>CAWBGY010000001.1:0-44598 GCA_963788505.1 Terriglobia bacterium
GCTTGAGCAGCCATTTTCCGCTGTGGTAGCATCCTGAGCTTTTTGGCAGGCGTGCGGGACTTCGGCCTACGTTGTCCTCATCTATAAGCCTATTGGGCCCGCCTTCTTTTCCTCAAGGAGACAACCCGTGAAGGTTTACGAAGGCGCCAATCTCCGCAACCTTGCCCTGATCGGACACGGACATGCGGGCAAGACCTCCCTGGTTTCCGCCATGCTCTACACCGCGGGCGCGAGCCAGCGCCTGGGCCGCGTGGACGACGGCACCGCCGCCACCGATTACGACGAGGAAGAAATCGCCCGCAAGATGTCGATCTCGACCGGCCTGGCGTTCGTCGAGTGGGGCAAGACCAAAATCAATTTGCTCGACACGCCCGGCTTCAACATGTTCGTCCACGAAGCCAAGATGGTGCTGCCCGTGGTGGACGCGGCGCTGGTCGTCGTCGACGGCGTCGCCGGCGTGGAGGTGGTTACCCAGCGCGTCTGGGGCTACTGCGACGAAATCAACCTGCCGCGCATGATCGTGGTCAGCCGCATGGATCGCGAGCGCGCCGATGCCGACCGCGTTCTCGAATCGCTGACCAAGGCCTTTGGCCGCGCCGTGACTCCGCTGCAGCTCCCCATCGGCAGCGAAAAGAATTTCACGGGCGTTGTCGACCTGGTCCGCATGAAGGCTTACACCTACGAACTGGGCGGAAACGGCAAAGGCAAAGAAACCGAAATTCCCGCCGACCTGAAGGCCGCGGCGCAGGAAGCGCACGAAAGACTGGTGGAACTCGTCGCCGAAGGCAAAGACGAGCTGATGGAAGAATTCTTCGAGAAGGGCACGATTCCGGAAGAGGATCTGGTGCCGGCGCTGCACGAGGCGATTCGCGAAGACAAGCATCTTCCCCGTGCTCTTCACCTCCGGTCTCGGCAACATCGGCGTCGACGAGGTGATGGACTTCATCGTCGATTACACGCCTGCGCCGGCGAGCACGAGTGCGGTCAGGGCGACCGCCGGCGGCAATGGCGAGCCTCCCGGCGCGCAAGGGTACCGACACCGAGCCCGCATCGCTCTACGTTTTCAAGACCGTGTCCGACGCCTTCTCCGGCCGCATTTCCTATTTCAAAGTTTTTTCCGGCGTGCTGAAGAACGACGCCACGCTGCAGAACTTCAACCGCAACACGCAGGAGAAGTTCGCCCACATCTCCATCATGCAGGGCAAAACCGCCGTTCCGATCACGGAGCTGCACGCCGGCGATATTGGCGCGGTCGCGAAGCTGAAAGACACGCTCACCGGCGACACGCTGGGCGACAAGGCAGCCCCGATCCAGTATCCGCGCGTCAAGCTGCCCGAGCCGGCCATCACCTTCGCCATCGAGCCGAAGAGCCGCGCCGACGAAGACAAGCTGGGCGTCGGCCTCCACAAGCTGATGGAAGAAGACGCCATGCTGCGCTTCTTCCGCGATCCGCAGACCAAGGAATTTCTGATCGCCGGCACCGGACAGCAGCACATTGAAGTCGTCGGTCTCGAAGATGAAGAAGCGCTACCACGCCGAAGTGGTGCTGAAGGCGCCCAAGGTTCCGTATCGCGAAACCATTCGCGGCAAGGCCGACGTCCAGGGCCGCCACAAGAAGCAGACCGGCGGCCACGGGCAGTACGGCGACTGCAAAATCAAGATGGAGCCGCTGCCCCGCGGCGGCGAGTTCGAGTTCGTCAACGACATCTTCGGCGGCGCGATTCCCAAGAACTACATTCCCGCCGTGGAAAAGGGAATCAAAGACGCCGCCGCCCGCGGCTATCTGGCGGGCTTCCCGGTGGTGGACTTCCGCGTGATCCTCTACGACGGCTCGTACCACGATGTCGATTCGAACGACCTGTCGTTCCAGATGGCCGGCCGCATCGCCTTTCAAAAAGGCCATGGAAGTGGCCAAGCCGACGCTGCTCGAGCCGGTGATGGCGGTCGAGATCACCGTGCCCGACGAGTTCGCCGGCACCATCATGGGCGACCTGAACAGCCGCCGCGGACGCATCCAGGGCATGGACAACAAGGGCGGCAACACCATCGTGAAGGCCGAAGTACCCATGGCCGAGATGCTGACCTACGGCGTCGACCTCACCTCGATGACCCAGGGCCGCGGCAGCTTCAACATGGAAATGCACCACTACGACATCGTCCCGGGCAATTGCAGGAGAAGATCATCGAGAAGGCGAAGGCGGAGCGCGGCGAGGTGAAGGAAGAGGAAGAATAGGTGTGGGGCGGGCGCCCCCGCTCGCCGTTTTTGCCTTGAGACTTGGGATACGCTGAGCGACGCCAGTCAAGATCACGATCAAGATCAAAAGAGGCGGGCGAGGGCGCCCGCCCCACACTCTCAGCACGACTCTACCGGCGCTTAAGCGCCTCCAATGCTTCGAGCGTACGGGGCCAGTCCGACCGCAGCAGCCGGGACAAACTGCGATCGGCCAGAAGTTTCCCACCGGTTTGGCATCGCGCACAGTAGTTGGTTTCGTTGTCCGCGTAGCGAATGCGCTGGATTTTTTCGCCACACCTCGGGCACGGTTCTCCGTAGCGGCCATGAACCGCCATCTCCCTGCGAAATGCAGTTACTTTCTCTGGGAATCCAGACTCGGCCTCTACGCGTAGCCGGTCGATCCACAGTTTGAGCGTGTCTCTCGTCGCAGCAAACAGCCTTTGCCATTCCTCCGGCTGTAACTTGTGCGTCAACGTGACCGGTGACAGCTGGGCGGAATGCAGGATTTCATCCGAATAGGCGTTGCCGATGCCGCTGACGATGCGCGGATCGGTAAGAGCTCTCTTGAGCGTGCGATTTTCGACCGTAAGAGCGTCGCGAAACGAGTTGAGATCGCTGGTGAAGACGTCAATCCCTCCCGCATCCACGGAACGCAAGGCTTCCTCTCCGGCGAAAACCGACAACGATGCGCGGTGCTTCGTGCCGGCTTCCGTCAGCACCAAAGAGCCAGTGGGAAAATCGAAGGCCGCCAGGCTCTTGCGCCCAGCCAGCTTTGCGAGACGAGCCTTCCAGTGCAGCCGTCCGGCGATCATCAGGTGCAGCACCAGCCAGAGATCGCCTTCGACACCAATCGCGATGCGCTTGCCGATGTGCCGCACTTCGCGCACCAGGCGTCCCTCCACACTCGCAATTGGGGGCTGCACAGTGCGAAGAAGAAAAGGACTGGCCAGTCGCACCTGCTCGAGCGTCTGCCCTACGATGCGTTCTTCAAGCGCCGTAATGTAAGCGGCAATATCGGGTAATTCCGGCATGCTGATAAAGACTTTATTCCGAAACGATTTTTGGACTTAGCGATCTGCACTTTCTCCACTCGCTTGCCAGGCGCCGCTGTTTGGTGATGTAGCGAAGCGAGAGAACGAACCGGCACTGTATCAGCTAACCTCCAGCTCCGTGGATGATCTGCAAAAAGCGGCCAGCGCAATCAAACCGGCAGCCGCACCTGCGAAGTAGTTTGCAGGGGGAGCGGGGAACAAACAGTTCCACCAGCGGCTTATGTTTTCGCGCTCTCGTCGTTCCCGGCAACTAGTTCGAGGTCGGTGGTAGAGAAATCGGTGCCCTTGGCCAAAAGCGGTTCGCCTGAGGACTTGGCCAGGGCATACGCGAAACAATCTCCGAAGTTGAGTCCCGCCGGATGCCGGCCTTTGCCATATTTGCGCCATGCGGAGCGCGCGATTTCGACTTGTTCGCTGTCCACCGGGACGACTTGAAGATTGGCGCGAACCAGGAAGAGATCAAACTCGCGACCTGCGGCTTCGCCGCGTCTGGCTTCCAGCACAATCCCGGTTTCGAGTGCGTTGGCGGCGGAGATGAGCCGGGTTGCAGCCTCGACGATCCGGTCGAGAAACTGCCTGCGTTCGGCCTCAGCCAGGAAGATAGCGATCAGCGCGGAGGTGTCGATCACCATCAGCGTGGCATTCCATGCTCGTCATAGCCCAGGATTTCGTCTTCCGGCCGCGTGTCGATAGTTGGCAGGGCGTCCACCCGGCGCAACACGTCTTCGAGCTGGCTGGTCAGGACTCGGCTCTTTCGTCCCGCCCGCAGCCGCTCCCACCGCTCCCGCAGAGCCTCATGAATCGCCTGGGTCAGAGACTCGCCAGTCTCGCCTGCCACCTGACGAGCCAGCCGTTCCGTGCTGTCGTTCTTGATACTCAAAGCCATACTTCCGTATATTATACCATGCTATAGGTACGTATATAATAGTACCTATTAACCATAAACATAATATTATCAATGTTGTAGCAGCACATATCATGTCTCGCTTAGATCAATTTGAACTAAAGTATTCCACTACCGGTCCCTGGAAGAGATACCAGACGATTATCGTCCGGACCATCACTCCCAGACCCGTCCAGGCCAGCCTTCCGAGTCGAAAATCAATCAGGGCGCTGGAGACGCTGGGCAGCAGCAAGACGAGGCCAATCAGGGCGACAAGAATGGCCAGCCAGCGGGCCCAGCGGTGTAAGAAACACAGCCCAACCGCGATACCCGCGCCCAACGCTCCTATGAGCAGAAACATGTAGGGGCCGGCGAGTTCGAGTCCGCCCAGCAACTGAGCGCCCGCCGCCATCGAAACCAGTCCGGGACGGGCCAGCATGGTGAGCCCGACCGCCAGCAAGTAGGCAGCGGCGAGAAGAAACACAGCCGCCACCGCAGTCACTCCGGCGGGGCGCTCAACCGGCATTACTTCTTTTCTGCCGGCTTCTTCTGCGCGGTTGGCGGCAGCAGGCCGTTCAGTCGGAGATACATGGCGGCAGCGCCGTAGTGATCAGACCAACTGCCGGCCAGGGCCAGCGCCGCCCAGGCGCGCGGCCGCGTCTTGCCCATGAAATCCTGAATGGGATCGCCGAGTTTCGCGTCTTCCGCTTTAGCCAGAGCTGTCCCGCAAAAGTCGAACGATGCCTTCACCGCCGCGACCAGCTTCTCCTTGCCGGCAGTCTCCGTCACTTCCTCAACCTTCGGTGCGGCAACGTCGCCAACTTTGGCACAAAAGAAATAGTTGGCTTCAGCGATGTGTGCCGCCAGATGGCCGAACGACATCTGTTCCGGCGTAGGCTTGAAGCCAAATTTGTCAGCCGGCATTTCGTCAATAGCCGCGACCGTATTCTTTTGACGGCCGGCCAGAGCGTCCCGCAAAACATCGGTCACGGGATTCTTTGCTTGTTGAGCGAAAGCGGCAGCGGATAACGCGAGCATTGCAAGCCACAATTTCATATTGCCTCCAGAAAACGCAGGTACAAAGCATAGATGATTTCACGGAAAACACGTAGGGGCGGGTGCCCTCACCCGCCCAGCCGGGCAAAGCCCGGCCGGTCTTTCGCGGCAGGGCCGCCAAACCCAGAGGGTTTCCGCATAACCACCAAACCTGGCGAGCTGCGCTCGCCCGCCCGGACGAGGGCGTCCGGGCCTACGTAATTCATACGGCTACACCGCGATTTCCGGGGTGGCTTCAAGCAGGCTGCGCGTGTATGGATGTTGCGGCCGTTCCGTAATCTGCCTGGTATCCCCAGCCTCGACAATCTTTCCCCGATACATCACCGCGATCCGGGTGGCAAGATAGCGCACCACCGGCATGGAATGTGAAATAAAAAGATAGGTCAAGCCAAACTCGCGCTGCAACTGCGCCAGCAGATTCACGATCTGCGCCCCCACGCTGACGTCCAGCGCGGAAACCGGCTCATCCGCCACGATGAATTTCGGACGCAGCGCCAGCGCGCGTGCGATCCCGATGCGCTGCCGCTGTCCCCCGCTGAATTCATGCGGGAAGCGGGGCAGGGCCGACGGGTCGAGGCCGACCGCGCCCAGCAACTCGGAAATGCGGGAGCGGCGGGCGGTCAGACTCATCGCTTCATGAATCACCAGCGGCTCGCTGATGATGTCCTCCACATTCATGCGAGGGTCGAGCGAGCCGAACGGGTCCTGGAAAATAATCTGCATGTCGCGACGCAGGCGGCGCATCTCGCGGTGACCGGCCGCCAGCAGGTCGCGGTCCTCGAACCGCACGCTGCCAGAAGTGGGTTCAATCAGCCGCAACACCAGGCGGCCCAAGGTGCTTTTTCCCGATCCCGATTCGCCCACCAGCCCCAGGGTTTCACCGGCGTTGATGTCGAGCGACACATCGTCCACGGCACGAACTTCACCGTTGGCACGAGCGCCGAACAGCGACTCGCCGAGCGGGAAAACTTTCGTCAGATGGTGAATTTCGACGAGAGGCATAAGGGTGTGAAGGCGCGAGCGTCCCGCTCGTGCTGTTCGAACGCTGCTGCACGAGCGGGACGCTCGCGCCTACACGATCCGAATCACGCGTGTACGGGCGCCGGTTTGCTCGCAATCAACTGTCGCAGTACGAACTGCAGAATGCCGCCATTGGCGTAGTACTGCGCCTCCTGTGGCGTGTCGATGCGCACCAGCGCATTGAACTGTTTCTGGCCGGCGCGGACTTTCACTTGTCTGCCGGCCGTGAACTTTCGGACCAACTCGTTGACGGCGGAAATCTCAAAGACTTCTTCACCGGTCAGGTTGAGCGATTGCGCGCTCTCTCCCGCCAGGAACTGCAGCGGCAGGATCCCCATGCCCACCAGGTTCGAGCGATGAATGCGCTCATAGCTTTCCGCGATCACCGCGCGCACGCCGAGCAGGCGCGGGCCTTTGGCGGCCCAGTCGCGGGATGAGCCCGAGCCGTATTCTTTTCCGGCCAGGATCACCAGCGGCACTCCCTCCGCGATGTATTTTTCGGACGCTTCGAAAATCGACATTTCCGCGCCGCCGGGCAGATGACGCGTGTATCCGCCCTCGAGGCTGGGGACCATCTTGTTGCGCAATCGCACGTTGGCAAACGTACCCCGCACCATAACCTCATGATTGCCGCGCCGCGATCCGTAGGAATTGAAGTCGGCAGGCTTTACGCCATGTTCGACCAGATATTGTCCGGCCGGGCTGTCTTTCTTGATCGAGCCGGCAGGAGAAATATGATCGGTGGTAACGCTGTCGCCCAGCACGGCCAGCACTCGCGCGCTCCTGATGTCTTCGACCGGCGGCGGCTCGAGCGTCATGTCGTCGAAATAGGGGGCGCGGCGGATGTAGGTGGAATCTTTTTCCCAGGTGTAGGTTTCGCCTTTGGGCACGGGCAGTCCGCGCCAGCGGTTGTCGCCGTGATAGACCTCGCCGTAACTTCGGGTGAACATGTCGGAGGAGATGGATTTGCGGATCGTCTCTTCCACTTCGCGCTGGGGCGGCCACAGGTCCGACAAATAAACCGGCTGCCCGTCTTTTCCTTTTCCAATCGGGTCCTTGCGCAGGTCTATATCAATCCGTCCCGCCAGCGCGAACGCTACCACCAGTGGCGGTGACATCAGATAATTCGCGCGAACTTCGGAGTTGATGCGCCCTTCAAAATTTCGATTGCCCGAAAGCACCGAAGCTACAACCAGGTCTTTTTCATCGATTGCTTCCGACACTTCTTTCGGCAGCGGCCCGGAGTTCCCGATACACGTGGTGCATCCGTAGCCCACGATGTGAAATTTGATCTTCTCGAGATAAGGGAGCAGTCCGGCCTTCTCCAGATAATCGCGAACCACTTTCGACCCGGGAGCCAGCGAAGTCTTTACCCAGGGCGGGACCGTCAATCCCTTCTCCACCGCCCTCTTCGCCACCAGTCCGGCAGCCACCATCACCGACGGATTCGAAGTGTTGGTGCAAGAGGTGATCGCCGCGATCACCACGCTGCCATGGCGGAGCGATTTCTTCACATCCGGTGGAACGTGTTCTTCAACTTTGTGGTTGTCGATCCCGATCGCACTGGGACTTCCGCCTTCCTGCTCCCAGCGGTCTACTTGCTTCGAAACGCTGCCCGAAGGCGCGTTGCCGGAAGCGACCGCGGTGGGCGCCGCCACCTGCGCGGCAGCCTTTGGCTTGATCAGCGAAGGCAGCGCGATCCGGAATGATTCTCCCGCTTGTGCGAGCGTCACCCGGTCCTGCGGACGCTTCGGCCCGGCCAGGCTGGACTCGACGGTGTTCAGATCGAGCGTCAGCAGTTCGGAATATTCCGCTTCGGGTGTTTTGTCATCGTGGAACATTCCCTGCTCACGGCAGTAGGCCTCGACCAGCGCAATCTGTTCTTCCGAACGGCCGGTAAGCCGCAGGTAGGCGAGACTTTCCCTATCGACGGGAAAGATGCCGCAGGTAGCACCGTACTCCGGCGACATATTGCCGATGGTGGCGCGGTCTGCCAGCGGCAATTCCGGCAGTCCGGGGCCAAAATACTCGACAAACTTACCCACCACGCCGTGATTGCGCAGCATCTCGGTGATGGTGAGCACCAGATCGGTGGCGGTAGCGCCCTCGTGAAGCTTGCCCGTCAATTTCACTCCAACGACTTGCGGGATCAGCATGGAGACAGGCTGCCCCAGCATGGCGGCCTCGGCTTCAATCCCGCCTACACCCCAGCCCAATACGCCCAGGCCGTTAATCATGGTAGTGTGCGAATCGGTGCCGACCAGAGTATCGGGATACGCCGAGCGCCGGCCGTTCTGCTCCTGCACGAAAACGACCCGCGCCAGATATTCCAGGTTCACCTGATGAACAATGCCGGTATCGGGCGGAACAATGGCCAGATTGTGAAACGCAGTCTGTCCCCAGCGCAGGAAGGCGTAGCGCTCCTTATTACGGATGAACTCGAGTTCAGCATTAAGTTGAAAAGACTGCGGCGTGCCGAATTCGTCCACTTGTACCGAGTGATCGATCACCAACTCCGCCGGCTGCAGGGGATTGATCAAAGTCGGATCGCCGGAAAGCCGCTTCATGGCATCGCGCATGGCGGCCAGATCGACCACCGCCGGCACTCCGGTAAAGTCCTGCAGCAATACACGGCTGGGTGTGAATGCGATTTCCTTGTCGGGCTTCGATTTGCAGTTCCAGGCGGCGAGCGCCTTGATGTCGTTCGCGGTCACGTTGCGCCCGTCTTCGGTGCGCAATAAATTCTCCAGCAGAATGCGCAGCGAATAGGGAAGATGCCTGGTGGAGATGCCCTTTTCGTCCAACGCCTTAAGACGGTAAATCTCGTATTCCTTGCTGCCCACCCGCAGGACAGACCGGCTGCCAAAGCTGTTCATAGGATGATTTGCCTTCTTGTATTAGTTTAATCCTTGCGCCAGAAGATTGGCACGAACCACGTAGGGGCGGGTGCCCTCACCCGCCCGGCCGGGCGAAGCCCGGCAAGGTCTTTGCTGGCACAACCACCAACCTCCGGCGAGCTTCGCTCGGCCTGCCCGGACGAGGGCGTCCGGGCCTACGTGGGCCGTGCTAACCGCTCCCCCTCGCTGCCTCCACCGCCCGCAACACCGCCTGTGCCTTGTTCATGCACTCTTCAAACTCGCGCACCGGATCAGAATCCGCGACAATCCCCGCCCCCGCCTGCAGGAACGCCTTCTTGCCCTGCAGCAGCATGGTGCGGATGGCAATGCAGGAGTCCAGGTTGCCGTCAAAATCGGCGTAAAGCACCGCACCGCCGTAAATGCCACGGCGCGTCGGTTCCAGCTCTTCGATGATCTGCATGGCGCGCACTTTCGGCGCGCCGCTCAGGGTGCCGGCGGGGAAGCAGGCTGCGAACGCATCCAGCGCATCCAGGTCGCGGCGCAATTTGCCTTCGAGCGCGGAAACGATGTGCATGACGTGCGAGTACCGTTCCACATACATCAGGTCTTTCACTTTCACCGAACCGTATTCGCTTACTCGTCCCAGATCGTTGCGTCCCAGGTCGACCAGCATCACGTGTTCGGCGCGTTCCTTCTCGTCGTGCAACATCTGCTGTTCCAGGCGCTGGTCTTCCGCCTCGTCGCGGCCGCGGGGATGCGTCCCCGCAATCGGACGATATTCCAGCTTGCTGCCCGTAACCCGCACCAGCATCTCTGGAGACGAACCCAGAACATGGGTGTCTCCCATACGCAGAAAATACAGGTACGGCGAGGGATTCACGGTGCGCAGGGCGCGATACACATCGAAGGGCGCGACCGACGGAGTAAAGTCGAGCCGCTGCGAAAGCACCACCTGGAAGATATCTCCTGCCGCGATGTATTCCTTGGCGCGCTTGACAGAATTGATAAACCGTTGCCGGCCGGTCCCCGTATGTACTTTCAACTTGCCTTTGCCCGACCGCGCGGCCTTCTGCCAGTGCGCCGACCGCGATCCCGCCGCCAGCTTCTTTTCCAGGACGGCAATGTCCCTCGCGGCCCGGTCATAAGCGCGCCGCGGACTCTCACGCGACACGTCGGCCGTGGCGATGATATGAATTTGATGCCGCAGATGATCGAAGGCCAGCAGCCGGTCGAAGAACATCAGGATGCAGTCGGGCAGCGAGAAGTCATCCTTGGCATGCTCGCCGATATTCTCCAGTTGCCGCACGGCGTCGTAGGCGAAGTAGCCTACCGCGCCCGCCGTGAACGGAGGCAGCCCCGGCACCGTTGCGGGGCGATGCTGCCGCAACAATTCCTTGATGACCTGCACCGCGCTTCCTTGGCGTTTCTCCTGCCGCTTGCCTCGCTGTACCACAATGTCGTCGCCACGCGCCCGCACCTGCATATAAGGGCGCGCTCCCAGAAACGTGTAGCGTCCAATCTGCTCGCCGCGCTCCACCGACTCCAGCAGGAAGGCGTTGGGCTCATTCGCCGCGATCTTGAGAAAGGCGGAGACCGGCGTCAGCAAATCAGCCGAGACCGATTTCACCACCGGCACCAGCGTGGCTTCTCCGGCCAGGCGGGAAAATTCCTTGTAATCGGGACGAAGCATGGGTTGAGTCATCTGGGCTGAATCATTCGGGTTTTACCCATTATAGAGAAGCACGCGCCGCGCGGTGGAACCGCCTCTGGCAAGGGGGCTGTAGAATCGGACTGAGCAATCATCTCGACTTCTTATGTCCGCGATCCCCCGCCCGCCCGGCCCGCCACCCCGCTTCCTGATCGGCAATCTTCCCCTATTCAATTCCGATCCGCTGCCGATCTATCTTCGCTGGGCCCGCGAATTCGGCGACATCTTTTACTACCGCGCCGCCTGGATGGATGTGTACTTCCTGAACCATCCCAGCCTCATCGAGTCGGTCCTGGTGTCGCAGTCGCAGAATTTCGCCAAAGACAAAGTGATTCACAACAGCCGCTGGTTTCTGGGCGAAGGCCTGCTGACCAGCGAAGGCTCGGGATGGCTGCGGCAAAGGCGCTTGTCCCAGCCTGCCTTCCACCGCGAACGGATGGCGTCTTACGGGCAGACCATGTCCGCCTACACCGAGGAAATGCTGGCCACCTGGCAGGAGGCCGAGGTCCGCGACATCCATCAGGAAATGATGCAGCTCACCATGCGGATCGTGGCCAAGGTGCTTTTCAGCGTGGAAGTAAAAGCGGACACGGAAAGGGTGGCTGGAGCGCTCAACATCCTGATGCACCATACGTCCGGAGGCCGCATGATTTTACCTCCCTTCCTGCGGCACGTTCCCGTACCGGCGATGATGAGGGTCAAGCGCGCGGTCCGCGAGCTTGACGGAATCGTGAACCGGATCATTCAGCAGCGGCGAGCCAGCGGACAGGACACAGGCGACCTGCTTTCCATGCTCATGGCGGCCCGCGACGACGATGGCAGCGGCATGACCGACCGTCAGCTGCGTGACGAAATCCTGACCTTTCTGCTGGCCGGGCACGAGACCACCGCGGTTTCCCTGTCCTGGACCTGGTATCTGCTCAGCCAGCATCCCGAAGTTGAGCAGAAACTTCACCAGGAATTAAACCAGGTCCTGGGCGGCCGCACCCCGCAACTGGAAGACCTGGCCGGCCTCGCCTACACCGACAAGGTGGTGAAGGAATCCATGCGACTGTATCCACCCGCCTGGAGCCTGGCGCGCACCACCGTGAGAGAGACTGAGATTGCCGGCTACCGTATTCCAGTGGGAGCCAACGTTGTCATGAGCCCCTGGATACTGCACCGCGATCCGCGCTTCTTTGAACAGCCCGAGGAGTTCAACCCCGACCGCTGGACCGGAGATGCAGTCCAACGTCTCCCTCGCTTTGCCTACTTCCCCTTCGGAGGCGGCCCGCGTCTGTGCATCGGGGCCGCCTTCGCCATGATGGAAGCGAATCTGCTCCTGGCCGCGATCGCGCAACGTTTTCAGCTGCGCCTGGTTCCCGGTCATCCCGTCTCTGCCCTGCCCAGCATTACGCTCCGTCCCCGGCACGGAATGCGGATGTCCATTACGAAGACCAAGCCGAGAGTAACCAGCGAATGAATTGACGGATGGAGCCAGCCGTTGGAAGATGGCGAGTCAGCTCAAGTCTGCCAACGGGGACGTATGCGTATCAAGTTCTGGGGCGTACGCGGATCGACGCCGACACCCCAGCCCGACAACCTGCGCTATGGAGGCAACACCTCTTGCGTCGAGGTTCGCCTGGGAGACAATCTCTACATCTTCGACTGCGGCACCGGACTCCGTTCGCTTGGCCAGCAATTGCAGCGCGATTCCGAAGGTCAGGCAATCCGTGCCCACATCTTCGTCTCTCATTTTCACTGGGACCATATCCAGGGCATCCCCTTTTTCGGCCCGCTGTATGAAAACCCCGAAAACTGTTTCTCTTTCCACTCCTCCAGCCGCTCCCGCACCCTGAAGCGCGTGATGGAAGAACAGATGGCCGCTCCCTACTTCCCGGTGGACATGAGCGAAATGAAGGCCCAGCGCGGCTTTCACAATCTCGAACAAGGCAGAGCGCCCCTGGACGACGTGATGATCGAAGCCATGTGGCTCAATCACCCCCAGGGCTGCATGGGTTATCGCCTCGAAACCAAAGACGGCGTGCTGGTCTACGCTACCGACAACGAACCCGGCGATCCCCTGTTCGATAAAAACGTGCGCAAGCTTGCCGCCGGCGCCGATGTCCTCATCTACGACGCCCAGTACCTTCCCGAGGAATATGAAGCCCGCAAGCGCGGCTGGGGACACAGCCACTGGCGCGAGGCCATCAACGTAGTGCTGGAAAGCGGCGCCAAAGAACTGGTCCTGTTTCACCACGACCCGGACCACGACGACGCCTGCATCGACAAGGTCGTCGAGGAAGCACGTAACCATTACCCAAAGGTGAGCGCCGCAGCCGAGGGCATGGAAATAAAGCTGTAGGCGCCCAACCCTAATCTGTCACCCTGAGCGGAGTGGCTGCTTCGCTTCGCGAAGCAGCTACGCAGTCGAAGGGCCCCTATAAGCTGAACCCGGCGATGGCGGTGCGCGGGAAGCTTTTATGAAACTGTACCCGGCAAGAATCCCAACACCGCGGACAGAGTGCAGCTCGTAGGGGTCCTTCGACTCCTCAGATCGTCCGCCAGCGGACGATCCTCCTCGCTCAGGATGACATTGGATGTTGGGGTGCTCTCAGAGTGGGCGGCACGCCGTCATTCCATATTGCCTTCGAAATAAAGCTGTAGCCGCCCAACCGATCTGTCACCCTGAGCGGAGGGGCTGCTTCGCTTCGCGAAGCAGCTACGCAGTCGAAGGGCCCCTATAAGCTGAACCCGGCGATGGCGGTGCGGGAAGCTTTTATGAAACTGTACCCGGCAAGAATCCCAACACCGCGGCCAGAGTTCAGCTCGTAGGGGTCCTTCGACTCCTCAGATCGTCCGCCAGCGGACGATCCTCCTCGCTCAGGATGACATTGGATGTTGGGGTGCTCTCAGAGTGGGCGGCACCCCGTCATTCCATATTGCCTTCGAAATAAAGCTGTAGCCGCCTAACCCTAATCTGTCACCCTGAGCGGAGGGGCTGCTTCGCTTCGCGAAGCAGCTACGCAGTCGAAGGGCCCCTATAAGCTGAACCCGGCGATGGCGGTGCGGGAAGCTTTTATGAAACGGTACCCGGCAAGAATCCCAGCACTGCGGACAGAGCGCAGCCCGTAGGGGTCCTTCGACTCCTCAGATCGTCCGCCAGCGGACGATCATCCTCGCTCAGGATGACATTGGATGTCGGGGTGCTCCTAGAGAGAGCGGCACGCTGTCATACCGTAACTTGCCTCCCCGCCCCGGCCCTGCATATACTTTGAACGTTTGCCCGCCCACTCCGGGAATGTGTCGCCCGGCGCCGGCCAGCATCTTACTGTCTGACCGCACCAACGGAGACCGCCATGGCATTGAAAACCATTTCCCTCGAACAGGAAATCAACCCCTGGGAGGCACAAGCCGCCCGTTTCGACTTTGCCGCCCAGAAATTGAACCTGGACGAGGGTTTGATGAAGGTACTCCGCTATCCCACCCGGGAAATCATCCTGCATATCCCCGTCATGCTCGACAATGGCCACCTCGAGGTCTTTACCGGCTTTCGGGTGCAGCACTCGATTGCCCGAGGTCCGGCCAAGGGCGGCCTGCGCTACTCTCCCGATGTCACGCTGGACGAGGTTCGCGCCCTGGCTAGCTGGATGACCTGGAAGTGCGCCGTGGTCAACATTCCCTTCGGAGGCGCCAAAGGCGGGGTGATCTGCGATCCCCACAAGATGTCCCAGGGCGAACTGGAGCGCATGACCCGCCGCTATACCGCCGAGCTGATCGAGTTCATCGGCCCGGAAAAAGATGTGCCCGCTCCCGACATCAACACCAACGAGCAGACCATGGCGTGGATGATGGATACCTACTCCATGCACATGCGCCAGACCGTGACTGCCGTAGTTACCGGCAAGCCCATCAATATTGGCGGTTCCCGCGGCCGCCGCGAAGCCACGGGCCGCGGCATCATGATCGCTTGCGACGAGGCGGTCCGGAAGCTGGGACTCAGCCGCGAGTCCACGCGCGTCATCGTGCAGGGTTTCGGCAATGTCGGATCCAACGCCGCCCGCCTGATGGCGGAAGCCGGCTACAGAGTCATCGGCATCGTGGAACTGGATGGCGGTCTGGTCAACCGGGACGGGATTGACGTGGACGCGCTCTGGGAATTCCACCAACGCAACGGCACCATCCACGGCTTTCCCGGGGCTCAGGCCGAGGATCCTGCAGAGCTGCTGGTTTCGGATTGCGAAATCCTGATCCCGGCGGCCACCGAGAACCAGATCACCAGCCGCAACGCCGATCGCCTCAAGTGCAGGATCCTGGCCGAGGGCGCCAACGGTCCGACCACCGCCACCGCCGACGACATTCTGGCTGACAAGCGCGTCTTTGTGATCCCCGACATCCTCTGCAACGCCGGCGGCGTTACCACCTCTTATTTCGAGTGGGTACAGGACCGCCAGGGATATTTCTGGAAAGAATCCGTGGTCAACGAGCAGCTCGAACACATCATGAAAGCCGCCTTCGGGGACGTGGTGCGCTTCTCTGAGACGCACGGAGTCAACAATCGGATTGCCGCCTACATGCTGGCCATTGACCGCGTCGCCTACACCGTTCGCCAACGCGGAATCTACGCCTAGCCCCACGGGAATCCCCTGATTTGCCGGCCAGCTTTTCCCTGAGGTTGACCCCTTTCGACCGAAATGTCATTATGTACGCCCGCTGGCCAGCTGGAAGCACCTTGGCGCCGCCGAGTCAGGCTTCCGCAGTTCCTTACGGCCGCCCCGGAACCAGAGAGGAAATCATGAACAGACTGCACAACCGGCTCAGTATGTGGACGATCGCGCTCTGCATGTTCTTCGTGTTGACCGGAATTTCCGCCATGGCTATGCCGCAGGCGAGTTCAACCGGCGACCAGGCGTCCACCACCACGACCACCAAGAAGAAAAAGAAGAAGGCAAAAACAAAGACGGACGCGAGCGCATCGGCAGATCAGTCAACCGCCGCCGCGGACAAGTCGTCCACCACGGCCAAGAAAACCACGGCCAAGAAATCGACCAAGAACAAGAAGACCGATACGGCGGCGGAAACGGCGAGCACGACATCAAGCGACACCACCGCCAAGAAGACCCGCAAAAGCAAGAAAGCGGCCTCCACCTCCGCGGAGTCCACCGGCGCGGCGTCCGGCGAAACCGCAGCGACCAAGACGACCGGCAAGAGCAAAAAGAGCAAGAAGACGACTGCGGAGAGCAGCCCGGCGGCTGCCCCGGCTGCGGAAACCGCCGCCACGACGTCCGGCGACACCACCGCCACCAAGACCAAGCGCACCCGCAAGAGCAAGAAGGCAGAGGACTCCGGCGCTTCGGCAATGGCGCCTGCTGCCAGTGCGGCTCCCGCCAGTCACACAGCGCCCGCGGCCAGTTCCATGGCTGCTCCTGCCAACTCCATGGCGGCCCCTGCGACCAAGGCGAGTCACAAGACGACCGCAACCGCCAGCGCTTCCGATTCGCAGATCTCGGCAGCCAAAGCGGGCGGAATGGTCTGGGTCAACACTGATAGCGGCGTCTACCACAAGGGTGGCCGCTGGTATGGCAAGACCAAGACCGGAAAATTCATGAGCGAGGCGGATGCCAAGTCCGCCGGTTACAAAGCGTCGGAAAAAGACTAGGAGAAATTATGAAGAGCAAGCATCTGATCACTCGAATTCTGTTTTCACTTTTCGTCGTAACCCTTCTCGCTACGGTCGCCGCGGCCCAGGCCAAGCCCGCCAAAAGCTCCAAGATGGCCAAGGCCGATTCCACCATGGCGGCTCCGGCGGCCAATCTGGTGGACATCAATTCGGCCACCAAGGAGCAATTGGACGCGCTGCCCGGCATCGGCGAGGCCTATTCGCAAAAGATCATCGACGGCCGCCCCTACGCCAAGAAGACGGACTTGACGCGAAAGAAGGTCATTCCTGCCGCCACCTACGCCAAGATCAAGGATAAAATCATCGCCAAACAAAAGTAGTGGCGCAATTTTGAACGGGAAGGTACGGCTTACGGTTGCGGCGAAATGCCGATGAGGGGCGGACAACGAACCTCAGGCGCTGCAGCGCGACCGTCCCGGCGCCATGGCGGCACGAGCCAAGTCGTGCCCTTGCCGTTCTCTGCAACAGTTCCTAACAAGGAGGCATCATGAGTTTTCTCGAAGATATGGCGGGCAAGGAAGTCAGCGGCATGCTGGCCAACAGCTCGAATCCGCTGGCGTCGTCCATCATGCAGATGATCAACAACCAGCCCGGCGGCCTTTCCGGACTGGTACAGCAGTTTCACGATAAAGGCCTGGGAAGCCTGGTGAGCTCCTGGGTCGGCAGCGGCCAGAACCTGCCAATCTCCGCCGATCAGCTGCAGCAGGTCCTGGGGAGCGAACGGGTGAAGGAACTCGCTGCCAAGGCCGGCATTTCGCCCGATGCGGCCGGTTCCCATCTGGCGCAGTTACTGCCCATGTTGATCGACAAACTTACGCCCAACGGGCAGGTTCCTCAGAGTTCGTCGCTGCTGGAAGAGGGCATGGGCATGCTGAAGAATCTGGAACTCGGCAAGACCGGCACCGACTCGTAAAGGTCGCCGTGCGGTAGGGCGGGTGGCCCACTCAAGCCCGCCTTTGGCTTGAGTGGGGCCGTTCAACGGACGGCCTGCGACGGTAACAACAGAACATCACAACAGTGATGTCCGCTCGAATTCCTTAAATCGCATCGACCCCACGGCCTCATTCAGCCTAGGCCTAGACAACTGCCCCACTCAAGCCAAAAACCGCTTGAGTGGGCCACCCGCCGCGTCAGGTACTCCTCGCAGTGGTCTTTTATGACGGAGGGCGGCTTTTGCAACCGTTGCTCAAAAAGTTCTGCAACCAATTACATGTATATACATCAATTATGACATGAAACGGTCCCTCTTACCCGCTCTGCCTTGCATGTGCGGTAATTTTCGCCGGGCAACGCGGACGCTTACGCAGCTCTATGACGATGCCCTCAGGCCGACGGGGCTGCGCGCCACTCAGTTCACCATTTTGCAAGCGTTGTCGCTGACCGGAGAAGTGTCTCAGGGCCGATTGGGAGAGCTGCTCGCGATCGACAGCACAACCCTGACTCGCACCCTGGCAATCCTGGTCCGGCAGGGTTGGATTTCGGAGCGGCCCGGCAAAGACCGCCGCGAGCGGCTGGTACGTCTGGCCGAAGCTGGGGAAACACAATTCAATCGGGCTCTACCGGCATGGGAAAGAGTCCAGGCAGGCCTGCGCCGCCGGCTGGGAGAGCCAGCCTGGAAAAGCCTTCTACAACGAACGCAGCAAGTATCAAACTTATTTACAAATGAAGGAGACTCGTTATGACAAATTATGGAAAGCTCACTATCGGCCTCCTGGTCGCGTGGTTCCTATTCGCGTTGACCGCTTCGGCCCTGGACCTGTTCAACAATGGCTCCCGCATCGGGGTCGCGGTTGCTCTGGCAGCAGGCGTCCCCATTCTCGTGTTCGCGCTGTGGTTCGGCGGGTCAGAGACATTCCGCCAGTTTGCGTTGTCGTTGAATCCGCGCCTTCTGACCTTGGTGCAGTTGTGGAGAATTATCGGCTTCACCTTTGTTCTTTTAGAGGCCAAGAGCATGCTCCCCGCTGTGTTCGCCTTATCCGCCGGCTACGGCGACATGTTCATCGGGGCAACGGCCACGCTGGTGGCCTGGAAGCTCACCGACCCCGGCCATCGTGGCAGTTTCATTCTCTGGCAATTGCTGGGAATCACCGACCTGGTGACGGCCGTGGGCCTGGGAACAACTGCCGGTTTGCTGAGTCCGCATGGAGCCTCCATGGTCCCCATGACGGTATTGCCGCTGAGCTTGATACCAACATTTTTGGTGCCGCTGTTTTTCATCTTTCATGTGATATGCATCGCGCAGGCCCGAGGATGGAAGGCCGTTCCCCGGCGCGGCGGGCAGGCGGTGAATCCGGTGGCATACTCGCCGGTTTAATGGTGTGAGCGGCTTGGGGGAAACGGCGGGGGACGGAAACCCGCCGGGTGCCCCACTCATTCGCGGTTTTTGCGAATGGGTGGGTAACGTATCCCTCTCCCATCCCCAAACATGTTGATCGGACGACGCTTGATCTCCATATCCCTGGTCACCCGATCAGATTACCCGTCAGGGTTCCAACTCGACTGTGATCCCTGGACACTCCGGTGGTGACGAAGCCCACTCATTCGCAAAGAACGCGAATGAGTCGGGCACCCGGCCTTCCCACTCAAGCCAAGACCGGGCTTGAGTGGGCCACCCGCCAGCCTGCCTCCCCGCCTTGTAGTCCCTTTTGATCGCTAAGCCCTTTGCCATCTTCCCTGTGTCCTCAGGGGCTCGAAACCCTTGCCAGCGTGGAACGCAAAGGGGCCAAGCATCCGCTGAGTTTCGTTGCTTTCGCCGTTGCCGCTGGAGGATAATGCAACTGCCGCCAGCCTATTCTCTGCCCTGACGGCCCGTGCCGCGGTGAACCTGCCCAATTCCATCACGCTGACTCGCATCTGCAGCATTCCGCTGCTGATCTGGCTGCTTTCCACCAACCATTTTCACTCGTTCAGCGGCGAACAGGAATTGCTGGCCTCGGCCCTGTTCATTGCGGCCTCCATTACCGACGGCATTGACGGATATCTCGCCCGCCGCCGCGGCCAGATCACGACCATGGGGATGCTCCTCGATCCCCTGGCCGACAAGTTGCTGATCGCCGCTGCCTTCATCGCCCTGGTTCAGTTCAATCCCAGCCTGGTCCCGGCCTGGGTCGCGGTAGTCATCATCGCGCGTGAGTTTCTGGTGAGCGGCTTGCGCTCGATCGCCGCCTCGGAAGGTTTCACCATCGAAGCCAGCAACCTGGGCAAATTCAAAATGCTGGTGCAGATTGTTTCCGTGGTTGCCGTCATCCTCGACCATAGCTGGAAGGTATGGCCGGTAGGCCCCTATATTTTCCCCGTCCACTGGATCGCATTTGTCGCCATCTGGTTCATGGTGTTTCTGTCGTTGATCTCGGCCCTCGACTATTTTGTGGCGTTCTGGTCAAAAATCGACCGGCACGTGGTCAAGCGCCGCCGCCGCGCCTTCGTCCTCAGCCGACGGAGAAAACGCGATGTGCCCGTCACCTGATGAGCGTATCTCCCGCCTGGCCGGCCTTCCCGGCGGTTCCCATCCGGATGAATTTTCTCTCCAGGAGCGCGTCCTGCTGCTGCGACTGGCGCATGAAGCCATAGCCGCCGCTCTGGACCAGCGGGAGATATCACTGGCTCCGCCTTCCCCGCACCTGACCGAACCGCGCGGCGCCTTTACCACGCTTTATTACCGGGGTGGCCTCCGGGGCTGTGTCGGCTATGTGTTTCCCGTGACGCCTCTCTATCGCACGGTCGCGGAAAGCGCGCGCGGCGCGGCTTTCGACGACTCGCGCTTTTCGCCGGTAACCTCGGACGAAGCCGGGGAACTGCAAGTCTCGCTCAGCGTCCTCTCCCCGCCCCAGCCCATTCAGCCGGAACAGGTGGAAATCGGACGCCACGGCCTGCTGGTCACGCTCGGCCCCTGCCGCGGCCTGTTGCTGCCGCAGGTACCCGTCGAGCATGGCTGGGAGCGCATCGCCTTCCTCGAACAGACCTGCAGAAAAGCCGGCTTGCCGCTCAATGCATGGCAAACCGGCGCCAAGCTGGAAGCCTTCACCGCCGAAACCTTCGCCGACCCGCGGTGATGGTGCCTCGGGGACGCTTTGGGAATGACCCTCCGAGAAATGTCATCCTGAGCGAGGAGGATCGTCCGCTGGCGGACGGTCCCGGCGAGTCGAAGGACCCCTATGTGCATTGAGGAGTTTCGATCTGAGATTTCCTGCTACTTACAGCTTTCAGACTGCCGAAGCAACACGATGGCTGTTCCGCCTACAGAGGTCCTTCGACTGCGTGGCTGCTTCGCGAAGCGAAGCAGCCCACTTCGCTCAGGATGACACACAAAAAAATCAGGGAGGCTAAAAGCCTCCCTGAAACAGGTCTCTCGACTATGAAACTTACTGCTGATCGAGTTCCACGTTGTCGCCGACGTGCACGTCTTCCAGCGCAAACACAATCATGCCGGTAGCGGTCGTCGGAGTGGTATTGATGACCACGATTTCTCCCACCGCGCGCCGCGGCATGTCCGCGACCTGGATCGAGGGTCCCTTGGTCTTGCTGAACATGTGACCTTCGATCGATGGAGGATTCTTCTGCGTGTCATCGGATGTGGATGCTTTAAACGAGAGCGAATCGACCGGATCGCGCAGGTCGGCTTCGTAGGTGCGTACGGCGCGGAGGTAGTCGCCCACCTTGACTCCCTGGTTGCTGCCTACGTTCATGTAAATCTTCGAGCCCGTTCCCAGCAACAGATCGAAATCCTTGGCCAGCACGATTCGTCCGCTGGCTTTGCCGTTGCTCGGCGCGAAGCGGTCGAACCGCTGCGGCAAGTGGAATGAAACCGCGGGCTTTTCCGCATAAGGTATCGCATAGTCGCCGGGCACGATGGTCTCACAGCTGAATTCAACGTGGCCCACCGCCATCTTGCCGCGGGTGTCAACGATGCGCACCCGGCCCAGTTCAGAATAGGGCTGGCCCATGGACTTCAGCATCGACCGTTGACCGGCAAACAACTCGTACTCATTGGGATCGACCAGTTCGCGCACGATCTCGTACTGCTGTCCTGTCTGGTAGCCCTGGCCTGCCAGGAAGACAGTGTCGTTGGTGGCGAACTTGGTGGTGTTGGGACTCTCCAGCCCGCCGGCCACGAAGTTGGCGTTAGGCACGAGGTCCTTGCTGACGAAACCTCCGCAATAGAGATCAGCATTGGTCGGGGTCTGCACCCGTTCCACCGGAAAGGTGCCCGTCGTAATCTGCGTGTTTTGCGGAGCAGCCTGGTCCGCCGAAGTGGAATCGGCTTGCTGGGCAGCTGCCGCCACGGTCAGGCACAGTAACAGCAACAGTCCTGTTTTCTTCATGTTACCTCCGAAATCGAGGCCGGGGCCCCCGCCGGCTTTCTATCCCTAACTCCTGCAAATAAAAGGGCTTTCAAGCCGGACAGTAACAAGAGGACGGAGGTCGGTCAAGGTTACGCTGGTGTTATCGCAGGTACGTTAAAAAGTTTGCCTGGCAACAGATGGGATAATCCCCTGTTGCATATGCAATTACGCGCCTGTAATATCCCGAATCGTTCTCCGATCATGACTGCTGCCCCCAACAACTATATGGCCAGGCTCCTGCCCCTGCGGCTTCCCCGGGTGTGCGTGGCCGTCACCGACACCGATCCCGCCGCCCTGGTGGACAAGGCCGAGGCTCTGATCCGGGATAACACCTTTCTGGAGTTCAGGTTAGATTACCTGCCCCGACCTTCGCTTGCTCTCCCCAGAATCAAGCGCTTCATGGAATATCACCCCCACGTCACCGCCATCGCCACCTGCCGGCGCACCGCCAGCGGGGGAAAGTTCAAGGGCTCGCTGGCCGCGCAACTGGACATTTTGGGGAAGGCCGGCGCGTCGGGTTGCCAGCTGCTGGATATCGAACTGCAGAGTGCCGCCAAGTGTAAACCCGAACAGATCAAGCGTCTGCGAACGCGCTCCGCCCTGATCCTTTCCTATCACGATTTCCGGGCCACCAAGAATCTGGAAGTGACCCTGGAAAAGATGGTCAAGATTCCCGCCGACTTCTACAAGATCGTGGGCACGGCCACAACCCTTTACGACAACGTGACCATGATGAAGTTTCTGGAGAAATTTGGCGACCGCCATTCTCTGGTCGGGCTGTGCATGGGAGAGCAAGGCATCATCAGCCGGTTGCTCGGGGTGCGGGCGGGAAGCGTTTTCACTTTCGCCGCGGTGAGTCCTGATGAAAAGACCGCGCCCGGCCAGACCACAGCCCAGGAGTTGCGCAACACCTATCGCATCGAGCAGATGGATGCAGCCACGCGAATCTACGGAGTCGCCGGCGATCCCGTCGCCCATTCTCTCTCGCCTGTCATCATGAATACCGCCTTGCGCCGGGAGAATGTGAACGGCGTCTATCTCGCGCTTCATGCCAAGACGCTGAAAGACCTGCTGAGTTGTGTCCGCGATATTCCCATCCACGGCCTCTCCATCACCATGCCGTACAAGGAAGCCATCCTCAAACATCTGGACAACACCGATTCCCATACCACAAAAATCGGCGCCTGCAACACGGTGGTGCGGGCCCAGGATGGAAAGCTCTACGGATTCAACACCGATGCCGCCGGTGTAGTGCGGCCACTGGAACAGCGGATCACATTGGAAAAGGCGAAAATCCTGGTGCTGGGCGCAGGCGGCGCGGCGCGGGCCGCAGTGTTCGGACTCAAGGAACGCGGAGCCGAAGTTTACATTCTGAACCGCACTGCCGCCCCCGCGCAAAAACTCGCTCACCAGGCCCGGGCCAGAATCGCCAAGCGCTCCGACCTGAAAAAACTCTCCTTCGACGTCATCATCAACGCCACTCCCCTCGGCATGGGCAACACGCGCGAGTCCCCGTTGAGTGAGAACGAGATCAACGCGCGCTATGTCTTCGACATGGTCTACGATCCGGCCGAGACGCGGCTCATGAAGCTGGCCAAGGATCGCGGCGCGGAAGTGATCCCGGGGATCGAGATGTTTGTCCATCAGGCGGCCCGCCAATTCGAGATCTGGACCGGCAAGCCCGCGCCCTGGGACGACATGCTGCGCGCGGTCACGCTGGCGCTGCAGGAACGCACCGCCGCCCGCCAAGCACCCAAGTCCTAACCACACCACGGCCCCCCGATCCCGAATTATGAACACGTAGGGGCGGGCGCCCTCGCCCGCCTGGCCGGGCGAAGCCCGGCTTGGTTTGGATGGCGCACCCCAGAAACCCCCAGGCGAGCCTTGCTCGCCCGCCCGGACGAGGGCGTCCGGGCCTACGTGGGTTTGGGTGGCGCATAGGGATTTTGCATACCCTGATACCAAACCCATCTGTAATCACGCCAATCTGTAACCATTCCGCCGCGCACTGGGTTGTTCAGAATGTAGGCAATTTTCTCGTCTAGTTTTTCCGAACAGCGCAACACTCGATCGAACGATTCCTCCTGCCAGATCGTTTCGTGAACGCCACTCTGCCGATTAATAAAATGTGCCGAAGAAGACTTGATTGCCTGCATGATCTCCCGCAGGGGTGCGATCCGCTTCCGTGCGATGTCCAGCACAGGCGTGAGAATCAAATGCACGTGGTCCGGCATGATAACGGCAACATGCAGCTGGTACCGTTTCTCGTGGTCATGCCTGCAGCAATCAAGAACAATGTCGCGGGCCCAATTGGGAAGAACCGAGCGCGTCTTCGTGACGAAGGTGATGAAATGAGGTTTGTCGTCACGCTGCAGGTGCGGAAGATTACGGCGGTAGAAAGTCATTGCGGTTAATTCTGACGCTGAGCCAGATCGCTTTGACATGAATAAAGTGATTCAGACCCGTTTCGGAACAGGGCGCCGTCACCACAGTCCACGTAGAGGCGGGCGCCCTCGCCCGCCTGGCCGGGCGAAGCCCAGCTTGGTTTGGATGGCGCACCCCAGAAACCCCCAGGCGAGCCTTGCTCGCCCGCCCGGACGAGGGCGTCCGGGCCTACGTGGGTTTGGGTGAGGATCGGAAAAATACGGGTGGAACAAAAAAGGCGCCGGCCTCTTCAGGCCGGCGCAGTTCATTTCTGACTAGTACGGCTTGAAGTCCTGCCAATACGACAGGTTGACTACGTCCTGCAACATCGGCGTGCCCGGGGGCAACTTCGCCGGATCCAGGAAGGCCGAATCGAAGTAGTAGTTCCGGTTCGGCGGGCCATACACCAGATTGCAGCACTTGTAGGTGCCCGTGTCGTACTGCGAGTAGTACAAGCTCACCAACGAGCCCCGATAGCCCAGGGTCGACCCTCCCCAGCTTTCGACGTAGCGCAGGAAGTTGTGCACGCCGCCGTCGGTCCCGAAGTCTTGTCCCGTACCCGCAGGCTGTGGGAAGTTGATGTTCTTGCCACCGGCAATGGCCAGCCGATAATAGGTTGACGCGGCGTTCCGGTTCCCCACGATCAACGGGTTCAGCATGCTGTTGGTATCCGACCAGCCATTCGACAGCAAAGTCACGGCGTCGGAGATGACGGCAGCGGCAGAGTGGTTGATGTCCGCCACCACGGCCGGCGGAGGACTGGCCCAGAAGGGGTCACCGTTGTTGGAATTGTAATCGCCCTGGATGTAGACCGGGTTCTCCGACGCCACCGTAAAGCCGCCCAGACCGGTATCGGGACGGACGGGCAGGTTGCCCAGGCCACCGTCCACCAGTTTCAGCACATGGCGGGCTCCGGTAACAATATTTTGCCGGCCGCGAGTTGAGCAGTTTACGGCAACATAAGGATTATTGTTGGTCACAACCCGTTGCCCATAGCCCACACTGGCCGCGCCCCATCTGTCCAGCACGCCGTTCTCGTCCACGTCCTCCGCTGCTTCCATCACATTATCCGGAGTGCCCGTGGCGGAGCCGGAGTTGATCACGTCTTCAAAGCCGTACTCTCCAGTCAAGGCATTCGGAATTACGTTCGTGTCCAGCGCCATGCCGCGGCGATCGGAGAAGTAGATCAGATAGCCGTTCTGGCCGCTGTACGCGACCGAGGGCCCGCTTCCCCCTGGAACCGTCCCCAGCAACCATTTTCTGAAGTTGCCTACGTCAAGCTCAACTGCATCCATGATCCCGTTCACGTAGCAGGTGGGATTGGCCATGCCCGCTGGGGCGGTGTCGCGAGGAAAGCCCTCGCGGGGATCGAAGAAGTTGATCGGGTACCAGCTGTATTGGGAAATATTGCCGCCGGCATCAACAATGGTCCTGGGGTTATCCGTGTTATTCAAGGTGCCATTTGCGTCCCGGTCAGCTTGTTCCTGCAAAATAAGGATGGCATTGGGATGCACGGGATTCGACCCCGCGCCCCCTCCGACCGGCTTGGTAGGAGCTGTGAGGCCGCGGGCAAAGCCGAGCTGCAACCACTCGGTCGTGATGCCCACCCATGCGCCGGCTGCGTTTTGATACTCCACTCGCAACCAGCCGTCAATCAAGTTCCATGGGCCCGCGCAAGCAGATCCTGTCGGCGCCCCCACCCAGCCTGCGTCCTGTCCAACCGCCGCCATGGCGATCCTGGTGGTTCCAACTCCGGTCACGGCTACGGCCTTGCCTTGCGGCGATGCTCCGCATCCTCCGGCGGTTAAATCGATGTCCTCAGGCAGCAGGCCTGGCCGCTCAGGATGCAAATCGGCCTGATTGCTGGCCAGCAGGATGCGGACGTTGGCCCTGTTGTACTCGCGTGACGATCCCGTGGCCGATGTGGGAAGTTCGCCCAGCGGAGCTTTCCGGATAATGGCAATCTGCTGGGCCGCGCCATTCGCGCCCTGCACGAAAGGAAGATTGAGCGGCTGCACCGCCATCGACGTTCCGTTGCCGATGAATCCGGCAAAAGTAGTGGCGGAAACCTTGGTGGAAGTGTTCGTCCACGTGGCAACATTGGTCTGAACGCCGGCTGCCGGAATTCCGCCGCTCCAGCTGGCAAGCGGCACAGTGAATTTCAAGCAGTTGGGACTGGTGATCGCGACTGCGACGGTCCCGTTGCAGCCGCCGGTCTTGTTCAACACATAGACGTCCCCGGTGTAGTTGGCATTGGTAAGGAAGGTATTGGCCAGCCGGTCGCGGAGTATCTCTTTCACCGCGGTAACCTTGTCATCAAGAACAAGGGAGGCGCCGTTTCCTTCCGCCAGAAACAGGTTACCGTTGGTATGCACGCGGCCTTGAAAATTGAAATTAGGGCCGGCGAAGTAACTGAGATCACTATCCGAAAAAACGCCGAACTGAAAGACCGGGATCAGCGCCACTTCCACGCCTCGCGTCATGTTCACCGAGGCTCCACTGGGCCGGGTGGCGGTAACTTTCAGCGTAAGTGGAATGATTTCGGCGGTCAGACCGGCATTCGGTCCGGAACTGATCACGCTGGTCTGGGTGGCCGGATTTCCGTTGGCATCCGGCGTCCAGTTGATGCTCTCCGCGTAGTTCATGGAAGAGATCATGGTGCTGTCCGGAGGATTGTTGGTCAGATTGGTGATTTGCGCGGGGGTCGGCGATTGAGATTGCTGATACAGCGCCGCCAGATTGGCGGTCAGCAACTCCATGCCGGATTCGGCACCGTAGTAAGCCTGGTTGGTCTCCAGATCATTGCCGCCAACCTGGCCGGCACCCTGGACCATGAACAGAAGGCTTATGGCGATAGCGGACAACAGCGCCAGCACCAGCAAACTGGCGACCAGCGTAAATCCCCGTGATCGATCGTAGGCCCTGCACATAGGAATTATCTCCTGAATCCTTGTCTCCTCACTCATTGATAGCGATCCTTGAACGACAGGCTGCGCGTGCTCACCGAGGTCGTCAGCACCGTACTCCTGGACTTGTTTCCGTAAGAGGTCAGGGTCTGTCCCATGACCTGGATGTTGACTTTATGGATCTGGCTGGGAGAGAAAGGCGCCAACAATGGGTTGGCGATACCAGAGCAGTTCGGACCATTGGTTCCGTCACAGACGTCGTACGAAATCTTCAGTTTGATGATGTTGTCGGACACCGGCGACGGGTTCTGACCGTTGACTTGGCGCATCAACCGCGGGGGCTGTCCAGTCGCCGCCGCGGGAATTTCGATGAAGTACGTGATCACCCATATTCGGGTGGCGATGGTAGCGCCGCCGCCTATGATGGATTTGATGTTTCCGCTGGCTGCTCCCGACTGGTTTATCTTCAGCGGGTCTCCGTTGGCGAAACTGAGATTGGTGTTGGCGCCTGCGGGCGCGATACCCGTCACTTCGCCCACGGCGTTGCCCAGATTGTTGCTGAACAGGATCAAGTCACCCACTTGAATTCCCGTGGGCGACTGGATGGCCGGGAAGCCCGCTGGCAGAGGCACCGGCGGCGTGAACGTCACTTTATCTCCAAGCGGGTTGAGGGGCGGAATCGCGGTCGTGTACTGGTTCAGAGGAAAAGCGTAGTCCGCGTAGACGACGGTAATCGCGTCCGACCCGGCGCCTGTGGCCGTGATCAGAGCGGGCCCGCCCAATTCAAGGCCGTTGCCGGCGCCAGGAATGATGCCGTACATGTAGTTCGCGGGATATGTGTTGTTGGCCAGCCAGGCCTTTCCGGCATCCACCGCGAAGAATGATGGCGTCGACCCAGCTCCGAAAGGCAGAGCGATGCCGGCGGGAGGCAAGCCCGACCCGGCCATGCTCACGTCCTTGCCGACCAGATTCAACGTAGCGCGAATGTTCTGCTGCATCTCAGACGATTGCGTGACCAGGATGGTGGCGTCCATGCCGCTCTTGAACAACTGCGTCGTAGCCGCCAGGACAATCAGGCCCAGGGCTACCGCTACCAGTAGTTCCACCAGGGTGAAACCGCGCGCGTTGTGTTCGGTGGATCGCATGTCTCTCCTCTTTTTAGCGGTACGAAGAAATCAGGGCTTGCACCTGATAGGTCTTGTACCAGCCCTGTGGCACGGGGTAACGCACGCTGACCGTAATCTGACGTACGTTCGGGTTGCCGGGCACGTTCGCAATCTGAATCTGTCGCGTGAAATTCCCCAGGTTCACCAGCACGTCCGCTGCAGTATTGGTGATCACGCCCGTCGGGCCCGGCAGCCGGATGGGGGCGGCGGGAACATCGTCCCCGGTGCCGTCCAAACCGTCCGGACCCGGGTCCGTCATGGCGGTGTATCCTGCGGTAAATATTCCCGTTCCATTGCCCACGTTCTGGATCTTGTCGAACGCGATCTGGCTGGTTTGGCGCGCCGTGAAAATGCCTTCCATGGCCTCGGTGGTCTTCTGGCGAGCCACACTGTCGAGCTGGACCGTGTTGGTATTGCCGATGGCCATGGCAAACGTTGCCAGCACCGCCAGCAACCCGATCATCAGCACCACGATCGCGATGAGGGTCTCGAGCAAGGCAAATCCCTGTTGCCGGTCCCCCGCTGTGGTTTGTCGGTTACGCGTCTTTCTTGTCGTCATCACTGCTGAAACCATTTCGGTGCTCCCGCGCTCTTAATCAGGCGCCATCCTCGGATCCTGCCGGTCGCGCCGTAAAGGGTGACGGCGCGTGAACTGTACAAATCCCCATTGCGGCTCACGTACACGATGCCACTGTTCAAATTTCCATTCACGTCATGCGCCGAACCGTCGGGCATGAACAAAACCTGGTTCGTAATCTTCCCAGCGACGTTTTGATCAAAATCGATGGCCGTGGCTGCGTTTCCGAATCCATCCGGCACGGTGGCCGCAGTGTTGGGCAATCCGGCCAGGGTCTGAAACTGCATGTCGGTAGGCAACTGGTTCACGGTGATCTGTGCGGTTGCGGAGAGCGCAGTGCCGGCATCCCAACGGAACATCTGGACACTCTTCACACTCGGAGCGCCCTTCGGCGTAAGGGCTCCAGCCGGTGCGGCGATACCGAAACACACGATGTATTGTTTGCGTTCCGCGATCGCGCGCTGGCGGGCCGTCCGCAGCTGCATCAGCACGTCTTCATAAGCCTGATTCGCCCGGGCGTCCCTCAAGGCTGGCTGCAGCGCCATGAAAGTGATCGCGCCCACGACCAGGAGCAGGCAGATCACGATCATCATCTCCAGCAGGCTGAAGCCGCGAGCGTCGCCCGCACGGGTTGATCGGCGCTGCGAAAAATTAACGTTGTGATAGCTCTTCATTGCTCAACCCAGCCTCCGTCTACCGCCACATTCGGTGGACACTCAAAACCTATGTTTTCTTGGGAGAGGTGGCCGGAAGCGAGGGCTCCCGTGCAGCCACCATCGTAGGGTCAGTTCAGGGCGGCGTCAAAACACCAGAGTCATGCGACTACCGCGCATTATTCGTCCTTTGGTAAGTAACCAATCTGCGGGTTACTGAGAGCCCCAGAGTGGCATCGAGCCAATATCTTCACAGGTTGAGGAGATCTTCTAGGACCGGCCGCCTGCAGACTGGGTGTAGGCGGTTCCGGGACCACCCGTTGGGTGGGGTGTGGCATGGTCCAGTAAACGGTTGCGAAGTTGAAAACGAGGATCGGGTATCGGAAGCGGCAATTTCGCGGAATCGTCGATGCGGACCCCCGCGGCATCCATCAACTCCCGGATATCCATGCAATACACCACGCAGAGACTCAATATTTTGGCGATGTGTCGCGGCAACCGGATCATGGCCTCGTAGTCGGAAAGCAAACCCAAGGCGATAACGTACTCCTTGTCTCCGAGGATTTGAGCAATGGTGTGAGTGAGCCGGTGGGTCATCCGGAAGGTCAGCCCGGTTCGTGCCCGCGAGATGCGCAGCATCTCGGAAAATCCTGCCCGCTCTTCTCCGGCGCGCAGGGGGAAGAGTTCTTCAACCTCCATGGGCCCGGCTTCAGCCTGCTTCACCGGCTGCAGGGGATGAACGTCCGTATCCACCAAACCGAGAATCCGCGCTTCCGTCGGCACCCGCAGCGGCCAGCGTCCCCACGGTGGACGGCTCGGCAGCAGCACGATGTGTCGATGATCAATCCACCGGACTGGACCGCACGTCAGTCCGCCGGAGTGCTCAACCAGCCATAGAAGTTTTCCCGCCGAATCATTATCGATGCCCCGAGTCCGGTGAGATTGATAGCGGTCGACCCGCACAACGCTGCCCGGCAGAAGCCTTGGGTAGGCCAGCGCATCGCGGGTCCCGATCTTGGCGAACAGGTAGCGACCGCCTCTGCTCCACTTTTCCGGCCGAGGGTAGACCGACGAGTTCGAGCTGACTTCATCGTGGCGAGAGGGCTGCGGGCGAAGCGGCTTGAGGACGAGGTCGATCGGGGTGAGCAAAACAGTGCGCTCCCGGTGCAGGCGCATTTGGAGGCGGGGAATCTGCTGCAGGTCAAAACCGCACATCCGCATCCAGTCAACGAAGCGATATCCGGTGCTCTCGCTCAAGGCCACGACCTGGCAAACATGGGGCGTGACACCTCTTCTCAGCTGGTAGAGGAAGGTGGCGGGGATAAAATATGGCGACCTACTTCCGTAGCGCTGGCGCGTAACCGCAGAAAGCTGAGTGATGGTGCATCGGTCCTGGCACAGAATATTCCTGATGGTCTCGACTCGAGTGTCCCAGCCACACCACGGCGCGGCATTTTCGCCGGCTTCGATGCGGCGAAACGCGGGCCCTGCGCGAACCATCCCGAACACACCACGAACCGCAGCGGACGCGCTCATCCATCGATACTAGCCCGACTCCTTACTCTGTCGGCAGAGACCGGTGCTGCCTCTTTTGGTGCGCCGCTTCACCACTCAGAAGAGTTGGTGCAGAGTGGTGTGCCTGCGCTGCCGACCTTCGCACTTCAGAACTTCACAAACTTTCGATCCAAGCAAGATTGACCTGCGGATCCTGAATCCTGATGATGAAACGTTCCATGCAAGCCAAATCGATGTCGCGACCGGAATCGGACGCGCCCCTTCAGCGCGATGTGCGCGACATCACGACCAGCAGGGAAGCACCGATATTTACAGCTCCCAACAACATGCCCCACAAGGCTTGCTTGCCCAGCGGATCGACCGGCCGGCCCAGCACCCGCCACAACCGGGACGAATCCAGGGCCGCCCACAGCGAGACCAGCGCCCAGGCTGCCCAGTAAGTCACCGGCAACTCAAACAGGTGCAGGTGTTCGGAAACCGGCCCCGGACTTACCGCGAAAAACAGGACCACGAACGGAACCAAAATCAGCAGCGTCGCAACCGCCAGAATCGCGGTGGCCGCAGCCCGCAACAAAAAGGGAGTGTCTTTGTTGAACAGCATGTTTTGTTTGGAACGGCCGAAAACAGCAACCAGCATACTTTTCCGAAAGTCCCAGATTGAGAACGGGCCGCTTCCGTCGGTTTACCGACGACAGCGACTGGCCGAATTCTGCCGCCAATCTCACTTTGTGGCCTTCCCTCGAGGTCGGCGACGGATGCGAGAACAAGGGTGGATCGTCACGAAGGCTCAACGTCGAAATTGTTCAAGGGTGCGATGCAGTTTGTCGGTAGACCGACGAGAGCTGGTCTTCGACCGCTCGTTTTTCGAACACTTCGGATTTCCTCGCGGAAGAAAAATATGGTGGTTGCGGGTGGGCTCTATCCCACGGAGGGTTCTTCCGATGAAAAAGATGGTTCGTTTGATGCTTGCAACGCTGGTGCTGCTGGGTGCCATGTCGATCTCATCACTAGGCGAGGGCGGAGCTCCGCCACCGATGTGTGCCCCTGGACATTGTCCAAAGAACTGACCTCAGACTACATCGAGGTCGCGTAGAACTGCTTGTGGGCTGTCTGGTTTGCGAGTAGGCTGCCTGTGCAGCCCATGCAACTTTCTGCGTCGGTGACATCAGTCCTGTGGTTAGCGCCTGTCATACTACAGCCCCTCATAGCCTGTGCCATGTTGAGCCGCAAGCTGATGAGGCCGTTCCCGATTTTCTTCAGTTTCAATATTCTTGTTCCCGCACGCGATGTCGCGCTCCTCTTTCTCGCCTACCCGGGCAACGCATATTCGCGGGTTTACTGGTGGGGAGAGAGTGTCGCGGTGCTTTTGGCTCTGGGAGTAGTTTTTGAGACTGCCTCGCATTTCGTTCGGCCATATCCATTCTTGAGACTCTTCCTAAGAGTGCTCTGGATCGCTGGTGTCATTGCGAGTGTAATAGCCATCGCCCTGCTTTGGGCTGATGGTCCCAGCGGAGCGAGCCGGGTCTTCGAGTGGATCGTTTTGCTGGAGCGTTCCGCCAGGTTCCTGCAAGTGTGCTTACTGATTGTGGCGATTGCGCTTATGTCTCGCCTCGGCCTTACCTGGCGTCACTATTCTCTCGGAATCACTGCCGGTTTCGGTGTTTATGCAGCTTTGGATCTTATTCTGCTTGAGCTCCGCGCCCATCTTCATGTCTTAACAGACGCGGCCTTTGTGTTACTGAGGCCTGCGGCATATAATCTCGGCGTCGTGATCTGGGCCTTTTATTTCTTCTGGCCCCAGGTCGGGAATCCGGTCGACCGTTTGCCTCCCTCCGGCCTGGCGAACTGGGACGACGCACTGACGCAGCAAGTTGACAAATGGTATCGACGATAACAATTCTGTTGGCCAGTGCCTTGTCGTTGTATCTGCTCTGGACGATTCTTCGTCCCGGGCCTCAAATCAGGAGCCTGGAAGATTGGGAAGCCAAGAGGCACGAAGTCGATCCCGAGTTGTTTCGAATTCTGCTCGAGCCCGCCGAAGAGCGATTTCTTCGGCAATCGCTGTCACCGCCTGAGTTCCGGCTCTTCCAAAGAAAGCGGATGGCTTTGGCCCTGCGCTGGCTGGACTTGGTGGGAGAAAATGCCTCTATGTTGATGAAATTGGGCCAGCTGGCGAAGACGGCAGCGAATCCCAGGCTGGCCAAGGAGGCCGAGGATTTGATCCGTGTCGCGCTTCGGCTTCGTGTAAACTTGACTCTGGCTCAGCCTTGCTTATGGCTAAAGTGGCTTTTCCCGGGTTGGGCGTTGTCGCTGCCGGCAGCAGAAATACCGTACGAGGAATTGCTCAGTTACCTCAGCCGAATCCGGCAACAAAGGCAGTGGGGCGTTGAGCAGCCTGTGATGGCAGGTTAGGGTTTAATTTAGCGGCAGTGGAGTGCTCCTACTGCCGGTCGTTGAATTCCCGTTTTCTCCGTTGAAAAGTTTGGAAGTGCTAAGAGTGGGGAAGAGTTTCTTCGTTTGCTGTTGTCCCGACTTCCGCGGACCATGGGCACTCATGAAAACGGAATGACCGCTTGAGACGGGGAGATCAGGGCCACGAACATGGACTCGGGCAAATGGCTTCGGGAATTGCGCGAAGAGCGCTTTGTAAAGTCCAGTGACATCGAGCGCATCAGCCGTTCGATCGCCGACGTCAAGGGTAACGCCGATTTTTACGTTTCGCACTCGACCCTGGCCGATATCGAAACCGGGTCAGTCCCCAGCATTCACAAGCTCTTTAGCCTGGCCGCTTGCCTCAAGGTCTCCCTGGAGGAGCTTCTGCTGGTCTTCGGAATTGATGTGAACGAGGTACGGCAGTATGCCGCCCCGCATGAACCGGGCTCGCCCCGGCCCGAAACCGCGGAAGTGCGGGAGCCAGGTTTCCGCTTTCAGCTCAGCTTCGACACCGCCTTCAATAGTCGCGAGACCAGCCTGCTCAAATTGAATCCGCAGGAACTGGCCACTCTTCCCCCCGCCTTGCGCAAGCGCCTTGATCCCAGACGCTACCGCTACGCCGTGGTTGGCCTCAAAGACGACACCATGGGCGAGTTGATTCCTCCCGGTTCTTTGGTTGAGGTCGACGTCATGCAGAATGCGGTCCAGGTATCGGAGTGGAAAACCATTCGCGAACGTCCGGTCTACCTGGTCTGGCATACCGACGGCCATAGCTGCTGCTGGTGCCAGCTGGAAGGAAAAGAACTGACCCTGCTGCCGTACCCGCTCTCTCGCCAGCCGGTAAGACGTTTCAAGGTACCGCGGGAGGCCTCGGTAATCGGCCGCGTGGTCAACGCCTGGCTTCCCTTTGAGCAGTTATCGAACGGGAGGACGACTCACTAGGACCGCAGGTCTCCGAGCGTTTCCTTGCTCACAACTTCCAGGGCAATCGCGACATTCAGAAAGTACAGCTCCGCGGATATGGCGAGAGCACCCACCGGAACTGTTGCCCGGTACGCCTGCAAAGACCTCCAGGTTTTCAGCACCGTAAGGATTTCGCCGCGGGTATAGCGGATATATTCATGCAACTGGTTTACGTAGTCCGCCACTCCCGTGGTCAGCAGACGTCGGAACACCCGCTCGTGGCAAACCCGCAACGCAGCATCCGCGGCGTGAACTCCCCTCTGAGGGGAGAGTTCCGGATGCAGATACATTCCGCTGTTGCAGTCCCGAAGCGACGCCAGATAAATCATTCTGGTCAGATCGTTGGGTAAAGTCTCCAGCACGGTCTGGCTGGCGTAGTCTGCGATACTGCAGGGCACATCCTTGAGGTCTACTGCCGGTGCACTGGCAGGAGCCAAAAATTCAGGGGGCAAGAACTCCGTGAATGCTTTCGAATCCAACCGTTTCTGCCCAGGCGGAGTAGCCATTCGATTTATCCAAAGTACCGGGAAGCAGGGGAGCAGTGAATTTCTGTTTCTAAGGCCTGACCAATCCTGTCAGAAATCGAATGCTTATCTGGCCGATCAGGGCCGCAGAGCGCGTCTTCCGTGGGTAATTGTACTCTCGCTGTCTGAGGTTTCAAGCTTAGATTGAGTAACTCCAGGGCGGACTACAAGTGCACGTGCGGGCTCTGTCCGGGATTCTTGCGGCGCGGTCGAGGGGCTTTAACCACCTTGACTTCGAATTGCACCTGCAGTTTTTTGGGAGGATAGCACGCAGCCCTATCGCAAGCCTGGTATTTCAGTTCTCCACGAATCATGTACTTAGCCGGAATTACGTCGGCCAGCGGACGCACCTCCACCACCACCGGGAACTCTCCCGTATAGACGCTCAGTTTGTCCTCCGGGGCAAACGCGAAACTCATGTCGGTGCCGGCGGGATAGGTGACTCTTCCAATCACAATATCCGTGGGAGCGCTGAGTTTGAGTACGGTCGGGATCAGGAATTCAGACTTGGGCTGGTTGGAATTCACGTGAAAGCCTGCACCCACGCGAAAGCGCAGGTTGACCGGGTTTGACCGGCCGCGGGCAACAGGAGTGACAGACGCGGGCGCCATGGAGACCGACGGCGACTTCCTTCCCGGGATGTCCGAGTTGGCGGAAAGAGCAACCGGGCTTTCCTGTCCCATCGCCAGCGCGGCCAGTAAGGCCAAGCCGGGCCCGACCTTTCGCAGTTTGAACATCGGAACTCAATGTTAAGAGGGTTTGGACTCGACCGCTACGTTACTTTTGCGCCTGTACGGGCTGGCCCTCGGCCAGCGCCTTCTTGATACTATCCTCGATCTCCCCCCGGCCCTTCAGCCCGAACACCTTGTCGACCACCTTGCCATCGCGCCCGATGTAAAAGGTAGCGGGCAGAAACTGCACCCCGCCATAGGCGTTTCCAACTTCCTCTTTGCCGACCAGGATAGGGTAGTTCACGCCCAGGTCGTGGGCGAACTCGCGAATCTCCTTGGGGCTGGCGTCATCCATGGCAATGCCGACAATCTGCAGCCCCTGTGGCCCGTATTGCTTTTGCAGTTCGGCAAACCAGGGCATCTCGATTTTGCAGGGCTGGCACCAGGTAGCCCAAAAATTCAGCAACACGCCCTTGCCGCGAAAATCAGAGAGGTGCACGGCCTGGCCGTCGAGAGAGTCCAGAGTGAAATCCGGCGCCATTTGGCCATTCATGCTGGCACCGGCGTCGGCGGTCTGGCCGGAGCCCCGCCGCGCGATCTGAAACCCGAACACAATCATGACGGTCACCACCAGGGCAACCACGATAATGACTATTGGATCCCGTTTCACGGCATACTCCCTATCAAAGTGCGAATCGGTTCAGGAACGATAAGTAATTAGAAATGATGGTAAACCGCCCAAACACCAGCAGCGTGCCCAGCACGATCAGCAATCCGCCGCTGACCACTTCCAGGGCATGCATGTGCATCCGAAAACGTTTGTAGAACTTGAGGAAGCGCTCGATGCCCAGCGAGGTCAGCAGGAACGGCACGGCCAGTCCCATCGAGTACACCGCCAGCAACAGGATCCCCTTGGCCACCGAGTCCTGGGTGGCGGCAAACCCCAGGATAACGGCCAGGATGGGGCCCACGCAGGGCGTCCACCCGAAAGCAAAAGCAAATCCGATCAGGAAAGCTCCCCATGGCGTGCTGCCGCCCTTCACGCTGTGCAAGCGCGCGTCCGTGTACAGGGCCTTGATCTTGAACAGGCCGGTCAGGTGCAATCCAAACAGGATGATGACCACGCCGGCGACCTGCGCCAGCACTGACTTGTAGCGCGCCAGCAACTGCCCAACCTCGGTCGAGATTGCGCCCAGCGAAATGAAAACCACGCTGAATCCCAGAATAAAACCAATGGAATTCAGCATCACTCGGCCCAGCAGCCGGGATTCCTGGGTCTTCAGTTCCTCCACTCCGGCTCCCGAGATCAACGAAACATAGCCCGGAACCAGGGGCAGTACGCAAGGCGAGAGGAACGAAACCAGCCCGGCCAGGAACGCGGCGATAGGAAGAGGAAGGCTAGACATCCGTATTTATTGTACCTGCTGTAGCAAACGTGCCCTAGTCAATACCGTTACAAAAGACGCGTGTCTCTTGCTTACTTTCAACAGATGCGCGGTGCTGTCCAAGGTTACAGCTATTTGTGTTTACTGGCGGGCGGCGCCGGCGCCGGCGTCGGCTGGACCTCTACCGGAGGCGAAACCACCGCCTTACGGATGAACCCGGGAGGAATGGCAGCGGTCAGCACCGCGCGGTCATCATGTCGCGTCACCGTCAATCCGTCGAAAAATGCCTTCACGTCCGGATCGTTGTCCGGCGTGGCAACCTTTCCCTCGGCGTTGTGGAAGAGTTGCAGAAATGTCCCCAACTGTTCGGTCAACCGCTGGGCATCGTCTGTACTGCCGGTAAAGGCTTCCGCCCGGAAATGCACGCGCCCCAGGTAGCGCGCGGACGCCACTATCGTGGCCGGCTTGGTGAACAGGAACGACAAGGCGTTCCGGCTCGGCAAGCTATCGGCCGCCGGATCCACCTTGAAGATTGCCCAGGCCAGGCTGGCCAGGGGAACGTACTTATAGTACCGGCGCAGGAGCGCCGGCCCGCCAAACGGAGAAGCCACCTTACGCGAGCGGTCCACGATGCCGCGGATGACCATGGGATCGTCGTGGTTCGACGCTGCCACCGTATCAACGCCCAGCACCGCAACCCTCAGGGTACGGCCTTCAAGCGGAATGCTGTAGATGTCCACCGACCGGTAATTCTCCACCGACCCCGAAATCTTGCCCAAATAAGCCCGCAGCCGTTCGCCATCAATCTTGCCCACAAACACTTCCGAAAACCGCGACGGCTCCGGAGTGACCGGCTGGACCTTCCGCTTGACCGGATAATGAATGGCAAAGGCAGCCTGATCCAGGTCGCGCTCGAATTGAAACCCGGTAGCCTCGATGAACTGCTGGTACTCCGGCTCATGGGGAACGTCCGGCAGCTGGCCGGCGATGTTGGCGCGGCGCACCCACTTCAGATCGACGTAAAAGTAGCCGTCCGCGCCGGGCAGCAGGCGGGCAGGTTCAGGTGGGGCATGCTTGCGTAGCGCAACTGCCAGCGCGATGGCCGCGGCGACCAACACAACGCCAAACCAGATGGGGAGCCTGCGTCGTATGCGCATGAATGGTGACCGCTCGCAACGGCAGCACCGCGGCGGTCAGGAAGTAGTAATGATAACCCAATGTAGGCGCGAGCGTCCCGCTCGTGCAGGGGAGCAGCCAACCGCTGGACGGAAGATCTTCAAGGGTCGATTGTCCGGGTGTTGAGGTAGAAGCGAAAATGCGGCTATTGTGCCGCTCCAGCACGAGCGGGACGCTCGCGCCCACATTTGTATCGGGTCACTGCAGTTTGGCGTATTCGGCTTTAGCGTCCTTCAGGACGGGGACATCGGGGTCGGCATCTTTCCACCTGGCGAAGAAGTCCTGGTAAGCCTCTTTGGCTTTCGCCTTGTCTCCCTGCAGGGCATACGCGCGGCCCAGTCCCAGCCGGGCCAGGGGGTAGAGCAGACTGTTGGGGGCGATGCCGGGGTGATCCAGAATCTTTTGGTACTCGGTGGCGGCTTTTTCTCCATTGCGCAAATGTAGATACGCTTCTCCGCGAACATACATCGGCCAATAGACAGCGCCACTCGGCGGCGCTCCAAATTCGTATGGAGCGGCGGCTTCCAGAGTATCAACCGCCTGTCCTGGCTGGTCGGCCCTGATCTGGTTGCTCGCTTTCGCTACCGGCAGCCAGACCGAGTTCAACAGGGTGTCAGTCGGAAACTCGCGGGCCAGATCCGCAATCAGTTTCTGCGACCGGGCGGTGTCGCCGGCCCGGGCGAGCGCGTCGGCGGCGGCCGCCCGGGTATCGCGGTCATCCGAGGAGGCGAGCGCCTGCAATGCTACCTCCCGGGCGAGTGCCGCATTGCCCACCTCAGCCAGGCAAGACGACTCGAGCGTGCGAATGCCCGCGGCGAATTCCTTTAGCCCGGAAGCCTGAGCCGAACTTACTCCCTGGGCAAAGGTCTGGCGGGCACTTTGTATCTTGCCCAAAGAGCATTGCCCCATGCCCTCGAGCAGGAACATAACGGGCTCAATCGAAGGTCCTTTTCCCAAGTCCATGGCGTGTCGCATTCCCGCCTCATCGCCACGGCTGAACGCCATGGTGTAGAGCGAAAAGGCATCCGAAGGGGACCCCAACCCTTGGGCAGTGGCCTGCTCGATGATCGTGCGGGCTTCGTCAAAGCGACCGAGATTCTCGTATGCGTCTGCGACGTTGGCATACGCGAACCTATCCTTCGGGTTGAGCCGCAGTGCTTCGCTGGCATTGGCCAGGGACTTTTCCGGCTGTCCAGTGGCCTCGTAACCGAGCGCCAGGTTGTCCCAGGGAACCGAGTCGCGGGGATAGGTCTGCTTCCACTGCTCGTAGATCGCCAGGGCTTTATCGACTTCTCTCGTGACTTCGCTGTAGTAGTGAGCTGAGATGTAAAGTTTTTCTCGTTCGCTCGCGCGGTCTTTCAAATCGAACGCCTTGCTCAGGTTCCGCAGTTGCTGGCTGGTTTGCGACAGGTTGCCATAGACCACTCCCAGGGTGGCATAGGCCATGGCAAAGTTCGGGTCGAGTTCGATGGCGCGCTTCAAATGCGGAACCGCCTTCTCATCGTTCAGAGTCGAGTGCTCCGCCTGTCCCAGGGTGAAAGCCTGCAATGCTTCCAATGAAGACGTGGTGGCTTGTTCGAGTGGAGTGGCAAATTTCTGTACCGAGCCGATCGACTCGCCCAGTTTCTGCCGCAGATCGGATGCGACCTGGTCGAGCGACTTCAGCACCTGCTCTTTACTGCCGGACTCCGCCTGGGCCCGTGCCAGCGAATCTCCGGTTTGGGCGTTGACCGCGTTCAGGTCAATCACGTAATGGCTGCCCAGGGGCGAAATGGAGCCCGTCAGCATGGCTTTCACGCCGTCGCGCACGCAGATTTCCCGGGCCACGTCGTTGGTCAGCCGCTCGTCGGGAGACCGCCCCATCAGCCGCAATGCTGCCTGGATGCGCGATTGCGGCAATACGTTCAGATACGGCGACTGCTCCAGTTGTACTGCCAGCGCCTGCTTCAGGGTCCCGTCAAAGACGGCGTCGCCGGTGGTATTAACGAAATCAGCCAGCAGGATGGAATCCTTTTCGGTGAGCGCCTGCGAGCGGCGCGTGTAGAAGAAGAATCCGGCAGCGACGGCAACGAGCAGCACGACCGCGGGCACGGCAATCTTCCACCACCGGCGCGAGGGCGCAGGCGGAGCCGCCGCGACCTTGACCGAAGATGATGATGACGGAATTGAGGCCAGTGCCGCGGCGGAAGTGGGCACCGGAGCCGCGGGCTGGGCGGCGGAAGAGGATGCGGAGTCGTGCGCCGCCGGCACGCTCCCCGAACTGGCCGCTACCGCCCTCCCGGTGTCGGTATCGCGCTTCAGGCGTTGCAGGTCGGCCCGCATGTCGGCAGCGTGCTGATAGCGAAGATTGCGGTCCTTTTCCAGCGACTTGCTGACGATGCGTTCCATCTCCGCCGGCAGATCAGGGTTGAGCCGGATGGGAGGCGTGGGAAGTTTTTCCAGGATTGCATTGAAGATCAGGGCTGAGGTGTCTCCGCGAAAGGGCAGAGTGCCGGTCGTCATCTCATACAACACCGCGCCAAAGGAAAACAGATCGGTACGCGCATCCAGTTCTTTTCCTTTGGCCTGCTCGGGAGACATGTAAGCCACGGTCCCCATGGTCGAACCGGGACTGGTCAGGTGGTCCTGGCTCATGGCCGTGGCCTGCGAGAACCCGGCGGCCGCGTCCATGCTGCCTCTCGCCGGCGTGACCTTCGCCAGGCCAAAGTCCAGCACCTTGGCGTGACCGCGCTGCGTGACAAAAATGTTGGCAGGCTTGATGTCGCGATGAACAATGCCTTTGGCATGGGCAGCATCGAGCGCGTCGGCAATTTCGATCGCCAGTCCCAGCAGCGTGTCGAGTTCTACCGGACGCCCGGCGATCAGGTACTTGAGCGTCACCCCCTCCAGATACTCCATGGCGATGAAGGCCTGGCCGTTCTCCTCGCCAATGTCGTAGATGGTGCAGATGTTGGGATGGTTCAGCGCGGACGCGGCCTGCGCCTCGCGCTGAAAGCGGCTGAGCGCCGAGGCATTCTTGGCCACTTCATCGGGCAAAAACTTGAGTGCGACAAAGCGATGCAGCCGCGTGTCTTCGGCCTTGTAGACCACACCCATGCCGCCGCCGCCCAGCTTGTCGACAATGCGGTAGTGCGAAATGGTCTGTCCGATCATGGCTTCCGAAGGGTCACGGTCTGTCAAAAAAGACGAGGGTGCCATGTTAGGTGGGGTGGAGTAGCAAGTCAACGCAGGAGGGTGAGCGAAAGAGGGGGGCTGAGAGCGCTTAAATAAGGTGTGCGCACCTTCGAATTGAAACCTTGCAAAGACGGTTCCACCGACTTCGCGATGCAGGAGTGTTTTTCGGGCTTAATGTTGCCGCTGATCAAGGGATCGCTGCCCGACTTTGGGCCTGTGTTCGAGCGTTACGCTAACGATTTGAAGAGCGAGGCAGAACGAGCGGACTCATAAGGGACGGACATGAAGGTCGTTAGGACCCAGGAGGAGGTGGGCTCGCCCACAATGGCCCGGAGCCGCTTGGCGGACAGATTCATGGTATGCGACAATTTGACCGTTCCCAGTTCACGACGGAGACGCTAAATGAAGACTGCTCTGCTGGTTACAACGATTCTCATTTTCTGTTTCGCGAACGCTGCAGGCCAAGGAAAGCTGCTTACGAGCGATCCACTGACGGGCCTTCCGCTGATTACCGCTACGGATTCCGGAAAGCATATTCCCAACCTGGCGTACACATACAACGAACCCACACAAATGCCGGATTCCCAAGTCTGCAAGAGCAAATTCCAGGGCAACTTCTATTCGCTTTACGACATTAAAGTAGATGCTGCGGTGGCATGGTATTCGTCGCATCTTTCCGGCTTCAAGAAGGTTAGCGGATACGAATCGGAGCGTTCACAAATCGTGTTCTACAACTCGGATAGAACGGTTCTCGTTATTATCACTGGGGATAAAGGCAACAGGGGTGAGAATACAAACGCATATTCCGTCGCGTATGAACGTTACCAGCCTGGTATCCCGGAGAAAACAATTAATTCCCTGACCCAGGGAAAAATAGTTTGCTCATGATCGCAAAAGCCGTCCCGCCGAGCCGGTCGCGACGCCGGTGCCCATCCAACGGTAGATCTCGCAGAGAGTCTCGCTTAGGCGCGAGGCGTAGTTCCCGGCAAAGTTCGCTTCGTGAGTGACGCACGCATCCTTCTTCTTGATCGCACCGGTAAGAATGAAAATCCACGATCAGGGTCATTAACAGGGAAATGAGAGCGGGGATAAGGAGCCACACACTAACGACGCCCAGATAGAGATATTCACCAATATCGATGCCGGCGACTTTGCATGGATAGTTCGTCGGCAGGGCGGGCCAACCCGCCCCCTGCCTAACGCAAGAATTTCTGAAGCTCGATCACCGTTCCCGGGTTCTTGCCAAGCTGGTACACGAGCGCCTTGTCTTTCCCGTTTGTTAGCACGATGCCATGAGTCAACTGATTATTGTCTTGGGTTTCTTTCGCCTTCGGCAGTGCATGCCGATACCATTCCTCAACCGCGGCGAGGGTATCGGGACTCTGACAAGTGTAGATGGCGTACCCTTCCGGGCTTGGTGGATACTGCGTCCCGGTGTTTGTGTTCGGATAGAGCGGCAGGCCGGTTTCGTTACCCTTCTGCGCAAAAATCGGGGTCGGCGCACCCAGAAGCACTACGGCCGCGATAGCTACAGCCACAGCAAGATAAGGACGAAGTTGGGATGTCACAGGACTGCCTCCGGCATTGAGAGTTATGTTCGCAGATCAGAAACTTTGATTGCCCGGCCTGGAGCATTGTACCTAGTTTCCATTACACAGCACCTGTGATGTTCGCGAACCGGGAAAGTGAATTGCGCCCGATGAATAGAAGTGATTCGCCCCGGGAAACCGCATACGTGACCGGGGTTGTATGGAACAGACAAAAGGAGTGTCAGCGGCATCGCTACCCGCCCTCGCAAAAAACGCAAGGACGGGGCACCCTCACCATAGATGGCGACACAGACATCAAAAAGATGGGCCACCCGCCGGCCGAGTACAACGGCCAAGTGAGCTGAACCGTGTAGCATGGGGGCAGTGAAAACAGTCATACTCGCGCTGATAACTGGCTTGGGAGTTTTCGCCTTTGTTTGGTGGCGTGTCAGAATAGATGCCATCAAAGTATGGCACGGCCTTCCAGCGACATTCACTCCGCCCGACTCTCATGGCAAACCGGTGCCCTTTGAGCATCGCCATGAGCGCTACATGAACGTCGCGGAAGTCATGGTGACTCTTGCCTCTGCATCTTTGGTTTTTGTGCCGAGTTCCCGACTCAGCTTCTACAGTCATGCATGTGCTTTTGCGCTTATTCTCTTGGGTCTTTGCGTACTTTACTGCGTAGGATTCATGGCATTGCTGACTTATTTCTACGAACGGTTCCTGTATGACGACCAGACGTACAAGCCTTGGAAATATGGGTTGTTGCACGGCCTTGGCTTTGGTGCTCTGTTTTGTTTCGCCCTTGCGTATATCGTTCTGGCCGGGGGTGTCGCAAATGCCGTAATCCACGCAAGTCCTTTTGTTGGACGTCCTCCCGGCCTCCTTAATCTCCAGGTTCCTCAGTGACCTTTTTTCGCCTGGCGTTAGGTGCGCCTTCTGCCATCTATGCATGCCGGGTGCCGGGTGCCCCACTCATTCGCGTTGTTTGCGAATGAGTGGGTTTCGTCACCACCGAAGTGTGCGGGGTTCACAGTCAAGTTGGAACCCGGACGGGTAATGTGATCGGGTGACCAAGGGACTGCATCGCTACTACGGGAACCAGAACCTGCATTTTATTACCTGCAGCTGCTACCGCCGGGAGCCTCATCTGGGAACCGCCGGGCGCCGCGACCTTTTCCTGAAGCTTCTGGAACAGACCCGCCGCAAGTACCGCTTCGTGGTGCACGGATACGTCCTCATGCCCGAGCATTTTCATCTGCTCATGACCGAGCCGGAAGTGGGCAATCCTTCGGTGGTGATGAAGGTGGTGAAACAGCGCTTCACCCGGCGGGCGCACCGGAGGGGCAAGCGGGTTTGCTCAGTGCAGGGATCGCTCTGGGATACCACCCCGCATTTCGTCTGGCAGAAACGCTTCTACGATTTCAATGTCTGGAGCGAGCGCAAGCGGATCGAGAAGTTGCGTTACATGCACCGCAACCCGGTCAAGCGGGGCCTGGTAGAGCAACCGGAGCAGTGGAGGTGGAGCAGCTTTCGGGCATATTTCTACGGAGAGGCGGGCCCGCTGCGGGTAAACTTCCAGGAATGGCCGCTGCAGATCAAGAGTCGTCCGATCAAGAAGTTTGGGGATGGGAGAGGGATCCGTCACCAACTCATTCGCAAAAAGCGCGAATGAGTGGGGCACCCGG
>CAWBGY010000002.1:0-20321 GCA_963788505.1 Terriglobia bacterium
GAAATCGCGATGTTACGTCAACGATCGCGAGATCTACATCCCTACTCCGGCACCCTCGAATGATCGTGGGCCTTAAGAACATAGTTCGAAGAAATTGATTACAGTGTCTTTCATAAATACCCCAAGGGTAGCCAGGACGGGTGTGCGATGCGGCAACCAGGGCCAGTATGAGCGCGCTCTACACATCGATGGCTGGGCCAAGCAATTGTTTCAATGCCTGTACGTATTCGGTGAGGGCTTGGCGTCCGGTCTCGGTAATGCGATAGAGGGTTTGCGGCTTGCGCAAGACGAACTTCTTTTTGACAGCCACGTAGCCGGCTTCTTCGAGCTTTAGCAGTTGCGCGCCCAGGTTGCCGTCTGTGGCCTCAGTCTTGGCGCGGAGCCATGTAAACTCAGCCTCTTCCACGCCGCTGAGCAGCGAAAGCAGGGCCAGGCGCAGCCTGCCGTGAACTACGGGATTGAGCTCGGGTAAATCAGGCATGGATTAGACCGCGTCGTTTGCGCTCCTGCCCTTCGGCGACCACGCCGTAGATGCCGAACACGATCTGGCAGAGAAAGATGGCGACCAGAAACACGATCGTGCTCTGCACATCGGTGCCAAAGGATGTAGCCACAGCCGCCGCCCACCACACGATCGCGCACGCAAACTGAACCTTCCATCGAAGAGTCAGGGCTGAGGCTCCGTTGGCCATGCCAAGGATGGCCGATATCACGGCCACAAAGAGATGCTGATCGGTCAGTCTTCCACTCAGGCCGAGGGCTACAAAGAGCAGAAACATCGAAATTCCCAAAGCAATCCAGATCGAGCCGATTGCCCGGCCCAGGGTGGTCCCCGGACGATTTCCGGTCTTCAAGCAAGCACTGATAATAGTGATGACGACACCGATCAAGACAGTGACCGGCCAAGCCCACGCGCTGTGACTCCACGCGGACCAGGCGATGGCGAGATAGTAAATAACTCCCCACAGGACGAACATCCATCCCCAGCTCTCTGTTTTTCGGCGCCCCTCGGCGATCATGCTCTCGATGAGGTTCAGCCTGTCCTTCAGTTCCTGCTCGGTGGTGTGGTCCTGCATGGCAGTTCTCCTTTGACGAAGCTCGAATTACCGCGTATTCCCTCGCCTTGTTCCCACGGCAGCGCGGGCGTATCGCTTCTCGGCTGATATTGAAGCTGCATGTACAGGAACCATTCCGGAGTGTCCTATAGCTGCAGAGTACTCTATAGTATAGAGTATAGCAAGGACATTGTCTAAGCGTGATCAACTTCCAGGAGGCGCGGATACCCTAAGTTGGTTGGCAGTGGAGCATGAAGAGGTGATCGCAAACCCTGCGAATCTGCTGAACGCTTCCTTTCTGGTGAGTCTCGAGGTCGACTGGAGCTCGTCGGTGACCTGCAGTGGGATTACGGTCAGACCGGAAGAGTCTCAACTTCTGTAAACAGGCATTCTCACCAGTCCGCGCCGTTTGTTCGCCCGCCCCCGGTCAGTGAGTGAAGTGGTGATTTTTCCGCCAACAATCGCTCAGCGAGAGCGGCAGCTCCAAATGGAAATAACTCGAAATCAGTACATTCCACAAGGCCGCAGCATCCCGCCTGCACATGGCTTCGCTCGGTCAGAGCATTGCGTATAAAACATGGCGGTTCGCAGGCGGGATTGGTTTCGAGCGGACGTCTTGATCTGTGTTTCTACTGCAGCCGGAAGCGTTCGTTCATCAGCCGCTGCAATCGCGGTTTGTAGAGGATGTCGTAGGCCAGTTCTTTGTCCGGGAACATGGCCAGGGCCGCGCGTTTGGCGCCGGCCACCAGTTCGGAGGCTTCTTCCACGGTCAGGTTGCCGTCCTGGCCGATCACCGACATCACCATACTCATCATGAGCTGTAATCGCCGGATGTCTCTTGCTTCCTGTTCCTTCTCGGTCAGATGTGTGGAGAGCTCAGCCCTCTCCCGATTATTCATTGCGCCCCCAGACGGTTCATCATCACGGCTCAAAATCCACCACTGCCCGAACGCCGCCTTCCTGTTTCGATGCTCGGCTGCAACCGGGCGTTGCGCTCTGCCCCTGGGTCCTATTCTGTCGGCATTCGGAAGCGAACGCAACATCTCCAGGGTGCAGGACTTCGGTTACCCCGACCGATCAGGTTACAATCAGAGCGCTGCCCGACCGAACCAGGATCGGCAGGCTTGATGCGTGCCGTCGTCCGCTGCCCCGATCGGAGGAACTATGAACGAACGTCCCGCTGCGCGTTCCAATCCCCGCCCCAATCCCAATGAGAAGCTGGTGCGCGTGTTCGATACCGAACAGGAATCCGAAGCCCTGGTCGTGCGCGGTCTGCTGGAATCCACCGGGATCGATTCCGATATCACTTCCCTGAGTGCCCAGCAGGATATTCTCCCCGGAGTCGGCGGCACCATTATCCTGGTGCGGGAAGAAGATGCGGACCGCGCCCTGCGCCTGATCGAGGAATATCGCCAGGCCCCAGGCAGCGACGAGACCGCGGAAATCGACATCAGTGGACTTCCGCCCGAGAAAGACCAGGACTGACGGTCTTGCCGTCGAGATAGAAGCTGACCGCGCCATCGAGATCGGTGCGGTAGGTCATGACGTGGGCCTGGCCCAGCCGGGCCAGAACTTCTCCACGCGGGTGGCCATAGGTATTGCGCGCTCCCACGGAAATCACGGCGAATCGGGGATGCACGCGGTCGAGGAGCAGAGGAATGGTGGAAGTTGCGCTGCCATGGTGCGCCACCTTGAGCAAGTCAGCTTCCGGATGTTCTTCTGCAATTCGCTGTTCTGATTTCTTTTCCGCGTCGCCTTCCAGCAGGGCCGATGTTTTTCCGTAAACCAGTTTCAGCACCAGCGATTCATCATTGCGCCGCGCGGCAAGGTCCTCTGGGCCGGGGGCCAGGACGCGAACCTCGGCGCCGCCAAAGTTGAAACGGTCGCCCGCCTGACGGTGAATCACGTGCACGCCCAGTTCCTGCGCCTGCTGCAGCAAAGCCTTCATCTCGGGAGCCGAGCCGTCACCCAGCCACAACTCCCGCGGCCGGAAGTTGGCCAGAATCGCCGCCGCTCCCCCCATGTGGTCGGCATGCGGGTGAGTGATGGCAACGGCGTCGAGCCGGCTGATGGCGCGCGACCAAAGGTACGGCGACACCACGTCTTCGCCGATATCCAAATCCGAGTGCACCCAGCGCGGCAGACCTCCGGCGTCCACCAGCAAAGTGCGGCCCTTGGGCGATACCAGCAGGATTGAGTCTCCCTGCCCCACATCGATTGCTGTCATCTCCAGCACGGCGGGCCGAATCTGGGGACGCGGCGGAACTGCGGAAATCCAGAACGCACTGGCGGCGAGCGCGGCCAATCCCCCCGCAGCCAGCCCGGGCCGGCGGCGAACCAGGGCCATGGCCAATGCGATCGACAGAGCGCTCAACAGGATCACGCCAGTCCCCGGTGTCGGCACGCGCAGATCGGCGACCCGCAGTCCGCCCAGCCAGTGCACGGTTCCGGCGATGCCTTCGAGTGCGAAGCCCGCAATCAGCGCTGGAATTTTCGCCAGGACGTGCGAGACATAACCGAACCCCAGGGCTGCGATCGCCGCCGGCATCAGTAATTCCACCAAAGGCACCACCAGCATGTTGGCCGGCAATCCCACCACCGTGGCGCGGTGGAAGTAGTAGGCCATCGGAAGTGCGAGCCCGATTTGCATGACCACTGAAATCAGGAGCACTTCCGCGGTTCCCATCAGCACGCGCGAAACCACAGCAAGCGCCTGCAAGGGAATGCGGCGGCCGGCAAAGCGCTGCAACCGGCCGGCAATCATTCGCAAATCCAGACGGAATTGCACGACTTTCGCGGGAAGAACAAAGTCATAGGAAATTGAGTCGAGATGTCTTGAACCTCGGACGTAGGGCTGCGTCGTGCGCTCCAGAATGGGTAGTCCCACCGCGGCAACCAGCCAGACGCACAAGAAGGTCAACTGGAAACTGGCGCCGAACAGGACCTGCGGATTCACCACCAACAAGCCCAGCGCCGCCGCCCCAATGGCGTTGAGCATCGACTTCTCGCGATAGAGCAGCCGCGCTCCCAGATAGAGTGCCAGCATCAGCGTGGCCCGCCAGACCGGAGAGCCCAGCGCGGTCAGCAGCGCATACGCCACCATGAGCGAGACCGTGATGGCGCTCGCCAGAATATCGCTGATCCGCAGCCGGCGCAGAAACCAGAACGTCACCAGGGCGAGGATGCTTACATTCATCCCCGAAACCACCAGCACGTGATAGGTGCCCGAGCGCTGGAAATCCGCGCGAGTCGGGCGGTTGATGAACGCGTCTTCACCGATCACCATGGCATCCATCAGCGCGGCTTGGCGCGGCGGCCACAGCGCATGGATTTTGTCGATGACGCTGCGATGGATTCGCGATCGCCACAGTTCAGCCCGGCTGCCGGCGAAACCGGGAAGGACCTCGACGTTTGCCGCCTTGGTCAAGGCCAGCGCGACGATTCCGTTCTCCGCCAGATAACCCCGGTAGTCGAAGGCGCCCGGATCGCGGTAATTGCGCGGCGGGAAGATTTTGGCGGGAAACCGCAGGCGCTCTCCATAGCGGAATGTGCGAGTGGCCACTACGCCTTGATCCGGCTTGCCCGCCCTCTTCGCTTGTTGATCGTAGACGTTGATGCGCAAGCCGGAATTGACCGCGAAGCTCTCGCCGTCTCTTACGATCTGTTCGGTTTCGACCTCGATCCTTTGCCGGACGCTGCCAGCGCCATCTTCCTGCGGAGGGCCCTCCTTGGTGACATGGGCAGTGACCATGAGCTCTGTCCCATCGGCAAATCGAAGCACGCCGGCATTTCCCGCCTCTTCCGGGCCACGGACTTGAACCATGAGCGCTCCCAGAAGAAACAGCGCTCCCCATCCCACAACCAAAGCTGTCTGGCCCCGCCGCCGGAACCAGTACGCGCCCGACCAGGCAAAGACGGCCCATGCGACCACCCACCAGAGTGGCGGCCTCCAGGCATGAACACCAGTGGCAATACCCGCGGCAAAGGCGAGCGCGGCCCAGAGCAATGGCTGCCGTCCACCTGGAGTCGAAGCGAGACCGGAGCGCGAGTGGGCTGGAGGATTCACAAAATCAGATTCCCAGAACCGGATTCAATGCGGCGAGGCAGTGGTGTTAGCGGACGAGATGAAACACGCTCTCCAGATGGTAGGTCTGAGGAAATAAATCCACCAGGTGCGCCTCTTCCACGTGGTATCCGGATTGGAGCAGGCGGGCCAGATCACGCGAGAAGGTTGCCGGATCGCACGAAACGTAGGTCATGCGAGGCGCTCCCAACTTCACCAGTCCCTTGATCACCCTCTCGCCCAACCCACCGCGTGGTGGATCTACGACAACCCAATGAGGGCGCAGCTTGCCCGCCGCATTTTCCAGATACTGCTCCGTGGTGGCGCAAACCGCCTTCACGTTAGCGGGCGAATTGTATAGCAGATCGGCATGAGAAGTCGGTGACGACTCAACCGCAATGACACGTTCAAATTCCCGATTCAGGACAGAAGAGAAAAGTCCCACCCCGGCATAGAGGTCAAGGGCGGTTCCAGACGCGCTGGCGTCCCGCCCCTGAACAACAACCTCCACAAGCTCGTCCGTCAGATAACGGTTGGTCTGGAAAAATGCGCCCGCGCTGACCCGGTAGGAAGCAAGCCTGGTGGCATAGATGAGGTTGCTGACGCCACTGCTGCTGATTTGCTTCGGATTACCCTGAGCGTCCGCCTTCCCGGCGCGGGCCGCGAAGAAGCCGACGCCGCAGACCTCCGGCAGAGCCGTCCTCAGCTCCCCGGCGAAGGGCTCCGCAGGGGCGCCCGCATCGGGCGAACAATAAACTTCCGACAGCAGTTGCGTGTCGTCGCTATTGGCGAAGAATTCAATCTCCTGAATCGCGGATGGAACTTTGCCTGCGCGTCCCAATTGCCACACCGCAGTCAGCGCGCGGTTGATCAATGGCGAGCTGATCGGGCACTCTTCCACCGGCAGCAACTCGTGAGAATTGAACTTGTAATATCCGAGCGCGAAGTCCGGCGCGGTCTCGACCTTGAACCGCGAGCGGTTGCGATAGTTCCACGGCGGAGAAGGATGGATGTGCAGCTCTTTGTCCAATGCCAGCTTGGCAATGCGCCGCAAGTTCTCCTTCAGGATGGCAGCCTTGATCCCCAGCTGATGCTCGTAGTCAGTGTGCTGATAGTCGCATCCGCCACAGCGCTGAAAGTATGAACAGCGGGGAGTGATGCGCCGAGGGGAGACGGTGGGAATCGCGTCCAAACGCGCGCGCGCGAACCCGGGCTTTTCTTCGTTGAGAGATGCTTCCACGGTTTCGCCGGGCAGCACGAACGGTACAAACACCGCTTTGCCGGGGCCGTGATCGTCGGCCGGCAATCGGGCCAGCCCTTCCCCGCCATAGACCAGTTTCTCGATGTCGAGTCGCAAGCCTCGATTCTACAGGGACTATGTAGGCGCGAGCGTCCCGCTCGTGCGGCAGCACCACGAACGCCGCCGCACGAGCGGGACGCTCGCGCCTACATATAGAAAAGACTCAATCGGGGAAGGCCGTACTTCTGCAGCCCGCTCGTGCGGCAGCACCACGAACGCCGCCGCACGAGCGGGACGCTCGCGCCTACATATAGAAAAGACTCAATCGGGGGAGGCCGTACTTCTCCAGCAATCTCTTGTGCAGATACTGCTTCTGCAGTTGATCGATCTGTGCCGCCGGCATCTTGCGGCGGTAAGGGCTCAGTTCGCGATCTGCCTCAGCCCGCACCGCGACAATCTCGTCATCGGGCGTTGCGGCCATGATCACAGCAAACAACTTATCTTCCAGCACGGTAAGCCGCCGCTCCAGGTCCTCCAGCCGCGGCGCAGTGTTTTCCATTTCGGCTGCCAGTTCACGTAACGTCGTCGCCGCCGTCCGCGCTGCCGCCAGTCCTGAAATGCCGGGACGCTCCGGCAGTTTTGCGGTGAGCAAAATGTCGGCATTGCGCCGCAGAAAGGCCACAATGTCCTGGGCCTGAAAGCCTGCCGGCCGGGCGCTCGGCTTCTCTCCCGTAGGCGCGCCTACCGCCGCTTCTTTCATTTCTTCGGCGGCAGCCAGCACTTCCTGGGCACAATAGGCCAAGCTGTTTACCTTGCGGGGCGTGGGGCGTTTCGCGTAGCGCTCGAATGCCCCGTCGATGCCGCGCAACACGGCTTCGAGCGGAATGCCGGCGTCCTTCCAGGTTTCGATCAGCGCCCAATCCAAAGTGGAAAGCAGCAAGCCGCCGCCCCGGCGCCGTTGAAACTGCTCTTCGATTTCGGTGAAATAATTGAAGTAGTTTTCCACGGACGACTCAGCGGGAGCGCGGCTTGCGGCCGGGCCAGCTCTTCGCGGCGGGCGCGGTCGCAGGCGAAGAATCGTTCGCGGATGCGCCTTGATGGCGGGGCTTCGTATCGATGTTTCGTTCCCAGATGAGACGCAGGCCATCAAGAGTGAGCAAATCATCTACGTGCTGGATGTATTTCGATCCCTTCCCGATCAGTTCTGCCAGACCGCCGGTGGCCACGACCGCGGTGTCCTGACCCATTTCGGCCAGCAGCCGCTCCAGGATCCCATCCACCAGGGCGAGGTAGCCGTAGTACAACCCGGACTGCAGGCTGCCCACCGTCGTGCTGCCAATCACGCGCGCCGGTTTGCGTATGGCCACCCGGGGTAGACGCGCTGTATTCGCGAACAGGGCGTCAGCGGAAATTCCGATGCCCGGACAGATCACGCCTCCCTGGTATTCGCCCTTGGCCGTTACGCAATCGAACGTGGTGGCGGTGCCGAAATCCACCGCGATGCAGGGCCCGCCGAATTTCTCGAAGGCGGCAACCGAATTCACAATACGATCGGCGCCGACCTCGGCAGGATTGTCGTAAAGCACCGGCATTCCAGTCTTGACGCCAGGTTCGATGAACAGCGGCCGGGTGTTGAAATAACGTTCGCAGACCTGGCGCAAAGTGGAATCGAGCGGCGGCACCACGGAAGAAATGATGATTCCGTGGACACCCTTGACTTCAATCTTGTCCATGGCAAACAGGTTGCGGAAGAGCACGCCGTATTCGTCCACGGTCTGGGTAGCGATGGTCGCCACCCGCCAGTTCGCCACCATGTGCTCGTAATGCCGCGACTCGGCCCCGCCATTACGCGCAGCCCGGGTAAAGACTCCCAGCACCGTGTTGGTGTTGCCCACATCAAGCACAAGAAGCATCGGAACACTCGTACTATTTCAAGCTCACCGTTCCACTTAAGACCGTCCGCAAACCCGCTGCCGTTCGCACCTGCAAAAAACCACGCGGATCCAGCCCTTCGGTCACTCCTTCGAACCCGCCATTTTCTTCAATCTGGACGCGCCGTCCCCGCACGGTCGACGATTGTTCCTGGAAGCGCCGCAGAATCGACTCATGCGCTCCCGGCTCCTCCAGCAGATCGCGATATTCGCGGTCGAGCGATTTTAGCAAAGCCGCGCACAGGTCCGCCCGCGACCATTCCGTGCCGCTCACCTGGCGTAAAGATGTCGCCACGGGCCGCAACTCAACCGGAAACGTTACCTGATTCACGTTGATCCCAACCCCCACTACAAGGTAGCGCACGCGGGTCGGTTCCGCATTCATCTCGGTCAGAATGCCGCAGAACTTCTTCCCGTCGATAAGAAGATCGTTGGGCCACTTCAAATCGGGCCGCACCCTGGAATCGATCTGCAGCACCGCAGCGTGGACTGCGAGTCCCGCGGCCAGCGAAAGCACCAGCGCCTCGGAAGGCGGCAACGCTGGACGCAGCACCACCGAACAGTAGATCCCCGCCGAAGGCGCTGACTCCCATTGATGTGCTCCGCGCCCGCGGCCCGCGGTTTGTTCTTCCGCCACAAAAACGCTGCCCTCCGGCGCGCCCGTGCTGGCGCTCGCCATGGCTTCCACGTTGGTGGAACCGATCTTATAAAAGTGGTGATAATTGTGGTGAATGTCGGAGCCAAAGATCGTGCCCTTGAGCGCCGGCGCGAGCATATCGGGCAACAGCAGATCGGGCACGGCCGTCAGCTGGTACCCGGTCGCCGGATGCCCCGCGATCTCAACCCCCAGCATCCGCAGCTGCTGCACCAGTCGCCAGACTTCGGAGCGGCTGATACCAATCTCGTCAGCAATCTTCGTGCCGCTGACCACCACGGTGGCGTTCTCCGTCAGCAGCCGCACAATCCGCCCCAGACGCAAATCTGTCCTCTGCGGCGCCGGTTCGTGTGGCCGCGGGCGACTCGCCCGCGAACCCTTGCCGGATCCCGGTCTTGTAGTGTCTTTCCTGATGCAGGGAATTATGCGGGAGCGTGCCAGAAAGAACAAATCGGCGGCGTTGGAGGACGGGCGTCCCGCCCGTCAGGAATGGTCTGTGCGCGACGGGCGAGGACGCCCGTCCTCCAAAGTCCCTACACCGGCGAAACCCGCAAACTGAGATCCACCGCCACCGCCGAATGGGTCAACGCGCCCACGGAAATAAAATCCACTCCGGTCTCGGCGTAGGCCCTTACGTTCTCCAATCCAATGCCTCCGGAGCACTCCACGGGAATTCGCCTTTCCGCTTTGGCGCAACGCGCGACCGCTTCCTTCACCTGTTCGACCGGCATATTGTCCAACAGGACCGCTTCCGCGCCGTGGGTGAGAGCTTCTTCCAATTCCGCCAGCGTGCGGATCTCCACCTCGATCGGCTGCGAGCCCCGCCGGTTGCGATGCGCCCGTTCCAGGGCAGGCGCGATTCCCCCGGACAGCGCGATGTGATTGTTCTTGATAAGCACTCCGTCGGAGAGATCCAGACGGTGGTTCTGCCCGCCGCCGCACCGCACGGCGTACTTATCGAGAATACGCAGGCCGGGCGCTGTCTTCCGGGTGTCAAGAATCCTCGCCTTCGTGCCCGAAACCGCGTCCACAAACTTACGGGTCAGGGTGGCGATACCGCTCAACCGCTGCAGAAAGTTCAAAATCACACGCTCACAGGAAAGAACCACGCGCGCGTTGTGCCGGACGACTGCGATGGTCTGACGATCGTGCAGCCGTACTCCGTCGAAAATTTCGGGATGGCTGGTGACCTCGTAGTGCGAAGTCACGGCTCCATCGAGCAGCGCGTAAACGTCCAGAATGCGCGACACGCAGCCCACGCCGGCGAGAATGCAATCCTGTTTTGCGATGATGGTCCCGGCGGCGCGCTGGCTGGCGTCGATGCAGGCATAGCTGGTGGCGTCGCGGGTCGCGCGGTCCTCCAGCAGCGCATTCTCGACAATCGCGGTAATCCGCCGTCCGTTCCAGTCCATGTTCGCGCGCTTTGCGTAGGGGCAGGTGTCTCACCTGCCCGGCCGGGCAAGGCCCGGCGATTTTCTGTCGAGCCTTGCTCAACTGCCCAAACGAGGGCAAGGCCCGGCGATTTCTGTCGAGCTGCGCCCAAATACCCAGACGAGGGCATCCAAGTCTACGTAGTCTGTTTCAGTTCCTCCAGCTTACCCTGCGTCTTCTCCCGCATCACAGCCAATTCCTGGGCCCGGTTTTTCATGCCCTCAACCACCTTGGCCGGGGCCTTCGCGAGAAACTGCTGGTTCGAGAGCTGACGCTGGCCATTGCCGATTTCCTTTTCAATCTGCGCCAGTTCTTTTTCCAGGCGCTCGCGTTCCACGGCGACGTCGATCTTCTTTTCGTACAGTACGTGGACATCGAATCGCGCCGTCGACCTGGCGCCCGGCAAATTCGCCAGCGAGTTCCCGACGAAGTTGACACTCTCCACGCCGGCCAGTCGCTCGATGGGGCCGCGATTCTGTTCCAGCAGGACGCGAATCCCGGCGTCCTGCGCGTATATCTGAATCGGCACCTTTTGTTTCTGTTCGACCTTTAATTCCGCCCGCAGATTACGCACGCTGACGATCAGGTCCTGCACGATCGCCATGTTCGTCTCAGCCGCCAGATCGACCTGCTTTTCATCCGCCTGAGGATAAGCCGCCAGCGCGATCGATTTCAGCGGCGGCTTCCCTTCGTAAATCGCATGCCAGATTTCTTCCGTGATAAATGGCATGACCGGATGCAAGAGCCGTAGCGATGCTTCGAACAGGCTGACCAGGTTCCCGCACGCGATGCTGGCAGATGCCTTGTCCGCGCCATTCTCGAACGCGAGGCGCGGCTTGATCAGTTCGATATACCAATCGCAAAAATCGCCCCAGAAGAAATCGTAAATCCGGTTCGCGGCCTCGTGGAAACGATAAGTCTGCCACGCTTCGTTCACGTCTTGAGTCACGCGCTGAAAGCGCGAGAGGATCCAATGATCCTCAAGCGTAGTTGCCTGAAACCCGGCAAGACCCGCCTCCAGACCCTTCAAGAATTCCTGCTGCTTCCACACTCCGGCCTGCTCGGCCCGGTCCACATTCATGAACATGAACCGCGCCGCATTCCATATCTTGTTGGCAAACGCACGATAACCGTCTGTTCGGCTCTCGCTGAAGGCGATGTCCGTGCCCGGCGCGGCCATCGCCGCCAGGGTAAAGCGGGTCGCATCGGTGCCGAAGCGCTGAATAATATCCAGCGGATCAATCACGTTTCCCTTGGTCTTCGACATCTTCTGCCGGTCGGCATCGCGCACCAGTGCATGAATGTAGACCTGGCGGAAGGGCACGCTGTCATCTTTCTTGTCGGCCCAGCCGCTGGCCTGCTTCAGTGCCGGATCCTGCCGATGGCCGGGCATGAAGTGGCAGCCGAACATGATCATGCGGGCCACCCAGAAGAACAGAATTTCGTAGGCGGTGATCAAAAGCGTGGTGGGATAGAACACTTCCTGATCGCGCGTCTTCTCCGGCCAGCCCAGTGTCGTGAAGGGCAGCAGCCCGGACGAAAACCAGGTGTCGAGAACGTCCGTATCCTGCTTCAGTTCCGATTCGCCGCACTTCGAACATTTCGCCGGCGCCTCGCGCGCGACAATAATCTCGCCGCACTGGCAGTGCCACGCCGGAATGCGATGCCCCCACCACAACTGCCGCGAAATACACCAGTCGTGGATGTTATGCATCCAGTTCAGATAAATCTGCTTGTAATTGTCCGGGACAATCGTGATCTCGCCGTTTTCGACAACTTCAATCGCCCGCTCGGCCAGCGGCTTGATCTTGATGAACCACTGCGTCGAAAGCCGCGGCTCGACTACGGTTCCGCAGCGATCGCACTTGCCGATCGCGATGGTGTAATCCTTCTCTCCCACCAGAAAATTCTGCTGGCGCAAGTCTTCGAGCACACGTTCCCGCGCGGCATAGCGGCTCAACCCGGCGTAGGGGCCGGCATTCTCGTTCATGTGCGCGTGCTCGTCCATGATGTCGATCTGCGGCAGGTTGTGCCGCAGCCCGGCCTGAAAGTCGTTGGGATCGTGCGCCGGAGTCACCTTCACCGCGCCCGTTCCGAACTCAGGATTCGCCAGCTCGTCAGTAATGATAGGGATCTCCCGGTTCATCAACGGCAGCAAGACTTTCTTCCCGTGCAGATGCTTATAGCGTTCGTCTTTCTCGTTCACGGCCACCGCGGTGTCGCCCAGCATGGTCTCCGGACGGGTGGTCGCGACGGTGATGAATTCGCCGGTCCCAATCACCGGATAGCGAATCTCGTACAGCTTGCCCTGCACTTCCTCGTGCTTGACTTCAAGATCGGAAATCGCGGTCTCGCAGCGCGGACACCAGTTGACGATGTACTTGCCGCGATAAATCAACCCTTCTTCATACAGGCGGACGAACACCTCGCGCACGGCGCGCGAAAGGCCTTCATCCATGGTGAAGTATTCGCGGTCCCAGTCGACCGACGCCCCCAGCCGCTTCATCTGGTCAAGAATCGCGCCGCCGTAATGCCGCTTCCACTCCCACACCCGCTCGATAAACGCTTCGCGCCCCAGATCGCGGCGCTTCTTGCCTTCCGTCGCCAGCTGGCGCTCCACCATCATCTGGGTCGCGATGCCGGCGTGATCGGTGCCAGGAAGCCACAAAGTGAGAAATCCGCGCATGCGATGCCAGCGCACGATGATGTCCATCTGCGTCTGGTTGAGCATGTGGCCCATGTGCAGGCGTCCGGTTACGTTCGGCGGCGGAAGCAGCAAGGTGAACACGGGCCGCGTCTCACCCGGCGCCGGCGTGGGCGTCGAGAATAGTTTCTCGTTGATCCAGTACTCGGCCCAGCGCGTTTCAATCGCGCCCGGCTCGTACGCTTTAGGAAGATCGTGAGGCATGGGATTCTGACAGCTGCACTAAGTCCTCAACATTCAGCCATTTAAAGGATACGAAAGTGTCCCGCGAGCTCGGTCCCATCACAATTGCTCAGAGGCTGAAGGCTGAGTGCCGAAGACTGATAGCTGGTTACTTCGATATTACAGGCCGGAGAAAACAAGGGTCAAACGATCGCGGGGAGGAGGGAAAGGAGGGGTCTCAGAGCGCTTGACTAACTAGTAAACAGTGAAGAGAGAGAGACTTTGAAGTTGCTGTTGCTGTTGGGTTGGCCTTTGACGCGGGGGCGCGCTCGCTTTGCTCGCGCTTTGAGTTGAGTTGAGTTGAGCTGGTGTGGAGTTGGTGTGGAGTGGAGCTGACGCTTGCGACGTGACGCTCACCCGACGCCGTAGGCGGCGTCTCTTTTGATCCTCCCCGATACCGCATAGCAACCCGGCTCCGAAGGCCACCACGTCACCTCTCACCGTGCCGGATTCGCCACACCGCCGGATCAGGCGCGGATCGGCGGCTCTCACCCCCCGGACTCAGGAACGGATCGGCACCCGGCAAGGCAAGCAAGGCCGCGCCACCCACACCGGCGCGGCCAGCAAACCCAAACCCACAGCTAAATGAAAAAACTCTCGGAACGCCACTTCAACCAGGAGTACCTGTCCGACCCTCACCCGCTCCCCGGATCGCGCGCCCTGGCCGCTCAGCAACGCAAGGACACGTACTCGCTCAGTGACTGGATCGCCGGAGCTATGGCCTCGGTTTGGCAGAGGCTAAGATCGGGACTTGCATATGCAGATTCCCGTTTTTCAGGTCCACGCTATCAGTGGCGGACGGACCATCACTCGCCTTTTTTACAAACAGGATCAAGGCTCCCGAAGCATGAGGATTCAACCTGCCCTGCGGCATTTGGGCCAGTTCTTTCCCGGTGACCTTCAGATTGTTACAGTCCAGGGAGCTGAGGGCCTGCGGACCGGGACTGACAACGATAGTTTCTTGCTGATCGGACTGAACACAGAATGCATGGCCCCAGGCATCGGTTCTCTGTGACGGAGCGATCCACGATGCTGCTGTGCTGCTTTCCCATCGGCCTGGCTTCTGCTCACCCTTGCGTCCAGCGTCAGCGATAGCCAGAGCGGAGTGCCAGGTCTCGAAGTATTTCTTGTCACGCTGCAACGCTTGCGGGTTTTTCTCGTAGAAAGCCAGGGCACCTTCGCCGGATGCTTTCCCTGGCTGCAACCGGACATCGCCACGGGCTAATGTGCCGCCGACCGTGGCTTCCGTCGCGTCCACGACTTTGCGCAGACCACCGCCCTCTGGCGCAGCCGATTGGAACGCCTTGTTAAGGCTCCATCCCACGAAATACCAGCCTGCCACTCCGAGCACCGCAAGCGCGGCAACAACCATGAGGCTGATGCGAAGATATTTCATGGTCCTGTCGGCTTTCTAGCATCGGCCTTCCAGCTCCGGTAGTAAACGATCAGGAGAATCAATCCCGATGCAAACACCACCGCCCCCGCAAGGATTGAAGCTGTCGTCCACGAGTAGGCAATCCAAGCGGTGAGCGACACGAGGCCCAAGAACCATGTTGCGCAAGCCCAGTCTTTCTTCTTAAGAATCACAGCGTCAAAGATTCCTGAAGCAAAGACCGCCACCAGCGCTAACACTCCCACAGCTGTGCCATGATGTTCGAGAAGCGCACTCATGGCACATTCCTGCAGGTCCATCTTGCATAGAGATCAGCCGTAGTCGCGAAGACCGAGCCTTCAACTCCAACGAAGAGAAGAGCCTCCCCTGCTGTTGCACCAGTGGTCGTCCAAAAAGCACCAGTTTCCGCAATGTCAGCTCCTGCCGCAGCCGTACCCGGATAGGCCGCCATGTTGGTGCCGGTTGTTGTGAGTATCTTGCCGTATGCCATTGGGCCTGCAGAAAGCGCACCCTTGGCGAGCAATGTAGCTCCCTCTCCCTTAGCCCAACTCCAGGTATTTGTGAAAATCGAGACGGCGCTGAAAGACGGAACCATAGTTTTGGCCATGAAGTTCCCAGCAGGTCCGTAGCCCGTCTTTAGGAAATTATCGATGCACTGCTGCTTGGTCTGTTTTGGAGTGCCGTTGTTTGCGGCCCGCAATCGAGGTAGGTGAACATAATAATCTCCCAACGGAAGCAGAATGGTCCAGATTGGTTGCGATATCGAAGCGTCAATGTTGTCTGCGAACGATGGGTCGTCAGGTTCGGGTGCGCCCGGTTGCCGATCGGGCGGGCAGGGCCCTTGATAGTTTGCTGGGCAGCCCATCCCGAGAGGGTCTCCTAGTGTCACAGGGTTGTTTAGCACATACGCGTAGCGGTTCCAGCTCTGCGGGTTCGCCGCGCCCGCGCTTGAGCCAAGCGGATCGGGCGACATGAATCTTGCCAGCCGGGCACTGTCAAAGCGCATTATTGCGTAATCCAGATTCGTGTCGCTATCGCGTTCGTAGCTGGTGAATTTCCACTTGTCCACCGTGCCCGTCAAGTACCACCCTTCGCCAAACGGCAGGTGCCCCTGGGTGCCGATCACGTTTCCGCTCGCGTCCGTGAACAGCCGCGCGGACAGGTGATCCGATTGACGGTACGTCGGATTATGGCTGGCATCGAGCGTGGCCAGGAGTCGCGACCCCGAATAGATATATTCCATGGTGGGTGCGGTCGTCGCGGCAGACGGCGTGTACTCGGCAATCACTTCGGCGCCGGAAAAGATATACACGGTCGTGCTGCCACCCGTCACCTTCTCAATTCTAAGCCCGGAGCCGTCATAAGTGTTGGCCACCGTCGAGCCAAGTTTCACAAAACGATTCTCGGCGTCGTAGACGTAGTTCGTCGTGATGCCGTCATTCGTCATGTTCCCTGAAGCATCGTACGCGAATCCGCCGGTGATTTGATTATTGCTGTTGAACGTGAGGTTCGAGTTCGTGTCGGCCAAGGTGCCAGCGGTTTCGGTCTGGCTCATACGATTACCATAGCGGTCGTAGCCCCAGGTGATGTCCCAAGTATTGGGGGACGTGGTGTTGGCGGTTTGCCCGCGCGTGAGGCGTCCCATGGCATCGTAGGTGAACATTAAGCTGTTGGCAGCGGTAATATTGTCGGCAACCGCGGTGATCTGGTTGTTGTTTCCGCCGTTCGCCTGCGCATACCCGTAGCTGAGTGAAAAGAGAGTGTTCACGCCCTTCTTGTAGCTGAGCGAGCCGATCTGCAAGCGAGGGTCGGAATAGCCAAAAATCCCCTGCACTGAGTTTCCAGCCGTGAAGCCGAGCAACTGTTGGGCAGGGTTGTAACTGAACTGGTTGGCATACGTGCGAGGCGTGCCGTCGCTGATTTGGGATGAGCGGCCGATGGCATCGTAAGTCTGCGTGACCACTCGGTTGGAGGGGTAAGTTACAGAACTGACCTCCCCTGCTAAGTTGTAACCGTAGCCGATATTATAAGTCTGTGCACCTGTGATGTTCTTGCTGACACTTGTCGCCCGGCCAAGCAGATCCCAGGTGAAGGTATCGGTCTCCACACCGCTCGTGGCAAGGGTAATCAGCCTTCCTTTGTTGAACAGGGCTGGGTTGGTGCCGAAAGTGTACGTGATTGTAGAAGTGGCGGGGACCCCCGTGGCGCCAACGTTGTAAACGATCTGATTGGGGCGGTTCAGCGTGTCATAAGAGTAGGTGGTAACAACTCCTCGAGCGTCCGTCCGCTGGGTAGTTTGGTCAAAGGCATTGTACTGGTACTGGACCGGGCCAGTCTCGGGGAGGGTCACGGTGGTCGCACGTCCCAGGCTGTCATAGACGTAGGTCCGAGTCTGCGCGCCCTGGTCCACCGCAGTTATCTCGTCCAGCATGTTGTAGTCATATGTGGTACCCACTGTCAGTGTGTTGCCATTTAATACATCTGGCTCATATAGCGTGCCTATCCGCCCCTGTGCGTCCACGTCTTGTTTGGTAGCGTGTCCAGCCGGATCTGTGATCGTGACCGTGTGGCCCGAATAAGAATATGTGGTCTGGTTACCGTCCGGGAGGATGTTCTTCGTGACTCGACCGAGAGCGTCGGTATCGGTCTCAGTAAAGTATTGCGCCGTGCTGTTGTGCGGGTTGCTGACTATGTACGTGCGGCCCAACGGGTCAAATTGGGTTTCTACGATTGAATACGTTGCATTGCTGACGTCCGCGATGGCCGTTTTATTCACCCTGCCCAGCAAGTCGAGGTAGCTCACTTGACGGATCACATCGGTCCCCTGAACAGGACTGCTGAGCGTGTATTTCTTATTGACATCGTCGTAGGACTGGATGATGTGAGCATTGTCGGGACGCTGCACGTCTGTTAACCGGCGAAGGTTGTCATAGGTATAGTGGACAACCTGATTATTCGCATCGGTTGCGGTAGCAATCAGGCCCGTGTTGGCATTGTAGGTCGCGGAGGTCGTCAATTGAGGACCAGTGCTAGGCCCCTGAGTGACCGAGTCGGGGAACGCATACTGCGTACTCACGGAGAAAGCCACCTGACTCTGAACCGTGCCGTTGACGTCAGTTTTGGTGACGTTGCCCAGGGAGTCATAGAAAAGGTTGGTCGTGATGCCGCCGCCCGGAGTTGTGGCATCAGTGTAGCGCGTGGTCGACGTGGGATTTCCTCGGGTCGTAAAGCTACATCCATAGCTTCCGTCATTGTGCTGCAACGCACCCGTGACGCAGGTCATACTCGTCCCGTACATGTCGTAAGTGATGTCCGTCCTCACCTTTACTACCCCGCCTCCATCTTTAACCAACACTTGGGCCACACGGTCGAGAATGTTTGCTGTAGTGTAGGCAGTCCCAGTAAGATAGGTCATCGTCGTCCGGCGCACCAGCGGACCGGGTGTACCCGTACCCCATGCGTACTCCCGTTTCTCGGTAAGGTTCGCATTTGAGTCAAAATCGGTTTCTACCTTCGTCTGTGTTTGCTGGTCCTCCAGGATTGTGGTTGTGACCGAAGGGGAGCCATTCGCTGCATGGGTGGTATTGATTGTCTTGATCGGATTGCCAGTAGCCGCCCCCTGATAGATTTTCTGTGAAGTTACTTGGCTACCCGAAAATGTAAAGACCGTCGCATTTCCCACGCTATCGTATGGAAGCTGCGGGGCAGTTTCGGTGGTTGTGGGGAAGCCGACGCCCGACCGGACAAATTGCCAGGTGTTCGGTGTCCCGTCGTAGACAATGCGACACCCGTCCCCAGCCCGCCCACTCCAGACCACGACCCAGACGCTCCATGCCCCACGTGCGGTTACGGTGGAAAGCCCATCAACTTCGCCAATGGCGACACCTGGATCACGCAGCGGGACCATTCGATTCCCGGTTTGGGCGGGGGCCTTACCTTGGCCCGGACGTGGAATAGTCTTTGGTCTTTAGTTCAGCCACCGGAACAGTCCGGCATCTTCGGCGACAGTTGGCGCAGCAGTTTTGAAGAGCGCATCCAGGTTCTGACCGGAGGCGTGGCGAAATATTGGAAGGAGAACGGAAGCAAGCTCTTCTACCAATACGACAGCGGCTCCGGCGGCTACGTAATGACCGCTCCGGCAAACGACTACACGACCCTGAGTTTTGATTCGGGCACGACCCTGTGGACCGTCACCCAGACGGACGGCACCAAGAGGATTTTCAACAACGCCGGTTACCTAACCTCGATCATAGACCGCAATGGCAACGCCATTTCAATCGTCGTGGACGCGGCCAACCAGAATAGGATTGCCAGCGTCACCGACGCTGCCGGCCGTATTCTCACCTTCAACTATGCCAATGCCAATCCCCGTTTGTGTACCAGCATTACCGATTCCGTCGGCACCATCGCAACCTACAATTACGACTCCTCGGGGCGGCTCACCCAGGTAGTTTACCCGGATTCATCGCAATTCAATTTCAGTTACGACAGCAACAACCTGATATTGAGCGTGACCGATTCGCTAGGAAAGACGGTCGAATCGCATACGTATGACACGCAGCGGCGCGGTTTGACCTCCCAGCAGGCCAATGGGGTCAATAAGGTCACGGTGAGCTACGGAACCGGCAGCTGGGCCGGCACCACCACGGTTCGCAACTCTTTCAATCACGCTGGCATACTTTACTTCGCCACCGTTGGCCAGCGGACTTTTCTGTTCCAGGGCACCGGTTACAGCTGCGCCACCTGCGGATATCTTGTGAGTGCGAAAAACTATTTGACTCCCACGGGCAACAACTTTGCTTTTGTCGACGGCGACGGACACACCTTCTACTACACGTACGACAGCCAAGGCAATGTGACCAGTTACGCTCGTCCGGCCGGCGTCGGCACCAATAGCGGCTACGAGATCTTCAGCTACACGTACAATTCATTTGGCCAGGTTGTGTCCACCACCGATCCGCTGAACCACACGACCACCAACTCCTACGACTCCAACGGGAACTTGCTTTCCACGACTACCCCATCCCCCGACGGCAGCACGTCGGGCAGCACCACCAGCTTTACCTACGACAGCCAGGGCCAATTGACCCGCATCACCGATCCCTTGTCCAACCAGGCCAACATCGCCTACTACTCCATTGGCCTGATCCACACCATCACTGACGCCCAGTCGAACGTGACCGCCTACGCTTTCGATGCTCGCGGCAACCGCACCAGCGTCACCGATGCAGCCAGCAACCAAACCCAGTTCCAGTACGACTCCATGAACCGGCTCACACAGATTACCTACCCGGACAACGGCACGGTGCAGTTCGCCTACGACAACCGGGGGCGGCGCACGTCCGTCACTGACCAGAACGGAGGGGTCACTCAGTATGCGTATGACGACGCCGACCGCCTGACCTCCGTGACCGATGCCGCCAGCCGCCAGACTCGGTACACCTACGACACGGAAGATAATCTGACCGACATCTATGACGCGGCCAACAACCACACCCACTTCGACTACATTTCCGACCACCTGGTACAGAAAACGACGTTCCCATCGGGCCTATACGAGCAGTATGCCTGGGACGCCACCGACACCCTGACCTACAAATGGGACCGCAAGAACCAGCAGATTGCCT
>CAWBGY010000003.1:0-18515 GCA_963788505.1 Terriglobia bacterium
GCGGCGTAGCTCAGGTGGCTAGAGCGACGGTCTCATAATCCGTAGGTCGTTGGTTCGAGTCCAACCGCCGCCACCAATTCATCGAAGGTTCTGAAGTGATTTCCGGAGGTAGACTGCGCTTATGGCGACGCGAAAGACACGCAAAAAGAAACAGACGAAGGCTAAGAAAGTGACGCACAAGAAGAAGGCGCCTAAAAAGCTGGCCAAGAACAAGAAGAGGCCGGCCGCCAAGCGGAAATCGGCGAAGAAGAAGGCAAGCCCGAAAAGGGCGGCAGCAAAGAGTCGGGCGAGGAAGAGACCCGTCCAGAGAACGGCACGAGCGCGTAAGCGGCCTCGACCAGTCGGCCGCAATGTGGATGACATGGTGGCATCCGCGCGGGAAGGATTGAAAGCCCGTTCGGGTGGGCAATCGGGCGACTTGCAGGGATTGTCCAACCTCTCAGGCGCCGATTCGGAGAGCGTGGACGAGCTCCTCGAGGAAGGGAACGCATTTGAGGCCGATGTGGTGAAGGGCGTTGAAGAGGCCGACAATGAAGGGGAAGTCCACACCCATGAGGTGCCGGAAGATGATGTTCCCGAGGAATATCTGGACCAGGACTAGTACTGCCACTGCAGGTCAACTGAGCAGTCGCATCACCTGATCCTTGCCCCATTCCGGCCATCGAAGCCCGCGGGATCCCGTCTTCGCCTTCGTGGGAAGTGGGTTAGAAGGCCACCCGGGCGCGGAGAGCGGGATCGTCCAGCTTAACTCCTGCCAATCTGATTTCGCGGAACAGTTGCAAATTGGAAGACATCACCACCCCCGGGCTGAGATACACGGTCGGAGGGAGAGGCACTTTGTTGGTGAGGTGGTCGGCAATCAGCCGCACCGCCAACTGTCCCTGGCGATGAGGCTGCTGGTAGATTGACGCGGTGATAATGCCTTTCTGGAAATAATGAGACATCTCCGCAAACAGGTCGGTGGTAATTAATTTAACTTTTCCTGCCAGGCCATGTGCTCCCAGGGCACGGCACACTGGAAGGCAGTTGACCGTATTGACATAGAGTCCGGCCAGCTCGGGCTCTCGACGCAGCAGATCGAACGTCTTCTGAAAACTCTCCTCTTCGTCTTCATGCCCTTCGATGACGGTGACGATCTTGCCGCCCGCGCAGTGCTGCGGGAACGCTTCTGTGAAGCCGTCGGTCTTCTTGCGATGGTCCTCGGTCGCCAGCATGCCCGCCACTACCGCGACATGCGAACCCGGGGGCACAAACTTCCCCATGAGTTCGCCGGCCAGGCATCCGTTCAATCTGGGTTCGACGCAGACGATGCTGGAGCGCCGGCTCTCGGGCGCGTCGGTGGACACGCAGACCACGCGAATCCCTTTTTCTTCAGCGTCGTCGATCAGCGGCTTGAGGCCTGTGGGATTGCCGGCGGTTAGAACGATGGCATTGACGCCGCTTTGCACCAGTTCAGTGAACACATCGGTATCGCCTTCGCCCAGCACCTGCACCGGGCGATTGAGGAACTGGACGCCAAACTGGGACACCCGCCGGGACTCGTCCAGGACGCCGCTCCACAGTTCGTCATAAAAGAAATGGATCTCACGGGGTACGCAGACGCCGACGTGGGCGCTGGTACGGGCCACGGACAAAGCTCGCGCCGCCAGATTGGGCGTGTATCCGATTCGTCTGGCAATCTGCAGGATCCGTTGCCGAGTGGACTCTTTAATGCCGCCGCGTTCGTGCAAGGCGCGGTCGACCGTCCCGATCGAAACGTCCGCTAGTTCCGCGATCAAGTGAATCCCGCGTCTTTCTTTCTTCATCCGCATGTCCCTGGAGTCCGCGGCCCTTCGGTCTTGGTGATCACTGTTCTGCCCACAGGCGCTTCGGCTGCTGCTCTGAACTGCAACCGCAGCAGCCGGTGGCGTAACCGATCGGGGGGAGGGCCTTTCCGTGTACGTCCACGATGATATACTCCAACGCGCGTTCTTGGGTAGCTTTCAATCTCAGCAGGCGAGGAGCCCTCCCACCATGCCTCAACGTCCTAATCCTGTCGTGGCGTTCCGCGTTTTGGCTGTTCTGTTCGTTGCACTGCTCAGTTCGGCGGCGCAAACCCAGAAGCCATCGGGTGGTCTGCCCTACCTGGATCCCTCGCTGCCGCTGAATGTCCGGGTGGACGACCTGGTTTCGCGGATGACGCTGGAAGAAAAGGCGTCCCAACTGGTGAATCAGTCGCGTTCAATTCCGCGTCTGCACGTTCCTGCGTACGACTGGTGGAGTGAAGCGCTGCACGGTGTGGCCCGCGCGGGAACCGCGACCGTGTTTCCCGAACCGATCGGCCTGGCCGCCACCTTCGACGCTCCGCTGATTCATGAAATGGCGACTGCCATCGGCCAGGAAGCGAGGGCCAAGCATAACCAGGCTGTCCGCGCCGGAAGAAGGGACATTTACGAAGGACTGGATTTCTGGTCGCCCAATATCAACATATTCCGCGACCCGCGCTGGGGGCGTGGGCAGGAGACTTACGGCGAAGATCCGTTCCTCACCGGCCGCATGGGGGTGGCGTTCGTTACCGGTTTGCAGGGCGACGATCCGAAATATTTTCAGGCGATCGCCACACCCAAACATTTTGCGGTGCATAGCGGTCCCGAGACAACCCGGCACTCGGTCAACGTGGATGCGACCAAGCATGACATGGAAGACACCTACCTGCCCGCTTTCCGTGCCGCCGTGACCGAGGGCAAGGCGGGTTCGGTGATGTGCGCCTATAACCGCGTCAATGCCGAGCCGGCGTGTGCGAATTCCTTTCTGCTCGAAGACCAGTTGCGGGGAGCCTGGAAGTTCCAGGGCTATGTGGTATCGGACTGCGATGCGGTGGCCGACATCGAGCGCGGCCATCATTTCACCCAGACCATGGCCGAGGCGGCTGCAGTTTCGCTGAAGCGCGGGACGGACAACGAGTGCGCCGACTACTTGCAGAAAGCCATCGACAACTCCGACTACGTGAAGTATGTCGATGCCGTGAAGCAAGGCTTACTGAGCGAGAAAGATGTTGACGTGACGTTGAAGCGTCTGTTCACTGCCCGGTTCCGGCTGGGGCTGTTCGATCCGCTGGAGATGGTGAAGTACGCCCAGATCCCGGATTCGGTGATCGACAGCGAGGCTCACCGGCAACTCGCGCTCAAGATAGCGCGCGAGTCGATGGTATTGCTGAAGAACGATGGCGTGCTCCCGTTGTCCGCGAACACCAAAAAGATTGCGGTCGTCGGGCCGCTCGCCGAATCGTTGCGGGTGCTCGAGGGCAACTACAATGGCACGCCTTCGCGAGCGACGACCGCTCTGGACGGCATCCGAAAGCAGTTTTCGTCCGCCCAGGTGAGCTTCACTCCGGGCACCAGCTTTCTGCTCGAATATGAGCCCGTGCCAGGGGCGGCGCTTTCCACCCCCGACGGGCAACCGGGTCTCAAGGCTGAATATTTCTCTGACCCGTCTTTCAAGGGCGCGCCAGCACAGGTTCGGGTGGACAAGGACGTAAATTTTGCTTTTGCCCCGGGCACGACTTCGAAGACATCTATTTTTGCCGTGCGCTGGACAGGCTTCCTCACCCCCAGCGAATCCGGAACCTATCGCCTCGGGTTGGACGGCTGTCTGAACACCTTACGGCTGGACGGCAAAATGATTGTTGACGACAGCAAGAACCATGATCCCCGAGCGAAGGTCGCGGAGGTAGCGCTGGAAAAGGGGCACAGGTATGCCCTCAAAATCGAATACTTTCAGGGCCGGCCCCGTGGGGTGAAGCTGGTGTGGCGGCAACTGAGCCCGGATCCGGTCGCGGAGGCGGTCGCCGCCGCCCGGCAGGCGGACGTGGTGATCGCGGTGGTCGGAATTACTTCCGACCTCGAGGGCGAAGAGATGGATGTCGCGGTCCCGGGCTTCGAAGGTGGGGACCGCACTTCACTCGACCTGCCCAAGGAGGAGGAAGATCTCTTGAAGGGGATCAAGACTACGGGTAAGCCGCTGGTTGTGGTGCTCATGAATGGCAGCGCTCTCTCGGTAAATTGGGCGAAGGAGAATGCCAACGCCATCCTCGAGGCCTGGTACTCGGGCGAGGAAGGCGGAACCGCGATTGCCGAGTCTTTGGCGGGAGCGAATAACCCGGCCGGCCGCTTGCCGGTCACGTTCTACACGGGCGTGGAACAGTTGCCGCCATTTGAAGACTATTCCATGAGCAACCGGACCTACCGCTATTTCGAGGGCCAGCCTTTGTTTCCCTTCGGATACGGCCTGAGTTATTCGAAGTTTGCCTACAGCAATCTGAAACTCTCCGCGGCAACGTTGAACGCAGGTGATCCGCTCAGCGTCGAAGCCGATGTGAAGAATGCAAGCGGGCGCGAAGGCGACGAAGTGGTCCAGCTTTATTTGAGCTTCCCTAAATCTCCCGCAGCTCCGCGGCATGCCCTTCGCGGGATGACCCGCGTGCATCTGGCAGCGGGAGAGACGAAACGAGTCCAGTTCTCCCTGGATGCTCGCGACTTGAGCGAGGTGAACTCAATCGGAGATCGAATCGTCGCCGCCGGGGCCCATCGCCTGTACATCGGCGGAGGACAGCCGGGAACCGATGCTCCTGGTGTGGAGACCGAGTTCACGATCAGTAACGAGAAGAGATTGCCGGAGTAAGTTGCTCCGGGCCTGGGAACCTGCGGAAGAAAACTGTTGCTTCGTGAAGGAGCGATTGTGCGGCCGCCTTCAGGGCCACGGGGGCTGAAGCCCAATCACTCAGACCGGCGACGCGGCGCTAAAGCGCCGCTCTTCCACAACGGCCAACGCTAACCACAACGGCCAACGCTAACCACAACGGCCAACGCTAACCACAACGGCCAACGCTAACCACGACGGCCAACGCTAACCACGACGGCCAACGCTAACCACGACGGCCAACGCTAACTTGGGTCCGGGGAGGCCGTTGCCAGGACCGACGCGATCGCCGGATACATCCGGCGGTAGGCAGCATAACTCTTGTTCATTTGCTCGACCGTCACAGGCTGCGGGGCCACGCGTTGAGCGACTTTTACGACCTGGCTACAGGCAGCGTCTACCGAACTCCACGCTCCGCTACCGACTCCGGCCAGGATTGCCGCGCCATAGGCTGCCCCTTCCTCGGCTTCGAGGACCTCGACTTCGTGTCCATATACGTCGGCCTGGATCTGCCGCCACAATGCGGAGCGCGCTCCGCCGCCGCCCAGGCGAATGCTTCGCACCGGCACGCCCATCTCGGCGAACAGGGTGAACGAGTCCTTCAGGCTAAAAGCCACGCCTTCAAGGATGGCGCGGACGATGTGTCCCCGGGTGTGAGAGGCGGTCAGGCCAATCAACGCGGCGCGCGCGTTAGGGTCTAGATGCGGAGTGCGTTCTCCCATCAGGTACGGGGCCCACAACAGGCCGTCGGAGCCGGGCGGGATTGCGGCGGCCTCGGCGGTAAGACGCTCGTAGGGATCGCGGGTGTCATCCTTGCCAGCCGCGCCTGTGCCAAAGGTGTCACGAAACCAGCGCAGTGAAAGACCCGCCGCCTGGGTTACTCCCATGACGTGCCAGCGACCGGGAACCGCATGGCAGAAAGTGTGCAGCCTGCCCTTGGAATCGAGAGAGGGACGGTCGGTTGCCGCGAAGACGACTCCCGAGGTTCCGATGGTCGCGCTGACGGAGCCGGGAGCGGCGATTCCCATGCCCACCGCGCCCGCAGCCTGGTCACCCGCGCCGGCCACCACCGGTGTGCCCGCCTGTAAACCGGTGGCCGCTGCCCCGGCCGCGGAAATCTTTCCGCAAATTTCCGGGGACTCAAAGAGCTGAGGCAGGAGCGATTCTTCAATCTCCGCCGCCTGCATGACTTCCCGGGACCAGCGGCGGTTGGCGACATCCAGCAGCAGAGTGCCGGAAGCGTCCGCCATGTCCGTGGCCCGATCGCCGGTAAGGCGGAAGCGGACGTAATCCTTGGGCAGCATGACGGAGCGGACCCGCTTCCAGTTCTGCGGCTCGTTTTCACGCACCCACAGGAACTTGGTCAAGGTGAAATTGGGGAGAGCAGGATTGCAGGTGAGGCGGATAAGCTCCTGGGCGCCGATTTTGTCGGTAAGCTCCCGGCACTGCTTCTCCGAGCGTACGTCACACCAGATGAGGGCCGGCCGCACGACCTGGTCCGACTGGTCCAGCATGACGGCGCCGTGCATCTGCCCGGAAAATCCGGCGCAGGCAATCTGATCGGCTCGCAAGGCCGCGCCTGCCAGGGCTTTCCGCACCGCAACACCGCAGGCGCGCCACCAATCTTCGGGGTTCTGCTCTGCCCAACCGATACGGGGCGAAGCGAACGGAGCGTGCTCCTCGGTGGCCGACGCCAGTATGCGACCGGTCCCGTCCACAATCAGGGCGCGGGTGCCGCCGGTACCCACGTCGATTCCGAGAACATGTGTTTGCATGAACGAGACTGGGCGAATTTCGTGTACGTTAACGGCAGCGGTAGCATAACACGCGGCCAGGAAACCGCCAGCCTGGGCACGCTCCCTCGGCCGGACTCACAACAGGCCTGAAGCGCCGATCCACCGGGGTCGGGTTTATTTGTCTCCATAATAGCCGTCTCTTGCCTGGACGGCGAGATTCTTCTGTTTCGCGGCAACCTGGATCTTGTGATATCCCGGCCCGGTGGCGTTTTCCCGATTGGGAGTGTAGCCAAGGTTATATTGATTGCGCAATTCTTCCTGAATCTGGGAATAGATTTGATCCACCGGTTCCTTCTTCGAGACCTCAAACAGGCGTCCACCTGTTTCTTTGGATATCCGCTCCAGAACTTTCTTGCCGTCGGCGTGCTCCTGCGGGAAGCGGCGCCCGCCTCGCCCTGGTCCTCCCATGCCGCCACCGCGACCCATTCCCGGCCCACCCATCCCGGGGATGCTGATGCCGGTCCGGCCAAAGCCTCCGCCATTTCCATATGCATCGTCATCCTTGAACAGAATGGAATAGACGATCGTATTGGCTCGCTGGGCCGATTCGATGGCCGTTTCCAGACTCTCCTTGCTGCCCATGTCCACTCCGTCCGAGAGCACGATCAACGCCTTACGTCCGGATTGCTTCGCCATCAATTCATCCGAGGCCAGGAAGACTGCGTCATAAAGATGAGTGCCGCCGCCATGACGGCCGCCGCCACGTCCCGAGCCTGGATCCGGGCCGCCTCCCGGTTGACTGGCACGGCTGAACTGCGGAGTCTGCAGCGACTCCAATGCAGTCCGCAACTTCTCATGCTCTGACGTAAGGTCCTGCAGAAGTTCTACCTCGCGGTCGAAATGAATCACAAAAGCCTTGTCTCGATCTTCGCGCAACACTTGTGCCAGGAAGCTTTCACTGGCGTTGCGTTCTTCGCCCAGCACCCGTCTTTGACTCAGGCTGGTATCCACCAGCAGGCCGAGCGTGAGCGGGAGATCGGTTTCGCGAGCGAAATACTTGATAGTTTGCGGGCGACCGTCTTCGGTCAGAATGAAGTCATCCCTGGTCAGGCCATTCACAATTTTTCCGTGCTTGTCCCGCACCGTGGCCAGCACGTTCACCACCTTGACCTGGACGGACATGGTTGCCAGCGGCTGGTCCGACGAGTTGGTGGCAGTGGAATTGGTCCCGGCTGGCTGCGAGACGGTGGTCGAGCGGGTTTTCCCTGACGCATCGCCGGCGGACTGCGCCAGGGCGGTGCCGAAAGTCAATCCGGCGATGACGCACCAGACGGGAAAGCGGTTGAAGATGAACTTCACCAGTGTGGCCTCTCTGAGATCCTTGCCGAACCGGACTCCGGATTGTTACACATGCGGCCGAACCAATTGCTCCGCAGTGATGAGAACGCCGGGAAGGAGGAATTGGTTGTGAGCTTGATCGTAAAGGTTTGTAAAGCGCAGCCCTGCCGCTGGTGATAAAGCGGCAGGGCATGCCTGAAGGGAGTGATAAGGTTCTTGTCTGGACGCAATATAGTGTTGAGACACTTGTTAGCCGGTCGCGGCCGCGAACCGCGATGGATGGAACACTTCCAATAAAGGACGAGGACGAACCTGCATGATGGATGAAGCTCTGTCGAACGGAACCCAGTCTGACGTGGCCCTGCCGATCGGTCCTGGGGTTGATGCCGCCCCAGCCCGGCGCCCGGAACGTACCACCCTGCAGGGGCGGCTGGTGACCCTGGCGCCTCTTGACCCTCGCCTCCACGGAAACGCGCTCTATGAGGGTACGCGCGGGGAGGATGGAGAGCGGCTGTGGCAATATCTGTTTGAGGGCCCCTTCCCCGACCGCGCGCCTTTCGACATCCATTTGCAACGGATAGCGGCCTCCGACGACCCATTGTTCTTTGCCATCCTGGAATCGGCCTCGGGACGCGCGGCCGGATACGCCGCCTATATGCGAATTGAGCCCACCCACCGGGTGATCGAAGTAGGCAGCATCCTGTTCACCCCGCGTCTGCAACGAACCGCGCTGGCTACCGAGGCTATGTATCTCATGGCTCGCCATGTGTTTGAAGACCTGGGGTACCGCCGCTACGAGTGGAAGTGCAATGCCTTCAACGCGCCTTCGCGGCGAGCTGCGCTGCGCTTCGGTTTCAGCTTCGAAGGTATCTTCCGGCAACACATGGTCGTCAAAGGACGGAATCGGGATACGGCGTGGTTTTCCATGCTCGATTCCGAATGGCCGGCGAGAAAAGCGAACTTCGAGCGCTGGCTTGATCCGTCGAATTTTGCGGAGGACGGCCGGCAGAGGGTGTCCCTGTCACGGCTCAATGAAGTCTCGGAAAGCCAGGACTTTCAGGCCGGGGCTTGAAGATTTTCGCCATGGCCTTTCCGAAGGCAAGACTGTCGTGAAGTAACGGCCGTCCTTGAATTCGTATTTTCCTGCAAAATTTTGTACACACCCGAGTCGTCTAGTTCGCCGGCCACTTTCACTTCGCTTTTATTTGAATCGGTTACGCAACCATCCGTTCGTACCCACTGGCACTCCAATTGCACGGGCCCAATAAAAACCACTCCAATGCCCTCCCTGATCTACGTCACTCGCGTTCGACCGCTTTCTCCGGATCTGATCCAGGGTTTGGAATCCGCGGGCTTCCATCTCATGTCTTTCGGACCCGGGGAAATCACGGCCGACGAATGCTTATTGGTGATGACCTCTGAAGCCATTCTCGCCGGCCTTCAGACCTCGGGGCCGGCAGCGACGGCGGGCGGAGCAGCGTCGGTCGACAGGGAATTTCAAGGCACGCCTCGCCTCCGTGACCTTGGCGAACATCTGGAACCAGAAGCCGCGATATGGAATCGCATCAAGGCCGCTGCGGTAAGTGCAATCCCAGCCAGCACCTCAGCGGCAAAGCCGGAGCACCGTGCTTCGGCGGCGCCCAGGGTTGGACCCGACGCTGGCAATCTCGGATTTGTTCCTAGCCGTGCCGGGTCACGGATATTGGCTGGCGCACAGATGGCCACGGACGCTGCGCAACCTTCGCCAGCGGCGGCCGGGTCCTCGGGGAACAACGGCAAGCCGGCTGTCGCTAGCCCGCCAATGCCATCAGCGGGAGGTGTAACCAGAAAAGCGGAGCCAGCTTCAACCCTCTCATCGAGGGATGCCAGTCCTTCCAAAATAATCCGCCTGGCCGGCGGGCGACACGGTAAGAAGCTCTGGCAGGCGGCGGCGATGGCCGCCGCATTGTTGATCGTTGCCGTGGTCCTGCTGTCAGGCCGCGCCTCAATCCTTCCCCCGGCGGCGGATGCAACTGCGGTTGGGGATACAAACCAGGGCGGTCGGTCTGCTTCTGACGCCGCAGGTTCGACCCCAGGTGGATCTTCTTTGGCTTCGAAGCCCGCGTCTCAGCCATCGGATTTAACGCAAACTTCCGCTAAGACACCGAACCCCACGGCGGAGAGTCGGCGGCACGTATCAGATTATGATTTCGTCGCCGAAGACTACACCACTCATTTTGATCTGCACTCGCATCCCGAGCCGCCCCTGCCCGAACTAAGGCGGGGCGCGAACCGCCTGGTCCAAAAGCGGGTAGTCGTCAACTGAGGAGAGTGGCTGGGACGCACGGCAGTTTAGCCCGTCCAGCTTTCCGACGATCGATTCCGGCAATTCCGGTTTTCCGACGAAGTTTGGAATTTGATCCGCAAACGTCTCATTTCAGGGGACAATCTAGCCGCGAGAGATAAAAACCATAGGCGGGGGTGGGGTTTCCCGGCATGAATTCTCCTGGGCCTAGCGCTTCAATGGGGCGGGTGCTTCTGGTCTGCAACGATTCGGCCACGATCCAGCAACTGGCCGAGGGTATGCAGCAATTCGCGGTTGGGACCGAAGTGTGCGTCGACGTCATCATGGCGCTCCGCTTGCTGAACCGCAAGAAATTCGAGGCGGTGATTGTCGACTGCGGACTGAAGCAGGCGGATGAAATGCTGGCGCAAATCCGTCTTTCGCCTTCCAATCGCACCGCCGTGACCTTCGCGATCGTAGATCCCGGGAAGCCGACGGGGTTCGAAATTCAACCGAATTTCCTCATGGAAAAACCTCTTTCCACGAGTTCGGTAGGGCGGACGTTCAAAGCCGCTTTTGGATTGATCGTACGTGAGCGGCGGCGTTCGTTTCGTTGTCCGATCGCAATTCCGGCAGCCGTCCAGGCGAACGGCCAGGAAGCTAGTTGCCATCTGGTGAACATCAGCGAGGGCGGCATGGCCATCGCGGATGGGCGCTCGCTGAAGCCCGGAATGCAGGTAAGGATTCTATTTGCGCTGCCCGGCCACGCGATTCGCTTCAAGATCGAGTCCGAAGTTTGCTGGTGCGACGAAACAGGCCGCGCGGGGCTGCGTTCCCTGATAATTCCGTCTGAACAGAAATCCATACTGCAGCAGTGGCTGGCCGCCAAGCTGGAAGAGGACTTACCGGAGTCGGTGGCGCGACAATTTCGGAAGGACTAAGCAGTAACCGGCCATCAGACGTCCTCCGCCGGTGTGGTTCAGGGTTTCACCGTGTTTTCTCCCGCTGCATCCTGCAGACCTCGGCCTCCCTCATGACTCCGCCCGCTGGATCGATTCCGCGATTACCGTGGGCACTTGTCCTAACGGACAAGTAACCGCCGTCGCCGTTACGTGGCCCGGAGCGGCTGAATGTCGGGCACTTCGTAACTTGTCGCTTCGAGCAGGCCCAACTAGTCTCATTACTATGTGGCCACACTCTCTGCTGTTCTCCTCCGATGAGGAGGCCTCACGCGCTCTGAGCCGCGCCTTCAGAGATCTCGAATTCGAAGTGGAAACTTGTCCGGAAATATTCGGCGCGGTGGAAAAGATCACCGGCTGCAAGTTCGATGTTGTGGTCTCGGACTGGAATGAGGGACTGGAAGCCGTTTTCCTGCTGAAGACTTCGCGCGAACTCAAGGCCAACCACTCGGCCTTTACCATCGCAATTGCCAACGCCGAAGCCACCGCCGCCGCGCTTGATGCGGGCGCCGATCTGGTACTGAGCAGGCCGATTGTTCCGGATGAAGTCAAGTATGCGTTGCTGACCTGCGATGCATTTCTTGCCCACATGAAGTCCTGGCTGCCCAATCTGGGTCCGTCATCGCCGCCGGGCGATACGACGGGAAGCAACGGCGAGCCGGTGTGCTTTCCCGATTTTCAAAAAAAGGCTTCAGAGAATAAGGGCTCAGGAAGCAAAGCCCTTGATCCAGTGTCGCGTCTTCGAGCCTGGCCCTCCCCACCTCCCGCCCGCCGTACGGAATCCGCTTCACCGGTCGTGGCTGCCGAATCGATTTTTGACGAGGACCTGTTGTATCGGTCCCGGGTGCAAACCCTGTTTCAGGTTCGGGAGCCAAGCTTCTCGTCGGTGGCCGGTCTTCAGCAAAAACGCCGAAGCCGCCTGCTGCCAGGTTTGGCAGTTGCCATCGCTTTTCTCTCCGTCGGTTATGTTTTCAGCGAACCGCTGCGCGGACAGGGCACAACGACTTCCGTGGTCAAGATATGCGGACGCGTTCTCGAACGGACGCAAGCGTGGCTGCACCGGCCCAGGCAGGACGAGGCCGTGACGCCTGCAGTGCAGGTGGCCCAGAATGAGGACCCGAAGGTGCCGGACTCAGGCCGGACGGTTGGGCATATCCGGGTGACTGCCGTCAAAGACCCATTTCAAAATGACGCCGGCGTCAAACCGGTGGAGCTGCCACAATCGATCCATGACGCGGCTCAACCAGCGAGTCAGCAGCAGAGTGCCGGCGCAAACGCCGTTCTCATTCCGGAGAGTTTGAAAATGCCGGTGCAGAGCGCAAGCATGCGCAGCGTGGCAGCACGGATTACCCCATCACTCCTGGCCGCACTCGAGCCGGTGGCCCTGTCCGAGGAACTTTCTCGCAGGTTGCTGCTGCAGAAAGTTCTGCCCAGCTATCCCGAACAGGCGGTCAAAGCACGATTGCAAGGTCCGGTTGTGCTGCAGGCATGGATCGCCCGGGACGGCAGCATTCAGGACCTCAAGTTGGTGCGCGGCTCGTTTCTCCTCGGCGAGGCCGCCTATCGGGCCGTGAAGCAGTGGCGCTACCAGCCCTACCTGATCAATGGCCGCGCGGTCGAGGCCGAAACCTTCATTACCGTGGATTTCAGATTGCCGTAGTTTTATCTGTCGCAAAACCCCCTGGATCAGACGCTGATCTTCATCAATATTCACGGATCAATACCCTGCTCCGGTAGGTACGAATCCGCGTAAATCCGTCGCCGTTTCTCGAAGCGCACCCTGCAGGTCAACTCGTTCACAACTTTTTACGTATTTTTACCCCTGATTGACACCCGACGGGTCCCACTTGACTATGTTGGCTGTGGGCCGTGGGGGAAGAAACCGCAATCTGGCCCGAATGTGAGATCCCGGACGTGGCATCGAAGATGAAAACGAAACGGCGGAACGCGAAAACCCGGCTGCTCCTGACTTTGGAGCTGGCGGTCATATTGCCTGCCGCTGCCCTGGTGTTCCTGAGCGCCTGGCACGTCCTGCACATTCAGCGTGACCGCGCGGTGGAAGCCGCCATCCAGCGGGACTTCAGCCAGGTGCTGGCCATTTCCGAGAAGCAGATCAATCACAAGGCGTACGACCTGATGGATGATGTGCGCACCGATTTTCCACCGCCCAGCGAGGTGTGTGGGCCGGCTCTCGACAAGATTCTGGCCGCCCATCCCTACATCGCGCACATCTTCATGTTCTCTCCGGAAACCGGGATGGTATTTCGTTCGCAATCCGACCGGTTGAAGGAAGCTAAAGATGATGGGCATCACGACGAGGCCGACTACCTGAACAAGATGTACGAGGGTTGGCTGAAAATGAATTTTCACGATACGTCCCAAAGACTCGTGAATCTGCAGAAGAAGGGGACGCCCTACGCCTTTGAGGGGGAATGGGTGCCGCGCGGCGATCAGAAGGCTTATGAACCCACCGCCCTGTTTACGGTAAAGGACGAGAAGACAGGGTCGCTGGCGATCGCGGGCGCGGTTTTTGACGCCGGCTATTTAAAGGCCCAGTTTTTTCCGGAGATGCTGGACGACATGATTTCTCGCAACGTGAGCGACTCCCAGACCGACAAGAACCACGCGGTCATGATGCTACGCGGGAAATATGAGTCTTACGCGCTGGCCCAATCGAGCGGATGGGACGGGGGCGCGCCCGAAGTGGAGAGAAATCTGGAAGGCGCCTTTCCAGGATTGACCCTGGCCATCAAGCTCCGGGGGACCACATTGGCGGCCATCGGCGAACGCTTCGCGCGCATCAGTTTCCTTACTCTGGCTGCGCTCTCCCTGGTGCTGGCCGGCGGAATTGCGCTGACCTATCGCAATGTCACCAAGGAAATGGCGCTGGCGCGGCTGAAATCCGATTTTGTTTCCAACGTTTCGCATGAGCTGCGCACGCCGCTATCGCTCATCCGCTTGTATGCCGAGACCCTGGAGATGGGTCGACTCACCAGCCCGGAGAAGTATCAGGAGTACTACCGCATCATCCGCAAGGAGAGCGAACGCCTGACCGCGCTGATCAACAACATTCTCGATTTCTCGCGCATCGAGGCGGGACGGAAGGAATACGACTTCCGCGAAACCGATCTGAGCGAACTGGTGCACAACACGCTCGATTCGTACCGCTACCAGTTGGAGCAGAGTGGCTTCCAGTTTGAGGAGAAGATTGACGAAGTGCCATCAATGCGAGTGGACCGCGAAGCCATGGCCCGGTCACTGCTGAATTTGGTGAACAACGCGCTCAAGTATTCACAGGACAGGAAGTATATCGGGGTGAATCTGTATCGCGACAACGGCTCCGTCAAGCTGGAAGTGGTGGACCAGGGCATTGGCATACCCCATCAGGAACAGCAGAAGATTTTCGAGAAGTTCTATCGTGTGGGCGATCCGCTGGTGCACAACACGAAAGGAAGCGGCCTGGGCCTTTCGCTGGTGCGTCATATCGTGCAGGCCCACGGCGGCGAGGTCTCGGTGGACAGCGCGCCCGGCCAGGGCAGCAAATTCACCATTGTGCTGCCGGTCAAGGCGGCCCAGCATCCGGCAGCCAACGCTTAGGGATCAAACGAGAGTTCAGCGGCAGGACAAGGACACGGCATGACCAGAATCCTGATTGTCGAAGACGAGCCCAACATGGTGGCGGGGCTGCGCGACAACTTTGAATTCGAAGGATACGACGTCATTACCGCCCCGGATGGCGTGGCCGGCCTGGAACGCGCGCTGAGCGAAGCTCCCGATCTGGTCATTCTCGACGTGATGATGCCGCGCATGAGCGGCCTCGACGTCTGCAAACAGCTCAAAGCCAAACGGCCCTCCGTGCCGATCATCATGCTTACGGCGCGGGGTCAGGAGGTGGACAAAGTCGTCGGACTGGAACTGGGCGCGGATGACTACGTCACTAAGCCGTTTTCCATCCGCGAGCTGCTGGCCCGGGTCAAGGCAGTTCTCCGCCGCGCCAAGACTCTGCCCAAGGAACAGGAGCGCTATTCGTTTGGCGAGGTCGAGGTAAATCTGAAAAGTTGCCAGGTTTCGCGCAGTGGCAAGGCCATGGACTTTTCATCCAAGGAATTCGATCTGCTCAAATATTTCCTGTGCCATCCCGGCGAGACGTTGAGCCGTGATCGCCTGCTCGAGGATGTGTGGGGGTATGACCGCTTCCCCACCACGCGCACGGTGGATGCGCACATCGTCCGCTTGCGGCAGAAGGTCGAACCGAAGCCGGAGGAGCCTCGCTTCATCCTTACGGTGCACGGTACGGGCTACAAGTTCGTCGGGTAATGGAGATGAGTGTGCCTGAGATCAGCAAAATTCGGGGGACGCCCTACCTGAACCGTCCGGTGATCGGTCCCGTGAAACAGGCCGGCGGCAACGCCCAGCTACGGGTGGACGATTCCGCGCTGGTTCGCGAAGCCCAGCAGGGGAACACCGCCGCTTTCGAGGAACTGGTGCGGCAGTACGATCGCGCCGTGCTGCGGCTGGCCATCCACCTCACCGGTTCGCCCGAAGATGGCCAGGACATTTACCAGGAGGCGTTTCTCCGGGCCTACGTCAATCTGTCGCGTTTCCGTTTCGAGTGTTCCTTTTACACCTGGATCTATCGCATCGTTACCAATCTCTGTCTGGACCACTTGCGCAGGAAACGTTCTCGCGGCAGAGACTTGAATACGACCACGACTCCAGAAGGCGAGCAGGAAGATATGCTGGACCGCATGCCCGACCACAGCCCGGCGGCCAGCCCCGAGCGAAACTTCGCCGGCCGCGAACTGCAGCAATGTATCGTTCGAGCTCTGGGCCGGCTTTCGCCCCGCGAGCGGATGGTGTTTGAACTCAAGCACTATCACGGGATGAGACTGCGCACCGTGGCCGGAATGCTGAACACCACCGAAGGCACGATCAAGAACACGCTGTTCCGCGCCACCCACAAACTTCGCACTCAACTGGCCGAAGTGCGCTGAGGGTTGAAGAGTTTACTGCAGCCTTAAGTTCGGCTCATCCGGGGACGTTTCCGGGCCCTGAGGGTTCGGGATCAAAAGTCTGGTCCAGATAAATCCAGAGGACGCGGGCGAACAGCGTGATGCTGGGAGCGAGAGGCAAGAACAATACCACCGCCCAGACTGCATCTTTGGTGATCCACCAGCCGGTAATCGCCCACAGGACCGCTGCGATCAGCACGATGACCGCGAGGGCGAGGCCAAAGCTGATGTACATCGCTCCCAGAAAGTATCCCTCTTCCCGCTGAAACTTGAGGTCGCAGATGGAACAGCGCTGGCACATGCTCGGGAAACCCAGAAAGATGGAGTGGGGAAAAATTCTTCCCCTGCGGCAACGGGGACAACGCTGGTGAAGGATATCTATCAAGGTCGACGATTTTGCCGGAGTCTTCATCCGCAGATCACGCCCGATCGTGAACCCAGTGTATCTGCAAGGCTCTTCGGAGTTGCAGTGGTTCGAGCGGTTGCGGGACCGCTAAATCGGGATGGTGCCTAACTACTTTTGTGGCGGCGCATCGTCAGCCACTACGAATTGCGCTTTCGGGGCTACCGCATGAGCGGCGCGGGCCCGGCGGGCAATCTCTCCCAAAGATGGATTCAATCGTGGCAACGCCTTCGGCAGCACGAGGGGAACAGGTCGCTGTCGCCGGCCGGTAGCGATGATCTGGTCCGTGGACACTTTGGAGTCCGTGGCAGGTTCGTGCCGAGCTGTGTCGCGTTCCAGTTCTTGCGCGAGTCCTGTGGCGGTCAACACCAGACTGGCAACGAGTAACCTCAACAGTATTTTCATAACTGCATACCCCATCTGTGGGGGATCGGTATTCGGTAGCTATTCAGTACCAGAATAGAAAGCACTTTTAAGCCCACTGGGCGCCCGTTTATCTCATTGAACCTAAACAAGATAACGTGAGTCTAAGAGGCAGCAGCCGAGGCGTGGAACAGGTTTTCCACTTTGTGGTGGAAGCAACTTTCCAACCGGGCAGACACGGGGGCAACGCTTTAGACTGTAGCCCGATGCCATCCTCGTCCACTCCGACCATCCTGATTGAGCCGCAGCTGGTGCGCATTCCGCAGGGCTGGTTCTGGATGGGATCGGAAAACGGGCAGGACAATGAACGTCCGGTGCATCGGGTGTGGGTGGATGAATTTCAGCTGGCCGCCTGCGCGGTAACCAATCTCGGTTATGCGCAGTTCGTGCGCGCCACGGGAAATCCCCCGGCGCCGTTTTGCGAAAACCCTGATTTCAGCCATCCCGCACAGCCGGTAGTCGCGGTTTCCTGGTTTGAGGCGGTCGAATATTGCGAGTGGCTCAAGCGCAGCACGGGCCGAAGTTGGCGGCTGCCGACCGAAGCGGAGTGGGAGCGGGCGGCACGCGGGGGCGTTGAAAATCGGCTCTATCCCTGGGGAGACGCTGCCGCCGCAGTCGCTGCCCGATTACGAAAAGCGTTGGCAGAAGGGTCCCGAGCCGGTGGCGCAGTACGCGCCCAATGCGTTCGGCCTGTATGACATTTGCGAAAACGTGCACGAGTGGTGCAGCGACTGGTATCAGACGAGCTACTACGCGGATTCACCCGAGCGCAACCCTGCGGGTGCGGAGCGGGGCAATCGTCGGGTGTCGCGCGGTGGCTCCTGGCGCCATCACATCAAGGCCACCCGGTGCGCGGCGCGTTCCAGCATTCCGCCGGAATTTCATTACGCCGATTACGGGTTTCGGGTGGCTTGTACGTCTAGCGCAGGTGTTCTTCCCGGCTGCGCTCAGCCACGGCTTCTGCCTGTTCCCGCCAGCCAGCGGAAGAACATATTGACCAGGGCGAGGACGATCGCGCCGACGAAGGCCGCGCCGAAAGTGTCCACGTGGAAGCCAGGAACGATCGCTGAGGCCAGTTCGATCATGGCAGCATTGATCACCAGCCAGAACAGACCGAGCGTGAGCAGAACCAGAGGGAAGGTGACGATCTTAAGGAAAACGCCCAGGGTGGCGTTGACGAAGCCGATCACCAGCGCCGCAATCAAAGCTGCGAGCGGCCCGTTGACGTGAAATCCCGGCACCAGCCGGGCCACGATCCAGAGCGCCAACGCGCTCAACGCCCAGTTCAGGAGATGTTTCATGGCACTCTCCGAAAACAACGGTGACTATAGACTGCCTGACGACGGCGTGCAACTTGCGTCAGATGCGGAGTGTTGCGATTCACCGTGAGCTCTTTGTGGAGTTGCTGGCCCAGAAGTCAGCGTGGGAGTTCCAATCCCCGCTTATAAATGTTCCTTGCGCCGGAGCAGCGCCGCGCCCAGAGCGCCTCCCAGTCCGGAGAAGATGACAAATGCCATGAGGGTGCCGATCAGGGCCGTGGTCAGAAGGAGGGCGATGCCATCGGGAGACTTGAAGAATTCCAGGGCTTGCTGCGCTTGTGGGTCTGAATTGCGGGCGGCAGCCTGCTCGATCACTTCGAGCAGCTTGGCGTGAACGCTATTCCAGGCGTGGAACAGCACGGTACCGAGCGAGAGCAGTGCAGCG
>CAWBGY010000004.1:0-62690 GCA_963788505.1 Terriglobia bacterium
CCTGGTCGTGCAAATAAATGTTGGTTTCCACGCAGCAGAAGGCGGCGGCCACATCGTCCACAATCTTGTTGATCAGTTCGTCGAGGTCGAGGATGGACGTGATCTTCTGCGCCCATTTCTGCAATTTGAGCAGATGCTCCACCTGATCGAGTTGCACGGGTCGGACAGCCACAGTGTCCGGAACCAGAGATCTTGGGCTTGCGGCCATGGCGTCCAACCTCCTTACAGCACTTGGGAAAAGGAAAGAAGCTTACCTACGGTTGGATGCCAGGGGCTAGGCGCCGGATTCTGTTTTCGGGGTTCGGGAAGTGCGCGGCGCAGCCTGCGACCGCCGCCGTTTGATCTCTTCCAGACGCTCTCCAATGCGCTTTTCCACGCCTTCGCGGGTGGGCCGGTAATAGACGCGGTCGATCAGATTGTCGGGTAGACACTGCATGTCAGCCACTTTGTCTTCGAGATCGTGAGCGTACTGGTAACCCTGGCCGTATCCCAGGCCCTGCATGAGCCCCGTGGGCGCGTTGCGCAAGTGCAATGGGACGGGTTCGGCGGCGGTGCGTTCCACGTCGCCCTGAATCTCGCTGTAGGCGGTGTAGAGCGCATTGGATTTTGGCGCCACCGACAGATACACAACCGCCTGGGCCAGCGCCAGGTTGCCTTCCGGCATGCCGAGAAAATCGACGGCGTCGCGAGCAGCCATGCATTGCGAAAGCGCGTTGGGATCGGCCAGTCCAATGTCTTCTACCGCCATTCGCACCACCCGGCGTGCAATATAAAGCGGATCTTCGCCGGCTTCGAGCATGCGGCCAAGCCAGTAAAGGGCGGCGTCCGGATCGCTGTTGCGCACCGACTTGTGCAGCGCGGAGATCAGGTTGTAGTGTTCCTCGCCCGCCTTGTCGTAGCGCAACACCCGCTTCTGCAGCGCGTCCTGGACCAGGTCGTCGGAAATTTCCGCTCCCGTTTCCTGGTTGTCGCGGCCGCGGGCCAGCGAGGCGGCCACTTCCAGCACGTTGTAGGCGCTGCGGGCGTCTCCGCTGGAATAGGCTGCGATCTTTTTCAGGACATCGTCAGATGCCTGCAACTTCATCGCGCCCAGTCCGCGTTCCTCATCGGTCAGCGCGCGCTTCAGCAGTTCGACAATCTGGGCCTCGCTCAGCGGCTTGAGCACGTACACCCGGCTGCGGGACAGCAAGGCGGAAATGATTTCGAACGAAGGATTCTCCGTGGTGGCGCCTATCAGGCGGATGTTGCCCTTCTCCACGTGGGGCAGGAAGGCGTCCTGCTGGGCCTTGTTGAAGCGATGGATCTCATCAATGAAGACAATCGTCCGCGTGCCGTATTGTTTAGCGCGCTCGGCGTCGGCCATGACCTGCTTGATTTCCTTGATGCCGGTGAGCACGGCGGAGAACTCGACGAACTCCGCCTTGGTAAGGCGCGCGATGATTTGCGCCAGCGTAGTCTTGCCGGTGCCGGGCGGTCCCCAGAAAATGAGAGAGCCGAGGTCGTCGCGCTCAATCTGGGTGCGCAGCGGCTTGCCCGGACCGACCAGGTGTTCCTGGCCGACAAATTCGTCCAGCGTGCGCGGACGCATGCGGTCGGCAAGCGGGCGAGTGCGGTCGCCGGGGTTATCGCCGCTCGGGATAGTCGGAAACAAATTCATGCAGCCGGGATTTCTCGAGTCACTGACATAAGAGCATTAACCACCAAGGACACGAAGGTACACGAAGGAAATCTTGCTTGCGACACGGGGCCACGGTTCATCCTTCGTGAACCTTCGTGTCCTTCGTGGTTAATGCCTTTGCCTCGCGACTTCGTACAACACGATACTCGTCGCCACCCCCACGTTCAGCGACTCCACCTGCAGCGCTTGCGGGATGGCCACCACTTCATCCATCTCTTTGATGAGATCGCGGGACAATCCTGCGCCTTCATTGCCAATAAAAATAGCGAGCGGCCCGGACAGGTTTGCCTGATCGAGCGGCGTGCCGTTGTGCGATGCCGTGGCCACCAGGCGCACGCCGAGCTCTTTCATGAGCCCCAGAACTTCAGACAATTTTGCCCGCGCCACCGGCAGCCGGAAGACCGAGCCCGCCGAGGCCCGCACAACCTTGGGATTGAACGGGCTGACCGTGCCCTCTCCCAGCAGCACCCCGCCGGCGCCAAAAGCCTCCGCTGAGCGCAGGATTGTCCCCAGGTTTCCTGGGTCCTGCACTCCGGCAAGGGCCACCAGCGGCCCGGCCCGGGACTTGGCCAGCACGTCTTCCAGCGAAAACTCCTTCCAGCGCGCCAAGGCAGCCACTCCCTGGGGTGCGTCGCTGGGGACGGCGCCGGCAAACAGCTTGTCGGGCAGCAGCAGGGTCTCAACCTGGGAGCCGAGCTGGGACAGCAGCCTCTCCGCCTTGGCTGCTGCTGACTCGCTGAAGAAGACCGCCCGGAACCGCAGGCCGCTGCGAATGGCTTCTTCCAGAATGCGAAAGCCTTCAATGGCGCAATAGCCGTCGGAGGTCGGCTCGCTGCTGGAAAACGCCCGGCGCAGGTCTTTCACCAGGGCATTGTGGCGTCCCTCGATGCGGCGCAAACGGACATTCGCCGTCCGGCCGCCAGTGGCTGTGGTTTTCTTCATCCTGATGCGAGTTCGCCCAGAATCATACCTGTTCCCCTCGGCTTTGGGCGCGTTGCCATGTTATGTTTAACTTTCGCGATTTCAACACTTGGGGCAGGAAGGAACCTGCAGTGCGTGTAGAGATTGTCAAGATTAACTGCGATAACCCGGAAGCGTCACTGATCCGCTACGCGGCAGACCAGATTCGCGCCGGCGAAGTGCTGGGCATGCCGACCGATACCTTTTACGGGCTGGCGGCCGATCCTTTCAACCTGCGCGCGGTAGACCGCGTATATGACATCAAGTCGCGCTCGCGGCACAAGCCTCTGTCGCTGCTGATCGCCGACGTGGACCAGGCCGAACAGCTGGCCCAGCCCCTGCCCGAGGAGTTTTATGCCCTGGCGCGCCGCTTCTGGCCGGGGCCTCTGACCATCATCGTAAAGGCCTCTTCGCGGCTTCCTCTCAAAGTGACGGCCAACACCGGCAATGTCGCTCTGCGGGTGCCCAACGCTCCCATTCCCCTGGCGGTTGTGCAGGCGGCGCAGATTCCGATTACCGCCACCTCCGCCAACCTCAGCGGCGAATCCGAGTGCACGACCGCGCTGGCGGTCCGCGATCAGCTCCAGGACCGCATCGCAATCATCGTGGATGGCGGTACTTCGCCCCGCCAGGTGGCGTCGACCATCGTGGACCTCACCGACGAAGAGGCCCGCTGGCGCATCATGCGCGAAGGCGCCATCCCGGCCCAGGAGATTTCCGGGTTTTTCGCGCAAGGATGAATGTGGCCGTGAAGCGGAGTCGGCGAGGCCTCTGGCTCTTATGGGTGGCGGCCCTGGGCGCAGCCACGCTGGCGACCTTTCTCGGGATCATCAGCCTCCAGATCGTGCACCAAGCCGGCTTGCAGGAAGTCCATCGCGCCGACGCCATCGTCGTATTCGGGGCGGCTGAATACGCGGGGCGCCCTTCGCCCGTCTATCGCGCCCGCCTGGATCACGCCTATGATCTGTTCCAGCGTGGTGTCGCGCCGGTGGTCATCACCACCGGAGGATCGGGAGATGATCCCGACTTCAGCGAAGGCGGGGTTGGCCACGACTACCTGATGCGCCGCGGCATTCCCGAGCCCGGGCTCATCGCCGAGACCCAGGGCTCCGACACGGCTTCGTCCGCCGAACGGGTTGCCGTAATCATGCGCGCCAACCGCATGCGCAACTGCGTGGCGGTCAGCGATGCCTACCATGTGTTTCGCATCCGCAAACTGCTGGAACATGAAGGGGTGCAGGTTTACGTGGCGCCCCGTCCCGACTCTCGTCCGCGGTCGGCATGGCAGCGAGCCTTGGCCGTGCTGCGCGAAGCGGCCAGCTATACGGCATGGAAACTGAATATTCCGGCGTAGCCGGGCACTAATTGACGATCGATGTCCTATGTTATCTTATTAACCTAATCGCTTAGGATATATGTTAAGATAAGTCGTGCCGACGGTTCTCCGATTTGAGGGACTGCGCGCGGCGATCTATTCCAACGATCACCGACCGGCGCATGTCCATGTCATCGGGCGAGGTTGTGAAGCAGTATTCAATTTGCACTGTCCGGCCGGGCCCACAGAAGTTCGTGAGAATTACGGGTTTTCCAGGCGAGAGATTTCGAAGATTCAGACTGTGTTGGCCGGACACTTGGAAGAACTTTGCACGGCATGGGGGGACATTCATGGCATCGCATGACAAGTTCGAACTGGCAAACCAGCGAGCCAATGATGTTCAGGCATCCCTCCCGAGGGCCGTCTCTGCTCACTACGACCGGAAGAGCGGACGTGTCGTAATTCAGCTTAGCTCGAATCTCGAGATTAGCTTCTCGGCCCACGACGCCCAGGGCTTGGGAGGAGCGTCACCGTCACAGCTGGAAGAAATTGAGATCACCCCCTCCGGTTTTGGCATTCATTTTCCGAAACTGGATGCGGACCTTTACCTTCCCGCGCTTTTAGAGGGTTTTTTCGGTTCAAAGAAGTGGATGGCATCCAGGCTTGGTCAAGCCGGAGGCAGGTCGAAGAGTGCGGCGAAGCAAGGAGCTTCGAGGGCCAATGGAAGACTGGGAGGAAGACCCAAGAGAGAAAGCCTACGAAGCCGTTCCTCTAATCAGCAAAAACGACAGGGATGATGACCATCCACTAATCTCCCTTACCAACCCATCTTCTTCCTCAGTTCGGTAATGTGGGCCACGTGATGCCGGCCGTGCCAGGCATACAGCGCCAGGTTCTTTTCGAGCGCCATGCTTCCTATCTCGGGATGATTGAACGTCCGCTTCCAGTCCCGCGGTTCGAGGGAGCGCAACAGGCACACCCAGCGGGCGTGCAGCGCGTCCAGCAACGACAGTGAAGCCTCCAGCGGAGTGGAAAGTACATCCGGAAGTTTTGCCCAGCGGTCCTCCATGTACGCCTTGATGGTCGGCGCATCTTCGGTCAGCGCCAGCTTGAAGCGGATGTAGGCGTTCATGTGGCTCTCGGGCACGTGATGAGTCACTTGCCGCACCGTCCATCCGCCATCGCGGTACGGAGTTTCGATCTGCTCCGGCGAGAGACCCTGCACCGCGGCCCGCAATGCAGCCGGAGCCTGCTCGATGTCCTGAATAAACCTCTGGCGCTGTTGGTCGTCCGGCGGACCGTCAAAGGTAAATTTTCCGATGGGATAACGGGGATCGCTCATCTTTCCTCCAGCAAAACCGTCAATCGCGAAGCCGAGAACAGGAAACGCGAAAATCCGCGGAAAAGCAATGGAGAACGGCCGCCGAAGCGAAATTTCAGAGACAGCCCTTCCGCCGCCCAGCCCACACTGGGTTGTCGCGAGGCCGACCTCGTTATGTCATCAGTGAACTGAGTTCTAGACGGGGCGCCCGAGGGTGATCCAGAAAGCTTCGATGACGACGTAGGCCAGGAGAACCAGAAGGTAGGGGCGTGCTGCCAACCGGCTACGCCTATCAAACCCGATTAGGGCGAGCAGCAAGGCGTCGATCAGCGCCAGGCAGGCAGTCTGAGACGAAGCTTGCCGAATGTGGAACCAGTATCCCAGCGTTCTTGCCAGGCCCGCTGGCAGCAGAACCAGCGTAATGCAGATCATGTATCGCATGTGAGTCGCGACATCGCGCTGGCGTATCGATGCGATCGAAACGCCGTACAACGTGCCGAAAAGCAGAAGCTGGGCAGCGGAGAGGAACTCGGCGTTGCGAGCCATCTCGAGCGTCGCGCCGTCGGCTAAATGTTCGTGGTATTCCTTCCACAACATCGCGACCGAGAAGACGAGAACGAGGGGGACCAGGATATTCGCCAGCTTTCCAAGAAAGCGATGAGTCGAGAATGCCTTGTAGCGTATGGCCAGCGGCTGGACGATCAGCAGAAGGAGAAAGCTAAACAGCAGGACCGCGTGCACATGGACTGCGGTCGTTATGGATTGGTCGAAGTGAGGGATCTCGGATAAATATGGAATCCAGAAACCCGCGATGAAGATCGGCAGAAGAACAATCAAGACATAGCCGAGATTGCGATAGGCGCGCTCCATGACTACTGACTGCGGGGATTTTAGTCGGCTACCTTAGACGTTTCAACCGGAAGGCTCGCGGTGCGGTTCAATCGTTTGGCTCGCGGTATGGGGAAACTGCGAAACCACGTCGCACCATCCGAGTTTGGAAGACCTTGGGGCGCAGGGACGCCGACGCTCAATTGGTTTGGCTTTCGATTTGAGCCAGCTGATCACGCAGGTGCGCAGCTTCGGCGCGATCCTTTTCAGCTTCGATACGGTACTTGACAGCGATGACGCTGCCCGTCGCGTTGATCATCTTGACGACAGCACCAGTCTTGCCTTTGCCGGTATGTGTGAGCTGTTCGATGAGATCGTCCTGGTACAAGGCCTCGGCCTCGAGTTTGTCGATACGACCCTGGAGATCCCGGATGCTCGCCCAGCGTTGAGCTTGCGCGATGACGGCATCGCTGACCGCGACAGCGGCATTCTGCCAGTCGCCGCCGCTGTCCTGCAGATCATCAGTGAAACTTTGCAGATTATTCTCGCCCTGCTTATTTCCCTGGTCGGCTGCCAAACCATACCAAGTCAAAGCCCTGGCATTGTCGATGGCAACGCCTTGTCCAAATTGATACATCCAGCCGAGCTGGTTTTCCGCATCGCTGTTACCTTGTGCGGCGGCTTTGTCAAACCATGACATCGCCTGCACGTAGTCGGTTTTCACGCCTGTGCCATGCTGAAAGATATAGCCGATGTTTTCCTGAGCCTGGGCGTTGCCGTGTTCTGCGGCTTTGTAATACCAGGAAAGAGCTTCGGTGGAGTTCTGCGGCTGGCCCCATCCCTCCTCGGCCATGTACCCGAGCTGGTTTTCCGCGTCGGAGTTGCCGTGGTCGGCGGCACGGCGATACCAGGCCAGAGCCTTGGCATAATCGCGCTTGACCCCAAGCCCGCACTGGTAGAAGTACCCGACTTCCCTTTCGGCGACAGGGTGATTCTGGTCGGCCGCCTTGCGATACCAGGCGAGCGCCTGCTTATCGTCACGATGGACGCCGTGGCCCGCCTCGAATAAACCCGCCAGATTGTACTGCGCCGGTGCAAAGCCCTGGTTCGCGGCCAGGCGGTAGTAGGCTGCGGCGCGTTTGTAATTCTGTGCCACGCCGATGTTATTTTCGTACAGGCTGCCGAGCTGATTCTGCGCCGGCGCAAAGCCCTGCGCCGCGGAGTTGCGGTACCAAGTCAACATCTCGGCGTAGTTCAGGGTCACGTAGCGTGCCTGAAAATAGTTATCGGCCAGGGCGAATTGCGCCTGGGCGTTCCCGGCAGCAGCGGCCTGCTGAATATCAGAGGGGGATGCTTGCGCAAACAGCAGCCGAGAAACAAGGCATAGAAAAAACAGCGGCAGGGCAGAAGACCGCGCTCGCCCGGGGCCCGGGATCTTCGCCCAAATATTCATAACCATCTTCACTTCTTGGTGTCGGTTGAGGGCAATTCTGTACTGCTCGGGATGGGCCGGAAAGATAACGGAAGTAATGGGACAAAGCTGATATCAGGATCAAAACTGGCGCTGCTTCACAACCAGTGATTCTTGAAGAACACCTGGCCATCGAGGTTTGACGCTATGACACCCCCGTGAGATAGTTATGCGCTTTGGTTGAGGGCGGAGGATCCATCGGCACTACAAGCCATCAAGGAGCTTCGAGTTTCATGATCCGTCTGATTCCACGAGAGACTAAATTCTTCCGCATGTTCGCGGAAGTGTCGCAGAACGTTATCGAGGGTGCCCGTCTCCTCCAGGACATTCTGAAAAGCCCGGCCAACATGGGAGATAGGCTCGATAAATTGCAGGAGATCGAGCATCGCGGGGATGACATGACCCACTCTATTATCACGACGCTGAATCAGACATTTATTACTCCGTTCGATCGCGAAGACATCCACCGGCTCACTTCTTCGCTGGATGACGTGCTGGACTTTGTCAATTCCGCAGGAGTGCGGCTCAGGCTGTACCGGATCGATGCGCCGCCACCGGTTGCTGCAGAGTTGGCGGGATTGATCGTGCAGCAGTCAGAAGAGCTGGCCAAGGGCGTGTCGCTGCTGGAGCAAAATCAGCGTGTACTGGAGCATTGCGTCGAGGTCCATCGCCTTGAAAACGAGGCCGATCGCGTAAGCCGCAACGCTATTGCTGAGCTGTTCGAGGAGGAGAAAGATCCTATCCGGCTCATCAAAATGAAGGAGTTGTACGAAGTGCTTGAAACCGCGACGGACAAGGCGGAAGACGCCGCCAATGTGCTGGAAGCGGTGGCCCTGAAGAGCGCTTGATGGCCCTCGGTTTAGAAAGCACAATCCCAGCTAGGGAATCCCGCCGGTGAGCACAGGACTGCTGCTCTTGATCGTCACCGTGGCTGTTGCTCTGGCTTTTGACTTCCTGAACGGCTTCCACGACGCCGCCAATAGCATCGCTACCGTCGTGTCTACTCGGGTCTTGTCACCGAAGCTGGCGGTTATCTGGGCAGCCTTCTTCAATTTCGTGGCTGCTTTCCTTCTGGGCACAGCCGTAGCCAAAACCATTGGTAAAGGCATGATTCGGCTGGATGACGTGACCCAATATGTGGTTATTGCCGGCCTGTGCGGGGCGATTGTCTGGGACTTGCTCACCTGGTGGTGGGGTCTGCCGACCTCGTCGTCGCACGCCCTGATCGGAGGTTACGCGGGCGCCGCCGTAGCGCGAGCGGCTCTGAACCACGGGATTGCCCATGCCTATTCGGTGATTCTGCCCCATGGCTGGACCCTGACTCTGATTTTCATCGTGGTGGCGCCCGTCATGGGGATGGTCCTGGCGCTCTTGTTTTCTTCGGCCAGCTATTGGCTCCTGCGCGACTGGACGCCCCGGCAAGTGGATAAGTGGTTTCGGAAGCTGCAACTGCTGTCGGCGGCAGCCTACAGCCTGGGCCACGGAGGAAACGACGCCCAGAAGACCATGGGAATCATCGCGGGAGCGCTGTTTACCGCCGGATACATGACGCCGGACGAGATCGCTCACGATTGGGGTCGCTATAAATGGTTCATCATTCTTTCCGCGCATACCGCGATTGCGCTGGGCACATATTTTGGTGGCTGGCGCATTGTTCACACCATGGGTTCGAAGATCACCAAGCTGAGGCCGCTGGGCGGATTTTGCGCTGAAAGCGCTGGGGCTTTAACCTTGTTCGGCACTGCTCTGGCCGGTATCCCAGTCAGCACGACCCATACGATCACTGGTGCAATTATTGGAGTGGGAGCGATACATCGCCTCTCGGCGGTGCGCTGGGGAGTGGCACGGCGTATCGTCTGGGCTTGGATGATTACAATTCCTGCTTCCGCCGCGGTTGCCGGACTGACTTTTTGGATCATCCGGTTGGCCTATCCCGCCGCGTAGGCAGACTGACTTTTGCACCGCTCTTTGCCCGACAGAACCTGACGCTCGTTGATCCAGGCCGTGTGCCTGCGATTACTCAAACTTCATGGCGCAAGTCTCGCTTGCCTGTACGTCGCGGGCAGGTTGCAGGCTTGTATAATGCGCTCGATGTATTAACACTTCTTAATGGGGTTCTTCTATGGGCATCGGTGCCCGAGCCAATCGTTTTCTTCTTTCTCGTCGTTCTCTACTTGGACTTCTAGGCGCTGCTGGAGGCGCTCTGACGTTCGGCGTCGTCGCGCCTCGCTTGCAAGCTGCGCAAGAATCCTCTGCGATGCCTTCATTCACCGGCCCTGGAGTAAATCCGTATTGGAATTCCGTTGGACCTTGGGTCTCCGAGCCTCAGAAGGCCCCTCTGCTCTTGTTAACAGACCGTGGGGTTCAACTGGAAACGCCGCGGCCCTACTTCCAAACCGCCTTCACTCCGAATCACGCGTTTTACGTTCGCTGGCATCTCGAAGGCATTCCGAATGCAGTGGATTTGAAGAGCTGGCGGCTGCATGTCGAGGGAAATGTCGCCCAGCCGATTTCGTACAGCTTGGCCGACTTGGTCCGCAAATTCCCAGCCGAAAGCATTGCCGCCGTGAATCAATGCACCGGCAATAGCCGCAGCCGCCTGCAGCCGCGGGTGCCCGGAGGCCAGTGGGGCAATGGCGCCATGGGTAATGCCCGGTGGACTGGCGTTCGGTTGCGCGACCTTCTTCACGCCGCTGCCCCGAAAACCGGTTCGCTGCAGATCCAGTTTCAGGGCCTTGAGAGCGGCGGCGGACCGGAGGGTTATGGTTCCCACCTCTTCATGAAATCGCTCGACCTCTCCAACCCTGTCCTCGACGAGTGCATTGTCGCGTACTCGATGAACGGCGAGCCGTTACCGATGCTCAACGGATTCCCCGTCCGCCTGGTCGTGCCCGGCTATTTCGCGACCTACTGGATGAAATGCTTAACCTGGATCCGCGTCCTGGATAAAACGGACGATAACTTCTGGATGAAGACCGCCTATCGCGCCCCGAACACGCCACGAGGGAACACAACTTCGGACGACGTGAAGGCCGGAACCGTGAAGATGATTCCTGTTAGTCGCATGCCCGTGCGCTCGTTTCTTATCTCCCCTGACGGTGATGCTAAGATTCCTGCGGGAATGCCGGTACAGCTGCGCGGCATCGCCTTCAGCGGCTATGGTGGTGTGGCAAAAGTGGACATCTCGGTCGATGGACTGAAAACGTGGCAACCCGCGAGGCTCGGCGAAAACTTCGGGGCGTATTCCTTCCGAACATGGGAATTCACCTGGGCGCCGAAGGCGCCCGGCCGCTACACATTGGCCGTGCGTGCCTCCGACAGCAAGGGAAACGTACAGCCCGACCAGCCTGTCTGGAATCCCGGAGGCTATCTGTGGAACCGAATCGAGCGGCAGGACTACTTCGTCGGCGCCGCTGAGTGAGAGGAGGTCTTCCGTGCGATTGGTAAAACGCTACTTCGGGTTGCTTTTTGGCATGCTCGTGCTTGCCCTGGCCGCGGGACTGCTTCTTGCCCAGGTTGAACAGGGGAATTACGAGCCCAGCACGCGTGGACAGATCCAGCAGTCGCCTCCGGTTGTTCTCTCCGACGATTCCGTCTACCAGGTCTCCGCGTATCCGCTCTATCCACCTGAACTGGCGGAAGGAGAAGGCCGCGCTGAAACCGAGGGTTTCTGCAGCATGTGCCACAGCACCCGCTACATCACCATGCAGCCACCGCTGCCCGGGGCCACTTGGGAGGCCGAAGTTACCAAGATGCGCAAGACATTCGGCGCTCCGATCCCCGATGCCCCCGCCGCACTGATCATCAAGTATCTACAGGCTCACTACACGCCGGACACGCGCAAAGTCCACCGGAACGATCCTTAGCGATTGGTCAGTTGGCGAAAATCGTCATCTCTCCAGTCACCCTTTGGTGTTTGTCTTGATGGAATGGGTAGATGAGTTCTAGAAGGCGCCGCCCGAAGGTTTGTGCTACTTCACCAGTGCCAGAATCCGCACCGGAGCGGTTGATCCTCCGGCCACTTTCACAGGCGCCACCATGGCCACCGCGCCGTTGGCGGGCATGCGGTCAAGGTTGGCCACATTGGTCAGAAGATAGAGCCCGTGTTCGAGGGCATATTGATCTACCGCCAATATTTTTGCGGAGCCGCGATCAAGATTGGCGGTATCGATTCCCAGCCCGAGAGCGTTGCGGCCTTCGGCCAGGAAGCGGGCTGCGTCCTCGGAATATCCGGGAAAGTGCATGCTGCCTTTGGCATCGGCGTTGCGGTAGTGCCTGACAGAGTTCCAGCGTGAGCCCCATCCCGTGCGCGCCATTACGACTGCGCCCAGGGGCATGGACCCGTTGGCCTGCTCCCAGCGTGCGATGTCCTGCACCGAAATCTCATAATCGGGATTGCGCCTGGCGCTGGCGCTAACGTCGAGAACCACCAGAGGCCCGATCAAGCGGCCGGCCGGAATCTGGTCGACCGTCCACCGGCCAGGTCCCAAACGGGAGGGAGCATCGATGCGGGTGGTAAATTGTTCCGCAGCCTCTGACAAAGACATCTTCTCGGACAAGGCCACGGTTTCGAGCCGATAGACCGACTTTTGCGGTTTTTCGACGCCGCCCGTCGGCAACGCATGCGTGAGGTCCACAACTTCCCGGAAGCCGGTGGGCTGGGTCGTTGCCGGACGCTGCTGCGCGAACAGGAACAGTGCCAGCGCCAGCACATAACCGATGACAAACTTCTGGATCTTCATTTACTTCTAACGTCTTTCGTTGCTTTTCGGGCCTCGTCGAGAGAGCAATGGTAGTGTGATGCAAGCACCCTCTCGCGAAGATGCACTTTTAGATTCTCGCCCGCAGGGTAACCACCGGCAAGGCCCATAAGTACATGACCTGCCGGGGTAAAAGACGGCATCCGCCCTTACGCTCAGGCCAGCCAGAATGCGGCCGCCGCAGCGATCAGGGTACCGAGGAAGTTGACCGAGTCGTTATTAACCAGCCGGCGTCGTTCGAGGCCTGCGCCCAGAAAACTGTCCGCAATCATGCCCAGGATGGCGGCGCCGGCGGAAATTGGCAGCCACTGGCGGGGCAGCAGTCCGCCAAGGACGCCGACCGAGCTCACAATTCCAGCCGCGACGGTCCCGGCCAGGGTTCCGAGCAGACTCACTCCGCCATCGGTCCCCGGCGGGACGGAATTCCAGGTGGTAATCAGGTAAGCCTTTTCGCCGAAGGCCTGTCCCAGTTCGCTGGAAACCGTATCGGCCGCAGCTTCGGAGAGTGCTGCCACCAGGGCCAGCAGGAAGAGCGTCCGGTGATGACTGAAGATGGAAAACGCGGCGCAGGCCGTGGCCACCCCGAGATTGGCCAGAACTTGTGATGCCTTTCGGCCTTCGCGCCGTTCCGCGGTTCCCAACTTCTGTTTGCGCGGATAGCCGAGCCGGGTCGTGATCCAGGCCAGCGCGAAAACGGTGATCAGCACCGCAAAAGCTCCCGGACCGCCTCCCAGATAGAGCACAAAGCAGCTGACCGCTCCTGCAATCGCGCCCGAGTTGGTCACGCCCCGCATCCGGTGCGCGAGCACGGCGAAGGCGACGGTGAGCAGACCTCCCATGGCCCACCGCCCTTCGAGGACGGTCAAATCACCCAATCGCGAGAACTGATACACATCGGTCACAATAAGGGGGAACGGCTATTTTTGGCAAAATGGCGCCCAGCCACACTCTATCTGGACACAACCACAAGATATAGCGTAGTTATCCGGCTTGTCCTACAAATGGGGCTTCTCCTTCGGATTCCCTGCCTCTACGGACTGCATCAAACTCCCCTGCGTAGTCTAAACTGCACTACGCTTGGGCCTTTTCCGCTTCGGAGTGAACTATGGCAGCCTCTGTTTGGTCGGGATATCTCACTTTCGGCTTGATCTCCATGCCGGTGCGTCTTTTCTCCGGCGCCCGCAGCACCGGCATTTCCTTCAACATGTTGCATCGCGACGACTTGCAGCGGGTCAAGCAGCAATATTATTGCCCCGCCGACAATCGTGTGGTGGAGCGCAGTGAAATCGTAAAGGGCTACGAATTCCGCAAGGACGAATACGTAGTAATCGAGCCCGAAGAGATCAAGAAGATCGAACCGCAAACGGCGAAGACCATGGAGATCCTGGAGTTCGTGAAAACCAGCGACGTCGATCCGGTATTTTTCGAATCGTCCTACTACATGCTGCCGGAAGAGGCGGGGCGCAGGCCATACGCCCTGCTGACCAAGGCCCTGGAAGAGAGCGAGTACGTCGCCATCGCCAAGCTGACCATGCACAATCGCGAGTACACCGTGTTTCTGCGTCCGCACGAAGGCGGACTCATGCTCCACACCATGTACTACGCGGAAGAGGTTCGCAAGGTGGAAGGCTTCGGCGCGCCCGAGGTCGAATTGAAGGATGCGGAAGTGAAAGTCGCTCACCAGTTGATCGAGGCTTTGGCCGCCGAGTGGGACCCCGAAAAGTACCATGACACCTTCCAGGAGAATGTGAAAAAACTCATTGAAACCAAGCTGGAAGGCGGCAAGATCACCGAAGTGGAAAAGCCGAAGAAGCTCGCCCCGGTTGTGGACCTGATGGCAGCCCTCAAACAAAGCCTGGCCGAGATGGAAGGAAAGAAGAAGCCGGTAGCCCCGGCGCGGGAAGCGTCTGGAAAACGGTCAAGAGGCAAAGCGTAAGGCAGCTTTTAGCACTTAGCTTTAGCTTTTAGCTTTTAACAAATCTACTTCGACACAGTGGCCAGCCACGCCTTTCGCAAATTTCCGGACCAATGCTTCAATCCTGAAAGGGCACCCTTTCGCCGGCAACAATGCATCAGACCTCGAAGCAGGGACCAAAAGCCAACCACCAAAGGCCATGAGCCAAGAGCTAAAGGCTAAAGGCTAAGAGCTAAGAGCTTACGTCCCCCCGCTGGCGCATATTCCGACGCAACCATTAAAATGAAAACCTTCCGGATCATTGCGAGTTCGTGGATGGTTCTGCCGGGGTGCGGATGAATTTTTGGCGTAAGGCCCGCTTGCTGGGCATTCTGATTCTGGGTCTGATTTGCGTCAGCTGCGGAGACCAATACCGTCCCGTCGCCATTCCCATTGTCCCACCTCCTCCCGATCCCGAGAGCACGTCACTTCGTACTGGTGCTCAGCGACAACGGCGCGAATGACCCAGGGGCGAGCAGCCGGCTGGATGTTTCCGGCGACACCAACATCGGCGTGGCCCAACTCGGGCTGGGGCCGGCCCACGCCGCGCTCACCCTGAACAGCGCCCGGGTGTACGCCGTCAACACCCGCGAAGACTCGGTTTCGTCGTTTTCACCGATTCCGACATCGACCGCTACAGCCGTGGCCACAACGTCTCTTCCCGCGGGTTCAAGTCCGGTATTTGTCCATACCACGGAAAGCGGCACGGTCTACGTGGCGAACTTCGGGAACAATACGGTGGCGGCGATTTCGGCCGCGACCAACGCGATGCTGAGCCCGCTGATCGCAGTGGGAGCTCATCCCGTTGCTCTGGCGGAAACTCCGGACCAGAAGAAGCTCTACGCAGTGAACCAGGGGGACGGCACGGTGACCGCCATCAGCCTGGTGGATCGGACCGTGACCCAGACCATCGCCACCGGGACCACGCCGGTGTGGGCGGTGGCGCGCTCCGATAGTGCCAGGATTTATGTGCTCAACAGTGGGAGTGGTACCGTATCCGCGATTGACACTGCGACCGACACCTTGCTGAGTTCGGTGCCCGTGGGCGCAGGTGCGAATTACATGGTGTATGACGGCAAGCTCAATCGCCTGTACGTCACCAACCCAGTCGCCAACACAGTGACTGCACTGAGCGTTTCCACGGACCCGCCGGCTGCGCTGTTTGTGATCCCCGTTGCCCCCAGCCCGACCACTGTCGCCGTGCTGCCGGACGGTAGCCGGGCTTACGCGGTGAGTTCCAGAAAAATCCCGCCCTGCACTTCTAACTCCGGCGATTCCCAGCTTTGTATCAGTTCCGCGGTCACTGTGATCAACGCCAGCGACGGAAGCATCAGAAAAACGATTCCGCTTGAACCCACGGTCAGCATTACGAAGGCCAGGCAAACCGGCTCCGATACCACTTACACCTACACTCTGACTTCTGGTCCTGCTCTTCGTCCGGGCATGACCATGGTGGTCGCGGGCATGGCGGATGCCGGGAACAACGGAACATTCACTCTTGTAGCGGTAGGCGGCGGAACCTTCACCGTGATCAACCCCTCCGGCACTACGGCGAGCGGTCAGAGCGGGATGGGAACCGTCGTCGTCGAAATCTCGACCGCGAATCCGACCGGTTGCGATCTCAATGGCTTGGGCGTCCCGGCGGGCGTGCTGGGCGGAGTACGCTTCCGTTTTTCCTCGGCTGCTTCGGGCGACAGTACGAAAGTATTTGTAGGAAAGTGCGATTCGGGGAGCACCGCGATCGTCCGCACTTCTGATGACACTCCGGTGCTTGACATGCCTGCCCCGTTAAGCGCCGTTACTCCTCCCAATGGCGGAAATGCGTTGCCACAAAATCCGGTCTTCATTCTGGCGGGACCTTAGAGGACGTCGGGCCTCAGACCGCGAGCATCAGAGCCGGGACGCCGGACATATCGGACCGCGCTGCGGTACTCTCTCCTGCTCTCATCATTCGCTCTGTCATCCCGAGCGAAGTCGAGGGACCTTGCGTGTGCCGGCAGCAGCGGTGGCGCAGGCAAACACAAGGTCTTTCGACTCCGGGAACGGACTCGCGAAGCGAGTCCATTCCCTCCGCTCAAGATGACAGTAAATAGAGGTTCCGAACCCTTGGGCACACCAGGCGTGAGAGATTTGAGGGCTGGAGAGCGGAGTCCGAGGCCCGAAGTCCGAGCTCCGGTACTACTCGCCGGCGGCTGCCGCCCGCTCGCCTGACAACTCACCGTTGTAGCGCAGGGCGATGTTCATGAACACGCTGCCCCGGGCGGTTTCGCAGCAGATGACCAGGGCTTCGGTGTCCTCGCTGTTGGTGGGACCGTGTTCGGAAGTGTGCAGGACGGGGGGATGCACCCGGAAATGGAAGCCCTGATCATTCAGGACTGTGACCGCATTTCCCGTCACCTGGTTTGCCAACTCACAAACCGTCTCCCGTATCAGGTCGTCGGACTCGGGCAGTTCGGCGCCGGCAAAATGGCTCGCGACACGCACCGCGGTCTCCGGATCGAGATCGAACACAATTCGGCCCTCGATGTCGCCGGTGATAGCAACCAGTGCGGCCACCCCTTTGCGCCGGTAAGCCTCCTGCTCCATGCTCAGGTTCCCGATGGACATGGGAGACTGCAGGCCCTGTGCCAGGACGGCATCCGCCGCGTTGATGAACGGCTGGATCAGCTCCATTTTCATAAATCAGGCTCCCGCGCCTGCGGCACTCGCTACGGCTCCATCCTCGCCCAGCACGTACTTGATCACTTCATACAGAACTTCCGGCTTGACCGGCTTCTGCACAAAGTGACGAGCTCCGCGCTGCAGCGCAGCCACGATGTTCTCCTGATAGCCTACGGAAGACACCATGACGATGCGCGCCTCGGGATGCTGGGCCACGATCTTCTCCGCCGCCTCAATCCCTTCCATCTGCGGCATGGTGATATCCATGAGCACGATGTCGGGATTGGTGCGGTCGTATTCGGTGATGGCGGTCATGCCATCGCCGGCTTCGCCGGCCACCTGGCCGCCGAAGGTTTCTACGATTCGAGCCAGGTTCTTGCGGGCGAAGACGGAATCGTCCACCACCAGGTAGCGGACCGGTTGACCGTCCTTGCTGCGTTTTAACGATGCAAACTGCTCCATAAAACTCCTCCTGCCTTGGCTACAAAGATCGAACCGAACGGTGAGTTCAAAAACTAATCCCGCCCCGCGCCTGCGGCTTTGCCGCCTTCGCCGGGTTCGTTGCCAAATCCATTCTTGCGCTCCGCCATGCACTGGGCCTGCAGGGTGTTGGCCAGAACGTCCAGCCCGACCACGCGGACCGCGAAGCCGCGATCGATGGCGGCCTTGGGCATGCCATACACCACGCAGGACTCCTCGCTCTGCGCGATCGTCATTCCGCCCGCGGCCTTTACCGCGCCCATGCCCGACGCGCCATCGTCCCCCATTCCAGTCATCAGTACGGCAACGCCTTTGGGCCCGAATTCGTCGGCCAGGCTCTTGAACAAAACATCGGCCGAGGGGCGGTGACCGTTGACTCGAGGCTCATCGCTCAGCACCGCGACATCTCCCAGCGGCAGGCGCTTGACCTTCAGGTGGCGGCTGCCGGGGCAGATGAGCACGCGTCCCGCCAGCAGGACATCTCCCGATTGCGCCTCCTTGACCCGGACGGCACAGATTTCATCCAGACGCCGGGCAAACATTTCCGTGAAACCTTCCGGCATATGTTGCACCACCACGATGGCGCCGGGAAAATCCGCCGGCAATTGCGAGAATACATACTGCAGGGCCTGCGGTCCTCCGGTGGAAACACCGATCGCGATCACCCTGGTCGGAGCTCTCTTGGCATCGAGCGGGGCCTTCTTGCCCGGAACGCGAGTTCACGCCAACCGGCCTGACGGTCACGCCCCGGCTCTGCGCCGCAGCTTTGATCTTGCCGATCAATTCGGCTGCGATCTGCGGCATGCGGGCGGAGACGTCGTTGGGCTTGGCGACAAAATCAAATGCTCCCAGCGACAGGGCCTGCAGCGTGATCGAAGCTCCCTGCGTGCTGTGGGAACTCACGACGATCACCGGCAGGCGGTGGCGGCGCATGATTTCCTTGAGCATGTCGATGCCGCCCATGCCCGGCATTTCCAGATCAAGGGTCACGACCTGAGGCTTGAGCTCTTCGATTTTCCTGCAGGCCGAAATTTCCGTCCATGGCGGTGCCGACCACCTCGATCGAACTGTCAGCCTGCAGAATCTGCGGAATCAGCTTCCGCATGAGCGCGGAATCGTCCACCACCAGCACGCGCACCGGGTTCATAAATGAGCCTCCGCCGCGCTTCGCGCAGGCTCTTGCGGTCGGCGTGGGAGAGCAAAATGCCGGAAACAATGCCCTCTTCCTGTTCCGGCCGAATCTTGCCGTGACGATCCACAATCGCTGGAAGGTTGACGATGAGCACCACCCGGCCGTCGCCCAGGATGGAAGCGCCGCTGATCAAGTCGGTGGCCACGGTCTGGTCGTCGAGCGCCTTGATCACCAGCTCTTCTTCGCCCTCGAGGCTATCCACGATCATCCCCAGCTTGCGTTCGCCGATGGAAATGACCAGCACAAAAATCTTTCCGGAGCCCGCTTTTGCCGCCGCTCCCGGCGCACGCCCCAGACGGACCAGGGGCAGGACGCGATCACGCAACTGCAAGACTTCATGGTTATGCACCTGGTGCACATCGGATTCCCGGGCGCGGGCAATTTCCGCGACGGCGTTCAAGGGGACGGCATAAAGCCGCTGCTCCACCCGGAACAACAGCGCCTTGATAATGGCTAAAGTGAGAGGCAACTTGAGGCGGAAGGTCGTGCGCTGTCCCACCCGGGTCTCAATCTCAACCGACCCTTTCAGGCGGTGCAATACAGTCTGCACCACATCCAGGCCGACGCCGCGGCCTGAGATCTCAGTGATCTCGTCCGCGGTGCTGAACCCTGGCCGGAACACCAGTTCGAGAATTTCGGTCTCCCCCAACCTGTCCGCCTCGTCCGAGGTAACGAGGCCCTTCTCCAGGGCCTTGGCTTTGACTTTCTGAACATCGATGCCGGCGCCGTCGTCGGTAATTTCCACGATAACCTGATTGCCGTGGTGATACGAAGTGAGATGGATGGTTCCGCGCGCCGGCTTCCCGTTTCGGACTCGCTCCTCCGCGCTCTCGATACCATGACTGACGGCATTGCGCACCAGGTGGGTCATCGGTTCGGCGATGGCATCGAGCAGACTCTTGTCCAGATCGGTGTCCTGGCCCCTCATGATCAGTCCCACGTCCTTGCCGCATTGTTTGGCCACGTCGCGTACCATGCGGGGAAAGCGCCGGAAGAGCTGCTCGACCGGCACCATGCGGATCTTCATAACCGAACGCTGCAAATCACTCAGCACGCGAGACTGAAAGGCCATGGCATCACTGAAGCGGCCGCGCAAGGCCTCCTTGGGAACATGGCGGGCGAATTCGGTGAACGCCTGCTGCAGCATGGACCTGCCGATAATGAGTTCGCCGACCAGGTTGAGCACGCTGTCAATGCGCTCGGCGTCCACGCGCAGAATGTTTTCTACCAGCACCGGATGGGTGGGCCTCCCGGCCGCGGCGTGTTCATCATCGGATTCCGAGGATGTGTGATGAGAGGAAGCCGGCGAGGCGGTACCATGTCCCGCCAGTTCGGCGGGAACGGCTTTCCTGGCATTGGGATCAGCCGCTTTTACGACCTCCACCACAACGCTCGAGATCACGGTCGGAATGCGGCATCGGATGGACAACTGGTCGGATGACTTGTCACTTGCCGTCAGCAACTCCAGTCGCTGGGTGCTGGCGGGTGATCCCGCCTCGGGGCGCGCTCCCAGGACTTCCGCCACCGGGGTCAGCGCATTCAGCACCAGTTGCCGGGCTGCGATCGGCATCACGCAGTGCGGATCAATGGCGGCGGTGATGTGATACACATTCTTGCCCCCGCTCACCGCATTCTGGATCGCCAGTTTCTCGTACTCGGTCCAGGCGGTGGGAACGACGACCGCTTCGGCCGACTTCTTCGAGCGCTTCTTCCCCTTAGGCTGCTGCGTAAGCTCTCGAATCATCTTGGTCAGAGGCGCGGACGAGGGCAGCTTGCCCTTGCGCCGGTAGGCCGTCAGCATGGCGCCAAACGTGTCAGCCGCGGTAAAAGCGACGTCGGCGAGGCTGCCGTGAGCGGATGCGGATTCCAGGGCCAGGGCATCTTCCAGCTCGTGCGCTGCATTACTCAGTTCGCGAAAGCTGCAAGCCGCGGCGTCACCCTTGAGGGTATGCACGATGCGACGGATGCTGCGCACCAGTTCCGCATCGCCCGGGCGTTTTTCCAGCTTCAGCGCCTCCTCATTCAGGGACTGCAGCAGTTCTTGCGCGGTCTCGAAGAAAAGCTCCCGCATTTCCGCGGCGCGCTCATCGGAAAACTGGGTCACCCGGTCACCTCCACCTTCTGGTAGGCAGTCCCACTGTTGCGATAGACCATGACGAACTTGTCAGTCAGTGCCAGCAGGCTTTCCGCGTGGCCGACAAACAGGTAGCCCTGCAGATTGAGGCAGCGCGCGAACTTTTCCAGCAAACGCTTCTGTTCTGGTTCGTCGAAATACATCATGACGTTGCGGCAGAAGATGATGTCGTTGCGCTGGGGCAGGTATTCCGTTTTCAAATTGTGGAAATCGAAGTGGACGATTTCCTTCAACGCCTTCTTGATGGAATAGCGCTCGCCGGTCTTGTCGAAGTAGCGCAGGCGGTAGCTGTAATCCACGCTCTCCATTTGACTTTCGGAATAAATTCCCTCCTGGGCCGCCCGCAGCACCGAGTAGCTGATGTCGCTGGCGATGATTTCGACTTTCCAGGGTGGCGGGATCAACGGCTTGGGCGACGGCAGGGGCGCGGGCTGCGGATTGCGCAGGTTGTAATAAGCCAGGCTGTCGGCGATCAGCATGGCCAGCGTGTAAGGCTCCTGGCCGGTGGAGCATCCCGCGCTCCAGATCCGCAAAGAGTAGTCCCGCAGCGCCTGCTTGCGGCGAATCATTTCATCGAGGATGTGCTTGTGGAACAGTTCCAATTGGGCCTTGTTGCGAAAAAAGCTGGTTTCGTTGACGGTCAGATTTTCCAGCAGCCGGGCCAGCTCGTTCTTGCCTTCCTTGCTGATCAGCAGGCGGTAGTAACTGTAGAAAGAATCGAGCTGGCACTCCTTCAAACGCCGCTGCAGGCGGTCCTGCAGGAAATGAGTGCGCCGCTCGTCGAAGTGCATGCCGCACTCCTGGTACACGAGTACCTGCAGAAGCTTTAGCTCAGCCTCGGTGAACTGCGCAGGGATGCTGGATGTGCCCATGAGTTCCGGTTCGTCCTTGCGCCTTTGTTGAAGGGCCACTACTTGGCAGCGGCTGCGCTGCGGGCCTCAACGTTGGCTCGGTCTGTCTTCTTTTCGGCCTGCACTGCTTTCCAGCAGCTTGGCCATGTCCAGCAACACGATCAGGCGCCCGCGATACTTGCCGAGCCCGGTCACGCAATTCAGCCCGCCGTCCTGCAGGGTTGGCGGAGCGGGCTCGATCTCAGCGGCCGGAATCTTGATTACCTCCGAGGCGGAATCGACAATCAATCCCGAAAGCCGTCCGCCATGTTCCACCACCAGAATGCGGTTGCGGCGGTTTAGCGCCGTCTTGGGCTCGCCCAGGCGCTTGCGCAGATCAATCACCGAAACGATCTTGCCCCGAAGATTGATCACGCCTTCCATGTACTCCGGAGCATCGGGCACGGCCGTGATCTCGGGCACGCGCACGATCTCGTGCAGGGAGGTGATGGGCACGCCGTAGGTCTCGCGCCCCACCTGGAATCCGACAATGTGCAAATCAGGGTTCATGGGTGCCCTCTGAACGTCAGGCCCGGGCGCCGGCGGCGGCGCGCCGCGCGCTGGCAGCCGCCTGTTCTTCGTAACGCGTGGGAGCTCGTTCCGCTTGCTCCAGGGCGAAACGGTGCATGGCCTCGAGCAACTCGCGGGACATCTTTGACATTTGCTCCGCCGAGGCCGCCAGTTCGGTCGAACCCGATGTCGTCTGCTGCACCAGTTCGCGCATGCGCTCCATGGCCTTGACCACGGCCTGGGCGCCCGAAGCCTGCTCCTCGACCGCGGAGTTGATCTCGTGCGTGATTTCGTTCAGGCGAGTGGTGGCGCGCGCGATCTGCGAAGAGCCGTGCGACTGCTCGTTGGTGGCGGCCCCGATTTCCTGGGCGAATTTGTAGACCTCGGTGACCACATTGGAGATCTTGCGCAGGGCGCCGTTCAGTTCCTGTCCCAGGCCGAGACCATCGTTCACGATGCCGGTGCTGCGGTCCATGTTCTCGACCGCTTTGCGCGCTTCCTTCTGGATGCTCTGGATCAGTTCGGAAATTTCCTTGGTGGACTGGGCGGACTTTTCGGCCAGCTTGCGGACTTCGTCGGCTACCACCGCGAATCCCAGACCATGCTCGCCGGCGCGTGCAGCTTCGATGGCTGCGTTCAAAGCCAGCAGGTTGGTCTGCTCCGCCAGATCATCAATGACTTCGATGATCTTGCCGATGTCGTCGGCCCGTTGTCCCAGCACATCGATGATTTCGCCGGAAGAACGGATGGTGATGTTGATCTTGTTCAGGCCGTCCGTGGCCTTTTCCATGGTGTTGATGCCGCTGTGCACTTCTTCCCGCGACCGGTTCGAGATGTCGAGCAGGACCTTGGCGGTGTCAGCCACGCGCTGAATGGAAGCCACCATCTGGTCGATGGAGGCTGAAGTTTCGCTTACGCTCGAGGCCTGGGTCTGGGTGTTCTTCACCATGTTCTGCACGTTGACGCTCATCTCGTGCATGGTGCTGGTCACTTCGTCGATGGCGGAGGCGGTCTGCAGGCTGACTTTGGCCGAATCGTCCGAGGCGCCGGCCACCTGGCTGGACGCGCTGGCCACCTGGGAGGCAGCGTCGCGTACGTTGCGCACCAGATTTCTCAGCCCGTCCACCATGCGCACGAACGCATTGCCCAGGGTGTCGTCCTTCGAGCGGGGCTTGACCTCAACCGACAGATTGCCCCCGGCAATGGCTTCGGAGACCGATGCCATCTCTCTGCAGGTAGCCCACCATGCTGTTGAAGGTTCGGCCCAGTTCCCCGATTTCATCCTCTCGCTGGATATCGATTTCGTGGTCCAGGTCACCCGCCGTACCAATCTGCTTGGTGACTTTCATGAGTTCGGTGAGCGGTTCGGTAATGGATTTGGCGGTGCGGAAGGCGATGACGGTGCCCAGGACCAAGGCCGCCAGCGTGCCCAATAGCGCGATTCCGACGGTCCAGTTGCCGGCGGAATCATCACTTTGCCGGCGCTCTTCGAGCACGCGCTTGCTTTCCTGGTCTGCCAGGTCAAGATATTCGGTCGAGTTCTTTACCCAGGAGCCCGCATCTTTCTGCAAATAGAAAATCTGCAGTTCCGCCACGGTGGAGTTTCCCTGGTCGACCTCTTTTCGCTTTTGCATCAGCGGTTCGGCAAAGTCCCGGGCCCAGCTCTGTTCCGTCTGCTGCACTTTGCCCAGCGCAACTCGCTGCTGTTCGGATGTGGCCAGGGCGGTCGCGACCTGCATCCGGTCAATCAGGCCGTGGACGCCGTCGTTGACATGGTCGGACTTCGCGGCTGTCTCCGCTAAGCAGGTAGTTGGTCAGATAGAGGCGGTTCTGCATCATCTGAAATCTGATTTTGTCAGTGGCCTCCGCGACTTGAAGGGCCTGGGAGGCGGATGCCTTGGCGCTGTGCTCGCGGTAGACCGCTGCCAGGTTTACGGCAAACAGCACCACAACCATGGCGAGCACGGCTCCGAAGCTCACATAAAGTTTTTTGCCGATCGTCATGCTATTTCCTCCGGCCTTTGCCGCCGCGCTTGGTAACGCGGGGCGAACCCCTCCGGCCTCGAATCTAGTTTTTCCCATGCCTTCAACTGCAATGCCGATGCCAGCTCGAACCGGGCTCCCGCGACCCCGGGACGAATGCCCCCAAACAGTTCTATTTAATGTATTTAGGTATCATCAGGCGCCTGCGGCGATAGGCATTGCTGCAGGCAAGAATCGTCTCATCTGCGGGTAGTTTTCTCAGTTTGATACACCCCGGCGTGGGGGCGGGACCGATTTCACCATCTCGGCACCCCGACCCGCTTATTCGCTTGACTCAAATTGAGAATGCAGTCTAATTTGCTGTATATCAACTACTTGTAGATTTGAGACGGGCTGGGCGGTGGCACCTTGACTATGTCAGCTGAAGACACGTCCGCGGCGCAGCACACCAATCCGCGCGCGGACGATGCTTTTCAGCGACTCCTCCTCAAGTTCTCTGAGGCAGCCGCGCAAGGCACCCCGGCGCAAGCGTTGATTCGCCTGTTTTGTCAGGAGACGCGCGAGCTATTTCAGGTGGATGGCGCCTATTTCTGGCAACGGGTCTCGGCGGACGAGTTGCTGGGAGCGGAGGCCGATGGTCTGATGGCGGACCGCTTCCGCGGAACCAGGGTGAAGGCCAGCCAAACTTCGGTCGCGATCGCGATCGAGGCCATCCGACAAGGGAAGACGGTCTACGAAAATCGGCTGGATCCCGCCCGTTATCTCATGGCGGCCGAATTCCAGGCCCGTTCCATCATGGCCGCACCTCTGGTGGTCAGTAACGAATCGATCGGGGCGGCAGTCTTTCTGCACTGTTCGGATCCCGACTTCTTCAATCCGGACCTGGCGGCCAAGGCCACCATCCTGGCCGGACAGTTAGGCAGCCTGCTCGAGGCAAACCGGCTCACCCAGGTTTCGCGCGAGGAGCACCGGCGAACCAAGATTCTGGCCGAGGTAGCCCAAGCTCTCCGTTCCACGCCCGAATCCACGGCGGTCATCGAGGCCGTGGCTGACCGGCTTCGGGTCCTTCTGCGCACCCGCCTGGTCTGCATGCTGCTGCGGGAAGGGACCGCATTCAGCTTGCGGGCCGTAGCCGCCGAGTCTCCCCAGCTGGCCGCCTCGGTACGGGCCCGGCATGATCGCCGGGGATTGCAGTTTGCCGCGGACCTGGCCAGCCGGGCGGTGGCCGCAGGCGAGCCGATCAGTGTGGCCATTGATCCGGCTACCCTCGCTCTCGGTGAACTGGTTCCACCAGGGGTGTTGATTGCCGCGCCTTTTCGCACTTCCCTCACCCAGGGCGCGGTCCTGGTCTATCCGCGCCAGGAGGGCATTTTCAGCGCGGAAGAAAAATCGCTGATTTCCGTGGTCACCGGTTTTGGGGCGGTGGCCATCGCCAATGCAGAGCTTTACAGCACCGCCCGGGCCCAGGCCCATGAACTTCACCAATTGCTCGAGATTTCGGCCGAGCTCAGCTCCATCGGCCAGTTGGATGAGTTCCTGCAACAATTTGCGCTGCGTGCCGCGGATTTCCTGGGCTTCGGACGCGGTTTCATAGGCCTTCTCGAAGGCGGCGCCTTTCACGTGCGCTGGGCGGCAGAAGGCGGTCAGCCAAAACGAGTGGACTTCCGGCTGCCGGAGGGGCCCGCCAGCCGGGCCTTGCTCAAGAAGGAGGTGTTCTGGTCAGACGATCCCAGCAAAGTGCCCGGAGCAAACCTGGAAATCCTCGCCCAGTTCGATGTGAAGCACTTATTGACCGTCCCCCTTCTCGATACTAACGGCGACGTCCTGGGGATGTTCGGCGTGCTGGACCGGCTGGGTCGGGCGGGCATCTTGCCGGAAGAGATTCGACGTGCCCGGGCCCTGGCGGCGCAAGTCGCAGTCGCGCTGGAGGTAACCCGCAATCTGCATCAATCCGAACAACACCGCCGCAAGGCCGAATCGCTGATGGGACTGGCCCTCGAACTCAACGGCCACTTAAGGCTTCCCGAGTTTGCCAGGAGCTTTGTCGGCCGCGCTGCGAACATCCTGAACGCACATCAGGCGGCGCTTGTGGTCAAACAAGGGACCGGCATGGAAACCCTGGTGCTGCAGAAGGCTGACGGCCAGGAGATTCAGGAACGTACATTGCTGCGGCGCTTCAGCCACGCCATCGAAGAGGCCCTGGCCCGTCATAAGGACACTATCGTTTCCTCGACCGCGACGGAACTGTATGGTGCCGCGCTGGCCTCCGAACTGGGTGGCAGCAATGGCACGCTGGTGCGGCTGCTGGGTGCATCGGGGGATTTGGTTGGCGTCCTGTGCCTGGGAGACCGCGAGCAACTCTTGGGCGACGAAGACAGACAGGTCCTGCAAGCCATCGCGGGACACGCCGCAGTGGCACTGGAAAACGCCCGCCTGTTTACCCGGATGGATCAGGCTAACCGCCACTGGGTCGAGATTTTCGATGCCATCAGCGATTTCATCGTGGCCCATGACGAGGCCGGCAACGTTTTGCGAGTAAACCGCTCGCTGGCCGATTTCATCGGCGTGCAGCCCCAGGCCCTCATCGGGGTCAATATGGCCGCCCTGCTGGCCATGGGCAACGCCCCGCCTCCGCGCTCCTGCCCTTTCTGCCGCAGCAGCAGTGAAGGGGACGATGAATCTGTCCATCCCGTGCTGGAACGCACTTACCTGGTTTCGACCTCAAGGGTGCACGGCGCCAGCAGCGAGGGCATGCAGACCATCCATGTGCTGAAGGACATCAGTGACCGCCTGGAGGTGGAACAGCGATACCGGGAATTATTCGACAACATTCAGGAAGGACTGTTCTTCTCCGCGCCTGACGGCCGCTTTATCGAGGTCAACGACGCGCTGGTCCGCATGCTCGGCTATGCCAGCCGGGACGAGTTGCTGCAAGCCGACGTTCGCACCCAGGTTTATTTCTCGGCCGAGCGCCATCAGGAACTTGCCCGGGAGATGGAGGAGCACGGGGTGGTGCGGAACCACGAAGAGACGCTCCGTCGTCGCGACGGATCCGCGGTCTATGTTCTCACCAATGCCTTCGCGGTGCGCGATGCCCAGGGCCGGGTGACGCAGTTCCGCGGCCTGATGCTTGATATCAGCGGGTTGAAAACCTTTCAGGCCGAACTGCAGCGGGAGCGGGACTTCTCCGGAAAGATCCTGAATAACACGCAGAGTCTCATCCTGGTGGCAGATACGGCCGGACTGATCAGTTATGCCAACCGGCGCTGGCACGACATGGGCTACGAGCAGAAGCAGTTGCTGGGACGCCCCTTGGAAGAACTGGTGGCGCCGGCCCGGCGGACCATTCTCACTGAATCTCTGACGGCGACCCTGGCGGGGCGCCAGGTAGACAATCTTGAGCTGCAGATCCTGCGTGGAGATGGCAGGATCGGGCACTTTTCCGTCAACTTGAGTCCCATGCGCGACGAGCAGTCGCAAGTCATCAGCCTGGTGGTGGTCATGACCGACGTCACCGATGCCGCCAGCCTGCAATCGAAGCTGATGCATGCCGAAAAGATGGCGGCGGTGGGCCAATTGGTTTCCGGCGTAGCGCACGAGGTCAATAATCCGCTGACCGCCATTCTCGGCTTTGCCGACCTGTTGATGGAAAATCCTGAACTTCCGGAGAGCGCCCGTAAAGACATGCGGGTCATCCTGCAGGAAGCACAACGCACCAAGCAGATCGTCCAGAACCTGCTCAGCTTTGCCCGCCAGATGCCACCGCAAAGGAAGGCCCTGCAGCTGAACCCCATTCTGCGGCGGACGGTGCAACTGCGCTCTTACGATTTCCAGAGCCACGGCGTGGAGGTGGTCGAGCATCTGGACCAGGAACTTCCCAGTGTGATCGGGGATTCGCACCAGTTGCAGCAGGTGTTCCTGAATATCCTGAACAACGCCTACGACGCTGTAGGTGAAATCGGCCGCGCGGCGCGGATCGAAATTGCGACCAAGCACATGGGCAACTCGGTTGAAATTTCGTTTCGTGACAACGGGCCCGGAATCTCGCACCCAGACCGCATTTTCGATCCCTTCTTCACCACCAAGGAGGTGGGCAAGGGGACCGGCCTGGGCTTGAGCATCTGCTACGGCATTGTGCACGAGCACGGCGGCGAGATTCTCTGCCACAACAACAGCGGCGGACCGGGCGCCACCTTCGTGGTACGCCTGCCCGCAACCCCAGAAACGGCCTCGGTCGGGGCCGCTGCCGGAGTCAAACAACGATGACCACACAACCTGTCACCAAATCCGCAACTTTGCCGGTGCTGCTCATCGAGGATGAGCCCGCTGTCATGGCCTATGTCCGAGCGGCGCTGGAGCGCAACGGCTACTCCGTGGTGTGTAGCGAATCCGGCGCCGATGGATTGCGCCTGCTGGAGTCGGGAGAGTTTCTGGGGGTAGTTTCCGACATGCGCACGCCCGGAGGCGTAAACGGGGCCGACGTCCACGCCTGGGTTGTCCGCTGCCGTCCCGAACTGGCAACCCGGATCGTTTTTATCACCGGCGATATTGCCAACGAAGAGACCGTGGCTACCCTGCGCGAAACTGGCGCTCCCTGCGTCGAGAAACCATTTCGGGTACAACAGTTCATTTCGGTGGTCGAAAAAACCATGGGGAAGGCACTGTGAATGAAGATCTGCGAATCCGCCTCCTGATTGTTGATGATGAGCAGAGCATCCGCCAGCTCTGCATGACCGTGGGCGAAGCCCTGGGGTTTGTCTGCATGGAAGCCGACGGCGGAGAGTCGGCCCTGGCCCTGCTCGAAGAACAACCGGCGCACGTCATTCTCACCGACCTGGTGATGCCCAGCATGTCCGGTCTTACCTTCCTCGAAAGAGTGAAGAAGATGCTGCCTCGCACCGAGGTCGCGGTCATGACCGGGCATGGATCGGTGGAAACCGCGGTCCAGGCCATGAAGCTCGGGGCCTACGACTACATCAGCAAACCTTTCTCTCCGCTCGAGGAACTGCGGCTCTTCCTGCGCCGCATGGCGGAAAAGGTCCGCCTGGTCGAGGAGAACGAATTCTTGCGCGAGCGCGTGGATACGGAGACCGAACTGCATGGAATTGTGGGCGCGTCGGCCAAAATCCAGGACGTGCTGCGCATGATCTCGCGTTTGAAAGATACGCACACGCCCGTCCTGATCACCGGAGAAAGCGGTACCGGCAAGGAACTGGTGGCGCGTGCCATCCACTTCCGCGGTTCCTTCGCCAAACGTCCGTTTGTCGCTGTGGATTGCGGATCGCTGGTCCCGACGCTGATCGAGAGCGAACTGTTCGGCTACGAAAGAGGTGCGTTTACCGGCGCGGTGAAAGCGCGGACCGGGCTGTTTCAATCGGCCAACGGCGGAACCATTTTTCTCGACGAAATCGGTGAACTGCCGCAGGAAATGCAGGCCAAACTGCTGCGCGTCCTGCAGGAGAAGGAAGTGCGCCCGGTCGGCAGCAATCAGAAGATCAAGGTGGATGTGCGAGTCATTGCCGCCACCAATCGCGACCTGGAGGCGGAATATCGCAACGGCACCTTCCGCAAAGACCTCTACTTCCGCCTGAACGTGGTGACTGTGCGCCTGCCCTCGCTGCGCGAACGCCGCTCCGATATCCCCATGCTGGCCCACTGGTTTCTTGAACGGTACGCTCGTGGCGGATCGATTCAGATCACGACCGCAGCCATGAAATCGTTACTGCAGTACGACTGGCCGGGGAATGTTCGCGAGTTGGAGAATTGCATCGAGCGCGCGGTGGCTCTGGGCGATCGGCGCACCATCGATTTCAACGATCTCCCACCGTCCATCACATCTGCCATCCCTGTGGAGCATAGCGCCGACTCTCCATCCTCCGGGATCACGACTACCGACCTGGAGGACATTGAACGCGCCACCATCGAGCGGGTCTTCGAACAGGTGAAGGGGGACAAGGCGCTCGCGGGAAAAATGCTGGGCATCAGCCGAGCCACGCTCTATCGCAAGCTCAAGCGCTACAACATCGGAGCCCGGGAAACGTCGGCGCCAGTGCAGGCGCTGCAGTAAGGTAGCGCGGCCTGCGGGTGCTGTGAGCCTGGCGCCGCTGAACTGTATTTGCTGGACGAGACCTCGCCCCTACCTCCACCCTGTCATCCCGAGCGAAGCCGAGGGACCCGCTTTCTGCTGGTGCTGCATTTGGTGCGGGGGAGTTCCTTGGCCGATCGATGACGCAGTAAACACAAGATCTTTCGACTTCGAGAAGGGACTCGCAAGCGAGTCCCTTCTCTCCGCTCAAGATGACAATGGCAGATGTCAAGATGACGATGCAGATTCCGGGTGCAATCGATCCCGATCCGCTCCACCCATTGTCATTGAGACAATGTTTCATTCTGAGACAAACGCCTGGCACCGCCCGTTCTTGCTACCGCTCCCGTCGAAGATAACTCTATATTAAGCAGCGATTTACGGAAAATGGTCCCAGCCCGCGACTTTGGTTGGGAGAGTGCACTCTCACTCACTGATGCGGTCCGGGTGCCCATGCCATGCTAACCGGCAGGCCCGGGGACCCAGGCCGCGTCGACCCTGGAGAACCGAGGTAGAGCAGTGTCCACACAGGCCACGGGCCGAGCGCGCGTCCGGCAGGAGAGCTGCACCGCGAAGCTGGCCAAGTTCTTTCCCGAGGCCAGTCCGGTCCGTATTCCGGTGCGCTTGATTCGCGTGGCGGGCGAAGGAAATGTGTGCACCGAAAGCACCGTGATCGAATTCGGTACGCCTCGTGAAGTGCTGTTCTCTTCGACTTTGCCGCTGGAATTTGCCGACCGGCTGCGGCTGCAGAATTCCGATGGCACGCTGGACGCCGAAGCCTCGGTTGTGGCGCTGCAATATACCAGTGGACGCACCGCAGTGGCTGCCCGCTTTACCCAGGACGTTTCCAACTGGATCGTGAAACCATGACTCTGAAACCGAAAAAGAAGGACCTGTCCGCGGAGTGGCGCGAAGCGCGCCTGCTCTATCCTCTGTACAGCGCATTGGGACGCGAGTTTGTGATCGAACTTCCCTCTTGTCCCGACCTGGAATCCGGCCTGGACGATCCGCCGCAGGAGTCCGTGGAACAAGCCCGCCAGTGGCTGCTCGAAATGGACCAGAAGATCCAGGTCCATCAATTGCGCCAGTTTCTTCAGACCACAAATCTGACCAGCGAGGAAGGTCTGCAGACCCTTCTGGAGCACCATCTCAACCGGACAACCCGAGTGGACTCGGACCGGGACAAGATCGATTTCCTGCTGGTCCAGTTTTTTTCCCATTGCGCGCCCTCGCGCCTGGAAGATGCGGACGTCGACCTGGGCTACGTAGCGCAAATGCTGGAACCGGTTCTTGGAAACGTTGACCTGACAGTGCCGTCATGGCTCGAACCAATCGAAGATTTCATCGAGTCGGCCAACGGATGTCACAGCTTGAATGAGCTGCTGACCAGCGGAATTCTGGAAAAAGGCAGAAAGCTCAAGACTTCAGCGGGCGAAGACTACTTCGAGCCCGTCGCCATGGTGGCATTCGCCCGCTTCAGCTTCCTGATGCGCCGGGTTTTCTTCCGGCTCATGCACCAGGACCTGAATACCATTCTGGACGGACTGCGCGAACTGGAAGCCCGCGGCGTCAGCACCCTGGACTGCCGCTCCGCCCAATTTTCGGCTGACGAGCCCGTAACTCGCCTGCGCATGATCTGCCAATCCTGGAAGGTGCTGTTCCATGCCGAGTACTCCTCCGGCAGCCCGTTGCGCATGCTCGTTGATCTGCGCAATGTGGTGGATGCAGCCCTGTCGCGCACGACCAGGAAGGCGGTGAAGCTACCGCCCCCACCGATGCCCGGTCGCGCCAAAGCAGCAGTCGCGGCTGCCCAGTTTGCTCCTTCAAACTCAGACGTGCCGGAGTTCGACGTGACCGCCGCGCCGGAGTGGGACCAGGATTCGTCTCCGGACCAGAACGAACCAGGAGACGACGACAAAGTCTAGGCACACGATTCTGGAGGCGCAAGGTCATCGCTTCGCAGAGTCATCGCTTCGTAGGATCGGGAACGGAGAGCAGAACTTGGACCAGGCCACGGTACTCATAATTTCAGACGACGCTGACTTTTCACGCGTCGTGATGGACCGTTGGCAAGCGGAACGGAAGGCGCCGGCATTCACCCTGATGAGCGGCGACCTCTGCCGCGATCTTGATGCCGACGGTTTCGACATGGCCATCGTGGGCGCCGTGCGACCGGAAGTGCTTCCCGCCGTCTTCCGAGCTCTCGATCCGGCCGACAACCCGGTCCTGTTTGTGTGCAAGGAGAAGTCATCTGCAGCGAAAGCGCGCCCCGGCATTCTGGTTCTGCAGCAGCAGGACGGCTGGCTGGATGCGCTGGTGCTGGTATCCACGGAAATCTTGCGGCACGGCCAGACCATGGCACGCGCCCACCGAGCCGAACTGGCGGGCAAAGCGCTGGAACGGCAGGCAGCCCTGGGCCGTTACATGCTGGACGTGCGGCACACGCTGAACAACGCACTCACGTCGGTCCTGGGAAACTCCGAACTGCTGTTGCTGGAACCGGAATCGCTTTCCGCGGCATCGCGTTCACAGATTGAAACCATCCGGAACATGGCCGTGCGCATGCACGAGATCCTGCAGCGCTTCTCGTCGATTGAAAAAGAACTGAACGCCGTGGAACAGCAAGCGGAAAACGAAGCCAGGACCCGGATTCGGGCTGCGACCGCAAGTTCCTGAACCGCGGAAAGAATCGAACCTCTCCCCAAAAGCGCCTCAGGACGCGGCGCACCTGATTTCTCCTGGTTCCAACGGCGGAGTGTTGCCCATGCACAAGCTTCGGGTCAACGTGGACGTGGGCGAGCACGAACTCTCAGAAGTGCGGCTGATCATGGAACGCCGGGTCGGAGTTCTGCTCGATACCACGACCGAGAGGCTGACCCATGCTTTGTCGGAAGTGCTGCAGTCGCGATGCATCCCTTCGGCCGCGCTGCTGCTCGAACGGCTGCGATCCTGCGATACGGAATGCGAGCATCTTGCGGAGCACCTGCTGAATGGCGAGACCCGCTTTTTTCGTTACCCCGCAGCTTTCAAATCTCTGGCGAGTTTGGTCCTGCCCGAGCTGCAGAAGCGCAAGCCGGAACAACCCCGCAGCCTGCGCATCCTGAGTGCTGGTTGCTCGACCGGTGAAGAACCCTACAGCATCGGCATGTCGGTGTGCGAGGTGGTGAACTGCCACGGCGGTGGCTGGAATGTGCACATCGTGGCCAGCGATATTCGCCGGCAGGCGCTCGAAACCGCGGAACGCGGCCTCTATCCGCAATCCGCCCTGGAGCACATTCCCGCCCATCTGGTGCAACCCCATTTTGCGAAAGTGGACGAGCACTTGCTGGTGAAGCCGCGCTTGCGTAATCTGGTCAGGTTTTCGCAGATGAACCTGGTCAAGCCCTCCTTCCTCGGACAGTTTGACTGCATTTTCTGCATGGACGTGCTGCCGCGCTTCTCCACCGCCCAGCGGACGGCCCTGCTGCAGCGTCTGCATTTGTACCTGGAGCCTGGCGGGTATCTGTTCCTGGGACAGAACGAAAAGCTGCCGGCCTCAGAGGTGAAGTTTCAAGCCCACGTCGGGGATGGCTACGCGGTGTATCAGAAGTTGGCTGCCTTTGCGGCGAAATCGGGGAGATAACCCACGCATTCCGCTGCGAGATTGATAGTTACCCCCATCCTCGTCGCGTCATTACTCCAGGAAGACCATCAAAACCGTGACTGTCAAAGCCGCACCAACGCGACACTGGCGCTCTGGCACGCACGGACCAAGGCTTCATCCACGGTAGCGAGTGCCAATCCATTTTCGAGCGCCAGATCGAGATAGGATGCGTCGTAAGGAGTCAGTCCGTGGCTGCGGCTCAGACTGTGGATTCTGTCAAACACAACGCCGGCAGGGCACGTTTCGAGTGCGACAGGCAGCAATGCCAGGTCAGTGAGGAAGCTTTGAATCATTTCCCCGGAGATGCGTTGGCGCCTTTCTCCGGCGAGTAAGGCGTTCAGCACTTCATGTGGCCAAAATGAGGGTGCCAGCGCGGTGTCACCTTCTTTGAACCGATGGGCAACATGCTGGGCGAGCGCGGAATTTTCATCGGGGAAGCACCAGGTCAAAACGACCGAGGCGTCGAGAACGAACCGGCTCACCGGCGTCCTTCATTGATCAGGTCTTTGATTTTGAGCCCACGCAAGGACAGGTTGTAGCGCTCGCCAAAACTCGCCAGGCGCTCTGCGGCTTCCGCCGCTGAGCCGTCCCGGGTTGACATTCGCTCTTTCAGCAACTCTCCCAAGAGCCGCGAAACGCTGGTGTCCCGGCGCGCCGCCTCGATCCGGGCCCACTGGGCGACATCTTCTTCCAGGGTTACGGTGACGTTTCGTAAAGGAGTTTTGGAAGACACCAGAACAGTGTAACACTGAAATCATGTGCCATGATTGACTAAAATAGCTATTTTATCTATTATGAACCAATGCGAAGCGTCTCAGCCACCGAGGCCAAGCAGCGCCTTGCCGCCCTATTGGACTCGGCACAGCGTGAGCCGGTCGTAATCCGGCGCCAAAACCGCGATGTCGCTGTGATCATGTCAGCTGAGGAATATGAGAGGATTCGTGATCTGAACGCCGCTGAGCTTCAACGCTTCTGTGACCGCGTCGCCGACCAGGCCCGGGCTCGCGGCCTCAACGAGGCAGCCCTGAACGACTTGCTGCAAGATTGATGCGCTCGCGCCAGCGCATTGTCGTCGATACCAATGCGCTGGTCAGCCGTCTCCTGCTGCCCTCTTCGGTTCCCGGACAGGCTGTTCGCAAGGCTGTGGACAACAGCATCCTGCTGGTGTCCGAAGCAACGATGAACGAACTGGCCGACGTATTGGCACGCCAGAAATTCGACCGCTACATCAGCCTCGAAGACCGGCAACAATTCTTGCGGCTACTCGGACGGCTGGCCGAGTTTGTACCAATCGTGTATCCGGTTCGCGAGTGCCGCGACCCGCAAGACGACAAATTTCTCGAAGTCGCGCTGAATGGCAAGGCCGACTTGATCGTGACCGGCGATCCTGACCTGCTGGCACTCAATCCGTGGCGCGACATCGCTATTCTGTCCCCCACAAATTATTTGAAAAGATGATGGCAATCGGCCGGGGTCACTCGGCGTTCTCTCGCACTCCAGTTCGCGTCACGCCAGGTCAGAAGCACGAAACTTTCGTCTCGCGCCATGGCGAATATGCAGGACATCGACCTGCCGCCGGCGGCCATCGACCCGATAAATGACGCGATAGAGATGTGGCTTTTCGCCATACAAGAGGTGCCTGAACCTCTTATTTTCAGGCGTGACCGGACAGCGATTCGGTCTATCCGCCAGGGTCATCATCGCTTGTTTGAGACCTTGATACCAGCGCCGGGCATCGACTGAATTCGGGGCATTTATCTCCTGATACAAAGAGACCAGATCGCGCTCGGCGCGCGCCGCGATCCTAACGAGGTAGGCCATGCTTGGCTTCGAATTCCTCGAAGAACTCCTTCACCGGCCGGACTCTCCCCTTTCTTCTATCCTCCATTCCCTGCCGGATGCCTTCCTTCGCGTCGGCGCTCGCGGCCACATCCAGCAAGCGCTGGTAGGCCTCGGCATCCTGCACCACCGCCGCCGCTTTGCCGTTCACGGTAAGCACGACCGGCCGCTTGCTCTTCTTGATCTGCTTCATAAAATCGCCGGACCGCCTGCGAAAGGTGGTCAGGGATTGAATGTCCTTGGTAATGTCCAGCACGGGTTCCTCCAGTGAAGCACCTTTTAAGGTGCTATCAGAAGCCGTCCGGCCTGTCAACTTTTTCGGTTTCGGACCGGCGGGTGCCCCATCCTAACGTCGCTTTTGGACGTTAGGGTGGCTGTGGGGCAAGAGAAAAAAAGCAGAAGCCGTGGGCGCGGGCGCCCGCGCCACACGGTTCGTTACACGGATAGAAATTCCTTCGTCCTTAGCTCTTTGATCGTGTCCCTGAGCTTGGCTGCTTTCTCGAATTCAAAGCGCTTGGCGGCTTCGCGCATATCGCTCTCCAGCTTCACGATGTAAGCGTCTAACTCTTCCTGGGACTTGAACTCCGGCGAGCCTTCGGCTTCAAGGTCGGTCAGATCTGTGTAATCGGCTTCGACGATCCGGGCCAGGGACATTTCGAGGGGCCGCACGATCGACTCCGGCGTAATCCCATTGGTGACGTTGTAGGCCAACTGGATAGCGCGCCGGCGGTCGGTTTCGCTGAGCGCCTTCTTGATCGAGTCGGTCATGCGATCGGCATAGAGGACCGCGCGGCCGTTCAGATTACGGGCACAGCGGCCGATGGTCTGGATGAGCGATCCCGACGAACGCAGGAAGCCTTCCTTGTCGGCGTCCAGAATCGCCACCAGTGAAACCTCGGGGAGATCGAGGCCTTCGCGCAACAAGTTGATGCCGATCAGCACGTCGAATTCGCCCTTGCGCAGATCGCGCAGGATTTTTACCCGTTCGAGAGTCTCGATTTCGGAATGCATGTAGCGGCACTTAACGCCCACTTCGCTGTAATACTCGGCCAGGTCTTCCGCCATACGCTTGGTCAGCGTGGTCACCAGCACCCGCTCGCCGCGAGCAATGCGGTCGCGAATCTCGTGTAGCAAGTCGTCGATCTGGCCTTTCACCGGCCGGATTTCAACGGGCGGATCGACCAATCCAGTGGGACGAATGATCTGCTCCACCACCACCCCCGCCGATTTGGTCAACTCGTAGGGGCCGGGCGTGGCGGAAACGTAGACGATCTGGTTCATGCGGTGTTCGAATTCTTCAAAGGTCAGGGGACGGTTGTCGAGCGCCGAAGGCAGACGGAAACCATATTCGACTAGCGTCTCCTTGCGGGAACGGTCGCCGTGATACATGCCGTGCAGCTGCGGCACGGTCTGGTGCGATTCGTCAATGAACATCATGTAGTCGCGCGGGAAATAATCGAGCAGGGTCGGCGGCGGCTCACCCGGAAGGCGGCCGGTGAAGTGGCGAGAGTAGTTCTCGATGCCATGGCAGTAGCCCATGGCCTTGATCATCTCCAGGTCATACATGGTGCGCTGGTGCACCCGCTGCGCCTCCACCAGGTGGCCTTGCTTCTCCTGTTCCGCCTCCCACCACGCCAGCTCTTCCCGGATCGACTCAACCGCTTTCGACCTCGTTTCCGGCTTCATCACGTAATGGGTTTTGGGATAGATGGGCAGGCGCATGTACTTCTGCTTTACCGTGCCGAACAGGGGATCGATTTGCGAAAGCGACTCGACCTCATCGCCCCACAGTTCGATCCGGTAAGCCATGTCGTCGTAGGTGGGAAAAATCTCGATCACGTCGCCGCGTACGCGGAATGTGCCGCGGCGGAAATCGCCGTCCGTGCGCTCGTAAAGAATTTCGACCAGCTTGCGGGTGATGTCCTCGCGCTTGATCTTCTGGCCCTTCTCCAGGAAAAGCAGCATGCCGTAATACGCCTCGGGCGATCCCAGGCCGTAAATGCAGCTTACCGAGGCCACGATCAGACAGTCGCGCCGCTCGAAAAGTGACCGCGTGGCGGAAAGTCGCAGCTTGTCCAGTTCATCATTGATGGTGGCTTCCTTCTCGATGTAGAGGTCGGCGGCGGGAACGTAGGCTTCCGGCTGGTAATAGTCGTAGTAAGAAACGAAATATTCCACCGCGTTGTGCGGGAAGAAACTCTTGAATTCATGATAGAGCTGGGCCGCCAGAGTCTTGTTGTGCGCCATCACAATCGAAGGCCGGTTAGCCTGCTCAATCACCTTGGCCATGGTGTAGGTCTTGCCCGACCCGGTCACGCCCAACAGGACCTGGTGCTGCTCGCGGTCGAAAACACCGCGAACCAGGGCCTCGATGGCCGTGGCCTGATCTCCGCGCGGCTTGTAGTCGCTGACTAGCTTAAAGTCCATAAAATCGACGCCTCCCCATCACAGAAGCGAATGTTGGGGCTTGGGCATCCCTTGATTATAACGCGGCGAGTTGAAACGGTCCGGAGGGACAAGTCGCACAGAGCGAGGCGGCCACAGGCTCCAGCGCCTGCCACCAAGCCCCGCTCACGAAAAAAAGACGGCGCAAGCTGAGCCTTGCGCCGTCAGACTTTTCCGTTCGAGTTGTCCTTTACGGAAGTTTGAAGTTTACGGTAATCTGAGTTTGAATTTCGATCGGCTGACCATTCAGATAGTAGGGTTTGTACTTCCACTGCCGCACGGCGTCCGTTGCGGCGCGCCCCAAAATCGGGTCACCACTCAACTGCTTGACCCCGGTAATGCTGCCCGATGGGGAGATGTTCGCCTGCAGCTCGACCTTCCCTTCCAGGCGCATCTGCCGTGCTTGCTCGGGATAAACCGGCTGGACCCGCTTGACGATCAGCCCCTCCGTTACCCCCTGCGAAATTCTTAGCATCTGTTGGGGCGCTTTCCGGGCATTCATCGCAGTGGTATTCACGATCCCGGACAATGTGCTGCTGCTTGCGCCGGTCGCGATGCTGGTTGCCGCCGGCGCCTGCACCGCTTCTTGTGCTTCCGGCTCAGGCTTGGCCTGCGTGGAACCGCCATTCTGAACGATCAGGACCGGCTCTGGCTCTGGGTTGCTGGTCGCTGTGGGCGCATTGACGACGGTGATTTCATGCTCCGCTGGCGCCGCTTTCACTGGGGCCGGAGTCTTGCCGCCGGGACCTTCCACTATCACCGCGGCTGAAGGCTTGGACGAAGCAGGAACGGCGGTTGCACCATTCAAATCTTGTTCCGGCGTCCGGGCCACCTCGCTCGTCGCGGGCTGAGCCTCCGGCGCTGACGGCGTGGCTTGGGAAGGCGGCGCAACCGTACTGGCCGGAATGGCTGATTGCTGCACCGATGGTTGGGGATGCGCAGACTGCATTTTGGTCCAGCCGTAATAACCGGCGGCCGCCAGTCCCAGCAATAACACAGCGATCAGCAGGGTCTTCTTGCCGCCGCCCGCATCGGAAGCTTGCCCGCTGTCACCAAGCGAACTAAAGCTGGGCGCCTCGGTAGCCGTTGAATCCGAGTGCGCGGGCCAGCCGTCGTTCACCGACGGGTCCGTTATCCTCTTAATCTCTGTGTCGGAAGGCGCCGATATCGCGCTTGCCGTCGGTTCGAGACCGAGCGGTTGGTTGCCGGAGGACGGAATTTCCTTGGCCCGGGCCGGCGCGGCAGCCGCGCCCATCCTGGTTGTCTGCGACATGCCGGCCCACGAAGTGGCGGCCGGCGAAGCACTCGCAGCCCGCGGGGCCGCATCAAACTCGGATTTTCCCGCAGCCTCCGCAGCCCGCCGCATGGCCGATGCCATGGGCTCAGCCAGGGGCTTACGCGGCTGCCAGGGATATTGCTTGGATGAACCAGACTCTGCTCCGGACTGCGGCGACTTCTCTGCCCCGGAAAGTGACGCGTCGGGCATGTACTCCAGCAACGCAGCTTCCGCGGGATCGGGTTGCGGCGCCGGTTCCGCTTCAAGCTCAAAAGCTGAAGCGCTGGCGGAGTGCAGCGGCGCGATCGGTTGCTGCGGCGGCGGAAAGGGCGCCGGCAAAGACTGACGCGCAACCGCGCTTGCCGCGACCGAGCTCGAAGTCCCTTCAGCGGCCTTGGCGGCTTGTCCTTTGCGAAGCAGGCCACGGGCAACCCGCAACGTGCCCTTGGACTGCTCGACATGAATAGGTTTGGTCAGAACCAGATTGGCGCCGAGACGAAATGCCTTGGCCACACCGGCCTGTCCTTCAACCACAGCCACTGCCAGCGAAGCCTGGTTCGAACCTGAATTGCGTGCGCTCTTGAACAGCAGGGCGGCGTTCTGCTCGTTGTCGCAGTCCACCACGATCGCGTCAAAGTGCTGGGCCATGAGTCTTTTGACTGCGGCAAAAGGCTCGTGGCAGGGCTCGACCGTGAACTCGAGTTCGCTCAACACCTGATTCACGACGCGCGCCGTTTTTTCATCCGGGCAGAATAAGAGCGCTTGGTAACTCATAGCGTTTAATGGTAGGTAGGGCGGTCAGGGCCAGCAAGTTACTGTGGTAATTGGAGGGCACTATGTTGGCATTGTGCGTGCCCATTTCGACGCCAACTTCAGCCGGACCGAGGCGCAAGCGACGCGCGGACTCAACAGTTGCCCGGAACACCGTTCGTCGAAACAGTGGTGTTCCTATTACTTGGGGATTTTGGCTTGTTCGGCACTGGTTTAGGGCCGGGGCAAACGGTACTTCCTTGAAGGCGGGCGATCATGAGGCCCTGTTCTAAAGTCTCTAGACCATCGTGTCCCAGGCGGGGACGATACAATTCTTTGCCACAATCACTGAACTCGAAACCTCAGTGATTCCCTTTTCCCGGACCTGTCATCCCGAGCGAAGTCGAGGGACCTGCTTTCGAAGCTCCGGTTCGTGAGCGTAGTCCCCGCCGCAAATCAACAGCAGGTCTTTCGACTTCGCTCAAGATGACAATCAAGGACGTTCCACCGCGCTCAACGCTCTTTGTGTCGCCTCCAGCAAGGCCTCGGGGCCGACCGGATGGCCGGTCGCGTGCTCCATCCACAGATCGGGCGTGACGTCTCCCATCTTTGCCATGCGCTCAAACTCGGGCCCGATGGCTCCTGCCTTCTTCATCTGCTCTTCAATTTGAAACGCAATCAGATGGCCGATGGGATAGTCGGGCAGGTAGAGGAACGAGTCGATCATGTGCGAGTACACGCCGAGCAGCACAACATCTTTTTCATGGAAAGCCGGAGCGTAGTACCGGTTCCAGATGTCCTTCGAAATCTGCACCGTGGCCTGGTTGAGTTCGTTCGGAGTGGCCTGAGGGTGGTCGTACATCCAATGCCAGACTGCCATGTCCACTAAAGCAACTCCGGCGATCTCGTATGTGCTCCAGAAATCGTTCAGAGTTTTTTCCGCCTGGCTGCGGGCGTCGGGCGCGGGCAGACCAAGCAGTTCCAGATCGTGACCCTGGAACACGAAGGCCAGGGCCTCGGTAAAAGCCGTATTGGGCACGCCCTTCAGCAACGTGTGGTCGATGTCGTTGAGCGAGAATGTCTGTTCGACGTTGTGTCCCATTTCGTGGACGGCAATGTTAAAACCTTTGTAGTTCATGCCGCCTTTTTCCACGCGGGTGCGCAAATGTGCCTTCTCCGCCCGCATTTCCGCTCCCATGGCGTGACCCGAGCCACGCGCCGGATCGACCACAATATTGTTGGCGACGTATTGCGCGCGCGCGGGAGAGAATCCGAGTTTCATCAGCAGATTGGGAATGTCCTGCTGGTAGGCCTGGGCGGTGGGATATTTCTTCGCGACCATCGCGTCCAGCTGGGCCTCGGTGTACTGGCTTCCAGGTCTGAAGCCGCTGTACCAGACATCGAACGGCTCCAGCGGACGCTTCAGCCGAGATTCGATGAGCTTCGCCACTTGAGGAACGAGAGGCGATGTCACCACTTGTTCCAGCATGGCCTGGACTCGGGCCTCGGGAATTTCCCGGTCTTCGTCAAAGCGGCGGGCGATCAGCGTGGGCGCGGTCGGAGAGTAGGGGTCGGCCTTTTTCGACGCAAAGAATGTCTTCTGCAGCATCGCGTAGCGAGTGTCTGGTTCGCGCGCACTGCTGGGTTTCGCAGCCGGGGCGGCCCCAGGGTCGGAATCTTTTACCGCCGCTTCCGTGACCTCGTTGGTAAATGGATTCCAATCGAAGGCAGGATCGTTGATGACGGCTTCGGGGATGGTTTGGGTGACGATGCGTTCCATCACTTGCTGGATCATGCGCTGCTTGGCCAAACCATTTGAGGAGTCGGCGTAGTCCGCCTTGATTTCATCCCGCAGGTTCCAGTGGCTGAGCAACCGCATTTTCGGCGGGAACAAGCGCCGCCCCTGAGCGTCGAGCAGGTGGTACATCCAGATGTTGTATTCCGCGATGTATTGGCCGGCTTGCGCTTCCGCCTGGGCGATGCCCAGGTTCACGTCCGCCGGAATCCGTTTGGAGAAGCCCTGCGCCAGGCGTGCTTCGGCCCACTGCCGGCGCGACCACGCGGGGCCGTCCTGCAGACGTTGATCGAGGGTGGTAAGAGGGAAATTCAGCAGCACCACGAAGGCAAGTTTGTTCTGGAAAAAATCGTCCAGAACGTGGGCGGAAGGATCGTAACCGGCAAAGATTTCGTCGAACGGCAGCACCGGGCCGAGGTCGAGGTCCGATTGCTGGCGGAACTCCCGGTTGATCTCATGCATATGCCCGCCCAACTGCTCCAGCAAATTCTCCAGGCGGTTGAACATCGTGTCCAGCGTGGCTTGATCTCCTGCAAAATTGGCGCGGACGAAGTCATCAAACGCGGCCGCATCGCCATCTTCGGCACGCCAGAATTCAGCCACCTGGCGTAATCCGCGCTGCGCTCGCGCGCGCTGCGAGTCCCCATATTTCGAGACCAGTTCCCCTTCCATCTTTGCCACGGAATCGTTCACCCACGAAGGAGTGACTTCCGCGGCAGGCGCCGGGCTTGCTGTCGAACTTTGCACGGGAACCTCCCAGGAACGAACTTGCGGCACCAGGCCCACAGCCGCGGCAGTGAGCAGAGCCAAATAAATCAGTAGTCGCATAGAATGTCTCGCGTCAAGGCGCCGGCCTATCGCTTCCAACTAGGGTGTCTCTTCTTTCCCGCCCACCGCGGAACCGGCTTGCGGATACGGCAACGAGTTGCTGAACTCCGAAATTTCGTGCGGAGCAAAGTCGGGAAAGGGCAACTGGTTTCCTTCGCGCCACTTCTGCACTTCCTGAGCGGCCTTCTCCGTCTTTGCCTTGTCCAGCCCTGAATCCCGGCCCAGGTAGACCGTGGAAGAGGGGAAGGCAAAACCGGTGCCGGCGGCGTCCACAACTTCCAGGATCCGCAGCAGCAGGTCCTCGCGGATGGTGACGAATTCAGCAAAGTCCCGGGTCTGAACATAACAAAAGATTTCCAGGCTGAGAGCGCTCTCATCGAATCCCACAAAGCGAATGCGCGCCCCATCGGTTTGCACCTTGGGATGTTCATAGAGCAGGCGCCGAACCTGGGCCAGCACGAAGCGCAACTGGTCGGGGGAAGTCTCGTAACGCAGACCAAGTTTGGTGTTGAACAGAATCTTGTCACGGCGGCTGAAGTTCTCCACGGTCATGGTGGCCAGCGCGCCGTTGGGGATTGAAAGTTCAGTGCGGTCGTTGGTGCGGACCCGCGTGGAGCGCAGGCTGATGTCCTCGACGGTACCCACCCGGTCCCCGAAGCGGCAGAAATCGCCCACACGAATGACCTCATCGCCCAGCACGGAAATCCCCCCGAGGAGATTCTCCAGGGTCTTTTGCGCGGCAAACGCAATGGCGATGCCGCCGATGCCCAATCCGGCCAGGGGGGCGGTGAGGTTGAAGCCGAGCGTGCCCATCACCGCGAAGATGGCGAGCAGGACGATCGCGGCCTTGAGCATGCGCTCGCCCAGGATCATGAGCGACCCCGTTCCCATCCTCCCCGCTACGACAGCGCGCTGCCTCACGCTGCTCAGCACTTCACGCAAAATCCGCCACAACAACCAGTTGAATCCGACGATCGCCACCACCCCCGCAATCTGCTGGTAGCGGTGCCTCTGCAGCACGGGAATGCGAAGGTAAGAAACCAGAATCCCGTGGGCGAGGACCCCAAGCACCAACCAGAGCGGGCGCACGAACGAACTCCACGCGGCGGCCACCGCGTGCTTTCGATAGTGTGCCCAGAGATACCAGGGCAAGCGGAGGAACTGAACCGCCAGCCATCCCAGGGCCGCAGCGACCGGGACCGCGATCAGTATCGCCAGCCACTGCCACAAGGGAAGGCCCAAGAACTCGTGGCTCACCAGAGCATGCGGCAGATGAGTCTCCACTTGGTGCACCGCGGCCTGATCGTAAAGCTCAGGGAGCCGGGCCAGGGTCTCGGATGAGATGAGCCAGATGCGGCCGCCTCCCTCCGAGACGCGAACAAGAATGAGATCGGCATTGACGTCTCCGGTGTTCAGGCTGCCGACTCGCTGCTTGTCGGGCGGCACACCCTCCTGCGGCGTCCCGTCCGGCTGATTGCTGATTCGTCTTAAGTCGCCGGTAAAAGAGCGGTCAATTACGATTTTCAGTTTGGAGGCGACACTCTCTCCCTGGGTCTGTCGCCGGGCCGGGGACATCTGCAGATATTGGGCTGCTGTCGAATAATTTCCGGACTGTGCGGCCTGGAGAAATCCATACAGGGTGCCGCTCGGAGTGTCGCGGCCGAGCGGGTCGGCCTGGCTGGTGGCGCCGTTTCCCGTCTTGCCCGGTTGCACGGGCAGTTGATACGCCAACACCGGTGAACCGACGGCCAAGCATAGGAGCAGCCAGAGCGCTCGTTTCAGCAAAGAAAACATGGTTCCTTCTCCAGCCAAAGATTGTAATGTAGGCGCGAGCGCCCTCGCTCGTGCAGCAGCGCAACAGACCCAGCACAACCTTCCCTACTCGTGCAGCAGCGCAACAGACCCAGCACGAGCGTCCTCGCTCGTGCAGCAGCGCAACAGACCCAGCACGAGCGGGACGCTCGCGCCTACATTGGACTGAGGGGGGTCAACTCTTCTTCGGACGGTATATGTCGGTGCTGGTGCCGAAGAAGACCTCGGCCGCTTCCATCACCGTCTCAGAAAGAGTGGGATGGGGATGAATCGTCAGAGCGATGTCCTTGGCAAGAGCGGCCATCTCCACCGCCAACACGCCTTCGGCAATGAGCTCACCCGCGCCGGCGCCTACAATGCCCACGCCCAGTACGCGCTCGGTTTGCGGATCGAGGATGAGCTTGGTCATGCCTTCCGTGCGGTCCAGAGTCATGGCCCGGCCCGATGCGGCCCAGGGAAATTTCGCAACCTTGATCTCGCGGCTTTCCTTCTGCGCCTGGGTTTCGGTGAGGCCGCACCAGGCGATCTCGGGATCGGTGAACACCACGGCCGGAATCGCGGCCGGCTCGAATGCCACTTTGTGCCCGGCGATGGCTTCGACCGCAGTGCGTCCCTCATGCGAAGCCTTGTGGGCCAGCATGGGTTCGCCGACCACGTCGCCGATGGCGTAAATCGCCGGATCGCTGGTCTGCAACTGCTTGTTCACCTGAATGAATCCGCGCGGGCCGATCTGGACTTGTGTTTTCTCCAGGCCGGAGATTTCAGAATTCGGCTTGCGCCCCACCGACACCAGAACTTTGTCGAAGACCTTCTCGCGTTCCTTGACTTGAGGGCCATCGAAGGTCACACGGATGCCGTTAGCTTCTTCTTTCATGGCGGCAACCGTAGTGTTCAGCAGAATGGAATCAAAACTTTTTTCGATCCGCTTGTGCAAGGGAAGAACCAGATCACGGTCGGCTCCGGGGAGTAGTCCGGACAGCATCTCGACCACGGAAACCTTGGTCCCCAGCGCCGCATACACCGTGCCCAACTCCAGGCCGATGTAGCCGCCGCCGATTACCAGCAGCGTGCCCGGCACCTCGCTCAAGTCCAGCGCCGAGGTGGAGTCCATGACTCGCGGAGTGTCCAGTTTAAGGCTGGGTATAATCGCCGGCCGCGAGCCCGTCGCAAGGATGATGCGATCGAAAGTCAGACTCTCGTCGCCACCACTGGATTTGGAAATTCGCAACGTATTCGAATTTTCAAACGCCGCCCGTCCCTGAATGTATTCCACCTTGCGTTGCTTCGAAAGTATCCCCAGGCCACCGGTCAGCTTCTTGACTACCCCCTCTTTCCACGCGCGCAGGCGGGCCAGATCGATCCTGGGATCGGCGTACTCGATCCCCCAATTCTTGGCGTGGCGGGATTCGTCGATCAGCTTGGCCACGTGCAGCAAAGCCTTCGAAGGGATACAGCCGCGATACAGGCAGACTCCGCCCGGATTCGCTTCCGGGTCGATCAGCGTGACTTTCAGCCCCAGGTCGGCGGCGAGAAATGCTGCGGCGTAGCCCCCTGGGCCACCGCCTACCACGGCAATGTGCAAGTTTGAAGTTTCAGTCATTCGGTCAGAAGGGCTTTAACCACAGAGGACGCAGAGACACAGCGCAATGCAGCGAGATTTCCTCAGTGCATCCCGGCGTCTTCTGTGGTTTCAGATTTTTCATTTCGGATTCTACCCCTGCACCGACAGCAGGAAGGGCTGCTCGAACGCCTCCGCGATCCAGCGCAGGAATCGTGCCGCGTCGGCTCCGTCGATCAAGCGATGATCGTAGGACAGTGAAAGGGGCAACACTTGCCGCGGCTCGAATTTGCCGTTCATCCACACTGGTTCCATGCTGGAGCGTGACAGGCCGAGAATAGCAACTTCAGGATAATTCACGATGGGCGAGAACCCCGTGCCGCCGACGCCGCCGAGATTCGTGATGGTGAAGGTGCCCCCCTCCATCTCCGTGGGTGCAAGCTTCTTGTCGCGGGCTCTCTTCGAAAGCTGGGTCAGTTCGGCCGCCAGTTCGACGATGTTTTTCTTGTCCACATCGCGCAGTACCGGAACCAGCAAGCCGCGGTCGGTGTCCACGGCGACGCCGATATTGATGTACTGCTTGTAGATGATCTCTTCCTTCGCCATATCGATGCTGGCGTTGAACTGGGGAAAGACTTTCAGGGCCGAGGCGCACACCTTCAGCGCGATTGCGGTCACGGTCATCTTGCCGCCGGCTTCCTGCGCTTTCGGCGCGAAGCGGGCCCGGAGTTGCTCCAGTTCGGTGATGTCGGCCTTGTCCTGCTGGGTGACGTGCGGAATGGTGGTCCAGGCCTCCCACAGGTGTTGGGCCGTCTTGCGGCGTACTCCGCGCATGGAGACGCGTTCAACTTTTCCGAACTTGGTGAAATCGGGCAGCTCGGGTTGCGCGAAATGACGCCCCTGCGCCGACTGCGCCGCAGCGCTTGCGGAGGTCAGCAACGATTTGGCGTATGCCTTCACATCATCTTCGCTGATTCGTCCGCCCGGACCGGCGCCTTTCACTTCGTAGATGTCGACACCAATTTCTCGCGCCAGACGGCGGACGTGGGGTGCGGCGGGCGCGGGCGCACGATGCTCTGTCCCCGCTACCTTGCCCAGTTGTTCGGGCATGGCGAATGCCCGGGGAGCGTGAGGCGAGGGCTGGTCGGGCAGAAATACCTGTGCCGCGGTTTTACCCTCGGCTTGTATCGCAGCCTGCAATGACAGCCGGGCTTCATGCTGTTCGGAAATATGTTCGACCGGAGCGTGCTTGGCCTTCTCCGGCTGCGCCGACGCTCCCCCCTCCAGCGTGAAGATCACCTCGCCGACTTTAACTTTCGAGCCTTCTTTTACCTTGATCTCTTTTACCGTGCCGGTCACGGAAGATGGCACTTCGATCACGGCCTTGTCGGTTTCCAGTTCCATCACGGGCTGGCCTTCGGAAACTTTCGAGCCCGGCGAAATCATCAGCCTGACCAGGTCGCCCTGATCGATGTTCTCTCCCAGTTCAGGCAGTCTGAAGTCAGCCGCGGTCGCCGCGAGCGGAGCCTGCGTGGCGGGAGCCGGCGCCACCGGCCGGGCCTCGGCCACAGGCGGGACCGCCGCTTTTGAGACAGACGAGGGCTTTTTCGCAGGAGCTTTCGCCTCCGGGCCTTTAGGCTCGACGCTCTTGATTTTGGCGCCCGCGCCATTTTCCACGGTGAAGATCACCTGGCCGACTTTGACCTTTTCGCCTTCCTTGACCCGGATTTCCTTGACCGTGCCGCTCACGGAAGATGGAACCTCGACGACTGCCTTGTCGGTCTCCAATTCCATGACCGGCTGGCCCTCGGTCACGCTTGCGCCCAGCGAAACCATCAGCCGGACCAGGTCACCCTGGTCAATGTTTTCGCCGAGTTCCGGAAGCTTGAATTCTGTCACTGCGTATCGACTCCCTGTATTTCAATGTAGGCGCGAGCGCCCCGCTCGTGCGGCAGCGGCACGGGCGCTGCCGCGATGGTTCGATGTCCTACCGTACTCGTTCGTAGCGCCCCGGCACGAGCCCGACGCTCGCGCCTGCATTTTAAGTATTTGCCGGATTCGCTTTTTCCGGATTGATACCGAGTTCCTTCACCGCTTGCTCGAGCACTTCAATCTTGATCTGCTTTTCGCGCGCCAGTGCAGTCAGTGTCGCGAGCACAATATGTTTGGCATCCACCTCGAAGAAATCGCGCAGCGCCACCCGGCTCTCGCTGCGGCCGAATCCGTCGGTACCCAGAGCCACCAGCGGGCGAGGCAACCACCGGGCAATCGATTCCGGCAGCACCTTCATGTAGTCCGACGCCGCTACCAGCACTCCGGGCGCATCTTTCAGGGCCTGGCTGACAAAGGGCACGCGCGGAGCCTGGCCGGGATGCAGCATGTTCCAGCGATCACAATCGTTACCGTCGCGGTAAAGCTGCTTGTAACTGGTCACGCTCCAGACGTCAGCCGCCACGCCATATTTTTCTTCCAGGACCTGCTGCGCCTTGAGCACCTCGTACATGATGGTGCCACTGCCAAAAAGTTGTGCGCGCAGCTTGGCGTCCTTTTTAGACGACGCCCGGAAGCGGTAGATGCCTCTCAGAATACCTTCGCGCACTTCCTTCCCTTCCGGCATCGGAGGCATCGCCAAGGGCTCATTGGTGACGGTCAGGTAATAGAAGATGGACTCCTGATCGACATACATGCGCTTGATGCCGTCCTGAATAATGACGCCGATTTCGTAGGCGAAGGCGGGATCATAAGCCAACAGATTGGGCACTGACAGCGCCAATACGTGGCTGTGGCCGTCCTGGTGCTGCAAGCCTTCGCCGGCGAGAGTCGTGCGGCCAGCCGTGCCCCCGATCAGGAAGCCGCGAGTGCGCATATCCGCGGCGGCCCAGATAAAGTCGCCGATCCGCTGGAAGCCGAACATGGAGTAATAAATAAAAAACGGGATCGTGTTGATCCCGTGATTGGCATAGGCGGTGCCGGCGGCGATAAACGAACAGATGGAGCCGGCTTCCGTGATGCCTTCCTCAAGAATCTGCCCGTCTTTTGCTTCCTTATAATAAAGGAGCGTGTCCATGTCCACCGGTTCGTAGAGCTGGCCCACGCTGGAGTAAATTCCCACCTGGCGGAAAAGCGCCTCCATGCCGAAGGTACGGGCTTCGTCCGGGATGATGGGCACAATCAGCTTGCCGATTTCGGGATCACGCAACAATTTCGAGAGCAGTCGCACAAAAACCATGGTGGTTGAAACTTCGCGACCCTCCGTGCCCTTGTGAAATTCCTCGAAGTGCGCTTCCGAAACCGGAGCAATGGGCTGGGAGCGCACCTTGCGCTCGGGCAGGTAGCCACCCAGACTGCTTGCGCCGTTCCTGCATATAGCGGATTTCAGGACTGTCATCCGCCGGCCGATAGAAAGGAGCGTCGTGCAATTCTTCATCCGGGATGGGAATCCCGAACCGCGATCGGAAAATACGCAACTCGTCTTCGTTTAACTTTTTCTGCTGGTGCGTGATGTTCTTGCCTTCGCCGGCCTCACCCAGTCCGTAGCCTTTGATGGTCTTGGCCAGAATGACCGTGGGCGCTCCCTTATGCTCGATGGCTGCCTTGTAGGCGGCATGCACTTTGATGGGATCGTGGCCGCCCAGGCGCATGCGGGAAAGTTGTTCGTCGGAAAGATGCTCCACCATCTTCAGCAGGCGGGGGTCGCTGCCGAACAGGTTGTGGCGGAAATAAGCGCCGCTCTCGACAAAATATTTCTGATACTGGCCGTCCGTGATTTCACCCATGCGCTTGACCAGGATTCCGTCACGATCGTTGGTGATGAGGGCGTCCCAGTCGCTACCCCAGATCACCTTGATCACGTTCCAGCCGGCGCCGCGGAAGATGGCTTCCAGTTCCTGGATGATCTTGCCGTTGCCGCGCACCGGTCCATCCAGGCGCTGCAAGTTGCAGTTGATCACAAAGGTGAGATTGTCCAGCCGCTCACGCGAGGCCAGAGTGATCGAACCCAGAGATTCGGGTTCGTCCATCTCGCCGTCGCCCATGAATGCCCAGACCCTGCCGCCGGTCGCTGTCTTCAAGCCGCGATTCTCCAGATAGCGGATGAAGCGCGCCTGATAGATGGCCTGGATCGGCCCCAGTCCCATCGAGACCGTGGGGAATTCCCAGAAGTCGGGCATCAGCCAGGGATGGGGATAAGAAGAGAGACCGCCGCCTGCTTTCAGTTCGCGGCGGAAGTTTTGCAGCTTCTCCTTGGGAATGCGGCCTTCCAGATAGGCGCGCGAGTACATGCCGGGCGCGGCGTGGCCCTGGAAGTAAACCAGGTCGCGGTCTCCGGATTCAGTCCGTGCCTGCAGGAAGTGATTGAACGCGACTTCATACAGTGTGGCTGCGGAGGCAAAGGTGGAAATGTGTCCGCCAATACCGCTCTCGATCTTGTTGGCCCGCACCACCATGGCCAGTGCATTCCAGCGCACCAGGCTCTTGATGCGGCGCTCCATCTCCTGGCTGCCAGGAAAGGGCGGCTGCTGCCGCGAAGCGATCGTGTTCTGGTAAGGAGTAGTGGCGGTAAAGGGAAGATTTACCCCGGCGGCGCGCCGGGCATGCAGCGAGAGCTGTTGCAGCAAGCGTCCCGCCCGTTCCGGGCCACCCTGCGACAAAACATAGTCCAGCGAATCCAGCCACTCCCGGGTTTCGAGGACTTCCACTCCGTTGGTCTGTGTCTCAGCCACGTCTGGTTTTCTCCATCAATAAACGCTGAACCTCCCATGATAGTCAATTGCGCGGAATTTTGCTTCCGCCCCAGCCCAGGGGCGAAATGGAAGGGATCACTTTGAGCCGCCGTCCCGATTTGGCCGGGGCTATAATAGAGGTTCGATTCGCTTTCAGTACGATAAATCTTACCAGCAACCCATACCCAAAATGTCCACCAGAAACATCTAAGAGGTGTACCAGGAAATCCAAGGAGGAGAATTCCGATGTCCAAGAGAACCGCGGGCAACAACGGGGGCATCACCGCCCAGCCCCACTTTGATCAAAGAGCGCCTGAAATCCAGAAGTACGGCACCGTGAGCCACGCCCTGCCTCTGGAACTTGAAGAACCAGTCCGTCTGGAAATGACCGAGCATCTCAACCAGCTTCTGGCCGACACCATGACCCTGCGCGATCTCTACAAGAAATCGCACTGGCAGGTCGCCGGACCCACTTTTTACCAGCTTCATCTTCTCTTCGACAAACATTACGGCGAGCAGTTGGAGTTGGTGGACACGATTGCCGAGCGCATTCAGCTGTTGGGAGGCGTCAGTATCGCAATGGCTCCCGACGTCGCCGAAACCACGCGCATCGAGCGGCCTCCGCGCGGACGGGAAGAGGTGCCGGTGCAACTCTCACGCCTGCTGGATGCCCACAAAATCATCATCGGCCAATGCCGGGAACTGGCAGAGCGGGCCGACCAACTGGGCGACGACGGGACCAACGACCTGGCCGTCAGCGACGTTCTGCGTACCAATGAATTGCAGGCATGGTTCCTGAGCGAGCATCTGGTGCATATGCCACTGGTTACCGCCAGGGACTGACGCGGTTCAGGCAGAAATCAGAAAGTGTGGGACTGACCTCAAGTCAGTCCCTTTTTTTGCGCCCCAGGTCCGGGCACCGCTGGTTACGCTGGTAATCAGTGCCCACGGCTGGACATGAATCGCTCGCCACCAGATCGCTTAAACTAATCCAACTCACCGGACCAAATACAGACCATGGACGCACGCGTAGGCTCACATCTTGGGCGATACCAGATCAAGGCCGTAATTGGGCGCGGCGCCATGGGCATTGTGTATCGTGCCAAGGATCCGAAAATCAACCGCGCGGTCGCCCTCAAGACCATTTCCGTACGAGGTTTGGAGCCTGACGAAGAGCGCAAATATCGCAAGCGTTTTGTGGTGGAGGCTCAGGCTGCGGGAAGACTGTCGCACACCGGTATCGTAACCATTTTTGACGTGGCCGAGGACGCAGAAACAGGGACCCCTTATCTGGTGATGGAGTATGTCAAGGGAAAGGCCCTCGATCACATTTTGCGGGGAGAAAATGGGCGGCTGCCCTTGAACACTGCTCTACAGTTGACCCAGGAACTGGCTGAAGCTCTTCACTATGCTCACGCTCAGGGCGTGGTCCATCGAGATATCAAGCCTTCGAATATTCTGGTCACCTCGGACGGGCATGCGAAAATTGCCGACTTCGGCATCGCCAAATTGAACCAGACCAACTTAACCCTGCATGGCCAGGTTTTGGGAAGTCCCGCGTACATGGCCCCGGAGCAATTGGCTGACGCGGGTGTCGATGCGCGATCCGACCTATTTTCCCTGGGAGTTGTGCTGTACTACATGCTCACCGGGCAGAGACCATTTCAGGGAAACAGCGTGGCAACGGTATGTTTCAAGCTAACCAACCACGAGCCTCTTGCGGTAGGGACCTACGACATGAGTTTTCCTCCCGAGCTCGACCTTATCGTTTCCCGGGCCATCGCCAAGAATCCAGCCCAGCGATATCAGTCGGGCGGAGAAATGGCCCGCGATATTCAGCGGCTGCGAGAAGGTTGGGGATCGGGTCAGACGGGGGATCTGGAACAAACTGCAAGTTTTCAGCGAACCGGCGAGCCGAAGCCAGACGCCTCGATACTTCAGTCCTCCGAGGCCACAGCTCGCCAGCCATCGGATACTTCGATCCGAGGTACCCGGCCATCTCTGCTATTGGTACGGAGCTTCATTCTTACTCTGGTGCTCGGCGCTGCCGCCGTCGTATCCGTTGTTTCCTCGCGAACTTATGAGACCGAGGCGCCGCCACCGCCACCCTCGCCCAAAATTCCAATCCTGGATCAGGCCCTCGAACGTTCGGCTCCCGACCGCCCGCCGGACGCCGAGCTACACTTAGAAATTGAAAATCCGTTTCCTGAAGCACGGGCTTCGGTCTGGCTGGATAACCACCTTGTTTACACCCAGGCGTTGCACGCCAACCCCAAGAATCGCCTGCTGGTCTTTCGCCAGACAGAGGACCAGGAATCTCACAAGGTCGAGGTGCAGTCAGGAAAGCACCTGCTAAAAGTGCGCGTCCACTCCAAAGCGACAGCCTATGACCAGTCCAGGACTCTCGCGGTCAATTTTGCGCCCAAAAGCGCAAGAACGCTTCGCGTCAGCTGCGACAAGAAGCACAGCCTTCTGCAGGTTGTGTGGCAATAGATCTCTCTACAGTTTGCGAATGCGATAAAGTCGTTGGCCCGTAGCGTCGGGGAAGGTTCTCTGGCCTCATGAAGTTTGCCACCGCCAGCCGTCTCGGCTGCCTTTCACGTGATCGGCCGGTGTGTAACAATCTTCATGAAGGCTGAGGAATTATGGACCAACCCGTGAAGCCCTTCCCATCCCAGAAGGCAGACACGCGCCGGTGGATTGGCCGGATCATCATTGCGGTGATCCTGGGGGAGGCGATCTGGGGGCTGATCGTCTCCATCATGAATAACGTGGTCGTGCCCTGGCTGGGGGACATGATGGGTCAATCCACGGGATTGCCGACCTCTTTTACCCAGCGCCCCTATGACTATCCCGATCTGTTCGTTTCCGTGCTGGAGTTTGGTGTTGCGGGACTGGTGGCGGCGGTCCTGAACTATTTCTTTCAACGGTCACCAGCGGGACGAATCAAAGCCGTACAGAATTCGGCTCCCACCGCGCCGGCCGGGCCCGCGCGATTGTTTCCTCAGCCAGCGACCACTGCGGCGCGGACTCAAACTCCAACGCCATTCAACCCACCCGCGCCCGTGGCGAAGGCAGATCCAGTCACTCTACATACACCGGTTGCCGTGGCTCCGCCTCCGCCGCTCGCGCCCGCGCCGGTTACAGTTGCTCCCTCAACGCCGGTGGTAGCGGACCCTGCAACGGCGAAGCCCCTGCCGCCCGCTCCGAAAGCCGAACCGGCCAAGCCCAAGAAGCCCAAAGAAGTTTTCTACAACAGCGTCGGAGAACCCATGCCTTCCGACGACGAATAAGGGCCACCGTATCCCGTCCGCCATTACGTGACCCTTGTGGAGCCCCTGCTATTCTGCGAGCCTCTGGCCGCCCATGATTCGCAAACCAGCGTACGCTGACGGGCAGACAATAGAGCCGCCACGCGCCTAAAACCAAGCCATGGTGCGGGACGGCCACGTCTATGCCTGCGGCTAAAAGCAGGCGCACGCGGCCCCTTCACGGAGGCGCGCATGGCCAGGCCATATTCTCCCTTTCACGCGGTCGGCAAGTTGAAACTGGTGGGGAGGCGGATCGCGTTTGAGGCGATTATCTTTGTCTTCAAGCACGTGGTTCTCTCCTTGAACTAACAGATCGGAATCCCGTGAACGCCCACGGCCCATGCAATCCGATATAGACAAGCGCCATCTCGCGAAAATTGGTTGCGTATCCCAGGTATGAGCGGCTCTAAATAGGCCTGTAGCCAACCAGCTTGAATTGGTGGCCTCTAAGTATCCACTAGAGCACCGGGACGACCGAATGCTACAGTGGGAAACTTCTGGAGGACCTGTATGGTCCATGGCTGCAGACTTCCCCGCTACTGCGCCGCCCTGCTTCTGTCCGCGAGTTTTCTTTCCCCACTATCGCAAGCGCAAGGCACTCCCGCCAGCAATCGCGATCTCATGCGGCGTATCGCCGAGGGGGTGGCCGGCGTCATTCAAAAGAACTTTTATGATCCCTCCCTGAAGGGAGTCGATTTGCAGAATCTGCTGAAGGAAACCAAGAAGAAAATAGATGCCAGCAACAAAGTGCCCGAAATGAACTCCGCTATTTATTTTATGGTTCGGGAAATGGACGACTCTCACACCAATTTCATCCCGCCCTCACTCACTCTGGTGCCCAAGTTTGGGTTCAAAGCAAAGCCATACGGTGAAATCGTACGGATCTATCAGGTTAAGGATCACAGTCCGGCTGCCCAGGCCGGCCTGCTCCCGGGCGATACCGTTCTCGGCATCGATGGCGTCGTGGCGAACCGCAAGAATTATTTTTCCACCCAGGTCTACTACCGAATTATCCAGCCCGCCGGCGTGATGATCGTGGATCTCGAACGTAACGGAAAGCTGCAGCGTTTTACGCTCAAGGCCGATGTTCACATGCGACGTGCGACAGAATACGCGTACGAGTTCTCGCGGGTATCTGATTGGGTCCGCGAAACCGAGACGTCCGCCAGCGAGGACCCGTTTGAATATGGGATGAACGATGGTATCGGATACGTCAAAATTCGAGAATTCAGCTCGGACGCTGACCTGGGCAGGTACGGATATTTCGAAGGCGCGGAAAAAGTGCTGTGGAAAGTCAAAGGCTCGCGCGCGTTGGTCATTGATTTGCGCGGCAATCCGGGCGGCTCGGTGAAGGTGCTGGAACGGTTGGCCGGTTATTTCGACCCGGAAGAAACGGAAATCGCTGCCATGGTGGGCCGCGACAAGACGGAAAAGCTGATCTCAAAACCACAACATCCGTCGTTCTCGGGTATTCCGCTGGCGGTCCTGGTGGACAGTGAAAGTGCGAGCGCGAGCGAGATACTGGCGCGACACCTGCAGCGGACCGGGCGCGCCCTCATTATCGGCGACAAAACGGCTGGCGAAGTCTCGGTTGCGCGTGACTTTGAACAGCGGATTGGCTTCGATCCCGCGGTATTTTACGGCGTGCAGACAACCGTCGCGCACCTGATCTTTCCCGACGGCAAGGACCTGGAAAAAGTCGGCGTTACGCCAGACATCCGGTGCATTCCCACAGCGGCTGACCTTGCCGCCAAACAAGATCCCTGCCGGGCGCTCGCGGTGGCCACTCTCAAGGCAAAACTTGACAAGGCAGCCGGAAAGTTGAACTGAGCCAGAACCGCAGCCTCCCCTAGCTCGGTTTCAACCTCGACAACGCCATTTGTGCCGCATGATAGCCGCACATTCCATGCACGCCGCCACCCGGCGGAGTCGATGAGGAGCAGATGTAAATGTCTTTTGCGGAGGTGGCGTAGTGCCTGCGCGTGGGGCGGAACAGAAACTGGCGGAGGTCCAGGGCTCCGCCTCCGATGTCGCCGCCGACGAGGTTGGCGTCCATTTTTTCGAGATCCGAGGGAGAGGACACGCAGCGGGCCACCACGCAGTCACGGAATCCGGGAGCGAAGCGCTCGATCTGGTCTTCCAGTTTGCTCAGCACATCGGCACTCGATCCGTTTGGAACATGGCAGTAAGCCCACGCGGTGTGTTTGCCTTGCGGGGCGCGGGACGGATCGAAAAGACTGGGTTGGGCCAATAAAACGAATGGACGTTCCGCGTGCTGGCCCTGTCGAACTGCCCGCTCCGAAGCGGCGATCTCCTGAAAGCTTCCGCCCAGATGCAGGGTAGCCGCGCGCGCGCAATCCGAAGCTTTCCAGGGAATTGGTGTGTGCAAAGCATAGTCCACTTTGAATACACCCGGCCCGTAGCGGTAAGTTTGCAGGCGATGCTGGTAACGATTCGATAGCCGCTGTCCGGCAAGCTTGAGAAGTTGCCGCGGGGTCACGTCGCAGAGAATCAGGTCATACCCGGACAACGCGGCCAGCGCCTCAACTGGCGAAGATGTCACTACCTTGCTTCCGAATTTTGCCAGATATTGGCACAGCGCGTCCGTGAGGGACTGCGAACCACCTCGCGGAATCGGCCATCCCACCGCATGCGCGGTAACCGCCATGAGCATGCCGGCGGCCGCGCTCAAAGGCTCCTCCAGGCTCAGAAATGAATGAGCTGCCAGGCCGGCGAACAGCGCGCGAGTGCGTTCGTCGCTGAACCACCGGGCAATGGTCCCGGCGGAACGAACCGCCTTCATTCCAAAACGCGCCATCAGCCAGGGATGCTGGGGAAGAGCGGAGAACGAACCAAGCACATCCGGAGCAAATTCAGTCCAGTGCTCAACAAACGGTTGCACCAGGTTTTTCCAGCGTTGGCCGTCCACCCCCAGCGAAGTTCGCGCGTTTGACAGGTCACGTTCCAATATCACAGCCGTGCCGTCGTCGAGGGGGTGAGCCAGTACCGCCGGAGAGTAAAGCCACTCCAAACCATAATCGCGCAGAGGAAGGGATGAGAAAAACGGCGACCCAACCCCCAGCGGAAAAACCGACGCTCCAAAATCGTGCCGATACCCTGGCAGCGTCAATTCCATGGTGCGTACCGCTCCGCCGGCTGTGGGTTCCGCTTCCAGCACGTCCACCTGCAGTCCCGCCCTGGCCAGGACGACCGCTGCGGCCAACCCGTTCGGGCCGGCACCGATGACGCATGCCTTACGGTTCATTGCCACATACCTCACGCAACCGGCTCGGTGTCGATGCTCGTCGATGTTCGCGCAATTTGGCCAAAATCATTTTCGTGGCTGCTCCGCAGGCCACTCGATCACCGCGATCGTTCCATCCGAATTCCGCGCCAGCGTGGGCGCATACAATCCCAGCGACTGCCGGCGCCACCACATCCCGGTCGCGCGTTTTTCCGCCATGGTCGTGAACCAGTATTGCCAGAGCACCGCCCGGACCTGTCGCGGCGGCTGCTGCGGAAAAGGATTGCCGGCAAAAAGGTTCAGCACATCCTTGTCATTCGAGAGCAGCCGCAACTCTGTGTTGGGCACGATCGGATACGCGCGCCAGAACCCCAGGGAAGCGAACCACAGATTCCAATCGAACCGCGGCTGATAAGGTGCATAAATCCCGGGCGGCTGATTCAAATTCTGCGGTTTGTAGCGAAACGGATAAGCCACCCAGCTCTGCCCATCCGCTGAACCCTGGAATTCGATCTCGTATCGGCCACGGGTCATCACGGCGAAGAGTCCGTACTGATTTGCAACCCGGAAGGGCTCAAGCGCGGTTACTGGCGACGTGGGCAAGGGCGCTTGAACAAACATCCAGATCAACTCCGCGGTGGTCGCATAGAAGATCCAGAGCAGCATCACGCTGCTCAGCGCCAGCGTCACCACGGCCCATTTTGGACGAAGCCGTTGCCACCAGCCTTCGCATGGTGCGCCTTGGCTGTTTGCTTCTCCGCACCTGCTCCGTGCCACTCGCTCCTTCAAGTTGGACGGCAACCAGCGCAGTGCAAAACGATCATCCAGCAGCAAAACGCCAAGCACGAGAACCAGATAGTTCAGAAACGTGTAATTGGCCGTGAGGATCACGCCAACTTGCCAGGGCGTCACGATGAAGAAACACACGATGCGCCAGCGCCGGGGCAGAAACAGCATCCAGACCAGTCCCAACTCCAGAGCCAGTGTGGCAGCGACGGTGGAGGCATGGAACCAGTGCGGCAAATGCTGCACGTACCAGCCAATCCACGTAGGTAGCGGCCCGTTCTGGTAATACTCATCCATGGCGGTAAAGTGCCGCCATTCGATATCGCCGCTGAGAAGTTTCACCGCCCCCGATTCAAAGTAGATGCGAAACCACTCCCACTGCAGCAGGAACAAGCTGGCCCGTGAAGCAGGATGCGCCCGGCCCAATCCCGGCCGAAAACCCGATGGCGCAAAGAAGAATGCGATCAGCCCCGCTTCCAGCAACATTCCGTCGGACTGGTAGCCGGAGAAGTCCTGCGCCGCGGCGACGAACGACAGGAAACACACGAAGCACACCACTAACATGCCGCGCGGCCACAGATTCAGCACTAACAGAAGCGATGCCGCAAGGCCCGCCCAGCACAGCGCACTCAGCATGCCTGATCCGCTTGACCACCACAGGATGCTCGGCACATACCACACCCGCGCCCAAGGCCCAAGCGATCGCGTAGCCGCTTGCAGGTAGCTTTCGGCGGGTAGAATTCCCGCGGGACCGATGAGCCCGCGGATTTGAAAAATCAGGGAAAAGAAAGCAGAAAAATAGATGAGACCCAGGGCGCGAAGGAACAGCCAGCGCGGGACCAGATGATCCGTTGCCCCGCTCTGCCCATCAAACAACCGCCGGATCGCGGACGCAGGAAACCAGCCCATGACCGTCGTCATTATATAGAGACAAATCGTATCGAGTCTTGCGCTGCGTCCCGACCGTTAATGCCATGGGGAGCGGCTCAAAACGTCGAGACGAAATGATGTGGCATTCTTTGCGCTCTTTGCGGATCTCTTTGCGCCCTTTGCGGTTCAAGATTGTTGAACGATGCGGGCGAGATCACGATTTGCCGCAAAGGACGCAAAGAACGCCCTGTGGCACCTTCGAAGGCAGCCGCTCTTGCGGAAACGACCAGGCCGCGGCCTACTTAGGGCGCCGGACTCAGTCCCATCCTCGCCCGCAGCAGTACAGCGGTCCGATCTCGCAGTCCTTTCATACCAGAAGGCCTAAACAAGTCACCGCTGCGAGATGCTTCGCGATGCTGAGGAAGTGCCATCCGCCGGCGGACAGTCCACAAAGAATGAAATTCACTCGCATCCATAAGAGAAAAAGCGGTCGGTAGAAACTTGGCGGACCACCTGCGACTTGCGCCCAAACAAAGCTCGTGAAGTATTCCCAAATATGACCAGAAGACTGCAAGCGTGGATCCCCAACGTAGTGGTGGTCATCGAGGATGAATTGATAATCGAGCGACGAACTGTAGACTACGAACACAACCACCAGCAGCACGGCAGTCAAGACAATGAAGACGACAGGCGAGAGTAATTCCGGTGGTCCCTTGCGGGTCGCCAAGCCCGCGGACTTCTGCCGCCTGATCGGAGTGGAGGATCTCATCTTCGAGAAAAAAGAAGTATGAATTTTCTCACAAACCGGTTACAAAGCTGCAGAATCGTCATGGGGCTTCGCGTGGATTCCCTCTTAGGAATAGGGTGCGAATCAAAGGAAGTACGAGCCGTCAGAAGATTGACGCGGAGAACCTGACTCTGTCTGGTCAAATGCCAGAGCTAGGCTGGTCGTGAGCAGACTGCGGGGTAGGACTAACCGAGTCTGGGGCGTTTTCGCTTATGGGCTGCGGCGCCGCTCCATCCCACTTCCCGCGACCGAGACATTCCTTAAACTGCGGAGAACCGAGCACCCCGCAACAAAACTACGGGATGAACCCCATGCATCGCGAAGCCGCCGGTTCAGCCCACTTGCATCTGTTTCAATAGCTCCCGACTTTGCGCCAGCAGATCGCGCACCCGCTTTCGCTCCGCTAGGGCATTGGCGGAGTAAAGTCCATGTTTCCAGCGAGCATTTCGCGACCGCTCCAGCCCTTCGGCGGTGCGCGGTCCAGTACTCGCAACGCCGTGCATGCGGCATCGTCCATTGGCCATCGCCGGGTCTTGGCCCGCACCTCGAGGGACCGGCTCCTGAATTCAAAGGACTTGTTGGGTTTGTTTCGCAAAAAACCATACCCTTCCGACCAAATCAATGTTGAGTGGCGACGGTAACCCTTTCGCTCTACGCTGTCGTTGCAAAGCGCTGATCCTTGCCTCTTGGCATTAACTATGGTTAACTTAATACAATAATTGCTGGTTAATAGATCCTATTGGGGTATTCTTGGCGCGGGCAGTGCACTTTGCTTTTCGTATGTTCACGGTGGCGTGTCTCGTTCCAGCGAAATCGCTGCACAGGGTGAAGCCAACAGTGCCATTTTGGCCAGGTTCGGGACACATCCACCGCCGTTTGCCCAGTTTAGGTGTGTGATCCCTACGCCTTAATGCTTGGGGAACTCTGGCCAAGGACTCTGGCACCACCATAATCGAGACAGACGTATTCGTTCCTGGGGCACATCCGCTGAAGTACTGCGCCGTACAGATTGTGCCTAAAGGCAGGCCCGATGTGCTCGGGTAAGGTGTGCGCGGGCAGCATGTGGGAGAGCTACGGTAGAACCTTGAAGAGCGCGTACATCCCGCCCATCAGGTGGTCGTTTACGTGACAGTGGTAGAGCCACGTTCCCTCCTTGTCGGGCACCATGTCGGCAATCGCCATACCCATCGGCCCCAGTGGCACTGTGTCGGTCCGCATATGATTGAAGATGACGGTTTGCCCGTGCCAATGAACTGCGTGCACATCGTCTTCGTTGCTGTTGGACAATAAATACCAACGAACCCGCTCCCCCCGTCTCATCGTGAGTAATGGCAAATTACCCTCAATCAAACCGTTAATCGAGTACAGCACGTTCTGCTCTCGGAACACCCGATCGGTGATCCTCATGGACAAAGAAGTACCCATTTTTCTGGGATCAGAAAAGTACCAGCTGTCGGTCTCGTCAAACAGGGCAAAGGCTGTTACAAACTCTCGATCAACATCTTTGGGTGATCCGTCCGCGCGGCTGGCCCCACGGGCCGTAATAATGATTGGGCCGAAGAGCCCGGTATTCATGTCCTTCGGTTCGACGAAGTGACTGTGATACATCCACAATACCGAGCTGCCGTCCCCATGCGCCGGGCCCGCCCGTTCGGGGACCTCCCAGTGATAGGTATAACTGCCGCCCGGCGGAACCATATCATCTTTCTTGGCCGCGCCTTGGGTCCCGTCGCTGTACATCGCCCCTTCAGAGTCCTTGGCGTAGCTCAGCCCATGGGGATGCATGCTGCAGGTGAGCTTGGTATTGTTCTTGAAGAAGACGTCGATCGTATCCCCGACCTCAGCCCGAATCAGAGGTCCGAGGATTCCCAGGTGTTCCCATTCGGGTGGTCGCGGCTTCAGGGTTCGAAAGCTCGCGTCCGTGTACTCGCGGAATATCGCCTTCAAATAGGATCGGTGACTGCGGCTTGCTGAAGCTGTGCTCTCTTCGTCGGAACCCTCCACGTGAGGCATGCCGGTAAGGTTACGGCCCCGGGGTGTATAGTCCCAAGTCACTTCGTCCGCTGCGATGTAATACGTATGCAACCGCGGAGCCGGCGTGATCGGATTTTGTCCAAGCGAAACCGTGGCTGCATTCAGCAAGAACAAGGCGGTCAGAACGAGCCCTTGGGAAGAACGCCTCCAGGCGCCGTTGAGACTCTCCAGATGACGGAATTGCATTCGTTTCCTGTCCAATCGGTAAAAACCTCCCGAGAAAGCCGAAACTCTTCCCATTGCGAGCACCGAGAACCTCCCAACTGCCAATTTATATCCTGGATTTGACACGGATAAGTAACTGCTTCGGGACTTGATCTCGTCCGGCCAAAAGGCCGTGCCATTCCGGCCGGATTCCTCTTGAGCCGTGTCCTCTTGTGCACTTGCTGGATGTAACGAACGGTGGCAGTATTGAGAAGTCCCTCAAGAATATTCTATGGCTCAAAAGCGCCGGTATCGTCGATTCAGCCTGCGCTATCCAGTGAATGTAAAGTTTGGCCTTGGAAAAACCGTTTCTGAGCTTCGAGCCATCAGCAGCAACATAAGTCTCGGCGGCGTCCTGCTGCTGGCCGATTCAGCACTTCCTCCACATTGTGATGTGAGCTTCACTGTGATGGTACGAGACCACGAAATCATTGGTTCGACTCAAATCGTTGGGGATGGTGAGGTCGTGAGGGTTGAGCCGCACTCATCCGGAGCGGGATTTGCCATCGCGATCGCCTGCAAGCATCCGATCTCGAAATTGCAGGGCTACCTGCCAGCCTCGGCC
>CAWBGY010000005.1:0-1797710 GCA_963788505.1 Terriglobia bacterium
ATCGAGACGATTCAGAGCAAGCTGATCATGGAATGCCTGCTGGAGACCAAAGCAGCCACGATCGTTGAGTTGATCGAGGGACTGCAGGGAACTCTGTCGCTGACCTTCGAGGAAGGAACGTCCGCTGCCTGGTTACACGACCTTCTGAAACCCCACGTCAGCCGATTGGTGGTCTGTGATCCGCGAAAGGCTGCCCGCCCTGTTGAAAGATGGCAATATCGGAGTGACCGGATCGACGCGCGCAAGCTGGCGGAGCTGTTACGCACCAACCAACTGAAGCCGGTGCTTACCACGGAGAGCATGGAGTGCGCACCTTAAAAGAGCCTGGGGCGCAGCGATTTGACCCTGCACCCAAGATGTCACGCGGGTGATGAATCGGATCAAAGCCCTGTACCGCAGCTGGGCATTCCCTGTAGCGGTACGACGGTGTACGCTCCACGGCATCACGCCGAGTGGTTGGCCAAGATCGGTCGACCGAGGAGTTCGGGTTCGAGCCGAGCGTTTGTATCAGCAACTCGATAGTCTGCAACCGGTGCGTCTGCAAGCCGCGACGCGAACTCCTACTCGAAAGCCAGAAGCATCCTGCCGTGAAGTTACTGCGTCAGATCCCTTCGATCGGTCCGATTCGCGCCGCCCTGCTGGTGGCCTTGCTGCAGACACCCCACCGCTTTCGGTACCAAGCGACAGCTGTGGGCCTACAGCGGTTTCGCGGTCGAGACTCACGACAGTGGCGAGTACCGCTGTGTGCGAGGCAAACTGCAGCGCAACCGCGAGCGCATCACAGTGCGCGGTCTGAAATGAGCGATCACAATAAAGATCTGAAGAGTCTCTTCAAAAGTGCTGCCGTCTCTGCCAGCACGCGTCCTGGCCCCTTGCACGATTTCTATGCGGCTCGGATTGCCCAAGGGATGCGGCCGACGATGGCCCGTCTTACCCTGGCACGAAGATTGCCACCATCACTTTAACCATCTGGAAGAAAGGAGTGAGTTTCGACCCCCAACAATTGCATCGGCAAGCCGCTTGAGCGTCTCTGGTGAACAGGCCTTTCCATCTGGGCAGTTCACTCGGATGATGGTCGGTCGGGTTCTGGAGATGCTCGGTTCGAGGGGAGTATCAGTCGATGAGATCGGCCCGGGTGTGCTCGGGCACCGAGTCACGCCTGATTCCACGCTATGCCCCCTCGGATAACCAGAAATAGCCATAGGCCACGAGCCTCGGATAGAACCATGGTTGACCTTGAGCACCAGTTTGGCTTGCCGCTCTTTCGAACTCGATGGCATCGCCACCCAAGTCCACGGAGGAAACTTATGAGCATGGGCAATACGGCCAAGCTTCTCCAGAGAAGCGCAACTTCAGTGGGCTGGATCTCGAGAAACAAATCTCGCCTCCGGTCGAGGCAGAACTTTTTTCTTGACATCCCTTTTTATAGAACTTCGTTGACCCGGATTTCGGGCGAGACAACGGTGCAAGCTTGTGCTAACGCCTGATAGCGTCAGTTGACATTAACTTCCCGTTTGCTCGTCACCCGCCCGGAACGCTCAATCATGAAGCGAACTCCGTCTGGCATTACCTATCCAAGCCGATCGTGCTCTGCCTGCGCGGCTGCTGATAAAGAAGAGAACTGCCTCGACGAAGGCGCGAGAGTGGATCGTGATTAGGATCAGAAAGGTACGGCACGAGGGCGACGGTCTGATGGGAATAGGTGGCATACGTCTCCCCAAATTGGGAATGCATCCACTCCTCCTCCTTCGGAGTCGGACCACAACACGACGAGTATTAGGACAAAACCGATGACCCCGCGCCGCGGGAGAGCGCGATGGCGGTGCCAAGAAATCCGAGTCAGAATGCCGGTGTAGATGGGGTGACGGACTAGGGCGTAGGGGCCGGTGGTAATCAACTGGTGGCCCTGCTTAATGGTTATCGAGCTACTCCAGTTGCCGCCGAGGTAATGGCGCGCCCAGACGGCGAAGAGAAGGCCGCCAACGGTAACAGCAGCTCCAATTCGAAAGGGCCAGATGCCAGACGGCCAGATCTGGCGGTAGAGCCAGGGCAGCGGGATGCGAGGTATCGAGAGGAGGACGATCGCGATCAGGAACGCGAGGGCCGCAGGATGCCCGGGCGGCGGGCTCGCTGCGCTGGGCGGTCTTGGTACCGGCGGCCTTAATCCGCCAATAGAGAAGAAAGGCGATCCACACCACGGGAAAGAAAGATTCGTAGAACCAAAGCATTCAGGACCTCCGAGCGTTGTAGTTGTTTTGAAGGCGGTTCATCCATATTGCAGCAAGAAGTTTGAGACTCGGGCGATGATTCTCGCACCGGTATCGGGTGTGTTGTCGGCAAACAGGAAGTTATCCGAGCCGCCAACGGGTGGGCATGCGTCTCAATTGGTGTTAAATCGGGATTTCACTCATTGACCGGGCCAAACCGGGCCGGTTTTGGGGCAAATAGGCGAACAAACGGCGCAAACTTGTGCTAACGTCTGATTTCATCAAAAATCGACGCCCGCGAAGCGATAGTACAATTCCGCCAGTCCGCACCAAAGGGGGTCACGATGCGATGCGCCGTGGTTTTTTGCCTCTGGCTAGTTGTCCTACCTGTGCCTTTTCTTCTTCAGGGCCAGAATGTCAATCCGATGCATCCCGAAGAAATCCAGGCTCAGAAACACCTGTCGCCCGATGACATGAGGAACCGTGTGGCGAGTCTCCAGCTTCAGAAGGATGCCAAAGAACTGGCTGAACTGTGCGCCTCCGTACCGGATGACATGGCTAAGGTTAGGCAAGGCCTCTTATCGAAAGATGTAGTGGAGAAGCTGAAACGCGTTGAGAAACTCTCCAAGAGTGTACGCGAACAGTTAACCCGGACCACAAATCTGCCCTGATCTTGCGGGGCGGCAGGCTGACTCGTAGTGGTGAAATTCGCGATTACACTCACGACCACCTGAGAGTTCTCCAGTTCTCCGCCGCCCCAGGCTCAGCCGGGTGTTGGCGTACGCCTGATTACGTCAACTATTTCGCCGTAGGATCAAGCTAACGTTTAGAGGCGCATGGCGACCATCAAGGAAGCGCAACCTGCAGACGTCGAAGCTCAAGAGCACATTCAAAACACTCCTTGCATTTCATGTTGACAGGCATCCCGTTTGGAGGGATAGTTCGGGCCTCCGCCCCGTTCACTCTACGTGAGCCAGCCGAGGCGGGGAAGGTTCTTCGGTCCCGCTCTCTTCGAGGAGACAAACAATCGAACCGAACTCCGCGCCTGGCAGGACTGGAGTCTCGCCTGGGCGCGCTTTGGGCTGGTATTGGAAACGTATCCCGGCGGGGATGCAGAGAGTAAAGGAGCACTGAGATGACATTACGACAGTTTCCTAAGACCATTGGATCGTGTGCAGTACTTGCTGTGCTGGTTTTTGTGGGGACGTCGATAACTTCTCCACGTGGACAGGCATATGACGACGACAACGGTGCGAAAGACGAAGGATCAAAGATTCAACTGGGTTTCGCAATCGCCCCAGTCCCACTGAATCTGCATGGAAAAAACCGGGCACTGGTCGGCCTAGGCAGCTACATTGTTAACGCGGTGGCCGACTGCAACGGTTGCCACAACCCCGGCCCCGGGGCCAATGAATACCTTCCGGGGGGAAATCCATACCTTGCCCAGCCCAAGATAATCAATCCGGCGACGTACTTGGGGGGCGGCAGAGATTTCGGCGCGTTGGTGGCAGGCTCGGCGCACATCATCTCCCGCAACCTGACACCCGACAAGACCGGGCGACCCGAAGGGGGTCACACGTTTTCGGAGTTTGTTCAGATCATGAGGACGGGCGTGGATCTGGATCACCTCCATCCAACCTGTCCGCAAGGGACCATTGATGCAAACTGCATTCCGTCTCCGTTCGACGGTGATCTTCTCCAAGTAATGCCCTGGCCTATCGATCAGAACATGACTAACCATGACCTCCGAGCCATCTACGAATATTTGAGCGCCATTCCTTGCATCTCGGGCCCGGACGCACCTGACCCGCGGCACAACGACTGCGAATGACAGAAGAAAAAGGGGCCTAGCAAGGCCCCTTGCAGTCCACCGGCAGGACGAAATCGTCGCCGCTTCCGCCGTACCCTCTTGCCCAACCAGACGCTGCAAACCAGCGGTCGAAACGGGTGGAAGATGTGTAAGGCTTTGCGTTCGAATGCATACAAAGAGCGGACCAAGTCACTCTCCCTAACTACGCGGCTGGTTTCGTGGAACGGGCGTCATTTGAGGTCTGTTGGAAAGGGGAGATGAAACACGGCCAGGCGGGTTGGTAGATGTTGATAAATCGCGATAGCACTCAAAATCCTGATTTCGGGGTAGGCCAGGTCAATGAGTGCTAATGCCTGCTTACATCAGTTATCCTGCAAGCAAGCTCTGATCGGGAACTGCACTTCTATGGTCACACAGCAGGATAAAGCAGAACGCTTCCGCACGCTGCATGAGGGCCCTGGCGCCTTCGTACTTCCGAATCCGTGGGATGTAGGCTCTGCCCGCATTCTCGCCGGACTTGGCTTCCAAGCATTGGCTACATCGAGCGCAGCAGCCGCCAGCGCTGTTGGTCGAAGAGATCACGCGCTGACGCGAGATGAAACGCTGGCACACGTACGGTTGATCGTCGATGCAACGGATTTGCCCGTTTCTGCGGACCTGGGAAGGGGGTTTGGCGACTCGCCCGAAGTTGTAGTGGAAACCATTCGGCTAGCGGCGGGTGTGGGATTGGTCGGATGCACGATTGAGGATGCCACTGGCAACGAAGATCGCCCACTCTACGATTTTCAGCTCGCTGTGGACCGGATTGCAGCAGCTGCGGAAGCGGCACGTGCACTCTCGTTCCCCTTTGTGCTGACGGCGCGAGCACACGATTTTCTCTACGCGGACCCGAGCCTTGACGAGACCATCAGTCGTCTTCAGGCATTCGAGAAAGCCGGGGCTGATGTTCTTTTCGCCCCTGGCCTGCCTGATCTTGCTGCGATACGTACAGTTTGTAAGGCAGTGTCGAAGCCCTTCAACTTCATGGTGGGAATGAAAGGAAAATCATTTTCCCTTACTGAGCTCGCGGCGGCGGGGGTCAGGCGCATCAGCCTTGCGACTTCACTCTATCGTGCGGCAATGACGGGGTTGCTGGATGCTGTAAGCGACGTGCACAGCGGTCAGTTCGGTTTTGTCGAACGATGCGTGACGACGCCGGAACTAAACAAGCTCATGCACATTTGACCGCCGTTATGAGGAGGGCTCAGAGAGATGACACTGCCGCAGCCACTGTTAAGTAGATAGCTGATGTCATAACGACGTCGGCCTCACCACGGACCGAGTAGACTTTGCGGTATCCAACCAAAAAGGCTCGGAACGAAGGAGGCCGAGATGAAGATTGTAGGTTGCGATCTGCATGCAAGACAACAAACCATAGCTATGGTGGACACCGAGACCGGCGAGTTCACGGAGAAAACCATTTCCCACGAAGGGAATGCAGTACGAGAGTTTTACGCGGCTCTGGCAGGTCCGGTGGTGGTGGGCATCGAAGCCACCGGATCGATGCAATGGTTCTTGGAACTGCTGGAGGAGTTGGGGATCGAGTGCCGGGTGGGTCATCCAGCAAAGATCCGCGCGAAAGAGACGCGGAAGCAGAAACACGATCGACGGGACGCACGCTTGATGTTGGATCTGCTCATCGAGAATCGCTTTCCGGAGATTTGGATGCCGTCGACCGCAGAGCGGGACTTGCGAACCTTGCTGCGAGACCGACACCAGTGGGTGAGGATGCGAACGCGATTGCAGCACACGTTGCAAGCGATCGCACTCAATCATGCCTTGCGAAAAGGCCATGCTCTCTGGAGTGCCGCGGGGCAGACCGCACTGGAGGCCTTGTCTCTGCCTGCCTACACCGGTCAGAGACGGACGGAGTTGCTGAGCTTGTACATGCAGTTGCAGAAGCGGATCCAGGAGCTGGATAAAGAAGTAGAAGCACAGGCCCAACAAAGACCCCAGGCGCGCCGGCTGCTGACGCATCCCGGCGTGGGTCCGGTGACGGCCTTGGCAACCGAGGTATTTCTCGGCGACCCGAGCCGCTTTACCACAGGCAACCAGGTGGCCAGCTATATCGGGATGATCCCGTGTGAGCACACCAGCGGGAAGCGGCAGCGCTTGGGGAAACTGACCAAGCAAGGCAACTCGCTGCTGCGCTACTTGTGGACCGAAGCGACGATGCACGCAGTAGGGAAAGACCCAGAGCTGAAACGCTTCTATCGGCGCAAGCTCATCCAGAAAGGAATGGGCAAGGCGAGGATCGCGGCGGCACGGAAACTGGGCATCCGGCTGTGGATTATGTTGCGTGATCAGATCGATTACGAAGAGTTCTGCCGCCGTGGAAAGTTGCGGCAGAGTGGGGAAGCCCAAGCGGGGATGCCTGATTTCAACAGTGGTCCTGCGCTGCAGTGACCGGGTTAACTGAATAGGCCACCCGCCTCCCCAAAGGGAGGGGAGTTTGCATAACACATCATGATCGACGGTGACCGAAGAGATGTCTGGTGGGTTACGCCACCACAATGATGAAGAAAACGGGCCGAGCCATGCGGTTGGACACACAAATCATCGAAGTAAGACCGTGACTCCTTCGAAAGGAACAAGTGCGTCTGCGCTTACGTGAAACGTGTGCCCGAAACCACAAAAGCAAGAAGCCCAAGTCCCTTGACACAGCTGACGTCGTTAGAGATGTTGATAAATCGCGATTACACTCATTGACTTGGGTTTTTGGCGAACAAACGGCGCAAGCTGGTGTAAACGCCTTCCATGAGAAGGCCGGTCGGAGTCAAGTCGCTTCTTTTGTTTTTTCGTTGGACAAGGTTTTTCTCCGGGCCGAGTTAGCCACTGTCGCCATGCTTCCATCCGCACTCTCGAGGAGCGAGTTGTTTCGCTCGGTGCACATTGGGCGTTCTCGTTTCAGCCGGTGCTGCCATCTGTTTGGCGCCCTATGGTTCTGCTCTTGCAGAGTGGAACCTGGGCCAGGCGATTAACGCAGTCACCGGAACTCGGCTTTGGCTTTTGTCTTTCCCTCTTCCTGGGACGATTTTGTTTTTACGCAGCTGCGGCAACGGTGGTTCGGCGGCTGTTGTGCAATGGTTCGTACACTTCTCCGCTTACCCACAGGTGATGCAGCAACACCGCCAGCTTTCTGGCGGTCGCCACGATGGCTCGCTTCTTTCCGCTTCTTCCGCCACGTTCGGCTAGTTTCAGGCCCCAACGCCGCAGATCACAGTCCACACCGAACGGTCCCAGAATGTGCTGCGCTTTGGCGGCTTGATCTTTCGCAATGTTCGGTCCATACCAGACCATGACCACTCCATCGATACCCCGGCTGATCATGTCTTCGACTTGCCGTTTGACCTGTGCGGGATCGGTGGAGCTGTAGCCGATATTCATATGGTTGGACTCGCCGAACCACAGCACCAGGTGGGCGAAGATCTTGGTCTGTGCTCCGGGATAAAGGAGAGAATGAATATCGAGCTTGCTGATATTGGCAGGCCCCGAATTTCCATTTGGTTGGGTGATGAAAGTAGGGGCGGCGCTGGTGTTGCTGGTGGTTTGTGCGGCCAGTGTGGTGGTCGGCTTGATTTGTAGAGTTGCGGCGTCAGCCCAGCAGGAAAGAATCGCGACTGCTGCGCATAAGACGAAGATACACCCCTTCATATTGATCCCCTTAAGGCGGGTAACCGGACCCGCGCGAATCAAAGGCGACGACGACCCAGGCGGTCTTCCGTCGCGATCATCGGGAATTAGAGAACGCCGAGCATGCCGAACTCAGCGATTGACGAACACAGCCGCTCCAATACAGGGGACGAAATTTCGATAAGCCAGAGCGGGCATACTGCTCGCATAACAATGCGCCGGTTAGTCACTCACAGGGGAGTCTTCATAGCAGCCTCCTCAGCACAGGCCGCGCCCCAACGCGAAGCCCTTACGGTGATTTAAAACTGGATGACCTTCGGTGCCCCACTTACAGTGGAAGCTGAAGATTCAGGCCACTCCTGTCCCGAATCTTTCCGTATCTGCAAATTTGACGTCAAGATAGCACGGAAGCCGTTGCTCCGAGAAGTGAAAGGTTCTAAGTCCGGTTACGAATGGTGCACCGGGGGTCGCAGCAAACTGAAAGTTTTCCCAGAAACCGGGGGAGATCCTAACTCAGGGAGCAGAATGGGTTGGAGGATGTGCCGCGAATGCTGTCAAGTGGTAATGACTTCGATTTCTCCACGCTGGTCGAGAACCTGCACGCGAACCAGGTTGGCTCGACGCTCGAAAAAAAGGTCTACGTGGGCATCACCCACTCTCAAATCCCGTATCCAGAGTTCAGGAATTGTCTCCGGAAGGTGGGGCCCCTCGAGGCGAACCTGTTTTTTCTCAGCGCTGAGAGAAAGGCCCAGGCAGGATTGCATCAACAAAAACACTGATCCGGCGGCCCAGGCCTGTGGAGCGCAGGCTACTGGATACAGGGTTGGCCCTTCCCGCGCGCGGCGTTCGAGGCCGCAGAAAAGTTCTGGAAGGCGATTCAATTCGACAAGTGAGCTGACAGCCAGCAGTCCGGACAGAATTTCGCCGGCCATATCTTTGAAGCCATAGCGGGCCAGGCCCGCCGTAATCAGCGCGTTATCATGTGGCCAAACCGAACCGTTGTGATAGGAGATCGGATTGTAGCGAGGCTCGCCGCAGGCCACCGTACGGATTCCCCATCCCGAGAAAAAATCCTTGCTCAAAAGGGAGTGCGCAACGCCATAGGCATGATCAGTGCTTGCGATTCCGGTGCAGAGGCAATGTCCTGGATTCGAGGTTCGAACCTTACACTGTCTTTTCCGCCCGTCCAATGCGAGAGCATAAGTGGAAATCTCATCGCACCAGTAGGCCTCGTCGAACCGCGTGCGAAGGGCCGCAGCCTGGGATTCGAGCGCGGACGATCGCTCGCGATGGCCAAGCACGAGCGCCAGATGAGCCGCTCCGCGCTTGGCTGCGTAAACATATCCCTGGACCTCGCAGAGCGCAATTGGACCTCCTGCCAGGGTCCCGTCCGCGTGAAACACTGAGTCGTTGGAATCCTTCCATCCCTGCTGCACCAGACCATCTCGGGATTGGCGCGAATATTCCACGAATCCATCATGGTCGCTGTCGCCGTAGGTATCAATCCAATGGAGGGCGCCCTCCAGGTGCGGCCACAGGCGCTCAATGAAGGCTTGGTCTCCGGTGCGGACGTAGTACGAGTGCGCGAGCATGACAAACAAAGGAGTGGCGTCGACCGTTCCGTAATAGCAGCCGAAGGGCACTTCTCCCAGCGCTGACATTTCGCCTTTCCGGATTTCGTGCAGAATCTTGCCCGGCTCCGCTTCGGAAGCTGGATCCAGTTCTGTCGCCTGATGTGATGCCAGAAATTCCAGGACGCCGCGTGCAACCGCCGGATTGACCCAGAGATATTCCAGAGCGGTGATGATTCCATCCCGGCCAAAAACCGTGCTGAACCACGGCACTCCCGCGTAAGGGTAGTTGCGCTCGGGGTTGCCCACAATCATCATCTCTATATCGGATTGGGAACGCGCAATCCAACGATTGAATTCGTCACTGGAGCTGTGAACCTTGCTGCTGTCGCGCCGAATTTCACTGCTCTCGGCCTGGGTCGAGCTCCAGGCCCGTTCGTAAGATTTGGGATGACGGTAGGAGCCTGGACCCACTTCGCAGACGAAAGTCAGGTCAAAGGTGGCCTGGCACCTGGGCTCGAGATATGCATCGAACTGGATCTCCGAGGCCGAGACACGCTTGGGGGCGGGGGAGGCCAACAGATGCAGCCGGCGGACCACGTCGTCCAGGCCTCGATAAGAGAGGACGATACTGTCGCTCTCCACTTGGGGTGCCAGCCGCTCGCCGCGGCGCTCCCGGGTCACGCCCCGGACTTCGAAAATGTCGGCGAAGTCGGCCCCGAAACGGAGCCCGAAAGGAATATCCACCGGCTCAGCGCCGTAGTTTACTGCCTCGAACCGTTCGTAGCAGACGCCTTGCCACAGAAACTTGGTTCTCAGTACGTGCAGCGTGCCTCGAGGAATAACCACCTGGCCATTTTTCGATATGTCCACATTGGCCAAATCGGCGGCGAACTGCGAATTGTCGGCTTTGATGGTTGAGCTCAGCAGCAGAGGCCGCGTGTAGGCAAGCTGGAAGTTGAGCTGGGAGAGAAAGCGGGTTCCCTCACAGAAAATGCCTTGTTCCTTTAAACCCATATTTCCGATATCGCCATACCGGTCGAAGACAGCAAACATGGTGCCGTATTTCAGCACGCGCGTGCGGTCGTCCGCGGAAGACGCTTCCGTGGCGATGTAAAAATTCTGGGTGACGTTGTTGTCGTCCAGATTCACAATCTTGTCGGGATGGGGAGGCGAAAGTTCAGATTTGGTCACAGCCGGACCCGAAGGAATTATTGGTTCTTTTTTCCGTGGCGCCCGAGTCACAGCCCTCAATTCGGAACGCCGTTCAGTTTGTCTCCATCAGTCGAAATCGCTGCTTCTTAAGCCGCGGAATCACTTCAGTGCCGTAAAACTCGATCGCACGCATTTGATCGGATTGGCCGGAGTGCACGTTTACAATGGTGGCGCCGCTGTCGAACAGTTCCGTCAGAGCCCTGAGATGCACGTCGGGATCAGTGCTCACCGGCCAATCGCCGTATACGGTCTCACGCGGGATTTCCGCTTCGGCGCGTTGCTGAATTGTTTTCGGATCGGGAATATTGTAGTACGTCTTGAACGCCTTCGGGAGAAAGCGCCACAGTTCCGTAGCTCGTTCTGCCTCTTTCCGGCCTCCAACCACCACGAACTGTTCGACCAGAACCGGCATCTGAGCCGGGTCCTTGCCCACGGCTTTGGCTCCCCCCTCGAATTCCTGCTTGAACTGCTTGCACGTCTTGGGGTCGGTGATTAACCCGTCGGCAAACTGGCCCGCTCGGCGCATAGAGTTGGGTCCGTTGGCCGCCATCAGCAGTGGTATGGGGCTCGCGGGACAATCGTAGAGCTTTGCCTCGACCGTATAAACTTGCCCCGATGTTTGACAAGCTCCCCCGTCCACAGCTTGCGGATCACATCGGCAGCTTCAATCAGTCGTTCCGAGCGTTCGTTCCACCCGGGCCAGGAATCGGTCGCGACCTGCTCGTTCAACGCCTCTCCGGATCCCATACCGAGGAAAATGCGCCCGGGACTGAGCAGGCTCAAGGTGGCGTACGCTTCGGCGATAACCGCCGGGTTATAGCGGAGAGTGGGACAGGTCACAGCCGGTCCCATCCAGACATGGTGCGTCCTCTGGCCAATCGCGCCCAGGGTCACCCGACGCTTGCCCCGAGTGCCCTTCATTGGCTTGCCAGGGTTGCAGGTGATCGCTGGTCGCAAGCACATCGAAGCCAGCTTGCTCGGCTGCCACTCCGAAGTTGACCAGTTGCGACGCGGGGAATTGCTCATGACCGAGCATCAGCGCGACCATGCCCGGGCGCAAACTGTTGTCGGCCGGACCGTGGGACCCTTGAGTTTCCTGGGCGATTGTTGGTGACAGATTCGTTTTCAAGACAGAGACTCCTGGCAGAGCACCCACGGACTTTCAGGAAAGTTCGCTGCGTAGCGGCGGCCGCCTACATGCTTCCCCGTTTGGCCTGCAGTACCTTGGGCTCGATGCTTTGCGCTTCCTTCAAGTGGTCTTGCAGTGTTGGCAATGTCTGGGCCGCGAAGTCTTTCACGCCAGTGCTGGCGCCCGAAGTGCTTTCCCGCTCAAAAGCGGCGATGTCAGCCTTATGGTCCTGCAACATATCTTTCATGTAGGCTTTGTCGAACTGATCGCCGGAAAGTTTTGATAGGCGCAATTTGGTGGCCTTGTCCTTGGCGTCGAGAGTCTGCGGCAACTTCACGCCTTCGTTCGCCGCGAGACTCTTTAACTGATCGTTGGCCTTGCTGTGGTCGTCGACCATTCGCTGTCCGAATTTCCTCACATCTTTATTCGAGGCTTTTTGCACAGCCAACTGGCCGAGTTCTACTTCCGCCATTCCGCCCTGGGCGGCTTCCTTCATGAATTGCCGGTCGGCCGCACTCACTTTGCCAGACGACTGATTTTGTTTGGCCGAAGCCACCAGCGACAAACTTACAGCCAGAAAGCAGACAGAAATTACACGTAACAGTGTGTACATAGTGAGCTCCCGTCAAAAAAGTCTTTTTACGGATTAACCGTATCTGCATCTGCCATGCAGAACAATCGGGAGAACTCTGGATTTATCGACGCGAAGGACTGTATCGGCCGAGGCTGGCAGGGAGTGTGGATCAAGGAATCGGACCTAGGAATAAAAACCCACCAAGATCAGTGAAAGCTCGTATTGAACACGGTTGTGGGAGGAGCCAAACTCCAGTCGTGATCGAGGTTTCGTCCTATGAGAGGGTTGAAAATATTCCGTTCTGGAGATTTGGTGACTGAATCAGGCTTGTATGCGGTGTTGCACTCGACTCCCCACGCCTTGATCCACCATGCGGTCCATATCGAAGGTGCGCATTTCCAGGGATGCAAAATGTGTCCCATGGGGGTTTGGTACCGTCTGGAGGCCTCTCACGTCCCCTGGTTGGAACGAATCCTGCCGCACACCCGCTTTGCCATGACCACCCCGCTGGCGTAAATCTTCATCCCGACCGGACACTGTCACCCGGCGACCTGGATTTGCGGCGGTATACCCTCCGGTTCGGCGATGTCCTCTTCTTGTGGCGCACTACCGGTTGGGAAGGGAAATGTAAATACAATCCGGGTGCCGCGCTCGTCCGACTCGATGTTCATATCGCCCCGTAAGTAGTGCACCCGTTCACGCATGCCCCGGATTCCGACTCCGCCGCCGCGAGACTGAATCTCAGACAGCTTTTGCGCCGATATCCCCTGGCCTTCATCCCCGACCTCGAGAGCAACGCTTTCGCTGCCGCGCGCGATGCGAATCACGGCCGTCTTGCTGCCGCTGTGACGGTGGATGTTGGTGAGGCATTCCTGCACCAGGCGGAACATCACCAGTTCCATTTCGCGAGGCAGTCTTTCGAGGTCGGAAGGGATCTCCAGCGTGATGCCCAGTCCGCTGCGCTTGGTGAGGCCCTGAATATACCAGCGCAGGGCTTCCGCCAGTCCGGTTTCGTCGAGCAGGGGCGGATGCAACAAGTAAGACATGGTCCGTATCTCCTGGCTCAGCTGCTGGACCAGTTTCTCGCTCTCCTCCGTGTACCTGGCAAACTGGGGAACGCCTTTGGGTGCGTGTTGCGCGGCCATCGCCAGACTCATGCCCAGCGCGGTCAGAAGTTGCCCGGCGCTGTCGTGGAGTTCGCGCGCGATACGGCGGCGTTCTTCGTCCTGCGCCTGTAATAAGCGGCTCGACAGATCACGCAGCAGCTCAGACTGGCGCACCACCTCGCTGGTTCGGAGTCGTACCTCAACGTCCAGACTTGCGGCCAGCGAACGATAGTTCTCTTCCGCGCGCTTAAGGTCGGTAATGTCCACCCCGGTCGGGTGCAGGAAGAGGATTTGTCCCTGGTGATCGTGGATGGGATGAATCGCGAAATCGACCAGGCGTTCCGTGTCGTCCGCCCAGTGGTAGGGCAAAGTTTCGCGGTAAGGCGTGCCTAGGGCGGCCTGCATGGTGGCGGCCCGAATTTTTTCCTGGACCTCTTTGGAGTGACGCCACCAGGCGGTCTCCCAGAAAGGGCGGCCCAGCACATCTTCGGCGCGGTAGCCGCAAGCGTCCAGGCTCAGTCGATTGGCTTCCATGACCGTGCCGTCCAGGGCGACAATGCCGGCGAAGACCGGGGTCTGCTCGAATACGGCGCGGAATTTCGCGGTGGCGGCGACCGCGTCGGATGTAATCTGCCGCTCCCGTTCTTCAGCTTGCACTGACTGGGTGATGTCCCGGAAATAGCAGACTACGCCGTGGCCGCCCTCGGGCAGGGCGATGCGATTGATCTGCCATTCGTGGACCTGGCGTACTCCGGCCTTGCGCGGCTCTCTGTTCCACTCGGGGACAAAGAATGGCTCACCCGTATTGAGGGTATGACGGAATCGCCGAAGGATCTCCTCCGCAACTTCGTCGGGCCAACGCGTGTGAATGAACTCCGCAAAATCGTGGCCGATCGGATCGGACCCGTTTTCGAGGACGGCTCGCGCCGTCGCATTCATCTCCCGAATTCGAAAGTCCGCGTCCACCAGGTAAACGCCCAGAGGGGCATGGCTCAGAAGGGTCTCAAACTGCTCGGTGCGCCGCCGCAGGGACTCTTCTGCCTGTTTGCGGATGCGAGCCATTTCCAGATGGGTCTGCACGCGCGCCAGCAGCTCGCGCGCGCTGAAGGGCTTGATCAGATAATCGTCGGCGCCGTGCTCCATGCCTTCGACTCGGGATTCTTCGCCCGCCCGGGCGGAAAGCAGGATGATCGGAATGGTTCTGGTCTCGGGGCGCCGCTCGCAATTCACGCAGCAGGCCGAAGCCATCGAGATTGGGCATCATCACATCGGTCAGGACCAGGTCGGGACGGACGCGTACGCGCATCGCTGCCAGAGCAGCCTGTCCGTCTGGCAACCGCCTGTACTTCGTAGCGTTCCGACAAGCAGGCGAACCAGGTATTGGCGCATGTCGGCATTGTCGTCAGCCACCAGAATAAACGGACGTTGCTCCGAGCCACTTTGACCGGGACAGCGGAGGGCAGGGAATCGGAATCAGTTCATCGGCATGGAAGAGTCTCGTCTGCGCTCTCGCGATACTGCGGTATCGGGAAGCCAGCGCAGAGCTTCCTCAACGAATGGCGCAGCCCCCAGAGCGGTCGAGGCCAGCGTGCGAGCTTCCGCCAATCCTGTCGGCCGGCAGGTGTGCGCTTCCCAGCGGAAGGCTGACAATGAAAGTGCTGCCCTTCCCCAGCACGCTCTCCACCCGCACCGATCCCCCGTGCAGCTTGACCAGTTCCTGTACCAGCGCCAGGCCGATGCCGCTGCCTTCGTGGGTGCGGCTCCGCGTATTTTCGATGCGATGGAAGCGGTCAAACAGGCGCGGGAGTTCCTGGGGCGGAATTCCCACACCGGTGTCGCGCACGCGCAATTCGACATTGGTTCCCACCGCGGTCAAAGCCGACGGCGATCTCGCCCTCGAAGGTGAACTTGAAAGCATTGGAGATCAGGTTGAGGACAATCTTCTCCCACATGTCGCGGTCCACAAAGACGGGCTCGCTCAAGCCTCGGACAGTCCAGCTCAAGCCGCAGTCCGGCTTTCTCGGTCGCCGAACGAAAGACGCTGGCGAGTTCAACGGTGAACGCCGCAAGATCGGTGGGCTGATAGATAGCTTGCATGCGGCCCGCTTCAATGCGCGAGAAATCCAGCAGAGTATTTACCAGCCGGAGCAGGCGAGATCCGTTGCGGTTCACCAGTTCGAGCTGGTTCTTGGCCGCCGGGGAGAGTCCGGTGTAGCTCCTGGCCAGCAAGTCCTCGACCGGACCCAGCATGAGCGTGAGCGGCGTGCGGAATTCATGGCTCACGTTGCTGAAGAATGCAGTCTTGGCGCGATCAATCTCGGCCAGGGCTTCCAGCCGTTTCCTCTCTTCTTCAGCGGCGCGCACATTCTGGATGGCGGTTGCAATCTGGCCCGCGACCAGCTCATAGAAGGTGCGATATTCCGCGTCGAGTCTGCGGGCGGGATTGACTCCGGCCACCAGGACCCCGACGGTGCCGCCCTCGCCCCGCGATGTTACCGGAAGCACCATGGCTTCCGAGAGTCGCTGTTGCGCGACTCCGAGAGGTAGCCCTTCGACGCTCCTGACGGAAACCACCCTCGAAACCCCGGTCTTCAGTACCTCGGACAGCGGCCACACCCACGGCTGACTGTTTTCAGCGGCCAGGTCGATGGTTTGAGGCGCCAGAGCGTCGCTGGCTTGGGAAAGCCCGCAACTCTGCTCCAGGCGAGCACAGTTATTTTCGCCATCGATGAGATAGAGCAGGGCAAACGGGATGTCGTCCGGGTTATTTGCCAGCGAGGCAGCGACCGAAGCGCATGCCGCCTCGGTGGTCTTTTGCACCAGCGCGCGAGCCGAGAGCTCCGACAGGGTGCGCAGTCGCCGGGCATTGACGACCTTGGGGGTGACTTCGGTCGAGGGACAGAACAAGCCGGCTACTTTCCCGGATTCGTCGCGGATCGGGCTGTAGGAAAACGAATAATAGGTTTCCTCCAGGAAGTCGCCGCGGTTCATGAAAAGGCGAACGTCATTCAGGAAAGAGGCCTCGCCTTGCTGGAAGACTTTATCGGCCAGGGGCCCGCAGATATCCCAAATTTCGGGCCACACCTCCGCCGCGGGCTTGCCCAGGGCCGACGGGTGTTTGGCGGAACTCAAAACCTGGATGTAGGCCTCGTTATACAGAAACGTGATCTCCGGGCCCCAACCGATCCACATAGGGTGCTGCGAGTTGAGGATGAGATTGACCGCGGTCTTCAGGCTTTGCGGCCAGCCTTCCAAGGGACCGAGCTGCGTCTTCGACCAATCGTGCTGGCGGATGAGCTGGCCCAGTGTTCCGCCGCCCGCCAGCCAGTCTGGCGCGGATGAGGGCGGAGCTGATTCCGCTGCGGGCGCGCTCGTTTCTTGAGGGAAGAGAAATCTGGAAATTGTGGGCAGCAAGCGTCGAGATAAATCACTTTTGGAAACATAGGCCGATGCCCCGACCTCCTCAGCCTGGCGACGCGCTACCACCGGATCGTTCTGGCTGATGATGATGACCTTGGATTCGGGTAGGTCTCGGCGGATGATCCGAGTAGCCTTGAGGCCGTCCATGCGCGGCATCGATATATCCATCAAGACAACGGCAGGCCGCAGGAGTTTCGCTTTTTCGACCGCCTCTAAACCATCCGCGGCCTCGCCGCAAATCTGCCATTCGGGACGAGAGCAGAGGAGAGACCGGAGTCCGCGTCTGACGATCTCGTGATCGTCCACAATGAGGATCTGGCCAGGCATTTATCTTTTCCCCGGAACGCGCATTTCACCTGAAATTGCTGCCTACGACTGGTTAACTGAAACCGTTCGTCGTTCATCCCCCGAGAACGAAACATCGGTGAGGGAGCGGCCGCACGCCATGTTAGCGAAAGCGCGATCAGCAAGGATATACAGTATCTACTGTAGACAAGATCCGCGGGCGGAAGCGCATAGCTTTCTTAGAGAAAATCTCACCCCGGCTTCAGTGGGAAGGGAAATTGCCTAATGTCCCCGCAGTGGGGCTGGCAAACAGCGACTCGCCTACGCAGGCGCGGAGCAGCCGTCTCCACCCTAAACGACGCTCGAGCCACTTGGCGACGACGGTATTACGTTCTACGTGAGTGCTCAACTGTTCAGGGGTCAGCTGTCGCCAGAGACTTTCGGCCCGCTTAGCCAAGCCGCCCTCAAGGGGGAGCGTTCGGACTTCCACCTTTTCGCCGGCGGTACGATATTCCCTGGCTGGAGAACCGTCATTAGATTCGACCAGTAGCCGCCTGCTCATCTCTGACATTTGTTTGCCCTCCAGCATCGAGCATCGCATTGGGGAGTCTCGAGGGCAATACGGCGGCCACCCTACGATGAGAAAGGTGAATATGTAGACGTCAGGTCTTTGTAACTCTGTCAGGCATGCAGCCTGGCGCAGGGTCAGGCGAGTCGTCGTTGATTAAGGGAATTCTATCCCAGGCATCCCATGAGTATGCCGAGGTCATCACAAACTGCCAACCTTGCGGCGAAGGTGGGGTACGTCCATGACAATCCGTATCGCTATCTGCATGGTGCTGAGTCTGCTGGTGCTGGTCTGGATGGGACAACGGGCCAATTTGGCGCACGCTAAACTACGCAACAGAACGGCCATTGAACAGAATCCAGCCCCGCTTCGAACCACCAAAAGCGCGAAACCAAGTCCAGGTATTAAATGGCGGCGCTCCCGGCCAGGAGCTGTGAGTCAGGGCACCGCGGGTAGATAGGTAGGCGCGGAAAAACAGCGATTTGCTGGCTGCGCTGGGCGCGAAATCAGTGACGCAGGGGAGTCGCAACGCTCACTTGCTTCCTCTTGTGGGCTTCTTTGATCGCCGTAAGGTGGACCACAGCCGCAGCCGCAGTGAATTTGACTGCGCCTTTATCATCCGACATAAACGGCTCGACCGTCCCTAGCGCGGATGGAACTCCTCGCCTGGCGAGGGCCTCAAGCGCGGCCGCCCGAACAATCCAGCTATTGTCGCCTGCCGCTTCCTCCAGCGCCTTGGTCGTCTCGGGATCCGGATCACGGGCCAGCACCTTGGCGGCGGCGGCACGAACCGGCGACGAATCATCTTTCCGAATGACTTTGATGGCTTCCGAACCGATGCCTGCGAAAGGGACGAACCCAATACCCTCTTCAAAGCCGAGCTCTGCCATTTTCTTTGGATCGTGCAAGACCGACAGCTGTGATGCGATCAGACCCTTTCCTGACTTTCGCGTACCGTTCAACACTTCGAAGTGCACCTCGAACGCCGACTTATCATGCATCAGGTCGAGGGCGTGAGCCGCTGCCAGGGCCACGGATGGATCCTGGTCGTCCATCGCGGCTCTCAGCCTGGGAATGCTCCACCGTGACCTCATAATGCCCAACGCGGCGGCGGCGGCCGCGCGCACTTCAGTCTTTTCGTCGGTCAAGGCCTTTTCGGCGAGTCTGGTGGCCTTCGCGTCATTGGGAATCAGTCCTAACACATGAATTGCCGTAGCCCGATCGCCGGTCTTGTCGCCGGTGCATGCGTCGTCAAGGATTTGCCAGGCGCGCTGCTTGGGACTGGCGGTAGCTTTGCCCTGATCGGGGACCGCGGCTGCAGGCCGGTTTTTCGAGGGCGGTACCGAAGGCGTCAGCGGCGCGGGTTGCGTAACCGGGGCGGGCCCTTGTTGCGCCCGGTTTGGCTGACGGGCAAAGGCTACGTCCCGGCCGGCAGCGAAAAGCAACCAGCCGGCCAGGAAGAGCGCATTCATTCCACGATAGGTTAGTTGGGTGGGCATCGGAGATTATTTGAACCTCATTGTGAAGCGTGCGATACCGCAAAAGCCTCCTTCGAGTCTCTGGCTGCGATCGAAGCCGCCTGCGCCGCCGTTAAGTCTAGGGGAACCGGTTCGAATTGGCTCCTGACCTCGTGTTGCTGTTCCCCGATGGTGTGGAAGAACAGGGCGCGACCGGAAATGTGCACATCGAGCAACGACACCTCCCAGTCCTGGGGGGCGACTTCAGATTGCACAACTTCGAAGGTACCTCCCTTTTCGATCCTGCCGAGAATTCCAAGACCGAAATCCACATCCGAGACCAGTCTCCCCGAAAGCCGGGCCAGGCGGGTCTGTTTCGCGTCAATCAGCAATACGCCCTCCATGCTGTGGAATACTTTGGCCTCACTGCTGGGAGGGTCGTAATTCGGATTGGGGCGAAACTTCAGCCTGATGGACTTGCCCACGCGTCCATCTCGGGAGAACAGAAACGCATCAGGCAACATTTTCAGCATGGCAGCGGATTTGTGCCCATCGGAGTCAATCTGGTCCCGGTTCTTCTTCCTGGCGTCGGGGTCATTGATCAATTTCTCTATTTGCTCGCGAGCGTGCTCTCTTGCGTCGTCGCTGGGCATGTGCCCATTGATGGAGACAGGCCACGAGACCCAGCACTGAGGCAACTGGATGACCCTGTCCACCTCGGTTTTTTCTGGTTCACCGTCTCTATCCAGGTACATCCAATATCGCGGCTGCCTTTGAGAGGCCAACTCGTTCTGGACCATTTTCAAGACCAGCGCGCGAGGATTGTTCTGAGCCATCAGCGGTACCGGGACCAGACAGAGGGACGCGACCAGCCTCATGAGGCGAAGGCTCGCGTCGTCGCGATGACTCACTTGCGGAGCTAGGGCAATCACTTCACTCCTCCCAGACTGCATTCGGAAATTCCGCTTTCACGCGGGAGCGCATGCATCAGTCGCCCAGCCAGGCGCCAAGTCCGCGGAGCGGTTCAACGTAATCGCATACGATCTTTGGTCGCTCCCACCAGAGGCACGGCCAGCAGCAGACCCATCGCTCCCCAAATCCATGCCCAGAAAAGTAATGCCAGCGTGACCGCCAGCGGATTCAGACGCAGCCGCTTGCCCACGATCTTGGGATAGAGAACATTCATGGACAGAAGATGAAGTCCGATCACGGTGACCACGATGATCCCGACACCGGTTTTGTCGACCACTCCCATGCCGGCGGCCAGCGGCGGAAGCAGCGCCAGGAATACTCCCAGGTACGGAATCAGGCTGACAAAGCCGGTAATGACGCCGAGAAAATAGAAATACGGAATGCCGAGGTGCCAGAACACGAGGGTACTGGCAACCGCGCTCACCAGTCCGACCAGGACATTGCCCACAATGAAACTGCGAATCATCGTCGATATTCTGCCCACTGTGCGGTGGGCCACCAGACGATGTTCCTTGGGAAAGAGGCGCACCGTCGCGGAATGAGCGTGGTCCTTCCATGTAAGCATGAAGTACACAAGGAAAGGTGTTATGCCGATAGCCAGCAGGACTTCGCCCAGAGTTCCGCTGCCCGAGGAAATGAGACTCGATAGACCGGGAGCATCTCGGACCTCGACTGGTACCGGGGGCTTGCCCACGTTCGGAGAGGCGATGACCGACCTCGTACTCTCCTCGATCTGGTTGGTCTGGGCCCGTATACCCGCCAGGGCAGAGCGAATCTTCCCCGAATATCTCGGCAGCTGAGTGGCGAAATTGACGGCGCGGCTATAGAAGAAGTAGGTCAGACCTCCCGCCATTCCGACCATCAGCGCGACAGCCAGTAACGCTCCCAGGGTTCGGGGGAGACCCGATTCGGGCGAGCCGGCTCACGAATGGCTCCAGGACGAAGGCCAGCAGGATTGAGAACAGCGTCGTTACCATGACGAGCTTTGAGCAGGTAAACCAGCCCGATCACGGCGATGACGGCCACCACAATCTGCGCCGCCGATCCAGCTTTGATGGAGGCTTGAAGGACTTCAGCCTCTTCAATGGAATCGTCCCCGGCAGACGCGGCAGCTCTGGCGGGGGGCAGTGCTTCGGGCAAGAGAGCTTGCTCTGTTGCTTCTACCGATGTCGGGGTGGGCTCGAGCGGCATGAGTGGTGACGCGCGCTCTATGACGGCGGCGGTGCTCGATCAGTTGTTCGCGACCAGATTCTTTATCCGCGCGTGGGTCTCGACTACCATTTTCCAGAAGATCGAATCTCAGATTCGGGAGTGATGGCGTGCCAGGAATGGGAGGGCGTGCCCGTACTGCACTCACGCCCGCGCGAAGAGGAAAGAGGGGTAGCGCCCTCGGAACTTCAAGCGGTACGGGCGCCCAGCACAAAATGCAAAATCAGGGAAATTACAGCAAACACCAGCAGCAGGTGAATTAACCCGCCGGCCACGTGGAACACGGTGAAACCGGCGATCCAGGCAATCAATAGACACCACGAATAATATGGTCCAGATGCTCATTGCGTCCTCCTGATCAAGAATGCCAACGCGATTGAGATGAAGCGACTCCCCTCAGGAGTTGCATCTCTCCGCCTGCCTTCAACAGCGATTCGCGGATGAGAGGATCAGCATTTTGTTCAGCCATCCACCGGAGCCTGCGGCGCCATCCAAGTGCAGCGAGGTGAAACCATGAAACGAAATGTAGTGATGGGACTGGTGGCCCAGTTGGTATTGATGGGCAGCCTGACCATGCTGTGGGCGCGACAGGACGCAGACACGAACCAGTCTCCGCCCGCGGCCGACAACACAAAGGTGAATCAACGGGACCGGAACCGGTCCGAACCCACGGCTGACAACCAGAAAGAGAATCCCGCCGATCGCCAACTGGCGCAGCAAATCCGGCGGGCCATCGTCAAAGACAAATCCCTGTCAAGCAATGCGCGCAACATCAAGGTAATTGCGCAAAACGGCATGGTGACCCTGAAGGGGCCGGTGGATTCCGAGAACGAAAAGCAAACGGTCGAAGCCAAGGCCGCGCAAGTTGCTGGCGCAGATAAGGTCAGCAGCGAAATTCAGGTGCGATCGAAGTAACAGTAGGGTTGAGCGGAAGCCGTTATCGCAAGTCAATTCGTAAATCAATCGTCGCAAAACGACGACTCAAGGAGATCATCATGGCAGGCAAGAATACTTCAGTGTTTGGCATTTATCAGGACCGCGTGACTGTGGAATACGCGGTCGACATGCTGCAAAAAGAGGGTTTCAGGAACACCGACATCTCGGTTCTGTTTCCCTACAACGAAGGCAGCAAGGATTTTGCTGCGGAAAAAAACACCAAGGCCCCCGAGGGTACGGCCGCAGGAGTTGGCACGGGTGCTGTCGTAGGTGGGACGCTGGGCTGGCTGGCGGGCATCGGCGCACTAGCAATTCCTGGTGTGGGTCCCTTTATTGCCGCAGGTCCCATTGTGGCTGCGCTGGCGGGCGTAGGTGTGGGCGGAGCCATTGGCGGTATCACCGGGGCGTTGGTAGGAATGGGCATTCCGGAGTACGAAGCTAAGCGCTACGAAGGCCGGATCAAGGATGGCGGCATCCTGCTTTCGGTCCACAGCGATAGTTCGGAGTGGACCAAGAAGGCCAAGGACATTCTGGAACGCAGCGGCGCGCAGGATGTGGCGTCCGCAGGCGAGGCCAGCGCCGATTTCTCCAAGAGCGATCGGCCCATGCCGCGCGCAAGCTAGGGCAGAACAAAATCTGTCGCTACCAAACCTCTCGAGATCGAGGGGTTTGGTTTTTTAGGATTCCTCACGACTCCGTCGAGAACGGAGACATGCGTTCTGGAGCGAACGCAAGGTGCAGTTCTCTCTGTACGACAGATTTCCCCGGTTTCGGCGTAAAACTTCCGCGCGCCAGCCTGTCGGTCAAAGTACTCCGCTCAAACAAAGGGATGGCAATCATTGTGCTGATAAGTATGAACGGCTTGGAATGGAGTGACCAAGATGAAGACTCCGAACCTCACGAAATGGTTGGAGATGGTGTGGAGCGCCTTGGCTGAGCCAGATCAGACGAAGCGGGATCAACAGCTGAGTGCAGCCTCCCTGTTTCTACGAGACGCTGGACTGGTTTCGGCTGCCCTGGTTGCACCGGGCCTGGTTATGCTTGACCTTGCTGCGCCTGATGCAGATCAGGAGGGCGGTGCCGAGGTTGCGCCCGTTGAAAATAACCGCATGGATATTGGCCAAAAGCGCAGGGCGGTCTCCGTCCTTGAGCTGTTCGAGCCCGGGGAATCCTGGTCATTCTGACCGTCCGGCATCGAACACTCTTACCCTGACCTGACGTGGTACAAACATTTTCCCCGAGAGGGCCAGCGTTGAATGGAAAACAACAAGGAAAAATGGATGGAGCTTTGCGCTCAGGCTGCCGAAGAGCAGGATCCGGAAAAACTCATGGAGCTGATAGCGCAGATTAACCGGTTGTTGGAAGCCAAGGAGCGACGACTGAAAGGCGGGGCTTCCGCGAAAGGAAAGAATGGCTAGATTTCTCCTTGAGTGTTCCACGGATCGCTCGTGAAGGACAAACATCCCCGAGTTCTGCAGCCTAGTGAGCGGACCAGCGGCGCCGGGAAACCGGCCGGCAATGTGATTCTGCTTTCTATGGTGGATGGTGAATTCAACGGGCTCCGTCCTCACCTCGAATATGTCGAGTTACCCAACCATCTGGTTCTCCACGAAGCGGGCGAGAAACTGGAGTTCGCATACCTTCCCAATCGTGGATTGATTTCCCTGGTGGTGGCGATGAAAGACGGAAAAACCGCAGAAGCAGGGGTCGTAGGAAATGAGGGTTTCACCGGAGTGCCGGCAGCTGTGGGATTAAGCAGAAGTCCGCTGCAAGCGATCGTGCAAATCTCAGGGAACGGGTTTCGCATAGCCGTCGAAGCCCTGCGAAACACATTGGAATCGGCTCCCCACCTCCGCTTGCTGTTGAACCGCTATGCCGTCCTGCAGGGGATGCAAGTCGCCCAAACGGCAGCGTGCAACCGGCTGCACGACCTCGAACAGCGCCTCGCGCGCTGGCTGCTGATGACCCAGGACCGGGTGGATTCGAGGGTCTTGTACATCACTCATGACTTTCTTGCCACCATGCTGGGCACCAACCGCTCCAGCGTGAGTTTGGCGGCTGGATTTCTGCAGCGCGAACGGAGCATCGAGTACAACCACGGGGCAGTGACGATCATGAATCGCAAACGACTGGAAGACTTTGCCTGTGAATGCTAAGCCATCATGCAGCAATATAATGGTGCCCTGGGCCTGGAATGAGCCCCGGCTCTAGCTCGAAGCATCTGGCGGCGAGGGGAAGAAAGTGCCGCCGGCGAGCAGGCAGTCCACGGCACGGATGAGATCACGGGTGGCTTGAGTCTTGAGGACCAGTCCCTGAGCTTTGGCCTGGCGAACTTCGCTCGCTAGTCTTTCCGAGTCGTGCATGGTGAACATCAAGACCCGGCACCCCAGACCCAGTTTGGCGATTCGTGGCGCGGCTTCAAGGCCACTCATTTTGGGCATCGTGATATCGAGAATGACGATGTCAGGTTTCAGGGACTTTACGGCCTCCACGGCTTCCTCTCCGTTTCCCGCTTCGCCGCATATTTCCCAGTCAGGTCGTGATCGCGCCATCAGTGTGCGAATGCCCTCGCGTACGATTTCGTGGTCGTCCACCAGCAAGATCCGCGGAGGCATCGTCTCCAATTCTGTTTCCGAAAGTCTCGGCGGTGCCGGAAAAGCTTATCGGGACTTTCCGCTCCGGGCACTCCCGGCTCGATCAGATTTTTCTGCGGGAACCATTGCGGTCAAGATCGTCCCGACTTTTCCCGCAACGAGTTCCAGCTTGCCCCCGAGTTGGCGCATCCGTTCGTTCATGCCCCGCACTCCAATCCCCAACCCGCCCGTCCAATCCCGGCAAAAATCCGCCAGGAGTTCTGCTGGAATTCCACTTCCTTGATCTACGATTTCCAGAATCGCCATTCCGTCCCTGGTCAACAGGCGAACGTGTGCCGTCGGACTCCCGGAGTGCCGGTGCACATTGGTAAGCCCTTCCTGAAGAACGCGAAACAGAGCCAACTCTGACTCTCGAGGCAGGCGATCAAACTCGGTCGGGACCTCGAAGGTAGTCTTGATTCCGCTCCGGCTGGAGAAGCCGTCCAGGTACCACGGTATCGCGGATTTGAGGCCCATCTCCTCCAGCATGGGAGGATATAAGAGGTAAGAAACAGTGCGAACCTCCTTGATGGAGTCATCCATCAGGCGGATACACTGGTCGAATTCCTGGGCCATCTCACCCTGTCCGATTTGCGATGCGACCGAATCCAGCTTCATCTTCAGGACAGCGAGATACTGCCCCAGCGTGTCGTGCAGGTCCCTTCCAATGCGTCGGCGCTCTTCGTCCTGGGTGCGAAGCAGGTGGAGCGACAATCGCCGCAGCGACTGTTCTGAATCTCGAAATCGACGTTCCGCTTCCCGTCTTTCGGCAACTTCTTGTTCCAACGAATGCTGCGCCTGCATTCGCTCGGTAACATCTCGGGTGACTTTTGCGTAACCCAGAAGCTTGCCAGAGTTGTCCTTGATGGCGGAGATGATCACATTCGCCCAAAACCGGGATCCGTCTTTGCGTACCCGCCAGCCTTCATCTTCGAACCGTCCTTCCCGTGCGGCAACTGCCAATCCCCGCGCTGGCTTGCCATTTCGCACGTCCTCCTCCGGGTAAAAGGCCGAAAAGTGCCGGCCTATGATCTCGGCCGCCTTGTATCCTTTAATACGTTCCGCACCGATGTTCCAGCTACTGATCTTGCCCTCCGGATTCAGAATGAAGATGGCGTAGTCCTGCACGGCTTCCACGAGCAGCCGGAAAGGCGCCTCGCTGTGCCGCAATGCCAGCCCCCTTTCGAGTACCTGAGCTTTCTGTTGGAGGTCGGCAACCCCGCGAAGGCGTTCCTCTTCATTACATAGCATCAGGTAACTTTCGCTGGGAATCACGGTTGAGTGTTCGCCACACATTTTCAGGAATGGCTCAATGTGACCCTCAGTACTGCAACCGGCGATGGGATAGGCACATAGCAAAGAAAAGGCGTGAGTCTTTTCCAGGTCATTCCAGAATTGCTCGAGCCGAATCGCATCGGCCGTCTTGCCCTCGGCCCAAAGAAGAGCAACCAATTCGCCGAACACAGCGACATGACCCTGGTTGGGAGCCACAGCCCTTTCGGCCCGGGTTAAAGGTTCTCCGACCATTAGGCGAAAGCGGTTCTCGTCCACCACGCCTGCGTTCATGACCTGGGATAGAGTATCGGTCGCATCCAGGACGATGTACCGCCCCTGCATAGCCGCCTTAGCCGTGTCTACCCCGTTTGCCGATAGCCGATTCTCAAGCTCGGTGCGATGGTATTTTGTGGCGATGACTACGCCGGCATCCCCCGCTGCCAGCGCGCCGCCGATGAATCGGGTCAAAACATCAATTAAAAAGCTGTCATTGGCGTACAACTGCACGACATGTCCATCCTGAGTATGACTCGGTGTGTGCGCGAGGGCTGGTATCAACTCGAGGCGGGATCTGGCAAGACTCATTCGCTCTCCCAAAGAAGCAAGTGACGGAGGACAGTTAGGTTTTTGGAGTGTTCAGACCGGCTTCCGTCGCATTTGCCGTGCCGGCGGAAAGAAAAGGAGCGCCGACATTAACCTGCACGATCTGATTCCGCACAGCGTACAGCACCAGTTCGCTGACCGAGTGGAGTCCCAGCTTGCGCATAATGTTACTGCGATGGGTCTCGGCCGTTTTGACGCTCAGGTTGAGATGGCATGCTACTTCCTTCGTCGATTTGCCCTCAGCCAGAAGCTGCACCACTTCGCGCTCGCGCGAGGTAAGAGCGGGAAGCCCGGGAGTATTGTTGGCGGAGCGCGGCGTTTTGTCCAGAAAGCCGGACAATACCAGGTCTGCCACCCGGGCGGTAAAGAAGGTCTTGTTCTGTTCCAGCGCTTCCACTGCCATCACCAGGTCCCGGGCGGCATCGGATTTCAGGAGGAACCCGCGAGCGCCGGCGTTCAGCACTGCCTGTACCGCTTGATCGGTATCGGTAATGGTCAGAATCAGGACCCTGGCGGCTGGATGCTCTCGCACGATCTGACGAGTTGCTTCGAGGCCGTTCAATAGAGGCATCCCAATGTCGAGGATGGCGATATCGGGCTTCAACTGATTGGCTTTCTCGACCGCCAGACGTCCGTTTTCTGCTTCCGCGCAGACCTCCCAGTTAGGGTGTGTCTTGATAAGGGAAACCAATCCGCGGCGTACGATCTCGTGGTCATCAGCAACCAGAATGCGCAAGTGGCTCATAACGTCGCTCCTTTGGCTAGGACAGCCGGTGGGACAACAGCTGAATACAACACCTACGTCTTATCAGGGCAGACCCCTTTGCCGTCAATACGGTCCATGCTGTATCTCTGGAGTGAAAACGCCGTACCAATGGCGCGAGGACGTTGATGAAAATTAGCCCGCACGGGCTGTGCTATGAGCCGCCCAATCGTCGCTTATGCGAACGACACTTACGATGAAACTGACTGTGAATGGTCTTCCTTTCGTGCCGCCGCCGTAGGTTCAGAGGAACGAAAGGCACCCAACAATAGTCCGGCGAAAAACATGGTGACACGAGGAACGTAAACCTCGGGCCCATGCAAGCGACTCTCGAAGTGATAGCCGGACGGCCGGGGATTCTGGGCGGAAGGGAAATTATTGACACGATCGATCACTTCCTGCAGCGTTAAGGGTGACATGGAGCGCTCTCTCGGGTCTGAAGTTTAATGAGTGTCGCTGACCCGCCGCGCGATGGCAATACAGTAAATTACCGATGCACCGCTTTCCCCCGGCTGTCTGGGAAGACTCACGAGCTGGGTGCCCGCTAACGTGGTTTTTGCGCGCGTCCCGCACTTTCTGAGCGCCCGGGCAGTGTTCTTAGGTCTCTATTTTGTTCTCGTCCAAGTCAAAGCCTCGGCGGAACAGCGACGGAATCCGGCCGCCGACCAGCGGTCCTGAAGAAGACGACGCCGTTGTGGAAAGGACCGGTGCCGGGGAGAGCACTTGCCGGTACAGGGCCAGATAATCCTGACACATTCGGGCCGCACTGAAACGCCGTTCGAAATATTTCCGGCAGCGACCGCGGCTGAGCGCGAGGGCCGCCACCGCCGCCTGCGCCGCTTCTCGCGCATCGCCGACGATAAACCCGCTAACCCCGTGCTCCACGATTTCGGGGACGGAGCCGCGGGGATAGGCGATTACCGGCGTGCCACAGGCCATCGCCTCTATCATCACCAGGCCGAACGGTTCTGGCCATTGGATCGGACACAGCAAAGCGATGGCCCTTCCTAAGAATTCGTCCTTTTCGGCATGACCGATTTCGCCCACAAACTCGACTCCCGGTTGGCGCAAGAGGGGTTTGATTACCGCTTCAAAGTAAGCCTGGTCGGCGCGATCAATCTTAGCGGCGATCTTCAGGTCGATCCCAACCATTTGGGCAATCTGGATCGCCTGATCCACACCTTTCTCTGGCGAAATACGGCCCAGAAAAGCCAGGTACGTTCCCGCTGCGCCTTGATACCTGAGGCTATCAACCGGCATACCGTGATAAATGGTTCCCTGCCAGTTCAACCAGGGCAGCGGTGCGCGCTGGGAGTCAGAGATGGAGACTACGGGCATGTTTCGGAATCTCTGGTAGAAAGGCACCAGGTCCGGAATGTCCAGCCTGCCGTGTAAGGTGGTCAAAGTGGGCACCTGCTGGTATGGACTTCGCGGATAGTGCAGATAATCGATGTGAAAGTGAACCAGGTCGAAATTGTCTATTTGGTCGAGGACGCTTTCCACTAACAGTAAATGATGGGTCAAGGGATCGATGAAATCTGGCGCGAGCCGCAGCGATTGTTTGCATAAAGGCACCAGTCGTGCTTCGGTAAGCGAATCCCCGCTGGCAAAAAGGGTTACGTCATGGCCCGCCCGGACCAGTTCTTCCGTCAAATAGGAAACTACCCGCTCGGTGCCGCCGTAAAGTTTTGGCGGAACGCTCTCATAGAGTGGTGCAACCTGGGCGATTCGCATAGTAGGACACACTTCCTTCCGGGCTGCGTGATAGCACAGCCGCTTGACCTGGGGCTTGCGTTAAAAGCCCAACGCTGCCGTAGTAATGGCAGATTATTCTCGCCGAAGACGCATTCCGCGATCTATCGGGGCTTCTCTGTAAGGCTTTGGGTAATATCGCGTACCGGGGCCGGGCTGAGATTTCCACACCGGTTTTTTGTTGCGTGGCGTGGGCTACAGGATTTCAGGAAGTGAGATTACCAATTAAACCGGATGGCGCCTTCGGAGCCCGCTCGATATGCTGCGCCTATATACCCCGTTTTTCCCCCGCCAGGCGGGCGCTCAACTTCGCTGAAGCTGGGCGCCTGCCTCTCGCCTTTGGCGCGTGACGAAAGACTCGCCGCGCAGTTTCAGAGGGGAATGTCGATTCTTGAACGGCAGCGCACTGAAATCGTCTTCGCTTCGTCCACATCGTAGACAATAGCGTTTTAATTTCCTGCACTTGGGTTTTCGTGCCACCCCAGCTGTCAAGTCCGAATCTAAGTCGCGATGCCGAAGACCGCCGTCAAGCACGTAGAAGACCTGGGGGATGAAACTCGACGGCTCACTGCGCCGGAAATCTTTCACCACGTTGCGGAGGACGCTCGCGCAGAGCTGAAACGCTCCAATTCGACTCTGGCGTTCTCCGGGCTGGCGGGGGGATTGACACTCGGCCTGACGGGTTTATCGGTTGCCTCGATCCGGGATATGCTCGGCCCGGGAGGCTGGCAGGAACTGGTGTCGTACCTCGCGTATCCGATCGGCTTCGTTGCGGTCATAATTGGGCGCGCCCAGCTCTTCACCGAGAACACTCTCTACCCTGTAATTCTGGTGCTGGACGAGCGCCGTCATCTTCGGCATGTGCTCCGGCTGTGGGGAGTCGTCCTGGCTTCCAATCTGGTAGGCGCGACTCTATTTGCTCTTCTGGCGGTGAAGTCGGGCGCGCTGCGCCCGGGCATCGCAAATCAATTGGTGCAGCTCGGAACCGATGCCCTGCAGGGTCCGGCCGGGCATATTTTCTGGAGTGGGGTCATAGGCGGATGGCTGATTGCGCTGGTTGCCTGGGTGGTGACGGCGAGCCAGTGGACCATTGGCCAACTCGCCGTAGTCTGGATTCTCACTTTCGTGGTTGGCGTGGGCAAGTTCTCCCACTGCGTGGTCACCAGCAGCGAAATCATCTCCGCCATGATAGCCGGCCAGGTCGCTCTGGGGACCTATCTGCAATGGTTGATGCTCGCCTCGGGAAACATTGTCGGGGGAGTGGTCATCGTCAGCGTTCTGAACTACGGGCAGGTGCGCGAGATATGAAAATTGTCTTGGATAGCGAACATCACTATGATCGGTAGCGTACAGTGTCTACGGTATTGCTGTTTCACACTCGCAGGTCAATGATGCAGGGGTGCATCCTCTTTATTGCCGATTGAGCTAGTCGTCCCACAGCCGGCAACCTGCATAGGCCTCCGCGGGCGGTTGAAATGTCTACTTCAGTCCTGATCGTCGACGATAGCCCTGCGATCCGTCAGTCGCTACGGGCCTGGCTCGAACAGCGCAGCGATCTGGAGGTTTGCGGGGAGGCCGAAAACGGGGCAGCTGCGGTTGAACAAGTCAAGGCCCTCACGCCGGATGTGGTCATATTGGACCTGTCGATGCCGGTCATGAACGGTCTCGAGGCGGCGCGAAAGATCGCTTCTATCGCGCCAAAGACGGCAATGGTCTTGTTCACCATGCACGCCGGCGAGCATCTTGTGAACGAGGCTCATAGCGCCGGCATCAGGGAAGTAGTCTCGAAGTTGGACGGACCGGCCAAGCTGCTGGCTTCCGTGGAGAACATAGTTGAGAGTTCGCGTGACGATTCTGGTCCCGCCTAGCCTCTGAAAGGCGCCTGCGGTTTCCCTGGAACCTCACCGCGATCGCTTGTAAACACCCTCACTCCGCGCAAGCCGGATGCCCGCAGTCGCAGGCAATTTCCGTTTCCTGGGAACCTGCTTCCTGGCAAAGCTGACTGCAGTATTTCTCGCCTTTGGGAACAAGGCAAAGGCAAGGTTGGTGTGCGCACTTCTCTGATTTCTCCGCGGCCATGCTGAGACTCCTTGTGATTACGCCCGGAAAGTTTGAAAGAAGCCGGCCCACAAGCCTGCGATTCCTGGCGTGGGCCGGTTCAAAAGGCCATTTGCTGCACGCTTAAGCGATGCGTTTGGCGCGCTTTTTGTCGGAGGCCGGGCTCGAGACCGGCTCGATTCGGTCTCCGCTGACCGCCTCGGGATTGATCTGTTTGGCGAGTTCGGTAAGTTTTTCGTCGGTTTCCTTTTCTTCCGACAAAGTCGCTTCCAGCAGCGACACGTGGTCGCTCTCGCCGAGAGTCTCGGCAAAGGCGATTACGGTGCCGTAGGCGGCGATTTCGTAGTGTTCCACTCGTTGTGCTGCCCCGATCAATGCGGCGTCCAGCACGGCGCCTTCAAAGTCGTCTTTCATGACTTCCGAGCCTTCTTCCACCAGCCCTTCCATGCCCGCGCATTTCTTGCCCTTCGGACTTTCGTCGAGCCCCTCGAATATCTCTTCCAGGCGCGCGACGTGTTCCTTGGTCTGTTCCAGGTGCTCCTCGAAACCCTTCCGCAATTCGTCCGAGGCGGCAGCTTTAGCCATTTTGGGTAGCGCTTTTACCAGTTGATTTTCCGCGTTGTAAAGGTCCTTCAGTTCCTCGATGTACAACTCCTTCAGCCCTTGGTCTGCCATAACTGCTCCGATATGTGGATTTTGAAACCGGAGCTTGGATGCGGCGAGCTCCAGGGATGTGGCTCGACCCGCTGAAATTTATTTATCGCCGTGCCGGGACCGTGAGGGATGAATTAAAGCCGTAGCCTAGGCGGCCATGACGGTGCGGACAGCCTGCAGCACATCGGGGCCGACGGACCCGTCCTTGGAGAGTACCCGGTCGATCCCCACCTTGCGCGCTTCCAGTGCCAGGCCTGGATAAGTGTGAAGGGTAAGCATGAGGATGTGAATGCCGGGGGTGATGGACTTGATAATACGGGCGGCATCGAGCCCATTCATCACGGGCATCGAGAGATCGAGGAGAACCACGTCGGGCTCGAGCTCTCGCACGCGATCAATGGCCAGCTTTCCATTTTCGGCCTCTCCGCAAATCTCCAAGTCGCACTCTGGTTCGAGATACAGGCGCACCGCGTCGCGAATGGCCCGGGTGTCATCCACCACAAGAATTCTCGTGACCAAAGGGCGCCTCCCCATTGCACTCTTACCGATTCACTCAAATTCCGCAATACACCCGATGCTGTACCACACCCTATAAGTACTGATTTACGGTTTAGAGATTGGAGCGCAGTGCCGACTGAAGTATTTATACGAATTTGGTACAACTCTCCACTTTCCCCCCGAGATCAAGGACGTCCTCGAGCCGCCAGCTTCTTCTCCAGTATCTCGATGAGAAGGTCGTAATCGACGGGTTTGACAATATATTCGTCCACCTGGTGATGAATGCCTGCCACGGCACTCTCGAATGCAGGGTAGCCAGTCAGGAGCACGATGACGGAGCGGGGGACAGCTTTTCGCATGGCGCCGACAACTTCGAATCCGTCACCCGGCGCGCTGATATTGAGATCACAAATGAGGGCGTCGAACTTCTGGGTTGCAATGGCACGAATCGCGTCCTGAACCGTTGCTGCGAACTCCACCTCAAAGCCATGCTCTTGCAAAACTGGCAGCAAGGTCAAGCGGATGCTGTTTTCATCGTCGACGAGAAGAAGGCGTCGGGATGAGAGTCGACCGCGATTCTGCCACTCTTTTTCCAGGAGAGCGGCATTCAGCTCGGTTACGATTTCGAGCAGCTTAACCGGATCTCGTTCGACCGCGGCAAGCTGTGCCAGTTGTTTCCAGTCTCTTCGGGCATTGTCGGTCATTGAGGGCTCCCATTGCGTTTTCGGATTGGAAATAAGGAAATGTGGATCACCACTTCGACGATCCGGATTTCTATATCAATCAACAGAACTCTATGCTCCCGAAGCCGGGGCGTCGATCCGGCGTGGGACCAGGGTAAAGTAAAAGGTGGCGCCCTGGTCGACGGCGGCCTCGGCCCAGACTTCGCCTCCATGTCTTTGCACGATCCGCTTTACCGTAGCCAGACCGACGCCATCCCCCGGAAACTCCGCCGCCGAGTGAAGACGCTGAAAAGGCTGGAAGAGCCGGGCGGCCGCCGCCGAGTCGAAACCGGTCCCGTTGTCCTTCACGAAATACACGGTCTGAGCATCTTTGGTCGTCTGCCCAAATTCAATTCGCGACTGGTGACGCCGGGAGGTGTACTTCCACGCGTTGCGCAACAGATTCTCCATCACGATGCGGAGCAGGCGAGCGTCGCCGTAGGCTTTCGTCTTGACCGGCGCGACGAACTCCAATTTCCGATCGGGAGCGCTGCGGCGTAGCTCTTCGACAATAGAATGGGCAAAGGCACTCAGGTCAACCTCTTCGCGATGCATGCTGCCGGTGGTGACGCGAGACAGGGTCAGCAGGGCATCGATGAGTTCGGACATGCGCCGGGCCCCCGCGCGTATGCTGAGCAGCGCCTCTTTGCCGTTCTGGTCGAGCTGCTCGGCGTAGTTCTTCTGCAGCACGTAGCTGAAACCGTTCATGGTGTCGAGCGGCGCGCGCAAATCATGAGAGACGGAATAGGAAAATGCCTCGAGCTCCCGATTGGAGGAGAGCAGATCGCGAGTTCGTTCCGCCACTCGTTGCTCCAGTTCGTCGCGGGCCCGTTGCAGGGAGGTGTCGCGCTGCTGAATTTGCGCCAACATTTCGTTGAAGGCGGCAATGAGAAGGGCCAGTTCATCGTTCTCTCGCGTGGGCTCAGCCCGGACCGCGTAATTCTTGTCCTGCGATACTTTGCGCGCCACCTCAGCCAATTTCACGATGGGCATAGCAACGGACCTTTGGAACACCGATGAAACCAGCAGCGCGGCAATCATCGACAAGAGCAGCAGGATCGCGCTGATTGCGGCGTACCGTTTCAACCTGTCATTTATTTCGCGCAGGTCCGCCCTGAGATAAACCGTTCCGACAGGCGTGCCCCGGAAGACAATCGACTGCGCCAGCAGAAGATGCGAAGAGCCAAACCAATGAGCTTCCGGAGAACCGGACGGTATTGGCGGTATGCTGACCAACCGACTCTCACCGTCGCGCGTATATTCCGCAAACGGCCGGCGATCCGCGCCAAAGATGCCAGCGGAGGCGATATTCGGGGAATTCTTCAATGCGGAAAGCGTATTCGTGGCCGCCTGAGGATCGCCGAATATGAGCGCCGAAACGCTGTTCGATCCGATGATTTGCGCCTGCGCGGAAAGATTGCGCACCAGGCCCTGCCGAAACGTGAATTGGTCATAGGCGAAGAACCCGACGCAGGCCAGCAACAGGGCCACCACGCTCACCAGCATGTTCATCACCGTGAGCCTGGTCGAGATCGAGTTTGCGGGCCTTCTTTGCATCGTTAAGGTTCCGAAACACCTTTGTCAATCACTTTGGCCGCGACTTTCAGCAGCTCTGAACTGAGAAGGAGGTGTGATTCCTCCGCCGAACTGCGATTTACCTCGAAGCGAATTCTGTTCTGCTGGGTGACAAAGCCGATCATTCCACCGCGCTCGGCGAAGTGCGGTATGTCGCTGACCGTGAGCGCGACCTGGTGCCGGACGGCCGCGAGAATTGCAGCCAAGCGGTCTTCTTCGGAGGAGCCAATGAACAGAATGTCGCAACCGGTCGCCGCCTGGAGGCCGGCAAGTCTTCTTACCGTGATCTTTCTGCCATCAAGGCTCTCGCCCTCCACCGTCGAATCGAGAGTCTCGCCAAACGGGTCTTTACCCAGGATGCAGATTGCGAAGGAATCCGGACTGGCCTCCCGATCGGGCTGCCACCGGACAAATTTTCCAAAATTGAAGAGATAAGCGGCCTTGACCTGAGATTCGGTGGGATGCGGTTGTTGTCCCTGCGCGCAAAGGGCTGCGCCTACCAACAATGCGGACAGAACAGCCACGCGCAGCGGCCTTCGACGCTTGCGGCGAAGTTCGCTTGCAGTACGTATCCGAGCTTCAACAGTTCGCGATCGGGACGCGCGGTTGAGCGATGCGGGTTGCGGCAAGGCGATCACCGTTTCCACGTGATTTGCCCGTAAACGCTCCTCTTGATTGCTACATTGGGACCCGGGTCACTGGGGAACTCGTAGTGAAAGGGCTGTAAAAGATTCTGTCCCACAACCGACAGCTGGACGTGTTCGCTGACCTTCCATCCGAAACGGGCGTCGGCGGTCGAATAGGCCGGCGTTTTTAGCGCCGTCAAAGCGCTGACGTAACGATAGGTGAGGTCCAGGGTGAAGGCTTTCGAAAGATCGAATCCGGATTGGATGCTCGCCTCGTGCTGGGGGCTCGAGCCCTGGATCGACGGCGCGGTGCCCACATCCAGCGAGCCTGGGCTCTTCTTCAAGTGCATTTCCAGGAATGAATATGACCCTCGCAGCCGCCAGAAAGTCGTCGGCCTCCACTCGGGAGCGATTTCCACTCCCTCGGTGGTTCCCAGAAGTCCATTTCCGAATCGAGCGGGGAGGAGAAGATGGGTGGGAGCCGGATTGCTCTCGATAAAGAACCCGCCAGTGATGTCCTCGCTGAAGAGGCCACTGTAGTGATTGTAGAAGGCAGAAATGTCTACATAGAGTTTCTGCCCGAACAGGCGGCGATAGCCCAGCTCATTGCCGTTGAGCTGTTCTGAACGGAAATCAGGATTCGCGTTGAAGCGCGCGAAGGCGGGCAACGCGGTTGTAGGATCGATTCCGATAAAACCTGAGAGAGAGAAAGCTCTTTCGGCAGCCGACGGAGTTCGTACCGCATGGGTAAAAGCCGCCCAGAGCGTTTGCTTTTGGGTCGGCGTCCACCGCACGCGGGCGCTGGGCTGCAACTGAAGTCCGGCGTAGTTGGTATGGAGCAACTTGGTTCCGAGGGACACGGAGAAACGATTCGGCACCAGCTCGATTTCATCCTGAAAAAAGGCGGTAAGAAGCTGATCGGTCCTCTCGGAGGGCTGGAATGTAAGTCCTGAAACCACTTCAGGGTTATTGCCCTGGCTGAAACGAGCCCCTATCCCCCATGAAACCTGCTGTCGCGCCGGCAAACGAAAGCGATCCAGAAAGTCGACGTCGAACGTATTCCGGAGGTCGACGAAGTTGGGTTCGCGGCGGTTCGCCCGGTCATAGTAGGCCTGCAGCTGGAGATCTTTTCCCTCGCCTAGAACTCTCTTCCAGCGCCCAACAATATTGCCCCCGGAAAGAAGAGCGGTCCCGGTGAGCGTCTGCGAGTATGGGGGCGCATAGGTGGTCGCGGTGACCGTCTCCCCCGCTCCTTCATCGTACAGATCACCTTGCAATGTAAAAGAGTCGCGGCCGTTGGTGGCGAGATCCATGCGAAAACCGCCCTGCGCGGCTCGCCAGCGATCGTAATTCTCCCTGTCGGAATGGAATTCCGGCCCGCGGTCGAAGCCCAGCGCATAAACACGGTAATCAAGCCCGTTACCGTTTCCGCCACCATAACGCGCGTTAAAAAGGCCCTGGTCCACACTTCCGCCACCCACGCTGGCCAGTGCGCCATGCGTTTCGGTGCTGCTTTTGGTGATGATGTTGATGACTCCGTTTACGGCATTCGGTCCCCAGATTGTTCCGCCCGGGCCCCGAATGACCTCGATGCGGTCGACATCTTCCAACATCACGCTTTGCACTTCCCAGTAAGTACCTGCAAGCAGCGTTGTATAGACGGTGCGCCCATCGATCAAGACCAATACGTCCCGCGAGAGCCTGCTTCCGAATCCGCGAATGCCGATGGACCATTTGTTGCTGTCGATTCGCGCGACCTCCACGCCAGGCGCGAGCCGCAAAGCATCCGGAATGGTCGTAGCTCCCGAACGCTCGATGTCTTCTTCGGTAATCACATAGATGGCCGCTGCCGTCTTCCAGACTTCCTCCGGTTCTTTGGCGGCCGTGGTGACTTCGATATTTCCGAGCTGCTCCAGGCTCAATTGCTTCACCGGATTGCTCGCCGCCTGACCTGACTGCGGAGTGTCGGCCCGAGCCCGGCCGTTAAGCCCGGTTACCAGGAACAAGAGGAAGAGGAGCGCGGCAGAAAAGAGCCTTGCGGTCGCAATCGAGAGTCGGCCGATTTTCTTTCTCATCTGTCTCAGTGACACGATGACTCGACCATTCGAGCCTAACTCTTTGCGTCGGTTCTCGACTTGATCAGCCGGTTGACTTCGTCGAGCAGCTGCTCGGGACTCACCCGGGCCTTCACCAGCCATGTATCGACGATGCCGATGGTCTCGCCGGGCAGGGAAGACCATCCGGACAATATGATGATGGGGATTGTCGGGCGTTCGCGCTTCATCTGTTCCGCGATGACGGTGCCGTTCATACCAGACATCCAATAGTCCAGAACCACTGCGCTGACCTCGCGAGTGCGAAATAGTTCCAGGGCCTCGACGCCAGTACGCGCCTGAAGAAATTCGAATCCCGCGGACTCGAAGAGCACTTTGCGCAGTTTCAGCTGTGGTTCCTCATCTTCCACGCAAAGCACGGTCGGCGGAAAAGGCAAATTCATCGTAGGGCCTGGCTCCAAGCTTGTGCGAAACAATGACGTCTCCGCCTCCGAAGGATGGGGCTTGACTTCGCATGTGACGGGACAGGCTAGTCCCGATCGAGAACTTTACTCAATACAGTGTTTCCTGTAGAAGATAGCGATCTGGTCAGCTCGGGCCTACAGCTCGCTACGCCGGGGCGCGAGCGCCGTCGAGACAGCCTGTATCACGATTTCAGGATCCTGGCCCTTGGGCACGCAGCCGTCTACCATTCTTAATAAGGTGTCGGGCAAGTCGGGGAAGGCGGACATGATGACAATGGGCACGGCGGGATGGCGGAGCTTCATTTCCCTTGCGACTTGCTCGCCCGTGAGACCGCCCGGCATGGCATAGTCGAGCAGAACAAGATCGACGGTTTGCGCCTCCGAAAATCTCTGTAATCCTTCAGCACCCGATTGTGCCGTGACTACGCTGTAGCCGTGAGTTTCGAGCAACTGTTTGCGAAGACTCAGGGTCTCGAGATCGTCGTCTATACATAAAATCGTGGCGGGGGAAGACATGTCTTGTGGTCGGAGCTTTTCCTAGTGAGTCGGTTTCCAAAAACGGAATGCTATAGTTATTCTCACAGCTGTCGAGTCAAATGCAAAGAGAATCAGGAAGCGCAGGAAAACGTGCCATGTTTTTTTGAGGAGTCTCGGTACGGAAGCGTACAAATGCCGTGTGCGTCCTGGGCCCTCGGTGCAATACGGGTACAAGACCGGGGCTGTTGAGAGCGAATGGAACGCCGAATTCACGGCCAGGTTCAGCGGGTTTCATACCACATAACAGCCCTCAGGACTGCGGTTTGATGCCAGCCGTTCTCACCGCCGTTCTTTCCTGAGATCACGCAAACGTACGGAAGTTCCTGCCTCCAGGCTGAGCGCTGCGTTGATCAGGCCAATGTGAGAAAAGGCCTGGGGAAAATTTCCTATCAGTCCGTCCTCTTCATCGTATTCCTCCGACAGCAAGCCCAGTTGAGTTCGAATCGAAAGCAGCCGCTCGAAGTGCGCCTGAGCTTCCTTGAGGCGGCCTTGCAGAACGTAAACATCGATCAACCAGAAGTTGCATGCAAGAAACGCTCCCTCTCCGGCGGGCAGTCCATCCACCACTCGCTCGGTGTCGTAGCGTAACAAGAAACCATCGCGCATTAAATATTTTTCGATGGCGCTGACCGTTCCGACAATACGGTCATCGTCTATCGGAAGGAAGCCCACGATGGGCAGAAGTAATAGACTGGCGTCCAGGTGATGCTGGCCGAAGGTTTGGGTGAAGCTCATCATTTTTTTGTGGAAACCTTTTCGACACACTTCGGCATGGATTGCCTTACGTAGTTTGCGCCAGCGGTCCACCGGCCCCTTGATTCCAAACTCATCCGCCATGCGAATGCCCCGGTCAAACGCCACCCACGCCATGACTTTCGACTGGGTAAAATGCTGCCGGCCGCTGCGAAATTCCCACAAGCCATCGTCGGGCTGGCTCCAGACCTTCTCGAGATGTTCGAGTAATGGCACTTCCAGCGATGCGCCACTTTCATCTTGGTGTGGGTAAACACCCTTGCAGCGTGCGCGATAGAGAGAGTCAAGCACCTCGCCATAGACGTCAAGCTGAAGTTGCGACGAAGCCTTGTTGCCGATGTGGACCGGCAAGGACCCGGCGTAGCCGGGCAGCCAATCCGCAACCCATTCGCTGTGTTCTCTTTTGCCAGTAATGCAGTACATGGTCTTGAGTTGACTCGGGTTTCCCTGGACCGAGCGGCTCAACCAACCGAGGCAGGCTCGGGCATCCTGACGGAAGCCGCATTCCAGCAAACCTTGCAAGCTGAATGTTGTGTCGCGCAGCCAGCAAAGGCGATAATCCCAGTTCCGGATGCCGCCCAGTTTCTCCGGGAGCGATGTCGTGGGCGCGGCCACAAATCCACCCGATGGGGCGTAGGTAACGGCCTTCAAGGTAAGCAGCGATCGCTCGACCTGTTCTCGGTATTTACCCCGATACTTGCTCTGGGCGATCCAGTCTCGCCAGAAGCGGGTGGTTTTCTGTTGCGCCCCTTTGGCAGACAAAGCCGGCGGCTCATTCTGCGAGTAGGAGTTACTGTACTGCAAAGTGAAGTAATACGTCTCTCCGTTCTTCGACGACCAATCCGCCATGAGATTCCCGTGGCTGCAACTTAGGGGCACATCGCTTCGCAGTGTTAATCGATGCGGTCCGGAAACCACGCTCCACGAGCCTCTCCCTCCGGCTTCGATTCTTGCTTCGACAGCGCCATAGTCGAAGCGAGGAGAGAAAACCGCCCTCATATGGATCCGCCCCCTGATGCCTCTTACAATTCGAGCGACACACGAATGTTTGGTACCAATGGTCATAAAATCGGTGACCGAAACGACCGCTCCGGATGTTTGAGAGTACGCGGTCTCGACGATCAGTGTCCCGGGAATGTAGCGCCTGGCGACCCTTCCGGTGGTCTTCGGAGAAATCGACCAAAAGCCATGGGCCTCAGTCCCCAACAGACTGGCAAAGCAAGCTTCGGAGTCGAAGTCTGGCCAACAAAGCCACCGAAGTGAGCCGTGTTGGCTGATCAAGGCCGCGCTGTGTAGATCGCCAATGAGAGCATAGTCGTCGATTTTGACGTGCCTTCTGATTCGGCGGCCCCTCCGCTGGGCGTTAAATCAAATTGAAGGATGCATTCAGGTGACGCGGTTACGCAGCTTTCGGATCCTGCAACTCACGGTAGTTTTCTTTGCGCTCAGGCATCTTCATTCTTTCAGCTCTTCCTGATCAACTATCAGTTTGCAAGTAATGAGTAATGACTCCGCGAACATCGTTCACCTGCATTGAGACCAAAAACTCCATATTCTCTAACCACATCTCCCAAGGTCAACCTGCGCCACAACGAAGGACGCAACTGCAGTCTGAATGCGATCCGGGCGTCCTGAGCTGGCATACCTGCCTTTGCGCTGGCTTTCGCTTGGCCATCTTCAGGCGAGTTCAGTGATGTAGCCATAGAGAAATGGGGTCGAAATACAAAGCTGCGATTGGCCACACGGGTTCATCGTCCCCAACTTCTGGGGCTGCAAGAATCCCCTAAACCTCGCAGACGAACCACACGAACCCGTAAATCCACGCGAGCAAGTGCAGCCATCCCGGATACGCATTCAACGTTCCTCCATTCATTTCGTTTACTACGATGATCACAACGGGAGGGCCAGTTGTAATGCGTTGAGACTCCGGTGGCGCGGTTGGAAAACAAGATGCATTTCCGCCAACTCTTCGGGTGCTTCGGACATCTCAGAAACGAGGATTGATGATCGTTCCAACGAGGGAGGAAGTTATGAGAAAGCTGGTAGTGCCAATCGCAATCATCGGGCGACTCTGTTCGTGGTGGGGTGCTCGCACCACCATGTAACCACAACGTCTGCAGGAAACACTGTATATGGCGACAAAGCCGCAGCCATCGAGCATCTTCGGGAACCGGAGGATTTGAAGCAACTCATGGACGCTCCGGACGCCGCGATACCCAAGGAGGTTGTCGATGCGGCTAAGTGCGTCGCCGTCGTGCCTGACATGGTCAAAGGCGGATTTGTTATTCGCGCCCGCCATGGCCTGGGCGTTGCGACCTGCCGCACCTCCAACGGCTGGAGCAGTCCCGCATTTTTCTCCATCACGGGTGGGAGCTGGGGGCTGCAAATTGGGGTGGAAAGCCTTGACGTTGTGCTGCTGGCAATGAACGAGAAGGGGATGCAGGATATGCTGCAAAGCGAATTTAAGCTAGGAGCCGGTGGGTCAGTTGCGGCGGGTCCGGTTGGGCGCCAAGCCCAAGCTTCCACCGATGGGAAATTTAAATCTGAGGTCCTCATGTATTCACGTGCCCGCGGGGCTTACGCGGGGCTCGATCTGAGCGGCACCGTGATTAAAGCAGATTTCGATTCAACAGTGGCATTTCATGGCAGGCAGATATCGACGAAGGTGCTGCTCTCCGGCCGAGGACCGTCGAACGCCCACGCGGAGCCATTTTTAAATTCAGTTGAGCAGGCCGTTCAGGAGGCGCGCGCAGCTGAATAGTTGATCTAGGCGGCGGAATGAAGAGCGTTCCGCTTGCCCGTCGCGCGGAGTTCGTCTTGACAAAAGTATCGCTTAGTCCCGATTTGCACGGAGTGATTGACGCCGAGCGAAAAGGACGCGTCATCGAAGTCCTGAAGGATTTGCGTCTGGACGCGCTGATGTGCGGGTCAGCGAGTGACGTCCTGTTATTGACCGGCTACTGGCCAGTAATGGGAGGGAGCGTCGCTCTCTTTACCGTGGAAGGCAACGTTCAAGTGGTACTGCCAGAGGACGAAGTCGAACTTGCCGAGCGCAGTTCGGAGGCTTCGCTGACGCCCTATAAACAGTCCGACTTAGCCACGCTTACTGCGCCGATCGAGGCGATCGCCGGACCTTTGCACTCCGCGAGCTCGCGGCTCGGGCTTTCCCGTGCCGCCATCGGCATTCCGGTTGAGCCGGGCATGGAGCCAGCAAGCTATGCCTCAAGCCACTGCTTTAGATCATTTCTTCTGGCGTTGCTGCTACCACAGTTTCCGGACGCCAAGTTCCTTTCCTGCGACAATGCGCTGCAATATCTGAAATCCCGCAAAACGCACAAGGAACTGGAGCGGATGCGCAAGGCGGTCGCGGTGGCGGCTTCCGGATTTGATAACGCTGCCCTAGCTATACGAGCCGGAGATCGGGAGGCTGAGGTTGCGGCCAGGGTTCAAGCAGCTTTCCAGGCCTCGCCCAAAGCGGAGTTTGTGCAGCGTAGCTATGGCTTCTTTTTCTGCATGTCGGGTCCGAACTCTGCCAGAGCTTCGGCCGCCTACGCCCGGACTCGACAACGCACCATAGAGCCGGGCGACCTGGTGATGATCCATGCAAACACCTGCGCCGACGGATATTGGACCGACATTACCCGCACCTACACAGCTGGCACGCCGACCGATCGACAGAATGCGATGCGTTCCGCTATCACGGAGGCAAGAGAAAACGCATTGCATGCGATCCGCCCGGGAGTTGCCGCTCGAGAGGTTGACGCTGCTGCACGAAATGTAATGACGGCGCATGGTTTTGGTGAGGCCTTTCAACATTCGACCGGCCATGGCGTCGGCTTTGCTGCGGCCGATGCGAATGCGCTGCCCCGGATTCATCCGCAATCCCCGGACGTTCTTGAGGAAGGAATGACGTTCAACATTGAGCCCGCCGCGTACTTCGAGGGATACGGCGGCATGCGGCATTGTGACGTAGTAGCCGTCACCGCTAAGGGCGCGGATGTCTTAACCGAATTCTGAGACCACGAATGCTCGACAAGGCAAAGACCGAAATAACGGAAAGCAACGGTGGAAGTCTTCACCATTCCTACTGACGCCGCCGAGGCGGACGGCACCTACGCCTGGGACAGCACGACCATGGTGCTCGTTCGTCTCGAAGCGGGTGGAACTTCGGGACTTGGTTACACCTACGCAGATGACGCGACCGCCAAGCTCGTGTACACCCTCTTGCAAGAAGTGGTTGACGGTCGCGATGTTTTCTCACACGGAGCTATTCTCCAGGATGTCTACCGTCACCTGCGCAATCTGGGCGAGACGGGCATCACCAGAATGGCTGCTGCCGCAATTGACAACGCCTTGTGGGACTTGCGTGCCCGGTTGCTGGACGTGCCTCTGGTCAAGCTCCTTGGAATGGTGCGTGATGGAATTCCGGTCTATGGAAGCGGGGGCTTCACCTCATACAGCGATGACCAGCTGCAACGGCAGTTGGGTGGCTGGGTGCAGCGCGGCTTCTCCATGGTGAAGATGAAAGTAGGCAGCAACCCGGAAGATGACCCGCGAAGGGTTGATGTGGCGCGCAAAGCGATCGGCGAGACATGCGAACTTTTCGTTGACGCTAACGGCGCTTACGCGGTCATGCAAGCGCTCGGTTTGGCGTATAAATTCGCCGATCAAAGAGTGCGATGGCTAGAGGAACCGGTCAGCTCGGACAACCTCGCAGGGCTCCATGAAGTGCGCAGCCGCGCCCCGATTGGAATGGACATCGCGGCCGGCGAGTATGGTTACACCGCCTGGTATTTCCGGCGCATGATCGATTCCGGAGCCGTGACCGTCCTCCAAGCCGATGCGACCCGCTGCGGCGGCATTAGCGGTTTCCTGGAGGTCGGAGCCCTGTGCTGGTCGGCGAATGTGCCTTTGTCTTCGCACTGCGGGCCGAGCATGCACCTGCATGTCTGCTGTTCCGTGCCACGGGCTATTCACATGGAGTTTTTCCACGACCATGCCCGCATCGAGCGGATGTTCTTTGATGGTTTCCGCGAACCGCAAAATGGAATGATGACGCCGGATCTGACGCGGCCGGGGCACGGCCTCGAGCTCAAGGAAAAAGATGCTGCGGTGTACCGTGTTTGATTTTTAACGGACAAGAGCGGGATAACGCGCGCATCGCGCGCATAAGGAAAGGGTGAGGCGAATTTATGGCGAAGCAGGTTTCCGATCTTATTGTCGAGCGGCTCATCGAGTGGGGAGTGGATACGATTTTTGGTTTCCCCGGCGACGGAGTGGACGGCTTCTTCGAGGCCCTCCGAACTCATAAAGACAAGTTGAAGTTTATCCAGGTGCGGCACGAAGAAGCCGCGGCCTTTGCCGCGGTTGGATATGCCAAGTACACCGGCCGGATCGGAGTATGCTGCGCCACCTCGGGGCCGGGCGGAGTTCATCTTCTTAACGGTCTTTACGACGCGAAGTGTGATCTCCAGCCCGTGCTCGCCATCACCGGCCACACCTTTCACGACCTGATCGGCATGGACTATCAGCAGGACGTTGATCTCGACAAGCTTTATATGGACGTTGCGGTCTTCAACCAGCGCGTGATGGGTCCAGCCCATGCGGTAAATGTCGTGGACATGGCGGTGCGCACCGCCTACGCGCGCCACGGCGTCTCTCATATCTGCATTCCGAAGGATATACAGGAGTGGGAGGTCTCCGGCAACCATCGTAGTAACGCCAACGTCGCGCATCACAGCGGTGATTGGAGCGTACCCTCGACCGCAAGGCCAGCGGATTCGCTTTTGGTCCAGGCGGCCAACATTATTAATGCCGGATCGAAGGTCACAATCTTTGTGGGACGAGGTGCGCTTGGGTGCCGGGAAGAAGTCACACAACTCGCCGAGACTGTCGGGGGACCGGTGGTCAAGGCCCTGCTCGGCAAGGCTGTGCTCGAGGACCGCAGCCCTTACACCACGGGCGGAATCGGATTGCTCGGCACCGCTCCCTCGGTGGACGCTATGAACGATTGCGACACCCTGATCATGATCGGCACCAGCTATCCCTACATGGAGTTTCTGCCCAAACCGGGCCAGGCGAAATGCGTGCAGATCGAGATCGATCCCTCGCGAATCGGATTGCGGCATCCGGTTGACGTTGGCCTCGTCGGCAATGCCAAGACTATCCTTACCGCACTCCTGCCTCTTCTCGACAAAAAGAAGCATGACTTCCTGGAGAAAGCCCAGGGACACATGAAAGATTGGAACGAACTGATGGAAGAGCGCGGCACTCGAAAAGACGTGCCGATGAAGCCTCAGGTAGTGACTTTCACGCTGAATAGGTTGCTGAATGACGACGCCATCGTTTCCTCGGACAGTGGAACCATCGCAACCTGGACCGCGCGCTACGTGGAAATTCGTGGAGCCATGCAGTTTTCTCTTTCCGGTTCGCTGGCCACGATGGCCAATGGCTTGCCTTACAGTATCGGCGCCGCCGTGGCATATCCGGGCCGGCAGGTAGTCTGCGTTGTCGGCGACGGCGGCTTGACCATGCTGATGGGAGAGATCGCCACCCTGGTGAAGTACAACCTGCAAGTGACCGTGATCGTGATCAAGAACAACGTGCTCGGCCAGATCAAATGGGAGCAGATGATTCTCGAAGGAAATCCTGAGTTTGGCGTGGAGCTGCAACCGATCGACTTCGCCAAAGTGGCGGAAGCGTGCGGCGCTCGCGGCTTCACCATCGAGCGTCCAGAAGATGCCGAGCATGTGCTTCGCGAGGCTCTAAGTCACCAGGGCCCGTCGGTCGTACAGGCCGTCGTCGATCCCAACGAGCCGCCCATGCCGGGCAAAGCCACAACCGAGCAAGCGCTTCATTTTGCCAAGTCTCTCCTGCGGGGACAGAAAGACGCAGTCAAGATCGTCAAAACCATCGCCCTCGACAAAGTGCGTGAGGTTGTCTAGGGCGATGCTGAAGGAATCAGCATTCTCCGTCCGGTATCCACGCCATGACCTGGTAATAGCGGCGAACCAGATCAGGGAAGGGCGTTTTCAGCGAAGTCTCGCCCTGCTTACCGCAGGCACTAGTATCGTAAGCGGTCTCGAGGTCGCGTACGAGCATTATCGTGGCAGTTACAGCCGGCGTGTGATGTATACGCCGGTGATCATGAGCGTTTTACTGGCGGTCGCAGGCGTCGCCGGCTTCTTCAGCCGCAGAGCAGCAAGGACCGTGCTTCGCCTGGTCTCCGCCGTAACGCTCGCGGATGCCGCCATTGGATTTTACTTCCACATCCGAGGCGTGAAGCGAAAGCCCGGCGGTTGGCGGCTTCCGATGACCAACATGATTATGGGTCCGCCGATATTCGCTCCCCTCCTGTTTGGGACCAGCGCTTACCTCGGACTCATCGCCTCTTATCTTCAGCGCGAAGACGCGTCGCGCATTTCAGTATCCGGGAAGGATACTTTTCTCGCGCGCCTTCTGCCTTCGCGGGAAAGCCGCAAGTTGCTTTCCGCCGAGCAGGACATCCGCGAAGGACGATTTCAGCGGCAGGTAGCCATTGTGACGGGCGTCAGCGCTCTGCTCAGCGGCTTCGAGGCGTTCTATTCGCACTACAAAAACAACTTCGGTTATGCCGTGCAGTGGACGCCGATTGTACTGGCACCGGCTCTCGCGGCCGCTTCCTTTGCCTCGGTGAAGAGTCGCAAGGTGGCGACGACGGCCCTGCCGGCGTTGTCCCTGTTGGCTTCGGCGGACGCAGCCGTCGGCTTCTACTACCATGGCCGCGGCGTGCTTCGCCGTCCCGGCGGGCGAAAGCATCTTTTCTATAACATCATCTATGGGCCACCGATCTTCGCCCCGCTGTTATTTGGCGCGGCCGGAATGCTCGGCATGCTGGCCAGCCTGCTTCGGAGGAAGCGCTTAAGACTGAACATGAAACAGAACGATCTGGATCCTTCGCTCTGCTGCCCCGCGAAGCCGTCACCGGCGAACCTCTCGCGCCACGGCGCACGCCCGGATATTACCGCAGGCTTCAGCACCCTGTCGCAGAGTCTCTTTTGGGATGATGCGACCCGGCAAGTGGTCACTACAACGTGTCGATGCGCTCCCCGAGATAAAGTTTTTCTCGGCCGAGGAATTTGAGTTCTGGACTGCGAGTCTTTGCACATCTCATCCCGCAGACAGACCGGACTTCTGACCGTCAGATTCCGCTTGTGGCTCCTCTCGATCATCGTCTCTATGTCAATCAGACCGTGGGATATCGCTACGACACGATGCCGCACGATCGTGAGGCCTACCGGCTGGGACGTGAAGCTATAAATAAGGAGGCGCTGCAACAGTGCGGGAGCAGCTTTCTTGAAGTGCCTTACGGTCAGCAGGAACTGGTCCTCAAAGCCATTCACGACGGAAAGCCGCAGGCCGCGCAGGAAATATGGAGTTCGATGTCGGTCCATCGCTTCTGGCAGTTGATGATGGGCGATGCCATCGACGCCTATTACGCCCACCCCTGGGCCTGGGACGAGATCGGCTTCGGCGGCCCCGCCTATCCTCGCGCCTACACCCGCCTGGAGCGCGGAGAGCCGGAGCCGTGGGAAGTTGAAGAGAAGCGCTATGAATGGCTGGCACCTGAATCTGCGGTCTCCCATGAAGTCAAGTCGGCGGCTCATCTTCATACCGAGGCCGATCAGCATAGGTTAATAACGGAATCATGAGGTACCCAGTGAAAGACCCAATCATCGGCGCGTTCGGCGCCCCGAGCCAAGGACAAACACATGCTGGGATCCATGCAACACCTGCATGTGCCTATGCGGAAGTTCGGACAACACCAAGAAGTTGATTACATCGTCGTCGGCGTCGGGGCCGCAGGGGGCGTTTTGCTGCAACGCCTGGCTCGCGCCGGGTTCAATGTCGTGGGGCTGGAGGCTGGTCCCTTCTGGGACACAGAACGTGACTGGGTGAGCGATGAGGCCGGTTCGCATCAACTCTACTGGGAGGACCCCAGAGTGACCGGAGGAACCGACCCGCTAGCTCTGGGAGCAAACAATTGTGGCAAGGGTGTGGGTGGAGGCTCGGTCCACTGGGCTGCATTTACACCGCGGCTGCATCCCTCTGACTTCGAAATCCATACTCGCGACGGAGTTGGCGTGGACTGGCCCATCAGCTACGAGGACATCCGTCCGTACTATGAACAACTGGAACTTGAGATGCCGGTGGCAGGCCCGGCTTATTATCCCTGGGGCCATCCTCATGGTTACGCCTACGGCCCTCATCCCATGGGTGGCGTCGGCAATGCGCTCATTCGTGGTTGTACGGCCCTCGACATTCCGGTATCGATAGGCGGCCCCGTAGCAATCCTCTCCGGTTCGCACGGAGACCGTCCGCACTGCATCTACCGTGGCTTCTGTATTCAGGGATGCAAAGTGGGCGCCAAGGCCAGCACGCTAATCACGCATGTGCCTGACGCCCTGGAGCAAGGCGCTGAGATACGAGATCACTCGATGGCCTTTCGCATTGAACTGGGCAAGCAGGGTCGCGTCAACGGTGTTCACTACTTCGACCAAGCAGGCAAAGCACACTTCCAGAAATCGAAAGCTGTCATCGTCTCCGGCTATGCGATCGAGACCCCGAGGCTGCTGTTGAACTCCGCCTGTCCCGGGTTCGAAACCGGGCTTGCCAACTCAAGTGGTGCGGTGGGACGGTATCTGATGGCGCAAGCTGGCAATGTCGTGCTGGGTCGATTCGATCAGCCAGTCCGAATGTACAAAGCGCCCCCGGCCCAAGCCCTGACCGAAGAATTTTATGAAACCGACTCCCAGCATGACTTTGCTCGCGGTTTTGCCATCCAGACCGTCGGTCCCTTGCCTGTCGCTTTTGGGAAGCAAATGCTGGCGGCTAAGCAAGCGTGGGGCTGGGGATTGCGGCGCGAGATGATGGATTACAATCACTGGGCCGCGTTCGGCCTTCTCGGCGAAATTCTGCCCTGGGCCGACAATCGCGTCACCCTGGCTGACGAAAAGGATCGTTTCGGACTTCCCGTAGCTCACGTCAGCTTTAGCCTGCACGACAATGACAAGAAGCTGATCAAATTCGCAAAAGAAAAGACTATGGAGGTCATGGCCGCGGCCGGCGCTACGGAGGTGGTACAGGAGGCCCGCTACGCGCACTTGGTCGGCGCCGCGCGCATGGGAACGGACCCCACGACTTCGGTCGTGGACGGGTTCGGCCGCACATATGACATCGTCAATCTTTTCGTGTGCGACGGCAGCATCATGCCGACGCAGGGGTCCGCTAATCCCGGCCTAACAATTCAGGCTTTGGCCGCCCGCACCGCAGACTATCTGATATCGCAGGGCGACCGTATCTTCAACTCCAACGAGCGCGATATGACATCTCCTCCGATTCGCCGCGAATTCGCACCCCCGGCCACATGGGGAAAGGGAGTTCCGCGATTGAAGTAGACGGCGTCCCTGCGCTTTCGTATGCCCATCAAGGCTTGCTCTTGTGGTTGTGGGAGGTGCCGATCGTCTCCGCTGAACGGGAAGTTTGACGGAATAGCGCTGCACCATCTGATCAAAGAAGCCGTGGCAAAGATCACACTTTGTTTGCGTATGCGACTGGTAAAAAGTGAGAGGTCACCAGCCTCAAATCGCTTCCTTTCGTTAGTTCTCACCAGAGTTTCAAGGATTCTGCGTTACTACGGAAAAGACTATTTCGTAATGTGCTTTATTCATTGCACTTATGACTCTATGGGCTTTTCGTTGCCCTACTCTTTATCCTATTCGTTTGCCTATGTAGATGCCTACCTTTGGGGAGGTAATCCAGGGTAGGTAGAACTCTTTTTTCCTTGCCGGGCATGAGTGGGAGCTCTTCAAGATAACTCAGCGTCCTTCGAAGACCGCCCGGGAAACCGGCGTGCCGGATTTTCAGAACGTGATTTGTCTCTCAGTTGGCGCAGAATTCTTTTGCAGTTGCGGTCCTCGCAGCTCTAAAATAACGAGGAAGATAAGGGCCGCCCAACGTACCCCGGCCACCAACAATAGGGTCTCGTGCTGGCTACCTGATATGGACCCGGCCTTGGGTTAACCAAAGGCCACGTGTTCCAGATCACAGAGCGGCACGAGTTGCTCCAGCCCGGCACTCCAGATAGCATTCCTTTCGCAACGGCGGTAAGGCGGAAACGAGGCAAGTCCTTGAGCCGCCGAATCGGCCAAAATGGAAACGTCTTTCAACGTGGCTTCACAAAACTGTGGAATCCAGCAGCGCAGGCTTATGGTCGCTATTGGGTTGATGTTCCCGGCTGTGAAGATCGCAAGCGGCGAACTGTTGTGTTGGGGTTCTGCTCCTCACGCAGCACCGCCAAACGAAAATTGCGCGAACACATAGAACGCGAAGGCATCAACACCAGCACAGCTTTCGCATCAACCACGGCCCAGGCCATGACGTTTCAGCAGCAGGCGGCTATCTGGATTAAAAGCCTGCCCGCAAGACGCCGTAGGCCGCTTAAACCCGCAACCATTGCAGGCTGGCAGCATTCGCTCAGCAAGTGGATACTCCCAACATTGGGCGAACGATTGTTGGCTGATATTTCCAACGGTGCACTTCGTGAACTGGTGGACACAATGGCGGCGGCTGGATTATCGGCAAAGTCAATCGTGAGCCACGCGGCAGTTGTGAAAATGGTTCTGGCATCGGCAGTGAACGCAGATGGCGACCAACTTTACCCGCGCACCTGGAACCCTGAATTTGTGGGGTTGCCGATAGTTCGGAAAGAAGAGCAGCACAGGCCAACCATGACCGAAACGCAAGTCGGTGAAATCCTCGCCGGAACGAAAGGCCGCTACCGCGTCCTGTTTGCACTACTGGCGGGCTCCGGTTTACGAATCGGCGAAGCATTGGCAGTGAAAGATACAAGCCTCTCGCCAGATTGCAGAATACTGAAAGTACGAACGAGTATCTGGCGCGGGAAAGAACAAACGCCCAAAACGCCTTCCGCAGTTCGGGAGGTTGATTTGCCGGAACCACTAGCCGGGCTGTTGCGTGAATACATGGCTGGAAAGTCCGGATACCTCTTCGCAACGGCAAGCGGTCGCCCAATAGCACAGCGGAATGTGTTGCGGGCGCTCCATGCCACGGGAAGGAAAGTGGGGTTACATGCTTTCCGGCGATTCAGGACCGAAACTCTTCGCCGGGCAGCGGTTCCCCAAGACCTTGAACGTTTCTGGCTTGGCCATGCCAGCACCACGGTTACAGACCTCTACGCACGCGGGTTGCAGTTGGACAAAACGTGGCGCAGGGAGTGGTGCGAACGTGGCGGGCTTGGATTTGTGTTGGGCTACGTTGGGCTACAAAACGTTGTTGCAATTGATTCCGCGAAAGCAGCGTAAGACCAATGTGGGGTAGGTTTTAAGAATGGTGCGCCCTGAGAGATTCGAACTCCCGACCTTCTGGTTCGTAGCCAGACGCTCTATCCAGCTGAGCTAAGGGCGCAGTGCGGTGTGGTCAGCAGCGACTTCGATTATAGCGAAAGGGCTGCGACTTGATAAGATGCCTCGCGCGGACATCGATGTCCGCCGCCGGAGGCAGCATGCACTGGACCAGACCAGCCAATCTTTCGAAGGTGTCTCTATCCACCTTGCTTTTTTCAACCTTGCTTGTTTCCGCGTGGCTGGCTCCGTCAGCCCAGGCGCAGACTTCCACGACCAGCACGACATCGGCAAGTGGAAGCACCGTGGCCGCGCAGCCGTTTGACGTCAAAGCGGCCGTGGATGCCTATCTGGCCAGCGTTCCGGCCGAGAAGCGGGCGCGCTCGGACGCCTATTTCGAAGGCGGCTACTGGCTTCTGCTGTGGGACTTTCTGGCCACCATGGTAGCGATGTGGATACTGCTACGCTGGCGCTGGTCGGTAGGGATGCGGGATCTGGCCGAACGCCTTACCCGCTTCAAAGCGCTGCAGGCGGGGTTGTATTGGGTGCAGTTCATCGTCGTGGCCAGCGTGATCACTTTTCCGCTTACGGTGTATGAGGGTTATTTCCGGGAGCACAAGTACGGTCTCTCCAACCAGACGTTTGGGCAATGGATGCGCGACCAGGCGGTCGGACTGGCAGTGGGGGTAGTGCTGGGAGCCATTCTGCTGGCGCTCTTGTTTGGCGCGGTCAGGCGGCTCGGGAAAAGCTGGTGGGTGTGGGGCAGCGTCCTCTCGGTCATCTTTATCGCGTTCGTGGCCTTGATTGCGCCGGTTTTCATTTTTCCTCTGTTCAACAAATATACCAAGCTGGAGGACCCGCGCTACAAGGTGCCGATCCTGAGCCTGGCCCGGGCCAACGGGATTCCCGCCACCGAGGTGTATGAATTTGACGCGTCCCGCCAGTCGGACCGGGTGAGCGCTAACGTGAGCGGATTCGCCGGGACCACGCGGATTTCGCTCAACGACAATCTGCTGAAACGCTGCAGCCTGCCGGGGATCGAGGCCACCATGGGACATGAAATGGGGCATTACGTATTGAATCATGTGTTCAAAGGCCTGGTGCTGAATGGGCTGGTGCTGGTCATCATGTTTGCCCTTCTGGATTGGGGGCTCGCGGCCGGATTGGCGCGTTGGGGCGCGACGTGGGGAATCCGCGGCATCACCGATCTTGCGGTTGTGCCTCTGGCGGTGATGCTGCTGACGATTTTTTCTTTCCTGCTGACTCCGGTGAACAACACCATCACCCGCACCATGGAATATGAAGCCGACATGTACGGCATCAATGCCAGTCAGCAGCCGGACGGGGAAGCGGAAGTCGATCTGCTGCTGGGGGAGTATCGGAAGCTCGATCCTGGGCCGATTGAGGAATTTATCTTTTTTGACCATCCCAGCGGACGCACTCGCATCACGGCGGCAATGCGTTGGAAGGCGGAGCACCTGCCGGGAGCGCCGCTGGGGCCGCCGTTGAAGCCATGAGTTCGACGCGCGGTGTGGGTTGTCGCAGACCGTTATCCCAGGCCGGGTTTTTTTGTCCTGCGGCCGCGGTTCTTTCGCCCCTTCGGGGCTGTTTCGAGGTTCTGGCTCACCCACGGCTTACGCCGTGGGCTGTATTCTTTGGCCGCTCCGCGGCCGCAAATCGCGGCCGCCATCTCCGGCCGCCATGCGCCGCTGCCATCTGCGGCTGCCATGTGCAGCTGCCATCTGCGGCTGCGATGCGCGACCACCATCCGGGGCTGCCATGTGCTGCAATCTCCGGCTGCGATGCGCGAACTACCATCCGGGGCTGCCATGTGCTGCAATCCGGGGCCGCAATGCGCGACTGCAATCTGCGGCTGCAATTGACGCGATTAAGCGGGTGTTGAGGCTAATTTTTCGAAGTCGATGCAGGCGACCAAAACTGGCCACTGTTGCGGAGTTTGGAGGATTTCCACAGGAGTTCGGCAGGCTTCGTGCCAAGGGTTCGGCTCAACGTAAATCTTTCCCCCTAAGGGGCAATTCCTACTCGATTACGAAAGGTTTGGGCCTAGCATTTTCAGCAAGTTGAGAGTGGCAACGGGGGTGCTTTATAGCTCGACAGACGAAGTGGCGCGCAACGGGGCGCTCCAGAGAAAAAACTTCGGCCAGAGGTTTTCTTGAGCGCCCCTTGCATTTTCCAAGTCTCGGCCCTCCTCCCCTCCCCCGACCTCCCGCCCCGGTAGCATCATCCAGATCAAGCGATCAATGCAGGACCATCTAAGCGAGGACCAACTGTTCGCCCAGATCCAGGCCGGTGCGTCGTAACAGACCTGCAATCACCGGTTCCTTGAAGCGGGAAGCGTCGAACTCCACGCGAACAATGCGTTCGGCCTCGGTAAAGGTAATTCGCCGGACGCCATAGACTTCGCGCACATTGTCGAGCGCGCGCATGGTCGCCTCGGTGGGTGGGGTGTGGTAGTGGTAGGCCACTTCCAATTGGGTCATCTTCCTGTCTCCATCTTGTTGTCCCGGTCTTGAAGATACAACCATCGATTGTATAGGCGAATGAATCTAATATAGTTCGGTAAGATTCTGCCGCCTGCGTCAATTATGGATCATTCTGCCAAGTCCGCCACGAGCGTGAAAGATCCGGTTTGCGGGATGAACGTGGAGCCCTCCACGTCCAGGCACAAGCTGGAGCATGCCGGGAAAACCTACTATTTCTGCTGCGCTTCTTGCCTGGAGAAGTTTCGCGCCCGTCCTGATGAGTACCTGACCGCCCGACCGGCGCCAGGAGCGGGATTGCAGATCATCAACATAGGGTCGGCGCCGATCCGGGCGACGCCAGCCAAAAGCGCGGTAACGCCGGCGGCCAAGGCCCCAGGCGCTCCAGTTCCGGCAACCGCGGTTGCTTACGTTTGCCCCATGTGCCCGGAAGTGCGGTCAGCCAAGCCGAGCGCGTGTCCGCGTTGTGGGATGGCGCTCGAACCGGAGATGCCGGTGGCGGCGACGCGGGTGGAATATACCTGCCCCATGCATCCGGAGATTGTGCGGATGGGACCGGGCAACTGCCCGATCTGCGGCATGGCGCTGGAGCCGCGCACGGTTACGGCAAAGGAAGAGGACAACCCTGAGCTGCGGGACATGACGCGACGCTTCTGGGTCAGCGTGGCGCTGACGGCCCCGCTACTGGTGGTTGCGATGTATGACATGCTGCCGGGGCTGGGGACGCGGCCTACATCGACGACGGGGTGGCAGCCGTGGATCGAAATGGCGCTGGCGACGCCCGTGGTGCTATGGGGCGGCTGGCCATTTTTTCAGCGTGGCTGGACTTCGCTGGTCAATCGTTCAACCAATATGTTCACCCTGATCGCGCTGGGGACGGGCGTGGCCTATTTGTACAGTCTGGTGGCCACCGTCTTCCCGCAAATGTTTCCCGCGTCTTTCCGCGAGGCGGGCGGAACGCCTGCTGTGTATTTCGAAGCGGCCGCGGCGATCACGGCGCTGGTCCTGCTGGGTCAGGTGCTCGAGCTGCGAGCCCGCAGCAGGACGGGAGCGGCCATTCGGGCCCTGCTCGACCTGACACCGAAGACGGCTCGTATTCTGCGCGATGGCCGGGAGGAAGATGTTCCGCTGGAACAGGTGACCCCGGGCGACCGCTTGCGTGTCCGTCCCGGGGAGAAGATTCCGGTGGACGGCAGCGTGGTCGAAGGTACGACCGGAGTGGATGAATCGATGATCACCGGCGAGTCCATTCCGGTAAGCAAGGGACCGGGCAGCCGCGTGATTGGGGCGACGGTGAACGGGACCGGGTCGCTGGTCATCCGGGCCGAGCGGGTTGGAAGTGAAACCCTGCTGGCGCAGATCGTACGGATGGTCAGCCAGGCGCAGCGCAGCCGCGCTCCCATTCAGCGCGTGGCCGACCGGGTGGCGGGCTGGTTTGTTCCGGCGGTGATTGCCATTGCCCTTCTGACCTTCGCGGCCTGGAGTCTGTTCGGGCCCGAACCGCGCCTGGCGCACGCTTTGGTGAATGCGGTGGCGGTGCTCATTATTGCCTGTCCGTGTGCCTTGGGATTGGCAACACCGATCGCGATCATGGTCGGGACGGGACGCGGAGCGCACGCCGGCGTGCTGATCAAGAACGCGGAAGCACTCGAAATCCTGGAAAAAGTCGACACCCTGGTGGTGGACAAGACCGGCACTCTGACCGACGGCAAGCCGCGCGTGGCCTCCGTCATCGCTGAGCCGGGCCGGGACGAAAACGAGCTGCTGCGCCTGGCAGCCAGCCTGGAGCAGGGAAGCGAGCATCCGCTGGGGACCGCGGTGGTTGAAGCCGCCAAGAGCCGTGGCCTGGTTTTGGGGAACGGCGTCGACTTCCAATCTCATACCGGCAGGGGTGTGAGCGGCCGCGTGGATGGCCACAAAGTTCTGATCGGGAATAGCCGGCTGCTGGAGGATGGCGGGATTTCGGCGGCGGCGCTGACGCAGAAAGCGGAAGAACTGCGGCGCGGCGGGCAGACCGTGATCCTGGTGGCGGTGGACGGCCAACCGGCGGGATTGATCGGCATCGCGGATTCGATCAAGGCTTCGGCCGCGCAGGCGCTGCGCGATCTTAAGCAGGAGGGCCTGCGGCTGGTCATGCTCACCGGCGACAGCCGCGCCACCGCGGAAGCCGTGGCCAAAACCTTGGGGATCGAGGAATTCGAAGCCGAAGTTTTGCCCGACAAGAAAGCCGAGGTGGTGCAACGACTGCAGAAGGAAGGACGGACCGTGGCCATGGCCGGCGACGGCATCAACGATGCGCCGGCGCTGGCACAGGCTGATGTCGGCATCGCCATGGGCACCGGCACCGACGTTGCCATGGAAAGCGGCGGCATCACGCTGGTGAAAGGCGATCTTGCGGGCATTGTGCGGGCGCGGAAACTCAGCCAGGCGACGATGCGCAATATCCGGCAAAACCTGTTCTTCGCATTTGTCTACAACTCGCTGGGAGTGCCGATTGCAGGGGGCGTGCTCTATCCGTTCTTCGGGCTGCTGTTGAGCCCGATTCTGGCGGCGGCTGCCATGAGCTTGAGTTCGGTTTCGGTGATTACGAATTCGCTGCGCTTGCGGAAGGTGAAGCTGTAGGGAACTGCCTAAGGAGTTCGAACTCTCCGGGCTACCTCCGGCCCGAGAAGCCGAAAGTGATCCAGGTCCCAGGTGTAGATAGTGTTCGCATTGACTTTGAGGGCGCACTGGGCCAGTAGCGCGTCGTAGATGGTTCCTCCCACGACTCCCTGAGTCACCGCAGAGGCGATGGCCGAGCAGTAGTCGCCTTCGTCGAGAGTAATGATTGTCAGGTGTTCCCGGATTTGGTCGAGGAAGAACAGTGCCTGATCTCCGCCCATTCGCTGTCCGCCCGGCATGCGGGTAAGGCTGGCGTAAACCTCAGCCAGGGTGTGGGCGGCACAGCCGGAGTTCTTCTTATCGGCCTTCAGATAAGCAGCGGCGCTGGGCCGGTGGTGCTCATGCTGAAGCAGAATGGCTGCAATCAGGACTGAGGTATCAAAGAAGACCTTCACTTTTTGAACTTCCCGAGGACGTGACGGTGGCGCTCGGCCCGCACCCGGCGAATGGTCTGGTTTACAACTTCTGCCGAGAGCGGAATGCTGGAACCGGAATCGAAAACCCACATTCCCTGTTTCTTGTACACCCGACCCTTACTGGGCGCGGGGCGCAGCACGATGTGATCTTCGGAGCTTTCGAGTTCCAGGGAATCGCCAGGGCTGATTTGCAGCGCGTCGCGCACGGGCTTGGGCAGGACGACGCGGCCGGCTTTGTCGATGGTCAGAGTGGCATTCATAATGGCAGTTTACCATGGAGAATGCCATTTCTCATGCCATTAGATATCCCGGGTGGTCAATTTCCTAAGATCGTTAACCACGAAGGACACCAAGGTACACGAAGGAAACCCATGAACTTTTGGCTGATTGGGCGTCCGGCATCTGAGCACGGGTGGCACAATAGAACGCTGTGAGCTCTCAGATTTCTTCGACGCCGCCATCTCCAGTCCGCAAGCCTGGGATCTCGCATGCCTGGCGCGCCTTGCGGTGGCGCAATTTCCGGCTGTATTTCAGCGGGCAGACAATTTCGCTGATCGGCACGTGGATGACGCGGCTGGCGACCAGCTGGCTGGTCTATCGGTTGACGGGCTCCGCCCTGCTGCTCGGCATCGTGGGGTTCGCGGGGCAAATACCCACGTTCCTGTTTGCTCCCTTTGCCGGAGTATGGGTGGACCGGTTGGATCGACGACGGGTGCTGGTGGTGACGCAGGCTCTCGCCATGCTGCAATCCCTGGCGCTGGCCGCGCTCACGCTGAACCGGCACATCAATATTCAGGAAATCATCTGGCTCAGCGCCTTTCAGGGTCTGATCAACGCGTTTGACATGCCGGCGCGGCAGGCTTTTCTGGTGCAGATGGTCGAAGACAAGCAGGACCTGGGAAACGCGATCGCGCTGAATTCGTCGATGGTAAATCTAGCCCGGCTGATCGGTCCTTCGCTGGCTGGGGCGGTGATTGCGTTGTCGGGCGAGGGCTTTTGTTTCCTGATCGACGGGATCAGCTACATCGCTGTAATCGTCTCGCTGCTGGCGATGCGGCTGCAGACCGGCGCGATGAAACCTGCGGTGCACTCCATGCTCGGGCAGTTAAAGGAGGGCTGGGCTTACGTCTCCGGCTTCGTGCCGGTGCGTACCATTCTGCTGCTGTTCGCGGTGGTCAGCCTGATGGGCTGGCCCTTTACTGTGCTCATGCCAATTTTCGCCGGGGAGGTCTTGCGGGGCGGTCCGCACACGTTGGGTTTTCTGATGGGTGCGGTAGGCATTGGCGCATTGGTTTCGGCGATATCGCTGGCCTTGCGGAAGACGGTGCTGGGACTGGGCAGGATGATCCCGCTCTCGACCGCAGCCCTGGGCTCGGGCCTGATCTTGTTTGGCATGTCGCGGACCTTGTGGGTGTCACTGCTGCTGATGCTGGTCTGCGGTTTTGGCATGATGCAGCAGATGGCGGCCAGCAATACCATCATCCAAACCATCGTGGAAGACAGCAAACGCGGCCGGGTGATGAGCTTTTACGCCATGGCCTTTGTGGGGATGGCGCCTTTCGGAAGCTTGCTGGCCGGCGCGCTGGCTCATGCCATCGGCGCGCCGCGGACCGTGATGTTGAGCGGAGTGTGTTGTATCGCGGGCGCGGCCTGGTTTGCCACCCGATTGCCCGGGATCCGAAAATTGATTCGACCCATTTATGTGGATCTGGGCATCCTCCCGGGGGTCAACGCGGTGATTCAGGACAGCGTGGGCAGCTAGGAGCTGCCCATCAACGGGCTGTTCTTGGCCGACAGCCATTGCGTTTTGCACCATTCTCGCAATTGACAGTGCGCGCCCTGTATTCAACAATTGCTGCAACATTCCAATCCAGAGGGCGGAGGAGCTTCTATGGCGGACGAGGGCGAAGATAACCTCGCGGGGGAGAGTAGTGCGGGAAAATGGATTCTCATAGCACTGGCGGTGCTTTACATCGCCGGGTCGCTTTATTTCATATTTGACCTGCGTGGGCGCCTGGACAAGATGAGCAAGGACCAGGCGGCGAGCAGCGTACAACTTGCCGACCTGGGCAAGCGCATGCAGTCCGCGGAAGCTGACGACGAGACCCTGGCCCATCAATTGGGCATGACCAAGAAAGAGATGGTGGCCCGGTCTGCTGACCTGCTGCGGCAACAACACGCCGCGGAGCAGCGTCTGGCGGAGCAGCAGAAGGAGCAGATCAGCGCGGTCAACGGTGAAGTGGCAGGGGTGAAAAGCGACGTCGGCGGAGTCAAAACCGATGTGGCTTCCACCAAAGCTGACCTCGAAGCCACCAAGGCCAAGCTGCAGAGCACGATTGGCGATCTGGGAGTGCAAAGCGGCCTGATTGCCAACACCCGGGGAGACCTTGAAATCCTCAAGCACAGGGGCGACCGCAATTACTATGAATTCACCCTGATCAAGGGAGCCAAGCCTCAGCCCATCTCGACGGTAGCCCTGCAATTGAAAAAGACCGACCCCAAAAAGGGCAAGTTCACTTTGAATGTGACCTCCGACGACCGGACGATCGAGAAAAAGGATCGCAACGTCAGCGAACCCATCCAGTTCTACAGCGGACGCGACCGAATGCTGTATGAACTTGTGGTCTGGACGGTGGACAAGAAAAAGGCGACCGGATACCTGAGCACGCCGAAGGGTGCGCCGACGCCGATCACGGCGACCCAGTAGGCCACGTGTATCCGGGCGGTCACGTCCTGGTCGGCATCGCGCTGCGGACAACCGCGGTCTATGCAGTCGTGCTGTTGGGCATGCGGCTGAGCGGTAAGCGCGAAGTCGGGCAGATGACGCCCTTCGATCTGACTCTCCTCCTGCTGATCAGCAATGCAGTGCAGAACGCGATGACCGGTCCAGACACTTCAGTCCTGGGCGGAGTCGTCGCGGCTTCCACCCTGTTGGTGTTGAACTACATGGTGGCGGAGGTTTCGGGCCGGAATCGCAGTTTCCGCAAGCTGGTGCAAGGCCAGCCGAGTCTGCTGGTGCACGATGGCAAGATCATTACCACCCACATGGCCCGGGAGCGCGTCAGTACGGATGAGTTGCATCAGTCCCTGCGGGAACATGGAATCTCGAGTCTTGATGAGGTTGCCCTCGCGGTGCTCGAAGTGGACGGTTCGATCAGTTGCCTCAAGTACGACGAGATCAAGCCTACGGCCGCTACTCACCTGGCACATAGAAAGTTCATGAAGAAACGGGAGTAGAAACCCCGACACGCAGAGACGTCCGGTGTGGATTTATCTGGTCAAGATCAGAGGCAGGGGCTGATCGTAGGGCTGGATCACGACGCTGAGCGATTTGCGCTTGTCGAAGGCCTCCTGGGTGACCGGGAAGGTCACCACGATCGTGCCTTGGGTCTGGCCGCCGGGAGCAATCTTGGTCTCCGGCGGTATCGCCGCCAGCGCCTGCTCCTTCAGCACGGGAAAAGCCTGAAAATAGCGGTCAAAATCCACGGCGGACGCGGCTTCATCGGTGAATTCTCCGCTGTCGGTCGTGACCTTGGCCTTGATGTCATGAATCCATAGAGTCTTCTCGCCTGAATTGCGCACGGTGACATTTACGGCCACCATCACCTCGTGCTGGTCTGGAACTTCCACGGCGGCAATATTGTCCACCGAACCTCCACCCTGCGGCTTGGCGCGATCTACAAAAGCGAACATACCGAGCAGAATGGCCGCGACCCCCAGCACGATCAGCACGATCTTCGCGGGCGGAAGATTTCGTTTCGCAGTGCCAAATTCTTCCGCGATATTGATTCCTGGACCAGGGCCCAGGTCTATCCCGGGAGCGGAGCCGGCTTCAGGGGTGGGCTCGGGAATGGGAGTGGGTGACGCTTTGGGTGGGATGTCTTCAGGCATAACCGGCCTCGGCTGCGATGATTCTATACGCTTCGCCGCGAACCCTCGACATCTTCTGGCATAAATCATCGCGTGCCACAAATCATCGCGGCGAGCGGAGAGTCGTTCCGGGTTGCTGCCCGCTGCAGCGCCTCGTATGCTAAGTGGTTCTTCAGACAGGAGGGCAGGGATGGCTGCAAGGAAGGTGGGGCTTTTGGCCGCGGTCGTGGGAGTGCTGTTTGGCTGCCTGGGAGCGCATGCGTCGACTGATCCGGGGCCGGCACAGGCGACCTCCGCGGTTCGCGCCGGCCGGCTGATCGATGTGCGCACCGGGCGGGTGATGGCCAATGCTTATATTCTGATCGCAAAGGACCGCATTCTCCGAATTGCGGATTCGGCGCCGCCCGGCATTCCGACGATTGATCTTTCCAGATATACAGTGGTTCCCGGTCTGATCGATTGCCACGCCCACGTGCTGGGGAACCAAAAGGACCAGTCGTCTGCTTCTGGATTGCGGATGTCTTCGGCCCAGAAAGCGCTGTGGGGCGTGCACAACCTGCAGACCTGGTTGAATCATGGATTCACCGCGTTGCGCGATGCGGGCGAGGACGATCTGGGATACGGGCAGCTGGCGCTGCGCGACAGCATCAATCGGGGACTGATCCAGGGGCCGCGCATGGTTTCGGCGGGAAACTTTGTTTCGGTCACCGGAGGACACGGAGATGCTGACGTCCTGGCGCCCGATCAGGACTTGCCCCGGCGGCCGAACATCGCCGACACAGTTGACGACGTGAGCCGCGCGGTGCGGCGTGATATCAAGTACGGTGCCGACTGGATCAAGCTGATGGCGACCGGCGGCGTGATGGATCCGATCAGCGATTACCGGGTGGAGGAGTTGAGCGAAGAACAGATGGCGAGGGCGGTGGAGGTGGCGCACCGCGCAGGGAAAAAAGTGATGGCCCACGCGGAAGGGGCGGAAGGCATTAAGGCCGCGGTGCGCGCCGGCGTGGACTCAATCGAACACGGCACCGTGCTGGATGAAGAAGGTGCGCGACTGATGGAACAGCACGGCACCTGGCTGGTGCCGACGCTTTTTTGCTTCCAGCATGACCTGCAGACCGGGCTGTCGCAGGGGCGGGATCCAGTCAGCTTTGCCAAGGGCGTGGCCATCGTGAAAGAGCAGGGGCCGGCGTTCAAGCGAGCCCTGGCCCATCATCTGAAGATTGCTTACGGCGTGGACGACGATGCGGACTTTGTCTCCAAGGAATTTGGCGCGCTGGTGAACGGAGGCATGACGCCGATTGAGGCGCTACGGGCGGCGACTATGAACGGGGCAGAGTTGCTGGGGAAATCGGATGATATCGGCACCCTCGAGCCGGGAAAATTCGCCGACATCGTGGCCGTGGATGGCGACCCGCTGGCGGACATCACGGTCATGGAAAAAGTGGTGTTCGTGATGAAGGGCGGCGAAGTCTACAAGAACGCGAAGTGACCGATGTGGGCGCGAGCGTCCCGCTCGTGCTGGGCTATGTGGGACGTTGATCAGATTTGAGGCGGGACGGGCGGGACGCCCGTCCTCCATACGTTTCCAGTTCGGTGACGTTCTTTTTGCGTCCTTTGCGGAGTCTCTTTGCGCGCTTTGCGGTCAAAAGCTCTTAACCGCAGAGAACGCAAAGGTACCGCAAAGGACGCAAAGAGAGTCGCGCAGATCAAACCCTCGCGTCTTGAGCTGGCCTCCAAACGTTACCAGGCATGCTTCATGGCTTTGGCGAACTTTTGCAGCGGCAGGGTGTTCAATACGTCCTCTTTCGTGAGCCAGGCGCGGCGGGCCTGCAATATCCCGAAGCGAATCTTCTCGAGGTGGGAAGTGTGGTGGGAATCGGTGTTGATCACGATTTTCACGCCGTGCTCTTTCGCTAACCTGAGATGACGGTCGCTGAGGTCGAGGCGATCGGGATAGGCATTCAATTCCATGGCCACCTTCTTTTTGGCTGCTGTCTTCAGCACGGCGTCGATGTCGAAGGCGTAAGCATCGCGCCGGAGCAGCAAGCGGCCTGTCGGATGGCCGATCAGCGAAGTGTTGGGATTCTCGACTGCCCGGAGCAGACGGTCGGTCATTTCCGCCGGAGTCTGGTTGAAGTGGGAGTGCACGCTGGCGATAACGATGTCCATCTCTTCCAGAACGGAGTCGGAGAGGTCGAGGGTACCGTCGGCCAGGATGTCCACTTCAATGCCGGCGAAAATTCTGATGCCGTCCAGCTTGTCGCTTACGGCTCGAATGCGCTTGATGTGTTCGACGGCGCGCTTATCGTCGAGACCGTTGGCGAACGCCAGGTTCTTTGAATGGTCGGTGATGGCCATGTATTTGTAGCCACGCTCCCGGGCGGCTTCGGCCATCTCTTCGATGGTGCTGCGTCCGTCGGTTTCGACGGTGTGCATGTGGACGTCGCCCTGCAGGTCGGCCTGGGTGATCAGATCGGGCAGGGCGTGGGCCTCGGCAGCGTCGATTTCACCCAGGTTCTCGCGCAGCTCGGGAGGAATGTAGTCGAGCTTGAGCTTGGCGTAGATTTCCTTTTCGGTTTTTCCGGCGACCGGCTCTTCGGTGTCGAGTTTGGCCAGGCTGTACTCGCTGAGGGTGTAGCCCATTTTCAGCGCGCGCTGGCGTAAGGCCACATTGTGGGCCTTCGAGCCGGTGAAATACTGCATGGCGGCGCCGAAGGATTCCGGAGGCAGAAGACGCACATCCACCTGCATGCCGCCGCGCAGGCGAAAGCTGACTTTATTGTCGCCGCGAGCAATGATTTCCATGAGGCCGGGAAGTTTGATGATGTGGTCGATGAGTTCCTGCCGGGCGCCGTCATAGCAGCAGGCGTTGCCAGTGACCAGGATATCGAGGTCGCCGACGGTTTCGCGCCCGCGGCGCAGCGAACCGGCGGGAGTTATTTTCTCTACGCCGCGATAATCGCGAAGATGCTCGATGATCTTATCGGCCTCGCGCTCGGCGGCGTCCAGCAGAAAGCGGCCAGCAATGCGGCGATAGTCCTCGATGGCTTTGAGCAGTTTCTTTTCCTGCTTTTCACCCATGCGGGGAAGTTCGCGAATCTTTCCTTCTTTGGCCAGCTTGGCCACGCCATCGAGATCGCTCACGTGATAAGCGCTCCAGATGAGGGCGATGGTCTTGGGACCCAGGCCCTGGACCTTGAGCAGATCGAGCATCGACGGGTGATATTTCTTGAGCAAGTCCGCATGCAGCGAAAGCTTCCCCTCCTTGAACATTTCCTGCAGGTTCAGCAGCATGCCTTTGCCGATGCCGGGGATGGCAAGAACTTTCTTGGGTTCGTCGATCAGGTCGGCGATCTGTTGGGTCTGAGCTTCAATGGCCTCGGCGGCGTTACGGTAGGAGCGGATGCGGAAAGAGTCCTGGCCGTCGATTTCCAGCAGGTCGGCGGTTTCGTAGAGAATGCCGGCGATGGCCTTATTGTCCATTGCAGTAAAGATAAACAAGTTAGGGTTAGAGGGGAAGGTCGGCCGCGGTGGAAGTATCTTGCCTGTCGTCGCAGACGAGGGCAGAGCCTGCCCTGAGCGCAGTCAAGGGATGGTTTCGCGACAACTGACCGGACGCCGACGCTACCCGAAAGCCTGGCTCCAGCGGACAACGGTAGTCCGGAAGCGGCTGGCTGAGTATGAAAAAGCTACGATGCCTTGGTGACGTTGGCGGCTTGCGGGCCTTTCTGGCCCTGGGTGACCTCGAACTCCACCTGATCGCCTTCCTGCAGACTCTTGTAACCTTCCGAGGTGATCGCGCTGTAGTGCACGAACACGTCCGGGCTGCCGTCGTCCCGTCCGATAAAACCGTAGCCCTTGGCGTTGTTAAACCACTTTACCGTACCTTTCAAGCGTTCCACGTACGCCCCCTCGGGCACGTTCTCTTGCGATGCGAGGCCGTACCCTGCAATTGAGGCAATTGTGCTGCTAGAGGGGAATGCTGTCAAGGAAATGTGGCACAGAAAAGCCGCTATCGGTGCGGCTTTGAACCTCCTCGCGACTGGTTCAGCCAGAGGATGCCGCAAATGGTTTTGGCGTCCTTGATGGCGCCGCGCATCACCATGCCCACCGCGGCTGAAAGGCGAACCATGCGAATGTGGATGACTTCATCCGCCTCCGGTTGGGCCTTTCCCGGCCGCAGGCCGCGCGCGAAGTAAAGATTCATGGTCTCAGCCAGGAAGCCCGGGCTGGCATAGAAACGCAAGATGGATCGCCAGCGCGAAGCGGTGTAGCCGGTTTCCTCCAGAAGTTCGCGCTTGGCAGCGTGCAGATCGTTTTCCCCTTCATCGATGCGTCCGGCGGGCAGTTCCCAGAGCAACTGGCCGGCGGCGTGGCGGTACTGGCGCTCGAGCAGAATGCGGGGCTCGGCGCGGCTCTCCTCAACCGCGAGAATCACCACTGAACCGGAGTGGCGCACGATGTCGCGGCGGGTACGCACGCCGCTGGGTTCGAGAACGTGTTCTTCGATGACCCGGAACGCGGGTCCGTGGTAGACCTCGCGCGAGGAGAGCACGCGGGCCTTGGTTGCGGTGGCTTTTTTACGGGCTTTGGGCATGGGAAATACTATAAAGCAGAGGGCAGCGCGGGCAGGTCGGAATGCGGACGAATCCAGAGGGGAGCGTTTCGCGCCGCCGTTTCGTTTGCCGCCGCAGGTTTTGCCGCAAACCGAAGTGCTATGCTGCGGCGATGGCAGCCAAACTTCGCATCGCGATTGTGGGGCCGGGACGGTTGGGGAGCACGCTGGCACTGGAACTCCGGCGCGCGGGATATCGCGTCAGCGCAATCATCTCCGGAAAGAGTGGCGCATCCCGCCGCAAGGGTCGGGCTCTCGCCCGGCAGGTGCAGGCCCGGTGGACGGCGGCAGGCGCGCCTTTTGATGCCGATCTGGTCTGGTTCTGCGTGCCTGACCGCGAGATTGCGCGGGCGGCGCGGCATTTGGCAGACGTGGCGGAGTGGAAAGGCAGAATCGCGCTGCACTCGAGCGGGGCCCTCGCGAGCGACGAACTGCGGGTCCTCCGGCGTCGCGGGGCGGTGGTGGCTTCAGTGCATCCGCTGATGACCTTTGTGCGGAGGTCTATTCCATCGCTTAAGGGTGTGCCTTTCGCCCTGGAAGGTGATCCCGCGGCTGTGCGGGCTGGCGCCCGGATTGTGCGCGCCCTCGGCGCCGAGCCGTTTTCCATTGCGAAGAACAAGAAGCTGGCCTACCACGCCTGGGGAGCGTTTACATCCCCGCTGCTGATTGCGTTGCTGGTGACCAGTGAAAGAGTGGCCCGCGCTGCCGGGCTTTCGAGCGCCGCGGCCCGCCGGAAGATGATGCCGATCGTGCGCCAGACCTTGGCCAACTACGCAAAGCTAGGTCCGGCGGAAGCCTTCAGCGGACCGATTGTGCGCGGGGATGCGGAAGTGGTGCGCGGGCACTTGAAGGAGCTGAAGACGATTCCTGGGGCGGGAGAAGTTTATGCGGCGCTGGCGCGGGCCGGGTTGCGGTATCTGCCGGCGGGGAATCGGACGGAACTGGAGAAGGTGTTACGGAGGTAGGGAGTGCGGTCCGTCCGGCGCTCGGACGGCTCACGTTTAGCTTTGTGCGAACTCGGGGTTCGGGCAGATTTATAGAGGTCCCCTCGACTTCGCTCGGGGCAGGCTCTTCGACTCCGCAACTGCTTCGCTGAGCGAAGCAGTTACTGCGCTCAGGATGACAGGGATTATCAGGTCAGCATCAGGCGTTCGATTTTTCTGGCGCGACCGGTTTGCTCATCGCAATCGACCACTACGGCGCAGAGGCGAACGTCGCCGGTGGCGGCCTCGAAGCGTGCGGGCATATTGTTCAGGAAGCGGGCGATGATCATCTCTTTTTGGACGCCGATCACGCTGTCATAGGGGCCGGTCATACCGACGTCGGTGATGTAGGCGGTGCCCGCGGGCATGACCCGCTCATCGGCGGTCGGGACGTGGGTGTGGGTGCCTACCAGCGCGGTGACCCGGCCATCCAGATACCATCCCATGGCCAGTTTTTCGGACGTGGTTTCCGCGTGCAGGTCAACAAAGATGATCTTGGCCTTGATCTCTTTCAATAATTGGTCGGCAACCCGGAAAGGGTCGTCGTTGGCGGCCATGAAAACACGTCCCTGAAGATTGATCACGGCGTAGGGGACATCGTTCTTGCGACCCTCGTATACGCCCCAGCCGGGCATGCCGGGTGGATAATTCGCCGGACGCAACAGGCGGCGGGCCGGGCTGTGCTGGTTGCCGTCCGCGGTCTGAAAATAATCGATGATTTCGCGTTTGTCCCAGATGTGGTTGCCGGTGGTGATGACGTCGATGCCCAGTTCGAAGAGGTCTTCGGCCAGCGCGCCGGTGATGCCGAAACCTCCAGCGGAATTCTCACCGTTGGCGATGACCAGATCAATGGCATGGTCTTTTACCAGGCCGGACAGGCGGTCCTTGACGATGTTGCGACCAGGCCGGCCAAAAATATCGCCAATGAAAAGAATGTGCATGGTGGAAGGTTGCGTTTCGATGGTAACACGCTAAAAACCGTCGTTGGTCGTTGGTCCTTGGTCGTTGGCTAGCAACCAAGGACTAGCGACGTTCTTCCAGTTCCGCCGTCTTCAGAAAATCGTAGTTGCCCGAAGGATTCAGGGTAAGGTTGCGGACTCGCCTGGAGTGCACCAGCACATTGTCGTAATACCACAGGTTGACGTAAGGCAGTTCGTCGGCCAGGGTGCGCTGGATTTCTGCGTACAGCTGTTTGCGGACGTTCTGGTCCAATTCGCGGCGCGCCTGATCGATCAGCGCATCGATCCGCGGATCGGCGAAGTATCCGCGGTTGGCGCCGTTGGGAGGGAACTTGGCGGAGTGGAAAATATATTCAAAGATGTCAGGGTCCTCGTTCCCGCCGATCCAGCGCAGGGAATAGACCTGGAACAGGCCGTGGGTCACGTCGGAGAAGAAGGTTGCGAATTCGAAGGTCCGGATATCGAGCGCGATTCCTACCTGGCGCAGTTGTTGTTGCAGGACCGCCGCCATCAGTCGCGTGCTCTCTTCAGTCGAGGATTTCATGGTGAGATGAAAGCGAATGCCGTTGACTGCCGGATAACCCGCTTGTTCGAGCAACTGACGGGCACGGGCGGGATCGTGCTCATAGGCGGGTACGTCGCCGTTATAGGCCCAGCTTTCCGGCGGCAGAACACTGTTCGCGGGGCGGGCGAAACCGCGTAGCAGATATTCGAGAAAGGGGCGGCGGTCGATGGCATAAGCGACGGCCTGACGCACTCGTTCATCCTTGAGAATCGGATCGCGAAGATTGAAAGCGAGATAGGCGAGTACGGTGCCGGGGGCGTGCAGGACGGCGAGATCGGGGTCGCGCTCAAGGGTCAACACCATGTCGGACGTCAGGGCGTTGATTGCAATATCGGCGCTGCCTTTGCGCAATTCGAGCGCGCGCGTGGTGGTATCGGGCACGACGTTGAACCGGACATTCCGCAGATGCGCCTTCTGCCCCCAATACTCGTCATTGCGGGCGAGCACAACCTCTTTGTCCTGCTCCGCGCTGACAAAACGGAAGGGGCCCGAGCCGATGGGCTGGCGGCTGACCTCGTCGCCGCTGCCATAGGGAACGATGCCCATGGCGCCGTCGGAAAGATTCCACAGCAACGTGGCGAAAGGCTCTTTGAGGTGGAAGACGACGGTGTAGTCATCGGCGGCGTCGATGTGATCTACGAAGCGGTAAACCGCCGACTTGGTGCTGCGAATCTTGCCCTGCAGCAGGGAATCGAATGTCCATTTCACGTCGCGCGCGGTCAACGGGCGGCCGTCGTGAAACTTTACCCCGTGATGCAGATGGAAAATGTAGGTGAGCGGATCGGGAATGTCCCAGCGTTCGGCCAGGCCTGGCGCAACGTTGAGGTGGGCATCGCGAGTAAGCAGATCGTCGAAGATGAGGTCATCGATACGCTCCGATTGCGCGTCCAGACCAACCCGGGGATCAAGGTTGGTGGGGCTGCTCTCGATGATCATCACCAGGGTGTTGGGGTCAGGCTTGCTGGCGCAGGCGAGGGTAAGGGCCAGCAGGGACGCACAGACCAGAGCCTGCAGCGCTCGTGCAGGCCGAAACCAACAGCAGGTCCCTCGACTCGCTTCGGCGCGCGAGCGCGACTCTATGTTCGCTCGGGATGACAACGCTCCCTGTTGTCCCTCAGGCATACGAGATCTTTCCCAGGATTGCCGGGTGCCTGGCTCCGGTGGCGGAGGGGATGTTCGACGCTCGCTGGTGCCACGTCTCGAACGCCATGAGCGCGAAGGCGGCAGCTTCCTTGGCTTCGGAGGGCAATCCGAATTCGTCGGAAACGCGAATTGTGAGATGGAACGGCCGAAGGTGATTGGCCAGCATGGCCAACAGGGTGGGGTTGTTGGCGCCGCCGCCGGAAACGATGAATTCTCGAAAACGTCCGCGACGCGGCAACACGAATCTGCTCAGGGCATCGGCAATCGACCGTGCCGTCAAAGCCGTGGCGGTGGCGACCACGTCCGCCTTGCTCGCCCGCCGGCAACGCTTGAGGAATTGTTCCGTGAACTCACGCCCGAACTCCTCGCGGCCGGCGGTCTTTGGGGGTTTGCGGCGGAAGAATGGCAGGCTGAGGAAGTCGGAGACGACCGGCTCGAGCACCGCACCGGAGGCCGCGATTCGGCCGTCACGATCGTAGGGCTGGCCGAAAAGCCGTTCCGTGACTGCGTCAATGACCATGTTGCCGGGGCCGGTGTCGAAAGCGCGAACTTGTCGGGAGGACGCGCCTGCCGGGATTGCCGTGAGATTGGCGATCCCGCCGATGTTTTGTACGATGCGGCCGACTTGCGGGTCGCGATAGAGCAAGTAATCCAGGAAGGGAACCAGGGGCGCGCCTTTGCCGCCGGCGGCCATGTCGGCCGGACGGAAATCGGATACGACCGGGATGCCGGTTCGAGCCGCGATCACCGCGCCCTCTCCGGTCTGCCAGGTGACGGCCAAGTTGCGACCGAGAAATCTCGCCGGCTCGCCCTGGTGATAGAGCGTCTGGCCGTGGCAGCCGATCAGCGCTGCCTTTACATGGAACCGGCGTTGGGTGGCGAGCACAGCTTCGGCGTAGAGTTCCGCCAGGAGAAAGTTCAAGCGAGCAAGGTCGGCTACGCTGGCGCGCGAAGCGTTCATGGCGCGCAAGATGGCCTGGCGGACATCCTTCGGGTAAGGGTACTCGGCGTGGGCCACGAACTTGAACGACAGGTTTGTGAGTTCGGACGAACGCGGGCGAGGGCGCCCGCGCCACCCCAGCTTGACCAGGGCTACGTTGATGCCATCGGCCGAGGTGCCGCTCATGATGCCGGCGACAATCATGACGCCGCCGTTCTTAGCTTCACCAAACCGACTTGCTCGCTGAGTTCCCACACCTGGCGCGACAACTTTTCAAGTTTCGCCGGGGTAGGCGCCGGCGGCCGGCGCTTGAGGGCGGGCGAGTGTTTCTTGAAGGCAAGCACGTGGGCGGCCGACTCCTTCACCCGTTGGGCAAACCTGGGGTTGGTCTCGGCTTCCTTAATAAGGCCTTCGAAGGAGCGCGTGACGTGCTCCTCGATATGACAGATCAGGCAGAGCTCGCCGCCGGCGCGAATGTGCTGAATGGCCGCCTGCTCGATGGGTGCGGCCTTTAATACTCCCCCCATTTCCAGATCGTCGGAGACAACCAGTCCGCGATAGCCGATCTTCTGGCGCAGCACTTGGGTGATCCACTTCCGGGAGAGCGACGCCGGGCTTTGGTCGTGCGTGATTGCCGGATAGGTAGCGTGTCCGATCACCACCATCGGCGATTCACGACGCAGAGCGCGGAAAGGATACAGGTCTTCCGCCCAGATCTTCTTCCACGACTTCGCGATCGACGGGAGATCATAGTGAGTGTCGAGGTCGGCTTCGCCGAGTCCGGGAAAATGCTTGGCGGAGCCGATGACCTTGGCCGCACGCAATCCGTTAAGAAATTCCCGGGCATAGAGGACGGCTTGTTTTGGGTCCGATGAAACCGCGCGGGAACTCATGACTGCCTGCGATGCGGCGAAGGCGAGGTCGACCACGGGCGCGAAGTCGGTATTGAATCCCAGAGCGCGGCAAAGCTCGCCAATCACTTTGCCATGCTTGCGGAAAAGCCCGGGATCGCCGGTGGCGAAGACGTCGGCGGCGGAAGGGCTCGGGCCAATGACGTCGCGGAAGCGGTCGACCCGGCCTCCCTCCATGTCCACGGAGGTGAAAAGTGGTGTGGACACACAGGCCTGACAGTCTTTCAGCAGCTTGTAAGTCTGCTCTCCGCTAATAATGTTGCGGGCAAAGAGGATCACACCAGCAGGCTGCAAGCGGGTGAGCAGAGAGGAGAGGCCGGGCGACATGGCGGTTCCGTCGAAGCCGATAATCAGAAGTTGGCCGACCCTCCGGCGTAAGTCTGAAGATATGTTCTGTCTGGGCATTATGGATTGTTATTCAACCATTACTTCACTTCTCGGCGATGAAGCGTGGCCCCATCAAAAGTCGGATCGTTGGACGGGCCTCATTCCACCTGTTTTTTCAGTTGTGCCAGCAGATTCAGGGCCTCCAGCGGAGTCAACGAGTTCAAGTCGACTTCGCGCAATTGGTCGAGCACGGGTTGCGATAGCGGAGTGAAGATGGTCAACTGCGCGGCCGGCGGATCAGCGCCGGGCGACAAATGCGCCATCAACTTACGTTCCGCATTTTCATGTTGGGCGAGAACTTCGCGCGCGCGCACGATCACCTCGTGGGGAAGGCCGGCCAGTTTGGCCACCTCGATGCCGTAGCTGCGATCGGCGGCGCCAGGCGCGACTTTGCGCAGAAACACGATTCCACCGCCGGTTTCCTTCACGGTCACCTGATAGTTCTTTACCCCGGACAGTTGCTCGGCCAGTTCGGTCAGTTCGAAGTAGTGAGTGGCAAAGAGCGTCTTGGCCCGGGTGCGGGCGTGAATGTACTCGACGGCGGCCCAGGCGATGGCCAGGCCATCGTAGGTGGCGGTGCCGCGTCCCACTTCGTCAAGCAGGATCAACGAGCGCGGCGTTGCGGTGTGCAGGATGGCGGCCGTCTCCGTCATCTCGATCATGAAGGTGGAGCGGCCGCGCGCCAGGTTGTCGCTGGCGCCAATGCGAGTGAACACGCGGTCGACCAGTCCCAGGCGGGCGGAACGGGCGGGTACGAACGATCCGGCCTGGGCCATGATTACGGCGAGCGCGGCTTGCCTGAGATAGGTGGACTTGCCGCCCATGTTGGGGCCGGTCAGCACCATGATGGCGTTGGTGGTGGAGTTCAGAAAAAGATCGTTGGGGACGAAGCGGTCTCCGCTGCCCAGTTCCTGCTGTTCGATGACGGGATGACGCCCGGCAACGATCTCAATGTCGGAGGAATCGTCAAACCTGGGGCGGCAATAGTTACGCAGGGCCGCAACCTGCGCCAGGGAGGCCAAAACGTCGATTTCCGCCAGGGCGAGCGCGGTCTGGCGGATACGGCGCGCCTCTGCGGCAATGGCCGAGCGCAGATCGGCAAACAGGCGGCGTTCGATGTCTACGATTTTTTCCTGGGCGTCGAGGATTTTCGATTCGTATTCCTTCAGCTCCGGGGTAGTAAAGCGCTCGGCGTTGACCAGGGTTTGTTTGCGCTCGTAATCGGGCGGAGCCAGGTGCGCGTTCGCCTTCGAGATTTCGAGATAGTAGCCAAAGATCGAGTTGAACTTTACCTTGAGCGACGCGATGCCGGTACGCTGGCGCTCGCGCTGCTCGATCTGCGCCAGAAATTGTTTGCTGTTGCGGCTCAGGTCGCGGAGCTGGTCGAGTTCATTGTCCACTGCAGGCTGAATTACGCCGCCGTCGCTGAGGGAGATCGAGGGTTCGGGGACGATCGTGCGCTCGATGCGCTGGCGAAGATCGGCTAGTTCGTCAACTGCCAAATGGAGCGTGGCAAGTCGGCTGTGGGAACCTTCGTAGGCTTGAACAACTGGCGGCGCCGGCGCGGCCGAGTCGGCCGCGACCACATCCAGATCCACATCCACATCCACATCCACATCCACATGGGCAGGGGAGGGTCGGAAGCGTTTTAACGCTTGGCGGACAGTTGGTAGTTTGGCGAGGGACGCGGCCAGCGCCAGGAGGTCACGCGGATTGGCGGTCTCGAGCGTGACCCGGCTGAGCAGGCGCTCCAGATCCAGGATGCCATCCAGCGCCCGACGAAGTTCTTCGCGGGCGATGGTCTCTTTTACTTGCGCCTCTACCGCATCCAGACGCGCGTTGATCTCGGTAACGTCAATCGACGGACGGAGCAGCCAGGAGCGCAGAAGGCGTTTGCCCATGGGCGTGACCGTGTCGTCGATCGCGCGAAACAAGGTGGCGCCGGCATCGGCGCCGGCGAAGAGCGGTTCGATCAGTTCCAGGTTGCGTACGGTGACCGCGTCCAGCACCAGGCAGGTCTGGCGCTCGTAGAATCCGATGCGATCGACGTGACTCAGCGTCCCGCGCTGAGTGGAGCGGACGTAGTAGAGGATCGCACCAGCGGCGGCCGCGGCGGCTGGTTTGCCGGACAGTCCGAAGCCTTCGAGCGACAGTACGCCGAAATGGTTTTCCAGCAGCGGAATAGAGTGGTCGGGAGCAAAAATCCAATCGTCGAGCGGGGTTTCCGCGTATCCCGAGGCCGTTGAAACCTTCGCGGGCGAGGGCGCCCGCGCCACACTCGACCCCTCAAACAACGGGGCTGAGGAGGCGTACAGCACCTCGCGGGGACGCAATTGCTGGATTTCTTCCTGGATTCTTTTGGCGGCGTCCTCTCCCTGGAACTCGGTGGCGCGAAATTCGCCAGTGGAAAGGTCGAGGGCGGCAAAACCCACGCGTTCGGCGGTTTGCGCGATGGCGGCCAAAAAATTGTTTTCTTCGGAACTGAGCGACGAATCGGCGGCGGTGCCGGGGGTGACTACGCGCGTGACTTCGCGCCGCACCAGCTTTTTCGCCAGGCGCGGGTCTTCCACTTGCTCGCAGATCGCGACTTTGAAGCCCTTGCGGATAAGTTTTGCGATGTAGCCTTCGGCGGCGTGGTGAGGCACGCCGCACATGGGGATGGCGACGCCCTTTTCTTTGTTGCGTGAGGTCAGGGTGATCTGCAGTTCTTTTGCGGCCAGGACCGCGTCGTCGAAGAAGAGTTCGTAGAAATCTCCCAGCCGGAAGAACAGCAGGGCGGTGGGGTGCTCCTTCTTGATGGCAGCGTACTGCCGCATCAGCGGGGTGGACGGCTCGGTCATTGCAACGGGCTTCGTGCGCGGATTATAACAAACGCGATGCGGCTCCCTGGTGATGGAAGTCACAGTGCTAACTTCGGCAGCGCGGGTAAATCAAGGGCCTCCCCGTCCCAGATGGCAGTTGACGTCCACTCCACGCCGATGTTTTCCTTACAGCCATGGAATTGCGCAAGGATCCGATTACCCGCTCCTGGGTGATTACGGGCGATGACGTGCCCGACAGCACGCCCCGCGCGGAAGCCTTTTGCAGGTTTTGTCCGGACTCACCGGTAGCCGCGCAGGTGGTTTCGAATATGCCGGGAGTGGAGGGCGGCGGTCCCTGGTCGGCGCAGGCGGTGGTCCATCCCGCACCCTTGTACCGGATTGAAGGCGAGCCCACGCGCCGCGGCGATGGCATTTACGATCGCATGTCCTCGGTGGGCGCGCACGAAGTGCTGGTGGAAAATCCGCGGCACGACCGGCAGTTGTGGAACGCGACCGATGCCGAGATCGAGCAGTTCCTGCGGCTGGCCGCGCAGCGCATTCAGGACTTGAAACGCGATGCGCGCTTCAAGTACGTCAGCGTCTTTAAAAATCACGGAGGCAATGCCGGTCAGGAATTCGAACATCCCACGTCGCAGCTTACCGCCACTACTTTCGTGCCTCGCCGGGTGCTCTATGAACTGCGGGCCGGCCGGGACTACTTCAAGGCCAAGGAACGCTGCGTCTTCTGCGACATTATTTCCCAGGAACTGCAGCAGAACGATCGGGTAATCGAAGTACGCGGCGACTTTATCGCGCTCTGCCCTTATGCGCCCCGCGTGCCTTATGAGACCTGGATCATTCCGCGCACGCATGAAGCTGCGTTCGAGCGCTTCAGCCACGTCCGGCCTGCCAGCATGCTCGATCTTGCAGCCCTGCTGCGGCGCACCTTGCAACGCATTCGTACCGTGACTGGCGAGTTTCATCTCGTCCTGCACACTTCTCCCAATACACTGTTTCGCTCGAAGAGTCTGGAGTACTGGAAGACGATCGATGACGACTATCACTGGCACATCGAAATCCTGCCGGTGATTGCCGGGAAGGCGAAGTCGTATACATTCAAGGAAGTGTATTACTCGCCGGTGACCTCCGAGACTGCGGTCAAGCGGATGCGGGAAGCGAGGATCGAGGGGTGAGAGTGGACTTGGGAATTCCGTCATCCGGCGGCACTCGCCCGATTCCAGGCTCGATTGCAGGGCACGGCCCCGGGAGGGCCGCACTGTTGATTCGTTCCATTTGCTGTGTTTTCCTGCTGGCGACCGCATGGGCGCAGAGCGCTCCCAACCTGCCTTCGAACACTGCCGTGGCCAAGCAGGAAATCCTGTGGCAGAAGCTCGAAGCGAATATCAACGATATTGATCACAACCTGGACGGCGTGTTGGGGGTTGCCATCCTTGACCTGACTGGCGGAAAAAAATTTCTGTTACATGGCGATGAAGTATTTCCGCAGGCCAGTTCCATCAAGATCGCAGTCCTGGCAGAGTTGTACCGTCAGGCGCAAGCCGGCAAGTTGAAACTTACGGATATGTACACCGTGCAGGCTGCGGACCTGGTCCACGACAGCGACATCATGGGCGGCCTTACTCCCGGGGTGACCCGGATTACCTTGCGCGATCTGGCCACCATGATGGTTGCGGTGAGCGACAACAGCGCGACCAACGTTCTGATTGATCGCGTAGGCATGGAAAACGTCAATGCGCTGATGGATTCGCTGGGCCTGGCCCATACCCGGCTGCGCCGCAAGATGATGGACCTGAAGGCGGCCAGCGAGGGCCGGGAGAACATTTCGACTCCCGCCGAGATGATGGTCTTGCTCGAAGACCTGTATCGCGGCAAGGTCCTGAACCAGGCAATGACCGCCGACTTCTTCAACATGCTCAGCACCCACAAGGAAAGCTTCATTCCGAGAGACTTGCCGGAAGGGCTGAAGATCGCCAACAAACCGGGCGAGCTCGAAGGCGTGCGCAACGACTCGGGCGTGGTGTTCGTCGAGCATCGCCCTTACGTGATCTGTGCCATGACCGCCTACTTGCGCCAGGAGCGCGACGGCGAAGAGGCCATCAGCAGGATTTCCGCCGCAACCTATCGCATGTTTGACCGGCTCGCCCGCGCGAGCGAATATGGGCGCGTAATCTCGCCGGGAAATGGTAAATAGTCGTTGGTCGTTGGCCCTTGGTCGTTGGCCGCATAACCGGGCAGGTTCAGGCCGCCGACTAGAGACCGATGACTGACGACCGACGAGCTCAACGACCGACTTTTCCATGACTCTGCGTCGCATGAAAACGTATGCCGGCGGCCAGGGCTACGTCTATCAGTATTACTTTGTGGGCAAGCGGGTGGCGTTGCCGGAGGCTCCTGCCGCTCCGGCCGTCGAATACATTTTCGACGTCACTTCGGATCGCAAGACCACCTTCGCGGTAAGCGTCTTTCTGCCCGACCAGGCTGTGCGCGGTTGGGGGGATGCGCATGGACGTGCGCTGACCGAGGCCGAGCAATACGGCGCGGTCAAGCTGAGACTGTTTCAGGCCTTTGACGAAATCGAGGACATGATGGCCGACGGGCGCCGGCTCACCGTGAGTTCCGAGAGTCTTGCAAAGGCCCTCGATACGCTTGGAGTGCGTTAGCCCGTTACCCAGGGGCGACGGAAGACCTCCGAGGGCGGACACCCTCCGGACGGCCAGCGGGACGCCGGCGCTGCCCGGCGCTACGGGGCCGCCTGCTACTTGGCTGGGGGTGGCCTGCTTACTCTTCTGCCCTGGCTCCGGTGCAGACTATAATCTCCGAGACGGTGCCGGTTGGAGCTTGGGGCTCCAAATCGTCTCTGTCACTACTTATGCCCATATTGTGGCTCCGAGTGGCGCTGGGCTGCTACGCGGTGGGATTGCTGTACGCGCTCCTGGCTTTGACCCGCGTCAATTCGTTGTTGAACCGGGTGGCGTTGCCGGCCATGAGTCTGGGCATGGTGTTTCAGTTCGTGGCGTTGACCGAGGCGGTGCTGATTTCCGGGCAGCTCACGTTTGCCTCGGTGCACAATTCGGAGTCCCTGCTGGCGTTGCTGGTGATGGCAGCGTTCATGATCGTGTATCTGGTGTACCGCACCATCTCGCCTGGAATCGTGGTATTTCCGCTGGTCTTCGTGTTGACCTTTGTCGCCGCCACCACGCAACAGCCGTTTCTGGAGGTTTCGCCGGGCATGCGCCGGGGATGGCTCTTCGTCCACATTGCCATGATCTTTATCGGCTATGCGGCGCTGTTTCTGAGCTTTGCGGCCAGCCTGCTTTATCTGTTGCAGGAACGAAGTCTGAAGTCGAAAAAGCCGAGCGCCCTTCTGTTACGCTTGCCCGCGCTCGAGGTGATTGATCAGATCGGCTATCGCTCGCTGCTGCTGGGCTTTCCCTTTATGACGCTGGGCTTGATAGCAGGGAGCATCGTGGCCCAGGCCACGTACGGGCATCTGGATTTCTTCGATCCCAAGATTTTTCTTTCCCTGCTGATGTGGGCGGTGTACATGGTGATGGTGTTTACCCGGTGGAACGCGGGATGGCGGGGACGCCGGGCGGCCTATCTCGCCACCGGCGCGGTGGTGGCGGCGGTCATCGCCTGGTCGGCGAATTACTACAGCGCGATTCACGGGTTCGTTCAGTCATGAAGTTTCAGCTCATCGGGGTGAACCACAAGACCGCGCCGGTGGAGGTGCGCGAGCGCCTGGCCATCCCGGAGTCGCGGTTGCCCGAAGCATTGAAGCGCCTGGCCGGGCACCCCGGAGTGGAGGAAGGGATCATCCTGTCCACTTGCAACCGGGTGGAAGTGCTCACCCAAACGAAAAATGGAGCGGTGGATCTGCGCGCCTTTCTGCGCGACTACTTTCAACTGGATCCTGCCGACTTCGAACCCCACTTGTATGAGTACCGCGAGAGCGCCGCGGTCCGTCACCTGTTTCGCGTGACTTCCAGCCTGGACTCGATGGTGGTGGGTGAGCCGCAAATTCTGGGGCAGGTGAAGGAAGCTTACGCCACGGCCCGCGCTGTGGGCGCCGTGCATTCGCAGCTTGATTTGCTCCTGACCCGGGCCTTCGCGGTGGCCAAACGGGTGCGAACGGAAACCGCGGTGGGCTCGTCCGCCGTGTCGGTTGCTTCCGTTGCCGTGGAACTGGCCAAAAAGATTTTCGGATCATTACATGGCAAACATGTGTACCTGGTCGGCGCGGGCAAGATGAGCGAACTGGCAGCGCGCCATTTGCTGGCCCACGGTGCGGAGTCTATTTTTGTGGCCAATCGCACTTACGATCGGGCCCAGCAGCTCGCGTCCAAATTCAATGGTGAGGCAATCCTGTTCGAACAGCTTTACGACACCTGCGACCGCGCCGATATCGTCATTACGTCGACGGGCGCGCCGCACGCCATCTTCCGGCGGGAACATGGCGAGCTGTTTCTGGCGCGGCGGAAGAACCGTCCCATGTTCTTCATCGATATCGCGGTGCCGCGGGATGTCGATCCCGAGATGAACCGGCTGGATGGCATCTTTGTTTACGATATTGATGATTTACAACAGGCGATCTCCTCCCACGTGGCTGACCGCACCAAGGAAGCGGAGCGCGCGGAGGCCATTATCACGGGCGAGGTCGAGCGCTTTCAGGTTCGGCTGCAGACCCTGGATGTGGTTCCTACCATCGTCTCGTTGCGGGAGCACCTGGAAACGATTCGCCAGGCGGAAATCGACCGGGTACGGGGCCGGCTGGGACCGCTCTCTCCCGAGCAGGAACTGGCGGTCGAAGCGCTGACGCGCGGCATCATCAGCAAGATCATGCATACCCCGATCAGCACCCTGAAAACGGCGGTGCGCGAGCCGGAAGCCACCACTGTGGTCGACATTGTGCGCCGGCTGTTCAATCTGCAGGAGAAGAAAAAGGACGACAACAAAGCGGCCAAGTCCGCCGCCAGGGACTCGGGAGCGGAGACTTAGTGGCGCTGCTACGCATCGGTTCCCGGGGATCGCAACTTGCGCTCTGGCAGGCCGGTCACATCAAGGCCATGCTGGAACAGCGCGGGCACCAGGTTGAAATTGAAATCATCAAGACGACCGGTGACAGGATCACCGATGTTGCTCTCGCCCAGGTCGGCACCAAGGGCATGTTCACCAAGGAAATTGAGGAGGCCCTCTTTGGGAAGCGGGTGGACCTCGCGGTGCACAGTCTGAAGGACCTGCCCACGGAAATCCCGGAAGGCTTTGAGATCGCGGCAATCACCGCGCGCGAGGACGCGCGGGATGTTTTCTGCTCGCTCAAATACGGCAGTATTGAAGAATTGCCCAACCGGGCCAAGGTCGGCACCAGCAGCCTGCGGCGGCAGGCGCAACTGAAGGCGCTGCGGCCCGATCTCGATATTCATCCTCTGCGCGGAAATGTGGACACCCGCCTGCGCAAGCTTGAGGCGGGCGAGTACGACGCCGTGATTTTGGCTGCTGCCGGACTGAATCGCCTGGGCAAACGCGAGTGCGCACGGCAGGTGCTGCCGGCGAAGCTGATGTGTCCGGCGGCGGGCCAGGGCGCGCTGGCGATTGAGATTCGCAAAGACGATTCGGCGGTCCGCCGGCACCTGGTCTTTCTGGATGACGACGCGGCGCGCAGCACGACCACATGCGAACGCGCCTTGCTGAACCGGATGGGTGGAGGCTGCCAGGTGCCGATCGGAGCGCTGGCGGAAGTGGTCAACGGCCGGCTGTACCTGGAAGCGGTGGTCGCGCGTCCGGATGGAACCAGGCTCCTGCGCGAATCGGGCGAGGGCGACGATCCGTTGCAGCTGGGCGAAGCAGTGGGCGAAGCCCTGCTACGTCGCGGGGGAGACGTGATTTTGCGCGAAGTGTACGGCCAAGCGGCAGCGGAGCCACAGCAACCATGAACCGTGCGTGTGCTCGCGGCCGAGTGTCCAGAATGTCGTGGCGATTCTTCCTGCAAGCATGAGATTAAACGGAAAATCAGGCGCGGCGGCGCGGCTGTTGGGAGTGCGGGTTCTGGTTGGCCGCGCCCGTCATCAGGCCAGCGCGCTTTCTTCCGGACTGCGCAATCTGGGGGCTGAAGTCCTTGAAATTCCGTTCATCGAGATCCGCAAACCGAGGTCTTACAAAGCACTGGACGAGGCCCTCAAGAATCTTTCGAAGTATGACTGGCTCATCCTGACCAGCGTGAACGGAGTTGACGCGGTGTGGGAGCGGCTGCGAAAACTCCGGCTGGGCGGGAAGCCGATGCGCCATCTGAAGGTCGCGGCGATCGGGCCGGCTACCCGGCAAGCCATCGAGCGGCATGGAGTGAAAGTAAGTGTTATGCCCCGGGAGTATGTGGCGGAGTCGGTGGTGGCGAGCTTGCGGCGGAGGGTGGGGGGGAAGCGGGTGCTGTTGGCGCGGGCGAAAGTGGCTCGTGACGTGATCCCTCACGAGCTGCGGAAGCTGGGAGCGCGCGTGGATGTGGTCGAGGCCTATGAAACCGTGATCCCTCAAGCTTCGCGGCAACGGCTGCGCGCGGCGCTGAAGTCTCAGAAACGGCAGCCCGATTGGATTACTTTTACCAGTTCCTCCACGGTGAGGAATTTCGTAGCGCTGCTCGCGGAAAGCCGCGGCCGGGTTGGCCGCGTCCACATGGGTGGGCAAGGGAACCGGGTGCGGTTTGCTTCCATTGGGCCGATTACTTCGTCTACTCTGCGGGAGCTTGGCTTGCCGGTCGACGTAGAAGCGGCGGAATACACGATTCCGGGACTTATCAAAGCTATTGCCATGCGCAAGCGGTAAGCATGCAGACGGCGACATAGCGATTGGTGCCATTTTCATGGGAGGCAGGGTTTGCGGTTAAGACGTCTTCTCGCAGTACCTGGTCTGGCCCTTGTGGTTTCATTTGGATTTGGCCAGACTAGCTCGTCCGATTTCCCGCCCGACGCGCTCTTGCAGCGCATTTCCGCTGCCGGACTGCGTGCGCACATGGCGTTTCTGGCGGATGATCTGCTGGAGGGCCGGGGCACGGGCACGCGCGGCTATCGGCTGGCGGCGAATTATGTGCGGGCGCAGTTCGAGGAAATGGGTTTGAAGCCGGCCGGGGTGAACGGCTCCTACTTCCAGAACGTTCACTTCCGCCAGATTGACCTTCTGAAGGACAAGAGCTCGCTGACGGTCGAACACAACGGTTCGACCCGGACGCTGATCCTCGACAAGGATTACGTAATGGGAGGCAACCCTCTTTCTACCGACGCCAGGGTTGAGGGCCAGGTCGTCTTCGTTGGGTTCGGCGTGAGCGCGCCGGATTTTGACTACGACGATTACGCTGGCATCGACGTCCGGGGCAAGATTGTGGCTGCGTTGTCCGGCGCCCCCTCCAGACTTCCGTCCGCTCCCGGCGCACATTTTTCGTCCTCGGAACAGAAACTGCGTGTGGCCGCGGAGCATGGAGCCATTGGCTTTCTGTCCATCTGGGCGGGCAAGCCGGAACAGCGCACTCCGTTTACCGAGTACGTCCGTTTTTCACGCGGGCCGGAGCTGCGCTGGCTGGATGAAGCGGGCGTGCCCAATGACGCCCAGCCCACCATCCGAGGCTATGCCAGGATAAATTCCAGCACGGCCGCAGCCCTGTTCGAGGGTGCGCCGAAATCCTGGAAAGATGCTTTGCGGGCGGCCGAGAACAGTCATCCCCAGGCTTTTCCGCTGGCGACCAGCGTTTCCATGCACGCGGTGAGCCGATATTCCGAGTTGGAGAGTCCCAACGTGGCGGCCATTCTCCCCGGCTCCGATCCTCAACTCAAGAATGAATACGTGGTTTTCACCGCGCATCTCGACCACCTCGGCATCGGGGAGCCGGTGAAGGGGGACAGCATTTACAACGGGGCGGCGGACAATGCGTCGGGCACGGCGGCGCTACTCGAAATGGCGCGGGCGTTTTCTGAAATGAAGACAGCCCCGCGGCGCTCGCTTCTTTTTCTTGCCGTCACCGGCGAGGAGGAAGGCCTGCTTGGTTCCGATTACTATGCGCACAATCCGACCGTGCCGATGGCGCAAATCGTGGCCGACATCAACATGGATGAAGTTTCCTTCCTCTACGACTTCAAGGACATTGTGCCGCTAGGTGGCGAACACTCCAGCCTGGGCGCGGTGGCGGATGACGTGGCCCAGCACATGGGTCTCACTGTGAGTCCGGACCCCATGCCGGAAGAGGTCTATTTCATACGCAGCGATCAGTACTCTTTTATTCTGCAAGGAGTCCCGGCTTTGTACATCGAGGAGGGACTGCAAACCGTGAATCCGGACCTTGATGGCAAGAAGATGCAGTTCGACTGGGAGACCCAGCGCTACCACCAGCCCAGCGACGATATGAATCAGGCGTTCGATTTCAATGCAACCGTCAAGTGCACCCGGGTCGATCTGGCCGCGGGTTATGAAATCGCGCAGCAGACCGAGCGCCCGCACTGGAACGCCGGCGACTTCTTCGACAAGTTCGCCAAGCATTGATGTGGGCGCGAGCGTCCCGCTCGTGCTGCAGCGTCTGAGGCGCTGCCCGCGCGAGGTCCGGTTCGTACTGCGGCGTCCGAGGTGCCGCCCGCGCAGGATTAATGGAGGCGCGAGCGTCCCGCTCGTGCGGCAGCGTCTGAGGCGCTGCCTGCGCAGCATTCTGTTAGAACTGCTCCGTCCCAGGCGCTGCCGCGCGAGCGAGGACGCTCGCGCCTACATTTTACTCGGTGAGTGAACAGCCGCAGTTGGCTGGGGGGACGCGGGCCTTGAGGAATTCGGAGACGCGGCGGTACGCATCGATCTGATTCTCCACTCGGGCGAAACCGTGGCCTTCGTTCTCGTACACTTTGTACTCCGCTACTCCGCCGCGCTTCTTTACCGCATCCACCACCTGCTGGGCTTCTTCCTTGGGACAGCGCGGATCGTTGCCCCCGGCCAGCAACAGCAGCGGCGCTTTGATCTGATCGACGAAGAAAATCGGCGAGCGGTCGTGGAAGAGCTCTTTGTTCTTTTCCGGATCGCCCATGGTGGCCAGGTCGGATTGCTGCAGCACCGGATCTTCGTTGGCGATTTCGGTGAACCAGTTGACGAAAGGCACGATGGGAACGCCCGCCGCCCACACATCGGGCGCCTTGGTCACGCCCATCATGGTCAGGTAGCCCCCGTAGCTGCCGCCCATCAGGACCAGCTTTTTGGGGTCGAGGTAGCCGGTTCGCTTAATCCAGTCGGCGGCGGCGAGAACATCCTGCAGATCGCCGCCGCCCATGTCGAACAGGTTGGCTTCCTGAAATTCCTTGCCGTAGCCGGTGGAGCCCCGGTAGTTGGGCGCGATCACCATATAGCCCTGGTTGACCAGGTGCTGAATGATGCGGCTGAACGAGTTCACGCTTTGCGAACTGGGTCCGCCGTGAACATAGACCACGCCAGCGTTCTGGCCGCTGCGCGCCATGTTGTAGGGCACGTAGACGAAGGCGGAGATGGTCCACTTGCCGTCGCGACTGGGATAGTGCACCAGAAAGGGCTCGACCATGTCCTCTGAGTGCACGCCCGCAACCAGCGAATGCGTGATCTGCCGCGACTTGCCATCGGCCAGCGAATAGACCCAGACATCGTTGGGCGAGGTTGGCCCGTTGTGGTAGTAGAGCAGGCGCGAGCCATCGCGAGTGAAGGCGGAGTCCGCGCCGCCCGGGTGATTTACGCCCTTGGGCAGCGGCAGGGAACTCGTCTTTCCGGAAGCCAGGTTGTGCAGGTAGATATCGGTGTTGCCGTCTACGTTGGCGGTCCAGGTGACGGATTTGCCGTCGGGAGAAAAATTGCCGGCCTCGATTTCCCATTTGTCCTGCGTCAGCCAGTCGATTTTCTTGGTCATGATGTCAAGCAGGCCAACGTTGTCGTAGCCATTGCCGGCGTTCGAGGTGATCAGCAGGCGCTTGCCGTCGGGAGAGAATTGGTTGGCGGCGTAGAGCTGTTCGCCCTGGTGCGGTGTCAGCAGCGTGCTCTTGCCGGTTGCAACCTCGGCGATGAAGATGTTGGAATCCGTGCCCTTGGCCTGCTGTTGGGTGTAGGCGATCCACTTGTTGTCGGCGGACCAGACGGGGTTGGCGTTCAGCTTGTCCATGGACGTGCCGGTGGTCAGGTGTTTGGTGTCGCGCATCAGCGTATCGAAGATGTCGATTTCGTACACCGACGACGTCTTCGGCTTCACCGTGTAGGCAAGATAACGGCCGTTGGGCGACCAGGTCGGGCTCTCTTCCGAAATCTCCCGTGTATTGGTGATGTTGATGACTTGTCCGGTCTTGGGGGAGACGAAGAAAATGTCCCACTGCTCATCGCCATCGTAATCGGAGATGTAGGCGATCCACTTGCCGTCGGGCGACCAGGTGGGCGAGGTTTGGCGCTGGTCGCTGACCGTGAGCTGGGTGGGCCATCCGCCTTCAGCGGCCACCAGCCAGATATTGTTGCGGCCGCTGATGTTCGAGATGAATGCGATGGTCTTGTCATCCGGCGACCAGGCCGTGGCCCCAACCGAGCGCGTCATGTACAGGCGTTCGATGGAAAGACTTTGCTGGTTCTGCTCTACGTTCGCGTTGGGCTTGCTGGTGATCAGCTTGGGATCGGTGATGGCCGGGGGCGCGGGCAGGTTCTGCGGCAGCGTAAGAGTGCTCATTGAGATGACCATGAAAAACAAAATAAAAGTGCGCATGTGGATGACGGACGCGTTAGAAGAAGTGTACTTCTGTCATCCTGAGCGCAGCAACTTCTTCGCGAAGCGAAGAAGTTGCGGAGTCGAAGGACCCCTAGGATTGCCGGGGCGCCCGTGAGCTTAGGGGTCAACCAGAGCACGAACCGTCCCACAAGATCCCAGGGGTCCTTCGACTCCGCGTTTCCGTTCGCAAGCGAACCGAAACGCTCCGCTCAGGATGACATGGCTTTGAAAGCGGAAAAGCTCCGAGGATGACATGGCTTTGAAAAACGAAGCTTACTTGGCGTCTTCGTGGATCTCGACTGTGCTCCAGGTTTTGTCGGCGGCGTGGCAGATATTTTCCAGAGGACAGTCGGCGCATTTGGGGCGCCGGGCGATGCAGAGTTTGCGGCCGTGCCAGATGATCTGGTGGGAGAACAGGGTCCACTTTTCCCGCGGAATGATTTTCATCAGGTCCTGTTCGATTTTCTTGGGGTCATCGTTGCGCGTGAGTTCGAGGCGGCGGCTGATGCGGTGAACATGGGTATCGACAACCACGCCCTCGTTTTTCTTGAACCATGTGCCCAGCACGACGTTGGCGGTTTTGCGCGCCACCCCGGGCAGGGTCAGAAGCTGGTCCATCTGATCCGGGACCCGGCCGCCGAAGTCACTCATGATCTTTTTGGCCGCGCCGACCACGGACTTGGATTTGTTCCGGAAAAAGCCGGTGGAGCGGACGTCGGGCTGGAGCTGCTCGGGCTGGAGCGCGGCAAAATCCTGCACCGTGGGATATTTTTTGAATAGCTCGGGCGTGACCATGTTTACCCGAACGTCGGTGGACTGGGCGGAGAGGATGGTCGCGACCAGCAGTTCCCATGCGCTCCGGTGGTGCAGGGCGCAGGTAACGTCGGCGTAGAGAACGTCGAGGCGCTGAAGAATTTCCTGGACGCGTTGGGGTGCAATGGGATTGTAGGAAGTTTTTCTTCTGGGACTCGGGATGGCACGGGGGCTCGGGATGACACGGTCAGTGTGGGGACGGGCACTCTTGCCCGTCCGCGGCGCCCGAGGGGCGCCTGGTTTTTTCCGGGGAGCGGCCTTGCGCGTGCCTTCCTGGCGTCCGGTTCGTGCAGGTTGGCGCGGGGTGATGCCGCGGGGCATGAGGGCTCCTCCAAATCGAGCGTCAATCTTAGCAAATTGCTTGGAGGTGAACTGGCTTGGTGCCGCCGTGATCTTGCCGTCCTTCCGGCCGCCTTGGCGGGCAAGAGTGCCCGTCCCCACGCCTGCTTTGTCCGTTTCCACACGGCCTTTGCCTAGCCTTTGGTAACGCTGCCGAACCATGGCCATAATTGACGGGCTGCGCCTGTCCCGGTAACCTGAAAGAGATTTCCAGCGATGCGGGAGTTTTGACGTGGCAGTGAAATCCATCCAACTCGGACAGGTCTGGCGGAACGATACGGATGGCCAGGACTATCTGGTCACGAAAATGTACACCGAAGTCTTTACTCAGTATGCGGTGCTGCGGCCGGCGGGCTTGTCGGCGCCCGATGTCCCTACCGTCAAGGTGAAAGTGGCAAAAAGCGCCGGCGGCGCCTCGCTGCCGGGATACACATTTACCCAGGAAGGCGCATTCTGAATCTGGCCGTCCCTTGGGCGTCCTGGACGGGTGAAAAAGACCTGCGTGAGCGATCGCTCCCTGATTAACATGTTTCCCGCATGACCGAAAAACTTCTCGCCATTCTGTTTGTGTTCATCAAGTCGGTGGTGGCGGCCACGGGATACGGCGGCATTACCCTGCTGATGGCGATCGAGTCGGCGTGCATTCCGCTGCCTTCCGAGTTGATCATGCCCTTCGCGGGGTACCTGGTTTTCGAAGGCTCGATGAAACTGCTGTGGGTGGCGACCGCCGGTGCCATCGGCTGCAATCTGGGATCGCTCGTGGCTTACGAAATTGGCTACCATGGCGGGCGGCCACTGGTGGAGAAATACGGCCGCTGGATCCTGATGGGCCGTCGCGAGCTGGACTGGGCCGACCGTTTTTTTCTACGCTGGGGCTACCTGGCGGTGCTGATCGCGCGTTTGCTGCCGGTGATTCGCACATTCATTGCATTACCCGCGGGAATCGCCCGCATGCCGCGCGGCCGGTTCCATCTCTATACTTTTCTGGGATCGTGGCCGTGGTGCTTCGGACTGGCCTGGATGGGCATGAAGCTGGGCGAGCACTGGCGCGAACTGGGGAAATACTTTCACCAGCTTGATCTGGTCATCGGAATCGCGCTGGCCGCTGGCATCCTCTGGTTTGTGTGGTCACACTGGCAGAACCGGATGCGGACGGAGTAAGCTCCAACAATCATTTCAGATTCTTGATTTTAGATTGCAGATTTTGCCGTTCCCTCAGTCTGGAAATCTGCGATCTAAAATCTGCAATCTGAAATCGTTTGGTACAGGAGGCCCACTGTGAAGCGTCTCATTCTCTGGCTGCTGGTGTTGATCATGGGCGCGATTGGCAGCGTGGCGCAGACCCCTGCCGCTTCGTCGGGCCAACCCTACGTGATCGAGTACTACTACAAGACCAAGTGGGGGCACGCGGATGAGTTTCTGCGGCTGTTCAAAAAAAACCACTACCCCCTGCTCAAGAAAGAAGTCGAGATGGGGCGCATGCTTAAAGTCTGGATGGACCAGCCGCGCTACCACACCACGGAAGACGGCCGCTGGGACTACCGCGTAACCATCGTCTTCAAGAACTCGACTGCGGCCAACGAGCCCTTCGAAGAAGAGGCCTTGAAGAAGCAGCTCTGGCCCGATCAGGCGGCCTATGAACGCGAGGAACAGCGCAGATTTGAGATTCTGGATGCGCACTGGGATTTGCCGGTGCGGGCCATGGACCCGGAGAAGTAGAAAACCTTTAAGCACAGAGGACACTGAGGACACGGAAAAGCAGCTGGTTTACCTCGATGTCCGCAGTGTTCTCCGTGGTTAAAGAACTCCGGGATGCAGCCGTTCACGTTGCTTCCGCTGCCATTCGCTGCTCCCGTGGTTGCAAATGCCGAGTCAATACGAGAACATAGCGGTTCGCCTTTACATTCCCAACGAACAAGGAAGCAGCTCAAACATGCCGACGCGGCCGAAGAACGCAAGAACCAGGAACGCAACAACAAAGACGGAGTCGAAGCCGTCCAGCAGTGAGATCCAGGCGCCCAAAGGCAAACTGGGGATCATGATTCCCGGCATGGGGGCGGTGGCGACGACGTTTGTCGCCGGGGTGGAAGCGGTACGCAAGGGCATCGCCAAGCCGATTGGATCCCTGACTCAGATGGGGACGATCCGGCTGGGCCGGCGCACCGATGCGCTGTCGCCGAAGATCAAGGAATTTGTTCCGCTGGCGTCCTTGAACGATCTGGTTTTTACTGGCTGGGACATTTTTGAAGACAACATGTACGCGGCGGCGTCGAAGGCGGGCGTGCTGGAGCGTGATCTGCTCGACCAGGTGAAACCCTTCCTGACTACAATCCAGCCCCGCAAAGCGGTGTTCGATCACAACTATGTGAAGAAGCTCGACGGCCCGAATATCAAAAAGGGCAAGAACAAGATGGACCTGGCGGAACAGGTGCGAGCCGACATACAGGGATTCCGGAAGAGTTCGGGCGCCTCCCGGCTGGTCACCATCTGGTGCGGCTCGACGGAGACGTTTATCGAGCAGACTGCGGCCCACCAGTCGCTGAAGTCGTTCGAGAAGGCGTTGACGCAGAACGACGAAATGATCGCGCCTTCGATGATTTATGCCTACGCGTCGCTGATGGAGGGCGTGCCCTTCGCCAACGGCGCTCCGAACCTCACCGTGGACCTGCCGGTGATGCAACACCTGTCGCGGGAAAACTCCGCGCCCATCTGCGGCAAGGACTACAAGACCGGACAGACCCTGATCAAGACCATTCTGGCGCCCGGATTCAAGGCGCGAATGATCGGACTGAACGGCTGGTTCTCCACCAACATTCTGGGCAATCGCGATGGGGAAGTGCTGGAGGACCCGGGGTCTTTCAAGACCAAGGAAGAGTCCAAGCTGTCGGTGCTGGAGCACATCCTGCAGCCCGAGCTTTACCCGGAACTGTACGGCAAGTTCACCCACAAGGTCCGCATCAACTATTATCCGCCGCGGGGGGACAACAAAGAGGGCTGGGACAACATTGATATCTTCGGATGGCTGGGCTATCCCATGCAGATCAAAGTTGATTTCCTGTGCCGCGACTCGATTCTGGCCGCGCCCATCGTGCTGGACTTGGTCCTCTTTCTTGACCTGGCGCAGCGCAGCAAGGAATTGCGCGGACTGGGAATCCAGGAGTGGTTGAGCTTTTACTTCAAGTCGCCCATGACCGCGCCCGGGCTCTATCCCGAGCATGATCTGTTTATTCAGCTCATGAAGCTGAAAAACACCTTGCGCCACTTGCAGGGCGAAGACTTGATCACGCACCTGGGACTGGAATATTACTGAGTTCAGACACGAGACATTCGACCGTAAGGCCTTAAGGAGATCAGGAATGGCAACCAAGATTGCGAAGACAGCAGATCGTAAGAAAGAAATGGATACCACCAAGAGCACCGATTGTCCCAAGTGCGGCAAGCCCACGCGCATTGTGAAGCGGGTGAAAGATCGCGAGCGTGGGGTTCCCGGCGGGATTTTTATTTCCTGCTCGGCCTGCGAATTCTACGAGAAACTCTAGCGCCTTTAACTGCTGCGAACCGTACACTCACGAGCGGTGCATGAGTGTAACCGCGATTTTGCAACAGCTATCCGCATGTGGAGCACTTCCAAAGGTAAAGACATTTCAGCGAACGCACTTTCTTCGCGACCGTGGAAGAGGAGTCGCAAAGACATATCTTCTCAGCTGAAATGGTGACACGAGTTTGTGGTCGGCCTCGGTCATCGTATGATTGTGGTTCTTGCTCCACCTTGACCGGCGTTCCCATTCCATGGTTGCACTCACAACGAGGAAGAAGGGAAGACTGGGGCTAAGCGCTAGCCGCCAGACTCATCTGCTCCAAAATTGAGCCGGCGGGCTGGCCCACCCTTTATCATGCTGCTCCCCAGATGAGGCTGCCTCACCCGTCGCGGTTTTCGGACGTAGCCATCTTGTCCCTTGAACCCGTCGCCTCCCGCACGTCCCAAGAAGCCCCTTGGCATCGACGTCCGTGATCTCCACCCTCAGGTCAAGAGTCTGACCGAAGGTGGGCCGGCCCCCCAGTCAGTTCGCGAGCATGTGCAGGACAACAATCGTGAGGATGGCTCCAGCCGTTAATGTCATTACCGCGACGATCAGCATCGCGCGGTTTGCATGAATCGCGGCGAGCGTCTGCTGCGCGGCCTGCGGCAGGCGAACGCCTTCGCTCCAGCTGCGCGCGAACACGATGCAGCCGGCAACCAAAACGCCCAAGGGTAAAGCGATGAGAAGTGCCCAAAGAGTCCACATCCGTCCCGCATACCACATGACGATCTGCTGAGCCGTGTGCGCCGGTTCATTTTGCAGCGGCGACAGGTTCCGCACGACCAGCGACCCCATGAAGAGAATGGCCGGGCAGATAAACAGCAGTTGCGATGCGGCGACTAGACGCTCGGTGGCTCTCATGGCGCGTACTTTATAACAAAGGCCACGACATCACAATGGAGTACGATTCGAGGCAACGGCGTCTTGTATTGAGATGGCAGAGATTGTTGAAACCAGGCGTTCTCACTTATTGACGGGCTAGGAAACGCCGATCCCACAATTCCGAAAACAAGTGTATTTTGACTCGCGGCAAAGTGATTTTCGAGCCGGGCTGGCGCACCCTTTATCACGCGGGCTCCCCAGCTGAGGCCCTTGGACGTGGCCATCTTGTCCCTTGAACCCGTCGCCTCCCGCACCTCCAACAAGCCCCTTTGATGCCAACGTCCGTGATCCCCACCCTTGCAAGAGCGCAAGAGTGGGGCAGCCTCGGGTCTCGAGTCTGATCGAAGGTGGGCCGGCCCCCCAAACTACAAGCCGTTTTCTAGCATCCTTAAATAGTACGGTCTCAGTTCTTCAGGATGTTCGCGGAGAAACACGAGTAGTTTTTGTTTCTTTTCCTTGCCACGATCACCGTCAATGCTTTCGTCGAGTTCGATTCTTGCGTCCGACGGCTTCGCTGACTGCACACGGAGATAAATGGACGCCCACATTTTCTTCACCGCGGACAAGGAGACGCCGAGTAGGTCAGATAACTCTCCATCCGTTCCACCTTGCAGGGCGGCCGACAGCAGCCGCTGTTCGCTGCGCGTGAATCCGATCACCGGCTTGCGATACGTCAATAAAAGGCTGACCCAGGTTCCGGGCTGCCGCGCCGCCATCTCCTTCGTGGCCTCCAGCATGTGCGGCTGCAGGACGGTTACCTCTGCCGGTTGCTCCAAAGTTCGGATGTGAACCGCATCTCCGGCTCGTAGACACCACGCCCCACTATTCACCGCAACCTCCATTTCCACTGGTTGGGACGCTTGCACTTGAAGACGCTTGATATTGAAACCACGGTATGTCTCGAAGAAAACCGCCTGGCCCCCTTGTACCAGCTCCGGTAGATTTTTGAAGTCGGCGCGAGGAGCGGTCGGCCAGACCAGGATGTTCACGCCACTGGTTGAGTTGGCTTGTCGCACGTCTGCGTCCGTCAATACCGGAACCGGTCCGCGAATGCAACGGTTCACCAGTTCTGGCCCGATCCACTTGAGTGGTGGGGTAGTCAATTCCGATGCAAAATCGTCAGAGATGAAGCTAGCAATGTATGAGCCAATCAGCCTCGTGGCAATCCCTGAACCTTTCTCTTCGGCGACGATGCTGAAATGGGCATCCGAGCCTAGAAAACGGCGCCACACTGTCCCCAAATGCTCGATGGAAGTCCCGTATCTCGGCCCGAGAACTGGGTGGTCCGCGATGAACTGTACGCATGTTGCGATGTCATCGGGACGTGCGAGGCGATAGTGAATCATGCGGTGCCAGGACGCAAAAGTAGTCTTTTAGACCACTTGTTTATATCACCGAAGGGAGTATGGTCCATCGCAATCGACCGGGTACCCGTGTGTGTGCAACGGACGAAAGAACGGAACGCGCCAGTCAGGAAACCGATGAAAATCTTGTATTTGAGCCTGGTTGTGAGTATGTCTCTGCCCCTCGTGGTCGGCTGCGGCGGCGGCAGCCAGATGGGCGGTGGGAATGGGGGAGGCAACGGCCAAACTCCTCCACCAGTCACCAGCTTTGCGGAAAGCTGGCATTTCGCACCCCCGTCGAATTCATCGAGTATTGAAGCCGCTCTCACTTTGTCGTCTGCCTCAGTTGTGGGAGTGGCACACTTCCAATCCTTCACTACCTCCAGTCCTTGCCCTGGCTTCCTCGGTAACTTTCCTGTTTCCGGGACCATCGACGGGCAAGGGAACTTGTCAGTCAAGTCCTCTCCGGTGTCCGGTCTTGTGCTGTTCCTGAGCGGGGTGCTCGCATCCGACCGGGCATCGGTTTCGAGCGGAAGTTATCACTTCACCGGCGGGTGTGCGGCACAAGAAACTGGAACGCTGACCGGAGTGAAAGTCAAACCGCTCACCGGACTCTTTACGGGAACCCTGCAATTGTCCGGGAATACAGTCAACATCTCTACGCAGCTTACCCAGGCCACGATGTCAGATCAGGATGGCCTTTTCCCGCTTACGGGCACAGTTACCCTGGCGAATATGTGTGATGGGGCTTTCACACTGAATGGGGCATCGGTTGTCGGGGAGGTCGTTCATTTGTATTCAAACAGCGGCACTGGCCTTGACGGTCTCACGGGAGTGACGGATTCGGAAGCTCAGCAGATTGAACTCGATGATTACCTTTATTCGGACGATTGCATCGCCGGCGCTCACGGCCTTGTTACACGCCAATAGCGGACCACTAGCAGCATGCCGCAAATGTGGGGCGAACCGTCAAAGGTAAGTGGCAGCCACCTGGAGGTTTCTTGATTCTTTCGTTCCGGCTTTCCAACGCAAGCTTGATGATCGTTCTCGCTTTGGGTGTCATCACTACCGCCTGCGGCGGCGGTTATTCAACCGGTGGAGGTCCAGCACCTCTGACCGACCTCTATGTGTACGCGCAGTCGGCCCCATCCATTCCGGTAGGCGGAATTGTCAAGTTGATTGCGAACGGAAAATACGGGGACCCTGCAGCTGCGGTTCGAATAAAGACGTCACCAGTACCGCGACCTGGACCTCTTCGGACGACGCCGTCGCAACTGTCACGATGGGTCACGTAACAGGAACCGGAACTGGTTCAGTTGCTATAACAGCCAAGCTTGGAGGACACACAGCGGTAATCACAGTTGTTGTCGGACTCACACCGAACATCGCCGTAACGCCGGATGGGACTGGCACGTTTAGTCTGTCCCACCCGCAGCAACAGTTTTTTGCCAACGCTACTTACTCAGATAGTACGGTCCTGGATTTAACCAACTACGTTATATGGAGTGCAAGCCCAGCAGGGGTCATGAAGTTCGATGATCCCTACGGTTTGGAGCCTGGACTGGCGACTTTCACTTCCACCGGCACGGCTACTGTTACGGCGACCTTGAGAGCGGGGGAAGAAGGAAGCTTGACCATCACAGTGGACCCGTAATCCTTCTCTAGCCGCGCCGGTGGGCTTGCCAACCCTTTATCACGCGGGCTCCCCAGCTGAGGCTGCTCCACCCGTCGCGGTTTTTCGACGGGTGGGTCCCTCGGACGTGGCTATCTTGTCCCTTGAACCCGTCGCCTCCCGCACCTCCCAACAAGCCCCTTTGATGCCAACGTCCGTGATCCCCACCCTGGGAAAGACGGTAAGAGTCGGGCGGCCTCACGTCTAGAGTCTGATCGAAGGCGGACCGGCCCCCAGTCACCAGTAGTACTGCATTTCATCGGAGAATTGGCCAGCAGCGACCATCTTGCGAAGCTGATCTAAGTTCTTCGCGCCATGAGATCCCGTGCCGCCCCACACGAACTGCACGCCATTTGCAGGATCAACCTTGAACAGTAGCACGCAATAGCTGTGTCCTATACCGCCTAGCTCGTAGTGAATAAACCATTCGTTGCCCCGTACTCCCGCGAAGACGAGGCGTCTGCGGGGCAAATCTCGTTCAACCACCACGTCCGTTACCTGATACTTCCGTCCGGGATTGGCCAGCGCGAACGAGGATTCACCCGTAATTTTGGCAAACGCCTGCTTTGCGTTAGCTGACATAGCTTCCGTTTTCGTCACTTCTGTGAAGGGGCTATCGAGAATGTGTTCTTTCTCGGCGGCCGACAACCGCTTGTGAAACTGCTGTGCACTTAACGTTATCGAGAGGAAGAACAAGGCTACAACCAACAGGCTGATCCGGTACCGGTTCATCACGCATGATTCTAATTGTTGGGAACAGGTCTTTGCACTCACAGCGAGGAAGAAGCAAAACTGGGGCTAAGCGCTAACCGCCAGACTCATCTGTTCCAAAATTGAGCGGGCTTCGTCCGCCGGACTGGCTGCGGCGGTGATGGGACGCCCGACCACGATATAGGTGGCGCCGGCAGCGATTGCCTCCGCAGGGGTAACGACCCGGCTTTGGTCGCCATGGTCTTTGCCGGATGGGCGTACGCCGGGAGTCACAATCAGAAAGTGGTCGCCCAGTTCAGAGCGCAATTCGGAAGCTTCGAGCGCTGATGCGACGACGCCCTGACAACCATTCGTGATCGCCAGCGCTGCCAGGCGCAACACCTGGTCCACGACTCGGCCACGGACCCCGATCTTGTCCAGATCCTGGTCGTCCAGGCTGGTGAGTACGGTGACTCCGAGTACCGTCAGGGCGGGGTTCACGTTGCGGGCGGCTTCGACCGCGGCGCGCAACATCTTGCCGCCACCGGCGGCGTGCACGGTGAGCATTCCTACCCCCAGCTCGGCAGCCTGATGCACCGCGGCCGCCACGGTGGTGGGTATGTCGTGATACTTGAGATCGAGGAAAACGCGGCGACCCGAGGCGATCAGGTCGCGCACTACGCTGGGCCCTTCGGCGGTGTAGAGCTGCATCCCGACCTTGTAGGTCACGGCGGACTCGCCCACGGCCGCCACGATCTTCTGGGCGGCAGCCGCCGACGATACATCCAAAGCGACGATCAGGTGCTGTCTGGGATCGTACATCCTAGGAAAGTGTAAGGGATTTGAAGCCGGCAGGCTAGTATTGCAGGGCGGCGAGCATTTCCGGTTGCGCGGTTTTCGTTCGGGTCTTCACGACGTCCAGGCGCACCCGCTGCAGGCCTTTGGACTCGAAGCGAAGCACTCGCGCGGTGTTGTACGAGAGGTCAATGATTCGTCCCGGGACGATCGGTCCACGATCATTGATACGCACCACTACCGCCCGCCCGTTCCGCAGGTTGGTTACCCTCACCCAGCTGCCCAGGGGCAGTGTGGGGTGAGCCGCCGTGAGATCGTACATGTTGTACGGCTCACCGCTGGCCGTGGCTCGGCCTTGAAAGTAGCTTCCGTACCACGACGCCGTCCCAATTTGATACGGCTTTGACCGGGCCTGCTTGCCCGGCGCGACTGCGGTCTTACGGGTGTTCACGGACTCTGAGTTGGTTGGTCGCTGAGCCGCCCCTAGGCTGACGACCATCAAAACCGTCGCCAGTATATGAGCTATGTGTCCTCGCATTGTCACCTCGCATCTCTAAGTCGTTCCTCCCCTACCATCGCCAAGGATTGGACAAGGCTACCGGGCCAGCAACAGCCTGTCAATCCAGATTTCACCTGAGCAAAATGATTATCTAGTAATAGATGTCTCACGTAACGTATTGTTAATCTTGAGTAATGTCACTCATGTTGCTGTAGTCAATGGCCTTATATGTTTACATGATAGTAAATACAGCCTAACGTGTACGAGGCGGAAATTATTACCTGGCATTTATCTTCAATGGGTTACGAGCATTACCTCGGTTTACGCATGAGTAATATTTGACTCAAGATTCTGGCCCGCTGGTTTGGTCGAGGTTAACTCCGGCGTTCATGGCCTCCACCGGTCCGTGGTTGCCTGATTCTGGTCCTTGACGCTCTTTGCGGCTTTTCTTTGCGAACTTTGCGGTTAAGAGTCTTGGATGACTCCGGCTAGATCAGACCCTTACCGCAAAGGACGCAAAGGAGACCGCAAAGGGCGCAAAGTCGAGATCCCGCACTCGGGCCGATCTGACAGATTAGGACACTACCCCACCGTCCGGGGGCTCGCGCTTGCACGCAGCGCCAACATCGGAATTTGAAACCAGGGCGCTTTCCGTTACATTGCCTTTATGAGTCAGTCTCCGCCCGTAGTGCTCACCATCGCCGGGTTCGACCCCTCGTCCGGGGCAGGAGTGACGGCGGACGTGAAGACCATCGCAGCCCATGGGTGCTACGGCGTGGCCTGCATTACAGCCCTGACTGTCCAATCGACGGCTGGGGTGCAGCGGGTGCAGGCGGTCGATCCGCAACTGGTGGCCGAGACGCTCGACGAATTGAATGCCGACCTTGAGATTTCAGCGGTCCACATTGGCATGCTGGGTTCCGAGAAAGCGGTGCGGGCGGTCAGCGATTTTTTGAAGAAAGCGAAGCTGAGCAACATCGTCCTCGACCCCGTGATCAAATCGTCGTCCGGGTACGACCTGCTGGATGCCGGGGGGATACGCCTGCTGATCCAACGGCTGCTGCCGCTGGCCACCGTCATCACGCCCAACGCGGAGGAGGCGGCGGCGTTGACCGGACTGGCAGTCACAAATCTCGAGCAGATGCGCGCGGCCGCTACCCGGCTGCATGCGATGGGCGCCGCCGCCGTGGTCATCACGGGCGGTCATCTCGAAAAGGCGACCGAGCTCTTGAGTTTTACCAGCCGGGGAGCGGCGGAACAGGAGATTTTCAAATCCAACCGGCAAGAGTCGATTTCCACCCACGGCACCGGTTGCGCGTTCGCCACTGCGATGTCCTGCCACCTGGCGCGGGGCCGCGGACTGCCTGAGGCCGTGCTGCTGTCCAAAGCTTATGTCACCGCAGCGATTGCCAACGCCTATCCTCTGGGACGGGGCGTGGGACCGGTGCATCATCTGTATCGGATGCACCAACAGCGGAGAGTTGTGATCAATGATCCTGAGCCTGTGAAGTAGGTTGGAATGACGCCGAGGGAGATCCGGGGGAGGGATGTCGATCGCGACTGCTTAGCGCTTTGTGTCGGGCGCTTTCTTGAGCAGGAGCCCGGCGGTGAAGGCGGCTACGGCGCCCAGGAGCCACTGCATCCGGTAAAGCTGTACCGCCTGGAAATCGTTGAAAGTTTGGACGTTGTAAATCATACCAACCGCGATCCCTCCCATGGTCAGGCAAGCCATTCCAACCAGGAAAGCGATGAGCGAGGGGGTAGACAATCCCAGCGTTCGTTTGATGTTGTGAAACTCGAGGTAGAGCGTCCAATGCGCGGCCGTCGAAGGGCGCGCTTCGCGAGCCGCCCCGCAGACATGGCAAAACTGCGAGCCCACCATGAACTCGCTGGCGCAACCGTCACAGACCTCCACCATGCCCGGGCGGGCTGACTCCGCCGGGACTACGGGGGGTCGCCAGAACTCGTGTTGGGCATCGTGCACTACGTCAGGCATAAAAACCCTCGCCTTTTCACATCGCAAGCCGGTGACCAAAAACCGAAAGTCGGTAAGTCATTGAAACGCCGATTCCTTAGCACTTGAAATACGGAACAACGGTCCCAAACTGGGCAAGAATTACCGTTTGCACTAGGAAAGATGCGCTCGACAGGTCATGAAAAGATGATTATGAAGGCTGATTATAGGCACACATTGGGCACGTGGTTTCTGGCGAACCGTAACTTTCTTGGTTCGCCGCAGACCGCGGCGGGCTTCAGGTAAACTAAAGTTCAACGACCGAAAGAGAGTGAATTGCTTTTTCCGTTGCCACGCCGCGCAGTTGTGCTTCTGGTAGGTGTTCTGCTGGCTGTTCCGGCGATGGCGGCGTCGCCGGATGCGATCCCTCCATCGCTGGCCTATCGCCCTCACGACCCGCTGAACCTGACCGCGTTCAACCACTTTTACAACCTTGACTATGACCGGGCGGTGCAGGAGTTCGAACAGATCTTGGGACGTCATCCTGACGATCCCTTCGCGGTCAACCACCTTCTGACTGCGACCTTGTTTCGGGAACTCTATCGCATGGGTGTTTTGAACACCGGCGAGTACGCCAACGACACTTTTATCTCTGCGCCGCACCGTCCCGCGGATCCGAAGATCAAGCAGCAGATACAGGACCTGGTGGAACGGGCCCTGCAGCTCGAGCAAAAGAGCCTGGCCGCAAACCCGAACGACGTGGAGGCCCTGTACGCCCGGGGAGTGACCCGGGCCCAGTTCTCCACCTACACCGCCCTGATCGAACGGGCCTGGTTTTCCGCCTTGCGGAATGCGGTGGGAGCGCGCCGCGACCATGAACGCGTGCTCGAACTTTCTCCTTCCACGGTGGAGGCAAAGCTGATCGTGGGGGCGCACAACTACGTCATTGGGAGCCTGCCCTGGGGAGTGAAGGTGGCGGCTTCGATGGTCGGGTTAGGCGGAAGCAAGGAGAAAGGCCTGCAATACCTCAGAGAGTGTGCCCAGGGAGGCGGCGAAACCAGCATCGATGCCCAGATCCTGCTGGCGGTTTTTCTGCGTCGCGAGCATCGTTACGATGAAGCCCTGCCGATTGTGCGCGGGTTGGTCCCGCGCTTTCCGCAGGATGTGCTGCTGGCGCTGGAGGAGGGCCACCTGCTGCGCGCCGCCGGACGCGATGCGGAGGCGGCCGCAGTCTATCGCAAGATCTGGCAGGCGGGAACGGAGGGGCACTATCCCGGCCTGCACTATGAAATCGCCGCGCTCAGCCTGGGCGATTTGCTGCGCAGTGAGAAGGACTACGGCGGTGCGGCCGCCGCTTACGAGCAGGTGGGGCAGGCCCCGCATCCTGATCCGGAGGCGCTGCAAAAGGCCAACCTGGGGGCGGGGGAGATGTACGATCTGCTGCAGAAGCGTGCTCTTGCGCTGGCGAAATATCAGGCTGTAGTGGCGAACAACGCCAACACCCCTCCGGCCGAGACCGCCCGCAAACGGATCAAAGAGGCCTATCGCGAGAACTAACGGCTGCGGAACATCCCGGTCGCGGGATGCGTATCTCAAAGCGGGAGGCGATCCATGTATTGCAACTACTGTGGCAAGGTAATTCAGGACGATGCCAGCCATTGCGCTTATTGTGGCAAGCGAATCGGGAGCGTGATTGCGCGCAAGCGTCTGCTGCGTCCTCGCGGGGACCGCAAGATCGCGGGAGTTTGCGCCGGATTCGCCGAATACTTCGACCTGGACGTGACCCTGGTTCGGCTGGTTTGGCTGATTACGGCGGTGATGACCGGCATTGGCTTGCTCTCGTATCCCATCGCCTGGGTGGTGATGCCGGAGGAACCGGAGAGACTTGAGGCGCCGGCGGGCCACCCGGCCACATCATCGTAACGTTCTACCGAGCCGCAGTCAGGATGACTGCGCCCAGCCGGCGAGATGCCGGCGCTACTAACGGATGATTCACATCAAGAGTGGCGACGCGGAGATCGCGTACGAGGTGTTGGGGACCGGGCCGCCGGTCGTGCTACTCCATCCTTTTCCGGTCCATCACGAATTCTGGGCGCCTGCCGCCCGGGCTCTCACTTCTCGTTATCAGCTAATCCTGCCCGATTTGCGCGGACACGGTGAATCGGGCGCGGGAGAAGGGCCGGCTACCATGGAGAAACATGCCGCCGATATTGCCAAGATTCTTGATCATGCGGAAATCGGACGGGTGCCACTGGCGGGAGTTTCGATTGGCGGATATGTGCTCTTTGAGTTCTGGCGGAGATATCGTGGGCGAGTCGCAGCGCTGGCATTGATCAATACCAAAGCGCCGCCTGATTCTCCCGAGGCCAGGGCGGTTCGCCTGCAGGCTGCCGCCGACGTGCTGGAACGCGGCACCGAGCCCTTCTTCGAGAGCATGGTCCCGAAACTGATGGGCAAGACTACGCGGGAGAGCCGTCCCGACCTGGTAGACGGCGCGTTGCGCATGATGAGAAGAATGTCCGCCGGGAATGTCGCCCAGGTGCAACGGGGCATGGCGGAACGACCGGACTCGGTGCCGGACCTGAAGACGATCAACGTACCGACGTTGCTGGTGACAGGAGAGGAAGACATTCTCACAGGGCCTCCAGAAGCGGAGTTGATGAGGCAAAACATTGCGGGCAGCGAATTGAAGATTATCCCGCATGCCGGGCACTATTCGCCCTGGGAACAGGCCGAGGCAGTGGGCAAACTGCTGCGCCAGTTCTTCGACATGTAGGCGCGAGCGTTCGCGCTCGTGCGGAGTCGTCCGTGGCGCTGCAGCACGAGCGCGGACGCTCGCGCCTACATTGAAGGGCACGGGCTTTGCTACAATTCTCTCGCCATGTCTTCGAGCCTAACGATCAATACTTTCCTGGTTCCTGAAAAAACGGTGGTCAACGCCAAAGGCGATGGACCGGCCCTGAACGTCGGCGAGGCTTCCAGCCGGGTTTTCCTTCTGACCCTGGACATCACCGACATCATCGAGCAGGAAGCTCTGGACGTCAGCATCTATGGCTCCGGCGATGGCGCCACCTGGGGAGCAAAACCGCTGGCCGCATTTCCCCAGAAGTTTTACCGCGGCCAACATCCGCTGCTGCTCGATCTCACCGGGCATGCCGAGGCAAAGTTTGTCCGCGCGCACTGGGAAGTCAACCGCTGGGGGCGGGGCACGGAAACGCCCATGTTCGAATTCCATCTCGCCATCCGGGAAGTGCCGCCGGAGATTCTGAAGGAAGCCACGGCTGAGGCCAAGGCGCTGGCTTAGAGATTGCCCGATTTCCGATTGTAGATTTCAGATTTCAAATCGAAACAGCCGTGAAGCACCAGCCGGGTGCGGTCAAGAATTCAACCACCAGCAATGAATGCGATCCCTCCCACTGTGATACGTCCCGCCCGAAATATTTCCGGATCGCTGCGCCTGCCCGGAGATAAATCGATTTCACACCGCTACGCCATGCTGGCAGCCATCGCCGAAGGCGATACGCGGCTGGAGAATTTCTCCACCGGAGCGGATTGTGCCAGCACGCTGGGCTGCGTACGCGCTCTGGGAGTCGATGTGCAGCGCACGGAAAACGGCGTGGTGATTCACGGTCACGGCGGGCAACTGCAGCCACCGGAATCGCGCCTGGATTGCGGCAATTCCGGCTCGACCATGCGGATGTTGAGCGGCATCCTGGCAGGTCAGGAGTTCAGCAGCGAGCTTAGCGGCGACGAATCGCTCTCCCGACGGCCTATGGCGCGAATCATCGCGCCGCTGGAAATGATGGGAGCGAAGATCAAGGCCCAGAAAGGCGGCCGGCCGCCGTTGCAGGTCACGGGCGGAAAGCTGAAGGCTATCAGCTACGACATGCCCGTGGCGAGCGCGCAGGTGAAGTCGTGCCTGCTGTTCGCCGGGCTGTTCGCCAACGGAGAGACATCGGTGGTCGAACCGCTACGCACTCGCGATCACAGCGAACTGGCGTTGCGGGCCTTCGGGGCGGGAGTGACGCAAGCGGGCAATCAGGTGCGAATTGCGGGTGGTCAGCAGTTGCGGGCGATCGAGGCCGAGATTCCGGGTGATATTTCAAGCGCGGCGTTCTTTCTGTGCGCGGCGGGACTGTTTCCGGGAGCGCAACTGGCGATCGAAGGCTTGCTACTGAATCCCACCCGGGCGCGGCTGCTGGATATCCTGATTCTGATGGGCGTGGGAATCTCGGTTACCCAACTGGAAGAGCAGCACGGAGAATTACGCGGGACAGTGAAGGTGGAAGGTCACGCCTTGAAGGGGATTACGCTGGCCGGGGCCGATGTTGCCGCCCTGATTGACGAGATTCCGGTGCTGGCCGCAGTGGCGCCGTACACGGCCGGTGGAGTCGAGATCCGCGATGCCCGCGAGTTGCGGGTGAAAGAGTCGGACCGGATTGCCGCTGTCGCCACCAACCTTCGCGCCATGGGAGCGCAGGTGGAGGAACGGGACGATGGATTGAGGATTCCCGGAGGCCAGAAATTGCGCGGAGCGGACATCGATTCACTGGGCGATCATCGCATCGCGATGGCTTTCGCGGTTGGCGCACTGCGGGCCGAGGGAGAGACCAGGATTCATGGCGCCGAGGCGGCGGTCATTTCGTATCCTGGATTCTTCGCCGCGCTGGAGCGCGTGGCGCAGCGCTGAAAGCCCACTGCTCAGGGGCTAAAGCCCCATGGTTTGCGGGCCTTAAGCGGCACGGCTAAAGCCGTGCCCTTCCACAAAACTATTAGTGGTCTCGTAAACGGTTTCCGGAGCCGACGAACAAACCTCAGGGGCTAAAGCCCCATGGTTTGCGGGCCTTAAGCGGCACGGCTAAAGCCGTGCCCTTCCACAAAACTGTTTATGAGACAAGTTCTAGTCGATGTGCTCTTGCTTGCCTTCAAACCGGATCATTCCGTTGGTTTCATTAACGCGCGCCACATCAGGATTGGTGAATACCCGGCTCGCTTTTCGCCCGGGCCGGTTGCCCGCAAGCTGGGCGGCGCCGTAGCTGCTCTGAAATCTTGCAGCGCCTAACTCGATTCCGTGACTTTCACGCGAGGCCATGTTCCGAGAACTGACCTGCGCCTGCCCCGGCGAGACCGACAATTGCGCGACCGCCGGGCTCAGCTGCACCCCCGGCGCGTACCACACGGGCTGGTTGAAATGCACGCTGGAGCCGGTGGCATCATTCATGGTTTCATTGCTTGCTCCCGCAACCAGCGAGGGAGAATCCAATGTAAGGAACGGCGTCGCCAAAGCCTGGGGCGGGGCGGTAGGGGTGGCGAGTCTCGGAGCGAAAGGTTCGGAGTACGTTCCGGGAGGGACCCACCGGGTCTGGCCTGAGGCGAGTCCACACAACAGGAGCAGTGTGCAAAAAGCTGAGAGCTTGTACATAGTGTTCTCCTCTGCTACAGAATCTGAGATTCCGAATTCATCGGTAGTGTCCTAATATTTTGCGAACTCTGCGGCCCTTCTTCGCGCCTTTGCGGTAAAGGGTTTGATCTCGCCCGAGTCGTTCAAGACTCTTAACCGCAAAGTTCGCAAAGAAGATCCGCAAAGCGCGCAAAGAAGAGCAAAGAGCGCCGAATCAGGACCGAATTCATCGGTCCCGATGCTTAACTTCCCACATATCTGGCGTACAGGCTGCGCGCCACCGCCGTGTCGGTCGTGCCTTTGATGATGGCCCGGCCGTCGGGGAACAGGGTCATCTCGTAGGGTTCGGGCCAGAACTTCAGGACGAAATCGTTGTGCCTTACCGGCCCGTGCGGCTGGAGGCGTGCGCTTACTTCCGTGAAATCGATGGGCCGATGGCGCTCATGGATCTGCACCGAGTTGCGGCCACAGAGAGTGATGTGAGGGCGCGCCTCACCGGCCAGATGGACAAAGTCGCGCTCACCGCAGGTGCGGCATCCAGGGAGCGGGCTTCCGGCCTGGACCTCCGCCCGCTGGTTGCGCCACAGGTCGAAGGAAAGCAGGGTGCGCCGAAGCTGCAGGTCCGCGCCCACCAGCAGTTTGATGGCTTCGGTCGCGGCAATCGACGCCGCCAGGTTTACCGCCGAGTTGAGGATTCCCGCAGTCTCGCAGGTCTCGAAGGCTCCGCGAGGCTGATCGGGAAAAAGGCACGCCAGGCAGGCGGTCTTCCCCGGCAGCACGTTCAAAGTAATGCCATAGCTGCCCACGGCAGCGGTGTAGATCCAGGGCAGGGAGGTCTTCACCGCAAAGTCATTGATCAGGTAACGAGTTTCGAAGTTGTCGGTGCCGTCGAGAACCAGCTGCAACCCGCCCAGCAGGGGTTCGATGTTGGCCGGCACGAGATCGGCCACCTGGGGTTCAATTACAATCTGGGAGTTGAAAGCAGAAATCTTTCGGGCGGCCGCGATCGCCTTGGGCAGGGATTGGGCTGCGTCGGCTTCATCGAACAAGGACTGACGTTGCAAATTACTGGACTCGACATAGTCGCGATCGATGATGCGAATCGTGCCCACGCCGGCGCGAGCCAGCAGGGAAGCCAGGGCGGATCCAGTCGCTCCGCAGCCGACCAGGGCTATGCAGGAGCTGGCCAGCTTCTGCTGCCCGTCCCGTCCGATTCCAGGGAAGAGGACCTGCCGCGAGTATCTGTCCGCCAGTTCCAAAGAGGTCACCTGCTCCGGGGGTACAAACCTTTATTATAGGTGCCGCTCAGTTTCCAAGGCCAGATGCAACACGGCTTGATACCCGTTCATCGAACGATCATCGCCTGCACTCGCGAGGAGCCAGTTTGCGTTTAGAGGGAGCGATTGGGACAACCCTGACACGACTGGCGCTGGCGGTTGTCCTCAGCCTGAGCGCGGCGGCGCAGTCCCCTCCGGCGCAAAAACCCGGAGCGGCCCAGCCGTCTGCGGTTCAAGCGCAACCTTCGCCCGTGGCTGCGGGTGGGGGGATGGCTGCGTACGAGGGTCTGGTGGTCCAGAGGATCGAGTTTCCCGATCTGCCCTCCGCGAATACCCAGCATTTGCTCGAGCTGATTCCACAAAAGGTGGGTGCCCCCTTGGAACGCGAGCAAGTGCGGCAAAGCATTCAGGCCCTCCACGCCACCGGCCGTTTTTCCGATATACAGGTCGAGGCCGAGCGCACCCCGGATGGCCAAGTCAGCCTGGCGTTTCGCATGCGGGCAAACTTCTTCGTGGGTGAAGTGCTGGTGGATGGTGCCCCAAGTGTTCCGGCCGCCAATCAGATCGTAAACGCCTCCAAGCTTCAGTTGGGGGAGCTCTTTACCAGGGAGAAACTGGACCGTGGGTTGGGCAACATCGGACAACTGATGGAGCAGAACGGCTATTACCTGTCCCGGGTCAGCGATGAGGAAAAGGAGCATCCCGAGACCCAGCAGATCGATATCCTGTTCCACATTGAGCCCGGTCCCCATGCCAAAGTTGGCCGCATCACCGTGACCGGGCCGGCGGGATATTCGGTGGGACAAATTCAGGACATCGCCAAGATGCATAGCGGGGACTACGTTTCGGTGCAGCGGGTCAGTCGCGCGCTCGACCGCCTGCGAAAAAAGTATCAGAAGCGAGACCGCCTCCTGTCCCAGGTCGCGATCTCAAGCCGCACCTATCGACCGGAAAGCAACACGGTGGACTACGCTTTCGAAATCGAGCCTGGTCCGAAGGTCGAGATCAATGTTGAAGGCTTCAAGATCAGCCACGCCCAGCTCAAGAGAAACGTCCCGGTCTACGAAGAAAATGCGCTGGACGATGACTTGCTGAACGAAGGCCGGCGCAACCTGCTCAACTACCTGCAAGGCGTGGGCTACTTCGACGCGAAAGTCACGGTGCAGAAGAACCCGGCATCGGCGGACGAAATGCGGGTCACGTACAACATCGACGCCGGGGAGCGGCACAAACTGTTGAAGCTGGAGATTACCGGCAACAAGAGCTTCAGCGACGACCAGATTCGATCACGGATGCAAATCCAGCCTGCCGGCCGTTTTCTGGCGCATGGCCGTTACAGCCAGTCGCTGCTGAATGCGGACGTTCGCAATCTCATCGCGAACCCGTACCACGCCAACGGGTTTCTGACGGTCAAGATCACGCCCGAAGTGCAAGATAACTATGCGGGCAAGAAAAACGACCTTGCCATAACGCTGAAGATCGAGGAAGGGCCACAGACCCTGGTGGGCACATTGCAGATTGCAGGCAAAGAAACGGCCCTGGCCAGTGGGTTCCCCGCACTCAACATTTCTTCCGGACAGGCGTTTGGATATTCCAAGATCAACGAGGACCGCGAGATCGTTTTGAACTATTACTTCAATAACGGGTTTCCCAATGCCACGTTCGAGGCCTCGGCCAAGCGCTCGCCCGACAACCCGCTGCGGATGGACGTCACGTACACCATCCACGCGGGCGAGCAGGTCATCGTGAACCAGGTGTTCACGTCCGGACTGAATCACACCCGCCCCTTTATCGTGCAGCGGGAAATCCAGATCAAGCCGGGTGATCCGCTGAGCCAGATCGACATGCTGAATACGCAGAAGCGCCTCTATGACCTGGGCATATTCAGCCTAGTGGATACGGCGGTGCAGAATCCGGAAAGCACCGAGCGGAGAAAAAATGTGCTGGTGGATGTGCAGGAAGCCAAGCGCTACACGTTCAATTACGGCCTGGGGCTGGAATTCCAGACGGGGCAGCCGACGGCCAACGGCAACCAACCCCTGGGCGAGACCGGGATCAGCCCGCGGGTCTCGTTTGGCCTCACCCGGCTCAACTTTCGCGGCCGCAATCATACGGTAACGCTCAAGGCCAATGTGGGAGGCCTGCAGCAGCGAGGTCTGATCAGCTACGATGCTCCGCGCTGGTTCAATGATCCCAACTGGCGGCTTACTTTTACGGCGTTTTATGACAACACGGTCGACGTCACCACGTTCACCTCGCAGCGATTGGAAGGATCCGTGCAGGCCGAACAGACCATCAACAAGACCAGCATCATGACCTACCGTCTTACCTATCGCCGGGTACGGGCAAGCCATCCGGCGATCAGTCAGAGCCAGATCCCGCTGCTCTCCCAGCCCACCCGGGTTGCCATCCCCAACTTCAGTTATATCCGCAACAAGCGCGACAACGATCTGGAAACCACCAAGGGAAATTACACGACCGTCGATGGCGGCGTGGCAGACAGCCATTTTGGATCGGAGACGGATTTCGGCCGGATGCTGATCCAGAATTCCACGTACTATTCCATCGGCAGAAAGCGCAACTCGGACCAGAAGTTTGTTCTGGCTCGCTCCACCCGCATCGGGATTGAAACTCCGTTCGGGAACACCTTCATGCCGCAGCCAGGAGGCGCCTGCCCGGAGCCTCAGCCGGGGCAAGCGGCATGCCTTCCCCTGGCCGAACGCTTTTTCGCCGGAGGCGGAAACTCGCATCGGGGGTTCGGGTTGAACCAGGCCGGGCCCCGGGACCCCATTACCGGCTTTCCCCTGGGGGGAACGGCGTTGTTCGTGAATAATATTGAACTGCGCATGCCTCCGCCGACGTTGCCCTTTTTCGGGGACAATATCAGTTTCGCTATTTTTCATGATGCCGGCAACATCTTTAGCAACGGTCATGACCTGTTCCACAACCTGTTGCACTGGAGCCAGAAAGACCCTGACTTGTGCATGCACCCGGGGACGGCAACGCAGTGCGACTACAACTACATCTCGCATGCGATTGGAGTAGGAGTAAGGTACAAGACGCCAGTGGGGCCGGTGCGCTTCGATTTCGGATACAATCTGAATCCGCCGGCGTTCCCGAGTTGCACCAGCTCACCGGACCCGGGGCAGCCCTGTCCGGCACAGGACTTCGTTCCGAAGCACGTGGGCCGTTTCAACGTGTTTTTCAGTATCGGACAAACTTTCTGATGAACAAAAAAATTCTCATCCTGATCTGCATCGGAACGTTTCTCGCGCTCACTGGTCCGGTCCGCGCGGGCGAAGTGATCGACCGCATTGTGGCGACGGTGAATGGTCACATCATTCTGCTGAGCGATTGGGAAGATGCGCTGCGCTACCAGGCCTTCAGCAGCGCACGTCCTTTGGATCAGATGACCGCGGAGGACCGCAAGTCTGCTCTCGATCACCTGATCGATCAGGAGTTGCTGCGCGAACAACTGGACGCGTCTAACGTTCAACATGCCTCGCCGGAAGAAGTGGCCCAGCGGGTGGTGGAAATTCGCAAGCAGTATCCCGAAGGTGAAACCGAACTGGGCTGGCGTGCCCTCCTCGATCGCTACCGGCTGAACCAGGAAAGCCTCAAGAACCAGGTAGCGCTCGAACTCGAGCTGATGCGGCTGGTGGATGCCCGGCTGCGGCCATCGGTCACGGTGGATTCCAAAAGTATCGAGAGCTACTACAACCAGGAGCTTCTGCCTCAACTGCGCCAGTCCGGCGGGCAGAACGTTCCTCTGGCCAAGGTCACCGCGAAAATCAAGGAAGTCCTCACCCAGAAGAAGATCAACCAACTGCTGGTCGCCTGGCTGCAAAACCTGCGGGCGGGCAGCGAAATCCGCGCCGAGGCGCTGACGGCCGGGCCCGGAGGCCGGAGCCAATGAGTGAAACCGGCGTGCCGCCGGGGCGCCGCAGGATTTGGAAGTATGTGCTGGGGCTGATGTTGGCGGGCGCGTTGGCACTGGCGGGCGTGGGCTGGTACAGCACTACCGAGTCTTTTCGGACGCTGGTGCGCGAGCGTTTGATTGCTACCCTGGAGCGAGCGACCGGCGGCCGAGTTGAGCTCGGCAGCATCCACACCGTCCCATTTCACTTTCAGCTGGAAGTTCGCAATCTCACCATTCATGGCCGCGAGAAGCCAGGGGAAATCCCGTATGCCCATGTAGACAGCCTGATGGCGCAGGTCAAGGTCTTGTCCCTGCTGCGCGCTGAGCTGGGACTGAACTACGTGGTTCTCGATCATCCCGTCATCCACATCATTCTTTATTCCGACGGCACCACCAATCAGCCGGAGCCGCGGGTGAAGCAGGTATCGCAAAAGAAACCGGTGGAACAGCTTTTTGCCCTGTCCATCAGCCGTCTGGAGGTGCGCCGGGGCGAGCTGATCTGGGGAGACCAGAGAATGCCGCTTGATTTTGCGCTGCGGGACGTGTCGGCGGACATGAGCTACTCGCTCTTTCGCCGCCATTATGAGGGAAACATTCTGCTGGGAAAGGCTGACACCGCATTCAGCGGGTATCGTCCATTTGCCTGGACCGCCGAAGCGCACTTCAGCCTGGGCCGAGGCCAGCTTGACCTGCGATCTCTCAAGGCCACTTCGGGGCGCTCGCGCCTGCAGGCGACAGGCCGGGTGGTGAATTTCAGCCAGCCGAAGGTAGACGCGGATTATGACGTCAATCTTGATCTGGCCGAGGTGGCCGCCATTGTCAGACACCCACAGGTGCGACGCGGCGCCCTGCAACTGAAAGGGCACGGTTCCTGGTCGGCGCAGGACTTTTCATCCATCGGAAAAGTCCTGATGTCGAACTTTGATTGGAAGGACGCTCCTGTCGGCGTGCACAACGCCAGCCTTAGCGCCCAATATGCGCTCGATTCGAAGCGGTTGACTGTCTCCCAAATCGAGGGCCACGTGCTGGGTGGAAGCGTTACAGGAGATGCTGATGTCACGCAATGGCTTGATTCGCAGGTGACGGACAGGAACGTGAAGGAAAAGGGAGCGAATCAGCAGAACGGGACTGTGCGCCTTCGGTTCAAGGACTTGTCTGCGGCGGAGATTGCGTCCGCCGTGGCCAGCCAGTCGCGCCCATTCGAACAAATCAGGCCAGCCGGACTCGCCAGTGGAAACGTGGTGGCAGGCTGGAAGGGCACGGTCCGCAACACGGAAGCCCAATTTGTGGTCGATGTGGTGCCGCCCGTACGATCGTCAAACGCGCAATTTCCCCTCACGGCGCACGCTCAGGGGGTTTACCGTTTCGGTCCCGGCGAGTTGAGACTGGCGGACCTGACCGCCTGGACCCGGGCGACCCAGGTTCACGCCGCAGGCACGCTTTCGACCACAGCGGCACTCAAGCTCGTGGTGACGACCACTGACCTGGGCGAGTGGCAGCCGGTGTTCAGCGCAGCTGGATATGCCGGTCAAATTCCGGTCACGCTGAAAGGGCACGCCTCGTTCAACGGCACCGCCACCGGAAGACTTTCCCAGATCGCCATCGCAGGCAATTTGGAGTCGCAGGATTTTGAGACATTAATTCCGGCCACCTCTCATACGCCGGAAAAGTTGGTCAACTGGAACGCGCTGCGGGCGGATATTCAAGTGTCGCCCTCGCTTTTCGCCGTGCACAACGGCACCCTGAGCCGGGACCCCGATTCCCTCAAATTTGATTTCCGGGTGCAACTTGACCACCGGCAGTTTACCGACACCAGTCCCTTCCAGGCGCATCTGGATACAGAAAATGCTGATTTACCCGGCATTCTGGCCCTGGCCGGGTATGCGTACCCGGTCACCGGGGCAGTGGACCTTCACATGCAACTATCGGGCACGCGGGCCGCGCCGAAGGGGGAAGGCAGCATCCGGCTGCGCGATGGCAGTATCTACGGCGAGCCCATCGAGCATTTCAGTTCGGACTTGGATTTCAATGGCGAGGAAGTTGAATTCAAGAATATCCAGCTGGCGCACTACGAAGCCAATGTCACAGGCGCGGCCGCTTTCAATCCCTCCAGCCAGGCTTTCCGGTTCAGCCTGAGCGGTGGCAATTTCGATTTGATCCGCATCTCCCCGCTGCAAAGCGCTCGTATCAACGTAGCTGGCCACGCGGACTTTACCGCGGATGGGTCCGGCACCCTGGAAGCGCCCAGGCTCAACGCGACCATTCATCTCCACGATCTCACTTTCGACCAGGAACGCGCCGGCGATTTCACCATTAACGCCGTGTCCCAAGGGCCGGAACTGCGGATCAGCGGGCAATCCCAGTTCGAGCGGGCAGACCTGAAGATTGATGGCGACGTACACCTGCGCGAAGACTGGCCCGCGGATGTGTACTTCCGCTTTCACCAACTTGAGCTGGACGCAATCTTTCGAACCTACCTGCGCGGAGCGGTCAGTGGGCATTCAAGAGCGGATGGCGAAGTGCACATGGTGGGTCCGTTGCGACGCCCCCGCGAATTGCAATTCACGGCCAATCTGGACAACCTGGACGCCGACGTAGAAGACGTAAAGATCAAGAACCAGGGGCCGATCCGGTTTTCGGCCACCCATGAGTCATTGCAGATTGACCAGTTCCATTTGGTGGGACAGGACACCGACATTTCGGCGAGCGGCAAGGTGAACTTGAGCGGCGACCGTGAGCTGGATTTACGGGCCCAGGGCCGGGTGAACCTGAAACTGATCGAGAGTTTCAATCCCGATTTCACCTCTTCCGGCGCGGTTTCCGTGGATGTGTCGGTAGGGGGCACCATAGCCAAGCCGGTCACGCAGGGGCGGCTGCGTATCGACAACGGCGCCATTGCCTACATTGATCTGCCCAGTGCACTGAGTGGCATCAACGGCTCACTGGTCTTCAACCAGGACCGTTTGCAGATTGAGGGTCTCACTGCACACACCGGCGGCGGCCTGGTGACGTTTGGCGGCTACGCCACTCTTTACAACGGTAAAGTCAACTTCGACCTTACGGTGCGCGGGCAGGATGTACGGCTGCGCTATCCCCCCGGGATCAGTGCCACGGCCAACGCGGATTTGCATTTTGCGGGCAGTTCTTCCGGCTCCGTATTGAATGGAGAGATCATCGTCACCAAACTCGCCATGACTCCAGGCTTCGATTTCGGCGCGTATCTGGAACGCTCCCAAAGCTCGGCCATGCCGCCGACCAACCGGCTGCTGAACCGGATTCGGCTTGACGTACATATCGCCACGACTCCGGAATTGCAGATGCAGACCGCCAGCGTGCGGCTTTCCGGGGACGCTGACCTGCGTTTGCGAGGGACGGCCGGAAAGCCCGCCATCCTGGGCCGGGCGGACATCATCGAGGGCGAAGTGTACTTCAACGGGACCAAGTATCGTCTGGATCGCGGCGACATCACCTTCATCAATCCGGTGACCACGACGCCGGTGCTCGATTTGCAGGCGACTACCCGGGTTCGCGACTATGACATTACGCTCAACCTGAACGGCCAGATCGACCGGCCCAATGTTACTTATCGTTCTGAGCCGCCCCTGCCCACTTCTGACATCATCGGACTGCTGGCATTTGGCCAGACCTCGGAAGAATCGGCGCAGCTGAACCAGTCGTCGCAGTCGGCGTTCAATTCGGAAACCTCGAGTGCCATTCTGAGCGCGGCTTTGAATGCGACGGTGAGCAACCGGGTGCAGAAACTGTTCGGCGTGAGCCGTATCAAAATCGATCCCCAGGGTCTGACCACGGAAACCTCGTCCACGCAAACGGGTCCGGCGGTCACGATCGAGCAGCAGGTGAAAAACGATCTGACGCTGACTTACACCACCAACGTCGCGCAGGCGTCGCAGCAGATCATCCAGGTGGAGTACAACGTCACGCGCAACGTTTCCATCGTGGCGGTGCGTGACCAGAACGGCGTGGTCAGTTTCGACGTACGGGTCCGGCAGCGGAAGAAATAGCCGGTGGGGAAGGGCCGTGAAACCATGGCACGCCAGGAGTATTCTGAGTCGGCCTTGTCCGCCGACCTCGATCCCGATCCTTTTGCCGTCGAACGCCAGCGTATGGTGGAGACCCAGCTCCGCGCCCGGGGCATCCGTGACCAGCGCCTGTTGGATGCCATGGCGAGGATCCCGCGGCACGAGTTTGTGGAAGCGCGCTACCGCGACCAGGCCTACGAAGATCATCCCCTACCCATTGGTGCGAGTCAGACGATTTCGCAGCCCTACATGGTCGCGCTCATGCTGGAACTCCTGCAGCTGGACTCTTCATCGAAGGTGTTGGAGATCGGGACCGGTTCCGGGTATCAGACCGCCGTGCTGAGCCGGGTGGCCGGGCAGGTCTACTCCATCGAGCGCCATGCAGAGCTGGCGCGGCAGGCGGCAGAAACGCTGTCTCGCCTCGGTTTGACCAACGTGAGGGTGGTGACTGGAGACGGAAGCCAGGGTCTGGCGGAATATGCGCCGTTCGAAGCCATCGTCGTCTCGGCCGCGGCGCCACGGATTCCCGCGGCCCTGTTTGAGCAGCTGCGCGAGGGTGGACGCATGATTATTCCGGTAGGCCCGCCCGAGGCGCAAGAGTTGCAATTAGTCCGCAAGCAGGCGGGGAAGGCGCTGATCACAGTGCGGGAAGGGTGCCGGTTTGTGCCTCTCATCAGCAGCGCGGATTCGTCATAGATTGTGAATCCGGTTCAACTCCAAGATCAAAGGCAGCGGACAAGAGTGTGGTGTCCTGATTCGGAGCTCTTTCCTTCTTTGCGCTCTTTGCGGATCTTCTTTGCGAACTTTGCGGTAAAGAATTTGATCTCGCCTGAGTCATTCAAAATTCTTAACCGCAAAGTTCGCAAAGAAGATCCGCAAAGAGCGCAAAGCATTAGGATCGCGCTTCGAGCTGATCTCACAAATTAGGACACTACCGACAAGAGCGTCCGCTCCGTACCTGTTGTGCTTTACAATTCTGTTGTGCCCCTGCTGCGCAATTTGCGGGTGACTCTCGAAATGATCAAGTGGGAGCATTCTATTTTTGCGCTCCCTTTTGCCTTGTGTGGAGCCATGCTGGCGGCGAATGGACTGCCCGGGATACAACAGTTGTTGTGGATTGTCGTCGCCATGGTTGCGGCGCGCTCGGCGGCCATGGCTTTCAACCGCCTGGCCGATGCTTCGATTGATGCGGCCAACCCGCGCACCCAAACTCGCGCCTTGCCGGCGGGAACGCTGACGCCGGCGTTCGTCGCCACCTTTGTGGTTGTCTCCTGCGCCGTGTTTGTGCTGGCGGCTTCCCAGTTGACCCACCTGGCGCTGCTGCTCTCGCCGGTCGCGCTGGCCGTCGTCTTGCTCTATTCCTACACCAAGCGCTTCACCCGCTGGTCGCACCTGGTGCTGGGTGTGGCGCTGGGTATCGCGCCCGCTGCAGCCTGGATCGCGGTACGCGGATCTTTTGATCCACGGATTCTGCTGCTCACCGCCGCGGTTACCTTTTGGGTGGCCGGCTTTGACGTGCTCTATGCCTGCCAGGACTACGATTTCGACCGGAAGGCGGGCCTGCATTCTATTCCCCGCTACTTCGGGATCCGCCGCGCGCTCTGGGTCGCGCGCTTGTTCCACGTGCTGATGCTGATCTTATTGATAGGACTGGTGGCGGCCTTCGGACTGGGCTGGCTTGCAGTGGCGGGCGTGATCGTGGTGGCGTTGCTTCTGGGGTATGAACACTCCCTGGTTTCCTCCAACAATCTTTCCAGGCTGAACGCCGCGTTTTTCACGATGAATGGGGTGATCTCGGTTGTGTTCTTCATTTTCGTTGCGGGAGACCTGCTGCTGCGGAAGTGGCCCCACTGACTTGGGTGGGTCGGATGCTATCATCAAGGTGTGTCCATGACGCATTCCTTCCAGAGTGACGACGCCCGTCTCGGGCCTGTCCACGACAAGGTCCTAGCCGGCGACCGATTGAACGCCAATGATGCCCTGGCCCTTTATCGTACCGGCGACATTCTGGCTGTGGGCTGGATGGCGAACTACGTCCGCGAACGCATGCATGGCGACAAGACGTATTTCAACGTCAACCGCCATCTGAACCCGACCAATGTGTGCGTGGCGGCCTGCCGGCTGTGCGCTTTCGGTCGCAAGAAGGACACGCCCGGCGCATACACCATGGCGCTGGAAGAGGCATATGAGACGGCGGCTTCCGGTTACACCGAAGCAGTCACGGAATTTCACATCGTCGGAGGATTGCATCCCGACCTGCCATTCCAGTATTTCCTCGACCTGATTTCTGGACTCAAGCAACGCTTTCCGCAAGTTCATCTGAAGGCTTTTACCATGGTCGAGGTGGCCTATTTGTCCAAGCGGGCCAAGCTCTCGATTCGGGAGACCCTGGAGCAGCTGAAAGCGGCGGGCGTGGATTCACTGCCCGGCGGCGGCGCCGAGATTTTTGCCGATCGGGTGCGGCATATTATCTGTGATCACAAAATCGACGGCGACCAATGGCTGGACACGGCGAAGCTGGCACATCAGATCGGGCTGAAGTCCAATGCCACGATGCTGTATGGCCACGTCGAAAACGATGAGGACCGCGTCGACCATCTGCTCAAGCTGCGGGCGCTGCAGGATGAGACCCGGGGTTTCCAGACTTTCATTCCGCTGGCGTTCCATCCCGATAACACGCCGCTGCAGCACTTGCCGAAAACCAGCGGCATGCTGGATATCAAGCAGATCGCCGTCAGCCGGCTGGTGCTCGACAATTTTCCCCACATCAAAGCCTACTGGCAGATGATGACTCCGAAGATTGCGCAGATCGCGTTGCGCTTCGGCGCCGACGATATCGACGGCACGGTCATTGAAGAAAAGATCTACCACGATGCCGGCGCCACCACCCCGCAAGGCATGCGCCGCGAGGATTTGGTTCGGCTGATTCGGGAAGCGGGCAGGGAACCGGTGGAGCGCGACACGCTGTACCGGCCGGTCACACGAACCGAGACATCGGTTACTGTCGCAGTGTAAATCGGGATATCGCCTTCCCCTCTTGTCATCCTGAGCGAATCGTATTGTCATCCTGAGCGAAGCAAAGGACCTCTGTATTTTGCCGCCATGGGCCATGACTCCGCATCCAGTCCTATCCGTGGGACGCCTAAATCGCAGCCTTGATTCAGGACCGCGACGACGCAGATGACGGACAGCAATGCATAGGTCCTTCGCTTCGCTCAGGATGACAGCAATGCATAGGTCCTTCGCTTCGCTCAGGATGACAGGAATGCATAGGTCCTTCGCTTCGCTCAGGATGACAGGAATGCATAGGTCCTTCGCTTCGCTCAGGATGACAGCAATGCATAGGTCCTTCGCTTCGCTCAGGATGACAGCAATGCATAGGTCCTTCGCTTCGCTCAGGATGACAGCAGTGCATGGGGATAGATTTGTATTTACCCTTTTTGCTGGAGGTGTAGAATTTAAACAGTAAGGACGAAAGCTTCACGGGACCCGCTACCCGTGTTCTGAGGCTTGGCATGAATGTCCACATCAGCTATAGGCTGCGTAAGACTCCAGATCTCGAAAAAGAACTCAATCACCTGGTAGAAAAACTGAGCAAGCGGCTACAGGTTTTTCGACCCGAACTGTTGCACCTGAAGGGCGTGGTGGAGCAGAGTTCTCCGCGCAAGGCCATATCGGTGTCCCTGAACCTGCGGCTGCCCTCGGGCCAGTTGGCGGCGCAGCGATCGGCGCAAACCGCGTTGGCGGCCGTCAAGAGCGCGTTCGACGATCTGCTGCAACAAACCACTCGCCACAAAGAACTGCTGCGCAGTTCGCATAAGTGGACGCGGCGGGGTGCCGCCCGGTCCCGGACGGAAGCGCAGGTCCCATTCGAGCAAACCCTGGCGGCGATTCGGCCATCTACTGTTTCCAGCGAAGACATACGCTGTTACGTGAATGCGAATCTCTCTCGCCTGGAGCGCTTTGTGGAGCGTGAGCTGTACTTTCTCGAGGCTGCCGAGCAAATGGCCCCGGATTTCATTACCAAGGACGAAGTGATTGATGAGGTCATCGCCGGTGCTCTCGGCGATGGAGGAGATCGGCCCGAAAGGCTGGCGCTGGAGCCGTGGTTATACCGGTTGGCGATACACGCGATCGGCGACCTGCAGGCCCGTAACACCGACAACGTGTTGTCGGTGCACCTCGAGGAGTCGGCCCGCGTCCCTAACGTGCGGGCCAGCGACGAGCCCGAACTCCAGTTTCACCAGCCGGATGAGACCCTTACCAGGGAAAGCGTGATCGCCGACCGACGGGTCGCCACACCGGAAGACATCGCTTCCTCCGACGAGATGAACAGGCTGATGGATTTTGCGCTCGCCGCCGCCCGACCGCGCGACCGCGAGGTATTTGTCCTGCATTCCATCGAGGGATTTTCGGTGGCGGAGATTGCGGCCATCACCGATCGCAAGCCGGAGTCGATCGAGGCCTCCATCCTGGCCGCGCGGGAAACCCTGCGGCGGTCTCCACCGATCGCGAGTCATTTTCGAAACCGGATGCTCCAGAATACGGGAACGGACTGATTCCTGTGGCACTCGGGAGAGAGTGTAATGATTAACCGCGAAGATATCCGTGAGCTGGCGGAGTTCCAATGCAGTGGCGCGGATTGCGCGATCAGTTTCTATTTTCAGCCCGCCCGGCCCAGCAACAAGTCGCATCGCGAGCAGGCCATCCTGGCCAAGGACCTGGTTCGCCATGCCCTGCGTGAAGCCGAGAAGGACGGCCGCAATGGCTGCGCTCGCAGCGACCTGCAACGGATGCTCGATCTGGCCGTGGAATGGCAGGGAAACCGGTCGCGCGGCAAGGCCGTTTTTGCCTGTGGCAACAGGAACCTGTGGCGCGAGTTCGATCTTCCCGCACAAATGGTGAAGACCCAGCTTTTCGTCAACCGCCGCTTCCACTTGAATGAGCTCGCACTGGTCCTGGGGGGACAGCCCCGCTTATGGCTGGCCTTTGTGGATCGTCATCGGGCCCGCTTCTTCGATCTGCAGCTCGACGAAGTCCACGAGCACGAGGCGCTTTTTGGGCCTTTGACCCGCCGCGGCCGCAGCGATGGCTTTGCCGGCTACGATGCCGGCCACGCCGAACGCAGCGTGAACGACGAAGTCCAGCATCATTTTAAGAATGTGGCGGAATTTCTGAAGCTGAGCCTGGAGAAAGGGGCTTATGACCGGCTCATCATCGGATGCCAGGACACCCTTTGGCATGACTTTGAACCTCACCTTCACCCTTACGTCAAGAAGCAGCTGCTGGGACGCTTCCCAGCTGAGGTGGGCGCCATCTCTGAACAGCAGGTGCGGGAGCAGGGGGAGCGCATTTTGAGAGAATCGCTCGCCCAGCAACGGCGTGAGCAGGTGCATGAAGTCCTTGGGCAGGCCCGGAGCAACGGGCGCGGCGTAACCGGCCTGCGCCGGGTATTGCGTTCGCTCGAAATGGGCGAAGCACAGGTCTTGCTGATGGCGGAGAATTATTCGGCGCACGCGGTTGAGTGCAGCAGCTGCGGCCATCTCGACGCGCACATGGTGCGCTATTGTCCGGTTTGCGGCCGGAGCACACAGGAACTGGATGACGTGTGCGATGCCATCGTGCCGGCGGCGATCCGTCGCGATGTTGAGTTGGTCTATGTAAAGGATGAGCCCGAGTTCGACCAGGTCGGCGGTATCGCCGCCCTGTTGCGCTTCCGCTCCGGCCAGAAAAAGGGCGGAACCGCTGTAGCCTCATAAGCCCGATCGTTTGATGGTCCTGCACACGTTTAGAGCTCACCGAAATACACCCCGCTCGCAACCGCAGCCAAATCAAATCCCTCTCGCCATGGACGTGCTATGCTGGCGGGTTTCTTACCCATTGCGTTGAACCATGGAGGCCACAATGGCGTTTTCCCGCCGTGATTTTCTCTCTACTGCCGTAGTTGGAGCGGTGTCGCTGGGGTTGGAAGGAGAAGAGCGGAACAAGAAAGACTCGAGCAAAGCGGAGACGTCAGCGCTTGCCGGCAAGCGGCCGATTATTATCAGTGCGGGCAACGGGTTTCCGTATCTGGACGACGCGTTCGCGTTTCTCAAAAATGGCGGGGACACTCTCGATGCCGCGCTGAAAGTTGTAAAAGGTCCGGAAGACGATCCCAACGATGACAGCGTCGGGTTCGGCGGGCTGCCGAACGAGGAAGGCGTGGTGGAGCTCGATTCCTGCTGCATGCATGGTCCCACGCGGCGGGCCGGGTCGGTCGGCGGGGTGCGGAACATCAAGAATGTCTCGCTGGTGGCCAAGGCCGTGATGGAGCACACCGGGCACGTCATGCTGGTGGCGGAAGGGGCGGAGCGCTTTGCCGTGGCGCAGGGTTTTCCGCGGGAAAACCTGCTGACCGAGCATTCCCGCAAAATCTGGTTGCTGTGGAAGGAGACGCATTCCGACTGGTGGGGGCCGGGGCTGTCAAGCCCCGAGTGGAAAAAGCGAATGCCGGCGTCGTCCCACGCCGATGATTTCCAGGGTCGCATCGAGCGCATGAAGCAAGTCGCCGCCGATATCGGAATTGAGCCGGAGCAACGCATGGCGGCGATCCGCAAAGTCCTGTTTCCGCCCACCGGAACCATCCATTGTTCAGCGTTAAACGAGAAAGGCGAGATTTCCGGCTGCACCACCACCAGCGGCCTGGCCTGGAAGCTGCCGGGACGTGTGGGGGATTCTCCCATCATCGGGGCTGGCAGTTATACCGATCAGGATATCGGTTCGGCCGGGGCCACGGGCAGCGGGGAAGAGAACATCAAAGTCGTAGGGGCGCACACCATTGTGGAGAATATGCGCCATGGCATGTCGCCTTTTGACGCTGGTATGGACGCGCTGAAGCGCATCGTGCGCAACTATAACGGCGACATGGACCGCCTCCGCTTCATGGACATGACGTTTTACGTGCTGCGTAAGGACGGTGCCTATGCCGGCGTATCCCTCTGGGATGGCTATGAGGCCGGCAAACCGCACAAGATCGCGGTGCATGATGGAACGAAGCGGGCGGAGAAGACGGTCAGCCTGTTCTCGGGGGTGTCGCAGGAGTGGCCGCCGGTGCTGGCGTAGGCCGGTTCAGGAATACACCTCTACTCCAGCCTGTTCAGCAGCTGCGAGCAAACGTCGGTCCAACGTCGCAATCGGCAACCGTTCGCGGCGGGCGGTGTCAAGGTAAACCGCGTCGTATGCCGAAAGCTGAAACGCGCGGGCAGTAGTAAGAAGCTGCCGCAAGGGAATGAACTCGGCACTGCTTTCGATGGACTGGGTCAATAACTGTTCGATCGCGGTTATTCCCGCCGTAGAGTTGGCGGAGGTCAAGACACCGCGTCGTTCGGCGACAGCGAATCCATTGGCCATTTCAAGATGCCACAGTCCGGGAACCACTCCCCGCGCGTCGCGGGCAAGGGACTTTCTTACTCGGGTCGCGTAGGCCGCCACTGGATTGTCTACAAACCAAGCCAGGGCTACAGAGGCGTCCAGAACAAAACGAATCAACCCCGGCCCTCCTCGATCATGTCCTTCGCGCTAAGGCCTCGCTGCGGCTTGGCGCTCTTTCTGATTCGTTCAATCTCCTCGAAGACCACTTCCAGGTCCGTTTCCGTACGCGCGGGGACAATCAGGGCAGCGAGCTTCCCGCGGCGCGTGATTCCGATACGCTCTCCTTCCCCCGCCCGCTGCACCAGCTCTGAGAGCTTTTGCTTGGCCTCAAATAGTCCCATGGTTCGCATAAAAGTCCTCATACAATCTAGATGTATGATCTAGATTATACATAAATCAACCTGAATTGAATAGACGCTGCCATGCCGGGAACAGGGGCGCTATATCCCTAGGGAAACATTAACTTAGGAGCGGAAAGCTTGCTTGAGCGAGCGCGGTTGGTCGCACGGGCGCAGCCCATCGAGGTCCTCTGCTCAAGCGTCGAAAGAAAGCAGCCCGGCGCCTACCTACACGAACCTCACCTTCACATCCGGCCCTTTCTCCAGATGAATGCTGTCGATGAAGCGCACTTTGCCGGTGCGTAGGGTCAGGACTACCGAAGAGGTTCGCGTGCCTTCGCCGAAGAAGCGTACTCCCTTCAGCAAGGATCCTTCGGTGACTCCGGTGGCGGCGAAGATGAGTTGCTTGCCGGGCGCCAGGTCTGCGGCTTCGTAAATCTTGCTCTTGTCTTTGATGCCCATGCGCGCGATGCGCTCTTCCAGTTCCGGCTTGTCAATGACCAGGCGTCCCAGCATGTAGCCATTCAGGCAGCGAATGGCGGCGGCTGTGATTACGCCTTCCGGAGCGCCGCCCGAGCCCATCACGGCATGCACGCCGGTGCCGATGACGGCGGCGGCGATGCCGGCTGACAGGTCGCCGTCGCCAATCAGCCTGATCCTTGCCCCCGCCTTGCGAATGTCGGCAATGAGCTTGTCGTGCCGCGGCCGGTCGAGCACGATGATCACCAGGTCCTCAACGTCGCGTCCCATACGTTTGGCGATATTTTTCAGATTGTCGATGACTGGCGCGTCGAGATCGACCGCGCCCTTGCAGGACGGGCCGACCACGATCTTTTCCATATAGCAGTCGGGCGCGTTCAGCAGCCCCCCACTTTCGGACGCGGCCAACACCGTGATTGCGCCGGGCGCGCCGGTGGCACACAGATTCGTGCCTTCCAGGGGATCAACGGCAATGTCCACCTCAGGGACTTCGGTGCCGTCGGGAAACTCGGCTCCGACCTTCTCCCCGATGTAGAGCATGGGCGCCTCATCGCGTTCGCCTTCGCCGATCACGATGGTGCCATGCATGGGAATCGAATCCATGGTCTTGCGCATGGCTTCGGTCGCCACGTGGTCGGAAAGCTTGCGTTCCCCCTGGCCCATGGTGTGGGCCGAGGCGATGGCCGCGGTTTCCACTACCCGCAGGAATCTTGAAGCCAGATCGCTTTCAATGTTTCGGCCAAACGTCCGGGCCTTGGCTTCGGATTTGATGACAGCTGTCATGAGTGCCCCCGAGATCGATAAAAGTTGTACCCAAGCGCGGTTAACGAATATACCGCCGATGGACTGTGAAGGGAAAGTTACGAGCGGAGAGCGGCGGGCCGGCGCAGGATATCTTGCCGCGGCTTGGGGCGGGGTCAATTTACGGAGCGGACGGAATTGGGGGAGAACAGAACCAAAGTGCAGCCCGACGAGGGATAGCAGGCCAGAATGCCGCGGCGGAGCAGGCGGGCGTTGCTCCCCGGGGGAAAAGGTATATGGAATGTGTTTGCGGATAGCGTCTTTGTCGCCGTCCGAAGTTTCTCAGACCCGCTGATGAACTTTATCTCCTCCAGTTTGGGCCCGGGAGCAAAGAGAAAAAAGAACTCGGCGCTGGCGGTGCCGGGCACAAGTCGAGCCAGTTTGGTGGTCCGCATCTGGCTGAGGTCTGCGCCAAGCGAGACGCTGCCTGGCTTCGGCTTGGCGGGGGCGAGATGATCCAGCCGTTTCTGAGTTTCGGGCTGATTGGAATTTACCGCCAGCGCCAGACGATACATGTGGACGGCCGTTTGTAGCTGATGCTCCTGTTCATACACCTGTCCCAGGTGGTCAGCGATGGTCGCGTTCTGCGACAGCTCCCAGGCAGAAGACAGGTACTTTTCCGCCCGCGGGAAGTCGGACATTCTGAAGTACACCCAACCCAGGGTGTCCCAGTAGGCGGCCAGGTGGGGAGTGTGCGTCAGACCCGTCGCCTCCAGAGTGTCGAGGTGGACAGTTCTTGAAGCGTCTTCTTCCTCCTGGACGGCTTCCTTTGCGTACTGCAGCGCGTCGGGAAGGCTGACGCCGGCGTCAGCCAGCTCATAACCGACGTCGTTCTTGAATCCCGGACCTGGTTCGCTCTTCAGCGCCGACGCCAATGCGGCCTTCCCCTTTTCCTGGTTGCCCGAACGCAAGTAAGCCGAGCCCAGCAGGAGCAGTAGCCGGGCGTCTTTAGGATGTGCTTTGGAGGCTGACTCCAGCGGGGGAATGGCTTCTGCAAATCGTTTCTGACTTCCGAGCATGTTGCCCAACAGGATCGCCGCGTCGCGGTCGTCGGGTTTTATCTTGAGCAGGTCCTGCAAGGCCTTAATGGCGTCGTCTGAGCGGCCCGAGCTGCTGAACGCAAGGGCGAGCATCCGGCGGGGGACCGGAGACTGAGGGTCGGAATCGACGGCTTTGTGAAAAGCGTCCACACCCAGGTCGTTCTTCCTGGACGCCATGTAGAGCCGTCCCAGCGTGACCCAGGCGCGAGTGAATTTAGGGTCGGCTTCGACCGCATGCTTCAGTTCCTCAATGCTTCCCAGCAAGTCGCTTGCCTGCACACTCTCTCTCGCTTGGCTTTCAGCGCGCATGGCGTCGGCGTTGTCGCTGTCGGGCAAGATCCATGCTGGGTTGCCGCTGCCTGCCTCCGGCCCCGAGGCGGGCGAAGAATCGTCCGCTAGCACGACGTACTGGTTCTGATCATCCTCGATCGCCTTGCGGAAGGACTTGTATTCCTCGAATTCAGCCATCGGAACTTCGGCCAGTTTCACGACCAGGCGACGTTGCGCGATCAGGGCACCGTTCTTGAACTCGTAGGAGGCGTGATACTCGGCAAAGTCGCGTTTGACGTCTACCGCTTTGGGCAGCTGGGCGGTGTAGCCCTCAGGCAATTTGATAGTGGCATCGAGGAGGCTGTCCCCGGGGGACCCTAAGGGCAGCGGCCAGGCAAAGCTGGTTTGATCATTTCTCAGGGCGGGCATCAGCATGGGAGGGAAGGGCGGCGTGATGCGATGGTTCTCCCAGTCGGAATAGTCTTTACGAGTGTAGTCATAACTGTAGTGAAACGGTGCATCCGTCGCCTCGGGAGAACTTGCCACCACCCCGCTCACAGTCCCGCCGAAGCCCGAGCCAAAAGAGATCTGCTGGACCAGGTTGTTCCACTGCGATTGTGGGACCCGGCGGAATACGGTACGGAACACGAGTTCGAGGTCACTGCGGGAGCTTTGCTCCATATGCGCGTCCAGGACCCCGGCTTTGCTGAGTGTTCCTTCAGCCTTGAACACCGAGGACCTGGGAAACGGAGGCTCCGCGGGAGTCGTGACAAATACCGGCGGCCGGTCGCCTGGAATCACCAGCGCCGGTTTGTCGCGCAGTTGGGGAAGAAGGTATGCCAGAGGCGCGAGTTCTGAAGTGGTGTCGAGCCACAGATAGCTGCTGCCCCTGGGCAACACGGTGATCACGTGGTTGAAGGGGGAGATCGAGGGCACGTCGGGATCAAGCTTCGTTCCTGAGCTGATCAGCGCCGGGTATGCGGTAATTCCAACCGACTGCAGCAAGGATGCCAGCAGGGTGTGCTTGTCCTTGCAGTCTCCATACTGATTGCTCAAAACATCGGTGGCGGAGTGGGGCTGAAATCTTCCCAGGCCGAAGGCGATGGCGATATAGCGGTATTGCGTGCTGACGTAGTTATAGATGGCGCGAATCTTGGCGTCCTCGTCGGCCGCACCCTTGATGAGCTCGGCGGCTTTGGCGCGCACTTCGGGACCGGGTTGCACCCTCTCCTTTTGCAGTGAGCCGTACCAGCGTCCAACTTCCTCCCAGCTCTGGAAGCTGGAAAGCTGGATCTCAGGGGCGGGAGCGAGGCCGCGGGCATTCTGATACTGGATTCGTTCACCGTCCAGCTTTTCCTGCTCTGCAGTCTTGCTCTCGAGGTTCGAGCCGGACCAGGTAAAGACGCGCCGTCCGCCTTCTTCGGTGATCACAGGCTTCGATTCCGGGCTCTTCCATTTGACGGCTCGATCACCGGGAACACTGATCTGGACTTTTTCCTGCAGGACAATTCCGTCATGGGAGAAGTTGTAGGCGTACCAGAACTGGCCGGGCACCAGGGGTTTGCTGTCCCGGGAGTGCACCTGGAATTCGAGCACATCTCCGGTTCCCAGACCCTTCACGGCAACGTGTTTTTCCCGCTGGTCGCTGTACATCGGGGCCTGGCGTGAGCTCTCGGTGGACATGTCCTGGAAGTCGTCCGCCGGCGTTTCCACGACCGTGCCATCCGGTTTGTGGACGCGCACATAGTCGATGTCCAGAGTCTCGCTGGAGCTTTGATAGGAGAAAACCAGGAGGCCGAAGTGCTGCACGCCGGCGTCCGACTGCAGGCGTACCCGGGTTTTGGATTCGCGGGTGCCGGTTCCATCGTTCTCAAAAGTAACTTTCGTGGAATACAACTCAACCACGGCCGCTTCCTTGGAGTAGTCGGGTTTGGCGGCAGCCTTGGCCAGGGACAGACTCCGTGCGGGAACGGCGAGCGTCAAAAGCAGGGCCAGGAAACAGACGGAGGGAAGGTACTTCGACATAGGATGCATGTATGTATCGTGGTTCTGAATAAAAGACAAGTAACTACGACGGGAATAGGGTTACCTTCGTCGTAGGTTAAAGATAGCTTTGGCCGCGTTCAATCCGGAGGGTAACGCTAAAACGCATTAATCCCGGTTACGCTCTGCCCGATGATCAACGCGTGGATGTCATGTGTGCCTTCGTAGGTTTTTACTGACTCCAGGTTGGCCATGTGACGGAAGATGGGATATTCGTCGGCAATCCCGTTGGCGCCCAGGATGTCGCGGGCCATGCGGGCGCACTCCAGCGCCATCCAGACATTGTTTCGCTTGGCCATGGAAATGTGCTGGGGAGCGGCTTTGTCTTTATCCTTCAGGCGTCCTACCTGCAGCGCCAGCAACTGGGCCTTGGTGATCTCGGAAATCATCCAGGCAAGTTTCTCCTGCACCAGCTGGTGTGAGGCGATGGGCTGATCGCGGAATTGCTTGCGGAACAGGGAATACTGCAGGGCGCAGTCGTAACAGGCCATGGCGGCACCGATGGCGCCCCAGCCGATACCGTAACGGGCCTGGCTCAAACACATCAGCGGGGACTTGAGGCCTCCGGTTTTAGGCAACAGGTTCGATTCCGGGATGTGAACATCCTGCAGCGAAAGGCTGGACGTGACGGAAGCGCGCAGCGACCATTTGCCGTGAATGTCTTCGGCGCGAAAGCCCGGACGATCGGTTTCCACCAGGAAGCCGCGGATTGTATTGTCTTCGTCCTCCGCCTTGGCCCAGATGATGGCCACGTCGGCGATGGAGCCTGACGTGATCCACATTTTCTCGCCGTTAAGGATGTATTCCTTGCCTGACTTTTTGGCGCGGGTTCGCATGCCGCCAGGATTGGAACCGAAATCGGGCTCGGTCAGGCCGAAGCAGCCGATCTTTTCGCCGCTCTGCATGGCCGGCAGCCAGGTCTGTTTCTGCTCGTCGCTACCAAAAGCGTAAATGGGATACATCGCCAGCGAGGAGTGCACACTGACGAAAGATCGAACCCCGCTGTCACCGCGCTCCAGTTCCTGCATGACCAGACCGTATTCGACGTTCGACATGCCGGCGCAACCGTAGCCTTTGAGGCTGGCGCCGTAGAGGCCCAGGTCCGCCATGGGTTTGACCAGTTCACGGGGAAAGCGACCGGCGCGGTTGCACTCCTCGATGATGGGGATGAGATTGTCCTCGATGAATTTGCGCGTGGTATCGCGGACCAGGCGCTCGTCATCGGTGAGCAGGGAGTCGAATTCGAGAAAATCAACTCCCCGGAACTTGATGGCCATCAGGGTCTCGTTTCTGTTTCTTCACCGGCGTTCTTCTCCTCCGGCGACCTTCTCCAGAGAAGTTGGGGCAGGCACTCAAGGAGTGGAAACCCTTGAAGGTAACAAAGGGTCAGAGGGCAGTCAAACCAACCCTGGGGGTAGCTCCTCGCGGACACGATCGGGGTGCGTTTCCGCGGTGCCAGCCCGAATCGAGACAGTTTTACGAACTCTTTGTGATTTCCGGACGCGCTTTTGGCAGTCGGCATCTAAGCTTTAAGTAAGTTGCACTGAAACCTAAAGACAGGCACAATACTGCGGTTTGCTGGACATGACAATGAACCTGCGCCATCGACCGGTGCGGCAGGCAGTTCTGGCCGGCGCGATCTGCCTGACGATCATGCTCGGGCCCGCACTCGCCGCCGATGTGCCCGTCCCGCGCACCTCCTTGGACCATGGGTTTCGTCTGCTTTACAACCTTGATTTTGACCAGGCCAATCAGGTGTTTCTTTCCTGGCAGCGCGAGCATCCTCAGGATCCGGTGGGGCCCACGGCCGAGGCGGCTGGAATACTCTTCGCGGAATTTCACCGGCTGGGAGTGCTGGAGTCCCAGTTTTACGAGAATGACAAGACCTTTCTGGACCGCAACAAACCGGAACCGGATAGCGGCTCCCGCGACCGGTTTAACGCGGCGTTGACCCGCGCGCAAACCGCCGCAAGCGCCCGACTGGCCGTCAACCCCAAGGACTGGGACGCGTTGTTTGCCATGACTCTTTCATCGGGCCTGCAAGCCGATTATGCAGCCCTCATCGAAAAGCGGAATATTTCGTCCTTGCGTTACACCCGCGACGCCAACGACTGGGCGGACAAACTGCTGGCGGTGGACCCCAAGTGCTATGACGCACGGGTGGCCACAGGTTTCAGCAAATACATTATTGGCAGCATGGCCGCGCCGGTGCGCTGGGTATTGCGGCTGGGCGGAGTTTCGGGCGACAAGAAACAGGGAATTGCAGAGTTGCAGATGACCGCCGACCACGGCCGCTATCTCGGTCCTTTCGCGCGCATCCTCCTAGCCATCGCCTACGTGCGCGACAAGGACAATACCAAGGCTCGGGAAGTGCTGGCCGCTTTGCGTGACGAGTTTCCCCAGAACCCGTTATTCGCGCGCGAAATCGCCCGCCTGGATGCGGGTCATTGAAAGCTGCGGAAGACTGCGTGGCCCGGACGCCCTCGTCCGAGCGGGCGAACAAAGCTCGCCTGAAGTTTGCCGACCTTCCTAAAAAAATCTGCGGAGCTTCGCTCCGCTGGACGGGTGAGGACACCCGTCCCTACGCGGACACGCAGCCGTTCACTGGAAATTCACCACGCTGTAACAGTCCTGTAACATTCGCGGCGTAGAACTGGCCCATCAAACTAATAAGGAGGAACCATCGCGTGATACGCCGCATTGCGCTTTTGTGTGTTGTTCTGGCTGTGCCCGCTTTCGGTCAGACGACCTTGAATGGGGCCGGCGCTACTTTCCCTAATCCGATATACCAGAAGTGGTTCAGCGAATACCACAAAGCCCATCCCGAGATCGAGTTCAACTATCAGTCGATTGGCAGTGGTGGCGGCATTCGTCAGGTTCTGGCGCAGACGGTGGATTTCGGGGCCAGTGATGGTCCCATGACCGATGAGCAGCTTTCCGAGGCCAAGATCAAGATACTGCATGTCCCCACCGTGCTGGGCGCAGTGGTTCCTGCGTATAACGTCGCCGGCGCGCCTGCGGATTTGCGGTTTTCCCCGAAAACTATTGCGGACATTTGTATGGGGAAGATCGCCAACTGGGATGACAAGGCTCTGGCGGCGGACAACCCGGGAGTGAAGTTGCCCAACAAGGCAATCATTGTTGTGCATCGCTCGGATGGCAGCGGCACCAATTACATCTTTACCGATTTCCTGTCCAAGGTGAGCCCTGAGTGGAAGAATGAGGTGGGCAAGGGCACCTCGGTGAAATGGCCCGTGGGTCTGGGCGCCAAGGGCAACGAAGGCGTAGCCGGAATGATTCGGCAGATGGATGGTTCGTTCGGCTACGTGGAGCTGATCTACGCAGTGCAGAACAACATCCCCTACGGGATCGTGAGAAACGCGGCCGGCACTTGGCTGAAAGGCAGTCTGGAGGGGGCGACGGCAGCCGCTGCCTCGGTAAAGGAGATGCCAGCCGACTTCCGTGTTTCCATCACGAATGCCCCGGGGAAAGACGCGTATCCCATCTCCAGTTTCACCTGGCTCCTGATTCCGGTGCAGTCCAAGGATCCTGCCAAGGGCAAGATTCTGGTGGATTTCCTGAACTGGATGCTGGATCACGGAGAGGGTATGACTTCCCAACTCGCCTATGCACCTCTGCCGGACAACGTTGCCGCCAAAGTCCGGGACGAGATCAAGCAGGTGCGCTAGCGAACCGGGTGAGCGCAATATTCTGGGGCGTGCAGGGACGGGAACCGAAGCCCGTCCCTGCATAGGCGTCCTCTCCTCCGGGCTACCCGGCTACTGTTCTATACTGGGCGTGATCAAAGCGCATTCTGGTGAAGGCAGCGCTGCTGGGGTTCCTGTTTTCATTTCTCCTTCGGGCCAGTGAAAGCAGCCGGGTGGAATGGCGCTACCGTTGTCGATAGTGAAGCTCACCTTTGTGGCCGCGCAGTCAGCGGCCCGCGAAACCCCATCCGCGCAGAACCGAACCGGAACCGATCGCCCGGCTTCGGGCGTCTCTCTCGAAGATCGCTATTGCTGCTGAATCATGGCTCGCCTCGCGCTGGACAATCCGGCCTACTACATCAACCGGGAAGCTTCCTGGCTGGCTTTTAACCGGCGGGTACTGGAAGAAGCCGAGGACGAGAAGAACCCGTTGCTGGAACGCCTGAAATTTCTTTCCATCTCGGCCAGCAACCTGGACGAATTTTTCGAGGTCCGCGTGGCCGGACTGGTCCAGCAAATTGAAGACGGATATACGGAGGCCGGACCGGATGGCCTCACCCTGGTCGAAGAGCGCGACGTGGTTTCGCGGGACACGCACGAGTTCGTGGACGATCAGTATCATTGCTGGAACGAAGGGCTGCGTCCGGCTCTGGCCGACCATGGAATCCGGGTTCTGGGCCTGCACGAGCTGGATTCGCGCGCCCGCGCCTTCATCGAAGAGTACTGCGAAAAGGAACTCGATCTGCTGCTTACGCCGGTCACGGTGGACCCGGCGCATCCTTTTCCGCGGGTCATCAACAAGGCGCTGTGCGTGGCCTTCCTGCTGCGCCGCCGCCGCCGTTCCTCGCTCACCTACACTGGTGTAGTGACGGTGCCGCGGGCCTTGCCGCGCCTGGTGCGGCTGCCTTCGGACGGGACCGATGACTTCATCTTTCTGGCTGACCTGGTGGCCTTCCACGCCTCGCGGATGTATCACGGCTACGATATCGTCTCTTCGGCGGCGTTCCGCGTTACCCGCAACAGCAATCTCTACCTGGCGGAAGAGGAGTCTCGCAACCTGCTTGAGTCGGTGCGCACCGAACTGCATAACCGGCGCAAGGGTGATGCGGTGCGGCTGGAGATCGAGGCCGACGCTGATCCTGAAATCATCGAACGCCTGCGCACCAACTTCGAACTGGAGCCGTGGCAGGTATTTTCCGTCAAGGGACCGGTCAATCTGTCGCGATTATTCAACATCTACGAGCAGACGGCGCATCCCGATCTCAAGTTCAGGCCATTTTCTCCCCGCGAACTGCGGCTTACCGCCAAGTCGCGCGACCTGTTCGAGGAACTGCGCCGCCACGACGTTCTGCTGCACCACCCCTTCGACTCCTACGATGCGGTGGTCTCGTTCATTGAAGCCGCAGCCCAGGACCCGCAGGTGCTTTCGATCAAGCAGACTCTCTACCGCACCAACGAACATTCGCTGATCGTACCGGCGCTGATTTCAGCAGCGGAAAAAAAGGAAGTGACCGCGGTGGTGGAGCTGAAAGCGCGCTTCGATGAAGATACCAATATTCGATGGGCCCGCGATCTCGAAGATGCCGGAGTGCAGGTATTCCACGGCCTGGTGGGCCTGAAGACGCACTGCAAGCTGTCACTGCTGGTGCGGCGCGACTCGGATGGGGTGACGCGCCGCTACGCCCATCTGGGGACGGGCAACTACAACGCGAATACGGCGCGAATCTACAGCGATTTGAGCTTGCTCACCGCCGATCCGGAGATCACCAGCGCGGTACACGATGTTTTCAGTTTTCTCACCGCCTACGCCGAGCATCCCAACTACGAACCTCTGCTGGTGGCCCCGCTCGATCTGGCGGAACGATGTCTGGGGCTGATTGAGCGCGAGGCTGAGCATGCCCGCCACGGGCGTCCCGCCCACATCATCGCCAAGATGAACGCGCTGCTCGATAAGAACATCATCATGGCGCTCTATCGCGCCTCGCAGGCAGGAGTGGAAGTTGACCTGATCGTGCGCGGGATGTGCGCTCTGCGGCCGGGGGTGCGCGGGGTGAGCGATCGTATACGGGTGCGCAGTATTGTGGGACGCTTTCTCGAGCATAGCCGGATTTTCCACTTCGCCAACGGCGGTCAGGAGGAAGTCTATCTCGGCAGCGCCGACTGGATGCCGCGCAATCTGTACGAACGCGTGGAGGTCATGTTTCCATTGAAAGACGCGCTGGGACGCGAACGGGTGCGCCATGAAATCCTGGATGCCTACCTGGTGGACAATGTGAAGGCTCGCGTGCTGCGGAAGGATGGCGTCTATGTCCGCAGCTGGCAGGCGGAGGGAAAGCGCAAGCCGCCGGTGGGAGCCGCGGCTTTCAGCGCCCAGGACTTTCTGCTGGGGCTGGCGGAAGGCAAGCAGGTGGTGGAAGCCATGCCCGTGCCCCCGCCTCGCAAAGCCCGCCGGATCATGGCCGGGAGGGGACGGTAAAGCGAAATGATTCTCTATTTCCTGCGTCACGCCAATGCCGGTCAACCCGTAAACAATGCCAAGAAGGATGAAAAGCGCGCGCTCGATCCAGCAGGAGTCGAGCAATGCGGCTACGTGGGCCGTGCCTTGGCTGCTTTGGATGTCCAGGTGGACGTTATTATTTCGAGTCCCTTGAAGCGGGCCGCGCAGACCGCCTCGCTGGTGGGCAACGAAATGGGTCACGAGGGCAAACTGGTGTTTGAAGATGCCTTGCGGCCCACGGCCTCGTTCGCGGATTTCCGCAAGATGCTCGACAAATATGCCCGGCGCGACGCCATCATGTTGGTTGGCCACAATCCAACCCTGAGCGAATTTCTGGGGCGGGCCATCAGCGAGAGCGGCTGTGAGGCGGCGATCGATCTCAAGAAAGGCACGGTGGCGCGGGCGGAAATGAACCGCCGTTCGGCATCCCTGACCTGGTGCCTCACGCCCAAGATTCTGCGCACACTCTACGCGGCCGCGGCGGAAAGCTCGCGACCGAAAACTTCGCGAAAATAATCCTTCTCTTTTTCCACGGCCCACAACTCCAGGTCCACGCTGGCGCGGAGCTTGGCCCGCAGCACAAGTTTGATCTCACTCCGGCTTGTCCGCACGTGGGCTCCACGCACCGCGCCACTGCGGCCCAGGTTGAGCGCGCGCGCCAGCCGCAGCAGGAGCGACGCCTTGCGCACGAATTCCCGGTCCTCCGGCGGCAGGATCTTTATGGCTGCGTCGCCGGGCGCCGGCCGCGACTTGCCGAGATAGCGCGCCGTGGCTGCAATAATTCGTCTCTGCTCGGGCGTGTATCCCAGAATTTCCGAGTGGGCGATGATGTAGTAGGCGTGGCGGTGTCTGCCGTTGCGATTGACATAGTCGCCGACTTCGTAAAGCATCGCCGCCGCGGAGAGCCATTCCGCATACTCGGGCGGAAGCCGGTGCAGCGGTTTCAAAGTCTTGAACAGGTGCATGGCCGATTCCCGGACTTGCAGGGCGTGGTCCATGTCCACGCGATAATGGGCGACGGCGGCACGAATCGAGTCCCAGCGCTCCGATTCGATGCGCTTGCCGGAGCGCGTGCTGCGATCATATTCCGCCGCCATTTGCGCCAGCAGACCGTCCCGTAATCCCAGCGGGGAATAGCGGAATCCCGACAACTGGCAGCGTTCCAGAAGTTCGGCATAGACTACTGCCCCTGCAATCACGATCTCGGCGCGCCGCGGTCCGACTCCGGACAGTTTCTTGCGCTCTGCCACGGGCAGGCGCGCCAGCATCTTGGCGATGCGGCGCATCTGGGTACGCGAGACCGCGGCGGCGCGCGAACCTTTCGTCTTATACAAACCATGACAAACCGCGGCCAGGGAGGCGGCCGTGCCCGAGGTCGCGATCACGGTTTTTGGCCGGGACCTCGCAATGCGGTCGGAGATACGCCCAATTTCCCTTTCCACAAATCCGCGGAGACGCCGCAGTTCCGCTTTGCGAGGCGGATCGTGATGCAAGAACTCGTTGGTCAGACGGACCGCGCCCAGGGGCAGGCTCACGGTGTCGCGGATGTGGCCTTTGCTGGAAATGGTCAGCTCACAACTGCCGCCGCCGAGGTCGACCATGAGCGTGGGCGCGGCGCTGACCCGCAGACTTGAGACCAGGCCGAGGTGAATCAGTCGGGCCTCCTCCAGTCCGGAGATGATTTCGACTTTCCACCCGGTGCTCGAGTACACCCACTCCAAGAAGGCCCGGGAGTTGCGCGCATCGCGCAAGGCGCTGGTGGCGACCACGCGCACCGTGTCCGCGCCTGCATGTTGCACGGCGCGATGGAAACGGCGCAACGCCTTTACGGTATCGCCGATGGCGCCGGGAGACAGAAATCCGGTGCGGAACACGCTCTCTCCCAGGCGCGTGACCTGGCGATCTTCGTGAATCTCGACCAGACGCCGTCCGGAAAGGCGGGAGATTTTCAGACGAACCGAGTTCGATCCGATATCGACCGCAGCTAGAGTCGGCATGGCGGAAGAAATAGTGTACCGCGTGGGAGGGCACTGAAGCGTCGGTTGCGCCCACCGGCCTGGGGGTGGGAAAAATCCAGGTCCCCGTCAGGTTGAGCGGAATCGAGATGGCAGTCTCGGCCTGATTTGTACTGCACCAGCCTAAAGTTCCGTTCCCCCAGGCCGATCACTCTCCCTGACGGCATTTCCGTCGACATTTCTGTTCACGGCCAGAGCAGCGCGTCGGCGTGGGCAGGCGGGGCCGCTTCGTCCCATCTATGGCCGGCATGACCTGCGAAGGCGTTGGAACCTTCGGGCATGCGGTTTTCGGGACCTGGATTCCAAGGAGTCGTGCATGATGTCTCATTCCGTTACGCCGCCCGAAGTGACCAGCCCAAGCTTTCCTTTTTCACGGCTCTGGGCCGGCGCGCTACTGCTCGCGATCCTTTCAGTTTGTGCGCCGCGATGCCATGCCACGCCGCCGCCCACCACGACCACCACCGTTTCCGTCAGTCCGAGCGCTTCCGTGAGCGAGGGCACCGTGCTGACCCTGCAGGCAACCGTGAATGCGGGTGCGTCAGCCGTGGCCACGGGTTCAGTGACTTTCTACGATGGCGCCACGGCGCTGGCGAACGTGCCGTTGGTCAACACGGAATCGAGCTACACCTATGGCACTGCCAACTTGAAGGTGCGTCTGGGACCGGGCAGTCACATCATTACGGCCCTGTATACCGGCACCACGGGGTATTTGAGTAGCACATCTTCACCCCAGACCATCACGGTGACGGGAGCGTCAAGCGCGACCACCGCGACCAAGATTTCCTCCAGCGGCAGCGCCGGCAGTTACACACTGAGCGGGAAGGTGACGGCCTTTAGCTCCACCGCACCGACGGGAAGTGTTTTCTTCGTGGACCAGACCAACAATAATTTTTCCCTGGGCTCGGCTGCTCTGGATGCCGCCAGTCAGACCGGAGGGTGGCAAGTGATTACGCCCTTTGCGACCTCTGGTTCGACCTACGGGGTAGTTATCGGAGACCTGAACGGGGATGGATTGCCGGACCTGGTGAGCTCAAACTATGGCGGCTCGGCTTTGAGCGTGCTTCTTGGCGATGGCGACGGAACCTTCCGCACCCACGTGGACTACGCCGTGGGCAGCTATCCCTTTGGGCTTGCATTGGGCGATTTGAACGGGGACGGATACCCCGACGTCGTCGTGGCCTACCACACCAATGGTGGCATCGGCGTGTTGCTGGGGAATGGGGATGGAACATTTCAGGCGGTTCAAACGATCGCGACCAGCGGTGTGTCCGAGTACGTCGCCCTGGCCGATCTCAACCGCGATGGGATCCTCGATATCATCACCCTAGGCTCGAACGGTGAGGGCGGAGTGTCAGTGCTCCTGGGCAACGGAAACGGGACCTTCCAGGCGGCTCAGAGTTACGGCGCGGGTGCCTATCCCTACGGCCTGGCGGTCGCGGATTTCGACAAGAACGGCAAGGTCGATGTGGCGGTGTCAGACTATGACGGCAATACGGTCTCCGTGCTGCTGGGAAATGGCGACGGGACGCTGCAGGAACCGGCCGCCTACATTGTCGGCACTAGTCCCACGAATCTCGTCGCGGTTGATCTGGACGGCGACGGCAATCAGGACCTGGTGGTAAGCAACAACGAAAGCTCCACCGTCAGCGTCCTGCTGGGCAACGGAGATGGAACCTTCAAGGCCAAGGTGGACTACCCGGTGTCCAGTCCCTGGGGAGTGGCCGCTGCGGACGTCAACGGAGACGGGATTCCGGATGTGCTGGTGACCAGCCTGGACTCAAGCGTCTTCCTGTTACAGGGGAAGGGGGACGGCACGCTTCTGGCGGGGGTATCCACGGCGACGGGAGCTGCCAATTACATCCCTGCCTTGGGGGACCTGAACGGAGACGGGGTTATCGATCTTGTAGTTGCGAACCTGGGTAGTTCCAACGTTCTCGAATCGCTGGGCTCCATCTCCGCGACGGCAACTGTGACCGGTGTCTCCATCCCTGGTGGCGGTGCCCACAATGTCGTCGGTAATTACGAAGGCGACGCGCACTCGGCCGAGAGCACGTCCAGCCTGATCAGCCTGACGGGATCACAAATTTCGACTAGCTTGTCCCTCAACGTTTCTCCCGATCCGGTCGCGCCCGGGCAGTCAGCTACGCTGTCCGCCCTGGTCAGCTCGTCAAACAGCGGCGGTTACTCCCCCTCGGGGACGGTCACCTTTTTCGATGGCGGCGCCGCCATCGATTCGGCGGTCAGCCTGAACAACGGCCACGCGACCTTGAGCAAAAGCGATTTCGCCAGCGGCGACCACGACATTACGGCCGCGTATTCCGGCGATACCAACTTCGTTGAAAGCACCGCTTCGGTCGCAACCTTGACGGTCAGCGTGCCCGACTACTCGATCTCGGCCAGTCCCAGTGCGCTCACGATTCGCCGTGGTCAGACCGGGACGGCGACCTTGACCGTCACCCCGGTGGGCGCATACACGGGCCCGGTTGCGTTTACTTGCTCCGGACTTCCCCAGTTTGCGACCTGTTCGTTTTCCCCGGCCAGCGTGCAGATGGATGGCAGCGACACAGTTCACACCGTGCAGTTCAGGTTGACTACCACCGGCCCCTTGGCGTCCCCGGCCAGTTCCGATTTTGGACGCCGGCAAATCCTGGCTCTTTTGTTTCCGTTCCTGTTCTTGTCCCTGCTCCCGATCACGAAACGCCGAAGAAATTCCGCCGCCGGCGCGCGCTCGCCTTGGCGACCTCTGAAGTGGCTGCACATGCTGGTGCTGGCCACACTCTTTCTGGGAGTGGCCGGTTGCGGGTCCAGTTCCAGTCCGGCTGCCAGCCCCAAGACTCCTCTGGGCACATCAACCGTAACCGCGACTGCCGCTGCTGTTGGGGGAAGCGCGACCCACACGGCAAGCATCACTATCACCATCACCGACTAGCACGAAAGGGAACGGCGCCGGAGCAGTTTGTTATCCTACGCGGATGGCGCGCGCCTTTCTCATCGATACCGACGTTGCCTCGGACGACGCCGTCGCCCTCATCATGGCCCTCCGCGCTCCGGAAGTCCGGGTGGTCGCGATCACCACCGTGGCGGGGAATGTCGAGGTCCGGCAGGCCACCCAGAACGCCCTCTACACGGCAGAACTCTGCGGAGCGGATGCGCCGGTTTTTACCGGCGTCGAAAAGCCGTTGCGACGGGTGCATCAGAGTGCCACGTGGTTTCATGGCCGCGACGGCCTGGGAGATCACGGCTATGCCGCGCCCCGCCGGTCGCCGGAAAAATTGCACGCCGTCGATGCGATGATTGAAGCCATCGAAGCCAATCCAGGGCTCGTAGTGATCACGCTGGGGCCGCTCACCAATCTTGCCCTGGCCTTGACACGCAAACCCGCGATCGCGGCCCTGGTCGGCCGCTGTGTGATCATGGGAGGCGCCCCTTGCTGCGAAGGCAACGTGACTCCGGCAGCGGAATACAACATCTGGGTTGATCCCGAGGCAGCGCGGATCGTGATGCTGAGCGGGCTCCCGGTGGAACTGGTGGGTTGGCAAACCTGCCGCGGAGACGCTGTCCTCAACGAGGCCGATATCGCGCGGGTTCTGGGATTCAATAACGATCTGGCCCGCTTTGCTATCGAGTGCAACAGCCGGGCGCGCGAGGCTTACAGGGAGCAGACTGGAGAGGATGGCATCTCCCTGCCGGATCCTGTGGCCATGAGCATTGCGCTCGATCCGACAGTTGGAAATCAGTGGAGCGAACATTATGTAGATGTCGAGACTCGCAGCGAGTTGACCCGAGGCATGACGGTTGTGGATCGGCTGAATGTGGCAGCCGACGAACGGAATCAAGCGGTTTGGGCCGACGCGCTGCGAAAGGGACGCAAGACGAAGGTTTGCTGGACCATCGACAACCGCCGCTGGAAGGAAGCATTGTTCGCCGCCTTGCGATGAACTTTACCCTGTCATCCTGGGCGGAGTCGAAGGACCCCTACACTACCAACTGCTTGCTCCGTGCGGGACTGGAGGCAGGATGTTCGTCCCTTGGGTAGGGGTCCTTCGACGGCGCGAGATGTTTCGCGAGCGAAACATCTCGCTCCGCTCAGGATGACAGCGGGATGGATCTGTTCTCGCAATACTCTTCAGATCATTTGGATAGATCGAAAGCGGGTGCGTGTCGAGGGCCGGTGGCGATCAGCTTTTCGATATTTCCGACAGACTGGATGCCGCCGCGGGCGCCGGTTGCAGTGCAGTTCAGCGCGGCCGCGGCACTGGCGAAGTCGAGCTGACGCAGCAGCGGCCAGCCTTGCAGAAGCCCGTAAATAAATCCGGCGTGGAAGATGTCGCCGGCGCCGGTGGTGTCCAGAGGTTGCACCCGAAAGGCGGGCGCATAGAGAAACTTTGAGCCATCCCAGGCCAGGACACCTTCCTCTCCTAGCGTTGCCGCGCTGAGGCGGCAGCCGTAGCGGCTGTGAACCGCGGGCAGTGACTTGCGCAAATCTGGCTCGCCGGTCAGGCGTCCCGGAATGTCGCGGCTGGTAATCAGGTAGTCGATCTGCCCCAACAGCGCTTCCACGCCCGGGTAAAGGTCGTCGAGGTCAGCGATCACGGGGACGCCGGCAGTCCGGGCCCAGTTTGCCGCCACCACCGCCGCCGCGGTGTCATGTCCGTCAAGGTGAAGGGCGCGGGCGTGGATGATCCACTCGCGCTGTAGTTCTTCCGGTTGCAGGGTCAAGCGGTTGTCGCGTTTCCAAAGGACGGTGCGCTCGCCGGCATCGTCGACCAGGATGACCGCCTGCTGGCTGGCGCATCCCGAGGCGGCGAGGAGATGAGTCTCGACTCCCAGCCGTCCAAACTCCGCGCGGTGAATCGTAGCTGCGGTGTCATCGCCGATCTTGCCTACATAGCGGGTCCGCAAACCCCATTGCTGGCAGGCAGCGACCGCGGTTGCGACCTGGCCGCCGGGCAGGATGTCAGCAGAACGAAATTCGACTTTTGATCCCAGGGTGGGATAGTGGGGCAGGCGGATCAGCGTGTCGGTGGCGTTCAGTCCTACGCCGACCAGGTCAACCTTGGAGGATTCATTCACGATGGATTCAGTTGAAACGGATCGTGCGCCAGAGTGTGACCCCACAAACCAGAGGTTGTAGCGCCGCGACTTGCGCCATCAACATCACCGGCAGCGAACCTCCCAGCCATGAGCCGTACGATTATAGCGATTCTTCTTTCTGTTGCAGGGGCCACTGCGAGAAATGATGGAGCTCAATTCAGGTTGAGCGATGATTCAACAGATCGCCGAGCCGCGGCCATCGGCTAGGCGGGGTGCCGCGGTGTGGTGAAGTAGGCAATCACAAACAGGAGGCCGAGCAGCAAGTCGACTCCGCCAAAGATAAGATCGGACGCGCGCATGCGGTGTTGCATGACCAGAATCGCCACCGCAATCCCGTAGCTGAATTTTTCGAGCACCGAAGGAATCATCAGCGGACGATAGCGCGCCGGGCTGGTGGCGATGACGAAAAACGCAATCTGCCAGGCCAGCCCGGCTCCCACAAATCCGTAGAAGAACGCGGGATGGGTGATGACCGGCGGATCGTTGCGGCCGATCAGGTCGAACATGAAGTAGAGCGGGGTGAGAACGAGTACACCCCAAATGCCGGCAATCCAGAATACGATCCTGGCAAATTTCATGGCGTCTCCCAACCGCTCCCGGCGGCTAAATGCACTTACTATAGCTGAAGCCGCCTCTGAGCACTCGCCTTGCATGCGGCGCTGACGCGCTGCTCCACCCTTCCGCCTTGCTCTTTCCGCAGCCGGTGCGCCTCAGCCTCCCCTAGCAGGTTGCAGAAAAACTCAATTTGCCCGGACGAAGCGACCACCGGGGCTAAAGCCCGCACACATTCCTGACGACTTACGCGGCCCTGAAGGGCCGCTCTTCCACGGAAGGGCCGACATTTACGAGTTTTTCCGCAACCTGCTGGTGGTTGCGCCTGGTCCAGCTTTCGCAGAGGGCGAGAGTGTTACTCATAATGCAAGGCTTCGATGGGATCCAGGCGGGAAGCGCGGAAGGCGGGCACCATGCCGCTGACCAGTCCTACAAAAACCAGGATCAGGGTGGCTGCGATCAGCGTTCCCGGGGCGATGATCAGGCGGATATCGCCGGCCTCGCCATTCTTGGCGAAGGCGCTGTACAGAGTCAACCGGCCTACGGAAAACGCGACTACGTAGGCCAGAATAATTCCCAGTACGCCGCCGATGAAGGTGATGGTCAGGGCTTCGGCGAGGAACTGAACGAGAATGTAGCGGCGGCGCGCGCCCAGCGCCTTCTGCACTCCAATCTCGCGGGTACGCTGGGTAACCGAAACCAGCATGATGTTCATCAGGCCGACCCCGCCGATGCCAAGGGTAAGCGTGCCAATGAAACCCATCAGGACCTTCAGGCCCAGCGTAATGATTTCGAACTGGTGGACCTGCATCATGAGGTTGAACACTCTCACCGCCTGATGGTCCGTCTGGTTGAACCGGTGCGGCACGGCCAAAATGGAGCGGACCGATTGTTCCAGACGCTCGTACTCCGGAGTCTGGTAGGTGAACCAGATAGAGTCGAGGTAATGGGTATCTTTCAGGTCGCTCATGGTGGTGAAGGGGACGTAGATCACGCGGTTTATGTCGCTATTGCCCTCCTGCATTTTGGGGCTCAGGACGCCAACCACTTCGAAGCTGAGACCGTCCACCCGGATATGCTCGCCCAGCGCGTTGCGCCCGGAGAACAGTTTCTCCTTGGCCTCGGAGCCGATCACCGCCACCCGGGAGTGCTGTATCTCGTCTACCGCGTTGTAGAAGCGTCCCTGTGCCAGTTTCAGGACGCGAATGGAAGGCACGTTGGGATAGTTGCCGGTGACACTGAAGTTGAAAGACCGGGTGTCGTACTGGATGTTGGCCTGCTTGCTGACTTCGGGAGTGATGTAGGTAATCTGGGGAAGGTTGGTGGTCAGCGCCTCCACATCGTCGAGAGTAAAGTGGATGAGGGCTCCCGCCTTCTCACCACCCGCTTGCACGGAAGTACGGCCCGGAGCCACGATGACCAGCTTGGTGCCGAAATTAGCAAAGATATTGGCGCAGGCCCGGCCAAAACCATCGCCGTAAGCCAGCAGCATCACAACCGTGGCGATGCCCCAGGCCATGCCCAGCATGGTGAGGGCGGTGCGGCGGCGATTGTGCCGCATGGCGCTGTAGGCTTCTCGGAGCAGATCACGGAACATAGATCATTGGGTAATTGTGTAATTGGGTAATTTTGTAATTTGAAACCTTTGCAATCTCTTCAATTACAAAATTAGCCGATTGCCCAATTACAAATTTCATTACTCCTGCCGGAGCGCTTCCACCGGCTGCAGCATGGCCGCCTTACGCGCGGGATAAAGGCCCGCAACCACTCCCGCCAGGGTCAGGCTGCCAATGGCCAGCATGGCCGACATCGGCACCAGTTTGGGGGGATCAAATCCTCCCGGCCCGTGCACCGTGCCCATCATCGCCATCAACCCAGCCGCCAGACCCATGCCGATCAGTCCGCTGCCCAGAGTGAGAAGCAACCCTTCCAGAAAAAAATGAAACAGAATATTGCGGTTGGTGGCGCCCAGGGCTTTGCGCAATCCGATCTCATGGGTGCGTTCGCTGACCGCCACCAGCATGATGTTGATGACTCCGATAGCGCCCAGGGCCAGCGTGACCATCCCTACCGCTCCCAGAAACATGTTCATAACGTCGAAAATCGTTCCCACCATTTGTGACTGCTTGATCGTGTCCCAGCCGTCGAAGGCGTTTTCATCGCTGGCATCGAAGCCGTGATTACGGGCGATGATCTTGTGAACATCGTTCTGCGCCAGCACGTGCTCCGCCCTCACCGTCGGCTGATATTCAATAAACGAAATGGAGTTCTCGTGATTTTCTCCCTTGAGCGGGAAATACGTGGCCATGACCGGGAAAGGGATGTAGCCGCGCATATTCAGCCAGTTGTTGTCGCCCCGGCCGAGGTGCGGCAGGGTGCCCACGACTTCGAAACGGATGCCGTTCACCAGGATGAACGAACCTACGGCGGGACGCCCGGGGAACAAGGTCTTCAGCAGTTCGTTGCCGAGGACGATCACATTGCGCCTCTGCGACCCGTCCATTTCATTCAGCCACCGCCCGTCCTTGAGGGGCAGATAACTGATCTCGTTAAGCTGGGGCTCGACGCCCAGGATTTCACCGCCGCCATTTGAGAACTCGCTCACTTCGTGCAGGTCGGTGCGCGAAAGCAGGGGGCAGGCATTGCGGACGTGAGCGGCCTGAGTGCGGACGTCCACGTAGTCCTGGTAGGTGAGCAAATAGGAACGGGCGGAGTTCATGCTGCCCCTTACCGCCGGCGCACGTCCGGGAAAGATAAACATGATGTCCTTGCCGAACTCGGCCATCTCGCGCTTGTTGCCCGAGCGAAAGCCTTCGCCCACGCCCACCAGCAGCAACAACGATCCCACGCCCCAGGCGATGCCGAACATAGTGAGGAACGAGCGCAGCTTGTGGGCCCACAGGTTGCGGAAGATTTCCACGAAGATGTCGAGGACCGTGCGCATAATCTGGGCCATTGTACCTTCTCCCGGCCTGGGGGAGGCACGCCTAAAGTGCTTGTCCGGGGCCGTCTTTGCGTCCTTCGCGAATCCTTTGCGTCCTTTGCGGTACGGCTGTTTTAGCGCAAAGTTGGCAAAGGACACTTCATGAGACGCAAACGCTGCCGCCGAAGTTCCAAGTCAAAGGCGGCGGGCAGGAGTGTCCGCCCCACACGCTGAAATCGAATCAGTCGAACTGGATCAGCACAATCTCAGGCGTGGTCCCCAGCCGGAGGGGCGGTCCCCAGGTGCCGGCTCCATAAGAGACATAGACGATGAGATTGCCCAAACGTTGCAAGCCATGCACAAATTTGCCGTAGACGCGGGAAGTGATCCAGGTAAACGGGAAGAACTGTCCGCCGTGAGTGTGGCCGGAGAGCTGCAATGAGAAGCCTTCTTCTTCGGCAATCCTGAGCCGGTCGGGGGCGTGGGTGAGCAGGATGCTGGCGCGATCACGATCCACCTCGGCGTGGCGCAGGACGGAGCGAAAGTGATCGTCGTTGGTCGAATCGCGATAGTGGACGCCGACAATCTGCAAGCCATCGACCGTCACTTTTTCATTGTTCAGGACACGCACACCCGAGTGCTCGACCGCATCCAGATATTTGCTGGAATCGGTGAACTCTTCGTGATTGCCCAAAACGAAGAAGGCTCCCAGCGGGGCCGCCAGCCGTGCCCAGGGTTGGGCAAGCTCGCGCACCCGCGCCACCGTCCCGTCGAACATATCGCCGGCAATAAAGACGATGTCGGGGCGCAGCCGTGTGAGCGTGGTTACGATGCGCCGCATGAATCGAAAACCGCGCACGTGACCGAGATGGGTGTCAGTAACCAGCGCCGCCACTCGGCCGCGCCAGGATTCGGGGAGGTTCGGCAGCGTGACGTGGACCCGTCGCACCCGGGTCCAGGCGGCGTTGACCACGCCATACAAACTCGCCAACAGAGCCAGGCCGAACAGGATCCCGACCAGTTCGCGCCGGTCGGGCTGCAGTCCGAAAGCCCGGGCGCTGCCGTAGATGGCCCAGCAGCAGCAGGCCGCCAGAAAACAGAACGTCAAAGTCCCCAGCCAGACCGCGGAGAGGGTGTAAAGGACACGTACCAAACCATGCGAAGAGCGCCATGCCAGCAGAGAGGCCAGCACAAAGCTGACCGACAGCAAGGCCAGCGCTATTTGCAAGCCAGAAATTCTGGACGAATCCGGAACGGCCCAAAAATACGTCCACGTTTTATACAGGAACCAATGGGCCAAAAACAGGACGGTTTGAATGACTGCAATGAAAACAAAGATTCTGGACCTCAAGGTTTGGGCTTTCTCCGGGCCATTCGATCAAAGTGTTAGATGAGGTTCGGGGGCAATTGGATTTTTCGCTGTTTTTGAGGCCAAGAGGCGAGAACGCCCAACGACAGCGGCCGGGACGGCGGCGCTACTTGCGAAGGAAACGAGCTTGCAGTCGTTTAGGCCACAGCGGAGACAGCCGCGGAAGCTTGCCGTGAAGGATCGCGGCCAGGGGGCGTGCCTAAAACAGGTTTCTTGCCGGCCAGCGCGGCGCGGGTTTCGGTCAGAGTGATCACGGCCTGGCCAAACTTGGCCCGGGTCACGTTACGCAGCGCGGCCACCAGGGCTGAATCCTGGACGCCGCCAAACAGTTTCTCCGCGCGCTCCGCCAGTTGGACCCAGTCGTGCCAGTCGCCGATCACGTCCTGCATATGGTTGAGCAGCGCGATCAGGCGAGTGGCTTCTGTGTCGTTGGCGGCCAATTCCGCGATATAACGCGCCCGCTTGCCCGCAATCCTGAACCGGTGCAGCGTCTTTTCGGTGACGGAACCGTGATCGACTTGAAGTTGGTTCAGTCTTCGCCGGGCCAGGCTCAGAGGCTGAGCATTCTGCGGAATCTCCAGGCTGGCTGCGGCACGCTTCAGGCGTTTGCGCACTTCAGCCACAGTCTGCTTGTCCAGGGACTTGATCAGCTTTTTCTCGCGCTGCGCGCGTAGCTCGGCCAGGGTGCGCATGAGCTGCGACTTCCGCCCCGGTTCCTGCGGGATCTTCAGACTGCGCAAAGCCGCGCTCTGGACATCGAGGTCGCGTACCCGTCCAGCTTTCTTGCGCAGGCGGTGCAGGAGGTTCAGCAGTTTCTTGTCATTGCCACTGCGGGTTTCAGCGAAATCTGAAAGCAACACTTCCACCCTGCGGATGGAGGTGCGGAATTTGTGTACACTCTCCGGAGCTGGCTTGCGGGCAAGCTTTGCCAATTGTCGGCCTAGTTTGCGGAAGGTGGCTCGAGTTCGATCCGGGTGCAGCGGCATAGGGTCAAAGGCCATGTCGGAAGATACGGTTTGAAACTACAGTCTGAATAATTACAGTTTGAACAATTACAGTTTGAACAATTACAGTTTGAACCTGGGATCGCTGGAAACGGGCTCTCGGGTCCCCGGCGGAAGCGCTCCCCGAGGCAGGAACAACCTGCTATTTTAACACTGCTGTAACACGACCATGCTACCTTGCCCGAAATGGCTAATCGAGCTCTGGGAGCGCCTCGACTGACAGGACCGCAACCCGTTCCGGAACAAGCAGTTGCGGGAAGCGCCGGGTCGCAAATACAGGCGCTGATCACCGCCAGCGACAGTCGGCGCGCGGACGGCGTGTTTTTTTTGGCGATGCTCGCCTGCGGTCTTTCCCTGCTCGCACTGGTCGGATTGATCGTGTATGAGTTAATGACCAAGTCCAGCCTTTCCTGGCACGCCTTTGGCTGGAAATTCTTTTTCCAAAGCGATTGGGACCCGGTTAACAGAGAATTCGGCGCCCTTCCGTTTGTCTACGGCACCATCGTTTCTTCGATTCTGGCTCTGCTCATCGCCGTACCTTTGGCCATCGGAGTGGCGGTGTTTATCACCGAAATGTCTCCGCGCTGGCTGCGCGGCGCCCTGGCTTTTACCACGGAGTTGCTGGCGGCAATTCCCAGCGTGATTTACGGATTGTGGGCAATTTTCGTCCTGGTGCCGCTGCTCCGACAATACGTGGAGCCCTGGCTGGCGAAGTACCTGGGCTGGACCGGCTTTTTTGAAGGGGCACCCTACGGCATCGGCATGCTGGCGGCCGGAGTTATTCTGGCAATCATGGTGGTCCCCATCATTTCCTCGATTACCCGCGAAGTCATGACTGCGGTTCCGCAACAGCAGCGGGAAGCTGTGCTCGCCCTGGGCGCGACCCGCTGGGAAATGATCCGTACGGGCGTGCTGCGGAACGCTCGCGCCGGCATCATGGGCGCCGTGATTCTCGGCCTGGGCCGTGCGTTGGGTGAAACCATGGCTGTGACCATGGTGATTGGCAACCGCCCCGAAATCGCAAAATCGCTGTTTGCTCCCGGCTACACCATGGCCAGCGTGATCGCCAACGAGTTCAGCGAGGCTGCGGGGAACCTTTATCTCAGCGCCCTGGTCGAAGTCGGCCTGGCACTCTTCCTGGTGACGATTATCGTGAACATCGTGGCCCAAATGTTGGTCTGGACCGTCACTCGTGGGACCCCGGCTAGGAGCCATGCCTGAAAGCCATCTGACTTCCGATTTTGCTGCCGCCCCGATCAGCCTGTGGCGTCGCGGGATGAACACCCTGGTGACGCTGGCGGCCATGGCCGCGATATTTCTCGTGCTGCTCCCGCTGGGGGCCGTTTTCGGCTACCTGGTGTATCGGGGAATTGGCTCGATCAACTGGGCTTTTCTGACCCAGATTCCCAAACCGCCGGGTGAAGCGGGCGGAGGCATGGCCAATGCCATTGCCGGATCGGTCTATATTCTGCTGATCGCCAGCTCCATGGGTGTTCCGCTTGGAATTGGCGCCGGAATTTACCTGTCGGAATACGGACGCGGAACGCGTCTCGGGAACCTGATCCGCTTCACCGCGGACGTGCTTAACGGTGTGCCTTCGATCGTCGTCGGCATTGTGGCATACAGTCTGGTGGTGCTGACCCAGGGACATTTCTCGGCCCTGGCCGGCGGTGTGGCTCTCGCCATCATGATGGTGCCCACCATCACCCGGACGAGCGAAGAGATGCTGTTGCTGGTGCCGCAAGCGGTGCGCGAGGCCGCTTATGGTTTGGGAGTTTCGCGCTGGCGCACGACGTTGTCGATTACCCTTCGCACCGCCACGTCGGGTGTGATCACCGGGGTCATGCTGGCGTTTGCCCGGGTGGCGGGAGAGACGGCGCCCCTGCTGTTCACGGCCTTCGGCAACCAGTACTGGAACTGGAAGCTGGAACAGCCGACGGCCGCCTTGTCGCTGCAGATCTTCACCTATGCGATTTCGCCCTTCGATGAGTGGCACCGTCAGGCCTGGGCGGGAGCGTTGATCCTGATCGTGCTGATTGTTGCTTCGGTGGGCGCCGTGCGGCTGGTGGCCGGCCGCGGTATGCTTAAGGGAGCACACTGAGACTATGGGCGTTGGAATCCAAGTCGACAAGCTGAATGCCTGGTTCGGCAAGACCCAGGCACTGTACGACATCAATATGACGGTGGTGGCGAACCACGCCACGGCCGTGATCGGTCCGTCGGGTTGCGGCAAGTCCACATTCGTGCGCTGTCTGAACCGCATGCATGAAACCATCCCGGAAGCCCGCGCCACCGGGCGGGTGCGCATTGGCGAGCTCGATGTTTACAACGGGACCTCGGCGGTGCAGATTCGCCGCCGTATCGGAATGGTGTTCCAAAAGGCGAACCCCTTTCCGACCATGTCCATTTACGACAATGTGGCTGCCGGGCTGAAGTTAAATGGATTCCGCGATCGCAAGCGGCTGGATGAAATTGTCGAGCGCTCGCTGGTGCTCTCCGCTCTCTGGGATGAAGTGAAGGACACGATGCGCAAGAAGTCGGGTGCCAGCCTCTCCGGCGGTCAACAGCAACGGCTGTGCATCGCTCGCGCCCTGGCGGTAGAGCCGCAGGTGCTGCTCATGGACGAGCCCTGCTCGGCCCTCGATCCGATTTCCACCGGCAAGATCGAAGAGCTCATCTTCGAGCTCAAGGAAAAATTCACCATCGTGATCGTGACCCACAACATGCAGCAGGCGTCGCGGGTCGCCGAATTTACCGGATTCTTCCTTTTGGGCAAGCTGATCGAGTTCGACAAGACCGAAAAGATTTTCACCACCCCGTCCGACAAACGGACGGAAGACTACATCACAGGCAGGTTTGGATAATGGCGCGCACCCGTTTTCTGCAGGGACTGGACGAACTTCGGGCACGTTTGCTGCGTATGGGCGGACTGGCCGAGCAGGCGGTGGATCGCGCCTGCCAGGCGTATATCGAGCGCGACCTGACGCGCTGCCGCATGGTGCTCGACGGCGAAACTCAGATCAACCTGGCGGAGCGCGAGATTGACGAGCTGGCTTTCGACCTCCTGGCCATGCAGCAGCCCATGGCGGTGGATCTCCGCTTCATTCTCGCAGTCACCAAAATCAATGCGGATCTCGAGCGCGTGGGCGACCAGGCAGTGAACATCGCCGAACGGGTGATGGATATGGTGGACTTGCCCAAGGCCGATCTCCCGGTTGACATTCCTCGCATGGCAGCCGCGGTTTCCGCCATGGTGCGACGGGCGTTGGAGTCCTTCATCGAAGGCAAGGCGGAACTGGCGCAAGCGGTTCTCGAAATGGACAACGTCGTGGATCGCATGAAGGATGAAGCGTTCATCGTGCTGGTGAAGTCCATGAATGAACATCCCGAGACGACGCATCAGGCGCTGGATGCGCTGCTGGTGGCCCGCAATCTGGAACGCGTGGCCGACCACGCCACGAATATTGCGGAGGATGTAATCTTCTGGGTGCGCGGGGCCGACGTCCGGCACAACGTCGCACCGGAACAGCCTGAACATCAGGAACTTACGGATACTCATTAAAGCATAAGATTTGCCTGCTTCCGCACTTTTTGCGTCCTTTGCGGTTCTTCTTTGCGTCCTTTGCGGTAAAGCATTTGACCTTGTCCGAATCATTCAAAAAACCTTTTACCGCCAAGGACGCAAAGATGACCGCAAAGGACGCAAAGTAAGACACTGCGTTGTTGAACTGTTACGGCAAACCGGACACTGCGAGTTTCTTCCTCAAGCTTTCCTTTTGCGCGCGCCGGTGCTACAAGTTCTTCATTCATTTTCAGGGAGGAATCTTGAAGCGCTTTCCCGGAGCTATTTTCCTGATTGCCGTTTTTCTGGCACCCCTTTCCGCCCAGGACTCTGCCCAACCACGCCAACTCCCGCTGCCCACCAGCAAGATGCTGAACACGCCTTCGCCCGGCCGGCTGGGGGCGGTGAACAGCTTTCCCGCAACCATCGCAGTCAGCCCGGATGGTCACTATGCCGCGTTGTTGAATAACGGCTACGGCACTCAGCAAACGCAGGCGCATCAGTCGATCACCATTCTTGATCTGACTACCAACCGGCTGAGTGATTTTCCGGACGCCCGCCTGTCGGATACCGCGCACCAAAGCTACTTCCTCGGTCTCGCCTTCAGTTCCGACAGCAGCCATCTTTACGCTTCGATGGGCTCCATTACCGACCCCACCGGCGCCCGGGCGAACAACACGGGTAATGGCATCGCGGTGTACAAGGTGGAGAATGGCAAAGTAGTTCCGGAACGCTTTCTTAAAATCGCCCCCCAGAAAATTGCAGCGGGCAGGAAGATCGCGTTCGGAGTTCGCAAAACTGCAGCCGGGACAGCGATCCCTTATCCCGCCGGCCTGGCCGTGATTTCGGGCAACGGCAGCGACAAATTGCTGGTTGCCGATAATCTCTCCGACAATGCCGTCCTGCTCGACTCCGCCAACGGAAAGGTGCTGCAGCAGTTCGACCTGAGCACGCATGAAGTGATTCCGTCGTCATTTCCTTACACCGTGGTCGCCACCCGCGACGGGCGGCGCGCCTGGTGCAGTCTGTGGAATTCCTCGCGCGTGGCGGAACTGGATCTGGAAAAGGGAACGATCACGCGCTGGATTCCGTTGCTCGAGCCCAAGAGCCCTATCGCGCCCGGCTCTCACCCCACGGACCTTGTCCTCAGCCCAGATGAAAAATGGCTTTATGTCGCGCTGTCCAATGCCGATGCGGTGGCTGTGATCGACAGCGCTTCCGGAGTTGTGACCCATCTTTCCTCTACCAACCTGGCTGGGCAGGAGCATGCCGGAACTTATCCCAGCGCTCTGGCCCTGTCGCCGGACGGCACGCGCCTGTTTGTGGCCGATGCTTCGCTGAATGCGGTTGCGGTGTTCGAGACCGCTGTCCTGACAAAGCCGGGTATTTCATTTCCGTTGCCGCAAGAAGCTCTCGGGTTCATTCCGACCGACTGGTATCCCAGTGCCCTGGCAACTCATGGCGACGATCTGCTTATTGCCACCGCCAAGGGAGAAAGCACCGGCCCCAACGGCGGCATCAGCGAGATCAAGAGCGAACGCAGGCACCGCGAGCATCCCTATATTCCCACGTTGATGTACGGCTCGCTCTCCCGCTTAAACTTTCGCAATGTGGAGAAACGTTTGCCGGAGCTGACGCAGCGTGTTCAGGAAAGCAATCTCTTCCTCTCCGACCCCGGGAAGATCAGGTTTCGGACCGGCTCAAATCCAATTCACCATGTGATCTACATCCTCAAGGAGAATCGCACCTACGACCAGATCTTCGGCGACTTGAAACTTAACGGCCGAAAAGTGGGCAACGGCGATCCCTCGCTTACCATGTACGGCGAGGATGTCACGCCCAACCTGCACAAGCTGGCCCTGCAGTTCGGGGTACTGGACAATTTTTACGACAGCGGCGAAGTCTCCGGCGACGGGCACGAATGGTCGAACGCGGCCATCACCAGCGACTATAACGAGAAAACCTGGCAGATCGCCTATCGCGGCCACGAGCGCATCTACGACTATCAAGGCACGGTTGCCGATGAGTTTCCCCTGGATCTGGGCGAACCCGATGTCGATGCCCCCGCGACCGGCTACCTTTGGGACAATCTTGCCGGCCACGGTTTGAGTTACCGCGACTACGGGGAGTTCATCGCCGGAGTGTGGTGCGAGGCCGCCAAGCGGACCGGCGCTTCACCGAAGCAAGGTACGGCTTCTCCGTACAGCGCGGAGTGCGATCGAGCGGTCGTTCGCAAGGGCGAACCGCTGCCGCCCGAGGTTGGCCAGCCCCACGGTTCAGCCAGCCCGTGGCCCTGGCCGGTGCCGCTGTTGAGGCGCATGAAGCCGACCAAGGCTGCGCTACGCGACCACTTCGATCCGCTCTTTCCCGATTTCAACACGGAATATCCCGATCAGCTCCGCGCCGATCTTTTCCTTAACGAGTTTGAGGATTTCGTGCGGGCGCGCCAGGAAGGCAAAGGAACCGACCTTCCGGCGTTTGTGCTTCTTTATCTGCCGGACGATCACACCCACGGCACGACGCCGGGCAAACCCCGCCCTGCCGCATCGGTGGCGGACAATGACCTGGCGGTGGGCCGCGTGGTGGAAGCGGTCTCGCACAGTCCTTACTGGGATGACACAGCGATTTTCATCATTGAAGACGACGCCCAGGACGGCGCCGACCACGTAGACGCGCACCGCTCGATCGCGTTAGAGATCAGCAAATATTCGCCAGGCGGGCCGGAAAAGCCTTTCTTGGACAGCCGGTTCTACACCACGGTCAACATGATGCACACCATGGAAACGCTGCTCGGCCTGCCGCCCATGAACCAGAACGACGCCTACGCGCCGGTGATGGCTCCCTTGTTTTCAGGGACCGGCAATCAAGCGCCTTTTACGGCGGACTGGAGCAGTCGCGATAACGGCCTCATTTATCAGACCAACCCAGTCAAGGGCCAGGGCGCGGCGGAATCGGCCAAGATGGACTTCACCCGTCCGGATGCGGTCAATACCGCGGTGCTGAACCAGATTCTCTGGCGCGACCGCAAGGGGAGCACGCCCATGCCGGTGCCCAAGCACAGCGTATTCCCGCAGAAGCGGGAGCGGGATGACGATTGAGCCGCAATCGCCCACGTGGGGGCGGGTGTCCTCACCCGCCCAGCCGAGCGGAAGCTCGGCCGCGTGTTCTGACGTTGCTCCAGACTCGGGCCAGGCTGGGCTGGACCCGGACCGCCTTGGCGTTCAGCGCGTGGATCTCGGCGACCAACACCAGACGAGCTGCGCTCGTCCGGACGGGTGAGGGCACCCGTCCCTACGTGGCCATCTCGATCTCCGCGATCTATTTGGCTGCCGCTTTCCCTGCATCCACATCGGCGAACGAGAATGCCAGCGAGACGTTGGCATACTCCTTCCCGGCGACCTCCACGTAGGGATACACAAAGTAGTTGAGCGGCGGGCCGTCTTGTGCCGGACTCAGGCGCAGATCACGCCCCATGGTGAACTGCACCCGGTTCACGTCGTGCGCTCCGAAGAAATAGTCCCGTTTTTCCTGGTGCTTCCACGCCTCTGAGATGTCCACTGGAACCCAGCCGTGCTGCGGTTCGAAGAAATCGGACCAACAGTGATAGCCTGCGATTTCGCCGGAATGTTGGTCCGCCGGCAAGGGAAATCCAATTTCAAAACGCGCCGGAATCCCCTGGGAGCGGGCCATGGCGATGAATAGCGAGTGGAAGTCGGTGCAATTGCCTTTCTTGGCATCGCAGGCATAGAGGACGTCGCCGTGCCCCCAGCCCGTGCCCGTCTTGTCGTAACGCATGGTAGTCAAAACATAGTCGTAGATGGCCCGCGCCTTGTCGAGCGGCGTGGTGCTGCCCTGGATCACTTTCAGCGCCAGGTCCGCGGGCAGCCCGGTCACGGGCACCAGCCTGTCGGGTTGGAGGTATTGCTTACGATCGCTCTCTTTAAGCTGGGCTTCCTCCAGACGTGGCCTGGCTACGCCCAGGGTCAGCCGCTCGTGGCGCACCACGTCGTAAACGACCTCGAAGTGCAACTCGGGCGATTGCGCCTTGGCGCTTTCGGCGTAGTACATCTGGTTGCCGAATCGCGACTCGTGAGTCTTCTTCAATTTCAAATCGCCGTTCGCGGAAATTACTTTTACTTCCTGAAAATCATCCGAGTGCGCCGCCGGAATCCACACTCGCACCCGCTCACCAGGGGGTATGTTCTTGACCGTGAAGCCATAGCGGAAGGTGAAGTGTCGAGAGTCCTGTGCCGAGGCCAGTGACACCGTAGCCAGCAACAGTAGCAGCCAAAGCTTTCGCATATGGAGATCCTTTCGAGTTTCCTGGTGCAAGGCTGAATGATTGGGAAACGACGCACGGGCGTTTTAGGAGGAGCTGGCTCAAGTAAAGCCGCGTCGCGGGGATCTCATGGGAAGAGCACTATTCTAGTCGAAAACGGTCTGTGGAGATCATGGCAGCGGCTTCTCCGGGAGGCTCTTCGCGCTCCCGCCGGAGCTGAGAGGCCCGCGCCTCCATCCAGCAGCATCCTCGGTTAGAATCTCAGCGTGGCCCCTGCCATTCAATGCCGCGACCTGCGCAAGACCTACGATGGCAAGGTGGAGGCCGTTCGCGGGTTAAATCTCGAGATTGAGGCGGGCGAGTGTTTCGGCCTGCTGGGACCCAACGGGGCCGGGAAGACCACCACCATCGAAATCCTGGAAGGCCTGCTCGCGCCTACTTCCGGGGAGGTGACGATTCTGGGCCAGACCTGGAAGGAACACGCGCGTGAGCTGCGGGAACTGATGGGCATCTCGCTGCAGGAAACCCGGCTATCAGAGAAGCTGACCGTGCGCGAGACCATCAAGCTGTTTTCGAGCTTCTATCGCCAACCGCGCGCCCCCCTCGAGGTGCTCGAGCAGATGCAACTCAGCGAAAAAGCGGATGCCTGGGTGGGCAAGCTCTCGGGCGGTCAGAGGCAGCGGCTGGCCGTGGCGACGGCGCTGGTGGGTAATCCCAAAATTCTTTTTCTGGACGAGCCCACAACCGGACTCGATCCCCAAAGCCGCCGCCAGCTCTGGGAGACGATTCGCGGTTTCCAGCATGCGGGAGGCACGGTGCTGCTCACCACCCACTACATGGATGAAGCCGAGCGCCTGTGTGATCGTCTGGCCATCATCGACCATGGAGAAGTGATTGCCGAAGGTACGCCGGCTGATTTGATCGAACGCCTGGGCGGGCACCACATGGTGGAATTTCAGGTCAGCGGGAGCCGAAACGGCGATGCCACGGACGTCTGGCGGGCGCTTCCGGGCGTCGAGTCGGTCCGCCGCGACAACGGCTTGGTCTGTCTGAATGTGCACGAGCCTCACTTGACCATTCCGGCGTTGCTGGATGCGGTTGAAAGGGAAGGCGGCCATCTTTTGCACCTCACCACGCGCCAGGCCAGTTTGGAAGATGTATTTGTTCGTCTAACCGGCCGCCATTTGAGGGAAGATTAATGATCAGTAATGCCCACGCAGGGGCGATCGCTCCCATCGGCCCTGGTCGAGTGAAGCTAGACAGTTTTGCAAGCAGACGAGAGGCAGACTAGTGACCGTCGCACAACAAACTCCCCCAACGCAGGTGCCGCCGGTTCCCTCAGGCCTGCCCCCTCGCAACGGCCGCTGGTCTGGCTTCCGACATCTATTGATGGCGCGCCTGCTGGAACTCAAACGCGAGCCCGAGGTCGTCTTCTGGGTTTTCGGGTTTCCTTTGCTGCTCGCCCTGGGGCTGGGCATCGCCTTCCGCAACAAGCCGGCTGATGTTACGCCGGTTGCGATTGTCCTGGTCCCGGCTCTGACAGGCTCTGAGCCTGGCTCAGCGATTACCGCAGAGTTCGTCGATCCGTCACCACCGTGGACCGGAGACGGCACTGCAAGGATTCCGCCTGGGCAAGTATGATCTAGTGATCGAAGTCCGACGGCCGGAAGGCTTTGGTATTCCGCTACGATCCTGCGCGTCCAGAGAGTGTCCTGTCGCGCGGCCGAAGTGGACGATGCGGTGCAGATCGCCGCCGGGCGCAAGAATCCGGTGCCGACTTCCGCCGTGACCTCCAGCGAGCCCGGGTCGCGTTACATCGACTTCCTGATCCCGGGTCTGCTGGGAATGAACCTGATGAACTCCGGCATGTGGGGCATTGGATTTGCCCTGGTAGACATGCGCCAGCGCAAGTTGCTCAAACGCTTTGTGGGTACTCCCATGCGCCGCGGCGATTTTCTGTTGGCCCTGACCAGCAGCCGGCTGGTGCTCATGGTGATTGAGATCGCGCTCCTGCTTGGTTTTGGGGTGCTGGTTTTTCACATGCAAGTGTTGGGGTCGCTGCTGACTATCTTGCTGGTGGCCACGATTGGCGCCGTGTCATTCGGGGGGCTGGGGTTGCTGACCGCCAGCCGCGCGCAGAAACTTGAAAGCGTAAGCGGGCTAATGAACCTGGTGATGATGCCAATGTGGATTTTTTCCGGCGTATTTTTTTCCGCGGAACGATTCCCGGCCGTGCTGCAGCCCCTTATCAAATTGCTGCCCCTGACCGCGCTCAACGATGCCTTGCGGGCCACGATTTTGCAGGGTGCGTCCCTGGCGGCCCAGTCAGGGCGACTGCTGGTTCTGCTGTTGTGGGGCGGGATCTCGTTCGCGCTGGCTCTCCGCTGGTTCCGTTGGACCTGATAAACCCGTTAAAATCAAGGAATTCGAAGCTCCAAAGTGGGTGCCGGTGGGACTTGACCGGGTGTATAATCGGGCACAGTGCTCACCAAATTGCACGTCGCCGCGGCCGTAGGATTACTGCTGGTTTTACTGGCCATTTTTGTTTGCCCGGCGGTGGACTTGCCTGCGACTGCGCTGCGCTCCCAGCAAGTGTCCATGATGGTGCTTTTGACCATGGCCCTCTGTGCCCGTTGCCAACTGATGCGCGCCTGGGTAGCTCCGGTGCCGCAGACTTCCACCTACAATCTGGCAAGTTCGGCGTCCGTTTCTACCCCTTCGTCCCTGACCGGCGTTTTGCTCTGTTGAGCTGAACTTCCGCGTTCGATAATCAGGGCCATACTCACCCGGTTGGTTTGCGGCTGGGTTTGGCGGTCACACTTCCATTTCTGCAACCCGGGGGTGACATGAAGCTAGTCGAGCAACCGATCACTTACGGTCCGTTCCTGGAGCGACTGCGTTCCGCTCCAGCCCGTGTTCTTTTACTTGACTACGATGGGACCCTGGCCCCGTTTTGCGTGGACCGCGATCTGGCCGTCCCCTATCCCGAAGTACCGCCCTTGATCGGCCGCATCATGAGCCAGGGGACCCGCGTCGTGCTGATCAGCGGCCGTCCAGTGCGCGAAGTGCTGGCACTCAGCGGGATATCTCCGCAGCCGGAAATCTGGGGAAGTCATGGCCTGGAGCGGCTCATGGCCGATGGCCGATACGAATTGAGGTCGGTGCCGGATCACAAGGACTACCTGGTGGCAGCCGTGGCCATACTTCGTGACGCCGGGCTGGAGAGCCAGGCGGAAGTCAAACCCGGCGGAGTAGCGGTGCACTGGCGGGGTCTGAGCCCGGTAAAAGCGGAAAAATTGGCCCGCGAGGTCCCTCAGTTATGGAAGCCGCTGCTGGATCGAGCGCCCCTAAGGTTGCTCGAGTTTGACGGGGGCGTCGAAATTAGAGTGGCCGGTCCAGACAAAGGGGACGCGGTTCGCGCCATCTTAAGCGAGTGCCCGGCTGGCGCCGCTGTGGCTTATCTCGGCGACGACCAGACCGACGAAGATGCATTTCAAGCCCTTAAGGGCAACGGGCTCACGGCTCTGGTTCGTCCTCAGTCGCGTCCGACCGCAGCCGATATCTGGCTGCAAGCACCTCACGACCTACTCCAGTTTTTCCGGGAGTGGCTGCGCGCTTCGGGAGGACAGGGATGACCGAAATCAAGGGACGCGTAATCAATGTTTCGAACCGGCTGCCGATTCTCATCCGAAAATACGCCGGCGGCGCCCGGCTGGAAAGAAGCTCTGGAGGACTGGCCACAGCTCTTGAAGCGGGCTGGCGCGACCACCCCGGGGTCTGGATCGGCTGGGCCGGCACCGGTCCGGAGGAGCCGATTGAACCGTTCCTGGTCCGGGCCGCGCATCGCCGTTCCTACACTCTCCGGTCGGTGGCGCTCACGGAAGAAGATATCGCCAAGTTCTATTCCGGGTTCGCCAATGAAATCATCTGGCCTCTGTTTCACGACATGCCTTCGCGCTGCAATTTCGACCCCGAGTATTGGGCAACCTATCAGCAGGTAAATGGCAAATTTGCCAAGGTAGTCGCGGAAACCGCGCGGGCAGACGACTTTGTCTGGGTCCATGACTACCATCTCATGCTGACCGCTTCAGCCCTGAGGCAGGCCGGAGTGCAGTGCTCGATGGGGTTTTTCCTGCACATCCCGTTTCCGTCACCGGATGTGTTTGAGAAGCTGCCTTGGAAAAAGCCCATTCTGAAATCGTTGCTGGAATTCGACGTGATCGGATTCCAGGGCGATCGCGACCGCTCAAATTTCGTGAGCTGTCTCGAACGCCTGCTTCCTGAAGTCACGGTCGAGCGCGGCAGCCCGCATTTTCTGGTGGGTCTGGAAGGACGGCGATCGGTGGTGGGCACTTTCCCGATTGGCATCGATTTTGAAGCCTTTGCGTCCGATGCCAGTCGCCCGGAGATCGCAGCCCAGGCGGCTGAGCTCAGAAAGCGTGTGTCCGATGACGTGCTGGTTCTGGGCGTGGATCGGCTGGATTACACCAAGGGAATCCCGGAGCGGCTCAAATCATTCCGGCTGCTGCTGCGGCGCTATCCGGAGATGCGCGGCCACATCACGCTGGTGCAGGTGGTTGTCCCCAGTCGCGAGGAGATTCCCAATTACAAGCATCTGCGGCGGGAAGTGGAGCTGCTGGTCAGCCAGATCAATGGCGAGTTCACCGAGCCGGGATGGGTGCCGGTGCACTACATCCACCGCAACCTGGGCCGGGATGAGCTTCTCGGCTATTATCGCGCCGCTGATATTGCCCTGGTCACTCCGCTGAAAGACGGAATGAATCTGGTGGCCAAGGAATTTTGCGCGGCCCAGATCGACGAGCGCGGCGTCCTGATTGTCAGTGAATTCGCCGGCGCCGGGCCGGAGTTGCGGATCGGGGCCATCGTGGTCAACCCCAACGATTATGCCGAAGTGGCCCAGGCCTTGTACGACGCCGCCCACATGAGCGTGGAAGACAAGCGCAGGCGCATGCGCCTTTTGCGCCAAATCGTGAAAGACCACAACGTGCACCTTTGGATACGTTCTTTCCTGGACGCTATCCCTTCATTCGACCGGACAAAGGTGGGCTCGCGTGGCGATTCATGGTTGCAGACTGCCGGGTCGGAAGTTCGGCAGGACAAGACGATGCCAGGTGTGGCCCTGGTGGCTTCAGCTCTGCCCCCGCGCAGCGGTGCGCGATATGCGATGGGGAAGGATGCCAAGCTGCGGGTATTAGGCAGCGCTGCGGGAGAAGACTAGTCCTTTTCGACTCTGGCGCGGAGAGCTACTGCAAAGCCTTCCCTTTGGTCTCCGGCACCTGCGTCGCCACCAGGCACGCCAGCAGAAATGACACACCGCAGAGATAGAAGGCCCAGCTCAGACCCTTCGCCTGGCCCACGCGCCCGATGACAAAGGGTGCAATCGAGCTCATGGTGCGTGCGCCGTTGTAGGTGAAACCGAGAGCGCGAGCCCGGACAGCGGTGGGAAAAATCTCACTGCCGATAATTCCCGAGCCGGAAAAGAAACCCGTGCCGAAAAACGCCAGCACCGTCCCCAGTACCATCAACGCCCATGGGGTTCTGGCCATGGCATAAATCGGAACTATAACTGCTGCCATGAACGTATATAAGATAAAGGACTTGCGACGCCCCATGTAGTCCGCAACCCAGCCGAAGCTGGCATATCCGGGAAACATTCCCGCCAGGTTCAACACGACCAGCAGAGTGGTCGTTCCCATGATTCCGAAACCGCGTCCGCCTTGCTCAACTGGCAAAGAGAGATAAGGCGGAATCCAGGTGAACAAGCCCCACCAGGCGAACATCCCGAAAAAATTCATCAACAGCAGCGCAACCGTAGGTTTCAGATACGGTGGCCTGAAGAGGCCGGCGAATCCCGTCTCCGGCTTTGCCGCCATCGAGCTTGTCCGCGCCTGGGGGCTACCACGACTTTCGCGCCACATTTCCGACTCGGGAACGCCGCGGCGAATCCACAAGACCACCAGCGCGGGCAGAACGCCGACGAAAAAGGCCATTCGCCAATCGGCATAATGCAGGACGATTCCCACCGCCAGCGCAGCCAACGCATAGCCAATCGCCCACGAACTCTGGACAATCGAGATGGCTTTGGCCCGTAACTCAGTGGGCCAGGTTTCGGCAACCAGCGTGGCGCCGGTATTCCACTCTCCTCCCATTCCGAGCCCGAGAATGAAACGGAAAACGGCCAGCATCAGGACCGAAGTCGCCAGGCCGGAGGCGAACGAGCAAATCGAGTAAGTAAGAATGCTGAGCATGAGGGCGCGCTTGCGGCCCAGCCGATCGGCAATGAATCCAAAAGCGACGCCGCCAATCCCGGATGCCAGCAGGGTCAGGCTATTGAGTAATCCGGCCATGCCTTTGGTCATACCCAGGTCGCGCATGATATGCGTCAGCACCAGGGCGTAGAGCATGGCGTCGAACGCATCGAGCATCCAGCCGAGAGCGGCGGCCAGAAGGGTGCGGCGTTGGGCGGAGGTGACTTGGGTGAGAGGGAAGGCCAGGCTGCTTGCCATCGCAGGGATTGTTAATGGTCAGCGGGGAATTGGCAATTGAAAATCCGGGCAGAGATTCGGGTTGGGCAAAAACCTCAGCGTCCGCTGCGGTTTCTTGAGTGGAACCACGGAGGAGACAGCGGACACGGAGGAATGCTCACACCGGTTTTAGGAGATGGAAGTATCTCCGGGCCTTGTGCACGTCACGCGCAATCTGCTCACGGAGCGCATCGACCGAGGGAAATTTGATCTCGTCGCGCAAACGCAGCAGAAAGTAAATCTCCACTTCGGTTTCAGGCGCCAGCTCGATGGGGTGGAAGTTCAAGAGGTGAGTTTCGACCGCGAAGGATTCCGCCCCGAAGGTGGGGCGCCCGCCCACGTTGGTTACCGAATCGAAGCACTCGTCGCCCACCCGGGTGCGGGCTATGTAAACCCCGTCCTTGGGCACGAATTCTTCGTAACGGGCCAGGTTGATGGTGGGAACCGTATATTTGGAGCCATACCCGCGTCCCCGCCCCGGAGTCGAGAGCATGCTGAAGGGATGTCCCAGCAGGTGCCGCGCGCGGCTGACCCGGCCTTCACTCAGAAGCCGGCGCACCTGGCTGCTGGAGACGGGTTCACCGCGCAGTTTCATCTCCGGATAGACTTTGACCTCGAACCCCATCTCGCGGCCGAACTCAGCCAGCGTGTCCACGTTGCCCGCTGCTTTGTGGCCGAAATGGAAGTTATAGCCTTCATGCAATTCGCGGGCGCGCAGTTGTTTCTTCAGGATCTTTTCCGCAAACTGTCGCGGAGTCATCAAGGAAAGGTCACGTCCGAAGGGCAGGAGCAGCACCGCATCCAGGCCGCTGGCCTCGAGCAGGCGGAGCTTTTCCGGGGTGGGCGTGATCAGCTTGAGGCCGGAATCCGGTTTCAGGATGCGAACCGGATGGGGTTCGAAGGTGACCGCCATCGACTTGGCGCCCTGCTGCCTTGCGCGGCTTACGATCTCCTTGAGTACATGACTGTGGGCGCGGTGGACACCGTCGAAATTCCCGATACTCACGATCGTCGGACCGAAGTCGGCGGGAACATCCTCGAGTTTGTGGAAGACTTGCATCGGGAGCAGCTTTTGGCTTCTAGCTTCTAGCTCTTAGCTAAATCCAAGAACCATGTATCCGCAACGAGCGCAGGAAAGCCTGGGACCCTTTGCGAACTTTGCGGCATTTCTTTGCGGCCTTTGCGGTTAAAGATTTTCCTTCCTAAATCTCAAACTCCAGTTTCATGCCGTCATACGAGAGCTGGACGTGCGGCGGCAGCGACGCGTTCGTCTCCGCATGCGGCAGGTCGTGGCAGATATGGGTGAAAAATGCGCGCTTTGGTTTCACGCGTTCCACAATTCGCAGCGAATTCTCCACCGTCGAATGAGTGGGATGCGGCTTGTGCCGTAGTGCGTCGAGAAACAAGATGTCAAGGTTGTGCAGCTGCTCGAAAGATGCCTCGGGCACCGCACTGTGATCGGTGAGATAGGCCGCTGACCCGAAGCGGAAGCCGTAAATCTCGGTTTCCCCGTGGATCACGGTCACGGGCTCAAAGCGCGCGCCGAACAATTCCAACGGCCCGTCCAGTGGCTTGAGTTCCACCTGGGGCAACCCGCCAAATTTGTAGTCCGCGTCAAAGATGTAACGGAACATATTGCGGATGAATGCCACCACGTCGGGACGGGCATAAAGCGGCAGCCGTCCCGGCTTGTGACGGAAGCTCAACGGCCGCAGATCGTCAATGCCAAGAATATGATCGGCGTGGGCGTGGGTGTAGAGCACGGCATCCAGGCTGCGTATGTTTTCCCGGATGGCCTGTTGGCGAAAATCGGGAGTGGTATCGATGAGCACACTGCGTCCGCCATATTCGATCAGGACGGAAGGCCGGGTGCGCCGGTCCTGCGGGTCGGAAGAGCGGCAGACGGCGCAGTCGCAGCCAATGGTGGGCACGCCCATGGACGTGCCGCTGCCCAGCACCGTCAGCCTGGCTTTCATCGTTTCGCGGGATTCGCGCCGGTCGCCTGCGGCGGCCGCGCCAGAGCGTTGGTTACTTCCACATAGGCCATACGCAACTCGTAAAGGCAGTTCTGCAAAAAGTTTTCTTCGGCAGCGGTGAGATTCCCCTTGGTCTTTTCCGCCAGCAGCCCGAGGGTGTCGACGGTCTGGCGCGCGCCCAGCAGATCAATCCGTGGCTGCCCTTTCTCCTCCTGCATCAGCCCGAGCTGCAGCATGGCGGTCATGTAAAGCGAGGCCATGAAGCGCTCGAATGTCATCTCCATTTCTTTGGCGGAATGGCCGCTGAGTTCGACGCGGGTGTCGAGTTCCTTGGCGGATTGGCGGTAGGCATCCGCCTGCTCTTTTTGCTCGGCCGCGGTTGGACTCGGAGGTACGGACGGATCGAGGGGAGAGGGTTCGGCGGCATTCTCCGCGGGCTTCGCCTCGGGTGCAGGCGGCGGAGCCGGTTTCGAAGCTGAAACTTCTTCTTCGCTGGCTTCCCGGCGTAGTTCGCCTTCGGACGTGAAGAGTCGCCGGTCGGTCACAGTAAAGCTCTCTTGCTTTTTCTCAGGCATAGTTCTTTCCTTCGATCACTTGATCACTTCCGAAAACGGCAGGTTTGCCAGGTTCGCCACGCTGCCGCCCAGCTCAACTTGCTTGCCCGGCGTCGCCACTTCGCGGCGGATGTAGCCCAGCGCCACTCGGCGTTCGCCCCCAGCCAGTGGCAGGGAAGCGGCGCTCGTGATCTCGCCGACCTCTTTGCCGTCCACCTGTATCTTGCTTCCGGGCGCAGGCAACTCTCCGTTGACTTCAAAACCGGCAAAGGTGCGGCGGACCTGGCCGCGCGATCGGATGCGCTCCACAATCTCCTGGCCAACGTAGCAGCCCTTGGAGAAATTCAAGGCGCGTTCCTGCGCGGTTTCCTGCGGCAAGTCGCGTTCGCGGATGTCGACGCCGTAACGGGGAATTCCGGCAGCGATGCGCAACAAATCGAGCGCCGGAGTCCCCACCGGCTTCGCCCCAGCTTCGACCAGCGCGTCATACATTTTTTCCCTGTCACCGCGCGCCAGCCACAGTTCAAAGGATTCCACCCGCGGATTATCACCACGGACCAGGGTCAGGCTGATTTGATGCCAGGTAGTCTCGACAAATTGCAAAGGCTTGAGTTCGGGCACGTCAAATCCGGCTGCCCGTAACGATTCCCTGGACTTCGGTCCCGCGATTCCGATGGCGGTCAGCTTGGCGCTGACATTGGCCACCTCTACGTCATCCATGATGATGTACTTATCGAAGACGGCGAGGATCTTGTCGACCTGCGATTCATCGGTATCGACGAGCAGCGATTCTCCCCGGTGATAAGCATACAGATCGCCGAGGATGTGTCCCTGGGGATTAAGCAGGAAAGCGTACACACCGTGGCCGGGAGTGAGATCGCGGACATTGTTCGTGACCATGCCGTTCAACCAGCGTGTCCGATCGCTGCCGGTGAGTGAAATCTTGGCGCGCGAGCTGAGGTCGTAGACTCCGGCCGTCGAAACTAGCGTCTGAAACTCAGATCGCACCTCGCCGGAGTCGATCCCCGGGCCCGCGCTGCCGGGCTGCGGCGCCACCGTGTCAACGCTGTTATGTTGTGCTGTCACGCTCATTTTCTCTTCATTTGATTATAGCGGAGCTACGTTATGCGCGGGCGCAAGGTCGGTACACCTCGATTGGGCACGGCGTTTCCGCCCACGTTTGCTGCGATAGGGGCATCGGCACCCGTCCCCCATTGACAGCTCCGGTCCGGAATGACAACCGCCCACCGAGTTGATAATCTTCCACCCGTGAGCCAAAAGAAGCAGATCGCTATCATTCCCGGCGACGGCATTGGCCCCGAGGTTATTGCCGAGGCGGTGCGAGTCATCGAGGCTTTGCCTGCCGACGTCGAGCTGACGCACTTCGACTGGAGCGCCAATCGCTACCTGGCTGACGGCGTCACTGTCCCGCCCGACGGTTTCGCCATGCTGGAACGTGATTTTGATGCCATCCTGCTGGGCGCGTTCGGCGATCCGCGCGTGGCCTCGAATATCCACGCCAAGGAAATCCTGCTGGGCATGCGCTTCCGGATGGACCTGTACGCCAACGTGCGCCCGGTGCGCCTGCTGGACGCTTCACTCTGCCCGCTGAAGGGGGTCGAGCCCAAGGACATCGATTTCGTCGTGGTGCGCGAAAACACCGAAGGCGTTTACGGGGATGCCGGCGGCGTATTCAAGCAGGGCACGCCGGATGAGATTGCGGTGCAGGAGGACATCAACACGCGCAAAGGAGTGGAACGCGTGATTCGCTATGCCTTCGAATTTTGCGAGCGCCACAAGAAACAGGATGGCAGTCCTCGCAAGAGCGTTCTGATGTGCGACAAGTCGAATGCCATGACCCATGCCGGGGGGTTGTGGCAGCGGGTGTTCAAGGAAGTCGGCCGGGAGTATCCCCAGATCACCTCGCAGCATATGTACGTGGATGCACTCTGCACCCAGATGGTGCGCGACCCACGGCAGTTCGACGTAATCGTGACCAACAACATGTTTGGCGACATCATCACCGACCTGGCCGCCGGGCTGCAGGGCGGGCTGGGCATGGCCGCGAGCGGAAATATTCATCCCGGAAAGACATCCATGTTCGAGCCGGTGCACGGTTCCGCTCCGCCGATTGCGGGGAAGAATATCGCGAATCCGTTTGGGGCGATTCTGACAGCGGCGATGATGCTGGCGCATTTGGGCTTGACCGCCGAAGCGGAGAAGATGGAAGCCGCGGTGCTCGAAGCGGTGACGGAGAAGAAGAGCACGCAGGATATCGGCGGCAGCCTGGGGACGCGAGAAGCCGGGGAATGGGTGGCAAGGAAAGTCCACAGCGGCTAAAGCCGCCTGCTTTGCGCTTCTTTTCGCACGGCTGAAAGCCGTGCGCTTCCACGGTGCTGCCAGAGTCTGATTTCGTCTGATGAATTCCCGCCCGAGGTTCGCGCCTCGCAATAGGAAAAAGGCCCCGGCCACCAGGGTCGGGACGGCAACGGACGCCAGGGGAAACCGTGGAAGCGCACGGCTTTAGCCGTGCCAATGGCGGATTCTTTTCGCACGGCTGGAAGCCGTGCGCTTCCACGGTGGCGCGAGAGTCTGATTTTGTGCGTCTGATGAATGCCCGCCCTCCGCGCCTCGCAATGGAAAAAGGCCCCGACCTTCGGGGCCGGGACGGCGCCGGACGTCACGGGAAACCGTGGAAGGGCACGGCTTCAGCCGTGCCAATCACGGCCTTAAGCGACCGGCTTTAGCCGCTGTGGCGCCTCATCGATCGCGAATCCAGGATGCGCCGACGAATACGGATAATCCCTGGGAAATTCGACGAGCCCTGCGCGAACTGGATTGAGATGAATGTAGCGCCGGTGCTTCTCGAAATCCGTCCAATCCCGAATTCGGTGATTCGTAAAGCTGCGTTGCCAGATTGCCATTCTTGATCCGGTTTCCTCCATGAAGCGATGAGAATAGCCGCCTTTGATGAACTGCAGGGCTCGTTCCAGCGCGACCGTAGGTTTGGGGGCGAGCAGCAGATGGATGTGGTCGGGCATGATCACGAATTCGTAAAGATGGAAGATGCCGCGCGCGCGGTAAGCGGACAGGGTGTCCAGAAACAGAAGTGCAGCCGGTTCGGACTGGAACAAGGGTCGGCGATCCCAGGTTACAGAGGTGACGAAGAATGTGCGCTCGGCGAGGTTGTCCACAGCGGCTAAAGCCGCCTCCTGTGCGACTCTTTTCGCACGGCTGAAAGCCGTGCGCTTCCACGGTGCTGCCTAGAGTCGATTTTCAACGCAAAGGGAACTGTGAAGATGTGATGCTTGTCACATGAACGGCGAGCGATTCCCGGAATGGGCGGCTCGCATTCAGAATGTGCGCTCGGCGAGGTTGTCCACAGCGGCTAAAGCCGCCTCCTGTGCGATTCTTTTCGCACGGCTGAAAGCCGTGCGCTTCCACGGTGCTGCCCAGGGCCGATTTCACGATACTAATTTGACGATACTGCCCCCGGGCTAAATCCACGGTGCTGCCCGGGGTCGATTTTCAGCGCAAAGGGAACTGTGAAGATGTGATGCTTGTCACATGAACGGCAAGCGATTCCCGGAATGGGCGGCTCGCATTCAGAATGTGCGCTCGGCGAGGTTGTCCACAGCGGCTAAAGCCGCCTCCTGTGCGATTCTTTTCGCACGGCTGGAAGCCGTGCGCCTCCACGGTGCTGCCCAGGGCCGATTTTCATCGCAAAGGGAACTGTTAAGATGTGATGCTTGTCACATGAACAGCGAGCGACTCCCGGAATGGGCCGCTCGCATTCAGAATATGCACGTCAGGCCCGGCGGCCCACCAGCAATGCCAGCTCACGCCATTTCCAGTGGCAATCGACCTCACTGAAGCCAATCTCCCGCAGCCATTGCAGTTGGGTTTCCAGATCCAGCAGCTTGTTGGAGGGGTCTTCTATCTCGACCGAGCATCCGATGTGCTGCAAGAAGTCCTGGTGAAGCGCGGGCGTGGGAGAAGCCACATGCTCGAGATTGCAAAACACGCCCCCAGGGTTCAGCCTGCCATAAATCTCGGCGTAGAGTGACCGCTTGCGATCATGAATGAGATGATGGATGGCAAAGCTGGAAACCACGGCGTCAAAGCTGCCTATCTCGGGGAGAGGGCCTTCGAGATTGTGAGCGACGACGGAAACGGAAGGATCGCCGGCAAAGCGCTGGCGCGCGGCTTGCAGCATGGCGGGAGAGAAATCGAGGGCGACTGCGGTCGCGTCGCGATGGCCCAGTTTGACCAGGGCGAGCAGACGCCCGTCCCCGGTTCCGAGGTCGAGGATGCGCTGCACCTGGGGCGAAATGAATTCCAGGAGCGTGGACTCGCCTTCAACCCGGTGCGGAATCGAGTCGGCGCGGCCCAGATAGTCCAGCGCGTGCTCGGTTGAGGTCCAGAGATTGACATTCATTTGAAAAGTATAAACTCATATCCAATGGCTAAACCGAAGGTGGGCGGCAAGCGTTGTCAGGCAGCGATCCTTGAAATCATTTTGGTTCTTCTGCTGTTCCCCATCTGCGGGCAGGCCCGGGCGGGACAGTCGACCACAGGGCAGAAAGCCGCGAGCAAATCGCCCGCGACCACAGCGGACAGCCCGCAAGCGGCACCCCAGGCCGCCGCCGCAGAACCAAAGATCTCGCCGCAGGAGGCGGAGAAGCTCTTTCGCTCGGTGGATGAGATTCTCCGGTTTGCCAGCCAGGATACGCTGTTCCCCATCAAGCATCAGGTGAAACGGCAACTGGTCAGCCGCGACGAAGTGGAAAGCTATGTCACCAAGCACACCAGCGAGGACGAAGACGCCAGACGTTTGCGCCGTTCCGAGTTAGTGCTCAAGAAATTTGGACTGCTGCCGCGAGACTTCGACCTGGGAAAATTTCTGCCCTTGCTGCTCAAGGAACAGGTTGCCGGATACTACGATCCCAAAACCAAGACGGTGAATCTTCTCGACTGGCTGGGCGCCGAGCAGCAAAAGCCGGTGCTGGCCCACGAACTGACGCACGCGTTGCAGGACCAGTCTTTCAACCTCGAGAAATACATGAAGCCGGTTGACGCCGATCTGGTGAAGAAGAAGGAAATCACTGCACAGGATATCGCGAATGACGAGGTCAGCACCGTGCGGCAAGCGGTGGTCGAGGGCCAGGCCATGGTGGTGCTCGTGGACTACATGCTGGAGCCCATGGGCCTGTCGCTCCAGGACTCGCCGCAGGTGGTTCAGGCCCTGAAAGACGGCATGCTGGTGGGCACGGCGGACTCGATCGAATTCCGCAATGCACCGATTTACATGAAGGAGGCGTTGACCTTCCCTTACCGCTATGGCATCGACTTCATCGCGGAACTGTTGAAAAAGGGTGGGAAAGAGAAGGCCTTTGCCGACCTTTTTCGCAATCCTCCGCAAACCACGCGGCAGATCATGGAGCCCGAGACCTATCTGTCAGGTGAGCGCCTGGAGCCCATGCACGTTCCGGATTTTCGGCAAGTGTTCAAGAATTATGATCGCTGGGATGTAGGCGCGGTGGGGGAGTTCGACGTGGCCGTACTGATTGACCAATATGCGGGAGCTCCAATTTCGCACCAACTGTATCCGCACTGGCGGGGCGGTTACTACTATGCGGTGCGCCCCAAGGGCGATCCGGCGGCGCCGCTGGCGCTGCTCTACGCCTCGCGCTGGTCGACTCCGGAGAAGGCAGCCAACTTTGCCGCCATCTATGCCACGGGGCTAAGCAAACGATACCTGCATGTGCACGACGTTCCGCCAGAAGGCAAGGAACCGGCAATCACGACCGACGTGCCGGACCATCTGACCGGCAAACGAGCCTGGCTGACCGAGGAGGGGCCGGTCGTCATCGATGTGCAAGGCGACACCGTGCTGGTCACCGAGAGCCTGGATCAGATCACAACGGACAAGCTGGACCAGGAAGTATTTGGAACGGTCGCGGCCGCAAAATAGCTTTTGATTGTGTGAGACCCGGTCCCACACGGTCCCCCTGTATAATCACCAGTTTGTCACCCAGCTTTGCCGGTCGACAGGAGATCTTTGCCACAAGCCGAAATTGGAATCATTGGCGGCAGCGGGCTGTACTCGATGCCCGGCCTCACCAAGGTAAGAGAAGTGCGCTTGAAGACGCCGTTCGGCAAGCCTTCGGACGCCTATGTCCTGGGCACGCTGGAGGGCCGCAAAGTCGCGTTCCTGGCGCGTCACGGACGAGGGCACCGCATTCTTCCCAGCGAGCTGAATTTCCGCGCCAATATTTATGGCTTCAAGCAGCTGGGCGTGGAACGGATCGTTTCCATCTCCGCCGTGGGATCGTTGAAGGAAGAACACAAGCCGCTGGAGTTCGTAATTCCGGACCAGTTTTTTGACCGCACTCGCCACCGTGTGGATACGTTTTTCGGCAACGGCATCGTGGCCCACATTGCCTTTGCCGATCCCATCTGTCCTCAACTGGCCCAGGCCGTAGAAGGTGCGTGCAGAAAAGCAGGGGTCACAGCCAAGCGCGGCGGTACTTACGTGTGCATGGAGGGCCCGCAGTTTTCCACCCGGGCCGAATCCAATGTCTATCGCAGTTGGGGCATGGACGTGATCGGCATGACCAACCTGCAGGAAGCCAAGCTGGCCCGCGAGGCGGAAATCTGCTACGTGACCGTGGCCATGGTCACCGACTACGACTGCTGGCATCCACACCATGATTCGGTGACGGTGGACCAGATCGTAGCTGTGCTCCTGAAAAACGCGGAGAATGCGACCCGGGTGGTGCGGGAAGCCGTGTCCGCCATGCCGGGAGAGCGCTCCTGCAAATGCGGCTCATCCCTGGCGCATGCCATTCTCACGGAGCGAAGCAAAATTCCTGCTTCGACGCGTCAACGATTGAAACTCATTCTCGACAAATACCTCAAGGCCAGGAAAGCATGAGCATAGTCGCAGTCGGTTCGGTTGCATTCGATACCATCGCCAGCCCCTCGGGGAAAGTGGAGGACGTGCTGGGCGGCGCGGCCACCTATTTTGCCTTGGCCGCCAGTTATTTCACCGATGTCCGCGTGGTCGCGATCGTGGGCGAAGATTTCACAGCCGAGCACGAAAATGTCCTGAAAAAGCGCGGAGTGGATACGCGCGGCATTGAACATGCCAAGGGGAAAACCTTTCGCTGGGGCGGGCAATATCTCGACAATTTGAATGAGGCCAAGACCGACTTTACCGACCTCAACGTGTTTCAGAACTTTCAGCCCCACATCCCGGCCTCACTATCAGGATTCGCAGTTTCTGTTTCTGGCCAATATCCAACCCGAGCTGCAGGCGACGGTTCGGCGAGAGATGAAGACGGTGCGGCTGACCGGCGGCGACACCATGAATTACTGGATCAACACCGCCCGCCGGCAGTTGGCCGAGACCCTGAAACTGGTTGACGTGCTGTTGATCAACGATACCGAGGCCAAGAGCCTGGCGGGAGAGAGCAACCTGCCGCGGGCGGCGCTGAAAGTGCTGGCCATGGGGCCGCAGGCGCTGGTCATCAAGCACGGCGAATACGGCGCGACCATCTTTTTCCGCGAAGGCGCATACGGCATTGGCCGTCATCCCTTTCGCGCGCCGGCGCTGCCCATTGAAGAAGTCAAAGATCCTACCGGAGCCGGAGACTCCTTTGCCGGCGGCTTCATGGGATACCTGGCCTCGCAGGAAGAATTGAGCCGCGAAGTCCTCAAACGCGCGCTCTTCTACGGCGGCGTGATGGGATCGTTTGCGGTGGAGCGGTTTGGCACCGAGCGTCTGCAGTCGCTCACCCGTGAAGAAATTGACGCCCGCTTTCAAATCTTCCGCGAGCTGACCCACCTGGAATGAGCGCGCAGCCGATCCCGCGCTGGGACCGCGAGACCGCCCTGCTGGCATGGCTCACCGTGTGCCTTTCGATTCTCTCCTTCCTGTTCTATTTCCGGCGCGGGCAAATACTGCTCTATGGCGATGCGGTTGCGCACATCAACATTGCGCGCCGGGTCTTCGATTCCCGCACTCCGGGCTTGCTGCAATTGGGAACGGTCTGGCTGCCGCTGCCGCATCTGCTCATGATCCCGTTCCTGCTTTCAAACTGGATGTGGAAGACGGGAGTGGGCGGGTCAATTCCGTCGATGGCCGCGTACGTTTTCGGGACGGTTGGGATTTTTCGCCTGGTCCGCGACGGGCTCAGTTCGATTTCGCCATCCAGCATGGCCGTCAGATTTGCGGCCTGGTTGGCCGCGATCATCTACGCCACCAACCCGAACCTGGTTTACCTGCAAGCCACGGCCATGACCGAACCGCTCTACCTGGCGCTGTTCATCTGGGCGGTAGTGTATTTCCACAAGTTCGTGCGAGAGTCGGGCAGGCCCGGCGGGGGTGCGCCGCGGCCGGCTGCATCGCCTGCGCTGGTAAGATGCGGGATTTGCCTGGCCGCTGCGTGCCTGACGCGCTATGACGGGTGGTTTCTGGCGGTTGCGATGAGTGTCGCCGCAGTTGTATTGGCGGTGCAGGCGAAACAACCGGACCATGCCCGCACAGGTGGACTGAAAAAGTTCATTCTCCTGGCCGCAGCCGCTCCCGTGCTCTGGCTGGCTTATAACGCAATCGTCTATCGTAATCCCCTGGAATTCGCCAATGGCCCATACTCGGCCAAGGCCATCGAACAGAGGAGTCCGGCTGCGACTCATCCCGGCACCCATGACCTGCAAACCGCCTTTAGCTATTTCCTCAAGTCGGCGGAGCTGAACCTTGCGGCAGGGAACTGGCAGAAAATCTGGATCCTGCTCGCGCTGGCGGGAGTGATCGGTGGCCTGAGCTGGAAACGGGTCAGGGGGCAACTGTGGCCGGTTCTCCTGCTTTGGGTTCCCTCAGCGTTCTACGCGCTTTCCATCGCCTACGGTGGGGTTCCCATTTTCATGCCGGTATGGTGGCCGTTTTCCTATTACAACGTGCGTTATGGACTGGAGCTGCTGCCGGCGTTTGCGGTGTTCGGGGCGCTGGCCGTGTACTTCGTCACGGAGCTGGCGCAACGTCGCGCCCTCAAGTTTTTATCCGCGGCGGCGGTCCTGATCTTCGTTACCGCGAGCTATGCCTCGATTGGGCGAGATCCCGTCTGCCTTGGCGAAGCCGTGATCAACTCACGCGGGCGCATTGCCGTGGAACGCGAACTTGCCGACTTCGCAAAGGCTCTCCCTCCGGACTCCACCTTGCTCATGTATCTGGGAAACCATGTCGGGGCCATGCAACAGGCCGGTGTGCCCCTGCGACGGGTGATCAACGAAGGCAACCACCGCACCTGGAAACAGCCCATCGACCAGGACGGGCTATGGGAACGGGCGCTGGCCGATCCGGCGAGATACGCCGATTTTGTCATCGCTTTTGAGGGCGACGCCGTTTCCAGCGCGGTAAAGAAGCAGGACCTGGTCCCGCTTGCGGTGATTCACGTTTCGGGAGAGCCCGCGGCGACCATCTACAGGACTCGTTCCCCTTCGCGGTAATCATCTGGGTTAACTTGCGAGTGCCGGAAGCCCTCAAGAGCCAAGTTTTCCGGTGATAAAATCCAGCCACCCAGGCTCGCATACCACTCATGCCACTCATGCAACATATGCACGACGTCCTGCAGAGCGAGATGTCCCCGGCTGGAATATTCCTTTTGCGTCTGACCCTTGCCGCGCTCCTGGGAGGCGCGATCGGATTGGAGCGCGAGATCAAGCATCGCCCTGCCGGCCTGCGTACGAATCTCTTTATCTGTCTGGGCGCCGCCATGTTTACTCTGCTTTCGGACGCGCTGGCGACCCGCTATCCCGGCGACCACACCCGCATCGCGGCCCAGATCATTCCCGGCATCGGTTTCATCGGGGCTGGCTCCATCCTGCACAATCGGGACAATCTGGTGACCGGCCTCACCTCCGCAGCCACTCTGTTCGTGGTGGCCTCGGTCGGCATGGCCGTGGGCGGTGGGCTTTATCTCACAGCGATTTTTGGCACCGCGCTCATTCTGGTTTGCCTGTTTCTACTGGGAAATGCCGAACGCAGATTCAATCTCAAGCTGGTGATAAACAGCTACGAAGTCACCGGCAGCAACGCGGATGACCTCAGGGTGGAAGTCAATGGCGCATTGGAGAGCATCCACGCCATGATGGAGAACGTTCAGGTCGCCGAGACCCGGGAACACGTGCGTCTTAAGTTTGAGCTGGAAGGAACGCGCCAGGAGCAGAAGAAAGCGTTGCAGGCATTGAACCAGTCTTCCTTGCTCGAGAGTGTCGTTCCTCTGGGGCCGGTGCAGACCGAATGACGGCGGCTGATCGAGTCATTCCTTTTGTAAAAGCCAGCGCCTGTGGCAATGACTTTCTGATCATCGACGGCTTGTACGTTCCGGCCGATATCGCGGATTTCAGCCGGCGCATCTGCGACCGTCATCACGGTGTGGGAGCGGACGGCGTGGAATGGCTGTTTCCTGCCCCGGATGCGGATGTGGAGGCGCGGCTCTTCAATGCCGACGGCTCGGAAGCGGAAATCTCCGGCAACGGCACCCGCTGCGTGGCTGCTTATCTCTGCTCGGAGCAGGCCAAGGAAGCTTTCACGATCCGCACCGGCGCCGGAGTCAAGACTTGCATGCTTATCAGTCACAGCGAATCCAGTTATGAGTTTGAAATCGCCATGGGTGAGCCGCAGGTCGCGGATGAAATTGCCGTCAGGCTCGCATCGGGCGAGGTGCGCGGCATTCCTGTTTCCATGGGGAATCCCGCATTACGTCGTGTTTGTGAAGGAATTCGCTCCCCGATGGCAGACCGAGGCGGCGGAAATCGGGCATGACGGCCACTTCAAGCTCGGGAGTCAATGTTGAACTGGTAAGAATTAAAGATAAGAGTAATGTCGAGGTCAGGTTTTTCGAACGGGGAGTCGGCGAGACCCAGTCTTCAGGCACCGGTTCGTGCGCGGCTGCGGTAGCAGCCATTGCGGCGAAGCGCGCTCAGTCGCCGGTACGGGTCCACGCCCCCGGCGGGGTTCAGACCGTCCGCTGGGAAGGCCAGGTTTTTCTTCGCGGCCCCGCGCAACTGATCTGCCGCGGTGAGTTTTTCGTTTAGCTTGTGCGTTTGGCGTGCCCGTTTAAGATGGGATAAAAAATGCCTTTGGTACCAAACATCGCTCGCACCAAGCCGCCGGCGCTCCGGTCCGGCGACACCGTGGGCATCGTCGCCCCGGCCAGCAACGTCAAGCCTGCATTGCTGGAAGCGGGCTGCGCCGCCTTGCGCGATCTGGGATACAAGCCTTTCTATTTCGATTCCATCCTCGAGCGCGACCTCTACTTCGCGGGCTCGGCGGCACGGCGGGCGCGGGAACTGGAAGAAATGTTCGTGCGCGACGAAATTCGGGCGATCGTCTGTGCCCGCGGCGGGTACGGTTCCAACTATCTTCTGGACATTCTCGATCTGAAAAAGATCAAGTCGCATCCCAAGATTTTTGTCGGCTACAGCGATCTCACCAGCCTGCTGACGTACTTCGCCGACTCGGCCGGATTGGTTATCTTTCACGGTCCCATGGTGGCGAAGGACTTTGCCCACGCAGACGGCGTCGATCTCAATTCCTGGCAGCGCGCGCTGAACGGATCGTCAGAATGGGCCCTGGAATTGGACGCAGACGTGAAAGCGCTGGTCGAGGGCTCCGCGGAGGGAATTCTCTACGGCGGGTGCCTCTCCATGCTGGTGGCCTCTTTGGGTACGCCTTATGAAATTCGCACCGCCGGAACGATCCTGTTTATCGAAGATATTGCCGCCAAGCCTTACCAGATCGACCGCATGCTCATGCAGTTGAAGCTGGCAGGGAAACTGGCGGAGGTTCGCGGCATCATCTTTGGTGAAATGGTGGATTGTGCCCAGAACAATAACGAGCAAAGCTATACGCTGGAAGAGGTGGTGCTGCGCGTGGTTGGCGACCTGGGTGTGCCCGTGGCTTACGGTGTGCGCTCCGGGCATGTTTCTCGCAACAACATGACCTTGCCCTTTGGAGTACGAGCGGCGCTGAATGTCACTTCCGCCGGGGTCAACGTTAAGATACTGGAGGCAGCGACGGTCGAGGCCGTTGCCTCACGATCCGCGGGATGAGAGGAATTTCCTTTTGTGTCTTCTGTGTCCTGCGCGGTTATTCAGTTTGCGAAGAATTGCAGCCATGAACTATGGCCATGAACTATGAACGATAAACGACATATACACCTGATCGGTATCTGCGGCACCGCCATGGCATCGCTGGCCGGCATGCTCCGGCAGCGCGGTTTCCGGGTGACCGGTTCCGACGCCGCTGCCTATCCGCCCATGTCGGATTTTCTGGCTTCCCTGGATATCCCCGTGGCCCAGCCCTTTGCCGCGGCGAATCTTGCGCCCCGGCCCGATTTGGTCGTGGTCGGGAACGCCATCTCGCGCGGCAACGTCGAACTGGAGCACATACTCGACCAGCGCATCCCGTTCTGCTCGCTGCCGCAAATTCTGCACGACGAATTCCTGCGCGGCAAGGAAGTCCTGGTCGTGGCCGGGACCCACGGCAAGACGACGACCACTTCGATGTTGGCGTGGATCTTTCACTGCGCCGGGATGCAGCCCTCGTTCCTGATCGGCGGGATTGCGGAAAACTTTGGCAGCAGCTTTCAGTTGGGGCAGGGAAAGCACTTCATCCTCGAGGGCGACGAGTACGATACCGCGTTCTTCGACAAGGGCCCGAAATTCCTGCACTATTTTCCCGACGCGATCATCCTGACCTCGGTGGAGTTCGATCACGCCGACATTTACAAGGATCTGGACGCCGTGGAGACTGCCTTCAAGCGCCTGGTCAACCTGATACCCGGCCGCGGCCGGATCGTTGCCCTGGATACAGGGGAAAGCGTCGGACGCTGTCTGGCGAAGGCGTTTTGTCCGGTCGAGCGCTACGGCAACAGCCAGGCTGCGACGTGGCGGGTGAGCAATCTGCGGCTTGATCCGGACCGCACCTCATGGTCCGTGCTGCGCAACGGCGAGCCGTGGTCTGATTTCGAGTTTGCCCTGGCGGGAGAATACAACGTGCTGAACGCAACTGCGGCGGCGGCCCTCGCATCGGCATGCGGAATTCCGCCAGAACAAATCGCCTCCGCCCTGAAGACCTTCAAGAGCGTGAAGCGCCGCCTGGAAGTGCGGGCGCAGGTGAATGGCATCACCATCATCGATGACTTCGCGCATCATCCCACGGCGATTGCGGGCACGCTCAAGCGCGCTGCGTGCGCGCTATCCCGCGGCGCGCCTTTGGGCGATTCTGGAGCCCCGGTCCAACACCCTGCGGCGCAACGTTTTTCAAAATGAACTGGCCAGGAGCCTGGCGCTGGCGGATGAGATTGTGGTGGCCAGCGTATTCAAGTCGGAATCCATTCCCGAGGCGGAGCGGATGGACGTCGCCGCTCTCGTCGCCGACCTGCAAAAACGCGGACGGCACGCGCGCATCATTTCCGACGCTGATGGAATCGTACAGACTGTAGCGCCCGAAATGCGGCCTGGAGACGTGGTGGCGATTCTTTCCAATGGCGGCTTCGGCGGTATCTACGAAAAGCTGCCGCAACGTCTTAAATCGACTAGCCGGAGGCGCTTCGGGCAACCATCCGCTGAAGGCGTCCGCGAAAGCGTGAGGCGCCACTCCAGAGCGGTGCTCGGGGCCATTTTGCTCTGCCTCGTCGCGCTGGAGACGACGCAGGCGGTCGCGCAGAATTCCCAACTTGCCGCTCGCAGTCAGCGCCGGTCCGCTACATGGTTGACCTGGCCGATCGGCCGCAGCATCTGGTCAGAGTAAAAATTCTTCTAGGCCCCGGCGCCTCCGAACGCGATCTGCAATTGCCGGTGTGGAATGCCGTCTACCAGGTACGTGATTTCTCTCAATATGTGAACTGGGTCAGGGCCAAGACCCCAGACGGACAAGCCATTGCTCTGCATAAACTGGACAAGTCAAGCTGGCAGCTCAGCGGCACAGCACGGGGCGCTGAGATTGAATATGAGATCTTCGCTGACCAGTCCGGTCCCTTCGGCGCTCAGTTGAACTCGCAACACGCATTCTTCAACCTGGCGGAAATTCTGATGTATCCCGTGGACGGCCGCAACTCTCCCACCGAAGTCTCATTCAGTGATTTGCCCGCGGGCTGGAAGATCGCAACCGCTCTGCCGCCTTCAGGCAGCGGGTTTGCGGCCCAGGACTACGATCACATGGTGGACGCTCCGGTAGAAATCGGTGCCTTCCAGGAATCCGATTTTGACCAGGCGGGCGGGCACTATCGCGTGGTGGTGGACGCCGATCCTTCCGACTACGACATGCCGAAGATCGTTGCCATGCTTCGCCGCTTGGTCTCCTCGGCCACGGTCTGGATGGAAAATCGCCCGTTCGAGACCTATTTGTTTTTTTATCATTTTCCGCGGGGAGCAGCCGGCAACGGCATGGAGCACGCCAATGGCACCGCGATTAATCTCAGCCCACAAGCGCTTTCCAGCAACCCCGGAGCGCTTGCCAGCCTGACTGCCCACGAGTTTTTTCACCTGTGGAACGTGAAGCGAATCCGGCCGCAGTCGCTGGAGCCGGTGGACTACACCAGGGAGAACTACACGCGCGCTCTTTGGTTCAGCGAGGGCATGACCACCACGGCGGGGAACATTATCCTGTTGCGTGCCGGCCTGCTGGATGAAGCCCGTTATCTCAAGAGTCTGGCGGATGAAATTGGCGAACTGGAGCGGCGTCCGGCCCATCTTACCCAGTCGGTGGAAGAATCCAGTCTCGATGCCTGGCTGGAAAAATACGACTACTACCGGCTGCCCACGCGCAGCATCTCGTATTACAACAAGGGAAACCTGCTCGGCGTCTTACTCGATTTGCAGATTCGCGAGGCTACGCACGGTTCCGCTTCGATACGCGATCTCTTTCTTTGGATGAACGAGAACTACGCGCTGAAGGGACGGTTCTTTCCGGACAGCGAAGGAGTGCGGCGTGCTGCTGAGGCGGTGAGCCACACCGATCTGGGATGGTTTTTCCAGAAGTACGTCGCCGGCACCGACGAAATTCCATGGGATGATTTCTTCAGGAGCGTGGGGCTGCATCTGGCCCGGCGGACAGGTTCTATCGCCGATCTTGGATTCGTCGCGACCCGAAACTTCGATGCCGCGCTGATGGTGGCTGCCATCACCGCCGGAGGCGCGGCCGAAGCAGCCGGGCTGTCTGTCGGAGATTCGATTCTGGAAATCAACGGTCAGAGAGCGAATGGCAGCGCTGCCGGGCGTTCGGCGAATGTGCGTCCCGGGGATACGATACGCGTGCGCATTCGAAATTCCTCCGGCGAGCACGAGCTGCACTGGACTTTGGGCAGCCGGCAGGAGATCGAGTTGGACCTGAGCGATCTGGACAAGATCACGCCGGAACAGAAAGCCCGCCGCGCCGCCTGGCTGAAAGGCGAAACTCAGGGGGTGGGAGCGACTCAGCCGTGATTCGCACCATCGTGATGCTCGCGTTCTGGAGCTTTTGCTCTCCCGCTGGCGGCCGTGCTGTGTTTCCCCTGGACTTTTCTGACCGGTGACATTCGCTTCCTTTATCGCGTCGCCATGGGGGCCGCCTGGACGGGGTGCGCGTCTCGCCGGAATACGGGTACAAACCATCGGACTCGACCAGCTCGACGCCAAACGCACTTATGTTTTCATGTCCAACCATGTGTCCAACATTGATCCGCCCATCATGCTGCCGTTGATTCCGCGCCGCACATCGGTGATGGCGAAGAAGGAACTGTTTGACTATCCGCTGCTGGGGAAAACGATGAGGCTGGGTTCACTGGTTCCGGTGGATCGGGGAAACCGGGACGCAGGCATCTCGGCGGTGCGGGCCGCCGCCGCAGTCCTGCGGCAGGGCATCAACATGACCATCTATGTCGAAGGTCATCGTTCGTTTGATGGCAGATTGCTGCCCTTCAAGAAAGGCCCGTTCTATTTGGCGATGGAGTGTGGCGTGCCGGTGGTGCCGGTGACCATTGCGGGTTCGCATTACGTCATGCCCAAAGGAAGATTTGCCATCAAGCCGGGAACGGTCACCTTGACCTTCCATCCACCGATTGAACCGGAAGAGTTCGGCAGCCGCGAGGCGCTGATGGAGAAAGTGCGGCGAGCCATCGACAGCGGGCTGCCGGAAGAATTGCAGGAAGGCCGAGTGTCCTCCGTGCCTTCGGTGTCCCCTGTGGTTAATCCTTTGACGCCTTAGCCCGCACCGCGCGCGCGATTTCGGGCAGCCTGCTCAGCAGGGCCGAATACTTCAGCCACAACTTGTGATCGACCGCCGGCGCACCGCTGACAATCGCCCCGGCCTCAACATCTCCCGCCACGCCGCTCTGCGGAGTCACGATCGCTCCATCACCGATCTTGCAATGGCCGACCACGCCCACCTGTCCGGTGAGGATCACATGGTTGCCTACGTCGGTGGAGCCCGCGAGGCCCACTTGTGAGGCCAGCAGCGAATGCTCCCCGATGCGAGAGCCGTGACCGACCTGCACCAGATTGTCGATCTTGGTGCCGCGTCCGATCCTGGTCTTCTCCACGCTGGCCCGGTCAACGCAGGAGTTGGCCTGGATTTCGACGTCGTCTTCGATGACGACGGGTTCGGGCTGCAGAATTTTGTACCAGTGGCCGGAGTCGTCCTTGGCGAATCCGAAGCCATCGGCTCCGATGACGGCACCGTTCTGCAGCAGGACACGATTGCCCAGTTGGCAGCCTTCACGCACCACGGCATGCGCGTGGGCGAAGAAATTGTCGCCGATTCTGGCATTGCGATAGATCACTACGTGCGCCAGCAGCACGGCGTCGCGGCCGATTTCGACGCCCTGATCGACGACCACATAGGGTCCGATGTGCGCGCCTTCACCGATCTTCGCCGAAGCATGGACCACCGCAGTGGGATGGACGCCAGGTTCATAGCGCGGCGGCTGGGAGAAAAGCTCAAGAGCGTGCGCGAAGGCCAGATAGGGATTTTTGCAGCGCAATAGAGCCGCGGAAACGGCAGGGAACTCCTCGGTCACGATCACGGCCGAAGCCTTGGTGGTCCGCGCCGCCCCGGCATACTTGGGATTGGCCACAAAGGTAAGCTGTCCGGGCCCGGCGTCTTTGATGCCGGCAACGCCGGTAATTTCGATGTCCGGCGAACCATTTTCCAGGCGCGCGTCGAGAACAGAAGCAATCTGAGCGAGTTTCATAGGCATCGGCCCGTGATGGCGGGCAAGACCGTGATTGTAACGGAGGCACGTGCCTGGATGGAAAAAGGTGGCCGGGGAACCAATTCAGCAGTCTTTGCGTGCTTTGCGTCCTTTTGCGGTCAAAGGTTTTGAACGATGGGCTGCAAAATCAAAATGCTTAACCGCAAAGGACGCAAAGGGAAGCCGCAAAGGACGCAAAGAAAATCACACCAGACCTAGAAGGGAGGCCACCAGGTAGAGCGCTTCCAGTACCGCGAGGGAGATCAGCAGGGCCTCGCGCAGGCGCGAGCGCGACAGCGCAGTCTGCAATTTGCCGGGATGGGCATGCGCCGGCGTCCCCTCGAACAGGGCCGCAGGCATTCCTGCAAATCCGGCGAATGGCTGGGCCGACCCTACTCGAACCGTGCTCGGCCGCGCTGCTGTGGCGGTAAAGTACTGTCGCTCCGCCAGGGGAACCGTGGGCAGAGTGATCAGTGAAGACCAGCGCGCTAACTGCATGGAACCGGACTTCAGGCCGGCATCGACCGGGGCGGAAGTCAGCTGCAGCGGGGGCAAGCGTTCCGGCGCGACGCGATCGGCGAGATTGCGTAGCAGGGAACTCCACCACATGTGCCCCATCTGATCGCTGACCAGCTCGCCTACGTCCACCGGCCGTGATTCCAGCTCCAGGGGCGGCAGGACCTCCGGATTGATCACATTGCCCAGATTGGTGAAAATCGTCCGAAACCAGGGCAAGCTGACCGCGTCGCCGATCAGCATCCCGGTGTTTACCGGCCGCGAAGTGAGCTGCAGCGGCGGAAGCTTTTCCGGGAAGAAGCGGTCACGAAGATTGCGCAGCAGTGACTTCCACAGCGGACCGGTCACGCTGGCCGGGAGCAAGAGATCGAGATCCGGATTGTCCTCGCGGGTTTCCATGCGTTCTTTGTGATTTTACACGCTTTTTTGGGGCGGGGCAGCGAAGGGCGGCACAAAAAAATAGGAAGCGCCAACTCTTAAAGCACTTCTTGAAGTGGGTCGAAAGAGGCAAACAAAAACTGAGGTTTTCCGGCGTACCTGGGAAACCTCACGGACAGGCCCGCATCTCATTTGCTACCATGTGCACCCGGGAAGGTGTTCTAAGCCACATCAATTCAAGAGGAGAAAGAAAAATGAAGTTAAGGTCGCTGCTCGTCACCTGTGTGCTGCTGGCCCTGGCATCGGCCGGGTGGGCTCGTCAGGCCTCTGGAGCCCCCGCAGCCGCCACCCAACGAATTACAAAAGAAGTCAGACACGAGTTGCTGATGTTGCCCTATCTCGATGTCTTCGACTATCTCGCCTACAAAGTGGACGGATACAACGTGACCCTCGTGGGACAGGTCACCCGGCCAACCTTGAAGTCCGATGCCGAGAACGTGGTGAAAAAGATTGAAGGCGTGGAACATGTCGACAATCAGATCGAAGTTCTGCCGCCATCCCCGAACGACGACCGCCTGCGCCTTCGTCTCTATCGCGCGATCTATGACTACGGGCCGATGCAGAAGTATGCCTTGGGAGTGCAAAAACCGATCCGCATTATCGTGAAGGGCGGGAAGGTAACTCTGGAAGGTGTGGTCGACAACGAGGGCGACAAGAACATCGCTAATATCCGTGCTAACGGCGTGTCGGGAGTGTTCTCGGTGACCAACAATCTGCAGGTGGTAAAACCCTGACCTGGGGCGTCGGAGCTCCGGCGCCGGACCTCGGCGGGGCGTCAGACAGGCGAAATCCGAAGTCTGGGGTCGGAGGTTTGGGGTCCGAAGTCTGCCGTCCGAGGGCGGACGTCCGCCTTTTCACTCGCCGAACATGGGCACTTGCCGGGTGTCTGCGGGCGCTCCTTTGCGGCGGCGATGCGTCGCCCCGATCACGGCCAGCACGGTCAGCGATTCCAGGGCGCTGCGAGGGACGAAAATCCTCTGCGTGTTCGAGCGCAGGTCGGGCGGATTAATCAGGAAGCCCTCGGCCGTGGTCAGGCTGAGGTCGTTGGGCATCATGCCTTCCAGCACTTCGTTGTCTTTGAACTTGAGCCGGACCCAGAGGCCTTCGGTCCGGGGACGGCTGGTGAAGGTCTTGCGGCTCGATGATTCGAAATCCCCGAATTCACGGACGAAGTACACCGCCTTGATGTCCTTCAGATCAATCGCCACCACGTTGCCCGAGGTGTTCAGGAGTTCGAGTTTGCCTTCGCGGACGAAATTGGCCGGGGCAACGTGTCCGTTGATCGAATCCCGGTCCATCTTCCGGACCACGACTTTTTTGTGGGTTGAGGGCATGAGGTAGGTCTGTCGTCAGTCATCTGTCCTCGGTCCTCGGCCAGACTCGCTGCGGGGCCCCGACGACTGAAGACCCCCGACTGAAGACCGACGACTGACGACGATTTTGAGCGATTCTCGCACTTTTCCGGCAAAAAACGGATGCCTTGTATGTTCTTTGTAGCCAAACCGTTAACCTTGTGTTATTTTCTGTAGCTTGCGGCGTCCCATCTTAGGTACTCTAAGTCTATTGTATGGAGTCACTTACGTAAAAGCGACTGGAGCAGTGTGTTTCCCTGGGGCAGAGCCTGTGGAAAACGCACTCTTTGCGGTGGCGAACCGGGTCCCGGGGCCGCGTCCTTAAAAAAGCAAGAATGGCCGATTACATATACACCATGGAGATCCGGCTGACGCCGGACCAGCAGCGCGGCGTCAACCTGGTTCAAGACATCGCCCGCGCCGCCGGTATGAACATTTACCTCACCGGGGGCGCGGTCCGCGACATTATCAGCGGCTTTCCCATCCGTGATCTCGACTTTTCTGTCCAGGGCAACCCGCTCAAGCTGCAAAAGGACCTCGAAAAGGCCGGGGTGAGGATCGCCGGCAGCGACGACGACGTCAAGGCGCTGTATCTGGGTCTGCCCGGAAACGTTCGCGCTGAAATCAGTATGGCGCGTCTTGAGCACCACGAGAAAGCCGGGCGGGCTCCGGTAATCTCCCCCGCCACCCTTATCGAAGACCTCCGGCGAAGGGATTTCACCGTCAATGCCATGGCCCTGTCCTTGAATCCAGGCTCGCGCGGCCTGCTGATGGACCCATTCAACGGGGCGGCTGATATCGAAGCCAAGGTGTTGCGCGTCCTGCATAACTACGCTTTTGTCGAGGACCCTTCGCGGCTGATTCGGGCCACCCGGTTCGCCGCCCGCTTTCACTGGCCACTCGAGGAGCGTACTCAGGCCCGCTTTGAATCTGCCAAGGAAAATAACTACATCGAGTACATCACTCATAAGGCTGTGGGCTACGAGATTGAGCAGTTGGCCTACGAAGAAGATCCCCTGCACATTGTGCGCGTGCTGGAGAAGGAAGGCTGGCTCAAGGTACTCAATCCGCACTGGACCAGCGCCAAGGTGGATACGGCGCAGCTGGGCCAGCTTCTCAAGACCCGCCAGCAGATGACGGAGCTGGGCTATGCTCCAGATCCGTCGCCCGCAGTGATGTATTTCCTCACCTCCCGGCTGAGCGACAAGGACATCGCGGACATGCGCAAGCAGATTCCGCGCAAGGACCTGGTCGAGGCCTGGCGAGATCTTGAGGACCATGCCAAGGACCTGGCGAAGCGGCTGCTGGGCAAGGAAGCCGCCACGCCCTCCCGCGCCTGGAAGCTGCTCTCCGAGGCGCGGCCGGAGATGATCCTGTTCCTCGCGGTCACCGCGCGGCAGCAGGCGGTGGCGCAGAAGATCAAGAGCTTTTTCACCAAGTGGCGGCAGGTGCAGCAAAAGATTCCATTGCCGGAGATGACCGAGCTGCACATCACGCCACAGCTCCCCGAGTACCCCAAGATTGCCAACGATGTGTTCATGCTCTTGCTGGATGGCAAGTTGCGGTCCCGGACGGAAACCCTGAAATACCTGAAGCCGCTGGCGCCTCCGCCTCCGCCCCCGCCTCCACCCCCTCCGCCCAAGCGGGGAAGAGCAGCCAAGGCCGCCGCGGAAGCGGCTGCTGCCGCCGCGGCTGCCGCAGCCACAGCTGCCGCCGCCACAGTCGCAGGGAAGAAGAAGGGAAAGGGCCTGGCCGCAAAACCAGCGGCTCCGGCTGCACCCAAAGCGGAGACAGCGAAGGCCGCGCCGCCGCAAAAGCCCGTCAAGGTGAAGGCCGCAAAGAAAGTAACTGCTGCGACCAGCGGGAAGAACCAGGGTAAGAAGAAACGCTAGGACCGCGCGGAGCCTATTCAAGCTTTTGCGATGTGAACGCTATTCAGCCTTCGGCAATTCCTGCGCTCAGGTGAGGGATGAAAACGCTCGGAAAGATTTTGCTGGTCATTTGCCTGCTGCTCGCGGCAGCTATTACTTTCACCATAGGCTGGCGCCCGTTCATCGGTCCCAGGGCAAGAGCTACCACCAACCGGCAGTTCGAGCGGACTCCGGAACGCCTGGCCCGCGGGCGTTATCTGGTTGTGGGTCTGGCCGGCTGCGAGAGCTGCCATACCCCAAAAGACTGGAAAACGCACAGCGCGCCCAACCTGCCCGGCATGGAACTGGCTGGGCAATTGCTGGCTGTCCCCACTTTGCCGGGGCGGATCGTAGCTCCCGACCTGACTCCTGATCCGGAAACCGGCGCGGCCAGTTGGACCGATGATCAAATTGCGCGTGCCATTCGAGAAGGCATCGGCCACGATGGGCGGACGATTTTTCCCATGATGCCCTACTCGGCTTACCGCACTCTTTCCGACGAGGATCTGGCTTCTATCGTGGTTTATGTGCGTTCGGTCGCACCGGTGCACAATCCATTGCCGCCCACGAAGGTGAATTTTCCGGTCAATTATCTGATCCGCACCGTCCCCCAGCCCTTGACCCACCCCGTCAACGGTCCGGGTCCACAAGCCAGTCCGGTAGAACGCGGAAAATATATGGTGGGTATCGGCTGCGGCTGTCATGTGCCTGCAGACCAGAAAGGCCCAATCCGCGGCCTGGAGTATGGCGGCGGTGAGGTCTTGACCGGACCTTGGGGAAGCGTGACCAGCGCCAATATCACCCCGGATGCCTCCGGCATCGGATATTTCGACGAGGCCATGTTCATCCAGGCCTTGCGCACCGGGTATGTGAAGGCGAGAGAGCTATCCTCGGTCATGCCCTTCGGGGAATTCACGAACCTCACGGACGACGACCTGAAGGCCATCTTTGCTTATCTGCGTACTCTGCCTCCGGTAAGGCACCGAGTGGACAACAGCTTGCCCCCAACCTACTGCAAACTCTGTCGCCAGAAACACGGGGCGGGAGACCAGAACTAGGGTGGCAAAGATTTGCGGTTTGACAGCGAGCACCTTTTTCGCTCGCTACGCTGAGGGCGAGATGCCTCGGCCCTCGCGGTCAGGCGAAGATTTGACAATCCGAGACCGCTGCCGGAGCTATAATCTAGCGTATGCGGCGCTGGTCGGCGATTACGGCGTTGTCCACGATGTTGCTGGCGGCTCCCTTGCTGGGCCAAATGCATGGCGGGTCCCGGGGCGGAGCGTCGATGGGCGGAGCATCCATGGGGCGAGGCGGATTTTCCTCGCACGGCCCGGTCGGCTTTCATGGCGGTGCAAGTTTCGGCTCGGCTGCGCGCCTGGGGTCGGCGCCACGGTTTGGAGCGGCTTTCGGCACCGGGTTACGTCAACCCGCTTTCCGCTCGGGTAGCTCCTTCGGCGGCTTTCGACAGCCGGTTTTCGGCTCCCGGCATTTCCATCATCGCGTCTTCCTGGGCTCGGTCTTTCCCGGCTACTACGGTTATTACGGCTATCCCACCTACTACGGCGACTCCTTCTCTTCGACTCCGGATTACTATCCCGGGTACGACTACTACGGCTCGTCGTACTCCGCGGCTGCGTACTCGGCGCAGAACGATGTAGCGCAGCAGCAACAGGACATCGATCGTCTTGAGGATGAAGTGGCGCGTTTGCAGGAGCAACGGGAAACGGCGCAACCGGAAGCCCGCGAGGCGCCGGACGTTCAAAAGGAAAGCCCATCGGAGCCCACGCTGCTGGTCTTCCGCGACAAGCATACTCAGGAAGTCGAGAACTACGCGATTGTCGGCGGCACGCTTTGGATTTTCAGTGAGCAGCGGGCCACCAAGCTCCCGCTCTCCTGGCTGGATATCGAGGCCACCACCAAAGCCAACGACGATCGCGGGGTAAATTTCCAGGTTCCGCGATAATTCTGTGGCGAGCTGTGCTCGCCCGCCCGGACGAGGGCGTCCGGGCCTACGTGGTGTCATGTGGCCACCGGCGGCTGGTGTGGTCGCGGGCGACCCCGCCCGCGTCTTGCTTCTGTGGATAAACTACCCGTCTCGCACCCGCAGTTTCCCATTAGAATAAGAGCAAGCAAGTACGCCACGGCGACCCATGTCCCAATTCGTCCACCTGCATCTCCATACCGACTACTCCATGCTCGACGGCGCCTGCGACGTGGAAAAGCTTGTCCAGCGCGTGAAAGAGCTGGGCATGCCCGCGGTCGCCATGACCGATCATGGCAACATTTTCGGCGCAGTCCACTTCGTCAATGCCGCGCACAAGGCCGGAGTGAAGCCGATCGTCGGCTGCGAGCTCTACATCTGCAAAAAGGATGACCACAACATCGAACGCACGCCTCCCGACGGCGACACCTACAACCACCTGCTGGTGCTGGCGGAAAACGAGGAAGGCTATCGCAACCTGGCAAAGATCACGTCGGAAGCCTCGTTGCGCGGTTTCTATTACAAGCCGCGGGTGAGCAAGAAATTTTTGGCGGAACACTCTAAAGGGCTGATCGGACTCTCGGGTTGCCTGAAAGGCGAAGTCGCCGAACGGCTGATGGAAGACAACTACGAGGCGGCGCGGAGCGCGGCGGCCACCTACAGTGACATTTTCGGCCGGAACAACTTCTTTCTCGAGATTCAGGACCAGGGCCTGGAGCAGGAGCATCGCATTCATTCCAATCTGTTCCGTCTGGAAAAGGAGCTGGGCCTTCCCCTGGTCGCCACCAATGACAGCCACTATCTCTGCGAAGACGATGCCCACGCGCAAGACGTGATGCTGTGCATTCAGACCGGCAAGTCCATTCAGGACACCAACCGCATGAAGTTTCAGGGCACCGGGTTTTTCGTCAAGAGCCACGACGAAATGCAGCGCGTTTTCAAGGACGCTCCCGACGTGCTCTCCCGCACCCTGGCTATTGCGGAACGCTGCAACATGCGGCTGGAAAAGGTCAGCAATCCGTTCCCGCACTTTGACGTGCCGGAGGGATATACGCTCGATAGCTATTTCGAGCACGTGACACGGCAGGGATTCGCACGGCGTCTGGAGGCACTGTGCACAACCGGGCAAGGCGCGGTGAAGCACAGCGTCGCGGACTACGAGCAGCGTCTGGCGCAGGAAATCGCCATCATTCAGCAGATGCAGTTTTCGGGATACTTCCTGATCGTCTGGGACTTTGTCCGCTACGCGCGCGAGCACGGCATCCCGGTGGGGCCGGGCCGCGGGTCGGCCGCCGGTTCGCTGGTTTCTTATTCCCTGCGGATCACCGATATCGACCCCCTGCAATACGAGTTGTTCTTCGAGCGTTTCCTGAATCCTGAGCGCATTTCGCTGCCGGATATCGACATGGATTTCTGCATGAACCGGCGCGGCGAGGTCATCAATTACGTCACCCAGAAATACGGCCGGGAGAATGTGGCGCAGATCATCACCTTCGGCACCATGGCCGCCAAGGCGGCGATCAAAGACGTCGGTCGTGCCATGGACATTCCCTACGCCGACGTGGACCGGATCGCCAAGATGGTGCCCACCACGTTGAACATCAAGCTCGAGGACGCGATCCGGGAATCGCCCGCCCTGCAACAGGCCTACGACAGCGAGCCGCAAGTGCGCCAGTTGCTTGACACCGCGCGCAAGCTGGAAGGACTGGTGCGCAATGCGGGCGTGCACGCCGCCGGCGTCGTGATTTCTCCGCGTCCGCTTACCGAACTGGTCCCGCTGCATCGCACCAAGAACGACGAAATCGTCACCGCCTTCGACATGGTCGCCATCGAAAAAATGGGCCTGTTGAAGATGGATTTCCTGGGGCTGACCACCCTGACCATTCTGGATGACACGGTGAAACTGATCGCGCAAACCCGCGGAGAGCAGATCGATCTCGCCGCCTTGCCGCTCGACGATCGCGAAACTTACGAAAAGGTGTTCCACAGCGCGCTCACTTCGGGCGTCTTCCAGTTTGAATCCCGCGGAATGCGCGACGTACTGCGCCGCTATCAGCCCAACACCATCGAAGACCTCACCGCCTTGAACGCCCTCTACCGTCCCGGCCCGATTCAGGGCGGAATGATCGATTACTTCATCGACCGCAAGCATGGGCGCAAGAAGATCGAATACGAACTGCCGGAACTGGAACAGATCCTGGAAGAGACCTTCGGCGTGATCGTGTACCAGGAACACGTGATGCAGATTGCCCATCGCCTGGCCGGCTACTCGCTGGGGGAAGCCGACTTGCTGCGGCGCGCCATGGGAAAGAAAAAGCCTGAAGAGATGGCCAAGCAGCGCGAACGCTTTATCGAGGGCGCGGTACAGCGCGGCTATCCTCCAAAGAAGATTGAAAAAATCTTCGATCTGCTGGCCAAGTTCGCCGAATACGGCTTCCCCAAGGCGCACTCGGCCGCCTACGCGCTGCTGGCGTACCAGACCGCCTACTTGAAGACGCGCTACCCGGTCGAGTTCATGGCAGCCCTGCTGACTTCGGTGACCGGCAACACCGATGACGTGGTGAAGTACATCAACGAATGCCGCGAGATGGGTATCGCCGTCGAGGCCCCTGACATCAATGTGAGCGCCGCCAACTTCACGCCGCACGGCAGCGCCATCCGTTTCGGTCTGGCCGCGGTAAAGAATGTCGGCCACAACGCCATCGAGTCCATCGTTGCCGGACGCAAAGAACTGGGCCGCTACAGCTCCATTTACGAATTCTGCGAGAAAGTGGAGTTGCGGCTGTTGAACAAGCGGGTGCTGGAGTCGCTGATCAAGAGCGGCGCCATGGATGGGCTTGGCCGTCGCGCCCAGCTCATGGCCGTGCTCGACCGCGCCATTGAAGGCGCGCAGAAGACCCAGCGCGACGCCGAGAGCGGCCAGCACGGATTGTTTGGCGTCTTCCAGGAGGAAGAGGCCTCTGCGGCTAACACCAAGTTGCCCGATACACCTGACTGGGACGAGCACACCCGCCTGGCCAGCGAGAAGGAAATCCTCGGTTTCTTCATCAGCGGACATCCCCTGGAAAAATACCGCGACAAGCTGGAAGACTTGCGCGCTCTGACCACGGAGGAAATTGGCGCACTGACCAAGTCCACCGGCAAGGACGAGAACATCACCACCGCGGGCATCATTACCAATCTGCGCGTGCTGAAATCGAAGCGCGGCGATTTCTACGCCCAGGGCGCGCTCGAAGACATGGCCGGCACCGTCGAGATGCTGGTGTTCCCCGAGGCCTATCGCAAGCTGCAGGAAAAGGTGAAACTGGAAGTGCCTGTACTGGTGCGGGGCGGCGTACGCATCGAGGAAGGCGCGAATGCCAAACTGACGGTGAACGACATCAGTCCCCTGGAGGACGCGAAAGTGCCGTTGCCAAATTCGCTGCGCATCCGCGTCCCACTCGAGACCGCGACGGAGTCAACGGTAGACGCGTTGTACACGCTTTGCGCCCAGCAGAAGGGGGAAGCCAGGGTGTTATTCGACGTGGAACGCCAGGGGGATTTCATGGTGGTGATGGAGGCGGAAGGCTATAATGTGCTGCCAGACCGCAATTTCATCGCGCGCGTCGAGGAATTGTGCGGCCGAGGCGCGGTGCGCGTGATTGACTGATTTTGCCTGGGATGGAGCGGGGCTTGACGCTCCGCCTCCTGGGCTTATGAAACACTCTTCAGGTTTCAAACGGGCCGCACCGAAATGCGGCGGATGAGAGTTTCCATTCAAAAGATTTCCAAGGTGAGAGCGAAGAACGCGCCACCGGTGCCCGATGAAGCGCTGGTGATGGCAGGAGCCGAGTTTCTCCTTTCCATGGTGGAAGCGCGCTTGGCCAGGAACGGCGACGGCAGCAAAATGGAGTCTGCGGAAAAGACGCACCAGGAGTTGCAGAAAATCGAGCAGCAGATTGCCCGCTTGCAGGGGGCGGCTGGGCCTGACGAAAATACCCAGCGCGAAATCCAGCTTTTGCACGACCGTATTCGGGCCTTACGCAAAGACATGTCATCCTCGCACTATCAAGCCTGGGAAAAAACGGAGTTGGCCCGCCATCCCCAGCGTCCTTATCCGCTCGACTATATTGAACGCATCTTTACCGATTGGAACGAGCTCCATGGTGACCGCGGTTATGCGGATGATCCCGCGATCATTTGTGGCATGGCGCGTTTCCATGGCGAAGAGGTGATGGTCGTCGGCCATCAGAAGGCGCGCGACACCAAACAAAAGGTCTACCGCAACTTTGGCATGCCCAACCCGGAAGGCTATCGCAAGGCGATGCGGGTGATGAAGATTGCGGAGAAATTTGGCCGTCCATTGTTTACCTTCGTGGACACGCCGGGCGCCTATCCCGGCCTGGGAGCGGAAGAGCGCGGCCAGGCCGAGGCCATCGCTCACAATCTGAGAGAGATGGCCCGCCTGCGGGTTCCCATCGTTACCGTCATCACCGGCGAGGGGGGCAGCGGCGGCGCCCTGGCGATCGCCATCGCCGACCGCGTGCTGATGATGGAAAACGCGATTTATTCGGTGATCTCACCGGAAGGTTGCGCCTCCATCATGTGGCGCGATTCGACCAAGAAGGAACTGGCGGCCCAGGCACTGCGCATCACGGCTTCCGATCTAACTGACCTGGGGTGCATTGACGGCATCGTCTCCGAGCCCGAAGGCGGCGCTCACACCGATCACGAAGCCGCCGCCGCCCTGCTCGATGCCACGCTGCAACAACAGCTCGCCGAGCTGAAGAAGAGTACGGTCAAAGAACTGGTCGACGCGCGCTATGCGAAATTCCGCAAGATGGCGCAATTCTTCACGGGCGACGAATAGAAGCGCATTTCAGTCAGCCTGGGAAAATCACACCTGAATCACGGTGCGCCAATTGGTTTGCGTCCGACCCCGGAATTCACGTAGTTCTTAAGCTGATACCTCCGTACCTGTACGCCTCCTTCGGCTGCTGCTCGCCAGGGTTCCTCTGCCGTATAATAAAGAGTTCGGCGCTATCAATTATTGCGGGTAGATCAAGACCTGCTCCAGAAAGCTGATCACCAGGGAAGGACGGGAAATGGCCACCACGGATGTAGGGCTCCGAGAAGGCAGCAGCCAAGCGGGGCAGAAGCGCGTCGTCAATGACATGAGTATCCAGGTCGCGACCGTTAACGGTTCGGGCTCGCAAAGTTCGAATACGGTGCTGTTGCGCAGCATCTTCCAGATGGGAGTTCCGGTCTCGGGCAAGAATTTGTTTCCTTCGAATATTGCCGGCTTGCCCACCTGGTACACCATCCGCGCCAACAAAGACGGCTACATCGCGCGCAAGAAGGAAATTGATTTTGTCGTCGCCATGAATCCCGAGACCGCGCAGGAAGACGTGATGTCGCTGGCCGCGGGTGCGTCCGTGCTGTACGACGAGCCCTTGAACCTCAGCAGTTTGCGCTCTGATCTGGTTTTTTACGCCGTTCCCTTCGACAAGTTGGTCGCGCCCGTTTGCCCCGAGGCGAAGCTGCGCAAACTGGTCAAGAACATGATCTACGTGGGCGTGGTGGCTAAGCTGCTGGAAATCGATGTGGCCGAAGTCGAAAAAGCCATCCGCAAACAATTCGCCAAAAAAGTAAAAGCGGCCAACCTGAACCTGGCGGCGGTCAAGGCGGGATACGATTACGCCGTCGCCAACCTGGTGAAGCGCGATCCGTACTTTATCCAGCGCATGGACAAGACCGCGGGCAAGATCATCATCGACGGAAACTCTGCTGCTGCCCTGGGCTGCATGTTCGCTGGCGTGACCGTGGTCGCGTGGTATCCCATTACGCCTTCGTCGTCGCTGCCCGAGAGCATGATCGAATACATGAAGCGCTTTCGCATTGCCGCCGACGGCAAAGCTACGTTTGCGATCGTGCAAGCCGAAGACGAACTGGCCGCGATCGGCATGGTGGTGGGCGCGGGATGGGCAGGGGCGCGCGCCATGACTGCGACCGCCGGCCCGGGCATCTCGCTCATGGCAGAATTTGCCGGCCTCGCATACTACGCGGAAGTTCCCGGTGTGATCTGGGACATCCAGCGGGTTGGTCCTTCCACCGGTTTGCCCACCCGCACTTCCCAAGGCGACATTCTCTCCACCGCGTTTCTTTCCCACGGAGATACCAAGCATATTCTGCTGCTCCCTTGTTCCGCTGAGGAGTGTTACACCATGGCGGGCGATGCTTTCGATCTGGCGGAGCAGTTCCAAACCCTGGTCTTCGTGATGTCCGATCTTGATCTCGGCATGAACAACTGGATGGCCGACCCCTTCAAGTATCCGGAGAAACCGATCAAGCGCGGCAAAGTGTTGAGCAAGGCCGACCTCGATCGCCTCGGGGGCTTTGCCCGTTACGAGGACGTTGACGGAGATGGCGTGGGCTACCGCACTCTGCCCGGCACCGATCATCCCGCCGCCGCCTACTTTGCCCGGGGCAGCGGGCACAACGAGAAAGCCCAATACAGTGAACGTCCGGACGACTTTGAACGAAACATGGAGCGGCTCAACCGGAAATTTGAGACCGCCCGGTCCTTCGTGCCCCGGCCGGAAGTGAACACCGGCAAATCAAAGATTGGAATCATCGGATATGGCACTTCGCACTGGGCGCTGATCGAAGCCCGCGACCAGTTACGCCAGGAATACAACATCGAGACGGACTATCTCCGGCTGCGCGCGTATCCCTTCACCCGCGAAGTACACGATTTCGTGAAGCAGCACGACCGGATCTACGTGGTGGAACAGAACCGCGACGCGCAGATGCTCACCCTGCTCAAGCTGGACCTGGAATCCACGCTGCTAACCCGGCTGCGCAGTATCGCTCATATTCACGGCCTGCCGCTTGACGCGCGCTCGGTCACCGACGAACTCATGACCATGGAGGGTAAGTAGATGGCGACCTCAACTCCCGACCGGCCCGCACCCGCGCCCAAAACCAATCGCATCGGCCTGGCCGTGCTGGACTATCGCGGCGGCAAGACCACCTTGTGCGCGGGCTGCGGCCACAATGCAATTTCCGAGCGCATCATCGACGCGATGTACGAAATGGGAGTGCCGCCGGAGCGCGTGATCAAGCCCAGCGGAATTGGCTGCTCGTCCAAAAGCCCAGCCTACTTCATGGGTCGATCGCATAGCTTCAACGCGGTGCATGGGCGCATGCCTTCGGTGGCCACTGGCGCTGTACTGGCCAACCGTCACCTGATCGCTCTGGGCGTCAGCGGCGACGGCGACACCGCCTCGATCGGCGTGGGCCAGTTCATTCACCTCATGCGGCGCAATCTGCCCATCATTTACATCATCGAAGACAACGGCGTTTATGGGCTGACCAAAGGCCAATTCTCCGCCACCGCCGACATGGGTTCGACCTTGAAAACGGGCGTGATCAACGACCTGCCTCCCATCGACACTTGCGCCATGGCCATCACGCTGGGCGCGACTTTCGTGGGCCGCTCGTTTTCCGGCGACAAGAAGCAGCTCCACGCCATGATGAAAGCAGCCATCGCGCACAATGGCACGGTCATGCTTGACGTGGTCTCGCCCTGCGTAACTTTCAACGATCACGAAGGCTCAACCAAGTCCTACAAGTACATGAAGGACCACGAAGAGCCGCTGCAGGAACTCAGCTTCGTGCCCGCCTTCGAAGACATTGCCATCGACTACGATCCCGGCACCACCATCGATGTGACCATGCACGACGGCTCTCATCTCCGCCTGCGCAAGCTCGAAGAAGAATACGATCCCACCAACCGGATCCAGGCCATCACTCGCCTGAACGAGGCTCACGAGAAAGGCGAAGTCCTGACCGGTGTGTTCTACGTCAACCCCAAGACGCCGACGTTCGTCGACCTGCTGAACATGACCGAAGAGCCCTTGGCTACGCTGCCGGAATCTTCCGTGCGGCCGGGCAGGGAAGTGCTGGAACAGGTGATGGAAGAGCTGCGCTAGAGCCAGGCTTAGTGACCGTGGAGCGGGGCCGCTTGGAGTTCCCAACAACCCCACCTGCCACCGAGTCCTGAATTACTCTAGCTTACGGGGTCTGCCAGTCGAGGGAGTAAATCTCCTGCGTGCCCGTGTTGCGCAGCAGGAGCGGCGAATCGTCGGGTGCCACGCCCATCCAGATACTGAAGTAACCCGTCATGCGGAAGTTTTTCAAATCGGCCACGCGCTCCAACTTCCGGTCGCCAATACTCACTCGCATCACGGCAGGCTGGTCCTGCCAATGCAAGAAGTAAACATAATCCCCATTTTTCGACCAAATCGGGAAGCCTGCGGTGACCTTAGCGATTTGCTCCCACTTTTGGGCGGCGAAATCGAAGAGCATAAGACCGCTGGAATCGAAAGGCATGGCAATCACGTGGCGTCCGTCGGGCGACCAATGGGGAGAGAAAAGTCCTTTTGATCCTGAAAGAGTCGAAATTTGCTGCGTCCCCAGATCGAGGATCCGGATCGTGGCGTTGGGATTAGAGGCACCTCCGCCAAACATAATTCTTCTCCCGTCTGGCGACCATGTAGGGTCATATTGCACCTCGGGGACTTCGGGCAACAACTCACTCGGCGTTCCTCCTGCGCTCGAGACCATATACAGCTTCGACTTCTGGCCTGTCGAAATCGCATAGAAAACGATCTGCTTGCCATCGGGCGACCAGCGAGGCAGCAAAACTTGCAGGGGCGGGTAGCTGATTTGGAGTGGCTGGCTCCCGTCTAGTTTGCTGATCCAGAGTGCCCCATCGGGAAAGCTAACGTAAGCGACCCGCTGCCCATCCCTGGAGAAGCTGACGCTATCCGCGGAAATTCCGGAGAGAAACGGAACAAAAGCAGCGGCCTTCCCGTCATAGCGATCCAGTTCGCCACGCGCCAACGCTCCCACCACGAACAGCTTCTTGCCATCCTTGCTGGGCACAGGCGAGGAGAAGGCCATCGGCCCAGAGGTCACTTGCGTGGGCTGGCCATCGGCTTTTCCAAACCAACTCCCCTTTTCTGCACGGGCCCAGATATTTCCTTGGGACTGAAAAACAAAATATTTTGCGTCTGCGGTCCATTGGCCGCAACATTCGCCGAGAGGGGCATGACCGGTCGGGAGCAAGGGATGGAGGTTCGTTCCGTTGGCCGAAACCTGCCAAAGCGAAGACCGACCAGACAAAGATCCATCATCAGCGGCGATGCTGAATCGAATCACGGTGCCATCGGGGGACCAAACCAAATCAAAAACCCGATCCTGCGCGGAGACCAGCTTGTACGACTCGGAGCCATCGTTCTTTGCCACGAATATGTCGTGCCCGTCGGCGAAAACAATCTTTTGCCCGTCCGGCGACCATGCAGCGGCCTGCGCAATCGCATTTCCCAGCTTCCGAGGCGACCCGCCGAGCACGGGCAATGACCAAAGTGGTCCTTTCCACGTCGTGCCCGCTTCGTCTGCGACGAGCAAGTTGGCCCCGTCGGGGGAAACGGCAAGCGCCCTCATGGTGGGAGTGGGAGCGGCGACGCGCGCCACCTCCCCGCCCGTACCGGATACCTGCGCTATGCTCCAACCCGCGGCAGTAACGTCCTCAAAATAAAGGCGTGTCCCGTCCGTTCCGCTGAGATGCTTTTCATTCCCGTCGTGAGTGAGCGGTACGTAGCCCGAAACCCTGGGCGGAGGCAGAGGGCGAGACTGAAGGTAGAACAGCGACGCAACGGCGGCCAGAGCCAGGCCGCCGCCAGCCACTGCCCACTTTTTCCAGTCCGACCGCGCGGGCTGGGAGACGACCGCCGCACTCGAAAGGCCGCTTGACCCGGTTATGGATGACGATGCGGAGGAAAGCTGAGCGCTCTCTGCGGAGACTGCCGTGCTCGACCGTCCCGATTCCTGGTCGCGCTTCAGCCGCTTCAGGTCGGCGCGCAATTCCGCCGCCGACTGGTAACGCAGGTCGCGATCTTTTTCGAGTGCCTTATCGATGATTTCTTCCAGCTTTGCCGGCAGATCGGGATTCAGTCGCACCGCCGAAGTGGGTTCGGCATCCAGAATGGCTTTGAAGATCATGGCGGAACTCTCCCCGCGGAAGGGCAACGTGCCCGTCGTCATCTCGTACAGCACCGCTCCGAACGAGAACAGATCGCTGCGGGGATCCAATTCTTTCCCTCGCGCCTGCTCCGGTGACATGTAAGCAATGGTGCCCAGCGTAGAGCCGGGGCTGGTCAGGTGCTGTTCATCGTTTACAGCCGTTATCGTGTTCGCCGATGCGGCCTGGCCGGACGCGCTGGCAATGGGCGAGACCTTGGCCAGCCCGAAATCCAGCACCTTGGCGTGCCCACGCTTGGTGACAAAAATGTTTGCCGGCTTGATGTCGCGGTGAACGATGCCCTGCGAATGCGCGGCATCCAGCCCGTCGGCAATCTCAATGGCAAGTGGGAGCACAGTTTCAATCTCTAACGGCTTTCCCGCGATGAGATGTTTCAGCGTGACCCCGTCCAGAAATTCCATGGCGATAAAAGATTGCTCGCCATGTTTGCCGATTTCGTAGATGGTGCAAATATTGGGATGATTGAGCGCCGACGCCGCCCGCGCCTCCCGGCGAAAGCGCTCCAGTGCTTGCGGGTCTCGCGACAGTTCATCGGGTAAAAATTTAAGAGCCACGAAGCGGCCCAACTCGGTGTCTTCGGCTTTGTACACTACGCCCATCCCGCCGCCGCCAAGCTTCTCGGTAATGCGGTAATGCGAGATAGTCTGCCCGATCATGGAGTGCCGACATGGTAGGAGGAATGCAAAGACAAGTCAACGAAACCAGCAGGATCGGCGACTTACTGTAAGATTGCTGGTGCGCAATTGCAGTTATTGATCCCTCGCTTGCATTGACTCGCGGCTCGTGGGTTCGCAAAGACGACGCGGCCGGCTCTGCATCGCGCGCAGGTTCATCAAGTTTACTAACATGCCTCCGCCAACCTCTGGCTCCGAAAACGGGTCAGAGAATCGATGCAAATGACTGAAACTCGAACCACAGCGGCAAATCGGACACTGCTGGTCGTAATATCGCTGGTAGCTGTCGTCCTTGTGGCTCTCATCGTGACCGGAATCCATCTCTCCAATCCGTATCTGCACAAGAAGGTCGTGGAGATGCTTGGCCAGAAATTCCACGCCGAGGTGGAACTCAAGGAGTTTCACGTCCACCTGTTTCCGGGAGCGCGGATCGAGGGCTCCGGGCTGGTGCTTCGCCATGACGGCCGCACGGACGTTCCTCCCTTGATTTCGATCGGCGAATTCTCGGCGGAAGCCGGCATCCTCGGACTGATCGGGAAACCGTGGAAGATCCGCCACGTCAAGCTTAAGGGACTGACCATCCAGATCCCGCCCAAGGGCGAACGGAAAAAGCAGGATTGGTCAAAGGCGCGAAACATGCCGGTCCTGATCGGAGAAATTGTGTCCGACGACGCGGAGCTTCGCCTGCTGCCCAAGTCCGCCGATAAAGATCCCCACGTGTTTGCCATTCACCATCTGGTGATGCATTCGGTCGGTCTCGACCGTCCCGCGCAATTTACCGCGCAGCTCACCAACGCGGTTCCCCCTGGTGAAATCGACACCCAGGGGACTTTCGGGCCCTGGAGCCCCGACGATCCGGGCCAGACGCCGCTGGCGGCGGAATATACCTTCGACAAAGCTGACCTGGGCGTATTCAAAGGGATCAGCGGCATCCTGTCTTCGCGAGGGAAGTTTGGCGGCGTGCTGGAGAAAATTGAAGTCGAGGGCAAGACCTCGACCCCGGACTTCACGGTCACCATCGGCGGGCATCCTCTCGATCTGGAAACAGTTTTCAGCGCCACCGTGGATGGCACCAACGGGGACACACTGCTGCACCCGGTGACTGCCCACTTGCTGAATACGGTCATCGTTGCCCAGGGCGGCATAGTGAAATCCCCGGACAAGAATGGCAAGGAAATCACGCTGGACGTGACAGTCGACAAGGGCCGACTCGAAGACTTGCTGCGCCTGGCCGTGAAGGCCGACAAACCTCTGCTGACCGGCACTATCAACTTTCACACCAGGTTCGATCTGCCTCCGGGGAAGGGCGATCTCTCCGAGCGCTTGAATCTGGACGGAAAGTTCGATGTGGAGCAGGCACAATTCACCAGCCCGGAGGTGACGGCAAAAATCGAGAGCTTGAGCCGGAAGGCTCAAGGGCAGCCGGAAAACAAAGACGCAGGCAGCAGTGTGTCGCAGCTGAAGGGGAACTTCGTACTGGACAACGGCGTGATCAGTTTCCGCGGTCTGACCTTTACTGTCACCGGAGCGCAGGTCGCTCTAAACGGCACGTACGGACTGGATAAAGAAGACCTGGACTTTCATGGCAAACTGAAGATGCAGGCCAAGATTTCGCAGACCATGACTGGCATGAAGTCTTTCGTGCTGAAGGCGGTCGATCCCTTTTTCCGCAAGAACGGCCAAACCGAGGTGCCGATCAAAATTACGGGCCAGCGGGAGCACCCCTCTTTTGGCCTCGATCTCGGACACAAGGAAAAAGAAAAGGGTGAGTAGAGCCTCATGTAGCGCCCCTACGACAGCCGCCGGCACGGCGGCGCTACTCAAAATCACCGCGACTCGATCCGCGCACGCGATGGCCGAAACCAGACTAGCCCCTAGGCCGCGCCGCGCTTCTTAGTCTCTGCCTCGGTCACTGCCTCGGTGGGTTCGCCGGAGTGTTCCGGGCTACCGCCTGGCTCGGGAAAATCCGTATCCGAAGATTTCAACATCGGGTCCTGGTCACGATGTCCGAGTTGGCCCGCCATGGAAGTATTGTCGGGCTCTTGTGGCCTATCTTGCTCAACGGCGCCTTTGCCCCGGTCCTGATCGTCGGCGAGAGCGGCGTCCAGATCGTTTCGCGAATCAGTCATGGAGTGTCCTCATCCAGGCACGAGGTGGCTTCGGCCCGGCTTGGTTAGCCTATCGCGAAACTTTTGCCTGTGGGAAGAGTTAATCGTGTAGATTTGATGAAATAAGTGAGGAGGGCTGGATGAAGCCTCTGCTACTGGCGCTTTCAGCAATCATGCTCTTGACGCTGGCCGGTTGGGGACAGATGTCGCCGGGTCAGCAAGCGCATGCCAGCGTAGCGGCGCACCGCCGCGAAGCCAAGAATAACGCCAAGCGGCATCATGAGCGCCGCCGTAGTCACCGCCGCCATCATCGCAAACATACAGGCGCGTAAGCGCCGGGCCGGGGCGCGGAGGAACTGCCACCAAGCGCGCCGACGCAACCCATTTACTGCGGTTTCCGGGCAGCTCCGGTCGTAGCCACGCCCAGCTTACGCAGCCGGTCCCGGGCCTGCAGAGCTTCGTTCGACTTGGGATAGCGTTGCATCACGTGGCGAAGGGCGGCAATTCCAGCTTCCTGTTGCCCCAACTCGACCAGGGCCAGACCTTTTTTCAGTTCGGCCGATGCAGCCTTGTTGCCATCCGGGAAGGCCTGCAAAACCTGGTCATAACTCTTGACCGCCGCCGCGTAGTTCCCCTGCTTGAATTGGATGTCGGCCAGGTAGAAATTCGAGTTCCCCGCCAGATCCGTATTGGGGTAAAACTTCACGTAATCCCCAAACTCTTGCGCTGCCAGATCGTTTTTTCCCGCCTGGTAGTCGCGCAGGGCATTGTTGTAGAGAACGTCGGGTGGTGGGGCGGCTGCCGCCTGCTGCTGTTGCTGGGTCTGCTGAACCGCGATGCTTTGCTGGGCGGCTTGCATGTCCTCCAGCTGCTTGCTTACTTTGCCCAGCCTGGCCTTGAGTTCATCCAGTGTGTCGTTCAGGGACTGGATCTGGCCCGAAAGCTGGTCGGCATGGGCCCCGCTCTCGCCCTGTTGTTTCTGCAGAGTGGTCTGAAGATCGGTGACTGAAGTAGCGACCTTGTTGGCTCGGTCGGTGCTTTGTTCAATCAGGTGCTGCATCACGCCCATGCGTTCGTCAAACGATTGTTGCATGTGCGCAATTCTGTCCTGCAGGTCCTGCACCTGGGTCTGCAGTTGCACCATTTCCTTGTTTACGCCCCATGCGGGCGTCATGGCGGAACAGAGCAGGGCAACAAGAGCGAGTAAGACGGAATATCGATGGTTTTTCATATTTCAATACCTACGATGCGAAGAGTGTGGACCGCGTCCGGGCCAGAGGACGAAGCAGTGATGTAGCGCCGACATGGGGCGGCCGGGAGGCAAAATCGCTACCTCCGAGCGGGCGAGGACGAGACGCCCTCGCGACAGCCGGCGAAACGCCGGCGCTACAAGACTCCTATTTCCCGTACACGAAATGACCGCGCCGGTTCTGCTGCCAGCACTGCTCGTTCGACTCCGTGCAGAAGGGCTTCTCTTTGCCGTAGCTGATGGTCTTGACGTGGTCGGCGGCGACGCCTCCCTGGACCAGGGCATTGCGCACGGAGTTGGCGCGGCTGTCACCCAGGGCCAGGTTGTATTCCGTCGAGCCCCGTTCGTCGCAGTGTCCCTCGACCGTGAAGCTGATGTTGGGATGCTGCTTGAGGAACTCGATATCGCCCTGCATGGCGGCTTGCTGATCCGCGTTGACATCGCTCTTGTCGTAGTCGAAGTAGATGTCCTTCACGGTCTGTGAGAACAGTTCTTCCTCGGTGGCCGACGGTTGCGGCGGCGGAGGAGGCGGCGAGGTCACGGTGACCCGTGCCGTGGCCGTCTGGGTTCCACCCGCTCCCTTGGCGGTCAAGGTGTAGGTGGTGGAGTCGGCCGGGGTCACGCTCTGCGACCCACTGGGTTGCACGGCGCCCACGCCGTCGATGCTGACGTCGGTCGCGTTACTGGTCTCCCAGGTCAAAGCGGTGGACCCGCCCTTCTCGACCGTGTTGGGATTGGCCGTGAGCGAAGCGGTCGGCGCGGCCGGTGGTGGGGGTGGCGGCGGTGGCGGGGGCGCTACTTTCTTCTTGCAGGCGCCTAGCGTCATGATCGTCATCAGGACGAACGCTAACATCATCCATCTCAGTCTTCGTTGGTTCACTCTGCTCCTCCGTACTCTTGGTGCGCAGTGATTGCGCCCGGCTCAGGTCCGGTGAGGGGAAATCGTGCTCCGCCTCTTCCGGGAATTAACTGCAAAAACGGCAAATATGATTCCAGACTTCATTGCTGAAGATTTCATTCCTGAAAATCGCTTCATAAAATCACTTCCAACTCCAGTTGGGTTGACTGTTGGCGCCCGCAAAAGTCAGTTGCTTCTGGTTGGTACCATCGGCCAACATGGTCCATATCTGAAGGCTGCCTGCACGGCTGGACTGGAAAATGATGTGCCTTCCGTCCGGTGACCAGTATGGGAAGTCGTTTCGTCCGCCGTCATGCGTTAGCTGCACCCACTGCTTGCTGGCGATGTCCATGATGTAGATGTCCTGCGCCCCCGGCGCTCCCGGGCCATACCTGCGCATCCAGGAAACCACCAGGAACTGCCCATTCGGCGACCATGCCGGAGAGACCGCATAGCCCTGGTCGGTGAGCCGCTGCACATTGGTGCCGTCGGCCTCCATGGTGTAAACCTGCGGCAATCCCGTCCGCCCGCTGACCCACGCAATCTGCGCCCCGGTCTTCCGGTTCCACGCCGGAGAAACATCCGGGCCCTTAAAGGATGTAAGGCGCTTCAGGTTTCCTCCCGAAGAATCCACGCTATAAATCTCCGGATCTCCGCTGCGCGAGGAAGAGAAGGCTATTTTGGTTCCGTCCGCGCTCCACGCTGGAGACAGGTTGGTGCCACCGAAACGGGGAAACGAAACCATGCGGTTCAGGTCGAGCGAATACATCAGAATTTCCCAACCCGCCTTGGTCAATGAACTGAAGGCGATCCGGGAACCGTCGGGAGAAACCCGGGGAGACAACGAAATCGATCCTAAATGGGTGACGGCGTGCTGGTTGGCGCCGTCGTAATCCATGGCCCAGATTTCCTTGTGCCCGCTGCGGCTGCTGACAAAATAGATTTTGCTTTCCGCGATGCCCTGGATGCCGCCGCCCAGGCGGAAGATGATCTCATCGGCAAATTTGTGGGCCGTGGTGCGGGCGGCGTCGTTGGTGGCGGCATCCTGATACTGCTTGCCCAGCACCTGCGGCGAGGTGACATTCTTCACATCGTAGAGCCAGCCCTGCACGGTCATGTTATTGCCGGACACGCCCAGGTTGCCAAAAGCCAGCATGGCGGCGTTGGGCGGTGGCGCGCTCCAGCCCTCGAACTTCACATCCGCGGGAGTGCCAATTTGTCCGAGCGGGTAGAAGCTTTTCGAGACCATGTCGAAAATGCCGGCATTGTCGAGATCGTTCCACAGGGTTTCGTTGAAGGCCTTCAGCAGGTCGGCATTCTTAGCGTCCTGGGTGGAGGCGTTGAAATCGGGAACTGCGAGCCGCACTTTTTCCACGCCGAGTCCCGTACCGGTACGAATCCAGTCCTGGGCAAAGCTCGAGGTCAACAAAAACAGAGGTAAGAAGAATGTGAAAAATCGCTTCATTAATGAGGATGTCCTTTAACTCGAAACCTGCTAACGCGTGGAGCCGAAAGCTAACTATCTATCTTTTGTAATCGAACCAGAACTCTACCGACACCTTATTCGCGGCATAATCCGAGGGCAAGGGACCAAAAGTGTCAATGCGCTGGATGGCCCGCGTCGCCGATTGATCGAGCGATGGAACACCGCTTGACTGCTCCACTTGCACGTTCGCAGGATGACCGTCGCGCATCACGTCGAAAGTGACGTATACCCTTTGTGCATTGGTGATGCTCGGGTCCACTTCATATTTCAGCCAGTTCTCGGAAACCTTCTGCTGCACCACGCGCACATACCAGGCATAGCGCGAGCCGAAGTCGCCGCCCCCACCGGTGAAGCCGAAACCGCCTTTGGCTCCGGGGGCGCTGAAGGTGCCGTAGGGTCCGCTGACCGGCCCGCCCTGTCCGAAGGGAACTACATTGTCGGCCTCAACGACCGGCTCGGGCTTCGGCTTCTCGTGACTGGCGCTGGTCTTGGGCACGGGCTTGATCTTGGCGGCCTTGTCCGGGATCGGAATCGCGTCCGGCTCTTTCTCCACCGGCTTGGGCTGGGACTCCGCCAGTCCCTTCGAATCGTTGGCCAGAACGTTCTGCGTCTTTATCGGATTGGCTGGGAGAGGAACTGTACTCACCAGGGTCACGCCCATGGCATCGCCGCCACCGCCCGCGCCCCAACCTTCACCACTGCTGCTGGGCGCGACCACGGCATAGAGCACGATGGCCCCAGCGATGGCGATGTGCAACCCGAGCGACCACGTGAGGTTGCGTCCCCAGCGATCGTGTTCGAAGAAAATCTCAGCGTTTGCTGCCATGGGCGTCCAGAGGTTGAGTGACGATGCTTACGTTGGTGATGCCGGACGATTTGACCGCGTCCATGACGGTTGCGAAGGCGCCGAAGGGCACATCTTCATCGGCGCGGACGAAGATGGACTGATGCTGAGGATCGCGAATCTTCTGTTTGAGCCGGGCGCCGATTTCGTTAATGTTGATGGCGTCGTTGCCCAGAAAAACCCGCTGCTGTTTGTTGATGCTGATGACCAGGCGTTCTTCGGTGATCTCTTTCACGGTCCGGGTTCGGGGGACATTTACTTCGATGCCGGATTGCAGCACCGGGGCGGTCACCATGAAGATGATCAGCAGGACTAAGACCACGTCCACCAGCGGGGTGATGTTGATGTCGGAGAGGGAAGTTTGAGTTCGTCCGTTCGAAGCCGTAAAGGCCATTACCGCTGCACCCCCGGAGCTTCGGCGGTGCGGTAGGCGGGCTGCGGCTGCTGGCGCTCGACGGCGTTCAATACTTCCATGGCAAAGTCGTCGCCGCGGGCCGCCAGTTCGCGAATCGAGCCGCCAATCAGATTGTAGGCAATGACGGCCGGGATGGCGGCCACCAGTCCGGCGGCGGTCGTAATCAGCGCTTCGGAGATTCCCGGCGCGACTGCGCGCAGCGTCGCTGCGCCCGCCGTGCCCAGGCCATGGAAAGCGTCAATGATGCCCCAGACCGTCCCAAACAGGCCGACAAACGGAGTGACCGCGCCGGTTATGGCAAGCCAGGGCAGGTTGCGCTCAAAGCGGGTCAACTCTTCCGAGTTCGCAATCTGCATGGCGCGCTGTATCGCCAGCGGACTCCGGATGATGCCATTGGCCACGGCGCCCTGACGACGGTACTCCTCAAAACCGCCCTCAAACACACCCACCAGCGGGCTGGGGCGAAACTGCTCCGCCACCGCGCCCACATCCTGCAAGCGCTGGGCCTTGCGGAAGGCGCGCACAAAGCGGCCGCTTTGCACTCGCGCCCGGCGCAACACGCTCCACTTGGAAAGAATGATGGCCCAGGAAACCAGGCTGAAGATCAGGAGAATAAGTAATACAACCTTGGCGACGGGGCCGGTTTCACCCACCAAGTCAATAATTTCGCCGCCGCCCGCTGCTGCCAGCAAAAGATGCAGATTCATTGTTTTTAGGAGGATTCCTGGTTCGATTATAGACCATGGGGACAGCCTAATTCGCGGGTGAACACGATCCATCAACCCGTCTGTCTGTGCAAAAACGCGACGCCTAAGCTTGGCATCTTAAAGACTGTAGCCAGGTGTTTGAGGGCACTCAGAAATATCCCAAGGAGGGAAAATGACGCATTACGGTACGCTCCGCGATTATCGCTTCACTGGCGCAGATGAAACCGCCGCTGAAGTCCGGGGTTCCAAGGTCTATGGCCCGGGCGACGAAAAATTGGGCAAAATTGACGATGTAATTTTCGATCACTCCACGGGCGAGATCCGCTACGCGGTGGTGGATACCGGAGGCTGGTTGTCCAGCAAGAAGTTCCTCGTGCCTCCGCAGGCGCTTCGGCCATCGATGAATCACGAGCAAGACTTCCAGGTCGATCTTACCCAGCACCAGATCGAGAGCTTCCCGCCTTACGACGAATCGCATCTTGAGTCCGACGAGAAATGGGCTGATTACGATGGGCGTTACCGTTCCCGGTGGGAAGCGAACCCAATCATGCACCGCGTAGCCACCGACCGCAATATCACCCCCACCACCCAACAACAGATTGATGCCGGGTCGGGACGTCTGCCTTCGAGCGATGACGAAGAAGAAGAGGCCATGTCGGAGGTTACGCCGATGAGAACAGAAACCTCACTCGGCGTGGACCCCAGTGGTCCGAGCCGGCGCTGGGACACATTTGAAGACCGCCTGCGCCAGCGCCGCCACGAAATCGTTGCGGTCTGCGCGACGTGCAAGAGTTCGCCGGCGTCCGAGACGGCCTCGGAACGGGATGCAAAGCGGAGGGCGAGCTAGAGCTTGCGCTTCTGTCATCCTGAGGACGCGGAACCCTTCGCGCTGCGAAGGGTTCCCGACGAAGGACCTGTGCATTTGCCCGACGATGGCGGTGCCCGATCCTGCCCATGGTCTGGTTCCGCGCTTCTTTTGCGCGTGCACTAGCGGCGCAAATGCAGGCGGGCGCGGAATGCATAGGTCCTTCGCTGCGCTCAGGATGACATCCAATCAGAGATACGCGATCTTCGTCGTGATTCATGCTATGTCGTGATTCATGCTATCCTGCGCTCAACTTTGTTCAACTCATAGTTCCGTCTTTCAGGACGCCGGTGCTGGTCGAACTGCGACTCGAAAACTACGCGGTCATAGACAACCTGGCGGTGGAGTTCGCTCCTGGACTGAACCTGCTGACCGGCGAAACCGGCGCCGGAAAATCCATTCTGATTGATGCGTTGGCGCTTCTGTTGGGGGACAAGGCATCCGCGAACGTGATTCGCTCCGGAGCCGACAAAGCCACGATTTCCGCGGTCTTTGAAGTCGAAGGCGGAGCGGAAAAGACGGTCGCTCAAATCCTCGAAAACAACGGCATCGACCAGGAAGATGAATCCGTCATCTTGCGTCGTGAGATTGCGGCTGGCGGCAAGGGCCGCGTTTTCGTCAACAACCAGCCTGCGACTGTGGCGGTTCTGCGCCAGCTGGCGCCGTACCTCGCCACGATTCACGCCCAAAACGAATCGCTGCTGTCTTTCGACGCATCCACGCGCCTGCGCCTGCTCGATACCTTTGCCAATATTCAGATCGACGTGATCGCGGAAGCATTCTCCAAATGGAAGAATATCAACAGTCGTATCGAAGAACTGCAGCGCGATGAGCAGGACCGCCTGCGTCTGCTCGATCTGTGGACCTTTCAGGCGCGCGAGATTGAGGAAGCCAGGCTGCAGCCGGGAGAGGACGAGCGCCTCGAAACCGAGAAGCGCGTCCTGGCCAATGCCGAGAAAATCCACAGCGCGGCCATGAACGCCTTCGATTTGCTGTACGAAGGCAACGCATCGACTTCGGCGTCATTGCGAACCGCGCAGAAGCACATCGAAGAACTGGCCCGCTACGAACCCAAATTTCAGGAGACCATGGCCACGCTCGAGACCGCCCGCATCAGCGTGGAAGACGTCGGCGCCAGCCTGCGCGACTATGCCGGAGGTATTGAAGCCTCTCCCGAACATCTGGCCGAAGTGGAAGACCGGCTCGCCGCCATGGACCGGCTAAAGCGCAAGTATGGTCCCACCCTCGAAGATGTAATGAACCACGGGGCCGAAGTCAGCCGCAAGCTCTCAGAGATGGAAAACAAGGATGAAGTCCTCCGCCAGCTTCGCGGCGAATTGGAGCACGCGGCCGAGCAGTACCTCGCTGCAGCCCGCACCATTTCGAAGAAGCGCTACGAAGCCGCACGCAAACTGGAGAAGCTGGTCGAGGCTGAAATTAACGACCTGGCCATGAAGTCCAGTTTCCGAATCGAAGTCAGCGGCACCGACGAAGAAGGGAACTGGACTGCGGCCGGCTTCGACCAGGTGTTGTACATGATCGCCACGAATCCAGGCGAGCCCTTGCGGCAACTGGAACACATCGCGTCCGGTGGGGAGCTGTCTCGCGTCATGCTGGCCCTTAAAGCGAGCGTTGAGGCCGCATCCGGCAAAAAGCGCAGTTCAGGGGCGCAGCGTACCCTGGTCTTTGACGAAATCGACACCGGAATCGGGGGCCGGGCGGCCGAGGCGGTGGGCAAGAAACTGAAGAGCCTGTCCCGGTCGAACCAGGTCCTTTGCGTCACCCACCTGCCGCAGATCGCCACCTTTGCCGACCATCACTACCTGATCGAAAAAAAGGCGGTCGGTGGACGCACCCGCACCGGCGTCCACCTCATTACCGGAGAAGCGCGCACCGAGGAAGTCGCCCGCATGTTGAGCGGCGCCAAGCTGACTGAGACCTCGCGCAAGCATGCCGAGCAGATGCTGAAGACCAATGCCTAGAGGGGCATTCCCGTTCGCTGCCGAGAAACATCCAATCGCTGCTAATCCTAGGCCTTTCTACGGCTTACGTTGACCAACTGGGTACTTCTCCGATAGTCTAATAGCTAATTATCCCTAGGGAACGTGTACCCTGAGAAGGCAGATTATGGCCCCTTATCCGGACGAAAAGACGTTGCTTTTGCTCAAACCCCGCGGCTTCTGTGCGGGCGTGGTGCGGGCCATTGATATTGTTCGCATCGCTCTCGAAGCCTTCGGTCCCCCGATTTATGTCCGCAAGGAGATCGTTCACAACCGCTTCGTGGTTGAAGAATTGCAGAGCAAAGGCGCCATTTTCGTGGACAGCGTGGAAGAAGTCCCAAATGGGGAACGGGTGATCTACAGCGCCCACGGAGTCTCGCCCGAAGTGCGCGAGGCCAGCGAACACCGGGGATTGCGCGTGATCGATGCGACCTGTCCCTTGGTCACTAAAGTCCACGTGGAAGCGGTTAAGTTCGCCAAAGAGGGCTATTCCCTGATCCTGATCGGCCACCGCGACCATGATGAAGTCATCGGAACGCTGGGCGAGGCGCCGGTCGTGACCCAGGTTGTGGGCTCGCCGGACGAAGTGGCTTCGCTGACCGTGGCTGACCCCAGCCGTGTGGCTTACCTGACCCAGACCACTTTGAGCCTGGATGAGACCCGGGACATCATTGCCGCGCTGCGCCAGCGCTTTCCGAACATCAAGGGACCCGCTGCGCAGGATATCTGTTATGCCACTGAAAACCGACAGGTGGCGGTAAAACATGTCGCTTCAGACGCTGACCTGCTGCTGGTGGTGGGCTCTGACAACAGTTCCAATTCCAATCGCCTGGTGGAAGTTGCGCGCAACCTGGGCACGGGATCGCATCTAATAGACAGCTTCCGCAATATCCGGCCGGAATGGCTGGAGGGGGTGAAGACGATCGCGCTGACCGCGGGCGCTTCCGCCCCGGAATGCCTGGTCGAGGAAGTCGTGAAGTTTCTGGGTACCGAAGGCTTCGCCAACGTGCAGGAAGTCGAGGTCATGCCGGAGAACGTGAGGTTCGGCTTGCCTCCTGAAATCGTGGAAGCTATTGCCGCCGCGCCCAGTGGGGCGGCGGTGGAGTAGCAATCGCAAATTATGGAAGATACCTCCTCCTCCCTGTCTCCCGCGTCTGCGCCGCAGATGCGTTTCGGAAAAATTGATGACCTCACCAGCCGGGTGGCCGCAGCCATCGATGGCGCACGCAACTGCCTGTTTTCCGAGCAGCATGAAGAAGGCTACTGGTGCGGTGAATTAGAAGCCGACGCCACGCTCGAAGCTGATTACATCGTGTTGCATGTCCTGCTGGGGACGGGCAATCCCGAGCGCATGGCGAAAGCTGCGCGTTACATCCTGCAACATCAGAACGAAGATGGCGGATGGGGCATCTACTTCCGCGGCCCATCCAATATCAGCGCGTCGGTCAAGTGCTATTTCGGATTGAAGCTCGCGGGCTATGCCGCCGAGCACCCCGACCTGGTGCGTGCCCGCAAAAAGATTTTGGAAATGGGCGGCGTTACCGAGGTCAATACCTTTACCAAGATTTACCTCTGCTTTTTCGGGCAGTACGATTACGACGCCGTCCCCGCTATTCCGCCCGAAATCGTCCTGTTCCCCAAATGGTTCTGGTTCAACATCTACGAGATTTCTTCATGGTCACGCGCCATCCTGGTGCCGCTGTCCATTTGCTACGCCAAGAAACCGTTTAAGAAGGTCCCCGAGGAGTTGGGCGTCGAAGAGTTGTTTGTGGGCGGGCGCGATCGGTCGCGCATGCATTTGCGGTGGGACAAGAAGCTGTTTTCATGGCGCAACTTCTTCCTCTCGCTCGACCGCCTGACTCACTGGTTTGAGCGGGTGCACATCCGGCCGCTGCGTTCGGTCGCATTGAAGGTCGCGGAGAAATGGATGCTGGAACACTTCGAGATGAGCGATGGCTTGGGCGCCATCTTCCCCTCCATGATGAATTCGATTATCGCCTTGCGCTGCCTGGGACATTCCGTGGACGATCCGCAGGTGATCCGCGCCATGGATGAGTTCGAAAAACTGGGCATCGAGGAAAAAGACACTTTCCGCATGCAGCCCTGCAAGTCGCCGGTATGGGACACCGCCTACGCGTTGTTCGCGTTAGGCGAGAGCGGAGTGCCAGCCGGCGATCCCCGCATGGTGAAATGCGCTGACTGGATCCTGCAGAAGCAGGTACGCGTGGCCGGCGATTGGAAAGTAAAGAACAAGGCCGGCCTGCCCGGCGGGTGGTATTTCGAATTCAACAACGAGTTCTATCCTGACGTGGACGACAGCGCCATGGTCTGCCTGGGCCTCGGTCATGTGGAGCACCCCAACGGGCGCTATCAGCGCGAATCGGTGCAGCGCGCCATTGACTGGATACTCTCCATGCAGTGCCGCAATGGAGGCTGGGCTTCATTCGACAAGAACAACGACCGTATGGTGTTCCAGTACGTGCCCTTTGCCGACCATAACGCCATGCTCGATCCGGCGACGGTCGACATCACGGGCCGCATCCTGGAGATGCTGGCGACTTACGGATACGACAAGAGTCACCCTGCGGTGCAGAAGGCGCTCAAGTTTATCCGCGCGGAACAGGAACCCGATGGTTCCTGGTTCGGACGTTGGGGCGTCAACTATATCTACGGCACCATGCTGGTGCTGCGCGGCCTGGAGGCCATGGAAATCGATCATCACGAACCCTATGTGCAGCAGGCCGCTGAGTGGCTGCGCATGGTACAGAACCCGGATGGCGGATGGGGAGAGACTTGCGGTTCGTACGACGATCCCAATACCAAGGGAGTCGGTCCCAGTACGCCGTCGCAGACCGCGTGGGCGATTATGGGATTGTTGGCCGCTCATGACACGCGCAGCGACTGCGTGGTGCGAGGCATCGCCTACCTGCTGCGGGCGCAAAAGAAAGACGGCTCCTGGGACGAGCCCTACTACACCGGCACCGGTTTCCCGCGCGTGTTCTACCTGATGTACCACATGTATCGGCAATACTTCCCCCTGATCGCGCTGACCACGTACAAGAAAGTGATGGCGGAGAGAAGCAGTGCTTAGCAGTTGGCAATTGGCTCTTGGCATTTAGCCTTGCACGTCGAAGGCGCAACGCTTCGGGCCAATTGCCAAGTGCAAAATGCCAAATGCTGGCCTTCGTCACCGGCGCGACGGGATTTGTGGGCAGTCATGTGGCCCGCGCTCTGGCCGCGCAAGGCGCGGACCTTCGGCTCCTGGTCCGTTCCGGCAGCGATCTCCGGAACATTCAGGAATTGCAGGCCGAACAAGTGATTGGCGACCTGCGCGAGGCCGCGTCCCTCAAGAAAGCCGTGGCGGGATGCGATGTGGTATTTCATGTCGCCGCCGACTATCGCCTCTGGGTCCGCGATCCGCAAGAAATGTACCGCTCGAACGTTGAGGGCACAAAGGCGATTCTGGACGCGGCGCGGGAAGGCAAAGTGCGCCGGGTGGTTTATACCTCGAGCGTTGCGACCATGGGATTTCAATCGAATGGCCACCTGGCCAACGAGGAGTCGCCGGTTTCCCTGAGCAATATGATTGGCCCCTACAAGCGTTCGAAGTTCATGGCGGAAGAAATCGCGATCGCGGCCGGAAGATCGGGAATGGATGTGGTGGTAGTCAATCCGACGACTCCGGTGGGCGAGCGCGACATCAAGCCAACGCCCACCGGGCGGATCGTGGTTGATTTTCTCAAGAAAAAGTTTCCCGCTTATGTGGATACCGGGTTGAATCTGGTGGATGTGGCTGAGTGTGCCAAGGGTCACGTGACCGCCCTGGAGAAGGGAAGAAGCGGGGAACGTTACATCCTGGGCGGCGAGAACCTCACCCTGAAGCAGATTCTCGACAAGCTCGCGGTTATTACCGGACTGCCGTCACCGAAGATAAGGGTTCCGTACGTGGTCGCTCTGGCGACCGGCGTGGTCGATCAGGTGGTTACAGGACACATCCTTAATCGCGAACCTCGCGCCACGATTGACGCTGTCCGCATGGGCCGAAAGAAGATGTTCGTGTCTTCAAGCAAGGCGGAGCGCGATCTGGGATGGAAAACGGTGCCGGTGGATGACGCCCTGCGCCGGGCGGTCGAGTGGTTTCAGACGAACGGATATGCCTGAGGTTCCGAAGCCAGTTGAGGTCAAGAAAGTGAGTACTCCCACGATCGCGAAGCGGATTAGCCCGATGCTGGCGGTGGCGGACATGGACGAGACCATTGCGTTTTATCAAAACGTGCTCGGTTTCACGCCGACGATGAAATCGCCGGGGTATTCGATCGTGGCACGAGATGGCCAGACCATTCACTTCATGAAGGCTGCATCCGAAGAAGTCATGAAGTGCGTGCGAGGACACACCGAGGTGTACATCGAGGTTTCCGGCATCCAGGCGCTGTGGGAGCATGTGAAGACATTCAAGGACCGCTATCGAATACGGGATTTGTTTGACCGGGAGTATGGAATGACCGAATTCCACATCGGAGATCCCAACGAGTGCCTGGTATTTGTGGGAGAGTCGACCGCGAGCGCCCGGGCATGACTGATCGCCGAAGGCTGCGCAGGGAGTAACGTTGCCGAATACCGCCAAAATCGCGATCGTAGCTGCCCTGGAGCGCGAAGTGCGCCCGCTGATCAAGCACTGGAAGGCAGTCGAACGTGAATTCGACGGCCGCAAGTACAGGTTTTTTGAGAACGAACGCGCCGTGCTGGTTTGCGGCGGCATCGGGTCGGAGGCGGCCCGGCGAGCCACTGAAGCCATCATCAATCTGTATGCACCGGTTCTGGTGCAGTCTGTCGGCTTCGCCGGGGCGCTCGACTCCACGCTGAAGGTGGGCACGGTGCTGGCTCCGGTCTGCGTGATCGATGCCAAAGATGGAAGCAGGGTCGAAGCCGCGGTGGGACATTGGGTGCTGGTCAGTGTTGACCAACCTGTCAGTGTCCAGCAGAAAGCGAAGTTGGCGGAGGCCTACTGGGCGCACGCGGTGGATATGGAAGCGGCTGCCGTGGCGCGCGGCGCCCAGGCGCACGACATCACCTTCGTCGGGCTCAAAGCGATTTCCGACGAAGCCGATTTTGAGATGCCGCCGCTCAGTCAATTCGTCACCGGCGCTGGGCAGTTTCGCACCGCAGCCTTTGCCGGGTTCGTAGCCCTCCGCCCCTGGCTTTGGCTCAGGGTGCTGCGGCTGGCCAGAAATAGTAACAAGGCAGCGGCTGCGCTTTGCCAATGGCTGGAACAATATAACCAGGAACCTGAAGACTTAGGGGACCCGGAACCTGGCTTGCATCCAAGTTCCGGGGGACGGAATCAGAATTGAAGCAGGACCTTCAAATTCGACTATGGCCATAGCTGGAGAACTCGCAATCGCGGAGAACAAGCAGGCCATTCCTGCCACCATGCTGGCTGCCGTCTATCGCGGCGTGAATGACGTTCGCCTGGAGACCGTCCCGGTGCCCCAGATCGGGCCCGGCGAATTGCTCCTGCGGGTGCACACTTGCGGAATCTGCGGCACGGATCTGAAAAAGATTGCCACCGGCTCACATTCCGCGCCGCGCATCTTTGGTCACGAGACTGCGGGTGTGATTGCCGCCGTGGGCGCGGGCGTGCGCGACTTTCGGCCCGGCGACCGGGTAGTCGTGTTCCATCACATTCCGTGCGGCGACTGCTACTACTGCCGCCACAAGACATTCGCCCAGTGCCAAACTTACAAGAAGGTCGGATGCACAGCCGGCTTCGAGCCCTCGGGCGGCGGCTTCGCCGAATATGTCCGGGTCATGGACTGGATTGCACGGCGGGGCACGGTTCGCATCCCCGACCATGTTTCCTTCGCGCAGGCGTGTTTTGTCGAACCCGTTAACACTTGCATGAAAGGGATTGAAAGATTGGACTTGCAGCCCGGAGAGACTGTTGTAGTGATAGGTCAGGGTCCCATCGGTATCATATTGAGTGCATTGGCCAAACGGGAAGGCTCCCGGGTAGTCACTTCCGATTTGTATCCCCAGAGGCTTACAATATCTACAAACTATGGCTTGGGGAACAGCATTGATGCCTCGCGTACCGATATGGTAGGAGCGGTGCGTGAGCAGACTGAAGGACGCGGCGCTGATGCCGCTATCCTGGCGGTCGGGGGGAATGGTTTGATTCGGACTGCGATGGATGCGGTGCGCCCCGGAGGCCGGGTCTTGCTGTTCGCGCAGACGGTGCACGGGGAGGCCGCTTTCGATCCCGGAGCGGTCTGCGTCGATGAAAAAACCCTGTTGGGGTCATATAGCGCTTCAGTCGATCTGCAAGAAGCTTCGGTGCAGTTTGTTATGAACCGTGAAATGGATCTGGAACGGTTGATCAGTCACCGATTCTCGTTGTCGAGCAGCGTTGAAGCTCTGAACCTGGCTGCCCATCCCCAACCCGATTCTATGAAGATAGCGATTCAACCGGGCAGCTCGTGGGAAGGAATTCGAGCGTGAACGGAAAGATGACAGCAGCTGTCCTCTATGGCAAAGAGGACGTAAAAATTGAAAGAGTGCCCATTCCTCGCGTAGGCGACGGGGAAGTGCTGGTTAAAGTGCAGGTCGCGCTGACCTGCGGTACCGATCTGAAGGTGTACCAGCGTGGCTACCATGCGCGCATGATTGTCCCGCCGGCACTCTTTGGACATGAATTGGCCGGGGTCATCGAAGAAGTCGGGCACGGTGTGCGCGGCTTCAAGAAGGGCATGCGGGTGGTGGCGCTGAACTCGGCGCCCTGCCAGATGTGCTTCTACTGTTCCAAGCATCAGGAGAACCTCTGCGAAGACCTCTTGTTCAACAATGGGGCCTACGCCGAGTACATTCGCATTCCGCGCCGCATCGTTGAAACCAACATGCTGGCGGTTCCCGCCGACGTCACCTACGAAGAGGCGGCCATGGTGGAGCCCCTGGCATGCGTGCTGCGCGGGCTGCACGAGACCGGGGTCGAGATCGGCGACACCGTCACCGTTATCGGCGGCGGTCCTATCGGACTGATGTTCGTGCAGGTCGCGAAGGCCACCGGATGCAACGTCATTTCCGTGGTCAAGCGTGATTCCCAGGTGGCGGCTGCCAAGCGCATGGGGGCGCACGAAGTGGTGCAGATTACGAAGGTGAAAGACGCGGTGGAAGCGGTGCGCCTGATCTCCCCCGAAAAGCGCGGCAGCGATGTTGTGGTCGAAGCCGTGGGCCGGTCCGAAGCCTGGGAGTGGGCCATTGATATGGTCCGGAAGGGCGGCACCGTCAACTTCTTCGGCGGGTGCGCCAGCGGAACCAAGGTCCAGCTCGACACCGACCGCTTGCACTATTCAGAAGTCACGCTGAAGGCCACGTTCCATCACACGCCGGAAACGGTGCGCAAGGCCTTCGCTCTGATCGCGGAAAAAAAGATTCGCTCAACTGACTACATCACCGGAGAGGCGCCACTATCGCGGCTGCAGCAAGTTCTCCGCCATATGCTGAACCGTAACGGTGATATCAAGACGGCAATCATTCCTGGTCACTGAGGCGGCGTTCGACGGCCTGGAGAGGTTGCGAGACGTAGCTGGCCAAGTCTCTGCGCAGGTCCTTCTGCAGGCTTCGGCTGGAACGTCCCGCGTTTGACGATGAGCACTTTCACACTATCGGGGGACGAAACTGACCATGTTAACCATCGCCAGCACCGGCTCCCGTACCGCGCCCATTCCCCTGGGCTGGGACCGGCTTCCCCCTGAATACGCCATCCCTGAGCAAGCGCCGGCGAGAGCTGAAGCCCAGGAATATTGCCGCCGGCTGGCCCGCAGTCACTACGAAAATTTTTCCGTCGCGACCTGGTTCCTGCCCCAGCGGCTGCGCCAGCACTTTTTCAATGTCTACGCCTACTGCCGGATTTCAGACGACCTGGGCGATGAAGTCGGCGATCCCCTCGCGTCCCTCGAGCTGCTCGAACAGTGGCAGGCTGAACTCGATGCCTGCTATGCCGGCAACCCGCGCCACCCGGTTTTCGTCGCTCTGCAACAGACCGTCCACCAGTTTGATATTCCCCAGCAGCCTTTCGACGATCTGCTGAAGGCCTTTCGCCAGGACCAGACGATCAACCGCTACGAGACCTTTCAAGACCTGCTGGGCTACTGCCGTTACTCCGCGAATCCGGTGGGCCACCTCGTTCTCTATCTCTGCGGGTATCGCGACGCCGAACGTCAGGCGCTTTCCGATTTCACCTGTACGGCGCTGCAATTGGCGAATTTCTGGCAGGATGTAAGCACCGACTATGCCAAGGGGCGAATCTATCTTCCGCTCGAGGACCTTCGCGGCTATCAGGTGACGGAGGGCGATATTTCGGCCGCCCACAACACTGCGTCGTTTTGCCGGATGATGCGATTCGAGGTGGAACGCGCGCGCCAGTGGTTCGAGCGAGGCTGGCCGCTGGCGGGACAAGTCGATCGGGAACTGGCTGTGGACATCGAGCTGTTCAGCCGCGGCGGGCAGGAAATTCTGAACGCCATCGAGCGCCAGGGACATGCCGTGCTGGGCCGGCGCCCCACGATTTCCAAGACCCGCAAACTGGCGCTGCTGGCCCGGGCCGGGCTGGGGAAGCTGCTGGGGAAACGGGTATGAGCGCAGCCGTGCAGCCCATGTCCGCTCCATTTTCTCCGACCCCTTCGCAAATCGCGGTCGCGTACTCGGTGTGCCGCAGCATTACTCGCTCCGCGGCCAGGAATTTCTATTACGCCTTTCTGGTTCTGCCCGCCGCCAAGCGTCAGGCCCTGTGCGCGGTATATGCCTACATGCGGCGCTGCGATGACATCGCCGACGACTTCAAGGTGCCGGCATATGAAAGAAGGCAACGGCTCGACGCCTGGCTGGAGGCATTTCACCGTGCCGACTCGGGTCACCCCACCGATGACCCGGTGCTGCTTGCCCTGACTGACACACGGCGAAGCTACAAGATTCCCGTCGACCTGCTCGACCAGTTGGCCTACGGCACCGGAATGGATATTCAGGACAGCGCCGGCCCCGATGCAACCGCCGAACTTCAAGTCCTCTACCGCACCTTCGGCGATCTCCGCCAGTACTGCTACCGGGTCGCGTCGGTTGTCGGTCTGGTGTGCATCCGCATATTTGGGTATCGCGATCCTGCGGCGGAACAATTGGCGGAGAACCTGGGCCTGGCTTTTCAGCTCACCAATATCATCCGGGACATTCATGAAGACGCCGCCATGGGAAGAATCTATCTTCCCGCCGAAGACCTCGACCGCTTCAAGATTGCGCCCTCGGAATTGCGCCAAGCGGCGATTCCGGAGCGGCTGCGCTGGCTGCTGGCGGCTGAGGCGGACCGGGCCCGGGAATATTATCTCGCCGCCAGAGACCTGATGCTGCTCATCGACGAGGACAGCCAACCTGCGCTTTGGGTCCTGGTAAGCATTTACCGCCGCCTGCTGGAGAAAATCGCGGACCGCAAGTATGACGTCTTCAACAAGAAGATCGGCCTCACGGTTCGAGAAAAGGTCATCATCCTGGGAAAGGGTTTGGCGAAACGCCTGGCTTGATGACGGAGCGCCGGACACAATCTCCAAGAGTAGCGGTGGTAGGAGGCGGGCTTGCGGGGCTGGCCGCCGGAACCGCTCTGGCGGAAAGCGGCTTCCACGTCACCCTGTTTGAGCGGCGGCCCTACCTGGGTGGCCGGGCATCGTCGTATCAGCACCCTGGCACCGGTGAAGTAGTAGACAACTGCCAGCACGTTCTGCTGGGTTGCTGCACCAATCTGATCGAGTTTTATCAGCGCATCGGTGTGCAGGACAAGATTCGCTGGTATGAACGGATGACATTTCTGGAGCCTGGGGGCCGGGCTTCGGTGATTGAACCGACCGCCGCCGTGCCGGCTCCTCTGCACACCGCGCCGGCCTTTCTGCGTGCCGCATGCCTGAGCCTGCCGGACAAGCTTTCCATCGCCGCTGGCCTGGCGGCCCTGACGCCCATCACGCCCCACGATACCGGCGAATCCTTCCTGCAGTGGTTGCGCCGCCACGGGCAGACAGAGCGCGCCATCGACCGTTTCTGGAAGACCGTTCTGGTCAGCGCGCTGAATGAGGAAATTGATCTGATCTCGGTGCCCTACGCGGCCCAGGTGATGCGCGAGTCATTCCTGAAATCGCGCGCTGCCGGCCGGATGGGTGTGCCTACCGTTCCCCTCACCGAGCTTTACAACCGGGCCGGCGATTACATTACCGCGCGTGGAGGGGAGGTCCGATTCCGCGCCAATGCGGAATCGTTCCGGGCCGAGTTTGCCGACGTGAAGCTGCTTCTGCCCGGCGGCGAAGAGAGCTTCGATTTCCTGATTCCGGCCGTGCCGTTCGACGTGCTGTCCCGCATGCTGCCAGACACCACGGCTGCCGAGCCGTTGCGACAGACTCTCAGCCGCTTCGAAACTTCACCCATCACCGGCATCCACCTCTGGTTCGATCGCCAGGTCACCGACCTTGATCACGCCGTGTTGCTAGACCGCACCATTCAGTGGATGTTCCATAAGTCGAAGCTGCTGGCGACTCCGTGCGCCAGCGCGGGCCGAGGCTGCCCCAGCGCCAGCCGCCGGGAAGCCGGCACTGAGAATAATAGCTATATCGAGCTGGTGGTCAGCTCCTCGAAGGCCCTGGTGGAGAAATCTCGCCAGGAAATTATTGACCTGGCTCTCTCTGAATTGCGCGAGTTTTTTCCCGGTGCACGCGCCGCGAACCTGCTGAAATCGACGGTGATCAAGGAAGTCCACGCTACCTACTCGCCGCGCCCGGGGATCGAATCGCACCGGCCCAGTCCGGAAACCGTCTGGCCCCGCATCTTTTTGGCTGGAGACTGGACCGCCACGGGATGGCCGGCCACTATGGAAGGCGCGGTCCGCAGCGGCTACGTCGCCGCCCAATGCGTCGCTCGGGTTGCGGGCCGCCGCGACGCCGCTTTTCTGGTGCCGGATCTGCCCCCGTCGGGATTCATGCGCCTGTTCGGCTAGGCGCGAAACGGCGCAACAAATGTAGCCCACGGCGCAAGCCGTGGGTTCTGAGCTCGACCAAGACCGAGCCCCAACGGGGCGAAAGAAAGGTCTCACGTGGCCGCCCCCTCCGTGTCGGATGACTATTCCGTTTCTTTCGCCCCTTCGGGGCTATGCCGGTTCGCTGATCTTCACCCACGGCTTACGCCGTGGGCTACATTCTGTGCGCCGCTTCGCGGCTGTCCGATAGCGCTCCGCTGCGAGCGTGACACCGCAGCCCGCACCGATCCCCGACCGGTTCGCTGATCTTCATCCACGGCTTACGCCGTGGGCTACATTCTGTGCGCCGCTTCGCGGCTGTTCGATATCGTTCCGCCGCGAGCGTGACACCGCAGCCGGCACGGATCCCGGAGTAGAAGACGTTGGGGATAATGGCGTGGAATGATTATCGCGCGGCGGTGGCGTGGGTTTCGGGCGACAATTTCTGGTAAATCAACGATTCCACCTGGCTCCAGACCTTGGGGTCGCACTCGATTTCCGTGTGCGACTTCACCAGGATCCGGTCAAACCATGGATACCCTTCGCAAGTGATGGGATGGGCGCTGTAGTCGTAGCGAAAGTTTCCCAGGATTTCTGTCCGCGCCGGATCCGCCGCTCGAATCTGGCTTCGTCCATGCACAATTCCGTCGGGCTGGTAGAAGTTGACCGCCTGGCCTACGTTCGGGGGAATGACCGCATCATTCTCACCGATCTTGGAGACGCTATCCACCTGAATGGTGAGCAGCACCGGAATGCCCTCTTTTTGCAGCTTTCGCGCCAGGGTCACGGTCTCGGACGCGCCCCAGCTGTGCCCAAAAATAACGATGCGGGCATTTTGTTTTTCTTCCGCCGAGAGCGTTCCGTCATTGTCCCCGTCCAGGCGCCGCAGAATTTCCTTGTAGGCCTGGTCACGATGACGGTTTTCGAAACTCTGTACATACACGCCCTCGCGATATTCATTGCGCAGGTGTTCCACCACCTGCACCGTGCTGTGCGCGCGGGCATCATGCCTGACGAAACCGCCGACAAAACCGATCACGATGGCGCGCGGAACGGCATGATTCAGAAGCGGAGTGACCGGTGCCGGTGCTCCCGGTTCTCCAAAGGCCAGAACAAACGAGAGGAACAGAAAGGCCAGCCGGACGAAGGTACGCGTACAGCGCATGACAGGAACCAAATCATAGCAAGAAAAGTGGGTCGAGGAGGGACGAAATATTGAAGAGCGGATTTTGGCCGCGGGAAATAAGTTTGCAGCAGATGAGAACTAATTTGCGCCTGAAGCGCCGCGCCCGATTATTCGGTGCCCGACGGAGCACGCTCGCCACCGCTGGCGTTGGGCGAAGCGACCCTGGCCATGGCGCTGGCTCGGCTCCAGCGAGCCGACTGCAGCAGGTTCCAGTCCTTTTTGAATTCCACCATGCTCTCGCGGCTATGCTTCGGACTTTTCAGGACATGCCCGACCCGGGCGAGAACCAATTCGTAGGCCAGATCCGAATCGGTGCCCGCACTGAAGACATTGTTGGCGCTGAGGCCGATCCGGGAAGTCTCATCGCCATCGGGTAATTCCATCCATAGTTCACCGTTGCGGTCCGCTACCGGGGTTCCAGCCTCGTCCAGCCGGCGGAAGAACTTCTTCAGCGAGCCGCTCATTTTCAACGGCCCTCCCACCCGGATGCCCTGCTCCCCGGTGGGTTCCGCGGCCATGGAGGCGAAGGCGGCGCGATATTGTTTCCATTCCTCGGGGGTCCCCACTATTCTGGCACGCTGCTGGCTTTTGTCGGCCTCGAGCCTTTCGAGTCGTGCGCCATTGTTCTCATCCTTGGCGAGCTTTATCTGGTAATCGGCTTCCGTGGCCTCAATCGTTGGGTGCTCTTCCAGCTCGCGTTGCGGGTTGAACCGTCCGGTAAGAAGGTAGGACGCCGCCACAAAGGGCAGCACGTGATCGGCAAAAATCAACATGGGGACCACCAGCTTCTTGGAACGGACCAGCTGCTCGGTCCCCCCGCGGCATTCGCTGCTGCGCTTGATGGTCCCGGGTATCTGGGCAAAGTGAAGCACCCTGAAATCGGCCTCGGGATGCTGGTGCGCGTAGCGTGTGAACGAACGGGCAATCGCCTTGGGACTGGTCATGCCGAAGTCGTTGATGTAGTCGGGCCCGGTGGCATTGGGAAAATAGGTGTTAATCACGCGCCGCGTGAAATCGGCACAATTCCGGGTCATGCCGTTAAAGTGGTTCTGGTTGGGCAGGGAATTGAATTGTTCGATCAGGGCGAGGTCCTGCTCGACTGTAGTCCTCACCACGAACACATACATACTTCGGGAGAGAGTGGCGCCCACCATCTCCCGCCATTCCGCCTTGTTGCTGGTCTGGCACGACTCGCTGGCGCAGTACTCGGACAGGTATTTCTCACGGTATCTCTCTTCGAGCACATGCTTGATCTTTTGCGATCCGAAAATAGGCCGGTACCGCGGGTTCTCCACCCCGTACAGGTAGACGCTGAGGGGCACGACATTCCATTCAAAGGGCTGGTCTTCGCCCAGGGTGGTGTAATTGCTCATCACCGAGCCCTGCTCGCCGGGTTGGCACAGCCTGAGCTTTACCGGAGTTTCGGGACAGATACGCGAAAAGTAAACGGCGCTATGTCCGGAACCTGTGATGCGGGCCACGCTGGTGTCCAATGATTCGTTGAGAACCACTCCCACGTCGCCGTACGCGCAAGGAGAGGCCAGGCCTGCCAGAAAGAAGGCAAGCGACAACACAAATCCCGCCGTCAGGCGCCCGCTCAAAATCCGCGCGATCTCGGGCAGTCGGTGCGGAAATGAATTCAAATTCAACAAGCCGTCTCCTGGTCCGTGAGCCATAGTTGGGCCCAGGTATTAAGAATCTCTAAAGCCCTTTGAAGTTGTACTGGTCCACTTTCTAACGATGCGTGTTATCAACACTTTAGGCGGCCATCACATCGACCTTGAGGTCTATTGTCTACAGTGTCCGCGCCGTACAAAAGTAACCTTCGTAATGGGACTTAAGTAATTCGGCAGGGTGGAACGCTTCTCTGACCACGTCGATCGAATCCGGGCAAGGGGGTTCCTTGCGCCGGCTACTTCTGAGCGGTTCCTGGCAAGCTGTCTGGGTGGGTGAGTTGGAATTAAGCCGCGAGCAACACCACGCCGCCCGCTACCAGCAGGGCGGCGATCCAGCGGCGGCGATCCACGCGTTCGTGCAGGAAAATCTTTGCCGCCACGGCATTCGCCACGAACGTAAGGGAGGCGGAAGCGGGAGCCACCAGGCTCACGTCCGCCCAGGAGAGGGCGAACAGCAAGCTGAAAAACGCCACCGCCATCATCGCAATACCCAACAAGAAGCTGGGGCGCCGCAGGATTCGCCCCGCCACCGTCAGCAGTCCGACGCGGTGCCAGAGTTCTCCGACATCGCCCACTTTTTTCATGGCGCGCGACAGCAATACATCTCCGGCGGCGGAGGACAGCACCACCGCCATGATGGCGCCCCAGGTGTATGCGTGTTTCATGGTTCCGCCCTCGTACCAACCGTCTCCATGCCCTGCTGTTCATGATGGGGATGGTGGGTCAAGGCCGGGCCTTGCGTTACAAACCCTACCCCTGCCGAAATGAGGACAATCCCCAGCCAGCGCGTGGCGCTCACCTGTTCGTGCAGACAAAACTTGGCGATCACGGCCAGCAGCACATAGCCCAGCGATGTTGCCGGCAGCACGTAGGTCAGATCCGCCCAGGACAGGGCAGTCATGTAGGCGGCGAAAAAACCCAGCAAAAAGAAGATCCCCAGGGCGACCCAGGGATTCAGGAGAGTGAAAATGATGTCCGGAAGGCTGTGCAGCGAGATGTTACCGACCTGCTTCATCCCGCGGGCGAGGAACGTATCACCGATCGCCGCGAATAAGGTTACCCCTGCCAGCACCAGATACTTACGAAACGTCACAAGTCTTTCTTTAGGCCTTCACGGGCTCGGCCACGGTCGCGGAGTCGCCTCGCTCACGCTTGTCCTTCACCCACTTGTTCCGCGATGCGCGGAGCTTCAGGAAGCTCTTGGCATCCTTGTACAAGCGGACGCGCTCCCCGCTGTTGAAGGCCGCCTTCTTCAAGATGCGATAGATGGCCCTGGGCCGGAAGTAATACTCATCATAAAAACGGTGCACGGACTCCATGATCTCTTCCGCCGGCAGACCCGGATATTGGATCTGAGCCAGTTGGTGTCCGCCCTCGTCCACCATCTTTGTGTCCGCCACCATGAAACCATTCTTCACTGCGTAATCGTAAAGTTCGGTGCCCGGATAAGCGTGCGCCACGGAAACCTGAATAGTCTCTACGTCCAGTTCCTTGGCAAAGTTAATGGTGTTGTTGATGGTTTCGCGGGTTTCGCCAGGCAGGCCGAGAATAAAGTCGCCATGCACCACCAGGCCCAGCTTGTGGCAATCCTTGGTGAACTGGCGGGCACGCTCGATCGTCGCGCCCTTCTTGATGTTCTTCAGGATCTGCTGGTCGCCCGATTCATAGCCCACAATCAGCAGCCGGCAACCCGCTTCCTTCATCGCCTTCAGCGTCTCGTAGTCGGTGGTAACACGGGAAGTGCACGACCAGGTGAGATTCAATGGCTTCAGCTTGGCGCAAAGCTCAACCGTTCGGGCCTTCTGAATGTTGAAGGTGTCGTCGTCAAAAAAGAATTCCTTCACCCACGGCCAGTATTCCTTGGCCGTCGCCATTTCGCGCGCGACATCATCGGTCGACCGCTTGCGCCACGCATGACCGCTGGTAGTCTGCGGCCAGAGGCAAAAGGTACACTGCGCCGGGCAGCCTCGGGTGGTGTACAGCGAAACATAGGGATAAAGCAGGAATGGCACGGTATAACGCCGCGGATCCAGATCGCGATGGTACACGTCGGTGACGTGGGGCAGAGCATCCAAGTCCTGGATCTGGGGCCGATCGGGATTATGGACGACCGCTCCATCTTTCCGGTAGGAAATGCCGAGGATTTCCTCCAGCGGCTTGCCCTGCGCGAATTCCAACACCGAGTAATCAAATTCTTTGCGACAGATGAAATCAATGGCCGCGCAGTCCTTCAAGGTCCGCTCGGGCAGAACCGTGACATGCGGACCCACAAAGGCAATCTTGATGTTGGGGTTGATGTTCTTGATGGCTTGCGCCAGACCAACGTCTCCCGGAAAACCGGGAGTGCTGGTGTAGAGGACCAGAAACTCGTAGTCCTTCGCCGTCTGGATGGTCTCTTCGGCGGAGATGTGATGGGAAGGAGCATCAATCAGCCGCGCCCCTTCCAGCATCCCGGCCGGGTAAGCCAGCCAAACGGGATACCAGTAGGATTCGATCTCGCGCGTAGCGGGCCACCGCGAGCCAGCGCCACCGTCGAAATTTTCGAACGATGGTGGATTCAGGAAAAGTGTTTTTAAAGGCATAATAGTGAGTAACTTATATTAGCATTTTCGCGCGAATTTTACCCGGAACCTAGGTACATTCGAGGTACGTCCTCCAGGTTGTCCAAATGCTCCAAGTCCTTTCCCCAGCGAGAGTTATGCCGGCCCTCGATCTAGTTGCCGACGCCCACCCAGCTTTCCAGTTCGCCGGTGGCGCGCAACAGCGTGATGCGGGCCCGTTCCAGCTCAAAATTCGCGTCTTGTAAAGAATTGTAACGCTCGTTGACCTGCTCGCGCGCATCCTGGACGTCGTGCCAGCCTGCGCTCCCCGCATCCACGCGCACTCTCAACGATTCCAGATTCGACTGTGCGACCTGATATTCGAGGTCGGCCACTTCCTTGGCGGCAGACATTTGTTCCACCGAGCGTTGTAGCCTTAAAGTTTCCTCCGAAACCTGGTTCTTGGCGGTTTCCGCGTCCTTCTTCGCCTTCAAGGCCAGGGCGTCGGCGGCCTCGGCGCGGGCGCGCTGCGTGGGACTGAAGAGAGGAAGCTTTATGACCACTCCGAGCGTGGCGTTGTGCCGCTGAAAGCTGCCGGGCTGGAAGAATTGCTGGTAATTGTTGTAGGTGGCCAGCAGGCCATACTGCGCGGCAAAGTCCACGGACGGCAACATGGCGCGATGCTCTCCGCGAGCCCGCAGACTTTCGGCAGCCGCCCGGCTTTCCGCGGCCTGCACGCCCGGACTTGTCTGCGCGGCCTTGTCCGCGAGATCGTCTTCCTGCTTCACTTCCGGCAGGGGTGGCATCGATTCTGAATCAATTTCAATGGAAGCGGCCGGGAGCCCGGTCATGTGCGCCAGCCGGTCGCGAATCACGTCGATGGCGCCTTGCGCTTCCGCAAGTCGCAAGCGTAAGCGCGCAGTGCTGAGTTGGGCTTTGCTCTGCATCACCGGACTATCCACCCCCTCCTTGATCCGTTCGCTGACCTGTTGCTCGGTTTGAATCGCGGCCGCGTGCTCCTCCTGCAAATGCCCCAGCAGGGCTTCCCATTTACTTAATTCCGCATAACTAAGAACCGTGTCCTGGATCACCTGACCGCGCTGGTCTTTGGACTGCAAGGTAGCCGCGTTCCAATCCGTTTTGGCGGCGCGGACAAAGTCGCGCAGCGCGGGATTGATCAGGGTGGATTGAGTGTTGAGATTGACGATGGAGGGTGCCGAACCTTCCAGGCTCAAGGGATATCCCCAGGATTTCCCCAGACCCGAGCCCAGGACAAACTGCGGAATGTATTGGTTCCGCGCCTCGCGGTAGGAAGCAAAGACGCGTTGCTGATCGGCGTTGGCCGCAGCCGCCGTGGTGCTGTGGGCCAGGGCCAATTCGACCGCGCGCTTCAGTGGCAAAGGCTCGGCGGCCAGGCTGGGCAAGGCGAGAACCAACATGACCGAAACAGCGCAAATACGCGGAACACAGCCAGGGGCAGAGTTCATCTCTTCACCTTCAAAAGAAATTCGACGGGGTAGAAAATGGGATTGTAAATGACCGCGGAACACCGACCGCTCAACGGTTCAGCCGGTCCAGCGCTTCCTGGGCGCGCGAGAAATTCCTGGCCAGAGACAGGGCGGCGCGATATTCCTGGGCCGCGCCCTGCTTGTCCCCTTGCTTCTCCAGGACGGTGCCCAGCAGGTAGTGGGCCTTGAATGCCGGCGCTTCTTCGACTTTGGAATTCAACGCCAGATAGCGCCGCAGATATTGGACAGCGGCGGGTAAATTGCGCCCACTGCGCAGCAACACTTCTCCCGACTCCATAATGATTTCCGGACGATCCACTTGGGTCGAAACGGCGTGACGGATGGCGTCCTCCATGTCCTCCCAGCGTTGCTGATGCCGGAAAAACAACGCCAGATTGAACCAGGTCAATGCGCTGCCGTGACTGGCTTCAATCGCGGCGCGGTATTCTGTTTCCGCGGCTGCGAAGTCTTTCTTCTTCTCGGCAATCCGTCCCTTGAGATAGTCCGCTTTGGAGGCATCGAGCCCGGCCAACGCCTGGGCCTGGGCTTCGGCTTTGTCGCGTCCGCCACCGACGATTCCGGGCGCTTCCAGGTAGAACTCGCCCAGGTCGCTGCGGGCCTCCACGTTGTTCGGATCCAACCGCACCGCCGCTTCGAACTCGTTGCGTACTTTACCGGCCAGGGAGGCTGCACTGATGAAGTTTGCCGAGTCCGCCTTCTCGCCATAGATCCGCCCCAGCCACATGTGGTAACGGCTGTTGCCGGGATCGAGCGCGACCGCCTTTTCACAGGCCGAAATGCCACGGTCCCAGTCGCCCATGGAGAAATAGACGCGGCAAAGCAGGTTATAGGACTCAGCGTCGTTGGGCGAGGCGTTGATCTTGGAGTGCAAAGTTGTGATGGCATCGTCGGCGCGTCCCGCCGCCAGCAACGCCGGAGCGGAATCATCCGCTGCCGCCAGGGCTGCGGCAGAGAATAGAGCCAACGCCAGGATGAGTGTCCATACCTTCATATTTCGTGAAACCTCTAGCGAACCACCTTCACCGCTACGCCCTCGCGTAACGGCTTGGAGTTAGTCGAAGCCAGCGCCACGAGTGCCTTTTCCGTAATGCCGCTGGCAACCTCGACTTGCGTTAGATTGGAAATCGTCGTTTGAATGTCCCGGCGCTGCAGTTCGCCGTTCACAATCTGGTAGACGAAAGTCTTACTATCATTGAGATGAACCGCTTCGCGGGGCACGGTCAGCGCATTCGGGTGCTCCGCCGTTACAATCGTTACCCCCACGTTGATGTTGGGCAACAGCTTGAAGTCCCGGTTGTCCACGATGCAAGTGGTCTCGCCCACATTCCGGGTTCCCAGCAGCTTCACCGTGGACGGTATGGTGCTCACTGAGCCCTGCCAGGTCCGTCCCGGAACCGCATCCCAGGTGAGATCGATTTTTTGTCCGCGCGCCAACCGGCCTACATCGGGTTCATCTACGTACGCGCGCACCAGGACCTTCGAAAGATCGGCCTCCTGCAGCACCAGGTCTCCGGGATTGACGTAAGTTCCCTGGTGCACGGGAAGGGAATAGACAATGCCGTCGAAAGGGGCGCGAATGTTGAGCTGACGGAGAACATCTTCCGCTGCCGCATACGCGCTTTGCGCCTGAGCCTTCTCGGCCTCCACTTTCTCGACCTCGGGCTGGGAATATCGAGCCTTCTGTTTCTGCTGGACCAGTTCGAGGTCCGCTTCCGCGCCTGCCAGCTGATCTTGCGCTTGTTTCACTTCGCCGGGTGAGGCCGCGCCCTGCTGCTGTAGACGCTTCAAAGCCTCGAGATTGCGTTGCGCGGTATTGCGCCCGTTGCGCGATTTCACCAGCTGGGCATCGAGGGTCAACACCTCCTCGCGATTGCCCCCGTTCTGCAGAGCGTTCACATCGGCCTGGGAAGCGCGCACCTGGGCCAAGGCTCGCGCCGCCTGGCTTCTGGCGTCGGCGTCATCCAGTTGCGCCAGGAGTTGCCCCTTCTTCACCCGGTCGCCTTCCTTGACCAGCAGCTTCTTTACCGTGGTGCCGACTGGGGCGTGGGCCTCAAAACTCTGCAGCGGCTCCACTTTCCCGTTGGTCGAAATCACGCTGCGGATGGTGCTGCGCTCCACGGTCGCGGCGCGTATGGGGATCACTTCGTCGCGCGACATGAACGAGCCCAGCAGCAACACGGCGACAGCAATCCCGGCTGCCCACACCAGCCAGCGATGCCGGCCAAAAAACCCGATGTTGTTCGCAGTCGATGCCATCTTGCCGATCAATAATGTATCACCGCATAGCTGAGGCGAAGCTTAAGGTCTTTAGCAGTTAGATGCGCAACTTGGGCGGAAGAACCGTCCGTTCCCATGGCTGGTATCGTCGGCGCTACCTCCGCATTCATTGCCCGATTCCTGAGCACTGAAAGATTGCGACCGCTAGCTACAATAGGCTTATGCAGAGACCACGTTACACCCCTGCCCACGCCGAAGCCGGCCTGGACCACAATTTTCCCGCCATAGAAACCTGGCCCAACCAGTTTCCCGGCTACGAAATCATTGTCGACGATCCGGAGTTTACTTCCGTGTGTCCCAAGACCGGCCTGCCGGACTTTGGGGTCATCACGATCCGCTACATGCCGGCTCGACTTTGCCTGGAGCTGAAATCGCTAAAAGAGTATTTGCAGAGTTATCGGAATCTCGGCATCTTCCAGGAAAACATCGTGAACCGTGTGTTGGAAGACGTGGTGCGTTGGGCAAAACCGGTCTGGGCCGAAGTGAAAGGCGATTTCCGCCCCCGCGGCGGAATCTCGACCGTGGTGGTGGCCAAATGGCCGCGGCCGAAAGGGAAGAGTCGAGTCTGAGATTTTTCCTCTGTCATCCTGAGCGCAGCCAGCACTTCGCAACGCGAAGTGCCGGCGGAGTCGAAGGACCCCTAGGAGCGGATAAGTGCTGGCGTGCTTGATTGTCTCTCCCTGTCGGAATGGCTTGAGTTCGTGGAAAGGTAGGGGTCCTTCGACTACGCTGACCGATTCGTTCCGAATCGGCCTGCTTCGCTCAGGATGACAGGTTGTCGAAGGACCCCTGCGAGCGGATAAGTGCCGTCGCATAATTATCTATTTCTGTCCGGAATTGCTCGGAATGTGTGCCCTCTGAACACGGCATCACTAACGATGGCTTGAGTTCGTGGAAAGGTAGGGGTCCTTCGACTACGCAGACCGATTCGTTCCGAATCGGTTAGCTGCGCTCAGGATGACAGGTTGTCGAAGGACCCCTAGGAGCGGATAAGTGCTGTCGCATAATTATTTCTTTCTGTCCGGAACTGCTGGAGATGTGTACCGTTTGAATCGCCACAACTAACGATGGCTTGAGTTCGTGGAAAGGTAGGGGTCCTTCGACTACGCTGACCGATTCGTTCCGAATCGGTTAGCTGCGCTCAGGATGACAGGCTGTTTTCTCAAGTGCATGTTATATTCCTTCCCCAAGTGACCCAACGCAAACTCTATCCCTGGACCGCGCTGGTCTTGCTGACCACGCTGAATTTCCTGAACTACATTGACCGCTCCGTGCTGTTTGCGGTGCAGCCGCTGGTGCAGGACGAGTTCCACCTCAGCAATGCCCAACTGGGATATCTCACCAGCGCCTTCCTCATTTTCTACATGATCGCCGCGCCCTTCGTGGGCCCCTTGGCCGACCGCTACTCGCGCAAGCTGATCATCGTGCTGGGCGCCGTTTTCTGGAGCGGGCTCACTCTGCTGACCGCCGTCACCCACACTTACGGAGAATTGCTGCTGCGCCACACCCTGGTAGGAATCGGCGAGGCCACGTTCGTCACCATCGCCCCCACCTTTGTCGCCGATCTCTTTTCCGAGGAGAAGCGCGGCCGCATTCTGGGCATTTTCTATCTGGCGATCCCGGTCGGCACGGCTACCGGGTATTTGCTGGGCGGAAAACTTGGTCCGGTGCATGGCTGGCGCTTTCCGTTTTATGTGGCCGCGGTCCCCGGTTTTCTGGTGGCGCTGGCCCTGGCCTTCGTACCGGAGCCGGAACGCGGACGTTTTGATTCCATCAAGGAAACCCGGGAGCGTGGAACCATTCGCGGCCTGGCCCGCAATCCTGCTTTCTGGACCGCAACCCTGGGCATGGCCATGATGACGTTCGCGCTGGGCGGCTTGCAGGTCTGGATGCCAACATTCCTCTCCCAATCGCGCGGCTATTCCTTGCAGTCCGCGAACGAAACCTTTGGCGCCATCATCGTGGTTGACGGAATCATCGCATCCCTGGCGGGAGGGTGGCTCGGGGACCGCCTGCTCCGCCGCTACCGCAGCGCCTACTATTCGGTTTCCGCGGTCAGCATGGCCCTGGGAGTGCCGGTCATGATCGTGGCCCTGTTTACCAGAGGACGAGCAATGCTGCCGGCCATCGCCGTCGCGGCGTTTCTGCTGCTGTTGAACACTGCGCCGCTCAATGCGGCCCTGCTTAATTCCGTCGGCGCTCACATCCGTGCCACCGCCATTGCGGTAAATATTTTCATGATCCACATTCTTGGCGATGTCCCTTCTCCGACGCTCATGGGGTACATCGCCGACAAGCGCTCGCTGCAGACGGCCTTCATTGGTCCCGTTGTCGCGATGGTCCTTTCTTCTGCCATACTCTTCTACGGCATGCGATTCGCACCCGCCACGGGAACGGACAAAGACAAACCGCCGGGCGCGCCGGAAATGTCTGCGGGATGAGTTATTTCCACTGGATTGCAGGATGCGCCCTGGGACTGGCCTGGCTCTGGCGTCTCGCCGACGCGGCGGTAGGCGTGCCCAAGATCGCCGATATTTCCCAGCCGGAGTGGGACCATGAGCCGCCGGGAGATCCTCGTGTCAGCATTATTGTTCCCGCCTGCAACGAAGCGGCTGATATTGAGGCTACGCTCGTCCGATTGCTCGCTCTCGAATACGACAACTACGAAGTTGTCGCCGTAGACGATCGTTCGACCGACCGCACCGGCGAGATCATGGAAAGAATTGCCGCTGCCGCGCCGCCAGGCCGGCTCAAAGTGATTCATATCGCCCAACTGCCCGAGGGCTGGATGGGCAAGCCCCACGCCATGTGGAGCGCCAGCAACCTGGCCAGCGGCGACTGGCTGCTTTTTACCGATGCCGACGTTCTGTTCAGGCGTGACGTTCTGCGTCGCGCCCTGGCCTATGCCGAAGCTGAACGCGCCGACCATCTTGTTCTCTTTCCCCGCATGATCATGAAGCATCCGGGCGAAAAGATGATGATCGCTTTTTTCCAGACATTGTTCGTCTTCGGGCATCGTCCCTGGAAAGTGGCAGATTCAACCACCAAAGATCACATTGGCGTAGGCGCGTTCAACATGATCCGCCGCCCGGTGTACGACGCTCTGGGCACTTACCAGGCGCTGCGCTTCGACGTGCTGGATGACATGAAGCTGGGCAAGGTGGTAAAGAATGCCGGCTATGCGCAACGAAATGTTTTCGGCGCCGATCTGATTTCGATCCGCTGGGCCAAAGGCGCGTGGGGCGTAGTGGACAACCTCACCAAAAACTTTTTCGCCATCATGTTATTCCAATGGCCCCGCGCCTTGGGGTCCTGCGTTGCTCTGGCCTTCCTGAACCTCATGCCCTTCGCCGGAATTGCGCTGACCCATGGCTGGGCGCGTCTGGGATACGCGGTGGCCCTGCTCTCCATGTTTTCGATCTATGTGGGAATGTCACGGCAGTCGGATATTCCGCCGTACTACTTCGTTCTGCATCCCATCAGCACAGCGCTATTTGTCTACACCATGCTGCGTTCAACGTTTCTGACCCTGGGACGCGGCGGCGTGATGTGGCGAGGCACGTTCTATCCGCTGGAAGAACTAAGAAAACACATGGTGTAGGGCTGGCGCTACTCGGGATCCTCCGGTTCCTGAGTAATTATGTTGGGCGCTTGCTTCTTGCTGGTCTTGCGTTTGGACTTGGAATGGCTGAACGTCCCCGCGCTGTAGCGGCCCTTTTTTTCCACGTCGTAGCTCTTGGGCAGGGGAGGAATTCTGGCGCCGGCGCCGCTGAGTTGCCGGTATTCTTCGAGAATGATCTCTGCGCGCCCGTCATACTCCTTGACCTTGCCGTGAATCTCGATCATCCGGCCCTGCAACTGCCGCACGTCGCCTACGCTCTTCAAGTCACTGGGAAAGATCACGACGGTGAATGGACAGACCCGGTAGTCGTCACAGAAGTCAAGAAAATGAACTCCTCGCGAGCCTTGCTTGACTCTTATAACTTTGCCCGTAACGCATTTGATCTCGCCCACGTGTTTCCTGGCTTCCGCAAGGGGAAGGCAATCGGACCAGGCTAGGCTGGTCAGCAGCACGGTAGCGGCCAGCAGCGGGTATTGGATGATCACGAACGAATTGTAAGGCGGAGAAATGTTGGGCAGACAGCGGGAGGCAAAAGAAATCCGCAGATTTCCCGAAATAGAAACAGCTCGGGGCCGGACAGATACCGGCCCTCGCCAGAAAGTGGTTAAAAGGGAAGCCTAGCTGAACGACTTGACTGCGCTCGCTTCGTCGTCTTTCACGTCGAAGACGGTATACAGCTTGGTGATCTGCAGCAGGTCGTGAACTTTCTTGGTCAGATTGAGCAGCTTGAGTTCGCCACCCTGGTTGCGCACGGTGGTGAAGGCGCTGACCAGCTCGCCGATGCCCGAGCTGTCGATGTAGTTCACGTCTCCGAGATTGAGCAGGATCTTCTTCTGCCCCTTGGAAAGCAGGTCGCGCACCACATCCTTCAGGATTACGCTGCCTTCTCCGAGAGTAATGCGCCCACTGCAATCCACGATGGTTACGCCGTCAACCTGGCGCGTACTGGTCTTCATGCTCACTGGGAAGCCTCCTTAACGCCCTCGGATGGACCGTGGACGTGTTTGACTAGTTTAATTTCCGTGCCCGTCTGCGAGGGGCTGATGTGCACCTCATCCATGAACGAGCGTATAAGAAAAATGCCCCGGCCCGACGTCTTCAAAAGATTTTCCGGCGCCAGGGGATCAGGAATCTTGTCCGGATCCAGCCCTTTGCCCTGGTCCTTGATCGTGATCACCAGGTTCCCGCCGGTCTGCTCAAATGCCAAACTAACTTTCTTGCCGGGATCATAAGCATTGCCATGGAGCACGGCGTTGACCGCGGCCTCCCGCACCGCCATGGCGATCCTCATGACCTCTTCGTCGTCGAAGCCTGCTTCGGTTGCAATCCGGCTGGCTGCCTGCTCGGCGCTGTCGACGGTCTCCAGCGTCGAATCCAACGTGTAGGAGACCCGTTGTTCGGTCATGGCAAGAATTTTGTGAGTACAGCTCGTAGATCCGGGAATCTCCGCTGTCCTAAGGTTTCTGCCGGCGGCGATTGACGTAGCCGTGGCCGGGAAACGGGCGGTTACAGCGAAGCGGTAGTTTGCCCTTATGCCCCGGAAATGTCAACGCGCAGCTCAATTTGGACCTGGCAGCGGCCTTGGTTCCAGCACCCTCCCATCGCGTTCTTTTTCGGCGAGGTCAGACTGTTTTACCGCAAAGGACGCAAAGGCAGGCCGCAAAGCACCGCAAAGGAAGCCATAGGCCGGCGTCCCGGCTGCTGGTCGCCAAGTAACCCGAAGATGCGAAAAGCCAAAAGCTCATGTGGATTCTTCCCCATTAGATGAGTATTCTCGGGATTATGCCGACCTTTGCGCTTACCGAGCTGCTGGGCACTGCGGTGTTCGACACCGCGGGAAGCCGATGCGGAAAAGTGCGCGAAGTGGCCCTGGTCCCGCAGGAAGACCGCTCCCGGGTGGCCGCATTCATCGTCCGGACTGAGAGCGGAGACCGCCTGCTCCCTTTCCCGTCCGTGACCGCATTCAACGGCGGCATTCGCACGGACTCACCCACCTCAGGCTGGGCCCAGTCCGATGGTTCGGAAGGCATGCTGCTGCTGGGTCGCGATCTTCTCGACCAGCAGGTCATCGACGTCTTCGGGAGGAAGGTCGTCCGGGTCAATGATCTGGACCTGCTGCAGGACTCCGTCGGAAGCCACCCCGTGCTGAAAGTGAGTTCGGTGGACGTGGGGCCCCGCGGCGCTGTCCGGCGACTGCTGAAGGGGATTGTCCCCGTGGTGGCTCTGCGCGCCCTGCTGCGACAAATTCCCCCGCGAAGCATCCCCTGGGACTTCGTGGATCTCATCGAGACCGACCCGGCTCGGCGGGTAAAGCTCAAGATTTCTCACGAGCGCCTGGCCAAACTGCATCCCGCCGATATCGCCGATATTGTTGAAGATTTGGCGCCCGATGAGCGCGAGGCCGTGTTCGAGACCCTGAATGAGGAAGTAGCAGCGGGAGCCCTGGAGGAAGTCGAGCCCAAGGTTCAGAAGGCGATCCTGGAGTCCCTCGGCTCGGAACGCGCGGCCGAGATTGTGGAGGAAATGGAACCGGACGCCGCCGCCGACTTGCTCGCCGATCTGCCCGAGGAACGCACCTCGGAAATTCTGCTGGAGATGGAGCCCCAGGATCGCCGGGAGATGGTCGAACTCCTGGAATTCAAGGAAAACAGCGCGGCCGGCAGGATGAACACCGAATACCTGGCGGTTAACGTGACCGCCACGGTGCGCGATGCGATCGAGGCCCTGCGTCGCTTCGAAGGCGGGGTTGAAACCGTGAGCACCATTTACCTGGTGGATTCCCACGGGACTTTGGCCGGGGCCGTGCCCCTGGCCAAGCTGGTGCTGGCCACTCCCGACACACCCATGCTTGCGCTGACCAGGGAGCCTCTGATCTCGGTCAATGCCGGAGCCAAGGAAAAAGATGTCGCGGAAGTGTTCGACAAGTACAACCTCCTGACCCTGCCGGTGGTCGATGACGACAAGAAGCTAGCCGGGGTCATTACCTCCGACGACATTATCAGCATGCTGCGGGCCAGCCTGTAAAAAGATCGTCGTTGGCCGTTGGCCGTTGGCCCTTGGTCCTTGACCCTTGGCTTGAGTTTGGCCAACAGCCAACGACGCCTTTGAGGGTCGTGTGGGTCGGACACTCCTGCCCGACGCCTTTGACTTTGGTCTATCTACGGACTCCAGAAAAGCCAGACCCAACAGCAACTTCAAAAGCGTCGGACAGGAGTGTCCGACCCCGCACCATCGCCGTCGAATTGATCTATCCAGATTTCCTCTCTGCATTTATGCTGATCCGTCGCTGCAACGATATGTGTGCGCCGCATGACTTTCCTGAAGCGCTGGAAAATCCGCCTCCTGATTTTCTTGGCCGTGGTCGGACCGGGTTTCATTACCGCCAACGTGGACAACGACGCCGGCGGCATCTGGACCTACTCCGCGGCCGGGGCGCAGTTCGGACACATGCTGCTCTGGACCATGATCCCCGTCACCGTGGCGCTGATCGTGGTGCAGGAAATCGCCGCCCGCATGGGCGCGGTCACGGGCAAAGGCCTGAGCGACCTGATTCGCGAGGAGTTCGGATTTCGCATCACCTTTTTTATGATGATCGGGCTGATCATCGTCAACTTCGGTAATGTGGTCACGGAATTTGCCGGCATCGCCGGCAGTCTGGAACTGTTCGGCCTCAACAAGTACTACACCGTTCCCATCTGCGCCGTCATTGTCTGGCTGATCGTGGTGAAGGGTCAGTACAAGACGGTGGAGAAGGTGTTCCTGGCTGCTTCGTTTTTCTATCTCACTTATATCGTCGCCGGATTTCTCGCCAAGCCGGCGTGGCTGGAGGCGCTCGAAGCCACCATCGTGCCACCGCACAAGGAAATGTTCCTGCGCCAGGACTATCTGTACATGGTGATCGGCGTAGTCGGCACCACCATCGCACCCTGGATGCAGTTCTACTTGCAGGCTTCCATTGTCGAGAAGGGCGTGACCCGTCGCCAGTACAAAGCTTCGCGCCTCGATGTGGTCGCCGGCTGCGTCTTCACCGACCTTGTAGCCTGGTTCATTATCGTGGCCTGCGCCTCTACGCTTTATGTGCACGGTTACCACAACATCAGCGACGCAAAGGATGCAGCCCAGGCGCTTCGTCCCCTGGCCGGAGACTACGCCTACATTCTCTTTGCCATGGGATTGTTCAACGCTTCGCTGTTTGCGGCTTCCATTTTGCCGCTTTCCACCGCCTACGCGGTCTGTGAGGGCCTGGGCTTTGAGTCGGGAGTGGGTAAGGGTTTCAGCGAAGCTCCGGTGTTCTACTGGCTGTACACCGTTCTGATCGTGGCGGGCGCGGGCGTCATTCTGCTGCCGAATATTCCGCTGGTGAAGATTTCCATTCTGTCCCAGGTCGTAAACGGCATCGTGCTCCCCTTTGTGCTGGTCTTCATGCTGTTGCTGGTCAACAAGAAGGAATTGATGGGAGAGTACGTGAGCTCCCGTCTCTATAACGTGGTCGCATGGGCCACAACCGTGATCATGGTGGCACTGACGCTGGCCTGGTTCTGGACCCTGCGCGGACCCTCCGGCTAGACGGGAAGGGCGCAGCTTCAATCGTGCCGCTCAGAGCGAATGAGGGCTGGGGCTTCAGCCCCGGGGTTTCGCTAGCTGATGTTTCCCGCAGCCAGCTCTCTTACCAGTTGGAGGTCAGCTTCCAGAAAATCAAATGAGGGCAGCTCGGAGCCCTTCGCCCAGCGCATATCTTTGAAAATCCGGTTCTCGATTTCACCTTTGTACTCGCGTACGGCGTAGAAGCGCAATTCCACCGCGGACCCGCTCTTGTACTCGTGCCGGATGCGCGCCACTTCGTCGCCGATACTGGCATCAATACCCAGCTCCTCGTTCAATTCCCGGCGTAGCGCGTCGCGTGGCTGCTCACCTGCTTCGATTTTGCCGCCGGGGAATTCCCATTTCAGGGGCATGGTCTGGTGCCGGGTACGCTGGCACACCAGAATCTGGTCGTTCTTGAAGATCAACCCTGCTACCACGCGCTTCATCGCCGGTGAAGAACCCTGGGGATGGCGCGACGCGTCGGGTCTTCGATCACTCTCCCGGGTGCGGGCCTGGTCTTTCCCACTTTTCATTCTGCGAGCTTTCCCAGCTGTTCGCCCACCAGGGAAGCGCAGTACTCCACCAGGGTGCGGTCTTCAGCGCCAAAGGCAGCCGGGAAGTGGCTGTCCACATCCAGCTCACCCACGACCTTGCCCCGGACAAACACGGGCACCACAATTTCGGACTTGGTTTCGGTGGAGCACGCCAGGTACCGATTGTCGAGAGTGACATCGTCGACCACGATGGTCTTGCCGGTAGAAGCAGCCGCGCCGCAAATGCCCTGGTTCAGGGGAATACGCGTGTGCGGCGTCATCGCTCCCTGAAACGGCCCCAGCGCCAGCATGCGCGGTTGGCCATCGGGGGGCTTGTCCTCCAGCATATAAAAACCGACCCAGTTGTATTTCAGCATGCGGTCATGCAGCAGCTTTACGGTTTCCCACATGAAATCTTCCACTGATCCAGCGGCTTGGTTGATGCGGTCGATCTCGTTCTTCACGTCCGCGAAGACGGAACCAGAAGGCATAGTGTGTCCCGGGTCACATAGACCGAGGCGCATGTACTCGAACTCGCGAATCGGTAATACATCTTAGCTCCTCGGGTTGTGGAAAAGAACCGGAATGAATCGCCGCCGCCAACGCCCGCAGGCCCCGAACCAGAGTAGGAGCGGGCGTATTCAGAAGTTCATCTGAGATGCAATACACCCGCCCATCACGCACCGCACGCATCGCTTGCCATCCCCGATCACGAACGATCTTCTCCAGCGGGACGCGGTCTCCGGCCCCGCACCAGGCAGCCACAACAACGTCTGGATCCATCGCCAGAACCGATTCCGCCGACGATTGTGTCCCGGGGTCACTCAAGAACTCGCCGCCCGCGGCTTCTACCAGTTCCGCCACCCATTTCTGCGATGCAATCAGCGGTTTGCCCCATTCTTCGCAAAAAACACGAATCCGCTTCTTATCGCTGCCCAGCAAACCCATAACCTGCGCTCGCACTTCCTCGATCTCCTGCTGCATTTTCTCGATGACTTCCTGCCCGCTCGCCGCGGCACCCACGGCGCCGGCGATCATCGCAATATCCGTGTAGATATCCGCCAGCGTCTTTGGCGCCAGGCCAAGAAAGCGAATGCCCGCTTTCAGGATTTCCACCACTGCCTTCTCCTGGTAGGGCACGGCGGCGATCACCAGATCGGGACGGGCGGCCAGAATCTGCTGGCTCTGTGCCGTCCACGAATCCGCGATGATGCTTCGTCCGCCATGCTTCACTTCCGGACAAACGTCGGCGCAGTATTTTGTGCAGGCCACCACCCGGTCGAGCTGCCCCATGGCGGCCAGGATAACGGTAGCACTGGGCTGAAGGCAGACCACGCGCTGCGGTGTGTAATCGGATGCCATGGCCTTCCATGGTACCGTCCCGGAGGGCGCTCCGCCCTCCGGTTCTTTGGCAGGTCCGTTTGGCAGGGGTTACAATCTCGCGGAGGATTTCAGGCCATCATGTATATCCACATGTTTGCGTTTCGCTGGAAGCCGGGAGTCACGGATGAGCAGAAACAGCGTGTCATCTCCGAAATACGAAAGTTACAAGGCCAAATCCCGGGCCTGGCGGAGACTTCCGTCGGAGTCAACATCTCACCCCGGGGGCAGGGCTATGAACTCGGAGGGGTGATGAAGTTCGCCGACAAGGCTTCCCTCGATGCCTATGGGCCGCATCCCGTGCATCAGAAATTAGTGGGTTGGCTCATGCCGCTGATTGATCCCATCGAGGTGGACTTCGAGTCCGTCGCTTAAGGCCTTCCGATGTACTCACCCGAGGTCCTCGATCATTTCGAGCATCCGCGCAACCCCGGCGAAGTGACCAACCCCGATGCCTCCGCCCAGGTCGAAAACCCTGCCTGCGGCGATGTTCTGAAGCTCACTCTGCGAGTCAGCGTCGGTCGCATCGAGGACATCCGATTTCTTGCCCAGGGATGCGTTCCTGCCATGGCCTGCGCCTCGCTGTTGACAGAACTGGTAAAGGGAAAAACAATCGCGGAAGCCCGGCAACTGCGCCGGGAAGACCTGGTGCGGGCCATCGGCGGTCTGCCCAAAGCCTCAACCCATGCCAGTCACCTGGCCATGGAGACGTGGGCCGCCGCAATCAAGAGCTATGAACTGTGAACCGGAGAACTAGGAACTGGGAACTGGATCAGGATGGTACACCGGCCATTTGCGCTCGGCCGCAATGGCCAGCAGTTCCGCCGTTGGATTGATCACGAAGGGATGGCGGGCAATTTCCAGCATGTCGGCATCCCAGATGGAGTTTCCGAAGACGGCGTCCGGAGTTCGAGCAATTACGTCGCGGATCGCCAGCGGCTTGCCTTTGCCGCTAGGCACGCGGATGACCTTGTCGGTGACCTTGCCATCTTCGGCCTGCACCGCCGCCGCCAATATCCGCCCGGGCGGAATGTCGAAATGCCTCATGCCCGCTTGAATCACCCATTCGCTGGTGGAGGAAACCGCCCACACCTCGCAGCCGGTACCTTGTAATTGGAGTACCAGGTCCCTCATCTCGGGGAAAATGCCTTTCACCATCTTCGCGTCGAAAAACTCTCCCGCCGCCCGCATGACGTCGGCCTCTGCCAGCCCGCGATTGATGGTCACCATTTCGGCGCACATGTCATCTTCGCTTACTTTGCCGGCAAGGTATTCGACGTAGCGGGCCCTGGCCCAGCGGACCATGTCATCGGCAACCAGGCCGCGGCTCAATTCCCAATCAAAAAAACCGAATCCCGCGTCGCCCTCCCAAAGCGTGCCATCACAGTCAAAGACGGCGAGTCGGGGCTTCAACTGTAGAACGGATTGGATAAAGCCAGCCGCCCTGGACGAAGAGTTCAGCTGCTCTTTCTCTCGGCTCATGGGTATGGAAAGAATTATCTCGTTGGAGAATTTAGGAGCGCCGCGTAATCCTCAGGCGTATTCACATTCATGGCGACCTGGGGATCATCCAGGGGAACATACTGCAGGTGTTCCTGGTGCTGATGTTCGACTTCTCTCGCGGTCGCGGTTGCGGGAGCCTTAAGAAACGCCTCCATCATTTCGCGCCCTGCCAGGAAGGGATGCCCATGCCGCCCTTGGTATTCCGGGACCACCGCCCAGATCTCGGGAGCAGCCGTTTCAAACGCCGCCTTCAGACTGACCAGCACCGCCGCGCTCACCGGCGGACGATCCACCAGCGTGATCATAACGGCATCCCGGCCCAGGTCCAGAACAGCCTGCACGCCCACGCGCAGGGAGCTGAACTGCCCATTCTCCGGCGCCGGATTTCGCACCACCGAACCGCCAGCCACGTACACCACCGGAGCCAGTTCGGATTCGTTATTGCCCAGGACGACCACCACCTGGTCAGTGACCGAACTCAAGGAGCGAATCGCAGCCGACAAGAACGTCTCGCCGGAAAAGGCCACACCGTTCGCGACTGGCGGCCAGGGCAGCAGCGCCTTGTCCGATCCCATACGCGAGGACTCACCCGCCGCCAGTATCACTCCGCACCAACTAGGCGCACGGCTCATGTAAGGAAGATAGCAAATATTGAGGTTCAGCGAGGGCTGAATCGCAGGAATGGGAAAGACGGCGGTCCTGCGGGCAGGCGCCGAAGCGCGATTGGTGTAAATGACAGTCTCGGCTCCTAGCCGCAACAGAGAGCGCTGAGGTTCAGATTATTTCCCCGAATTGCTACAAAATGCAGGCCAATTGTGTTGGCACTCTAGAACTGCTAGCAACCAAGGCTGCAAAGAGTTGCATCACACTGCGCAAGCCACAAACGAACTCCCTACAAGAATGTTGACTATGCCAACGGCTGAACGGCTCGCCACAGGTGCTTACTCTGACTACGTAAATCCTCAATGGGTCAGGCTGCTCAGATTGCTCGAGATGAATCTGAGCTACGAACGTTGTATGGGAACGGAGTTGTTCACCGCGGATGGCCTGCGTATCCTCGATTTCCTTTCCGGCTACTGCGTCCACAATACGGGTCACAACCATCCCGCAATTGTGTCTGCCCTCAAAGAAGAATTGGACAAGTCGGGGCCCGTAATGCTGCAGAGCAACGCCTCCGAGCTGGCCGGTGAATTGGCGGAACGGCTTTGCCACCTGGCGGGCGGTGGGCTTTCCAAAGTGTTTTTCGCCAGTTCAGGAAGCGAGGGTGTCGAAACCGCGATCAAGTTCGCGCGAGCGTACACAGGGCGCGTTGGTCTGCTCTCCTGCGACCGCGCCTTCCATGGCCTGACCTGTGGCGCACTGTCCCTGATGAACGGTGAGTATTGGCGTAAGGGCTTCGGGCCGCTTCTTCCTGAAACGGTGACGGTGCCCTTCGGCGACCTCGCAGCTCTCGAAAAGGAACTGGCGACCAGGCGCTACGCCGCATTCTTCGTGGAACCCATCCAGGCGGAAGGCGGCATTCGTGTGCCTGAGCCAGGCTACCTTAAAGAGGCGCAGGACCTGTGCCGGCGTTACGGGTCCCTCCTGGTCGCCGACGAAGTTCAGACGGGGATGTTTCGCACCGGTCCATTCCTGGCGTCACACCATTTTGGTATTACGCCTGACATTGTGGTCCTGGCGAAAGCTTTGAGCGGTGGTCTGGTTCCCGTGAGCGCTGTGCTCATGTCGGACGCGGTGCACGGCTCCGTGTTCAGTTCCTTCAAACGCTCGATCGTGCACGCCTCTACCTTTGGTGAAAACAGCCTCTCCATGCGTGTCGGCCTCGCAACCCTCGATGTGCTGGAAGGCGAGGGCCTCGGCGAATGCGCTGCGCAAATGGGTATGGATCTGCAGCGGCAACTGGCCGAAACTCTCTCCGGTTACGAGATGGTGAAGGAGGTTCGTGGCCAGGGTCTCTTGCGGGGTATTGAGTTCAGGGCTCCACGAAGCCTTTCTCTGCGAGCGCCATTCGAGGCCTTTGCCAGGATCCATCCTGCCATGTTCGGACAGATTCTTGTGATGCGCCTGTTCCGCGATCGTGGGATCCTGACCCAGATTTGTGGAAACGACTTCATGGTGCTGAAGGTCGCTCCTCCCTTGGTGGTCACTCCACCGCAGATTGCCGAGTTTATCTCCGCGATCCGCGACGTTGTGGAGCTTGCCCATCACTCCGGTTCGTTCTGGTCTGAAGCTCTTGGCTTGGCGCGGAGAGCGATCAGCTTATGAAGCCACGCAGCAGCCGCCTGCTTACAGAGGACTGAAACCATTCAATCATGCAAATTGTTAGCGCTTCCAGCGCATTCCCCAAACACTACTATCCCCAGGACGTTTTGCTTCAGGCATTAGAGACCTACTGGGGCGCAGAGTTGGAAAACCCGGAACTATTCCGCCGCCTGCATCGCAACACAGGTGTTGACGGGCGCTATCTTGCGCTGCCAGTTCATGCCTATCCGAAACTTTCTGGGTGGGGTGAGGCAAATGACCTGTGGATTGAAGTGGCGCTTGACCTGGGCAAGCAGGCAATTTGCCGCGCTCTCACCTATGCGGGACTCGCAGCGCGGAACTTGGGTGCATTCTTTTTCACGTCGGTCACCGGCATCGCCAGTCCTTCGATCGATGCTTTATTGATCAACCGAATCGGGCTGTCGCCGAACATTCGAAGGGTGCCCATGTTCGGGCTCGGTTGCGTGGCGGGAGCGGCGGGAATTGCGCGCGCGGCCGATTACGTGAAGGCTTATCCTTCGCAGCTCGCGGTTCTGCTCTCCGTTGAACTCTGCTCCTTGACCATCCAGAAGGAAGATCTGTCTCCGGCTAACTTGATCTCCTCGGGACTCTTTGGTGATGGCGCGGCTGCTGTAATTGTGGCGGGCGAGAACTTCAACGGGTTTGTGCCGGACTCTGAACAACCGGGCCCCAAAATTCTGGCGACGCGCTCTGTATTTTATCCCCACACCGAGGAAATGATGGGGTGGCGGATTTCCGAGAAGGGCTTCAGGATCGTCCTCTCACGTGGAGTTCCGGACCTGGTGCGAAAACAAATAGGCCAGGACGTGGACCAGTTCCTCGTCGAATACGGGCACACTCGGAGCGACATCGGAAGCTGGGTGCTCCACACCGGTGGCCCCAAGGTGCTCGAAGCCATCCAGGACGCGCTTGACTTGAATGATGGTCAGCTCGACGCTTCCTGGGATTGCCTGAAGAAGACGGGCAACTTATCGTCGGCGTCGGTCCTGGTCGTGCTGGAGGAAGTCATGAAGCACCGACGGCCTGCGCCCGGGACGTTGGGACTAATGGCGGCCATGGGGCCCGGCTTCTGTTCTGAGCTCTTATTACTGCAATGGTGAAAACCACGGATGTTTTCGTAGTTGGAGGCGGGCCCGCTGGTTTGGCTACCGCCATCGCGGCCCGTCAGCGCGGTTTCGATGTGGTCGTGGCGGACGGGACCCAACCGCCCATCGACAAACCGTGTGGTGAAGGCCTGATGCCCGATGGTCGAGCCGCACTCGAAAAATTGGGAATCGGCATTCCAGCGGAGATCGCATATCCTTTTCGAGGAATCCGTTTCATCAGCGGAGATCTGAGGGTGGAGGCGAGTTTCCCCAACGGTAACGGCATCGGTGTGCGCCGGACTGTGCTCCACCGCATTATGGTCGCGAGGGCGGAGGCGGCGGGAGTTACCCTGCTCTGGAAGACTCCAGTAACTGGTTTACATTCCGAGGGTGTGCTGCTCGGCGGGCATAGGGTCAGCTCCCGCTGGGTGGTGGGCGCGGATGGAGGTCACTCGCTGCTCCGCCAACGGGCAGGCCTCGATCGATGCCACTATGATCGGACTCGCTTTGCCTTCCGCCGGCATTACCGCGTTTCCCCCTGGAGTGACTGCATGGAACTGCACTGGGGCCCGCGATGCCAGATCTATGTTACGCCGGTCGCGACGAACGAAATCTGCGTGGCCCTGATCTCCGGCGATCCGCATCTGCGCCTGGATGCGGCTTTGCCAGCCTTTCCGGAGCTTATGTCTCGCCTGGGTGATGCTGAACCCTCATCCGTAGAGCGGGGCGCGATTTCCGCAACTCGCAAATTGCGTCGGGTGTACCAAGGCTGTGTTGCCTTGGTCGGGGACGCCTCCGGCACAGTCGATGCCATTACCGGCGAAGGCCTGTGCCTCTCGTTTCGTCAGGCCGAGGTGCTCGCCGAGTGTTTCGTGGCGGGCAATCTGGAGCGTTATCAGCGGGCGCACCGGGAGTTGGCCAGGCGTCCGATGCTGATGGCCCGACTCATGCTGACTCTCGATTGGAAGACTTCATTCCGGCAGCGAGTGATGCGCGCGTTCACCTCCGATCAGCGGCTGTTTGGTCGTATGCTGGCCATGCACGTCGGCGCACTGTCGCGAGTGGACTTTGCTACGAATGGGCTTTCACTGGCATGGCAGGTGTTGAGTGCATGAGACTGCTTGCTCCATGAAGACGATGGCCAAACGAAATATCCCTCTTTTCATTCTCCTGGCCGCCACGCTCGCGTGGGGACAGGCGCAAGAGGCCACGCTGAACTTCGACCCGGCGCAGACTACGGTCGATTTCACTCTCGGCGACGTGCTGCACACCGTGCATGGCAGCTTCAAGTTGAAAACCGGACAGGTTCGTTTCGATCCCGCCACCAACTCAATCACGGGCGAGATCGTGGTGGACGCGCCCAGCGGAAACAGCGGCAGCACCGGCCGGGATCGCAAGATGCACAAGGAGATTCTCCAGAGCGCTCGCTATTCGGAGGTGACTTTTCGCCCCGACCGGGTGGACGGGAAAGTCCTGGCGCCCGGGCGTTCGACGGTGCAGGTGCACGGCATGTTCGGAATCCTCGGCGCCGAGCACGAGATCATAGTTCCCGCGCAGGTTGAACTCGCGCCGGACCATTGGAGTCTGACCGTCCACTTCGCGGTACCCTACGTAAAGTGGGGAATGAAGGATCCAAGCACTTTCATCCTGAGAGTGGAGAAGACAGTCGATATTGACCTGAACGCAAAAGGGTCGAGTCCCTGGGCTGCACATCGCTAGATCCCTTTATTGCTTGCTCAGGGCCTTGATTTGCTCGACAAGCGTGTCGATTTCCTCCGATGTTAGCTTGCTGGCGTATTTGGGCATGCGGCCTTTGCCGTTAGTGAGGATGGTGCGCAGGTCGGCAGCGGACATGGCCGTGCTTTTTTCGGAAGTGAGCGATGGCCCACCGAAGTGGCGGCCCTGGGCGCTTTTTCCGTGACATTTTGCGCAGTTCTTTCGGTAGACGGGGTTTGCGGTGAGGGATGTGCCAGACGAAGGCGTTTGGGCGGAGAGTCCCGCAGGCGCTAAGAGCACAAGACAGATGGCGATGGCGAACCCGGATGCTTTCAAGTCGAACCTCGAAAATTGCCTTGGGCAGTTAGATGCCTCAAAAGACTGGGAAGTTCTGGGCGCGAAGCCGGGCTGGAGCTACTCCCGTTAAACTTCTTCTTCCGATTCTTCCATCTCTTCGGCAGCTGGCCCACCCGTCTCTCGCTTGCGCGAATGAAACCAGCTCATGTGCGGCAGTTCTCTCTCCACGTGGCGGCGCGCGGCGATCAGTTCGGCCGTGATCGCCACTGCGATCTCCTCCGGCGTGATCGCTCCGATGTCGAGTCCAACCGGGGCGTGCACGCGCGCGAACAGTTCAGCCGAAAGCCCTTCTTTGGTCAACTCCTGAAAGATGGTGATGGTCTTGCGCTTTGAACCGATCATCCCGATATAACGGGCGGGAGTCTGCACCGCCCAGCGCAACACTCGCATATCGTCGCGATGCCCACGGGTGACGATCACAAGGTACGAAGACTCATTGGGAGCAAGTCGCGCCATTGCACGGTCGAAATTCTCCGCGATCACTTCTTTGGCTTCGGGGAAGCGTTCGCGATTGGCGTAGGCTTCGCGGTCATCCACTACGGTCACATCGAAGCCTGCACTCCTCGCAATCTTGTAAAGGTTTACCGATACATGACCTGCACCGAAAATATAAAGTGATGCTGGAGGTAGAACCGGCTCCACGAAAATGTCGAGAGTGCCGCCGCACACCAGCCCGGTATCGTACTTGGGGTCCTGATTGAGGTTGAAGGTCAGGGTGCGGGGTTTCTCGCTTTCCATCACTTCCCGCGCGGCCTGCCATATTTCAGCCTCGACGCACCCGCCGCCAATCGTGCCGACGATAGAGCCATCGTCGCGCACCAGCATCTTGGCGGTCTTGAAAGAAGGAATCGAACCGCGCGCGTTGACGATGGTCGCCACCGCCCCCCGCCGCCCCTCCTGCCGCAGCTTGACGATTTCCTCGTAGATGTCCATCGCAGCTTGATTATCAGTCGGTTAACAGGGGGAGTCAATAGGACCAAAGAAAAGCCCCGGATCATCACTCCGGGGCTGCTGGCGCTTGACCAGCGGGACTTGAAACACGGCCTGTCACTTTGTATCGTCGCGCCGCGCTTCCGAGTTGTCAAGCTTACTTATGAGAGTGGTCGCCGCGGAGGGCGGCGGATTTGAACCGCAGTGGCTGATTAAACCACTCTCCGGCGTGACAGGCCGTGTCCGGTACCCACTGGCAACGCCCTCCAGACTCCGGCATGTCAGGGGTGACGTTAGTCGAAGCATTGCCTCGCTGTCTGTGATCTGTGAACATTGCCACGGTGCCGAAATGGGATTCTTTCATGCGCCTGTGGTAGTTTGACTTCATTCCGGAGGAGCCATGAAAGCCGTCCGCATCCATGAATTCGGTGGTCCTGAAGTTCTGCGCTACGAAGATATTCCCGATGCCAAGCCGCGTCACGACGAGATTCTGGTCCGCATCAAGGCCTGCGCCCTGAACCATATCGATCTCTGGATCCGTAAAGGTCTGCCGGGGGTGACCTTGCCCCACATTCTGGGGGCGGACATCGCCGGCGAGATTGCCGACGTGGGCGATTACGTCACCGGCTTCAAGCCCGGACAGAGGGTCTTGCTGGCGCCGATGCATTTCTGCAACCACTGCGCCAAGTGCGTCGCCGGACTTCAGAACCAGTGCCCGGAGTTCACCGTGCTCGGCAACCGCGTGGATGGCGGAAATTGTGAACTGATCGCCATACCTCAGGTGAATGTAATCCCGATTCCCGACAGCCTGGACTTCAACCAGGCCGCCAGCGTGCCGCTGGTGTTCCTGACGGCGTGGCACATGCTGGTGGGCCTCGCCAACATTCGTCCGGGCGAGACCGTGCTGGTACTGGGCGCCAGCTCCGGTGTGGGCATTGCCGCCATCCAGATTGCGAAATTATTTCGCGCCCGCGTGATTACCACCGCGGGCGACGAGACGAAACTGGAGAAGGCCCGAGCCCTGGGCGCCGACTACGGTATCAACCATTACCAGCAGAAGATTTCGGAAGAGGTCCACAAAATCACCAACAAGGAAGGTGTCGACATCGTCATCGAGCACGTAGGCTCTGCCACCTGGGAGGAGAGCGTGAAGTGTCTCAAGCCCGCCGGCACCCTGGTCACCTGCGGCGCCACCACCGGATTTAACGCCAGCATTGACTTGCGTTTTTTATTTTCGCGCCAGCTTTCACTCCTGGGTTCCTACATGGGCACCATGAGCGAATTGCGCGAGGTGCTCACCCACGTTTTCGCAGGACGACTAAAGCCCGTGGTCGACCGCGTCTTCCCCTTGAACGAAATTCGCGCCGCACACGAGTACATGGAAAAGAGCCGGATGTTTGGCAAGATCGTGCTGAATCCCTAGACCGAATCATTCGGAACAAACACGAACCCACCCCTTCACCCGGGAATCGTTACCTAGTTCCGTCCTGGGTTGTACCACCGTAACTTTCCCAGTCAGAACATGTGGACTACTTTCGACACAGGCAGGTCGCACGCTCGTGGTGTGCTTTGCAGCGAATACCAGTAGCCAAATAAAGTTTCCGGAAGTTGGATGGAATGGAGCAACAGGTAAATCGGCGCCGCTGGCAGCGTTATCCGTTTGACGCCTCGGTGCGTCTGGTCGTCGATCATTCTCCGGTTGATCGTTCCTCGGTCGAGCATTCCCCGGTCGATCGGACCGCTGACAGGACAATCGTCAATGCTCGTGGCGTCCGCTTCAGCGAAGGCGGAATTTGCCTGTTTGCGGCCGCCAATCTGCCGGTAGGAAGTCAGGTCCGGGTCGAGTTCAACACTCCCCATAGTGAGGAGCCGGTGAGAGTTTGCGGGAAAGTCCGCAATCGCAGCGTCTACTTGTACGGAGTCGAATTTCTCTCCAACAAATTTGAAGACCGCCAACAACTGGCGCGCTTGAGCGCACAGTTCCGCAGTGGCAGTCGCCCGTCCGCCTGGTGAAGCAGCTTCAAGCCGTGTTGGCCGAACACTCTTGTCCGACGCTTTTGAAGTTGAGTGTCTGAACCTGACCAAATTCAAAACCAAATTCAAAGGCGTCGGACAAGAGTGTCCGGCCCACACTCAAATTTATTACGCCGCCTGCTCTTTCTGTGCCGCTGAGCTGAGAGCTTCGGCAAGTTTCTGCGACACCAGCGTGACCGTGGCCCGGGTGGCGGGCGTATTGGCCAAGGCGTTCAACAGGGCATAGTCGTGGTGGGTGGCAAGCATGCGCAGGGCTGTCACCTCCACGCCCGCCTGGATGAGCTTTCTGGCGTAAGCCTCGCCTTCGTCGCGCAGAATGTCATTCTCGTCCACGATGAGCAGCGCCGGGGGCAGACCCTTCAATTGTTCCGCACTCGCGTTCAGCGGAGCCGCCGTGGTTTTCTTGCGGTCTTCCGGGTTGGGCGCGTACGCGTCCCAGAACCACGCCATGGCCGCCCGGGTCAGCCAGGGACCGTCGGCAAATTCCTCGTACGATTTCTGGGAAAGGCTCGAATCGGTCACGGGATACATCATGACCTGGTAGCGGATGGCGGGTCCCTTACGCTCCTTGGCCAGTTGCGCTACTACCGCGACCGCGTTGCCGCCCACACTGTCGCCGCACAGCGCCAGCCGGCTGCCGTCAAGACCGAATTCCTTGCCATGCTCGGCAATGTATTTGGTCGCCGCATAGTCCTGCTCGATCGGCACCGGGAACTGTGCCTCGGGAGAAGGGGTGTAGTTCACAAACACAAAAGCGGCGTTGCTGGCATTGACCAGATCGCGCAACAACCGGTCATGCGTATTTTTGCTGCCTAATATCCAGCCCCCGCCGTGGAAGTACATCACTGCGGGCAATAGGCCTTTGGCGCCCTTCGGACGATAGATGCGAACTGAAACTTCTCCACCTGGACCCACGGGCAGAATTTTCTCTTCGACATCGGCGGGCAGTTTTTGGACTGCAATGGTCTGCGCATCTTCCAGCAGTTTGCGCGCGTCCGCGTAAGAAAGCTCGTACAGGGGCTTTCCTCCTTGCGCGGCCAGGGCGTCGACAAAGGCTTGAGTGGTTGGTTCGAGGACGGGTTTCTTCAGATCAGACATAACAATCTCCTTTTCTAAAGCGGCTGGTCGGTTTTAAGCGGCCGTTTTGAGCGGCGCTCAGCTTCATTTGCGGCGGGCCCTTCCTCTCGATCGAACATCCGGGACTTCTTCTCCCAGCGCGGTGGCCAGGTCGATCTGGTGGTCCTGTTCGTCCACCAGAATCTGACGAATCTGTTCCGCCAGCGCGAACTCTCCCAGAGCTTCACATTGCCCAATGCGCTCGCGGTAATTTCGTATGGTGTCATTTTCGTTGGCCAGGTCGAAACGCAGCATTGCTCGCGGATCGTCCGACGTCTTGACCGGCAGCGGATTCACCGTGGGCATTTTGCCCAGATAGTCAATCTGGCGCGAGATGATCAGGGCATGGTCCAGTTCCTGCTTGGCATGGATGGCCAGTTGATCCGCGATGTTCATGAATTCGGCGCCCTTGAGCACCTGGGAGTACACCACGTAACCGATGATGGCCTGATACTCGCGGGAAAGATCTTCGTTCAAGAGGTCGGCGAGGCGTTCGCGGGAAATTTCTCGTTGGTTGTCAGCTGCTTTCGATTCGGCCATGAACTTTCTCCTGTGGGATGAAAAATGCTGTGGGTATCTATCCTACAACTTTTTGCAGCAGGGGCCCGAGGCCGGCAATATTCTTCAGCAGATCGTCGGGAATATTGTGCCTCTGTTTGAGATATTCCGGGCTGTTATAGGAGACCCGGACTTGGCCGCCGGCGTCCTCCCAGATCAAAGCCTTCAGGGGCAGATCAATGGCGAGCGTGGGGGAGGCGATCATCAGCGGCGTCCCACCCTTGGGACTTCCGAAAATGATCACTTGCGTAGCCGGCATCGTGAAGCCAACTTTTTCGGCTTCTCCGCTGTGGTCGATGCGGCAAAATTCAGTTAGACCCTGGGCCTTTAGCAAGGCTTCCAGCCGGGTGATCGTTTCTGCCACCGAGTAAGGGCTGTTGAGATGGACCATTCCATTGCCGGGCAGCGAAGGCACGAGTCTCCTCCTCGAGACTAGAAGTTTGAGCCGCCCAGATTTGCTTTCTAGCATACCCCGAACTGGCTACGGCCGAAATCAGGGGACCAGAAGCGGCTGAAGAACAACTGCAATACAGTTTTGCGAGAGCTATTGGGACAAAGGGTTAGCAACCACCGTGGCGGGGTTTAGATCGGCAAACACAAATTGATCGCGCACAACGCTCTCGCCGACCGAAACAGGAATGTCGGTGCTCAGCATGGGCCCTGCATATACAAATGAGTGAAACTCCCCTTTCTCACCGCATGGATCGACTCCGTCGGGCAGAGCAGACAACAAGATCTCATCAAACTCGTGCCCGGCAAACGAAGCGTCGAGTTTCAGCGTGTCCACACAGGTCAGTTTCGCCCGCACGCCAGAGGCGATCATCTGCCTTGCCAAGTCCCGAGTGGGCTGCCCCCACAGGGGAAATATTGGCAGTAGTCCAGTGTTTCTCATCTGCTTTTCACGGTACGTGCGCACGTCTTCGAGAAAGAGGTCGCCAAATGCGATCCCTTCGATTCCAGCCGCGACCGCTTTGCCGCAGGTTTCGGCCATAAGCAACTCATACTGCTCGTTGGAACAAGGCCAGGGCAAAGGGACAGCCCAAAGCGGCAACCCTGCTGCCGAGGCTTGCTGTTCGACCAGTTCACGGCGGACGGCGTGCATAGCAACCCGGCCGGCAGCCTCGTTGAACGTGGTCAGCAGTCCGGCGACTTCATACTCTCCACGCTGACGAAGAACATGTAAACTCCACGCACTATCTTTGCCGCTGCTCCACGACAGAAGAACACGCTTCATCGCCGATTCCCCCAGATCGAAGCAAGACAGACAATTTGTGGTTCATGCTGTCGATCAGTGTGAAATATGAAAACAAAGCGTAGCAGAGAAAGGGTTCACTCCAATCGGCAAAGACAAAAGAAAGATACGGGCGGATGGTCCACCGCAAAGGCCTTGCGCGACCTTAGGCCGTGACCGGCTCCGCGATCTGGCCCAAGCTTCGCGGTCAAAATGAACTGGCCTGCTAGTTTGGACGGCTTTCAGGGGGCCACTAATCGGCCGGTGATTCCCGCTGCTCCGCTTCACGTGGCATGGCGCCCGCGAGCAGAAGAATGGCGCCACAGTACATCAGTGTATCCGCCATGTAATTGAGTCCTTCCAGGTTGGCGCGCTCCACGACTGCGATCGGCACGTACACCACTAACTCCACGAAGAGCACGGTCAGGCCGATCCACGTGGCTGCGGCGCGGGTTTTCTTGCCGACAAGCAACGGGATACCCGCGACTGCGTAAACCACGGCCACCAGGTAAGTCCAAATGGCGTGGCCGAAGATCCACTGGGGAGTCAACCGTTCCAGCGGAACGGCGGGAACGTGATCGGCGTGCATGAATTGCTCGATGCTGTAAAACAGCACGGGAATGGCAATGAAGTAACGCGCGATTGTCGCCAGGACGTGCTGGCCGCGCTCGCGCCCCGGCTCGGCGAGGCTGGCGGCCAGCGCCAGAGCGCCGCCGCTGAAGGAGAGCTCCCGCAGCATCAGCGTCAGACCAAACCGGTCCCGCACATTGTGTGCCCAGCCTGGGGCGTCCATCAGCACTACGAAAAGGAAAAACGTCAGGGCCAGCAAACGCGCCGCGAGAGGCGCCTGGATCTTCGTCACCAGGCTGAGGGCGGCTGCGATAAAGCAGGCGCCTACGAAGTACGCCCAAAACAGATGCCACGGCATCCACCGCGGCACGATCGACGCGACGGCCTTGGTCAGGGTGAAGTGTTCAGTGCCGAAAGCCGCAAGTGGCGCTGCGTAGAAAAGCGGCCCGAACAAGATCAGCTTGTCCACTCCTCGCGCCTTTTGCCAATCGCCGCGAAGAAAGATCGTGACCAGCCCGATGGCGAGAACCAGTCCAAAAGCAAGATATGACCAGATCACCGTGCTCGGAATTGCGAAGACGGCGATGATTGCCGACGAATTCAGTAAGTTGCCGTTCATGACGCTTCCTTTCCGTCCTACCGCGCCTTGCCCCAGTAACACGTTCTGCGACGTGATCAATTGCCACAGAGGACGGAATGCCTGCAAGACCTGAGGCATTCAAGTCTGAACCAGTTAACGTTGGGATGGTCAATGAATCAGCTGAAGGCCCGCGCGCCTTACCTCCGTCACCTGCCTGGTTTACAATAAAGCTGTCATGTCGGACGGACTCGCTTTCGGCTCCTACACCACCAACGAGAACGGCAAAAAGGTAGTTAAAGAACTAACCTTCGGCAATCCCGCGCCCGAAGGCGTCGTCTTGACTACGCTCGATTCCGCAGTCAATTGGATGCGCAAGAATTCCATCTGGCCGCTGACTTTCGGCCTGGCCTGCTGCGCCATCGAAATGATGTCCATGGGCGCGTCCCGGTTTGACATCGCTCGCTTTGGCGCAGAAGTATTCCGGCCATCGCCGCGACAGTCCGATCTCATCATCATCGCCGGCCGCGTCTCCAATAAAATGGCGCCGGTCATCCGCCAGCTCTGGGAACAGATGCCCGAGCCCAAATGGGTGATTTCAATGGGGGCCTGCGCCACCTCGGGCGGAGTGTTCAACAACTACGCCCTGGTTCAGAGTGTGAACCAGGTGATTCCGGTGGATGTCTATGTTCCCGGTTGCCCGCCTCGTCCCGAACAGTTGATCTATGCCATCACGCTACTGCAGGAAAAGATCCAGCAAGAACGCGGCACCGTGCGGCGCGCCTTGAATCTCACCTGAACTCCTGAAATTTACTGCGGCGCAATGAAGCTGATGGTAATCCTGGTCTGCTTGGGGATGGGGTTGCCGTTCAACAGGTAGGGCGAATATCGCCATCTGCGAACCGCATCCATCGCGGCGGCCGCGAGCATGGGATCGCCGCTGACCAGTTGCAGGTTATCCACCTGCCCCTGTGCAGTCACCATGGCGTCGATCACTACGCTTCCCTCCAGGTGCATGCGGCGGGCCTCGGGAGGATAAACTGGCTGCACCTTGCGCAGCAGAACGCCGCCGGACACGCCCTGCGAAATCGGGGCGCCCAACTTGGGCAGGGCCGGCGCGGCAGACAGCACTTTCCCCAGATCGGATGACGCAGCCCCGGTCGACGCAATTCGGGGAATATCCTCGGCATTCGACCCAGAAACTGAATGCGACAGACTCCGAGAATCCGCGGTGCCGCGAACGGTTGAGTGCGCCGGTTGCGGTCGCTGGCGAATTACTTCGTCGCGAATCTTGCGCGCCGCCACAGGTTTTGCGGAATGCAAAGCTTCGCTGGGTGGGGACGGACTCACCAGGTCGGGCGCGCCGGCCGCCGCAGTTCCTGCCGCCGTAGTCTGCGCAGATACTTGGTTGCCGGCCCGAGGTCGGCTGGTCCGGGAGGCGATACTGGCTCCGTACCAGACCTTCCAGCCATAAACCGACAGCAACGCCACCGCCAGTACCGACACGGCGCCCAAGATCGCAAATCGCCATTTTCTGGAGACGCTCGGGCCCCGGTGCTGTATGGTGGCGAGCACCCCGCGCACTTCTGCCAGGGGGACAGCCGCAACGGTGGAACGACTGGGTTCCGGCAAGGCCTCAGCTACGCCAGCGAATTCGCTCGTATCCTGGCGCGATTCAAGTTGCGATTCGATTGGGTCTGGTTCAACGAGGCCTGGTTCAACGAGGCCTGGTTCAACCAGGCCTGGTTCAACCAGGCCTGGATCAACTGGATCCGATTCATCCGCCCTGGTTTCAATCTGGTCTGGTTCAGCCTGGCCGGCTTCCACTCCGGTGACAACGGCCGGGGATTCGGTAACCGCCCCGCGCGCCCATGCCGCCTCAGCCAGTCCCGCCAACCGCCCCAGAACTTCCATCTTGTCTTCGGTAAAAGCGTAACTCTCGGTCGAGAATGCTTCCAGCACGCCGACCCTGCCGTACTGTCCGCGCAGGGGCACCACTGCAATGGACTGCAAACCGAGTTGGCGGCAGACCTCCGCATCCACATGAAAGTCCCGGCTGGCGTCATCACAGCGCATGATCACGCCCGTCCGCAGGCATTCGCCCGAGATTCCCGAATCCACGTTGAGCCGGTCGCCGAGTTCGGGCGCCGTCTCTCCGCTTCTGCCCACGCAGACCACGACGCCGTCTCGTGGCATGGCAACGGCCGCACCGGTGGCGCCAGTGAGCGAGTGGGCCGCCACGGCAATGGTGCCCAGAATGGCGTCGGTGGATTGCTTGTCCGATGCGATCATCCTCCGCAGCTTCACAAAAATCAGGGCTGCGTCCGACTGCCGGATGACCTCGTCAGAGGCTTCGGAGCGAGTTCGCCCAGTAACTCGGGTTCCCGAAGGTTCAGGCGGGGTAGGGGTAAGGGGAGGGATAGGAGCCATGTTTACAACCTGTTGCAAACCGCTGCCGGTTGCTGCTCGGCCATGGACGGAGGTGCGTACAGGCCGAGTGTGCGGCAAACAAACCCGCTTGTCAACGAGGGATTTGACCTGGTTGACCGGCAAGCTCACGTGATCCTGAACCCGGTTTCCGTTGGGCACCAAAACTTGCTCACATTCTTTCCAGACACGTCCGCTCCGACCGGATCGTGGTAAAACACAGCATGCGCAAACCCACCTACGCCGCCACCGGCCTCACCATCGTAGGGCAGGCTCCCTGCCGCGCCGACCTGGCTGGAGGCACCGTCGATTTGTGGCCGTTGTATCTGTTCCATCCCGGAGCGCTCACGGTAAATTTTGCGGTCAACATCCTCACCACCTGCCGCATTACACCGCTCAAAGGGAAAGGCATTTACTTGCGTTCCGTTGACACCCGGCGCGAAGAGCACTTTCCCAGTTTCGCGGCATTGGACAGCGCCCGCAGTTTTCGTCTTCCCCTGGCCGCTCGACTGCTGCAGTTTTTTGCGCCCAAGGAAGGCCTACTGATGGAGACCGATTCTGAGTCCCCGGCCGGGGCCGGAATCTCCGGATCGTCGGCCTTGATGATCGCCAGCACCGCTGCTCTGGCCCGCTTCACCGGCCGCAACCTCACCCTCGAGCAGATGAGAGTCATCGCGCAGAACGTCGAGGCCCAGATCATTCAGGTGCCCACGGGCTGCCAGGATTACTATCCGGCCCTCTACGGAGGAGCCAGTGCGATCCATCTCGACACCGATGGCATTCACCGCGAAGCGGTGACGGTGGCGCCGGAAGAGATTGAATCCCGCTTTGTCCTGGCCTACACTGGCGCGCCGCGCAAATCCGGCATCAACAATTGGGAAGTGTTCAAGGCGCACATCAATGGGGACAAGCGAGTGTTCCGCAACTTTGAGCGCATCGTTGAAATCGCGCGCAGCATGCACCAGGCACTGGCGGACGCGAGGTGGGACGAAGTCGCCCGCCTGCTTCGCGAAGAATGGAAGCTGCGCCGCACCAACGCCCCCGGAATCACCACGCCGCTCATCGACCAGTTGATCAAGGTCGCCGCCCGGCAAGGCGGTCGAGCCGCCAAAGCCTGTGGCGCCGGCGGCGGAGGCTGCGTGATCTTCCTGGTCGAGCAGGGCACCGCCAGCCGGGTCGCAACCGCCATCGGGGACAATGGCGGACGCGTATTGCCACTGCAAGTTGCGCGCAACGGATTGCACGTCTGGTCTGCCTGACACGGTTTAGGCGGAGGCCCTTAGAGCAAGCTGTCCGCCGCGTACTTCCGACCGGATCGTCTTCAACAATCCCGTTTTTTCCACCCGGGACGGCGCTATAATCAGGGCAATCGTCGGCTCGGGGTGCCGTATGAAGCCACGTTACGTTCCCGTTCTCTTGCCCATCGTGCTCTGCTGCGCGGTCGTGGCCAACGCCGACGGTCAGAAAATCAACCCCAGTCTGCCCCACATGTCCAAGCAAACCCGCATGGACCTGATCCGCGCCTTCGACACGGAATTGGTCTATATCCGCTCGCCCTTTCCCATGGGGAAGACAGGCTTGACGCTTAAGGACGGGCAGCTTTCGCCCAATGGGGAGCAGCTGCAAAACATGCTCGCCATGTGGGGCCCCGCGGTCAAGCCCGGCGATCAGGCCCGGATCAGCCAGATATTAATCAAGAACGATCGGATCCGTTTCGAGATCAACGGCGGCCCGGTCAAGAAGGAAAAGTGGTATCAACACATCCAGTTTGGCGGCGCTGGAGGCATGACTTCCGTTGCCCCCAGCGACCCAAATGCCAACCCGCGCGGTTCGTATGTAGACCTGGCCTTCAATGGCTACGTGCCCGAACTGAATCCCGAGCAATTGAAAGGGTTGCTCCGTCCCGTATTTGACTTCAACGCCAAGTCCGCGGTGGAAGCCTATCTCGACACTCTGACGCCCCAACTCAGAAATGCGATCAAAGCGCACCACGTTCTGGTGGGCATGAATCGCGATATGGTGATGGCGGCGAAAGGCCGTCCGCCCAAGAAAATTCGCGAAAAGGATGGCGAGACGGAATACGAAGAATGGATCTATGGCGAGCCCCCGGCGGACGTCGACTTTGTCCGCCTCGTGGGTGACGAGGTCATACGCGTCGAGAGCATGAAGGTGGATGGCGAAAAAGTCGTCCGCACCGCAAAGGAAGTGGACCTGGGATCCACGGTGGCCAAAACCTCAGAGCCTCAGGTGCGCCCTCCGAATGCGCCCTCATTGCGCCGCCCGGGCGAGGAAATCGACACGGCCTCGCCCGCTGGCGGTGTGGCGCCGGGCCCCCAGCCAGGTCCAGACCCGCTCGGCCAGGACGGTCCGCCTCAGTCCAGGCCAAATTGAGAATTGTGAAGGTGCGCGCGTCCCGCCGCGCTTCTTCGGCACAGACCAGTTGAGTAATACGCTGGGCCGGTGGCAACGCCGCACGGGCGGGGCGCCCGCGCCCACACTTTGTCCCTGACTTGGCTCCCGCGCATCGCCGCTTTACACTGGAACTGTGAAGATCGCGCTGGGACAGATTAATCCCACAGTCGGAGACTTCTCCGGCAATGCCGCCAGGATCATCCACTTCGCGCAGCAGGCGCGGACGGCGGGCGCTGGCTTGATCCTTTTTCCCGAGCTCTCCGTTTGCGGCTACCCGCCACGAGATTTGGTCGAGCGCCCTTCATTTGTGGCGCGCAATCGCGAGACCGCGGAACGCATTGCGGTCGAGACCAACGGCATCGCGGTGATTTGCGGCCTCGTGACCCCTGCCCATGCCGAGACCGGCAAATCGGTCATGAATTCTGCCGCTCTGCTCAAGGACGGCGCCATCGCCTTTCTGCAGTCCAAAATGCTGCTGCCTACTTACGATGTGTTCGACGAGATGCGCAATTTTGCTCCCGCCCGAAGCCAGTCCTTGTTTCCTTTCTGCGGCAAGCAAATGGCGCTCACCATTTGCGAGGATGCCTGGAACGACAAACGCTTCTGGAACAAGCGCCTTTATACCGTGGATCCGGTCGAGTCTCTGGTCCAGGCCGGTGGCAACTTCATTCTGAATATTTCCGCATCCCCGTTCTGGCTGGGCAAGCGTGAACTGCGCCGCGAGATGCTGGCCACGATCGCCCGCCAGGACAAGGTCCCTGTCGCCATGGTCAATCAGGTCGGCGGCAATGACAACCTGGTGTTCGACGGTTCCAGCCTGGTTTTGAATTCCGCCGGCCAGGTGATCGCGCAGGGCAAGTCGTTTGAAGAAGACCTGGTTTACTTCGATTCCGACCAGTTGACCGGTGAAATGCACCAGCAGATACCAGGGGAGGAAGCCAGCGCGTATGCTGCACTCGTCCTGGGCACGCGTGACTACGTTCGCAAATGCGGCTTCCAGCGCGTGATCGTCGGACTCAGTGGTGGTATCGATTCCGCCCTCACCGCCTGCATCGCGGCTGAGGCCCTGGGGCCGGAAAACGTGATTGGCGTGGGCATGCCCGGACCCTATTCGTCGCCAGGTTCAATCGACGATGCGCGCGCCCTGGCCGGCAATCTCGGGATTCGCTTTGAACTGCTGTGCATCACGGAAATCTTTGAGAGCTACCGCGAAGCCCTGGAGAAGGTTTTCGCCGGGCGCAAGGAAGATACGACCGAAGAGAACATACAAGCCCGCACCCGGGGAGGGTTGCTCATGGCGCTCTCCAACAAGTTCGGAGCGATTGTTCTCAGCACCGGCAACAAGAGCGAGTTGGGCGTGGGATACTGCACCCTGTACGGCGACATGGTCGGCGGCCTGGCCGTGATCTCGGATGTACCGAAGACGCTGGTCTATCGCTTGAGCCACTACGTGAATTCGCGCCGGCCCGTGATCCCGCAGGCCACGCTGGAGAAACCGCCTTCGGCCGAATTGCGTCCTGATCAGAAGGACATTGATTCACTCCCGCCCTACGACGTTCTGGATGCGATCCTCGAAGATTACGTCGAGGACCTGCACAGCGCGGAACAGATCGCGGCCGATCACAAATTTGATCTGGCGCTTGTGCAAAAGGTCATTCGCATGGTCGATGGTGCGGAATACAAGCGCCAGCAGGCTGCGCCTGGACTTAAAATCTCTCCCAAGGCCTTCGGCTCGGGCCGCCGTTTCCCGATTGCCGCCAAAATGGGCGGATGACGATGGCTGGAACCACATTTCACATAAACTCGAGCTCTCGAAAGGAACTCATGCGTCGTTCCCTGCTGTGCTGTGCCCTCATCCTCCTGCTGCTCTCGCTTGCCGTTGCCCAACAGAAGACGTCTCCTAAACCCAAGGACGCGCCCCCTCCGGTCCCATCCTTCAGCCACCGTCCGCCCTCCGAAGAAGCGGTGAACGGCTTCATGCACCAGATGTTTGGCTACGATCCCTCGGTATCGTGGAAGCTGATCGCGATTCGCCCTTCCCCGGCCGAAGGACTCACCGAAGTGCTGCTCGTCGTCAGCAACGCCCAGGGTCAGCAGAACAGCCGGCTCTACGTCACCGAAGATGGTCAACATGCCGTGGTGGGTGACATCATTCCTTTCGGCGAGCATCCGTTTGCTGCGGCACAACAGATTCTCAACAAGGGAATCGACGGCCCATCACGCGGACCGGCAGACGCTCCCGTAACGGTGGTTGAGTTCAGCGACCTGCAATGCCCGCATTGCAAAGAGGCCCAGCCCACCATCGACAAGCTCATGTCGGAAGAGAAAGACGCCCGCCTGGTATTCCAGAATTTTCCCTTGCCCATGCACGACTGGGCCGCCAAAGCCGCCTACTACGGGGATTGCATTGGGCGCAATGCGCCCGACGTATTCTGGAAATATGTTGCCAGCGTCTACGCCGCGCAGACTGACATTACCGCCGCCACGGCGGATGAAAAGCTGACCGCCCTAGCCGAACAGTCCGGCGCCAAGGGACCGGAGACCGCCGCCTGTGCCGCCAAGCCCGAAACCGTCAGCCGGGTGCAGCAGTCCGTGGCGCTGGGTGCGTCGCTCGAGATCACAGGAACCCCAACCCTGTTCATTAACGGCAGAAAGATCAGCAACGTAGCCGGATTGCCTTACGAGGTATTGAAAGGTCTCACTGAATTCGCCGCGAAGGAAGGGAAGTAATTAGTGATGGAGGACGGGCTTCCCGCCCGTCTGGCCGGGCGGGGACGCCCGGCCTCCACCTGCGACCCGCCTCTACTTTTGCAGCCAAACTTCCGCGTTCTGGTTGGGCTCGCGGCTCACGATCCGCGGTGTGATCACGATCAGCAATTCGTCTTCATCTGATTCCTTGCTGTTGCTGGTCATGACCTTATTCAGGCCCGGCAATGCTCCCAGGCCAGGAATCCCATTCAGGCTGAGCTGCTCGGAATTGGTAACCGCCCCGGCCACCACGGCGGGCTCTCCGTCCATCAGGTTGATGCTGCCCTTGTATTCCCGGTTGGAAATCACCGGCACTCCGTTGAGCGACTGCCCTTGCAAAGCCCGAAACTGCAATTCCAGGTCAAGACTGACGTCCGAGTTCCCGTTCACCTGCGGCTTGGCCTTGATGGTCAGCCCCAGGTCTTCGTAGGTGAACGACGGAAAAGGAGTTTGAAACGAGTTGTTCTGGATGACGGACGAAATCGCCGGGGTATTGAAGACGGGTGCGAAACTGGCATTGAGAATGGGATAGCGCGTGCCCGCGCGGAACGTCCCATCAGTGCCTTGCGCCACTCGCAAGGTGGCGTGCTCCAGGGTTTTCACCGTGCTCTCGTTCAGCGACAACTGCGCTCCCGCCGTTCCCAGGCTCAGTCCCATGAGCGTCAGGCCGTTTCCAAAGGTTGCCAGGGGCTGGCTGAAGACTGAACTCTGCTGCCCCTGGAGCTGGGCCAGAAGTCCGGAAAGCGCCTGCGAGCTAGACTGATTGATACCGCCGCTGGAGATGAGCTGGTTGATCAGGTCCTGAATGTTCTGCCCAGCCAGCGCCGCCAGGGCGCCCGCCGGAATATTGAACAACTGGAAGTTGTTGGGAATCTGCAATCCCATGTTGCGCGTCAGGCTGTTCGTAATCTCATACACGTGCACGTCGAGCATAACCTGCGGACGGGAATCTCCCAGCCCTTCGATAATGCGCGTGGCAGCGTCCAGCGCCTTGCGCGGCGCACGGACCACGATGGTGTTGCTGTTCTTCTGTGGAGTGATCAACCGTATTTCAAAAACGTTGCGCAGCAAATTGACCACGTCGGTCAGTTCTTGCGGAGAACTCGCCCCCGGCAGAGAGAAGGTGCGCAACACCATGCGATCGAATTGCCGGTGGTTTTGTGCCGATTCCGCCGCCAGCAGAATTTGCTTGCTGTCGAGCGCCGTCCAGAAGGTGTGGGTCATCTGGCAGGCTGCCGCCATGGCAGAATAAAAGTCCGCGCGGCCAATATCGAAGCGAAGCTGGCGCGAGACCACGGACTCGTCGAGAAGCGCGGTCACGCCGTACGCCGAAGCTACCTGGGTAAGCAGTCCGCGACCATCGCCGCGATAATGAAAGTCCGCCTTGACGGCGGTCGGCGCCACGCGAATCTCTCCCGCATCCGCCACCACCTGCAACGTCCCGGAAGGTTTCGGGGCCCATTCCCCCAGCGCGTCCTTCAAGCGTTGCTGGGCAAATTCATTTTGCGGATCGAGGTGCAGGGCAGCCCGGAATGCGGCCAGCGCTTCGACCTCGCGGTCCTGGCGCATTTCTTCATTGCCCCGCTCCAGGTAATTGAAGACCAGTTGCTGACGGGTCAACTCCCGAGCGGTCACGTAGTCGACATCCTGGGGAGCCAGCCGCGCCGCCGTCTCGAACTCGTCGAACGCCTCATCCTCCCGCTTTTCCCGCTGCAGCTTCAGCCCTTTGGCAAACGCTTCGCCAGCTTCCTTGGCTTCTTTCTTGGAAGGATTGCAGGAAATAGCCCCAGGCGAACCCTCGGGACAGGGCAAGAGCAGTGCGGTGGTGGGCTGGTCGCCGGCAGAGGCGGCGATCCCTGCAGTCAGCAGAAACAACACCAGCCGAGTGAACCTTCCCCCGCGCATGTCCCGATTGTAGCTGGGAACGGGCACACGACAGAGGGTTTCGCGGCGGGCAGTGTACCTTCGTGTGTTCACCCGCACTAAATGTGGGCGCGAGCGCCCCGCTCGTGCGGGAGCCGCCGGGGGCGATGATCTCGATCTTCAAAGGTCCATGCAAACGGAATCAATCCTGGCAGGCTGCCGAAGAACTCAATTTGCCCGGACGAAGGGATCACGGGGGCTAAAGCCCGCACGCATTCCCGACGCCTTACGCGGCCCTGAAGGGCCGCTCTTCCACGGAGGTCCGACATTTACGAGTTTTTCCGCAGTCGTAGAACTTGAACCCGCTCATTACCAATGGCTCCGGTCATCTTGGAAAGTTAACCCTTTTGGCGTATAAAAGTTAGTTGCGACAGCACGCTCCATTTTCCTTCCCCGTGCGGCCTCAACCAGGGTTCAAAATCTCGAACGAGGGAACATGTCCAGCCTGACCGCCACGCACGCCCCCAAGGGCCTGGAAGGAATCGTCGCTACCAATTCCAGCATCTGTTACATCGATGGAGAGCGGGGCATCCTCGCTTACCGCGGCATCGACATCCACGAACTCGCCGACCACTCCAACTTCGAAGAAACCTGCTACCTGCTGTGGTATGGCAAGTTGCCCACGCAGAATGAATTGAAGGAATTCCGCGCGCAGTTGGCGGAAGAGCGCAAGCTGGATCCCGCGATCATCGAGCTGGTGCGCAGCGCTCCCAAGCAGACGCAACCCATGGATGTGCTGCGCACCGCGGTTTCGGCGCTGTCTTTCTACGACGCCGAGGACAAGCAGAACGACCACGCGGCCAACCTGCACAAAGCCTTCCGGCTGACTTCCCAGATTGCGATGATTGTGGCGGCTTACGATCGAGTGCGCAAAGGGAAGAGCGTGGTTGAGCCCGACCGTTCTCTTTCGCATGCCGCCAATTTTCTGCTCCTGCTGAATGGCACCAAGCCATCGGAGACGGCAGAGCGGGCCCTGGACATCGCGCTCATCCTGCACGCCGACCACGAACTGAACGCTTCCACTTTCGCCGCCCGGGTCGTAGCGGCCACCCTTTCCGACATGCATTCGGCCGTGACCGCGGCCATTGGAGCCTTAAAGGGCCCGCTGCATGGCGGCGCGAACGAGGCCGTCTTTCACATCCTGCAGGCCATCGACAAGGCGAAAGTCGACCCCGTCGATTATGTAAAAGCCATGCTGGCGCAGAAAAAGAAAGTTCCAGGCTTCGGCCATCGCGTGTATCACACCGAAGACCCGCGGGCCACGCACCTGCGCAAAATGTCCAACGATCTGGGCAAAAGCAGCGGCCAGAGTAAATGGTTCGAGATGTCGCACAAGATCGAAGACTTTGTGAAAGCGGAGAAAAAGCTTAACGCCAACGTGGACTTCTACTCCGCATCCACCTACCACATCCTGGGCATCGATGTGGATCTGTTTACTCCGGTCTTTGCCGTTTCGCGAATCAGCGGCTGGGCCGCCCATGTCATCGAGCAACTCGACGACAACCGGTTGATCCGTCCCCGCGCCGACTACGTCGGACCGGCGTATCCGCAGACGTATGTGCCCATCGAGCGCCGATAGGTATCTGGGCGAGTGACGTGAGTTCCCGCGAAAGAGCTAGATCGGCATTTCCAGCCCAGAAAACCGCCGGTGGCGAATGAAGAGCATCCATCGTAACTTGGGATGTCATGAAAGTTCGCGATATCATTAGACTGTTGGAGCAAGATGGCTGGTACTTGAAAGCAACGAAGGGCAGTCATCGGCAATACAAGCATCCGACCAAATCCGGGCGTGTGACCCTGCCGGGTCATCCCGGCGACGATCTAGCACCCGGCACATTGAATAGTGTTCTGAAACAGGCAGGTTTGAAATGATGAACTATGTTGTCGTCTACGAGAAGTCTGGCACTGGTTGGAGCGCCTACGTCCCCGATTTGCCCGGAGTGGTTACTACTGGTTCGACCAAGGAAAACGCGAAACAGCTTATCCGGGAAGCCATTGAATTTCATCTGGAGGGGCTGCGGGAAGATAACTTGCCGGTCCCTGAACCAGCTGCCTCGGCTGAAGTAGTGTCTGTCTCCTGACATCTTGGTGCTGATTTCATTAGCACCACCTGCCAATCGCGCTAAGCTGGCCGCTCTCCTCTGTTGCCTCCGCATTTCGGTTCCTGCGAATGCGGCGTAAGATGGAAGGCTAGCCATGCGCCGCGTTTATCTCGACAACAACGCCACCACGCCCGTGCTGCCTGCGGTGCTTGAAGCCATGCAGGCCTACTTCACGGAGCACTTCGGAAACGCGTCTTCCATCCATCACCATGGCCAGGAGACGCGAGCAGCCGTGGAGCGCGCGCGCGAGTCGGTCGCGGCACTGGTGGGATGCCGTGCCTCGGAAATTGTCTTCACCAGCGGGGGCACCGAAGCCGACAACCTGGCCATTTTCGGCCTGACCAGGCCCGGACAGCATGTCATCTGCTCCACCATCGAGCATCATGCCGTCCTGAATTCATGCAAGCATCTGGAAGCGTCAGGCTGCGAGGTCACCTATGTTCCGGTCGACCGCCTCGGCCAGGTCGCTCCCGACGACGTCCGCCGCGCGCTGCGGCCGAATACCCGGCTCATCACCATTATGATGGCCAACAATGAAACCGGCGTGCTGCAACCGGTCGAAGAGATCGGCAAAATCGCCGCCGAGGCTGACGTTTACTTCCACACTGACGCGGTGCAGGCAGCAGGGAAGGTCGCGATCGATGTAAAGCGCCTGGGCTGCGATCTGCTTTCCATTTCAGGCCACAAGATGAACGCTCCGCAAGGCGTAGGGGCGCTATACGTGCGCAAGGGAACCACTCTGCATCCGATGCTCTTCGGTGGAAGCCACGAGCGTTCGCGGCGGGCCGGTACGGAGAACGTTCCCGGCATCGTCGCTTTGGGCAAGGCCGCGGAACTTGCGCGAGAGGCGTTTGCCCGAGGCGACCTGGAGCAGATGTCCCGCCTGCGCGATCGGCTGGAGCAAACCATCCTGCGTGAAGTTGAGTCCACAGGGGTGAACGGCCAGGGCGCGCCGCGCGTACCCAATACCAGCAGCATCTACTTTGATTGCACCGAGGGCGAAGCTCTCGTGATCGCCCTCGATCTCAGGGGCCTGGCAGTCTCGACCGGGGCCGCATGTTCTTCTGGCGCGATTGAACCGTCGCATGTCCTGACCGCCATGGGGTTGTCGCCGGAGCGGGCGCGTGGCAGCCTGCGCTTCAGCCTGGGCAAGCAGAATACCCCCGAGGACGTTGAATTCGCTCTGAGCCTGTTGCCGCAGACGATAACCAGGCTGCGTGAGCTGTCTCCCATTTACAATAAGAAAGAAGCTATTAGCTCTTAGCCACTGGCCTCTAGCTAAAAGCCCAAAGCTGTCCCCATGTCCGAAACCAGAACCATCGCCGTCGCCATGTCGGGTGGAGTTGACTCCTCCACCGTCGCCGCCATGTTGCGCGCCGAGGGTCACAACGTCGTGGGCCTGACCATGCAGCTATGGAACCAGCGGCGCCTGGCCGGCCACGACGGCATGCCGGAGTCGGTGCAGGGACGCTGCTGCTCCCTGGATGATGTCTACGACGCACGCCGCGTCGCCGAGACGATTGGCATTCCGTACTATGTGGTCAATCACGAGGAGCGTTTCGAGCGCGATGTGGTGCGCCCCTTCGTCGAGCAGTATCTTTCCGGACGCACGCCCATACCCTGCAGTTTGTGCAACAATCACTTGAAGTTTGACCAGTTACTTATTGTGGCGCAACAGATTGGGGCCGACGCGCTTGCCACCGGCCATTACGCGCGGGTGGAATTCGACGACAATCTCGGCCGCTGGCTGCTCAAGCGCCCCACCGACCGCTCCAAGGACCAGACCTATTTCCTCTTTGGATTGACCCAGGCCCAGCTTAGCCGCACCCTGTTTCCCCTGGGTGGAATGATGAAGCCCGAGGTGCGTCAGCTGGCCGAAGGGCACGGATTGGCCCTGGCGCAGAAGCCCGACTCCCAGGAAATCTGCTTCGTTCCCGGCGGCGACTACAAGAAATTCCTCGACGCTTATCTGGCGGAGCAGGGCGAGTCGTTACCCGACACTGCCGGCGAACTGGTTACGACCAATGGCGAAATCGTAGGCGAGCATGGTGGCATCCACAACTTCACCGTGGGCCAGCGCAAGGGACTGGGCGTGGCGATAGGTTCGCCGCTCTACGTGATCCAGATCAAGGGAGACAGTCGCCAGGTGGTGGTCGGCAACCAGGAAGAACTCTATACGCAAGACCTGCGCGTGCGCCGGACGAATCTCATCGCGGTCGAAGATTTGCACCAGCCGATGCGAGTCACGGCAAAGATCCGCCATCGCCACGAGGGGGCTTCCGCGTTGATCGAAAAGACCGGCGACGACGAGATTCTAGTGACATTCGATCGCCCTCAGCGCGCCATTACGCCCGGGCAGGCCGCAGTCTTTTACGATGACGATGTAGTGGTAGGTGGGGGCTGGATCGCGTAAAGCTGAGAACTGGGAACTGCAATCTTAAGAACCGGTTCTTGACCCACAACCGGTCCGCCGAAAAGCCTTCTAGATAAACATCTCGTCCTGCGGCACGGAAACATCGCGCCCCCGGCGGCGGCTTCCGCCCATCAGGAATTCCAAACCCGCCGTCAGGCCCTGGACCAGTCCGGAAAGCTGGCGAACCGGCGAAATCACGGTCCGGTGAACTACGTCGCTGGTCTCTTCGATTCGATCCATGGTGCGATTGAGCAACTCGTCGGCGCGAATGACTTGCAGCCGGGTGCGGTCCACGATATCGGTGACAGTGGCATCCAGTCGTTCGACCTGGCCGCGGACCACGGTAGTGGTCTCGCTGACGTTGCTCGCGATAGTGTCGATCCGCGGCCGCCACTCGACCAGCATGGACTGTGCGGTGTCGACTGTGGGCATGACCTTGGTCTTTACTTCGGTGGCGAGAGCTTCCATGCGAGAAGCGCTTTTGCGCACGGCGACAAAAAGCGCCACCAGGATGCCGGCCTGAATTACAACCGCCGCCGCCGTTACACCGACGAAAATCGGTAGATAGTCCATAAAGTTTTCCGCTCTACCGCGCCACTCTTTTCAGCGCTGCGGAGAGGCGCGGAATTACAGGTTCTTGGATGTGCCGCCATCGGCGGCCGTGGCTTCGTGATAAGCCTGACGCCCGGCTTCGTAAGCCGACTTGAACTGCTCTTTTTGCTGCTTGGCAACTTCGCGCCCTTTGTCCACCATGTCGGAAGCCTGTTCACGCGCCTTGCGGGCGCGCTGGGACACAAACTCTCGGCCTTCATCTGCCTTGGAACGCAGGGTCTCGCGCATTTCGCTGCCGGGACGCGGCGCATACAGTACGCCCACCGCCGCACCCACACCAAGTCCCGCGAGGAACCACAGAATGCTGTTGCTGTCGTCTGCCATGATCAAACCTCCGTGCAACGTGCAAGCAGTTGCACCCTTGTGAGATCGTAGCATCCGCTGTGGGGAATTACAATTCACCCTCCCGCCCACTTGTCGCCGATGCGCCGAAGCGAGACAATGTTGCCGCACCAGCAAAGGAGGGAGCGCCTTGAAGTACCGGCAACACGGTTATCAGGACCGCGGCCAGGAACCCCGGAAGAAGGAGTCAAGCGAGAGGCCGGTCAAGAAAGACACATTCGGTCCGCGGCCGATCCAGATGCCGGGCACGCGCGCTGTGTCCCGTTGTTCGCAATGCGGTTCGCTTTTGCAGTCGCTGAGCGACCCCGTCGGCCCGTGCCCCAAGTGCGGCTTCGAGTTGCACTCCTGCAAGCAGTGCACATACTTCGATCCCTCGAGCCGGTTTGAGTGTACCCAGCCCATTCCGGAACGCATCCCGCGCAAGGATCAGCGCAATGATTGCACCTTCTACTCCATGCGCGTGATGGTGGAGAAAGAAACTTCCACTCCCGCTGCCCTGCGTCCCAATGACGCCCGCCAGGCTTTTGAGAATCTGTTCAAGAAGTAAGGGTGAAGACGTCGGAAGGCTACAGGTTTTTTTTCGTCCACTCGTCAATCTGCAGCAGCGCCAGGTTCAGGTTCTCCAGCGAATTGGCCACGCTGAAACGCAAATAGCCTTCTCCAAACTCGCCGAAAGAGGCTCCCGACAGGCAGGCCACTCCGGCCTGTTCCAGGAGAGCTTCCGCCAGCTTCTTCGATTCCCAACCCGTCTTCGTGATGTTAGGAAACGCATAGAAAGCGCCCTTGGGCATGCGGCAGGAGAAGCCTTTGATCCGGTTCAGCCCGGCCACGAAAACGTCCCGGCGTCGCCGAAATTCCTCCCGCATCCGCTCCACCGAAGTCTGATCTCCGCGCACGGCTTCAACTCCAGCGATCTGGGTAAAGCTTGCGGTGCAAGAGTTCGAATTGGTCATCAGCCGCGCGACGTGGTTGGCCAGGTCTGCTCGCATCACTCCGTAGCCCAATCGCCACCCTGTCATCGCGTAAGTTTTCGAAAACCCGTCGAGCAGAATCGTGCGTCCCTGAAAACCGGGCTCCGACATGATCGAATAGTGCTCGCCCTCGAAAACCAGCCGGCTATAGATCTCGTCCGACAGCACCATGATATTGCGGTCGCCAATGGCCTCCGCAATGTCACGAATATCGCGCTTGCTCAAAATCCCGCCCGTGGGGTTCTGCGGGGAATTCAGAATGATGAGCCGGGTGCGATCGCTGATCAACGATGCCAGTTCGTCAACGTCGAAACTGAAGTCTTTCTCCTCCCGCAGACGGATGGGCACCGGCCGCGCTCCCACATAGTGAATCATCGACTCGTAAATCGGGAAGCCGGGATTGGGAAATATGACCTCATCCCCCGCCTCGGCCAAAGCCAGCAGGCTGAAGAAAATAACGGGCTTGCCTCCGGGGACTACCACCACTTGATCGCTTGTGACCTTGACGCCTCGCGAGCGGCTGACGTCCTCAGCAATGGCCTGGCGCAACTCGGGCAGGCCAGCCGAGGGCCCGTAATGCGTCCAGCCCTCGCGCAGAGCATCGATTCCAGCCTCCACCACATTGGCTGGAGTGTCGAAGTCAGGCTCGCCAATTTCCAGATGAACGATCTTCTGGCCCTGGCGTTCCAGGGCACGCGCCTTGTTCAGAACTTCAAAGGCAGTCTCAGTGCCAAGCCGCGACATGCGCTCGGCCAAGCGAAGTTGGTACTGCGTAGCTTTTTCCATAGTGAGGCAAAACTGGATATTATATGCCGTCGAGGCTTAAGGGTTTTCTTGGCGTCCTTTGCGGCCTTTCTTTGCGATCTTTGCGGTACAAGGGTTTGCCCTGGCCTGAAGCGTTTAAAATCTTAAACCGCAAAGGCCGCAAAGAAAGGCCGCAAAGGACGCAAAGGGTGCGGAACAAGCACCCATCACTTTTTCTGGTTGACCCACTCCCAACCGAAGCGACCCTTGATGCAAAGATGGCCTGCAGTAATTTCCTGATCGAGAGGTGAGGTCACCTTCACGATCTTCTCGTCCTGCACTTGCACGGTGAGGGTGCAGCCCACGCCGCAGTAGGGGCAGATGGTATCGGTGCGCGTCTGCCTGGACTCATCCCATGTGCCCGCCTGGCGCATTTCGTACTCGCTGCGGAACATGAGCGCTCCGGTGGGACACACCCCGATGCAGTTACCGCAGTAAACGCACGCTGAATCGGTCAGCGGTGTGTTGTATTCGGTCGAGATGCGAGCCCCGAAACCGCGTCCAGCCACCGCGATGGCAAACGTGTTTTGTGCGTCCACTCCGCAGGCTTCCACGCACTTGTAGCACAGGATGCATTTGCCATAGTCGCGCACGTAGAGGTCATTATCGACCTTGACCGGCTGCGCGACGGTTGCAGCCCCGCTCTCGGTCGGGTGGTGATGGCCGGGTTGCACGGCATCGCGTTCTCCGGCGGCCGCGGGCGTGGCCGCTTTCCCGAATCGTTCGGGCTGGGCGCGATAGCGCCGCATATATTCCTGAAACTGCGGCGCGGTCGAGACGTCCACCGACGAAGCCAGCAGCTCCAGCACCAGCTTTCTGCTCAGGCGTACCCGTTCTGAGTCTGTCTCAACCACCATACCCGGCTCAGCCACCCGCGAGCATGCCGGAACCAGGGTTCGCGATCCCTCAAGCTCCACCACGCAGATGCGGCAGGCGTTCACCGGGGTAAGATTTTCCAGGAAGCAGAGCGTAGGCGTGTCGATGCCGATGCTGCGCGCGGCTTCCAAAAGGGTAGAACCTTCCGGAACCGAAACGGATTTGCCGTCGATCGTGACCTCAACCATGCGTGCCGGACGCGGCGGCGGCAGAATGGGCAGTGGACCACGGGGCACCGGAGTCTTCAGGTCGGGCGCGTTTTGCGGGTTCATGGCTCTGCCTCTCCTGGTGTGGACCGGAAATTTCCATCCCGGAATTCTCCGTCCGGGAAAATCGGGAAGCGGGCCAGCGCCGATTCAATCGCACTCGATGCCGTCTGTCCAAGCCCGCAGATGGACGCGTCGCGCATGGCCTGGCCAACCTCCTTCAACATCACAAGCTCAGTCGCAGGTGATGCCAGGGGCTTGCCCGCGGCCAGGCGCCGCAGAATCTCCTCCTGGCGAACGGTGCCAACCCGGCAAGGAACGCATTGTCCGCACGATTCGTCGCGAAAAAACGATGCGATGCGAAGCAGGATCTCGCGCAGATCGACAGTGTCGTCGAACGGCATCACCACCGCCGAGCCCAGCGCCGCGCCCGCGGCCCGTGTGCCCTCAAAAGTCATCTGGGTGTCGAGATCTTTTGGACCTAGAAATGCCCCGGCGGCCCCGCCGATCAGAACTGCCTGCAACTTTCCACCGCCTGCAATGCCACCGGCCAGGTCAAGCAACTGTCGCAGCGTGGCGCCAAAAGGTACTTCGTAGACACCGGGCTTGGCCACATGACCGGACAGGCAGAAGAGTTTGGTTCCGGTGGAGCGCTCCGTGCCGACCGCGGCAAACGCCTTTCCACCCTGCATAATAATGGGCAGGACATTCAGCAATGTCTCTACGTTCTGGATAATCGTGGGTTTGCCGAACAACCCGACCTGCGTGGGAAACGGAGGCTTGTTCCTCGGCTCCCCGCGTTTGCCCTCGATCGAGTTCATCAGCGCCGTCTCTTCGCCGCAGATGTAGGCCCCAGCCCCAACTCGCAGCTCGATGTCAAAGCGCGCTCCAGCGCCCAGAATGTCAGTACCCAGGAAAGATTGCGCCCGGCAATCGCGAATGGCATGTTCGAGACGGCGTCGAGCCAGCGGATACTCGCCGCGAATGTAGAGGTAACCCTGCTCGCATCCGGTCGCGAAACCGGCGATGATCATGGACTCGACCAGGGCATACGGATCGCCTTCCATCAGCACGCGATCTTTGAAGGTGCCGGGCTCCGATTCATCCGCGTTGCAGATCAGATATCGCGGCAAGGCGGCGCCGAGGATCGATTGCCACTTCTGGCCGCAGGGGAAAGCGGCTCCGCCCCGCCCGACCAGCTTCGACTCGATCATCTCGCGCACCACTGCAGCGGAGCCCATTTCAAAGGCCCGGCGCAGAGCCAGAAACCCACCAGAAGCAAAATATTCGTCGAGGCTCTCCGGGTTGATCTGTCCCACGCGGCGCAGCAGAGTCAGTCCGGGCTGGCCCATCTGCGGAACGGAAGCATTCAACGCAGGCTGCGGAACCTGCGTGCGCTGCAAGGCGGTCCCGATCTGGTCCGCGTTGGCCGGTGCCAGAGCCTGCTCGGAGTGCCGTTCTCCTTCTCCCGCAGCCAGCACCAGGACGGCAGGCGCGCGTTCGCAGAGTCCCAGGCAGGGGCTGCGGCGCCAGGTACTTTTTCCGTCCGGGCTCGATCCCGCGGGACCCTGTGATTTCTCCAACTCGGCACAAAGTTTGTCTGCACCTCGCGCCTTGCAGGCGATGTCATCACAGACGTGGGCCACAGCCGGGGGCTGTTGCTGGGTGGAGAGAAGTCCATAGAAATCGGCGACCCCGAAAGCCTCAGCCGGCGGGACCTCCAGCGTCCGACTGGCGTAGTTCAAGGCCCCCGGGCTGATCCAGCCGACACGGTCCTGGACGGCATGAAGAACCGGCAGCAGGGCGGTACGTCTTGATCCGTTAGCAGCAACCGCCACGCTGTCAACTGCAGCCATCTCTTCCGTAGTGGCCGTGGCTCCGGTGAAATGCAGATCCATCATTAGAACTCGATGATTCCAGCGCGATCTCCTAGACTATCGCCGGGACCGGCTGCGTTTTCCCAGCCTTCTCGATGCGAACCGCGGTGGCTTTGAACTCCGATGTTCCAGACTTGGGATCCACTGCATCAATGGTCAATTCATTGGTCGCGACCTGATCGGGGAAGTGGAGTGTCATAAAGGCGAGGCCGGGACGCAGACCAGGGTCAAAGCGCACTGGCGCCACGACTGCTCCGCGACGCGATACCACGCGCGCCATTTCCCCCTCCTCGAAGCCGTACTTCCGACCGTCTTCCGGAGAAAGGTCAAGCGTCTCCCCGCGGCGCATAGGGGACGCGTACCGTGAAGACTGCACCCCGGTGTTGTAGGAATCAAGCCGCCGTCCGGTAGTCAGACGAATCGGGAAGTCACGATCGAGCGCGTCCACCGGCGGCTCCTGTTCTACGCAGCTAAACGGCGCCCGGGGTCCGATCACCGGCCGCGCCCACAAGCGTCCATGCAGGTACTGCTCGCCGGGATGACTCTCGTCGTAACAGGGCCACTGCAAGCCGTGCATCGCTTCCAAACGCGCATAGCTCATTCCGCCATGAATCGGGCTTAAGCTGCGCACCTCGTTCCAGATTTCTTCGGAAGTCGGCTGACCCAGGTCGCCGCCCATGCGGCGCGCCAGATCGCAAAGAATTTCAATGTCGTCGCGCACGCCCGCCGGAGGCGCCAGCGCCCGCCGCACCCGCTGCACGCGGCGTTCGCTGTTGGTCACCGTGCCTTCGGATTCGCACCACCCGGCAGCGGCCGGTAAAACCACGTCTGCCATTTCCGCCGTCTTCGTCATCAACATGTCCTGCACCACCAGGATGTCGAGACCCTGCAGCAGGCCGTTGGTGCGGTGGGCATCAGCTTCCGAATTGGCCGGGTTCTCACCGATCACGTACAGCGCCTTAAGCTCCCCGCGTCCCATGGCATCAAACATTCCGCTCAGATGCCAGCCTCGTTTGGGCGGGATCTTCATTCCCCAGGCTTGTTCGAATTTGGCGCGCAGCTCATCGTTCTCCACGTGCTGGAACCCGGGCAAGCGGTCGGGCAGAGCACCCATGTCGCCACCGCCCTGGACGTTGTTTTGTCCGCGCAGCGGATTCAATCCGGAACCGTAACGCCCCACGTGACCAGTCAGCAGGGCAAGGTTGATGAGGGCCAGCACGTTGTCCACCGCGTTGTGGTGCTCGGTGATGCCCAGAGTCCAGCAAATCTGCGCGTGCCCGGCCCGCGCGTAGGCGTGCGCCAGTTCCCGAATCAAGCCCGCGGGAATGCCGCACGTCCGCTCGGCATACTCGAGGGTGTACTTCTGCACCTGCCGCCGATATTCCTCAAAGCCGCTGGTCGCGTTTTCAATAAAGCCCGGATTTTCCAGCCCCGCAGCCAGAATCTCCCGCGCCACCGCATTCGCTAAAGCAATGTCCGTTCCCACCTGCAGTCCCAGCCACTTCTCAGTCCATTGCGCGGAACTCGTCCGGCGCGGATCCACGACGAAAAGCTTGGCCCCGTTGCGCAATCCCTTGAGCAGGTGATGGAAAAAGATGGGATGCGTCTCCCGGGCATTCGATCCCCAGAGGACGACCAGGTCCGTCTCCTCCATCTCGCGATACGAGCTGGTGCCGCCGCCCATCCCGAATACCGTCGCCAGACCGACGACGCTGGGGGCGTGTCAAGTACGGTTGCAGCTATCGATATTGTTACTGCCGACCACCACCCGCGCGAATTTCTGCGCCAGAAAATTCATCTCGTTGGTCGCCTTCGAGCAACTGAAAAGCCCAAAGCTCTGCGGGCCGTTCGTCTGCACAACCCCGCGAAAACCCCGGGCGGCACGTTCCAGAGCCTCGTCCCAGGTAGCAGGACGGAGCTGGCCGTTCTCCCGGACCATCGGTGTGGTGAGTCGTGAATCCCTTGTCGCCATGGCCCGATTTTAGCAGGGCGCCGACCCACGGGGCGCGGACAATCTCCGCTGAGAGTCGCGGCCATCAACCCGGCGTCCCGAACCGACACGCGCTCCGCGTATGATTGTCGCTTATGTTTTCGCGCCGCACCGATTGGAAACTCACTCCCAACCGCTTGACGGAAGCCCAGCGTGAGGTCGAGGCCGAGGGCCGGGAAGTGCTTGACCTGACTGTTTCCAATCCGGCCCGCGCCGGTTTGCATTACGACGCGGAAGCCATCCTGAACTCACTGACCAATCCCAAGGCGATGGATTACGACCCGCAGCCCAAAGGCCTGCGCAGCGCGCGCGCGGCGGTCGCAGACTACTATCACGAGCAGCACGGCGAGCCGGCTTTCGATCCCGAGGCGCTGGTGCTGACGACCAGCACCAGTGAGGGCTACTCCTTTGTTTTCCGCCTGCTCTGCAACCCCGGCGATGAGGTTCTGGTGCCCAAGCCCAGTTATCCGCTGTTCGAGTTTCTCGCCGACTTGCAGGATGTGAATCTGGCGCCTTACCCGCTGATCTACGATCATGGTTGGCAGATCGATTTTCCGTCGCTGTCCCAGGCGGTGAACTCCCGCACGCGCGCGGTGGTTGTGGTGCATCCCAATAATCCAACCGGCTCCTATGTAAGCGCCAACGAACGGGCTCAGTTGAATTCATTCTGCCGGGAGCATGGTCTGGCCCTGATCGTGGATGAAGTATTTCTGGACTATGCCCACGACGGAGTGCCGAGAGCGAGCTTCGTGGTCAACCCGGATGTGCTGACCTTCACTCTCAGCGGCCTCTCGAAAATCTCCGGCCTGCCGCAGATGAAGCTGGCCTGGCTGGCGATCGGCGGCCCAGGGCCAGCGGTTAATGCCGCCATGGAGCGGTTGGAGGTGATTGCCGACACATACCTGTCGCTGAATGCTCCCATCCAGCTGGCAGCGGCAGCGCTGCTGGGTCAGCGAAGAAATGTCCAGCCCCTGCTGCTCGACCGCCTGCGCGCCAATCTCGCCGAGCTTGATCGCCAACTGGCGCAGCAGAAAACCTGTCAACGTTTGCAGGTCGAAGGAGGTTGGTATGGCGTGTTGCGCGTACCGGTGATTCAGTCCGACGAAGACCTGGCGATTGACCTTCTGCGCCAAGCCTCAGTGCTGGTCCATCCCGGCCACTTCTACGATTTCCCCAGTGACGGGTACCTGATCCTCAGTCTGTTGAGCCGACCCACCGAATTCCGCGAAGGCGCCAAACGAATCCTCAACCTTCTGAATAGAGCGTAGAAAGAAGCTGAGAACTGAGATCCGAGAACTGTCTTTGAGCCAACAACATCGTCACTCAAGCCAGAAAAGAGGGTAGTCCAGATTCCAAGCCACGGTCGCGATGTTTCGCGCGCACCATTCAGTTTGCCGAATTCTTCCGAGCGATGTGACAATAGCTCCATGCATAAGCCTCTTGTTCTAGTCGTAAATCTATTGGCGGTTGGAATGTTGTTGTCAGGGATTACCCAGAGCCAGCAAACGCCAGCGGCAAAACCTCAAACGACTCCCAAAGCCGGGACCCGGCGAGCGCCGGCCTCAAGAAGGCAGACCGTTGCGCCCCTCACCACCCAAAAAGACAAGTTCAGCTACGCCCTGGGAATGAACCTGGGGACCAACCTGCATAAGCAGTCCGTAGCTGTGGACCCGAACATCGTGCTGCGGGGCCTGAAAGATTCCCTGGCTGGCGGCAAGACTGCCCTGACGGAAGACCAAGCGCGCGCCGCTCTGATGGAAGTGCAGAACGAACTGCACCAGAAGCAACAGGAGCAGATGCAACAGGCCGGGATGGCAAACAAGACAGAGGGTGAGGCGTTTCTGGCCGCCAACAAGAGCAAGGACGGCGTCGTTGCCCTGCCCAGCGGTCTGCAATACAAGATTCTGACCCAGGGTACGGGGCCGAAGCCGACCGCTGCCGATTCGGTGGTGTGCAATTACCGGGGAACGCTGATCAACGGCACGGAATTTGACAGCTCCTACAAACGCGGAGAACCGGCGACCTTTCCGGTGAGCGGCGTTATCAAGGGATGGACCGAGGCCCTTCAACTCATGCCCGTGGGATCAAAGTGGCAACTCTTCGTTCCCGCCGACCTGGCCTACGGCGAACGCTCTCCCGATCCAGAAATTGGTCCCGGTTCCACTTTGATTTTCGAAGTTGAATTGCTCTCGATCCAAAGCAAGAGTGAAGGGGGAAGTCCGGACAAGAAGTAGCGCTCAGTTGCGGCAGAATTCAGCCCTGGGTGAGGCAAGGGACGTAACTCGCACCCTAACGTTTCGTCAGAAACGGATTGCTCTCGCGCTCTTCCCCGATCGTGGTGAGCGGGCCATGGCCGGGAAAAACCAGGGTTTCATCCGGCAGGGCCAGTACTTTCTCCTGCAGCGAATTGATGATTTTCTTCATCGACCCTCCCGGCAGATCGGTGCGGCCAATGCTTCCGGCGAACAATGTGTCTCCGGCAATCAGCTTTTGCTCCGCCGGAAAATACAGGCAAACGCTGCCCTCGGTGTGGCCTGGAGTATGAATCACGTTTGCCGTCAGGGGCCCGGCTTCGACGATGTCGCCTTGTCCGATACTGCGATCAATTTCGACGTTGCCGGGATTTTCGACTCCGATCCATGCCGCCTGCACGTCCAGCATTTTCAGCAGGGCATAGTCGTTCTGATTGAGCAGGATGGGCGCGCCGGTGGCGGCCCTGAGTTTCATCGCTCCACCCACATGATCGATGTGAGCATGAGTGATAACGATTTGCCTGACCTGTAGATTGTGCTTCCGGATGAGCGCCAGAACATCCTCGATGTCATCGCCGGGATCGATCACCATGGCATCACGGGTGGCTTCATCGCCAATGACCGAGCAGTTGCACTGCAGTGGCCCAACGGGAAGGATTTCGTGAATCATGGCTGGTCGTTGGCCTTTGGCCTATAGTCCTTGACCCGCGGTCGTCAACGTAAAGCCGCCGGAGTGGCCAACGACCAATGGCCAACGACCAACGACTACTTCTGAGGTGGCGCCGGTGTCGGCACGGGTGCCGCCGGTTGCGTCTTGGTCTGTGACGGAGTGATCCCCTGCAGGACCGAGTTCGTGGCGCCTCCACGCGAGGCCATAATGGAGAGTGTGATCGAGGTCAACATAAAGATGACGGTTGACCAGGTGGTCGCCTTGGACAGCGCTGTGGCAGCGCCCCGCGGGCCAAAGGCTGTCTGGCTTCCCATGCCGCCAAACGCCGCCGCAATGTCCCCGCTCTTGCCGCTCTGCAGCAACACCACGATGATCAGAAAGAAACAGACCAATATGTGAATAATCGTAATGAAAATAACCATGTTACCCCTATCTCGCTGAGGAAAAATTCCAAACCAAAACAAGTCTGGTGCGGAAGGGGGGATTTGAACCCCCACGCCTTTCGGCGCCACCCCCTCAAGATGGTGTGTCTGCCAGTTCCACCACTTCCGCAGCAAGGTCGATTATAGCAAAGGGTGTTTCAGTACTTTACGACGGCCGCGAACGATTTCGGGTCCAGGCTGGCGCCGCCCACCAGTGCGCCGTCGATTTCTTCTTCCGACATCAGGGCCTTTACGTTCTCCGGTTTAACCGAACCGCCGTACAGGATGCGGAGATGGCCGGCAAAGTCCTCGCCAAAAGACTTGGCGGCCTCGCCCCGGATCAGCAGGTGCGCGGCGGAAGCAAGTTGCGGTGTGGCAGTTTTTCCGGTCCCGATGGCCCACACCGGTTCATAGGCCACCACCAGTTTAGCCGCCTTCTTGGCCGAAATGGCGTGGAAGGCGCGCAGACACTGGCGGCGCAATACGTCCTCGGTGAGGTTGGCCTCGCGCTCTTCGAGAACCTCGCCCACGCAAACGATGGGGATGAGACCGGCCTCGAGGGCTGCTTTCAGTTTGAAGTTCACCATATCGTCAGTTTCTCCGAAATACTGGCGGCGCTCGGAGTGGCCGATGATCACGTGCGTGCAGCCCATATCGAGCAGCATGCCGGGGCAGATTTCGCCGGTGTAGGCACCCTCTTTTTCCCAGTACAGGTCTTGCGCGCCGATGGCGACGTTGGAACCCTTGGTGTCTTCGATGGCAACGTAGAGATCAATGTACGGCGGACACACTACGATTTCGTCCCGGGTATGGCCGGCCACCAGCGGCAGAAAGTCATGAAAGAAGGCGCGGGTCTGAGCGGGGCCCTTGTACATCTTCCAGTTGGCGGCCATCAACTTTTTTCTCGTCATTTGATTGTCCGGACTCCGATCTCGTAAGGAGTGTCCGACAACGGATCACGCTGCGCCATCGCGGCAGCGGTGAACGCACCGAGCGTTGTCCGGTCGAACATCACCATTGATATCAAGACCACCCACTTGGCCATCGTGAGCTGTTCAATTACGCTGGGGATGGCCACCCAGGCGGCCTGTTCCGCAGGATATCCGAAGATGCCAGTGGAAATTGCGGGGAACGCAATCTTGTGCAATTTCAATTCATCGGCGATGCGGATCGACTCCCGGTAGCATGAAGAAAGCACTTCGGCTTCTCTGTGGCTGCCTCCGCGCCAAACCGGGCCAACCGTGTGGATCACGTATTTCGCCTTCAGGCGGCCTGCCGTGGTTGCTACCGCCTGACCTGGCGGAAGCGGCCCTCGTTCACTTCGAATACGCCGACACTCCTCCGCAATCGCCGGGCCACCCGCATGATGGATGGCTCCACAGACGCCGCCCCCGGGGAGCAAGTCGGAGTTGGCAGCGTTCACGATTGCGTCGCACGAACTTTGCGTGATATCTCCAAGCTCCACGCGAACCTCGCGCCGGTCACCAACTCGTAGACTTACCGTGTAACTCTTGTCTTTCGGCAAGGCCATTTGAAAAAACTCCAGAACCAGGTGTTTCCTTTCGCACTGGATGGCAGTTTGAACAGGCGACTGACGTCTTGCCGGAGGACTACTTCATTTCTTGTCCGTGAGCGCTTCGACTCCCGGAAGCTTCTTGCCTTCCAGGAATTCCAGCGAAGCTCCGCCGCCGGTGGAGATGTGAGTGATTTTGTCGGCCACGCCGGCTTGGTTGACCGCAGACACCGAATCTCCTCCGCCTACGATTGACGTCGCGCCGACATTCTCGGCCACCGCGTCGGCGACTTTGAAAGTGCCCTTGGCGAACGGCGCGACTTCGAAGACGCCCATGGGACCGTTCCAGACGATGGTCAGGGCGCGGGCGATCTCCTCCGTAAAGGCCTCGATGGTCTTCGGTCCGATATCCAGGGCCATCATGTTGGCGGGAATATGCCCGCTGCCCACGATTTGCACGATTGCGTTGGGATCAATCTTTTCCGCCACCACGTGGTCGATCGGCAGCAGGAACTTCAGCTTGTGGCTTTTTGCCTCTTTCAAGAGCTGGCGTGCCAGGTCGACCTTATCTTCCTCCACCAGGGATTTACCAACGGGCTCGCCCTGGGCCTTGAGGAAGGTGTAGGCCATACCGCCACCGATAATGAGCGCGTCAACCTTATCCAAAAGGTTGCGGATGACGCCGATCTTGTCGCTTACTTTAGCGCCGCCGAGGATTGCGATGAACGGCCGCTCGGGGTGGCGCAGCACCTTGCCCAGGTACTGTAGTTCTTTTTCCATCAGCAACCCGGCGGCGGACTTTTGCACAAAGCGGGTCACCCCAACCGTGGAAGCGTGGGCGCGATGCGCCGTCCCGAAAGCATCGTTTACGTAGTAGTCGGCTAGGCCGGCGAGCTGCTTGGCGAACTTGGGGTCGTTGGCTTCCTCTTCCGGATGGAAGCGCAGATTCTCCAGCAGCAGGGTCTGGCCCTGTTCCAGCTTTCCCGCCATCTCTTCCGCTTCCGGGCCGACACATTCGGGGCAGAAGCCTACGTTTTCTCCGCGTGCCAATTCCTTGTCCAGCAGCATGCGCAGGCGTTCGGCCGCGGGCTTGAGGCTCAATCCCGGGTTCGGTTTCCCCTTGGGCCGGCCGAGGTGGGAGACCAGAACCAGCCGGGCCCGGTGACGGAGAGCGTACTCAATCGTGGGCAGGGTTTCGCGGATGCGGGTGTCGTCGATGACGCGGCCATCTTCCAGCGGGACGTTGAAATCGACCCGCATCAGGACGCGGTGATTATTGAGGGACAGATCGCGGATGGAAAGCTTCGACATATGGATCACTTCGGGCAACTTGGATATGAGCGCCGAGGCCGATTGCATTGCAGGCCTGCCGGCACGCTTTCTCCGGAGTGGCAGTCGCGGACATGCCGCCCGCGACCGCATGCGCACACGAGCTTACAGGCCCTTGCTTCCGATGTAGTTGATCAGGTCGCGAACGCGGGAAGAATATCCCCATTCGTTGTCGTACCACGAGATCACTTTTACGCAATTGCCGCCGACCACCAGGGTCATGGGAGCATCGACGATGGAAGAACGTCCGTCCCCCTTGAAGTCGGCGGAAACCAGTTCCTGTTCTTCATAGCCCAGATAGCCCTTCAGCGGTCCGCTCTCGGACGCCTTCTTGAGCGTGGCGTTCACTTCTTCTTTCGTGGTCTTCTTTTCCACGAACACTACCAGGTCGACGACCGAAACGTTGGGGGTGGGCACGCGCATGGCGAAACCGTCGAGCTTGCCCGCCAGGTCGGGAATCACGAGCTTCAGGGCCTTGGCCGCGCCGGTCGAAGTGGGAATCATGTTGATGGCGGCGGCGCGGGCCCGGCGCAGGTCCTTGTGCGGGAAATCCAGGATCACCTGGTCGTTGGTGTAGGAGTGGATCGTGGTCATGGTGCCGCTGACGATTTTGAAATTGTCATTCACCACCTTCGCGATCGGCGCCAGGCAGTTGGTGGTGCAGGAGGCGTTCGAAATAATGTGATGCTTGGCGGGATCGTAGACGCCTTCGTTCACGCCCAGGACGACGGTGACATCTTCGTTCTTGGCGGGAGCTGAAATGATCACCTTCTTGACCGGCCCGCGCATGTGCTTTTTGGCGTCGTTGGCGTCGGTGAAGTGGCCGGTGGATTCAATCACAACCTGGGCTCCAACCGATTCCCATGGCAGTTTTCCGGGGTCTCTTTCCTTGAACACCTTGATGGTCTTGTTGTCGATGGTGATGCTGTCCGCGCCGGCGGTGATCTTGTGCGGCAGATTGCCCAGAATGGAATCGTATTTCAGCAGGTGGGCCAGGGTTTTGGGGTCGGTGAGATCGTTCACCGCCACGAATTCGATATTGCTGTCATTGAGCGAAGCTCGGAACACGTTCCGCCCGATGCGTCCGAATCCGTTAATGCCTACTTTAATTGCCATCTCGCCTCCGAAAATTTGACTTAAGACACTGGTGAAACTTTGTCCTGACCTGTAAGTGGAAAGAAAATGTTAACAGGGAAACGAAGAATGCCGCAAATTACAAAGCGTTGAGCGTGGTCCCCCGAGTGGCTAGGCCGAAGGCTCAATTTCCAGATAAACGTTCGTCTTGCTCCAGAAGAAAGGGATCCGCGCCAGCCAATACTTGTGTTCGATGGTTTTGCGGGCCCAGGGCCAGGCATCCGGCGGAAGAATCCGGGCGGTTGCCGCGAACTCGGGGCCGATGATGGTTCCACGCATGGTGCACGGGGCGATGCTGATTTTGGGATTGTTTTTGATCCGTTTGTATTTGCCGGAATCGCTGCGGGTCATGACGTAAAGCTTGTCATCTTTTTCGCCGAACCAGACCGGGGTGTAGACGGGCGTGCCGTTCTTGCGGAAGCTCGCCAGAGCGATGTATTTCTGGCCGTTGATTTCGGGCGGAATCGGCATCGATCTATTGTACGGCGCGAAATGGTTTGAATGTGTGGTCGCGGGCGCCCCCGCCCGCGAAATGCCGCAAGCATGATTTGAAACCTGCGAGGGAAAATCCTTTTCCTATACCTCGGTGGTTTCCTTGAGTTCGGTGCCGCTTCACGCGTTCACGCGGGCGGGGACGCCCGCGACCACACATTCGCGTCACACCTGACTGTTTTCTTGACACCTCCCAGTCTTCCGTCGAGAATGTGCGCGGCAACAGGGAGGTGTACCTTGAACTTTCACACCCGGCGTGATTTTCTTGGTGGCACGGTTGCGCTGATTGGCGCCGCAAGCCTTCGTCTTCCGGTCTGGGCGCGGGCCATGCCGAATCCGGGCGGCAGCACGCCGGGGGCACAGATCCTGCTGGGTGTCGACTACTATCCTGACCAGACGCCAGAAGCTCTCTGGGAAGAAGACGCGCGGATGATGGCCGAAGCGGGCTTCACCAATGTGCGTATTGCCGAATTTGCCTGGGCATTGATGGAACCGGCAGAAGGCAAGTTCGAGTTTGGCTGGCTGCATCACGCCATCGAGATTCTGCGCAAGCACAAGATTGCCGTCATTCTGGGCACGCCCTCGGCGGCGCCCCCTCCCTGGCTCTCGCTGAAGTATCCCGACATCGTCGAAGTAAACGCTGAGGGCGAACGCCTGCATCCCGGAGGACGCCGCTTCACCTGTCCCACCAACCCGGTCTATCGCAGGCTTTCGCTGGCCATTGCCAGCGAGATGGCCAAGAAGTTCGGCGACGCCGAGGGCGTGATTGGATGGCAAATTGACAACGAGCTGACCCTGGGCTCAGCGCCGCGCTGCTACTGCAACTTCTGTCAGGCGGGATTTCAAAACTGGCTTCGCACCCGGTACAGCACGCTGGATAACCTGAATCAGAGTTGGGGGACGGTTTTCTGGAGCCAGACCTATACCGATTTTTCCCAGATTCCGGTGCCGCTGTTGTCGGGCGGCGACCCCAATCCCGGGCTGGCGCTTGACTACGACCGCTACCAGTCCTACGCCAACGTCTCTTTCGCGGAAGAACAGCTGACCATGCTGCGCCAGATGTGTCGCACGCATTTTGTAACCACCAATAACGTGACGCTGGTGGACACGATCGATATGCGGAGTCTCTACCAGAAACTTGATTTTGCGGCGTTCGACAACTATCCCGGCTTTTTCGAAATGCTGATGGCCCAGGAAGGGAAAGCTGCCTCTTTCGACCTCGTCGCAACTATCTCTCTCGGACATGATTTCGCGCGCAGCGTGAAGGGAGGCGAGCCCTTCATGATCATGGAAGAGCAATCGGGAAAGGCAGGGCAGCGCACTTTCTCTCCCCAGCCTGAGAAGGGGCAGGTCAGGCTCTGGACTTATCAGGGGATCGCGCACGGGGCGATGGGTGTCAACTATTTCCGCTGGGACACGGCGACATTCGGAGCCGAAGAGTATTGGCACGGCGTCTTGAACCACGATCGCTCCCGGAGTCCGGGATACGATGAAATCACGCAGACGGTAAAAGAGCTCAAGGCGCTGGGAGCGGAGGTTTTGTATTCGCAGTACGCGGCGGAAACGGCGCTGGTATTTGACTACGATTGCGGCTGGGCACTCAAAATCCAGCCTGGTCAGTACGCCCTCACCTACATGGCGCAGATCACGGCCTGGTATGGCGGCATTTCTGCAAGCCATTCGGGAATCGACGTGATCGCTCCCGAAGTTGATCTTTCCCCCTACAAGATTGTGTTTGCGCCGCTGGCTTATGTGGTCTCAGAGAAGCAAGCCGCCAAGATCAGGAGTTTTGTGCAGGCGGGCGGGATGTTTGTCACCAACTTCCGGCTGGGTGTGAAAACCGAGAGCAGCCAGATCGTTCGCACGCCGCTTCCCGGGCTGCTTCGGGACGTAATGGGAGTAACGGTCGAGGACTACGTGCCGATTTACTCGGCGAAGAATGGGGTGAAATTTGCATCTGCCCTGGCCGGGGCCGACGGCGAGTGCGTTCTATGGACGGACATCCTTCAACCTGCGGGAGCTGAGGTGCTGGCGACGTATACGGCAGGCTCACATGCGGGACAGGCAGCGATCACCATGAACACCTTCGGCAAGGGTAAAGCCGTGTACATCGGTGCCGACCTCGATGGGGCGAGCCTGGCCAGAGTGTTGCGAACCCTTTCCGGGATGGCTGGGGTAAAGCCGCCGCTGGACGTGCCGGAGGGGATCGAGGTGACGGCGCGCAGGTCGGGAGACAAGCAGTGGATATTTATTCTGAACCATGCCGCGGTTTCGCAGAGCATCAGTCTGCCCGGCGGGTTTACCGATCTGCTGACCGGACAGGCACACGCCGGGAAAATTGACGTCGGTGGGTATGGGGTGCGGGTGCTGCAGGCGTCGTAGGCCGGCATCATTCGATGTCGATTCTTGTACGGCAACGGCGCGGCCCAACGCTGGCAGCTTTGGTACGCCTCTGCCAACCTGGATTGCCTGAGATATGTAGCTGTGTTACAAACCAGACATGCGCAAGTGGATGCGCGATCGTCTCAAGCGCCCCAAAAAAAACGCGGAGGCCAGTAAGAGCGGACCTGCCCAGGCCCCTCTTCAGCCCGCCTACTACGATGCCGCCGAGGCTCCAGCGCCCGCGGCTGCCGCGAAAATAATCGAACCCGAGATTGAAGTGCAGTCGCCCGAGCCCCCGGCGATTCGGGACGAGGCTCCGCGAGGAAGTCCAGTCCAGCCGCAACGCCCGGGTGGGGACACGGACCCACGCCGCAGACGGCGGCGGGGAAGAGGCGGACGCGGTCGCGGTGGAGCGACGGCGGCAAGGACCGGGCCAGCCAACCAGGCTGGCGGCGCCGAGGAGAGTGGGCAGCCGGGGACCGGCTCCGCGATCGATACCGCGGCCGCTGCGGACCCGACGCCCGCGGCAGCACCCCGGGCTTCGAAAGGTACTGTCATTCTCGCCATCGGGCTGCCGGGATCGGGAAAGAGTTCCTGGTTCAAGCGGCACAACATTACGCCGCTCTCGAGCGACATGTTGCGGCAGCTCTTGTTCGACGATCCCACCGAACAACGTTTTCAGGACCTGATTTTTTCTAACCTGCGTTCCATGTTGAAGGCTCGCCTGATCGCGCGGCGCCCTTTGAACTATGTGGACGCCACCAACCTGACCCCGCACGAGCGCCAAAGCTGGATCAAGCTGGCGCAGGATTACGGCTACGAAGTGCAGGCCGTATTCTTCGACGTCCCGCTGGAGGTGTGCCTGGAGCGCAATCACAAGCGCGAGCGGACAGTGGCCGACGACGTGATGCGGCGAATGAGCGCCAAGCTGAAAGCGCCGACCTTCGAGGAAGGATTCTCGAAGATTACGGTGGTGAGAGTGAAGCGTAAGGATTGACCGTCAAAGGAATGACCGTCTGGGTCCGGCGATGAAACCTTCTAATCTCCCGCAGTGTCCTGATTTGGCGCTCTTTGCCCTTCTTTGCGAACTTTGCGGATCTTCTTTGCGCCCTTTGCGGTAAAGGGTTTGATCTCGCCCGAGTCATTCAAAACTCTTAACCGCAAAGTTCGCAAAGAAGATCCGCAAAGCGCGCAAAGTTAGGATCGCGCATTTGAGCTGACCTCACAAATTAGGACACTACCTAATCTCCCTCAATATTGACCACAAAGCCGCACGCCCATAGAATCACAAATAGCGGATTTCCGCGTTTCTCGCCGTGAGTTGCCCCCTCGTTCAACGGTAGGACAGCAGATTCTGGATCTGCTTATCGGGGTTCGAATCCCTGGGGGGCAACCAAAACATCACTTCTTCGATCCCGTTATTTCCACATGCGTTACCCAACTACCCTCTCCTTTCGGAATCGTTTGTGATAGCTTTTTCTGCCTACCGGGAAGAACCGGGTGCCCCGTCCTCGTCTCTCCGTTTTTTGGAGAGACAGGGCGGGTTAGTGAGCCCCATCAAAAAACTGGAAATAAGGACGGACTCATGAGCGAAGCGCAGCCTACGCGAAGTATCGGCCGCAGCGTCGCCGCTGTGCTTGCGGGCTTCGTGGTGGTCGTTGTTCTTTCCCTTGGAACCGACGCAGTGCTGCATGCCACGGGTATATTTCCGCGGGAGGGGGCGGCCATGTCAAACGCCCTTTTTCTGTTGGCGACGGTATACCGCACCGTCTTCGGGATCGGAGGCAGCTACATCACGGCGTGGCTGGCGCCGAACAAGCCCATGCAGCATGCGCTGGTGGGCGGCGTCATCGGTCTGGCCCTGAGCGTTTTGGGCGCCGTGACCACCTGGAACCAAAACCTGGGTCCGCACTGGTATCCGCTGGCCCTGGTGGTCACCGCCCTGCCGGGTGCCTGGCTGGGCGGTCAACTCCGCCTCATGCAGCTGCGGACCAGCCGGCCCTAGTCGAAAACAACTGTCTTGTTTCCGTAAGTCAGGACGCGGTGGCAGAGATGCAGACGTACGGCCCGGCCCAGGACCGTGCGTTCAAGGTCGCGCCCCTTGCGGATCATGTCTTCGATGGAATCGCGGTGCGAGACGCGGGCGACGGCCTGTTCGATGATGGGCCCTTCATCCAGATTCATGGTGACGTAATGCCCCGTGGCCCCGATCAGTTTTACCCCGCGGAGAAAGGCCTGATGGTAGGGCTTGGCGCCGACAAAAGCGGGAAGGAACGAATGATGAATATTGATGATGCGATTGGGATAGCTGGCAATGAAGTCTTCGCTCAGCACCTGCATATATCGAGCCAGCACGATCAACTCGATGCCCCGTGAGCGGAGCTCGCGGAGTTCCTCGGCTTCCTGTTGCTTCTTGCTCTCCGCGGTGATGGAAAAATGCAGGAAGGGTACACGGTAGCGGCTGGCAATCTCGCCCGCCTCGGGATGATTGCTTACCACCACGGCGATTTCAGCGTTGAACTCTCCTGCCTGCTGACGCTGCAAAAGATCTTCGAGACAATGCGGCAGGCGCGAGGCAAATAAAGCGACCTTGGGCCGGTGGTCGCTGAAATGGACTTCGAACTTCATGCTGAATTCCCGGGCCAGCGCGCCAAAGCGCTCGGTGATCTGATCGGTGGGAATCTGAAATCCAGCCAGGTTAAATTCGAAGCGGGCCAGGAAGATGCCGGCTTCAACGTCGGTGTATTGATCCGACTGAAGAATGTTGCCGCCGTTTCTGAAAATGAAGTTGGAGATTCCTGAGACCAGGCCCTTCTGGTCGGGACAGGAGACAAGTAACGTCGCAGTGTCAGGCATAAGAGTCTAGTTCAGTGATGGCGAGCAGCCCGCATTTGCCAGACTCGGTTCGGCGGGGCAGATCGCAACTCCCGCCCTCTCGCTGCCTTTTTTGCTCGCGGCGATCCAGGCATTCACCTGCTTCTCCAGGACCGTCAGCGGCAGAGGTCCGTTCAGCAACAGAGCATCGTGGAAGGCGCGGATGTCAAACTGCGGTCCCAATTCCTTTTCCGCGCGCTGTCTGAGTTGCTCGATCTTCAGCTCGCCAATCTTATACGCCAGGGCCTGGCCCGGCCATGAAATATAACGGTCCACCTCACTGGTGGCGTTGTATTCGGTGGTCGCGACGTGGGCGAGAAAATAATCGATGGCCTGCTGACGGGTCCAGTGCTTGTAGTGCATTCCCGTATCGACGACCAGGCGGACAGCGCGCCACATTTCGTTGCTCAAGCGTCCGAAGCGCACGTAGGGATCGCCGTAGAGGCCGAGTTCGTCTCCCAGAGATTCGCAGTAGAGAGCCCAGCCTTCCTGATACGCGCTGTATCCGCCGTAGCGGCGGAATTTTGGAATGTCCTTCAGTTCAATCGCAATGCCGCCCTGGAACGTGTGGCCGGGTACGGCTTCGTGCAGGATGAGGGAAGTGATTTCATATTCCGGACGGGTCTCGGGCTTGTAGGTATTGATGTAAAAGTATCCCGGGCGCGAGCCGTCGGGCGCCGCTGCATCGGCGTAGGCGGCGGGCATTCCCGGCGCAATCTCCGAAGGCACGGGCTCCACGCCGTAAGGCAGGCGAGGGAAAGTACGGAACAGTTTCACCAGCAACGGGTCGATTTCCTTGGCCCGCGCCCGGGTGTATTCCAGGAGTTCGGCCGAGGTCTTGGCATAGAAACGCGGGTCGGTGCGGAGAAAGTGAAAGAACTCCTGGCTCGTTCCTTTGAATCCGGACTGCTCGCGAACCTTGTCCATCTCCGCGCCGATGCGCTTCACTTCCTGCAAACCGATCTCGTGGATCTGTTGCGGGGTAAGGTTCGTGGTGGTGCGGGAACGGGCGAGGTAGGCATAAGTGGCGTCGCCGTTGGGGACCTGCCAGGCGCCGACTTGCTCAAACGAGGCGGGCACATACTCGTTTTGCATAAAATCGCGGAAGCGCTGAAAAGCAGGGAGAACGTCGGTCTTGATTTCCTGCCGGGCCGCCGCGGTCAGGCGCCGCTTGTCGGATTCCGGGAAGGCCGGCGGGATTTTCAGGAACGGCTTGTAGAAGCCGTGCTTGGTGGGGTCTTGCCAGTCCATGCCGTTGAGTTGGGTGAGGACCTTTTCCCCAATCACCTTGGGCAGAAGAATGCGGTCCTTGATGCCTTCGCGCATCAATGCAATGTTCTGGTCCATGTAGACGGGGAAGTTGCGCATGCGGCCGAGCCAGTCATCGTAGTCCTTGACGGTTTCAAAGCGCAGGGAATTGACCACGCCTTCGATCGTCTGGATTCCATCGAAAGTATCGGTGCGGACCAGGTACCACTTGTGCTGCTCACCTTCGACGTAGTCGTTGTTGTTGTATTCGAAGACGTCGTAGCTGATCTGGTCTTGCGCGGAGAGCTGGGCGCGGTCGATGGCGTGCAGCCGCGCCAGCATTTCGCGGGCGTGCTGGAACTGCTCGTGCAATGAGCTGAGACTCAAGTTTTCCCACTGGTCGTTCCAGCGGCGGTCGCCCAGTTCGGAGGCGCTTACCGGATCGTGCGCCATCTGGTATTCCCAGTCCTGATCGAACAGCTGGTGCAGAGCCTGGGCAGGGCCGTTTTCGGCCGCGTGGGAGATAGCGGGGATGACTAGGAGCAGAAGAAAAAACTGAGCGCGGCGGGCAAAATGCATTCGTTCTCCCGGTTAGGTACGACGGAAAAGTTAGCACAAAACACGTGGGCCCGGACGCCCTCGTCCGGGCGGGCGAGCGAAGGTCGCCTGGTTCTTACTTCTGCTCAAATCGAGGGGAATCTTGGTACAGCCGAAAACCCGCCGGGCTTCGCCCGGCCAGGCGGGTGAGGGCACCCGCCCCTACGTGGTTCGTGTTGGGGACACCTTCGAGGTAATGCGCTCGCGCACGGCGGAGTTGGCCAGATGATTGGCCTCGGCGTTGCGCTCGCGAGGGACGTGGGTAATGGAAAACTTGAAGGAACGAGCCAGCTTGCGGCAGATCCAGTGCAAGGAATAGAGGCGCGGGCTGCGACACGCGTACTCGCCTTGCATTTGCCGGACGACCACCTGGGAGTCGGAATAGACGTGCAATGCCCTGGCTTTGAGCGCCTGAGCGCATTGCAGGGCCTCGAGCAGGGCGACGTATTCGGCGACGTTGTTGTCCTGGCGGCCAATCCAGCGGGCGATGCGGATGGTGCCGCCGGCGCTGCCCTCGATCACTACGCCAATACCGGACGGCCCCGGGTTTCCCAGGGATCCGCCATCCACGTAGGCTACGAGATCCGACATCCGGCTTCGATCCGTTGTCATCAACATGCGTCAGAACGAAACTTCCGTCAAGATGTTTATTCTGAGTCATTGCAACGCCGGGTCGTGGCTGTGGAATAGTTTGTGGAAAACACAGCCTGCGGGATTGCAAAAAGAAGTAAGCATGTTTGATTCAAGCAACTACAATTTTCGATTTGCACAGGATGGAAAAGTGTGATTGCACACAAAAACGGCGTTGACATTTACACGGGAAGCATTTAACTTCGCAAACGTCGACGGCCGAAAGGGCTGGCTCAAATTAAAACTTAGCCAGTCTGAAGTAGGCCGGGTGATCCGCCGGAAGGGGCAACCTGGAAGGCGACCGAACCCGAAAAAACCGACGTCCCTGCGAGGGGCAGTTGGGGTTAGGGACTGCGAAAGCAGCGATCACATCAAGGGCCGTGATGGTGCATGCGTCCACGCTGTTATGCTTCCTCGCAGGAGCTGGCGGCTAGAGCATAACCAATGTCACGGCCTTTTCTATTTCCTGTACAGACCCCTTCGGCAGCGTTCGGTGAGTTCAAGTTTCTTCCAAGACATTCCCGCTGTAGTTCCGCTGAATTTCACGTCACCCGCTTTCGATGACTGTCTTGTGGGCCGCGGAGTCAATGCTCAGTGAGCAGTTTCTAGTTCCCGGTTCTCAGATACTTCTTCATAATGTCAGGATGACTGCCACCTTGCGCACGCGCTGCTGTATCGCGGGCGGCGGGCCGGCCGGCATGATGCTGGGCTTCCTGCTCGCCCGCATGGGTGTGGATGTGATGGTGCTGGAGAAGCACGCTGACTTTCTCCGCGATTTCCGTGGCGATACCATCCATCCTTCCACTCTTGAAGTGATGTACGAGTTGGGCATTCTGGACGAGTTCCTCAAGCGTCCGCACCAGGAAGTGCGCCGACTGGAGGGTCAGATCGGGAACCAGACCGTCGCCGTCGCGGATTTTACCCACCTGCCGACACACTGCAAATTCCTGGGCCTGATGCCGCAGTGGGACTTTCTGAATTTTATCGTCGAGCAGGCCCGGCAGTATCCGCCCTTTCATTTGACGATGCAGGCCGAGGTCAACGACCTGATCGAAGAGGATGGCAGAATAGTGGGCGCGCGGGCGCAAACTCCAGCGGGCGAATTGGAAGTCCGCGCCGACCTGACGGTGGGCGCCGACGGCCGGCATTCCGTGGTGCGCGACCGTGCCGGCCTTTCCGTGCTCAACCTGGGCGCGCCCATGGATGTGTTGTGGATGCGGATGAGCCGCCAACCGACCGACCCGGGGCAGACCTTTGGACGCTTCGATGCCGGGAGAATTCTGATCTTTCTCAATCGCGATGATTATTGGCAAGTGGCCTACGTCATCGCGAAAGGGCAAGCCGACGAACTTCGGCGGCAAGGGCTTCCGCTATTTCGCCACGAACTGGTCAGGCTGGCTCCGTTTCTGGAAAACCGGGTGAATGAACTGCGTGACTGGGAGGACATCAAGTTACTCACGGTCGCGGTCGATCGCCTGCGTCGGTGGTTCCGGCCCGGATTGTTGTGCATTGGAGATGCTGCCCATGCCATGTCGCCGATCGGTGGCGTCGGAATTAATCTGGCGATTCAGGATGCGGTAGCCACGGCGAACATCCTGGGTGAAAGGCTGCGACAGGGAACGGTCGACCAGGGCGACCTGGAGGCGGTGCAGCGACGAAGAACATTTCCCACTCGCGCCACCCAGCGGCTGCAACTGATTGTGCAGAGCAATGTGATCCGAAGGGTATTAGGCACCACCCGGCCGCTCACGCCGCCCTGGCCGGTGAAGCTGTTAGGACGTTGGAAATTGTTGCAACGTATTCCGGCGCGGATCGTTGGGCTGGGATTTCGTCCGGAACATGTGAAGTCGCCCGCAGTGCGGGAAGCGTGATCGAGACCCTACGCGACCGTTTTGGGCACTTGCTTTTCCATGCGGACAATCCGCAGGGACTCTCCGTTGGCCAGTGGTACTTCGAGGTTCTCCAACGCGACATAGCCGCGAGCTTGGTAGAGCAACACTCCAGTGAGGGTGGCCCCCATTTCGAAGCGGGCGAAGCCGGCTGCGACGGCGGCATTTTCGCAGGCTTCCAGGATCATGCTCCCAATGCCGCGCCGGGCCCACGAGGGGTGGATAAAGAACGCACGAATCTTGGCGGCGTCGTACCGCGGATCGAGCAAGGCGGCTTCGCGACCCGTCCATTGATCTCCCCCGTAGAGGGTCTTCCGCTTGCTCCAGCCGCCGCAACCGACGATCAGCCCAGCCGCGGACGACGGCATTCCGGTCGCGTCCACACTCGAATCAGCTTCGGCGACAAAATACGTTCCATCAGCGATGAGCCGGGTGTCCACGCCATATACTGTCGCCAGTGCGTTCTCAATCTGGGATGGAGTGTAGTCCCGGGTCTGTAGCCCGCGCACCGAGGCATCGATCAGATCGCGCAGGATGGGAATGTCTTCCGTAACAGCCTGGCGAATGAGAATATTCATGGATGCAATTCCTGGCACCGGCGGCCAGTCAGAAGTTTACGGCTTTCAACACCAAAATGCCGCCTCCCCGACCACCCGCCAGAGAGGTTTCGCATCTACCAAGCGCATGTCAATGCAGCATGGAAGAAAGACCATCCGAAGATGAACAGCGTCAGGGACGCTTGCAGAGGCTGTAAGACAGGGAAGCCAATCTTTTTGCTGTTTCGATTGGTGGAGTCAACGCTTGAGGGGCCGCCGGGCCGCATTCGAGTCAGTCATGTGAGCGTCGCGGTCTTAGACCGCAGGTTTCAGATTCGAGATTTTGGGTTTCAGATTTAGTCCCTGAAGCAGCCCAATCGGCAATCTAAAATCTTCAATCTCAAATCAACGAATTGGCGGCTTATGCGGCGGGCTTGGTGCCGGGCGGTTCGATGGCAAGGAATTCTTCCGCGAAACGGCGGCTGTAGTTTTCCAGCAAGGCTTGAATCCGGCCAGGATCCGAGGAGCGAAGCACCAGGCCGGCACAACATTCTAGGGTTTGCTTCCGGTACTTCGTGCGGCCCGCCCTCCACCGTGGAGGCGAAGGGCGGGACAGCGCGGCTGGCGCCGCGTCAATGAATCGGAACTCTTACCGCCGCCAGTAAGGACGGCGTGCCACAAACTCGCGATGCTCGATTCGCCGCGGAGCGAAACGCGGGTTTACGTAAACGCCCGGACGATAGCCCCAGCCCGGTCGAACATAGACCGGAGGGTAAGCCGGAGCATAGAAGTACGGGTCCGGTCGGTAGGCGACATAGGGTACAGGCGCCACGTACCGGTACGGACGTACGTAAACCGGTCGCGGAAAAACGGGCCCTATCGCTACCACCACGCCGGCGTGCGCCTGCGGTGGGTTAAGACAGATCAGCATCGCTGCCAATCCAAACAGTGAAAGTGCGGTTTTCTTTAGCATTTCAGCACCCTCCATCCTCACCATGATTAAACCCCGCCGGAAAGAAAAGTTGTTTTCTGAAGCCAACCTTAAAGCAGCGTTTTGAGGACGTTACAGCGGGGAATCCAGGGAAAACCTGGCCCGTCATCTATAATTCTCCCGCCATGAAACTCCAGACACCGGCGTTCTTTCTTCTCTTAAACCTGCTTCTGTTGAACCTGCTGCCCTCGCCTCTTCTCGCGCAGGATCGTTCTTACGGCCGCTCCATGGTGATTAATGATGGCGGCATCGTGGCGACCAGCCACACTCTGGCTTCTCAGGCCGGAGCGCAGATTCTGGCGCGAGGCGGTTCGGCCATGGACGCGGCGATTGCGGCGAATGCCGTGCTTGGCGTTACTGAACCCATGATGAACGGGGTGGGCGGCGATCTCTTCCTGCTCTATTGGGAGGCCAAGACCGGCAAGCTGTACGGCCTGAACGCCAGCGGCTGGGCGCCGCGAGGACTGTCGATTGAATACCTGAAGCAGAAAGGCACCTTGCAGATGCCGCAGGCCGGCATTGACAGCGTCACCGTGCCCGGCGCGGTGGACGGATGGGCCAAAGCCCATGCCCGCTTCGGACGGCTGCCCTGGAAAGACCTGTTTACGCCGGCGATCTATTACGCCGAGCATGGCTATCCCGTGCCCGAGATTATTCATGATTTCTGGCAAGACAATGAGCAGGCCCTGAAGCAGACACCCGAGGCGGAGCGAGTGTTTCTACCTGGCGGCAAGGTTCCGGAAGTGGGCGAGATGTTTGCCAACCCGGACCTGGGCAAGACCCTGCGGCTGATTGCGGAAAATGGACGCGATGTCTTTTATCGCGGCGAAATCGCGCAGTCGATTGTGAGTACCTCTGCGGCGCTCGGCGGGACCATGCAGGCCGACGATCTGTCGGACTTTTCAGCGGAGTGGGTGGAGCCGATTTCGATTAACTATCGCGGTTGGCAGGTTTACGAGTTGCCTCCCAACGGGCAAGGCATGGCCGCGCTTGAAATGCTGAATATCATGAGCACCCTGCCGCCGGACAAGGACGGCCCCCTGGCGCCAATGGAGTTGCATAACCGGATCGAAGCGATGAAGCTGGCTTACAGTGATCTTTATCGCTACAACGCCGATCCGCGTTTTGCCAAGGTGCCGGTCAAGGGGTTGCTGGCCATCCCCTACGCCGAACAGCGCGCCGCGCTGATCAATCCCGAGAAAGCCAATTGCACTCCAGCCAGCGGCTCTCCCGCGAGGAGCGATACAACTTATCTGGCCGCAGTCGACAAGGACGGCAACATTGCTTCGCTCATCCAGAGCAATTACGATGCCTTCGGTTCCGGAGTCGCGGTCAAGGGCCGGGGATTTATTTTGCAGGACCGCGGCGGACTGTTCGTCCTCGATCCCAGCCATCCCAATGCGCTGGCGCCGCGCAAGCGTCCCTTTCACACTATTATTCCTGCGTTCATGGAGCGCGGCGACGAGCACATTGGATTCGGTATCATGGGCGGCGCCAATCAGCCACTGGCGCACGCGCAGTTTGTCTCCAATATGGTGGACTACGGTATGAACATTCAGGCCGCTCTTTCCGAGCCCCGCTTTACCGTCCTGCCGACGGAGCAGGGAATCGGATGCGACCTGCTGATTGAATCGCGGGTGCCGCCGGAGACGCTGAAACAGCTGGAGGAGAAGGGCCACAGGTTCAAGGTACGGAAAGAATATTCGGCGGCCATGGGACGTGGGCAGGCGGTGCTGCACAATTCGAAAACTAACATCAACTTTGCGGCATCCGGTCCACGGGCGGACGGCTCGGCGGAACCGGAGCCGGTGCCGGAGCAGTTGGCGAAGTAGAATCGTCAGCCTGCGCTAGCGAACAGACGACGCTTCTAGCGTCTAGCTCCTAGCGATTCAGTCTTGCGCCAGAAGCTAGAAGCCAGAAGCTAGAAGCCAGGAGCCAGAAACTCACATGAAAGAGTTTGAGGGGAAAGTCGCGATTGTGACCGGGACCACCGGTATTGGACGGGCCATCGCCAAACGCTTTGCGGCGGGCGGGGCCAATGTCCTGGCTTGTGGAATCGACGTGGCCGCCAATCACGATCTGGAGCTCGATGCCGGAAAGAGCGGCCTCAGCGTGCGCGTGCAACTCTGCGACGTTACTCAGGCGGACGCCGTGCAGGCCGCAGTGGCAACAGCCCTGAGCAGTTTTGGCGGCCTGGACTTCATCGTGAACGCGGCCGCGTTTCATCCCTTTGGCACCGTGGTAGACACCGATCTGGAAAACTGGAACCGCTGCATGATGGTGAATGTCGGCAGCATCTATCTTTTGGGACATTTCGGCATTCCAGAGATGAAAAAGCGGGGTGGGGGCGCCATCATCAATCTGGCGTCGGTGCAGGGACACGCGTGCCAGCGCGGGGTCGCGGCGTATGCGGCGTCGAAGGGTGCGGTCCACAGCCTCACGCGCGCCCTGGCGCTGGATCACGCGTCCGACCACATTCGGGTGAATTCGATCAGCCCCGGGTCTATCCACACGCCCATGCTCGAGCGCTCGGCGGCAAACTTTGCACCTGGCGTGCCCGTCACCGAAGTGTTCCAGCGTTGGGGGCAGGCACATCCGCTGGGGCGCATCGGGACGCCCGAGGAAGTGGCGGAGCTGGCCGCGTTCCTGGTTTCAGACCGGGCCGCATTTTGCACCGGAGGCGATTATCTGGTGGACGGCGGCCTGCTGGCCGGCATTGGGGTGCAGTGATTTCAGGACCCATTGCCTCGCCGGTTTGTGTGGCGCCGACCGGCGACCGCTGCGGCGAAGGCGCAGTCTGGCACGCTGCACATTCCGCGGTCTATTGGACCGACATAAACCGGTTCCTGATTCATCGCTTCACCTTAGCGGACCAGTGCGTCCGCACCTGGTTTTTCGACGAACCGGTGACCGCGCTTACCTTGACCGACCGCGACGATGTGCTGGCGGTTGTGCTGGGCTCCGGTGTGATCTTGTGGGAGCCGGGTTCGGACCTTCGACATAAACCTATTTACCACCTCGAGGGATGGCCGGCGGTCCGACTCAATGACGGGCGGGCTGATCCACGCGGCTCGTTGTGGGTGGGCTCGATGCGCAACAATGTGAACCCGGACGGATCGTCCGGAGAAGCCGGCGGGAAGGATGGCATTCTTCATCGGCTCGACGCCGATCGCGCCGTGTCCATACACCGCCGGGATGTTGGAATCTCCAACACGCTGGCCTGGAGTCCTGACCGGCGTCATTTCTATTTTGCCGATACCCTCGCCAATACGATTTGGAGCTATGACTACGACTGCACGACGGGGACAATTCACAAACGAGCAAGTTTTCTTCGCCGGCTTCGAGCGGGGATTGCCGGATGGTTCAGCCATGGATGCCGAGGGCTACTTGTGGAACTGTCGCTACTATGGCGGCTGCATTGTTCGGGTAGCTCCGGACGGAAAGATTGATCGCATCATCGAGATGCCCGTGAAAAATATCACCACCTGCACCTTTGGGGGCTCGGACCTGAAGACGCTTTTCGTCACCACCGCATCAGCGGGTGCGGCGCCCAGCGAGCGCCTGGCGGGCGGATTGTATGCGTTTCAATGCGAGGTTCGTGGACAGGCGGAAAATCGGTTTCGCGTGTTTGGCGTTTAGCAGAGCATCAGTTTTCACGACCCGTCCCAGCAGTACACCCGCGGCCACCAGCGGTGCACGTTGCGGGTGTTATCGGCACTCCCGCCACAGATCATGCTGCTGCGGCGCCATGCTTGCGACAACCGTGATTACCGGCCGATAGATCTAGGTCGAATGTATCCGGCGGAATGTCTCGAGGCATTTCTTCGCCGTCTCGAACTCGGAGAACCGGCTGCCTTCCTGTTCGACCAGATAATATTCGACGCCACCGACGCTTTCGGCGGCCGCGAAGATGCCCTTCCAGTCCGCGGCGCCTTCGCCGAACAGAACGGTGTAGCCCTTGTCCGGGCCGGGCGCCCAGTCCTTGCAGTGAATCGATTTGATTCGTCCCGGGTTGGCGCGAATCCACGCAACCGGGTCAGAGCCTGCTTCGAGGCACGTGCCCACATCGAGTTGCAGTGCGACCGATGACTTCGTGTTCTGCGCCAGAATTTCAATCGGGACGTTTGCCCTCGACCGGAGTGAACTCCAGCTCGTGATTGTGATAGCCCGTCTTCAGGCCCGCCGGTTCGAGTTGGTCGGCGGCCGAGTTCAGGGTGTCGGCGACTTCCTTCCACCCGTCCAGACCCGGCTTGGGCTGCGAACTCGACATGACCACGTACTTGCTTCCCAGAATCAGGTTCATGTCGCCGCGCTTTCTTGAGATTGTCCGGGGTGAAATACGTGCTGCTGTTGTGGGTGGAGTAGCAGCGGATGCCCAGATCGTCCAGAAGTTTTTTTCATTTCCTTGGTTTGAGGCTCGGTCCACTCGAAATAGGGCGCATAGAATTCGACGCACTGGTATCCCATCTGCGCGACCTTAAGCACGGTGCCCGAGAGATCGTCCTTCAACGCGTTGCGTACGGAGTACAGTTCGAGGCCCACCGGAATCGATGTAGCCGCAAAGGCACGCAGCGACCAGGGCAGCATGGCGGACAAGGCAACGAAGGACCGGCGGGAAAGAGAGTGTCGTCGACATAGGGCGAATCCTAACTTAGAACCGGGTGGACTTGACAGAGATTTGAAGGCGGCCGGTTTTGCTTTGCGTCCTCTGCGGTTTCTCTTTGCGTCCTTTGCGGTAAAGGGTTTGACTGTCGCTCAATCGACCAAAACTCTTAAACCGCAAAGGACGCAAAGAGAAACCGCAAAGGACGCGAAGAATGCAGGATCAAAACACCGCAGAGGATGACGGCACCAACAACGCCTCTTAGCTGGTCGCCAGCTTCTTTTGCATTTCTTCCAAAGACAAACCCTTGGTTTCCGGATAGACAAACAGCACAACAAAGAACTGCACCACCATCATCACGGCAAAGAACACGAAGGGATAGGCGCCCGAGGAAGCAGCCATCAGCGGAAAAATCAGCGAGATGGCCGCATTCATAAACCAGTGCGAAAAGCTGCCCAGACTTTGCCCCTGCGCCCGGACGGAGTTGGGGAAGACTTCCGACAGATAGACCCAGATGACGGCCCCCTGGGAGAAAGCGAAAAACGCAATGTAGCCGACCAGGAGCCAGACCAGAAGATTCTGGTGCTGGCCGCTAAAGAAGATGACGGACACTCCGGCCAGGCAGACGGCGGTCCCGACCGAACCGACCAGCAGGAGAGTCTTGCGGCCGAGGCGGTCAATCACCGACATCGCAATCATGGTGAACAGCAGGTTGGTAGCGCCAATGGCGACGGCCTGCAGGTTGCCGGAGACTTTGCTGAAGCCGGCGTGGGCGAAGATGTCATTCAGATAGTAGAGAATCGCGTTGATGCCGGAAAGCTGGTTGAACATCCCGATGCTGACCGCGAGAAAAATCGGGAATGCGAACTTTCTGGAGAACAACTTTTCCGCGACCTGGCTCTGCTCCATGCCGATGGAGGCGACGATTTCCTGCAGGTCGTGCTCGTAGTCTTCGTCTCCCGTGGACTGCAGGACGGTACGGGCTTCAGCCGTCCGCCCCTTCTTGACCAGCCAGCGCGGGCTGCGGGGAATCGTGAACAACATGACGAAGAACAGGGCGGCGGGAATCGCCGTGACGCCGAGTTCCCAGCGCCATTCCGAGGCGCCGAAGTGTTGCAGGCCGATGAGGTAGTTCGAGAAGTAGGCAACCAGGATCCCGAACACGACGTTGAACTGAAAGAAGCCGACCAGGCGGCCGCGTAATTGTGCCGGCGAAACTTCGGCGATGTACATGGGCCCGAGCACCGAGGAGCCGCCCACGCCCAATCCGCCGATAAACCGGAAGATGACCAGCGCGGGCCAGTTCCAGGCGATGGCGCAGCCCAGGCCCGAGATCAGATAGAGAACGGCCATCACTCGCAGGCTGTCGCGGCGGCCGAAACGTTCGCCCGGAAAACCGGCCAGCATCGCGCCCAGGACGGTTCCAAAGAGCGCGCTGAAGACAGTGACCCCCAGCAGGAATGGCGTGAGGCTATAGGTTTGGGTCAGGGCACTGGTGGTGCCGGAGATCACCGCGGTGTCGAACCCAAACAAAAGGCCGCCCAGCGCGGCCACCGCGGTACTCTTCAACAAGATTGCGTTCAGCTTCATGCGTACTCCAGGCATTCAGAAATGTGGTCCGCGACCTTCCCCGGCACGCCCAAGCAGCCCACAAGTTATCACAGAGCAAACATCAATTCATTGGACTCCACGGCAGTGAGCAGGAGAATATGAAGACGGAGGCAGAATGGATCGCGCAAACTCCTCGAAGATCAAAGCTGTGATTCTGGACTACGGCGAAGTGCTTTGCTATCCGCCCACCGCGAAAGAATGGGGACGCATGGCGGCCGCGTTTGGGATTGAGACGGTTCGGTTCCGCCAGTTGTGGGACCTGCAATCGGCTGCGCTACGACCGGGGCGACCTTTCTCCTGAGGCCTATTGGTCCGCGCTGGCCAAGGATGCCGGCACGCGCCTTGCGCCGGAGCAACTCGAGCCACTCCGGCGATGGGACGCGGAGATGTGGGCCCACGCCAATCCGATCATGGTGGGATGGCTGAAAGAGATTCATTCGTCTGGGATGAAGACCGGCCTGCTCTCCAACATGCCCCACGACATGATCGACTATGCGCGCCAGAAGTTTGCCTGGCTGGAGCACTTTGACCATCTCAACTTCTCCGCTGAAGTGAGCCTTACCAAGCCCGATCGTGCGATTTACGAGCATAGTTTGCGCGCCGTAGGCGTGACCGCGGAGGAGGCCCTTTTCGTGGATGACAAGGAGGCGAATATCGAGGGCGCGCAAGCCCAGGGAATCCGCGCGATCCAATTCCAATCGGTGCAGCAGTTCGCGGACGAACTCGACAAGCTGGGCTTTTCTATCTTGCCCGAAGCCCCAAAATCGCCTCCATCCGTTTAGCGACCGGACTCATTCGAAATAGGTTTGGCTGTCCAGAAGCGGGTGATGTCTTCCAGCGTGCGCCCCTTGGTCTCCGGCACCAGCCAGAGCACGCACAGCAGATTCAGCAACGCCGCCGCGCTGAAGCACCAGAATGTGCCGTCGCTGCCCAGATGTTTCTGCATGAGCGGGAAGCTCTGATTGCCTAAATATCCCACCACCCACAGCGCGGTGGTGGCGATAGACATGGCGCGTCCGCGAACCTTGGTCGGATAAATTTCGGAGATGATGACCCAACAGGCGACCCCGTTGCCAAAGGCGTGACCGGCCACGAAAGTCATCACGAAAATGAGCACGGCCACACCGCTGCCGTGGATGTGATAAAACCAGCCGACCATGGCGAACGAAACGGACTGCAACAAAGTGCCGGCCACGATCAGCTTCTTGCGCCCGGAAAGGTCCACCAGCCAAAGCGCGAAGAGCGTGAAGACAAGATTCACCAGGCTGACCAGTACCGACTGAAAGAAGGCGTCGCTGGTGGCGGTGCCGGCAGATCTGAAGATTTCAGGGAGAAAGGAAAAAAGGGGCGTGATGCCGCTGAGCTGGGAAAATCCCGCCAGCATGATGCCAATCAGCAGGGGCCGCCGGAATGTGGTGAACAGCTCCGAGATGTGTCCTTCTTCCAGGGCCAGTGATTCCTGAATCTGCACGGCTTCGCTTACGGCGATGGCCTGGTCGTTTATTTTCGAGAGAACGGACAGCGCGTCTTCTCCGCCGTCCCATCTTCATCAGCCAGCGCGGGCTTTCCACCGCCGGAATGATGGTCAATCCAAACAGCAGCGCGGGAATCACGCCGACAAAGAACATCCAGCGCCAGCCGGTGGTGGTGTTCCAGGCTTCATCTCCCATGCGCTGGATGAGCATGTTGACGAATACGGCGGCAAGGATGCCGAGCACGATTCCCAGTTGATACAACGTCACCAGGCGTCCGCGAAGACGGGCGGGCGCGATCTCGGCGATGTACATGGGAGCAATGATCGAAGCCGCGCCAATTCCCAGGCCGCCAATCAACCTCCAGATCACGAACTGGGTGAGGCTGGCGGCGAACCACATCCCGAGCGACGACAGAGCAAAGCAGGTGGCGCAAAGAGCGAGCCCTTTCTTCAGGCCGATGCGATCGACCACCGCGCCTGCGCCGGCGGCGCCGATGGTGCATCCGATGAGGGCGCATCCCGCGGCCCAGCCGACGCCGGCGGCGTCAAGCTTGAAACATAGCGCGAGGTAGTGGATGGCCCCGCTGATGACGATGTTGTCGTACCCAAACAGAAGCCCGCCGAGAGCGGAAACCGACGCGGCCACGATAAGAGGTCCCTTATGCGCGAACGCATAAGGCTCCGGCCTCGTCGTCAAGATTTTCCGCCTCGGGCTCGTGTGCGTTCGTCAGTTTGCACAACCGGAACGGTTCCGGTCTTTTTGGAAGATGTTTTGAGCATGGCCTTGGCAGCCAGGATGAAACCGATGGTATGCGCCATGCCGGCGTGCCAGGGAGCGGAACAGGTCATCTGCGGAGTGTGGTCAGGAATCACTACGCCATCAAATTTGTTGCTTGCCAGGATGGTGAGGATGCGAAGCATATCAACGTCACCCTCATCGATAAACGTTTCCCGGTAGTTTGGGACTTTACCTACTACGTTGCGCAAATGGATGTAAGCGATTCTCCCCTGTTTGCTGTAGCGGTCGACCGCATCGTAAATGTCGCCTTCGGTCATCTCGGCCAGCGTTCCCACGCAGAGCTCCAGAGCATTGCTCGGGCTGGGGGCGAGATCGATCAACCGTTGATACATGGCGGGCTGGTAGACGAGTCGAGGTTGGCGCCGCATGGTGGGCATGGGAGGATCGTCGGGGTGGGCCGCCAGGCGCACGCCGGATTGCTCCGCGACCGGGACGACATCTGCCAGAAATCTTTCGAGGCGGCGCCACAATTCTTCATGGGAGATCGACGGCAGCGATCCCTTGGGGGCGCTCGCGTCGTAAACCATGTTCCAGACCATTCCGTTCGGAACGGGAACATCTTCGGCGGGGCCGTCCATGCCGAGCGTGACCGCGTGACCGCGCCCCAGCGGAGAGCTTACCCGGCCGCACACGCCGGCCAGGCTGAAGTTATAGCCCAGGACCGGGATACCCGCTTCCCCCATACGCCGAATGATGGTCTTGATCTTTTCGATTTGCTGCGGGCGCTGCGGGCCGTCGAGCAGAATGTCGTGCCAGTGCGCGGGGTCGAGATTTTCGATAGCCGCCAGGACCAGCCCAGCGTCTTCAATTTCCCGGCGAAGACTTGTCAGTTCTTCAGCGGTCCACAGCTTTTCGGGATCGCCGGCCATTCCCCAAGGTTCATATTTCGCGCCGCTGGGTTGATTGTTGCGCGGGTTTGATGTGCCCTGGTTGAAATAGTCGACGAGATGGACCACCACATGGGTGCAGCCGGCTTGGCGCGCGAAGTCGTAGTAGTCGCGCGTCAGCATGTGGCGATAGAGTCCCAGGCCAATCTTCATAAGCGATTGCCGATCCCCGCGCCGTAGTCGGAACTCAAGACCTGGCCGTTGATTTCGCTGGCCAGCGACGAGCACAGAAATACGAATGCGTCTGCGATCGATTCTGGAGTGTTTCTTCTTCCCAGAGAGACGCGCAGCACAAATTCCCGGTAGGCCGGGTCGTCGTCGAAAACTTTCAGCGAACTGCCTGCGGCAACGTTTCCCGGCGATACCACATTGACCCGAATACCGGTGTGCGCGTACTCCAGCGCCATGCAGCGGGCAAAGCTTTCCAGAGCCGCCTTGGCGGAAGCATACGAAGGAATCTGGGTGTGAGGCATGCGGGCCACGTAGGAGGACGTAAAGATGAGGTGGCCCGGAATTTTGCGCTCGATCCAGTGCGCGAAGACGGCACGCGCCAGATTGACCTGGGCAAAATAGTTGAAGCGGAAAATGCGGTCGTATTCGGCTTCGGAAGTGGTGGCGAAAGGATGCAGCCCGCAGCCGCCGGCGTGGCCGAGGACCGTATCCAGGGTAGGGAAGCGACTGAAGGATTGAATGACCACCTGGCTCAGCGCGGCTGAATCTGTAATGTCGGCTGAGAAATACACGTAAGCAGCGCCTGGAATTTGCCACTCCCGCAGCGTCTGCCTCGCGTTTTCCTCGGGCTTGATATCGACCAGGACCAGGGTCGCACCGGCCGCTGCCAACTTCCGAACTATCGACTCGGCGATGGCCCCCATTGCGCCTGTAATCAAGATCGCTTTGCCTGAAAGGTCGATGCTGATCATGACTGTAAGGCTCCAAGTGGAAGCAATACTTTAATCGCTGACGACCCGCGAGTTGCGCCCCGGCAACGCGATCTACATGATGCCGTGCTTTTCGAATGCGGCCACCGCGCTGCTGCCTTCTTCCAGCGCCTTCCTCACCAATTTCTCGCCGCGAACTTTTTCCAGTGCCTTGGCGAACACTTCGTCGGCCGCTTCGGTCGGAACCACACAGACTCCATCGATATCTCCGAAGAGAATGTCGCCGGGTCGCAGGCGCACCGCGCCGATCTCCAGAGGGACGCGGAAGTCCACCACTTTGTAACGCGGCGATGCATCCTGGCCGTAGGGGCCCCAGGAGAAAGTTGGAAAATTCAAATCAAGAATCGCTCTGGTGTCGCGCGTGTAGCCGTTCAGGACAGCGCCGCTCGCTCCCAGCTTGCGGGCCCGGATGCTCATCAGCTCTCCCCAGAGGGCGTTGCGCGGGGACGAGCCGGTGTTGACGTAAACCTCGTTGGCGCGAAGGTCGTCCAGAGCTTCGAGCATCAGGCCGAAGGGCTTCGCCATGAGCTGGTTCGCCGTGCCGGCAACCTTTTCAGCGAAGACGTCAACCGCCAGCACGGGCAGAGCGCGACCGACCACGACCATGTCCGCTTGCAGGGGACGGATTTGCGGGGGCAGAAACTGGTGCTGGAGTTCCAGCTTGTCCATCACATCGCCCACCACGCAGGTGAACAACTCCCGCCGGATGAGGGAGAAGAGGTCGTCGTCGGTTTTCCAGGGCTTCATGATTGTTGAGATTTCGGCGTAGAGCGGCTATTTTCCGCGTGCGCTTTTTATCCTTTCGACAAACTGCTTCGCCGTGTCGGTGACCAGTTGCAGATTGCCCTTCTCCGCGCCTGCGGTGAGGCTGCCGCCGACGCCTACCGCGACCGCGCCGGCCTTGATCCAGTCCGCAACGTTATCCACGGTGACCCCGCCGGTCGGCATCAGCGAAGCTTGCGGCAGCGGGCCTTTCACCGCCTTCACAAAAGCCGGCCCCAGAGTCTCGCCGGGGAACAGCTTCACGATGTCGGCGCCGCACTCCATCGCGTCCACGATCTCGCGCATGGTTCCCGCACCCGGCATGTAGGGAACCTGATAACGGTTGCACAAACGGGCAGTCTCGACACTGACCGACGGGCTGACGATGTACTGGGCGCCGGCCAGAATGGCTATGCGGGCGGTCTCCGGGTCGAGAACGGTCCCGGCACCGATGAGAATTTCGCCGGACTTGTATTTCCGGGCGAGGGCTTCAATGACCGCGGCCGCTCCGGGAACGGTAAATGTGATCTCAATCGCGGCTGCGCCCCCGAGAGCACAGGCTTCGGCGATACGCGCCGCCTGGTCTGAACTATGGGTGCGCACGATGGCGACCAGCCCCGATTCAAGGATTTTCCCCAGAACTTTCAGTTTCAGCATAGTCATGTTTTTCGGAGTACTGAACTATTGTGTCCTTTCCGGTTGAGTGGCTGCGTTCTGCAATTTCTGGAACTCCCGGGTTTCGCGTTCCGCATCTGCCGTCTTGCCCTGTTTGCGATAGAGGCCGGCCAGGGCAAAATGAGTTTGGGCCGCGAGACTCGTACCCTGCTCGATGGCGAGCAATTTTGTCCAGGCCTTTTCGGCGGCCGCGGAATCGCCTGCAAGCGCTGCGGCCTTGCCCAGCGAATAAAGAGTCTCGGGCATGTCGGATTGCAGGCGATCGGCACGCTGTAATTCTATTCTGGCTTCGCGGGCCCTGCCCTGTTGCAGAAGGGCTGTGCCCAGGCGATACGCCGCCTCGGCATTTCCCGGCTGCAATTTGGATTGAGCGCGAAACTCATCTTCAGCTTTCGACCACTGCGATGAACCGGCATAGACCAGTCCGAGTTCTAGGTGCAGTTCCGGGGTGTCAGGACGGAGGCGCAGGGCTTCCCTGAACTCCTTTTCCGCCTGGGGCATTTGACGCAGCACGAAATAGTTTTCGGCCAGCGCCTGGTGGGCCCGCGCCGAATCCGGGTACGCCGCCAGCAACCCATCAATCGACTGCTTCGAAAGCAGGCCACTGGCCCGGCCGAGATAGTACAGCAAGTCGGGATCGTTGGGATGTTTGGCCAGTGCGGCTTGCAGGTTTTCGACCGCCGGCTGCAGTTGCCCGGTCCCGATCTGCGCGATCCCCAAAGCGGTTTGGTCATGGACTCTCTCCAGATGGGGAATCGCTTCGGCGTTGTAACCTTCGGCCAGCAGCGCATAACCCAACAACTGGTGAGCCGGGGCCAGGTCTGGAGACAATTCCAGCGCATGCTTGAGCGGCTTGATGGCGGCTGCCGTAGTCCTGATTTTCCATGTAGGCCTGGCCCAGATTTACGAAACCCTCGGCCAGTGCAGGCTCCAACTCAGTCACTTTCTTGAATTCAGCGATGGCGACATCGAAGTGATGCTGTTTCTCGGCTTCGGTTCCGGCCTGCAGATGTTGCAACGCCTCCGGTGAGGCCGTCTGCCAGACCAACCAAAGCATCAACAGGATACGGATCACGGTTTCTCCGGTTCACGGACCTCGAGAAACTGGTCGGCATGAACGTCGTTCAGGGTCTGGCGGGTTCCGGAAGGCCAGGTAATTTCTATTTTCGCAGTTTCCGCCGGTCCCAGTCCGAAGTGCAGGCGCTTGTCGCTGGAGGAAAGATAGCTGCCGGAGGAAGTGGCGAATCGAGTCTGTCCGTTGACTCGAACCCGCGAGCCGAACCCGTCCCGATTACTGCGCGTGCCGCGGAGGGAGATGACCAGCCAATGCTGTTGGCCTCCGCGGTTGAAAAAGACCTGCGGAGGACCGCCCAGGACGGTCATGACCACGTCCTGCCATCCGTCGTTGTTCAGATCGCCGAAGGCCGCTCCGCGTCCTGCAGCCGGAGAGGCGCTGCCGGAATCGGCTCGCTCGAATCGCCCCTTGTGATTGATCGCCAGCAGAGGCAGCTCCCAATAGTGAAGCGAGGGATCAATTTTTTCAACGTTGTCCAGAACATGGCCTTGCGCGACGAAAAGGTCCTTCCAGCCATCGTTATCAAAATCCTCCAGGCCAACTCCCCAGCCCGAGCTTCCGCTCGAGAGCACACCGAGGCCGGTTTCAAGACTGCCATAACTGAACGTGCCGTTGCCCTCGTTGTGGTAGACGCCATAAATTTCCCGGGGAAGCTCAGTCACGATCACGTCGGGCCGGCCGTCGTTGTCGTAGTCCTGAAAGACCACTCCCATGCCGGACAGGCGGCGTCCATCTTCCGACAACGCCGTGCCGGCTTCGAGGGCGCGTTCGGTGAAGGTTCCGTTGCCGTTGTTGTGATAGAGGTACTGCTGCATGCCATCGTTGGCGACGAATATATCAGTGAAGCCGTCCCCATCGTAGTCGGCGAAAGCCACGCCCAGGGCGCGCCCTTTTTTTGCCGCAATACCTGACTTCTGGCTGACATCGGTAAAGGTGCCGTCTCCGTTGTTGTGATAGAGAATGCTGGTGGTCGCGGGAAACTCTTCCGGAGGGCAGTAGGTGTGCCACTCCCCGCCGCAGATCTTGCTGTGTTGGGTGTCCCATTCCATGTAGCGGGTCACAAACAGATCGAGCTTGCCGTCGTTGTCGTAATCGAAAAAGCCCGCGGAAACCGACCAGCCGCCCGCCGCCACTCCCGCCTTTGCGGTCACGTCTGTAAAAGTGCCGTCGCCGTTGTTGTGATAGAGAACATTTTTTCCGTAGCTGGTCACGTAGAGATCGGGGAAGCCATCATTGTCGTAGTCACCGACGGCAACACCCATGCCGTAGTTGCCGTCTCCGGCCTGGGCTAAGCCCGCCTTTTCCGTAACGTCGGTAAAGCTGCCGTCTTTGTTCTGCCGGTAGAGTCGGTTCCAGTAGCGAGGATCCTTGCGGTCGAAATTCTCCGGCAGCCGCATGGGACTGGTTACGCGTCCGCCGTTCACCAGGAAAATATCGAGCAAGCCATCGTTGTTGTAATCGAGCAGGGCAACGCCCCCAGGCATGGTCTCGATCAGATACTTCTGTGGCGTGGGTGAATTTTGCAGGATGAAATCCAAGCCGCGCGGAGATTTGGTCTGGAAGAGCGACACCGATACCGCCGCCATGCCCAAGGCGATGAATACCAAGATCGAAGTATAGGCGAGCCGCCGCATGGCGATAACCAGGACCAGAACCCTGGCGGTTAGCATATCGTGCCCGGGAACCGATTGCACTCGGGACGCGGCAAGCGTGCCGTTCATTCTGGCGGCTTGCCACCGGCATGATCGCAGCGAATGTTTTCAATAGCGCCGGCCACAGACACCTCGTTGAAACTGGCGATGTCCACCGTGGACCGTACCGGCGCGAGCAAGACAACCCTCTAAGTAATCGTTTACTGAGCGGATTATTGGCAACGTTTGTGCTTTGATTCTTCTTGACAACGTTCTACAGTTCGTGACAAAACCCACGAAGCATAGTCATGCCGCATCCGATCCAAGACGGTCGGAGCACCACAGGCTCCCTGTTGCTGTGCACTTCGTGTGGGGGTGGGTAATGATTTCTCGCCGCGCGTTTTCCCTGCTTGTCTGTCTCTTTTTTGCTTTCTCAACCTGCATTTTCGTTCAAGGCCAATCTACCTACGGCTCGATCACGGGGGCGGTGACGGATCCTTCGGGCGCCGCCATCACCGCTGCCCAAGTCACGTTGACCAATCTGGGAACAGCGGAAAAGCGGGTTCAGCCCACGGGATCCGACGGACTGTATTCGTTTGTCAATCTGCTTCCCGGAAATTACCGGGTTGTCGTAGAGAAGCCAGGCTTCAAGCGCATCACGCAGGAGCCGGTGGTGGTGCAGGTGCAGCAGACGTCGAAGATCGATGTGACGTTGCCGGTTGGACAGGCGACCGAGACGGTCGAAGTGACCTCGGAAACGCCCTTGCTGCAGTCGGAGACGTCCTCCCTCGGCCAGGTGATCGATGCCCGCAAGGCCACCGAACTGCCGCTCAACGGACGCAACATTTACAACCTTGCGGCGGTTGCCCCCTCTGTGATTCCACAAGGAAACACTCAAGGTTCACCGGTCGGCAAGAACCCGTTCGACTTTGCCAACTATCAAATCGGGGGATCGTTCGCCAATGAAAGTGCCGAGTACCTGGATGGGCAGCCGCTGAACATCGGCTACATCAATCTCCCGGCATTGGTCCCGACCGCGGACTCCATCAGCGAATTCAAGGTGCAGTACAACAATCTGGGACCGGAGTGGGGCAAGTTCTCGGGTGGAGTCATCAACCTGAGCACCAAGTCGGGAACCAACACCTGGCATGGATCGGCTTATGACTACCTGCGCAACAAGGTCTTCAACTCCAACGAATATTTCAATAAGGGAACCCAGATAGCCTCCGGCCTGAAGAATGAGCCGCCGCCGTTTACCCAAAACCAGTTTGGGGCGACCATCGGCGGAGCGGTAATCGAGAACAAGACGTTCGTGTTCGGCAGCTATGAGGGCTTCCGGCTGCGTACCGGCACGGTGTTCAATACCACCGTTCCCACTTTGGCCGAACGCGGCGGCGATTTTGGCGACCAGTGCCTTACCGGCTTCGGTGGACCGGGCGGCATTTGTAGCGATGTGGACGGGAGTGGAAATTCCATTCACCAGCTGTACGACCCGCTCAGCGTGAATACTGCGCTCCTCCCCGGCGATCCGAATTACGGCAAGCGCACCCCGATCGCCAACAACAATCTCAATAATCTCCCCTACCCCATGAATCCCACCGCGCTCTACCTACTGAACGCGTTGATCCCGGATCCTTTAAGCGGAGGAATCAGCAACAATTTCATCAAGGCGGCCAGCACTGGCGGAGACGTGGACGAATACGTAGTCCGGGTGGACCAGAACATCACCACCAATCAGCGCGTTTTTGGCCGGTTCAGTTACTGGAAGTTGTTGAGCCTGGCCCAGGATCCGTTTGGCACCGGGCTGTGCAAGGACCGCTGCCAGGAAAACACCCGTAGTAAGAGCCTTGCGATTGGTTACAACTGGGTAATCAATCCGACGACCATTGCGAATTTCAACATCAGCGCCAGTCGATTCCACTATTTGCGTCTGCCCATCAACGCAGCATTCGACATGAGCCAGGAAGGCTGGCCGTCGGCTTACAACAGTTTCATTCCCGATACCGAGCGCACGCCGCTGACGCCCTGTTTCGGCAACAGTGATTCGCTCGTCGGCTGCAGCCAGGGACAGAGTTCAATCAACGATTTCAATACCCAGTGGAACCTTTCTCCGATGATCACCATGATCCGCGGGCGTCACACCATTACCTGGGGTGGACAGCTGGAAGAAGGTTACGACAACTACCTGCAGACCAACACCGGCGGTGGCCTGATCTCTTTCGTGGGATCGTGGACCTCCGACAAGGTCGGCAGCAACCTGCAGAACGGCAAAGATTTCGCGGACTTCCTGTTGGGATTTGGTCAGGGGCAGGGTTCGGCCTTCGGCAACCAGACCACTGGGTCGCTGGTAATTTCCGGACCGGTCTCAGGAAAGCAGACCTACAGGGCTCTTTATGTCGGCGACAACTGGCACATTACTTCCAAGCTGACCTTGAATCTTGGACTTCGCTACGAACTGCAGGGGCCATGGTCGGAACGCTACGACAGAATGACGTACTTTGACCCTGCCGCCACGAACTCCTCAGTCACAGGCTGCGGCGGCGCTGGCGGCAATTGCCCGGGCGACCTGTTCCTGGTCAAGACTGGCGTGAACAACGGCCGGAACAACCTGCCCCTGTCGAAGACCCAGTTCATGCCCCGGTTAGGGTTTGCTTACGGATTTGACTCGAAGACCGTGATTCGCGGCGGGTATGGGATGTTCTACATTCCAAATTACGTCTCCTTCGGCACCAATCCGTACATCGATCCGGTTAGCAGCGCCACATCGAACTTCATCGCCAGCGGCAACAGTGGATTAACTCCGGCCAGCACGTTGACCAACAGCGGATGCAGTCTGACCGGTGTGGATGTGCTCACGTGCGATCCGACCACGGGTCCATTCTTCCCCGGCGCCACGCTCACACCGGTTGCCGGCCGCAATCCGCTCCCGAACGTGTCCCAATATGCCGTCAATCAGAGCAACTATTCAGCGACCGGTTACACGGTCCAAAAATACGGATATGTGCAGCAGTGGAACCTGGGTTTCCAGCGTGAACTGCCTTGGGGCATCTTCGCCGACGTCGCTTACGCCGGGTCGCACGGAGTACACCTGCCCCAGTTCAATACCAACATCAACCAGATTCCAGACCGTTTCATCCGGCAAGCGGCACAGCAGGAAGCCGCGGGACAGACGGTTACGATCGCCCAGCCTGTGACGCCCTATCCCTTCACATGCCCCTTATGCAACGGCGGCATGCTGCCCGGTGCGCTGGGAGCCAATATTGTGCAAGGCCAGCTTGACCGGCCGTATCCACAGTATGCGGGTCTCAATCTGAACGGGCAGGGTTGCTGCGGTAGCAGCTACAATTCCCTGCAGGCCACGGTGACCAAGCGATTCCAGGGTGGCGGCACTCTGCTGGCCGCTTACACCAACTCGAAACTCCTCTCCAACACGGACACTCTTACCTCATGGCTCGAGGGAGGGGTCAGCGGCGGCGTCGGCGGCATTCAGGATTGGAACAATCTGGCGGGTGAGCGTTCACTATCCTCCCAGGACGTTCCGCAACGGTTGGTGATCAGCTATGTGCTTGACCTGCCTTTCGGCAGGGGCAAAGCGTACATGTCTGGCGTGACCGGAGTGAAGGATAAGCTGGTTTCGGGCTGGGGCATCGACGGTGTCACGGTGTTGCAACGCGGCTTCCCGGTCAAGATCAGCTTCGGTCAAGGCACGCCCCTTTCCTCACTTGGATTGGGAATCGGTGGCTTAAGGCCGGATGTGGTTCCGGGATGCAAGAAGTCGACTTCAGGAAGTCCCACCGCCCGGCTCAACGAGTGGTTTAACACCGACTGCTTTGTCGCGCCCGGAGATTATGCCTTCGGTGATGAATCGCGAGTTGACGCCACGCTGCGCCAGGACGGCGCGGTAAACTTCGACTTCGCCATCTTCAAGAAGACGACCATCGCTGAACGGGCGAGCGTTGAATTCCGCACCGAGTTCTTTGACCTCTTCAACCACCCCCAATTTGGGCCGCCCAACGGGACCTGCTGCTTGGCCCCTCCGAACGGAAACTTTGGACAGGTGACCAACACCATCAACAACCCGCGGCTGATCCAGTTTGCCTTGAAGTTTGAGTTCTAGATCGCACTCTAAAGCGCGATCGTCCGGACCAGTTTTTCATATCTGGTCCGGTTTTTTTTGGTCGCATGGTGGGCACGCTGAATTCTGCCGTACAGGTATCGCGCCCTTGATTTACAATCCCATCCGCCCGTGCGCTCGCCGAAAAGCCAGCCCCAAAGAAGCCACCCATGAGGAACGCCCCGACGCTCGACTATTCCGAAGCCAGGAAAATCGTTGACTTGATTGTAGAAACGGCGCTGCAGATGAATAAGGCGGCGGTAATCGCCGTGGCTGATTCACACGGCGAGCTGCTGGCGTTCGCCCGCATGGACGGCGCTCCTGTCTCTTCCATCCGCATCGCGGCCAACAAGGCGTGGACGGCGGCGCGGGAACGCAAGCCAACCAGCGAGATTGGCCAGCGCGTCCGGCATCCCGAGAAGGGGCACGATATTGCTTATTATGGCGATCCCAGGTTTGTGGGCTGGGGCGGGGGCATTCCGGTATGGAAAGATGGCCAGGTGGCCGGTGCAGTGGCCGTAAGTGGCCTTTCGTCAAGCCAGGACGCTACTCTGGCCAGGCAGGGCATCCGGCTGGTTCTCGGCAAGGGCCATGACAAAAGCAACGGAAAGCGTCGTAGTTAACCAACGGCGCGGATCGCGCGCTGCGAAACTCTGAATGCGACGTACAAAATTGATGAGGGGCCGAATCTAGGGACATGGCAAAGACAACGGTAACGTTTGGCGAAATCATGTTGCGGCTGGCGCCGCCGGGCTTCGAAAGAATCCTGCAGACCGGGCGCTTTGTGGCGACTTTTGGAGGCGGCGAGGCCAACGTGGCGGTCGCGCTGGCCCAGTTGGGACTGCCCGCGGCTTTCGTGACCGTCTTGCCCGACAAGAACCCCGTCGCCGATGCCGTGGTCGGTGAACTGCGCCGCTTCGGCGTGGATACCTCCCGCATTGTGCGCGGCAAAGGGCGGATGGGCGTCTACTACGTTGAAGCCGGCGCGAACCAGCGTCCTTCCAAGGTGGTCTACGATCGCGAAAATAGCGCCCTCGCCCTCGCCCGGCCCGGTGATATCCGATTGGGATCGCGCGCTGGAAGGTGCGGGCTGGTTCCACGTGACCGGAATTACCCCGGCCATCAGCGCTTCAGCGGCCGATCTGGCGCTCGAGGCGGTGAAGCAGGCGCGGGCCAAGGGAATCACGGTGTCCTGCGATTTGAACTATCGCAAAAACCTTTGGAAGTGGGGCAAGCCCGCGGCGGAAGTGATGCGCGAGCTGGTGAAGAATATAGATATTGCCATCGCCAACGAAGAAGACGTGCAAAAGGCGCTGGCCATCGAGTCTGAAGCAGACGTGCACTCCGGCAAGCTCGATCGTGCGCAATATGAAAAGCTGACCGCGAAGGTGCTGGACGAGTATGCCAATCTGAAGGCGATCGCCATCACTTTGCGGGAATCGAAGAGCGCGTCGCACAACGGCTGGTCGGCCTGCCTCAATGACCGGCAGGGGTTCAGCATAAGCCGTTCCTATGAAATCACTCACATTGTGGACCGCGTGGGCTCGGGCGATTCCTTTGCCGCCGGCCTGATCTATGGTTTTCAGATGCTGTCCACACATCAGGAGGCGCTCGAGTTCGCGGTCGCGACCAGCTGCCTGAAACATTCCCAGCACGGGGACTTCAGCCGGTCGACCGTGGACGAAGTCAACGCCCTGCTCAAGGGCGATGGCTCAGGCAGAGTGCAACGGTGAGAAGTCCTCAAACCGAAGCTGGAATAATTGCAAGCCTCCTCGCCTAGGCGGCCCTGGCCGCTGCACCTCGTGGCGTCAGAAGCGCAAGCACGGCCGCGACCACAAATAGCGCCGGGACGTCGCCGTAAAGGTGTCCTTTGTGCGCGGAGTTCGCCAAAGCCTGTACGGCCATGATTCCGCCGTGCACAACGCTGGACCACACCGTGAACCAGATGAGGCTCAAGTGTGCAAGCGGGTTGCGGCTCGCAATTAGCAAAAATACCCCCAGCGTCGCATAAACGCCCAGGATCATCTGCAGGTAGTCCGACTGGCCCGTGTGCCACGACCAGCCGGACGGCCAAAGAATGGTGAGCGGGTAGATCCCGACTGTGAAGATCAGACCCACCAGCAGCAATGCGATGCGCAAGTACTTGATGTGATCAGCTCCGGCCATGTTTCTCTCCTTTAGATCGAATGGAACCGCGGCTCACGGATTTGTCGTGTTCGCCAGCAACACCTAAACCTTTACCCATCGGGACGATGCTGCCGAACGCTCGATTGCATCCAGCACGCGTTGCACTTCAACCGCATCATCGAAATCTGGATAACGCGACTCTTTACGCGCCAGAGCATTCAAGAAATCTCCCAAAGTGGCGATGAAAGTATGCTCGTAGCCGATGATGTGGCCGGGCTTCCAGAAATTCTCTGCGTAAGGATGGTCTGGACCGGTCACGGTTATGTTTCGCATGCCTTGCCGGTTCGGTGTTTCAGCGGCATCGTAAAACTCAAGCTGGTTCATGTCCTCCAGATTGAAGCGCAGCATGCCCTTCGAACCGTTGATTTCGAAGGCGTGTCGATTGCGGCAGCCAACCCCGTAGCGGGTCGCTTCGAACGTGCCTACGCTGCCATTGGCATAGCGGGCCAGGAGCAGCGTGGCATCGTCCACGTCGCGGCCCGGGACGAAGGTGTGCATCATGGCCGTCAGTTCAGTGATTGGCCCGTTGAGGTGGAGGGCGGAGTCGATGGAGTGGGAAAGCAGGTCTCCGGCCGCTCCCAGCCCGGCTTCGGAGCGCTGGTAGCGCCAGCTCGCGGCTTTACTCGGATCATTTCCTGACTGGTTCAAATACAGAGCGCGGTAGTGGTAGGTCTGGCCGATGCGTCCTTCCTCAATCAGGCGCTTGGCGAAGGCCACGGCTGGAATTCGCCGGTAGTTGAACCAGACCAGGTGGGGAATCTGACCCACTGCCTGAGCCATGGTTTCCGCTTCCTGCAGTGACGTGGCCAGCGGCTTCTCGCACCAAACCATTTTTCCGGCTTTGGCCGCCGCGATCGCCACCGGCGCGTGCAGACTGTTGGGCACCGCTATATCGACGACATCAATGTCGGGGCGGCTGACCACCGCCTGCCAGTCGTTCGAGACTTCTTCCCAGCCCCACCGTGCCGCGGCGGAGTCCAGCTTGGCCGGGTTGCGTCCACAGATAACTTTCAGACTTAGTTCGTAGGGAACATCGAAAAAATGTACGACCTGGCGGAAGGCGTTGGAATGCGCCTTGGCAATAGAGCCAGTGCCGATCATGGCTATGTTCAGCTTCTGCCGGGGCATTCTTTCACCGTGATTCTTTCATCGGGCAGGAAAGTTGCGGGGGCAGTTTACCATTGTCTGTCGACGCAGATGATGGAGAGCCCGTCGCGGTGGGATGCAAAAATGAAATGCCCCATCTGTCGCAGACCCTGCGACAGATAGGGCACCCTCGGCCAAGTAAACTTTTTATTTCAAGTCGGAGCCCGAACTTAGTTGTTCCAGACGATCTCAGCTTTCTTCGCGTCCATGTGCTCTTTCCGAAGCAGCCGGGCCGAATCGCCCAGAGGGACGACATACGCGGGCGTTACGACTTCCCACAGTGGCCTCACGCCATGCGCTTGCACATTGGCGGAGTGTTCCATGATGTCAAGGTGCTCTCCCATCCCCTGTTGAGAGGCCCGACCCGAATGGCTCTGAAACTGGTAGATCACGGGTTCAGCGCTTAGCCCGCTGGTGGCCGCGCTCGAGGCTTGCCCGAAGGCGACCCCCGCAAAACAAAGAATGCCTAATAGACACAATGTGATCTTCATCAACTTTGCCTCCGACTTTTGGAAGAATTCAGGATCAAGGTCGGGGAGGATGCCTCGGATTCCTGCTGCCTCGTTTTCAACTTCGCTATGTCAATATGCAAGCCCGATACCAAACGTTACCGACGCCGTATCTAGGCTTTCGGGAGGCAGTTGCAGGACATGCTGCAATTGTTTGCGCAATCGTGGAGGGTACAGGCCCGGAATGCCTTGTCCGGAGCGGGATTCAGGCACCCTTCTGGAACCCATCCACCGGATCGAAACTGGCCTTCGTCGAACGGCAACCTCACAGGGTGTCAGTACCGGGCTCGATCGCCAGCATCAAGCGGGCAGACCAGGGGCAGAGCATGGCCGATGACCTTGGTAACTAGTCTGTGGCACCTGTGGGCCATTTCGTAACCAGGCAGGGCCGCTTAGCATCGCATCATTCCGGACAGGAGAGCCATATGGATAACGTATCGATCCGGGACGGACTGCTGGCCGCATTGACCGAGTGCTTTGAAGCAGATCCAGCCCATTTCGTCAATTTGCCCAAACAGATCGTGGATTCCTCATCGGCGCGGGAAGTTATCGCCGACCTAAGGAATGAAGGATATGTAGAGGAGCAGGAGCGCGGCGTGATCCGCTTTACCATACGCGGTTACGTCTCGCACCGGGAACACTCGGGATTCCCTCGGGACGAAGCCGGAGTTCTGGTTGCGGTGTAGCGCTGTCCCGCCAACTAGCCGCCCTGCCCGGGCAAGTCAACCTTGACGACGACGTAATCGCCGTTCCAGGCCTCATCCAACGCACACCCTAGCCAGGGACATCAAACCTGACATGCCACAAGAGCCTCCACAGAAAGCGCCGCGCGGATTGGCCGCTGTTACCGTCTTCCTGTTTTTTGGAGCGGCCATGGCTTCGCTTGCGGCAACGACCTTGATTTTCCCGGGGACGTTCCTCGACCGCGCCTGGCGCCTGAATCCGGTCGCCTATGCGCAACTGGCGCCGCTGGGCGCACCTGTCGGCATGGCCTTTTTGTTTCTGGCCGCCGTCCTGGTTACGGCTGCAATCGGCTGGTCCCAGCGCCGTCGCTGGGGATGGGTGCTCGCCGTAGCCATCATCGCCATTCAAGTCGTCGGAGATTTCGCCAATCTGTTGCGTGGCGATCTGCTGCGCGGAACCGCCGGCGTTCTGATCGCCGGCGCTTTGCTCTTCTATATGACACGTCGGCCAGTGAGGTCGGCTTTTGGAGGTAGCGCAGCAGAATCCGCGCGCCCTGCCAGGAGCTGACCTTACATCAGGGTCGCGAAGCTTTGGGCAGCGAGCGGAAGAACCTGGGGCCTTGCGCAAGGGAATAATAGGAATGCAGGGCCGGCAGTGATTTTCCGACTGCCGGCCCTTTCCACTTAAGCTGTCTTCTTTACTGTCGCGGACGAGGTCTGCGGATACATCTCTCCGATCATTTGTTTGTCCTGCTTGGACAGTTCATAGTTGAGTGGCGTGCCCACGTGATTGGTGAAGAGCGATTTATCGAACTGATACAGCATGATCGACTTCTTGTCGAAGCGGGTCGCGCTGATTCCGTCGGGCGAGTATTTTTCCAGGATGTTCTGGTCGATTTCCGCCTTGGTCCAGGAATTCGGCGGGCCAGAAAATGCCTTGTAAACGGCGGCAGTGTCCCATTTCAAGTGTTCGGTCGGCGACTGGTGCTCGTGGATACAGCCCAGTGCATGACCGAATTCGTGGACGACAACCCGCTCGTATTCCTGGTCATCGGTGTCGTCCCGCAGCCAGCCGAAATTCATCGTGGGCTGGTCCTTGGGGAAGTAACTGGTCACCAGGCAATCCTGGCCAACCGCTGACCAGGAGCCGGGATCGGCCACAAATGAAATTCGGATCTGCGCGTCGGCATCGTCGCCGAACTCGAGATGGACGTTGGCATACGTTTCCCAAAGTTTGGCTTTCTCCATCACGTTTTTTTGCTGGAAAGAGTCGCCGTCGAGAAACTTGCAGGTCAGAGTGTGGCCGAAGTCCCATTTCTTGACGTTGATCAGCGCCATTCTGGCGACGGCGACCGGGTCGGTGGCATGCAGTTGTCCAAGGTCTCCGACCGCCGTGACCTGTTCCCCAAAGGTCGCGTGGGCGGAGGGTTTCTTGCCGGATCGCTCGGCAGTGGCTTTTACCGCGGAGAGATAGTGCGCGACCGCCGCCTTGTGCGTCGCAGCGCGGGCGGGGTCAAGATGGTCAGGAACGACACGGTCAAAACAAATACGTGGAGCAGTGGGATTTGTTGACATAGAACCTCCAATGGTGAGTAGACGTTTCAATGGGCCGATTCAGGGCAATCCAGGGTTAGGGCAATACAATCGTGGCGACATCGGTATAAGGTTCGGTAATTGAAAAGGAGAAATGCTGGCAGGATAGGAAGCAGAATGACGCAGACAAGAATGAGGAGAGACACGATCGCCTCCGCGCGGTCGGTTTCCCCCTCAACCTGCAAATCCTGCCACGCCAGCAGCCCCCTGTCAAACGAAATGTTGAAGTGAACGGGTGGCCCACGTTTCGCGGTTTCCGAAACGTGGGATTCCACGACTGTATCCTTCTGGGATCAGAAGGTCGTATGCGATCGGTCTCGGCGTCAAGAATGAACGGCAGTCGAGGTGAGCAAATAGGAGGCACCGGCCATCCTTGCCTTGAAACGTGGCGACTCCTCCGCAATTCGTTCCATCATTTCATAGCCTCCAGGTAGGTCAGGGACCTGCGATTTTATTGGTTCGTTAACCGGGGAAGCTCCGTTGGAAGCCCGGTGGCCGCCCCCGCCTGATTGCGCAACGACGTCCCGCAGTAAGGACAATAGACATCATTCACTCCAACCACGCGCTGGCACTGCGGACAGCTCGGGCTCAGCTTGTAGTTGCAGCGAGGACAGAAGTTGAATCCCGTTTGCACAGCGTTCCCGCATTGCGGACAGGTCGCGATGCGTGGCTTCCGCAGTACAAAATACAACACGATGCCAAGCGCGTTGGGGACGCAGATCGCGAGCAGCGTCCAACCCAGGCGGCTCATTCCGCGTCGGCCGGCGTCACGGTTCACATACCCGATCAGCAGAATGTAACACCCCAGGACAGTTCCTCCGAGGATTGCCAGCGGCACCATTGCCGCCAACGGAAAGGGAGGTTGGCCGGAAAGAGTGGCGTACACCACAGCCCCAATGGCCGCTAAGAAGCCGAGGCCTACAAAGAAGTAAGCCCATGGCGAGATAATTCGGATTTCGTCCATAAAGCGCGTCGAAGTTTCGTGCTTGACTGGCATATCAAACCCCCTGATTCCCCACGTTCGTATTGCGTCCGCAGCCGGCTCGACCACCCCCGGTTAATTCAATCCTGGAGGGGCCCGTTGTGATCGGCTAGATAGGTTCCCCGAGCTAGCAAGAGGATTCCCGCCACAATTGCCGGCATCAAACCGAACACCACCAGGCCGATCTGCCAAATTGGGGCCGGAAGGCTCACCTGCTGGCCTATCCACGCAAACCCGCGCCACACCGCTGCGGTCGTGAAGGCGGTACCCAGCGTTACAGTGCCACAGCAAACGCAAATCACCCACAGCCGCTCTTGCTGGCGCTGCAGTTCAAGAGCCCGCGAGCGCACTCGCATCTGCGTCGCTCGCACTAGGGCGGAGTCAGCGGCCAAGGGCTGGGAACGCAACGCACGAACCACCCGGCCAGCCGCTTCTCCATAATCACGGCAGGCTGCGCACTCTTGCAGATGGGCTCGCAGCCAAGCCTGCTGCCCGTCGGAGAGATCTTTATCGTTAGCCCCAGCCAGCGCGATTAGTTCCCGTGCCCGTTCATGTACACTCCGCGTCATGCCTGTCTTCCCTCCAACCGCCCCATCAGCAGGTTTAGCCCACGATACAATCGCGATTTCACAGTGCCCAGCGGCGCCCCGGTCACCGCGGCAATATCCTCCAAAGCCAATCCATCCTGGAATCGCAACACGATTGCCTCACGGTACTCCGCCGGAATACCGACCAATGCCGCACTGATTCGTTCGGCTTGCTCGTGCTGCTGCACCAGTTCCCATGCCGTGGGACGCGTATCGGCCGGTTCGAGCGGCGCATGATCTTGGTCCTCCATCAATCCATCCAGGCTGACCGGGCTTTTCTTCCGCAAATAATCGATGGTCAGATTCCTCGCTACCGCGTAGAGCCACGTGCTGAATTCGTGCCGCCCGTCGAACTGATGGCCGCGTTCCATGACGCGAATCCAGGTTTCCTGGAAGAGGTCCTCCGCCAGGTCACGATTACCCGCTAGATAAACCAGATACCGAAGCAGCCGGTGCTGGTATTGCTCGATGAGACGGTCAAGCAATTCCGGATCGCGCCGGCGGAGACCGCGAGCAATTGCGCTGGCTTCGGATTCCATCGTATTCAGTAAGCAATAAACTATGGCGTTCATGCTACCGGTATATACGGGCGAGGACATTGGAAAGATGCAGGATGGAAGACATTCTTGTACAGCACGTTAAGCCATTCATATTCAGACGGACGGGTGGCCCACGTTTCGCGGTTTCCGAAACGTGGGATTCCACGACTGTATCCCTCATGGGATTAGAAGGTCGTATGCGATCGGTCTCGGTCTCAAGATCTATGGGTCGCACAGACGGCACAGGCGCGCAGCGCGTCCCGGCGGCTAGCCCATCCAGGCTTCGTTCATTTACTGTGCGCAATGCTCACAGACTCACACCACGCCCCCACCTGCCTGGACGATCTGTCCAGTCACCCAGCCCGCTTCGGGCCCGGCCAGAAAGGCCACTACATCCGCGACCTCTTGGGCGGTACCGACGCGCTTGAATGGCGACATCCCGGCGCCGTAGTCATGAAACTTCTCCGGCAGCATGTCGGTTTCGGTGAACCCGGGAGACACCGCATTGACCGTGATCTTGCGCTCGGCCAATTCGTAAGCGAGGGTGCGGACAAACTGCTCTACCGCGCCCTTGCTTCCCAGATAGGCTGCCCCTCCCGGCATGAATAGCTTGGTACCGCAGGTGGAGATGGCCACGACGCGGCCTCCGGCCTCGACCTGGCGCGCCGCTTCACGCAGCGTGAAAAAAGCTCCCCTGGCGTTGATGTTGAAAATATTGTCGAAGTCTTCGTCGGTGGTGTCGGCCACCGGCTTCTGCGCATACACTCCGGCGTTGGCCACCACGATGGCGGGCTTCCCAAACGCTTTCTCGGCTTCCGCAAACAGGCGCTTCACATCTGCCGCCTTGGCGACATCCGCCTGGACCGCGATCGCCCTCCCTCCAGCTTTGGTGATGGCCTGCGCCACTTCCTGGGCCGCCGCCGAGCTAAGCGTGTAATTGACCACGACCGCCGCGCCTCGTTCGGCCAGCTTCTCCGCGATAGCGCGCCCAATGCCACGCGAACCTCCCGTAACAATTGCCGTCTTTCCCTTTAGCGACACGATTTCCTCCTGATGAAGGCCGCCGTCTGCGGCATTCAGTCCAAATGCTTCGATGGATGTCTATCTGATGAAGCTCAAGGCAACCGGATTCAGCTTTGCCACGAATACCTTCTCTGGAGACTTGTGAGTCAAGAGAGAGGGCACGGCAGAAGGGGGGCCCCCCGAATTCCACCCAACCGCCGGCCGGCTGCCCCACCCCTGTCGCGGTTTTTGGACAGGGCGGGACTTTGGTCCCCTTTCAGTCTAGAATGGCTCGCCATGCCAACCGACGCCACCGCCACTCTGTCGCAATCAGCTTCACCATCGCGCCGAACCACAGCGCCCCGCCGCCCCGCGCTGTTGGAAAAATACTTCTACTTCCTGATGACCTTGCTGATTTTTGGGACCGTGGTGTACGGCTTCAGCCGCACCGTGGACCCGAATCTCATCCATCCCGCCGTACCCCGACCTTTCATTCTTTATGTGCATGCGGCCGTCTTCTCCGGATGGCTGGTGTTATTTGTGCTCCAGTCCACGCTGGTCCGTACCCACCACGTGCGCTGGCATCGCCGCGTTGGATGGTTCGGAGCAGGCGTGGGCGCTTTGATTCCCGTGCTGGGTGTTGCCACCGCCATCACCATGGCACGTTTCAACACCTTCCAACTTCACCGGACCGGCGCCGATGCTTTTCTCATCATCCCCTTGTGGGATATGGTCACCTTCACTGGCGCCTTTGCCCTGGCCGTGTATTGGCGAAAAAGGTCAGAGTTTCATCGCCGCCTGATTCTCATCGCCTGCTGCGCCCTCACCGCCGCTGCCTTCGGCCGTTTTCCGCCCGATATTCTTCCCCGGAATGTGTTTTACGCCGGCGTGGACTTCCTGATTCTTCTCGGAGTAATCCGCGACTTGATCGTCAACCGGCGCATTCACCAGGTGTACCGCTACGCGCTCCCCGCGATCATGGTGGGGCAGGTCGTGGTGATGTACACGTCCATAGCAAAGCCGGCGGTGTGGATGCGGATAGCGCACGCGATGCTGGGCTGAGGATGGCGCTTGGCGAAAGGAAATTGGAGAACCTCCAGTCTGTCCCTATTTCCTTCCCACTTTGTCATCCCGACCGGAAGAGATCATCGCAAAGCGATGGTCTGCGGAGTGGAGGGACCCGCTGTTGCGACGTCGCCCAGCTCCGAGGAATTGTGGACATCGAGTCGAAACAGGCAGCCCGGCGGGTGGCCCACTCAAGCTCGGTGTTGGCTTGAGTGGGGACGTTTCGATCTTCTCAACTTCTGTCATCCCGACCGGAGCAGATCATCGCAAAGCGATGGTCTGCGGAGTGGAGGGACCTGCTGTTGTGACCTTAGACGGCGGCGCTGCCCCACCCTTTGCGGTCGTCAAAGGGTGGGATTATGAGCTCTCGACCTTTTGGGATTTTGACTTTTGCGCTCCCAGACTTTGAAGATCCAGTGACTAAAATCAAAACCCCGAGAAGCAAAAGTTGAATCTCCCACCCTTTGAGAATCGCAAAGGGTGGGGCAGCCGCGCCGTTTCGAGTTCTGGCTATTTTAATTGGGGAAAGCGGGGATCGACGAGTCGTTCATTCGTTGGTCCTCGCGTGCGGGAAGCTGAAGTCTGACGACTGAAGTTATGATGGAGGCATCGAGTAGCGCATTCCAGGCCCGGTTTTGGCTTAAGTGGAGCGTGCAGCGTCAGGGATTGTGGCCGGCTAGGGGTGTCGATGGCGAGTTGCGTAACTTGCCCACTCAAGCCAAAGGAAGACTTCAATGAGCCACTCGCCGCCAGAGCATGGTTCCAATCGAGGTCGAAATCATTCACTAGGAGATGGCCTGGCCGTCCTGCTGAGTACATTCAAGAATGGATTTGCCAGAAACGCGCGCGAAGATCTCACGGTAGAATTGCGGATGTGACTGCCAGGTCTGTGCCGTCACGATGCGCCCGTCGCACACCGCTTCGTCGGTGACATAGATGGCTCCGGCCTGCTCCGCTTCGAGGCGCACATGTTCGTAGCAGGTCACACGCCTGCCGCTGATTAGCCCTGCAGCAGCCAGCACTTGAATGCCATGGCAGATGGCGAAGATCCACTTCTCCGCTCGATCGAAAGCCCGGACCATATCCAACAGGCAGACATTGTTCCGCAAGTACTCGGGCGCCCTGCCGCCAAGAATGAGCACTGCGTCATAGTCCTCGGCTCTTACCTGATCGAATGTTAGATCTGCCTCGATCCCATATCCCTCTCTTTCAATATAGGTGTCCCATCCCGGCTCGAAGTCGTGCATCACAAGATGCAGCCTCCGGCGTGTCGGAGCCGCAACCACGGCCTCCCAGCCCTCCTCCCGAAATCGGTGAATCGCATAAAGCGCTTCATACGACTCACCGCCATCGCCCGTGATTACAAGAACTCTGGCCATGCTTTCCAACCTCATCTGGATTTCCGTTTTGCTGTGCTGGCGGCTCAATATTACGCCCCGCCTGACCTGACTGGAAAGCCCATCGGTTCTCCCGAAGTGTTGAAGGCAATGGGCGGGTGGCCCATTCAAGCCCGGTTTTGGCTTGAGTGGGTTTGGGAGGGTGGCCCAGCCTTTTGATCTCGCAGGCATTACCAATACAGGGGGTGCCCCATCCTTCGCGTTTTTTGCGAAGGGTGGGAGTCGCAAATGCCGGCACCAAGTGGGTTTGATCACGCGTCTACAACAAAATCAAATAGCACACGCTGCATCGCCGCCCACCCTTGCTAAAAACGCAAGGATGGGGCACCCCCCAGTGGGAATCGTGCGAGCAAGGGTTGTTAAAGGTGGGCCACCCGCCTCACCGTTCAGGAATGGCTACGGCGTTCCCCAGTCGAGCGAGTACACGTCATAGGTTCCGGCGTCGCGGAGCAGCAGCGGCGAATCATCAGGCGCGACCGTCAGCGAATAACCGTAACGGCCCGTGGAGGCAAAGTTCTTCAAATCTGTAATTTTCTCTACTTTGTGGTCGCTCAGGCGGACTTGGCGCACAACCGCGCTCGCGCTGGTTGGTTTTCCATCGTAAACAATCAGGTACTTTCCATCTTTCGACCAGTTCAGCCAGCTGATCGTACCCGTCATAAGCTGAATCCATTTCTGCGTTTGCAGATCAAACATGGAAAGGACTTTCTCGTCGACCGATAAAGCAGGAATATAACGGCCGTCGGGAGACCAGCGCGGGGAGAAGAAGCCTTGCGAATCCGGCAACGTGGAGACCTTGCCAGTCTTCAAGTCAAGAATGTGCACTGCCGACGCAGGGTCATTGGCTCTTCCGGCGAAGACTATCTTACTTTCATCCGGCGACCAGTTCGGGTCCTGCTGCATATCTGGATTGTCCGGCAACAATTGCCGGGGACTTCCCCCGTCGGCGGATACTTCATAGATTCGGGACGGTTTGCCGGCCGGCGTTTCGTAGAAAATTATCTCTTTGCCGTCGGAGGACCAGCGGGGGTTGTAAGCATAATCGGACGAGTAGGTCAATCGCAGGGGATCGCTTCCGTCGGTTTTGCTTCGCCACAGGGCGCCATCAGGATAGGAAACGTAGGCGACCCATTGACCATCCTTCGAAAAGTTCGAGAATTCCGCTGAGATGCCTCCGAGAAAAGGTACGAACCCGTGCGACTTTAAGTCGTAACGCATTAACTGGCCGCGGGTCGTGGCCCCCACAACAAAGAGCTTCTTGCCATCCTTGCTGGGAATAGGGTCCAACAACGCCATTGGACTGGAAGTCAGCTGAATGGGCTTGGGTTCGGGATGAAGCCACCCGCCCTTTTGCGGGAGGGCCCAAACCTGGTTATCCGGCGACAAAAATACGAAATATTTTCCGTCCGCTGTCCAACGGCCGTCCCAGCCGGGCAATATGCGATGTAAGTTCGTCCCATCGGCTGAGACTTGCCAGATTGAGTGAGCAGTCGTGTTGAAATTGGCCTCAGTAAATCGCAAATAGGCGCCATCGGGCGACCAGACTAGTTCCTGGATAACATCCGTATTGTTCAGTGCGACCAGCTTACGGGGGTCGGAGCCGTCCGCATTGGCCACGTACAAGGTGCTGGCGTTGCTATAAGCCAGCCGCTTGCCGTCTGGAGACCAACTGCCGGCGTTCCCGACCAGGTCGCCAAGCCTGCGCGGGGAACCACCCAGGATGGGCACACTCCAAAGAGGCCCAGTAGTCGAAAGGCCCTTCCCGTCCACCACTAGAAGTTCCGACCCATCCGCCGATAAGCCGCGAGGAAACATGGTTGCCGAAGGCAGAATGGATAACTTTTGTGGCTCGCCCCCCGCGACGGACATTTCGGCCATGCCCTTGCCGAAGACACCCAAGTAAAGCCTGGAACCGTCCGTGGCTCCCAACGCTTTGGGCTGGCCGTCGTGGGTAAGCTGGACGTAATTAGAGAGCGCAGGCGCCGCCGGAGGCTGCATCCAGAAGTAAGCCAGCGCCGCGGCAGCGGCGAGCACAATCACTACAACCGCCCCGGCCACTGCAATCCTGCGCTTCGACTTGCTGCTCTCCTGAGCATGGATGCCTGTAGGCGACGTGATGGCCGAATCCGATAATGCTTCCAGCGCGAAAGCCAGGTCAGAGGCTGACTGAAAGCGTTGTTCTGGAAACTTTTCGAGACAACGGTGGACCACGCGCTGCAAGCCCGGAGGAATGCCTGGGACGACCTGCGAAATTGCCTCCGGTTCTTCGTTCAGGATCGCGGTCATGGTCTCTGGCGACGTTGGCTTGCGAAACGTCGGCTTGCCCGTCACGACTTCGTAGAGAATTGTGCCGAACGCAAAGATATCGGAACGGTGGTCGGGGTCGTTTCCTCGCACCTGCTCAGGAGACATGTAGCCCACGGTCCCAACCACCATGCCGGGATCGGTTCCTTGCGTGAGCGTGTTCATCTCGCCGGAGTCATCTTTTCGCTGGGCCAGTTTCGCCAGCCCGAAGTCGAGAATCTTGACCCGTCCGTCTTTCGTGATGAAAAGGTTCTCCGGCTTCAGATCGCGATGGACAATGCCTTTGTCATGCGCCGCGGCCAAACCGTGCGCGATCTGTACCTCATAGTCAATCGCCTTGCGCAGTGGTATCGGGCCGCGCCGCAACCGCTCGCGCAGCGTCTCGCCTTCCAGCAACTCCGAAACCATGTAAGAAAGGCCTTCGTGAGTCGCCATCTGGTAGACCACGAGAATGTTGGGATGATTCAGCGCCGCAGCGGCCCGCGCTTCCTGCTCAAACCGGCGCAAGCGATCGGGATCGGAGGTCAGGGACTCGGGCAGAACCTTGATCGCGACTTCGCGGTCCAGTCGCGTATCGTGCGCGCGATACACTTCGCCCATTCCGCCTGCACCGAGCGGTGAGCGAATTTCATACTGCCCAAGAATCGTTCCAGAAGTCAGGGACATGACAGGCAGCTGGATTATACCCGCACTCGGGTGACATTTTTTGAGTGTTGGCTTCTTTGCATCTGCCCTGCGATGGCGGCATGTACTATCAGAACGGCGCCGTCGCAGCGGGTCCGCCGCCGCGAGGGTTGACTCGTTATCCGGTGCCGGATGCCCCACACATCGCGCACTCTGCGATGTGTGGGTTTTCGGCACAACTGGAATGCGTCGGGATCACAATCAAACTCCGTTGCTCGGAGCGCTTGAACGATTGGCCCCGAGGTATCGCAAGCCACGAGTAAGAAGGACGCACGCATTTCCCACACATTCGCACAGTACGCGAATGTGTGGGGCACCCGGCAGGGATTTCTTCCTATTTTCCGCTCGCTGGCGGAATCACCGTTGGCTCGACGTTGCCACAACTTGACGAAACAAACTTAGCGCTAAATGTCTTATCGATCGTCATGTTCATCGGAGTGCCATTCATGCTGCCGGTCAGAGCGGTGTGGCTGGTTCCGTTGAAGTGATCCGGATCGGTCAACTTGAAGTCGGCGTGTCCTTTGGTGCTCATCGTTGGCCCCGTGCAAGTGCTGTCATACGAAATGCCGTGCGCATTCTGGACTTTATTGCTGACCGTGCACTTTCCTCCGCGAGCACCCGCCCGGTTCAGCGCAGTCATATAGTCCGCGAGCGTGAGGCCCGCAGTGAAACAGTCCTGAGTTGTGACGGGCATTTCGCGATTACCCTGGCTTGAGACAATTTTGGTGTTGGACTGCACGTCCCAAAGACCCGCCTTGACGGGAAGGTCGGCGGCGAAAAACGCAAGGATGGGGCACCCTCAGCGGGAATGGTGCACGCAAAGATCGTTAAAGGTGCGCCACTCGCCCGTCCCAAGTCTGCGGTGTGCGAAGATCCCCACTCAAGCCAAAACAGGCTTGAATGGGCCCCACGCCGAAGGGCGGGCCGTCCAAAGGCAACGGGAATGCTGCGCCGCCGCCCTCTCCCCCGTATTTTTCGGTTGGGGGTTTTCCGCTCACTCCGCAAATGAAAGCTTAGAATGCGAATTGGAATGGGGCCAACCACCGCGGTCGCTAACCGCCAAACCAAATTCTCGGAAGAGGTCTTATGACAAGGAAAGCAAGCAATCTGAATCCACGGCGAGAATTTCTCAGGCTGGCCGCGTTTGCCGGTGCGGCAGCGCTCACGGGAAATGGAGTGGCAGCCGCAGGCAATCAAACTGCCGGTCCACAGCCAGCGGACAGTCCTAAGGGGGATCACAAGATGGAGTTTCTTCATGTCAGCGGCCGTCACATAGTCAACGCGAAAGGGAAACAGGTTCGCCTGAGGGGAACCTGTCCGGGCGGCTGGATGAATATGGAGGATTTCATTAATGGGCACCCTGGCGCGGAGCATACTCTCCGAGCGCAGATGGCGGAGGTGCTTGGTCCGGCCAGAGCACAGTTCTTCTTCGAGCGCGTGCTGGACTACTTCTTCAATGAAGACGATGTGATCTTTCTCAGGAAGGCCGGCGCCAGCGTCGTCCGGATACCTCTTAATTATCGACACTTCGAGGACGATGCCGCTCCTTTCAAATATATAGAGGCAGGTTTTGCCCGTCTCGATAAAGTGTTAAGCCACTGCGAAAGACATGGTCTTTACGTCATTCTGGACCTTCATTCGGCGCAGGGGTGGCAGAATGTCCACTGGCATTCTGACAACGCATCGCGCATCAGCCTTTTCTGGAAGGTTGCGTTCTATCAGGATCGCTTCGTTGCCCTTTGGCAGGAGTTTGCGCGGCGCTACAAGAACAGGGCTGTCATCGCCGGCTACGATGTGCTGAACGAGCCTTGTGCGAACAACGCCCTGGGCGACTATCCATGGAACGTGGGTTCCAATTACAGGCCCAATTTTGACCGCATGAATGCCGTCTACCGGCGCCTGGTTACAGAGATTCGCAAGATCGATTCCAGACACATTATCTTCCTTGAAGGTGATGACTACGCCAAGGCCTTCTCGGGGCTGGAGAAACCCTTCGACGAGAACCTCGCCTACAGTTCCCATAACTACACTGTGCCTGGGTTTGGACCTGGCCGATACCCTGGCACCATCCATCCGCGATCGGCTGCGGCGGGCAGTGCTCAGGAGTGGGATCTGGCAAAACAGGAGCGCAACTTCCTCGATGCCGAGGGAACGAAGTTCACCCAGCAGCATAACGTCCCGCTGTGGGTTGGCGAGTTTGGGTCTGTCTTTAACGGGCCTGCCGATGAGAGTGGTGACCGGCTTCGCGCGTTAGACGATCAGATTGGCATCTTTGAAAGTCACGAGACGCACTGGACAACGTGGAATTACAAAGATGTTGGCGTGATGGGTATGCTGACACTCGACCCTGCATCTCCGTACATGGAGCGCATCCGCGACTTTCTTCGTAAGAAGGTTGCTCTTGGCACCGACGATTGGATGAAGTGGCTACCGCCAACGCCGGTAAAGGACGCAACGGCTCAGCTTGCTGACCAGATCGGTCAAGTGGTTGGTGATCCGCAGTTGGATGCGCGACTCAATGTACGGTGCATGAGTCAGACCCTATTGTGCTTCTACACGGGCACCCTGATGCAGCCACTCTACGCCGGCCTCTTCAAAGGCCTGTCCGAGAATGAGCTGGATCACATCCTATCTTCCTTTTCGGCAAAGCAGTGTGTGCCCAACCAGGGTCTGGTGGACGTCCTCAGTAAATACATGGCCACGCCAGCTCAGGGGTCGAGTACTGGCGGCTGATTCCCAGCCGACGCAATGCCGAGATCACGCATCGCAAGCCACGAGTGAGAGGACGTACGCATTTCCCACACATTCGCAAAGTACGCGAATGTCTGGGGCACCCGGCCCCGCCTGACCTGACTGGAAAGCCCTTGGGGCTTGAATGGGCCACCCGCCCGCAAAACAGGACGACATCATCTGGCCTCTTGTTCTGCCTTTTCAATTAGAGTTTCTGCATCCCGTACTCCAAGATTCCTCAGCATCAGATTCCCGTGGTCGTCGTCGTCCACTCTGTTGCGTATCCTTCCCACGCCCATCTTCGCGTTCTCAATACTGTAGCCGTGACGTTCTACTTGCCGTGCCAACGATTCTTCAGACATGCGCTTTGGATAGATGCTGTACAAAATCAGCAGCGCAGCTTCGCGTGCACTATTCGCAATATCCACGTATACGCGACCGTCGATGGTTTCCGCGAATGGGTACTTCCGCTTCATCAGACCGTCAACAGCAGCCTTCGCTTCATCCAAGTCCATGCCCTTCTGAGAATGGCTGACCATCTCAGCCATGACCCAAGAGCAAAGGGCCGTGACTGCATTGGCGTCCATCTCATTTGCGGCAATTTCATCGGGATCGTGACGGGCACCACGGTTGCTTGCGATTTCATAGACAAAGCGGCAGGCGCGGGGAATTGTGAGGCGTAGTGAATCGCCCAGAGCGGTTTCACCCGCAATCGAATTGATAATGTTGTCTACTTTAAAAGCCTTGCCCTTCGGCACAGGCTTGCCGGTTTCGGCCCAGCATGCCTTCAGTACAGCTTCCACAACTTTCCCTGCCTTTGCGTTGGCATCTTCCCATTCACGCTGCTGGAAATCTTGAATCATTCGCGTGAAGTGACGAACCGCTGCGTCGGCGTGTACCGCCTTGAATCTATCCTTCAGCATCGCACTGACTGTTCTGTCAGGCATGGAATATGCCTTTCCAGCCCGATAGAAGTACATACACGCCTTGCTTCGGGGAATCGACCCACTCTTGATCTTTAGCTCTGGTCGTGAAGGCGGGATTCCAATTGCCCAGTTGCCCTCTTAGTTTGCTCCATTGCTTTTGCACAACCGCCGGCGAAACCTCTTTGTTGGTTTCGCCCTTTGCGATGTGCGCAAGCAGAAGCGTGAATTTCTGTGCTCCACCCATGCCACCTGCGTGTTTCTTCACAAACGGTCGGATGGGCGATGAGAGGTTGACGGTCGTTGGTGCGTTCGTGGTCTTTCCCGATGCCGACTTTTTCTTCATCGGAGCGGGTTTGGGTTGTCTTCGTGCTGAAAGGTTAGCTTCCCCTTCAAAGGTATTACCGTCGTCGTCGTTGACAATAATGTAAACTCTCACTTGAGTGTTGTCCTTCTCTACTGAGCATAGATGTATTTTCCACCTTCCTTGAACCGTCGCAGCCTACGCTTCTTGGCTTCACCCTGCATCGCACCGGAAAGTGTCGTAAGTGGATAGTTGTGTCCCAGTTCTAGTAGTCGCTTTCTGATGTCACTAAGAGTCTTGGATTTCCTGAAAAAATCCTCTTGTTTAAGCTCTGCAACCAGCGATGGGATGGTAACCCTACCAGACTGTGCTCTGGCCTGTCGCTTTCCACCCGAATCAGTTTTGCCCTTGCCCTTCATGTCCTTCAGAACGGCAGCAATTTCTGCTGGCGTTCCATCTAGTTTTACGGTCACCCCATCGGGTGTGGTGAAGCTTGCCTTCGCCATGACTCGCCCCCAACAACTATTGGTTTGTGGTGAAAGTACAATAACAGCACCTTTGGGTGCCGAACGCAAGCGGAAAACCGGCGTAAAGGCTGCTTGTCCACTTCGGGGAGGGTCAGCGGGTGCGGCGAGGCGCCACAAACCCAGCCAGAGCGAGGCGATAAAGACGGAACCCGGGACAGACGGACGCTTCCCGATTTTCAGAGACCAGCGATCAAGGCACGGGCGAGAGACTTATTCTGTGTTGGCTAACGACTGAAGACCGAGGTCCGACGACTGAAGTTATGGTGGAGGCGGCGGGAGTTGAACCCGCGTCCGAAAATGTTACTGGTCAAGAGACTACATGCTTATTCGCGTTCATGCCCTCGGCATTACCCGAAGACGTTCGCGTCTGCTGCTCAGAACGGACAAGAAACACCAGCCGCTAGCCTGAAATCTTAGCCTCTCTCCCCAGACGTAGAAGAGAAGAGCAGCCCTCTGTGTGACGTTCGCTCACAGCCGGGTGCCCCACACATCGCGCACTCTGCGATGTGTGGGTTTCGGCACAACTGGAATGCGTCGGGCCCACAATCAAACTCCGTTGCTCGGAGCACTGAACGATTGGTCCCCGAGGTATTGCAATCCATCAGTGAGAAGGACGCACGCATTTCCCACACATTCGCAAAGTACGCGAATGCCTGGGGCACCCGGCTGCTTCGCAGCCCTATCATCTTCAGCGACTTAGCCGCCATACAATATCCGCACCCCCTCATTCGTCTACAACCATAGGTATAGATATCGATGAGGGCAGCGAGCCTGGAGCGGATGGTACTCGAACCGGACCGGCGGATCTCCGAAGTGGTCAAGCAGGAGCAGTCCCGGCTGCGCAACTTCATTCGCCGGCGCGTGCCTGATTCGCGGGACGCAGAGGACATTCTGCAAGACGTTTTTTACGAACTGGTGGAAGCGAACCGCCTGCTGATGCCCATCGAGCATGTCACGGGATGGCTGTTTCGCGTGGCGCGCAATCGCATCACCGATCTCTTCCGCAAGAAGAAGCCGGAGAGCTTCAGCGATACCGCCCTCGCGCCCTGCCATGACGATGACGATGCCGGCGACGAACTGCCGGGGTTCGAAGACTTGTTGCCTTCGCCCGATGCCGGGCCAGAGGCGCTGTACGCCCGCAGCGTGCTTCTCCATGAACTTGAGCTGGCGGTCGACGAATTGCCGGAGGAGCAGCGCAGGGTGTTTGTGGCGCACGAACTGGACGGGCGCAGCTTCAAGGAGATCGCCGCCGAGACCGGCGTGAGCGTCAATACGCTGCTCTCGCGCAAGCGCTATGCGGTGCTGCATCTGCGCCAGCGATTGCAAAACCTCTACGACGAATTCACGAAAGGATAGGAACTGAACATGAGAAGGAAATGGAAATTGATTTTCATTGTTCCACTGGCGATCCTGGGGATACTGGTATTTATCGCCATCGGCGGCGAATTAGTGATGCACCTGTGGAATTGGCTGCTGCCGGCACTCTTCGGCTGGCGCCTGATCACCTTCTGGCAAGCGGTTGGACTTCTGGCGCTGTGCCGGATTCTGTTCGGCGGATTGGGAAGTCACGGTTCCGGCCGCTCTAATTTCCGCCGCCGCATGGCCGAGCGCCGGGAGCGGATGACTCCTGAAGAGCGGGAACGATTCTGGCGGACCGTGCTCGGACGTTGCGGCTTTGGCCCGTCGCCCAGCGAGAGCAAAGGGCAATAAAGCCCGTGCCGACTTCCGGCTATTTCCCGTGGATTCTCGGTGAGATTAGGGGCCAAGCCAACCCGGCGCTGGAGATCTCCACGCTGAGCAGGAAAGTGGGGCCCTGAATGGAGAACGGTAGCTGAAAAAAGTGGTGGAGGCGGCGGGAGTTGAACCCGCGTCCGAAAATGTTACTGGTCAAGAGACTACATGCTTATTCCAGTTCATGCCCTCGGCATTACCCGAGGACGTTCGCGTCTGCTGCTCAGAACGGACAAGAAACAGCAGCCGCTAGCCTGAAATCTTAACCTCCCGGCCCAGACGTAGCCGGGAAGAGCAGCCCTCTGTGTGACGTTCGCTCACAGCCCAAGGGCGAAGCTGTGGAGAACGGCTGCCTAATTAATTAGGCTGCGTATGCCATTTCTTGATTGGCAATTATCATTTTGCCCACGATTACAGGTGCGAGCACCCTGGCATGCCTCTTGGCCGCAAGCATCTCCGTCGAAGCCGTGACGCCCCCACTGGTGGGATTGGCCTGCAAAGAACAGACAACCGGGCCCGAAGGCCCCTTTCCAATCTAGGGGTCAACCCCGTGGAAGTCAAACTAACCATTTGATGAAGCGAAGGTTACAAAAGGTGCTGGTCCGGGGGGGCCTGAAACCACCCGTTCGGGGGATAGGAGAGGGGTGGCGGGCGCGTCATACTTGATGGGTCCGAAGCTAGCCTCAGGAGAATGGATGATCACGTTTTCGAAGACCTTGCTGATTGCCGTATTGACGATTGGCGCAGTGTTTTCAACCACATACACGTTCGCCCAGCCCAAGGCGGAGAACGCCGGGCAAGAGCTTTTCCAGGCCATTAATCGGGAGCGCGCGGCCAACGGACTGCCTCCGCTGAAGTGGGACGAAGCTCTGGCCAACGCCGCCCGTCAGCACGCCGAAGCGATGGCTGCCCAGAGATCGATTTCTCATGGATTTGCCGGGGAACTGAGCCTTCCCAGCCGGGCCACGCGAGCGGGCGCTCGCTTCAGCTGGCTTTCGGAGAATGTTGCCGCGGGACCGAATGCGGAGTACATCAGCGAGCAGTGGATGGAATCTCCCAATCACCGAGCTAACCTGCTCGATGCAGATATGGACACGATCGGCGCCGGCGCCGTGGAACGCAACGGCGTCGTATTCGCAGTAGCTGATTTCTCTAAAGCCAAACACTAATCCCGGCAGAAAGATCCGGTCCCCGGCCGCCCGACAGACGGGCGGCCTTTACCTCGGATACGGACCTCATCGAACTGGCGGAGCACCCAGTTTGACTTTAACGTAGCGAGAGCGCTCCCGCGGGTCGGGCCACCAAGTCAAGGCCTGGTCGTTTTCTTCGCGGCTAAAGGAGTAGGAGGCCCGCATCGCCAAATCCGTAGGCGTATCGTTTCCTTCGCCCTGCGGATTGAATCGCTGGGCCGCCCGGCTATTGTTCAATATCCAGATCACCAGCACCTGTTCGTTCGCGTAGTCCCTTCCCAGTTTGCAGACCAGAGATATCAGCTTGTCCTGAGTAACTTCCTCAGGAGCGATACTTAACTTGATGATTCTTCCCCGCGCGGTGGCATTCTCGAAATTCCGAGCGATCCGGAACCTGGGAATCCTGCTGTTCGAATGTGCGTCGCAAGAGTCCGAGATTGCGGAGGCTTGAGCCGCACTCATCCGCACGCCAACAGCGAGCAACGCGACCGCAAAAATGCCGGGACGTCTCGATGGCAAATCATCCCTCCCCTGGCAGTTCACGCCGACTTGCAGATTCTGTAAATCTTCTTTGCGACCCTTGCGGTTACGATCTTGTTACCGCAAAGTACGCAAAGGATACCGCAAAGAACGTAAAAACAATTTCCGTGTCACTATTTTGCCGATCCAGGCAATCGATAAAACTGCGCACGCCTGCCGTAAGTCCATTGTCTAAGGGTGCGCGGCCCGCCCAGCGCCTTGAAACGAAGGAAACACTGCCCGAACCCTATTGCCTGGCGGAATGCGGCATCTTATACTTCGCCATGGGTTTGGCGGAAATCAGCCGCTTCGACCACCCGGTTCTGCAGGATTATCTCGTTGACGACGCCTTTGACGAGACGTTTGAAAGTCCGGGCAAGCCTCGCCCGCACTATGCTCCTTTATTAGAGACCTTTTCCTCCCTGCCCGCCGACGAGATCCGCCGCCGCAAACACTCCGCCGACCTGGCCTTTCTGAACCAGGGCATCACCTTCACGGTTTACGGGCGGGAGGAAGGGACCGAGAAGATCTTTCCTTACGATCTCTTGCCCCGCCTGATTACCAGCGCGGAATGGAGCCTCATCGAGCGCGGCCTGACGCAGCGCATTACCGCGCTCAATTTATTTTTGCGGGACATTTATCACGAAGGCCGCATTCTTTCCGATGGCACCGTGCCCCGCGAGATCGTTTACAGCTGCCGGCATTTCCGGCGACAGATGCGCGGGTTACAGGTGCCGCGCAATGTTTACGTCGCCGTGGTCGGGTCGGACTTGATCCGCCTGCCCAGCGGCGAGTTTGTGGTTCTGGAAGACAATCTGCGGGTGCCCAGCGGGGTTTCCTACATGCTGACCAACCGCCGGGTAATGAAACGGATCTTCCCCAATCTGTTTCGCCGCCAGGGTGTGCGTCCCATCGAGCATTACACCCAGGCGCTGTTGAGTACGTTGCGGTCGCTGTCGCCCGAAGGACGGCCGGAACCGACGATTGTGCTGCTCAGCCCGGGGGTCTTCAACTCGGCCTATTTCGAACACGCTTACCTGGCGCGACAGATGGGCATCGAGCTGGTCGAAGGGCGCGATCTCGTTACCCACGACAACGTCGTCTATATGCGGACCACCACGGGATTGCGCCGGGTGGATGTGATCTACCGCCGTGTGGATGACGATTTTATCGATCCGCTGGCTTTTCGCTCGGACTCGGTGCTGGGAGTCTCTGGATTGTTCAACGCTTATCGGGCAGGGAACGTCACTCTGGCCAACGCTTTCGGCACCGGCGTGGCCGACGACAAAGCCCTGTACGCTTACGTGCCCAAGATCATCAAGTACTATCTCGACGAAGACCCGGTGCTGAATAACCTGGAGACCTATTTGCTGAATGACCCTGTACAGCGTGACCACGTCTTGCAGAATCTCGACAAGCTGGTGGTCAAGGCGGTGGGGGAGTCGGGCGGTTACGGCATGCTGATCGGGCCGCAGAGCACGAGCGCGGAGCGGCAGGACTTTCGGGAGCGCATCATCGCCGATCCGCGAAATTACATTGCGCAACCGACCATCACGTTTTCGCGCGCTCCTTGTTTCATCGATGACACGCTACAGCCCCGGCACGTGGACTTGCGTCCTTATGTGCTGTTCGGAGACAAGGTGACCATCGTTCCCGGCGGGCTCACCCGGGTGGCTCTGCGCCGCGGCTCGCTGGTGGTGAATTCGTCGCAAGGTGGCGGCAGTAAAGATACCTGGGTGCTGAACCAATAAGCCATGCTCTCTCGCGTCGCTGACAACCTTTATTGGATGAGCCGCTACCTGGAGCGCGCCGAGCACGCCGCTCGTCTTCTCGACGTGAATCTGAATCTGATGCTGGATGAGTCCACCTCCAGCGCGGACCGGCGCTGGAGGCGGGTGCTGGCGGCGCTGGGGAATCCGCCCAATCTGGCGTGGAGCGGCGACGCGTACCAGGTGGCGCAGATCCTGACTTTTGATCCCGGCAATCGCTCGTCGATTACCGCCTGCGTCGCGGGCGCCCGCGAGAACGCGCGCCAGGTGCGTGAGGAGATCAGTTCGGACCAGTGGCAGAGACTGAACCGCCTCTTTCACCAGGTCACGCGGCACAAGCCGAATGAGACTGACGACGTGCTGCCATCGGACTTCCTGCTGGCCGTGATCGAAGGCGTGCACCTGATTCAGGGCGTGACCGATTCGACCATGAGCCACGGCGAAGGCTGGCAGTTTATCCAGGTGGGGCGCTACATGGAGCGCGCCTGTGCCTCGGTGACGCTGTTGGGCCTTTATCATCGCGAGTTCTGGGGACGTCCCGACCAAACGCCGGAGGCCGCCGAGTATCTGGAATGGATTGGGCTGCTGCGGTCGTGCACGGCGTTCGAAGCCTACTGCAAGGTTTACACTGCGGACATCAGCCCGGACCGGATCATCGAATTCCTGTTGCTCAATCCGGAATTTCCGCATTCGGTGCGTTACTCCATCGATCACCTGCAACGCGCTCTGGAAGCCATCCACGGGGGTGGAGGCAAACGGCGGGGAGCGCAGTTGGCCCGGCTGGCGGGACGATTGCAGGCCACGCTGAGTTTCGGACAGATTTCCGAAATCCTGTCGCAGGACGTGGGCGCGTACCTGCAGGATATTTTGCAGCAGTGCCGGGAAATTCACGAAACCATCTACGAAGTTTACGTCAATTACTCGATCCAGACCGCTTTGGCGGGATAGGGGACCACGGCTTCATGTTCTACTCCATTCAGCATCTGACGAAATTTCACTACGCCGATCCGGTGAGTGAGAGCGTCATGGAAGCGCGCATGCACCCCCGCAGTGAAGGCAACCAGCGTTGTCTCACGTTTCACCTGGCCGTGAGCCCGCGCTGCCGGGTGTTTGCCTACCGCGATCACGTGGGCAATAACATCCATCACTTCGATATTCCGGGACAGCATTCCTATCTTGTGATCGTGGCTGAGTCGCTGCTCGATATGCAACCGTCGGTCGAAATCCCGGATTCTTTGCCGGCGGATGCCTGGGCTGAAGCCGATGCGCAGGTGAAGATGGGGGATTACTGGGAGATGATGCTGCCCAGCGAATTCGCCCAGCCCACGCCGGGTTTGATTGCTCTCGCCAAGCAACTGGAAGTGCGCCGTCGGGACGATCCGTTGAGCATGTTGCGGGAGCTGAATCAGAGACTCTACGAATGGTTCGAATATGTGCCCAAGAGCACGAAAGTGGACTCGCCGATTGCTCACGCCATCGAAACCCGCCAGGGCGTATGCCAGGACTTTGCCCACATCATGATCGCCCTGGTGCGCCGGGTGAAGATCCCCTGCCGTTATGTCAGCGGATATCTCTACCGCAGCGCGCAGAGTCACGACCGCTCGGTGGTGGATGCAACTCACGCCTGGGTGGAAGCATTTCTACCGCCGTTGGGCTGGGTCGGCTTCGATCCCACCAACTGTCTGCTGGCGGGTGAGCGCCACGTGCGCACCGCCATCGGTCGCGACTATGCTGACGTGCCGCCGACCCGGGGAATCTTTCGCGGACAAACTCCCAGCGAGCTCTCCGTCGCCGTGCGGGTGACGGCTTCGGTCGAGCCGCCTGAACTCGAACAGGGACTCCCGGTCCCTGAAGAATGGTCTCTGCTGGTCGAAAAGGCGCAGGAACCGCCACCTGCCCCCGTCAAGACCATGCAGCAGGAGCAACAACAACAATAGACATCCCGGGGCAGATCGACGTTTTTTCCGCTCGAGCACGAGCGGGACGCTCGCGCCTACATTTGGAGCTTTTGCATCCTGCCGCCGTTTCTGACATCTCAACTACGGACATACGGGTAGAATCGGTGTTGACCAACGCATGACTTGCTTCGTCCAACCCGCTATGAAGAAGTGCTGTCAGGAGAGCTGCCGGTGAAGGCGCAGTGTCTGCCATTTCGCCAGATTCCGCACACCACAAGGCTTTTCGCTGATTTTATTTCCGGGTCTCCCTCCCTGCGGCCGTTCTATCCCCGCTCTCCTCATTTCTCTGAATGGGTGAAAGACGAGACCGCTGCGCCGAGTTATGACCCCGCGCGACGGACGCGAGTGGCGGACATTCTGGAGCGACAGAACCGTGCGTGGGACGCGTCCCCCAGGACTTTGGAAAATATTGCTCGTCTGCGCTCCGGCGCCCGTGCGCTGGTCACCGGACAGCAGGTCGGACTGTTCGGCGGTCCACTGTTTTCAATTTTCAAGGCGCTAAGCACGGTCAAGCTGGCTGGCGAAGCCACCAACGCGGGCTCCGATTGCGTTCCCGTGTTCTGGCTGGCCAGCACCGACCACGATCTGGACGAGATCAATCATGTCTCGATCTTGGGGCCGGATGGCTTGCTGCAGAAATTTGCCGCGGCCACGAGCGGATTGCCTGACGCTCCCGTGGGCACGGTGAAGTTTGGTCCTGAGATCGAACCGGTGGTTGAAGCCGCGGCCAGTCTGCTGGGCGATTCGGAAGCGACGAAATTCCTGCGCGAGGCATACCGGCCCGGAGAAAACTTCGGCAGCGCCTTCGCGCGCCTGTTTTCGCGCCTCTTTGCCCAGTGGGGCGTGGTGCTGCTCGACGCATCGGACCCGGAATTCCACCAGATCGCTGCGCCTGTTTATAGTGCGGCCATCGAACGGGCGGCCGAACTCGATGAGGCATTGCTGGCGCGCGGCAGGGAACTGGAGGCTGCGGGTTATCACCAGCAGGTCAAGGTAACGCCCCTGTCCACGCTTCTGTTTGCGCTGCGCGACGGGGCCCGTGTGCCGGTACACCGTCGCTCGAACGGTGGCGAAGCGGATTTTTTAATCGCAAATGAAAACGTCCCAAAGGCGGAGCTGGTGCGCCGCATCGCATCCGCGCCGGACCAGTTCAGCGCCAACGTCTTGCTGCGACCGGTGGTGCAGGACTACCTTCTGCCCACGGTGGCGTACGTAGGCGGCGCCGCGGAAGTGGCCTACTTCGCCCAGGCGGCGGTGGTTTACCAGGCATTGTTAGGGCGGACCACGCCCATCCTTCCAAGATTCTCCGCAACCATTGTGGAAGCAAAACCTCAAGCGTTACTTGAGCGTTATGGTCTGTCGGTCCCCGATATTTTCCAGGCTGCGGACGGGTTGCGTGAAACCCTGGCAAGCCATACTTTGCCGCCGGATTTGCAGACTGCGTTTGACCGGGCGGATTCGTCCCTGAAACAATCCCTGGCTTCGATTCAGCAGTCGCTCGAACGTCTGGACAAAACTCTGGTGGAAGCCGCGGCCAACGCCGGATCGAAGATGCACCATCAGCTGGAGCAATTGCGTTCGCGGGCGGCGCGGGCCGAGTTGCGTCAGAGCGAGATCCTGGGTCGTCACGCCGAACTGCTCAGCAACGCGCTCTATGCCAACAAGGTCTTGCAGGAGCGGGAGATCGGTGGCGTGTATTTCGTTGCGCGGCATGGAACCGAGCTCTTGCAGAACCTGCATGACACTCTGCAAACGAGCTGCCTGGATCACCAGATCATTTCCCTGTGATCCTAGCGCATTTTTCTGTCATCCTGAGCGCAGCGAGATCATTCGCTTGCGAATGATCTCGCGCAGTCGAAGGACCCCTATAAGTCAAAGGAGCCCTGTAAAGGACCCCTGTAAAAGAACAGCGTTCTGGGTAAGACGATTTGCTCTTGAAGATGCCTGCGGTTCGTGAGTAGACCCACGAACCGCAGGCGAATGTTATGCAGGTAGGGGTCCTTCGACTCCGTGACTGCTTCGCGAAGCGAAGCAGCCACTCCGCTCAGGATGACACCACAAAAGCGCTTTCACGGCTGCAACACCAGCTTGTCGGCCGCTTCCTTCTCGACCGCGCCTCGCGAATACAGCAGAGGAAAGTACTTTCCCTCACTCCAGAGCGGTATCAAATCGGAATAGTGTGGACTTCCTGGCTGGCCGCTCTGGCCGGGCACGTTCACCGCAACCGAGTGGTCCCAATCGCTGAGATCGAGAATTTCGCGATAGCTCGCGCCTGAAATCTGGTCGAATGAACCGAGGGGATATCCCGTGGCGTTGACGGTGTAGTCATCGCCCGGACGCGAGACCGGTTCCGGATCGGTGAGCGCAGCCACGCCGGGCATTTGATCGAGAGGATGACGAAACCGGGCGTGGTGTATCTGTCCCCACGACCAATGGGTCGGGATCGGGACCCTGGAGCTTCTCCATCGCGCTCCAGGCTTCCTCCAGGGACTTTCGCAGCATGACGTTCCGAGTCACGACCAGCGCGTCCGTGGGTTGGTGACCGCTGCCTTCGAGGAAGCTCAGCACTTGATGAGGAGACCAATCTTCCATCATCGTCCGTGCGGCGGGTGGCACCGCCAGGTTGACCGTCTCGCGGGTTACAATCTGCAGCCAGACTTCGTACAGTGCGGCGGCCGCCGAGGCGCGCTCTACTTCTCCGTTCCACTGCAGCAGAAGATGCGACGCAGGGGTGGACTTCTGGTGTGCCGTGGCTACGCGCAGCAGTTCGATCGAATTGCAATGCGGGAAGGGAAAGCACGTCGCACTGCAGTCGCTGCATGCCTTCAACATCCAATTTCTTTCCCGCGCGCGCTTGTTGCAGCACCTGCGTAATGCGGTGGAAGCGATAGGGCGGTTCCCAGGAATAACCTACTTTGTACGGATAACCTTCGGGAATCATCTTGTGATTCGCGGTGGCCACAAAGCCGGCGGGCGGATTGTACTGGTGCGGCAGCTCGGCATTGGGCACAAAGCCCGACCACTCGTAGCCTCCGCTTCCCGGGACGGGCAGCAGCCCAGTCCAGGTCTTGCGCAGCGGAGCCAGGCCGGTAGAGTGCTCTCCAATGTTGCCGGCGCGGTCGGCGTAGACAATGTTTTCGGAAGGAACTTTCCAGCGCGCCATGGCCGCTTCGAATTCCTGCCAGTTCTGCGCCCGGTCAACCGCCAGCGAGCCCAGGTAGCCGGCGGTGCCGGGCTCGGCGCCCACCCAGCGCAGGGCGAGCGCCCGTTTGCCGTCTTCCCACAGCACCGGGCCGTGGCGCGTGAACTTCAGGTTCACCTGCACACTGGGCCCGCCGCGGACACCGAAGGTCTCTTTTCGCACCTGCATTTGCGCCCAGCCCTCCGCGGTTTTGTACTGCGACGAATCGGACGGATTGAGATCTTCGACGTACAAGTCCTGCTGATCGAGGCCGAAGATGGTGAACCCCCACGCGATGTTTCGATTGTGTCCGAGCGCCACTCCGGGCAGGCCGGGCTCGCCCGCGCCGATTACGTCCCATCCCGGCGCGACCAGGTGCACCATGTAGCGCAGCGAAGGTTCAGCAATCACACGGTGCGGATCATTGGCCAGCAGCGGCTTGCCCGTCCGCGTCAGCTTTCCGGAGACCGTCCAGTTGTTGCTGCCTTCGGGCGGATGCCTGGGAAACTCAATCCGGGTATCGCTGCCCACCAGATTGTGCAGCAGGGCGGAGGAGAACCCGGACAAGTCCGTGCCCGGCGCCACCTCCAACTTCACCGGCGGATCGAAATCGAAAAGCAGAGATGCCGCATCTGCTCCGACTGCGTTTACGGCCTGAGCATGGTCCAATTCGTCGAATGCATTGCCGGTCATGGAGAACGCGGCCATTCGGTTCAGGCAGTCTTCCGGCTTCCAGGGTTCCGGTTTGAAGCCTGCCAGTTGAAACCCGAGCGGAAGGCCCGGACCTCCCGGCAGAAGACGCCTTTCGATGTAGGCGTTGATCCCGGCCGTGAAGGCCTCGAGAATCTGCTGCGTGTCGGGCGCATAGCTTTCGTATTCGGCCTTCATGTCGCCGCGATAGCTGAGCAGCCGCGCGTTGATGTCGCGCGGCAGGGCCGAGGGGCCCAGAACCTCAGCCAGGCGGCCTTGGCCCGACCTCTTCCACAATTCCATTTGAAACAGGCGGTCCTGAGCGGCCACGAATCCTTGAGCGAAAAACAGGTCATGCTGGTTCTGGGCATAGATATGGGCAACGCCCCAACGGTCGCGTAGCACGCTTACCGGCTGTTCAAGGCCCGCTACTTTCAGACTTCCCCGAACCGTGGAGAGGGTGGCTTGCGCCCGGCTTTCGAGACTAAGCTTGGGGACGGGGTCACTGGCGCGATCCGGGGCCGTCTGCGCGCCGGCATTCATGGCCGCGGCCAGAATCAAAACTCCGAGACAAATAAGGCGTGACTTCATACCGGCGACATTCTAACCCAGCGAGAAGCCACGAAGCGGGCGGCAGGACGAAGTCATTGCCGGATTTGGCAACTCGGAACTGAAACATTGCCCACCCGGCTGACTTCGCCGCCGGAAAAGCGTAATATCTTTCCTTTTGGCAGGCTTTGTGTTCGCTTTCTTCTAGCGCTCCAACTCCGCACCCATGCCCGTGTCTCTGACCTCGCTGCTGGCCACTCTTCCCACGTCCGTGACGCGGCTGGGTTCTGCCTTCCGGTTCCAATTGCTGTTGGTCATTCTTTTCGAGGAGTTTGGTAAAAAGGGTGACGTCTATAACATTTTGTGGGTTCTTGTTTTTGGCTTTGCCACGCTCAATATTCTCGGGCTCGTGGCCAGGCGTTTTGAGCCCAACCGCAACCGCCTGAATTTCGGAGAAACCATCGCCATCATGGTGGTTATCGTTTCCGTTGTTCTTTTGGGCTGGGAGATGCTCAACCTTTTCAAGATCTTCCCCATCAAGCTCCAGCGTCACGACTAGCGGTTTTGCGGTATGATTCGGTCATGCCGAAGAACGTCCCCCCGTTCGAGGTGACCTGCCCTTGCTGCAGTGCAGTGCTCAAGGTGGACGCTGAAATCAGAGGCGTTATCGCTCACACCGCTGCGGTCAAACCCAAGATGTTTGCCGACATCGAAGAAGCCGCCCGGGCCATGAAGGAGCAGGACACCCGGCGCGATTCCATCTTCCGGCAGTCCGTAGAGGCGCAGAAGCATGCTTCCGACCTGTTGGAGAAGAAGTTCCAGGAGGCGGTCAAGAAAGCCAAAGAGTCTCCTGATACGGGAAGGCCGATTCGGGATTTCGACTTGGACTAGTCTCTCTCCGAAAAAAATTCGTCCGCCGCTGAATCGATTCCGCATTAAAATACGCAATGGCCCGCCTTCCCCTCCTCCTCGGCCATCGCGGGGCGCGTGTGTCCACCCGGATCCCTGAGAATACTTTTGCCTCGTTCGATCTCGCCCTCGAGCATGGCTGCGATGGTTTTGAATTTGATGTTCGTCTTGCGGCGTGCGGGTCCGCCGTGGTGTGCCATGACCCCAACGTCGACGGAATCACGATCGCGCAGGCCCAAGCCAGGCGGTTACCGCAATTGCCGCGGCTTGATGATGTGATACAGCGTTACGGCCAACGCGCCTTTCTCGACATCGAGCTCAAGGTAAAGGATCTGGAATCGAAGGTACTGGCGGCGTTGAGCAAATATCCGCCCTCCCAGGACTATGTAGTTTCGTCTTTTATTCCCGACGTGCTCATGGACCTGGAAGCGCGCAGTTCCACTGTCTGCATTGGGATGATCTGTGAGGACTCGGCTCAACTTGCGCGTTGGCGCGAGTTGCCCGTCGACTGCGTGATTGCTCACCAGTCGCTTGTAAACCGCTTGCTGGTGCACAACATTCAGGCTGCCGGCTGCAGAGTCTTCGTGTGGACCGTGAACGACGCGGAAACCATGCTTCGTCTGGCTGGGTGGGGAGTGGATGGGATCATCTCCGATGACACTGAACTGCTGGTGCGTACGCTGAGGTAAAACAGCTCCGCAAAGCTGGAACCTGCTGCCTTGCAGCGAGTTGACAACCGCGCTCGCGAAGGGAGACATCTGCTTCGCTCGCGAGGACAGAACAGCGGGAGCTCATCAATCGGCGGCGGCTTCCAACATTGTGTCTGCCCGCGTCGGCTTGCGCAGGAAAGTGGAGCGCTCGATTTCGAACGCTTCCAGTTGGGCCGCGGATTGCGACTCATTCCATCCCATGACACAGCCGATGCGGGCGGCGGCCTCGCGACCGCAGGCCGGTGACCAGCACGCGCCTAAGGCAACCGGCACCCGCCGCAGCAGGACATCGCCCAGCGTGACCGCGCACTCTCCGGCAAAAGCGTCGACCGCCTCGGCAACAATGTGTTCGGTGTGGGAACAAAGCGGCGCCCGGAGTTCCGGGCGGCGCATCGCCATACGGGAAATATCCAGGGCCCGCTGGCCATGCCATTCGACAATGCCCCGGGCCGTGTCTTCGCCAATTCCTCCCGCGTTGCCTATCTCGATCACCCAACGGTCCAGCATTAAGTCGGCGCTTTCCGCCGAGGCGATGGCCAGCGTGCGCGAAGACTTCGGCACCACCCCAATTTTGGATGCGCATTGACGCGCCAATTCCGCGGCTGTCGTCAGCTTGCCGCCAATCACGGAAATCATGTGCTCGGCGCCATCGTGGGCGTGATCGTGCAAGTAGTGCTTGCGGCTCACGGCCGACGCCTTTTCCTTGGTTGAGAAGGGCAGGGGCCGGACTCCGGCGAAGGTATATCGGATATCGGAAGCCGAAAGTTTGACGCGCGGATAGAGGTGAAGCAGGGAGCGCACCAGGTAGTCGATTTCCGCCTGCGACGGTTGGACCTTGGCCGGATCACTCTGGTCTGAAACTTCGGTCGTGCCCACCAGGACCTGTTCATTCCAGGGGATGACAAAAATCGGACGTTTGTCCACCGCTTCGGTGTAGACCGCGGCGTCGGGAGCGTTCGCAAAGCGCGGCATTACAATATGCGATCCGCGAACCCCGCCCACCATGGGGTGCGGGGTCGCGATGCGGGAGCGCTGGCAGATGCGGTCCGCCCAGGGGCCGGTGGCATTGATGATCCAGGAACCTTCTACCCGCTCTTCCTTCCCGCTCACTTGATCTCGCAACAGCACGCCCACCGCACGCCGGTGGCGTACATCCACGGCGAGCACCTGGGTGTGATTACGCGCCACAGCCCCGGCCTCCATGGCCTCGACCAGCCACTCCGCTACCAGGCGCTCGGGGAATTCGCACTGGGCATCTTCGTAGCTGAACACGGACCAGCGCCGCCCCGAGTCCAGCAGCCGCTCGAGCTTTTCCTGGTCCTTGCGGCTCGATCCGACCTGAAGCCTGCCGCCCAGATGACGATACAGCCACAGGCCGGTGCGTATGGCGAGCGCGCTGCGGCCGCTGTTCTGATCGAGCGCCAAAAGAAAATGGATCGGGTGCACCAGGTGCGGGCGTTCCTGCAGCAAGCGCCGGCGTTCCCGCAAAGACTCGCGCACCAGTCCGATCTCGCCGTGTTCCAGATAGCGCAGGCCACCGTGGATGATGCGGGTGGCGCGACTGGTGGTGCCGGCGGCAAAATCCTGTTGCTCGATCAGCAGGGTCCGACGACCGGCGCGGGCGCATTCCCGGGCGATCGCAACGCCGTTGATCCCGCCCCCGATGACGATCACCTGGAAGCGTTCACCCTCGAGCGGGCGTCGGATTGGCGGGGCGTAGTTCATATCGCACTAAGGCCGGGCGATTGCGGCGCTCTCTCAAGCATAAGCCTGACCCCGTTCAGCCATTTGGGAAAGATAACATCGGTCAGCTGGGTAACCTTCCGGCGAGGCTCCTTTCGCGCGCCCGGTGCTTATAGTTACTGGTGAATGACTCGATATAACTTATTGATTAATTATGATCTTATGTAGATCGATCGGCATTGAGCGCCTTGCCGGCTGATCCCAGCCACAGCTTGCTAGCGTTCCAGGACGCCTCATTTGCCATCAGTGTTTACGGCGTTCTTCAGATATCTGCGCCCGGGCAAGTCAATTCCCGCGCCAATTGTCGATCCCAGCTCCCCAGGACGACCCGGGTTCATTGCGCCACGCACGCCTGTCGTTTACAGTGTTTGGGCCTCATGCCGAAAACGGGAGAGCGTTTCGAACGCGCGGTTGCGATCATGGCCCGGCTGCGTGGTCCCGGTGGGTGTCCGTGGGACCGGGAACAAACCTTCGATTCGATTAAACCTTACACTCTCGAGGAAACCTACGAAGTCCTCGAAGCCATCGAAAATCGGGACTGGGATGAGCTGCCCGGAGAGCTTGGCGATCTGCTCCTCCAGGTTCTGTTCTATGCCCAGATGGCCAAGGACCAGGGCACATTCTCGATCGACGAAGTATTGGATCGCCTGTGCAGCAAACTGGTAGACCGGCATCCGCATGTTTTTGGGGATGTGAAGGCTGAGACTTCGTCCGAAGTGCTGCGGAACTGGCAGGCGCTCAAGGCGCAAGAGAAAGAGAAGAAGAGAGCGGAAACGGGCAGCGCGAGGACGGATGAGGGTCCGTCGGAATCCGTGCTGGCCGGTATTTCCACGGCGATGCCGGCGTTGATGGAAGCTTACAAACTCAGCTCCCGGGCCGGGCAAGTGGGCTTCGACTGGCCGGATATGGACGGCCTGTTTGAAAAACTGCAGGAGGAAACGACAGAACTGAGGCAGGGTCTGGAAGAATTTCCAGCGCCGGGTCCGCGACCGCATAGCCGTGGTATTGCAGGCGCGGGCGGACAGCAGGTTCCCCAGGCTCTGAGGGAGCACCTGGAAGAGGAAGTGGGAGATCTCTTCTTTGTGCTGGTGAATATTGCACGTTATCTGTCGCTCGATCCGGAATCTGCCCTGAGAAGGACGAATCGAAAATTCAAACGCCGATTCCAGTGGATGGAGCAGCAGTTACGGGCTTCGGGACGCAGTCCCCAACAGGCATCGATGCTGGAGCTGGAGTCGTTGTGGCAGCAGGCCAAGCTCCAGCTGCGGGAAAAAGGGCCCGGCAAGGAGCGCGAGGCGGGATGACCGAGAGCGCGATGGTGATCCGCAAGTGCCATAACCTGGATGAGATACTGGCCTGCGTCAATCTGCAAAAAGAAGTGTGGAACTTCACCGATGCGGAACTGGTGCCTCTGCGCGTGTTCGTGGTAGCGGAGAAAATCGGGGGGCAGGTGATCGGCGCATTTGACGCCGGGAATATCGTGGCCTTCGCCTTGTCTCTACCCGGTTCGCGGGGCGGACATTCCTATCTTCATTCCCAGATGCTGGCGGTGCGAAGCGAATACCGCAACGCCGGCCTGGGACGTCAAATCAAACTCTTTCAACGGGAAGACGCTCTCGCCCGCGGATTTGAATTGATCGAGTGGACCTTCGATCCGCTGGAAATCAAGAACGCTTATTTAAATATCGAGCGCCTGGGCGCCATCGCGCGACGCTATCACGTCAACCAGTACGGAATCACATCGTCGCCGCTGCAAGGTGGCTTGCCGTCTGACCGGCTGGTCGCGGAATGGTGGCTGCAGTCGAACAGGGTTGAGAATTTGTTGCGCCAGGTACCCAGACCGGGTTTCGAGACGCTGAAGACAATTTCAGTTCCCGCTGAAATCTACGAGTGGAAGAGCGCGCCGCCTACACGGAACCGTGCCCAGGAAGTCCAGGAGTGCAACCGCAAGGATTTCCTGCAGGCATTTTCCGATGGTCTGGTTGTGCTGGGTTATGAACGCGATCCGCAGGAGAATGGCAAGTTCCTGTTAGGGCGTTGGGAAGAGGAATGGCTGTATCCGTCCTGAAATTCTAATGAAAATCGAAACGATTACACTGCGCGAAATTCAGATGCCGCTGGTTCATTTTTTTGAGACCAGCTTTGGCCGTGTCTACAGCCGCCGCATCCTGCTGCTCACCGCGGGTTGTGAAGGCGTGGATGGCTGGGGAGAGTGTGTGGCCGCCGAAGATCCGTTTTACAGTTCGGAATGGATCGAAACTGCCTGGTCTACCATCAAGCATTATTTGGCTCCCGAGGTATTGGGGCGCTCGCTGGCCGCCGCGCACGAATGCGCCGGGCTGATGGCCAAAGTGCGCGGACACCGCATGGCCAAGGCGGCCGTGGAAAACGCCCTGTGGGATGCCGAAGCAAAGCAGAAACAGCAACCCCTCTGGAAACTACTGGGTGGCACGACCCGCGAAATTCAGTGCGGGGTCTCGATCGGAATTCAGGATTCCGTCGAGCAGCTGCTGGACAAGATTGAGACCGAGCTCGCTGCCGGCTACCTTCGCATCAAGGTGAAAGTAAAGCCGGGCTGGGACGTGAATGTACTGGAGCGGATTCGCTCGCGCTGGCCCGACATCGTGTTGAGCTGCGATGCCAACTCCGCCTACACGCTCGATGAAGTCGAACACCTGCGAAAATTTGATCGCTTCAAGCTGTTGATGATCGAGCAGCCGCTGTGGAATGACGACATCTACTATCATGCCCGGCTGCAACGTGAGCTGCGCACTGCGATCTGCCTGGATGAATCCATCCGCCATGCGCGCGACACGGCGGCCGCCGTCGAAACCGGCGCCTGCCGCATCGTGAATATCAAAGTTGGCCGCGTGGGCGGATTCAGCGAGGCCCGAAAAGTCCATGATGTGTGCCAGGCCAACCAGGTTCCGGTATGGTGCGGCGGCATGCTGGAATCGGGTGTGGGGCGGGTCCATAACATCGCACTCTCCACGCTGCCCAATTTCCGCCTGCCCGGTGATGTGTCGGCTTCGAAGCGCTATTGGAAGGAAGACATTATCGAACCCGAGGTCGAGGTCAGCGCTCGCGGGACGATCACGGTCAGCGACCAGCCGGGGACTGGCTACCGCATCCGTGAAGACCTGATTGAAAAGCTGGCAGTGCGTAAGGAGACTTTTACGGCGTGACGTGTGGGGCTATTTGTGTCCGCCGGGTGGTTGATTTTCTGCGATTGCGGCCTGCTGGTGCTTCAGCAGTTGAATGCCCTGGGCAAAAGTCAGGTCGGCCGGCACGGGATGGAAATCGCTATAGATCTCGGTTGACTTGATATTGATGCTCTTGAACAGCAGGATTTTGCCGGTGAAAGCCAGGTCCATACGAGAGATGGCCCAACTGTCGTCGCTGATGTCCGCCTGATCCACCTGAAAATGGCCTCCACGGTCGAGATGCCCCAGAATGCCCCATCCGAAGCCTACATCTTTGAAGAGAGTGCCATCGATTCGGGCAATGTGCTGTTTTGGCGCATCGATCAGGACCACTCCCTCCATGCCGACCAGGACCTGCTCGACATGGGTGGGCGGGTCGTAACTGGGATCGGGACGGAACTTGAGGCGCACGAGCTGGTCGCCAGGTTTTCCCAAACCCGGCCTGCCGGTTTCGGTTCCATCGTATTCAAATAGAAACGCGTCGGGCAGCGCCCTCAAGATGCGGTTGACGCGCTCGGCACTTTCTTTTTCCTTTGTGCGCTTGCGCTCCAGTTCGGCGGGGTCGTGGAGGAAGCGCTCGATTCGGCCATATTCCGCCCGCCGCTCCTCCTGACTTAGCAGTCGGCCGTTGTTCGCCACCACCATGCCGACCATGGCATCGCGGGTTTCCACCATCAGTTTGGTCTGGGATCCGCCGGGCGTTTCCTTGCGCTGGCGGAACATGTATTTCGCGCCGCCAGCGTCCGTCTTCATTTCGTTCGCGATCGCGCGCCTCACCAGTTCCTTCGGCTTTATTGCAGGAGGCCCCTCGGCCACGCCCGGTATCGCAGTGGCAAGCGCCAGCGCTGCCGCCAGTAGTCGCAAGGCTGTCCGAAGCAGAATCGGTTTCATACGAGTCCAGAGTACGCCCCGTCCCATTAGACGAAAAGCGAGCTGTCGATGTTGTCTAAGATAGTCTGAATCGGAGCTTAAGCAAGCCTTGCTGGAACCGCGAAAGCCAACGGGTTTGGCCGCCGATTTGAGGTTGGGCCGGTTGCTCAGAGGATCGCTGTGGGATATAGTTCGATAAAGCAGGAATGGCGGTTCGCGAAGCTTACGGGGTCCCCTTTCAACCAGCATTTCTGGCCCTGGCGAGTCCCAGGTGACTTGGATTCCCGTGTACGTCCAGTGTGGCAACCGCGCCCAAGGAGGCCGAAATCATGGAAACGCCGAAGACGGCAGAGTTCGCGCATATCGGCAAGTCCGTCATCATCAAAGGGGAACTCTCGGGCAGCGAGGACCTTTACGTGGATGGCCAGGTGGAGGGCAGCATCGAGCTTTCGGGCAACCGGTTGATCATTGGCCCACATGGCCAGGTTCGCGCCAACGTCAATGCCAAGGGCGTGATCGTTCAAGGCAAGCTGGATGGCAATATCCGCGCCTCCGAACGCGCTGAGCTGACCAAGTCCGCGATCGCCGTGGGCGACATCATCACTCAGCGGGTTGCGATCGAAGAGGGCGCGTATTTCAAAGGCAAGGTGGATATCCAGAAGGACATGACGAAGACGGATGGGGCCAAGCCGGCGCCGGCCGCCAGCGCATCCGCGGTTGCAGGCTCGGCGGCGGCTGCGGGCGGCGGGTCCACAGTAGCTGTGAAAACGAACCCCAGCGACGGCAAGTAGTTCCTGCCCCTGTCCTCGTCAGCGCAAGGTGTTCAGCTCGCTGGGTTCAGCTCGGGAGGTTCGGCTCAAACAGTGAAGTGAACAAATGAGCCGGACATCCAGCGCGCCGGTTGCGCACAACTTCATGAAATTTTTTGGCTCATCAGACAGCACCGCGCAGCAGGAAGCGGCCCAGGGAGCGAAGCTCACACGCCACTCCAGCAGTCTCGCCCAACTGATCAAATTGCTGGACTCGGAAGAAACCCTCTGCATACTCGACCTGGGATCGACGTCTCCGGCCAACATCCGCTACTGCACCGAGCGGGGACACAAGATCTACAGTGACGATCTGCTCATTTCCTCCACCGATCCGTCGCTGGCCACCAAGGATGAGGCCGGCAAACCGACCCTGGACAGTAAACGCTTCCTGGAGGAAAACCTGGTTTATCCAGGGGCGCAGTTCGACATCGTGTTGTGCTGGAATCTCGCGGATTATCTGGACGAAAGCCTGGTGAAGCCGGTGATCGGCCGGCTCTGGTCGCTGCTCAAGCCCGGAGGCATGTTGCTGGCCTTTTTTCACACCCAGGAAGCGGGCCCGGACGCGCCCTGTTACCGCTATCACATCGTAGGCGGCGACACCCTGGAGATGCAGCACATCGCTCGCGGCGACGGAAGGAAGGGAGGCCCGGCCGGCAAGTTCCGCCTGCAGCGGGTCTTCAACAACCGCAACATAGAAAATCTCTTCCGCGATTTCGCTTCCATCAAGTTCTTCCTCGCCCGCGACAACGTTCGCGAAGTGCTGGTCGTCCGCTAACTCCAGATACGCTGTCATCCTGAGCGCAACCATACGATTCGCTCGCGAATCGTATGGCGGAGTCGAAGGACCCCTATCCGCTTACTCTACAGCCGAGAGATTCACCATGATCCAGGCAAGGACTCCCTCCTCCCCGTGGTTCGTGGCGACGCCGCACGAGCGAGGACGCTCGCGCCCACATCAACGTCAGCGCGTCTGGCGCACCAGGTAGTGGGTCAGCGCGGGGCTGCTTTGCAGAAGAAACAAAAGCGGTCGGCGGACCAAACCGGGGAGGACCAGCAGGCGGCGAATCTTGGAAGACGCGCGAAACACAGGCAGCAGGGATTGGGTATAGGCCTGGCAATACCGGCGAGTGGCTTCGGCCAGGGAGGCCGCGCCGGTAAAGAAAGGCTGGAGGCACTGCGCGGCCAATGATCCGCTGCGCAGGGCAAGCGAAATTCCGTCGCCCACGAATGGATCCACAAAGCCCGCGGCGTCTCCCGCCATGAGAACACCGTCCCGCTCTGGTTGCGGATCGCGGAAGATCAAGGGCGCGGTGCTTACGGGATCGGTGAGCAGAGTCCAATTCCGGCTGCGATCGCGCAGCTCCGGATGTTGCGCGAAGACCTGGGGCAGGGTGGTGGCCACGTCGGCGCGTACCATGGCCGAGGCATTCACTCGCCCCGCGGAGTCTTCGCCGTTGACCGCCACCGGCTGGACCCCGCAATACCCGCCATCGAAGAAATACAAGTCCACCGACGGCTCGGAGACGGGCTCGGCAAAATGGGCTTTGAGGCCAAGCCATTTCTCGCGGGGTGGTCCGTCTTGTGCTGGCGCCAGATTGAGATTCGACCAGCGCCCCGATGAGTTCATCAGCGATCGCGTTTCAAACTCTCCGTCTGTGGTCAGAATCCGGAACGGGCCCGGCCCCGCGATACTCTGGACCGTGACTCGCTGCCGCGCATCCACCCCAGCGCTCTCGGCGGAGCGCCAGAGAGCCTCATCCAGATCGAACCGGGCGATGCTGGCAGCGGGTGGATCCACGCTGGTCTGAAGGGTGCGGCCGTCGACGAACAGCCGGGCGCGCGGAATTCGAATCGCATCGCGCAGCAGCGGGGCATATCGAAAATCGAGCAGGTCCTGAATCAGGCCCAGGGCTTCGGCGGAGATAAACTCGCCGCATACTCTGTGGCGCGGAAAGCGTCCTCGCTCCAGCAGCAGCACGTTGGCGCCTTGCCGGGCAGCCAGGATGGCGGCAGAGGTACCTGCCGGGCCGCCGCCGATGATGATCAGATCGTAAGACATTCAGCTTTCAGCCCTCAAAAATCAGCACTTCCACGCGATCACTCCCATGCGAAACAGGTAGTGACGATGAATCTCCACTCTTGCCGCCCCGGTTTGCGCCAGTAGGGTTTGCATCTCTTCCGGCGTATAGGCCTGGCGAACCGAGGCCGGGGCGTCATGCCGCGTGATCCGACTGCGGTAAAGGAACATTCCGGCATACACCAGCGACATATGCAGCGGATGCCGGACCAGGTCATTGATCAATACCGCAACCCGGCACACGCGCAACCCTTGATCGACAAATTGCTGGAGCTCCCGCGGGTCCAGGTGGTGAACGAAAAGGTTGCAGCTCACCAGATCGAAACTCTCGTCTCGAAAGGGAAGCGCCAGAGCGTCGCCTGCGACGGCCCGGTCCCCTTTGCTCAAATGGGACGCGGCGCGATCCAGCGAGGTGACTTGCAGGCTCAACCCCCGCTGCCGCAGCCGCTCGCGGACGCCCTCCGGAACGTATCCGGTACCTGCGGCCACCTCGAGCAGCGACAAGGACGATGCGCGAATCGCTCGCGCCACCCGCGCCACCAGGTCTTCGGTGGTGGCGATGCCTCCAAACCAGCGATTGATTCGCCGCAAATCACCGAGCGAGGCGGCGACTTCCGCAGACGTGCCCGCGTCGGTGTCGAGCAGTTCGGAGGTGGCTACACGTTTCATAAAAAGGACAGTTGCGGATCGTCAGCCTTCGGTCTCCGGCAAAGGTCTGCGCCGGGCGCCATCGACCGACGACCGATGGCCGGTGGCCGGCCCTAGACTTCCGCCAGTTCCTCTTCCAGCAATTGCTTGTTGTACAGGTCGCTGTAGTAGCCATTGCGGGCCAGCAGCTCATCGTGCGTGCCCAGCTCTACGATGCGTCCGGCGTGCAGCACGGCTATCATATCGGCGTTGCGCACCGTGGAAACGCGATGGGAGATGAAGATGGTGGTCCGGCCCTGCATGACTTCGCGGAGGTGGTTGAGGATCTTGTCTTCGGTGTGGGTATCCACGCTGGAAAGGGCGTCGTCGAGAATCAGGATGCGGGGATTGCGGATGAGGGCTCGCGCAATCGCCGTCCGCTGCTTCTGTCCGCCGGAAAGAGTGATTCCGCGTTCCCCGACCAGGGTCCGGTAGCGCTCGGGAAATTCTTCAATGTCCCGGGCGATATTCGCCGCCTCGGCTGCGGAATATACTTCTTCGTCCGTGGCATCTTCCTTGCCGAACGCGATGTTTTCACGAACGGTTTCGCTGAACAGAAAGGTTTCCTGGGGCACGAAGCCAATCTGGCGGCGCAGCGACTCCAGTGGAAGGTCACGCACCGGCTGGCCGTCAATCCGCACAGTTCCAGGGGCTGCATCGTAAATGCGGGGGATAAGGCTCACCAGCGTGGTCTTGCCCGAGCCGGTGGGGCCAACGATCGCCAGGCTGCTGCCCTCCGGGATCCGTAGATTGATGTCGTGCAGCACGGGCACGCCGTTATAAGCAAAGTTCAATCCCTGGAATTCGATCTCACCGCGGATTTGCGTAGAACGCAGGGCCGCTGCTTTTGCCGCCGGGCTATCCTTGATCTCGGGCTGCTCGACCAGGATTTCGTTGATCCGGCCCATGGACGCGGTCCCGCGCTGGAAAATGTTGACCACCCAGCCCAGCGCGATCACCGGCCAGGTCAGCTGCACCATATAGGTGTTGAAGGCGACGAAGCCGCCAACCGTCATGCGCCCATAGAGGACCTCGCGTCCGCCCAGCCAAAGCACGAGCACGATGGCCAGCCCCAGCATGGTCTCCAGCGTGGGCCAAAGCATGCCCATCAGCCGGACCAGCTTCAGGCTGCGGCTGATGTATTCGCGATTGGACGTTTCGAAGGCTGCGATTTCCGGTTCTTCCTGCACGTAAGCGCGAATCACGCGAGCGCCCGAAAAATTCTCCTGCGCCCGGGCGGAGATTTCGGAAAACATGGCCTGGATTTTCTCGAACCGTTCGTAAATCTGCTTGCCAAAGTACTGCACCGTAATGCTTACCAGGGGCAGCGGCAGAAAGGCGTACAGGGTCAGCCTGGGGCTGATCGAAAGCATAAAGACCAGGGCGCCGGCCGTGAACACGATCGTGTTCGCCGAATACATGATGGCCGGTCCCAGAAGCATGCGTACGGCATTCAGATCGTTGGTGGCCCGGGCCATGATGTCGCCGGTGCGGGTGCGCTGGTAGAAAGAATAAGAAAGGCTCTCCAGGTGCCGGAACAGGTCGTTGCGCAGGTCAAACTCAATCTCGCGCGAAATCCCGATTACGATCCAACGGGTGAAAAACTGGAAGATGCCCTTTATCGCCGCCACCCCCATCAGCTCGATGGCGTAGGTCAAGAGCTTTTCGCGCGTTACCCCGGTCCGGAGACCGTCCACGGCGTGGCGCAGCACCAGGGGAAACAGGATCCACACGCCGTTATTAATGAAAACACAGACCGTGCCAACCAGATAACCACGGCGGTACTTCCGCAAGTAGGGAAACAGCGGACGCAGGGCTTGGGGCAGCATGTGCTTCTAGTAGATGCAATTCTACCAGCACAGGCTTCAGGGGGAATGTGGGGCTTTCGCCGGTTGCATCCGTGTGGCGCGGGCGCCCCCGCCCGCGAGAGTCAGGTGCAACCCTACGGCTCAGTGATCTTCCTGCATTTTTTCCGGGCGAAATTGTCTGCGGCGACTAAGCCGAATCGGCGGGAAAAGCCACCGAGTACGCCACCAGAAGCAGGACAATCCAGCTCAGCAGGAAAAACCAGCTCGAAGCGATCAGGTAACCAAACACTGCGCTCATGGCGAATACCTCTATGCCGAGCCCAGGGCCGGAATGGTTCGGCATTCCAGGCGGGCCTGGCCGGTCAGACTTTTGTAGTTCTTCACAACTTCACGGACAGCATTCAATCTGCCCAGGGTGGTGAGATGGGTGTCGGTGAGCGCCAGCTCGACTTCAGCCATCCAGCAATCGACGGCGGTCTGTACTCCTTGCGCCATTTCTTCCGCAATGGCCAGAAACAGATCATGGTTCAGGGTACTTTCCACGGGTTTACTTCCTTTCGTGAAACAAGGTATCGCCGGTGCCGGCGGTATGATCTCGATTAATATGAAATGACCGGTCACCGGCGATGTTTTACTGACTCTGCGTTGCTTCCGGCGTCTTCCCCTGCATGTGATTCATCATCCGCTGCTCGTGCTGGCTGATGAGCGCAGTCAGTTTTGTTTTCTGCTCCGGAGTCAGTACCTGCACCATCTCCGAGCCGATGCGGGCGTACTGCACCATGAGCTCGGTTATGGCTGGGGTTTGTTGCGTGGCCAGCTCGCGGGCTTTAGCTTCATCGAAGCTGCCACCGACGACCATGTCCCGCAACTGCGAGTGGCCCTGCGCCATTTGCAGCATCAAGGGCTGGAGCGTCGGCTTTTCCTTCACCATGATGGCTTTCACCTGCGCCCGCTGCGCATCGGTCAAGTCGAGCTGGTGAATGTAAAAACCCAGCATGGGTCCGCCGAACATGCCATCGCCGCGCATGTGGGACCGCCTCATGGTTTGCGATACTGCGATGGCTGCCAGCACCGCCAGCGCCAAAACGACAGCCAGAATCTTGAAGTATTTTGATTTCATCCTCTTCTCCTGCAACGCGGACCTTCACACTCTGTAAGCATTAGAAGCGTCTCTGCGCCGGAGTGGCGGTAAAGAGTCGGTCAAAGCGGGTAAAGTTTTGTAAAGCGTAAACCCGGGCCGATTGACAATTCTTTACCGCGAGGCCGGAGAGGCTGTTGTAGAAGTACAATGAAGCCTGTGGATCGCATATTAGTGATCGATGACGACGTGGAGCTGTGCAGCCTGGTGGGGGAATACCTGGCGCCGGAAGGTTTCCAGGTCGAGTCCGCGCCCGACGGAAATCGCGGGCTGGAGCGGGCGCTGAGCGGGGATTTTCTGCTGGTCGTGCTGGACGTCATGCTGCCCGGCCTCAACGGATTTGAAGTGCTGCGGCGGCTCCGCGATAAATCGAAAATTCCGGTGCTCCTGCTTACCGCCCGCGGCGAGGACGTGGACCGCATCGTGGGTCTTGAGATTGGGGCTGACGACTATCTTCCCAAGCCTTTTAATCCGCGCGAGCTGGTGGCTCGTATCCGCGCCATTCTGCGAAGGACCCAGACTTCGGACCGATCGGCGAGAGAACAGGCTTCTGAAATCCTGCGGGTGGGGGAAGTTGAACTCGATCCGGCCACGCGAACCGTCCTGCAGAAAGGCAAGCCGGTGGAGTTGACTTCGGTCGAGTTCAATCTGCTGCACGTGTTGCTGCGCGAAGCGGGGCGTGTGGTGCCGCGCGAACGGCTGGTAGACATTGTGCTCAGCCGCAAATTTTCTCCTTTTGACCGCAGCATTGACATGCATGTCAGCAAGATTCGCAAAAAGCTGGGCGAGTCTGATTCCGGAGTGGACCACATCAAGACGGTGCGCGGAGTCGGTTACATCTTCACCCGGCCGCAGGAAGCCGCTGCCGACAAGGTCAGGAGCAGCAGCTCATGAAAAGTCTTTTTCTCAAGATTTTTCTGTCCTATTGGGTAGCCCAGGCGCTGTTCGTGGTGCTCGCCATCCTGATCACGGTGGCGGCGCGGGAGCGTGGGGAGTCGGCCATTTGGCAGGCGCAACAGGCCAGCGTTCTCAACAAGGCGGTGCAGACTTACGAACAAGGCGGCCCCTCCGAAGTGCGGCGCTACCTTGAGGAAGTACGCGACTCGTTGCACACCCGGGCCTTCCTGCTGGATGATCAGGGCAAGGACGTCGCGGGACGCGATCTGCCGCACTGGGCGGAGTTGTTGGGAAAGGGCGAGGAACCACCGCGCCGCGACCTGTGGCAGCATTTAACCCCCAGTCCGTTCCGGCGGCAGGTACAGGTTGCGGCCAGCGGGCATCGCTATACCCTGGTGGCATTCCTGCCGCCCAGCGGGCCCTTCGGGCCGAGTGGAGTTCCTGGGCTAAGCATTCTTATCGGAATTATTTCGTCGGGCCTGGTGTGTTACCTGCTGGCCCGATATTTGACCGCCCCGGTGGTCCGTCTGCGCGCCGCAACCCAGCGCCTGGCGGCGGGTGATCTGAGTGCCCGGGCGGGCGGCCTGGCGGCCCGTCGCCGGGATGAAATGGCGCAACTGGTGCGCGATTTCGACACCATGGCGGAACGTCTGGAAGCGGCGGTAAACGCCCAGTCCCGATTGTTAACCGATATTTCCCATGAGTTGAGGTCTCCACTCGCCCGTCTCAATGTCGCCTCGGCCCTGGCCCACCAGCGCGCCGGTGTGGAAGCGCATAGCGCGCTCGAACGCATTGACCTCGAAGCCGAGCGGCTGAACGAACTGATCGGAGGTCTGCTTACCATCGCCCGCCTGGAAAACGGGACCGATGCGGGACAGAAGTCACCGATCCCACTGGGCGAAATGATCGAGGGCATTGCCGCCGATGCAAATTTTGAGGCCCAGGGCCGCAACTGCGGGGTCGAGAGCGTAATCACGGAAGACTGCCTGGTCATGGGCGCGCCCCTGCTGCTGCACAGCGCCATTGAAAACGTGGTACGCAACGCCGCTCGCTATACCCGGGAAGGCACCAGCGCGCAGATCACACTGGACCGCGGCTCGGGCCGCGACGGCGCGGAAGCGGTCATCCGAATCGTCGACTCCGGTCCCGGGGTCCCCGAGGAAGCGCTGGACAAGCTTTTTCGCCCGTTCTATCGCATTGACGATGCCCGCGGCCGTCAAACCGGCGGGGCTGGGCTGGGCCTGGCTATCACCGAGCGGGCGGTTTGCCTTCATGGCGGGACGGTCAAGGCCAGCAATCGACCCGAGGGCGGGTTGCAGATCGAGATTCGGCTGCCTTTGGCAACACCGGTGGTCAACTCGGATACGGCGGGCACGGTCGCACGGGAAGAGCCTGTAGAAACCAGTTCCGGCCGCTCAAACTGAGAAACTCCCTGAGAAACCCCCTGAGAAGCCCATCGAGAAACTCAGGCGGCAAACTTCCGGGCAACTTTCTTTCGCGATTGAGGTTCCAACCAGCCAGCGCGGTTTGCTCTTCCCGGTTATTCCTGATACACAAATGAAGGCACTTATGGACCTCGACCTACCCGCATTGTCTGGGGTGGAGCGCTTCGGAGCTCGAGAGAGGACAGGGAGAAGGAAAAGAATGGGGACGAGGTTTCGGTTCCTGGCAGGCTTGGTGATTCCAGCTTTACTCTGTGCGAGCGCGTGCAACACCATCAGCAGTTCATCGGCTCCGGCGGGTATAGGGGCCCTGTTCGTTGCCACGCAGGGCGATTCGTCGGTCTCGGCTTTCAGCATTGACCTCACGGATGGAACGCTGACTGCGAATGGCAAGAGTGTGGCCACCGGCAGCACCCCCTCGGCCATGATCCTGGCCTCTTCCGGGAAGGCAGTGTTTGTCGCCAATAGTGGCACCAATGATATTTCAGCGTACACGGTGCAGTCGGACGGTACACTGGCCGCTGCCAGCGGGACGCAACCGGCGGGAATGACGCCTTTGAGCATGGCGACGGACTCTGCCGGGAAGTTCCTTTTTGTGGCCAACCAAGGATCACAGGCCGACCCCGCTTCAGGCACCATCTCGGTATTCACGGTTCAAGGCACGACCTTAGCCGAAGTAATGGGCTCGCCTTTTCGCGCCGCCGCGCCCGCAGCGCCGAGCGGTACCGGTCCTGCGGGCGTCGCCGTCACTCCCGACGGAAAGTTCCTGTACGTAGCCAACCAGTTTGACGGCACCGTTACCGCCTACTCGGTGGATGCCTCCGGGGTGTTGACCCAGGGTCCGACCTTGCCCGTCGGGACCGCCCCTTCGGCCATGGCTATCACTCCGAATGGCGGGTTTCTCTATGTGGCCAATTCGAGTACCGTCTCAGCCTTCGCCATATGTAATCAGGTCATAACCAGTTGCAGCGACCCCACCAGCCCGGACGGCAGCCTCACGCCGCTTGCGGGCTCCCCTTTTTCGTCGGGACTGGGACCGGTTTCAATCGTCGTGGCGCCCTCGGGAAAATTCTTGTTCGTGGTTGACCGGCTGTCCAACCAGGTTTCCGAATATAAGGTCACCACCGGGACTGGGATTCTGACCCCGAATACGCAAGCCACCATCTCAACTGCAGCCAATCCGGTTTCAGTGGCGCTTCGTGTAGGCACTACAACTGACGCCACCACTGGCGGCACCATGGATTATTTGTATGTGGCCGAGCTGGGAGCGTCCTCGATCTCAATCTACGTATTCGATTCGACGGTGGGCACGCTAGGCCGGGTGGGCGCGCCCATCACGATCACCGGAGGTCAGCCCTCGGCGGTGGCGGCGGAGTAGGGCAGGTTTCAACCCCTGGCGTAGTCAGTCATAAATAAATCTGTCATCCCGACCGAAGCGCAGCGCAGCAAGCGCAGTGGAGGGACCTGCTTTTGCCGCAAGCGAGGCATGGTTGGAACTGCGGAGGTCAGCCCTCGGCGGTGGCGGCGGAATAGGGCAGGTTTCAACCCCCGGCGTCGTCAGTCATAAATAAATCTGTCATCCCGACCGGAGCGCAGCGCAGCAAGCGCAGTGGAGGGACCTGCTTTTGCGGCAGCGAGGCATGGTTGGAACCCCAGAGGCGTACATCTCTTCCGGCCCCACACGGTAAATAGCGGAGACGCGGTTGACCTGCGACTGCTGTGATCAGCTCCCGCAAAGCAGGTCCCTCCACTGCGCTTGCTGCGCTGCGCTCCGGTCGGGATGACAAAATAATGTTTTCTTAGTGCGAGCGAAAGAGCAGCGGCAAGAAGTTGCTCAGATTGTCGCGCCACACCATCCACACGTGCATGCCCGGGGTTTGGATTGCCGTCGGTTTCAGGCCTTTCTCTTTCAACCAGGCGATAAGTTTCTGATTGCCCTCGAACAGGCCGTCTTCGGTTCCACATGCCACCCACAGCACCCGCAGCTTTGCATTCATGTCGGACGCTGCCTGCGCCGTGATTCCAGGGAAAGATGCTTCGTAACCATGCTGACCTCCCAAGGGAGCGGCGCTGAAGCCTCCGACATAGGCAAAGTCGTCGGCATGGTTCAGCCCGACCAGAAGGCTTTCGGCGCCGCCCATCGACAGACCGGCCACGGCGTGCTCCTCACGTTGATCGGAGAGTGGATACTGCTGTTTCACCCGCGGTATGACTTCCTGAAAAAGCGCGTCCGCGAACCGGGCGTAGTTCCGGCGAACCAGTTCTGGATCCTGCCAGGCGATCCATCCCCGGGTTATGACTTCCATGGTTCCGTAGCCGAGCGGCATGACAACGATCATCGGCTTGGCCTTCCCCTGCGCGATCAGGTTGTCGAGAATCACGTTCGCCTTTCCCATGCCGGTCCACGCGCTGGGATCGTCGCTGTACCCGTGAAGCAAGTACAGCACCGGATATTCCTGCTTGCTGCCGGGGTCGAAGCCGGGCGGCGTGTAAACGTAATACTCGCTGTTGATGCCGACAATCTTCGACCGGTAGTAATGATGGTGGATGACGCCGTGAGGAACGTCAGCCGTTTCCCAGAGCCTGGGTGGGTGACCGGGGACGAGGAAAATATTCTGCGTGCTGAAGAAACTCGTCTTGAGCGTCACATTGTGCGGGTCAAGCACGTCGGTGCCGTCCACCTTGAAGCTGTAGCTGTAGTACTGGGGAGCGAGCTTGGGCACGGTCACGCTCCATCTTCCATCGGGTTCCTTGGTCATGGCGAACGGGTCTTTTACGCCTTCCAGATGCAGTTCCACCTTCATGGCGTTCGGCATGGCGAGCCGGAAGATGGCAGTTCCATCCGGCTGCACTTGCGGGCTGGCGGGAGCCGCGGGCTCGAGCGGGACGGGAGCAGCGGCCTGATGCGCCTTTGCGCTGGACTGCGCGTCGAGGGCACAGGACCAAAGGCCGCAGTAGAGCACCGCCAGCAAGGCAACAGGCAAGAAAGCGAATGGGTGGAAGAGTCGTGACATTAAGCATCCTCCGGTATGTGGATTTGTTGCGTGGGACAGTCTACCGCGGTGCTCGTCTTTGCAGACTGCCGCTATCGAGGGCCAGCAGTTAGGTTGGCACTTTGAGGATCAGATAGCCGCCCGCCAGGCCAAACAGGAAAACGGGCGCCCAGGCCGCCAGGAACGGCGGCAGCTGGCTGACATTTCCCATCGACTCGGACAGGCGCGACACCATGATGTATATCAGGCCGATGCTCACGGCCGTGGCCACGCCCGCGACCGCGCCTCGCTTCCCCGCCGCCAGCGCGAAGGGAATAGCCAGTACGGCCATGATGAGCGAATTCAGGGGGAAGGCGAATTTTTCCTGCAGCTGGACTCTGAGCCGCACCACGTCGAAGCCGCTCTGCTGCAGATCGCGGATATAACGGCGCAGGTCTTCGGAGTTCATTTCGGACGACTGCCGAACTTCTTTCTTGAAATACGCCGGGGGCTCGCTGATGGCGGCAAACGTGGCCACATCGAAAGTGCGGTAGTCCACGATGGCGGAACCGTGCACCCGTCGTTCCCAGCCCTGGGTGCAGACCCAGCGTTGCAGACGCTGCTCCCAGTGCGCCTGGTCGGCATAGATCCGGTCCGTCAACTGGAAGGTCGCGGGGTCAAACTGGAACACCGAAAGATTGCCGAACTGGTCGTGGTCGGAATCGAAAAACTGGTAGTAGTAGATGGTCGAGTGCTGCCCGAAAATCCACTTGCGATCGGGATTCAGATAAGTTTGCGCCGGCTTGCCCTTGATGAGATTGCGCAGTGCGTCCTGCCGCCGGTTGGCGTGGGGAAGATAGAACTGGTCGAAAAAGAAGAGCCCGGCCGCCAGCAGAGTGGACACCACCAGGACGGGCGCGATCACGCGGTAAATACTGATGCCGCTGGCCTTGATGGCGGTTATTTCGTTTGACCTCTGCATCAGGCCGAGCGTGATCAGGACGGCGAGCAGAATACTAAGGTGCAGGACGTTGTAGAGAAAGAAGGGCGCGACATTCAGCAGATATTCGCCCACCACGAGCGGAGAAATCCGGTTGCGCAGGATGTCTCCCAATAACTCAAAAAGTGTGAACACCTGCAACAACATGAGGAACGACGCCAGGATCATGGTGAGATAGACCAGAAAATCCCGGAGCACGTAATCGTCCAGGATCATGGGGAAGCTGGCGCTGAACACGCGCCGGCGGCTGACCGCGCGCTGGAAGGCGTCTTCGGGCCGGTTAAAGCGCAGCAGGTTCTTTCCGCCCTGCGCCAGCCTGGTCTTCAGCGGGTCCCACTTGGCGCGGAACGACACGAGTTCGAAGGGCCGGTGTTCCGCTCGCCATAACAGAAACGCGCCGCCCAGAAAAAAGACAATGTTAGCCAGCCACGCCCCCAGCGCGGGCGACACTTTGCCCTGGCGGGCCAGTGACACTCCGATCAACGTGACCGAGTAATAGGCGAACACCAGCAGGATGGTGAGGACAAATCCCGCCGACTTGCCTCCCTTTTTCGAGGAGAGGCCCAGGGGAATTCCTACCAGCGCCAATACCAGGCAAGAGGTGGGCAGCGCGAAGCGGCGATGAAACTCGATGAGGTACCAGGGCGCCACATATTTCTTGACCTTGCGGGCCTGAGCGCGCAGGTCCCAGGTGGGCATTTGCGCCGCCGGGACCGGTTCCTGATCGCGGTTGTCGGTTTGCGGGACTGGGATCGGCACGTCCGTCTGGTCGAAAGTCGAGATCTGGTAATGGTCGGAATCGGCGGGATCGGTTTCATGCGTGGATCCGCTGGTCAAGTGAAGGTGCAGCATTTGCGGGCCTTCGCTGACCAGGATGCCTTGCCGGGCCAGGGTGATGCGGGGCGACGCCGGGTTGCTGATGTCGGCGATGAAAACGCCCCTCCAGATGGCGGCGCCCTGCGCGGTCTTCACGTCCTGAACGTAGAGCACGAGCTTGGGAAAGCCTTCGTAAAAAACTCGCGGCTGAACTTCGAACGACACCTGCGACGTCTTGAGCCGGTCTTCGAGCCTTCCCAGGGCTGCTTGCGATGCCGGCGCCAGGTACACCGCATTGAACATAGCCAGGGCCCACGCCGAAACGGCGAAAATGGAAATGATGCGCAGGAATGTCCAAACGCCGATGCCGCTGGCCCGCATGGCAGTGATCTCACTGTCGGCCGCAAGACGGCTCAGGCCGATCAGAATTCCCACCAGCACGCCCATGGGAATGGTGTAAGTGAAGGCGACCGGCAGGGTGTAGAGGAAGATTTCCAGCACGCTGGGCAAGGGGGCGCTGTTGCGCACCACCAGGTCGAGAATGTGTCCCAGGTCCCGGGTGAACAGCACAAACGTGAACACGGCAACGCCGATGGCGGCGTGCGAGATCACTTCACGCAGGATGTAGCGGGTCAGAATCCGCATGCGACTAGCCGAGCATAGCACGCCAGAATTGAAAGAGTGTGGCCGTGAACCTCTCTCTACATGTGTGGGACGGACACTCTTGTCCGTCATTTTTGACTTTAGATTTTGGATTTAGATTTTGACTTGAACGGGAACCAAATGACTCGCCCACCCGCAATCCAAATCAACGTCCAAGGCGTCGGACAGGAGTGTCCGACCCGCACACCTATTCGGGTTTGAGGAAGAGGGCAGAGAGCGGAGGCAGGGTCAAGCTCACCGAAAAGGGACGGCCGTGGGTGGATTGAGGTTCAGCATGCACACCTCCCAGATTCCCCATGCCGCTGCCGCCGTATTCCTGGGCATCGCTGTTTAGCAGCTCGCGCCAGAATCCGCCGCGGGGCACGCCGATCCGGTATCCGTAGCGCGGTACTGGGGTGAAGTTGCACACGATCAGGATTTCGTCGCCTGCCAAGCGGCTCTTGCGCAGCAGGGAGATGACGCTGGCGGCAGTGTCATTGCAATCGACCCATTCAAAGCCCGCGGGATCGCTATCGAGCTGGTGCAGCGCAGGCTGCTCGCCATATACCCGGTTCAATTGTCCGACCCAGTTCTGCACGCCCTGGTGCAGGGGATACTGCAGCACGTGCCATTCCAGGCTGGTGTCATGGGCCCACTCCCGCACCTGGCCGAATTCGCAACCCATGAACAGCATCTTCTTGCCCGGCTGCGCGTACATGTAGCCGAACAGCAGGCGCAGATTGGCGAACTTCTGCCATTCGTCTCCCGGCATTTTGCCGATGAGCGAACCCTTGCCGTGGACCACTTCATCGTGGGAGAGCGGCAGAACGAAATTCTCGGTGAAGCCATACAGCATGCGGAAGGTCAGCTGGTTGTGATGGTAGCGGCGATGAATGGGGTCCTGGGAGAAATAGGCCAGCGTGTCGTGCATCCAGCCCATGTCCCACTTCAGGCCGAAGCCCAGTCCGCCGACGTACGTGGGCCGCGACACCATCGGCCACGCCGTTGATTCTTCCGCGATGGTCTGGATGCCCGGGTATTCCTTGAAGGCCTGGGTGTTGAACTGGCGCAGAAAATCGATGGCTTCAAGATTCTCCCGCCCGCCAAACTTGTTGGGAATCCACTCGCCGGGATTGCGTGAATAGTCGAGGTAAAGCATGGAAGCGACCGCATCCACGCGCAGGCCGTCGATGTGATACTTGTCCAGCCAGAACAGGCCGCTGGCCATCAGAAAGCTGCGCACTTCGTTGCGGCCGTAATTGAAGATGAAAGTCTTCCAGTCGGGATGAAAGCCCTTGCGCGCGTCGGCGTGTTCGAAGAGATGTGTGCCGTCGAAGTACGCCAGCCCGTGGGCGTCGGTAGGGAAGTGCGAAGGCACCCAATCCAGAATCACTCCAATGCCGTGCTGGTGCAGATAATCCACCAGGTACATGAAGTCCTGGGGCGTGCCGTAGCGCGAGGTGGGCGCGAAATATCCGGTGGTCTGATAGCCCCACGAACCGTAGAACGGATGCTCCATGATGGGCATCAATTCCACGTGGGTGAAATTCATTCGCTTGGCGTATTCCGCCAGGCGAGGCGCGGTTTCGCGATAGGTCAGCGGACGGTCACCCTCTTCCGGAACCCGCATCCAGGAACCCAGGTGCACTTCGTAGACGGAAATCGGCGCCTGCAGCGAATCCCGTTCCGCCCGCGTTTCCATCCACTTTTTATCGGCCCACTGATATTCCAGGTCCCACACCACCGAGGCGGTGCGCGGCGGTTTTTCATGAAGAATGCCAAAGGGATCGGCCTTCTCGCCCACATGTCCCTGATTGTGAGAAACGATGTGGTACTTGTACAGCGCGCCTTTGCCGACTCCGGGAACAAAGCCTTCCCATATACCGGAGCTTCCGCGCGCCTGGAGGGGATGCGACTGGGGGTCCCAGCCATTGAAGTCGCCGACCACGGAAACCGAGCTGGCATTGGGCGCCCAAACTCCGAAGTAGGTGCCCGGCTTTCCTTCGACCGTGGTGATATGCGAGCCCAGCTTGTCGTAAATCCGGTAGTGCGTGCCCTCGTTAAAGAGATGCAGGTCCTGCTCGGTCAGCGGGCTGGCAGCGCTGCGACGGGGTGGCGCTAACGTGGATGTGGTTTCCTTGCTCATCACAAAAGCAATGCTCTTTCAAGTGTACCGGAGTTTTCGCCATGGTGCAGCGAGGTTATGCCTGTTTTTGAACCGCGAAATGTTCTAACTTTGCGTTCTTTGCGGTATTTCTTTGCGACCTTTGCGGTTGCAGGCTTTTCCCCGCGATGGAATCGCCTAAGGTCGCAAAAAATAGCCCATAAGCAACGATTCGAACTGCCGGCACTCAAGCGTGCTTTGGTAACATCGCCCACGCTGTGGCAACCCTGCTAGACTTCTAGATTCAATTTGGAAATCTCACGCTCATGCCCGTTCTTCGCGTGGTAGTTCTGTGGCACCAGCATCAGCCGTTTTACAAGGACCTGGTCACCGGCGAGTACCGGCTGCCCTGGGTCCGGCTGCATGCGCTCAAGGACTACTACGGCATGGTGAAGCTGCTGGATGAGTTCCCCGATGTCCATCAGACTTTCAATCTCGTTCCTTCGCTGATCACTCAAATACAGGACTACGTGACCGGGGCGGCGCGGGACCCATTCCTGGACGTTGCCGCCAAACCCGCGGGAGATCTCACTCCGGGCGAGCGCCATTTCGGGCTGCAGTATCTTTTCCAGGCCAATCCGGTGAATCTGATTGGACGATATCCCCGCTATCGCGAGTTGTGGGACCGTTTTCGCGGTGCCGGCGGCTCGCCCGAAGGCGCCGAGAAATATTTCTCGACGCAGGACTTTACCGACCTGCAGGTGCTTTCGCAAATTGCCTGGTTTGATGAGTTTTTCCTGGAGGATCCGGAAGTCGCTGGCCTGATTCGAAAAGCCCGAGGCTATTCATTGGATGACCAGCGCTTCGTGATGGCACGGGAGCGGGAACTCCTGGCCAAGGTCCTGCCTGTCCACGAAGCCGCGGCGCAGCGCGGCGGAATCGAAATCTCGACTTCCGCGTTCTATCACCCGATTCTGCCCCTGGTCTGCGATACCAACACGGGCGCAGTTTCGACCCCGGGCCTGCCTTTGCCCCAGAATCGTTTTCGCCATCCGGAGGATGCCCGGGAGCAACTGCAGCGTGGGATAAATCTGGTGCAGGAGGTTTTCGGTATTCGTCCCCAGGGCATTTGGCCGTCGGAAGGCAGTGTTTCCGAGGAGGTGTTCACCATTGCTCAAAGCCTGGGCGTGAAGTGGATGGCCAGCGACGAAGAAGTGCTGGGCCGAAGCCTGGGAGTTTCTTTTGGCCGCGACGGCCATGGTCACCTGCCCGGTGAGTTGGCCGCGAAGCTCTACACCATCCACCGCTTTGAAAATGAGCAGACCGAGATGAACCTGATTTTCCGCGATCACACCATCTCGGACCTGATCGGGTTCGTATACTCCGGCATGCCACCGCAGGAAGCCGCTACGCATCTCATGCATAACATTAAGCAATCCGCCCAGCCGGTTCTGGATGCAGGACATGATGCAGTGGTCCCTATCATCCTGGATGGCGAAAATGCCTGGGAATATTATCCTCAGTCCGGCCGGGAATTCCTGCGCCGGTTCTACGATGCGCTGCAGCGTGACCCTGAAGTGGAAGCGACAACGGTTTCCGAAGCCATTCAGCGGCATCAGGACTTTTCCCGGCTCAAGTCGCTGGTTCCGGGCTCGTGGATCCACGCCAATTTCAATGTGTGGATCGGCGCTCCGGAAGACAACCGGGCCTGGGACTATCTTTACAACGCCCGCAATTTCTACACCCAGGCCGCTCCCGAGGCCGGCGAGGCGGAACGGCAACTGGCTTTCGAGGAAGTTCTGATCGCCGAGGGCAGCGACTGGAACTGGTGGTACGGGCCGGAGCATCATTCGGCCAATGACCGGGAATTCGACGAACTCTACCGCAAACACCTTTCGAATATCTATCAGCTGCTGGGAAGCCGCCCGCCGGATTATCTGGCCCAACCGATCATCGGGGCTGCGGAACGGCCCTCCGTGGTGCCTCAGACGGCCTACATTCATCCCCGCATCACCGGCGACATGGTGCGCTACTTCGAGTGGATGGGGGCGGCGGTCTATACCGCCGACCGGCGTGCGGGCGCGATGCATGGCAAACAGTTTCTGCTCGACGCCGTCCACGCGGGAATCGACGAAACCTACATTTATGGACGTCTCGACTTTGTCGAGAATAAACTTCCGGAGACGGATTTCGAAATCGTGGTCAACCTCGAGTCCTGGGCAGAGCAGGGCCAGGTCCCACTACGCGCGTTGCGCCTGGATGTAGGGGTGGAAGCCGGCAGGATTCGGAATTGGAAGGTCAGTGTTCCAGACGGAGGCCCGACGCTTGCGGCGTCTGACCGAACCCGGGATGCCGTGGCGGTGGTCCTGTTGCGCAACTTCGAATTCAGAATCCCGCTGCAATGGCTGCTTGCTCTTCCCGAGACCTCGGCGAACGGCGCCCCGGCGGCTCCGGTCGTGACCCGGCTGCGCTTCAGCCTGTGGCAGAACGATCTGCCTGCCGACGCGCTTCCCGTGGAAGGATGGATGGAATTGCAGCTACTGAGTGAAGAAGATTTGACCGCGCTGCAGTAGAAAAAAAGAATGGCGGCACGGAGAATCCGTGTCGCCGGCTATCTTTCGCCTTTTCCGTCCCGTTCATTTCCAGCATCTCAGCCAAGGCTTACGCCCCTCGGGCCGAACCCTGGCACCGCTCCGCAGCCCTTCCGGGAACTCGATCCGATCCGGCCGCCAAGCGATGGACAACGGGCAATGCCTATTGGCCGCCTGTCTCCGCCGTCATGGTCAACGGACGGCTCAGCTCCATCATCAACTCTGTCCCTGAGGGCAGCACCGCCGAGCGTCTCTTGCCCAGCCAATGGGCCACCGTGAGCGTGGCGCCAACCGCCCCGCCGATTACCAGACCCACGCCTCCGCCGGCCAGACCACCCACCAGCATGCCGCCACCGGTGCCCATGCCGATTTCGGTCAGGTCTTTGCCATCATGGCCGTCACCTTTGAACTGGCCTTCGGTGTTCACATCGGTTCCGTTGCGCAGATTGGTGTCTACCATGGTCGCGTTAAGGATGTAGCGTTCGCCGTTGGGCAGGACCACCGCCTCGGGAAAAATTCCGATGGTCGGTTTACCCGCTATGCGGCGCGGTTCGCTCACTTTGGTGACCCGCCCCTGCACCGTAGAGCCGACCGGGATCACTGCTTTTCCGTCGAGCATGACCGCGTCCACCACGCGTCCGGAGAAGGCATCGCCCTCCTTGCTCGAGAAAGTGGACAGGGTGTTTTCCAGTTTGACTTTGAAGGCGGTGCCCGCGGGCAGGGACATATTGGTTTGCGCCCCAGCCGCGACCGCCAGTAAGATCACACCGAACAATACGAGTATCTTCTTCATTCCGCCTCCTGAATTTCCACCACGAATCTGCCCAACCCGCCAAAAACCATCGATCAACCGGACACCGACAGCTTCTTCACCGCTTCCAAAACCTGATCGAACGGCGCCCGGTCCGTCTGACTGTCCCCGCGATAGATGTACCCAACCTCATGATCGCGATCGACAACCAGCGACGCCGGGTGCGCGATGTTAAACGCATCCAGGCCCAGCCCGTGATACAGCCCGTAAGCCTTGGTCACCGAGCGGTCCTCGTCCAGCAGAAATGGATACGACACGGGATGCGATTGCAGAAACTTGACCGGCTTCCACATTCCCGTACCCATTTCCGCCGCGATGTACACCAGTTGCGCTCCCGCCTGTTCGATCTCGGCTTTCATTGGCTCCAACTGAGCCATGCGTTTCACGCAGTTGGGTCACCAGGTGCCACGCAAGAATTCCACGATCAGCGCACCCCGCGACAGAAAACCGGAAAGGGAGAGAATTCCGTCACGATTCGCGGCCGACAACAGGAATTCCGGCGCACGTGAGCCGACGGTCAGCGTTTCCGTGCGATCCAGCATCCTGCATCGACTCTAGAGCAGAAGTGGCGAGCGCCAGCCTGTGAAAAACTCGAGGAACCAGCATAGACACGGGCGAAGTGAGATGGGTGTGGTCGCGGGCGACTCGCCCGCGCCGGGGCTCGCGCTCCGCTAAGCAAAAAAAACAGTTCGAGGCCCGCCCACTTGGCATGATCGAGAGGCCTCGCGGGCGACGGCGCCCGCGCCACACCGGAAAAACCGATATAATTTCGGTTCTCATCCACAACGAAAGAACGAGGCACACCGGCAATCATGGACGTCATCACGCAGATTCAGGAAATTCAGGCGCGGGAGATTCTCGATTCTCGCGGCAATCCCACGGTCGAGGCGGAAGTTACCCTGGCCGACGGAACCAGGGGACGCGCGGCCGTCCCGAGCGGAGCCTCCACCGGCGAGCACGAGGCCGTCGAGTTGCGCGACGGCGACAAGCAGCGCTATCTGGGCAAGGGCGTCCTGAAGGCGGTGGAAAATGTGAACGGCGAAATTGCCGACGCCCTGGCGAACATGGACGCCGCCGACCAGCGCGCCATCGATCAGAAAATGATCGAGCTCGACGGCACCGAGAACAAAGGCCGGCTGGGGGCCAACGCCATCCTGGCGGTCTCGATGGCGGCAGCGCGAGCTTCCGCGGCCGCCTTCAGCCTGCCTCTCTATCGTTACCTCGGCGGAGCCGGTGCCAATATTCTGCCCACTCCCATGATGAACATCCTGAACGGCGGCGCCCATGCCGACAGCAACGTGGACTTCCAGGAATTCATGGTGATGCCGGTGGGGGCCGAATCTTTTTCGGAAGCCCTGCGCTGGGGCGTCGAGGTCTTTCACACCTTGAAGGGCGTGCTCAAAAAGCGGGGCTACAACACCGCGGTCGGTGACGAAGGCGGTTTCGCGCCTTCGGTGAAGTCGAATGTCGAAGGAATTGAAGTCGTCCTCGAAGCCATCACCCAGGCGGGATACAAGCCCGGCGAAGAGATTGCCATCGCTCTCGATCCCGCGGCCAGCGAGTTCTATCAGGACGGTAAGTACGTCTTCAAGAAATCCGATAAATCAGCCAAGAGTTCCGACGACATGGTGCGCTTCTATGCGAAATGGGTGAAAGACTATCCCATTGTCTCTCTGGAAGACGGCCTGTCCGAAAACGACTGGGAGGGCTGGCAGAACCTCACCAAGGAGCTGGGTGACAAGATCCAACTCGTCGGCGACGATCTGTTCGTGACCAATGTCACGTTTCTGCAGGAGGGAATCGACAAGCACGTTGCCAACTCGATTCTGATCAAGGTCAATCAGATTGGCACGGTCAGCGAAACCCTGGACGCGATCGACCTGGCGCGGCGCAACGCCTATACCTCGATCATCTCGCACCGCTCGGGCGAGACCGAAGATACATTCATCGCCGACCTCGCGGTCGCAACCGGAGCAGGACAGATCAAGACAGGTTCAGCTTCGCGCACCGATCGCATCGCAAAATACAATCAGCTCCTGCGGATCGAAGAAGAATTGGGACGACGCGGCCAGGTTCCTGGGGCTGAAGGCCCTGAACTACAAAGGATAGCCGGTCGTGTGTGGGTCGGACACTCCTGTCCGACGCCTTTGACTTTGATCGCCCGGAGACAAGTAATCAGCCGCTGGAATCCAACGCAAGATTCACAAACCAAACCAACTTCAAAAGCGCCGGACAAGAGTGTCCGACCCACACAATCAAAATCCCATCGTGTCGTCCGCCGAGGGCCCGTAAGTCGCCGGCAGGGGCTTCCCGTTCAGACGCAGGTACACGCCAAGCTGAGCGCGGTGATGCACCAGGTGGTTCAGGAACATCTGCCGGTAAGCCAGAAAGCGCGATCCATTGAAGATGGGCTTGCCTTGAAAGCTGAGTTTCCAGTTCTGGGTCCAGGCCTCATCCGGCATGTTCTTTAACGCGGCGCGAACCTGAGCTGCGCCTTCGTCGAAGACCCGCACCAGCTGGCTGGCGGACTCAAAGGCAATGCGCTTGCGGCCGCTGTCTTTCGAGAAGTCGAGCTCGGGGGTCGTCAGCACAGTGACTCCGAATCCAGCCAGTTCCGCCACATGCGGAGCCAGCTTGTTCAGCGGCATCGACTTGGGATGAGGGGTGAAGTCCTTATTGTCCTCGGGCACACGTTCCAACATGGTGCGGGTTGTTTTCGCTTCGGCATCAAATTCAAGAAGTAGAAGATCGCTGATGGACATGCCTTCCTCCGAATGAAGATAGGACGACTATATTATGCGGCCGCGGATTTGAAAACCTTCTGCACTCGCCTATAATTCCTGTTCTTTCCAATTTCTATTGTTCCTCTGCGCCTCCGTAATCCGTTTCCGGCGAGCCAGACACAAAAGCCAGGAGCTGAATGAACCGTCCCAAACCACTTGTACTGATCATTCTCGACGGCTGGGGCTATCGCGCCGAGACCAAGGCCAACGCCATTGCCATGGCCCGCAAACCCATCTACGACCGGCTGCTGCGGGAATATCCCAACACCCTGATCCAGACCAGCGGAAAGTATGTCGGGTTGCCCGACGGGCAGATGGGCAACAGCGAAGTCGGCCACCTCAACATCGGCGCCGGGCGCATTGTGCACATGGACAGCACCCGCATTGAGCTGATGATCCAGAACGGCGAATTCTTCTCGCATCCGGTGCTGCTGGCCGCCATGAAGAATGCGCGCTCGGGCGGACGCCGGCTCCATCTTTTCGGGCTGCTTTCCGATGGCGGGGTGCACTCTTACCAAACTCACCTCTATGCGCTGCTGAAGATGGCCAAACAGAATGGGGTCGACCGGGTCTTCGTGCACGCTTTCATGGATGGCCGCGATACCCTGCCCACGAACGGCGCTGGATATCTGGAACAACTGCAGCAGAAGATGCGCGAGTACAACACCGGAAAGATCGCTTCCGTGAACGGGCGTTATTACGCCATGGATCGCGACCGCCGCTGGGAACGTATTGCCAAGGCATTCAATGCGATGGTTTTCGGGGATGGCGAAGGCGGGAAATACGTAGACCCGGTGCAAGGTGTGAAAGATTCCTACAACAAGGGTGTGACCGACGAATTCGTCGTCCCCTTTGTTTGCCTCGACAATCGCGGCGAGCCGCTTACCCACATACGCGACGAGGATTCATGCATCTGTTTCAACTTCCGCGCCGATCGGGTTCGCCAGATCACCCGGGCCCTGACCCGCAATAGCGGACTGAACGCGCAGGAGGGAAGCGACCTGCCGGGTGCTGCCGATCTCGATGCGGCCCTCCCGCGTGATCGTGTCCCCAAGAACCTTCACTATGTGTGCATGACCCAGTATGACAAGAAATTTACCCTGCCGGTAGTGATCCCGCCGGAATCGCTGAACAATATTCTTGCCAACGTGATGGGACAGGCGAGTCTGCGCAACCTGCGAATTGCGGAAACGGAAAAGTACGCCCACGTAACCTACTTCTTCAATGGCGGAATCGAGCAGCCCTTCCCGGGGGAAGAGCGTTTGGTAGTGCCGTCCCAAAAAGTCGCCACTTACGACCTGAAACCGGAGATGAGCGCCGCCGGAATTGCCGACGCAGTGATCAAGGCGGTGGAGGACGGAACGTTCGACGTCATCATCGTCAATTTTGCCAATGCCGACATGGTGGGACATTCCGGCAAGATCGAGCCTACGGTCAAAGCGGTCGAGACCGTGGACGCTTGCCTGGGCCGGATCGAACCGGTGGTCCGTGCCGGGGGCGGAGCCCTGTTGATCACGGCCGATCACGGCAATGCGGAAATGATGATCGACCCCGCGACTGGCGGCCCGCACACCGCCCACACCACCAACCCCGTGCCCTTTATTGTTGTGGCGGAAAACGGAAAGAAATTTTCCTTGAAGCCGGGCGGCTCCCTGCGCGATATTTCGCCTACGGTGCTAGGCATGCTGGGTATTCCGCAGCCGAAGGAGATGACGGGACAGGATCTGCGGGTGTTGCTGACGAAAGACGGCTAAGGATCCGTCCCGTGTCCTCTGTGGTTAGGTTTTCGATTCTATGAAGCTTCTGACGCTGGTACATCATCCCTTCGAACTCTGGAACGCGCCGCCCTGGTTCTCCGTCCGTCTGCACCAGGATTTTCCGACCGTGGAAGCCATCCAGCAGTCCACCTATGAAGGAATTGAGCCATACCTCAGAGATGCGGAAGTAATCATCAGCTGGTCGCTGCGTCCTGAGCAATTCAAGGCCGCGACCAGGTTGCGCTGGATTCATTCTCCCGCGGCGGCGGTTCACCAACTGATGTTTCCCGAGCTGATCAACAGCGACGTGGTGCTCACCAATGCCCGTGAGGTCCACGGCCCGGTAGTTGCGGAGCACGTCATGGCGCTCATCTTCGCTCTGGCGAAGTGCCTGCCTCAAGCCGTGCGCTCTCAGCAAAGGCATGTCTGGGCACAAGCAGCCATGTGGCACGGACACCCACGCCCGCGGGAACTGGCGGGAGCTACTCTAGGTCTGGTAGGCATGGGCAGCATCGCACGAGCCATCGCAAAACACGCCTCGAACCTCGACATGCGGGTAATCGCGGTGCGCGAACATCCCGAGAAGGGAAGTCCCGAAGGCGTGCAGCAGGTTTTCGCTCCTTCCCAACTGGATGAACTGCTGGCGCAATCGGACTATGTGGTCCTTGCCACCCCGGTCACGCCCCGTACTACGCACATGTTGGACGCGGCACGCCTGGCCAAAATGAAATCCGATGCCTGCCTGATCAACGTAGGCCGCGGTCCCCTGGTTGACGAAGAAGCATTGGCTCATGCGCTGCGTGAGAAAATAATCGGGGGCGCCGCGCTGGACGTTTTCGAAGCCGAACCGCTGCCCGCCGACTCGCCCCTGTGGGACCTGGAAAATCTTCTGATTACGCCCCACACCGCCGGCCTCACCGAAAAACTCTGGGAGCGGCACTATGCCTCTATCTCTGAAAACCTGCATCGCTATCTAAAGGGCGAGCCCCTGCATTCGGTAGTAGATAAAAGGCAAGGCTATTAAAAGTAGCGCCGCCATCTCGATGGCGCTACTCCTGCGGCGGTAAGTCGAATCTCGTGGAACGATGTATTGCCGAAGTGATTTCACGCCGTTTGTGTAGAGGGCAAATGCCCAACTGATCTCGGCAAGGTCAGACGACTTTCTGAACGTATTTCCGACGCAGGAAACAGTTCCCAAACAAGGAAACCACATGAGAAGGTTCATCATCACCGGCGCGCCGGGTGCAGGGAAGACAGCAATCATCCGTCAGCTGGAGCTCGACGGGTTCAGCGTCGTCGAAGAGGCAGCGACTGACGTCATCGCCGCCGCGCAGGCCGAGGGAACGGTTCAGCCCTGGACGCGTTCCTCCTTCATTGATGCAGTCGCCAATCTGCAAAGGGACCGTCAGATTCGAGCATCTTATCAACCAGACGAGATTCAGTTTCACGACCGTTGCGTTGTGTGCAGCGCGGCCTTGGCGGTCCACCTCGGGTATCCCTTTTCGCCCTTTCTTACCGGCGAATTGGAGCGCATCAAGAAAGAAACAATCTACGAAAACCGGGTCTTCTTCATTCAAAATCTTGGCTTCGTCACGCCTACCGAAGCGCGGCGAATCAGCTTTGAGGAAACGATGCGTTTTGAGAAGATTCACGAAGAGACTTACCGAAACTTCGGCTTCGAACTGGTCTCAGTCCGGCCAGGGAGTCTGGTGGAACGGGTTAGCATGATCAAAGCGGCAATTCGTTAGCCGAAGTGGACAATTCGTGACTCGTGACACTAGGCGGCCGCGGAAATTCTCCGGATCAGGTCTTCCTGCTCATTCTTGCTCTCGGCCCCGATGGTGAAGGCATCGAGCACACCCAGCGATAGCGCATATTTCAAGGCTTCGTCCTGGCGGGTGCGCAGATCGCCCTGGCCGAGAATCTTCATGCCGACAATTCCTTTTCCGGCGGCTTTCATTTCGCGCAGCACACTCACCACGGTGTCGGGATCGGCGTCCATGTGCGAACCGATCGGGTTGATGCGCACCAGGTCGACTTCGACCCAGGGCGACTTGGCCGCCGCGCGCAGCGCTTCGATGCTGTGGCAGGAACAGCCATGCGCGCGGATGATCCCTTTCTCCTTGGCCTCGGAGAAAACGTCCATGACTCCCCGGTAGCGCTCGGTCCAGTCGCCTTCAGTCAGGCAGTGCATGAGGCAGATGTCGATGTAGTCGGTGCCCAGTTCCTTGCGAAAACGATCGAGATCGGCGCGGGCTTCGGCTGGATCGCGGGCCCAGGTCTTGGTCAGGACCGTGACCTGGTCGCGGGAAAGATGTTTGAGCGCCTCGGCCACATGGGGATGGCTGCCGTAGGCGTCGGCAGTGTCGAAGAATCGCAAGCCGTGATCGTGGCCGTTGAGCAGGAGATCGGACAGACCCTTCACGCCCAGCGCGGTCTGGTGGGAGTGATGTCCGCTGCCGACCGTGCCCGTCCCCATGGCAAGACGGCTGGTGGTAATGCCGGTCCTGCCGAGAACGACCGTATCCGTCGCGCTGAATTTGCGCGGTAAGGCCGGCATGGCCCTCATGGCCCTGGCCAGGTCTCGGGAACCGATCCAGGCCGCTCCCACTCCGCAGGTTGCTCCGATGATGAAATCTCTGCGCTTCATGGTCGCCTCCGTGCACGAGAGTTTCGGCTATGCCTGATTGGACGAAACCTCTACCGTCTCGGATATCAATAAGTTTTTCAGGAATCGCTGTCCCGGGCATGCGCCCCCAAACGAGGCAAACCTACCGCTCTATGTCCGGGAATTCAAGCCGTTGTCCGTTCGCGACTGTCGGGTTTTAGGCAAGACCATGTTTCTACTCCCATTTCTACAGTGTTCACGGTACGGTGCGGGATGCAACTCGAGAGCCGCAAGGTGGATCACAGTGGTGTCGTTAGGCCAGTTGATGTGAATCCACCAACGAGGTGACTCATGCTTTGGACAATATTTGTGATCCTGTTGGTTCTGTGGCTGTTGGGACTCGTAAGTTCGTACACGCTGGGCGGGTTCATCCACATTCTTCTGGTGGTGGCGATCGTAGTACTCGTGATCCAGCTGCTATCAGGTCGCCGACCAGCTCTGTAACAACCGCCAGTTCAGGAGAGGCTTGCGAGCAGGCTATCGACCCAGGAGAACGCAGTCAAAGCGACTTCCTAAGGAGGAACAATGAAAAGATCTCTTGTTGTATTGGTATTCAGTTTGGTGGCATTGCTGGGCACCATGGCTTCGGCCACCGCCAGGGAGGACTCGGTCGAGCGGTTGCAGAATGCCGGGGATGTGCTCAAACAGATCATGGCTGCGCCCGACAAGGGCATACCCGAAGAAGTGCTGGACGATGCGAAATGCATCGTTGTGGTTCCACACCTGATCAAGGCTGGCTTCATTATTGGCGGTAAACACGGCCGCGGGGTCGCCAGTTGCCGCACCGCCACGGGCTGGAGCGCGCCCGCATTCGTCTCCGTCGGCGGTGGAAGCTGGGGGCTTCAGATCGGGGCCGAGGGTGTTGACCTGGTCATGCTGGTGATGAACGACAAGGGTCTGCAGCACCTGCTTTCCAGCAAGTTCCAGATCAGCGGAGAGGGATCCGCCGCGGCCGGACCGGTGGGGCGTCACGCCTCGGCTGGCACTGACTGGAAGCTGAATACCGAGATGCTCACTTACTCGCGCTCCAAAGGCGCATTTGCCGGTCTGACCCTGGAAGGCGCCGTGATCGAGCAGGACTCGGACTCGACCATCGCCATCTACGGCAAGGATGTGGGATTTCGCAAGGTCCTCATCGGCGATGTGAAATCTCCGGCTGCGGCCGCGCCCTTCATGTCCGCGCTTTCGATGGCCGGCCATCAGGCCGCCGCCCACGAGGCCAAGGAGAACGCGCCGGACAAGAAGTAAGCTCGTGCGGAATCGCCGCTTCGTTCTCAAGCCCCGCCCATCAGCGGGGCTTTTTTGTGCCTGGCCCCGGCTGATGCACGCAGGCCGGTTGCTGTGTTTGAATAGTGTCATGGACCTGATCGAACATTTCAGCCGTCTCTTCGCCTACGACGGTTGGGCGAATCAGGAAGTGCTCACCGGCTTGCGTGCCGCAAACACTCCACTTCCCCAGGCCCTGAAACTGATGGCCCACATTTTTGCCGCGGAACGTCTCTGGATGGAACGGCTGGAACAGAAACCGCAAACCCTCCCGGTCTGGCCTGAGTTCACGACCGAAGAGTGCGAACGGCAAGCGGCCGAGTTACCCGCGTTGTGGAAGACTTACCTGAAGGGCAGCAGCGAAGCCGAACTGGCCAGGCCCATCACCTATCAGAACAGCCAGGGTGAAACCTTCAGCAGCCGCAAGGACGACATCCTGATGCACGTGATCACCCACGCGGTCTACCACCGGGGCCAGGTGGCGGCGGCCGTGCGCGCCGCCGGATTCACTCCTGCTTACACCGATTTCATCCACAGCATCCGCCAGGGATTCGTAGAATAGCTCCCATGCCAGACTCAATCGCCAGTCCCACCAAAATCACTCCATTCTTCGCGTTGCAGTTTTGCGTGGTGCTGATCGTCATCGGAGTTGTCCTGCTGCGCCCGGGAGTGTGGAATGGCGCTCGCCTGGCGGGACTCTGCATCGCCGTTCCTGCCGCCGTGTTGCTCTTCACCGCCCGCTGGCAGTTGGGACAATCGTTTTCGGTGACTCCCCAGGCCAAGGAACTTGTCACCCACGGTTTATACGCAAAAATCAGGAACCCGATTTACGTCTTCAGCAGCTTGCTGGTGCTGGGCATCTTGATTTCCCTGCAGTATCGTTATGCGCTGCTCCTGCTGCTGGTTCTGATACCCATCCAGATTGTGCGGGCCCACCAGGAAGCCGGAGTCCTCGAAGCCCGGTTCGGCGAGCAGTACCGTAAATATCGGGAGGGAACCTGGTTTTGACCGGACGCATCATAGTTTTCCAGCACGCAACCGGCCAGAACGCAAGAAAGAGCCGTGGAGTCAATATGCGGAAACTGCTTTTGCTGCCCGTCCTACCCTTGGCCGCCCTGTTATGCATCTCGACATCGCTGGCACAAGTCCCTCCACAGCCTTCCCCGGGTAAGGACGCCTCCGTCCAGAAGTCCGCTGCCGCGGCCGATGCGCTGCCGCCCGGAACCGTCCTCTCCGTCGAGTTGTCGAAGTCGCTGGACGCCAGGAAGGCTGAAGCCAAACGACAAAATCGAGGCCAGGACCGCGAACGATCTACTGGCGCACGGACATATCCTGGTTCCGCGAAAAACCAAAGTGATCGGCCATGTGACCGAGGCCAAGGCCCACAGCAAAGCTTCTCCCAATTCGCTGGTTGGGATCACTTTCGATCGCCTGCTGCTGAAAGACGGGCGTGAAGTGCCGCTGCAACTGGCAGTGCAGGCAGTCGGAAGACCCTTGGACTTCGGGCCCGCTGTCGAAAGCGCGCCTGACAGTCTCGCGGACGCGTCTTCGATGCCAGGAAAGCCGCCCACGACGGGATCACAAACTCCGGCTGCCGACGCCGCCTCCGGTAGCCCCACTCCCAGATACCCGGGCAGCATCACCGATCCGCCTTCCCCACGGACGGCCGGGTTGAATCGTTCCACCGTCAGCCCGCTCGGCCCTACCAGCCGGGGCGTGGTCGGGATGAAGGGGCTCTCCCTGGACACCTCAGGACCGGTGTCGGTATTGAGCTCGAACACCGAAAACGTACATCTGGACAGCGGAGCGCAGTTGATTCTGCGCGTTGAGTAAACCGTCCGGCGGACGCCTCTTCACGAAGCCAGCGCGTAACGACTGTCAGCCCGGCCGAGCAGCGCCATCATCTCGTCCAGCGTGGCAATCTGGAACTCCGACATGGCGTTCGTGTGCTCCAATCTCTCCCGCACTGACTTGGAAGGATTGAACAGCTTGAACCGAATGTCCTGATCGTGGCACCAGCGCTGCAGAAATACCATGACTCCAATGCCGCCGCCGCCGATGGCGCGCACTTCCGTTAGGTCCAGCACGATCACGTGGGCCTTTCGCTGTGACGTAACCGCGTCCCGTAACTTGAAGGCGTCATCACTGCGTATAAATCTGCCTTCGCATTCCACCACCGCCATGTCACCGACTTCATCGATATGTATGTTAGACATGATCGTTCTCCCGACTTGATCTGCTTGTGTAGAGAGCACGACCATTGCCACCAGCGGAGACGCCGCATTTTGTGGGAGATACGAAGGTGAGAAAAAAATGCTAAGAATTTTCGGCGGGTTAGCGGGAAGTTCCGCGCTAGGGAGAATGCTGTAGGTACCTGGTGACGGTCCGTGTGGGCGCGGGCGCCCTCGCCCGCCATGCGGCCATGTAGGCGCGAGCGCCCTCGCTCGTGCGTCCGCGAAGGGCACGACTTCAGTCGTGCCACCATCGCCGCAACCATGAAGCGGCTTCAGCCGCCGAGGGAGAAGGGAAGCACTCCGCCCGCTGTTCCCCCAAGACCCACGTAGGGGCAGGTGTCCCACCTGCCCAGCCGAGCCAAGCTCGGCAAAGCAAGCCCAAGGTCCTCGCCCCTGTCCTCGCCCTGTCATCCCGAGCGAAGTCGAGGGACCTGCTGTCTTCGCCAGTGTCACAGACCCTACGTCTTTGAGAATGTGGAAGAGCGGCCTTCAGCGCCGCCTAAGTCATGCCGGAACGACCATATTCAGTACCTATCGCTTCCTTACTAATCAATTGCTCAAGAGCGCAAATTGGACTAGAGTTTGTGGCGCTGAACTTCCCCCAGAGTAACCGACTCCAAGGAGATGACTAATGAAGCGACTGGCGGTTCTAGCATTCGTGTGCCTAATTGCTCTCCAACCCGCGTCGTTTGCCGGCCTAGGATCAGACAAGACCGCCTATGTGGGAGGCACCGAAAATCAGATCAAAGAGGGTACCGAGGGAAAATCATCAGCCAAAGACGACAAGGTTTTCCTGTTCGAATACAAGGGCGGCGTCCTCAAAGTGCCATACGACCAGGTGGATGACCTTGAATATGGACAGAAGGCAGGACGACGGGTCGGGGTTGCAATCATGGTGACCCCGTTAGCGCTTTTCTCCAAGAAGCGAAAGCACTTCCTAACGGTTGGCTGGAAGGACGAACAAGACAAGCAGCACGCCGCCGTATTTGAATTAGGCAAGGAGATCGTGAGAACTACAATCGCGACCCTCGAAGCTAGGACGGGTAAAAAAGTCGACTACCAGGACGACGAGGCACGCAAGAGCGGATTGGGAGGGTTGTAACATGTTCGCTTCTTTGCTGTTTGTCAGCATGCTCCTCCAGGCACCCGCAACAAACGGACCACCGGTCGCCAAATCTACGGTCGGTGCGCCATCGGTTTCAACACCGCAAGCGAGGCCAGCTGGCAAGCCGGCCGAGGTCAACGACCCCACCGAATTGCTGAAGGTCAAGCGCATCTACGTAGATAGCTTTGGAGACGACCTGATCTCCAAGGAGATGCAGTCCATGATCGTCTCCTCGCTGGTTGCGACCAAACGCTTCACGGTAACCGAAAATCGTGAGCGCGCGGACGCTGTTCTCAAGGGCGTGGCTTTAGAGAAAAGCTCCCAGGAAATGCACGCCTATGGTGAGGGCACGGCTGTGGGGGGTGCTAGCGGTTCCAGCAGCGGCTCGGTCAATGGAAGCTTCGTCAACGGGACCGGGAGCGTTTCCGGTTCCTCAAACGGGAGTTTCGCGGCCAGCCACATGGCAACCAGCGATTCGTCGCTGAACACTGAAACGGTGAACGAGGCTAGAGTCGCCGTACGCCTCGTGAATCCTGACGGCGATGTCATCTGGACCAGCACCCAGGAAAGCAAAGGCGCCAAGTACAAAGGATCGAGCGCGGACGTCGCTGACAAATGCGTCAAACAATTGCTCCGGGATATTGCGAAATTGGAGAGCAAAGACTCAGCAGCCCCAACGAGCTCCCCGTCTGGATCGCCTCATCCATGAATCACAAGCGAGTATAAGCAAACAACAGGATAGGACGGGGCGGGTGCGTACCCGTACGAGAGCCATCGCGGCTACGCCGTCCACACCTACGTTTACGTAAAGCGCAAAATGGTCGCCCTCACCGCCGACCAGATCGACTGCATCATCGCCTACATCGTGCCGCTTGACCTCTGGTACGTGCTCCCGGTCGAATCTTTCTCTCCGTGCAAAAATCTGTGGTTCTATCCCCACGGCAGCAAAAAAGGATCACGCTTCGAAAGCTTCCGCGAAGCCTGGTGGCTGCTCGATCCCGAACTGAAACCAATGTGCGAAGAGGAGCCACACTAGGCCGCAAATCCGGCGATGCCGTCATCGTGGCACCATCTAGCCGCGGAGCGGCGCCAGAGTGCAGCCCAGGGCGTAAGCCCTGGGTGCGACGCCGAAAGATACAGCCCTGAAGGGGCGAAAGAAACGGACCTCGCCGTCGATCCTGCACCCGAAAACCTAGCCGAGCTTCGCTCGGCTAGGACGGGCGAGGGCGCCCGTCCCCACACAGTTCTTGCCACCCCGGGCCATTGCCGCCGCAAACGAAAAGCCCCGCGCTTGCGCGCGGGGCTCAGGTTCAAGCCAGAAGCTAATAGCTAGAAGCTAGAAGCTGCCTTTAGTACATGCCTTCCATGCCGCCGCCGTGTCCGCCGCCGGCTGGAGCTCCCTTTTTCTCTTCCGGGATCTCCGCTACCAGGGCTTCGGTGGTCAGCATCAGCGACGCAATCGAGCCGGCGTTCTGCAGTGCGGTACGCACCACTTTGGTCGGATCGAGCACGCCTGCCTTGACCAGATCTTCGTACTCGCCGGTCAGGGCGTTGTAGCCGTAGTTGTTGTCCTTGGCATCGTTCACTTTGCCCAGGACAATTGCGCCTTCTTCGCCGGCGTTCTCGGCGATCTGGCGTAGCGGCTCGACGAGCGCGCGGCGCACGACGTTGACGCCGATCTGCTCATCGCCTTCGAGCTTCAGCTTGTCGAGCGCGCTCACGCAACGGGCCAGGGCCACGCCGCCGCCGGGGACAATGCCTTCTTCCACGGCCGCACGGGTTGCGTGCATGGCATCTTCGACGCGAGCCTTCTTCTCTTTCATTTCGGTCTCGGTCGCAGCGCCTACCTTGATCACAGCCACGCCGCCAACCAGTTTCGCCAACCGCTCCTGCAGTTTCTCGCGGTCGTAGTCGCTGGTGGTCTTTTCGATCTGGCTGCGGATTTCCTTCACCCGGCCTTCGATCTCCGAGTGTTTGCCCTTGCCTTCGACCAGCGTGGTGTTGTCCTTGTCCACGGTGATCTTCTTGACTTGGCCGAGGTCGCTGATCTGGACGTTCTCCAGCTTGATGCCCAGGTCTTCGGTGATGGCCTTGCCGCCGGTGAGGGTGGCAATGTCCTGCAGCATGGCTTTGCGGCGATCGCCGAAGCCGGGAGCCTTGACGGCCGCGACTTGCAACGTGCCCCGCAGTTTGTTGACGACCAGCGTGGCCAGGGCCTCGCCTTCGACGTCTTCCGCCACGATCAGGAGCGGCTTGCCGCTCTTCGCGATCTGCTCCAGCAGCGGCAGCAGGTCTTTCATCGAGCTGATTTTCTTTTCGTTGATCAGGATGTACGCGTTCTCAAGCGCCACTTCCATGCGCTCGGGATCGGTTACGAAGTAGGGAGAGAGATAACCGCGGTCGAACTGCATGCCTTCAACCACGTCCAGCTGGGTCTCGAGGGTCTTGGCTTCCTCGACGGTGATGACGCCATCCTTGCCGACCTTCTTCATCGCCTGGGCGATGATGTTGCCGATGGTCTCGTCATTGTTGGCGCTGATCGTGCCGACTTGCGCGATCATGTCGCCGGTGACGGGCTTGGAGAACTTGTCCAGCTCGCCCTTGATGCGGTTGCCTTCCTTGTCCAGGCTGCCGCAAATGGTGGTGATCGCTTTCTCGATGCCGCGCTTCATGGCCATCGGGTTGGCGCCGGCTGCGACGGTCTTCACGCCTTCGCGATAGATCGCCTGGGCCAGAACGGTGGCGGTGGTGGTGCCGTCGCCGGCAACGTCCGAAGTCTTGGACGCCACTTCACGAACCATCTGTGCGCCCATGTTTTCGAGCGAATCTTTCAGCTCGATTTCCTTGGCCACGGTGACGCCGTCCTTGGTGATGGTCGGTGAACCGAATTTCTTTTCAATGACCACGTTGCGGCCCTTGGGGCCGAGAGTGACTTTTACCGCGTCAGCCAGTAAGTTGACGCCGCGGAGAATCGCCTGTCGCGACTCTTCGCCATGTACGATCTGCTTTGCCATATCTGAATCTCCTTCGCTTGTGATGGCAGGCTTGGCCTGCGAATATGGATGTTCGCGTCGCGCTTATTGTTCCGTTCGCTTTGGCTCACGGAACGCGCGGTCGCTCACTTGGATCCTTCGCTCGCGCAAAATCGGCGCTCGTTCAGGATGACAACAAAAACGACGACAACAAAAACAAGTTAGCGGCGCGATCCGGCGAGCTCTTTCTTGGCGGCGCCGGTCAGGATGCCCAGGACTTCCTCTTCGCGCATGATGATGAAATCTTCACCATCCAGCTTGATTTCGGTGCCGGAGTACTTGCCGAACAGGATGCGGTCGCCCTCTTTGACTGCCAGGGGGAATACCTTGCCTTCGTCGTTGCTCTTGCCTTTGCCGACGGAGATGACTTCGCCCTCCTGCGGCTTTTCTTTGGCGCTGTCGGGGATGATGATGCCACCACGGGTGGTTTCACCTTCTTCAATCCGCCGGACCAACAGGCGGTCGTGTAACGGGGTAAACTTGGCCATAGTTGCTGACTCCTTTCGTTCGTGTTGAGTTGCGATCCAGGGTTTAATTGCAGGAAACCTGCTCGCCAAACAGCTTGTTAGCACTCATTGTTGGCGAGTGCTAATTGTACTGAGGACGTTCAGACATTGTCAACCGGATCCGGGGACTACGCGTGTAACCTGTTGATCTTAATGCTCTTATATGGTACGAATAAACATCGCAGCAGCGCGGGCAAGGGACGATCGTCCTTCGTCGCTCTTGCCCAGGTGACAGCAGGCTCAAGGCTGCTTAGAATTGACGTCGGCTATGAGGAAACTCGCAATCGGCTTTGCAACCACGGTTCTTCTGGCCTCGTTGGCCCTGGCGCAGGACGATTTGGCGATGCTGAACTTCCTTGTGGTTCGGGATTACAACGGGAAGCCCATCCGCAACGCCAGCGTCGTCATGCATCCCGTGCAGAAGAACGGGAAGCAGTCCAATGGCGGACTTCAGATCAAGACCGACGCCGAGGGTAAGGCCAGCTTTGACGGCGCGCCTTACGGCAAGTTGCGGGTCCAGGTGCTGGCATCCGGTTTCCAGACTTTTGGGGCCGATTACGACATCGACAAGCCCACGTTAGAGATCACGGTCAAGATGAAACGGCCGGCAAAGCAGTATTCCATTTACGAAGAGCATCCCGGGGCGAAGAAGGACCAACCGGCGCCGCCGAAAGAACCGGACAAGGATTCGAACGACAAGCCGCAGTAGGGCATGGCAGATTTCAGAATGTAGATTTCAGATTGGAACAGCGGCGCATTTTGGATTTCCAATCTGCAAGCTACGATCACTAATCTCAAACTCCTTTTATGGATTATCTACTCAAGACCGAGCCGACCGCGTACTCATTTGCCGACCTGCAACGAGACAAGAGCACAGTCTGGGATGGAGTCGCGAATCCTGTGGCATTGAAGCATCTGCGAGAGATGAAGCCAGGCGACCGCCTGGTAATCTACGAGACCGGCGAGCGGAAGAGCTCGGTGGGGACGGCGTCGGTGGTTTCAGTGGATGCTTCCGACCCCAAGAACCCCCAGGTGAAGATCAAGGCGGGGCAGTCACTGGACAAACCCGTGACGCTGGCTGAAGTCAAAGCACAAAAGCTCTTTGCTGATTCTCCGTTGGTTCGGCAAGGAAGGTTGAGTGTGGTGCCCCTGACTTCTGCGCAATTCAAGTTTCTGACGGGCGAGTGATCGAACTCCACCCGCGGACCGGGTCAATTCCCGGGATCGTAAACCGCGCTTCCGAAACCATCCTTGCGCGCGGATTCCTGCGCATCTCCCAGCGCCTTTTCCTCGGTCTCCAACTGCTTTTGCAGGCGTTGTGCTTCCTGTTGCTTTTTCAGCTGATACTGGTTGTATTGGACGCCATTGTAATAGCGATTGGCTTCGACAAAATGCACCGAGCCATTCAGTTTGTCCACCTGGCTTTGTATGGCCGCGATTCTTGCCATTCTTACCTGGATCTCAGCCTTCCACTGTTCCGCCGTTTTCTTTCCTGTGGGCGAAGCTGACGGCCTGGAGGACTCGGGCGTTCCTTCGGCGTCATCCGAGGAACTGGCGGAAGCGTCGGGCGATTCGGGAATCTCGTCGTTGGTTACGACCTTGTGCGGGGCGTGGGGGTCTTTTGCCTCCTTCTGCCGCTGTTGGCGAGCCACGTCGCCCAGGGATTGCGCGTAGCTGACACAGGTCAGGAGGAAGATGAGAAAGGGAAGATAAAACGCAAATCGGTTGTTCCGCATGTGGATTCCCTCGCTTCTCAATTTGCGGAGAAGGCTAGTCCGTAATGCTAATTGCGGGGATTCGAAAAGGGGATGTTACCGAGGGTGCAAGCCGATCGTGTCAGGGTCCGGAAGGTAAGGAGTCGGCGGCTCTTTCGTCCCTAAAGGGACTCGCCAAATTCAACCTGGGTTACCCCGGGCTGGCGCCCGGGGCTATATTATTTCGCCGCTGCGCGGCTGGATTCTAAACCGTCTCAGCTCTGCGCGAGGTTTCCGCGGGGCGCACCTTGTAATCTGAACTCTGCAATCTGAACTCTACAATCCACAATCTCAAATCTCTCGCGGCTAGCTGGCCAGTTTACGCAGGAATTCGCGCTCGTCCATGTGATATTTGAAGGCTTTGTGACCGTCGATGAAGATGACGGGGACTTCGTCGGTGAATCGGCGGCGCAGTTCGTCGTCGCTTTCCACGTCGATTTCCCGCCAGGTAAAGCCGCCGCGCCGCTGCAGTTTGGCCAGGGTTTCCTTGACGATCTCACAAAGGTGGCAGCCCTTGCGGGAATAGACTACGACTTGGCGCAGCTCCGCCATGGGCGGAGTTTAGCAAGAGAAAAAGCACTTGGCAATTAGCAATTGGCACGTAGTTTTCGTCGAACCGTGCCTCGCCAATTGCTAATTGCTAAGTGCCAACTGCAGCTCTCAATTACAATCTCACCGTGGATCCCGCCAGCTCCAAGCCTCTGTCCGGCAAGACCGCCCTCATCACGGGTGGGGCGCGACGCCTGGGCCGGGCCATTGCACTGCAGCTTGCTCAGTCCGGGGCGGATGTGGCCATCACTTTTCGCAACTCGGCGCGCGAGGCCCAGCATACGGTTATCGACGTGGGAAGCTTTGGGGGCCGGGCAGTGGCCCTGCGTTGCGATATCACCGACGAAAAGAGCGTCAGGTCCGCGATCAAGGAAACGGTGAAGGAGTTGGGCGGAATCGACATCCTGGTCAACAACGCCGCCAACTACGAGACCGCCGAATTCGGCGAACTTACGCTGAAGCAATGGGACGCAATATTTGCTTCGAATACGCGCGGCCCGTTTCTGGTTTCGCGCGAGGCGCTGAAGTATTTGCGAGAGCGGCGGGGAAAGATCATCAACATGGGTTCGCTGGGCGGGCTGCGTCCCTGGGCCAGTCATGCTCACTATTGCTCGTCCAAGGCCGCGGTCCACATGCTGACCAAAGTGATGGCCAAAGCCCTGGCCCCCGAGATCGCGGTGAACTGCGTGGCCCCGGGGATGATCGATCTGGGAGAAAAAGCGGCCGCGGCATTCATGAAGAAGATGGCCGGTCAGACTCCGATGCGGCGAAATGGCCGGGGTGAAGAGATCGCGGTTGCGGTTCTTTTTTTTGCTAACGCGCCCCACTTCATCACCGGTCAGATACTGGCCGTGGACGGCGGACTGGGGCTGTGACCTGGGTGTGGGTCGGCCACTCCCTTCGACCCACACAATTTGTCATCTCTGGAGGTTTACGATATCGTGACGGGTTCATGACGAGAGTGTTGGGCATACTACTTTTGTTCTGCACTTCGCTGTCCTGGGCCCAGGCCCGCGTCGAGGATGGTGGTCACGAAATGCAGCTTTGGACCGGCGGCGGCCACTCCGTCGCTGGCGGCACCTCGAATACCGGGGTGTGGAACGCGGGCCTGCGTTACGGATGGATTCTTACCCGGCCCCACGGCCCGGGATTTCTGGAAGGAAGATTCGAGTATGCGCTGGATGCGGTTCCTGTGTTTCTGGTGTTCCAGCCCGCCAACACCGCGTACGGAGTCGGCTTCAATCCCCTGAACTTGAAATGGAACTTCGCCACGCGAGGACGAGTGGTGCCCTATCTTGAACTCAGCGGGGGAACCCTGTTTACCAGCCACGACGTTCCGGCGGGGACCGATCGGGTGAATTTCACGTCCTCGGTCGCGCTGGGCACCCACTTTCTGGGAGACTCCCGCAACTGGAGCGTCGAAGTGCGCTACATGCATATTTCCAACGCCGGGTTGAGCGATCCCAATCCCGGGATCAATACGGTGCAGGTGCGTTTGGGAATCGGAAAATTCTTTGCCAAAGATAGATCAAACAAGCACTGAAGATTGGAGACCACGTTGAAGCGCAAAATCGCTCTGGGCCTGAGTGTGGCCATGTTGTGCCTGCCCGTTTGTGCGCAAGAGGCACCTGCGGATTGGATTGCCGCCAGCAACAAGTACACCAACATGTTGCTGGCGGTCGAGATGAAGCACAGCCCTGAAGAAGGCTCGGACGAAGGACTGAGCCGCTTCGATACCGAAGTTTCCCAGCCCACGCTGGCCGACGAAGACCAGGAACGGAAGGAGACCGAGGCCGTAATTTCGACGTTCAAGAGCGCGGTTGGACAACAGAAGCAGAAGGAAGTGGCGCAGGACCTCGAGATCATGATCCGCAAAGTCGAACTGCAATTCAGGGAGCAGGATTTTGCGCGCGCGAACAAAGTGGATTTTCTCAATGCCAGCCGCTTCGTCTTCCGCGGGCTGCAGATTCTGCTGGATGAACAAACCCCTTCGGAACGCCGGGCGGCGGCCGTGGTCCGTATCCGCAAATATGCCGGTCTGGAACCGGGGTATAAGCCGTTGACGGCGATCCTTAAGCAGCGGGTGATGGAGCAGATGGCCAAGCCGGGGGTGGTCTATCCCGCGCGCACCGAGATTGAAACCGAACTCGTCCGCGACCCCAACTACATGGAGGGGATCGCCGCCCTGCTGCAGAAGTACAAGCTGACCGGCTGGCAGGATGCTTACAACAAACTCAAATCTCAGCTCACCGAGTATGACGCGTGGACCAGGGCGAACGTGCTGCCCAAGGCCCGCGGCGACTTTCGTCTTCCACCCGAAGAGTACGCCCTTCGCCTGGAAGACTACGGCATCGACATTCCGTCCGGCCAGATCGCCGCCATGGCGCACCAGATGTTCGGTGAGTTGCAGGCCGAGATGAAGCCGATCGCGGAGCAGATTGCCAAGCAACGGCACTTGCCATCGAGTGACTATCGCGACGTCATCCGCGAGCTGAAAAAGAAGCAGTTGGTGGGCGACGCCATTCTGCCATTTTATGAAGAGCGGCTGAAGCAGATCGAAAAGATCATCGTCGACAATCAGATCGTGACGCTGCCCAACCGTCCGGCGCGAATCCGGATTGCCACCGCGGCCGAGACTGCACAGCAGCCGGCGCCGCACATGGTGCCTCCGCCGTTTCTGCATAATACGGGGCAGAAGGGGGAGTTCGTGTTGCCGCTGAACATTCCGGCCGGACCGGGGCAGATCAACTCGGAGAAGTACGATGATTTCACCTTCGATGCGGCGGCCTGGACCCTCACGGCGCACGAGGCGCGGCCCGGACACGAATTGCAGTTTGACTCCATGGTCGAACACGGAGTTTCCCTGGCGCGCGTTGAATACGCTTTCAACAGCACGAATGTGGAGGGCTGGGGGCTTTATTCGGAATATCTCATTCGGCCCTACATGCCGCTGGAGGGGCAGTTGGTGTCGCTGGACTACCGGCTGCTGCGGGCGGCGCGGGCTTTTCTCGATCCAGAGCTGCAGGCAGGAAAGATTCAACCGGCGGACGCGTATCGTGTCCTGGAGCAGGACGTGGTGCAATCGCACGCCTTCGCCCAGGAGGAAGTGGAGCGCTACACCTATCGCGCTCCCGGGCAAGCCAACAGCTATTTCTACGGCTACACCAAGCTGATCGCCTTGCGGAAGGATGTGGAAGCCAAGCTGGGGGCGAAGTTCAACCAGAAGAAATTTCACGACTTCATTCTGGCGCAGGGTTTGCTGCCGCCCGACCTCATGCGCAAGGCGGTGATGGAGGATTTTGTGCCCCAGCAGTAGCCATTTCAAGGTTTGTCATCCTGAGGAGACGGCCATTTCAAGCTCTGTCATCCTGAGGAGACGGAGACCTTCGCTGCGCGAAGGTCTCCCGACGAAGGACCTCTGCATTGCCTGCAGATGATCGCGCCTAACTCTTTGGTCAGTTCTGATCGTTACTACCTTCCCTCCCCTCTCGCATTGGTAGCGCTGGCGGGGAATACATAGGTCCTTCGCTTGCTTTCATCCCGCTTCGCGGGATGAAAGGCGGCGCTCAGGATGACAACTTTAGCGATACCGGGTGAGCTATGTTCCTTTCCCCGTATGTCAGCTCTCGTCGGACGAAGGACCTCTGCATTGCCTGGAGATGACCGCGCCAACTCTTGGCTAAGTTCTGATCGTTAACTGTTTACTTTGCTCTTCACTCCTCGCATTGGTAGCGCTGGCGCGGAATGTATAGGTCCTTCGCTTGCTTTCATCCCGCTTCGCGGGACGAAAGGCGGCGCTCAGGATGACAACTTTAGCGATACCGGGTGAGCGATGGTCTTCCCCTCTCGCATTGGTAGCGCTGGCGGGGAATGCATAGGTCCTTCGCTTGCTTTCATCCCGCTTCGCGGGACGAAAGGCGGCGCTCAGGATGACAACTTTAGCGATACGGAGTAGGTGATATTCTTCTTTCCGTATGTCAACTCTCGTCGAATGTGTTCCCAACTTTTCGGAAGGCCGCGACAAGGTCAAGGTTGACGCCATCGTCGAGGCCATGAAGATGGACGGCGTCTTCCTGCTGGATCGGGAGATGGACGCCGATCATAACCGCTGCGTGATTACGCTGGTGGGTGAGCGGGAGCCCATCCAGGAGGCTGCGATCCGTGGTGTGGGTAAAGCGGCGCAGTTGATTGATCTCAACCAGCACCAGGGGGCACATCCGAGGATGGGTGCGGCGGACGTGGTGCCGTTCATTCCGATTGATGGCGTGACCATCGAAGACTGTGTCGCAATGGCGCGGCATGTCGGCGAACAGATCTGGAAGCGCTACCAGATTCCCGTGTATCTCTACGAAGCCGCCGCAACTTCGCCGGAGCGGCAGAATCTCGAGAACATACGGCGCGGCCAGTTCGAGGGAATACGAGCGGACATCGCGATCAATCCAGCACGCCGGCCGGACTATGGGGAGCTGCGGGTACATCCTTCGGCCGGGGCCACCGTCGTGGGCGCGCGCAAGTTTCTCATTGCCTACAACGTCTTTCTTAACACTCCCGAGGTTGAGATCGCCAAGAAGATCGCCAAGGCAGTCCGTTTTTCGAGTGGTGGAATGCGCTTCGTCAAGGGTGCTGGATTCCTGGTGCGCGGGCTGGCGCAGGTCTCCATGAACCTGACCGACTTTGAGCAGACTCCGATCCACCGCGTATTCGAAGTGGTGAAGCGGGAAGCGGCCCGCTACGGGGTCACGCCGGTAAGCAGCGAGATTGTTGGTTTGATTCCGAAGAAGGCGCTGGAATCGGCGGCGGAATGGTTTTTGCAGGTGGAGAATTTCGATTCGTCACTGATTCTGGAAAATCGCCTGGCGGCGGTGATGGGTGGGAAGACGGCGATTGGCGGGCTACGGGCCGGCGTCGAGCCATTTGTGGAACAGCTGGCTGCGCCGACGGCCACTCCTGGCGGCGGCAGCGCGGCGGCGGCCAGCGGTGCGATGGCGGCCGGGCTTGCGACCATGGTGGCGTCCATGTCCCGGGGCAAGAAAGCTTACGTCCAGCACGAGCGCGAGCTGAGCGAGGCGATTGCCAGGCTTTCGCAATTGCGCGAAGAATTGAAAGCTGCGATCGATGCCGACGCCGAGTCCTACAATGCGGTCATGAAGGCTTACAAGGAGGCCAAGGGAGCGGCCCGTGCGGACGGCAACATTGACGCGGCTTTAAGGCAAGCGACCAGCGTCCCCCTGGGTGTAGCGGAGCGGGCCAGGGAAGTGGCGGGGATCGTCGAGCGCCTGCTACCGATTACGAATCCGAACATGAAATCGGACCTGACCACGGCTACCGCCCTGGCGCGGGCGGGTATTCAAGGCGCGCTGGCCAACGTGGAGATTAATCTGGAGTCGCTGAAAGACAGCTCCTTCGCCGCGGAGACCCGGAAGAAGGCTGCCGCCCTGGCTATTTGACGGCGGCCTGCCATGCACCTCTCTGATCACAAGACCTGCCCTTTCGTTTGGCTTATCTGCCGCAAAATGGGCATACAATACGGATATCAATCGCATCTAACGGCACATATTCCTCGAGGTAGTTCATGACAACAGTCAAGGGCGGTCTTTGTGTTCTTCTCCTACTGGGCGCTACGGCATGGGCAATGCCGCTGGGCAGTTCGGCGCGCACCGTGATTCCTTCCGACATTCAGCAGATCATCTCGGTGGATTATCGCGCGCTCAAGAATTCCGATACCGCCATGGCCCTGAAGCAACAGGTTTTGCCGCCTAGTCTGAAGGAATTTGAAGGCGCGCTGCGAGGCGTAGGCATTGATCCGGACAAAGATGTGGAGCAGCTTACGTTCGCTTCCTATCGCAGCGGCAAGCAGGGAGTGCGGGTCGTAGGTGTGGCGCAAGGGCAGTTCGCCATGGCGGCGGTGCTGAAGAAAATGCGGCTGCGCAAAGTGAAGCCGATCAAGTTGCGCAATTCCGATATTTATCCCATGCCCGCGGGCATGCAGATGACCTTTCTGGATGACAGCACGCTGCTGTTCGGAGATAGCGGCGCTTTGCGCGGCGCCCTGGATGCCCGCGACGGCTACTCCTACAGCCTGGACGCCAATACCCAGATCGCGGACATGATGGGCTCGGTCGATTCCGGTACGGTGTGGAGCGTGCTCGATCAGCAGGGAACGCAGAACATGTTGCACTCAGTCCTGGGCGATGCCGCCGGGCTGGCCGACTACGACACCGTCAAAAAGCGCATTCTGGGTTCGCGCTACACCATGAACTTTCAGAACGGGGTGAATTTCGATCTGGACGTGGTGACTTCCGATTCGATGACCGCAACCACGCTGTCCTCGCTCTTGAAGGCGGGCATGCTCTACAAAAAGATGTCGGCTACGCCGACGGAAAAGCTGGCGCTGGATAACGTCACCGTCAATTCGGACAGTTCCGACCTGCAGATGCACTTCAAGGCTGACGACAAACAGTTTCAGGGGTTGATGCATTCGCCGTTGTTTGCGGCGGTCTCAAAGTAGCAATGTAGGCGCGAGCGTCCCGCTCGTGCAGGCGCCGGGCGCAAGCCCGGCGCTTTCTTTTTCAACCTCTTCAACTTTCAACCTCTGTTATCCCGAGCGAGTTGGATCGCGGCCGGCGGGCGATCCAGCGAGTCGAAGGACCCCTGCGTCGTAGATGAACTACCAGGATGGGACTCTCAGGAAACTGGGTGGACCAGGGCTTTCGGGCCGCCAGCACGAGCGGGACGCTCGCGCCTACATGGGCTCATAGGGGTCCTTCGACTGCGCAGCTGCTTCGCTTCGCGAAGCCGCTACTCCGCTCAGGATGACATTGCTATTTGGCTTTTTGCGCTTGAGCTTTTTCTCGTTTTGTTCGGGCCCAGCCTTCTTTCACGATCTGGCGAGCGCGGCCCAGGGCGAGGGAATCCGGCGGAACATCTTCGGTGACGGTGGTGGCGGCAGCGACGTAGGCGCCCTTGCCGATCCGGACGGGCGCAACCAGGATGCTGTCGCTGCCGACGAACACGCCATCTTCGATAATGGTCTTGTGCTTGTTCACGCCGTCGTAGTTGCAGGTGATGGTTCCGGCGCCGATATTTACTTTTTCGCCGACTTCAGTGTCTCCCAGATAGGTCAGGTGGTTGGCTTTCGAACCTTTGCCGACGCGGGTCTTCTTCAGCTCAACGAAATTTCCGATGTGGGCGTCTTCGCAGACTTCGCAACCTGGCCGCAGATGGCTGTAGGGGCCGAGCGAGGCACGGGCCCTGATCACAGAATGTTCCAACACGCAGCCGGCCTGGACCAGCACGTTGTCTCCGATTTCGCAGCTCATGATCACGCTGAAAGAATGGATACGCGTGTCGCTGCCGACGCGGGTCGTGCCCCGCAGCTGGACGCTCGGTTCGATGACGGTATCAGTGCCCACCTCGACGTCGTTGTCGATGACGCAACTTTCGGGAAAAAGAATGGTGACACCCTGGTCCATCAACTGCCGGCACTTGGCCAGGCGCATGTGCTGGTCGATCTCGGAGAGTTCGGCGCGAGTGTTGCCGCCCAGGACTTCATAGGCGTTGTGGGCTTGCACTGCGACCACACGCTGTTTGCCTTTAGCCAGAATTGCGGCCATATCAGTGAGGTAAAACTCGCCGTGATGATTGTCGGTGCCTAGTTTGTCTATGCGGTCAAACAAAGACCTGACGTCGAAAGCGTAGAAGCCGGCGTTGATCTCATGTATTTTCTGCTGGGCCGGCGTCAGGTTCTTTTGTTCGACGATCGCCTTGACCTCGGCCTTGCCGGCCTTTTTGCGGACGATTCTTCCGTATCCACTGGGGCTTTCCAGATGGGCGGTGAGCAAGGTCATCGCGGCCTTGTTCGAAAGATGGAAATCGCGCAGCTGCTCGATGGTCTGTGCGGTGATGAGCGGGGCATCGCCGGAGAGCACGATGACCAGATCGTAGGGGGCGAGCGCTTCCCGGGCGACCATCAGGGCGTGTCCGGTGCCGCGCTGCTCCCGCTGAAGAACGAATCCTATGCCCGAAGCGGCCACCGCGCTGCGGACCCGGTCGGCTTCATATCCGATGATGGCGAATACGTCGCTGGCCGGGACCACTTTGGCCGCGGCTGCGATCACGTGGGCCAGAAGCGGTTTCCCACCGACCTCATGCAGCACCTTGGGATGTTTCGACCTCAGCCTGGTCCCTTTGCCCGCGGCCAGGATGGCGATGGCAGTCTTGGGGGTGCGCGGCGGATGGTTATTGGCCTTCGGCATTCGATCCAATATACCGCGAGAGCTCTGTGCCGGGCAGGGTTACGGTGGTTACCAGCCGGTGTAGGTCGGACACTCCTGTCCGACGCCTGTGACTTTTGTTTGTCGCTCCGGGTGCTGGGAGGATGGAGAATGAGGCCCACGAAATAAAGTCAAAGGCCAAATCAAAGGCGTCGGACAGGAGTGTCCACCCCCACACACCGCTGGTTACGGGGTGGCGGCTCGGGTTCCACCTGGGGCCTGGGCCACCAGTTCCATCAGATCCGTCGCAATCCGATCGGTCAGATGGCGGGCCACCATGTCCTTCTCGTCCAGGTAGTCGCCCAGCACTGGGATGACTCCCAGCTCTTCGATGGCTTCGAGGTCAGCCACTATCTGATTGGCGCCTTCGAGCGCGTACTTGGCCTTCAGGGCCGGGGGCGCAGGGGCGCGGTTGATAAGCGCAAAATCAAAAATGCGCTTGACCTGGGCATGGTGATTCAATGCCCGAATGTGGTCGGCGGCCGTGAGTCCCAGGCTTTCGTTGGCTTGCGTCATCAAGTTGCCGACATAGACCTTGACCGCCGCGGAATTCACCATGGCCTGGGCGATCCCGGGCACCAGGACGTTGGGAATGAGGCTGGTGAACAAGGAGCCGGGGCCGAGCGTGATCAGGTCGGCGCGTGCCATCGCTTCCAAAGTTTGGGGAAGGGGCTGAACATCGGGAGGGTCGAGGAAGAGCTGCTTGATCCGGCCGCTGCTGGCCGTGATCTTGGTCTCGCCCCGAACCCTAGCGCCGTTTTCCATCAAGGCCTCGAGCTCGACGTGGGAAGTGGTGGCGGGATAAATGTGTCCCCGGGTGAGCAGGATTTCCGAAGACAGGCGGACGGCCTCACTGAAATCGCTGGTGACGGAGGTCAATGCAGCCAGAAACAGGTTGCCGAAGCTGTGACCTTCGAGGCCTGATCCTTTTACGAAGCGATGCTGAAAAAGGCGGGACAGCAGGGCCTCGTCTTCGGACAGAGCGACGATGCAGTTGCGAATGTCTCCCGGCGGGAGCATGTTGAGCTCTTTGCGCAGGCGTCCGCTGGAGCCGCCGTCATCACTGACCGTGACCACGGCGCACAGTTCGCTGATTTCGGGTTGGCCCGGCGTCTCCGGCGCACCGGGACGAGTGACGTAGCGCTTGAGCCCCTTGAGCAGGGTGGAAAGGCCAGTGCCGCCTCCGATGGCGACGACGCGCAGACCGCGAGTTGACGACGCATTGCCCCGCGACCATCGCGGGGAGCGGCGCGGGGAATCAGGCACAGCCACGGTTAGCCATTGTCCTCAGGAACGGCTGATTCGGGAGAGAACTCAGCCCCTGGGTCGGGATACAGTAGCTCGGTAAAGCGGGGATCTTCCGCCAGGTTTTGGAAATCGGAGTCGTTTCGCGCCTGAAAGCGAAGAGATGCGGTAATCCGGATGGCCTCATCGAGATGACGGAGCGAGTCTTCCAGGTGGCCGGTCAGGCAATCGAGGGCGGCCATCCCATACGCCACATAGTCGGCCTTGGGGACCTGCTTGGAGAGCTTTTCCAGATGCTCACGAGCGGTGACGTAATCGCCCACATTCATCAGCGAGACGGCATAGTCGTAGTGCTCTTCCGAGGTCTTGAACTGGGTGGCGGAGCGCTCCAGATGCTGGTTGCAGGTATTGAGGTGAACCGAGATCCGGTCGGCCAATTCCTTGCTGGCGCCAGCGATGGCCTTCTGAAGAAGGCCCCTGGCTTTGTCGAATTTGCGCTCCTGCATGGCGCGCAGTCCGGTCTCATAGTTTTGCACAGCCTGTGCAAAACGCGGATCTTCGTTCATCGGCTTTTTAGCGGTGGTCTTTTGGGCCATCCGCAAAACTCTTCCTGAACTCTTCGTAATCTCTCCTTTTTCATATCCTTGGAAGAAACCGGCTGAAACATCAGCGCGAGTTTTAGCCAATTTCGACCGACAGGGTTATGACTGTTGGTCAAGGAGCCTCGGATATCCCCTGTGGAAAAGCCTGAACCAACTTGAATCAGCAGGTTATACGCGGATTCGCCTCTCCGTCAACCTAGCCTTCAGGCTGAGCACCCGCCATCAGTTAATGGAGGCCGCCGTTTGCAGGTCTACTTCCTTCCATTCGCCCTTGATAATGCCCTGCCGAATCTGGGCGGCAGTCTTTCCCTTCTTGTGCATGGAATAGGAGTAGTAGAGCTCTTTCAGGCAAACGGAACACTCGGCGCCGTGAGTCCCCTCGAAACAGCTATGCAGGCTGTTGTGACCCATCCCGCGGTCGCAGTAGCAATAGCAGGGTTGCTGATGCAATACGACAGGGATTTTGGCCGCCAATTCGTAGGCATGGCTTTGAAAAGGGTACTGGGCGTTTGCGCCCCAGAGCTGCTCCCGGCCCAGAATCGGAGGCAGAGTCGTACCCTTGGCGGGCGGACCCGTATTGTATTTCGGCACCGCCCCATCCTGCTGAGATATGGCCCAGGGAGCGGACACGGCAAAAACAAGCAGCCCTAAGCAGGCAAGTGATAACCCGCGCTTCAACATGATTCGAACGCCCTCGTTGTAATGATTGTAACTCCAATTGCGATGCCGCGGCAGTGGCCCCAAGGTAACCGCGGAAATTGGGGGGGAACCCTGACGACCAGCTTCAACCATGCCAGCCGGAGCCGTATAATAAAAAGCAGCATGCCGGAACCAGACCGCCCAGCGGAATCCCGTCCCCGCCCCAACAAGGTGGCGGTTCCGTCCCGCGCATTGCCGGTGCTCTCGGTTTGGTTGCGCGATCTGATCGTTTCCCTGGCTATCTCAGCCTTCATCATCATTTTTCTTTACCAGCCGGTGAAGGTAGAAGGCACCAGCATGATGCCCTCGCTCGATGACCAGGAACGCATCTTCGTCAACAAGTACGTGTACCGGCTGGAAGCCATCCAGCGTGGCGACATCGTGGTATTCCGTTATCCCCGCGATCCTTCGAAGAGCTTTATCAAACGGGTGATCGGGCTTGGGGGGGACCGTATCCGGATTGAATCAGGCGAAGTGTTCGTCAACGGAGAGCCGCTCGAAGAAGACTATGTTCCCCCCGCCTACGCCGACCAGCGGTCTTATGCCGAGATTGTGGTGCCTCCCAACAGCTACTTCGTGCTCGGCGACCATCGCACCATGTCGAACGACAGCCGTGACTTTGGGCCGGTGAACATTGGGTATATCTACGGCAAGGCTGTGTTCGGGTATTGGCCGATGGACAAGATGGGAAGAGTGCGGTAGCTGCCCCTTTGCGTCCTTTGCGGACGTCCTTTGCGATCTTTGCGGTAAAAGCGTTGAACCGCGAAGGACGCAAAGGGAATCCGCAAAGGGCGCAAAGAAGATCGACAAAATCGAAATCATTTGTTTCGCGATTTCGGTATCCCTGCTAAAATTCTGAAAATCCACTCCCTGGAGCATGAATGCAAGCTACGCTTGCGCTCGAAGACGGCAAAGTCTTCCGAGGCAAAGGATACGGCGCCAAAGGCGAATGTTACGGCGAAGTCGTTTTTAATACTTCCATCACTGGCTATCAGGAAATTTTCACCGACCCTTCCTACTGCGGCCAGATTGTAGTCCTCACCAATCCTGAAATTGGCAACTACGGCACCAATGCCGAAGACAACGAAGCTACGCGCCCTTACATCGAGGGTCTGGTGGTCCGCGAGTTTTCCAAAGTCAGCTCCAACTGGCGCTCGCAGCAGGTGGCCGAAGAATATCTCGAACAATTCAAGATCCCAGTGCTGGCGGAGATCGATTCGCGCGCCCTGGTGCGCCATCTGCGCGACCATGGCGTAATGCGGGGCGTCGTGTCCACGCTGGAAGACGACGCCGACAAGTTGGTGGCGAAAGCCCGCTCGATTCCCAAGATGGACGGCACCGACCTGGCGAAAGTGGTCAGCACCAAGAGCACTTACCTTTGGGAAACCGGAGAGCGCTCGCATCTGCCGGACGAAGTTGTCGGCGTGAAAGACGAGCCGGCGCGGTTTCACGTGGTGGCTTACGACTATGGCATCAAGCAGAACATTTTGCGCAAGCTGCGTGGCGAAGGCTGCAAGGTCACCGTCGTGCCGGCGCAGACTCTGGCGGAAGACGTGCTGGCGCTGAAGCCGGATGGCGTGTTCCTGTCGAACGGGCCGGGTGATCCCGAGCCCTGCACCTACGCGGTGGACAACATTCGCCGCCTCATGGGACGGCAGCCGATCTTCGGGATTTGCCTGGGACACCAGCTCACCGGAATCGCGCTCGGCGGGAAAACTTTCAAGCTGAAGTTTGGCCATCACGGCGGAAACCATCCGGTAAAGCAGTTGCACTCGGGGAAGATCGAGATCACGGCGCACAATCATAATTTCGCCGTCGATCCCGATTCGCTGCCGCAGAGTGAGGTCGAGCTGACGCACATCGATTTGAACGACAACACTCTGGAAGGAATGCGGCACCGGAATCTGCCGCTGTTCTGCGTGCAATATCATCCCGAGGCTTCGCCGGGTCCGCATGATTCGCATTATCTGTTCAAGGATTTTGTGAAGATGATGGAGGAGTGGAAAGGGTAGTGGTAGGGAAGGGAAAGCAGGTCCCTCCACTCGCCAGTTGATTCGCAAAGCGAATCAACTGGGTCGGTCGGGATGACAGAGTTATTTTGGAGAAAGAGCTAGAGATCACAATCTGATGCCGCGACGCACTGACATCTCGAAAATCCTGATCATCGGCTCTGGCCCTATCATCATTGGCCAGTCGGCGGAGTTTGATTACTCCGGGACGCAGGCTTGCAAGGCGCTCAAGGCCGAGGGTTTTGAAGTCGTACTGGCCAACTCCAATCCGGCCACCATCATGACCGATCCGGAGATCGCCGACCGCACTTACATCGAGCCGCTCACTCGCGATTACCTGGAAGAAATTATTCGCATCGAGCGTGAACTGTCAGGCGGCCAGGGATTCGCCATCCTGCCCACGGTGGGCGGACAGACCGCACTTAATTTGGCGATTGAACTTTCCGACGGCGGCGTGCTCGATAAGTACAACGTGCAACTCATCGGCGCCAACGTGGCCGCGATCAAGAAGGCTGAAGACCGTCTTTACTTCAAAGACGCGATGCAGAAGATCGGCCTCGATGTTCCCAAGTCGGCGCTGGTGAACAATCTGAAAGATGGTCTCGAATTTGCTGGCAAGATCGGATTTCCGGTCATCGTGCGTCCGTCGTTTACTCTGGGCGGCAGCGGCGGCGGCATCGCCTACAACCGTGAAGAGATGTTGGACGTGCTGGCCCGCGGACTTGACTTCTCTCCCGTGCACGAAGCTCTGATCGAAGAGTCGGTGCTGGGCTGGAAAGAGTTCGAACTCGAGGTGATGCGCGATCTCAAAGATAACGTCATCATCATCTGCTCGATTGAGAACTTCGATCCCATGGGCGTGCATACCGGCGATTCGATCACCGTCGCTCCCGTCCAGACATTGACTGACCGCGAATATCAGGCCATGCGGGACGCGGCCATAGCGGTGATCCGCGAGATCGGCGTCGAGACTGGCGGATCGAATATTCAGTTCGGAGTTCATCCCACGACCGGCCGCATGGTGGTGATCGAGATGAATCCGCGGGTGTCGCGCTCTTCGGCGCTGGCTTCCAAGGCAACCGGATTTCCCATCGCGAAGATTGCCGCCAAGCTGGCTGTCGGCTACACCCTGGATGAGATTCCTAACGACATCACGCGCAAGACACCCGCGTGTTTCGAGCCGACGCTCGATTACGTGGTGGTGAAAATTCCCAAGTGGCAGTTCGAAAAGTTCCCCGGCGCCGATGAAAGCCTGGGCCCGCAGATGAAGTCGGTGGGGGAAGTGATGGCGATAGGGCGCACCTTCAAGGAAGCGTTGCTGAAAGGCGTGCGCGCTCTCGACACCGGTAAGAAGACAGGTTCGCAGAAAATCGAGCCCAAGATCCTTACCCAGCGGCTCGTAACACCGCATCCCGAGCGGCTTTCGTACGTGCGCTATGCGTTGCGCCAGGGCCATACCGTCAAGCAACTGGCGAAAATGACGTCCATCGATCCCTGGTTTCTGTACCAGCTCAAAGAGATTAACGACATGCAGCTGGAGCTGGAAAAGCATCCCATGGAATCGATTCCGACCGAGGTCCTGCGTGAAGCCAAGCGGATGGGCTTCTCCGACGGACGCCTGGCCGCAGTGTGGAGGCTCGACGGCAAAGGTTCGCAGGAGAAAGTCCGGCATCTGCGCAAGAAGCACGGCATTGCTCCGGTTTACAAGCGGGTGGACACCTGCGCCGCTGAATTCGAAAGCTACACGCCATATCTGTACTCAACCTACGAAGAAGAGGACGAGGCCGCGCCCACCGCGAAGAAGAAAGTCATCATCCTGGGGAGCGGGCCCAACCGCATCGGGCAGGGAATTGAGTTTGATTACTGCTGCTGTCATGCCGCGTTTGCGCTGCGCGACGATGGGTACGAGACCATCATGATCAATTGCAATCCGGAGACGGTCTCGACCGATTACGACACCAGCGATCGACTCTACTTTGAGCCTTTGACCCTGGAAGACGTGTTCGCCATCTGCGAGCACGAAGCTTCTTCCGGAGCGCCGGTCGGTGTCATCGTTCAGTTTGGCGGGCAGACGCCTTTGAATCTGGCGCTGCCGCTCAAGGCGGCGGGAGTGAACATTATCGGTACGTCTCCCGAGTCGATTGATCTGGCGGAAGATCGCAAGCGCTTTGGCAGGTTGCTCGATGAGCTTGAGATTCCGCAGGCCCCGGGCGCGATGGCCGCTTCGGTGGAGGAAGCAGTGGCGGGCGCGAACCGGGTCGGATATCCGGTGCTGGTGCGGCCGTCATACGTTCTCGGCGGGCGCGCCATGGTAATCGCCTACGACGAAGAGATGGTCGTCCGCTATATGAAGGAAGCAGTCGAGTATTCGCAGGACCGGCCGGTGCTGATTGATCACTTCCTCGAAGACGCGATCGAAGTGGACGTGGATGCGCTCTCGGATGGCGAAGACGTCGTGATCGGCGGCATTATGCAGCACATTGAAGAAGCCGGCATCCACTCCGGCGACTCGTCGTGCGTGTTGCCAGCGGTGGACATTCCCGAGCACCTGCTGCAGCGAATGCGCGAGTACACGTTTAAACTGGCGCGGGCGTTGAAAGTGGTCGGGTTGATGAATATTCAGTTTGCGATTCCGCGCGCGAGTGTAAATGCAGAGGGGCCTTCGGCCCCTCCGGGCGGGTCCCCTCGACTGCGCTCGGGGCAGGCTCCGACCCTCTCCGACACGGGCGCCGGTAAGGTTTACGTTCTTGAAGTGAATCCGCGGGCTTCGCGAACCGTGCCTTATGTATCGAAGGCGACCGGGGTGCCGATGGCGAAGATTGCGGCCCGGCTGATGACGGGGCGCAAGCTGCGCGAATTCCTGCCCGAATTTATCGAACGCGGCGCCGATCTCGACACCGGGCACTGCTACTACGTGAAGTCTCCGGTATTCCCCTGGAACAAATTTCCCGGCGTGGATACTGTTCTTGGTCCGGAGATGAAATCAACCGGCGAAGTCATGGGGGTGGCTGACAACTTCGGCGAAGCTTTCGCCAAAGCGCAAACGGCGGCCGGACAGAAGCTGCCTACCGAAGGCATGGTCTTCATCAGCGTCACCGACCACGACAAGCCGGGCGTGGCTGAAGTTTCGCGCAAGTTCGTGGACATGGGTTTCAAGCTGGTGGCCACGGCCGGCACTGCCGACGTGCTCGAGGCCGCCGGAATGTCGGTAGAACGGGTTTACAAAGTGAAGGAAGGTCGTCCCAACGTGGTGGACCTGATCAAAGGTGAACGCATTCACCTCATCGTGAATACGCCGCACGGCCTCGATCCCTGGTTTGACGAGAAGGCGATCCGGCGCGCGGCGGTGCAGGCGCGTATTCCGACCATTACCACGCTCTCGGCCGCCCGGGCCGCGGCGGAAGGCATCGCGGCGTTGCAGCGCGGAGAGTTGCGGGTGCAGGCATTGCAGCACCTGCATGCCGAGCGTACAGTGAAGAGCCGAAGAGGCTAGCTTGGCCTCGGAGGTGTGGTATGGCACAAGAGAATAGCGCTTTGATCCGCCGCTGGTTTGAGGAAGTGTGGAATAACGGGCGTATGGAAACGATCGATGAGATGGCGTCGCCCGACGTCGTCGGCCATGGCCAGGCCCAGCATGACACCGTCATCGGACGCGAGCAGTTCCGGATTTTTGCCGCCGAGTTCCGCCGTGCATTTCCGGATCTCAAAGTAAAGATCGATCACGTCCTTGAGCAAGGGGATAAAGTGGCGGCCCGTTGGACCGCGACCATGACCCACCAGGGCGAATTTCTGGGATTCTTACCGACCGGGAAGAAAGCCACCATTACCGGCACCTCGATCCAAAGGTTCTCTGACGGAAAGATTGTCGAGGGCTGGGACAACTGGGACCAGTTGGGCCTGCTGGTGCAGATTGGCGCGGTGCCGGCCGCGCATTTCGTGCCGCCTGCGGAACGGCGTTCAGCGTAGAGTCTGCTAGGTCCCCTGCGCGCACACGGCCCGGTCGCGGTAGGGGTCCTTCGACTCCGCCGGAACTTCGCTTCGCGAAGTTGCGGCTCCGCTCAGGATGACATCGCGGATTTGATAAGCTTCTAGGCGAAGACTTTCAGCGCTTACACTGACTCCCATGCTACTTCACGGTATTTTTCCTCCTCTCACGACGCCCTTCTATCCTGACGGCAACGTGTATTTCAAAAAACTCGAGCATAACGTCGAGCGCTATTCGAAGACGCCCGCCGCCGGACTGGTGGTGTTGGGCTCGACCGGGGAGGCCATCATGCTCTCCGACGAAGAGCGGCGCGAAGTTTTGAAAGTGGCGCGGGAGGCCGCGGCGCCGGGCAAAGTCCTGATCGCCGGCACGGGCATCGAGTCCGCCAGCGAGACCTTACGCCTGACCGAGTATGCGGCTGACCTCGGCTATGACGTTGCCCTGGTACGCACGCCGCACTTCTACAAGAAGCAGATGCAGCCGGCGAACATGCTGGCCTTCTATCGCACGGTCGCGGACCGCTCGCCGATGCCGGTAATGATTTACAACGTTCCCGGCTTCACCGGATACGACATTCCGGCGGAGGTGGCAGTGGAGCTGGCAGACCATCCCAACATCATTGGGATGAAGGAGTCGGGCGGCGACGTGGAGAAAATTCGAAGGATGGCGGAATCGACCCGGCATGTGAAGCGTTCGGTTACGGTTACCGAAACTTTTGATGCCGTGACCCCGCGCATGCTCAAGGCGTCCAGCGGCACTAACGGGCAGGGCGGGGAACTGGTGCAGGTCGCGGGATTGGGCGGCACCAAACCATCGTCGGCCGCTGTGACCGTGGTAAGTGGAATGAAGACCCGGCAGAAGGAAGTGGGATTTCAGATCCTGGCCGGTCTGGCGCAGAAACTGGAGCCCTCGTTACAGGCGGGCGCGGTGGGCGGTGTGATGGCCTTTGCCGATGTGGCTCCGACCGCCTGCTACGAAATTTATGCCGCCTGGAAGGAAGGCGACGCCGGTCTGGCTCGCCTGAAACAGGAGCGGATCGTCGGCGCGGCCCAGCGTGTGGGGAGCGAACTGGGTATTCCGGGAATGAAGTATGGGATGGACTTGAACGGCTACTACGGCGGTCCTGCGCGTTTGCCCCTCTTGCCGCTGACGGCCGATCTTAAGCATGAAGTGGAACAACTACTGGCCGACGTTCGGAACTAGGGTCGACAATAGTGACATCCTTCATTCTGTGCTAAATAAGACGGCGTGATCCCGCGACGCAGAATTCTGCTCTCCCTGATTTCTTGCCTTGTTCTGGCGCTCAGTGCCGGCGCAAAAGATCCTCCGGCCCAAATCATTTCAGTCGGAACCTGGTGAAACGCATTTCGCTGGTCGAGCGAGACTCGCCATCAAAATAGGTTAATTGCGCTTGTACGCTCTGCCCAGCGCTGATATGATTTGAACGAACGTTCGAACAATGGCGACTGCTTCTTCCATTCAATCGCAACCTTCGCCGCGACGCCGCGGTGCAATTTCCGGGCCGCGTCTGGAGACCCGTTTTGACCGCCGCCTGGCCCGCATTCTGGTGCATGCGACCAACGTTTTCTGCGACCAGGGTTATGCGGCCGCGTCCATGCGCGATCTTTCCCGCGCCAGCGGCGTTTCGCTCTCCGGCCTGTACTACTACTTCGAATCCAAGGAAGAACTGCTGTACCTTATTCAGAAACACGCCTTCGCCACGATCGTGGATCGCTTGCGCCCGCGCCTGGAAAAGGTTGCGGACCCGGCCGAGCGGATTCGCGTGTTCATTGTGAATCACCTCGAGTACTTCCTGGCCAACCAGAAAGCGATGAAAGTTCTTTCCCACGAGGATGATGTGCTGAAGAACGGCTTTGGGGCGGAGATCGCGGCCATCAAGCGCGAGTATTACCGCATCTGCATGGGACTGCTCGACAACTACAAGGCCGCACGCGGTCTGGAATTTTCCAGCCGGACCGCAGTACTCAGCCTGTTTGGCATGATGAACTGGATTTACACCTGGTACAACCCGCGCGGGGATGCCGGCGCCCCCGAACTGGCGCGTGAGATGGGAGACATTTTTCTCCAGGGCATCGGGCGGCCTTCCTCCAAAGGAGCGCAGAGGAAGAAGCCGGCAATATCAAGCTGAAAGCGACATCTTAACCATTGCGAAAGGGAGCACGAATATGGCGACGACAGTACAGCCGGCAAGCGGCGAAACTACCAAACAACTGATCAACTACCGCGTCGATGCCGGGGTGGCGGTGATCGAACTGTGTGATCCACCGGCCAATACCTACACCTACGAGATGAACCGGCAACTCGATGAAGCCATTCTCAAGGCACGGATGGGTAACGACGTTTACGTGATCGTCCTCACTGGGGCGGGCGATAAATTCTTCTCTGCCGGGGCGAACATCAAGATGCTGGTCAGCGTCGACCCCACGTTCAAGTACTACTTTTGCCTGCATGCCAATGAGACTTTGCTGCGCCTCGAGCACACGCCCAAGCTGGTGATCGCGGCGTTGAACGGGCATTGCGTGGGGGGCGGGCTGGAAATTGCCATGGCGGCCGATATCCGCATTGCGCGCCAGGATGCGGGCAAGATCGGACTTCCGGAGGTGAATCTGGGCGTGCTGCCCGGCACCGGCGGCACCCAGCGGCTGTCGCGCATCGTGGGTAAGAGCAAGGCCATCGAACTGATGGTGACGGGCAACACATTCTCTTTCGAGGAAGCGAAAGAGTTGGGCATCGTCAACGACATCTACGAACGCGACAATTTCATGGAGAACATCATGGAATACGCCCGCCAGTTCTGCCCGCCGAATAAAGCTGCGAAAGCAGTAGGCCGCATCAAGCGCGCGGTGCAGACGGGCTGGGAAATACCGATGGAATCGGCGCTGGCTGTCGAGCGCGAGAATCAGCAGCTCCTGTTCCAGAGCGAGGATGCCAAAGAAGGGCTGGCGGCCTACGTGGAGAAGCGGCCGGCAGTATTCAAGGCGAAATAGCGGCCGTTCCCGGAATTCAGAGTGAAAAGCGTAAACCACAAAGGACACGAAGTACCACGAAGGAGTGCGTCAGTGGGGACTTCCTTTGTGTACCTTCGTGTCCTTAGTGGTTTAAGAGGTTTGGACTTATGCCAGGCAAAGTAGCAAAAATCGGCACCTTTAGCGATTGGGTCGGGCTCTTTGACGATTGGCGCAAAGAGATTGGCGTCAATCACGATGAGATTGCCAGCTTCAAGTTCGACACGCTGTTCGGAGCGATCGAGACTGAGGAAATCCAGTTTGGATCCTACAAGGGCCGCCGCAAGTGGGAGAACCTGCGCCAGGTGCCCACCCAGCAGATGCGCGATGCTCTCATCAATATGATCGTGTACCAGGGTGACACGGAGTTCGCCAGCGTGGAGCAGCAGCGCTATCTGTTCGAAAGCGCGCCCACCGACTGGGACCGCCGCGCCATCACCCGGGTCATGATCGAGGAAATGCGTCATGGCTGGCAGATGTGCGCTTTGCTGGTGGACCACTTCGGCTACTCCGGCAAAGTCGAGGCGCAGAAAATGCTGGAGCGCCGGGCGTTTGAGAATAAGCGCCTGCTGGGAGCCTTCAACGTTGATGTCGATAACTGGATGGACTTTTTCACCTACACCGACTTCGTGGACCGCGACGGTAAATTCCAGTTGCAGATGTTCAAATATTCCGCCTTCGCTCCCTTGGGCCGCTCCATGTCGTACATGTTGCGCGAGGAAGCCTTCCATATGGGAACCGGCAACGATGGTCTGCGCCGCATCGTAGAGGCAGGCGTGGTTCCGGGCTGGCTGATCCAGAAGTATCTCAACAAATGGATTTCAAGTTCGTATGACCTGTTCGGCACCGATCACTCTTCATCCGCCCATTGGGCCTATGTATGGGGAATCAAGGGTCGCTATGACGAGCCGAAAAACGAACAGGCGGCGGACCTCGACGACCTGAACGACTACAACCGCCGCCTCTATCGGGATGAAGTGGCGGGCCTGATCGCCCGCTTCAATAGCTTCCTAAAACCTGGCCAGCCAAAGCTTTACGCGCCGCATATCAAGTTTAACCGCAACATCGGGAGCTGGGCCGGGCAGAAGTTTCATGCCGAAAGCGGGGAAGCGCTGGACGATCCTGGCTACGCGCAGCACTTGCTGGAATATCTGCCGTCGGTTGAAGACAAGAAGTTGCTCTTGGACATTATCAGCAACGAGAAGAAGTGGATTGCGCCCAAGGAGGGTGCTCGGGACCCGCTGGGTTCGATCGGTGAGGTCCGCAAGTCGGCGATTAATTTGTAGTGTCTTGCCGGTGCGGGCGGATCGTTTTCCAAAAACCCGGTTTTCAGTTCTGAGTTCCCGGTTGTCAGTTGGCTTATGGCGATGACTACCGTTATTCCGGAGAGGCGGGCTTACACGCCGGGTGAGCTGATGGTGGTCAGCGCAGCGCGTGAGATCCGCGACGGTGAAGTGGTGTTCGTCGGAATGCGGCTGCCGCTGATCGCATTCGTGGTGGCCAAGAAGACGCACGCTCCCAATGCTGTTGGATTGTTTGAAAACGGCGTCATTCGCAGCACGCCGTCGCCGGAACTGATCTACACCATGGCTGATCCTGCCAACATCAAGAACGCAACCCAGTGCCTGGACATGCTTGGCGTCATGAGCCTGCTGCAATCCGGACGCGTCCACCTGGGATTTCTGGGAGCGGCGGAAGTGGACCGATTCGGCAATCTGAACTCCACCGAAGTGCGCGGGCCAAAGGGTACGACGCGGCTGCCGGGATCGGGTGGCGCGTGCGATATCGCGTCGCTGGCGCAACGGTTTGTGGTGTTGCTGGAACACAGCCAGGAACGCCTGCCGGAGCGGGTTTCGTACGTCACTAGTCCCGGTAATGGCGACGGTCGCGGATGGCGGCAGCGTGTGGGCCTGCCGCGCGGCGGTCCGGCAGCAGTGATTACCAGCAAAGCGGTGCTACGCTTCGGCGAGGATGGCGAAGCTTATTTGTCGTCCACGCACTCGGGCGTAGAGGTTGAAGACGTGCTGCGCTCTACAGGATGGCCACTGCGAGTCTCCGACAACGTGACTTCTACCCCGGAGCCGAGTGCCGAAGAGTTGGAGGCCATCCGCGAATACGACCGAGACGGATTCTGGACAAGATCGAAGTAACCATGGCCACTGAGACACTCACGCGCTCACGCATCACGCTCGATTTCAAGCCTCCGGCTGCACGTCTTACGCTGCACCATCCGCCGCTCAATGTGATTGATGTCGCGATGATGGACGAACTGGCGCAGGCTCTGGCCGAGATCGAGACGAGGGCTGATCTATCCACGGTGGTATTGGGCGGCACGGCGAAGGCGTTCTCGGTCGGTGTAGATGTTGCCGCGCACACTCCCGACAAAGTGGAAAACATGCTGGCCAGGTTTCACGGCGTAATTCGTGCCCTGATCGGGAGCCAGGAAGGTAACGATTGCCGCCGTCCATGGCCATTGCCTGGGCGGAGGGGCGGAACTGGCCATGGTCTGCGATCTGGTCTACACCTCGGAAACCGCCACATGGGGATTTCCGGAGATCAAGCTGGGATGTTATCCGCCGGTGGCGGCGACTGCGCTGGCGGCTTTGGTTGGGCAGAAGCACGCGGCGGACTTGATTCTTACCGGGCGCAGCATTACGGGTGCAGAAGCGGCGCGCATCGGTTTGGCGAATCGCGCCGTGCCTGACGCCGAGGTTGAGCCGGCGGTGCAGGAAGCAATACAAGACCTTTCGAAGCTTAGCTCGGCAGCACTGGCGATCACCAAGAAGGCCAACTATGCCTGGGACTCGATGCATTTCGATAAAGGGCTGGCCCGGGCGGAGAAAATCTATCTCGAGGAATTGATGAAGACCGAAGATGTTCACGAAGGAATTAACGCCTTCCTCGAAAAGCGCGTGCCGGTTTGGAAGGGGAAGTAAAAGTACGCCGTGTCTAAGCTCGTGCCCATGCGCGAGGCCATTGCCGACCTGGTGCCGGATGGCGCTTCGGTGGCGCTCGGTCTGCAGATGGAGCAGATGATACCGTTCGCCGCGGGCCACGAGATTATTCGGCAGAAAAAGCGCGGTCTCACCCTGATTGGGCCGATCTCCGACATTCTCTTCGATCAACTGGTCGCCGCTGAATGTGCCGAGCAGGTGATCGCCGCCTGGGTGGGCAATGTGATGATGGGCTCTGCCTACAACTTCCGCCGGGCGGTGGAACGGGGCGGATTGAAGGTCGTCAACCTGAGCAATTTCACGGTGGCGCTGGCGCTGCAAGCAGCGGCGATGGGCGTGCCGTTTCTTCCAACTCTAACCGCGCTCGGCAGCGACGTGGCGCGCGACAATGACTTCTTCGCCGAGATTGAGTCGCCGTTTGAGAAAGCAGACTCCGGCGAGTCTGCGCCTCGCCCGGGCGGACGGGGGCGTCCACCCCTACGTGAGCACAACAAGGTGCATGCAGTCAGGGCGCTGGCTCCCGACGTGGCCATCGTCCATTTGCAGCGTGCCGATCGCGAAGGCAACGCCCATTGCTGGGGCAACTTCGGGGTGATGATCGAAGCCGTGCGCGCGGCCAGGCGGGTGATTGTGGTGGCGGAAGAAGTCGTCGACGCTGAAGTGATCGCCAGCGATCCCAATCGCACCGTGATTCCCGGGTTCCTGGTCAACGCCGTGGTCGAGTGCCGCCATGGAGCGCATCCCTCGCCGGTGCAGGGACACTACGGACGCGACAACGCTTTCTTCCGCCAATATCACGAGCAGACGAAGACCCAGGCTGACAGCGACGCGTGGTTGCAGCGCTGGGTACACAGTGTCGCCGATCGCCGGGCCTACATGAACCAGTTAGGCGGATGTCGAGTGGAAGATTTGAGTGTCAAGCAGCACGCGTATGCGGAAGCGACAGATTTTGGGTACTAAGAGCTTCTAGCTTCTAGCTCCTAGCTTCTAGCCGAACGAAGCCGAAGCTAACGTTTGTGAGCCGGATGCCACAGGCCAGCCGATAGAAGCCAGAAGCCAGGAGCGACTTTGCATGGACTTTGAAATCAGCGCCGGACAGGTGAAGGCCCTGCTCAAGCAGGGAGATAAATTTACCCTGCTCGATGTCCGCGAGCCGTGGGAACTGGAGAAGGCCCACCTGGAGGGCAGCAAAAGCATTCCCATGGGCGATGTGCCGACGCGCGCCAACCAGGAACTCGATCCGGACGAGCACATTGTCGTGATGTGCCATCACGGCGTGCGGTCGTTGAGCGTCACCAACTGGCTGCGTCAGCAGGGATTCGAGAAAGTGCAGTCCATGCGCGGCGGGATCGATGGCTGGGCCCGGACCGTGGATCCGAAAGTGCCGCTGTATTAACGGCAGCCGTTAGCCATTAGCTCTTAGCCTTTAGCTCCGGAATCTGGATTGCGCCAAGAGCTAAAGGCTAATGGCCAAGAGCTGACAATGAAAAAAGAACTCATCGAACTTCGCGTCAACGGCCGCACGCACGAGCTGGCGCTCGAACCCAGCACGCTCTTGCTGGACGCTTTGCGGCTGGACTTGCAGCTGACGGGCTCCAAACGCGGTTGTGACGATTCTTCCTGCGGATCCTGCACCGTACAAGTGGACGGCATTCCCATGCTCTCCTGCACCATGCTCGCGGCCAGTTGCGAGGGGCAGGAGATCACGACCATTGAAGGCGTGAGTGAACACGGCAGCCTGGCCGCGATTCAAAAGGCTTACGGCGACTGGGGCGGAGCGCAGTGCGGATTCTGCACGCCAGGCTTCATTATGACGGTAAAGCATCTGCTGGCGGTGAATCCGGAGCCGACTGATGAAGAAATCCGCGGCGCGCTGAGCGGGAACCTGTGTCGCTGCACTGGCTACAACCAGATGTATCAGGCGATCAAGGCAGCGATCGTGGCTGAGCAGAAGGGAATAGCGGCGGCGTCTGCTCCAGCGCTCTAGGCGTGCGCCCGCAGAATTCTGGGCCGTACGGACATTTGAGGCCGGTGGTGACACGAGCGAGGACGCTCGCGTCTACATCGCAGAAAGCGGCGCTTCACAGAACAATGACTGATTTTTCTATTATCGGCAAGCCCATCGCCCTGGTCGATGCGGCCGGCAAGACGACCGGCGCCGGCAAGTATACCGACGACCTCAGCGTCCCAGGCATGCTTGTGGGAAAGATACTGCACTCTCCCTATCCTCATGCGCGCATCAAGCGCATTGACACCAGCCGCGCCGAGAAGCTGGAAGGCGTGGTGGCGGTTGCTATCGGCCAGGACGCACCCAACACCTACGGAATTCTTCCCGTCGGCCACGATGAACACGCGCTGGCCGTGGACAAGGTCCGGTACGTGGGAGACAACGTGGCCTGCGTAGCGGCGGTGGACGAAGCGACCGCCGACCGCGCTCTGGAACTGATTGATGTCGAGTACGAAGTTCTGCCTGCCTACTTCGATCCTGAAGCATCGATGAAAGCCGAGACAGACCTGATCCACGACAACAAGCCGCACAATCTGGAGAAGGATTATCACCATGTGTTCGGCGATCCCGACAAAGGTTTTGCCGAGGCGGATTATGTTGCCGAGGCCCGCTTTATCGCCGGCGAAGTGACTCACGCGGCCATGGAGCCGCATTCCACGCTGGCCAGCTTTGAAATCGATTCGCAGACCGGAAAGCCGGGCCGGTTGATTGTCTGGTCTTCCACCCAGGTCCCGTATTACCTGCAGCACAAGCTGTCACTGGTGCTGGAAATGCCGATGGCGCAGATTCGCGTGATCAAACCGCTGGTGGGCGGGGGATTTGGCGGCAAGAGCGAAGTGATCCCGCTGGAGATCATTGCGGCGATTGCGGCACGCAAAGCGCGCGCGCCGGTAAAGATCACGTACACACGCGAAGAAGTTTTCTGGGCCCATCGCGGGCGGCCGCGCACCCTGATTGATCTCAAGACGGGAGTAAGAAAAGACGGCAGCATTACGGCTGTAAAGGCGCGAGTGGTCCAGGACGGTGGCGCTTATTGCTCTTACGGCGTGGTCACAATTCTCTATTCCGGGGCGCTGCTGGGGGCGCTCTACGATATCCCCAACATTCAATATGACGGATATCGGGTGCTGACCAATAAACCGGCCTGTGGCGCCATGCGCGGCCATGGCACGGTCAACGTCCGTTTCGCTTTCGAGTCACAACTGGATGAGCTGGCGGCCATGATTGATCTCGATCCGGCCGAGATTCGGCGGCGCAATCTGCTGAAGCCGCCCTGCGTGACCGTCAACGGTCTGCGCGTGCAGAGTTACGGTTTGCCCGAGTGCATCGAGAAAACGGTTGAGCGCTCGGGTTGGAAAGAGCGCAAGGGAAAGCTGGGAAAAGGCCGCGGCCTGGGGATCGCCTGCAGCCACTACGTGAGCGGCGCGGCCAATTCGATCATTCGTTCCGATATGCCGCACTCCACTGTCAACATCAAGATCGACCGCGACGGCGGAGTTGTGGTGTACACCGGCGCGTCCGAAATCGGGCAAGGGTCCGACACCATGACGGCACAGATCGCAGCGGAAACTCTGGGCTGCTCGCTGGGACGGATCAGGATCGTCGCCGCGGATACCGACCTGACGCCCATCGACATCGGGTCCTATTCCAGCCGGGTCACCTTCATGGCGGGCAACGCGACGTTGCGGGCGGCTGCGGAAGTGAAGAAACAGATTGCCTCGGCGGCAGCGCGGAAGATGGGTTGTGCGGCGGAGGAACTGGTCTTTCGGAATGATGTGGTGTTCCGGAAAAACCTCGCGGGCGAGTCGCCCGCGACCACACAGGATGCCCATGCCACACAGGATGCCCATGCCACACAAGATGCCCGTGCCTCGCAGCCGGTGGCTTCGGTCAGCGGGCATGTGGACGGACAGATTCTGCGCGGGTCGTTGCAGCAGAAACGCAAGGACGAAGGTCCGAAAGATTCGATGAGCTTCGAGGAAGCTGTGGTAGCTGCCATTGATTTTCATGGCACGCTCAACGGCACTGGCTCTTACGCTCCGCCGCCCGAGGCCCGTGGCGGAAAGCACAAAGGCGGTGGAGTGGGGCCTTCGCCGGCCTATTCCTATTCCGCGCAGGTGGCCGAGGTCAGCGTGGACGAGGAAACCGGTGAAGTGACAGTCCACAAGGTCTGGGCCGCCCACGATTGCGGACGGGCGCTGAACCCGGTCTCGGTCGAAGGCCAGATCATCGGCTCGGTGTGGATGGGGATGGGTCAGGCATTGACCGAGGAAATGGTTTGGAAAGACGGCATGCTGATGAATCCCGGTCTGCTCGAATACCGCAGCCCGTCATCGGTGGAATCGCCGGAAGTAGAACCCATCATCGTGGAGAGCATCGATCCCGAAGGGACCGTTCGGGGCCAAGGAGTGCAGCGAAGGCTCGCTGGCGGCGACGATACCGGCAATTGGAAATGCCATCTATGACGCGGTGGGCGTGCGGCTGCATGAGTCGCCGTTCACCCCGGAGCGCGTGCTGGCGGCGCTGCGCGCCAAGCAGAATGCCAAGCCGATCAATTTGACCGAAGGCATTGATCCCACGAGTCTCCTGCGGGATTTCGCGAGCATGGTGGATCGCTTTGCTTTAAGGGCAAAGGCCCGGAGCGGCATGCACTGGATCCGGCGCGGCGAGCGGAGCCGCTCGAAGCCGGAGGTGATGATTGAGCCTTCCGCAATTCAAATTGCTTCGGCCGCGCACTTTGGAAGACGCATTGTCTTTGCTGGCAAGGCACGCGGGCGGGTCGCCCGCGGCCACACGAGTTGTCGCGGGGGGCACGGACCTGGTCCCTTCCATGCGGCAGAAACTTTTCGAGCCGGAGTATGTGCTCGACATACGGCACGTCGCCGGGCTCAAGGACATTCGGCAAACCGATCGCGGCGTGGAGATCGGCGCTTTGGCTTCGCTCACGGAAATCGGGCAATCGGCTCTTCTCCGTCACCGCTATCCCGTGCTTACCGAAGCCGCCGCTACCGTGGCTTCGCCTCTGCTGCGCAACATGGGGACGATCGGGGGCAACATTTGTCTCGACACTCGCTGTCTCTGGTATAACCAGTCTCTTACCTGGCGCAAGGGATGCGGGTTTTGTATCAAGAAAGACGGCGATCTTTGCCACGTCGCTCCCGGCGGGAGCAAATGCTGGGCGGCTTTTTCCGGGGACACTCCGCCTGCTCTGCTTTGCCTCGAGGCCGAAGTCGAACTTCGCAGCGCATCCGGTACCCGGCGCATGCCGCTGAGCCGACTTCTATACCGGTGACGGCGTCGCGTATCGCAACCTGCGACCGGATGAGCTGCTGACTCGCGTATTTTTGCCGGCATCGTCTGCTGACTACCGCGGCGTGTACCGCAAGTTGCGGGTCCGCGGATCGATCGACTATCCCCTGGCCGGCGTCGCCGTGGTTGTGAAGCGATCGAACGGCCACATCGCAGATGCACGACTGGCCATCACGGCGGTCAATCCCGCTCCTCTGCTGGTAAAGGGCGCCGGCGAGTTGCTGGCGGGAAAGACAATGAACGAAGAGTTGGCCGCCGCGGTGGGCGACCTGGCAGCGAAGATTGCCAGACCGCTTACCACGTCGGCGCTGACGCCGGAGTATCGGCGGGAGATGATTCGGGTATTTACGAAAAGGGCAGTGTTGGCTGCGGCAGGGAATTAGCAGAGCCGGCATCCTACCCTCGGCGTGAGAGCGGACGCCCTCACGACAGCCGCTGGACGGCGGCGCCACAAGAACCTAGCGTGAAGTAAACAGGTGGCCTAATTTTTCTTTTTTGGTCTTGAGGTAGTCTTCGGAGTGGGATTCGGGGGCGACTTCACAGGGCACGCGCTCGGCCACTACGATCCCGCCTTTTTCCAGCGCCGCCACTTTGTCGGGATTATTCGAAAGCAGCCGGACGCTTGAAACGCCCAGCGCTTTCAGAATTTCGGCGGGCAGCGCGAATTCGCGGTGGTCGGCCTTGAATCCGAGGCGTTCGTTGGCCTCGACTGTGTCCAGTCCCTGGTCCTGTAACTCATAAGCCTGCAGTTTTGCCATCAGACCGATGCCGCGGCCTTCCTGCTGCTCATAGATCAAGATTCCCGCGCCTTGCGCCGCGATCATCGCCAGAGCCATTTCGAGTTGCGCGCGGCAGTCGCAGCGCAGCGAGCCAAAGACGTCTCCGGTCAGACATTGGGAGTGGATGCGGACCAGGGGAGGTGCCGAGTGGATGTTGCCCATGACCAGGGCGACCGCATCCTCATCGCGCGGTTGACCGGGAGCGCCGAATTCTCCGCGAAAGCCGTAGATGCGGAACTTGCCCCAGCGGGTGGGGAAGTCGGCGGAGGCTACCTGTCGAACCTGATCAGAAGACACATCAACATTATAGCGGGATGCGGGAGAGCCAGGGATCGTGCCGGCCACAGCACGGGGATCGTGCTGGCTACAGCACGAGCGGGACGCTCGCGCCTACATTAGTTAGCCTTTGCCTAGGCGGGGAAAGTGGTAATACACGTCCTGCTTGGATGCGATGGCGACGCCGTTGCGGGTGGCGGGACGAAAGCGCCAATTCTCCAGGGCTTCCAGCACCTTGCCGTCAATCGCCGGACCCAGGCTTTGAATGACAACTTTCTGGACGATGTTGCCCTTCTCGTCGATCGTGACCTCGACGATTACATCCCCTTGCAGACCGCCCAATTGGTCGGAGGGGACGCTGGGGTCAGGAGAAACCACCGGCAGAGCGGGACGGACTTCTTCTCCGCTTAACGGTCCTTCGAGAACCGTGCCCTGCGGAGAACCGGCGGCGCGAGCCTGGGCGGCATCTCCGGGCGCGCTGGTCTGGTCATCCAGCCCCAGCTTGGGGCGGGGCAGTTCACGCTCGGCGGCTTTGTCCGCTTTGGCGCGGCGCTTCCAGGTCAGGTGCGCGTTCAATTGCTGCCGCAAGTCGGCGGCAGAGGTACCGGGAGAAGCATCGGCTGCCGTCTGGGTTCGCTGGTTCGGCCAATAAAGATGCGTAACGTAAGTGCCGTGATCGCCGTTGACCACAAACGACGGCGCGACCAGTTTTGCAGCCGACGGGTGCAGAAGCCAGAGCAACAGTAGGCAGTGCGCCGCGATGGAGCCGTACGTCGCAAGTCGGGGTTGACCGGTAGCGGGCTGGATTGGCGTAAACATTGGTTCGAGATCGAGGTTCGAGTTCGAGTTCAAGATCGAGGTTCAAGGACGTGGCCCGGCTTGCAACCTCGTATTTCATTAGACGTGGAAGTGCGCGGCTGGTAAACATATTTTTTTGCCCGGTTCCTTTACAATCAGCCTGGATTCGCGGGCTTGGTCTCGCGCGGGCAACGCTGCTAAAATCGCGACACGGGGCTATAGCTCAGCTGGGAGAGCGCATCGTTCGCAACGATGAGGTCGTCGGTTCGATCCCGACTAGCTCCACCAAAATTCATCGCCACTCTTGTCCATCACTGGCGCCCGGTCCCTCGCTCCCGCATATCGTAGAATGCAAACCATGAACGAAATGGACTTCCGCAGTGCAAGTCCTGAGATGCCTCTCCAATTTCCCGAGGATTTCCTGTGGGGCGTGTCGACCGCCGCTCATCAGGTTGAAGGCGGTAATTGCAATCAATGGTCGGACTGGGAACTGGCCGGTCGGATCAGGTCCGGCGACAAGTGCGGCAAGGCTTGCGACTGGTGGGAGAACGCGGAGCGCGACTTTGATATCGCCTGCGACCTGGGGATGAAGGCGCTGCGGCTATCGCTGGAGTGGAGCCGCATTGAGCCGGAAGAGGGATGTTTTGACTCAACCGCGCTGCAACGTTATCGGCAGATGCTGGAGGGATTGCATCAGCGCGGGATTGAGCCGATCGTTTGTCTGCATCACTTCACCAACCCGCGTTGGTTTGAACGGAGAGGGGCGTTTCTACGGACGGACGCGCCCCAACTTTTCGAGCGCTTCACCCGGGAAGTGGCCAAGGCGGTCGGGGACCTTTGCCGGTTCTGGGTCACCTTCAACGAGCCCAATGTTTATGCGGCCTGCGGTTACGTGCTGGGCGAATTTCCGCCGGGACGCAAGGGGCAACTGCTCAATGCTCTCCGGGTCAACCGTATCCAGGCGCGGGCTCACGTGCTGGCCTACCGCGCCCTCCACCAGATGGTACCGGAAGCCCGGGTGGGCTGGGCCCAGCACTACGTGGTGTTCGAGCCGGTGCCGGGGATGGCCAGTCGGTGGGTCGCGGGTTTGCTGGACCTGCTGTTCAATCATACGTTTTTCGATCTGATCGAAAGCGGCCGGTTTGGCTTTCCTTTCGGACTGCTCAACGGCCGCGAGAAAGAAGCAAAAGGCTGCTGTGATTTTGTGGGTCTGAATGTGTACAGCCGGTTTCATGTGGCCTTTGATATCCAAATGCCGAGCACATTTTTTGCCAACGTCTTTGTGCCCGCGCATGTGCCGCAGGGAGATCCCGGAGTTGACCGGCCCTACGGCGAAGCTTATCCCCAGGCCATACGCCAGGCTGTCGAGCGCGCGGCGCGGCTCGGCAAGCCGATCTACATCATGGAAAACGGAGTGCCGGATGCGGCGGATCAGATTCGTCCCTGGCTGATCGTAAATGTCTTGCGCGAATTGCACGGGCTGATCGCGCAGCATTACGATATTCGGGGCTATTTGCACTGGACCCTGACTGATAATTTCGAGTGGAACGAAGGTTGGAAGCTTCGATTCGGATTGGTGGCGCTGGATCCGGAAACGCAACAGCGGACGTTGCGGAGCAGCGCGACATTATTCAGTGAGATCATTCGCGACAACGGATTGCCTGTGCCGGCGACTGAGCCACGTTTGCCTCTATCGACCATCCTGCCGTAGTTTGCTCCCGGTAAGTAACGTTACTTGTTCTCCTGGTCTCAAATTCACGGAAAATTCATAGAGCTTTGATCTTCCGTTAAGGGGAGCTTGAGATGCTTAGCATCGGTGGCAGGTTTCATGCAGTTCAGGGAGGTTGGCGATGCATAACCTCACGATCGTTTTTCACGATGCGGGCGGTGGACACCGGAATGCCGCCGGCGCTTTGAAGACAGTTCTCGAGCAGCAATATCATTCCTGGAATGTCCGACTTCTGAACCTGCAGGAAATGCTGGAGCCGATTGACTTTGTCCACAAAGCCACGGGCCTGCGGATCCAGGATGGGTACAACCTGCTGCTGCGGAAAGGCTGGACGCGGCTTACGCCGCCGCTACTGACCCTCCTGCAGCGCTCCATCCAGCTGCACCATTCGCGAATCGTTCGCATTCTGCGGAAGTACTGGACGCAGAACCCAACCGACCTGGTGCTTTCCGTGATTCCGCATTTCAACCGCTGCCTGGCCCAAAGCATCCGGCAGGAGATGCCGAACGCTGCTTTCGTGACGCTGCTCACCGACCTGGCCGACTATCCGCCGAATTTCTGGATCGTCCCCGAGTCAGAGTTCATCATCTGCGGAAGCCCGCGCGCGAAGCAGCAGGCGCTTGCGATGGAGCACGCCAGGGGGCGTGTGTATGAGACCTCCGGCATGGTGCTTAAACCGTCGTTTTATCGAAAACCGGACGTAGATCGAGGCGTGGAAAGAGTCAAGCTCGGCCTGAAAGCCGACGTGCCAACCGGGATCGTAATGTTTGGGGGTCACGGATCGGCATCGATGCTGGAGATCGCGAAGAGGCTAGACAAGGCGTCCACTCCACTCCAGCTCATTTTCCTGTGCGGCCACAACCTTGAGCTGGCAAAGAAACTGCGCAGCCTGGGGCTGACCAAGCCGGCAGCGATCGAAGGCTTCACGACCAAAGTCGATTACTTCATGTCCCTGGCGGATTTCTTTATTGGAAAGCCGGGACCGGGCAGCATCAGCGAGGCCCTGCAATTCGGACTGCCGGTGATTACCGAGCACAACGCACGGACCATGCCGCAGGAGCGCTATAACGGGACTTGGCTGGTCGAGAACCGGATGGGCCTGGTGGTGCGAGACTTCGGGGAAATCGGCACTGCCGTAGAGCAGCTACTCGCGGAAGCTACGTTCGCGGATCTTCGGCGGAACGTCAGCGCCTACAAGAATTACGCAATTTTTGAGGTTCCGCTGATCCTCGATCAGATAATGGCCGAGAAGGCGGTGGAAGCGATGAACGTCGTGTCCATGTTGGCGTCTGGAGATCCTTTCGCCAACGTTGCGTGGGCTGGATTGACTTAGCGCGCTGTCATCCTGAGCGCGGCTTTGGATGACAGCCTGCCCGCTGGTCTGTCTCGGAGCGCGCACCATTCCATTTCCACATTCACCGCAGCAGAATGCCCACAATTGAGGCCGACATCAGGTTGGCCATGGTGCCGGCAATCATGGCGCGGAAGCCGAGCTTGGCCAGTTCGCCGCGCTTGTTGGGCGCCAGGGCGCTGATGCCTCCAATCTGAATTCCAATCGAACTGAAGTTGGCAAAGCCGCATAAAGCGAAAGTGGCGATGGCAAAGGAGCGGGGATCAAGGACCGCCTTCTGCGCCCCCAGCATGCTGTACGCCACCAGCTCGTTGATCACCATGCGTGTCCCCAGAAGATTGCCCACAATGCCGCACTCCCGCCAGGGAATGCCGATCACGAAGGCAATGGGAGCGAAAATCACGCCAAACACCTGTTCCAGGCTCGAAGGAAACCAATGGGCCACGTGATTGTGGATGCCGCCGAAGATGCCGTTGACCAGGGCGATCAGGGCAAGGAAGGAAATCAGCATGGCCGCAATGTTCAAAGCCAGATGCAGACCGTCAATGGTGCCGCGGGTAATCGCCCCCAGAACATTTTCGTCTTTGGTAATCGCTTCAGGGTCGATGTCGGTGACCAGCGAGGCCGCCTGCTTGGCGTCTCCCTTGCGCTGTGGGCTGGTCAGCGGTTCTTCGGTTTCGGGCACAAACATTTTCGCCATCAGGATGGTGCCGGGAGCAGTCATGATCACGGCGCTGAGCAGGTGCTTGGCCTCGACGCCGTAAAGAATGTAAGCGCCCATAATTCCGCCGGAGACGTGGGCCATGCCGGCAGTCATGACGGTCATCAGTTCGGAGCGAGTCAGCGAGGGCAGGTAGGGGCGAATCGTGAGCGGAGCTTCGGTCTGGCCCATGAAGATGCTGGCCGCGACGTCGAGCGATTCCGCTCCGCTGGCCCCCATCCGGATCATGATTTTTGCCATCTGGCGAATGATGAACTGCATGACACCGTAGTAATAGAGCACGGCGAAGAACGCCGAAATAAAAATCACCGTGGGCAAAACCTGGAAGGCAAAGATCAGTCCAAGCGATCCGCCCTTCCGGCCCAGCTCACCGAACACCATCTGGGATCCCGCAAAGGAATACTGCAAAAACTTGTCGACGCCCTGACCCGCCCACGCCAACAGGTCGCGGCCGAAGCTGAGGCGCAGCACGAAAAGGGCAAACACGAATTGCAGGACAAGTCCCATGACCACCGTCTTGACCCGTATCGCGCGGCGGTTGCTGGAAAACAGGTACGCCAGGCCGAGCATGGTGACCAAGCCCAAAAGCCCTGTCAGACGGCCCATTCGCGCCTCCCGCCGATGCAGTTTGAAGCCTGGGTTTCGGCAACGCCGGAAACCGACGTTATGAAATGGGTTGGGCTGGATCGAAACTCAATCGTCATACCTGTGCTCCTTTTCCGGCGATGACGCGGTGGATCAATGGCCGCCTCACCGCCGGGGGCTTGTCTGCGATACGATACGCCTGTTGCAGCAGGCTCTGCGCGCTGCCCAGCCGGGCATCGGAGTTGTAATGAACGGTGCACAGCGGTTCGCCTTTTTGCACCGGGTCGCCGACTTTCTTGTGCAGGACGAGGCCGACCGCGGGATCGATGATGTCGTCCTTCTTTTCGCGGCCGCCGCCCAGAACCAGGCTGGCAATTCCCACCTGCTCGCATTGGATGGCTTCGACGAATCCGCCGGCCGGGCTCAGGACGGGCGCCCGATGCTGCGCCTGGGGCAATCGTTTGGGGTCGTCAATGGCGCCTGGGTCGCCGCCCTGTTGGGTGACGATCTCGCGAAATTTCTTGAGCGCGGATTGGTCGCGAATGAGTTTATCCGCCAACTGGCGGCCTTCGTCAACGCTGGGAGTACGGCCCGCCAGGCGGAACATCCAGGCGGCGAGTTCAACCGAGACTTCACGTAAGTCGGCGGGGCCTCCGCCGTTCATCACTTCGATACACTCTTCGACTTCGAGGGCGTTGCCAACCTTCAGTCCCAGCGGCTGGTCCATGTCGGTAATGAGCGCGACCATCTTTTTGCCCATGCGCTCGCCGGTTTCGACCATCAGTTCGGCCAGGTGAGCGGAGTCCTTCTCGGTCTTCATGAACGCCCCGCTGCCGGTTTTCACGTCCAGCACCAGGCCGTCGATGCCCTCGGCCAGCTTCTTGCTCATGATGGAAGCACAGATCAGGTTGGGACTCTCCACGGTCGCGGTCACGTCGCGCAGGGCGTAAAGCTTCTTGTCGGCAGGGGCGATCTCCGCGGTCTGGCCGATCAGTCCGCATCCACAACTCTTGAGCACGCGGCGAAACTCACTCAGCGACAGACTGATGTTGAAGCCCGGGATGGATTGCAGTTTGTCCAGCGTGCCGCCGGTGTGGCCAAGCCCGCGGCCGCTGATCATCGGTACGGTAACGCCGGCCGCGGCAACAATCGGCGCGATGATGAGCGAAGTCTTGTCGCCCACGCCGCCGGTGGAATGTTTGTCCACCTTGGGGCCGGGAAGATCGGAGAGATCGAGGACCTCGCCAGAATTCAGCATGGCGGTGGTAAGCGCGCTCAGCTCGGGGCGGCTCATGCCTCGGATAACCACGGCCATCAGCCAGGCCGCCATTTGATAGTCGGGAATCTCGTCGTCGGTATAGGCGCGGACGAGAAAGCCGATCTCGTCGGAAGAGAGTTCGCCGCCATCGCGTTTCTTGCGGATGAGGTCGAGGGGACGCATGGCGGCAGCGGGCGGATTGAGCGAGGCCGGCGGTTTGGACATCTGTCTCCGGGGTTACGAACAGGGAAGCTTACCCTGCGGGGTGGGCTGGGGGAAAGTATTTCCTCCACCTGGCAGCCGCGCTAGAGAAAGAGTTTTGATAGTATCTCCGGAATGCGATTGCTTGTTCTGCTTCTCGCCTCGGCTCTTGGCCCTCGCGCAAAGGGATCCAGGCAACCCGCTTGAACATTTGCCTCCCAATATTGAGGTCCTCACCCACTTCGGCGAACGTGCCGACATTTCTCCAGACAATCAGCGGGTCGCATTCATGGCAAAGAGTTTTGGCGACGCCATGGTGGTGGACCTGAAGTCGCGCATCATTCAATGTTTGACCTGCAACGTGCCGGGCGCCGCCTTCCTCCGAGTGATGCATCTCGTAACCGGGGATTACATCCTGATCGGTCCAGACCACTTCGAGAACGTCCACACCAGCCGCACTCGCGACAACGAACTCTGGTTCCTGAGCAAGGCGCGGGGCGCCAAGCCAATTAAATTGGGCCAGAAGATGAGCGAGGGCGCGGCAATTTCAAAAAAGACGTTGAGGATTGCGTTTTCACAGGTCGCTGCCCAATCCCCGGATCTTGCGCCGGAGGCCTCGCGCCTGGTGGTGGCGGACCTGGATCTCTCCGGCGTTCCCAAGCTGGTCAACCAGAAGACGGTCTATGAAAGTAAAGACCGGAGCTGCGTCCTTGAGGCACAGGATTTCTACGACAACGACACCAAGATGACTTTCACCTGTTACGAACCGCAGGGCCATTCGTCGGTCATGGGGATTGATCTGAAAACAGGCCAGGTGACAAACTTCTCGAAAACGCCGGGATCGTATAACGAAGTGGAGGGAATTTTTCCCGACGGGCTCTACACCGCCGTGGAGGCGGACCGGCAGTGCGAGCAACTTGGGGGCACGCGTGGCTCCGGGAACATTGACATCTGGAAGCTACGACTGGACGGAACCGGGAAGGATTTTACCCGGCTGACATACTTCAACGATTACGAGGGCGGTAAGGCGTCAAACCCGGTCATTTCAACTGACGGACGGTTTATGGCGTTTCAGTCGGCCAAGACTGATGATCCTGCCGGCGTGGGATACGGGATTCTCGTTTACTGGTTCAAACGCTAGCTCACTGGATCACAACCGAAACCCCTCGGGAAGCAGCTTGGTGATCAGCATCTGTTCCGTGCCGGACTGACCGCGAAACAGAACCAACGCATCCGGGCCAAACTCGAAGATGACCTGCCGGCAGGCCCCGCATGGGGCACAGGGAACGTCCTGCTCGGTGGCCACGGCAACAGCTTTGATTCTCATGCCACTGCCCTCGGCGGCGACCGCGGCAAAGATCGCGTTACGTTCGGCGCAGATGGTCAGGCCGTACGAGGCGTTTTCGACGTTGCAGCCGGAATATGAGTTGCCGCGCTCGGTGAGCACGGTCGCTCCCACCTTGAATTTCGAATAGGGCGCATGGGCGTTGCTGAAAGCCGCGCGGGCTCCGGAGAGCATTTCTTCCTGTTGGGCAGGTGCGAGAGTCGTGGGCATGCGGGAATTCCTTTCATTCGGCATTGAATTCCATCCAGTGTACCCAAACCCTGTCATCCCGACCGGAGTGAGCGAAAGCAAGCGAAGTAGAGGGACCTTGCGTTGTACGACCTCATCGGTCGCAATTCAGCGCGAAGTCTGCAGCGACCTTCTCACTCACACGGGCTGCGAAAAACCTGATCGCGCGTGGAACAAAAAGTTAAACGCAAGGTCTCTCCACTGCGCTCGCTTTCGCTCACTCCGGTCGAGATGACAGGGTTTTGCAGCGCTAGATCGCCGGGCAAGCGCCTCTTTTGATGAACTCGCCCTGGCCCGGGCGGCCGAAAAACTTTTCGCCTTCGACCAGGACGCGCCCGCGCGAGAGCACGACGTCCGGCATGCCGGTTACCTTGATCCCTTCGAACATGGAGTAATCCACGCGCATGTGATGGGTCTTGGCGCTGATGGTGTGCTCGCGCTTGGGGTCGAAGATGACCAGGTCAGCGTCACTGCCTACGGCAATCGTGCCCTTGCGGGGATAAAGGCCGAAGAGTTTCGCGGGGGTGGTCGCGACCAATTCGACGAAGCGATTTACGCTGAAGCGTCCTTGCGCCACTCCGCCGGAGTAGACCAGGCTCATGCGGTGTTCGATGCCGGGGCCGCCGTTGGGAATCTTGGTGAAGTCGCCGATGCCCATCTCCTTCTGCTCCTTGTAGCAGAACGGACAGTGATCGGTTGAGACCACCTGCAGATGGTCGTGGGTCAATCCCTTCCACAATTTTTCCTGATGCCATTTTTCACGCAGGGGCGGGGTAAAAACGTACTTGGCGCCTTCAAAGCCGGGCGCGTCCATATTTTCGAGCGAAAGGTAAAGATACTGGGGACAGGTTTCGGCGTAAACCGGCAGGCCGCGATCGCGGGCTTCGCGGACTTTCTCCAGAGCGTCGTTGCAACTCAGATGAACAATGTAAACCGGTGAACCAGCCATTTCGGCGAGAGCAATGGCGCGGGACGTGGCTTCGGCTTCCGCCGTGGTCGGGCGAGTGAGGGCGTGGTACTTGGGAGCAGTCTTGCCCTCGGCCAGGGCCTGCTTGACGATCACGTCAATGGCGCCCCCGTTTTCCGCGTGCATGCAGACCATGGCGCCGGCTTTGGCGGAGGTTCGCATGGCTTTGAAAATGCTGGCATCGTCGAGCATGAAAACGCCGGGGTAAGCCATGAAGAGCTTGAAGCTGCTGACGCCTTCGCGCACCAGTTGCGGCATTTCCGCCAGCTGCGCATCGGGGAGGTCCGTGATGATGCAGTGGAACCCGTAGTCGGCCACCGCTTTGGACGATGCCTTCTGCATCCAGGCGTCAAAAGCGGTGCGCAGGGACTGGCCTTTGTACTGGATGGCAAAGTCGATCAGGGTCGTCGTGCCGCCGAAGGCAGCGGCGCGGGTGCCGGTCTCAAAGTCGTCCGCGCTGGTGGTGCCTCCGAACGGCATATCGAGGTGGGTGTGGACGTCGATCCCGCCGGGGAATACGTATTTGCCCGCGGCATCAATCAGGCGCTTGGCGTTGTCGCGAGGAAGGCTGCTGCCCAACGCAACCACCCGGCCGGCTTCAATGGCCACATCGGCCTGACAAGTATCCGCGGCCGTGACCACGGTGCCGCCGGTAATGATGGTGTCGAACCCCATTGGCTAATCCCCCGTCATGCAAGAGCCCGCTGGGCCGGGCAGGAGCGTGATGTATTCTATTCTACAAAGTCAGCCTGGCCGCGCACCGGTTTTGACCTGCTCTACCGGCCTCGAAAGCGAACCGCATGAAGTTCGGGATCACTCTCAAACCGGATATTTCAGTCGAGCGCATCGTCGCCCTGACCCGGCAGGCGGAAGAAGCGGGATTCGGATATGGGTGGATCTTTGACTCCCATGTCCTGTGGAAAGATCCCTACCCGCTGCTGACCCTGATGGCGAACGCCACCCGCAGAATGCGACTTGGGCCGTGCGTGACCAATCCGGCGGTGCGCGACCTCACGGTGACGGCCAGCCTCTTTGCCACTCTCAACCTGATTTCTGGCGGTCGCATGGAATTGGGTATCGGCCGCGGCGATAGCTCGCGGCGGGTATTGGGCAAGAAGCCCGTCACTCCGGCAGAACTGGAACGCGCGGTCATCACTTTTCGGGAGCTCACGGCGGGACACGAAGTCCAGTACGAAGGTCAGCCCGCCCAGCTCGCATGGGCAACCGGCTCTCCGCCGGTCTGGATCGCCGGTTACGGACCCAAGGTTTTGGGCCTGGCGGGGCGGATCGCGGACGGAGTGATCCTGCAATTTGCCGATCCCGATCTCATTGCGTGGTGTCTTGGCTTTGTCCGGCAGGGTGCCAGGGAGGCGGGACGCGATCCGAAGTCGATTGAGGTCATGGCGGCGGCGCCGGTGTGGGTGTCCGAGGACCTTGCGCTGGCGCGGCAAAGGGTCCGATGGTTTCCCGCGCTGGTTTCAAATCATGTCGTTGATCTGGTAGCGCGCTACAAACCCGAGGACCTGCCGGCGTCCCTGACTTCCTACGTGCGGGATCGCGCCGGATACGACTATCAGCATCATGCCGAAGTGGGTAGCGATAACGCCCGTTTCGTGTCCGATGAAGTGGTGGACCGGTTTTGCCTGGTGGGTCCGGTTGAAGCCCACCGTCAGAAGCTGAAGAAGCTGGCGGAAGTGGGAGTGACGCAGTTCAATATTTATCTGATGTGCGGGGACGAAGAGCAGACCCTGGAGACTTACAAGAGGGAAGTAATACCTGGGTTTGGTGGAGGGGGCTGAGGGACCCGATTGGAGTTTTTCAGTTTTCAGTTCCTGGTTCTCAGTTCTCAGAAACGTGTTGATTCGCCTAAGAGAAGGTGCCGGCTTCAAACGTATCGACTTCCGCTCGATCGGGTAACATGTCCGGTTGGGTGCGACCACTTTGGATTCGAACACCGCGCAGACCGAAACCGGTTCGGATAAAGCCAAGGCTTCGCGGGAAACCACACCGCCTGCGTGGTTTCGATTTCTTGCCCCCTCCACCTCCGATCTGATCTTCGTCATCCTGCTGGTAGCCATGACCGGCGGAGCTCTAGCGCCTCGCCTGCTGGGCGATGCCAGCATCGGGTGGCATATCCGCAACGGTGAACAGATCCTGCACACGCACTCGATCACGCGGACGGACTCTTTCTCGGTGACCATGGGCGGGCAAACCTGGTATGCGTGGGAATGGCTGTACGACGTGGTCATCGCGGGCATTCATCATTGGCTCGGGCTCAACGGAGTGGTCTTTTTCACTGCCGTGATCATTGCCCTGACTTTCGCGCTCACCCTGCGCCTGAGCTTGCGGCGGGGCGCGGACCTGCCGATCGCGTCGCTCCTCCTGGCCCTGTCCCTGGGTGTGTCCATGATTCATTTGTTCGCCCGGCCCCATGTCCTGAGCTGGTTGTTCACCGTGATCTGGTTCCAGGTGCTGGATCGCTGGGAGAGCGGGGAAGGTCCCGAGAATCGCCGGCGGTTATGGTATCTGCCCGCCCTGATGCTGCTGTGGGTGAATGTGCATGGAGGGTTCGTGCTGGGCTTTGCCCTGCTCGGACTCTATTTGTTCAGCAACGCCATCCGTTACTTCCGATGCCGGGACGAAGAAATGCATCGGCGAATCGGAAACGGGTTACGACAACTGGGACTGGTCACCGCGGTTTCACTGCTGGCGAGCTTCATCAATCCTTACGGCTATGAGCTTCACCTTCATGTCTACCGCTACCTCTCCAACCGCTGGCTGATGAACCACATCGACGAGTTCCTCTCCCCCAACTTCCACGGCGTCGCCCAACAGTGCTTCGTGGTGATTCTGCTGATCACCATCGTGACGCTGGCCGTAGCGGGCAAAAAGCCGCCCCTGTCGCGACTTTTCGTGCTGCTCTTTGCCACTTACAGCGGCTTGTATGCTTCGCGCAATCTTCCGGTTTCGTCCCTGCTGCTGACCTTGATCGTCGCGCCTCTGTGGACGCAAGCAGTCGGCGAAGCCGGTGGCAATCCGCATCTCTCCTTGCGTTTCAGAGCTTTCATTGCACGCTGGCAGTCGTTCACCGCACGCATGACACGCGTTGAACTGGGCTTCCGCGCCCACGTATGGCCGATGGCCGCCGTAGTCCTGGGACTGCTGGTGTGTGTGCAGCAGGGCAAGATGGGATCATACCGATGGATGGATGCGCATTTCGATGCCCGGCGCTTACCGGTGCAGGCCACTGAAATGATCGTTCAACGCGGCATTCGCGAGCCCATTTTCGCCCCCGACTCCTGGGGCGGATATCTGATTTACCGTCTGTACCCTCACAACAAAGTTTTTGTCGACGATCGTCACGATCTCTATGGAGAAGAGTTCCTGAAGGATTACCTGAAAGCAATTCGGGTTACGCCCGACTGGGACGTATTTCTGAAAGCCAGGAAGGTGAACTGGGCACTGCTGCCAACCGGTTCGTCATTGGCCAACATGCTGGAAGAAACCGCGCAGTGGAATGTGGTGTACCGGGATGGAACCGCGGTGTTGATGGAACGGAAAGCGCTGCTGGCTTCTGGCTTCTAACTGTCGGGAGCCAGCAGCTGATGTGCTTTCCCAGAAAATATGGATGTCGAAGTGCAAGCCGCGCAGGTCGAATTGGCTGAAACAGCAGGTCCCTCCACTGCGCGCGCTTCGCTCCGCTCCGGTCGGGATGACAATGTTAATGATTCGACGAATTTCCGCGACAGGACACTAGAGACAGAACACTAGAAGCCAGTAGCTACTAGCCAGAAGCTAGAAGCGGTTTCCTAAAATTGGTCGTTGGTGTCGATGTTGAATCCGAGGATGGCGTTGACCTCGATGGGTTCGTTTCCGCGCAGGACGGGGCGAAACTTCCAACTGTTCAACGCGGTCAGGACTTTGCTGGTCATGACCGCCGGAGCCGGTTCGAGCACTCGAGTTCGCCGCACCATGCCGGAGCGATCGAGGACGCAGGCGATCACCAGCCGCGCCTTGGGTAGTCCCGGGGGGAGATCGGAACGCATGGCTTGGGGTGCGGTAAGGTCTTCCGCGTAAGCGTGCACGGCGGAGGTAGGATCCGAGAACTGCATCACAGCCGTGCCCAACGTGGTCTCGATGTAGATGGTGTAGACCTTGTCGCCCTTGAGCTTGCCGTAGAAATCGAATGCGCCACCTGAACGTGATGTGGCAACGACCGTAATGTCAGGCCCGCGATTCTCGGGGCTGGTGTCCGAACGCCCTGGGCCCCTTGGTTGCTTCCCGCCAGATCCGAAGCTGGGTAGGGTCACGACGTTGGTGCTGCCCCCCTTTACCGAGACGCCGGGCAGGGCAGGAGTGCCACTGGTTCCGGTGCCGGCTCCGCCGGAGCCTGGGTAGGGTGAAATTCCGCCCCGGGCCATGGGATCCGAACCGGGGCCGGTGCCTTCCTTACCGGCTCCCGAACCCGGACCGGAGAATCCGCTACCCGGTCCATCGCCGTGGCCGATGCCACCACCGCCGCCCGATCCACCCAGACCCGCCTTATCGCTCCCGGAGGGAGACATCGCCATGGCTCCGGCTCCGCCACTGCCGGGCAATCCCACTTTCGATCCGGGCTGACTGGAAACGACCACGCCCGAGGTGCTTCCACCGCCGTTGCTGCGCGGTGGAGCCGCTGCCAGGCCCACGTCCAGGGCGCCGCCCAGGCCTACGCCGCGATTTCCTCTGCCTTGGCCGGTGAGAGATCCTCCGCCCGAAACCGAGGGTGGTGGTGGCACGACGGCGGTGCCGGTGCCCAGCCCACCCGCCAGGCCGCGCTGCGCCGCACCCGCGCCTAACTGGACTGTAGGAGGCACGATGGCGGTGCTGCCCAAGCCACTGATGTTGCGGCGTTCAGCCGCCGCATCACCGACCTGCACCGGAGGCGGAACCACCTGCTTCTGCAATTCGTCCGGGCCATAGCCTGGCCCCGTCGCCGCAACCTCCGAAGTCATGGTGGGTGGGGGTGCGACTACGGTCGGCGCCGGCATGGCTGAGCCGCGGATTCCGATCCGTGACCTGCTCTGGCGCCGAAACCGGCGGCGGTACCACCTGCACCGCATTCGATCCGGGCAAACGCAGAGTGGAAACCGAGCGCTGCGGGGCCGCGGCGCTGGGCGGGACCGCGCCGACGTTCAACTGGGGCGGGGCCCGCAGCTCATCAGGCGCCTGGGGAGCCGGTGCCACTGCCATCTGGGGCAATGCCGGAGTGCGCAGCGAAGAGCGCATTCCTTCGGCGGGAGCGGGGCCGGGAAGCGCCTTCAGCGCCAGCAGGTTGGCCACGGCGGAATTAGACTTCGGCAGATCGAGCTTGGGCGCGTCCACCACGGTTTCGCGTAACGTGCTGCCGCGCGCGACCCGAATGGTTTGCGTGGGATGATGCGCCTCACGCCCGCCGGAGCGGCCGGAACGACCAGCCTCCGCGCCGCCAACATCTTCGGTGCGCGGAAGCTCGTTGCCGGAATAGTAAATGACGTCGTACTTGGGCTTGGGGGGCGCTTCATAAGGTTGCAGGCTGGCCAGCTTGGCCGGCACTACAATGACAGCGACCAATAGCAGCAGCTCAAGCGCGCACGAAAGCAGCATCCCCCACCACGGGACCATGCCGGTCTGGGCCTCGCCGGCCAGGCGCTTGGGCGATTTGCCCAGCGCGGGGCCGATGGCGGTGAGGAATTCATCCCACCGCGACGGCCATTCGACCAGAAAGTTGGGTGCGTCGTTCACTCTTGGCCTGCCTCTCCCAAGGCAATCTCAATTTCATCCCCGATCGCAGTTTGGGTAGAACTCAAAGTGCGGCCCGGTAACTCGAGAACCGAAGCGGCGCGCAGCCGAATAGGGGCAACGCGCCAGGGCTTCAAGTTCTCTTCGAGATGTACAACAACTTTGTCGCCATCCAGGTAGATCACGTCAATGGGAAAGCGCATGGCGAAAGTATGCACACCGCGTGAGGGAACAATCCACAAGCCCTGCCCGGCAGGGAAGGTGCCGGCGGCAGTGCCCATCAGGCCACAGAAGCGGGACCAGTGGGTCTCCGCGATGCGCAGATGCCGGGCCAGATAAGCCTGGCGCGTTCGGTTCAAAGCATATCCCGTGGAAAGCGGTACCGGCATCACAACTCCTGGGCTGGACCCTGCGGCCAAAGCATTTTCAGTGTCCTGCCTCTGGCGCCAGGATACGGATCAGCTGGATGATGGCTGGTCCCAGAGTCACGAAGATGATGGAGGGAAGAACGAACAAGACCAGTGGAACGATCATCTTGATGGTGGTTTTTGCGGCCTGTTCCTCGGCGCGTTGCCGCCGTTCGGTGCGCAGCGAATCAGAGTGGATGCGGAGGGCCTGGCTGACGCTGGTGCCAAAGCGGTCCGTCTGCACCAGTGTGGCCACCAGGGCGCGCACATCGTCGACGCCGGTCCGTTCGACCAAATTTCGCAGCGCCTCGGCGCGGGGCTTGCCCGCGCGCATTTCGAGATTGATCAGATGGAACTCATCGCTCAGGTCGGGATGCGCGTGCCGCAAATCCTCGCCCACTCGCATCAGGGCCTGATCCAGCGCCAGGCCGACCTCGACGCAGATTACGGTAAGATCCAGGGCGTCGGGCAAGGCCAGGGTGATGCGCCTTTGCCGGTTGCGGATCATGCGCTTGAGGATGAAGCGGGGGATGAAGAAGCCAACTCCGCCCACTCCGACCATCCACAACAGATCGAAATTACCCTTGACTGCGATCACAGCCAAAATCCCCACCAGGCCGAGCAGCACCCGGGCCCCTACGTATATCGTCAAGTGGCGGGGCTCGCGATAGCCAGCCTGAATCAGCCATTTTCGCGCCCGGGAAACTTCGCTGGGCGACAGTGGCAGGGCCTGGCTCAGGGGATCGAGCGCCTGCTCCAGGCGATCCTTGAAGGCCGGCTTTTCCTTAATCTCTGGTTTCTGCCACCCCAAAGCGCGCAGGCGGGAGCCCAGCACCGAAAAAGGAGCGTAGGCCGCCGCCCCGAACGAAAATACGACCAGGGCGATGGTCAGAAACAACAGGATTGCCAGTGCCAGAGCCATGCGTTAGACCTGAATCTGAATGATCTTTCGGATCACAAAATAGCCAATGGTCTGCAAGGTAATACCCACCACGATCAACAAGTGGCCGATGGGATCGTCAAACAGTGGTTTTATGAAACTGGGGTTCATGGCCTGCATGGTGACCACAATGATGGGCGGCAAACCCATCAGCAGCATCATGGTCATCCGTCCCTGGGCCGTGTGTACCCGCACCTGCCGCATGATCTTGAAGCGTTCCCGAATCACATAAGACAGGTTGTCAAGGATTTCCGCAAGATTACCGCCGGTCTCGCGCTGCAGCATGACTGCGGTGACGAAAAACTTGACGTCCACCAGGGGCATGCGCTGGGTGAGGTTGATCAGGGCGTCGCGTACCGGCAAACCGAATTTCTGCTCCTCAAACAGCTTGCGAAATTCGGAAGCCACGGGCTCGCCAATCTCGCTGGCGATCAGTTCGAGGGCGGTGGTGAAGGCGTGGCCGGCGCGCACTGCCCGGGCCAGCGTGTCGATCGCTTCGGGGAACATCTCTTCAAATTTCTCGAAGCGCTTGGTCCGCTTGTAATTGGCGTATGAGTACGGCAGAAACGCGCCAAGGATAAGACCCACCCAGGCAAATTGCGGAAACCCGCTGAACAACAGGACAATCAGCCCCAGCCCGGCCCCGCTGATCAGGCAGAGGAGCAGGACATTGCCGGCGCGGCTCTTGACGTCGGCTTGCTCGAGCAAAGTCTGCAAGCTGGAAATGCTGGAGGAGCGGCGCAGCAGGTTGTCGAGCGCCGGGATCTTGCTCATCACTTCGTCGCGCAGCAGCGCCAGTTCCTGGCTGGGCTCGCGTTCCGCGCTCTTCTGCACGGTGGAGAGGCGTTCGCGCAGCAGGCGAGCCTTGGAACTGCGCTCGTCCAGCAGGGAAGCGATGACAAACACCGCCAGCGCGACCACCACGAAGACCGCGATTGCAATCAGAATGAACATGCTGTCCGAAAAATGTACCTTAGAACTCGACCCGCTTTGCTATATCGACCTTATGATGCGGCGCTGAAAGCCTGCCGTACGCGAAGTGGAACGGGCGCTGCTTCAGGCAAAAGATTTCAGGCCGCTCAACCGGTCCGGCTCCAGGACGCGCCTGGACTGAGCAAAAGCGCTAGACCTCCATGCGCGATTCGAACAAGGCGGGACGCAGGCGGCAGCCCGCGGTAGCCAGCCGATCGGCGAACTTGGGGCGGATCCCGTTGGCACGAAACATACCGCGCACTTTCCCGGTCTCGTCAATCCCTTGCCGCTCGAAAACAAAGATGTCCTGCATGCTAATTATGTCGCCCTCCATGCCCGTTACCTCGGAGATGGTGATCACTTTCCGGGTGCCGTCGGAAAGCCGCGAAACCTGGACCACGGCGTGAATGGCCGCCGCGATCTGGTGCCGCATGGCCCGTTCCGGGATGTTGAGATTGGCCATGGAGCACATGTTTTCGATACGGGCCAGCGCATCCCGCGGAGTGTTGGCGTGTACGGTGGTGAGGGAGCCCTCGTGACCCGTGTTCATGGCCTGCAGCATGTCAAAAGCCTCTTCGCCGCGCACCTCGCCGACCACGATGCGGTCGGGACGCATACGCAGACTGTTGATCACCAGCTGCCGCTGCCGGACCGCGCCCTTGCCTTCGATGTTGGGCGGCCGCGTCTCCAGCCGGACCACATGCTCCTGTTTCATCTGTAATTCGGCCGCGTCCTCAATGGTGACAATGCGGTCGGAGTTTGGAATATAGCTGGAGAGAACATTCAGCAGCGTGGTCTTGCCAGCGCCGGTGCCGCCGGAGATCAGGAAGTTCAGGCGCCCCTTCACCATGGCCGACAGCAGTTCCAGCATGGGCTCGGTCAGGGTCTTGTTCTCGATCATGTTGCGGGCGGTGACCGGGTCGCGGCCGAAACGGCGAATCGAAAGGCAGGGGCCGTCGATGGCCAGGGGCGGAATGATGGCGTTTACACGGGAGCCATCGGCCAGACGCGCGTCCACCATGGGCGAAGACTCATCCACACGCCGGCCGATGCGGGAGACGATGCGATCGATAATCTGCATCAGGTGGGCATCGTCCTTGAAGCTCAGGCCGGTGGGTTCGAGCTTGCCCGCCCGTTCCACGTAGACCTTGTTGTAGCGATTGACCAGTATGTCGGAAATGGTGGGGTCTTTGAGCAGCGGTTCGAGCGGACCCAGGCCGAAAATCTCATCCAGAATTTCGCGGGAAAGACGTTCGCGCTCGGCGAAGCTCAGGGGCACGGCCTCGCTATTGACCGTGTTCCGGATCAGCAGCAGAACTTCTTCGCGGGCGGCATCGCTGGGGGTCCGCCCTAGTTTCTCCAGGTCGAGACGGTCCAGGATCTTGCGGTGGAGATCCGCCTTGACCTGCTGGTACTCGGATCTTTCGAAGGTCTGCAAATTCGCCATAGTGTTCCAACTTAACACTAACTCAACCGGCTGGGGCTTCACCCTAAACCGTCTTGAACAGCGACCACGCCTTTCGCTTCACGTCGATGTCGTCTTCGGTCAAGGCGGCGGCCAGTCCGGCAAAGGACCGGGCCAATCTCGCTGTAGGCCTGCTGCATGACCGGAACTCCGCGATCAATGGCGCCTGATACCGCGAAATATTGATTGGGGATCTTCCACAGCAGCTTGGCTCCGGCCGCGGCCTCAGCATCGGATTCACTGAACCCGGCAATCTTGCGGAAGCGGTTCAACACCAGGCGAACTCTCTCGCGCCCTCCGGTCTCGCCCAGATATTGCTGGATCCGGGTTGCGCTCCACAAGGAGGCGACATCCGCATGGGCCACCAGCAATACGGTTTCTGAAAGATTGCACACCAGTCGGGTGGTCGCGTCCACGCGCGACGAGGCATCCACCACCACGTAACGGAAGTGGCCCACCAGCAAATCGAACAAGCGGGCGAATTCCGCGGTAGCGGGTTCCACGAGCAACGGCGAGCCCGCGCCGGCCAGCAATTGCAGTCCGCCGCTGTGCCGCGTCATGAAGCTCTCCAGCAGCGAGCTATCGAGGCGGTGCAGATTGCGAATCGCATCCCCCACGGTGAACTGTGGCTTCAGGTTCAGGTGCAGCGCGGCGTGTCCCAGCGGCGCAATGTCAACCAGCGCAACATTGCCATGGGCCGAATGCAGCGCCAGCGCCAGGTTCACGGCGGTGGTGGTGGCCCCACTCCCGCCCTTGGCGTTGACTACGGTAAAGACTTTTCCCCGAGGTCCCTCCCGGTCCACCTTTCGTTGCGCCGTAGTCAGCCGCACAAAGGCTTCGAGCAGGTCGGTGGTGGTGGTGGGGCGTTCGATGAATTCGCGCGCCCCGGAACGCATGGCGCTCACGATGACCTGGGGCTGGGTCATGCTGCCCACCGCGAAGATGACCGCGTCCCGCACTTCCTGGTGGATCAGTTCAATGGCCCGCAACGCCAGGGTGGAATTGTCGGCGGGCACGTCGACCAGCACGACCTGAGGACCTGCACTCTGCACCCGGCGCAGAACCGGATCCGTGACCACCACAGGATAACTGGTGCAGGTGTGCACCACCCGCGCCACGCTGGTGCTGTCCACCAGCACCTGCAGCACGGCACGCTGCTCAGCATCCTGGGCTATGACTACGACAGAAAGTTCGGGCATCGTATTTCTGGCCCCCTACTGCTCCTCATCCCATATTCTACGTGCCAGAACTAGAGCTTGCAGATTACGCAGGTCATCCGTTTCACTTCTTGTCGGCGGACGGTTTCCGGCCGTCGAACTGCTCTGGGTCCATGTACGGTTTGGAAACAACCGGCAGCGCGGGCTTCTGGGTGCTGGCAGAAATGCGATGCGCCGTGCACAGAACCATCAGTTCAGAATTGCTGCGCTGCGCGCTCTTGCTGCGAAAGAAATTTCCCAGAATCGGGATATCTCCCAGCCCCGGAACCTTGTTGTAGAGATCAGTCACCCGGTTGTCGATCAACCCCGCGATCACAAAGCTTTGCCCGTCCTTCAGTTCGAACTCGGTTTCAGCTTTCCGGGTACTCAGGGCCGGAACCGTAAAGCCGGAGATAGTGAGCGCATTGGCGAAATCCAAAGCGCTGACCGACGGCGCCACCTTCAGGTGGATGTTCCCGTTGGGCATGATCACGGGGGTAAATTTCAACTCCACGCCGAATTCCTTGAACGAAATTGTGACCGCGGTAAAACCCTGCCCGGGCTGAACAATCGGGAAGGGAAATTCTCCCCCGGCCAAAAAGCTGGCTTCCTTGCCGTTGACCGCGATCAAGTTGGGTTCGGCCAGGATCTGCAGCAGGTTTTTCTGCTGCAGGGCCTTGATCACTGCGCCGATATTGATGTCGGTGCGGGTCACGAACAGATTGAGAAAGTCGTTGATGGTAGTTGTGGGTGGGGTTGTGGTGGTGCTGCTGACGCCATTCGTGGTGGTGGTGGTGGCCGGCGGCCTGCTTACCTGGACTGAGCCGAATTGCCCCGTCTGGCTGGTTGCGATCGTGTTGCCCAGCCCGGGCATGAACAAATTGATTCCAAGCTGGGTGATGGCGGAACGGTCCACTTCGGCGAACTTCACCTCGAGCAGAACTTCCTGCGCCCCAACCGGACCGAAGGTCAGCACATTGACCACGTTCTTGGAGTAGGCCTGGGCGATCATGCCGGCACGTTTGGAAACGTCCTCGGTAGAAACGTGGCCGGAAAGCACGATGGCGGAACGCGAAGGGGAGACGTTGATCTCTTCCTCGGGGAAGACCCGCTTCTCTTCCTCGGCCGCCGCGCTGACGTCCACATCCACGCGCAAGTCGAAGCTGCGCGAGCGCTCGAGTTCGTCCCAGATCAGCAAGGACACTTCGCCCGCGGACCGGCCGTGCACCAGGATTTGAGTTGGGGTCACGACCATCACGTCGGCAACCGCGTCATCGGTGACGGAAACGCGCTTAAGCCGCTCGGTGGTATTAATGAGCAACGACTTGCCCACCATGACCCGCAGCGGCGCGGAGCCTTGAGCCGCGGCTTCCGGGGCCGACGAACTGGCCTCGGGGCCGGTAGGAGCCTGGGTGGGCGTGGGTGCGGGTGGGTTAGCGGGCTGTTCCTGAGCGACAGCGAAGGAGGCCGTGAGCAGCAACAACACCAACAGCGCCCCTCGTACCATCGGACTCGGATTCACTTCGTGTTTCTCCCCCCTGCGGGAGCAGATCGGCATGTCTTCGTCCTCGGAATGCTGACTTGTCCTAGAACTTCTGTTCTTCTTTTTTCGTGCCCTTGATGACTTCGATCGGATAGCTGGTCGGCATTGTGGTCACGGGTGCCGGGGTCGCGCGTTTCGTTCGGGTTCGCCGTGGTGCGGCTGCGGGCGCCGGAGTGGCCAGGCCTTTGTACAATGACCCCGTGTTCACCGCCGCCAGTTCCTGCTGCTTGGTGTCCAGCGGATTGCGCAGCGCCAACTGAATCTTGCCCTGGCTAGTGGCCAAGGTCAGTTTCTGAGCGTCATCGGGCGACACCAGCAAGGTAATGACCGGCGTCACTTGCGGTTCGCCGGCGGTGTTGCGCTCCAGCTTCTGACCGGTCGCGATTACGGCCACGTTCTCCAATACGGTGGTGGTTTGTTGCTCCGGTGCTCCGGACGGATTGCCCGTGAGCAACACATCCACGCGCGTTCCCGGCACCACGAAACCGGCGACGCCGATGACTTCATTCACCCGCACCGATACCGCCCGCATTCCCGGTGGAATCAGCGATGGCATTCCAGAGCCCGCATTTTCTCCCGCCAGCTTGTTGGGCAGAAAGAATTCGCCCTTGGCGATGGGGAGGATTGCGCCCCGGCCCACGACAGAGGTCTTTAAATGATAGGCGTTGGCGGGCAGATCGGCCGCGACATAGCGCACCGTCTTCACATCGTTCTCTCCCACCTTGGCTCCCACCGGAATGTCATTGGCGGCTACCACCACCTCGACGCCGGGCGCCGCGTCACCGCCGGTTCGCGTCTGCAGCGTGCGATAGACGGAGTAGCTCACAATTGTGCCCAAGGCCAGCGCCACGAAGCCAATCAACAAAAGCCGGGTGCGATTCATGACTGCTCCTCAAAAGTCGGCATGGCAACGCCTGAGACGCGATACCATCCACAAGACTGGCGGCCCACGACGGCGACCGCCCAACTTCGACTCTCCGATCGGCACGAAGGCTCGTTCATCAAGCCGCAGCGCTGCTTCGCGTGGCGGATCAAGATCCGTCTGCCACTGCGGAAGCGAAACCGTTCCGGCAGCTTCCCGGCTCCCACAGCCTGGGATTCCACGGCAAGCCCAGGCCTGCCAAGCTCAATACGGTGCAATCCTTGCTACTGGACCGAACTGGCGACCGAAGAGAATACATTGTTGGCGTTGGAACCAATAAGCCGAATGGTTCCCACCACGATCACCAGAATCACCGCCAGCATCACGGCATACTCCGCGATGTCCTGGCCCTGGTCTTCCTTCCACAGACTTACAACTTTCCTTTTCATTTGTTGTCCCTCCAGTTGAACCCAGCGGACGGGCCCCAATCTCCCGACCCTGGCACGATTCGGACGGTCCCTTCCACTCGGCAACGTGATTTCATTGTTGTTTCCGAATCAACAGCTTAGGCGTTGCCAGAGCTAAAGTACCGTATCCCCACGCCCATAATACCCTGCTGCCATCCTGCTGAGCGACAATTTCTTGCACTCTTGGCCGGTATCAGTGGGGTGCGGACCCCGGTCCTGCTGAAACAAGGCTATTTCAGGGATCAATGCGGGGCAAGCGGACAGTTCGGCGCGGGAGGATGGGATCAGCCCTGTGCGGACGGTCTGCTCTCCCGCCAGATGACCTAACTGGCTCCGCCGGGAAAGCGCGAACCGTTTTCTGGTTACTGGATCGAACTGGCTACCGAGGAGAAAACGTTGCCAGCGTTCGATCCAATCATCCGAATGGTACCTACGACTACTGCGAGGATTACCGCCAGCATGACGGCGTATTCCGCCACGTCCTGACCGTCCTCTTCCCACAACCTGCCCAAGGCACGAACCATGGTTGCCCTCAACTTGTGCTGCAAACCGGAGATTGACGCCGAGCCGATAAACCTGCGAAATGCAGACGGAATGATAATGTCGGCTGTGCAAAGTTTTGCAGCGCAAAGTTGAGGCAGGGGATTATCTATCTTGATTCCTGGTTGGCGGGGACTAACGGGCTCCGGGTCAGAATGACGGCCTCGGAATCGGCGTAAATCTGCTCCCACCCCGGACCCGACCGGAGGGCGGTTATCAACGGAGCATCCGGGGGCAGAACCACGGTGCGAATTCCCCAGGTCTCCAGGGATTTTCGCCAGTTGTCCTGCAGGTAATAGCAGGTGCCGAAATCAGTCATAAAGGCATCGCCATAAACATCGGCCCGGCCGTCCAGAAAGACGCGATACCTGGGATACAGCTTCCAGATGAAATACCCCCCCCAGTTGTAGTGGTTCATCAGGGGGCCGGGAGGATGCTCATGCTGGAGGAATGCGACCGCGGCTGTGGGGAAATTTTGCGCTTCGGTTTCCCCCTGTCTGCCCACCACGTAACGAACCCGGAACACGGTGAAGGCGACAAAAGCACAGACCACAAGAAGATTGACCGCCAGAATTCGAGAGGCCGATATGGTCAGCGGCCTCCTGAATAACCGCGTTGCACCCGACTGCTGGAGCCATGCCGCAGCCAATTCAGCGAGAACCGGGACAAGGACCAACACCAGGATCGGGATGTGCCGCGTGGAACGCAGCGCGGCCGGGATCGTGGCCAGCAACAGCACGAGGTTGCGGAGGCGCGGGCGCCGCGGCGATAGCGCCAGGCCGGCGATCAGAGCCAGCAGCATAAGCAGGAGCGGCAGGTACGTGGGATCGTGGAAATCAGGCGAAAACCACTCGTGAATAAAGCGGTGCATTGCTTCCGAACCAAGCGTCTGAAACGGGTACCAGTAAATTCGGACGCCGTTCGGATTCAGTGCCACCAGCGCCAGGCAAAGCGCGAAGACCATCGCCAACCGCCTGAAACGTGGCAGTGATTTCTGCCATGCTTCCGGACGCACCGCCGCCTCCAACGCTTCGCCGAGGAGAAATAGGGCGATGAAGGCCAGTCCGATGGGATATCCCGCGTGCAGGTTGACCCACAGAAGCATCAGGGGAGCGGTCCACCATAAAAGGTTGGGGCGTTGTTCGGAGGTTTCGAGCAGGACAAGGAAAATGCTGGCCAGCAGGAGCGAAAGCATTTGCGGACGAACTCCCCACGAAGGGGACGAGGCGACGGCGCCCCAAAGCGTCATCACGGCAGCGAGGTAGGGCCGGCCGGCTGAACGCTTGAAGACCAGAAGAAGGGCAGCCGCGATGATGGCCGCGAAGACCACAATTAATCCGCCGTATCCCGCGATCCGATAGATGCTGAACAGCAAAACATCCGAGAGCCACTCATGGTTGATCCAGGGCTGGCCAAAACGGGTGAACGAGTAAGGATCGGTATGGAAGAGACTGTGATTCTGAAGGATCAGTTGCCCGGTGCGGAGGTGCCACCAAACATCCGGGTCAGTCATACCGCGGGCGGCCATGGTGAACAGGCCGAGAGCGAGAATGAATACAAAGACCCGGCGAGTCTGCAGGAGACTGGTCATGACCAGAGGCAAACGCGATTGTAACGCCCAGGGTCTGTTTTAACCGCGCAGGATTGGATCACGGAACTGACTACGGCGAGGGCACGGATTCCCTCGCGACAGCCGGCGGGACGCCGGCGCTACGTTCCGCACTATAATTCGGGCCTTGCTCTCATGTTGTCGAAACCAACTCAAAAGAAGCTGGCCTGCTATTTCGTCGCCATGATCTTTCTGCATGGCTATGTGCTGTGGCAGGCCCGGGAATCCATCCCGGAAGGGCTTCCGGATTTCAGCGGCGCCTACACCGCGGGCCTGATCTTGCGCAGTGGCCACGGCAGCCTGTTGTATGACGACGTCCTGCAGGAATCACTACAGCGCTCGTTTTCCCCGCGCGCGGTGCAGAAACGCGGCACGATTCTTCCCTATATTCATCTTCCGTACGAGGCGTTGCTGTATGTCCCGCTGGCGCATTTCTCTTATCTCACGGCGTATGGGATATGGCTGGCTGTAAATCTGGTGTTGTTGGGCTCGATTCCATTCCTGCTGCGCCGGCGACTGCAAGGGCTGGGGAAAGCGCCTCTGTATCTGTGGCTGCTCGCCGGCTTTGCTTTTTTTCCCATTTTTATTGCGCTGATTCAGGGCCAGGACTCCATCCTGCTACTGTTTCTCTACTGTCTGGCTTGGACCAGTTTGGAGCGCGGATCGAAGTTGGCCTCGGGGTGCTGGTTAGCGCTGGGCTTGTATAAGTATCAACTCGTGGTCCCGTTTGTTTTGCCGTTGTGGCGGCGCAAGAAGTTGATCGCGGGCTTTCTGTCGGTCGCGGCTATCCTCGGCCTCATCAGCCTGGCCATTACGGGATGGCACAGCCTTCTCGGCTATCCGCGCTACTTGTGGAGGACCGAGCACGATCTGAAGTACGGTTTTAATACTCTCCCCGGGCTCATCGCGAACTTGCGCGGGCTGGTTTCCGGGATAGTGCCAAAAACGCGCCCCGGGATTGAAGTCGGATTGACAGCACTGTTCTCCGCCATCGTGCTGCTGCTGATGATGTACGCCGCGGGAAAAACTTCGGCAGCGGACCGCGAAGGGCGGAAGCCCTTGTTTGCCCTCGGCCTGGTGGGAACCGTGCTGGTGAGCTATCACCTCTACGTGCACGATCTGAGTGTGCTCTTTCTGGCCATCGTTCTGGTTCTCGAAACGCTGCTTTCGAGTCCCCCATTTCACAAACGGCGAAGAACATCCTCCTGCTCTGCATCGCGCTGCTGTATTGCAGCCCGTTGTACCTGATCCTGACACTGCGCTATATGCAATTGCGTCTGATGGCAATCGTCTTGCTGGTTTTCTTTAGTGCGCTGTTGGGCCTGATCAACTCTCTTCGCGGGCAAATTGCCGCAACAGGATCACCGCCAGCATCGGCAGGTACATGAACAACACGGTGTACCTTCCCACCTCTACAAGACTGTGCGGGATGTGATACCAGCGCCAGATGCCGGCTCCCCAACTCAAGGCGGCGGTGAAGAGAATCTCGCGGCGAGACTTGGGGATGAGCCACAGAATGAAAGCATCGAAGAACCAGCGTTGCGGCATCATCGCGGTCAAGACAAGGAACCAGGCATCCCGGTCGCGATAGCGCCACAAGGCGAGGACCAGCAACGGTCCGGGCAGAACCAGCAGGGGAAAGAAGTGCTCGTAATTCTTGAGCTGACCTAACCAAAGAGCCGGCCAGCGCGGCATGGCGACGAGTGTAAGCAGCAGGACGACTACGCAGGCCAGCACGCCGCGCCGGCTCAGACGAGTAAGCGCCACCGGCAATCCGAGCTGGGGCTTGGCCATGGTGACGGGCAGGAGGAGAGGGAAGAAGGCGCTGGCGAAAATTGCCGTCGACCACTGTACCGCCAACAGGCCTCCCCAGTACGGATAGGCGAGGAATGCCAGCAAGCGATGATAGCCGTGGCGGCTGAGGCCGAAGGCCAGGAGGGCAGAGCTGATGCCGTAAAACAGAGCTCCCGCCATTTCCGGACGCAACCAGACGAAAGGCACGCCGAACAAGGCGGCGGTCAGAGGATATTGTTCGAGCGGAGTGTCGTAGGGATTTTGCCGGGACAGCACACGCTGGGCGGCGTGGATGGCCCAACCGAAATCGCCGGCGCCCTGATGGAAATGCAGCAGCAGGAAATAGCAGAACGCCGCACTGGCCACTCCGATCACCGCGGAGATGCAGATTCGCAATCGCAACGGAAGTTCGTCCGCATAAGTTGTAACATGGAGCGGCTTTTTGACCCGCTTGCTCAAAGACTCCAGACTCGGGCTGCTGCTGGCGCTGCTGTCCGCGGGAAGCATGTGGTTCTACGTGCAGCGCGTGCTGGTGCCCTACCAGAAGGCGGACGCGGCCGCGCACGGCCGGCCCCGCGGCAACCTGTCCGATCTGTATCCGCGCTGGCTGGGAACCCGGGAATTGTTGCTGCACCATCGCGACCCGTATAGTCCCGAAGTCACGCGCGAGATTCAGAGCGGATATTACGGACGCCCGCTTGATCCGCAGCGAATTGGCGATCCCCGGTTCGACGAGCCCAAGGATCAGCAGGGTTTCGCCTACCCGGTGCCGGTGGTCTTCCTGCTGGCGCCGACCATCGGGCTGCCGTTTCCCGTGGTGCAGGCTGGCTTCCGCTGGCTGCTGGTCATCCTGACCCTGGCGAGCGTGCTGCTGTGGCTGCGGGCCCTGCGCTGGCGCCCTGTCGATCCCGGTGACCGCCATCCTGATTGTCCTGACGTTTGGCAGCTACGCCGTGGTGCAGGGAATCAAGCTGCAGCAGTTGAGCCTGCTGGTGAGCGCGCTGCTTGCGGGGTGCGCCGCCGCGCTGGTAGCGGGGTACTTCTCGCTCGCCGGTTTCTTGCTGGCCCTGGCCACCATCAAGCCTCAACTCGCTCTGCCACTCGCAGGCTGGCTGGCGCTGTGGGCGGTCAGTGATTGGCGCCGGCGTCAGACATTTTTGTGGAGCTTCGCGTTGACCACTGCGATTTTTCTCGCCGCCTCCGAGTACGTCCTGCCGGGATGGATGCGGCAGTTTCGAGACGCGGTCGCCGCCTATCGCCAGTACACCGGAGGGGCGGGTTCGCTGCTCGACGTGCTGACCACTCCGCTGCTGGGGAAAATCATTGCGGCGGCGGCAGTGATCGCGGTCGTGATCACGGGGTGGAAGATGCGGCACGCGTCCCATGATTCCGTCGGGTTCAGCATCATGCTGGCGCTGGTTCTGGCCGTGACTCTGGTGATCGTGCCTACCTTTGCGCCCTACAACCAGGTGCTTCTCCTGCCCGCGGTATTTCTGATCGCCGTCTCGTGGAGGGATTTGTGGAAGCGGAACCGGCTTACTCGGGTCGCCTGCGGGGTGGGATTGCTGGTTGTGGTCTGGCCCTGGATGGCATCCTGCGGACTCGATGCTGGCTTCGCTTTTCTTGCCTCCGGGTGCGGTTCACCGAGCCTGGGCCGTACCTCTCTATACCAGTCTTGGCATTCCGCTGGTGGTTTTGGGATTGTTAAGTGTGTGCGCCAGCGATCGCTTGCAGGGCTATTCGGCAGTCGGCGCGCCAAAACTGTAGAGACCTGGTCAGGGCTTTGAGTCAGGAAGGTGATATGCGGCCCAGAACCGTCAGCCGCCGCCAACCGAAAGGCATTCGTTGACTTGCCCTCGCGTGCCGCCTACCATACCGCCACGGCATGATTGGTCAAACTATCTCTCACTACCGAATCGTCGAAAAACTCGGCGGTGGCGGGATGGGAGTGGTTTACAAAGCTGAAGACACCCGCCTCCATCGTTTCGTCGCGCTGACCAGCACTCAGGACATCCACGCCCTCGATGTCGACCTTCCCTGAGAATCCGCAATTGTTCTGGACACATACCGCCCTTCTCATGGAAGGCGATCACGCCGGCAATCCCGGAGTTCTTCCGCAAGAGATCTCAAGCCGTTGAAGGCCTTTTTCACTCCGTTTGCGGCACTCCGAGGGCCCGGCCTTGCCCCTCCCTCAAGCCGCGTCGGCCTTGCATTGGGCCGCGATCACAGGTTAGTCTTCTCCCACGCTGCGGCCACGAGAACGTTTCGGAGGACGATATGAACCTCAAAATCGAGAAACGCCGGGTCGACGGGGTTACCGTGGTTTCGGCTCAAGGCCGCATCATGTTTGGAGAAGAAGCGACCGCCTTGCGAGATTTTCTAAAACAGGTCTTGAGTGAGACCCCGCGCATGGTCCTGAACCTTTCGGGCATCACCTATATTGACAGTGGCGGCCTGGGGACCCTGGTTGGGGTGTATTCTTCAGCGCGCGGAACTGGAGCCGATATCAAGCTGACGGGGCTGGGACAACGCCTGCGCGACGTCCTGCAGATCACCAAGCTGGCTACCGTGTTCGAAGTTTTTGACAGCGAGCAGGAAGCGATCACCGCTCTGGGTCGCGGCGCCGCTTGAGGGTTTGAGGTATCCTTTCCGCGCTCCGCAATGATCCGGAGCCGGGAAGGCAGAGATCGGACTCCTTACCTGCCGGAGTCGATTCTCTGGCATGCGAGCGAGGGCAGGGCAGCGCCAAATGGCTTTTCAACCTATCACGGGCCCGGTTTCGTCGCCAGGGTCGGGAATTTTCCCCACTCTGGTTTTCGTGCAGGGGAACGACCAGCGCACCATCAACCTCGACCATACCCCTTTCACCGTGGGTCGAAAGGTCGACAAGGACCTGGTGATCGCCGACCCTCGCGTCTCCCGCGACCACGCTTTGATCACCTCGGAAGACGGACAGTTCTGCGTGGTCGACCAGGGCAGCAAGCACGGAACTTTCGTCAACGGCGAAAGGATCCAGCGCAAGACTCTGGAGCGGAACGATCGGGTCGAGTTCGGCGTCCGCGACGTTTCCTACGTCATCTTTCATCCCCAACATGCCAGCTCCAACACGGCCCGCGAGTTTCTGAGCCAGATTTCCGGAATCCAGATTTCGACCGACACCACCGACCTGGAGAAGCTGACGCTTTTTCTCGAGGCCGCCCGCAAGCTGAATACGACCGGCGTGCTCGATGAAATTCTGGTGACTCTGCTGGATGCCACCCTGAAGCTGACCCGCGCCGAGCGCGGCTATGTGTTCATGCGGGACGAGGAGAACAATCTTCGACTGGCCGCCGGACGCAACTCCAAGGGCGAGCCCCTGCTCGATGACACCACGATTTCTCACTCCATTCTGGATGAAGGGGTGAAATCGAATTCGGAGTTCGTGATCACCGACACCAGCCAGTCGCTGGATCTGGCGGGCCGGCACAGCATCGTGGCCTACGATCTTCGCACCGTGATCTGCATTCCGTTGCGCAAGCCGCAGGTGCAGACCACGCGTGACACGCAAACGGTAGTGCCCACGGAAGCCTCAGCCGAGGTGATGGGTGCATTGTATGTGGATTCCCGCTTCGCATCGCGGGACATCTCGAGTGTGAGCAATGATATTCTGCGGGCCATCGCAACTGAAGCGGCCTCGCTGATCGAGAACGCGCGCCTGGTGCAGGCCGAAGAGGCGTCGCGCCGCTACCAGCAGGAACTCTCCATCGCAGCTTCGATTCAGCAGCGCCTGATGGCCGTGACCATTCCTGAAGTCCCCTTTGCGCGCCTGGCGGGCAGAAATCTCTCGTGCAAGGAAATCGGAGGGGACTTTTTTGACGCCGTCAATACCGAAGAAGGTTTGGCGGTGGTGCTGGCCGACGTCAGCGGCAAGGGGGTTTCGGCGGCCTTGCTGGCTTCCACCCTTCAGGGCATGATCTATTCCCAACTTACGGCCGGGATGCCGCTGATCGATATCGTGGTGGCCGCCAACCGCTTCTTTACCCACAAGCACATTGGAGAGAAGTACGCTACGCTGATCATTGCGCGGATCCGCCGGGACGGGGAACTGGAATACGTCAATTGCGGTCACGTGCCTCCGTTACTGGTTTGCAATAAAGAAGTGATTCGCCCGCCCCATGGCAACCTGCCTGTCGGCCTGCTGGCGGACGCGACTTACGAAAGCGACCACGTCAGCCTGCACGCTGGTGATCGCCTGATTCTGGTCACCGACGGGGTTACCGAAGCGGAGAATGCGCGCGGCGACTTCTTCGAGGATTCGCGCCTGGAAGCGGTGGCGGGCAAGAGTTCATCCCTGGAAGATATTTTTGCCGCGGTAGCCACCTTTTGCGGCGGCACTCCACTCAGTGATGATTGCACCGTAGTGGAACTGGTGTATTCGGGCTAGCAGCTATCAGCTCTCCGCTATCAGCCGTCAGCTATCAGCATCCGATCTACAATCGATCGGCTCGACCTTACGTTCCGTAATCATTCATTTGGCCGCATCTGCCAATGTGGGGGCGAACCTGGTGAAGAGCCCTGTCTTGCGATTCGTGATGGTTGTCCTCATTCTGGCGGGCGTGGCCTTTGCACAGACTCCGGCCACGCAATCCGATCCGGTCGCGCAATATGTCAACGCCGAGATGACGCGGCAGCATATCCCCGGCGTCGCGCTGCTGGTGTCGCGTGACGGACAGATTGTCCGGGCCCAGGGGTTTGGCTTCTCCGACGTCGAGCTTCAGGTGCCAGTCAAGCCCGAGACCGTGTTCCAGTCGGGTTCCGTGGGCAAACAGTTCACGGCTACCGCCATCATGATGCTGGTCGAGGGGGGAAAGATCAGCCTGGACGATTCGATTACAAAATATTTCCCGGAGGCTCCAACCACCTGGAAGCCGGTCACGATTCGCAACCTCCTCAGTCACACCGGAGGTTTCACCGATTATCCGAAAGACTTCGATTTTCGCAAAGACTATACCGAGGACGACCTTCTCAAAGTCGTGGAGGCGATTCCGCTGGCCTTCCAGCCGGGGACGAAGTGGAGCTACAGCAATCTCGGGTACCTGACCCTGGGCATTCTGATCCACCGCGTGACCGGCAATTTCTACGGCGATATGTTGCAGGCCCGCATTTTCCGGCCGCTGGGAATGAACACGGCGCGCATCATGAGCGAGGCTGACATCATCCCCAATCGGGCGTCCGGCTATCGCCTGGTGAAGGGTCAGTTGAAGAACCAGGAGTGGGTCTCGCCCACTTTGAATACCACCGCGGATGGAAGCCTTTATTTCTCGATTCTGGATCTGGCCAAGTGGGACGCGGCCTTGTACACCGAAAAGCTATTGAAACGCTCCAGCCTGGAACAAATGTGGACGCGTGGTCAAGCTGAACAATGGTGAACCAAATTCCGGCCACTACGGATTTGGCTGGGAGATCACGCGTATCCACGGACACGAGGTCATCGGTCACGCCGGGGCATGGCAAGGCTTCAAGACCCAGATTTCCCGTTACGTGGATGACAAGCTGACCGTGGTCGTTTTGTCCAACCTGGCCGAAGCTGATCCAGAACAAGATTGCGGAACACGTGGCCGAGCTTTACCTGAAGGGCGATCCAAAAACTGAGTCACCGTCGGGTCAATAGCTTCGCCTCTCATCGTGTCATCCCGAGCCCAAATAGCTTTGTCATCCTGAGCGAAGTGGACCGATTCGCTCGGCGAATCGATCCACGCAGTCGAAGGACCTCTAGCACCGGTTCGACCGCGTGCGTCGAGCGATTTTCGCTTCGAACCCTGACGCGATCGGAGAACAGTAGGGGTCCTTCGACTCCGAGTTTGCTTCGCGAAGCGAAGCAAACTCTCCGCTCAGGATGACACTCTTCCAGAGCGTTTTTCTTCCACCCTCGGTCCTGCTCGGGTATATTCTTTCTCGCCATGAACTTCACTCTGAGCCTGATAGCTTGCCATCCTGACCCAGATGCCTTGTCATCCTGAGCGAAGTGGACCGATTCGCTCGGCGAATCGGTCCACGCAGTCGAAGGATCTCTAGCACCGGTTCGACCGCGTGAGTCGGGCGATTTTCGCATCGAACCCTGACGCGACCGGAGAATAGTAGGGGTCCTTCGACTCCGAGTTTGCTTCGCGGAGCGAAGCGAACTCTCCGCTCAGGATGACAGGAATCTTGCGGAGTGTTTTTCTCCCATCCTCGATCCTGCTCGGGTATATTCTTTTCCGCCATGAATTTCACTCTTCTCGACTGGTCGGCCATCGTCCTCTATCTGGGTATCACCCTGGTGCTGGGCCTCTACTTCCGCTCACGCTCGGGTAAGAGCGTCGACGACTACTTTGTGTCCGGCCGCAACGTTTCCTGGTGGCTGGCGGGCACTTCGATGGTGGCGACCACTTTCGCGGCCGACACTCCGCTGGTGGTGACCGGTCTGGTCTATACCCAGGGCATCGCGGGGAACTGGTTGTGGTGGTCGTTTCTGCTCTCCGGCATGATGACGGTGTTTCTGTTTGCCCGCCTGTGGCGCCGTTCCGGACTGCTGACCGATGTGCAGTTCGCCGAGATGCGTTATTCCGGAAAGCCGGCGGCATTTCTGCGGGGCTTCCGCGCGATTTACCTGGGCCTGCTGATGAACTGTCTGATTCTGGGCTGGGTGACCAAGGCCATGACCAGCATCGTGGCGGTCACGTTGGGCGTGAGTGACCGCAATGCGCTGGCCGTCTGCGTTCTGTTTCTGATTCCATTCACCGGCCTCTATGTCGCGCTGGGTGGATTGTGGGGCGTGCTATGGACCGACCTGTTTCAGTTCGTGCTGAAGATGGCGATCGTGATCGGAGTGGCATGGTATGCGGTTGCCGCGGCCGGCGGAATGAGCACGCTGCTGGCGCGCCTGGCGGAAATGCGGACTGCGGCAGGGCCCTCCGCGGGCGATGCCACAGCCTTCTTTCCTGATTTCTCGCGTTCTATTTCACAGGAGGGAATCTGGGTTCTGCCGGTACTTACATTTCTGGTGAATATCGGACTGCAATGGTGGGCTTTCTGGTATCCGGGGGCGGAGCCGGGCGGCGGCGGCTATATCGCGCAGCGCATCTTCAGCGCGAAAGACGAAAAGAACGGTCTGCTGTCGGTGCTTTGGTTCAATGTCGCGCACTACGCCTTGCGTCCCTGGCCCTGGATCCTGACCGCCCTGGCGGCGATCGTTCTGTACCCCCACCTGGAGCATCCGGAAACGGGATACATGCTGGTGGTCAGCCAGCATGTGCCGCCCGCCCTGCGCGGCATCGTAATCGCGGGTTTCATGGCGGCGTTCATGTCGACCATCGCCACCCAGCTCAATTGGGGCGCGTCGTATCTGGTGTCGGATTTCTATCGCCGTTTCATCAATCGCGATGCCGACGACAAACACTACGTGCTGGTTTCGCGCCTGGCCACGGTGCTGCTGGTGATCGCGTCCGCGGGAGTTTCCGTCCTGCTGGTCGATATCCGCTCGGGATGGCAAGTGGTGCTGGAAGTAGGAGCGGGCACCGGCGGGGTCTACCTGCTGCGCTGGTACTGGTGGCGGATCAATGCGTGGAGTGAAATCTCAGCCATGGCGACGGCGCTGGCGGTGACGCTCTGGCTGCGCTGGACGGAACCGTTTTCCGGCACCAATCCGGTGGTGTTTGCCAAGACCGCTCTGACAACTACCGTTGTCACCACTCTGGTGTGGCTCGTGGTCACCTTCGCGACGAAGGCAGAGCCGGAGGCGATCCTGCTGAAGTTTTACCGTAGCGTTCGTCCACAAATTACTGGATGGAAGCCAGTTGCCCGTCTCGCTCCCGAGGTGCCGGCGACTCGCGACCTGGGCAGCAACCTGCTTTCCTGGGTGCTCGGCTGCCTGATGGTCTACCTGGCCCTGTTCGGGTTGGGACACATACTCATCGGGCCGTTCTGGGAAGGGGTGGGGTTGATGACCGCAGCCGCGATCTGTGCGGGCGCGCTTTATTCCAATATCTCCCGCAGTTGGGGCGCGGAATCCTCGCCGGTTCAGGAAACCTCTTAGCGACCTTTGCGGTTCAGGGTTTGTCCGGAAAGCTTGAACCGCAAAGGACGCAAAGGATTCCGCAAAGGACACAAGGGATTTCCGCAAACTCGCCAAGAGAACATTTACCGGACGTCCAGTGTGTAGTTGGTGCCTTCCCAGCGCTGTTCCTGCGGCCAATAAAACGTGAATACAATCTCACCTCCTGCCGCAAGCTGCTGGGTTGGCAGGTCCGCGACGAAGGTGCCCAAGGGGTCGCGGGTGTTCGTGTCCTGCACGCTCTGCCATCCATCAAGGCTCCAGTGCACCACGGCGGGCGAGGACAGCAACAGGCGCAGCTTCTTTCCTTGCGGTATGGTCCGGCACTTGTTATTGAAGCGCCATTCGCAGTAGGCGGATTGCTTTCGTTCCACCTGATAGCGCTGGACGGTCTGCGGTGGCTGATCAAATATTTTGCCGTCGCGCAAGGACCGGCGCAGCTTGATGTATTCCGAGTGCGCCCATACCAGAGGACACGCCGAACCGGACGGCTTTCCGCGAAACAATTCGAGGGCGGGAATGTCGGCCGCATCCCAGACTTGCTCGGGGATCAGGCGACCACCTTCGGTGGAGAATTCCATTACCTTGAGCAACGCCTCGGCGGCCTGGGGCCGCCCCGCCGCCAGTTCGTAATGCGCCCTTTCGCCGGCCAGCAAGGGCCACGCCCGTCCAATTCCGGTTCCATCAAAGGGCGAGCCATCATCGTGCTCGCCGTAGCCGTCGCCGTTGTAGCGGTACCAGCAAGGGCCCTGAGGCAGGTTCACCTTGAGCAGGGCATCGATCGCTTTCACCGTGTTCAGAATTCGTGGATCATCGGGCGCGCGCAAACCAAACCGCACCAGGGCAAGAGAGTCGGGGCTGATCAGGTGCTCGGCCCGTGATTCACTCTGCCCCGGCGGCCGGTTTTTGATAGGGACAAATCCCTGCAGCGGCGACGCCGCACAGTCCGAGTCCGGCGGCGCGATCCGCACATAGTAGCCTTCCACGCCGAGCTGCCGGGCCAGATCGCTATCCTGGGCGTAGGTCCAGCGTTCGATGTTGTCATTCCAGTAATCCGCGGTCTCACGCAGATGGGTCGCAATGTCCGCTTGCCCTACTGCATCGGCCAGGTCGGCGGCGGCCAGCAGTCCCGATATTTCCACGGCCAGGGTAAACGGCGAATAACCCGCGTCCTCCTCCCAGCGATCCTGCTGGGTCACCGGACCGTTGCGAAGAATGTATCCGGCAGCCCGACTGACCATCGTCCACCAGCGTTGCAGGTCTCCCAGAACAAACGGCGAGTGCCGCCGCAGCATGTCAACCAGGAGAATAGGGAATGCGGCTTCGTCCATCTGCATTCCGTCCCAGTAGGGACGCCCATCGAGCCACATGTTCTGCGCCCAATTTCCAGGCGCCTCCTGGGTGACTTCGAGATAGCGCAGGACGCGCAACGCGTCGGGTTCGGCTCCCGCCGCCAGGAAACCAAACGCAGTTTCCACCAGGTCCCGGGGCCAGACCAGATGGTATCCGCCGAGATCTTCGTCGCCTTTGTTAAATCCCCAGGGAATGGAAAGACTGGCGATTACGCCTCCCAGAAAATCCTTGGACTCGTGCGAGCGCAGCACCGCCACACTGGGGCGATACAGGTCAAGCTCACGGCGGGGCTCGTCCAGTTTCAAAAGGGTGTCCTGCCAATTTTTCCAGTGCCAGACGTAGTGCTGGCGCAGTTCGTCGCAGGACTCCAGCAAAGTGGAGCGCGCCTCTTGTCCGGCCTCGGACCAGATGCCGCCGAAGCCCAGCGCCATGGTGAACTCCCCGTTGCAGGCGGCCAGGTCGATCTCGCCGGTGAGTGCTATATTTCCGTTTTCCGCATGAGTGTAGTCCCAGGTCAACTGGTAATGCTGCGAAAGGTCCTGCCACCCGTCGGAGAACCCGGCGAACCCCACCGACATTTTCCGCCAGGGAACCGAGCAGGCAAAGGCCAGGGCGACCCCGTTGCGGTGGGCGAACAGGGTGGGCATGCCTTTGTAGTCTCCGATCCAGCCGGTATTCTCCCGTCCGCAATTCGCCAGATGGGGCGCCAGCAGCGCGTATAGACGATAGTCGGCAAGCGTGCCTTCGAGCGGTACGAAGCGCACCCTCTGCAGCACCACATTGCGGTAGGGATCGGAAAAGACTTCCTTCTCGATCCGGTAGCGGCCTTGCAATTCGGTATTCGTCAGTTTGTAAACCGGAACACCGGGCTGGATGGGATGGCTTTCAAACTTGCAGTGGCGTTTTTCTTCGGAGAAATAGCCGGAACCGTCGGTGACAATCAGCCCCTGGTCCCGGGTGCAAGCCTGGTCGACTCGCGGGTAGTAAACTTCGTTCAGGATGCCGTGGCTCAGCGTGAACCATACCCGGCTGTGCAGGTTGAGCGCGGTGCCAATGCCGGTTTTGGCGCTCGAAGTCCAGCGCGGCGAAATTCCCGGCCAGCCCGGAGCGTAGCGTTCAGCTTCGTTCTCACCCACTCGTCCGTCCTCGCAATCGCATCTCCGTGGAGAATTCTACCAAGTCCGAGGGGTGTGGGACGGATGAGGGTCATGGACAAAGACGTGTCGGGGAAGGACCGGGCAGAGATACAGGAAACCATGCTAGGCCCCAAAGGTGCCGATACCGGCCGATTTCCTGAGATACGCTTCCGCTCAACTACGCTGGAAGGCAGCGGCGAGGTCCGCTGGACGGTAAGTGAAGATCTGACGCCACACCGGCAGACACATCCGGTGACCTTGGAGATCCAGGTTCAGAATGGACACCAAGAAGGCGCGGCACAGCTGAAACAAAGGGACTTCGGAACCGAACCTGTCAGCCTTGGGGGTGGTGCCGTGAAGATGAAAAATGAGCTGCGCGTGGAGTTTGACATCGTGGCCAAACCGTAGCCCTTGCTCGCCCATCCGCCGCGGATGCACCGGCCGCGACAACTTGGCCTCAGGTAACCCCGGCGCGGAATCCTGCGTCCAACCCCATAGGGGTAAATCCGAGGAAATTGGTGTTCCGGCCGGGCGTATAATTGGGCCTAGTTCTGCGGGGCGGAACCGAAGATTAGGGAGTCCATTATGAAGTTACGGCTCTTAGCGATTACGGCGGTTTTGTTGACGCTCGCCTATGCGGCGCCGAGAGGTTTGGCCGAAGACCAGAGCAGTGCCGCTCCGAAGGACCAAAGTGCCTCCGATGGCGCCGCCAAGAGCACTGTGCCCGAAAAGATAGAGGCTGCCGACCCTGAGAAGGTCAAACATGACGGGGGCAAGGATGACGTCGATGCCGTGGGCAATCGGAATGTGGGTTGCAAAACCGGCATGGGCAACTGGTATGGCGTCGAGAAACAGATCGCCATGGGCAAGCAATATGCTCAGCAGGTGGAATCGAGCGTCAAGCTGATTCAGGACCCGGTGGTCACGGAATATGTGAACCGGGTAGGGCAGAATCTGGTGCGCAACTCCGATGCCCAGGTCCCGTTTACGATCAAGGTCATCGACTCTGACGACATCAACGCGTTCGCGTTGCCCGGCGGTTTTTTCTATGTGAATTCCGGATTGATCCTGGCGGCGGATGAAGAAGCGGAGCTGGCCGGGGTAATGGCGCACGAAATCGCGCACGTCGCAGCCTGCCATGCGGCCCGCGAAAATACTCGCGGCAATCTGATGCAAATGGCTTCGATCCCGCTGATTTTCGTGGGTGGAGCGATCGGCTACGCCGGCTACGAGGCAGCGGGGCTGGCGCTTCCCCTGACCTTCCTGCACTTCTCGCGAGGCTTCGAAGCCGAGGCGGACTACCTGGGACTGCAGTATATGTACAAGTCAGGGTACGATCCGCAGGCCTTCATCAGTTTCTTTGAAAAGGTGCAAGCGCAGGAGAAGAAGAAGCCGGGGAGCCTGGCCAAGGCATTTTCGACCCATCCCCAGACGCCCGACCGGATTGCCAAGTCCCAGGAAGAGATCGCGACCATCCTGCCGGCGCGCGCCCAGTATGTGGTTTCGACCTCCGAGTTTGACGACGTGAAAGCCCGGCTGGCGGCAATCGAGAATCGTCACAAGATCCTGGACAAGAAGGAAGACAGGAACCGGCCGAGCCTGCGGCGAACCTCGACGACCGACAGGAACGGCAGTGACGACAAGGGCGGCAGCGACGATGGCCGGCCCACGCTGAAGCGGCGGGACGACAGCAGCAGCAACTGAGCTTGGAGGAACCCGGTTTTCCGTCCGGCGGCTCCGGCCGCCGGTTTTTATTTGGCCCACGCTTCCGCAAGCAAACAAAAAAGCCGCGAGGAACTCGCGGCTTCATCACGGAATCATGCGCGGCTTTACGCGGCTGCTTTCGGGGCCAGCGAGGCCACGTAGCTGCGCTGCTCGGCCACCGAGGTGATGACTTTCATCTCCTGCCAGTCATAGGGAAATTCCTTGCCGCAATCCAGACATGCCACATAGGTGCCCGTCAGCTTTGCCGCCGGAATGCGCCGCGAGACGGGGCGAACCGAGATAGGAAAACTATAATGAGAATGTTTGCAACCGAAGAAAGAATCGAACAATTCCGCGATCATACTCTCCCTCCCACCGACCCTGCTTTGGGCCGGTCAACCGATTCACGAATACTTAGATTCAATCTGCTTCAAAAAGGTTTCGACCGGGATGCCAGGCAGGCCGGTACGCGGGATGGGAGAAGCTGGAAGTGCCTCGCGGATCAGGGAGTTACGTCTTGATCGCGATCCAGCCGACCGGGGTCAACCCGCCACCATAGAAACAAGTTGGGAATCAATTGAATGGCCGGCCCGCTCAGGCTTCCTGCGGGCCAGTTTTCTTGTGGGCCTCACACTTGGCCACAATGGCGGAGCGAAGACGGTTGCGGAGATCGTCGGGGAGTTCGTAGAGCTGGGAGTCGCGGTAAATCTCGATGGTCTTCTTGGTGGTATCGCAGACCACGTAGCAGTTGTGGCACCAAGCCAGATGATCTTCCAGTTCGGCCTTGGTGCGGTCGTCGAGGACCCCGTCCAGGTAGTTTGTCAATTCCTGCAAAAATTCAGCGCACTTCACTGTTTGCCATCTCCGCTCTCACGTTTCTGGAAGTAACGGCTGAGCCGTTCCCGCAACTGCAACCGCGCCCGCAGGAGCCGCGATTTGACCGCCGGAATGCTGAGCTCCAACGCGTCAGCTGTTTCCTCGGTCGAAAGCCCTTCCACATCTCGCAGCACAAAAACTGTGCGAAAACTGGGAGGAAGTCCCTGAATGGTCTTGCTCAGGATTTCCTTCAGTTCCGCCTGGTTGTACTGCTGTTCCGGGTTCGGACTCCAGTCCGCGACTTCGCGCGGAACCGAATCCTCCTCGGTCTTTACATCTTCGTCCAGCGATACCATGCGCTCGGGCCGACGGCGCCGCAACTTCATCAGCGCTTCGTTGACCGCGATGCGCACCAGCCAGGTATAAAACTTCGACTGGCCCTGGAACTGATTCAGATTGGTGTAGGCCTTGAGGAACGCATCCTGCACCACATCTTCCGCGTCTTCGCGGTTTTGCGTGATGTGCTGGGCGATGCGAAATACATTCCGGTCGTAACGCCGGACCAATTCCTCAAACGAGCTTACATCGCCGCCCTTGGCGGCCTGAACCAGCGCCAGCTCATCGCTGACCGGCTCACTTACATTTGGTTGGATGGCTGTCATCTATCCTTCCGATGCAACAATTTTCACGCCCTGCGAGCGGCGACAAAAATGTTATTTTACTTGGTAACCTGACCTTCGGCTTATTTGTTTTGACGTATCTATCACGGGGCGGTTTGCGATAAATTCCAAGGAGCGGCCATTCCGCATTAGAACACGTCCTTAGGTGACCGGAAAACACCGGTCAAGTGACCCTATAATCAAGGTTTAACCGAGATGAAGGGCAAGAAAGCCGGATCCAGCGGGCGAACTGCTGACCTGACCATGGCGGAGAGAACCGGAGTCGAACAAATCGTCGAGAAAGTGGTGTCCCAGGTTCTGGACAACCACGTCCCGCAGTTGCGGGAGGAGTTGGTGCGCCGGGTGCTGGAGGAACTTCCGCCCGCGACGGATGCGGCGCCCGCGGAAGTGTCGGGAACAGGTGGATCGGCGAATCTGCTGAAAGCGATTGCGACCATCCAGTCGGGCACGACGCAGCGCGAGATTTTGCGCGCTCTGCTGGACAACACGGTGCGCTACAGCGGGCGCGGAGCGCTCTTCGTGGTCAAAGCGGGCGCGGCCACGGGTTGGCAGGGACGCGGCTTTACCAAGGACGGCGACGACACGATTAAGGATTTTGCCCTCAACGTGACGACGGGTGTGCCGGAGCAGGCCCTGCGGTCGCGGATGCCATTCCAGGGCGCTACGGCTGATATCGATCCGGAGTTTATTGCGCGATTCGGCGCTCCGGCCGATGATCAGGTGCTAGTGCTCCCCCTGTTGCTGAAGGAAAAGGTGGCGGCGCTGGTGTATGCCGACGCAGGCGTGGATGGAGGCGGAAAGATGGACGCCGCCGCGGTGGAGTTGCTGGTGCTTGCGACCAGCGCGTGGCTGGAAGTAGCGTCGCTGCGCAAGCAGGCGCAGAAAGAAGAATCCGCCGAGGCGGCGGGTCGAGAAAACGGACAGCGCACCGCCGGCGCATGCCGCGTCCGCCCATTCGGATCCTTTTGCGGCGCATGCGCCCAAGCACATTGAAACCGTTCCCGAGCCGGTTCCGGCCCCGCCGGCTGAAGTGGAGCAGCCAGTCGCAGTGGCCCAGGCCGAGCCGGTGGTTACATCGGCGGCGGCGGCACCCGCTCCCGCGACCGATGCCTTTGCCAACCTCTCGCCCGAGGACGCTGACGTTCATCGCAAGGCGCACCGCTTTGCCCGCCTGCTGGTGGATGAGATCAAGCTGTACAACCAGGTGAAAGTCACCGAGGGACGCAAGAGCAAGGATTTGTACGACCGGCTCAAGGAAGACATCGAGAAGAGCCGGGCAACTTACCAGAAACGATACGGCAACACGGCGGCCGGCGGAGCCGATTACTTCAGCCAGGAGCTGGTTCGCAGCCTGGCCGAAGACGACACTTCCATCATGGGCGCCAATTTTCGGCGAAATTAATCAGAGTGGTTCTTCATCGTTGGCTATCGGTCTTGATTGGAATTTCTTTGATCGCGGCCGTCTTGTGCGCCGATCCGCCTCTCTTCGCTTTGCCTGCCGCGGCACAATCCTCGGCCCCGAAAACCCAGCATCCGCGGAAAAGGAAGCGCAAGGCCGCGGTTCGGCACCGCAGCCATCCATCGCCCCGCTCGCGCCGCATGCACGCGGCCTTCGTCGCCTCCACGAGTCTGAAGCCAATGGCGCGGCAACTGCTGCAGGACCGCACGCCCGCCGCTTACGCGGGAGTAGAGGCCTACGCGCGGCGTCACACCCAGGAAGATGCGGGCGCGCTGGCCTGGCTGGTGCTGGGATATGCGCACGTTCTCGATAAGGACTACGCCAAAGCCGTCGATCCACTCAATCGCGCCAAACCCCTGGCTGGAGATCTGGGCGATTACGTCAGCTTTTATCTGGGCACTGCCTATCTCCAAAGCGGGAGGACGGCGGAAGCTGTCAGCACTTTGAGCGCATTCGAGAAGCAATATCCGGACTCGTTGCTGCTGCGCGATGCGCGGGTTTTGTATGGCAACGCGCTGCTGGCAGACAACCGGTCGAAGGAGGCGATTGCCGTACTGGAGCAGGATCGGCAGCCACCGCAAGCCGATCTGGAGTTGGCCCTGGGACAAGCCTACGCCGCCAGCGGGCAGCCGGTTAAGGCGGCTGAGATCCTGCGCAACTTGTACATCACCATGCCGTTGAGTCCGGAGGCCGGCCAGGCTGATATCGAACTGAAAAAGTTGGCGTCGACCACCCAGTTGCCTCCCCTGGGGTTGGAGGGACACAGAACGCGCGCCGATCTCCTGGCCAAGGGCAGGCGATTCAGCGACGCCGCGGACGAGTATCGGGACCTGCTCAGCGTGGTAAGTCCGAACGATCGTCCAGAACTCCAACTGGCGCTGGCCGTGGCGTTGCGCCGCTCCGGCCAGGACAAGGAAGCCAAGAAGGTCCTGGAAACACTGGACAGCTCGAACCCTGAAATCAACACGCAGCGACTTTACAACCTGGGTGAGGTAGCTCGCGACGACGGCGACGAGCCCGGCTTCTTGCAATACCTGGCAGAACTGCGTCAGGCCGCTCCCACCAGCTTTTGGCTGCAACAGGCGTTGCTGTCGGCGGGCAACTACTACCTGCTCAAACCCGACTACGACAAGGCGATCGATGCTTATCGCGAGCTGCAGTCAGCGTTTTCCAAATGCCGGCCGGGCCTCTTACGCGCATTGGAAAGTGGCCTGGCTGAGCCTGCGCCAGGGCAGGACGGCCGAAGCCAAGACTGGATTCGAGCAGCAGATCGGCCTGTACCCCACGTCGGCAGAGGTCCCCGCGGCCCTCTACTGGCGGGCACGCCTGGCCGAGGAAGACAAAGATCCCGGCATGGCGCGCGCGTACTATCAGAAGCTTTCAGAGCGCTTCCGCAATTTCTACTATGGCGAACTGGCGCGGCGCCGTCTGCGAGAAATCAAGGCGGACGGCGATCCCCCTCACTACGCTCTGCTGGATCGGGTTCCCGCCATGAGTGACGGGACCAGTGTGACGATCACTGATCCGCCAACCGACAACTTGCGTTATCAGAAGGCCCAGGTGCTGGAGAACGGCGCTCTGGTGGACTTTGCGGTGCGCGAATTGCAAGCCGCCGGTACCGAAGATAAGGGCAACTGGGTGGCGGCCGAGACCGCAAAACTCTACGAGGACGCGGGACGCTATGACGGAGCCATCCGGGTATTCAAACGCGCCGTGCCCAACTATTTTGCCGTGGATTTGCCCACCCTGCCGCGCCCCTACTGGGAGGCCCTGTTTCCCAAGCCATACTGGCCCGACCTGAAGAAGTTCTCCTCGCAGAATGCCCTCGATCCCTATCTGGTGGCGTCCCTGATACGGCAGGAGTCGGAGTTCAATCCCGAGTGCTGTATCGCGGGCCAATGCACTGGGGCTGATGCAACTGCTGCCCAAGGTGGGCAGCGCGGTCGCGAAGCAGGAGAAGCTCAGGCATTTTTCCTCCGGCGCAATTGTTTACTCCTGAAGTGAACCTGCAGCTGGGCACCCGCTATTTCCGCGAGATGGTGGACAAGTTTGGCACCTTCGAATACGCGCTGGCGGCCTACAACGCCGGTACGAACCGTGTGGACTGACTGGCTGGGACAGGGGAAATATCGCGATCCGCAGGAATTTGTGGAGTCCATCCCGTTTACCGAGACCCGGGAATATGTGCAGGCCATTCTACGGAATGCCAACGTGTACCGGCAGTTGTACGGGACGCCCGATAGGTCGCCGCGCGCGAATCCACCTGTGTCGTTTTACTGTACTAGTGGCACAGGAGATGCAGTGAAGCAAGGTCCCTCTCATTGGATTGCAATGCCGGAGCGCTTGCGGCTGTTACGTCTTTTTACAATCTTTTCTTGTTCCTCACAGCAGGCGAGGACTAAGATGTCGGTCTGCGCGAGTAGATTAACTTTCTACTCCAGCCAAAGTCCAAATACGAAGGAGACAGTCTCATGACAGCTTCTGTAAAACCGGTTCCTGATGGCTTCCACACCGCAACCCCGTCCCTGGTTGTTCGCGACGCCGCGAAGGCCATCGATTTCTACAAGAAGGTATTCGGCGCTGAGGAGCGCATGCAAATGCCGGGTCCGGGCGGAAAAATCATCCACGCCGAAATAAAAATCGGCGATTCGATCATCTTTTTGTCCGATGAAATCCCCGGCATGGGCGGCAAGTCGCCGCAATCGGTGGGCGCGTATACCGGCGGCATCTATCTCTACGTACCCAATGTGGACGAGGTCTTTGACCGGGCGGTCGCAGCCGGAGGCAAGGCCCAACGGGGGTGTGAATGACATGTTCTGGGGCGACCGCGTGGGTCACTTTGTGGATCCCTTCGGCCATGCCTGGACCGTGAGCACGCACGTGGCCGACCTGACCGAGCAGGAAATGGAAAAGGGAGCCGCAGGACTTCTACGCCCGATGGCGCGAGAAGAAGTCGGCGTAGCTTACGGGAAACACTTAAACCGCAAAGGACGCAAAGAACTGCCGCAAAGGCCGCAAAGAATTTTCTTAGCGACCTTTGCGGTATTTCTTTGCGCTCTTTGCGGTTAAGCTTTTCAGGCCGACTTTTCCGGGCGCACGGCGATTTTCCGAAGAGAATTTCGATCACCAGCAAGACCGGCGCCGACCACAATCGCGCTATCGGCCACGTTGAAGGCCGGCCACTGATATTGGCCGACATAGAACAGCAGGAAATCAACGACCCGGCCGCTGAGCAGCCGGTCCCAGAGATTGCCCACCGCACCGCCAAGAATCAGCGCCAACCCGATTCCCGTGCTGTTCATGGCGTGACTGTTTCGCCACAGCAGAACGGAGACGATGGCCAGCGCCACAATCGAGAACAGGACCAGCGCCGCGATCTTCCATTCAGAAGGCGAGTCGGCGAAGATGCCGAAGGCGGCGCCGCGATTCTCCACATGCGTAAGGCGGAAGAATCCCGGAATCATCTGAATGGTGTCGTGCAGCGAAATGTCCTTCGCGACCGCCCACTTGGCCGCCCGGTCGAGGACTACCACCAGCGCGGCAATCAGGAAGTGGAAGGTACGTGTGGTTTGAGTGGTCATTCGTGGTGGTGAAAACCCTGAACCGCGAAGAACGCAACGCACGTCTTTCCGGCGGCCGGGAGGGCGTTTACCCGCCGATCTCCTTTAACACGGCGCTGCAGCGCTCGCACACCGTGGGATAGACGGCGTCCTCGCCCACGTGGGTCGAGTAATTCCAGCAGCGTTCGCACTTCTTGCCCGCGGCCTTGCTCACCTGGACGCTGACTCCGCTGGTGCCGTTTCCTGACTTGCCCGGCTGCAGAGTGACCGCCGACACGATAAACAGATAGCGGAGCCGGTCCTGGTAGCGCGCCAGGACGGAGAACACGGGCTCGGCGGCCGTCACCGTGACCTGTGCCTCCAGATTGGCGCCGCCGATCAGCTTGCTCTGCCGGGCCTCTTCCAGGGCCTTCAGTACTTCGGTGCGGACACGCCAGCAGTGTGGTCCAATCCTCGCGCTGTTTGGGATCATCCGCGGGAATGGCACCGCCCAGGATGTCAGATGCGCTGGGGAAGTTGGCCAGATGCACACTGGCGGGACGGTCAGGCAGCGCGGGCAGGTACTGCCACACTTCGTCGCAGGTGAAGCTGGTGATGGGCGCAAGCAGACGGACCAGGGCCTCGCCGATGTGCCAGATGGCCGTCTGCGCCGCCCGGCGGGCGCGCGAGTTCGGCGCGTAGGTGTAAAGCCGGTCCTTCAATACGTCGAAGTAGAAGGCGCTCAACTCCACGACGCAGAAGTCATTGATCCGATGATAGATCTTGTGAAACGCGAACTCGTCGTACCAACGGGTCACATCCGCCGCCATGGCCACGGTCTGGCGCAGCATGTACTGATCGAGAATGTCCATCTCATCGAACGGAACCGCGTGCTGCTGCGGATCAAAATCGTAGAGATTGCTCAGGACATAACGAAACAGACTGTTGCGAATCTTGCGGTAGCTTTCGGCCACGCGCTGCATCACTGGCTCGGAGCCAACCACGTCCTCGCGAAAATCGACCGAGGCGACCCAGAGACGAACGATCTCGCCGCCCAGGCGGCTGGCGATGTCGACGGGATCGACGTCGTTGCCGCGAGACTTCGACATGGCCTGCCCCTTCTCGTCGAGCGTCCAGCCCGGGGTGACGACTCCGTGGTAGGGCGGACTGCCGCGCGTGCCCATGGCGCAGAGCAGGGAAGACTGAAACCATCCGCGGTACTGGTCGCCGCCTTCGAGATAAAGATCAGAAGGCCAGGGATATCCGGGTTCATCGTCGAGCAGGGCCAGATAGCTGGTGCCGGACTCCAGCCAGACATCGAAAATGTCGGTTTCCCGCTCAAAGCTTGTTCCACTGCAGTGCGGGCACTGTGGTGCCGGCGGGGAGCATCGTGTCGGCCTCGGGCGTGTACCACGCGTCGGCGCCGGAACGTGCGAAAAGCTCGGCCACCTTGGCATTGATGGCGGGGTCGTTCAGCGGCTTGCCGCAGCTTTTGCACAGGAAAACGGCGATGGGCACGCCCCAGACGCGCTGCCGCGAGATGCACCAGTCGGGCCGGGTCGCGATCATGTTGTGCATGCGCTCCTTGCCCCAGGCTGGGTCCCACTTCACCTTCTCGACGTCTTCGAGGGTACCGGCTGCGCAGGGTGCCGCCGCCCGGCATGGCCGCTTCCATCGAGATGAACCACTGTTCGGTGGCGCGAAAGATGATGGGATTATGGCAGCGCCAGCAATGCGGATAGGAATGCACGAGCTTTTCCGTGTGCAGCAGCGCACCGCGTTTCTTGAGCAGCTCGATGATGGGCGCATTGGCATCCCAAACCTTCAACCCGTCGTACTCGGGAAGGCCGTTGCGCAGGATGCCTTTTTCATCCACGTTGCTGGTGGCGTCGAGTCCGTACTTCACGCCGGTGGCGAAGTCTTCCGCGCCGTGCGAGGGCGCGGTGTGAACCACGCCGGTGCCGGTGTCCATGGTGACGTAGTCGGCCAGCACGCCGAGGATTTTGCGATCGAGAAAGGGATGCTGAAAGTTGAGGCGCTCCATCTTGCTCCCGGAGAAGCGTGCCAGTTCCTTCGCGTCTTGAAGGTTGCATTTCTCGGCCACATCGGCAGCCAGCCTGGCCGCCACGATGTAAGACCTCGCCCGCGGATTCAAGCGCAACGTACTCTTCGTGGGGATGGAACGCCACCGCCATCGACGCCGGCAGTGTCCAGGGAGTGGTGGTCCAGATGATGGTCGAGACTTTCTTGCCGGTAAGAGCCGGATCAATCTTGGCCGGATCGTCAAGCAGCGCGTACTTTACCCAGACGGTTTGGCGTGGTGTCATTCTCGTATTCAACTTCGGCCTCGGCCAGCGCCGTCTCGTCGTGCATGCACCAATACACGGCGCGCAGACCCTTGTAGACGAAATTGTTCTCGTAAAAGCTGTAAAACGTCTTCAGCACCACGGACTCGTACTGCGGGGTCATGGTGTAATAGGGCCGGTCAAAACGCCCGAAGACGCCAATGCGCTTGAACTGCTCGCGCTGCAGATCGAGAAACTTCTGGGCAAACTTGCGGCACTCCCGGCGCACATCAAGCGGTCGCATCTGCAGCTTCTTGCCGCCCAGCATCTGGTCGACCTTGATCTCGATGGGCAGGCCGTGGCAGTCCCATCCCGGGACATAGGGAGCGTCAAATCCGGCCATAGTCTTGGATTTGACCACGAAATCCTTCAGACACTTGTTGAGCGCCGTACCCAGATGGATGGGTCCGCTGGTGTAGGGCGGGCCATCGTGGAGGACATAGAGCTTTGCCCCGCGCCGCGCCTCGCGAATACGCTCGTAGATTCCCATCTGCTCCCACCGGGCCAGGGCCTTGGGCTCGTTCTGGGGCAGGTTGGCCTTCATGGGGAAAGTCGGTCTTAGGCAGATTGATGGTGGATTTCAGCTCCAGCGGCACGCGGTTGTTTTCTCCCAAATGGTTGATTTTTTTCATTATAGGGAGCGGGAGAACGAACGTCCATTGACCGCCGGGAACGCCCGGGTTGAGGCGCCAACGGGAGTTCGGAAAGCACTGTCAGAAAGACCGCGGAAACGTGTACAATTTTCCAAAGGGTGACGTTTGCCTTAACCCAGCATCTAAGAATTTGGGGAGAGTTCGGGGCAGCGTGGACGTCGGCTTTAACGAGGTCGCCAGAGGATTCGGCGCTTTGGAAGCAACTTGGCAGCTCATGTGCTCATCAAGTTTAAGATAGGCTGATGGATTCGCCCCGCGAACGGCAGTCGAATTCGGGTTAACTATGCCAACACTCGAAAGTCAAGCCCCGCGGCGAAGCAGAACCCGAACTCAATTTGCTGCTCTCCAAGAGCGTGTTGGAAGAGCCGCTGTGGAAGTCCCTTTTCCGGAACCTCGACGATTTCTTCTTTCCCAAGAAACTGCCTCCGCTGGTGCTGACTTCGAAGCCTGTCCCGGTCAAGGACATTTGGGGCTTCTACGATTACAAGAAAAACGGCGTTCTGGGTTCTACCGTCGTGCATGTCCTGGCAGTGGCGGCCATCATCGGCATCACCCTGCTGGGCCGAAGGGTAGTGCAGCAGATTGTGAAGCCGCACGACACCATCACGCTGGTTTCTCCCGACGATATTCCTCCCTTGCAGCCATCGAAGACGGCCGCGGGAGGCGGCGGCGGTGGCGGCGATCGCGACAAGTTCCAGGCGCCCAAGGGCAAATTGCCCAAGCAGTCGATGGAGCAGATCACACCCCCCATGATGGTGGTGAGGAACGACAATCCCAAGCTGACGGCTGAACCGACTGTCGTGATTCCGCCCCAGGTGAAGTTGGCTCTGAATAACCTGCCCAACCTGGGTGACCCAATGTCGCACCTGCCCTCCGGGCCCGCCATCGAACGGAACCGGTTCGGGCGGTGGCATTGGTTCAGGCTCGGGCGGCGGCGTGGGCGTGGGCACGGGTCCCGGCGTGGGCGAAGGCCGCGGCGGCGGAGTGGGTGGCGGAGTGTTTCGGGTAGGCGGCGGCGTCAGCGCCCCCCGAGTGATCTATCAGCCTGATCCGGAATACTCGGAAGAAGCGCGCAAAGCGAAGTACCAGGGCACCTGCGTCCTTTGGCTGGTGGTGGGGCCGGATGGCAGGCCGCGAGATATTCGCGTGGCCCGCAGCCTGGGACTGGGACTGGACGAGAAGGCCATCGAAGCGGTGAAGACCTGGAAGTTCGAGCCGGCGATGAAAGACGGAAAGCCGGTAGCGGTACAGATCAACGTGGAAGTCAGCTTCCGCCTGTACTGATTTTAATTTTGGTTGGGAAAGCGGCCGCAAATTCGCGGCCGCTTTTTTTGCGCAAATAGAAAAGCGCTCCAGAACGACCATGTGTCACCCTGAGCGAGTTGAGATCGTCCGCTGGCGGACGATCCCGGCGAGTCGAAGGGCCTCTAGAGCCGCCATCACTGTTCGGTTCGCGAGCTTTTCTCTGAGCGAAGTTCCTTGGCACGACACCGATCTGGCTACAGGGGTCCTTCGACTGCGTAGCTGCTTCGCTACGCGAAGCAGCTACTCCGCTCAGGATGACACCTCTTCTCAGAGGGTGACACTACTCTTTCAGTTCTACGTGCTGGACGTCTTCGATTGGACTTCCCAAAAAGTGCGCACCCATCCGACGGAACTTATCCACTGAATCGGTCACGAAGAATTTCAGGCGAGGCGTTCCGCGGCGTTCCTCTCCGGAAGGCGCCTTTGGCAGTCCTTGACGGAGTAGCTGGCTGACCACGCGAGCCGTGGAGTCGGCAGAATCGACGATGGTGACGTGGCTGGGGACCGACCGGTGCAGCAGCGGCTTCAGCAGGGGATAGTGAGTGCAACCCAGCACCAGGACGTCGGCGGACTCGAAGTCGCCGGCGAACGCCTGGTCGAGATAGATGCGGGCTATCTGTTCGGCGACCGGGTGTTCCGCCCATCCTTCTTCGACCAACGGCACAAATAGTGGGCAAGCCTTCTCCGTGGCGTCGATTCCGCGGGCCTGCAAAGCCTTCGCATAGGCGTGGCTGCTCACCGTGGCCTCGGTGCCAATTACCACCACTTTGCGGGCCTGGCTGGCGGCCGCGGCACGGGCGGCGCCCGGTTCTACGACTCCTACCACGGGAACGCTGGAAGCCTGCGTGATCTGGTCGAGAGCCAAGGCCGTGGCCGTGTTACAGGCGATCACCAGCATCTGGGCGCCGTGTTGTTCGAGATACTGCACCGCGCCTATGGCGTACCGGGCGACGGTCTCGACCGACTTCGAGCCGTAGGGCAGGCGCGCGGTGTCGCCGAAGTAGATGTAATCAGCGTCCGGCGCGAGCGCGACCAGTTCCTTGAGAACGGTCAGTCCGCCAAAGCCGGAATCAAATACGCCGATGCAGGGTCGCCGAGCGGTGGCCATGAATGTATGCGAAGGAACATCATAATGGGCGCGTTGAGTTTTTGCGTAGACAATCCGTCACAGCATTTAGGATGAGCGGATATCTCAGAGAATGGGAGGAAACGATGACCCGTTCCACGATTGTGCTACTGCTTACCGTGATCGCGGCGTTTACATCGTCCTGCATGCCGCCAAAGGAAGCTGCGATCACGCAGGGCGATCTCGTCCGCAACACGCAGGAGATGTTCGACGGCGTCGCTGCCGGTGACCAGGCGCCCTGGCAGAAATACTTCGCCGACGACAGCATGTACTTCGATGAGAAGGGAAGAGCCATGGACAAGGCTGCCCTGGTGAAAGACGTGACTCCGCTTCCACCGGGCTATTCGGGCAGCATCAAGATCGTGAATCCCAAAAGCAATATCCAGGGCGACACGGCGATCCTCTCCTACGACTTGAACGAAACCGAGACGATTTTCGGTCAGGACCTCACCGCCCGCTACCACGGGACGGACACCTGGATGTATCGCAACGGAAAATGGCAGATCGTGGCCGGTCAAATGTTTCGCTACTACGAAGACCCTGCTCCGGGCAAGGCGGACCTGAAGAAATATGGCGAGTACGTGGGAACTTACGAACTGGCGCCGGGAGTGACACAGGCGGTCTCCGTCCGCGACGGCGCCTTGTACGCACAGCGCGGGAGCAGACCGGAAGCCGAGCTGGTGCCGGAATCAACCGACATATTTTTTCGCAAAGGTGTGGAAGGCCGGTGCTTGTTCCGGCGAGCCGACAGCGGCAAGGTCGAAGCCATGATCGATCGTCGGAACAATGAGGATGTAGTTTGGAAGAAAATTAAGTAGTTGTACGGATCCGTCAGGCGGCAACCGTTATTACTTGAAGCGCGAGGCTTGGACGCGTTCTTGTCCTTGCGCTGCCAGGTTGCGTTCACAGCAGGGCCCGGGGGGAATGGGTGCGCCGTGCGGGCAGGTGCGGGGATGGCCGAGGAAGCTGCAGATCTTGTCGGTCGCTTCGGGCGAGAGAATATGCTCGAACTTGCAGGCCTGCTGTTCGATCTCTGATTCGCTGTCCAGGGCCAGGCTGTCGGTGAAGAGGCGTTCGGCCAGGCGATGGCGGCGGATGATGTCGGCGGCGCGCAAACGGCCGCGGGGAGTGAATTCCACGATCATGCTGCCGTCGCCGGTGGAGACGCCCGCAGGCTTGAGCGCATCGTGGCAGGGGTTCACGAAGGGCTTGTGATTGTGCGTTTCCGGCGGATGGGGCTTCGTAGTGAGCAGGCCCAGGGCCGTCATCTTCTCGACCGCGATGCTGACCGGCAACGCGCCGTGAACTTCCATACGCTCGATTTCAGCAATTTCTCCGTGCTCCTCGACCGCCCATAGTTCTTCGAGGACTTCGTCGAACTGCTCTTCGTCGGCCATGGCGAAAACTTCCTGATCGGCAATCTTGCCGTGGTGCAGTTCGATGCGGCGGTCCGCCAGTCGGGCGACGACGGGATCGTGTGTCACCATGACGATGGTGCGTCCCTGGCGGTGCAGTTCGCGCAGCAGGCGCAGGACAATCTCTTCGTTGACCGCGTCCAGATTGCCGGTGGGCTCGTCGGCCAGAACGATCTTGGGATCGTTGATCAGGGCGCGCGCGATGCAGACCCGCTGCTGCTCCCCGCCGGAAAGGTGGGCAGGCAGATGCCCGGCGCGGTCCTTCAATCCCACATGGGCCAGGGCCGCCAGCGCTTCCTGCTCATCGGTCATGCTGTGAAAGTACTGGGCCAGCATGACGTTTTCGAGCGCGGTGAGGTACGGGATCAGGTGGAATTGCTGGAAGATGAGACCGACCTTTTCGGCGCGAGCGCGGTTCAAGTCCTGGGCGGAAATCCGGGCGACGTCTTCGCCGTCGAGCCAGATTTCGCCTGACGTGGGGCGATCCAGGCATCCGATCAGGTTGACCAGGGAGGACTTGCCGGAACCGGACGGGCCCATGATGGCGAGCCACTCGCCAGGTGCAACCTCGAGAGACACGTCATCCAGCGCACGGATAACGCCGCCATTGGTCTCGGCCCGGGCTGGGTAAAGGCGGCTGACATGTTTGAGCTTGATCATGTCATTCTCCCCTGAGGATGGTAGCAGGTTGAACCCGCCCGAGCAGAGATATCGGCAGGACGGCGGCGATGAGAGCGATGACGATCCCGCCCAGCAGAACAACCGGCAACACGCTCAGGCGCGGAGTGACCGGGGCGTGAAAATTGACCCGGCCAATCCAGATCGCCACTCCCACTCCGACGGCAAAGCCTATGGCCGCGCCGATCCCGCCCAGAATGGCGGCTTCGGCGGCGAAGAAGCCTTGCAACATCCTCCCGGATGCGCCCAGGGCCTTCATGAGGGCAAAGTCGCGGCGGCGATCGGAGACCCAGCCGGTCAACGTAGAGAGCACACACATTGCGGCGGTGAGAATGATGAGAATGGATGCTACGAGAAGCGTAGAGCGCATCCTGCCCAATACATTGGCCTCGCCCTCGGTAACCTGGCGTACGGCGTGGACGTCAGCCACGGGAAGGACCTGCCCGAGGCGTTGGATGACGGTGCTCACCTCTTCGGTCGAGCCTGAAGCCGAGATCTCAACCGTCGAATACGGGACGTGGGTCCACTCGGTAAAGTCGGCGAGCGATATGTAGATACGACTGTCTTCGGCTGCGCCGGTCTGCAGGGTGCCGGCCGGATTGAGCCGAATGGTGCGCCCCTGAAAACTGAGGTCGAAGGGCGTTCCCGGTGAACCGGCCACGCTAACGGCGCGCGTGCCCACCAGGGCATCGCGGGAAGCTTTTGGCCAACCTGTCACGGACCACCAGCTGCCGTCCAACTTTTGGACTTGTTCGATATCCGTCCCGGCAACGACGACCGAATGACCATTAGCGGTGCGGGCGACGGCGTAGGCGAAAGGGACGGCGATGCCCCCGCTGCCCAAGACTGACCGGACCGTCGCCAGGGTATGGTCCGGCAGGCTCTGGCCGTCGCGGGCAACTACCACGATGTTGGCGCCGTACTTGCGAAACTCCCGGCGCAGCTTGGCCTGAACGTCGACGTAGAGATTGAGCATGGCGGTGGCCACGGCGGCAGCCACCAGCATGGCTAGCAGCGCAGAGGCGGCCCGCCCCCGCCGCAGAACAGCCGCACGCACCAGCATGCGCAGGAACATCGAAGTATGGGGCGCGGCCGTCCGGCGGCGGGCGACGTGGCCCGCGTCTGGCGGGATCATGCATCACCTCGCAGCGCGTACACCGGATCAAACTTCACCGCCCGCCGGATGGCTGCAGCACTCCCGGCAAAAGTTACGAGCACGGCAATGGTCAGAATGATGGGCAAGAGCACCGGCTGGATGGTGATCTGCGAATCGAAAATAGATTGTCCGATCTGACGCGCCAGGAGCGCGCCCCCAACGAAGCCCACGCCTCCGGCCAGCAAGGCCAGCAGCGTAGCTTCGGCAAAAAACAAGACCGCCACCGCCAGGTTACCCGCGCCTAAAGCTTTCATTAAGCCCACCTCGCTGCGTCGATCCACCACCGCGGTCGCCATCGAAGCGGAAACCGCCAGAGCGGAGGCCAGCAAGGCGGCCAGGGTAATCAGTAGCATCAGCCCCTGGATGCGGGAAAGTACAGTGCCTTCATTCTGCGCCACCTGGCGAATCTGTTCCGCGTGGGAGTGGGGAATCGCCTCCTGCAACTGGAATGCGATGGACTGCGCGTAAGGAGAGCAGTACCAGCGGTCGTACATCTCAGGCGACATGCTTTTGGGATCGCGGCGGGCGAAAGCATCTTCGGGCTTGGTCACGGCGCTGACGTAGATGCGACGCACCGCGCCGGGCTTGCCGAGAATCTGCTGGGCCAGGGAAAGAGGCGCGACGATCTGATCATCCTCCGGCCCGCCGGTGGAAAGAATGCCCGCAATCCGGCGTGGGTGACCGTCGATTTCAATTTCCTGGCCAGGCGTCCGCTCAAGTCTTGCTGCGACGTGATCACCCAGCAGGACGTCCTCCGAGTTATCGTCCGGCCATGCCCCCTGTACTTTCCACCAGGGATGGGTGGTGCGAACGCCGGTGACGAAATCCTGTTTTCCAAATACAACGTTCCGGGCAAAGTATGTTCCCAGCAGCGTGAGGTTTCCCGCACTGGTCGTAACATTGACCGGCAGCATGGGGGCGAAACCCACGATGTTGTTGCGCCAGAACATACCTCTGATTCTGGGCAGATCAGCTTCGTTCAGGTATGCCCCGTCACTGGGTGGCTTCAGGTTCACGCCCCCAATCTCGAGATCCAGCGTGTCTTCCTGGGGTGTGACGATGAGGTTGGCGCCGTAAGTACGCAACTCGCGGCTGATCTTGTCGCCGATATCAGTGGCAACCGCGATCATGGCCGTGGCTACGCCCACGCCCAGCATGATGGCAACTCCGGCCAGCAGTTTGCGGCGCTTCTGCCGCCGGAAGGACTCATAAAGTAGGCGTAGGAACATGGGTCAGGGTTTGAAAATATGAGCACCGGCCGCGACGTCGGCCTCGCGGATGATGACCGCATCCGCGGTCTGTTCGGCGCGCAGGGGAATCGGGTTGCAGCCGCCGGTCATGCCGACGGACTGCGCATTGATCGGCGCCGCGCAGTTCTTGCAGATGACCCCGTTCGGTCCTTTGTAGAAACCAACGGGGCCGCAAATCTGGCAAGCATCGAACACAGTGGCAATTTTGCCGTCCGGCTTCTTGTACAGCCAGAAACGGACCTCCGTACCATTTTCCCTGGCTGAAAAGCGATGAAGGTCGCCGTCCGCCACCTGCGTGATCGGAATGCTCACCTGTCCGTCATGAAAAGTCACTGCAGTCGCGGGCGACAGGGAACTCACGCTCTTGGCGTAGATGAATTCTGCCGTGACCATGAGGATGAACAAGAACGAACTGGCATAGACGGAAACCATCCACAGGCGTTCGCGACGGGCGCTCCACTGCGCCTTGCGCCGCTCGGCGGGAGAGTCGGGAAGGACAACTGGCTGGCGGCGTTTGACCTCGAGCAGCACCATCAAGGCCGCCAATGCGACGATGGTCACAAAAAAGAACAGGTCATTGCGCACGATGGGACCGACCAGAGCCATCTCCCTGCGTGAGGAGGGAAGGACTCCGTTTTCAGAAAGCTCATGGAGTCCGGAGATAATTAACTGGGCCGCCACAAAAAACAGAATGGCGGTGGTGACCCGAAAGAACTTCTGCAGATTGACGCGGACGCTGCCCTTAACGAACATCACTCCAAACACAATGGCCACGATCACGCCGGACAGTGTGCCCAGAAAGCTGAGCAGTTCGGTAGAGTTCAGCGACACCGCTCCCAGGATAAGGACGGTTTCCACGCCCTCGCGCAGGACCATGAGAAAGACAAACAGAAACAAGCCGAACCGGGCATTGTGGCCGGCCAGCAGGCCGACTTTGCCTTCGATCTGTCCCTTGAGGGCGCGGCCCGTCTTCATCATGAAAACGATCATGGTGATGACGAAGAAGGCGGCGACCAGCATGATCCAGCCTTCGAAAATGTCCTGATTCCACTGGGTGCGCGACAGCAGAATCGCGATCCCGATGCTGCCCAGAAATGCGGCGATCAGAGCGGTGAAAACAGACTTGCGCAACTCGGGCCGGCCGATCTTCGTGAGATAGGCCAGGGTAATGCCGACGATAAGCGCGGCTTCGACCCCTTCGCGCAAGGTAACGATGAATGCCTGCAGCATCTTGTGGAAAAGCCTCACTATTGCAACTCAGTTGCAATTACGACCGCGATTGCCACTGCGCTAAGAATAGTCTCCCCCTGGTGCAAGCGTCAACGCAGCTCTATCCCGTCGGGCCAATTCGGCAGGCCTTCGCGACCTTTGCGGTGCCCTTTGCGTCCTTTGCGGTTAAGAATTTTGCGTGATTTGCAGCAGGATCAAACCCTCTAACCGCAAAGGGCGCAAAGGGGACCGCAAAGGTCGCAAAGAAGGCGGTAGGAATAAATTCGGATATCGCCGGTTTCCAGGCTGGCGCTACAGATGCTTGAGGAATTGCTTTGCTTCTTCCAGCCGCGGGAACAGCCGCTCTTCGGCCTGGAACTCGGCGGAGTGCACGCACCTGCGGCTGCCTCGCAATCTTACCGGATGCTTGAGGTGGAGCATCTCGTGATACACGATGTACTCGACGGCGCAACGGGGAACGCGGGGCTGGTCGAAGATGCGGCTCACGACGATGGCGTTGTGGGCGGGATCGTAGTGGCCGAGGCTGTTGCGGGCACGTTCGCGACTCCAGGTCATCTGCGGGCGAGCCAGCAGGCCGTGGAAAAACCGCGTATTGAGATCTTCAAACACTGCTTCCAGGTCGTAGGTGCGGCCCTGGGCGGAGTCGAGATGCTTGCGGCCCCGCATTTGGCGCACCAGGTGGGCCTTCCGGCTGATGTGATGGCTGGAAACGTACCGGCGATAGCGGGCCGCGGCCTCGCGGTCCACCGGCCGGCGGTACATCTTGGCCAGGAGAATGTGGGCGATGGCCTGCAAAACCGCCGCGGGCGCGCCTTCCAGCAGGTCCGAGAGTCGTACCAGCAGCCGGCCTTCGCGCATCCGGATGGTGTTCTTGATGCTGGTGAAAGCGAAGAATTCCACCTTCAGATCGGGCAAGGAGGCGTCAGGGCGAAGGTCGCGATACGCTTGCTCAAAGATTTGTAGAACGCTGTTGCTCACGTTCGGCTAGATTAGCACGACAAAACTTCCTGCACTGCGAAGGGCACGCAGGACGCAAGAACTTCGGAATTCAGGTCGCGGATCAGTTTGTAAAAGCGTTGACCACAAAGGGCACGAAGGTACACGAAGGAACCCTGGAGACCGCGGCCTTGGCGATAGCTCAAACTGATCCACGGCCAACATTCAAGGCTTCGCTGACTTTTTATGCTTGGCGGCTTCTTCCTGTTCGCTCAGGAGCTGGCGGTGGTCCTGCACACTGCTGTCTAAAGTATCGAGCGCGTTGGAAAGCAGGAATTCATATTGCAGGACCTCCTCTTTTTTGGCGGTGGTGTCGTCTCGCAGGGCCCGCAGCTTGGCCTGAAACTCAGTGTCGCCATCAATGACCGCTTTCAGCACCTTGCGCAAGTCCGATTTGCGATCGACGTAGGTGTCGATGTTGTCGTTCAATTCGTCGTAAACATCGAGGAAGTCCTGCAGGCGATCATGGGTCACCAGACCACGGTCGGTTGTCTTGGGATCGGAGCGCGCCTGCTCCAGTGCCACCAGCCGTGCCCGGGCGAACGTGACATAGAGTTTGAGCCGGAGGTCGGGCTCCATGGCGGTGTCGCGCAGCTGGTCGATCTCGGGAGCCGTGAGTGGATCGCGTTTTTGCTGGGCCAGGGCCGGTGAAAGCAGCAGAAAGAAGGCGCAGCACGCGAGGCCGGCGCGAATGGCAATCACTTGTTCCTCTTTTTTCCGAACATGGCGGAGAGCAGGTCGGTCCGCATCTTCTCAAGGTCATCAACCGCCTGTTGGATCGGGGCCTGGTCATCAAAGGCAACGGCACGTTTGATGTCTCGAAATTTTTCCGCTATCTTGCGCAAGCTGATCTCGGTGTTCTTCAGCTTCTTTCCGGTAGCGATGGCTGCATCCGTAGCCTTCCTGGAAAACGTCACCACGCCGTGCAGGGCGGCACTGCCTGCTTGTGCGTTGCCGGCATCGTAAAGCTTGTCAGCGGCCTCCGCCTTTCGGCGGGCGATTTCGATGTAGAGGGCCGGTTGATCGTTCGGACGGGCGGATTCGGCTCGAGCAATGAGTTGATCGAGGCTCTCGCTTTTACTTGCGAACGCGGCCAGAGAAGCCACCACGAGGAGCGCGAGAATCGATATCCGGGTCCGCATCTTCAGGTCATTTTCTGGGTTCAATCGTGATCAGGCGATGGCGAGCCTGCCATTCCTGGTCGGGAAAGTTCCCCGTCGCTGTCTCCAGAAAGCGGTGATAATTCTCCGCTGCCGGCTTGTACTCCCGCAAGTGATCGTAGGCGGTGGCCCGCAGGAAATAGCCGATCGGGAGCTCAGGCAGAAGTTTGGCGCGTGCATCCAGCGCCTTGATCACCAGTTCGTAGTTCTTGTTTTCGTTGGCGGCGGCGGCCAGATCGCCGTAAGCGGTGCCCATCGTGGGCTTGAGCTGGAGCGCAGCCAGCAGTTCCTGCTGGGCCTGGGGAAATTTGCGCTGCTGGAGAAGGGCACGGCCCAGGCCGTAGTGCAATTCGGGGTCGTTTGGCTTGGAAGTCAGCAGGGCGCGGTATTGCGCTTCGGCCAGATCGTATTTCTTGGCGGTGGTGTATAAGTCCGCCAGGTCCATTTGTACGGAAGCGTCGCCGGGAGCCATCTTTAGCGCCACCTGCAATTCAGCGATGGCCGGCTCGTTCTGGCCGTCAGCCGCCAGCATGCGACCAAGCTGCAGGTGCGCGCCCGCGTCTCCGGGATGGAGTGCGACCAGCTTGCGCAGGATTTCCTCGGCCTCGGTGTAGCGATGGCCGCGCATGTAGATATTGGCCATGCCGGTGAGGGCATCGGCGGACGAAGGATCCAGGGCGAATGCCTGCTTGTACTCCTGCTCGGCGTCCGCAAAGAGGTTTTGATTCTCCAGCAGCGGGCCGGCCGAAAGGTGAGGCTCCGGATCCCTGGGGTCCAACTGGGCAGCCTGCTTGTAGGCCTCGATGGCACCATCAGGGTTGCTGGTCTCGATCACATGGCCTAGGGACAGCCAGGCGCGGGCCTGACCTTCGGCAACGTGCGCAGTGGGCTTCAGTTTTGTTGCTGCTCGTAGAAACTGTTCGGCGCCCGGTTGGTGCGCTTTCACCAGCATGAGGCCAAGATTCAGATTGGATTCGAACACGCCCGGTTTGGCCGCGACTGACTTGCGGTAGGCGGCAATTGAGTCTTCGGTCTTACCGGTTGCGTTGTAGAGGAATCCCAGGTCGAACCAGGCAGCGAAGTTATCAGGATCCTGGGCAACGACTTTTTTCAGCAAAGGCTCCGCCGTCACGTAGTCCTGCTTTTCAATCGCGCTCTCGGCCCGGATGAGTTCGGGCGGCGAGGAGGGATCGGCGACCGCCACTTTGTGATGTCGGATGGTCTCGCCGGTTTGGGCTAAACCGGAGCCGGCGAATGCAAATATTGTGAGCAGTACGATCACACGTAGACCCAGACGTCCTCGTCTGGGCGGGCGAGCACAGCTCGCCAACAGGTTCGCGTCTGATTCCGCACGACGCCCCGCGATGGCCGAGCTGCGCTCGGCTGGGCGGGTGGGGGCACCCGCCCCTACGTGGGCGTTGCTAGTTCCGGCCGTTTGTCGGTTGTCCGTTTCCATTCAGGACTCGCGCCAGAAACTTTCCCGTGTACGAATTCGGCAGCTTGGCGATGGCCTCCGGCGACCCGGCGCCGACCACGTAGCCGCCCCGTTCGCCACCTTCCGGACCCAGGTCAATGACCCAGTCCGCGGTCTTGATTACCTCCAGATTATGCTCGATCACCAGGATCGAGCCCCCTGCTTCGATTAGACGCCGGAAGGCAGAGAGTAGTTTGCTGACATCGTCGAAATGCAGCCCGGTTGTGGGCTCGTCAAAAATATAGAGCATGCGATTACGGCGACGGGCGCGGTCCGCGGAACTTGAGGGGCGGCCGATGTCCCGCGATGCCGGCTGCAGGTGGGCCGCCAGCTTCATGCGCTGCGCCTCGCCCCCGGAAAGCGTGGTCGCCGATTGGCCCAAACGCAGATAGCCGAGTCCGACTTCTTCCAGCACGCGCAACTTCTCCACCACCTTGGGCACGCCGGAGAAGAAATGCAAAGCCTCTCGTACGGTAAGATTCAGGACTTCGTGAATGTTCTTGCCGCGATATCGTACTTCCAGAACCTGCGGCTTGTAGCGGGCGCCCTTGCATTCTTCACAGACCAGTTCGACGTCGGCGAGAAATTGCATTTCCACCGTGACCGTACCGTCGCCCTGGCAGGTTTCGCAGCGGCCTCCGGGAATGTTGAAGGAAAAATGCCCGGCGCTGAAGCCTCGCTTCTTGGCCTCGGGCAGCGAGGCAAAGAGGTCCCGGATTCCATCGAAGGCCTTGATGTAGGTCACCGGATTCGAACGCGGAGTTCGGCCGATCGGGGACTGGTCCACCAATATCACGTCGTCGATGAGATCGTCGCCTTCCAGTTCTCTCCAGTCGGGAGACGGCAGGGGCGCCCCGTTGGTTTGCCTTTTGGCGGCTGACAGTGCCTGAAACAGAACATCATGCAGGAGTGTCGATTTACCAGATCCCGAAACGCCGGTGATAGCTACCAGCATTCCCAGGGGAACCGCGAAGTCGATATTTTTCAAATTGTGCGCCCGCGCCCCGAGGATTTTGATCTGCCGCGAGCCCGGTTTGCGGCGCGTGGGAGGAAGCTGGATCCGGAGCTCGCCGGAGAGGTAGCGTCCGGTCAGGGAAGCGGGAGCCTTCAGTATCTCGTCGTAACTTCCTACCGCGATCACCTGGCCGCCGCTTTCTCCCGCGCCCGGGCCAAGGTCGAGAATACGATCGGAGGCGCGCATGACATCGGGGTCGTGCTCGACGACGAGGATGGTGTTTCCCAAGTCGCGCAGGTCGTGCAGAATTTTGATCAGGCGGTGGGTGTCGCGGCTGTGCAATCCGATGGAGGGTTCGTCCAGCACGTATAACGTCCCTACCAGGCGCGACCCCAGGGAAGTGGCCAGCTGAATGCGCTGGGCTTCGCCACCGGAAAGGGTCGAAGCCAACCGATCCAGGGTCAGGTATTCCAGGCCCACATCAATCAGGAACTGCAAGCGTTCGTGGATCTCCTCCAGCAACTTGTCGGCAATGGCGGACTCCTGATCGGTCAGCTTGACCCCGGAGAAGAACCTTGAGGCCTCTTCGACGGTCATGCTGGTGATCTGACAGATGTTCTTGCCATCGATCCTGACCTGCTGGGCCTCGATTCGCAGCCGCGCGCCGCCGCAGGCTGAGCAGGTCGAATAGCCGCGGTAACGGCTGAGGAAGACGCGCACGTGCAGCTTGTATTTCTTGCGTTCGAGATAATTAAAAAAACCGCGTATGCCGGGGAACTTGCCCTCGCCTTCGACCACCTTCCGGCGCTGCTCCGGGTCAAGCTCGGCCCACGGAAGGTCAAGCGGGATACCAGCCTGCTTGGCGAAGCGTTTGAGCTCAGCAAAGAGCGTCCGATGCTTGGGCTTCGTCCATGGATCGATGGCGCCTTCGTTCAGAGACTTCGATTTGTCGGGAATCACCAGGTCGAGATCGAAGTCGATCGTGTTGCCAAATCCCTGGCAACGGGGGCAGGCACCGTACGGATTATTGAAGGAGAACAGGTGGGGCTCCGGCTCCTGATAGCGCAGGTTGCATTGCTTGCACTCGAAACGCTGGGAAAAACGAAGCCGCTGTAGGGGCTGGTCGTCGCGCGGGGCGGTCTCGAAGATGACCTCGCCGGCCTCGCGATAGCTGATCTCGATGGCATCCACGATGCGGGCGCGGGCCTCTGGAGACACCACCAGGCGGTCAACCAGCAGGAAGACGGGCTGGCCGAAGTTAACGTCGAGCAGCGACTCAGGGGTGGAGAATTCGAAGATCTGGCCGTTCTGGTACAGGCGGTTGAAACCGCGCTGGCGCAGTTCGAACAGGCGGGTCCGCAATTGATCGGAGAGCGTGAGATCCGGACTAACCTTGCGGCGCGCGCGAGACGCCACCGGGACAGCCGGCGGGTTTTTCCTGAGCAAAGTCGAAGGAACGCCGGTGCTGCGGTCGGGCATTCGTCTCTTCGCGCGCGGTTCTTTCTCGACGCCGGTGGTTGCGGTCACTCCGCTCTGCAGCGGGAATAAGGCATTCAGGCGGGTGCCTTCGCCCAGGGCCAGGATCGCGTCCGTTACTTCGTCGACCGTGTCCTTTTTGACTTCCTGACCGCACTGCGTGCAGAAAGTGCGTCCCACCCGGGCGAAGAGCAGCCTCAGATAGTCGTAGATTTCGGTGGCGGTGCCCACCGTCGATCGCGGATTGCGGGTGGTGTTTTTCTGGCGGATGGCAACCGCAGGCGCGATTCCGTCGATGGAGTCGGCATCCGGCTTCTCGATACGCTCCAGGAACTGGCGGGCGTAGGCGGAGAGCGACTCGACATAGCGTCGCTGGCCTTCGGCATAAATGGTGTCGAAAGCCAGCGACGACTTGCCGGAGCCGGACACGCCGGTGACCACCGTCAATGAATTGTGCGGGATTTCGAAGTCCACGTTCTTGAGGTTGTGAACCCGGGCACCGCGAACCACTATCGTTTCCGTGGACATCAGTTAAGGAGGACCCGTCGCCGCCGCTTTTGGTCCTTGCTGAGGGTGCTCAGAAGGCGTCAGGAACGACTGGCGAATCCTTCTATTATAAGGCAGTCGTGAGGGAGTGTGGGGGAACCCAAAACGTTGTCATCCTGAGGAAGCGGGGTCTTTCGCGTTGCGAAAGACCCCCGACGAAGGACCTCTGCATTGCGGAATCATTTCCGGGGCAAGGTTCCATAGCGACTGTGTACGCAGCAAGGAAGCGGGCGGGGAATACACAGGTCCTTCGCTTGCTATCGTCCCGCTTCGCGGGACGATAGACTGCGCTCAGGATGACAGCGGTTAAGGAGCTGGGCGGGAGGGGCGAGCTAGCCGTGTTTCGGGATTACTGGTTTTCTTCATCCCGCTTACCGCTGTAGTGAACTGCCATGCCGGCCCCCAGGACCATGAAGGCGATTGGGGGGACCAGCAATACCAGGACTCCATTGCTGAGCGCCCTCTGGCCTTCTTTCGTGGCACCTTTCGCGCTGCTGTAGCACATGGCGCAGCCCTGGCTGAAGGCGGGCGCAGCCCAGAGCAACAGGAACACCGCGAGCGTGCAGAGACGCAGTTTCATTTCGTTCCCACTCCCAGGTACAGAATCCGAAAGGCATCCGGCAAAAAGACCAGCATCATGGCCAGGCAAAATACCAGTGAACTCATGGTAATCCACTTCATGGCCGAGATCTCAAACTTCAGGTGCATAAAGTAGCCGATGATGAGTCCAGCCTTTATGAGCGACAGTCCCATCAGGATCGACAGCATCCGGATAGGCTCCATGTTCTGATAGGCGAGATAGACCTCGATGCCGGTCATTACCAGCAAAGCCGCCCAGACCCACAAAAATTGCGCTTTGGGATGATGCCGGTGCTTTTCGGCCACCCGCTGTTCCAAGGCTAACTGGGTTGCGTCCATCATTTGAAGTAGAGCTCCTCAAAAGTTTTGGGCCAAGAGTTTTGCGTTAAACAATCCTTGTCGACATCAGGTAAACCAGCGGAAAAATAAACATCCAGACCAGGTCAACAAAGTGCCAGTAGAGCCCGGCGACTTCGACGTCCGAGGCGTCGTATACCTTGGGCTTCAACCAGAGAATGATCGAAATGACGACCGCCGCCACCAGCAGCACGTGGGCGCCGTAGTGGAACGGGCTATAGGCGGGCGTGCCCAGCCATGCCAGCAGCCACAATCCCAGCAGAATAGGGATAAACCATTTTCGCAGCGCAATGACTCCCAGGTAGACCACGCCCAGGGTAACGTGCAACATGTGCATTCCGGTCAAACCGAAGAACGTGGCGGCAAATTGCGGCACAGTTTTAGTGACGTTCACAAACTCGGGATTCCCGGGTGCACCTGGTGGCACGGGAAAGACCGGTAAGCTCAAACCTTCGGCGATCAAGTTGGTCCACTCGCGGCCGTGAAGCACGACGAATCCCAGGCCGCACGCCATGGTGGCAAACAACCAGAGACGCTGAGCCTTGGCGTTCCCCTGAACCGCGGAGCGCACCGCAAATACCATGGTCAGCGAACTGGTGAGCAGGAACGCGGTCATCATCGTCGCATTCCGGATGCTTTCAGAATGAAAAGGTGTGGGCCAGTTCGGTGTGGAAATGCGGCCGTAGGTATAGGCGTACAACAGGGCTCCGAATGTCAGCGAGTCGGAGAGCAGGAACAGCCACATCCCGATCTTCTTGGAATAGGTGCCGAACAGGGAAGGTTCGTAAACGCCTGGCCCCTGCTGCACTGCAACATCAGACATGGGTTGATCTCCCGGTACTAGTTATGGCAAACCAGTTGGAGCATTGCTTCCGCACATTCCCAACACTGTCGTCCCGACCGAAGCGCGGCGAAGCCAAGCGCAGTGGAGGGACCTGTTTTTTCAGCCATCTCAACCGCGCTAGCTTTCCGCGTATAGCCGATACACCCAAATCCTGAATGCTGACGACCGCGCCACCGCAAGCAACCGCAGGTCCCTCCACTACGCCGGCTGCGCTGCGCTTCGGTCGGGATGACAAATTCATTGCTGACCGCTGAACTTGCTAACGCACAAATTCCAACAAGGCAAAGATGTAAAGCCAGACCGCCGCCATGAAGTGCCAGTACCAGGCGGTGACGTCGACCACGATGCGCCGATCTTCCACCGGCTTATGGAGCAGCGCCGTTGCCCCGGCGTAAAGCAGCACCAGCAAACCGCCGGCAAGGTGAATGGCGTGCGCGGCAGTGAGCAAGTAAACCATGGAACTGCTCGGACTGGTGGCAAGGTAAAACCCGCGATTGCCCAGCTCACGCCAAGCCATCCATTGTCCTGTCAGGAAGGCCAAACCCAGGGCAATGGTAGCGGCGAGCCAGGGAAGGTTCCGTTCCCGCCCGATAGAAACTCCGGGAATGGACTGTACCGGGGCCAACGCTGCCTGGCGGGTAATCTGGCGTCGGGCCAGCTCCACCGTGACGCTGCTGAGCAGCAGCAGAAAAGTATTGACCAGGAGTAACGTCGTGGGCAGGTTGACCTTCAGCCAGTCGCTGACATAGGCGCCCGTGCGGTCATCCAGCGAGGGCAGTCCCCGGCGGATGATGTAAACGCTGGTGAACGAAACGAACAGCATGGTGCTGGCCACCAGGCCGACGATCAGCCCCAGGCGGGTTCGGCGCAAGCGCCCGCCATAGTCGGAGAAGTCATTTCCACCGCGATCACCGCCACCGCCGCCGGGCAGAGGAGGACTCGCGCCACCTCTTCCGCGGTCTGTCTTGGGATCCTTGACCACCGGATCCGTGATCGTGACTGTTGAACTGAAGGTTGCCATATCTGGAACGTGCGGCGCGGGCGCCCTCGCCCGCGAGCTTTTCTAATGTGACGCCACCGTCGCCGGATCGTTCTGCATTACATAATCCTTCGGCGCCCCGGGGACACTGTACTCATAAGGTCCGTGATAGACGACTGGAGTGTGCCCGCCAAAGTTGTCGTGCGGAGGCGGCGTGGTGGTCGTCCATTCCAGCGTGGTCGCTTCCCACGGATTGTCGCTCGCTTTCGGCCCCTTGAACATGCTCCAGAACAGATTGATCACAAAAATAAACTGGGCGGAGATGGTGATGATCGCCGCATAAGTGATGAACCGGTTCAGTGGAATCAAATGCTGCAGGTAAGCCAGTTCGGTAAACTGCGAATAGCGCCGGGGCTGTCCCGCCATGCCCAGATAATGCATGGGCATGAAGATGGCATAGGTTCCTGCCAGCGTAATGAAGAAGTGCACCCGTCCCCAGGTTTCGTTCATCATGCGGCCGAACATCTTGGGGAACCAGTAGTAGGTTGCGGCAAACATGCCGAAAATCGCAGCCACACCCATGATCAGGTGGAAGTGGCCAACCACAAAGGCGGTGTCATGCAGAGGAATATCGAGCACCGGCTGCGCCAGGAACGGACCGCTGAGTCCGCCGGAAACGAACAGGGAAACGAATCCGATGGCGTAAAGCATGGGAGTCTGAAAACGCACGCGTCCACCATGAATGGTGCCCAGCCAGTTAAAGGTCTTGATCGCCGAGGGTACGCCGATGGCCATGGTCATGATGGAAAAGGCAAAGGCCGAATAAGGGCTCATGCCGCTCATGAACATGTGATGGCCCCAGACCATGAAGCCGAGAAAGCCGATACTCATGATGGCGTACACCATCGCCTTGTAGCCAAAGATCGGCTTGCGCGAGAACGTGGACAACAGCTGTGAAGCCACGCCCATGCCGGGCAGGATGGCGATGTACACCTCGGGATGTCCAAAGAACCAGAACAGGTGTTGCCAGAGCAGCGGCGAGCCGCCCTTGTGTCCCATGATCTGGCCGTTCACCACCACCAGCGGAACATAGAAGCTGGTACCCAAATTCCGGTCCAGCAGCAGCAGGATGCCAGCCGAAAGCAGCACGCCAAACGCCAGCAGCCCCAGAATCGCAGTGACGAACCAGGCCCAAACGGTCAGGGGCATGCGCATCATGGTCATGCCCTTGGCGCGCAGGTCAAGCGTGGTGGTGATGAAATTCAGCGCGCCCATCAGCGAGGCGACGCAAAAGATGGCGATACTGGTAATCCACAAATCCGCGCCCAGTTGCTCACCCGGCCCGGCGCTGGGCAGCGCGCTCAGTGGGGCATAGCCCGTCCAGCCGTGAAGGGGGGCGCCGCCGGTAACAAAGAAGGCAGCGAGAATTACTACGAACGCGATGAACGTGGTCCAGAATGAAAGCATGTTCAGGACCGGAAACGCCATGTCCGGCGCGCCAATCTGGATGGGCAGAAAGTAATTTCCGAATCCGCCCTGGGGTGCCGTGGTCAGCACGAAAAACACCATGATGGTGCCGTGCATGGTCAGCAGCGAGAGGTAGGTTTCCGGCTTGATTTCGCCCAGCAACGGCAGATTGGCCGTCGGCCAAATCATGTGGATGCGCATCAGCAGCGAAAGGAACATACCGACAAACACCGCCGTCAGCGCCAGAAAGTAGTACTGCAGCCCGATGACCTTGTGGTCCAGGCTGAAGACGTACTTACGGATGAAGCTGGTCGGGGCCGCGTGGGCGTGAACCGCGTGTCCGTGCGAATCGTTTCCGTGAGGATCGTGAGCGTCCTGGGCTACCATTTATTGTTTCTCCGCCTCCCGCGCCGCCAGCCACTTGTCGAAATCCTCCTGGCTGACAACTTTCAGCATGCCGTGCATTTTGTAATGGCCGAGCCCACAAAGCTCGGCGCAGGCGATTTCAAAGTTCCCGATTTCGGTGGGGGTGAAGTGCATGCGGATCTCGAGGCCGGGAACCGCGTCCTGCTTGAACCGCATGTTGGGAACAAAGAAGCTGTGGATGACGTCCACCGCGCGCAACCGGAGGTCCACCTGGCGATCCACCGGCAAGTACATGGTGCCGGTCACCACGTCGTCTTTCGAGGCGGGATCGGATGGGTCCAGGCCGACCGCAGCTTCGTTGCCGGCGGAGGGATCCATCAACTTGGGGTTGGTGGCGCCAAACTTCCCGTCCGCTCCAGGGTAGCGGAAGTACCACGCAAACTGCATGCCGGTAACTTCCACCGGAACTGCACCCGGCCCCGCCGGCGCGAAACGCTCGCGGGCCCAAACATTACTTCCCATGAGGTTCAGTCCGATGAAAAGGACGGCTGTGAGCACGGTCCATATCACTTCGAGCTTGGCGTTGCCGTGGGAATACTCGACTTTCTTGGCGTCCTTCCGTTCGCGGTACTGCCACACGAACAGGCCCAGCGCTCCTTGCGCCGCCACAAAGACAATGCCCATCAATACGAGGGTCAGCTTGAACTGACCGTCGATGAAAGCGGCTGCGGTGGACGCCCCATGAGGCCACCAGGTGTTCGCCACGAAGAAGTAGGTACTAAAGAAGGTGATCAGCCAGATAATCGCGAGCAGAGCGAGGCCCATCTACCAGACCTCCTAAAGGTCGTGGAATTCGGACTAATGATTCTGGTGGATCAAAAATACATCTGCGGATCGCCGGAAGTCTATCACAGCTATACGTGCGGGGCGCAAGCCTCAGTGTCACCCGCTAACCACGGAGGACACGGAGGCCGCGGAGGGCCACCAGCGCGCCGGTGCGCCGGTATAAACTCTCTAGCCTATGTCCAGGAAATCTCACGGTCGGGGCCACGATGTCGGGAAAACTCGATTGCCGAAGAACGAATGTTTTGCCTGCGGGCCGGACAACGCCGCCGGCATGCAACTGAAATTTACCTTCGACAGGCAGCGCCGCATGTTCGTCTGCCGCTTACGGCTGGATCGGCGCTATACCGGACCTCCGGGACATTGCCACGGCGGCATCATCGCCACCATTCTCGATGAGGCCATGGGCAAAGTGAACAAGCTGCGAGACGTCATCGCCCTGACTTCACAAATGAAGGTGGACTACCTGCGGCCCGTGCCGCTGAACAAACCCTTGCGCGTGGAGTCGCGCGAGGTAAGCGTGCGCGGGCGGAGGCACGTGAATATGGCAGAGATCCTCAACCAGAAGGGGGAAGTGCTGGCCCGCGGCCGGGGGCTGTTCATCGCCATCGATCCCGAACGCATGTTCGCGAAGTTCGTGAAAAAGTAAATCCGCAAACTGTGGGCGCGGGCGTCCCGCCCGTGCGGCGGAGCAAAGCTCCGCAAGATTTCGCGGAGCGCATCACTGATCCCCAAGCCATGTTCAATCTAGGAGCTGTCGCGCCTGCAAGTCTCCAGCGCCCGCGCCAGCTGCTCAACTCCGCGACGCAATTCTCGCGCATCCACAGCGGCAAAACCGAGCAGCAGCCCCTGCCGGGTGAAGCGGCGGGAGGAGTAGCGGCTGAGCGGTATTACCTCCACCTTGCGCCGGGCCGCCTCTTCGGCAGCGACCTCGGCGGTGATGCCTGGCGCCAGCCAGCCCACGGTCTGCAGGCCGGCTTCGATGTCAGGGATTTCCAGCAGCCCTCCCAGCCGGGAGCGCGACGATTCCAGAAAAACCGACAGCCGTTCGGCGTACAGTTCGCGCATGCGTCGAATGTGCCGTGCGAAGTGCCCTTCCGTAATGAAGTCACAAAGTACGGCCTGGTCCAGCAGCGGAGCGTGGCGCATCCCCACCGATTGCGCCGCGGCAAACCGGTCAACCATGTTGGGTGGCACCACCAGATAGGCAAGGCGCAGCGCGGGAAACAGGACTTCGTTAAACGTGCCGGCATAAATGACCACGCCCGCACGATCCAGCCCCTGAAGAGCCGGGATGGGCCGCCCCTGGTAGCGATATTCGCTGTCGTAATCGTCTTCGAAAAGCAGGGCGTGCGAACGTCGTGCCCACTCCAGCAAAGCCAGACGCCGGCGCAGGCTCATGGTGACGCCTAGCGGAAACTGATGCGCCGGAGTCACGTAGACCAACTTGGCATGTCCCGCGCGTCGTCGTCCTGATTCCAGGTCCAGGCCTTCGTCATCCACCCGAACTGGAAAAACTCGCGCGCCAACCGCGCGAAAAACAATGCCCGCACCCGGATAACCCGGCTCCTCGACCCATACCGGGTCTCCCGGATCGATCAGCAGATGGGCAGCGCGTTCCAGCGCCTCCTGCACTCCGGAAATGATCAGCACCTGATCGGTGGAGCATTTCACTCCGCGCGAGGCGTTCAGGTAGGCGGCAACTGCCTGGCGCAGCGGACGGTATCCCAGCGCCTCTCCGCCGGACAACAATTGCGCCGACGCGCGACGCAAGCGGCGGGCGGCCACCTGGGCCCAGAGCGTGGTGGGAAAAACATCGAGCGCGGCCTGGTTGGCGCGGAAGGCCCGGGTCATACGCGGTCCGTCACCCCGGACCGACTGCAGACGACGGGCATAAGACGACCAACCGACACGCCGTGGACCAGCGGCCTTTCCCGCGCTGGTGCGGGCCACCTGCAGCAGATCGTCCGGCAGTACCTGGCTGACATAGGTCCCAGCTCCGACTCTGCCTTCCACGTAGCCCTCGGACTTCAGTTGCTCAAACGCGGTGACCACGGTCGCGCGCGCCAGTTTGTATTCGCGGGCCAAATCCCGGGTGGCCGGCAATCGGGCGCCGGGAGCAATCCGGCCTTCGAGGATGGCCGACCGCAGTTCGTCATAGAACCAGCGATACAAAGGCGTCCCCGCAAGCGGCGCGGAAAGACTCAAGGGCATGGATGTGGCTTGTTTGGGCACAGTTGGTCGTTGGTCTTTGGTCGTTGGCCTTGGGCCCCTGGGTCGCCGGCCGGTGGCGGTGGGCCTTTGACTTTAGCCAACGACCAACGACCAAGGACCAACGACCACCATTGGTATGCACAGAATAGCGTAAATGGACCTTATGACAAGTCCAATCTGGAGGTAGTCTAAACTGAGAATTACGTAGGGGCGGGTGTCCTCACCCGCCCGGCCGGGCAAAGCCCGGCAGGTTTCTGGGCTGAACGATTGACGCGGCGAGCTGCGCTCGCCCACCCGGGTCCTGAGCGAAGTCGAAGGAGGGCGTCCGGGCCCACGCGGGTCGAGGTAAAGAGGAGAAACTCATGTCGCAGAATAATGGAAGTTCCACCAGCTTGCGCCTGAAAACCGGTCTGGCGGAAATGCTGAAGGGCGGCGTCATCATGGACGTCACCAACGCTGAACAAGCGGTGATCGCCGAACGTGCCGGCGCAGTTTCGGTAATGGCGCTGGAGAGGGTTCCGTCTCAGATTCGCGCCGAAGGCGGCGTGGCGCGCATGGCCTCGCCCAAAAAGATTCGCGAGATCATGGCCGCGGTTTCCATTCCAGTGATGGCCAAGTGCCGCATCGGGCACTTTGCGGAAGCGCAAATACTGCAGGAACTGGGCGTGGACTACATCGACGAATCCGAAGTCCTGACCCCGGCCGACGAAGCCCATCACGTGGACAAGCATGCCTTCACCGTCCCGTTCGTGTGCGGCGCGCGCAATCTGGGCGAAGCGCTGCGCCGCATCGCCGAGGGCGCGGCCATGATCCGCACCAAGGGAGAGGCCGGCACCGGCGACGTCGTCCACGCCGTCAAGCACATGCGGCAGATTGTGCAGGAGATGAGGATTCTTACCGTCCTCGGCGAAGAAGAACTCTACGCCAAAGCGAAGGAGCATCAGGCGCCGTATGAACTGGTGCGCATGGTGGCCAAGGCAGGGAAGCTGCCGGTGCCGAACTTCTCCGCGGGCGGAATTGCGACTCCGGCCGACGCAGCACTGGTGATGCAGCTGGGCGCGGAATCCGTGTTCGTCGGCTCCGGCATCTTCATGCAGGATTCGACCACCTTTGCCGATCCCGGAAGAAGCCGAGAAGCGGGCCAAGGCGATCGTGCTGGCCGCCACGCACTTCAACGATCCTAAAGTATTACTTGAAGTCAGCGAAAACCTGACCGGGGCGATGAAGGGTCTGGCCGTGTCGGGTCTGGACGAAGCCCACATGCTGCAAACCCGGGGCTGGTGATCAGTGGGCGGCGCGGACGCTCCGGTCCGCGCTATTCCCATGTCAGCCGATCCATCAACCCTCGGTTCTCGCTTTGCCGCACCCGCGAGTGCGGCGCTTGATCCATTCCGCCGTTCAATCGAACCCGTTTGCTTCCGCAATCTCATGGATGGAGCTCTGCGCCGCGCGCAACGGCACCGATACATGCACCACATTGTCAGGTTCGTTCACGTCCACCACGAGTGAGCCGCCGACCTTTGTTATGCGCACATGATCGGCCTCGTCGATTACCTCGACCAGGACTCCGTCGGGACAGGCCTCGAGAGCGGGAACCGCGGAGTCAATGACAGGCAGGTACGGACGCAGCTGTTTTGATGCCTTAGCCAGATGGCGATCGGGTACAAATTCCAACGCGGCCGGTACCAGGGCGGCGGGAACGATCAGATTGACCCTGGTGCCCCCCGCCCGGTTCTCATGCACCTTGACGTGAATGAATCCCTCGCTGGAAAGCGCGGCAGCGCCGATCAGCGCGGTGCCCATCACGCCCACTCCAAGCTTGGCAAGAAAGATCATGGGAGTTTCCTCGTGTTTGTTTTCGTTTCTTTGTTCCCGTTTTTTGGACCGTTGGCTTATTCGCCCGAGCTACGCGAGTCCACCCAAACGCGGACGTTCTCGTCCTGGCCCGTCACCTTCACCAGGTTCATATCTCCGACATTTTCAAGAGCCTTGACCGCGGCTTCGATGTTCAGTTGGTCCTCGCTGGTCTCGGAAATCAGGGCCTGCGCGACATCCCAGGGAATCGTCACCTCGACGTTCTGCTTGTTTTCCTTATCTACCGCGTGCACCACCATGAGTCCGTGCTCTTTGGCGACGCGAACATCGTTGCCCGCATCCTGCACACTCACAAACTCGCCTTCCGGGGCAGCCTTCAGAGCGGCGAGAATGGCTCGTACGTTCACGTTGTTGGCGTCGAGGTGGCCAATGCAGACCTTTCCATCCCGCAGCTGGCCATGATTGATCGCCGGGATTACCTGCGCAGCCAAACTCAGAGGGAGGTTGACGCGAACCAGTTCGTGGGTTCCGGGGCTGCTGACCCTGACGTGGATGTAACGCGTGGTGGTCGCCGCAAACGCGAAAGTCGCCAGAAGCAGGGCGGAGAATACCACCAGGGCCGTGAAACCTTTTCCAGTAGTTTTCATGTTGTCCTCTCAGGACGGATGGCGTTGGGCATCCCGGTTGGGGGATGGCCGTAAGGTGTCCTGGCAGAGATACGGAAGAGGTGCAAGGAAAGTTCCGGGCGGATCGAGTCTTGGCGGAAGGCGACTCTGAGCAGAATGTTTCGGGGCTGAACGCGTCCAGACAAAGGAAGTCCGCGCCGATTAGCTGTAAAATCACAGCAGACAATTGTGGCCGTCCCCACGCACTAACCATCAATGAGCAAGTCCCGAAAATCGGCGAAAATCGGCGTCCTCGCCCTCCAGGGGGACTTCGACGCCCACCGTCGCCGCCTCGAAGAGCTGGGCGCCGAAGTCGTTCTGGTCAAAAAGCCCGAGCAGTTGGATGACATCGACGGGCTGGTCATTCCGGGCGGGGAGTCAGGCACATTTCTCAAGCTGCTGGGCGACGCCGGCTTCGAGAAACTGAAGCAGTTTGCGCGCACCAAACCCACCTTTGGAACTTGTGCCGGAGCCATTCTGCTGGCCGGTGAGGTTGAGAACCCAAGTCAGGCGGGTCTGGGCGCTATCGATATCGGTATTCGCAGGAATGCCTACGGGCGCCAGCTGGACAGCTCGATCCGCCAGGGAAAGCTCGGCGAGTCACCGATTGAGATGGTGTTTATCCGCGCGCCCAGGATCGAGCGCATCGGCCCCGGAGTCGAAGTGATCGCGACCGAGGGCGACGATCCTGTGGCCGTCCGCCAGGGAAAAGCGATGGCGGCGACCTTCCATCCTGAGCTTTCCGAAGATACGCGAGTCCATCAAGCGTTTCTGGATCTGGTCAACAACGGACACCAAAAGTAGTTCTCGTTTGCACAGCCGGCGCAGAACCTCAATCGAACGTATGGTCACTTGCGGGGCAGGAACTCGATCTTGACATCCTTAATCGCGGGTTTCAGATCAAAATCAGCCGTTACTAGAATGCGATCAGAAGATTCGGCCGCCAGTTCCACTCCGAAAGCATCTACGTAAGGAATCTTTCTGTTGAGCTTGATGAGCGAAGCCCGGACGGCGCGTTCCGGGTTTACCGGTACGATCTCAAATCCGAAGGCTTCGAGACGCGCCAGAACCCGGTCCATGGTCGACCTGCCATGAAACTTGCAGGTCACTCCCGCGATCTCGCCCCAGTGAACCGCCGATAGGATCGCCGAGCAGGTTCCGGCAAGGTGTGACTCTATGATTTCGGCCACCCGACCCGAGCCGGCCTCATCGTCCAGATAGCGCAGCATCGCGCTGGCATCGAGGACGTAGGCTACCATTTGTCCTTCTGGCGTTCCTTTTTCAATGCTGCCGAGAGCGAAGGTCCACCTTTCAACATGCCCCGGGTTCTCTCGACCAGCGCTTTGGAAACCGGCTCGAGAACGATTCGGGAGTCTTCCACGGCGACCGAGATTCGAGTTCCGGGTTCAATCCGAAGGGAAGCTCGAATCTCTGCAGGAATGACAAACTGCCCTTTGCTGCTTACAGTGGTGATCCGACGTAACATAGCTTACATTGTACCATAAAGTAAGACGTAATCGGGAACGCAAATTTCTGTTGACAACTTTTATCTGTAACGCTATGGTTACGCATTATGCGGAACCGTTCGGTTACATATTCACCTGAGGCCGCTTTTCACGCCCTGGCCGACCCCACGCGGCGGGCCGTGCTCGACCTGCTGCGGCAGGGCATCCAGCCGGCGGGGCAGATTGCGCGGGCGTTTCCGGTGTCGCGGCCTGCGATTTCGAAACACCTGCGCTTGCTGCGCCGCGCCCACCTGGTGCAGGAGAAACGCGAAGGACGGCATCGCCTGTACCAGCTCAACCCCGAACCCCTGAAGGCGGTGGACTCCTGGCTGGAGCAGTACCGCGTCTTCTGGCAGGCCAACCTCAACAGCCTGAAGGCGTTTGTCGAAGCCGAGCACGCCCGGGAAACCGCGGGACTGGGCCGCGGCAGCAAAGATAGAGCTAAACATTCAAGATCGAATGAGTAATAGGACACTGCAACACCAATTCCGGTCCTCGCGACCGATCTAACTTAGGAGGAGTTGACTATGAAGCTAGTCCGTATCGCAATCACGCTGCTGTTTGTGCTGGTCACGTCGGCCGCCTTTGCCGAATCTCCGGCGCAGAAGTCCTTTGAAGAACTCAAGGCGCTGAATGGGACCTGGGAAGGAAGAACGCCGAAGGGTGAAGCGGTTGAGGTGTCCTATAGGGTGACCTCGAACGGGTCTGCGCTGATGAGCGAAATCAAGGGCAAGGAAGACATGATCACCATGTTCAATCTCGACGGCGATCGCCTGCTGATGACGCACTACTGCGCTGCGGGCAACCAGCCCCGCATGGTGGCCAGCGCGTCGCCCGACGGCAAGACGTTCACGTTCGCCTTTCTCGATGCCACCAACCTTGCGACTCCCGATGCCCCTCATATGAATCATCTGGTCATCTCCATGCCGGATGCCAATCACCACAGCGAAGAGTGGGTCTACAACGACCACGGCAAAGAGATGAAGGAAGTCTTTGAATTGCAGCGCAAACAGTAACAGCTATCGCGGGGACGGGCGGGGACGCCCGTCCTCCATTCCCTCAGAAAATATCGCGAATGAGAAAGAGGAGAAAGCAGCCATGGCGACCAGTGCAGTGACTCCCGATAACGACACGGTTGTAGCGGAAGTATTCATCGCGGCGCCACCGGAGCGCGTCTTCGAGGCCATCACGGATCCGCACCAGATGCCTTTATGGTGGGGCCAAAAAGGTCTCTACCGGGTTACGGAGTGGAAAGCCGATCTGCGTCCCGGCGGCAAGTGGCAAAGCGACGGCGTTGGGAGCCGACGGCACAACCTTCCGGGTGGAGGGCGAGTATCTGGAAATTGACCGGCCTCGCCTGCTGGTGCACACCTGGATTTCAAGCTATTCGCCGCTGAAAACGGTAGTGCGCTGGGAGCTGGAACCCCGCGAAGTTCATGGCTTGCAGCACAAGGGACCACAAAAGGTCGGCACGGGAACGTTCGTGAAAATCCGGCACGAAGGATTTGCCGGCAATCTGGCGCAAGCCAAGGGCCACAGCGACGGCTGGGTACGGGTGCTCGGCTGGATGCAGGCCTTTGTCGAACAGGGCAAGACCATCGACACGCGCAACGAAGCAGGGGTTGTGTAGCCTCGCTGGCCGTACGTTGTCATCCTGAGCGAAGCTGTCCCTGCGCCAGCGCAGGGACAGCTGAGTCGAAGGACCCCTATAGCGCCATCAAACCTTTCGGTCTGGGTGCGGCCTATTTTTGCCCACGGCAGCACAGAAGAGGGTAGGGGTGCTTCGACTCCGTCTGCGCGGTCGCAAGCGACCGCACAGACTCCGCTCAGCATGACAAAGAAACCCGTTTACGCTGTGGCTCCGAAGCGTACCGACACCAGCTTGGAAACTCCCGGCTCCTGCATGGTCACGCCGTAGAGAACGGGCGCGATGCTCATGGTCTTCTTGCTGTGGGTGATGAGGACAAACTGGGTCTGGAGGCTCATCTCTTTCACCAATTCGGTAAAGCGGCCGATGTTGGTCTCGTCGAGCGGTGCGTCGACTTCGTCGAGAATGCAGAATGGGCTGGGTTGATACTGGAAGATACCGACCAACAGGGCCAGCGCGGTCAGGGCCTTCTCGCCGCCGGAGAGCAGTAACACGTTCTGCAGCTTCTTGCCCGGGGGCGACGCCACCACGTCAATACCGCTCTCCGCGCTGTTCTCCTCGTCGGTCAAGCGCATGAAGCCTTGTCCCCCGCCAAAGAGCTTGCGAAATGTACCCTGGAAATTTTCGTTGATCTTATGGAAGGCCTCTTCAAATTTCTGGCGCGAGAACGCGTCGATCTCCTTGATCGTGGCCTGGGTGTTCGCGATGGAGTCGTAGAGATCTTTTCTTTGGGTTTCGAGAAAGGCATGCCGCTCGGCAGTTTCCTTGTACTCTTCGAGCGCCATCATGTTGACCGGGCCCATGGCATCCAGCCGGGTGCGCATATCGCGGTAGATCTGGTCTTCCACCGTGAGCTGTTCACCGCGGGCAATGGGGATGGCCGGATCCGCCATCAATTCGTCGCGCTGGACGCCGAGTTCGTTCAGGCAGCTTTCAGCCATGTACTGCGCGTCGGATTGCAATTTGGCCGCCGCTGCGGAAAGGTCGGCACGCCGGTCGCGCGACTGGTCGAGCAACTGGCGGGCCTGGTGGAGCGCCTGGTCGATTTCCGACAGACGGGCGCGGACCTGTTCCGACTCGACCTGCAGCAGGCCGTCGCGGGTCTCGCAGGCGTTGCGTTCCGCGTCGAAATCCACCAGGCGGACGGCGATTTCCTGGTTCTGGGTCTCGCGTTGCAGTTTCTCGGCGGCCGAGGACTCGATCTGCAGGCGCAGGGCTACCACGCGCTCGATCATTTCCGTAACCAACAATTCGATCCGGTCGAGGCCGACCGTCGCGCTGCGATGCCGCTCTTCGAGAGTGGCCGCCCGGGCCAGGGATTGCGAGGCGTTCTGTGCCGCCTGGTCGCGGCGCTCGCGCAGGCTGGAAAGCTGTTCCTGTCCCGCGGCCGCGAGCTGTTCCCGCTCGACGCGTTCTTGCTCGGCTGCGGCAATCTGCATCCTCAGTTGGTCGAGCAGAGATCCTTTTTCGGTGCGCTCCGCCTCCAGTCGGTGCAACTCCTGCTGCGCGGTCTGCAGGCGTTCGCCGGCCCGGTTGAACTCGGATTCCAATTGCTGCAGCAGATGGCCCGAGGTCATCGCCTGCTTTTCCGCTTCGCGCTTTTCAGCCTCGAGACGATCCAGCAGGGAAGTGAGGTCCTTCATCTCGCGGCCCAGAGTGAGCACGCGCATTTCTTCATGACGCAGCCCCTTTTCCAGGTCTTCGAGCTGGCGCAGCACATCGCGCAGTTCGCGCTTCATCGAGAGCGGGCCTTCCGCGCGCTGTTTGCCGCCAGTCACGGTCACGTTGTGGAAACATTCACCCGACTGGGAGAGAAAGAACGCATCGGGATTTTCCAGGGCCAGCTCGCGGGCGAAAGTGGGGTCGGGAACGATGTAGCCATCGCGCAGCTTGGGCAGGATGACTTCGAGCGACCGGCCAAACCCGTTGAGCACGCGAATCGCATTCTTCAACGGCACGATCGGCCGCTCGGGGTGCACCTGGTGCGCGTTTTCGTCGATGGCAAACGAAAACTTGGCTTGCGAATCCTCGGGATGCACCAGAAACGTCGCTCGGCCATCCACATCGGTGCGGAGGAGGCGCAAACCTTCATCGGCCGCGTCCCACGATTTCACCACGATGTAATTCAGTTCGTCGCGGAGGAAGTCTTCAACGACGCCTTCATAGCGGGTTTCCACTTCAAGGAAATCAGCCAGCACGCCCGCCGGCGCCATGCCGCCTTGCATGACTCCCGATTGAAAAAGCCGGCGCACGGACTCGGTGGAGTATCCGTGCTCGGCAATTACGGCTTCGAGTGAACCCTTTTTGCCGATGGCGGAGGCATACTCGGCACGCAGGCTGTCGAGGTGGTTCTTGGCTTCAGATTCTTCGTGGCGCCGGGAATCCAGGGCCTGGCGAGTCTGGCGCAGTTCTTCGGTCAGCCCGGAGACGCGCTGCGATACACTTTCAAATTCCAGCCCCAACTGGCCACGCTGTCCGCCAAAGGCTTCCATCTGGGAGTTCGCCGTGACTATTTCCAGGTGCAGACGATGGGCCTCGCGATCGACGCCCGCCAGGCGCTCTTCTACCTGGATGTGCTGATTGCGCAGGGTGGAAGCTGCTGCCACGGCTTCTACGATGGCGACCCGCGATTGTTCCTGCTGATGTTCCAGTTCGGCCGAAGCTTGAGTGGCGGCGCCGGCTTCCTGCTGGCTCTGGGCCAACTCCTGCTGCGCGGCAGCCAGATCACCCGCGGCCGAGTCCAGAATCTGACGATTGGCATCGCGTTCTGCCGCCAGCGCCGCCAGCCGCTGCTGGGCCTGCGCCAGGTCGGCCTCGGACGCCGCCGCGCGGGCTACCAGTTCCGCACAGCGCTCTTCATTATGACGGCGCTGGGCGAGAGCCCGGTCCGACTCCAGCTTGAGCTGGCTCAGGCGCTCGCGGTTCTCGCGCACTTCGGTCTCGATGGCGTATCCGCGCTGGGTACGCTCGGCATGCTCGGACTCGGATTGCTGGACGGATTCGGCCTGCCGACGCATCTCTTCCGAGATGGCGCTGATCTCCGCGTCGAGCGCCGCGGTCTCCTGTTCCAGTTGAGCAAACTTGCTGGCCAAAACCAGGCGTAGCTTGGCTCGCATCTCTTCCCGCAGCTTGGCGTAACGCTCGGCCTTGGAAGCCTGGCGCTTCAGCGAATTCATCTGGCGGGTGACTTCTTCGAAAATGTCATTCACCCGCGCCAGATTTTGCTTGGCGTCTTCGAGGCGCGCTTCCGCCAGCCGTTTCTTGGTCTTGAACTTGGTGATGCCGGCGGCTTCTTCGATGATGGCCCGGCGATCAGTAGGACGGCTGCTCAGGATCTGCCCGATGCGTCCCTGCTCGATCAGGGCATAGGATTCCGGCCCCAGGCCGGTCCCCATGAAGAGTTCCTGGATATCGCGCAGGCGGCAGAGCTTGCCATTCAGCAGATATTCGCTTTCGCCGCTGCGAAACAGGCGCCGGTTCACCACGATCTCCCCGGCCTTAAACTGTTGCTTGAACTGTCGGCGGCGAATCTTAAGCACGACTTGGGGCCCAGCGATTACACTCACCGGCTCAATGGAGGTCCGGGCGTCCTCGCCCGGCTGGACGGGCGGGACGCCCGTCTCTCCACTGTACTTCAATTCTTCCGCTTCCCGGCCGCGCGTCTTCGGTCAGGCGCTCGGTCTCTTCCGCCGCTTCGGCTCGAACTTCAGCCTCGTCCCAGTCCTCGGCAGGCCGCGGCATCTCGTCCTGGATTTCGACTTCAGTGGGCTCGTGCGCATCCGCTCCGTCGTAGACCTCGGGATCGATCAGCGTGAGCGACACCTCGGCCATGCCCGTCGGCTTGCGATCGCGGCTGCCGGCAAAGATCACGTCCTCCATGCGCGAACCGCGCAGGGTCTTGGCCGACTGTTCGCCCAGCACCCACGAGATGGCGTCGGCGATGTTGGACTTGCCGCAACCGTTAGGGCCAATGATGGCGGCCACGCCGTCCCCGTGAAACTTGAGTTCGGTGCGGTCGCAGAACGATTTGAATCCGAGAATCTGGAGCCTTTTCAGTTTGAGCAACTTCTACTCCTTAGGGCTCGCCGATTAAGATCGCCGAGTTTGTGTGGTCGCGGGCGACTCGCCCGCGAAGAATCGACCGGTTATCGGTGGTGCATGCAAGCATCATCAGCCGGGTTGATTAATTGGATTCCTCCAATACGTCGCTCTGGTGAGCGCCTCCCAGGCTGGAGTCGGCGAGGCACAAATTAGAGCTACTGTAACGGTCAAATCATCCCGGGGTCAAGTACGAAAACACTATATCTGGTATGGCCTTACGGCTGACCGCGCCAGATTGAACACATAATGCAGCACCTTCCGGCAAATTGGGTAGGGGAGCGAGAGGAGGGGAAGAACCGCGAGAGCAAAACCAGCCTAGCGCAATTGCAGGGCTAAGGCAATGTCGCAGAATCGATCGTAGTGTCCTGATTCGGCGTTCTTGGCCCTTCTTCGCGCTCTTTGCGGATCTTTTTTGCGAACTTTGCGGTTAAGAGTCTTGCATGACTCGTGCGAGATCCAACCCTTTACCGCAAAGGGCGCAAAGAAGGGCCGCAGAGTTCGCAAAGTTAAGATCGCGCACTCGGGTGATCTGCCAAGTCAGGACAACCACCGAATCGATTGCAATTTTTGAAACCGACGGCGGAAGCCCTTGACCTTCTTCCGCGACAAGCTCAGAATCGCTCGACAATCCCAAGCGCCAGTTTCCAGCACCGTACCGAGGTGCCGGTTCAAGGCAGGTAAACACATGACAGTCAAGCAGGGGGACCTATCGCTCCTGGAACATCCCGCCTCGAAGGAGCTTCTACAATCGAAAATTCCAGCTCGGCTGGCCTACGTCTGGACCGACGGGACGCCCAGAGTCGTGCCCATCTGGTTTCACTGGAACGGAAAAGAGTTCGTGATGGCGACGCCACCCAAAGCTCCGAAACTAAAGGCTCTGGCCAAGAATCCGAAAGTGTCGCTCACCATCGACAGCAATGATTTTCCCCACAAGGTGCTGCTGGTGCGGGGCACGGCGCGACTGGAGCCAGTGGACGGGATTGTTCCGGAGTATGCCACGGCCGCCCAGCGCTATTTCTCGCCCGAGGTGGCGGAGGCCTGGATGAACCAGCTTCGCACTCGCGTTTCGTCCATGGTACGAATCGTGATTGTGCCCGAGTGGGTCGGTCTCCTGGACTTCGAGACTCGCTTTCCCAGCGCGTTATCGTCATGAACAACCTGGCCGTCCTCTCCTACTGGCCAAGCTTTTCGAAGAACAGGCAGATCGATTCGATTCCGCGATAGAAGTTCGGGATGTGGAATTTCTCGTTCGGCGCGTGCAGGTTGTCGTCGGGAAGGCCGAAGCCCATCATCACCGACGGAATTTTCAATACGTCCTGAAAATCGGTAACGATGGGAATTGAGCCACCGGATCGAATGAAGACCGTCTCTTTCTTGAATACATCGTGCAGAGCTTCGGTGGCGGCCTTGATGTATTTGTTGTCCGTGCCTACCACGCACGCCGGGCCTTTGCTCCAAACCTTGATGCTGGTCTGAATGCCTTTAGGCGTGAGCTTCTTTACGTAATTCTTGTACCGCTTGAGAATGTCGTCCGGATTCTGATTCGGTACCAGGCGCATGGAAACCTTGGCTGAGGCTTTGGCCGGAATCACCGTCTTCGCGCCGGGAGCGACGAATCCTCCGGGCATGCCGTGCACTTCGAGCGTGGGCCGCGCCCAGGTGCGATAGAGCACCGAATAGCCCGGCTCTCCCGTCAGCACCGTCGAACCTACTTCCGTTTTGCGATAGTGCTCCTCATTAAATGGCAGGCGCTTCCACGCTTTCAGTTCATCTTTGCTGGGAGCTTTTACGTTCTTGTAGAAGCCCGGGATCAGGACTTTGCCCTTTGGCGTCCTTCAGTTTGCTGATGATTTCGATCAGGCCAAAAAACGGATTGGGGGCGGCGCCGCCGTACATTCCGGAGTGCAGGTCGGTCTTTGCTCCCACGGCTTCGATTTCGGTGTAGACCAGGCCGCGCAGCCCCACGCATAGCGTCGGCAGGTCGGCGGCAAATAGTTCGGTGTCGCAGACCAGCGCGAAATCGGCTTTCAGCTTGGCCTTTTCCTTGCGCACATAAGCGGCGATCGACTCGCCGCCGACTTCCTCTTCGCCTTCGATGATGAACTTCACATTGAGCGGCAGCTTGCCGTTGTGGCCCTTCATCAGGGCCTCGATGGCCTTGATTTCCATCCATAGCTGGCCTTTGTCGTCGACTGCGCCGCGGGCGTAGATATTGTTGTTGCGCTCGGTGGGCTCAAAGGGCGGAGAAATCCATTCGTTGAGCGGATCGGGAGGCTGCACGTCGTAGTGGGCGTAACACAGCGCGGTCGGCTTGCCGGGAGCATTGAGCCAGTCGGCGTAGATCAGGGGATGGCCCTTGGTGGGAATGATCTCAACGTGCTCGAGCCCGATGCGGCGGAGTTCAGCGGCCACAAATTCAGCCGCCTTCTGGACGTCGGACTTGTGCTCCGGAAGAGTGCTGATGCTGGGAATGCGCAGCAGGTCTTTGAGTTCGTTGAGGAAACGCTGCTGATTGCCGCGGGCGTAGTCAACTGCGGGAGAGGCCATGGGTGGTGCCTTTCTGAGGGAGAAAACACCTCAGTATAACCGACGATGGGGATGGGGATCGAAGCGTCGGCGGCGCGGTCGCTTCCGCCCTTTCAGGGCTCGGTCATTTTCGTGCTCCTACCCAGGGCTTACGCCCTGGGCTGCATTCTCTTCCGCCGCTTCGCGGCGATTTTCGGCGACCAGAACGCGTGTAGGGCAGGATCGCTCGGACAGCCGGAAAGCTGGGCTACTTTTGGGCGACGAGGACGGTGTACGTTAAATCTCCAGAACGGTAAGCATCGAGAATGATGTCGATGCCTTCCACGAATTCTCGCGCCGCTCGGGGCAATAATCTGACCGCCAGGCTGGCGGCGTGGGCGCGTTCCTGACAGATCTCCCAGGTGCGTACGATTTTTGCGGTAAGGTCCTCGCGATGGCGCACCCGCATTCCGGCGGACTCGATGGCGGACTGGTATTGGTCAGGCGTCCACAATTCCGGACACAGAAACGCCCGGGCCACTTCGCGCACGCGAGGCCGATCCATAGCGCCGGTCCACGCTGCCAGCAGCAGCTGTCCGCCCGGCCGTAGGGTGCGTGCGACGTTGGTGAAGTAGCGCGCCTTGTCGGCGAAGTGTTCGGAAGATTCCATGGTCCACACCAGGTCGAACGTCGAAGCAGGGAAGTGGAAGGAGTCGGCGTTGGCGACTTCAAAGTTCACCAGACGTTCCACTCCCGCCTGGACCGAATGCTCCCGCGCCAGTCTTGCCTGCTTGGGACTGAGGGTGAGTCCCGTTCCCGTAGCACGAGCGCGACCGCGCCAGGTGGATCAAAGTGCCGCCGTGGCCACAGCCCACGTCCAGCACACGGGCCGGAATGGATAGGCCGAGGAGACTGATGCAATAGTCGAGCATCCCCACCTGCGCGCCCGCCGGCGCGTCGTCTTTGTCGAGAAATAGTCCGTGATGAATATGGTCGCCCCAGAAAGTGCGATAGATGAAGGCGAGAGAGTCGTAGTGGTCTCTGATGTGATCGGCCGTGATGGGGATGGCGGTGCTCATGAGTCCTGAAAGCGTTCCGGCGAAAAGGGCGAGATATCACATCCCGGGTCTTCCCCCGTGACCAGCCGCGCCATTACGTGCGCGGTGACCGGCGTGAGCAGAATCCCATCGCGGAAGTGACCGGTCGCTACGAAATAGCCCTCGGTCCGGGTAGCGCCGAGAATGGGTAGATTATCAGGCGACCCTGGGCGCAACCCTGCCCACGCCTCCAGTATGCGAGCCTGGGCGAGAGCGGGCACCAGACGGATGGCGGCCTGGCGCATGCGCTGGATGGTCTCCGCGTCGGTGCGCTTATCGAACCCCGCTTCTTCAACGGTCGCGCCCACCAGGACCCGGCCATCGCTGCGCGGAACCAGGTAAATTTCAGGAGCGCGAATGACGTGGCGCAGCAGATCGCGCGACCCTCCCACCAGCGACAGCATCTGTCCCTTGACCGGCCGAGTGGGAAACCGATGGGGCGGCAGTTGCCCTGCCCACGCCCCCGCGCAATTGACCACCACAGGAGCCGAGTAAGTGGTCTTGTCAGTGCCGACGCCGATCACACGTCCATCGGCCAAGCGCACCTCGTTGACCGCCGTTCCTGAGGCCAGGTCCACACCGCGATGGCGGGCGGCCTTCACTGCCGCCGTCGTAAGGGCGCGGGGATCCACACTGCGTTCCTTCAGATAGAAACCCGGCAGATTTACCTGGCCGAGCGCGGGCTCGAGTTCGGCCAGCGGCAAGGGCAGCGGACAGTCCGCGATCAACCCAGGCCGCTCCCGCAAGTGCTCGGGTGTGGCGAAAAAGATGGTGCCCTGATCGCGCAGGTCAGCCTTCATGCCCGATTCGTCCTGCAATTCATGAACGAACTCGGGATACATACGCGCACTGGCGCTGGCCAGGGGTTGAAGCGCAGGCGGAATCTCCAGCGGATAATCGGCCAGCATGCCGGCGGCGGCATGTGACGCTTCGCGTCCGGGCTCTCCGCGTTCCACCACCAGCACGGTGGCGCCACGCTTGCGCAGCCCGATCGAGAGCGAGAGCCCGATGATCCCACCGCCGACGATGATCACGTCCCACCGCTTCATGCTTCGATTGTAAAGCAGCCTGAGAGGCTCGCCTCCTGCTCCAGACGGGTAGTGTTCTAATTCGTCAGATCAGCTCGAATGCGCGATCTGAACTTTGCGAACTTTGCGGATCTTCTTTGCGTCCTTTGCGGTTAAGGGTTTGATCTCGCCCGAGTCATGCAAGACTTTTAACCGCAAAGGACGCAAAGAAGATCCGCAAAGACCGCAAAGAAGGGCAACGAGCGCCGAATCAGGACACTACGTTCAAACGAGGCGTGGATCATGGGTGGTCGGGCGTTCTGATCGAATGCCGGGAAACACTAAAGTTACTTTCAGCCGAACCCTTCTGGGTACGCCGGGTCTCCGCATGGCCAACTTATAATCCCGGCAGACTGCAACCGCCATGCGGGATTCTGCAAGCGTACTGAAGAAATCCACCGTCGGACGGCTCCCCCAGTCCGCGGCTTCGCTTTGGGTTTACAACCCCTGGCTTGATCTCATCGTGGGATGCGGCGCCTGGTCCGCTCCTCTGCTTCTGCTTGCCTACGTGGCGTCACGTTCGAGCGCCATGGGCTGGTCAATCGCGTTCTACGGATTAGCCCTGTTCTTCAACTATCCCCATTACATGGCGACGGTTTATCGCGCCTATCACACGGCGGAAGATTTTCATAAATACCGCATTTTTACTGTCCACATCACTGCCCTGATTGTATTGACGCTGATTTTGTCGCACTTCTGGTTTCGCGCCCTGCCCTGGATTTTCACGCTCTACCTCATCTGGAGTCCCTGGCATTACAGCGGACAGAATTATGGCCTGTTCATGATGTTCGCCCGGCGAGGAGGCGCCACGCCCTCGCCCGCACGGCGACGAGCTTTGTATTCGGCCTTTCTGATTTCTTACCTGATCTTACTTCTGAGTTTTTGGACCGGCCCCTCGAACGATCCTCTGTTCGTCTCGCCGGCAATTCCGGCACACCTGAGTTCCGTTGCGGCGCTGCTGCTGGGCGTGGCGTTCATCGCCTGTTCGGTGTACGGCTGGTCTGGACTGGCGCAACAGGTAGGTTGGCGACGTCTGTTGCCGGCCGTGACGCTGTTTTCCACGCAATTCTTGTGGTTTCTGCTGCCCACAGTGTTGTCCGTGGCCGAGCGACTGCGATTGCCGCAGAGCCGCTACAGCAGTGGGGTGTTCGCGGTGATGCATTCGGCGCAGTATCTCTGGATCACCAGCTACTACGCGCGCCGCGAAGCCAGCGGGAAAAGCGCTGCCGGCTGGCGCCCCTTCGCCTACTTCGCCGTGCTGGTAGCTGGCGGCATTGCGCTTTTCGTCCCCGGACCGTGGCTGGCCAGCCGGCTCTTTCATTACGACTTCAGTGCCAGCTTCCTGCTGTTCACCGCGCTGATTAATATTCATCACTTCATTCTTGATGGGGCCATCTGGAAACTTCGGGACAAGCGGGTCGCCGGGGTGTTGCTGAATTCGCCGGAGCAGTTGGCCCCCGCCGCAGTAGACACAGGGAACCGGCTGGGAAGCGGACTTCGCTGGGTGGTCGGGAGCTCGCGTCCTGCCCGCACCCTGCGCATTGCCGCCGCCATGGTCCTGCTGGCCTGGGGAAGCGTTGACCAGGTGCGCTATTACCTGGCGCTGCACCAGGAGAGCTTGCCGGATCTGCAGCGTGCGGCGGCGCTGGATGCTTACGACAGCTCGCTGCAAACCCATCTCGGCTGGCAGGAACTGAAAGAGGGGAACACAGGACAGGCGACCGTTGCTTGGAACGAGGCGCTCCGCGCAAATCCCACCAGCACCGCTCCTCGAGATGCGCTGCTTCGCTATCTCACGCAGCAGAAACGCTTCGACGAGGCCTATGCCTTGACGCGCCGGTCGCTGCAATACACGCCGAAAGATGTGAATTTGCTGGTGAACCATGGCATCCTGGCCAATCAACTGGGACATGGCGAGGAGGCCATCGAGAGCTGGAAGCAGGCGATAGCCCTGGATGGTTCACAGGTCGCCGCCTACCTCTATGCGGCCGGCGAACTGGATCGGGAAGGGAAGCCCGCGGCCGCAATCCCCTATTACATGATGTTTCTGAACAAAGTGGCGCAGGCCGGGGCAAAGAGCCGTCCCCCGGCCCACAACCTGGTCGCGATTGTGCTGCGGCTGGCGCAGTGCCAGGTGCAGGCAAAGAGTCCCGGCCAGGCTGAGAAGACCTACGAGCTGGCACGGAAAATTGCCGCCGAGTCGGGCGAAACGAAAATGGAAGCCGCAGCCAGCGTCTCCGCCGCGGAACTCGAAGCCGGGTTGGGGAAAACCAGGCAGGCGCTTGAACTTTATCAGCACGCCCTCAAGCTCGACGGTCAACTGGATGACCCACAAGCCACGGCCAGCGATCTCTACAGCTACGGACTGTTTCTGCGCGATTCCGGCATTTCTCCGGAATTGGCGTACGCCTGTCTGCTGAAGTCGGAGTCCCTGATACAGAAGTCAGAGCACTCCCCGGAATTGAGCTCCATCGTGCTGGCTCGAGAAGACCTGGGAAAGAAGCTCTCCAAGCAATCGGCCAAGCGGCTCCGCGACGTGGACGCCGCCCTCGACGAAGCTCTTGCCCTGAAACTTCCCTGATGCGAACCACCAGAAAGAACTAGAGTTTGCTGAGGTAATCCACGATTTCAGGAGTGCCCCAATCGATGGGCCCAACAAATTTCCGGCGCAAAACACCCTGGCGGTCGATGATGTAGGTTTCGGGAAACATGAATGTCCCGTAGAGGTTGTTGCTCTTCTGGTCGGGATCGCGAACCGTGAGCAGGTTCACCTTGTTGACCTTCAGAAAGTTCTGATAGGCGCTCTGATCGGCATCTACGCTGATCGCCAGCACTTCAACCCCTTTGCTCTTCATGTTCTGCTGCATCTGGATCAGGGACGGCAGCTCATCGAGGCAAGGCGGACACCAGGTAGCCCAGAAATTCAGAACGATCACCTTGCCCCGGAATTCGTCCAGGCTGACCTTGCGCTCGCTGTCCTGCACGGTGAAGTCGGGGGCGGTCGTACCGATGTGAGGGGGCCGAGTTCCGCTGTAACAGCCCGATAACAGAAGGGTCACTATGCTGATGCAAACCGAAGCACGTCGCACAAAGCTATAATACCCGATTCGGCCTATGGTGGCGCCAGAGACAGGAGCGAGCGGACCCGTTGTGTCGGTAATCGTGCCGGCGCGCAACGAAGAAGCTTGCCTCGGCGCCTGCCTGGAATCGCTGGCGGCGCAGACCGGCATCGGCTTTGAAATCATCGTGGTGGATGATGCTTCGACCGACCAAACTCGCGAAATTGCCCAGTCTTTTTCACCCGTCCGGGTGGTCGATGCCGGCCCACCGCCCGCCGGTTGGACGGGCAAGAACAACGCCCTGGCCGCCGGCGTAAGAATTGCTCGCGGCGAATGGTTTCTGTTCACCGACGCCGACACCGTGCATTTGCCGGGTTCTCTCTCGGGCGGGCTGGCCGAGGCCAAGCGGGAGGGTGCGAGTTTGCTTTCATATTCTCCCCAGCAGGAAGTCCACGGCTTCTGGGAAAAAGCGGTGATGCCGGTGATTTTTGCTGAACTGGCTGCGACCTATCGGCCTTCGCTGGTCAGTGACCCGAGGTCGCCGGCCGCGGCGGCCAATGGCCAGTACATCCTGGTCGCGCGCGAGGCTTACGACGCGATCGGTGGACATGCGGCCGCGAGCGGCAGTCTGCTGGAAGATGTGGCCCTGGCAAAGGCGGTGAAAGGGTCGGGCCGCAAGATTTTTTTTCGATTCGGCGGCAACGCCGTGCGGGCTCGTATGTACCGCAGCTTCGCGCAACTCCGCGAAGGCTGGAGCAAGAATCTGGCCTTGCTCTTCCCCTCGCCGGTGCAACTTGCCTTGCTCAGGCTGACGGAATTTGTGCTGATTGTAGGCGGCGCCGCGGCGGCGGTTACCGCCCTGCTGCGCGGACATGTGAGGCCGGCCGTAGCGGCGGCGATTTTGGCGGTGACGATTTACGGTTTTCTTCTCAATCGAATTCGCAAGGCGCATTTTTCCCGCGAGGCTACCGCCTTGTCGCTCGCAGGCCTCCCGCTCTTTGCGTATCTTTTGCTTCGATCCAAACTCTTATTCAGGCAAGGGCGCGTGCGCTGGAAGGGCAGAACTTACGGCGGCAAGGCTCGACCAGGCAGAGGTGGACGTCCGGGTCAGCCCACCCGCGCGCAGCTCGGCATAAAGGGCACAGGAATGGTCTATCTCACTCGCAAAGCGGAGTTCGCCGCATCGCACTATTACCATAATCCGGATTTCAGCGCGGAAGAGAACCAGCGGATTTTCGGCAAATGTAACAACCCCAACGGCCACGGCCACAACTACACGCTTGAGGTGACGGTCAAAGGCGAAGTGGATCCGCGCTCCGGTTTCGTGGTCGATCTCAAGCAGTTGAAGGAAGTTCTGCACCGCGAGGTGCTGGACGCCATGGACCATCGCTTCCTGAACAAGGAGGTCCCGGAATTTTCGTCCCGGATACCGACTACCGAGAACCTGGCCATCGCCATCTGGCAGCGCCTGGTATCGAAGCTGAACAAGGCCCAGTTGCATCGCGTGCGAGTGTATGAAACGCCCGATCTGTTTGTCGATTTCTACGGTGAAGCATGAAGGCGCACTTGACCCGCCGCTACATGTTTTCGGCTTCGCATCGCCTGCACAGCGATGTCATGTCGGAGGCCGAGAACGCCGCTACCTACGGCAAATGCAACAACCCGTACGGCCACGGTCACAACTATGCGCTCGAGGTTACGGTCAGCGGACCGGTGGATGAAAGCACGGGCATGGTCTGCAACCTGACTGATCTGGATGGCTTTGTGCAACGCGAAATTCTGCAACGCTTCGATCTGGAAAATCTGAATACCCGGGCGGAATTTGTCCAAACGGTTCCGACCACCGAAAACCTGTGCACCGCCATCTACGATATTTTGCAGCGAGGCTTCACCCATGCTCATCTGGATAAGGTGCGCATAGAAGAGACCATGATGAATTCCTTTGAGTATGCCGGGGAAGCGATTGCGTAATTGGGCAATTGGAGTAAACCATGAATCCGACCTACTGACGTACCTTCGCTGACCAGCGCCACTTTCGAAGACCTGGTGCGCGAAATGATTGTGCGCATTGGCGAGGACCCGGACCGGGAAGGTCTGGTCCGCACGCCGGATCGGGTGCGCCGCTCCTGGGAGTTTCTCTCCCGCGGCTACAAGGAAGACCCGGACGCGATGCTGCGCAAGGCCTTGTTCACCGTCACCTATGACGAAATGGTGATTGTCAAAGACATCGAGATGTTCAGCCTGTGCGAACATCACATGTTGCCGTTCTTCGGCAAGGTGCACGTGGCCTACATCCCCAAGGGCAAAGTGATCGGCCTGAGCAAGATTCCACGTCTGATCGAGATATTTTCCCGTCGTCTGCAGATTCAGGAACGCCTGACCACCCAGATCGCCGAAACCATCCAGAAAGCGATTGAGCCGCAGGGTGTGGGAGTCGTGATTGAGGCGCGCCATCTCTGCATGATGATGCGGGGAGTCGAAAAACAACACTCGGCCGCGGTGACTTCGTCCATGCTGGGCTGCTTCCGCAGTGAACAGGAAACGCGCACGGAATTCTTGTCGCTCATTCGCAACCGGACGAACGGAGTCTGAGCGGAAATCTGACGTCTCGAGGTCCGGCAACTCACCAGGTCCCGTAGCGGTAACGTCGCGGACGCTCGGGTAACAGCTTGATCAGGATGATGCCCGCGACGAAGCCTCCCACATGCGCCCAGAACGCGACGCCGCCGCTGGTGTCGCTGTAGTTGGCGATTGAGGTTGCAGCCCCGCTCACAAATTGCAAGGCAAACCAGTAACCCAGCGTGACCCAGGCCGGCAAATAGAAGAGAAACAAGATCGGGAACCAGATCAACACTTTGGCGCGGGGATACAACAGGAAGTATGCGCCCAGAACGCCCGGCGATCGCCCCGCTCGCGCCGACCGTAGGCACGCGGGAGTGAGGATTGAGGAGGACTTGCGCAAAGGCGGCCACCAGTCCGCTCGGCCAGATAGAACAGCAAATATTTGAAGTGCCCCAGATAGTCTTCAATGTTGTCGCCAAAGATCCATAAGAACCACATGTTGCCGATCACGTGCATCCAGGAGCCATGCAGGAACATGGAGGTCAGGGTAGGAAGAAAGGCCGCGGTAAAGCCCAACCGCCCGGATCCAGCCAGGAATCCCGTGATGTTGGCGGGAACCATTCCCAGCTGATAGAGCAGAGCCTTGAAGCTTTCCGGAGTAAGGGTCGCCTCAAAAAGGAAGATCACCAGGTTGAGACCGATCAGGAAGTAGGTCACGTAGGGTGTGCCGAATCGGGGCTGATCGTCGCGAATCGGAATCATGGGGGATCAAAGAATCTGGTAGTTTGGTGATTGAGTAACTGGGCAATTCAAGAACGGCCAAGGATACGCCCCTGAGCAACCGGGGTTCGACTCCGCCTTAGAAGTTTTCAATTTCCCAATTACTAAATTACCAAATTATTCAATCTCCACATGAACGGCGTCCTGATCATCGACAAACCGACCGGCCTGACCTCGCATGACGTGGTCAACCGGGTGCGCCGCATTCTGCAGCAGCCTTCGGTGGGTCATCTGGGGACGCTCGATCCGCTGGCCACCGGGGTGCTGCCGCTGGTCACCGGAAATCTCACCCGGTTGGCCCAGTTTTACGGCGCGTCAGAGAAGACCTACGAGGGCGTCATCCGCTTCGGCTTTGCTACCGACACCTATGATTCCGACGGCGAGCCCGCTGGCCCGGCGCAAACAGTTAATGTATCACTTGAAGAAATACGCGAACTCGCGCGCGGATTTGTGGGTCTGATCGAGCAGATGCCGCCCCCATTCTCGGCCAAGAAAATCAAGGGGGTGCCGGCTTACAAATTGGCCCGCAAGCACCAGGACGTTGCCCTAAAACCGGTGCAGGTGGAGATCAAGGAATTCGAGATCCTGGCGGCAGATGGCAATCAGGCCAGCTTTCGCGCCCGGGTGGCGTCGGGGACCTACATGCGGGCCGTCGCCCACGACATGGGCCGGCAGGTGGGCTGTGGAGCGCACCTGCAGTCGCTGCGCCGTACCCGGTTGGGCGAGTTCGATTTGAGCGAGGCCCATACCCTGGAGGAACTGCAAGCAGCCGGCCAGGCCGGCGCCAGCGAGGAAATGTTCGTCCACCCCCGCCGCCTGCTGCCCGAGTTTCCGTGTGTGATGGCCACGGAAGAAAGCGCGGCGCTGATTCGCCACGGGCGCGCGGTAAATTTGCCCGAGCTTTCCCAAGCCCGGCAAGTGAAGGTGTTCGTCGGGCAAAGGGAACTGATCGCTATCGCAACTCGGATCGCCGGGACTCTGTTCCATCCCCGGATCGTGCTGGCCGCTGAACCGAAAGAAACAGTGTCATCCTGAGCGAAGTAACTGCTTCGCTTCGCGAAGCAGGTACGCAGTCGAAGGACCCCTGGCAGCGCGCGGCCCCGCGGTGCGGCACTTTCGATCACAGCTGGAAACCCCAGATCCCCGGCCTCGTGCTGCAATGCAGGGATCCTTCGACTCCGCGGGATCATTCGCAAGCGAATGGTCCCGCTGCGCTCAGGATGACAGGACGGTTTGGGTGCGAGCTGTTTGGGTGCGAGCCGTTTGGGTGCGGGCGGTCTGGCTTACTCCGTGATCGGCGAGCAGCACGGCTTCTGCACCGGCTTCGGCTCCATCAGCTCCACCCGGGTGAAGTTGGGATCGTAGAGGTTGTACTGCCACTTGCCGTCCCGGCCGATCTTGGGTTTCTCCTTGCTTTCATATCCGCGCTGGACCGCGAGCTTATATCCGGCCTGGATGCTGGGGACGCCCAGCGACAAATGGTGCATGACTCCCAGTTGGTGCGGGTCGGGATTCTTCACGTTGAGCATGTACTCCAGCCAGTCGGTTCCGTCGGGGACGCGCATGGCCACCCAATCTATGTCCGTATCTTTCATGCCGCCTTGCCACTGCAATTTGAATCCTAGAATGTCCCGGTAGAAACGGTCCGCCGCCGCCCGGTCTTTCACCACCACTCCCACATGGATGATGCGCGTCGAAATGCGGGTGTCGGGAAGAAACTTGCCGAAGTTCCGGCTGTGCAAGGATCCGGGACGATATTCCACGAACTCGACGTCGTGGCCGTCGGGATCGCTGACATTGAAGCCGCGGTTGCCGTCCCGCATGGGTTCGAGCTTCTCCGGCACTTTTACGCCGCGGCTGGCCAGGTAGGCGCGCAGCTGCTCGGCATCGGTGGTCTCGAAGGAGATATGGGAGAGGCGGTCCATCTTGGGATCGGTAAGCTCGGGAAACATTTCGATGTATTGGTGGTCGTTGACCTTGAAATATGTCAGCAGCAGGCCGGAGCCTTCGTCCGGCGTCTTGTCCAGGCTGAAAGGCTCCTGAAAGCCAAGAATTCCGGTGTAGAACTTGCGGGCCGCCGCCAGGTCGTCGGTCCTCAATGCGATATGCGCAACTCCGACGATCGCCGGGCGGGCAACGGGAGCAGCCGCCTCCTGGGCCAGAGAGGCCCCGGTCAGAAGGGCAGCGACGCAAATGCAGCGAGTCAGGGCCGAGGTTGGATTCTTCATGGATGGAGATATTGGGGCGGGAGCAGCGAGATGTCAAGGCCGAGGATTCCGGTGATTGAATGTCCGATAACAGATATTATGTAAAGCTACATGGACGCACCACCGCACAAGGCCGATCTTCCTGCTATGATTGCTCCGCCGAGTAACCTTATCCCTCCCCTGACAGGCCAATTACCAAGGCGCCTCCCCTAAACGGGCCACTTTCCAAGTACTCCTCCCCTAACGGGCCATTTACCGGGCCAGCATTCCAAATTGTTTGATTGCGGTTCGCAAACGACCAGCATGACTGGATCGGGTGCTTCAGCGCCTTTCGTCGGCGAACCAATCGGAAAACGTGTGTCTTTGCTGTTCGTTGACGTCGACGTCGAACTGGTGCGCCCATGAGTAAGAACCCGGAACGAAAACTGTTAATCGGCTACATCTACGGACTCTATGCCTTCGATCGGGGCGGCGAGTGCAAGCGCTGTCACGAAAGGGATCGGAAGCTCAACAAGGCTGGCCACTGTGAACCTTGCCAGGACGAACTGGACGGGAAGGCGGGAGTCAAGCGCCAATAGGTCCCGTCTCATAAACGGGAATCGAGGACCGCTCAAGTCTTGCGGCGGCGCCGCCGATAATTTCAGTGGAGGTCAACTGATGTCCGAAGCCACGGCTATCGACCGCTCACCAGATTTCACCGCCCTTCGCCGCTGGCCGCGATACAAGGTCAACGTCCCCATTCGCGTGATCGTCTCGCGGGCCATGAAGGCCTCCATTTTTGACGGCCGGGGAACTTCCCTGAGCGAAGGCGGAATGGCGTTGTTTGCCGGAGCGGAGTTGAGGCCGGGCGACCAGGTGGCCGTCGAATTTACTCCCCCCTTTTCTTCCCCTCCGATCCGGGTGGACGCAAAAATCTGCAATCGGACCGGCTATCACTACGGGGTCGAGTTTCTGGTGGCCGACAATGCCCAGCAGCAAAGCGTGGCCGAACTGCGCATGCATCTGACGAGTTTCGCCACCGTCAGCTGAACCAACCGGTCAGGGAGTAAGGCTATGGCGCCAGCAGCGTCTGCAGGTCGGCGCGGAAGCAACGCAGGGCTTCCAGTCTCTCCGGGGTGGCGTCCACAATCTCATGCTTGGCCTGGAAGACTTGATGTCCTTCTTTCTCGGTCAGGACTCCGATGGCTTCTCCCATCCGCCAGCCGGGTGTACCCAGCATTTGCAGCCCATCGACCGAGGGCACGAGGAGCGCAACGCAATCGTTGCGCACGACGCCAACACACTTGGGAAAACGGTGAAACGTGTGGAGATCAAACCCGGCGAGATAAATACGCTGCAGTTGGTGGGCAGAATCAGGCATGAAACGCTTCTGGCTCCCGGCTGCGGGACCAAGAGCCGCTGGCTAGCAGCCAAGAGCTGCTTTACATCTTGTATCTGCCCAGGTCTTCGTCGTTCAGTCCTTCCAGCCATTTGCGCAGTTCTTCGCTGGTGACGCGGTCAGAAACGTTGGCGGCCTGTTTGGAGTTTTTCAGGACATCGTCTTCGACGAATATCGGGCAATCCACGCGCAGGGCGAGGGCCAGGGCATCGGACGGCCGGGAATCGATGCTGATCACGTTTCCCTGCCGCTCCATCCAAATCACGGCGTAAAAGGTGTCTTCCTTCAGCTCCGTGACCACCACTTTGTGCACCTGGGTGTCCAGCCCGACCAGAACATTCTTGATCAAATCGTGGGTCATGGGACGCGGAGTGCTGACTTTCTCGATCTCGAGTGCGATGGCGTTCGCCTCGTAAATCCCCACCCAAATGGGAAGGACTGCATCGCCGCTGGTGTCTTTCAGGATCACGATGGGCATGTTGGTGACGGGATCCATCATGAGCCCGCGAATTTTCATTTCGACTTCCATCCTGGCCCCCGGGGCGACTGCGGACTGCAGATTTAGATTTGTAGATGACAGATTTTGAGCTTCATTCGAATCTGAAATCTTCCACCTGAGACCTGCGATCTGAAATCATCCCTCCTTTGCTCCTTATATCACCATTTCGCCCAACAGGCTGTTGGGAAAGCATCCGGTGGTAACCACGGGAATATAACTGCCCGTTTCCGGAAGCACGCCCTGCGGGGTGGTGAAATTCAAGGTCTTGTTTTGCGAAGTGCGCCCAATCCATTGTCCCCGGGCTTCGTTCTTGCCTTCAACCATAACCTCAAGCACCTGCCCCAGGTGGCGCTGATAGCGACGCCTTTGAATCTCCCGCTGCTTCTCCTGCAAGATGGTCAGCCGACGAGCTTTCTCCGCGTCCGGAATCGCATCTTCCAGGAGCAGGGACGGCGTATTCGGACGAGGCGAATACTTGAAACAGAAAATGCTGTCGTACTCCACTTCATCCAACAGGGACAAAGTCTGCTCAAAATCGGCCTGGGTTTCGCCCGGAAAGCCGACGATCATATCCGAAGTAATACTAATTTCCCGCTTGGCTGCCTTTATCCAGGCAATGCGCTCCAGGTACTGCTCCCGGGTGTAGAGCCGCTGCATGGCATCGAGCACCCGGTCGGAGCCGCTCTGCACGGGCAGATGCACGTGGTCGCAGAGGCTGGAAACCGAATCGATGGCCTGGACAATGTCACGGCCAAAATCCCGGGGATGCGAGGTCGTGAACCGCACTCTCCTGATGCCGGGAAGCTCGCCCACTGCAGCCAGAAGTTCGGCGAAGGTCTTCTTTCCGGAAGGATCCTGGTACGAGTTCACGTTCTGGCCGAGAAGCTGGACTTCGGTATAGCCCAGATCAGCCATCCGCCGGGCTTCCGCCAGCACGGAATCCGAGGTGCGGCTGCGCTCCTTACCGCGGGTGAAGGGCACCACGCAGTATGCGCAGAATTTGTCACAGCCCTCGATGATGGTGAGATAGCCCCGGTGCGGGTTGGTGCGGGCAGTAAATTCGGTCTCAAAGCATTCGTCGGTCTCGCGGTCGTCCAGACCCGTGATCCGCTGCTTCCCTGCCTCGAGTTGCACCAGCATCTGCGGCAGATTGCGATACGAGGCGGAACCGCAAACCAGGGACACGTGGGGAGCGCGCTCGAAAATTTTCTCGCCTTCCTGTTGCGCAACGCAGCCCAGCACGCCAAAGCGCTTGCCTTGTTTCTGCAGCTTTTTGTAGTCGGCCAGGCGGTGAAAGACCTTCTGCTCGGCTTTATCCCGAATGGAACAAGTGTTGTAGAGGATCAGCCCGGCCTCTTCCACGGTGGGAACCTGCCGGTATCCCTGGGCCAGGAGCGTGCCGACGACCTTCTCCGAATCGTGGACGTTCATCTGGCAGCCAAAGACTTCCAGGTAAAACGTCTTTTCAGGGTCCACCACCATCGCAACTTCAGTATAGCGCAGTCGTGTCAACGGTCGCCGCGACTCCGCTTCCCTGCTCCCAGCCTTGCACAGGCATCCTCAGTTTTTCCACAATCCGTATGTCCTGAAAGCCTTGACTGGCGGGCAATCTCATCGCCCCGTGGCCATGTCAACCAAATTGCACTGGCCGATGCCAGTGGGGCGTGAAAGACCGGGAGACAAGCCGTTGACAAAAATTTCTTTAGGACTAGAATACGCGACGATTTCTGCCTGTAGAATTTCACTCATGACCCCTGAACTTCTCGACTCCGTTTTGTTGCAGACCGACTTCCCCGAACTGAGACTGCACGCCAGCGGCAAGGTGCGTGACGTCTACAACCTGGATGAGAACCGTTTGCTGTTCGTTGCCACCGACCGTATCTCCGCGTTTGATTACGTGCTCGCCACCGGCATCCCTCACAAGGGCCGGGTGCTCACGCAACTTTCACTTTTCTGGTTTGATTTTCTTCGCGACCTGGTGCCCAACCACCTTCTTACCGCCGACGTAAGCCAATATCCGGCAACGCTGCAGAAGTACGCGGACCGGTTACGCGGCCGCTCAATGATTGTGGCGCGGGCGGACATGTTCCCCGTGGAATGCGTGGTGCGTGGCTATATCTCGGGATCAGCGTGGAAAGAGTACAAGGCCACGGGCCGGGTTTGCGGCCTGGAGCTGCCCAAAAATCTGCGTGAGTCAGACCGGTTGCCCGAGCCTATCTTCACGCCTTCGACCAAGGCCGTCAGCGGTCATGACCAGAATATTTCCTTGGCCGAAATGGCCAAGCTGGTAGGAGTGGAATTAAGCCAGCAGCTGCGCGACCTCACTTTGGCGATTTATGTAAAGGCCGCGGATTACGCGCGGCAAAAAGGCATTATCATCGCCGATACCAAGTTCGAGTTCGGGCGCACTCCGCAGGGCATCACTTTGGCGGACGAGGTGCTTACTCCGGACTCTTCCCGCTTCTGGCCAGCGGACAAATACGCACCCGGACGCGCGCAGGAATCGTTCGACAAGCAGTACGTGCGGGACTATCTGGAGGAAATTCGCTGGAACAAGCAACCACCAGCGCCAGCTCTTCCCGTCGAAGTGGCGCAGAGGACCAGCGAAAAATATGTGGAGGCTTACCGCCAGCTGACAGGACTCGAGCTGGATGTTTAACCGCGGTCTGGACCACTGGAAGCTGGCATGAACGGTGCGGATTGGGCCATCCTCGCCGTGGTATTGCTGTCCACCGTGCAGGCAGCATACTCGGGATTTTTTCAGGAAGCCTTTCACCTGGCGGGCCTGGTGGCCGGGTACCTGCTAGCGGCGTGGCAATATCAGCGGGTGGCCGGTTGGTTGGAAAAGTATCTGAAATCGGTCTGGGTGGCCGAGAGTGCGGGGTTCCTGATTATCTTTTTCGCAGTCGCGGTGGCCGCCGGGATGGCGGGACGGACGGCCCGCTGGGTAATGAAGGAATCCGGTCTCAGGTTTGTGGACCGGCTTCTGGGCGGGGCGTTGGGGTTCTTGCGCGGTTGCCTCATTGTGGCGGTGATTGCGGTGAGCATGACCGCATTTACGCCAACTTCGAGGTGGCTGGCAGGTTCGGAGTGGGCTCCATATTTTCAGGCCGTCGGGCGGGCTGCCATCTGGGTCGCCCCGGCGGAACTGCGGGCACGGTTTTATCAGGGGCTGGATTTGCTGCGCCGTATGCCGCAGACGGTCCCTGGCGGCGCCGTACCGCCCCAAACTCCGGCCAAGTAGTAAGTCGGCAAGATTAATTGGCGAGCAGGCAGCTTTTTAGGCCAGCGATTCGTCGCGCAGAAAGAGAGATGCCGTGAGAGATCAGCTCGAAGCTCTTATTATGCAGATGTATCGGAGTAATATTCTCTATTCCGAGGCCGTGCGCGAATTCAAAAAGAAATTCATCCTGACGGTTCTGCAGGAGAATAAAGGCAACCAATGCCGCGCCGCGCGCGAACTGGGCATGCACCGCAACACCTTGAGCCGCACCATTTCAGAGCTCAAGATCGACGTGCGGCAGCTGCGCGATGGAGTCAGGCGTCCACCCCGCAGTGCCCGACCGGTTGGCTACGAGAAGAAAGCCGTGCGCTAAACACTGGCAGAAATGTGTGATGGAGCACGGGCATCATCGCCCCCAGGCGATGCGGTCTATCCGGACCGGTTGAGGCCCCCCTCGCTCTGTTGAAGGAAGTTCGTGCTTCTTCCAAGAAACTTCTTCCAAAAATCAAGGCAGCCCGTAAGGGCTGCCTTGATTTGTATTCGGCGGAATCTAGTGAGGCTTTCTGTGCACCGGCGCCTTTCGTGCCGGCGGAGCGGCCTTGGTCAATAGCGCGCCTTTTTCCATGACCATCACAAACGGACTGGAAGTGTAAGAGACCGGCGTGCCTTCAAAGTTGATCTTGTCTCCCTCCTTCGGAAGCATCCTGGCGGGGATGGCTGCCGGGAACGAAAGCTCGATGTCGGCACGCTTCTTGTCTATATCGTCCACGCTGGCCGCCAGCTCCAGCTTGGTGGGCGACGACCCGATGACCTCTACTTCCGCCATCTGCAGGTTTTTGCCCTTGAGCGAATTCCACACCGTGTCCTGGTCGGCCTGCGCTCCCACCGACAGAACCAGTTCCCACTCGGCAAAACTCATCTCTTCCGGCTTCTTGGTCTTGACCAGATCAGCGGCTTGCTCCTGCGGCGTGGGAGGAACATATTTGGTAATGGTAAAGCCGGCGGGCGGCAGCGGCGTGGTCTTGGTTTGAGTCAGCAAGTCGTCCCAACCCTGGTCGGTGCCGTGATACTGCATGTACCGGCTGCGTCCAAACTTGATGATCGAATCCTTCCCTTTCGGATCAGTGACCAGATTGGCGGCGCTGGCGATGAAAAAGAGCCCGTTCACTTCATCGGGCGGTGTGGCGGTCAGATAGGCGAGCGCCAGGGGATAGACGTTCTCAACGTTGTGCGGATCCGCTTCGACGGCCGGACGCAAATACTTCTGGGCTTCAGGATAGTCCTTCAGTTGCAGGGCAGAAAAGCCGGCGACGCTGTTCAGCAATGCAGCCAGCTGCACCTTTTGCTTATCGAAGTCGGCTTGTGAAACGCCGTCCGCCTTGGGCATCTTGTCCAGGGCCTGCAAACCGCGTTCGGCATGTTGTTTGGCATCCGCCCACTTTTGGGTGGCCCTCTCGTTGTAGGCCAGCAGCACGAGCGCGCGCGCGTTGTTGGGGTTCGCCGCCAGGAGTCGATTCGCCGTGTCGATAACCTTGGCCTGGTTGTTCGCCTGCTGATAGGTTCCCATCAGCAATTCCAGCGCATCTTCCTTCATCACGCTGTTGGGATACTGCGTGAGGAAGGCTTCCAGGCCGCTGATCTTGGCCGCGGGATCGGCCTGCTGCACCGCTCCGACATAGGCGTTGTATTCGGCGGGATCCTTGATTTCCTTCTTCTGGGTGGCCGGCTGTGACGGGGACGCCTGCGGTTGCGGCGCTGCAGCATTCTGACCCGATGCCAGGTTAGCCAACACCAACAGAAGCGCCACTAAACTCGTCTTCATTCGAATCGCTCCTTAGAATATTCGGGAAAAACGGCGACAACACCCAGGTATTACCCAAGTCAGCCCACCCGGGTCTTGCTAGAGCACAGGCGGCAAAAGTATCCAGCCCGACAGGCTCCGGAAAGAAGCAGCCAGTTCCTGTAAGCGGCTACAAGCCCGCGGCAGCATTTCCGGTGAGGCGGATTATAAGTATGTGTCACGCCTAAGGCAAGTTCGTCTTTAACGGCCCTCCGTCACCTCATCCTGTAAGATGCGGGCAAGGGCGCATCCGTCGGGTCCGAAACGGGACCACGGGCGTCACGGGGAGTCCTGATTATGGCCAGATTAAGCGAACCTGAACTGCAAGGGCAGCTGGCAATTGTCACAGGCGCGGGCGGGGGGATCGGGGCGGCTATCGCCCGCCGGCTGGCCCGGATGGGAGCGCTCACGTTTCTCTGCGGACGCCGCCGGGCGCCGCTCGAGGGCACCGCGGCAGCGATCGTCGAGGCCGGCGGTCGAGCCGAAATCGCCGAGTGCGACGTGACCAACCTGGCCTCGGTTGAAGCCCTGGCCGCCCTGGTCGAGCGCAAGTCAGGCCGCGCCGACATCCTGGTAAACAACGCCGGAGTGGGCAGCTTTGCCGGCCCCCTGCACCAGATGTCGCCCGAATCCTGGGAAAAGGTCATGAACACCAATCTGCGCGGCGTCTATTACTGCATGCGCAGCTTCGCTCCGATGATGATTCGAGCGCGCTACGGACATATCGTCAACATCTCTTCCCTGGCGGGAAAGAACGCTCTGCCAAATGGCGCCGCCTACGCCGCATCGAAATGGGGGCTGAACGGACTCAGCTATTCGGTCGCGGAAGAACTGCGCGGCCACAACATCCGGGTGTCCGTGGTGTGTCCCGGGTCGGTGAACACGGACCTGAGTCCGCACCAGGGTAAAGATCCGAAAAAGATGTTGCAGCCGGAAGACGTTGCCCATGTGGTCGCAATGCTGGTGACGCAGGAACCGCAATCGTTCGTCAGCGAGGTGCTGCTCCGGCCCACGCAGAAGCCTTAGAGGGGGGATCATCATGGCGAAACCGCACAAGACGACGGCGCCCAAACCCACCCGTCCGCTCATGCCTGGGTACGGACTGCCGGAGAGCAAGAAAGGCCTGCTGCCCTGGAAGTGGGCCGAGCAGCGCCTGCGAAAAAGTCACAATTACTGGATCACCACGGTCAAACCGGATGGGTCGCCGCACACCATGGTGGTCTGGGGACTGTGGCTGGGAGGGGCTTTCCTGTTCAGCACGGGACGGCAGTCGCGCAAGGCCCGGAATCTGGCGGAGAATCGGCACTGCGTTGTTTCTACCGAACACGCGGAGGAAGCGGTCATCGTCGAAGGCGTGGCCGAGATCGCGAATGTGACCGTACGCCGGGAGTTCCTCAAGAAATACCAGCCGAAATATCACTTCGACATGGCGGGGATGGAGAAAGACATCCTCGCGATGAAAGAACCTGTATTTGCGGTTCGCCCGCGCCTGGTCTTCGGATTGTATGAGAAGAATTTCATGGGCAGCGCCACACGCTGGAAGTTCAAGAGCTAGAATCCAGTTCAACCGAGCTGGGTTGTTTGCGTCCTTTGCGGTTCATCTTTGCGTCCTTTGCGGTTCACGATTTTGGGCAATGCCAGCGAGGTCGAACGTCTAACCGCGAAGGGCGCAAAGATGGACCGCAAAGGACGCAAAGAGTTTTAGTACACATCGCGGGCATTCTGAACTCTGATCGATTGTAGGTTAATATCGATATCTGCAAGAGTTCCAACCAGAGAAAGCCATGGCCAAGACATTTCGTGTTTTTGCGACCTGCGACATCGGCGACGCCATTGACTTGTTGCGCCAACGGGGCTACGAAGTCGAAATCTATCCGAAACCGGAAGCGCCCCCGAAAAGCCTGATCGTCGAGAAGGTAAAGTCCGGCATCGACGGCCTGATCACCACCCTGCGCGATTCCATTGACGCCGAAATATTTGAGGCCGGCAAGGGGAAACTGAAAGTGGTGGCCCAGTTTGCGGTGGGCTTCGACAACATCAACCGTGCCGACGCCAACCGCTACAAAATTCCCTTCACCAACACGGCGGACGTACTTACCGAGGCCACCGCGGAATTCGCCTTTTTCATGATGGGGGCCCTGGCGCGAAAATTGTGGACCGCGGAACACCTGACCCGGGACAACAAGTGGGGGTACTGGCATCCCTATCTGCCGTTTCTAGGCGACGAAGTGACCGGAAAGACGATCGCCATCATCGGCACCGGCCGGATTGGTTTGGCCATGATCAAGAAATGCGCCGGACTCGACATGAATATCCTGTGCTACGACCCGGCCTATCAGAACCACGACTACGTCAACGCGATCCAGGAGAACATGGACCTGCGCCATGCGCGGGGCATTTCAAGAACGAAGAACTGGATCAAGTACGTGAGTGTGGACGAGGCGCTGGGCCAGGCGGATTTTGTCAGCGTGCATGTGCCGCTACTGCGCGAAGGCGAGAGTCCAGCGCCCACGTACCATCTCTTCAACGAGCGAACCCTGCGGCGGATGAAACCGACTGCGTTTCTGGTGAACACTTCGCGCGGACCCGTGGTTGAGGAAGCCGCCCTGGCAAAAGCGCTCCGGGAGAACTGGATTGCCGGCGCGGCGCTCGATGTTTACGAAAAAGAGCCCCTGCCCGCGGACTCGCCGCTACGTGATCCCGCGATCGAAGACCGCTGCCGACTGTATCCCCACTTCGCCAGCGCCGGCCGCATCACTCGGCTCTCTCCCGATCCTGACAAGGGCATGGCAGGACGCGCAGTGCAAGGGGTGATTGATGTGCTCGAGGGCAACTACGGCGGCGATATGACCAAGATGCCCTATGTAGTGAACAAAGAGGCGTTCGTGTAGGCGCGAGCGCCCTCGCTCGTGCGCCCCTCTTCCCTGCTCTATCTATTTTTTTCTGATGCTGTACTCCAGCACGAGCGGGACGCTCGCGCCTACATTATTCGGAGATGGTGTGTTCTTCGCTTTGGGCCCGAAGGACGCGGTCAATCGAATAGGGCGCGCGGCGAGTGGGCTCGTGGTAATGCCTCACCTGCATCTCGCCCAACAAGCCTACCGCCAGCATATTCAAGCCGGCCAGGAGCAGGACGGCGGTAAAGATCATCAGCGGGCCATGGTTGGCCATGATGGGCGTATGGTGCAAAAACTTCTCAGCCACCAGCCAGAGGGTCACGCTTGATCCCCCCAGGATGCTTAACATGCCAAAGGTGCCGAAGAAGTGTAGTGGGCGCGACAGGTAGCGCAGCAGGAAACGAATGGTGATCAGATCGAAAAATACCCGGAAGGTGCGCGAGATGCCGTAGTGCGAAACTCCGCGCTCGCGGTTCACATTCTGGATCGGCACTTCGCAGATGGAAGCTCCATGCCACGAAGCCAGCGCCGGAATAAAGCGGTGCAACTCGCCGTAGAGCGGGACCTGGTCCAGAATTTCCCGGCGATAGGCTTTGAAGGTAGTGCCGAAATCGTGAATATCCACGCCGCTTAGTTTGGCCATCATCCAATTGGCGCAGCGGGAGGGCAGGCGCCGAAGCCAGAAGTTATCAATACGCCGTTTGCGCCAGCCGCTGACGATGTCATAGCCTTCGGAGATCTTTTCCAGAAACACAGGAATATCGGCGGGGTCATGCTGCAGATCGCCATCCATGGCGATAATGTATTCGCCGCGAGCGTGATCAAAACCGGCGGCCAAGGCTGAAGTCTGGCCGAAGTTGCGGCGCAGTTTCACCACGGTCACGCGGCTGTCGACAGCTGCGATCTCGCGCAGCATGTGAAAGCTGCGGTCGGTAGATCCGTCGTCCACCAGCACAATTTCGAAAGTTTCACCGTTGGCCTCCATGACCGCCTTTAGGCGGTCGTAGAGATCGGTGACATTCTCCTGCTCGTTGTGCAGCGGGACCACAATGGAATACTTGGGCATTAGCTTTCCGATTATACGATTAGATGCCCGATTTTGAACCATTGATGCAGCACTATTTGTGCGACGGTGAAACCCCAATAGTAACCACTCTGCTGCACCACAAACCACGTAGGCCCGGACGCCCCCGTCCGGGCGGGCGAGCGAAGCTCGCCCGGGGTTTTGCGTTGAGGTCATCCAAAACTCTGCCGGGCTTTGCCCGGCTGGGCGGGTGGGGGCACCTGCCCCTACGCGAGCAATTACAGACCCGGGCGGGCGAGCGAAGCTCGCCTGGGGTTTTACGTTGAGGTCATCCAAAACCCTGCCGGGCTTCGCCCGGCTGGGCGGGTGGGGGCACCCGCCCCTACGCGAGCAATTACAAACCCGGGCCTTCGGGATAGGCGGGCAGATCCGGGGGCCGCGGTGGCAGCTTCTTCGGATTCGCCTGAATCTCCTTCATCACAACCTCGATGGCCTTCTCCAGTTGGGGGTCCTGTCCTTTTACCACCAGGTCGGGGCGGTTTTCCACCACGATATCGGGCTCCACGCCATGATTCTCCACGATCCACTTGCGGTTGAGGTCGTACCTCGCCGCCTCCGGACGCGTGATATAGCCGCCGTCCATCAAGGGCATCTGGCCGCGAATGCCGCGCACGCCACCCCAGGTGCGCTCCCCGATCAGCGGGCCCAGTTTGTAGTACTTGAAGTAGTAGCTGAAGAGGTCGCCGTCGGAGGCGGCGTAGCGGTTGGTCACGCAGGCCATGGCGCCGTTGAAAACGATTGGAGGTACGGTGTTGCTCTCCCAGTTGCGTATCGAACCCATACCCGCCAGCACCCGCCGCAAACGCTCGAAAATAAGTTGGTCCACGAAGCCGCCGCCGTTATAGCGGACGTCAATGATCATGCCCTCTTTGCGAATCTGGGGAAAGTATTGCTTGACGAATTGGTCCAGGCCCGGGCCCCCCATGTCCGGCAGGTACACGTAGCCGATGCGCCCGTGGCTCGCGACATCGACCTTCTTGCGATTGCTTTCGATCCAGGCCAGCTCTCGCAGACCGTTTTCGTCCGCCACCGGTTTTACCTGTACGGTGTGGGCGCCTTCCTCCGAAGGTTTGGAATTGACCGTGAGCACGACGTTTTCATTGGCCGTGTTTACGAAGAGTTCGTAGGGATTCTCCGGGGTCCGCAGCGTCCGGCCGTTTACGGCGATCAGATAGTCGCCCTCTTTCACCGTGACGCCCGGTTCGGTAAGGGGCGAACGGGTCTGCGGGTCCCAGTTCTCTCCGGCATAGATTTTCTTGAACCGGTACATGCCGGCGGCCGGGTCGGCCTCGAAATCCACTCCCAGCAGGCCTACATTCACCGGATGCAGGTCGGGATAGTCTCCCCCGCCTACGTAAGTGTGCGAGTTCGAGAGTTCGCCGATCATCTCGCCCAGGATGTAGGTCAGGCTGTACCGGTCGGCCACTGAGGGCAGCAACTGGGCATACTTGTCGCGCATTTTCTCCCAGTCCACGCCGTTCATCGCCGCGGCGTAGAAATAGTCGCGTTCCTGACGCCAGACTTCGTTGAACATCTGCTTCCACTCGGCGCTGGGATCGACCTGTGCTTTCATGCCGCCCAGGTTCAGCGCTCCATCGCCCACTTTTTTGGGACCATCCGGCTTGGCATCGATGATGCCGTAGGTATGGCCATCGTGTCCGCCATCGGCCTGATAGAGCAGCTTGGAACCGTCGAAGGAGAGCGCGAAGCGCTGCACCCCATCGATCAGGACCTTGTCCTTGCGCTCTTTCAGATCGTAGACGCGTATGGCGGGAGCTTCTCCCGGAATCGGCCCGGAGAGCCCCTGGACTGGTCCGGTTGAATAGTAGATAAAGCCTTTGGAAGCCACATAACCGCTAATCACGGACGGTTCGATGGGTAGAGCCACCACCCGGCCTGCGATGCCATCAAGGTCAATACGGAACGGTTTGGCCTTCTCTTTCTCCTCTTTTTTGTCGTTATCGGCCTTGCCGTTTTCTTTCGCTTCCGGGGTTGGTTCCTTCTCGTTCTTCTTCTTGCTCTTGGTGACGGCTTTCCCGCCGGTTTTGCCGGGTTCCTTGACCGGCGGGGTGAGTAACTCGTCTTTATTTTCTGCCTTCTTGATTTGAGTCTCGTCGCTCAAGGGCTGAAAGGGCGAAGGCTCGTCCGCGCGCAAGGTAACCAGATAAATGCGGGTGGTCTTTGGGTTGGCGAATTCGAAGTCAACATTGCCCAAGACTTCGTTGAAATCGCGGTCAGAAAGGAAGTACAGATATTTCCCGTCAGGATCAAAAACCGGAGCGAAGCTGTTGGTCATGCTGGTGGTCACGGGAGTGATTTTGCTGTCGGCCAGCGAATAGAGATGGACGAACGAGTAGAAGTTTTCGTCATTCTTGTCGTAGGCCAGCCACTTGCTATCCGGAGACCAGGAATAGTTCAGAATTTCTCCGTACTTTCCCCGGTCCACCTCAACCTGTTTCTTCGCGTTGACGTCGATGTACCAGAGGCGGCAGTCCTTGTCGGACCAGGCCAGCTTGCTGCTGTCAGGCGACCACGCGGGAGCGTACTTGAAACCCTTGTATCCGCTGGTGATCTGCTGCTCCTTGCCCATCCCGTCCTGGGGAGAAAGGTAGAGTTCGTCTTCGCCGCTGCGGTCGGAGACATAGGCGATCCAGCGGCCGTCAGGCGACCAGGCTACCGATTTCTCGCGAATCCCGGGAGTGCGGGTGAGGTTGCGAATGCTGCCCTCTTTTGCGGGGACGGTGAACACATCGCCCCGGGCGCCGAACACCGCCCGTTTCCCTTCCGGCGAAATGTCGAAGTCGGTAATGTTCTTGGCGACGCTGGTCCAGTGCTTCATTGCCTGGTCGAAATCGCCGGGCAGGTAGACGGTCAACTTTTTCGGCTGCTTCGACTCCAGGTCGAAGGTATAGAGGTAGCCGCCGTTCTCGAACACGATGGAATCCGGGCCCAGGCTCGGCCACATCACATCAAAGTCGGTGAAATGGGTAAGCTGCTCAACCTGTTTTGTGCCCAGATCGTAGGCATAGAGATTGAGATGATGTTCCGGACCGCGATCGGAACTGAAGTAGACGGTGTTGCCGTGCCACATGGGAAAAGTATCGGTCCAATCGGTGTGGGGCACATCTTCGACCGTATTGTTTTTCAGATCGTAAATCGAGATGGCCTGGGCCAGCCCGCCGGTGTAGCGCTTCCAGGTGCGGAAGTTGCGGAAGATCACGTTGTAGGCGATTTTCGTGCCGTCCGGAGAAAAAGTAGCCAGGCCACCCTGATCAATGGGCAGCGGTTCAGGTAGACCACCGTCGATGCTCACGCTGAAAGGGCGCTTGGTCCAGCCGTTCGACGAATCCCGCCGCGATAGAAACAGTATGCGCTTGCTGTCCGGAAACCAGGTGACCACTTCGTTGTGGATACCCATGCGATCGCTGAGCGGCGCCGCCGCGCCTTGGTAAAACGTCAACTGCCTGGGCTGACCGCCCTGGGCGGGCATGACGTAGACGTTGAAATTGCCGTCATACTGTCCGGTGAAGGCAATCCATTTGCCGTCAGGCGAAAATTTCGGAAACAGTTCGCGCCCGGCATCCGCTGTGATGCGCCGCGCGTCCCCACCCGAACTGGACGCCAGCCAAAGATCGCCGCCGTACATGAAGACGATCTTGTCCTTGTAGATGTCGGGAAACCGCATCAATCGGCCTTCCGGCATCTCCTGGCTCGATCCCGCACAGGCGAACGCAAGGGTCAATAGCAGCAGCCATCTCTTGGGATAAGACATTAAGACTCCTCTTTGACCGGGTTTCCCAGACAGGGTCCCGCAGGCGGTAAACTGGAATCGATTCTCATCAAGAACGGAACCGGCGATTGTATCAGCCCGGAAAGCTCCGATCATCACATCGGTTCGCTGTCTTGGACGGGCGCGGTGGCGAAAGGAAAGCAGGATGCAGCTGCCAACATCCTTGACGCATCGCCTATAATTCCGCGTCCCGGCTCCGCCGTACTGAAGGAGGACCATCTTGCTCCAATCCAAGAACATTGTTCCGGCCGATACCACGCCATCACGCCGCCGATTTCTGCAGGCCAGTGTGCGCGGAGGGATCGTTGCCGCGGTAGCGCCCGCGATGGCTGGCGCCCGCGCCATGGCCGACTGTCCCCCGGCCAGTCCGGCTGTTGGTCGATTCGAACTGGACGAACTCACCGTCTCGGACCTTCAGTCGGGCATCACGTCCGGAAAATTTACCTGCCGTTCCCTGACCCAGAAGTACCTGGCGCGGATTGAAGAGATTGACCGGCGCGGGCCAGCCGTGAACAGCGTGATCGAACTCAACCCGGACGCTCTCGCCATCGCAGAAGCTCTCGACCAGGAGCGGAAGGCTAAGGGCGCTCGCGGCCCGCTGCACGGGATCCCGGTCCTGATCAAGGACAACATCGACACCGCCGACCGCATGCAAACCACCGCTGGATCTCTGGCGCTGGTGGGTTCGCATCCCGCGAGAGATTCTTTCGTGGCCCAGAAACTGCGCGAAGCCGGCGCGGTCATTCTGGGCAAGACCAACCTGAGCGAGTGGGCGAATATTCGCTCCAGCCATTCGGTCAGCGGTTGGAGCGGGCGCGGCGGTCTTACAAGGAATCCTTACGCGCTCGATCGCAATCCCTGTGGCTCGAGTTCAGGCTCGGGAGCGGCTACGGCGGCCAATCTCTGCGCTCTGGCAGTCGGCACCGAGACCGATGGCTCGGTGGTGTGCCCGTCTTCGGCCAATGGCATTGTGGGGATCAAGCCAACCTTGGGTCTCATCAGCCGCGCCGGGATTGTTCCCATCGCGCACAGCCAGGACACTGCCGGCCCCATGGCGCGAACCGTCCGCGATGCCGCGATCCTGCTCAATGCCCTGGCGGGCGCCGATCCGCGCGACCGCGCGACCGACGCGAGCGCGGGGAAGATTGCCGCGGATTACACACGCTTTCTGGTTCCGAACGGGTTACGCGGCGCCCGCATTGGGGTAGCACGCAAATATTTCGGTTTCAGTGACAGCGTAGACAGCCTGATGAACAGCGTAATGGAAGAGATGAAGCGGCAAGGGGCTGTACTGGTGGATCCCGCCGACCTCGAGTCCTACGGCAAGTTCGACGACAGCGAATTTCTAGTCCTTCTCTATGAGCTGAAAGCTGACCTCAACGCCTATTTGGCAAGCCGCCCGGACGCGGCCGTTCATTCCTTGAAAGACATTATCGAGTTCAATGATGCGAACCGAGACAAGGAAATGCCCTACTTCGCGCAGGACACTTTCATCAAGGCCGAAGCCAAGGACGGGCTGACCAGCAAGGAATATCTGGACGCGCTCGCAGCCAATCACCGCCTTTCACGCGCCGAGGGTATCGACGCCGTGATGGACAAGTTTCACCTGGATGCAATCATGGCGCCGACCGGGAGTCCGGCCTGGCTTACTGATCTGGTCAACGGAGACCACTCCGGCGGCGGGAGTTCGAACGCCGCGGCGGTGGCTGGATATCCCGACATCACAGTGCCGGCCGGTTTCATCTCCGGCCTGCCGGTTGGCTTGTCGTTCTTCGGGCGCGCCTGGAGCGAACCTGTTCTGCTCAGGATCGCTTATGGATTCGAGCAGGCAATTAAGGCGCGAAAGCCGCCTGAGTTCTTGCCCTCTGTGCGCAGCGCAAAATCTTGAACCGCAAAGGACGCAAAGAAATACCGCCAAGGACGCAAAAGTTACCTAGGCAGCCCTTCGCGTCCTTCGCGGTATTTCTTTGCGTCCTTGGCGGTTATGGTTTTCTTTGCACCCAGGCCAGACCGTCCGCGCCGGGTCCAGTCTCGATCGACTTTTCCACTTTCCAGGTTTTGAGGTTCAGCACCGCAACTTTTCCGTCTCCACTGCAGGAAACATAGGCCACCGGGCGATCGTGGCGCACCATGATCTGCACCGGATCGGCACCCACGGGAACGGTGCGCACCACCTTCATTTGCGACACGTCTACCACCGCGACCTGGTTGGCGCTCGGCAAGGTCACCAGCAGCCACTTGCCATCTGGCGTGGGCGTGGTTCCGTATCCGACTGCGGGCAGCGGGATCCAGTTCGAGACCTCGTTGGTCGCCGTATCAATAATTGCTAACCGGGGACGCTTCTGGTCAGCCGTGAACACCCAGCGTCCATCCTGCGAGATCGAAATGCGTTGCACCATTTCGGCCACGGGAATCACTTTGATCAGTTTTCGCGCCTCCAGGTCCAGCACCGAAACCGTTCCCGCGTCGACATTGGCGGTGTAGGCACGATGCCCATCACGCGACAGGACCACCATGTGGGACTCGGGCTGCTCGGTCGGGATCGAGCCGAGGCGTTTCCGCAGGTGGGGATCCAGCACATCCACGGCATTGTCGAGCTCAGCAGAAACATAGAGCATGCCGTCGGGCCCGAACTTGACCCAATGCGGTCGCACCGGGCCGAGCTCGATACTGCCGACGATGGCCCGCTTCTCCAGATCAACGATCTCCACCGAGCTGCCGTCGGTTCCGGGCTTACCCACGCCCGAGTCCCCGTAGATGGGCAAGTAAGCCAGATGCCCGTCAGGGGAAGCAGTCACCTCGTGGGCGCGTACTTCGTTGGTCTTCACTTTGGCAATCTGAACCCCGGCCTCAGGATCGACCAGGCTCATACTCTGGTCGCCCTGGTTGACCACCAGCAGCAGGTTTCGATGTTCCTTGGCCGGGTTTGGATGCGGGCTGGCTTGCACCTGACTGACTCCTAGGAAGAGATTGAACAGGAGAAAAGAACTGATCATGATCCACGCCATGGTTTTGCCACCACCTGGGAAAGAAGAATCCACGCGGGGAATAGTGTATCCGGAACGGGGCCTTTCGCGTAGATAGCAGGCATCAAGGCCGCCGCAAAAATCTCTCACCATGGCAAAACTGGTGGCCCCGGCGTGAGTCGAACACGCGACCTTCGGTTTAGGAAACCGCTGCTCTATCCATCTGAGCTACGGGGCCGTGGCGTCCACATGCCAAGAGTCGAACGGCACTTGCATAATATCGGCTTTGCACCCGTCTGCCGTCAATCTGGAGACTGCGGGGGATGTAAAGCTCCGAAAACCAGAGCCGGGGCCTAGCGCTCTGCTGACCCTCGAGGAACAACGGATTGTCGGTGTTCCCATGGTGTTTTTGATTCAGCAGTCAAGATTTTTGCGATTTGCCGGTGAATCTGTGGCACCATCTCTGTTCGGAGGAGGCCTTTATGAACCTCCGGCTCATTCTCTGGACTGTGGGGATGGCTTATGCCACCTTCCTTTTGGCCCGCGGTAATGGTGCTTCTTCATTCGGCATCCTGTTCACTGCACCATTTCTCGGAGCGGCCATCGGCTTCGCCCTCGGCAGCCTGTTCGTAAGGCGCAATAGGCGTAAGCCAAGCTGAGGCGCAACTCTGTGCGCAGTGATCTTACTGTAGCTCGAGATTCTGTAGCTCGAGATTGGCCACTCGTGAACCTCCGGTTCCCTTCCGCTTTAACCTTTGCACGAGCGTGGACGCTCGCGCCTACATGGGTTGGCGGGCGAGGTCGCGAATCTGGTTCAGGTAGTCGATATAGATCGGGATGGGGATATCCGGGGAGTCGCCGTCGTTCAGGAAGTGGGAAAGCCGGATTTCCATCGGGATGGTGCTGATCACCTCGCGGAAGCGGGGCATCTGCAAATATTTCACGTGCCAGACTTCGAGCATCAGCGAGCGAAAGTCTGGGCTGATGAAGCCCATTCTGCGTTCGCCCAGATAAACGGCGTCAAAGTGGCGATCCGCCAGGGTCTTCCGAATGGGATCGTCCGGGAGAGAAAACGTATAGACCAAATGGAACAGATCGGCCAGGTCGCCCCACAGAACTTTTTCTTCGAACGCGGAGAAGCGGAACGCGGCAGAGCCGCGCTGCTGCACCAGGCGAGCATAGTCGGCGGGGCGCAGACCATGTCCGGCCAGCTGGCCACGAAACCAGGCAATTCGTTCCGGCGCCAGGTTGTGGCGCAGAAATTCCACTGCATAGGCATTGGGCAAATACAGTTTGGGGTCGGCGTCGAGACGTGCGAGCCAGGGGCCCCAGTCCCTGTGCCCCAGTAGGTCGAGCAGTTCCCCCAGTTGGGCAACCGTAATGTCGGGATGATATTTCACCGCCTGCCAGAAATGCTCCGTGGAATCGTAGGTGGAGCCGTAAAGCTCGATGCCTTCCTCAATCGGATACCAATTGGACAGCACGCGGGCCGGAATTGACGGCGCGGCGCTCCAGCAATTCAGTGAATGTTTCCATTTCTCTTGTACCGCCAGAAATGCTTCGGCATAGCCCGGCGGCACCGGTTCCTGCACCCGCGCGAGCGCCTGGCGAAGTTCCTGGCTGGTGTGAGTCACCAGGGACTCGAGCGGGCGCTCGTCGATCATGGAGACGACACGGCTCTCGATTCCGCGACGCAGCAGTTCACTCGCCAGACGCTGCCGCCCGGTTTCGTCCACGCTGGTCTTCCAGCGCTGAGTCTGGGATTCGATGTAGGGGAACAGGTCGGCAAGCGTTTTGAACTCGATGAAGCCGTGCAGAGCAAAGGTGACAGGACGTCCGTCTTTCAAGATCGTGGTCGAGGGAGTAACCAGGGATTGGAGCGGCAGCGGTTGCGCCCGAAGGGGTGCAATCAGGATCCCAGCAACCATGAGGGTCCGGAGCAAACCTCCATGCACGATGTGTATTTTCTCCCAGAATTCTTTCATGTCAACATCCTCGCTGCTTTTGGGTTCAACGATCGCCCTCAACTGGCCACTATTGGGTTGGCGAATCTTGAATGCGCTGGTCGGAAAACCGACTCATTTGCTTTCTTCGTCAGGAGGTCCTGGTTGCTGGCAAAATGCAAGACCTTCCCCCCCAGGGAAAGGCCCCGCGTGGTCCGTGCAGGATTGGAAAACGCGGGGTCTAGCTTAAACTTGCACTTTCCCAAGCGTTTAAGACGCGTGCCCGCAGCGGCGTGAACTAGTCCCGGAGCTGCCTCTTCCGAGCCACTTCCGCGTGCGCCGATACTCTCAGATAAAGCATGTAGAACACGATGGCAAGATTGATGAACAGCACCGCGGCGTAGATCGGATGCGGCCGGCGCACCAACTCGTAGGCCTCGACCGGCACATACAGCGCTCCCGAGATCAGCGCAAACCACTCCGCCCACGCCCGTTCGCGCCACAGTCCGTAGGACTCGATGAAGCGGACGATCGAATACGCCGCCGCCCCGGCGGCCAACGCCCACAATTTCGCGTCGGTGAGATTGTCGGCCAGGTTCAGAAAGACTTGCGCGAAACGATGATGGTCGGGATTTATGTGCAGGAATCTCAGCAGGGCCTCGGCGACGTCCCAGGCATCCTTACGGACCATCGCAACCGCGCCAAAGCCCAGCAAAAGCACGATCAGACCCTTGCTCAGTTCCAGAGAAGCCACGGTGCGAAGCGCGGCCCGGCGGCGATGCCGTTCCGCCGCTTTGGCGTGCCCTAGGATCGCTGTGGTCACATGGTCCATGAAAAGATCGCCACTATCTTCCTGGCTGCAGTAAAAGTTGCTCGGCTGGAGAGAATACCCTGCCCCGAATCAGCATCGTGCTGGTCAGCGAGGTCAAGCCCGAAGCCGCGAAAATCATGGCCAGGACCACAAACTGGTAAATGGCCGCGTACACGGGGCGTGCGCCGGAGAGGAGCATTCCTGCCATCAGTCCGGGGATCCATACGATTCCGAGTGAGCGCAGCGAGTCGATGGCAGGAATCAGGCTGGCTTCAAAAGAAGCCTGGACGTAGGGCGAGACGCTGTTGCGGGCCTCTGCCCCTAAAGCCAGCGCAGTCTCAATCTCGCCGGCGTGCGCCAGGACGTCGGAGCGGAAACGGTTCAGAGCCAATCCATTGGTGTTCATGGCGTTGGCAATCAGCATGCTTCCCACCGGGACCAGCGATGTGATCGCGGTGTCAATCGCCCCCAGCGACACCATCAAGGCGATGACGGAGCCGGCGCCGAACGCGATGGCCCAGGCGGATACGCGAAACGCATCGGGCATGCCCTTGGCCCGGCGGGCGGAAGTCGCGCCCGCGGCCACGATCATCCCCGCCAGCAAGAAGGCGCTCGTCCACCGCGGCGCGCGCAAAAGGATAACAAGAATTGACCCCACGGCAATGATTTGCACCAACCCGCGAACCATCGCGACCAGGGTTTCGCCTTCCAGATGGATTCCTCGGCGTCGAGCCAGCAGGACGACAGCCAAAGCAGCCAATGCCGCCACCGCAGCCTGCGCGAAGCCCAGCTGCAGTTGCGAATGAAAAAACAGTTTAAGCACGCAGCACCTCCTCCAGCCGGCCGGCACGTACAATGCTCCCGCGCTCGAGCACCAGCGCCCGCTGGGCCAATCGCAGAGCCTGGGCCAGGTCATGCGTGACCACCACGCAAGTCAGCTCCTGGTGGCGCACGATTTTCTGAATTGCCGATTCAACCTCGAGTTTGGCGGCCTCGTCCAACGCTGAAGTCGGTTCGTCGAGGAGAAGGGCAAGCGGCGAATTGGCCAAGGTGCGAGCCACGGAAACGCGCTGAGCTTCGCCTCCCGAAAGGTTCGCAACGTCGCGCCCGGCGTAATCCTTGAGACCAACCTCGGCCAGGAGTTCCTCTATCGCCTCGGGTTGCAGGATTTCATTGCGCTGCGCCGGGCCAAAGCGGAGATTGTCCGCCACGGTGCCGGGAAACAGATACGGCCTCTGCGTCACCATGCCGAGTTTGCGCCGCAGTTCCCGCGGCTCGATATTGCGATAGTCCTGGCCCTCGACGAAAACCGTTCCCGATGTGGGCTCGTCGAGACGATTCAGCAGCCGCAGCAGCGAAGTCTTGCCCGAGCCACTGGGCCCGGTGATGGCCAATACCTCTCCCTTGTGCACTTCGAAGGTTGCATCCTGAATCAAGATCTTGTCATGGACGGTCCGGCCCAGGCGCTCGGCTCGCAGGACGATGGAACTGGGGGGAGTGCTCACCGGTTCCGCTTCCCTTCTCCCATATCCATCTCATCCCGAGGCTGCGGCTTGGTTCGCTTCACGAAGCCTCCCGGTCAAACGGCCTCGCGTCCCAATCCTAGCATCGCAACTCTCTGAAAACTCTCAAAAGAGGTGCTCGCGAAATCCGAATGGGCGTGGCGGGATCTCATGAACGCCCGCCCTTCATATATGGGAATCTGGCCCTTCGACTCCGCTACTGGCGAGCACGCACACTGGCTCGAAGTTCTTCTGCAATCTCGCGTGCCGCCTTGCGGGCTGCCCCTTCCTCGGTGACGCCGAACGAGATTGCGCCTACCCGCGCGTGGCCGCCGCCGCCGTAGCGCTCACACACCTTGGCCAGATTCACGGTCGGCTCGGAGGGGGCCCAGGGATTCGAGCCGACGGAAACTTTCACCCGAAAGCTGCTCTTGCTGAGGCCAACGCTGTAAATCGATTCCGGATGCAGATAGTACGGCACGAATTTGTTGTAGCCCTCGAGATCGTGGTCCGTGATATCGAAAAAGAGGGTGTGATCTTTGGACTCAATCCGTTCTTTCAACACGGCGATGGAGCGTTGGTGCCGCTCGAGCAAAGGCGGCAGCAGAGGCGCCACGAAAGACTCTTCCAGGATTTCCGCCAGCGGCCGGGTGGCCAGCAGAGGGATAAGCCGGGGCACGAAGCTGTAGTCCTGCGCGGACTCTATGACCAGAGTGAGCTTCATGGCGGGCGCTTTCATTTCGACCGCGGTCTGGGCATCGGGATACATGGCTCCATCGACGATGTCCGTCCAGTGGATCAGGTCGGCCACGGGGCGGGGATCAAAACCAAAACGCTGTTCGGCCACAGTCGCGATGAAGCTGGTGCAGGACTTGAAATCCGGGTCGTAGAACTTGCGATTGCTCTGGTCCTGCTCGAAGTGCGCTGCATCCTCGGGAGTGAGGAATGCGCTCTGGTGATGGTCGAACCACCAGGTAATCCTGGGAGAGCTGGAGTACTTGAAGTCCACGATGGCGTTTTCGTCGCCGTCAAACTGCTTTTCATCGAACAATGCCCCGGCGCGGTGCAGCAGGCCGGAGAAAACAAAACTGGCATCGCCGCTGATCCGCTCCCGGTAAAAGCGCGAGAACAAAGCAGCCGACGATGCCCCGTCAAAGCATTTGTCGTGATAGAAGACCCGAACTTTCAATGGCCCCCTTCAAAGGTCCTGTTTCCCGCGCAGGTTGCGCCGCGAGGATGCGAACCAAAATCTAATAGGAATGACATCCCGGAGAAGATCTGTCAAGGGAGGAAGATTGAACCGGTCTCCGCCGCGGAGACCGGTCGTGGACAAAGAGCGCAGGCAAGGCACATTGCCGGACGCGCAAACTAGACGGCGTTGGCCTGTTTCTCGGCCAGGTCGCCAATGATTGGCAGCTTGAACATCAGCCCCTGATTGGCCTTGATCAGCAGGATGATCCAGATAATGAACGATCCCAACCATATGATCATGTGCAGGGGGAAGGTGACGAAGATCAACCCTGGAACAAAACCTATGATGGTCAAACCGATCCAGATGGCGATCATCGCCACGCAAAAGAAAATCATCTGAAAGGCATGAAACCGCACGAAGCGGCTCTTGTTATATGGCTCCATCACCAGGAAAATGATGGCCGGAACGATCGTGATGTAGCACAACATGCCGACGACATTGTCCGTCATTCCGCCGGTTGTGCCCTGGGCAGGTGCTGCCGCCGCCGGTGCTGCAGTGCGACTGCTACAGGCCGCACACATGGTCGTGCCGTCCGCGATCTGAGTTCCACACCCGCTGCAAAACGCCATGGACTTTCCCTCCCGTGATTGTGCGACTCAGCCCCTGGACAAGAGTCTGTCCGCCCTACCTGAACCGCGAAAGTTACCAGAATCAGCGTTCCAAGGCAAACAGAATCTCATGCGCTGCCCCGCCGTAAACCCGCCAGAGTCTTGCCATCGCACCCGGCAGGGCCTTCCCTATCAATACGATCCCCGTGATTCGCAGATTCCGGAGGAGGCTAGGGAACCGGGTCGCTGGTGCCGAGAGGAACGCTGCCACGGCAGCGCCAGAGGCGGGCCGCAGTCAAGGCAAGCCCTTTTCGCAGCCCATATCGTTGCACGGTTTCAATCGAGTACCGGGAGCAGGTGGGACGATAGCGACACTGGACATACCCCGCCAAGCGCGGACTGCCTACCCTCTGATAATCGCGAACCAGGGCAATGTAGACGCGGGCCGTCAGTTGACGATCCGGGCGCCGGAAACTGTCGGCATACACACTCGCAGCCACTACGCCCAGGAGCGCGAGATAGGTTGCGGGCTGCCTCAGGAGTTTCCGCAGTGGGGACATTTTGCGCTCACTTGCAGCCGCTTGTTCGCACATTGGGGACAGGGCACCAGATTGCCCTGTGGGCGGGTAACGAGATAGATGATCAGACCGATGATTCCAGTCAGCATCACCAGAATCATCCACACCACCGCGTTGTCCATGCCCCGGTTTTTGGCGTCACGCGCGACCCAGATCAGCAGAGCAATATTGAGCGCGAGAATGCCAACCATGATGACGCCGAAGAACCCCAGACAACCGCAGGCAACAAACGGGTTGTCGTCATTGCTTTGCAACAGGAGGGTGGCAGGCAGCGCGGACGAGCAAGCCCTGACGGCTTCCAACACCAGGATGGAAAGCATCGATCGTTCTCCTGCGGGATGAAATGGCGGCGGACATTGACTGCCCGTCGCCCGAAAAGGCTACCAGGACGTGCACGGCCTATGAGGACGGCCGAGTGCCGCGGACATTATCAAAAAAGGTTTGCCGGCGCAACCCAAAGATGTCGCCGTGGGGCGGCGCGCTCTGCCGCGATCGCGTTGACGAAAGGGTCCTGCCGGAGTACGGTGGAGCGATTTTGGCGAGGGAAAGAGGTCAGTTTGCAGTCCGCCACTGCGAGGAGTGAGTCGCATGATCTGCTCTCAATGTGGTAAGACGGTGGCCGAAGGAACAACGTTTTGCCCCACATGCGGCCAGCCAATCGCACTCACCGATGCGGGCGCCGCCAAGCTTCCGCTGCAACCGCTTACCGGTCAGGCGGGGCCAGTCGCCGTGGAACAAACCAGCGGCCTGGCCATCATCAGCCTGATCTGCGGACTGCTCTTTCTTTTTTTCCCCCTGCCCATTCTTGCCATCGTCTTCGGACATGTTTCGCTTTCGCAAATCAAGAAAAGTGCGGGCAGGTTAGGGGGCAAGGGCCTGGCCATTGCGGGCCTGGTGCTCGGATATCTTGGGATCGCCATGATTCCCCTCATACTGATCGTTGCGGCGATTGCGATTCCCAACCTGCTGCGGGCGCGGATTGCGGCAAATGAGTCTTCCGCAGTGGATTCGGTCAGGACAATCAACACGGCCCAAGTGACCTATCAGTCAAACTTTCCAACCGTCGGATTCGCCCCAGATCTGCAGTCTCTGGGCGGTGCTTCGCCTTGCACCAGCAACCCGGCAACGGCCTGCCTGATTGACGATAGACTGGCGGTTGCGACCACCTTGCCCGGCCGGAACGGCTACATTTTCACTCTGGCGCGTTCTGAGGATGGCACCCGGTACTTCGTGAGTGCAGTACCCGTCAAGCGCAACCAAAGCGGCATTCGCACCTTCTGCTCGACCGAGGATGGGGTGGTTCGCGTCGGTCAGGGCGGGGTCGCAATTCCCGACCACGACGCATGCGCCGCGCTTTCGCCGATGGAGTGACTTCACGCCTCCTGACTTCGCAGTTCGCGGCGGCACGAGCGTGGATGCTCGCGCCTACATTTGCGTTGCATTTGTTTTAGCCATGGGCACGCCATAGAATCAAAAGCTCAGCATGGCGACCACCACGACTTCGCTTTCTGCTCCTCGTCGACGACTAAGCATCGGGCGAGGATTGTCGTTTTTCCTGATCTGCGTTTTGCTTATTGCTCTGGGAGCCCTGGCCTGGTTCTACTCCATCGCGCGCTCTGCCCTGCCCCAGTTGGACGGACACCTGAAGATTTCCGGCCTGTCCGCTCGGGTCACGGTCCTCCGCGACGGTCAGGGCGTGCCTACGATTGAGGCCGCAAATTTTGATGACCTTTTTTTTGCCCAGGGCTATGTGACCGCACAGGACCGTTTGTGGCAGATGGACATGATGCGGCGTTTCGCCGCCGGCGACGTTTCCGAAATTCTTGGCGAGGCGTTTCTCAAGCACGACCGCGAGCAAAGAATTCTGGGGCTGCGCGTAGCGGCACAAAAGGCATTGGAGGTTGCCTCCGCCCAAAATCGCTCTCACTTCGAAGCCTATGCGCGGGGCGTGAACGCTTACATCGAATCCCATCGCGACCGGCTGCCCGTCGAGTTTCGGATCCTGCGCTATTCTCCGCGTCCCTGGGCGCTGGAAGATTCCACTCTCATCGCGTCCCAGATGGTGAAAGACCTGAACCATTATCCCTATCGCGACGCCCTTGAACGCGAGAAGATCCTGGCCAAACTTGGACCCGAACTGACGGCCGACTTGTATGTCAACTCTTCCTGGCACGATCGTCCACCGACCATGCCGCGCCTCGGACCGGACCAGAATACGGACGAGGAAAACCCGCCTCGGCGCCCCGTGGGTAGTTCCGTGGCGGGCATCGCGGGACCGGATTTTCAGAATGTCGCCAGCGAATCCGCATTGAATTCCGACGCACGCATGGTGATCGGTTCGAACAACTGGGTGGTTTCGGGCGCGCACACGGTTTCGGGCAAGCCACTGCTTTCGAATGATATGCACCTCGGGCACCAGATGCCGAACCTGTGGTACGAAGCCCATCTGCGTTGTGGCGACTTTGATGTCGCTGGCGTCACGTTGCCCGGCCTGCCCTACGTGATCGTGGGACACAACCAGCGCATTGCCTGGGGCTTCACCAACATCGGTCCGACGGTGGAAGATATATACGTCGAGACTTTCAACCCGGATGGTCAATACCTGACACCGGATGGGTGGAAGGCACCTGAACACCGGAGTGAAGTGATCCACGTCAAGGGCAAACCAGACGTGGCGGTGGATGTGGTGTTGACCCGCCATGGACCCATCATTAGCGATCTGTTGCCGGGCGAAACCCGCAAGCTGGCCTTGCGCTGGACGCTATACGACGGCACCCACGATCCTTTTTTTGAAGTGGACTCGGCGCAGACCTGGGACCAGTTTCGCAGCGCGTTCTCGACCTTTGACGCGCCCGGACAGAACGTCGTGTTCGCCGACGTCGATGGCAACATCGGCTATCAGGCCACGGGAAAGATTCCGATTCGTGCCTCCGGCGATGGCAGCCTTCCCGAGAACGGCAGCGACAACTCGCACGAGTGGACGGGATACATTCCATTCGACAAACTGCCCAGCGTGTACAACCCGCCCTGGGGAATCATCGCGACCGCGAACAGCCGCATCACTCCAGATGGCTATCCCTATTCAATCAGCACCGGTTGGGAGGCTCCCTGGCGTTCTGCCAGAATCTATCGCGTGCTGGAGTCAGGCAAGAAATTTTCCCCGGCTGACATGCTGGCGCTGCAGACCGACATTTATTCAGAAGCTGACCGTTATTTCGCGGAACGGTTTGTGTACAGCGTGGACCACGCCAATCACGCCTCCCCGCGAACCCAACAGGCAGCCGAGGTCATGCGGGGATGGGATGGCCGAATGACGGCAGATTCGGCTGCGCCCACAATCGCATATCAAGCCCGCGCCGAGCTCACGCGTCTGCTGCTTGAACCCAAGCTGGGCCCTGCGCCGTCCGGATCCGGGCAAGTTGACGCCAGGCTGAGCTGGAAGACCTATTCCTGGGGAATGCAGTCGGTGTGGCTGGAAAACGTGGTTCATCATCAGCCCCGGAGCTGGCTCCCCCCGGCGTATAGCAGCTACGACGACCTGCTGGCAGCGGCGGTTGAAGCGACTGTCGACGACCCCGAGGCGCCCCGGGACTTGGCCTCGTGGAAGTGGGGAACGTTTCGTGCGGTCGATATCCAGCACCCGATTCTGGGCAGAATTCCGCTGCTGCAGCATTGGACAGGACCCGGCGTCCAGCCCCAGTCCGGCAGCAGCTACACAGTGAAAGCGGTGTCGCGCAGCCACGGGCCTTCGGAACGCTTGACGGTGGACCTGTCCGACCTGGACCAGACCACATTGAACCTGGTGACCGGAGAAGCGGGGAATTTTCTCAGTCCCTATTACATGGACCAGTGGAAGGCATGGTACGAAGGCTACACGTTCAAGCTGCCTTACTCCGAAAAGGCAGTCGCGGCCTCGAAACGGCATGAGTTGGTGATGGAGAAATAGCTTTAGCTTTCAGCTTTCAGCCTTCAACATCGATTTTTCAGCCGTTTCCAAATGATGCCTCCCGTCGGATGCAAAAGAAATCCTATTGTGGCCGGGACCGTTTAAGGCTCTTCCGCCCCTCCGGGGCTTTGGTCGAGTTTTACACGCGTACCCAGGGCTTGCGCCCTGGGCTACAGTCTGGCGCCGCTTCGCGGCTAGTGGGAATTGGCTGAAAGCTGGGGCTGAAAGCTGGGGCCGAAAGCTGGGGGCGGGTAAGCTTGAGAGCAGAGATTTGAGGGCTGAAAGCCGAGGAGCGAGGGCTGACGGCTGAGAGCTGAAAGCTGACAGCTGGAAGCTGAGAGCAGAAGCCGGCTTCAATCCACCTGCTTCACGTCCACGCCTTGACCGATGATATCTATCTGCGTGGTTTGCAGCTTGTCGGTGGTGGTGTCGTAGATGTTTAATTCTCCGTTTTGGACCACGTACACCACGTTACGGCGGCTGATGGGCTGAATTCCGGTGACGTCACCCAGTACAGGCGGAATCACCGCGCTCGATTTGCTGATGTTGAAAATGGACAGGCACCCTCGAATTTCTCCGGAGTTGTTGCCGCTGGCGGGAACGTTGATGTTGGTGCAGGCGTGGGCCCCGATGAAGAGTTGGTTGTTGGCACCCATCTCCATGTGGTTGTGGTAACCGTCAGTAATTGTTGCGCTGGCCGTAACCGTCATTGAGCCGAGATCAACCGCGGAAACTTCGCCGCACGTGGTAGCCAGGGTCGGGGCCGCGGAAGCAGCGCACGTGTTGGCGCCCGGTTCTGTGCCCGCAACGTAGAGGGTGGTGCCGGAGAGCAGCCCGGTGGTGCCCGCGTCCACTGGAATGACAGGGCCGGGCAGGTTGCTGTTCATGTCCAGGAGCGTGATACTGGCGGTTGTCCCCCCGCATTCCGGCCCGCAGTTCAGGATATAAGCCGTCGAATCGTCGCTGCTGAAAACTCCCCAGACCGGATGATCGAAAAGAGAACTTTGAACATCCGTGCGCGGGTCCGTGCTGGTGCCGATCGAACTCGGCGCCAGGACCGTGACCGTGTCAGGGCGGCTGCCCAGCACCAGAATACGGTTGCCGTTGTGACTCTGCACCAGGTAACGAGCGCCGGGAACCGGGACTGCGGCCGAGATGGCGTCGGTGGACAGGTTCAGGGCATCGACCGCACCCGGGGATTGCCCCGTCACCGGGGCATTCGGAACCGCGGCAAAGCCGCTCACATTGTCTGGTGCCACAACCATGCTTTCACTGTACCCGGGAAGCGTGATCGCCGCCGGATTCCCCGCGGAGTTTTGAGCGACACTCTGGCTGGCGTTGTTGACCACGGTAATGGAGTTGTTCGAGGCGCTGAAAACCAGGGTAAATCTCTTGTTAGGAAACAGCACCATCATGCCCGGCGTGGGACTGCTCGACCCCACGGAAACCACCGAGGCCTGGACATCATTCAGCGCATCCACGACGTTGAGGACGGCGGCGGTGGATGTGCCGTTAGGAAACAGCGGATTAGAAATGAAGGCTCGAAGCTTGACACTACCCGGGGGCGGCGGCGGCTGGTTCGTGCTGGAATTGGAACTTCCGCAAGAAATCAGTCCGGCACTGGTCACCAGCAGCAATACGGCGAGAGCGGGTCGGTTCAAACGCGAAGCCCCCCAAGAACATGAGGAATGGAGAGTTAGATGCAAGAAACGGGATTATAGCAGAGCCCTCCGGAGACGGGCAGGCTGCAGCCCCCGTGGGTGGCGCACGGAACCGCGTCCGCCATGGTGCAAAATTGACCTTCATCTTGTATTCTCAAAGCGATGGCCGCCGACCTGCTAGCTCGCTTAAAACAGTCCCACGTCTTGTGCGATGGTGCAACCGGGACCCTGCTATACGCCAAGGGAATCTTCATCAATCGTTGCTATGACGAATTGAACGTGGCGCAGCCCGACCTGATCCGTGATCTCCATCATGAGTATTTGCAGGCGGGTGCGGAGATTATTGAAACCAATACCTTTGGTGGAAATTCGTTTCGCCTGGCGCGCCACAGCCTGGAGAACCGGGTCCGCGAAATCAACCTCGCGGGGGCCCATTTGGCCAAAGAAGCTGCCAAAAGCTTCGACGTCTGGGTAGCTGGTTCGGTGGGCCCTCTGGGGGTTCGTATCGAGCCGCTCGGCAAGACCGGTTTCGAGGAAGCCCGCGCCGCCTTCCGTGAACAAATCGCAGCCCTGGTCGAAGGCGGGGTCGACCTGCTGATGCTGGAGACATTCGGCTACGTCGAGGAACTTCACCAGGCGATTCTGGCTGCCCGGGATGTTGATGCCAAAATCCCGGTGGTGGCCCACGTGACCATCGATGAAGACGGAAACTGCCTCGACGGCTCGACTCCGGAGAGCTTTACGCCGCGGATTGAAAGCTGGGGCGTCGACGTGATCGGTTGTAACTGCAGCGTGGGCCCGGTGGCAATGCTGGACGTTATCGAGCGTGTTCGTGCGCTCACTTCGCTGCCCCTGGCGGCCCAGCCCAATGCCGGCATGCCGCGATCGGTGGAGGGTCGCAATATCTACTTGTGCTCCCCCGAGTATATGGCCAGTTATGCGCGCAAGTTCGTGGCTGCGGGAGTGCGCCTGGTGGGCGGATGCTGCGGCACGACCCCGGAGCACATTCGAGTCATGAAATCGGCTTTGCGAGCGGGTGAAGCCCGGGCCAAAGCCAATCCGTCAAAGGCCAAGAGCGAGGCCGCGTTAAAAGCCGCTCCTGCGGTTCCGCTGGAAAAGCGGTCCAAGATTGGCGCGAAGATTGCCGCCGGCGAATTTCTGACCATGGTGGAAATCGTCCCGCCCAAGGGGACCGACATCCGCAAGGAAATTGAAGGCGCGCGTTTTCTGAAGTCCGTGGGCGTGGATGCCATCAATATCCCGGACAGTCCCCGGGCCTCGGCGCGGATGAGCAACCAGGCCTTGTCCCTGCTGGTGCAGCAGGAAGTGGGCATCGAAGCGATCTTGCACTACACCTGCCGCGACCGCAATGTGCTGAGCATGCAATCGGACCTGCTGGGCGCGGCGGCGTTGGGGATCCATAACCTGATCTGCATTACCGGCGATCCGCCGAAGATGGGCAACTATCCCGACGCCACGGCAGTCTTTGACGTGGATGCGATCGGCCTGGTCAACATTGTCCACAATCTCAACCGGGGCCTGGATATCGGCGGCAATCCGCTGGGAACGGGCACGTCATTTGTGATCGGCGTGGGGGCCAACCCGGGCGTACCGAATATCGACGAGGAGATCAAACGCTTCGAATACAAGGTCGAAGCCGGCGCCGAATGTGCGGTCACTCAGCCCGTGTTCGATCTTAAGCTGCTCGAAGCCTTTCTGCGCCGCATCGAGCATTGCAAAATACCTGTGATTGCGGGAATCTGGCCGCTGGTCAGCGTCCGCAATGCCGAATTCATGAAGAACGAGCTGCGGGTCTCGGTGCCGGACTCGATTCTGGAACGCATGGCCGGGGCCAAAACTCCCGAGGCCGCTCGCGAAGAAGGGATTGCCATCGCCCGCGAGATGCTGATCGCGGTACGGGGGATGGTGCAGGGCGCCCAAATCAGCGCGCCCTCGGGACGGTATTCTTCGGCGGCGGACGTGCTTGAGGCCCTGGGGACTTCCCCACGCACCACGGCTTGATATTTTTGGCTTGCCGTCCCGCACCCCCACTCTTTCCGGCGGACCCGACATCATCCTGGGTGGATTAGAATAGTGGCAGGAGCAAGTCCCTGTGGCTAAATTTGAAGAGTGCCTCCAGCGTCTGGAAAAGATCGTGCAAGAACTGGAAAAGGGCGAAGTGTCCCTGGAAAAATCTCTGACGCTGTTCGAGGAAGGGATGCAGCTTTCCGCCGCATGCCGCAAGGAACTGGAAGAGGCGGAAGGCAAAGTGGAAATTTTGCTGAAGCAGAACGGCAAACTTCAGGCCGAAGCCTTCGAACCGCCCTCGCGCAAACCTTAAGGTGCTTCTGTGCGGGTCGGACACTCCTGTCCGACGCCTTTGACTTTGGATTGGTACTGACTTGTACCCCCTCACAATCGAACAACCATCATCCAGATCAAGATCAAATTCAAAAGCGTCGGACAGGAGTGTCCGACCCACACCGGCGATTGTTATACTCAGCCGCATGCTCAAACAGACTTTGGAGCAGGGCCAGGCCCTGACCGACGCGGCACTGGAGCGTCTGCTGCCGGCAGCGACCCAGCGTCCGGTATCGATCCACCAGGCAATGCGTCACAGCGTGTTTGCCGGCGGCAAGCGGCTCCGCCCCATTCTCTGCGTGGAGGCGGGGCGCATGATTGCCGGTTCCCTTCCCGCGGGCATTGAAGACCTGGGGGCCGCGCTGGAAATGCTGCATACCTATTCCCTGATCCACGACGATCTGCCCGCGCTCGACAACGATGATCTGCGCCGCGGACGGCCCACCTGTCATAAGGCGTTTGGCGAAGCCATCGCCATTCTGGCGGGCGATGCCCTGCAGACCCAGGCGTATGAAGTGCTGTCCCGGCTGCGCTGCCCGGCCGAATCCCGGGTGCGCATTATCGAAGAAATCGCCCACGGCACGGGGACGATCGAGGGCATGATCGGCGGCCAGGTCGTGGACCTTGAAGCCGCCCACACCAAGCCCGATCTCGCCATGCTCGAGTACATCCACCGGTCCAAGACGGCGGCCCTGATTGCCGCCAGCGTGGTCAGTGGCGGACTCTATGCCAAAGCAGATGAGAAAGCGGTCGACAAGTTGCGATCGTTTGGACAGTCCATCGGCCTGGCCTTTCAGATCGTGGACGATGTGCTGGATGTCACCCAAACGTCCGAGCAACTGGGGAAAACGGCGGGGAAAGACACGGCGGCGGAGAAGGCAACTTATCCGGCGTTGTTCGGGGTCGAAGAGTCGTTGAAGAAGGCAAGCGCACTGGTTGAATCCGCGCTGGCTTCGCTCGATGACTTCGGATCGCAGGCTGAAGTTCTTAAAGACCTGGCCCGCTTTCTGGTCGAGCGGAAGAAGTAGGGGCTTCCCTAAAGGCAATCGGACGGTCGTAGTTAGGCCCGTAGGCCGCGCGGCGCGGGTTGCTATCCCTTGCAGCCTGTCTGTATTCTTTCTCGACTGACATGTCCGCGCTCCCACTCGATATTCTGGCCCTGGCTGCCCACCGCGATGATGTAGAACAGACCTGCGGCGGAGCGCTGCTCAAGATGGCGCAACGCGGACATCGCACCGGGATCCTCGATCTCACCCGAGGTGAAATGGGAACGCGCGGCAGCGCCGAAGAACGCGCCCGCGAGGCCGCGGATGCCGCGAGAATATTACGCACCTGCTGGCGGCAGGCGCTCGACATTCCCGATGGGCGGGTGGAGAATACCTGGGAAAACCGCCTGAAAATTGTGCGCGTGCTCCGCCAGCAGCGGCCGCGGGTGGTGATCCTTCCTTACTGGAAGGGACGGCACCCGGACCATTACACGGCGTCGGTGCTGGGTTATGAAGCCTGCTTTCTGGCCGGACTGGCCAAGCTGGATGTTGGCACGGAAGCACTGTCGGCGGGACGCCTTCAGGACAGCCGACGGGACGCCGGCGCTGAGGAGCTAATTCCGCATCGGCCCTTCAAGTCATCTATGCCACGCTCTACTACGACGTGCGCCCAACCTTTGTGGTCGATATCACCGAACAGTTCGAGACCCGGTTGCAGGCGCTGATGGCTTACAAATCGCAGTTCAGCGACCAGGACGCCGGCAAGGGAATCTTCCCTGCGCGGGATGAAATACGTTCGCGGACCGAGGCGATGGCTCGCTTCTACGGCATGTTGGGCGGCGTGACTTATGCCGAGCCCTTTCTGCAGAAAGAAGTGGGGCTGGTGGATGACTTGACCGTAATTCCGGTGAAATCGATCTAGTTCGCGGTGGCCCGTGACCGTCTTGTGGCGAGAAACGCGGCGCGTGAGAAAAGCAGTTTCGTGATAACCCCGGTTTTCAGTTCGCAGTTCTCGGTTCTCAGGTGCTTATTTTTTTACCGCCACCGCCACTCCATCGCGAATCGGCAGAATTGTCGTGAACAGATCTTTCGAGTTGTAGAGCAGCCGGTTGAATTCCAGGATGGCCTTGGTCGAAGCCTCGGACGGATTGCTTTGCGCGACTTTTCCGCTCCATAGAACGTTGTCGGTAACGAACAGCCCGCCTTTACGCAGGTGCGGCACGGCCAGTTTGAAGACCCGGGGATAGTCTTCTTTGTCCACGTCGTTGAAAATGATGTCGAAATCCTGCTTCTCCTCGGAAAGAAGCTCCAGCGCATCGCCCGTCTTGAGGGTAATTTGTTTAGTGACGCCAGCACGATCGAAATAACGCCGGGCTTCGTCAGCTTTCTTGCGGTCGCCATCGGTGTAGATCACGCGGCCGCCTGCACCCACCGCGCGGGCCCACCAGATGGTAGAGTAACCAACCGCCGAGCCCAGTTCGAACACGGTCTTGGCATTGATCATCAGGGCCAACTGATACAACACGCGGCCCACCGCGGGTCCGACGATAGGGATGTTCCGCTTGGTAGCCTGCGCTTCGATCTCCGTCAGCACCTCGTCGCGGGCAGGAAGCATGGAGTAGATGTAATCTTCGACGGCGCCGGCGGTGATTCCGCCCATGCGCCAGGGAGCATTGTTGTCGCTTGGTAGAGCCAAGTGATCTCCTTAAAAGTTTGCTACGAAAGCGTTACGCCCGGCGCCATCTCTATTACCTCTACGCCGGGCACAAGTTTCTGCAGATCGCCCGGCCTGCCCGTGAGCACAGGGAACGTTCCGAAGTGCATCGGGACGATCGTCTTCGGCTTGAGCAGATTGCAGGCATAGGCGGCTTCCCGCGGCGACATCGTGTAGTGGTCGCCAATCGGCAGCAGGGCAATCTGCGGCGCATAAAGGTCGCGAATGATCGCCATGTCGCCGAACACGTTGGTGTCACCCGCATGATAAATCTTTACCCCGTTGGAAAACTCGATCACGTAGCCACAGGCCTCGCCGCCGTACACGATCTGGTCGCCATCCGTAATACCGCAAGAGTGGTCGGCATGCACCATGGTGACTTTGATGTCGCCCACGGCCTGGGTTCCACCCTTGTTCATGCTCGATACCTGCTTTACACCCTTCTTTTCCAGCCAGTGTGCAAGTTCGGGGATGGCCACCACCGCAGGATTATGCTTCGTGGCGATTTCAACTGCGTCTCCGATATGGTCGAAGTGGCCGTGGGTGCAGAGCAGAACATCCACTCTCTTGATGGACTTTTCCTTCTCCGGGCACTTGGGATTGCCCATCACCCAAGGGTCGACGATGAGGGTCTTACCGGCTGGAGTTTCAATACGAAAGGTCGCATGGCCGAGCCACGTAAGTTTGATTCCGTTCAGGTTCATGATTGAGTGAGCTCGCAATCGGCAATTCGCAATCTGCGCTTCGAAGGCACGATCCAACGCATCGGAAGGGCGGCCCAAACGCCAGGTGCGAAATTCCAGAAGCTTTAGTTTAATATGAATCGCCATGGCTGAGTTGAAGGTCCTGCTTACGCGTGAACAGATCGCCCAACGTGTGGCTGAAATGGGCGCAGAAATCAACCGGGACTATGCCGGTCAATCCGTCATCCTTCTGGGCGTGCTGAAGGGTGCAGCTATTTTTCTGAGTGATTTGGCGCGCCAGCTGCAGATTGACAGCACTTTCGATTTTATCGGCGTTTCCAGCTATGGCAACCGGCCCAGCCCGGTCCAGGAACTGAAATCTGGTTGGGATTCCACCGGCGAGGTGCGGATGACCAAGGACATGGACCAAGCCATGATCGGAAAGAACGTGATCCTGGTGGAGGATATTCTCGATACCGGGCTCACGTTGACCTACCTGAAGAAGCTGCTCATGGCGCGCCAGCCGAAGTCGCTGAGGATCGCGGCGTTGCTGGACAAGCCGTCGCGCAGAAAGCAACCCATCACGGCTGACTACGTAGGCTTCAGCATTCCCGACGAATTCGTGGTCGGTTATGGTCTGGACTACGCCGAGAAGTACCGCAATCTTCCAGACATTTGCATCGTGCCGCGGGAAGGGTGAACGATCGTGGGCCCTTGCGCTCTTGCCCCACGGCTTGTTTTCGCGTCGAGCGACCTCGACAGCTTGCCACCGACAGATTAGTAGGATTCAGATTGCTTGACCGGGTACGGCTGAATCCGGTCCGCCCAGATCGGCTGTTATGATTGAGATTCGTGGAAACCACTGTGACTGAATTCGATCGCCTGAAAGTTGAGCCTCTGCTGCTCGAGGTGGCGGACGTCGTCAACACCACCCTCGACCTGGATACCACGTTGAGCCGGGTGGCGGAACTGGTGCGCAAAGTCATCGACTACGAAATTTTCGCCATCCTGCTGGTGAATGAAAAGGCGCAAGACCTGCGCATCCGTTTCCAGGTGGGATACGCGCGCGAAGTTGCCGAGCGGGTCAAGATCAAGATCGGCGAGGGAGTAACCGGACTGGCGGCGCAGCGGCGCGAGGCCATTCTGGTGGACGACGTTTCCAAGCATCCGGAATACATTTCCGCGGCCCCCAATGTGCGTTCAGAGCTGGCCATTCCGCTGATCGTGAAGAACCGGGTCATCGGCGTATTGAATCTGGAAACCCACGAAGTCGGCCGCTTTACCGAAGAACACAAGCGACTGTTGACCCTGATTGGTTCGCGCATGGCGGTAGGGATCGAGAATGCCCGGCTACACACCCGCACCACGCGCCAGGCACGCACCCTGGTTTTGCTGAACGAGATCGCGCGCGAGCTTACTTCCATTCTGAACGTGGATGAGTTGCTCAAGCGCATTGCCGAACTGCTCAGCCGGCTGATCGATTATCAGATGTTCAGCATCCTGCTGGTGGACGCCGCGGGAGAAAAATTGCAGCACCGGTTCTCCTTGCGCTTCCAGGAGAACATCCAGCTTAAGCATGACGTGCCGCTGGGCGATGGCTTGGTCGGCTATGCTGTGCGTCACCGGCAGGCTGTACTGGTTCCCGACGTCAGCAAGGATTCGCGCTACATTCTACTGAATCCGGAGACCCGTTCGGAACTGGCGGTGCCACTGATTTACAAAGACAAGGTCATCGGAGTACTGGACCTGGAGCACACCAAGCGGGGATTCTTTACCGACGATCATAAACGCACCGTCACCACGCTGGCCGCCCAGGTTGCAATAGCCATTGAAAACGCCGTGCTCTACGAGCAGATCGCCCGCCAGGAAAAGCGCCTGGAACGCGACCTCGCGCTGGCCCGGGAATTGCAATTCCGTCTGCTGCCACAATCGTTGCCCAAGTTGGCGAACCTGGAGGTTGCGGCCAAGTTTGCACCCGCCCGCGCCATTGGCGGCGACCTGTACGACTTCCTCAATTACTCTCTCGACCACCTGGGAATCGTGATCGGAGACGTCAGCGGCAAAGGCGCCCCGGCGGCGATTTATGCCGCGCTGGTCAGCGGCATATTGCGGTCGCACGCTCCTATTGAGCCGGGACCAGCCGAGATGCTGCGGGCGGTCAATTTTTCCCTGGGAGAGCGGCGCATTGAGGGCCAGTTCGTCTCGCTTATCTATGCCGTATGGGACGACCGCAACCGGTCGGTGAAGATCGCCAATTCGGGGCTGCCGCGCCCTTTGTATGTCCACGACGGCAAGATTGAGGTCATCGAAGCCACCGGCCTGCCTCTGGGCCTGTTTGACGATGCCGAGTACGACGAGTTCACCTTTAAAGCCAAACCCGGCGACATGTTCGTGTTTTTCAGCGATGGCATTCTGGATGCCCGCAACAGAGCCGGCGATATGTTTGGACGCCACCGCACCGAAGCCATCATCGCGAGCTGCGCCGACATTTCGGCCGATTGTGTGGTCAAGTCGCTGTTCAAGGCGGTGACGGAACATGCCGCCGGAGAAGAGGCTTTCGACGACGAGACCGTGGTTGCCATCAAGGTGAAAGGCGAACCCAAGCGCAAGTGAACCGCAGCACAAACCTGAGCGCGGGCCGCCCCCCGGCCTTTTCCTATCGCGAAGTGCGAAAGGGATTTCTTCGTCGCCATCCGGTTGGGTCCGCGCTGCAATGTGACGAGGTCCGCTTGGACCGCCTGGCGGAGCGTTTCGGAACTCCCCTCTACGTCTATTCCGCATCGGCGATTCGCCAGCGAATGGCCAGCTTCGAGAACGCTTTCCGCAAAGTTCCCCACACGGTCTGCTATTCGGTCAAGGCAAACTCCAGTTTGGGCATTCTTCGTCTGCTGGCGGGAATGGGATGCGGCTTCGATGTGGTCTCCGGCGGAGAACTGGAACGGGTCTTGCGCGTGGACCGCCGGGCCGCGAAAAGAGTCGTATTCTCCGGCGTGGGCAAGACCGCCGAGGAGATGCAGGCGGCGCTCAAAGCCGGCGTCATGCTGTTCAATGTGGAAAGCGAAGCCGAACTCTGGCGCCTGGCCGAATGTGCGGCCCGCACCCGGGAAAAGGCACGGATCGCGTTGCGCGTGAACCCGGATGTTCCGGCCAACACTCATCCTTATATCTCGACCGGCCTGCAGCAGCACAAGTTTGGAATCCCCATCAACAAAGCGCGGAAGTTGTATGCCCAGGCCTCCGGGACAAAGTATCTCCGTATTGCGGGCGTGAGCGTGCATATTGGCTCGCAGATCACGGAGGTGCAGCCCTTCGCGCTGGCCATGGAGCGGGTGGCCGAACTGGTGCGGGTGCTGCAAGACGATGGCCATCGTATCGAATACGTGGATGCGGGCGGCGGCCTCGGCATCGCCTACCAGGAACGATCGCCGCAGGACTTCGCCGAGCAAGCCGCCGAGTATGCGGACGCGTTGCTGCGTCCTTTGCGCGGGTTGAAAGTGCGTCTCCTGCTCGAACCGGGCCGCTCCATCGTCGGGCCCGCCGGCGTTCTGCTGACCCGCGTGTTGTACCGGAAGACGAACGGTCCCAAGCAGTTTCTGGTAGTGGATGCGGCGATGAATGACCTTCTCCGGCCTTCGCTTTACGACGCGTATCACGAGATCGTTCCGGCACGACTCGATGCCAACACTGCGCGACACGAAACTGTGGACGTGGTCGGCCCCATCTGTGAGAGTGGAGATTTTTTTGCGCGCGGCCGCGAACTGCCCGTGGTCAACGAAGAAGACCTGTTGGCCATTCTCGACGCCGGAGCCTATGGCATGGCGCTTGCGTCCAACTACAATACGCGGCCGAGGCCGGCGGAAGTGCTGGTCGATGGCAAATCAGTGAAAGTCATCCGGCGGCGGGAAACGATGGACGATTTGCTCCGGCCGGAAACGCAGTTACGGGCTTAGTGATTCGTTTGTCAGCCTGAGCCGGGATGCTTCTTCGCTCGTCAGGAACCGGCCGCAGCGAAGCTGCGCCGTTCAGATCATCATTGCGGTGCTTGTGCCGATTTGCGCAAGTCCTCGAGTTGAGCGGCACGGCGCGGATCGGGATGCGCGGACAGGAAATCGCCCATCGAACTTAGCTTCCGGGTTGCGAGATCTTTCTGATTTCCCTCTTCGTACAAGCGGACCAGCGTGGCAAGAGCATCCCAATAGAGCGGGTCCGAAGCGCTGCGCAGGGCCCCGGCGCGCTGATCCATTACGGCGAGCAACTCGGCGGCCTTCTCCGGCTGGCCGGCGCGCCGGCGGCACTGCACCTGGATGCTCCACACTCTCCAGTACTTGGCCTGGAGTTCGCGCTGGGCCTGGCGCTTGTAATCCACGCTGTACCAGTCGAAAGGGCGGATGTGCTGCAGCCGCCATTCATCGGCTCGAATGCCCTGTACGGCCATGGCGGCAATGTGGTCGGGGTCGCCATGCTGACTCAGCAGACGCTCGGCCTGGTCAACCAGGGGACTCGGATCGGGCAATGCGGCGGGCCGCGGTTGCAAAGAAAATCCAGGACAGAGTGCCAGAAAGCGCTCCCGCTCAGGCTTCTCTTTTGACTCATCATGGAAAGCGGCAGAAGAGTAGATTTCCGCCAGCGAACGGTGTGCCGGCGCAAAGTCAGGATGATCGCCGATTATTTCCATCATTTGCTGGATGGCGGAAGACGTATTGCGTCCCATCAGGCTGCGGGCGTACAGGTAGGTGAACATCACCTCATCGGGGTGCTGCATGGAAAGGACTTGATATTCCTCGGTCAGCTTTCTGAGGTGGCCTTCGATTCCATATTGTTGAACCGCGTCCTGATAGCGTTCGTTGACCCACAGATCATGCGGATAGCGCTGGCGAAGCGCGAACAGCGGAGCAAGACTCCGATCGAAGTCCGCGGGAGCACGTACGACCACCGTTGCCTTCTCGAGTTGGGTGCGGATTTCAGGTGACGGGCCACAGGGACTTCCCTGCGCCCACAGCGGGGCGAGGAGAAACCATAGAACGCTGCCAGCCTGAATCGGCCAGTAGCCAGAAACGGAGCGGACCGCGGAGAGCTTCACAAAATCCCTCCGCGATCCGGGGATAAACGAGCAATCACGTTACAACGAACGCAGGAAGTTGAGCACATCCTGCATTTGCGAGCGGTTGAGCGAATTGAATCTGCGGATCACGTCGTTGGCTTCCGAGCCGCAGCTCTGGCTGTGGGAGCGAGACTGGAAGCGGCTGTTTCCGCAATCAGTCGACGCGTGGGCCTGGATGGCCTGCAGCAGGTCGGAGGTCCTTCCGTCATGCAGAAAAAACAGGCGCTGGCCGATGCCCCAGAGCGGAGCCGTGCGGAACTGGTCCGGACCGGCCGCCCCCTGATTGACCCCGTCCGACAATCGCGAACCCATATGGTGGATGGCGAAGTCGGAATAAGGGTGATAGCTGACGTTCGACATTCCGGTAAACTTCGACATCCCGGTAGTCAGAGTGGGTGTATGGCACAAGGCGCAGCCGACGGCGTTAAACAGGTTGGCCCCGTTCTTTGCCGAAGCCGACATGGGCGCCGGTGTCGGGGGAGCGGAGAGCCGCATGAAGGCAGAGAAGTTCACCAGGTCGGACGACAACGCCGCTGCTGTGCCGGTTGGGCTGCCGGCGTCGGTGACCATTTTGGTGGCGTCCTCCGGCGATCCGTTGTACACGCAGCCTGCCACAGCCGCACGCTCATTGACGAAGGCCTCGTTCGACACTCCTTGCTCGACGTTATAAGCCTCGCCCGCGAAGACCATCAGCGATTTATTCTGCGCCTTCCAGCCAAAGCGCGTGACGGTGCCGTCATTCCCGCTGCTATTGAGCGCGCCCCCTATGCCGAGTTGAGACTTGATCGCCCGATTGGCTGCCAGGTTGGCCTGCAGGGTTGAGTCCGGAGTGCCTTCTACCAGGCCGAGCCCAAAGGTTGGAGTTGGGATACGGAAAATCACGTTGTGGGCGGCCAGCTGCTGGGCGAAGTTGGGCTGCGCCAGAGTACATCCCTCAGCGTCCGTTCGACCGGCTATGGTGTACAAGCCATGCACTCCGCCATCCGGGGAACCATCGGGGTTCTGAATAAACCGAGCTTCCCGCACCGGGCCATCGGTAGTAATAAAGGAAGGGACGCTGTTCTGAGCGCCATCCAGGTTGGCCAAGGCGACTTGCGGATTTGTAAGCGGGCTGCTGCCGCCAACCGCCGGGTGGGCATGGCACATGGCGCAGCCGTTCCCGTTGAATGTCGGCCCTAAACCCGATCCTTCTTCCCCGGATATGGTTCCGCTCACCGAATCGACTTCCATGAAGTCACTCATTGCATCGCTAAAAAAGGATTGCAGGTCGGGACTGAGCCCAGGCAAAGCTCCCCCAGCTCCTGCAGCCCCCGCACGCGGCCCGGGGTCGTGTTGGGCCGCAATGGTTCCTGTGTTCAAGATCACGGTCAAAGCCAAACCGGCAACTGCTAGCAAATTGATTTTTTTCAAACTGCACCTCCGTGCACGCGAAGACCCACCCTGGCTATAGCCAGTTGTTGACCACTTGGGAGAGGCGCGATTTGTGGTTGTGCCGCTTCGACCCGCCAAAAAGGTTTGGCGTCGTTGCTGGCTGTCGCTACGGGCTAGAAGTGGCTACGGGCGCGGGTTTCCACGTACCGCCCCGAGCATTAGAAAAACTTAATGGAAGTTACGCCGCCTATAGAACCGTGTCAAGATGACCGTTAGTACATGCTGTCTTGTGCAAAACAATTCCCGCTTTGGGGGAATTTAGCCCGAAGTGGCATGGGAACTGGCGCCTCGCAGGCTGAAGAAAGGTCAGTGGCCGGATTTCTCGATGGCACTCCACACTATCTTTCCGCCCACCCATGTCGTCATGACCTTCACGTCACGGATTCTGGCTGGGTCGATGGTAAAGATGTCGTCACTGAGCAAGACCATGTCTGCCAGCTTGCCCGGGGTGATTGAACCCTTTTCTTTTTCCTGAAATTCAGCGTAGGCGGAGCCCATGGTGTAGGCTTCGACGGCTTCTGCCACGGTAAGTTTCTGTTCGGGAAACCAGCCGTTGGGATTCTTGCCGTCCAGAGTTGCACGAGTGACAGCGGCATACACGCCCAGCATCGGGTTGAGAGGAGCAACGTCCCAGTCAGTGCCGAAGGCCAGGCGTACACCATGGTTCAGGAAGGTGCGAAAGGCATAGGTACGGCTGGCCCGGTCGTGGCCGATGCGCGTTTCGGCCCAGCGCCCATCGTCGATGGCATGATAGGGCTGGACGGAGGCGATTACGTGCAACTGGGCGAAGCGGTCAAAATCTTTTGCCGCCATGTGCTGCGCGTGTTCGATCCGAAAACGGCGGTCGCTCTCGCCATGGGCTTTCACGATTTCGCTATACAGATCGAGGATGATCGAAATTCCCTGGTCCCCAATGGCGTGCGTGCAAATCTGCAATCCGGCCGCATCGGCTTTCATCATGCGCTGCCGCATGAGCGAAATCGGATGCATTTCGTCGGAAAGCAGGCCGCGGTTTGTGGGCTGATTGCTGAAGGGCTCGAAAAAGTATGCCGTAGAAGAACCCAGAGAGCCGTCGGCGTAGGCCTTGACGGCGCCAATGCGAAGGAACGGGCCGCCGAAGGCGTGCCGGATGCCAATTTTTACTTGATCGTCGACGCCTGTAATCAGCGGGGCGGCATAGATGCGCGCCGTCAGTTCCCCGCGCTCCAGCAACTCGGAGTAGACGGCGATGTCGGCGTATTCCGGATTCATGTGCTGCACGCTGGTGACCCCAAGCGAGGCCGCATGGGCCAGGGCGCGCTGCACCGCCTGCAGCCGTTCGTCATGCGAAAGCGGCGGCTCGATTTTGTACACGTAGTCCATAGCGGCATCTTTCAGGGCGCCGGTAGGGTTGCCCTTCGCGTCGCGCACAATCACACCGCCGGGAGGGTCCGGCGTTTGCGCGGTAATGCCCGCCAGTCGCAGGGTGACTGAGTTGGCCAGAGCCATGTGGCCATCGTAGCGACCCACAAATACAGGTGTATCCGGGGTAAAAGGATCGATCAGTTCCTTGCTGGGCATGGCGGAAGGATTCCATTTAGTCTCGTCCCAATCGCCTCCCGTAACCCAGGCGCCCTTTGGCGTCCGCTTTACACGTTCCGCGATCCGGCGAGCAAATTCCTGGGCGCTGGTGGCGTCGTTAAGCTGCACGCTGTCCAGGGCCCGGCCGCCATCGACAAAATGCACGTGTGCGTCGTTGAATCCCGGCAGCAATAATTTGCCGGACGCATCGACCGTCCGGGTGCCGGCACCGCGCCAGGCATCGACATCATCGTTGGAACCGACCGCCACGATCCGGTCACCGAGCACCGCCACCGCCTGAGCCGTGGGATGGCTTTTGTCCACGGTCCAGATGTTGGCGTTGCGAATGATGAGATCGGCAGCAGGCCGTGACTGCGCCTGAAGAAACGGCGGCGCGAATAACGCCAACAAGGCGACGATTGTGCCCGCCCGACTCAGAATGGTTTTCATCGTGTCCGATTGGAATGCCTGCGGCCAGTTGCTTTGAACTGAAGTCAAACGCATACGAGGAGTAACGATACAGGATCAGCACGAACCTTGAAAGCTTCCGCGCCCGCGCTCTCGGAATACATCTAGGTATTTTCCTTAACACCTTTGTGCCACGCCGTGCACGACCGAGCCATTGTCCCGAAGAGGCGATGCGCTTACGCTCGGCCATCACAACTAATTTATCTGGCCAGCCTGACGCGGCTTTGGCGCGTTAGGAACGGGCCCTGGTTCTTCGCGGGTCCACAAGCACGGGTTCACTAACCACCGGAGACTCGCGACATGAATATGGCAACAACAACGGTGTATGGTTCCCCACAGCCCCGGGTCAGAGTTCTGGTGGCCGACGACCACGAAGTGATGCGCTTGGGTATTCGCAATCTGCTTGAGTTGCGCCCCGGCTGGAGCGTTTGCGCGGAAGCCAATAACGGGCAGGAAGCAGTGGAAAAAACACTTCAGTTTCATCCCGACGTGATCATCATGGACATCACCATGCCGGTGATGAACGGTCTCGAAGCCGCAAGTCAAATTACGAGGAAAGAGCCGCAGATCCCCGTAATTCTGTTCTCCCTGCATCTGTCCGACGATCTCTCTCGCTATTTCAAGATTGATGGAATTCGCGGGGCGGTCGCCAAGGGAGATGCGGCTCGCGATCTGGTTCTGGCCGTAGAAACCGTACTGGCGGGCGGAACCTTTTTTCCTGGCGAGAAAGACGGTTCTAATTGAGTGTGGGCTGGCCGGGAAGATTTACAGGAGTGGCAGACGCCGGCCGGTTATGGGGAGTTACCAGCGTCTGCCGTTCGCTCCTTCGCGTTGGGGTAGTTCCATTAATACCGCCGGTCACCCGCCACCGCCATCCGGAAGATACTGTAGTTACGAACCGGAAAATCTCCTAGGGAATGAGAACCGTCGTAGCATCACTCAGGTGGAATAGTCCGCGTTGATGCGCACATACTCGGGGGTAAGGTCGGTAGTCAGGAACAGGATGGAGCCTTTGCCCCGACCCAGAAAGATACGAATCTCGCAGTGTGGCTCGGCCAGAGCCTGATGCGCGCGCTGCTCGTTAAAGGCGCATCCGACGCCGGCGCGGCACACCGTTTGCTCGCCAATCCTGATACTGACTTTTGCCGGGTCAAGGGCGATTCCTGACCTTCCCACAGCGGCGAGAATGCGTCCCCAATTCGGGTCCGCGCCTGCCCATGCGGTCTTTACCAGCAAGGAACAGGCCACGGTTTGGGCCACCTGGCGGGCTTCCTCGCGATTCCTGGCCTGTTCGACCGATAGACGGATCACGTGCTTTACGCCTTCGCCATCGGACACGATCTGCTCGGCCAGCGACCGGCAAACCTGCAGGAGCGCCTCCGAAAAGCCTCTCCGCGCCGATGCCTGCTTCAAATGCACTCCGCTACGGCCGCTCGCCAGCAGCAGCACTGTGTCGTTGGTCGAAGTGTCGCCATCGATCGAGATACTGTTGAAAGTCTGCTCGCAGGAATCGTGCAGCGACCGCTTTAGTTCGGCCGGGCTCGCGGCCGCATCGGTAAACAGGTAGACCAGCATAGTCGCAAGGTGGGGATGAATCATTCCGGCTCCCTTGGCTATGCCCAGTATGTTGACTGCGGTTTCTCCGGAATTAAATGTTGCGCCGGCCAACTTGGGCCGGGTGTCGGTGGTCATGATGGCGCGGGCGAAGGCAGCAACCCCCCGCCTCGTCGCCACGCGCGCCGCCGCGAGTTCGGGCAGTTTTGAAACGATCTTATCCACCGGCAGTGGAACGCCGATGATGCCTGTTGATGACGGGAAAACCTCGCTGGCGCGCAGTCCCAGCAACCGGGCCAGTTCCCGGCAGACCTGCTGGCAGGCGCGTACCCCGGCGCGGCCGGTGGCGCAGTTGGCGTTGCCTGAGTTCACGATCACGGCCCGAACCCTGCCGCGGTTGGCCGTGAGCGACGCCCGTCCCACCTCCAGCGGCGCTGCTACCACCCGATTCTTCGTGAACACGGCCGCCGCCGTTGTGCCGGGGCAGGCTTCAACCAGCGCCAGATCAGGCCGCCCGCTGGCCTTGATTCCAGCGCAAGCCGCCGAGAAGCTGAAGCCCGGGGGCAGGCAGATTTTGTCCTGGGGCCGGACCTGAACTTTCATACCTCGATCTTCACCAGCCAGTTCGCAGGCTGAGGCAGCATGGCGAACTTGGGCAATTCGCCACGCACCATGGCCACTTCGTCGCACTGATGGAAGCGCGGGCAGACACAGCAGTCTTTGTGAATCTTGTCGGGCAAATCCTCGCGCTGCGCCATGGCAAATCCCAGGCGCGCGAAAAATTCCGGAATGCGGGTAAACAGACAGATGGAGTTCACGTCGTGTTTGCGGGCCTGCGCCAGCAAGGCTTTCACCAGACGCTCGCCGCCCCCAGAGCCCTGACGCGCCGGATCGACGGTGATGGAACGGATCTCGGCCAGGTGCGGACCATAAAGATGAAGCGCCCCGCAACCGATAATGTGGCCGTGATCTTCGAGCACGACAAAGTCGCGGACGTTCTCGCAAACTTCGGCAAAGGTGCGCGGCAGCAGGGTGCCGTCGCCGGAGTAGGCCGCAATCAGTTCGTGTATCTGCTCGGCGTCGGGGAGAAGGGCCTCACGCGTGCGCATGGACATCCTCCCGCATACTTTCTACTTTTCGTTTGGCGTCGGCGATGGCCTGCCGAACTCGTGCCGGCGCGGTACCGCCCGGGACGTCGTGGATATTGAGCACTGCCTGCAGAGTCAGCGAGGAGTAGAAGTCCTGGTCAAAAGCGGAATTCAATTGGCGCAGCTCCTCCAACGGCAAATCTCCCAGCTCACAGTTTCTTTCGATGCAGGTCTGTACCGCTTTGCCAATCTGTTCGTGGGCCAGACGAAAAGGAACTCCACGCCGCACCAGATAAGTGGCCCCCGCCCAGGCGTTCATGAATCCGGACTGCGCGGCCTCCTGCATGCGCTCGTGATTGAACTCCACAGCTTTCATCCAGCCCGCGGCCAGCGGCAGCAGCGAGCGCACCGTGGCGGCGGCATCGAACAGCGGCTGCTGGGTTTCCTGCAAGTCTTTGTTGTAGGCCAGGGGCAGGCCCTTTACCGTAACCAGCAGCGCGGTCGCATCTCCTATGATGCGGGCCGCCTTGCCGCGAGTGAGCTCCAGCAGATCCGGGTTCATCTTCTGCGGCATGGCGCTGCTTCCGGTCGAATAAGCCTCGGGCAGACGAATGAAGCCAAATTCCTGCGACGAGAACAGGATCATCTCTTCCGCCCACCGGCTCAGGTGCACGGCCAGAAGAGAAAGAGCGCCAACGAACTCCAGGACAAAATCACGGTCGCTCGTGGCATCGATGCTGTTGGCAGTCGGAGCATCGAAACCGAGCTCATCCGCCATGGCCCGGCGGTCCAGCGGTAGGGTGGCGCCCGCTACGGCGCCTGATCCCAGGGGAGAAAGATTCAGCCGCTTGCGGCAGTCCGCAAGCCTTTCCGCGTCTCGCAGAAACATTTCGACGTAAGCCAGCAGCCAGTGCGCCACCAGCACCGGCTCCGCGCGTTGCAGATGGGTGTAGGCGGGGATCGCCGCATCTCCCGCCTCTTCAGCGCGATCGAGTGAAATGCTCAACCATTCCGCTAAGTCAGACCGTATCTGGTCAATCGAGGCCCGAATGTAAAGGCGGAGATCGGTCGCGATCTGCTCATTGCGGCTTCGACCGCTGTGCAACTTGTATCCAGTGTCGCCAATGAGCGCGACCAGTTGCTTCTCGACGAAGTGATGCACGTCTTCCGCCTCGTTGTCGTCGAGGAAAGCCGGCGTGGACGCAGCCTTTTTAGCAATCTGCTCCAAGCCCTGGAGAATGGTGATCAGTTCACTCGAAGACAATATTCCCGTACTTTTCAGCGCGTTCGCGTGGGCGCGGCTGGCGGCCAGCTCCTCCCCCAGCAAACGCCGGTCGAAGTCAAACGATCGCTGCCAGCGCTCGAAGTCGGTATCGAGCGGCTGGCGGAATCGTCCCGACCACATCTTCATCGTGTCACCCCTGATCGTGTCACCTCGGGTTTCGCGGCGTCCGTGCGGAGCCGAGCGCGCGAGCGCGACGGCAGCCCCAGGATGCGAATGAAGCCTTCCGCATCTTTCTGGTCATAGCCGTCACCCATGGTGAAGGACGAGAGGTCGGTGCGATAAAGTGAATTCTCAGACTGGCGGCTGACCACCGACACGTTGCCTTTATATAAGGAGAGCGTGGTCGTGCCCGTGATGCCTTCCTGCGTGTTGTCCACAAATGCGTCCAGCGCCTCGCGCAAGGGAGTGAACCAGAGACCGAAATAGGCCAGTTCGGCATACTTCAGCCCAATGTGTTGCTTGAAGTGCATGAGGTCGCGCTCCAGGCAGAGGGCTTCCAGTTCCCGGTGCGCGGCGATCAGTAGCGTTCCACCCGGCGTTTCGTAACACCCTCGCGACTTGATGCCGACAAAGCGGTTCTCTACCAGATCGATGCGGCCAATGGCGTTGCGTCCGCCGATCTCGTTCAGCAACTCGACCAGCGAAACCGGATCGAGCTTCATGCCGTTGACGGAAACCGGAGTTCCCTTTTCAAAGCCGATCACGACCTGCTCCTCGCGGTCGGGAGCTTCCTGCGGCGAACGGGTCAACTGCCAGGTGCTGGCAAGCGGAGCGTTGCCGGCGTCTTCCAGTTCCCCGCCCTCATGGCTGATGTGCCACAAATTTCGATCGCGGCTGTGTATCTTCTCCCGGCTGGCGGTGACGGAGATTCCCCGCTTCTCGGCATAATCGAGACAGTCTTCGCGCGACTTCAACGTCCATTCCCGCCACGGCGCAATCACTTTGAGTTCCGGTGCGAGCGCCTGGTACGCCAGTTCGAAGCGGACCTGGTCGTTGCCTTTGCCGGTGCAACCATGCGCCACCGCGGTTGCGCCTTCGCGGAGAGCCACCTCGACCTGATGCTTGGCAATAACCGGCCGGGCCAGTGAAGTTCCGAGCAAGTACTTGTGTTCGTACACCGCGCCGGCTCGCAAGGCGGGAAACACGTACCCGGTGAGAAATTCCTCGCGCATGTCCTCGACGACAACCTTGCTGGCGCCGGTCTTGTACGCCTTTTCGACGACAGCTTCAATGTCGTCACCCTGGCCGACATCTCCGACCATGGCAATCACGTCGTAGGCGTAGTTTTCCTTCAGCCAGGGAATGATGATGGAGGTGTCCAGACCTCCGGAATATGCGAGCACAACTTTTTCAGCCATTTGCGTTCCTCGAATTCGAGCGGCCCACCTTGCCGCCCAGCAGTAACAACAGAATGGCCTTCTGCACGTGCAGGCGGCTTTCCGCCTGGTCGAATACGACGGAACGGTCGCAATCCATGATTGCGTCCGTGATTTCCATGCCGCGGTGCGCGGGCAGGCAGTGCATGAAGACGGCGTGAGAGGCCGCGCCGGCCACGAGCGTTTCGTTCACCTGGTAGGGCGGGAAAATCTGGTTCCGCTCCTGTTCTTCGTGCTCGTGACCCATGCTGGTCCAGGCATCAGTATAGACCGCGTCTGCGCCCTCCACAGCCTGGCTCGGGTCGTTCAGGATCTCGATGACCGCGCCGGTTTGCCGCGCAATGTCGCGCGCGTCGGCAATGATCTGCGCCTCGCAACCATAGCCTTCCGGCGTCGCGATGCGAATCCGGGAGCCCAGAGTGGCCGCAGTCAAAAGCAGAGAATGGGCCACGTTGTTGCCGTCGCCGACATAGGCAAGGCAGATTTTCTTCAGATCGCCGAATCTCTCCAGCAAGGTGAAGTAGTCGGCCAGGGCCTGGCAGGGATGCTCCAGGTCGCTGAGAGCGTTGATCACCGGAATGCAGGCGTGCTCGGCCATTCCTTCCACGGTGCCGTGGGAGTAAGTGCGCAGCACGATCGCGTCCACCCAGCGTTCCACGTTGTGCGCGATGTCGCTCAATTTCTCTCGCGCGTCGAGGCGGCCCGCGGTCTGGTCCATGAAAAAAGCGTTGCCGCCCATGCTGGCCATGCCCGCTTCGAAGGTAAGGCGGGTACGCAGTGATTGCTTTTCAAAGAACATCACCATCTGTTTTCCGGCCAGGGCCGTCCGGAAGTTCGAGGGACGCGCTTTCAGCAGTCCGGCGAGATGGAAAATGGTTTCAATCTCAATCGGGCTGAGATCGCGGATGGAAATAAGATCGCGTCCCGGAAAGGTTGTGGTTGCCGGGGGAGTTGCGACCTGCGTGCTTTGGAACGGCTGGCTGCTCACCGTGATTGGCTCCTTCTGCTTGGCTTCTTGCTGCTGATCAGATGCTTTTTCGTTTGGGTGGAGGTCAGGGCCGCGTCGAGGGCGCGAACCACCTGGTCCACGTGGGTTTTTTGGATAATGTAGGGCGGCAGAAAACGCAGCACCGTGTCCTGAGTGCGATTGATGAGGATGCCGCGATCCAACAATTGCGCGACCACGGCCTTCGCCCGGTCGGCCGAATCCAGATTCATGCCCAGCATCAGACCCATGCCGCGAATTTCGCGGACGCCTTCGTGCGTGGCCTTCAGCGCTTCCAGTTTGGCGTGGAAATAGTTCCCGGTTTGACGTATGTGGCCCAGCATGCCGTCGAGCACGCGGAGAAATTCGATGGCCACGGCACAGGCCAGCGGCCCGCCGCCGAAAGTGGTGCCGTGCATCCCGGGGTGCATGCCGCTGGCGACGCGGTCCGTCGTCAGCAGCGCTCCCAGCGGAAGGCCAGCGGCGAGCGGTTTCGCGACGGTCACCATGTCGGGCTGAATTCCGTAATGCTGGTAAGCAAAATAGCGTCCGGTGCGGCCCAGCCCGCATTGGATTTCGTCGAGCACCAGCAGCGCTCCGGTGCGGTCGCACAACTGCCGCGCCGTCTGCAGGAACTCAGGCGTGAGGGGACGGATTCCACCTTCACCCTGAATGGTCTCCAGGCAAATGGCGCAGACGCTGCCGTCAAATTGCCGCTTCAGATCGTCAACATCGTTGAACGCGACAAACCCGACTCCCGGCACCAGCGGAGCAAAGGGATGCCGGTATTTCTCCTGCCCGGTGGTGGCCAACGAACCAAAGGTGCGTCCATGGAAGGAATTCTCCAGCGCCAGCAGACGCCATTTGGCTTTGTGGCCATTGCTGTTTTGGGTGCGCGCAAAAGCGCGGGCCAGTTTGAGCGCGCCTTCCCAGGCTTCGGTGCCGCTATTGCAGAAAAATGCCTTGTCCAGGCCGGAAATCCTGGTCAGCCGCTTCGCCAGTTCCGCCTGGTATTCATGGAAAAACAGATTCGACACATGAATCAGGCGGCCAGCCTGCCGCTTCAGGGTGGACTGAATCACGGGATGTCCATGACCCAGCGCGTTCACGCCAATCCCGCTCAGGAAGTCGAGATACCGCTTGCCCCGCGAATCCCACAGATAGACGCCGCGCCCGCGCTCGAACAGCACGCGCTGGCGATCATAGGTGGGCAGCAACAGTTTGGCTTCGGAACGGACAACGGCGGCCAGGCTCATGCGACGATCACCTCCGTGCCACCGTCCAGCTTGGTGAGATAAAACTGGGGCAGAATGTCCGCCTGCGCCGCCGGCAGGATCCGGACCCGGCCCACTCCCCGGCGCAGCGCCTGTCCGCAGGCTTCGAGCTTGGGCAGCATGCCGCCGGCAATTTCCGCGCTCTCGACCATGGCCGAAATCTGTTTAGTATTCAGCCAGGGCATAACCGTGCCTTCCGCATTCTTCACTCCGGCCACATCCGTAAGGAAAATGAGCGTGTCGGCGTGGCAGGCCACGGCGCAGGCGGATGCCATCTGGTCCGCGTTTACGTTGTAGTACTCGCCATCTGAGCCCAGCGCGACCGAGGAGAGGACTGGCACGCCGCCGAGTCCCCAGATCGCCTCCAGCCAGCGCGGCTCGACCGAGCATATTTCTCCCACGTATCCCAGGTCGTAGCCTTGCGTCTGTTTCTTGCGTGCGCGGAACGCCATACCGTCTCCGCCGCAGAGTCCGATGGCCGGACGTCCAGCGGCGACGATGGCTGCCACCAGGCTCTTGTTCACGATTCCGGCGAGCACCATCAAGGCCACGTCGCGGGTCTCAGCGTCCGTAATGCGCAAGCCGTTTACGAAATCGCTTTCCTTGCCCAGAAGCTTAAGTGTTCGCGTCAGCGCAGCCCCGCCGCCGTGGACCACGGTGATGCGGTGGCCGTCCTCCGCCAACTCGACGATGGCGCGAGCGCATTTGTGCAGCGTGTCCTTGTTTTCGAGGGCAGCGCCGCCGAGCTTGATCACAATCTTCACTGCAGGCCTTCCTGTTCCTTAAACCCATACATGAGGTTCATGTTCTGAACCGCCTGCCCGGCAGCACCCTTGAGCAAATTGTCGATGCACGACACCAGCACCAGGCGGCGTCCGTCTTCCGCCAGGCAAAAACCCAGATCGCAGTAGTTGGTGTGCAACGAAAACTGGATTTGCGGCAGTTTCGGAGTGGCGAAGACGCGAACCCACGGCTTGCCCGCATAGAAATCATGGAAGCAGGACTCTACGTCCACGGCCTTCATTGCGCCCTTCAGATGCACATAAATGGTAGAGAGGATTCCCCGTGGAATCGGCAACAGGTGCGGAGTAAAAATCAGCTCACCCGAGTCCAGCTTCAACTGCTCCAGCATCTCTCCCACATGGCGGTGGCCAAAGACCGAGTAGGCCGAAAGATTGTCTGCCACTGACACGAAGTGCGTGCGCGCGGTTGCTTCCTTGCCCGCGCCCGAGACCCCGGACTTGGAGTCGGAAATGATTCCCTTCCCGCGATCCACGATGTCTGCGGACAGCAACGGAGCCAGGGCAAGAATGACCGAAGTGGCATAGCAGCCAGGATTGGCCACCAGCGCGGCGGCCGGAAGGCGATCACCGTTCAGTTCGGGAAGGCCGTACACCGCTTTCTCCGTGAGATCGGCGGCCGTGACCGCATCTTCGTCATGGAAGCCATAGACGGCGCGGTTTTGCGCCTGTTGCAATCGCCAGGCGCCGCTGAGGTCGACCACGCGTATTCCGTGGGCAATCGCCTGCGGCACCAGGGCGCGGGATATTTCATGCGGCGTGGCCAGAAACAGCAGCTCGACCTTCTGTCGCTGCAAATCAGTCCAGGACCAGGGCTGCAGCGGATATCCCCCATTGCCGGAAATGGCGGGATACATGTCCGCGAGATTGGCGTGGGCGCTGGCTTCGCCGGAACGCTGAAGCATCACCGGAGTTTCCACGCCGGGATGGCGCAGAAGAATACGGGCCAGTTCGAAGCCGGAGTATCCGGTCGCACCCAGGATTGCGGTCTTGAGCCTGGCCCCCATCAGACGAGCATCTCCTGAATGCGGGCGGCCAGTCGTTTGGCGCTCCGGCTGTCGGAAGCAGACCATCAATATCGTGTCGTCCCCGGCGATGGTTCCGATGGCTTCCTCCCAATCCTGTCCGTCGAGCGCGGCGGCGACGGGTTGTGCGCTGCCCACCGTCGTCTTGATGACGAGCAGGTTTTGCGCCGCTTTTACTTCCAGCACGAACTCCCGTATCAGACGCGAGACTGGCGGCAAGGCGGGTTCGGCCGCTTCGGCCGGCAGCACGTACCCGGATCCCGTCTTCACCAGGCCCAGCTCGTGAATGTCACGCGAGAGCGTCGCCTGTCCTACTTTCAAACCGCGCTTGCCCAGCGCGCGCTGCAGGCCTTCCTGGCTGCCGACCGAACTGCGCTCCAGCAGTTCCAGAATGACCTTTTGTCGCAGCGGCTTGCTCATGAATGACTATTCATCGTGCTGAATAATTATTCATCTATGGTAAATGGAATGGGGTGGGTGTCAAGTAGAAATTTCGATACAGGCAATCACAAATGTGGACGCGAGCGTCCCGCTCGTGCGGGAGTTGAGCAGGACGCATCCAAGCCAGGCTGGTAGCGGCAATCTAAGTGACCGGCAGGCGGCACGGTTGCCGGCCCCTGCACGAGCGGGACGCTCGCGCCTACATTGACATGGTCACTGCCATGCCCCTTCGGCCTGACACATATCCAGCGCGGCGCTCGGTTCTATTGCCGATTCCGAATTCGAGAAAAATGCCCGGTGCAGACGTTGTACCGCCTCGACGGCGCTTGCTTCGTCCACCAGAAAGCTGATGTTGCGTTCCGACGCCCCCTGGCAAATCATCCGCACATCGATATCCCCAATGGCGCGAAACGCCCGGCTGGCGATCTCGGGACGCCGCCGGACCTGTTCTCCCACCAGACAGACCAGCGCCTTGTGATTTTCCCAGCGCACGTGCGCCATCCCTTTCAGTTCTTCGGCGATGGCCGGCAAGTTTGAAACCGAACTCACCAGCAGGGCCAGGCCGCCGCGCGAGGCGGACAGCAGGTCCAGACTGTGCTGGTGGCGCTCGAACACATCGAAGACTTCGCGCAGCAGTTCGGGAGCAAACCAGCGCACCGGTTCCACGTCCACGATGGCGACCCCTTGCTTCGCAGTAATGGCCTTAACCCCATTGCCGTCGCAGTGCGCCACGATTTCGGTCCCCGGGCAATCCGGATTGCGGGAATTAAGCACCCAAATCGGTATGTTGTTGCGCACGGCCGGCACCAGTGTCGCCGGGTGCAGCACCTTGGCTCCGAAATAGGCCAGATCGGCTGCTTCATCGAAGCTCATGCGAGCGACGCGCCGAGCGTCCGGACACAGATTCGGATCGGTGGTCATAACGCCGTCCACGTCGGTCCAGATCTCGATGCGCCGGGCGTGCACGCCGGCGCCCACGATCGAGGCGCTGAAATCAGAGCCGCCGCGGCCCAGAGTGGTAGGAATGCCGTCCCGGGTCGCGCCCACGAATCCGCCCATCACCGGGACCTGTCCCGATTCCAGCAAGGGCACCACGACGGCTTGCAGGCGGGCATTGGTTTCGTCCCATAGCGGCGTGGCCTGAGCATGTGCGGCATCAGTGATAATGCACTCCTTCGCGTCGACCCAGGCGGCGTCTACCCCAGCCGACCGGAGAGCGCAGACCACCAGTTTGGAGGAAAGAGATTCACCTCCGCCTAACAGACTGTCCTGGGATCGCGGAGTAAACGCCTTTTCCGATGCAATGGCGAGCAGCAGTTTTTCCAGGGCCTCGAATTCCGCGGCCAATTCGCTGAACAGCCGCCTGCGCTCTTCGCCGTCAGCCAGTCCGCAAGCCACGGTTTCATGCCGCGCGCGGAGAACTTGAAGAATCTCCCGGGCGGAATCCAGGCCTCCCCCAGCCGCTACCCGGCCGGCGTTCATCAACTGGTCGGTAACTTTGGCCAACGCGCTGACCACCACCACCGGGCGCTGCGGCGACGGCCGCGCCACCAGCCGACACGACCGGCGTATGGCGGGAGCGTCCTCCAGCGAAGTACCACCGAATTTCATGACTACACATTCAAAGCGCTGGCTCGCTGCTTCCCTGCTTGCCTCAGACGGTCCATTCATTTTCTGTCTCCCTTGCCTTGTGTGTTGATGTCGATATCGGGACAAATAAAAAACCCACCGGCCAGTTGCTTCTGGCGGTGGGTCTTGTCAGCTGCTAAAGCTTTGTGTTTCTCAGCTCACCAGGCGCCCTCCCCCAGAAGACAGGCTAATTCGTGTCGATGTGCCTGTGCTCATCGATGTCATTCGCTTAGCCTTCTGGGAAGTTGCTTTCATGGCTTGCTTTCGCGGACCGCAGTACCTAGTTATGCTGCTCCCGGTTCAATCTTGGTTCCGGAGTCTCCTCCGGCTTGAATTCTTCAAAGAATTGCATCAACCGGTCAACCAACCTGCGCCTGCCTCCGATGACATGGAGGCCGCTCTCATGCTGATGCTCTTCCAGGATTTTGTTTAATCCACTTTCCAGTTCTCTCATGCCGCACCCCCTCAGCTGGGTCCAATTTACCGTTTGACTACCGCAAGTCACACGATCAAAGCTTCTGAGGCTTCTGCCTGGAGATTAGCAACTCTCGGCCACAAACAGAAATTTGAAATTATGATTCGCCGAATCGACAAATTCGATTGATCTTTTGTGCCTCATTTGGGGGGTTGTAGCCGGGGCTGAACGCCGTCTTCGAACTTTTCACTTGGAGGCAGTGGCCAGTTGTCGAACTGTGCTGATGAAGGTGGTGGTGGCGCGAGTGTGGGTACGATCGCGCCGGTAGGCGATCCCCAACTCCCGCCATAATTCCTGGTCCCGAATGGGAATCAGTTTGACTCGTCCGGCCAGCACCTGGTCTTTGGCAAAACTGGAGCTGATCAGCGAAACCCCCAGTCCGGCGGCCACAAAGCTCTTGATCATGCCCACGCTGGGCAATTCCATCCGGACTTGAAGATGGGCTGCGTAGGGACGGAACAGCTTGTCCATGACCCGGCGGCTATACCCGGTCTTAGGCAGCAGCAACGGCTGTTTGGCCACCTCGCTCACCGGCACTACGTCGAGCTTGGCCAGCGCGTTTTGCGGACTCACCATCAGCATAAGCTGGTCGCGAAAAATAGAATGCGTCTTCAGGCTGGCCGACTTTACCGGCAGGGTCACGATTCCTACATCGATGGTGCCGTTCTCCAGCTTCTCGACGATCTTGTAACTGAAGTTGCGATAAATGCTGATCTGCACGCCGGGATACAAATGGCAGTACTTGGCGAAAACATCGGGCAGTACATACAGGCAGGTGGCCTCGTTGGCGCCGATGACCAGCGTGCCTCGAGGACTGGTGCCCTGATCGGCTACCGCAAGCAGAGATTCATCCCGCATCTGCAGCAGGCGTTCGGCATAGGCAAACAGCACCCTGCCCGCCGGCGTGAGCGTTACATCTTTGCCCGAACGATCGAGCAACCGGTCTCCGTACTCCTGCTCGAGCTGACGGATCTGGGCGCTGACAGCGGACTGAGAGCGAAAGACTTTCTGCCCGGCTCGGGAGAAGCTTCCCAGCTTAGCCACTTCCATAAACGTCACTAGCTGGTCGAAGTCCATGAGTAGTGGAAGATTATAGCGGACAATCCCGCCGATTCAGAATCTTTGCGGAAGCCGCTGGTGCAGGAAACGCAAAAGTTGGCGGTGCAAACATTGCGAGGGAGGTCCTGAGGTCTCCGGTTGAGATTTCTTCTTACACCACTGCGATAGCGCGCGGGTCCGCGGACTGGGGTACGTAAACGGTGGCCGGCTTCGGCTGCGAAACGGATTGACGCTTGAACCTGGTCAGGATGGCGGCCCACGTCTCCGCCACCGAGCACGGCAGGGCTAGAGGCTCCACCCGCAAAAATGGCAGCGGAGCCGCCGAATCCAACAGACTCGCGGCGCGCGGACTGCCGGTGAGACGCAAGTGTTTGCGCAATACCCGGCGCAACCACAGTTCTTCCCGAACCTCGACCGGAGCCAACCGGACCGACTGCTCGTTATACCCGTGTCCCCCAATGGAATCGCGCAGCAGATAGGCCAGGCCTCCGGTCATGCCCGCGCCCAGGTTCATTCCCGCCGGACCCAGAATGACGGCCACACCCGCGGTCATATACTCGCAACCGTGCTGGCCTACGCCCTCGACCACTGCCAGAGCGCCGCTGTTACGCACCGCGAAGCGCTCGCCTACCCGGCCCGCGACGTACAGTTCTCCGCTGGTGGCGCCATACAGCAGGGTGTTGCCCGCAAGCACATCGCCGCGCCGTGACGCCTCCTCCCCGGCGGTGATCGCAATCGTTCCCCCGGACAAGCTCTTGCCGACGTAATCGTTGGCCTCGCCAACCAGGCGGAAGTTCAATCCCCGGACCAGGAATCCCCCAAACGTCTGTCCCGCGCTGCCGACAAATTCATATTTCCCTGCGGCGTCGGCTGCCGCGCCCCCCTGGCGCAACATCTCTCCACTGAGATGGGCGCCGATAGCCCGGTCCGCGTTGGTGATGCGAAAACGACGGCGGCGCGCGGCCCGAGCGCCGGAATCATCGCTCGTGCGATTCATGGTGCGATTCAATTCGCGATACAGGCTGCTCTTGTCTTCAGGCACGCAAGCCGGCTGGCAGGACGAGATGATGGGATCGAGCAATCCGGCGAGAGCGCGGGCCGCGGGCAAGGAACGGGGTCGCAGCCGTTCCGCGTGGCCCACCAGGTCATCGATCGAATGGGCCCCGAGAGAAGCCAGCAATTCGCGAACGTCCGCAGCCACCGCCCGGAAGTAGGTCTCGACCATCTCCGGCTTTCCGGTGAACCGGGTGCGCAGCTTTTCATCCTGGGTCGCGATGCCGACGGGACAGGTGTTGAGATGACATTGCCGGGCCATGACGCATCCCAGCGCCAGCAGAGAAGCCGTGCCAAACCCGAATTCCTCGGCACCGAGCAGCGCCCCGATGATGACATCGCGCGCGAACTTGAATCCGCCATCCACTCGCAAGCGCACGCGTCCGCGCAGTCCGGCCTTCACCAGCGCGGCGTGGGCATCGCGCAAACCCACTTCCCAGGGCAGGCCGGTATTCTTGATCGACGTAATGGGCGAAGCGCCGGTGCCGCCATCGTGGCCGCTGATGGTGATGACGTCAGCGCCTGCCTTGGCCACACCCGTGGCGATAATGCCAACCCCGGCGCTGGCCACCAGTTTCACTCCGATTCGCGCCTGCGGATTGATGGCTCGCAGGTCATAGATCAGTTGTGCCAGGTCTTCGATGCTGTAGATGTCATGATGCGGCGGCGGAGAAATCAGCATCATTCCCGGCACCGCATGCCGCAAACGGGCGATGTAGACCGAAACCTTGCTGGCCGGCAGCTGACCGCCTTCGCCCGGCTTCGCACCTTGCGCGATCTTGATTTCCAGCTCCTCGGCGTGCACCAGGTAATCCGCGGTCACTCCGAAACGTGCCGAGGCCACCTGCTTGACCCGGTTATTGGCCTCGCCGTCGTTGCGGTATATCTCGGAGTCTTCCCCGCCCTCGCCGGTGTTGCTGCGCCCGCCCAGGCGATTCATGGCGATGGCCAGGGTGCGATGGGTCTCTGGCGAAATCGCGCCCAACGACATGGCTTGCGTGCTGAAGCGGCCCAGAATAGAGGCCTCGGTTTCAACCTCGTCGAGCGGCAGCGCCGTATCCGGAACAAGGTCCAATAGGTCCCGGACTGCGACTGGTTCTCTCTGCTGGCCCAGCTCGACAAACGCGCGATGATTTTCAGGGGTTGGAAACTTGATGTAGCGATGCATTCGCCGCACCAACTCCGGCGAGGTGGCATGCTGCTCCCCCTGGTGGCGGAAGCGATAGAGCCCCTGGTCCTGCAATTGCGAGGTCATCGTCATCGTCGGAAAAGTGATGGAAAACACCGAATCGTGACGGTCGAGGAAATCCTGTAAGAGATCGGTCAGGCCCTTGCCGGCGAGCGAGCAGCTCGCATCTTCGAAAAATCGACTGCACACCTCGGCATCCAGACCGACGATCTCAAACAGATGACTGTTGCGGTAGCTGGCGATGGTTGAGATACCCATCCGCGCAATCACTTTGCGCAACCCCTTCTCCACCGCGCCGCGATAGGCGACTGCGCCGCCTGATTTCAGGTTCGCCGCCTGTTCCAGCGCCAGATAGGGGAACACGGCGCTGGCGCCCGCCGCCACCAGCAGCGCCACATGATGGGTGTCGATGACCTGTCCGCTTTCAATCACCAGCGGAATGTCCTGGGCGCCCGCCTCCACCATGGACTTCCAGGCCGCCGCCAGGGCCAGCAGCGCCGGCAGCGCGGCCCGTTGTGTATCGACGCCGCGATCGCTCAACAGAATGAGTCCGGGAGCTTTGGCTGAGGCCGCCTTTACATTTTCCTGCAGCCGCGCCAGCGCGGTCCTGGCTTCCTCCGCCCCGCCCGCCACCGGGAAGGTCAAGGTTATCCGTTCCGCCGCGCCCAATTCCCTTTGCAGCAGCTGCAGTTGCCCGCCGTCGAGCAGCGGCGAGTTGATCGCGGCCCGGCCCAGAAATACCTTCAGCGACATCACATGGCTTTCACGCAGGGAGTCAATGGGAGGATTGGTGACTTGCGCGAAGCGCTGCTTGCAGTAGTCCCACAACGGCCGGCGGAGGCTCGACATCGAGGCGGGAGGCGCGTCATCGCCCATGCTCCAGACTGCTTCCTGCCCTTGTTCCACCAGCGGTTGAAACAGCAGGCGGTACTGGTCTTCGCTCCAGCCCAGCGCCGCCATGGCCTGCTTCGGCTCGGGCGTCGAATGAAGCGATGCCTCGTCGGTAGGAGCCACAACTACCGCCGGCACCAAGGTTACTGCGCGGATTCCATCTCGCAGCCGCAGCGAGTCCTTGGGACGAACGAACTCGCCGCTTTCGGGATTCACCAGCAGGACCTCTCCCGGTCCCAGCCGCTGCCGCTCGGCAATCTCTTTGCCGCGCAAGTCGGCAATTCCCACCTCGGAGCCGACCACCAGCAAACCGTCCGCGGTCAGGGTGTAACGCAGCGGACGCAATCCGTTGCGGTCCAGCTTCGCGCCCACCGTGCAACCGTCGGTGAAGATCAGAGCAGCCGGGCCGTCCCAAGGCTCCTGCAGCCGTGATTGCTCCTCCAGGAAGTTTCGTAGCTCGGGCGCAGCTTCCGGTGAACGCTCCCAGGCCGGAGGGACCATGGTCAGCATGGCCTCCGCCGGTGTGTAATTGCGGCGCAGAAAAAGTTCAAAGCCATTATCGAAGCTGGCCGAATCGCTTACCCTTTCCTCCAGCAGGCGGACCGGGTCCGACAGTCCCAATTCGCGACGCAACGCCGGCGCCTTGGCGCGCAGCCAGCGCCGGTTGCCGCTGATGGTGTTGATTTCGCCGTTGTGGGCCACAAACCGGAACGGTTGGGCCAGCGCCCAACTGGGTTGGGTATTGGTGGAGTAGCGCTGATGAAAGATGGCGAACGGACTCTCAAAATTCGGGTCACGCAAGTCGGAGTAAAAAGCCGGCAGCTGAGCTGGAGTCAGCAGTCCCTTGTAAACCACGGTCCGGCATGACAGCGAACAGAAATAAGTTCCAAGCGGAGCTCTGGCTTCCGCTTCCTTGCGAAAATGAAAGAGCCGGCCTTCAAGATTCGGCGTTGCCGAGCGGGGAGCAAAAAAGCATTGCTCGATGACGGGCAGGGCCTCGTGGGCACGAGGGCCCAAAACTTCGGGATTGGTGGGAACCGGACGCCAACCCAGGCATCGCAACCCGCATTCTTTCGCTTGCGCTTCGATGACCTTGCGTGCCGCTTCTTCTTGTCCAGGCGGCAGAAACACCATCCCGAGTCCAAACACCGCAGGCAGCCTGATTCCAGCCTGGCGCGCACACTTGCGCAGGAACTTTTCCGGGATACGAGTGAGCAGGCCTGCGCCGTCGCCACTCCTCCCGTCCGCGTCCACGCCTCCGCGATGCGCCAGCCGGATCAGGGCTTCGAGCGCGCGGTCCACGATCTCGCGCGAAGCTGCCCCACTGATTTGGGCAACTAGGCCGACACCGCAGGCGTCGTGGTCGGCGGTTCTCTGGCTCGGGTTCATCTTTAGACTGTGTATCGTCAATCGGGGACGGAAGTACAATCGAGAATTTCGATGCCGCTAATGGATTTTTTGGGCAGTGACGTCATGGACAAGGAAAGGCTTGAACCACCAGGGACACGAAGGTACACGAAGGAAAACCTTGGACTTAAGCAGGTTTTTCCTGGTGAATCTTGGTGTTCTTCGTGGTTGACCAATCTGCTCTTTGTCAGCTCTCTTCACAGCCGAATGAGCTTTTGACTTTGATTGCTACCAGGGGCGCGATGGCTGCGGGGGCTGCCACGTGCAGCCCGCACTCGGTCTTGCCGGAACCGGACCAGCGTCCCGCGCGGGTGCTTTCTCCCGGGCGGATGGCTCGGGTGCAGTGCGTGCATCCGATGCTGGGATAGTTCTTGTCATGCAGGGGATTGTAGGGAACATTGTGCTTGAGCACGTAGCTCCAGACCATCGGCGCACTCCAGTCGGCGATGGGATTGATCTTCAGCAAGTGAAACTTTGGGTCCCACTCCACTTTGCGGGCTGAAGCGCGCGAGGATGTCTGGTCGCGGCGAATGGCGGTGATCCAGGCGCGCAATTCCGTAAGTTTCGTCCTGAGCGGCTCGACCTTGCGCAACCCGCAGCACTGGTCGGGATCGCGGCTCCAAAGCGCCGCACCATGTTTGCGTTCCTGCTCCTCCGGGGTCAGCGTGCTGTAGACGCGCTCGATCTTGATTCCGTAGCGCTTTTCGACGCGGTCCATTAGATCGTAGGTTTCAGGAAAGAGGAATTCCGTATCCAGGGTGAAGACTCGAAAGTCCGGGCCTACCCGCGAAGCCAGATCGAGCAGCACCATGCCCTCAACCCCGAAGCCCGAAGCGATGGCTACGTCTTTTCCGTAGGTAGCAAAGGCCCAGCTCAATACTTCTTCCGGCCGCCATGTTTCCGCTTCGGCCGGTATCAGCTCCGCGTGGTCTTTCACTCCGCACTCTCCTGAGCGGCCGACAAGGCCGAAACCATCGAGACGAAATCACCCTGCCATGCAACTTCCTGGCGCGGCGAAGCCGGCTTCGCCAGTCGCACCACTTCGCCAACCACCAGCAACGTAGGGGAAGGCAGCCGCGGAGATGTATGCAGATCTTCCACGGTCGTGACATGAACTTGCTCGTCCGGCGCCGTGGCTTGCGAGACGATGGCGCAGGGAGTCGTGGCCGGCACGCCGGCGCGCCGGAGCTGCTGCGCGGTGCTCCGATAGTCGTAGCCGGGCATGTAGACGACAACCGTCGCATCGGTGGGTATCCTGGCCGGCCAGTCAGCAAATTCGTCGCTGCCGGCGTGATGGCCGGTGACCAGCACCAATGCCGAGGAAACTTGCCGATGGGTGAGCGGAATCTGTGCGTTGGCCGCGGCCCCAAATGCAGACGTGACGCCGGGGACGATTTCGAACTCGATGCCCGCCTTGCGCAAAGCCTCCATCTCCTCTCCGGCGCGGCCGAAGATGAGCGGGTCGCCGCTCTTGAGGCGGACCACTTGCAAACCCAGCAGCGCATTCTGCACCAGAAGCGCGTGGATCTCAGCCTGGGTGATGCGCTTGTGTCCGCAACGCTTGCCCACGTTATGGACTTGCGTCGAGGATGGAATAAAGGCCAGGATTTCCGCTCCGACCAGATCGTCGTGCAGCACGACATCGGCCGATTTCAGAAGCTTAAGGGCTTTCAGGGTCAGCAGCTCGGGATCGCCCGGACCTGCTCCCACCAGGTACACCTTACCGGTCATGAAATTTTCTCCAGACTACTTTCTTCTATATTGAATTCTGCTGCCTGCGCTTTTTCGAACGCCTCGCGGCTGGCCAATTGGTGCAGCAGTTGACGCCGCACCTCAGGATCGATCTTGCTGGCAAACAGCCGCTGCCTTGTGCGTCCCAATTCTTCCAGCCACTCGCCATATTCCGGACCAAACTGAATTTCCAGCTCGCGCCGGATCCTCTGCGCCAGCGCGGGGCTGTGGCCGTTGGTCGAAATGGCCAACTGAAGATCTCCGCGGCGCACGACTGCGGGATAGTAAAAATCGCAGTGCTCGGGATCATCGACCACGTTGCATAGAATGTTTCGCCGCCGGGCTTCGTCGAAAATCGCGGCATTCACATCCCGGGAACTGGTGGCTGCAATGACCAGGAAAGTGCCGTCGAGGTCGGCACTGTTGAACTCTCGTGCCTCCCAGGTAATCGCTCCGGCCTGCGCCCATTCAGCAACCGGGGCCGTGGCGCGAAGGGCGACTACGCGGACCGATGCGCCGGCCTCCAGCAGACTGTTGATCTTCGGCTCGCCGACAGTGCCGGCGCCGACTACCAGGCAGGAGCGGCCTTCGAGTTTCACGAACATGGGAAACAGTGTCATGGCATCCAAACCTTCTGAGCCTTGTCATCCTGAGCGGAGTGGCGGCTTCGCAAAGCGAAGCAGCCGCGCAGTCGAAGGACCCCTATATGCTTCACGTCATGCTTCAGTGTGCCGCAACACTTCATAAAAGAATCGCCTTCCGCCGCTCATGAGCTCCTAGGGGTCCTTCGACTCCGCCGGTCCATTCGCGAGCGAATGGACTGGCTGCGCTCAGGATGACAGTGCTAATTCCTTTTCTAGCCCTCGACCGCATGCGGCACCTTTCCTGGCGACGGATCGCGCTCGACTGCGGGCAGAAACTTTCCCGCCAGGCACTCGCGCAACTCCTCATCGCTATGGCGGGCAAAGTAGTGGCGCAGGTTTTCGTCGGGCGACCGCTCGGCCCGATAGCGGAGCAAGAGGCGCTCGACGGCGTCCGGGACTTCACTGGCCAGGCAGCGATAGCCGATCGGACGCGCGACTGACTGGTGCAGCCCGACCGCGCCGCCCACGCAGAAGTAATAGGCGTCCTGCTGGCGGCCATCCACCTTGATCTTCTTGCCCTCGAGGCCGATGTCGGCGATCCAGTGCTGGCCGCAACTGTTGGGACATCCGGTGACGTGCAGCTTCAGGTGCTGCTCAAAACCGGGCAGCCGCTCTTCGAGTTCTTCAACCAGCCAGCGGGAAAAGCTCTTGGTCTCGGTGATCGCGATTTTGCAGAATTCCGAGCCGCTGCATGCCACCACGCCCCGCCAGAACGGCGAGCCGCCCACGGGCATCTTGTTGGCTTCCAGTTCGTGCGCCAGGGCCTCCGCGTTGCGGTTGGGCACATTGACGATCAGCAGATTCTGCATGTTGGTGGTGCGCAGATCACCCGATGCAAAGCGATCGGCTGCGTCAGCCGCCGCGCGCATTTGCTGGGCTGAGATTCGCCCCCTCAGCACCGCCGCTCCCACGTACGAATATCCCGCTTGCTTCTGGGGATGGATTCCGACGTGATCGCGATAAACGTCCACGGGCGGTTTTTCCTCCGCCGCCGGGTCGAGATGAAAGCCGATGCGCCGCTCCAGTTCTTCCTGAAAGCTCTCGGCGGTCCAGCCGTGCTTCAGGAACAGGAACTTGAGCCGCGCGCGCTCCCGGCTTTCGCGTAGCTTTTCGCTGTCGCGAAAAATCTCCGCGACTCCTTTAAGAACCGGAATCACCTGCTGCTGGTGCACAAAAGCATTGAGGCGAAGCGCCAGATGCGGGTCAGTCGATAGACCGCCGCCCACTCGCAAAGAGAAACCAACCTCAGAATCCTGGCCCCCGCGGTGAATTGCGGTCAGACCGACGTCGTTGATTTCGGGATAGGCGCACCACACCCGGCATCCGGTAATGCAGATTTTGAATTTGCGTGGCAGATTGTAGAAATCGCCGTTGCCGACGAAAAGGCGGTTGGCTTCAAGTGCCAGGGACGAGGCATCGCAGATCTCATCAGCATCGACCCCCGCGAGGGGGCAACCGGTGATGTTGCGTGCGTCGTCGCCACAGGAACCCTTGGTGGTGAGGCCGGCACTCCACAATCCATCGAGCAGCTCGGGCAGGTCTTGAATTGTCACCCAGTGCAACTGAATGTTCTGCCGCACCGTCAAGTCGGCTGTGCCGCGAGCATATTTCTCGGTGACATTTGCAATCGTTCGAAGCTGGTGAGATTGGAGCAGACCATTGGGGATCCGGATGCGCACCATGAAGAACGGCAGCGCCTTCCCTTCCCCGTTTTTTCCGCCGATCACGCCGGCGCCATCGCCTTGCGTGTACACGCCCCACCAGCGGAAGTACGTGCCCAGCCACTCCGGCGTAATGGAATCGAAGCCCTCGCGCGCGAACTTGCGGATGTCATCGAGGCCTTCCCATGGATTTTTCTCCCGCTTCAGCCGCTCGACCCGCTGCGCTTTCGTTTCTGTAACTGCATTTGCCATAGGAGTTTTGGACCACAAAAAAACCCACCGCCAGTGGTTGCACTGGCGGTGGGTATAATTGCCGATTTCTAAATGGTTCTTAGGTCAGCGGCCCCCGGGCGCCAGTGGACACACGCATACAACAACAAGTACAACACTGGCAGCGGGATAAGCTGGAATTGAACATGCAACCTATCGATGGTAGATAGCTGGGCGATGCCTGTCAATCTACTTCTAGGGTTCGTTGGATGAATATTCTGAATGAGACGCATCAATAAAGTTGCATGGGCCCACCGCCGCCACGCTCCGCCCGAACATTTTTCGCGGCCTGCGGGTGTCTGTAAACTATTGTTTTGTAAATACAATGGGCAACTTGATCCCGTAATCTCTGTTATTGAAGCGAGGCAGCCGATTGACCGGAGCAAACTTTAGACGTCTCGCCCTGGGCTTGCCCGAGGCAACCGAAGGCTCCCATTTTGGCCAAGCCGACTTCCGGGTGGGAGGAAAGATTTTCGCCACGCTCTCGCTTGAGTCGAAAGGCTACGGCGTGTTGTTGCTCAGCCCGGAGGAACAGGCAGGAATGGTTGAGGATGAGCCTGAGATTTTCTCTCCCGTTCCGGGTGGATGGGGACGAAAGGGCTCGACGCGAGTGCTCCTGGCGAAGGTGGCGCCTGACATTCTCGAAGGCGCATTACGAACCGCGTATGCGTTCGAGCCACTGTTCTGGATGACCTGCGCGTATCTCGTGATTCGCATCATCAAAACCGGAAATGAGAGGCTGTGGATTTGGTTCGGCGTGGTCGCGGGCATCGGTCTCGAGAACAAGTACTCGATGATGATCTTCGGCGCTGGGATTGTCCTCGGACTACTGCTCACGAAGCAACGGAAGCTGCTCGCGAATCGGTGGTTATGGATTGGTGGGGTGGTCGCGTTTGTGATTTTTGCCCCGAATCTCTGGTGGAATGTTCGGCACCACTTTCCATTTCTCGAATTGCAGGCCAACATTCGACGCAGCGGGCGGAACGTGCCGCTGGGCTTCTTCAGTTTCTTCGCTCAGGAAATTGGGTCGATGAATCCGTTGACCGCGCCCTTGTGGCTAGCAGGCCTATGGTTTTTCTTGTTGGCGGAGCAAGGGAAGAGATTTCGCGCGCTGGGCTGGGCGTGGGTGTTTACGGCGGGCGTGATTGTTACGATGAGTCCGCGCGTGTATTACCTCTATCCCGCCTTTCCGCTGGTGTTCGCCGCCGGCAGCGTCATGTATGAAATGTGGCTCGAGGCGCGGCAGCGAAGGTGGCGGCGAGTGGCCTACCCGGCACTGCTGATCGCGGCGGGCGCGATTCTTGCGCCGCTCGCCACGCCGGTGCTGCCGGTCGAAACGTACATTCGCTACACGCGCGCGTTGCACCTCTCGCTGCCTGCAAGTGAGACGCTCAAGCTGGGCCCCTTGCCGCAGATTTATGCGTCAGAGTTTGGCTGGCCGGAAATGGTCGCGACGGTGGCGCGCGTTTACAACAGTTTGCCGCCGGATGTTCGAGCGAAGACGGCGATCTTTGTCCAGAACTATGGCCAAGCCGGTGCGATCGATCTCTTCGGGCCGAAATATGGATTGCCGTGGGCGATCAGCGGCCACCAAAGCTATTTCTTCTGGGGACCGCGCGATTACACGGGCGAAAGTATGATCGTCATGGATGATAGCGGCGCGGGCTCAGAAAGGCGCCCAAGCGGCTTGTGCCACGGGCGTCCAGGCTCTGACTTTTCACTCGCTAGGGCTTGCTCGGCTCGGAATCCATTTCGGTGCCTGATCTCCTGACACTGAATCGGAGGATCCAGGCGCTTGGAACGGCCTGACCGTTCACCTCAGCCGGGGCGAACTTCCACTGTTGCGCAGCCTGCATCGCCTTGCCGGAAAAATACTTGCTCGGCCCGGCGGAAATGAACGTGGCTTTCTCCACGTTGCCCGAGGCATCCACCGCCACCTTCACCCGAATCCTGATCGTGCCGGTAATGGTATTCAGCGCCGACTGGGAAACAGCGGGCGTGACTCGTTGCAAGATTCTGCCCTGGTCCGAACCTCCGGCGGGCGAAGCGCTTGCGGCAGGAGCCGGCGGGGATAACGAAGAAGCAGACACGGAATTTTGTTGCTCACTGCGCGGCTTCGTGGCCGAGGGCTTGATGGCAGAGGGCTTGGCCGCCGATGACTTGACTGCCGATGGCTTGGCCGCAGGGGCTGGCGTCGACTCCGGCTTTGGCAGAGTGCTCGCCGGTGCAGGCGAAGCCGCCGCTTCGGACGAGACCGAAGCCGTCTGCTGGTCGGCGGGTCGGCGGTTGAGCAGTTTGGGGCCAAACAACAGAGCGGCCGCCAACACGGCTAGCGCGGCAATAGGCAGAATGTAGCGCCACTTCGCCGATGCTGCCGGTATCCGGACGGTCGAAGGCCGGGGCGACGCGGACGGGGTTGACTGCAGGCGAGCGGCAACGTCCGCCACGGTGCAACGGCGCTGCGGGTCCCGGCGCAGGCAACAGTGCGCGATTCCCATAAATGGCGCCGGCACGGTCTCCGGCAGAGGTTCCGCGATTCCCTCGCAAGCCGGCAAGCGCTGGGTGAGGGCTTCCATCAGCGTCATTCCCAACGACCAGGTGTCCGATGCCGGCAAGATGTTTCCACTCGCCACCTCAGGCGCGTCGTACACACTGGGGGGACCGGTTCTGCCCGCCGCATCGCCGCTCCGGAGCAGGCTGTCGCTCGAAAGCTTCAACTGGTCTTGCGCCGCCATGACATTCGACGGTTTCAGGCGGCTGTGGACCAGCGACTTGCCGTGGATGTAGGTGAGGGCGTCCAACGCCGGCCCCAACAGGTCGCGTACTTCTTCCGGCGTGAGCGCCCGATGAGGAAGAACCTGCGCCAGATTGTCTTCCGCGTACTCCATCAGCACAAACAGCAGGACGACCTTATCCAACTGGCAGCTTCCAGTCTCGAAGAGTCGCAGCAAATGGGGATGGGACAACTTGGCTGCTGCCTCCCAGCGCAAAAGTTGAATTTCGGCGGTCGCCGGATCTGCCGGAATGAGTTTGATCGCGGCCCTCTGTGGTTCCCCCCTAACACGGCGTTCGGTGAGGAACACGGCGCTATGTTCGGTGCCTCCGAGGTATTGGCGGAGCGGGAAGGTGCCATTCACAATCTGGCCTTCCCACTGTTTCCAGTCACGGATCATCCTGGTTCCCGTTTGCCCGCTGGTTTGCATCAACGCTATTGTAAGCGAGCGCCCGCCTCTGCGGACTGGGGTGGCAGACAAAATTCTGTGATCCTGGGTTCAGAAACGGAGTATGCAGTGCTGGCGTAACGTCGGACGACCGCCGAGACGGGCAGCGCTACAAGGGCTCAATCGCCGGTCTTTTCCGTTCGCCATTTCCTGTCCTGCTCCTGCATGATTTCGTAGCATTCGCAGCAGGCGCCTTCCAGCCGGCTTCGGTCAACAATGTTGACGTGGCCGCGCGAATAGGTAATCAGACCGGCCTTCTGCAGAATGCCGGCGGCGACGGTGACGCTGGCCCGGCGCGTGCCCAGCATGTGAGCCAAAAATTCCTGGGTCAAAGGCACGAGGTTGGAACCGATCCGGTCCTGACACATCAGCAGCCAGCGCGCCAGCCTTTCGTCCACTTCGTGCAGTCGATTGCAGGCGGCCACCTGCGTTCCCTGCATGGCCAGAACCTGCACGTAGCGTTGCAAGCGGTTCGCCAGGACTGGGCATTGGCGCAAGACTTGTGCGATGCCCCGGGCCCCGATTCTGAAGCCGGACCCCGCGATCTGGACCACGGCCTGGGTGGGACCGCTGCTGAAGCCTACGAGCAGGGGCAAACCGACAAAGCCATCCTTGCCGGTCAACCCCACTTCCACGCTTTTACCGTCGGCCAGGACGGTGAGTATTGAAGTCATTCCTCTATTCAGGAAATAGCCAAACTTGATCGGCTCACCGGGTTCAAGCAGCACATCGTGCGTTCTGAGATCGACGAAAGTTAACTGCGGAAAGACCGCATCGCGTTCTTTCGCCGGCAAACCCAGCAGAATCTCATTCTCCACGGGCTGCGCATCGATTGTGAGAGGGGCTTGACCATCCGTCTTCACACGAAGACGAGAGAATTTCTCAGCCATAACGGCTCCTTGCGAATCTGATACCGTCTGATTTCGCAGGAAACCGTCACCGTGAGGCGCGGCGGGAAGATGCGCTAAAGAGACTGGTCAACACTACTCGCTTGTCGAGATGTTTACTACAAAATAAGCAGTGCGCGCCAAATCAGGGAAATCAGAGCGAGGATTCAGCGTTCACCGGAGAGAGCAGTCCAGGCCGAGTTGCGGCTGGACGATTCGAGAACTGCGGAAATAAAGCGAATCCCGGCCACCCCATCCTCGACCGTGGGCACGAGTAAAGAAGACGAGGCCGCGGAGCGACTCTCCACCCGGGCGCTGATCTGTTCCGCCACGTCGGTGTACAACTGGGCGAAGGCCTCGAGATATCCTTCCGGATGGCCTGCCGGCAGACGGCTGGCGTGCGCGGCCACCGGAGTCGCACCCGGCCCCGCACGGTAGATCAGAGTCGGAGCCTTGCCCAGCAGAGCGAACCACAGGCAGTTCGGTTCTTCCTGCCGCCATTCGATGCCCGCCTTTTCTCCGAAGATACGCAGCCGCAAATTGTTTCGGTTTCCGGTAGCGACCTGGCTCGCCCAGAGCAAACCGCGAGCGCCTTCCGCGAAGCGCAGCATGATTTGCACATTGTCATCGAGCCGGCGTCCAGGCACGAAAGTGGAGAGTTCGGCGGCCAGCTCGCGGCAATTCAATCCGCTAACAAAACAGGCGAGATTGTAGGCGTGAGTTCCAATGTCGCCCAGCGAGCCCGCAGGGCCGCTCTGAGCTGGATCCGTACGCCAAACGGCCTGCTTCTGGCCGGTCTTCTCCAGGGGCGTGGCCAGCCAGTCTTGCGCATACTCAACCTGTACCACGCGGATCGCTCCCAGCTCGCCGTCGGCCACCATCTGGCGAGCTTGTCGCACCAGGGGATAGCCGGTGTAGTTGTGAGTCACGGCGAACAGGAGACCGGTGCGGCGCACGGTCCGGGCCAGGTCCAGCGCGTCTTCCAGCGTAGTGGTGAGAGGCTTGTCGCAAATGACGTGAATGCCGGCCTCGAGAAATGCTTTCGCCGGCGCATAGTGCAGATGGTTCGGGGTCACGATGGCGACGGCATCGATGCGATCTTCTCTGGCCCCTTCCGCCGAAGCCATTTCCGCAAAACTGCCGTAGGCGCGCTCCGGGACAATGTGAAGGTCCAGCGCGGCGGCCCGAGCGCGTGCGGGATCGGAAGACAGCGCCGCCGCCACCAACTCGAAACGATCGTCAAGTCGAGCGGCAATGCGATGCACCGCTCCGATGAAGCCGCCCGGACCACCTCCGACCATGCCCAGTCGCAGCCGGCGTCCCGATTTGTCGTCGCGCTTTATTTCAAGACTCATAGCTCTCAGCTTTCAGCTGTCAGCTCTCGGCTGACAGCTTCACTCCAGCCCCAGCATTCGGCGATTGGCGGCCTGATCGGCACCGGAACCGGCGAAGTCGTCGAACGATTGATTCGCCGCCTGAATCATGTGACGCGCAATAAAAGGAGCTCCTTCGGCGGCTCCCTGCTCGCCACTCTTTATACAGCATTCCCACTCCATCACCGCCCAGCCATCGAAGCCGTATTGTGTAAGTTTGGAAAAAATACCGGCGAAGTCAACCTGCCCGTCTCCCAGCGAGCGAAACCGTCCCGCCCGGTCGATCCACGGCTGGTAGCCTCCGTAGACGCCCTGCCGTCCCGAGGAATTAAATTCCGCATCCTTCACGTGGAACATTTTGATGCGCTCGTGATAGAGATCGATGAATTGCAGATAGTCGAGTTGCTGCAGCACAAAATGACTGGGATCGAACAGCAGGTTACAGCGGGAATGATTCTTGACCCGCTCCAGAAACATCTCGAATGTGACTCCGTCGTGCAAGTCTTCGCCGGGATGGATCTCGAAGCACAGATCCACCCCTGCCTCCTCAAATGCATTCAGGATGGGCAGCCAGCGAACCGACAACTCTTCGAACGCGGTCTCGATGAGACCGTCAGGGCGTTGCGGCCAGGGGTAGATGTAGGGCCAGGCCAGAGCTCCGGAAAAAGTGGCATGGGCCTTGACGCCCAGATTTGCCGACGCCTTGGCTGCAAACCGCAGTTGCTCCACCGCCCACTCCTGCCGCGCTTGCCGGTTTCCACGGACCTGCTCCGGCGCGAACCCGTCAAACATCAGGTCATAGGCAGGATGCACGGCAACCAGTTGGCCTTGAAGGTGAGTGGAAAGTTCAGTGAGATGCAGACCGTGGGTGGCCAAAGTGCCGAGTACTTCATCACAATAGGTTTTGCTTTCCGCGGCGCGTTTCAGATCAAACAGGCGTCCGTCCCACGACGGAATCTGTACGCCTTTATAGCCCAGGCTGCCCGCCCAATGCGCGATATGCTGCAGGCTGTTGAACGGAGGAGCATCAGCGGCGAACTGCGCCAGAAATATTGCCGGACCCTTAATGGTTTTCATCACCCGTAGTTGACCCTCTTCAAATATTCGCCAGTTAATTTACACCGGATGCAGATGCCGCGTCATTCTCGACTGTTCATTTGCGCCCTTTGCGGTATTTCTTTGCGTCCTTTGCGGTTGAGGTTTTTTGGGCGATGCGAGCGGGATCAAAACCTTTAACCGCAAAGGACGCAAAGAAATGCCGCAAAGAACGCAAAGGGAACGCTGGCTTGTGTGAATTGTCAGGCTGGGCGAAACTTGTTTGTCACCCCCAACTGCGTCCTCGCAATTCGTTTGAAGGGAGCTTTTCATGCGCGGCAGCCTGCACGCACTCTTTTGCTTGTTATTGCTCTGCCCTCTTTCCCCGGCGCAGGAGGTGCCTGCTGCTCAAGCCAGTCCCGCTTCGGCGTCAGATTCGACCCCGGCGGAGCAAACCATGCCACCCTCCAAGCCGCGGCTGAAGATCGGCGTGGCCCTTGAAGGCGGCGGGGCGCTCGGACTGGCGCACATCGGCGTGCTGCAGTGGTTTGAAGACCACCACATTCCAATTGACTACCTCGCAGGCACAAGCATGGGCGGGTTGGTGGGCGGGCTCTACGCCACCGGAAAAAGTCCGCAACAGCTTCGCCAGTTGGTTGAAGAGCAGAATTGGGATGTCATCCTGGGCGGAGCCTTACCCTATGAAGACCTGTCCTTCCGAAGAAAAGAGGACAAGGTCGCATTTCCCAACTCGATTGTGCTGGGACTGCGTCACGGTTTGGTGCTGCCCGGAGGATTGAACGCAGGCCAGCAGATCAGCCTCCTGATCGACCGGGAAACGCTGGCTTATTCAAGCGTGCAATCGTTTGACGATCTTCCTATTCCCTTCCGCTGTGTGGCCACCGATCTGGTGAGTGGGAAACAAGCCGTATTCAAAGATGGATCACTTTCGACCGCCATGCGTGCGACCATGGCGATACCCGGCCTTTTCTCTCCCATCCGCGAAGGGGAGCACGTCTATGTCGATGGCGGGCTGGTGGGCAACCTGCCGACGGACGTGGTGCGCTCCATGGGCGCGGACATTGTGATCGGTGTGCATCTGCAGACCTCGCCTGCTGAGGCCGACAAGATCCAATCCCTCTTTGCCATTCTGGGGCGCTCCATCGACGTGGTGGTTGCGGGCAATGAGATTCGTGGCTTGGCTGGGGCGGACCTGGTGGTAAACGTCGGATTGCAGGATTTCAGTTCACTCGACTACGCGAAATCGAAAGAGATCATCGAGAAAGGCACCGAAGCAGCGGCCCAGAAATCGCGCCTGCTCGAGACTTACGCGCTGGATGATACGGCCTGGGAGCAATACATGGAGCGGCGACAGTCCCAGCGGAAAAGCGGTATCCCGGTTCCGCAATTTGTGAAAGTGCAGGGCACGAGTCCGGAGGCGGAGAAAAACATAGAGCGATTCCTGCAACCCCAGGCTGGAAAACCGATCAACACCCACCAACTTGAAAGCCTGCTCACGCGGCTGACCGGAATCGGTCGGTACGATACCGCGGGCTACCAGATCACACAGCAGAACGGGCAGGATGGGTTGCTGGTGACCGTGCACGAGAAACTTTACGCCCCGCCCACCCTGCAATTGGGCTTTGAAGTAGATGGATCGGAGAGCAACGATGTGGATTTCACTCTGGCCACGCGCTTGACCCTCCTCGACGTTGCCGGCTACCGGTCGGAGTGGCGCACCGATTTTATTTTTGGCAATACTTATGGAATCGAGAGCGAGCTCTACCGTCCATTCTCGCCATCCAGCAAGTGGTTCTTCGCTCCCCACGCCGCCGCCGGCAGCTCGGCTTTCAAGATCTACCGCAAGAGCGACCCCCTGGCCGAGTACCGGTTTAACCGCACCGAGATCGGCGGTGATATCGGATACGGATTCAGCCGCTTCAGCGAAGTCCGTTTCGGCTACGAAGTGGGCACCCTCGACGCCAGGCTGCGTCTGGGTACGCCGGAATTCTCGTCCATCAGCGGAAGGACCGGGGCGGCACGCTTTCGCTGGCTGTTTGACCACACCGACGATCCCGTCATCCCGCGGCGGGGCGTGAGCGCGGAGTCGAATTTCCAGTGGTATGACACCAGCCCCGGCCAGACCAACAGCTTTCCGGTTGGGGATGCCCGCATCGGATACTTCCAGCCCATTACCAAGCCAGCGTCTTTGTTCGTGGTCAGCGAAGGCGGGACCACTTTCGGTTCCACCAGCAACGGGTATCCCCAGTTCTTTCTCGGCGGTTCCAATCGGCTCAGCGCCTACGGTACCAATGAACTGTTTGGCGACCAGTACTATTTCTTCCGCGCCGGATATTTGCACGATCTGCTCACCCTACCTTCGCTGGCCGGGAAGAAAGTCTATGCCATCGGCGCCTACGAGTTTGGCAAGATGTACGGCTTTCCCGACGCCAGCAAGTTTCCCAACGACGTTGCCATTGGCATTCTGGCCGAGACTGCCGTAGGACCTCTGGTCTTCGGGGGAAGCATTGGCGACAGCGGACATCGCAAGTGGTTCTTCCAACTCGGCCGGGTGTTCTGACCTCAGGGCGCAGTGGAAGTTTTTCTTTGCGACCTTTGCGGACTCCTTCGCGTCCTTTGCGGTAAAGGGTTTGATCTCGCGTGATCGTTGAAAAACCTTGAGGGGCAAAGGACGCCAAGGCTGAATCAGCCATCACACAGCCTTGGACGGTGTCCTAGTTTGAAACTAGGACGCTCCCTGGTTTTGAATTAATCTTTGAGTCGCAGGGGAGGCCGAAATAGAATCGTGAAAGCTCCTCAACGATGGAGTCGAGCCGGATCGCTCTACCTCTGTATATAGCTCCGCGCCTCCCAATACTTCGAGAAAGGAAAGGCCGATGTCAAAGAACCACAGTAAATGGGCGGTTAGTTTCGTGCTTGTTCTCCTTTTCTGCACGTCCGTATATGCCCAAAGAGGACGAGGACGCTGGACATACCTCGGAGACTCCCATGTGGATGGCTCCATGGACCATGACAGCATCAAGGTAGGCAGGTCGGACGGATCTTTCCGGGCCATCCAATTGCGGATCAGTGGTGGCGCAATTAATTTTGAGCGCGTCATTGTGCGCTTCGGAAATGGCACCCAGGAAGAGATTCCGATACGGGCACGCATCCCCGACGGCGGAAAAACACGCGCTATCGATCTGCCGGGCGACCGCCGAATGATCCAGAGCGTGGACCTCTGGTACGGCAAGGACCACTGGAGCAGGCGCCCCAAGGTCACCTTGTACGGAATGCGCTGAACTCAAGCCAGGCTTCCTGGCGAAAATTGGCTGCAGGCAAAGTCGGGAGGAACGCCGGGCTGGGACGGGCTGAAAGTCAGGAGAACTTCCTGTTTCAGAGTCGGCCCGGCGTTCCCCTCGAGGAGTGCGGCAAATCGGTTTCACTATTTCGACAGGTTTTTGGGCGACCTCTTCCGCAGCGTGGCCAGCAACACACTGGCGGATTTGGGAGCAGCTACGGCTTTGTTAAACACGATGTCTTTCGCGCTTACTTCTTTTCCGTAGAGCTTCTTGTTAGCGTCATTGTCGGGACGCAGGGTTGACCCAGCCAGTGATATTCCTGCGAACAGTCCCCGGGCGCGGGAGTAGGAGAGAATCTCCGCTCGCAGACTGACGTCCGTCTCGGCAGAAGCGTTGCGTCCCACCGGCCCAGCGGCTGCTGAAACGTCACCGCCAAGCTTCACCTTGCTGCTCAGGATGCTGGAGGCTGATCTCGGACTCATGAGCAACAGCACAAAGTCCGTCGCCTGCCCGCCCAGCTGCAATCCGAAACTTCCGCCTTCCAGCGCCATCATGGTAGGAGCGCTCCAGGCGCCGTGGAAAGTCTTGCCGCTACGGCAGGTCATCACTCCCCGGCCATAGCTGCCCCCGATCCCGAAGGCGAACTTGATCACCGAAGGCAACACCACAACGCAGTCCGCTTTATCAATCACGTCCTGCGGGACATCGTCCGGAATATTCATGATCTCTTTGATGACTTTCCCCGCATTCGCTACCCGGTCCTCTTCCTTGTCCTGACCCAGGACGGGCAATACCAGCAGGGACAGCAAACAGAAACTGATGATGATCTTCTTCATATGCTTTCCTCAATTCAGCATTTCTCAACGGCGATCACTTCTATACGCTCGTCATCCTATGGTCAAAGAACACGGCAATGATAGCAAAGTTCGGCTCCGGAAATGGCCGGCACATATCCGCGTTCGTGTGCTTTGCGAACTTTGCGGTCCTCTTCGCGTCCTTTGCGGTAAAAGGAGCTTGAACCGCGCGCAAAAACAAGTTCGCAAAGGAGGCCACGGGTGCTGAATCAGCACACCGTTCAAACGAAGGGTGCTACTGGATCACCCCAATGTCCTCATCGCGTGATCCCCCCGGAATTCCCCCTGATATACTCCCCCGCAATGAAACGACTCGGCCCCATCCTGATGTTACTGTCTGCCCTTTCCACATTCTCCCCTGCCTCTGAGCTTCATCTCACGTCCAACGGCTCGCTTGAAACTCACGGCCTGAGTGTACTGTTGTTTCACAACTCCTATCACGACGTTTTTGGCGACCAGAAAATGAGCGGAGTTGAACTGATTTTGCATGATCAACGCATCGCCACCAACGGCGACCTGCGGCTTTCGCCGACGCCGGCCCAGTGGGACGCGATTCCTCATTGCCAAAAACGCAAGCGCGGTCCGGCGGACGATGAAGTCTCCGCTTCCTGCTCTTATGAGAAGTACGGATTTACCTACCGCATCGATCTGCAACCCGAGCCCGGCGGTTTCCGCGTGGCGGTTCAATTGGACCAGTCGCTGCCGGCCGCTCTCGCGGGCAAAGCGGGACTGAATCTTGAATTCCTTCCCACCACCTACTTCGGAAAGACTTTCATTCTCGACCATCAAGTCGGTATTTTCCCTCGCCACCCCGATGGCCCCATGCTCAAGCAATCCGATGGAACTGTCGAGCCCGCAGCCCTGGCCCAGGGCCGGCAGATCGTGCTGTCTCCAGAAGATCCGCTGACCCGGGTGACCATCACTTCTGACGACAGCTCGGTCATGCTGTTTGACGGTCGCAACCAGGCGCAAAACGGATGGTTCGTAGTCCGCTCGCTGATTCCCTCCGGCAAGTCCGGAAACGTGGTGACGTGGCACGTTCATCCCAACGTGGTGGCGGGATGGATTCGGCAACCGGTGGTTGCCTTCAATCAAGTCGGCTACACGCCCGAGCGAACCAAGGTTGCCGTGGTCGAACTCGACCCCCTCGATGACTCGCCCAAGACCGCACGAGTCCTGCGCCTGACGCCAGATGGCGAATTTCACGAAGTGTTTCGCGGCAAGCTGAAACCGTGGGGCAAGTGGCTGCGCTACCAGTACGCGCATTTCGATTTCTCCGCCGTCCGCGAACCCGGCATCTACACCATCGAATATGCCGGCCGCAACCACGGCCTGTTCCGGATCGCCCCTGACCTTTACGATGGAATCTGGCACGCCTCGCTCGACACTTACCTGGCGGAGCAGATGGACCACGTCAAAGTCCGCGAGGGATACCGCATCTGGCACGGCGCGTCGCATCTCGACGATGCCCGCCAGGCCCCCGTCAGCTACACCCACTTTGACGGCTACGCCCAGGGCCCCACCACCGATTCGCCTTTTGCTCCCGGAGAGCATATTCCCGGTATCAACGTCGGAGGCTGGTACGACGCCGGAGATTTTGATCTGCGTACTCAGACCCATTCCCGCGTGATTACCGACCTCACGCTGGCGCGAGAAAACTTCGACGTCGATTGGGATGAGACCAGCGTCGATGAAACAGCCCGCTACGTGCAGATTCGCAAGCCCGACGGCGTCCCGGACGCGATCCAGCAAATTGAGCACGGCGTGCTCCTGCTGCTGGCGCAATACAAAATCTTCGGCCATGCGATTCCCGGCATCGTCGCGCCCACACTCGAACAGTACACGCACCTGGGGGACGGGGCGTCGAAGACCGACGGAAAGATCTATTCCTCCAAACTCGACGCTCTCAAGAGCCGACGGAGAGTATTCCGGCGTGCCCGACGACCGGTGGGCGTTTACCACTCACACCACGCCTCTGAATTACGACGCGGCTTCCGCCCTCGCCGCCGCCAGTCGCGTGCTGCGCGGATTCGACGACAAGATGGCAGATGACTGCCTGACCACGGCTGTGCAAGTCTGGGATGAAGAACACAAGAGCGCACCCGCAATGTTTCATTCTTTCAACACTACGGGAGGCGATCTGCGCGATGAAGAAACCAAAGCGGCGGTCGAGTTGCTGATCGCGACCCAGGGCGGAGCGGTTTACCGGCAGCGCCTGAAGGACCTGCTGCCCGTCATCCAGGAACGATTCGCCTTCGAGGGATGGACCGCAGCTCGCGCTCTGCCGTTCATGGACGCCGAATTCAAGGCCAGCCTCAGCGCGGACTTGCGGGTTTATAAAGCCAAGCTCGACGAGAATCTGGCCAGGAATCCGTACGGCGTTCCCATCGGACTGGGCACCTGGGGCGGGTCGGGCCAGGCCACCGGATTTGCCATCCAGATGTATTTCCTGCACCAGGCATTTCCAGAAATCATCGGCCCGGAATACACTCTGCGTGGCTTTGACTACGTGCTCGGCACCCATCCCGTGTCGAATGTTTCCTACGTGTCGGGCGTGGGAACGAACTCCAAGCTGATCGGCTACGGCAACAATCGCGCCGACTACACCTTCATCCCCGGCGGCATGATTCCCGGCGTAGTCATCATCCAACCCGACTTCCCCGAATTGAAAGATGCCTGGCCGTTCCTGTGGTATGAAAACGAATACGTGGTCGATGCCGCGACCGCATTCATCCTGACCGCGAATGCCGCCGCAGCGGAAACCAAGACGCAAAAGCGCTGAGGTGCCCGCAAGGCGATGTAGTAGAAAGCTGCACCATCCTGACGACCACCCCAAATTCTCTGCTGGCCGGCATTCACGACCGGATGCCAGTCATTCTGAATCCTCACCACTACGATCTGTGGCTGGACCCAGGTTTCCGCAAGGCAGCGTCAGTGTCCGAGATGCTGAAGCCTTTCGACTCCACCGTTATGCGCCTGTATCCGGTCAGCACAAGAGTCAATCGGGTGCTGAACGATGATGCGGATTGTGCGAGGCCGCTAGATCGCGAACCGTCGCCGCCTCAGAGCTTGTTGTTCTGACAATCTCCGCAAACTAAGACTTCCGTTTCTTCTGTTACTGCCGGACAAACGAAAGACCCAGCTTGAGGTCCGCGACCAGAACCGATAACTTCCGGATTACCCGTTAACCGCCCGCTATCCGCAGCAGGCGCCAAGGGACATCGCATAGGTTCTACTGCTCGCCAGGGACCGCGGAAGCCTCGTACACGGTGTTGCCTCCCACCACGGTTTCCAGAACTTGGATCTTCGCGATCTCCTCGGCTGGCACCTTGAGTGGATTGCGGTCGAGCACGATGATGTCAGCGAACTTGCCAACCTCGATCGACCCGGTTGCCTCGTCCTCGTGAAGCTCATAGGCCGCGTTGATAGTCGCGGCCCGGAGCACAGCCTCCCGCGACAAGCCCGGATCGTCACCGAGCCGGCCACCATACTCGGGTGGCGCACTGGGCGAGTTTGTCCGCGTCACGCCCACCTTCAGGGCAAACCATTCGTCCAGTTTGTCGACCGGCCAGTCGCTACCGAAGGCGATGCGGGCTCCGGCCGCTTCCAGGAATCCGGCTGGCTCCAGGATCTTCATTCGCGCAGGGCCGAAGTAGTTCGTCAGCCCCAGCGTATCCCCCGCAGGCTTTTCCCATTGGAACGACAGTACCGGGATCGCGCCCAGCATCTTGTAGCGCGGGAAATCGGCAGGCACAACAATCTCGTCGTGCGCAATGGCGGGACGGATGTCGGCGGTGGGCAGTGCCTTCCGGAGTGCTGTAATGCCATCGAGCGCCGCGTGGACGGCGCCATCCCCGTCGGCATGCATGTGGGGATCGATCCCGGCGCGACCGAGTTCCACGAGCACGGTGGCCAGAGCATCCGGAGGGAAGTAGACTGCAGGTCCGCGACTGGGGCCGGGCACCCAGTGCGGCTTCTCCGCGGTTCCGGCATTCGTCAGGTACGGCTCGCTAACCGCGCCCGTGAGCGCAGGAGCCGCGATCACACCGTCGAGAAACATCTTGGCATTTCGGACCGTGATGCCGGGGGTGCGCGCGATCGCGCCGTCGTCATATTGCTTCGCAAATTCGACGACCCGGGCCACAGCGCCGGCCAAATCGCCAGCCTCCTTGGGCTCGATCACGGGTGCGAAGTGCGCCCGCGCCGTCAGGCCTCCGGCGCGGCGTAGAGCCGTAAATGCAGACATGGACTCCGACGGAGCGGCCGCGTCGAGGAAACTTGTGATGCCCTGGCGGCTCATTGCCTTGAGTGCTGCCGTTGCGGCTGCCACGTACTCCACGTCCGTCGGCTTCGGCAGGAGGTCGGAGAACACGGCATACGCGCTATCCTCGAGTAGGCCCGTAGGCTCGCCATGATCGTCCCGCCAGATCTTGCCGCCGATTGGGTCCGGGGTGCCAGCCGTAATCCTGGCGAGTGCGAGGGCACGTGTGTTGGCGAGTGCGGTGTGCCCGAACGAGGAGATGACGAGAATCGGTCGAGTCGTTTTCAGCGCATCGAGTGTGGCGCGGCTCGTTTTCACGCCCGCGGGGCGCATGCTCTCCTGGAACCAGTTCACCACCTCGAGCCACGCATTCGCGTCTTTGGACGCCGAGTGGTCAAGGCAGGTCTGGATGCGTCGCTGCATTTCGGCGATCGTGAGCGACTCATAGTTGAGACTGCACTTCAAGAGCTGTACCCCGGCTTCGAGCGGATGCATGTGGCCGTCGATGAGGCCGGGCATCAGGAACCGGCCTTTTAGGTCCACCGACACCGTGGCCGCACCAACAAAAGGCGCAACGCCCTGGTTGCTGCCGACGTAGACAATTCGTCCGTCGCGAATCGCCAGCGCCTCGGCAGTTCGGTTCCGGGCGTCAGCCGTAAAGATGACGCCGTTACGGTAGACGCGGTCGGCGGCGCTGGACGACGATGAAGGAGCAGTAGCGGCGGGCGGAGTGGTCAACCCCTGAGCCTGCGCCTTTGGGGCCAGCGCAACGAGGATGAGCGCCACTGTCTGGACGAAAAGTGCCCACCTCGGCCTTGGTACACTCTGCGACCAATGGAGCGCACGCACGCGCGTTTTGCAAACGCCGCCGAATTTTATGACGGAACGGCTGTGCGAGACGGGTTGGCCGATCATTCGTGGGACGCCTAGCTTTCCGGTCGCTTCATCTTACGGACACGGCAGCGACCAGTCAACAAACGGCAGCTCTGACCGAGTGTGTCGCGCCCAGAGCGCCTGTGTTGCAGCGGGCTAGTTCCTGAGGCGCCCCCACCCGTCATTGCAATTCGGGACGAGACAGAATCACGCCCAGTTTGCTCCTTACCGGCTGACTCAACGTCTTCAGGCTGGCTCTATAAACAGCTCGCTGCGAGTGCTCCGAAGAGTGCTTCACCTTGCCGTGGAGTGGGGAGTTCTGGAATCCGCTCCCACGATCGAGCTTCTGACAGGTGAGCGTAGGCGCGAGCGAGTTGTGACTCGTGAAGAGTGCGAAAGGAACCCCGCAGATTCCGATAGTTATGTGGTGAGCGCGGATGGACTCGAACCATCGACCCATGCCTTAAAAGGGCAACTAGGCCCTCACAACAATGTGTAATGGTATGCCTCAGTTGTTGAAGAATCAGTTGTTTACCGTGGCGGCTTTGATACCATTTACGATGGTTTGATACTGAGAGTGGTCAAGAATTTGGTCATGTTCACGCCGACATAACGCCGACGCCGATCAATGTTATATTTCCCGCGATGTGTGAAAGCTGGAACACGATCCGCGCCGCCTGCTTTCCGAGCACTATCGTCAGGTGCTCATCCTCGCCTTCGAGTGCTGGGCGCACGGACGCTGGCGTACACGTTCGACCGGAGGCAGCGGGCCGGGAGCGCGTAGGCCAACGCCGATTGCGCTGCCGGGCGGATATTTGTTCATTGAGCGAGGCCTGCTCGAAGCCGCCGACGATGAATCGCTGCGTGGTTCGGGGGAAGGCCGAGAACATCTCAGCTTGTTCATCGTGCAGTTTATCGACCGAGCAATTGCATGGACGAGCGGTTATGTGCCGATCTCAGCTCCAGACTTGCAGAAGGCGCTCTTAACCCAAGTCGAAAAAGTGGTCGCCGGTCTGGTCGTCATGACTGCCGGAGCGTTCCAAAGCATAACTTCCCTCGCCGCGAATGCGTTGATCACTTTCTTCATTTTGTTCTTTTTGCTACGGGATGGCAGGTCCATGCTTCGCCGTGGAGCTGTTATCCTGCCGCTCAAGCTTAACCAGGTGACTTCATTATACAGATGCGTCAAGGACACGCTAAACGCCATTGTTTACGGCACTCTCGCCATTGCTGCGATTCAAGGTACTCTCACCGGCCTTGCTTTCTGGGTATTGGGCGTCTCATCCCCGGTCATTTGGGGAGTGGTCACAACGCTGTGTGCTCTGCTGCCTGTAGTCGGAACAACCTTCGTCTTGTTGCCGGCAATGTTCATGCTGATTCTCAGCGGTCACTGGGGAAGGGGTCTGATTCTTTTAATCTGGGGCATAATCGTTGTGCATCCCGTGGACAATGTCTTAAGACCGTACCTGATCGGGGAGCACACAAAGCTTTCGGCACTTTACGTCTTCTTTGCGGTGCTTGGAGGGTTGAAAACATTCGGAGGTCTCGGAGTGTTCATCGGGCCCCTGGTTCTTGCCGTAACAGTGGCTTTATTCAGGTTTCTCCGCGAGGAGACGCGGACCGGTGCGTGGAAGAATGCACCACCCGGGCAGACTTGAACGGGAGTCTAAATCGGCAAGTCAGTCGATCGCGCCTGCAAACTGTCTCTTGGCCATAGTGGCCTGCCTGACTTCGTTTCCTGCCTCAGTTCTTAGATCGCGCATGCCAAAACCAACTCCAATCTTCTTGAGAAAGTCATAGGGCGGGGTGCCTCCGGCGAAGATCCAAACGTAGTCATTGGGAAACTCCTTTTGCGCGTCATCAATCTGCAAAACAACAGCGTTTGGTTTGAACTCCACGGGAATCGAGTTAAACAGCAAGTTGACTTTTCCCGAACGCACATAGTCCTCGATCCGCTTCGCATTTCGTTCCTTGATGCGACTAAAACGTGCCTGACGGTAGGAGAGCGTAATCTCGTTACCTTTCTGATTTGCCAGCCCAAGGGCCGCTTCGACTGCACTATCGCCGCCACCAACCACCAGGATTCTCTTGTCGACATAGTGATCTGCCTCGATCAGGCGATACATGACCTTGGGCAACTCTTCACCTTTGACGCCGAGTTTGCGAGGTGTGCCGGTACGGCCCAATGCCAACACTACGGTGTGCGACCGATAACGGTTGTTGGCGGTTACAACCGTGAAGGTGCCGTCGGTTTCCTTCGTGATGCCTTCCACCTTCTCGCCGGTGCGCACGTTGAAGTCAGAGCGGTTCAGGACCATGTCCCAGAAGGCCAGTAGGTGTTCCTTGGAGAGTTCCATCTTTTTAAACTTGCCATACATGGGAAATTCCACCGGGCTTGTCATCACGAGCTTCTGGCGGGGATACTTCGCCACTGTACCCCCTACTTCATCTTGCTCAAGCGTGATGTGTTTGAGGTTGTTCTCAATGGCCCGCAGAGAGGCGCTGATTCCCGCCGGACCGGCGCCGACGATCAGGACATCGTGGATGTCTGATCCCACAGGGTTGGCTCGACCTTCCATTCTCCGTTTGGAGATCGTATCCACGCAATCCCGCCCTTGATTGACCGCGTTCTTGATCAGGGCCAGGCCGCCGAGTTCTCCCACGATGAACAGGTTCTTGATCGTGGTCTCGTTCTCCGATGTGAGATACGGCATGTCGGCGCCCATGCTTGGACTTGCCATCACCATGGTAATGGCCCCAACCGGGCAAGCCTCGGCGCATAGACTGTGGCCGATGCATTTATGTCCGTTCACAATCGCCGCCTTCCCGGCCAGCATGGCCAGCACATCTCCCTCGGGACAGACCGACGTGCAGGTCCCACAACCGATACAGTGAGAGGTATCGATGTGGGGATGTTGCGAGCGCGGACCTTCGGAGAACAACTTTCCGCGTTCCGAAGCCTCCCTGGCACGTGCCTCTCTTTCCTTCAAACGCTTCTGGTATCCACGCAAGAAGAACAGTGTGAGGACGGCAGCAACCATGAAAGCGATGAGCGTGTCCATATTAGATCCTAGAAATAACCCATCGCCGCCACCACCACCAGGTGGATCAGGGCCAGCAGGACAAACGTATAGCTGAACGGCCGGTGCACGACATGCCAAAAGTGAAACACACGCTGCGCCTGACCCAGAAACAGCACGCGCTTGGCCGTCGCCGCTTCCTGCCGGGCAGTCTGAATTGCTTTCTCGAGATGAGCGTGGCGGGTGGGCAGAAAGCCGCCCACGGTTGCCAGCTTCCCGCTCCAACCCAAGCGGTGACGCCTGAGCTTTGCAATCCGGAAGCCGCGCCCGACATCCAGAGCCATCATGTAAGCCAGGGCCCGGATTGGAGAGAGCTTCTGCACCACTTCCGCGCTCGGCAAGCGCCACAGGGACTGCAAATCATCCGCCGGCAGCAGCTCCTGGTGTTGCAACTTCTGCAATAACTGTATCTGCATTTCCTGGAGCTCCCGCAACGACAGTTCGGCAGTGTTCAGGCTGCGGGGGATTTGCGCATAAAGATATCTTCCCACCACGCCGCTGATGGCCACCGCCAGCATGAACCAGAACGCCATTCCCGCGAAGCCACGGAATTTGAACGACGAGTGAAAAGCAATGATGAACGGCGCGGAGAGGCCGAGCAACACATGAATATCCAGCCAATGCCTGGAACTCCCCTGGCGGGAGAGCCACGGCCAGCACTTCCGCAATGGATACAGGAAGATGGCTAGAAACATAACCAGGCCGAGAACGCCCAGCTTTATACCGATGGCTCCACTGGGCCTGAGCAGTGCGTGCTTAGGCGAAAACGGACGGTCGGCAGAACTCAGGGTGTAATAGTCGAAGCCGTAAACCGCCAATCCAGCGATCAGTGCGATCGCCAGGGTATAGCCGCAGATCAGGCGGACACGATGGGCCCGCTCCGCGTCTTTTGCCGGCACAACACGAGTTGCTACATTGGCGTTCGCGCTCATTGGCTGGCCACCTTCTCCTCCGTGCTTACAGAGAAATGCTGATAATCGCTAAACAGATGGATGTTGCGCCAATGCTGGCGCGGAGTCTCTACTTCGACGCTGGCCCTCGAGGGAAACCAATAAGATTCCTTGAGTTCGTGGAAAGGAACCGGCGTATAGGTCACATCGGTGCGCAGACTCTTGAGTCCTACGTCTTCCATGGTGTTCCCGAGGTCGGCCACAATCCGGGTGATTACGCCGGTGTCCGGTTCAATCCATGCCGTACCAGAAAGCGGAAGAGGGTATTCCCGCCCTCGCAAGGCCAGCGCCGCCGGCGAGCGGGTCCCGCGAACATAGCGGAATCCGATCTTCTTCAGCCTCCGATTACCCGCGGTTTCGTCTTCCAGTTCGGTGAATTGAAAGCTCCCGGCGTAGTAGGGATGAAAGATCAGAAACAGAGTTGCGAAACCGTTGGTCACCAGCAGCGCTGTGTTGTTCTTGTCGGGTTTTCCTTCACCTAGGGGCTTCCGGGACTCGTCCAGACTCAACTCGCCGCCGGCATTGGTGAAGATGACCAGGTAGTCGTAGGTGGAGTTGATATCGCGCTCCACTTTGCCATCCGGGGATAGTTTTTGCTGGTTCACCTTTTCCGTGCATCTGGTTTCGGAGAACCGCTCAAGCGAATCTGCAACGCGGGCGCTGACACGTGAAAGGATGTCATCCAGGCCTTGAGCCGCCCAAGCCGTGCTGCCGGTCATCCACGACAGAAGACCGGCGACGGCTAGCGCGCAGCTTCGCAGAGAGAGAACTTTAGGGTTGGTAGTTTTCATTTGTGTTTCGCCTTCGAATCGAATCGGTAGCCCAGCGTGAACAACCACTGGTCGTAGCTCAACGCGCCGCCGCGGTTGATGGTGAATCCTCCCTGCATAAAGTAATGGGCCCCGAATGACCATTCGGCGTTACCGTTCAGAAAGCGGGAGTTGTTATTGCTGGCCAGAGTGGAACTGTAAGTCTGCGTTCCCGCAAGGATGCTGAGCAGCAGGGTGTCAGTCACGTCCCGCGACACAGAAAAGGATTTGTAGGAACCATCGCCAAAGGAACTGTTAAAGCGCGAGTAGTGGGCATCAGCCCGCAATCCAAACCAGGGCAGATGGTTGAAACTGATGCCAGCCATCTGGTTCCAGGAGTTCTTGGTATCACCGGTGCGATTGCTGCGTCCGACATCGGCGTATAGGAAGACTTGCTTCACTATTTCGGCACGCGCGCCCACACTGAAACCCTGAAATAGATACTTGTCGAGCAGGCCGGTGCCGATCAATGCCGGATCGAAGGTCGGGATATCACGGAAGTAGTTGTGGTTGAGATCGATTTCCAGTCTGGGGTGCACCTGCAAACGCACGGTCAGAAAATTGCGGCTGAGGCCCGGCCCGGGGGCGGGAACGGCCTGGTTGCCCCGCGGACTGTCCGCCTGCAGCGAGTCGTAGATCGATATGAGGCGTTTGTAAGAGACGGAATTTTCAAAAAAAACAAACGGCCGGTTGATTTGCCACTTCAGCGTGCTGACACCCAGCCCCGATGTGCTGGTGTAGTAAAAGTGATCGTAGGATCCGCCCTGGAAGTTGATGAACGAGCCAGCGATGCGTTGATCAGGGTTGTAGTTCCACGAGGTAGGGTCGGGCGTAGAGCCGGCAAACAGGCCTGCCGTCGCGCCCCGACCAAGTCGCATGCCAAAATATCCTCCGTCGATCGTGTCCAGACTTGGCGCCCAGGGCAAATAAAGACGTCCCACGCCCGCTACCCAGCGTGAATTGGGATTGTCGTAGATCAGTCCCAGGTGATAGGTACGGTTGATCAAATCCTGCAGGGTGGGCTGGGTCGAAGATGAGCTGGAACTCAGCCGTCCGCGCCAGTAGCCGGTTAGATTCCAGTAAGTACCGCCGATGCGCGTGATATCGGCCCGGACCACGAGACCGAGCTCGGAACTGGTCACAGGTGAGCTGCCGTGGCTGACCGTGCCCATGTGATCGAGCCCGATCCATCCGCGGGTCCGGTTGACCGAAGGCTGAGGCGGCCGCGGCACCTCTGCCCGCGCTTCTTCGTCCTGCGGATCGTCTTCGGTAAATGCGACCACCATCGGATACTTCCGGGTCGCGCTTAACGTCCTTTGCTGGATCAGAGCCTGCGCGTCTCCGGTCGAGAGATAGGCCAGGTCCCCCTTCTGGACCGGACGTTTGGGCGCGTGAATGTCGGTGACGGCTGAGGTCTCGGTCACCGCGACAACTTCCAGTTCCGCCACTACTCGCGGATCGCCGGCGCTGGCCGTGCTCCCCTGCTGCGCGGGGAGATCAGATTCCTTGACTTCCAGTTTCATCCCTTCGGTGAGGCCCGAACTGCGGCCCCCGTCCAGATAAGCCGCTCCCTCGGCCACATATTTCACTTTGAAAACCGTCTTCAAGTTGGGATCCAGCGCTGGGAGGCCGGGCGCGGAATCGGTGCTGCCGGAATTGGAAGGTGCCACATCCGGAGGCTGGGCCTGCGCAGTCGAAGCTGCTGCGGTTACGTCTTGCCCTGCAACGCGTGCAACCTCGGAAGGAGCTGGATTTAGCGGGGCTGCGGGTGCTGAAGGCGTAGCGTCATTCCCCGATGCCGGCTGTGTCGCGGCCTGAACCGGTGTGCTCGAAGATTGAATCGGGTTGGAGACTTCGGGCACGCTTGCTGAGGTTGTCTGGGATGATGGTCCAGCCGAATCGGAAGGTGCCTCTGCGGAGGGCGGCTCTGCGAAACCGATGGGCGCTTGGTTGCGTCTTGATCCGCGGCGCGCAAAACCTGGGAAGGGGGTGGAGCGACAGGTGATGTCACTACCCCAGGCAGCGAATCATTCTTGGACGCCGCCGTCGGTGGCGCAGCCGTAGCTGGTGCGCTCGAAGAAGCAATTGAGCTGGGTGCGCCGGGTCCACTTGCCGGAGGTGTCGATGGCGCCTCAGCGTCACTCGCAGTCTTCACCGGGGCTACCGGGCTCGCCGCCGACGCCGTCGCGCTCCCCGTCCCGCCCGGCACATTTCCCGTTCCCGGAGACCCCAGTCCGGGGAAAACGGTTCCTTCCTGCAGACTACCGCGGTTGGGACGCGCCGCGGTCGGCGCCGAAGCCGCCACCGGCGGCGGATACGGACGATTCAAACCGTCGTCGGAAGACGGGACTGGAGCCGAACGACCATGCGGCCGGAGTATTCCCAGTAGACCTTCCGAACCAGCCGGTGCAGGTACATGCCGCCGGGCAACCCCGGCGGCCACCGGGGGACCGACGATCAGCGTGACCCGATTTCCATCACTGCGCAATTCATACGAGTGCGCCTGGTCCAGGTCAACCACAACGCGTGTGACTGGCGGGCTTGACTGGTACAAGGCGTATCGCACTGCCCGTACGCCCTGCACATTGACGCCAACTTGTTGCCGACTCGCTGGAATTGTGTTGGCGAAATCCAGGACCAGGCGAAAGGGATTGGTGGTGGCCAGCACGGATGGTTTTACCGCCGCAGAGAGCGCGACCTCGATCTGGACCCCGCTGCTCTCCGGGATCACGGTCACGTCACGCAAGGTGGCGGGGATCCCTTGCGCCACGGCACACGACGAAAACAGGATTACCAGGCCGATTTGTCTTTGTACTGCCTTCATCGAATGTCGTCACCGTGTTCATCGAGGGCCAAATTCTCCGTTGCCAGGCTCTAGCCGCCGCCTTGTCCAGATCGATGGCATTGATAACAGCTGGGGCTGTTGTAAACGTAATTCCGCACATCCCGATGTTTCGAATCGGTCTGGGACTTGGTATGGCAACCGGTGCAAGTGAACAGCGCATAGTTGGATGGGTTGGTGTGACAGGTGGAACACACGCCTTTCGCCCCGCCATGATTGCTCGGGAACCAGGTGTGGTTGAAGGTTGCTCCCTGCCACGAACTGGTGGTGTGACAGGTCTGGCAGGTGGTCGGGAAGTTCGCAGCCGTGTGGTTCGGATCGGTCGTGGTCTGGTAGTCGGCCTTGTGACAGGAGTAGCAATCCGTCGGAACCGTCGTGTAATTGTTGTTCACGTGGCAGCTGGCACAGGCCACGGTGGTGTGCTTGCCGGTAAGCGGAAACGCCGTATTGCTGTGATCGAATGACGACGGGATCCAGGCCGTCGTGTTATGACACACCTCGCACTGTTGCGGGAATCCCGACTGAACGTGGTTGGGATTGGTCGTGCCGCTGAAATCCTTTGCGTGGCACGAAACACAACTGGTGTCGGTCAAGTTGTAGTTGCCGTTCACGTGGCATTGCGTGCACTGAACGGTGGTATGCGCTCCGGTGAGCGGGAACCCGGTTGAGTTGTGGTTAAACGTGGCGCCCGCCCAGGAAACCGTGGTGTGACAGGAATCGCAAGTCGTGGGGAATCCGCCTTGCACGTGATTGGGGTCGGTCGTTCCCTGGAAATCCTTCATGTGGCAGGACGAGCAGGCCCCGGTGTTCAAGCTGTAGTTGCCGTTCACGTGGCACTGCGAACATTGCAGGGTGGCGTGCGCGCCCGTGAGCGTAAAACCGGTGGTGGCATGATTAAACGTGGCGCCCGCCCATGAGGTAGTGTTGTGGCATCCCTGGCAGGTTTGCGGGAGTTGCGCCTGCACGTGGTTCGGATCGGTCGTGCCCTGGTAGTCCTTCATATGACACGACACGCACGCCGAGGTCGTCAGGTTGTAGTTGCCGTTTACGTGGCACTGCGAGCACGGCAACGTCTGATGCGCTCCGGTGAGCGGAAATCCGATCGTGCTGTGGTCAAAGGTCGCAGGCTGCCACGCGGTTGTGTTGTGGCAGGTCTGGCAGGTTTGCGGGAAGGCCAGCGCGACGTGATTGGGATTCGTGCTTTTCTGATAGTCGGGTAAATGGCAGCCCACGCAATTGGCAGGCGTGCCTTTAAATCTTCCTCCCGCATGGCAGGCATTGCAGTCGAGCGTGGTGTGGGCGCCCACCAGGGCGAATCCGGTGAACTTCAGGTGGTCGAACTTGGCCCCGAACCAGTTGTTCATGCCGTGGCATTGCTCGCAGCCGGTCGGGAAACCGCCGCTGACGTGACTGGGTTCGGCGGTCTGAAAGTCCTTCGAGTGGCACGAATAGCATTGCGTCGGGAGTCCCTGGAACTGGCCCACGGCGGCGCCCTTGTGGCACGAAGCACAATCCAGGGCCGCATGCGCACCCATCAGGGGAAAGCGGTTCTGGTGCTGATTAATCTGCTGCACCGAGACTTGCCATCCCTTTACGGTGTGGCACTGTTCGCAGGATGCGCCAAACTGACGCTTGTGGATATCGGCGTGGCAGTCGGCGCACTTCTGGCCCACGTTCGTGAACACCGGCTTGGTGTGGCACTGGGTGCAACTGACTCCCTGGTGCATGCCGCGCAAGGGAAATCGGGTCTGGTTGTGGTCGAACTCAGGGACGTTGCGGATCGGCTTCCACCCGCTCAGGGTGTGGCAGTTCTGGCAGGGGATGTTCAAAGGGCCGTGCGGGCTTCGCGCACCGGCGTAGCCTGCCCCTTGCGCTGGGGGCGCCGGCGACATAAACAACAAGATAACTGGTATTAACAGGACCGACGTCAAGTTCCCCGCCCAAGCAGAGATTCGACCACCACATCCCTATCCCTCGGAGAGGGAGCGTTCCCGAAGGGGCAACTCGATATCCAAAGGAAGGGTATATGCACTTGTGGATGGGAGAAATGTTACGAAGGTTGTAATCCAGCCCGGTAAATGGACAATGCCGCGGCATATCCCATTTCCACCAAAGTCGCCGCACCGGCCTGCGTCTATATGACCCCTTGGCCTCTCCAACTAAGACTTGCCATGGTCGGGAAGATGTCGCGCCATGACAATCGGTACATTCTTTCGGGGTCGGTGCGTAAAAAAGTACAGACCTGCCATTTATTACACGGTTCAGTTTGTGGCAGTCGGCGCAGCGTCCGTTGCGGTGGGCCTCTCGCAGCGGGAAGGCCGCCTGCCGGTCGTGGTCGAACAGTGACGGCTTCCAACGGGTGCTGTTGTGGCACTCGCTGCAGCGGGTAACTCCCCCGCCTTTCGCGAATTGCGCACCGTGGATGTCCTCGTGACAGTCTTCACATTGTTTTGGCGCGGCCTGGAAATCAACGCTGGCGAGCTTGGTCTCAAGGTTAGTGGGTTTGTGGCAGTCGATGCAGGCGACGGCGCGATGCGCGCCCGCCAGCGGGAAGTCTGTCTGCGAGTGATCGAAGCGCGACAGCTCCGTCCAGGTTTTGTTGGTGTGACAAGCCTCGCATCCCACAGGTTGGCCGTTAACCAGGCGCTGCATGCGCTTGCCAAACTGCCCGTGGTGCGGGTCCTGGTGACAGCCCGCGCAGGACATGTCCTCGAAGTGGTACGGCACCTCCGGCTTGCTTTGGGCGGAAGTCTGGGTTTGCGCTTTGTGACACTCCTCGCAGGTCACCGCCAGGTGCGCTCCGGTCAATACGAACCGGGACTGCTTGTGCCGCGCCAGCCCGAACGTGGAGGGCTTGTAGCCGTCGAGCGTGTGGCACTGCTCGCACCGGTTCAGATAAGGCGCGGCCGCGAATTGCGCCTGGTGTTCGTCTTTGTGGCAGTCGAGGCAGCGACCGAATTTGATCTTGTAGAGCGTTTCTTTGCCGCGCGGGATATGGCATTGCGCGCATTGCAGGGTGGCGTGCTTGCCTTGCAGGGGATACGCGGTAGCCGAATGCTCCTGCAGCCCGAACTTCGCCGGCTTGAATCCTTCCACGCTATGACAGGAGGCGCATTCCTCACCGCCCACGCGTTCCGCGAATTGTCCCTGATGCTCGTCGTGGTGGCAATCCATGCACTTCTGGAAGGCGAGTGGCTGCTTGAAATCGCCCTTGCGATGGCAGGAGACGCATTCCACCTGCTGGTGTTTCCCCGGCAGCGGATACTTGGTCCTGGAATGATCAAAGCTGTTGTTCAGCGCCGAGGTTGAAACCCGTTTCCATCCTCCGGTGTTGTGGCAGGACTGACAACTCTGCGGCGCGAAACTCCCCGCATGCGGATCGGAATGGCAATCCGAACACTTGCTGAAGGGTAACCCGGCGTAACGCGGCTTGGTGTCGGGGCCCGGGGTGTGGCATTGCTGGCACTGCACCTGAGCATGCAGTCCGGTGAGCGGAAAACGCGTCCTGGAGTGATCGAACTGCCCGGCGGTATTTTTCCAGTCGGTGCTGTTGTGACATTGCGCGCATTCTGTGCCCAGGCGGCCGTTGTGCGCGTCCTGGTGGCAGGTTGTACACGCCGGGCTCAGTCCCAGAAAGGTCCGGCTCAGATCCTGGACTCTGATCGACGATCGCCGGGCGCCCGCAATGTGCTCTGGCGTGTGACAGAGATTGCAGCCAAGTCCCGCGTGCTTGCCTTGCAGTACATAGCCAGTCTGTTTGTGATCGAAATTCTTCGTGTCCCACTTGACCAGCTGGAAGTCGAGTCCATTGTGCTCGGAATGGCAGCGCGCGCAATTCTGGCTCGATCCCGCCTTCATCCCATAAGTGGCGTGCAACCCCTTGCTGGAACTCAGACGCTCCGCGATCTCGGTGTGGCAGTCCAGACACTTGAGAATTGCCTCCCCGCCAAATTTGTGACAGCTGGCACATTGCGTGGCGCCTTCCAGAGACTGGTGCGCCCGCGAGAGAGGCCCGGGTGAAATCTGCCCGGACGAGTATCCGACGAGAAACAGCGCGGCAAACGCAACAGGATAGGGCGCACGGAGATTGATTTCAATTCCCTGGCTGCAATTACCGTCCTCTTCCTGACCTCGATCCTCCTTGCAAGCCAGCAACCCGGACCCAACCCGGAGCCCGCCAAAAGGCATTTAGGGAGAATACTCTTTGCGGGACATTGTCGAAGAGAACTGAAGTGCATGATCTTGTTATGCTGCAAGCCGTCAAGCCTCGCTCACGTCTTGGTGTGATGCCAATCACAGCTCTTTTCTTCGCTGCCGGGTAAATTCCTCTTGGAGTCATGTTATCTGGAGACTCGGTTTGGTCCAGTCCAGATTGATTGGCAATCGAATTGCCATCTGATAACTGGGGCAACACTCATTCTGGCAATGCGAGAGTTTCCCATGCGCCCCTTGAAAGTAGTCGTCGTAGACGATGACACCAATACGTGTGCTTTCCTGAAGTCGGTGTTCGTTGCTGAAGGGCACGAATGCCAGTCGTTCACAAGGTCTGAGGATGCTGAGCATCACCTCACCATCAGCTCCGCCGATATGGCCATCTTGGATGTGTATCTCGGCTCAACCAACGGGATTGATCTATTGAAGAAGCTGAGGGCCCTGCAACCGAATCTCTATCCGGTAATCATGACTGGCCACGTAAGTGTAGAAACCGCCGCGCGCTCGCTCAAGGAGGGGGCGGTTGATTACATCAGGAAGCCGGTCACCATCGATGAGCTCCGTGCCCTCGCTGTTCGCGCCCATGCGTACCGCTCCCGAAACCCAAGCCGGAATCGTCCGTTGCCGCCGAGTTAGAGAGCTCTTCCATCATCGGCAAGAGCGCGAAGATGTTGGAAGTCTACACCGCGATTGCCCGGGTCGCCGCCAGCAATGTGAGCGTTTTGATCACGGGAGCAAGTGGCACAGGGAAAGAACTCGTGGCGCACGCCATTCACCAGCACTCGAAACGGGCGAACCAACCGTTTACGCCGGTGAACTGTGGTTCCTTTACCGAAAACATCCTCGAAAGCGAGTTGTTCGGGCATGAGAAAGGAGCTTTCACCGGTGCTGGTAACTTGCATAAGGGTCTAGTCGAAGCCACCGATGGAGGCACGCTCTTCCTCGATGAGATTACCGAAACTACCCTGTCTTTCCAGGTGAAGCTGTTGCGAGTTATCCAGGAGCAGCAGGTACGGCGCGTTGGTTCGACCAAGTACATTCCGGTCAACGTTCGGATTCTCGCAGCGTCGAATCGCGACATTTCCAGACTGCTCCAGCAGGGCCAATTCCGGGAGGATCTCTACTACCGGCTAGCGGTGGTCCAAGTGCGTATACCTTCCCTAGAAGAGCGCCGCGAAGACATCACGCTGCTGGTGAGCCACTTTCTCCAACAGTTCAATGCCAAGAACAACCTCGAAGTCGCGATCGAACCGGAGGCCATCTCTCAACTGCGGAACATGAACTGGCCGGGAAACGTACGGGAGTTGGAAAACACCGTCAACCGGCTCGCAATCTTCGCGCCTACTGGAAGGATTACTTTGGCCGACATTGAGGCGGAGTCACGCCGCGGTTCGGAAGAGCGCGAGCCGGCAGACCCAGCGCCGCCCACGCCGGACCGCCTGCTTGAGATGGAGCGGCAACATATCCTGAGAGTGCTGAAGCAAACGAAGGGAAACCGCTCGGAAGCAGCGCGCAGGCTTGGCATTGAGCGCAAGACCCTGTACAAGAAAGCGCTGCGGCTCGGAATTGATTTACCGGAGCCTGACAGGAACTGATGTTGAGGACGGACCATGCCGGGAACTCTTCGTTCCGCCCGCAGAAGGATCGTTGGCAGCAATGCCTCGGCAGAGCAGCAGGTTTGTTTATTATTGTTGCAGTCGTCTCCGTCGTACCTGTCGTCCGCGATTCAGAAGTCCGGCTTAACGACACCTTCTTTCGGCTGGCGTCTCCTCCTAGAGAGCCCTCTCACGTGGTTCTTGTTCTCATTGATGAAGAGAGCTTGCAGAAGTACGGACGCTGGCCTTGGCCGCGTGCGCTGCTGGCACAGCTCAACACAAATCTCGCGGAGGCTGGAGCCAGCGCGATTGGCCTCGACATTCTGCTCTCCGAGCCGGAATCGGCCGAGGCCGATCGCGCCCTAGCCCAGTCATTTCGTGCTTCCGGGCGAACGGTGATTGTGGACAAGATTGGAGCGTTCCCCGAAGGTCCTCGTTGGATCGAGCCCTTACCCAAGTTAGCTCAATCGGCGAGCGTGGGCCATGCGCAAGCGATTCTTGACTCGGACAGCATTTGCCGGCGGTTTCCTCCGCAAGAGCTCACGCTGGATGGGCCGCGCTGGGCCTTCGCCATTGAACTGGCATATCGAGTGGATCGCCCGAGGCTTGATGAATTCTTGTCGGCCCACGAGATAGCGGCAACTGGTGCTCCTTCGGCAGTGAGCGTGGCTGCACCGACATTGGTCCGCATTCCGTACCGGCGGGATGGGTTCCAGACGATTTCCGCCCTGCAAGCTTTGGAACGCCGGGATCTGGAACGAGTCAGAGGAAGACCGGTTGTCGTCGGTTTTGGTCCTGCAGAAATTGGCGACCGTTTGCCCACCCCGCTGAGCCAGAATTGGCCAACTCCGGGTGCGGAAATTCACGCGCAAATCTTGGACAGCATTCTTAGCGGCCGAAGGTTGCGAGACGTCCCTATGGGATGGTCGGCACTGGTTTTGACTCTGACCTGTGTTCTGACGATCGCCGTCGCTCAACGATGGCGTGGCAACCTCGGGCTCGTCTGGCTCGGTACTCTCGCCGCTGGTGCCTATGGTGTGGCGTTTCTCTGCTATTCGTTCGCCGGATATATGCTGCCGGCGGGACCCTTGCTCCTAGCAGTCATTCTCGGTCCGGTGCTGGTTTATGGCGCCGACGTCGTCCGCGTCGACCGTGCCGTGACCCAGCAACTTCTAGGACTCCGGGTTTGGCTCCAAGGGCATGGAACAGAAGATGTGATCAAGGGAGAACTTTCGTGGAAGCTGCGGGTCCTGCAGAACTTGCAGACTGAACTGGGAGCGCTTTATGAGCTTCACCGGGCTTTTCTTGAATCGACGCAAGACCTGGTGGCCATTTTCGATGAGCGAGGGAATCTTCATTCTCAGGAACCAGTTGTTCTCGACTGTCTGTTTGCCCGAGCAAGAAGATCCGAGCTTAGACCAGTTTCGGGCACGATTGTCGGCGAAGGAGGACGCAGGTCTGATCGAGAACGCCGCCAGACTGGAAGGCGAAGTGTATCTCGGAAGCACACTTTACTCACTTCGCCTGAGCCCATTGCCCCCGGCATTTCTCTCCCCCAAAGGTGGAACAATTCTCACCATGACCAGTCTGCATACGCGCGAAGAGCGCGATCGGGCGCGCGCCGAGGTCTTGGCTTTCATTACTCACGAACTACGCACGCCGCTGACCTCCATTCAGGGATTTGCAGAACTGATGATGCACTATCCGAGTTCGCTTTCGTGCCAATCGGCGCCGCAGACAATCTTCCGCGAATCAAAACGCCTGCTGGCAATGATCAACACCTACCTGAGCGTGTTGCGCCTGGATGAAGGATCGCAGCCTCTGCAGGCGATTCCGATCGATGTCGAAGAACTGGTAAAGCAGGTTGTGGACATCCTCCAACCCCTGGCTGATGCCAACAGAATGCGGTTGACTCTAAGCGGTGACCGTGAACCGGTTGTGGTCGTGGGTGACGCCCACCTCCTCACCGGCGCTATCCTGAATCTTGTCAGCAATGCCCTCAAGTACGGTGAACCGGGAACCGATATTGAAGTCAGTTGGTGGGAGCGGAATAACGAAACCACAATCGCGGTGCGGAACCGTGGCGAAGCCGTACCCTCACACAGCATGCGCCGCATTTTCGAACCTTATTATCGAGATGCCGGCGCGGAGAAGATCACAGCGGGGTGGGGACTCGGCCTGGCGTTCGTCAAGCGTATCGCCGAAAAGCACGGTGGTTCGGTGACCGTCGATAGCGGCCCGGAAAGCACCACGTTTGAGATTCACGTTCCTGCAAATTTGGCCGCGGCCCCCGCAGCCAGGGTGACGACATGAAGGAGTTGAATCATAGAGCTGTCGTCGTCTTGGTTCTGATCGCACTGAGCACGTCAGGACAATCAGCGGCGCTGCAGCAAGCCACCCCGCTCCCGGTTGGCTCTGCGACCGTGGCCGACCTTAAAGGATATGTTTCCCTCCGTTCCCCGAAAGGAGACCCCTTAGCACTCCGGACGGGTCAAGTGCTGGATCCTGAAAGCACCATCGAGACAGGAAACGGAAGCATTCTGCTCAGGATGCAGGATGGCTCGCAGGCGTTGGTGAAATCGCACAGCCGGGTCGTTCTCAAATCTCCTGAAGTGGGCCTTGGCCTGTATCTCGAACTAATCATCGGAAAGCTGATGGCCAAAGTCCAGAAGCGCATGGGAGAAGATCCACCCTTCCGCATGGGCACTCCGTCCGCGGTGATTACGGTACGGGGCACCCGCTTCGAGGTCGAGGTCACGAAGAAAAAGCTCACCTATGTCCGTGTATTCGAAGGCGTCGTTGAAGTGCAAGGACTCATTGCCGGCGGCCACTCCGTCCTTATTCAACCCGGCTTCTCGACCAGAGTGGAGATGGATGGCGAGCCGCAGCCGCAAGAGAGGATGCTAGAGATGCGCAGCCTCGACGATAGTGCAGGCAATACGCAGAACGGTGCGCCTGAAGGATCCGGACGTGGACAGCCGGAACGGACACCAGAGCCCCAGGAGCGGGAAAACGAGGGACGTCCAGACTAACCGCTGGCGTCACGCTCTCAAGAGATTCGTGTTTCTCGTGACGCACACCTTGGCCCTTAGCCAGACCGAATACGTGCAGCAATGGGCGCATTTCCTCCTGACGCTCCTGCCCTGCGGCGATTTCCTGCAGCCTGCAGGTTCGCCCTGTGCGATCCAAAGTGAGGCAGTTTTCATGGGAGGGCCTTTTCAAAATGCGTGCCGGGCTTTCCGATCATCGTGATCTCCCTGGCCATCACGGGAAAGAGCTGCCCGGCCTGGTCGCACCCGGCGAATTTCCCTGGAGCACTGCCTAGAAATTTCAGCCCGCCAAGGTGGGGCTGACAAATTTGGCGCCGCTCAGCTTCGGCATGGAAAAAGCCAGAGTTGCAGTTGGTACTAAACTGCTTAGACACCATCACTTACAGCGTTCTCGTGAGCCATTTAGCACAGCCCACAGAAAAAATGACCACAAGTACGGTTGAGGTTTCAACAGTAACATACTAACAATAAGGAACTTACCTCATAATAGGTCCCGGCATTTTCGGAGTTTTTAACTGAACCCCGGATTTTCGTACAACGGCACCCTGTGCTGGATCCCCCTCAACGCTAGAGATTTCTACCTACCCACCCTCCCTTCGCCATCCTAATTCCCTGCCTGCCGTGTTACGCGCCATCCATCCCCCCTGGTGCCTCTGTTGAAACGCTAGGGCACCGTCCTGGCATGGTCCGGGCCAGCAATTAGTCCCTGCCCTGGGGTCCGCAATATGCGGGAATGTGGCGTAGTCTTCACTGCCCCCGCCTTCGGGACCGGGCGGCCGAGTGCTCCTTCGCACCGCACAGCCTGCTCGCTATTGCATGTGAGGCAGAGCGGCAGCAAATTTGCGTAGTCCCAGAACAGCGTGGGGTCGCCCTTGTGCGCGATCTTGTGCCCGGTGATCGTCGCTCGCCGTTGTTGGATGGGGTGCAGTCGTTGCGGGTCTGCACACCACGAGTGCGCGGCAAGGAAATCACGCGAGAGTTTCTTCCACGTCGCGCCGTTCGACATCAACGCGCCGGCTCGTGGTGGCCGCGGTTGCTGGTGCTCCTTACAGAACCGGCCCCGATCGACGAGTGCGCGGCATCCGGGTTTCTGGCACGGGTGACCCGGTCGCCTCACTGGCGTGGCCTCTTGCGTTCGAGCAGCGGCGCGTCTTGCCCTAGCTCGATCGCCTCAAACGTGTCGCTCGCGATCAGCAGTCCGTTTTCAGGATTCAGCCAACCTAAGGCAGGCTCCCCACGGCTGCATAGGGCGGCAGGGGGGCTGAAATCAGGAGGTAGCCGGCCATTACGCTTTAATTCCGCGGTCATCTGTTGGTGGCGAACGGGGCCGATGTCAGATCATCTGCTCGGCCAATGACTTGATCCCTTCCGCACTACAATTCATCCGTAGGAACTCAGCAAGATGAAGTCGACAAGATATCCACCGCAATTACTTTTTCGGTACTGCACAACCGGAGCTGAACCGGAATGCTTACAGGAAAATCTGCCAAAATCATGTCACTCGAAAGCCATGTCATTTCCCAAGCTGGGTCGTAGAAATACTTGAGCACTGTCATTCCGATCACTTCGTATGCCCGGCCAATTGAAACCAGAGCACTGGCAATCGACGATACACGGTTCGGACTGATACGAATCTCCTTGATCGCATAGGCATCGACCATTCTGTCTTCCGTGCCCCGATGATTCCAGGTCGTCAAAAATGCTGAAAGTTCTTGATAAAGCGACTCGAAAATCTGGCGCTCCAGTTGCCCGCGCTGGAGCGACGGATTGCGGCGCCCCAGGAGCCATGTTCTCGGATCAGCCTCAGGCAGTTTGGCGAGAGCTTCATTGGTACACGACCACCCCGAAGGCGTCTTTTGCCCTTCTATAGTGCCCAGGCGGACAAACCAATAGCTATCGCTCTGCAATTCCATTTCGACGCCGTAAATGCCACCCGCGGCGTTAATGTCGTCCTCATCGAAGATACGGAGTTCTCGACCGTTCTCAACGCTGTGGCACGAATAGACAAGCAGTTCTGTCTTGCCTTCATTTGGTTCTGATTTTCTCATCCGATGGGCCTCTTCTCTTTATTCTTGTGATGGGCTCGAGATTCGAGCGCCTGCTCTACGTCTTTGATCACGTCGAGGAAGTGTGGTCCCCGTACTGATCTCCGGGTACGCTTCACATAAAGATCGTGATAACGCCTGAGATCACGCGGCACGCGGTCCAGAACTCGATCCCCCGGCCAGCTCATCCATCGAGATAGGGTCGTCAAGAAATGGCCCGGCCTGAAACGGTTTCATCGTTTCACTCATCGCGGTGCGCCCTCCCGAGCAGCGGTTTCTATCGCACTGCGGTACTCGGCCTTGAATTCCTCACCAGGCGCAAGGGCAATAGTGTAGCTACCTTTGTAGTTGTAGTCGTGAAGCCAGCACGCGCATTCTTCGTCGAAAACCATGAGTTGAACGTCATCACCGTCGTCGTGATGAATGGCCCCCATCCGATCACTGGTAGCTCACGAAAGGTGGCCTCCTTTCCTTCGAACGCTTCACAGACAATTGCACGCCAACCCGGAGCTGGGCAGAGCGCCGTGATGTGAGTTGTGAGGTCTGGGATTCGTGACCAGTCCACCGCCGTTTTACTGTTTTCCTCCATTTGCATTTCCTCTCTTTCGGTTGTGTTTTATTGTTTGCTGCGTTGCGGGTGTCCTCCCGAGCGCTGATCGCATGTCGTCGTAACGCTTGTAGCCGCCGATCCAGTCCTCGTGCGTGCTATAGAACTTCCAGCCGGCCGCGCCATTGATCGTGACGAGGAACTGGTCGGTCTCGGCGCCCATGGTCCAGTCGAACAGTTGCACCAGAAACACACCCTCGGTGACCTCCGCCAGAACTTTGCCTTGACAGTGAATCTTGTCGTTCTTGTACGTGTGGAAGAACTTTCCCACTAACGCGTGCTTTACGGAGCTCATGCTTCCTCCTACTTCTTACAGCGGCTGCAAGCCATCTCTCCGCCGTCCGGTGAAAGTCGAATCCACCAGGCGGAATGAAGTCCATGGACCGGGCAAGGGAGTGTCGGCTGGGAGAGAAACCGAAGACTCCCACCCTTGGCCGATTCCTGGTGGAGCGCGTGAAACCCTGGGCCGCGAAGAAGAAGGCGACGACTGCGACCTGGTATCTCTCGGGCATCGGGCCGCTCGTCGCCTACAAGCGGATCGCGAATCTCGCCCTGGACGCGATCACCAGTGAATCTATTGATGAATACGCTGCCCATCGTCGGACCGACGAATGGAAGTGTGGGAAGAAAATCCGAAAAGGCCGCGCTGTGGGCACCGTCAACCGTGAGTTGAGGGTGTTGCGGCGCTGCCTTCGTTTGGCGGAGGAGTGGGATCTGCTGAAAGACGCTCCTGACGTCAGCCTGGCTGGGCCAGAGAAACGCCGTGAGCGAGTGGTCAATGATCAGGAGTTCAGAAAATATCTTACGTGCGCGTCTCCACTGCTGGCCGACGTGGCGATCGTGCTTAATCAGACGGGTCTGCGGCCAGATGAATGCCATCGGCTGGAATGGCCGGACGTCAGCTTTGAAGATGGCCATGGAAGCCTGTTAGTACGGTCCGGAAAGACACCGGCGGCGCGGAGGCGACTCCCACTAACCCAAGATGTGCGCGGCGTACTGGAAGATCGCTGGCAAGCTGCCGGCCAGCCGGAGACGGGTTTTGTCTTCCCTGCTCCGACTCAGAGCGGGCACATCGAGCATTACACGTTGAAGAAGCAGCACCGTAATGCACTCAAGCAATCGGGCGTGCGCAGCTTTCTCCTGTACAGCCTGAGACACAGCTTCGCTACACGCATCGCGCCGCGTGTGGATGCCTGGACTCTGTGCAAGATCATGGGCTGGGCCTCGTTGTCAGTCGCGATGACCTACGTTCACGCCAGCGAGGACCGCGTACTCGAGGTTTTCAGTGGTCAAGAATTTGGTCATGTCGAAGGGAAACGTCTTGCGGGTGGAAGCGGAGAGCTGCGTAAGCAGCGGAAACCAGAAGAGATAGTGGTGAGCGCGGATGGACTCGAACCATCGACCCATGCCTTAAAAGGGCATTGCTCTGCCAACTGAGCTACGCGCCCACTCTCTTCCAATTTAACACAGCATCTGGTTCAGGCTGCGATTGCGTTGCCTCGACATTTTTGCTTCGACAGGACGCTTGTGTCGACGCGACAAGCTCACGTCGGAGCTAGTCTCCGACGCGGAGTTCGGCCTCCCCGGCGACGTCCGGGATCACGACGTGGAGGGCGTGCTGGGTGCGCGTCATACGAAGTCTTGAGCGGGGTGGCGCTGTTCGAGAGCTTTGCATTGGCGTGAGCCGACGGCCAACCGAAGATCACGACCTCCACCGTTTTCCACCAGGGCGCATACGTTCCCTGGCGCGCGCCGAAGTTGACGCGCACCGAGTTGCCGTCGGACTGACAGGTGAATGCCTGGCGGAGAAACTCGCCGTGTTGATAACGGAGAGTGTGGCCGTCATCGAGATAGAGCGAGCCGCTGCACGGCTGGCCGGGATAGACACGCAGTTCGAGCGGACCATTGGGAGTTTCGTCGGTACTTTGAATGAGCGGCTGGAGCGGCAGAATGCTTCCGCCCCGGACGTACACCGGCAGCGTGTCGAGCGTGGGGTGAATGAAGGGCCGGAATGGGTACTGGGTTCCCGGTCCGTTTTTGGCGATGTCCATGGAAATCTGCACAATCGATGGTTCCGGCGGAGGGATCGGCGCCTTGAGGCCGGTCCAGAAGTCATACCAGTCACCTTTCGGGAACGAGACAACATAGTTGTCCATGGTTTCCGCGAATGGTTGCGGCGCGACCAGCAGGCTGGGACCCAGCAGGAACTCGGTATCGAGATTGCCAAACCCGTCGGATGGGGGCGTGAACACTTCCGGGAACTCGAGAAAAATGGGGCGGACCATGGGCAGACCGGTGCGCGAGGATTCTTCGGCAAGACTGTAAATGTAGGGCAGCAGGCGGTAGCGGGTTTCGATGTAGCGTCGGCGAATCGCTTCCTGCTTCGGGCCATGCACCCAGACTTCCTGCATCAAGGAGCCCTTCGTGCTGTGGTCGCGGAAGAGTGGATTGAACGCTCCGATCTCGATCCAGCGGGTGAGCAGGTCGGGCGCGGGCGAGCCGTTGAATCCGCCAATGTCGTCGCCTACGAACGAAATCCCGCTGAGGCCGAGATTGAGCAGTTGCTGGGTGGCCAGGCGAAGATGGTTCCAGGTGGCGGAATTGTCTCCCGTCCAGGTGAAACCGTAGCGTTGTCCACCCGCGAACGTCGCGCGGGTGAGGACGAAGGGACGCTCGTCCGGGCGCAGCTTGAGCAGGCCGTCGTAGGTGGCGCGGGCATTCTCCAGTCCAACGATGTTGTGGATCTCGGCGTGGGTCGCGTTGCGGGTGGTGAAACCCGGCTCCTCGATGCGATGGATATTATCGAGAGGCATCGTCTTGCCCGGTCCATCGAAGACCGAGGGCTCGTTCATGTCGTTCCAGAAGCCGGCAACGCCATCCTGAACAAACTCTTTGTAGAGGCCGCCCCACCACTTGCGAGTCTGGGCGCGGGTGAAGTCAGGAAACACCGCCGGCCCCGGCCAGACGACGCCGACGAATTCGCTGCCATCGGCTTTCTTCACAAAGTTGTTGCCCGCTTCGCCGGAGTCGTAAGGAGCATAACCCTGGTTGGCGATGCGAGCGATATGCAGATCGGTAATCAGGACAAGATGAAAATGCTGCTTGCGCAGATCCGAAACCAGTCCAGGGAAATTTGGGAAAGTTTGGGCGTTGACGGTAAAGGGTCGATTTCTGTCCTGGTAGTCGATATCAAGGTAGAGCACGTCGGACGGGATCTTGTCCGCCCGCAGCCGATCGGCGATCTCCCGGATCTGGGATTCCGGAGTGTAGCTGTAACGCGACTGCTGGAAGCCGAGGGCCCACAGCGGCGGAAGTGGATGTGTCCCGGTCAGGTAGGCATAGCCTTCGACCACCTGCTTCGGGGTGGGACCATAGATCAGGTAATAGTCGAGCGGGCCGCCTTCAGCGCCGAAGGCATAGGCGTCGCGGGCCTCCTTGCCGAAGTCGAACCATGTGCGCCAGGTATTGTCGAGGAACAGCCCGTAGCTGCGGCCGTCGCCGATCCCGAGAAAAAAAGGAATGCTCTTATAAATAGGATCGATCGACTCCTGGGTGCCAATGTCGGTATTCCACAGCGTGTAGGCCTGGTTTCTGCGGTCGAAGGTGCCGGCCTTGTCGCCCAGGCCGAAGTAATGCTCATCGCCCGGCATGGTCTTGTAAATCGAAAATCCGCCAAGCTGGAATTTGGTGGGCCGGCCGACGGCGTCCGCAGAAATAAGGTGGCCGGCGAGATCGCGAACCACCAGGCGGAGGGGAGTGCGCTCCACCCGGACGTCGAGTGCCGCGGTGCGGAAGCCGACCGAGGCGGCGTCCTGTGTGGGCTGCACATCCACGGACTTGCCGCGCGGCCCTGCCAGGACTGCCCAGGAAGCATCCTCGGGAAAAGTACTGCCGGGAGCAATACGTACTCTGAGGATGTCGTCCCGGAGAGCAGTAATGCGCAAACTCGCCGGACCCGCTTGAATATCAATGCCGTCATGCCGTGGCTGGAAACCGGTTACGGCTTCGAGGGTGATGGCGGGCAGTGAGGCTGCGGTCTGCGCCGACGCAGAACCCAAAGCGATGATTGCTGTCCCAAAGAAGGAAACAAGGAATCTCTTACAAGACCGGTACATTATGACTCTCCGCATAGATTGGCGTTCGCGCCCAGACCTATTGTTTCTTGCTGGTGAAATGAATGCCGATTGTGGCGCGAGGGTAAGGTTCCGACGATGGCGGCATCGTGACTTTGATTCTGGCGCTGCTCGCGTCAGTCCTTACCAGCTCTGCGCCTTCCACGGACACCACTTGCGCCGGGTTCCATATCCCAACTTCGTATTGTCTGCCCTGGGCGCCGGAAATTTCCAGCGTCAGGCGGTCGAGCGCCGGCGTCCAGGTCTCGGACAGCACGCGCAACCCCTGGCTTGCGCTCCCCAGAGGCGGCAACGAGGGTGACAGGCTTAGCCCGAAATCGTTTCTGAGGCGAATGCGCAATGTGCTCTCTCCGGCGGCGACCGGAACTTCCACCGTGATGTGCTGGTCGAGGTCACTCTTCTTTACCTGGAACGACACTCGCCGGCCGTTCATCTCCGCTCCCAGAATTTGCGCGCGCAGGCTCACGGCCGGAGAAAACTCCAGACTGCAGTCCCCGCTGCCCCCGGTACGGGTAACGGCGAGGGAAATCTCACCCACAGCCTTGTGGTAGGCCAGCCGCAATGATGCCGGGCCTGCATGGACGTTGTCGAGCGTGAACCAGGTCCAGTCGGCGGGAACGTGTGGAGCAAGCGTGACGCGCCGCGCGCCGGCATCGGTCTGCAGACCAAACAACCCGCGCAGCAGTGGACTGATGACCATGGCAGCGGACCAGATCTGGTGCGGAGAGCTGGTGGACAGAGGCTGATAATAATCGCCCGAGAGAACTTCCGTGACGTGTCCCAGCGACCCGTCGTGCGCCAGTTCTGCATTGGCCATGAGATTGGAAAAGCCCGGCAAAGCGCGGTGGTAGCGATATTCGCCGACCGATGCCCAGCCGGTAAACAGAGGCCAGACCGAACCGAAGTGGTAGCCACCGGCGCTGTATTTGGCAGCCTGGGAGGAAATGATCCTCATTCCCCAATCGGCCTGGAGTTCGGGTGCGGCCAGCTGCGTGATCATCGCCTCGGCCTTCTCGCCGTCCAGCAGTCCGAACCACATGGGCACCGTAGCCAGCACGCTGGGTTCGTCCACCTGTTGGTTTTTTTGATCGAGAGCAAACGCAAATCGTTTCTTTTCCGCCGACCAGAAAGCTGTGTTCAGCAGCGATTGCTGGCGCGAGAAGGCATCGCCCAATTGCTTGCTGATATCGTCCTTCCCAGCCAGGTGCGCCAGACTGGAAAGGGCCCGCAAGGCCTCCGCCCCCAGCGCACTCTGATACAGCTCAGTACGGACCGGCAGCAGCGGACCGCCTTCCACCCAGCCGTGACCCACTCCAAAATTCTGTGGCAGCCCTTGCGCGTCATAAGTAGAAAGCAGGAATTGATAAGCCTTCCACAAGCTGTCCCACTTCCGCTCAGCGTACGCCACATCGCCACTCGAGACCACGTAGTCGTTCATCACGATGATGTACAGCGGCGTCGCGTCGGCGGAGGCGTACGGGTAGGGATAGTCGGTGAACCAGGGAACGAAATTTGCGCCCTGGGAAATTTCATGCGGAACCTTGCCGTCGGCGCGCTGATACTTGCTGAGAAAATCAAGCGCAGTGCGAGTGTTGCCGAAGTCGCCTTCGGCATCGAGCGCCAACGACGTCCAAAGCGCGTCCCGGCCGAAGAACCACGCGAAACCCGGACGCTGGCTGCCGCCAGAAGTCCTGTATCCGGCAATCAGCCCGGTTCCCAGGAACGGATTGGTGACCAGTCCCTGCAGGACGCTGACCCGGGCCCAGTCGTAGGACTGCTGCAGCCGGCGATCAGGCAATTCCAAAGCGACGGTGCTGTCCAGATAAGCACGGTAATAATCAGCCGACTCTTTTTCCAGCGCGGCATAATCCTCAACCAGCTTGCGATACGTCGCCTCTGCCTGGGCCAGGCCGCCAGTCGATGCGGCAATCACAACGATCTTGGTATCTTTTCCTTTACGGGTCACGCCCAGGTGGAACGAGTCTTCCTTCGAGCTGGAATAGTTCGTGTCATATTCTTCCTGGACTTCGCCTGCTGTGGGAGACCCAACGAAAGCGAAAAATTTCTTCTGCTCCTCGCCGAAGTAGAAGGCACTCATCTGCGGGTCCCAGTGCCCGTAGGTTCCGCCTAACGCAGCCGGCCATTCCAGTTGGAAGTCGCGCTCGAAAGCCGCTTCCACGTCCAGAGGCCCTGCGGTCTCGACCTCGATGATGATGACTGCTCCCGATTCATGGACCGGGACGAACAACGTCTCCCGCACCGCAAAGGTGTCGCCGGTATAAAGGATCGTGCTCGATTCCGGCCGGACCGTTACCGTGCGGGCAAGCGCCTCCGCGGGAACCACGCGGCCATCCACGTGGAAACGAAGATGAAAGTCGCGCAGAATTTTCAGCGGGTAGACCCAGGCTTCAAGCTGTCCGCTTTCGTTGCCAAACAACCCGGCACGGGTGCCCACGGCGGGCAGGAACTCCCAGGGACGTTCGGTCCGCGAAAGCTCAAGGGGACGCACAGGATCTGCCGCCCGGGCTGGTGCATAGAATAAGGTTAGAAGAACAACTATCAGAACCAAACGAGGCGCCACCCGGCTCAGCGGAAAAAGAGGTGTGGATTCCATGCGTGCAGGCACAATCAGGATACTCGCCTGAACTTGCAAAGTCGCGATGCTCTTAATAAAGTAGGGGCGAATTCTAGCACGAGCCAAGTCGGGGAAGGTACCACCCTTTTGTCTTTCTCACGCCGTACGTTTCTCCAGTCGGTAAGCAAGTCGGCTGCAGTGCTTTCTCTGGAGGGCGTGCTCGCGCGGTCGCGTCCGTTGCATGCATTTTCTCCCGCCGGCGCAGAACCCGGTTTGGGGCTGAGCTTCGTCAACGTAGCTCACGAAGCCGGGCTTAACGCAAAAACCATCTACGGCGGCGAGCACAAGAATAAGTATCTGCTCGAAACCACGGGTTGCGGCGTGGCTTTTTATGACTATGACAACGACGGCTGGCTGGACATTTTTCTGGTAAACGGCTGGCGACTGGAAGGCTTTCCGGCCGGCCAGGAGCCGGTTTCCCATCTGTTCAAGAACAATCGGGACGGCACCTTCACCGATGTCACCGCCAGGGCCGGTCTGGCCCACTCCGGATGGGGACAGGGCGTCTGCGTCGGCGACTATGACAACGACGGTTTCGACGATCTCTTCGTGGCCTACTTCGGCAAAAATGTTCTCTATCACAACAACGGCGATGGCACATTTAGCGATGTGAGCGAAAAAGCCGGGGTCGCGGGCAACGGCAAGCGTTGGAATACCGGTTGTGCGTTCGTGGACTACGACCGCGATGGCAATCTCGATCTGTTCGTGGCCAACTACATTGATCTCGACCTGGCCACCGCGCCTGTCCCCGAATCAGGGCCGTGTCTCTACAAGAGTGTGATGGTGGCTTGCGGGCCGCCCGGCCTCAAGGGCGGGAAAAACATTCTTTACCACAACAATGGTAACGGGACTTTTTCCGACGTATCGGAGGCTTCCGGGATTCTGCAGGCCAACGGAACCTTCGGGCTCGGAGTTTTAACCGCTGATTTCGACAACGACGGCTGGCCCGACATCTACGTCGCCAACGATTCCACGGCCAGCGCCCTTTACCAGAACAAGAAGAACGGGAAATTTGTGGATATCGCGATGGAAGCGGGCTGCGCGCTTAGCCCTGATGGCAAACCGCAGGCGGGCATGGGAGTGTCGGCGGGCGATTACGATCTGGATGGCAATCTGGACATCGTGAAGACGAACTTCGCCGGTGACACGCCGTCTCTCTATCACAACCTGGGAGACGGAAATTTTGAAGACACGACTTTCATCGCCGGCCTGGGCGCGCACACACAATATTTGGGATGGGGCTGCGGTTTTTTCGACATGGACAACGACGGCTGGCCCGACATTCTGATCTGCAACGGCCATGTCTATCCCGAAGTCGAGCAGCTCAAGACCGAGGCGGGCTATGCGCAGCGCAAGCTGCTCTATCGCAACCTGCGCAACGGCCGCTTCGAAGATGTGTCCATGCAGGCGGGCCCCGGCATTTCGGTGCCGGTGGCGTCGCGGGGATGCGCCTTCGGAGACTTCGACAACGACGGCGATCTCGATCTGGTGGTGAACCCGGTGAATGATTTTCCGCAGCTGTTGCGCTGCGATCTCGCCCTGGGAAACAACTGGATCAAGGTGCGAACCATCGGCACCAAATCGAACCGCAGCGGCATTGGCGCGCGGCTGCGCTGTGTGACCCAGGAGCCGGGCGAAACCAAGGCCCACTCCCAGATCGATGAAGTTCGAAGCGGAGGCGGCTACTTCTCGCAGAATGATCTGCGGATTCACTTTGGCCTGGGCAAGGCCGACAAAGTTCAATTGCTCGAAATCCGTTGGCCGAGCGGGCAGGTGGATACTTTGAAAGACATCAAGCCCAATCAACTGATCGTTGTGAAGGAAGGCGCAGGCATCGAGCGCACCATGCAATTCCCTGCCCCGCCGCGAGCCAAGCCGAAGTAGGGTGTCATCCTGAGCGCAGCGAAGGATCTGGCGTGCAGCGATTGCGCGGCTGCGCGCGAGATTTTCGGGAACTGAAGTCCCGCAGGATGGCACCTCGCGCCTGGCGCAAACAACTCTGTACACACTGGGAGCCCGATGAATCGACGGTCCGCCATCACAATCATTTCGTTCCTACTGCTGTTGGTTCCAAGTGTTATGGCGCAGCCAGCGCCATCTTCGGACCAGCCGGCGAATGCCCTGCAACAGCTCTCGTCTGATTTTTGGGTATGGCGGGCCGCCGAACAGCCGTACTCAGGTGACGATATTCCCCGGCTGGAACGGCCCGCAGGATGGGCAGGCGACTGGTCGGCCTCTACGATTGCCAAACGCCGCACCGAATTGACAGTTTTCGAAAATCGCTGGCAACAACTGCGAAAAGATTTCCGCGATCGCTCCCGCTCTGAGACCGTCGACTATCTCCTGGTCGGCTCCGCCATCGCCCGGGCGCGATGGGAACTGGATTACGTGCGAGGGTGGCAGCGCAATCCCTGGTTCTACTTGGACCAGACTCTGGCCTCGGTGTTCGTCAGCCTCACCCAACCGCCGCCCTTCGACGAAGCCCGCAGCGCCGACATCGTACGTCAGGTTCAGGCAATTCCGCAGATCATTGCTGACGGAGAAGCCAACCTGAAAGATCCAGCCGGCCCGCTGGCCGCAGCTATCCATTCATCAACTGCAGGACATTGGTCCCAGGCTGGAAGAGATGGCGCGCGAACTGAAACCTCATCTCACCCCGGCCAGCGCCGTCCAGCTTGACCCAGCGGTTCAGGCTGCAATCCAGGCTCTAGTTGGCTATCGCGGCTGGCTCGAGCAGCGGCTGCCGACGATGTCCAACAACGTGGCCGTAGGACGCGAGAACTACATTTTCTTCCTGAAGCACGTAGCGCTGATTCCCTACACGCCCGAGCAACTGGTGGCCAAGGGGCGGCAGGAATGGGAACGAGCGGTCGCCTTCGAGGCCTACGAGAAAAATCGCAATTCCAGGCTGCCGCAATTGGCGCTGGCCAAGGACCAGGCGACACAAATCGCCCGTGAGGCGCGCCAGGAACAACAGATTCGCGATTTTCTCGAAGTAAACAATATCCTGACCATTCCCGCCTGGGTGCAGCACTATCGCAACCTTCCCTACCCCGCTTATCTCATGCCGCTCGCTGCTTTCGGAGTGGCCGACGACCTCACCGGCCCCACCCGGCTGAAGGACAACGCCACCAGCTACATCAAGACGCCTTCCCCCGATCGGGGATATTTCGATCTCTCCACTGCCCGCGATCCGCGGGGCATCATCGTGCACGAAGGCATGCCCGGACACTATTTCCAAAAGGTGATGTCCTGGACGAACCCGGACCCGATCCGCCGTCACTACTACGACTCCAGCGCCAACGAAGGCATCGGCTTCTACGCCGAAGAAATGATGCTGCAAGCGGGTCTGTTCGACGACAGTCCGCGCACCCGCGAGATCATCTACAACTTCATGCGTTTTCGCGCCCTCCGGGTAGAGGTCGATGTGAAGCTGTCCACCGGAGAATTCACTATCGAGCAGGCAGCCGACTACTTCGTGAAGACGGTTCCGCTCGACCGCGCTACCGCGATGGAAGACGCTACTTTTTACGCTTCGGTTCCGGGCGTGGGAATTTCTTATCAGACGGGCAAACTGCAGATCATAAAATTGCTGGCGGAAGCTCGCCTGGCGCAAGGCGACAAATTCAACCTGCGCGATTTCCATGACTTTGTCTGGAAGAACGGCAATGTGCCGATCGCCTTGCTGCGCTACGAATATCTGGGCAGCACCGACGAGATTGAAGCGTTGCAAGACTTGAAATAGTTCAGAAGTTCTCCACCATCCACACCTTTGCGAGTCCTTTGCGGCCTTTGCGGTCCAGAGCTTTTAACCGCGAAGGGCGCAAAGGACTCGCAAAGAACGCAAAGGAACACTCCGGGATGGCACTTCAGGAAGTCTTGGCGGGCGGCTTTACCTCTGCGCCCGAGCCTTCGGTCACGGTATGAATCGCGTCCACGGAGATGTTTTCGAAACGCTCCGTGAGCCCGCTCGGCCAGCGAATCTGGATCCAATCTATTGTTTGTTGCTGCTCCCAGGCCGAAGTGGATGCGCATGTCATTGTTCGAGTCGTAACTGGAGCCGCTGCGAACTTCGTCAACCAACATTCGCGCTCCTACCTTCACTGAGATCCGCGCACCGATTCCGTCCCGATTCGATTTCGTTCCCACGGTTCTGATTCCAATCCAGTGATTGGGCGAGCGCACCTGGTTCACCAGCAGACTTGGAGCGGCATTCATGTTGCTGATCACCGCCGAAATGCGGCCATCGTTCCACAGATCGCCGATGGCCAAACCGCGCCCGGCATGGACTGCGGTGATACCCGGCCCGGCCTGAGCCGAGACATCGGTGAACGTCCCGTTGCCGTTGTTGTGGTAGAGAATGCGCGGCTCTTCGTAACTGCTGCCCAGGTTCTGTTTATCGACTTCGGGATAGACGTGGCCATTGACCAGCAGCAGGTCGGGCCAACCGTCGTTGTCGAAATCCAGGAACATGGTTCCCCAGCCCAGGTAGCGGGTGTAGAGGCCCAACCCGGCGGCGAAAGTCACGTCGTCGAACGTGCCATTGCCGTTATTGCGATAGAGCGTCGAGGTATCGTCGGAAAAATTGGTTTTGAAAATATCCAGCCGCCCGTCGCCGTCGAAATCGGCGATGGTCGATCCCATCCCCGCCTGTTCGCGCCCATCTTCGTTGTAGGCGGCGCCGGCCACCACCGCCACGTCAGTGAAAGTTCCGTCACGATTATTGTGATAGAGAATGCTGGGAGTGCTGTCGCAGGCCACATAGATGTCGGGCCAGCCATCGTCGTCGAAGTCGAAGGTCGAGACGCTGAAAGCGTAGTGGCCGCTGGTCTGATCAATCTTCGCTTTCGTGGTCACATCCTCAAATTTGCCGTTGCCCTGGTTGTGGTAAAGAATATTCTTGGCGCCGGGCAAGCCGCGCGGGCCGCACATCACCGGGACACCCTTCCACACGCACGACGCTCGCTCTCCTGGGGCCGGAGCGCTGGACAGATCGAAGTCCACATAGTTTGCGACCATCAAGTCGAGCCGGCCGTCGCGATCGTAATCGACGAAAGCGCATCCCGTCCCCCAGGCTTTCCCGGTCCCGGCAACGCCGGACTGCTCTCCCACTTCGGTGAAGACCCCGCCCTGATTGTGATAGAGACGATTCTTGCCGTAGTAGGTTACGTAGAGGTCTTCCCATCCGTCGTTGTCGTAGTCTCCCACGCAGACGCCTTGGCCCCAGCCGTTCGCAGTCAGACCGGCCTTGGCGGTCACGTCGGCGAAGGTTCCGTCGTGCTGGTTGCGATACAGGTGATTGGTAGGCGCCGTTCCTGCGGGAAATCCTTCGAGCGTGGTGCCGTTGACCAGGAAAATGTCCGGCCAGCCGTCGTTGTCATAGTCGAAGATGGCCACCCCGGTTCCGGTGGTCTCGATGATGTATTTCTTGGTGTCCTTCCCGCCGAAGACCTGGGTCATGGTCAAGCCGGCTTTTTGGGCGCGGTCAACGAAGTTGGCGAGGGGCGGAGTTTTTCCGGTTTCCGCCGCGGAAACAGAAAGGACAAAAAGGAGGAAAATCGCAGCCAGTCTTTCAGCAGCAACCAGCCCACGAGACCGCGGCGAAAGAACTGGATTCATGGCCCAGCCTGAATACTAGGGCGCAGCCCTGAGAGGGTCAAGCCGGGTCCCCGGTGGTGAGTCGGTTCGAACCGTCCCACGCCGGTTGATCGAACCTTGCTTCAGGGATGCTGTTCTTTGGCCATGGCGGCCAACTCCCGGACAATTTCCTGAAGACGTGTCCGCCGCTCTTTGTTGGCGCGAGAAGCCATCGGAGCGGGATCCTCTTGCGCTGCGTAACGGTCGTTCATGTCGCGAAGATTGGCGATCTCACTTCGCAGGGCTACAACACTTCTCAACACATCGGCGGTATACATAACTACTAGGATACCCTAGTGGCGCTTCCCACGCTGTGCTCTGAAGAACAATGCCCCTTTGGACGGCGCAGCCGGCAGCGATCACGTCCCGCGGGGCATAGTAAAATTTCTTGGTGATCTGCGAATTCATTCATCGGGCTCTCCCGGATCACCGGCCCACGATGCGCACCTCGGCCTTGGTTCTGCGACAGTCCGTCACCCGGGCAGCGTGCCTGGTCATGCTCGCCGTTTCCGCGCTTGCCCAGCCACCAGTGAGTCCACGCCCCGCGGACTCGTTTTATCGCCAGGGAATTGCAGCGGTGCAAAGCGGAGATCTTGTCAAGGCTCGCGCTGCCTTCGAACAAGTGGTCAAGCTCGCGCCCGCCAGCGCCGAGGGGCACAATCTGTTGGGCTGGGTGCTCTTGTCGCAGGCACAGGCCGCGGGAAGCCATTTCCCAGTTTCGGACCGCCCTGCGTCTGAAACCCGGTTTCGTACAGGCGCATATCAATCTGGCCGAGGCGCTCGCGAAAACTGGCGCTCTGGCGGAAGCCGAATCCGAGGCCCGCGCGGCCGTTCGTCTCGCTCCGAATGATGCCGACGCCCATCGAATTCTGGGACGAATCGCCAGCTTTCGCGCCGATCTGGCGACCGCAAGCACTGAATTGAGGAAGGCCGTTGATCTCCAACCGAAAAGAGCGGATCTGCGCGACGAACTGGGTTCCGTGCTGGCGCAGCAGTCACAATTGGAGGAAGCCGCAGCGCAATTCACCGAGGCTCTGCGGCTGCAACCCGATTTCGCTCAAGCCACTTTGCATCTCGGGGTAGTGCGTTGGCAACAGAAACAGATGGACGCAGCTCTCAGCCTGCTGCAGCGCGCGGTCCAGGCTTCCCCGCAAAGCGTCCAGGCCCATTACTATCTGGGACGCGTGCTGGAAGACACGGCCCAGCCCGAGAAGGCCATCGAGCAGCTGCAAGCTGCGGTCAAGCTGCAACCCGAGTTGGTCGAGGCCCAGATCCGGCTCGGCAAATTGCTGCAACGTACAGGGAACGCCGACGAGGCAGTCGTAGCCTTCCGGCAGGTTGTGCAATTGCGACCCAACGATCCGGATGCGCACAACAATCTTGGCCTGGCGATGATCCAGACGGGCGAGGCGAGCAGTTCCATCCCTGAGTTCGAGGCCGCCCTTCGTCTCCGGCCCGATGACACCGGTTATCGCACCAACCTGGGAACTGCGTATCTGCAGAAGACTGATTTCGATGCCGCGATCGCGCAATTTCAAACTGCATTGAAGACCGCACCCCAGGATCCAACTTTGCACTACGATCTGGGCCTGGCCCTGAAATTGAAGGACCAATTAGCGGATGCGGTCGTCGAGCTGCAAAAAGCCGCGGAACTGGATCCCAATCAGCCTGACGTTCACTACACCTTGGGAGTAACGTTTTGGCAGCAGGGCGAGTTTGATCAGGCTGCGAAGGAACTACGGGCGGCCATCCAGTCCAAACCCGACTACGCTGAGGCGCACTACACACTGGGCACGGTGCTGAAACAGCAAGGCAAATTGCAGGAAGCCGCCGCTTCCCTTGCGCGAGGCCATTCGCCTGCAACCGGATTTTGCCGGAGCGCATACCACTCTCGCCGCCGTCCTGCGTCAGTTGGGCGATGACGGATGGCGCCGCCAGGGAGCGTGTGCTGGGCACGCAGATCAGCAAGGACAAGACCAACCTGCAGGCGGCGACTTTCGATACGAACTCCGGAACGAGGTTGCTCCGTCTGGGCGATCTCGCGGGAGCCATTTCCCAGTTTCGCGCCGCGGTCAGTCTGGTGCCGACTTACGCGCCTGCTCATTTTCATCTGGCGGAGGCATTGCAGAGGAAGGGTGAGACCGCGGAAGCTGAACAGGAATTTCAGCGGGCTGCGCAACTCGATCCGCGCCTGAAATCGCAAATTCCCTGACCGATGTCGCTTACGGCTTCCCGCTGCGCAACGCCACGATTTCCGATCCCACCGGGACACCGCGCGTCACCTTGACTCGCAGCACCGCTTCGAACGGTTTCAATTCCCCCGTGTCAGTCACCTGGAGCCGTGGCAGCAATTCCTCGAGCGAACTCTGCTGACATACGAACTCGACCGCCGCTTGCGTGCCCATGGTGGTGGTGCCGGCAAGAATCAGGACCGACTTCGCGGGATTCAACCCGCGCACCAGGGCCACGACGGAATAATCTTCGGTCAGCACCTCGTTGGACCGGCTGCCCATCCAGTACTCCGCTTCCCCCGATTGCGGATGAACGTTCATGATCGCCAGGTCGCCCTTGCGCGGGCCGGAGTCGAGTCGCCGGAAAACAAAGTCCTGGGTGCTGGGAATTTCACGCAACGTCAGGTTCTCGGCGGGCGAGCCCACGAAGATCATGTCGTTGTTCTTGACGTCGTCGAGCGAAAGCAAACTGCCGCGCTTGACCCGAATTTGCCGCTGCAGTAATCCGAAAGTGCGATCGAGCGCGTGGATCGCCAAAACCTCCCCCACGCCGGTGTAATGATCCAGAATCGTATCGCGGGAATCGCGAGCGGGATCGAAATAACGCATTCCGGTTTCCGGCCGACCAACGAAAGCGCCGTTGCTGAAAATCACCCAGGGCTCTTCCGGCCCGATGACAAAGGCCTTCCAGAAGGCTGAAACCGCGGCCGGGACAGGTTCGTTTCCGCTGCCCGCGCTGCTTTCTCGTGGCGTCGCCATTGGCCAGCAGAAAGGCGATGGTGGCGAGCGCGGCGGCGAGCAGTACAGACAGGACAACCGGCACCACGGGCCAACTGGCTCGCGTCTGCCGGTCCGCGAAATCCTTCTGGCTCGAGCTCGCGCCAGCCCGCGGCACGTGCCTTGGCGGGCATCGCGGCACGATGGTGGAATGAGACCACGTAGGTGCCCTTGGGCACCTCGACAATCAGGCTGTCCTCTGCACCCTCGCTGCCGTAATACTCCGCCAACTTTAAGCGCAGGCGTCCGGCCTGAACCCGGATGGTGGAATCATGTTGCGGATCGAAGTCGTGCGGGCGCCCGAAAACCTCAGTTGCGATCTGATATTCCTTCAGTGACGATCCGGGATGATCAAGCGCATGTTCGGCCAGATATCGAAGCAGTTTGCAGAGGGATTCCGATCCATGAAGCACATGGCTGTTGACAAGCTTGTCAATCTGGCCCAGGTACCGTTCCCTTTCGGACGTCTGCGCGCGCGTAACCGACATTTAACTTAGGGTAACAAGCATCTGTATCAACCGGCAAGCATGGCACATAGCCTCTCCGTTACAGTATCAGACCTCATGAAACCTAAGAAATAACGAGTTTGAGCCCGGATTTCTGGGACGGCTTTGAGTCCAGCACGCGAAGCGCGGTTGCGACTTCGCCATGTTTTCCACAATACACAGAGATGCACTTAACATTAATTAAATCAGTCAGCTTACGAATAGCCTACCGGATCTCGATCAGGGCAAAAGTGAATCTGGCAAATTCCTTTTTTTCATATCGCGGGGGCCTCAACTTCCAAATGTCATAACAGATTCGAGGTAACGTGGTGGCATTTCCTAACGCTATCAATGATCTACGACGCTTGATCGTTGGGAAGGCGAACTGCTGCCCATCGATCAGACTAATGCTTTTGTACTAACTGGGCTTGAACTTCCCAAACTAAGGTGCGGATTCTGCAAATCAGATTTTCAAACAAGTCTCGATGGTCGATGCGATCTTCTAATGTGCGCGTTGGTTTCTGTCTGGCACAACTGTTGGCCAAGAAAGTAAAAGGTGGGGAGGCAGCAATGAAGAAGTTCTCCGTGGTTCTTGGCGCGCTGGCCGTGTTGGCGTTTGGCTTGGCGTTGGGCACACCCCAAGCGGCTGCACAAGCGGTCTACGGCAGTATTTTCGGCACGATTACCGATCCCACGGGAGCAGCGGTTCCCGGAGCGAAGGTAACCGTGACATCCACCAGCAAGGGTACAACGGTCGAAACCACCACCAACGCCGACGGCAACTACAGTGTGACCCACCTGATCCCCGACAACTACAACATCAGGGCCGAAGGCTCTGGTTTCAAGGCCTTTGAGACCAAGAATATTATCGTGTCGGCCGACGCCGGCTCACGCGTGGACGGGCAATTCCAGGTAGGCGGATCGACCGAAACCGTGGAGGTCACAGGCGAGGCTCCGCAGCTAAAGACGGATCGAGCCGACGTCGCCGTCACCTTTAACGACAAGTACGTCCAGGATGTCCCCATCCTGAACCGGAACTTTACCACCCTGCAGTTGATGGCCCCGGGTTCACAAAAGATGGTGGGCTGGAGCCACGCCGCAACCGAGAATCCGCAAGGCAGCCTGCAGATCTTTACTCAGGGACAGCACTTCAGCGGCACCGCCTTCGAGCTGGACGGAACCGACAACCAGGACCCCATCCTTGGAATTATTGTAGTGAATCCCAACCTGGACGCAGTGACTGAAGCCAAGGTCTCGTTGCAGAACTACGACGCCGAGTTCGGCAAGGCCGTCGCCAGTGTGGTGACTGCCCAAACCAAGTCGGGTAGCAATACCCTTCATGGCACCGGCTTTCTGTTCCGCCGCTCCGATGCCCAACAGGCTCGCGACCCGTTCACCCAATACGCTCCTGATTCGATCACGGGCCGGCTTATTCCGCCATCCCGTTGGGCACAGTTCGGGGGCACGATTGGCGGCCCGATTATCAAGGACAAGTTGTTCTTCTTCGGCGACTACCAGGGGACGCGTCAGACCAACGGCGTGAGCGGAACGTTCACCATTCCTACCAGTACGGTCCTGAGCACTTGTACCCAGACTCATTGGCAGTTGCGACCTCAGTCAGTACCTGACAGCAGGTATTGCTGGCGGCGGCATAGTCTACGACCCCCTTACCGGCGACCCCAACACCGGAGCTGGCCGAATCGCCTTCGCGGGAAACCTCATTCCAAATAGCAGAATCTCTCCGGCAGCGAGGGCAATCCTGTCGGAGTTCCCGGCTCCGCAGACTGGCACGGTGCTAAATAACTTCATTGGCTCGGGTTCGGGCCCGTTCAGTCAGAACAGCTTCGACACCCGGATCGACTATTCCGAGAGCCCAACCTTGAACATCTTCGGCCGCTTCAGTCTCGACTACTTCAGTTTGTCGGGCAAAGGCGTATTGGGCGCCGTAGGCGGTCCCGGCAATGGCTTGCTCGGACTCGCGGGCAGCTCCATCACTCACAACTACAGCCTGGCTACCGGCTTTACCAAGACCCTTAGCGCGTCATTGCTCACCGACTTCCGCTTCGGCTGGTTCAAATACAATCCGCAGACCCAGAAGCCTGATGGCGGCCAGCCGATGTCCGCGTTTGGGATCCCGAACGCGAACACCAGTGATCCCAAGACGGACGGTCTGGGCGCATTTCTGCTCGGTTCTGATCCCATCAGCGGTCAAGGCTGCACCACCAACACCGGCAGCCAAGGCTGCGTCATTTCCAGTTTCGGAGACGGTCTAGGGGTGGCACGTTGCAATTGCCCGCTGACCGAAAGCGAACAGCAGTTCCAGTTCGTCAACAACTGGACCAAGATCGTTGGCAACCATCAAATTAAGTTCGGCGGCGACATCCGTTACGCCCTGAACTTGCGAATCCCCAGCGACAACAACCGGACGGGAGAATATAACTTCAGTCCCGAAGCAACGTCGGATGGGGGCACGGGCGGCCTGGACCTGGCGTCATTCCTCCTCGGACAAGTCACCTCCTTTGCGCGCTACGTCAACAATCCGGACCTTACGGGCGCGAACGATGCAGCCGAGCGCCAAAAGCGCTGGTTCTTTTACGGTCAAGACACCTGGCGGGCAACGTCCAAACTCACCGTCAACTACGGTTTGCGTTGGGAAATCTACTTCCCTGAGACGGTCAATGGCAAAGGCAACGGCGGATTCGCCAACATTCAGGACCTCGGCGGGACCGGCGCCATCCGCGTGGCGGGCTACGGTAACATCGGCCTGAACGGCAACGTTAATAATGATTACAAAGCGTTTGCTCCGCGCCTGGGAATTGCATATCAGATCACACCCAAAACAGTCATACGACTGGGATATGGGCGGAGCTACGATATCGGCGTGTTCGGGTCGAATTTCGGACACACCGTGACCCAGAACCTGCCGGTGCTGGTGAAGCAGAACGTGGATGCGACCGCTTTCAATCCGCTTGCCGCTGGCAGCAAGGTTCCTGTTTTCCTTCTGGACAACGGACCGGTAGCCGCGGATTTTCCTCCCGTTCCTTCCGATGGAATCATCCCGTTCAGCGCCCTGGGCGGACAAATCAGCGGCGTGCACATCCGTCCCACCCGGCAAGTCCTGCCCACGGTGGATTCATGGAATGCCACCGTGGAGCGCCAACTTACCAGCAGCATTATCGTGCAAGCCGCATACGTTGCCAGCAAGGGATCCCATGGCTTCGCGGGCGACGGGCCCAACTACGATGTAAACCCGGTTTCCATGTTCGGCTACAACCAAATCAATCCGGCGACCGGCGTACTGTATACCCAGAACGAGCGGCGACCGCTGTTCCCTCAAATTCCCTTCGATTTGGGGAACTTCTATGGCAATGACGCGTCGAGTTCGTATAACGCGTTCGAAGCCAAGGTGGAAAAGCGCTTCACAAACGGCCTGCAATTTGTGACTCACTACACCTTTTCCCATGCCAACGGCTATGACAGTAACTACTATGCCATCAGCCATCCCATCGCCTACGGACCGGTTGATTTCAATCGAAACCATGTGTTCGTGTTCAACACGGTGTACGAGTTGCCCTTTGGACGCGGCAAGAAATACTTCGGGAACGTAAGCAAGGCCGCGGACTATGTCGTAGGTGGATGGCAGTTCAGCGACACCACCAACTGGAGCAGCGGCTTGCCCTGGACCCCCAGTTTTGCCGAATGCGGTAACGAGGAAGATGTAAACGTTTGCCGCCCAAACAAGGGTAGTGGCTCATTCCACACCGGGGCGGGCAAGCTGGACCCGATCAACCATACGATTACCTTCTTTACTCCGGTTCCTGACATCACGGTCACGCCCGGACCTTTCGCTGACCCGGGAGTCGGAAACCTGGGCAACCTGGGCCGGAACACATACCATGGCCCTGCTGGCTTCTACACCGATATGTCGGCGGTGAAGAAGTTCCAGGTCACGGAGAGGCTGAGCGCGCAGTTCCGCGTGGATGCCTTCAATGTGTTCAATCATCCCGTCTATGCTTTCAGCGCAAACAATGGAGCGAATGGCTGTATTGATTGCCAAGGCGGCAACAACGGGAAGATAACCGCTCTCGAGGGCGGTACCACAATGCGGCAGCTGCAGTTTGCCATCCGCTTCGACTTCTAAAGATCGAAGCAGTCTGGTGTTATGGGAGGGAGTCCTTCGACTCCCTCCCTCTTTTTTTTGGAGCCTTTCATGTTTCGGCTTCGCCCTCTTGTCATTTTGCTCTGCCTGGTCGCGGCGCATTCCGCGACACTCCAGCCCCAGCGATCCGACTGGCGTCGCGTATCCGACGATCCAATCCTCAGCCCACAGGGGACTTCATGGGAGTCGGCTGGAACTTTCAACCCTGCGGTTGTGCTTTACCGAGGCAAGTTTGTCATGCTTTACCGCGCCCAGGACCAGAACGGGACCTCCCGCCTGGGCTATGCCGAGAGCAGCGACGGAATCCATTTCAAGCGCCGGGCCGAACCCGTGCTCTCCCCGAAGACTGACTATGAAAAGGACGGCGGCGTCGAAGATCCTCGCCTGGTAAAGTTCGGCAACACCTATTACCTGACTTACACCGGCTATAACAAGCGGGACGCACAGCTCTGCCTGGCGACCTCCCACGATTTACTCCATTGGCAGCGCCGGGGCGTGATTCTGCCGGCCTACAAAGGCCGCTGGAACGTCGGCTGGACAAAATCCGGGGCCATCGTGCCGGAAAAGATCGATGGCAAATACTGGATGTACTTCCTGGGCACCAGCGCGGATAAGACCGACCAGACGGGATTGGCGTACTCCACCGACCTTATTCATTGGACGGAAGCCACGGATGCGCCCGTTCTGCCGCGCCGCGCCGGTCAGTTCGATTCCCGGGTCGTGGAACCAGGCCCTCCTCCTCTGGTGACGAAGGACGGCATCCTGCTGGTCTACAATGCGGCAGACGACAAACTGGTCTATCGCACCGCCATTGCGGTTTTCGACCGCAAAGACCCGCGCCGGCTCATCTGGCGATCGAAGCAGCCGATCTTCTTTCCGGAGCTGAGCTGGGAGAAAGTCGGCCAGGTTCCGAATGTAGTGTTCGTCGAGGGCATGGCAAGACAGGGCAACCGCTATTTGTTTTATTACGGCGCCGCAGACAAATACGTCGGCGTGGCCGAAGCTTCGGCTCTTAACTGAATCTCACGACGCGAGCGCGGAGGCTTGCATCTAACCCACGGGGCGACACTCCGGGGGATTTTTGTCGATGCGGTCGATCGGATGGCTTGCCGCCCTTATCCTGGTGGTATGGACTGCAGTTTGGCTGCAGTCACAGTCCGTATCCGTGACCAGCGCCTCCGGCGCAGCCGTAACATCGACTCGACCCGTATCCCCAGGTCCCGGAAAGCCCGGTAACGGCCTTGCCCAGGAACCGTCGGGCTACGTGGGAAATGAAGCCTGCGCCGGTTGCCACACGGCCATCTATCAGTCCTACGCCCGCACTTCCATGGCCCGTGCCAGCGGTCCGGCGATTGAAAACGTCGTTCCAGCCGATTTTGTCCATTCCGACTCTGGCGTTCACTACCGTATTTATTCCCAAGCCAACCACGTCTGGCTGAGTTTCGAGCGTCCGGGTGATCCTGAGGTGCGAGGCAAGCGCGAATTACTCTACTACATCGGATCGGGACGCCGCGGGATGAGCTACTTGTTCGCTCGGGACGGCTTCCTGTTTGAATCGCCAATCAACTGGTATAGCCATGCGCAACGTTGGGACATGGCACCTGCCTACCAGAGGGCGAATGAAATCCCCCTGAATCTACCTGCTTTGCCCGATTGCTTGCGTTGCCACGTCAGCGGCATGCGGGCGCCGGTTAAAGGAACAGAAAGTCTCTACCCCACGCCGGCATTCCTGTATTCCGGCGTCAGCTGCGAGCGTTGTCACGGACCGGGGGCCGCGCATATCGCAGCCGCGCGCAGCGATCCCGCGCAGAGCGCGAGAGTGCAGGATGCGATTGTGAGTCCTTCCAAGCTCTCGCCGGAGCGGCGGGATGCCGTGTGCATGCAGTGTCACATGGAGGGCAAGGTTGCCATTGAGCGCGCGGGCCGGCATGTCTACCAGTTTCAGCCAGGGGAATCTCTCTCCGATTACATTCGCTATTACATCCCGAAGCACAATCCGGCCGGGGAATTAGGCGGGGTCAGCCAGGTGGAGGCAATGGCGCAGAGTGTGTGCAAGAAGAAGTCCGGGGATGCCATGTCGTGTGTGAGTTGTCACGATCCGCACTACGAGCCGTCGGCCGGGGAGCGCGTGTCCTACTACCGCAAAAAGTGCCTGGCCTGCCATGGTGCTTTGTTCGGGGCCAGGCATCATATCGAGCAGCCCGATTGCACCTCTTGTCACATGCCGGCCTCGGACAGCAGCGACGTCGCGCATACTCAAGTCACGGACCACCGCATTCTCCGCCTTCCCGCTCAGCTGCGGGAGGAGATCAGTCCTGCGCCCACGTCGCTCCTTCCCTTCCCCGACTCGACCGAGGCGGAACACGACAGTCGCGATCTGGCCCTGGCCTGGCAAGCGCTGGCGGACGACGGCCTGACCACAGCGGAACCTCATGCCGAAACACTGCTGCGCTCCGCCGCCTCGAAATTCCCGGATGATCCCGAAGTGCTGTCCGCGCTCGCTTACATCGAACAGAGGCACGGCTCGACCAGGCAAGCTCGTGACCTGTACCGGCGGGCGCTTGCCGTGGACCCTGATCTGATCGACGCCGCCGACAATCTGGGCGTCATTGAAGCGCAAAGCGGGCAGGTGCGCGAAGCCATTGAACTGTGGCAGGGAGCGTTCCAGCGTGCACCCGGGAGAAGCAGCATCGGGCTGAATCTGGTTCGGTCGTTCTGTGCCGTGGGAAGGTTCGACGAGGCGCGTTCCTACACGCTCCGGGTTTTAGAATTTAATCCGGATATGGACGCTGCCAAGAAGTTTTTGCGATCCCTGGATCGCACGCCTCCGGCTTGTGCAGACTGAAATCCGCCGCCCGCTCCAGACAGTGACGCGTTCGGCATGAGTATTTTCCGCTCTTTATGTTCTAATTCCAGATATCCGGTCCCCGGTGCTCCAATTCACGGCATGAATTCTCACCGCAAGATTTCGATGAGATGTTTAAAATGGGCAACCCTTTTCCTGTTTGCCGGCTGTCTATCGGCGTGGCCACAGACCACGCCCGATGCGCCGGCCCATGCCGCACGCAGGACTTCAACATCCGTCGAACCTGCAGATCCCGACTTTGCCGCGGCGCGGACGCTGCTGCAACAGGGCAAGTATGACGAGGCCGTGGCGCAACTTTCCGATTTGGCTGCCAGGAAACCCGGACTAAAAGGCTTGTCCCACGAATTGGGCACGGCCTATTACAAGAAGGGTGACTACATCAAGGCGATTGAATCGTTCAAACAAGCCCTGGTGGAGGAACCGGAGGATAAAGAAGCAGTCCAGTTGCTTGGGCTTTCCTACTACCTTTCCGGGAGGCCAGGTGAAGCCATTCCACTGCTGGAGAAAGTGCAAGGCTGGTATCCGCGCGCCAACGTCGACGCCACCTATATTTTGGGACTGTGCTATATCCAGGCAAAGAATTACCCCCTGGCGCGGAGGGCCTTCGCTCGGATGTTCGCGGTTCCGGATGATTCCGCCGCCAGTTATCTGTTCACAGCGCGTATGCTTTTGCGCCAGGAATTTGACCCGATCGCCGAGGAATACGCCGAAAAAGCGATCGCTCTTGATCCCAAGCTGCCGCTGGCCCACTTCCTGCTGGGGGAGTTGCACTTATACAAATCGAAAATTCCGGAGGCGATCGGCGACTTTCAGCAGGAACTTGTCCTCAACCCGGGACACGCGCCAACCTACTACAAGCTGGCCGACGCTTATTCTCGCATCCAGAAGTTCGACGAGGCGGAGAGGCTTTTGCAGCGCTCCATCTGGCTGGACGCGACTTCAACCGGACCTTACATCCTTATGGGTAAAGTACTGGAGAAAAAGGGTGAAAGCGAACTCGCGGTGAGGGCCCTGCGCCACGCGTTGGGCATGGACCCCAACAATTCCGTAGCCCACCACCTGCTGGGACAGGCCTATCGCGATATGGGGAAAAACCAAGACGCGGAGCGGGAGTTGAAAATCGCCGAGCAATTGCAGGAAGGCAGCGACGCCCGGCCCTAGCAGGCTGCAGTCACGGTCTGCTGCACTCGGAGAGCGTCACGGGGTGGCTAACGCGGCGGGGGAGACTCGCTCCTCCTGAGCCAGACGGTCCACCCAGTCCTTCGGCAATTCGTGCAGAAACACCAGGAACGCGGCATTGGTCCACCCGAAGCCGATCACGTTCTGCTGATATCCCGCGTGAACCCCGGACTCCGAGGAACGAGTGACCACGTTGTATTTCTCGCGGATGGTACCATCGCGGCGAAAATTTTCCGCAATGGTAGCCAGGAATTTATAGGATATTCGATTGGCATCGTCGTTGAACCCATACCGCCGCAGGCCTTCGACGGCGATAATCTGGGTAGGCGCCCAGCCGTACGGATAATCCCATTGCACGTCGGTAAAGTTGTCGCTCATGGCGAGTCCACCGGCCTGCTCGAAAATACCGAGATTGCCCACCAACTCTTTTGCCTGTTCGGGAGTGGCCAGTCCAGCCCACAGGGGATAGAAGGTGGTTATATATTCGTAGGAGGATCGCATCCCGGTTTCGAAGTTGTAGTCGAAGAACAACCGGCGGGCCGGGTCCCATAAATATTTCTGAATTCTTTCCTTTCTCACCTCCGCGCGCTGCTGCCATTTCGGGGCGTCGTCCTTGCGTCCTAAGATTTCTGCCATCATTTGCAGGTCTTTCTCGGTTTTGTAGAGCAGGCTGTTCAGGCAGATCGGGGCGTAGTGATGAGTCTCGGCCCCGTACGGACCAAACCGAAAGGAAATGTCGAACCCTGATTCCCGCATGGAACGGTCGCCCTTGTAGTAGTCGGGACTGAGGGAGATCTTTCGGGCAGGCTCGCATTCCGGCCTTGCCATCGTGGTCGGGGCGTCACAAATCTGAAGCGTATAACGGAAGCCAACCGCGGAATCGGCGTCGCTGGCATTCTCAACGATATAGTTTCGCCCTTGCTCGGGGTGAAGCAGAAAGTAACCTGCAATCCTGCGATAGCTTCCCGCTTCATCTTTCAAGCTCTCGGGGGCCGGACCGTTTCCAAAGTCGAAATAGCGCGAGAGGCCGGTAGATCCGGCGAGATGGGGATCCCGGTTCCAGGCTCCATAATCCTTGCCGGCGTAGGCGTATGCCTTTTCCAGCCAGGCGCGGTCTTCGTGGCCGGCAGCCTTATCTGCCTCATACACGGCCATGATCATGGAGGTTAGAAACGGAGGCTGTGAGCGGGTGAGGTAGTAGGCGCGATTGGCGTTCAGGATGGTGCCGTAGTGCTCGATTTCAAAAAAAAAGTTGTCCACCATGCCCCGGGCCAGGTCGATGCGTCCGGCGCGCAGCAGTCCGAGAATGATGAAGTAGCTGTCCCAGCCATACATTTCGTTGAAGCGGCCACCCGGAACCACGTACCTGTTTTCGAGGTACAACAAGCCAGGAGCGAGCTTGGACGGATCGAGCTGTCCGGGCGCGGTGATGACCTCGGGCAAGGCCTGTACTTGAACCTTGCAGCGCTTCTGCAAGTCCCGCACCGCCTGGGGTACAGGAAAGTCAGCCGGCAGATACAGAACCGAAGCCACGGTAAGCTTGGGATCAACTACGGTCTGGCAGTCCGTCATGGAGCGAGTCAGGGTGTCCCAAGCTGACGAGATGTAAGTGAGGATTGGGGCCTGGCCGGCATCGGGCGCGGACTTGCTGGATTCGGCGGCGTGGGCCCGGGCGCTCGGCAGGAGCGACCAAAGGCCGAAAAGAACCAGGATTAGAACCCGATGGGAACGCTTCATTTTCGCTGTTGCCGGTGAGTAGGTCATCAGGTTCGTGGCGGCGTGCGCTTGCCTTCAGCAATCCAGCCATTTCGTAATCGTGTAATTGAAAAACGGCAGACCGGCCTGCATGGTGCTACCGCAAAAGCACTCGACTGCCCACTGCTCCCTACACCGCCAAACGGCGCTGCTCAGCTTCTTTCAGGGAAATGTAGCGCAACAGGAGGTCGCGCGAAGAGACCAATCCTTTGAGCTCCTTGCCATCGACGATCGGCAAATGGCGGAAACCGAATTCCCGCATAAGATAGAGGCAGTTCTCGATGGTTTCTTCAATGCCGACCGCCTTGGGATTCGCGGTCATTACCTCGGAAACCTTGGTGGTTCCGGGCATGCGCCCGACTGCCACCACCCGATTCATAATGTCCCGCTCGGAGAAGATGCCCACCAATTTGCCATGGCGGAGGACAGGAAGGGCGCCGATGCGATGTTCCATCATGAAACGCGCAGCTTCCAGAACGGTGTTGTCGGCTTCGATCGAATAGACCCGGCGGTCCTTTACAAGATCATAGATCGGCGACATGGACGACCCCTTTCGGAATCAGCTTTGGGAGCCCATCTCAGGGCGGCAGAGTGCAACACTCTACCACGTATGCGGTTTCGTATCTATCCTTTGTGAGGGGTTTAGAGAGGATAAAGCGGCAGCCTCGGAGGCTGCCGCGGGAATGGACCTGCCCGCTTCCTAAAATCGGAAGGCAGGGCCGAAAGTTACTTTCAGGTTATTACGGGTTCCGTTATCAAAGTAAATCTCGTCACCGGCCTCGAGACGCAAGCCGATGGGGCCCCAGAATCCCTCAACCCCGGCGCCGGGATACATGGCGAAACGCGTGTCGCCGGTCTCGACCCCACCCAGGGCCCCGACGAAGCCCGAGGACGCGTTCTGATCGGAAACGCTGAAGTTCACGAAACCGAGCTTGCCCGTCACGAAGGCGCGGAAGGGCCCTGAACTGGTCTGGAATTTGGGTCCGAACAAGGCGGTGAGCGGGCGCAGGTTCGTGTTTACAAGTTGCGAGGAGATTCCGTTCGAAAAGACGCTGGTGAAGTCCCGCTTGAAATCGTACGCCATTTCGGCTTCCAGCTGAACGTTGGGATGTACGTTGAACGCGGCGCGTCCTCCTAGGCCGACGAAGTTGATATGCGGACTCGTAGTACCAAGGTTCAAATAGTCCGCGAAGATTCCCACTTCACCATGGTCAGAGCTCTGCGCCACTGCCGCCGACGGCAAAGCCAAACCGAAACTTAAAGCGAGCAAAAAAATAAGGCGTTTCATCCGTTGTACTTCCTCCTGGGTTCGGTCTTCTCCCGCTCACACACTTTTCCCTGAGATCAACGGCCAGGGAAAGAACTGCTGCAGGAGCGGTGCAGGCGGGTAAGCAAGGGTTAAGATGCTACCGGGACTCCCTCGGGTTGGGTGAGCCAATCCGGTTCGGGCGAACTCCCAGCTCGCGGGGGCCATGAGGCGCCCGGCACACAAAAAAACGACGCGGATCATGAGAGATCCGCGCCCGAAGTTACAGATGTGGTCGCCTTATTTGGAAGAGGCGGAGTCATCGGCAGACTTCCGCTGCCGTGGAGTCATCGAAACCACACTGTATTCCCTTTCCTTTTCATCGATATCTTCAACCCGCAGCAGCATTTTGTCCTTCTGAATACGAAACTGGGCGTTTTGCCCCACGGGGAGCAGGACGGGATGCTTTTCGTCCCGAGGGCGGATGCGGTAGATCACGGTGTCGCTCTCCAGCAGGTATTCCTGACACAACAAGGCATGGGTCTTCTTGTGAGCTGAATCGGTGCCTACCATTTCACCGACAAAGCTCTTGCCACTGTTTTCATCCACGCCACACTCTGCCGAGTCCATTTGCAGCAGGGTGCCGCTCTGATGAACTTTTGGCTCCTTGGCCTGGGCAAAAGACACAAACAGCATTGCCGTTATGAAAATCTTGGTTTTCATCCACATTCTCCAATCCGCCGCGGTCGCCTCTTAGCACGCTGCCGCGCTGAGCAGCATTCTCCGGCGTGGTCCGCTCGAGTCCTAGATCACCCCAGTGCGCCGCCTGTCGTAACCAATCAAAAAACTCCTTGGGCGCCCCGCCACTAAGGCAACTGCGAACTGCGGCCGCATCTGGTATCTTCTGGCTTTCCAAGGCCGGGACGGGGTGACCATGAAGCCGGTCTCGGGTTCCGGCTCAATTCTCCGGGAAAAGCGGAAGATACCAAGAATCATAGCTACAAAGAACCATAGTTGACTGGGTTTGCCTTACCCCGATAGGCTGCTCATGTTACAAAAGTCATCACTGGACCGAGGGGGATGAAGGCCGGGGACGACGGTCTTGGTTGGCCATGGCTTCACGCCGACCGCAAACCTGCAAGCAGTACAACGAAAAGATAGTTACGCCGCATCTGACCTAGTGCGGCCGGAAAAGGCGACTTGACGGACGCGAGAAAACTACAGGGCGACAAGGTTTCCGAAGCAGAGGCGATCGAACGAGCCAAGCAGGGTGATGCAGAAGCTTTTCAGCTTCTCTACAGCCTGCACAAAAGGCGCGTTTATTCGCTGTGTCTCCGCATGACGGCCAATACGGCGGAAGCTGAGGACCTGACTCAGGAAGCCTTTCTGCAGTTATTTCGCAAGATTGCCACGTTTCGAGGCGAATCTGCCTTTTCCACTTGGCTGCACCGGATGGCGGTAAACGTCGTCCTGATGCAGTTGCGCAAGAAAAGCCTCCCCGTAGTTCCGTTGGAAGATACGCTGGAAAACGAGGAGGAGACTCCGAAGAAAGAACCGGGCGCACAAGATCCGGTCTTATCGGGCTCGATTGATAGACTTCGGCTGCAGCGGGCCGTGGATGCCCTGCCGCCGGGATATCGAAGGATTTTTGTACTGCATGACGTAGAGGGATACGAGCATAACGAGATTGCTGCGATGGTGGGATGCTCCATCGGCAACAGCAAATCTCAGCTGCACAAAGCGCGCATGAAGCTGCGCGAATCGCTCAAGACGAGCAGAGCCGAAAAGGCCGCAAAGCCGTAGGGAGCGATCGAGGGCGGTATTTTGGGGGAGATGAAGTATGAACTGCACAGAGTTTCAGGAAATTTTGCCGGAAGTCCTTGAGAGTGGCAGGACAGCAGAGCAAGAAGCGCATTTGAAATCCTGTCCGGTGTGTTCGAGCCTGCTGGCCGAGCTCGATCTGATTGCTGGTGAGGCGCAGCAGTTGCGCGAGGATGTCGAGCCCAGCCCGCGGGTGTGGAACTCGATTGAGATCGCGTTGCGGCTCGAAGGGATCATCCGCGAGCCCCGCCCGGTACCATCGCTGGCGCCGCCGGTCTCGCGGCATTGGACTTTGACTTGGCTGGCCCCGGTGGCAGCCCTTGTGCTGGTCGGGTTCGGCATTTTCGTGTACCAGCGCGGATCGGGGGTGCCCCAACCGGTGGCGCATCTGCCAGCCGTAGCTTCGGCCGTGGTAGCCAACCTACAGACTGGTAAAAACCTGCCTGGTGTAAATAATAGCGAGGACCAGCAATTACTGGCCGCGGTGGGTTCGCGATCCCCGGCCATGCAAGCGCAGTATGCTTCCAATCTGCGGAATGTGAATGCCTACATTCGGGATGCCGAAGAGTCCGCCCAGGCCGATCCCAATGATCAGGAAGCTCAGCAGATCGTGATGGACGCTTACGAGCAACGCGCGACTGTCTACGAGATGGCTTTGGACCGTTCTCTGCCCTAGCCGGCGGCGGGCCTGCGAGGAACAAGACTATGGCGAGAGCACAGCGCGCGCAACTGGTTTCGATGGTAATTCTGGCAGCGGCGATTTGCGCCTCAGCCGAGGTGCGGAAGGAGTTCCGCTTTACCGTAGGTCCAAGGGCAGTCATCTCCGTTACCAATCAGTACGGGCCGATTTCGGTGAAGCCCGGAGTAGGCAGCCAGGTCGTCGTGATCGCGATTCTGCATTCTGAACAGGTCGAGGTCGACCATACGCAGAGCGGAAGCCGCGTCGACATTCTTACCCACCTTCTTTCCAATACAAATGCCGAAACCGGCCGGGTGGATTACGAAGTGTCCGTGCCCGCCGACGCCAGCGTTACCCTGCGATCATCCACCGGCCTGCTGCGTGCCGAGGGCCTGCACGGAGATGTGACTCTGGAGGGCAGCCAGGCCAATGTGGAAGTGCGCGACATCAGCGATGCCCATGTGCACGTCCGAACCCTGAACGGTTCGGTTGCCTTGAACAATATCCGCAACGGACATGTGGAAGTGACCTCGGTCGGTGGGGACGTGCTGCTGAACTCGGTCAATGGCCCTCTGGTCCAGGTCAACTCGACCAGCGGAAAGATCCACTATGAAGGTGATTTTGGCAACAGCGGCGAGTACGTCCTGACCAGCCACAGTGGAGACATTGAGGCCAGCGCCCCGACCGATGCATCGATCGATGTGACCGCGCGCTCAGTTCGGGGCCAGGTGGAGAATGACTTTCCTCTGAAACCGAAACACACCCCCTTCGTGGTCAAGGCAGGGAGTGCCTTCGCAGGTACGATGAACAAGGCAGCATCTTCGGTCCGGTTGTTTTCCTTCAGTGGTAAAATCCACCTCAAGAAGCGCTAAAACCAAGTCACACTGAGAGGCTGGCGAGGCGGTTGGTTGCCCCGCGGATTGCCGTCCTACATGAGCACTCGACCCGCTGGGCCGTCCGAGACCTCGAAGGCTGTGCAGGCTTCCGGAGTTCGGGCTGTGGTTCTGGTGGGCTTCATGGGCGCCGGGAAGAGTAGTGTGGGAGCGGCCGTGGGCCGCAGGCTGGGCTGGCCCTTCGAAGATCTGGACGAGCGCATTGAGGCCCAGGAAAAACAGACGGTCGAGCAAATTTTTCGCCAGTCCGGCGAGGGCGCATTCCGCCAGTTGGAGCATGCAGCCTTGCACTCGCTAGTTGACGAATTGAGCGCTTCCGCCAAGGTGGTGGCTTTGGGGGGCGGCGCTTTCGCGCAGGCGAACAACGCAGCCTTGCTGGAACGGGATGGGCTTTCCACCATTTTCCTGGACGCTCCAGTGGAAGAACTGTTTCGCCGTTGCCAGGAGCAGCAGGTGGACCGTCCATTGCGCCGCGATCTGGAGGAGTTCCGCCGTTTATATGAAACCCGCCGGCCGTGCTATCTGAAGGCCGCGTTGCACATCGACACTGCGGGTAAGGATGTGGAAACGGTAGCGGGGGAAGCAATCGACCGCCTGGGCCTTCAATAACGCGGAAGGGTACGCGGTTACAGCACGAAGTGGCCGCTGAGACACCGGCATTTTCGAAGGAGTGCGCACGTGAAGGTCAGAACGGCTGTGATAATTGGGATCTCGTGGCTTCTGCTGGCCTCCGCGGCCCTGGCGGCGCCGGGCAAGGACAAGGACAAGGAACCGGCCGGCCAGACTGTGGACGCCGGCTCCTTCGGCATTTTCATGAATGGACGACGAGTGGCGACCGAGAAATTCTCCATTCTGCAGAACACGGCTGGGAGCATTGCCAAGTCCGAATTCAAGACCGAAGCGGGCATCGATCCGGCGGAGCAGTCTTCGGAATTGCAGCTCACACCTACCGGTGATCTGCGGAAGTACGAGTGGAAGGAGACCAGCCCGGGAAAAGCGCAGGCGGTGATCGTCCCCAACGACAGCCTGTTGGTCGAACGCTCCACCAACAATCCCCAGGACAAGGAGGAAGAGCATCCTTTCCTGCTTCCGGTTTCGACCAGCGTTCTGGACGACTACTTCTTTATTCATCGGGAAATTCTGGTTTGGAAGTATCTGGCCACGGGCTGTCGCCAGGACAAGGGACAGGTCTCTTGCCCGCAGAACCAGCAGGTAAAGTTCGGCGCCATCAATCCCCACCAGCGCTCGTCGCTGCTGGTAAGTCTGGCGTTCACCGGGAAAGAGAAGATCCAGGTGCATGGCGTGGAACGAGAGCTTAATCACTTTCTGCTCAGGAGCGAAGCTGGGGACTGGTCGCTTTGGCTCGACGATCAGTTCAAGCTGGTGCGAATTCTGGTGGCCGCCGACAACACGGAAGTAATACGGGATTGAGTCCCGAAATTTTTCAATGTCCCTGATTGACGCGCGTACTTCGCGGGTCCTGTTCACAGTGCTGTTGTTCGCACTGGCGCTTGGCTTTCTCTACATTGCGCGCCGAACTCTGATTGCGTTCCTGTTCGCGGTCTTCTTCGCCTACGTGGTGGATCCGGCCATCTCCAGGGTGGAAAAATGGGTACGAGGGCGGGGACGGGCGATCGGAGTGATTTATCTCCTGCTGGTGGCCTTACTGATTACCTTCTTCTTCTTCGTGGGACCACAGATCGGGCGCCAGGGGCAGCGTTTGAGCGAGTCCCTGCCCAAGCTGCTGGAAACCGTCAGTTCTGGCCAGATTGCCGAACAGATCGGAAAGGAGCAGGGCTGGAGCCTCCATACCCGGATGCAGCTGTCCACCCTCCTGGCCAATCACCGGGATGATCTTCTGGCCCTCGCCCAGCGCGTTGGCTTGCGCGTGGCTGACGTGGCCAAGCAAGCCTGGTTGCTGATCGTGGTGCCGATTCTGGCGGCATTCTTTCTCAAGGATGGGCGTGCCTTCGGCGAAGTCCTGCTCTCACTCGTGCATTCTCGTCCGCAACGCGAGTTGTTGGAGGGCGTGCTGGGCGACCTGAACCAGATGCTGGCGCAGTTTATCCGGGCCCAGTTGACGCTGGCGGCATTTTCGTTCATTGCCTATATCACGTTTCTGGAGCTGGCCCGCGTGCCTTACGCCCTAGTGCTGGGCACGGCGGGGGGAATCCTGGAATTCATACCGGTGGTGGGACCCCTGGTAGCCGCCGCCGGAATCTTCGGTGTCGCCGCGCTGATGAGCTATACGCACTGGCTCCTCCTGCTGGCTTTTATCGTGGCCTGGCGTATGGTGCAGGACTATGTGATTTCGCCTCGCATCATGGGACACAGCATGGAACTGCATCCTCTGGCCGCCATCTTCGGCGTGCTGGCCGGGGGCGAGATTGCGGGTGTGCTCGGGATTTATCTTTCTATCCCCATCATGGCCAGCCTGCGTATCGTGTGGCGACGGTGGCGGCTTTATGCCGAGAAGAAGCGCTTCGGGCCGCTGAATGAATATTCGTTTGGCGCCGAAATCACTCCCCGAAAATAGGACCAGGCCGTTCACGCTAACCGTGATCGGGTCGCTGTTTTGTTCTTCGACGCGAGGGCGCAAGCCGCCTCTGTTGTAAAATCCCAACAAACCCTTATGACGGCGAAAATCCCTGTAGGAATCCTGGGCGCAACCGGCATTGTCGGGCAGCGCTTCGTACAGATGCTGGAGCATCATCCCTGGTTTGAAGTGGCCTGGCTGGCGGCCTCCGACCGTTCTGAGGGCCGTCCCTACGCCGACGCCGCCCGCTGGAAGCTGAAGACAGCCATTCCCGCGCGGGTGGCGGAAATGCGAGTCGCGCCGGCACGTCCAGAGGGCGCACCCAAAGTTATCTTCGCCGCGCTGGACGCCTCTATCGCCGCCGAGATGGAACCTCGCTTCGCCGAAGCCGGTTGCGCGGTGATCACCAATTCCAGCGCCCTGCGGATGCAAAGCGATGTGCCCCTGGTCATTCCGGAAGTGAATCACGATCACGTCAAGCTGCTCGAATGCCAGGCCTGGCGCAAGAAGTCGGGTGGGTTCGTGGTTACGAATCCCAACTGTTCGGTGATTGGCCTGGTCATAGCGCTGGCCCCCCTGGAGCACGCCTTCGGCCTGGACACGGCGATGGCGGTCACCATGCAAGCCGTCAGCGGCGCGGGATATCCTGGAGTTGCTTCGTTGGACATTCTGGGCAACGTGATTCCTTACATCGCCAAAGAAGAAGAAAAGATGGAAGAGGAAGCGCGCAAGCTCCTGGGCAAACTGAACGGCTCGGGCATCGTGATGGGCTCGTTTGCCATGAGCGCTCAGTGCAATCGCGTGGCGGTTGAGGATGGTCACACGGAATCAGTCTCAGTGAAGCTCAAGAAGAAAGCGAAGCCGGAGGAGATCATCGCAGTCTGGAATGAGTTTCGCAGCCTGCCGCAAGAAATGAAGCTGCCCAGCGCGCCTGAACAGCCCGTGCAGTACCTGACGCCGAGCGATCGTCCCCAGCCCCGCTTGGATGTCGAGTCAGGAAACGGGATGACGACTACGGTGGGCCGACTGCGGCCCTGTGGCGTGCTGGACTGGAAGTTTACAGTGCTGTCACACAATACGATTCGGGGCGCGGCAGGAGCGGCGCTGCTGAACGCGGAGTTGCTGAAGGCGCAGGGTTATCTAGGGTGAGTTGCGCATCTTCAGCGCCTAAGCCGGATTTTCCTCCAGGTACCTTCGTGTCCTCCGTGGCTAACGCTCTTAAGAATTCGTTGGTCCCAGCCCTTCCCGGCCTGAGGAATTTACCCCGATGATCGTCATGAAGTTCGGCGGCACCTCGGTGCAGGACGCCAAGGCGATCGAGCGGGCGGGCGCGATCGTCAAAGGCCGTCTGGAACAGAAGCCGGTGGTGGTGGTCAGCGCCATGGCGAAAGTGACGGACCAGCTCCTGGCCATGGCCCGAGCCGCCGGGGCGGGCGACCGCAAGACCGCGCTGAAACTTTGCCGCAGCCTGCAGGAGCGCCACTACAACACGGCCGGAGAACTGCTCGGGACAGCGCTGTTTACCCAATTCCACGGCGACCTGGGCGCTGATTTTGAGACTCTGGAAGAACTGCTGCGCGGCATCGCCGCCGTCGGTGAACTGACACCGCGCACCACCGACTACGTCTCGGCATTCGGGGAAATACTGTCCAGCAAAATTGTGGCGGCTGCGTTCTCCGCATTGGGCATGCAGTCCGCGCTGGTGGATTCCCGCGACTGGTTGGTGACCGACAGCACTCACATGCGCGCCGCGCCCCTGTTCGAAGAGACCAACCAGCGCTTGCAGTCGAGAGTCGCGCCCCTGGTGGCAGCGGGGAAAGTGCCGGTGATGGGAGGCTTTATCGGCGCATCCAAGGCTGCGATCACGACCACGATCGGACGAGGCGGGTCAGACTATTCCGCTGCCATCGCGGGCGCCGGCCTGGGAGCCGAGCGCATCGAGATCTGGACTGATGTGGACGGCATGATGACGACCGACCCGCGGCTGTGTCCCGACGCGCGGCGAATTAAAGTGATCAGTTTCGACGAGGCTGCGGAGCTGGCCTACTTCGGCGCCAAAGTCTTGCACCCGGCCACCGTCCTACCCGCGGTGCAGAAGAATATTCCCGTCTATATTCTCAACTCGAGCAATCCTGCGTGCGAGGGTACGCGCATCACCGCTCGCGCGCCTCGCTGCCGGAATTCTTTCAAGGCCATCGCGGTGAAAAAGCGCATTACCATTGTGGATGTTGCCGCTCCCCGCATGCAGATGGCGCATGGCTTTCTAAGTTCGATTTTTGCCGCCTTTGACCGGCATCGCGTGGCGGTCGACGTGGTCTCCACCTCGGAAGTGAGCGTGTCGCTCACCGTGGACTCGAACGAATCGATTCCGCCCCTGGCCGCCGACCTGGCCAAACTGGCGGACGTGAAATATGAGGGAAGGAAGGCCATTGTCTGCCTGGTAGGCGAGAATTTGCGGGACACTCCGGGCATTGCGGCGCGGGTATTCGGTGAGTTGGCGGACGTCAAGATACGCATGATTTCGCAGGGAGCGTCGGAGATCAATCTGACGTTTGTGGTAGAAGAGGACGTGGTCTCCGATGTGGTGCAGCGGCTGCACAAGACGTTCTTTTCGGATCTGGACCCGGAAGTCTTTGCGTAGGCGCGGAGGAAATGCTCAATGAGAGCGAACTGGTTGGGTCGTTAAGGTCTGAACGGCCAGAGTCGACTCTGAACAAAGCGACGTTGTGGAACGACACGACTTCGTGGAAGGGCACGACTTCAGTCGTGCCATAAAAGCCCGTAACCGAGCGGCTTCAGCCGCTGGGGTTCGCTGGCGGAGCCCAGAACCCCGAGGAAGCGTCTGTGAACCTGCTTATCTTAGGACGCGGAAAGACCGGCTCTCTGGTCGCGGAAGTAGCGCGCGAACGCGGCCATGAGGTTGCAATGCTGTGCGCGGTGGATAACCCCGGCGCGTCCGCGCTCACCGCGGAAAAGCTGCGCCATGTGGATGCCGTCATGGATTTCACCATCCCGCAGGCGGTCCTGGGAAACATTGAGGCTTGTGTGGGCGCTGGAAAGAACATGGTGGTTGGGACCACGGGCTGGTATGGCGATCTGGAAAAGGTGCGCCAGCTGGTCGAACAGCACGGGTCTGGTTTCTTGTTTGCCGCGAATTTCTCTATCGGCATCAACCTGCTTTTCGAAGCCGCGCGCACCGCGGCAGGAATATTGCAACATCAATATTCAGGACAGATCTTCGAGCGTCACCACGCCCTGAAAAAAGACGCACCCTCGGGAACGGCCGCGACCTTGCAGAAAATCATTCGTGACGCATCGGGCAAGGAGCTGGAAATCACCTCATTCCGCGAGGGCGATGTGGTTGGGATGCACGAGATCGTGCTGGATTCAGCCAACGACACGATTTATCTTTGCCACGACTCCAAGTCGCGCCGGGGATTTGCCGAAGGCGCGGTGCGGGCTGCGGAATGGCTGGCTGGGAAGAAGGGATTCTTTGACTTTAAGGATATTTGGAGAGAGACATGAAGGCCCGAGCCCTGCCCGGCTGGGCGGGTGAGGGCACCCGCCCCTACGTGGTTCGTGCTTGAGCCTCCGCAGTTTCGCACAGACCCCAATTAGCGTTATCTTTATCTCATGCACTTCCGTGGCTGTGGTACGGCATTGGTTACACCGTTCCGACAGGATGGCTCCGTCGATGAGACTGCCCTGCGCAACCTGGTCGCGTGGCAGGTGGAATCCGGGATCGACTTTCTGGTTCCCTGCGGCACCACCGGCGAGACTCCCACCCTTTCGCACGATGAGTGGCTGCAGGTCATCGGAATAACCATTGAAGTCGTCGCTGGGCGCTGCCCGATTGTGGCCGGCGCGACTTCGAATTCGACCCAGGACGCAGTCAACAAGGCCAAGGAACTGGCCGGGCTGCCCGGGGTCGATGGCATCCTTACGGCGTCGCCGTACTACAACAAGCCGACACAGGAAGGACAATACCGGCATTTCCGCGCGATCGCGGATGCCGTGGACAAGCCGATCATTCTCTATAACGTTCCCGGACGCACGGGCGCGAATATCGAGCCGGGCACGCTGGCGCGGCTGGCCGAGGTGCCAAATATTGCCGGAGTCAAGGAAGCCAGCGGCAACATCAATCAGATGGCGGAAGTCTGCAACCTGGTTCCCGAACACTTTGCGGTACTGTCGGGCGACGACGCCGTCACCTTGCCTCTTATCGCACTGGGCGGCGTGGGCGTCATTTCCGTGGCGTCGAACGAGATTCCACGTGAGATGGCGGAGATGAATCGCGCCGCATTGAGCAATGACTGGGAGACGGCCCGCCGCATCCACCGGAAATATCTGCCGTTGATGCTGGCGAACTTTATTGAGTCCAACCCTCTGCCGGTGAAGGCCGTGCTGGCCATGATGGGCAAAATCGAAGAAGTGTACCGTCTGCCCATGCTGCCCATGCGCCGCGACACGCGATCCAGGCTGCAGAAGATCGCCGCCGATGCGGGGTTGATCAGCAAGCCGGCTACGGCGGCCGCGGAGGCAGCCGATTTCTATGTCTACGAAAACTGGCTGGCCGGGCCGCACAAGATCGTGCTGCACCGCTCCGGCTGCGGCCAGTGCAATCACGGCAAAGGCCGCCCTGTGGGGCACGATGCCAACCACGCCCGCTGGCACGGCCCCTACGCAACCCTTTCCGAGGCCCGCGAGGCCTCGCAGCACATGCCGGGCGTGCTCATTCGGAGCGAGTGCAAGTGCATCTAATGCAGATCGCGGATCTGTAGATTTCCGATTGTCGAAGCGGCGCTTGTGCCTTCAATCCGCAATCTAAAATCTGCAATCTGAAATCCTTTCTTCTATACTTCCCTTCTCATGCCCTCCCTGCAATCTGCCATCGAACGCCTTGCCACGCTGGGTGAGGTGGAACGAAATCCGGACGCACGCAAAACATTTCTCGAGTTCCGCGAGCAGCTTACCCAGGGAACAATTCGGGCTGCCGAGAAAATCAGCGGGGAATGGAAAGTGAACGCCTGGGTGAAACAGGGCATCCTGCTGGGGTTTCGTCTGGGCGAACTCACCAAGATGGGAGACGCCACGCTTTCCTTTGTCGACAAAGACACATTCCCTGCCCGTCAGTTTGCGGTAGCTGACCGGGTGCGCGTGGTTCCCGGTGGATCATCGGTGCGGGAAGGAGCTTATGTCGCGCCTTCCGTCATCTGCATGCCGCCCATGTTCATCAACGTTGGGGCGTATGTGGACGAAGGCACGATGGTGGATTCACATGCGCTGGTCGGGTCCTGCGCGCAGGTGGGAAAACGCGTGCATTTGAGCGCCGCGGCCCAGATTGGCGGCGTGCTGGAACCGGTCAACGCCGCGCCCGTAATCATTGAAGACGACGTGCTGGTAGGCGGCAATTGCGGCGTCTATGAAGGGACGCTGGTGCGCGCGCGCGCGGTGCTGGGAGCCGGAACAGTTTTGACCCGCTCTACGCCCCTTTACGATATTGTGCGCGGCCAGGTCTACAAGGCGTCGGAGGAGAAGCCGCTGGAAGTGCCGGAGAATGCCGTGGTCGTGCCCGGATCACGAGCCGTTAAAAAAGGATACGCGGCGGAGTGGAATCTTTCGCTATACACACCGGTCATCGTGAAGTATCGCGACGACAAGACCGATCGCGGGATTGAGTTGGAAGAATGGCTTCGTTAAGGCTCCCGCGAGTGTGTTCGCGGATTTCCTTTGCGGCCCTTGGCGAACTTTGCGACAGACACTTTAACGCAAAGGGGAAAGGTCCGCAAAGGACGCGAAGAAATTCCCGAAGTCTTACCAGCTCACGACGGTAACGCTTTCGGCGCGTCTGACACGACTATGAGCTTGCCTTCAGCCATCCGGCTGCGCATTTCCATGTGCCGTTTGCGGAAGTGGGTGCGGGCGCGCTCGCCCCAGGCGCGCACGAAATAATAGTTCAATCCAGCTCCGATTACGGAACTGGCAAGAGGAATGAGCCGGCCCGACCACTTCTCCACCACTTCCCTGCTGGCCTGGGCAGCGATGCGCTGGATGACGCGGGGCACGAAGCGGCTGACCACTTCTTTTTCGAGCAGCTCGCGGCTGATGTCCACCCCGGCCGCGCTCGCGGCCGCGATCCAGAGTTCCGCGGTTTCCTCTTCCGTATTGAATTCGAAGCCGTAAAGCAGGCTGAGTTTCTGGATGGTTCGCAAAGTCACCCCTGACAGGATTCCCAGGTCCGGAACGATGGTGATGAGACCACCCAGGCCAAATCCCGCGCCTTCGGCTGCCGCCACCTTCATCCCGCTGCGGATCACCCGTTGTGCCAGATCGTCCAGCTCGCCAACGTCCACCGAATAGACCCCTTGAAAATTGCTGATGGGGAGGCCGTACGCGGCCCGCACTTGCAGTAGAAACTTCGATGGATCTACCTTGACGGTTTCATAGGCGCGTTGGAAGCCGCGACGCAGGCCGTCCTCGACCCGCCGCCTCAACCACGTCTTGCGCTCCATCTCAACCATGCCGTTCAACCTTACCGCAGATGGTCGCTGGTGGGAAGATTACGGTTGATGTGTGGCGCGGGCTCCCGCGCCCGCAAAACTGTCGATCACTGCTACGGCCAAGGCAGGCTTCCGACCACAGTGAGGACAATATCCTCCTCTTGGTCTTCCACCGAATGTGGCTCTACCGGCGTTCAGGCGGGCGAGGGCGCCCGCCCCACATTCCGTGCTACGATCATTACTCCGCATGCCAACTGGAAAATTGCACGTCGTACCCCTCGGGGGCCTGGGCGAGTTTGGGATGAACTGCATGGCCATACGTTGGGGTGACGACATCATCGTCATCGACGGCGGCCTGATGTTCCCGGAGGCCGAACTGCTCGGCGTCGACATTGTTGTCCCCGATATCTCTTACCTGATCGAAAACCGGCAGCGGGTGCGCGGCATCGTGCTGACTCACGGACACGAAGACCACATCGGCGCGCTGCCCTGGATCCTGAGCGAGCTGAACGTGCCGGTCTGGGGGACAGAGTTCACCCTGGCCTATGTCGAGGACAAACTCGACGAGCACGGATTGCTGGACGATGCCGACCTGCGTGAAATCCGTCCGGGTGAGAGTTTCAAGATCGGGCCCTTCACCATCCACCCCATCCAGGTCACCCATAGCCTGGTGGATTGTGTGGCGCTGGCCGTGCATACGCCGCTGGGGGTGATCATTCATACCGGCGATTTCAAGGTGGACCCCACGCCCACCGATAACCGGTTGTTCGACCTGCACGCCTTCGCCGAATATGGCAAAACCGGAGTGCTGGCGCTGTTCCAGGACTCGACCAACGTCGAGCGCACCGGCTACACCCCAAGTGAGCGCGCGGTGCGGCGGAAATTTGACGAGGTGTTCGCGCACACCAAGCGGCGGCTGTTCATCTCGTGCTTTTCATCCTCTATCCATCGCATCAAGCTGGTCGTAGAGATGGCGAGGCAGCACGGGCGCAAGGTGGCGTTCGCCGGGCGCTCCATGAACAATTCCGCCGAGATCGCCGAGGATTTAGGTTACATCGAAATTCCCGAGGGCCTGCTGATCCATCCCGGCGAGATGAAGAACTTTCCGCCGGAGAAGGTCTGCGTGCTGATCAGCGGGACGCAGGGCGAGCCTATGTCGGCGCTCTCCCGGGCGGCAGTGGACAATCACAAGCACGCCAAGATCGAGAAGGGCGACACCGTGATGCTCTCGTCCCGCATCATTCCCGGCAACGAGAAAGCCATCTATCGCATGATCGATCACCTGTTTCGACGCGAAGCGCACGTGATCTACGATGATGGTTCGTCGCCGCCGGTGCATGTGAGCGGCCACGCCAGCCAGGAAGAATTAAAGCTGATCATCAACCTGGTGAAGCCGAAGTATTTTATTCCCATCCACGGCGAATACCGGCAACTGAAGCTGCATGCAGAGATGGCGGCGGCGATGAAAGGATCGGTCGGGAATGCGATCCTGATCGAAAGTGGCGACGTCCTCGAGTTCGACGAACTGGGCGCCCGCAAAGCCGGCCGTGTGAACGTCGGCAGGGTCTGCATCGATTCCGGATCGCGCACCGACGTGGTCGAAGACCTGATCGTCAAAGACCGCCGGCATTTGAGCGAAGACGGCATTGTGCTGCCGATCATCGCCATCAACAAACTCACGGGCAGGGTGGAGACCTCACCCGAAATCGTGACCCGGGGCTTCTCGCCCGGTGAAGACGGCTTTGACGACGGGGCCCGGCAGATTGTGATGCAGACGCTGGATGCTTCGAGCGCCGAGGAAAAAGCGGATTATGGCGTGATCAAGGAAAAAATTCGCGCCGATCTGAAGCGTTATGTTTCCAAGCAGACGCAGAAGCGTCCACTGATCATGCCGGTGATATTGGAAATCTGAGCCTTGGGAAGCTACGCGTTTCTGTCATCCTGAGCGGAGTGTTTTCTGTCATCCTGAGCGGAGTGTTTCTGTCATCCTGAGCGGAGTGGCTGCTTCGCTTCGCGAAGCAGCTGCGCAGTCGAAGGATCCCTACTCCCGGCAGTGTGCTTAACGCTAGGGGTCCTTCGACTCCGCCCAAACTTCGCAAAGCGAAGTTCGGGCTGCGCTCAGGATGACAGTGGAGATAGTCTCATCGTCACTCTCAACGACATTCGCGAAGCGCAATCTCGCCTGCGCGGCGTGGCCGTGCGCACCCAGCTGATCCCGTCGCACATTCATGAGTCGGACCAGGTCAAAAACGGACGTCAGCTCTATCTCAAGCCGGAAAATCTGCAGCCGATCGGGTCGTTCAAGTTGCGGGGTGCCTATAACAAGATCGCTTCCCTTCCCAGGAAAGACCTCAATAACGGCGTGATCACCTATTCCAGCGGCAATCATGGGCAGGGTGTCGCCTACGCCGCGCGGGCGCTGGGGGTGAAAGCGGTCATCGTGATGCCGGGAAATGCGCCGGCGGTGAAGCGTGAGGCAACCATTGCCCTGGGCGCGGAGATCATACTGGTGGGTCCGGCAAGTTCCGAGCGCCAGGCAAAAGCAGAAGAACTTGCCGCCCAGCACGGATACGTGGTCGTGCCCCCCTACAACGACGAAATGATCATCGCGGGTCAGGGCACCATGGGACTGGAGATTCTGGAAGATTTGCCTGATGTGGAAACGGTGATCGCGCCCGTCGGCGGCGGCGGGATGCTAAGCGGAATCGCGGCGGCGATCAAGTTGAGCAAGCCCGCGGTGAAGGTGATCGGCGCCGAACCCGAACTCGCGGCCGACGCGCAGGCCAGCCTGCGATCCGGAAAGATTGTGGAGTCTTCGGCCGACCAGGCTACCCGGACGCTGGCGGACGGGTTGCGCACCCAGAGCATCGGCCCGCTCAACTTTGAACATATCCGCTGCTATGTGGACGACATTGTGACCGTAAGCGAGGACGAAATCCGAAAGGCCATGCGGCGCCTGGCTAGCGATCCCAGGACTCTGGCGGAGCCGAGCGGAGCGGTGGCAGTGGCTGCATTTCTGTTCCACCAGGACCAGTTGCCGAAGACGAAGATGAACGTAGCCGTGATCAGCGGCGGAAATGTGGAAGCCGAGATGCTGGCGGAGCTAAGGAGAGAGAACTGATGAAGCGTCTGTCATCCTGAGCGCAGTCCAAACTTCGCTCCGCGAAGTTTGGGCGGAGTCGAAGGACCCCTAGCGCCGAAGCAAAGTGCCGGGAATAGGGGTCCCTCGACTCCGCCGCGCATTCGCCAGCGAATGTGCGACCTCGCTCGGGATGACAAGCGTCTGAGCTCTCTGTGCAGCGCCGGCGCTACTTTGTTGAGGGCATTTCTGATTCTCGGCTGGCTGCTTGCGCTCGCCTCTGCCGTTCCTGCTGCCGCAGCCAAGTACGAGCGCGGCGCCGTGGTACGCGTCGCTCAAGTCTATCTCTCGCCCGATACCAGTTCGGCGAAGCTGGCGGAAATGGATCGCGGACGTGAAATCATTGTCCTTGAGACTAGCCGGGAGTGGGCGCACGTCGAGGCCAATCTGAGTGAGGAGCGTACGGTTACCGGTTGGGTGCTTGACAAGGGAGTGGTGCGGGCCTCCACCCCCAACGGGGACAAGATATTGTTTGGCGAGGCGGTCGACTCGGAAGATCAGGCCAGCCGAAGGCACGGACGCAACGGCGCGGCCCAGGACGCCATGCGCCTCTATTACTGTGTCGCGGAGTATTTCCCCACGTCGCCCCTGGCAGGCGAGGCCATGTACCGCTCCGCCGATATCCGCTGGCAGCTTGAAAAGCTGGACGTCTCATCACGGCCTTCGTCCCGGGAGCGCGAAGCTTACCTGCGCGAGGGCATGAACGAACAATACATGAAAGAAGTCATCAAGAAATTCCCCGGCACCAAGTGGGCCGACCTGGCCACGTTCCACCTGATCGATAACAAGCTGTGCGGTGATTGGCAGGGCAGCTCGAAATGTCCGGTAAAGGAATCGGAAATTTACGAAAAATACGCTACCGAGCATCCCCAGTCCCCGGCCGCAGCGGAGGCCTTATACGATGCCGCATGGCGGTGGTCAGCGCTGATCGAGATTTACAAGACCGAAGAAGAGCCGAAGAAGTCGGAGGCGGCGAGGGCCAAAGCCATCGCCCTGGCGCAGGCGATCGCCGCGCAGACCACGTCCGGGGACTGGGGAGCGCGCGCCCAGCGACTGCTGTACCTGATCGACCAGGGCATCCCGACCTACGGAAACGTAACCCAGTAAGTACGTTCGCGAAGTTTCAATTCTCTTTTCTGTTTTTTCTGTAATACTTTTCTTCACCCTTTTCGGAGGAACCTTGAACGAGTACCTGCTGTCCGTAGTCCTGGGAATTATCGAGGGGCTAACAGAATACCTGCCGGTGAGTTCTACGGCGCATCTGCGAATCGCGGAGGCCCTCTTCCACATCAGCCTGTCGGACGGCTATTGGAAGATGTACACCATCGTGATTCAGCTGGGCGCCATTCTTTGCCTGCCGGTATACTTCCGTGACCGGATCGCTAAATTTATCTCCACGTTTCCCCGGGGCGAGAACGGCGATCGCACCATCCTGAACCATCCGCTCAGCCTTGTAATGATTGCATTTGTGGTGACCGCAATACCCTCGTTTCTGTTGATCAAAGTGATCGGCAAGCATCTGGAAAGCATAACCATTATTGGCTGGTCGCTGCTTATTGGTGGAGTCGTGATGTGGATCGTGGACGCGGCCAAGGCAAAATCGGAGGCGGCGGGACCGGGCGCCCCCTCGAGCAGCATTCGCACCTGGAAGATGGAAGCGATGAGCCTGGGACAGGCGCTATGGATCGGCTTCTGCCAGATCTTTTCCGGACTGTTCCCCGGGACGTCGCGCTCCATGTCAACCATTGCCGGGGGGCAGCTGGCCGGGATGTCACGAGCGTCGGCTCTGGAGTTTTCCTTTTTCCTTTCGATTCCCACCATGGTCGCTGCCACCGGCTACACATTATTCAAGTCGGTCATGGGAAAAGGGGAGAATCCGATCGGAGTTTCTCAGATTACGTCGAATCAATGGCTCCTGCTGGCGATAGGCTTTGTGGTTTCATTCCTGGTTGCTTACGCCTCGGTCGCGTGGTTCATGGCCTGGGTACGGAAGCATGGGTTCGCGCCTTTTGCCGCCTACCGGATTGTCGTAGGCATTCTGGTGCTGGTGTATGCGGCCAAACTGACGAGTTGAGCACAGGGGTCGCACATCCTCCACTGCCTTGCCGAGCCTGGCAGTGCCCTAAGTTGAGCTTTTCTTTGCGGTCTTTGCGTCCTTTGCGGTTTAAGACCTTGCCGCCATTCTCAATCAGGTAAGCCTCTTAACCGCAAAGGGCGCAAAAGGGCGAACCGATCCGCGCGGAAAAAATTAGGACTCTACCCCGAGCTTCGCTCGAACGAACAACCGGGACCGCCCGGGTGGTTGGTGGCCTGGGTGGTAGCTGATTCCGTTAGCGGCCATATCTTGCGGTGTGGCGGCATTCCGCACCGGACCGTCAAAACACCGGCGCTACCCCGAAACTAACTCGATACTGTTTCCGAATTCCTTCATTGTCCGGCCCGGTGGTTCTTGGCATAATCATTTGCTCTGGCAACCCTGAAGCATGGCATTGCTGCAGGCTGCCAAAACAACCCAATGAAGTATTTCTCGCAGATATTCGCTCCCACCAACAACCGGCGGCTCAATGAGTTGATCGGGTTCGTGCTCTGCGTCTCGGGACTGCTTTTGTTCCTGGCCCTGGCCTCCTATTCTCCGCTCGATCCCTCGTTCAACAGCGCTTCGGTACTCACCGGATCGCAGGCCGCGCGCAACTGGGTTGGGCTGGTGGGCGCGATCATTTCCGACCTGATGCTGCAGGGCTTCGGAATCGGGGCGTTTCTGGTTCCTGTGTTTTTGGGCGCGTTGGGATCTCGCTGGTTCCGTTCGCGCAAGATCACCTCACCCGTGGCAAAGTCTCTGGGCGCGATCTGGCTGCTGGTGTTTGTTCCCGCCCTGTTGGGGCTTATGCCGGGGCACGTGCGCTGGATGGGCGTGATTCCGATGGAAGGACTGACCGGACGCATCGTCGGCGATGCCCTCATCCATTACCTGAATCTGGCGGGTGCATATATTGTGTGCGCCACGGTTTTGGCGGTGGCGCTGTATCTCACGACGGCCTTCTCGTTTGCTTCCTTGCGGGTCTGGGCGCCAACCCGTTTCGCGTTTGTGGTCGCGCTCTGGAATCGCTACCAGGACTGGCAGGAAAACCGGACGAAGAAGAAGATGCAAAGGGAGCTGGAAAAGCGGCGCGCCACCCGGCCGACGATCACAGCTCAACTGGTTCCGGCCCGTTCGGCTGCGTCTCCCGCCACGGCCCAACTACCTGAGCCCGTTCGGGCCACCGGCATCGACCGCATGACGGCGACCAGCCGCGCGGAGGGGCACGATCCCGAACCGCACGGCCTGCGTGGAGTTCCGGAGGCCATCATTCCGGATGTTGAAGTGACCGAGCGTGCGGACACCGGAGCAAAGCCCAAGACCACAATGCCGCGCATCGCGGCGGGAGGCTTCAAGTTGCCGCCCAGCAGCTTGCTGCATCGTCCCGATGAGCAACAGGCGATTGATGCCGATGAATTGAAGTTGCTGGCCCAGGTGCTGACGGAGAAATATTCCGAGTTCGACGTTCACGGGCAGGTGACGCAGATCAATCCCGGGCCGGTGGTCACGACTTTCGAATACAAGCCCGAAGCGGGTATCAAGTACAGCCGCATTACCAACCTCACCGACGACCTCTGCCTGGCGCTCAAAGCCGAAAGCATTTTGATTGAGCGCATGGCGGGCAAGTCCACGGTCGGGATCCAGGTGCCAAATCGCGAGCGCGAGATTATCTGGCTGCGCGAGAACATCGAATCTTCCGAGTTCATCGGCACCAAATCGAAGCTGACCCTGGCGCTGGGCAAGGACATTAACGGACGCATCGTCACCGCCGATCTCGCGGGCATGCCGCACCTGCTGATCGCGGGCTCGACCGGCGCAGGCAAGAGCGTGGCCATCAACGCCATGATCATGTCCATCCTGTATAAGGCCACGCCCGACCAGGTCCGGCTGATCCTGGTGGATCCCAAGCGGCTGGAGTTGGGGAATTACGAAGGCGTGCCGCATCTCTTCACGCCCATCATTACAGAGCCTAAGCTGGCCGCTAACGCGCTGCGTAATGCGGTACGCGAGATGGAACGCCGCCTGAAACTGCTGGCTGAAAAAGGCGTGCGCAACATGGAGCAGTACAACAAACTGTTCGACGACGAAGGCACGCGCAGCCTGTTTGGCGAGGATTCCGAAGACCGGCCATTGCCCTATATCGTCATCATCATTGACGAGTTGGCTGACCTGATGATGCTGGACTCCGGCAACGTGGAAGAGTCCGTCACGCGACTGGCTCAGATGGCACGGGCGGTAGGCATTCACCTTGTGCTGGCGACGCAGCGGCCATCGGTTGACGTGATCACCGGCCTGATCAAGGCCAACTTCCCAGCCCGCATTTCCTTCCGCGTGGCCACCAAGGTTGACTCGCGCACCATTCTTGATGCCAACGGCGCCGAAGCCCTGCTGGGACGCGGCGACATGCTCTACCTGCCGTCCGGCTCAGCCCGCGTGCATCGTCTGCATGCGCCATTCGTCACCGAGAAAGAAATCGCCGCGGTGGTCGAGTTCTGGAAATCGCAAGGCTCGGCCGAATACGAAGAGAAATTCCTGCAAGCTCCGAAAGACGAACGTGCGCCCGGTGAGGCCGGACACGCTGGGCGAAGACGGAGACGAAGAGAACGATCCCCTCTACAACGACGCCGTTCGCCTGGTAGTGGAATTCGGCAAAGCTTCCACTTCCCTGCTGCAACGCCGGTTGCGGATCGGCTACGGCCGCGCCGCCCACCTGATTGACCTGATGGAGCGCGACGGCATCGTGGGAGCAGCCGATGGTCCCAAGCCTCGCGAAGTTCTGAAGCGACCCAACTGGCTTTCCGAAGTAGAAGAATCGATGCGCTGAGGCTGGAAAACTTCCAGTGTCATCCTGAGCGGACAGTGTCATCCTGAGCGGAGGCGGCACTTCGCAAAGCGAAGTGCCGGCGCAGTCGAAGGATCCCTACCTCGCCACTGCATCGTAGCTATAGGGCTCCTTCGACTGCGCAAGAATTTCGCAAAGCGAAATTCTTGCTTCGCTCAGGATGACATGCCTTTTGCTGTTAGTCCCCGGATCGCCAGCGCCGCCAGCACAAACACTGCCAGCAGCATAGCCAGCCACAGCACGGCTTTGTGTCGCTCCGACCAGGGCCGGTCATCCGGGCGGCCGCTATACGCCTCATTGTGGGCACCGGGTCCAAGCTCTGCCTTGGCCGCGGCTGGATCGGCTTTGAAGAACCTGGCGTAATCGTAGACCGGCGCACCAAGTTTGTCGTCGCCGTAGTAGAGCCTCAGCAGCGATTTGCCCTGCGGATCAAAGTACACGCGCCGTTCGACCGACAGCAACTCAACTCCGGATATCGCCAGTGGCGGATTGTCCCCATTGTCCACGGTGATCTTCAGCTGGCCGGAACTCTCTCCTCCAAGCAGCACGTCCATCTCTTCCGAAACCACCGTGGTGCCTCCGCGATTCATCCGCACCCGCGTGATCTCACCGCTGGTTCCGTAGCGATGGTCGCTCGCATCTGAAAGCACCACCGCCCGCCGGAAATTGACCTGCTTCGGATCTACTCGAAAGCGGACGCGATCCACGGGAACTCGCACCGGCGAGTTGCAACTGATGACGGTAGTTCGCGCCATCTGCGATGCCGCGCCGCATGATCCCACACTGGTCCAGACCGTTTTGGTTTCCTGCAGGTTGTAAACCGAGGCGCCCTTGACCTGGGCAGGCGAGATTCCGGCGGAAAGCTTCACGCGCAAATAGTGGAAAGTCGAGGGAGGCAACTTCAGCACCGGATTGGAGCCCAACTCCTCGCGGGTGAAGTCATACAAGGTGGCCGGCGGCAACTGGGTTGCGGCCTTCGCGCCCAGTTCGTTGCTGCCCGCGAGCGATGCCGTCACCACGAAATTCCTGGCGTCCAACTGCAGCCGGATGCGGTCGTACTCGCCGGTTTCGCCCGTCTCCAGATTAGACATGTCCAGATCAAACTCGGTGCGCCCGCCCACGCTTCCCAGGTTGAGGATCTTGGCCGGTTCCTCATGGCTTGACGTTCCCCCGCGATGTTCGCGGAGCGCGTATTGCACCTGAGATTCGCCGTCATGAATTCGCAAGTCGGCCAGATCGGGGCGCGCCCGGGCCCATATTTCTTCATCGACCACGAAGTAATTCTGCTGCCCGGGCTGAGAGATGCGGACATCGCGGACGTTGGTGAAATAGGAAATCGAAGGCCCTCCGGTCAACGGCGGACCGAGGGCCACAAGCGCGAACAGGTAGAAAGCGGACCTCATGTGCCGGCAGGACTTTCTTTGGAATCAGGGCGACTCGACAGCTTGAGCCAATCGCGCTGGTACATAAACGAAATGGCGAGCAGGAGCACTCCGAGCACGATGAAACTCACGATGCGGTAGCCGCGGTCCAGTTCCGACACATCGTACAGAAACACCTTGCCGATGGTGAAGGCGATCAGGACCAGCGCCTGCCAGCGCACAAACGCCGAACGCCGCCAGAAGCCCACCACCATCAACATGGCGCCATAAGCCATCCACAGAGCGGAGTATGTAAAGTCACGGGCGATTTTCACATGATGCCAGTTTGACACGTCTATCAAGTCATCTTGATTCCACTGAATGGCCCTGGGCCGAACTCTCGTCATCTCTTGCGCGTAGTAACTGGACACTTCCAGGCTCAACCCTCTCAACGCAAGTAGGTTCAAAGCAACTACGCAAACCGCGGACACGGTACGTGCCGCTTCATCTTGCCTCCGCCTGCCATACCAGGCCACGGCGCCCAGCACCGCAATAGCTACCGCGTACGTCGCCATGCGCGTATTGAAGATGGGACGCGTGACGTAAAAGTTATCGATCAGGAGAAGCCGGCCCACGCCCAGGAGCAGGGCGCCGATGGCGAAGGCGTTGAGCAAATCGGAGTGAATCCGGTCGGCCACCCACAACAGCACTGCCACTTCCACAAACCATCCTATGGTGATCCAGTGGGCGTCGAGCCGGATGGGAATCGCAACCGTGATGAATCCAATGGCCAGTGCAAGGTGCAACAGGTCCACGGTCTGCGCTGCCTCGGAACTCCCCGCCCGTCCCCGGGCCTGCCGGCTGAGGAAGATGTATAGGGCGGCCAGGGCCAGGGCAAACCACGCCGTGTCCTTCGTACCGATTTCCTCGAACATCACGTAGATTTGCAGGAAATATCCGGCCGCGTTCACCACCGCAACCAGGGGAGGAACCGAGTCGGAGAGCCCTCCCTTCTGCGCCGGGCGCGCCAACAAGGGCGCCACTGCGAAGATGGCGAAGAACAGCGTGGCGAAGCCCACGGTCATTCGCACCTGGGTCACGTCATAGAAGCTGGAGTACCAGCCCACATAGAGGAGCATCGTTCCGGCGTAGCTCAAGACCAGCAGGCGGCGCCAGGGCTTCAGCGTCACCAGGACGAGCGCGCCCAGGTCGAGGATGGCAACGTAGGCAAACAACGCGACTTCACGGTTCTGGCCGGTGGAGAGCAGCAGGGGCGTGGTAAATCCGCCGATCAGCGCGAAGGCCGCCAGGATTTCCGCGTCCTGGGTCCAGGCCATCAAGGCCGTGGCCGCCGTCACCGCGAACATCATGATGAAGGCCACTCCGCCGGGCACCAGGCTGTACACCTGGAAGGCGGCGTACAACGAGAGATAAAGCACGCCGATGCCGACAGCCTTCAGCGAGTATGAAAAGACGCGGTATCCGCGGTGGCGAAACCTCTCGCTCCAGACCACGATAGCGATGCCGGCCAGCAGTCCGATGGCTACCCGGCCGGCCGGGCCGATCCAGTTGTTGTCGAAGGCAAATTTCAGGAAGTAGGAAACACCGATCAACACCGCCGCAATGCCGATCCGGTTCAGCCAGTGCGAACCGATGCGGGATTCCAGGTCTGGGCTGCTCTGCCTTTGCGATGGAATTGCAGCTAGCCTCGGCGGAATATTCGGCATCGCCGGGGAGGCAGGTTTTGGTTCTGCCGGGGATGCAGGTGGCGCCGAGGGTGCCTGGGACCGCGCCGGTGCTTCCGCTACAGCTGCCGACGGCAGGTTCAAGGCCTGCTCGATGCGAAACACCCGCGCCGTGAGCTCAGCCAGCAACCGCCGCAGTTCTTGCAGTTCGCTGCCAGAAGTATCCACCGCACCTCCGGGAAACTGATTTCCGATGCATTATCTGCGAAACTGGGTCTGGCTTTCACGAATTATTAAGGGGACGAACCATGAAGTGTCTTACCGAATATCTGAAGTTTCACACCCGCTCCCACCGCGCCTACGTACACATTACGCCCCAGGTGGAGCAAATCGTAAGCAAAAGCGGCATCCAGGAAGGCATGGCGCTGGTTTCCGCCATGCATATCACGGCCGGCGTGTATGTGAATGACAACGAGAGCGGACTGATCGAAGACATCGATCAATGGCTGGAAACGCTGGCGCCCTTCCGCAAGGATTACAAACATCACGATACCGGCGAGGATAACGGCGATTCGCATCTGAAAGCACTGCTCATCCACCATGAGGTCATCGTCCCGATCACTGCGGGCAAGCTTGATTTGGGGACCTGGCAGCGGATCTTCTATGCGGAATTCGACGGCCAGAGGGACAAGCGGGTCATTGTAAAGGTGATGGGCGAGTAAGCTGCCGAGTATGTTCTTGGACCAACGGGAGACGAAGACAGACGTATGGATATTGGGGCACTCAAACTGACCGACTGCGGACTCTTACATTTGCGATCAGGTTGTTGGTGAAATCGCGATATTACGCCAATCTATCCGAGAGTCGGAAAGGTGCTGCAAACGGGGTCAAATCGTTTCCCCCATCGGGCAATACTTGCAAGCCCAATATCAGCGGGATTCCAAAGGGTTGCCCGTTATCCCTTCGAATAACGGGCACCATTGCATTGCCGCATAGGAACTAAGTTGCCGAACTCAGTGTTTTCCTGCGTGGCATGGGACGTCCCCATTTTGTTCTGCGCAAAGGGCCTCGATGGCCCTGCTATCTAATGCTCTCGGGTGGAACGTGACTTCATCAATTACACCGTTGAAGTATGCGTATCCGCTGCCCTCGGCGCTCGATCCGATGCGCATATGTGCAGAGTGACTATCCGTGAAACCGGACAAAGGTTTGGACCCTTCCTTCACACCGTTGACGTAAATGGCGATTTCCGACCTGCTCAGAACCCCAACCACGTTGTACCAAACTCCAACCACCGGAGCCGTCGTACTAAAGACGGTTGGCGCAGATGCCTCTCCAGTGCAACCGTTAACCAGTCCTCCGCCGAAGCAGAACATGAAGAGTCCATTATCCTGCTTCAGCAACCGCCATCCATCGGCATTGTCAACCTCGGTGTTGGAAATCTTGTCCACAATTGACATGTCGCCCGCCGGGCGAGGTCCATTGCTGCCTGGAGGATGCGAAAGCGCATTGAACTTTACGAAAGCGCTGATAGTGAAGGTGGATGTGTTCAGACGGGAGCTATTGCCGACATCAATGGTTGGTCCGCTCCCATCAAATTGAAATGCTAGAGGCCAGAAGACTATGTGGTTGCGAACTACCGGGCTTTGACCGCTGATGGATTGTCCCGATGCACTCGATACCACGGCGAAAATTAAAGTGAACAACAGAAGGAAACGAGCGGCTTTCATCGAACACCTCTTCTTTCTTCCTGGCTGGCAGTGATTGAGTTATTCCCCCGAGCATGGAAATCTCTAGAATGCTGCCCAAGGATTCTGTTATTTCGCATCTGAGCCGGAACTTATTGACCGGCATTAACTCCTGCACGTTGTTGGGGGCCTACCAGGGGTCTGCGGCACGTCGCATCCAGGAGCAGAGGCGGGGAAATTCCACCGCAAAACGGGGGATTTTTTCGAGGAGCGGCGCATCCGGACGCTATTGCAAAGGTGCTACCTCGGCAATGGCACTTTAGTGGGGTGGTTCGCTTGATCTCCTGACTTCTGCGCTTCGGAGTCGCTCACGGAATGTGCGCAGCGCCAGGGCAAAAGGGCGAGAATCAACACAGTTAACAATGGCTCGCGTGACCCGTCGAGATGTTTGCTGTGGGTCAGATATGCTTGCGGCATTGGCTCCTTATGAAGTGTCTGCTCCTAGTTACGGTCGCGGCTGCTCTCACCTTGCCCGCTGTTTCGCAGCAAACCAAGGCAAAACCGGCGACGAGTGGCCAAAACCACACTGCTATTCTCCAGTCGGAAGGTGGATCTTTCGCGATCGACGGGCCCAAGGGCTGGATTGCTGATCGGAAGGTCGGACACCGCCTGGGTGTGTGCTGCGTCTATTACGCAAAAGGGTCGTGGGACACCGCGGAAACCGTACTGTATCCCAACATTGTGACCAAGGGACCGGGGCGGCGCACACTCCAGGAACTGATGGATGCGGACCTGGCAAAATTTCGTAAGGACAATCCAGGAATGAGCTATGTCGATGGCGACATGCCTTTCAAGGGCCGGACTGCCAAAGTGCGCTATTTCCACGGCGTCAACCAGGGCTCGTCGGAGGCCGTTGCCTACATCGATGAAGACAAAATCATCGCCCTTGTGGTGTTGAGTTCGAAGACCGAAAAGGGGTTGGTCGACGCCTTACCTGTATTGCTGGCGGTCCTCGAGACCTACAATTACGGAGTTAAAGCTCTCAATGCCAATTGAGAATGATCCGCGACGGACTTATCCACATCCAGTTGTGCCGGAAGCACGGCCAGACGCCGCAAGGCTAAGTGTCAATTTCCGCAGCGAAGCGCCTCGCTAAATAAAGTTGAACCGATAAACTTGAACCAGTTCCTTACCTGGAGTATCTTCCCTGTTGCAATCAGGGCTGTTTCCCCCCAAAATACCCTACTTCCATGGGGCAGATCTATGCGGAAAGCGGAAGTGATCGCGGTTCTAGGCGGCGGGCCGGCGGGCGCGATGGCGGCTGCCACTTTGGCCGCCGCGGGGCGCAAAGTCATCGTCGTTGACGAGAAGCTGGTGTGGGAGAAACCGTGTGGCGGCGGCGTGACCCAGAAGGCGCTCTCGCGCTACGGGTTTTTGCGGGACGCCGAAATCGAGAGCAATTGGGTCCACGGCTGCGAGTTTGTCAGCCCGGCGGGACGCAAGGCCTACGTGACGATGGAGAAGCGGGTTGCCATTTTCTCGCGGTATGTGCTCAATGGCCTGCTGATGCATCGCGCTGAACAGGCCGGAGCCGAGCCCCTGCGGGACCGCGTCATCGGCATCGAGCGTTGTGCCGGCCACTGGCAGCTCAAGACTCGCACCACGAAGCTGACTGCGGACTATGTCATCCTCGCTCTGGGTGCCAGAAATCCATTTCGCGCGCAGTTTTCGCGGCCCTTTACCGCCGCCGACCTGATGGCGACCGCGGGGTATTTTGTTCCCGGGGGCGGCGGCCGTATGCAAGTGCGATTCCTGCCCGGACTGGAAGGCTACATCTGGATTTTTCCGCGCCGCGATCATTGCTCTGCCGGCATTTGCGGCCGCATCGGAACCAAGACTACGGCAGAGCTGCGCCGTGAACTTGAGCTGTTCCTGGCACAACAGGATATCGGTTTGGAGGGTGCTTCTTTCTATGCCCACGTGCTGCCGGCGCTCGACGCGCGCACTCTGCGGGAAGCGCCCTTTTGCGGAGAAGGGTGGGCGATGGTCGGGGATTCCGCCGGTTTCGTCGACCCCATCACGGGCGAAGGCCTGTATTACGCTCTGCGCTCGGCCGAATTACTTTCCCAGGCACTGCTCGCCGGACGTCCGGAAAACTACCCCGAGTTGGTGCGGCGGGACTTCCTCCAGGAACTGGAGCTGGCGGTGAGCCTGGAGCATTGGTTTTTTACCGGGCGCGTGGTCGGACGGCCGGTGACGGAATGCCTGGTGCAGCTGCTTGCCCAAAGCCGGCGCTTTCGCGAAAAACTGTGCCTCTTGTTTACCGACGGCCACTATCGCAAATTGATGCCTTCCCTGCTGGAAACTTTCTGTGCGCGAACCGGCGCGACCGGGCCGCCGGTCGCGGCACAAGTCATATCCTGAATTCCGCGCACCCCGGATCGCGGATCTCCTTTGAACAACGCTTGAAAGGATGAGCAGGCGGTCGTGATTACGCCTGCGAGGAGAGGAGCCGCTGGAACATGACGCCGGCCACGTCGAGCTTGGCTGCATCCGATTCCGCCATGAGCCGTTGAAAATTGTCACGATCGAGCCCCATCACCTCGACATCCTCGGCGCCGGCGGCTCGAATGGTTGCGGTTCGGGTGCGGCCCAGCAGAAGCGCCATTTCGCCAAACCACTCCCCGGCGCCCAGTTCGCCCAGGATCAGGTCCTCGCCGCCGGGACGATGATTGACCACTTCCACCCGCCCGCTGACGATGATGTAGAACAGGTCGGCAGGATCGCCCTGGCGGACGATCACATCGCCCGAGCGGAAGCGCGCCAGCGTGAAGTTGGGGAGAAAACGAGTCAACTGCTGTTGCGAAAGCTCGGGGAGCACTTCCGCCAGCCGGGTGGACATGAAACGCCGCCGGGCAAGCTCAGCAATCTGCCCACTGACAAGGTCACTCTCGGAAACAACGGTGATAAAGGTACTGCGGTCGAGCACCAGCAACTTCACCGGCGTCACCGCGCGCACACTCGCGGTCCGTGGCACTTTCCGGAGTAATCCGATTTCGCCGAAGAACTCGCCCGGGCCCAGCTGGGCTAGCGACTCCTGGTGTTCCTGCGGTAGATGCACATTCCGGAACACTTCGACTTGACCCTCGAGGATGATGAAAAATTCTTCGGCAACATCGCCCTCGGTGATGATCGTGTCGCCGGGTACGAACTCCACCGTCTTGGCTTTGGCCAGAATCTCGTTCAACTCGTGCGACCCCATTCCCGGGATCACCGCGGCCACTCGCTCCTCGACCCGGGGCAACGGCTGCAGTGACGGTTGCAGAGCGCGATGCTCCAGGACGCGCATGCGGAAAGCCGCTTCCGGGCCCGGCAATGGATCCAGCTGGGTGCGAACCTGGTAGTCGGGGGGATCGAGTTGCAGGCGCAGGCGGCGGAGCAACGTTCCGATCACGACCATGCTGATGACTTCGACCAGTCCGACAGCGGCGCACACCCGTCCGCCAAAACCGAAGGGCGCAAAAGCTCCCGGAGCATGGTGCTCGTGGCGCGGCTCGGCACAGCGCGCGTGGTCGAAAGTCGCCGGATTGGAATAGACCTTGGGTGAAAAATGGAGCGGCAAAGGGCTGAGTACGACGCGCTGCCCGCGCTTGATCAGGTGTCCGGCGAATTCGAAGTCCTGCTCGACAAGAAAAGGAAGGCCCAGGGGCACGGGATGGAAACGCAGACTCTCGAGATAAGCACTGTAAAGCGTATCCGCCTTGCGCAGCGCCATCGCATCGGTTGACGGGATGGCAAACACTACATCCGCCTCCGCGGTAATTTTCTGCTGAAGCGCCGGGTCCTTCAGGATCTCGAAAAGCAGGTAGGACAGCAGGCGGTTCATGTAAACCAATGTGCCGACAAAACCGTACAGCGCGGTAGCGATCATGTCGGAGTCGGGGAAGGAATTTCCTTCGCTGTCAACCGCGCCCAAAACGGCGTCGAACAGGTCGAACTCGCGGCTTTCATGGGGCGCGCTCGCCCGGCGCTGGGCCAAAAGCTCGTTCATCAGAGAAAACACGCGCGCCTTCGATTTACGATAGGCGGGAAGACGAAGCAGGAGAGCGGGGCGAACCATCGCCCCGACCTTCATGATCGTATTCGAGTAATAGAACGCATCGCGGAAGTACTCCCGCCGCGAGTGGCCCGCCATGACGAACGTGTAGCACTCGAAAGCCAGATCGGCCATGGTGTCCATCACGTGCAGTTGTTGGCCGGATTTCCAGGACAGGGCCCGATCCTCGACTGCCTTGACCATGGCGGGAATGTAGGCCGATGCAACATGACGGGAGAACCCCAGCTTCATCATCTTCCGCAGGCGTGCATGCTGTTTCCCCTGCTCGCCCAGGATGAACCGCTCGGTTCCGAGTTCTTGGGCAAAGCGGCGATAGAACACCTCCCGGCTAAAATGGCGTTCGCCGACGGAAAGAAAAAAGTGGAAGGCCTCCTGTCCTGCCATGACCGTGTATTCTTTGCCAAAAGCCGTGACCCGAAAAACGGGGCCGAGTTCCTGATAGGCCTTCAGCAGGAATCCGGACGGATCCTTCAGGAGTGCGAGAGTACTGCCGAGCACAGGTATTCCGGGCGCTCGCGGCGCCAAGGGCAAGGGGCCAGGTGCATCGTCGCGGATTGGTGCGTCCATCCGTGGCCCTCGGCTAAAGGAAGAGAATGGCTCTGCGCACTAGGGTAACCCCCCTGAGTGGCAAATAGAGTAGCGCAAGTTTGGAATAGCCGCAAAGGGCCCGGCGAGACGCTCCGGATGGGACTTCATATCGGCGCGCCGCAGTCCTCAAGTGTGCGCAATTTCCTGGCGGGGCCTGACTCGACCGGTTGCGCGGGTGTATTATACTCCGCTCATGGCCATCGGCATGTCGCCATCGCCTGACCACGAACATGATCTCCCGGCGGTTGTGCCGCCCCGGAGCGGCGTTCCGGCAGACGATGCGCGAGCCGGCGCAAGACACAAGTCAGCCTGGGTGGTGGCGATTCTCGCGCTGGTTCTGGCGGTCGTTTTAGCCCTGGCATTCCTTCGCCCATCCGGCGCGCCGGCTGCAACCAATCATTTCGAACCGGTCAAAGGCGTGGCGTGTCTCGGACACATCGAGCCGGCGGATGGAGTGCGCATCATCGGTGCCAGGTCGCTTTCCGGCCAGCCTTCCCTGATCGGCGCATTGCAAGTGCGGGAAGGCGATCCGGTTCGCGCCGGCCAGGTACTTGCGCTTCTGAACAGCAAGGCTGAACTTGAAGCGGCCCTGCGGCAAGCGCAGGCGAATATGAAACTCGCCCGCACGCGGCTGGACCAGGTAAAAGCTGGTGCGAAGGCGGGCGATGTGGCGGCGCAACGGGCCGAGGTTTCGCGGACCCAGGTGGAGCTGCAAAATGCGCAGGTCGAATACCAGCGCGCCGAGGACCTGTTCGCCGGGAGCGTCTTGTCAAAGTCCGAACTCGACTTGCGGCGCGTCGACAGAGACACCAAGGCGGAGCTGCTTGAGCAGGCGAAAGAAAGGCTACAGAGCCTGGGAGAGGTGAGGACAACCGACATCAACGTGGCGCAAGCGCAGGTGGCGGCTGCAGAGGCCGAGGAGGAACGCGCTCGCGCCGAGTTTGATGCAGCCATCGTGCGCTCGCCCATCTCGGGCACGGTGATTAAGATCAATGCCCAGCCCGGAGAGGAAGTGGGAGCGCGCGGCATCATGGAAATCGGCGACACAGCGCATATGTACGTCATCGCCGAGGTCCCTGAGTCCCAGATCGCGCAGGTGAAATCCGGCGATCACGCCCTGATCAGCGGCGATGGATTGGGGACGAACTTGTCCGGAACCGTCGAACAGGTCGGAACCAAGGTCGGCAAGAATGAACTGGTGTATACGGATGCCGCGGCCCTGTCCGATGCGCGGGTAATCGAGGTCAAGGTCCGCCTCGACGACGGCAAGCCGGCCGAACATCTCATTCATGCGCAAGCTCGAGTGCTGATCCAATCCGACTAAGACGATAAACCCTATGCGCGGCGTTCCATTGGCATGGCTGCAACTGACGCGGGAAAAGCAGCGCTTCAGCGTGGCCGTGGCGGGAATCGCCTTCGCCGTCATTCTGATGCTGATGCAGCTTGGACTGCGCGATGCGCTTTACGAAAGCGCTACCAAGCTGTTCGAGCACCTGCGCGGCGACCTGATCGTTACGAGTTCGCAGTACGAATATCTGTTCTCAACCGACAATTTCAGCCAGCGCCGGCTGTACAGCGCCCTGGCTCTCGATGAGGTGCAATGGGTAGCGCCCCTCTATCTTGGAATCGGCACGTGGAGGGAGCCCGTGCAATTCGACGAACGCAAAATCCTGGTCATCGGTTTTCTCCCCACCACGCCCCTGCTTGATTTCCCCCAGGTCCAGCAGTACGCCCAGGAAATACAGCTTCCGGACCTGGTGCTGTTCGACAGCTTGTCGCGACCGGAGTATGGGCCGGTCGTCTCCATGTTTGCCAGAGATCACGAAGTGACAACGGAAGTGAACGGGAGGCGCATCAAGGTCGCGGGCCTGTTTACGCTGGGGCCGACGTTTGGTTCCAATGCCCATCTGATCACCAGCGACTTGAATTTTCTGCGAATGTTTCGCAACCGGCAGCAGGGCCTGATCGATCTTGGATTCATCAAGCTGAAGCCTGGAGCTGACGCGGACCGGGTGGCGGCGAAACTGCGGTCGATCCTGCCCCACGATGTCAATGTTTACACTCGTCAGGCAATGGTGGACCAGGAGAAGAACTATTGGGACCAGCACCTGCCGCTCGGGTTCATCTTTAACCTGGGATCCCTCATGGGCCTGACCGTGGGCGGCGTGGTGGTTTATCAAATCCTTTTTGCTGACGTCAACGACCAACTCGCCGAATACGCGACCCTGAAAGCCATGGGCTACTTCGACCTTGATCTGTTTAAGATCGTGCTCAAGGAATCGGCCATGTTGTCGGTGATCGGTTTCATACCCGGATATGCAATCGCGCAGGTGCTGTACATCGTCGCGCATGACAAGGCAGGCGTGCCCATTCACATGACGGTCGCGCGAGTATTGCTGGTCTTTCTCCTGACGGTGGCGACTTGCGGTATCTCGGGCGCGATTGCGATGCAAAAGCTTCGGGTAGCCGATCCGGCCGAAATTTTCTGAGAAGCCTTGTGCCGACACTGCCAATCATTTCCGTCAAGCGCCTGAATCACTACTTCGGCCAGGGTAGGCTGCGCAAACAGACTCTTTTCGATATATCAGCCGATATTTTCCCCGGCGAGGTGGTGTTGCTCACTGGGCCTTCCGGTTCGGGCAAGACCACCCTGTTGACGCTGATCGGCGCCCTGCGTGCCGTAAACGAGGGCAGCGTACGTACCCTGGATTGTGAACTCAGAAACGCCGACCTGGCGACCATGGTGCGGGTCAGAAGGTCGATCGGGTTTATTTTTCAGGCCCACAACCTCCTGGACTCTCTCACCGCTCGCCAGAACGTTCAACTGTCGCTGGGCCTGGAGGACGGAGTTTCGCCGGGCGAGGCGCGAAAACGATGTGCGGAGATGCTGGCCGCCGTCGGCCTCGGCGAGCGCATTGACTACATGCCCCGTCAGCTCTCCGGAGGCCAGAAACAAAGAGTCGCCATCGCGCGAGCGCTGGTTCGCAAGCCCAAAGTCATCCTTGCTGATGAGCCTACGGCCGCCCTGGACAAGCAGACAGGAAGGGAGGTCGTGAACCTGCTGCACGACCTGGCTAAGCGTCAACAGTGCTCAATTCTCCTGGTTACGCATGACAACCGTATCCTCGACATCGCCGACCGCATCCTGACCCTGGAGGATGGCCGTCTTTTGTCCTACGCCTCGAGCCTGCTGACTACGACCGGGCATTTACTGACCGCGTTTGCGCAACTGCAACAGAGAGGGGAGCTGCAGCGGCAAGTCGAAGCACTCACGGACGAGCAGTTTGTCGGACTGCTGGAGAGAGCATCCTCCGAATTCTCGCTGTTTTTGCAGACCTTCGACGAGGCGAACCGGAAGGCCACGGCATCGCTCCTGGATGAGATCTTGAAGGCGCTGGCCATAAAAATCCGGATCCTCATCGGGGCCGACCGCACCACGGTCTATCTGGTGGATGAAGCCAGGGGCCAACTCAGGTCGCAATTCGCCCAGCACGACGGCACCGATCCATTGGACATCACGATTCCAATCGAGCGTGGAATTGCCGGACGGGTGGCGCGCACCGGGGAAACGCTCAACATCAGCGACCCCTATCATCATCCTGACTTTTTTTCCGCGATCGATCAGCAAACTGGATATCGAACCACCAGCATCCTGTGCGCGCCGATTTACGACAAGCACGGTCAGGTCTTCGCCGTGGTCCAGTTACTGAACAAGCTCAACGCACCCGCATTTACCACGAGCGATGAGGCCCGCCTCCGCGAGTTTGCACATGGTTTGGCGGTCATGCTGGAAAGCTGCAAACAACTGACGGCAGCCGAATCCTCCGGACGAAATAGTGCGTCGCCCGCGGAGGTGGTGCGCACCACCCGTTAGTTGGAAGGACATACAGTCAGTTCATTCCCTTGCATCAAATTCCCGTGCGTTCCTGTAAAATGCCGTCAAAGCGCACGGGGGCGTGGATATGTTCAATTTCCTGGTTGCGGGTCTTGCTCATGTCATGAGCTGGGCATTTGTGATTGGCATGGCTGGCTGCGCTCTTTTGGTCATTCCGATCGCGGCATATCAGCTGTTCAGCGTGCTGTTCGAGAAGGATCGCCCGGACGAAATGAACCCCGCTCCGCACCCTCACTAGGTCTTCAAACACGGTTGCCGCCCGTTGGTGTTGGCCCTTGGATTGCAAGAAGTACGAGGGTGGCGTGCCAACCAGCCACCTCCACCTCCATTAAAGAGGTGATTCCACTCGAATCCTCGCCAATCGTCCTCATCTTCGCGGGTTTCTGAAAAGCGAAGCGCCCCGGCAGGTTTTCCATTTTTCAACAGAAAAATGAAGGAATTCACAGTTTCTCCACAGTCGAATCAGGGCTAAATTGCTCATTGGATTCAAGAAGGGGACACCTTTGGACGGAAAGCGCAAGATTCTGGCAGCCGCCGCGCTCTGGGGTGGATGCGCCTGGTTCGTAAGCCTGGATGTGGATTTCCTGGTGACCCATCTCCACAATGCTCCGCATTGGCTGCTGCAAGGTTTTCGCGCCCTGTTCATGGGAGTCAGTGTGGCCATCGGGTATGTGATCTATCGCAAGTATCTGCTCGAAATGCAGACTCGTGGCGAGAAGTATGCTGAGATCCGGGCGCAGATCCGACGGCTTCTTGCCGATTTGCTCACGGTTTCCGACGATGAGTTGATCCACCAACTGCAGCGCACGATCCAGCGTATCGAGCAGCTGCTTAAACGCCATGACCCAGAGGCCTCGCGCCGCGGCAAAGAACCGAAAAGGGCCAAGGTTGCATGAACCCAGGTCAATATCAGAGGAGTGAAAAGTCAGAGGCGCAGAGCAGCCAAGACAAGATGGACCATTGAGCGCGAGCCTCTAACCCTACCCCGGAGGTTCAGAAAATGAAAGACGCCGTTCGATGCCCTTATTGCGTTTCAGGCCCTGAGTCTTCCGCGATGGTCGCTCACGTGGATGGCAGGTACATTTGTGGCAAGTGCGGCCATACGGCGTATCCGGACGATGCCGCGTATCTATGTCGCTGCCCGAAATGCCAGGAGCCCGCAGTCAATCAAATGGCTAGTTGAGCGGAACCCGAAGGTTACGCCAGGCCGCCCTCCCGGGCAAGTTTCAGGGCTTCGATGGCGGCGCCACGCGCTCCGGCGGTGTCACCATTCGGCATCACATAAATTGGAATGCCGGCCTGTTCTTCGCGCTGCACGGGCATAGCGGCGCGGATCTGTTCGATAAACCAATCCTGAAACGGCTTGGCGGTTTCGAGGGCGCCTCCGCCCACGATGAACGCATCGGGGTCGAAAGTATTCACCATTTCGTCGAAAAAAAGACCCAGAGCGTGAGCCTGCACGCGGAAAACCTCCTTGCACAGGGGATCGCCCTTCTCCGCCAGACCGCGCACCAGTTTGGCTGCCTGGTGGAGATCGATTTTGCCCAGATCGTGACCCGGATAACGCGGCAGAAAATAGGGAAGGATATTTTTTTCGATGGCGGTGAGCGAGCACAGCGACTCCAGGTCGCCGGTGCGTCCGCAATTACACTCTGGCTTGATTCCGCTGGTTCCCGCGATGCTTTGGTAAGGAATCAGCACGTGGCCCAGTTCTCCGCCGAATCCGTTCTTGCCCTTCACCACTTCGCCCTCAAGAATGACGCCGCCGCCGTTGCCCGTACCGATGACGATTGAAATCGATGTGTCGCGACTATTGGAGCCGAAGATGGCATAGTGGCCCCAGAGGGCTGCGGCGTTGGCATCGTTCAAATAGGAGACCGGTTTACCGAGCTTGCGCGCGAGGCCCTCGCGAATATCGAATCCGGCCCAGTTGGCGTGGACAAAGTTTGTAGAGCCCCGGGCGCTGAGCTGGCCCGCAGCACTGGCCGGGCCCGGAGTGTCCAGGCCGACGGCGACCACGTCGTCCAGAAGAACGCCGACTTTTTCCGTGGCGATCGTTAGACCGTCTGCGATCTGCTGCAGACAAACTTCGGGTCCCTGCTTCGCCAACGCAGGATGCTCAAACAGGCCCTCGATGAGGAACTTCTCCTGCTGGTTGAGCAACGTGTAATTGATGGCAGTTCCGCCTAGATCCACTCCGGCCACGACTTGCACAATTCTCTCCTCGAGCCTCTGACGCCGGCTCCGCCACAGCTTAACAGAATTGGATGCAGGGTCCGGGCGGGGACACCAGTTGCCGCTGGTTGCCCGTTTGTTCTGTTCATGACTTCATGGAACTGCTCACACGGGAATTTGGCAATAACAGTGGAATGGACGGATCACGGAAACCTGGCAGGCGTCTCAGCCGTGCCTGCGCCTGACCCGGTTGATGAACATGCCCCCGAGGCCAAACCCGATCGCCGCCCCCAGCAACGCGGCAACAAACATGACGGCGGGCGAGGAGCTGCCGTTGCCGTGGGCCAAGAGGAAGGCCGTATAGGCCATGGCCAGAGTCCAGAAAGATAGTCGCAGGTACATGACAACTCACCTCTACAGAGATTGTGGCATGAATTCACCCGGGAACCGAGGAAATTCTGACTGTTGAACCCACCGCTTCAGGTTCGCCATTAAGATCGAGTCATAATGAATGGCGTTCAACGATTGTCGCCCGCGACCGGGCTCACTTGTTAAGACGAATTGGTTGAGGATTCCTTTTCTGCTGCTGCCGGGATTTCGCCGGCGTGGTACTCCGATCAGCGGGTGGCCGGGACCGAACCGGTGGCACGATTGCTGACACGCCGCTTTCGCTTTCAGACAGTGCCAGTAACTGCTTCATGATTGCTGCTTTTTCCCATTTTTCTGCCCTCTTCGGTCCGCCTCCGCGTGACTTCGCCAAAAGAGCGAACACGGCCACGGCAATCACAACTCCGATGATTACGATGCTAACCATCCAGGCTGATTTCCTCCGCTGTGTCCAGCGTCATTTCCAAACCTTCTCTACGATTCGGGTGGCGATCACAGCCATCACAGCGCATGTGAAACCCACAATAATTTCTGGCTTGTGATCTTCCAGCCATCCTCCCACGCCCACTCTGCGGGGATAGCGCAGGTAAACAATGCTGTGCGAACTGACGAAGTAGTACACGACCACAGCGGCCAGAAGAACGCCGGTGGCGAGAGGACGTAACTCATCCACGGAAAGACGTTTGGCAGGATGGGGTACAAACATCCAAACCGCAACGGCGAGGAGCCAGAAACCCGCAAATATCCACGCTGCCAGCGCGCGCACAGCAGATTTCAACCTGAGCTTTCTCCGCTTGAAAATGGCTGCGACGTTCACATATTTCGACCATGCCGCCAATTGATCTCCAATTTCATGGATGTGTATCTGGGTCACGGAGGGCGTGAGTTCGAGGGTTTGATGCTTTCCCGGCGAGGAGATATCCATCACGAAATGAGTGGTGCGCCCTCGAAGCTCCTTCAAATCGTCCAGCGTGTCGCATTTCGAGTTGCCGGCAACGAAAGTCGCCTGACAGCCAGGGTCCGAATCGGTCAGAATCTGCAAAATCTCGGTTATGTCGTCGAGATAGAGCTTCGCTGGGGGCAGCGTGCTGGGTATGGAATGCGGTAAATGTTTTATCGCCAAATGAACTTTTCCCTGCTTTCATGCTTGCGGGGCGTTGTGCTCCCGCGGGTCGTGAAAGGACCGCCGAGATACGCACTAGCCGGCCGCTCTTCCATCCCGGCCGCTGGCCCTCGCGCTCTCCTTCCGGGCATAGACGATGTGGTGTAGTTCAGAGAGCGTAGTTAATGCGTCTCTCAGCGCAATGCGTTCCGCCGTCATTCTCCCGGTTTCGTTTTGGTCTTTCATCAAAGCGTCGAGCCGGCTGTGAATTGCGTTTCTCGCATGTTCGATGCGCTGTCGCAACTTCACTCGGCTCGGCTCGAACAACGCGACATCAAAAAGTTCGCGCCAGTCCCCGGTATCGTTTGTGGCCACGATCTGCCTCCTCAACAGGAGCGGCGCAATGCTGATGAATCTAGGTCCAGTTGTCAAATGGGTTGTGCGCCTTCACGGCCACGGACCAGCGGACGACACTACCTTTCCCGGTCGGAGATCCGGACTCCGATCCTGTGGTGATGATGGTGAAGGCGGAAATAAGGCTGCCAATGGCCGTCAGCAGTCGAAGCATGTCTGATCTCCGGGGAAGGGCGTTAGAGAATCTTAATGATCGCGTTCAACCCGAGCAAAGCACCAAGGTCTTCTGCAGGGGATGTCCAGGAGGACGGTCCTGGAGGGGAAATTCATGGTTACTGCCCGGAGCCTGTCGTTCGTAGAGCGCGATAAGTCCTGTAAACAGACGGGTTGGGCCGGTATTGCAGAATCTTGTGGATTGGACGCGGAAGATATCTCCAGGATGATTAGTGCAGCGCCGCCGTTTCGCCGGCTGTCTCGCGGGCACTGATTGCCCTTGGTGTGCGGGCGCGAGGCCCTCACGACAGCCGCCGGACCGGCCTGAGCCAAGTCGAAGGAACGGCGGCGCTACCTAACTTCAGAGCTTTTTGACGCTAACCACGTGAATGGAATCGCCGGTTACGTGTCCGGTAACGGCCACGTGGTCGCCAGCGTAATCCTTGAGTGCATCTTGATTTTCGACGGTAAGGACTTTGTCGGCGCCGTCGGTGACCAGGACCTCAGAAGCTCCGGCCGCCAGGCACTTCTTGGTGCAGGCGGCTGCGCCGGCGTTGGCGCCCTTGGCCCCGCACTTGGAGTCGCTGACCCAGCCATTCACGGTCTGGGCTTTGCCCATGTCGTCGGCTGAAACTACGGCTACCAGCAGAAACATAAGGGAAAGGGCGAAACAGATTACTAGCAGTTTCTTCATGGCTGAATTCCTCGAGTTTTTGGCGGCCGGTAGCCGCAGATTGCAGCAACGCCCGCTGCGAGCGTTCTGGTGCTACTTGGATTGACGTAGCGAGGTGGCAGTTGGTTACTCATCAATTTTTCCCAACTGGAAAGTGAGCCAATGTTATCACACAGATGGCCGGGACGTCTGGCTGGCCTCTACCCGGTCGAGTGAGGCGAGCATCATCTTGTCTCTTCCTTCTCGTCTTCTGCCGAAACGAAAATAGCGAAGCGTTGCTCCGCGGGACAGATGAGGACATCTGTCCCTACGTGGTACCGGGTGTTGACCGGCCAATGCGTTTCCGAAGCAGGAACCGACTGCGGCTGAGCGTCTACTTCTGGGCTGCGTTGGTTCCGGGTATAGGGAGCGGCGGAGGGGCGGGAGCTACGTAGACGACTTCACCCGGGCGGGCGTAGTGCAACTGTTCGCGAGCTTCCTTTTCAATGGTCTTGGGGTCGGTCTGGAGGGCGCTGATCTGGTCGGTATAGCGGTTATTTTCCTTCTGCAATTCGCCGATTTCGTTGCTCAAGGTCTGGTACTCGGCGCGCTTTTGCCGGTAAACCACCATGCCATTGGCCCCAAACATCACATGGAGAAACAGCCAGCCGGTGAACACGGCGACGCCCAGGGTGGCCAGACGGCGTCGAGAGCTGTACAGCCAGGTGGACGCAGGGCGCAGCTTCTCCTTCAGGCGCTGGCCCAGGACTTCGGCCTGAGGGGCGCGATCGACCAGCGCGCTCAGTCCGTGCCGGGCCCGTCGCACAATCCGAATTCTCGGGGGCTGCATTATTCGAAGATCCATTGTTTGGCGGCCGCGCTCAGCTTCTCCAACTCTTCCCTGCTCCGGGCCTCGGAATAAACCCGAACCACCGGTTCCGTGCCCGATAAACGGTAGCAAACCCAGGAACCGTCCGCGAACAGCAGCTTGAGGCCGTCCGTGCGTACCGCCTCGGTGACCTTCCGGCCCATGAGATCGCCGGGCTCTCCGCGTAACTTTCCAGTGAACTTCTCCTTCACCTCCGGCGTCAAGTGGAAGTTTTCGCGCAGACTGTAAAAGGAACCAACTTCGACAAATAGCTCCTGCAACTGCTGGCCCAGTGATTTGCCGCGGCGCGCCACCATTTCGCAGCACAGCAAGCCGGCGAGGATGCCGTCTTTTTCGGGGACATGGTGGCGGATCGAGAGTCCCGCGCTTTCCTCGCCGCCAATGGCAATCTTGTCCTGCTTGATCAGTTCGCCGATGTATTTGAATCCTACCGGGGTCTCGTGCAGTTCGATGCCGTGGTGTTTGGCGACGGCGTTGATCAGGTTGGTGGTGGCGACCGATTTGGCCACGCCGTTTTTCCAGCCGCGGCTCCCCACCAGGTAGTCGAACAGCAGGGCGACGATGTAGTTGGGAGTGAAAAACGTGCCGTCCGCGTCCAGGATCCCGAAGCGGTCGGCGTCGCCGTCGGTGGCAATTCCGATGTCCGCCTGGGCGGTTCGCATGAGCGCCCGGCATTCGTCGAGCAGGTGATCGTCAGGCTCGGGGGCATGGCCGCCGAAGAGCACATCGCGAGTGTCGTGGAGGGTGGATACCTTCACGCCTGCCTCACGCAAAAGAGAGTCAGAATATCCGCGGGCGGCGCCCCAGAAAGGATCGAAGACGACGCGCAGATTGGCTTTTTGGATGGCTTCGAGATCTACGATCTCGCGCAGGCGGGCCAGGTAGTCGCTGCGGGGATCCAGGGCCTGTGCCGTCACGGATTTCGAGGGCGGCTTGGGCGGATCGGGGGCGGCGTCGCTGGCGGCGATTTCGGCTTCTACGCGCCTGGTCACCTCCGGCAGGGCGGGAGCGCCATCCGGCGTGGAGAATTTGATGCCGTTGTATTCCGGGGGATTGTGGGAGGCGGTGAAGTTGATGGCGCCATCGGCCTTTTCGCGAATCACAGCATAGGAGATTGCCGGAGTGGGGGCAGGATCCGCGATCAGGAGGGGTGTAATGCCGTGGGCGGTGAGAATGTCGTTGGCCATGGAGCAGAAGGTCTCGCCCAGGAAGCGGGGATCGCGGCCAACGATCACTCGCGCTCCGGATGGTTTTTGGGAAACCACGTAGCGCGCGATGCCGGTGACCGCGCGGCGCACGTTGGCGAAGGTAAATTCATCGGCCATGACCGCACGCCATCCCGAAGTTCCGAAGTGGATCTGTGTTGCCATATGAATCTCCCGATTCGTGACCCGGTGCTACCCTGTCAGCCAGTAAACTGAAGGCTGATTCTATATGACAGACAAGATACTCGTCCTCACCACTGCGGGTTCGAAAGACGAAGCCCGCAAGATCGGGCGCGCCCTGGTGGAACGTCTGCTGGCGGCGTGCGTGAATATCGTGCCCCAGGTGGGGTCGATTTACCGCTGGGAAGGAGAGATTGAAGAGGCTGAGGAGTGGCTGCTCATCGTCAAGACGACGCGCAGCGCCTTTGAACGGGTGCGGGACGCGATTACCGAACTACATTCTTACGATCTGCCCGAGTGTATCTCGGTTTCGATCGACGAGGGCAACTTGGCGTATCTCAGCTGGATTGGGCAATCGGTGGATTAGGGGCTGCCGGGGAGGCATTAGTATGGGAGATGGAGGCATGATCCCGCTATGTTTACCTCGCAGCCGATTGGATTTGTAAATAGTCCGTACAAGAACACACGCGAGATCCCCAAGGGTCTTGGTGTGAAGCACGAGGCCGAGGGTGTGCTCAAGATCCTGCCCGAGTTTGAGCCGGGGCTTACCGACATCGAGGGCTTCTCGCATCTCTTCGTCATCTGGGAGTTCGATCGCTCCCCCAGAGTCGAACTGCGGGGGGACGATTTGCTGGCCTCACCGCCCTCCGACGGTCGGCGGCACGGTGTGTTTGCGACCCGATCTCCGCGGCGTCCGAACCCGATCGGCCTGACCGCCGTAGAGCTGCGGCGGCGCGAAGGCGTCGAGCTTTATGTTCGGGGCGTCGACATGCTGGATGGGACACCGATTCTCGATATCAAGCCCTACATGTCCAGCATCCCATCCGAAAGGCTGCGCCGCGGGTGGCTGGCCGAAGCTGAGGCGCGACAGAAGTAAATGTGCTGCCCTTATTGAGGTGCTGTGCATCTGGCGACGATGAGAGTGATGTCGTCATACTGCTCGCCAGGGCTGAACTGGCGAACCTCATCGACGATCGCCGCCAGCAAGTCGCGCGCCGACAATTCACGATGGCGGCGCAGGGCTTCGGTCAAACGCTGTTCGCCGAATTCTTCTCCGGCTGCGTTGAACGATTCGGTTACCCCGTCGGTATAGAGGGCAAGTGAATCCCCGCAAACGAGCTGGCATTCTCCGACGGAGCACTCCCACTCCTTGAAGAGTCCCAAAACGGTGCAGTTGGAATCCAACCGTTCGAGGGTGTGATCGGCGCGGAGCAAGAGACCTGCGAGATGTCCGCAGTTGGCATAGCGCAGGCGTTGCGCCAGATCGTCATATTCCGCGAAGAAGAGCGTGGCGTAGGAGCTGTCGGCGGTGTTGTCATAGAACAGCTGGTTGACCGACCGCAACAGCCGTTGTGGGTCGTCTAAGGCAACGATGCGCTGGCTGCGCAGATTTGCCTGCAGGTTCGCCATCAGGAGAGCACCGGCGATTCCCTTTCCGGAAATGTCGCCCAGCACCAGCCCCATCCGGTCCGGACCCAGACCGAGGAAGTCGTAGTAATCGCCGCCGACCTGGCGAGCCTGAATGCACACACCCGCATAGTCGAGCGTTCTCAGGGACGGAAAGGTCTGGGGGAAGAGTCTTGCCTGCACCTGTTTCGCAATTTCCAGTTCGTGAGCGGCACGGCGTTCAGATTCGAGCTTCGCCGCCGCGGCGCGGCGTTGTGCCTCCACCGCCTGGGTCATTTCGTCGAAGCTCACCAGGGCGAAGGAATTCTTGTCGATATCCTCGAAGCGGGTGAACACGCCGCCCCAAATTGGTTTCTGCTTGCCCAGCAGCAGGGATGAAGCACCTGCAGGCCCGTCCACCGCCTGCTGTTGGTACTTGACGCGCCTCAGCTTGGGGACATGACGGAAGCGAACTCCGCGTTGCCTCCACTGGCTGTAAGTGGCCACGACATCTTCAGCCACAAACGCAACCGGAGTGGGTTGGCCAATCAGCTTGTATTCATCCGAGTCGGGTTCAGGCGCGATCAGGGTAAGCACGGCAGTGCCGTCCGGAGGCGCAACCCCTACCCAGCGCTGTCCGGATTGCAGGCGCACGTCGAAAGCCAGGTTGAATCCGAGCTGATCCACGAAGAACCGCAGGCTCCGGTCCTGATCGCGGACGAAGACGTTGACCGCGTAAACCCCGAGATAGGAGTTGTCGCGATCCGTGGGTAGCTCGGCCATGGCGGCTATTATAAGACTTCGAATCTTTGGCGATCCCTGAAGTCGCCACGAGTAAAATGTCTGGACATACGAACCGGCTGGGACCAACCGGCATCCAAACAACTGCGCGGACCATGAGCATCCGGCAAAGCGCGAAAGGGCAGCTTCTGGCGACAGCCCAATCCATCCCGGCGACCGGAGGTTCGAAGCTGCAATCGAAGCCACTCTACTTGCCCCGCCTGCCGGAACTTGATGCCCTGCGCGGGTTAATGCTGGTGGGAATGACGCTTACGCATCTGCCCACCGCCGCAAGTCACTATGTGAATCAACTCTTCGGCTTCGTTTCCTGGGCGGAAGGGTTTGTGCTGCTATCGGCGCTGCTTGCCGGGCGCGTGTATGGCGCTCTGTTGCGGCAGAGGTCCCTGGGGGTGGTGCAAAAGCGGCTATGGCTTCGCGGCGCGAAGTTGTACGGCTATCACCTGGTTCTTCTAACGGTGGCGTTTACATTGGTGGCGGCCGCGGCGGTCCATACCCAGAAGCCGGCGCTCCAGGGACTCGTGGATTTCTACCTTGCGCATCGCGCCTTGGCGATTGTCAGCTCGCTGCTGCTCTTGTACTGCCCGCCGCTGCTGGATATCCTGCCCATGTACATTGTTTTTCTGTTTCTGACCCCGTTCATTCTCGGCATAGGGCGCCGCTGGGGCTGGAAGTTTGTCCTCGCTCCCTCGGCGCTGTTGTGGTTGGCGGCACAGCTGGGGGCACGGGAACGGCTGCACACATTTCTTGTGGCGCACGCTGGCTTCCCGATTCCGATCCAACATCTGGGTGCTTTTAACCTGTTCGCGTGGCAATTTCTTTGGGTGTTCGGATTGTGGGTGGGCGCGGGAGGAGCAACACGCCTGCTGGATTGGTTCGGGTCGCGATGGACAATTGCTTTTTCCGTGCTTGTGGCCTCGGTGTTCCTGGTCCTGCGCTATCAGTTGATACCGTATTTCGTCACCCATCCTGTCGATCAGGGAAACGCGTGGGTACTTTTCGACAAGTGGCAGCTCGGGGTGTTGCGATTGCTGAACTTCGCGGTCCTTGGGGTCCTGTTTACCGCTCTCCGTCCGTATATGGCAAGACGGCTTGAGTGGGCACCGTTAGTCCTGCTCGGCAAGTCATCGCTTGAGGTCTTCTGCACTTCCCTGCTTTTCTGTTTTGCGGCGCTGGCACTGGTCGGTGACGGCGCGGGAGCGTCCGTGTTGCCTCAGGCGGCCATCTTGATCGGCTCGCTTTCGGGGCTGTATGCGGTCGCCTATCTGCGAGCACGCCTTAAGCGTCAAAAATCACCGGCACCATCGATTGTCGGGGTTCAATCGACGCGCTAGCAGGTTACGGAAAAACTCAATTTGCCCGGACGAAGCGACCACCGGGGCTAAAGCCCGCACATATTCCTGACGACTTACGCGGCCCTGAAGGGCCGCTCTTCCACGGAAGGGCCGACATTTACGAGTTTTTCCGCAGCCTCCTAGGACATCGATTTTGCTCCACGCAAGCCCGTATCCCATGGTCTTCTTGCGCTGAGATTGAGCCGCCAATAGTCGAGGAGGAATGGGGGATCGTCTGTCGCGGCCTGATCGGCAAGTTGCGAAACGTACTGATCTTGCAAGTCCGGGTGGGGCAGGCGGTCAAGGTGAACCCGCACGATGACCGTGCGGACGAATTCCATATAGTGCCGGCGATCTTCCATGGCTGCGGGAGCCGGCTCCAGACCGGTCTGGATCTCGATGAAGCCGGCACGACCCAGCGTATCCGCAGCGCCTTCCGCATCCTGAAAGAGCCAGGGAGACGGGAAGCTTTGCAGGAACGGGGCATATCGAGGGGAGGCGGCGAGCGCGGCCATCCGTTCTCGCAAGCGGGCGATGTTGGGGCCGCCGCCGCACTGTGCTTGTAACCAGCCGCCGGGCCGGAGTGCCCGGTACAAGCCGCGGAAAAGCCGGTCGTGGTCCGGGACCCAGTGGAAAGCCGCGGTGCTGACGATCCCGTCGAACGCGCTCTCAAACGGGAGGTCCCGCAGATCGGCAGCTACAACCGGCGCTCGTTCACCGAATTGCGGACGCAGGTGTTCGCGGGCGGAGCGCAGCATGTTTTGAGAAACGTCGAGCCCGACCACGCGTCCGTTGGGCAGCGCTTGCAGCAACTCGGCAGTCAGACGGCCGGTGCCGCAACCGGCATCGAGCAGAGACTCGTCGCCGCGCAAATGTAAGCGGGCGAGAACCTTTTTTCCCCAGCTGACCTGTGGACCGGACAGACGATGGTATTCGGATGAGTTCCACTCGCGCGATGATCTGGCAGGGGACTGGGTCACGGGACCTTAACTTTCATCGCTTCAAATTGCGGCCAGGGCCTGGTCGAGATCGGCCATGATGTCTTCCACGTTTTCAATTCCTACCGAGATGCGCACCAGGCCGTCGGTAATTCCGATTTCACGTCTTCCCTTTTTGCCCAACGCGGCGTGGGTCATGGTCGCAGGATGCGAGATCAGGGTCTCGACTCCGCCCAGGGACTCGGCCAGCGAGCATACCCGCACTTTCTTGAGCATTTTTTTCGCGTTGGAGAGCGATCCGGTCTCGAATGTGATCATCGAGCCGAAGCCGGTCATCTGGCGTTGGGCCAGCTTGTGTTGCGGATGTTGACGGAGGCCGGGATAGAAAACCTTTTTTACTTTTTTGTGCCGGGCCAGGAACTCGGCAATGACGCGGCCGTTGCGATCATGTTGTTCCATGCGGGTTGCCAGTGTCTTCACCCCGCGGAGAACCAGCCAGCATTCGAAGGGGGAAAGAATTGCTCCAGCGGCTTTCTGCACGAAAGCCAGCTTGTCGGTCTGCTCCTGAGTCGTGCAAACAACCACGCCGCCCAGTCCATCACTGTGTCCATTGAGGAATTTTGTGGTGGAATGAACCACCATGTCGGCTCCCAGGGCAATGGGTTGCTGGAAATATGGCGACATGAAAGTGTTGTCCACGACCAGTTGGACTTTCTTGCGTCGGCATATCCGGCTGATGGCTTGGATATCGCTGAGCGACATGAGGGGATTGGTCGGCGTTTCCACGTATACCATGCGGGTGTTCTTCCGGATGGCGCGTTCTACGTTTCGCGGGTCCGTAGTATCGACGTAAGAAAATTCCATGCCGAAGTTTGCCAGGACCTGGTTGAAGAGCCGTGGCACGCCGCCGTAGAGATCGTTGCCGCAGACGACGTGATCGCCGGACCTGTACATGGTACAGATGGCGTTGATCGCAGCCATGCCACTGGCAAAGACGCGGGCACCAAGACCGCCTTCAAGGGCGGCCAGATTTTCTTCCAGTCGGGTGCGGGTAGGGTTGGAAACACGGGCGTATTCGTACCCCTTGTTCTTGCCCAGTTCCTGCTGGACATAGGTAGAAGTGGGGTAGATGGGAACTGTTACCGCGCCGGTTTCCGGGTCGGGTTCCTGACCGGTGTGGATGGCGCGCGTCGCGAAACCAGGTTGCTTGTTTTTCATGCGAGGCTTTCAGCGGTCAGCCGTCAGTTTTGGTTTATCAATTTTTGATTTGCCAGTCTTGATTTATCAGTTCTTAATTCGCCAGCTTTTGATTTGTCGCTCTGATTTACCAGTTTTCAGTTTTCAGTTCTTGGTTCTCAGAGGAACTTGCTGAGAGCTGATGGCTGAAAGCTGATAGCTGCCTTATCAGATTCCGCCGGCAAAAATCTTTTTCGACAGATAGCGTTCGGCGGAATCCGGAATCATGGTCACGACTCGTTTCCCCTGGCCCAGCCAGGCAGCCACACGCATGGCCGCGACGACATTGGCTCCGCCGCTCGAGCCGGACAACACACCTTCGCGGGCGGCGAGTTCCTTTACCATGGCGAACGCATCGGCATCGGTGACCATCAGCACTTCGTCGCATACCGAGCGGTCAAAATTTCCCGGGATGAAGCTGGCCCCGATGCCTTCTACCTTGTGCGGACCGGGCTTGCCCCCGCCCAGAATCGAGCCTTGCGTCTCCACCGCATAGGCCAGCACATTAGGCAGGCGTTCCTTCATGAAGCGGGCCACGCCGGTAAAGGTGCCGGCCGTTCCGGCGCCGATGACCACGGCATCAACCTGGCCTTCCATCTGCTCGAAAATTTCCGGAGCGGTGGTTTCGTAATGATAGGCAGGGTTGGCGGGATTTTCGAACTGGCCGGCCATGAATGCGCCGTCGTGGCCGGAGGCGAATTCGTTGGCCCGGCGGATGGCGCCCGGCATGCCCTCGGCGTCCGGAGTCCGCGTTACCTGGGCGCCGAGGGCGCGCATGATGGTCACCTTTTCTTCGGAAAAACGCTCGGGCACAAACAGGACCACCCGGTAACCGCGCTGGACCCCGATCAGCGCCAGACCGATGCCGGTGTTGCCGGCGGTGGCTTCGACAATCGTGCCTCCGGGTTTGAGCTGTCCATCGGCCTCGGCGCGCAGAATAAGTCCGCTGGCGGCGCGATCTTTAACGCTTCCGCCAGGATTGAGATACTCGAGCTTGGCGAAGACCCCCGCGGCATCAGCGGGAACCAGCTTCTTCAATTGCAGGATGGGAGTATCGCCGACGAGCTGGGAAATGTCGTCGGTGACTCGCAGGTGCTTGCCTTCGCTGATTTTTGTCTGCACTCTACAGGGTACGGAACCGCGAGCAGAGCGTCAATGGACTAGACCCTGTCTTGGGGACAGTCTTACCACAATGAAACCTTCTTCGTCGGGAGGCAAGGGGTGGTTTTCTTGATCGAAAGATCAGCTCCCGGTTTCCAGTTCCCGGTTCTCAGTTTCCGCCACCGGCGGCTTCCTCCTGGCCGGCGTAGTAGCCGCTGCGGGTTCTCACCGTGAGCTTGCCGTAGCCATGGGCGTGGGCTTCAACCCGGATGGTGCGATATCCACCGAGGGTTTTGGGGGTAGTAGGCTTGTAACCGATGGTGTACTGATTACGGATGTCACGGGCCACCGCGCTGCTGATGGCATCCACTTCGTCGAGCGTGCGCGGGAAGAATGCGATTCCTCCGGTGCGCTCGGAAATCGTCTGCAGGGCGCGCTTGGCCCGCCGTTGCCTTTCTTCCCCTAACAGACCGATGGCGTACACCGTGGGTCCATTCTCCTCCTGCAACCTTCGCACCGCCTGTTCCAGTGATTCGCGGCTGGCGTCATCTTCGCCGTCGGTCACCACGAACAGGATTTTCTTCTGTAGTTTGCCATGCTTTTTCAACTCGTCGGCCGAGGCCACAATGGCATCGTAGAGAGCGGTCCCGCCACGGGTCTCGTATCGTTCCAGCGCGGCCTGTAGCAGGCTAATCTTGCTGGTAAAGGGTTGATCGAGAAAATACTCGTCGCTGAAGTTGACGACGAAGACTTCATCCTGCGGGTTGCTGGCGCGCACCAGATTCAATGCAGCCTTGTTTACCTTGGCGCGCTTTTCCCGCATCGAACCGGAGTTGTCGATCACGATGCCCAGGGAGATGGGAATGTCCTCGTGGCGAAACGACTTGATGACCTGGGGCTTGCCATCCTCGAAAACGGTGAAAGCGTTCCGGTCGAGGTTGGTGACCAAGCGCTGCTTGTCGTCGATGACGGTGGCGTGCAGCAGGACTTCCTGCACGTCGGCATGGAAAACGAAGCCGCCGTTTTCGACGCCAGGTTCCTTGCCTGGGTGCGGTTCCTGGGCCGGGGGGGCGGGTTGGGAACTGCGGGGCGGGGCCTCATGCGGCTCCTGAGCTGCAGCTGCCAAACTCAACAAAAATAAGAGGATGAGCCGGAGCGGAACACGACTATTCCGTAGGTGCATAGTAACCCGTCTTGGCGTACACACGCAGTGGCGGCAAACCTTTAGGTGGCAGCAGCTTCACCTTTATTTTACGCCACTTGCCATCATGCGCTGGGTTCTTTGGACGGTATCCGAGCACATATTGGTTGCGTAGCTCGATCCCTATTTTTGTAGCGACGTCAGCCAAGTCATTGGGGTTATCTATGGTAAAAGCCCGGCCTCCGGTAAGTTCAGTGAGGTCACTGAGCAATGCCGGGCCCAATTGCTCCTCCGGAGTGGACATGTAGCGGTCGTAAATGCCGATAGCGTAAATCAATAGGTCCGCTTCCTTGACCACGGACTTGATCTCGCCTTCGGTGTAACGGCTGTGGTTGTCACCGCCGTCGGAAATGATGAGAAGGGCCTTCTTGGGATATTTGGCTTGCCTCATCTTGCTGACGCCGAGATAAATGGCGTCGAGCAGGGCGGTGCGGCCCTTGGGAATGGTGTACACCAGCTTGCCCTGGATATCTTCAATCGACTGGGTAAAGTCGGAAATCTCCTCCGGCTTGTCCGCGAAGGTGATCATGAAGAACTCGTCCTGGGGATTCGCAGCCTTGAAAAACTCGATCACGGCCTCTCGGGCACGCTCGATCTTGCTGCTCATGCTGCCGCTCATGTCGAAGATCACACCCAGCGAGACGGGTGCGTCTTCACTGGAAAAATGGCGGATTTCCTGCCGGTCCTTACCTTCAAAAAGGGTGAAATTTTCCTTGTCCAGTCCGGTGACAAGACGGTTCATGGGGTCGGTAATGGTGACCGGCACCAACACCAGATCCACGTCCACCTTGAGAGGCTTGGTGTGCGTCCTCAGGGAAGGATCCACGATCTGTTTCTCGACCGCGGGAGGAGGCTGGACTCTGGGGCTGATGTGCACATCGTCCACTGGGCTCTGCGCCCGGACGGCGGGCACGGCGCAGAAGATCCCGGCTGTGATCAGGACGAGAAATAATGGCATTGAAACGGTACGAGCCTGCTGGCTAAGCAGCATAAGGGTTCTCAGGGTCCAGGGTAGGGCCAAGCGGGACGTGCGACCTTGGGTCGATGGGCGGGATGACCCGCGCCCATGAAGGCGGGCCATAATTACCTCATTGAGGGTGATACTACCATAGCTTCAAATGGAGTGGTCATAGTTCCGACAGGTTTTCTCGCGCCTCTTGCGATGGCGCGACGCTGCAAAGGTTTGCCTAGTGGTCTGGATCCGCTGCCGTTTCTCGCCCAAGTCCGGCTGGCAAAGATCTCAACCGCGCACCAGGAAGAAAGCTCTTGTACAATTTCATACTCACCTTCTGAGCTATGGCCCACATTGAGCCCTTTCGCGCGCTGCGTTATGACCCGACCCGGGTCTCGATTCCACAAGTCGTCACCCAACCTTACGACAAGATCACCCCCGAGATGCAGCGCAGCTACTACGCTGCCAGTCCGCAAAACCTGGTGCGCATCATTCTGGGGGAAGAGCACGCCAGCGACCACGGCGGGGATAACCGGTACACCCGTGCGGCGCAATTCTTCGGGGACTGGCGCCGGCAGGGTATCTTTTTGCAGGACGCCCAGCCCTCGCTCTACCTTTATGTCCAGCACTTTACGGCGCCTGGCGGCACGGCGGAACTGGAGCGCCGCGGCATCATCGCACTGGGCCGCATCGAGGACTACACCGGTGGGGTGATTTTCCGCCACGAGCAGACTCTGGCCAAGCCCAAAGCCGACCGTCTGGAACTATTACGGGCTACCCGGGCCCACTTTGGGCAACTTTTCATGTTGTACAGCGATCCCTCCGCCGAGATCGACGGCCTCCTGGCCCCCGGAGGACAGCCCGATCTTGAAACTCTGGACGAATACGGGGTATCGCACCGGGTGTGGAAAATCTCTGACCCCGGCCTGGTAAATCTGGTGCGAAACAAGATGCGGGACAAGAACCTGGTGATCGCCGACGGGCATCACCGCTACGAAACCGCCCTTCACTACCGCGACCAGCGCCGGGCGGCAGCGGCGCCGTCCGGGGTGGTCCCACGGGAGCGCTCTTCCCTTAAAGATCCAGGCCAGTCGTCGGACCCGGCGGTCGCTCCCTACGAACTGGTCATGATGACCCTGGTCAACATGGATAGCCCCGGCTTGGTGATCCTGCCCACCCACCGCGTGGTGCACGGTTTGCCTTCATTTTCTTCGGCCCGATTCCGGGACGGGGCTGGCGCCTACTTCAGCGTGGAAGAAGTAGATGCTTCCGTGGACGCGGCCCGCGCCAAAGTCATTCTGCGCGAAGCCGGACGTATGGGCACCGCGCTGCTGGCCGTCACTGCCGATCGGGTCTTTCTTCTCGACCGGCCAAAACCGGTCCCGAGCGACTTCTTCGCGGGGTGGTCGCTGCGCCAGCAGGCGCTCGACGTGGTGCAATTGCACAAGTGCTTGCTGGAAGGTGTGCTGGGGATTTCGGAAGAAGCGGTCCGCGAGCAAAGAAACGTTCGCTATATCCGCGACATCGGCGAAGCCATGGCCCAGGCGCGAAGCGGAGCGGGCGATGTAGCCTTCCTCATGAATCCGGCGCGCATGGAGCAGGTGCGAGATATTGCCTTTGCCGGGGAAGTCCTGCCTCAGAAGTCCACCGACTTTTATCCCAAGCTGCTTACCGGCTTGACGATCTATGCGCTGGAGTAGGCGACGAACGAGGCGGGTTGCCCCGGGTGCAGTCGTTTGCATTGCGGCTCTGCTAGCCTTTGCCCTGGCATTGTCCGGCTCTGCGGAAGAAAAGCGCTTATCGGTTTACTCCAGTGCCGCGAACTATTCCCTTACCGTCATCGAAAGGAACGGCACGGACTACGTGGGGCTGGCGGAAATCCTTCAGCCTCTGGGGTCGGTCAACGCCCGGACGGATGGCCGAATCTGGAGGCTGGGTTACGACCGAGTGGATAGCGAATTCACCCCCGGGAAGACCCGGGTTCGGGTGCAGGGGCAGGCCTTCGATCTTCCGGCGAAATTCCTGCTGGAAAGCGGGCGCGGCCTGGTGCCACTGAGTTCGCTGCCGACCCTCATGCAGCGGTTTCTGGGCGCTCCGGTAAGCTTCCATGAAAGTTCGCGGCGATTGTTTATCGGAAATGTGGCGGTCCACTTTACTGCCCAGGTAAACAAAACCGATCCTCCCACCCTGGTGATGAACTTCACTTCCCCGGTGAATCCGATGATTGCCACGGAACCGGGGAAACTGCGCATGGTGTTTACCCGGGAGCCGCTGGTTGCTCCGGGGTCACAAAGGTTGACCTTTGACAGTCCGGCAATTCCTTCCGCGAGCTTCCAGGAGAACAACGGAGCAGCGGAGATCGTAGTCGACGGGCTGGCCCCGCTGTTCGCTACTTTCGGCAACGACGGCCGCACCATCACGATTTCCCCGGCGCCGAAGTCTGGGCCGCGCCCTCAAATCGCCGCGGCGCCGCCCGCGATTCCTCCCGTCAGTGCGATTCCGCAGCTCCCCCCGGGAGCGGCGGCGCCCGCATCCGTGCCCAGTTTGGTGCAATATTTCGTGGTCGTGGACGCGAGCCACGGAGGCGAGGAACGCGGCGCGGCGCTCAGCGACCAACTGGCGGAAAAGGATGTCACACTGGCCTTTGCCTTGCGCCTGCGAGAACAGCTTCAGGCGCATGGACTCTCGACGCTTCTGTTGCGAGAGGGAGACACGACCCTCAGCCTGGACCAACGGGCAAGCATGACCAACGCGGCGCATCCGGCGATCTATGTTTGCCTGCATGCGGCGTCCCAGGGGACCGGGGTCCGGCTTTATACGGCGCTGCTTCCCGTGGGCAGCGAAAACCGGGGTCCATTCCTGGATTGGGACACAGCACAGTCCGGCTTTCGTGCCGCCAGCCAGACCGCCGAATCGAGTCTGGCGAGCGAACTGGGGAAAAGACAGATTGCGGTTCGTTCCCTGCTCGCGCCCCTGCGTCCTCTGAACAATATTACGACCGCGGCGGTGGCCCTCGAAATCGCGCCCCCGGCAGGCAAGCTTGATGACCTGAATTCTCCCGCCTATCAGCAGCTGGTGGCGGAATCGGTCACGGCCGGAATCGAGGCGGTGCGCGACCAGTTGGGAGCGACCCGATGATCCCGCGCCATCTGATTATCGCGGTCGCAGCTATGCTGGCAGTGGCGTTCGGAATGAGCGTCTATGCCTGGCGGATGCGAGGCCGAGCCACCGAGACGGAAACACCCGCCCAATACGCCCACCCGGTGGCAGCGCCCGTGCAGGGACCCACCGAGCAGGTAACCCTTTACGTCGCCTACGACGATCCCGGCGTCCTGCGGGCACAGGCCGCCAGCATTCCGCTGCCGGCGGGGCGCCAGGAACGAGCCCAGGAATTACTGCGGGCGCTGCTGGGGTTGTATCTGGACAAGTCCTCCTCCCACCCGTTGGGCCCGGGCGCCGAGGTCCGCGACGTGTATCTGGTCGATCCCGGGCTGGCCGTGATCGACTTGAACGATGCCTTCGCTGACGGTCATCGCTCGGGAGTTCTGGTGGAAGAGCTCACGGTGGCTTCTCTGGTACAAACTTTGGCCACGGGCATCCCCGGAATCAACCGGGTGAAGATTCTGGTCGGCGGCAGAGAACGCGAGACGCTGGCTGGGCATGCCGACTTGTCAGGCGTTTATGATGTGGCCGCGGTCGGGCAGATGGTGACGGAGTTGCAGAAGTAATTTCAGTTGTCAGTTCTCAGTTTTCTGTTCTCAGCTTTTTGGCTGGCTTCGGCCCATGGGAATTGGCTGCTAGAATCCTTTCATGTTCTATCGCTCAGACAATCGTTCGCCGGACCAGATGCGGCCGGTCAGTATTATTCCCAATTTCATCAACACGGCCGAGGGCTCGGTCCTGATTGAGCTGGGGAACACTCGTGTGATATGCACCGCTTCGGTGGAAGAGACGGTGCCGCAGTTCATGCGCAACCGGGGAAAAGGCTGGATTTCGAGTGAGTACAGCATGCTGCCGCGGGCCACGTTGACGCGGACGCCGCGGGAGGTGAACAAAGGCCGTCCCAGCGGCCGCACTCATGAAATCCAGCGACTGATCGGGCGTTCGCTGAGGGCGGTCACCGATCTGGAACGCATGGGCGAGCGCACGATTTGGATTGACTGCGACGTAATTCAGGCCGACGGTGGCACCCGCACCGCGTCCATAACCGGCGCCTTCGTTGCGCTGGGACTGGCACTGGAGAAGCTGGTGGAGGCGGGCACTCTGACTTCCGTTCCCTTACGCGACTACCTGGCGGCGGTGAGCGCCGGGATCGTGGATGGCGAGATTCTGCTCGATCTCTGCTACGAAGAAGATTCGCGCGCCGACGTCGACATGAACTTCGTCATGACCGCTGGCCGCAAGCTGGTGGAAGTTCAGGCTACGGCGGAACACCAGGTGTTTGACGAGGAACAGCTGGACAAGATGATCGGCCTGGCCAGCCAGGGCGTGCAGGCGCTGATCGCCAAGCAACAGGCCGTGCTGGGGACGCTTACGCTGCGGCAATAGGCTGTGAGATCGCCGGTTGAGGGTGCCAGCCTTCAGGCCGAATCCTGGCCCTTGCCTCCGTTTTCGTCTTTTTTCGAAGCCGAGAATAGCGGAGCTCCCCAGGTGCTGATTGCGAGCAGGGCGCCAAACAGGATGACGGCGTCGATGCTGGAGCGTCCTTCACGAACGAAATAAACGTCTTTCAGGTTCAGCCATAGGGCAAATTCATCGAGGGTCAGGGCCGCGCCCATTCCGTACAACAACGACATCAGGCTGCTGGCGAACACCGAGGAGGAATCGCTACCGTTGCCGACCTCGCACAGCCATCCGTAGCCCACCGACAACAGGATCAGGATTCCGAACACCAGGTGATGGATGTGGCGGCCTTCCATGATGACGTAGTGGAATGGCGGAATCTGGTGCACGATACAGAACACCATGCCGCGCACCGTGGCAAAGGTCAGAAAGAAGCTGACGGACGCGATGAACAAGCGGCGCCGCGGACGGTCGGCGATGCGCTCGCGCAGAAGGGGGCCCAGACGAGTGCGGCGAAGGAGAAACAGCAATACCACCGTGATCGCTAGCAGAAACGGCAGCAGGATCCAATCGATGTGCAAGCGCATGGGCCATTCACTCTCGAAGGCGTCTAAGGCAACCTGGCAATTGTAACGGCGCCCGCAAGACCCCTTCGCCTTCGCCCAGACAACCCTGGGCACGGAAGCCCTATGGATAACCCCGCGTAGCCCAGCCGGAGTTGGGGATCTATTCGACCCAAGCCTGCTTGAATCCTGACCCGTCCTCAGCCAATTGCGATCTCCATGGTTTACAATTGGGGCGAAATTACACGCACTCGTCGGAGGAATTTATGAAACTTACCCCAGGAAAGCTGGCCGGGCTCAAGAACGTTTCAAACGATCGCGGGGTGATTGCCGCCGCTGCCATGGACCAGCGCGGGTCGTTGCAGAAATCACTGGCCAAGGAAAAAGGCAGCGATGTGAGTGCTGCCATGATGGAAGAATTCAAGACGCTGGTGACCGAGGTGCTTACCCAGCACGCCAGCGCCATTCTGCTCGATCCGGAGTGGGGGCTGCCGGCCTCCAGGCGGCGGGCCAAGAACGCGGGGTTGCTGCTGGCTTACGAGAAGACCGGATACGACAAGACCGGCCCCGGGCGTCTGGGCGATCTGCTGGACCTGTGGTCGGTGCGCCGCCTGAAAGAAGCGGGCGCCGATTGCCTGAAGATCCTGCTTTACTACAGTCCCTTCGACCCTAAGGACGTTAACGACAAAAAACATGCCTGGATAGAGCGCATCGGAGACGAATGCCGCGGCAACGATATTCCGTTCTTTCTTGAATTCGTGGGCTACGAAGAAGGCGCGGACGAAAAAGGCCTGGAGTATGCCAAGAAAAAACCCAAGATCGTTGCCGCCAGCATGAAGGAGTTCAGCAAGGACCGGTATGGCGTGGATGTACTGAAGGTCGAGGTGCCCATCAATATGAAGTATGTGGACGGCACCAAAGCTTTTGGCGGACAGAAAGCCTACAGCAAGATCGAAGCCATGGGCTTGTTTCTGGAGGCGGCGACGGCCACCAGCAAGCCGTTCATTTATCTCTCGGCGGGCGTGAGCAATGCGGAGTTTACCGAAGCGCTGGAACTGGCGGCTGAATCCGGAGTGAAGTTCAATGGCGTGCTCTGCGGCCGTGCCACCTGGAAGGACGGCATCCCGGTTTATGCCAAGCAGGGGGCCAACGCGTTCCGCGAGTGGCTGGAGTCGGAAGGTGTGAAAAACATCAACAACGTGAACGACCGGTTGAAGGCGGCGACCTCGTGGTTTTCGATTTACGGGGTTGAGCCGGCGATGGTCGGCGCGTAGTCCTCAACCCTCGTTTCGAACATCGGCCAATGGCAACGGCGGAAAGCGTTCCATTGGCCTTTCCTCGGAGGAACGAACATGGGGCCCTCCACCTTGAGTTTCTCGGCGCTGGTTATCCTTCTGGCGTCCGCCAGTCTTGCCGCTCCGATCGTCCCAAATTTCTCTGACCTGCAAATCAAGACCCGGCGGAGCGATCCCGCTGGCTCAGAGGTGGAGACCTTGTATTTGAAAGGAGCCAGACAGCGGCGGGAGTATCTCGGTGACAAACCGGTCAAGAGGGCCTTTGCGAACATCAGCCGTTGCGACGAGCGGAAGCAGATCATCCTGAATGACGGCGCCAAGGTCTACGCGGAACTTCCGATCATCAATTGGGCGGAGCAGCGTAAACCCGCCCGACCGGTGCTGCCCACTGAGATGACAGGCGCCGACGTAACCATTACGGCCGACTCGGTAGACACCGGCGAGCGGCGTCAACACGGCTCCTATACAGCCCGGCACGTCAAAACCACGATCACCGTGGAGGCTGCGCCCGGCGCTGCAAGACCTTCGAGCGTGGAAGAACGCGACGGATGGTACATCGATCTGCCCGGCCTCGACTGCCAGGATTCCAGTCCCCGAATCGGACTCTTATACGCGACTTTCAGGCCGGACAACCGCCGCGATCGTGTACATTTCAAGCGTCTGGGCACGGCACCTGCCGGTTTTCCACTGGAAGAGACCATCACCAGGACGGAGCAAGGCAAGAGTACGGTCAGCAAGCTGGAACTTCTGGAGTTTTCAGAGGCTCCCCTGGATGACGCCCTGTTCAACGTGCCCGAGGGCTACGCCCCCGCGCTGAGCACACCGCATGGCGGTTACGACATGATGAGACCGGAAACCTTGGCCAATCGCGTGGAGGTTTACTGGGCCGAACTGAGAGATTGGACGAGGCAGTGGTTTTGAAGGCCCGGCGGGCTGGTGAACGGGTTGAACGAATTCGCACTTTAGCGCCGCTGAACCGTAGCGCACTCTACGCGCGAACTGTTCCTCAAATCTGAAATGGACGCCCCTACCCTGACCGTTCTGATCACCGGCGCTTCCGGCGGTATTGGATACGAACTGGCCAAACTCTTTGCCAAAGATCATCACAACCTGGTGCTGGTGGCACGGAACGGAGCAAGGCTGGCGCAAGTCGCCGATGAACTACAGCGCCAGTTCGGAATCACGGTCAAGACGGTCGCGCTCGATCTAGCTGCGCCATCCGCTCCGCAGGCACTTTTCGAGCAATTGCAGCGGGAACAGGTTGGGGTGGACGTTCTGATTAACAATGCCGGCTATGGCAGATTTGGAGAGTTCGGCGAAGTCCCGGCGGAAGAAAGTCTGGGCCAGATCCAGCTCAACATCACCGCACTCACGCATCTGACCAAACTGTTTCTGGGGCCGATGCTGGAACGGCATTCGGGCAAGATCATGAATGTGGCCTCGACTGCGGGCTTCCAGCCCGGTCCGCTCATGGCCGTGTACTATGCGACCAAGGCGTATGTGATTTCATTTTCCGAGGCACTGGCCAATGAACTGGCCGACAAAGGGGTGGTTGTGACTTGCCTCTGTCCCGGGGCGACCGAAACCGGATTTGCCGGCCGCGCGGGCAACGACCAGTCTCGCCTGTTCAAAAAGGTTCGGCCCATGGACGCCAAAACCGTGGCCCGCGCCGGTTACCGCGGGTTGCTCAAGGGCAAGACCCTGGTGATTCCGGGATTTCGTAACTGGCTGGTGGCGGAATCGGTCCGCGTCTCACCCCGAAAGATGGTCACGGCGATTTCGCGTTGGGTGTCGGAGCGGGTGGAGTAGGTCACGACCTACCCTGCCGACAGGGACCAATTCAGAGAGAGTCTTCAGCGTATCAACCCAACACCCGCTGACGTTCAGAGTGTAGGGGTCCTTCGACTTCATCTTTCTACTCGCTTCGCGAATGGAAAGACTCCGCTCAGGATGACAGGGTCGGGTTGCTTGTCACTCCCATTCGATTGTTCCCGGGGGCTTCGAGGTGACGTCATAGACCACGCGATTCACCCCTTTGACTTCATTTACGATCCGGCTGGAGATGGTTTTCAGCACTTCGTGCGGGAGCGGGACCCAGTCGGCGGTCATGCCGTCTTCGGAATGGACGGCGCGCACGGCGCAGGTGTAGGCGTAGGTGCGCTGATCGCCCATCACGCCGACCGACATCACCGGCAGCAGGACCGCGAAACTTTGCCAGATCGTGGTGTAGAGACCGGCTTTTTTGATTTCAGTCACCACGATGTCGTCACACTCGCGCAGGATCTTCAGGCGCTCGGGAGTCACTTCGCCCAGAATGCGGACCGCCAGGCCGGGTCCGGGAAAAGGCTGGCGCTGAAGAACTTCTTCCGGCATGCCCAGGTCGCGGCCAATCTTCCGGACTTCGTCTTTAAATAGATCTTTCAGCGGCTCGATCAGCTTCAGCTTCATTTTGTCGGGCAGGCCGCCGACGTTGTGATGGGTCTTGATGGTCTGCGATGGCCCACGCACCGACCGGGACTCGATCACATCGGGATAGAGCGTGCCCTGCACCAGCCACTCTACCTTGCCTTCGGCCTGCTCGATACGCTGGGCTTCGGCGTCGAACACGGCGATGAATTCCTTGCCGATGATCTTGCGTTTCGTCTCCGGATCCGTCACCCCGGCGAGCTTGCTGAGAAAGCGCTCGGTGGCATCGACCGCGATCAGGTGCAGGCCGAGCTTGTCGCGCAAGCCCTGCTGTACTTTGTCAAACTCGTTTTTGCGCAGAACGCCATTGTTGACGAACACGCAGGTGAGTCGCGAGGGCTCATTGCCATCGCGCATGGCGCGATCCACGAGAGTTGCCGCTACCGCCGAATCGACGCCGCCGGAGAGAGCGCAGATCGCGCGGCCCTGGCCCACGGTCTGGCGCACGCTGGCAATCGTCGCATCGATGAAGTGCTGAGCAGTCCAGGTGGGTTTGGCACCGCAAATTCCGAGTGCGAAGTTGCGCAGGATATCCGTACCCAATTGAGTGTGGCGCACTTCGGGATGGAACTGCACTGCCCACATCTTTCGCTCAGGAGCTTCGATGGCGGCCACCGCACTGGAAGAGCTGGCCACGAGTTGAAATCCGGCGGGCAGTTCCACCGCTTCGTCGCCGTGTGACATCCAGACGGAGAGCCTGGCGGGGAGGCCTTCGAAAAGACGGGAGCCGTTCTGCACCTGGACGTCAGCATGGCCATACTCGCGCTTGTCGGCGGCGCGAACCTTGCCACCCAGGGCGTGCACCATGAACTGGAGTCCGTAACAGATGCCAAGGACGGGCAAGCCCAGTTCGAGCACGCGCGGGTCCGCGGGCGGCGCGTCGGCGTCATACACGGACGACGGTCCGCCGGAAAGAATGATGCCTAGCGGAGAGTAGCTGCGAATTTCTTCCAGGGTAGCGGTGCATGGGAGCACCACCGAAAAGACATTTTGTTCACGGATGCGGCGGGCGATGAGTTGGGAATATTGCGCCCCGAAGTCGAGGACTACGATGGACTGGGTTTCCACGGACGAGTTTCTCAGATTGTGGCAAGCGTGTAAAGGGCGATGCTGTGATTATCAATGGCGTGATTGTCAGTTGTTGGTTGCTAGTTCCCGGTTCTCAGTTGGCGGCTTCGGCAGCCAGGCCGGGGATGTCGCTGAGAATGTCGTCCTCGGATTGGAGAATCTGTTGCTCTGGGCCGGGATCGATCATAAACAGGTACGAAGCCAAACGGCCGACATAGAGAAAGTCTACCGCGGCGAAATAGACCAGGGAGACCAGCACTACACCGCCCAGCACCATGGCACCCGGCAGCACCTCGGCAAAACCCAAGGGGAACGCCGCCGCCGAGCTGGCAAGCACAAACAGAACGGCGTGGGCCAGGCCGAACCAGATGCCGGTGGCGGCCAGAGAACCAGGGCGAGTGCGACACAGGTCCGTACTGGCTGCCAGAGCGGCGAACGCCGATGTGCGGTCGCGGAATACGAAGATCGCAGCCAGCGAGAGATACCAGTTCAACAGCGAGCAGGCCAGGGCGATCAGCATGGCCAGCATCCAGAAGATCAGCAGCGCGATTCCAGGGGAAGGATCGGTAGGCGAGGAAACAGCCCGGACCACCAATATGATGCCCACAAATCCCACGGAAGCGGCCAGCATGGTGGCGGCGCGAAGCGAGTTCAAGGCCAGGAGTGAGGCCAAACCGCGGGCCATCGAGATCGGCGCCTCAGGTTCGCCGGCGAAACGGCGAGAAGCGCGCAGGTACTCGATCAGGGTCTTGAGCATGGCGGCCCGGCCGAAGGACGCAAGCACGATCCAGACCAGGGTCAGGGCCAGCGTGAGCACAACGGCCGCGAGCATGGCACGCGGCGCGCTTCCCTGGAAGATGTGGGCGAGCGCCTGCAAGATCAACACGGGTTGGCGGGTGCGCAACAGAAACATCTCTCCCGTTGTGACCGTGAGAGTGGCCAGATATTCTCGGAGGGATAACAGCAGCGCCCCTGCGAACGCCAGGCCGAAACTCCATCGCCAGGCTATTTCCGCCAGCCCGAGCAAAGGCAGGCGGAACATGGTTTGAAAGCCTTCGAGCGTGGGCGAGCGCCGCTTCATGCGTTCTAAGGATAACCCAAGCCCGGCGATGGGACTCGGTTCGCGGATACCGCCTGGCCTTCGGACTGCAACCCCACCCGAGGCCTGCGCATCTTTCTATAAAGCTACGTTTGTTTTAATCATGGCGAGGAGGTGCCTGCCTCACGCGAGCGCTGCCTTACCTTTTATTAATGTTTGCCACAACATCCTAGGAGAACGATCATGAAATACATGGAGTATCTGGGCGGAATGGCGCTGGCTGGGCTGCTGCTGTTGCCTACCAGCACATTTGCCAAGGACAAGAACGAGGGTAACCTCACGCTTTCCGACCCGGTGCATATCGGGTCGACCGTGCTCGAGCCGGGAGATTACAAAGTGGAGTGGAATGGGGCTGGACCCAAGGTCAACGTGAATTTTCTGCGCGACCGCAAGACGGTGGCAACGACCTCGGCAAAACGGGTCGCCTACACTGCGGGATACGATGCGGTAGTAACCACGCGTGCGGCTGACCACTCTAAGAAAATGAATCTGCAAGAGATCGATTTCGGGAAACAGAAGGAAGGTTTGCAGATAACCCCGACAAGCTAGACCGGGACCGCCGTTTCGCCAGCAGGCGGGCAAGAGCCCGCCTTTTTCTGCGCCGTCGCTGACCGTTTTGGGAAGGGTCGCGTCGCCGGTGCCAGTCGATGCAAATCGTCGATCAAGCCAAAGGACACGCCTGCCGATGCAACAAGTGAGTTCCACTTCAGCCTCCGTGAGGCCGACCTGAGACCAGGGGGCATCCAGTTGAGAACAACGGTACTCCTGGTGGAGGACAGCAAGATTCAAAAGCTGGCCAACGAAAGACTTCTGCACAAGGCAGGCTACACCGTGCTGAACGCGGCGGATGGCGAGGAGGCCCTGCGTCTGGCCCGGGAAGCCATTCCCGACATTATCCTGCTGGACATGTTGCTGCCCAAGTTAAGCGGCCTGGAGGTAATCCGCGCTCTGCGAGGAAATCTGCCCACGGCGCGGATCCCGGTCCTCGTGTTCAGCAGTCTCCCGCAAGCCAATGGGGCGAAGCTTCAAGAAGAAGGTGCGGCCGGGTACTTTGAAAAGTCGCGATTGGCGGACCGCCCGGCTGTCGCAGAGAGAGAACTGGTCGAACTGATTGAGGACATCGTTCGGAAGTCGAGAAGACGAGCCAAGCCACAGGCACAAACGAACTCGCCCGCGACGGTCATCGGGACAGGTTAGGGTTTCAACGTACAACGATATTCAGCAGCTTGCCGGGAACCAGTATCTTCTTCACAATCTGCTTGCCAGCGATCACCGTCCGGATTTTCTCGTCGGCCAAAGCGCGTTCGCGCACCAGATCCTCTGAGGCATCCGCCGGAACCACAATCCGGCTGCGCAGCCTGCCGTTGACCTGTACCGGGATTTCGATTTCTTCTTCCTGCGCCAGCGCGGGATCGTACTTCGGCCAGGGCGCGCGGAGCAGATTTTCTTTTTCGCCTAACATCTCCCATAGTTCGCGGGCCAGGTAGGGGGCGAACGGGGCCAGCAGCAAAACCAGATTCCGCTGAACTTCTGCCAGGAAGCTCACGGGGATGTCATACCCTGGAACTAGCACCCCTGTCGCCGGGTTTCGAATGGACGCACTTCCCAAATCCCACCGGCCAGCCTCGTTCAGCAATTCCATGATCGCCGAGACACAGGTGTTGAAATGCCAGCGCCCCTGGAATTCATCAGTGACGCGCTTGATGGTCTGGTGGACCTTGCGCTGAACGCGCCGAGCATGGTCATCCAGGTTCGCAGGCAAAGGAGTATGCCAATCGGGGTGCTCTGGCTTCGCATTTTTCCTGACGAACCGGTAGACGCGGCTCAGGAAGCGCTCGATGCCTTCGACTCCCTCGTCCTGCCAGTCGAGCTCGCGATCGGGAGAAGTCGCAAACAGCGTGTACATACGCGTACTGTCGGCGCCATAGCGCTCGACCATGTCATCCGGCGAAACGACATTGCCCAGGCTTTTGGACATTTTCGCTCCGGCCTTGATGATCATGCCCTGGGTAAACAGCCGTTCAACGGGTTCGTCGTTCTTGATCAATCCCATGTCGCGCATGAACTTGGTCCAAAAACGCGAGTAGATCAGGTGCAGGATGGCGTGCTCGACGCCGCCGATGTACTGGTCAATGCCGCGATCGCCGAACCAGTAGGCGACTTTCTCGCGATCGAATGGCGCCTGGTCGTTATGGGGATCGGTATAGCGGTAGAAATACCAGGACGAATCGACAAATGTGTCCATGGTGTCGGTTTCGCGGCGGGCCGGGCCTCCACATTTTGGGCAAGTGGCATTGACGAACTCCGGCACTCGACCGAGGGGCGATCCGCCGGTCAAAGTGATATCCACGTTTTCCGGCAGGATTACAGGGAGGTCCTTTTCCGGCACCGCGACGATGCCGTCCTGGTCGCAGTACAGCATGGGGATGGGCGTGCCCCAGTAGCGCTGGCGCGAGATCCCCCAATCCTTCAAGCGATAGGTGACCGTGGCTTTGCCGAAACCGTTCTTCTCGGCGTGCTCGGACATGGCTTTGATCGCGGCTTCGCAGTCCCTGCCGTTGAACGAACCGGAGTTCACCAGGGTGCCCTGCATGGTCGTAAAAGGCAGGCGGGGTTCGACGGCGGTCTCCTCCGGATCGTCGGCCTGGGGCAGGATCACCAGGCGAATTTCCAATTTGTATTTCTGGGCAAACTCGTAATCGCGTTCGTCATGGGCGGGCACGCTCATGATGGCGCCCGTGCCGTAGTCCATCAGGATGTAGTTCGCCACCCAGATGGGAACCTTTTCGCCATTGTAGGGATTGATGGCGTAGCGGCCGGTGTTTACGCCGTGCTTCTCGATCTCGCCGATGTCACCCACTTCCCTGGCCTTGCGCTGCTCCGCGATCAACTGGTCAATCTCGGCGCGCAGCAGATCGTTATTTTTGGTCAGGCGCGCGACCAAGGGATGCTGGGGCGCGAGTTGGACCGAGGTCGCGCCGAATATGGTGTCGACCCGAGTCGTGAAGACCGTGATGGTCGAAGTGGCGGGATCGGTGCCGCCCTCGAGCTTGAAATCGACCAGCGTGCCTGCGCTGCGGCCAATCCAGTTGCGCTGCATGGTGCGGACTTTTTCCGGCCAGCCAGGAAGCCGGTCGAGGTCGCGCAGCAACTCCTCGGAGTAATTGGTGATACGCAGGAACCATTGTTCGAGGTCGCGCTGTTCGACCAGCGTGTCTTCATGACGCCAGCAGCATCCGTTCACCACCTGCTCGTTGGCCAGCACGGTGGCGCATTTTGGACACCAGTTAACCCGGCTCTTCTTGCGATAGGCCAGGCCCTTTTCGAAGAGCTTGATGAAGAACCACTGGTTCCATTTGTAATAGTCGGGCAGGCAGGTGGTGACTTCACGCGACCAGTCGTAGGCAAAGCCCAGGCGCTTCATCTGCGCCTTCATGGCGGCGATGTTGCGCAGCGTCCACTCGCGGGGAGGCGTGTTGTTCTGGATGGCCGCGTTCTCGGCTGGCAATCCGAAGGAATCCCAGCCCATGGGATGAAGCACGTTGTACCCGTTCATCCACATGTAGCGGGCGAGGGCGTCGCCGATGGCGTAGTTGCGAACGTGTCCCATGTGCAATGCGCCGGAGGGATAGGGCAGCATTTCGAGCACGTAGTATTTCTGCCGGGTGGAGTGAGGTTCGGCGGCGTACAGGGACGGGTCCTGCTGCCAGCGCTCGAACCATTTGGCTTCGATGCGGTGGGCCTCGTAGCGGGCCTCGTCCCGGCCTTCACGAATGTCGGTGGTCTTTTCTTCCTGCGGCATAGTTAAAGGAGGGCGAACTGAGTGCAATCAGATATTTTACAATGAGCGACGCTTTCGCGATGCGGAGTAGCGCACAAAGCACAGGCTTAGCGGGAGGAACGAAAGCGATCAACCCGGTGTCTGTTCCTTATGTAGACCAACAGCAATGCGCGTTACCCAGATGCTCGACGCCTACCTCAACGTGTGGCTAACAGGCGCGGGCGGGTGGAGCGTTGGAGATTTATGGTCCGCAATGGACTGGCTCAGCCACGCCGACATCATCCTGCTCGCGCTCATGCTGGTCAATACGCTGGGCATAGTCTGCGACCGACTCTACCACTACAGCATGGGAAGTCGGCAGTCCCGCGCTTTCGTCCGTGAGGCCACTGCCTTGGGCGGTGGCAATTTCGATGACGCAATGGCAATCGTGGCTCGAAACAGACGAAGCCACGTGGCGACCGTAGTCGCTGCCGGTCTGCTGGCCTTCGCTTCAGCGCCGCAACAATTCACCAAAACTGAAGCGATCGACGCCGCGGTACGAGCTTTCCAGCGCCGTCAGAAGATGCTCTCTGCTCATTTGAAACTCGGGATTGGCGCTCTGGCCACGATCGCATCCTCAGCCCCTCTCATCGGCCTGCTTGGCGCGATGTTCGGCATTATGCACGCCTTTAGAGGCGTCTCCATGGCGAGGGCCTCCTGGATGGCAATGGTGGCGTCAAGCATGGCCGAGGCCATGGTGACGACCGCAGCCGGGCTGCTCGTAGGAATTCCCGCTGGCTGGTGCCGCAACTACCTGTGCGGCCGCATCGAGCAGTTTGAGAGCGAGATGTCGAACGCTGCGCTTGAGGCGGTTACCTATCTCCATACCCGTGGAAAATGGCGCGAAAGGCCACCGCATTCGGAGGCGGGCGAGACGGACTTGTTCATGGCTCCCACGCACAATCCCGCCGCACCACCCTGGGAGGTGCCCTACGACCGTCAGCGATTGTTATTGTTCTCGATGTGCTCCGGTGTCCTCTATTTTGCCCTCATCCTCGCCTCCGGCATCTACGGACACTGGTCATATCTCCGGCAGGGACAGTACGAGAAGAATCCTTCCAAGTGGGAGCAAATCGGCGGGCAGGAAGCAGTGTCGCCCGACGGACGTTATCGCGCCGTGGTTCCGATGTTTTACCGCGAGAAGGCGCATTCGTCAGACAAGAATGGATACTCCTGGTCGTGTGCCTCGAGTCCCGAGGTAGCCCTCAGGATTCTTCCTAACGACCGCCCGCGTATTTGGGTCCCCTATCCCTGCGGGACAGAAACCAAGTACGCACTTGAGCCGGACCAGGCGCTATTGACCTGGAACTGCAGCATTCCTGTTGTCACATGGCGTACCAATGATGAGCTGCTGATACAGTGCAACGGTTGCTCCTCTGACAACACCCAACTAGCGAGGCCCTCTTACTTTCCCGACAAGATCACCATTCTTGACGCGGGGGGCAAGCCCATTCGTCCACAGGTCATCCATCCACAACTCCAATGTTTCGACTAGCAGGGGATACCGCCTAGAGCGACGCCTTTTGCGCGGCGGCTTTGGGGCCGCGTTGCTTGCGCAGTTCGGCCTGGAAGGCTTCGGGAGCGAGATCGGTCCGTTTTCGGAAGAGATCGAGCAACGGGTCTGGCGCGCCGGTCCCCGATGGCGGCGTGCTCGCGGGTTCGCCGATGTCCAAGCCTTCCGGTTCTACCAGGAGTTCAGGGAGAACGCCGTTGCTGTTGGTCAGGGCCTGGATAAATCTCTCCAGGTCGTTGCGCTGCAGATCGGCAGTTTGCGTGAACTCAATCCCCATTCCGGCATCGGGATGCATCACCAGCACCACGCCTTCGGCTCTGAAGCCGACTCCGGCAACGGTCATGGAGAGAATGATGCGAGTGCGCGCCGGGAAGGGCGAAGCCGTCTCCACATAACAACCACCCAGGCTGAGGTCAGTGAGCTTGCATGGAGCCGGCGGATCGTCCTGTTCAAACTCGGGACCGCGGCTTGCCAGCCATGCGTTCAGCCGGTCACGCATCGCGGGAGCCATGTCCAGGAAGCGAAGTCCGACTTGGCGGCCAGGGTTTTCCCAAGCCACTTGACCGGTACATTCGATGTTGTCCTGGGTCCCGGGCAACGAAAACTGCAGGCTGATGGATCCGAGATTTTTTGGGCGGTGGGCAAGTTGGATCGCCATGCCGCCTTCGCCGATGTCGCTGCTCACGGCGCGCAGCTGGCCGGCGCCGTCATTCACCTGGATTGTGACTGGGGTTTCGACCGTGATGCGAGCATTCCGGCGCCGCTCGCGCTTCATCAAAGCACGTACGGCGCGAAAACTGGTTTTAGCGCGTTCCGGAGTCAGGGGCTGATAAAGGACGAAATGGGCGCCCAGGTCCCTCACATCTCCGAGGAGGATCTTGGCACCGACGATGGCCACGGCCACTGCCCGCTTATTCACGGGAGCGGAACGGGCGCTGCGGAGCACGCGCGAGGCAGTACGCTGATCGGCGCAGTCCACGATGACGGCCTCAAACCGCCGGCGGGTCAGTCGGTGAATGGCGGATTCGGCGTCGGCGCAAAGCTCCAGGCCGATTTCCAACTCACTCAATACCCTGCGCAGTACGCGTACGACCTTCTCGTCGGCACAAAAAACCAGCGCTTGTAAACTCATAAGACAGTTGGATCTATGACAAACGCTCGCGGCCTGCGTCAGCCCCGGCTGGTGGCTGCATCGGCTTCTTCGCGCTCGTCGTCGAGCAGGTGAGCCACGCCACGGAGCTGTTCTGCAGCCGTTTGCAGAGCTTCGATCTGCTTGCCTAACTGGGCCTGCTCGGCCTGTTTCTTACGCAGCACCTCGTAGATATCCCTCACAGTTTTGGCCTCCTTATCGCACTCTAGGTAGGTCGGTGGCGCCCGTCAATAACGGGTCATCCACATCGCATTACCGGGGTAACTGGGATGAGGACAGGCGAGACCGCACCGGCCAGCAGGCACGGGGACCGGGCCTATTCACGGCAGTCAGGCGACTCGCGTGGGGAGACAGAAACCGTCGAAGGGGGAACCAGAAGAGTCTACTGGGCCTTTCCCCGATTTGGGATCGAGCTTCGAGCATAAGTTGTTAAGTTTCTGTAATATAGCTTGCCTCTTCGGCGGAGACAGGCCACAATCTCCGTTGACTAATTGAGCCAAATGTCCTAGAATCACTAGCTTCCGGTGACAGCTTGGACGCCTTATGGTACGGCTCTCTAAACACGAGCTGAATGATTTGACGTGAATCGCCAGCGTCACCGAGTGAATCTAAGTTTGTAAGTTCATTGTTAGCAACGAGTCATTATCCCCGGTACGAGGCATAATCTTCATGGCCAAGCGACGTGGAAATCCCAACTGGGGGAAGCCCGAACCGATCGGGCCCATCACCCCGACCATCACTGAGTTCGAACAGGTTGTGCGCGAATACAAGCTTTCGCCTGACCAATACTTGCGCTCCACCCGGCTGCGGGAATGGGCGCGGCGCAACAAGAATTCCAAGTACATCCCGGAGCCATTGCTGGAGGCGTGGGGATTCGAGATCGAGTCCACGTTGTAATTCGATCCAGCAAGCGCGCAAGGGCCGCCCGAGTGGCGGCCTTTTCATTTTGCTACGAGGCGCGCTGAAAAAATTGCCCACGAACCCCGGGGCAGCCGGACTATCCTACGTGGGTGACGAAATTCACTCCCGAGGAAGTCGTGGCGACCGTAGTGGCGACCAGTTTTGCCGCCGGGCTCAACGTTTACGCCACCGTGGCTACCCTGGGACTGCTGGCCCACGCTGGAGTGCTGGCCCTGCCGCCGGCGCTGGGGATTCTGGCCAGTTGGTGGGTGATTGGAGCCAGCGCAGCCCTGTTCGCCGTCGAATTTTTCGCCGACAAGATTCCCGCCTTCGACCTGGTCTGGAACAGCCTGCACACCTTCATCCGGGTGCCCGTGGCCGCGCTGCTGGCGTATCGCGCGACGGCGGCCCTGTCGCCCTGGGAGCAACTGCTGGCTACGGCAGCGGGCGGCCTGATTGCGCTGGCGGCGCATGGGGGAAAAACCGCCGCCCGTGCCGCCGTGACTGCTTCTCCGGAGCCCTTCTCCAATGCGGCGTTGAGCCTGGGGGAGGACGGCCTGGCCATCTTTCTGACCTGGCTGGGCACCCAGCACCCTTATTGGGCAGCCGGGATCGTGGCTTTCCTCGTCGTGACTATCGTCCTGCTGGCGCGCTGGGTATGGCGCGCGCTGCGGGGACTTTTCCGCGGGACGGAAGAGGTGTTGGCGCGATAAATGTACCCACGAACCACGTAGGGACAGATGTCCTCATCTGTCCGGTCGAGCGCAGCTCGACAATTTTTTGGCGGGCGGCACCTGACGGAGCTTTGCTCCGCCGGGCAGATAAGGACATCTGCCCCTACGTGGTCTGGGGTGTTTGATAAAATCAGGCAATATGATGGCACACTCGCCGTTTACGGACGTTCCTACCGCGATCGAGGAAATCCGCGCCGGGCGGATGGTGGTGGTGGTGGACGATGAAGACCGGGAGAACGAAGGCGACCTCACCCTGGCCGCCGAGAAGGTTACGCCCGAGGCCATTAATTTCATGGCCAAATATGGACGCGGACTGGTTTGCCTGGCCATGACCGAAGAGCGGCTTGACCATTTGCGCATCGGTCCGATGACGGCGGACAACACTTCGAATTATGGAACGGCTTTCTGTGAAGCGATTGATGCCCGGGAAGGCGTGACCACCGGAATCTCGGCCTACGACCGCGCCCGGACCATTAAAGTGGCGGTCGATCCTGCGTACCCGTCCCAGCGACCTGGCGCGGCCCGGCCACGTATTTCCGCTGCGGGCGCGCAAGGGTGGAGTGCTGGTGCGGGCCGGACAGACGGAAGCCTCGGTCGACCTGGCGCGGATGGCGGGGCTGGTGCCCGCCGGCATCATCTGCGAAATCATGCGGGATGACGGGACCATGGCCCGGGTCCCCGACCTCATCGAATTCAGCAAAACTCATGGCCTGAAGATGCTGACCGTGGCGGAACTGATCCGCTATCGCATGCAGCACGAGCGCCACGTACACCGCGTAGGCGAGGCCCTGATCGACACCCGTCACGGGGAGTTCCGCCTGATCGCTTACGAAAGCGAAGTGGACGGCGGAGAGTCTCATATGGCGTTGGTGCGCGGCGACATTGAGAGCGGTGACGAACCAGTGCTGGTGCGGATGCACTCGCACTGCCTGATGGGCGACGTGTTTGGGTCGACGGGCTGCGATTGCCATGCCACCATCGAGGGATCGATGCAGAGGATTGCCCGGGAAGGCCGGGGCGCACTTATCTATCTGCACCAGACTTCCAAAGGCTTTTCGGTGGAAAAACTGGCGGAGCGGAACGCGCTTACGTTTCATCGGGAAAAGCGTTTGCCGATGTTGCCGGAGAGTGAACGCAAGACCCAGCGCGAAATTGGCATTGGAGCGCAGATTCTGTCCGACCTGAATTTACGGCACATCCGGCTGCTCACCAATCATCCCCGCAAGGTTGCAGGTCTGGAAGGATTCGGAATCGAGATTGTGGAACAGATTCCGGTGGCGCTGGAGCATGTGCGCAGCAAGCCCACGCCGTGAGGGTTGGCCTTTACGGTCAAGAACTCTGAACCGTAAAGGTCGCAGAGGCGCCGCAAAGATCGCCAAGAAAAGCTGCTTGTCCTAAGCATAGACTACGGCGTTAGCGATTCCTTTGGCCATGAAGAAGACCCCTCCCGTTCCGGGCAAATCAACTTACATCGCTTTGCTTCGCGGCATCAATGTTGGCGGTCATAAGATCATCAAGATGGACCAGTTGCGGAAAGCCTTTGAAGAGCTGGGCTTTGCCAGCGTGGCTACGTATGTGCAGAGCGGAAATGTGGTTTTCCAGCCTCCCACAGAGGCGGCTCTGAATCTTTCAGAGAAAATAGAGAAGATGGTGCTGCAGCGGTTCGCCATGTCCGTGCGTGTGATTGTCCGCACTTCGGAAGAGATCGACGACGTGGTAAAAAATAATCCGTTCCTCAAGCAAACGGGCGTCGACCCGGCCAGGCTGCACGTTACATTCCTGTCGGGCACTCCGCAGAACGCCGCAGTGAAAGGGTTGGATGCCATTGCGGCCGGTGCGGACAAGTTTCGCTGCCGCGGGGCGGAAATTTATCTTTACTGTCCCAACGGTCTTGGCCGAACCAAGCTATCCATTCAAGCGTTTGAGAAGGTGCTATCGGTGGGCGCGACCACGCGCAACTGGAACACGGTAAACCAGCTGCATCAGATGACGGCAGGAGAGTCGAAGTAGGTAAGCGCTGGTTGCAGGCTAAAGAAAGCCGCTGCAGCACCTGGGAATGGCGCTCCCCCCATAACTGCTACATCGAAAACTGGTTTGGGAAACGTCAACCAGTTGCCAGTTTGGAGTTCTCAGTTCTCAGCCACTGGCGGAAAGGACACGAACGTTGGACATCGAAGAAGGAAGCGAGTTGCAGACTAAAAAACAAGTCGCTGCAGAAATGGACGGTGTTCTCCTTCATAACGATTCATCAGTAGAATGGTTCGGGAAACGAACCAGTTGCCGCACGGAGTTTCCTCGATCAGCAGGGTTTGCGGATTACGATGTCGCTGTCATTGATGAAGAACTGCACCGAACACTGATCAGAGCCGCAGATGACCGGTAACAGGCCTGCGAGCTGTTTGCGCGTGATCAGGCCCAGAGTGCCGCAATCGGGGCAGGAGAGCACAGCCCAGTAGGGATCTTCCTTCTCGCCCACGTGGCCGGCGTTCTCCAGCACAAAGATCGTGCCCGGTTGCATCTGCTCAGGAATCCACTCATTCAGGACGTTCAGTTCTCCAACCATCTGTCCTCCCTCGGAGCCAAACTTTCCTGCTATGAAACTTCTCTGCCTGCCGATCGCGAAGACGCGCTGGCGCTAGCTTTTTTTTCGGCGTTGCGGATTACGGCGCGAACCTGTCGCACGGCATCGCTAAGACAAATCGTCAGCATGGGCTGACGGGAATTCTTGAGGATGTCCACAATCTGCCGGGTGGACGTTTCCAGATATAGGGCGCGGCCGTCGGTGAGCAGATGGTAATCCGACGAGCCCGTAACGGTTTCCGCCAGGCGCTTGCTGAACTCCCGCTGCAGAAAGCGCATCACCTTGCGGACCCGCTGCAGGGAGAAGCCGCGCCGGCGCAGCTCGCAGATGACCGCCACCTCGGCCAGGTCTTCGGTCGAGTACACCCGGCGATGACCTTCTCGGGCCGGAACCACGATGCGGCGTTCGTCCCACCACTGCAACTGCCGGAGCGAGATACCGGTCAGAACCACGACTTCGCGGGATGTGAAGTGCGTCTGCATTCCGGACACAGAAATGTTTCAAACATTTGGAATATAAAATGTTTGACACATTCTAGGCATGAAGCGACGGCTGTCAATGGGAGATTTGAGGAATCAGGTGACTAGATGAGTTCCCGGCTCGCTTCGCTCCGGGGCGGGACGCCGGCGCTACAACCGTCCGCCGCCTACAAAGTGGACGATTTCCAGGTGATCGCCTTCGGCCAGGTTGGTTTCCGCCCAGTCCGCCCGGGGAACGATGTTGCGGTTTAGTTCCACGGCCACGCGGTCCTGCTTCATGCCGAGTTGCTCGACCAACTGCGCCAGGGTGATGGGCGCGAAGCTTTGCTCCTGCCCGTTGATGACGATCTTCATTGGATTGATTTTCGCAACTAACCGGCCGCGGATCAAGCCGCGGAAAACCTGGTGTCGAGCTGCGCTCGACTGGACAGATGAGGACATCTGTCCCTACGCGGCTGGTGGAGACGTCCGGGGCTATGCTTCTACTTTTCTGAGCTGGAACTTGCGGGTGGCGGTGCGGCCGGAATAGCTGGCCTGCACCAGAACCGAGGAATCGGGCAGAGAGGACTCATCGACTTCGATCTTCATCTCGGTATCGCCAGAAGGATCGGTGACCACCTGGGCATAGAAAGGAGCGGCATCGGGACGGGCAAAACGGACCGTAAGGCGCGCGCCGGGCACACCAGAGCCACTTTCGGTGACTCGCAACCGCATGGTGAGATTACGGTCCGAGTGCACGGAGTTGGAGTTGAGCCACTGCACATCGAGCTCTTTGACCGTAGCCAGGCTTTCGGGCGTCTCCCGCTTGTCCAGGATCTCGTCCAGCTTGCCATCACGGATCGAGTCGAGAACCAGGCGGTGCTGGTCGCGCAAGCCGTGCTCTTTCTGCTGGTCAGTGAAGCCGCCGGCGAGTTTGTCCCCGTAAGGAGTGGCCCGCTTTCCGATGCAGCGGCCGCGCACGAACACCTGGGTCTGCAGCAGAAGCTCGCTTTCGCGGGCCTCGCTCTGCACGTGGTAGACGGTGTCGCCCTGCTTGATGTCGGTGTTGAAGCCGAAGATCATGCGCTTTTCTTTGCCATCACGAAAGAGATCATGCCGATCGATTAAAAAGTTTTAACAGAGCTTTAACAAAGGGAGCCGGTCGCTTGACACACCCAGTATCGAAATCTAATCTAGAATGTTTAAGCAATGCTTGGCGCGAATTATATATAGCTCTCTCATGCCCGACAATTACTTCGCCCGCTACCTGCCATTACTGATTCACTTCCTGGTCGCGGGCGCCCTCGCGGGCACGATTGTCCTGCTTTCCTGGCTGATCGGGTATCGCCGGCCTACCCGGGCCAAAATGTCTCCTTATGAGTGTGGCATGACTCCCGTCGGGAACGCCAGAGAGCGTTTTTCGGTTAAATTCTACCTGGTAGGGATGCTGTTTATCCTGTTTGACATCGAGGCCGTGTTTCTTTATCCCTGGGCCGTGGTGCTGCGCGATCTTAAGATGTTTGGTTTCTGGGAGATGCTGGTTTACATCGGCATCATGCTGGTGGGCTTTTTCTATGTCTGGAAGAAGGGCGCGCTGGACTGGGGCAAGCCCTCGGCCCGGCGAGGCGAAGTCTGATGCCGTTCCCACCCGCCATCACCGATCTGGAGCAACTGAAGAACCATCCGGCCATCGCCAAATTGATGGCCTGGAATCCCGCCGCGGTCGAGGGCGCGAAGTTCGATCGCGACGAGACCAGCATCTACGTGGAGCGATCCTGCATTCGCGACGCTGGCATCCTGCTTCGTGACGATGGCGATTGTCCGTTTAATTATCTCGCCGACGTAACCTGCGTGGATTGGTTTCCCTCCGAACCGCGCTTCGAGGTGGTTTACCACCTGCTCTCCCTGGCCAGGAAAGAGCGGGTGCGGCTGAAGGTGCGGCTTGACGGGGGCAGCCCGGCGCTCGATTCCGTCACGTCGGTTTGGCCGGCCGCCAATTATTTCGAGCGTGAAGTGTTCGACCTGTTCGGAGTGCGGTTCGCCGGACATCCCTACCTGCGGCGTTTGCTGATGCCGGAAGATTGGGAAGGGTATCCGCTGCGCAAGGATTATCCGGTGGAGGGCTACCGGTAAATCTCCATGGCTCATCTTTCCCCCACGCCCGCGCTCGAACCCGGTCAGGACCGGACCATGGTCCTGAACATGGGGCCGCATCATCCCTCGACCCACGGCGTGTTGCGGCTGCTGCTCGAGATCGACGGCGAAAATATCGTGCGCATCATGCCCGACATTGGGTATTTGCATACCGGAATCGAGAAAACCTGCGAAGCCAAGTTTTACCAGCAGGTGGTGCCCCTGACCGACCGCATCGACTATCTTTGCCCCCTGACCAACAATCTCTGCTACGTGCTGGCGGTGGAAAAACTGCTCGGCCTCGAGATTCCGCCCAAAGCGCAATGGATGCGGGTGATGCTGAATGAACTGACGCGCATCAATTCGCATCTGGTGTGGCTGGGGACGCACGCCCTCGATATCGGGGCCATGACCGTATTTCTTTATTGCTTCCGGGAGCGGGAAGACATCCTTCGCCTGTTCGAGATGGTCAGCGGACAGCGCATGATGACTTCGTATTTCCGCATTGGCGGGCTGGCGCTCGAGCCTCCGCTGGGGTTTTTCGAACGCGTGCAGGATTTTGCCACGCGCTTCCCGGCCAAGGTGGATGAATACGAAAACCTGCTGACCGGAAACCCCATCTGGGGAATGCGCACCAAAGGTGTGGCGCGGATCACAGCGGAAGACGCCGTCGCCTTGGGCGCCAGCGGGCCGACGCTGCGCGGCAGCGGAGTCGACTTCGACCTGCGGCGCGACATGCCGTATTCCGGCTACGAGAATTTCAAGTTTAAGGTCCCGGTATTGAAGGATGGCGACGTATTTGCCCGCTACGCCTGCCGGGTTGCAGAGATGCGGGAATCGATCGCGATGGTGCAGCAGGCGCTGGACGGCATGCCGGACGGTCCGATCAAAGCTGTCGCTCCGAAAGTGATCCTGCCCGACCGGGAGATGATGAAGACGCAGATGGAGGCGCTCATCTATCACTTTAAGATTATTACGGAAGGCTTTGCTGTGCCGGCGGGCGAGGTCTATCAGGCGGTGGAGTCGCCACGCGGCGAAATGGGGTATTACGTGGTCAGCGACGGGACGGCGAAACCGTATCGCGTCCACATGCGTGCGGCTTGCTTAGCCAATTTGCAGACGCTGCCCGCCATGTGCGAGGGCCGGTTGCTCGCGGATGTGGTAGCGGCGATTGGCAGCATTGATATTGTCTTGGGTGAGATTGATCGGTAGGAAAGATCGACGCGAGGGCTTAAACCACGAAGGACACCAAGGTACACGAAGGAAATCTTGGCTTTTACTTAGTGGTACTTCGTGTCCTTCGTGGTTAAAGATTTTGGCATGAAGTTTTCCGAACAATTCGAAAGGCGCTTCGCGGAGATGCTTACGCACTATCCCACGAAGAGGTCTGTGCTCGTCCCGACGCTGCTTTACGCGCAGGACGAAGCGGGCTACATGTCGGACGAGGTGATTGAGGAAATCGCCTCGCGGCTGGAGCTGACCGTCCTCGACGTGCGCAACGTGATCAGCTACTACTCCATGCTGACCACCAAGCCGCGCGGCAAGTACAACGTGCAGGTCTGCACCAACATCGCTTGCATGCTGCGCGGGGGCGAGGAACTGTTGGCACACTGCGAGAAAAAGCTTGGCATCGAGCATAAGGGAACTACGCCCGACGGCCTGTTCTCTCTCGAAGAAGTGGAGTGCATTGGCGCCTGCAGCTGGGCGCCGGCGGCGCAGGTAAACTACGATTTTCACGAAAACCTGACGACGGAAAAGATGGACGGTGTGCTGGACGGGTACGCGAAGAAGGAAGCGATGTAGGAATTTCAGAGTTTGAGGATTTCAGATTTCAGATTTGCAATTGAAATGGGTTTACAAAATCTGCAATCTAAAATCATCATTCTGAAATCGAATCATGGCTGAGCTGGTTTCCCATCCCGACGAAGTAAGGATCGTCTCCAAGCGCTTCGGCATGGGTGCGACCAATCTGGATCGCTACCTGGAGCTCGACGGCTACAAAGCGGTGCAGAAGGCCCTCGGCATGGGAGCGGACAGCATTGTCACTGAGGTCAAGAACTCCGGATTACGCGGGCGCGGGGGGGCGGGGTTCAGTACTGGCCTCAAGTGGTCGTTCGTGCCCAAGCAGGCGCCCAAGCCGAAATACGTTTTATGCAACGGCGACGAGAGCGAGCCGGGCACCTGTAAAGACCGGCTGATTTTCGAGCAGGACCCGCACGCCGTGATTGAAGGCGTGATCATTGCCGGACTGGCTGTGGGCTCGCATACCGGCTACATCTATATTCGCGGCGAGTACCGGTATCTTCTCAACATCATGCAGAAAGCCATTGCCGACGCCTATGCTCGCGGGTTCCTGGGCAAGAACATTTTCGGCAGCGGCTATGACTTTGACGTGTACTGGCACGGTGGAGCGGGCGCTTACGAGGTTGGAGAAGAGTCGGCGCTCATGGAATCGCTTGAAGGCAAGCGCGGCATTCCGCGCATCCGTCCTCCCTTCCCTGCCGTGGTCGGGCTTTGGGGCGGACCCACCGTGATCAACAATGCCGAAACCCTGGCCAGCGTGCCGCACATTATTCTGGGCGGGGCGGAGTGGTATGCCAAGCTGGGGCCGCCGAAAAATGGCGGGACCCGGTTGTTTTGTCTCAGCGGTCACCTCAAGCGGCCCGGAGTTTACGAACTGCCCATGGGGTACAACCTCAGAAAGATGATTTACGAAGTCGGCGGAGGGATTCCCAACGGGCGCGCGCTCAAGGCGGTGGTTCCAGGGGGATCGAGCACGCCGGTGTTGAAGTCCGATGAGATCGATATCGCGATGGATTTCGACAGCGTGGCCAAAACCGGCTCCATGCTGGGATCAGGCGGCGTGGTGGTTCTCGATGACACCACCTGCATGGTCAAGTTTGCCTTGCGCACCATGAAGTTCTACCAGCATGAAAGTTGCGGCTGGTGCATTCCCTGCCGCGAAGGCACCGACTGGCTGAAGAAGACGCTGATTCGCTTTCATTCTGGCGGCGGAGTGAAAAAAGATATCGACAACATGTATTACCTTTCGGAAAACATGCTGGGCCGGACATTCTGCCCGCTAGGGGATGCCGCGGCCATGCCGACCATGGCGTTTATCAAGAAATTCCGGCAGGAGTTTGAAGATCATTTGGACGGCAAACCCTGTCCTTTCGAGAAGGCGGCGGAGCCGGTTTTAGCGTAGCGCTGGCCGTTGGTCCTTGGCATGGGCCGTTGGCCAAGACCACCAGTCTTAGGATTTTGCCAACGACCAACGACCAACGACGAATTTATGGCTGATGTAAATCTTACTGTCGACGGCAAAAAAGTCACGGCTCCGGCTGGGACTTTGCTGATTGAAGCTTGCAAGAGCGCCGGCATTGAAGTGCCGTCGTTTTGCTACTACCCGAATCTTTCGCTGCAGGGCGCCTGCCGCATGTGCCTGGTAAAAGTCGAGAAGATGCCCAAGCTGCAGACTGCCTGCACCACGGTCATCGGCGAGGGCATGATTGTCACCACCAACAGCGATGAAGTGCATCAGGCGCGCAAGGGCATGGTGGAACTGCTGCTGGGTAATCATCCTCTGGATTGTCCGGTGTGCGATGCCGGCGGCGAGTGCGAACTGCAGGACATGACATTTTCCTATGGCGCGGCGGAATCGAAGTACATGGAGCCCAAGAACCACAAGGAAGAACAGCAGTGGTCTCCGGTGGTGTACTTTGACCGGCCGCGATGCATTCTCTGTTACCGCTGTGTGCGGGTGTGCGGCGAGGGCATGGACGTTTGGGCGCTGGGAGTGCAGAACCGCGGTGTGGGCTCGATCATTGCGCCGAACAAGGAAGATCACCTGGAGTGCGAAGAATGCGGCATGTGTATCGATATCTGCCCGGTAGGCGCGCTGACTTCGGGAGCTTACCGGTATAAGACGCGTCCCTGGGAGATGAACCACATCGGCACGACCTGCACCCATTGCGCGGACGGATGCAAGACCACGCTGGGAGTGCGCCGCTCCGAGACCGGGATGGAAATCGTGCGCGGCGACAATCGCGACAAGAGCGGCATCAACGGCGATTTCCTATGCATCAAGGGTCGCTACGCTTTCGATTTTGCCCACAACGAAGATCGCCTGACCCAGCCCCTGATTCGCAAGGATGGTCAACTGGCGGCGTCCACCTGGGAAGAGGCGTTTGAGTTGATCGGAAAGCGCTTCAAGGAAGCCCGCGATGAACATGGCGGGCCGGCGATCGGAGTTTTGGGCTCGAACCGCACCACCAACGAAGAGAATTACCTGCTGCAGAAGTTCGCGCGGGTGGTGTTGCAGACGAATAATATCGACCATCACCGTACAGCGGACTTCCCTGCCTTCGCCGCTGCGCTCAAGGGCCGGCCGGAATCCGCTGCCAGCATGCGCGACGTGTTCGACGCGCCTGCCATTCTGCTGATTGGAAATGACCCAACCGAACAGCATCCCTTGCTGGCTTGGCAGATTCGCAACAATGTTCGTCTTCATAGCGCCAAGTTATACATAGTGAATTCTGCGGACATAAAGCTCAAGCGCCAGGCAACCGCTTCCCTTCAGATTCCGGAGGGCGCCGAGGGGAAATTTGCCGCGTTTTTGGCGGGGGATGATTCGGCGGCGGACGGGCTGCGACTGGTTGACGGCGGCGGCCACGCGGGCGAGTCGCCCGCGACCACACAGGAGCAACCGACCACACTGGCGGGATTTCGCGATCAACTGCGGGGCGAGCAGAATCTGATCATTATTTTCGGGGCGGAAATTCGGGGCGGTGCTATCGCTTCTCTGGTGAAGTTCGGCTCTGGTATTGCCGGCGCGAAGTTCATCTGCCTGGCTGACTACTCCAACTCGCGAGGAGCCGCCGACATGGGTCTCTACCCTGACCTGTTGCCCGGCTATCATCCCATTGCCAACTCGGAAAAATTTCACGAGGAATGGGGCGGAGTTCCGCAAACCCCTGGCCTGGCACTGCCGGAAATGGTTGAAGGCGCCCGCGGCGGAAAGTTGAAAGCGCTCTACGTCGTGGGGACAAATCCGGTGGGGCGGCTTGGCATCGATCCCTTCGTTTTTTCGCAGAGTTTCGTGGTGGTCCAGGACATGTTCCTGACTGAAACCGCGGCTTTGGCCGATGTGGTCTTGCCGGCGGCTAACGCCTATGAGAAATCGGGGACGTTCACCAACACCTGTGGTGATCTGCAGGTAGTCAGGAAGGCCGGGGAGATCACCAGCAGCAAATCCGATTTCGAGATGATCGTGCGCATCGCGGATGCGATGGGCGCCGATGTTCACAAGCTGGTTCCGTTCGGCCGGGGCGCGGCCGCGGACATGGGACAATCGCGCGGGGCACAATCCGGGGAGGCTGACCGGCATGCAGTGTGGCTGGAAGCGCATGGACTGGAGCCGAAGATGAGCCCATTCGATCCGACCGCCATTCTGGACGAAATTCAGCGGCTGGTGCCAGGGTATGAAGTCTCGCGGATGAACCTGCTGGCGGGCAACGATCAGCACACAACTTTGGTCGGGCAGGGGTCCGGGGCCGGGCAGAATCCGGACCTGATTACACCCGCAAATGACAACCTGTTCAGTTCGGGCACGCTGGGGCGCTATTCCCGGACCTTGAATTCAGTGATGGAGAACCGTAACCGGCAGCCGGCGGAATCCGAAGTTGCCGCGGACTGAAGGATTCTTTCTCCCCCTCTACAAGAGCAAGGGAGAACAGGCTTGCGGTGGGATGCTCGCAGCACAGCCGGCGGGACGCCGGCGCTACTCAGGAATGACGCTTTGACTATCGCCACCTTCATCATCGTCTCTGTCATCAAGACTGCGGTTGCACTCGGCGTGCTGCTGACCGCGGTGGCTTACACGGTGTGGCTGGAGCGCAAGGTGGTCGGCCACATACAGAATCGGTGGGGACCTACCCGAGTCGGTCCCTTTGGTTTGCTGCAGCCGCTGGCGGACGGGGTGAAATTTCTGTTCAAGGAAGATTTGATGCCGCCCTACGTGAACAAGCCCTTGTATATCGCGGCGCCGATGATCGCCGTCATCTGCGCCCTGACCTCGATCGCGGTGATTCCGATTGGCAACTGGGTCACGATCGGCAGTTTGCACATCCCGCTCGAGATTACGGATGTCAATATCGGCCTGTTGATCATCCTGGGAGTCACTTCGCTTGGAGTGTATGGTGTCGCGCTGGCAGGCTGGTCTTCGAACAGCAAGTATTCCCTGCTCGGCGGATTGCGGGCCAGCGCGCAGATGATCAGCTACGAAATCCCGTTGGGCCTGTCACTGCTGGGCGTGCTCATGCTGACCGGCAGTTTCAGCCTGCGCGACATCGTCGATGCGCAGGGCGGGACGTTCTGGGGATTCATTCCGCGCTGGAACATTTTTTACGGAGGGCAGTTCATCGCCTTCTTCGTTTATCTCATGTCGGCTTATGCGGAGACCAATCGCATCCCGTTCGACCTGCCGGAAGCGGAGACAGAGCTCGTCGCGGGATATCACACCGAATACAGTGCCATGAAGTTTGCCATGTTTTTCATGGCTGAATACGCCAACATGATTACGGTGGCAGCGGTGGCCTCGCTGCTCTTCTTAGGCGGCTGGCATGGGCCGCTATTTGGGCCGCCACTGCTGCAAGCGCTTCTGCCGGTGTTTTGGTTTGCGCTTCGGATCTTCGGCTTTCTGTTTCTATACATTTGGGTGCGCGGTACTTTGCCCCGGTTTCGTTATGACCAGCTGATGGCATTTGGGTGGAAGTTCCTTTTGCCGCTCGCGATTGCGAATCTGGTGGTGACGGCTTTGGTGGTGGCGTTGCGGGCTTAACTGGCAGTTCCTGGTTCGCAGTTCCTGGTTCTCGGTTTCATGACTCATCTGATCATATTTTTGTGCTTCGGGGCGCTGTGCGTGGCGGGTGCGGTGAACCTGCTGGTGCAGCGGCATCCGATCGACAGCGCGCTTTCGCTGGTGGTGGTGATGGGGTCGCTGGCGGTGGAATATCTGCTGCTGGGAGCAGAGTTTGTGGCTGCGGTGCAGGTGATTATCTACGCCGGGGCCATCATGGTGCTGTTTGTCTTTGTCATCATGCTGTTGAACGCGGGAGCAGAGGAGCGCACAAAGGGGAGCCGGGTGGCAATGCTGTTCGGAATTCCCGGCATGCTGGTGGGCAGCGTACTGGTGGGATGGGTGCTGATCGAACGGACCGGCAGTGAGACGGTGGCTGCTGGAGCGTTGCCGGGCGCACCCCGGACCATCGGCTGGCTGCTGTTTCACAATTTTCTGCTGCCTTTTGAAGTGACGTCGATTCTGATCTTGATCGCCATCATGGGCGCTGTGGTCCTGGCCAGCCATCCAGATTCGGACCAGGGAAGGAGGGAGAGCTGATGGTCCCGATTTCGTACTATCTGGTCCTGAGCGGGATTTTGTTTGCCTGCGGCGTGACCGGATTTCTGATCAAGCGCAATATCATCAGCATCTTCATGTCGATTGAGCTGATGCTGAACGGCGTCAACCTGTCATTCGTTGCCTTTGCCGCGCAATGGCATGCGCTTAGCGGGCAAGTATTCGTGTTCTTCGTGATGGTAGTTGCGGCGGCGGAGGCCGCCGTGGGACTGGCCATCATCATCGCCGTGTACCGAACGCGGGAGACGTTGAACGTCGACCAGGTGGACCTGCTCAAACTATGACGCCCAACTTGCATCTGTGGCTGATTCCGGTGCTGCCGCTGGTGGGCGCGGCCATCAATGGCTTTTTCGGGAAGAAATTCTCCCGGCAGGCTGTGGTCACGGTGGCGCTCCTGTTCAGCGGGGCGGCGTTTGCCCTGGTGCTGTTCGTCGCATCCCAGTTCGCTTCGCTGACCACGCCCCATACTGAATTTCTTGCTACCTGGATCCGGGCGGGGACGTTTCAGGCGGACTTTTCGTTTTACCTCGACCAGCTTTCGCTGGTGATGCTGCTGGTCGTCACCGGCGTTGGCTTTCTTATTCATATCTATTCGGTCGGTTACATGTGGGAGGAAGGCGGGTTCTACCGTTTCTTCTCCTACCTGAACCTGTTCATGTTTTTCATGCTGACCCTGGTGCTGGCCAGCAATTACCTGCTGATGTTTATCGGCTGGGAAGGCGTGGGCCTGGCTTCGTATCTTCTGATCGGATTCTGGTTTACCAAGGACTCGGCGGCATCGGCGGGCAAGAAAGCGTTCATCGTCAACCGCGTCGGTGATTTCGGATTTCTGATTGCGCTTTTTCTCCTGATCAAGCATTTCGGCTCGCTGAACTTCGAGCAGGTCTTCAAAAGCGTCATCCCCATGAGCCCGGAGACCAGCGGAGCAGGACTGCTCACTGCGGTCGGTCTGCTCCTGATGGTGGGGGCCGCGGGCAAGTCGGCTCAGATTCCGCTCTACGTGTGGCTGCCCGACGCCATGGAAGGCCCCACGCCGGTTTCCGCGCTGATTCACGCCGCCACCATGGTGACCGCGGGCGTGTACATGGTTTCGCGGTCCCATGTGATTTTCGAGCGGGCGCCGACTGCCATGACGGTGGTCGCCATCATCGGGACCTTGACGGCTTTGTTTGCGGCAACCATCGGCATCGCGCAGACCGATATTAAGAAGGTACTGGCCTACTCCACTATCTCGCAGCTGGGGTACATGTTTATCGCCTGCGGAGTAGGGGCGTTTTCGGCTGCCATTTTCCATTTGATGACCCATGCATTTTTCAAGGGCCTGTTATTTCTGGCGGCCGGGTCGGTCATTCACGCGGTGAATGGCGAGCAGGACATGCGTCAGATGGGTGGGTTGCGCACCAAAATTCCCTGGACGTTCTGGACCATGACCATCGCCACTTTCGCGATTGCAGGGATTCCACCGTTCGCCGGGTTCTTCAGCAAGGATGAAATTCTGTGGCAGGCGTACCAGACCAGCTGGGTTTACTGGTTCATTGGACTGTTTACCGCCTTTCTCACTTCCCTCTATATGTTCCGGCTGTGGTTCATGACATTTTTTGGGGAGTATCGCGGGTCGGCGGAAGAATCGCATCGCAAGCCAGCACATGATTTGGCCCACGACGACACGCGGGCGGGGGCGCCCGCGCCACATGGACATGGGCATGAGCAGGGCGGCATTCACGAGAGTCCACCGCTGATGGTGGTGCCTCTGGTGACGCTGGCGGTGCTCTCAACGATCGGCGGTTGGATCGGCATCGGCGGACGCTTTGAGAACTTTCTAAGGCCCGCGTTTTACGGCAACCTGGAGGGCTTTCGCGCACAAGAGGTTTATCACGGCAACGATCGAGAATTGCTGTTGATGTTGATCTCTGTTGCCGTCGCGGTACTCGGGTTTGGCCTGGCTTGGCTGCTGTACTATCGCAACCCGCACTTGCCACAACGTATCGCAACCAGCCTGGGCAGCTTTTATCGAGCAGTGGTGCAGAAGTACTACATCGACGAGCTGTACGCGACCTTGTTCGTGAAGCCGCTTATCGCGGGCTCTGCCCTGATCCTTTGGCACGGCATTGACCAGGACGTGATCGACGCCGCGGTGGACAACGGTGCGCATGGGGCGCGCGAGGTTTCTGATTCAGTGCGGCACATGCAGTCGGGCAACCTGCGCTCTTACGCCGGCTGGGTGGCGGCGGGCGCTGCGGCCGTGATCGCGTACATGGTCTGGATGGGAACGCGATGAACCTTCACCCGTTGGACGTGGACAAGTGGAGTCCGATCATTCTCACGCTGGTGACGTTCATTCCGCTGGCGGGCGCCCTTCTGCTGCTCATATTCCCCCGGCGCCATCGTGACATACGGGTGTTTGCCCTGGTGGTATCGCTGTTCACTTTTGTGCTGTCATTGCACCTGCCGGTTCACTTTCACCGGGCGCAGAGCGGATTCCAGTACGAGTTCGATCATTCCTGGATTCCTATGCCCAACATTCACTACCACATGGGGGTGGACGGGATCTCCATGTGGCTGGTGGTGCTGACCACTTTTCTGACACCCCTGTGTGTGCTGATCTCCTGGAAATCCATTGACGAGCGGGTGAAGGAATTCTTCATCATCTTACTGGTCCTGGAAACCGCTCTCATCGGCGTGTTCGTTTCGCTTGACCTGTTCCTGTTTTACTTTTTCTGGGAAGCGACCCTGATTCCGATGGCGCTGCTGATCGGAATGTATGGGCATGGGCGCAAAGTCTACGCGGCGGTGAAATTCTTTTTGTACACCATGATCGCTTCCGTGTTCATGCTGGCAGCCATCCTGTGGCTTTACGCGAAGGTTGGGACGTTCGACTTTGTAACCATCCAGAACGCGATTCGCAGCGGACAGGTGGCGAATTTCAGCAGTGCGGCGCAGTGGCTTTTTCTGGGGTTCTTTATTGCCTTTGCCGTGAAGGTTCCGCTCTTCCCTTTCCATACCTGGTTGCCGGACGCCCACGTGGAAGCGCCGACGGCGGGGTCGGTCCTGCTGGCCGGGGTGCTGCTGAAGATGGGGACCTACGGCATGCTGCGCTTCGACCTGGGATTATTTCCCGACCAGGCCCGGGCCAACGCCTGGTGGGTGATGATTCTGGCGCTGATCGGCATTATTTATGGCGCGCTGGTGGCGCTGGTTCAGCCCAACATGAAGAAGCTGATCGCCTATTCTTCGATCAGCCATCTGGGCTTTGTGGTGCTGGGGATTTTCAGCTTCACTCAGGCAGGGCTGGACGGAGCTATGTTTGTGATGCTGGCCCATGGAGTCTCGACCGGCGCCCTTTTCATGCTGGCGGGAACGTTGTATGAGCGTCGCCACACCTACGAGATTTCGGAATTCGGCGGGCTGGCCACCTCCATGCCGGTGTACGCCAGCTTGTTTCTGTTCATGGTGCTGGCATCGGTGGGACTACCACTTCTGAATGGCTTTGTCGGCGAATTTCTGGTGCTTAGCGGAGCCTTCCAGGCGCGGACGGTCTACGGAGTTCTGGGCGCGACCGGCGTGATCTGGAGTGCAGGCTACCTGCTGTGGTTGTATCAACGAGTGTTCTTTGGAAAGATTACGCACAGCGTGAACCAGACACTGCCTGACCTGGATATACGCGAACGGATCGCGCTCCTGCCCGCGGCGGCGGCTGCCCTGGTGATGGGCGTGGCGCCCCTGCTATGGCTCAACGCCATCGATCCCGCAATCCAAACCGCGCTGGCGCCGTTTGCGCAGCTGGCCAGCAAGGTGGTCGGCCAGTGAATGTCGCAGGAATGACTCAGACACTGCCGCAGGGCATCGAATACGTTCGTATTCTGCCGGAAATCGTATTGTCCCTGTTCGGCATGGCGATCATGGTGCTCGAACCGCTGGTGGACGAGCGCCGCAGCCAGAAACTGCTGGGCTGGATCGCGCTGGTCGGCTCGGTAGGCGCGATTGCTGCGTCTCTCTACCAGTCGCAATTCCCCGGCCTGGGTTTCTGGGGCGTGGTCAAGGTGGATGCGTTCAGCACCTTCTTCCACGTTCTGGTGACCGCAATTACTGCCGTGGTCATCCTTGGTTCTTTTGAGTACATGGAAGCGCAGCAGATGCGCGCGGGAGAATACTACGGGCTGATCCTGTTTGGCGCGGTCGGCATGTGCCTGATGTCGTCGGCGGTCGAGTTGGTGCTGGTCTTCATCGCGCTGGAGATTTCGTCGATTTCCACTTACGTGCTGGTTGGCTTCAGGCGGCGAGCGGCGATCAGCAGTGAGGCTTCACTGAAGTATTTCCTGCTGGGTTCCTTTGCCACGGCTTTCTTCCTTTACGGAGTCGCGCTGCTGTTCGGCGCCACCGGGTCCACCAGCATTTCGGTGATCGCCGACGCCCTTCAATTGAAGGAGATTCCGGTGCTGGCCTATACCGGAGTCGCCTTTATTTTCGTGGGACTGGGATTCAAAGTGGCGGCCGCTCCGTTTCACGTGTGGACACCTGACGTTTACGAAGGCGCCCCGGCGCCAGTGGTCGGATTCATGTCGACCGCGCCCAAGGCGGCCGCCTTTGCCGTGCTGCTGCGCATCATGTTCGAAGCCCATGCCCCCGGACGACTCGGGCTGATCTGGGTGGCGGCCGCGCTGTCCATGACCCTGGGCAATGTGGGGGCGCTGGTACAGCAGAACGTGAAACGGCTGCTGGCCTATTCTTCCATCGCGCATGCCGGATATATTCTGGTAGCTTTCGCCGCTCTGCCCCACGATGGCATTCCCGCGGCTATGTTTTACACCGCCTCGTACGCAGCCATGAATGTCGGCGCATTTGCGGTGGTGAGTCACATCGCGGGTGCGGGAGAACGCTATGTCACGCTGGATGACTATGCGGGGCTGGGCCGTCGATCACCGCTGCTGGCGGCCACGTTAACGATTTTTTTGCTGTCACTGATCGGAATCCCGATGACCGGGGGCTTCTTCGCCAAGTTCTATGTGTTCAGCGCGGCGCTGCAAGCCAATCTGGTGGGGCTGACCATTATCGGCGTGCTCAACAGCGCGGTGGGCGCGTACTACTACCTGCGAATCATTGTGATGATGTATATGCGCGAGGCGCGGGAGGACGTGGCGGCGATTCCGGTTTCACCCACTCTGGGCGGAGCGCTGGCCATCAGCGTGACCGCCACTCTGTATCTCGGCCTGCTTCCCGGGCGCGTCCTGGAATACGCTGCCCGCTCCGCGGCTGAACTTCTACGCTAGGGTTTCGCCACGGGCTTGTGTCCGGTAACGGGTTACCGGGGTTACGGCAGTAGCAGCCATCCTGGATCCACCAATCCTCCAAAACCTAAGCCGGGCGGGAGTTTCGGCGCGCGCAAGAAACTGCACTTATCCGCGGATGACCGATTGACAATCGAGCACTTCGCGTTCATGATGTGTCATTAATTCGACAATATTTGCAGCCTGGGAGGTCGATCATGAGCAAGCTAATTCAAAGGATTTGGTCCGAAGACCAGGGACAGGATATCGCGGAATACGCGGTCATGTTGGCGGTGATTCTGGTTCTGGTTGTGGGCACGATACGCTTGGTCGGCTCTAACGCCAATAACGTCTTCTCCAACGTCGCCAGCTCAGTTCAGTAGCCACCAGAACCAGATCGCAGCGCCCCAGTCTTGAGGCGATAGAGGATTTCGCCGGCGTGGGGAACCAGCTTGATGCCTTCATCTTCACGTCCCCGCCAGTCTTCCTGCCGGATACTTGCGGGATCGATGTAGTTGAGGTTCAAGCCCCGGCAGCGTTCTTCGGAAATGCCGGTGGCGAGGCTTACCTTGATCCGCAGGGTCTCGACGCCGGTCGCGGCGTCATAACTGCCCTGCCCGATCAAGTGCGTGGAATGCGCAATCGCGCCGCGGGGCACGTCGGCAAACCGGCTCCATTGTTCAAGAAAGTAATCGCGGCAGTGGTAGCCGATCCGGTCGAGAAAAGCTCCGTGGGTATAGCTGAACTCGGTAATGTGCGGAGCGTAAAGCACGACCTCGCCGCCATCGGCCATGGCGGGTTCGAGTTTGTACATTCCCTTGGCCCCGGTCCAGATGTCGTCATACATCCGGGGCAGGACGGACAGGACGCGGCGAAACGGGCGATCCTCCCACCGAATGTGCTCCTGGGCTGACAGCGCGGCCGCCTGTTGCCAGGCATCGGGCGCCGAACCGAAGTACAGGCCTGCAATGTCCTGTTGTCTCAAGACCAGCGCGAAACAGGAGACGGGCACCTTCACTTTTTCAGCGGCTCGATCAATGAGCGCACGGACCGGGGTGCAAGCCGTGCCAATGAGGTTGTAACTGCCGAGCAGCGCCCCGAGCCAATGAGTCTGGTTAATCATTTCTCCGGTGCTCACCCCGGGAAACAGATATTTATTTCCCCCGGAAAATCCAACGACCTCGTGGGGAAAGACCGGCCCACAAATCAGGACCTGGTCATAGTCGAAGAGCAGGCGATTGATCTTAACCGGGATGGCTTCCGACAAGAGGCCGCCTGAGGCCTCGGATACGTGATCAGCGGGGATCGTGCCCAAGTCCACGAAGGTGTCGGGGAGATCCCAGCGATGATTGACAACCCGCGCCTTGCCGCACATTCCGTTGACGACAGGCTGCCCCATGAGTCGAGCGAGATGGGCCTCGCTCATCTGGGGATGAGTACCGAGGGCGACCAGGTAGTCGCAAGCGGCGGCGCGGGTGCCGATTTCCTCCTGAAAAAGCTGGAACATCAGGGGCATCGGCATGGTGCGGGTGCCGTCTGGAATGATGGTGAGCACGCGCTTGCCCGCGAGGTTGAGACCGGCGGCCGCCTGGGCGACGATTTGGCGGACCTCGTCGTGGGTCAGGACTCTATCGGTCGTACTTTTGCCCAGGGTCATTTGTTTTTGGACTCACGGTAGCTCCCAGTCACAGGACTGAGCATTATGCCATTTGTGCCGGCTGGAATCCTATGCTCCTCAGGGGCTGAAGCTGCCCGTCGGTGCCGCTGACATGCAGCGCTCAAGGGCAGCGCCATCCTAGAGCGCTCCTGCTTTTTCCAACGCATCTTTCATTCCCGCCCAGCTCTGAATGGTTGAAGCTTCCGGCGTGCCGGCGCCGCGCCAATGGGTTTCCAGGCTCACGACATGGTGATAGCCGTCGCGCTTGAGAGCTTTGAATTGGCCGACCCAGTCGATGGCACCTTTTCCCATGGCCGCCCATTCCACACCCTTGGCCGTCTTGATTGCATCCTTGCAGTGGCAGTGACCAATCCGCTCCTTGGGCAGGAGATCGTAGCCGTTGGGATAAGGCGTCTCCCCGAACATGGCGGCATTGCCGGGATCCCAATTGAGCATGAAAGCCGGAGACGGTACGCCGCCGAGGACCTTGGCAGCCTCGGCCCCGGTGGCGGTATTGCATGCGAATTCATTCTCCAGAATGAGGATGAGCCCGATCTTGCGCAGCTTTTCGGCGGTTTGCTGCAACTGGTCATTCATCGCCTTGCGATAGGGCCCCTGGTCGTCAAGCCGCCAGAAGTCGAAACATCGGATTCGGTCAGTGGAGAATGTTTTGGCAAGCTCGATGGCGCGATCCAGAACCTGGCCCTGCTGGTCATAGGTGAAATTCGCGTTGAATTGATCGTGTTCCGGCCTGAACCTGGATTTGGGCGCGCCCGGCCAATCCACTTTAAACAGCGGGCTGGCAATATCGGTGACGCGCAGGTTGTTCTTCTTCAGGAGACCTAGCGCTTCCGTAATTTCGTTGGCATCAAGATCGGCTACGTTCTTGTTCCACATGCTGCGCAGTTCCATCCACTGCATGCCAAACTGCTGGGACGCGATTTCGCAGGCGTGGCCGAAGTCCTGTGAAATCTCGTCGTTGATGACGGCAATCTTGAAGGGCGACTTGGCGAGGCGGGAGGCATTGGACGCCGAGGACGACGAAAAGGGAGCGGCTGACAGGCGGGTCTTGGCCGCGGCCAGCACTCCCAGGCCCGCAATAAACTCCCGACGTGAAAAGTCTGATTGCATTGGTGATCTCTCCTGGTTGCGATTGTCGAACCTAAGGACTGCATTCAGCGATTCAGTCTTTGTACAATTTGCAGCTCGCGAGCGGCGTCCAATCGCGGGAATCGGTAGCCAGCCGGGCCAGCCCGAGGTGGGCCTCCGTCAGGTTAACGGCGGTATTGCTCTCCTCAGTAGGTTTGCTTGATTTTCGATTTCATGCTGCGCGCCAGTTTCTCAATTTGTTCAGCCTTCTTGGCCGTGTCCGCGGGCAGGATACCTTGGTCGCTCTTGTCTACGGACTCCTTCAGCTCGGCAGATAGCTTAAACAATTTATCCGTGTCGCGCCTGATTTCCTCCTGGAGCAGTTCGTAGGCCTTCTTCACCCGCTCCCGGTCCACCTCTTCCTCAGTCCGTACCGGTATGTTGGATGTCGTTGGCCCCTGCCGGACGGAGGGCGGGAGGTGTACGTCCTGACCGAACGCGAGGCTGCCCGTTGCCCAGGTGAAAAGGAGAGACGCGCTTTGTGTCGTACTATACACGACCGGATGCCCTACGTTGATGCTGGGACCGGTGTGTCGGAGTGAATCCCAAGCGGCTTAACGGACTGGTTCGAGAATCAGCTTTTGCACGCGGGCTGACGCGGCCCGCTCGCAAGTTGAGCGTAACATCTGAACCAGCGGCGAGGATGCGGGCCTGAACTCCATGCCCGGGGCGACGAAACGGCATGACCATCCACATCGGATTGATCGGGGGCGGAAACATCAGCGAGACGCACGCGCGCGCGGCGCGGGCAATGGCTGGAGTTGAAATCGCTGCCATCTATGGGACCAACGCGGACAAGGTCGCAGCGCTCGGGCAAGAGCACGGGGCCAAGCCATACACGGACTTCGACGCCTTCCTGGCGCATCGCCCGATGGACATGGTTGCGATCGGAAGCCCGTCCGGACTGCACGCTGCTCAAGGCATTGCCGCGGCGCAACGCGGCCTCCACGTGCTGACCGAGAAGCCGATCGACATCAGCACCCAACGCGCAGATGCTCTGATCGAAGCGGCGGAACGCGCCGGCGTGAAGCTCGGCGTCATGTTTCAGGACCGCGTGAAGCCCGGATTTCTCGAACTTCGAAAGTGGATCAGCACGGGCATCATGGGCAAGGTGCTGCTGGCAGATGCGCGGGTGAAATGGTATCGGCCTCCGGAGTACTACAGCAGTTCGCGGTGGCGGGGGACCCTGGCGCTGGACGGCGGAGGCGCGTTGATCAACCAGGCGGTGCACACCGTCGATCTGCTGCTGTGGCTGCTGGGTGACGTGGTTCGAGTGCAGGCGAGAACGGCCACGGTTTTGCACGCAATTGAAACTGAAGACACCGCGGCCGCCATTCTCGAATTTGCCAGCGGCGCGCTGGGCGTTCTGCAGGCGACGACGGCCGCCTATCCCGGATATCCGCGGCGCCTGGAGATCACCGGGTCCGAAGGCACGGTGATCCTTGAACAGGACCATATTCTGGCCGTGAACTTGCGCCATGCTCCTGCCGGGATGAGCGCGGGCGGGGCCCCGGATGCAAACCAGAGCGCGTCATCGGCGGTGGTCAGTGACTTTCGCGGGCATCAGGCGTTGTTCGAGGACTTTGTGCGCGCCATCGAGCAGGACAAAGTACCGATCTGCGACGGACGCGAGGGCCGGCGCAGCATCGCTCTGGTCGAGGCAATCTATCGGGCGGCGCGCAATGGCGGCGCGGTGTCGGTTCCGGTGGACAAACGCTGACCTTATCCACAACCCAAGCGGCGAGCGCAGTCCCGCAATATTTCCGGTTCCCAAGCCGGGCGTTTTGGATTTTGTGGATGCACGAAGTCAGTAGGAATTCGTCCGACCAAATGCAGGAATACGGCGGCCGAGTGCTTGTACGCCGGCACGGGTGAGCGAAAAGCGACGTTTCCCAGATACTGCAGCGCATCTGAAAGCGCATAGTACGCGGGATCGCCGGTTTCCCAGAGCCGGTCGCGTTCGGCGAATTGTTCCGGGGCGAAGCTGGCCAAGCCCAGCAGATAGTCCGAGCCGTACTCGATCATGTTGATGCCCAGATCGTTTCCCGTGTAGATGCGAAAATCCGGGCGGTGCGCGTCGCGCAGGGCCAGCCGCTGGAGCTCAATGAGCCGGTCGAGCGACGAATGCTTGATTCCCTTGATCTCGGGAATATCCATCAGACGACGGACGGTGTCCTCCTCGAAGATTTCTCCATTGGGCGTAAACATCGTGCCCAATTCGAAAGCCAGCACATGGGGATATCCCTGGCACACGGCTTGATAGGTCGCTGCCTTTTCTTTGGAGGATTGACCCTGCATCCGGGCCGTCTGAAACAGAATCGGAATCCCGCCGGCATGAACGATGAGATCCATCTGTTGCCGGTAGAGAGCGACGATGTCGCCGGTTTGATTCTCGATGTAGGCCCCGGCAACGAACGTTACACTTTTGCCCAGCGCTTCGACTGTCCACCGCAAGACGTCGTGCTTTTCCTGCTCGCTTAGATAATTGACGTAGCCGGTGTCCATGTTGACCGCGTTCAACAGTCCGGCGTGCTGAGTCGCGATCAGGTGTTGTTGGAAAGCTGCTACCGCGATCTTTCCGTCCGCCTCGTAAGGCAGAAGGGCCGCGGCGATTCCCTGCACTTTGCGGCGAAGGTGCCGTTGTTCGATCAGGGCTGCGATTTTCATTCCGTTTACCCCGGATCTCATCTCCCGGCTCCGTGTTCCGTCAGGACTTCTTGGCAATGGTTAGCTCTGTCATCAGTTCGGAATCCTTGTAAAAACTGTCCAGCGGATAGCATCCCGAAGGCAATCCCTTACGCGGCGCGGTGGTGCAATCGCTGAAGGTTCTGCAGATGCGCTTGCGCTCGATGGTGCCGCCTTCCGACGCGTCCCAGAGCAGTTCCGGATAAGTCAACATCATCCGTCCCATTCCAACCAGGTCTGCCCAGCCTTCATGCAGGGCTGCCTGGGCCACGTGCGGCAGGAAATCCTGCAAGTAGCTGTAGCCGGTCCCTACGATAATTAAGTTTGGAAACTGCTGTTTCAGGCGCCGGGTTGCTTGCATCTGGCGCGCCACGCTTACAAGTGGGTCCTCCGGGGGCAGGTAGCCATCCGACGGCGGATAGAGCGCGGGCCGCTGCAGGTGCGGATTGTAATACGGACTTCCAGCGGTGATATTGACCAGCCGAATTCCAAGCTGCTCCAGGAGAGAGAGAAATTGGACGGGCTCGTTCAGGTCGGACTCGGTCGGGTTCAGCGGATTCACACCAAACCCCCAACGGTACGGAATTTCATTTTCAAACGAGTCGGGAATTCCGGGTCCCAGCTTTCCGTTAGAAGACTTCGCCGGATCGGGATGGAAGGGCACGCTGTCAATGGCTGAAAGCCGGACCGCGATCTTGAGCCCCGGGGCGATGGAACGGATGCCCTGCACAACTTCACGCAGGAAGCGGGTGCGATTCTCGAAACTTCCGCCATAGCGTCCGGCGCGAGTGTGAGCGCTGAGAAATTCGTGGCCGAGATAGCCGTGGCAATGTTTGATGTCGACGAAGTCGAAGCCCAAACTCCAGGCCAGGAGTGCGGCACGGTGGAAGTTTTCGATGACGGCATCGATCTCTGCGTCGGTCAGTACGGGATAGTCGGCGGGCAAGCCGAGGCGCCGGTCCAGAAAGGGGTGGTGGTAAAGAATTCGCGGCTCGGGCCGTCCATGCGCATTGGGGCGGCTGTAGCGGCCGGAATCGGTCAGCTGCAAACCAACCAGCAATCCGTCGTCGGAACCGGTCGCCAGTCGATGCTCTTCGATCAAGACGGCGCGGAGGCCGGACAAACCTGCTTGAGTGTGCGCCGCAGCCACCAGTTGATTAGGATTGGCGCGCCCCTGGTGCGAGACGGCGACTGCTTCTCCGCCCCAGATCAATTTTGCGCCACTGCGGCCGAAGCGCTGCCAGCGCCGGATCGTCTTTTCGGACGGATTGCCGTCCAGCGAGCCATCCCACCCCTCCATGGGATGCACCACGATCCGGTTGCCGATGTTGATGTCGCCACTGATGAGCGGCTGGCGCAAAGGAGATTCTGTTCCTGTCAGGAGTGCGTCGTCACAGGGGATGGTCAAAGCGAGCGACTGCACATGCTGCCGAAAACCGGCCACGCTCTTTACCGTGCCGAGGCGCAGGATGGGTTGAGTGCTCATACCGTGCTCCGCCGTTCCCTATTCCGTGGCCCCGGCAGTCCCAGCACAGCTAAGGGCCCGAGCAACGCGATGCCGACCGCGGTCAGGATTACTCCCAGCAATCTTCCCGGAACCTGCATACCGAAGATTTCCGCCGTCATCAACGGGATGATCATATAGTCGCCCCCGAGCCCGATCCCGAATAAAACATGCCGAGCGTGGAGACCCAGCCCAGTCCCACCAGGGCGTTTTTGGCCAGAAAATCTCTGGTATGATGCCGGGCGGATTTCACAATACCATTCATGGGAGGTGCACATGACGATCACACGGCGTGAACTTTGCGTTCTGCTGCCTGGAATCCTGTCGACCACCGCCGCAGTCAACGGTTTCGCCGAGCAGGACAATTCCCTGCCTTCGGCGATTTATCCGTTTGACAAACTCCCTGTGCACACTCTCGACCATGTCGAGATGCGCCACGTCCTGAAAGGCAAGCTGGCCACGGGCGAAGCACTGGAGGTGCACGAAACCACGCTCCCCGCCGGAGGTACGCCGCACGCTCCGCACCATCATGTACACTCCGAAATGTGGCTCATTCGGGAAGGCATGGTAGAGCTTTCGGTCAACGGCACCAGCTACCGGCTGGGTCCGGGCGGAGTGGGGTTTGTTCGTTCGAATGACGAGCATGGAATCAAGAATGTCGGCCCGACTGCGGCCAGTTATTTCGTGGTCGCAATGGGGCCTGGAGCAGACGCATGACGGCAAGATGCCCGTGCGACCGCCGGCAGGACGCCGGCCCTACAATTGCGAGGTGAGGATACGATGAGAGTCTTCTGGGTATTGGGTTTACTTTCGCTTGCCTTGTTGATGGTCAGCGCGGAGGAAAAGGGGCCGGAAGGATTCGAGCACTGGACGGGCGCGTCACTCAAGGACCTTGCGCAGACGCTGAAAACAGAGGCTGATGCCAGTGCGCACCACACGTCGGTGCGCCCTCTGGGAGATTTTGCGCAGGATGCCTTCATGCTTTCGCGGCGGCAAGCCGATGGCATCCCCGAGTGGCACGAGAATCAGGCTGATGTGTTCTTCGTGCAATCTGGTTCGGCAACACTCGTGGTCGGCGGCACTCTGGTGGGCGCCGAAACCACCGAGCCCCACGAAAAGCGTAACGGGAGGATCGAGGGCGGCATCAAGACCAAGCTTTCCCCAGGCGATGTGGTGCGCATTCCTCCCCGGACGCCGCATCAGCTCCTGCTCGATGGCTCGCCCGAATTCACATATTTCGTGGTCAAAGTGAAAGGCTATTAGGATCGGCCCGCTGCGAGGAGGTTCCCCAAGGTCGTGCCCAGGTGCCGGGGGCCTGTGCGCTGCCTCTTACGCCCTTTCAGGGCTTGATCATTTCTTCGCTAACCCCAGGGCTTGCGCCCTGGGCTATATTCTTGAGCCGGTCCGCGGCTCGACACGCCCGTCTTCCCGGCGGCAAGGATGGCCGCAAATGGATGGCGGAGTCTCATCTCTCCCCCCAAATAACAAGCGCGAATCCGGGGCCGCATACCCCCGCCGTGGTTGGAACTGGGGCCCGGTCCATTTTCAGCGGTCTAGCGTAAGAATGCGGAAGCGCACCACAGGATCGGCGCTTGCCCGTGGAGGTCGCCGGTGAGCCGTTCGCGGTCGAGATAGTATTGCAAATCGTTTTTCTTGCCGGTGCCCTGGCACACGTTGCGGAGGTCGCCGTTCGGCTCCAGGTAACTGACCAGTCCCAGCCAGCCCTTGCGGGCCGCCTTGCCGTAGATCTTCTGGTCCAGCCACCCGTTCTTGACTCCGGTGATCAGGGCAAAGGTGAACATCCCGGTGGACGAAGTCTCCGGCCAGGATTCGGGATGATCAATCAGCTGGCGCCATACTCCGTCCTTCCCTTGATATTGCAGCAGGGATTTCATCATCTTGCGATAGGACTCCATGATGCGCGCGCGGCGCGGATGATTCTCCGGCAGCGACCGCAACATTTCCGCCATGCCGGCCGCCACCCAGCCATCGCCGCGGCCCCAGTAAAACGGCACATCGGGCGCATGGTAGAAGAGTCCGTTGGGCTGCTGCAACTTGTCCAGATACGTGGTCATCTCGAGCGCGGCGCGATCCAGATACTTCGAGTCGCCGGTCGCCCGATAGGCCTGTAGCTGCAGGATGATCAGCATGTACATGTCGTCGATCCAGTAGCGCGTTTGCGAGCTCAATCCATCCGGCGTCGGATCTGCCCACTGCTTGTCCGCCGAGTTCAGTCCCATATCTAGATATTTCTTCTCTTTGATCTGGATATAGATTTCCAGCGGTACAGCTCCGAACACGCTCCGGTCCACATGGTCCGGTACAGGGATCAGGTGGGATTCATCTCCGAACAGGGGATCGAAGCGCTTGATCAGGCGGGCATCGAGTTCCTTGTCACCGCTCAACCGGGCGAAAGTCAGCGCGCCATACCAGGTGACAACTTCGGGATAGGTAATGAATGGAGGAGGGTCGGGCCGGCCAAAATTCGAGTGCGGAATCGCGAGCAGCCGTTCCGCCACCCGTTTGCCGATTTCGGTCGGAGAACTGCCCGCCGGCCACTTGCTGAATGCTTTCGGTTGCTTCTGCGCCCGCGCCGGCAGGGTCAGCACGATCATCGCCGCGGCCAGCAGCAGTCCCAACACTTTGCGATATCGGTTCATCCTGAGTTCTTTGTCCCTTTAAGGTTGCCTGGGAAGATCTAGTGACTTTTCTTACGTTCAGCCGCGGTGAATGCAAATGTCAAGCCAGCGTCGCAGACTACCGAAGGCGCAGGTCGAAGGTCAACCCGTAAAAACTGAAGTTCAGAATGTAGGCGCGAGCGTCCACGCTCGTGCATGGGCCAGCACGAGCGTGGACGCTCGCGCCTACATTAACGCCTCCCTGCTATGCTGGCAGCGAAATCAGAGGGGGAAGGAGCCGATGCTTCGAGTCTCATATCAGGATCTTCTCGATGCGTTGTTGCGGGTATTGCTGAAGCTGGGGTTCGAATCGGGTCGTGCCCGTCTTTGTGCTCAGCTTTTCGCCGACACCAGTCGCGACGGCGTGTACTCGCACGGACTGGACCGCTTTCCACGGTTTGTCGCCATGATACGAAATGGCTCGATCGATATTCACGCCGAACCGGAATTGCGGGCAGGTTCAGGCCCGCTGGAGCGCTGGGACGGAAAAATCGGGCCGGGAAATCTGAACGCTCACCACAGCATGAACCGCGCCATCGGGCTGGCCCGCGAGCACGGGTTGGGATGTGTAGCGCTGGCCCATACCAACCACTGGATGCGAGGCGGCAGTTACGGCTGGCAGGCTGCCGATGCGGGCGTGATTGGAATGTGCTGGACCAATACGCTGCCTAATCTTCCACCCTGGGGCGCTTCGGATCCGCGCGTCGGCAACAATCCGCTGGTCATCGCGGTGCCCCGTTTGGAGGGGCACGTTGTCCTCGACATGGCCATGTCTCAGTTCTCTTACGGCACACTGGAGTCGTATCGGAAGCGCGGTGAAGCGCTGCCGGTGGATGGCGGCTTTGACTCGGAGGGCCGGCTGACGCGGGTTGCCGGCGACATTGAGGCATCCAACCGTCCTTTGCCCATCGGCTTCTGGAAGGGTTCGGGCCTGGCACTGATGCTGGACCTGCTGGCCGCGCTGTTGTCCGGAGGCAAGGCCACACACCAGATTGCGACCGATCCGGAGCGCGAAAACGGGCTTTCACAGGTCTTCATGGCGTTCAACCCTTCTTCCCACAACGCTCCTTCCTTCGACTCCGGCGTCAGCGCGTCCGGGATCGTAGATCAAGTCCTTGAGCATTTCCAGTTACCCCCGCACTCCACTGGAGCGCGCGTGCGGTATCCCGGCTATCGAGTTTTGGCCACGCGGAAGGACAACCTGGCACACGGCATACCGGTGGAGCCCTCGATCTGGGAGCGGTTGGATTCGCTCTAGGGATCATTCCCCAATACCCGGTTAAGGCCTGCTTGCGGGTTTACCATTTCGAGCAACTGGACCAGCTGGCCTCCACGAGCACGCTAAAGCTGCCGGAAGAAATGTACGTGTATTTCGACATGCCCGATCCAGCATTTGGCATTCAACTTGTGTATAACCGTACAGACTATCCGGAAGTGGTCACGGTGGTGCGCGATGGCGATGCAGCGTTGATGGCCAGTGGATATCATCCGAATGGTTCGGTTCCGGGTGATCGCATCTGTTTTCTGTGGACGATGGTGGCCACCACGAAGGCGAAGACCCGGCAGTTTGATGTGGTCAACGTGCAGCGAGGATTCGACCAGGGATCTACCGGACAGGAAGCCGGGCGTAAGAAGTAACCCTCTCAACTATGGACCGAGCCGCTAGCTCCGCGAACTGGGCGTCTGCCGCGGATTCCGAAGCGGCGACCCCTGGACCGTCTTCGCGGGCAGGCTATTTCCGCTGGGTCATCTGTGCCCTCCTGCTCTTCGGAGTCACCAAGAACTACATGGACCGCCAGGTCCTGGGAATTCTCAAGACCACACTGCAACACGATCTGGGCTGGAACGAAATCGACTACGGCAATCTGGTGTTTGCCTTTCAAGCGGCTTACGCGGTGGGCATGGTGGTGATGGGTCGACTGGTGGACCGGGTGGGAACTCGTCTGGGCTACGCCCTGGCCATGGTGTTCTGGAGTCTAGCTTCGATGGCGCACGCCTTCGCCAGCTCCTTCACCAGCTTTATTGTTGCCCGGTCGGCACTGGGTTTCGGGGAATCGGCGGTTTTTCCCGCCAGCATCAAGACCGTAGCCGAATGGTTTCCGAAGAAGGAGCGGGCGCTGGCAACGGGAATCTTTAACGCCGGAACAAATGTCGGCGCCATCATCACTCCTCTGGTAGTGCCTTGGATTACGATTCAATGGGGCTGGCGCTGGGCCTTCATCATCACCGGCGCGCTCGGATTTGTCTGGCTTATCTTCTGGCTGCTGCTCTATCGCAAGCCGGATGAGCACCCGCGCGTGTCCAAAGCGGAGTTGGCCTACATCCGCAGTGACCGCCAGGTACCGATGGCGAAAATAAAATGGGCCCGCCTCATCCCTCATCGTCAAACCTGGGCGTTCGTGGTAGGCAAGTTCCTGACCGATCCCATCTGGTGGTTCTATCTGTTCTGGATACCGGATTTTCTGGAACGCAAGCACGGCCTGTCGTTGGCGAAGATCGGCTTGCCCATCGTGGTCATCTATGTCATTGCTGACGTAGGGAGCGTCGCCGGAGGCTGGCTATCATCCTGGCTGATCCATCGCGGCAGGAGCGTCAATTTCGCGCGCAAGATCACGTTGCTGATTTGCGCGGTATGTGTCGTCCCCATCGTGTTCGCTTATAACATGGAGAGTTTATGGGGAGCGGTGCTGCTGATCGGGCTTGCGGCCGCGGCCCATCAGGGATTCTCCGCCAATCTGTTCACCCTGACCTCAGACACTTTTCCGGCTCAGGCCGTGGGCTCGGTCGTTGGAATGGGAGGAATGGCAGGTTCGATCGGAGGGATGTTGATCGCAACGATTGTGGGCCACACATTGCAGTGGACGGGCAGTTACATGGTTCCGTTTCTGATGGCGGGGTGCGCGTACTTGCTCGCCTTGGCCGCAATTCAGTTGCTGGTGCCCAAGCTGGAACCCGCCATTCTCTGAGAGAACAAGCATGATTCTCGCTGGTCGTTGGTCGTTGGCCCTTGGTCGTTGGCCTTTCGGCGTTTGCCGTAAGACTACTGGTTGACGCCGCTAGCCAGGAACCCTCCGTCGACCGCCAACACGTGGCCGGTAACAAAGCTGGCGGCTGCGGAAGCCAGGAATACCGCGGCCCCGCCAAGCTCATCCAGCTTTCCGAACCTTTTCATCGGCGTGCGCAACAGGAATTCGCGGCCACGGTCAGTGCCATCGAGCAGAGCAGCATTCAGGTCAGTGCGGAAGACGCCGGGTGCGATGGCATTGACGCAAACACCCGACCTGGCCCATTCGATGGCGAGCGACTTCGTCAGGGAAGCCACCGCCGCCTTGCTGGCACTGTACGCGGCGACCTCGTAAAGCGCCACAAACGAGGAGAGCGAAGCGATATTAATGATGCGGCCGTAACCACGCTCGATCATGTGCCGGCCGAATACGCGACAGGCGCGTAATGTTCCGTTCAGGTTGGTTTCGAGGATGGCATTCCATTCGGATTCAGGGACGTCTAGCGTGGGCGTCCGCTTGGTGCGGCCGGCGCAGTTTACCAGAATCTGCACCTCGCCGAACTCGGCACTCACCGCCTGCAAAAGCCGGTCCAGGGAAGCGGTATCGGTGACATCGCAGGTTTGGACAAGCGACCTCCGGCCGAGCGCCTTGACTTCAGAGACCGCGGCGCCGACCTGTTCGGTTCGCCGGCCGGTGGGAATCACGTTAGCGCCAGCTTGAGCCAGCGCCCGGGTGAGAGCAAGTCCGATGCCGCTGGTGCCGCCGATCACAACCGCGGTATTGTTTGTAAGATCGAGAAGCGGATAACCCATCAATGACCCCTCGCGCACGCTGGTTTGTGCCAGTTTTGCTGGAGTGAATTATAAAGGGTCAGGCTCGGCTTTCGTGGCGACGTCCTTTTTGGCATCCACTACTTCCGGTCACGGGTTCGCCGCTCGCGCCGAAACAGCATTTTCAAACGCGGCGATGCTTTTAGACTTCCTGAAATGCTTCTTGAGGTTTTCCAATTTGACAGCGTTCGGAGTTCCTGCCTATCGTCTGAAGGCTGGCAGGCTTACTTTAGCAAATCTAGAGGTCGGAGTTGTGAACCGGGGATTTGCTCCGGTTTGGCCGGAGTGACATTTTTTTATAGACTGGAGTCGCGCTTCCGGAGGACAGTTTTGAAAGCCATCGCCCGCATGTCTCAAGGTCCACTTGCCATACTCGCAGTTTCCGCGGTTCTTCTGGTTTCCTGGGCCCAGGCCCAAAACCCGAACTTCCATAACGCACCCGCGTCAGCCAAGGGCCTGAAGAACCCCTACGAAGGTCAGCGGCCAGCTCACGCCCGGGCGTTGTTCCATCTGCGCTGCGCCCGCTGTCACGGTGAGAATGGCGAAGGCTCGGGGAATATTCCTCCACTGAAAGCGGAAAGGATCAAGGCGGTAACCGCCGGCGAACTTTTCTGGTTCATCACCAAGGGCGACATTAGCAATGGCATGCCTTCGTGGGCAACTTTGCCCAAGCAACAGCGCTGGCAGATCGTGAGCTACGTGCAATCGTTCGGGCAGCCGCAGAGTGCACAGGCCAGCAGCGCACCCGCAGCGCCAATGGCCGCCACGAAGTTGAACGCGCCGCCTCCAAAACCACCCTTTACCGACTTCCGTTATGAGAAGCCGGGAGAAATTCGTAAGATCACGTTGCAAGACCTTCCCGCGCCATTCGCGACTGCGTCAGCGGGCAACGGCCCCGAAGTTGTGGCGCGTCCGGAAGGCGCATGGCCGCAGGTTCCAGCGGGCTTCAAAGTGGAGCAATACGCGGCCGGGCTTGATGATCCGCGGATCATTCGTACCGCGCCCAATGGCGACTTTTTCGTGGCCGAGACCAAGGCCGGCGACATCAGAGTCTTCCGCGGGATCACCAGCAACGGCAAGCCGGCACAGACGGCGGTTTTCGCCAGCGGACTGAACCAGCCCTTCGGCATCAGCTTTTATCCTTCAGGTCCGAATCCGGAGTGGGTCTACGTCGGCAACACCGACTCAATTGTTCGATTCCCGTATCAGAATGGCGATTTGCAGGCGCGCGGCCCGGCCCAGCACCTTGCGGACCTGCCGAGTGGCGCGGGGCATTCCACACGCAACATCCAGTTCTCGCCCGATGGCAAGAAAATGTTTGCCTCGGTGGGCTCCGCTTCTAACATCGACGACCCGGACACGACCCCGGCCGAGAAGAACCGCGCCGACGTGCTGGAGTTCAATCCAGATGGCTCAAACATGCGGATTTACGCTTATGGCATTCGCAACTGCGTCGGACTGGCTGTGAATCCCAAGACCGGCGAGTTGTGGTGTTCGGTCAACGAACGCGACGGGTTGGGAGACAATCTGGTTCCCGACTACATTACCCACGTGCAGGAGGGCGGCTTCTACGGCTGGCCATGGTGGTACATGGGCGGCCATCAGGATCCCCGGCACAAGGGCAAACACCCGGAGCTTAAAGACAAAGTCATCACTCCGGACGTCATACTAAACCCCCACAACGCATCGCTCGGGATCACCTTCTATGATGGCAAACAATTCCCGGCGGAGTATCAGGGAGATCTTTTCGCGGCCGAACATGGCTCGTGGAACCGGGCCGTCCGAGTGGGCTACGAGTTGATTCGCGTGCCTCTGCATCAGACCGGACATGCCAGCGGCGAATATCAGGACTTCATGACTGGATTCGTGGTTGACAACGGGCACGTGTGGGGACGTCCGGTTTCGGTCACGGTCGCGCCGGACGGATCGCTGCTGGTCACCGATGATGCCGGCGGCTGTATCTGGAGGATCACCTACACGGGAAAGTAGGCTGCGCCTCCTCGAATGCTCTCGCGAGAGGACATTCATTTTCGCGTTGATCGAAAGACACCATGGCAGGTTCGTCCCTCTCGCGTCGAAAATTCCTGAAGGCGGCGGGGTCTATCGCGGGCAGTTCCCTGCTCCCTTCTGTTGACCTGTTTGGCCAATCAACCGAGGTGCCTCCCCAGGAACGCGCCTCGCCGACAGACCGCCCTGCGGATTACACCCTTACCATCGCAGTCAAGCCCATCGAACTTGCGCCGAATCGCATCCTCTCCACGACCACCTACAACGGCCAGTTTCCCGGCCCGCTTCTGCGTCTGAAAGAGGGCAGGCAGGTGACCATCGACATCCACAACCAGACCGACCGGCCTGAACAATTGCATTGGCACGGGCAATTTCTTTCCACCGACGTGGATGGAGCGGCGGAGGAAGGCACGCCTTTCATCACGCCTCATGGAAGCCGCCGCATTTCGTTCGTCCCCAAGCCTTCGGGATTTCGCTTCTATCACACCCACGTGCACGCCAAGGCCGACCTGAGCGCAGGACAGTACAGCGGTCTGGTTGGTCCGGTGTACATCGAACCGAGAAACAATCCGGGCGACTACGATCGCGAAGTCTTCCTGACTTTGAAGGAGTTCGAACCCACGTTCAGCCGCGGCGGCGATATGGCAATGGATTTCTTGTCCCCGGCGACTGTGGTCGGAAGCCTGAAAGATACCGGCGAGAGCGCGATGAAAGCTTCTCTCGCGAAAGGCGCGCCGCACGGCTTCGAGGTTGGCTATGGATCTTTCACCATCAACGGGCGGATGCTGGGCCACGGCGAGCCGATACGGGTAAAGCAAGGTGAGCGAGTGCTGTTCCATGTGTTGAATGGAAGTGCGACCGAGATTCGCAGCCTGGCGCTGCCCGGACACACCTTCACCGTTGTCGCCCTGGATGGAAATGTAATTCCCAGGCCCACGCAGGTTTCGGGGCTCTGGCTGGGCACGGCGGAACGGGTGTCTGCCGTGGTGGAGATGAATCATCCCGGGGTATGGATCATGGGCGATCTGGCAGACGATGATCGCCATCATGGCATGGGTATCGCGGTCGAATACGCAGGAGCGAAAGGCAAGCCCCAGTGGGTGGCTCCGAAACCGTTTCGCTGGAACTATGCCAGGTTCGGCGGCACGGCGTCGGCGCCAGAACCTGATCAGGTTTTCGACATGACTTTTGCCAAGAACAATGCGGCACAGGAGGGCTTCAATCTGTGGACCATCAATGATGTCGCCTTCTCGGAAGAACGCATGCAATCCATGTTTCGTGTCGAGCAAGGCAATCGCTACCGCCTTCGCATGCGGAATGCGAGTGACGATATTCATCCCATCCATCTGCATCGCCACAGTTTCGAACTGACCCAATTTGCCGGACAGAGGACGTCCGGGGTGCTGAAAGATGTGGTGATGGTCGGCGGCTATCAGGAAGTCGAGGTTGATTTCACGGCCGATAACCCCGGGCTCACGCTGTTTCATTGTCATCAGCAGCTACACATGGATTTTGGCTTCATGGCCCTGTTCGACTACATCTAACCCGTACCGTTTCCACTTTTACCGCATTTTGCAGGCTCATGAGCTCTCTTGGCCGATAACTATGACGCTTTAATTCTCGGCGGCGGCGCTGCCGGGTTGATGTGTGCCATTGAAGCCGGGAGACGAGGGCGGCGGGTTGCCGTTCTCGAACGTGCCGAGCGGTTGGGCAAGAAGATTCTCATCTCGGGCGGCGGACGCTGCAATTTCACGAATCGCCACTGTTCCGCGGACAACTTTATTTCGGCCAATCCGCATTTCGCCAAATCGGCATTGGCACGCTATACCCCGGCGGATTTCATCGCGCTGGTTGAGAAGCACCGCATCCCGTACCACGAGAAAACTCTGGGACAGCTTTTTTGCGATCACTCCGCTCAAGACATTCTCGACATGCTCGAAAAGGAGTGCCGTGAAAGTGGAGTGCAACTGTTTGCGAACATCGCAATCCAGGAAGTGACGCGCAGCGATGGCTTTGTGGCCATGGCCGGGGAAAGAGGATTTCGCGCTCCGGCATTGGTCGTGGCCACGGGCGGATTGTCGATTCCGAAGATGGGAGCTACTGGATTCGGTTACGACCTGGCACGACAATTCGGGTTGAAGGTCCTCGAAACCCGGCCGGGGCTGGTGCCGCTCCTTTTCGATGCGCAGGATAGCCGCCGCTACACCGACCTGGCCGGCGTATCCGCCGAAGTGGTCGCCGCGTGCGCAGGCCAGCGGTTCCGCGAAAAGATGCTGGTTACTCACCGGGGGCTCAGTGGGCCGGCGATCCTGCAGATTTCTTCCTATTGGAAGAAGAAGGAGGCACTCCTTATAGACCTGGCACCGGGCCATGAGGTGACTGCCGAACTTTTCGAAGAGACGGTCCCGCGGAATATCGCGTCGTTACGAACTGCGTTGCGCAAATTTCTTCCGCACCGGCTTGCCGACCGCTGGGCGGAGATACACACACCCGCGAGATGGACGAACTCCTCGCTCCGGGATCTGGAGCGCCAGATCCATGCATGGGCTGTGGTTCCGGCCGGCACGGAGGGCTATGCCAAGGCCGAAGTAACGGCGGCAGGCGTTGATACCGACGAGTTGTCGGCGAAAACCATGGAAAGCCGGAAAGTACCTGGTCTGTTTTTCATTGGCGAAGTAGTGGACGTAACTGGACAGTTGGGCGGGTTCAATTTCCAGTGGGCATGGGCATCGGGCGCCAGCGCGGGGCGGGCGCTGTAAGTATTTGTTCGGGGACGGTTCTTGACGGGAAGGAGAACCGGGGTTGATGATCTGTGTCGAACTTCATTGACGGAAGATAGCTCAGGGGCCTTGAACATGACTTGCACTCGCTTCATATCTTGCTTACGGATCAAGCCGACTCTCCTGCGGCAAGCGGTGTTTGCGGTGCTTTTGAGTATTGGGCTGGGGGTCGCATCCTGGGCCGCGCCCGCTGCGCAAAAGGACAAAGACCTGCGCATCTACTTTGTGGATGTCGAAGGCGGGCAGGCAACTTTATTTGTTACGCCCGCAGGGCAATCGCTGCTGATCGACACCGGCTGGCCCGACCACGATGGCCGCGATGCGAACAGAATTGTGGCAGCAGCCAAGAAGGCGGGAATCAGCAAGATTGACTACGTTCTGATCACCCATTTTCACACTGATCACGTGGGCGGCGCTCCGCAGCTGGCGGCGCGCATTCCAGTTGGAACGTTCATTGACCACGGCGAGAACCGCGAGACCACCGACGCAGTCACAGTCAAGGGCTGGCAAGCGTACCAGGCCCTGCTGGCGACGGGGAAATACCAGCGCATCAGTCCCAAGCCCGGGGACCTGTTGCCGGTCAAAGGAATGCGGGCCACGATCATCAGCTCGGACGGGGCCCTGATCGACAAGCCGCTGCCTGGCGCGGGGCAGGAAAATCCGAACTGCAAGAATGCCGAGCAGTACCCCGCGGACAAAACCGAAAACATGCGTTCCCTGGGGACATTGATCAATTTCGGCAAACTGAGAATCCTGGACTTGGGCGACCTTACGCACGACAAGGAAATGGAATTGATGTGCCCGGCCAACAAGATTGGGAAGATCGACATTTACATCGTGTCTCATCATGGCTGGGCGCAAAGCAGCAGTCCGCCTTTCGTGCATGGGATCGCTCCTCGCGTGGCGATCATGGACAACGGGGCCACGAAGGGCGGCAGTCCTTCGGTCTGGGACACCATCGAAAAGTCGCCTGGCCTGGAAGACCTCTGGCAGCTGCATTTCTCTGAAGAGGGAGGCGCGGCGCATAATGTCGCTTCGGAGTTCATCGCGAACCCGGACGGTCCCGATGCGGGCTACGATCTGGAGTTGACGGCCCACCCTGACGGGAGCTTTGACGTCTTCAATTCCCGGACGCAGAAGACCAAGCACTATTCGGCGCATTAAGTCATAGAGGTGCGTTCGTTTATTCGCCGGGCCGGGATGAATAACCGTTTACCCGCGCAGGTTGTGAATCGACGCGTCGCGCCAAGAACCTTTTTTGATTCGCCCTGTACGAACAGGGCTCGGGGAGGATGGGATGGCAAAGGGAAAAGAGATCTCACGACGGCAGTTTGTGACTTCGGCGATCACGACCGCCGCCATTTCGTCCTTGCCCGCAGGCCAGCTCTTTGCCGGCGATGGGAGCAGGCCTGGAACGATGGCCGCGTCTGATCCTCCTGCTCTGACCGACAGTCCCGGATGGAAAGACCAGGGCATTGAGAATCTTGCCAGGTCGCCACATGCCAGGCTGCGCGACATTCCGGTGCGGGCGGTCACTATCCAGACTGGTTTCTGGGCCCAGCGGCGCGAGACCAACGTCGACAAAAGCATTCCCACCATGCACGATCTGCTGGAAGCAAATGGCCGCATGAACAACTTCCGCCGCCTGGCCGGCAAAAGCACGGCGGCGCAGACCGGGCCCGTATATTCCGACTCCGACGTGTACAAGTGGATCGAGGCCGCAGCCTTCACGCTGCAATCGGGCGACCGTCCCGAGCTGCGCGCGACCATAAACAAAATGATAGGGGACATCGTTGCCGTGCAGGAGCCCAGCGGCTATCTGAATACTTACTATGTGGGCGACCGCAAGTCGGAACGGATGCTTCCGAAAACACAAACCACCGGCCACGAACTCTACTGTATTGGACACATGTTGCAGGGGGCGATTGCCTACTACCGGGCCACCGGCGACCGCCAGTCTGCTCGATGCCGGCATCCGCTTTGCCGACGATTTCCTGATGCAAAATTACGGGCCCGCACCCAAGCGGCCGATCGTCTCCGGACACCCTGAGATCGAGCTGGCGCTGATCGAGCTGTACCGCATGACGAGGGACAAGCGGCAGCTCGATCTGGCGGGGTACATCCTGCATGGCGACGAGCGGATCAAGCTGCCGGTGGAGCGGACCGTCTACATGTTTTGCGGGACCCCGTTTACCGCGAGGACCAAGCTTGAGGGACATGCGGTGCGCGCCATGTATGCCTGCTGCGGCGCCACCGACTACTACATGGAGACCGGAGACCCGGCCTATTGGACCGCGCTGAATACCCTCTGGAACGATTTGACGGCCACCAAAATGTATGTGACCGGCGGAGTAGGCTCGCGCTCGGACGGCGAAGCGTTCGGCAACGCCTACGAACTGCCCAATGATCGGGCCTACGGAGAAAGCTGCGCCGCCATCGGCAACATGATGTGGAACTGGCGCATGCTGGCCGCGACCGGCGACGGAAAATTCACCGACGTAATCGAGCGGGCGCTCTACAACGGCATCAATTCCGGAATGTCGCTCGATGGAACGCTCTACTGTTACCGCAACCCGCTGGCATTTGACCCGGCCACGGGAGAAAAGATCCGCAACCCCTGGTATGACACGACATGCTGCCCGCCGAATCTCGAGCGCACGTTTGCTTCCCTGCCTGGATATTTTTACAGCACCGGCAGCGACGGGATCTACCTGCACCTATACGACAATTCGGAACTGGACTGGCACCTGGAAAACGGCGTCGGGTTGAAAGTCGCGCAAAAGACAAACTATCCGTGGGAGGGCAAGGTAGAAATCACGGTCACCCCTGCTCAACCTTCCAACTTCACTTTCTATCTGCGTATTGCGGGATGGGCCGAGAGCGCGCAAGTCAGCGTGAATGGCAAAGAAGTCGCAGGGGCGAAGCCGGGAGAATATATGGCGATCCGCCGGCAATGGTCGCCGGGCGACATCATCCACCTGCAAATGGAAATGCCGGTGCAGGTGCTCGAAGCCAATCCGCAGGTGGCCGACGACACGGGACGCGTCGCAGTGCAGCGCGGTCCACTGGTTTATTGCATGGAAGAACTCGACCAGCCTGACGGAGTGGCGATGACTGACCTGGCAGTGGACCTGGGGCCGAAGCCGGAAGCTCAATTCCAGAGCGAGTTCAAGAAGGACCTGCTGGGAGGCGTGGTCGTGCTTCGACACACCGGCGCCGCCTACGACCAGGCCGCTTCACGTAAGGCCCTGTACTCGCCCTACCGCAGTCACCAGATGCAGAGCCGCCGGGTTCCGCTGACGTTCATTCCGTACTACGCCTGGTCCAACCGGGAGCAGACGGCGATGCAGGTGTGGACTCCGGTGGTCAAAGCTTGAGGCGGGCGCCGGGCAAATAATCGGTAAGCGGTTCGACACACTCCAAAAGACAGGCAGAATCGAGGACGACCGCATTGCTGCGCTGGCGAATCGCCATCCTGGTTAGCGTTGCTATCGCCATCAGCTATCTGGACCGCCAGACGCTCCCGGTTGCCGTCAGCGCAATCGCCAGAGATATCCCGCTGTCCAATCAACGCTTCTCCGCCCTGCAATCGGCATTCCTGCTTGCCTACGCATTGATGTACCTGGGCGGAGGAAAGCTGGTGGATGCCTTGGGCACCCGCATTGGGTTTGCCGTGATCATGACGTTCTGGTCGCTGGCCAACGCCAGCCATGCTCTGGCCACCGGTTTCGCCATGTTGATGGGCAGCAGATTTCTTCTGGGGATGGGAGAAGGCGGCGGCTTTCCCGCAGCCACGCGCGCGGTGGCCGAATGGTTCCCGGCGAAAGAACGGGCGACCGCGATGGGCATTATTAACGCCGGCACGGCCGTGGGAGCGGTGATTGCGCCTCCGCTGATCGCCATAGTTCTGAGCTATGCCGGCTGGCGGTGGATTTTTGTGATCACGGGCGGACTCGGCTTGCTTTGGACCTTGTGGTGGGTCTCGTCTTATTTTTCGCCGCCGGAATCCCCCGACCTTGGCGGAGGTGAGCCATTTGCTTCCGTTTCTGGGCTCCCGGATTCCGTACCAGACTTGCGCTGGGTTGATTTGCTGCGCATTCGCGAGTCCTGGGGATTGGTGAGCGCCAAATTTCTTAGCGACGCGGCCTGGTACTTTTATCTGTTCTGGCTTCCAAAATATCTATACGATGCGCGCGGATTTGATCTGAAGGCCGTCGGCACGTTTGCCTGGATTCCTTATGCCGCGGCTGGCGTCGGCTGTCTTCTTGGCGGTTGGTTTTCGAGTTACCTGGTAAGACGCAAGTTTTCGCTGGGCGTGGCCCGGAAACTGGCGCTCGGGTTGAGCGCGGCGGTGATGCCGTCCATTCTCCTGGTTCCGCGGCTTCCGGTGGCATGGGCGCTCGCGATATTCAGCCTGGCGTATTTCGGGCAGCAGTCCTGGTCCACCCTGGTCATGGTGCTTCCGACCGATCTATTCCCTGCCAAGGTAGTCGGGTCAGTGGCTGGCCTGGTTGGCTTCGGGGGCGCCATGGGAGGAATCGCTTTTGGAGAGCTGGTCGGATATCTGCTGGACCACGGCTTTGGATATGGTGTCGTATTCTCATTGGCGGGCATGTTTCATGTCATCGCCTTCGTTATTATTCTTGCTACCGTTCCTGTGATTCAGCCCCTCAACCTGGAACGGAAATTCAGTTATCCGGGAGCTTGATGAGAATCAAAGAGATTCGCACCCGCGTAATGAAGTGGCGCGGAAAGACAGTTCCCTTGCCGCCCCATTTCTGCACCAATCCCATGGACCTGCTGAACCTGCCGGAAGCGTCCATGCAGACCTTCACCTTTCATGGTTGGCTGGTGGTCGAGATTTTCACCGACGACGGGCTGGTTGGGATCGGCAACGCCGCGCTCGCGCCCCAGGTCACGAAACAGGTAATCGACCTCCATCTCAAACCGTTGTTAATCGGTAAGGACCCCTGGGACATTGAGTTCCTGTGGCAACAGATGTATCGCAAGACCATGGCGTTCGGGCGCAAAGGCATTGGCATGGTTGCGATCAGCGCGGTGGATATCGCGTTATGGGACATTCTGGGCAAATCGGCGAAACAGCCGGTCTATCGCCTGCTTGGGGGCAGGACCAAGCCGCGTATTCCGGTCTACGCCAGCCGCCTTTATAGCGTCGAGTTGAACGAAGTGGCCGCCGAGGCGAAGCGTTACAAGGCAGACGGCTACAAGGCGATGAAGCTTCGTTTTGGCTGGGGACCGACGGACGGCGCCGCCGGGATGCAACGCAATCTCAATCTGGTTCGCACCGTGCGCGAAACCGTCGGCGATGGCATCGATGTGATGGCCGATGCTTACATGGGATGGACGCTCGACTATGCCAAGCGGATGCTGCCGCTGCTCGAACCGTTTCAACTGCGCTGGCTGGAAGAGCCGGTCATCCCCGATGACGTGCACGGTTATGCTGAATTGAAGGCGTACGGACGGATTCCGATTGCCGGCGGCGAGCACGAGTTCACGGCCTACGGGTTTCGCGACCTGCTGGAGGCCCGCGCGCTGGACTACATTCAGTTCGATACCAATCGGGTCGGCGGCCTCAGCCAGGCCCGCAAGATTGCCGCGCTGGCAGAAGCATATTCAGTTCCGGTGATTCCTCATGCCGGCCAGATGCACAACTATCACGTCGTAATGGCCAGCCTGAATTCGCCCATGGCGGAATACTTTCCCGTGGTCGACGTCGAAGTTGGGAATGAACTGTTCTGGTACATCTTCACCGGCGAGCCCAAGGCCAAAGACGGCTTCATTGATCTCGACGAAAACGTCCCCGGCCTGGGCCTGGCGATCAACCAAGCTGCGCTGGAACAGTTTGAAGTCATCGAATGAATTGAGAAGCGAAACGGATTTCATGACACGGCTGGTTCAACCGAGACGAGCCTCCGGGCGGCAGACCTGGAACTTACTCCCAAGCTCACTCCCACCCAACGCGTATGAGAGAAAGGCCCTGCCTGGGCAGAGCAAATCGCAGATGGACGATACCTTGCGCGATCGGCACCCACACCGGAGAACTGAGCAGCTGCAACTGGCCCGCGCGCTGCAATTGTTCGTATTGGCCGTCAGTCGGTGACGGCGGGGACCCCATTTCTTTCCACACCGTAAAGGCGTTGCTGTGGCTGGCATCGACACGGAAGTGTTCGAGCAGACCTCGACCTGCTTTTTCTGGCAGCCCGCTCACGGCCAGGTCAATGGAAGTCTCGGCGTACGGAAGATCATCGTCGTGGTAATTCCAGATCAGGACTTCAACCTCGTGGTCTTTCCGGGCGGCAATCACGCCGATATCCGGCTGTCCACGCACACCGTCGCGGACAACGTCCTCCGAACGCAACGCGCCTGAACTGGTCGCGGTTATGCGTTGCTCGCCCAGCAGACCGAACATCCGGAAAGCATTCAGCACGGGCTTGTCCACGCCGTTGGTGGCAAGCGTGCGGAAGCCTTCAAAGTAGGGTTGGCCTTCGAATTCAAATGCCCAGGTAACCGCGCCGAGAACATTCACCCGCTCACGACTGGCAAGAAAGAGGATGTTGTTCAAGGTCTCGGCTGTATAAGCCGCGTAGAGCGGTCCGTTGCGATAGGAATTCTGCGGATTGCCGCGAGCTGAGCAGGCGGCGCAGCCCTCCGGGTCGGACTCGCCCAGCACGATGGGAGTGTGCCGCCATTCCGGAAAAGATGCCACGATCCGAAAGCCCTGCTCGATCGCGGACAACTGGCGGGCGATGCCCATCTGCACGTGATCGCCTTGCCACTTCGGAGATCCCTTGGGATGGAAGCTGATGAAATCCAGATGCGAGCCGATCTTTCCGTTCACGTAGTTTGGCTGGTGGGCGCAATGGTCGAGGAACGATCGCAAAAATTCCGCAGCCTTGGGATTGCCGGGGCCGGTACTGTCCGGGCCGCCAACGCGAGCTTCGGGAAGCGCGCGCAGGACCGCGTCCACGCTGAAGTCGTACAGCTTGAAGTATTCCTGCGGCGTGCCCTGCCAGTAACCGATGTCGGGTTCGTTCCACACCTCCCACAGCCAGGTCTTAACTTCGGCGTCGCCATAGCGCTGGCGCAGATGATGGACAAATTGAAAGACGACCTCCGACCACTTCTGATAATCCTTGGGAGGGTAGGCCCATCCCGTAAAGATCGAGCCTTGGGGGAAATTGTGGCGATACGGGTCGGGGTGGGTTGAAAGCGCCTGCGGCATGAAACCGATTTCAACCAGCGGCTTGATGCCCGCGGTCTGAAAAGCGTCGAAAATCTGGTCCAGGATTGCCCAGCTGTAGACGGGTTTGCCAGCGGCGTCCTCGGTATAGACATTGGTCGATCCCCATTTCAAAGATGCGGCGCCGTCACCCGTGGTCAACAGGTTGTGGACTCGAACATAGGCCGGCGTTGGCGCGAGCGCCGCCAGTTCGCCGAGCAACTTCCTGCCATTGGGCGCATACGTGTAGTTAGGCTCGTCATAGCCAAAATAGTTCCAGATTGGTGACATCGAGCCCTGGGGCTGATCGAAATGTACTTCGACACTGACCTTTTCCGGATTGTTCTGCGCCCGGGCGCGAGGAGAAATCAGAAGCAACAGGAACAACGTCGCCAGAGAACAAGCGATAATTCTGAAATGGACCATTGTTCGAAAAACCACTGACGTTACCCCCATGGCTACATCTCCATATAACACGAATTAGACTTTCATCGGGCTCTTCTGGAACAATAGGGCCGGAAAAAGAAGGTTGAGGCAAAAACATGATCCAGCTCAAGGTCAATGGCGTGGAGCGTTCATTCGACGGCGATCCTAACCTGCCACTGCTGTGGTATGTGCGCGATGTCCTGGGCCTGACCGGAACCAAATTCGGTTGCGGCATGGCTCTGTGCGGAGCTTGCACGGTGCACCAGGACGGCAAGGCCATCCGCTCCTGCGTGACCAATGTGAGCGCGGCGGCGGGGAAAGAAATCACTACGATCGAAGCCATTTCCAAGGACGGATTGCATCCGGTGCAGCAGAAATGGATCGAGTTCAACGTGCCGCAATGCGGCTACTGCCAGTCGGGACAGATCATGCAAGCCATCTCGCTGCTGAAGGAAAAGCCCCAGCCCAGCGACGCGGACATTGAAGGCGGCATGGCCGGAAATATCTGTCGCTGCGGCACCTACCAGCGAATTCGGGCGGCCATCAAGGCGGCCGCGGGAGAAAACGCATGAGCAACAGCATCCTGAACGTCAGCCGGCGCGGTTTTTTGAAAGGCATCGTTTCCAGCGGAGCGCTGGTCCTGAGTGTGCGCCTGGTCCCCGACTTCTTGTGGGCCGCCGAGATGTCAGCCGGCACACACGCCGACCATGCCACCCTGCACCCCAGCGTGTTTGTGGGAATCGATACGGATGGAACCGTCTATCTGGTGGCGCATCGCTCGGAGATGGGCACCACTAGCCGCACTTCCGTTCCCCTGATTCTCGCCGATGAACTGGATGCGGACTGGAAGCGGGTGAAACTGGAACAGGCGATTGGTGACCCACGCTACGGAGATCAGGACACGGACGGGTCACATTCGGTGCGTAGTTTCTACGACGTCATGCGCGAGGCCGGAGCCACGGCCCGGCTGATGCTGACCCGGGCTGCAGCCCAGAAATGGGGCGTGCCGGTTTCGGAGTGCCACTCTGATCTGCACGCGATCGTTCACCGGCGTAGCAACCGCAGAGCGGGCTACGGAGAGCTGGCTTCGGCGGCATCCAAGCTGCCCGTACCTAAGAAAGAAGAACTGCAATTCAAGCCAAAAGGCGCCTGGCGATATATCGGCAAAGGGGCTGTCAGCTACGACCTGACCGACCTCTGCACCGGCAAGGCCGGGTTTGGCATGGATGCGCGCCTCGAGGGCATGGTCTATGCCTCGGTTGAGCATCCTCCCGTGCTGGGCGGCAAGGTCAAGTCTTACGACGACAAAGCTCCACTGCAAGTAAAAGGCGTCAAGCAAACGATTCCGATCAAACCCTTTACCCCGCCGCATCTTTTCCAGCCTCTGGGTGGCGTGGCAGTAATTGCCGACAATACCTGGGCCGCGTTTCAAGGACGCAAGAAGTTGAATGTGACCTGGGACAACGGCGTCAACGCCGGTTACAACTCAGACCCCTACAAAAAGGAGTTGCAGAGCACAGCCCGTAAACCCGGGAAGGTGGCGCGGAATATCGGCGATGTGGATGCGGTGTTTGCCAAGGGCGGGAAGATGATGGAAGCGGAGTACTACGTACCGCTTTTGGCGCACGCCTCAATGGAACCGCCGGTGGCCCTCGCCGACTTCCGCGACGGCAAAGTTACGATCTGGGCGCCGACGCAGAGTCCGCAGGCGGTGCAGGAGACCGTCGCCGGAGAACTCGGCATCCCCAAGGAAAACGTGATCTGCCATGTGCCCTTGTTGGGAGGCGGTTTCGGGCGCAAGTCGAAACCGGACTATGTGGCCGAGGCGGCGATTCTGTCGAAAGCCCTGGGCAAGCCGGTGAAGGTGGTGTGGAGCCGGGAAGATGACATCAAGTTCGACTACTACCACGCCGTGGCTGCCATGTATCTGAAGGCTGCTCTGGACGAAAAAGGAATGCCCACCGCCTGGCTGCAGCGCTCGGTGTTTCCGCCCATTGGTTCCACCTTCGCGCTGAATACCACCTACGGCGACGGCGGCGATTTGGGACAGGGCTGGACGGACTTGCCCTTCAACCTTCCCAATCATCGCGTCGAAAATGGCGCGGCGGAAAACCATGTCCGCATTGGCTGGCTCCGTTCAGTGGCAAACATTTACCACGCCTTTGCCGCTCAGTCTTTTGCCAATGAACTGGCGCACGCGTCGGGACGGGACTCGGTGGAATACCTGCTCGAGCTGATCGGGCCGGCGCGAATCATCGACGTGAAGGCTACCGCGCCCGATTACGACAATTACGGAGCATCGACAACGGACTATCCCCTGGATACGGCCAGAATGCGGCGGGTGGTTGAACTGGCCGCGGAACAATCGGGATGGGGAAAACGAAAACTGGGCAAGGGCTCGGGGATGGGCATTGCCGTGCACCGCAGCTTCCTGACCTACGTGGCCACGGTCGTCGAAGTGGAAGTGGACGACCAGGGGGAAGTGAAAATTCCATCCGTACACACCGCCGTGGACGCGGGCATCGTGGTGAATCCCGAGGCCACGCGGGCACAGTTCGAAGGTGCGGCGGTGTTCGGCACCAGCATCGTGCGGAGCGGGGCGATTACGGCTAAGAATGGCGTAATCGAGCAGTCAAATTTCAACGACTATCCCGTGGCCCGAATGAATGAGGCTCCCTACAAAACCACAGTCCACATCGTGGACAGCGACGCACCGCCGGCGGGAGTGGGCGAGCCGGGCGTACCGCCGTTCGCGCCCGCGGTGTGCAATGCAATCTTTGCCGCCAGCGGAAAACGGATTCGCGAATTGCCACTGTCCAGCAGCTCGAACGCATAATGACCTCGAGGGAGAGTCATTGGTGGTTCATGTCGGGAGCGTGCGGGCCCGGCGGGCTTCATAGGCCTTCAAGTGGGTATAGGCAATGCTGAGAAGTGAATGCTCGCCTTGGGACCCGCCATCTTTCTCACGCCGGAGCAGGTCGCCGATGATGTGGTCCGCTTCGATCGGAGCATTGCGTTCGACGTCGCGAAGCATCGAGGCAGTGAGAGTTGCGCCCTTCGCGGTCAGCATGTTGCGGGCGCGTTGCAACTGCGCTTCGCGCATGGGATAGCCCGCGGCGGCTGCGATCGAGCGGCACTCCTCCAGCAGTCCAACGATGAAGTCGGTACCGCCCGGAGATGCGCAAATATCTCCGATGGCGGCGCGCATCAGGCAGGTGCTGCCGGCCAGCGAAGCCAGGAAAACCCACTTCTCCCACATTTCAAGCAGGATCTCTGGGCTCGCGTGCGCGTTGAAGCGCGCCCCTTCCATCAGAGTCGCAATCGCCTTGACGCGGTCCGACAACGCGCCGTTCTGTTCACCGAAAGATAGTTCGTGAGTGTCGTTGAGGTGCACGATCTCACCGTCGGTGAGCGCGGCTGCAATCAGGCACTGGCCCCCGAGCACGCGTTCGCGACCGAATCGCTCGTTCAGAATTTCCAGGTGGCGCATCCCGTTGAGCAGCGGCAGAATGACTGTGTCCGGTCCAACCGCCGGCGCGAATGAAGTAATCGCGTTGTCCAGATCGTAAGCTTTGCAACTGAGCAGGACCAGATCGAAGGTGTCACGGAGATTCTCGGCCAGACTGGTGGCGGGATGGGCCAGAGTCACATCGCCGAAGCGGCTGCGAATGTTTAGACCGCGGGCGGCCAACTCGGCGGCGCGCCTGGGGCGGACAAGGAATGTGACGTCACGATTGACCTCAAGCAGCCGGCCGCCAAAATAGCCGCCAATCGCGCCGGCTCCCACCACCAGAGTGCGCATGGATCAGATCCTCGATTCGGAACCCACTGCCTTCGCTCGCCGCCGGACAAAAGCGAACCACCGAACGCACAACAAAACCAGCGTCCCCGTGGCGGCAACAGACCACGCAGTCTCGACGCGCCTGCTAACAAGCTTCCACTCATCCTCGGCTAGAAACACCAGCACCATCGAAGCGCTGAGCGCCGCCATGATCAACAGGGGCCATTCCCTCCATCGCATAAAAGAAAGAAAGAACCGTACCGACTACTCCGGCTGCAATCGCTGCCATCACGAGCGGAAGCCCTACCAGCATTCCGAGACTCTGCATCATAGTGAAATCAAGCGGCAGAAGTTGAAGGATTGTGACCGTGATAATCACAAACGCGATCAATGAAAAGCAACCATAGGCCAGATCAAGGCCCGACGAAATGTCTTTCGTAGCAATAGCAGATGATCCTGAGATCCGGTTTCCTTTATTCGCGACCGAGAAGAAACGATACCATGGGTCACTATGCGGCTACCCGCCCGCAATCGCCCCAATCACAATCAACGGCTCCTTCCCGGACGCGACCGCGTCGGGGAGCGGGGCGTCGGGTGACTCGTGAGAGAGGTCTTCTTCGCAGGCGAAGAACCGCAGGAAGGGACGGCGCTGTTGCGTGTCGTGGTCGCGGATAGCTCCGCGCAGCATGGGATAGCGGGCCTCGAGCGCATCCAGCACTGAGCGCTGCGTAATGGGGACTTCGACTTCGAGCGTCACCTCGCTGCCGACGTGCGCCAGGTTTCGGAGATGGAAGGGGAGAATTACGCGGATCATGGTTGGCCTTCTTCGGGGATTTGAAACGGATTCGCAATCTTGTAGTCGTCTGCCCTATTCTGCGCTTCTTTCAATGCTTCTTGCAGCGCATCTTGTGCGAAGGATCCAAAATTAGCCCCGACATGTGCAACAAATTCTCGCGTGACCTCGATCAATTTCCTAGCGACAAGAAGAACCTGATTCTCAAGATGTGTATCCTCGCCATTTTCTCCGGTGCCGCCTGAATGCAGGGAACAGTGTGCGCTGAATGGCATTGTGGCAGCTATAGCGGTCCTTCGACTCCGTTTCTGCTTCGCGCCGCGATGCCGAAACTGCGCTCAGGATGACATGGCTTTATCCCTGGACGCGGGTGGCCTTGCCGCTCCAGAAAGCTTCTCGCAGCTCACGTTTCAGCATTTTTCCGGTGCCTGTCTTTGGCAGCGGACCTTCGACGAACCGCACCAGACGGGGCATTTTGAATTTGGCGATGCGAGGCCTGAGCGAGGCAAGCAGTTGTTCTTCGTTCAGTTGCTGACCGGGTTTCAGAACGACAATGGCAACCGGGATTTCGCCCCATTGGGGATCGGGGGCAGAGACGACGACGCATTCGAGGACCGCCGGGTGGGCGAAGATGGCCTTTTCCACCTCGATGGAAGAAATGTTTTCGCCGCCACTGATGATGATGTCCTTCTTGCGATCGACAATGTAGATGTAATTCTCTTCGTCCCAGACCGCCATATCTCCAGTATGCAGCCAGCCATCGGTGATGGCCGCTTTGGTGGCATCGGCCTCGCGGTAGTAGCCATCCATCACGTTGTCACTGCGGACGACTACTTCACCCACGGATTGCAGGTCGCGGGGAACATCGCGCATTTCGGCATCCATTACGTGCACTTCGGAGCCGACCAGCGGCCAGCCTGCGGCCGCCAGATGGTTGAGCCGATCGGCCTCGTCGGTGCAAACCAGAGTGCCTTTGGGTTGAGCCGTGGTGATTACGGGAGCGGTTTCAGTGAGACCATAGCCGGACCATACTTCACAGTGGAACGCCTGCTCCAGGCGCGCGATCAGTTCGGGCGATGAGGCGGCGCCGCCGGTCATGATCGTCTTCATGCTGGACAGATCGAATTTGCCGAGATCGGAACAATTGAGCAGCGCGTTGGCCATGGTAGGAACCAGGGTCATCCCCGTGGCCTTCTCTTCCTGGATAAGACGGAACACGGTGGCCGGCTCGAAGCGGCGGACCATGACGTGCTTGCTGCCTACCATCGTGATGCTCTGAGGACGTCCCCAACCGTTGGCGTGGAACAGCGGGATGGTATGCAATTCCACGTCGGTGTCTTTGCAGGGAAAGGACGCCAGTAGAGCCAGCGCGTGCACGTACAGCGTGCGGTGCGACAGCGTCACTCCCTTGGGCGTGCCGGTGCTGCCGCTGGTGTAGAAGAGCTCGGCGATTTCATTTTCGTCGAACCCGAATATATCGGGACGCGGGATGCGGTCGCGCGCCATCAGGTCTTCCAGGAACACGTCCGCTTGCGGGACCGGCCGGTCGATGGCGACATAGCTCTGGATGCTGGGGCAAACTTTTCGCAGCTGATCGACCAGAGGGGCAAAGTCGCTTTCGAAAACCAGCATGCTGGCGCCGGCGTGATTCAGAATGGCGGTCAGTTCGGCCGGCTGTAGCCGCACATTGAGCGGCATCGAAATGGCACGAACCAACGGCGGCCCGTAATACCCCTCCAGAAGCTGGTGGTTGTTGAAGCTGAGATAGGCGACCCGGTCACCGGCACGGATGCCTTCTGACAGCAGCCCTGAGGCGAGGCGCTCGCAACGTTCCCCGAACTCGGCGTAAGTGAATGAGCTTGAGCCGGAAACCACGCCGGTCTTCTTGCCGTAAAGATCAACAGCCCGGTACAGGCACCGAATGGGCGTAAGCGGCACGTTCATGGTGAGATTAGCGAGGCCTCTGGACGAAAGATTCCTGCGTACCCCGGTGGGCATGATACACGATGCGGCGATACGATGCGGCGTACATTCGAACCCGCGACCGCCGTATGACTGAGGCCGCATGACTGAGGAAGACGCGTTCGGAGGGATACGCGAAGTCCTCAACCCCGGCTGAAGCCGCGTATTGGATGATGCCCATGCTGTTTGTCGATTGAGGCTTTGCACGAGCGGGGCGCTCGCGCCCACATTTATTCCAGCAGGTCGGGCTGCTCGCGGACGATGCGCGCCCACAGCGGCTGGAACTGGAACCAGCCCGCCATGTGCGAGCCGATCTGCTGTTGCGTGACGGCCGCGCTGGCGGCATCGATTTTTACCGGTGTGCCGGCGGCTTCGGCCAGGAGTTGGGCCTGGCAGCTTCTTTCCATGGTGATGAACCACCAGGCGGCCTCATCGACGCTATGGCCCACGGTCAAGAGGCCATGATTGCGCAGGATGGCTGCCTTCTTGTTGCCCAGGGCTTCGGCGATGCGCTCGCCTTCGGAAGTTTCGTAAACCACGCCAGTGAAATCCGCGAACAAGGAGTGGTCGTCATAAAACGCGCAAGCATCCTGAGTGATGGGATCGAGCGGGCGTCCGAGCGACGACCAGGTTTTTCCGTACAAGGAATGGGCGTGAGCGGCGGCCACGATATCGGGACGGGCAGCGTGCACTCGGGAGTGGATAGCAAAGGCCGCGCCGTTGACCGGATACTTGCCTTCCACCACCTCTCCCCGGTCGTTCACCAGAATGAGGTCGGAGGCGCGAATCTGGCCGAAGTGCATGCCAAAGGGATTGACCCAGAAATGATCGAGGCGCTCGGGATCGCGGGCGGTGATGTGGCCGGCAACGCCTTCGTCGAATCCGAAGCGCGAGAACAGGCGGAAAGCTCCGGCCAGACGCTGCTTGCGATGCTGGCGTTCCTCCGCCAGCGTGGCAAATCTGGGAGGCCCGGGGATGTTGAGTGGATTCTGGGTGGCAACCGCCATGGGCGCCTCCAATGCAATACCGCGACAACTATAACGCCGGCGCAGGGTGCCCGCAATGCGCTCCCTAAGGGTAGTAACGGACTACCCACTCGGCTACACAACAAGGCTTGGCCTGGGCCTGACCCTGCTGGTTCTGGCCCTCCACGACGACGGAAAAGACGGCCTCACGGGCGTTGCCGACATCCTTCAACGATTGCAGGGTGAAACGGGCGCGAATTTTTGAACCAATATGAACCGGCGCCGGAAAACGCACCCGGTTCAAACCGTAGTTCACGATCATGCCCACGCCGTCTTGAATCTGAAATGCCTGTTTTGAGAGATGACTGAGCAGGGAGAGAGTTAGAAATCCGTGGGCGATGGTGGCAGCATAGGGTGATTCACGTTGGGCCCGATCGGGATCGAGATGGATCCACTGGCGATCTTCGGTGGCCTCGGCAAATTGGCGGACGCGCTGCTGGCTGATTTCGAACCAATCGGTGCTGGCGATTTCACGTCCCACGAAATCGCTGAGGGCGTCGAGATTTTTGAAGGTTACGGGCGGCATCCGAAACCCAGCGCCTGAAGGCGTCACCATATTACGGCTTTGGCGGCGCTGAAGGGCCGCTCTTTCACATTACCGCAGCTCGATGGTTACGGAGGCCACGGGTCTACTATTCCGAGCACTGGAAAGCGAAATCGTGGCGGGATCGTTCTAAATCTGCCGTGCCGGTTTTGGGGACTTCGGGGTGAGGAAGTTCCAGTTTGTCAGTTGCTGGTTCTCAGTTCTCAGCTGGCGCGCTCGAACAGGCCGGCTGCGCCCTGGCCGCCGCCTACGCACATGGTTACGACCCCGTAGCGCGATTTGCGGCGTTCCATTTCGTTGGCAATCGTTCCTACCATGCGCGAGCCGGTCATGCCAAAGGGATGGCCGATCGAAATAGATCCGCCATTCACGTTGAGCTTGTCCATGGGAATGCCGAGACGGTCGCGGCAGTAGATTACCTGCACCGCGAACGCCTCGTTGAGTTCCCAAAGATCGATATCTTCCATTTTCAAGCCCTGGCGCCGCAGCAACTTGGGCACGGCAAAGACCGGGCCGATGCCCATTTCGTCGGGCTCGCAACCGGCGACCTGGAAGCCGCGAAAAATCAGCTTGTACGGGATGCCGAGTTCATCGGCGCGCTGGCGCGACAGGAGAAGAGTCGCGGAGGCGCCGTCTGAGAGTTGCGACGAGTTTCCTGCCGTGACCGAGCCTTGTCCGCTGGTCTTATCAAAGTGGGGCTTGAGCGCGAGCAGTCCTTCCAGTGTGGTGTCGGGCCGGTTGCATTCGTCGTGATCACAGCAGACTTCTTCAGTGCCGGCGACTGCGCCGGTCTTTTTATCGAGCACCGCCTTGGTGACCTTCATGGGAACGATCTCGCCAGCGAAGAAGCCTTCCTGCTGGGCGCGGGCGGTGCGCTGCTGGCTGATCAACGAATATTCATCCTGGGCCTGGCGACCGATGTGGTAGCGCTTGGCCACGACCTCGGCGGTTTCTCCCATCGCCATGTAGATGCCGGGATATTTCTCCTTGACCGCCGGGCTGGGGTCGTTGTTGCGAACGATCAGGCTGATCGTTTCCACGCCTCCGCCGATGGCGGCTTCGGCGCCTTCACTTAAGATCTGGTGGGCCGCCATGGCAACGGCTTGCAGGCCGGACGAGCAGAACCGGTTCACAGTAATGGCAGCGGCGGAGACTGGAAGGCCAGCGTGCAGCGCTGAAACGCGCGCGATGTTGTGACCCTGTACGCCGTGGGGCTGTCCGCAGCCCAGAATCACGTCTTCGATTTCAATCGGGTCAAGCTGCGGAGTCTTGCGCAGGACGTCTTTGATGCAATGGGCTGCCAGATCCTCGGGCCGCGTCATGTTGAATGAGCCGCGAAACGATTTGGCAAGGCCGGTACGCGAACTGGCGACTACGACGGCTTCTCTCATTTGGGTGTTGGCCAAACATTTATCCGATGGTGCAAGAGGCTATATGGCTGCAACTTTTTATTTATCGAAATCGGCAAAGGTGCGCCCTTCGGCTGCCAATCGTTTCAACAGCGGGGCGGGCTCCCAGAGCTCGCCGTGGGTACGCTGAAATTCGGTGATGCGATCGTAAACGTTTTTCAGGCCGACGGTGTCCGCGTACCACATGGGGCCGCCGCGATAGGCGGGGAAGCCGTAGCCGTTGATATAGATGATGTCGATATCGACCGCGCGCGTGGCATACCCTTCCTCGAGGATGCGGGCGCCCTCGTTGACCAGGGCGTAGATGCAGCGGTCGACGATTTCTTCAGCGGAAATCTGGCGCTGCGGAATACCGGCTTCGGCCGACCATTTCCTGGTCAGCGCCGTGACCTCGGGATCCGGCGTTGGGCGGCGATTCTGATCGTACTTGTACCAGCCTGCACCTGTCTTCTGGCCAAAACGGCCCATCTCACAAAGGTTGTCGGCGGCGAACGGTTGCCGGATGCCGGGCTTTTCCAGATGGCGATATTCCTTGCGGATTCGCCAGCCTACGTCGAGTCCGGCAAGGTCGTTGGTGGCGAGCGGTCCCATGGCCATGCCGAAATTGTAAAGCGCCTGGTCGACGGCCTCCACGCTGGCCCCCTCTTCCACCAGAAAAATCGCTTCGCGGACATAGGGATGGAACATGCGATTGCCCACGAAACCACGGCAGTTGCCGACCAGCACGCCGATCTTCCCCAGTTTTTTCGAGAGCTGCATGCAGGTGGCGATTACTTCTTTCCCGCTGGCTTTGCCACGCACGATTTCAAGAAGGCGCATGACGTTTGCCGGACTGAAAAAATGCGTGCCAATGACGGACGCCGGCCGGGAAGTGGCGGATGCGATCTCGTCGATATTCAGCGTGGAGGTATTACTGGCCAGAATTGCGCCCGGCTTACACCTGCGATCAAGTTCGCCGAAGACTTCCTTCTTGAGGGCCATGCCTTCGAAGACGGCCTCGATCACCATGTCGACCTGGCTGAAATCGTCGTAGTTCAGAGTGGGTTTGATCAGGTCCAGCCGCTCGTCGACGAATTGCTGGGTGAAGCGCCCGCGCTCCACGGACACGGCATAATTCTTGCGAATGTTGGTCAGCCCGCGGTCGAGGGCGGCCTGGTCGGCTTCCTTGAGCAGGACCGGGATGCCGGCGTTGGCAAAAACCATGGCGATGCCGCCGCCCATGGTGCCAGCACCGACGACCGCAGCCGAATTGACTGGGATGCTTGGAGTTTCTTTCGGGATATCGGAGACCTTGGCCACTTCGCGCTCGCCGAAAAATACGTGAATGAGCGCTTTCGACTGATCGGAGTAAAGACAGTCGATGAACAGCTTGGCCTCGACCTGGCAGCCCTCCTCGAAAGGCAGGCTGGTGGCGGCTTCGATGGCGTCTATGGCGGCGAGCGGAGCGATCAGATTGCGTTGCTTCTTGCGGGCGGTCTCGCGGGCGGCGGCAAAGATCGGCGCGTTTTGTTCGGGCGTGCCCAGTTTCTGGCTTTGTTCGCGAGTTTTGGGGGCGGGCTCGGCCGCGATCTTGCGCGCGAAGGCGACGGCGCCCTGCAACAGATCGCCTTCGATCAACTGATCGACGATGCCAGCCTTGAGTGCGTCCGCGGCCTTGACCGGATTGCCATCGGTGCACATCCCAACTGCCTTGGCGACGCCGGCCAGGCGTGGCAGACGTTGCGTGCCTCCCGCTCCCGGAATTAGGCCGAGTTTCACTTCCGGCTGCCCGACTTGCGCGCCGGCGACGGCCACGCGGTAGTGACCAGACATGGCCACCTCTAATCCGCCGCCGAAGGCGGTGCCGTGAATCGCAATCACCACCGGCTTGGAACAGTCTTCTATTTTCAGCAGCAGCGGGAGCAGCCCCGGGCCAGTCTTTCCCTCGCCCGAGGTCATCTTGGTGAATTCTTTGATGTCGGCGCCGGCGATGAAAGTGCGGCCGCCCCCGATGATCACGGCAGCGATCACCGTGGAGTCGTTCTGGACCTGATCGATGGCTTCCGAAATCCCTTCCGGCACGCCTGGGCTGATGGCATTCACCGGCGGGTTGTTGATCGTGATGACGGCGATCTCGCCGTCTTTCGCGAATTGGATGAGATCGCTCATTTATGTCGACGCTCCCTTTACGCAGGTGGTGCGGGCTTCCCGTGTAGGATCATCTCTTTTCCTGGAACGGGATTTTCCGAGACAAGCAAGGATCATATGGTGGGAGCGGAAAGACCGTCAATGAATCAGACCCACCTCAAGACGGGGGTAGAACCTCTGAGCATCTTCGACCTTGGAACAATCAGCTCAATTTGCCCGACGCGATTTTCTTTCCAGAAGCATATCGGGTAAGGCCATCTTTCCCGAACTTATTCGCATCACACCGCTTTCGGCTAGCACAACAGAAATCGGCGAAAAGGCCCATCGGGCCCTGGGAGAAGTGTTGCCAGCTTCCAGGGGGCTGAAAACCATCGCTCCGCATGAGGGAGTCTGTCACGTTAGAGGAAGCTGTTCATGGGGCTCGCGGGACGCTAACGGCAGAGGAGAGAGAATTACCACGAAAGGCAACTGTCAGTCAGTTGAATTCAACGTTTGATTGGCGAGGAACGGTGGGTACACGGGCCAGCCAGATATCCCTTCTTATTGCTATTACTCTCCTCTCAATTCTAGTACACGGCTATCACATGGGCACAGATGATGCCGCCATCTATGTGCCAGGAATCAGAAAGGCGGCGGATCCGTCGCTGTATTCGATCGATTCCGAATTTTTCATGCACCACGCCGGTTTGTCGGTGTTTCCGAAGCTGGTGGCGGCGGTTACCTGGTTTACCCGGTTGTCCATCGACTGGAGCATGTTGCTCTGGTTTGCCTTTGCACAACTTCTCCTGTTGTGGGCCGCGTACGAACTGGCACAGCAGTGTTTCCGCAGCGAACGGGCCCGGTGGGCTGGAGTCGGCCTGCTTGCCGCGGTGCTCAGTGTCCCGGTGGCCGGAACCGCTCTCATCGTGGCGGATTCTTATCTAACGGCGAGATCGCTCTCAACTCCCCTGGTTTTGATGTCTGCCGTCTGTTTTCTTGGCGGGCGGACGCGCGCCGCCTTCACATGGCTGCTGGTCTCTTTTCTGGTACATCCTCAGATGGCTATCTACGGCGCCGGATTTGGATTACTGGTGATGCTTGAATCGCGCTCGCGCGAGCCAACAAGGCTGATCGAGGCTGCGCCCGTGGTTCCCGCCTTGATACTTCCGTTCATGCTACGCTTGCAACCTGCCCAAGGCGCATATCGCGAAGTGTTGGCATCGCGCGCGTACTTTATGGTCACCACCTGGCATTGGTGGGAGTGGATCGGAGTCATTGGCCCACTGATGATTCTGACCGTCTGTTCGCGGATGCAACTCAAAGCCGTGTTGCCGCCATTCGCCATTGTCGCCAAAGCCATGATTGGTTTGGGCCTCATCTCCACCGCTGCCGCCATCATGCTGGCCAGCGACAGTAACTTCTCTTACTGGCTTCGATTGCAGCCGATGAGGAGCTTTCACCTGATCTATGTTGTGCTCTTTGTTCTGCTGGGAGGCCTGATCGGCGAGTACATCCTGCGAGGACGAGCCTGGCGATGGATCGTCTGCTTTGGCGCACTCTCAATCGGAATGTACGCCCTTGACATGGATACTTATCCCGCCAGCCCACACATCGAATGGCCCGGAGTCCACTACGGGGGTGAATGGCTTTCCAGCTTTGTCTGGATCCGTGACCACACTCCGAAGGATGCAGTATTCGCCATGGATCCCGAATATCTGTTGAAACCTGGAGTAGACCTCCACGGGTTCCGCGCGATCGCCGAACGGAGTTCTCTGGCGGACGAAGAAAAGGACAGCGGCGCGGCCTCGGTCTTTCCCGAACTAGCCGATGAGTGGAAGGCTGAAAGCGCTGCGCAATCGGATTGGGCCCATGTCTCAGAAAGCCGGCTGCGAAACCTGCGCAGACGTTACGGCGTGACCTGGGTGTTGATGGAGAACTCTGCTCCAGACCGCGACCTCAGCTGCCTTTACCGAAACGGTGACCTGCGTGTATGCAAGATTCTTGACTATCCTGCTCTGCGGCTTCGCCGGGCCTCCCGTAAGACTGTCGAACGCTAAGCAGACTCAGGCCTTCATTTCCGGTTGTAAAGCGCCAAGGCACCACCCCAAACAGCCCCGACGATGACATAGTCCGATGTTTGCCCTTATCCTGTATCTCTCTGATCTGGGTTCTCTCTATGGCGAACACGCCCACGAATCAATCTACTCCGAACCGCGAGGAGCGATCCTTTTTCGCCCGCGGGATGTGGTTTGTTCTGGCCATTGCCCTGGCCAAACTGCTGTTTCATTGCTATTTCAACAATCGTTACGGTTACTTCCGCGACGAGTTCGACTACATGGCTTGTGGAGACCATCTCGCCTGGGGATACGTTGACCAGCCGCCGATGATTCCCTTCCTGATTCACGTCTGCCGGGCGGTTCTGGGGGACTCGCTGCGCAGCATCCGTTTTATCCCGGCGCTGGCATCTTCCCTTCTGGTGGTACAAGCAGCGGTGCTGGCCCGCGAATTTGGCGGACGGCGATTCGCCCTTCTGCTCAGCGCGGTGACGATCGTAGTCGCGCCCCAGTATCTTTCGAACGGCAGCTTGCTGGGCACGAATTGTCTCGAACCAAATCTATGGATGGGTTGCGCCTATTTCGCGATTCTCGCCATCAAGCGCAACGATCCGCGCAACTGGCTGTGGTTCGGCGTGGTCGCTGGCCTGGGCATGGAGGAAAAATATTCCATCGCGCTGTTCGGCTTCGGCATTGTGGTAGGCCTGCTACTCACGAAACAGCGCCGCGTCTTTGCCAACAAGTGGATCTGGCTGGGCGGGCTTGCGGCCTTCCTTATTTTCCTGCCCAATCTGCTATGGAACATTCATTACGACTGGCCGTTTGTACAGTTGATGCGAGGTATCCGGGCCGAAGGCCGCGACGTTGTGCTGGGGCCGTGGCAATATTTCTTCCAGCAGACAGTGCTGGTCCTGCCACTTACCGCGCCCATCTGGATCACCGGCCTGATTGCGCTTTTCTTCTCCGAACGGCTGAAGATCTACCGGGTGCTGGGCTGGAGCTACCTGGTCTGCTACACGGTTTTCTTCGTTCTGCATGGCAAGAATTATTACCTGGCTCCGATCTATCCCATGCTTCTGGCAGCGGGCGCGGTGATTGTCGAGAACGCAGTCGACCGCCCGCGCCTGACCTGGATGAAGCCGGCAATCGTGATATTGCTGCTCGCCAGTGGCATCCACATTGCCCCGGTGGTTGTGCCGGTCTTGTCTCCCGACCGGTTCATTGCCTACACGAAATATCTGCCCTTTAAGTTGCCCGTGATGGAGCACGGCCACGAGCGGGCGGTGTTGCCGCAGTGGTACGCCGACCAGTTCGGGTGGGAAGAGATTGTGGCCGAGACGGCGCAAGCCTGGAACCGGCTCAGCCCGGCGGAGCGCGGCGATTGCGGCATTTTCGCCCAGGATTACGGCCAGGCGGGGGCCATCGATTTCCTGGGCCGGCGCTATGGCCTGCCGCCTGCGCTCAGCGGCCATCAGACCTACTTCCTCTGGGGACCGCGGGGATACTCAGGGAATTGCATGATTGTTCTCGACGACAATAAGGAAACGCTCGAAGGGCTCTGGGACAATGTCGAGTATGTAGGTACATCGGCCGACAATCCTTATGCACTGGAAAAAGACATCGACGTCTTCATCTGCAAGGGGGCGAAATTCGGCACCTTGGCGCAGCTGTGGCCCAAGCTGAAGCATTGGCGCTGAGGAAACTTCCCACGCTGTCTCTCCACAAATGGTTCGAGTTCATAATCCTTACTGTCATCTGACCCACCCTGTCTCTCCAGAAAGCGGAGAGACGAGGTGGGGCACCCATGGCAGGCGATTCGCACCCAGCAGGCGTGCGTCAGTTTCGCTGGCAGAAGAAGCTTTCTGCGCCGTATTCCTGGACCGTGACTGCCGATCCTCCAGTTGCAGTTACAATAGTCGGTTCGAGTTCATGAGTCCTTACTGGCATCTGACCCACCCTGTTTCTCCAGAAAGCGGAGGGGCGAGGGTGGGGCACCCAGATGCGGTGTCATTCTACTGAGGGATCGATCATGTCATCTAGCCGCCCTGTGGGGCCGAAAGCTGTTTCCGACCAAATACCCCCTGTCCCGCTGACTATTGAGGGTTACAGCGTTTTGCACCAGATGATGCGTATCCGCTGGGCCGCATGGCGGCAACTGGCGGCGGCGGAAAAAAAGGCGGTTGTCGAGGAGGCCGCGGGCGTTCTGGGTCGAATGGAGCAAAATACCGGCGGGCAATCTGCTCTGTTCTCCTTGCTGGGGCACAAGGGCGATCTGATGTTCGTCCATTTCCGGCCCTCGTTTGACGAATTGAACCTGGCGGAATTGCAACTGGCGCAGCTGCGGTTGAGCGATTTTCTGGAGCCGACGACGTCTTATTTGTCGGTCATCGAGCTGGGGTTGTACGAATCCACGATCAAGGCTTATCGGGATTTGCAGGATCGTGGCATCGAAGCGCACTCGGAAGAATGGAAACGGGAGATTGCGGAAGTACTGGCACGGCAGAAGGAGGCCATGCATCCGCGTTTATTTCCTGAGTTGCCGAAACATCGGTACGTTTCGTTTTATCCCATGGACCGGCGGCGGGGCGAGGCCAAGAACTGGTATACCCTGCCCATTGAAGAACGGGCACGGCAGATGAATGAGCATGGGTTAGTGGGGAGACGGTACGCCGGAGAAGTACGGCAGATCATTACCGGGTCGATTGGGTTTGACGACTGGGAATGGGGTGTGGACCTGTTCGCGGACAATCCTCTGGTGTTCAAGAAACTCATCTACGAAATGCGGTTTGATGAAGTGAGCGCGGTGTATGCGCTGTTTGGGCAGTTTTATCTGGGGGTACGATGTCCGGCGGCGGGGTTGGGCGGGCTATTGAGTGGAGTACTGCCGACCGCGTAGAAAAGCTTTTGACCGCAAAGGGCGCAAAGGATACCGCAAAGAGCGCAAAGAAAACCTCTTTGGTTATCAGTCTTTCTTTGCGTCCTTTGCGGTACCCTTTGCGACCTTGGCGGTAATGCTTGATTTGACCTGGAGCACACATGGCAACCCTTGGCCTGATCGAATATAAAGACGCGAGCCCCGAAGTGCGGGCGGTTTATGACGACATCATGACTACCCGCAAGACCGACTGGATCAATAATTTCTGGAAGGCGATTGCCCATGATCCCGCGACACTGAAGCGCACCTGGGAAGACATCAAGCAGATCATGGGGCCGGGCGCGCTTGATCCGGTGACGAAGGAGATGGTCTACCTGGCGGTGAGTATCAGCAATCAGTGCGGCTATTGCATTGCTTCCCATACGGTCGGCGCCAGAAAGAAAGGCATGACCGATGCCATGTTCAAAGAGCTGCTGGCGGTTGTGGGAATGGCAAACGAAACCAACCGGCTGGTGGCCGGCTACCAGGTCGAGATTGACGAGCAGTTCCAGGTCTAGACCCCCTAGGAGAGCAAGATGGCGCATGAATTAACCACCTCCTACCTGCAGGACTCGCTTTCCCTGTTCCGTTACTACAAAAAGCTGACCGAGCGCGCCCTGGAGCAGGTCAGCGAAGAACAGCTTTTCGCCGTTCTGGACGGCGAGATGAACTCCATCGCCATCATCGTCAAACATCTTGTGGGCAATATGCGATCGCGCTGGATGGACTTCCTGACCAGCGACGGCGAAAAGCCGGACCGCAGGCGCGACACCGAGTTTGAGGAGCCGCCGCCAACCAGGGCGGCATTGATAACACTTTGGGAAGAAGGGTGGAATTACGTCTTCACCGCCCTCGAGCCATTGTCGGATGCAGACCTTGAACGCACGGTTGCGATCCGCGGGGAGCCGCACTCCGTGATGCAGGCGATCAATCGTCAGATCGCGCATTACGCCTATCATTGCGGACAGATCGTGTTCCTGGCGAAACATCTGCAAGCCAAGCAGTGGAAATCGCTCACCGTGCCGCGAGGCAAGTCGGAAGAGTTTAATCGGCGGGTCGTAACGAAGGAAATCAGCCAACGTTAGCGAACGGCAGGGCCAGCATCCCGCAGCCCGCGCTAGGCCCCAGAACGTGCACGTTTCCTGGCCTTGGGGAATTTGTGTTCGTGCAGCTTCATGTCCACCTTGCGGCCCCGGAAGGTGACCCCTTCCGCTTCCAGCCGGAAGCGCTGTTCGAAAGCGTCATCTCCACGCAGCTTTATTACGCCTCCGGAGCCCAGCACCCGTTGCCAGGGCAACCCGACGGCCGCCGCGAAGCGCCGCTACTACCTGGCGGGCGCCGCGGGGGAATCCTGCGGCTTTGGCGACTGCACCGTAGGTGGAAACCTTTCCCCGAGGAATGCTGCGGATTGCAGCCCTGATTCTTTCGCGCATGTTGGGCTTCGGGGACGAGGCGGATTTCATGGGTTCGTGACGTTAGGGTACCTCAGCGGCTAGAGCCCCCGGCACCCGCGCTACCCCGGAGCCGAGTCTTGCTCAGCGGGGCAGGTGAGACATCCTTCGACTTCGCTCAGTACATGCCCTGCCCCTGCGTGGTTCGTGCCGATTTTACAGTGCGATCCAGCCTATCCGGATCAACCAGAGCGAGCCGGTCGAAATCAGGATCCAGAGGATCACACCCAGGAGCATCGGCCGATGACCCACTTTTTTCAAGGTTGCGACGGAAATGCCGCTACCAATGAGATAAAGGGTTGCGGTGAGGCCGATCTTGCCGGCCTTCGATAGAAGGCTGTAGGCCGCCGCGCCGGCGGGCAGATAGGTGTTGCAGACGGCGGCCAGGCAGAAAAAAGCGATGAACCACGGCCATTGGATTTTCGCTCGGGAATGCTTGATCACGGCGGCGCCAATCGACATGGGGACAATCCACAAGGCGCGTGCCAGCTTTACGGTCGTGCCCACGGCCAAGGCGACGGCTCCGTACTTGGCGGCCGCTCCCACCACCGAACTGGTGTCATGGATCGCGAGCGCGGCCCAGAGTCCGAACTGGGTCTGGCTGAGATGCAGCGCAGCGCCGATTGTTGGAAAGGTCAGCAGGGCCACGGAATTGAGAACGAACACCGTGCCCAGCGAGACCGCCATCTGCTCGTCGCTGGCGCCGGTAATGGGGCCGACGGCGGCAATGGCGCTGCCGCCGCATATCGCTGTGCCGGTTGAGATCAGGAAGGCCGGGGTGCGTTGCATTTTCAGCATTGCGCCCAGGGTCATGCCCACCACCATGGTGAAGGTGATGCCGAAGACGGTGTAGACAAAGCCGCTGCGGCCGGCGCGGATCACGTCGTGCAGGTTCATGCCGAAGCCCAGTCCGACGACGGAAGCCTGCAACAGGTAGCGGGAAAGCTTCTTGGCGCTTTGGTCGAAGGGATGGGGAAAGGCGAAGCCAAAGACCAGGCCCAAAGCCAGCGCCACCGGCGGCGAAACGAATCCGCTGGCGGCAATCGCGAGACCGAGGAGGAAGACAACCTTAGGGATCATGCTGACGGGCGTGAAGTCAGGAGCGGAAAACGCAACATCTCTCTAGTTGCCTGGCTGCTCGAATCCAGTTCGGCCGCGCGAAAAAAACCGAGCCGGTCATTCCTAACAAAGCGCCCTAACCCGGCGCCCCAACTAGGCAGCCGCGCCCTTCTCGAAGGACTCAAGGGCCTTTTCCTCGCTGTCGTACACCTCAAAAACCGTAAGCAGCTTCGTGACCTGCAACAGATCGCCGACCCGCTGGGTAAGGTTGATCAACTTCAACGCGCCGCCAGCGTTTTGCGCTGTGGTATATAGCGCTACCAGCGTCCCCAACCCGCCGCTATCGATGTAGGAAATGCCGCCCAGGTTCAACAGGACGCGGCTGTTCTCGCCGATGAGCTGCTTGAGCGTATCGCGGAGCAGGGCTGATTCTTCGCCGAATACGATCCGACCATTGCAATCGACAATGGTTACGCCGTTCGCAACCCTGGTGCTAAGTTTCAACTGCATGGGGCCTCCTGGTCTGGCCTGAGCCGACCCAGCCAAAAAGCCTATTCCTTGGGCGCTTTCTTCGCAAGGGGTCATTTCGCCGCCGGGATGACTGGCCGGCCAGCGGGACGAAGCCGCCGGGGACACGAAGCTACACGCAGGAGAACCGGGATGAAACCTTGGGCTTGCGTTTCCGCCGACTGTGATCCAGAATGCGGCGGCTGCACCAGCGAAGGCATCACGTATAATTGAAAGTTCCGCACACCATGAGCTATCAGGTTTTAGCCCGCAAGTATCGTCCGCAACAATTCTCCGAGGTAATCGGGCAGGAACATGTTACCCGGACGCTCAAAAACGCCCTGGAGCAGGGCCGGACGGCGCACGGGTACATCTTCAGCGGACATCGCGGGATTGGTAAGACCACGGTGGCGCGCATCCTGGCCATGGCGCTCAATTGCCGGTCTTCGGACAAGCCGGTGACGGAACCGTGCGGGATATGCGAGTCCTGCACCGAAATCCGGGCGGGAAATTCCGTGGACGTGATCGAAATTGACGCCGCCACCAATCGCGGCATCGACGAGATTCGGGAATTGCGCGAGGGCACACGCTATCGTCCGGCGCGGGACCGCTTCAAGGTCTACATTCTCGACGAGGCGCACCAGATTACGGATGCGGCTTTCAATGCTCTGCTGAAAACGCTGGAGGAGCCGCCCGGGCACGTGGTGTTCATGCTGGCGACGACCCAGCCCGAGGACATTCCGCAAACCATTCGGTCGCGCTGCCAGCATTTCAGCTTTCGCGCCGTGGGATTCGAGGAAATTCTCAACCAGCTTAAAGATCTTGCCGGCCGCGAAAAGGTGGAGGCCGATGAAGACGCGCTGGCCTTGCTGGCCGAAGCCGGCGACGGTTCGATGCGCGACGCGCTTTCCATTCTCGACCAGGCCATCGCTTCCTCCACTGGACGGCTGACCGCCGAACAGGTGCGGAACCTGGTGGGCGCGGCCCCTTCCGGCGTGCTGGAAGAAGTGATGCAGGCCGTGGCCCAGGGGTCGAGCGAGACGGTTTTGCGGCTGGTGGACCGGCTGATTTGCGAAGGCCACAGCCCCACTCATTTTGCCCGGCAGATGGTGCGGTTCCTGCGCAATGCCGTGGTGGCGCGGGTCGCGGGCGCGGACTCTTCCCTGTTGCAGATTTCGAGCGATGAGCGGCGGCGAGTGGCCCGCATCGCGGCGCTTTTTGAAGAAGAAGATCTGGCAAGGCATCTGCAGATCATGTTGCGCACGCATGGCGAGCTCGGCTACCGGCAGGAACAGCGCTTTCATCTGGAGTTGGGCTTGCTGAAAATGGCCCACGCGCAACGCTTGCTGCCGATCGAGCAATTGCTCAGCGAAGCGGCAGGGGCCGCCGCGACGCGTCCGGTGGGCAAACCGTCGATGGTGCCGGACATCAGGAGAACTGAAACTCCGGCTACGCGCGCCGCGAAGGTTTCGCCGTTCGCGGCGGATTCGGCGCGAAAGAGCGGATCCAAGCCGGAGCTTTCCGCGGAGAGCACTCCGCTCGCGGGACCCCTGGCAGTCGCGGGAGGAGGGACGGCAAGTGTGGTGATGGGGTCGGCCGCCCCGGCCGCGGCGGTCCAGCAGGCAATGGAGATTTTTCCCGAAACCCATCGGGCCCTGGAAGAGCAGCCGGTTGAGATTCGCGACGTCGTGCTGAACGCATTGAATAGCGCCGGCCATCGCGTGCTGACCAACATGCTCGAAACCGGCCAGTGGCAGGTCGAAGGCAATGAATTGGTGATCCGGGTGGCGTCATCGGCGACGGTCATTGAGATGTCATTGGGCGCCGATGCCAGACGCCTGATGATGGCGACCGCCAGCGGGGCCCTGGGGCGTCCGGTGAAGCTGCGGCTGGTGCCGGGCGGAGTGGCTCAGACCGCGGCACGGCCGGCATCAACCAATGGTGGCGGTCGAGGGCGGGCGGAGCAGGACCCGGTGGTCCGGCGCATGAAGGAAAAGTTCGGGGCCGAGATTCGCACCATTATCGACTACAAGGAAAAGCGCTAGCGACTGGACATAAGAGCGCGCCAGGGACTTAAACCATGGGTGGATTCAACCTGCAGGAACTGATGACGCAAGCCAAACAGCAGTACGAAACCCTGCAGAAGAAGATGCAGGAGACCGTGGTCGAAGGCTCGGCCGGCGGCGGCACCGTGACTGTAAAAATGGACGGGCGCAAGCAGGTGCTGGAGATCAAGATTGATCCCGAGGCAGTCAAAGCCGGCGATCTTGAGATGCTGCAGGACCTGATTACCGCCGCCATCAATGGCGCAGGTAGAAAAGTGGACGAAGCCATGCAATCCACGATGGGTGGAATGCTCGGGGGAATGGGAATACCCGGATTGTAGATTTGCGGATTGATGATTTTAGAATTGACGGTCAAAGTCTTCGGGCCAATCATCTACACTTAACTGAACCCTGATTTCCTGAATACAAATCATGTCTAAATTTGCTGAGCCGATGGCGCGGCTGATTGATGCGCTGAAAAAACTGCCGGGCATTGGGAGCAAGAGCGCGCAACGGCTTGCCTTTCATATTCTGCGCTCCTCCGACGAGGACGCGGAAGCGCTGGCCGTGGCGGTGCGCGACGTAAAGGCCAACCTGCGCCTGTGCTCCCTTTGCAACAACATCACGGACGTCGACCCTTGCGTGTACTGCAGCAGCGCGACCCGCAATCAGCGCATGGTGTGCGTGGTGGAAGAACCCACCAATATCGCGGCCATCGAAAAGACCAAGCACTTCAACGGCGTGTATCACGTGCTGCACGGCTCGATTTCGCCCTTGCACGGGGTGGGGCCGGACCAGTTGCGGATTTCCAACCTGATGCGGCGGGTGGACGACGGGCAAGTGGATGAGGTGATCCTGGCCACCAACCCCACGATCGAGGGCGAGGCCACCGCAACCTATCTTTCGGGACAATTGCGGCGTACGGGCCTTAGAGTGACACGGATCGCGATGGGGATACCGGTAGGGAGTGACATCGAATACGCCGACGAAATCACCATGCTCAAGGCAATGGAAGGGCGTCGGGAGCTCTGAAGCTGGGCGTCAGCTGTTCCCCCAGTTGGGTAAATCTTTTCCTACGCGGCCGTAAGCGAGGCCGTGGTTCGCCAATCGGCGATGCAACGCTTTATACCACAATCACTTAGCGATGTTACCGAAAGTCGGAGATGAGGTCTAGATTGGCATTGCGCTTGCAATAGCCAAGGCATGTTCCTCCCGTCTCCGACGAATTTTTCGCTGGCACCAAGCGGCAGTGACATTCTGGCCAAACTGACCGGAAAACTCTTGGTGCCAGATCGCGCCGCAGTGTGATGTAACCGCATCTCAACTCGACGCCACTTGAAACCGGGCCAACCAGCCCGGTTTTATTTTTGTGCCGGGCGGTAAATCAGACTTCGGGTCTTATGGCGCTCGACGCTTTCTGGTCGAGCTTGGCTCGACTGGACAGATGAGGACATCTGTCCCTACGTGGTTTGTGGTGATGGGTCGGGTGCAGTTTCCAGAAAGTAGTTTTGCTCTTCCTGCGTGGGCTCCATGTCAGTCGGGCAGGTGCCGCCGTTGTATTGCTGCATGCGGTTTTTCCACTTGAGGAATTCGGTGATGGATTGGGGCTCGATACGGATTTCCACGCGGCGCAGGCTGGCCAGCAGCAGATTCATCTCATAGGCCAAGCCGGCCGGGGTGCGGAGGTCGCGCGCGGAGCGGCGGATGACTTCGACTTTGCGTTTGCGCACCTCCAGAAGACCCCAGCCCGGCGGCAGGTCCCTCAGCTGAAGCAAGGCCGGAGGGGTGAGATAGAAGCGTTCGCAACCGAGTCCCAGTTCCCTCTGTTGCCGGAATGGCTTGTCCCGATCAGCCAGAAAGTCGGCGCGCGATATCTTGCACTCGATCAAAACGGAGTGGGAGGCACGCTTCCATCCGATAGCATCGGGCATTTCTCCGCTGATACAAGCCTGCTCGGAGAGGACCACGCCACAACGATAGCCACGCAGCCACTCCACCGCTTTTTCTACCAATTGGGGATGTGTCATGGTGTCTCTGTATCTGTACCCGGAGGCCAGGCGGGAAGGAAGTGACTGACTAGCTTCACGCTGCCCGTCTTGCAGTTCCGCGCTTATGGTTGCTGGCTCCTGCGCCCGGCTTCTGGTTTTTCGATCCTGCTTTCCGGATTGATCTCGGTTTCGGAATTGGTACCTTCATCCCCATCACCATGACGGGGCGGCGATAGACGGTCTCCAGCAAGTGGCGGGCGGCGGCTATGGCTTCCGCCTGATTATCCCGTGGCGAATAACCTTGGGCTGCGATACGCAGGACTCCGCTGACATCGTTTCGCTCTACGACTTGCACGCGCCGGATGCGTTGATCGCGGGATGAGTCGAAGGCGTTGGCCAGGCGAAGAATCGCCGCCAACCTCGATACGTCTTGCCTTTGCTTGAGCGACAAGCCGCGTAGTCCTTTTTGTCCGGCCCGAGGCAGCGCACCGCGATGATAGCGGGCAACAATCGCGGCGGTGAGCAAATCCTGGGCGCGCCAGCCCAGTGGAGGGGAGAGCCGGCGGATCATCCGGTACGAGATTTTATGATGGCCCTTTTCGTCGTTCGACCTGCCCACGTCATGCAAGAGCGCTGCTGTCTGCAAAACGGTGCGTTCCTGGGCACTGGATGGCGAAGCTTTGCCCAATGGAGTCAATCCGTCGTGGAGCTGGAGGCTGAGCCGGGCAACGTGCCGGGAGTGTTTGAAGTCGGGATCGAGTAACGACCCCCAGAGCTTCAGGCGGAGCAGGGCGGCGGCTGCGGTTTGCTTCCGGTCCGGGAGCTGGCTGCGCCAGGCCTGCCACAGTGAATCTTTGCCCATCATTTTTTTGCGATAGGTCTCGATGCGCCGGGCGCGTTCTTCGCTGATCCGGTTCTGCCAGCGGGAGCGGGTGTCGTTATCGGGGAAAATGTTCGCACCCAGGGCAGTGGGCCAGAGAACATCCAGATCGTGAACCTCGCCCAGCACATCCTGCAAGCGCTTAAGATCGCCACTCCAGGCGAGGTGCTGGTCAGGCAGGAAGTTTTCCACGATGTAGCGAAAGCGCTTGATGCCGATACGAAGCCGGTGAAATGCCGCCTGGGATCCGCCGCGCAGCGCCTGACGGTGCAGGCGGTGGGCCTCGGTCCAGCGTTCGAGCGCGAGATGCCGGAAAACCAGGCTGCCGGGCCGGAACCTTGCCATACGGCGTGGCAGGGAGCGGCTCCAGCGCTGCCATTGCTTGCGGTCGAATTCGGCCAGCCCCTGCACCGCTTCTTGCTGAAGTTGAATCTCCCGCGCGCTGATGGATTGCAGCAATGCTCCGGTGACAGGATCATCCGGGCTGTCCAGGCGGTGTACCCATTCCTGCATGACATGCACGTCGCGCAGTTCTCCCAGGCGACGGAAGAGACGCTTGCCTGCTTTCTTCATGTCCCTCCAGGCTGGATCGGGGTCGATGGCAGCGACACCATCCGCCATGGAACAGCAGCGGCGCAGGGCCACGCGCAGGTCGTGCACGGGATCGGGTGCAAAGCCGATGCTGGCACGGTCGCACTCTTCAAGAGCGCGTTGCATCCAAAAGGCGAGGCCTGATTTCTTTTCCGCGGGCTTTGTCGGCATAGGCAAAGAGGTTTTCTTTAATCGGCTAGAGCCAGTTCGGTCGATCCGGAAGGCCGATGGGACAGTATTTAGTTACTCCAGCGGCCAAAGCCGCCGAATCGCGCGGTTCCCGCCCCTACCGAAGGCCGATTGACGGTATTACCTCCGTAATGTGTATCTTCTCACGGTTTCGCATTACCCTTAGCCGGTACAACAGATAGTAAGAGGAGCCGCGTATCCAAACGGCAGACACAACCAAAGGCAGCAGGATTGCCTCCGCCCGGGCGTTCGTCCACAGCTTGAACATACTGGTGAAGTACGTCCGCCTATATGGGCTCGAGCACAAGCGCACCGAAGGCCAGTTCGCCATCACCTGGAAAGAATTGCAGGATGGCCTACCCAAAGGGGCGGAAGGTTCCTTTCTGCTGGGGGTCTCGGAAAACAAGCTGTTGCTGGACGGTATTCCCCTGGAGACGGGGCAGGCAGAGCGCAGTTTTGCTCAACTGCTGACTACCGCGGGTCTGGCCAGCATCCATTTTTCCAATCAGGTCACGCAAGAGGAATTTGTCCAATTGGTGCGGGCCTTCGCTATGGGCGGAGCCCGGGCGCAGGACGTGGTCAAGGAGATCAAGAGCACGTTCGGAGACAGTAAGTCGGCTTCGATCCGGATCAATGAAGTGAAGTTTGTGGCCGCCGATCCATCGACCGGCGACATCAGCATTGCCGCCCAGATTGCGGCCCAGACGCTGGGCCCGGAATTCAAGCAGTGGCTCAATGACCCCCAGAAGCTTTTGCAATTGATCGCGGCCGCGGAAGGCGCGAAGAGCGGTGGCGCCCCCGGCGGCGCTCCCGTGGGCAGCGTTCCGAATACGGGCCCGGCAGTGGAGGGCGCTGCTCCCGCCACGGGCGGCGGAACCTGGACGGGCGGGGTTGTGCCTTTGCAGGAAGAAGAAGTCATCCAGACCATCCGGCTGCTGACTCGGTTTGGAGAAGTGGGCGGCGACCCCAACGCCGACACCACGGCATTGCAAAAAGAACTAACCACGGTTGACGCCAACACCAAAGTCAACCTTCAGCAACTGCTGGGAAGTCTGGCAGCGCAGGGTTCGGTGGAGCAGACGGACAACACGCCCCTGCTGATGAAGGCGGCTGAGCATATGGCCATTCGTTTTGCCCTCGAACGTTTCCAGAAGGGCGAAGTGAAGGTCAATGCGGTGCACCAGATGATGGAGCACATGAGCCGGCAGATGGACACGCTGCGTCAGATCTTGAAGCTCCAGGAAGACAAGATGAGCAAGGCCGGCATTCTGGTGGAGTCGCATGCCGACATCCTGGACCGAATGTTCTGGGCGGAAGTTCCGGAAGCAGGCAAGAAGAGCGTACTGCTCTCGCACGAAGCGCCTTGTGTACCGCCCCGCAACGTACGTCAGTTTGTCGAGATGTTGCTGGACCGCGGCGACAAGGAGACTTCAGTTGCTATCCTGCAAAATTACCTGACCTGCCTGGATGCCAAAGACGCCGAGCCGAGGCGCAAGATTGCGACTGGCATAAGCCAGCTGGCGGACCTGTTCGCGGCGGGCGGCGGAGAGTTGATGGCGCTGTCCATCCGCAAAATCGGCGACCTGATGGGCAAAGAACCGGACCCTGACCTGCAAAGCATGCTGAGCGCGGCCTTCGTGCGCCTCAGCACAGAAGCCAGCACCAACAAACAGTTTGGCGCTCTCAGTGAACTCTGCGTCGCCATGGAAAACATCGCGCGGCAACGGCCTGTGCTGGCCACCGAACTGCGTCCTCGAATCGGCGTGGAAAACCGTTTGCCCGAGTTCATTGAAGAGGCGATGTACCTGCCGCAGCTTCCGGCCGACCTGCTTCAGGTTTTGCGCCTGACGTCATTGGCCGCGACGGAACATCTCTCCGACAGGTTTTTCCGCTGCATGCGCCGGGAAGAGTGCGACCGGATCATCGACATCGTGAAGGAACTGGGGGCGCCTGCCCAGCAACAACTTCGAGAAATGCTGCGCACCGGCCAGCCCCGCCAGGCGGCCTCGGTGGTTGGCCTGTTAAGCCGGCTGGATGTGCCCACCTTACTGGAGTTGCTGCCTACGCGCCTGCCCGAGTGGAACCGCTTCTACCACGACGTGGTGGTGCGTCAGATTGCGTACGGCGCCGCCCATGATCGGGGACGATCGCTGCTCGAGCTGCTTGAAATCCTTGATCCGCTGGTGCTGCCGCAAGCGATTGATGAAATTGGGATGAGCGGCGACCGCACTGCGGTCCCACCCCTGGTGGTCATGGCCGAAGCGGGCGAAGCGCAAGAGCGCTCCCCCCTGCTGCAGTTGAAGGCGGTGGAGTCGCTGGGCCGGCTGCGCGAGAACGATGCGGTGCCGGTGCTGCGCGGCCTGCTGGAAACGAAGAAGATGTGGCGATGGAGCCAGCACCGGGAATTGCGCATTGCCGCGGCCCAGGCCCTGGTCAAAATCGATCCGCGTTACGGCAGCCAGGTCATGTCGGATAGCGGGCTGCAACCCGGCGAGCTGGCCATCGCCCCCCTGGATTCGGCGCCCGCATGCCCGTGGGTAAGGCAACGGCGCTACGAACGCATCGTGCTGCGCCGCTCTCTGCACGCCACCATCAGCAGTTCGTGGGGGAAGTCCAACATTCTGATTCGTGAGTTGAGCCTGGGCGGCGGCATGGGCACCAAAGAGGACAATCTCCGTGTGGGCTCGGAAGCAAACATTGACATTGCCGCCGGCAGCCGCCGTGTTCGCGGGCAAGTGCTGCTGCGGCGCGCCCGAGTGAACGAAGTTGGGTTTGAGATGGTGAATACCGACTTGGAGAGCCGCTACCGGCTGCGGCATATTTTGATGGACTCGCTGGAGAACTCGTCCGGGACCAAAGAAGGCGACTGGGACGGCCGGCGCAGACCGCAACCGATGTAGTCCGCCTGAGATCGAAAGAAAGGCCCCTGGCCCACTCTTTTCGCAAAAGCGAAAAGTAGACACCCAGGGGCCTTTCGAGTTTCAGGACCCTACTTCACCTTGGCAAAGATGATGACCAGGGTGTACAGGGCGAGGGACTCGATCAGGGCTAAACCGAGAATGAGCGCGAACTGGATGCCGGAACGCGCCGCCGGATTCCGGCCCAGCGCTTCGGCTGCAGCGGCCGTTGCCCTGCCTTGCGCCAGACCGCAGACTGCGGACGCAATCGCCATGGAAAACCCCGCCGCGATGGCCACCCAGTTGACCCCGCCCGACGCTTCCCCGCCCTGCGCGAACACCGGCATGGCCAGGAGCATGAAGGCCATCGCCATGAACAGATAACTCAACAATCTACGCATTGTGTTTTCTCCTCGTATGAATTGCCGCCAGTGGGTGGTTGACGTCCTGAAGGTGCAGACGCCCTCACGCTGAACGGCTAGTGCCCAATTTCTGATTTCCAGTGAAAGCTGCCGGAAACCAGAGACTCGAAACTAGAAACTTCGAGGCTAGTGTTCTTCCGCAACCGCGCCCGACAGGTACACCATGGTGAGCAGAACAAAAACATAGGTCTGCAATATCGAAACGAAGATATGCAATCCCAGAAAGACGATCGGCACTACCAGGGGCACCAAGGAGAAAAATACAAGGGTCACCATGTCTCCGGCGAAAATGTTGGCATAGAGACGAACGGTCAGCGAGAGCATGCGGGCCAGGTGGCTGATGATCTCGATCGGCACCATGATGATCGCCAGCCACCACATGGGCCCCACGAAATGCTTCAGATACGCAATCCCGTGACGCTTGAACCCCTGGGTCTGGTAATACACGAAGGCGCACACGGCGCATCCCAGCGGAACCACGGGAACGGCGGTAGGCGATTCGAACCCGGGAATCAGGCCGATCAGATTGCAAATCAGAATGAAGAAAGTCAGGGTCATCAGGAAGGGCGTAAAGCCCTCGCTGTGATGTCCGATGATGTCCTGGCTCTGGCCCTCGACGAAACCGTGAGCGAACTCAAAGACATGTTGCAGCGCCCCGGGATTGTCCACGGAGAGCCTGGCGCGGACCAGGAAAAACAGCGCGACCAGAAACAGGAGCACCAGAACTTCCATGGCCACGGCATTGGTGATGGGCGCCTTAGGATAGTTCGGATCAAGGTGAAGCGCCTGCAGCAGTCCCGCGACCGGGCCGGCAAACAAGCGGTTCAGAATTGCGGTAAACCAGAGTTGTTCAGGCATGAATCAGGCTTCTAGCTGCTGGCTTCTAGCTACTGGCTCCTTGGTTTCAGGCTCTGATCGCGATCCGCAAACCGCATCGCGCTTGGGATTCAAGCTAGAGGCCAGAGGCCGATAGCTGGAAGCCGATTCTAGATACCGCGCGCCAGAGCGACCCACGACTCATAGGCGGCTTCGCACGCGATGGCAGCTACGGGCAGAAACAAACCGGCCAATAATCCGTAGAGACTCGCGGGAGAAAGAGTGAATATAACATAGGCGCCAAGACCCATCAAAACGTAGCGCAGCAAGAAGCGCAACACCACTCCCGCGCTCGATTGGGTCTGGCCGGACTGAGTGGCGCGATCCCCCAGCGCGGTCACGACCCGCTTCAGCCAGTGGAAATTCAAATAGGCGACCGCGCATCCGCAGGCAAACCCCAGCATCATGCGCCAGCCATAACGCCACCACGCAGCCGCGCTCAGCACCAGCGCCAGGGCCAACATGAAGCGGGAAATACGGTCGAGGGCGCCGGAATAGAAGGCTTCGCTGTTTGGATCAGGAGTCAAAGGCTCGGCGTTTCTATCCATTGTCAGCTTAGGCCAGAGTTTTCCGGAGCCTTTCCGGATCCTTTCCGCATTGTCAGCTTCTGCGGAACTTTTCTGCATTGTCATCTTAAGCGGAGAGAAGGGACTCGCTTGCGAGTCCCTTCTCGAAGTCGAAAGACCTGCTGTTGGCCGGTGCCAGCACCGGCCCAACCCTTGCCCCGACCCACAGTGAGCGAGATTTGCGGCAGAAAGCAGGTCCCTCGACTGCGCAGAGCGATTCGCAAGCGAATCGCTCTGCTGCGCTCGGGATGACAGAGCAATTGAAGTATGGGAACGCCATCAGCCCGGCTGTCACTAAAACATTAGCTGTTACTAAAACATCACTTATCTTCCGAGGACAGCGCCGCCCGGATCAACTCGACGAAGCCGGCAATGATGCCCAGGATCAATCCTGCGAGATAGAGCCAGCTGGTGTGCAACCAACGATCCAGGGCCGCGCCAATCAGCCAGCCCGCGACCGTCGCCGCCGGAAACACGAAGGCCAACTGGCTGTATCGGGCCAGCTGAATCCAGCCGCTTCTCTCCCCTTTCGAATTGTCGTCCTGTTGGGACATGGCGACCGGTGGAGGCACTGCGCATCCCTGCACGGCGCCGTCCTAGCGTATCAGACTGGCAACTGGCGTGGTCTGGGCGATGCCCAGCGACCAGTTCACGATGCGGATGAATTGCTCGGGGAAAATTCCGATATAGACGGTCGCGAACGCGGTCACGCCCAGGGCCACCCGCATTCCGGCGCTGATCGGAAGCAGGGTCTTGTCCAGGGCTTCGCGCATAAACATCTGGTTCGCGATGCGCATGTAGTAATAGAGCCCGAAAACGGCGTAAAGCACGGCCAGCGACGCCAGGATGTAGTGGCCGCTCTCAATCAGGCTGAGGAAAATGAAATATTTTCCGTAAAAGCCGGCCAGCGGGGGAATGCCGGCGAGCGAGAGCAGGAAAATAAGCATAAGCACGGCTTCGGTAGGAGCACGGAAATAGAGGCCTGCGATGTCGTCCATTTCATCGCCGATTACGTTGCGCTGCCGCAGCGACGCAATCACGCCGAACGCTCCCAGGTTCATGAAGGTATAGACCAGCAGATAAAGCAAAATGCCCTTGAAGCCATCGAAGAAGGCGGGAGCAGGGTAGGTGACGGAGGCCAACGCAACCAGGCCCAGCAGCATGTATCCGACGTGGGCGATGGACGAGTACGCCAAAAGGCGTTTCAGATTGCTCTGGGTCAGGGCCGCCAGATTCGCTCCGGTCATGGTCAGAATCGAAACGAAGATCAGCAGCGGCACGTAGACGCTCCGCAGAGGATACAGGCCCCAGATAAAGATGCGCAGCAGCATGGCCCAGGCCGCGGCTTTTACCGCGACCGACATGAATCCGGTGACGCTGGTGGGAGCCCCTTCGTAGGCGTCCGGCAACCACTGGTGGAAGGGGATGGCTGCGATTTTGAAAAACAGCCCGACCGAGGTGGTTAACAGAGCGATGACTACAATCGGGTCGATGTGATTGGGATGCGAAGCCAGCAGACGAACCAAACCGCTCCGGATGCCCAGCAGGCTGGTGCTTCCGGTAAGCCCGTAGAACAGAGATAAACCGTAGGCAAATATGCCGGAGGAAAACGCGCCCAGCAGCAGATATTTGAGCGCCCCTTCATTCGACCGGCGGTCGGTGCGCAAAAATCCCACCAGCACGTAGGTGGAAATCGCCATCAGCTCCAGGCCGATAAAAATCAGCACCACATCGAAACCGGCGGCCATGCACATCATGCCTACCACGGAAAAGAGGATCAGGGCATAAAACTCGCCGTGGTTTTCGTGTTCGATTTCGAGATAGCGCATCGACATCAGAATGGAAATCGCCGCGCCGGCAAGAAACAGGTACCAGAAGTAAATGGTGAAACGATCGACCACCATCGAGTTCAGGAACACCGATTCCCCCGGGACTCCGGCCGCGTTCAAGGCAATCTGGATCTTCACGACTCCGGCAACAGAAAATAGAATGCCGACCAGGGCCGTGAATGCATTGATCCGCTTCCATTCGGCGGGCACCATGAGATCCAGCAGCAAAATGCCCAGGGCGAACAGGGTCAGGAGAATGATGGGCAGCGCCATCAGATAGTCGACCCGGCCGAAATTTTGCGCCATATTGCCGGACACTTATTTGCTCCCCTTCGACCGATTCAACGCGGTTTCGACGGCTGGAGCATTTTGGACCTCATCCGCTGGCCGGATCGCGGCATTCACATTTTGCACGCCGGGATAGTCCTTCCCTCGCACGGTGTAAACGATCTGATTTACCGGTTGCTCCAGAATCTGGAAAAATGGCTTGGGATAGAGGCCAATCCAAAAGGCGATAATGACCAGGGGCGCAAAGGTCAGCAGTTCGCGCGGCGTCAGATCGTGCAGTTTTTCATTCTTGGGATTGGTGACGGTCCCGAAGAATACCCGCTGGTAAAGCCACAGCAGGTAGGCCGCGGCCAGAATCACGCCCGGCACCGCCCAAGCCGCCCACTTCCAGTTTTCCATGAAGGTGCCCTGCAGGATGGTGAACTCGCCGACGAATCCGTTGAGCAGCGGCAGTCCCATCGAGGACAGGAACATGATCATGGTAATCGTGGCGTAAATCGGCATAACGTTCGAGATGCCGCCGTATTCGGATATCTCGCGCGTGTGCCGCCGCTCATACAGAATGCCGACGATCAGGAAGAGCGCGCCGGTAGAGATGCCATGGTTGATCTGTTGCAGCACCGATCCGCTCAGGCCTGCCTGATTCAACGCGAAGATTCCCAGGGTGCAGAAACCAAGATGGCTGACTGACGAATACGCCACCAGTTTCTTCATGTCCTTCTGCATCAGGGAGACCAGCGCGCCATAGATGATGCCGATGATGGAAAGAGCAATCATCCAGCCGCGTACTTTCGGGTGCATCACTACATCGGGGAAGAACGGCAGCGCGAAGCGGACGAACCCGTAAGTTCCCATCTTCAGCAGAACGCCGGCCAGGATGACCGAGCCTGCCGTGGGCGCCTCGACGTGGGCGTCAGGCAGCCAGGTGTGGAACGGAAACATCGGCACCTTGATGGCGAACGCCAGGAAAAAAGCCAGGAAACAGCAGAATGGCGAAGGTTGAACCGTACGCCGGATCGTGGAAGATCAGCGGGGCCGTCTTGTACAAAGCCTGAATGCTGAAGGTGTACTGACCGGTCTGATGGAAATTGTAGAAATACAGGAACAGCACGGAAAGCAGCATCAGGACCGAACCGAACAGCGTGTAGAGGAAGAACTTGATGGCGGCGTAAAGTTTTCGCGGGCCGCCCCAGATGCCGATCAGCAGGTACATGGGGACCAGCATGGCTTCCCAGAAGACGAAGAACAAAAAGAAGTCGAGGGCCATGAAGACGCCCAGCATGCCGGTCTGGAGAACCAGAAACCAGATGTAATATTCCTTCACCCGGGTCTCGATCGCAGTCCACGAGGAGAGGATCGAAATCCATCCCAGCAGCGTGGTCAGCATGATCAGCAGAAAAGAAATGCCGTCGATGCCGAGAACGTAGCCGGCGCCGATTGAAGGGATCCAGTTGTTGGGGGTGCCCTCCATAAACTTGAAGCCAGGCTCGAAGCGCAGGGCCCAGAACCAGGGCACCAGCGGGATCGAAACCAGCAGGCCGGCCAGAGCAAAGATGTTTGCGATCCAGCGGATGGCGTCTTTGTTCTCTTTAGGAACAAAGATGAGCAGAAGCGCGCCGGCCAGCGGCGTGAAAAGAATGATCGAGAGAATGTGATTGTGCATAAAAGCAGTCGTCGGTCGTCAGTCGTTAGTCGTCGGCAACCCCTTGCTACCGCACTGCGTAATAGAAAACAAATCCTACCAAGCCAATCACCATCACCAGGGCATACCATTGCACCAGGCCCCACTCCAGCAGGCGCGCGGGATAGGACAACATCCGCGACAAAATCGCCGGACCATTTACCAATAGTCCGTCAATGATCCACTTGTCCCACCAACTGGAGATGGTTCCGCTCAGCCGCGTCGCCCAGCCTACGTCGTTGACGACGGCATCGATTACATGCGAATCGAACCAGGACGAAGCCTCGCCCAATCCCATCACGCCCAGGCGCACGTCTCCCACTTTGCGGCGGCCGGTAAAGGCGACGTCGTAGGCCTCATCCACGTAATACTTGTTGAGCAGGGCGGTGTAGATCTGCGGTGTCGCCTCCGCAATCGGCTCGGCGTAGCCCTTGCCGGCGTCACGATAGGCCTTCCACGCCATGCCGAACCCGGCCACGGCAGCGGCGATAGAGAAGGCCATGAGGAAATATTCCACCGGACTGGTGTGCTCTTCTTCTTTACGTCCCGCGGCGAGTTGGGCCCTTTCCCCTTCGGCGCGGAATACCGGCGCTTCCCGCGAGAATACCGGCGCCAGGAACTTCTCGAAATGATTCGATCCGCCGAGACTGTGGGGCCAGCCCAGCCATCCCGCGCTGAGCGCGCAGATGGCGAGAACGACCAGGGGCATGGTCATCGATTTCGGGGATTCGTGGATGTGATGTTCGACCTCGTGGCTCATGCGCGCCTGGCCGTGGAAAGTAAGGAACATCAGGCGGAACATGTAGAACGCGGTCAGCAGCGCAGTAACGTAACCCACCAGCCACAACAAACGGTACGCCCCGCCTTCGGAGGCCCAGGCTTGCCACAGAATCTCGTCTTTCGAGAAAAAGCCGGCGAAGGGCGGGATGCCTGCAATGGCGAAGGTCGCGATGAACATCGTCCAATGGGTAATTGGGATGCGCTGGTGCAGATCGCCCATGTTGCGCATGTCCTGCTCGCCGCTCATGGCATGGATGACCGATCCCGCGCCCAGGAACAGAAGGGCTTTGAAGAAAGCGTGAGTGAAGACGTGGAATGCGCCGGCAGCGAACGCGCCCACGCCAAGAGCCAGGAACATGTATCCCAACTGGGAGATGGTGGAGTAAGCCAGAACGCGCTTGATGTCGTTCTGCACTAACGCGATGGTGGCGGCAAACAGGGCAGTGAGCGCCCCGATGATCGCCATCGTCTTCATCGAGGTGGGGGCCAGTACGAACAGGGCATTCGACCGCGCCACCATATACACGCCGGCCGTGACCATGGTAGCGGCGTGAATCAGGGCGGAAACCGGAGTGGGGCCTTCCATGGCGTCGGGCAGCCACACGTAGAGCGGAAGCTGCGCCGACTTGCCGCACGCGCCCACGAATAGCAGCAGGGTGGCGGCGGTGATGATGGGATCGCCGATGGCGAAATGTCCGCTGCGCGCCATGTGCGTAATCTCGGTCAAACGAAATGAGCCGAAGTACCACGCGATGGTGAACATGCCCAGCAGGAAGCCGGCATCCCCAATGCGGTTCACGATGAATGCCTTGTTGGCGGCGGTGCTGGCCGAGTGGCGATGGAAATAGAAACCGATCAGCAGATAGGAGCACAGCCCCACACCTTCCCAGCCCACAAACATCAAGACATAGTTATTGGCGAGGATGAGCGTGAGCATGGAGAACATGAACAGGTTGAGGTATCCGAAGAAGCGGTAGTAACCGCCTTCGTGCGCCATGTAGCCCATGGAGTAGATGTGGATGAGCGTGCCGACTCCGGTCACAAACAGCAGCCAGATGGCGGAAAGCGGATCCAGCAGGAAGCCGGCATCGGCGTGGAACGCGGCCGGAGTGCCATCGTGCTTGATGTAATTCATTTGGCCGGTGTCGGTGCCCAGCCAGGTGTAGACGATTTTCTCAAAGGGCTTGCCCGGGTTGTCGTGGGCGTATCCGGTGTACTGCCAGACCGCCAGACAGGCGAATACAAAGGCCAGCGCCACTGCACCCACGCAGACCGCGCTGACCGTCGCCTTCTGCAGCTTGCGGCCGAAAAAGAACATGAGGGCCGCGCCCAAGGCGGGGAACAGCGGGACCAGCCAGATGTAGTTTAGGAAGAACATTTTTTCGTCGTCGGTCGTCGGTCGTCAGTGCTTCAGCACTTGGCAATTACCAATTGGCATTTAGCCCCTTCTCCAGCGTAGAGCGCACCCCAAAACCTCCGTGGGTTGGCTAAGTGCCAATTGCCAAGTGCTAATTGCTGCTCTTCTACCATTTCATCAAGTCCACTTCGTCGATGTTCACGGTCTCTTTATTACGGAAGAACGCGATCAGGATTCCCAGACCGACGGCAGCTTCCGCCGCGGCGTCGGTGATGACGAAGATTGCGAAAATCTGTCCCTGCAGGCCCCATATCCGCGAGAACGCGACCAGGTTCAGGTTCACCGCATTCAGGATCAATTCAATGGACATGAGGACGATCACTACGTTGCGGCGAGTGAGCACGCCGATAACGCCCAAAATGAAGAGGGCGGCAGCGACCACAAGATAGTGAATTGTCCCGATTGGAGCCATAAAAAACCCAGTTCCCAGATTCTCAGTTCCCGGTTCTCAGATCCTCTTTTTTGCCATGACGACTGCTCCGATAATCGCCACCAGCAACAACAGAGAGGCGATTTCGAAGGTGAACATGTAGTTGCCATAGAGCAGGACTGCGACCTGCTGCGTATTGGACGTTTCCGGCATCTGAATTGCGCGGTCGGGAAACAATGCCCGGCCCTTGACGTACACCAGAACGAACAGCGCACCTAACGCGATCGCCGCGGCCAGTCCGACCACCCATTGCTTGTTGAACTGGTCTTCTTTTTGCGACTTTTCGATGTTGACCAGCATGATCACGAACAGGAACAGCACCATAATGCCGCCGGCGTAGAGAATGATCTGCACGCCGGCGACGAACGGCGCGTACAGCATCAGGTACAGCGCAGCCTGTCCCAGCAGCGACACGATCAGCGCCAGCGCCGAGTGCACCGGGTTCTTGCGCGTGATGACCAGCACGCCGCTCAGCACGGTGACAGCCGACAGAAAATAGAAGAAGAATGTTGTGGCGACTGGAGCCATAGTTGCTTTTCCGTTGTTTAGAACAATATTCCTGCGATCGCCGTCAGCACCAGGACGCCGATTCCAAGCGGCAACAAAACTTTCCATCCTACTTTCATTAATTGATCGAAGCGGTAGCGCGGGAACGTGCCGCGATACCAGATGTACATGTACATGGAGAGCGCCACTTTGGCGCTGAACCAGAAAATGTCCTGGACCCGGTCGCGCACCGCCGGGATGAACAAGGCCACAGCGATCAGGGCCAGCACTGCGCCGAATCCACCCAGGCCGATGGTCTGCACCTTGAAGTAGGGGTGCTTGGGCATGCGCGCCGTGCTGTAGAAAGTGATTCCGGCGAGAAACAGGAACGTCAAACCAGGGACCAGCGAGAACACCAGATCCCAGGTTTCGCCGCCGAGCGCGTGCGGGAACGGGCGCATCCATCCGCCCAGCCACAGGGTTACGGCGATGGACGAGACCGCAATCATGGCCGAGTATTCGGCCAGGAAGAAGAGCGACCAGCGGAAGCCGCTGTATTCGGTATGAAAGCCGGCGGTCAGCTCGGATTCGGCTTCGGGCAAATCGAAGGGCGCTCGGTTGGTTTCCGCAACCATCGCGATGGCGAAAATGACGAACGCGATCAGCCCCAGTGGGAAAAACTTGAAGACGAACCAGACGTGCTGGGCCTGCTGGGCTTGCACGATTCCGATCATGCTGAGGGTGCCGACGCCTTCCTTATTGAGGCTGGTCATCAGGACGGCCGAAATGACCGCCAGGCCCATGGCAATTTCGTAGGAAACCATTTGGGCGCTGGAGCGGAGGGCGCCCATGAGCGGGTAGTGGGAATTGGATGCCCATCCTGCCATGACCACGCCGAGCACGCTGAGGGAAGAAACGCCAAGCATGAACAGTACCCCGATATTCATGTCGGTGACCGCGTGGGTGGGGCCGAAGGGCACAACGATAAAGACAGTGAATGCGGTGATCACCACCAGCAGGGGAGCCATCCAGAAGACAAACGGGTCGGCTGCGGCGGGCATGATGTCTTCCTTGATCAGGAGCTTGAGGGCGTCGGCGATGGGCTGCAGCAAGCCGTGGGGGCCAACCCGCATGGGACCCAGCCGAACCTGCATGTGCGCCAGAATTTTCCGTTCCAGCCAGTTCATGGCGATCACGGCCACCGAGAGACCCAGGAAGATCAGGACGATATAAACAAACGCCCAGAACATGTTGCCGGCTGAGCCAGGCGTGAGGTCGCTCTTGAGGTAGGAAGTAATGTAGTCGAGCATCAGCGGTCCACCTCGCCCAGCACGATGTCGAGAGTTCCGATGACGGCAACCACGTCAGACACAAGCGCGCCGCGCACCATCATATCGAGCGCCTGCAGGTTTACGAAGGACGGGGGCCGCACTCGCACCCGGTAGGGCTGCGTGGAGCCATCGCTGACAATGAGGTATCCCAGCTCGCCTTTGGGCGCCTCGATCGAATGGTAGATCTCACCCACCGGTGGCTTCATCACTTTTGCAACTTTGGCCATGATGGGGCCGCCGGGAATTTTGCCCACGGCCTGATCGATGATGCGCAGGGATTGCCGCATCTCCTGCATGCGGACGATATAACGGTCGTAGGTGTCGCCATTCTCGCCGACTGGAATTTCAAAATCGAAGTCGGCGTAGGCGGCGTAGGGCTGGGCTTTGCGCAGGTCCCACTTCACGCCGCTGGCGCGCAGCACCGGCCCGGTCACGCCCAGGGCGATACATTCCCTGGCGGAAATCTTACCCACGTTCCTGGTGCGCTCGACCCAGATGCGGTTGGTCGTGAGGAGTTCCTCATATTCGTCAATCTTCGGAGTGACGAAATCCAGGAACTTCTTCACCTCGCGCTCAAAACCTTCGTAGGTTTCATAGGAACATCCGCCGATGCGGAAGGCGTGGGTGGTGAGGCGGGCGCCGCAGTATTTTTCAAAAATCTTGAGAATTTCTTCGCGATCGCGAAAAGTGTAAAAGAGCGGAGTGATAGCCCCGATATCGAGCGCGTGCGTTCCCAGCCAGAGCATGTGGCTGGCTAGACGATTCAGCTCAGTGAGGATGACGCGAATGTATTGCGCCCGCCTCGGGGCTTCGACGTTGAGCAGCTTTTCCACCGCTTCGCAATAGCCCAGGCCATTCGAGACCGCTGCCACATAGTCCATGCGGTCCACGTAGGGATTGAACATGGTGTAGGTGCGGTGCTCGGCGATTTTCTCGACCCCGCGATGGAGATACCCGATGACGCATTCGGTGCCCAGAACTTTTTCGCCGTCCAGCTTGAGGATGACGCGCAACACGCCGTGAGTGGCGGGGTGCTGTGGGCCCATGTTGATGATGAGCTCGTTGGAATCGAGATAGGTTTTCTCGTGCCGTTCCAGTTCCAGGTGGGAAGTGCGGTCGGTCGTCGCCCTGTCGGTCGTCGCTCTGTCGGTCGTCGCTCTGTCGATCATTGCCCGCTCTCGATCCCCAGGTTGATCTGTACCCACTCCTGATCCTGCTGAATGATGCCGTAGTCCTTGCGCAGGGGGTGGCCCTTCCAGCCATCGGGCAGCAGAATGCGCTTCAGGTCGGGATGTCCTTCGAAGCGGATGCCGAACATGTCGAAGACTTCGCGCTCCAGCCAGTTGGCGGCCGGCCAGAGGGAAACTGCGCTGGGCACCACCTCGCCGTCGGCATACAGTGCTTTCACTCGGATGCGTTCGTTGAGCGGGAACGAATAAAGAATCCAGACCAGTTCGAATTGTTTCTCGCGATCAGGATAATGGACGGCGGTGACGTCCACGCAATAGTCGAACTGCTCCCGGTCGCGGAGGACCTGCAGCAACTCCGGAATGAGCGACGAATCGGCCACGACGTACTTCTGGCCGAGATAGGTGTTGGCCTCGCGAATGCCCGACCCGTACTGGCCCTTGAGCCTGCCAATCATCGGCGAGTCCCAGGCAATCGGCGCGGGGCCGGTGGGTTTCGGAGGCGCAGCGTGCTCGGCCGCTTTCGGGGGCACGGGTTTTTCCGGGGACGACTGAACGCTGCCGGGAATGGCCTCGCCCGCCGGGGGATTCGGCTCACCACTCGGCGGCGGGGTAGGGGATTTGGTGTCCTCAGGCATAGCTACGGAAGGTGCAAACCTCCGGCGCCGTGGGCGTTTGGAAGAACGTTAACTTTTAACAGCTTGCAAAGTAAGTGTCAATCGCGGAGACGCCAAGAGGGCGGGGTCATTTTCTCTGCTCCGCCTGATAGCTTTCGATCAACTCGCGAATGCGCAGCGCGTCGGCCTTGCGGTGTCCGTGGCTGGTGATGGGGTCGGTACCGCCGGAGGAATCGATGCGAATGTTGGACCAGATGATCCCGGTGGAAATCTGCACCGAGGCAACTTTTCCGAGAGCAATGCTTTCTTCACTGCTGCCAAACAGGCGGGATTTTACCCGGCTTACATGTTGCGGGGTCACGACGATTCGTACCGGGAAAAAGAAATTGCCTTTGGTCCAGCGGCTGGCGGTGAAAGTCTCGGAGCTAGGGGAACCTGGCATTGGAAGATCACACGACCCAAAAACACTCGCGAAGCTACGCTCGGCCGGGCAGATGAGGACATCTGCCCCTACGTGATCAGATCCATTCCAGGGCGCCTTTTTTCCAGATCCAGATATAGCCTACGACCAGGATAAGCAGGAAAATCAGCATTTCAAGGAGGCCGAATACGCCCAGCGCTTTAAACTGTACCGCCCACGGGAACAGGAAGATCGTTTCCACGTCGAAGACTACGAACAGGATCGCGACGATGTAATAACGGACGGTGTAGCGTCCGCGGGAGCTGTCGACCGGATCGATGCCGCACTCGTAGGGCATCAATTTGGTTTTGCTGGGATTGTCGGGGCGCACCAGCTTGGCGGCCAGCAACGTCACTGGAATCAGGACGCCGACAAATGCGATGAAAATAAATATGGGAACGTAATTTTGCGGCATGGACGCCTCGGAGACGCTGCCCGAACCACTCATATTACCGCCGACCTCTCTTCCCTTCAAGATCGGAGTTTCGTGGGAATAGAGGGCGGGCAACGGCGGCTGGCATCAAAACCCAACCGCCGCAGGTGAAACCGGAGCAATTACTTGTAGGTGACGGTCGAGGAGGACAGATTATCGCGATGCGAAGCCGCGTCCACCATCGACTCGAAGGCCGCAACGTTCATGGGACCCGCTTTGCTTGCACCCATCAGGGCGGCATTCAGTTTGTCCAGACCGTCAGCATTGGTGGCGATGACGTCGATCCAGAAAGTTCCCGGAGCCTCGGTGTGGATCGCCTCGGTATCGATTTCATATTCGACGATCGAACCGTCGGCCAGCAACTTCTCGAGAAGAGGCACGACGAAATCCTTGCTGAGCGTGTCAAGCGCACGCTCCGGCGCATCCGACTTCAGCTTGTACATACCCACGCGGGTATAGACATTCTTGTAGGTGCCTGGCCGCCAGTTGTAATAACGGCTGACGAAGATCCCGTCCCCGTGCTTGGTAGCGCTGGCGAGTACGGGTGAGGTTGTCGTACCGGACTTGTAAAACTTGTCGAGCGTGGTCAGCACGGCCGCCATGGACATTCCCGACCACCAGTTATCGTGCGTCATCCCATCGGGCGTGTGCACCAGAGTCAGGTCACTGCCGTAACCGACGATGCTTCCGTCCGCCACGGCTTTTTCCAGAATTTTTTCATCGGCCGCGTTGGACTTTTCCATGTCCGCCCATTGCTGGCGGGGAATATTCCAAAACGCGACGTAGCTATACATCGGCGGTTTTTCCTTCGGTTCGTCCTGCGCGCCGGCCGGTAGGGCCGAGGCGGCCATCATCGCAAGTGCACACACACCTGCGAAAATTCCACACACTTTCCTGTTCATCCTTTTCCTCCTTGATGAGTCGCCGGCTGAGGGGAGAATGCCGGCGCTAGCCCTGATTCCTGTTGCTGGGTAGGTTGCGTACGGAACCGTACCCTGTGCAACCACAAATGTCAATGAAGCAGCATTGTCAGCGGGTCAGTTTGACTAGCGTTTGCCGATCAGCGTCAGGATTGAAAGCAGAACCAGGAATAGACCCATAACGCGAAAGATAACGGTCATGATCCGGGTATTCCTTGCTCTCCATTTGGGAGTCGGCGGCGGAGTGATATTGGGGTGACGTTCACGCAGGCTGGTAGTCCAAGTGTTATACCGGACGGAGAGAGGGGCAACCCAGAGAGTCAGGGCCAGCCCAACCAGCGCATAGCCGCCTCCGAAAATCAGAATCATGCCGCCGCTCCTTGTGCCGCTCCAATAATCCGGCCGGGCGGGTCAGTTGAAACTCCCTACTCAAGACCAAATGCGGTCGGATGTGTCGGCTGATAAAGACCGATTTCGCCGCCGCTGGGCAACTGGATCGTTGTCTTGATTCCCCAGCCTTCCTCTTCCGCAGGCGAGCAGGTCACGCCTTTCGCCTGCAGGGATTTCATTAACGCCGGCAGGTTGTCACACATCAGGTAGAGGACCGAGCCCAGGAGCTTGCGTCCCCCGTGCAACTGACCTTTCTCGCCGTCGGCGGGGTGAATCCCAATCTCCGCGGGAGGCAAGGCAAATATGAGCCAGCCACCGCCGGCGTCCACCGCGGGAAAGCCGAGGACGTCGCGGAAGAAGGCGCGGTCAGCCTCAGGGTTGTCGCTATAGAGGAGGACATGGGCGCCGTTAATTCCCATGGGCATGGGGCTGAGTTTATCAAAGAGGACTGGCCTTCGCGGAGCTTCGCTCCGCCGGACGGGGGCGGCTATCTCCACGTGGACGGTGCGCTGTTCAAAATCTTTTGACAGGAGGCCGAGGCATCAGCTATCTTTCCAGAGATGAGCTTTCTTTCCCATCTCCACCATCACCATCATGTGCACAACATGTTGGCGGGGGTGTCTTGAGATAGGTTAGAGCCCACTCACAAGATTCGGCCCGCTGACGCGATTCGCGACAGCGGGCTTTTTGTTTCTAGCGCAACTTTGGAGACGCGATGAACCAGGAAATTGATTTTGACAAGATGCAGGGGCTGCTGCCCGCCATTGTGCAGGATGCGGGCAGCGGCGAAGTGCTGATGCTGGGCTTCATGAACCGGGAGGCGTTGGAACAGACGCTGCGGGCCGGGTATGTCACGTTTTTCAGCCGTACCCGCAACCAGCTCTGGACCAAGGGTGAGACTTCCGGCAACCGGCTCGAAGTGGTTTCGGCCGCGACCGATTGCGATCGCGACACGGTTCTGCTGCAGGTGCGGGTGCTGGGGCGAGGCGTGGTCTGCCATAACGGAACCCGTTCCTGTTTCACCGAGAGCCTGCCCTTGAGCAAAGAACCGGCCCAGACCGAAGGATCGCTGCCATGAAACTGCGCATTGGCATTCCCAAGGGGAGTCTGCAGGAAGCGACCCTGCAGCTGTTTGCCCGCGCCGGACTGAACGTCTACACCAACGGGCGGTCGTACTCGGCAAGCACCGCCGATCCCGATGTCGAGTGCATGCTGATTCGCGCTCAGGAGATGGCGCGGTACGTGGAGCACGGAGTACTCGATGCCGGGCTGACTGGACTCGACTGGGTGATGGAAAGCGGTCTGGAAGTTGTGACTGTAGCGGACCTGATCTATGCCAAGCAGAGCCGGGGCAAGGTGCGCTGGGTGCTGGCCGTGCCCGAGGCGTCCAACTATCAGCGCGCGGAAGATCTTGCCGGCTGCATTGTTGCCACTGAGCTGGTGAATGTGACGCGCAATTATTTTGAGAAGAAAAGTGTGAGCGTGCGCGTGGAATTCTCCTGGGGAGCCACCGAGGTGAAACCTCCAACCCTGGCGGACGCGATTGTGGAAGTCACGGAGACCGGCAGTTCGCTGCGCGCCAATCACCTTCGCATCATCGACACTCTGCTCGAATCGAATACTCAGATCGTCGCCAATACTTCCTCATGGAAAGATAGCGACAAACGCCGGAAGATCGAAAACCTGGCTGTGATGTTGCGGGGCGCGATGGAAGCGCAGGGCCGGGTTGGCCTGATGCTGAACGTCCGCAAAGCAGACCTGGCTGCGGTCCTCGGCGTGCTGCCGGCGCTGCAGAAGCCCACCGTGGCCACGCTGAGCGACGACGCCTGGGTCGCGGTGAACACCATTATTGAAGAGTCAGCGGCGTGGGAAGTCATCCCCCGGCTGAAGGCGGCGAATGCCGAGGGCATCGTTGAATATCCGCTGAACAAGGTGGTCATGTGATGCGGATTCTCGAAGGTCGGGCGGCCGAGAATTACGTGCGGAAACTGGAGCGGCGTGGGCAGAAGCTCGACGCCGTCGAGCCGCAGGTACGCCGCATCGTTCAGAGCGTCCGACGGGACGGGGACAGGGCTTTGCGGCGATACGCCAAGCGCTGGGACGGCCTCGGCGACCGCGATCCGCTGCGCGTTTCGGAACGCGAGATGCAAGCCGCGTTGAGCGCCGCGTCGCCCGAGTTGCGGATAGCGATTGAGACAGCGGCCGGCAACATTCGGCGTTTCTGCGAGTGGCAGAAACCGGCTGGGTGGGAACGCGTGCAGCAGGGTAGAAGGTTGGGACAGTTGGTGCGCCCGCTCGCTTCGGTCGGTTGCTACGTGCCCGGCGGGCGCTATCCTCTGCCCTCAACTTTGTTGATGACAGTGATTCCGGCGCAGGTCGCGGGAGTGAAGGATATTCGGGTGGTTTCACCCCGCCCCGCCCCGGCCACTCTGGCAGCTGCGGCGCTTTTGGGTGTACGCGAGTTCTACCGCATCGGAGGGGCGCAGGCGATTGCGGCGCTGGCCTATGGCACGAAAAGCGTTCCGCGGGTAAGCAAGATCGTGGGGCCGGGAAACCTGTTCGTGACCACGGCAAAGAAAATTGTAGCGTTCGATTGCGCCATCGATTTTCTAGCGGGTCCGACGGAGGGGCTGATTCTTTGTGACCATGGCGAGCCGTCCTTTATCGCCTCCGATCTGGTCGCCCAAGCGGAACATGATCCTGACGCCTTGGTGCTGCTGGTCACGCGATCGAGGAAGCTTGCGCGTTCGGTCTCGCAGTCGGTAACGACGCTGGCCCGCGGAAACTCCGTCGCCCAGCAGTCGCTGCGAAAACACGGAGCCGTGCTGCTGGCCGCGTCTTCAGCCCAGGCGATTGACTGGACAAATTCCATCGCTCCGGAACATTTGACTACCACGCGGGAGAATCTGCCGCGAATCGAGAGCGCGGGATCGATCTTCCTGGGCGACTATTCGGCACAGGCCGCCGGGGACTATGGATCCGGGCCCAACCATGTGCTGCCAACCGGGGGCATCGCCAGGTTCCGTGGAGGGCTGAGCGTGCTCGACTTTGTGAAAGTCATGACGGTGCAGGAAATCTCGCGCGCGGGCTTGCGGAAGATTGCGCCGTCCATTCTGGCTCTGGCCGCGGCTGAGGGGCTTCGGGCCCATGGCCGCTCCATCGAATTTGAGGTGCGGATTGAGGTCCGGCCATGCTTGAAGCGCGTTCAGCCGTACGCCAGTTGAAGCAGTATCAGCCCCCTCTGGGCGATCGCTCCGGGTTGCGCCTGGATTTCAACGAGAACACGGGCGGATGTTCGCCGCGCGTGATTGAGCGCCTGCGGATGTTGCAGCCGGAACAGCTCGCTTGCTATCCGGAACGCGAGCCGGTGGAACACGAGGTGGCATCGTTTCTGGGATTACGGCCGGAGCAGGTGCTGTTAACCAACGGGGTGGACGAGGGCATTCACCTGCTATGTGAAGCCTATCTGGAAGCGGAGGACGAGGCGCTGATTGTGGTCCCCACCTTCGCTATGTACCGGATTTGCGCCGGCGCGACTGGAGCGCGGGTCATTTCAATTCCTGCGGACACCGATTTTCGCTTTCCCACTGCCAAAGTGATGGCCTACACCACCGCGCCGAAGACGCGATTCATCGCCATCGCCAATCCGAATAATCCGACGGGGGCGGTGGCATCCACCGAAGACTTGTTGCTGATCGCCCGCAGCGCGCCCCAGGCCGCGGTGCTGGTGGATGAGGCTTATTTTGAATTCCATGGCGAATCGCTTCTGGAATACGCCGGCCAGGTGCCAAATCTTTTTGTGGCGCGAACATTTTCCAAGGCCTATGGGATGGCCAGTTTGAGAGTCGGCGTACTGGCGGGCGCGGCGGAGCAGGTGCAGAATCTGCGACGCGCCTGTTCGCCCTACAACGTGAACGGAGTGGCGCTGGCATGTTTGCCCGCGGCGCTGGCCGATCAGGAATATGTTCGCCGGTACGTAGCGGAAGTGCAGGCAAGCCGGGACCGGTTGGAGCAAGAATTCCGGGCGCTCGGAGTTCCCTTCTGGCCGAGCCGGGCGAATTTTGTTCTGGCGCGGATCGGCCCCCGTCACACCGACTTTGTCCGCGGAATGCGAGCGCGCGGGATTCTGGTTCGCGACCGATCTTCCGATTTTGGTTGTAACGGGTGCGTTCGCATCACCGCGGGCTGGCAGGAACACACCGAACGACTGCTGGGCGCGCTGCATGAAACTCTGAAAGAGATTGGCTGGGGAGAAAGGACGCCGTCATGAGGCGGGCTTCGATCGAGCGCAAGACGCAGGAAACCAAAATTCGCGCAGTGCTCAATATTGACGGGCGCGGCCGGTACAAGGTGTCCACCGGCATCCGGTTCTTTGATCACATGCTGGAATTGTTCGCCCGGCACGGCGGATTCGACCTTGAGTTGCGGGCCCAGGGCGACCTCGATGTGGACCAGCACCACACGGTGGAAGACGTGGGCATCGTGCTGGGAGAAGCATTTCACAAGGCGCTAGGGTCGAAACGCGGCGTGCTTCGCGCCGGATATTTCGTCATGCCCATGGATGAAACCCTCGGCCTGGCGGCCGTCGACTTCGGCGGACGCGCAGCCAGCGTGGTGGACACGAAAGTACGCCAGCGGCTGGTGGGCGACCTGCAGGCTGAGCTCGTTTACGACTTTTTCGAGGGCTTTGCCCGGGGAGCGCGCGCCAACGTCCATGCGCGTGTGCTGTATGGCCGCTCCAACCATCACAAGATTGAATCTTTGTTCAAGGCTTTTTCGCGGGCGCTGCGGGCAGCCTGCTGGCGCGACCGGCGGATGGCCCGCCTCTTGCCCAGCACGAAGGGATTATTGTGATCGCCATCGTCGACTATCAGGCGGGAAATCTGGCTTCGGTAAAAAAGGCGTTTGACCACCTTGGATATGAGGCGGCAATCACTGCCGACCCCGCCGCGATCGCGAGCGCCAGCAAGATCGTTCTTCCGGGCGTGGGGAATTTCGAGGCCACAACCGCCCTGGCGGGGCCGCTGCGGGAAGCGGTGGTCAAAGCCATCGATCGGCGGACTCCGCTGCTCGGCATTTGCCTGGGGATGCAGTGGATGTTTGAGTCGAGCCAGGAAGCGCCTCAACTTCGCGGCCTGGGCCTGTTCGCCGGGGAATGCGAGAAGTTTCCGGGTTCAGTCAAGTCTCCGCATGTGGGCTGGAACCAGCTGCAGGTGAGCGGCACTTCCCGTCTGCTGCACGGCCTTTCCCAGAATTCCTTCGTGTATTTCACCCACTCCTACCGGGCGCCGGTGGTCGAGGCTACGGTCGGCAAGTGCGAGTACGGCGGAGCTTTTTCCGCGGTGGTAGAACGCGGCCAACTTTTTGGCGTGCAGTTTCACCCGGAGAAATCAGGGACAGCGGGGCTTCAGCTTCTGCGTAACTTTTGTGAACTGTAGGTTTTTGAACCAGCCCATGTTGACCAAGCGCATTATCGCCTGCCTGGATGTGGACGCGGGACGGGTGGTCAAAGGTGTCCAATTTTCCGACCTGCGCGACGCCGGCGATCCCGCGGAATTGGCTCTGGCCCATGGCCGCGCGGGAGCCGATGAAGTTGTGCTGCTCGATATTTCCGCGACCTACGAGCATCGTTCCACCCTGCTCGAGGTGGTGCGCCGGACGGCCCGCGAGCTGTTCATACCCTTTACCGTGGGCGGGGGCATACGGTCTCTTGACCATGCCGCGGCTGTGTTCGACGCCGGGGCGGACAAAGTCGCAGTCAATTCCGCCGCCCTCGCGGACCCGGCGCTGATTGGCCGAATCGCCCACCGCTATGGCTCCCAGGCGGTGATTGTCGCCATTGATGCCCTCCGGGTGAGCAACGGTGAGGGAAGGTCTTTCGGGGTGAAAGCAACCGGAGGCCGGCACTCTACCGGACGAGACGCAGTGGAATGGGCCAGCGAGGCCGAGCAATGCGGGGCCGGCGAGATCTTGCTTACCTCGATCGATCGGGACGGCATGCGCGACGGCTTCGATTGCGAGCTGACGCGAGCGGTGGTGAGCGCGGTCAACATCCCCGTGATTGCCTCCGGCGGAGCAGGAGGGGCGGGACACTTCATCGATGTCTTCCGCCACGGGCAGGCCGACGCGGCCCTGGCAGCATCGATCTTCCACCTGGGCATCACGCCAATTGGCGGTCTCAAGCGACAGTTGCAGGTCGCCGGAATCCCCATGAGGTGGCCATGCTGATCCCTTCGATTGATCTGATGGGAGGCAAGATCGTTCAGCTGGTGCAGGGAGAAAAGAAGGCGCTGGAGTTCGACGACTTCGAACCTTGGCTGGAGCGCTTTGCCAAGTATCCCCTGGTCCAGATCATCGATCTTGATGCCGCGATCGGGTCGGGAGACAACCGGCAACTGGTGCGGTCTCTGCTGCGGCGGCTGCCCTGCCAGGTGGGCGGCGGGATTCGCACAGCCGAAAGAGCGCAGGAAATGCTGGCCGACGGAGCTCTGCGGGTGGTGGTCGGGTCGTCGCTTGTAAAGGATGGAAAGATTCACAGCGCCTTTGCCGAACAACTTGCTGCCCAGGTGGGAGCGGATCGACTGATCTTTGCGGTGGATTCGAAAGGCGGAAGAGTCGCGATCCGGGGATGGCGGCAGCTTACGGAGATTTCCGCGGCCCAGATGATTCGTGCTCTCGAACCCTGGTGCGATGGCTTTCTCTATACCCACATCGACACGGAAGGACTACTACTGGGCATGCCGCTTGACGTGGTCTCTGAACTGCGCGGTGTCACCAGCAAGCGACTGATCGTGGCCGGCGGCATCCGGACACAGGAAGAGGTCGATCGCCTGGACGCCATGGGCGTCGACGCAGTAGTGGGCATGGCCATTTACCTCGAACTGCTGAAAGTGTAAACCCTCTCGGATCTGCGTCCCGGGATACCTCAGTTCCTTTGCGTTCTTTGCGGTAAACTTTGCGTCCTTTGCGGTTCAGGCTTTGGTGGTTATCAAAGCTAACCGCTAAGGACGCAAAGTTTACCGCAAAGGTCGCAAAGAAACCCATACTCGCCAAGCAGTTGTCTATAAGTGCCGCCAATCTCGCGGTCTGGAAGTATGCTTCCCTTCTCTTGTTTATAATCCTGTTCACCGTTGGCAATTGCTGAACAAGGAGCCCTTGGCACTCGACGAGAAAATCTACGAACTGCGGCGGGAGAAGCTGAAACAGATTGCAGCTCTGGGACAGCAGGTGTATCCCCGCAAATACGAATTCACCCACACCATTCCACAGATTCTGGCGGAGTACTCGGAGAAAACCGCCGAGCAGCTGGACAATCCGCGAGTCAACGTGCGGGTCGCGGGGCGCATCATGGCCATCCGGCTGATGGGAAAGGCCGGGTTTGCGCACCTGCAGCAGGACGGGCAGCGGCTGCAGATCTACGTGAAGAAAGATGCAGTGGGAGAGAAGGGCTTTGAGCTGTACAAACTGCTCGACCTGGGCGACCACATTGGGACCAGCGGATATCTATTTCGCACTCGCACCGGGGAACTTTCTGTGCACGTGGAAGAGATCACCTTTCTCTCCAAGGACCTGCTGCCACTGCCCGAGAAGTGGCACGGGTTGACCGACGTTGAACTGCGCTACCGGCAGCGCTACCTCGATCTGGTGATGAATCCCGAGGTGCGCGAGGTTTTTCTCAAACGCAGCAAGCTGGTGCAGTCGTTGCGCCGCTTCATGGATGCGCAGGGATTTGTCGAAGTGGAAACGCCCATGATGCAGCCGATCGCGGGCGGGGCTGTGGCGCGGCCGTTTGTCACTCATCACAACACGCTCGACATGGACCTGTTTCTGCGCATCGCGCCCGAGCTCTACCTGAAGCGCCTTACGGTGGGCGGGCTCGACCGGGTGTATGAAATCAATCGCAACTTCCGCAATGAAGGGTTGGGCTGGCGCTGGAATCCTGAGTTCACCATGCTCGAGTTCTACCAGGCTTATACCGACTATCGCGGCGTAATGGACCTGACCCAGCAACTGATCGAGCAGGCCGCGAAAGACGTGACTGGCGGGACTAAGACAAAGTGGGGCGAGGATGAGATCGATTGGGCAGGTGCGAACTGGCGGCGGATGACGATGCGGGAAGCCATCATTCAGCACTGGCCTGAAGCGGCAGGTGCCAAACCACAGATGTCGGACTTCTCTTCGCCCGAGGCGGTTGAGAATTTGGTGAAGCGTTTCAACTCGGTGCACTCGCATGTCGCCTACGATCCGAAAGAGCCGACCGGAAAGACGATCGCCGCGCTGTTCGACGCAGCGGCGGAGGAATATCTGGTTCAGCCAACCATCATCTACGAGTTCCCCACTGCGGTCTCGCCGCTGTCCAAGCAGAAGGCGGACGAACCGGACTGGACCGAGCGCTGGGAAATCTTTGCCGGAAAGATGGAAATTGCCAACGGTTTCAGCGAACTGAACGATCCCGAAGATCAGCGCCGACGGTTTGAACAGCAATTGCAGGAACGGGAGCGGGGCGACGATGAGGCCCACCAGATGGATGAGGACTACATCCGCGCCCTGTCGTACGGCATGCCGCCGGCGGGTGGAGTTGGCGTTGGAGTGGACCGGCTGGCCATGCTGCTGACCGACTCGCATACCATCCGCGACGTGATCCTGTTTCCGCTGCTCCGGCCGGAGAAGAATTCAGACATGGAAGACGGCGGGGACGCCGAAGGCTAGCACTTCCGACGCACACCTCGACTCGCGCGACCCGGAAAGCCCACAGCCTTTGGAAGAGGTCGCCAAGGGATGCGGCATCCCGGACTGCATAAGTGCATTGCTAGCCGAATTGGGCTCGGACACGTCTAACTGGCGAGAGGAGCAATCCGATATGAAGCCATTCCTGATTTTCCTGGTTCTGTCGCTGTCATTTCAGGCCCATGGGCAAGATCAAAAAAAGGCGCCGACACTCAAGAGCATCCTGCTGGAACAACTGCGGACCACCCACAACCAGAAAGAATGGTTCGTGCCCGCAAACACGGCGGTGGAAGGACTCACGCCGGAGCAGGCCAGCTGGCGGGACGGCAAGGGAAATCACTCCGTCGGGCAGCTCGCCAATCACCTGGTGTTCTGGGACCAGGAGGAACTGGCAAAATTCAAAGGCGAGCCTCCGGTAAAATTCAGCGGCGATAACAACGAAACCTTTAACAATTTTGACAGCAAGAAATGGGCCGCGACGGTGCAGCAACTCGATCAGGTCATGACGGATTGGGAAAAGGCCGTGGAAGCCGCGGACGACAAGAAGTTGGAGGACTGGTACTCCATCATCGCGCACATCGGCACGCATAATGCGTACCACATCGGGCAAATCATTTACGTCCGCAAAGAGCAAGGATCCTGGGACCCGGAGAAAGGCGTCAAATAGAAAGACGCCTGGAGGCCGAATTTCCTGTGGACGGGTCCGGCTTTACAATCCTGAAGGGACAATCCCAGGAGGCTTCATGCGCGCCTGTCTGCTTGTTGCCGTTGTCGTCAGCTTCTCTCTAACTCTGCTGGCCCAACCGTCGGGATGGCCGCCTGCGCCCGGCCATGTCACATTGGAGCTGTGGCCGCACGGCGCGCCTGGCGCCCAGCCCAATCCCGGACCGGAGATCAACACCACCACCGCCAAGGACCATAGGGTGGCCGGCCGGGCCGTCGACCGTGTCGGCAACGTCTCCACGCCGACGCTTACTCTCTATGCGCCCAAAACCAACGACACGGGCGCAGCTGTGGTTGTCTTTCCCGGAGGCGGCTACCGTATTCTCGCCATCGATCTCGAAGGCACCGAGGTATGCGACTGGCTCAACTCCATCAATGTTACGTGCGTGCTGCTGAAGTATCGTGTGCCCGATTCCGGCCCCTATCCCAAATCGCCGGCGGCGTTGCAGGACGCCCAACGCGCGCTCGGCATCGTCCGCGCCCATGCCGCGGAGTGGCACATTGATCCACACCGCATCGGGGTGCTCGGATTCTCCGCCGGAGGTCACCTGGCCGCAGCCCTCAGCACGCACTTCGAGCAGCGCATTTACGATGCGATTGATGCCGCCGATCAACTTAGCTGCCGTCCCGATTTCGCGGTGATCATCTATCCCGGCTACCTGGCCCTGTCCGAACAGAACTTCGCGCCCAACCCTGATATTCATGTCACGGAGAAGACGCCGCCTACGATTCTCGTGCAGGCCGAGGATGACCCGGTGCACGTCGAAAATTCCACCGTGTACTTTCTGGCGCTGAAGAACGCCAAAGTCCCTGCTGAAATGCACCTCTATGCCCAGGGAGGACACGGCTACGGCCTGCGCCGCACCGCGCTGCCGATCACGGCGTGGCCCGAGTTCGTGGAGACCTGGCTGCACACCATTCAGGTGCTGCCGTCGCCAAAGTGAGGCGAATAGACACCCGGCTGAATTGGCCTGGGAGTTACGATTATCTGGAGGTCAGACGATGTGTCGGAACATCAAAACCCTCTTCAACTTCGATCCGCCGGTCACTGACGAAGAGGTCCGGGCGGCGTCGCTGCAGTTTGTGCGAAAAATCAGCGGCTTTAGCAAGCCATCAAAGGCGAATGAAGCCGCGTTCCTGGGCGCGATTGAAGAAGTCGCGGACATTTCGACTCGCCTGCTGCGTGCGCTCGAAACCACCGCTCCGCCCAGGAATCGGGAGGAAGAGGCAGCCAAGGCGAAAGCTCGCGCGGCGGAGAGATTTGGCGCCTGAAACCTTCCTGGCTCGCGCGATGGGTCCATCCGCTTTAATAACAATTGTCTCGATTGTTATTCGGTTCGCCTCGGAAACGTTTCTTTCGTCTCTTTCGTCCATTGCGATACATCTAAAATCGAATGCCTATGCGCTTCGACTTCGATTCTGAAACCCGGCGGCGGCTGGGCTACCGGCTGATTGACCAGATTGACTCCTTCTTCTCTTCCCTGCCCGATCGAGCGGTGCAACTTCCGCTGGAGCAGCGCAGCTATGGACCGCTGCACGCTGCCCTTCCGGAGACCGGCGACGACGCCGAAAAAGTGCTGGACGAACTTTTCCGCGAGCTGGTGGAGAAGGGTTTTCACGTTCCCAGCGCCAACTATTTCGGGCTGATGAATCCGACTCCCACGTATATGGGAGTGCTGGCCGAGGCGTTGGTGGCGGGACTCAATCCGCAACTGGCGACGCTGGCACGATCGCAGCTGGCGTCGAAGATTGAACTGGAGACCGTGCGCTGGATCGGCGAGCGGGTGGGCTGGCCTGGGGAATTCAACGGGACATTCACCAGCGGAGGCAACGAGGCCAATTTCAGCGGCTTGGCGTTGGCGCTGGCATCCAAATTTCCGGACGCCGTCGAAGAAGGCGTGGCAGCCATCGGCGGCCAGCCGGTTTGTTACGCTTCGGCGGAGGCGCACCATTCGCTCGACAAGTCCGCGGGGTTGTTGGGGATTGGACGCAAGGCGCTGCGGCGTATTGCGGTCAACGACGCTGCGCAACTTGATCCCCACGAACTGGAGCAGGCGATTGGGCAAGATCGCGCTGCGGGGCGGAAACCGTTCTGCGTAGTAGCGACTGCCGGAACTACAAACTCCGGGACCGTGGATGATCTGATCGCCATAGCGGAAGTCTGCCGCGAGCACCAGTTATGGTTGCACGTGGACGGGGCTTACGGCGGCGTGGCGATCTTTTCCGATCAGCACCGCGATCTGGTGCGGGGGGTTGAGCGCGCCGATTCACTGACCATCGATCCGCATAAGTGGCTGGCCATGCCGTTTGCCGCCGGTGTGATCCTGACCAGCCATCCCGAGACGCTGGAGCGGGCGTTTTCCGTGGCTGCGCCTTACATGCCGAAAGCCGCGGGAGCGCAGTTGCCGGACAACTCCCGCATCAGCACGCAGTGGACGCGGCGCATGAACTCCCTGAAACTCTGGCTGACCTTGCGAGTTCACGGACGGCAAGCCTATGAAGAACTGATCGATCGCCAGCTCAACCTTTCGAAAAGCTTTGCCGGTTGGATAAAAGCATCTGAGGATTTCGAACTGGCCGTACCTCCGACGCTCCCGATTGTAACGTTTCGGCTGAAATCGGGCCGATTCACCCCACAGCAGTTGGCCGCCGGCCACGACACGATCGTGGAAGACGTTACCCGCGACGGCTGCCGATGGATCTCAGAGACCAAGGTCCGGGGCCAGAGCGTGCTGCGCATGATGGTCATCAGCTATCTGACCGAGGAACGGCATCTGCAAGGTTTAGAAATTGCTTTAACGAATGCCGTTAAAAATATGAACTCAAAGAGTTACCGCTGATCCGCAGCCTGCGGAAAAGCCCCGCCCTTTCGCCAGAACCGCGAGCATGGGGCACCCGCGGGTATCCAACAATGCACTAGGATTGGTGCAGTGGCCGGCCTAGACTTTTCCTCAGTTCGGGCTAATTACAGGCAGCGCTATCGTAGCGTCCTTATGCCTCCTGGACGCTGGGTCGGTAGCGCTTTGCTTTTGCTGCTCGGGATCACTCGGCTGGTTCTGCCAAAGCGTCACTGCTTCTCACTCGCCATGCGTTCGTCCCACATCCAGGCCGTGGCCACAATTTCGTCAAGCGACCGCCTGGCCTTCCAATTCAGCAACTTTTCGGCGCGCGTGGGATCGGCGACCAGCTCTGGAGGGTCTCCGGGACGGGGCGGCGCCATGCGACTGGGCACTTCACGGCCGGTGACCCGCTTGATGGCGGAAAGAATCTCGCGAACAGAATGGCCACGGCCCGTTCCCAGATTGACCGCCTGCGAGGTTCCGCCCGCCAGATATTCCAGCGCCAGCACGTGGGCCTCGGCCAAGTCGCTTACGTGGATGTAATCGCGCACGCAGGTTCCGTCGGGAGTGGGATATTTGTCGCCGAAAACCTCCAGCGCCGGACGCTGACCACGGATGGCTTCAAAAGCCGAGGGAATGAGGTGAGTCTCGGGACTGTGCATCTCGCCGATGGTTCCGGATTCATCCGCCCCGGCCGCGTTGAAGTACCGAAGATTCATATAGCCCAGACCGTAGGCCGGGCCGTAGGCCTCGAGGGCCTGCTCAAAAATCAATTTGGTGACGCCATAGGGATTCACCGGGACCCGGGGCATATCCTCCGTCATCGGGACCCTTGACGGAACACCGTACACGGCGCAACTGGAGGAGAAAATAAATTTGCGGACCTTGGAATCGAGCACCGCGTTCAACAAGGAAATGCCATCGAGCACATTGTTCTGGAAATATTTTCGGGGATTGACCACCGATTCGCCTACGTAGGCGTGGGCGGCGAAGTGCATGACGGCATCGACGCGGCGCAAGACCGGGCCCAGTTTGGCCGCGTCAGAAATATCTCCCACAATCAGCTCGAAGCCCCGGGCGAGTTCGGCGTGGCCGGCGCCCAGATTGTCGTAAATGATGGCTTCGTAGCCGTGGCGCTTGAGCGCCAGCGCGGCATGACTGCCGATGTATCCTGCTCCTCCGACGACTAGAACTGCCAATGGGCTGTGCCTTTCTCTCTGATTTCTGCTGAGGTATGGGTTGGATTCTAGCAGAGGCTGCCGAAGCACGAGCCGGAGACGAGGCGGGGAGCGGGAGAGCGAGAAGAGGACCGGCAAAACAATTTCAGTCTTCCCTGCTGCGGCGAGGGTTTCCCGGCACCACCATGGATAAGACTCTGGCATCGGCGATCTTCGTTTTGCCGGCCCGTTTGCCGGTCTTAGCGTACTTCGGATCCACGATGTCGGCCAGGCTGGTGTGCTCCAGGATCTTGGCCGCGGCGTTGCGGACTTCAAGGAAGACCTGGTACAGGGCGCGATGCTCGAGGTCGCTATCAATCAGACTGCGGAGCTGCTCGGCATCGCCGAAAGGGGCCAACGGGCCGTCAATCAGTCGAATGATCTCGCTGAGATGAATTTCGGCAGGAGGCCGGCGCAGCTGATATCCGCCCTTGGCGCCGCGCACACTCTCAACCATGCGCGCATTCTTCAATTCCAGAAGAATGAGTTCCAGAAATTTCTCCGGAAGCACCTCTTCGTAGGCGATATCGCGGATGCGAATGGCGCCCTGGTTGTAGTGGCGGGCCAGCATCATCATGGCCTGCAGGGCGTAAAGGCCTTTCTGAGAGATTTTCATATCGCCTTATAATTACATACAACCCTATCGGGTTGGTAGGGTTTAGTTTGGCCTCGGCTGGGGTAGTGTCCTAATTTGTCAGATCAGCTCGAATGCGCGATCTTAACTTTGCGCTCTTTGCGGATTTTCTTTGCGAACTTTGCGGTTGAGGGTCGAGTTTTGAATGACTCGGGCGAGATCAAACCCTTAACCGCAAAGAACGCAAAGAAAATCCGCAAAGAACGCAAAGAAGGGCAAAGAGCGCCGAAATCAGGACACTACGCGGCTGGGGCTAGGTTATGCGCAGCACCTGGACGGTGATATTGTCCGGGCCGCCTCTTTTTTTTGCGGTCTCGACCAGAATATCGCAAATCTCGGTGACATTTTTCCCCGCGACCGCATTTTGAATCTCCTCGTCACTGAGCAGGCTCCACAGCCCATCGGTGCAAAGCACGAGCACATCTCCGGACTGGAGGGTGACAGGTTCCGCCGGCGAATCTGGAGTGATGGTGTTCCCGGCTCCCAGCGCGGCGGTCAAGATGTGGCGCTGAGGATGAGATTCGGCCTCTTCGGCGCGGAGGACGCCGGTCTCGACCAGCCGGCTGACGTAGGAATGGTCGTGGGTAAGGCGCGAGATGGACGAACCGCGCACCAAATACAGCCGGCTGTCACCGACGTGGGCGAAATAAAGCTGATGGTCGATGAGAACCATCGCGGTACAGGTGGTTCCCATCCCGTGCAAGTCGGGATACTTTGCGGCGTATTCCTGGATGCTGGAGTGCGCGGCCTGAAAACCCTGCAAGAGCCAGGTGCGCGGGTCCCCATCGCCCGCATCGGCATACAACTGTTCGATGACCTCGACCGCGATGCGGCTGGCTTCCTGGCCGCCTTCGTATCCGCCCATGCCGTCCGCCACAATGGCCAGCCGGCCCTTCAGCGGGAACTGCGGGTCGCTGGCCGGTTCCCAATAGGAATAGCGGTCTTCGTTGTTTCCTCGCTGGCAGCCGACATCGCTGAGGCCCGCCAGCTCAACACCGGGCCGAACTTTCATTCCACCCCTTACTTACTACTCCGTAAATACCCACGCGGATTCTGGATTATACCGGACGGGGCGCAAATCGATAGCGAAGGTTGACAGGACTGTTCTCGAAACGGAAAATCAACCGGTCCCGTCCGCGATTATGACTATGCGCTCATGCTGTCCTACAATGCCTTCAGAGAAACAACCACGATCGAGAATGGGGAACCTCCAAGACCCATGGCAACCGCCACGACAGTGAATGGACAAGAGGAGCACGAACGGATTGGCAAGGCTGCCGGTCCGTGCGTGATCGTGCTTTTCGGGGCCTCGGGGGACCTGACCAAGCGCAAACTGGTCCCGGCCCTTTATAACCTGGTAAAAGCGAAGTTGCTGCCGAAGAATTTTGCCGTCGTCGGCGTGGCCTTCGACGATTTGAACCGCGAGCAATTTCGCGACCAGGTGACGGGCTTTCTGCAAGCCGACGACCGCGGCACCGAGGCTTGGGAATGGTTCACCCAGCGCCTCTATTACCAACGCGGTGAATTCGGCGCTGCGGCCACGTATTCAACCCTGGCGGCGCAACTCGCCGAGGTCGACCGGGAGCACGGTACGCAGGCCAACTATTTGTTTTACCTGGCCACGGCGCCGAAGTTCTTTGCCCCCATCGTCCAGCAATTGGGTAAGGCGGGACTTTCCGACCAGAAAGAGGGATGCTGGCGGCGGGTGGTGATCGAAAAGCCCTTCGGGCACGATCTCGACTCGGCCAAGGCCTTGAACCGCGATGTTAAAGCGGTGCTGGCGGAAAATCAGATTTACCGCATCGATCATTACCTGGGCAAGGAGACGGTGCAGAACATCATGGTGTTTCGCTTCGACAACGCCATCTTCGAGCCCATCTGGAACCGTCGCTACATCGACCATGTACAGATCACGAACGCGGAAACGGTCGGGGTAGAACTCCGAGGCGGTTACTTCGACACGGCAGGCACGCTGCGCGATATGGTGCCCAACCACATCATGCAGCTGCTAAGCCTGACCGCGATGGAGCCGCCGGTATCTTTCCAGGCGGACGCGGTCCGTAATGAGCAGGCAAAGATTCTGCGGGCGGTGCAGCCGTTGGACGCCGAGGATGTGCTCCACTCCAGTGTGCGCGGGCAGTATGGCGAAGGAGTCATCGGGGGAGAACGCGTCCATGCCTACCGCTCCGAACCCGGGGTCGCTCCGGAATCGAAAACCGAGACCTTTCTGGCGATGAAGCTGAATATCGACAACTGGCGCTGGGCAGGCGTCCCCTTCTATATCCGCACCGGAAAGCGCCTGGCGCAGCGGCACACGGAAATCACGATCCAGTTCAAACGCACCCCATTCGAGATTTTCCGCAACGCTCCGGTCCACAATCACACCAACCAGCTGGTGATGCAAATCCAACCGGTGGAAGGGATATCGCTCAGCTTCGGGGCCAAGGTTCCCGGCCCGGTGTTACGGGTGGGGTCGGTGGACATGAGCTTTGAGTACAGCAAGTACTTTGGCGCGGACGCATACACGGGCTACGAAGTCTTGATCTATGAATGCATGATCGGGGATGCCACTCTTTTCCAGCGCGCCGACATGGTGGAGGCGGGCTGGAGTATCGTGGACCCGATTCTGGACGTGTGGCAGGCCCTGCCCCCGCGCCGATTTCCCAACTATCCCTCGGGCACATGGGGCCCGGCGGAATCCGACGAATTGCTGGCCCGCGACGGCCGGCAGTGGAGGAAAATCGAACCATGATTCTCGCAGGCGACATTGGTGGAACCCGCACTCGACTGGCGGCTTTCGAAACCGAAGGCAGCAAGCTGAAATGCGTGGTCGAAAAGGCATATCCGAGCCAGGAGCGGAACGGCCTGGCAGAGGTTGTCGCTGAATTTGTCAAGACGGAAGGCATCCCGGTGCACAGCGCGTGCTTTGGCGTAGCCGGCCCGGTGCGTGGCGGCCGCAGCAAGATTTCGAATCTTCCCTGGACCATTGACGCGGGCGAACTGGCGGCGCAACTCAAGCTGGCGTCGGTGGGGCTGATCAACGACCTCGAGGCCTATGCCTATGGGGTCGATGCCCTGGAATCAAAAGATCTGGTGACCCTGCGCGCAGGCTCGAACGATGCGGAAGGAAATCGGGCTGTGATCTCAGCCCGAACCGGCCTGGGTGTGGCGGGCCTTTATTGGGACGGGTTTCGGCACCATCCTTTCGCCTGCGAAGGCGGGCATACGGATTTCGCTCCCCGGAACGAGATGGAAGTCGAACTGTTCCGCTACCTTCTGAAAAAGCATGGCCACGTGAGCAGTGAACGGGTCCTTTCCGGACCAGGTATCAAGAACATTTATGACTTTCTTCGCGACAGCAAAAAGGCTGAGGAACCGGCGTGGTTGAAAGAGCAGATGGACAAGGCGCACGACGCTCCGGCGCTGATCTCGAAAGTAGCCCAGGAAAAGAAAGCCCCCATCTGTGAGCAGACTTTTTCTATTTTCGTGAGCCTGTACGGGGCCAAGACTGGAGACTGCGCCCTGACTTTCATGTCAACCGGAGGAATTTTCATTTGCGGCATCATTGCCGCGAGGAACTTGAGCCAGATGCAGTCCCCAGCGTTTATGGAGGCGTTTCTGAGCAAAGGACGCATGCGGGGATTGCTCGAGGATATGCCGGTCAAAGTTGTGCTGAATGACGATTGCGGGATCATAGGCGCCGCCCGCTACACCCTGATCCAGAAGGCGTTTGGAAAGCCCAAGAGCGGGGCGGCGTAGGAGAGCAAACAGCAGTTGGCAATTAGCAATTGGCACTTGCTAAAGGCCACTTGCCAGATGCCAATTGCTAGTTGCCAATTGCTTCCTGCAGCAGTTGCGAAATGCCGTCCAGGGGAATCCCGACCCAGGACGGCCGATTGTTGAGTTCATATCCGAGCTCATAGACGGCTTTGTCGAGAAGGTAGAGATCAAGCAGCAGAGCGAGTTCCTGCCTATCCTTAGGGATGAAGGTCGCAGTCCCGGAAATCTCCAGATACGTTTTCAGAAAAGCTACTGATACCCATTTTTGCCAAAATCGGGCCCAGTTTCCCAGCGCCCGTTGTTCCTCCAGCCGCGGTCTTTCAGTAGCGCCCTGCTGGAGCAGAGGCGCGTACGCGGCATAGTGGAACGAGCGCAGCATACCGGCGACATCCTGAAGCGGGGAGCGTTTCTTTCGCCGTTCGGCAAGGGTACGCGCAGGCTCGCCCTCGAAATCGATAATGACAAAGTCGCTGCCCGTGAAGAGAACCTGGCCGAGATGGTAGTCGCCGTGAATGCGAGTGACCGTCGTAGAACTGTCGATCCCGGTCAGGAGTTGAAAGCGGCGGCGGCCAGTTTCTTCAAGATTGAGAACCCGGTCTGCCTCCCGCCGAGTGTGGTCTGGCATTTCATCCTTGAGGCGGCGGAGTAGATCGAAATTGCCCGTCATGAGCTGGACGGCCGAGTTGGCGAAAACCTGTCGATCGGCCCCGGAAAATGTTTGTGGCGCGAAATCAGGGTCTTCCGTAGAAGACGCCAGGGCCAGGTGAAGCTCGGCGGTTCGCCGGCCCAGTAACGCGGCAGCGTCAAGGTAAGGGCCGATTCGTTGCACGGCCGCGTCCGGTATCGCCTGGCCACACAATGCAAGTAGGGACGCATGCGAGGCTTCGCTTGCGCCGGGAGTGCCCTCCGGTCGCGCCTTCCCGTAGTATTCTGCAAGGGCCTTGAGGGTAAACTGCCAGGCGTCACCCTGGTTCGTAACATAGCCCTGTAGCATGCCGAGTGCAGTGCGGCTTCCCTTTTCATTCAGATATTCGACGTAACCTGCCAGCGGAGGCACATTTCGAAACGAGGTCTTCCCGATCAGAAAAGAGCCGATCTCCAAATCTGGGTTTAGACCTTCCTCCAGACGGCGAAAGATCTTCAATACCATCCGTTTTTCATAGACCACCGAGCTGTTACTTTGTTCCGCCTTCATCACGGATGGCGTAAGCGGGCCTTGCGACGGCTGCCAGAGTTCGGGGAGTGCTGCAGTGGAGGCTGCCAGGATATGGCCGCTGCCGGCGTGCCAGGTCAGTCCTTGGGCCATTGCCTCGAGCAGGCGAATGAGAAATTGCTCGTCCATCAGGGCATCCTCGAGGACGATTTCTTCAGCCAAGTCCAGTGGTTGGACTCTCAACCTTGACGATTCGCGATCAGGCTGAGCTGGCTCGCCTGAGATGCGGACCAGGGGGATGTCGTAGGTCTCAGCCGGTCCACGATCGTATTCGACCCGGGCAACAAGGAAATAGGAGCGGAGTGTGTCGAAACAGAAAGGTACGACATCCGAGATTTCGACCGAGCGGATCGTGCGCGCCTTGCCGCCGAACCAGCGCTGCTTTAGCAGAAACTTCGGCAGAATTGGGGGCAGGCTGCTCCGCAAGGATGCAAGGAAGGATTTTTCCGCAGGTGAACTGATTGTCATGGCAAATCGCAAGAGCGCGGAAGCCTGTCAAAGGATCTCAGGGGCTGAAGGCGCGGGAAGTGGAGATTTATGTGTGCAACGCGAAAGCGCTGCTCCGCTCTCGACCTTCCCGGCTCGAAAATCTCCCTGGCGCCCTAAAGCGGCGAAAGCTCGTCCTCGCGTTCTTTTCCTTCCTTCTTCCTTTCCGGGGCGAAGCGCGCCTCCAAAAATCTTCGGGCCAAGTCCTGGCCTCCGATGCCAAATGCAATGGCCAGGCCCAACATGGCCGCTCCCATCACGATGGCAAAAGCCAGGAGCATGGTGGAATCCGCCAGGCCGAGCTCCTCGAAAACCGCCGAGGCGGTGAAGACTGTGATCAGGACCCGGGCGACGGAACTCAAGAGGCGAGGCGAGGGCATGTCGGTGTTGACCGCCCAGAGCAGAGCCGCACGCGAGAAAAAACTCGCCGCCAGTAATCCGATAAACAGAAGTATCAGGGCCACCAGCAGTCGCGGCAGGAAAATGAAGAATCGGGTCACATATTCCTGCAGGCCCAGAATGCCCAACGCGCTGACTCCCACCAGGATGAACCCGAGCCAGGCGGTCCAGAACGCGAAGCGGCTGGCCAGTTCCGTCGAAGACGGCAGCGCGGCCTTGTTGAGCAACTGGGTGGCGCCGGCGCCTTCGGACAGTTTGTCGAACTTGATCAGGCGCAGAATGCTGCGCAGGATCCACTTGACGAGGTATGCGATCACCCAGCCCGCGAGGACGACGATCAGCATCACCATCAGGCGCGGCAGGAAGCGCGCGAATTCGCGGACGAGTTCCTGGGTGGCCTGAGTCAATTCGTGCACAATCATTTCCCGCATGGTGACCTCACTTTTTTCCGTCCCACAACTCAAGCATGGACGGCTTCAGACGTTCGCACGTCAGGCACAAATCTTCCACGTTCTGTTCTATTTGTTCTGCCGTAGCCTCCCGGTTTTCGACCAGAAAGGTAAGTGCCCGCCCACGATAAAGCGGGGCCAGGGCCTGAATGACGTGGTCCCGGTTGATGACAGCCTTGTGATAGGAAGCCGCGAATTCATAGACGGTGCGCGCCCAGAGCTCGTCTCCGTAACAAAAATCATCTTCTTCGAGAGCGGAAATCCTTTGCAGCTCGCTGAGAGTTGCCGGAGAAAGAATCGATTTAAGCACGGGTTCAAGTTCGGCCACGCCGGAGCGAAACATGCTCAACAGACGTTTGCGGTTTATGCGCAGCGGGTCCAAAGTTGTCTCCTGCTCTCCGCTCAGAGTGGGGACAGGCTGGGAATCGTGTTTCGCGCTCCACAGCGCGAAATTGGATTCGAGCGACCAGAACAGCGCCCCCACGGTCTGGCGTATCGCGGCGACCAGGTCGGCGGAACGGGCCTCCACGTGAGGCTTGACCCCAAGAAAAGATTGCGCCAGGCGGTAACCTCCGGTGATGGCAGAGATGGTCAGAGCAATCTCCGTACCGGTGTGGCCGACTTCGTGGGTCCAGATTTCCTGGGCAAGAAAATGGCTGGCCAGTTGCCCCGAGAAGGCAAATTCCGCCGCGTAGGGCTCCCGCACCCGCTTACCGTAGAAGGCCCGCGTCATGGGATAAACCAGGTTGCGCAGCAGCAATCCGTCAAATTTGTGGCGGCGGTAGAGCGGAGTCACAAAGTCAAAGTTGCCCTGATAGACCGGGCGCAGCAGCCGTTCAATCCACTCCGGCTCGATGGTGGTGGATTCAGGCGAGACCACCGCGCAAGCGGAGACGCGCAGCAGCTCCGCCGAAGCCAGGATGGTGCGCAGCGCGGGGCCGGTCGCCGGACCTCCGGGATATTCGGCGCTGATGCTGTGCAACGTGCGCAGGGCGTTCAGGTCGGTCGAGTGCTGCTGATCGTTGATCGAGGCTCCGCGGACCAGGTTGGGCGTCTGATCTCGCGAGCCCCCATCCGCATTCACAATCACGGCCCGTTCGCGGGGAAAGTACTTGAGCAGGCCGGCACGGATGTTTTGCACCACCTGACCGACGGTGGCGGCATTGTTGTAGGTGGGCACACCTACAAGAACATCGGCCTCGCCGACATCGATCAGCTGGCGGAGAAACTCATCCGTAAGAATGCTTTCCTCGGCCAAATCGTGCCTCCGTTACACTTCCCTGCCGGCTGACGTCCGCCGATTGCCCAGGGCTCAGATCTTCCGCAGACGGAACCAGTAGAACTGGTATGGGCCCAGGGTCAGGAGATAAGGCAACTCGCCGACCCGGGGGAAAATGTTTCTGCCAAACATCTCGATCAGGATATTCCCTTTGAACTGGCGCAGATCGAGTTCCACCGCCTGGGCGGTGCTGGAAAGATTGTTCACTACCAGGATGGACTCTTTGTCCAATTGTCGCACGTAGGCCAGAATCCGGTGGTTGGCCGGATAGAGAAACTCGATCGAGCCCCGGCCAAACACCGGAGTTGACTTGCGCACCTTGATGATGCGCTTCATCCAGGAGAGAAGCGAGTGGTCAAAGCGCTTCTGCGACTGGACATTCACCGCCTGAAAACCGTACACCGGATTGAGCATGAGCGGCGAGTACAGACTTTCCGGATCGGCGGAAGAGAACCCGCCGTTCCAGCCGCCTTCCCACTGCATGGGAGTCCGGACTCCGTTGCGGTCGCCCAGGTAAATGTTGTCCCCCATGCCGATTTCGTCGCCGTAATAAATGATGGGAGTACCAGGCAGCGACAGCAGCAGTCCGTTCATCAGCTCGATGCGGCGGCGATCATTGTCCAGCAGAGGCGCGAGCCGGCGGCGGATGCCGACGTTGAGGCGCATGTGCTTGTCGCGGGCGTACTGGTCGTACATGTAGTCGCGTTCCACGTCGGTGACCATCTCCAGGGTGAGCTCGTCGTGGTTGCGCAGAAACAGGCACCACTGGCAGGGCCCCGGGATCTGCGGAGTCTGCTTGAGGATTTCGGTGATGGGCTTGCGGTCCTCCAGCTTCAGGCCCATGAACATTCTGGGCATAAGCGGAAAATGGAACGCCATGTGAAACTCGTCGCTATTGGCGAAGTAGGCGCATAGATCGGCCGGCCACTGGTTGGCCTCGGCCAGCAGCATCTTGCCCGGATAGTGTTGGTCCAGTTTCGCGCGCAATTCTTTCAGGACGGCATGGGTTTCGGGCAGGTTCTCGCACGACGTGCCTTCGCGCTCGACCAGGTAGGGGACCGCATCCAGGCGGAAGCCGTCCACTCCCAGCTCCACCCAGAACTTCACTACGTTCCACATTTCTTCGCGGACGGCCGGATTGTCATAGTTGAGATCGGGCTGATGACTGAAGAAGCGGTGCCAGTAATATTCCTTGGAAACCGGATCCCAGGCCCAGTTCGAAAGTTCCGTGTCCACGAAAATGATGCGGACGCCTTGATACTTGGTGTCGGTGTCGCTCCATACGTACCAGTCCCGCTTGGGATTGTCCTTCGATTTGCGCGACTCCTGAAACCAGGGATGCTGGTCGGAGGTGTGATTGAGGACTAGTTCGACGATTACGCGTATCCCGCGCTCATGTGCGGCCTGGAGAAAACTCTTGAAGTCTTCGAGATTGCCGTAACTGGCGTGGACCGAATAGTAGTCAGCGATGTCGTACCCGTCGTCGCGCAGCGGCGAGGGGAAGAACGGCATCAGCCAGATGGCATTGACGCCCAATTCCTGAAGGTAATCCAGCTTCTGCGCCAGGCCGCGGAAATCGCCGATGCCATCTGCATTGGTATCGAAAAAGGTCCGCACGTGCACCTGGTAGATGATGGCGTCCTTGTACCAGAGCTGGTCCTGAGACATGGGCAAAGCGTTTCTCTCCTGCGCTTCACTGCTTGTTATGCAAAATAGTCGATGCCGTTTTCCGTGCGCACTCGCCGGCGGATACAAAAAATGTGGGCGGGCAAGCGCTGCGGGCTGAGTTCTACATAATTGCGTGGACCGTGCCAGACATATTTCGCTTCCGTAAGCAGATCATGCATCTGATAGGGCTGGTGCGGGTCGAGGTGGAACAGGTCCAGCGGCAGGTCGACCATGCCGGCCTGCGTGTGATACGGGTCCAGGTTCACCACCGTGACGATAATATTCAGAAGGTCATCGCTCATCTTGCTGTAGGCGATGATCTGTTCGTTGTCCACGGGATGAAAACGCAGGCTCGAGTCACTGTGCAATGCCAGGTTTTCCCGGCGTACCTGGTTCACTTGTGCAATCAGCTCGGCCAGGCTGTTGGGATTGTCCAAATCCCAGTTGCGGACCTGATACTTCTCCGAGTCGAGGTACTCTTCGCTGCCCGCGCGCACCGGGCGGTGTTCGCCCAGCTCGAAGGCGGGACCGTAAATTCCGTAATTGGCGCCGAGAGTCGCGGCCAGCATCAGCCGAATCATGAATGCCGGACGTCCACCCTGTTGCAGCACTTCGGTGAGGATGTCGGGAGTATTGGGCCAAAGATTCGGCCGGAAATATTCCCGCACATCGGTCTGCGTAAGCTCGGTAAAGTACTCCGTAAGTTCCCGCTTGGCATTGCGCCAGGCGAAATAGGTGTAGGACTGGGTGAATCCCAGCTTGGCCAACTGGTACATCACTTTCGGACGAGTGAAGGCTTCCGCGAGAAACAGGACCTCGGGATGGCGGTGTTTAACGTCCGTGATCATCCACTCCCAGAAATCGAAGGGCTTGGTGTGGGGATTGTCGACGCGGAAAATACGGACACCCTGCTCGATCCAGTAGAGCACAACGCTTCTTAGTTCTTCCCAGAGCTCCTGGCGGTGGTCAGTCTCAAAATCGAGGGGATAGATGTCCTGATATTTCTTGGGCGGGTTCTCGGCGTACTGCACGGTGCCGTCGGCGCGCATGCGGAACCATTCTTTGTGTTCCTTCACGTAAGGATGGTCGGGCGCGCACTGGTAGGCCAAGTCGAGAGCCACTTCCAGTCCCAACTGCTTTGCCCGGGACAGGAGCCGCTTGAAATCTTCCAGCGTCCCCAACTGTGGGTCGATGGTTTTGTGACCGCCCTCCTTGGCCCCGATCGCCCAGGGGCTGCCTACGTCGTCTGGCAGGGCCTTTTCCTCGTTGTTCTTCCCTTTGCGATTCACGCGCCCGATGGGGTGGATGGGAGGAAGATAGAAAACGTCGAAGCCCATGCTGGCCACGTAGTCCAGCCTCTTGATGCAGTCTTGCAGGGTTCCGTTCCGGCCGGGTTGCGGGGAAGTAGAACGGGGGAACATCTCGTACCAGGAACTGAAGCGCGCCTTTTCACGATCAACCACAACCATCAGTTCCAGGTTGTACGTGGTTGCCCGGCGGCGGTCCGCGTTCCGGATCATCACAGCCATCAACTCCGGACTGGATGACCTCTCGACCGCTTTGGGTATGTTGGTAGCCGCCAGCTTTCGTATCTCCGCCGCGCTGGCGGCGAGGACGGCTTTGTCTTTTCCGGTTGTGCGAGCTGCGGTGGCTTCGATCAGTTGGACACCCGCCAGGATGTCCACGGCTATGTCCTGTGCTGCCTCAAACTTTTTTAGCAGATCGCGGCTCCAGGACTGAAAGCGGTCCGCCCAGGCTTGCAGAGTATAGAGATGGCGCCCCTGATTCGGGACACTGAACACCCCCCTCCAGCGATCGTTGGTCAGCGGCTCCATCGGGACCTCTTCCCAATCGGGCTGAGAAGCGGGCCGGTGTCGTAAGACCGCGTGCAATACATCGTGACCCTCGGCAAAGATGTCAGCGGTCACTTCTATGCGATCGCCGACTGTGCGCTTGATGGGGAAACGGCCACAATCGACTTGAGGCTGGACATTCTCGATGACGACTCTCCGGGAGTGTGCCGGATTGATGGCGCTGTTTCCTTCGCCCGTCATGCGCGGTACCGACCTCCCAGCAGTAAGTTGTGGCCCATTCGCCCGAGACAACCGAAGAACATCGAAGAAAAACCAGTCAGCGCGAGAAAAACGCGGTTATTCGAGCCATTTTTAAAATTTATCACATGCCATGGCGACGCGTGCGCGATGCCGGCACTCTTCTGGACGGGTGAGCCAGATGAGACAACGCACATCCGAGCGGCGACCAGGCGGTCATGCTTGCAGATCGATGCTTGCAGATCAATATTCGCAGATCAATGCACAAAGATCGCCGATGCGAATCCAGCCAGCAATACCGACGCCTGTGAGCCTGCAGCCAGGGTTTCTGGCGGCCGCGAGTCCGGACTGCCACCGTAGATCGCTTCACCAGTCCATAGAACCAGTCGCCAAGGCCGGGCCTCGGCACTCACCGTAATGCTCTGCGCAGTGGCGGAAAAATTACAAACCAGCAGGGCGGCGCTGCCAACCGGGTCAGAGCGCTTCATGACCAACCACTTTGCCTGCTCGTCAAACTGAATCTCGGTGAGATCCTTGCGGCAATTTCCCAGACTGAGATGCTGCTTTCGCAGGGAGATCAGATCGCGGTAAAGACGCAGAGTCTCAGCGTGAGGGGAAATCGCGGCTTTCGACCAATCCAGTTTGCACCGCTCGAAAGTGGCCGTCGCCTGCGGATCGGCGAAATCGCTTTCCGAGTAGTGCGTCCCCAGCTCCTTTTTTCGTCCCTCGCTCACCGCGGCAGCCAGGTTCGGATCTTCGAAGCTGGTGAAGTAAAGAAAGGGCGCGGTCTCCCCGTATTCTTCTCCCATGAACAACAGCGGCAGGAAGGGCGAGCACAGCGTGAGAACCGCTGCCAGCTTGCATTCTCCGGAGGAAACCAGGCTGGTCAGGCGCTTGCCCCGGCTGGTGTTGGCGATCTGATCGTGGTTCTGAATGAAGGCGACGAACTGCTCTCCCGGCCGATCCTTCGAAGAGCTGCCAAAGTGGCGGCGACGATAGCGCGAATATTTCCAGTCGAAAACGAATCCGTCGCGCACCGCTTTCGCCAGATCGGCCAGAGCTCCGAAATCCATGAGAAAGCCCTCCCTCTGGCCGGTGAGGAAAGCATAGAGCGCGTGGTGAAAATCGTCGTGCCACTGGGCGTCGAGAGCGTAGCCTCCCACTGCGCGGGGATTGATAATGCGAACATCCTCGAGATCGCTCTCGGCAATCAACCAGGCCTGGCGTTGCAGCCGCCGCGCCTGATGGTGGAAGGCTTCCGACAATTCTTCGAGAACGGGGCGAGCACCAAAGTCGTAGATGCCGTGAATGGCATCCAGGCGAAGCGCGTCCACGTGGTATTCGGTGAGCCAGTAGAGAGCGTTATCGATGATGAAGCGGCGAACCCCGTCGCTCTCGGGTCCGTCAAAATTGATCGCCTTTCCCCAGGGCGTGTGATGGGCGTCGGTGAAGCAGGGGGCAAACTCGGGAAGATAGTTCCCTTCCGGACCGAGGTGGTTATAGACCACGTCCAGCACGACCGCCAGGCCGTTTTGGTGGCAGGCATCGACAAGCCGCTTCAGGCCGGTCGGGCCTCCGTAGGAAGACTGGGGCGCATAGAGGCTGGCACCGTCATATCCCCAGTTTCGATTTCCAGGAACCTCAGCCACCGGCATGATTTCAACGGCGGTGATGCCGAGATCGCGGAGATAGGGCAATCGGGGAATGACACTTTCAAACGTGCCCTCGGAGGTAAATGTTCCGGTATGCAGTTCGTAGATGATGAAATCCTTGAGGCCGATTCCAGACCAGGCTTGGTCGGACCAGCGAAACGATGCAGGATCAACGACGCGGGAAGGACCATGTACGCCCAGCGCCTGCCAACGCGACACGGGATCGGGACGTTCGCGCTCGCCCTCCAGGATGTAGAAATATTCGGCGCCCGGGCTGACGCGGGGTACAGTTGCCACAAATTCCGCGTTCTGGGAGCAAGCCATGGGAACGGTGCGTGGGTGTTCGCCCATGATGCGAACCGCCAAATTCGTCAGTTGCGGCGCCCAGACGCGAAACTCCACGCTGTCGCCGCCGCGGACGGATGCGCCAAACTGAAGTTCCCAGGTACGCGCGTTATCCGGCATCGACTGGGTCTCCGGTGCTGCCTTCGACATTGACCAGCATCGCGATGGGCAGGTGAGCGAACGCCTGGGAAACTGGTAGCACGCGGTCGCCATCCCGCTGCAGCGGAGTGACGGTCTCCCCGGAAAACACGTCGCGATACGGGCCGCTGGGAAGCTGTTTACGCAGGACGACTTCCGCATCACCCCAGGCCTCGACGCCGACGGGGAAGCGTGCCTGCGCTTCGAGCTGAGCAAAAAAGCGCCCGGCCAGCACCACGACTGTAGTCCCGCGAAAGGAACGGGCGAAAGCCACCAGGTGCCGGCTTTTTTCGCCGCCGCCGCGCAACGGCAAATAGCTTCCCTTGGCAAACAAGGCGCGATGGTCCCGGCGGAAGTGAAGAGCGCAACGGGTTACGTAGAGTTTCAGACCGCCGTCCGCAGGCTCGGCCACGAGCTGATCGACTAGCGCGGCCGTACTTTCCGGACCGGCGGCACGAAGCTTCGCCAGCAGCGCCTGAAGGCCAACGTAGTCAACCGGACCACGATTGTCCGGATCAGCCAGGCTGAAGTTCCAGACTTCCGTTCCCTGGTAGAAATCGGGCAAGCCCGGGGCTGCGATCTTCAATAAGGTCTGGGAAAGCGAGTTGAACATTCCGGCCCTGGCGATCTTCGCCTGGAACGGCGCAAACTGGTCGAGGAAGGCCTGGTTGGCGGCGCGGTCCAGGATGGCATCGAGAAAGGTGTGCAAGGCGGCTTCGTACTCGGTATTCGGGTTGATCCAGCTGGTATTGACTTTCGCCTCGCGCAGCGCCTTTTCCATGTAGGTATGGATTCTGGCGACAAAATGCGCATGCCCGGCGCGATCCATCGGGGCCAGGGGCCAGGCGCCCAGCAGGGTCTGATACAGGAAATACTCTTCGTTCGCGCTCGGCACCGGCTCGCCTGCCACCTGTATTTTCTTTTCCCGGTTCAGCTGCTGCCAGGCGCGGATGGCCCGGTACCACTCCGCCGGAATTTCAGAAAGCACATTGATGCGCGCGCGGACGTCTTCGCTTCTCTTGGTGTCGTGGGTGGAACTGGCCAGCATTGCATTTCGCCACGACCGGCGGCGTGCCAGGTTCCTCTCATGGAAGTAGGCGGGCGCAATTCCGAAGATATCGGGAGAGCCGCCGACTTCATTGAGCGACAGCAGCGGACAGTAACGATAAAACGCTGTATCCTCCAGACCTTTCGCCATGACCGGCCCGGTCAGTTGTTGAAAACGCATAACGAACAAGCGGCGCTCGGCGCGGTCGGTTTCGCCGATGCTGTCCGGGTCGTGGAGCAGCAGCAGGTCCTGAATAAAATCGAACACCGATCCGCTGGTGGCCGGATTGCGGCGTTTCGCGGTCTTGATGGCGCTGCGAATGTAGCGCACATCCTGTTCGTCGGGATGCTGGGTGTCGGTACGGATGTAGGTGCGGTACACCGGGAAACAGGCGATGACTTCACGGAGGGCGTCCCGCAGGCTTTCCAGGGTGAAGTCGCGGGAGCGCCGATGCTGCTCGGAAATACGGTCCAGACGGCGGGAGAGCACGTTGAGCTCGCTGGACATCGAGACTTGCATGACCAGGCGCTTGCTTTCATAAATCAGGTCGGAATAACTCTGCGACCATCCCGTAAATTTCCGGTACAGACGCTGGAAGAAGCGTCCTTTCGAAGTGTCCACGAACAATCCATTGAGCAGATTGAGAAAGCCATAACCGGTGGTTCCCTCGATCGCCCAGCCCGGCCGCAGTTCTTCGTTGCCCACCAGAATCTTTTCGGCGGCCACGTACAGACGCCGGCGAACACCGTTGCCGGAGCCATTTGCAGAAGCATGGCCGGGCAGGGGAGCCTGGGCCTGCAGATCCTCGAAATAGCGGAGCGGATCGAACAATCCGTCGGGGTGGTCGATGCGGATTCCCGACACCAGGGCCTTCTGTATGAGCTCAAACGGGATACGATGGACGTTGGCGAATACTTCCGGGTCCTCGACCCGGATGGCGGCGAGGTCGTTGATGTCGAAAAAGCGGCGGTAGTTGATCTCATCCGATGCAACCCGCCAAAAACTCAGTCGATAAGCCTGATCGTCCAGAAGTTTTTCCAACGGGTCGAAGCTGTGCGGGTCTCCTTTGCTGCCGTTGATGGCAGCCAACATTTCCTTCAAACATCCGCTCACGATAACGCTGTCCTCAACCAGGGCCGCGAGGCGTCGCCGAATGACTTCTTTCTCGCGCTGGCGCTCCCGCACTTTGGCCAGGTCCGTGTCCTCGCGTATGGGAAGGTGCGAGATCGCGGTGATGATGCTCTCCAGTTCCAGCACATGACCATCGGTGTCGGAGAGCCTTTCCTTCGCCTTTACCAGCATTCCTTCCAACAATGGCGCCCACGAACGTGGAGCCAGGGGAAAGTGGGTGCCGAACGAATCCAGGGCAAATCCGCTGCCGTCGTAAAGGACGCGAATGGATTGACTTTCCAGAACCAGGCCAAACTGGTCGGGCAGAAAGGGCAACAGGACCTTATTCGCCAGTTCTGATTTAGGCGGGTTCCAATCAATATCAAAATGACGGGAGTAGTCCGAGCTCGGGCCATTCTCCAGCACATCCCACCACCAAAGGTTGGAAGGGTGGGTAATGCACATGTGATTGGGCACGACATCGACCACCACACCCATGCCGCGTTGCTTCAAGCGCTCGGCAAATTCGGTGAATTGCTCCTCCGAGCCGATCTCAGGGTTGAAGCGAGTGTGGTCGGTTACGTCATAGCCATGCATGCTGCCGGGACGGGCCATCAGGAACGGAGAGGTATAGCAGTCGGTGATTCCCAGATCGTGCAGGTACGCGACCACCGCGGCGGCCTGGACAAAGGTAAAACCCAGATTGAGCTGAAGGCGATAGGTGGAACAGGGGACATACGCCGGTTCTAAGGAAGCTCTGCCGTTCACTCAATCGCCTCGGTTGTGATCTGGTGTTGCGATGTGACGCAACGGAACCGCCGGAACGCGGCTCTTGATTACGCGCGATCCGCGGGAAACTGGAGTTGCTTGACGGTCGGCTGCACGCCCCCTTGCAGTATAAACAGTATTGAGTCAATCGCCGGACTCGAAAATGACTTGGGTGACGTCGAAACTCCCGTTTTGGTTGCGCTGCAGACGAGCCTTGCTGGTAACCTATGCTGACTGACAGCAAAAGACAACCCCAAGAGACAAGACCAATCGGGCCGTGCAGATTTCTGCACGGGCTGCCGATGGATGGAGAAGGGGAAGGGTCTGGCTGAAGGTTTTAGAGTTGGCGGTATTCATTCACACTTGACGGCCCTGCTGCGCCCCTCGTCGCGCGCGTACGGAGGCGACAATTAGGGAGATCTCATGGAACGATACGTATGCATTCACGCCCATTTTTACCAGCCGCCGCGGGAAAATGCGTGGCTGGAGGCGGTTGAATACCAGGATTCCGCTTATCCCTATCATGACTGGAACGAGCGGGTCACGGCGGAGTGCTACGCACCCAACAGCGCCTCGCGCATTCTGAATGGCGATGGCCGCATCCTGCAGATCGTCAACAACTATTCAAAGATCAGCTTCAACTTTGGCCCGACCTTGTTGTCATGGATGGAGCAGAAGAGCCCGGCTGTGTACGAAGCTATCCTGGCTGCCGACCGGGAGAGCCAACGGCTTTTCTCCGGCCACGGCTCGGCCGTGGCCCAGGCCTACAACCACATGATCCTTCCCCTGGCGACGCGCCAGGACAAGTACACGCAAATCCTTTGGGGCATCCGGGACTTTGAAAAACGGTTCGGCCGTCATCCCGAAGGAATGTGGCTGCCGGAGACTGGGGTGGACCTGGAAACCCTGGAAGTCCTGGTCGAATTGGGAATCAAGTTCACGATTCTGGCTCCCTACCAGGCCGGGCGGGTAAGGCCGCTCGGCGGCCGGGTTTGGCGCAAGGTGGACGGAGGCAGAATCGATCCTTCCATGGCCTACGCAGTTCGCGTGGATTCGGGAAAAACCATCAATGTGTTTTTCTACGACGGCCCTATTTCCCGCGCCATTGCTTTTGAGGATGTCCTGGCGGATGGCAAACGATTCTCGGACCGCCTTCTGGGCGCGTTTTCCGATTCGCGAACCTGGCCCCAACTGGTTCATATCGCTACGGACGGCGAAACCTACGGACACCATCGCGCCTACGGGGACATGGCGCTGGCATCCGCCCTGCAGCATATTGAAACCAGCCAGGTGGCACGCCTGACCAATTACGGCGAGTATCTGGAAAAGCATCCGCCCACGCAGGAGGCAAGGATTATCGAGAACACATCCTGGAGTTGCGCCCACGGCATCGAGCGCTGGCGCAGCGATTGCGGTTGCAACTCCGGCGGCCATGCCGGCTGGAACCAGCAGTGGAGAGCGCCGTTGCGCCAGGCATTCGACTGGCTGCGCGATACGGTCGCTCCCCGCTATGAAAATGAAGCACGGAAGTTTTTCGAGAACCCGTGGCAAACGCGGGATGCCTATATCAGCGTGATTCTCCATCGGTCCCGCGACAACGTGCTTGCCTTCATGACGGCGCAAGCCAAAAGGGAGCTTTCGCCGGCTGAAATCGTTAGCGCGTTAAAACTACTGGAACTGCAGCGCTACCTGATGCTGATGTACACCAGCTGCGGCTGGTTCTTTGATGACCTCTCCGGAATTGAAACCGTCCAGGTGATCCAGTATGCCGGCCGCGCCCTGCAGCTGGCCGGACAATTATTTGCGGAGGACATGGCCTCGCCCTTTCTCGACTTGCTGGCGAAGGCCCGGAGCAACCTGCCGGAACAGGGCGATGGACGATCCATTTATCAGCGTTACGTTCAGCCCGCCATGGTGGATATGGAGAAGGTAGGCGCTCACTACGCGGTCAGTTCCCTGTTTGAGGAATACGGGCTAAATTCCCGCATTTACTGCTATGACGTGGAAAAAATGGATTACCGTACGTCGCGGCAGGGAAAACTGCGGGTCGTGCTGGGACAAGCCAGCGTAACCTCTGAAATCACCTGGGAGTCGGGCCAGGTCACTTTCGGAGTTCTGCATCTCGCCGATCATAGTGTGATCGGCGGAGTTCGACCCTTTCAAGGCGACGAGGCCTATCACACCCTCGACCAGGAGTTGGAGAAAGCGCTGGTCAGCGGAGATCTGGCGGAACTGGTACGGCTGGTCGACAAACACTTCAGTTCGGGCACCTACACCCTGCGCTTGCTCTTCCGCGATGAGCAGAGAAAGATACTGGGCATCATCCTGGAGGAAGCCACGAATCAGGCACGCGCCATGTATCGCAACTTCCACGATGAGCATGCGCACTTGATCCGCTTTGTCGCCGACCTGGGAGTGCCTCTGCCCCGGCGTTTCCAGCTGGCGGTTGACGTCACGCTGAATTCAGACCTGCTCGACGCTTTCTTGGTGGAAGACGTAGACCTGAAACGGTCCCGGGAAATTCTGGAGGAGATACGCCGCACTGGCGTGAAACCCGATGCCGTCACCCTGGAATTTGCTCTGCGCCGGACCATTGAACGCCTGTTTGCCCGCTTTGTCGCCAGTCCCCTGGAGCCGGGCTTGCTCCCACGACTGCAGGAAACTATTGCCCTGGTCCTCACCTTGCCCTTCGAGGTCCGGTTGTGGGAGGCCCAGAACACTTACTATCGCATGATGCGAGAAATCGCCCGCGACGTAAGCGAACGTGCCGCACGCGGAGACGCCGAAGCTCAAACCTGGCTGGACGGGTTCGTCAAGCTGGGTGAAGAGCTGAAAGTGAAGGTTCAGATCGATGCGGCCGCCAGCGCGTGAAGGTGGCTCCGAAGCCGGCGGCTAAACGCCTGCGTCCTGGCGGGCACGCTGGATGTCTTTCATATCGCCCATGGCGATGAGGATGACCTGCTTGTCCAGAACGAAATTGTCGGGCGGGTTGACCATGAAATCCAAAGTACTCTCCGCTCCGGGTTGCTTCAAACCAAGAACCAGAATGTTGTAACGGCTCTTCAGCTTGAGGTCATGCAGCGCGCTTCCCGCCCACGGGGAGGTGGCCTTGACCTCGATTTCCTCGACCCGCAAGGTTCGGCCTTGCTCCTTCAGCATGGTGTCGAGAAAACCCACCACATGCGGGCGGATCAGTTCACTGGCCATGCGCAGCCCCCCGATCTGACTGGGCGACACCGTGGAATTGGCCCCGGCGCGCAGCATGCGGTCGGCGAACTTGCGTTCCGCGGAGCGAGCAATAATGCGCATCTTCGGGAATCGCTGGCGCACGATTACAGTCACGACCAGATTGTCTTTATCCAGAGGCAGCGCGGTGATCAAGCCGCGGGCGCGACTCAGTCCAGCCTTCTCCAGCGTGTCTTCTTCGGTGGCATCGCCAATTACGTAAAGCATCTCCTGCAAGGTCCCGGGATGGAGCTCCTTCAACTTCTTGATATTTTCCTCGGAGATATCCACCACCACGTGGGGCGTATTGGTCTTCCGCAGTTCAGCCACCGCGTGCCGGCCGTTGTCCCCCAGGCCGCAGACGATATGGTGGCCGGTGAGTTCGTCTATGTGTCGCTGCATTCTGCGCCTCCAGAAAGGGTTGCTGAACTCGACTTCCACCAGGAAGGCGGCCACGACTGAAAAAACGTAAACCGTGATCGCAACCCCGAACAGCACGATGCCAATGTTGAACACGCGCAGGGCGGGATTGTGGCTGGTATCCACGATTTCTCCATAGCCCACCCCGGCCAACGTGATGACCGCCATGTACAGGGCCTGGAGGAAAGTCACGGAGGGGCCGCCCAGCACGCGGTACCCCGTGGTGCTGACCGCGATCAGGATCAGCAAGAGAGCCAGTGCGAGGAGCAGTCGTTTGCGCAAGGCCATCGCGGTTAGCGCCGCCATTCGTCGATCAGATTGGCCACCAACCCGCTCCAGCCGGTCTGGTGACTGGCGCCCAGGCCCATCCCGCTATTGCCGTGGTAAAACTCGTTGAACAGCAGGCACTGGTTCCAGTGAGGATCTTCCTGAAACTTCCGGTAAGGGCCAAAGCATGGCCGCTTGCCGTCGGGTCCGCGCTTGAAGATCGAAATCATGCGGTTGGCGGCCTCCTTCGCGATATCATGCGGGGTGATGGACTGATTCTCGCCGACCGGCACGGAAAATTGCGGCCCAACTGCGTCGCCAAAACGCAGAAACGAGTGGATCAGCAGATAGGAAGTTGGGAACCAGACGGGTCCGCGCCAGTTCGAATTTCCTCCCTTCACCTTGACCGCCGCCTCTCCGGGCTCGTAGCCCATGGAGCGATCTCCAAACCGGAACGGATGCTGCTCGTGATACTTGGACAGGCTGCGAATGCCGTAGGGTGACATGAATTCTTCCGGGTCCCAGATGCGTTGCAGCAGACGCTTGAACTGACCGGGATCGGCGATCGAAAGCACATAGCGCTTCTTGCCTTCGCCCACCGTGTAACAGGCGTCCCCCACCAGGTCGGGACGGTTGTGAATGAACCATTCTACGTCCCGCAAAAAGCCGGGGTGGGCCGCGAGTTCCGCGCTTTCGAGCACTTCAATGGCGTAGAGAGGAATCAGGCCGACCAGCGAGCGCAGGCGGAATTTGTGGAATTCGCCGTTGGGATAGCGCAGGACATCGTAGAAGAAACCTTCCTGCTCGTCCCACAACTGGTAGTTCCGGCCGCCCATCTTCTTCATGGCGGCGCCGATGTAGATAAAGTGCTCGAAGAACTTGGTGGCCACGCCTTCATACACGCGGTTCTGATTGGCCAGCTCCAGCGCAATGCGCATCAGGTAGAGACAGAAAAAACCCATCCAGCCGGTGGCGTCGGATTGTTCCAGGATGGCGCCGTTGGGAAATTTTTCCCCGCGATCGACCACCGCAATATTGTCCAACCCAAGAAATCCGCCTTCGAAAACGTTGTTGCCTTCGCTATCGACCCGGTTCACCCACCAGGCAAAGTTCATCAGCAGCTTGTGCAGACATCTTTCCAGGAATACTGTGTCGCCCTTTCCGGTGCGTTGTTTTTCCAGCTGGTAAACCTGCCAGCAGGCCCAGGCATGCACTGGCGGATTGAGATCGGAGAACTCCCATTCGTAGGCGGGAATTTGCCCGTTGGGGTGTTGGAACTGCTCGAATAGCAGCACCCACAGGTTTTCCTTGGCGAACTTCGGGTCGACCAGCGCCAGGGTGGTGCATTGAAATGCCAGGTCCCAGGCCGCGAACCAGGGGAATTCCCACTTGTCCGGCATGGAGAGGACGCGCATCGAGTTCAGGTGGCGCCAATGAATGTTGCGCATCTGCTTGCGCGACTGCGGCGGGGGAAATTTCGGGTTGTCCCCCTCCAGCCATCGATTCACGTCCCACAGATAAATCTGTTTGCTCCACAGCATGCCTGCCAGGGCCTGGCGTTGGATCATTTTTTCTTCCGCCGTGGCAGCCGGCGGATGCACGGTGGCGTAGAATTCGTCGGCTTCCGCCTTGCGCTGGACAACAATTTCGTCCACATCCTTGAGCGGAGTAGACAGTTTTTTCGTGGTCAGGCGCAAACGCAGGATCATCGAACCGCCCGGCGGAACCTGCTGGCGATAGTGGATGCACGACTTCGTGCCGGTCTGCTGCGGATTCAGGCAGTCTTCATGATTGATGATGTAACGGTGAAACGCGTCCTTTACATGGGGCTTGCGATTGTCCGAGCAGCCGTAAAGCCGGACTGCGTTGTTTTCGTTGTCGGTAAACAGGGGTTCTCCACCCTCGGGAGCGTAAAGATATTGGGTGCCGAGTGCGTAGGGAAATTGCAGATTGCGCAGGCTGGTAGCCTGCGACTCCTCGGTAATGAGGGCAACCTGCTTCCCGGCCCGGTGCAGTCGGATCAAGGGTTCAGCATGCGGAGGATCGGTCCAGGCCCAGGTGTTGCGGAACCAGAGGTGAGGCATCAAGTGCAGATCGGCGGCCTCCGGACCGCGGTTGATGGCCTCGATGCGCACGCAGATATCTTCCGGCCCGGCTTTCGCATATTCGACGAAGACATCGAAATAACGGTCCTCGTCGAAAATCCCGGTGTCCAATAGCTCGTACTCGGGCGCGCCCACCTGCCCCCAGCGACGGCGGTTCTCGTCGATCAGTTTCTGATAAGGGAATTCGCCCTGGGGATACTTGTACAGCATTTTCATGTAGCTGTGAGTGGGCGTGTTGTCGAGATAGAACCAGTACTCCTTGGCATCCTCGCCGTGGTTGCCCTCATTGCCCGTCAGCCCGAACATGCGCTCTTTCAGGATGGGGTCGCGGCCGTTCCACAGGGCCAGCGCGAACACCAGAAGCTGGTAGCGATCGCAGATTCCGGCGATGCCGTCTTCACCCCAGCGATAGGCCTTGCTGCGGGCCATGTCGTGGGTGAGGAATTCCCAGGCGCAGCCATCGGGACTGTAGTCCTCGCGCACACTGCCCCAGGAACGTTCGCTGACGTAGGGGCCCCACTTGCGCCAGGCTGAAACCGGGCCAGAATCCTTTTCGAGAAGCCGTTGCTGCTCTGACGTAGACGTATTGGTCGGGTTTTTCATGGCAGGTTAGGACGGCAATTTGCCAGCCTTCCCATCGCCGTGACCGAGGGCAGCTCCCATGGGATGAAGTCGCCGGTCGGGGCGCCGTAGGCTGACGCGGCCTGGACATGTGCCAAATTGCCCCTCCCTTCGTACCATAGTGATTCTTCCCATGCAAACATAACTGACCCGGCGACCTCGGTTTGTTACTGGTACCGACACAGGAAACCAAAACCTGTCCCGGACTTGTTACACTCGCCGGAACGAGGAGTGGGAACATGTCGCAGGCGGCAACAGCAGGAGAAGGAGAACGGATCGGCCGGTGCGGCGATCCCTGCGTGATGGTCATTTTCGGTGCGGCCGGCGACCTTACCCGCCGCAAACTGATTCCATCGCTCTACAACCTGGCGAAATACAATCTTCTGTCCCGCGAATTCGCGGTGATCGGCGTCGCGCGCAATGCCATGTCGACCGACGAATTTCGCGCCAAGGTGGCGCAGGACTTAAAGGAGTTCGTGGACGGACCGGTCGATCCGGATCTGCAGGAGTGGTTTGAGCGGCACATGTTCTACATCACCGGCGAGTTCGGCGACCAGAGCACTTACCAGCAGTTAAAGGAAATGCTCCAGACCGTCGACAAGGATCACGGCACCCACGGCAACTATTTCTATTATCTGGCCACCGCGCCCGATTTCTTTGGCCCCATCGTGCAGCAACTCTCTGCCATCGGCCTGATGACCGAGGAAAATCATCAGTGGCGAAGAGTGATCATCGAAAAGCCGTTCGGCCGGGACCTGGCTTCCGCGCGCACCCTCAATCAGCAGCTTCTCAAGGAAGTGAACGAAAAGCAGATTTACCGCATCGATCACTACCTGGGCAAGGAAACGGTCCAGAACATTCTCGCCTTCCGCTTTGCCAACGGAATTTTCGAGCCCATCTGGAACCGGCGCTACATTGACCACGTGCAGATTTCCGTGGGCGAAACCGTGGGCGTCGAAAAAAGAGGCGGCTACTACGATACCGCCGGCGCCTTGCGCGATATGGTGCCCAACCACATCATGCAACTCATCAGCCTGACCGCAATGGAGCCGCCGATTTCCTTCCAGGCGGACGCGGTGCGCGATGAGCAAGCCAAGATCCTGCACGCGGTGCAGCCCCTGAGTTCGGAAGATGTGCTGACCCGCACCGTGCGCGGCCAATATGGCGACGGCGAGATGGCCGGCCAGACTGTTCCCTCTTATCGTTCCGAGCCTGGAGTGCCGCCCGATTCGCGCACTGAGACCTTTGTCGCGGTGAAGCTGCAAGTGGACAACTGGCGCTGGGCCGGTGTTCCCTTCTATCTGCGCACCGGCAAACGCATGGCCTCGCGCAGCACCTACATTGTGATCCAGTTCCGGCGAGCGCCCTTCGTGCTCTTCCGCGATACCGAAGTAGAAAAGCTCATGCCCAACCAGCTGGTATTGCACATCCAGCCGGAGGAAGGCATTGCGCTGCGCTTTGCCGCCAAGACCCCGGGGCCGATCATGCGACTCGGAACGGTGGACATGGATTTTCAGTATTCCGATTATTTCGGCAAGCAGCCCAGCACCGGTTACGAGCGCCTGCTGCACGATTGCATGGTGGGCGATGCCACACTGTTTCAGCGGGCCGATATGGTCGAGGCGGGATGGAGCGTCGTCAGTCCGATGCTGGATCTTTGGAAAGCTTTGCCCCCGCGCAATTTTCCCAACTACGCTTCCGGCACCTGGGGTCCGAGGGACGCCGATGAACTACTGGAGCGGGACGGACGCCACTGGCGGAACTTCGATCAATAAAGTCGTCTTGCAAAGGTGCTCGAAGCCGTTCGGAGGAACGAAACCAGGCAACGCGCTTGCCGTCAGGTGCGAGCCACGGGCTGGGGTTCAGCGGCGGCTTCTGGAATCGCGTGGCGTCTACCGCCGTGGCGCCAGCGTAGGACGCTGTCCATGTAGGTGTAAAAGACGGGCGTGAGATAGAGCGTTACAAACTGGGCAAAGAACAGGCCGCCGACCACGCACAGACCGAGGGGGCGACGGGCGCCGGCATCGGCGCCAAAGCCGATCGCGATCGGCAGCGTTCCCATGATGGTGCAGGCACTGGTCATCATGATTGGGCGGAAGCGAATCATGCAGCCCTGGTACGCCGACTCGCTGGCTGTGTAATTTCCCTTACGCTCGAGATCCAAAGCAAAATCCACCATCATGATCGCGTTCTTTTTGACGATGCCGATGAGCATGATCAGGCCCACGAAGCCGTAGATATCGAGCTGCATGTGGAACAGGGAGAGCGTGAACAGGCCACCGAAAGCCGCCGCCGGCAACCCGGTAAGAATCGTGATGGGATGAATGTAGCTCTCATAGAGAATCCCCAGGACGATGTAAATGACCACCACGGTCATGATCAGCAGAATGCCCAGGCCGCCCAGGGACTGCTGAAATGCATGGGCGGTACCCTGGAAGCTGGTGTTGATGGAAATCGGCAGCATCGAAGCGGCCAGGCTCTGCACTTCACTCACGGCGCGGCCCAGAGCGACGCCGGGCGCCAGGTCGAAAGAAATGGTTACCGAGGGAAGCTGGCCGGTGTGGTTGACCGTGAGCGGACCTACGCCAGTGGTGAATTTCGAGACGGCATCGAGCGGAACGAGCTGGCCGGAGGAAGAGCGGATGTATAGCTCCGAGAGCACGTTGGGGTCGCTCTGGAAGCGATCCTGCAGCTGCATAACCACCCAGTATTCATTGGCCGCGGTGTAGATGGGGGAGACCAGGCGCTGGCCGTACGCGCTGTAGAGAGCGTCCTCCACCTGCTGCGGTGTTACCCCCAGAGCAGACGCTTTGTCGCGGTCCACCACGACGTTAGCCTGAGGATTCTTGATCTGGAGGTCGCTGGTGACGTCGGCCAGGCTCGGCAGCGTCTTCAGTTTCGCTTCGAGCATCTGCGAGTACTTATAGAGCTGGTCGGTTGCCGGACTCGACAGCGTGAACTGGTACAAGCTCTTGGTAAACTGGCCGCCGATGCGGATGGCGGGCGGATTTTGCAGAAAGACCCGCATTCCGGTAACCCCGTCCAGCTTGGGCTGCAACTCGTGAATCACCTCGTCGATGGTCATGCGATGTTCGAAGAATGGACGAACGAGCCGGACCACAGAACCGAAGACGGCGGCGTGACCATAACGGGCAATCAGGCGATCGTAGGCCGGGCTCTCGGTCCAGGAGCGCTCAGAGCGGTCCTTCAAATGGAGAAAAGCCTCGCCATTGTTGAGGCCGGAACTGCTCGAGTCACTGATGCCGGAAAAGAACTGAACCACGTTCGGATCAGCCTGCAGGATCCGATTCACGGCTTCCTGATGCGTCTTCATCGCGTCGAAAGAAATGCCCTGGTTGGCTTCGGTCGAGACCGAAATCCGCGAGGTATCCTCCTCGGGCAGAAAACCTTTCGGAATCGACCAGAATTCCCACGCCGTGCCCACCAGGATCAGGAAACCGGAAACCATCACGAGCACTCGATGCCGCATCGACCAGCGAAGGGTCGATCCGTACCACTGAAGCGAAGTATCGAGCATGCTTTCCAGCTTGCGATACATCCAGCCGTGCTCTCTTCCATGCTCCGGCCGCAAGTAGTAACGGCAGAGCATCGGGGTAAGAGTGACGGAAACCAGCCCGGAAACCAGAACCGCGGAAATGATGACTACGGCAAATTCGTGGAGCAGGCGGCCGAAGACGCCGGGCATGAAAAAAACAGGAAGAAAGACGGCGGCCAGCGAAAGAGTCATCGAGAGAATCGTGAAGCTGACCTCCCTCGAGCCATCGAGCGCGGCTTCGAGCGCCCCTTTTTTCATCTCCATATGGCGCACGATGTTTTCCAGCATGACGATGGCGTCATCGACCACGAAGCCTACCGACAGCGTCAGGGCCAACAAGGAGAAATTGTCGACGGTGTAGCCGAGCAGGTACATCACCGCAAACGTGCCCATGATGGCCATTGGGAGGGCCATGCTTGGGATAATCGTGGCGGAGGCGTTGCGCAGAAAGAGGAAGATGACCAGTATGACCAGAAAGACCGCAAGTAAAAGCGTAAATTTGACGTCGTTGACCGAGGCGCGGACGGGAACGGAGCGGTCGTATTCGACCGAGAGGTGAATGGACGGCGGTACCACCGCATAGAAGTGCGGAATGAGCTTGCGAATGTTATTGACGATGTCGATGGTGTTCGTGCCCGGCTGTCGCTGAACCGCCAGCATGATCCCGGGAATACTGTTGATCCAGTTCGCGACGTAAAGATCTTGCACTCCGTCGCTGACCGTAGCCACCTGGTCGAGGCGGACCGGGGCCCCATTGCGGTAGGCAACGATGAACGGGCGGTAGACGGCGGCGTCGGAAAGCTGGCCGTTGGATTCAATGTTGTATGCCTTGTGAGCGCCGTTCAGTGTGCCCATCGGCAGGTTGACGTTGGCGCTTTGAATCGCCTGTTCCACCTCGTCGATTCCGATCTGGCGGCTGGCCAGGGCTTGCGGGTCCAGTTGAACGCGCACCGCGTACTTCGCTGCGCCGTTCACGCTGACCTGGGCGACCCCGGGCACCATCGAAATCTGCTCGGCGATAAGGTTTTCGGCATATTTGTCCACTTCGTAGAGAGGCAGCGTCGGCGAAGTGACGGCCAGCAAAAAAATGGCCTGATCCGCCGGATTCACCTTTCGGAAAGTGGGTGGGGAAGGCAGGTTGGGCGGAAGCTGGTTGGCGGCCGCGGAAATCGCGGTCTGGACATCGAGGGCGGCGGAATCGATGTTGCGGCTGAGATCGAACTGGAGCGTGATCTCCACGCTGCCGAGCGAACTGGTCGAAGTCATCGAGTCCAGACCGGCTATGGTGGTGAATTGCTTCTCAAGCGGCGTCGCCACGGACGAAGCCATGGTTTCCGGGCTGGCGCCGGGAAGGCCGGCGGACACCTGGATCGTGGGAAAATCGACATTGGGCAAATCACTGACCGCCAGATCGCGGTAGCCGAGAATGCCAAACAGGAGAATGGCCAGCATCACCAGGCTGGTCATGACCGGCCGGCGAATGAAAAGGTCGCAGATATTCATCGCATTGATTCGAGGCCTGTCGGAGTCCCTTCGTGAAAATAGACTTTCGTGCCCGGATTCAGGCGCACCTGCCCGTCGGTGACCACGGTTTCGCCGAGAGAGAGTCCCCGCAAAATTTCGGTTTCGTTGTTGACCGTTTGTCCCACCGTCACTTGCCGGACATCCACCGTCATGTCCGGCTTCGTCACGAACACGTAATCCCCTTGCTGCCCCGCCTGCACCGCCTGCGATGGCACAACCAGCACGTTCTGCTGCTGGCCCAGCCGCAGCAGGACATTGGCAAATTGGCCGGGCCAAAGACGCTGGTCGGTGTTGGGAAACGAAGCCCGCAGAGCGATGGTGCCGGTACTGGGATCGACGGTGTTGTTGACGAACGCCAGAATTCCGTGTTCAGGCGTGGAGTCGCCGGTCGGGGTGGCCTGCGCGGGCAATCGCGAACGCGCCATGAGCCGCTTGACCGACTCCAGATATTGCTGGGGAACGGAGAAGTTGACGTAGATGGGCGAAACCTGGTTGATCACGACCAGCACCGGGACGTCATTGGCCTTTACCGCAGCCCCCGGGTAGACAAGCTGGGCCCCGGTGACGCCGCTGATGGGGGCGTAGATGGAGCAGTAGGACAGCTGGATTTTGTCCGTCTGGATGGCGGCCTCATCGACGTTCACCGTGGCTTGGGCGGCGCTTGAGGTTGCCAGATACTGGTCATACTGTTCCTTGGAGACAATGCCTTGCTTGTAGAGTTCGTCATAGCGCTGCAGTTGCGCTTGATTGAGCTTGGCCTGCGCCTGGTCTCTGGCAAGTGCCGCATTGGACTGCGCGAGGGCGGCGAGAAAAGGACTCTTGTCCAGCGTGACCAGCAGGTCGCCCTGGCGAATGAACTGTCCTTGCTGGTAATGCACTTCCTTGACGATAGCCGCAACTTGCGATTCTACCGAAACGGTTTTGAAGGCTTGGCCTGTGCCAATGGCATGTAGTTCTACCGGAATGGTTGTCCGCTCGACTTTGGCGACCGTGACTGGCACGGCCGCGGTTGCCTGCGGCCTCGAAATCGCTCCGCTGCCCTGCGATTCCTGCGCGGGCCCCGGACTGTCCGCGCAGCCGGCAAGAATCAGCACAGGCAACAGCGAAAACAGCACGAGAAGTTTAAGAACTCTGGTCATCGTCCCTGGTTCGCGCTCTTCGTGGCAATTGTGCTTCGGTACCGCCCGGCGGCGGCGGAACTATGTCCTTCACCACCTCATTATGAGTTTACATGGATTATTGTTGCTACCGAACCAGCGAAATGGGTCGCACATTTGTTCTGGCCGGCGGTCCATGAGTGTGACCGCCTTCCATCCCCGACAACTCCTGGTCTTCAAGGGCCGGAAGCGGTGACGTTTGCGTGCCCGCCTTACCGTAAGCTCCGCAGACTCTCGACGGAAGGCACGAAATAATAGGACCCGGTCAATGGCTGAGTAAAGCGTGTGAGCGCATCGCGCGTGCCGGTGATCAGGCCTGCCATGCTATCGAGCATTCTGGAAAGCCGCTTCTGGTCTGCGCTGAATCCAACGAACACGGTGCCATGGTCCTCGACGCGCCCATAGGGCATGTTGCGACGAAAGATATGTCCAAACTCGTCCTGATCGGTGCGGGCGACATGCGAGTCCGCTGGCTTGTTCTCGAGTTCGATGCTGTCCGGCTTGGTGCGCCCCATGATGCGCTCCTGCTCATCGACCGGCAGAGCTTCCCACTCAGCTACCTTGTGCTTCCACTTCTGCAGCAACAGGACGGCGCCGGCAGCACCGGGAACTCCTTCGGGCAAGAGAGCTACGGCGGGAGCGTCGAGCAGCGTCGGATTCTCCGAGCCATCGATGAAGCCGGTAAGATCGCGATCGTGCCGGTAAGGCCAACTCGAGGTTTCTTCGGCTAGAGAGGCTTGGCCAGCGAGGTCATGGACGATCGAGCGGGCCATATCGAAGAGAACGTCATAAGCGCTGCCGGACAGCCATACCAGCGCATCATGTTGCGTGCCTGGCATAACGAATCCTTCCGTGCCCTGGATCTCTTTGTTAAAGCCCTCGACGTCCGGAGGAGCGTCATCGGGAACAAGATCGCGCCACAGCTCAGGCCGAAAGCCGATAACGAAGTTCACTCCGCCTGTGGTGGTGCGTGGTTCACGGATCGCGGAAATTGTAGACGCGAACTCCTGGCGTTTCTTCGCGTCCAGAATGTCGAACTCCAGGTACGCATGAGAGGACGTTCCCAGAGCGAAAATTCCAGCCTGAGGTGTGTACATGCAGGGCATTATATCGGGCACTATCGTGGCCAATACGACTGAGCTCGATCGCGTCGCCAGCGTGGCAGTTCGCAGGATTACTGCGGCTCGCAGAATTGCTAACGATAAACGCGCTTGTGGCGAAGCGAAGTAAACACCTTTTTTCCGCTCGGGGCGTAACATCCCATTACACTCATTTGACCGATTCCGTGGTTTTCGTTACAGCGGGTCGGGCAGATCGAAGGCTGCCATCTCAGCCCATATGAAAGCTGCCGTCTACACTAAGGCCAGATTGGGAAAGGTCCTCGAAATCAAGGACCTCGAACCGCCCCTTCCGAAGGACAACGAAGTCCTCATACGGGTGTGCGCCGCTTCCGTCAATCCGCTGGACTGGCGATTAAAGAGCCAAAGGCCCGGCGTCGATGTCGCTGGCCAGGTAGCGGCCGTTGGAAAAACGGTGACGCAGTTCAAGCCAGGCGACGCTGTGTTCGGCGCTGGCAAAGGGGCCTTTGCCGAATATGCGTGCGCTGCCGAAGCCAAGTTAATCCGGAAACCGGAAGGCGTGAGCTTCGACCAGGCGGCTGCCATGCCGATTGCCGGGCTTACCGCGTTGCAGGGGCTTCGCGATCAAGGACACCTTCAGCCGGGGCAGAAGGTCTTGATTAACGGCGCGGCGGGAGGGATCGGCACCTTTGCGGTGCAGATCGCGAAGTCGTTTGGGGCTCACGTAACCGGCGTGTGCAGCACGAAGAATGTTGAATTGGTGCGCTCCCTCGGTGCCGACCGGGTCGTTGACTATACCCGCGATGACTTCACTCAGGGCAGCGAACACTACGACCTGGTTCTGGATAATGTGGGGAACCGCCCGTGGTCAGCGATGAGGCGCGCTCTGAGTCCGAGTGGGAAGTGTGTGATGGCGGGAGCGCCGAAGAAACTCGGGACGGTGCTGGCGCGATTGCTCCAAGGATTCGCGTGCTCGCTGTTCTCGAGGCAGAAGTTCACATTCTTCATCGCGAAAATAAATAGAGACGACCTGACTACCCTTTGCAAACTTATCGAGGCCGGAAAGCTAACCCCGGCGATCGACAGGCACTATCCGCTGGCTGAGACCGCCGAGGCCATCGCATACGTAGAAGAAGGGCATGCACGGGCGAAAGTCATCATTACGTTCCAATAGAACCAGCGGACGCTGCCAGACCTCTCCATCGTTTTCAAGCCGGACTCGTCAGCCTCAGCCGTCACAAGATCTAGATCACACTCACCTCCCGGCATGACGCGACTACGCCGGAATCCCTTCCACGATGGAGTCGGCGGCGGCAGTGGGGATGATTCGACTTAATTCCCAGCCTGCGGCCGTAAACAAGTCGCGAAACTGTTTTTCCGTGCGCTCGCGGCCACCGGGGAAAATCAACATCTGCAGATCGAGGAACTTGCCGGGAGAGAAGTCGTTACCGGGATGAATCACGTTATCCACCACGAGAAGTTTGCCGCCAGGGTTGACGGCTTTTCGGCAGGCCGCAAGGAGCTTGATGCAAACATCATCGGGCCAATCATGAATGATGTGTTTCATGATGTAAGCGTCGGCGCCTTGCGGCACGGAAGAAAACATATCGCCGGAGGTAAGCGTACAGCGGTCCATCACGGGTGTGAGCGGTCCATTCCGAGCTCCCTCCACAACGTGCGGCACTTCGTACAGCGTGGCTCGCAAATGCGGGTTTCCCGCCAGGATTGTCGCCAGCAAAAGTCCGTGCCCGCCGCCCACATCCACAATCGAATGGATGCCGTCAAAACAGTAAGCGGCCGCCACGGCGGGGCTGTCGATCATGGAAATCGCGGTCATGGCGTCATGGAAGATTTGCCCTTCTTCCGGATGCTGCGTCAGAAATTCGAAGACGTGTGCCCCGTAAATCTTGTCCAGCGCTTGCCCGCCGGTGCGCACGCAGTGTTCCAGCTGCGACCATCCGCGACCGTGCCACTCCCTTCCGCCCATGATGGCGAGAGCGCGCAAGCTGGGACGGGCGTTGCTGCGCAGAACCGCCGACATCGGGGTTTCCGAAAACGTTCCGTCAGGACCCTCTGCCAGCACTCCCACGCACGCGGTGGCGCGCATGAGACGATAAAGACCTTGCGGGCTAGTCCCGGTCTGGCGCGCCAGTTCCTCGGCTGATCGCGGGCCAGCCTCAACCAGGTCCGGAATTCCGAGTTGGGCGAGGCAGGAGACAGCACCCGCGACGTGCGCGCCGTTCAGCAGTTGCATGATTCCGATATGAGCGGGCGGAGCTTGGGTTTGCATGGCCATCCTTCCTCACCTCAGATTTTCGTCCCTGGTTCGCGCAGACATCATACATGCGAACTATCCCCGGCCCGGAACGGGCTGCGCGTGTGATCGTCACGTTTCGTCGATTACTGACAAACCGCCTGCAGCCACACTCGGTATCCAAGCCGATGGTGGACCTGAGAGCGTCAAGTTGGGTAGTCGATTGTCGCTGGATTTTTTAAGCGGGCCGGATTCCTGCCGAGCGAATATCCGAGGTCAATATCCGAGGACTTGTTCAGGGATAAGTCGAAAAAGCGCCTTTTACGCAGTGGTCCGGCAGGCTCGTCGCGCAGTCGCCTGCACCTGGGGGAGGATCAGGGGGGTCCAGCCCCCCAGGAGACCGGCGGTTATCGAGGCGAATGGTGGTGTGCCGGCGCTTGGCTTACCGGCCGACCTGAAAATCAGCCCGGCAGCCGTGATCGACCCAGATTCCGCGCCGATCAAAACCCCAACTGCGGCCCTGTCGGCATGACGAGTCGCTATTCTGCTTTACCAGCTGCACGCCACCTCGCGTGTCGGCCGGGCAATAGTGCCGGTGCATGTCATCCGACGAGCACGAGACTACCTGCCCCGAACCGGATCCGTAGTTGTCGCCGTGATATCCGTTACGGTCGTGGTCCCGGTCTCGATCCCGGTCTCCTCGGCCGTCGATCGCGAAGTCAGCCCGGCAGCCATGGTCTACCCAGATGCCGCGGTTGTCCGATCCCCAGCTGTAGCCCTCCGTGCAAGCCGACTCGCTACGCTGTCTCACCAGGTGAGCTCGGCCTGATCCATTGGCTGGGCAATAATGGCGGTTGCCGTCGTCGGACGAACACGAAATGGTTTGCGCAATGCTGCGCGGAACGAAAATCACAAGCGCAGCCACGATCAACCCGAGATAAATCCAATTCCTTGTGCTCAACATTTTGCTACCTCCTGAAAAACGATTGACACATCGATGGAATCAGGTCCGGTCAGACCACGCTTCGGCGGCCGCTAAACAGATTAATGACCAAAATCACCAGTCCCACCACCAGCAGCAGGTGGATCAGACCTCCGCCCACATGCAGACTGAAACCCAAGAGCCATAGGATCAGAAGCACCACACAAATCGTCCAAAGCATAGTCACGTCCTCTGCTCATCCTTGAGCACCACCGAAGAGTTCGTCCCGCCCACAATCGACCTGAAAGAGTCACCGGAACCGGGCATCAGTATTCGGCATCCCGCATGGGTTTACTGATCAAGATTGCTCACATGGCAGCGTTTGCTCCTGAGCGTCGCCGGTTCTTTGCGCGATGTTCTTTCTCAGCCGTTCTGCCCCACAAGAGCGCAAAGCTGGTGGACCCGGACAAGGAGGAGGCTGGATTCGTCCCCGCCCACGTCGTTGGAGTACTTATCGTCCGCAAGAGACTTGGGAAAACGTCTTCGCCGAAAGATGCACACCGGGACGAAAATGCGAATCAGCCGCTCGTGCAAGAATATGGCTGGACAAAGGGAATCCAAACGACAAACGCGCTTCAGGGAAATATGAGGTGGACTTCGGCGCACTTCATCTCGCAGGACAATTTCGCCTCAAGTACCGAAAAGATAAGAAGTGGATTTGTGAATGACAACGCTCGTAGGGTGCTGGGATGGATTGACTGGCGTAATATCGCGATTTCACTCATTGACCCGGGGGACCCGGCGAACAAACGGCGCAAACTGGTGAGAACGCCTGTTAACGTCAATCGTGGCATGGAGCATAATTGGACAGGACAAACCGATGGAGAAATACGCAGCTCGGAGCGCAGACGCAGATTGACGCAAGAGGGAAGGATTGGATCCAATCGGGGTGAACAAAATCGCCCCCCGTGACGAGTACAGCGGATACGTCAATGGTGTGTTTCAGCTCTCACGCATCCCAACGAGCGGCCAGAAAAGCGCTGGATCCGTGCCACTCTTGCAGGTCGGAGGTGTTCTTAGTTGCTGACGGCATTCCTCACAACCGGGCGGGGAGGCGCGGCCTAACTGCCTACTTTTCTAGCGTAATCGTCGAGTGTTCTCTTGGTGTCCTCTGCTCTGGCGGCTTCTTGGGATGCCTGCTGTTTCTCGATGCGATTCACAAGTTTCTGAGATTCGCGGTCTTCGTGAGACTCGCGAGATTCCTGTTTCTTTTCCATGCCAATACCCTCTACCCACCATCATGCTTGGCAATAGGAAAGAATACTGTGCAATCTTGAACGGTCTCGAGCTGTTGCGCCCCGGTAGCGATCTCGCCCGCTTGGTACCGAAGGAACAGAGCGGGCTAGATCTCGCCCGCCCCTACCAGAGGAAAGCATCGGCTACGTGAGACTAACTTCGCACCCACTCAAGCTGGCGACCGCAGGAGCCCGCAGGGACTGCTGGGACGGAGGGGGGAGCCTGAAATCACTTCCCCAGACGCGACTCTCTGCTAAACTACGCGGCCATGAAAACATCCCTGATTCGAACCCTGGTCCTGGTAGTGTTTCTGGCGTCCCTGGCCGCCGCCCAGGATGTCATTCCTCTCTACCCCGGCACGCCTCCTGGCTCGACGGCGGAGAACTATCCGGAGAAAGAGTACTTCTCGAAAGTCTGGAACACGGAAGTGGTCGCCAACGTGACCAAGCCCAGCCTGACGGTTTTCAAGCCTGCTCCAGAGTTGAGAAACGGCACTGCTCTGGTGATCTGTCCCGGCGGCGGATTTATGGCTCTCTCCATCAACAGCGAGGGTATCGATGTCGCCAAGTTCGTGGCCGCGAGAGGCGTGACCGCCTTTGTGTTGAAGTACCGCCTGGCGCACACCGGCGAGGACGCCACCCAGGAATTTGTCACACTGTTTGCAAACCGGCAGAAATTTGAAGAGACGGTAGGAAAGGTCATACCGCTGGCTGTTGCCGACGGGTTGGCGGCCGTCACCTACGTGCGGCAGCACGCCTCGGAATGGGGAGTTTCCCCCGACCGCGTCGGCATTATCGGATTCTCCGCCGGTGGAAGGGTCACTTCCGGAGTCGCCTTCCATTATTTGCCTGAAGGGCGGCCCGCCTTCGTCGCCCCGATCTATGCCGGCGGAGGAATATCCAAAGATGTCCCTGTTCCAGCGGACGCACCGCCTATGTTTGTGGCGGCTGCGACCGATGATCAGCTCGGACTCGCGCCGGAGAGCGTTGCCTTGTACGAGCGGTGGACGGGCGCTCATAAATCAGCCGAACTGCACATGTACGCGAAGGGCGGCCACGGCTTCGGAATGCGCAAGCAGAACCTCCCTTCGGATCATTGGATTGACAGGTTCGCCGATTGGCTGGAGTTCCAGGGGTGGTTGAAGAAGTGACCATCGCGACTGGGTGCGATTCGTGGAGTTCCGGTTGGCCGCGAAATGCACGCCTGAGGGCCTGCTCCGCCGCACGAGTCTCGATCTATTTGCTCTTCATCACGTAAACGCCATCCCAGTCGGGTTCGGGCGCGGTTTCCATGAATTCCAGGGCGCGCTGCAGGAAGATTTGCGTCGGTCCATCATCCGGAAAGGACGCAAGCAGTTCGCCGAACCGGCCTGCCGCGTCGCGCCAGTTCTGCGCGTGGTACGCCTCCATGGCGCTTTCAAATCGGGTAATTAACGACTGATATTTTGGCTGCGCCGCTTTGACATCCATCAATTCATAAACCAGGACCGGCTGACGTTTGCCTTTCACTCGAATACGATCCAGCTCACGGCAAACAAAATGGTCCGCCACTTGCCTGTACGTGCCTTCGCTGATGACGATGTGGGAACGATATTGCTTGGTCATACCCTCCAGGCGCGAAGCCAGATTGACGTTGTCTCCCATCACTGTCCAGGCCAGGCGCTTGGAGGATCCCATGTTCCCGACGTTTACCGGGCCGGTGTTGAGGCCGATCCCGATCGAGATTTCCTTTCGCCCTTCCGCCTCCCATTTGGCATTCAGCCCATCCAGGCGACTTATCATTTCCAGGGCGCAGGTGCACGCTCCCAGGGCGTGATCGCTTTGCGGGTAGGGCGACCCCCAGAACGCCATGATGGCGTCGCCGATGTATTTGTCCAGAGTGCCCAGGTTCTTGAAAATGACATCTGTCATTTCTCCCAGATACTCGTTGAGCAGGCGCACAAGTTCGTCGGCGGTCATTCCTTCGGACAGGCTGGTGAACCCACGAATGTCGCTGAACATGACCGTCAGTTCCTTGGTCTCGCCGCCGGGTCGAATGTACTTTTGCGGATCTTTTTCCAGCAGCGCAATGACGCCGGGCGACAAATATTGCGAGAACGTCTTGCGAATCTTCCGCTTTTCGCGTTCCTCAAAGATCATGCGGAAACTTGTAATCGCCGCGTAATTCGCCACCAGCGTGCCCGCGGGAATTACAAAGCTGAGCCAACTTCCCAGGGAGGCAAAGCTGAAATAGACAAACCATCCAAACACGGTCAGGGCGAAGATCACGGACAGCGTCGAATACAGCGGTTTGATGCGCGCGAACCAGGCGCCAAAGGCGAGGCCGAACAACAGGATGAAGCCGGTATCGATCAGATCTTCCCGGATGCCGCGAGTCAGAAACGTGCGCCTCCGCTCGTCGCTGTGCAGCAGGTTGTCAATGATATTGGCGTGGACTTCGACTCCCATGTAGCCGGTATTCCCTGTCTGAAAAGGCGTATTGCGCAGATCGCCGATGGCCATGGCGGTGGCGCCGACCAGGACAATCTTGTCCTTGAGAGCGGCGGGCGGGACCGTGCCGTCAATCACATCCACCATGGAGTATTGCGGATAGGTGCGGTAGGGGCCGGTGTAGTTGATGAGCGCGGTGCCGTCGCGCGACGGGTACAGCAGGTGCTTGCCGAACTGGATGCGCTCCAGGCCGGTCTCCGCGATGTAGGCGGCGATTTCCTGGTCGGGAATCTTTTCGTATTCCCGCACCGCCTGCAGCGCCAGCGAGGGAAAGAAATCCTGGTCCTGATAGCGCATGATCAGCAGGGCGCGGCGCAGGGTTCCGTCGGGATCAGGATTGATGTCAATAAATCCGTAAGACGATGCGGCCTCGGCCAGCTTGGCGATGTTGGCCTCTGCTCCGGCGGCGACCGTGCCCCCATTCTCGATCCACGCCTTACCCATGTCGAAGTCACGGCCGTCTTTGGATTTCACCTTCAGTACCTGGGGAAACGCTTTCGCCCAGGCCACGTTGAAATATTCCGCCGCCAGCTTGGGATCGGATGAGCGGGCACGTTCTTCATCCAGAAACAAATGCCCCAGCACCACGTTGCCAGATTGTTTGAGGGCCGCAGCCAGCAGGGCGTCCTGATCGCTGGCGGCCTCCAGGTCCCGAATTTTCTTCAGCAAAGATGGCGGAGCGCCGGGTGTGATTTCAGCCTGCAGCCGCTGCAGAGTGTCCAGCGCCGAGTTGCTCTCCGGGGTCGGGAAGGTGGCGTCAAAGGCAATTACGCGCGCGCCCTCGCTGCAGAGGCTTTGCACCAGCCGGGCATATGATTTTCGCGGCAGGGGAAACGATCCCAGTTTTTGCAGGGTCCTCTCGTCGATGCCGACAATGACGATGCGATCATCGTGCGGCCGCGTCCCGCGCAAGGCAAAACGCAGGTCGAGAGTGCGCAGCTCGATATTCTGAAGAAACAGGAATCCGGCGCGATGGTTGCCGCCGATACCGGAAAAGGCAAACAGCAGCAGGCCGGCCAAGGTCACGAGCACGGCCAGCGCAAGATCTACCTGGCGGCCCGAGACTCGACCCAGCCGCGCCGACCATCCCCGACTGGCTTGCGGTGTCATCCCGGTCTGGTGGGACAAAAATGCACCACCCTGAACACCTTGCTAATCCCGCTCATTGACACTGCGACGGAGGCACGCCCACAGGACAGCCCGGGATTCGGGGCGGCGCCGTAGTCGTTCCACGGTCCACGGCGTAGGTAATACCCACGGCCGCTCCCGCGAAAGCGCCCATCAGTAATATCCAATGCCAGGAGTGCGCCGCTCCGGCCACAGCGGCAACAGGCAGATCAGGAACGTCGGTGGAACTCATGCTCGCGCGTTGCGCATCACCCGGCGTCGGCTGTGAATGGTAGCCGCCGGGAGGCACCTCGGTGGTGATTTCAACCATCTGACCGGCTGTCAGGGTCACGACATTGCTGGCATTGGCGGCGTTGGAAGAACTGTTATTGGCGTGGGCGCCGCCCAAAGGCGTCACGGTGACGACTCCGGTATAGCAGATTACCGTGGTTTTGTTATTGTCATATTCGACGTAGAAATCAGTGCCAATTACACCGATCACCGCGTTAGGCGTGTGCACTTCGAATTTGCCGTTGGGTTGCGTGATCTTCACGACCTTGCTGCGCAACCGGCCGGCCGTCATCTCCAACGAAGTCTGCTGCGAAGCAACATCATGCTGCAGCACGCGTAATTCACTGTTGGAGCCCACGCTGAGGATGGAACCGTCGTCCAGGCCAGCCCGCACCCGGCCGTTGGCCGCGGTCTTAAGCAGGTCATTCCAGTCGAGCTCATCCTTGGCCTTGGTCGCCTGATCGTTTTTCGTGACGGCCGGAATCAAAGCATTGATCTGGCCCGCGCGTTGTTCGGCAGGAGGTGCGCCAAGGGCAGGCAGTGAAGACAGCAAAAAGCAAAGCGCGCCGGCGATTAGACGTTTCAGCGTGTCCACCAGGATTCCCCTTCCACATCAAAGTTTATATTTCGGGTATAGGCGAATTGTGGCAGAGCGCCAAGGAAAGTCAACATTACGGAAGCTTGGGAGTGACCAGTGTGGTTACGGGAAGGGACTCGGCCGGTCCGCCTTAAGTCTGCGGCGTACTGAATTCGCTTATTCCGTTGCCGGAAAGTCTGTCAGGCGACCCTAAAGCTGGGCGCAGACGGATTTCGTTTCTGTATAGAGCTCCAGCGCCTCATGTCCCATCTCGCGTCCCCAGCCGGATTGTTTGTAGCCGCCGAAGGGTAGCGCCGGGTCAAACACGTTGTAGCAATTGATCCAGACCGTTCCGGCACGCAGCTTGGCCGCGATCTGATGCGCCTTGCTGATATCACGAGTCCAAACCGCGGACGCCAGACCGTATTCGGTGCTGTTGGCAAAGTTCACCACTTCTTCGGGTTCGTCGAAAGGGATGGCGGTCACCACCGGGCCGAAGATTTCTTCGCGAACGACTTTCATCTCAGGCTTCACGTCCACCAGAAGGGTTGGGTCCACGAAATAACCCGGGCCACTGCGCTTGCCGCCGCCGACTACCGCTTTTGCGCCTTCGGCCGAACCGGCCTCAAGGTATCCGCAAACCCGGTCGAGCTGTTCTTTGGACACTAACGGCCCCATGTTGGTCGAAGATTCCATGCCGGGGCCGATGCGGAACTTTCTGGCTGCGCGAGCCACGCCTTCGATCACCTCATCGAAAATGCTCTTGTGTACAAACAGCCGGGAGCCCGCGGTACAGCATTGACCCTGATTGAAAAAGATCGCATTGGAGCTGCCCGGGATGGCGGCTTTCAGATCTGCGTCCTGAAAAACAATGTTGGGAGACTTCCCGCCCAGCTCCAGGGAAACTTTCTTCAAGTTGCCGGCCGCGGCTTTCAGAATGAGTTTGCCAACCTCAGTCGAGCCGGTGAAGGCAATCTTGTCCACGTCCGGATGCGCTGCGAGGGCCGCGCCCGCAGTTTCTCCGAAACCCGGCACGATGTTGATCACGCCCGCCGGAAACCCGGCTTCCATGGCGAGTTCTCCGAGCCGTAGCGCGGTCAGAGGAGTCTGTTCGGCTGGTTTCAGGATCACACAGCATCCCACGGCCAGAGCGGGACCCATCTTCCATGCGGCCATCATCAGCGGGAAATTCCAGGGGATAATCTGGCCCACCACGCCCACAGGTTCCCGCAGCGTGTAGGCAAAGTACTTGGCTCCGGGCATGGAGATGGGAATGGTATTGCCTTCCACCTTGGTCGCCCAGCCCGCCATGTAGCGGAAGCTCTCGGCCGCGGAAGGAACGTCAACCAGGCGCGAGAAAAATATCGGCTTGCCGTTGTCCAGAGTTTCCAGTTCGGCTAGTTCTTCCAGGTTCTGCTGGACCAAGTCTCCGAGTTTCCAAAGCAGGCGGCCGCGCTTGGAGGGAGACATTTCTGGCCACGGCCCGCTTTCGAAAGCCTTGCGGGCGGCTTTGACGCCGCGATCGATGTCGGCCGCATCCGCTTCCGCCACATGGGCAAGGACTTCGCCCGTGGCCGGATTATAGGTTTCAAAAGTCTTGCCGGAAACGGCGTCCACCCACTGCCCGTCGATGAGCATCTTTCTGGGCTTGCTCAGAAATTCCGTGACCTTGGGCTGGGGTTGGACCGCTGCTGTTGTCGCAGCCATTGTGCCTCCCTGCGGATAAAACGCCAGTATACTCGGACTTCGAACCTCAGATGTAGGCGCGAGCGTCCTCGCTCGTGCGGAATCGTACGTGCCGCTGGAGCACGAGCGAGGATGCTCGCGCCTACATCGCTTGTTCGAAAGGAGCCTCTACCGCCACGCCAGTAGTAAGTTTTTAGGTTGCAAATCATAACCTGCGTTGGATAAGGTTTTATCTCACCCTGCATCCGGTTGCGCTGGCAAACCCATGGTCACCGACTGCCACATCCACATCCAGCCGCTCGAAATGTTCAAGCCGGCGGCGCTGGCGCTGATAAAAAATAAGCGGCCCAATTTTGACCAGATTGTCGAGTTCTGCCGGTCGCCCCAGGCTTTTCTGAAGTATCTGGATTCGGCCGGGATCGAGCGCGCGGTGCTGATCAATTACGTCGCGCCGGAGGTGATCGGCTTCGGCCCCGAAGTCAACCAGTGGGTGGCCGACTATGCCAGGCATGATTCCAGGCGTCTTATTCCGTGCGGCGGCCTTCATCCCCGGCATTCTCCGAACATCATGGCGGACGTGGAGCAGATTCTGCGGTTAAAGATCCGGATGATCAAGATCCACCCTCCTCACCAATTGCTGTTCCCTAATGAGTATCTGCACGGAGTGAAGGAGTTGGAAATCATTTACCGGGCGGCGGAGGCCAATGGCGTTCCCGTGATGTTTCACACCGGGACCTCGATTTTTCACGGCGCTCGCAACAAGTACGGAGACCCCATTTATATTGACGACGTCGCGGTGGATTTTCCCAAGCTGAAGATAATCCTGGCGCACGGCGGGCGTCCGCTCTGGATGGACACCGCCTTTTTCCTTTTGCGGCGGCATCCCAACGTTTATCTGGATATCAGCGGCATCCCGCCCAAGACGTTGCTCAAATACTTTCCGCGGCTGGAGGAAATCGCCGGCAAGACACTTTTCGGAACAGACTGGCCCGGGCCGGGCGTGCCCGACATCAAGAAGAACCTGGACGACTTCATGGCTCTGCCCTTGAGTGAACCAACCCGGCAGCAGATTCTGTCCCGCACCGCTCTGGGGATTTGGGATGTCCCGACTAGATAAAGATCAGCTCCGGGTCAATTGTTCAATCAGCTTTCGATGCTGCGGATAGAGCTTGGTCAGTTCCGACCGTTTTCCTAACTCAAAGTCTGCGAAATCGAACCCTGGCGCCACCGTACAACCGGCCAGCGCAAATGATTGCGGATCTCGCACCCGGGACGCGAACCAGCGGCCCGCCTTGACGACCGCCTGGAATACCTCACCCGCTTCGGCATCGCTACCTAGATGAATTTCCGAGCAGCCGCCATCGGGCTCGATCACATGCACCACTATGGTACTGCCGGCATAAAAGTGCCAGAGCTCATCCGACCGTAGACGATGGAAGGCGGAAAAGTTGTCCCCTTCAAGCAGGAAGTAGATCGCGGTCGAGACCAGCCGACTCCCTGTGAACTGCGGCGGCAAGGCTTCCCGGGCGATAGAAAGGTCCGAGCGGTAAGTCTCGCGATAGTACCCGCCCTCGGGATGGGCGATGAGGTTCAGTTTGTCAATCCAGTATTGCGCGGACTTGGGCATGGCGTCTTAATTTCAAGCGATTGCTTTTCCCCGCGTTCTCGATACTGAATTCCACCGGCGCATATTCATTTGGGCTTGACGCTGAAGTGGCTGGCGATGCATTGCCATCTCCCGTCCAGGTTCATCCAGGTATCGGTGAAACGTCCACGTCGCTCCCACGCCTTGCCCTTGTCGATTCCCTTTTCGTAGTAGGCGCCGGTCACCACCGCCGTATTTCCGTAGTAGTGAACCTGCATGTCGGTGGACTGGAGCGCTTCCGGCCGGTAGGACTTGTCGGCCACCGAGGCGACCATCTGGGACTTGTTGTACAGGGTGCCCTCGGCCGCCGTCATCACGAAATCGTTCGCCAGCAGAAGCTGCACCGCGGGCGCATCATTGCTCAACTCGGCGCGGTTCCACAGGTTCTCCATGGCGATGATCTTGGAAGAATCCTGTGCGGCTGCCAGCAACGGCACGATCAACCACAGTCCCGCGACAATAATGCTTCGTTTCATGGGAACTCCTGAGTCGCTTTCGAGGGCAGATTATAGCGGAAGGCAAAGAGTTCCGGCCCGACTGCGCCTGGTCCCAACCGAACAACTGCAACGAATATTGACGGTTTTGCGGGACGTGATGACCCGCAGGGGCGCCGGCTACCAGGAGAATTGCCGCGCACCAGATCGGTAGGCCTACTTTTTCTTGGGAGCGGAATCGTCTTTGGCGGCAAAGGTGCGAACAAATTTCACTGCCGCATGGATCTCGTCGTCGGTGATGTTTCCTTTGAACCCCGGCATATTGCCTTTTCCGTCGGAGACGAACTGAAAGAGTTCAGCGTCTGATTTGCTCTGGACTTCGGCGGAGCGCAGATCGGCTACCTGCAAGCTTTTTCCCACAGCGCTGCCGCTGCCGTCTGGCCCATGGCAAGTTGCGCACTTCGCCTTGTACACATTCTCGCCGGCAGCATTGTCCTGGCTGGGCGACGGGCTCGCGGCCGTCGTGATCGCAATAATAATGAGAAGAGCAGTGACAAGTGCCAAAGCGTCGAGCAGGTTCGGCTTTCTGGTCCGCAGTTTCATAATCCCCCAAAGGTTTACGCCCACGGCCAGACTCTCGCCGGTTCGGCCGCGTGAAGTCACGTCATTTTATTGGTTCGGGTCGGCCAAATCAACGCCGAGGGGTGACCATCTTCGTTTCTCATTCGCCCTCAAGTCCGGCGGCGTACGGATGAGCGTACGCCACCGGGCAGACGCATTGAATTTGTCTTCTTTACGATGCCGGGTACTCTGCTAGCCGCTTTCGCGGGTAAGGAATTGACCAATGGCTCCTCTTGATTTCTCCTCCTCGGCTCCGGAGCAGGGTGCTCCACAATGGCAGTTCGAATACGAAGCTGCCCTGCAGGAAACTGACCGCAAGGCTCTTTTCAAGAAAATCGAGGTCGCTGAGGCCGCCGTCCTCAGTCGGCGTGAAGTCTTGGCGCAGAGTGGCGACGGTTTCGTTGAACGGCAGCAAATCAAGATGGCGCTGGCCAAACTGCGCGGTCTGAAGAAGGAAGTCCTGAAGTTCGCTTGAAGTCACACAAAATACTCGATTAGGCGAAACCAGTGGAGCCCCAGAGCCTCTCCAGGCGCCCCCTTCGGCCCGACAGAGGCCCATATCTGGCTCCCTTCGCTTGATGTAACATACGTAAATCCCCTAAAGTGCAGGATTAGGCAGAAATCGAAATCAATGAGGAAGTACCTGCTTCTTTGTCTGTTCGCCGGGCAACTGTTCGGGCAGAGTAATTCGGGCAGGTTGCGCCTCAAGGTGGTTGATCCGGCGGGGCTGGGTCTGCAAACTTCGGTGGAGCTGGTCTGCGAAGCCAATCAATTCCGCCAGGGCTATTTCACCGACGAAGCGGGTGCTTTGGTCGCCAGAAATCTACCCTTCGGCGTCTATCGCGTCGAAGCGAACCGGCCCGGCTTCGCTCCCTACTCCAGCGTGGTCGAAATTCGGTCGGCAATTTCCGCCGAATTGCGCATCCAACTGTCGGTCGCATCCACCCAGAGTGCGATCGATGTCAAGGACTCCGACACCCTGGTCGATCCCCATCGTACCGGGACGATCAACCGGGTGGGGACAGACATCCTCGAGCACCGCAGCACAGCACTGCCGGGCCGTTCCGTGATTGATCTGGTGAACTCGCAGCCCGGCTGGCTGCTGGAATCGAACGGCGTATTGCACCCCCGCGGCTCGGAATATCAGACGCAATACGTCGTGGATGGAGTTCCGCTGACCGACAACCGTTCGCCGTCGTTCGCGCCCGAGATTGAAGCCGACGATGCCGAGTCGATGACCATCCTGACCGCGAATTTTCCGGCGGAATATGGAAGAAAACTTGGCGGCGTGGTCGAGATTTCTACCGCCCGCGACGCCCGCCCCGGCTTTCACGGCAAGTTTGTCTCATCAGGCGGCAGCTTCGGCACGGCGGACGGCTATCTGATGGTGCAGCAGGGCTGGGGGAAGAACACTCTCGGCATCAGCGCGGAAGGCGCCCTTACCGAGCGCTATCTCGATCCGCCCGTGCTCGATAATTTCACCAATCAAGCCACGACCGGCAGTTTTGCAGCTCACTATGAGCGCGACCTCACGGATCGTGACCGCCTGGGCCTTATCGTTCGCCATGAGCAGACCGTGTTTCAAGTCCCCAACGAGTTCCTGCAACAGGCGGCCGGACAGCGCCAGGATCGCGACAGCAACGAAACCATCGGCATTCTCTCCTACCAGCATGTTTTTTCGTCCAACGTGTTGGGCGACTTCCGGCTGATGTCGAGAGACGATTCGTCCGGCCTCGCCTCGAACCCGCTGTCCACTCCCATCATTGCCGGGCAGGAGCGCAGCGTCCGCGAACTTTACCTCAAGGGCAATATCTCGATTCATCACGGTATCCACGAGATCAAGGCTGGGGCCGACATGGATTACGGCTCGATCCATGAGCAATTCGACTATGCCATTACCGACTTCAGCCAGTTCGACCCAGGCACGCCGCCAAACTTCGCCTTTTCCGGTCACGGACTGGACCGCGAGCAAGCCTTGTATGTCCAGGACCTGATGCGCCTCGGCCGCTGGACCCTCAGCGCCGGGTTGCGTTGGGACCATTACCGTCTGGTGGTTGACCGGAATGCATGGAGTCCCAGGCTCGGGATTGCCTGGTATTGGCCGAAGGCTGATGTCGTGCTGCACGCTTCTTTCGACCGGATTTTCCAGACGCCGGCGGCGGAAAACATTCTGCTTGCCAGTTCCACGGCTGTCGTCGCACTCGATCCGCAAGTGTTGCGACTTCCGGTGGAGCCTTCGCACGGAGATTTCTACGAGGCGGGAGTCACCAAGGGCTTTTGGCGAAAACTGAAGCTGGACCTGAATTATTACCGTCGCACCTTTGATAACTATGCCGATGACGACGTGCTGCTCAATACCGGAGTAAGCTTCCCCATCGCTTTCCGGCGGGGAAAAATCTACGGCACCGAGGCCAAACTGGACCTTCCCAACTGGGGCCGACTGTCGGGCCAGGTCAGCTACTCCAACATGGTGGGCTTTGGCTACACCCCTGTAACCGGTGGCCTGTTTCTGGGAGACGAGGCTTCGGACGCACTGGCCAACTTTGGCCGCTTTCCGGTTTCTCAAGACCAGCGCAACACGGTCAGCACCCGCTTTCGCTATCAGGTGGTTTCACGCGCCTGGGTCGCCTTTGGGGGAGGATATGGCAGCGGCCTGCCGACCGAGTTCGACGGCACCATCCAGGATGCCATGCAGCAATTCGGGCAACAGATCGTCGACCGCGTGAACTTTGAGCGCGGCCGGGTGCGGCCTTCGCTCTCGCTGGGGGCATCGGTAGGGACCGAACTGGTGAAACGAGAGCACCTGCTCGTGCGTCTGCAAGGCGACGTGCAAAACCTTAACAACCGCCTTAACGTCATCAATTTCGCCGGCCTGTTCTCCGGTACCGGCATCGGGCCGCCGCGCGCTTACAGCGTTCGTCCTGGGCATTGAATTCTAGCCGGCGCCCAACTCCGCCGGCTCCCGCCAGCATGCATATTTCGAGTCCTGGAGCGCTTAGGGTGTTGCCTCTCGGTATGGCTGCCCATCACTGAAGTAACCGGCTCCTGAGTTACCGAAGGAACCGCAAAGTTGTTCACAACCTGGTGCGCGAGTAGCACATTCGGGCCATTCCCAGGGCCTCGGTCTGCGGTTAGTCTGTTGTTGAACAATCTTTCGGGGGAGGGCTTGTTCGACGAGCGTCCCACGACTCAAACGAGTCTGGGACGCTTTGTTTTGTGGCCCCGGGAAGTCCGCCTTTGGTGCCTCGCAAGGTAATTTTCCCTGATCGTGGATCCCGTTTCACCGTGGAATACTAAGGCGACAAAATATGCTCAAACGTCTACTCCTGGCTGTGTTGTTTCTCGCTGTCATCCTGGGGCAAGGCCGCGCAGTCGCCGGCGTGGACGCGCCAAATCCGCCCACATTCAGCGAATCTTTTTCCGGTGGAGTTCTGGATGAAGCCAGGTGGTTCGTCGATACCGGACAGGCCCCGGGAAATATTCCCGGCGTGAACCGTGGCACGCTCAGCGCGGAGCACGTCGATCTGTCCACCGGCATGCTGCGCCTCAAGCTGACCCAGAGCGTTTCTGGCGCGCTGGCCATTTCTACTGGCGCGGAGATTCGATCGAAGCAGCTGTTCGGGTATGGGACCTACGTGTGGGTGGCGCGGGCCGCTTCAACGTCGCCGACGCCCCGTGGAACCGGTTCGGCGGTCTCAGGCACGGTCACGGATGTTTTCAACTTCATCAACGACAGCCAGACGGAAATCGATTTCGAGTACCAGGGACAGTCTCCGTCGGTTCTGGAAATGACAAATTACTCGACGGTTCCCCGCAGCCAGAGCACCACCGCTCCCGTTCCCGGCGCCGACAGCAGCTTTCACGAATACAAATACGTCTGGAGTCCGGGAAAAATTGAGTTCTATGTCGACGGGACGATGGTTTCAACCCACACCGAACACATTCCTTCCGCGCCCGCCGCGGTGCTGGTCAATCTTTGGGGCACAAACTCTGCTTCGTTCGGCGGGATCGCGACCAACAGCTCTACCACCTACCTCTATGTCTCGTCCTTCTCCTACACGCCTTCTCGTTAGACCGTGGCTGCCGGTATCCGGAAATCCGGTGCAAGCTCTGCATTGTCAGCTCAGCCTGACTTCGCCACTCGCCAGGTCATAAACTCCGGATTCTACCTTCAGGTTCCCCGCCTTGAGAGCATCGCGAATCACGGTTGAGGAAGTGCGCAGCAAATCGGCTTGCAACCTGGCATTCACTGCAATCGCCTGGTTGAGATCGCCGCCAGATTGTTCCACCGCCGGCCGGATGGGCGGGTACAGCGCGCTGATTTGTCCCGGGACAGTATCGGCGTTCATGGCAGCCTTCACTGCTCCACAATTGGTATGGCCGAGCACCAGCAGCGCCTTGACCCCAAGCACCGCAACCGCAAATTCGAGACTGGCGACAATCTCGGGAGTCACAATATTGCCGGCCACCCGGGTGACAAAGACATGTCCAATGGTCTGATCGAAGACCAGTTCCACCGGCACGCGAGAATCGGCGCAGGCCAGCACCGCGGCAAAAGGCTCCTGCTTATCCACGGTACGCTGTTTCAAGATGGCCAGATCGTGGTCAATCGATGTCAGTTGATTGGTCGCGAAACGCTGGTTGCCCGCCAGCAATTGATGCATGGCCTCATCCGGACCCAGATTGGATTGAGCTTGAAGCCCTTGCGGAGAACCCATCTCGATTGCTCCTTGTGCCGTGACTCCCACGACGGCGCCTGAAAGTGCGGTCTGTAGAAATCGCCTTCGATTAAAATCCGCGTGATCGCGCGCCTGCTCTTCCATGTTCCGATGATCTCCTTACGTCCTGATGAGCACCGGGCCCTTCATCATAACCAACCACAGTCAACTGATATAGTATTTTCAATCACTTCCTTGCCCCGCCCGGGTGGCGAAACTGGCAGACGCACGGGACTTAAAATCCCGAGCTCCGAAAGGGGCGTGACGGTTCGATTCCGTCCCCGGGCACCAGAGAACGCCAGTGTTTACGCGCAAGGTGGTTGGCCTTACGCGGGCGGCAGCCCATCCACGGTCAGTTTTTGCCCTGGCCAGCTGCTCTACATGAGTTTTGACGTGATGTGGCGAGGCCCACTCATAGCAAAGTGCGCAATGAGTGGGGCACCCGGCGGTTGAAGTAGATCTATCCCTCTTTCAATCATCCTGTTACTCCTCCCCCAAGCCGGGGTTTCCAAGCTACAATGCCCCGTCGAACGAATGTGTGACAGCACATGTCTCTTCCTGCCGGAACCCGGCTGGGCCCTTACGAGATCGTGTCCTTTGTGGCTGCGGGAGGCATGGGCGAAGTGTATCGCGCCCGTGACATGCGGCTCAAACGCTCAGTAGCGGTCAAGATTCTGCCAGCATCGTTTGCCAGCGATCCCGAGCGCCTGCGGCGATTCGAGCAGGAAGCGCGTGCCGTGGCCGCACTAAATCATCCGAACATCCTGGCCATCCACGACATCGGCACGCAGGAGGGGACGTCCTATCTGGTTTCAGAATTTCTCGAAGGCAATACCCTGCGGGCGCAGCTCGCGGGCGAGGCGCTGCCAACGCGCAAGGCAATCGGATATGCGCTGCAGATCGCACAAGGGCTGGGAGCCGCGCACGACAACGGCATCGTTCATCGCGACCTTAAGCCGGAGAATATCTTCATCACCAATGACGGAAGATTGAAGATCCTGGATTTCGGCCTGGCGAAAGTGCAGACGCCGGCGGCGACCCTGTACGGGACAACGGATGTGGCGCAAACTACGCCGGGTGCAGTGATGGGCACAGCGGGCTACATGTCACCGGAACAAGTACGTGGCGAGGATCTCGACCACCGCTCAGATATCTTTAGCTTCGGCGCAGTGCTATACGAAATGCTCTCGGGCTCGAGTGCATTTAAAGGCCGGACACGTGCCGAAATCATGAGTGCTGTGCTGCGTGACGATCCACCCGACCTCACCGGCGTAACTCCGCCAGTCCACCCCACCGTACTCCGTACCATCAGGCATTGCTTAGAGAAGAATCCACTGCAACGCTTTCAGTCGGCGCATGATCTTGCCTTCCAGTTGGGAATGGCGATAGAAGGCCCCGACTTGTGGCGCCTAAAACACGACACTGATTTACGGAATCAGGTCCTTCCAGCCGCGCGGCCGGCGCTGAAAAAACGACTGTTCATAGGATTTATGGTTGTTCTACTGGTCGTAGCACTCGGCTTGGTCGGCTATCAATTCATTCATCGTTCCCCTAACGAGATCTCGGTCGCTGTGCTGCCGCTTGTGAATGCTGCGCCAATAGACAGTAGTACGCCGAGCGCAGAGATGGACTACCTCGCAGACGGCACCACTGAGGGCATCATTGACCGTCTCTCGCGTATTTCCAGGCTGCGAGTCACGGCACGCGATTCAGTGTTTCACTACCGGCAGACGCAGGAGAACCCAGTACAGATCGGTCTACAGTTGCATGTCAGCGCCGTCGTTGTCGGCCGAATTTCTACCCGCGGGGACACCGTAAGCGTGGAAACTGCGATGGTGAACGTCAGCAACAGCTCCGAGATCTGGAGGAAGCAATACCGGCAGAAACTTTCCGAAATAGCTACTGTTCATGACGATATCGCGTCCGCCATTGCTCGCCAATTGGGACTAAAGTTGACGGGTGAGGAGGAACGTCAATTAACCAAGCAGGACACCGAAAATCCGGAAGCGTACCAACTCTATCTGAAGGGTCTTTTTTACTGGAACAAGTGGACAGAAGATAGTTTCAGAAAAGCGAATGACTATTTCAATCAGGCAGTCAAGAAGGACCCCCATTACGCAAAGGCTTACGCCGGGCTCGCCGATACCTATATTTTTCTCGGCGCATCCGGGTTCACAGCTCCGCGGAAGGTCTGGCAAAACGCCAAGTCGGCAGCCATGCAAGCGGTCAAACTGGATGACACACTGCCGGAGGCGCACATTTCTCTAGCCTTGGTACGGGAAAGTTATGACTGGGATTGGGCAGGGGCCGAATTGGAGTTCAAACGGACGATTCAGTTAAATCCCAACTCTGCTCCCGGCCACCAATGGTACGGCGATTTTCTGACCCGCATGGGTCGTTTTGATGAAGCCAGGATGGAACTAAAGAAGGCCCAGGAGCTCGATCCGCTGTCACTTCACACCACCACCAGCCTGGGCTATCTTTTCTATTTCACGCGGCAGTATGACGCCGCTGTGCAGCAGTTCAAAAAAACATTAGACATGGACCCGAAGTTCGGGCCCGCCCAGCATGCCATCGAAGCGGCATATTTTCAAAATGCGAGGTACAGGGAGGCCCTTGGCGAGCGGCAGAAAGTACTGACGCTTTCCGGCCATCCCGATCTGGCGGCATCCATTGGCGAGGACTATCGCGCATCCGGGTACCTGGGGGTGGTGCGAGGCTGGATGGAAGGATTGCAAGAAATCTCCAAACGCGAGTACGTTTCCCACTACAACATTGCGCGACTATATATCGTACTCGAGGACAAGGAACAAGCGATCACTGGGCTAGAGCAAGCTTTTAAAGAACGCGATAGCAATCTGACTTACATGAAGGTTGAACCTGCGTTTGACGAGATTCGCGCCGACCCGCGATTCCAACAGCTGCTGCATCAGTTCGGCTGGGCTGAGTGACATTTGCCAAACCTGGCCAATAGTCCTTCGGGATCTGGGCCGCCGAGTGCCCCAGGTTTCGTGGTTTTCGAAACCTGGGTGCGTGCGCCGCGCGTGCATGGAAAGGTTCTTTCAGGCCGGGAGTCACGATCCGGCAACGTATCGACGCTACTCTGCCAGTGAGTGCCACATGTTCCTCGCCGGTGCTGCGCATCATGTACGAAAGCGGAGAGAGTAAGTACACTGCAAGCACCCAGGTTTCGAACTACACGAAACCTGGCGCACCCGGCTGCGCAGCGAATTTAACTTTCGATACCCGAGGAAATAGTTCCATTGTTCATTGGGTCACCCACTGGATTCGCCCTGGAAAGACTACAAGATGCGAAAAGGGTCTACAAGAAAACCACAACCCGACGCCCCCGCGACGCCAGTCAAGAACTACATCACGCGGAGCGGGCTGCAGCGCCTCAAAGATGAGCACCGGTTTCTGCTCACCCGGGAGCGCCCGGCCGTGACGGAGGTGGTGGCCTGGGCTGCCAGCAACGGCGATCGCAGTGAAAACGCCGACTATCAGTACGGCAAGCGGCGGCTGCGGCAGATCGATGGGCGGATTCGCTTTCTCACCAAGCGAATCGAAGCCGCGGAAGTGGTGGACCCGGAAGCTCCGAGAGCGGGGCAGGCGGCGATGAGGGCATTCTTCGGAGCGACCGTGCGCTATGCCAATGCCGCGGGAGTATCGCGAGTGGTGAGCATCGTGGGCACCGACGAGATCGATCTCGACCGAAACCACATCAGTTGGGTGTCACCTCTGGGGCGCGCGTTGATGAAGTCGGCAGCGGGTGACAGCGTAGTCCTTCAATTGCCGGGCGGTACAGAAAATCTGACCGTGCTGGAAGTGCGTTACGAGCGCATTTCCGTGGAACCGTTCCGTGAACCACCTGGATCCGAGGCCTCGGCAAAGGGACTTCCTCGCCGACGCGAATCCACCTGACGAAAAAGAGACGAAACGGCAACGCGGTGAAAGAGCGACGACCGTAATCGCGCGCTATTCTTGCGACCTGCGAGCAGTGGAAAATCTTCAGACCGACACATTTGCTTACACATATTAACGATTTAGGCTGATATAAGTGCTTTAGTATCATGGCGAAACTGGCAGACGCACGGGACTTAAACTCCCGGGCCCCGAAAGGGGCGTGACGGTTCAATTCCGTCCCCGGGCACCAGATGGCCTGGGTTTTTCAGACTATCGTCAGTGCCTGGCCAATTCTGTGCAAGCCCTCGCGAAACATTTTCGTATCCACTCCCATGCCGATGCGGAAATGATTCGGCAAACCAAAGAAACGACCGGGCACGGCGGAAGTCTCATACTCCGACCGCAGGCGGGCCAGGAAATCCTCTACGTTGCCAGTAGCCAATCGAAGAATGGCGGTGGTCCCAAATTCCGTGTGGGGAGAGGAAACGCTTCTCTGCGCGGCGAGAAACTCTCGCAGCAGGACTCGATCCGCTTCCACGACTTTTCTGGCGCGCTCGCGGATCTGATCAAGATTTTCCAGGGCCACAACACTCAGCAGCTCGGCCGGGTGCGCCGGGTTAGCCGCGAACAGGTCGTTCAGTCGCCACATGGCGCGCGCCAGATCGGGCTCGGCCAGAATCCATCCACAACGCAGGCCGCTCAGGCCGTACACCTTGGTCAAACTGCTGGTCACGACGAACTCCGGCCCCAGATGATAGGCGCTCTTCGGAGTGCCGGTGTAAACCGCGTCGAGATAGACCTCGTCCACCAGCACGCGCGCGCCCACGCTGCGTGCCAGATCGCCAATCTCGCGCAGTGCCGAACCGGAAGCCAGGACGCTGCTGGGATTGTGCAGGTTGGTGAGCACAATCAACTTCGTCTTCGGGCTGATCGTACGACGAACTTCAGCCGGATCGAGAGCAAACCCGCTCTCTTCGGTCCGGGCGAAATGCTTTACCGCCGCGCCCAAATATAAGAGCGTGGAAGTGAGCAGCTCGTAGGTTGGCTGTTCGATCAGGACCTCATCGCCGGGATCGATCAGCGCGGCCATCGCCAGATGATTGGCCATGGAGGTACCCTCGGCGGCCACCACGCAGTCGGGATCGACTCCGCATTTCCGCGCGATGGCGCGCTGCAGGGGAGCGTAGCCGTAAGTGCTGTCGCCGTTGATCTCCAACTGCTCGATGCTTACCGGAAGTTCATGCAGGGGAAACGAACCCACGCCGCTGGTCGCGAGATTGAACCTCGCCCCGCTCTGGATTTTTGCCCACAGCATGTAATCGGAATGTCGATGTCTCATAGGTTCGGCGCCGATGGATTTCGCCGCGCAGCGCGGCTCCAGTACAAATATACCGGGATGCCCGCCAGCAGGATAATCAGGCCGATGGCGGAGTTTGCCGGAAACGTCGCGATGGTCGTGAGCACGATGGCGACGCAGGCCAGCACGAAAAGACCCGTGGTGTAGGGATGTCCGGGCGTGAGATACAGCTTCTGGGGTGAAGTCTCAGGTCGCCGGCGGAACACGAACAGCGACGCCGCGGTCAGACCAAAGGAAATGAAATCAACCGAGATTACGTAGTTCAAGATCTGCTCGTAGCGTCCCGAGAGCGCAATCACGGAAGCGGTCATGCCTTGCAGCACGATGGCCACGACGGGAACTCCGCTGCGGGGAGAAAGCCAGCCCACACTTTTGAAGAACAGGCCGTCCCGAGCCATGGCGTAGTAAACCCGCGGCGCGGTTAGAATTCCCTGGCTCAGAAAGCCCAGGGTGGAAATCGCGATGCCGAAAGCAATCCACTGCGCGCCCCGTTCACCCAGGGCTGCGCGCATCACCGCCGAAGCGGGAGTGCGGGTCGCGGCCAGCCCGTCCGGGCCGAGCACGCGCACGCAAACAAAATTGACCGCGAGATAAAGCGCTACGACCCCGATCACGCCGATGACCAGCCCGCGCGCGAGATCGCGCCGGGGATTGCGCATCTCGCCGGCCACGAAACTTGCGGTCTGCCATCCGCCATAAGCAAAAGCGACCGGGATCATGGCAGCCCCGATGGCGCCCCCCAGCCCCAACGAAACCGGACGGTCGAGCAACGGTAAGGCGTGCAACGTGCCGCCACCCCAGAGAATTCCCACCCCGACCATGGCCGCGATGGCAGCGGCCTTGAGCAGCATGAGCACGCTCTGCACATTGCTGCCCGCACGCACTCCAAAGCAGTTGATCGCCGTCAGGCCCAGCAGGGCCGCGGCCGCGATCGGCCCGTCCCCGGCGGAGAAACCGGTGATCTCGCGATAGTAGTGGCTGAAGGTCACCGCCACTGCCGCCATCCCGCCGGTCTGAGTCACCAGAAGAAGGACCCAGCCATAAATGAAGGCGACGGACGGATGGTAGGCTTCACGCAGGTAAAGGTATTGCCCTCCCGCGCCCGGCAGGCGTGATGCCAACTCGGCCCAGATAAAGGCGCCGAGCAGGGCGAGTCCTCCACCCAGCAGCCAGACCCCGAGGATCAGGAACGGAGTGTGCACCCGGAGGGCAACCACGTAGGGGTTGATGAAAATACCGGAGCCGACAATGCCGCCCATGACGATCATGGTGGCGTCGAATACTCCGAGCAGCTGCCGAGGTTTGACCGGGTCCAAGAATCAGCCTAAGAGAGTCGTCGTCAGTCGAATGGAACCAATTCGGGCTGTCATTTCAATTTGAGAGCGTACAACTTTAGTGAGAGAGTCCCACATAATTCCCGTAGCCGACAATCACCGTGGACCCCACCAGCAACAGGAGAGCCAATGCCAGCAACCGCCCCGCCTGCACTCCGGCGCCCTTCCATTCTTTCAGCCCAATGCCCCACAGGCTGCTGAAGATGATGATGCTGGCCATGTGCAGCGTCCAACTGGAAAATTTGTATTTGCCCATCTGGGTCTCGCCCATCGAGTAAAAGAAGAACTGAAAATACCAGGTGGTGCCGGCCAGCGCGCAGAGCAGGTAGTTCGCCAGCATGGGAACTCGGACCCGATCTGCCTGGCGAGAAGCGGGCGCGTCTACTATGGCCACCGATGACTGCAAGTCCTTTCTGGCCGGCATGTGCTCAACCACTTCCCGGCCGGGAGCGTCGAGGGCGGTCTCGATAATGGTCTCGTCCTGGCCGTCACCGTTCGCCTGGCGCGAAATCGCAGTGAAGTACTGGTAGCCGGTCCGGTTGCGGACATTCAGCACCACGCACCACACAAAATTGGTCGCAAAGCCTCCCAGCAGCACGACCACCAGCACCGGCAATCCCTGCCACAGGTCCGGTGTTCCATGCTTGATGGTCAGGGCCTTGATGGGATCTCCCGCCGCCAGGCCATAGGCGAAACAGGCGCTCATCACGCCTGAAAGCGTGGCCACGCCGATACCCTTCTTCAGGTCAAATTCCTTGATGCTGACCTTCTGCTGTTCGGGAGACATGGCCCGCTCTTTGTAGATACCAGCTAAGCCGGCTGCCGCGATGCCGAGCAGGCAAACGAAGATTCCCAGCAGAATGATTCTTCCGGAAGCCGTCCCCACCACCTGGCTCATGAATTCACCGCGGAAAATAGGCGGGATCAATGTGCCGAAGGCGGCGCACAGACCCAGCACCACGGCCATCCCCAGCGATAATCCCAGGTAGCGCATGGTCAAGCCAAAAGTCAGGCCGCCGACCCCCCAGAGCAGTCCGAAGAAAAACGTCCAGAAAAAAACCATTCCCGGAGTTTCATGCAGCACCGGTAACAGGTCCCTGGTCATTAAGAAAGCGAAAAACCAGGGCGCGATGATCCAGCTGAAAAATCCTCCCGCCAGCCAGAAGGTTTCCCAGGCCCAGTGCTTCACACCGCGGTAGGGCACATAGAAACTGCCGGAGGCTAAGCCGCCCAGCCAGTGATACAGCACGCCTATTAGCGGATTCGGATTCATTTCATCTTCGGGACCAGCGGCGCCAGTCTAACTAAACGGCTCCCCGGCAGGCCCCGGCCTACTTTACCGATTTTCTCGCTGCCGCCAAACCACTTTTTCACAACTGCCCCGGCCCGTCTCCTATAAAGTGCAACCTGAGGAGAATCCGGTATGCCCCGTGTAGCCTTTCGCTTGCGAATCAAGCCTGATGCCATAGCAGGCTATGAGAAAGATCATGCCCAGGTATGGCCGGAATTGCTGGCCAAGCTGAAGGAGGTTGGCATTTCGGACTACTCCATCTTTCGTCGCGGTCAGGATCTGGTCTTGGTCATGCGGGTAACGGACTTCGACGCAGCCTGGGACGCGCTGGCCACCGACCCCGTGAACCTTCGCTGGCAGGCGGAAATGGCCAAATATTTTGAGCCCGTGCCCGGCCTTCAACCCGGCGAGCGCTTCGCCATGATGAAAGAAGTGTTCTACCTGGAGTAGCGGGCTGCCCTTTGTGGCCATTACTCGCAGGGACTTCCCTTCAACATTCGCTTCGAATTGCGCACTCTAGCGGCGGCCGATTCGGGTGTCAAGGGAAATAGTAAACTATTTCCCTATTGAACTGTCGCCTTTGCAAGCAGCATACTGCAGGTTCGAAGGTGGCGGCCCAGGCGATCAAGCGGAATTTTGCGGAATCAAGGCGCGCCGGCGGGCTCTTGGGCTCGGTAGCCGAAATGCAACCTTCCAAGTTATAGTCTTTGGGACATTCATCGCTCTCATCGAGGCACCAGCCAATTGACACGCGCAACTCCCAAGCGTCTCTACTTGATCCCGGTAATGTCGAAGGCGCTTGACATCCTCGAGCTCCTGCAGAAAGAGCGGGGCCCGCTCGCGCTCGAAGCGATATACCAGCGCACAAATATTTCCAAGACGACCGTTTATCGCATCCTGAAAACCTTCGTTCATCGCGGCTATCTCGCCCAGTCGCAGGACGGGCTGTATCGCCTGGTGGCACGCCCCAAGAAGGCCCGGTTCGGGTTTGGCAGTCAATCGGCGGAAATGCCCTTCTCTGAAGCCGTGACCGACAGCCTGAAGGCCGCCGCCTCTGCCGCCGGAGTTGACCTGATTGTGCTCGACAATCGTTACGACGGTTCCACCGCTTTACGCAACGCCGATGAGTTTGTACGCAACCGGGTGGACCTGGTGATCGAATTCCAGATCGATCAGCATGTCGCGCCCGTGCTGGCAGACAAGATCGATGCCGCGGGTATACCGCTGATCGCCGTGGACATACCGCATCCCCATGCGACTTTCTTTGGGGTAAACAATTATCGGGTGGGCTTCGAGGCCGGAGAATGTCTGGCCCAGTATGCCAGGCGCACGTGGGATGGCAAGGTACGCTGGGCTTTGGGACTGGACATCGACGAGGCGGGCCCGCTGGTGCAAAGCCGCGTGACCGGCGCCTTCGAAGCCATTCGCTCGCGACTGCCGGGAATTCCGGCCGAATTGCTTGTCCGCATGGACGCGCGCGGCTTGCGCGACAAGAGCTGCCAACTGGTCCTTGATTTTCTGCGGCGTCACCCCAAAGATCGCGGAATCCTGATTGCCGCCGCCACCGATACCAGCGCACTGGGCGCGGTGCAAGCGGTGCGAGAGTTGAAGCGGGAGAAATATGTTGCCGTGGTGGGGCAGGATTGCATTCCAGAAGCCCTGGAAGAGATTTCCCGTGCTGACAGCCCATTGATCGGCTCGGTCTCCCACGAAGCCCAGAGTTATGGTCCGCGCCTGATCCATCTTGGGCTGTCGGTTCTCAGCGGCCACCGGGTTGCGCCTTACAATTATGTGGAGCACAAACTGGTGACCGGCTCCTGGTTGACCGGCGTCCCGGTTAATCAAGTACCGCAAGACGGCGTAGCCCGATGTTTCGCCAGGGAAATTGTTGCCCTATTGCATCCGAGGAGTATGATGACTGTGGCTTTTGGCGCGCTCGGGCACTTTGGGTGTGATCGGTCGCCGCGTTCCAACATTTCTTTCCGCTGAGAGCACCTCCATGCAGGTCAAGACAAGTTTGCGCTATTTGGAAGATCGTTGGGACGAGCAGGTCGCTCGCGCTCTCGACCCACCGGAATTGCTGCGCTACCGCTCGAACCTGCTTGGGTTCCGACCTTCGCATCACCAATTTTGGCGGGGGAAACACCAGTTCGAAAATCCAGCAAACCGATCCGCTGAGCGGGAAGCAGGAAGAAGTTTTGTGGATCAAGGGCAGCGGCGGCGACCTGGGAAGCATCAAGCTGACCGGGTTGGCGGCTCTGTACTCCGGAAAAGCTGCAAGGCCTGGAGCACAAATATCGGGGCGCCGAATATGAAGATGAAATGGTGGACATGTATCCGCTGTGCGCCTTCGGCAAGAATACTGTCGCGGCTTCGATTGACACGCCGCTCCATGGCTTTCTGCCCTTCCCGCACATCGACCATTTGCATCCCGACTGGGGCATTGCCCTGGCCGCTTCCGCCAACGGCCGGGAAAAGATGGAAGAATTCAATCGTCGCTTTGATCACCATCTGATCTGGGTGCCCTGGCAGCGTCCCGGCTTCGAACTGGCCATGATGCTGCGTCGCGCGGTGCAGGAGAGTGCCGAACTGCGATGGTGTCGTCCTCGGCGGCCACGGCCTCTTCACCTGGGGAAATACCCAGCAGGAGTGCTATGAAAACACGATTTCCATCATCGATCAGCTGGGACAATTTGTCGTAGACCACGTCGAAAAGAAGGGCGCGAAGCTGTTCGGCGGTCCGCGACACCAGTCCCTGGAAAATCGCCGCGATCTGGCGCTCGATATTTTTCCTTTCCTGCGCGGCCGGGTTTCGGGCGTGCGGCGCCTGATCGGCAACTTCAGCGATCTGCCCGAAGTGCTGCGCTTTGTGAATTCAGCGGAAGCCCGGCAGCTGGCGCATTTGGGTACGAGCTGTCCCGACCACTTCATCCGCACCAAAGTCCGGCCGCTGTTCGTTCCCTGGCAGCCCGGCAGCGATGCGCAGGGCCTTGCGCGAGCAGATCGATTCCGCGCTGAAGAATTACCGCAAGGAGTACGCGGAGTATTACAACGCCTTTGCGCAACCCGATTCTCCGGCCATGCGCGATGCCAATCCGACCGTGGTTCTGATTCCCGGCATCGGCATGTTCAGTTTTGGCAAGAGCAAGACCGAAGCCCGGCTCACCGGCGAGTTCTACGTAAACGCCATCCATGTGATGGAAGGCGCGACCTCGCTGGACACCGGAACAACGCCCGCGACGCTGCCCCAGGCGGGCGCGGCCGCACCCGCCAGCGCCTTCACGGTGCATTCGAACTATGTAGCTCTGCCTCCATCGGAAGCGTTCCGGATCGAATACTGGCAGCTGGAGGAAGCCAAGATTCGCCGGCAGCCTCCGGAAAAGGAATTGAGCCGTCACGTGGTCCTGATTGTGGGCGGCGGCAGCGGAATTGGCCGCGAAGCTGCCTTGCTGGCGGCGGAACGCGGAGCGCACGTAGTGGTCGCCGACCGCGATCATGATGCGGCAAAGAAAGTAGCGGAGGAGGCCAGGGCCATCGCGGGAAAAGAAGGCGGCCTGGCGGTGGCCGTGGACATTCGCCGGCGCGAAACGATCCGCCAAAGCTTGCGCGAGCTGATTGCGGCTTTCGGCGGGCTGGACGTACTGATCAACACCGCCGCGCTCTTTCCCTCGTCGAACGACGGCCAAATCACCGACGAGCAGTGGGGAGTGACGCTCGACGTGAATGTCACGGCAAATTATCTTCTGGCTGACGAAGCGGCGCGCATCTTGAAAGATCAGAATCTTGACGCCTCCATCGTGCTGACCAGTTCGGCCAACGCCGTCGTGCCCAAGCGCGGCAGCGAAGCCTACGACGTGAGCAAGGCCGCGCTCAGTCATCTGGTGCGCGAACTGGCCATTTCGCTCTCTCCGAAGATTCGAGTCAATGGCATCAGTCCGGCCACCGTGATCAAGGGATCGACCATGTTTCCGCGCGATCGCGTCATCGCATCGCTGAAGAAATATGAGATCCCCTACGAAGATGCCGCCAGCGACGACCAATTGCGGACTTTGCTGGCCGAGTTTTATGCCAAACGCACTCTCACTCATCGCCCCATCGACCCCAAGGATTGTGCCGAAGCAATCCTGTTTCTGGCGGGACCGAAATCACCGTGCACCACCGGCCACATCGTTCCGGTGGACGGCGGACTGACCGAGGCCTTCCTGCGATGAATGATGTTTCGCGCGATCGGACCGGAAACGAACAGACCAGTCCTCGTGGCGGTGGATTTGGGCGCGGAGAGCTGTCGCGTTTCCCTGCTGCGCTGGATCGGCGGTCAACCGGACATTCGTCTCGTGCACCGCTTCCCCAATTCAGCGCGCAACTCAGGGAAATGGGCTCCGCTGGAATATCGCGGCCATCTGCAGGGGAGTGGAAGAGGGCCTGCGCGCCTGCGCGCAACTCGCTCCGGAAGGAATCGCCGCGATTGGCGTGGACGGTTGGGCCGTGGACTATGTGCGCCTGGGCCCGGACGGACAACCGGTCGCCGACCCCTTTTGCTATCGCGACGAACGCACCCTGGAAGCGCAGAGCGAGGTGCACTCGCCGCATTTCTCCCGATCGCCTTTACGAACTGACCGGAGTTCAGATTCTTCCTCTGAACACGCTGTACCAGCTGTACGCGGACCGCAATGCAGAACAGAATCTTCCCTGGGTAAATTTGCCGGAATTTCTGCTGCACCATTTGGGCGGAAGCCGCGTCTCCGAATACACCAATGCCACGCACACCCAGCTGCTGGATGTGAAAGACCAGGCCTGGTGCGCTGAAATCTTCGACAGCCGCCGGCTGGATATGAGCGCCGCGCCCCCGCTGGTGCAGCCAGGAACCGATCTCGGACGGCTGCAGGGCGACCTATGCTTCCCTGCCTGCCTTCCGCGACACTCGGCTGATCGCGCCCGCTTGCCATGACACGGCTTCGGCCATCGCTGGAATTCCGGCCCAGGGAGACGACTGGGCCTTTATCAGTTCCGGCACCTGGTCGCTGGTGGGCTGCGTCCTTGATTCGGCATGCGTCAGCACTGCTGCGCGCGCCGCCAACTTCAGCAACGAAGGCGGAGTCGGCGGCAGGATTTACTTCCTGAAGAATGTAAACGGCATGTGGTTGCTGCGCCAATGTATGGAACAGTGGCGATCACAAGGCCAGGTCTGGACGGTCGAGCAACTGGTCGAAGCCTGCGCAAATTTCGGCGCGCCCGACTGCCTGATCGATGTGGACGATCCCGATCTGCTGTTGCCGGGAAACATGCCGGCGCGCATCAATGCGCAACTGAATCGCATCGGCCAGGCCCCCATTCCCGAAGGTCCGGGCATGGCCGCCGGAATGACGAACCTGATTCTCCACAGTCTGGCCGCTCGCTACGCCGCGGTCTTGCGCGACGCTGCCGAGGATCACCGGAAAAACCTTGAAGCGGCTTTACATCGTCGGTGGCGGCAGCAGGAACACGGTGCTGAACCGGCTCACGGCGAAGGCAACCGGGCTTGAGGTTCTGACTGGATCGACCGAAAGCGCGACGGTCGGCAACTTCGCCGTCCAGCTCGCCGCGCTCGAAGGGAATTACACCGCCGGCATCGGAGTGACCGCGAACGCCGTGGCGAAGTGGGCTGGCATTTTGGCGGCGCAACCCATCGATGCTCCCGGAGTCGGCGCGCCCGCAAACAACCTCCAGGCTCAGAGAGCAGAAGAAGTCCAACCGCCAACTGGAAAGGCACTCGTATGACCGAAAAACCGGAAGTACTGATCCATCGCGCGCTCGACAGTTTTCAACATCGAGCTGCCCTCCTGGGGCTTTGCCAACACCGGCACCCGGTTTGGAAAATTCATTCAGCTCGCGGCTGCAGTCACCGTCGAAGACAAGTTCAGCGACGCGGGACAGGTGCATGCCCTGACCGGTTCCTGTCCGACGGTCGCGCTCCACGTGCAGTGGGACCTTCCCAACGGCTTAAAAGATATCGCCCAGGTCGAGCGCCTGGCCGATAAATACGGGGTGCAACCCGGCTCGATTAATCCCAACGTCTTTCAGGACCAGGAATACAAGTACGGATCAGTGGGCAACCCCGATCCGGCGATTCGCCAGCGGGCCCTCGATCATATTCTGGATTGTGTGGCCATCGCGCAGGCCCTGGAATGTCGCGACATTTCACCCTGGTTCGCCGATGGCTCGAACTACCCGGGCACGCAGAGTATTCGCAATAGAATTGGATGGTTCGAGGAAGCTCTGAAGAAAGTGCACGCCGGGCTCAGTCCCAAACAAAGGTTGCTCATTGAGTACAAGCCCTTCGAGCCTGCGTTTTACCACACCGACGTGGCTGACTGGGGCATGGCCTTCCTGCTGGCGCGCACGGCCGGTCCGCAGGCCTACGTTCTGGTGGATACCGGCCATCATTATCAAGCCCAGAATATCGAACAGATCGTGGCCTGGCTGCTTCATCACGGGATGATCGGCGGTTTCCATTTCAACGACCGGCGATATGCCGACGACGACCTCACGCTTGGCTCCATCGATCCGTACCAGATCTTCCGCATCTTCCATGAGATTCACCACTTCGCCTGGGAAACCGGCGCGTTTGCGGATGTGGCCTACATGGTGGACCAGAGCCACAATCTCAAGGGCAAAATGGAAGCCATGATTCAGACCGTCTGCACGGCGCAGGAACTCTATGCCAAGGCGGCCATCGTGGACCACGCGCACCTGGCGTCGTTACAACAGCGCTGTTCGCTGGTCGAAGCCGAGGAAACCCTGCGGGGAGCATTCTGGTACGACGTGCGCCCTGTCCTGCGGGAATGGCGGCGCAGCCACGGTTTGCCGGAAGATCCCATGCAGGCCTTCCGCGAAAGCGGCTATCTGGAGCGCATCACGGCAGAGCGCAAGGAGCGCAACGCGGTTTCGGTGACCACCTACGCCTGAGCGCTACTTCGGCGTGTCCCTGCGAAGCCGCCCGCAAGCATCCATCACGGGATTGGCGAGAAATCGGTCAGGCTCATGAAAGTGGAATCGACTTTATTCACCAGCTTGCCGTTCGCCTCGGATTCGTCGCGCACTTTCTGCCATTCCGGGTCTTCGCGAAACGCATTCCAGTTACTGGTCGCGGCTTCCCGGCTGGGGTGGGCGAGAATATAGATGAGGGTTTTGCCCTGCAGCGGTTCGTCGAGCGGGGTCCAGTACGCCACGTTCTTCATTCCGTGTTTATCGAACAGGCGGGTGGTGTGCTCCCGAAAACGTTTCAACAGCTCGTCGAGCTTGCCTTCGTTGGCATGGTAAACACGAAGCTCATACACCGTAGCCGCCGATCCCGCCGGACCGGCCGGCTCCAGTTTTGCGCTCGCCCAGACTGCTGTCGGTAGGAGAGCGATGGTGGGGAGGGTTTGCAACCAGGATCGTCTGTCCATGTCCGCCTCTCTGAATTTCGAGTTCGAAAACTTACTTTACTCTTCAACTGTGAATGTGTACGATCCCGCGCCCGCTCGATAGATCGCGTTGCGGCTGTCTCTGAGCACCAGCGAAACTCCCATGCTCTGCCGGATATCCTTGCCACCTTCCAGAATCCGGGTGGCCAAACCGCCCGGCAGATAAATCAGGCCCGTCGTATTGGGCGGGATTACGACATCCCAGTGGATCGAGTTTCCGTCAACCTTCCAGTTCGATGTGATCTTCCCATAGACCGACTCGTACGTCGCCCTGGCCTCTCCCAGGCTGGCATCGAACTGCGGATGGAGAATGACGCGATGAAATCCCGGATCGTCGGCCGATTCGTCGATGCCTGCGGCGTAGCGGTACAACCATTCCGCGACCGCTCCGTAGGCATAGTGATTGTACGAATTCATGGACGGATCGCCCATCATCTGGTCCCCGTTCCACCGTTCCCACATGGTGGTGGCGCCGTGCTCGATCATGTATCCCCAGGAAGGATACGTGGTCTGGAGCAGCAGCCGGTAGGCCACGTCGCTGTGTCCGCTGTTGCTGAGCTCAATCATCAGATAAGGCGTGCCCAGGAAGCCGGTGGTCAGATGCCAGTCGTGGGATTTGATATCTTCGACCAGCTTCTCCGCCGCCAGCACCCGGTCCTTTTGTGACAGCAGGTCCATGTGCAGCGCCAGAACATAACTGGTCTGGCTACCGGTCCCGATTGTGCCATCCGGCTTCACGTATTCCTGGTTGAATGCCGTCCGCACCTTTTCAAAAACTTCTCGATACTTCTGCTCATCCCGCGGCCGGTCAAGCGCCTGCGCCATGCGCATCATCAGCGAGGCATCGTAGGCCCAGTACGCCGTGGCGATCAGGTCTTTCGAGGTTGTGCTTCCAATCGCCAGCCAATCGCCGTAGTCGTTTCCCCGTTCTTTCAACCAGAGATAATTGGGATTCGCCCCTGCGATGTGCTCCATCCACCTTTCCATCGCCGGCCAGTTGTCTTTCAGAATGCGGACATCGCGGAATTGCAGGTAGGCGGTCCACGGAATGATGACTCCGGCGTCGGCCCAGCCAGCCACGCTCTCCCCGGTGGGGCCAACTCGCGGCGAAACGTCGCCGAAGGCGCCCGCTGGGCTTTGCGCGTCGCGAATGTCGGTGGTGAATTTCCGCGAAAAGGCGGCCAGATTGGCATTGAAGGATGCGGTCCGCCAGAATACCTCGGCATCGCCCATCCAGCCCAGACGTTCGTCGCGCTGCGGGCAATCCGTGGGCACACTCAGAAAGTTTCCGCGCTGGCCCCAGAGAATATTGCTCCACAGCTGGTTTACGACCTGGCTCCCGGTGCTGAATTGGATGGTGAAGGGCGCGTCGGTGTAGAACACGATGCCCTCAACCGCATCCTGCGAAGGCGCTCCCGGATACCCCGTAAGCTCGATATAGCGGAAGCCGTGAAAGGTAAAGTGAGGCTCGAATGTTTCAGTTTCCTTCCCCCGCAGGATGTACGTGTCCGTGGCCTCGGCCGTACGCAAATTTTCGGTGTAAAGTTCGCCATTCGGCTTCAGGACTTCCCCGAACCGCAGCCGGACTTTGGTTCCAGCCTTGCCGGCAACATGCAACCGCGCCCAGCCGACCATGTTCTGGCCAAGGTCGAAGATGTAGACTCCCGGCGTCGGATTGGTCACCGTCCTGGGCTTGAGTATCTCGTGGACCCGGATGGGCTGAAAATCCTGCGCCACCAGCGGGGCCTGGGGCGCCGGCGCGACGGTGACTGCTCCCCAGCGCGAGTCAGAGAACGATGCCTGGTCCCACCCGCTCGGTTCCAGACGGGCATCATAGGTTTCGCCGTTGTAGATATCCGAGCCCAGGATGGGAGACTGTTTCGCTTTCCACGAATCATCGCTCAACACGGAATCGCGGGAGCCGTCGCTATATTCGATCTCGAGCTGCACCAGCAGCCGGACCGGTGGCGGCCCAAAGTTGTATCGGGTTTGCAGCCAGCCCAGGCCATCGGCATACCAGCCTCCACCCAGAATCGCGCCGATCGCATTCCCGCCTTGTCGCACTTGGGACGTGACATCGTAGACCTGATAGACCACTCGCTTGCGATAGTCGGTCCAGCCGGGAGCGAGAATGTCATGGCCGACTCGCTCGCCATTCAAATACAACTGATAGCTGCCCAGCGCGGTCGAGTAGATGCGAGCGCTCCGCACCACCTTGGCCACGCTGAAATTTCGACGCAGCAAGTCGACGGGTTGGGCGGGCCACGGAGTGCCCAGCGGCACTTGGCCGATTTCCGCCACTACCGCCGCCGCGGGCCATGATGAATCGTCAAAGGAGCGCCCCACCCAGGCGTTGCCCGTTTGCTCGGGCGCCGTCTTCCATTCCGGTCCTGAAATCAGCCGTTCGATTTTGCCGTTCGCCATCTGCACTCGGAGCATGGCAATGAACCCGGCCTGCGACGGCCGGTTGTGCTCCTGTTGAACAATCGCCTCAGCCGCCAGGGAATTGGCGCCGGCGTTCAGCAGCTTGCCTACGGGTATGACTCGAAAATAGCCCCACGGATCTCGAGCTCGACCAAACTTGCCCATGGGCGATTCGACCTCCACCTGCTTGCCGTTGACCCAGGCTGCCACGTTGTCCTTGGCAGTAATGAAGAGAGTGGCCTCTTTGGGCTTTTGCGCCAGGTTGAAGCTGAAGCGGAAATCGTGTTTGCCGGGAGTTGCGTTGGTCAGCGCATTGCCATCTGCCGCCCAAATCCATTTCGGCGCCGACTCGTAGTCTCCGCGCTCGATCGGCATGTCCGGCGTGATCCATTTCGCTTTCCAGTCGCCGGGGGAAAGCAGTCCCATCTCCCACCAGCCGGCCTCACTGTAGGATGAAGCTTGCCCCTGCACACCCCAGACCCGCACCTGCCAGTAGTAGCGCCGGCGAGATTCGACCGCGGGACCGCGGTAGGGGACATTGACGGACTGATCGGACTCGACCCGTCCACTGTCCCACACATCGGCCCGACCCTGGGCCAACCCCTCGGGTGAGCTGCCCACCCGGATTTCATACGCGCCCTGCCGGGCGCCTCGCCCGGAATCCTGGAGCTGCCAGGAGAGGCGCGGATGAGCAATGTCGATCCCCAGCGGGTCCTGCATGCCTTCGCATTGCAGATGATCGGGTGCATTGCCTTCGAACGCCAAAACGGTGAACGACAACGGTCCGCTCAACAGGAACAGGAGCGCGAGCGAGAGCGCCAATCTCTGGGAGCAGCCGGTTCGCGGAAAGATTCTAGGCATAATTGCACTCAATCGCTTGGACATCGGCAGAGGCCCCTACGAAAGTTCCCTATTGTACTTATTTATCTTTTGAATTGACAGCGGACCAGTTGACTCTTGGTTTTCTTTGCGACCTTTGCGGAATCCTTTGCGGCCTTTGCGGTCAAACGCCCTTGGCCGAAAACAAGCGACCAATTCCGCAAGGGTAGCAAGGCCGACACGACAAATGAATGCAGCGGCGGCTAGGATTGGCCGCGCACAGCCCACTCCGCATCGAATCGCGCGCGATCGTAAAACGACTTCTGCGTCCCCACTCCGGTGGTCGAAAGTCCCGCGTACAGGTTGGCGCGGCGCACCGCCTCTCCTTCGGGCAGTCCTTCCCCAAGGAAAACCGCAAAGCTGCCGATGAAGGCGTCCCCCGCGCCCGTGCTGTCGACACTCTTCACCGGAAAGGCCGGCAGGTGCTCCATGCCTTCCTTACCCGCCAGCAGCGAGCCGTTGGCGCCGAGCGTAATAATGACGCGGCGGATGCCATAGCCCAGCAGCTTCTCTGCGCACTTCTTCGCGTCTTCGACGTTCTTTACCGGCATTCCGGTAACCGTCTCGGCTTCGCTTTCGTTGGGCACAAAGTAGTCCAGGCCCGCGACCGCTTTGAAATCGATCGGCTGGGCGGGCGCGGGATTGAGAATGCAGCGAATGCCGTGTTTTCGCGCAAAACCGATTGTGTAATAGACAGTCTCGAGCGGAATCTCGAACTGCAGCACGATGCAATCGACGGTCTTGAGCACGTCGGCAGAGGCATCCACGTCGGCGGCTTTCAATTCGTCATTCGCGCCCTTGACCACGAAAATGCGGTTCTGTCCGCTAGGCTCGACAAAAATTGGCGCCACGCCGCTGGACACGCCCGGCACCTGCTTTACGTGGGTCGCGTCAATGCCGAGCTTTTTGAAGTTCTCGATCGTCGCCGGACCAAACAGATCGCTCCCCACTCGCGCGACCATGAAGACCTGGGCCCCGCACAGCTTGGCCGCGGTCGCTTGATTGGCCCCCTTGCCCCCGAATCCAAGGTCGAATTTCTGGCCAAAGATAGTTTCGCCGGGCTTGGGAAAGCGGTCGGTAAAAGTGGTGAGGTCAATATTCGCGCTGCCCACCACCGCAATACGAGGAATTTTCGCCATGGTTAGGAGACCTTGCGGGTAGATTTGCTTCCGGCACGAAACGAACAATGTGAAGAAGGCTGAGTCTATTCAGCGATTCCGATTGTGTCAACGCTTGCGCCAGACGAGCGCAATTCATTCGCCGTATGGAACCCAAATGTTCTTCACCTGGGTCGCATGCTGCAGAAACCAGCGTCCCTCGCCCTGCTTCACGTCAAACCAGTCGATAGACCGGCCTTCGTTGGTAAACACCTGCTTGAGGTTCCCAATCGAGAAAGCCTTGGCAGCGATGGCGTTCGCTTCATCCGCAAAACACCAGACTGCATCCACATCGTCATGCTCCGCCAGAGTCTTCAGAAGCTGCGATGTGTAGCCGGTCACGATGTTGACGGCTCCGCCCGGCAGATCGCTGGTGTCGAAAAGCTGGTACAAATCGGCAGTGATTAAAGGATAGGCCTCGGACGGAACCACGACCGCAGCGTTGCCGGCGGCAAGCACCGGCATGACCAACGACAAGAACCCCAGCAGCGGCGCCTGATTCGGGCAAATGATCCCCACCGTGCCCAAAGGCTCATGCATGGCCAGCGCGACATTGCGGAAGGGAGGATTGTGCACCGCCCCATCAAACTTGTCCGCCCAGGCTGCATAGGAAAAAATGCGCTCGATACCCAGGCTCACCTCGGCTGCGGCCTGAGTTTCCCCGACCACGGCGGCCAGGCGGCGGGCAATTTCCTCACCGCGCTGCGAAAGATTTTCCGCCATGTAATAAAGAACCTGCGCCCGGTTATGCGCGGTCGTCTTTGCCCAGCCTGAGGCCTTATGCGCCGCCTCGACGGCGTTGCGAATATCTTTGCGGTTGCCCAGCGGCGCTTCGCCCAGAAGCCTGCCATCCGCGCCTCGGACTTCCATGCTGTAGCCCGAATCCGGCCGCGCCTGTTTGCCTCCGATATAGAGCTTCACGGTGCGGTCAATGGCCTGCGTTACGGGATCGGAATCGTCGTTTGATTTCCGCTCGGCGGGCAGCGTTATCACCGGCAGGGCCGGGGCATTCCTGAACCACGCCGGTTCCAGATACTCCAGCAAGCCTTCTCTGCCACCCTCGCGTCCGTAACCGCTCTCGCGGTAGCCGCCAAATCCGCAAGAAGCGTCAAACAAATTTGTGCAGTTGACCCAGACCACTCCGGCTTTCAGTTGAGCCGCCACGTGCAGCGCGACGTTGATGCTCTCGCTCCAGACGCAGGCCGCCAAGCCGTAGACAGTGTTGTTCGCCAGCTCAACCGCCTCGCTGGGCGTGCGGAACGTCATGGAGGCCAGCACCGGACCGAAAATTTCCTGCTGCGCCACGATCGACGTGGGATGCACATTACTAAGTAGCGTCGGCGGATAGTAGAGTCCGCGCGCCGGCAGCTCGATTTGCGGCTGCCAGCAGGTCGCGCCTTCTGCCACTCCCTGGTCCACCATGCGCTTGATTCGATCCAGTTGCACTCGCGCCACGATAGCGCCGATGTCGATGGATTTGTCGAGAGGAGGCCCGGCGCGCAGCGTGCTCATACGATCCCGGACTTTCGCGATGAGCGGCTCCGCGATACTCTCCTGCATCAGCAGGCGGGAGCCGGCGCAACACACCTGTCCCTGATTGAACCAGATGCCATCCACCAGACCTTCAACCGCGCTGTCCAAATCAGCGTCTTCAAAAATAATGAAGGGCGACTTGCCTCCCAGTTCGAGCGAGAGTCGCTTGTGGCTGGAAGCCGTGGCGCTACGGATGGCCCGGCCCACTTCAGTTGAACCGGTGAACGCAATCTTGTCTACTTCCGGATGCTTGACCAGCGCTTCCCCGGTGGAACCGTCGCCGGTAACAATATTGACCACGCCTTGCGGCAATCCGACCTCCGAGCAGATTTCGGCGAAAGCCAGAGCGGTGAGCGGCGTGAACTCCGCCGGCTTGAGCACGACGGTGTTGCCCGTGGCCAGCGCGGGCGCAATTTTCCAGGCCAGCATCAGCAAAGGGAAATTCCAGGGAATGATCTGTCCGACGACGCCGCAGGCCGTGTATCCAGGGAAATTCCTGATGCAGAAGTTGCGCCCAGCCGGCATGATGATAGAAGTGACGAGCCACCAGCGGAATATCGATGTCCCGGCTCTCACGAATCGGCTTGCCGTTATCCATCGTCTCCAGCACGGCGAGACGGCGGGAATGTTTCTGCACGGTCCGCGCCAGCGCGTAGAGATAGCGGGCCCGCGCGTGCGGAGTGAGCGCCTGCCATTTCGGCAGCGCAGCGCTCGCGGCCCGGACTGCTGCGTCAATGTCGGCTGCCGATCCCTGGGCTACCGTCGCGAGTTTCTCGCCGCTGGATGGATCGGTGGTATCGAAGTACCCTCCTTCGACCGGCTGCCGCCAGGCGCCGTCAATAAAGTGCCCAAAGCGGCGGCCGTGAGCATCCAGCCATGCCAGCGCCTCTTTGGGGTCTTCGGGCGCAGGACCGTATTCCATGGCGGCAAATTTTTCAGCGATGCTCATAAGAATGTGAACGTCACAGCGCTACGCCAACGGATGACGATAGTCCGCCGAATAGCGCCCGGTCGCGTAATGTTCCAGTTGCCGTTCAATGTCGTTCAGCAATCCGCTCGCTCCGAAACGAAACAGTTCCGCTCTCATCCAGGACGGGCCGAGCTCCTCCTTCATCAATGCCAGCCATTCGAGGGATTGCTTCGCGGTGCGGATTCCTCCCGCGGGTTTGAAGCCGACAGCCATTCCAGTCTCCTGGGCATACTCGCGAATGGCGCGCGTCATCACGAAGCCTACCGGCAGGGTCGCATTGGTCGGTTCTTTGCCCGTCGAAGTCTTGATAAAATCCGCGCCTGCCATCATGGCGACGACGCTGGCGCGAGCCACGTTGCGCAGCGTAAGCAGATCGCCGGCTCCGAGAATTACCTTCATGTGGGCTGGTCCGCTGGCCTGTTTGAAAGCGGCGATCTCGTCATAGAGGGCTTGCCACTTGCCGCCAAACACGTGGCCCCGGGTAATGACCACGTCAATGTCGCTCGCTCCCGCCTCCACCGAACGGTGAATCTCGGCCACGCGCTCGGCCAGCGGAGACAGGCCAGCGGGAAAACCAGTGGAAACCGCGGCCACCCGCACGCCACTGCCTTCGAGCGCCCGCACTGCCGTCTCCACGAACGCGTGATACACGCAGACCGCGGCAACTTTAATGTCCAGGTCTTCAATCCCCAGCCGCTTGACCAGATCATCCTGAATTGGATGCCTGGCCTTGGCGCACAGGCGTCGCACCCGCTCTTCCGTGTCATCCCCCGAAAGCGTGGTGAGGTCCATGCAGGAGACGGCGCGCAGCAACCACGCCGCCTGCCAATCTTTTTTTACGGTGCGGCGGGCAACATGACTCTGCGCCCGGCGTTCCACCGCGCTGGTATTGACCCGGACCTGCTGTACCCAGTCGAGATTCAGTGGAATGCCGCGGTTCGAAACCAGCGGACGCCCGGCCAGCGTGGCGATGGATCCGTGCGAGTCGGTCGCGAAAGTATCCACACCGCGTGTTTTGTTCTCGACTGCCATGCTCGCGATTGCAATTGTACGGCACCACCCCATGTGGGCGCGAGCGTCCCGCTCGTGCATCCGAACCGATGTATTTTCAGCTCTTCTGATAAGGTTGGCTGCACGAGCGCGAGGCTCGCGCGACATTTACCCTTGACATCATTTCGCCGTGAACGCTAGGCTGCCATGCTGGTTTGCGTGTGGAGAAAGCAAATTTTGAAACATTTCAAATTAACTCGGATTGCGGTTGCGGCCCTGCTTCTCGTATTTCTCACCAGCACTGTCCCCGCCTCGGCAGCGGCCAAGAAGATTATTTTAGACACCGACCCCGGAACCGACGACGCGCTGGCCCTCATGCTGGCGCTCAATTCGCCGGAGCTGGACGTGCGCGCCATCACCGTGGTCCCCGGGAACGTCACCGCAAGTCAGGGCCTGGAGAATGCGTTGCGCATGGTTTCACTGGCCAACCGGTGCGACATTCCGGTTGCCGCCGGAGCGCAGCATCCTCTCTTTCAGAAACTCATTACGGCGGAATTCTGGCATGGCAAGAATGGCTTGGCCAATATCGAACTGCCTCCAAGCAAATGCAAAGTGGATTCACATTTTGGACCGGACCTGATCATTCAGATGGTGCACGCCGCGCCCCATGAGATCACTCTGGTCCCGGTTGGGCCGCTGACCAATATTGCGCTCGCCTTGCTCAAGGACCCCTCCATTGTTCCCCTGGTCAAGGAAGTCATCCTCATGGGAGGCTCGACCACCGGCGGCAATGTGAACGCCTCGGCGGAAGCCAACATTTACAACGATCCCGAAGCCGCTCAGATCGTTTTCCAGGCGGGCTGGCCGGTGACCATGGTCGGACTGGAAGTTGGCGACAAGACGCTTTTTTCCCAAAAGTATCTCGACCAACTGGGACAAACTCACGGCCCGATGAATGACTTCATCTATAAGATTGGAAAATTCCTGATCGATCTCTCCGCGCAATTCGGATCGTCAGGCACGCCGATGTATGATCCCCTCGCGGTCGGAGTGGCGATTGACGCGACCCTGGTCAAAGCCCCGGAGATGCATGTGGATGTCGAAACCCGCGGCGAGTTTACCCGGGGGGAAACCGTGGAGAATAGCCGCGGCATGGTGGAGCGGAACGTGCTCCACGGCGACCATTATGTGATCGAGGGCCTGGACAAGGTCGTGCCCAACGCCAAAGTTTGTGTCGATGTCGAGGCCGACCGCTTCCTGCAGCTTTTTGTCTCCAGAATTAAGGGCAAATAGCCGCGCCAGCCTCAAGGAGAACCCATGTACACGCCGCACACTCTGGAAATCGCGCTGTTGATGATGATCACCAGCGCCATCTGCTGGGGTTCCTGGGCCAACACCTTCAAAGGCGTAAAGAATTATCGTTTTGAACTCTTCTACTGGGACTATGCGCTGGGAATATTTCTGGTCTCGCTCATTCTCGCGTTCACCATGGGGAGCACGTCGTCGAGCGACCCGGCCAGCTTTCTCAATAATGTTCACTCCGCCGATGGTTCCAACATTGTTCGCATGCTGTTCGCCGGCGCCATTTTCAATCTGGCAAATCTGCTGCTGGTCGCCGGCATTGACATGGCCGGACTGGCGGTGGCCTTTCCGGTTTCGATCGGCATCGCTCTGGTGGTTGGGGTCGTTTCCAGCTACGCGCTCCAGCCCAAGGGCAACCTGGGCCTGCTGGCAGCAGGCGTTACTTGCGCGGTGGTGGCCGTAATCCTCGACGGCAAGGCTTATGGCAGCCTGGCCAGCGCCGGGCGCTCGGTCTCGAAGAAGAGCATTGTTACTTGTATCGTGTCCGGAGTGCTTATGGGACTCTGGGCGCCCTTAGTGACCCAAGCCATGACCCACGGCAATCCGCTCGGTCCTTACAGTGTGGCCGTGTTCCTGACCCTGGGCGCACTGCTCTCGTGTCTGATCTGGAACGTTTACTTCATGAAGAAACCGCTGGTTGGCGAGCCCGTCAGTTTCAGCGGCTACTTCAGCGGGCCCCCTTCGGGTCACGTCCTCGGCCTTCTCGGCGGATTTATCTGGGGCCTGGGGATGGTTTTCAATCTCGTCGCCGCCAGCTTCACCGGGGTGGCGATTTCCTACGCCATCGGCCAGTCCGCTCCCATGGTCGCGGCCCTGTGGGGTGTTCTGGCCTGGAAGGAATTCAAGGGTTCCGGCAGCCGGGCCAAAGTATTTCTCGTCTTCATGTTCATTTTCTACGCCCTGGCGATTCTGCTGGTGGCGCATGCAAACGGATAGGTTCCAACTTTACTCAACCATTCGAGGCCGCACTTGGGAATTTCGGACCGGCGTCAATTTCTGGAAACGGTTGCAGCTGTCGGTGCAATGACCACTTTATCTGGAACCCTCAGCGCTGCTTCAGGCGCTTCTAACGTGCCTTGGCCCAAGCTCAAGGGCAGCCCGGTGCTGGACAGCCTTCACCCTGTGATTGAGCACTCCCGCGACGTTCGCACTCACGTCGACAAGATCGTGGAAGTCGCCAACTGGATGGGCTACGAAGAGTTGCCCATGCCGGACTACCAACTGCCCTTCGATGTGGGACAGGGCAGCGCCGATGACGTGATCGACTTCGTGCTCACCGCCGATTGCGTGGACACGGCTTTCACCGATTTTTCCACTCACGTGAAGTTTCAGGTGGATTACGCCGGGCGGCATTGGTCCGATTCCGACGCCTTGTTCGCCTGCATGAAGCGGGCGATGGACAATGGAATTCCGATTCTCGACGGCAAATTCCTCGCCTCGGTGACCCGGCCGGAACTCCAGCGCATTTTCGCCGGCAACATCGAACTGCCCATGCTCGACGAGAAGATGCAGGTCTGGCATCAGGTGGGCTCAGTGCTGGCGGAGAAATACGACGGCCGCTTCCATAATTTCATGAAGTCCTGCCCGCCCCGCCTCTATGACGGTGGCGCCGGAATCATCGATCGCCTGGTGAAAGAGTTCCCCCGCTTCAACGACGTCAGCCCGTACGAGGGCGCCACCATCAAGTTCTACAAGCTGCCGCAACTGGGAGTCTGGTTCGTTTACTCGCTGTCAAGAAAGAACCATCCGTTCCCGCTCGAAGATGTAGACAAGATGACCGCCTTCGCCGACTACATTGTTCCCGTCGCACTGCGGCTTCTGGGAATTACGAGTTACTCAACCGAGCTCGAACACGCGATCAACACTTACCAGATGATCCCGCGCGACAGCCGGCAGGAAGTCGAAATCCGGGCCCACTGCATCTACGCCACCGCGTTACTCTGCGAAGAGATCAACAAGATTCGTCCAAAAGACCAGCAGATCATCATTCCGCAGATCGACGCCCGCCTGTGGACCCACTATCACACCACCTGGTGGCCGCATCATTTGACTAAAACGATCATGTACTGATCGCAACCCGGCGAAATGGGCAAATTGATTGCGCCGCATCCGCTTAGAATAGGCGCTCTGGTTCCCGGGGAGGAAACTTCATGGCCCTGACGATTCAATGCCTGCGACGACTTCGCACCCTTGCCGCGATTGTCCTTATATTCGCGGCTCCGTACTGGCCCACAAATGCCTCCGCCAAAGGAGTGGCCAGGGGCAAGTATCTCGTCTACGTCGGTACCTACACCGACCACGGCAGCAAGGGCATTTATGCCTACCGCTTCGATGCCAGGACGGGCAAGTCATCCGCGCTGGGGCTGGCCGCGGCAACGCCGGAGCCGTCCTTTCTCACCGTCGATCCGAGTGGACGCTTTTTGTATGCGGTCAACGAGACTGAGAGCTACCAGGGCCAACCGACCGGAGCGGTGAGCGCCTTCGCCATCGATCCCGCCAGTGGCAAGCTTTCTTTATTAAACGTGATTTCGTCGCGCGATGGCGGACCCGCCCACATCACCCTCGACCAGACCGGCAAATACGCATTGGTTTCGAATTACACCCGGGGCAGCATCGCCGTCTTCCCGGTGTTGAAGGATGGCCGGCTGGGCGAGGCCTCAGCCTTCGTGCAGCACCGGGGTTCGAGCGTGAACAAGGAGCGGCAGGAGGGACCGCATGCCCATGCGGTCGCCGTGTCCCCCGACAACCACTTTGCGATGGCCGCGGACCTCGGCCTCGACCAGGTTTTTGCTTATCCTTTTGACGCGGCGAACGGAACGCTCGGACGCGAGCCTCACATTACCAAAACGCACCATGGTTCGGGCCCGCGCCATCTTGTTTTTGGTCCGAAGGGAAAGTTCCTGTACGTGATCAATGAAATGCAGTCTACGGTCGTGACCTATGCTTACGACCCGTCCGATGGCGAACTGCGTGAACTGAGCACGATATCTACGCTACCGGACGGATTTTCAGGGGATAACACCGCGGCTGAAATCGCGATCCACCCGAGCGGCAGATTTCTATACGCTTCGAATCGCGGAGCGGACAATATCGCCGTATTTTCGATCGACCCCGCAAAAGGGACGCTGGCCCACGTTGAATCCGTTTCCACAAATGGAAAAACGCCGCGCAACTTTGCCATGGATCCGACGGGTTCCTGGTTGTTGGCGGCGAACCAGGATTCCGATGACATAGTGGTTTTTCGCATCAACCGCAAGACCGGCCGTCTTACGCCAAGCGGGCAAGTGCTCCACGTTCCTTCTCCCACCTGCCTGAAATTTGTGCTCCTGCCGTAAACTGGCAAGGTACCAGCAATCACGCTAGACTTTGCCGGCCTGACGGGCTGTTCCGTGCGGCTGTACAAAGCCAGAACGTTCGTATACAAATTGACCGCAAGGGTCGCTTGCTTGCGGGTTTTTCCCTTCGCAGTGGGGAGTCAACAACTTGTATTCCAGGCCCAGAACGCTCAGCGAAGCGGTTGACGTGCTGGCTGTCCAAGGCGGTCAAATCTTGTCGGGAGGAACGGATTTTTTTCCGGCGCTCGGCGATCGGCCCGTTCCCAGCCGCGTGGTGGATATCTCCGGTCTCGCCGAAATCAAAGGCATCGCGGTTGAAGCAGACTCTGTCCGCATCGGAGGGCTCACCACCTGGAGCGAAATCGTGGCCAGCCCCATGCCCCGATGCTTCGATGCATTGAAGAGCGCGGCGCGGGAAATCGGCGGGATTCAGATACAAAATCGCGGCACCGTGGCCGGCAACCTCTGTAACGCGTCGCCGGCCGCGGACGGCGTGCCCCCGCTGCTGGCACTCGATGCCGAGATCGAACTTGTCTCCGCCCATGGAGTGCGGCGCACGCCGCTGGCCGATTTCATTGTGGGCAATCGCAAGACCACGCGCCGTCCCGATGAGATTCTAGCCAACGTAATTGTCCCCCGGGGGCTCGACGATGCCGCTTCCGTCTTTCTCAAACTTGGCGCCAGACGATACCTGGTGATCTCGATCGCGATGGTGGCGGCGGTGGTGAAGAAAGACAGCAACGGATGCGTGGCCGACGCTCGCGTGGCGGTTGGCTCCTGCTCGGTGACCGCGCAACGGCTCATCGCTCTTGAGCGGGCTCTGCTCGGCGCGCCGGCGCGCATCGGGCTGGGCGCGATGGCCTCGGCAGGACATCTGGCGGCGCTCTCGCCCATCGATGATGTCCGCGCAACCGCCAACTACCGTAGCGACGCAGCGCTGACTCTGATTGGACGCGCGCTCGACGCCTGCGTGGGGAGTCGCTGAATGGCGACCACCACTTCTCCCCGGCCGGGCCAGCAGACTTCCATCGCCTTTTCCGTGAATGGCAAAAATGTAACCACAGCGGTTTCGCCGGTGGAACGGCTTTCAGCAGTGCTGCGTGAGCGTCTCGGGCTGACCGGAACCAAGGTCGGATGCGACGCTGGCGACTGTGGCGCCTGCACCGTCTTGCTCGACGGTCAGCCCGTCTGTGCCTGCCTGGTTGCGGCCGGTCAGATCGCGGGACACGAAGTCACGACGGTCGAAGGACTCTCCAGCCGCGCCCCGATTTACGACCAGTTGCAGAAATCGTTCCTGCGCCACGGGGCGGCGCAATGCGGCGCCTGCACTCCCGGCATGCTGGTTTCCGCAACTGCTCTGCTCGAGCGTATTCCCACACCCAGCGAGAACCAGGTCATGGACGCGATCGGCGGCGTGCTCTGCCGTTGCACCGGCTATCGCGCCATTATCACAGCCATCCAGGAGGCTTGCGCCGGCACTGTTGCTGAGCCCTCTCCCTCGGCCGGCAACGCCGTGGGCTCGCGGCTTGTCCGGCTCGACGGACAGGGCAAGGTCGACGGCACCGAGATTTTTGGAGCCGACGAAATCCCCGCCGGAACTCTCGTGGTCCGCGCTATCCGCAGCCCCTGCCAGCGCGCACGGTTTCGTTTCGGCGATCTCGACGCCTTCGTTGCCGCCCATCCGGGAATTCGCCGCGTCCTCACCGCCAGGGACATCCCCGGAGAAAATCGCTATGGAGTGATCACGCGGTTTGCCGACCAGCCCGTCTTTGCCGAAGTTGAGACCAGATTTCGGGGCGAGGCTGTGGCCGCCGTGGTGGGCGAGGAAGAGGCGATCGCAGCGCTGGATTGCACCAGTTTCCCCGTTGCCTGGGAGGAACTGCCCGCGCTGACCACGATTGCGGCCGCGCTCGCCCCCGACGCTCCACGCATCCACGCCGGCCGCGAAAATAATGTGCTGGTCCGCGGACAGGTTGTCCATGGCAATGTGGAAAAGGCCCTGGCCGAATCAGACGCGGTGGTCGAAGACGAATATGAAACTGGCTTTATCGAGCACGCCTATATCGAACCGGAAGCCGGCTTCGCCCGGCGGGTAAACGACCAGATCGAGATTCAAGCCTGCACCCAGGCCCCGTACATGGATCGCGCCGATATCGCCCGGATTCTCGGGATTGCTCCCGAAGCCGTGCGCATTATTCCCACCGCCGTCGGCGGCGGCTTCGGATCGAAGTTGGATCTTTCGGTTCAACCCTTTGTTGCCCTTGCCGCGTGGCATCTGCGCCAACCGGTGCGCATGGTCTATTCGCGGTCGGAATCGATCATTTCGACCACCAAGCGCCACCCCGCGCACATTCGTCTCCGCGCGGGCGCGAACCGTGACGGCAAAATCACAGCGATGGACTTCACCGCCGACTTCAACACCGGCGCCTACTCCTCCTGGGGCCCGACCGTCGCCGCTCGAGTGCCCATCCACGCCTCGGGGCCTTACCACATTCCCCATTATCGGGCGCTGACCCGCGCAGTGCACACCCATCTGGTGCCGGCCGGTGCTTTCCGGGGTTTCGGCGTGCCGCAAACCGCCATCGCGCAGGAGCAGCTTTATGACGATCTGGCGGACAAACTTGCTATCGACCGCCTGGAATTCCGAATCATGAACGCGCTGGATGACCAGATTCCCACCGTCACCGGCCAGGTTCTAGGCGAGGGAGTGGGAATTCGTGCCTGCTTCGAAGCGTTGCGTCCCAGATGGACTGGCCGCGCGCACCGAGGCGGCAGCTTATCAACGCAAAGACCGGCAGCTCGCTCCGCCGGGGCGTGGGCGTAGCCGGCATGTGGTACGGATGCGGCAACACTTCCCTGCCCAATCCCTCGACCATTCGCGTGGGATTGAAGCCCGACGGCCGCATCGCGCTTCACCAGGGCGCCGTGGATATCGGGCAGGGTTCCAACACCATCGTGACCCAGATCTGCGCTGACGCTCTCGGCGCTCCCATCGAACGCTTCGATCTGGTTTCCGCCGATACTTCGATCACCCCCGACGGCGGCAAGACCTCCGCATCGCGCCAGACCTTTGTCACCGGAAAGGCCGCGCATATGGCGGGGACACAACTGCGCGGTGCCATCCTGCGTCTGGCCGATGCATGTGAATGCGCGACCATCAATTTCGAAGATGGCTCAGTCACGGTCAAGGAAGCCGATAAGCAGCGCACCACCCGGCTGAGCGGCCTTCCCCTCGACCAATACGGTTACGTCCTCACCGGCGAGGCCACCTTTGATCCTCCCACCAGTCCACTCGATGAAAACGGCCAAGGCACACCCTATGCTGTTTTTGGCTTCGGCGCCCACCTGGTTGAGATCGCTGTCGACACTGAACTGGGCACCGTCCGCGTGCTGAAGATCACCGCCGCACACGATGTGGGACGGGCCATCAATCCCACCCTCATTGAAGGACAAATCGCGGGTGGCGCTGCGCAAGGCTTAGGCATGGCGCTGATGGAAGAGTTTTTTCCCGGCAAAGGTGAGAACCTGCATGACTATCTGATTCCCTCGGCCGGCGACATGCCGCCAGTCGAGTCGATTCTGATCGAAGATCCTTCGCCCATAGGCCCGTTCGGCGCCAAGGGGATTGGCGAACAAGCGGTGATTCCGACCGCTCCTGCAATCCTCAACGCCATTCACGATGCCATCGGCGTGCGCATCCACCGCGTGCCCGCAACCCCCGACCGCATCCGCGCCGCAATGGTAGCGCCGGCGTCCCGCCAGCCCGATGGGCGGGCAGGATGCCCGCCAAACAGCCAGCGAGACGCCGGCGCTACTACAACCCTATGAAAATCACAACCATTGACGAGTTCTTGAAATATCGGGTTCTGCCGGAACACCTGCCCATCGTGGCTCTGCTGCGAAAAATGATGCGCGAGCACGCACCCGGGGCGAAGGAACAAATCAGTTACGGCATACTCATGTGGAAGCAGAAACGCGGGCTGGCGGTCGTCAGTCCGACAAAAAAAGACATCACGTTTGCATTTTCGCGCGGCGCCAGATTTGAAGATAAATTCGGTTTGCTGCAAGGCGTGGGGAAAGTATCGAAGCACGTCAAGATAAGGGACCTTAAGAACGCGCCCAAGGCGGCATTAAAGTATTACATTAAACAAGCTGTGCAGTTCGATGCAAAATAGATGTTGAGTTGTCTGACAATCGTCTGGCCGCACGTGAAATCCTTTGGGACCGAAGTCCTTAGGAGGACGCCGCTAGTCTTAAATTTGCGCAAGAGCTAAGTGCTTTTCTCGACCATGGACACAGCTGAAAAACCGTCCGCCGCCATCCGTTGCGATGCCTGCCCCGTGCTCTGCTACATCAATCCGGGACGGACGGGTGCGTGCGATCGTTACGCCAATGACAACGGGCAGCTGGTCCGCATCGATCCTCACCTCGTGCTCGATCGCGCCGTGTCGCGCGGCGATTCCGTGGTTCCCTTCCTCGACCGTGATCGGGATTGGGATGGCAGCATCGTGACCGGTCCGGAGAATTTCGTCACCGCCATCGGTGCCGGCACTACCTATCCGGACTACAAGCCCGCGCCTTTTATCATCTCTTCGACGGTGCAAGGCGTGGACATGGTCACGGTCGTCACCGAGGGGATCTTCAGCTACTGCGGAGTCAAAGTGAAGATCGATACCGACCGCCATCTGGGACCGGAGACGAATCTGGTCCGGGCCCAGGGAGAGCCGGTGGGACATGTCACTACCAGCGAATATGGTTCGCAAATGCTCTCGCTCGGCGGTGTCCGCCACCTCACCGGCGGCAGCCGCAAGGAAGGCACGGTGACCTGCGAAACCCTGCTCAACCTGTGCGACCGCAAGCCGGTGGAACTTACCATCGATGAAGGAGCCAGGGTGATCGTGCAGGCGGGCAAACCGCCGGTGGTCGACGGCGTACGGGAAGAGCGCATGCGCGTGGGCTGCGGATCGGCCACCATCGGCATGTTCGCCAAGCAATGGTTCGGCAAGGTGGATGAAGTGGTCGTGGTCGATGACCACATTACTGGCGTGCTCTCCGAGCATCAGGCCGGGAAGTTGTTGGGCGTCCGCGAAACCGGTATCAAGATGAAGGGCCACCGCTCTACGCCCGGCCGCTACTTCCGCGTGGCCGAGCCTGGCACTGCCTGGGGCGGCACCAATATCGCAGACCCTCTTTCCATTCTGCAGAATTTCAATCCCAAGATGGCCTGGCCGAAATTGCGTATGCTCATGGTCAGCACCACCGGCGAGCACCACGCTTATTTCGAACTGGACGAGGCTCTGCGGCCGGTCGAAAAGGAATTGCCCGCTGCGCTGAGCGAATCGGTTGCCCGCATCAAGGAGAATTGCGAGCCCGCACTCTGCACTGTCCTCTTTATGGGAGGCGCCGGGGGATCGCTGCGGGCGGGTGTTACGGAAAATCCTGTGCGCCTTACCCACTCGGTACGGGATGCGCTGACCCGGGTCACCTGCGGCGGCGCCCCGGTTTACGTCTGGCCTGGCGGCGGCATCACATTCATGGTTGACGTCAGTCGCATGCCGGAACATGCGTTTGGCTATGTGCCCACACCAGCGCTGGTTGCGCCCATAGAGTTCACGTTAAAGGTTAAGGATTATGCCGCTCTGGGCGGCTACATGGATCACGTACGTTCGCTCGACTCCATCATGGACGAAAAGGGCCGTCGCCGGCTTTCAGCCAATCCGGACAACCCCTGGCCGCTGGCGCCGGGAAAATCGTCGGGATCCGGTCCGAGGTCGGATCAATGAGGTCGGATCAATGAAGACCAGGGCCCAAATAAGATTTTTGGACGATGGCCGCCGTCTCCATCTTCACGATGGCCCCATCGACCTGATCGTCGAGGCCTTCGGAGAGACGGATGCAATCAGGACTGCGTACCGTGCGGCGGCAGCCCGGTTCGTCACTGTACTCGATGAACTTTGCGGTGAACTCACGTTTCTGCGGCAGGCCGCACAAATCGGCGGCGCGCTCCCATCGGGGGCCATCGCGAGGCGGATGGCGGCGGCGGTTGCGCCCTATTGCGAGCGGACTTTCATCACGCCCATGGCGGCTGTGGCAGGCGCGGTCGCGGAGGAAATCCTGAACACGATGACCGCGGCCGCCCAGGTCTCACGGGCCTACGTAAACAACGGAGGAGACATCGCGCTCCATCTCGCGCCCGGAGAGCACTTCGTCGTAGGCATGGTCGAGCGGCCGGATCGTCCATCCCTGTTTGGAACCGCGACGCTCGACTCCGCCCAGCCAGTGCGGGGAATTGCCACCAGCGGTTGGCGTGGCCGCAGTTTCTCGCTCGGCATCGCTGACGCGGTAACCGTCCTCGCCGACCGTGCGGCCATCGCCGACGCCGCCGCGACCATCATCGCCAACGCAGTAGATTTGCCGGGACATCCCAGCATCGTTCGCGTGCCCGCTCGCAGTCTCGCCCCCGACAACGACCTGGGCGACCGGCTGGTCACGCAGGCGGTTGGCGAACTCTCACCCGCCGAGATCGCGGCTGCACTCGATGCCGGTGCCATCGTCGCCCGCTCGCTCGTTGCCGACGGACTCATTTGCGCGGCAGCGCTGCACCTGCGCGGCGACACACGAATTGTCAACTTGGAATCGGCGTTCATCCCTCTCTTGGAAAACAGGAGTCCCGTTCATGCCTGAGGTCCAGGTGCGCAAGAAATTCACGGCGATCGAGGAAATCTTCCACGAGGGCGGTCCGGTATCGTCCACTCCGCCGCGCCGTGCCGCCGTGCTGGTCGTCATCCACAATCCCTTCGCCGGCGCATACGTAAAAGAGATTGCCGGCTTCATGGATGACCTCAAGCCTCTGGGCCTCGAAATGGCGCGATCCCTGGTCGCCGCGCTTGGCGGAGATCCCAAAGTTGTCGAGGGGTACGGCAAGGGAGCCATCATCGGCTCGGCGGGCGAACTCGAACACGGCGCCTTGTGGCACGTGCCCGGCGGCTACGCCATGCGTGAGATTCTAGGCGACGCCAAAGCCATCGTGTCTTCGACCAAAAAGGTGGGCGGCCCCGGCACCCGTCTCGATGTGCCCATCACCCACATCAACGCTTCTTATGTAAGAAGCCATTTCGACGCCATGGAAGTCGGCCTGGCCGATTCCCCGCGTAGCGATGAAATTCTTCTTGCACTGGTGATGACCACAGGGCCGCGCGTTCACGCTCGCGTCGGCGGCCTCAAAGCCTCGGAAATTAAAGGAAAGGACGGATTACGCTGATGGCCGGGATGATGAAAGCCAAGATTCGCAAGATTGCGACATTTCTCGAAGAGACGCGGACAGAGATGGGGCGTGTGATTGATCCTCCGACTCGGCGCGCCGCGGCGGTGGCAGTCATCGAAAATCCCTGCGCCGGAAAGTATGTCGAAGACTTGTCCGAACTCATGCTGATCGGCGAGGAACTGGGCGAACTGCTCACACTGCGCGCAGTCGCCGCCCTGGGTATTCCCTCGACCAGCGTGGAAAGCTACGGTAAAGCCGCCGCGGTAGGAGAAAACGGCGAAATCGAGCACGCCGCCGCCGTCCTCCACCCCAAGCTGGGCGCGCCCGTGCGGAAAGTTCTCGGCAAAGGCGCCGCGCTTATACCGTCTTCAAAGAAGCGGGGCGGATTGGGCGTTGCTCTCGACATTCCCCTCGGCCACAAAGATGCCGCATTCGTGCGTAGTCACTTCGATGGCATGGAAGTAAGAATCAACGACGCGCCCCGAGCCAATGAAATCATGATTGCCGTGGCCGTGACGGACAGCGGCCGCCCGCTGCCGCGGGTTGGCGGTTTGACCAAGGCCGAGATCAAAGGCGAAGACGGGTTGCGCTAGTCACGGCGAAGCACCTACGGACGACGCCGACTCCATCACCACCGCGTAGAATACTTCTGGCTCTTGCCTCCGGGGATATCGATGACTCTTCGCCGCTCTGTCGTTTTCGTTCTCACCCTCCAATCTCTATTTTCCTCGTTCCTCGCGTCTCAGACACAAAAAGTAAAAGCCGACCTGCTCGTCAGCGGCGGCACAATCGTCACCATGAACAGCTCCCGCGCCATCCTCGACGACGGAGCCGTAGTCGTCAAAGGTGACACCATCATCGCCGTCGGCCCGCGCAGCGAACTCGAAGCCAGGTACGACGCTGCCCAGACGATCGATGCCAAGGGCTCGTTGGTCCTGCCCGGATTCGTCAACGGCCATACTCACGGTCCCATGACCCTGTTTCGGGGCCTGCATGATGACGTGACCCTCAACGACTGGCTCTATAAGTACATTTTCCCAGCGGAAGCGAAGAACGTGAATGAGGAGTTTGTGCGCTGGGGCACGCGCCTCGCCGCCGCCGAGCAGATTCGCGGGGGCGTCACAACCTTCGCCGACATGTATTACTTCGAAGATGCCGTGGCGGAAGAAACCAAAGCCGCCGGCATGCGCGGGGTACTGGGCGAAACTTTCATCGATTTTCCCGCGCCCGACAACAAGAGCGAAGCTGAAATGCTGGCCTATACAGATAAATTCCTCAAGAAGTGGCAGGGCGATCCGCTGATTCACGCCGCGGTAGCGCCGCACTCGATCTACACCTGCTCGCGGAAGACATTGCAGGACGCCGCCGCCCTGGCCCGGAAATACCACGCCCCCATCCTGATTCATACTGCCGAAATGAAAAAAGAGTGGAAAGACAGCGAGAAGCAAAACGGAATGTCGCCGGTGCAATATCTGGACAAGATCGGACTGCTCGGCCCGGATGTGGTTTCCGCGCATTGCATCTTCGTGGACGCGGCCGATGAAAAGACCCTGGCGCGAAAGCAGGTGGGCTGCGTCCACAACCCATCCAGCAACATGATGCTGGCCAGCGGCGTTTCGCCCGTCGCCGACTTGCGCGCGGCGGGCGTGGCTGTGGGGCTGGGCACCGACGGCCCCGCCGGCAGCAACAACGATCTCGACCTGATGGAAGAAATGGATCTCGCAGGCCAAGCTTGCCAAAATTACCAAAATGGATCCTTTGGCGCTGAACGCCAAAGCAGTCGTCGAGATGGCCACCATCGACGGCGCCCGGGCGCTGCACATGGACAAAGAGATCGGCTCGTTGGAAGCGGGAAAGAAAGCCGACATCATCCTGATCAGCCTGGACGAGCCCAATGCCGTGCCCATGTACGACATCTACGCGCAACTGGCCTACGCGCTCAAGGGCAGCGACGTGGAGACCGTGGTGATCGGGGGGAAGGTCGTCATGCGCAACCGAAAACTGCTTACCGTGAACGAAGAGGCCGCGATCGCCAAGGCGCGGGAGTACAAGAAGACCATTGCCGCTTCGCTGGGCCTGCCCTGAAAATACCGGATCAATTCGTTGAGGTGTCGGCCAGGTCGTGAGCGCGATTCCCGCGAGTCGCTAAGGTCACGGTGTCCCGCCCCGCCGACTTGGACTTATAAAGACATTGGTCTGCCGCTTTCAACAGTTCTTCAGATGTCCGTCCATGCTCGGGAAAGGTCGCTACGCCAACCGACAGGGTAATGGTTCCCAGGGTGTGGTTCTTGTACCGTATCTCCAGTTTCCTTGTCTCCTCGCGCAATGCGTTGGCGCGTTTGACGGCATTCTCCGCTGAAGATTCGGGCAGGATAATGCCGAATTCCTCTCCCCCATAACGACAAATCACATCGTCCACCCGGAAAACCCTGCGAAACAGATCTGCAATGGATCGCAGGACCAAATCTCCTGCATCGTGACCAAAAGTGTCGTTGAAACGCTTGAAATGATCGAGGTCGACGAACAGGACCGATACCGGATGGTTCTTGCGGACCGCGCGTTGCATTTCCCGGTCCAGGGACTCTTCCATAAAGCGGCGATTGAACAGCCCGGTCAGCGGATCGCGGATGGATTGGTCACGCAGAGTTTCGCGCAGCCGCAGGCTGGCCAATGAAAGGGCGATCTGCCCCGCGACCGTGGTCGCTATCCTCTGTTGAGAATCCTGCAGACTCTCCGAACCAGGCTCGGTCTTTGCCTCCGAGTCACTGGCAAACTCGAGATACAGGACACCCAAGGTGTCTCCCTGTCCAATCATGGGCACGCACAAGCATTTGTTGGTTGTGCCCTCGGCCAAGTGCGAACAGTTGATGCCGCCCGCCCGCGCGTTCCAGTGCGGCTGACCCCGGCGCAGACTCCAGCACGCATCGGGAGCGAAGGGGATCTCGGGGATGCTGCTGCCCCACCGCACCGCCGCCTCCACCAGGTTCCGCGACGACCTGAACAGGTACAAGGCACCGGAAAGTGCCTCGGGCAACAGCTTCTGCACCGACTGCGCCACGACGGCACACGCCTCTTCGGTTGTCCCGCAACACTCCAGCAAATCGCCCATTTCGCTCAGCAGGGTCATTTGCTTGGTTCGTAGCTGCAGCTCCGTGACCAACTGGTTCAGCACTTCCGCGTGTTTGCGTTCCGCCTGGGCCGCCCTGATCTGTTCCGAAATGTCCTTATAGATGGAGTAGGAACCTCGCACCCGGCCATCCACGGCCAAAGGAACGGCGTGCACTTCGAGATCGAGGATGTGGCCATCCTTGCGCCGCCGCCGCGCCGTCGTGTGCAAGGTCTCGCCAGCAAGCACCCTTTCAATTGAAGGCGCGGATTCCGTAGGAGTCTCATCGGCCACAAATATGCGGCTCAGATCACTGCCCACCAGTTCGCGGTGATCAAACAGAAACAGCTTATCGAATGCGACATTCGTCAGCTCGACCCGGCCCTCTTGATCCAGCACAACGATTCCGAACGGACTATTCTCGATCAACGAATTCAGGTGAGCGGTCTGTTCTTGAAGGTCAAGCGCAATCCGATGCCGCTCGCTGACCGCAGATCCTACGATCAGCCCCACCCCGGACACGACCAGCATCAAAAGACCGATTTTCGATTGGGCGCCGGCCACAGGCGGGAAAATGTGCATGGCCACAACGATGCCGAAATTGAGCGCCAGCAATCCACTCACGACCCGGCGAATTCCCTGCCGCATGGCAATCCAGATGATGGGAACGAAACTTAAGTAAAACAGCTGGCGAGAACCCAGGCGAGGTCCGAACATGACCCATAGAATCGCCAGTATTGCCGCGATCTGCCCGACGGCTTCCGCCACAATAGTCGGATCGACACGGACAATCTTGCTTCCGGCACGCTGCTCTTTTCCGCTGGTTTCCGCCATTTTCGGTGAGAGCTGCGCTCTTACCCAGGGGAACACATGGACCAGCAGAAAGGGCGCAATCCCCAACAGTCCGATCCCATCCCCGGCGAACCATCCCCAGGCTGAAACCCAAACCTCGCTCCGAGCGATCGAATGGTCGGCAACCAGGCATGCCACACCGATCACGGTCGCCACCACGGCCGCCGCCATGGTCACGAAGACATAACGCACAACATCCTGACGGCGTCGCAGCCCCAAATCAATCTGCAGTGGGCCGCGAAGTATGTATGCCGCCGTGCCGTAACAAACCGCCACCCCCACCGATCCGATCGTCTCACCGAAAGAGTTCAGCGGCTGCTGATAAATCAGCTTGCCCGCAAAGGCATCCGCAAAGCAGACCAGTACGGCGTACCAGGGGCTAACTCCCAACAGCAGCGCCAGGACCAGGCCCGTGGCTGGATACCAGGCCACGGATCCAAGCTGAGAAATAAGAATGACTGAAGGCTGATTCAGCACGAGATACAGCAGTACAAAGAGGATGGAAAGAATCGCGTGGCGAATGATCAGGCGGCCGCTATACATGAATCACGTCTCAGTGCCTAATACTCCGCGTGAACCAGGAAGGTTCGGCGGAGTCGCCGGATGTTCGAACGGTTTACCCGCCTAGCACTTCCCCATGACATCCAGTTTATGAGAATTCGCCCACATTAGATTTTCAAAGGGTCATTTTGGGTCACTTAGGTAACCTGGATGAGATGGCCCCTTTTGACTCTACTTGCCCGGCACGACCTCCGGAGACTGGGTCGCTGGAGGAGTATTGCGGCTGCGTTGCGTGCTGACGGCGCCATCGACGATCATCATGCCGATCCCCGGCAGATCGCCGCGCTGGATGCTGTCGAGCACGTTTCTCCCCGCCGAATGTTGGGCTTTGTCGAGCATCATAAACGTAGCGGCGCGGCCTGCGGCAATCACTCCGCAATCGAGTTTTCGGATCTTCGCTGTATTGCCGGTGGCAAAACAAACCGCGGTCTCGGCCGGCATATCCCCGAGAGACGACAGCATCGAAATCATCCGCAGGATACCGAGCGGCTGCACCCCAGAGCCCGCCGGCGAGTCGGTGCCCAGGATCACTCTGTCAAGCTGCTTCAGGTCTTTTGCCGTCCGCAACGTGAGCAGGGCCGCCCGCTCATTGCCGTTGTGGACAATCTCCAGCGCCCGCGAGGATTTCTCGCACAGAGTTTCGATCTGGTCGTCGGGCAGCGCAGTGTGACCCCCATTGATGTGCCCAATGACATCAGCATCGGCCGCGAGCACAATGTCTTTATCGATCAGGCTGGATCCTGGAATCGATGGACCCCCGGTATGGATGGTGCTCTGAATCCCAAACTTTCGTGCCCAGGCAACCATCTGGCGGGCCGTGGCTCCGTCTTTCACGCTTCCCAGGCCGACTTCCCCCAACATAGTGACGCCAGCCGCCGCCAGCTCTTTGAAGTCCTCTTCGACCATGCCGTGCTCGATCACCGGCGCACCGGCGTGGATCCTCACTCCACCGGGTCGAAACGCCGCGAACGCCCTCTGGGCAAATATCGCCATGGCCTTCAGCCCCACCACATCCTTGGGTCGGCCAGGAGTGTGCACTTCGCCCGCCGAAATCATGCTCGTGACTCCGCCATGCAGATAGCTGTCAATCCAGCCAATCTGGTTCTGGCGCGGCGTCCAATCGCCCGCCACGGGATGCACGTGGCTGTCGATCAGGCCCGGAGCGAGCGTCGTGCCTTTGGCATCGATGACCAGGATCGCCCCGTCGCTGTCGACATCTTTCTTCTTACCGACGGCGGTGATCTTGCCATCGACAGCCATCACGGTATCGGCGTCAAGGATCGGCCTCTCCAGGTCGCCGCTCAACAGCAGTCCGATGTTCCGGATTACAAGGCGGGTCTGGACTTTAGTCTTGACGGGCTCATCCTGGGCCATGAAGCGCACCTCGTAGTCGAAGAGTTCAACAATCCTGATTTGTTTGTGGCCTTTGACTTTCTTTGCGTCCTTTGCGGTTTCTCTTTGCGTCCTTGGCGGTACGCCTTTGACTTCCCCAAAATCTTAAACCGCAAAGGACGCCAAGAGAAACCGCAAAGGACGCAAAGAATTGCTAGCTGGATTGCCGCCAAAAGTTCCCTGGAATTCGGCACACCGCAAACAATGTTATAAGCTTGTTTGGCCATCCAGCCGACGACCGGCGACTGAAGACCGACGACTGCTCTTAAGGAACGCGTATGTTATCTCGCAACGTGGTTTTCTGGGAAGTCGATGCCCAGGCCGATTTCATGCTGCCGGGCGGCAAGCTCTATGTGCCCGGCGCCGAAAAGTTGCTGCCCAACATTCGCCGGCTCACCGACGCCGCCCGCCAGGGGCGCGTTTTTCTGGTCTCGCATGGCTGCTATCACACCAAAAATGACCCCGAGTTCGCCATATTTCCTCCACACTGCGTCCAGGGCACTCCTGGCGCGAACTTGGTCCCTGAGGCCCTGACCGAGTGCGTCATCACAGTGCCGAACGATCCCGCGATTGCCCTGCCCGACGATCTTTCAAGCTATCAACAGATTCTGCTGGAAAAGCAGACCCTCGACATCTTTGAGAGCCGGCATGCCGACGAACTGGTAACGCGATTGGGTGCCGAAGCCGAGTTTGTCGTGTTTGGCGTGGTCACGGAATACTGCGTCCGTTTCGCCGCCAAGGGCTTGCTCGAGCGCGGGCGGCGGGTGTCCGTGGTTCAGGATGCGATTGAAACCCTGAATTCCCAAGACGGGAAACGGACCATAACGGAACTTCAGGCTCTCGGCGCAACCTTCGTCACGACAGAACAGGCGCTCACAAAGCTTAATATCGCGGGATGACATCGGATGTTGTCGTCAAATCGCTGCCCCGAAAAGGGGTAGTCTCCTAATTTGTCAGACCAGCTCGAATGCGCGATCTTAACTTTGCGCTCTTGGCGGATCTTCTTTGCGCCCTTTGCGGTAAAAGGTTTGATCTCGCCCGAGTCGTTCAAGACTCTTAACCGCAAAGTTCGCAAAGAAGATCCGCAAAGAGCGCAAAGAAGGGGCAAAGCGCGCCGAATCAAATCACTGCCCCGAAAAGGGTGCGGTTGACACTTGATGGTCAGTGGCAGTATTGTTCTGCACCAGATTTTAGGTTGAAGTTTGAAAACCCCAGCTTATCGCTTGTCCGCGACGACAACGAGAACCCAGCAACCACGACGTTTGTGAACCGTGGGCACAAAAAGTCTTGAATGTAGACTTCGTGTCCAGGTATCGTCGCGTAATTAAGCTGGATTGTGTGGGGAAACACTGCGTCCTGATCGCCACTCGATCAGAAACCGCACCGGGGGAATTTTAATGCTGACCAAGAAGGCATTGCTTGTACTTTTCTGTTCGTTGGTATTTCCTGTCTGTCCACTTCTGTATGGCCAAGCCTCCGGAAGTTTCTTTGGCACGGTTATGGACAAGAGCGGATCAGTGGTTACAGGAGCTGACGTAAAGGCTACGGCACAAGCCACCGGCGTCACCCGCGAATCGAGGACCGACGACACCGGACATTACCTGATGCCGTTGCTGGGTATCGGCGACTACACGATCCGGGTGGAGGCGCAAGGCTTTGGGCCTGTCGAACAGAAGGACGTCCGGTTGCAGGTGGACGAACACCGCGAATTGGATTTTACCCTCGCGCCCGCTTCAGTTACCCAGGCGATCGAAGTAAGCGCAACGGAGGTTTCGGTTCAGACCTCGAATCCGAGCCTGGGTCAGGTGATCACTTCCCAGCAAGTTGCGGATCTGCCGCTGAACGGGCGCGACTTCGTCCAATTGGCGACGCTCACGCCGGGTGTGACGCAAGAGACCAATCCCAACAGCTTCTTCAACGGTGGTCCCAGTAGCGAAGTTTCAACCCGCGGGTCCTTCTCGCTTTCGGTCGGCGGATCGCGTGCCAGCAGCACGGATTGGCTGCTCGACGGCAACGACAACAACGAACTGACCGGAGGCGGCATCTCGATTCTGCCTTCGATTGATGCCATCCAGGAATTCAAAGTACTCACCTATAACTATTCTGCGGAATACGGCACCCGAGCTGGTCCGACCGTGCTGGTAACTACCAAGTCCGGATCGAATCAGTTCCACGGTTCTCTGTTTGAGTTCTTCCGCAATACCTCGCTCGATGCGCGCAGTGCTCGGGCCGCGACTCGCGAGAAATTCAACCTCAATCAGTTCGGCGGCGCTTTGGGCGGACCGATTCAGAAGGACAAAACATTCTTCTTCCTCGACTACCAGGGCAAAAGGCAGCGCCGAGGCATACCATTCAACGGGTTTGTGCCCACGGATGCGATGCGCCAGGGTGATTTTTCCGCCGACCTGTACGGGGTTACGCCCGCGAGTTACAGTCAGATCCTTTACAACCCCTACACCACGCAGGTCGTAGGAGATGTTCCCACCCGATCTCCGTTCATGTGCGCGGGTTCAAGTGCAGGAACACCCATCCCGGCAAATCCCGATGGCACACAGACCGGGGGCGTCCCCTGCAATAAGATTCCAGCGAACTTGATTAGCCCGGTGGCCGCAGCTATGGTTGGCCTCTATCCGGACACCGTCCCGAGCGCCCCAAACTCAGGCTTCAACTATACGAACGTGCCGGTGAGGAAGCTCAACGAAGGCGAGTTCGACGTCCGCCTGGACCATAGTTTCTCGAGCAAGGATTCCATCTTCGCGCGCTTCAGCTACGACCAGGCCACCAACTTTGTCCCCGGTGGTTCGCCGGGGTTTGCAGCGCCCAGCGCTTTTGCCAGTACCCAGGACATCACCAACCACGGCCGCAATGTGGCAATCGCCGAAACCCACATCTTTTCCGACCGCACGATTAACCAGGTCAACGGTGGCTTTAACCGGATTTTCAACCACATTCTGTCCTTCGGCGACCGCTCCTGCGAAGCCGCCAAAGTGGGCATTCCTGGCGCCAACCTGGATAGCAGTTGCAATTCTCCTGGTGTCCCTCCCGGCTTGTCGCAGTCCACGAAAGATTGTGTCAGCTGCGGTTTAACGATTGCGCAAGTGGGCGGGCCCTACTGGGCCCTGGGTGATCGTGGTTATGCTCCCTTTCAGGGTGGTACCAACGTTTTCTCGATCTCCGATTCGCTCGACATGATTCGGGGAAGTCACGACATCAAGGTCGGGGGTGGGATTCGAGCCAACCAGATGAATGTCCTGGCGAACGGTTTCCAGGACGGATTCTGGGTAATAACCAACTCCTGGAGCAGTAACGTCGGCCACATAGCACCGGGCCTCAACGCCTCCGGCTTTGGCGGTGGCGACAACATGGCGGACTTTCTTCTGGGCATGACGGATCTGGCTCTGCATGATCAGACCTTCCAAGGGGCCACGACCGGCCGCCGCTGGAAAATGTTCCGACCCTTTATCCAGGACGACTGGAGAGTAACTAAGAACTTGACTGTGAACCTCGGCTTGGCTTGGTCTTTGGTAACGCCGGTCACGGAGGCCCAAAACCGCCAGTCAAACTTTGACTTTAACACCGGCCAGTACCTTATTCCGGGGCAGAATGCCGGTGGGTCCGCGGGCGTCAAGTTTGATAAAACCGCACTGGAACCCCGGATCGGTTTAGCCTGGAAACCCTTCGGGTCCTCGAACACCGCGGTCCGCGCCGGCTATGCCATATTCCACGATTCCGCCTGGAACATGGGCGGTCAGGGACTATGGCAAAATCCCCCTTATTACGATGAAACAGCGGGGGGATCATTCTTCTTCCCCGATCTGTGTCCGGCGGGATGGCCCGGAGTGCCGGCACCCGCCTGCGCGGCCACCTTGGCAGGTGAGCAACCGGGGCCAAACATGATCATATCGAACGGTTTCCAGTTCGCGACCGCGCCGCCGTCGCCGAGCCAGTTCGCTGGGAATGTCAACTCTCAGAACCTCGATTTCAAACAGGGACGGGTGCAGCAGTTCAACTTAAACATCGAACACCAAGTGCCAGGGGACCTGGTACTCACGGCGGGATACGCTGGATCTCGCAGCGCTCATATTCTCAGCAGCTTTCAGAACCTGAATGTGGCCTCTCCCAGCGCTTGCGGCGTCGTTCCCGGATACACTCTGGGCTGCGGCGTTCCAGTCCAGCCGTACGCTTCCTGCTTCTGTACCATCTATGGCATTCGAGACGCGGGAGCGGCCCGTTATGACTCGCTTCAGATAAAGGCGGAAACCAAGAGCGCGAGGCACGGACTGTACGCCCTTCTCGGCTACACCTACGCCCGGAACTTCGACAGCGGTTTTGCCGACGGGCTGGGTACGAACACCGGCGCCACCTACTGGCCTTTGCCCGGAGCCAACAAGGCAGATTGGGGTCTGTCGGCGGTTCAGTTGAATCACCAGTTCACCGCCAGCGTGATCTATGACTTGCCGTTCGGGAAAGGTAAGGCTTTCGGAGGCGAATGGGGCGGACCGGTCAATGCGGTGTTGGGAGGTTGGCAGGTCAATGTGATTGAAAGAATCACTTCTGGCTTTCCTCTTTTCGTGATTGATAGCACAAACGGCTCGGGGGTGTCATTCAGTAACAACGGAAACAACTATGGTCGGCCGATCCAGATCTCCGACCCGTACAAGGCCGGTCCGGTGCCGTCTAACTCCAATCCGGGATGTGCCGCGACGGTTTCACAGGGCGGCATCGCGCCCGACAAACTCGGGCCTTCAACCGTCTATTTCAATAACTGCGCCTTTGACCACGCCCCCGCCGGGCAACTGGCGAACGTTGCCCGAGCGCCGCTCTACGGGCCGGACTTTGTAAACACCGACCTCTCACTGATCAAGCACATCCGGGCCACTGAGCGGATCGGAGTGGACTTCCGCGCTGAGTTCTTCAACCTGTTTAACCACGCACAGTACTTCCTCTCCGGCCTCGGTGCTACGGGAATGCAGGACGTAAGCTCCCAGTCCAGTTTTGGTGTAGCGAACAATACTGTGAACAATCCGCGCCTGGTTCAGTTTGCGCTCAAGCTCACTTTCTAGAGCAACCTGGATTGGCTCGCAACCTTGGGCAGACTGAGCAGGCTTACAACGAGCTTCGCTCCGTCTGCCCATCAATTTTTGATGTGGGCGCGAGCGCCCATATAGAAATTGCCTTGAAACGAATCTTATGACCGAACACCGCAGATGGGTTTTCGCAGTCACCTGGGTGCTTCTGTCGGTCCCTCTCGCCTTGGCCCAGCAGCAGCGCAAGGTGATCATCGATCAGGATGGTTCCGGACCCGGCGGCAGCAACATGCAGACCATCGCATTGCTGATTCAATCGCCGCAGGTCGAGGTCCTGGGCATCACGGTGGTCAGTGGAAACCAGTGGCGCGACGAGGAACTGGCGCACACCCTGCGTCTGCTCGAGATCATGGGCCGCACGGATATTCCGGTTGTGCCCGGGGCCGTTTTTCCCCTGGTGCGGCGGCATGAAGAAACCCAGCTGTGGCAACAGCGCTTCGGCAAAGTGGCTTTCGCGGGCGCCTGGGATGACCGCTGGTGGCACGAACCCTTCGTTGTCCCGCCCCTGCCGGAAGGCCAGCCCACTACCAAGCCCGCCGCCGAGGACGCTGCACATTTTCTGATTCGCAAGGTGCGCCAATACCCGCATGAAGTGACGATCTACGAGGGCGGGCCCATGACCGATCTGGCCCTCGCTATATCGATCGATCCGCAGTTCCCGGAGCTGGCGCAGGAACTGGTCTTCATGGGAGGAAGTCTGGGTCCCGAGACTGACGATCCCGAGTTCGTAAACAATCCCCGCCACGAGTTCAATTTCTGGTTCGATCCGGAAGCGGCGCAGATCGTCCTGCGGGCGCCGTGGAAGAAGATTGTCTGCACTCCGGCGGACATTTCAATCAAGACGCGCCTGACGCCCACCATGATCAAGCAGATCGACGCCAGCGGGACGCCATTGGCCCACTACATCGCGCGTTTCTACCAGACCGGCCAGGCTGGCCAGTACATGTGGGATGAACTCGCAGCCGCCGCCTGGATCGACCCGTCTCTCATCACCAAGTGGGAAACTCGCTACCTGGGCGTGGACCTTGACCGCGGCGCGGGATACGGCAACACGCTCACCTGGACAGAAAAAGACAAGCCGCAAATCGCGGCTCAACCGGCCGAAATACAGGTGGATCTGGATAAGGAAAAGTTCTATCGGATGTTCGTCGGCCTGATGGGCGGGCCGGCCCCCGCTCGCTGACCCGTAGATTCAAAATCTTAACGCAAAGGTCGCAAAGGTACCGCAAAGGCCGCAAAGGAATTCTTTGCGCACTTTGCGGTACCTTTGCGTTCTTTGCGGTTAAGATTTCTTACCGGGACTGTGGGCCCACAGCCGGACTCCGCAACGTGTAGACAAACTGCCGGCTTTCCCGCCGCTCGCGCTCCACTTCCTCTTCTTTCTTCTTCGATATTTCGTTATAAAGTTGAAGTTCCTGTTCAGCCTTTGCTTTTTCTCCCGTCTGCTTGTAAGCCTGCGCCAGACGGTAGTGCGCTTCTTCCAGCTGCGGACTGGCGTTGATCGCTTCCCGATAGCTGGAGACTGCGTGGGAAAAATCTCTTCGCTCTGAATAAAGAACACCCAATTGCAGATAACCCACCCCGAGTTTGGGATCGAGGGCAACGGACTGCTTCAGCAGGGTCTCGACTTGCGCCAGACTTTCAGCGTCATCCGGCCCCTTGCGCCGCTTCCAGAGATTGACGGCATAGTAGTAATGGGCTTCGGCATTCGCAGGCTGAAGCTTCACGAATCGCCTCAGACGCTCGGTTGAGCACTCTGACTGCACCGTTTCGACGCTCTGTATTTTGCCCAAAAACAGGTATGGTTTCGGGTCGCCGGGATTCAGGTCCGACGCTTCGCAAAGACGCTGCGCGGCCTGGTCATACGAACCGCCACTGTACCAGGCCACTCCCAGCCCGATCAGCATCCGCGCCGAGTGCGGAAACAGACGATTGCCCTTGCTGAAGACCTCGATGGCAGGCTCGACCGCGCGATGCAGCAGAAGCTCCGCTCCCCAATCGAAGAAATTGGGTTCGACCGGGTTCAGTTCCGCCGCACTCTGGTATTCGTGCACCGCTTCAAGGGGATTGCCCAGTTTCTCTTCGATGTCGCCTAGCAAGTGATGAACTTCGGCCTGGTCTTTCTGCGTTTGTCCCCGAACGGTCAGCAGCGTTCGCGCATCGGTGCGTGCGCGCTGGAATTGACCGACATCCGCATACGCGAGAGCCAGCAGGTAGCCGTTCTCGTAGTCGCCTGGTTTAAGCTGCGAAGCCCGCTCCAGGTAGGCAAGCGATTCCGTAGCCCTTCCGTTCTCGACCAGCAACTTCCCCAGGCGGTGGTTGGCTTCAAATTCCGCCGGCTGTCGCTCCGCCGCTGCCCGGAGAGCCCTCTCATCCACACCGTCGGGCGTCCTCGCCGTCGGCAGCGCGTTGCCGGAGGGTCCTTTGTCTCCTGCGACGCTCAGAGATGCGATGTCTTTGGCCAATGAGTCTTTGGTTCGCACCACCACATTTGAACCATGCCCGCCGAGATTAGTTCCGTCGGTCACGCCTGCCACGGTAAATTGAGGTTCATCAAAGAACTCCGGCGCTGCTCCTGCCTCCAGCGTAAGGTCGAGTGCCTTCGCTTCCCGCGGTCCCAGTGCACATGGTCCGAAGGTGGCCCGACTGTATCCCGCAGCCTCCACGCGCAACATATAAATGCCTTCACCTAGCCCTGAAAAGCGGTAGCTCCCCGCCGCATCTGCCTGCGCGGACAGAGTCCCGGTGCCATCCTTCCCCTGCAGATATACGGTCGCACCGGCGACGGGACGGGCCTTTGAATCTCGCACTGATCCGTGCAGCGTAGCCCCAGACTGCATAGCCCCTGGCACCGCACCCGAAGCAACTGAACCTTGAGCTTGCGCATGGATCATGCCCGGCGTAAGTACAGCGATCAAGGCAAGCAGGCAACTTGCCATACGAGTTGCAGACAATCCAAATGGCTCTACGGTCAGGCGGAGACGGCGCATAGGAGAAAGCAGAACCGGAAAGATCACGACCAAATGATTCGCGCGCGCCAACGATTCTAATCGCTCGAATAGTCATCCGCAATCGGCGCAGGTCTTTATCAGCTGAAACACCCTTCGCCATCATGCAGACCCCAAGCCGCTGGCAGAGCTCTCCCGACGGGCGTTACAATGCTAGTTCTTCCCGGCTGGGTCGTTGGAACAATCGGTGCAGTCTTCCAGCAAATCCTGCTAAGCAAGATCGAACATACCGAGGGACTTAGCCAATGAAGCCACGAAGCTTCACCGTCCTGCTGACTGCCGTTCTCATTCTGATTGCCGCTACCGGGCTGCAAGCGCAAAAGATTAAGGTCATCGTTGATCAGGACGCGCGCGGACCCGCCACCACCGACATGCAGTCCATCCTCATTTTTCTGCAGTCGGAAAAGTTTGACGTGCTGGGGATTACCACCGTCAGCGGCGACCAGTGGGTGAGAGAAGAGACCCAGCGCACTCTGCGCCTCCTCGAAATCGCCGGCCGCACTGACGTCCCCGTCGCCCAGGGGGCCGAATTCCCTCTGCTGAACTCCAAGGAAGAATCCGAGCGATGGGAAGCGCTCTACGGCAAATTCCGTTACAAAGGCTGCTGGAGCGATTTCTCCAAACGCCCGGGAAATGTTCCGCCCGCTTTCCGCGCCGGTTATCACGACCCCAATGTGGTCCCGTCGCTGGTCGAGGGGGAACCCCACACCAAGCCCCTGAGCGAAACCGCCGCCAACTTTATCGTCCGCATGGTGCACCAGTATCCCGGCGAAGTGGTGATCTGGGCTGGAGGCCCGATGACCAATATCGCGCTGGCATTGCGCCTGGACCCCCAAGTAGCAACTTTGGCAAAGGAGCTGGTGCTGATGGGCAGTGGCATGTATGCCAGCACGGGTGGGATCAACAGTATTGACGGCCGCCGGGAATTCAACTGGTGGTTCGATCCCGAAGCGGTGCGTATTGCGATGCGCGCACCCTGGAAGAAGATCATCATCACGCCCATCGACATTTCGGTCAAAACCACGGTGAATCCCGCGGTCAAGGCCGCCATCGCAAAAGCGAATACACCCGTGGCCCGTTATCTCACTCAATACTCCGTCGAAAGCTTCATGTGGGACGAGCTTTCCGCCGCCGCCATGATTGATCCTTCCATCGTGACAGGACAGAAAGAGCTCTACGTGGACATCGACGTTGATCATGGCCCAAGTTACGGTGAAACCTTATTTTGGGAGCCGGGGACCGAGCTCCCTCCTTATGAAAGAAAGGCGACCGTACAGTTCGATGTGGACACCACAAAACTGTACGATCTCTACATCAAGTTGATGACCCAGCCGCCACGGCCGGCGCACTAGCAAATCCTTCAGGAGGAGACAACATGGACTCGAAGCCGCCTCTTCACGTGACGCGCCGCCAGTTTGTAGCCACCTCGGCCGCTGCCGTGGCCGCAGGCAGTCTCGCGGCCAGCTTCGCTCCGGCGCCGCCGCCCAGTCATCAGACGAGAGACAGTCAGGCTCGAGAATCGGTCGTGGCCCCTTCCGCCTGATTATTGACACCGATCCCGGCGTCGACGACGCGCTGGCCCTGCTGCTCGCCATGCGCTCCCCGGAGTTGAAGATTGAGGGCATCACCCCCGTTGCCGGCAACGTCCCGCTCGAACTGACGCTGCCCAACGCCCTGCGCATGGTCGAAATAGCCGGCCGCACGGACATCCCGGTCGCTGCCGGAGCCAAGTCGCCCCTGGTGCGCCGCCTGGTGACGGCCGCCTATGCGCACGGCGAAAACGGACTTGGCGGCGCTGTCTTTCCCGAACCAACAATCAAGCCCGTTGCCGACCCCGCCGCTGAATTTATTCGCGCCATCGTGCGCAAGTATCCCGGTGAAGTCACCTTGATCCCGATTGGCCCGTTGACCAACATCGCCACCGCGCTAAATCTCGATTCGGAACTCGCCGCCATGGTGCGCGGAATCGTCCTGATGGGCGGCTCGCTCTCCGGCGGAAATATAACGCCCGCGGCCGAGTTCAACATCTACGTTGATCCCGAGGCAGCGCGCATCGTGTTTCAATCCGGCATTCCCATCACCATGGTCGGACTCGACGTTACCCGCAAGACTTCACTCACCGAAGACCACGTGCGCACGCTCGAGGCGGCGCAGAACCCGGTCAGCCAGGCGGCGGCAAAGATCGGCCGCAACGCCATCAACCATAATCGCGAGCAGGGATTTCTCGTGGGGCCGAATATGCACGATCCGCTCGCCGTGGCCGCATTCCTCGACCCTTCCATCCTGAAGTTCAAAGACTATTACGTGGATGTGGAAACTACCGGCGAGCTGACCGCGGGCGAAACCATAGGCTATAGTCCGAATGCCGGAGACTTGCGGCGCACGCCGGAGAAGGAAAAGGCGGCCATCAACATGCCGATCCGAGGCTCCGCGCCCACCCTTGCCAGTACCAGAACATCTCCAGTCTTGCGCGATAAATTCATCCCCAATGCCAAGGTAGCCGTGGACGTGGATTCCGCAAAGTTTTTCTCTTTGTTGATTGGCCGTCTCTCCGCATCCCCGCCCGCGTAGGGGCAGAGCCTGTCGTGAGCGAAGTCGAAGGATGTCCGCAATGCCTGGCCGGACGCAGGTCCGGCGCAGCTCTGGAAGCATTTTAAAATTCCGAGGTGGAAGAATGAAATTCGGCCGGGTCTCGGTTGTAGCAGCGGTAGTAATGACATGCCTCACCTGCTGGGGACAGGGAAGACGCAAGATCATCATCGACGAAGACGCCGCCGGACCCGGCGGAACCGACCAGCAGGCCATACTGCTCCTGATCCAGTCTCCACAAACCGATGTTCTCGGCATCACGGTCGTGACTGGCGACGCCTGGCTCAAGTCGGAGGTGGCACACACGTTGCGCACGCTCGAGCTCATCGGTCGAACCGATATTCCAGTGGTGGTGGGAGCGGAGTATCCACTGGTCCGGCGAAAAAACGAGACCGAACTCTGGCAGCAACGCTACGGCTCTGTTGCCTGGGCTGGCGCCTGGACTCCAAGGTTTTATCATCCGCCTGACCAATTAGGAGACATGCCTGAAGGCAAGCCCACCACCAAAGCGATCGATGAGGACGCGGCCCATTTTCTGCTGCGCATGGTCCACAAGTTCCCCCACGAGATCACGATTTACGCGGGCGGCCCCATGACCAATCTGGCGCTGGCTATCTCTATCGATCCCGAATTCGCCTCAACTGGCCAAGGAACTGGTCTTCATGGGCGCCAGTCTGAATCCGCAAACCGCCGACCCCGAATTCATGAACACTCCCCGGCACGAATTCAACATCTGGTTCGATCCGGAAGCGGCCCACATCGTTTTGCGCGCCAAGTGGAAGAAAATCGTCTGCACTCCCGTGGACATTTCGGTGAAGACAAGAATGACCACCGACCTCATTAGCCGGATCAAAGGCGGCAAGACGCCGGCAGCACAGTACATCGGCAAATATTCCCGCCTGTTCGGCGAGTACAACTATCTGTGGGATGAACTGGCGGCGGCAGCATGGCTCGATCCCAGCCTGATTACAAAAACAGAAACCCGCTTCCTGGATGTTGACCTGAGCCGTGGCGCCGGCTACGGCAACACGCTCACCTGGACCGATCAGGACAAACCAGAGATCGACGTCCAGCCCGTCGAAGTGCAGGTTGATCTGGACACCGAGCGGTTCTACAGGATGTTCGTGGACCTGCTGACCGCACCCACCCCAAAGCCTTAACCAGCCGGAACCATAGACGGCGGATCCATGGAGGCCGGGCGTCCCCGCCCGGCTGGACGGGCGAGACGCCCGTCCTCCATAACATCCTCCCCGTGGTAGGCTTACCAGTTTCAAGCTAGCTGAAATTCCTGATTCGCGGCGGCGTGAAGCAGGTCGTCATGACCCTGGGTGAAAATGGAGCCCTGATCGTGACCGCGAAGTCTTCCACTCCCGTTCCTGCGTCACGCATGTCAGCGGTAGACACAACCGGCGCTGGGGACGCCTTCAACGCCGGGCTGGCGATGGCACTTGCTTGCGGCGCGAGCCTCGAGGCTGCCGTGCAGTTTGCCGTGGTTACCGGCGGCCTGGCAGTCACCCGAGAGGGCGTTATCCCTTCCCTGCCCCACCGCCGTGAAGTCATCGAGGTTTATCGCCGGCAAGATCTCACGCCTCCGGACTGGTTTGTGGCCGACCCCGCCAACCACGCCTGACGCCCTCTTCTGGCCGCGAACCGCGGCGGTATCAAGTTGGAGGATCCCACGGCCTACGACCAGGTGCGAGAACGCTGCGAGAAGCTGGTCAGCGACTACGTGAACACAGCTACGCCGGACGAAGTAGCCGCGATCAAGAAGACAGCAAGCTCCCTGCTAGCCAAAGCCCGCAAAATATAGACGCAAGGTCAAATGTAGACGCGAGCGCAAAATGTAGGCGCGAGCGTCCTCGCTCGTGCAGTCGAGCGCAGCTCGACAAGGGGGTGTTACAGGAGGCGCCAGCCCTCCGTGAGACCGACGCACGGGCGGGACGCCCGCGCCCACATCAAGCGCCGCACATATAATGATCTTGCCTTTGCCATGAGCGCTCACACACGGCAGCGACGAATCTTGCTCTTGCTGGCAACATTGATCCTGTTCTCCCTGGGGATCCCCCAAGCCGCATCCCAGACCGCCGCGCCTGACACCGCGGACGCCCATCTGGGCAAGGGTTACGACGCTTTGAAGCAAGACCGTTACGATGCCGCAGTTGCGGAATTTCGCGCTGCCCTGGCGGCCGATCCCGGGTTGAGCGTCAGGGCTCGATTTCCTCTGGCGGTAGCACTTTTCGAACTGCATAAATCCGACGAAGCCCGTCACGAGCTCGAACTGGTGCGCCGCGAAGTTGGAGATCATCCCAACGTCTTTTACTACCTGGGAAGACTCGACCTGGACGATCACCAGTACCCCAGCGCGATCCAAAATCTCACCCAGGCCGCAGCCAAGCCGCCTTTTCCCGACACGGCCTACTACCTTGGCTATGCCTACTTCAAGCAGGGCAATCTGGCAGCCGCGGAAAAGTGGCTGAAGGAAGCTTCGCGGCTGACTCCGCACGACGCCCGCGTTCCCTATCAACTCGGATTGGTCTATCGCAAGGAAGGGCGCGAGCAGGAAGCGACGAAAACTCTGGCGCTGTCGGAGGAGTTGCGCCAACGCGATGCCAACGAAAGCCGGCTGAGAATGGAATGCCGGCAGAAGCTCGATCAGGGTCTGCGCGAGGAAGCCCGTGCCGTCTGCGAACAACTTTATGATCCTGACGACGCCGACAAACTCACCGAACTGGGCACCATCTACGGCCAGTACGGAGACCTGCAGGCGGCGCTGAAGCCCTTGCGCCGGGCCGCCGAACTGGCCCCGCAATCGCCGCAGATGCAATACAACCTTGCCCTCACCTACTACCGGCTGAATCAGTTTGAAGCGGCCCGCCAAGCGCTGGCCAATTCCGTCAAGCGCTGGCCCGATTTATTTCAACTGACCTCGCTCTATGGGGCCATCCTGGCAAAGCTGGGACAGGACCTTCCGGCTCATGAGGCCTTGCAGCATGCGCATCAACTGAATCCGCAGGACCAGGGAACCGCCAACCTGCTCTACGCCACCAGCGTTGGGCTGGCGCAAAAGAGCAAGAGCGCGGGGCAGTACGCGGAGTCGTTGCGCTATCTGGAAGAAGCGTCATCGCTGCGGCCTCAGGAGGCCGAGCCGCATCGCCGTATGGCGGAAATCTACAGCCTGACCAGCCGTCCGGCGCAGGCGGAGGAGGAAAAGCAGAAAGCCGACCGCCTCACCGGCCCCGGCGGGCTTCCAGTAAGACGTCGGATGGGGAGTTGTCCCCTAGTCGGAATTGCGGTTTGTAACCGACACCCGGAACAAAGGCTTGGCCTTCTCCGAAGGCTCCATCTCGTAGGTCTGCTCCGTCTTGGCCGGATCGTAATCTCGCCACAGCCAGATCATCTCTTCTGGAAATTCAGCCGCGCCCTGGCCGGAGTTGTGCGTGCCCTTGCCAAAACTGAAGTGAAAGTCATAGTCCTTCAACTTCAGCGCGTTGGCCAGGCGAATATTGGCCAGCGGCCAGCTTCCGTAGCGGTCATTCTCCTGGTCCTCGGATCCATCCTGCAGCCACACCCGAAGATTGCGCCGGGATTCGCGCAAAACCTTTTCGGGATAATCCTGGCCGCCATCCGGGACCGCAGGATCTTCCTTCCACTGAATGCTGGCAAAGCTGCCGATCCAGGAAATCACGCGACTGAACTGATCCGGCATCTGCCAGGCCACGTTGAAGGAGCAGATTCCGCCCGACGAAAGCCCCGTGATGGCGCGGCTGTAAGCGTCCTTGCGTATGTTGTACCGCGCCTGAACATCGGCCAGAACCTCGTCCCGCAGAAAACGCGCATAGCGGTCGCTCACCGTGTCGTAAAGCGTACTGCGCATCGAGTCCTTGAGCGTGCGGTGCCACTTGTCCGAGTACGCCTTGACGAAGTTGTAGGTCGGAGTTCCAGGAAAGTCGGTGATATCTCCGGGATCGATGAACACCGCAATCATCACCGGAATCTTTTTTTGCGCCATCAGATTATCGAGAACATTGAGAGCTGGGTTGTTGCCATCCCGGTGGATGTACCAGCCGCCGTCCTGGAAAACCATCAGCGCCGCCGGCACCTTCGGATCATATTGCGCCGGTACGTAAATCCAATATTCGCTCTTCATTCCATCGTATATTTTGCTGGTGTGGATAACCTTCTCCGATAGTGTGCCGGAGGGGACACCGGGTTGCAGATAGGAAAGAGGTCCGAACGCCGGCAAGTCCAGCTTGCCGCCGAATGGCGCGCCGTTGATCATGTAGTGGAACGAGTGCAACCTGCCCACCGGTTCAATGTGGGCCGCGGCATACCAGAGGTCCGAACCCGCGAGCTGCTGCATCTGCGGCCCGGGAACATCGTCGATCACGAGCGATGGCTGGGCCTGCGCTTCCGTGGCAAAAAAGAAGTCCGAACCACGCCCGGCCCACGCGGTCCCTTCCTTGAGGTCCTTGGCATCAAAGCTGTCGGCAATCGCGCTTCGCAGACCGGCGCTGCCGGACTTCGCCAGATCGATTAACTGCGGCGCGGACATCTTCTCCGCCGCCGTCGCCAGAGCAGTCACGCAAAATAATACGAGGGCATATTTCCACATAGCGCAGATACTATACCGTGTCCGATGGTTCACCGGCCTATCCTCGCGAAAAGGCCTTCGGGGGACAGCCTGCAGTCTTTCGGGGCGGCGTGAACCCGATTGTGCATCGACAAGCACGGCCATCGTGGCTAAATTAGGGAATCGGCGGAGTCACCCATGCCTCGACTTCGATGAAAAACCTTAACATCGTCGTTGCGCTCATCACCAGCGACAATGATTACCAGGCCGAGCAAGCGGCCTCAGCTACCGGGGTTGCCGCCCGGCTGGGCGCGAAAATCCAGATTGTTTACGCCGACAACGACGCGGTCAACCAGACCCAACAACTGGTCAAGATTATCCAGAACACAGCCCAGCGCCCCGATGCGATCATTGTCGAGCCCGTGGGCACCGAAATGGTCCAGGTGGCAAAGGCGGCTGTCGCCGCTGAAATAGGCTGGGGCATCCTGAATCGTCAGCCGGAATATATTTCCGAGCTGCGCCGCACTCGACGCGCTCCCGTCTTCTCCGTCGCCACCGACCAGCTGGAAGTAGGCCGAATTCAGGCCAGGCAGTTTGCGGCTCTGGTCGAGCAGGGCAACATTCTGTATATCGAAGGCCCTTCCGGCAGTGGCGCGGCCACACTTCGCGCCCAGGGAATGCTTTCCGTCAAGCCCGCGGGTCTGGAGCTGAAGATACTCAAAGGGGATTGGACCGAGCGCAGCGGGCATCACGCCATCAAGTCCTGGCTGTCCCTGAGCACATCCCGCAAGCTCGAGATTCGTGTAATCGGCTGCCAGAACGACGCTATGGCCATGGGCGCGAGGAAAGCGTTCGCGGAACTGACAAACTCCGCGGAACGCGAACACTGGCTGAAGGTACCGTTCACCGGCTGTGACGGCGTAAGCAAGACCGGCCAGGAGTGGGTTCGTCGCGGCCTGTTAGCTGCGACCGTGGTCGCCCCTCCGGTTGCCGGGCTCGCTCTCGAAGTATTGGTCAAAGCGCTCCAGACCGGTCTGGAGCCGCCGGAGTCCACCTCCAGCGCCCCCTGGTCCTTTCCCAAGATTGAAGAGTTGGGCCGGAAGTATTCCTCTGTCCGCTAGGCCGTCCCTGCTGGCCTCTCCATTTCCGCAGCAGCGGATACTCACACAGAATGCTATCCTAGCTGCTATTCGTACTCGATGAATTTGTGATCTCTCATGTCGAATCCCAGCCGTCCGGAATCCCATCCCGTCGCCGAATCCAGCGAGTCATTTGAAGCCATCCTGTCTCAGTACGAAAAGAGCCATTCCCGCAAGAAGGAAGACGGCGGTAAGCAGCTCGAAGCCACGGTAATCGCCGTTTCCAGCGAGTCTGTCTTCTTCGATATTGGTTTCAAGACCGAAGGCATCATGCCCTTGGCGGCATTCCAGGCCGCGGGCGAAACGGTGAAACCCGGCGACAAGCTCCAGGTTTCGGTGAAAGGCCGCGATCCGGAGGGTTACTACGAACTTTCCCGCCAAAAGATCGCGCGGCCCACCGACTGGTCATCGCTGGAACAGGCGTTCGCTGACAAGGCAACGATTGTGGGCACGGTCACGGGCGTGATCAAAGGCGGATTCAGCGTGGACGTGGGAGTGCGGGCGTTCATGCCGGCCTCGCGCAGTGGAGTACACGACCCGGCCGAGATGGAGAGGTTGGTTGGACAGGAGGTCCGCTGCCGCATTATCAAGCTCGATGCAACCGAGGAAGATGTAGTGGTCGACCGGCGCGCCCTCGCCGAAGAAGAAGACCGCGCGGTGAAGGAACATCGTTACTCCGAAATTCGCGAAGGCGAGACCGTGCGGGGCACGATCCGCAGTCTCACCGACTTCGGCGCATTCGTGGATCTGGGCGGGGTGGACGGCTTGCTGCATGTTGGGGAAATTGCCTGGAGCCGCGTCAACAAACCCGCCGACGTGCTTTCGGTGGGTCAACAGGTCGAGGCCAGGGTGCTCAAGGTCGATCTCGAAAGAAGGCGCATTTCGCTGGGCATGAAGCAGCTTCAGCCGGACCCCTGGGATTCAGTTGCTCAAAAATACAAACTCGGCGAACGCGTGCGGGGCACGGCCACTCGCGTTCTTGAGTTCGGAGCCTTTGTGGAACTCGAGCCGGGCATTGAAGGATTGATCCACGTTTCGGAAATGTCGTGGGCCAAGAAGGTCCGAATTGCCAGCGACGTGGTGAAAGCAGGCGAAACGGTGGAAGTCGTGGTTCTGGGAGTAAGCCCAGCGGAACACCGTATTTCTCTCGGCCTCAAGCAAGCCCTGGGAGATCCCTGGGCGAATGTGGCGCAAAGTTTTGCCGTGGGCACTGTCATCGAAGGGCCAGTCACCAGCCTCACCAAGTTTGGCGCATTCGTGCAGCTTGCCGAAGGCGTCGAAGGCATGATTCACGTCAGCGACATCAGTGCCGAGAAACGGATCGAATATCCGCAGGACGTGTTGAAGGTTGGGCAACTGGTGAAGGCGCAGGTGCTCGCCGTGGACACGGCAAAGCGGCTACTCCGTCTCGGCATGAAGCAACTTGTCCCCACCAGTCTCGACGAATACATCGCCGAACACAAAGAAGGCGATGTGGTCACCGGACGTATGGGCGAAGTTTCGAACGGGCATGCTGGCGTGGAACTGGGAGATGGCATCCACGCCACCTGCCGGATTGCCGCCGGGGGTCAGGCCGAGGCAGCGGTTGAAGAGCCGGCGCCGGCCGCAGCGAAGCCCGATTTGTCAGCCCTGACTACGAAACTCAAAGCGCACTGGAAGGGCGGCGCTGCCGTCAGCGAGTCCAGTCCCGAGGCCGTCCGCGCCGGACAGATTCGCAAGTTTCGAATCGCCAAGCTGGACCCGGCTGCCAAGAAAATTTACCTGGAGCTGGCATAAACCGGTGAAATGGATCGTATCGCTCGCCGCCGTCCTGGCAGCTTTCCTGCCTGCTCTTCCAGCGGCGGTGCCGGCCCAGTCCGAAAAACCCGAGTGGTGCCGTGCTCTCCCGCGTCCCGAATATAAAACTCTGGAACGCGTCCCGGTCAGTGATCCCTGGTTCGAAGTCTACCAAGTCGTCCCGCGAGTCTTCGCCATCTACGAACCCCATCAAGCCGAAGAAACTATCTCCTACCTTATCCTGGGCGAAAAACGGGCCCTGCTCTTCGACACCGGCATGGGCATCAGCGATATCCGCAAAATCACTGCCGGAATCACTCACCTGCCCATCGTCGTCCTCAATTCCCACACCCACAACGACCACGTGGGCGGCAACTGGCAGTTTGATACGGTCTACGGAATGGATACCGATTTCACTCGGACCAACGCGAAGGGTTCGCGCCAGGGTGCTCAGTCCGAACTCGGCCCGGGAATGATCTGCGGCGATCTGCCGAAAGGTTTCGACCCAAAATCCTACGCCACCCGGCCCTGGAAGATCTCCCGCTTTCTTCACGACCATGACAAGATCGATCTCGGCGGACGTACTTTGGAAGTCCTATCCACTCCGGGCCACACCCCGGATGCCATTTCCCTGCTCGATCGCGCCAACGGCCTGCTCTTTAGCGGAGACACCTACTATCCCGCCCCCATCTGGCTTTATCGTCCAGAGACCAATCTCGATGATTATGTCGCTTCGGTAAAGCGCCTTGCTGCTCTCGCGCCGCAACTCAAGCTCGTCCTGGGCGCTCACAACGTGCCTTTCGCGCCGCCCTCCGTGCTGCCAACGTTGGTTGTCGCGATTGAAACCGTCCGCGCCGGCAAAGTGGCCGCCGAACCGCAGGACGCCGGCAAGGCCATCTACCGCTCCAACGGCATCTCTTTCCTCATGCAGGCGCCTTCACAACAGGTGAAGTAATCAACCCGCGCCGCCGAACCGTGCAGGCGCGAGCGTCCCGCTCGCGCAAACGCGGCCCTCCGGCCTTCATTCCCGCGGATAGTCGTCGGCTCTCGCCGGTGGAGAAGTACCCAACGCGGGAGTGCTGAAATATTGCGGACGGGCTTTTTCCCATTCCACCATGCTCAGGCCCGAGGGGTCGTAGAGAATGCGCCCAGCCCGCACCGTCATGCGCGCCGTCAATTTGACCGTGCCATCCATTCGAGCGAAGCCGCAATCGACGTAACTGAATTTCCCGTTGAGCAATTCCAGCACGGCAATGTCGGCCTCTTTTCCGACCGACAACGTCCCCAACTCCGGCCGGTGAATCTCGCGCGCCGGATTCACCGTGGAACGCCGGATAATTTCTTCGAGCGGCACCCCCATGGCCAGAAACTTGGACATCACCTGGGTCATGCTCAACACGGTGTAGTTTCCGGTGTGCAAATCCGTGGATATGGAATCAGGAATGAAGCCTTGCCTGACCGCGGGAACCGCGTTGCGGAACCAGAAGCTGGCCGTCCCGTGACCCACATCGAAAATCACTCCGCGGGCGCGCGCCTCCGCCATGATGGGGTTGATCTTGCCGTCCGCGAGAATGATGGGGAATTGCTGCGCGAAAACATGCGTGTGGATATCGCCGGGGCGCATCTTTTTGAGGATCAGCTCGGCGTAAGTCCGCTCCGGACGCGGCCAGAAGTCAAACATCACCGGCACTCCCGCCGTCTGCGCGCACTCTTCTGCCCGATCCACCGCGGCCCACGGCGGATGTGCCGCATCCCAGGGATCATCGGTCCAATAATGCGCGGTCTTTACCCCCACGATGATGTCCGCATACTTCCTCACTGTCTCCGCGCACTTCTTGACGTCCATCTGGTCCACAGTTTGTTCCAACCCGCCGTTCATGCCGTTGCCTACGATGTTCAGGAAAGCCAGCACCCGGACCTTGGCTTGGTCGATCACTTCCTCCTTCTCCTGAAGAAACGTTTCGGCGCCCGCGCTGCCGGCGTCCACGATCGTCGTGACCCCGGATTGCAACGCGAGATCCGCGGGAATGCCCAGGGGCTCGGTGTGGGCCCGCGCGTCGGGGGCGAACCAGTTGAGCGGTGCCCCTCCATGACCGACGTGAGTGTGAATATCCACAAGTCCGGGTGTGACGTAGAGGCCGGAAACATCCGCCACCTTCCCCGCTTGGCCGGCGGGAATGTCCTTTTCGACCGCGGCAATCTTCCCGCCTGAGATCGCAACGTCGAAGCTTCCGTCCCGGTGATTGGCCGGATCGATTACATGTCCGCCCTTCAATAAAAGGTCATAGTGAGGGCTTTGAGCATGAGCCTGGTAGGCGCCTAGAGTCATGACCAATATGAATATCACTCCCAAACACGCTTTTCTCTTTTGTGGCATCGTTCACCTTTTTGGCGGATCCGCCTCACTGCAATTTGTTCATCTGCTCCTTCAGGTTGTATATATAAACGGACTCTGACATAGCTGTGGATCGGGTGCCCCACCCTCGTCTCTCCGTTCTTTGGAGAGACAGGGTGGCCCTGGCCCTGGCACCCTTTGTGAGTGAAACTGACGGGCGAATTCTAACACCGCGCAAAAGGAGCTCGACGATATGACTACAGGAAAGTTTGGTTCATCGCTGGCCCAGCTCGGTCTCATCGTGGTTATGCTGGCCGGAACACTGACGGGCTTTGCCCAGGAACGGCGGGCGATCAAGCTCCCGGGGACCGCAGGTTTTCCCTTCAGCGATGGAGTCATCGCTGGCGACACGCTTTATGTCGCTGGACAGGAAGGCACCGACGACCACGGCAAACTCGCTGAGGGCGGGATTGGCCCGGAAACTCGGGCGGCCCTGGCCAACATCGAAAAGGTGGTCCACGCCGCCGGCTTTGAACTGAAGGATATCGTTTCCGTGACCGTGTTCCTGGCCGACATCCATGACTTCCCCGAAATGAACAAAGCCTACAAGGACATCATGCCCGATCCCAAGCCCGCCCGCGCCACTGTGCAAGTCGCCGCGCTGGTGAACAACGCGCGCCTTGAGGTGTCCGCAATCGCGGTAAAGCGAAAGTAGCCTGCACCTGCTGCCAGGTCGGAACTAGAGACGGTCGCATATCAACCGGCATCCCTGATGCACGCCGACTACGCATTCCGGCTCATCCGTCAGGAACCCTCGGCCGAACCAACGACCGTCCGTTCGAAGTCCGCGGGGCTTTGCTCGACGCCACTGCTCTGCGCTTCCAGCCATCGAAACAGTACGGTGGCTGCGAAACCTCCCACCAGTTGGGCCGCCATGAAGGGCAGCACATCCCGCGGGCGAATCCCGGCGAAGGTGTTGCTTACGGAACGGGCCAGTGTCACTGCCGGATTCGCGAAGGAAGTCGATGCCGTGAACCAGTAGGCGGAGGCGATATAGGCTCCAACGGCGTACGCAGTCGCGGAAGGGCGAAAACGCGAGCACCCCCAGATCACGAAGAGCAGCCCAAAGGTGGCCACAGCTTCGCTCCACAGCTGGGCAACCCCGTGCCGCGCGTGTGTCGAAGCGAAGAACAGCGGCATTCCGAACATCAAGTGCGCCGACGCAACTCCCGCGAAGGCGCCCGCAAACTGGGCAGCTAAATAAGCCGGCGCTTCGCGCCACGGAAAATTGCCCGCCTGCGCCATCGCCATCGTCACCACGGGATTGAAGTGGGCCCCCGATATCGGACCCAGCGGAAGAATCAGCACGGTGAGGATCGTACCGGTGGCCAGTGTATTCGCCAGCAATGCGATCGCAACATTTCCGCCGGCCAGCTGCTCACCCATGATCCCCGATCCCACAACCGCCGCCAGCAAGAAGGCGGTCCCCAGGAATTCTGCCAGCGCGCGGGCCCGCAGGTCGAATTTCATTGCCCGCCAATCTTGTCGACTTCGCGCTTGAGCGCCAGCCGGTCGAGACTGGCCAGCGGGAGGGAGATGAACAGACCGATTCGCCGGTCAAGAATGAAGAAGGCGTCGCGGAAGGCACGCTCGATTTGCTCCGGCGTGCCCTGCACCGCCGCGGGATCGGGAACTCCCCAGTGGGCCGTCATCGGTTGACCCGGCCAGATCGGGCACACTTCCCTGGCCGCGTTGTCGCAGACGGTAAAAACGAAATGAAGTTCAGGCGCACCGGGACGGGAGAATTCCTCCCATGGCTTGCTCCGCAGGCCTTTGGTGGGCAGGCGGGCCGCCTCGAGTTGCCGCAGCGCCTCGGCGCGGACCGTTCCCGAAGGATGACTCCCCGCGCTGTAGGCGGTGAAATTAGGCTTGCCCTTCTGATTCAGGATTGCCTCGGCCATGATGGACCGCGCCGAGTTTCCCGTGCACAGAAATAGAACGTTGTAGTGTCCCTGCATGGTCGCTCCCAACCGGATTCAATTGCAGCAGGCCGGACCGCAGCAAGCCTTTTCGCTGCCGGACGGTTTGACGGCGCGAATGAAAGCGCTCATAAACTTTTCGTCCACCTGAGGGGCAATCGCCTCAATGTCCACGCCCTCTGCCGAGAGAAACTCGCGAGCGTCTTCAACCCGGTAAATGCGCGTTGGTTCAATCTCGATCTGCTCAAAGCCTGCCGCCGAGAGCTTTTCGCGATATTCGTTCTCGTCGAGCGCGCCCGCCACACAACCGACCCAAAGCAGAACGCTCTGCCGGATCTCCGGCGAGATTTCGCCTCGGGTCACTACGTCGGATACCGCCAATCTTCCGCCCGGCTTGAGCACCCGGAATGCTTCCCGCAGCACTCGGTCCTTGTCGGCGGAAAGGTTGATCACGCAGTTCGAAATGATCACGTCCACCGAGTCTTCGGGCAAAGGAATGTTCTCGATTTCTCCCTTCAGGAACTCCACGTTCTCCGCCCCCGCCTTGCGCTTGTTTTCGTTGGCCAGCGCCAGCATTTCGTCGGTCATGTCGAGGCCGTACGCCTTCCCTGCAGGTCCTACCCGTCTCGCGGAAAGCAGCACATCAATCCCGCCGCCGGAGCCGAGATCGAGCACAACTTCCCCGGGATTGAGCCGGGCCAGCGCGGTCGGGTTGCCGCATCCCAGCGAGGCCAGCAGCGCTTCTTCCGGAATCTGCCCCGCCTGCGACGAATCGTAGAGGTTGGAAGTGATCGGATCGCAGCACGCGTCACTCGCCGTCGCAGCCCCGCAGCAGGAACTGCCTCCGCTCTTCACTCTGAGGGCGGCCTGGCCGTACTTTTCCTTCACTACAGTCTTGATATCTGGGGCTGGCATGGGTGTGCTCCTTTATTTGCAAAGTTGGACGATATTCTGTGGCTTGACCGCCTGGTTGCGGGTACAGCACTCCGAGTACAGGAACTGCAAGAGTTCCCCCAGAGCTTCCGTGTTGGCGGTGTAGCGCAGGAACGTACTCTCGCGCGATACGTTCACCAGGTCTTCGGTCTTGAGCTTGTCGAGATGATGGGAAAGCGTCGAATTCGGAATTTCGAGCTCTTCCTGGATCTCGCCCACCACCAGGCCGTCAGGGTGCGCGGAGAGCAGCAACTGCATGATTCGCAGCCTCGGCTCCGTTCCCATCGCGGAGAACATGTCCGCGTATTTCGCCACTCTCTCAACGTTCCTTTTACTCTGCACCGTCGCCATATTTCGATACTTGCAGAAATATAGGAGCTTGTCAAGTCCCGCTTCCGCCCCAAGCCGCGTAGGGGCAGATGTCCTCATCTGCCCGGCGGAGCGCAGCTCCGCGATTGGTTGGCGCCAGGCAAGCAACCCGTAGGATCCTGATTCGGTTCTTTGCGCCCTTTGCGGCTTCTCTTTGCGAACTTTGCGGTTAAGGTTCTTGAACGACTCGGGCGAGATCAAACCCTTAACCGCAAAGGACGCAAAGAAAAGCCGCAAAGTTCGCAAAGTAAAGTTAAGATCGCGCACTCGAGCTGATCTGACAAATCCAGACGCCACCAACCAACCGGCCCACGGGACGGAATGCCCTGAGTCCATGTATGATGTTCAGTCCTACGAGACCTTCTGATGGACGCCCTGCTTCTGCACCGCCTGCATTTCGCCTTCACCATCACCTATCACTATTTGTTTCCCCAGCTCACCATGGGGCTGGCCCTGCTGATCGTGGTGCTGAAGACGGTCGCCCTCGTCCGCCACAACGAACGCTACAACGAAGCCGCGCGCTTTTGGGCGAAGATATTCGCCATCAATTTTCTGATTGGCGTCGTTACCGGCATTCCCATGGAATTCCAGTTCGGCACCAATTGGGCCCAGTTCGCCCGTTCCACCGGGGGTGTGATCGGACAGCCCCTCGCCATGGAAGGCGTCTTTTCCTTTTTCCTCGAGTCGGCGTTCCTCGGCCTTTTTTTGTTCGGTGAGAAACGCCTCTCTCCCTGGGCCCATTGGGGATCGGCCTTCCTCGTCTTCCTCGGCTCCTGGATTTCCGGCTTTTTCATCATTGTCACCAACGCCTGGATGCAGCATCCGGTCGCCTATTCCATTCTGCCGAATGGATCGTTCGAGATCACCAGTTTCTGGGGGCTGTTGATGAACCCCTGGGCGCTGCTGCAGTACGCCCACAATATGTCGGGCGCCGTCATCACCGGCGCGTTTGTGATGTGTTCGGTGGGGGCTTTCTACATCCTGGAGAAGCGCTTCGAGGAGCACGGCAGGATCTTCGTCCGGGTGGGTGTGATCGCGGGAGTCATTGCCTGTGCGACCCAGATTTTTCCCACCGGCGACCTGCAAGGCCGCTACCTGGCCAACCACCAACCCGCGGCTATGGCTGCCATGGAAGGTCTGTTCAGCTCGCAGGCGGGCGCTCCCATTGTCTTGATGGGGCAACCGGACGAAGCCACTCAGCGCATTGACAATCCAATCGTCGTCAACGACCTGTTGAGCTTCTTGATTTACGGGACCAAGCGGGCGGAAGTAAAAGGGCTGGACCAGTTCCCTCGCGACCAGTGGCCGTCCCCGCTCCCGCTCCTTTTCTACAGCTATCACATCATGGCCGGACTGGGCACCTACTTTGTTGGGCTGATGCTGCTGGAAGTTTTTCTCCTGTGGCGCGGCAGGCTGTTTCAGACGCGCTGGGCTTTGTGGCCCCTGCTCTTGAGCGCTCCGCTGCCTTACATTGCCAACACCGCGGGTTGGATGACCGCGGAAATCGGCCGCCAGCCCTGGGTGGTTTACGGACTCATTCGTACCTCCGATGGCTATTCCAAAAACGTATCGGCCGGCAACACGCTATTTACTCTGCTGGGCTTCATGGGGATGTACACCGTGCTGTCCATTCTGTTCATCGTTCTGGTCTACCGCACGATAAGTGAAGGCCCGGCATCGGACAATCAGACCCCTGGGGCCAAGGCGCCACCGCTGGCGTTGGCATAACGAAGAAGGAAAGATGATGGGATTTATCTGGTTCTGGATCGTTGCCGTCATGCTGGCCGCTTACGTCGTGCTCGATGGTTTCGACCTGGGCGTCGGCATCCTGCATCCCCTGCTGGCGCGCAGCGAGCCCGACCGGCAGATCATGCTCAAGAGCATCGGTCCAGTCTGGGACGGCAACGAAGTCTGGCTGCTCGCCGGCGGCGGCACTCTCTACTTCGCTTTCCCTGCCCTCTACGCGTCAGCGTTCAGCGGCTTCTATCTGGCATTGATGATCGTGCTGTGGTTGCTCATCATGCGCGGCGCCAGCGTCGAATTGCGCATGCACATCGACGACCGCCTATGGCGGTCTTTCTTTGACGCTATGTTCTTTTTCTCAAGTTCGCTCCTGGCGGTGTTCTTCGGTGCCGCGCTGGCCAATGTGATTCGTGGCGTGCCCCTCCGGGCGGACGGCTATTTCTTCCTTCCCCTTTGGACCAACTGGCGGGTGGGCCCTGAACCCGGCATTCTGGATTGGTACACCGTCATCGGCGGCGTGGTCGCTCTGGTTGCCCTGGCCATTCACGGAGCCCTCTATCTCGCAGTTAAAACCGAGGGCGATTTGCAGCTCCGCGCCCGGGCTTTCGCGCGCCGGTCCTGGGCCGTGCTGTTCGCCATCACGGTAGTCAGCCTGATCGCAACCATCTCGGTGCGCTCGGATGCGCTGGTCAACTACTATCGCTATCCGTTGGCCTTCGCCATTCCAGTCGCCGTGCTTGCTTCATTGGGGGGCATGCTTTATTTCTGCCGCAGCCAGGCCGATCGCAAAGCCTTTGCCTCTTCGTGTGTTTATCTTTCCACCATGCTGGTGGGTGCGGCGGTTTCGCTGTATCCTCGCCTGCTGCCATCCAGCAGCGATGTGGCCCACGATATCACCGTGCAGAACGCGCTTTCCGCACCTTACGCCCTCCGAGTGGGCCTGATCTGGTGGGCGTTCGGCATGGTCCTCGCGATGATTTACTTTGTCGTCGTTTATCGCATGTTCCGAGGCAAAGTAACCATGGATGGAGGCGGCTACGGACATTAGGTCGTCCCTGTCCCGTGAAGACTAGATGAACATTCTGGAATTCACCGCCCTGGTTTTTGTGGGCTCCCTGCTTGCCGGTCTTCTGGGCTCGCTGACCGGACTGGGTGGCGGCGTCGTTCTAGTCCCTCTCCTGACCCTGTTTTTCAAAGTGGACATCCGTTACGCGATTGGCGCATCCCTCGTTTCGGTGATCGCCACTTCCTCGGGCGCCGCCGCCGCCTACGTGAAAGAAGGATTTTCCAACATCCGGATCGGCATGTTTCTGGAAATTGCCACCACCATCGGCGCCTTGCTGGGCGCATTCGTGGCGGTGTGGGTTTCAACCAACGTAATTGCGGTCATTTTTGGATTGGTGCTGGTGGCGTCCGCATATCTTTCCCGGAAACCCCGTCCCCTGGCCGAACGGAATGTCTCCGCCTGATCCGCTGGCCACGCGACTGCGCCTCAACGGCAGCTTCCCTGATCTCGAAGGCACGCGCAGCTACAACGTCCAGCGCGTTCCCGCGGGCTTCAGCATCATGTTTGGGGCGGGCGCTTTGTCCGGGTTGCTCGGCATTGGTTCCGGCGCCATGAAGGTACTCGCCATGGACCAGGCCATGAGGATTCCCTTTAAGGTCTCCACCACCACCAGCAACTTCATGATCGGCGTCACTGCTGCCGCCAGCGCGGGCGTGTACCTCAACCGCGGCTACATTGATCCCGGCCTTTCCATGCCGGTGATGCTGGGAGTGCTTGCTGGCTCCCTGGTAGGCACGCGCATTCTGGTGAAGGCAGAAACGAAATGGCTGCGCCTCGTATTCAGCGTGGTGATCGTGCTACTGGGAATCGAAATGCTTTACAAAGGCTTTTCCGGAGGGATCTGACATGAGTGCCGAGCGCGCCTGGACTGACAAGAGAATCGAAGACGTTCTGGCGAACCTGCTGCGTGCCGGGGTGGGCTTTTCCGCGTTCGTTGTTTTCTGCGGCGCCGTGCTCTATCTCGCCCGCCACGGGCACGCCCCCGCCGATTACCGGGTGTTCCAGGGCGAACCGCCGGACTTTCGCAGTGTCCCGGGCATCGTGCGCAACGCGGTGGACTTGAGTGGCCGGGGCATCATTCAACTGGGGTTGTTATTCCTGATCGCCACGCCGGTGGCCCGGGTGGTATTTTCAATTTGGGGGTTTGCCGAAGAGCGGGACCGCATGTACGTGGTCTTCACCGTGATCGTGCTTGCCGTCCTTCTCTTTAGTCTGGTCGGTTCATCACAAATGTGACGTTCTCGGGAGTCTTATGGGCTCGCATCTCGGGACAAATGCCACATTTGCCATGCAATCTTTGCTTGATACGATTCCGCGCACCACGGACAGTTGCGATTCTGAAAGAGGCCACAATCTCATGGATTCGCTAAGGCCCCGTTATCTCGTCACCGCTCTCGTCTTCCTCCTTTTGATCACACCGGCAGAATCCCAGGACAAGATCATGGGATTCACGCCCGCCGGAGCCGCCAACCAGACCGCGGTTGAGCAAAAGTTCAAGGCCCTACCCTCTCCCGACGAAGAACGCCGCCAGCACCGCATCTTCACGTCTGCCCCGCACCTCGCCGGGTCCAAGCGCAACAACGAACTCGCGCGTTACATCGCCGATGAGTGGCGGAAGCAAGGACTGGAAGATGTAGTCCTGCGCCGCTACGACGTGTACAGCACTGCGCCCAGGAGTTCCTTCCTCGAGATGGTGGCTCCGGTCCACTACCGGGCAACCCTGCAGGAGAAGGCCTATGCCGAGGACCCGGACACCAAGGATCCTCGCGTCAGTACCGCCTGGATGGGCATGTCCATCTCCGGCGAAGTCACCGCGCCGGTCGTGTATGCCCATAGCGGCAATCCCGAAGATTACGAACTGCTCCGCAAGAACGGTATCGACGTCAAAGGCAAAATCGTTCTCGTCCGCTACTCGAATCCCTACAGCTATCGCGGTTTCAAGGCGCTCACCGCGGAGCGGGAAGGCGCGGCCGCGATACTGATCTACAGCGATCCCGCCGAAGATGGATATAAAAAAGGAAAGGTCTTCCCCGAAGGACCCTGGGGACCCGAAACCCACATCCAGCACGGCGCGATCACCTACGATTTCATGGTGCCGGGAGATCCTCTGACGCCGGGATGGGCCTCGTTGCCCGGAGCCAAACGGATTCCGGTCGACCAGGCAGTTTCGTTGCCCAGGATCGTGGCACTGCCCCTGTCCTGGCATGATGCCAAGCCTCTGCTCGAGAACATGGGCGGACCAGTCGCGCCCAAGGACTGGCAGGGCGGTCTACTTTTTGAATATCACCTCGGCGGACAAGCCCGCGTGCACTTAAAGACCGAGGTCGACAATTCCATCAAACCTTATTATGTGGTCGAAGGCCGCATCCGCGGCTCGGAGCTGCCCGACGAGTGGGTCGTGCTCGGCAACCACCGCGATGCCTGGGTTTACGGGGCTGTCGATCCCAGTAGTGGTACCGCTTCCATGATGGAGATGACCCGCGCGGTGGGCCAACTCCTGAAGCAGGGTATCCGTCCGCGGCGCACGCTGGTGGTGTGCAGTTGGGACGGCGAAGAAATCGGTCTCACGGGCTCCACGGAGTGGGGCGAACAGTTCGCCGACGAGCTACGAAAGAAAGCCGTCGCCTATCTCAATGTCGATTCTTCTACCTCAGGACCAAACTTCGAAGGCAGCGCGATCGCCTCACTCGTCCCCATGCTGGTTGAGACCACCCACTCTCTTCGGGACCCGTCAGGGAAACCTCTGTACGAGGCATGGAAAGAGTCGCAAATTCGCGAGCGGCAGGAAGCGAAAAACACCGCTGCCGTCACCGACGCCAATCTGCCCAACACCCGCATCGGCAGTGGCTCGGACCACACCGTGTTCCTCGATTTCGTGGGCTTGCCCGTCATGGAGCTCAGTTTCGAGGGCGACTACGGTGTTTACCACTCGATGTATGACGACTTCTACTGGATGAACCATTTCGGAGATCCAGGCTATCGCTATCACACCCTGATGTCGCAATTGTGGGGAGTGCTGGCTCTCCGGCTGGCGAACGCAGATCTCCTGCCCTTCGACTTCGCCAGTTATGCCGGCAATATTCGTCAATTTGTCGCCGAGATGTCCAGCGGGAAAGATATGACTCAACTCGATCTCAAACCGGTCGCGGAGGAGATCGATAAGTTCGAGTCGGCAGGCAAGAATCTCGACCAATCGGCGGCGGCTGCGCTGGCGTCTGGCAAGCTCGACGCCCAGCTCACCGAAACGATTAATCATGGGATGATGCAGGTCGAGCGCAACTGGCTCAATCCCGACGGCATCCCGGGGCGGCCCTGGTTCAAGCACATGCTGTACGGCGCCCGTTATACCTATGCCCATCTCGAACTACCGGGCTTGACCGAAGCGGTTGAGAAGGGAGACTGGACGACGGCCCGCCAGCAAGCCGCGCTCCTGCAAGGCGCCCTCTCGAACAATACCAGGCTGCTAGAGCAATTGAATTCCAGTCTCGGGGGCGAAAAGCCATCTCTCGAATCCTTGCAAACCGAATTGGAAACCATTCGCAAGCAATTCCCCGGAGAGATGTCGATCTACATGAAGAATCTCGCCTCCGGCGAAGAGCTTGCGCTCGATTCAGACACGGTCTACGAAACCTTTAGCGTGATCAAGCTTGCCATCGCGGCTGAACTGATGCACCAGGTGCAATCCGGAAAACTCTCGCTTGACGACCGTATCCCACTAACCGCCGCCAACGAGCGGCTCCCCTCTGGCGTTCTCTACGCCATGGTTCCGGGGCTGACCCCGACGGTACGGGACCTGCTAACCCTGATGATCATCATCAGCGATAACGAGGCTACAGACGCCCTCGGTGACAAAGTCGGGCGCGCCAACGTGACTGCCTTCATGCACAGCCTGGGTTTGGAAAAGACCTCAATCCAGTTCTCTGATCTCGATTGGGACCGGACCTGGCTGAGTACGCTCGATCCCAACTATCGCGATGCGACGGGCGACCAGACCATCAACTTTCCCTTTAACAAATATAGCGATGCCCAGGCACAGCAGGCCTTTGGACATACCATCTACGACGCTGGCATTTATTTTGGCCATAGCACTACGCGCGAGATTGGCCATCTTCTGGAGATGATGGTGTCCGGCAAACTAGTGTCCAAACAGGCCAGCGATCTGATACTTGGCATCATGGAGAAACAACAGGTCAACGACCGCTTCCCGCGCTACCTCCGGGATATTCGCATCGCCCACAAGACCGGAGACGGTCAACCCTTTATCGCGAACGATGCCGGCGTCATTTGGGTACACGGTGAGCCCATCGTCCTGGTGGTCTTTACCGGGCACCATCGCGGCGAGACCGCTTCTTTGCATGAATCGATCGCTCGCGTGGCCGCTCTGGTCGTCAAACACTACGGCGGTCAGGTGTCTGCTGAGTTCAAACCGTAAACCGAGTTGGAGGGCATGCATGGTCCGGTGGCTGATTCTGCTGTTGTCCCTGCTCCAGGGTGTCTCCGTTTTATCACTCGCGCAAGCTGCTGCTCCGGACACCCCCGAGCCCGGCTCGGTTGAGGCCATCGCCGCGGCCACCGGAGACAAACGGTTTCTCTCGCCCTGGGTTTCCTACCTGCCTGAGTCCGCGACCGTCCCATCGCCACTTCGCTTTTTAGGCAGAATCACGGGCGCGCCGGGTGAACTGGTGGGCTCGGCCAAAGCCTATGCTTACTGCCGCGCTCTTGCCGCCGCTTCGCCGCGTGTGCGCGTTTTCACCATTGGCCACAGCGAAGAAGGACGCGAGATTCTGCTGCTCGCAATCGCCGACGAGTCCGGCATCCGCGACCTCGATCGCCTGAAAAGCGCAACTGCAGCCCTTGCCGATCCTCGCCGCACCGATCCTGCTGCCGCCGAACGCCTGATCCAGAATGCCCGGCCCATCTACTACTTCAATGCCGCCTTGCATTCCGACGAGACCGGTTCCACCGAAGCCATGCTGGAAATGGCCTACCGCCTGGCGGTTTCCGAACAGCCCATGATCCAGCGCATCCGCCAGAACCTCGTGGTTCTCATTAACCCCGTCTCCAACCCCGACGGCCGCGACAAGATGGTGGAGTGGTTCTATCGTTATCTCAAAGGCAAGACCGACCGCGCCACCCTGCCCCGGCAGTCGCCTCCCTACTGGTCGAAGTACACCTTCGTCGATATCAATCGCGACACTCACCAGCAGACCCACGAGACCACCAAGGCCGTGCACCGCATGTTTTACGATTGGCATCCCACGGTCGTGCACGATCTGCACGAGGGCGAGCCCTTCCTGATGACCTGGAACGGCACTGGCCCCTACAACCCGAACATCGATCCCATCACTTACACCGAGTTTCTGGAGCTGAGCTTTCACGAAGTCGAGACTCTGACGGCCATGGGCATGCCCGGCGTCTCCACCTGGAACTTCGGCGAAGCCTTCGCCCACCTCTACCTCGATTCTGTCGCCATGAACCACAACGCGATTGGGCGTGGCTATGAAACCTGGGGCAATGGCACCGCCGAAACCTTGCGCCGCACCGTCCCGGCCGATGATGCCACCATGGAGTGGTATCGCCCCCTGCCGCCTCCCGCCGGGGAAGTCACCTGGTCGGCACGCGACAATCTGAACTATCAGGAAACCGCCGCCCTCTCCGCCCTCGACTACAGCGCGGGCACCGCCAAAGCCATGCTCCGCAACTTCTACAAGAAGGGTTGGGACTCCTGGCAGAAGGGTCTAAATGATCCCCCCTACGGCTTCCTGATTCCTGACGGTCAGGGCGACCGCACTCGAGTGGCCCAGATGGTGGGCCGCTTGATCGGTCAGCACATTGAGGTGGGACGAGCCCAACAGGAACTCAAGCTGAAAGACGGCGACTATCCCGCCGGCACCTACGTCGTGCGTCTCGACCAGCCCTACCGCAACTACGCGGTCGATCTGCTCACGCCGCAGCACTACCCCAAGAACGGCGGCGAACCCTACGACGACGTCTCCTGGGAGTTGCCCGCGCACTACCACCTCCAGGCAATTCCCACGGCAGACCCGGCCGTGCGTTCGGCCCTCCTCACCCCCTTGACTGAACAGCCCCATCCTGCCGGCAGCGTCGCCGGCGCCGGCCCCGTCTTCCTGATGAAAGACACGGGTCAGGAGGAACTGTTGGCGGCGCGCTACCGGCTGGCGGGTTTCAATATCGAAATCGCCGAGCACTCGTTCAGCGCGGGCGGGACAGACTTCCCCGAGGGATCGTGGATCCTGCCTGCACAGGATGGCCTGGCCGGCGCCATTCACACCACCGCCACCGAACTGGGTCTCGACTTCACCAGCGCCGCCGCCGTGCCTGACGTGCCACGGCACGACGCCAAAGCCGCGCGCCTGGGCCTCTGGGTGCCTTGGGCCGACACGGATTCCATCGGCTGGATTCGCTACTCACTCGATCAGCGCAAGGTCCCCTACACCTATCTGCGCGATGAAGATATCCGCGCCGGAGGGTTGCGCGATCACGTGGATGTCATCGTCTACGGCCACGTAGACCTTGAACTCGCCGAGCAGATTCAGGGTCTTCCGAAAATCTGGGGACCCATGCCCTTCAAGAAAACTCCCCAGACACCGAGCTTCGGCACTCCCGCGGAGTCGGACGACATCACCGGCGGCATTGGCTGGGAAGGTCTGGCGCAGCTTCAACACTTCGTCGAAGATGGCGGTTTGCTCGTGACCCTGGGCAGCGGCTCCATGCTTCCACTCGAAGGCGGCATGGTGCGCGGCGTTCGTCGCTCTTCCGGCGGCGTGCCCCGCAGCACCCAGGGCGGCGGCGCCGATTCTGCCGCGGCCGCGCAAATGGCAGCCACCCGAACCCCGGGCGCGCATGTCCGCGTGACCTTCGACCAGCCCGATCACCCGCTGGCCTACGGCTACCCGGCGCGGACTTAGGTCTTCCGTCAAAACTTCCCGCTTTACGATGTCCCGCGGCACTGGCTGCGCATGGCCTACTGCACCACCTGCCTCGACGGTCCCGAGGACCGCAGCCACATGATCATGGAATGGGGCGATCGCGACGGTGCGCCCTTCGTAGTCAGCGGCCAGGCCTGGGGCGAGAGTCGCCTCATCGGACGTCCCGCCATCCTGGACATGCCCGCGGGCCGTGGCCACATCATCACCTTCAACTTCAACCCCATGCACCGCGACCTGAACCGGGGCGATCAGCGTCTGCTGTGGAACGCGATTCTGAACTGGCAAGCGATCCTGGCTGGCAAGCCGGATCACTCCCGCCCATGAAATTCGGCGCTCGCTGCGATGCGCCCCGCTCGCTGTTCAAGCCGTATGGGGTTTCAAATCGCCGACCACGAACCAGTAGGCCAGCAGTCCGGCCAGGAGAATGACGGCGCCCAGCTCAAACCCTGGCACATAGGAACCGCTCCGCTTGATCAACAGTCCGACCGCCAGGGGCGCGACAATTCCCGCCAGATTGCCCGCAAAATTTTCCGCCCCCGTCCATATCCCAACCTTTTCAGCGGGTGCGCAGCATTGCAGGATCACCAGCAGATTGCCGGTGGAAAGCCCGACCAGGGCCGACCCGATCAACAACCAGATCGCCGTCGCCGTATCCGCAGCTCGCATTGCGCCGATCAGGAACAGGCCCATACAGAAAGCTACGGTGACGATTCCCTTTCGGGTCCGGGTTTCGTCCCAGCCGCGCCGGATCAGGCTATCGGCGATCCATCCTCCAATCGGTTCCGCAACCCCGAACGTAAAGAACACCAGCGAACCGTAAAAGCCGGCCTGCACGATGCTGAGGTGCCGCACGGTCACGAAGTAGTCGGGGAGCCACGTGACCAGCACATACCAGTAGTAGTCAAAGCAAAAGAATCCCAGGCAGATACCCAGCAAATTGCGGTTCAACAAGGCTCCCCAACGAATCGGCGACGACATCCCAGGCGTGGGACGGACCACGGCCTGGTTCACCGCCCGCACCTGGCGTGGAAAGACCAACAACCAGGGGACAATCCATACCAAACCCGCAAAACCTAAAAGGAGGAAGGTGTGCCGCCAGCCATGACGCGTCAGGAGCCAAGGCACCAGGATGCCTTCGAGGATCAATCCCGTCCGCGTCCCGAAGTCAAAGAGTCCCGAAGGCAAGCCCCGATCCTTCCCCGAGAACAGCAGGCTGACAATCTTGGTCCCACCTGGAAGGTAGATGGATTCCCCAACGCCAAGAAAAATACGAAAGCCAATCAAGACCGACAGACTCCCCGCCAGGCCGGTAAGCCCCTGGGCCAATGACCAAAGGGCAAAGGCGCCGGCATAGAGCCAGCGCAAATTAAAGCGGTCCGCGCACCAGCCGATAGGAACCTGCATGAGCGCGTACGACCAGAAAAAGGAAGAGAGCAGCAGGCCCTTGCTTTCCGGAGTGAGATGGAAATCCTTCGAAATCAGGGGCAGCGCGAAGGATATCGCGGCGCGATCAAGATAATTGATGAGTGAAGCCGTAAAGAGCAATCCGATGATGGTCCAGCGGCGTGAGTGGGAGACTGGCGGCAGATCCATTCCAGGTCCTTTCGCGTTAGCCTGCGAAATCGAGTGGTAAGGCGTTCGGTCAGCATAGTCTACCCTGCGTCGGCCAGCTTGAAGGAGGCATGGGTTTCAGGGCATCTCTGAATTGTGATCCTGATCACTAAAGCAGGTGACGACGCTCATGGTGCCTCAAACAGCGATCTGGGAAACTCCCCAAAGCAGAGGTGGCTTATGCAAAAAAACGACCCTAAGTTGCTGGAGTTTCTCAAGTTTGAGCTCAATTTCCTGGAAGATGGCGGCTATGGGCGCTCCCCGCGAACTCCATGGCGTGCGATGCGCGTGTTTGAGGACTCTCCCAGCTGCTTGAACTTCGCTGATCCTTCTCGTCCGCATCCCTGTGGCGAGTGCCTGCTGATGCAGTTCGTTCCCGATGAACGCAAGCATGAGAACTCGCCTTGCCGCTTCATTCCGCTGACGGACAAATCTGAGACCATTGATTCCTTCTATCGCTACGGCACCCAACCTGACCTCGAAGAAACGCTTGCGGCCTGGTTGCGGAAACAGATCAGTCGTATCCAACAGGGGAATTCTGACGAACCGGAATCGCGGGCGGTTGAAGAGCCGACGGACGAGTTCTCTAAGCTGGCAGAGACCTAGTGAAAAAGACCGGTTGCGGTCGCTTCCCGATCTGGGACGGAAGACCGCTCTCTTCCGCCGCGGGATGCACCATCAGTCCCTATGGCAATCTTAGGATTTGCAGGGTTCAAGAGTGATCGATAAAATGCCGGAATGCACCACGGTAGAGACAAGTTCTGGGGCCACGATTCAAACGGTGAGCGGGCCAGGCCCGCGGAGGTTTGATGACGCGTCGTAAGATACCTGCGCCACTGGCGCTGCCCCTGATCGGGATGTGCGCTCTAGTCTTGATTTTTGCGACAGTCGGTGTCGCCGGTGCGGGCGGCAAACACAAGCCGAGCCCCGACACTCCCGCCCTGCACTACGACCGCCCCACCGACCCATCGCTCTACGTGGGCGCGGAAACCTGCAAGACCTGCCACGAAGACATCTACAAAAACTTTGAGGCTACACCCCACTTCGTAACCACGCTTGAGAACAAGCGCGGTCCGGAATGGCAGGGGTGCGAGGCTTGTCACGGTCCGGGCAAGGCGCACGTGGAAAGCGGCGGCGACATCACCAAGATTTTCACCTTCAAAGGCGTTTCGGCGGAAGCCTCGAGCGCGCGCTGCCTGGACTGCCATACGTACGGAGAAGAACACAGCAATTTTGCGCGCTCGGCGCATCTTGAGAACCACGTCGGTTGCATCGACTGTCATTCTCCCCACCACGCCAGGGAAAGCCAGGGCCTGATGAAGGAGAAGCAGCCACAGCTCTGCTATGGCTGCCATCTGGAAGCCAAGATGCAATTCAACCGTCCCTTCCATCACCGCGTCAATGAAGGCATGGTGCAGTGCACCGATTGTCATAATCCGCACGGCGGGTTCCAGGGAAGGCAGCTGCGGGTAACGGCTTCCCAGGATGCGGTCTGTTTCAAGTGCCATTCGGAAAAAGCCGGACCCTTTGTGCATGAACATCCTCCGGTCAAGACCGAAGGATGCGTTTCCTGCCATACCCCGCACGGTTCGGCGAACCCGCGCTTGTTAAAGCGCAGCCAGGTGAATCTGATGTGCCTGGAGTGCCATTCCTTCACGGTCGACACCGGCGCTCCAGCGACTCCGACGTTCCATAACCAGGCGCAGAAGTATCAGGCCTGCACCTTGTGTCATGTTGCGATTCATGGATCGAACTTCGATCCATTCTTCTTCAAATAGGTGGAGCATGGGCAAGGCAAGCGGATCAAGGCGAACACGATGGCGTCCCCGATGGGCTTCGGTCTTCCGGGGCGGAGTGGCCCTGCTGCTTTTCGTGGGAGGAACAGCGGCGTGGTCGCAGCAGGCGGCTGAGGGAGAGGGCATCGACTCCGGCAACTACAACATCCGGCAGTCGGTGGAATTCGGCTACCGATTCACCAATGTCACCGGTGATCCCGGCGCCTACGACACTTTCGTGAATCTGCAACAGGGTCCCCGGTTGCTGGATATGACCCTGGAGATGCGCTCGCTCAACCATCACGGTTTCCTGTTCGACCGGCTCTACCTGAGCAACTTCGGATACGGCGGCGACCCCAACAACGTCTCTCGTCTGCGCATCGGTAAGAACAAGTGGTACGACTTCGACGCCACCTTTCGCCGCGACCAGAATGTCTGGGACTACTCGCTGTTCGCCAACCCGCTGAACCCGGTAAGCACATTTGCCAATGCCCCGGCCGGCTTCAACCCGGTCATCAGCTCTTCTCCGCACCTGTTCAACACCCGGCGCCGCATGGGCGACTACAATCTCACGCTGCTGCCGGTGTCCAAAGTACGTTTCCGGCTGGGCTACTCGCGCAATGTGAATGATGGACCGTCGTTCAGCAGCCTTCATCAGGGCACCGAGGCGCTGCTTTTTCAGAATTGGCGAAATACCGTAAATGCCTACCGCCTGGGCGTGGATTTCAAGCTGCTGCCCAAGACCAGCATCAGCTACGACCAGATCTTTAACTACTACAAAGGTGACACCGGAGTGGCTGACCAGAATCAGAACTTCCAACTGGCCAATGGCACGCCGGTGGATATCGGCGTTTCGCTCAATAATGCAGCCAACCAGCCCTGCGCCGGGACCTTTCTGGTGACCGGCGGCGTCAACCCGCTGTGCAATGGATTTCTCAACTACAGCCGGAATGGGCGAGTGCGCACCAGCATGCCCACTGAGCAACTCAGTTTGCAGTCGAACTACTTCAAGCGCCTGGATCTCGCCGGCCGGGTCAGCTATACCGGCGGCGACATGAACGTGGGTGGATATCAGGAACTGCTCACCGGCCGCGAGAGCCGCACCAATCTGAGAAATAATGATGTCTTTGGCCCCGCCTTCGGCCGCCACGTCGCCGCCTCCGTCGATTTTGGCGCCACCTGGCACGTCACCGAACGGTTCCGCATCCTGGATACTTTTGCCTTTTCCAGCTTCCGGAATCCGGGCGAGTTTGATTCTTCGAATTGCCAGTTCTTCAGCCCCGATCTTGCGACCGGACCGAATGTCTTCACGCCGGCAACCACTCCCGCGATTGTGTGCGCCCCGCCCGCCGACGCCGTAGCCGGTAGGCCGGCGCATAGCACTTCCTCTGCAGCCGACGTGTCCCGAACCATATCAGGGCTGCTCCTGAAACAGGACCAGAAAACCAATCTGTTCCAGCTCGAGTATGATTTCACCCGCAGGTTCGGCGCCCGGCTGGGCTACCGTTTCCGTCATCGCGCCATTGCGGATTCCGACTTCGAGCAGGTCGAGGAGCTGTTCTATCCCTCGAATGCGAATCGCGGCGACTGCGCCCTGGTGGCCGGCCTTCTGCCGGCCGGTTGCACCGACAACGGAGACGGCTCGTTCACCTTCCGCACTCCATCACCCATCGAGACCGATACCGGCGAAACCCTGATCAATGAGCATTCCGGCTTGTTCGGCTTCTGGGCCCACCCGGTAGACGCGTGGCGAATCAACCTCGATATGGAAGTGGCCAGCGCCGACAACTCTTTCACTCGCATCAGCCCGCGGCAGTGGCAGGAATATCGCGTCCGCACTACTTACAAACTGGCCAGCTGGGTGAATTTGAGCGGCTCGATCAATGTTCTGGAGAAACGCAACAACGTTTCCGAGGTCGACAATCTCCAGCACAATCGGCTGTATGGATGGGGGGCGATCTTCGAACCGAACGATCGCATTTCGCTGGAACTAGGCTACGATTACAGCGACGATTTTTCCCAGATTCTGGTCTGCTTTGTCACGACCCCGACGCCAGCTGGAATCGCCAAGTGTCCGGGCTCGACCTTGAGCCAGGAGCTTTCGACCTATACCAACAAGTCGCACTACGGATACTTTGACGTGATGTGGAAGCCGGTCCGTCGGCTGACCACCCACCTCGGCTACAACGTGACCAGCACCACAGGCAGCGCTCTTTTCCTGAATCCCAACGCGCCCAGCGGACCGCTCGACTCCACCTATCATCGGCCCTATGGGGGTTTTGACTACGCGTTCGCCAAAGCCTGGACAGGCAAGGCCTACTGGGGCTATTACGGTTACCACGAAGACCCCAGTTCAGTGGCGCAGGATTTATTTGCTCCACGCAACTTCCGGGGCAACCTGGTCACGCTTTCGATGCGATACGCATTCTAGAGGACTATAATTTTGGGCCGGCGCGGCATGAGAGATTTCGCCTCCCGCGCATGCGCCAGGACGGCCGCCTGATATGCAGTTTCCGACAATCCTGTTGCTCTCGCTGATCGCTTTCAGCGCCGTGCTGATTGCCGTTCTGGTCGTGCGACCCGGGCTCACAACCACTCGTGGCGGAAAAATCCTGGCCTTCCTCGTCCTGTTCCTGCTGCCCTTGCTCTGTATGTCGATGGGCGTTTCTTCGGAGCTCGAGCGCTCCAAGACCACCGCGTTCTGCCTGTCCTGCCACGTCATGGCATCCCACGGCCGCAGCCTCTACGTCGACGACCCGACTTATCTCGCCGCTGCCCACTTTCAGAATCACCGGGTCCCGCCTGATGAGGCCTGCTATACCTGTCACACCAACTATGCGATGTTCGGCGGATTCCGCGCCAAATTGAACGGGTTGCACCACGTCTACGTACAGTATTTCGGTACGCCGCACAACCCAATTCGTCTCTATGAACCCTATAACAACCGGGAATGTCTGCACTGCCACCTGGGCGCTCGCTCCTTCGAAGAGGGATCGATCCACAATGCGGATCCAGACCTGCTGCCGGCCATCAAGGCCAACAAACTCTCCTGCCTCACCAGCGGCTGTCACGACGTGGTACACAACGTCGGGCAACTGGACAAGGTGAAGTTCTGGAAAGGAGACAATTGACATTGACAAAGAAAGCCACAGGACTCGAAAAACGGCTTCGGCTGGCCGGAATGTTGCTGATTGTCGGATTGCTGGTTGAAGCAATCTGTCTGCTCTGGGCCCGGCCGATTGCCTTTATTCTGCTGGTCGGGGCCGGCGGCCTCCTCTGTGCTGCCGGAATCGTGTTGTTTCTATACTCACTGGTTTCCACTGGCGAGGCTACGCCTGAACCATGACCCTGCCCGGGGCTCCGCCAGGCGCGACCATTCGCTCGATGGTCACATTTCTCAAGCGACGATCTCGGTTCAGACTTTCCTAACTAACAATCTCATTCCTCAACATTGAACCGCTGGATTCACCCTGGTTGGCATCGCCGGGTTTCTGAGCAATGTGAGAGTCAAAAAGCCCTGGGCACACGGCTGTTGCCGTCGAGGGTATCGGCTTGACTACCCAGTTGTGAGGCGCGGTTTTGGGTTTCGACGGTTCGCACCAGGAGATCACACTCGTTGACTAGCGAATGCGGCGTCCGTAAGATGAAGCGACCCGAAAGCCAAGCATCTCCCGAATGATCGGCCAAACCATTTCGCACTACCGGATTGTCGAAAAGTTGGGCGGCGGAGGGATGGGTGTCGTCTACAAAGCCGAAGACACCCGGCTCGACCGTTTTGTAGCTCTAAAGTTCCTGCCCGAAGGCGTGGCCCAGGACCGCCAGGCTCTGGAGCGTTTCCGGCGTGAGGCCAAGGCCGCGTCTGCCCTCAACCATCCCAACATCTGCACCATCTACGACATTGGCGAAGAGAACAGCCAGGCATTCATCGCCATGGAGTACCTCGACGGTAACACTCTGAAGCGCTTGATCGGGAACCGTCCGATGGATCTGGAGGCACTGCTCGCCATCGGAATCGAGATTGCCGACGCTCTCGACGCCGCCCACGGCGAAGGCATCGTTCACCGCGACATCAAGCCCGCGAACATCTTCGTCACCAAGCGGGGACATGCCAAGGTTCTCGATTTCGGTTTGGCCAAGGTCGCGCCGACCGGCAGCCGAAAGGAAATGGCCGGACTCTCAGCCCAGGCGACTGCCGCGGAAAGCCTTGAGCACCTCACCAGTCCAGGCTCCACGCTGGGGACAGTGGCCTATATGTCTCCCGAGCAAGCCAAAGGAAAGGAGCTTGACGCGCGCACTGACCTGTTTTCCTTTGGCGCGGTACTCTACGAGATGGCGACGGGCACGCTCCCGTTTCGCGGCGACACAACTGCCGTTCTGTTTGATTCTATTTTGCACAAAGCGCCGGTCGCCCCGGTGCGGCTGAATCCTGATCTTCCCGCCGATTTCGAACGCATCATCAATAAGGCGCTGGAGAAAGACCGGGAGCTGCGCTACCAGCACGCAGCGGACATTCGAACCGATTTGAAGCGGCTGAAACGAGAAACAGAGTCCGGCCGAGCCAGTGCCGCGACCATGGTAGAAGAGGAGGAAGCGCCCGCCGCGGTGGTGTTGCCCGAGAGTCGCCAGTCTTCGCGCCAATCCTCAGGTCAATCCTCAGCTCAATCCTCGGCAAAGATCCGCGCCGTTTCCTCCGGTCAAGCTGCGGCGACAGGGCGAGCGGCGAGCGGCCGCTGGAAGGTGCTGGTTCCGGTTGCTTTGGTGCTGATTGCCCTCGTGGCGGCTGGCGGTCTTTATTACCGCTCCCATAAAACTCAAGCCCTCACCGAAAAAGATTCCATCCTCCTCTCCGACTTCACCAACACCACCGGTGATCCGGTCTTCGACAGCACTCTCAAGAAGGCGCTGGCTGTGAGCCTGGGCCAATCCCCTTATCTCAATGTCGTTCCGGATTCCAAGGTGCAACAGACCCTGAAGCTGATGGGCAAACCTCCCGACACACGTCTCACCAGCGACATTAGCCGGGAAATTTGCGAGCGCGCGCATGTTAAGGCCATGCTCACCGGAGCCATCGCGCCGCTGGGGAGTGCGTATGTGATTACCTTGGAGGCGGTCAACGCTGCCACTGGCGATTCGCTGGCGCAGGTCCAGGAGCAGGCCGCGAGCAAGGAGCAGGTGTTGAATGCTTTGGGTTTGGGCGCCGACAAGCTGCGCGGCAACCTGGGCGAGTCGCTGGCCTCGGTTCAGAAGTTTGCCAAGCCCTTGCAGGAAGTTACCACTTCGTCGCTGGAGGCTCTGAAGGCTTTCACTCAAGGTGATGACTTGCGCGAAAGAGGCGACGCCCTTCCGCCGGTTGCGCTGTATAAGCGCGCCGTCGAACTCGACCCCAACTTTGCCATGGCCTATGCCCGCATAGGAAACCAGTACTTGACCGTGGGGCAGTTAGACCTTGCCCGCCAGAATTTTCAGAAGGCGTTTGAGTTGAGAGAGCGCGCCAGCGAACGCGAAAAATTCTATATCACTGACAAATATTATCAAGGCACCGGCCAGTTAGAGCAGGGTATCCAGGCGCTGGAGCTCTACGCCCAAACTTATCCCAGCGACCAGACGCCGCGGGTCAATCTCGCGGTCGCATATCAAATGCTCGGCGACTTTGACAAAGGCCTGAGCAATAGCCTCGCAGCGATTGCCCTGGAACCTGATTCCTGGTACGGATACGTGAACGCGTCCTATTGCTACACTGAGCTGGGAAGATTCGACGAAGCCAAAGCGGTGATCAACACAGGCCTGCAAAAATCCAACGGCGGGGTCGTTCTGCATGCCAGTTTGTACTACATTGCTCTGGTTCAGGGCGACAAGGCGGCACAGGACCGCGAAGAGCTGTTCATCAAGGACTCCCCTGCGTTCGAGTTGCAATGGGTTTTAGCTAACAAAGCCGGGTTGGCCCTGGCGCGCGGCCAACGGCAGAACGCCCGCGAAATCTACGCCCATGAGGGAGAGCTGGCCAAGCAGCTCGGCCTTACCGAGAGCCAGGCCGCTGCCATTCAGTTTCCAGCCTGGATCGATTTACTCTTCGGCGATACCGGCGACAAGAACAAGTCGGTCTCCCAGGCAACCGCAGCCTTGGCCCTCGCAGACAGCCCCGATGTTGCCATCCTCTCCGCTGAAATTGCGGCCCTGGCCGGCAATGAACCCCAGGCCCGCCATTGGATCGAGGACGTGAGCCGCCGTCGGCCGCTGGATACTAAGTTCCAGACCATGCTCATCCCCGTTGTGCAGGCCATTCTCTTCATGAACCACGACGAGGCCGCCAAAGCTATTGAGGTGCTACAAGCCGGCGAGCCGTATGACAAAGGTACGACCGACGTCCTCTTTACCCGCGGTCGCGCCTATCTGCTGAACCGCCAGCCTGCTCAAGCGGCGCAGGAGTTTCAAGCGGTTCTGAACTTGAGAGGCGCGTACATCGGAGATCCATTGATGGGCCTGGCCCAACTGTACCTGGCTCGCGCCTACGCCCAGCAGAACGACCCCGCCAAAGCCCGCGCTGCCTACCAGGATTTTCTCGCCCTGTGGAAAGACGCAGACCCCGATATCCCGATCCTGAGAGAAGCTAAGACAGAGTACGCGAAGCTGCAGTAATTTCGACGTTCCAGCCTTTAAGAGCACATGGATGCTCGCCGATCCGCACACGGGCGGGTTACCTCGCAGCTAAAACGGAGGACTAACCAAGGATAGATGTGCAGTTGGCGATAAAAGCAAACGGTCAGGCCAAGCAAGGCCGAATGGCCACTCGCGACCCAGCTGTCGGGCGTCTGCTCGACCGGTTGGAAAAACGTGATCTGATCTCACCCTGGCCGCGAAACCACGAATCGGGGAACCGTGATGGCTCCGATCACAGCGGAAGGCTTAAAGCTTCTGGCGCGTTTGGATAAGCCGGTGCAGACGGCCCATCGCAAGCAACTGGGCCACCTGGGACGCGAGCCGCTCTGGGGGGCGCCGACCGACTTGCTACGAGTTCCATGCGGTGAAGAGCGTTGATTTTAAGGGGTTTAATATTCGTTGCAACGTATATCGTTCTAACGCATCTAAGCTAGGGTAGCGCAAATTTAGCGCGGAAGGAGAACCACTATGAGCACCCTGGCAAGCCCGCAAACGTCCACCACCACCACCACCTGGAACATTGACCCGGCGCATTCGGCCGCCGAGTTTAAAGTCAAGCACATGATGATTTCTAACGTGAAGGGGCAATTCGCCAAAGTCTCGGGAACGCTGACTCTGGACGAATCCACCCTGGCAAATTCTCAGGTCAAGGCCACGATTGAGGCAGCTTCCATCGAGACTCGCGATGCCCAACGCGACGCGCACCTGAAGAGCGAAGATTTTCTTCATGTGGAGAAGTTCCCTACGCTCTCCTTCAAATCCACGGGCATTCACGTTGTTCGGGACGGAGAACTGGCGGTCGAGGGCGACCTGATCATTCACGGCGTAACCCGCAAGGTTGTCTTTACCGTTGAAGGACCGACTCCGCCTACCAAAGATCCCTGGGGCAATACCCGGGTTGCGATCTCGGCAACAACCAAGATCAGCCGCAAAGACTTCGGGCTTACCTGGAACGCGGCGCTTGAGACCGGTGGAATTCTGATCGGTGACGAGGTCACTATCACCTTGGATGTCGAGTTCGTAAAGGCCTGACAAGTTTGCCGCGCAGCGATCATGTTACGCGGCGCCGAGAAGAAAGAGGGAGAGCTATGTCACTCCGCCCAGTGAAACAGATCATCCAACCAAAGCCGACCATCGAGGGCGCGGGCGTTAGGTTGCAGCGTGCCTTCGGGTTCGGCAAGACGAAGGATTTCGATCCATTCTTGCTGCTGGATGATTTCCGCAACGATAATCCGAATGACTACTTGGCAGGATTCCCCTGGCATCCGCACCGCGGAATCGAGACCATCACCTACGTTCTCGCGGGTTCGGTCGAGCATGGCGACAGCTTGGGCAATCAGGGCAAGATGACCGCGGGCGACGTGCAATGGATGACCGCCGGCAGCGGCATCCTGCACCAGGAGATGCCCAAGGGCGATCCGCAGGGCCGCATGCACGGCTTCCAGTTGTGGGCGAACCTGCCCGCATCGCTCAAGATGACCGATCCCCGCTACCAGGACATTCCCTCCAGTGCGATTCCCGAGGTCACCGACGACGATGGAACTCGTGCCCGCGTCATCTGTGGCGAATTCTGGGGCAAAAAGGGGCCGGTGGAAGGTGTAGCTGCCGACCCGAACTATCTGGATATCTCGGTTGCTCCCGGTCAGCGGAAGCGGCTGAAGGTTGAGACCACGCGGAATGCCTTTGCCTATGTGTTCGCAGGTTCCGGAACGTTTCGAGACGCGTCGGATCCCCGCGCGGTGCTGACCGACCAGGCCGCCGATCCCAACGCGCCGCCGAAGTACGACGTCAGCAATCACTCCCTGGTGCTGTTCGACCGCGGCGACGAATTGACGGTGCAGGCCGGACCGGAAGGAATTCGCTTCCTGCTGGTTTCCGGCAAGCCGATCGAAGAGCCGGTCGCCTGGTATGGGCCGATCGTCATGAACACGCAGGAACAGCTGCGTCAGGCCATGGCTGAATTACAAACCGGCGCATTCATCAAACACCGCTGAGTCGGATCGCGCCAGGGTGCAGATGGCCAGCGTCCGGCGTATTTTAGTTGACCTGTTCATCAGGCCCAAACACCAAGCCGTTACCTCGGAGAGAACCCGGCCTACGCGCCGCTCTCATCAGGAGCTTTGCATGAAGCGTGCTTTAAACCTTTTTCTGAGCCGACCATGCCCATACTGTCGATCGGCGGCGACAAATCCTTGGGAGAAGCTCTCGGCCAGCAAGCCAAGCTGGTCGGGACCGACGTCACCGTCATCGTGTTGAAGGACGCAGGGCATTGGATACTGGAACAGCATCCCAAAGAAACCACCGAGGCCCTGGAAAAGTTTCTGTAAGGCTTACGCCAAACCAACGCCAATGTAGGCGCGAGCGTCCCGCTCGTGCTCCCGCGCCACGAACACCGCAGCACGAGGTTCAAACAAACGGTTCCGATATTCACTCAAACCATCGACCAGAGTCCTGTGATCGTTGCTATGTTTTTGTTGGCCGCCTCGGCCGGCGCGGACCTTGTACTCGAACCCCGCATCTTAGCCACTTGGTCATCGGATCTCGCGCTGCCTGCAACCGGATTTTTAAAATGATCAGCGGCGTACGATACATCGCGGCTCAGGTGAGCAGCTGTAATCGCTGCTGGATCGATTCCATGGAATGCTCTTCTTCCAGTGGCTGTCGGTTGTTCGCGGTTCGGTTGATGTTCGACTCCAGCACTGCAATCTCGGATGCAGGAAGCTCGTTTCTGATCTCCGCGGCAAGGAGTTCGCAACGTGCCTGCAGAGACGCGGAACTGCGACCCGCCAACCGTAGCCAGTAGTATGCGGATTCAGGGCTCCTCTGCAATTCGGTTCCTTCCAGATAAGCCAAGCCCACAGAAAACTGGGCGGCCGTGAAGCCCGCCTCCGCCGCCCTCAGGCATCTTTTCAAGTGACTTTCGGGGTGCGTGATCCGCAGCGAGTCCTTACCGCCAAAGCCATCGCGCGCGTTGTAAAGCAGAAACAGTAGTTCAAACCGGTTGGATACGCTCAATTTGTCAAAAACGCGGAACAGGTAATTCTTGACCGTGTGTTCGCTGAGATGCAGTTGATCGGCGATCTGTTTGTTGCTTCGTCCCTGTGCAGCGCACTCCGCCACTTCCAGTTCCCGCTTGGAAAGAACGTTGACTTTTTGATCGTCGATACCGTCCCACGTCGGGCAGTTGCGGAGCGCTGCCAGGATGTAATCCGTTCCGCTGCGGCCGGCCCAAAGTTCTCCCCGGCTCACGCGCTCGACGCAGGCCTGCAATTCTGAAGCGGGTTCGGTGCGACAGAACACACCCCTGGCGCCACATCGAAATGCCGCCAGGACTGAATCCCGGTTCTCGGCGTCGATCAACACCACGATCCCGACCCGTGGCTGCCGCGCGTGCAAGGCACGAACAATCTGAAATCCAGTCTTCGCCGCACCATCGATTTCCGCGCTCAGGACAGCGAGATCAGGCCTCTCCGAGAAAGCAGAAGAAACCACTTCTTCTCCTTCGGCGGTCATGATTTCGTAGCGCGGATTATGGCTGAGGGATTCGGATAGCAGATGGGTCGAAAGCCGGCTGCGATCGCAGATCAGAATTCGTACACGTTTTTCCGAAATGACTGCAACTGGGGGAGGAGATAACGACATAGCTCAGTGTGCCTCGTCCAACGACTGTGACTTGGGTGGTCTCACACTGGCCAGAGATAGCGAGAGTCCCGCTGATTGTGCTTTGTACTCAGAATGGGAGTTGTGTCGTATGCCGCGGCGCGTCGGCCTTGACCTGAGAAATTCCACTTCCTTCCGATGCCGATTTCTGTCTCATGGTTTTACTTTACCAGAGCATATCGCACCACAGTGCCCGGGGGGAATCAGAAAACTCCTGTAGTCCGCATACAGGGTAACCCGGAGGCGATCTACCCGTTACCCGTGGAAGGTTACCCGCTTGCGGGAGATGCACAGACTAAATAGTGTGGGAACCGTCTCTGAACAATGCACGGACTTAACGAACAACGCACGGACTTCACTGTGGATCGCTTAAGCGGGCGGAGGACATTCCGTCGATTCCATCTTGCGGTGCCAGCGCTCTTCCGATGGCGCGACGAACGGCAGCACCAGGAAATCGGCTGTTGCACAAACATTGGAATGGGCGGGATGTTTGTACTGACCAGCAGGTGTCCACCGTTGGACACAGAGGTGATGGTTGAAATTATCTTGCCCGCATTCAAACCCTCCGCGCCAGAGATTCGGCTTAACTGTGCTGGACGGGTTATCCGCACACAGGACAACCGGCATCTAGGAGCGGGCGGGTTTGCTGTCGCCGGGAGTTTTGAGTAAGCCAGGTCGGGTTCCGTTCGGCAGACAAGGGACTTACGAGCGCGGGCCAGCTTGAGGTGGTAAGCAGAATGGGACTTAGAGGGCGAAGCTGTGTCTGCGAGGATATCGTCTCATTCCGCAACGACAAGCTGCGTTCACCTGTCTGCGAAAGGAGGTAACGTGATTACCAACCGGATTTTTTACTGGATCGTGTTGATATCGACTTCCATCCTGGCGATTTCTGCGCTGGCCCAGAAAGGGCCGGGCCCACAGATTTCAGCCACACAACCTGTCACCGCGGTCGCGCCCGGCCAGGGAAACGAGACGGATCGTCCGATGCTGCAACAGCGGTACCCACGTTACCAGGTTACCGCGAGCGACGTTCTGTCGTTGTCATTTCCGCTTTCTCCGGAATTCAATCGCCAGGTAGTGGTGCAACCCGACGGCTATATCAATCTGGAGAGCACCCACAGTGTGCGCGTTCAAGGCATGACCGTGCCGGAGATCGTAGAAGCATTGAAACAAGCCTATGCGCACGTCCTGAAAAACCCAATCATCGACGTCGATCTTGTGGATTTTCAGAAGCCTTTCTTTGTCGCCGGCGGCCAGGTCACCAAGCCTGGCCAATACGAATTGCGGCATGCCACGACCGTGTCGCAGGCAATCGCCATGGCCGGCGGGCTTACATCCGGCGGGAAGACGCAGATATTTCTCTATCGCCGTTCCGCTCCCGACTGGATTGAAGTCAAGAAACTCAACCTCAAAGATATCTATCATGGGAAAAACGTCAACGAAGACGTTCTGCTCCAGGCCGGCGACACGCTCTTTGTGCCCGAAAAGTTCATCACAATATTCCGCAAATACATTCCGTATTCTGTCGGGACCGCGTTCAATCCGCAGGCGGCGTTCACGCAGTGAAACACCGATGTCGGTGGTGGTGACCGGCAACCCCAAGCCACGAATGCGACGAATATGATCAACGAACCCAACGCGATTCATCTGCTGGAGGGGTCGACCAGTGAAGCGACACTGCGCGACCTGGTGGCGCCTCTGTTCCGTCACCGCCGCCTGGCGGTGGGATGTTTCATTGCAGGTCTTGTCCTTTCCATCGCTGCCTCATATTCTCTGTCGCACAAATACGAGTCCCGCATGGAAGTATTGGTCAATCGCGAACGGCTGGACCCCGTGGTAACCACCGAATCCACAGCCCAGTTACCGCAACTTGCGCCCCAGGTGACCGAGGAGGAGATCAATTCCGAAGTCGAGTTGCTGCAGAGCCGCGACGTTCTGCAGAAAGTTGTGCTGGCGTGCGGTCTGCAGCAGACCAACTCCGATTCATGGCTTTCACGATTGGTGCCGCCGCAGGACGAGAACACTCGAGTGTCGAGGGCGGTGGAAGTGCTGAGCAAGCAGATCAAGGTCAAAATGGTGCCGAAGACCAACCTGATCAACGTGAGCTACAGGTCCAGGCACCCGAAGGTTGCGTTCGAGGTGCTGAAGAATCTGGCCGACGCTTACCTGGAAAAGCACATCGCCGTGCACCGGCCGGCGGGCTCTTACGAATTCTTCGCGAAGGAGGCCGAAAGATACCACGAAGCTCTGGAGGACTCCGAGGCCCGGCTGGCGACGTTCTCCAAGCAGGAACATCTCGTCGCACCGGATGAGGAGCGCACCAATCTGGGCTTGAAACTGGCGGACTCGCTGGCCGCGCTGCAACAGGCGCAGCAGACCGTCGCGGTCGATACACGACGCATTCGCAATGTACACGATCAGATGGACGCCACACCGCAACGGTCGACCACACAACAGGTTTCCAATGCCGCAGACCAATTGCTGCAACAGTTGCAGGGAAATCTCGCCGCCGCGCAGGTGAGGCGCGGACAGCTCCTCATGAAGTACGACGCCAGCTACCCGCTCGTACAGCAGGTCAACCAGGAGATCACGCAAACTCAAGCAGCCATTGGAGACGCGGAAAAATCAAAGTACGTGAACCAGACCACCGATCGGGATCCCACCTATGAGTTTCTGCGCGAGGATCTGGCGCGCACGAAAGCTGACCTGGCCTCGCAGAACGCGAATGCTGGGGCATTGCAGCGCTCGATCACGAGCCTCCGCCAGCACATGGTGGACCTGGACGGGAAAGCCTTAAAACGCGCGGATTTGCTGCGCGACAACAAGGCCAATGAAGACAACTACTTGCTCTATCTCTCCAAGCGGGAACAGGAGCGCACCTCGGACGCACTGGACAGGAAGAGAATTGCCAACGTCGCAATCGCGGTTCCCCCGGCAGTACCGGCTTTCCCGGTGCATAACGCCTTCCTGATGGCCATCGTGGGATTCTTTCTTTCACTGGCCGGTGGAATGGCCGCCGCGTATGTGGCGGAGTACATGGATCCGTCGTTCCGCACGCCGGCAGAGGTAGCGGAGGCGCTGAGGCTGCCTCTAGTGGTTGCCATCCCCAGGTTGAGGGCCTGATTTAAATCATGTTTCTTAAACACTACAAACTTCGTGAGCAGCCTTTCGGAGTGACTCCCGACCCCCGATTTCTATTCCAGAGCCGCACCCATCGGGAGGCTCTGGCCTCCCTGTTTTGCGGAGTAACCGGGGGCCGCGGGTTCATGGCGCTGATTGCCAAGCCGGGTATGGGCAAGACCACGTTGCTGTTCCAGTTGGTCAAACGGCTCGACCGGTCGGCGAAAACGGTTTTTGTTTTTCAGACCCACCAGACTCCGCGCGATTTCCTGCGCAGCCTGATGATCGATCTGGGATTGCCGGACGACGACGGCGATCCAGTCCGAATCCACGCCAAGCTCAACCAGATGCTGGTGCGGGAATATCGCGCGGGCAAGCGCTTCGTCCTGTTTATCGATGAGGCCCAAAATCTGGACACCGCAGTTTTGGAAGTGGTTCGCATGCTCTCCAATTTTGAGAACTCGGCGCAGAAGCTGATTCAGATTATCCTGGCCGGGCAGCCGCAATTGGCCAGCAATCTGGCGTCTCCTGACCTGGAGCAGTTGCGGCAGCGGCTCTGCTCCATTGCCCGCTTGCGGCCGTTCAATTTGGAAGAAACCGGCCACTACATCGAGCATCGCCTGCTGGTGGCGGGCTACAGTTCCCGTGCCGCGCTTTTCACACCCGCGGCCCTGGCTCTGATCGCCAGTTCCAGTCGAGGCATTCCGCGAAACATCAACAACATCTGCTACAACGCGCTGGCCCTGGGCTGCGCCCTGAACAACGGCGAGATTTCCGCCGAATTAGTGAGGTCGGTCCTGAGGGACCTGAGTCTGTCCTCTCTCGAAAACGATGACCCTGTTGACCTTGACGAGTTGCGAGAGATGCGCGGGAACGAGCAGCCCGAGGTTCGGCCCTCCACCAACCTGCCGATCTGAATCGAGGTATCGTGAGCAAGAATTTTGAACTGATGCAGAGTGTGGGTTTGGGCCTGGAGGATATTGCAACCTCCGATGTGCCTCCGGCAAATCCGCTGCCCACTAACCGGAACGATGGCCGGGCCAGGCTCGTGCCCCTGCAGTTCGATCCGCTGGCCCAGCAGGAATGTCTGCAACTGGTGCAGCGGCTCTTTCTGTTACAAGCTGAGCCCCCGCATTGCGTGGTGTTTGCCGGAATCGAGCACGGAAACGGATGCAGCTGGGTTTGCGCACAGGCGGCGGAACTCTTGGCGGAGAATACGCCGGGTTCGGTTTGCCTTGTGGACGCGAACCTGCGTTCGCCTTCCCTGGCTCGGATGTTCGGAGCAAACAATGACCGCGGACTGACCAATGCCTTGCGCGACAATGGCGCGATCGCGGACTTCGCGCAGCCGCTTCGACGGGCAAACCTGTTCCTGGTTCCCTGCGGAACGCCAACCCCTGATTTCCCTTCGCTGCTCAAGTCCGAGGGTCTGAAAAACCGGCTGGCGGAACTGGCCAGCGCCTTCGACTATGTCGTGATTGACGCGCCCCCGCTGCGCGAATATGGCGATGCGGTCACGCTGGGATGGCTGACCCAGGGACTGGTCCTGGTCCTGGAGGCCAACGTCACGCGGCGCGATTTCACGCGCCAGATAGCCGAGGCCCTGAAGGGCATCCAGGTAAACATTCTGGGCGCGGTGCTCAACAAGCGGACCTTCCCGATTCCCCGGGCGGTCTACCGGAGATTGTGACGCTGAGCGCAAGCACGGCTTCTTCATTTCAACGCGGACAACATTTTGTTCAGGTCCTGTTCTCGGAGTTCCTGCGATAAACCCGCATACGGGTACGAGTCTTCAGAGGGCTGATGTTCCCCCAAAGCAAACGAGTTTTCGAAAAGCACGCGGCAAAAGCATTCGATATTTGCATGCTCGTAGTTGCCTTCGCCCTGGCCACGGTATCTCTCTATGCTTCGCGCAAGACCGTGACGCTGGAAGATTTCATGGCGATGCGCATCCGCCTGGGCACGGTTTTTCTGTTTTTGTTCCTCATCGCACTCTGTCACAGCCTGTTCGTCTTGTGCAGCCTGTACGAGTCGAAAAGACTGACTAGCCACCGGGCCGAACTTCGCGACCTCAGCAAAGCGACGTTGCTGGCGTCAATCGTCCTGCTGGGAATGGCCATGACCTTCCACATCTGGATGGTCCGGCCGATGTTTGCGCTTCTCTTCTGGGCCTACTCCACCGTACTGATGGCTTGTGGGCGGGTGGTGGCCCGTTCGACTCTCCGTTATCTCCGGCGCAATGGCCGCAATGTGCGTTACCTGCTGATTGTGGGCACGAATGAGCGTGCCCTCGACTTCGCCCGCCGGGTTACGCTGAATCCGGATTTCGGTTACCGCATTGTGGGCTTTGTGGATGAGGACTGGAGTGGAATTCGCCATTTCGATGAATCGGGGCAGGCGCGCTGCTCTGACTTCGCCGGCCTGGCAGCTTTTCTGCGGCACAATGTCGTCGACGAGGCGGCAATTTTCCTTCCTCTCCGCTCCTACTATCACCACTCGGCGCACCTGGCGACCCTGGGCGAGCACGGTATCGCCGTCCGCTTTGATACCCAGGTTTTCAACCTCGCACCCTCGCACTCGTCCATTCAGCAAATAGACACAGACCCGGAGATTCTGCTGGCTTCGGCCAGCCGCGAAGTGTGGCCGGCCATGGCAAAGCGATCCCTCGACGTCGTTCTGTCGGGTCTCCTGCTGGTTATTGTTGCGCCTCTGCTGGCGGTCGTCGCGGCGCTGGTCAAGTGGACATCGCCTGGCCCAATGCTTTTTGTCCAGAGCCGGATGGGCCTCAACAAGCGCCGCTTCCGGATGTACAAGTTTCGTACCATGACGGCCGACGCCGAACGAGTCCAGGAACAGTTGCTCGATCTCAACGAGATGAGCGGACCGGTGTTCAAAATCAAAAACGACCCGCGAATCACGCCTCTGGGAAAGTTTCTGAGAAAGACGAGCATCGACGAATTGCCGCAGTTGTTGAACGTTCTCAGAGGAGACATGAGCCTGGTGGGCCCCCGGGCCATGTCATTGCGCGATTACAAACTCTTCGAGGAAGACTGGCAGCGCCGCCGCTTCAGCGTGAAGCCGGGCATCACCTGCTTGTGGCAGGTAAATGGACGCAACTCTGTCCCGTTCGAAACCTGGATGGAACTGGACATGCAGTACATCGACCGCTGGTCCCTCTGGCTCGATCTTAAAATCCTGGCGCAAACCATCCCTGCCGTCGTGAGAGGGTCCGGCGCTGCCTGAGCCTGGCCTGAAACTCCTCGCATGAAAATCCTCCTCATCCACAACACCTACCAGCAGCCCGGCGGAGAAGACACCGTCTTTGAGCAGGAGCGACGCTTGCTGCAAGAGCATGGCCACGAGGTCCTGACATACCAGCGCAGCAACCATGAAATCGAGCAGCTTTCCTGGCTTTCGCGTCTGACGCTGGTGACGCGCATCATCTCGGCCGACGACAGCAGATATGCGGTAAGCAAACTTCTGGCCACATTCCGGCCCGACGTCGTGCATGTTCACAACACATTTCTCATGATTTCCCCATCGGTCTACGAGCCGTGTGTCGAAGCACAGGTTCCGGTCTTGCAGACCCTGCAGAACTACCGGCTGCTGTGTCCGGCGGCGCTTTTTTTTCGCGACGGGCACAGATGCGAGGAGTGCACCGATCATGGCTTGCTGCGCGGCGTGTGGCACGGATGCTACCGCGACTCTAGGCCGAGCACCGCGGCGGTGGCTCTTATGCTGCAGACCCATCGCCGGCGGCGTACCTGGCAGGACAAGGTTTCGGGCTACGTAGTGGCCACCGAGTTTGCCCGGCAGAAGTTCATCGAAGGCGGGCTGCCCGCGGAAAAGATCCATGTCAAACCCAATTTTGTCGACCCTGATCCGGGTGAGCGCAGCGCGCCAGGTCGTTATGCCCTGTTCGTGGGCCGATTGGCACCGGAAAAGGGGTTGTCTACCTTGCTCGCCGCATGGCGCCGGCTGAATGCGCCAATTCCTCTGGTGATCGCAGGAGATGGGCCACTGCGTGCCAGCCTGGAAGCCGAGGCGGCATTGAACCATGTGTCTCCAATCACATTTCGCGGGCGTCTGAACGCGGACGCGACGCGCGCTGCGATGAAACAAGCTGCTTTCCTGGTTGTTCCCAGTCTTTGGTATGAGGGCTTTCCCATGGTCATGGTGGAAAGCATGGCCTGTGGCACGCCGGTTTTCGGTTCGCGCCTGGGAGCGATGGAGGAAGTTATCGCCGATGGACGAACCGGACTTCATTTCCGCCCAGGCGATCCGGCGGACCTCGCGGCGAAATGCGAGTGGGCATGGAGTCATCCCGAGCAGGTCGCCGCCATGGGTCGTCAGGCGCGTCGACAGTATGAACAGCAATACCGACCCGAACGAAATTATTCGATCTTGATGGACATCTATTGCCAGGCCATGAAGACATCAGAAGTTGACGCAGGGAGGCAACCGGCCCATGTTACCTAGTTACTCAGTGCTCGGTGTACGGGTGCACGCCGTGCAAATGCCTGAGGTAATCCAGCAGTTACGAACCTGGATCCAAAACCGTGAGTCAGGACGCTACGTTGCCGTGACCGGCATGCACGGGGTCGCGGAGGCGCAACAGCACGGCAATTTCCGGAACATCCTCAACGCTGCCGACCTGGTCGTCCCTGATGGAATGCCGCTGGTGTGGTTGGGCCGCTGGCATAACCATGCCCTGCACCATCGAGTTTCCGGATCGGAACTGATGGAAACATTCTGTCGCGAAACCGGACCACTCTGCCGCCATTTCTTCTACGGTGGCGCGCCCGGAGTCGCGGAAGAACTCGCCGCCATCCTTTGTGAACGCTACGGCATTGTGGTGGCGGGAACCTATGCTCCTCCGTTTCGGCCACTTACCCCTGAGGAACAAATTGAAATTGCCGCGCGCGTGCAGAGGGCTGCTCCAGATGTCCTGTGGGTGGGATTGAGCACGCCCAAACAGGAACGCTGGATGCGGGAACACCGCGAGATCCTCGATGTCCCAGTGATGGTTGGCGTGGGAGCGGCGTTCGACATGATTTCGGGGAAGGTGCAACGGGCTCCGCTCTGGATGCAAGAGCACGGCCTCGAATGGCTTTTCCGGCTGGGCACCGAGCCGCAGCGTCTATGGCGGCGCTATCTGGTTGTCATTCCAAAAGCTGCATGGTCTGTCTGTTGGGAGTTGATCCGCGAATCCTGAACGTCCCTTCGTCACTGGCCAACGCGAACAGTGTGTCTCTGTTCCAGATCGTTCATACCTAACGTTCATTCCTAAGGAGAAGTCATGAAAAGAGGAGCAAGAGTGCTGGTTACGGGTGCGGGTGGGTTCATCGGACATCATCTGGTCAAGCGGTTGAAGGCCGAAGGAAATTGGGTTCGCGGCGTTGACCTGAAACAGCCGGAGTACGAATCATCCGAAGCCGATGAATTCGATCTGGTCGACCTGCGCCAGTATGAACACTGTCTTGACAGCACCCGGGGCGGCATTGATCAGGTCTACAATCTCGCAGCCGACATGGGCGGAATCGGCTACATTACGGCTTCTCACGCCGCCATTGCTCGCAATAACATCCTGATCAACGCCCACATGCTCGAGGCCAGCCGCGTAAATAAGGTCGGGCGCTTTCTGTTTTCTTCATCGGCTTGCGTGTACGCCGGATACAAGCAGACCAGCCCGGACGTAAGTCCGCTTCGCGAAGAAGATGCGTATCCCGCGGAACCAGAACCGGGCTACGGATGGGAAAAGCTCTTCACTGAAGAGCTATGCCGTTACTACAGGCAGGATTACGGCTTTGAGACTCGCATCGTGCGCTTTCACAATGTCTACGGTCCCCTGGGTACATATGAGGGAGGCCGGGAAAAGGCTCCGGCAGCCCTTTCGCGCAAGGTCGCCCTGGCGGAGGATGGCGCCCAGATCGAGATCTGGGGCGACGGCGAGCAGACCCGTTCTTTCATGCACGTGGACGATTGCGTGGAGGGCCTGATGCGGCTGATGGCATCGGACTACCACGAGCCTCTCAACCTGGGTACCGATCGCCTGGTCAGCATCAACGAACTGGTGGACCTGATCAGCCGGATTGCCGGCAAACGTCTGGTCAAACGCCACGATCTGAAACAGCCCCAGGGAGTGCGCGGGCGCAACAGCGACAATACGCGGTTATTCCAGACTCTGCAGTGGGAACCCCGCATCTCGCTGGAGGCGGGCCTGGATGCAACTTACAAGTGGATCGAAGAAGAATTGCGGAAGGCGAAGCGCATCCCGCCGGCGTATTCCTTCCAGACCGCGGGCTGAACCTTCCGCAGTTTTTCAACTCTCGAACCGCTCCTGGACTGAGGGTCCTTGATCGGTTCACAACCATGAACGGACCACCTGTTTCTATTCCTAAGAGCCTTCTCCCGTGATGCTTGACCTCGTGCAAAGCCGCCTGGCCCGTAATACGGTGTGGATGTCGCTTGGCCAAGGACTTCGCCTTGTCCTTCAGGCGGCATATTTCATTGTTATTGCACGCTCGCTGGGCGCGGCCAATTACGGGGCTTTCATCGGAGTCGTGGCTCTCGTGGGGATCCTTTATCCCTTCGCGGCCCTGGGAAGCGGCAGCCTTCTGATCAAGAATGTGGCCCGCGATCCCAGCCTTTTTTCCCTGAATTGGGGCCGAGCGCTCACAACCACAGCACTGTGCAGCTCGGCCCTGCTTTTTCTGGTATTGCTGGTCTCGCATTTCGTTCTGCCCGGCTCGATTCCTCTGCGCCTGGTGGTGCTCGTGGCTGGATCCGATCTGTTCGGGCTTAGCCTCATTGTCCTGTGCGGCCAGGCGTTCCAGGCATTTGAACAACTCAATTGGACCGCCACCATTCAGGTGATGGCCAGCGCCAGCAAGATCACGGGCGCCCTCGTGCTGATAGCGATCCATCCTCATCCGACGGCTCTGCAATGGGGCTATCTGTACTGTTGCAGTACGTGGCTGGCTGCCCTGATGGCGTTGTTCCTGGTACTGCGGAAACTGGGGAAACCGCAATTCAACTTGCGGAAGTCGGCCTCCGAATTGCGGGAGGGCATGTACTTTTCCGCCAGCCTCAGCGCACAGACCATCTACAACGACATTGACAAGACCATGCTGGTGCGCCTGGGGACGCTGGAAGCGGCGGGCATTTACGGCGCCGCCTATCGGCTCACTGACGTCGCGTTTGTCCCCATCCAGTCGCTGTTGGCGGCTGCTTATCCCAATTTCTTCCGTAGCGGAATGGCAGGTCTCTCGGGGACGCTGGCCTATGCCAGGCGGCTGCTGAGGTGGGCCATTGTCTATGCCATTTGTGCGTGCCTTGCTCTGATTCTGTGTGCCGGTGTTGTTCCACGTCTGCTTGGCCCGGAATACGCCAACACGGTGGAGGCGCTGCGCTGGCTGGCTCTTCTGCCGGTACTGAAAGTTCTCCATTACTTCATGTCGGATTCCTTGACCGGAGCGGGGTATCAGGGGCTGCGCACCGCCATCCAGGCAGCGGTCGCAGTGTTTAACGTGCTGATCAATCTTTGGATCATCCCTGCATATTCCTGGCGCGGCGCTGCCTGGTCGAGCATCGCGTCAGATGCGTTGCTGGCGTGCGGTGTCGGCACCGCCGCTTGGATACTTTCACAGCGGGCGAACCGGAAACCCGCCGTTGGGGCGGGAATGCGTCTCCAGTCCGCCGAGGAAACCAGTGTAGCGACTCTTCCGAAGGGGAAAACCATGCGATTACTCATTTTCCCCTCTGCTATGCGGGCCGGCGACAATCCTTACGGCGACCTGCTGTACCGCGACATGGCCGGTCTGGGAGTGCAGGTGGAAGATTTCTCTCTTTGGCGCGTCCTGGGACGCAAGTACGACCTCTTTCATCTGCACTGGCCCGAATACTATCTGAATCTTTCGCCACAAAAAGCTCTGCTCGGCGCGTTTGTGGTGCTGGGCGCGAATGCGTGGCTGCGAATGCGCGGAACCCGCATCGTCTGGACCATTCACAATCTCCGCAGTCACGCCCAAGCCTATCCCCGGCTGGAGCGCTGGTTTTGGAAAGTCTTTACCAGACTGCTCGATGGCTACGTCAGCATGAGTCAGTCATGCTGCCAATGGGTGGAGGACAACCTGCCGGCCTTGCATCGAGTTGAGGGCGCAGAGATTCCGCATGGCCACTACCGCAGTGCCTATCCTTCGCCGATCGGCATGGTCAACGCCCGCCGCGCGCTGGGCCTTCATGCAGAGCGTACCGTACTGCTGTTTTTCGGAGGAGTGTCGCCGTACAAGAATGTCCCCCACTTGATCGGGACATTCCGCGACGCCGCTTTGGCGGAGGCTACTCTTCTCGTCGCCGGCCGCCCTGACTCCGACAAGTACAAAGAGAAGGTCATCGCTGCTGCCGGCGACGACCCGGGGGTGAGGCTCGATCTGCGAAGCATCCCCAAGGAGGACGTTCCGCTTCTGTTCGCCGCCTCCGATCTGGTGGTACTCCCCTTCAAGGACATCATGCACTCCGGTTCGGCCATGTTGGCTTTATCGTGCAATCGGCCAGTGCTGGTTCCGGCCCGAGGGGCGCTTCCCGAACTGCAGGCTCGAGTGGGAACGGAGTGGGTGCGTACCTACAGCGGCGAACTCACTCCCACGATTCTTGGTGACGCAGTGCGCTGGGCACGAGAGGTCCATCGAGCGTCCCAGCCGGATTTGTCTTCGTTCGAATGGACGCCGATCGTCGAGGCGACGGTTGGATTGTACTCGCGTTTGTGCACACCCCGATCCACGTCGGCAACTCACGCGCAGGGCGCCGACTTTGGGCACGAGGCGCAGATCAGTAATCCTTCTTCACCCTTTCGGGCGACCGGCCTGCCAGTGGATTCTGGTCCATGAGGATATCGCTCAAATTTCTCAGCAATGCTTTCTCTGTCATGGTGCTGTTCCTGGGCACGGGAGCATTTTTGTCTCTGGCGATGGACCGCTCCAACCCGGACGTGGTCACGGACGGGAGCATGTGGACGCAACTCGGCTGGACGCTGATCTACATTGTCGTTCTCGTCCGAGTGGTTCCGCGCCATCGCCAAATCTGGCAGGCTGTCAAAAGCAACCGGCTCCTGATCTTTCTGGTGTTGCTGGCCCTGATCTCGGCCGCGTGGTCGCAAGATGGGGGGCTCACGGTGCGGCGTGGCCTCGCGGTTCTGGGCACCACTCTCTTCGCAATCGATTTTGCCGTCCGCTATTCCCTGCGCGACCAGGTGCGGCTGTTTCAATACGCGCTGGGCCTGGCGGTCGGCCTCAGCGTATTTGTGGAGCTATTTTTCCACGGTCTGGTTCCCACGGTGGACACGGTCTACCCCAACGCCTGGAACGGAGCCTTCGTCCAAAAGAACGATTTTGCAAGGTTCGTAGTGTTGCTTGCGATCATCGTGCTCATGCGGACACGGGCCGGCAGGCGGCAATGGCTGGTCGCCACCGCCACAATCGCGGCTTCCTTCGCCCTGATTTTGCTCTGCCACTCGAGGACGGCATTAGTAGTGTTCGCCGCCATGCTCACTCTGATGCCCATTTTTCGACTGCGCCGTCGCGGATCGAAGGCGCTGTTTGCGGGAATCGTGGGCGTGTTGCTGCTCAGCGCCTCGGCCGCCGTGTTCGTGGACATCGGCAATCTGACTGAACTGTTGGGCCGCGACGCAACCCTCACGGGCCGCACCAACATATGGGCTTTAGCACTCGAAAGTGCGTCTGAACGCCCGCTGCTCGGTTACGGATATAGCGCGTTCTGGAATGTGGCTGTCGAGGCTGACCGGATCAGCAGCGTTCTGCACTGGAAAGTGCCGCACGCACACAACGGATTCATCGACCTCACACTGCAGTTGGGGCTGGTGGGGCTGGGCCTTCTCATCGCTGTCTATTATGTCGCCATTCGCGGGGCCTTGAGACTCGCCCAGGATGGATTGGAGCGAGAGGCCTTATGGCCCCTTGCCTATCTTGCTTTCACGTTGCTCTATCAGGTGACTGAAAGCACAATCTTCGTGGGGAATACCGTACTCTGGATGGGCTTTGTCGCCACCGTCTGTTCGGCGAGCATGGTCAGGGTTGAGTCCCCCGCCTGGTCTCCCACCGCGGATGAACGTGTTCAGTCATTTGTCGGTCGAGAGGAGCTCGCATGACTACGAACCGCCCCACTGTCGTCATCTTCTGTGATCATCTTCTATATCTCTCGGAAACATTCATTCGGGCCCAGGCACAGTCTTTGCGCCAATTCTCTCCCGTCTACGCTGGATCCCGCCGGGTCGCGGGGCTCGATCTGCCAGAGGCTAGCACCTACGTCATCAATCCGGGGAGTGCCGCGGGCAGAATTCAGGAGATCTGCTTCAAGTTAGCGGGAAAAGCTCCTACCCTGATTCGAAGGTTACGCGCCCTCGATCCTGCCCTGGTGCATGCCCATTTCGGCCCCGACGGCTTGCGCGCTTTGCCTCTTTCCCGCCAGCTGCGTCTGCCTCTCATCGTGACGTTTCACGGATCCGACGCGACTGCGATCGCGCCCCAGCCAAACGAAGTTCCTTATGGCCACCGACGGTATCTCGCGAGGAAGAAAGTGTTGCAGGATGGTGCCGTCAAATTTCTGGCGGTCTCGGAGTTTATCCGCCGAAAACTCTTGGAGCAGCACTTTGCGGCAGACAAGGTTCTCGTCCATTACATAGGAGTGGACACGGGTTTCTTCTCTCCCTCAGATGAACCGAAACCCAGAGAAGCCGACCCGTTGGTCCTTTTCGTGGGACGGCTCTCTGAGCGAAAGGGCCCTGAATATCTAATTCGTGCAATGGCAAGGGTTCAGGAGGAATTTCCGAAAGCCAGTCTGGTTATGGTCGGCGATGGTCCGCAGCGAAAGCAGCTGGAAGAACAGGCCAGAGCCAGCCTCAAGCGATATAGCTTCCAGGGAGCGCAGAACCCGCAACAGGTGCGGGAATGGATGGAAAGGGCAACTGTGTTTTCTGTCCCCAGCGTCAAGGCTGCCTCGGGCGGCGAAGAAGCATTCGGCATGGTCTTTGCCGAAGCCCAAGCCATGGAAAAACCCGTCGTGGCGTTCGCATCCGGTGGCGTAATCGAAGCGGTGGAGCACGGCCGCACCGGCTTTCTGGCACCCGAGCGTGACTGGCAAAAGCTTGCCGAATATCTGACGGTGCTGCTCCGGGACCAGGCTCTGCAACACAAATTCGGTATGGCCGGGCGCGAACGTGTGCTCCGCCTTTTCAATCTGGAAAAGCAGACCTCGGCCCTGGAGAAAATCTACTGGCAGGTCACGACCGAGGACATACCGTTCATGGGTAGCTTCGAAGTAGCGGGAGGGCGCCAGATATGCCACGAATCCTGATCCTCCAGGCGCAGATGAAGCATTACCGCGTCCCCTTCTTTCTGCGCCTGCATGACATTCTGCAGCGCGACGGAATCGAACTTATCGTGGCCTACAGCCCCCCGCATGGGCTGCACGGTATGGTTCGCGACGATGGCGTACTGCCGCACCGATTCGGGCGGCAAGTCCCAGGCCACTGGCTGGCGGACCGCTTTATCTATCAGAATCTCTGGCGCGAAATTGCAGCCGCAGATCTTGTGATTACCGGACATGAGAACAAGTACATCATGAACCACTGGCTGTTCCTGCTTTCCGCTCTCCGCCTCAAGAAGGTGGCGCTCTGGGGGCTGGGGCCCTGCCGGGAGACAAAACAGACGTGGGTTTCGCATTGGCTCCGGGAGCTCGCGCTGCAGGCTGCCGATTGGTATTTCAGTTACACGGCCAGCGTCGTCCCCTACTTGAGGGACCATGGCGTATCCTCCGACAGGATCACGACGGTATGCAACGCAGTTGACACGGGGGAACTGCGTCAAAGTATCGAAGGAATCGGCCAGGAGGAAGTGGCGCAAGCAAGGTTCGACCTCAGGCTCGAACCCGGTCCGGTGGGAATCTACTGTGGCATTCTGGAGCCCACCAAGCACGTTCCCTTCCTGGTGGCCGCAGCCCGGCTGGTTCGCCAGCGCCTGCCGACGTTTCAATTGCTGGTGATCGGAACCGGCCCAGATCGACTCTGGGTGGAAGAAACGGCACGGTCGGAACCATGGATTCACTACCTGGGGCAGAAGTTCGGCCGCGAAAAAGCCCTGGCTTTGCGAATGGCGGATATTTTTATGCTTCCGGGCCGGGTCGGGCTGGCGATCCTGGACGCGTTTGCCGCCGGCTTGCCCCTGTTCACGACGGACCTGACGATTCATGGCCCGGAGGTCAGTTACCTCATCGACGGCGAGAACGGACGCAAAACAGTCCACCACGTGGAGGCCTACGCAAACGCAGTGGTGGAGGCACTCTCTACGCCCCCGTTGCTGGCGAGGATGCAGTCGAATGCCTTCGCCGGCGCGTCCCAGTACACCATCGAAGCGATGGCGGAGAATTTCAGACGAGGCATCAGGCGGTGTCTGGCCCTGGATGAGTCCGCGGCTCCAATGACGCCTGTCCTATCCGCATGAAGGCCTTTCGAATCGCTGCATCCCTCGTGGTGCTGTTTGCCACGCCATCCAAGCCACTCACGCTGACGCCGCCTGCGGTGCCGGTTCCGGCGAGCCTCTTCGGCATGCACATCCATCACATGGTCAGCCGGAATGGAAGCGACCCCCTGACGCCATGGCCGAGCGTCCCGCTACCGGAATGGAGATTGTGGGATGCTCGTGTCACCTGGCCTGATCTTGAGCCCGGCAAGGGCCAGTGGCGATTTGAAAACCTGGACCGGTCACTGGCAATCGCTGAAGCGCATCATGCCGGTGTGCTTCTCACGCTCGGCCTCACGCCCCGCTGGGCTTCCACCAGACCGCAGGAACCCTCGGGCTATGCGCCTGGTAATGCGGCCGAGCCTGCCGATATGGAAGACTGGCGGACTTTTGTGCGCACCGTCGCTACGCGTTACAAGGGACGCATTCATGCTTACGAAATCTGGAACGAACCAAATGTGAAACGATTCTGGACGGGAAGCATGGAGCAACTCATCGCCATGACCCGCGAGGCATCCATCATCATTCATACCATCGATCCGCAGGCACTCGTGGTTTCACCTCCGGCCACCGGTTTCCCCGGGATCCAGTGGCTGAACACCTTCCTCCGCGAAGGCGGCAGCCAATATGTAAACGTGATCGGCTACCACTTTTACATGTCGAAGCCACCGGAAGCGCTGCTGCAATTGGTTGACGCCGTGAAAAAGGTGATGGCGGAAAATGGCGTCCAGGACAAACCACTTTGGGATACAGAAGCGGGCTGGCTGGCTCCGGGGTCGATCGAGTCTCCAGAGATCGGCGCTGCCTACCTTGCGCGCGCTTATATCATTCTGTGGGCCGAAGGCGTACAGCGATTCTATTGGTACGCCTGGGACAACCACATCACGGTGGCGCTGCAAACCACGGAAGACGACAGCCGGACTCTGACCCCGGCGGGACAGGCTTTCGCCACCATCCAGGACTGGCTGGTAGGTGCGCGCATGGATTGGTGCCGGAGAGACGCAGATGAGAACTGGCAATGCCAGTTGAATCGCAACGGTGCGCTCCAATGGATCGTATGGAATCCCGCAGGCACGTCCACCATCACACCCCCTGAGTCCTGGAAGGTGAGGACAATGACGCCCATAAACGGAGTGCCTCGCAAGATTTCCAGCCACAGCCTCGAGGTGGGGCCGGTCCCCGTGCTTCTGACGGCTTCCGGACGATAAACCAACTACTGAACTAACTAGAGTTCCATGAACTGGAATTTCAGACGTATCACCACCCAGAAGCGGTTTATTCCACAGATTGATGGTCTGCGGTTCGTGGCCATCTCTTCGGTTGTACTGTTTCATCTGTATGCTTCATTGAGCCACGGGGGTGCGGTCCCGAATCCGGGCTTCGATCCGGTGAATGTAGGCAGGCTCAGCAAACGCGGAGTGGAGTTGTTCTTCGCCATCAGCGGGTTCATTCTTGGCGTGCCCTTCGCCTCGTCCTACCTTCTGGGTGCGGCGAAGGTGGATTTGAAACAATATTTCCTGCGGCGCCTGACTCGCCTTGAGCCGCCATACATCCTGAGCCTGCTGATCTGGGCTGGACTTCTTTTCGCCCTGGGACGCCAAACCGGTGCCGAAATTCTGCCGCACCTGCTGGCCAGCATGGCATATCTACATAACCTCATCTACAACGCCGACAGCACCATCAATCTGGTGGCCTGGTCTCTCGAAGTTGAGGTCCAGTTCTATGTTTTTGTTCCCTTGTTGGCCAGCATCTTTGCCATAAGCAACCCCCGTCTTCGTCGCGGTGCAATCGCAGTTCTTATGCTGGCGTCTTCACTTATGGGCGCTCACCTGCTGCACACGCGCCTGCAGGCTTCGATCGCGTATTATCTGCCGTTCTTCCTGGCGGGCTTTCTGCTTTGCGACCTCTATGTGACCCGCCAGTCCTGGAAGGTTTCCTGGATGTGGGACATTCTTGCCCTCTGCGGTTGGCCCCTGGTCTGGCTCATGAGCCCCGGCTGGAGTCACGTCCTGCTTCCCTTCCTTATTGTGGTCCTGTATTTGGCTGCGTTTCGCGGCCGCGCATGTTCGCTGATTTTCCGCCATCCGGCGATCACGGACATCGGCGGCATGTGTTACAGCTTGTACCTTTTTCATTTCCTGGTCATTTCCGCGGTCGGCAGTGCGTCGAAACCGCTGCACATCGGCCAGAATTTTTGGCTGTACTATCTTTTCCAGGGGGTGCTGGTGCTGCCCTGCGTACTGGCGTTCTGCGGTTTCTTCTTCCTGCTCATCGAACGGCCGTGCATGGACCGGCACTGGCCTCGAAAACTATGGGAACACTGGATGGTTTCCAAGGCGCGTCGGACAGCAGATGCGACCGGCGAGTAGCGGACATGCTGATTCCGGCGAGGGCTCGTTTCAGACTTCACTGTTTTGGTTCCGGAGTAACGTCCGGAAGGTAACGTCACGCGAGGTGGCACAGATGCCGCAAACTCACGATGCCGAAATCTTGTCTCTGCTGAAGCGCAGGATCAATGTTCACGAGAGTCTCGACCATTTGGCCGCCAGCTACAGGACCGCGAGGCCCTTCCCGTACCTGGTCATCGACGATATGTTTGAGGATGCTCTGCTCGATCGGCTGGTGGACGAAATGCCGGCGCTGACCACAGATAAATTCGTCTACTGTAACGACGACCATCTTACGCAGTATGGACTGCGGTCGGCGGTAGACCTCGGAGACGCGGGGTCCCAGTTGGTTTCCTTCCTGCACTCCGCGCCCTTCCTGTATTTCCTTGCGGAGGTGACGGGTATCTGGGAACTGTTGCCCGACCCCTACCTGCAGGGCGGGGGATATCATGTGATTCCAAGAAACGGGGCATTTGATGTCCATGCCGACCGCAATACATCCTACGAGACAGGACTGATCCGGCGGCTTTCGCTGATCGTTTATCTGAACAAATCCTGGAAGCACGAGTACGGCGGACAGTTCGAGTTGTGGAACGCAAATGGGACCCGCCGCGAAGGTGCGGTTGAACCTGTGTTTAACCGAACGGTGATTTTCGAGATTGCCGATCAGAACTTCCACGGAGTGCCGTCGCCGGTGGCGTGCCCGTCCGGCCGGTCCCGTAAATCATTCATCGTGTACTACCATACCGCGCGTCTCGCGGATCAGGACATCGTAGCCCACAGCTCGCTCTATTCCCCCAGCTTTTACCAGCCGAAGATGCTCGCAGGAAACAAGAACGTCCTGGTCCGAGCGGCAAGAGCTCTCTGCCCACCGATTTTCGTGCGTGCCCTGAGAAAGCTGCTGCGCCGAAGACGCGTTCTCACCTCTCGTCCCCCTGCCGTCTAGCCTCCCCTTCTGCGTTAGCCTCCTCTTCATTCAGCCGCGGCAGATCCGCTGCGACAGCGGCTCCGGGCTCGTGTGCCGCGCGCTCGGTCAATGGGCCTGCTAAGCAGGGTCCGCAATGGCATATCATTCAACCCGGACGACTGCTGCTATGACCCGGGCGTTCCGGTAAACACCTCCCGACCGTGTACAACCAACAACTGGGAAAACTGTTTGCCGGCAAGACGCCAGTTGTAAGAGCGAATCGAAGCTGATATTTCTGTACCATAATCTTGTGCCAGTTCCACATCAAAGACGCATTTTAACGATGAATCGAGGGTCTTCGACCTTGAAGTCTGCCCTTTATGAATCTGGCTCCCATAACGAGCTTCTCCTTTCGATGACGGTTGATCGGGCTGGCGTAGAAGGCAGCAGTTTGAAGATTACAGATCGGAGTGGGACGATCTTGCTGGATTCCCCGGTCGATTCTGGGAAGCCCGATGCGGCGTTGGAAGCAATGCTCGCATGGCTGAGCGAACACGGCCACCTCTCTCGATTGGCTGCAGCGGGTCACCGGCTCGTCCAGGGAGGGCCTCGACACAAAGCCCCCGAACGGATCACTCCGGAATTCTTGTCAGAGATCGAGCAGCTTATCCCCCTCGACCCTGATCACATGCCGGCGGCGATCCGGGGAATCAAATTCATCGCAGGGAAATTCCCCCAGCTTCCGCAAGTGGCGTGTTTCGACACCGCCTTTCATAGCTCTCTTCCGAAAGTTGCGCGCATGTATGCGCTACCGCGACGCCTCTACGACGAAGGCATCCGCCGGTATGGCTTTCACGGCCTTTCCTACGAGTATGCAATGAGCGAACTGCACACCCTCGACGGAAAGCTCGCCGACGGCCGTGTGATCATTGCACACCTCGGTAGCGGCGCCAGCATGGCCGCGGTCAGAGGCGGGAAAAGCATCGACACCTCGATGGGCTTCACTCCTCTCGAAGGACTGGTTATGGCTACCCGTTCCGGAGATGTCGATCCGGGCCTGTTGGTCTATCTCTTCAAGCGCAAGAAGATGTCCGCAAATGACTTGAGCACCCTGCTGAATAAACAGTCTGGACTGCTGGGGGTTTCGGGGACATCCGCGGATATGAAAGTCTTGCTGGACAATACAGATCAGGATGCTCGGGCCGGGGAAGCGGTGGACCTGTTTTGCTACCGAGCCAGGAAATACATTGGCGCCTACGCCGCGGCTCTTGGCGGGCTGGATTTGCTGGTTTTTACGGGCGGAATTGGAGAACACGCTCCCGTCATTCGCCAACGCATCTGCGACGGCTTGGATTTTCTGGGCATTCGCTTGGACGCCCCGCGCAACGAATCTGGTGAAGCATTGATTTCACCTCCCGAAAGCCGAGTAAAGGTGCGGGTGGTAAAAGCCAACGAAGATCTAATGATCGTGCGGCATGCCCTCTCTGCTCTCGGATGGACAAGTAACTCGCCATGCTAGGCCGGCTATGAGCGGCGGCCTGATGGCGGCGGTGGTTGCGAGGATCCCCGAATCACATTTGTGGAACCGCTGCAGCGCTAAATACCGAATGGCCGACAGCCGGATTGGCGTGGCGGGCCTTGCCATGCCGGATGTCTTGCCACCGGAAAGCGTCGCCAACGTACGGGAAACAAAGGTGCACGCAGTCGTCTAGCTGTCGCTGAACAAACCTGCGCGAGGATGTCCCTTGGCCAGCGGCGGAGGAGTGCTCGCCTCGCTAAAATCAGCCGTCCAGTGCCAGTCCCTGATCTCCGGCATGTCTTCCAGGTGTTGTCGAATGTAGTCGTGGTGTTCGTATAACTTGCGATTGAACATGTCGACTACGTCAGAAACCTGCGAGCGCAGCCTTGCGACATACTTCAGCGCGTCGATGGCAAGGTGAAAACGGCTCATCTTATTCAGCACTACCATGTCGAACGGCGTGGTGGTTGTGCCCTGATCCATATACCCGCGGACGTGAAAGCGGCTTTCATTGGAGCGCCCGTGAACCATGGTGTGAATGAGCCAGCGGTTGTTGTGGAAAGCGAAGATGACCGGTGCGTCCTTGGTGAATAGAGCGTTGAAGGACATGTTGTCCATGCCATGGGGATGATCGTCCGGGCTCATCAGAACGCTCAAATCCACCACGTTGACGACCCGCACCTTGATGCCGGGAACATATTTCTGCAGAAGCCATGAAGTGGCGCATGTCTCAATGGTCGGCACGTCGCCCGCGCACGCCAATACAACGTCCGGCTCTCCGCCTCCGTCGTTGCTGGCAAACTTCCAGGCCGATGCCCCTCGTGAGCAGTGTTCGAGAGCTTCATCCATGTTCAACCACTGCAACTGAGGCTGCTTTCCGCAGGTAACGATGTTGACGTAGTTGCGGCTCCGCAGGCAGTGATCGAAGACGCTCAGCAGGCAATTGCTGTCGGGTGGATAGTACACGCGGATGGTTTCACTCCGGCGTGCCAGCGCGTTGTCCACAAAGCCGGTTGCCTGATGGCTGAAACCGTTGTGATCATTGCGCCAGGCATGACTTGTCAGCAGAACATTCAACGAGGCGAGCGGCCTCCGCCAGGGAAAATCGCGGCATTGCTCCAGCCATTTGGCATGTTGCGTCAACATCGAATCCACGACTTGCGCAAAGGCTTCGTAGGAAGACCACATGCCATGCCGCCCGGTCAGCAAATACCCTTCGAGCCATCCCTGGCAGCAATGCTCGCTCAATACCTCCATGACGCGGCCATCGGGGCTCGAGTTCGTCATCGATCGAAACCGTCTCCGCCATAAAGCAACGCTGGGTAGCTTCGAGGACGGAGTTCAAGCGATTGGAGTTCGTCTCATCGGGACAGAACATGCGAAAGTTCGTTGGATTCAGCTTGAAGATGTCCCGGAAGAAATCGCCAAGCTTTCGTGGAGCTTCCGCGACCACCTGGCCGGGTCCGGGAATCTCCAGGGCATAATCCGTAAAGTCCGGTATATCCAGCGCAGTCAGCAGCCGTCCGCCGTTTACGTGAGGATTCCCTCCCATGCGGCGATCGCCTGCCGGCGCGAGTTCTACCAGCTCAGCAATGAATTTGCCCTTTTCATCGAAAAGCTCCTGCGGCTTGTAGCTTCTCATCCAGGCTTCGAGGATCTTGAGATGTCCCGGGTTTTCGCGGACCGTGGCGAGCGGGACCTGATGAGCGCGGAAGGTGCCTTCAATCGGGATTCCATCCACTTCCTTCGGACAGGTCCATCCCTTGGGCGTGCGCAGGACGATCATGGGCCAGATGGGCTGCTTCTTGAACCCGCTGTGGCGCGCCTCCTGCTGGATGGCTCGAATCTCGGCATAGCAATCGTCCAACGTTCCAGCCAGGAGTTGATGCACGACCTCGGGATCGTTGCCTTCCACAAAATAGGGCTTGTAGCCGCGTCCCATGTACAGAGCTTTTAAGTCTTCGTCGCTCGTCCGTCCCTGGACTGTCGGTCCGGAAATCTTGTAGCCGTTCAGGTGCAGAATCGGGAGGACTGCACCGTCCCGCACAGGATTGAGAAAGTTGACGGACTTCCAACTTCCCTCGAGCGGACAAGTTTCGGATTCTCCGTCACCGATGACACAGGCAACGATCAGGCCGGGATTATCGAAAGCGGCTCCAAAGGCGTGAACCATCGAATACCCCAGTTCCCCGCCCTCATGCATGGAGTTCGGAACGTGCGGCCCGCAGTGGCTGGGCACTCCGCCCGGCGTCGAGAATTTCCTGAAAAGAAGCCGCAGGCCATTCTCATCCGGCGTGATCTCCGGATGAACTTCGGTATAAGTGCCTTCCAGATAGGAGCAGGCGTTGAGCGAGGGCCCGCCGTGCCCGGGACCGGCAATATAAATGATATTCGCATCATGCTTTTTGATCAGCCGGTTCAGATGAATGTAAATGAGGTTTTGTCCCGGTGAAGTTCCCCAGTGCCCGAGCAATCTTGGCTTGATCTGTTGGGCCTTGAGAGGCTCTCGAAGCAGAGGGTTTTCAAAGAGGTAGATCTGACCGATGCAGAGATAATTCGCGGCCCGCCAGTAGCGGTTCATCTTGTCGAGCATCTCCGGCGACAACGGTCCCTTGGGTTTCGGCGCTTTGGCGGCATGTTGGCCATTGGCGGCAACAGCGGTAGACAAAGCCGCCTCGAAGATGAACTTCGTCGGCTTGCCGGCCTGGCCCAGGCTCTGGTCCCCTGATATCCGGCTGCTATCCTGGTCAACTTTACTGGCTTGTTCTTTAGTAGGCATGTTGATTATTCCTCTCTATTCTCCGCCTGGCCACCCGAATCGTCGTCGCCAAGCGTGCCTTGTGCCGCGATCCTGCCGGCCGCGGTTGGTTTCCCCTTGAGAATCCACTCGAAGGCCACTGCGATCAAAGCTCCAATCACTGGCCCTACGAGATAGATCCAAGTCGTGTGCAGGTCGCCGCGCACCACATCCGGCGCCAGCGAACGCACCGGGTTCATCGAGGAACCGGTAATCGGTGCCGCCCAAAGTCCTGCCACGGCAATGTATCCGCCCACGGCGACAGCGCCGTTGGTGCCAATGTTCCGCGCACCCGAGGCCGTGCCCAGGATCGTGTTCACCAGCCCGGCCGTAAGCACCACTTCCATCGCCAGAGCTTTCCCGCTGGTCACACCCGGACCCGGCAGCGTCGCGCCGAGTGCGCCCACCGTACCGAACATGGCCCGAAGGAAGGCGGCCGCACCAATGCCTCCGATCACTTGCCCGACCACGTAGCCTGGGACTCGCTGCCAGGGAAAGTTGCGGCGCACAGCGAATGCCAGCGTGACTGCCGGATTCAAATGGGCTCCGCTCACTGCACCCATGAAATAGATGATCGCCATTACCATGAGTCCGGGCGCGACCACTATCATGCCCAGGGTGACTCTGCCGCCGCTCATGGCTGCGACTACGCCGCCACCGGCGGCGACCAGTACCAGCAGGAACGTGCCCCAGGTCTCGGCGAACACGCGTCGCCACTCCAGCGTGGAATCAAAAAAGTCGAGCGTCGATTGCCGCGCGGCCACGGATTGTCGCCGCACTGTCTCTGGCGATTCAGATTCCATGCCTATCTTCCCAACCATGCTCCGCCTCGTAGCGCCCCAGACCGTTACTTCTCTTCCGATAGCTCCCTGCCAATCGCTTGCAATTCCAGCCGGCGCTTCTCCGTGGTCTTGGGATATGCCATCTTAAGCTCCCTGAGTGCGTCGAGCACAATGCGGGAAACGATCAGCCGCGCATTCTCCTTATCGTCGGCAGGTACGGCGTACCAGGGAGCGTGGTGGGTGCTGGTCGCGTTCAGGCAATCTTCATACGCTTCCATATAATGCTTCCAGTATTTCCTTTCGTGATTGTCCGAGGAGCTGACTTTCCAGTTCTTATCGGGCTCGTTAATGCGCTCGAGAAACCGCTTGCGCTGTTCCTCGTACGAAAGGTTTAGAAATATTTTAACGATCCGCGTTCCATTGTGAAAGAGGTGGCGCTCCAGGTCAACGATCGACCGATACCGTTCCTTCCAGATGTGTTTCTCGTCGAGCAACTTTTCCGGAAGCCGCTGGTTGCGGAGAATCTCCGGATGCACGCGAACAATGAGCACTTCCTCATAGTAGGAACGATTGAAGATGCCGATCCGTCCGCGTTCCGGAAGGCGGCAGGTCGTGCGCCAGAGAAAATCATGCTCCAGTTCTTCCGCACTCGGCTGTTTGAAACTGAACACTTCGCAGCCTTCGGGATTGACTCCGGACATCACGTGCCGGATGGCGCCGTCCTTGCCGGCAGAGTCCATCCCTTGAAAAATCAGCAGCAGCGCGTAGCGGTTGGAGGCGTAGTGAAGACGCTGCAACGAAGTTAACTCGGCGACATGTTTTTCCAGGAGCTTTTTGTATTCCTTCTTTGAATCGCAAAACGGCTTCACCACCGTCGGCAAGTGTTTGATATCGACCTTCTTGTGATGCGGTACGCGGAAATCCTTGGAATGAATTTTCATCTTCTTCCTTCAGTGGTTACCACCTGCATGAGATGCGCTCTGGCGGCTCCGAGTGTTTAAAACGATGGGTTAAGCGACGTCTTTCTTTCCCGCCTGATTCTTTCGGGTCTCTCGCTCCGCCTCAAGCCAGTCCTGATTTGCTTTGCCGTCGCCGCTGCCCCGCTCTTGATAAAGTTCGTAGGCCCGGGTAGCAATCTGCTGTGTAAGATCGACCGGGATGTTGGCTGGCAATGGTGCTTTGACCGGATCAAACATCCGATAGGCGAGCAGTTTCACGCGGTCGTTGAGGAGGAACCACGCCAGAGCGTAGACCCAAACGAATCCAGCCCAGCGCCAGCCCAGCGGCGTCATAAACACGCCGTAGACAGCAATGAGCGTCGCCACAGTTTGTGTGCCGAGCACGGCTATCCAGAGAATCCGAGCCGGGCGTATCGACCAGAACGGACCGCGCGTGCGCGTCAGGAAAATCGTCAAGTGTCCGGCCACGGAGAGCTTCAGGTACATCAGCGTTTGGGCGTGCGCGCGGTCGAGATGAAATACGCGCTCGGCAAGATAAAAGAGGCCGAACGCGGCCACAACGCCGATAACGCCCAGCACGGTCGAGATCCCCAGCACCAGACGCATGTTCCACTTCTCGGGCCGGTCGCTGTAATGAACATTGTCATACGCGATCGAGAGAATGGCTCCGTCGTTAAGCACGGCGATCATTACGATCATCACCGCCGTCACCGGGTAGAAGTTAAATACCAGGATTGCCAGCGTCATGAAGAACAGCACGCGCAGGGTTTCGGCGATACGGTAGATCGCGTAGCTGTTCATCCGCTGGAAGATGCGGCGGCTCTCCTTGATCGCGTCGATGATCACCGAGAGGCCGGACGCGAGCAGCACGATGTCCGCCGCCGCGCGGGCCGCGTCGGTCGCGCCGGAAACCGCAGTGCCGCAGTTCGCTTGCTTGAGCGCGGGAGCGTCGTTCACCCCGTCGCCGGTCATGCCGACAATGTGGCCGTGCTTCTGCAAAACATCGACGATGTTGTACTTGTCTTCGGGAAACACCTGGGCGAAGCCGTCCGCTTTTTCGATGGACGCCGCAGTCTCCGTCTTCTTTTGTTTGTCTCGCAATACGCTGGCATCCAGGATGTTCGTGCCCATGCCCAGTTGACGGGAAGTTTCCTTGGCGATGGCCAATTGGTCGCCAGTGACCATTTTGACTTTCACGCCCATCTGTACCGCGCTTGCTATGGTCGCTTTGGCCTGCTCGCGAGGTGGATCGAACATCGGTAACACGCCGACGAACTGCCACTTGTCGCTCTCATCCGCGCGGGCCACACCCAGGGAGCGGAAGCCGCGTCCGGCGAAGTCGTTGACGGCTTTCTCAACCGCGGGTTTTACCTCCGCGAGGTTGGTCGCCATCTGCAGAATGACCTGCGGTGCTCCTTTCGCCACCTTGAACTGTTTTCCGTCGGGGCTCTTTACGGTGGCTTCGGTGCGCTTATGCACCGGATCGAATGGCTGAAAATGCAGGACCTGATAGCTCTTGAGTTTCTTGTCGTCTTTCACGCCGCCGATCACAGCCAGATCGATAGTGTCCTTGTCCTCCGCGCGTGAAGCCAGGGCGGCGTCGAGGATGATTTCATCTGCAGCAATTCCATTGACACAGAATGGATCTCCGAGCGTCAGCTTGTTCTGGGTCAAGGTGCCGGTCTTATCCGAGCACAGCACATCCACGCCCGCCAGTTCCTCAATCGCCGCCAACTTGGTCACAATCGCTTGCTTTTTTGCCAGCAGACGCGCACCGACCGCCATGGTGACAGACAACACCGTGGGCATCGCCACCGGGATTGCCGCCACCAACAGCACCAATGCAAATTCCAACGTGCTCAGCATCGGGTCATGGCGGAACAGCGCCGTGGTGACAATCACCGCCACCAGAGCCACTGCAAGAACGATCAGGTAATTGCCAATCTTGAGCACGGCACGCTGGAAATGGCTGACGGTATGAGCATCCTGCACCAGTTCCGCAGTCTTGCCGAAATAGGTGTTGGTACCGGTGGCGTACACCATCGCGTCGGTTTCGCCGCGCTTGATAATCGATCCGGAAAACACTGCCTCGCCCGGCTTGCGGGTCGCGGGCAAAGATTCTCCGGTCAGCGCGGACTGGTCGACTTGCACCGGGTCACCCGCCAACAAACGCGCATCCGCCGGCACGATGTCCCCCAACATCAACCGGATGACATCGCCCGGTACCAGTTCCGCGACCTTCGGGGTCGTCCACTTTCCATCTCGCAGGGCGCGGGCCTTGGTCGCCAACTTGGCCCGCAACGCGGCAATTTCGTTGCCCGCCTGATGTTCTTCCCAAAATGCCACCACGGCGTTGGAGAAAAGCAGAAAGAGAATGATGAAGAAATCCAGCCAGTGCTTAACCACGCCGGACAGAATGACTGCGCCTTCGATCATCCATGGAATTGGACCCCAGAAATAGCTCAGGAACTTCAGGAACAGATTGTCCTTCTTCTCTTTGATCTCGTTCGGACCATATTGTGTCAGCCGTTTCTCCGCTTCGGCCTGGCTCAGGCCTTTCGGGGACGAACCCAATTTCTTCTCGACTTCCGGCAGGGGTAGGGATTTCAGATCGTCCTCGGAATCGGACTTCGTCGGCGGCTTCTCTGCATTCGCTTTCACGATGAATATTCTCCTGTGGTTGTCACCTTCACGAGTCTTGGTCAAAAGACTGGTCCAATCGTTGGACAGGGGCCGTGAAAGGCAATCTCATCGAAGTTCTGGCTTCCAAAACGCGGACCCACGATGCCTTAGCAAGTCATCCAGTCGCGCCCTCGGGGGGCAGCATGATCGTGACTCTGGAAGACAGTATGTTGCGGGGTGAGGCGCGCAAGCTAGTCGTGGAGAACGACATTCAGAAGTGAACTATGAACTCGCATCCCGCTCCCGCCATAGTCAACGAAGCCTAACTCTCTGAACCTGTTCATGAAGAAACTGACCCGCGACCGGGTTGTGCCTACCATTTCCGCCAAGGTCTCCTGACTGATCTTAGGGATTACGGGCTCCGGCACGCCTTCCTTGCCGAAGTGTGCCAGCAAGAGCAGAATCCGAGCCAGTCTCTTTTCGCTGGAATTGAAAAGTTGATCAACCAAATCTTCTTCGTAGCGAATATTCCGCGCCAACAGATAGGCGACGAACAAGTCCGAGAACGTGTGTTCCCGGTGGAGGGCAAGCATCATCGCCTTCCTGTCAATTTTCAGGAGCTCGCATTCCGTCATGGCGGTTGCAGACCCCATGCGTAAAGGCTGTCCCGCCAGGCTACCTTCTCCAAAAAACTCTCCCGCGTCCAATATGCCCAGGGTTGCTTCCTTGCCAATCTGGGATACGACCGTGAGCCTGACCTTGCCTTCCTGGATGTAGAAGACTGCGTCAGCCGCCTCTCCCTGGGTGAAAATTGCTTTTTTGGCGGGAAAGGATACGACTTTCCTACCCTCGCCGATGGTGGCGAGGAATTTCCTCGGGTCGAAGTCGTGCTTCTTCTTCGCCGATGCGGTTGGTTGTGCCAAAGACTTCTCCCGGTGTGGAACTACACTCCACGACATTTTTGCAGAATTGCGTTGCGAAAGGTGTTCACTTTTGTACAGATTCATCAAAAAACGCCAGCGTGGCCAATGAAGCCTGTCACGGTGACTAATGCGTCTAAAATGAGCGGTATTGAACATTTTCCACATGCGGTGCAGTCGCATCATGTGGCTATGAAGACCAAAGAACTCACCCTGAAAGAGATGCTATCCGTGAGTTGTCCAACTTGTGGTGCGGCGATTGCGGAACCTTGTGAACTACACTCGGGTGCCCGGCGCACCGAGCCACACCGGGACCGGAAACTTTGCGCCGCCGAGGCCGTGGAAATGGAAACCAGTAGCCGTTAACTGCCGCTGAGATCATCCATACTCCCGCCACCGCCCATGCCGCTTTGGCGCAGGCGGGGAAAGGTTCTCGGCTTGGTTTCAATCACCCGGCCTGTGTAGTTCTTGTTGAATCGGCGGCGGCAAGTTGTCGATGTGGTTCAGGAACGTCACCACCTGTCCAATTTCACTGTCCGCCATGATGTTCCCCCAAGCTGGCATGGCTGTCCAGCGAACCCCGTGTTTGATGATGAAAAACTTCTCGTGATCCGTCATTCGAGGCGGCGCCTTCATGAACTGGGGAGCACGTGGATAGAACGAGCGGCCGTAATCACTGTCCGGGTTGTCAGGCCTGCCATGACAATCGGCGCATTTGTCCCGGTAGAGCCGCGCACCATCCACGAGGTTCGCTTCAGTCGGCTGAATCGGATTGATCTGTTTGGGCGCGTGGCGCGCGGCAGAGGCTTCCAGTGCTGTGACGGCAAGTGTCGATTCGAACTCGGAGGGTCCAGCATCGGCGCGGAGGTTTGCACAGCCGAATCTGAGATAGACCCAGGCACCAAGAGGCATTACCAGAAGAGTAGCGACAATCCCCAATAGAAAGCCTCGCATCATCGTCTCCTTCCACGACAAGTAAGCAACCTGCTAGCACGAGATCTCCACGGACCCCCAAACACGTCCGCCTCAGGATCCCGATGGATCCTTGGGCCAAGAGACGGTGAGCAAGAACGCACTCTCTTCCAACGCTTCGACGTCGTGTACCATGCCGCAATCCAGGACCAGCAATTGTCCCACCGTTAAGTTGACTTTCTGATCCGGCAGATGGATACAAACCTTTCCCAGCAATTGATGAATGGAGATCCTCCCCTCGGCCCTGTGCTCTTTCATTTGGGTATTGGCCTTCATCAAGACCAGCACAATCCGAAAATCGGGATACTTCGCGAGCGTCTTGGAGCTCCGGCCGGTCTCCCGCTGCCAGGATTCTTCGCCGCGGAGTTGCTGGAGTTCGCTTACCAGATCAAATTGCATTAACGGCTCAGCCAATTGTGGCAGCCTGTTCAAGGTCTTGCTGCTGTCGCCGGGATGGCAAGTGCTTGCGGTCATGGTGATCCTTTCCGTATCGACGAATATCCTGAATGTCGGAATTCGTCTGGCTCATGATTCGGCGCTCCGCTTGGCAGCGTTGGTAAACAGGTATTCCATTCGTACGCGCAGTCCGCGCTTCCTAATGTCACTGGCCATATCGGCCCGCTGAACGTATTGGGCAAATTCCTCATGGGTCGTCATGCCCTTGTCCTTCAAGAGTTGGACGACAGCGCCAATCTGAGCATCCAGCGTTTCAAGATACGGAAGTAGTTCCTCGAAAACCTGTTCCGCGGGATTGATCTTCATCATGGCTCCTTGCCAATCAGTCTCTCCAATTTGAACTTGGGCCTGACCTAGACTAGGCCGCGAGCGTGACCTTTGTCGCCATCCGGGCGGGCGATGACTTGCCACGAAATCACGCAACCCTCCGTCAGGGCAGAACCCACTCTCATTCACCGACTGTGCAATCCAGCATGGTCCTGCAGGAAACCCAGAATATGCCTGCAGAAAAGGAGTCCCTCGAGCCGGCGATCCGACCGAACTTGATTTGTGCCTGCATCTTGAGTTTCGCCGGCGACCAGACAAAATTGTCCCTTTAGCCGGCCGCGACTCCCCGCCCGTTCCTCATTTCGCAAAGAGTGCTACCAGACGAAAAGGCGAGCGCCGGACCCGGGCGAGCGTGACCTCCCAGTCTGGGTAGAAATATTGTGGACGGGGGTCACCTCTCCGGCATCCACGTTCGGGAGGTTCGGCCGCGAGGCGCTGATCTCTTCTAACTCCACCGCACCATGGCGGTTCATAATCTGGGTGGCCGCGTCCGCTTTTTCACCTGAACTCGTCGCGAAAACCATGACCCCTCCGCGCCGTACTCCTTGCATATAAGCTTCCGCGTCCGCTTCGATGACGCCGAACGCCGTGAGATCACGAATCAAGCCCACTTCAAAGTCCGTATGTGGGGTGCTCATGACTCCTCTACCCGCCATCTCCCGGGGTTCGCCTAGCACGCGGACGTCCTTCTGGGGGAAACCACACGCCTCGAGATCGCGAACGACCTCGTCGACCGAGCCCGGATTCTCAAACAAACCAATTGCTGTTCTTGACATATTGTCCTCCATTCAATCTGATGCGCAGCACGAGCCTGCTCGTTGCTAGGAAACCTCCTACAACTTAGACTTCCTTCGCTTCAAAGTTCACTATTTGGCTTTGGCTTCATGGACGTATCCGCCAATTTCGTGCAGCAGCGCTTGCGCCGATTCGGGCACGGCAACTTTGCCGTCCAGGATGTCATGGCGGTCGACCTCGTGGCCATACATGGCTTTGTCTCCGCTCTTATCGGCTTGCACCACGGCGCCGCTCAGGCTCACCCCCGCGAAGACGCCTTTGGTTCGCGAATAAGATAGAATCTCCGCATTGAGTTTCAGGTCCGTGCCAGCGGAGGCGTTCCTGCCCACGGGTCCGGCCGCGACAGAGGCGTCGGCTCCGAGCTTGAATTTGTCGCTGAGCAGGCTTTTCAACGCGTGATCGTTCATGAAGAGCATCACGATGTCGGTGGACGAGCCACCGATCTGATAACCCACGCTCCCGCCGTCAATGGCCACAAACATAGGGGCGCTCCAGCCATGCCCGGTGTGACAGGTTGCCAGTCCCCTGCCGTAGTTGCCTCCGAATATAAAGGCGAACTTCACATCCCCGGGGATAATGGCGATGCATTTCGCCGATTCCAGTAGTTCTTGAGGAATGCCCTGGTCGGGCGTATTCATGATCTCTTTGAAGACCTGGGTCGCTTTGTTGGTTCGATTGACATCGTCGTCGCGGTCCGAAGCGACAGCGGTTACAGTTACCAGCAGAACTAGCGTTGTGACGATCAGAAGACGTTTCAACATTTTTTTATCCTCCACTTTCGGTGCGTACACCGTCCGGTTTTGTCATCGCCATTTTGGTTTTGTGTTCTGAACTTCGCAGTACGAAGGCGGCCAACGCTTAATTATTAGTCACTAAGAAAAGTGTTTCTGTATAGAAGAGAACACATTTCAAGATCGGGGCATTGAAGCCGGTTTGTTAAAACACAGGTTCACCTCACGATGGCGCCAGGACGCGGGAAATTTAAGTCACTATTAGAAAACTTCGCGAGAGAGCAGGATGCGGTAGCCTTACACTAAAATGCTTACAAGGAGCAATTTATGAAACTCAGCACCAAAGCAGTGGCCTTGGCATCGGCAATCCTGTGGGGATCGGCGATGCTGGTGGCCGGCCTGGCCAATTTGATCTGGGGTCACTACGGTCAGCAGTTCCTCCAGACAATCTCGTCGGTGTACTTCGGCTACCATGCAACTCGCAGCATTGCAGGGGTTGCGGTTGGGACGCTCTACGGGGCCGCCGATGGTCTCATCGGTGGCGCTGCCTTTGCCTCGCTCTACAATCAGTTTGTTAGGCCCGGCGTCTGAGCAGCAACCTGGTCGGCCCCTCGAGAGGCGTGCCCAGACTTGAAGTCGGGAATTCCTATCGTTCGAAAGAGGCGACAGTGAAGGATAGAACGCGGCGCGGCAGCGGCAGAACACGAATCGTTAAGCTTTGTGCCCTGGCGCTCGCGTTTGTTTTGTCTCTTGGCTCGCCGGCTCAGAGCGCAGCCTATGCCGTCCTTGCTCATGAAGCCATCATCGACAGTGCATGGAACACCAACCTACGCCCGTTACTTCTGGAGCGTTTTCCCAACTCTACGGCGGCCGAACTCAAAGAAGCGCACGGATACGCCTACGGCGGCGCCATTATCCAGGACATGGGTTATTACCCACACGGGAATTTCTTCTTCAGCGACCTGACGCATTACGTAAGGAGCGGAGACTTCATCCTGGCTCTACTGCGCGATGCCAGGGATCTTGACGGTTACGCTTTTGCGCTGGGAGCGCTCTCTCACTACGCCGCGGACAACGACGGCCATCCCATCGCCACCAATCGCTCAGTCCCCCTCCTCTATCCGAAGCTGAAAAAGAAGTACGGCGACCTAATTACGTATGAACAAAACCCGCTGGCCCACGTGAAGACGGAATTCGGATTCGACGTTCTGGAGATAGCGCAGGGACGTTACGCTCCGGACAGCTACCACGACTTCATCGGTTTTGGAGTTTCAGTTCCCCTTCTCGAGCAAGCCTTTCGGGAAACATACGGCCTGGATCTCAAGAACGTTCTCTCGGACGAGGACAAGGTACTCGGTTCTTACCGCCACGACGTCAGTCAACTTCTCCCCAAAGCGACGCGCATTGCCTGGAGCCTGAAGAAAGATGACATCATGAAGGACCAGCCCGGCATGACGAAAAAGAAGTTTCTCTACAATCTGTCGCGCGCGAGTTATCAAAAGAGCTGGGGAAAGGATTATCAGCCGCCCACTTTTTGCGAGAGATTTCTCGCCTTTCTTGTGAGGATTCTCCCAAAGATAGGTCCGCTTAGAGTACTGGAACTCCGGACGCCTACGCCCGAGGCCGAACGTATGTTCGAAGCCAGCTTCAACGCAAGCCTGGCACGCTATCGGAAGCTGCTGGACCAGGTAGCCACCGGTCAGCCGAACCTGCCCAACAACAATTTTGATACCGGCGCAGCATCGGCTCCGGGAAAATATCGGCTCAACGATGAAACGCACGCCAAGCTGCTCGACGTGCTAGCCAGGCAGAATTTTAGTGGCGCTCCGCCCGCGGTTCGGGCCGAACTCCTGGAATTCTTCGGACATCCGGATGCGCCTTACGCCACCAAGCGCAAGCCAAAAGAGTGGGCCAAAGTTCAGGTCGAGCTTGAACAACTGAGGAAAGCGAATTCGGCAGTGGCGCCCGGCGGCGCGGACGATCGTTCTCAGAACAGTTCGGGAGGAAATCTCGGATTGCGGCTTTCTGAGTAATACGTTCGTCCGCGGTGTTCGTCCGTCAGTCGGCGTTTCTCGGTGGCCTCGCAGTGTCCTCGCAATTCCCGCGCCCCTCCTCACCGCGAGCGTCGAGGGAGAGTGCGCCCTTTTGACCAGCTTTTCAGTGCGCTTGGTTCCATAGTGGAACTTGCGAGCGACCCAACCGCGGCGGATATCGCGTCGAAGTCATTCACAACGTGCCTCCGATGGGAGGACTACGAGGTGCAGATCTTGATCAAAACGTACCGGGCTCCTGCGTCATCAGCGCGGTTGAGATCGATTCGCAATGCCGCCATCGTCCTAGCCACCACCATTCTGCTCGGGTCCTGCGCACTCTCCCAATCGGATCCAGAAAGTCTGGGAGTGTCGGCTAACGAACTGGCGCGGCGGGTGGTCGCGAATGAAGTGAAAACCCAGGAGGAGGATCACACCCACTGGAGGTACCGACTCGAAAAGGAGGACTCCGGGAGAAAACAAGTTCAGGAAATTCTCGAGACAAGTAATGGTTCTCTCGATCGACTTGTTTCCGTGAATGGCCACCCACTTGACGACGAACAGCGCCAGAAAGAGAACCAGCGCCTGCAGAGGCTGGTGAACCATCCGGATGAACAACGGAAATTACAGCAGGCGCTCCACAAGAAGACAGAACAAGGAACGGGGTTGTTCAAGATTCTGCCTGACGTGTTTAGGTTCACATACGCGGGCCGCCGGGGAGACCTTGTAACACTGACTTTCAGACCAAACCCGAATTTTCGGCCACCTTCCATCGAAGCCCGCGTTTTCTACGGCATGCAGGGCGAAATGACGGTCGATGCCAAACAAGAGAGACTGGTAGCCCTCAGTGGCCACCTCGTGGAGGATGTGAAATTCGGAGGCGGACTGTTAGGACACTTGGACAAGGGAGGCAACTTTGAGTTTAAGCAGGCGGAGGTAGCGCCGGGTCAGTGGGAAATGACCGTCCTGGACGTAAGCATGACAGGGAAAGCCCTCCTCTTCAAGACAATCGGCGTGCAGGAGACGGAAAACCACAGCAACTTTCACCGAGTGCCCGACAACCTGACTCTTGCGGAGGCGGTGGGCATCCTCAACCGACAGATCGTTGTAGCCAGTAATCGCTGACGCAGCGCGCCCCCAATTCTGCGACTCGACCATTCGAGACGATATGTTCCTTGCATGCCCGCGACAGGGATCCCCAAGTCCGTCGAAAAGTGTTGGCGGAAATAGTCGGCACAAACCGCTCGCGGGAGCCTGCGCAGAGAATCAGAGGATTGGTCTTTTTCCTAACAGGCGGACGGAACCGTTTCTGGAAAGCATCCCTCAATTCGAATGAGCAATTTTGATCAGACCTCCGAATTCCAAAGTGGGAACATTGCGGAACTCTGAATGAAAGAAGTGTTCTTTGTCATCAAACGGCAAAGGGGAAAACAAATGCGGACAGTTTCAAAGCATTCGGGCAAATGGGCGCTCTCCCACGCTCAACTTGAATCGCTGGTCCTACAACGCACAGTCGCATTGCAGAATCTTTCACAGCGGCTTCTCACGGTGCAAGACGAGGAGAGACGAAGGGTGGCTCGGGACTTGCACGACAGCGCTGGCCAGACGCTGACCGCGCTGAAAATAAACGTAGCGCGCTTGCAGGAGCAATTGGAGCAAGACCACTCCAGATCCGGCCTGCTGTCCGAGGTTGCAGCATTGGCTGATCAGGCATTGCAGGAGATTCGCACCACATCCTACCTGCTCCATCCGCCGCTGTTGGACGAGGCAGGGTTCAATTCCGCCGCACAGTGGTATGTCGACGGTTTCGCCAAGCGGAGCAGAATCAAGGTAAGGCTGGATCTCGCGACCGAGCATGAGCGCTTGCCTATAGCGATCGAGATCGCCCTTTTTCGTGTGCTACAGGAGGGCCTGACGAACGTGCATCGCCATTCTGGAGCTTCTGAGGTCGAGATTCGTTTTCAGCGCCAAACCAAAACAGTAATCCTTGAAGTACAAGATCGCGGGCACGGCATACCAGCGGGTCTGCTGAAGCGACTTCGTCAAGCAAGTTCGGACACAGGTGTCGGTCTGGCCGGGATGCACGAGCGATTGAACTTACTGAACGGCACGTTTGAAATAGAATCGGATGGTCATGGAACAAGACTGCGAGCCCTCGTTCCTCTCCCTGCTACGCCTCGATCTGTTCACGCCGCGAATTGCGAAAAGGTTGCGTTGTATGAACAGGCAGCCAATGCCGGCAATTTCACAGATACGGGAATAGTCTCGGGTTCGCAACCACCACAGAGCCGCTAGGTCAAATAATTTCGACAGGCTTTCTGTCAATCAAACTAGGCTGTATTGAGCTCTCGTGCGAAAGATTCGCTTGGGCTATCGTGCAGGACGGCGGTCAGAATGCCAAACACGATGAAACGGGTGAATGCAAAGGAAGCGGAAAACGTTTATCAGTCCAAGGACCTGGCGGCGGAAACAAATCACGCAAACGGGCCGTGTTTTGTCTATCTCGCTGCTCTCGTCTCGGCGCTGGGAGGCATGCTTTTTGGCTATGACGGCGGTGTCATCTCCGGGGCCATTCCATTCATGAAGACGGGTTTCTCTCTTTTCCCCTGTCGTAGCATTCTGGCCATGTCAAGGCGAGTCCGACGAATATGCCATGCAGACCAAGGATGACGTCAATGCTACCGTTTTGTATCTAGCTCCACTTTTGAGACAACGGGCTGCATCTGGGAAACGACGGCGGCATCCCCTTTTGCCAAATCTGTTGTGATCTGATCGCGCGTGGCCAGAATCTCCCGGAGCAGGTTGCGTAGGGCCTCATCCTGTGTACTGCTCGCAAGGCGCTGCGCCTGATCGAAGAAACGGCCGGCATAATCTCCAGAAGTTCCGTAATTCTTTTGCGTCGCTTCCAGGTACATCAGCGTGGCGGTAGCGCGAAGCTGCGACAGCTGTTCGGCAGACCGGCATGCGTCGACCTCGCTGGTCAACGCGGACACTTTCTGCTCTAACTGGTGTGATTTGAAATATTGCGGAATGAACCCGGCAAGGAAACCCACGATGAGCACAATCAGCCAGACAACGATTTTGTTTCGCATAATCTCCTCCGACCCGTCAGGATAACGCCGTCACTGGCGCTCTCTCGAGGCCATTCATTTTCTCCCTTGTGACACCTTCTTTGGAAAGTTTTTTGGCGGGCGGATGGGGGTGCGCCAGAACTTGAGGGATCCCAGCGCACCACCGGCGTTGGGGCTGCCGCCCCTTCCATGGAAGACAGCCCTCTGTTTTGCGTTTCGTCTTTTCGTCGCAGACAACATACGGTGTCGCCCATCGTGCCAGCTGTTTCAGAATTGCTCACTTTCGAGGCCAGGCAGACTCCCATTGATGGAGCCGTCATTGAACGAAGTTGCCAGCACGACAGTACGCTTCCCTCCCGCATGGCGAAAGACCTCACATACAGACCGCGGATTGTAAAACCTGCGCCCGTCCCACATTGAGCAATTTTATTCTCAGAAGTGTGCATTGTGGATCAGCCATATTGATCTATCCCAGCCTATTCTGGATTTATCGAAGAGATGAATAGTCTTCAGTGAATGGCGCAGCTCTGGCCTCCTGGAAAGAAACGATAGAATATGACGCATCTCAGCTCTGTTCTGATACCGAAGCTGCCGAAAGCTCCCCAACCACCCCTGTCGCATCCTGGGGCGGCCCCTGACTCAGACCGCGCCAGGAAGCCACCCCTTGTTGAGCCCTCCATCAGCGGCCAGGAACTGAATCCCGGAGATCGCGTCGAGGGTTTGGGCGACTTTGGAAAGCCGACGGGAGAATTCGGCACGGTGGAGCAGGCTAACGAAGATGACGCGGTCGTCAAATGGGATGGTGACGGTCGCAAGAGACTCCATCAACCATGGCTCAAAAAGGTTTAGGACGCAACAAGGCTGGACCGACCCGCCAACTCTGCCTTTTGTCCGGTTGCAGAAACCCGCTCGTCGTTTTCTTTACCTCGCATTTGGCCCTTGGCGAAGATTTCGTTGGCATAACATCGCACCCGCGGATATCTGGTCAATTTTGACCAGCCTCCGAGCATCCGTTTGTTCGATACTGGCGGTAGGTGAACTTCCACGGGCGGTTGTGTATGGATTGCTGAATGGCAGGCTTTTCGGATCAACCAATTTGAAGTTCAACCGTCCTACAATCAGTGAATCTCTCCGGAGACGGATTAACGCCTGGTGATCCCAACCGGCGGCCTAATCTCCTTCCCAACCGGTCACGGCACGACTAAAGGCTGGATGTCATTATCTAAGACCGTACTTTCTCGAGGCACATTAGAGGTCGTGGTGCCCCGCCCCGCGCCACGGGAGGAGGTGTTGCCCCCTCCGCGATGGCATGCCAAGCCATCTCTGCCCAGTCGAATCGCGGTGATCGGCAATTATCTTCCGCGCCATTGCGGAATCGCTACCTTCACCACCGACCTGTGCGAGGCCATCTCCGCGGAGTACGGGACTGCCCGATTGCTGGCGCTGCCGGTGAACGACACGGAACAGGGATATGACTATCCCGCGCGCGTGCGATGGTCGCTGGCCCAGGACGACGTGGCCTCGTATCAGGAAGCGGCTGAGTTCCTGAACTTTCACAATATCGATATGGTCTGCCTGCAGCACGAGTATGGAATCTTCGGCGGTCCGGCCGGAAGCCACATCCTGCATCTGCTGCGCGGCTTGAAGATGCCCGTGGTGACCACGCTGCACACCGTCCTGCGCGAGCCCAACCCCGACCAGCTGCGGGTCATGGAAGAGATTGCGGAGCTTTCGGACCGCCTCATCGTCATGAGCCAGCTCTCCTCCCAGTTTCTGCAGGAAATCTTCAAGGTGCCGGGCAGCAAGATCGACATGGTTCCGCACGGCGTTCCCGACCTGCCCTTTCTCGATCCCAATTTCTACAAGGACCGCTTCGGCGTCGAAGGAAAAGCAGTGCTGCTTACCTTCGGCCTGCTCTCGCCGAACAAAGGCATTGAAAACGTAATTCAGGCGATGCCTCAGATCTTGTCGAAACACGAAAACGTGGTCTACCTGGTGGCGGGTGCGACCCATCCTCATATCCTGCGCCGCGAAGGCGACAAGTATCGAGCCAGCCTGCAGGCGTTGGCCAAGGAAGTGGGAGTGGAATCGCAGGTGATCTTCCACGACCGCTTTGTCAGCCCTGAGGAAATGGCGGAGTTCATCGGCGCCGCGGATATCTACATCACTCCGTATCGCCACGAAGCGCAGGTAGTTTCCGGGACCCTGGCCTACGCACTCGGGGCGGGCAAGGCGATCATCTCCACTCCTTACTGGCACGCGATTGAGTTGCTGGACGACGGTCGCGGCGCCCTGGTTCCCTTCCAGGACCCCGACGCCATCGCACAAAAGACCATCGAACTTCTGACCACACCGGCGCTGCGTCATGCCATGCGCAAGCGCGCCTACCTGTACGCGCGCGATATGGTCTGGAAGAAAGCCGCGCAGGGCTACATGGAAAGTTTTGCCCGGGTTCGCAGCGACCGCATGGAAACTCCCCGGGTTCAGTTCTCGGCCCGCGCGACCGAGAAGGCGCTGAATCGACTGCCCGAACTTGAAACTCGATCACGTGAACGCGCTGACCGATGACACCGGAATGCTGCAGCACGCGATCTTTACCATCCCCAACCGGGCCGAGGGATACACCACCGACGACAACGCCCGCGCGCTCATTTTCACTGTGCAACTGGAGCAAGCGGGTGGCGAACCAACGGGCATGTCCGGAAAAACCGGTGCCGCCAACCCAGATTGGGCCTTCCGGTACCTGGCATTCCTCGAGCACGCCTTCAATCCCAACGAAGAAAAGGTTCCGAAACTTCCTCGGCTACGACCACCGCTGGACTGGAAGAGCAGGGATCGGAAGATTCTCACGGCCGCGCCTTGTGGGCGCTGGGAACGGTGCTGGGCCGATCCGCAAATCATGGATTGAGAGGCGCCGCCGGACGTTTGTTCGAGTACTCGCTCCCCGCAGTGGTCGAGTTCCACAGTCCTCGGGCCTGCGCCTATGCCCTGCTCGGAATTCAGGAATACCTCCATTCGTACCCTGGAGACCGGGACGCCCAGCGCGTACGATTCGCATTGGCTCAAAGATTGCTCGACATGTATGAGTCGATCCACCGCCCGGACTGGAAGTGGTTTGAGGATGTTGTGGCGTACGGGAACGCGAGGCTGCCCCAGGCCCTGCTGCTGGCGGGATCGGCTTGCGGAGATGAACGCATGCTTTCCGCCGGACTCGATTCTCTGGACTGGCTCATGGAAACGCAGCGTTGCCCGGCGAACGGCCACTTTGTGCCCATCGGCTCGCAAGGGTTTTACCGCCAGGGCGGCGAACAAGCTCGATTCGATCAACAGCCGGTTGAAGCCGCCGGCGCGGTGTCGGCCTGTTTACAGGCTTACCGCGTGACCGGAGACCAGCGTTGGCGCACGGCCGCCTGGTCGGCTTTCAACTGGTTTCTGGGCGATAACGATCTCCAGCTTCCTCTCTACGATTCTGAAACCGGCGGTTGCCGGGACGGCTTGCATCCTGACCGCGCCAATCAGAATCAGGGGGCGGAATCCACGCTTTCTTTCCTGATGGCGCTGCTCGAAATGCGCTCTCTGCCAAAACCTGAACCGCCGCCGGAAAGGCTGGAAGATCTCTCATGACTGCTCCCGAAACCACGCTTGTGAACGTCGAAAGCACTCACTACCCGCCGCTGCTTCTGCGTCATCCTGGCAATCCCATCCTGACCCGCAAGCATTGGCCGTACTCCATCAACAGCGTGTTCAACGCCGGCGCAACCTTGCTGCAGGATGGAACCACTCTGCTGCTGTGCCGCATCGAAGACCGGCGCGGCTTGTCGCATCTTTGCGCCGCCCGCTCTCGCAATGGCGTCGATGACTGGCAGATTGACCGCGAACCGACCTTGATGCCCAGCCCCAAAGACTATCCCGAGGAAATCTGGGGTATCGAAGACCCGCGCATCACGTTCGTGCCCGAGCTGCAGCAATACGTGGTCACCTACACTTCTTATTCGCGCGGCGGTCCCGGAGTGTCTCTGGCCCTGACCAAAGACTTCCGAAGCTTCGAGCGCTACGGCGTCATCATGCCGCCGGACGACAAAGATACCGCGCTCCTGCCGCGGAGAATCGACGGCTACTGGGCGCTCATTCACCGTCCCATGACGCCGCTCGGAGCGCACATGTGGATTTCCTACTCTCCCGACCTGCGCCACTGGGGCAGACACAGGCTGATGCTGGAAGCGCGCCGCGGCGCCTGGTGGGACGCGAACAAGATCGGTCTCTCCCCGCCGCCCATCGAGACTTCGAGAGGCTGGCTCGTGCTCTACCACGGAGTGCGGCACACGCCTTCCGGCTGTCTGTATCGCCTGGGCCTGGCCCTGTTCGATCTGGAGAATCCGGAAAAATGCCTGCTGCGCGGCGACTCCTGGATCTTCGGGCCGGAGGCGGATTACGAGCGCAACGGCGATGTCAATGATGTCGTTTTCCCGTGCGGATACACCATGGATCCCGACGGCGACACGGTGAACATCTACTACGGGGCCGCCGACTGCTCGATCGCACTGGCCCGGGCCAGCGTTCGCACTCTGCTGGAGTGGCTGGATGCGAACGGAAGTCTGTGACCGCCGGCGAGCCCAGGACGCATGAACCCGCTGCTGTGGGTTTTTGAGTTCGTCTTCCGGTGCCGGCACCGCGAGCTCAGTCGCGTATTTACCATCAAGGGCAGAACGTATCAGGTCTGCTTCAAGTGCGGGCGAGAGTTCGAGCGTTCGGAAGCTCCGGTAATTTGATTTGCCTCGGGAGAGGCACTCGAACCATTATGACCAAACCACCAAACACTACGCTACCCGGAATTGTCGAAGAGATCGTCCATTCGTCAGCTCCAGGCGAACCTGAAAAAGCACAAATTGCTGTTCAAGGTGCGGATCAGCTCTCGGGGCACATCCGTATTCCTAATACTCTAACCACAAAGGACGGGGGCGAAGCGCATCTGGAAAAGGGTGATACGGTGAAGATCACCGTCAAGGCGTAACTGGAGGCGGTTGCTGCCCGGCGCCCTTTTTGGGCCGCCCAACCGCCATTCATCCGCTATCTCCGCAATGTGAGCTATCTTGCTCAGACACCAGAATCCCAACCTGTCATTCTATATTCTGTTGAGTGTGTAAAGGGAGCCACGACCCCTAATTCGTAGCTCTCTTCGTCTAGTCGCGGCGGGTCAGGTCCCTGCCGGTTCAATTCAAGCGACCATACTCAGCGAATTGGGATTCTTCGCCCGTGTAAGTCGCGGAACTCCACGACCACACGTTTCGACCCTAAAAGCTCTGGAAAGCAAGAGCGGGACAACATCTCCGGCGGAGAGAGGCGTCGTCATGCGCAATCAGAAAGGTCAAAGACCATGCCGTTAATTCAACTCCTGGAAGTTCTCATTGTGGTGGGTGTTCTGCTGTGGCTGGTGAATCGCTTCATACCCATGCAGTCATCCATCAAGTCAATTCTGAACGGCGTCGTGGTAATCGCCGTGGTTCTGTGGCTGTTGAACGTTTTTGGACTGTTTCATTCCCTTTCCCATATCCACGTTGGGATAGGGTGAGGATTTAGGTCGTAAGCGACCGCGAGTTCAGACGAGCCTAAGCCAGCACGGCAGATATCTGCCTAAGGAGAACCTTTGAATACCAAGCTGTTGTTAGCCTCCGCAATCACCCTCGGTTTGAGCGCGGTAGCGCAGACCAATTCCCCGTCCACCAGTGGTCGAACCCATGGAACATACCCCCACGTTCCGGGTCACGGTAGTCAGCCGCAGTGTGCAGGCGATCAACTACAAGCATCGCGGCGGTGCCACCAAGGTGGATTTCGCCGGCACCGACTTGATGCCCCAGGCTCGCGGCCAAGCCAAAGTGGAAAGCAAGAAAGGCTACATCGAAATCGAAGTGGAATTCGCCAACCTGGAAAAGCCCACGACTTTCGGCGGTGAGTATCTGACGTACATTCTGTGGGCCATTTCGCCCGAGGGCCGGGCCGTGAATCTGGGAGAAATCCTGGTGGGCGATAACCATCGCAGCAAGGTGGACGTCACCACCGATCTTCAGGCCTTCGCCCTGGTCGTCACCGCGGAACCTTATTATGCGGTTCGACAGCCCAGCAACGTGGTGGTGCTCGAAAACGTCGTCCGCGAGGATACCAAGGGGACGATCGAGGCCATGCACACCAAGTATGATCTTCTGGAACGCGGCGGCTACATCCCCACCGGCTACAAGTTCGATCCAGTGATTCTGAATACCCGGTTGCCGCTGGAATTCTTTGAAGCGCGCAACGCCCTGCGCATCGCGCAATCCGAGGGCGCCGAGACCTACGCCCACGACAGCTATCAGCACGCCGCGCAGCTGATGGACCAGGTCGACGCCGATGCCATCAACAAGCACACCGATCGCAAGGCCATGATCGGGGTTGCCCGTGAAGTCGTACAGACCGCGGAAGATGCCCGCGCCATCACGCGTCAAAAAGATAGATCGGGAGCGGCTGGAGAACGAACGTCAAGCTGCGGCCGATGCGCAGGCACAAACCCAGGCGCAAGCCGACGACGCGACCCGGCAGAAGGAACAGGCCCAGTCTGACCAGGCCCGAGCCGAGCGCGCCAGATCTCAGGCCGAGTCTGACACTGCCAGGGCGCAAGTCGCCACCGCCCAGGCAGAGTCCGATACGGCAAGGGCCCAGGCCAATGCTGCGCAAGCCCAGTCGGAAGCCGACCAGGCCAAATCCGACATGGCGAACGACCAGGCAGCGTCAGCCAACGCGCTTTCCGCCGCCCAGGCTGATGCCGAACAATCCCGACTGGCCGCACAGCAGGCGCAGGCCAGCGTGCAACAGGCAGAGGCCGACAAAGCTGCCATGCGCGTGCGCTTGTCCGAGCAGTTGAACAAAGTCCTTCAGACCCGCGATAGCGCGCGCGGTCTCATCGTCAGCATGTCCGATGTTTTGTTTGACACCGGAAGATACTCGTTGAAGTCGGGTGCGCGGGAGAAGCTGGCAAAAGTCGCCGGTATTCTGCTGGCTTACCCCGGACTCAACATTGAAGTCGGCGGCTACACCGACAACGTAGGCGGCGATCAGATGAATCAAACCCTGTCGGAAAACCGCGCCGGCTCGGTGCGCGATTACCTGGTGCAACAAGGCGTAGCGACCAATTCGGTCAGCGCCCGAGGTTTCGGCAACACCTTGCCCGTTGCCTCCAACGATAACTCCGCCGGCCGTCAGCAGAACCGCAGAGTTGAACTTGTCGTATCCGGCGACGCCATCGGCAACCCGGCCAACCCAACCACAGGAAGCTTGCGCTAGAGCACAGCGTACGTAACGGTAGTTAAGGAGCAACGATGAAGGCAATCGAAATCACCACCACCGCCGTACTGGCTGTGCTTCTCGGAATCGCTGTTCCTGCCTACGGGCAGGAGCAGCACGGCGAAGAGCACCTGACCAGCATGAACAGCAACCGCGCGGGCATGAGCAGGCCAAACCCAACCCGCAACATGCTGAGCAGCAACACCAACCTCAACAACAGCATAACCAGAAGGACCAACAGGCTCAGCAGAAACAGCGGCAGAACCAGAACGAGCAGCAACAACAAGCGCAGCAGAAACAGCAGCAGAACCGTAACCATCAGCAGCAGCAGGCGCAGGAAAAGCAGCAGCAGAACCGGAACCAGCAGCAACAGCAGGCACAGCAAAAACAGCAGCAGAACCGGAACAACCAGCAACAGCAGGCGCAGGAAAAGCAGCGGCAAGTCCAGAATCGGCAGCAGCTGGCTCAGCGGAATAATCAACAACGGCGCACGCCGCAACAACACCAAGTCGAGCAGAGCGCATGGCAGCAGCATCGCTCACACAACTGGCAATCCGATCACCGCACCTGGCAGCAACGTGGCGGCTACCATGGCTACCGCATTCCTGACGACCGCTACCGCGGATACTTTGGCCCCAGCCACGGATTTCGCATTAACGGTCTTCCTTTCCTGGTGGTCGGCGGATTCCCGCGCTTCCAGTACGACGGTTATTGGATCAGCACGATCGACCCATGGCCCGAAGCCTGGGGAAATGACTGGTACGACAACGACGACGTCTACGTCGACTACGTGGACAACGGCTACTACTTGTACAACCGCAAGTATCCCGGCCAGGGAATCGCGATCAACATCACGCTGTAGGGGCCGGTGCAGCTTCGAGAGAGGCTGCACCTCATAAATCCCGGAAAAGGAGCAACACATGCTCGGAACTATCTTGATCGTAGTGCTGATTCTGGCGCTTCTTGGAGCGCTGCCTCGCTGGTCGCATAGCCGCGATTGGGGCTACGCCCCGACCGGTGGTGTGGGAGTGGTCATTCTCATCGTTGTCGTTCTACTGGTCCTCGGCCGCATATAAATCATGTGGTGCATTCCCAAGTCGCCGGGCGCCGTAGTCCAGAGTTGGCGTCTGCGTGCCCGGCGTGCCGGTACGCTTCTCCTCATGGTGCTGATGTGCGGCGGCGGTTCATCCGCCTACTCGGTGCTCACCCACGAAGAAATCGTCGACTTGGTGTGGACTGACTCGATCCGTCCCCTGTTACTGCACAGATTTCCCGGACTGACGGAAGATCAGATCACCCAGGCCCATGCCTACGCCTACGGCGGGGCTGTCATCCAGGATCTCGGCTACTACCCATTTGGCAGCACGGAACTCAGCAGTCTGCTGCACTATGTCCGCAGCGGCGACTTCGTCCGCGAGCTGCTGCTTGAGAGCCAGGATGTCAACGAGTACGCTTTTGCGCTCGGCGCGCTGTCGCACTATGCGTCGGACATCGCAGGCCATCCAGCGGTCAACCGGGCAGTCGCAATCGAGTATCCCAGGCTGCAAGCGAAGTTTGGCAAGTCAGTGCGGTATGCGCAGGACAAGACAGCGCATTTGAGAACAGAATTCGGGTTTGACATGGAGCAGGTGGCAAAGAATCGCTATGCGTCACAGCACTACCACGATTTCATCGGCTTCCAGGTGTCGAAACCTCTGCTGGAGCGGGTTTTCCCCGTGGTCTACGGAGTGGAGTTGAAAGACGTGCTCGCGCACGAAGACCTCGCGATCGGCTCGTATCGTTACTCGGTCAGCCGGCTGATTCCGCAAATGACCCAGGTGGCCTTGCAGACTCATAAGAAGGACCTGATGCGCGAGACGCCCAATTTTGCCAAACGAAAATTCCTCTACCGTCTTTCCCGCTCCGATTATGAAAAGGAATGGGGAAAGGACTACGTCAGGCCAGGGTTGGGCACGCGAATTTTGTCAACGCTCTTGCGCTACATGCCGAAGATCGGTCCCTTCAAAGGGCTGGCGTTCAATAACCCGAATCCGCAAACCGAGGACTTGTACATCAAGAGCATCAATACCACCGTCGATCAATATCGCGCCTTTTTGGAACAGGTCCGCACCGATTCACTCGTGCTCCCCAATTGCGATTTCGATACAGGGAACGAAACCGGGGCAGCAGAATACTCGCTGACCGACGAGATCTACGCCAAGTTGCTGGGCCGACTCTCCGACCGGAAATTCGATCGGACCACGATGGAATTGCGGCAGAACATCCTGCACTTCTATTCCGATCTCTCGCTACCGATTGAGACCAAGAAGGACGAGACTCAATGGAAGAGCGTGTTGACAGCGTTGGATGAGTTGAAGTCCACGGCCCCCGCTCCTACTCTCGCCGGCCGCACCGCACAGTGATTCTTACCCGCGCATTCATCTGTTCCCTGGTGGCCGCCCTTGTCCTGGGCGCGACCACCCTGGCCCAGACAGCCACGCCCCAATCTTTTTCCGCAACGGGCGCCGGGACCATGCCGCCCGAAATTGTTATCGGGTTCGTCGGTGGGTTCATCCGACACGATAACCTCGCCCATAGCGAGGTACAGCTCGCGGCGCGCCTGCGTCAGGCTTACCCTTTGGGTGTGGAGGTTGAGACCTTTGAGAGCTACCACAAGGGAAAAGCTCGAAACCGGATACTGGGTCTGCTCGATACCAACCACGATGGGACCCTAACCGAGGGCGAGAAGCAGAATGCCCGCATCATTATTTACGGACATAGCTGGGGCGGCTCTGAAGCTATCGACCTGGCACGTGAACTGGAAAAAGATGGCATCCCGGTGCTCCTCACTGTGCAAGTGGATAGCATTTCCTTTCTCCACAATGATCGAGTCATCCCCGCGAACGTCGCCCGGGCCGCCAATTTCTACCAGCTGAACGGATTACTCCGCGGCCAGTCCGACATACGTGCCGCCGATCCAAGCCGCACCAGCATCATCGGGAATTTTCGGTCCGATTACGCAGCGAGCCCGTACAGTTGCGAGAAGTATCCCTGGTATGACCGCGTCTTCGTGAAGACCCACACCCAGATTGAATGTGATACAGCGGTGTGGAAGCATGCGGAGGCTCTCATCCGGTCGGAGCTGCCGCCAACTACCGCGAGCAAAACCGAACCATGATCATGGCTATGGATCGAAGTGGGATGGTCTGGCCTCACCCCATGGCGCGCACAACTGGGCTCTCACTTTGTTTTGGAGAGACGGGCTCCGGCACGGCTCTTTTTGCTCTCACCGCGTCGCGCCTTGTTCTTGGCCTCGGTGCTGGCAGAGAGCTGCCTTGTTCTGGACACTAGGTTCTTAGACTCCTGGACCATTTCTGCTTCCTTCGCATTTACCCGACTGGTGATCTCGCGTCTCTCGCCTGTGTTCGGCATATGTCACCCTTTCAGCAAAACACTACAGTCCACGTGGCCGCCCTCGGCTGTCGTCCCACGTGGACTGTGGTAGCTCCCAAGCTAACACGTCTGGCCGAGACCAGTACCGGGTCTCGGCCAGAAATAGGACCGCTCATACCATTACTTGCTTTCGTTCACTTCCGCGACCGCCGCCTGATGCCCGGCTTCTGATACCGCCCTCATGAAAGCGTCCGCACTTTTCGGAGTGGCAACCTTGCCCGAAAGGATATTGCGGAACGTCATGTGTTTGCCGTAAATGGCGCGGGTGGAGTCGTCGTCCTGCTCGATCACCGCACCTTCGAGGGTGAGGCCGGCGAACACGCCCTTCGATCGTGAGTAGGTCAACATTTCAGTGTTCATCTTCCAGTCCGTTCCGGCGGAAGCATGACGGCCAACCGGGCCCGCTGCCACTGATCCTTCGCCGGTCAGTGCGAACTTACTCGAAAGCAGATGCTGAAAACCACGGTCGTTCATGACCAGCACAACCAGGTCGACGCCTTCGACGCCAATCTGCAATCCCCAGCTTCCGCCGCCAATCGATACAAACGCTGGCGCGCTCCAGCCATCGGAGGTGCGGCAGGATGCGATTCCCCGGCCATGTTTGCCGCCAAAAATGAAGCCGCCCTTGATCAGATTAGGGACCACCAGGATGCACTTTGCATTGCTCAATACTTCCTCGGGAATACCCTTGTCCGGGGCTTCCATGATCGCGTGCAGAACGTCCACCGACGACTGGAAGCGTTCAATCGTGTCTGAGCGAGCGGTTCCTGCCCAGGAAAGCGTCGCAAACAGGCCCATAAAGCCCATCAGTAAAACTGACATTAGCTTTTTCATGTGATTGTTCCTTTAGGATCTACGAAACTAAGAGGAGAGAACTTCAGATGGGCTGACTTAGCTCAGAGAACCTGAAAGGAGACAGCAGGAATACTCATCTCCGTCCCTATGATCGCCCAGCCGCGAAACAATAGCTGGTCTGAATTGCTCACATCCGGCATGCCGCCTGATTTTCCGGTCTGCGACTGATGGCGCGCAACTCATGTCTTTGGGCAAAAGCGAGCAATCTTGCACAGAATCGCGGATGGTGAGCTGTCATCATTATTCGAGCCAGACTGCCCGGCGGGGCAGCGATTTGAGAAACGCGGACTTTCAGCTATGGCTTCCCTCTTGCAGGCCTTACTCAGCCAGGTGCGTAGGTTGCGCGCTTTCATCGCCGCGTCGCTCAGAAGATCGGCTGGCATGGGACCACGCGACGGTGATTTTGCCTCTCAGCGGATGTGCCCATTTTGTGGACTCATCACGCCGCGTCATCGAACCTGTTGCCTGGAATGCGGCAAGTCGCTCAAACCAGCATAAATGTCCCGCCAGCGCGTACACGCTTTCTTGCGCGATCAGCCTTGGTTTCGTCACTTCACCTCCATGGAGCGCGGGTCGCACTGCCAGGAAGTTTCCACCCACGCATCAAAGATGCACTATGCCGCAAATGAGCAATCCTGCTCAGCATCGCGATTCGGAATGAGGCAAGCTCATCAAAGCAGCATCCCAAGGTAAGGTCCGAGGCGGACCGTTACCAGATCGGAACTTTGGGCAGTGCTGCCAATTCGCGGAGGAGAATAAAACATGCTTTGGACGATTTGCGTTGTTCTAGGAATCTTGTGGCTGCTGGGCTTTAGTCTCCACATCGGCGGAGGCCTCATCCACTTGCTGCTGGTTGTAGCGATCGTGATTCTGGTAATTAATTTGTTAAGCGGACGGCGCGGCGTAGCATGAGCTTCGAGCGGAATCGCTTAATCGTGCAGAACTACGTTTAGCAGTGAACTATGGACCTGGAGTCCGCCCTCTATGCCTCCGGCGTAGTGAATGAATCCCAGTTTCCTGAACCGGTTCATGAAAAAGCTGACACGCGAACGAGTGGTTCCGACCATTTCTGCCAGCGTCTCTTGACTTATCTTGGGAACTACCGCCTCAGGCACGCCTTCCTTGCCAAAATGGGCGAGCAGAAGAAGGACCCGAGCCAGCCTTTTCTCGCTGGAATTGAACAGCTGGTCCACCAGGTCTTCTTCATAACGAATATTCCGCGCCAACAGATAGGCCACGAACACGTCGGAAAACGCATGTTCGCGGTGAAGGGCAGCCATCATCGCTTTCTTCTCGATTCGCTGAATCTCGCAGTCGGTCATGGCCGCCGCGGACCCCATACGGAGAGCCTGGCCGGCCAAAGCGCCTTCCCCAAAGAAGTTTCCTTCGCTCAATATTCCGATGGTCGCTTCCCGGCCAATCTTGGATACGACAGAGAGCTTTACCCTGCCCTTCTGTATATAGAAAACAGCATCGGCCGCGTCGCCCTGCGCAAAAATCACTTGCTTTTTCGAAACCGCGAGATTTTTCCTGCCCTCGCCGATGGTCGCCAGGAAGGTGTTAGGGTCGAAATCGCGGTTCTTCTTAGCTGCCGGAGCAGGCCTCATCGAATGTCATTTTAGTCGTAAATGCTGCCAAATTCGACCAGAATCGTGAACCGGGTGGCCCGCACGCGTACGAATTCCGGCTGAGAGGCTACTGATCTGACGCCGCTATGCGCCGATCTCGATGAGGATCCGTGCGCGGCTGACCCGTGCTGAGCTCGCACTTCTGCCCATCTGTTTCGGCATTCAGCCGGATCACAGATGCAGGAGGTAACGGGCGACCTGAAGCAGACACAGGGCTCTCTTGGGCACAGCGGGATTGGGATCCCAAGTGAAGTTTAAGTTCACTGGCAGCCCGATTCCGAAATTGAGAAGGTGAATTAGGAGAGAAGTCCGGTGATTAAGGCTGCTCACAACCCATAAAAGACTGAAGGGATTACCGACCCTTTTGGTCAGCAATCCCGTTGGTTGCGGGGGGTGGATTTGAACCACCGACCTTTGGGTTATGAGCCCAACGAGCTACCAGACTGCTCCACCCCGCGTGGTTATCATAACAATCCAGTTGCGGGGGGTCAAACCGGGTGTGACCTTTCTGGGTTTGCCTAATGATCGGACGAACCAGTACATTCTGTTGGGAGATCGCCCGCCTCGATTGCGAATGAGTCTGCAGACACTTAACGACGTTTTCTTCGCCGTGCTCGAGCGCGAACATCCGCAAGTCATGTTGCAAAGACGCGCGGAGGACTGGGTCCCGATCTCATCGGAGACATTTCACCAACGCACGGTCGCAATCTCCGGCGCGTTGCAGCGATGGGGCGTCACTCGCGGCGATCGGGTTGCCATCCTAAGCGAAAACCGGCCGGAGTGGATGATGGCGGACTTCGCTTCCCTGCTGCTCGGCGCGGTGACAGTCCCAATCTACGCCACTCTCACGGCCGAGCAGACGGCCTACATCCTGCGGGACTCGAGCGCACGCGTCATTTTTCTGTCCACAGAATTGCAGCTTCAAAAAGTCCTTTCCATTCGGCAACAGACGATGCTGGAAAAGATGGTCGTCATGGATGCGACTGAAAGCAGGGACGCGGTACCGGTGCAGGAGTTGTGGGCAGGCAGCCCGCGGGATCGCGACCCGACGCCCGAAGCCGTAGGTCGCGCCGTCACGGCGGACGATTTGGCCACGATCATCTACACCTCCGGGACCACGGGCACCCCCAAGGGCGTGATGCTCACCCATGGCAACATGGCGTCGAACCTGAACTGCTCCCTGGCGGAATTCCCGGTGCGACCCGGCGATTTGAGCATTTCATTTCTTCCGCTCTCCCATGTCACGGCCCGGCACGTAGATCTTGCCCTGCTCTATCGCGGAGTCACATTGGCGCATCTGCCTTTTGTGAACCAGCTTCCGCGGGCCCTGCTGGAGCTGAAGCCTACATTTTTCGTCGCGGTGCCACGAGTGTACGAAAAAATCCATTTTCAGACCGAACAGAAGGCGCAGAGCTTTCCCAACTCGGCGTTTTACAAGTGGGCAATCTCGGTGGGACGAGACAGCCTTCCAGAAATTCTGGCGGGTCAGAGGCCGGAGTCGAAGTCGTGGCGCCTGGCGGACCGGCTGGTGTATTCAAAAGTGCGCGCCGGACTGGGTGGCCGCATTGAAATCTTCATTTCCGGTGGCGCCCCGCTAGGACGCGAGCTGGCGGAATGGTACGCGGCCGTCGGCATCCGCATTCATGAAGGTTATGGGCTGACGGAAACTTCTCCCGTCATCGCAGTCAATACGCCGCGGGCGCACAAGATTGGCACGGTGGGAAGGCCACTCCCGAACGTGGAGGTGAGAATCGCGGAAGACGGCGAGGTGCTGGTGCGGGGTCCGTCGGTGTTCAAGCAATACTGGAACAAGCCGAAAGAAACGCAGGAAGCTTTTGTGGATGGCTGGTTCAAGACGGGCGACATCGGCAACCTGGATGGGGACGGATTTCTGTGCATTACGGACCGCAAGAAAGATTTGATCAAGACGTCGGGCGGCAAGTTCATCGCGCCGCAGCCGATCGAGAATTCGCTGAAGCATAATGCTCTGATCGCCGAAGCCGTGGTGCTGGGCGAGAAGCGCAAATTTCCGTCGGTGCTGATTTCACCGAATTTTCCGCTGCTGGAAGACTGGGCGCGCGACCACGACGTGACGTTCTCTTCGCGACAGGAACTGGTGGCCTGTCCCGAAGTACGTGTTCTGTATGAGGGCATCGTGGAAGATCTGAATGGGAATTTGGCCCGGTTCGAAAAGCTGAAGCGAGTATTGCTGGTAGCGGACGAATTTTCCGCCGAGGATGGGACCCTGACCGCCAGCATGAAACTACGCCGAAGAGTGGTGGCGGAACGGTATCGGCAGCAGATTGAAGAGATGTATGAGCAGGCGGAAGCGGCGGGAGGGGTGGCCGCGTCCGAGTAGGGACTTCAGCGCAGGTGATCGGACTAATCCCACGTCTCGAAAAGCGCGAGATCTGGGGCACCCGGCAGGAAGGCTCTGTCCAGTGGTAGAACTGCCCTACTCAAGCCAAAATCGGGCTTGAATGGGCCACCCATCCGTCCCCGTCCGCCAACTTCTGGAATTTAGCAGCTTGCTTTGAAATGTCTTCTATGTGGAGTATACTGTGGAACAGGTTCACACATATGCAAATCGTTCAAATCGTGCTGGATAAAAAGCTATTACAGGCCGCCGACCAGGCCGCAAAGCGCACCCGGCGAAACCGGTCCGCTCTGGTGCGCGACGCCCTGCGGGAACATCTCCGCGGGTTGGAACTGCGAGCCAGTGAAGAGCGCGACCGCCAGGGCTACTCGCGACAGTCCGCAAGTCGACACGGAAGCGCCGGATTGGGAATCGGAGGCCACGTGGCCGCAAGAATAGCCGGAGGAAGAATAGCCCGAGGCCAGATAGCCCGGGGTGACGTTCGGCTCTACCAGTTTGCCGCGCCCGACAAGAAACGACCGGCCCTGGTGCTCACCCGCAACAGCGCCATCGCGTATTTATCCAACGTCACGGTTGCGCCGGTCACTTCCACGATTCGCGGCGTGCCATCCGAAGTCGTTCTCAACGAGGAGGACGGCATGAAGTTCCCGTGCGCGGTGAACCTGCACAATGCAGTTACAGTGTCGCAACAGCGCCTGGGGAAACGTGTGGCCCAGCTCAGCTCCGCACGAATGAATGAGGTGTGTGCTGCGCTGCGGTTCTCTTTGGGTTGCGACTCAAACTAGTTACTGGGAGCGTTCCGGCTGTCCCTGACTTTCAAGAACTGCCCCCCTCAAGCCAAAACCGGGCTTGAGTGGGCCACCCGTCCCGTTCTAGTTCGCGTAGACTTGATACCAAGCCAGTAATCGCCTGCGTTGACCCACGGCTCAAGTTATGAGTTCGAAACTGCTACCAATCCCGGACATTCCATCCGGGCTGCGTGAAGCCGCCGCGCGAACCACCCTCGTTCCATTCATAGGAGCAGGTGCGTCGGTGCTGGCCGGGTGCCCCGGCTGGAAGGACTTCGCCGACCGTAGCCTGCGTTGTCTAGTAGGGAGCGGTAAGTTTTCCTACTCCCAACTCGATCAAATCAGCCATCTACACCCACGGGTGAAGCTTTCACTGGCGCGCACTCTTGCAAACGAACACAAAACTAAAATCGCTTATAGGGACATCCTGCACCCGAATGCGCTGCGAGAGTCACAGAATGGCCAACGGCTCTACAACGCGTTGTTTCGGCTCAGCACTATCTTTGTAACTACTAACTACGATGAGTGGCTCGACGAACGACTCCCGGCGTCAGCCCCAGCTGTCGTCCCAGCGGGAGCGCCGGCACACATTACTACTACACCCATGAATGTTGTTTACAGGCCGGAGCAGATTAACCCAGCACTTCTCTCGCAGCCTAACACCGTCATCCATCTCCACGGCTCATTACGCGAGCCAGAAAAGATGATCATGACGACGAGCGACTACATTACGCAATATGCTGCATATAACCGTACATCACGTGATCCGAAGACAGACAACCCTGTTCTTACTGGACCGGACCGTGTTATTTGTACCGAAGCTGTGGTGAGAGTCTACATCAAGGTTTGGGCTCTGCACGAAGAGCTCGTGCGAAAACATGGGCAATGCAGGCCGCCGGTGCCGGCGGCCTGAAGCCCAGCGCCGAGTGCGCATTCCGTATTGGAGTGCGCGCGCCACATCATTCGCCAGGATCTTGAACTACTAGCGATGTGGCTCAACGATCGTTTTGAACGCATGCTCGTCGCAACGGCAATTGATCAGACTCTTTTGCCCCATTTGCTAGCCAGTTCTAGCGCGGAGGACTGGGACAAGGCTGTTAGGGTTCTACATCACGCTACTGCAATTACATGGGTTGAGGAACCTGGATTCAAGGCCAAAGCACCACAAACCGTTATCGAGGACTACTGCCTGCAACAACTCCTCGATCGGCACATAAAAACACTGGCGTCCAAACGCCCGCAAAGCACCGTCCAGTTGTTAGAAGGACGTGTCCGTGAGGTATACGCGACTGACTTGCACAAGGGCCATAGCAGCATTTACCGACCTACGGTCGAGGACAACGCCCAGAACCACCAGTTTCGCAGCGCAGAAAACCGTACCGTGGAGGCACTACGCGACGCGCTTCTAACCTGGGCTACAAACGAGCCCAAAACCGCGGAATCTTATGTGGGGGTCCTACTCCGCGGTGATCTGGAGATCCTCCGGCGCATCGCCATTCATGTAATGAACCACCATTGGCCTACTATGCATTCGCTTTATCTGCCTTTTATGCAAGGCGAGTCATTTACGCCAGGGCACTTACATGAACTGTACGCGCTCCTAACGGAGCGATTTGCAGAATTCACGGGGCCCGAGCGTGACGCGACAATTGATGCAATTCGGCGCATCCCGACACCAGAACACGCGGAAGACGGTGCGCTCGCCCGTAAACGCCTGCAAAGGCGTTGGCTAACTGCAATTGTCGGAAAGGGTGCCGCGCTGGCCGACGATTGGATGGGTGAACTCAGTGCAGATCCAGCCGTCGGACCACCGCCGCAACACCCTGATTTCACTTCCTACATGACGTCCTCGTGGGGGCCGGGGGCATCGCCCTACACAGTCGAAGAACTGGTGGGCTCTGCGGACGCACGCCTCCTTACCGGCCACCTCAATGGTTTCGAAGAGACAGGCACGTGGGGTAGTCCGACGCTCGAAGGACTGACCAGCACGCTGCAAAACGCTGCCCGGACGAGTCCCGCGACGTTTTTTCGTGCTCTTCCCGACCTTGTGGATGCCAAGAACGGATTCCAGCAGGCAGTCATTAGGGGTCTGCAGGAAGCGTGGGATGCGAAAGAACAGTCAACATCATGCAACTGGGCGGAAGGTTGGGAACAGCTCATTAGATTTTTTGAGCAGCTCGCCCCGCAACCGGTACCGGTCGCGGATGAAGACAACCAGCACAAATGGCTCCTTGCCACCATCGCAGATGCCCTTCGTGCTGGTACAAAAGACGATGAGCACGCATACGCGACGGCACTTCTCCCGCGAGGCCAGGGAATCATCAATGAGCTGCTCCAACGACTGCCCGCTGAAACGAAGCTCACCGACGATCCCATGTCCACTGCGATTAATACGCCAAAAGGCAGAACCATCGAGGCACTCTTTAGCCATGCGTTGCGCGCGTGCCGTATCGCCGACCGAACTGCTGGCAACCACACAGCAGTCTGGGCGCAACTTCGATCAATTTTCGATCGTGAACTGAATTCGTGCCAGAACGACAACGTTGAGTTCTCGACGCTCTGTGGAGCTTACTTAGCGCAACTCGAATATCTCGATGCTGGATGGACAGCGGAGCATATACCACATATTTTCCCTGGGAACTTTCCGGTCAATGATCAAGCAGCGATCGCTGGTCTTGCTTACGCCGGTTTCACCCGCAACATCTATGAGTATCTGCTGCGTGGCGGGATTGTAGACCGCGCACTCCATTACGATCTGAAAGGCCGCGAAGCTCGCGAGAAGATCCTTGAACGTATTGCCGCCGCGTATGTTTGGGGAAGCGAGACACTTGAGTCCCCCCGCTTTCAAGAGCTATTCGAAAGGGGAAATTCTAAAGCACTCGAGCAGATCACGTGGACTCTTTGGACCTTGCGCCAACAAAACGTCAACGACGACCAACGAGAGCGCATACTGGCATTCTGGGACCGATGTGTCATTTGGGCTGACAGCCAAGCTACTACACCGGGGACGCTGCTATCTGCCTTGAGCGGCCTTGCTGCGTACATTACGGCGATAGATGACCGCGGGCGCCGGCTCTTACTTGCCGTTGCACCACACGTGGGTATTGACTACCGAGTATATGAATTTCTTGGCGAGCTTTTGCGCTTGGCGGAGGAAAACGACGCAGTCGTTGCCGACGTAGTTGACGCAATGACGAAAGCACATGCGCCCGAATATGACTACGAAGATAGGTTGCAAAAGTTGTTGAGGACCTTGGCGGCAAAGGGAAGGAAGAACGAGGTGTTGCGTATTCTCGACCGATTGCCCGCAATGCATCACGTGTACAACGAACTCACTCAAAGTTAGGACGGATGACCCGCTCAAGCCGGGGTTTGGCCCGAGCAGCGACGTTCACCCCTCACAGACTTGGATCGGCGAAGAAACTAGAAGTGGTCTCGCAAATGGTTTCCGGAGGCCACGAGCAAACCCTCCGGGGGCTACGGAGACCGTGTCACAACCCTTCTTTCGCCCCTTTGGGGCTCGCTCGCGGTCCGCTATTTACCCACGGCTTGCGCCGTGGGCTTTATTCTTGCGCCGCTTCGCGGCTTTTTGTGGACCCGCTACTCCACTTTTTGCTCGCGACCAAGGTTGCGACACAGTCTCTGAAGCCCATGGTTTGCCAACTGTAAGTGGCACGGCTAAAGCCGTGCCCTTCCACAAAACTATTTATGAGACAAGGTCCTGATTGTCCTCATGCTATGGGGGCTGGCCCGTTTTTCCCCTCCCTACGTGGGGTGTGGCGTGGATCCGTCGCGCGGGCGAGTCGCCCGCGACCACATAGGCACCACATAGACACCACATGGGTACCACCATGGGCATGGATGTCCTTCTCATTTGCAGACCCGGCCTATCTTCTTGACCTCATTTTTGGATTGCGGGATAACAGAATGTGGAGTTGTTCGCGGTGATTTCACAACTTATTGCGCTGTTTACTTTCAGAGACTTACACCAGTCCTCCTTAAGTTAAGGTTTAGGCGCCATGGCAAGGCAATTGGACGATCCAAATACGCCGGGGAACGACGCGGGGCCTCGCAACAGCAAGCGAACGGGAGAGCTTTCGGAGGCGGCGTTTCTGCATAAGGCGGTGGGGCTTGGGTTTCGGGTGACCAAGCCCTGGGGCGACAGCGAGCGCTATGACTTTGTGCTGGATTCGGGGAAGCGGTTGTGGCGGGTGCAGATCAAGTGCACGGCGGTGGAGCGGGCGGGGGGATACCATATTCAGCCGATCCACTTTGTGTATGGGAAGAACAAGGTGGTTTATACGGCGGAAGACATTGACGTGCTGGCGGCGCACATTGTCCCTCTGGATGTGTGGTATGTGGTGCCGGTGGCGGCGCTGGCGCAGGGGAAGAGTTTGCGGCTTTATCCGGATGATGGGTGCAAGACGGCGCGGTTTGAGAAGTATCGCGAAGGCTGGGATTTTTTTCGCGGGGGTGAGGCTCGGGCGAGCGAAGAGGAGATGGCGGCGAACGAGACTGGATCCTCTGCGAGTGTTGGGGATGAAGATCCCGGGGACGAGTCGATTCCACTGTGTTTTACCCGGCTCGCTCTGGTCTGGAAACCGCGGTTTTTTGGGCGTTAGGGGGCACGCGTTTGACTCTCCTTCGCTGTTGTGAGGTTACGCGCCTGTGAGGCACGCCGGAGATCGAGTCGGAATAGATGACACGAAAACACGAAGGAGCGACAGGAAGACTCTGTCCACCTGTAGAACTGCCCCACTCAAGCCAAAACCAGGCTTGAGTGGGCCACCGGTTCCCCGTTCGGGAGATCGCTCCGAGTTCGATATCCGGCGAGAAAATGGGGTGCGTCCTGTCTGTCCCCGTGTTTTCCCCCCGTCTGCACTTTACCTGTGCTTTTGGACGCTGTCGAAGGCTGTTTCGAATTGGGTGACGAGTGGGGTCTCGCCGGATGCGAGACCGTCGCGACCCATGACACGCCAGAGATACGTGTCCCGCGACCCGTGCGCATCATAGACGGCCAGCAGGTCTTCGGAAGGGCGGCTGGTCACCAGGATGATGATGTCGGCCTGGGAGGGCTGGTACACGAGGGTTAGCTTGCCCCAATTCTGAATGGCGTCCTGCACGGCGCCGATCGCGGCCCGATCTTCGGAAAGCAAATTCGGGTTGAACTGATCTCCATCGTAGGAAGCAACGTACACAAAGCGTGCATTCGCCAGAGTGCCAGGAAACGCCGGTATTGTCGTGGTGTTTGGACTCGGCTTTGCCAGGGCGAAAACCGCCGCCACTAGAATAAAGATGCCTGCCAGTAGAGAAAATCGCTTCATATGAAATGCCTCTATTGCATTAGATGCGTGCGGAGAGGGTGTAGATGCTGAGGCGGGCGGGTCAATGGCTTGTGTCACTTGCGGCTACAAAACAGCCGCCTGGTCGGACCGATGAAGGGGAAGGACGGGTGGCCCACTCAAGCCCGGCTTTGGCTTGAGCGGGGAGGTTCATATCTCCGCGACTCTGTCATCCCGACCGGAACAGATCATCGCAAAGCGATGATCTGTGAAGTGGAGGGACCTGCTGCTGTAACGTTATGCGGCTGTGAGGGACGCTGGAGATCGAGTCGGAATAGACGACACGAAAACACGAAGGAGAATCAGCAAGACTCTGTCCAGCTGCAGGACTGTCCCACTCAAGCCAAAATCGGGCTTGAATGGGCCACCCGCCGGTTTCGCCTGACCCGGACGGGGGATGCGTTTGCGCGGGCGAGTCGCCCGCGACCACATGGGCATGGATGTCCCCTTGATGGGCATGGATGTCCCCTGTCTCTCCAAAGAACGGAGAGACGAGGACGGGGCACCGCTAATCTCCTACATCCTTGCGGCCCGGCTCTTCATCCAATAGGACACCTGCGTCACGGAGCAAATTCGCATGTCTAGTGCGTTTGTGTCTGGCCAAGCGTTCCGCGTTCGGGCCGCAATTCTTTTGCTGTTCTTTGCAACCGGTTTGAGCCTTGCGCAACAGCCCGCGAATACGGCGCAGGCCAAGACGTCCGACAATCTGCAGTCTTCCGACAACCCGGACATCCTGCGACAGATGAACAGTGCGTTGGAAGCGCTGGCCGCGAAAGTCTCTCCCGCGGTGGTGCAGATCCAGACGACGGGTTACGGACCGCTGACCGAAGGGGACAACGACCGGGGGCGGACCGCGTTGATTGTCCGCCAGCACGCGGTGGGTTCGGGAGTCATCGTGGACGCGAGCGGTTACATCATGACCAACGCCCATGTGGTGGAAGGGGCGCAGCGTATTCGCGTGGCCTTACCGATGTCCACGACCGCATCACCGGGCAACACGCCCGCGGGCAAACGTCAGATCATGGACGCCAAGCTCATTGGAGTTCACAAGGAGAGTGACCTGGCGTTGCTCAAGATTGACGGGACCAATCTGCCCACGCTCTCGCTGGAAGGACCGCAAGCGCTGCGGGTGGGGCAGATGGTGCTGGCGGTGGGCAGTCCCGAGGGTCTGCAGAATTCGGTCACGATGGGCGTGGTCAGCGCGGTGGCGCGCCAGGCCGATCCCACAAAATCCCTGAATTACGTTCAGACCGACGCGCCCATCAATCCCGGCAATAGCGGTGGCCCGCTGGTGGATATGAATGGCTATGTGGTGGGTCTCAACACGTTCATTCTGAGTCAGAGCGGAGGGAGCGAAGGCCTGGGCTTTGCCATTCCGGCGCGCGTGGTCAACTTTGTGTATCACAGCCTGCGCAAGTATGGGCACGTACATCACATTGAGATCGGGGCGGGAGCGCAGGAGATCACTCCGACTCTGGCGGATGGCCTGGGGCTGCCGCAATCCTGGGGCGTGATCGTTGATGACGTTACGCCTGGAGGCCCCGCGGCTTCGGCCGGCCTGCAGGTAGAGGACATCGTGGTCAGCGCGGACGACCGACCGATCGAAACCATGTCGGCGCTCACCGCCGCCACCTATCTTCATAGCACCGCCCGCCCGCTGAAGCTGGACATTCTGCGCGGCACAAACAAGATGACCCTCTATGTCACGGCGGTTGAAAAGCACGACCAGATGGACTTGCTCATGGACGCCACCGATCCCGCCAAGAGCCTGGTGGCGCAGCTGGGAGTGCTGGTCGTGGACCTCACCGATCAGCTTCGTGCTGCAATTGGAGCGACCCGCATTCCCGGCGGAGTCGTGGTGGTGGGTCGCGCCGCCAACCTTATTGTGACGGACAGCGGCCTGCAGACCGGGGACATTATCCACGCGCTGAACACCAAGCCGATTGATTCGGTGGAAACGCTGCGTCGTCTTGTGGGTGAGCTCAAGCCGGCGGCTGCGGTGGTTTTGCAGATTGAGCGGGATGGGGGATTGCAGTATTTGGCGTTTGAGATGGAGTAGATGGAGGCGCGAGCGTCCCGCTCGTGCTGCGATCGAAAAGGCGCAGCGGTGGCCAGGGCACAGATGACTGCGGGAAAAAAACCGCCAACGGGTGATCGTACTATTTATGGAACGCACTGCCGACCAGGGGGACAGCGAATCGTGGCATGGGGAATTCTTGGCCAGAAGGCACAAACGCCGCAGAAGGTAACCACGGGCCGCTTCGAGATCGAGCGCGACGGACAGGTGGCCTACCTTGAATACAGCATGACTGGAAAAGTGCTTGGGCTGATTCATACGGAAGTGCCCGACAAATTGCGCGGCCTGGGTCTGGCGTCTTCTCTGGCGGAGACCGCGCTTCAGTATGCCCGGGAAAACAAACTGAAGGTCGACGTGATTTGTCCTTCGGTGCTGGACTATCTCGGGAAACATCCGGAATACTCAGACCTGGTTCTGCGCTGACCGGGAGACGAGCGCGATTGTTTGGGCGCCACGCGCAACTTACTGGAAGTTGCTGATCAGGATTACGTCACTGGTGACATCGCCTCGGACCAGGAGCATCTGTTTTCCGTCGCGCGACCAGGCGAAGTTAGCGATCCGGTCGGAGGCGAAGTTGGTCACCTGGCGAGCTGGCCCGCCGGACAAGGGTTGTTCCCAGACGTTGGAGGCGCCGTTTTTAACGAGTGCGTACTGCAGCGCCTTTCCAGAAGGCGACCAGTCCAGGCTACGCGTCCCGAGCGGGACCTGGCTTATGAAGTGCATAGGGCCGCCTGTGGTCGCAACCGTCGCAATTTTAGGTGTCGGAACTGGGCTGCCTTCCTGGTAGGAAAAGGCAAGCTGGCTCCCGTCGGGCGAGACTCTCAGGGAATTGCCTCCCCCGGCAACGGTCACGAGTGCGACCGGCTCGCCACCTTCGACCGGCATGCGAAAGATCCGATCCTTGCCGGCGTAGAAGATCCACTTGCCATCGGGCGAGCACTGGGAATCCCCGGCCTCGGGGTCTTCCTCGGCGACCTGCCTGCCATTCGAACCATCCGCGTCGGCACGCCAGAGTTCCAACTTGCTATCGCGGTAGGAGTCGAAGAGCACGTAGCGGTCGCCGCAGGCCGAGATGGAACTGATGTTGTGGGCGTCCGGGACAAGAACCGACGGTTGGCTGCCGTCCGAATTCATCAGCCAGATATCCCCATTTGCACTGGTTCCCAGAACTTTGCCGGATGGGCCGGGCGCGATCACCGTGTAAGCCCGCTCGCCCGAGGTCAGTTGGCGCGCTTGCGATGAATCCCCTGCCGGCGCGCTCCAGATGTTGAACACACGGGTACGCTGAATCGCGGCCAGGGTTTTGCCATCATGTGTGGCATCCAGGGCCGCGGTGTAGTCCGAAAGATCGTTGGTGAAGTGATGAAGCTCGCCGCTGGGATAGTCGATGCTTTGCAGTTGGCCCCGGCCCAGGGTCGATTCCGCCACCGCGGCGATGAGAGAGTTGCCGTCAGGCATCCAGACCGACCGCCCAACAGCTCTCCCACCTGCGGAGAACAACGTGCGTACGCGGCCGTCAGCCAGGTTGATCGCATTCAACTGCCAAACGGCGTTGCTGCCCACGCCCAGCGTGGGTGCGGCGAGGGTCTTGCCGTCCGGGGACCAGGTAGCGCCGAATATGAATCCCGCATAAGCCGGGAGCGAGGCCGCCAGCCGTGGCCCGCTGCCATCTGCCTGCGCGGTCCAGATTTCAATCACGCTGCGGTCAGGAACGCCGCGCTCGAAGACGAAGTGGCTGCCATCGGGTGAAAAGTCGACGGAAGAATCGATGTCACGAATCAGCTGCCGCGGCGAACCTCCGAGCACCGGCATTTGATAGAGGTAGCGGTAGTTCTCCGTGCTCTTGTCCGAACGTACGAAATAGATGTAGTTGCCGTCCGGAGAGAAACTGAGTCCCGGGATTTCGACCACATCGGGGGCGAGCACCTGCACGTCGCTCTTGGTGGCGACGTTGCGCACCCACAGACTCTGCTTCTCCCCATCCCGCATGGCATAGACGATGTAGCGGCCGTCGGGCGAAATCGCGACCTGGTTGGCTTTGCCGTTTTCCGTCAACTTCGTGATCTGCATGTTTTGCAGATTGAAGCCGCGCGGCCGGGTGAGCAGCTTGTAAGCGCCAAATCCGGCCGCCGCGAGTACGACCGCAACCGCAGCGGCGATGGCCAGCCTGGGCAGACCCTTTTTTGCAGGCGCTACCGGAACTGGCAGAGGCACTGACCTCGAGGACGAAGCGCTGGCTGAGTCTGTCGCGGCCACGCTCGGGGTGGAGTCATGGGCTGCGACGGCACGCCCTGAAGTGGTGTCGCGCTTGAGGCGCTTCAGGTCGGCGCCGATTTCGGCCGCGCTCTGGTAGCGCAGCTCACGGTCTTTCTCCAGGGCCTTGTTGATTACCTCTTCCAGCTTGGGAGAGAGATCGGTGTTGACGCGCACCGCCGGAGTGGGCTCGCGATTCAGGATGGCATCGAAGATAACGGCCGAGGTATCGCCGCGGAAAGGGACGATGCCTGTACCCATCTCGTACAGAACAGCTCCAAAGGAAAACAGGTCGCTGCGGGCATCGAGTTCCTTGCCCTTGGCCTGCTCCGGCGACATATACGCCACCGTGCCGATGGCCGTACCGGGACTGGTCAGATACTCCTGGCCAATGCCGGTCGTGGCCTGGGTCAGGGAGCCTGCCGGAGCGGCAGGATTGACCGCCGTCGATGTGACTTTTGCCAGGCCGAAGTCGAGAATTTTGGCGTGTCCGCGCTTGGTGACGAAGATGTTGGCGGGCTTGATGTCGCGATGGACGATGCCTTCGCTATGGGCGGCATCGAGGGCGTCGGCGATCTCGATCGCCAGGCCGAGCAGCACATCCATTTCCAGCGGACGGCCGGCGATGCGATGCTTGAGGGTCAAGCCGTCCAGGTACTCCATGGCAATGAAGGCCTGGCCATTCTCTTCGCCAATGTCGTAGATGGTGCAGATGTTGGGGTGGTTCAGGGCGGACGCCGCCTTGGCCTCACGCCGGAAGCGCTCCAATGCCTGACGATCCTGAGCCACGTCTTCCGGCAGGAATTTGAGAGCGACGAAACGATCGAGCCGGGTGTCTTCGGCCTTGTAAACGACACCCATGCCGCCGCCGCCCAGCTTTTCAACAATGCGGTAGTGGGAGATCGTTTGGCCGATCATTCTTGGGGATCGTTCTTGGGCGATCGTCGACGGAGCGATAATTCTGCGCCCATCTTAGGCGGACATCCAGGGCAAGTCAATGTAAGCGCGAGAAAGGAAAGGGAGGGGTCCAGAGCGCTCCCCTTACTTGAGCTGAGCGACGTTGCGCGGGCGTGAAGTTGGAGTTGAATTGACGCTGAGGCACCCGGGCTTAGAGCTTTGTTGGGCTCGTTGGCGATAAATCGCGATAACGCTCATCGACAAGGGGTCTTGAGTGCTAACGCTGGGTCACGCCAATCCCTCATTTGCATTTACACCAAGGGGTTCGCCTCGTCGCCTCGTTCAAGCCAATGCCCTGATATCCGTCATATGCCATGCAGAGGTCAGTGCTCTTGTACTCCGAAAATAGGAACCAAACAGATTCTACGGATTTGCCACGTGAGTCGATAACCGCGAGAAGGTGCCGTTCACTAAGGTCCAGATTCTCAATCTTGAGACCGTTTCTCTGCGGCCACGGCACAGTCGGGCGCTTGTCAATCTTGACGCGGAGGCCACCGGAACTGACCTCACCAGTGGGAGGAATCACCTGCCCCCGAAACGGAGTGGCAGCCCTCGCTGCCACGCAAACAGTTCCGCCGCCCGCCTGCGCCGTTGCGATCTGACAAAAAACTGCAAGAAGAGCCAATCCAAGGAGAATGGTTTTCACGATGCCTCCCTAGGGTGCTTCCCTTGCTGACGCAAACGGGCGGGTGGCCCGCCCTTCCCGTTGACTGGGTTGTGAGTGTAAACGCCTGTTCTCAACAGTAACCTTCCGCCAACCCGTTTTTGCGGGTAAAGTGCATCCATGCGTCGCCTGCTTGTCGGCATCTTGCTGCTTTGGATGTTTGGCACGATTTGCACATCGGCAAAACTGTACGCGGACAAAGCAGACTTTGCCGAAAGGATCAAGAAAAAGCACGCAAACACCGACGTCACGAGATTGCCTGGATAATCGCTACCGATGGGGCCGGACACAGCTAACCTCCTGCCTAGCAAAAGGTCCGAACATCCTCCACCACCTCGCAAGAAAATTCGTCAACAACGACTCAACATCATAGAAGGTAATGGCTGTAATGAGCCAATTGGCGAAAAATCGCGATAGCACTCATTGACCTGGATTGTGGGCATTGCCTAATCGACCGTAGCACGCAATCCCTGGTTCGTCGGCTTCACGCGGTGCCTAAGGGCCGCCGAAGATATGCGATCAGTAAAGTGATAACAAGCAACAACACGAGAAACGCAGCGGGACGGTGGAGCACCACAGCGTGGATAACGATGTGTCCAACCAGCGAAACGGAAAGCACTACGGCTCCGTAGAAAGCCTGCTTTGGAAAGAAAAGCGCAACGGCGCTACCAACCTCCAGGGTTCCGAGGACGTAACGAAGCCACTGCCCAAAACCAACCTGAGCGAAGAAGTTCACCATCTCCGGAACTCCGGCGAGTTTAGAAACCCCCGCGAAAAGAAAAAGGCAGCCAAGCAGGACCTGCAAAATCCAAACGACGATGGTCAAAGCTCTGCTCGACGATGCCGAGATCACGCCCAACATTTCTCCCTTCATGCCGATCCGATCAATCGACCTTAGACGCAACCACACTTATGGGCGCTATGGTACAGCCTGAGCAGCTGCGCATCCTGCCGATCCTTCTTCTACTCGCGCTTCTACTCGCGAACTCGTTTTGTGGGTACCTCCGCCGCGCCCCCGATCCACAACTCAAACTGAAAGTTGCTCAGCAGGCGCTCGAACCGGGATGTCAGGGTGGGTCACGCCGGTCAGGTCTAAGATAATCTTTTTCTGCTGCTCACGCACCAGGCCGTCAACGGCCCATTCCAGATGCTTCGAGTCCCTGCCGATCGTGATTCTTCCGACTGCCTCCAGGACAACAATGTCAGGTTGCAAGCGCTTGGTCTGAATCTCCAGCATAAGCCAAGCTCCCTTCTGATGTTTGAACCGCTCTTAACGGAAACCGCTGAACATGACTACGTCCATATGGTTGTAAGGGGCGCGAGTGATCGCGAATTTCTTTCCATCTCTTGACCATGCATAGGCGAGCACCACACCTGGCTCCGAATTGAAATGGGTCAACTGCACCGCAGCGGCGCCACTCAGGAGCTGCATGTACACGTTCTGCAAAATACCAGTCGTATTGTGCACGTAAGTGAGGGCATGCCCGTCCGGGCCACCGGCCCTGCGATGGATAGTTATGCGACGATTGAGACATATGTCCGTCTCATCTAAACCCCGCAACATAGGCAAATGGCCAGAGATGGATAGTTATGCGACGATTGAGGCATATGTCCGTCTCATCTAAACCCCGCAACATAGGCAAATGGCCAGAGGTCGTTGCCGTCGTCACCGTTGTTGTGTTCGCCCTGGCTACGAAAAAGGAAAACTTATATGCGTCCGAACCGCATTTTTCCACACGGGAAGGCAGAATTATCCGAATGCAGCCGTCGGGAGCGCACTTCCAGATTCCACAGGACTGGGAGGGACTCTATATCGAGCGGAACGAGCTTCGGGAAGTTAGAAAAGGTAAGGGGGAGTGGAACACCGAGTACACAACAGTGGTAAACGCTGCACTTCCATTTTCTGATTGTTCTGTTCAGGCAGGAAGATGGAGCTCGGACAGCGCTGCTGGTGTAACGGTACGTGGATATGTCTTGAGTCGCAGTGCCGCCGACGTCCAAAACAGGATAGCGACGAAAGCTATGAGAGCCGCCAAAGAGCTCCCAAGCCAGTTCATTCGTAACGTATCAGCCACGAAAGAAGAATTAGCAGGATGGCACCGAGTCCTGATTGCCTATGATGTGTGGTACTACGACTATGGAGGACGGGCCAACATCGATTTTTATACCACGGAAAAGAATGGCTCCACGATTGCACTTGTCTTTATGTACAGGAGCCCGAGCAACTGGAACGGGCAGATGCCATTGGACCCTGAGGCGCTCAAGGAGTCTGCAACCGTCAAGCAGGTTCTACAGTCGTTCTCGTGGTAATAGCTGGGTGCCCCACTCATTCGCGGTTTTTGCGAATGAGTGGGCACCCGGCAACTCACTCAGTTTCCAGAAGCACAATCTCAATATGGGCAGCCTTGAGGAACTTCGACAGAAGTGGATGAACTACAGTCCAGAAGCATACAAAGCCATGGCGAATCAATTGCCGAAGAGAGCCTGCGCGAGGTTCGCCGCCGTTGCTCTTGAATATTGTCTGGAGAGACTGCCCGGACAGGCACAACTGTTCGACATTGTGCGCATTGGAAAGGATCCTGAGCGTTGGGATCAAGCCCACCTGGCATTTGACGCGCTGAGGGATGTAACGCTCAAGTGTGAGGCCCGAACTCCAGCGAGCGACGACCCTGGTTACGCGTTGCTGTTTGTAGGCGAGAATGCGGCCAAAGTCATTTATAACGCTACGTCGCCTGTAGATCCTTTCGATGACGACTCGGCCGAATGGCTTTTCCGCGTCTTAGCCGACTTGGCGCAAATTCTCAGATCCCAAGATTTGGCAGATCGGGTTTGGCGGCAATTTCATGAAACGCTCGAGACCGCTGATGGCTAAGTATCAAGCTCGGGGATTGGCTGTTTGTGACATCGCTATTCACTCATTGATCGGGGTCTGGCGAACGAACGTGTTAAACCGATGTTCCCCATCCATCGAGCGCGCTCTTTGCCAGCACTCACCGCTCCCGTCGACTCGCCATCTGCGGCGCAGAAATGAATCGTCCGACTCGACCTTGACGTTGTAATCCGTCTGTTCCTGAAGCAGAGTGCACTTCACTCCGGACGGGTCCGCGCCACATGGGCTGACTTTTCATTACAATATGCCTATGACGGATCCATTGATCATCGCCGGACGCGAGTTTCGTTCGCGGCTCATTGTGGGCACGGGAAAGTACAAGTCATTTCAGGAAACGGCACGCGCGCTTGAGGCCAGCGGCGCCGACATGGTGACCGTCGCGGTGCGGCGGGTGAACCTGGATCGCAGCAAGGAGTCGCTGCTCGATTACCTGGATCCCAAGAAATATTTTCTGCTGCCGAATACCGCCGGCTGTTACACCGCGGACGAAGCCATCCGGGCGGCGCGCCTGGGGCGCGAAGTGGGGCTTTCCGACTGGGTCAAGCTGGAAGTGATTGGCGATCAGGCGACGCTCTATCCCGATGTGCAGGCTACGCTCGAGGCGACTCGGGTATTGGTGAAGGAAGGTTTTACCGTCCTGCCCTACACTTCTGATGACATTGTGTTTGCCAAACGCCTGCTCGATGCGGGGGCGGCCACCATCATGCCGCTGGGCGCGCCCATTGGCAGCGGGCTCGGGATCCAGAATGCGGCCAACATTCGCATCCTGCGGGAGATGATTACCGGTGTGCCCCTGGTCCTGGATGCGGGCGTAGGCACGGCATCCGATGCCGCCCTGGCGATGGAACTGGGAGCGGACGCGGTGCTGATGAATACGGGAATTGCGAATGCCCAGGACCCGGTACTGATGGCGGAAGCCATGAAGCATGCCGTGCTGGCCGGGCGGGAGGCTTATCTCGCGGGACGGATGCCGCGAAAGCTTTACGCAACGGCAAGTTCACCGCTGGAGGGTGTGGTGCGGTGAGTTTCGCTGTCGTGAATGGGTGTGACGGCAATGAAGCGAATACGGCTCCGCCTTCTGCGCATTGACTTTGTTTTTCCCGTTGGGGGTGGAACGCCCCTTTGATGAGTCATCAAAGGGGCGATGCCGATAATCCGCCAACCATTTTCGGCTGGCTAGGGACGGAAGACAATTCCGGCGGAATACCGGAAGATATTGGACGATCCTCCGTTGGCGTGAAATCGCATGTAGTCGAGCTGCCCTACACGCACGGCCACCCGCGGCGAGAGGTCCGCGTCCACTCCGCCTCCGAGGATCAGGGCAAAGCCATTCGCGGTCCCTAAAGACAAGCTGCCGGCGTCAGCGGATTGATGAAATCCGCCGAACAGGGCATGCGCAAAGGGAGTAAACCTTTCAAAGTTCCGGCTGGCAATCGTTGGCCCGAACGTGTAGGTGTAGCTCCTGAAGCCTACCCCGGCTTCGGAGTGGTAGGCGCCGCTGAAGTCGGCGGTCAGACCAAACCAAGGGTTAAAGTTTCCCGTCAGCGAGGCGTTCCAGCCGTTCAGATTGGTGCTGTGCTGGCGGCTGTACTGATAGCCGCCGAAGACTTCCGCCTTGGGAAAATCCTGGGCCACCACCGACAACGACCCCAGCAGAACCAGGACTGTTACAGTCAAGAGTTTACGCATTGATAGCACTCCTCTATGCCTTGATCTATGTATTGGATTTCATGGCTGGCGGGGTCACGGTTTCAACCAGACGCAGGTGGGTGGAAACCTCAGGCCCCGAGCATCCAGGTATTGAAATCTGTGGCGGAAGACCCAGCAAGTAACCGAAGGAACGGGCAGTGGACTTCCGTAACTCGCCAGAAGGCCGACCAACGGCCCAACGAAACATTTTCCCTGGATCACGGAGTGGCAGGACCAAACCAAACAGGCAGGACGAGCATGACCCTGGGCGCTCTCGGGTGGCCGGGGCTACGGAAGGAAAAGAAGAGGTTAGATTGAGGGTGCGAGGCCGGAGGAATCACCATCGCACCCTCAGAAGAAGTCACCTGGATCGGCCGGAATTCTCTAGTGCTTCACGTTGATGTCAGGATCGGCCGCCATCTGTCCGCTGTCTACTTTTCGAATCTCATAGTGATAGGTCACGAACAGGGCAGTATCCACGACCGGCCCCGACGCCTTGCACCCTCGGGCCGGAATTGCAAACTCAGCGTACTTAAAGGGTGAATTCTCGAATCGGACCGTAAACGCTTGACCGGTTGAATGCCACTCAATCTCGTCTCAGAAGTCCTTGCTTACATTGACCGCTTCGCAGTCCACATCGCAATCGTCGTAGATGTTGCACTTTAACCGTGGCTGGGTCTCTCTTCATGGCTCCTCCTTCAATTCTTGAATTGTCTAAGGGCCGCTTACGTCTTAGTGCCGCGTAGTATAGCCTGAAAAGCCGGGTTGGAATGCAGATGATCAAGGTCGGGCGTACTATTCACGACATTGAGCGGAAGTCCCGCAGCCAGTGCTTTTTGAAGCCATTTGAGGGCGAGACTGGTCTCCCCGAAGTGGTTGTGCACCAGGGCGGCGCGAAATAGCACACCCTCATTCGACGGAGTGAATGCCACCGCCTTCTGCAGGGCCGCCAGGGCTTCCTGCTTATTGTCAGTCATTGCCAGATACGCCGCCTTGAATGACCAAATGCGCCCGTCCCGGGGGTTTACGCGCAACTCGTCGTCCGCCAGGCGAATGGCTTCCCGATACGCCGCAACCGCTTTCTCCCGCTTGCCCGGGACTTGATAGTATGCGTCTCCCAGATTGCCCCAACTGAGCCAACTGGTCTTATCGAATTTCAGGCCTTCCTCATAGTTGGCCGCAGCCTGGTCGAATTTGCGCATGTAAAAATATGCGGTGCCCAGGTTGTCATACACTTCGACGGTCGGCCGAATGGCGATAGACTTCTCCAGCAATGCGATGGCCTGCGGATACTTTCCCAGTGCAACGTACATCGCTCCCAGGTTCGAGTAACCGCGAAAATTGTCCGGGGCCAGAGTCACGACTTCCTGGAACATCCTGGCGGCATCTTCATAACGACCTTCTTCCCGGTAGAACAGTCCCAGCCAGCTGTATCCCGCCCAATATTGCGGCCTCAGGGCGATGGCTTTCTGGTAGGTGGCTTCCGCCTCGGCGGAACGGTTAAGCTTGCGATAGACTTCGCCGAGGCCGCGGTAGGTGTCATCGTTGAGCGGGTCAAGCGCCCTGGCCTTCTCGAACTGGGCAATGGCCTTCTCGTACTCGCCTCGATCCCGGTACACGCTACCCAGGCAGTCATAACCGTCTGCCAGATTGGGCGCGTCTGCCACCGCCTGATCGCAGGCGGTTCGCGCCTTCTCCAGCCACTCGCTGCTTCCCAAACCCTCTCCGTACCCGAGCCAGTAAGCTTTCCCGAGGCCGGCATAGGCCTGGCCATATTTTGGATCGAGCGTAAGGGCGCGGTTGAAAGCGGAAATAGCATGCTCGATGTTTTCGTGTTTGTGATAGTCCAGCAGATATCCGCGGCCGCGCAGGTACTGATCATACGCGGTCGGATCGCCGGTTCCGTGCGCGGCCAGCACAACCCGGTCGTTGCCCTGGACCGTCAAGCCCAGCATGTGAAGAACGCCATCGACCACCTGGTCTTCAACCGCGAAAGCGTCGCTGACGTCGGCGTCAACGGTATCGGCGCTTAACTGGCGGTTGGTCTCGGCATCGACCAGTGAATAGTTCACGCGAACCTGGTTGCCGGAGCTGTGAAGGTTTCCCTCCAGGACTAATCCCACCCCGAAATTCTTGCGGGCCTGTTCGACGCTGGTGACGCCCTCGGCGCGTATCTCGCTGGTCGCCACCACCTGCAGTGGATAGCTGCCGCTAAGCCGCGCGAGCTTGGCAGTCAGAGTTTCGGTCAGGCCGTCACCAAAAGCCTTGCTGCTGGGATCATTGGTGGTGGGCGCGAAGGGCAGCACGGCCAACTGAACCGGTACAGAAGATTTCGTCAGGATCACCCCTGGACGGGCCCTGAAATGGCGATAGAGGGGAACCGAAAGCAGCAGAGCGGCGGCGAGTCCCGCGGCCCAGAGCCATCTTTTTCGCCGCGGACGGGGTTGCGGCGGCGGCACCGGTCGCGCCAGTCCACTGGAGGACAATCCCTGGTGCACCTCGCGCAGCGCTTCAAGCAGATCCTGCGCGCTGGCGTAGCGCTGTCCCGCATCTTTCGCCATCGCCTTGTTGACCAGGGCTTCGAGATCCCGGGAGACCGAGCGATTGAAAATGCGTATGGAAGCCGGAGTCTCGGCGCGAATGCGGTCCGTGGTGGCCACGAAGCTACCCGCCAGAAAAGGGTGCTGCCCGGTCAAGACTTCGTAGAACACCACGCCCAGGGAAAAAATGTCAGCTCGGCCGTCCGGAGGCTGTTCCAGCAGAACTTCCGGAGACATATAGGCAGGCGTGCCGGCAAAAGTGCCCGAGCGATCGACGGTCGAGCTCTGGTCGGACCGCGGCAGGTGCTTGGCCACGCCGAAGTCCAGTATTTTGACCTGGCCGACGCTGGTGAGCATGATGTTTTCCGGCTTGATGTCACAGTGAACGATGCCATGCCGGTGCGCTGACACGAGGGCTTCCGCGCACTGAATTGCGATGGTGAAGAACTCATCCAGCAAAAGGGGCTGCCGCAGCCGCTGGCGTAAGTTCTGTCCTTCCACGTACTCCAGAATCAGGAATATTTCGCCCTGTTCCTCGAGAACATCGTAGACCGCCGCCACGTGAGCATCGCCGAAGCGGGACGCACGCTCCGCCTCTTCCAGAAAGCGGCGACGGTAGAGAGAGTCGGCACGCAAGGAAGGCGCGAGGCGCTTGAGAGCGACAGTGCGCTTGAGCTTGGTATCCTCGGCGCGGTAGACCTCTCCCATGCCCCCTTTTCCGAGGCGTTCTCCGATGCGGAAACGTCCCACCACCGTGCCACAGAGGGAATCCTGGGGTTGGGTCGGACCCGCCAAAATTGGCTGAAATTCCGCCATAGAGAATCTTACTGCAATTCAGAATTGAAGCATTATCCCGAGGCTTCAGGGACAGCTCTGCTGGAGCGCCTGCCGTGGGCCAATCTTACTCCTGGGCCAAAGGGCGGGCAATCATCGCTGGGCTTTGGCGGGAAACAGGGGAGGGCGGCGCGCCAAAAAGATGACGGAGGGTCGGCAGAAGTGACCTCAGTTCGGCATACAGCAACCTGATGGAAGCACAAAATCTTCAAAACCTTGGTCAGTTTAGGCAATTCTTTCGTCTCCTGCCTGCGGCAACTGGCGTGCATGACGTCAGCCATCCAGCCGCTTCCGCTTGACGGCTTACGATGCCAGGAGACCCTCGGTGCTGCATAAGTGCGCAAATCCAACCTGTCCCAGTCTGTTCCGCAGTCTCAGTCACGGCAAACTATTTCTGCTCGAGACTGACTATTCTTCGGCAGTGATCTCGGCGATCGCACCCTCAGGTCGCAGAGAGCGCTCGGTGCGCCGGATGGAGCGCTACTGGTTATGCGACGCCTGTTCTTCGATACTCACCCTGACCTTTCAACGCGGGCGGGGCATGGTTACGGTTCCGCTTCCTGACCGGAGTGTTCTTTCGCCCGGCGCGCATCTGACCCAGAAGCAGGCGTTCACGCCAGAGTATCGGGCGGACTTGAAAGGTGCCTTATGAATCATCCTAGAATCCATTTGTGTGCGATCTGCGGAGAAGAGCGTTCGGGGAACCATCCACGTTTCCTGGTGGCGGAAAATACCTGGGAAGACAAGCTGACGATTCTGCAATGGAACGAGCAGATGGCTTCGCGGGCGGGGATTCAGGTTGCCTGCAGCATCAACCATGTCGAGGAACTGGTGATTCACTGGATGACGACGGGAAGTCTTGAATATCCCTTCGCCCGCACCGCATTGGGGGCGGCAGGCTGGCGACGGATCGTGATGCCAACCGCCCGAGTTGACATCAGCGGTGGGCGGCCCATCGGAGAACTGGCCGTACACCGCGAAAGCGTGGAACGAATTCTGGCCGAGAACCCGCAGTCCCTGACCGTCATTCTGGATGCGCTGCTCGATGCTCTGCGGCAGGAGATCCGCGTCGAGGCTGAACCAGTTCCCCTGCAGGAATCTGTAGGGAAGGAAGAAAAAGAGTTGTGCGCGGTTTCCACGGAGCCGGAATTCTAATGGCTACGTCGTAGCTTGCGTCGGCTGCAATCCCGGCCGTTGCCTCAATTCCCTGCCGAGGTTCACCAACGCCTCATACTCCTGGCTCAACCTAAGCGGGATCGCCCCTGCAGGGGAAGCCGCTGAGCCTGGCCGTGTCAGCCCTGACACGTCGTCTTCGAAGACACACGAATTACGCAATCCTGGCGTTCACTAACTACCTGTTAATCAATCACATACAAATTGGTCGTTCGCCCGCTACATCCGGTCTGAACGGATTTAGGGAGGCGACAATGGAACTCGTATTCACGACCATCGCAGTCATCGGCGGCATGGCTTTTTCTCTTGCCGTAGCCCTTCTGGTGGAAGAACTGATCTTCGGCAAGGTACTTTGCCTGCTTTTTGCCCCTAAAGCGTCGCAAGCCAAGGCAGTTGCCGAGCGCTAAGGCGCAAGGATGCCGGCGACGAGGTGGAACCTTTGGCAGTGCTTGCAGGTCAATATTCACAGAGACCGCATTCACAGAGACCGCGGAAGCGGTCCGACGCGGTCGCCGGTCGGGCGGACGGAGAATTGGCGGAATGCTGACAGCGGACGCTTACGCCGGACGAATCCAGACAGTACCGGGAGTGAAATCCAGAGCCATGCGCCGTGCAGCTTATAATTCGCGCATCCCCGGCATGCTTACGCCCCTCCCTTCGCGATTTGTCATGCGCTTCTTGTCCGTTCTGACTTTGCTGTTTGCGGTCTCAGCCCAGGCGCAGAACTGGGCCGGCGCGGAAGAGCAACTGGCGGCACAAATCTTGTCGGCCACTGGACCCAAGACGATGGCAGTGGAAGTGGTGAATCGTTCGTCGCTCAGCGCGTCCATGAGCGACGACATCCGGCGCAATCTTCTGACGCAGCTGGCCGTGCTCGGCGTCCGTTTCGTCCCCGCCGAACAGGCTGCTGCAAACCTGCGGGTCTCGCTCTCCGAAAATCTGCGGAGCTATGTATGGGTCGCGGAAATTCGCCAGGGCGCGAATGCACCTTCGGTGGTCATGGTTTCTATGCCGCGATCGGCTCCCTTACCCGTCGAACCGGCAGCGGCGACGATGGTGCTGCGCAGAATTCCATTGTGGTCACAGCCCAAGCGCATTTTGGATGTTGCGGTCAGCCTTGGTAGTCCGGCGCGCATGTTGGTTCTGGATGCGGATGGCGTGGCAATCTACCGGCTCGAGGACAGCCGCTGGCAGGCGGAGCAATCGCTGCCCATCGTTCATTCAGGACCGTGGCCGCGCGATCTGCGGGGAAGGCTGATGCTGGGCAACGACAAGGATCATCTTTTCGATGCCTATCTGCCCGGCGTAATTTGTCGAAGCTCGAGCGGTGCACCTGCTGCAATGACGTGTTACGACAGCGCCGATCCCTGGCCGATCGGGAGCGATCTGTTCAGCCAGAATGCATCCTTTACAGCTTCGCGCAATTTTTTCAGCGGCGGATTGTCGCCCGGGGTGGGCAAAGTTGCAAGCGCGCCCGCGTTTTACTCCGCCGCCGCGATTCCCCGGGACCAGACTACGTGGTGGTTCCTGGCCACGGTGGACGGCCAGGTGCATCTTCTTGACGGCAGCACCGATCAAGTTTTGGAGAAGCTGGGCTGGGGCAGCGACATTGCCAGCGTGCGCAGCGGCTGCGGATCGGGCTGGCAAGTTCTGGCCACTGGAAGCGGCGAGGGTGCGAATGACGCGGTGCGAGCTTTCGAAGTCACGGGTCGCGAGCCGGTCGCCGCCAGCGCACCCGTCGATGTGAGTGGGGCCATTACCGCCATGTGGACCGAGTCCGGCGGAACTGGCGCGGTGGCGGTAGCGCACAACTCGAAAACGGGGAGATATGAGGCCTTCCGGCTTATTCTTACTTGTGGCCGTTAGTGTGGCCGTGGCTGTCGCTGCGCCGGCCAGCACACGTCCCCATTACGGTGGCACGCTCCGCCTGGCAATACGGGAAGCGCCGGCGTCGCTTGATCCCACCGACTCCGGCCAGTTCGACACGATTGCGTGGCACAGTCTTTCCGGGCTGATATTCGACACCCTGGTCACGCTGGACGCGCGCGGCCAGGCCCAACCCGCATTAGCGACTTCATGGCAGGCAGACCCGGGCAATCAACGCTGGCAGTTCAGCATCCGCCGCGGCGTCACCTTTCATGATGGAGCGGCGGTCAGTTCCGATGCCGTTGCGGCTTCGCTGCGCGCCGCAAATCCGAACTGGAAGGTCTTCGCCACCGGAGAAGCGGTCGTGGTGGAGTGCAACCGCCCAACCGCGGATCTCCCCGCCGAACTGGCGCTGCCCCGCTACGGCGTCGCCAGACGCGCCGGCGGAAAGCTGGTTGGCAGCGGGCCATTTGCCATCGACCGCTGGGACGCTGCCCGGAGACTCACGCTCACTGCTCGTGACGACTACTGGGGCGGCCGCGCGTTTGTGGATTCCATCGAAATCGAAATGGGCAAGACTTTCCGCGAACAGATGATCGCGCTCGATCTGGGTAAGGCCGACATCGTGGAGGTCGCGCCAGACCAGGCCCGTCGTGCGGTTGTGGAGGGTCGCCGAGTCGAGAACTCAGCTCCCGCGGAATGGATGGCGCTGGCCTTCGCCCGCGATAGCCAGTCCGCGGACGAACGGAAATTGCATGAGGCTTTGTCGCTGAGCATCGATCGAGCGTCGCTCAACAACGTTCTGCTGCAAGGCGCAGGCGAGCCCGCTGGCACATTCCTGCCCAACTGGCTGACCGGCTATGCTTTCCTTTTTCCTACGGCTGTCGATCTGCCGCACGCCCGCCAGCTCCGTAGCGAAGTTCGCGTGGCGCCGGTGTGGACGCTGGGCTACGACGCGTCCGATCCACTGGCCCGAGTCGTCGCGGAGCGAGTCGCATTGAACGGACGCGATGCCGGGCTCACCCTGCAGCCGCTGCCGCTCGAGTCCGCGAGCTCGGCGGTCCCCGACGTACGACTGGTTCGCGCGCCGTTGCCCACGCTCGATGCGCGGGTGGCGCTCCGTGTGTTCGCCGGCAAAGTGGGACTGCCCGAGCCCGAGTTCGATGGTGACCCAGTCAACGGCGTCTACGCGGCCGAAAGCGCTCTATTGCAATCGCAGCGCGTGATTCCCCTGCTGCACTTGCGGACCGCGACGGCTCTAGGCGCAAATGTGATGGGCTGGCAGGAAGATCCCGACGGCAGCTGGCGTTTGCAGAATGTCTGGCTGGAAATGGGGAAGCCGTGAGCTTTCGCCGCAAACTTTTGCTGGTGTTCGCGCTGACGGTCTTCCTTTCCGTAGGCGCGGTCACGTGGATCGTCTCCAGCGTTACCCGAAGAGTATTTGAACGGGCGAATGAGGACCAGACCACGGCGCTGATCGCGCAATTTCGCCGCGAGTTCGGCCGGCGGGGTGAAGAGGTAGTGCGCCGAGTAGAAACGGTCGCGGGCAGTGACGCCGCGACCCGCATGGCGCTCGCGCTGAGCCGTGGTTCTACCGACTATGGAGCGTACGTGAACGAGGCCAAAGCTCTCGCTGACAATCAGCAGTTGGACTTTCTGGAGTTCGTGGACAATCGCGGCACCATTCTTTCGTCGGCGCAGTGGCCCGCGAAATTCGGTTATACGGAAAGCTCCGTGCCGGCGGCGCCGCCCAAAGATGCCTTCCTCCGACAGGAGGAGCTGCCCGACGGCGCGGCCCTCAGCCTTTCCGCCATCCGGCAAGTGCAGGTTGGCGACCGGCCGCTCTACGTGATCGGCGGTCGTCGCCTGGACAATGACTTCATGAGAAGCCTCGACCTCCCCGCTGGAATGCGGGCGCTTCTCTACAGCAACCTGGCAAAGGGCTTTTCGTCCCAACTCCTGATCGCGCCACCGGGCAGCGTGCAACAACCGGGCCTGCTGGCGCCGCTCATTGAACAAGTCCGGCAGCAGCGGCGGGAAGCCACCGCGCTGGTTCATTGGACGGACAATGGGGCGGACGATGAGAGCATCCACGCCATCCCATTAAACGGCCAGGACAACCAGTTGCTCGGCATTCTGCTGGTGGGCAACACACGCCGGCCTTATGTTGAGCTGCGCAATCGCATTCGTTCGGCGGCCCTGCTGGCCGGAAGCGTCGGCATTATTCTGGCCATCCTGTTCAGCGGATGGGCCTCGTCCCGGGTCACACGACCGGTCGAACAGCTTGCGGAGGCGGCGCGGGAAGTGGCGGCGGGAAATTGGAACACGCGGGTTGCGGTGGATTCGTCCGACGAACTGGGGGCTTTGGCCGAGTCTTTCAACCGCATGACGGGGGAGCTTCTGGAACAGAGGGAGCGCCTGGTCCAAACTGAACGGGTCGCGGCCTGGCGGGAGCTGGCCCGCCGGCTGGCGCATGAGCTCAAGAATCCGTTGTTCCCCCTGCAACTGACGGTAGAGAACCTGGTGCGGGCGCGAGAGCAGAGTCCGGAACAGTTCGATGAAGTTTTTCGCGAGAGCTCGTCCACGCTGCTGGCGGAGATTGCCAATCTGAAAGCCATCATCTCGCGTTTCAGCGAATTTTCCAGAATGCCGCAGCCCCAATTTCAGCGAGTGCAAATCAACGAAATTGTGCAGCATGTGGCGCGCCTGCTGCAGGCGCAACTGCGCTCACCGGAGCGCGCTCCCATCGAATGCCGGCTCGAGTTGGCGGCAACTCTGGAACCGATTGCGGCCGACCCGGAACTGCTTCATCGCGCCTTTTCCAATCTGGCGCTGAACGGGCTGGACGCCATGCCGCAGGGCGGCACACTTACACTGCGCACGCGCCCGAGCGGCGACCGGGTCGCGGTCGAGATTGCCGATACCGGCGCGGGCCTGACCGCCGAAGAGTGCGAACGCCTGTTCACGCCCTATTACACCAGCAAGGCGCAAGGCACGGGACTCGGTCTGGCCATCGTGCAATCGATCATCAGCGACCATGGAGGCAGGATCGGCGTACGCAGCGCGCCGGGACGAGGAACAACGTTTATGATCGAGCTGCCGGGCAATCTGGACAAGCTGCAGGCCGCGCGCTAAGGAGTTATGGGTGCCCCAGAAAGCACATCTGCTGATCGTTGACGACGAAGCCAACACCCTGGCCTCGCTGGCGCGTGCCTTTCGTCTCGCCGGGCACGAGGCGACGGTTTGTGACAACGCTCTGAAAGCCCTCGAGCTGGCCCGGTCTCAGCCTTTTGACCTGATTATCTCGGATGTAGTCATGCCGGGTAAGGACGGACTCTCGCTGCTCGAAGAGTTGAAATCGCAAGGAGTCACGACTCCGGTGGTCATGATGTCGGGGCAGGCGCACATCGATATGGCGGTGCGAGCTACACGCCTGGGCGCGCTCGACTTTCTGGAAAAGCCCATTTCCACGGAAAAACTGCTACTCACGGTAGAGAACGCGCTCAAACTGCAACGGCTGGAATCCGAAAACCGTCAGCTCCGGCAACGGCTGGGAAAACACGAGATCGTGTGGACCGGCGAAACCATGAAGAAGCTGATGGCCCAGATCGAACGCGTAGCCGCGAGCGAGACCCGGGTTTGCATCCTGGGAGAAACCGGCACGGGGAAGGAATTGGTGGCGCGCACGCTGCATGAACGCAGCCCCCGGGCTTCGGGTCCATTCGTGACCTTGAACTGCGCCGCGGTCCCGGCTGAGCTGATCGAGTCCGAGCTCTTTGGTCATGAGAAAGGCTCGTTTACCGGCGCCGCAGGGCGGCATCTGGGCAAATTCGAACAGGCGGAGCGGGGGACAATTTTCCTCGATGAAATCGGAGACATGCCCCTACCCATGCAGGCCAAGCTGCTGCGCGTGCTGGAGGAAGGCGAAGTCGAGCGCATTGGCGGCGACAAGCCAACCCAGGTCGATGTGCGAGTCGTCGTGGCTACGCATCGCAATCTGGAATCTCTGGTACGCGAGGGCAAATTCCGGCAGGATCTGTTTCACCGGGTTTACGTTTTCCCCATTCTCCTGCCGCCGCTGCGCGAGCGCAAAGAGGACATTCCCGTGCTGGTGCAAACCTTCGCCCAACAAGTGTGCGCCCAGAACAATTGGAAGGCGATTCCCTTCACTCCGGACGCGATTCAGGCGCTCGAAGCGCATTCCTGGCCGGGTAATGTTCGCGAACTGCGCAATGTGGTGGAACGCCTGATTCTGCTTGCCACGGAAGGCGAGGTCACCGTGGACACCGTCGAGATGGCGTTGCCCCAGGCAGTGGCGGCGCCAACCACGCTGCCTGGAACGGGCACTCTGGCGCAGAGGGCGCAGGCCTTCGAGCGCGAGGTGATTCTGGCCGAACTGAAGCGTAACCGTTTTCACGTCACCAACGCGGCCAAGGCGCTGGGGCTCGAACGCAGCCATCTCTACAAGAAAGCGGAGCAGCTGGGGATCGACCTCAGGTCTCTCCGGAATGAACCAGGGGAGGGAGGGAGCGCAAGCTAAAATACAGGAGAAACTGTATTGGCTCGCGCCTGTCGCTGTATATAGATAGAGTTAGATAGATTGATTACGGAACAACGCTTAGGCCCTTAGGCAGTCAACTGTAGATGGACGCGCTGTGGGCGACGAGAAAGCAGGCTCTAGCCAGGCGTACCCGCTCCAAGTCGATGCGGGATCCGGAAAAAGTTCGCGCCGGAAACACAACATCAGTAAGAATTACATGCAAAGAGTTTCCCACAGGCAACTAAAGCGCTGGAAACACGGGGGCACTCTCGTTTGGCAACCGCGATGCTTCAGTAGAGGGAAGCAGGGGATCCAGTTTAACGGAAGTTGCAGAACCAAAATCGATACGCTTGCGGAGAAGGACATTCTGCGGAGGTAGTTTATGGCTGCATTCCGAATATTCATCGCCGATGACCACGAGGTGGTACGCAAGGGTTTATGTGCTCTTTTGCAGGCGGACCCCAGCTGGGAAATCTGCGGCGAGGCGGCAGACGGGCGCGATGCGGTGGAGAAAGTTCGTGAATTGAAGCCGGACGCGATCATTCTCGATATCGGCATGCCCGGTCTGAACGGCCTGGAAGCGACCCGCCAGATCATGAAGGACGATCCCCGGGCCAAAGTGCTCATTCTGACGTTCCATGATTCCGACCAGGTGGTGCGGGACGTTTTGAATGCTGGAGCGCGAGGTTTTCTGCTCAAGTCCGACGCCGCGCGGGACCTGGTGGTCGCGATGGAGGCCTTGCGCCGGGACAAGACATATTTCACTTCGAAGGTCGCGGCCATGGTGCTGGAGGGATACTTGAAGGGCGGCACCCAGGCGCCCGCCATCGCCATCGGACGCGACCGCCTCACTCCTCGCGAGCGCGAAGTTGTGCAATTGCTGGCCGAAGGCAAGAGCACGAAAGAAGTGGCGGTTGCGCTGGGGCTGAGCGTGAAGACGGCGGAAACTCATCGCTCGAACATCATGCGCAAGCTGCAACTCCACTCGGTGAGCGACCTCGTCCTTTACGCGGTCCGCAACAATATCATCCACGTCGTCCAACCGGCAATCGAGTAGGCAACTTTGCCGGGTTGGTGCGGACTGGACGCCGGCCCGGCGGGTTGACGCCGCGCGTCCCTGGCCGAACGCGATCGAGGATTGCCGGCGCCATCTCTGAGATTCCCTCCGAATTTCTCGGCCTGGGAATTCCGCTTCGTCCCTCCGTCAACGCTCCGTGGACCTACGCACATGCAGGGTCGGCGCGTACAGGAACTCATTAAAAGGACTACAGCTTGCACCGGATAGACGGTGGTCGATTTCGCTCCTAGTCTTGTGGTCATGACGCAGCAGAAGATTTCGCAAGGGTCAATCTCAATCCCGGGAGGAAGAGCCGTGATGAATCAGAACGTTTCTACGGACGCAGCGCGCCATGAGTTGAACACTGCCAGCCGCAGTAGCGACCTGGAACTGGTGCAGCGTGCTCAGCAAGGCGATTCCGAGGCTTTTGCCGCTTTGTTTCACGCTCACAAGGCAAAGATCTATTCCATCTGTTTGCGCATGACCAACAACACAGCACAAGCCGAGGACCTCACCCAGGACGCATTCCTGCAGGTGTTTCGAAAGCTGTCTACGTTTAAAGGAAACTCGGCCCTGTCCACATGGCTCTATCGCATCGCGGTGAATACCGTGCTGATGCATTTTCGCAAGAAGGCCCTGAAGCAGGTCTCGCTGGATGAACCTTTAAGCCGAGACAGCAACACGGTACGCCGTGAGTATGGCAGCCGCGATGGCCGGCTTGCGGGATCGGTCGACCGCATCACCCTGACCCGGCTGATCAACGATCTGCCCGCGGGATACAGGACCATCTTCCTTCTGCACGAAGTGGAAGGCTACGAGCACCAGGAGATCGCGAAAATATTGGATTGCTCGGTGGGAAATTCCAAATCGCAGCTGCACAAGGCAAAATTGCGGATCCGCGAATTTCTGGCCGAGCCGGGCAAGAACGTGGCATCGGTTGCAGCGCAAGGCGCTTAAGAAGCAAACACAATCGGAGGCGCCGGTCTCTGCGCTCGTGCCACGGACCCGCCTGAGGGCGGCGGTTCGCAGCATCCAGGCTAGCGCTGGCCCCATTTCAGCTTGGCGCGCAGCACGTCAAAAAAAGTCCCTTGCGTGTGCAGCAGTTTGACCTGGTGCTGCGACTTGCGGCAAAGCACGCGGTCCCCGTCCACCATGGGCATGCCGATCTGGCCATCGATGCTGAGGTAGGCCTCATCCTCTCCGGTCTTGATTACGATCTCGATTTCCGAGGTGTCGCGCACCACCAGCGGACGATGGGTCAGGGAGTGGGCCGAAACCGGTGTGACCACAAAGGCGTCGACGGAAGGCATCAGGATCGGACCGCCGGCCGCCAACGAGTACGCGGTCGAACCGGTGGCCGTGGACACGATCAAACTGTCCGCCTGGTAGCCGGAGACGAACACCCGGTCAATGTACACATCGCAATGATTCAGGCGGGCGATGGTGCCTTTGCCGACGACCACATCGTTGAGCGCGTCGAAGCTGCCTACGCAAGCATCCTTTCGGAAGACCTCACAGTGCACCATGGAGCGCGTATCCAGGACGCAGCAGCTTTGCTCGATGCCTTGCAAAGTTGTGTACAGGTTTTCCAGCGGCACTTCGGTCAGGAACCCGAGCGAGCCCAGGTTGACGCCGAGCACCGGAATCCCCGCCTTGGATACGGCCCGCGCCGCCGAAAGCAGCGTGCCATCTCCTCCCAGCACCACCACGAAGGCCAACGGGCGGGAAGCCATTTCCGCGCGCGCGACGACCTCCGCGCCCGAAGCATAGGGCGCGGTCTCGGGATCGACCACAACCTGGTATCGGTGCTCGTGAAACCAGGCCAGCAGGGGCGGGACGATATCCGCCAATTCCGCTTTGCCGGGCTTGGAGATAATGCCGGCAAACTTACTCGTTGAGACCACATTCCCGGTTGCCATGGTGAAAGTCGAATTGTACAGAAGTTCCAGGCAAAAGCCTTAACCGCGCAGGACGCAAAGTAAAACTTAGAATTGTCCGTACAGCAGATACTCACGATTTCCTTCGCCCCCCAATATGGGAGATTCGATCATGTCGGTCTGCGTGCACCCCAGCGCCAGGAGGGCGTGGCGAACTTTTTCGACCGAGGCTTTTTGCACCACCGGGTCGCGCACGATGCCTCCTTTACCCACTTGCTCGCGGCCTGCTTCGAATTGCGGCTTGACCAGAACTATGAGTTGCCGGCCGCGACGCTCCCCCGCTGGGGGAAAAGCGGCTGCAATCACGGCGGGCAGGACCAGGGTCGCGGAGATGAAAGACACGTCCATCACCACCAGATCTACAATTTCGCCGACCTGTTGAGGCTTCAAGTAGCGGGCGTTGGTTTTTTCCAGCAATCCGACGCGAGCGTCCTGACGAAGGCGGAAATCGATCTGGCCGTGGCCGGTATCGACGGCAATGACGCGTCCCGCCCCGCGCTGCAACAGGCAATCGGTAAAGCCTCCGGTTGAGGTTCCCACGTCCAGACAAATCTTCCCCACCACGTCGATCTGCCAGTGTTTGAGGGCGTGCTCCAGTTTGAGGCCGCCGCGGCTGACGTACTTGAGATCTTCTCCGAGGAGGCGTATGTCCGCCGAACCCTCAACGCCGGCTCCTGCCTTCTCGATTTTCTGTCCGTTCACCAGCACCTTGCCGGCGAGGATCAGCGCCTGGGCGCGCTCCCGCGACTTTGCCACGCCACGTTCGAGCAATAATTTGTCGAGCCGAACCTTCAAATTGGACCCCAGAAAATGGACCCCAGAACCCACGGCTTCCCTGCACCTCAAACCGGGTGAGCACCCGCGCAGGTGCAAGGTGCAGAAAGTATTCGCACCAAACAAGTTATCAGCGTACTTTCCTGATTTCCCACAGAATTTTGCACAGCCGTTGTTGAAAAGTACAGAAAGTATGGTGGGAGCAGTTCGGTGCTCAGGTAGAGCAGCGCTTCGGCGAAGGCGCAGGCCGCCTGTTCTCTCGAAACCGCTAGCCGGCGACTTCTTCCAAAAGCTTCTGGTCGATATCGAAATTGGAATGGAGATTCTGCACGTCGTCGTGCTCTTCGAGCGCTTCCATCAGCCGGATCATCTGGCTCGCGGCCGGCCCTTCCAACTTGGTGTAGGTGTCAGGGACCATCGTCACGCTGGATGAAACGGGCGTAATGCCGGCTTTCTTAACCGCTTCGAGCATGCCTTCATAGGCGGAAGGAGCAGTCAGGATTTCCCAGTTTTCGCCATCGTCAATCGGTTCATCTTCGCCGCCCGCCTCGATGATGATGTTCATCAGATCGTCTACTGTGGCCGCCGACTTGGGGATGACGATGTCGCCCTTCTTGTGGAACATATATGCGACCGCACCGGCTGAGGCCATGTTGCCGCCGTTTTTACCAAAGGCGTGACGGATTTCGCTGACCGTGCGATTGCGATTGTCGGTATTGATGTCGAGCAGGACCGCCACGCCACCCGGACCATAGCCTTCCAAAGAGAATTCCTCGTAGGTCGCGCCCGGAAGTTCTCCCGTGCCGCGCAGGATGGCCCGCTTGATGTTGTCGGCGGGCATGTTCTCAGCCTTGGCTGCCAGGATGGCGCCACGCAGGCGGGGGTTGGTATCGGGATCTCCGCCATTTTTGGCGGCAATGGAAATTTCCTTGATCAGGCGGGTGAAAATCTTGCCCCGCTTGGCGTCCAGTGCGCCCTTTTTGTGCTTGATGGTGGCCCATTTTGAATGGCCGGACATGGGAATACCTCGTATTCAAGAGTCTTTAATAATGGCGCGGAACTGGCCCGTCGAGGAGATCAACGGATTGCCTCAAATCAATGCCGGCGTACAAAAAATTATAGCATGGGACCCTGAACCCGGGCCTGCCGGGCTTTGTACGCATAGAGTACGGCCAGCAACGGTGGCGCCAGCAGCACGCCCCAGAATGGAATGATCATCCCCAGCACGATCGGCGACAGGATGGAAGCCCACACCGGCACTTTGGAAGTGCGCTTCATGAGGTAAGGCTGCAGCACAAAGCCATCCAGGATGGCAATCACTGCGTACAGCATCAGAACATAGAGCGGATGTTCCCAATCTCCCCACTTGAACGTGGCGGTCAGGACGGGACCGATGACGCCGAGCACGGCGCCGATCTGGGGCACGAACTGGAAGGCAGCCCCCAGCAACGCCCACAATGGGGCCCAGGGTACACCGATAATGAGCAATCCGATCAGCCACAGCAGGCCGACCGCCAGGGAATCCTGCAGCTGTGCGAACAGCCAGTTCTTCAGCGCGCCGCCGGTGACTCGAAAGTGTTCCCCAAAATCCACCTGTGTAAGATGCTCCCGTCGGCACTGATGATAGCCCGGCACCAGACCCGAAGCGAATTCAGCCCCGGGTGTCAACCTTATGACGTGGCATTCGTCCATATCCATAGCACGGAACATTCAGAAAGAAGGCGTGTGGACACGGTCCTGACGACAGCCCTGAGTTCGCCCGCAACCGCAGAAGCCGAAGCGATCTCGGCCGAAAGGTTCGACAACATCATGCGCCTGCACCAGCGGCGCGTGTACCGGGTCATCTTTCTGCTGGTGAGGGATGCCGACACGGCCGACACCCTCACGCAGGAATGCTTCTTGCGCGCCTACCAGAAGCGCGCCAGCTTTCGGGGCGAGTGCCGCATCGAGACCTGGATCTTGCGCATCGCCGTCAACCTGGTGCGCGACCATGGCAAGAGCCGCCGGGCCTCGTTCTGGAAGAGGTTGGTGGGCCTGGATGATGGCGCAAGCCCTGACACCGAGCCCCGGCAGTTTCCCGCGCGGGAAGCCTCGGCGGAACGCGCCTTGCTGGCGCGCGAAGAATTGGAAGCCGTGTGGAACGCCCTGTCTTCGCTTTCGCCCCGGCAGCGTACCATTTTCTTCCTGCGCTACGAGGAGGAAATGCCGCTGGCGCAGATCGCGGACCTGCTGGAAGTCAAGGTGGGCACGGTGAAGACGCAACTGTCGCGCGCGACCGGGAAGTTGCGGGAGATGAAGGAGAAACAATGGAGATAATTCGACATCTGAGCAATGAGGAATTGACGGACCTGGTGATCCAGAGCGACCAGCAAGCACTGCGGCAAACGCTCGAGGCCCTGCCCGACCGTGCCCGCGCTTCAACCGAACGACCCGAGGAATTCTGGCAGCAGCAGCGCGACGTGATCTGGTCACGTATTTCTTCTCTGGACCGCCATCCGGAGAATTTCGCGGTTCGCCGGTCGCTCCTGCTGGCGTGGTCGGCCGTGGCGGCGATGGTCTTACTGGCGGGGTTGATGCTGAATCGTGCTTCTTTTGTGCCGCCCCATAAAACCCAGGTAGATCCCGACCATGAACTGTTAATGGCGGTGGAGCGCGCGGTGCACAACGATGGACCGGCGGCGCTCGATCCGGCCGCGCTTCTGGCCGACGAAATGGTCCAGGACCTTCCGGCTGCACATTCCCCGATTCGAAAGAAGGAGCCAACCCATGAAAATTAAATATTCAGGCGTATTCGCACTGCTTCTCTTCCCTCTGTTCACGCTGGCGCAGGGCCGCCCGGCCTCGCCGTCCACGACCGTCGTGACCCATGGAGCCAACGGCACTTTCGTGTACCACAGCGAACTGGGGAAGTGGTGGCAGAACTCGGAGATTGCCAAGAAGCTGCAACTCAGCGACGGCCAGATCGGGCAGCTCGATCAAACCTTTTACGATCACAAGCTGAAGCTGATCGACTACGGCGCGGAAATGGAGAAGCAGGATCTGAAACTTCAGGTGTTGCTCGATGCCGATGTCCCCAACGAAGGCCAGGTCGAGGCCCAGGTAGACCAGGTGCTGGCGGCCCGAGGCAAGCTGGAACGCGAATTCACCATGATGAATCTGGATCTGCGCAAAGTGCTTTCGCTCGACCAGTGGCGGCAATTGAAATCGGTTCGCGGACCAGCCGGGGCCGGCGGCGAAAGGGTCTTTTTCCGGAAAATGCTCCCTCCCGGCGCGGGGCCTTCGACCATGCCTCCCCCACCGGATGCGCTCCCTTTACCTCCTTCCCCCGCCCCGCCTCCAGACGATATGTACTGAACCACAAATCTACCCCGGCGCCGCCCGTGTAATGCTTTTCAGCAATGCGGGCGGCGTTTTCTTCGTGTTAAACTTTGAAACTACTCTGATCTCCAAGGAAATCAGGATGAAATTTGGCGTCATCATTTTCCCAGGCTCCAACTGCGACCATGATGCGTATTGGACGATCCAGCAGGTGGCGCGCCAGCCGGTTACGTTCCTCTGGCACGAATCCCATGACCTGGAGAACTGCGACGCAATCATCGTGCCCGGGGGATTCGCCTATGGCGACTATCTACGCACCGGAGCGATCGCCAAATTCTCTCCCGTGATGGAGTCGGTGCGGAATTTCGCGGCGGGCGGCGGTTTGGTCATCGGGATTTGCAACGGTTTCCAGATTTTGTGCGAGTCGGGCCTGCTGCCGGGAGCCTTGATGCGAAACGTGAGGCTGAAGTATGTCTGCAAGCCGGTGCAGGTGCGGGTGGAGAACGCGGACACTCCTTTCACCGGCGCTTGCCGCCAGGGCGAAGTGCTGACCATTCCCATCGGCCACATGGAAGGCAACTATTTCTGCGACCAAGCAACTCTCGCCGAGTTGAAGCGCAACCAACAGATTGTGTTTCGTTATTGCTCGCCTGCGGGCGAGATTACGTCTGAGGCTAATCCTAACGGGTCGCTGGATAACATCGCAGGAATCTGCAGTCCGGGCAGGAACGTGCTGGGAATGATGCCGCATCCGGAACGCTCCAGCGAGCCCGAGCTGGGCGGAACGGAGGGATTCAAGATTTTCGAGTCCATGGTCGGAGCCATGGCGGTGAAATAAGCCGTCTGTACCGGGTTGTTTTTAGGTTTTGTCTGCATCCAATCCAGGGAGAGATTCATACTTGCCTACAACTTTCGCTTGCACAGGTGTTAGGTAGAAGACTCCAGAAATATCCCATGAGAGCCCCCCAACCTGCGGCCACACCTCTGGTTCACCTGAAGCCTGATGTCCAATTGGGAAACATTCCCGGGATTGCGGCGATCGTCCTTCTCCTGCTGCTGACCTTCGGTGCCGCTCGGCCTGCCGTGGCGCAGGATACGCCCCGGGTGCAGGTTTTCGGAGGCTACTCGTACACCCGCTTTGACACCCCGTCATTTGGTTTCTCCACTCCGACCGGCCTGAACGGGTACAATTTCTCGCCTGCCTACAACTTTTTTGGTGGGTTCGGCGTGGTGGCGGAAGTGAGCGGGCAATACGGGTCGAACTTGAACCTGCGCGATATCGCGGTCGGACCGCAGTTTCTTTACCCCAAAGGAAAGGCCATGTTCTTCGGACATCTTCTCATCGGCGATGCCCGCTCGCTGGTGCGGGTGGGGAACGGTGAAGAAGACACGGCCCGGGCCGTGGCCCTGGGGGGAGGCATGGACTTCGATATCTCTTCCCGCTTTGCCATACGCGTATTTCAACTGGACTACCTGCACACGGCTTTGTTTCACGAGAAGCAAAACAACCTGCGGGTTTCGACCGGTCTGGTATTTCACTGGGGCACGCTCAAGACCAAGAGGCACGGCGCGCCTGCACCGTCTCCGTAAGGCCGCGGCATGATCTGGAAAGTTGTCGGAAGGGGCTTGATGACACTGAACAAACGAGCGGGCTGGCTGGGCATAATCCTGGCGCTGGCCTGGTTCGCAGGCTGTGGCGGCAGCAATGGCGGGAGCAGCGGTTCCCCGGGGCGCAACGCCTATGTGGCCATCCCACAAGCCAACGCCATCGCCGCATTCCGCGTAAACCCCGACTCCGGCGATTTTAACCGCGTGCTGGGTTCCCCGTTTGGCGGAGGAACTTCTCCGGTTGCGGTTGCGGTCCATCCTTCCGGCAAGTTTGTCTACGCCGCAAACCAGGGCGGGAATGACGTTTCGTTGTTCACCATCGACAGCAACACGGGAGAGCTTTCCGAGGTCACGCCGCGCACTCCGGCGGGCCTCAATCCGTCGGCGTTAGTGATGGACTCCGGCGGTGATCTGCTCTTTGTGAGCAATGAAACCTCGAATACCATTTCCGTTTATTCCATCAGCGCGAGCGACGGCAGTTTGACCGAAATCACCGGATCGCCGTTCCCGACCGCTGCCCGGCCGGTGGCGCTGGCCTTGTCTCCCTCGGGAAAATTCCTGTACGCTGCCGGCGCGAACCTGCCGCTGGTGTTCGGCTATTCCGTGACTTCAGGGACGGGCAGCCTGCTCCCGGTTCCGGGGTCGCCGTTTGCGGTCGACAGCGGGCCGAGTTCCCTGGTGGTGGATCCCTCGGAGCATTTCCTCTACGTGGCAAACTACATTTCCAACACCGTGTCAGGCCTCACCATCAACTCCACCAGTGGCGCCCTGGCCCCGGCGCTGGATTCTCCATTCGTCGCCGGCACCGGTCCCATCTCGGTCACGGTCAACCCTTCCGGAAAAGTTTTGTATGTAACCAATCTGGGGTCGAATAACGTCTCCGTCTATTCGATTGATACCAGCACAGGCGCGACCACGGCGCTCGAGAAATCGCCGTACAGCGCTGGAACTGGGCCGGTGTCTGCGACCGTCGATCCCGCGGGCAAGTTTCTCTACGTTTGTAATCAGACTTCCAAGAACATCACCAGATTCCAGATCAACCCGGACACGGGCGGACTTCCCAGCAGCACGATCGCCACAACCACTGATGTGGCGCCGGCGTCCCTGGTATTTGCGAAGTAGCGGCGTGGCGGCCTGGCTCGCGCGAGTGAAAGCTACAAACTGACTTCAATTTCCAGGTTGGATCGAAGCAACGTCACAATCAACTTCATAGGCCGCGGGCGAAAGCTACTTCGACTTCGCTCAGGACAGGTCCGCGCTACATGGTTCTCATTTGATACGTTTCGGCATTCTTGGCTTCGGATTGCACGCCGTTAAGCGGCTGATGCCGGGGTTCGCACTGGCGCAGAACTGCCGGGTCACCGCGTTGTCGCGCCGAACCATGGAGAAAGCGCAAGAGTCGGCCCGAAATCACAACATCCCTCTGGCCTTCGACTCGGCGGAGGGCATGTGCCGGTCGCCGGAAGTCGATGCCGTGCTGGTCACCACCCCCAATGCCTGCCACCTGGCTGACGTGCTGCTGGCGATCCGATGCGGCAAACCGGTGTTGTGCGAGAAGCCCATGGGCATTCAGGCCGCTGAGTGCCGGAAAATGGTGGAAGCGGCCCGCGACGCCGGCATACTGCTGGGCGTCGCCCAGGTTTTCCGTTTCGAGGAGAGTACCGGACGTTTGCAGCAGCGCGTCTCCTTGGGACAGATCGGCAAGGTTGTTTTTGCGCGTTCCGAATTCTCCTTTCCCGGCGGAACGGGACACCCGCGCGCCTGGCTTCATGATCCTGCCCTGGCCGGCGGAGGACCCATTTCCGACGTCGGCGTTCACTGCGTAGATGCCTTGCGCTACATTCTGCAGGACGAAGTGGTGCGGGTGAGCGCCCGCGGACAGAACGACGCTGGATCCGGCGTGGAGTCGGCGGCCGTGCTCACGCTGGAGTTCTCTCGCGGTACTCTGGCCACGGTGGCGGTTTCCTTCCGCGCCGAATACCGCACGCCGCTCGAACTGGTGGGTGAGACCGGGGTTCTCCGGGCTGACGACGCGTTGAACGTGGAACGGCCAATCACGCTGGAGCTGCGCCGCGCCGGCTCCATGGTAGAGACCGAGAACGTGTCGAACCGTCTGGCTTATGCCCAGCAGGTAGACGCTTTCGCAGCCGCGGTCGAGGGCACAGCGGCATTTCCGGTGCCGGGCGAGGAAGGCTGGCAAAACCAGGAAATTCTGGACGCGGCGTATAGAAGCATGAAAAGCGGAAAGACCGAAGACGTGCCCCAAGTCAGGCAGTAGTCAGGCCGGCATAACATGGCCCCGCCGATCCTTAAGGCGTTGGCGGTTGGGGCGGCTGCGGTGCCTGCTGCGGCTCCGATGTCTGTGGCTTTGGCGAAGGAACTCCCTTCGCCTGCACAATCGCCCAATGCCATTCCTGGCCCTGAGCCGGGGGCGCGCCCAGAGTCTCGCGGAAGACCGTCGTGCTGGTCGGCGCGGCCGAGCCTTTGATGTGGTAGAGAACGGTTGAATCGGGAGGCTTTTCCGCCAGAAGCGAAGTCGTTTCCGCAGCCGGAACCAACCGCGCAGAACCCTGATGCGCCGTGCCCGGCTCGGGACTGCGCAGGATGGTCAGTCCGACCGTAATTTCCCTTATGTTCCAGCTGGTGCCGTTGTGCACGGATACTTCCAGCGTGTCTCCAGCGATCGTGGCTGGACCATCCAGTTTGGCCAACTCGCCTTCCGGCAGGTCCTGCGGCGCGTAAGCATTCGACAGCAACGAGGTGGCCGCCGCGCTGAAAGAGAGGTCGCAAGTCACGTCGGGTGAAGAGACCTGGAACTTTTTCGTGGCGCCATCGATACTGAACAACAGGCTGCCATCGAGCTTGCGGTTCTGCACTTCATCCATGATCTGGTGAAGATTGTCGTTGTCGATTACGGTGTGCTCCGGGGCCGTCTTACCTCTTCGGAACAGGCGCGCCAGGTCCCCCAGGGACGGTTCCCCGCTATCGGACTGTGCCACTCCGTACGCCGGAAGGAAGAGTCCCAGCAGGATGAGGGCAAGCGGCAGGCATAATTTGCGAGTCATCAAAGTCTTCACAGAGAAAGTTCCCATACCATTGTGCCGTAAGCGGCACGGCCCTGCCGGTCATCGCTTGCGACAGCATTCGATTGATAACTAGCGGGAACTTGTCCTCAGGAAATTGTACTCAGGAGGTCAGGAGGAACGACAAGGCAGGTGGGAACGTTGGTCGTAGAACTTTAGAACGACTGCCCCCGGAAACGAGGGGACGCGGCAAGAAAAATCTCAGGCGTGCGGGACGAAGGGCACGCAACAGGGCACCGCACGCCCGAGGTTCGCTCTCGTTACAACAGGCCAGAAGAACGAAAGCGCGTAACTGGATCCATCACCGGAACCGGCTGCCGCTGGAAGATCCAGCGGGCCACTGCGTAGCCCAGGGCTGCATAGCAAACATAGACTAGCTTCATGGCTCACCCCAAATTGTTAGATGCTCTTTCGCCTTTTGGGGGAGTGCGATAAGCCGCACCATACCAGCTCAAATTAACAACCAGGCACCGGTAGGTCAATGAACCACTGGTGCTATCCCTATGGCACAAAAGTAACAGGGAGTAACCAGGGGAGAGGGGCAGTGTGGGGCGGACACTCTTGTCCGCCCCACACACTTTCTGCCCGAATGCGGGATGCCTATACCTGGAGGACGTCGCCGTCGCGAGCGACGATCTCGTACAGCACGGGGTTCACGAAGAAGCCGATGAAAAGGCGGGAAATCAGCCCAGCGACGATCACGATGGCGAAGGGCTTCTGCGTGTCCGAACCGATGCCGGTGGAAAGGGCCGCCGGCAGCAATCCGAGGCATGCAACCAGGGCGGTCATCATGATCGGACGAAGCCGCAACAGCGATGCTTCCCTGGTGGCTGTCCGTATGTCCATTCCCTCCAGCCGCAGCTTGTTGATATATGAAACCAGAATGACGGCAGTCTCGACCGAGACGCCCAGCAACGCCAACAGACCCAGAACTGAGGAAACGCTGAACGGGGTATGAGTGAGCTTCAGCGCCACCAGCGCCCCCACCGGTTCCGTCATGATTACACCCAGGGCAATCGTGGTGGGAAACTTGAAGTTGCCGTAAAGCGCGAACAGAATCATGAAAATCAACCCTACCGCCAGGGGAACGATGAAATACATCTGCTCTTTGGCTTCGAGAAACTGGCTGTATTCGCCGCCCCACGCCATCCGATAACCCTGCGGCAGAGTCACGGCCCGCTGCACTGCCGCCTGGCCATCGCGCACCGCCCGCTCTAAATCACGCCCTTCGATGCTGTATTGCACCCCGATGTAGCGGGAGTTATTTTCGCGATAGATGAATGAGGCCCCGTTTCCCTGACTGATCGTAGCCAGCTGGCTCAACGGAATCTGTTGTCCGTCGGGCGTGCCTACCAGGAGATTTCCGATGTCGTGAGCGCTGCTGCGAAACTGCGGCTGCATGCGCACCACCAGATCGAAAAGCTTTTCCCCCTGGATGACCTGGGTGACCGCCTCGCCGCCCACCGCCGCCGAGATCACGGCTTCCGCGTCAGCGACGTTGATTCCGTAACGCGCGATCTTGTCGCGATCCACGTCGATCAGGAGGCTGGGTTGGCCAAGCTCCCGGACCACCGTCAATTCGGTAAAGCCGGGAATCCTGGCCAGCACGTTCTTCATTTGCACGGCTTTGTCCTGGAGCACGTTCAGGTCGGGTCCATAAATCTTGACCGCGAGGGAACTCTTCAGCCCGGTAAGTGCTTCGTCCACGGCATCTTCCGCAGGTTGAGTGAAGTTAAAGATGATCCCAGGAAAGGCGCTGAACTTCTTGTTGAGGGATGTGATCAGTTCTTCCTTGTTGCTGACCTCCCCGCTCCAGGTCGAATCCTTGTATGGCTTCAAGCCGACGTAGAACTCGCAATTGAAAAAGCCGGTGGGGTCGGTGCCATCGTCGGGGCGTCCCAACTCCGAGCCCACGACCGTGACCTGGGGATAAGACATCAGAATGGCCCGAATTTGGGGGGCGATCTTGCCCGCTTCTTCGAAGGAAATGGTGTAGGGCATGGTCGCCCGCACCCAGAGCGCGCCTTCATCCAGGTGAGGCATGAATTCTCCCCCGATAAAGGGGACCAGCAACAGCGATGCGCCGAAAATCAAGGTTGCGATCGCCATGGTGGTTTTGGGACGGTCCAGGGCCCAATCCAGCTGGCCGGCGTACTTGCGTTTCATCCATTCAAAGGCGCGGTTCGGCTTTTCCCGGACCCCCTGCTTGAACCAATAGGAGGCCAGCACGGGAATCAGCGTGAGCGTAAGGATCAGTGCGCCGATCAGCGCGAAGGACATGGTCTCGGCCATGGGATGGAAGAGCTTTCCCGACGGCCCGCTCAGCGCGTAGATCGGCAAATACCCCGCGAGGATGACGGCCACCGAGTAGAAGATCGGGCGATCGACATCTCGTGCTGCCGCCAGAATCACTTCGTTCAGGTTGTAATTCTGCCCTTCTCGCAGCGCCAGTTCACGATAGATATTCTCGATCATGACGACGGTGCCGTCGATCACGATTCCGAAGTCGATGGCACCGATGGAAAGCAGGTTGGCGGCGACATCATGGGCATGCAGCACGATGAAGGCGAAGAGGAGAGACAACGGAATGGTCAGGGCCACGATGACGGCGGCGCGAAAGCTGACCAGAAAGAAGATCAGGACGATGAGCACCAGCACCATACCGCGAAGCAGGTTCGCTTCGACCGTGTCGGTGGTGAGTTTCACCAACTCGCTGCGATCATAAAACGGATTGACTTTGACGTCGGGTGGAAGGATTGACCGGTTCAGCTCGGCGGTCTCGGCCTCGACTCCTTTCAAGACCGTCTGCGTCTGCTCCCCGCGGCGCATGAGGATCACGCCTTCGACGGCATCATCATTCTTTTGAAAACCGAATTCACCGAGGCGTGGCGCGTGGCCGATGACCACGTCGCCCACGTCGCGGACCCGGATGGGTACGCCCTTGTTGCTGCCAACGACGATGTTCGCAATGTCGTCGGTGTTACGGACCAGGCCGATGCCGCGGACGTAATAGAACTGGCCACCCTGGGAATAGAAGCCTCCTCCGGCATTGGAATTATTCGCGGCCAGGGCCGCGCTCACCTGCGGCACCGTCAGGTGATATCCGTAGATGCGGGCGGGATCGAGCAGAACCTGGTACTGCATTTCGGTTCCGCCGAATCCGGAGTCGTCGGCCACGCCGGGAACGGACCGGTAGGCCCGCTCGACCACCCACCCCTCAATCGTCTTCAACTCCTGCGGGCTGCGATCGGGGCTCTCCAGCACATAGCGGTACACCAGTCCGCTGGGGCTGAACAACGGCGCCATGGAGGCGGTCACTCCGGTCGGAAGAGTGGCATCGGCCAGCCGCTCAAAAACGATTTGCCGGGCCAGATAGTCATCGGTACTTTCTTCAAAGGTAAGGCGCAGATCGGAGAGACCGTACAGCGAAATGGACCGCATGGTGACCATGTGCGGCACGCCGTTCATTTCAAGTTCGAGAGGCAGGGTGACCAGGCGTTCCACTTCCTCGGCAGCGTGGCCAGGCCATTGCGTAATCAGTTCGACCTGCGGCGGGGCGAGGTCGGGATAGGCGTCCACCGGCATGCGCTGGAACGACAGGATGCCGCCGACCGTGATGAAGGCGGTCAGCATCAACACCAGAAACCGCTGGCGCAGCGCGGCTTGAACGATGCGATGGATCATCGGGTTATGGTCATCTGGTTGTGATCATCTCGTTGTAGTCATCTGGTTGTGATCATCCTTGCAGGGGTCGCTTTTGTTCCATCGCGTCTCAATCGCTGGCTTCTCGATCATGGCTAACGCTGCAATGAGTTGGCAAACTGCAGAAACAAGCTGCCATCGCCAATCACCCGGTCGCCACGCTGCAGCCCCGCGGTAATTTGCGTCTGTCCCTGCTGGCTATCCCCAAGCGTGACCGGGCGCCGTCCAAACTGATTGGCAGACACCGCGGCGTAGACAAAGGGCTGATTTTCGCTGTCCCGCAAAACCGCTGAATCCGGCACGGCGATGGCGTCCCGGATTTTGCCCGCCTGTACGGTCGCGGTTACGTACATGTCCTTCTTCAGCTTCTCGCCCGGATTCAGTGTCTCAATACGGGCCGACAACGTGCGCGTATTGGGATCGAGCGCAGCCGCCACATAGGAAATGTGCCCGCGGAAAATATCGGGATAAGCATCGGTCTGAATCGTGACCTGGTCTCCGGCCCGCACGTAGGGCAAATCTTTCTGATAAACATTCACCAGCACCCAAACCGTGCCCGTGTCGGAAATGGTGAAACATTGCGTATTGCCGGGCTGGAGAAGCTGTCCGGCGGAGACCAGCTGTTCGACCACTTCCCCGCCGATGGGCGCCCGCACCGGCACCTCATAGGACGAAGGTCCTTTCTCCACGGCATCGGGATCGGTGACCCCCATGACTTTCAACGCGGCTTCAGCCGATGCCACGTCGCCTCCGGCCTGCACCTCGGCCGATTCCGCCTGCTCCAGATCCTTCACCGCGATCGCGTGATGCTGGTACAGGTCCTGCGACCGGACGTAGTTTTTTTGCGCCAGCGAGTATGCGTCCTTGGCCTTTAAATAGTTGGTGCGCAATTGCGAATAGTCCGGACTGGCCACGTACAACATGGGCTGGCCCAGGCGCACTTTCTGGCCGGGGACCACCACCACGCGGCTCACCGGGCCACTCACCTGGGTGATCACCGGGGTGGTACGAAAAGCGTTGTAGGCCACCGCACCGGTCAGGCGCAGAGTGCGGGTCAGGGTTGTAGGTTCGATCGTCACCACCTGCACATGCGACATCTGTTCCGGCCGGATGGTGAATAGTTCAGGATGATTGGGGTCTTTCGCGGCGGGACTGTTGCCGGCATCCGTTTTCGATCCTTCGCAACCGGCAAGTGCCAGCGCGATCAGCAACAGGGCCACGCAGAACACGCACAATTGCCAGAACATCTTGCGGCTGCGAGCTTGGTCATTCCGCATTTTCATGGCAGGTTCCTCGCTCCTACCGCTTGCTTCAGTTGTTCGAGCGCCGTCATGTACGAAGCCAGAGCCTGACGATAAGCCAGTTGAGCCGCCCGATAGCTACGCTCCGCGTCCAGAAAATCCAACAGGCTGGCGGCGCCGCGCTTGTAGGCGTACTCGCTGATATCGCGAGAGTCCTGCGCCTGTTTCAGATATTCAGAAGTGTAGAGCTGGACGATTTCGTCGTTGCTTCGCACCGCCTCATACGCATTAGCGACATCGGACAGCACCGTATCGCTGGCCCCTTGCTGCGCTTCCTGCGCCTGGGTAAGAGCGTAGCGGGTACGCGCGATCTCGCCTTGATTGCGGTTGAAAATGGGCAGATCGAAACCGGCGAAGATCGACGCCGAATTCTGCCCCCCGGTGTGCGTGAAATCATAGGTACCGGTCACGTCCACCTTGGCGTTGGCTTTGGCCAGCAGGATCTGGCTTTGGGCTGCGGTTACGCCGAGTTGGGCGGCCTGGAAATCGGGACGTTCGCGCAGCGCCTTGACCTGCAGATCTTCCAGGTTGGCCTTGAGCGGCTGGTACGCCAGGTCCCCGATGACGTCGTAATCGGCCGGCACGGCATCGTAGCCCAGCAACTGTCTGAGTCCCACCAGGGCCTGAGCCCTTGCCAGGCGGGCGGAGGACAAGTCAGTTTGAAACTGCAAGAGTTGCAGCTTGATCTTCAGATAGTCGGCTTCGCTGATCGCGCCCGCATTGAACTGGGACTGGGCAATATCGACTGTGCCCTGAAAACTTTTCAAATCCTGCTGGGCGAACTGCAGGGTTGATTCCGCCAGCAAAACACTGACGAATTGCTGTCCCACGTCGAAGGCAAGGCTGCGCTCCGCGTCGGCGACCTGGGCCCGGGTGACAGCGGTCTGATCGCGAGCGGCCTGCAGGCGTCGCTGCCGCTTGTGGCCGCGTTCAAAAAGATATGAGATTCCAATGTCGAACTGCTGGGTCAGATTCAGCTCGTCCACCGAAAAATCCTGTGGAGTAAAAATAGGGATGAACTGGGAATCGCCTCCCAGGGTTGGGTTGGGACGAAGGTTGGCGGTGATCTCCTGGGCCTGACTCTGAAAAACCAGAGTGCGCTCGGCTTTAATCGAATGATTGTGCGCCAGCGCCAGATCGATGGCCTGGTCCAGACCGATGAGCGTTGTGTTTTGGCCAATGCTCACTCCCTCGAGGAGCAGGAAGAAAGTCCCGGCCGCGGCGAGCATCCGAAGGCATCGTAAACGCAAAGCGGTCCGATCAAGATGCGCCGGCCTTGGCGCGGCGATCTTGTCCCTGATACTCAAGATTCTCGAGCACTCCACCAAGCTCTGGTGTTCGTATCATGCTCCTTGCATGTAGAAAGTGTGACTCATCAGCGGAATGTAATAAATCGGGACCGGGCTTAGGCAAGGTCGAGCGGAGGAGGGCGAATGTACAACTGGAACGAATAGAGGACGGGCTTAGGGCGCATTTGCAGACCGCCTACAAACAGCGTGCTTCCCGCCGTGACAAAGAACGCAACCAGCAGAACGATCGCGTTGATCGACGGGGCCATCAGGCAGATGAGGCAGGTTGGGCTTCCCGACGAAGCCGGATTAAACTCCACCGCGGATTGCGTATCCGGCTCGCGAAGGCCGCAGAAATGAGTGGCCTGTACAGTGGTGGACAACAGAACGGCGGCCAAACACACAATCGCAAGAGTGCTCAACCCGTTCGTTGATCGGTATCGGATGTTCACCGTTCCCATGCCACTTTAGAACTTGGATGCAACCACCTGACCTCCTGGTGGTTCTCAGCCTGAAAGAATCTGGTCGATTCTAGCATCGAAAGGGCGCCAGCACCCTATCCGAATCAAGCTTTCCCGCTTTTCAGCAGCGTCTTTCGCGCCGCCTCCAGTTCTTTTTTCTTCTGCGCGTCTACCTTGGGATAGGCGAGGTCCAGGTCGTCGAGTGCATCGACGACCACTGCCGCCACAGCCAGGCGCGTGAACCATTTGTTGTCCGCGGGAATGACGAACCAGGGCGCATGCGGCGAGGAGGTGTTGGCGATCATGACTTCGTAGGCGTCCATGTAATCGTCCCAGCGTTCACGTTCGTGCAGGTCTGCGGAAGAAAACTTCCAATTCTTCTCCGGTTGTTGCAGCCGGTCGAGGAACCTCTTCTTCTGCTCCTTCTTCGACACGTTAAGGAAGAACTTGCGGATCACATAGCCGTTGCGCGCCAGATAGCGTTCGACGCCACAAATATCCTGAAAGCGGTCTTGCCAGATGCTCTTTGTCACCAGGGACGAGGGTATTTTCTCGTTGGCCAGAATCTCCGGATGGACCCGGACCACCAGTACCTCTTCATAGTAAGACCGGTTGAAGATACCAATGCGGCCGCGCTCGGGCAGGCATTTCATGTTGCGCCATAGATAGTCGTGGTCCAGCTCTTCCGCGGACGGCGTCTTGAAGGAAAAAACCTGGCAACCCTGCGGATTTACGCCGGACATCACGTGCTTGATGGCGCCGTCTTTTCCGGCCGCATCCATGGCTTGGAAAATCAGGAGCACGCCCCAGCGGTTCTCGGCATAGAGCTTGTCCTGCAGTTCGGCCATGCGTGCCACGCCTTTGGCCAGAAGTTCCTGGGCGTGCTCCTCGGAGTGGAGCTTTGCGGTGTCAGTGGGATCGTGGTCCTTGAGGCGGAACTTCTTGCCATGCTCTACCCGGTAGAGCTTGGAAAACCTGCTGGCCCAACTCATTCGAAGCCTCCTGGCCGCAATATCAAAAGTAGCGTTTAAGAGTATAGCGAGCGGCCAGAGTTCTTGCCCCTCGGCCCGGCCCCATCACTTCGGTTTGCCGCGCCTGGTCTACAAACGATAGACTTGGTGGTTTCGAGGTGGGTCATGTTAGTGGTGATGAAAGCGCAGGCTACGGAAGAGCAGATCAGCGCGGTTTGCCGGAAGATCGAGGAACTGGGCTACCGGGCCCACGCCATGCCGGGAGCGCAGCGTACGGCCATCGGGGTTACCGGAAATCAAGGTGAAGTCGAACCCGGCACCCTGGACGAAATGCCGGGCGTGCAGGAACTGATCCGCGTCAGCAAACCCTACAAGCTGGTCAGCCGCGACGTGAAGCCGGAAAACACGGTCATCACTTTTGCCGGCACGGACGCTACATTTGGCGGTCCCGGTTTAGCAGTTATCGCCGGACCCTGCGCCATTGAAAATCGCGAACAAGCCATGGCGGTGGCCGAGCGGGTATGCCGCGCGGGTGCGCAATTCTTCCGCGGCGGCGCCTACAAACCCCGCACCTCGCCCTATTCATTCCAGGGGTTAGGCGAAGCAGGCTTGCAGATCATGGCCGAAATTCGGGACAGATTCGGCATGAAGATTGTTACCGAGGCCATCGACAATGAGTCGCTGGAACTGGTGGAGAAGTACGCCGACGTGATTCAGATCGGCGCCCGCAACATGCAGAACTTCTCGTTGCTCAAGCGGGCGGGACGAACCCGCAAGCCCGTGCTGCTCAAACGCGGCATGTCGGCCACGCTGGAAGAATTCCTGATGGCGGCCGAGTACGTGATGAGCGAAGGAAATTACAGGGTCATCCTGTGCGAGCGCGGAGTACGGACCTTCGCCGACCACACTCGCAACACCCTCGATCTCAGCATCGTGCCTGCGGTGCAACGGCTCAGCCACCTGCCCATCGTGGTCGACCCCAGCCACGGAACGGGAAAACGCAACAAAGTCACGCCCCTGTCGCGCGCTGCCATCGCGGTGGGTGCGGATGGGCTGATCGTCGAAGTGCACCACGAGCCGGACCGGGCGATGTCCGACGGCATCCAGTCCCTTTATCCGGAGCAGTTCGACGAACTGATGAAACAGGTGCGGCAGATTGCGCCGGTGGTGGGACGAATGGTGCCGGCAATCGGAAATCATGCCCGCGAACCTGAAGCCTTGTCGGCGCCGGCCGGCGTTCGATCCGCGATTAGCCCACTCGCTTGAGAACATTTCTTCTCCTCGTTGTCACCCTGGCCATCGCTGGCGGTCTGGGATGGTGGTATTTCCAGGAACGCCAGCTGCCGAATTACGGCCCCGCCTATCGCGAGTACGCCTACGTGACCAACGGTAAGAGCAACAGCGTTTCGGTGATTGATCTGCGCACCTTTCAGCCTGCGGCCACGATAAGGGTGGGGGGCGATCCAACCGGCATCGCCGCCAACAGCAGGAAAAATGAGATCTACGTGGTGAACACGGAGTCGAACAGCATCAGCGTGATTGATGCCGAACGCAACCAAGTGGTGGCCACCATCGGGGTGCACGCCGCTCCTTACTTCGTTGATGTCTCTGCGGACGGCAAACGGGCGTACGTCGCGAATTCCAAGTCGGCGAACGTATCCGTACTGGATTTAGATAAACGGCTGGTGCTGGCCAATATCCGGGTCGGCGCTTCGCCAGGACTGGCACAGGTTTCGCCGGACGGTTCTACCGTGGTCGTCAGCAACCGGGGCGATGGGACGGTCTCGCTGATTGATGCGGCACAACTGAGAGTACGAAGCACCATCCCGGTCTGTCAGCAGCCCGAAGACATCGCGATCGTCCTGGACAGCAGCAAGGCATTCGTGGCCTGCGCGGGTTCGGCGCAAGTGGCCTCCATCGACTTGAAGACCGACAAGCTGCTGGCCCTGCTGGATGTGGGCAAAACGCCGGTCGATCTCGAACTGAAGCCCGATGGCGGCGAACTGGTAGTCACCAACTTTGATTCCGACAGTATTTCGATCATCGAGACCTCGACCAATGAGGTCGGCGGCAGCTACCTGATCGGCACTCATCCCGCGCGGGGTCTGGTGACCAGCGACAGCTCGCGGTTGTATGTAAGCAACTTCGGCTCCAACACCATCGCAGTGTATGACATTGACATCGGCAAGCTGATCGCGACTCTCGCCGTGGGCAGTCATCCGGATGGTCTGGCGCTTTCACGAAGTGAGAATTACCTGCTGGTGCTGGACTCGCAATCCGGCGACGTGACGGTCATTCAAAAGCGCAGCCCGACCAAGCTCGAACCGACCGAGTATTCCCTCCTGACCATGATCCCGGTCGGAGTGCAGCCCAACAACATTGTGGTGAAGTCGTTCGTGCTGGCCAAACCCGTCCCGTAGCCGGCGTCACCTCGGGTTGTCATCCTGAGCGGAATCTTTCCATTCGCGCGCGAATGGAAAGATGGAGTCGAAGGACCCCTATGAGCTTATCTGCAGTCAGGATGGTTGGATCGTACTCCAGACGTTCGAAGGAAAGTTTCGTTAAGCGGGTAGGGGTCCTTCGACTGCGTGGCTACTTCGCTTCGCGAAGTAGCCCTCCGCTCAGGATGACAGGGCGCCGCAGCACTTCTTCTATCTTTTAGTCCTTGGGCCACCGGGGCAAGGATCGTCATCACCTTGTCATCCTGAGCGGAATCTTTCCATTCGCGCGCGAATGGAAAGATGGAGTCGAAGGACCCCTATGAGCTTATCTGCAGTCAGGATGGTTGGATCGTACTCCAGACATTCGAAGGAAAGTTTCGTTAAGCGGGTAGGGGTCCTTCGACTGCGTGGCTACTTCGCTTCGCGAAGTAGCCACTCCGCTCAGGATGACAGGGCGCCGCAGCACTTCTTGTATTTTTTCCCCGAGCCACAGGGGCAAGGATCGTTGCGGCCAATTTTTGCGGTGCTGCGCACTACCTGCTGTACGGTCTGCGCATCTCCGGAGCCGGCCATGCGGGCCTGTTCCAGTTCGCGCCGCTTTTTGCGTTGGAAAGATTCTTCGAGTTCATCGACGGAGGTGGCGACTTTTCGCGGCGGACGGCTGCCATTGCCATCCGGCCCTGCGCCGTGGACCTCGGGTGACCTTACGCTTTCCGCTGGGCGTTCCAGAATCTGCATCAGGTAGAGATATCGGGCGGTGTCCTCCTGGAATCGCGTCATCATGGCTTCAAACATGTCGAAGGACTCGCGCTTGTACTCGACCAGCGGATCGTGCTGCCCGTAACCGCGCAGCCCGATGCCCTCTTTCAGGTGGTCCATGTCCCGCAGGTGATCTTTCCACTGGGAATCGAGCACGCTCAGCATGATCATGCGCTCGTGGTAGCGCATGGCGTCGGGGCCGATGAGCTTTTCTTTGGCGTCGTAACGCTCTTTCAGCTTGGCGAAGATGGCATCGCCGAGCTCCTGCCGGCTCAGCGACTCCGGCTTGATCCCTTCCGCCAGAATGTCAACCCCGAAGCGAGTGAAAGTCGCGTCTTTCAGGCCTTTCGTGTCCCAATCATCGGGATGCACCTTAATCCCGCAGAACTGGTCCATCAGATCGCTGAGAATGCCGGAGACGTAGTCTTCGAGGATGAGTTCCTTCTGTTCCACACCTTCGAGCAACTGGCGGCGCAGGCCGTACACGGCCTCGCGCTGCTTGTTCATGACGTCGTCATACTCGAGCAGGTGTTTGCGGGCCTCGAAGTTCTGGGCTTCGACGGCTTCCTGCGCGGTGGCGATACGGCGCGTAATCAGCCGCGATTCGATGGGAACGCCCTCTTCCATCCCCAATCTCTGCAGCAGCTTCGAAACCCACTCCTTGGCGAAGATGCGCATCAGGTCGTCTTCGAGTGAGAGATAGAAGCGGGAGGAGCCGGGATCGCCCTGGCGGCCGGCACGGCCGCGAAGCTGATTATCAATCCGCCGCGCCTCGTGGCGCTCAGTCCCGAAGATGTGCAGCCCGCCAACGGCGGTGACGTCATCGTGTTCCTTGTCGGTCAGGATCTTATGGCGGTTGAAGATCTCGGTCCACTGGTCGGTGGGGACCACGTACTCGTTTCCGGCGTAATACCAAACCGTGCTCTTGGTTTCGTCGACGTCGATTTGGATCTTGCCCTGGGCCGCGCGCAGGGGTTGCGCAATCCCCTTCTTCACGCATTCCTGCTTGGCCATGAATTCGGGATTGCCGCCGAGCAGAATGTCGGTGCCGCGGCCGGCCATGTTGGTGGCGATGGTCACCATGCCCTTGCGTCCGGCCTGGGACACGATCTCGGCCTCGCGCTCGTGATACTTGGCGTTGAGTACGACGTGCTTGATGTTTTTCTTCTTCAGCAGTTCGGAAAGGCGTTCCGACTTCTCGATGGAAGTCGTACCGACCAGCACCGGCCGGCCCGTGGCATACAGTTTCTGGATTTCGTCGGAAGCCGCGTAGTATTTCTCTTTCTCGGTCCGATACACGACATCCGGATTTTCCAGCCGCAGCAACGGCTTGTTGGTCGGAATTATCATCACTTCCAGGCGGTAAATGCTCTCAAATTCAGAGGCCTCGGTTTCCGCCGTACCGGTCATGCCGGCCAGTTTCTTGTACATGCGGAAGTAGTTCTGGAAGGTGATCGTGGCCAGGGTCTGGTTCTCGCGCTCGATCTTGACGTTCTCCTTGGCTTCAATCGCCTGGTGCAGACCATCGGACCAGCGGCGCCCCGGCATCAGGCGGCCGGTAAACTCGTCCACGATGATGACTTCGCCGTCCTTCACCACATACTCAACATCGCGCCGGTAAAGGGCATGGGCTTTGACCGCGGTATCGACGTGGTGCTTGAGGTCCCAATTCTCGGGGTCAGCGATATTCCCGATACCCAGAAGCTGTTCGACTTTTTCCCAGCCGATGTCAGTTACCGTGATGCTCTTGTGTTTCTCATCCACCACGTAGTCGCCCGTGAGTTCGCTGGGTTCACCGGGCGCGGTGTCCAGTTCCTCGCCTTTTTCCAGCTTGGAGATAATGCGATTCACGCGGGCGTACTTGTCGGTGGACTCTTCGCTGGCGCCGGAAATGATCAGCGGAGTGCGGGCTTCGTCAATCAGGATCGAATCCACTTCATCGACGATGGCGAAGTTGTGCTTGCGCTGCACGCAATCATGAACATCAAACTTCATGTTGTCGCGCAGATAGTCGAAGCCGAACTCGTTGTTGGTGCCGTAGGTGACATCCGAGGCGTACGCTTCGCGGCGCTCTTCGTCGTCCAGATCGTGCACGATCACGCCGACGCTCAAGCCGAGGAAGCGATAGAGCCTGCCCATCCACTCAGAATCGCGTTTGGCCAGGTAGTCGTTGACCGTAATCACATGCACGCCGCGCCCGCTCAGAGCATTGAGATAGACGGGCAGGGTGGCGACCAGGGTTTTTCCTTCACCAGTCTTCATTTCGGCGATCTTGCCCTGGTGCAACACCATGCCGCCGATCAGCTGCACGTCGAAGTGACGCATCTGGAGGACCCGCCGGCCGGCTTCGCGGACTATCGCAAAGGCTTCCACCAGAATCTCGTCCAGGGCCTCGTTAATCGCCTTGGTGCGCTCTTCTTCGAGCGCTTTCAGGCGGTCGTGGTCAGCCTCCGGCTCGTCGGGAAGGCTGGCCAGGCGCTGCTGAACGTGTTTCCGGAAGTCGTCCGTTTTGGCGCGCAACTGCTCGTCCGAGAGCTGCCGCATTTGCGGCTCAAGCGCACTGATGGCCTCGACCTTAGGCATCAGACGCTTCAGTTCTCGTTCGTTCTTGGTCCCGAAGACCTTACCTAATACCTTGTTAATCAAATCAATGCACCTGTGAAGGCAGACCCGCCCCTATTAGAAGCCTAGCATATTAGATGCAGCGACAGTCGGTAAGTCGCGGGGGGAACCTCGAACCGCAGAGGCACATACGCCACCCCTTACTGCTTACTGCCTGCAGCCGCGAAGCGGCGGAGAGAATGCGGCCCGGGGCGCAAGCCCCGGGTAAGCATGAAGATGACAAAGCGCCGCAGGGGCGAAAGCACGGACACACTTGACATGGGCGACCTAACGCTTTCGTCGGCGACCCCTGTTTCATGTAATATTTCCGGCGAACCAATGCCCACTTTCTATGATCGCTTCGTCGAGTGCGTCGGGCACTGGCCGAAGAACGTCGCCCTGGAGATTCAGCGTCGCGACCGGGTTGAGAGCTGCACCTACGCCGAGCTGCGCCACATGGCGGAGTCGGTCGGAGCCTGGCTGGCCGCAAACCAGTTTCAAGCGGGCGCCCGCATCGTCATTTTGGCTGACAATCATCCCCGCTGGGTAGCCGTATTTCTGGGCGTGGTGGCATGCGGGTGCACCGCCGTCCCGTTGGACACGGCCCTGCACGCCGACCAGATCACGACCCTGTTAAAGGACAGCGGCAGCTCACTGTTGTTTTGCGATATCAAGCATCTTGCCACCGCGCGGGAAGCGATTGCCTCGCTGCCCATCAAAATTGCTCTGATCAATCCGACCGAACTGAAAGCCGCGCCAGGTCAAGTTAATCCCGATTCGGCCGAGCCGGCCCCGGTGGCCGATCTTGACACCATCTTTGCATCGGGCCCGGGCGGATTCACGCCGGCCCCTGTTGCAGCCGATGCCGTCGCTTCCCTCCTCTACACCTCCGGCACTACTTCCGACCCCAAGGGCGTCATGCTTACCCATGCCAATCTGCTGGGCGAAGTGGAGTCGGTATTCAAATGGGCGCGCGTCGGTCCCGAGGATGCCGTGCTCGGAGTGTTGCCACTGTTCCATGTGCTCTCGCAGATGGCGAATCTCCTACTGCCGCTGGTGAAGGGCGCCAAAGTCGTCTATCTGGAAACGCTGAACACCACGGAGTTGTTACGCGCGCTCAATGAGCGGCAGATCACGATTTTTGCCGTGGTGCCGCAATTTTTCTACCTGATTCACGAGCGCATCTTCAAGGAAGTAGCCAAGCGCGGCAAGGTGGCGGGCTGGGCGCTGAAGGCGCTGATGGCGGTTAACCGCGGCCTGCGTACTGTGGGACTTAACGCCGGCCGCATCTTCTTCGGCAAGCTGCACAGCACGTTCGGCGACCGCATGCGGTACCTGATCACCGGCGGCTCGCGCTTCGATCCCCAGATCGGATACGACTTTCACGCGCTTGGCATCGACGTCCTGCAGGCCTACGGCCTCACCGAAACCACGGGCGCGGCCTTCGCTGCACTCCCTCATCACAACGTGATCGGTTCGGTCGGACCACCGCTGCCTGGCGTGGAAGGAAAAATTGTCGATCCCAAGCCCGGAGAAGACGGCGGACCGGCCGTTGGTGAAATTGCCATCCGCGGCGCCATCGTGATGAAGGGCTATTGGAACCGTCCGGATGCCACCGCCGCCGTCCTGAAAGATGGCTGGCTCCATACCGGGGACCTGGGCTATTTCGACCCCGGCGGCAATCTGTTTATCACGGGACGCGAAAAAGACGTGATTGTCTTGAGCAATGGCAAAAACGTCTACCCCGAGGAAATTGAGTCTTACTATTTGAAGTCCCCCAACATCAAGGAAATCGGAGTGATGGCGCTCGAGAGTGAGCCCGGCAATCCCGCTTCCGATCGCTTGTACGCCGTCGTAGTACCGGACTTCGACTCATTGAAGGAACGAAGGATCGTGAATGCGAAGGAAGTGATTCGCTTCGACATCGAGGGCATCTCGGCGAAGATTCCGTCCACCAAGCGCATTGGCAGCTACGAAATATGGCAGGACCCGCTGCCCCGCACCACGACTCGCAAGCTCAAACGCTTCGAGATGGAAAAACGGGTGCGCGCGAACCAGCAAAAAGGACAGTCAGTCTCCGAAGGCGCCTCCACTCCGGCATTAAGCGCCGAAGATGTCCAATGGCTGGAGCGGCCCGAGGTGCAGCAGGCACTGAAGGTGATTCGCGAATCCAGCAAGACCGCGCCCGAAGTGATCCGGCCCAGCGACAATCTCGAACTCGATCTGGGCCTCGACTCCATGCAGCGAATTGAATTGCTGGTTGGAGTCGAAAAGGAGCTTGGCGGTGACGTGGACGAATCCGCCCTGGCTGAAATCTATACCGTCCGCCAGCTGGTGGATGCGATTCGGGAGAGCGCGGCAACGGGAAAAACACGAGCCGTCTCAAGTCAGCATCCGGGCGGCTGGAAATCGGTTCTGGAGGAAGAACCAACCGATCCCGAAGTTCTGGCGCTGGCCCGTCCCGGGCAGCTGGCGGAGCACTTGCTGTACCCACTATTCCAGCCACTCCAGATTTTTGCGTACGACCGGTTTCACCTGCGAGTGAGCGGATTGGAGAAGCTTCCAATTCGTGGATCCTACATCATTTCTTCAAACCACCAGAGCTATCTGGACCCGGTGGTGCTCGCGGCGATTCTGCCCTGGGCGGTGTTTCGCAACCTGTTTGCCGTGGGGACCAGCGACATTTTCGGTTCCGGCTTCATGCGTCGCCTGGCGCGCTGGCTGAGGGTGATCGTCGTCGATCCGGATGCGAACCTGGTCTCCGCCATGCGGGCGGGCGCCTTCGGACTGCGCCACGGCCGCATCCTCATTCTTTACCCTGAAGGTGAACGGAGTATCGACGGCACCCCCAGGACTTTCAAGAAAGGCGCCGCCATTCTCTCGATTCATCTGCAAGTGCCGATTGTTCCGGTGGCAATCGAAGGCTTTTACGAGGCTTGGCCCCGGGGCAAGGCATTCCAAAAGTTCACGCCGCTGAAAATTCAATTCGGTGATCCGATTTATCCCGTGCCGGAAGCCGAGGCATCAGAATCCGCATACGAAAAGCTCACGGCGGAGTTGAAGGCGCGGGTCGTGGAAATGTGGAAGGGACTGCGGGGGGAAACAGCGGCATCGGCGGAAACACCACAGTCGTAGCGGCTTTTACGAGCAGCCTCTATTGCGCGGCAGCCTGCACCTTGGGCGCGAAGGCCTTCACGAAGGCGTCGACAATCATCGAATCGTAGTCGCCGGCGGCATCTTTTGCGATCTTTTCCGCTGCCTGAGCCGGCGTAGGTTTTGCCCCACCTGGTCCGTTAACCTGCGAGTCAAACTTTTCCGCCAGATTCATGATCTGCACTTCGATCATCGAATCGGCTGGACTGCCGCCGCTCACTTGCAACTGCTGCGCCGCCACCAGAATGGGGATCGCACGGCGGAGCGAGCCTCCCATGAGCTGGGCATTGGTGGCGCCGCTGTTGTCGCCCTTGCGCATCCCTCTTTCAAGCTCCTCCTGCGAGAGATTGGCGGCTTTGTAAAGAATTTCGTTGCTGATGCCAATTTCGTTCACGTTGCGCAACAAGGCTGCGGTTCGAAGATCTTCGGAACTCTCCGGATCCAGCCCCAGTGCGGCGGCGATTCTGGCCGCGTAGGTAGAAACCCGGAACGAGTCGGCCTCGCTGTTTTTCTGGTTGCTGAGAAACTGCTGCAGAATAACCAGCATTCCGTCGTAGCCGTCTTTCAACTCTTTCAGGCTCTTTTGGTTCCGCTCGTACATGGTGCCCATGGCATAGGCCGTGACCACCAGGACGCCACCCCAAACCGTGATGTCGAACCAGCGGTTGTCGAGCGGCAGATATTCCGTCCGGCGATTGAACATGGTGGGATTCACGTAGGTGAGCAGCACGACTAAACACACGCTGGCGCAGGCGGTCAGCGTGGCATGGCGCCGCCCGAACTGATACGCCGAGTAGAGAGTCGGCAGGAAATAAAACACCAGCGCCATGGCCTGGGACGCCACCAGGAAGTGGATCATGGCAGCGATCACGACCAGGGACAGCAGCAACCAGAGTTCTTTGTTGGTGTTTCGCACAGTTTTTCAATCGGCCCGTGGTGCTTGTCGCCCTCAATTCTGAAGAACTTTCAGGCGGAAAACCGGCCGCGCCTTCCTATGTTGGAACAAAGGAAGAAACACTCCAAGTTACCCAGGTAATCGCGCAGCGTAGGGGGACCTACTTGGCGCGAGGATGGGTCTGATCGTAGACCTGCAGAACGTGCTTCACCGAGAGCTGGGTGTAGCGCTGCGTGGTCGAAAGACGCTCGTGGCCGAGCATTTCCTGAATGGCGCGCAGGTCAGCGCCTTCCTCCAGCATGTGAGTTCCGAATGCATGCCGCAAGGTATGCGGATGGACGTCTGGAGACAAGCCCTTGGCCACAGCGATTTTCTTGATGATTCGACCTACGCTGCGGGTGGTGAGGCGCCCACCCCGCCGGTTGATCAGCAATGCCGGCGAATTTTTCTTTCGCTCCATTAACAACCGCTGGCGGGCCGGGAGGTACGCCGCCAGCGCAACTTTGACCGTGTCCCCGAAGGGAACGTAGCGTTGCTTTTTCCCCTTGCCGCGGACCAGGATCGCCTCATTGCTTACCCGGATATCCTCGACGTTAATCCCGATCAGCTCGGAGTTCCGGATGCCGCAGCCGTAGAGCAACTCGAGCATTATCCGGTCGCGCTCGGGAAAGGCGGCGACTTCGGGCATTTGCCCGTCGAGGACTTTATTCATTTCCTCGATGGTCGGAACTCGTGGAAGTTTTTTGGGCAGTTTCGGGGTCGAGACCAGGGCCGCCGGGTTGTGCTCGACCGCCCCCTCCTGGGCCAGCCAGCGATAGAGCGATCGCACCGCCGCCAACGAGCGCGCCACCGAAGTCTTGCCCAGCCCTCTTTCATAGAGATGAGATAGAAAACCGCGAATGACGACGTGGTCGATGTGTTTCCAGTTCCGCGAGCCGGCGTAAGCGGCGAATTCTTCCAGGTCGCCCCGGTAAGCCTTCATGGTGTGGATGGACACATTGCGCTGGCGCAGCGATTGCAGGAAGGCGCGTACCGCTTTATCGACGACGGTTAGCTTTGCTGTTTCGGCCATAAACCCAATCCTAAACACGGAGGCACAGAGTCACGGAGGAGAGATCAGGGTGCTCGCTCCGTGACTCCGTGTCTCCGTGGTGAAGGAACATTCTCCTGCCTCGCCTTTGCTCTGGGATGATGCTTCTGGTACACACTCTTCAGTCGATCCAGGGCGACGTGCGTATAGATCTGCGTAGTGGAAATATCGGCGTGGCCCAGGATGGTCTGCACCGTCCGTAGATCGGCGCCGTTTTCGACCATGTGGGTGGCACAACTGTGCCGCAGCATGTGCGGACTGGCCTTGCGCCCGGCGTTCCCGGACGCCGCGCGAACCATCTGCCAGACCCGCTGCCGGGTCAACTTTCCGCCTCCCTGCCCAACGAATAAAAGTGGCGAGTTCTTCCCTTTCGTCAGGATCGCGCGCGCGTCCTTCAGATAGTGGCTCAACGCATCCTGCGCGCCTTTTCCCAGAGGCACAATCCGTTCCTTGTCCCCCTTGCCGCGCACCAGCACGTAACCCAGATCGAGCTTCAGGTCTTCAAGTTTGACACCGATGATCTCGGATACTCTGAGCGCCGCGGCGTAGAAAACCTCCAGCATGGTGCGATTGCGCGCCGCAATCGCTTCAGCCGGCTTGCGGTTCGAAGTCGGGCGCTGGCCAACCAGCATGGTTTCCATCTCGTCGCGGGCCAGCGCTTTGGGCAGCACCTTCCATTGTTTGGGTGAGTCGATGTTCAGCGTGGGGTCGTGGACCACCATCTTGTCCAGCAGGAGATAGCGATACAAGTGGCGCAGGGCGGAAAGCTTGCGCCCCACGGACCGGCTGTCCAGGGAATTTCCGAACAACTGCTGGATAAATTCGCGCACATGGTTGCGCTGAGCCGTGAGCAACGTGCGCTTGCGCTTCTCCAGAAAACCGGCGAATTGCCCGATGTCGGCGGCGTAGGCCGAGATGGTAAGCGGCGCCAGCCCCTTTTCGATCTTCAGATAGTCGAGGAATCCTGAAATCACGCGAGCGTTGGTCGCAGAAGGCACGCTATAAGTATGCGCGTTATCGGACGCTGCGAAAAGTAGCGAGTATGGTGAACCACGGAGGACACAGAGGACACGGGCGGTTAGCGAATTTCTTTCAGAATCTCCACCGCATACAGCGCCCCTTCCGGCGTTTCCTCATGCTTGAAATAAGCGAACACATTTCGCCCCTGGCCCAGATGTTCGCGGATTCGTTCCACCATCGCGCGGCGCTCGTCGGGAGTGTAGGAAGGCTTGCGGTAACGGTAGTAGCAGAAGTCGGCGGTCACCACGTCGGGCGTGACCCGCTCTTCGGTTTCGGCGATGCAGAGGGCGCGATTGCCGTTTCTCAGCAAACTGAAAATCTCATCGCTAAACCACGAGGGATGGCGGAATTCGAATGCCGCCTGAACGGCGCGCGGCAAGGTGGAAAGAAATTCTTCCAATAACTTCGCATCGGCTTTCAAATTCGGCGGCAACTGGAAGAGTACAGGGCCCAGTTTTCCGGCCTGGGCCAGGGGCTCGATGGTGCTGAGAAACCGAGGCACAAAATCGGCGGTCCCCTGCAGCCGCTTGATGTGCGTGATCACCTGGTGCGCTTTTACTCCAAAGCGAAAATCGGGCGGCGTCTCCGCGATCCATTTCTGGGCGGTCGTTTCCTTGATTAATTGCCGGAAGGTGAAATTGACTTCCACCGTATTGAGTTGGGTGGCGTAGTGCCGCAGAAATTTGGTTTGCGGAAGCTTGGCGGGATAAAAGTCCGGCTTCCAGCTGGGATAAGCCCATCCTGAAGTTCCCACGTAGAGTTGCGTCATAATTTATGCGGGATTATTTCTTTCTCGATTTTTTGCCTGCTGCTTTCTTGTTTCCAGATTTCACGATCTTCTTCTGGCGTCCGGCTTGGGCCGCGATTTTCAATCCAGTTGCCGCGGAGCTTCCGCGAGTTGCGCTCGCCTCGCGGGCGGGGTCGCCCGCGTCCACACTTGCCGTCAACTTCGGCAGCGTTTGTTTCAGTTTGAGAACCGGTGCGAATAAGTCTCCCATTTTTTCCACGCGCTTGAGCACCTGGTCTGCTTCGAAGACCAGCAGCCCGGGGTCTTTCTTCTTCAGCATGTGCTCGACTTCTTCCCACTTCACCGGCGTAGAAGCCGTCGGATGCTCTCTTGCCCGCAGCGAATACACTGCAATCGTAGTCTTGTGTTCGTCGTTCTGACTCCAGTCCACCAGCACCTTGCCTTTGCGCAACTCCTTCTTCATGTCCGAAACCACCAGCTCGCGATGCTGGTCTTCCAATATCCGGGCGAGGGCGTGGGCAAAAGGCTTGGTGGCCTCGTAGCTGGTGGGCGTATTCAGGGGAACGTAAATCTGCAGCCCCTTGGAGCCGGAGGTCTTGGGGAAACTCTGCAGTCCGAAGTGCTCAAAGATTTCCCGCAACCACATGCCCACCTGCGCACACTGCACAATGTTCGCGGGCGGTCCGGGATCGAGGTCAAATACCATCATGCTTGGACAGTCGATGTCTTTTGCCAAGGAAAGCGAGGGATGCAGTTCGATGGCGGCCAGGTTCGCCATCCAGACAACGGTGCTGAGATCATCGGCCAGAATGTAGTTGACCGTCCGCCGGTTACCCTCGCTCCAGATAGGCGCGGTCTTCACCCAGTCGGGCCGATGCGCGGTGGCATTCTTCTCGAAAAAGAATTGGCTGTCCACCCCGTTGGGATAACGCTTCAGGGTAAGCGGACGCCCGGCCAGATGCGGAACCAGAACCGGACCGATGCGGGCGTAGTAGTCGATGACCTGCCCCTTAGTGAAGCCGGTCGCGGGATACAAGACCTTTTCCAGATTGGACAACTTCAGTTGCCGGCCTTGAATTTCAACCATCGGTGAAGTGCTCACTCGGCCTCGCTTGCGGTTACTGTCGACCGCGATTGGGGTTTAGTATAGTGGCGCTCGCGGATTGATAACACGTCCTTTGATGCGGGATTCCTTGGTGAGGCCTTGACTGTGTGGCACACAATCAACATCTGTCAGGTTTGACAACTTCCCTTCCCGCCACGTAACTTCAAGTTCTTCCAGTCATGTTCTGTCCAACCGCAGTGGAGGTCCGATGAAATACCGTGCGCTCAAGTCTGTAGCTGTGCTTCTAGTGCTTTCCGCGATGGCCGTCGCGCAAGATCTGACTGCCTTCGAAAAGCGCACAACGGTCAAGAAGCTGGACAACGGCCTCACCGTGATCATTTCCGAACGTCCGGAGGCGCCCGTCTTTGCTTTCAATACCCACGTGAACGCAGGCTCGGCCCAGGACCCGATGGGACAGACCGGCCTGGCCCACATGTTCGAGCACATGGCCTTCAAAGGCACAGACAAGATCGGCACCACCGATTATCCTGATGAAAAAATCGCGCTGGCGAAAGTGGAGAAAGCCTACGCCGCCTATATCGAAGAGCGCGATAAACGCGTGGGCCGGGATGAGCAGAAGCTGAAAGATCTGCAAAAGGCCTGGCAGGACGATATCGCGGATGCGCAAAAGTACGTCAAGCCCAACGAGTTTCCGCAAATCCTCGAAAGCAACGGCGCCGAGGGCATGAATGCCTCAACCGCCGAGGATCAGACCGAATATCACTACTCTTTTCCGGAAAACCGGCTGGAGCTCTGGGCCTACCTCGAATCGGAACGTTTCATGCACCCGGTGATGCGTGAGTTTTACAAGGAGCGCAACGTCGTGATTGAGGAACGCCGCATGCGGGTTGACAGTAACCCGATCGGGCGCCTGCTGGAACAATTCACCACTGCCGCCTTCCAGGCGAATACTTATCACCGGCCGGGCATTGGCTGGATATCCGACCTGAATTCGTTCTCCGCCACCGACGCGCAGCACTTCTTTGACGAGTACTACGTTCCGTCGAACATGGTGGTGGCCGTGGTGGGCGACGTCAAGCCTTCAGAGGCGCTGCCGATCATCGAAAAGTATTTTGGCCGCATTCCCGCCCGCGAGCGCCCTGACGAACGCACCACCACCGAACCTCCGCAAAACGCCGAACGCCGGGTCGTACTCTATGAACGATCGCAGCCGCTTTACCTGGAGGGCTACCACCGGCCCGACTACCGCAGTCCCGACGACGCTGTGTATGACGCCATCGCCGACCTGATGTCCAATGGGCGGACGTCGCGCCTGTACCGGGCACTGGTGCGCGATAAGAAGATCGCCGCCTACTCGGCGGGCTTTACCGGTTTGCCGGGCAACAAGTATCCCCATCTATTTGCCTTTTACGCCTTCCCCCTGCCCGGCCATACGCCCGCGGAAGTGGCGGATGCCATCCACGTCGAAATCGATCGCCTGAAAAAAGAGGACATCAGCGACGAGGAATTGAAAATGATCAGGACGCGGGCCAAAGCCAATCTCCTGCGCGGACTGGATGACAACGAGGGCATGGCCTCCTCACTCGCCCTGTATCAGTCTCTTTATGGCGACTGGCGCGAACTGTTCCACCAGGTGGAGAACCTCGACAAAGTAAGCAAGGCCGATATCCGGCGCGTCGCTAATCAGACTTTTGTCCCCACCAACCGGACCGTAGGGATTATCGAGACCATCTCGCCGCCCCAGGCGGCCGGCCAAAACGGAGGTGGGCAATGAAAAGAATTTCCTTTGCCCTTCTCACCTTCGCGTTCGTGACCGGGCTGGTCTTTCAGGCGACCCCGGCGGCGGCGCAGGCCGCCGACTGGCAACAGATCAACATTCCGCCTTTGCCCGCTTTTCATCCCGAGCAGCCCAAACGCATCGTCCTGCCCAACGGGATGATCATTTTCCTGCAAGAGGACCACGAACTGCCTCTGGTCGATGGCGTGGCCCGTATTCGCGGCGGTTCCCGTTCCGAACCTGCCGACAAGACGGGCATGATCGACATGTATGGGGAAGTCTGGCGCACTGGCGGCACCAAGGCGCAAACCGGCGATCAACTGGATGACTATCTCGAAATCCGCGCCGCCAAAGTCGAGACCAATAGCACTGCCGATTCGACAACCATTTCCTTTTCCTGCCTGAAGGCCGATTTTGACGACGTATTCAAGGTCTTCGACGACCTGTTGCGCGGGCCGGAGTTCCGCGCCGACAAGCTGGACCTGGCGCAGAAGGAATATTTCGACGCCATCTCCCGCCGCAACGACGAGGTCGATGGCATCGTGGGCCGCGAGTCGGTGAAGCTGGCCTACGGCGCGCAGAATCCGTACGCGCGAGTCTCCGAGTACAAGACCGTCGCAGCCGTCACCCGCCAGGACTTCATCGACTGGCATCGCGCTCACGTCAGCCCCAACAACATCATCCTGGGGATCGTCGGCGATTTCGATTCGGCCGCGCTGGAAGCCAAGCTGCGCCAGGCCTACGGCGCGTGGCCCAAGGGACCGGCGCTGAAGGAAGAAAAGATCGACTTCGCCCCGGCCAAACCGGGCTACTACCTGGTCCAGAAAGACGATGTCAACCAGAGTTCGATCGACATGGTCGAACTCGGCATCCGGCGCGACAATCCCGACTACTATGCGGTTCGCGTCTTTAATGAAGCCTTCGGCGGCGGTTTCTCCTCACGCCTGTTCCGCACCATTCGCACCCAGATGGGGTTGGCCTACGCGGTGGGCGGCGGCATTGGAACCGCCTTCGATCATCCCGGCATGGTCCGCCTGGTCGTGGGCACCAAGAGTGGCACCACGCTCGAGTCCATCAAGGCCCTGGACGACCAGATTGACGATCTGGCCAAGCATCCCATTTCCGCGGCCGAAATCAAGCTGGCCAAGGATGCCATTTTGAACGGCTTCATCTTCAATCTCGATTCGCCCGACAAGATTCTTCGGGAACGCATGGCCTACGAATTCTATGGCTACCCGCAGGACTACCTGGAGAAGTTCCGCGAAGGCGTGGACAAAGTAACGGAGGCGGACGTGGCGCGCGCTGCCTCCAAATATCTGCACAAGGATAAGCTGGCCGTACTGGTGGTGGGCAATCAGGCGGAGTTTGACAAGCCGCTGTCGTCGCTGGGCGCGGTGACCAACATCGATATTTCGATCCCTCCGCCTCCAGGCGGCCCGCCGGAACCGCCAGCCAAACCCGCCCAATAGCCGGACCGCGCCGCCGACCAGATGGAGAGCATCGGCCAGATCGCCGCCGCCGCGATGTACTTCATCAGGTCCGCATCGTCGTCCGATCCGCTGACCGCCCTGCGATCACCCCTACTGTGGGGGACTGCTGGCGTGGGCGCTGGCATCCTCCTCTTTTTTCGCGGCTTCCCTCACCTGAAGCGTAAGCGTCTGATCCAGAACACGCCGACATCGACCATCCGTGGCGCGGCGCTGGGGGCGGTAGAAGTAAGCGGCACAGTCGTAGGACCGTACGCCCTAATCTCTCCCCTTTCAGAATCAGACTGCTTTTACTACCATGCCGTGGCGCGCAGCACGGGAGAAGAAGAGAAAAAGGTGGCAGAGGAAATCTTGTATGCTCCTTTCTTCCTCGATGACGGCACGGGACGCTTGATGGTGGACCCGCGCGGCGCCGAGATGGAGCTTCAGCCGTCCGTCGATGAAGAATATTCGCCTTCGACCGGCGACGCGTTTACGCGACACTTTCTTGTGCGCCGCGGGCTTTCCAGCGCCGCGCCGGCAAATCTTCAGGAATATTGCATTCGCGCCGGTGACCGCCTGTTCGTCCTCGCCACGCTGAGAGAAAATCCAGGACTCGAAAGCGCGGCTGACTGTTTGGCCGGCGACGCTGCCCAGGGACAACAAGGGTTCCTCAGCGCCGCCGCAGCCGATCTCCAGCGACGGGCGGCGATCGAATCCATGTTGCCTCCGGGTAGCGCAGTCCCGGCGATGCCGAATGCTCCTCCGGTCAAAAGCGAGGCATTCGATCTCAATCCCCCGGTCGTGCTGATGAAGAGCACATCGGGCGAGCCATTCTTTATTTCCTGGCGCAGCCAGCGCGATGTAGTCGAAGAGTTGGCGGTGCGGTCGGTTTTCTGCATTTGGGGTGGCCCGATTCTGGCCCTGGCCGGCCTGTGGCTGCTGGTCAGCCACTTCCTTGGATACTAATCACATACTTCCGTGACGAGCACGGGCGAGGATGCCCGCGCCTCCATTTCACTTCGCGTGAAACCTCTTGACAGCAGGTTCCGTGGCGTCTAATCTAATGGCGAACAAAAAGCGAATATACCATGGCGACTCTTCTCCTCTTGCCTCTCCTCGGACCTAAACTCGTAGGCATTGCCCGGCTGGCCGCCGAGGGCGAATCTATTCGCCAGGGCCATGAAGTCGAATACTTCACCTTGCCCGTGCGTTCCCTGCTCAACCGCTGTACCGGCGTGCGCATGCCCTTTACCTGGACCATCAATCCCTACCGGGGTTGCGAGTTTGCCTGCAAGTATTGCTACGCCCGCTACACTCACGAGTTCATGGAAATGCGGGATGGCGTGGATTTCGAGCAGAAGATCTACGTCAAGCAGCACGCCGCCGACCTGCTCCGCCAGGAGCTGCACCGGGTAAAGCCGGGCGAGCAGATTGCGCTCGGGACCGCCACTGATCCCTATCAGCCGGCCGAACGCCGCTTCGAAGTCACACGGGCAATCCTCGAAGAGTTCTCCCGTCATCAGGGACTCGATCTGGGGATCGTCACCAAGGGCAACCTGATTCTTCGTGACTTGGATGTGCTCAATCAGATTGCACAAAACAACCGGCTCACGGTGAGCGTCACAATTACGACTTTGAATGTGAACCTGGCTCGCATCCTCGAACCCCGGGCGCCCCGCCCCGATCTGCGGATGGAAACCGTGCGCAAGCTGAATGAGGCGGGGATCGAAGCCGGGGTGAGTTGTGCGCCCGTGATTCCCGGCATCACCGACTCACTGCGCAACATGGAAGCGTTGGTTCGCGCCACAGCTGAAGCGGGCGGAAAACATATCTTCGCGAATCCCTTGTTTCTGAAACCCTGCTCCGCGGCGGTCTTCATGCCTTTTCTGGAGAAGGAATTTCCCCAACTTGCAGCCGGCTACCGGCAGCGCTACAAAGATCGCGCCTTCCTGCCCAAGACTTACGGAAAGCGGATTTCACAACTGATGGCGAGTCTTCGCCAGAAATACGGCATTCGCCGTCGCGACCGCCAAAAACTTCAGCTCCCACCTACGGCGAGCGAACCGCAGCTGAATCTTTTCTGAGAGATTTCACAGCCCAGGCCGCCACTAAGCCTGTCATCCCGAGCGCAGCCGAACGATTCGCTCGCGAATCGCTCGGCGGAGTCGAGGGACCTTGTGGTTTGCTGCACGTTGAAGCTTCCCAGCCCGCGGATTTCAACCCCTCGCGGGCGAGCCGCCCGCGACCACACACAACTGCGCGGCTCGACTATAATTCGTGCTCGATCATGTCATCTGCTTCCAGACCCGCAGAACCGTGCGCCGGCAAGCGTCAAAGGCCAGCTCAACCAGTTCTGGCAGCGCGTGACCGACGGCCTGGAACTCAACCAGCTCTGGACCCAGTTTCACACCGACGCGCGCGCCAGTTTCCGGCTCTACCAGCGCGACTACGGGGCACGGCGGCGACAAGAGACCCAACCCCACGGCGTCTTCCACACCGTCCTGGAATTTCTCTGGGCGATTCTGGAAAAACTGAGCCCAGCCCGGCGTGTCCTGCTGCTGTTGGGGATGGTGTTCCTGATTTTTCCCAGTGGGGGGTTCAGTCACACGGGAAAATCAGGAGAAGTGGAGGTGGTCGAATTAAACTTTCATTTCTACGGCGGGGTCGCACTGTTCGTCCTGCTGATGCTGGAGGTCTCGGACCGGGTGGTGATGAAGCGCGACCTCGAAATCGCGCGCGATATCCAGAGCTGGCTCCTGCCGGCAACCCCGCCTCAGGTGCCAGGGCTGGCGATCGCCTTTGCGACTCGCCCGGCGAACACCGTGGCCGGAGATTACTACGACGTATTCGCCCGCCCGACAGCCGGTTCCGGAGAAAGCCGTTTCCTGCTGGCCGTGGCCGACGTGGCGGGAAAGAGCATCCCCGCGGCGTTGCTGATGGCTACGTTCCAGGCCAGTCTCAAGACTCTCTCCGCCGTTTCCTGTTCTCTGGCCGAACTGGTCACGGGGATGAACCGATATGCCTGCACCAATAGCCAGGGAGGACTGCGCTTCACCACTGCATTTTTGGCGGAATTTGATCCCGTCAGCCGTGCGCTCACTTACATCAATGCGGGTCACAACACGCCCATTCTCCGGCGCACCGCGGGCACAGTGGAACGTTTGACCGTAGGTGGACTGCCCTTGGGAATCCGGGCAGAAGCCGCCTATGAATCCGGCAGCCTGGTTTTGCAGGAAGGCGACTGGCTGGTGATCTTCACCGACGGCCTGGTGGAAGCCCTGAATCAGCGGGAAGAGGAGTACGGCGAAGCGCGTCTGCTGGAAGTGCTGAATGCGGGCGCGGCCACCACTCCTGACGAGATGTTGCGTCGCATGATGAGCGCGGTGGATGCGTTCGTGGGCGCGACACCCCAACATGATGACATCACGTGCCTGCTGGTAAAGGCAGGTGGAGTGTCATCCTGAGCGAAGTAGCTGCTTCGCAACGCGAAGCAGCTACGCAGTCGAAGGACCCCTACCTACTTCACGCTTTCAGCTCGGAGTCTCGTAGAAACTGATTCCTTATCGATCTAGCGTGGGCCTCAAGATGAGTGTCATCCTGAGCGAAGTGGCTGCTTCGCAACGCGAAGCAGCCACGCAGTCGAAGGACCCCTACCTACTTCACGCTTTCAGCATCGGAGGTTCGTGGAAACTGATTCCTTATCGATCCAGCGTGGGCCTCAAGATGTCAGGGATCCTTCGACTCCGTCAGCCCATTCGCGAGCGAATGGGCTGACTGCGCTCAGGATGACAGTGCCTGATTTTGCGGATTGAGCGCCGGGACGGGGAAATCCGTAAGAAGCTCTACCTTCTTTTGCGCCGCGCGAAGAGCAGGCCCAGCCCCGCGCCCAGCAACAGCGTGCCCAACAGCTTCTTCTTGTCGCTAACCGCAACGAAGCGGGTGCCCTGCGGGCCGACCTCGAAAACGCCCACCGGAAGAGCTCCGACCCCGCCGCCTCCCCCGCCGCCCTCGCCCCGGGCAGTCTTGATTTCCAGTCCGCCACTGCCGGTGCCGCCCCCAAAGCCATAGGCGATCTTGGCCACCGGAATAATTGTTTTGTCGCCCGCGACGATCGGTTCTCCGAATACGCTCGTGACCTGGGCGCGGGTGGAAAGGCTCTCGTGCAATGATTGCAGCAAAGTCAGACTGCTCATAAGCGACTCCTCGGTTAGGGTAGGGCGACGCTACAAATTCATGACGTCTGCATACATTCTATGGAAAGCATGCACTCCCGTCTCCTGCTTGATGCTGTAACGTCCACGCTGGTAGCTTCGCGAGTGCAGATTTTTCTGTACCGTCTCGCAAATCCCGACATCTTCAATCTGAATCTGATCACTGAACTCCACCGCCGCCTGGGCTGCGGCGCTGCCCAGATCTTTCTCCGGCAGGTACCACTCGAAAATCCCCAGCGACCGATCGGCGGACACCGGCAGCACGATGTTCAGTGAAACATTATCGGGATAGCAGTTGAGCATCCAGTTGGGGAAGATCCAGAAATAGTCGGTGGTCAGGTCTGTGGCCGCCTCCTGGTAACGGCGGGGCGTGGCATCTCCGGGCTGCGCGCCGCGAATGGGGCTGAATTGGCGCACATGACCGGCATAAGGCTCGACCGTGTAGGCGTTGTAATCCAGCTCCCGATTCAGTCCTGGATGCACGCTGGGCAGGTGGTAGCCCTCGAGATAATTGTCCACATAGGTCTTCCAGTTGCACTTCATGTCGTAGGTGCGGCGTTCAAACAGCTTCATCCCGGCGAAACCAAAGGGTTCGGTCTGGGCTGGAAGTTTGCCGAGAGTCTTCATCAGCGGTTCGGCGTTGGGATCCAAATTGACAAAGATCAGATTCGACCATTCTTCGGCCCGCACCGGGGCCAGGGCGAATTCTTTGGCGTCAAATCCAGGCTGGCCTTCGAATTCCGGCGCGCTGATGAGGGATCCATCCAGCCCGTAGGTCCAGCCGTGGTAGCCGCAGCGAAAAAGCTTGCGCGATCCGCACCCTTCGGCGGGAGGCCCGGCCCGGTGGCGGCAGACGTTATAGAAACCGCGCAGCTCGCCTTGGGCACCGCGTAGCAGCAACAGCGGTTCGCCCAGGAGTTCGGTGGTAAAAAAGTCGCCGGGCTTTATTAATTGCTCGCGATGTCCAACCACCTGCCAGGCGCGCGCAAAAATTCGATCTTTCTCCTGCGCGCTTACGTCGGGGTCGGTATAGAACCGCGACGGAATCGACCATGCCCGTGAGACATCGGAATCGATCTGAACGGCTGGTTCGTCGGGCATGCCAGAATATTCTACGGGATCGGGCACGCCTTCGGACCTCGGGCCTCAGCCTCAACCAGCCAGTGTGAAAATTTGTGCACAGTTGAAGGCAGCGCCCATCGCCAAGTTCGTCGACAAGCAGGTACCGCCGGAGCATAATGGTAGCTGAATTATTGGATATGGAGCGCTGGGAATGGATATGGAGCGCTGGCAAGCCAACGGACGGCGCAATCGAACCCAGCTGGAAGGTAACAGCGAGATGAGGAAGCAAAAGGGGTTCTCCCTGATCGAGCTTTTGATCGTAGTGGCAATCATTCTGATTATTGCGGCCATTGCCATTCCAAACCTGTTGCGGGCGCGTATCGCGGCCAACGAATCGTCAGCGGTCAGTTCGATCCGTACCATCAATACAGCGGAAGTGACGTACCAGACCGCTTATCCCAACATCGGCTACGCGGCCCTCCTGGCCAACCTCGGACCCGGCGCGGGAGTTTATACCTGTCCTGGGGGTGGTCCAACGTCGTCAGCGGCCTGCGTGATTGACGGGGTGCTGTCGAACAATGGCAACCCGGCCGGTAACGGAAAGAGCGGCTATAGCTTCGGCGCCGTGGGCGTGAAGGGTGCGGTTGGAACTCTGCTGTTGAGCTACCAGGCCGGTGCCGCTCCGCTTAACTTCAACCAGACGGGTGTACGCCGTTTCTGTTCGGCGGAAGATGGGGTGATCAAGTTCGACGCCAACACCGGCGGGTCCACCACCGTGGACACGGTTGCCGGTTCTTGCGCGGCTGCCCCGTACGTAGTTTTGCAGTAGTGAATTGAGCAAATGGGCAGCTGATTACTCCAGCCCAGGCATGGCCCATCGTCGCTGCCTTTCGAGAATGTCCCCAGATAGTGCGACCGTAAGGATTTGATTCTTCGGCCTCCATTCACTTAGGAGAATGCTGGGCTTCCGGCGGCTTGTGGCATCTCATCTGCTGTGTCAGACTGACACAACTTGTCAGTCTCTTCGACAAAATCCGACACTCCCGCTGCCCTTCCAATGTGACCCGGGCCTGGAATGCTGGTTACGAAAATGGTTCGTTCCGTTGAAAACAAAGAGGGTAGAACGGAAGGACTGGTTACCTCCCATACTTCCAGACGGTGGCTGCTGAAGTGCGAACATAGTCTGCAAGTCGGGTCCATAGAGACCAAATTCGAAACACGGAGAGGGACAAACGAGATGCGGAAACAGAAGGGTTTTTCATTGATCGAGCTTCTGATCGTGGTGGCGATCATTCTGATCATCGCTGCGATCGCGATTCCAAACCTGTTGCGGGCACGGATTGCGGCTAACGAGTCGTCTGCGGTTAGCTCTATTCGTACCGTCAACACTGCGGAAGTAACTTATCAGAGCGCCTATCCGACAGTCGGCTATGCTGACCTGTTGGTTAGCCTCGGGCCGGGAGCCGGTGTTTACACCTGCCCTGGCGGCGGTCCGACCTCAACTGCGGCCTGCTTGATTGACGGCGTTGTGTCGAACAACGGCAACCCCGCAGGTAACGGCAAGAGCGGCTATAGCTTCGGTGCCGTGGGCGTTAAGGGTGCGGTCGGAACTCTCCTGGTGACTTATCAGGTGGGTACGGCTCCTCTGAACTTCAACCAGACCGGCGTACGCCGTTTCTGCTCAGCTGAAGATGGAGTCATCCACTTCGACGCCAACACTGGTGGTTCGACCACGGTGGACACGGTGGCTGGCAGCTGCGCTGCTGCTCCTTACGTGGTTCTGCAGTAAGTAACAGATCGAGGGCGAAGTGCTCAAGGGAGGGCATCAGCCGGGGAGCAACGGAGCAATCCGTTGCTCCCTTTTTTGTTTTTCCAGTGCTCCACGAACGACACGTTTTGTCGTCGCGATACCACTTTCCGTCTCTTTCTGAGCCGGTGCTGGTTCTCCATCCTGGTGGCTGTCGACCTAAGTGCTTGTAATTCCTCGACTTTTTGAATACTGAAGTAACTGGCCCGACCCTTGAAACTGGTCACCTAAATGCAATCAGTAAGAGCAGAATGATATTCAACGGTGCCAAGTCGGAGATGCCGAGGGGAGACAACGGGTTCTCCCTGATCGAGCTTCTCATCGTGGTCGCGATCATTCTCATCATCGCTGCGATTGCAATTCCTAACCTGATACGGGCCAAGATTGCCGCGAACGAAGCATCGGCTACGAATTCGATTCGCAGCATCAATACCGCGGAGTTTGCCTATAATTCCACGTATTCCAATACTGGCTTTGCGCTGGCTCTGGGCAATCTGGGGGGAGCGGCACCCTGCACCCCGACTGCGGCGGCAGCCTGCCTGCTCGACAATGTGCTGTCCACGGCAACTGTGGGTTCCAACGGCAAGAGTGGTTATATATTCGCAGCCACGGGAATACCTCCCGCCGTGGGCATCAGCATACGATCCTTTGTCACCGGCGCCTCGCCGATTAATTACAACATCACGGGCGTGCGCAATTTCTGTTCGAGCGAGGATGGGGTCATACGGTTCGATCCCGGTTCCAGCGGCAGCCTGCCGGTCAAGACCCAGGCCGCCTGCCAAGCCTTCATCAGCCTGCAGTAACAAGTTTGGCGATGTGCCTGGGGGAGGGTACACAGCCAACCGGGAACCAGGTTCGCCTGGTTCCCTTTTTCTTCGTCTTGCCCAGATGATGACCTCCGTAACTGCACCGGGTATCTGTAGCGCTCGCAGATTGCTTATAATTTTCTCAGCAAGATTTCTGAGTTCCTCCAAATGGCTGCGATAGAAATTCTTGGTCTGGAAAAAACCTACGCCGTCGGCTTCTGGCGCAAGCGGCCCAAGTGCGCCTTGCGGCCGCTTAATCTGACCGTCCAGGATGGAGAGATTTTCGGCTTTCTCGGTCCCAACGGCGCGGGCAAGACAACCACCCTCAAACTGCTCATGGGACTCATTTTTCCCAGCAGCGGTTCGGCTCGCATTCTGGGCATGGGAGTGGATGATCCGCGCATGAAGGCGCAGATCGGCTTCTTGCCGGAGCAACCATACTTTTATGACTACCTCACCGCCCGCGAATTGCTGGAGTATTACGGCCAGCTTTCCGGGATTGACCCGAAGCAGCGATCGCACCGGGTGAATGCAGTCTTGCAGCGCGTGGGATTGCCCGACGTCGGCGGAGTGCAGTTGCGCAAGTTTTCCAAAGGCATGCTGCAGCGCGTAGGCATCGCCCAGGCCATCCTGCACGATCCCAAGGTTGTTTTCTTTGACGAGCCGATGTCCGGCCTGGATCCCATGGGCCGCCGAGAAGTTCGCGACCTCATGGAGCAGCTGAAACACGAAGGTAAGACCGTTTTCTTCTCCACCCATATCCTGTCCGATGCCGAAGCGTTGTGCGACCGCGTGGCCATTATCCATCGAGGCGAGCTGCAAGGAGTGGGGGCAGTGGCCGATCTTACCTCCAGCGTTCACGGCAAGGTGGAACTGGTGTGGCACGGGACCACGGTACCCGCGTCGCTGCGGGCGCTGGGAGCGGAATGCCATGTCACCGGCGATACGGTGCGAGCCGTCCTTTCCGAAGCCAACCAGGACGCCGCCATTGAAGCCTTGCGCCGGGAACGGCTCCGTCTGATCTCGGTGATTCCGGTCCGAACCTCTCTGGAAGATTACTTCCTGCAGAAATTGCAGCCGGCTGCGGCCAGCTCGGGAGCGAGAGCATGAGCGCGCGCATCGTACACATTGCGTCCAATACGTTCCGCGAAGCGGTGCGCGATCGGGTGCTGTACAACCTGATCATCTTTGCCTTGCTGATGTCGGGAGCCTCGGTGCTGGTGGGCCAGATTTCCATCGATATCGAACGCCTGGTCGTGATCAATCTTGGGCTCACGGCGGTTTCCCTGTTCGGCATGGTGATTGCCATCTTCATCGGGATCGGGCTGGTATCGAAAGAAATCGAGAAACGGACGCTCTATACCGTGCTCTCGCGGCCGGTCCGGCGCTGGGAATTTATTGTGGGCAAGTTTTTCGGGCTGGCGGGCACGCTGGCGGTCAACACCTTCTTCATGGCCATCGGCGTATTTGTCGCGCTGCTCTATGTGTCGCGCCACTTCCAGAAGCAGGATGGCTGGTTGCTGGTGGCGCTGTATTTCATCATCTTGCAGTTCCTGATCATTACCGCGTTGACCTTGTTTTTTTCCTCGTTTTCGTCTCCGCTGCTTTCCGCCGTATTCGCGTTTTCATTGTTTGTGGCGGGCAGTTTTGCCGAAGACCTGCGCGGCTTCGCCGGCATCAGCCACGGCCTGACCCGCTGGCTGACCACAGGAGCGGCTTACCTGGTGCCGAATTTCTCCGCCCTGAATGTAATCAGTTCGGTGGCCCACGCCCAGCCCGTCTCGGGACAACTGATTCTTTACAACAGCGCTTATGCCCTGATTTACACGACGATGGCGCTTTGCGGAGCCGTGCTGGTGTTTGAACACCGGAACCTGAAATGAGCGCCTCGCAGCGAGTCACGGTCGTCTTCAGCCTCCTCCTGCTGGGCTGCGTCGTGACGTCGGTCCTGTTGCTGCACCACCTGGACCAGGTTCGAACCGGAGCCACGCTGGAAGAAGTCTTGTACGTGTCGTCGCCCCAGGCGTTGAAGAAGATGAGCCTGGGCTACGATGGGTTGCTGGCCGATATCTACTGGACTCGCGCGGTGCAATATTTCGGCAACAAACATCACGCCGGGACGCGTCGGTATGACTTGTTGGCCCCGCTGCTGGAAATCACTACAACCCTTGATCCTCACTTGCTGGTGGCCTACGAATATGGCTCCAATTTTCTCGCCCCCAAACCGCCCAACGGCGGCGGCATGCCGGAGCGCGCCATCAAGTTGGAAGAATTCGGTATTCAGAACAACCCCAACGACTGGCATCTGTACTACAACGACGGGTTCATCCACTATATGGAACTGAAAGACTATGCGGGCGCGGCCGATGCATTTGCCCGCGGTTCCCGCGTGCCCAACGCTCATCCCTTCCTGGCTATTCTTGCCGCAAAGATGGCGGAACACGCCGGTGATCAACAAATGGCGCGGATGATGTGGAGCACCACCTACCAGACCACAAAAGATAAAAGCGTGCGGGCGAATGCCGCAGCGCACCTGCGGGCGCTGCAGGTCGATGGTGACGTGACCACCCTGGAAGCGCTGACCGGCCGCTACCAGCAGCAGACCGGACATTTTCCTTCCAGCTTTTCCGAAATGGAAGGAGCGGGTCTGTTGCGGGGCACGCCCATCGACCCTCTGGGCCATCCCTACAAACTGATGCCCGATGGCCGCGTCGAAGTCCAAGTGCCCGACGACCTGCCGTTCATCCAGAAGGGCACGCCCCCGGGTTACGTTCCCCCATTAGCGCCCAAGTTTTTGCCGACGGACTAGATCCTGCTCGACTGTAGGCGAGATCATCGCGGCTTGCCCGCCCCCAATCCCGCTGATGGCAAACGATGCGGCCGTAAGCGCGGGGATGCCCGCGCTTTGCATCAACGCGACAGACCACGAACACCATGGCACTAATTCTGGGCGTTGAGATTTTCGATGATCAGACCTTCATTGTTGGTAACGACCGGCACATGGTGTTGCACCAGATAGTCAACTGTTCCCTGAATGAGGGTGTGGTCCACGCTGATGGGCGCGCAACACGGGTCGGTTTCATCCACCCGGTGAAACAGTATGATCAGCCACAAATTGTTGGCGACGGCGTAGTCGATTTCGGAGGTAACGTCGTTCAGCGTGGTGTTCATGTCCATTTCCGCGGCCTCACTCCACAGCACGAGAGGCCGGGTGTCGTGATAGAGAGGTCCTCCGAAAGTGAGCCCTAAGCCGGAACTGTTGTAGCCCAAATCAGAATCACGAGCGCCACGAAGCCCCGCACCTTGAACAATCCCCTCCACCGTGGGGTTGTAGCCTCCGTAGGGGTAAGCCAGCGTCGTCGGCATGATGCCCCAGGAAACGAGGTCCTGCTTTGCTCCGGCGATCTGATCCGCCATCTGGGGCACGGTTAGAGTCGTCAAGTTGGGGTGGGTTCTGGTGTGTACCCCGATTTCGTGCCCGTTGTGATACATCTGCAGAACTTCGTCCAGGGTGACGTAACTGTCAGTGCCCACCTTTTGCGTAATGATGTACTGCGTGCTTTTGAGTCCGGCGGCATCGAGGATCGGCAGGCCATTGTCAAACATGGACTGGTAGCCGTCGTCAAAGTTGATGGAGACGAGCCCCTGACGGGTGATGGTAAAAGGCAGAGCGCCTGAAGTCCCGGCATAGGGCGCCGGGTTCGTAACCGTGACCAACAGCGGCTGATTGGGGGGCGTACCCGAGGCCAGCTCGGCGGCCGGAACCGTCACCGTGATGGCGGTCGGGTTCACGGAAGTGGGGACGAGGATGTTGGATCCGAAGTTCACCAGGGCCCCGGTGACAAAGCCGGTCCCGGTGATGGTGAGAGGGATCAAGTCTCCGCTCCCGACCAGCGCCATGGGAGGGGAAAGCCGCGTAATGGTGAGCGGACCGCCAGCGGCCGAAGTAACAATGAGCGATACGGCGTTGCTGTTTACGCCCTGGGCCGAGGCGCTGATCTCAGTCGTACCGACCGACATCCCTCTGGCCAGGCCGTTCGCATCGATCGTTGCCACACTCGAGTCAGTGGACGTCCACGTGAATCCCACCCCGCTCATGGCGAGCCCATTCTGATCGATGGCCAAGGCGCTCAACTGCTGGGTCCCACCTGGGATGATGGAGCTGTCCCCGGGCAGGAGATTGATGGTCGTCACCACCGGCGGAGGAGGAGGTGGCGGCGGAGCGGTAACCGTCACCGAAACGGTCGCGTTCTCTCCACTGGCACTGACCGTGATCAGGCTGGAACCCGCGGCCAGCGCCGTCACTACGCCTTCTGTTTTGCCTTCCGAGTTGACGCCACTCACGGAGGCCACGTCCGTATTGGAACTGGTCCAGACGAACGCGATCCCGGTCATTACATTGTCGTATTGGTCGTAGCCCACCGCGGTAAATTGCTGCACGCTTCCCGTCTGGAGGGAGGCGGCGGACGGAGACACGGTAATCGAAGTCAAGACCGATGCCGGCCGGTTGACGGTCAGGGTGACGGCGTTACTGCTGACGCCTTGCGCCGACGCGGTGATCTGCGCCGTGCCCACCGATAAGCCGGTTGCCAGCCCCGTGTTATCCACGGTCGCGACACTCTGATTGGCGCTCGACCATGCAAACGAAACGCCGCTCATCAGATTTCCACTCTGGTCGTATCCCACGGCAGAAAAGTGTTGTGTACCGCCGGTGAGCATGGAAGGAGCCGCAGGGGTCACGGCGATGGTGGTCAACACCGGCGGCAGCGGCAGCACAGTCAGAGACGCGGGCGCGCTGCTGATGCCGAGCGCTGTGGCCGTGATGTGTACCGTTCCGGCAGACACGCCGGTAGCTAGATTGCCGTTGACGGTTGCCACAGAACTGCTGCCGTCCGACGTCCAGTTAAAAGTGATTCCGCTCATCGGGTTGTTGAACTGGTCGTATCCGATGGCGGTGTAGATCTGGCCCTGACCCACTTCAATCGAAGCCATGGCCGGTGACACGCTGATCTGGGTCAACACCGGCGGTGGCGGGGAAGGCTTTGTGACCGTCACAAAGGCTGACGCGCTTTTCCCTCCTGCCCTGACTGCAATGCTGGCCGTGCCCGCCGACATACCTGTGACCAGCCCGCTTTCGCTTACCGTGGCTACGCCGTCCGAACTGGAGAACTCAAAGGTCAGTCCCGGCATCACATGGCCGTTCTGATCCTTGGCCGTCACCTGCAGCTGTTGGGTAGTGCCAACCTGAATGGTCGCGGCAGTGGGCTGCACGGAAATCGAGCTTAGGGTGGATCGGGGAAGCGGATCGCCGGCGGCGCTGAAGCCTCCTCCGCCACATCCGAACAGAGGCATGACGATCAGAGCCAGCAACAGTAAGCCGGAGAAAGCAGAAACGGTCGGGCCAGCTGTCAGCGAGCCTTCGACCTGCTCACTCGCCGGATGGTTGATCTTCACAATGCTCCTTCGCACAATCCCGGCTCGGTTGGGCACAAGACCACGCCTGCCGGGGTTGCTCGAGGTACGACAGTTGTCCGTAGCGGACGCTGGGGAATCTGGGGAAGATCCTGTCTGGGTGTGCATCCGCATACTGGCAATAGCAATTGCGAGGCCAAGGCAAAGCTCTCTCGCAATGCTGACAAAAACGGCTGCGTTCCAACTGGACCGCTGAAAGCCTGTCAGGTAGAGGGACTTATCTGAAGGGTCTCCGGATTCAGCGGCGCTGGTCTGTCAAAGTCAACTCCAGCGTAATCATGCTTCCGGTTACAGGCGTAACCCGAACCCAGATTACCGTGGAACAACATTTCATTAAGAAGGCGAAATATGTTCCACCACGGACTCTTATTCACAGGAGAGAGGATCAATGCCGGCCCAGCGGGCTAGTTACTGATTCGCAAGTAGCCCATTCGAGCCATTCCCTTGCCCCCTCGAAGACGTTAGTCTGTTTGTGAGCAGACTTCGGGGGAGGGCTGTTCGACGAGCGTCCCATGACTCAATGAGTCTGGGACGTTTTCGTTTTTGGGGGAAAGATTCGAGTGGCACCGCATTCCCGGCGGCGGTCGCGAGGGCGTCCCACCCTACATCTGGCGAGGCGCTGGCGCTACTTTTCCGGTCGCGTGGGGGTTACAGTATCGTTAGCTGCATCAAAAGGAAAAGCGGCTGTCTCCCAGCGCGGCGACACCGACTTTGGTTATCCCTGGTGAAAGCAAATTCTATCGTTCCCGGGTTTCTCGCTCTCGTGCTGATTTCACTGTCGGCGTTGGCCGCGAACTCAGCTCCTGATGTTCGCGCCATCGCTCAGGCGGTGGACAACCACTACAACCATCTGCGAACTCTGCAGGCTGAATTTACCGAAACCTATCGGGGCGCCGGAATCGAACGGACCGAGTCCGGATCCTTGTGGTTAAAAAAGCCGGGCAAGATGCGCTGGGAGTACCGTTCGCCCAAGGAGAAGCTGTTCCTGAGCGACGGGAAGGAAGCCTGGTTTTATCTTCCCGGAGACCGGCAGGTGCGGCGTACTTCAGTCCGCAAGCTGGATGATTTGCGATCCCCCCTGGGATTTCTTCTGGGTAAGACCCGTCTGGAAAAAGAACTGGACGGCCTATCCGCAGCCCCGGACCTTGCCCCGCTCACCCCGGGCAACACCGTGCTGCGGGGCGTGCCCAAGTCCATGGCGGATCGGATCAACGAAGTTGTTCTGGAGATTACACCGGATTACCACATTGCCCGCATCCAATTCCAAGAGACCGATGAGTCGGTAACGGAGTACCGCTTCAGCGAACAGCGGGAGAATGTCGAAATCGCGGACCAGCGCTTCCGCTTTAATCCTCCTCCAGGAGTTGAGATCGTCGACGGCAATTTTGGTCCATAGAAATGCTAAAGCGTTAATTATCATAATCTTGGTGGCTTTTCCGAAGGTGACGGTTGGGCTCGAGCCCGAGGTTACCAGCGGTATGTGCCGGCGGTATTCGTTAGGGCATATTCACGCCGGGTTAATGGTTCCGAATGCTAGACTTGGGTGGGGACAGAGGTAACCAGGCCGGGACATGGCCCAATTTCTGGTAAAAGTCGCTGACGATCGCGGGCACCTGGCGCAGCAAGTGGAGCATGGTTACTCCGAGGCTGAGGTGCGCGAGCGCTTCGTGCAACAGGGCTACCTGGTCTATTGGGTAAAGCCCCGGGGCCTTTTCTCCGGGGGTTCGCTGCAATTCGGCGGACGGAAGGTGAGGCAAAGCCAGTTCGTAATCTTCAACCAGCAGTTTCTTACCCTGATCAAGGCGGGACTGCCCATCCTGAGCTCTCTGGATCTGCTGATCAAGCGGCAGAAGGATGCGAACCTGAAGGCCTGGCTGCAAAACGTTCGCGACCGGGTAAAGAGTGGCGAACTGCTTTCCGACTCTTTTGCCGCGCAAGGAGTGTTTCCGCGGATTTACACCACCACGCTGATGGCAGGTGAGAAAAGCGGCAACATGGAGGAAGTGCTCGGCCGCTACATCGCCTTTCAGCGAGTGGCCCTGACTTTCAAGAAGAAGCTGGCCGTGTCGCTGGTTTATCCAGTGCTGCTGATCACGATGGTGCTGGTGATGATGGTATTTTTGGTGACCTACGTGGTGCCCGAATTTGCCAAGCTCTTTGAGAATCTTAATGCGCAACTGCCGGCGATCACGGTATTCATGCTGGCAGTGGGGACCCATGCGCAGAAGTATGGTCCCTACCTCGCGGTCGCAATCGTGGTGATCGGGGCGGCGTTCTGGCGCTGGAAAAACACCGATCGCGGGGCGGAGCGGGTTGACGCGGCGATTTTGAAGATACCGGTGCTGGGCGACATCTGGCTGAAGTATCAGGTGGCCAACTTTTCCCGCATGCTTTCGACGTTGCTGGCCGGCGGCCTGCCTCTGGTGCCGTCACTCGAGACCGCTGGGGCGTCGATGAGCAGCCGGCGCATTCTCAACGGCATCGTGGAAGCTGCCGCCCGGGTGCGCGAGGGCCAGACGCTCTCGGGCAGCCTGGAGCAACAGAAAATGTTCCCTGATCTCTCGGTGGAAATGATCGAAGTGGGCGAATCCACCGGGGCCTTGCCGGCCATGCTGAACTCGGTGGCTGAATTCTATGAAGAGGACGTACAGACGGCGCTGGGAGCGACCATGGCCTTGATCGAGCCGGTCATCCTGATTGTGATGGCGGTATTTGTCGGCGGAGTGTTGATTTCGCTTTATCTGCCGATCTTCTCATTAGGTTCGCATATTCACTAGGTTCGGAATATTCGAGACCGGAATGGGCCGAGATTCGGCACGAAGTTTGTAAAAGATTTGGAAATGGCAAAAATGGCGGAAACCAAACCAATCGTCGCGCACGGCGGAAATGGAGGAGCCCGGCTGGCTCCCGCGCCCCACGTGGACGACCTGGCCAAGGCTCAGGACATCGCTCGCCGCTATCGCTGCGAATTCATTGACCTGCACAACTTCCAGCTGCACCACGATCTGTTCAAGAAGATTCCCGTCGACCTGATGTTCCGTTACAACTTCGTGCCTCTGGACGAGACCGAAGACGGGCGCCTGGCCATCGCCATCGCCGATCCCAGCCAGCTGATGATGATCGACGAGATCAGCCTGCTGCTGGGCAAGCGCATCCTCACCAAGGTTTCGACCCTGGCGCAGATCAGCGAAATCCTCAAGAAGACGGAACAGTCGAAGCGCGTCCTGGAAGAAGCCAGCGAAGGCTTTACCCTGGCGGTCGTTTCGGAAGACGAGGCGGGCGGCGAAGACAGTATCTCCATCGACCGTCTGACCCAGCAGGGCGACATCAGCCCGATTATCCGCCTGGTCGATACCACCATCTTTACCGCTCTGCAGCGGCGCGCCAGTGACATTCACATCGAGACCCGCGACGATTCGGTGTGCATCAAGTTCCGCATCGATGGCGTGCTGACCCAGGCCATGCCGCCCATCGGCAAGGAACACCACTCCACCATCATTTCCCGGATCAAAGTGATGAGTGAGCTGGATATCTCGGAGCGCCGCGTCCCGCAGGACGGCCGCTTCCGGGTGAAATACGGCAATCCCGAACGTCCCATCGACTTCCGCGTATCCATCATGCCCTCGATCCACGGCGAGGACGCGGTGCTGCGCGTACTCGACAAGGAGTCGATGAGCGAGAAGTTTCACAAGCTGGTGCTGGACGTGGTGGGCTTTGACGCCGATGATTTGAGAAAGTTCCGGCGCTACATCGCCGAGCCTTACGGCATGGTCCTGGTTACCGGGCCAACCGGCAGCGGCAAGACCACCACCCTGTACGCGGCGGTGAGCGAGATCAAGACCGAAGAAGACAAGATCATCACCATTGAAGATCCGGTGGAATATCAGATTCGGGGCATTACCCAGATTCCAGTCAACGAAAAGAAGGGCCTTACGTTCGCCCGCGGACTGCGCTCCATTTTGCGCCACGATCCGGACAAGATCATGGTGGGCGAAATCCGCGACACCGAAACGGCGCAGATTGCCATTCAATCGGCCCTCACCGGACACCTGGTGTTCACCACCGTACACGCCAACAACGTGGTGGACGTGATTGGCCGTTTCCTGAACATGGGCGTGGAGCCTTACAACTTCGTTTCCGCCTTGAACTGTATTCTGGCGCAGCGGCTGGTCCGGCTGATCTGCGAGTCTTGCCGTACCGTCGTGCACTATCCGTCGGAAGCGCTGGAAGCCAGTGGCCTCGATCCGGGACAATGGTCGCAAGTGCCGTTCTACGAAGGGCAGGGCTGCATCGAGTGTGCGGGCACGGGGTTCCGTGGCCGGACCGCGATCCATGAACTGCTGGACCTCAGTGACCGCATCCGCGAGATGATTCTGTCCAAGAAACCGACTTCAGAAATCCGCCGCGCCGCGCGCGAAGAGGGCATGCGCTTCCTGCGCGAATCGGCGCTCGACAAAGTCAGGCTGGGCATGACCACGCTGAAGGAAATCAACAAGGTCACATTCATCGAAAACATGCGGTAAAGCAGTCGTCGGTCTTCAGTCGTCGGTCTTCAGCCAGCCCACACCTTTAAGGGCGTTTCTGAAGACTGAAGACTGACGACTGATGACTGATGACTGACTGCAGTGCCCTTCCGGTTATTGTAATGGCACGCCCGACCGCGTTTTACTTATAGGTGGCGATACACTCATGAGCCGTGTTCCTCAATCCGGATCCAGGCCAAAGCTGGCTTGCGAAATTTCTGCTGACCGCGTACTCGCGGGCCGGGTTTCCGAGAGTGGCGGACCCGCGCTGGAAGCGTGCGCCTCGAGCCAACTGGCTCCGGGGACGGTGGTCCCGGATCTGATCGAAGCTAATCTCCGGCAACCCGACGCGGTGTTCGAGGCCGTTCGTGACACCCTGGGCAGTGTGGGTGGCCGTTCGCGGGATGTAATTGCGGTACTGCCCGATGCCGCCGTCCGGGTGGTGCTGCTCGACTTCGAGACTCTGCCCCCCAAGCGGGATGAAGCCGAGAGCGTGGTCCGCTTCCGGCTGAAGAAATCTCTGCCCTTCGACGTAGACAAAGCCAAGGTTTCCTACCACGTGCAGCCTTCCAACGGAGGCGTGCGGGTCATTGCAGCGGTGGCGCTGGCGAACGTGGTCGAGGACTACGAGGCGGCTTTCCGCCAGGCCGGCTACGAGCCCGGCGTGGTCATGCCTTCCATGCTGGCGGCGCTGGGAGCGGCCCGGGCGCAGCAGCCTTCGCTGGTGATCAAAGTGGATGCCCGCACCACCAGCATTGCCATCCTGGACGGCGAGCAACTGTTGTTGTTTCGCACCCTGGAGAATGCAAAAGGGGTCACCATCACCGGCGAACAGTTGGCGGAAGAAGTCTATCCTTCAGTGGTATTCTTTCAGGATACCTACCACTTGAATATTGGCCAGATTTTCGTGGCTGGTCTTCCCGAGTCGGGCGGCGCCACACCGGCGCTGCGCGCCCAGACCGGCGCCCAGGTCACAGACCTGGTGTCCGCGTCGCAATTGGGCGGGAGTGTGGGTTCGATTCCCAAGTGGAGAATGGCCGGGGTGGTGGGGGCCCTGCTTTCCTGATATGCGGGTCAACATCAATCTCGCGACTCGTCCCTACGAAGACTCCGGTCCGTTGTGGATGCGCTGGGGCGGAGCCTTGGCGGCGCTCAGCCTGTTCACCCTGATTCTGCTTTACAGCGCATTTTCGGGTTGGGCGACGGCGCGCAAAGACCGCGGCCTTATCGAGCAGCGCGAGCAGCAGATTGCCGCTCGCGACCAGCAGAGGGCCAAAGCGGAAGAGATCCTCAATTTACCGGCCAATCGCGGCACCCGCGACCGCGCCCAGTTTCTTAATGATCTTTTCCAGCGCAAGGCCTTTTCCTGGACCAAGGTGTTCGAGGACCTGGAGCGGGTGATGCCGCCCCGGCTGCACGTGGTTTCGATCCATCCGGAAAAGGCCCCCGACAACCAGTTGCAGATTAAATTGTTAGTTGCGGGAGAATCGCGCGATCGCGCGCTCGAACTGGTGCGCAAGATGGAGGGGTCGCGGCGCTTCAAGGACACCCAAATCGAGCAGGAGTCGAGCCAGGTAGGACAGACTCCCGGCGACAACGTACAGTTTGAAATCAGCGCCTTGTACGTATCGGACCTCGCCACCACGGACAAGCCGGAGGGGCACTGATGGCCGACGTCGTCGATATCCGGAAGAAGGCCAAGATTGCGATCGCGGTCTTGCTGGTGGTGGATATCGCCGCAGTGATCGTGCTGTTTTCTCCCTTGGTCGGCTCGGAGCGGTCCCGCCGTGAACAAATGGACCAACTGTGGCAGCAGCTGCAGCGCAAAACCCATGAAGCCGAGCCGCTCAAGGATGTGGACAAGAAGATCGCCGTGGCCAGCAACCAGATTGACGATTTCTACAAGACCCGGCTGCCGGCGCAGGATTCGTCGATTTCCGAAGAACTGGGCAAGGTAGCGACTCGCAATGGCGTCCGCATTGGGCAGATTCGCTACAAGTGGAAGGACACGGACCCGGTCGGCTTGCGCCCGGTGGAGATCCAGGCGGATTTTTCCGGCGACTATCTGCAACTGGTGCGCTTCATTAACGCGATCGAGCGCGACCCGCTGTTTTTCATTATTGACAGCGTGGAACTGGGAGGCGAGCAGGCGGGCGTGGTCAGGCTGCAATTAAGACTGGAAACCTACCAGAAAGCGAACAGCTAGATGCAACTGGGGACAGAAAACCGGAACAAGACCATTGCGGCCGTCGGCCTGACGGTATTGGCCGTGGTGCTTGCCCTAATGCGCTTTTTTCCGGGTTCACCGGCCTCGGCAAAGTCCCCCTCCCCGGCGGTGGCGTCCCCGGCGGGAGCGCACCGGACCGTGGCGGTGAGAACCGCGCCCGGAAAGCGGTCTGGCGCCAGCACGATGACGCGTTCGCTTGATCCCACCCTTCGTTACGACTGGCTGAAGGCCAGTGAGGACACCCAGTATCAGGGTACAGGACGAAACATCTTCCGGGCCACGGTCGAGATTCCGAAGATCATTACGACAGTCCGGAAGCAGCCGGATCCGGTCCCCCAGGGCCCGCCTCCGCCGCCGCCCATCAATCTCAAGTTTTTTGGTTTTGCCAACCGGCCGGGAGAGCCCAAAAAGATTTTCCTCTCCCAGGGTGAGGATGTGTTCATCGCCGGGGAAGGCGACATTGTTGATCGCCGCTACAAGATTCTGCATATCACGCCGGTCTCGGTCGAGGTGGAAGATGTGCTGAACAATAACCGGCAGAGTATTCCGTTGACGCAGGGGTAAAGACAGTCGTTGGTCGTTGGCCTTTGGTCGTTGGTCGTTGGCAAAAGCGCGCTACCTGCGAGCCTCTCGGAGTCAAAAGACTGATCTGGAAGATTATAATGACTCAGGACAAACTGCTAACGATCACGCCAACGGCGAACGGCCAACGACCAACGGCCAACGACCAACGACCAATCCGGCGCTCCGAGCGCGGCTATATTCTGCTCATGCTGATGCTGTTCGTGACTCTGCTGGTGATTGCCGCCGGCGCTGTCGCTCCCAGCATTGCCTTCCGGGTGCGGCGCGATCGCGAAGAGGAGATGATCCATCGGGGGACGCAGTATTCGCGCGCCATTCGCCGCTATGTCAAGAAGACCGGCCGTTACCCGACCCGCCTCGAAGACCTGGAAAATACCAACAATATTCGTTTCCTGCGCAAGCGCTACAAGGACCCCATCACGGGGAAGGATTTCAAGTTGCTGCACGTGGGCGAAGTGCAACTCACAAGCGCTCCGACCATCGCCGGAGCGACTCCCATCGGGAACAGCGTGTCCCCCGCCGCGGGAGCGGCGCTGGCAGCCGCGGGCAGCACCATGCTGGGAGGAGCCGCCGCCCAGGCCACGCTGGGTGCTGCCACAGCCTCGGCTCCAAAAACTGACACGGACGCAGCCGGCGACGCCACTCAGGACGCCAGCTCGAGCAGTCCGGCAGCGCCCGATTCGTCTACCTCAGGCTCAAGCCAAACGAATGGGGGGATTGGCAGCAGCCAATTAACCAGCACGGTGTTCGGCGGAGGCCCAATCGTTGGCGTCGCCAGCACCAGCAAGGCCGTGAGTATTCGCGAATTCAACCACAAGAATCACTACAACCAGTGGCAGTTTATCTACGATCCCAGCATGGATCGTGGCGGCCTGATCACCACACCGGCACAGCCGGCGTTGCAATCGGCGGTCCCGCTGCAGCAGAATTCATCAGGCCCCAACTCATCCGGCCCCAACTCATCCGGAACGCCGGCATCTTTTGGCGGGATGCAGAGTACGCCCCCAGTCCAATCCACACCGCAGCAACAACAATAGAGGCTAGGGCTGAACAGAGAGATGCGCATCGAAGATGCGCTCCATCTCAATCACGCCAACCCATTGGCCGTTGCGGGTTTCGGTGTACACCAGGTTCCCGCCCAGAATCCGTGCCGCGACGGCGCGGGGGCAGGTCGCGATGGAAGTCGAAAAATCGCGTCTTCCACTCTTGCCACAAACGCGAGTGCACCAGCAGAAAAGGATGGGCTGGTTCATATTTCGTGGAAAATACCAGCGCGACGTCGAATTCGGCGCGGACATCGTTGGAGCGGGCATCGGCCGCCGACATGAGTTGCTCGGCTGCGAAATGTTCGATGCGCACGACCCGCATGGGCTGCGTGACATAGCCCAGGTACGGATGCGTCAGTTCGTCACTGGCCGGCCAGGCGGTAAGGACGCGCGCCGTGGGATAGCGCGCTTGCAGAAACTCTTCGGCATGCTGGTGCAAGCGGATGTAATCCCGGTAAGCCAGATTGTCTTCGGGGGCAAACCCGTAGGGTGGATTGATGAACCATCCCAATCCAAACATCAGGGCCACGACCGCAGCCACGCCGCGCCTCCATCGCACTCTGCGCCAAAGCGTCGAAACCCAGATCAGAATCACCAGCGGCACCACCGGAAGCAGGTAGCGCGCCAGCTCCGCACCGCCCACCGACGCCAGCACCAATACATAGGTCGCAATCACCGCCAGCATGGCGAACTGAAAGTCGAGAGCGATCCGCGGGCGTTCGCCGCCGGGGTCGCGCAGCGGAGGCAGCCACATGGCGAACACGGCCGCCAGAGTGAGCAGCAGCAGATGGAAATATCCGACGGTCTGCCACAGGCGAAGCAGCAGGGCGAGCAGAATTCGCAGGGGATGAAGCGTGGACGCGACGTTGTAGCGAAAGAACTCGGGATTACCGAAAACAAAACCAGTTCGCCAGTAATGGAAGATGTACCACGCGGTGAGAGGAAGCAGCGGCACCAGGAGCCAGGACGGGTTTCGTCCCCGGCGGGGGAACGATCTGTTCCCATCCCGGGTGCGCAGCCGCGCCGATAGCAGTTCCCAGGCGAACAGTGCCAGCGGCGCCAGAATCGCGGTCTCCTTGGCCAGGGCCGCCAGTGAGAACCAAAGCGCGGTCTCGCCGGCCCTGCCTCTCGCGTAGCCGAGCAGGCCCCAGAACGTCAGTCCCGCGGCGAAGAGATCGAGATGGACAAGAGAACTTTGCGCGAAGAAGACGGGATAGAGTGCGGTCAAGATCGTGGTGGTCACCGCGACTTCGACGTTGGCCACAGTCTCCGCCAACCGGAACAGGCCAAGCAGAGCAAACGACGCGGCCAGCAGCATGGCGGTACGGGTCACGATCGGCGTGTAGCCCGCGATTTTCCACCATAACGCCAGATAGGCCATCACCAGCGGCGGGTGAGCGTTGGAAATGGTTGAGTGCGGGATCAGGCTTCCGGTCAGCAGCAGGTCGCGCGCGGCGGGCACGTAGTATCCGGCCTCGTCCCAGAAATACGGCAGGCGCAGCAGGGGGGCATGCAGCGCCATGAGCGCCGCAAACGTGAGAGCAAATACGAGCACGGGATGGATGCCGCGCGAAGGGTGGTCACCAGTCGTCAATGCAGTGGATGAATCGTCGGTCGCCGGCTAGTGCACCGGCCCGGGAGCCATCATACGCGGGTCCAGCTTGATCTCACCAAACGTGCTCTCATAACCGGCCACATTCTGCTGCAGAATGGCCGACAGCGCTTTCGCCTGCTGCGGACTTAAATAAATTCCCTGAAAATTATTGACCTCCACCTGGGACTCGCTCTGCTGCTGCAAGGTGCCGAATACCAGAAAGAAATCCCAGACGTTCACCCGCACCTGCACGCTGTTGGCGTAGGTCTCGCGATAGTCGGAAGTGTTGCTCAGTTTGATATTGGGCTGAATTGGGTTCGACATAGGAGTGCCAGTGTAGCGGGATCGCGCCCGGGAGACAACGAGAGAACGAACATTGCCTTCGCCGGAAGCTGTTTTGGATTCCACTGTCATCACGGGAGCAGGGTGTCATCCTGAGCGGAGGTGAACGTTTCGCTTGCGAAACGTTCAGCGGAGTCGAAGGACCCCTACTCTATATACGTATTGCCGCCGCCAGGGGTCCTTCGACTCCGAATGAAGCCCGCTTTGCGGGCTTCACTCTGCGCTCAGGATGACATCTGCGTTCAGGGTGACAGATGATTTCGTTGTCGGGCACGATCGATCGCCCTGATTCCGCGCAAACAAAAGATTGAATACGCAGCGTCTTGCGGGGATGGTAGGTTATACGAATCCCAGGAACGCTGGGTGCTCAGGAACAATTGGTCACCCTTCGGTATCGGCTAAGCGGCAGTTTCAGCCAGGGCAGGGTCTTCCTGGATGCCGCGAGGTGAGGCCAGAGGCAAAAATTAAAGATGCCAATCAGCAGACGTGAGTTCATCAGCAGAATTGCGCAGACAGGCGGCTACGGCGCCGCCTTCATGACCATGCACTCGCTGGGCCTTTTTGGCATGGTTGAGACTGAGCAGCGGAAGGACTTTCCGCTGCCGGCATCGACCGGGCGGGGGACGAAAATCGTTATTCTCGGCGCAGGAATTGCCGGACTGGTCTCCGCCTACGAGATGCGACGGGCCGGGTTCGACTGCACCGTGCTGGAAGCACGCGAGCGCCCCGGCGGGCGCAACTGGACCCTGCGGGCGGGATCGAAGCTGGTCTTTAATGATGGGACATCACAGGACTGCGGGTTCGATAAAGGAAATTATTTCAACTGCGGCCCGGCGCGGCTCCCCTCTGTACACAAGACCATGCTGGGTTATTGCGACGAGCTGGGAGTGGACCTTGAGGTCGAGGTGAATAGCTCGCGCCGCACCCTGCTGCAGAGCGATAACGTCTTTGACGGCAAACCCATCCGCCAGGCGCAGGCGATTAACGATAGTCGCGGCCACGTTGCCGAATTGCTGGCAAAATGCGTGCAACAGGGAGCACTCGATCAGGCCTTTACGCAAGACGACCACGCTGCGCTCATGGAATTTCTGAAGTCTTATGGCGCCCTGGGAAAGAATTATGAATACACCGGCTCCTCGCGCTCCGGCGACCGGCAGCTGCCCGGGGCGGGCGACCAGGTTGAAATCCCTCGCGCCCCGCTTTCTTTCTCGGAGCTGCTCAAGTCGGATTTTTGCAAGCCCATGCTTTTTGAAGAGTTGCTCGACATGCAGGCTACGATGTTCCAGCCAGTCGGCGGCATGGACCGGATTCCCTACGCGTTCGCGAGTTCTCTCGGCGATGTGGTCCGCTACAACTCGCCCGTCACTGAGATCAGAAAAACAACCAATGGCGTCAGGGTGTTGTACCGCAAAGGAGAATCCGGCCCGGTTGAGTCCATGGAAGCGGCCTATTGCATTTGCGCGATGCCTCTCAGCATCCTCAAGACAATACCCAATGACTTCGCCCCACGGGTGAAGTCGGCGATCGAGCAGGTCACCTATGACTCCGCCTACAAAGTGGCGTGGGAGTCGCGTCGCTTCTGGGAGCAGGACGGGGACGAGATTTACGGCGGCATCTCGTCTCTCACCACCGGTCTGGTCAATCTGGTCTGGTATCCGAGCGCGGCGCTGATGTCGAAACGCGGGGTGCTCATCTCCGGCTACGGCATGGAGAATTGGAGTGAGTTCGGCAAGCTGCCTACCTATGAGGCGAAGATTGCAGCTTCCCGAGCCGCGGTGGAAAAGCTGCATCCCGGCAAGAGCAAGGAACTGGAGAAGCCGATTTATATGTCCTGGGGCAAGGTGCCTTATAGCCTGGGATCCTGGGTCAGTCGCGGACCCGAGTATCCCGCTCCTGACAATGGACCTTACTATGTGGGACCCTACAGAGAACTCATCGTTCCTGACGATCGGATCTACTTCGCCGGAGACCACTGCAGTCATATTATTGGCTGGCAGGAAGGGGCGGCCCTGGCAGCCCAGAGGGCAATCACGATGATTGTCAGCCGGGTCAGCACCATGTAGGGGTGGACGCCCTCGTCCGCCCGGCGGAGCGAAGCTTGGCAAGACTTCCTGATTCCGCGAACTCTTAGGCGAGCTGCGCTCGCCCACCCGGACGAGGGCGTCCGGGTCTACGCAGGCTGTGGCAGCGTCCAGTTCTATCGCGTACGCAGGCGCAGGAACACAATCCCACCCACGGGGTGCCGGCCGTAAGTCGGCTGCAAGACGTCCGGCACTCCGTACCATGTGAATTGCGCGCCCAGGCGCGGTCGAGAGGTGCGGAATGTGTCCCACTTCCCGCTCGTAGCCTGCGGTATAGGCCTGAACTCGTGTGAAATACCGTTCGCTGAATCCGGGTGGCTCGGGACCGCCGTCCAGAAGAAGCTCACTCGTGCGATCCAAATTCTCGATGCGCGTCCAGGCATAATTGCGTTCGAGAAAGCGCAACGTCGATTCCAGCAGATAGCCATTGCCGACGTTGCCGCCAGAAACATCCTGATTTCTCCCCCACAGCAGCATCGACGCCCAGTTTCCCTTCTGCAGCGGACGGTTGTACTGGACCGATGCAGTCATTCGCCGGATATCTTCGCCGGACGCCAGCGCTTCCGGGCTGTGCAGCTGGGCAATGGAATATTGCACAGTCCAGTCCTGGCCGGGACTGGCGGTGACTCGAGTGGACCAGGAATCAATCTTTCCGGAGTTGATGTTCCAGCGGGACTCGTCGGGCTCGCGCCCATGAAAGCCCGAACCTTCCAAGCGCAGCTTGCGGTATGTGATTCCCAGGGTGACCACATCGGCTGCAATGTGAGTGGAGTCCTGAAGATGGTGCCCCAGCGCCGCGATGGGGTTCTCCGACGCCGAGGCCCGATGGGGATACGCCACCGGCCCCATCGCCGGGTCGCCCATGGGAGCAACGTAAAGAGATAGCAAGGTGTGCTCCGCCAGCTTGTAGTCGTACAGGGCCGCAAGCTCCATGAAAAAATCGTGGGGATGCTGCCCGTCCACGATGGGACGGCCGAAGGCGGTTTCACCCTCCTGAAAAAGTTCGGGATAGCGCCGGTCTGAAACCGTGGCCGGCTCGAAGCTGAGCATGGTCCTGAGGGTCAGCGTGCCCCTGCCGAAGTTTCGTTGCGCCATCGGCATCCACCAGTTGGTGGAAAACAGTTTGCCCGCTCCGCGCGGCCCGCTTTGCTGCATCTCGCTCAGGAACGCTTCTCCATGAAACATGAGCGTCCAACCTCCCTTGATCGTCATGAGCATTTGAAAGGGAGTGGAGTTGGGCTCGGCATCCGTTCCCGATGTGGCGTGGTGGAGCAGGGATTCGATGAGCGACTCAGACTTCATGCTCATTTTTTCCGCCGGCATTGTTTCGGCGTTCTTATCACCCATTGCCGGCATCGTCTGGCCGGACGGCGATTGTCCATGCATGTCCGTGACGTTGCCGCCAGTCTGGCTGATGGCTGGCTGGGCCGAAACCATAAACGACACACTCACCAGGATCGCCACAACCAACTTCAGGGATAGTTTCCGCACCGATACCTCCCTCCGTACCTTGAAAAAAGGCAAATGTCAGGCTGTTGAGGCGGAGAGGCCCGCCCGATTGAGAAGTATGGTGAGGAATTAAACGCGCAGAGGAATCGTACCTGGCGGATCGGGAGACGAAATGGTCAAACTGCAAACACAGTTCGAGGCGGCGATCACGATCGGGGTCGGTCCCGAATCGCCGGTCGAGCCGGCGTCAGCAAAAGAGAGCGGTGCAGACAATGAACTCTGCAGGACTGCGGATTTGTGTCCGATCTGGCAGCATCGGTAGCTTACCGGCGCCGAACCTGGCGGCTTCGAACCATGCTGGTGACAGGCGGCTGGACGCGCCGCAGGCATCCATGAAGCCCCTTGCCTCGCCGTCGAGAACGCGGTGGTTGCGGTCAACAAAAGTACCGCCAGCATTTTGGAGCTGCGTGCAACCATTTGGATCATTCGATGCATGAATCATCCCACGCGATACAAAGGGGCGCAACCCATCGGTTAAAATAGGCACGGGCCGGGATGGCGGAATTGGCAGACGCGTTGGACTTAGGATCCAATGCCCAAAAGGCGTGCAGGTTCAAATCCTGTTCCCGGCACCATCTTCATTTCCAGCCTCAATCGAGGCCCACATTTTCTCTACGCTGTTCATCTGCTGTGCTCACGCAGGAAGCGTTCACGATGGCCCTGGTCGCGGAAGGCCTCGGTTCCTCCCGGTCGGGTTACGGAAAGAGCGCCGGCGAGGTTGCCGCTGGCCAGGCAGGTCTGCAGATCTGAGCCTCGGAGATATTCGCGCAGGAAACCGGCATCGAAGCTGTCGCCGGCGCCGACGGCATCGACGGCGGTGACATTGAGTGAAGGGCTGGTGAAACGCTCTTTTCCCCGCTGCGCCAGCGCGCCCTCATGACCAAGTTTTACCACCACCAGGGGGACCATTTCGGCCAACTGCTGAATGGCTTTTTCTGGATTATCGGTCCCAGTGATTCTCGTCGCCTCTCGCGCATTGGGCAGCAGCACATCGACGTACTTCAGCAAGTCCTTCACGCCTCCGCCCCAGAGGTCTTGCGGATCATCGTTGGTGTCGAGTGAGATGGTGAGGCCGGCGGCTTTCAGCCGGCGAAAGAGTTCGCCCAGGCCGGGCTGCAAGGCCCGCTGCAAATAGAGCGACGACAGATGAAAATGACGCGAATCGGAAAGGTAATCGAAGTCGAGATCTTGCAACGACAGCTCGGCGATGGTTCCGGCATAGGTCAGCATGTTACGCCAGCCCGTGCGTTGCAGAATGATGGTGAGCCCTGTGGTGGTCGAGCCATGGGTTCGCCGTACTTGTGAAACGTCCACGCCGCCCTCGGCCAGGCGATCGAGTGCGATCTTTCCCAATGAATCGTCGCCAATCAGCGACTGGAATCCTACCCGGCTCCCCAAGGCCGCCAGATTGTGGGCCACGATGGCGGAAGAACTGCCCAGGGTGAGCATCATGCGGTCGGCCAGCAACTCGCGTTCCGGCGGAAGTTCGTCAGGCAGACCGTAAAGGATGAGGTCGAGGTTCAGTTCTCCGGCGATGGTGACGTCAAAACGTGGCATGTGAGCGGACATTATAGACGGTGCTGTTTGGGGCGCGCGCGCTTACAGAAAGTGCAGCCACGGATTTGCGCGGATTCACACGGATAACGCGAAGCAGGACTGGCGAAGGATGGCGGACCCGGAGAGACGCTGGGCGCCTGGCGCCATCCAATCGTGAGTCATTCATTTGCTCGTGCCGTTGGTAACGAGCTTCAGGGAGCCAAAGCGCTCCGGGGTGTGAAAGGTGCTACGCATCGGTGGCTGCCAGGTTACTTCATGGCGATTCGGTGGGGGCCCCTGACTGCGGAACAAGTTGATCCGCAGCGTATTGCCCGGCGCAGCAGGACGCGAGTCAATGGCGGAGAACGGAATCCGCATCGCGCCGTACCAGATATGGGCCCCTGGATCAACCCGCGCCGCGACCGCGAATCCGGAATTCCAGGTCCAGCCGTCTTCGTGATGCGGCTTATGCAGATCGACGTCCAGGTCGATCCATTCGCCCTGCGGAGAGACCTCGAATTCCTTGTAGTGTTTAATGTCGGTAAAGTCGGAACCAAGAAAGACCTCGGCGACATCCCAGTTCCAGAGTTGATTGGTTTCCTGAACGGTGTTGGGATCAGGCTTGAGATGGAGTTGCTCGTACGGACAGACGAACAGGAGGTACAGATTATCCCGGGTCCAGCGTACGCGGACTTCACTGCGGTAGCCAGGAACGAGTTTTCCCTGTGTGTCTTTTTCCAGGTAAACGGGGCGCGCGGCGCTCCAGAATTGCGAGGCCGGGTCGGTTTTCAAAGGCACGTCCTTCGCCGCTCGAACCGCTTCCACTACGGCGGAATCCGTGGCCATCGCGAAGGTGCAGCCTACAATGATTATCGCCGCCAGCTTAGCTGAGCCATTCATCGAGATGCTCCTGGACGAAACTGTCGTCCTGCAAATGTGGATAGAGGTGGCATACGCGATCGATTTCCTCCATCTGACCGGGGGAGAGGTCTTCCCTGGGATCAAGGCACCAGCGGCCCTTGAGAAATCCCTGGCGGCGCAGAATCTCGTGAATCCCGGGAATGCAGCCGCGAAAGTGGTGGGCAGGGTCGAATAGTGCGGCGTTGGCATCGGTAATTTGCTCGGCCAGGGTCAAAAGGTTGCCAGGAATTACATCGGCGTGACGCGCCGCCAGCGCCAGGTGGGAGACCGCAGACTTCGTCCACACTGCCCAATGCCCCAGCAAGCCTCCGACAATGCGGGCGGACTTACCGCCGAAATCGAAACGGGTCAAGAGGTCTGTCAGAATGTGGTCGTCGTTTCCAGTGTAGAGAGCGATGTCCCGGGAGCGGCCGGACTGTACGACGGCACGGACCACATCCAGCGTTTGATATCGATTAAAAGGCGCGATTTTGATGGCCACCACATTATCGATCTCCACAAAACTTCGCCAGAACTCAAAGCTCAGAATGCGCCCGCCGACTGAAGGCTGGAGGTAGAAACCCATGATGGGCATCACCGAGGCAATGGAGCGGGCATGCGCCAGCAGCGCCGCATCGTTTTCATCTTTGAGATCCGCGAGGCTGAGGAGCACGGCATCGTAACCCAACTCGGCCGCCAACTGAGTCTCCGCGAGTGCCTGGCTGGGCTTTCCGCATACTCCCGCGATCTTTACCACGTCCTTTCCACGGCTCTCTTCGGCTGCCAGGCTGAGCACCGGCTTCAACAATCCTACTTTCGGATCGCGAATCGCGAACTGGGTAGTGTGAACCCCCACCGCGACACCGCCCGCGCCGGCAGCGAGATAGTAGCGGGTCAAGGCGCGCTGTCCGCGCTCGTCTAATTTGCGCTGGGAGTCCAGAGCGAGCGGGTGTGCCGGTATGACCAGCCCTTCGAAGAGTTTCTTGCGAACCTGCATCAGAAGTTCCCGTCGCGCGCCTGAAAATGAGTAGGCTTGTTCAGTACGGCGCCCCCTTGCTGTATCCAACGGGCAGTCCACTCGATCATTTCAGCAGGGCCAACCGCGGGTTCGCCATAAAGACTGCGCGCCCGGGTAGCGTTGTTGAGCAGGGCGGTAGGCCCGGGCTCGCCAATAAATTCGGGCTCGATCCCGAAGTAGCCGCCAAATTCCATTGCGATCTCGCGTACAGAAAGAGTCTCCGGGCCAGTGATGTTCAAGACGAAAGGCGGAGACTGGCAATGCGCGAACGAACGCAGGCACCAGGAGTTCGCGTCCCCTTGCCAGATCACATTCACCAGCGGCATGCGCAGATCGACTGGACGGCGCTCGAAGACCGCCTGTCCGATTTCGAGCAGAACGCCGTATCGTAAATCGATGGCATAGTTCAAGCGCAGGATTGCGACCGGGGTGCGCCATCGTTGCGATCCGTATTCAAACATACGCTCGCGGCCGAGCGCCGACTGCGCATACTCCCCGACGGGACCGACCGGCGTGGACTCCGTCGCTCCGCCCTCAGATAGGGAGCGCAACGGATAAACATTGCCGGTCGAGAAGGCCACGATGCGAGATTTGCGATACCGTTCGGCGACCAGACCAGGCAAATAAGTATTCATGGCCCAGGTCAGGTGTTCCGCGCCGGCGGTCCCGAACTTCCGCGCCGCCATGAATATGACGTTGGGAATGTCGGGAAGTTTGGCTAAGGCAGCGGGCTCGAGCAGATCGCAGGCAATGGTTTCGATTCCCTCGGCTGACAGTTGGCTGAACAAACTGGCGTCGCTGAAACGCGCCACGGCGACGACGCGCTTTCCGGTCTTGTCCGCAGCCCGGCGCGCCCTCCGGGCCAGGCTCGGCCCCATCTTGCCGCCTGCGCCCAGGATCAGGAGGTCGCCGCTCAGGTCGGCCATGGCGGCAACGTCTGCATCACAAGGACGCGAGAGCCGCTCTTCCAATTCCGCAATGTTCTGGATTTTTGTCATTAGCCAAGCTCAAAACCCGCGATGGCGTAAATCGCTTCTTCCCTTGCCGGCAGATCTTTTCCGCGGACCATCCGCAGCAGACGCCGGTTCGGAGTAAAACCAAGCTCTTGGGCGATGGCGACGGCATTCTCGTTCTTACGAAGCAAATCCCAATACCAGCCGACGGCGGGTGTGATCTGCAGGACACGTTCAATCAAAATTCGAGCCGTCCTGGGACTGTCGCACACGCAGGGCCCCAGGTAAGCTGCCTGCCGGCCGGGCCGCGTGAATAAGTACGAGTGCCCGATCGAGAAAGGCGGATTGCGGAACGCCAGCTTCTCTAACAAGTGCGAGCGGTCCACTCCGAATATCTTAGAGTCTGAATCGCGCCATTCTTCCGGGCGATGCGCGCCAGCAGCCGGCACTGGCCCGTCAGCGGAGCCGGGCCGCGACCACCGTTCCACGGCTTGTTCGGGACGGAACCCCAGCTTCTCGTAGAGCGGCTTCCCCTCATCGGTAGCGTCGAGCTTCACCGTTTCGATTCCCTTTCGATCGGCCAAAGCGAGAGCCTCTGTTAGCAAGCGTCGGGCCAGGCCGCGGCCGCGATAGGGCAGCCTGGTCAGCACCATGCCGACCCATGCCAACTGACGTCCATAGCAAAACAGAGTAGTGGTTGCGGCCAGTTCGCCGTCGAGTTCCATGGCCAGGCAGCCGTCCGGCGCCAGCTCAATCAACAGGCGCCAGTCTTCATCTGTCTGGTTCCATCCCGCCTGCGCCGACAATTGTGCCGCCGCAGGAATGTCGCGTGCATTCATCCGCCGCAAGATGGCACCGCCGAGGTCGCTCATGGGTCCCAGTTCTCCCGGAACCAGCGCACGAAATGCGGCAGGGCGATTTCAGCGTCTGCAATTTCAGGATGCCACTTTTTCTCCCACTCGAAGGACACAAAGCGATCGTACCCGAGCCGGCGCAGTGCGGCGCCAACCTCGACCAGAGGAAAATCGCCTTCCCCGGTCAGGGCCGGCTCCCAGCCTTCATGGTTCGGCCGCAGATCCTTTATATGCACGTGGCGAATACTTGCCCCCAGCCGGGCTGCGCCTTCACCGGGCCGCTCCTGGGCTTCCAGAAAACAGTTCGCCGGGTCCCAAACGGCTCCCGCCTGCAGGCACGCGGCTTCCGCCAGAATCGCCATAGTCTCGCCAGCGCTGGCAAAGTCGCCGTGGGTTTCGAGCCACACTTCAACTCCTTTCGGGCCGGTATTTTCAGCCAGCTCGCGGATCGATTCGGCAATCCAGCTTCGGGTTGAGGCCCGGTCGGCGCCGGGTTGGATCGTGTCCCCGAAAATCCGCAACCCGGGAGCACCCAGCGCGGCTGCCAAGTCAGCCATGCGCTTGCCCTCGGTGAGCCAGCGCTCGCGCTCGGCGGCATCGGGCGAATGAAAACGGCAACTGGTATCCAGGCATGAAATCGTCAATCCGTGATCGGACAATGCTCGTCTGGTGGCGGGCAATTCCCTGCCGGAAAAAACAGGCAGCTTCCAGAGCGAGTCTTCGCCTTCCACAAAACGCAGTTCGATGCCGTCGTAACCCGCGCTGCAGGCGATCGCAATGATCTGGGGCAGGGTCCAGTCCGGACAGGCGAGAGTAGAGAACGATACTTTCATGCTCACGTCATCCGGTCGAGCATGGCGGCGGTCACACGGTTCTGTACTCCTTCGCCGCGAAAAAAGCTTTGCAGGTCACTCATCACCACCTGCGCCATCTCGTGCCGTACTCGCCGATTGCTTCCCGCCATGTGAGGCGTGACGATCGCTCCTGGCAGAGTACGCAGGGCATGCCTGACGGGGAGCGGTTCCCACGGATCAGTGACGTCCAGGGCGCAGCGAAGCCGCCCGCGCTGCACTTCCTTCGTCAGCGCCGCAAGGTCGAGCAGACCGCCGCGGGCGATGTTGATCACGACCGCGCCATCCGGCAGGCGCGAGAGACGGTCGCGGCTGAGCAGGCCGCGCGTTTCTTCGGTTAAAGCGGCGGTTACGACAAGCAGATGGGCGCGGGGCAGGAGGGTCGACAAACCGGCGAAGCGCACGGGATAACGCCTGGCCAGCGATCTTGGCGCGTAAGGATCGTACACCAGCCAGCTCAGATCGAAGCCGCGCAGCAAATCCACCAGGGCCCGCCCAATGCGGCCGAATCCGATCATGGCAACCTCGCGCCCGATCAGCGATTCAGGGGCACCATGAAGATGCAGATCTTCGTAAATGCGGTTTGACCGCTTCCGCATCTGGTTGCGATAGAAATCCACATTGCGCGCACTGTAGAGGAGCAACGCTGCGCCCAACTCCGCCGTGGCGCGCGCCATCGGTGCGGGGGCGGCCGTAATCGTCAACTTATCGAAGAGCGGGCGGGCAAAACGCGATTTCACCTCACCGCCGCAATGCGCGATGATGCGCAGTTGCGGCGCCAGACGGGGCAAATCTTCCGCAAAAGGGGGGCTGTCCCAGGTAGTGATCAGGGCCCGTGCCGTAGCCAGCTTTTGCCGGAGCGCAGGAGTTATGGTGCGAGCCCCGTCCCTCTGCCAGAGGAACAATCGGGACAGCCGTCGCTGTTCAGGCGGCGGAAAGAAGGACGCGAACAGGTCAGGGCCGGCACAGACAAGTAACTGCGGGCGTGGCATGGACCGTCAGTTTAGCATCGCTTTGCTATTTAATCTTTCTTTTAGTATCTATTCGCTTCTCTTTTATTTCACAACACAGTATAAGAAGTAGTCTCCGATGGGCATGCGAAGCGCAAACTCCGTGGATTACGCCGTGATCGGCATGTACGCACTGCTCATGGTGCTGGTCGGGCTCTACGTGATGCGCTTTAATCGCGGCGCGGCGGAATATTTCCGGGGCGGAAGCCGCATTCCCTGGCTGGTGGCTGGTCTGAGCTGTTTCATGTCCGGATTCAGCGCCTGGACGTTTACCGGCGCAGCGGGAGTGGCTTACCGCGCCGGAGTGGCCGCGACCGGGCTATACATCGGCAACGCCTTGAGTTTCCTGCTGGGTTACTTTGTCTTCGCCCAGCGTTGGCGGCGCAGCCGGATCACAACGGTGATGGAATATCTCTCCGGCCGATTCAACTCAGTCACCCATCAAACCTTCTCCTGGACCACAATTTTATTTCAGCTGTTTACCGCCGCCAGCACGCTTTATGGGCTGGGCCTGTTCGTCTCTTCGGCCTGTGGCTTTCCCATCACCTGGACCATCTTCGGAGCGGGCGCCATTATCGTCTTCTACTGCGTATTGGGCGGCCTTTGGGCCGTGGTAATCACCGATTTCCTTCAGGCCTCCATCCTCATGCCTTTTTGCCTGGTGCTTGTGGTTACGTCTCTGGCGCGGGTGGGAGGAGTGACTGGGCTCATCCATTCGTTGCCCCCGGAGATGAAAACGATGCACATTTCGGGGGAATTCGGCTGGATCTATCTTGTGTCCTGGACCATCATGGTGTCGTTCGGCTACAACACCAGTGCCATGGCGCAGCGCTACTTCAGCGTTGACGACGAGCGTTCGGCACGTAAAGTCGCGTTGTTGTGCTGTGGCCTATTTTTCGTGGGCGCGTTCCTGTGGTTTATCCCGCCCATGGCAATGCGGGTCATTTATCCTGATCTGCACACGGTTTGGCCCGGACTTGCCAACCCCAGCGAAGCTGCATACGCGGTCGCCAGTTTAACCCTGCTGCCGCACGGTTTGATCGGAGTCATGCTGGCGGCGATGTTCAGCGCCACCATGGCCAACCTGTCCGCCCAGTTCAATCTGAAGTCGGCGATCTTGTCCAAGGATGTGTATCAGGCGCTCTTTCGCCAGAGCGCCGGAGAGCACGAATTACTGGTCGTGGGCTGGATCACCACGTTTCTGGTCGGAGGGGCAACCACTGTGATTGCAGCCGTCATGGCCTCCAGCGGGCAGAGCATTTTCCAGATCATGTTGACATTTAATACTCTCATGTCGCTTGCCTATGGACCTCCTGCCCTGCTGGGTCTGGTGGTGCGGCGAACGCCGCCCTGGTCCGGCTTGGCGTCGTTTGCCACCGGGCTCATTCTGGGAATCCTGGGCGCCTTCGTTTACCACTGGTCACTGATCGAGCAGGTCGCAATCATTGTTCCTGCATCTTTCGGAATCTTTTTCCTGAGCATGCTGTTCGACCGCGGTGACACGCCGGCGCGGGCACAGTTGTTCAAGAACCTGAACACTCCGATAAACGTCGCCGAGGAGTTGAAGGATTCGCCGGACCACACGGCGCCCGTATTCCGCTTTCTCAGCCGGACAATCTTGTGCATTGGATTGCTGAGCTTGCTCCTGCTGTTCACCGCTCCCGCCGATCAGCGGGGCACGGTTTTGTGGTTTGCCGTTCTCACTCTTTCAGTGGGGGGGACTCTGCATCTGGTTCGAGGTCAGCCGGGAGTGGCGTAAAAAGCCGGCTCTGGCAGCGACGGCGAATTTCTGGCTTCGCACCAGTGAGAAGCAGTTCTCAATTTCTATGATCCGGCTAGGCCTGATTGGCTGCGGCGAGCATTCGGAGAACGGACATGCCATTCCTCTTGCCAGGTATAAAGATGCCCACCCTGGCGAGATTGAATTGGCCGCAGTCTGTGATCTCAAGCCGGAGCGAGCGCAATATTTTCGCCGCGCTTACGGCTTCCGCAGTGCCTATCGTGACCTCGATGAAATGCTGGCCGGACAAACCCTCGATGGCTGCATCGCGGTTGTGCCGGTGGAGAGAATCTCTCAACTCGGCGTGAAGTTACTTGGCTCGCGCATTCCGTGCGTGGTGGAGAAGCCATTGGGCGCCTCACTCACAGAGGCGAAGGCATTGCTCGATGCGGCCAGAGCTACGGGGACGCCTAACATGGTTTCCGTGAACCGGCGCTTCATGCCGTTTCTCAACCGCGCGATCGAGTGGACCCGCAGCGCCGGACGTCTGCGCTACGTGCGTTGCACCCTCGCGCGGCACGCGCGCCGGGAGCCTGAATTTCTCTGGACAACCGCGGTTCATGCTGTAGACGCAATGCGCTACATCGCCGGTCAAGTTGCAGAAGCAAAGATCCAAACTCTAGGAAATGCAGCCGGGGCGGCTGCATGGTATGCCATCGATCTGCGCTTTGAAGGTAGCGTTTCCGGAAGGGTTGAGGTTCTCCCGACCTCAGGAATGCTTGAAGAAACTTACGAACTGGTCGGCGACGGCTTTCGCGCTTCGGTTACTTGCCCGTTCGGCCCGCAGCGCGCATGGCGCTGTTTCCGGGAAAATCGTCTGGTAGAAGAGGAAGTTGCGCCCGAGGGCATGGCGGACGATGTGCTGAACGGCTGTTATGACGAAGCCGCGGAATTTGTCCGGGCTCTGGCGCGCAAGGACGCCCCCCACCCCTCGATTGAAGACGTATTCCCTTCCGTGGAACTCTGCCTCGCGATGGCAAAAACCGCAGCGGAGAACGCAGGAAGAATTGTTACCGAGAAAATCTGACCCAGGGGACGATGCCAAAATGCTGATCAAGCGTTTCGACGACAAACGCGAAATGGCCAAGGTCGCGGCGGGACAAGCTGCCGCGGTCCTTTGCCAAGCCGTAAAGGAACGGGGAAAGGCCCGCATCATAGCAGCGACCGGCGCCGCTCAGTTCGAGTTTCTCGAAGCCCTCACCAGCCTTCCGGGCATCGACTGGAAGCTGGTAGAGATGTTCCACCTGGATGAATATATCGGGCTTCCGGCCTCGCACCCCGCCAGCTTCCGCCGCTTTCTGCAGGAGCGATTGATTCAAAAGACGGGAATTACAAAGCACTTCTTGCTCAACGGGGAACAAGATCCTGCCGAGGTCATACGCAGCGTCAGTCAGGCGCTGAACGCTGCGCCCATCGACATTGCCTTTGTCGGCATCGGGGAGAATGGACATCTCGCGTTCAACGACCCTCCCGCCGACTTCGAAACCGAGGAGCCTTATATCGTCGTTGACCTGGACGAACCCTGCAGGCGCCAGCAGCTTGGAGAAGGATGGTTCGCGACCCTCGCCGATGTGCCGCAGCGCGCCATTTCGATGAGCATTCGCCAAATTCTCAAAGCGAGGAAGATCATTTGCATCGTACCCGACGCCCGCAAAGCCAAGGCGGTCAAAGCGTGTTTCGACGGGGAGATCAGCCCCCTGTTTCCGGCATCAATTTTGCGGACGCACGCGGATACTACCGTGTACCTGGATCAGCATTCCGCCGCTCTGCTGAATCCCGCCACCCTGGCGTCAGCTTCCTGAGAAGGAAGATGCTTTGCGAATCGGCCGCAGTCGGAATCAACCAGGCAGCATGAGCCCGGCTATTTCGAATTGTCAGAAAGCGGCACTCCGACGATGACTTTGAGCCATTCTTTCGCCATCAGCCGATGGTAGGGCTCGGTCATGTGGATGTGGTCGAGACAGAGAAACCGGGCGCGGTCCGGCGACGCAGCCAAAATCGGGCTCACTTTCGCAATTTCGATACCCGCCTGGCGGGCTACTTCAGCCTCCCGGTTGCGCATCAACGGATCGGCGGAATCGGGATCATGGACATCGTCGAACATAATCACCCGAGCCCCGGACGCCTTAAACCCGAGGCCCATGGTACGGAGATCGGCAAGATCTTTCTCATTCCGATTGGCGACGACGAGGAGCACGGTATCCGGGCGCCAGGCCAGCGCACTCTGATAAAAGTTTTTCAGGGCGCGCGACGAGGTCAATCCTCCCGCCTGAAACTGCCGGAACTCCACTTTTGAATTCTCGCGAGCAAACATGGCAGTCACAATGGGCACGAAGGCCGAGGGCGAGGCCCAGTGGAGATCCATGGTGAAGGAATGCCCGATCACCGCGATACGCTGCGCGGGGAGGACCTTCATCCTGGGTTCGAGCGCTCGAACGTCAGGTTCGGTCAGTAGTTCGTCGGCCAGAACCTGCGCGTCGCGAATGTGAAGATTTTTCTCTCCCCAGTTCCAGATTTTGCGGCCGGCGATTTGCCAGTCCGCAGCAGTGAGACCTACCGGTGAGGCGCAGGCGCGCCCTTCGAGAATACGACCCACGGCGAGGAAATCCTGGTCACTCCCCGGAAGCCCCAGCTGGCCCACATAGACCGGCAAGCCGAGCGCAATGTAGAAGGCATAGAGATCCTGCAGCCGGTCGCCGTCGCGCTCCACTTCCAGCACCGTCTGGTAGAGATTGGCAATGGATCGAATCTCCTCCGTCCTGTGGTGGGGCGCGTTCTCGCGAAGATATGCGGTGAACACATTGACCGGAAGATTTGCCGGCATCGGCAGGTGGGCCGCGAGCAGTGGCTGCAGGTCCTTCGCAGGGTCGAAGACCGAGGGCGCGCCTAATGACCAGGCCCGAGCGGCAGCGGCTGCAGCTAGGAGAGAGGTCTGGTGCGCAACCAGCGTTTCCAGATCGGCGTCTTTTGGATCCTTTGCCGGCCAGCAAACGGGATCCATGCCTTGCTGTTTGCGCGCAAGCAGCATTTGATACGCGTGCACCGCGATGATGTTGGCTTCGACCAGTTGCTCCAGGCGGGCTGGTCCGGGATGTGCAAGGGCAACAGTTTCGCTCTGACCGAATGCCAGATTGACCGGCCCGGCCAGAACCACCAAGGCCAGGACAGCGCATAGCTGTTTCTTCAAACTGATCTCCTGCGTGGATCTTTGAGACTAAACTCCTTTTCGCCAGCCGCGATCGCTATCACTCTTGAGTTCCACCGTGATGGAACCATCGGGGTTGGTCGGCTGCTCGCACGCCCAGGCCACCGGCTTCTTGACTCCAGGCCGAATCTCGATCTGCACCGACAACTCAACCTTACCGCTGTAGCCCTTGGGGAGCAGAAATGACGCCTGCCGGATGCCGCCACCGTAGGGATGCCCGGCATCCAGCGCGCCGCGCAGATTCAATTTCCGGTCGGGACTCTGCACCTGCAGCCACAGGACTCCAGGAACTCCGGCCACGCCCCGGTTGGAAACGCAGACGATTAGCTCCGAAGTGCCATATCTCTTTCGCTGCCAGACCCAGGCAGGGCGGAGGCGGTAGCCCAGGTTGGCTCGTAAGCGGTCAAAGCCGCGCGGGTATTTCTGGTTGTAGTGCGCCAGGTTGTCGGCTTCGGTCCATAACGACCAATAGTTAGCCCTCAAGTCCAGTACGTGCAGCATGTAATTTTCTAACTCGTTGATTCCCGCCGCATCGAGCTTAAGTTTCTGAATATCGTATTGCCGGAAATAGCCATCTTCCAAAATGGCAGCGAGCCAGGGCGGGCGGTTGGCGAGCTCTTCGATCTGGATCGGCTCTTCTACAATGATGCTGTCGGAACGCAGCCAGGCGCCGGCGCGCACCGCCATGTCGATGACGGTACGATTGCCCACATGGCTGATGTCGGGCTGAGTATTTACCGCCAGGGGTGTCCGCTGCCAGGTATCGAGTTGGCGCTCGGTCATGGCGACGAAAGTGCGCTCTGCCGTCAAATAATCAGGAAACGGGTTCGGGAAATTGCTGGTGTGGCCCTCGCCCCAGAATCCGTACTGCATCAGGTCCATCCACTCGATCAGAGGATTGCCTTCGAACTGGGCTGCCAGCAACTCGTTCAGTTCGGCGAACGCTTTCTGAAATTCGGGGTGGTCATAGCGGGGTTCCCGGTATTCTGCGTTACCTTTTCCGGGGATTCGGCCAATGTTTACCAGGGGCACCCGGTCGCGCAAAAACTCGGGGAGGGCGACTTGCTCAGGCTGAAAGGAAGTGTTGGAGAGTTGGATTCGGAATGCGACTCGCAGATTCTTGCTCCGGGCGGCATCCAGGGTAAGCTGCCAGACCGGATCCAGATCGAGACGCCCGGGGCGCGACTGGACATTCCTCCAATCGCAGCGGATGTAGAGCACATCAACAAAGGGCAGGCTGGAAATCTTCTCTACGTGTTGCGCGAGTGTTTCCCAGCCGGCCCGTGCCGCCAACGACGGTCCGCTCTCCTCCCATGTGTAGCCAACCAGGCCCAGCCCGGGATTGCGGAGCGGGCCCTCGTAGGGCGTGGTGAATAGTACCGTCTGCCAGCCCTCATCCTGGTCGATACCAAAGGGACCTTGATTCAGGCGGTCGTGGACCGGAGGGCCCGATCCGAATTCATGGCCTTGCCACAAGTGCGGTGGGACGTCAGCGTTGGCGGCCAAGGCGGGCAATAAGATGGCGCTCTTCAGCAAGTCTCGGCGATTCATAAGAGCCTGTTCGTTGCCAGCCCGAAAACGCACAGTATACAAAGGAAACGAAAGAGTCAAAGGCGACCGGCAAGCCTCTCCGTTCGAAATCCGCCTGGGGGCCGATTGGATTCGCTCCCCGCCCCTGGGTTGGCCGGGGATGCAGCCATCAATCCTGGTCCTTCGCGGAATGCAACCTGTATACTCGCCGTGGCTTTGTGATATTTTCGTTTACTTTTTATATATTTCTGTTATTTTCCATTGGTCAGAGCAATCTTCGAGCTTTCCATGTACCCTACGTCTCTAGCCGAACCCGAGTGGCTGCGCCCGCTCTCGCGCCGGCAGCCAAGAGCGGCTGAAATGCTGGCCAAAAGCCCGGAAGAGCAGCGCCGTCTGGGCTATTTTCATACTCTTCGTGAAATCTGCCAACAACCATCCACCTGGACACAGACCTGTGAATTGATGTGCAGCCAGGCTGGCAGTTTACAGGCGAGCCTGGCCGGTATTTCCGGCCTGACCCTCACTGGCTCGGGCAGCTCGGAATATGCGGGCGACTGTGTGCGTCTTGCGCTGCAAAACGAGTTGGGTGTGGTTACGCAGGCAATTGGCGGCGGAGTGTTGCTGGCCCAGGGAAGCCGTGCGCTGCCTCCGGCGCGGCCGGGGTTGATGGTCTCCCTGGCTCGTTCCGGCGACAGTCCGGAGAGCGTCGGTGCTTTGGCTGTGATGCTTAAAACGCAGCCCGAAATCCGCCAACTGGTGCTGACCTGCAATGAAGCCGGCAATCTGGCCAGGACCTACCAGCGCGATCCGCGAGTCACCGTGATCACTCTGGGCGAGAACACCAACGACCAGGGTCTGGTCATGACCAGCAGTTTCACCAACCTGGTGCTGGGGGCGCGTTTTCTCGGTCTGCTGGATCATCCGGACCGCTATCGACTGATCTGTAAGCAATTGAGCGAGGTAGCTGCCGAGTTCATTCACTCACACTTTGGCGCCCTGGCCGAAGGGGCGAAAGCGCCCTTCAGGCGGGCTTTGTTTCTGGGCAGCGGTTCGCGTTTCGGGGCAGCACGCGAAGCCGCGCTCAAGATGCTGGAAATGACGGCCGGACGGGTGGCGACGCTGAGCGAGACTTATCTGGGGCTTCGCCACGGTCCCATGAGCTACGTGCACGACGACACGCTGGTCGTGTGCTTCCTCTCTTCCGATCCCACGTTCCGCGCATACGAAGCCGACCTGCTCCGCGAACTGGACCAGAAACAGCTAGGCCTGCTGAAACTCATCGTGGGGGAAGATGTCCCCCACGAATTAGTTCGCGCGACCGATATCGTTCTCGAGTGCCCAGGACTGGCCCAGATCGGAGACGAGAATTTTCCCGTGATCGACGTCCTCGCCGCCCAGTTGCTCGCGTTTTTCTGCTGTCTGGAAGCGGGGCTACGTCCAGATTCGCCTTCGGAAGACGGCGTCATCAGCCGGGTGGTTCAAACTTTCGATCTGCATCTGCCGGAAACCTGACGGTGCAGCCTGAATTCCCTGGTGACCCGGACGGGCGGAGTCTGGGACGCAAACAAGCGCCTGCCGCAAAAATCCAGGGTTGCGTTTTATTTCTCATATTTTTTCATTTGCCATTCTTTATTTGCTTTTGATTGCGACCTATGATAGAAAGCTCGGCATTAGCAACTTATCCGCTGGGGGACGCCGCATGAAGTCTTCAACCGGCTTAGCGATACGACTCATTCTTCTGGTAGCGCTGGGAAGCGCCCAGTTCCTGTTCGCGCAAGGAACCGACCTGGGCACCATTCGGGGTTTGGTGACCGATTCAAGTGGCGCCGTTGTTCCCAACGCGAGAGTCACGATTCTTGACCTCGGCACCAACACGCCGCACGAAACCAAGACGAATGCAGTTGGGGTATATCTTCTCTTTGGATTGAGCTCGGGATCGTACAAAGTCTCGGTCTCAGCGCCGGGTATGGCCACCGTTCAAATCACCGGTATCGTGCTGAATGGCAGCGATACGGCGAGTGCGGACGCGGTGCTGAGAGTGGCGTCGTCGAAAGAGGCCGTCGAGGTTACCGAGGAGGCGCCGCTGATCAACGTCGAGAATCAGACCATCAGCGACACCATCACGAGCCGGGGGGTGATTGACCTGCCCCGCGACAGCCGCAACGTTTACTCGTTCTTATACCTGAACCCGAACATCACGCAGGGGTCAGCCGACGGCGAGTTCAAGTTCCTGGGCGCGCAGAGTTACGGTGCCAGTTTTTCGCTGGATGGCCAGCGCTCAAACGGCGGAATTTTCGGCGAGCCGACCAGCAGCCAGCCCTCGTTGGAAGCGGTAGGAGACATCAACGTGCTGTCGAACGACTTCAGCGCGGAGTACGCCGGCATTGCAAACATCCGAGTGACCACCAAGCGCGGAGGTGCGGGCTATCACGGCTCGCTCTTCTACAACAACAATAACGCGGCGCTCGCCGCCTGGACTTTGCAGGACCAGATCGGCAAAGCCAATTTCGCTCCGACCCCATTTCAGAGCAAGTATCCCAATCCGTACTTCAATATCACCGATGTGGGGGGCTCGCTGGGGGGGCCGGTCCCAGGTCTAAAGAAAACCTGGTTTTTCGCGGCGTATGAACGGGACTGGACTGTATCCCCGACGACGGTGCAGTCGAGCACGCTGCCGCACCCCAGTATGTGGGGCGGTGATTTTTCCCTGGTCAATGACGCCGTGAAGCCCCATGTTCCGGCCGACGTGGTCCTGACGCCAACCGAGGTGGCCAATGATACGGTCGGCGGATTGGGTCAGCAATTCATCACCGTCCCGTCTCGTCTTCTGAACCCGACGGTTCAGTCCTTGATCGGCACGTATTTTCCGAAGATCGGGCTCTCTGCCCCTATCAATCCGGCGAACGGGCGCGTTCCGGGCTTCGAGACCATCCTGCCTGGCCGATCGGTGCAGGACGTGGGGACCTTGCGTGTGGACCACGACTTCAGCGAAAAAGACCACATCTTCGGCACCTACAACGCGTCCGCCCGAACCAGTGCCAACAATCTGGTGCAGGCACCCTACACCGGATTGGGTCTGACCCAGAATAACCGCAGGAATGACACGATTTCGTTTTCCTATACACGAGTTTTCAACACCAACATCGTGAACGAGGCCCGAGCCGGGTTCAATCACGAGAGGTTGCGCCTGCATAGCAATACCACTCTGGGAAGCTTCCTCTCCAGCATCGGGTTCGATCAGTCGGATATCGACGCCTACGGCGCGGTGGTGGGTTCTGGCGAACTGCAAACCTTCGGCCATACCGCCGTTACTTTCAACCGCAATGCGTTTGCAGCTTTCCAAAATGGTGGCCGCAACACCGACCGTCCCGAGGACCAGGATCTGGCCACCTTCGGGGACACGCTGACCTGGGTAGTGAGAAAGCACAATCTGAAGATGGGCGCGAGCTTCGTGCGCAACGCGGCGGTGGATGGCTTCGCCGTCAACCGCGGCAATCCCCGGGGAGTCGTGGCTTATACAGGGGGCGGAACCGACTCGTTTGCAGACTTTATTCTGGGCGAGCCCGCCACGACCGTAACCTACATCAACGCGCCTCGACCGCCCATGGACGTCTACAACTGGGAGCAGGGCTTTTTCGTCCAGGACGACTGGAAAGTATCGTCGCGCCTCACCCTTAACCTGGGCCTGCGTTACGAGCTGATCACGCCCTTTATCGAGAACAACGATCTGCTGGCCAATTTCGACCCGAACTTCGTGAACACGACGACCGGGCAGAAGGGCCGCTTCGTGGTGCCTTCCGACAAGACCCTCCCCTTCCTGGACACGCGGATCATTGCACTTGGAGTGGTCACAGCGGCGCAGTCCGGGTTGAACGTTGGCCGCGGTCTGGTTCGGATGGACAAGAACAACCTGGCGCCGCGAGTTGGTTTCGCGCTACGCCTGGGCGGCAAGTCCGTGCTGCGTGGCGGGTATGGGTTCTACTATCCGACTTCCGCAGCCCAGGGCATACGCGACCCAATTGCCACCAACCCGTTTAATCAGGGCGTGAGCAAGCAAACGAAACCAGATCAACTTCAGGGCTGGCCCGGATTTTCCCACGGTTTCAGTCCGTTCACCGGCGGCGATGTGAGCTCGGGCTTCGGCGGATTGCCGGCCATCAACGCGGTGCCAGTTGGTTTGCAGCAGCCGCGGATTCAACAGTACAACGTCACCTATGAACGGGAAATTGCACGCGATACTTCAGTGCGCTTCTCCTATCTGGGAAGTGCCTTGGGCGGATTGATCGCGGGCGTGGATTTGAACGAACTCAAACCCAGCACCACTCCCTTCGGCACGACAATCGGAGATGGTGTGACAGCCTGCGATCCGGAAAACAATGCCGACTGCGACTATTCGCCCGCCGACCTGGCGCGGCAGCCATTTCCCGGCCTGGGCGACTACCTGCTGACCTACGGAAATTACGGGCACGGCCGATCCAACGCATTCCAGACCCAACTGGAGAAGCGCTACACTCACGGTTTAATGCTGAATCTCTCTTACACATACCTGGATCAGAAGTCCACCGGTCTCGATACCGGAAACTCCAGTCTGGGCGGCATTGCCTACAACCCTTTCCAACCGAACAGCGATTATGGGCAAGAGGCCTTCGTTCCGAAAAATCGCTTCGTTGCCTACGGCGTGTGGGACTTACCGGTTGGCCGGGGGAAAAAGTTCGGCACGTCATTCTCGGGTTGGGCAGACGCGATCCTGGGAGGGTGGCAAACCACGTTCAATATGTTCGCCAAGACGGGCACAGGCTTTACGCCGTTCTGGCTGTGCGACGATTGCGACCCGATCACCCCTGGGAATGTGGGTGTAGGGTCGGTCGATGCCTACGGCGATTTCAACTCCGAGCCCTCTTTCCGGCCTACGGTGACCGGCAACGTCAATCACCGCAACGGGAACCAGATTTGGGATCCAAATGCTTTCGGACTGCCCCCTATCGGGGCCGACCTGTTCAGCAATCCCCAGATCGCCAAGCGGAATCTATTGTTCGGCCCGAGTACCTGGGGAGTGAATCTGGGCGTGCATAAGGAGTTCCACGTTGGTGAGCGGGTAACCGCTTCGCTGGGCGCGGACATCGACAACGTGTTCAACCACCCGTTGTTCTCGCCCGACAGCGACTACGGCGGCGGCGGCGGACCCTTCGCTTTCCTGGGTGACTTCAACCTCGGCGTGGATCCGGCGACTTTGACGCCGGTCATAGCGGACGTTACGCCCAATCCGGATTTCGGGCGACTGAAAAACACGTTCTCGCAAGAAGGCGTGGACAGCCGCCGGACTGTACGGCTACGGCTCCGGATCACGTTCTAGAGCCGGCGCTGCTGCAGGCGAAGGCGGTCGCCACATTACTCGACCAGAGCCCCGGGCGGCCGCTTACCGATCCATCCGGGGATGGGTGGCCCGCGCATAGACCGGGCCGCAACAACCAGCACGGCAATATTTGGCAGGAGCCGATGAAACTCCGGATCTTCCCCGTCCTTGTCATCCTGGTGTGCTTGACTGCCGTCTCTGCCGAACGTCCCGGCGATTTTCGTGTCATTGGACCGGGCGGCGGCGGAGCCATGTTCAATCCCACCATCAGCCCCCTTGACGCCAACACGGTGCTGATCTCCTGCGACATGACCGGCTCCTATATCACCCACGATGGTGGACGGACGTGGCGCATGTTCAACCTGCGCGGAGTCGTAGATTTTTTTGTCTTCGATCCACTGGATTCCAAGACTATGTACGCTCATGCGACCGGTTTGTGGCGGAGCACGGACGGCGGAGAGCAGTGGAATCTGATCTATCCCAGCCCCTCCGCGGTCAAGGGCTGTGCAACTGAATTCCGACCACTCCGATGAGCATATCCTGGCCGACCCCGATCCCCTGGGCACAATCGCGGCGCTGGCGGTTGATCCGGACAATTCGAAGGTTCTCTACGCCGCAGCCGGCACGAAGGACAGCCCGGCGCTTTTCGTTTCGCGGGACTATGGAGAGACCTGGCAAAAGCAGGCCAGCTTGCCGGACGTACCGCGGCGGCTGTGGGTTGATCCCCATTCTGCCGCTGATTCGCGAACATTGTTTCTGGCCAGCGCCCACACGCTCGCAATCGTCAATGCTGCCGGAGTCCACAATCTTGCGCTGCCGGCGGCATTCACTGACACTTCGCTAGGCTTTGGTTCGGGGCCGCAGCCGACCGTTTATGGCGCTTCCCCCCAGGGCGCATTCGTTTCCACTGATGGAGGTGTGACCTGGCGCAAGTCCGATCTGCCCGGAAGTGGAGCCAGAGTGCGGGCCATCGCAACCAGCCTGCGCCATCGCCGAAACCGCCTATGTCTCCTACGACCACTTGGCGCTTGATGGAAAGTCCTGGATGGGTGTCGCGAAAACCACCAACTCCGGCATTGACTGGCAGTTGGTGTGGAAAGAATCCGAGGCGGCGGCCAAGAACGTGCACGACGCCTGGATCACCGAACGTTTCGGCCCAGGCTGGGGAGAGAACCCTCTCAACCTCACCGTGGCACAACAGGACCCGAATCTATGCTACGGAACCGATCTCGGCAGAACCATGCGCACCAGCGACGGAGGCGCCACCTGGGTAGCGGTGTACTCCCGCAAGGTAAATGATGCCGGATGGACCAGCACGGGCCTCGACGTCACCAACAGCTATGGAATATTTTTTGATCCCTTCGATCTAAAACGCCAGTTCATTGCTTACACGGACATAGGACTCTTCCGCAGCGAAGACGGCGGAGTCTCATGGATCAGCTCGACTGCGGGCGTGCCCCGTGAGTGGCTGAATACGACATACTGGGTGGCCTTCGATCCGAAGGTGAAGGGGCGAATGTGGAGCGTGAACAGCTACACGCATGATCTCCCGCGTCCGAAGATGTGGCGGCACAACTCCGTGCTGAATTACAAAGGCGGGGTTTGCCGCAGCGATGACGGCGGCCGAATGTGGAAGAAGTCAAACAGCGGAATGGATGAGACCGCAGCCACTCACATTCTGCTTGATCCGACGAGCCCGGTGGGCGCACGCGTGCTGTACGTGGCCGGTTTTGGCCGCGGCGTTTACAAGAGTTCCGACGATGGGCGTACCTGGAGCCTGAAGAACCAGGGCATTACGCAGACCCAACCTTTCGCCTGGAGGTTGGCACGCAGTTCGAAGGGCACGCTCTTCGTAGTTGTGGCGCGCCGGTCAGAGGATGGAAGCATCGGCAACGCCGGAGACGGCGCGCTGTACCGGTCAACGGACGGCGCCGAACACTGGCAGCCGGTTGCGCTGCCCGAGGGAACGAATGGGCCCAACGGCCTCGCGATCGACCCTAAGTCGCCGGATCGTCTTTACCTCGCGGCCTGGGCCCGGGCGACTGGAGTACACGGAGACGGCGGCGGAGTCTTCCTTTCAGAAGATGGTGGCAAAAGCTGGAAACAGGTGCTCGACCAGGACCGCCATATTTATGATGTGACCATTGATCCGGCGGACCCCAACATTGTTTATGCCGCCGGGTTTGAGTCTTCTGCCTGGCGATCGGCGGACCGGGGACTGCACTGGACCCGCATTCCGGGGTTCAACTTCAAGTGGGCGCACCGCGTGATTCCCGATCCCCTTGACCGCGATAAGGTCTACATTACAACTTTCGGCGGAAGCGTCTGGCATGGTTCGATCGATGGCGAAAAGCGCCCGGTGGACATTGCAACGCCAGCGCTTGAGCCTGGGCAATAGCCTGGAAAGGTAGAGGAGAGCCTTGATCAATCGTCGTCAGTGGCTGTATGGCATGGGCCTGGTGGCTGGGGCCGGAACACAGATCGGCAATGCGGCCGCCGTCGAGGCCGAAACCAAACCCCATCCCAAACCTCTGGAGCTCTCGCAGTACGAACCAAGAAGCATGCTCCAGGTGCACGAGTCGCACGTCGAACGCTCCAAGTTTCCGGTGATCGACTTCCACACCCACATCACTATCTCGACAAGATCGGAAAAGGGCGTTGAGCTTTCCCCCGACCGTCAATACCTGGGAACACCCCAGGAGTTGCTGGCGGTCATGGACCGCAAGAACATTCGGGCCATGGTGAACCTGACCGGCGGATACGACCAAGGCCTCAGGGACGCGATTGCGAAATATGATCGCAAGTATCCCGGCCGTTTCTACACCCTTACTGAGCCCTCGTATTCCCGGTTTAAAGAGCCGGACTATCCGAAGCTGCAGGCGCAGGCGATTGAGCAGGCCCATCGCGATGGCGCGTACGGTTTGAAGATTCTCAAGACGCTGGGGCTTTACCTCCGCGAAAACATCACTTCGGGCACGCTGGTAAAAATTGACGACCCGCGCTTCGATCCCATGTGGGACGCCTGCGGGCAATTAAGCATGCCGGTGGCCATGCACATCTCCGATCCCGTAGCATTTTTCACTCCCACCGATCGCTTCAACGAGCGCTACGAAGAGCTGAATAACCACCCGGACTGGTCCTTCTACGGCGGAGACTTTCCCAGCAACGCCGAATTGATCGCGGCCCGCAATCGTGTCATCGCCCGGCATCCCAAGACGGAGTTCGTTACCCTGCATGTGGGCAACTTCTCTGAAAACCTGCAAAACGTCGCGGAGAACCTGGACCGGTTTCCCAATATGTCCGTGGATATCGCGGCACGAATCGGTGAGCTTGGACGGCAGCCGGTAACCGCCAGAAAATTCTTCGATAAGTATCAGGACCGCATTCTGTTCGCCACCGATGCGACACCCCACGGCGACGAGTTTCCCCAGCAGGTGTTTAACGACAAGTTGTACGAGATCTACTACCGGTTTCTGGAAACGGAAGACGAGTACTTCGATTACGCTCCGGCAATCATTCCGCCGCAGGGACGCTGGCGCATTTATGGAATTCAACTGCCGGAGGGCATTCTACGCAAGGTTTACGCTGAGAACGCTGCGCGGGTGCTCCGAGTCTCCATCTAGATGCGGCGTCTTGGGCAAATCGCGGTTCTCGGACTGCTTGCCACCGCGTTGGCGCAAGGGCAAGTGCGCGTCTGGCAAGGCACGCTTACCTTGCCGACATATGAAGAGGGGATGCCCGATCCCAATCCCCCGTTCGACCAGTTCACCACCAATCGCTTCAACTATCCCTACACCTTGCGCACCAACCTTACGAGCCAGCGAGTGGACCATGCGTGGCGTGCAATCTACCTGGAGAACGAATACCTGAAATGCTCGGTGCTGCCGGACCTGGGCGGCCATCTTTACACTTGTCTGGACAAGATCTCCGGCAAGCCAATGTTTTATGCCAATCCGTCGATCAAGAAGGCCGCTATCGCTTATCGCGGGGCCTGGGCTGCTTTCGGAGACGAATTTAATTTTCCCGTCTCGCACAACTGGGTCACGATGTCGCCGATCAACTTCGCCTTCGCGACCCATGACGATGGCAGCGCTTCGGTCAGCGTCGGCAACATCGACCGGGTTTACGGAATGGAATGGACGGTAGAGTTGATTCTCCGCCCGAAATCGACGGTGCTGGAGCAGCGCGTGACCCTCAGCAATCGGAGCGATGTACGGCACCGATTCTACTGGTGGAACAATGCCGGGGTAGAGGCATGGGATGATTCGCGCATCGCGTATCCCATGCGGTTTACAGCCAGCCATGGCTTTACCGAAATCCATCCCTGGCCGGTGGATCAGGATGGCATTGATTACAGCCTGCTTCGCAATCACACGAAAGGTCCGGTTTCCCTGTTCGTTCACGGCAGCCGGGAAAATTTCATGGGCGTGTGGAATCCCCACACCAATACGGGCACGGTGCATTTTGCGGAGTACGAACAGGTTCCGGCCAAGAAAATCTGGTCGTGGGGCGCTGACGCGGACGGCCTCGACTGGCGTAAGGCGCTCTCCGACGACAACAGCGCTTACCTCGAGGTGCAGGCCGGTCTGTTTCGTAATCAGGAGACCTATGCCTTTCTTGAACCTCGGCAGGTCCTGCGCTTCTCGGAATACTGGATGCCGGCCCGGGAGATCGGCGGGATTTCACGGGCCAATCTCGCCGGGGTTGCGAGTCTCACCCGTAACGCCGGCGGCCTGATGGCCGGATTCAATGCCAACCAGCTTATTGCACAGGCGTCCGTTTCCATCCTGAACGGGAAGCAGGTGTTGTTTCATGAGAGGTTGGATTTGACACCCGAACACACCTGGATCCACGAGCTTCCGAATCCAGACTCGCAGGCGAAATATACGATCGAGATTCAGGACGCAAAAGGCGCTGTGGTCTTGCGCCAGACGGAAGGCGAATATGACTGGACTCCCGAGTCAGAGATTCACGTTGGGCCCCAGCCGTCGTACCACATTCCCGAGTCCGACAAGAGGACCTGCGACGATTGGATTCAGCTCGCTAAAGAAGACGAACTGAACGGAAGAAATCTGAGGGCTCTCGCAACCTACAAGGAAACGCTGGAGAGGTTCCCGGGAAGCTTCTCTGCGGGGAAGGCGGCAGGTCGTCTCGCAGCCGGCCTGTTGCGCTTCGAGGAGGCCAGGGATCTTCTTGCGCCGCTTCACATGCGGGACACTTCTGACACGGAGATTTCCTACTACCTTGGCATTGCCTACGACGGTCTGGGCGATGTCCGGCACGCCCGCGCCGCATACGAACAGGCCGAGCGTCTGCCAGTCTCTTTTTCCGCGGCAGCCCTGCGCCTGGGCGAGTTGTTGGCGCGGGAGGGCGATCTGGTCGGCGCCGAACGTCACCTTTCCGGGGCCATGCGAGCCGCTCCCCAGGATCTTCGCATTCAGGAGGAGTTGGTTGCGGTGAAGGATGCAGCCGGTAAGGCCGAGGAATCGCGGGCCCTCGCCCGCGACGAGCTGGCGAGATTCCCGCTTAGTAATTTTCTTCGAGAAGAAGCCGGCACTCCAGACCTCAACCATCTGGCCGACGATGCCGACCGCGTGCTGAACATTGCCACGGAATATATGCGGCTCGGGCTCTACCAACGGGCCTTGGATGTACTGTCCAGGCCATACCCACCGGCCGTCAGAGATCAGAGCGAGCCAGGGGCTCTCGCCCCGCGCGATCATCCGCTGGTCGCCTATTTCAAAGGTTATTGCCGCGAGAAGCTCGGACAGTCAGGGTCCGAAGATTACGCGAGGGCTGCGAAGCTCTCTACGGCTTATGTTTTTCCGAGCACCGCGGAAGAGCTTTCCGTCCTGCGTGCGGCCTTGCGAACACGTCCCTCGGACGCGACCGCGCACTATCTGCTGGGAACGCTTTATTTCTCCCGCGGCTTGACCGATTCCGCCTTGAGCGAATGGTCGGAAGCTCGCAAGTTTGGACCCGAACTTCCGGTCCTGAGTGCAAGCACGGGATTGGCTCTTCTTCACGCCAAGAATGATCCTGAAGGGGCACTGTCAGCTTTTCGCGACGGCCTGCGCAGCGATCCCACAAACATTGAGATCTATATGGGCATGGACCAGACGCTTAGTCTTTTGAACCGGCCTCCCCAGGAGCGGGTGGAAGCTCTGGAAAAGTATCCCCATCTTGATACAGCGCCACCGGTGCTGATTTTTGAATTGATTCTGAATCTGGCGGAAGCGCGGGATTTCGGGCGCGCAGAGAGCCTGTTTCATAACCGCTTCTTCCCTCGCGAGGAAGGCGGGACCAACGTCCGCCAGGTCTGGATTGAAGTCGAATTGCAACGTGTACTGGCTTCTGCGAGGGAAGGACAGTGCGGGGATGCGCTCTCGCTTGCCCAGCACCTTGGCGCGGAAGTTCCAGGCTTGCCCTTCACGCGTGACGGCCTTGAACCCATTCTTCAGTCGGCCAGAACGAACTACCTGCTCGGTTCGGCTTACGCCAGTTGCGGGAAACCGGAGCAAGCCAGGGCCAAATTCGAGGCGGCTGCGGCGGCGACTGCTCCGGATCAGATTCGCTGGGCATGGTTGGCCGCACGGAAATTGCCAGGTTTCAATCCGACCCAATGGCAAGAGCGCCTGCAATCTTCTTTCGATCAGGCAGCGAATCGTACCGAAACCAGTGCCTATCCGAGCTGGTGGATGTACACCGCGGGTTTGCTGGATCAGGAACTGGGAGAGAAGCGGGATGCAGACCTCAGATTTCGAAACGCTCTGTTGCTGCCAGACCGCATGTTGGCATATCACTTGACGCGTCTCGCCAGGTCGGAAGCTATGCAGTAATCACTTCAATCTTTGATTTGCGCAGGGCCTCGCAGAAATCGGCCGGCGCGCGAGTGTCGGTGATCAACCTGTGAACCCCCGCAAGGGGGCTAATACGAGAAACGCTCCTGCGACCTAACTTGCTGAAATCGGCAACCACATTGATCTCTTTGGAAACACGGACCATCAGGCTGTTGAGTTGGGCTTCCAGCACGTCCGGTGTGGACGGCCCGATCTCCAGGTCGAACCCATCCACCGCCAGAAAAAGACGGTCGGCATGAAACTCCTTCAGCATGGCTTCGGCTTGGGGTCCCACGAAAGAGCAGGATACCGGGCGCAGCAGACCTCCGATCATGATCACGGAGACATCTGTGGCGTCCATCAGCTCGGACGCGACGTTGAGCGCATGGGTGATCACGGTAACGGATTGCAGCCTGCGGGCCTTCAGATGGCGGGCAATCTCCACCGTCGTGGTTCCCGAGTCCAGGATGACGGTTTCGTTGTCTTGGATCAGATCCGCCGATGCCCGCCCGATTCTGACCTTCTCGGCATGGTGCAGAGACTTCTTCAGGCGCAGAGGATAATCTTGACTTGCTTCCAGTCGCCGGACGGCGCCGCCGTGCGAGCGAACCACCATCCCATCCGACGACAGCGCGTCCAAGTCTCCGCGCGCCGTAACCGCCGAAATGGAAAACATCCCTACCAGGTCCCGCACCGTGATCTGGCCTTTCTTCTCGACCAGATCCAAGACTTTTCGGCGACGCTGTTCTGCCAGCCAACGAAAGTCCTTGCTGTTTCGCATCACGTCCGTTCTCCGATGTGTGGCCCGGGGCCAAAACTCAGGCTGGGGCTCATCATTTATACACTTGCGCGGCCCGCAAATAAGAAAGAAAATAGCACGCGAACGAAAGGACATGATCGAAGTGGCATAGATCCATAGCTACAAAGCGTTTCGCCATACTCTAGGATGCGCGCAGAGCGTGGAAAGCGGAATCGATTAATTTCGTTTTCTTTCTTTTTCTTTCCTCTCGATTTCGCGCCGACGCCGGCAGCCGGGGTGATCCCTTGCAAGCTGTAGAGGGGATTGCGGAAGGTAACGACAGACGACATGAGAAGGCGTGATTTTATAGCGGCGATGGCTGCATCCGCATTGGCTGCACGGTGGCCCGCGAGGGCACAAGTGTCGTTTCGCCATCCCCGATTGTTGATCGCCGATTCGGACCCGTTTACCGGACTGCCATTGTTAAAGGCACGCTACGCGGCCGGACGGCGGCCATCGGAGGATATGGAAGGCTGGGCCCTGTCGTGGCGTCTGACGGGGCAAGCCAGCTTCGCCGATCGCGCCCTGGCAGAAATGCGCGCAAAGCATCTTACCAGCGGCGGAAGGCCTTCGCGGTCGTGGCTCGACTACACCGGTTGGGCGCTGGCCTTCGATTGGCTTCTCGGCTACGGCGGCTTCGATCGTGCGTTACAAGACCGGGTGGCCGGCGAACTGAAGGATGGCGCGGCGGCTATGCTGGCGACTGCCGACTTCGCCGACCCCGGCGAATTCTCCTACCACAACTACAGCCTGCGATATCTTGCATTGGTGGCATTTGCATCGGCTGCGGTCGAGGGGTATCCGGGATGCGATCAGCGCTGCGCAGCGTGGCCTGACACGATAGCGCGGTGTCTGGCCAATGTTCTCGACACCACCAATGTCGTCAGCCCGGAGGGCAGCTACCACGAATCCATGGACTATATGCGGATCACGTGGGCCTCCATGACGCTGCTGGCCGAACTGATGCGAACTACCACGGGCGTGGATCCGGCCCAACACTTTTCCGTGTTCCGGAATATCGGCCCCACCTATCTCTACAAGCTCCTGCCGGACGGGACTCCATCCCGCGAAGGGGACAACGAATATCCCGTTCTGGACTCCCGAGACACAGCTCTATTGGGCTACGCGGTCAACCGCTTCAAGGACCCTTACAGCGCCTGGCTTCTGCGCAAGAGCGGGTTTTTCGCGAAGCAGTGGGTACTGCCAGTTCTGGAGTTTCTGTGGGACGATCCGGAGGTCACGCCGCGAGATCCTGCCCTGGCTGGCGAGAGCGAATTGCCGCACCAGCGCTTCTTTTCTGGCGTGGGCCACCTGGTGATGCGGGATGGGTGGAAGCCGGACTCGACCTGGATCGAGTTCGATTGCGGACCCTATTTCGCCAAACACCAGCACCTCGACCAGAATCAGATCACGATCTATTGCGGTGGCTATCTCGCGATCGACAGCGGCGCGGATTATACGGACACGGAGAGCCCTCACTACCTGAACTATTACCGACGCACTGTGGCGCACAATTCTGTGCTGGTTTACGATCCCGCGGAGAAGTTCTTTTGGTCGGACAATCTCCTCCCGGCGGCAAACGATGGAGGACAGCGCATGGATTCCTCCCGCTATTGGAACACCATACGCAGCCGTGAGGATTGGAACCGCACCCGTGATTTGTGGGATCTCGGCTCGATGCGCGTCGTCGACTATGTCCCCGGCCAGTATCACTACGCCATGGGAGACGCCAGCAATGCGTACTCTCGCGACAAACTGCGGCGCTTCACTCGGGAAGTGCTGTACGTGCCGGGGCACAGAGTTCTATTTGTATTCGATCATGTAGTCAGCAGCAAAGCGTCCTTGCGAAAAGCCTGGCTGCTCCATGGCGTAAACCAGCCGAGTGTTGACCAGGATGAGGGCAGAGGAGCGCCTGGCGCGCAGGATTTTCCCAACGCCAAACAGTTCCGCCTGACGGAAGGATCCGGCGAGATGCTGGTGCATTCGCTTCTGCCTCGGGAACGCATCATCACGCGGCGGGGCGGTGAAGGCCACGAATTCTATACTCCCGGCGATGACCACGGAGGCGACTGGGGCACGGGACAGAACTGGCCGCTCGAGCCGGCGGAAGGCGGGCCACTGCCGGAGGATCCGAAGCTTCGCCACATGTGGAAACTCTTTTGGGGTGAGGACTTCAACAGAATCCTCAGCTCCAACCGCAAGAACGTGGTGCCGGGCAGTTGGCGAATCGAAGTAGCGCCTGCCGCGCCCGCCGAAGAAGACTTTTTTCTCCACGTTATCGAAATCGGCGAGCGGGGAACCACCGGCAAAAGCCACACTGAACTTCTCGACGGCGTGAATTTTCTGGGCGCGGCCTTCGAGCAGGGGCCGATGGCGTTGTTCAGCTCGACCGGATCCGTTGTCAGCACAGGCGAAGTGTCTCTGCCCGACCTGGGCTGTGAGACTCTCATCATTACCGGTCTGCACCCGGACTCTGTCTACGAGCTCAACCTGGGTGGGCTCAATGTGTCGTCGGCTTCCGGGGCGGTGCTGCCCGGAGTGTCGGCAGGCACGCTTCGGGTCCGAAGCAACGCGATGGGAGTGGTCAGAGTTGAGCGGCAGGGTCTCGGGAATCTGCGGCTGCGCATTGCCCGGATCTGAGGTTGCGACGTCATAAGGGACTGGGGCAGCATTATTAAAGATCCAGCAATCACGTCTACGCCGGGCAAGACTGACTTCTCGGTCCGCCGGCCCATCTCGAATCTGCGCTGGTGGATCGGCGGAATTCTCTTTGCGTCCACCGTAATTAATTACGTGGACCGGCAAACACTCTCGCTGCTGGCACCTTACCTCAAACTTGAATACCACTGGAACAACACTGACTACGCCAATATCGTGATTGCGTTCCGTCTCGCCTACTCGATCGGGCAAACCGCGTTCGGGCGTCTGATGGACCGGATCGGTACCCGGCGGGGACTATCTCTCACAGTGGCGTTCTATTCAGTGGTTTCGATGCTGACCTCGCTGGCTCAGGGCCTTTACACGTTTGCCGGTTTCCGTTTCCTGCTCGGGGCGGGTGAATCCGCGAACTGGCCGGCGGCAACCAAGGCCGTCTCGGAATGGTTCCCGAAGCGCGAACGCGCATTGGCCACCGCGCTATTCGATAGCGGCTCTTCCATCGGCGGAGCCGTTGCTCCCTGGGTGGTTCTCGGGATTTATCTCCGCTGGGGCTGGCGCCCGGCGTTCGCCATTCCTGGGGTCCTCGGCCTTCTCTGGTTGAGCGTGTGGCGGTGGCTCTATCACCCACCTGAGTCCCATCCGCGTATCAGCCAGGCAGAGTTGCAGCTCATTCTTGCGGACAGGGAGGATCCCCGGCCGCAGCACGAGAACCGGGCGCCGCTGAGTTGGCGCGAGCTGCTCAGGTTGCCGCAAACCTGGGGAACCATCATGGCCAAGGGTCTGACCGATCCGGTCTGGTTCTTCGTTACCGATTGGTTTCCCATCTATCTGGTGACCAAGGGCATCGAGCTGAAGACCGGCCTCATCGCCATCTGGGTCCCCTTCCTGGCGGCTGATTTGGGCAACTTTTTTGGCGGGGGTATCTCCGGCTACTTGATCAAGCGCGGATGGTCCTTAGGTGCGTCCCGAAAGGCGGTGGTTATCTTTGGCGGATTGGGTGTGACCACTCTTATTCCCACCATCTTCACGACCAACCTCTATTTGATCGCGTTCCTTTTTGCGCTCGCGACCTTCTCCTATGCGGCCTTTTCAACCATGGCGAACGTGTTGCCGTCTGACCTCTTCCACAGCGAATCGGTCGCCACGGTCAGCGGATTGAGCGGAACGGGAGCGGGCCTGGGTACGATTGTCGCGTTCGAACTCATTGGGCACTTTTCGGATGTACGCCATGCTGCGGCGGGGCATTCCTTCGATCCAATTGTCATTGTGGCAGGGCTGGTCCCATTGGTCGCGATGATCCTGGTTTTGCTGCTGGTGCGCAATACCGAGGCGACAAAGAGAGGCCTGGTTCGGCCGATCTGAATTGAGCGGGATTAGTTTTCGGCAGCTTGTGAGCTTGTGCGGAATGACGTCAGGATGCTCTACGAGCTTTTGAGGGATGTGGACTACCGGCCCCTTCAAACGGATTGATGGGCGGGCAGCGGATGTGCAAAACGTACGCTTGCTGCCTTAGCGGTGGGCTGAAAACGCGAACCCCAGCAGCTAAAGCCGAACTTCCCTCAGCGGGTGGTGGCACGACTGAAGTCGTGCCCTTCCACGAAACCCAGGCGCGTCCAAATTCGTGCCACGAGCGCCGGGTCTGAGCGAGGCGCTCAGGGCTGTACCGCGTTCAATCCCAGATAGACTGCCCAACCTGCGATCACCAGGATCATGACTCCCGAAGTTGCACCCAGCACTTTTACGAGAGGAGTGATCTTGTTCACCTTGGCCATGAGTTCCATCTGGTCTTTTGCCATGGCCGAGGCAGAGTCATCGAGGAAGAGTTGATCGTCCTCCTGCATGGTCAGGGTGCCGCGGTAAATAAGAAGGATAATCAGAACTACAGTGAGAGCGCCCCACGCGATCAGCAGCCATAGCAATCCCGGAGTCATAGACCACCTCGGTACTGATGTCGAGCCGATCCCGAAGGCTGACGCAGATAAATTGTGGTTGTGGCCCCCACAACCAGCTTTCGGACAAGGGCCCCAAGGCCGAATTATAGACCTGTTGGCAAGACCCGGTGGGTTTTTCGGACCTGCACCGATAGGCTAAACGCGGTCATCTAATAGGTTGGGAGCGGCTTAGCCGGGAACCATTCTGAAAAACGTGGTCTGGATCGACTTTGCCGGCTGGCGTCAACCGAAGCTTTGCTATAATGATAATCGAGTCCTTTCAAGGAGATACCCATGGCTACGACGACGACCCCGGAAGTGAAGCCCGCAGAGACAGAGACAAAGAAGGCGCCCATTAGCCTGACTGCCACCGCTATCGCCAAGGTCAAGGAAACCATGGCGCAACAGAACCCGGTCCCAACTGGCCTGCGCGTGGGCGTCGTGGGCGGCGGTTGCTCGGGTTTCTCCTATTCCATGCAGTTTGAAAACGGCGCCGGCATGATGGACAAGGTTTTCGACATGGACGGCCTGAAGGTGTACGTGGATGCCACGTCAGTCATGTATCTGAACGGCTGCATCGTGGACTACGTCGAGAGCCTCGAAGGCGCGGGCTTCAAGTTCGAGAACCCGAACGTGAAGAGCACCTGCGGCTGCGGATCATCTTTTAGCGTGTAAGATTATTTTGGATTTCAGGAAAGCCTCGTCGCTCGGCGGCGGGGCTTTCTGTTTGATGGAGGACGGGCGTCTCGCCCGTCCAGCCGGGCGGGGACGCCCGGCCTCCATCCCTGCTAGTTTCCCATCAGGTGGCAGGAGTGGGTCTTCACCACCAGCCATACTTCCTGCCCCGGTTGCAGATGGAGGGAATCCCGTGCCGCCAGGGTGAGATGGACTTCCACTTCCACACCGCAATTCACTTTCGCCACTACGATCACGTCGACCTGCGCCATTGAAACTACCTTGCCGGGAATGATGTTGCGGGCGCTCAATCCAACCGGCTGCAGCGAAGCCAGCAGGACATCTCCGGCGCGGACGCCCACCCGCAACTTTGAACCCACATCCGCCCTTACCAGCGGCGTTTCCAACTCGACCTGGCTTCCCGACAGCTGGCACGTCATGGTGCCTCGCTCTTCGTGCGCGGCGGTGACCGTGGCATCGAAAATATTCTCGAAGCCGGCGAGTTGGGCCACGGTCTCGAGCCGCGGCGCGCTCATCACCTGGTGCGGCGTCCCCACCGCAACGGACCGGCCGCCCTGCAGCACGACCACGTGCTCGCCCAGCGCGAAAACCTCTTCCCGGCTGTGGGTCACATAAACGATCGGGATACGATGCTCCTGGTTCCAGGCGCGCAGGTCATCGACAATCTTTCCTTTGGTGGCGGCATCCAGCGCGGCCAGCGGTTCGTCCAGGAGAAGGATGGCCGGGTCGATCACCAGCGCGCGAGCCAGCGCAACTCTCTGGCGTTCGCCTCCGGAAATCTGCCCGGGCCGGCGCGATCGCAGATGCGCGATGCGGAACGACTCCAGAATGGCGGCGCTGCGGCGCCTGCGTTCTTCACTCCCCAACCCGGATAGCCCGTACTCGACATTGCGCTCGACCGTCAGGTGTGGAAATAGCGCCAGGTCCTGAAACACGTAACCCACCCGGCGGAGTTGAGGGGAAACATTGATTCCGAGCGCGTTATCGAACAGGATTTTCTCTTGCGTTGCGATTCGGCCTTCATCCGGCCGGACCAGCCCCGCGATGCAATCCAGCAGAGTGGTCTTCCCTGCCCCGGACGGACCAAACAGGATCGTGATTCCCGCTGGGACGGCGATGTCGAGATCGAGTTCGAAGTTCTTTCCCAGTCGCTTGCGAACCTGGACGGACGCCTCGCGCAGTTCCGCCGGAGTGGCGTTGACGACAGCGGCGTTATTTAGCATTGCAGCCATGGTCGGGGGCTCGCACAAAACCTATCACCACGAAGGACACGAAGTACCACGAAGGAATTCCGCGAGTCCCGGCGATATCATCTTCTTCTATTCTTTATTTGCTTCGTGGTACTTCGTGCGCTTCGTGGTTATCGCATTTGCTTCCATATCCACACTCGCCGGTTCAATGCGTAGACCACTGAAAGGGAGATAAACGAGATGGCCAGCAGCACCAGTGCCGTGGCATTGGCGCCGGAATAATTGACCGCCTGCACTTTGTCGTAAATATCAATCGAAACCGTTCGCGTGACCCCGGGAATATTGCCTCCCACCATCAACACCACTCCGAATTCGCCCATGGTGTGGGCAAAACTAAGGGCCACTCCGGTCACCAGTCCGGAGACCGACAAAGGCAGGATGACGCGAAAAAACGTTCTGAATCTGGAGGCTCCCAGCGTCCGCGAAGCCGCCAGCAGCCGGGGATCCACGGCCGCAAACGACGCGGCAAAGGGTTGCACCGCAAACGGGAAGCTGTACAGGATGGAACCGATTACCAGGCCCTCGAAGGTAAACGCCAGGGTGTGACCGGTCAGGGCTTGCCAGCTGCGTCCCAGCGGGCTGCGCGGCCCGAGCGCGACCAGCACGTAGAAACCCAGCACGGTGGGAGGCAAGACGATGGGCAGGGCGAAAACGGCTTCCGCGAGAAATTTCCAACGCCAGCGCGAGTAGGTAACCCAGGCCGCCACCGGAAGACCCACCACTAGCAGCACGGCCGCCACCAGCGCGGACAGGCGGAGAGTGAGCCAGAATGCTTGCCAATCCATCAGGATCTTCCTCTTGATCGGGTCATTTTGATCATGTCATTCGATACGGCGAGATGCGCCGGTCTACAGAAGCGCCCCGACTTTGGTTGCCCGAAGTTGGAATACTTTCACCTTCAGCGGGAATTCATCTAAGTAAACTTTTGTAAATGTTGCCGAATGTTCGCATCGGTGCCGCAAGATGTACCATCCAGATGGTAGAGCTTGCGGCGCTCCCAGGGGAAACTCAGAGATTCTATCCGCAACCCTGGCTCCGGTTCGGGGTTTTTATAGACAGGGACCAGGCCGCGGCATGCGGGCGAAGAGCTCTGGGATCCTTAGTGAGGATGATGTCGTGCACATGGTGAAACGTCATTGGTTGATCGTGAGCGTGGTGGTCGTGGCCATGGCCATCTTCGCGGCCTTTCGCTTCAAGGGCAGCGAGCAGCCGCAGTATTTCACGACCAAGGTAGATCGCGGAGAGATCCGCGAAGTGGTGGAGGCGACGGGCACCATCAATGCCGTGATTACGGTACAGGTGGGCTCGCAGGTTTCCGGCACGATTTCTCGCTTGAATGCGGATTTCAATTCGCGGGTGAAAAAAGGGCAAGTGGTGGCCCAGATCGATCCTTCCCTGTTCGAAGGTACGCTATTACAAGCCAAGGCCGATCTGGCCAATGCCAGAGCCAATGAGGTGGCGTCCCAGGCCAATCTGGAAAAGGCGCAGGCGACGGCGGTGCAGACCCGGGCCGACTATGAGCGGACTTCAGGACTGGCCAAAGAAGGTGTGATGAGCCAGCAGCAGCTTGACCTGGCAAAGGCCAATGCCGACTCCGCCGATGCCGCGGTGTCAGCGGCCAAGGCTACCATTACGCAAGCGGTCGCGCAGGTACAACAGAAGCAGGCTGCGGTGACCGTGGCCCAAACCAATCTTGACTACACCACCATCCATGCTCCCATAGACGGCACGGTGATCGCCCGCAGCGTCGACGTCGGCCAGACGGTCGCGGCTTCCCTGCAGGCGCCCACTCTGTTCACCATCGCGCAGGACCTTACGAAAATGCAGGTGTATGCCAGCACTGACGAGTCCGATGTCGGCATGATCCACACCGGCCAGATTGCCACATTCAAGGTGGACGCGTTTCCCAAAGATTCGTTTACCGGCCGGGTATCGCAGGTGCGTTTGAACGCGACCACGGTGCAGAATGTCGTCACCTACAACACCATCATTGACTTCGATAATCCGGACCTGAAGCTGTTTCCGGGCATGACCGCCTACATTACGATTCCGGTAGCGGACGCGCCGAACACGCTGCGGGTGCCCAATGGGGCCCTGCGCTACAAACCGGACATGGCCGCCACCCAGGTTCGGGCGCTCTACAAACAATATGGATTGATTTCCGGAAAGGCTGCGGCCACTCAATCGGCAAGCGCCCCGGGTTCGGGCGACACCGGGGCTGCCGCCAAGCAGCAGCGTGCCCATGCGGAAGGCAGCCAGGGCGGCGGCGCAGACGCCGGGCAGCAGCACACTCCACGGGTAGACGTCGCCGTGGTCTGGAAGCTGCGTCCCGACAAGACACTCGAGCCAGTCAGAATTCGCACCGGCATCACCGACCATACCGTCACCGAAGTCGCGCAGGTGCTGAATGGTCAACTGAACGACGGAGACGAATTGGTCACCGGCGGCGCGACCGCCAGTGCAGGCGCGACCCGGGCGCCAGGGCTTGGCCGGGGGACGCGAGGAAGATAAATCGTGAGGCCGTGAAGTGGCCTCAGCAATACGCCCAAGGCGAAACCAGAATGGCGACCATTCCACAATCCGCGGTGAGCCTGGCCCCTCAAGGTGGTTCGCGGAGCCTCATCGAAATCGAAGACGTGCACAAGTACTACGATCTGGGCGAAACCAAAGTGCACGCCTTGCGCGGCATCAATGTGCGCATCGAGCGGGGGGAATTCGTGGCCATCATGGGCGCCAGCGGTAGCGGCAAGTCCACGTTCATGAACATCCTGGGCTGTCTGGACAAACCTACCAGTGGACGCTACCTGCTCGAGGGGATCGCCGTCTCCGAACTGACCAAGAAGGAATTGGCCACCATCCGCAACCGCAAGATCGGTTTCGTCTTCCAGGGATTTAACCTGCTATCCCGCACCACCGCCCTGGAAAATGTCGAGCTGCCTACGCTGTATGCGCAGATCAGCAAGGAAGAAGGCCAGAAGCGGGCGCGCGAAGCGCTCGAACTGGTGGGCCTGGGAGATCGCATGCAGCACTTCCCTTCCCAGCTTTCCGGCGGTCAGCAGCAGCGCGTTGCCATTGCCCGCGGGCTGGTCAATCGCCCCGCGATCCTGCTGGCCGATGAGCCCACCGGCAATCTGGACAGCCGGACGTCGGTGGAAATCCTGGAGGTATTTCAAAAGCTGAATAACGACGGACTGACCATCGTGCTGGTGACGCACGAGCCGGACATCGCCGATTTTGCCAAACGCGGCATCCATTTTCGTGACGGCACCATCCGGCGCGATGACCTGGTGCAGAACCGGCCCATCGCGGCGGAAGTCCTGAAAACTTTGCCTGAGCTGGAGGATTGATGGCCGAGGATTTGCAACTACCGGCAGCCTAGGAAGTCATTATGGATTTACTGGCGATTATTCGCATTGCCATGCGGGCCCTGGCCCGCAACAAGCTGCGTTCCATGCTCACCATGCTGGGCATCATCATCGGAGTCGGTGCGGTGATCGCCATGGTCAGCGTAGGTCAGGGAGCGCAGCAACAGGCACAGCAGCAGATCGCGGCCATGGGGTCCAACATGCTGTTTGTCCAGTCCGGCACGGTGAACCGCGGCGGAATGCGCATGGGCTGGGGCGCCACCAAGACCCTGGTCTACGACGACTTGCTGGCGATCGAGCGCGAGTGCCCGTCGGTCGCGGCCGCCGCCCCGGGCAGCCAGTCTTCCGCTCAGGTCGTTTTCGGAAATGACAACTGGGCCACCAATATCAACGGCACCGAGCCGCAGTATTTCGATATCCGCAGCTGGCCTTTTGCCGAAGGCACATCGTTCACCCAGGATGACGTGACCACGGCCGCCAATGTTGCCGTGATTGGGGAGACGGTACGCAAGAATCTGTTTGGAGCGACGGACCCCATCGGCGAGACCGTCCGCATCAACAACCTGTCCTTCAAGATCGTGGGCCTGCTGGTTCCCAAGGGGACATCGGCCGCGATGGGCCAGGACCAGGACGACATCATTGTGGTCCCGATCACCACCCTGCAAAAGAAAATTACCGGGCAGGACTGGCTGCGCTGGATCATGGTTTCCGCGGTCTCGAAGGAGGCCAGCTACACCGCCCAGCAGCAGATCACGGCCCTGCTTCGCGACCGCCATCGCATTCGCCCCGGGCAGGATGACGACTTTTTCGTGCGCAACCTGGCCGACATCGCGGACCTGGCCGACCAGAACGCCCGGCTGTTCACCATACTGCTGGCCTCGATCGCCAGCATTTCGCTGCTGGTGGGCGGCATCGGCATCATGAATATCATGCTGGTCTCGGTCACGGAGCGCACCCGCGAGATTGGCATCCGCATGGCCATCGGCGCCACCGAAGGCGATGTCCAGCAGCAATTCCTGATCGAAGCGGTCGTACTCAGCGTAGTCGGCGGCGCCGTGGGAATTCTGTCCGGCATGGGCGCTTCTTACCTGATCACCCAAACTCTGGGCTGGCCGGTGCTGGTTTCTCCCACCGCCATTCTCGCCGCCGTCGTGTTTTCCATGGCGGTCGGAATCTTCTTCGGCTTTTACCCCGCCCGCAAGGCCGCCCGCCTCGATCCGATCGAAGCGTTGCGATACGAATAGCGGACGGCGGACTTCGGACCTCGGACTTCGGGCCTCGGACCTCGGACTTCAGCGATTACGACCGGCGACGGTGGCAGAACAGAAGCGGATCCCGCTTGCCACTCGAGCACGCCAGTCAGCCCCTCGGTCCGAGGTCCAACGTCCGAAGTCCGAGGTCTGAAGTCTGAAGTCTAAGGTCCGACGCCCGAGGCCCGGTGTCGTCAAGTCCACTTTCGTGTAATGCACGACTGCCTACGCGCACATTCCCCATTTAGAACCATCTCGAAAAAGAAAGAGGATTCGTTGCCATCCGTCACTGAAAGCGGGACGCAGCCCGTGGTAGTTGTTTGTTCGCATGCAATCTGGTGTTCGTCTCTCCGTGGTCTTGTGTCTGGTATTTTGTGCCGGGATAGCGTCCGCCCAGAGCCCAGGAACCCGCGGGTCCGTCAACCAGCCGCGGCAAAGCGAAGTGTGGTTCCGGCGGGGGCGAGTGATTCCGGGGCAGCCGGCGGCGGCGCTGCGCTACCGCGCGGAGCGACAGAAGTTGCAATTGCGCGCAGCGCGCGCCGCCACGCCGCGCCTGGCCGGGATGAGCGCGTTTCCGCGGGTCGCTGCCGGCACCATCTGGACGCCGCTGGGACCGGCACCGCTGGCCTCCGACCCCACTGGACTCGGCGTGCAGGATTATGGCCCAGTCGCCGGCCGGGCGACCGCGGTCGCCATCGACCCGGCTGACGGCACCGGCAACACGGTGTATGTCGGTGGGGCCTATGGAGGAGTCTGGAAGTCGAAGAACGCCGGGCCGCTCAGTCCCAATCCTTCAAGTGTTACTTGGACTCCCGTCACCGACGATCAGCCCACTCTGGCGGTAGGAGCGATCGCCATCCAGCCCCAATTGACCAATCCCGATACCAGTAGGAGCGTGGTCCTGGTGGGCACGGGTGAGACCAACAGTTCAGGTGATTCCTACTACGGGTTGGGCATTCTGCGCTCCGCCGATGCCGGCAGTACCTGGACCCTGATTTCGCAGGACAGCACCGGTACTCGACTCTTTGCCGGCCTGGGTTTCAGCCAGATTGCCTTCAGCACAACGAATCCGAGCCTGGTCGTGGCGGCTGCGGCGGGAGCGACCCAGGGAGTGATCGAGGGACTGGAGGACCCGGTCATCGCCAATCGTGGACTCTACTACTCGAATGACGGCGGACAGTCCTGGAACTATGCGACCGTGAAAGACGCGGGCCTGGTGATTGACCCCAGTTCGGCGACTTCAGTGGTGTACAACGCAGCCGCCAAACAGTTTTTTGCCGCGATCCAGTGGCACGGTATCTATTCCTCGAGCGACGGGGCCACCTGGAACCGCCTGAACAACCAGCCCGGAGGCCTGAGTCCAGTCTCCTGCCCCGCGGCCCCGGCGACATCGACCTGCCTTTTGTATCGCGGAGAATTTGCCGTCGTGCCCGGCCGCAACGAGATGTATTTCTGGTACGTGGACGGAAACAACACGGATCGCTTGATCTGGCAGACCAAAAACGGCGGCGGCACCTGGACCCAACTCAACGATGACGGCATCACCAATTGCGGTGATGTACTGGGCGGCTGCGGAACCGAACAGGGGGCCTACAATCTGGAGCTGGCCGCAATTCCCGACGGACAGGTGACCGATCTGTACGCGGGGGCCGTGAATTTGTACAAATGCCGGATTACCACTGCTTCCCCCAGCTGCGGCGGCAGCAGAGTCCCCGACACTTTTTTCAATCTCACGCACGCCTATGGATGCCCGCCCAACTTCGGCTCCATTGCCCATGTTCACCCCGGCCAGCACGCCCTGGCGTTCCTGCAGATCAACAACAACACCCAGGTGGTGATGTACTTTGCGAACGATGGGGGAATTTACCGCGCTCTGGACGGCTACACCGGACTCCTCACCGGCGCCTGCGGCGGGCACAACCTGTTCGACAGTTTGAATGAGACATCGGCGGGTTCGGCGCCGTTTTCGCTGACGCAGTTCGTTTCTTTTTCGCAGCATCCCACCGACCCCAATACGATTCTGGGGGGAGCCGAAAGTAACGGCTCGCCCGCCACCAGCACATCGCAAAGCGACACCAGTTGGCTGAACGTGAACGCGGGCGACGGTGGCTATAACGAAATTAATCCCGACAATCCCACCGAGTGGTTCACCGCCAACACCAACGTGAGCATCCAGCGCTGTGCCTTTGGCGTGGACTGCCGGGCGCAGGATTTCAGTGACGGCCTGGTGGTTTCAAACGTCACCGTGGGCGGCGATTCCGGACCCTTTTACACTCCCTTTATTCTCGACCCGCAAAATTCGGGAGAACTTTTGGTGGGCACTTGCCGGGTCTGGCGGGGAGCCACGGACGGCAGTGGATTCTCCGCCCTCACTCAAAGTTTCGAGACCGGAGGCAGCGAAAGCTGCAGTGGCGGCGAGATCAACCAGGTACGAACCCTGGCAGCCGGTGGCCTCAAGGACACCGCCGGATTTTCCAACGTGATGTACGCCGGAACGGATGGCCTTGGTCCCCTGGTCTCCACCGGAGGCCACATCTGGGTGGCTACGAACGTCAGTGGCGGTCCGGGCGCGTGGGTTGATCGCACCGGAGCGACGAATCCTTCCGGGTTCCCGGTCTCGGGGATCGCCATCGACCAATCCGACACCACGGGCAAGACCGCCTACGCGACCATCATGGGCTTTCATGTTTCGCATGTGTGGAAGACGACCAACGCAGGCTCATCCTGGACCGACTTCACCGGCGCCTTGCCCGACGCGCCCGCCAATGCCGTGCTGGTGGATGCTCCCACCAACACCGTCTACGTGGGCACCGACGTCGGGGTTTTCGCCAGCAGCACGGCCAATCCTGCTTGGTCCGAGGTTGGGCCGGAGCCGGGCAGCGGAGCCGGATTTTTACCGAATGTCGCCGTCACCGCATTGCGCATGTTCAGCTTCGGTGGAACCAGGAAGCTCCGCGCTTCCACCTACGGACGGGGAATCTGGGAGTTTCCCCTGGCGTTGGGGCCGGATTTTCAATTTGCCTCGCCGGATAATGTCGTAACCACGTTTGCCGGGCAGAACGCCGCTTTCAGTCTCACTCTCCAGGGCCAGAATGGATTCAACAGCCTGGTGACCCTCAGTTGCACCCGGCGGGCTACGGCACCGCCGCCGACCTGCACCTTCACACCTTCCAGCGTGACGCCGACCAGTTCAGGCACCACCATCGGCGTAAATGCAAGCGGCCCAGTGGGCGATTATCTGTTCAATGCTCATGGCGTGGGCAGCGACACCAATACAACGAGCCGCGATTTCTCCCTCACCCTGCATGTGGTGGATTTCAGCCTGACCGCGCCCGCGCCCGGCAGCGTCACCACGAATCGATCCAGCGTTTCGGGGCCGGTCGCATTTCAAGTCGCAGCGGCCGGGGCGTTCAACCAGATGGTGGCGCTGTCCTGTAGCGGTTTGCCGGCCGGAGCGACTTGCAATTTCCAGCCCTCCAGTTCGGCGTCGCCAATTTCCGGGAGCCCGTCAACTGTGACCCTGACGATCAGTGTCGGCGCAACCACGCCCTTGGGTACGTCTCAAATTACGCTCAACGGCTCGGTCGCTGGCGGGCCGGCCAGAACACAAACCCTGTCGCTGACGGTCAGCACGGGCAGCACCGGCAGTCCCAACTTCGCGCTGGCGATCAGCAATCCGTCGCTGACTACAAATCCGAATGAACCCGCGGTGTTCAACGGAACCTTGACTGCGTCCGGAGGCTACAGCAGCCCGGTGAACCTCCGCTGTTCCGGCGCGGTGCCGCCGACCTGCGCGGTTTCCCTTACGCCATTGACTCCGACCACGGCAGGGGCCGCATTCACGGTGACGGCCAGCAGCGATGTGCAGAACCATTTCAACTTCACCGTTGACGCCACTGGAACTGACCCGGCCGCCATCCACCAATCCACGCCGGTGGAATTGATCGTCGGCTTCAATTTCGTCATCAACAACCTCTCCCCGAGCCAGACCATCAAGGCAGGCCAGACCGCCAGCTATAACCTGGACGTGGTGCCGCTGGGAAATGGCAGCGTTTTTCCCGGCAACGTAGCCCTGTCGTGCTCGACTGCCAGCCTGCCACCGTTAAGCACATGCTCATTCACGCCGAGTCTGGTGGCTTCGGGCCAGGGAGACACGAACGTGGTATTGAAAGTAGCCACCATCGCGGCCACCCCTACGACCGCCTCATTGCCCGGAACGCCGTATCGGCTGTGGTATGACCTGGGCCTGTCCGTTGCCGGCGTGCTGCTGGCTTTCGGTGGATTGAAGAAATCTCGCAGACGACAGAATAAAGTGTGCTTGCGGCTTGCCATGGTTAACATCCTGCTTGCCTTGCTGGTGGCCTGTGGTGGAGGCAGCAGCGGCGGAAAAGTCAGCGGAGGAGGCGCGGGCCATCCTGGAACCCCTCCCGGACCTTACACGATTACCGTTAAGGCCGCAGTTGGGTCGGTCACGCGGAGCGTCGACGTGGTCCTGACCGTGCAATAGCAAGAGCGTGAACCACGAAGGACACGAAGGTCCGCGAAGAAAAATAGATTCGCTTCGGACTCCCTTCGTGCACCTTCGTGTCCTTCGTGGTCAATGGTTTTTCCCGGCCATCGCACCGAATAACCGCGGTAACTTCGCTCTGATTCAAGCAACCATGTATAAAGAATGTGGCGCGGATTTGCCTGCGCCCTTATGTCCGATCAAACTTTCGACATCGTGGTTATCGGTGGAGGAATCGTAGGTCTCTCAACCGCGATGCACATCACCCGCGACCTGCCGCAACTGCGACTGCTGCTGGTCGAGAAGGAAAACGTTGTCGCCCGCCACCAGAGCGGACATAACAGCGGCGTGATTCACTCCGGCATTTACTACAAACCGGGATCTTTGAAGGCGAAGTTCTGCGTCGAGGGAGCCGCCGCCATGGTGGAATTCTGTCGCCGGCACAACCTGCCGCACGAAGTCTGCGGCAAGGTCATCGTGGCTGCCAGCGAAGCTGAGATCCCGCGACTGAAAGTGTTGCTCGAACGCGGGCAAGCCAACGGTCTGGCCGGCCTGCGCCTGCTGCAACCGGAGCAACTGCGCGAAATTGAGCCTCACTGCAGCGGCCGGCTGGCGGTGCTCGTGCCCAGCACCGGCATCACGGACTACGCCGCGGTCAGCCGGAAATACGCGGAGATTGTGACTGCACAAGGCGGGACGGTAAGCACCGGGACCGAAGTCCGGCAAGTGGTTCGGCGCGGTCCGGAAATGATGGTCGAGACCACCCGCGGAGTGTTTGCGGCCAAATACGTGATCAATTGTGGCGGCCTGCACAGCGACCGCGTCAGCCGGATGGCGGGCCAGAAACCGGAAGTCAGGATCGTGCCCTTTCGTGGAGAATATTACGATCTGATTCCGGAGCGCGAGCATCTGGTACGCACCCTGATCTATCCCGTACCCGATCCCAACTTTCCTTTTCTTGGCGTGCATTTCACGCGCCGCATTCAGGGCGGTGTGGATGCCGGACCGAACGCAGTGCTGGCCTTCAAGCGCGAGGGCTACAAACGGACCGACTTCAGTCTCCGGGACTTCGCTGGCACCCTCTCCTATCCCGGCTTCTGGCACATGGCGGGAAAATACTGGCGCGATGGCGCCAGCGAATTCTACCGCTCGCTGAGCAAGCGGGCATTCCTCAAGGCGCTGCAGCGGTTGGTGCCGGAACTTGTCGGCTCTGATCTGGTGGCCGACGGTTCCGGAGTCCGTGCCCAGGCCGTGCGTCCGGACGGATCGATGGTGGACGACTTTCAGTTCGTTCAGGCTGACAAGATGTTGCACGTGTGGAACGTTCCCTCGCCCGCAGCCACGGCTTCCCTGCAGGTGGGACGGCATATTGCAGAGTTGGCTCGAAAAGGGATGGCAGGCGCCTGAGCGCGAAGCAGTCCCGGGCCCGATTTTTGCAGTCCGTTATTCTCGCTGCGCAGCCCGAACCGGCGGTTGACCCTGAAACTGTACAATTGCCTACCACGCCCGTGACCCGCCGGCGCAAACATCGGCCCGGCGTCCAGGCATGGATTTTCTGAAGCTTGAAGCGAACATGACCGCAGAGGATACGGAGGACACAGGGCGATGAGTTTCGATCTTGCAGGAAAAAGAGTGGCCGTGCTGGGCGCCGGCAAGATGGGCGGAATTCTGCTCAAGGCGTTGCTGGAGAAAGGCCTGTTTTCTCCCAAGGCAACCTTTGCCACGGTCCAGCACGAAGAACGGGCGCGTGCCCTGGCGGGGAAGCTGGGGGTCTCGGTCGGTACCGACAATCTTTCGGCGGCGCGCGAAGCCGACATCATCTTTGTCTGTGTGAAGCCGCAAGTGGTACAGGAAGTGATGGAGCAGATCCGCCCCGGTGTTTCCAGCAAGCAACTCGTCATTTCAGTGGCGGCCTCAGTGCCCACCAGCCATATCGAAAAAGCATTGGGCGGCGAAGTAGCGGTGATCCGGGCCATGCCCAACACGCCCTGTGCGCAGGGATGCGGCATGACCGCCTTGTGCAAAGGCAAGTTTGCCGATGCCCATCACGTGGCAGCGGCGTGCGCCCTGTTCGACGTAGTAGGAAGAACCGTAGTGGTGGACGAAAAGCACATGGACGCGGTCACCGGGCTTTCAGCCAGCGGCCCCGCATACATCTACATTATTCTGGAATCCCTGGCGGAAGCGGGCGTGAAGGTGGGCCTGCCGCGCGATGTAGCGACGCTACTCGCCGCGCAGACAACTCTCGGAGCTGCGACGGTCGTGCTCAAAACCGGTGATCACCCCGCCCTTCTGAAAGATGCGGTGACCACCCCGGCGGGCTGCACCATTGACGGCATCATGGAACTGGAGGAAGGCAAATTGCGCGTCACCCTGATCAAGGCGGTAGTGAAAGCCGCGCAGCGAGCGAAAGAACTGGCTTATGGATAGTAAGGAGAGAGTTACTCGGGCAGCGCGAAGTTCACCGTAATCCGGGTTTCGAACTCCACCGTCTTGCCTTTGAGCTGGTGGGGTTTGAAACGCCATTGCCGCACCGCTTCACTGGCGGCTTTGACCAGTTGAGGATCGCCGCTGATCACTTTGAGTTGCCGAACTAAGCCGCTGGTTCCCACCAGAACATTGAGCACCACCGGGCCTTGAATGTGCTGTTGTCTGGCCGCTTCGGGATATTGCGGTTCCACCCGCTCCAGCAGGTAACGGTCGGCGGATGGAGTAGAACTTGCCGCTGGCAGGGTCGACGCATCATCCTCCCGCGTCGCCGCTTTCAGAATGGAACCAGGTCCAACGACAGCAGGCTCGATCGGGGGATGAGACCCCTTTTCCGAGGGCGGCATCCGAAAAACGACCTTGCCGTGTTCGTAAACTACCAGGCCACCATCGAGGTCGGCAGGCTCGGCCGTTTCCGCCTTCGGCTTCGCAGGCGGCCGGGTGGAGGCGGGCGGGACACGTCTCGCAACCGGCTTGTCAGAAACGACCGGTTCCTCGCGACGGAGCGGGGTTGGTTGAGTCTCCGGAGTCACCCGTGCCGTTGCCTGCGCCTCTTCCGGCGTTATGGGAATCTGAATCGGGGTCCGATTCACTGCCATGCTCCAGCCCACCCGGCCTACCATCCAGCCCAGAAGCACCGCCAACGCCAGGACCGCCGCCGTCAGAGCGCCGGTACGGTAATCCCTTTCAACGATTGCCGTTTCGGGCTGACGCGAATCGAGGGAGGCTTCGGGCTCGGCGAGTTCGGGTTGCGCGGAATCACTCGGCGGCGTCGGAGAAAACTCTTCGGATACAAGAGCCGTTGATCCGCCCTCAATCGCCTCGTGCACGGTTTGCGAAACCCTGCGACTGAGCGATTGCAGGGCCTCGAGGTCGGAATCACTGAAAGCACGGGGAAAGGACGAGAAAACCTCGAGCACGCCCCACAATTCTGCGCCGTCTAACACCGGCAGAACCACAATCGATCGGATTCCGAGATCGCTGCATGCCATCGCGTTGACGCGGGGATCGGCGAGCGTATCGTCGCAAAGCTGCATCTCGCGAGTCTGGACGCAAATGCCCGAAAGCCCGGACCGCGTGTTCAGGCAAACCCCCACGCTGGGGGCCTTGTCGCCCAAACTGGCCCGGCACACCATCTTGTCGCCGCGAGCCAGGGCGATGACCGCGCCGCTCGCAGCCGTGGTCAGGCGAGCTTGTTGCAGAATCTCATGGAAGCGCAGATCCAGCGCAAGATCGGTAGGCAAATCTTCCTTGCCACGGAAAGCCGAGGTGTCGCCCGGCTCTGCCCCAGGCTCCCCCGAGCTGGGCTCAATCCATTCCGGACCGCTCATGCTGGTTTGGACGAGTGAGGGAGAGCGCATTGAGTCAGGCTTCAACATGGTTCGAGCCAGTGACCCCGCGGGCGCGGAATGGCTACCAAGAGCAATTGAGCGGAGTTTCGCCCGAAATGAACGTCTTGTCAACACAAATGAACCGGTCGTAACCAACTCAAAACAATAACGTTACTACGCTGGAGAATCAGATGTAGATCGAACCGGAGTTTCTCCGTCGCTTATTCGTATTCTACGTATTTCGTCGGGATAAAGGGGAAAATCCGGGTGAATCGCTGCTTCCATTCCCATGGCACGACCGCTTTCCCGCCCGTCCGCTGATGTCAAACCTGACCCGCGGTGTACACTTCCCCGGCGAGAAAACTTACGAGAGGCGAGGAAAACCGGCTGACCAGTTCGAAATCAACTTCGGGACCCCCCTTGCCGCCGTCGCGGTCCGAGCCTTCCCGATCCGACCAATGGCATGCGGTTTCCGCCAGTTTCTTAGGCTGGACCCTGGATGCCTTCGATTTCTTCGTGGTCGTCCTTTTGGTGGACACTCTGGCGCTGCATTTCCACGTCACCAAAAGCGCCATCGTCTGGACCATGACTGCGACCCTGGCGATGCGACCGGTGGGCGCGATCGTGTTCGGATTGCTTGCCGACCGTTACGGACGCCGCCGGCCGCTCATGGCGAACGTAATTTTCTTTTCCGTGATCGAACTGTTGTGCGGATTTGCCCCCAGCTACACCGTGTTTCTAATCCTGCGCACCATCTATGGCATCGGCATGGGCGGCGAGTGGGGCGTCGGTGCTTCGCTTGCCATGGAGAGCGCGCCGGCGAGGTGGCGCGGCATCCTGTCCGGAATCGTGCAAAGCGGATATTCCATTGGCTACTTGCTCGCAGCCGTGGCCGCGCGCTTCATTCTGCCCGCCTGGGGATGGCGCGCCATGTTCTGGGTAGGCGGCGCACCGGCGCTGCTGGCCTTCTACATCCGCTTCCGGGTGCGCGAGTCCGAGCCCTGGAAACAACACCGGGCCCCGACCGTGGGAGCCATCCTGCGCACCGCCGCCGGTCACTGGAAGATCTTTCTTTATCTGGTCCTGTTGATGACGCTCATGATGTTTCTCTCGCACGGCAGTCAGGATCTCTATCCGGACTTCCTGAAGTCGGCGCGGGGATTCGATTCGAAAATTGTGGCCTACCTGGTGATCCTGTTCAATGTGGGAGCGGTGCTGGGGGCCATTCTGTTTGGGCATCTGTCGGAGAGTTTTGGCCGCCGCCGCAGCATGATTCTGGCGCTGCTGCTGTGCCTGGCCATAATTCCGGCGTGGACCTTCGGCGGCTCGCTGCTGACCCTGGCGGTCGGCGCTTTCGTGATGCAGGCTGGCGTCCAGGGCGCCTGGGGGATCATTCCCGCGCATCTCAATGAACTCTCACCCGATGCCGTCCGCGGACTTATGCCCGGCTTCGCCTACCAGTTGGGCATTCTCATCGCGGCCCCGGTCAACAACGTCGTGTATGCCCTGCGCAAACCGCTGGGCTATCCCTGGGCCCTGGCCTCGTTTGAGATCGCCACCATCGCAATATTGATGACCGTCATCGCCCTGGGTTCGGAACGTAAAGGAAAGAGTTTTTCCCAGCAGGAGAGCGTCGAACTGAAGATGTGAGCCCGGTCACCCTCATCGGTGACCAATGACCGCGGCCTCCGCAAACTGCCCGCCAGGCCTTGTTATTGCTCTAGCTTCGTCCGCTGCTCGGCGTCGCCTTGGCCGCGGAAAAGCTGCTACAGTAGCTCATCTGACCGGGTGGCGGATTCCACCTGGTCGGGTGCGGAGAATATTGGGATGCGCATAGCCGTGGTGGGATCGGGTTACGTGGGACTGGTGGCGGGAGCTTGCCTGGCTGACCTCGGGCACGATGTGATGGTGGTGGACAATGATCAGGCTAAGCTGGCGGCCTTGCAGGCCGGCGATGTTCCCATCCACGAAAAGTTCCTGCCCGAATTGTTAAAACGCCATCGCGGCAAGAGGCTTACCTTTTCCGGCGATCTGGGCCAGGCGGTACGCGCCAGCACAGCCATTTTCATTGCCGTCGGCACTCCGCCCACCGAACAGGGCGAAGCCGATCTCTCCTACGTGGAATCGGTGGCCCGCAGCGTCTCCGGGGCCATCAACGGCTACAAGGTGGTGGTGGAAAAAAGCACGGTCCCGGTTTACACCAGTGACTGGGTGCGCAAAATCATTTTGCGCAACGCCGCCGCGCCGGATTCGTTTGATGTCGCTTCCAACCCGGAATTTCTGCGGGAAGGCACCGCGGTGACCGACTTTTTGTATCCTGATCGTATCGTGGTGGGCGCGGACACCCCGCGCTGCGCCGCGGTGTTGCGCGAGATTTACGCACCCCTGACCGACGGCAGCTACTACCAGCGCAAGGACGCGATTCCGGCCCCGGACCGGGCCCAGATTCCGCCGCCGCTGATCATCACCAGCGCCAAAAGCGCGGAACTGATCAAGCACGCCTCCAACGCCTTTCTGGCCATGAAGATTTCGTTTATCAACGCGGTGGCGTCGATTTGTGAAGCGGTGGGAGCCAACGTGCAGCAGGTGTGCCAGGGCATTGGGACGGACAGCCGCATCGGGCCGCGCTTTTTGAATCCCGGCATCGGCTACGGCGGGTCTTGCTTTCCCAAGGACCTGCTGGCTTTCCGCGCGGTGGCGCGGGAATGCGGATACGAGTTCCGGCTGCTGGATGAGGTCATGCGCATTAACGAAGACCAGCGCCAGCGCTTCCTGCGCAAAGTGCGCACCGCCTTGTGGACCTTGCGGGGCAAGCGTCTGGGCGTGCTCGGCCTGGCTTTCAAGGGAGGGACGGACGACATCCGTGAATCGCCCGCCATTCTGCTGGTGCAAGCCCTGTTGCAGGAAGGCTGCCAGATTGCGGCCTACGATCCGGCGGCGACGCCACGGGCGCGAGAAGTGCTGAAATCCAGCACCGAGTTCGTGAATGACCCGTACGAAGCCGCCCGTGACGCCGACGCTTTGCTGATTCTGACCGAGTGGGAGGAGTTCGCCACGCTCGATCTGGATCGCGTTTTCAAACAACTGAAGTATCCCATTGTCATCGATGGCCGCAATCTCTACGATCCGGAGACGATGGCCGCGCGTGGCTTCACTTACTACAGCGTCGGCCGCCCGGCGGGAACGCCCCTGGTCGCGGCCGGCACCGCTCCCGCGCGGAAGCCCAAGAAATCATGAAGCCGCAACGAGCCCTGGTGACTGGCGGAGCTGGTTTTCTCGGCTCGCATTTGTGCGACGCCCTGCTCGCCGAAGGTTACTCGGTAATCGCCGCGGACAATCTGCTGACAGGAAAACTTTCGAACCTCGATCACCTGCGCAACGAAGCCCGCTTTGAACTTCGGCAAATTGATATCAATGAGCCGTTTGACTGCGGCGCGGTGAATTATGTCTTCCACTTCGCCAGCCCCGCCAGCCCGGTGGACTATGCCCTGCACGGAATTGCCACCCTCAAGGTGGGCTCGCTGGGCACATTCCACGCGCTCGATATTGCACGCAAATACGGGGCGACATATCTGGTCTCTTCGACCTCGGAATGTTATGGCGACCCGCTGCAGCATCCCCAGAAAGAAACTTACTGGGGCAATGTAAATCCCATCGGGCCGCGCTCGGTATATGACGAAGCCAAGAGGTTCACCGAGGCCGTTACCATGGCCTATCACCGCTATCATCAGGTGGACACGCGCATCGTGCGAATCTTCAATACCTACGGACCGCGCATGCAGCTGAATGACGGCCGTGTGGTCCCCAATTTCATGAAGCAGGCGCTACGCGGGGAAGAACTGACGGTCTACGGCGACGGCAGCCAGACCCGCAGCTTCTGTTACGTCAGCGATGAGATTGACGGCTTCCTGCGGTTGGCCAAGTCGGCCGAGCATTTGCCGGTGAACATTGGGAATCCTACCGAGTTCACGATTCTGGAATGTGCCCAGCGGGTACTGGCGGTGACCGGATCCAAGAGCAAGATTCGCTACGAGGCCCTGCCCCAGGACGATCCCAAGCTGCGTTGTCCGGACATTACCAAAGCCAGGACCCTGCTGGGATGGGAACCGAAGATTGATCTGGAAAGCGGCCTGCGCCTGTCGCTGGATTATTTTCGCAGGGAAGCCCTCTAGCCCTGGGCGAGATTTCCACCCGCTCAGGCCAGGCTGTCTTCCGCCGCCTGGGCCGCGATCAAGTGCTTCACCTGTTCCCGCTCATCGGCGGTATTCAGACTGAACTGCACGCCCATCCCGAAGCCGGGATGCACGACCTGCACCGTTCCCCGAACCCGCAATTTTATGTCTCGCGTGCGGACCACGATGTCCAGCACCGTATGGGAAGGAAACGGGGAAGGAGTTTCCACGTAACAGCCGCCCGTACTGACATCGCTCAAGGTGCATCGATTGGGAACGCCCTCCCCGACGCGGAACACATCGGCGCTCAGGCGGCAGGCACGACGACCCTGCTCGCGCCGATTCGAGGACGAGGCCGAAAGCCCCAAGCCGGCGAACCGGATGGGTGCCGCTTCTGCCTGAGGCTGCTGCTGAATCTGGGGCGCATCTTGTTCCGCTTTTGCCAACCGCGACAGGCTGCTCTTGATCCATTCGCTCATGGTGCGGCGCGAAGTTTGGGGCACGTCCACAAAACGGATTCCCACCCGTCCGGAAGAGTCTTGCCATACCACGTCGCCGGAAAGGCGGACCGAGGATTTTTCTCCCGGCAGATTGAATTCAAAGTAAACCTTGCAGCGTGGAGGCAACCTGCGCTCGGACTGTATGGCCAGGCCATCTTCGCTCAAATCCAGCAGCGTGGCGGCCACGTTCTCCGCGTTGGCGTAGGTGATCGAAGCGGGGGTGTGCAGTGCGATCCTCAATTTGACGCGCTTTTCACGTGCCATCAGACCTCGTGCCGCCCGCAGACTGCTCGCCGCCCGCTCCGCGGTGACCGGCTTGTACACAATGAAATTCGCCCCTTGTCCAAAGATGTCGCGGACTTGTTCCCGTCCGTCCACCAGGGCAATGATGAGCGTGCTGCGGTTGATCGGCAACTTGCGCACCCGGGCAATCAGTTCGATGGCCGGCATCTGGTCCTGGCAATCGACCACGACCGCGTCGAAATGCCGCGTTGCCAGCCGGGCCGCCGCGGTGCCCAAATCTCCGCAGTGTTCCGCTTCGATGTTCAGCTCCCGAAGGATCTGGCTGAGCACCTTGACTGCTTTCAGATCCGCACACACAACCAGGGACGTAAGCGCCATACCTCGAGAATGTTAGAGTTCCCCGGTAAGCGGAGACAAGTTACCTCGGTCATCGCGCAGTCAATTCAAGGGCGGGGGTGACTTTCGTCATCTGGAGTTAAGTCGGAGAACTGGTTATGTTCGGAATTGCAGGCCACCCAGGCTTTGCGGCGAGCGAGTCTCCACGCCGCCAAAAAAGGCACCGAAGATGTCGTCACAAACCGGCAACTGGATGATCGCGGTGGGAGCGCTGGGAGGGTTCGTCGGAATTCTGATGCTGCCCGCCGCCCTGGGGGAGCATCCCGACACCAGTCTGCTCATCCTGGGCGCGTGCGGAGTGTCGCTGGGCTCCCTGATCGCAGCCGCGGGTATTTACTTGAAGGCGCACGCCCTTCAATCTTCCGCGGGCTCGGGCAGCGCGCCGGGAGAATCCAAAAACTCAAAGCGGCGGGTCCGGGGCGGTTGCGACGTTTGCCATGGGGACCTTCCGGTGATCCACTGCAAGGTTCACCAGGTGCACCTTTGTCCCGACTGTCTGGGGCGGCACTATGATTTCCGCACCTGCACCTATGCCCCCAGCACCCGCACGACCGCCAAGACGTCCAAAGGAATGGCTAAGGCACGGGGTGTCTGACCCGGCGCACTCCTCGCGCGTTAATGGCCAAGGTGACTACAGTTCACGCACCCGATTACATTACGCAAGTCTAATGCTCTGAGCGACTTTGGTGCGTTGACCCCTGCCTGGTCGGACCCTACCATGACGGCTAGCTCCCACTGCGGGTCCTCTGTCGCTTCGCACCGCTTGCGGCTCAAGAATTCATTTTTCAGCAACTCAACGGTAACAGTGAGGTTTCACCACCGCCATGCACAGAGTAAGAGGGGCAAGGGTATTTCCCGGCGAGCCATCCGGGCGTAGCGGCAAGATGACCGGCTTTTCGCTCATTGAGACCATGATCGTGCTCAGCGTCGTCATGATCGCTAGCGGAATACTCTTTATGAGCCTGCAGCCCGCGCTGAAGGACACGCGCGTAACCAACGCCTATAACACCACGTTGATGACACTGCGCCGGGCCCGCGAAGCGGCGATCGCCGAACGTCGCGTCTACGTCATCACCTTCAATAACGCGGTCGTGCCAAACAGCATCACCATGACTCAAGCTTCAACCGGGCAGATCATTTCGATCCAGACTCTGCCCAATGACATAGCGTTCCAGACGCTGGCGGGCCTGCCCACCACCGCCGCCACCACACCAGACCATTTTGGCAAAGGGAATGTGGCTATTGACTTCGATCAGGCCGTGGCCGGCGGCGCCAAGAACGTAATCTGCTTCAACCCCGACGGCTCGGCCCAGGACGTGAATAGCAACGCCAACAACGGAGTGGTTTACCTGGCTCGCGCCGGAGAACTCTACAGTTCGCGCGCCATTACTGTGTGGGGATCCACCGGGCGTCTGCGGGGATATCGGCTTTATCGGAATCCGGCCGGTGGCTCGATCTGGAGGCAACAGTGACAGCTCAGAAGGAAAGTTCTTTCGAGCGGCGGCGTAGCCGGCAGCAGCGGGGATTCTCTCTCATGGAGGTTTTGATCTCCATGTTCGTACTGACCGTCGGACTGGTTTCCATGTTGGGGGTATTCGCTACTGCCATGGCGGCCACGCAGAGCGCACAGCAGGACATGGTGGCCAAGCAACTGGCGCAACAGGCCATGGAAACCATCTACACCGCTCGCGAAACCGCCAACCTGACCTGGGACCAGATCGAGAACGTCGGCGGGGCGGGGTCGACGGGCATCTTCAGAACCGGCTTGCAAACTATTAAACAGCCGGGAACCGACGGCATCTACGGCAGCGTTAACGACGGTGGCTCCGCGCCTCAGACCATGACTTTGCCGGGCAAGGACGGGATCGTAGGGACCTCCGACGACGTCACCATGGGATTGACCAACTACCAGCGCAGCATCACGATCCTGGACACACAAGCAGCTGACTTAAGGTCGATCGCGATCACGATCCAGTACACCAGTCCCCAATCCAAATTTCCCAAGACTTACGTTCTGTCCGGATTTATTTCGCAATATCGATAGCCGAGGAACAAATGAGGCGCATGTCGACAAATTCCGGTCGCGGTTTTACGTTGGTAGAAATGCTGGTCGCTCTGGCCCTGGGCTTGATCGTCGTAGGGGCTGCCGTGCAACTGTTCAGCAAGAGCCTGAGCGCGACCTGGCTTGTCTCCCAAAGGGCGGAGCTGCAGCAAAATGCGCGCGCGTCCTCCAACCTGCTGACCAAGGACATCAGTCTGGCCGGCGCCGGACTACCCACAGGTGGCGTGGCGCTGGCTTCAGGGACCGGATCCAAACCGATTTATGGTTGTGACTACACCGGCGTGTGTTATCTGGGCCCGGCTAATACTGCCTCCATTACCTATCCCAATCAGGTCGTGAGTGGCAACACCATCAACTACATGTACGGTGTGATTCCGGGATGGAAACGAGGCGTCACGATAAATGCCGCCGCCGGGGCAACCGACGTGATCACCGTCATCTACGCCGACACGACATTCCTGTTGAGCGATTACACCGTGAAGTTCAACGACGTGAACGGCAACTCGGTTACTTTTACCCTGCCCTCTCCCGCTCCCAATCCTTTGGATCAGGCGGTCAATAACACCGGCGTGGGTTTGCAGCAGGGCGATCTGGTGTTGTTCAGCAGTAGCGCGGGAAGCGGCTACGCCATAGCGGAAGTAACGGCCCCTCTCGGGGCCGGCGGCGGTCCTTCCTACACGGTGTCGTTCGCGAATAATGATCCGCTTCTGTTCAATCAGAACGCCGCCACCAGTAACGATCTGAAGCAGATTGCGACCGCCGCCGGCACCGCCGGACCAGCGGTCGGTGTGACTGCGATCCGGATGTGGGCCATTACGTACTACGTGGACAATACCACTGGCACACCCGACTCTGATGCGCCTGGTGAATGCGCGTAAGCCCGTGCCCGTGGCCGAGAACGTGGCTGACCTGCGCTTCACCTACGACACCTATGACAACAATGGAGTCCTGCTCAACGCCACCGGCGACGGTGGCATGGGGCTGGCAACTCCTATCTCCCCCAACCAGATTCGCACCATCAATCTGGCCCATTTGACCGTTCGCAGCCAGCTTCAAGGGCAGAGCGGTTATCAGTCCATGGACATGCAGACTTCGGTAAGCGCGCGCAACATGAGCTTTAACGACCGTTACAAATAGGCCACAGAGTTGCGGAGATGGGCTCGCACAGGCGAGATGAAGGTTGGGTGATCTAACAATGAGGAACCGGACGATGAACAGTCACCAGGACAATTCCCAGGGATTCACGTTGATCGCGTCGTTGTTATTGTTGCTGCTGATGACCGGGATTTCGATTGGCCTGCTGATGATGGTCCAAACCGAGAGCCGGGCAGGCGTGAATGACGTGGAAAACAGTATGGCCTATCGTGGTGCCGAAGGCGCTATCGAAAACATGACCTCGAACCTGGCAGCCACCTTCCAGAATATCCAGGCGCCCAAGGCCAGTGACATTACCAGCCTGAGCTCGCAAGCGCCGAGCATTCCCGGAATCACTTTTCCGGCCGGCGGCTATACCCTGACTCCGCGCACCAATCCGGACGGCAGCCTCAAGACTTCGTATGGCCTGATCAGCGGCGGAAACAACCAGGGACTGTACGCGCAAATTCTTCCCATCGATCTCGCGGTTACCGCCCAGCGCCCTCTGGGAGACCAGGTGCGCATGCTGCGGACGGTCGAAATTGCGTTGATTCCCGTGTTCCAGTTCGGTGTATTTTCGGACAGCGATCTGGGCTTCTTCTCCAGTCCGGACCTCGATTTCGTGGGCCGGGTGCATACCAACGGCGACCTCTACCTGGGCGTCAGCGGCACCAGCACGCTCACCTTCCACGACAAGGTTACGGCTTACGGAAACGTCATTCGCAACCAGCTCCCCAATGGACTTTCGCCCTCCAGCAGCTACAACAACGACGGCACGGTCAAGATTCTGACCGCAAGCGGAGGCTGCGATACACCAGCCACAGGCTGCCGCACCCTGGCCATGACCGAAGCCAGCGTGGTCGCGGGCCCGAGTTCGGCGCAGAATCCCTCCTGGCCAAGCATTTCGAAAAGCTCCTACAACGGATGGCTTCTCGACGGCAACTATGGCAATCCCGGCGGCACCGGCGTAAAGCAACTGACGCTTCCTTTTGTCAGTGGCAACGCTCAGCCCTTTGAGATCATTCGCCGGCCAATCGCGGGCGAATCTTCGTCCATTAGCGGCTCCCGCCTGGCCAATCAGGGACAGATTCGAATCTTGTTGAGCGACAAGCAGGCCGACCTGCACATGCCTGACTGGAATGGCGATGCCACCCAGGACGTCGCGCTCGACAACACCACGGCGGGAAGTGTGTACGTGGGGAACGGAGTGCCGGTTCCCGGCGTCACCGGCGGCAACACATATTTCGCCACCGCCAACAACAGCGCTACATACAAGAACCCCGCCACCGGCAACACGGTAAAGTCGGACTCCAATTTCGTTGTTCCTCCCGGCAAGACCAACCCCTGGCCGCTCATTGGTGGCTGGCTGCTGGTGGAAGTGCAGCACACGGATGGCAAGTGGTACGGGGTCACCCAGGAATGGCTCAAGCTGGGGTTTGCCCGCGGCCTTTTCCCGCCCGCCAATTCGACCACGCCGGTGGCGATCCACCCCAACGCAATTCTCATGTTCCAGATGCTGGCCGACCGCGACGGCAATGGAGCCATCTCTGGAACCAGCGAGAGTTCGACCGCAGGCGGCACGGACGCGCAGTTCAACTGGTTTCCGATCAACCTCTATGACGCCCGCGAGGGTGAAGTCCGTGACTGGGCTTCCGGCTCAGCTCCGGGCGGGGCCTCAACTTGTTCGGTCAACGGGCTCATGAACGCAGTGGAGTTGGATGTGGCCAACCTGCGCAAATGGCTCAAAGGGACCATCGGCACCACCGGCACCCAAGTGGACTCCGCTTCGCAGAACGGGTACATCCTGTACTTCTCCGACCGGCGCGGAATGGTCGCCGATCCCCTCGCCGGGCCGCCCGTGATCGTGGGCGAATACGGATTCGAGGATGTCATCAACACGCCTTCTGGAACCTCCGGAAAGCCGGACGGTTCACTGGAAGCTAACGTCACTATCGCAGGCAAGAGTCATTCTCCGGAAGACGTGGACTTCAATGGCAGGCTGGACAAATACGGGGCAACCAATGTCGGCGATGGTTTTGGCATCAACACCAATACCAATCCGCCCGACCCGTTCACCACTCGCATTGCCAACTGCTTCACCACCGGCCGGAAAAATCGGGTCACGGGCGCGCGGCACGCGCTGAAGTTAGTGGACGGCTCCCTGGGAAATCTGCCCACCAAACCGGACGGCACCGGGGGCTTCACGGTGGCTTCGGAAAACCCGGTTTACATTCAGGGCGACTACAATACCAGCTCTGCCGACCCAACCTGGACGAATTCGAAGGCCGCCGAGCCGGCACACGCCGCCGCAGCCGTGATCGCCGACACCGTTACGCTGCTCTCCAACCAATGGCAGGATGCCGGGGTGAGCAGCGCTGCCACCAAGGTGGGGAGTTTGCTCTACCCGACCGACGCCACCAAGTACCGCCCTGCGGTGTCTACGTATTATCGGGTCGCCATCGCCGCGGGGAAAAACATTACCTTCCCGCACCCGTCGTTTGATAGCACGGCCTACTTCGGCACGGACGGTGGTTTGCACAACTTCCTACGGTTCCTGGAAAATTGGAACGGCGACACTTTGAACTACAAGGGTTCGCTGGTCAGTCTCTACTACTCCACCTATAACACCGGCACCTTCAAGTGCTGCAATTACGTCGTGTATGAACCGCCGATCCGTAACTACAAGTTCGATCCGTTGTTCGCAGCGCCGCAGAACCTGCCGCCAGGAACGCCCATGTTCCGCGACATCGACAACCTGACTTATCGCCAGGACTTCACCCCTTCGGCTTACTAGGCCGATTCTGGCCAGACCGCCGTTCCCGCCCCGACCTGCCACGCAGGCTCGGGGCTTTCTCTTCAGCGGACGGCCGACGCCCGGGTCGGCGGGGCCACGCAACTCGCCGTAATCACCACTCCGTCGCACAGGAACTTGCCGTCCGGACGCTGCGTGCATGGCCGGGTGAAACTCTGGATGTTGACCCTGACGCAGGCTGCTGGTATCACCAGGCCTGTGCGTCGCACGTGAACACATCCCGTCAACGACAATAAGGCCGCGAGAAGGACGATCTTGCTCACCACCGCTACGCTCCTGTCTGCTTTCCGACGCTGCACTTGCCGATTCCATGAATTCATCGGCAACTTCCGGCCTGCGCTTTAACCTGCACCCGCAAGCGGCAGCATGAGGGCGGCGGCCCTCCCATCCGCGGTCTTCCCGTGTATCATCGGGAGAAACCAATTGAGGAGGAATGCTCTTGCCTCAGATCAGCGCCTTATTTTGGGATGTCGGTGGAGTGATGCTCACGAACGCCTGGGACCGCTCCCAAAGGGAGCGCGCGCTCGTGCAATTCAAGCTGGACGAAGCCGAGTTCATGGATCGCCACGAGATGCTGGTTTCTTCCCTGGAGCGGGGCAAGATCGGCTTCGACGAATATCTGGATCGCACTATCTTCTATCGTCCTCGGCCCTTTGCCCGGGAAGTTTTCAAGGACTACGTGTTTTCCCTGTCGCAACCGCACCGCGAAGTGCTGGCCGTGGCCGAACAATTGGCCAAATCAGGCAAGTATTTCATGGCGACCATCAACAATGAGTCCACGGAGTTGAACCAGTACCGTATTCAGACCTTCGGGCTGCGCGAGATTTTTTCTGTGTTTATCAGTTCCTGCTTTGTGGGTTTACGCAAGCCGGAAGGAGGCATTTACCGGCTGGCCCTGGAAGTGACGCAGCAGTCGCCGCAAGAATGCTGCTTCATCGACGACCGCGCCCTGAACCTCGAGGCCGCGCGGCAACTGGGAATGCACACCATTGAAATGCACGACGTGGAACAGTTGCGGCGGGACTTGCGGAAGCTGGAAGTGGAAGTCTGATTCCCTGATCTCGACGATCCGTCGACCTGACGGCATTCGTGTTACATAAACCCGGCGTCCTAGAGCTTGCGCGGCGGCCCGGCAGCCGGTTTACCCAAGATTACGCCGGGTTTAGCGAGCGCTTCGTTGACTCCAAGGCTCAAGTCGCTGGACCAGCTATCGGCCGCAATCTTCCAATCGCCGTTTGCCTGCCGGTTCAGAATGACCAAATATTTGCCGCGTTCCTCGCGACGCTTGCCCATGGCGACCGGGATCAGGGACTTGCAGCGTCCGACTTCATAACCGAAGTCGCTGAATAGTTCCGCGCGCAGCGGATCCAGTTCCACTTCGCTCATCCCGGCATCGAGCAGCCCGAAGAAAAATTCGCGAATGGCCGCCGCGCCGCGCACCACCGGAACATTCGGCCGCAGCACCGTGGCATCCGGAACGTACAGGTCGACCAGATCGTCCAGTTGTTTGGTGTTGCAGGCCATCGCCCAATCCTGAGTCACTTTGCGAAGAGCAATCTCCGCCCGGCTCAAGGACGCTCCACCGAGCGGGGCCCGTACCCGGGCAACCTCTCGACCGCCAGCGCCCCCGCCGGCCATTCGCAGATCTGGACTTGCCCCCTGCTCGAAGCCGCCAGCGTTGGAGAAATAGTGGTGGTGATAATGATGATGGTAGTGGTGGTCACCGGGCGGTTCGGGTACGGGCTTGGGATTCGACCGCGCGCCTTCCACTCCGTCCGATGCTTTCGCCAGCGGGACACCGCAGCTGGCGCAGAAGCTGTTTCCCTTGCGATTGGCGCTTCCACAAGCCGTGCAAGTCTGGCGGACGGCGCTTTCAGATTCAGAGTTCACGTTCACGGATTCTTCCACGCTTTGCTCCAGGGCAAACCGCTGCATGGCCTGGAGCACGGCAGCCTTCGATTGAACGACCAGTTTGGGATCATTCATGCCGTACCTGAGTCCCCGGTCCAAACTTGCGGGAAGGCGAGACTTCCGATCCAGGACTTGAGATCCAAGACAGCCACCGGCCTCGCCCATTCTAGTCGAAAACTTTCCTAGCGGCTGGAAAACTCCACCTTGGCCTCGGACTCCGTGGGTACACCGTTGCACAAGGCGGGACGATAACGCCAGAATCTTACCGCATCGAGGATGGTTCGGTCTTCGTTGGGCCCGGCGCTTTCCAGAATCAGCGCGCTATGCACGCGGCCATCCGTCCCAATGATGAAGCTGACGCTGGCTTTCGCATTCAGGTCAGTCTCCTCCAGTAGAGGATCGGGCGTGGCCAGGGCTTGCGGCGGTTGCACCGCTCCGCACGCCTCCCGAATGGCGGGGCGTTCCAGGGCAGCAAATTCCGAGTCGTGTACGGCCGAACCCCACAAGTGATTTTCCCACTTGGCCAGAGGAGTTTGCCCCCCTGTGGTCCGCGCTGGTACCGAATCAACCGCGGCCACGCACAGGGCCGGTGCCGAAACCATCAAGACCAGAATCCACAGTTTCCGCATCAGCATGCTCTCATTTCCCTGGGGAAGGTGGCGCACCAGCCGCGCTCCCCATATACCCGGTGTGGCAATCGGCGGGCCAGGACAGATCGCGCAAGTAATTGATAGTAAACACTTTACATTCGAGCTTGGGATCGACTGAAGGGCCGTGGATGAAAACAGTTGCAGCTATGAAGTAGACCTGTGGCCGCGGTCAAGACGATTAAAGAATGAGGTGAGGTCGGCACGCCAGGATTGAATCTTGTGCCTTGGAGAATTCAGCGGTGATCGGATGCCCGCTGCCAGGGGGATGGGACTTCTGAGGCGATTTGCGCCAACGCCGTAATGTATCATCCAAGCTGATTTTTTAATGCATGTGACGCCAGTCGTCAGCTTGCGACTGCGGGCCGAGTCGGAGGATCAACCTGCTTCGTAGACTTTCATCGTTATTCCGGCCGTCGTCGTTGGCTCTCCGATTCCTGTTGACCGCTGGTCTTGGGCTGGTTCTGCCACAAGTCCTGCAATCTCAGGAACCGGTGCGGCTCCAGCTTTCCGGCGTGGTCACCGATCAGACCGGCGCGACGATTGTTGCCGCTAAAGTGGACTTCACCAGTGGATCCTTTTCGGCGACGCAGGTCACCGACAACAGAGGCGGTTTTGTATTTTCCGCGCTGCCGGCCGAGTCCGGAGTAGTGAAAGTTTCCGCCGCCGGATTTCAGGGTCAAACGGTGGACTGGCACGGCGGCACCGGTCTTCTCCAGATCGTGTTGCTGCCCGCCTCGGCGGCCGAGCAGGTTACGGTCACGGCCAACCGTACGGGCGTTCGGGTAATTGAGAACGCAACCAGCGTCACCCTCCTTTCAGCTCCGGATCTGGATACCACGGCTGCGTTCCGGACTGACGACATTCTGCGCCAGGTACCGGGTTTCAGCCTCTTTCGTCGTACCACCAGTCGCACGGCGAACCCGACCGCGCAAGGCGTCTCGCTGCGGGGTCTGGGCGGGAGCGGCACCAGCCGTGCCCTGGTGCTCAGCGACGGATTCCCTCTGAACGATCCCTTTGGCGGATGGGTTTACTGGGACCGGGTTCCGCGCGTGAGCATTGGCAGCATCGAAGTGGCCAGCGGCGGGGCTTCACATCTCTATGGGTCAGACGCACTGGGTGGAGTCATAAATATTCTCCGGGCGCCCGTGAACCGGGATGCGATTTCGCTCGAAGCCGCCTACGGAAACGAGAACTCCCCCGATCTCTCTTTGGCGGCCAGCAGAAGCGTGGGTCCGTGGGCCGTCGGCCTGGCCTCGGAACTTTTCCGCACCGACGGTTATATCGCCGTGCCCTCTGACTTGAGGGGCGCGGTGGATACGCCGGTGAACTCGCAAGATGCAAGCGGTGACCTCACCGTGCAGCGCAAGTTCAGCGATCGCGGCTCTGTCTTCGTTCGGGGATCGCTGTTCGGCGAATCGCGGCACAACGGCACTCCTCTGCAAACCAACAGCACCACCATTCGCGAACTCGATCTGGGCGGCAACTGGGACGGGCGAGAGCTGGGCGCCTTCGAGCTGCATGCTTATGCCAGCCGTCAGAGTCTGAACCAGTCATTCTCGTCAATCGCGTCCGACCGCAACAGCGAGAACCTGACTCGTACCCAGGTCGTTCCCGCCCAGCAAGTCGGATTTTCCGTCCAATGGCAGCACTCCGTGGGAACCCGGCAACACATGGTGGCGGGCGTCGAGGAAGCAGACGTGCACGGCCAAACCGATGAGCAGGGATATTTCGGAGGCAATCCCACCAGCACCTCAGCGGGCGGAGGGCGAGAGGTGAACTGGGGGGCCTACTTCGAGGACATTATTCGCGTTACCCCGGATTGGCTGCTGACGGCCAGCGGACGAGTGGACCACTGGGAAAACTTCGATGCGTTCGCGCCCGCCAATCCCGCGCAGGCGGTCGGCGCGGCTCCGCTGCCCGATCGCAGCGAGACCTTCTTCAGCCCGCGCCTGGCGTTGCTGCACCGGCTCACTCGCAACGTATCTCTCACAGCTTCCGGCTACCGCGCGTTCCGCGCTCCGACCTTGAACGAACTCTATCGCGGTTTTCGCGCCGGCAACGTGTTCACCGAGGCCAACCCCAACCTTCGCGCGGAACGACTGACCGGCGCGGAAGGCGGCGCCATTGTGACCGGCTGGAATCAGCGTTTGATGCTGCGAGGCAATTTCTTCTGGAACCGGATTACCCGCCCCGTGGCCAACGTCACGCTGACCACAACTCCCAACCTGATCACGCGGCAGCGCCTGAATCTGGGAAGCACCCGTTCCCAGGGCCTGGAACTGGAAGCTCAGCGGACATGTGAGCAATTCGGTGCTGGTCTCGGGCGGCTACGAATACACCGATGCCACGGTGACTGGTTTCACCGTCGATCCAGCCCTGGCCGGCCTGAATCCAAGTCTGGTGGGCCTCGACGTTCCGCAAGTTCCCCGCCATCAGTTCACTTTCCAGACCAGCTACTCCCGCCCTTACATTCTCCTCGCGGTACAGGGCCGCTTCGGGGGCAACCAGTTCGACGACGATCAGAACACCCTGTTGCTCAGGCGTTATTTCGTCCTCGACGCCAGCGCGTCGCACACGCTGCGTCCCGGGGTGCAATTGTTTGTGGCGGTGGAGAATCTGACCAACCGGCGTTACGACGTGGGACGAACCCCGGTGCTGACCGTCGGTCCGCCGATTCTCGCCCGCGCCGGTCTCCGGCTGCAATTCGGCCAGAGATAGTCACCCGCTCCAATCCTCTCGGGAGCCCGCCGTCAGCCGTGGCGGCGCGAAGGCGCGGCAATCCCCTGCTTCGCGACCCGGTGCATCCCGGGGACACGGGACCCAACACGTTCGATCAAATTGCTATTGGACGGAACTACCCACTGACGAAAAAACGTTGTTGGCATTGCTGCCGACCAACCGTATGGTGCCGACCACGATCACCAGAATCACCGCCAGCATCACCGCATATTCGGCGATATCCTGGCCGCGATCCTCCTGCCACAAATTACGCACGATGCTCATCATGCTTTCAGCCTTTCTAACGACCAGGCCCGCCTGCGCGAGGCTGACCCAGGGGGAGTTTGTGAGGCAAGGACCTCAAAGGCTGGTGGGTAAGGCGGCTGGGACTTACCGTGATTGCGTGTGATTCTGCTCTCGCTGAGCAGTCGCTGTCAAGCCAACGGCTGTGGGAAATATTTTTCTGGAGTAAGCGTGGGTGCCAAAGCCGAAGGGGCCAAGATATCCCAAGGAGGCTGAAACAGCGGGAAGGGTGGCTAGGGAAATACCTCGGCTTCTTTGAACGAAACGCCAAGGCTATCCTTGGTCGAGATGATCGGGGGACGAACGATTTGCCAATCAATCTTCAGCCCGGGATCGTTCCAGGCGATCGTGCGCTCCGCGCCCGGATCATAGAAGTCAGTGGCTTTGTAAAATACGTGGGCATTCTTCGACAACACGCGGAATCCGTGGGCAAACCCCGGAGGGATCCACAGCATTTGCTGCTTGGCCTCCGAAAGTTCGAGGCCGGACCATCTCCCGAAAGCCGGCGAACTGCGCCGCAAATCCACGGTCACGTCGAGAATCTTTCCCACCACGACCCGGACCAGCTTACCTTGGGGCCCGCAGCTGATAGTGCAGGCCCCGCACCACATTGCCCGTCGAAAACGAGTGATTGTCCTGGACAAAGCGCTCCCGGATGCCCGCTTCCGCCATGGTCCTTTCGTTGTAACTTTCCAGGAAGAACCCTCGGGCGTCACGAAACACGTTGGGTTCGAGAATGAGTAACCCGGGCAACGCACCGTCGATGACCTTCATGGTCAAGATGATCGCTGAAAAGGCTTCAGAACACCTTCTCCCGCAGTAATTGTTGCAAGTATATGCCGTAGCCATTGCCCTTCATCAAGGACGCCGTGTCCTCCAGTTGCTGGGCCGAAATGTATCCATAGCGAAATGCAATCTCTTCCGGACACGCAACCATCAGCCCCTGCCGGGTTTCGATGGTTTGTATGAAGAGCGAAGCTTCCAGCATGGCCTGGTGAGTCCCGGTGTCCAGCCACGCCATGCCCCGGCCCATGACCACCACTTCCAGCTGTCCGCGCTTTAAGTATGCCTTGTTCACGTCGGTGATTTCGAGCTCGCCGCGGGCGGACGGCTGCAAAGATTGGGCGATGTCCAGCACTTGATTGTCGTAGAAATAAAGTCCGGTGACGGCATAGCGCGATTTCGGCGCCTTGGGCTTCTCTTCCAGGCTCAATGCTTTGCCCTGCGGGTCGAATTCCACCACGCCATAGCGCTCGGGATCCTGCACCGGATAAGCAAATATCCGCGCACCCGATCCCTGCTGCGCGGCTTGCAAAACGGTCTTGGCGAGGTCGTGTCCATAGAAAATATTGTCGCCCAATACCAGGGCGCAACCTGAGGAGCCGATAAATTCCCGGCCCACCAGGAATGCCTGCGCGATCCCTTCCGGCCGAGGCTGCACTGCGTACTGGAAGTTCAGACCGAAGCGCGCCACCATCCCCCAGTAGTTGTTCAAACCGGGATACGTCCTGGGGCGTGGCGATGATCAGAATGTCCCGAATCCCCGCCAGCATCAGCGTGGACAGCGGGTAATAAATCATGGGCTTGTCATAAATCGGAAGCAGGCTCTTGCCCACGGCATGGGTTACGGGATAGAGGCGCGTACCCGATCCCCCAGCCAGAATGATGCCCTTATGCGCGGATTGCCTGAGGCTCGTACTCGACATGCAGGAAAATGGCCGTCCCCGACGTGGCCTTTCGTTTCTTTGAGCGACTGACGTAACAAGATTACTGCATCGCCATCCCCGGAAGATAGCTCCCACCCGTGACTGCGCATGTCCCCATCGCATGCAGTCGAGGTAGCCGCATATTGCGTTCTCCCCAGTGTTTTAGCCTCTAAACGCGCATTCCCTGCACAAGATCCGGCGTAATAGCTGGATCTATTTATGGGTCATCGCCGCTGCAAAACTGCCTCAAGTAACCACGGTTCCATTTTGGGCATGGCCGTATGGCCGTCGTCCGCATTCACCTCCGGTATCTACCGTGCCGCCAAACCCCAAAGCACACTGCACTTGGCTGCACTATTCCACGTTTCAGTCAGTTCCCGGATTGGCACTCGGAATGGTGCAGCGAGCTGGTTAATCCCCCGCCGTATGGCCGTACGGCTTTTAGAGGCCTTCCGTGAAGGATTTCGGCACTCTCGGTCAACTCGTAACTGTTCTTCTCGCTGTATCCACCATGCTGGGCTGCGGGGCCCTCGAGGCCGGCACACCGGCTGCGCAATCAAACACCGGGCTGGTCGCAACTTCAGCCACGATGGATTTTGGCACCGTGTCGGTCGGGACCACCGCCGTCCGCACCAACACCGTCACGAACAACACCTCTTCTCCGATCGTTCTCACCCGGGCTCAGATTGACCAGGCCGCTTTCACAATTGCCGGTCAAAAACTGCCACTGACGCTGGCGCCAGGACAACGCGCGGTCCTCCAGATCGCATATTCGCCGCAAAGCAGCGGCAGCTCGAACGGCAAGGTTGTGCTCGCCAGCAACATGGTCCGGTTGTCCACCACCTTTACTTTAAAAGGCACGGCTACATCGGCGGCCCGCTTCAAGCTGAATCTAACCAGCATAAGTTTCGGCGGCATTCAGGTCGGCCAGGCCCAAACCCAATCTGCCAGCTTGTCCAACTCTGGCACGGCTCCAGTCACCATCACGCGCGCCGCAGTCTCAGGAAAGGGATTCACTCTGACCGGACTGAAACTGCCGGTGAGGCTGTTGAGCGGACAGAGCGTCCCTGTGGGCGTGACCTTTACTCCAGTTTTGGTCGGCGCCGCGAGCGGCACAATCTCCGTGGTTGGCACCATGTCTGTGACCGTGCCCAACCGCCCGGCGCCGTTTGGCGGGAAGGGCCGGGAACCCAAGGTCGGATTGAATACCGTGTCGACAACCTTCAGCGCGTCCGTCTCGGGAACGGGAACGGGGGCCGGGCAGCTGGCAGTTTCGCCCAGCAGCCTGGCCTTGGGAAACGTGAAGATTGGCGCTAGTCAAACCCAGTCGGCGACCCTGATCAACTCCGGCAGTTCGGACCTGACCATACGCCAGGCAACAGTTACCGGCCGCGGCTTCAAGATGAGCGGAGTCACTTTCCCCGTCACCCTGGCCGCAGGTCAACGCAAGGGCTTCACTGTAACCTTTACGCCGGAATCAGCAGGCACTGCCAGCGGAAGCATCGCCGTTGTCACCGATGCTTCGAACTCGGTGGTGAATGTGCCGGTATCGGCAGTCGCAACCGCCCCTGGCGGACTCGTCTCGAACCCTTCCAGCCTCAGCTTCGGAAGCGTTCAGATTGGTCATGGCCAGACTCTCTCGGCGGCACTCACGAACTCCGGTGGTTCCAGTGTGACTGTGTCGCAGGCTAGCGTTTCCGGCGCCGGGTTCGCGGTCGGCGGTTTGAACCTGCCCGTGACTCTGGCCGCCGGCCAAAGCGCGGCCTTCAACGTGACCTTCACGCCCCAGGCAGGCGGCGCGGTCAGTGGAAGCCTGTCAATCGCCAGCAACGCCTCCAACTCAACACTCAGCATTCCACTGGCAGCGAGTGTCGCCACCGCAGGCGTATTGAGCACCAGCGATTCCAGTCTTGATTTTGGCAGTGTTCAGATCAACGGCACCGCCACCCAGTCTGAGACCCTGACCAACACCGGCGGGACCAACGTCACCATCACGCAGGCCCAGGTCTCGGGGTCGGGCTTTACCGCTACCGGGCTGAGCCTTCCCATGACCCTGAATCCGGGGCAGAGTTTCACCTTCGGGGCAGCCTTCCATCCAACTTCGGGCGGCAGCGCAACCGGATCGATTTCGGTCGTCTCCGACGCTTCCGACTCCGCCCTTACCATCACCCTGGCCGGGACCGCAGCCGTGGCGGGACAGCTGGCCGTCAGCCCGGCGACGCTTAAGTTTCGGCAGTGTTACGGTGGGGCAAAGCAAAACTCTGAATGCGACGCTGAGCGCCACCAGCTCCAGCATTACGGTCTCAGACGCCAGCATGACCAGTTCGGAGTTTACGATCAGTGGTCTCTCGCTGCCGCTTACCCTGGCTGCCGGAAAGAGCGTGTCGTTTAGCGTCAGTTTCACGCCCCAATCCAGCGGAGCGGCCTCGGCCAGCGGATCTTTCAACAGCAACGCTGCCAACTCGTCCGCGGTTCAAGCTCTGAGCGGAACCGGCGCGGCAGCGCCTCAGCACAGCGTGGCTCTGTCCTGGAACCCCAGCTCCTCCAGCGTAGTCGGCTACAACGTCTATCGGGGCTCTACGGCGGGCGGACCGTACTCTAAAGTCAATTCCATGAACGCCGGCACGAACTATGTCGACAGCTCGGTGCAGGCCGGCCAGACTTACTTCTACGTCACCACGGCGGTGGATGGATCCGGGAAGGAAAGCGGGAACTCGAATCAGACCCAGGCCGTGATCCCTACTCCCTAGGTCGTAGCACTGGGTTTGCAAACCTTCGAGTAAAAAGAGGGCGTGAACATTTCACGCCCTCTTCTATTGGAATCAATGCGGGCGCGAGCGTTCCGCTCGTGCGTTCTCGTCACCGCATTTTCAGTGCTCGCGATGCTATGAGTTCACCCGGGCGAGCGCTACGCAATGCCCCTGCAACAAATGCCCGTGTCAAGCCATCCGGGCCCGAGCAACGTCCCATAGTTATGTACTAGTGACATCTTCTCGTCTGACGGTTACCACGTTACCTTGCTCGCGTACTTCTTCACGGGTTCATTAAACAATTTGGGATTTCATCGGCGTGAATTGCGGTCATCGCGATTTCACTGCGTGGGAAATTCCAGCCGATTGCCGAAGGATCAAAACACACCCGGACATAAGTCTGGCGTTACAGTTCGTTCGCGAACCATTTCTTTGTGAGGACGGCGCGCATGCATGGACGATTGCTTTTAGGCTTGGCCATCTTGACGACCGCAATCTCGATCGGTTGCGGGGGCGGAAGCACGAGTCGGGACGTAGCTCCTGGCGAACTTGCCGTATCACCGTCCAAGATGGACTTTGGCAAAGTGGCAGTGGGCACCAGGAAAAGCCAGACGGGTACTCTGTCAGCCGGCGATTCCGGCATTACCGTGACATCGGCCGACTGGAGCGGGGAGGGATACTCAGTAAGCGGAGTTGTGTTTCCGCTCACCGTACCCGCCGGCCAGAGTGTCCACTTCAAGGTAACGTTCGCGCCTCATCGCGGAGGGAGTTCGGCGGGCAACATAGTCTTTCAAAGTGATGCGTTGAACACTCCGCGGGCAGCCTTCAAGGGCAATGGAAACCAAAAGGGAGCCCACAGCGTGACCCTGTCGTGGCATTCCACGGCGGCTGCGGTCCTGGGTTACAACGTGTATCGCGCCGTCGCCTCCAGAGGACCGTATACCAGGATGAACAGCTCTCCGCATCCCAAGACCACTTTTACCGACGCTTCGGTCTTCAGCGGAGAAACCTACTTTTACATGACTACGTCTGTCAATAAGAACGGAACCGAAAGCAAATACTCAAACCAGGTTCAAGTCAGAATTCCGAACTCCTGATCCCATGGGAGCGCTGGCGGGCAAGGGGAGACTCATGATTCTCGGAAATCAGAGGTTTTGGGCGGTCTCCTGAATCACAGGAGCGCGCGTGGCACGCAGCAACACTAATTTTCCGCTTCCGATCGCTTCTTCAATCGCGATCGTGGCTTCGGAAACTTCGATTAGTTCTTCGAACGGAATGGAGGCAGAACCACCTCGGCGTATGGCGTCCAGGGTGAGTTCAATCTCCCGTTCATGTCCTTTGTTCTGGCTCCTCTTCGTGCGCCTGGTCTTTCCGTCGCGAGCCAGTTCCAGCGTGCGAAAATCGTTGATCCGTCCCACCTTGCCTTCGCAGAAAACCTCGAACTGCTCCTTGGGAACCGACCGGTCGCCGTTGGCGAGATAGGAAATGTTCGCGATGGAGCCATCCTCAAAGGCGACTGTCGCTGTGACATTGTCGCGGTTGTAGCGGGTCCCATCCGGCAGAGCGTTGGCAGAGACGCTCACCATGCCACAGCCCACTACGAAGCGCGCCCAATCCACAAAATGGCAGAGCTCGCCGATGATTCGGCCGCCTCCGCTGCTGTTCTGCACCCAGTGCTCGCGAGGGACATATCCGGCGTTGACCCGGATTTGCACCACCATGGGCTCCCGGCGGCCTGCGAAGAATTGCGTCACTCTCTCGGTGAAGGGAGCGAAACGGCGGTTATAGCCGACCATCAGAAATGGGGCCGGGTTTCTTTCCTTCTCCGCCTGATAGGCATACCGTATCTCGTCCAGTTGCTCGCGGCTGATGGCCAGGGGCTTCTCGACCAGAACGGGCTTGTGATTGGAGAGCGCGGCAATGACGTATCGGGCATGACTGTCGTGGCGGGAAAGGACGAAAACGACGTCGGTGTCCTTGTCCTGGAGCAGGTCCGCCGGCGCCACCGCCCGGGTAAAGCCGAACAACCGGCGCGCGGACTCCGATGCAACACCCGAAGCGGTCGCGACCGAGTGCAGGGCAACCCCCCGACTGTTCCGCAGTGCGGGAAAGATGACGGCGCGCGCGAAGTTGCCAGCCCCGATGCAACTTATTCTGAGTTCTGGTTACGCGGCGCCCGCGACGCTGGCGCCGGGCCGCTTGACGGGGCGGGCATTTTTATCAAGGCCCGGTTGGGATATTCGACCAGGACCGTATACGCGTTGCCATCTTTCAACTCCTGATAGGCCGCGCTTCCCTGCTCCACCGGGCAACGCTTCTCGACAAAGGGCGAAACATTGATTGCACCCGAAGCCAGCAAATCCAGAAAGGCTTCGATGTTCCGCTTCTCTGTCCAGCGCACATAACCGACAGGGTAGTCCAGCCCATCTTCTTCGTACTGAGAATCGTAGCGGCCCGGACCGTAGGAACGAGAAAGAACCAGGGAAAGCTCCTTCATGTACATGGTCTGGCGGGAGACTCCGAGATCCACCGTGCCCACGACCACGATGCGCCCGCGATCGCGGGAGATATTTGCCGCCAGCTCGATGGGCTCGGCGGACGGACTTGCCGCCGTAACGATCGCGACATCGACTCCGTAGCGGGCAAAGTCCTTGACTCGCGACGGCGTATCGCGGTCCCCCGACTCCAGCGCCAGATCGGCGCCAAACTGCCGCGCGCGTTCCACTCTTTGCGGGTCCCGATCAATGGCGATGACGCGACAGCCCGCCGCTTTGGCCAGCAGAATGGTGAGCGCTCCGACCAGGCCGGCGCCGATCACGGCTACCACTTCTCCCAGCACTGTCTGACTCTGCCGGAACCCCTGGAGCGCAATGGCTCCGATTGCACCCAACGAGGCCGCCTCCAGCGAAACCCCATCCGGAACCCGGACGGCGAGATTCTTGGGGATGAAGTTGACCTCGCAATGACTGGCGTAGCCCGCGCCCGCGCAAGCAACCCGATCGCCGGGATGAAACTCGTTCACCCCCTGGCCTGCGGCAATCACAATTCCGGCGCAGCTATATCCCAGAGGAGCGAGCATGTCCAGGCGAGATTGCACCCGCTGATACGCCGCTTTGACCCCTGCGGTCCGGGCAAAATCGATCACCTGGCGGACCAGGTCGGGACGAGCCAGAGCTTTCCCCAGCAGAGATTTTTCTACCTGCTCGCGATGAGCGAGTTCGGTGCCGGCGCTGATTGCCGAGAAGGCGGTCCGCACCAGAATGCCGCCAGGACGCAGCTCGGGCTGCGGCACCTCGTGGCTGGTCACTTCCCCGGAGCGAACATCTTCAAGAAGGGCCCGCATGATGATTGGTTATTGTCTCATCAGCAGGCAGGGAGAGGAAGACTGGGGTTTGCGGAGCAAGAAAGCTTGGCCAATAGGATGGATGTGGGGCCGGGAAGCTGTGATCTGACCTCTGCGCCTCCGGGCCATGGCCTTGGTTTTCGGTGGATGAACTTAGCTGTACTTCCTGGGCACTCGCTTGGAGATTGCGCAAAGAATTTCGTACACATTGGTGCTGGCGAGTACGGCGTGCTTGTGAGCGTCCACGTTCAAACCGTCGCAGGAGCCGAGCAAGATTACTTCGTCCCCCACGGACGCGCCGGGGAGACCGGTTACGTCCACCAGCGTCAGATCCATGGAAATACGGCCCACGATGGGAGCGTAGTGCTCGCGCACAATCACTCGCCCGCAGGAGGAGATAGCGCGGTTTAATCCGTCGGCATAACCGACGGGAAGAACTGCAATCCGGGCTGAGGCTTTGGTGACGTAAGTCCCGCCATAGCCCAAAGGCTGGTTGGGTCGAACTTCGCGCAGGGAAAGGATCCGGGTCTTCCAGGTCAGTACAGGCTTAAGGCCGAGACGCAGTCCGCTGCCGCTGACTTCTCTTCCCGCACGCTCAAAGGGCAAGTGGTAACCGTAAAGGGCTATTCCGGGCCGCACCATCGTGTTCCAGGACTCTCGCTTGGAAATAATCGCTCCGGTGTTGGCGGCGTGTATGAGCGGCGGATCGAATCCCTGGTTGCGCAGGATCTCACGCGCCTCCTCGAACCTCTTCAACTGCTCATCGACGGACGGCGCATCGAGAACTTCCGAGGAAGCAAAGTGAGTCGAAAGACCTTCCAGCAACAGGTGCGATGAAGACTTCAGAACGGAGCAGATCCGGCGCAAGTCTTCCAGAGTGACTCCCAGGCGGCCCATCCCCGTGTCCACCTTCAGGTGAACGGCATGCCTGGCCAAACCCAGGGAGGCAGCAGCTTTTTCCAGTAACTTGACCTGGCCTGCTTCCCAAACCGTCGGAGTTAACTGCAGGCGAATAATTTCTTCTTCTTCACCTCGCCAGAACCCGGTCATCAGCAGGATGCGGGTGCGAATCCCGGCTTCGCGCAAGGGAATCGCTTCATCAAGTGAAGTCACGCCCAGCCAGCGCGCCCCCTCCTCCTCGAGCGCGCACGCACACTCGGTTGCACCATGACCGTAGGCATCGGCCTTCACAATGGCGCAGACAGCACGTTCCGCCCCAATGTGGCGCTGCACAACGCCGAAGTTGTAGCGCAGGTTTGCGAGCGAGACCTGGGCCCAAGTGGGTCGCGTCGCAGTTCGTTTTAGGTTTTTTGCCGCAGCCACTCCGCCGGAATTCACTGGCTCGATTTTATCCCAGCGCGCTCCAATGCGCCCGCCGCCAGATGGTGACTATGGTCACTCGGTCTCCCCGGCGTATACCTTTACCCTTAGAAAGAGTCTGCAAAAGTATAGGAACGAGCCATTCATTCCCGGGCGGCAGTGCGGGTTAGAGCTTATTCAAGATTTCCGCAATCCGGTGGCCGGCCCGTCCGTCCCAGAGAGGGGGAACTGTACCTTGCTTTTGTTTGCCCTCCAGGATCTTGGCCAGCTCGGCGCGTAGCGTGGCTCCATCCTGTCCCACCAGGATATTCGTCCCCATGGTGATGGTCACGGGTCGTTCCGTGTTGCTGCGCAAGGTCAGGCAGGGCACCTTCAGGTAGGTGGTTTCTTCCTGGATGCCGCCGGAATCGGTCACTACCGCGGTGGCGCGTCGCTGCAAAGACAGGAACTCGATGTAGGGCAGGGGTTCGCGCAAGTCGAGATTGCTGGCATCAATCCCGAAGTCTGCAATACGCTGGCGCGTGCGGGGATGCACGGGAAAAACAACTTTCATCCGGTCGTTGAGTTCGAGCAGATATCCCAGGATCACCTTCAAGGCCCGATCGTCATCCACATTTGCCGGACGATGGAGGGTGACCAGAATGTAGCGATCGGGCAATCCGTTCATTTTTGTTTCCATTGCCACGGGCAACAGCCGGACCAGCGAATCGATCATGACGTTGCCCACGAGGTGCACTCTGCTTGCGGGAATGCCTTCGTGAGCAAGATTCTTGTCGCCGTCTTCGGACGGCGTGAACAACAGGTCGGCCAGCTGGTCCGTGACCAGCCGGTTGATTTCTTCCGGCATGGTGCGATCGAAGGAACGAAGACCGGCTTCCACGTGTCCCACCTGGATCTGCAGCTTCGAGCAAACCAGGGCCGCTGCCGCGGTGGAGTTGATATCTCCGTACACCAACACCAGGTCAGGCTTGTGTTCCAGGACAATGGGCTCAAAGCGCGTCATGATTTCCGCGGTTTGGCGGGCATGGCTTCCCGACCCCACTCCCAGATTGACGTCTGGCGCCGGTATCTCAAGCTGCTGAAAGAAGACATCGGACATGTTGGAGTCGTAGTGCTGCCCGGTATGAATCAAGGTCTGCTTTATTTTCGGGTACTGCTTGAGTGCGCTGAGCACGGGCGCGACTTTCATGAGATTCGGCCGCGCACCTACTACGTGAAGAATATGCATCCACACAACTCCTGAGTGTCGAGTGTACTATCGCAAAAATTTGAGTCAATTGCCGTCGGTAACGGGATTGCGGAGAGAAAGTGAGGGATCCAACGCCAAGGTCTTGAAAGGGAGCGCCGACGGACGGTGAGCCTGGGGTCCTGAAGACTTACGCTCGTGCGGGACGAAGCACGCTAAACGAATCTCTGGAATCTATGATGGAGACGCCGCGGACCGGGCTGCGAGCGGCCCTCCGCAAAGCCCGAAGGCCGAAACAACCAACCGAAAACATGCCACCCCGCCGATCAGCGGCCTTGATCCCTTGTTGATTGGGTCGGATCACGTCGAACGCCATCGGGTGCTTTTACGAGCGACTCTCGCCAATTCCGCAATTTCAGGGCGACTTGCTGCATGTAGGCCGCTGCTTCGGCGGCATTCGAAATCTCTTTATAGTTTTCCGGCTCCGCCAGAGAATTCGCTACATCGGGAGGGCGACTGAAGGGCGACTCGAGGCTCTCGGAGGGCAAGCCCCAGGTGAGTCTCTTAATGTCAAGGTCAGCCAGGACCTCATTTACCACATCCGAGTCGACCATCCTCTTCCGCGTCGCACAGGCCAGCGAGAGCGCACTGAAGCAGAAATTATTTACGTTCCTGGGAATGCCCTCGGTAGCGACTGCGATCGCCTCGTAGGCCGCGTCGGTAAAAATGGGGCCACCTCTATAGCCGGCAACACGCAGCCGGTGCTCCACATAATTCTTCACTTCCCCGTGAGAGAGTGGCGCCAGGCCCTGCACGATCGAGACCCGCTGACGCAACTGTGCCAGGCGAGGACTGGCCAGCTTTTGCGCCAGGGCCGGCTGTCCCGCAAGAATAATGTGCATCAGCTTGGCCTGCGAAGTCTCAAAATTGGATAGCAGCCGCAACGTCTCCAGCACTTCAGGTTCAAGGTTTTGCGCTTCATCAACCACCACGATCAGGCGATTGCCTTCCCGTGCGATCTGCAGCAGGCGCTTGTTGAATTCGTCATACATGCGAACCAGGTCTTGCGTGTCTTCCTCGCAGCCCAATTCCGCCAGCAGCAGGCGCATGAACTCCCGCGAGTTGCAATGCGTCTGAAAGAGAAATGCGATGCGGGCCGAAGTGCGGAACGTCTCCAGCAGATGGAACAGCATGGTGGTCTTGCCCATGCCGGGTTGGGCGATGAGCCCGATGAATCCGCGATTGGCCTCGATGCCGTAGTACAGCGAGGCGAGCGCCTCTTTGTGGGCCTCGCTGAGATAGAGGAATCGCGGGTCTGGAGTGACCCCGAAGGGTTGCTCCCTCAAGCCAAAGAAATTCAGATACAAGGCCCGTTCTCCTGCCGTTCAGACCGTCTGCGGCGATGCAGCCAACCAACCCGATAAACCTGCGCCCGGAATAGATATCTTAAACTATGAGTTTCTGATCCATCCCAAACCCGTCCGCAGGGCGGAATGCACTTTGGCTTCGACCGGGGACTTGGGACAAAACGTAGCCGCTTCAAGCGCGACCTCTCGGGTCCCAAATCCGGCTTTGAACCGGAGCAGGCCCGGATTGTCAGGGGTCGCGCCTCCGAGGTTGAAGACGCGGCAGCCTTCCTGTTTGAGAACATGGGCCACGCTGGACACCAGAAACGGTGAGGCTCCCATCTTCATCCCGTCCGGCGAAGTGCCTGCCGATTCGTAGTATGCGCCCTGTTTCGCTCGCAAGACCAGCATCGAAGACAGCACTCGATCTCCGTCCACCGCCTGAAACAGTTCGCCCGCGTTGCTGGCCAGCAGGGCTCCTGGCCGTGCCCCTTGCAAATCGGTTTCGACTTCCTCTCCCCGTTGGGCCCGCCGCTCCAGCGAAGCGTTCATCAATTCGAGGTGTTGCGCGCAAGCTGATGCTTCGCGGCTGCGGCGGATCGACAAGCCAGCCTTGACTGCGCGGGAAATATTCCGGCGATGCTGACTGCTGGCGCCGCTCAAAGGATTTTCGTGCTGCAGATCCAGCACATATTCCTGACGCTGACGCCGCGTAACTTCTCCCGGAAGCTGAGGAATGTCTCCGGCAGGTGAGCCATAGCTGTCAATCTGGAGGCGCCAGACTTTGAGCCCACGGCAAAGATCCAGGAGACCCGGCCAAAAGACATCGGGGCTGGAGACGCCGGGTAGAGAGGGAATGAGAAGAGCGCGCCGCAGAAACGAGCCGGACAAAAAGCCAATACAGCCCGACTCGACTTCGTCGCCACGGCACAGGCCTATAAAGGATGGCTGGTCGCCCAATGATTCGCACGCTCTGGCATATTCCGAGGTATGAAACGGATTGGCCGGATCCGTTGCGGCAACCCTGTCAATTAGTGGGACTGGCGGCGCGAGCGTGGAATAGAACTGCAGACTCACTTTCCTCCTCGCAGATGGCTTTTTCCAGACTGTTGGAGTCGATAAAGAACTTGCATGCCCAATTGGGATACTGGAATTTGCAATAGCCTCCCGAAGCGGGGAAACTCCCTTTTACCGCACCCCGGGTCTCAGGCGGGCCATCCAGGCGCACCGTGGAACGCACATAGCGGTTGGCGAGCATTCCCGCCTTCCGGAAGCGAGCATCGCCTGTGGCGCGGTACAACAGGAGCCAGCAGGCGGCCAATTGCACGGTACCCGTCAAGCATGCCCAGGAAACGGCTCCCCGCCACTGGCTGTCCAGCCGACCGGGCAGAAACCCGTCAGCCTGAAGCGCGGTCAAGGCGCCTTCTCCAGTCCGGCAAGCCTCATGAAGAATCTTGCTATCCCCGGAGAATTCGTAGCCTGCTATCAGACCGCGCAGCACGTAGCCCAGGGTATGGGTCAGAGGATTGACCGGATCGGTCAGGCAACAGTTGGCGAACCAACCTCCGCCGTCCTGCTGGGAGAGCGCCCAGTGCATGTTTCGCATGGCAGCTTCCGCGTAGCCACGGCCCGGTTCCACCGCGGCAGCTTCGAACAGACCCCAGGCGGCATGGGTCTCGTAGGACTTTTCTCCTGGGGCGGCGAAAGGCGTCGGGTGTTTACGCCAACACCCATCGCTATCCTGCGTGCGCACCAGCCAGTCCGCAGCCGCTACCATCGCCTGGCGGTAGGGCGATCCAAACTGTTTCACTCCTGCGGCCAAGCCGAGCAGGATCTGGCCGGTATTAAACGTAACCGCAACCACGGGAGAACTGTCTATGGCGCCACCCCGAAACCCGCCACTTGACATCTGGATGCTGGCCAGCCAGTCCAGCATGGTCCGGGCGCGATCCAGCAAATTGGCATCGCCTTGGGCGCGCGCCTCCCGGATGATGGTGGGAACAATGTATCCGGTGGACTCCGGATAGGACGGACCCCACCCTGAAATCAGGGAATAGTGCCGGGCAACACCGCCATCGGCGGAGGTCGAATTGTCCTGCGCCCGTGCGATCCAGGCTAACGCCTCGGTAACCGCATCGTCGATGGGAACGTCTTGACGGGCTCCCGTTCGCAGCTCGCGCTTCGACTCGGCCCGTGCCGCCTCCGATAGTCCATACCGAATACGGAGGTCCAGAAATCGGTTTCTCAAATTTTGCGCCACGCCCAAAAATCCAGAATCATGCACAGGGTCACACCTCCGGCTAGGCTCGGGGGACGGTCAGATTAAGGGGGGGAACCGATACGCTGAAGGGGAGTCTACCATACGGGCGAAAAAACGGAACGGCACCTTTGGGGGATACAACCCAACTCCGGTAACCACACGAATGTAACCAGTCAACGAACTTGAGGGTAACCGGTCGAGACACCCCATTCAGGAGTATCCCAAGGGCCTGGGCGCATCCGCATGTTTCGCGAATGCTGGATCCGTTCTTTTGACGCCCGGATCTGGCAATCGAGGGTTTAGTGCAGATCGGCGGCGCTCTCGAAATCTACCGAATCCTGTTCTGCTACATCATTCCTTGGAATTTGAATGGCAAGGCGTTGTCCAATGACGCGAGCAATTTTCTCGACCAGGGTTCCCCAATCGTGTTGTCGAGCGACGGCTTGACGCTCAGCCCGGCGAACGTCGTTGGTCTCTTCCCGGGAGAACGCGCGTTCGATCGCCTGCGACCACTCCTTGCTGTCACCCGCGATGGACACGACCTTTCTGAAATCCTCGACAACAGGTATCCGGGCAGAAATCACCGGCGTACCACTGGCCAGGTACTCATGCAGTTTTAGAGGATAGATGTACTTGGTATAGTCATCCAGAATGTAAGGCATGATGCAAACGTCAAAATGCTGCGGATAGGCGCCCAGGCGTTCGGTGCGCTTTCCCCCCAGGAAATGTACGTTCGGCAACCGTGTCATCTGCTGGATTACGGCCTCGATGTCGGGATGTGGACTCTTGGGCCCTAGCAGGACGAAAGACCACTGGGGGTTTTTCGTACTTAATTCGAGCAGCAGGGGCCAGTCCAGCATGCGCTTCAGATATCCCACGTATCCGACCCGGGGATGCGGAATGTCGCGCAGGTCCTCGGGCTCGGGCACGGGAGTGGCATACAGCTGGTAGTCCACCCCGTTGGGGACATACTCCGTGTTCGGATTAATGGAGCCCTTCTTCTGCATGAGCGTTGCCGAATGGATAAAAACCTGATTCACCGTTTCCAGCAGTCGGCGTTCGGCCGGACTCATTTCCGCCTCTGTGGGAGAGAACGAATATTCGTCGTCAATGTGGTAGATACTGAGATCGTGAGGTAATTGCTTGAGAGTATCCACAAACTCAGGCCGCCACAGGTACAGAACCAGTCGCGTACATCCCCGCGCACGCAGCAGCTGGGCAGCGCGCTCGAGCCGCTTTCGCTGCGCAAGATCCGCCAACCAGTCCGGACGACCGAGATTCGGGAGCCAGAACTCGGGCTGGTAGATCTGCAATCCCGGAGGGGTAGCTGGACGGTCCGCCAGGGCCGCGCGGTGCTCGCGCAGCGCCGAAACCGACTGGCGCCACCGCGGCGGATAATTAACCCAAACCACCTGGAAATACTCCGCCAGCCGGCTGAGCACTTGGTGTCTAGGCTGCCAGTGGGGGTCCCACTGATCTGGTACCAGAGCAATGACGCCTACGCTACCCGACAGTGGTTGTGGAAGATTCATATTCCTCGATAGACCGTTGCGCTTCGTTCCTACGTTTCATCCATTCCCGGAATTGTGTCACGCCCTCGCCTCGGAACACCAGCACGAGACCAAGCGGGACCAGCGGCAATAAAGCCGCGATTTGCAGAAAGAACACTGCGAGATTCCGCGCCGGCCACATTCGTTCGGCCACGGCACAAGCCAGTCCGAAGGGAACCACCGCCAGCGCGGTTCGAATCCAGGTCTGCCACAGATAGGTCCGTACCGGCATCACCACCAATTCGCAGACGTAACGCGGCCACAGGAACATTTCGATGATCACGCTGGGGATGGCCGTACCCCACGCCACCCCATAGATGCCGATCTTATGGACCAGGATTACGCTGAGAAGCAGATTGGCCGAGGCTTCGACCACGGCCCAGAGCGTAACTCGCTTGAGCTTCTCCATGCCGTAGGCCACGCCGTTGCTGGTGGAATTTGCCGAACTGAACACCACCGACAGCAAGAGAATCTTCATCACCATGGCGGACGGCTGGGCATATTGAGGACCCATCCAAAGCCGGATGAAGGTTTCTCCCCGGAACAGCAGGGCTACCTCGATCGGCAGGGAAACCACGAGGGAGGCCCGGGTGCCATGAATGAGCAACCGGTGCAGATTGTCGAACTTTCCTTCTGCTTCAAAGGTACTGGCCAAAGGCGCGAAGGTCGTTGTCATCGACGCGACAATCTGGCGCGCGTAACCGATGAGGACTCCGCCGATGGCGTACAGCGTAACCGCCGCAGGGCCTAAAAAGATTCCCACTACCAGGTTATCGGTGTAGTAGGCGACCTGAACTCCCAAATTTATCAGGAATACATAAGAGCTGTAGCTCCAAAGCTTCCGCAGAGGTGGGCCCGTCGGGACGACCAAAAACGACCTTCAGCCGCGGATAAACCCGGAAACAAAAAACTATGATGGCAGCGTTGGCCGCCAGGGACGTGCCCAGCTCCCACAATGCCAGTGCCAGAATTCCGTGCCCGGACCGCAACAGAAATACGAAACCAGTGGCGCGAACACAGGTTTGCAGCACCAGAGCAATGCTGGTCAAGTCGTAGCGGTGCAGCGCCACCAGCACCCCGCGGAATACACCGCACCAGAGATTGATGGCGACCGTGACCGCGCTGACCAGCACCGCCACGCTTGCGGTTCGCTGAAGATCGACCGGTACAACGAAAATGCGCTTGAATCCGAAAGAAACGACCAACCCGGCGGCTATGATGGCCAGGCTTACCCACAGCCGGATCCAAAGAGCTCCCGAAACCGTCTGGTTGGATTCGTCGTGATTTTCCTGCGCAACTCCCTTGGAAACGAAGCGGACCACCGCGCTCTGCAGTCCCAGGTCGAGCAGGTTCATGTACGCCACGAGGGACGATACAATCACCCAAACTCCATACACCACACTGCCGAGATGATGCACCACGTACGGGGAAAGGAAAAAGCCCACCACAGTGGTGACGAACAGCGCAAACCAGTTCGACAATATGTTTTGAGCTATGCGTCGGGCGCGGGGCATAAATATTCAATCTGGGACAGGATATTAATCAAACCTGAAACTCGAGCCTTTATGAGTGCGACATTGAACCGGTTCATCATGTATTGGAATTTTTGCAACTAGTGCGAAACGCTATCCGTGCGCGCAGCATCCGGCTCTAGCGGCTTCGAGGCGCCGAGCCTGGAACCCGATGATGTCAGATCGATGAACGCGAATTTCAAGTCGCTGCACAGCAAACCTATATACCTGCGCACCCAGTTCACCAGCTCCAGGTAGCAGCGGAAGCGCTCCATCCGGCCAAGCGGCGCCCGATGTACGGCCAGTACGCCCTCCTTCAGGACTCGGAAGACGGGAAAGACCAATCGCATGGGGCGGTCAGGATTCGCCAGCCGGGTTCGCGCCTGCCGGCTGGGATGCTGGTGGGTAAACCTGCTCGCGTGCTCACGATGGAAGAACAGCGGCTCGGCAATGCGGTGATATCTGCCATGCAACCCCAATTCCGCGAGTGCGCAACGATCGCCATCGGCGAAATCAGCCTGGATCGAAGTCTTTCTCAGAACATCCATCCGGATCAGTCCGTAGAGCACCATGCAATTGTGGCTCATCGACATCAGCCTGCGGAAGCGCTGGTGCGGCTCGGGTTGATCGAACACAAATTGTGTTTTGGGCTCAAACTGGTTGCCCGCGTCATCCAGGTAGATCGAGCTCGAATGGCACAGGACGACACTTGGATCCTTGTCCAGAACCTCCACGCAGCGCTCCACGTACTTCGGCGCCATCAGGTCATCATGAGAGGTCCAAAGGAAATACGTGCCCGACGACAGCAACACCACCTGACGAAAATTCCAGGTGACACCGTGGTTTCGGGCCTGCCGATGATAGTGAATGCGGGCATCCGCCGCCTCGTATTCCCGGCAAATCGTCTCCGTGGCATCCGTGGATGCATTGTCAGAAATAATCAGCTCAAATTCGCCAAAGGTCTGCGCCAGCACGGAATCCAGCAAACCTCGCAGATAGGTTTCGCCGTTGTAGACAGGGAGCCCGATACTGACCTTGAGACGGCGCCCTCCGCCCGGTCCGAGCGTTGGCTGACGGCTTGCATCCGGCTTCATGGTCAAATACTCTCCGTTCCGAAAACCAGCTTGCGACAGTAGAACGCTTCCGCGTACTTATCTGGCGCGGCGCACTCCACGCCCCGCAGCCTCAGCATGGCCTGAAACGTATCCTCGGTCAGCCACGCCTTATTACTCTGGGTCTGGAAAACGTCGCAGATATGCTGGATCTTGCGCTTGCAGATCCGTCGATTGAGGGGGACGAACAGGTTGGGCGAGCCCAGGTCCCCGTCGTACTTCGGAATCTCATACTCCAGAACCAGATGTTTGCGGAAGGTGTTCCAGGTCAAATCGCTGATGGTTCGATGGTCCTGGTGACGATCGTGGCGGTAGTGGGTAAAGACCAGGTCGGGATCGATTTCACCTTTTAGCTTCTCGAAAAACTCCTTGATACCCGTACCCTGGTAGGGGAAAAATCCGTCGCGAAACTTCTTCACGATCACCTTCTTGCGCTTCGCCTGCTTAAGGAATAGCGCCGCACTGGCGCGGGCTTCCCGTTCGCGTTCCCGCCCCGCGCTGAAAACTACCCACCACACTTCCAGATTGGGGCGCACGGAAAGCAGCTGCAGCACGGTTCCGCCGCAGCCGATTTCAATGTCATCGGAGTGGGCCCCCAGACACAGCACCTTCCCGCCGGGCTCCGGCAGCAGTTTCAGAGGCAGCATGAAACCCCGTTCCGAATCGCGCGTAGCCTGCTATTTGCCATTGCCCTTCCAGACTTCCCAGGGGGCGGAGCCTCCCGAATACAGGCCTTCCAGTTGCATTCTGTCCTTGAAGGTGTCCATGCTGGCCCAAAAACCGTCATAGGGATATCCAATCAGCTGCTTCTCTTCCAGCAACCGCTGGAAGGGCTCAAGGACCAATTCTTCTTTTTCACGGATATAGTCGAATATCTTTTTCTTGAAAACAAAATATCCGCCGTTGATGCGCACGCTGCCGTTGTTGATGGCGTGAATCCCTGAAACCAGGCTGCCATTGCCGGACTCCACCGAAACCATGTGATAGCTGAGGTTGGGGCGAACGCAGAGGAAACTGGCAATCTTGTCCTGCTGGTGAAAATGCTGCAGCTGTTGGGGCAGCGGTAAATCGGTAAGGCCATCGCTATAGTTGGCGAGAAACTCCTCTTCTCCGTCCAGATATTTTTCCACTGCCTTCAGCCTCTGTCCAATATTCGAATTGATTCCCGTGTCGGCAAAGGTAATGCGCCAATCCTGAATGTCGCTGTTGAGCAACTCCAGGTTCTTGGCCCCGCCCGACAGAATGAAATCGTTAGAGGCGCATTCGTTGTAGTTAAGGAAGTAGTTCTTGACCGCGTCCGCGCGATATCCCAGGCAAAGAATGAAATCCTTGTGCCCGAAATGAGCGTAATACTTCATCACATGCCACAGGATGGGACGGTAGCCAATATGCACCATGGGTTTGGGCAGGTCCTCGGCGTCGCGGATCCGCATACCCAGCCCGCCACAAAAAAGAACAACCTTCATGAATGTCCTCCCTCCACGGACGCCAGCCGGACAGGCGGACGCAAACCGTTTTCGCTGCTCACGAGTACACCTTCACTTCGGGAATCGGAACCACGAATTGGCCTTTCCACTCCCGGATGTAAGCCATCCCGCTCATGATTTCATCCTTCAAATTCCAGGGCAAAATCAGAAGATAGTCGGGTTTGGTCTCGCGAATCTTGTCGACCGGAAAAATCGGAATGCGCGTCCCGGGGGTAAATCGCCCGTGTTTATAAGGGTTCCGGTCCACCGTGTAGTCCAGGAAGTCGGTGCGGATCGCGCAGTAGTTCAGCAGCGTGTTGCCTTTTCCCGGCGCTCCGTAACCCACCACCTTCTTGCCCGCGCGCCGGGCCTCGATCAGAAACTCCAGCAGCTTGCGCTTGGTCTCTTTCACCTGCTCTTCAAACCGCGAATACGATTCGAGCCTGGTCAGTCCGGCTTTTTCCTCGCGCGCCCGCAACTCGTGGGCCCGCGCGCTGACCGGCCGCGACTTGTTCTCGGTGTGTTGCGCATAGATGCGCAGCGAACCGCCATGGGTCGGCAGTTCCTCGACATCAAAAAGCGTCATGCCGTGCGCCGCAAAAATCTTTTCCGCCGTCAGGAAGGAAAAGTAGGAAAAGTGTTCGTGATAGATCGTGTCAAACTGATTTTCCTCCATCAATCGCATCAGATGAGGGAATTCGATGGTGACCACGCCCTCGGGCTTGAGCAGCAGCTTGATGCCGGCCACGAAATCGTTCAGGTCCGGAACCTGGGCCAGCACGTTGTTCCCCAGAATCACGTCGGCCTGCTTGCCCTCCGCGACCAATTCTTTGGCGGTTTCGCGGCCGAAAAACTTGACCAGCGTGGGAATGCCTTTCTCGACCGCCACGGCTGCGACATTCGCCGCGGGCTCGATCCCCAGCACCGGAATTTTCTTTTCCACGAAGTATTGCAGCAGGTATCCGTCGTTGCTGGCCAGTTCAACGACCAGGCTCTGCCCGTTCAGATTAAACTGCCTGGTCATCTGGTCGGTATAGGCCTTGGCGTGCGCCAGCCAGCTGTCTGAATAGGAGGAAAAGTACGCGTACTCGGTGAAGATGTGCTCCCGGCTGACGAATTCCGGCAATTGCACCAGGAAGCACTTCCCGCAAACCGTCACCTTCAGAGGGTAGAACGGCTCCATCTGGATAAGCTGGTCCGAGCTCAGGAAACTCTCGCACAAGCGGAGACATTCCCAGATCGACGAAAGTGGCGCTCAGGGCGGAGCCGCAGAACCGGCAGTTGGAATGACTTGAATGATTGGAGTTGGTGGCGCTCACTAGTTTTTATCTTCCCTTTCTAATTGCCATTTGCGCACCGGCGTTTTGACCGCCGGCGCGGATGTTTCAAACTCGAAGTTCAGCCGTCTTACGCAACTCGCGGTCGTACCAGGAGACCGTTTTGCCTCAGGCCGGCATCGAGCGGCGTAGTCGACTTCCAGCCCAGCCTCTCGGCCGCCGGAGCGGTATCTGCCACCCGCACTCGCTCGAGCGGCCGGTCTGGGAATGCCCCAAACCCGGGAGCCACTTGCGAGCCCGTAATTTCAATCAGCTTCTCGACTACGGTACGAATGGAAACCAGCTCACCCGAACCCAGGTCGAAGGTGCATCCCTCAACTCCGGGAACCAGCGCCGCCGCGATCATGCCTTCGACCACGTCATCGACATAGACCCAGTCCACCGGCCGCTGCCCGCTCGAAAGCTTCGGCGACTGGCCCTGCAGCAGGGTCAGGGTCACGTGCGGAATCAATTTATGCGCGCGCTGCCCAGGTCCGTAAGCCATGAACGGCCTGACCATGACCACCGGTGTCTTATAAAGCGCGTGAAACATGCGGGCATAGACTCCTGCCGCCCATTTCGCGGCCGCGTATGGGCTGGCTGGAGGAATATGCGCATCGGAGGCCGTCGGCTCCTCCATCGAGGCGGCCAGAAGGATTCTCCGTGTGGTCTTGCGCTCGGCCACCGCGGTCAGAAGGTTTACAGTCGCCCCCAGGTCCTGGTGAAGCGTAGGCAGGACGTGCTCCAGGTCCGGCGCTCCAACGCCGTGCCCTGAAAGATGAAAAATAATCTCGGGACGCACCCGGTCCAGCAGGTCGCGGACTTCGCCGGCATCAGTAAAATCCACCCGATGCCAGCGCATCCCGGATGAAGCTGCGGCCGGCGGCTGCGTACTGGTGGCGTGAACTTCAGCTCCCAGCTCCGCCAGGCGCGCCCCCAGATTCGAGCCGAGGAATCCCCGTCCTCCGGTCACCAACACCCTCTGGCGGGTTAGCGTTCTGAGATCGGCCATTACGTTTCCCTGGCGGGCATTTCCGCCGCTCTCGACTGGGCGACTCCAGTCGGAATTCGGCGACGCTAGTCGGCGACGCTCAATACCCGCGGCGGAGTGTCGTACTTCGCGATCACGTCATCTGGAATGTGCGCCAGATCGGTGCTCCGCAAATAATCTCCCATGGTGGTGCCGGTGCATTCTGAATCGACATTCGGAGCGCCGCGTCCGGCCTGGGCATCGCTAAGGTTCACCGTCCGGAAATCGATGCTGAACCGGGTCTTGCCTGAATCGTTGGGCACGGTCGAATGCATTTGAGCTCCCGAAAAAATGATGATGCCCCCGGGCGGTGGGATCAGCCGTATCTGGGGATCGAGTTCCATGGGCTCCTCCGCCTTCGGCTGTTTGCGAGTATCGGTCTTGATATGCTGCGCCGCCGTCTGCCGGCTGGTGCGGTTCCATTCGGCGTAGTTATAGTCGCGCGATCCGTTGCGCACGCCCTGGCTCCAGTAGCGGGGATGAAACGCCATGCTGTTGGCGGGCACAATCTGGTAGATCGGAAGCCACCAGTTGAGCTGGCAGGAAGGCGCCGAATACCAGGTGTCGCGGTGGGGGTGAAAAGCATAGGCAATTCCCGACTTCAAATAGTCGTCCGAGGTCGCCGTGCGCATACGGGGCACGTCGAAATAGGTCTGCTCGGGATCGCAGCCCAGGGTTTGCAGGATCTCCCGAATATATTGCTTGGATTTCGGATGATGGATGAACTTCGGCTTCAGCTGCGCCAGCAGGGCGGCGTACTCCTCGACCGGCAGGTGGTACTGCGCCGTTTCCGGATCCAGCGTGCCGAAAGCCTCGCGAATCATTTCCCGGGCAAATTCGCAGAAGGCGAGGGACGCCGGACACGAGTTGTAAACAAAGAGTTGTCCTTCATAGAGGCTCTTGCGCCGGACATCATCACTCACCACTGCGTCGGTAAAAACGGAATTCATATATTTTCTCCTGGCCCAGATCGACTTTTGCGATCAGGCTACCGCCTGCCCGCACTCTTTCAGCAAACCGTGTTCCCGCAACGTGCGGGCGCCGAACTCGATGGCATCGAAATCGAGTCCTGACCGCTCCGCGATGTCCAGCAGCGAATGACCGCCGTCGGACAGATTCAACACCCACAGCATGGCCATCTCGCGCGCGCCCGTATCCGCCTGGCCGCCGATGGCGCGATAAAGCCCGCGCTTCCCCAGTTGAGGTTCACACTTTGGATTCAGATTCTGGTAGATCTTGTTGTTCTCCAGCACGCCGAATATCTTGCGACAGATGGCGAGCGATTCCTCGAGCGCCGTGGGCCGCACAAAATCCAGATTGTCGGCTGAAGTGTGATACTCCGGAAAAGTGCCATAAGGGCTGCGCGAGAACCTTCCCACCGCCAGATTGATTCCCGGGGAACAATACTGACGCTCGTCGTAGCCATACGGCGAGAACTCGGCAATTTCAAACGGGTGCGCAGATTTCTCCAACACGTGGGCGGCAACGCGATCGATTTCGGCGGTGCCCCGCCGGCTTTTCTTGTAGGAAAACTTGCCCGGATCGCCGACTCCGGCCAGCACCAGCCCATGCTTGATTCGCGAAATCCCCGCCTCGTTCTGGCTCAACCACGTAATGGCTCCGATGGTTCCTGGAACAAACAGGAAGCGGTAGGAATACCGATGATGCGGCCGCTCCGCTAACTCGCGGGCGAGGTTTACCGCCACCGCAATACCAGAAAGATTGTCGTTGCACAGCGAGGGATGGCAGGAGTGGCATGAAATCAGGATTTCGTCCGCGCTTTCGCCCGCCAGCAGGTATTCACCATAGCTGAGGTGTCCGTTCTCGAGCGACGAATCGATCACCACCTCGTACTCGCCCTCGGGCAAGGTGTCGAGCTGGCGCTGGCTCAGGCAGAATCCCCAGGATTCCTTGTAGTAGGACGTGCGATAGGGAATCCACTCCGGACGATCCGGCAGGGTATGCAGGTGCTCCCGCAATTCCCGCAACGACATGCTGCGCCTGACCGGTACGCTGTAATTCACCACCTGCAGGTTGGAGCGATGAAAATCGATGACCCGCTCCCCCGCCGAATTCTTTACATAGGCATCGCGGATATTCCATTCCCGCGGGACCGTCCAGTCAAACACCTGGGTGCCGCTGGGCACCTCGCGGATCGCCAGCGGAATTTCGCGTTGAATCCGCCGCAGGGTCGCGCGCAACCCATCTCCCGTAATGCTGCGGCAAATGGGATAGAGCTCCTCGATCAGGCGATACATCTCCTCGCCCGCCGTCCCGGGAGTCACCGCAACCGTTTTGGTGATGGCGTTCATGTTCGCGTTCAAGATAGTCACGTGCAAGGCTGGAAGCGGCCTCAGCCTTTTACCAGTGGATATTCCCGGTCGCGAGCAATCATGATCCGCTCTGCCTCCGGCCACTGGATCTGAAACGCGGGATCGTTCCAGCGCACTCCACGCGCCGATTCCGGGTCATAGAACTCCGACATCTGGTAGAAAACTTCGGTATCGTCCGCCAGCGTCTGAAAGCCGTGGGCGAAGCCTTCCGGGATATAAAGCATCCGGCCGTTGTCCGCCGAAAGCGTCTCGGCGACGTGCTGGTGATAGGTTGACGAACCCGGCCGCAGATCAACGATCACGTCGTAGATCGCGCCCCGGGTACAGCTCACCAGTTTCGCTTCTTCGTGCGGCGCAGCCTGAAAATGCATCCCCCGCAGGGTTCCCTTCCGGCGGTTGAACGAAGTGTTGCACTGCACGAAGCACGAACGCAATCCATGCTCGGCAAATTCGCGCTCGCAAAACGTGCGCGCGAAATAGCCGCGTTCGTCCTCTCTTCGTTCCGGCTCGATCAGGAACGCGCCTTCGAGCTTGGTCGCTCTGAAAATCAAAGCTTCGGTCCGCCTCTAACGCGCCAGCTGCAAGCTGGACTCGGGCGCGGCCGAGGTCCAGCGCAACGTCGAGTCCAGACGCTGCTCCCGCAGCAGGCCGCGAATGTAATCGATCCGCGAGTACCGGGTGCTCTGAAAATCTTCCAAAGTCAGGTTCACCGCGCGATAAGCGTCGTACAGCTCCCGCACGCCCTTGCGCGCGTTCCACTGCGGCTTAAAGCCGGGAACCAGGCGCTTGATCTTGCTGCAGTCCACCCGGTAGCAGCGCTTGTCCGGCCCCGCGCCGGGCGCGAACTCGATGCGGCAATTGGGCACCACTTCCTTCACCATGTCCGCCAGCTCGTGGATGCGGTAGTTTTCCTCGTTGATGCCGACGTTAAAAGCCTGATTGTGCACCACGTCGGTGGGAGCCGTCATCAGCGCCAGAAACGCCCGCGAGATATCCGCGATGTGCACAATAGGACGCCACGGCGTTCCATCGCTCTTCATCAGCACCTGCCCGGTGGTCAGGGCAAACGCCACCAGGTTGTTCAAGACCAGATCGAAACGCAGCTTGGGCGACACCCCGTACGCGGTCGCATTCCTTAGGTATACCGGGCAAAAGTGCTCGTCAGCCAGTGCCGAAAGGTCGCGCTCCACCAGAACCTTCGATTGGCCGTAGGGAGTCACGGGATTGAAACTGCTGGTCTCGTCCAGCATGTCGTCGCCGGCCGAGCCATAGGTGCTGCAGGACGACGAAAACAGGAAACGCGGCACTCCGGCTTCCTTGGCTTTGCGCGCCAGCCGCACCGATCCCAGATGATTGATGTCGAAGGTGAGCTGGGGATCCAGGTTGCCCAGCGGATCATTCGACAGCGCCGCCAAGTGGACCACGGCGTCAAATCCCTTCAGGTCGGAGGTTTCGACCTCGCGCAGGTCCTTGACCATCTCTGGAACCACCACCGGCTCAGCCCCGAACGTGCAGGCGCGATACAGATGTGTGTCCAGTCCCACCACTTCGTGCCCCGCCTCCAGAAACATGGGGACAAGCACCGTCCCGATATAGCCGCCGTGTCCCGTTACCAGTACTTTCATAGTTTTCCCCTTGTGGCCCTTCTCTCGGTTATGGATGACGTCGTGTGCATGAGAACCCGGTTCCGTCCAGACTCGACGCGAAACCATGGTTGGTGCCGGTATTCAGATTCTAGTCTTCCCGCAATGCCATTCTGAACCGCCAGGTGGCCGCGAACCATGCCAGGCAAGATGGCGTGGTGTGAACCGGAGCGCCGGATAAGAATGTTTATTTGGGTCGCGCCAGGAAGCCGGCAATCTTGTGCAGCGAGGAGAAATTCTCTGGAACAATGTCTTCATCCTGCACTTGAATATTGTAGTTTTCTTCGAGAAACGATATCAGCCGGACCAGGCTCATCGAATCGACGATTCCGCGTTCGATCAGGTTGGTGTTCTCATCGAAATCCTTTTCGTCGTCGTAGATCAGTTCGGTGCGGATAAAAGTCTTGATCGCAGCCAGATCAATTTGCGGTTCGCTCGGCATAGAGTTTGCTTTCGTTCTCCAGGGTAGTTTTGTCGATCTTTCCGGTGGATGTCTTGGGCAGCTGGTCGCACAACTCAATCCGTTCCGGGACCATGTAGCGCAGCACCCGTTCCGAACAGAATTTCATGAGTTCCGATGACGTCAGCCCGGCCACGCCCGGCACCACGTAGGCCATCAATCGGGCCCCAATGCGTTCATCGGGTACGGCGACGACAGCGGCTTCCTTGACCCCGGGATGAGCATAGAGCGCGGTCTCGATTTCGCCCAGTTCAATGCGGTAGCCCCGGCTTTTCACCATCTTATCCCGGCGTCCAATGTACTGGTAATCTCCGCTGGGCATCAGTTTCACGATGTCTCCGGTGCGATACATCACGTCGGCATAGGCCTGGTTCAGAGGATTGGGCAGGACGGTGGCCGCGGTCGCGTCGGGCCTTCCCCAGTAGCCTTTCATGACGGTCGAGCTGCGCACGTACAACTCGCCTTCCTGTCCCGGAGGCACCACTCTTCCCTGCTCATCGAGCGCGAATACTTCGGTGTTGGCGCAGGCCTTGCCAATCGGGACGGGCTCGGTGCGTTCCGGCGCCACGTCGGACGCCTGCACATGGTAGTAGGTGCAGACGTTGGTTTCGGTGGGTCCGTAGAGATTGGAATAGGCGGCTTGCGGAATCTGCTGCACCAGCCGGCGAAGATACTTGCAGGGAAAGACCTCGCCCGCAAACAGGACCCAGCGCAGCCGGTCATAATTGTGACGTTCCAGCTGGCCGTGTTCGACCAGTTGAATCAGGGCCGACGGCACCGAATACCAGACGGTGATGCCCTTGTCTGAAATCCACTGCGCCAGGCGGACCGGAAACGCGGCAACATCCCCCGGCACCAGGCAGATCGTTCCACCCGCTTTCAGGGTGCAGAACAAGTCCAGGATGGAGAGATCAAAATGGAACGGCGCATGGCTGGAAACCCGGTCTTGCTGCCTGATCTGGTATTCGGCATGGGCCCAGTTCACGAAGGTGAGCGAGTTGAGATGCGAAATCATCACTCCCTTGGGCTGTCCGGTCGAACCCGAAGTGTACAAAATGTAGGCCAGGTCATTTTCCGTCAGCGGGATTTCCGGATTGGTAGCCGGACGGGTGGCGGTAATCCGGGCAAACGATACCGGGCCGGACTTGGCCAGCGACGCTATCGCCGGAACTTCCGTGGGCTCGTCTGTGAGCAGGATGCTCTGGATTTCAGAATTTGCAGGCAAATCCGGAGCCAGCTTCCGCAGTTGCGACGAACTGGTAATCAGCGCGCGCACCGAGCAGTTGCCCAGGACGTACGCGGCGCGGATGCTGGGCGAATGCGGGTCGACGGGCACATAGGCCGCTCCCGCCTTCAGGATTCCCAGCAACGAGGCCACGGTCTGTGCAGATTTGGGCAGGAACACTCCCACCCGGTCTCCATTGCACACACCATCGGCGCGCAGTTGGTGGGCGATCTGATTGGAGAGCACATCCAGCTGCGCATAGGTTAGCGTCGACTCGCCTCCGTCGACCGCAACTCCATTCGGATTCCGTTCCGCGCTCTCAGCGAGCAGTTGATGCAACAGAAATGCCACGATTTTCTCCCCCATGAGAATGTTCGAATTGCGCCCTGGTTCCGTCCCGCAATGCCTCAGCCCACTCGACCGTCCAATCGATCACTCGTTGCGTTTGCGCCCCCGAGGAGAACGTATGATCGCCTCCTTCAAGAAGAACGAATCTCCGCTCGGGTCCCAGTTTTGCCAGTCCCAATTGATCATGAGCGTTCACTCGCTCCTCGAAGTGCGTCCAGCACGGGTCCTTGTCGCCGAAAACCAGCACGATAGGACCGGGATACTGCTGCAACAAAGGGCCCACCTGCGCAATCTTCTTTTGCAGACGCTCCAGTTCAGGCTCGCGCGCCGTCACCCGCGTGATCACGCCCTTCAGCAGCCGTCCGATGTTCTTGCGGTAGGTGGCGTCGGTCACCAGGCGGGACGCCTTTTTCAGCAAGTTGCCCCGCGAGAACCCCTCCACCACTCGCGAAGGATTGCCGCCATAGCCAAACTGGGGCAACGACGCATCGCGAGGATCGGCCAGTAACGAACACAACATGATTCCTTCGAGACTTTCGGCTCCGGGCTGCGCGCTGGCATGCATCGCCACCGCCGCGCCCATGCACAGCCCCCAGAAGAAGACCGAGTCCAGCCGATATTCTCGTTTGAAAAACCGGGTCGCGGCTCCGGCGTCGGCCACTCGATCCTGAAAGGTCAGGGGATTAATGCCGGGACTGTCGCACATGCCCCGATCGTCGTAACGTAAGGCGTAAAAACCAGCTCGCGCCAGCGCTTCCCCGACCTGGTAAAACATCCGGTGGGTCCCGAACTTCGTATTGAAGTTTTCGTGCAACAGCACCACACCCACGCGCCGGGGGGAAGGCGCCGCAGGCGCATGAACCACGCCGCTCATCTCCCACTTGTCGCTGCGAATTTTCACCAGCTCGGTCATTGCCTCAGTCATTGCCCCGGTCGTTGCCTCGATCATTCCGATGACACGCTCTGCTTCAGCGATTCCAGCGTCTTGGCCGCGAAGCGGTCGGCAAACGTGGAACCAAATTCTTCCCAGAACGCGGGTTCGGGCAGCACTGCAAAGTCAATCCGGCTGTCCGACTTCTTCCATTGTTCCACGATCACGGTTGCGCTCTTCTCTTCCGCCGGCCGTGCCAGCCAAATGACGTGTTTCGCCGGCGGCGTCTCCGGCCACTTCCCGGCTGCCGCCATATCGCGGTAGAGCTGAGGGGAGAACTCGTAGCCCATCAGGTCCAGCGGCTGTTCACTTTCGAGCTGGGCAATCATGTCCTGGGTGTTGCGCCGGACCTTGGTCACGCCCTGGTGCACCATCTCTTTTGCCAGCTGTCCGCGAAACAGCTCCCGCATATATTGGGAAATGTTGGTGACCGGCGACCACAGCACCAGCAGGTCGACGGGCTGCTGGCACGCCGCCAGCATCGCGATGGTTCCGCCCAGCCGCAATCCGAAGTATCCCAGCCGCGCCGTCTTCAGCCGCTGGCGCGCCAGCTCAGCCGCGCTCCCCGTATCGCTGACTGCCGAGGCCAGGGTAAAGTCGCGGAACGAGCCGCCACTTTCTCCGGTCCCGAAGGGATGAAACCTGATTACCGCGACGCCTTCCGCTTCCAGTTGCTTGCTCCAGGTGGCAAAACGCGCGTATGTGGTCACCATCTCTTCCGCGAACGGCGGACAAAATACCAGCCCGGTCTGAGCGTGGTCTCCACCTTCGTGGACCACCCCATACATGCGGTGCGATTCGGTACCGAAATAACAGGCTTCCATGCTTGATTACTCAGCCTTGGGCAGACCCAGCCAGGCGGCGATGATGTTGCGCTGGATTTCCGAAGTCCCGGAATAAATGGTTGAGGAAATGGAATCCCGCAAATCCCGCTCCAGTCCGGTTTCGGTCATGTAGCCATACGCTCCGTGGATCTGGATGGCATCCTGGCAGCACTGAACCAGATTCTCGCTGACATAAAGTTTGGCAATCGCCGCGTCCATTACCGCCGACTTTCCCTGCTGCTGCAACCAGGCCACGCGATAGACCAGCCAGCGCGAGGTTTCCAGACGCACCTTCATATTGGCAATACGATGCGCCACCGCTTGAAACTTGCCAATCGGTTTGCCGAACTGTTTGCGCTCCCGGGCATAACGGACGCAAGTCTCGATCTGGCGCTGCATGGTTCCCAGGTAGTTGGCCAGGATAGCGCCGCGCTCCCACTCCATCGAGCAATTGAAGATGGCGGCTCCCGCTCCCTCCGCGCCCAGCCGGTTCTGTTCGGGAATCTCGCAATCTTCGAGCACAATCTCGCCCATGGGAGAAGTTCGCAGGCCCATCTTTTCGACGTGCTTGCTGACGCTGAAACCGGGCGTGCCTTTGTCCACGATAAAAGCCGAGACTCCTTGCAATCCCTTCGCGCGGCCGACCGTGGCAAACACCAGGATCGAATCCGCAACCGGAGCGTTGGTGATAAACATCTTGCTCCCGTTCAGGACATACCTTCCGTCTTTTTTGGCCGCTTCCGTGCGCAAGTCGAAGGCGTCGGAGCCCGATTGCGGCTCGGTCATGGCGTGCACGCCAATCATCTCTCCCGCGCACAGCCGGGGCAGGTAGCGCATTTTCTGCGCCTCGCTGCCAAACTCCAGAATCGGCACTTCAAAACTCCACATCTGCGCATTGATGCTGAACAGCAGCCCGTTGTCCTTGCAGGCGTAGCCCAGCGCCTCCATGGCCGCAACCACGGTCAGAGGATCGGCCGCGCTGCCACCGTACTGCTCCGGAATGGGCAGGCCCTGGATGCCGAACTTGGCGCATTTCATAAAACCGTCGTGGTCAAACTCGCTGTTGCGGTCAAGCGGGACCACATCCCGGGCCAGTTCGTTGCGCGCGAATTCCAACACCGATTTTTTGAATGAGAGCTGCTCTTCGTTGAAAGAGAAATCCACGAATCGTTCCTTTTCTATATTCTCTTGACTGTCAGTTTCTCTGACTGAGTATTTCGACACGACACCGGACCAGAAGGTTCAATCCGAAGGGTTGGGCTGGCCGATCATGCGCTGGTAAAAATCAAGGTAGTTGCGGGCCATCCGCTCCGACGAATACTGCGCCACGGACTGCCGGGCGTTCTCCGCGATCCGGCTGCGCACGCCGGGATCGCCCAGCAGGGACAAAATCGCTTGCTCCAGATCGCCGGCGTCGCCCGGCGCAATCAACCATCCGCTTTTGCCATGTTGGATGACCTCCGGTACCGCACCCACTGCGGTCGCGATCACCGCCCGCCGGGCCGCCATGGCTTCGAGCAGCGTCATGGGCAGGCCTTCATTCAGCGACGGCATGACCATGAGGTCGAGTGCTCCATAGATATTCGGCATATCGTCGCGATAGCCGGCAAAATGTACGCTGCCGGCTATTCCCAAATCCTGCGCCATGGTTTCCAGCATCTTCCGGTCGGGACCTTCTCCCACCAGGACGAATTTGGCGCCGGGAAATTTCTTCAGGATTCCGCGGGCTGCCGTAAAAAGGAATACCTGACCCTTTTGGTGGCAAAGCCTTCCCACCATGCCGATCGTGGGGTCGCCCCCAAACTCGCTGCGCGAGGGCGTGCCGTTGAGGCTTAAGAATGGAGAGAAATCAATGCCATTGGCAATCACTGCCACTTTTCGTTGTGACACTCCGGAGCGGCGCAAAATATCCCCGATCGCGGGTGAGACTCCAACCACGCCGTTGAAATTTCTGAGCATGAAACGGTCGACCGCGCTGTAAATCCGGTGCCCGACCGTCGCGCTATACCACAGGTGGCAGGTCGAAAACACCGGACGCTTGGCCCCTTTGGCCGCCCAGAACCCATAGATATTCGCCTTGATGTCATGGGTATGCAGCAGATCGATCTTTTCGTCGCGCAGGTAGTCTCGAATGATGCCAACGGTTTTCGGGTCCAGGCGGCCGCGGCAGGTAAAGGCCTTGACCCGCAGATGCTGGCTCTCGGCCCGCACTACCAGCTCGTCATTGAGCGCGTTAAAGTTGCGGAAGGCGCCAATTTCAGCCGCGCAACCCAGTTTCCCCAGTGCGGAACAAAGATTGGTCACCACGGCCTCCTTACCGTAGTAGCCTCCGCTGCTGACCAGATGCAGGATTTTCATAAGAACAACATTCCCGGCTTTTCGCGTTCAAGACCCGCCCGATGGCATTCTCGGACTAACAAGAACACGTCATGCGTGAGCCGCCTCGGTCCGGGAAGGACACCCTTGTTTCTTTCGTAGAACGCCAATGATATTTGTCCTTAGCGATTTGAACGGACGAGTCATGAGCAGACGAATCCACATCAGTTCGAACATGACTAAGGGCGGGAACACCACAAGTTGCGCGGAGGTCACGATCATTTTCAGTTGCCCGACATCGAATCCACAGACTTCGGCGATGCGCTCAATATCCTTAGGAGTGTTGACCCGATAAAATGTTCTGAACACGTCTTCTTCCTCCCTGTCGTCCAGCAGGCGAATGATCCGCTTTTTCGCCCACTCCGGAACCAGTCTAGCGATCATGGTCGAGTAGCCGAAGCGGTTCGGTGTATGCAGGATGAATACGCCGTCGGGTTTCAAGATGCGGGCAATCTCTCGGAATTGAATATCGGGAACGTCCAGGTGCTCGACCACCATGTTCGCCGTCACCAAGTCAAAAGATTCGTCGCGAAATGGCAGATGGCTGACGCTGCCCAGGACTGCGGCTTGAGCGCTGCGGTGCTTCCTTAGCGACCCCAGGTCGGCGTCGAGTCCCACCATTGTGCGGCAACGGGCCACCATGTTTTTCTCCTCTTCCCCCCGCCACAGCGGCAAGACATGGTGTCCGCAACCAACATCCAGCCAGTCCACACTACCGTTCACGTGGGAATTCAGAACATCCTCGTAGAGACTATGCGAATACTCCAGTCCCGGAGCGATGGTCCGCTGCAGCGCCCGGTAGATGTCAAATAATGCTGCCCTCAGCGCCATGTCTCAAATTCCTTTCATTGCAGTACTTGTTTGCGCCCCTTCGACAGGGCGGAGCGGCACCATCACGCCATCCAGTTCGGCGGCTGCGTCTCTTAACCTGAGGCTCGGCGACACGCCTTCCACAGGCTTCAGCACCAAAGCGAAAGTCTTGGGCAGGCTGCCCTGCCAGTTGTATTGAATCACCGATCGAGCCTGGCGCAGGCCGTATCCGGGACAGTAGTAGCTTCCTTTTACCTTGAACCCATCCATGCCGAAAGCAGTCAACGAATATCGCTCGGACGAAGAGATCAGTACGCAATCACTTTCCCGCTGCTCCACCCGAATGGCAGGATGAAGGTGAATAAAGGACTCAACCGTGTGACTGCCGCTTCCGTACAAATGATCCAGGATGATCCAGCAATCATTAGGCTGGCGAACGATTGTCCGGCAGTGCGTCACATTGCGGCGGCTGTAGGCATAGTGCTCTCCCCGCAGAAACGGGAATCCGTCGATCCTGCCGCCCTGAAGCGGCCCGACCCGGGGACGGCGTCCTGCGCGATACGATGCCCACACTTCCGCTTGCTCTTCGCCGTCGATGCGCAGCGTATTATGGGCAGCCGTCGACCGTTCATAATGTCTCTCCTTGCCGGGCTCGTAGGCGCTGGCGCCAGTATCGACCACCACCCGTTGACCGTTCAACGATAGCTCAAAACTGAGCACGTCGCAGTGTCCGTGACCCGGCTGATAGTCCGGACCCAAGGGTCCGCAGTCAAGAATCAGATGGCTGCCGGAAGCAATGTCGCGAATGATGCCGTATCCGCTTTGCGACAGGAGCGAGACGTCATCGTTTCCGGACAACCCGGCGGGCGCAGTCACTCCGGCACGGTCGAGCAGGTTGTCCAGCTCCTCCTTCGTCCCTGCAAAATCCATGGCACTGTCGTTCAACAACGGAATCTGGCCATCCGGATGCTTAATCTGCTCCACGAAATCGGCCATTTTCCTTACGTAGTCTTGCGTCAGGGTGGCAATGTCGCCCGGCGGATCGAACCAGCAAACGGTGTCTCGCAGTTCCACCAGGTGTTCCAGGAGCCAGGTATGATAAGTGGGAGCGCGTTCCACTTGCCCGCCATCCGGCAGGATCTGCTTGGCAAATATGTCCCTCAGTAGACTCTCGCCTTGTTTCCACCAATGCGCGCGCTCCGGACACTCGAGAAACATTCCAGCGAACATCAGGGCCTTGGCGTTAACCACCAAATGATTGTTCATTAGATGTTTCTCAACACACCGTTCCAGAAGCAGGGTTTGCAACCGCAAACTTCCGAGGATCTGCTCCATCAGCGCTCCATCCCCGAGTTCTCCGGCCCGAACCTGGTTGCGAGCCGCGAATTTGATCCAGTTCAGGATGCGCAACGAAAGCGCCAGCGGCTGTCCCCCCATCTCCGCGCCGGTCGAATGCTGTTCCCACCACCGAACCATCTGTCTGCAGGTTTTTCGCAGGAGGACTGCGTCCGAGGGAGCAGTGAGATCCACATTCACAAAATCAAAGGAATAGAATCTCCACGCCCTCATTTCGTGCAACTCGATCTCAAACCGGGAAGCGCCTTGCGGTACCGCGGCCAAGGGGGCGTCGGCGTAGGTATCGTCATCTGCCAGCAGTTGCCTGGCATCCCCAGGTTTCCACTGCGGCAGCAGCGCGAGTGGAGGCCGTCTCGGTAAACTTACCTTGACACCGTCCCAGGGTCTGAGCTTGGCCTTGGGAAAAATCCGGTTCCGGATCAATTGGTAAAATTGTGCTCCGCCCATGTGCCGCACGGTACGCCAGTAGGTTCCCGTCGTCGGCCGCAGGGGCGTCCCGGCAAAGTCGGGCGCCAGGCAGTCGCTGCTTGCCACAGCGGCGTGCCCGTCCAGGCTTGAGGTATACAAACTCCGCACCACCGGCTTGTCCAATAGCTTTGACATCAATATGGAATCTGCGGGGATAGAGTTGTTTGAATCAGTAGGACTGACGGGGATTTCTGATCGGGGAGGGGAATGCAGGAGACTCTGGGGGGCTAACTTTCAGAGTCTCCAAAGATTCCGGAGCGCACTATCAAATCCACCATTGAATCCACAGCCGAGTTAAGAGCGCTGCATGGCAAAATCTCTACTGCACCGCGGCCGTCAATCCCGTCGGTGCGGCCGGGGCAGTCGACGCTGATGTGGAACCCTGTTCGTAGGCGCCAATGTCCAACGTGCTTGATCCCGCCAGGCGAGCCACTCCGATGAAATCGATGCCTGGAACGCAGGGAGATACGCCAGGAGATGACGCACAGCTGGTGGTTCCATTTTGCACCGCGCTGCTTCCCGGTTTTATCTGGTAATTGTCCGGGTCGAAGCTCGAGGCTGGAGCCGAAGGTCCGTCAAACTGAAAATTGGTAAATGTGATCGAAGTATTGGGATCGCTCTTGGGATTGCTCGAGGGACACCCGCCCGCCGTGCCGTTCGCATCCGATCCGCTGATCGGCGTTCCTCCTGAGCAGGTTGAGTCGTGGTGCGCGTAATCTGCCGGCTTGTTGCCGTAAACCAGGTTATTGGCGATCAGATTGTGCGTTCCCGTGACATGGTAGTAGTTCAGCCCGTAGCGCCCTCCCTGCGGGGAATCTACGCCATTATTCACAATGATGTTGTTGGTCACGGTGCTGTAATCCCAGACGGCGCAAAAGCCCTTGTCGTTGTACTCGGTCGGCGAAATGCCACCGCCGTTGTTGAAAATGGTGTTATTCGAGATCACCGTCTGCGAAGTGCAGTCCGACTTGATTCCCCAACCCGTGATGCCTGAAATCAGGTTGTCCTGGATGATGGTCCTGATCCCGCCATCGTATATGCCGTGAAACTCCACGCAATTGATGACGCCATTCCCGTAGGTCGGGTTGTAGTTGCCGCCGTGGCGGATGATGTTGCCACGGATGACCATGTCACTGGCGCGGGCCGGAGGATTCGAGCCTCCCGCCGGGTTAATCGTCTTTGTTCCCAGCACGCCCGCCGAAGCACAGCCGGCCACGTCGAAATCGTGGAGATTGTTATTCAGCACGGAAACCGAATCGCCGTTGGCCTGCACCGCAAAACCGTTGGGGCCGCTCGCCGAAGAGCCATCGAAACCCTGGATGGTCACGAAACTGCCGTTCGCGGTCCAATTCATGGTGCTGATCTTTGCCCCCCACTGGGTATCGGAGGTGTAAACGATAGGCCCCGACGCCGTTCCCGACTTGTTGGTGGTGATGGGGCCGCTATAGGAGCCGGGCGCTACGTGAACTATCGCCCCACCCGATCCCACGGTCAGCGCGGCATCGGCGTGTTGAATGGTCTTCCAGGGACGAGCCTGGGAACCATCGTTCGAATCGCTGCCTGCACTGGCATTCACGTAATACTGGTTCTGCGCCATCGCTGTTCCCGCCAGCGCAACCGAGAGGCCCAAAAGAAGGAGGAGCGAAAAAACCTGATTGAAAAACTTCCCGGGGATAAATTTCACGAAAACAACCTCTTGTCGCTGCCCGAGGCCGGTAGCAGCAGGGGATCCAGAGCGGAAACTCTGGTTCGCCGAAACCCGGGGCCGGACATCGTCTCTGGCCGGTCGCGAGTTGCGGCACCTCCATACTGCCCCTCCCTCTCGACCGCGGGCCAGATACCGGAAGTACATGTTCTCCGCCGAAAGTACATAGGGCTTTCGAATCTTACTGCCCGCTGCAGATGCTCTCGCGTCTGCCGAGAAGACAAATTACGCTGTGCTCCTCGCCTCTCGTGGACTTCTGCCTCCCCCTGGAAGGCCTTTCAAAACCTGGAACCGCCCACCCCGGAAAGCATCGCCGCCGGGTCGCCGACCTCGACCCCAGGGTCATGCCGGCATTGTGCATTGAGCAGCCCGGCAAATCTTCGAGCCATGGCGTCGTGAGTGTAATTCATGATGGCCGGCTCGGTGCCGCGAAATCGCACTTCGCCGCGTTCGCGGAACTCGGCATAGGCGTCGATCAGGTATTGCCGTAACTGCGGCTTCGAAAGCGCGTGCACGCCCGCTCCGGTTTCCTCGAGCACTTCGGTGAGCACTCCGCGCACTCCGCCCACCGCCAGAATCGGCCGGCGCGATCCGAAATACTCGAATAACTTGCCCGTATGCTGGCCGGTTTCGTTCGGATTCGCCCAACCCAGCATCAGAAGAATCTGCGATTCCTGCTGCCGCTGCAGCGCTTCTCTGCGGCCAATGGTGCCATGCAGTTCGACCACACCCTGCAGTTCATAGCGTTCGATCAGGGACTGCAGCCAGAGTTCGATCGGACCGTAAAACCTTATCCGCATCTGCTCCCGGTCGATCGTGCCCGCTTGAATCAGTTCGTGCACCACTGCGAACAGCGCCGTGGGATCGCGCCGGCCGGCGTACAACTGCCCGGTGTAAGTAATCGAAAATGTCCGGGTGCGGGAAACCGGATCGCCGATGAAGTCATCGGGATCAAAGCCGTTGGTGATCACGTGCACCGGTTTGTCGGGATGAAGCTCTTGCAGCCGATCTGCCCAGGGCCGCGAAACCGTGACCAGCGCATCCGCCGTGGCCAGCTGTTTCTTTTCCAGGCTGCGGTCCCGCCAGCGCAAAATTCTGCCGTGCGGGTTGTCCAGGTTGTTTGCCCACAGGTCCCGGAAGTCGGCGATCCAGGGACACTTCAGGATGCGGCGCGCTTCCCGGGCGATGCAATGGCTGGTGATGGGAGGCGCGGTGCTCAATATCGCATCGATCGGTACCGCGATCTTCTGAATGGCATCGACCGCCAGCGGCTCCCATCCTTTTTCCGGCTCCGGGTAGGCCAGCACCGACTTGAGGCTGGCAAGGATCCGGGTATGCGTGGGCTTTTCGCGCGGCCGGTCCGGGGTGCTCAACTTCAGTTTGTCGTGCAGCGAGCGCTGAGGATCGAGGCCAAGACGGGACTTCCACTTTTCCAGCGCGTCCTGGTAATCAGTCTCAATCACCGGCGCCGGGGGACGCGGGCCCTCCGCAGTTCGCGGCGTCAACACCAGAACCTCCCAGCCGAACCGGGGCAAATACTTGGCCAAGGCCCCCGGCCGCAACGAGCCCACGGTGGGGCGCGGAGGGTAATGAAACGATATGAGTAATAGTCGTGGCATGGCACTCTGCCGGAGAATACCCGGCAGGCATTTCCGGCTTCACCTCAGACGCAGCCCGGGCGCACTGCCCACCGGTTGGTGTGTCCAGGGCCAGGAAACAGGTTTCGGGAGGGGCGCGGAAACCACGACCGAGTCTGGTTCCGAGGTTCGAACCGCGAGGGCCAGCAGCATCCAAGCCATCCAGAACCACTTTTCCCAAAATACGCCGATGAAAAATGCCGCCACCAGGATGGCATAACAGCCCGCTTCATACGCGATGATCGTGCTGGCCACCTGGTGCGGCACCAGCTTTCTGAGCCGGCTGGCCGCCAACAGTTGAGTGACGAAGGCGGTCATCACCAGCAGGAATCCGATCGTACCCAATTCGACCGCCGTCTCCAGATAGCTGTTGTGGGCACCGGACACCAGGATTCCGTGATAGATCGGAGCGCCTCCAAGGTACTTTTGATAGGCATCGCTGAAGGTATTTAAGCCAGATCCCACCAGGGGATAATGGGTGAAGGCCACCAGCCCACCTTGCCATACAACGGTACGGCCTGCGCCTCCGGTTTCGCCGGCGCTCTCCAGACGAGTCAGGAAATTGCCCGGCAGAGCGAACGCCAGAGCCACGAAAATTCCCACCAGCGGAATGACCAGGCGTCGTGAGACCTGGCGGGTATACATGTAGAAGAAAATCATCGCCGTCACTGCTACCAGGGCGCCGCGGGACATGGTTACCAGTATCCCGAATGCGATGATCACCGTCGCTCCCAGCCAGGCCGTTCGCGCCAGCCATTTCCGCGGGGTCAGGAAACCATTGACTGCCAGTGACAGAGGCAAGAGCAAGCTGGCCGCAAAGTAGTTCGGGTCCGCGCCCGTTCCCCCCACCATCAAAGAGCCCCGGATCGCGCCGTGATAGTCGACACCGCGGTAGAACTGATAACTTGTGAACAGGGCCGCGGCGCATGCCCCGGCGACGACAAACAAGGCTATGTTTCGTAGTTCGTCGCGGCTGATGTTGGTTGAGAGGACAACCAGAAAGACCGCCAGCAGGGAGACCGCAGTAGACAGCCTGATGGTAGCCGGTTGCGGTTCAATGGCCCACAGGACTGTCACCGCACCCCAGGATACATACAGTGTCCACCACAACGCCTGACGAGGTGGCCGCCGCAGGTCCCTTTTCAGCAGACCCGTGCTCAACCAGACGGCCGCGACCGCTGCTCCCGCGATCGTGGTCAAGGTCTGGCCCCCCGGACCGACCTTGGTGATCGAATCGAAGGGCAGCAGAAACACGTAACAACCCAAGGAGAGCTCGCGCGGTCTCAGCAGCAGGATGGGCAAAATGCCTAGCCCGACGATCAGAATCCAATTGGTGCTGGCAATGCTCACGCCGACGATGATGGCAAGAGTCAGGGTGGCAGCCATCACCATCCACACCTTGCCGTTACCGGCAAGGGCTGGATTTTTCGCGGGTTGGACGGAACGATTCACTGCGCCTCGCCTTTCGCGCCGGACAGGGTCATCACCACCATCCACGCATAGCGCTGGGTCGCCGGAAATGCGCGGAAAATGGAGCTGTCGATGCGCCGCAATGTGCCTTTCACCGCGGGAAAGATCTTCCACTTGCGGAAGGGCACTGCGGCCAGCAACAGGCAACAGAAGTAGCGCACTTCGACATGCGCAAACTGGGACCGAATGTCATCCATGTCATGGAGCAGCAAGGGATGCTCGTCCACGCTCCGCATCCGCGGGGTGAGCTTCCGGTACAGGTTGATCAGAGGATTGTGGCCCAAGGGCTCGATGAACACAGCCGAGCCGTGCGGCCGCAAAATCCGGCGTACTTCGGCACAGGCCAGCTTCAAATTCAAATGATGGAGAATCGAGGTCCCGCAAATCAGGTCAAAGCTGTTGTCGGCAAAAGCCGTATGTTCGGCGTTCATCACCAGGTACGCGCCCTGGATGCCTCGGACCCGAGCCACCTCCGCCGTCTGTTGCACGGCAGCATCGGAAATGTCGATGGCGGTGAAAACAACGTCCTGCCTCAGGAAACGGGCCACCGGGTATCGGCCGCAACCGATCTCCAGTACGTCATGCCCGCCCAGGGCCAAAATATTCTCTCGATAGAAGCGCTCAGTGTCGTCCGAGATGGAGTAGAACTTCCTTACCGCGGACCGGCCCTCCTCGGCGACTTCCTGATTGTGAAACGCCCGCTCGCGTTCGTACCTTTGCCTGTCGATTTCTGATTTAACGGTCTCCATAACGTTCAACTCCAGAAACGAATATGCCGAGGAGCAACTTCGATGTTTATGTCACTGCCAAAATGACCGGCATCAAAAAGATGACCCAGCCCGAGAGCTCAGAATCTTAGCGTACACCTTCATGGTTTCCCGGGCGCAATGGTCCCAGGACAGCTTTCCGCTGCGCAGGACTCGCAGTGCCTGTCGCATTCGTCCGGCTTGCTCCGGATCGGTCAGGATTCGGTCCATAGCGGTGGACAGGTCCGCGAACTCCCCGGGAGGCACAAGATAGCCATGCACACCGTCCTGGATGGTTTCCTCAAACCCTCCCAGACGGCTGGCCACGACCGGGGTTTCCAAAGCGATCGCCGTCATCAATACCCCACTCTGATCGATTTCCCGGTAGGGTAACGCCACCAGCGATGCCGCTCGAAACAGGTCCGCCACTTCCCCTTCTTCAATGAACCCGAGTTTCCAGGTCACGCGGGCATCGATCCCCAGGTCCACGGACAATTTCCGCAAAGCGCTGAGGTCACAGTGCGGCCGGCCCGCAACCACCAGGCGAGCAGATTTTCTGGTGCTCGGCGGCAACGCATGAAAGGCCCGAAGCAGGACGTCCAAGCCCTTGTAGGGCTTGATATTTCCGAAAAACAGAATGGTCGGATCCGCGCTCGGAGCATGGTGCGCGTCGTGGCCAAGCGCTCGATAGTAGTCGAGAACTCCATGGGGAACGACTGCGACGGCCGCGGGTGAAGTCCAACCTTGAGCCACGATTCTCTCCCGGCTGTATTCGGTATGAGCAATGATCGCGTCGAAGTAATGGAAAGCAGATTCGAATCCCAACCCCTGCAGATTTGAAGACGGGGACCCGTGGAAGACGGTGGTGTTGTGCGCCGTCAATACCAGGGGGGCAATCCGCCGCAGCTGCCGCAAATAGAATTTGTCCAGAGCCGGAATGGGAAGCCACTGAAAGTGAATGACGTCGGGCCGCAAGGCGCGCATCTTCGAAACGAACCGGCGCATGTCGATGGTGTGCTCAACGCTCTTCAGCACTCTCACGCACGACTTGGGCAGCGAGGTCTTCGCCCACTTGCCCGCCAGTGGATAAAACCCGTTCCAATCCTCGAACGAGCCCGCCGCCTGCCAGGTCGCGTGGGAATAGCTGCTGCGCGCCAGCATCACCTGGCATTGGTTCTCAACCAGCGCTTCACAAAGAGAAAAGTCATAACTGAGGGTGAAGCAGGGCGCATCGACGATGACCACCGACATCGGGGGGGATGGCGCACCCCTGGCACGGTCCGCTCCCTGCAGTGCGGTGGTTTCAGAAGTCGAGCTTAGTTGCGCGGACATTGTCATTCGTTCGTTATTGGGGTGGCGTGCGCCCGGGCATTGCATTCCGGTTCATTGCGTGCCCGGCTGCAGGCCGTTGGCCAGTTGCTGCTGCCGTTGGCTCCACCAGGCGACCAAATCGCGCGGGGTCGTGATCCAGGCTTCGCTGTCCGCCGCGACCGGGCGCAAAACTTCGGCCAGCAGGTCAACATACCCTTGATAGCGATAGCTGTTGCAGGCGGTTTCGGTGTGCCAGTTCAAGAACGCCAGCCCCCCGCGGGCCTTGATTTGCTGTAACAGCGCATGTCCCCGCGCCGCTCCGGGCGGGTCCGCTTTCGCGTCCTGAGAAGACGGCTGGGACGATGTCGTCGGCTCCGCCAGGTGCCCATCCATCAAACACGTAGGCAACTCGAAGATGGTCATGGCCGCCTGCCGGTCGGGATCAAAGGGCTGAAAGGGCAGGCTGGTGCCGGCCCGAAAGCCTTCATGGTCGCGCCACGCGATGGACGCGTCGTATTGAAAGCCGGCGGCAATATGCTTGCCAAACGTCAGATGCGGTTGGCGCCAGTCGAGGGCCCAATAGTGGTGGCGAAGTCCGGAGACCGGCTGACCGATTTTGTCCTCGATAAACTGCTTGCCCCACACCAGCGCGCTTACTTCCCGCTTGCCGTAAATGGGGGCGTGCAAGCCGAACTCCCAGCCGGCCGCAGCCATGTCCCGCAGGATGCCCCAGTCGATCTTTTGTTCGACTACGGTCGAGCGGCAGTCATTCAGGTGCCGTTTCAGGTTGCGGGGCTTCACGAAAAGGTAAAAGCAGCTGCGGAGGTTCGGCACTTCCTCCCACTTCCGCCAGCCCGGAAAACCAAACAAGGGATTCTCATTGGGGCGGTTGAGGTAGCGAAAGCCGTCCTTGAACATGCGCAAGGAGGTCCGATCGCGCCGGCCCAGCCCCTTCAGCAGGTTGGTCAAAAGCTCCTGCGGGGAGCCCAGCGTGATCGCATCGGTGTCATGACTCAGTAACAAAGCCCACTTCTTGCCCAGCGGCCATCGCGGCAGAATGAATTCGCCGCCGACCTGCTTCTGCGCGGCCAGCCGCCGTGTCAGGATGCCGGCCTGGTTCTCCACCAGCATTTCGGTCAGAACCTGTTGCCGCTCACGCGGCAGGCTTTCAACCCTGAAGACACCCTTATTATCGCGTCCCTGCTCCGGCACCTGCGACTCATCCTGAAAGGTAAGCAGGCGGAAGGTCGCACCCACCAGATCCCACCGGTCGGGCGTGGCCGACGCGGGTCCCCAGACTTTAACCCCCTCAATGCTGTGACCCAGGTGTTTTATGCGGGTATCGTACGCGTCCGGATCGTAAGGCAGCCACAAGCAGTCGGAACAACGCTCGCTGGCATCACCGTAGACGGCGTCAGGGCGGGAGAAGTCTCGGTCCACCAGCTCAAGCTTGAGGCCCGAGACAACGGATAGTTGCCGCAGGGCGTAACGCGCCTTGGGCTGCACAGAAGGGGGTACCTGGATCGAAATGTGATAGCGGTCTAGACCCATGCATAGGCTGCGAATCGGTATCTTAGCGCGGCTTGGTCATGCCGTCCGGGGTGCAAAACAACAGCTGCAGCCGGCCGGACAGCTCGTCGGCGCGCTTGTCCTGGGAAAAATGCTCTTGCACGTAGCGCCGCCCTTTCTGGCCCATGGCGCTGGCCTGTTCCGGATTGGTCAGCAAGCTCAACACGGCATCATGAATGAGCGCGGTATTTTCCGGTGGAACCACGATTCCTCCTTCCGCGCTCCGCACCACCTCGGCGGCTTCGCCCGCCGCCGCCAGCACCACGGGTTTGGCGCACGACATGGCTTCGAACATCTTCCGGGGCAGCGTGCCATGCAGGAATTCCAGGTCCTTGAGTGCAATCACCACGCAATCGGAGGCGCCCAGCAGGGCCGGAATCGACGCTTTCGGAAAAGACCCGACAAAGCGCACGTTGGTCAAACCGTTTTGGGCAGCGAAATCCTGCAGCTTCGGCCGTTCGTTGCCATCCCCGGCAAACACGAACTGGACGCGAGAGTTGCCTTCGCTCTTGAAGAGCGTGGCCGTCTGAAGGATGGAATGGGTGTCGTTGAACATGCCGAAGGTTCCGGCATAGAGCACCATGAACGCGTCCGAAGCCAAGCCCATCTGGGCGCGCATGCTGGAGCCGTCTACGCCCGGACGAAAAACTTCGCACTCGACCGCGTTGCGAAACAGCAAAGTCTTGGCATCGTAGCCATCGCGGCGGATCTTGTTCCAGATGCCGCCGGTCATGGCCAGAATGGTAGCCGCCCGGCGATAAAGCCACTGCTCCAGTTTCTCTCCCATCCAGATCAGCGCGGGATTCTTCAAGGCGCCAATCTGCACCGCCGACTCCGGCCACAGATCGGAAACGTTGAGCACAAACGGCACCCGCTTGAGCCAGGACAGGAAGACCGCCGCCACTCCATTGAATAAAGGATGGGACTCGACCACGATGACGTCGGGCCGGGTCAAGAAGAGTCCGATCAGAGTGGCGAAAAATGCGAACGTCAGATTGTTCAGCAACCGGGTAAGGAACTGTCCGCCTGGCGAAGTAAACGACCACACCCGGTAAATGCCCAGACCCTCATCGCTTCCCTTCCAGAAAAACTTTCTCCGCCACTCCGGCGGAACGATTCCGCTGGGATAGCTGGGAAAGGAAGTCAGCACCGAGACTTCGTATCCGGTGTTCGAGAGGCGCACCGCCAGCTCGTGGGTGCGGGTCTGCGCCGCTCCCACCTCGGGGGGGTAGTAAGCGGTCAGAAACAGCACCTTGAGACGTTTATTCGGTTGCGGGTTGCTAGTCATGGACGACAGATCGAAACATCCGGGCCGGGGCCTTTGCGGCGAAACCTCCCTAAAACATCGGCTGGCAGTTACCCAGCCAGGGTGTCTTGCTGTCTCGCCATATGTTCGTTGGACAGCACGGCCGAATTGATCGGAATCGCCGGTTGGGTGGCGGGATGGACGGAACGCTTCCAGGAACCGTGGCGGAAAACGATCTCGACCGCGGTCGAAAATAAGAGCGCCATGTCGCTGCCAAACGTGGCCCGAGCGGCGTAGTCCACATCCAGCTTCATCTTTTTTGGCAGAATGTTTTGGATGTAATAGCTTTCCAGCTCTTCTTCCCGGATCTTCTTGGGCAGAATTTCCTCTTCATGGCGGAAGAAGACTGTGGCCGCGCCGGTCACTCCGGGACGGATGGAGAGGAACTCGCGCAAATTGCTGCTGTGCCCGAGCAGGCGGCGCAGATGCGGACGGGGGCCGACAATGCTCATATCTCCCCGCACTACGTTCCAGAGTTGGGGAATCTCGTCCAGCTTCCACTTGCGCAACAGGCGTCCCACCCGCGTGACCCGCGAATCTCCGGCCCGGGTGAGCGAAACATGGAAACCGTTCCGTTCGGCCTTCATGGTGCGGAACTTGAACATATGGAAGTCCGCGCCGCCAATGCCGCAACGATGATGAATGTAAAAAGCCGGGCCCGGAGAGTCCAGCTTGATCAGCAGCATGATCAGCGGAATCAGGGGAGCCACCGGCAGCAGCAGCGCGGTTGCCACCGCAATGTCGAAACCCCGTTTGCGGCGCGAACCGCTCCAGGGACTGGGCCGGAATGACGGAATCGGGGCCAGCGTGGGCTCTTCGTGCCTAATGGGCGACATGGCAGTTTGCGGCATGAATTTGGTCCTCCTTGGTAGCTAGCAACAACAACTTCGAATCACAGGGGGGATCAAAACGACAACTCTGCAACTTAAACCTCTACCGGCGTATGCACTTGAATCTGGCTGACGACCTGGGTGTCCGAGGGCTTGGGCTGACACGAAGTGCAGTCCACCAGGTATTCCCGGTCGCACTCCGAACAGCTCACTTCCCCTTGCTGCGCCGGCAGACGGCATCCGCAATAGCAGACCCAGCCCGCCTGGGTCGCCGGCACTCCCATCACCAGCGCGTAATCGGGAACGTCCCGGGTCACCACCGCACCCGCGGCGACAAAGCTGTAGCGTCCCAGCGTGGTGCCGCAAACCACGGTGGCGTTGGCTCCGATCGAAGCCCCTTCCTTCACCAGCGTGCGCTTGTACTCATGTTTACGCACAATGTGGCTGCGCGGATTGATCACGTTGGTGAAGACCATCGACGGCCCGCAAAAAACGTTGTCCTCGAGCTCCACCCCGGTGTAGATGGAAACGTTGTTCTGAATCTTTACGTTGTTTCCAATCTTCACTCCGGGACTGATCACCACGTTCTGCCCCAGGTTGCAATTCGCGCCCAGCCGGGCGCCGTTCATGACGTGCGAGAAGTGCCAGATCTTGGTGCCATCGCCCACCTGGCAGCCGTCGTCGACCACGGCCGTGGCATCGGCGAAGAAGTTGCGGGCCGCCGGCGCGCTCACATTCACCGGCTTGCCGTTGTCCCGCAGTGAGAGTTCGCAGGCTTCGAGCACCTGCAGCACCCGCACTCCGCTTTGTCCGTCGGTGCGCGCCTTCTGCCGACTCGCCATGCACTCCAGAAAATGCTGGCTCTCCCGGCGCAGCGGCTCCTCGGCGGGCAGTGGAACCACCTCGCCTTCGAGCTTGTGCGCGATCGGAACCCGGTTCACCCAGTCAATGCGGTGGGTGTACAACACCAGCTTGCGTTCAGTCTCGGTATCGTCAAACACCGCCATCTTGCGGCCGCCGACGATGGTCAGCTTCTGCTCCTTCAGGGGATGCAGCCAGCTCACGAAAAAGTGGGCTTTCACCCCGCTCTTGAATTCGCAGGTGGTCAAGGTCGTGTCCACGCTGCGCGAATCCAGGTAGCTGCCGCCATGGCTTGAGACCGTGGAAGGCAGCTCGTTCAGCAGAAACAGAATGGCGGAGATGTCATGCGGAGCAAAGCTCCACAAAATGTTTTCCTCGGTGCGCAGCTTGCCCATGTTCAGCCGGGAAGAGTGAATGTACTGGATGCGTCCCAGTTCGCCGGCGTGGATCATCCGGTTCAGGGCGAGCACCGCGGGATGGTATTCCAGGATGTGGCCCACCATCAGAATGCGCTTGCGCTCGGCCGCCAGGTCGACCAGCTTCTGGCCCTCGCTGGCGTGCAACGCCAGCGGCTTTTCGACATAGACATCTTTGTCCCTGAGCAGGCTGCGGCGAGCCACTTCGTAGTGCTGGGCCGCGGGGACAGCGATGACCACGCCCTGCACTTCAGGATCTTCGAGCACGGCTTCGAGGTCGCGCGTGGTGCGTACGTTGTATTGGGTGCGCACCTCCTCGAGGGCCGCTTCATTGGCATCGCACACCCAACGCAGCGCGCCCAGTTCGTGAAAATTACGCACCAGGTTTTTGCCCCAGTAGCCGGATCCGATTACCGCGACTTTTCCGGTTGGATTGTCCATAGCCCTTAAGTCTCCTTACCCGTTACGCGTAAAACTGAGCGATGGCGTTGACCACCGTGTTCTGCTGCGACTCGGTCAATTCCGGGAAGACCGGCAGGGCCAGAACTTCCCGGCAAGCCCGCTCCGTCTCCGGAAAATCACCCTCCCGGTAGCCCAGGTAGGCAAAGGCCGGCTGCATGTGCAAGGGGTACGGATAATAGACTTCCGTGGGGATACCCGCGCTGCGCAGGTGTTGCCGCAACTCGTCCCGCTCAGGCGCGCGGACCACGAATTGGTTGTACACGTGGCCGCTCTCGTCTGGACAAAAGGGCAGCCCGAGAATCTGGTCCAGTCCGCGATCCTGAAACAGGGCGCGGTAACGGTCGGCGTTGTTGCGCCGGCGGTCCGACCAGCTGGAGAGATACTTCAGCTTGACCCGCAGAATGGCGGCTTGGAGTGCGTCCAGCCGGCTGTTGATTCCCAGCTGCTCGCAGTTGTACTTGGTACGGGTACCGTGACCGCGCAGGATCTTCAAACGCTCCGCCAGGACCGGATCGTGAGTCGTGACCAGCCCGCCGTCGCCGGCCCCGCCCAGGTTCTTCGAGGGAAAGAAACTGAAACAGCCAGTACTGCCAAAATCGCCTACCGGCCGTCCCGCATAGGTTGCGCCGATGGCCTGGGCCGCGTCTTCAATGACGGGCAGCTTGTGCTGGCTGGCGATGGCCATAATCTCGCGCATGTCCGCCGCCAGCCCGAACAGGTGCACCGGCATGATGGCGCGGGTTTGGGAGGTCACGGCCGAAGCCAGCTTGGTGACGTCCAGATTGTAGGTGCGGGGATTGATGTCCACGAACACCGGACGCGCCTTCTGCCGGGCAATCATGCCGGCAGTGGCGCTGAAGGTAAAGGGCACGGTGATGACTTCGTCATCCTGATCGATGTCGAGCGCCATCAGGGACAGCAACAATGCGTCCGAGCCGGAGGCGCAGCCCACGGCAAACTCGCAGTTCGCCACTTTCGCGACTTCGCTCTCCAGGGCTTCGACCTCGGCTCCGAGAATAAAGTGCTGGCTCTCGAGCACGCGGTGGATGGCTTCGTACACTTCTTCGCGGATGTGGGCGTGCTGCGCCTTGAGATCCAGGAATGGGAACAGCAGCGCCGGAGTCGATGCCTTACCCGGCATCGCGGCCGCCGCGCTGGTTTTTTTTTCGGTAGTGATGGGTTGTGCCATGAGTGCTTGTTATGTCCTCCTGCTCCCGCCATCGGCGAGAGTCATCAACCGCGAATCCATGAATGCGACAGCACTGAAAACGAGAGAGCAATAAAAGGTGTTGCGAGTTAAGCAATCAGGGGGGAGGGCCGATTCACTAATGAGATGGGGCTTCCCGTGAGAAACCGCCACCAACGCACAATTTGAGGGGGGGAGGGGTGTTGGGGCTATTCTACCGCAGAATAGTCCGAGTAGCCATAGCCATAATATTTATATTCGGTCGAGCTCATATCGGCTGCATTGAGCACGACTTGCAGGATCGGAGCCCCGTGAACCTCCAGAATCAGCTCCACGCTGCGCCGCATCGCGTGACGGGTGGTAACCCCAGCCCGTCCCACCAGAATCACCGCATCCGCCAGGGTCGAAAGCGCCCGCCCGTCCACAAAAGGAAGGATGGGCGCGGAATCGATGACCACAAACTGAAAGCGCTGCCGAAGTTCGTGCAAGACCCGCTGCATGGTCTCGGAACAGATCAGCTCGCCCGCATTCCCCTGTAACGTGCCCGCCGGCAGAATCGACAGGTTGCTCACCCTGGGGACTTCGAGCAATGCCCCGTCGAGATCCATGGGTTGCTTCAAGACTTCGCCCAATCCCTGGCTCGACGTGAGACCGAAGGCTCGAGCCAGCCGGCCTTTGCGGAGATCGGCATCGACCAGGCAGGTCTTGCCTTGTTTCGCCAAGGCATAGGAGAGGTTCAAAGCCACCGTGGTCTTGCCTTCTCCCGGGAACGACGACGCGATCAGCAGAACCTGGGGCGGATTGCCGGGCCACGACAGCATGATCGAAGCATACAAGGCCTGCACCGCTTCGCCTTCCGGCGAATTCGGTCGTTCCAGAAAAAAGGTGTTGGTCTCCGGCTCTTCGGCAGTCGAACTGGGCAGAAGTCCAACCATGCGCTTGGGCCAGGCTAGACGGCTCTCGTGCTGTTCCGATTCGCCGATCACCGGAATAATCGAAATATTGGAATTCCCAATCCAGCGTTTGATGTCTTCCGGAGAGCGCAGTTTGTTGTCCAGTTCCTCGCAGACGAAAGCCAGCGCGACTCCGCCCAAAAGCGCCGCCAGCAAACCTACGCACAGGTTCAACAGGGTACGTGGGGTGGCGGGAAGGTCGGGGGGCCGCGCCTGGTCGACCACTCGAATATTGGCTGATTTCGAGGCGGCAGCGATCCCGGCTTCCTTTACCTTGGCGTATAGCGAGTTGTACAACTCCACGTCGGTCTGCAGTTCCTTCTTCAATGCGTTGTAGCGCGCCATCTGGCTTAATTCTTTGGTGGTGCCCTTCATCTCGGCCGACATCAGGCCTTCACGCGCCAGGGCTGCGGCGTAACTGGCCTTCAGCGAATTGACGATGGCCCGCTTCTGCACGTCCACCTGAGTTTGCAATTCATCCACCTGGCTCTGTAGTTTCTTCGCCATGGGATGATTCTTGCCGTAAACCACCAGGGTTTGTGCCAGCTCGGCGCGCTGCTCCGCCAGCTTGCCACTGAGCTGCTGGATCACGGGACTGTTGCGAACCTCGGGCAGCGAGTCCGGGTCACTGCCCTTCACGTTCTTGAGCAGCGCTTCAATCTGAATCCTCTCGGCCTGCGCCGTGGTGTACTGCCGGCTGAGCTCGCTCATGTGTTCGGTGTAGGTGCTCTTGTCTCCGTCCACATCAGTGACCCCGATGGAGGCCTGAAAATCCGCCAGCGCCTTGGTCGAGGACTCCATGCGGGCGCGGATATCGTCGAGCTGGCGCGAAAGCCATTCCGACGACTTCATGATGGCATTGTGCCGGGTCTGAAACGTGTCTTCAATGAAAGTCTGGACCACCTCATTGGCAACCTGGGCCGCCAACTGGGGATTGTGGCTGGAGAAGCTTACCGTGATCAGACGGCTGGTGGTGTCGCGCTTGACCTTCAGCAGGGGACGGAAATTCGCCAGCGCCGTCTGCTCGGCGGCGGTCAACTGGAGCGTGTCCGACGGTGACGCGGCGGTCAGCAGGTTCTCTCCCGGCGTACCCTTGCCCATGATTTCCGGATTCTGGTCAAGCCGCATCTTGCGGATGACGTCGACCGCCAGGCTGTCGGTCTGCAACACCTGCGCCTGGGTTTCCAGATACTCCGCATCGCTGGTCGCAGCCCCGCCTTCGAGAGAAAATATTTCGCCGGGCGCATCGATTTCGATGCGCGACGACGCCACGTACGTGGGCGTGGTCAGGAACGTGATCGCCGCGACCGTTACCATGACGGCCAGGGCAAAAACCGCGGAGAGTCTCCAATGTTTTTGCAGGACATCGAGAGCCCGGAACCAGTCGGCTGCGCGATCGTCGCCCGCCGGGGCGGACGAATCTAGACGCGGGGTGCGTTCCGCGAGTTGAACGTCGACGTCGGCTGGCCTCTGTCGGCCAATGCCCTTGCCTGCTTGTTGCATCAGTTCGAAGTTTCTACTCACGCCCTGCCTCCATGCCGCCTTATATCCGTTTTGAATCTCTCGAATGTTCGCTGCTCGGTCGTCTTACTTCGGTCAACGCACTCCATAGATGGCCAAACCGGTTGCCGATTGAATGATCGCTTCCAGAGTGCGTCTGCCCGCGCTCTTGGCCGCGCTGGTGGGAACAAAAATAATGTCTTCGGCCTGAAGGCGAACGTCGGGGGCCTTCGATGCCAGCATGTCCTTGAGAGCGAGCGGAGTCTCCTGCGGCCCCTTGGACGTTTTCCGGATCAGCTTGGCGTTGTTCAGCTTGGCGGTCGGGCCGGTGCCTCCGGCCACGGCGATGGCTTGCAGCACCGTCATACCGCCGCTGCTCATGACCATGCCGCTCGGCTTGAGCACATCCCCAACCACGTACACCACTCCGGCGGTCGACACCACGACCGTGTCTCCGGGAAAGACTTCGATATTGCTTTGCACCGATTCGGCCGCGTCATTCGACAGCGCGACCGTGGTCGGCTTCGTGGGATTGTCGCGATGGGTGATGCTGATCAGCTTGCCCGCTTTGTCCGTCGTACCCCCCGCCAGCGACAGCACATCGAACAAGGTCCGGGTGCCCAGCAGCGGGTAAACCCCGGGCTTGGCCACCTGGCCGAGCACCGAAACTCCCTGCGTGGCGTATTCCTTGGCGAAGACCGAAACCTGAGGATCGGTAAAGAATCCGCCGGCCACCAGTTTTTTGGTGATGATGGACTGGGCCTCGGCCGTGGTTTTTCCCGCGACCTCAACCGCGCCGATGAAGTTCAAGAAGACATTTCCGTCCGCCGCAACCCGCACTTCCTGATCGGAGTCCGGGGCCCCGAGAATGCTGATCTTGAGCAAATCGCCGGCGCCGATGACGGGCACCGTCGGAATTGTAGGCGCGGCCGCGGCCGCTGCGGCCGGGGCGGTGTGATCCGCGGCGGCCACCTGGTCGGGCTGAGATTGCGCGGGAGCGGGTTCCGCAGTTTGCGCCTGCGCCCCCACACTCAGCGCGAGTGCAACCAGAGACAACATGATGACCGCGAACATCCGGTCGCCGATTTTTACGAATTGCCGCATGATTACCTCTAAGTCGGTGGTGCTGTTTTTCGGACTGCGGTCCAGCCGACGGGCCGCAGTGACCGCATCCGAAGCTTGCGGGTGGGATGCTTTCCGAGTTGGCGAAAATGGCATGCTGGCTACCCCTTATGGAAGAGACTGCGCTCGCGCAGCCCGTTGCCGCCGCTGGACAAGTGGCTGCTGGGAGGACTCATGCGATACTGCTCGATTTTGTACAGCAAGGTCCGGTAACTGACTTTCAGCAGCCGGGCCGCCGCCTTCCGGTTCCAGCGGGCCTGTTCCAGCGCGGCGGCGATCGCATTCCGCTCGGTCTCTCCCCGGACGCTTTGCACCAGCGATTTCAGACCTGAAATTGGGGGTTGCGCTTCCGGCGCTTCCACCATGAGTCCGTTCTGCTCTTCATGATTCTGGGGCAGGTAAGAATTCCAGAATGCCATGTCGCTGTCGCGGCGCGCGGCATTGAGGTCGAGCTGGCCGTCGCCCATCACCAGGTAGCGCTTCACGAATTTTTCCAGTTCGCCCAGATTGCCCGGCCAGCTGTGTTGCCGGCAGGCATCGAGCGCCGCCGCCGAAAAGATGCGCGCCGGCAGGCTGTAGCGCCGGGCCAAACGGTTCATGAAGTGAGCCAGCAGAAGAGGAATCTCCTCTTTGCGCTGGCGCAGGGCCGGAACGTGCACGGTGAAAGCGCTCAAGCGATAGTACAAGTCTTCCCGCAACTTCCGGTCGGCAATGGCTTGTTCGAGGTTGACCTGGGTGGCGGCCAGGATGCGAACGTCCAGGGCAATCTGATGATCGCTGCCCGCCCGCACAAAATGTCCGTCCCGCAAGACATGCAGCAACTTGGTCTGCAGGGACATCGGCATTTCCGTGATCTCATCGATAAACAGGGTGCCGCTCTGGCACAATTCAAGCTTGCCGGGCTTGCTGCGGCCGCCGCCATTCACGCTTCCAAAGATCTCGCTCTCCAGCATGTCGGCGGGCAGGGTGGTGCAACTTAATTTGAGGAAGCGGAAGCCGGAACGAACCGATAGCTTGTGAATCAGCCGGGCCGCCAGCTCTTTGCCGCTGCCATACTCTCCCAGGATAAGCACCGGGGCGCCTAACTGGGCCAGCAGTTCGGCCTGGGCCCGCAGCTTTCGCATGGTCGGGCTGGCTGCCACGAAAAACATGTCGTCGCCGATGTGCTCGATTTCGTCGGTTACGGTTTCACACTCGCCGCTGTCCAGGGTGCAGAACAGGGAGCGCCGGATCGCAGTCTCGAGCTGCAGGGCTTGCAGCGGCCGCAGCAAAAAATCTTGCGCTCCCAGGCGAAGCGCTTCCAGCTTTTGCTGGGGGTCGTCGGAGTTGGCCAGCACCAGCACGGGAAGATCAGGGCGCACCCGGCGCAGCCACCGCAGGGTATGCAAACCGTCGGAGTCGCCGGCATTGAGATCCAGCAGGACCAGATCCGGACCAGGTCCGGCCTGAACCCGTTCCAGGGCCTCCCAACCGCTGCCTGCGGTCTCCAGCTGCAAGCTCAGGCTGCCGCCGGTCCAGGGCAGATCGAGAGTTGATCTTTCCTTGCTGACGAACAGGATTTGAGCGGATTCCATGGAATTTTCAGTCAACGGCGGAAACACTCCTCACAGCTGTAACCTTAACGGCAACCGATCGGCCGATCTTACAAAGCTTCGACGTCATATCCCTCGACCCGCACTGCCAGAGAACGTTGGATGGCGTCGACGGAGATGATCAGTGTCCGGTCCCCGTTACGGGATAGCAGCACGCCTTCGACACCTTCGAGAGAGCCGCCTCGGATGCGCACTCTTTGTCCGATTTTCAGGAACGGATGCGCCGACCAGGGAACTTCCTGGGAGATGACCGCGCGCAGCGCGTTGATCTGCTCTTCCGGGATGGGGATCGCTTCCCCGCGCATGCTGACAATGCCGAACACGCCGTTCGTTCGGTACACTCGCATGCGCTCTTCGTTGTTGCTCACCACCAGCTTGACGAAGACGTAACAACTGAACAAAGGCAGTTCGACTTTCTTCTTGCGATCGCTCCAGCGCCGGATCTCGGTGACCAGGGGAAGAAAGGTCGTCAGACCCTGTTCCTGAAATCGTTCCGAAATGACTTTCTCGTTGCGCGCCCGCGTCTGCACCGCGTACCAGTTCGCTGCTTCCACTTTGGCCATCGTTGCGCCGGAGGATTGCAAGTCTCGAAGTCTCCCGCTCATAATTGTAGCTTCGCCCTCTGAGTCACAGAGACAGCTTGACCCAAATGCGACGCAGGTTGTATTCGGTACGGGGCAATGCAGGGGGGAGAGATCGGAACTGCCCTAACAACGATAGTAGAGTAACAGTGTGATGCAAGCCGCTGCAAGAGGCACCTCCACTCGGCGAAGGTAATCTCCTATCCTTAGGGCCTATAGTACCCCCATGATAGGGAAGAACGGGCTAGAGATTATGGGCCCTATGACCTGGCTCATTCCGATCCCGCGTCAGAAGGTTCTTCGGCCCCAACAAACTCCGACATAGACCGTTTACAATCAGTTGTTTACACGATAACGGACTACTTCTTGGCATGGGTTCACAGCAGCCCCTCCCGGCAGGCCAGTAGAGTAACCCTTGAAGCAGATTCCGAAGTAACATGACTGGGAGACAGATATTGCAAACTCCTTCAACTATTCCGGTTGCGTCAATTTAACTATTTACGCTAATATCCCACCAGTACCCGCCACTGTCTGCTGGCCAAGCGGGGCGATTCCGTGGCTTCTCCCCCCACGAACGGCAGTTCTCCTCCCTGTCTCGGAGAGATATTTCTCCGGTAGTAGGTATTTTGTTCTCTAAGACTGGCTCATTGCGAGTCTGTTGAGGATGGTTTCGTGCAAATTTTCCGGGAGGAAGTATGCAAACCTCTAACCACTCAGAGACCAAGATCATCCGCGCGCTGGTGGTTGACGATACCCGCATTCACACTCAGCTTCTGGCTGACGCTTTGCGACGCGACCCCCAACTGGAAATGATCAGTCCGCCGGCCAGTTCGCGGGACTTGGTTGAAACCGTGAAGCGGCACAGCGTTCAGGTCGTGGTCCTGAGTTCAAATCTCGACGAGGAACCATCGCGAGGCTTCGAGGTGCTACGGCAACTGCGGGCCTCTGATCCCGGCATACTCGTGATCATGTTGCTGGATTCATCGAAGAAAGAGACCATTCTGCAAGCCTTCCGTGCCGGAGCGCGGGGAATCTTCAGCCGGCTGGACTCCGTGGAAACTCTATCCAAATCCATCCGCAGCGTGTACGAGGGGCAAATTTGGGCGAACAGCGAACAGATGTCTTTCGCAGTGGAGGCGCTGGCATCTTCTCCAATACTGCGCGCGGTGGACGCCAATGGTCTGAGTCTGCTGTCCAAACGGGAGATGGAGGTGGTCCGCAGTCTGGCTGAAGGGTTGACCAATCGTGAAATTGCCGACCGCCTGGGACTGAGCCAGCACACCATCAAGAATTACCTTTTTCGCGTTTACGACAAGTTAGGGGTTTCGAGCCGCCTGGAACTGATGTTCATGACGTTGACGCAAGCGGGCGCTCCTGGATCGGAGGGACGTACCGCCCGCGCCGCCGTGCGCCACGGAGATGGAGATCAACCTCCGGCGAAGCGGCCAGCGCCGACGCGAGGGGCGCGTTCGGAAGCGAACGGTACCCCCGAAGAATCAAACCTTCCGTTCCGGGTTTCGAGCATGAGGAGCGCGGAGCTTAAGTTCGACAAGCCCGATGAAAAGGGGCGGGAGGCGCCCAAATCGCCGATCGCCTTGATCACTACCGACCCGCTCGATTAAGTCCTGATTCTTTTCGCGGCAGGTTACAAGAACAGACTCAGAAGAAAAAGAGTACCAGCCAGAGTCCGCCGCCGATCCACGCCACCAGACTTAATCCTTGCAGCATGTGGACCCGCGGGCCGCGGAGACGTGTGTACACCAGGAAGAGAATTTCCTGCAAAAGAAGTATCCCAAACAGCAGGAAAGTAATTTTTTTTCGCCTTCGGAGATTGGCGGAGAAAACCGGATATCGCGACTGTGCCGCAACAAATTGGTGGCGCAGCTCAGCGATGGCCTGACCGACGTTGGGCGGCGCCATCAATCGCAACTCAGCAACCAAGCCGTGAGCAGAGTGGAGCCGAAGCGTGTCGTCTTGCCGGAGCAGATCAAGGCCACCGGCCGGGCCTGGCAGCTGCATCTCCCAATGGGTAGCATCGGTCCAGTGCGTCATCTGAGGGGCGGGATCAATTTTCTCGGCTGCGCCGCTCTTCTCCCAGGTCCAGACGGTTGCCGCCCAGGAATTCTTTGCGGGTTCTTCGACCACTAGCGCGGAGGCGGGCACAGGCACTGAGTGTTCCAGTTGCCATCCCGCAAACGGAGTGGTACTTCCGCGCAGAAGCCTGTCTTCGGCGCCGTGAGATCCAAGAAAGAACATGTTCAGACGATCGGGGACGTGCGGACTCTCCAGCCAAAAGCTTTCCGCAGTCGGCCCTGGCTGCCAGGTAACGTCAGCCGCGGACGTCCAAGTGGTGCTGGTGCGCCTCGCTTCGGGGCCGGAAGTATTATCCAGCACCAGCCACAGGTTAGGCTGGCAATGAATCACCTGACGGCGAGCCACATAGTTCTCGCTTCCGGTGCGTTCGAGTTCGAGCGCGCTCATCTGCGAAGACGAGGCGCTCGAAATCAGTGTTGTGGTCCGAGGCGCACCCGGATTCTCTCCCACCAGATGGGGAGCGTTCGACCCAGCCCATGATTCGATGGTCCCTCTCCATTTATCGTCATAAGGCCAGTAGCCGATATTACTGAGCCAGCTCTGACCCGCCGCCCAGAAGAGCACGCTCATTTCATCGGCATGTTTGTGGGATTGGCTGGGAAAATTGGACCAGGCCACGACCGTCTGGCTCAAATTCCGAGGATCGGGCCAGAATTCCAGGCCGTCCCACCAGATCGAATAACCTGACACGGGATAGACATTCACTGTGGACGGGGGCTTCCATTGCGCCTGGTAAGCCAGGGGTTGGGGACGGTGGTCCTGATCGAAGGTTGTCACCCGTGGACCCAGCGGAAGGGCGTCATCGCCGGTATCGCCAAACGTGGGTAGCGAGCCATCGGGACGGCGCAAGGCGGCGTAGAACTTTTCCGCGCGCTGATATTTTTCGATCCATTCCGGCGGCGCAGGCTGGTGCATGAGATCGAGATAGCGAAATGCCATTCCGAACAGTTCCAGACCGAACAAATGATAGCCGGCGGAGTGTTCCAGAACGACGCCCTCGTCGCTGATAAAAAATTTCATCTGATCGGTGATCCGGCGGCGCGCCAGCCGCTGATATTCTTCGCCCCGGGGAAGAGCGGGAAAGGCCAGCGAAGCATGCCACAGGGCGAGGTTCTGCATGATCCCGTGGTTGGTGGCGAAGGTAAATTGGCCGGGCTTCGCCAGTAGTTGCTCACTGCGGGCCACCATCTGCAAAACCTGGCGGGCCACCTGCGGACGGAATCCCGGCGAATGACGGTACAGCCGCCAGAAATTTGCCAGGACCGTGACTCGCGCCGCCACCGCATGGTCGTTCCAAAGCATTCCCCGAGGCCGCACGGCGGACCGCTCGTAGGCTTCCGCGCTGACAATGAAATTTTCTGCCGCCCTCAAAAACTCTTGGCGTCCGGTGGCCTCGTAGGCCTGGAGCCAAACGTCAGGAACCACAAACCCGGCGAAATACAAATCGCAACCGGGAGCGACCTCGTCAAAATCCCGATCAGAAAAAGGGATGGCGATGCGGGTCGAGCAACCTTCTGTCTGCAGATGGCCCTTGAGCATGTCGGAGGCGCCGTCAATCAACTCTTGTTTGTTTTTCCAGTCGAGGGAGAGAAAACGAAAATCGCGCAGTTCTTCGAGGGTCGCATCCGCGGGAAATTCGCGGGACTGCTCGATCATTTTGTCGGTAACCGTGATTCCAGGAACGCGATAGGCCCAATAAACCGGCACCCAAAGCGCAGCAATCACGAGCCAGGGGAGGAGGTGAAAAACGCAGTTGCCCAACCGCTGCAGGCCGCTAACCGCCGTCTTGGGTCTGGGAGGCAAGCTGCGAAGATTAGCTGTCACTGGGCATGGTAGCACCGAATTCCGTGAAATGCCTCATCGTGCCCGCGCCGGTTGTTTAGCCAATCTAGAAAATCGTTAACCAGCAACGCCTTCGTGATACTACGTGACCTTCGGGGTTGAGGTTGTTATTCCTGCCCGCAGTGTGATCAGAGTAATTTCCGGAGGACAATTCAGTCGCACCGGCATGCGGACCGTGCCAATGCCGATATTGGTGTACAGCGTTAGAGGACCAATCCGGCGCAGTCCCCAGGGATACTTTCGCGCCAGCGGCGGCAAGTAGGGAGCGCCGATGAGCGGAAATCGCACCTGGCCGCCGTGCGAGTGCCCGGAAAGCTGCAGATCGACCGCGTAACGGGCGGCGTAGTCTGCCCAGTCCGGCTCGTGCGCCAACAGCACAACCGGCTCGTCTGGCGGTATCCCTCTTAATGCCAAGTCGAGGTCTGGTTTTCCTTCCAGAACGTCATCCACACCCGAGAGCCAAAGTCTCTTGCCCCCGCGCTCAATGGGAATGGAACGGTTTCGCAAAACTGGAATTGAGTGGGACTGGAGGACGGCCGTAATGTGCTCCGGGTCGGTGACTACATCGTGGTTCCCCAGGACCGCCAGAATTCCAGACCGGGCGCGTATCTGCGCCAGCCACTGGGAACAAGGTTCAATGGCCCTCGGCTGCCCGGGCTGCGCCGCCGCGAACGCGCTTCCGCCAGGGTGAGGAAACGAAGTCTCCCGTCAGCACCACCAAATCCGGTTGCAACCGGTTGACGATATCAATCGCTTTCCGCAGCGGCTGGACGGAGAAATAGTCATCGTAGTGAAAGTCGCTCAATTGCACGACGCGGAAGCCGTCCCATGATCCGGCCAAACGGGACAGGGGAGCTTCGATCGCGACCAGTTGCGGCCGATTGGGCTCGAATAGAATGCCATCGCCCACGACCGCCAAGGCGCCGAGCGCAGCCCCTGCCGCACCTACTTGCAAGAATCTCCGCCGTGTCGTGAATGACAACCTTTAGGTCCTTTGTTGACGGGTGTGGATTCGAAGGGTCGCGGCCCGATCCAGATTGCGACCGGCTACATGAATCAAACGCGGGTTGCGGGCTTGGCCAATTGCAGTCCGAGTCCGCTGCTGCGGTACCATCCGACCGTTCGACTAAGACCTTCCTCGAAATCGACTCTCGGCCTGTAGCCAAGACACTTCTCTGCTCGTGAAATGTCGGCGAGAGAATGCTTAACATCTCCGGCGCGCTCCGGACCGTACTTCACGTCACCGGAGTAGCCGGTCAGTCTTTGCAGGATCTCGAACGTCTGGTACAAATTCGTCCGACGCCCGGTGGCCACGTTGAATATCCGTCCCACAGCCTCTTTTCGCTCCGCCTTGCAGGCGAGCAGGTTGGCTTCGACCACGTCATCGACATAAGTAAAGTCCCTGCTCTGCTTGCCATCGCCGAAAATCGTGGGCTGTTCTCCTCTTAACATTTGCGTGATGAACTTGGCCAGCACGCCGGAGTAAGGCGAAGCCGGGTCTTGCCTCGGGCCAAACACGTTGAAATATCGCAGGCAGACGGTTTCCAGGCCGTAACAGCGGTAAAAGGAAGTCATGTAGTATTCGCTGGCCAGTTTGGCGGTGGCATAGGGAGAAATTGGACTTGGCGGCATGTCCTCCTGTTTAGGCAGAGTGGGGGTATCACCATAGGCCGAGGATGAGGCCGCATAGATGACTCGCTTCACCTTCGCATCGCGGGCGGCGACCAACAGATTCAGTGTCCCATCGACATTGGCCCGATTGTTACCCAGCGGGTCCTTGACCGACCCGGGGACCGAAGGGATGGCCGCTTCATGCAAGACAAAATCCACTCCGCGACAGGCCTGGTGAAGCGCGTCGAGATCCAGCAAGTCGGCTTCATGAAACTCGATCCGATCCAGCACGTCGACCAGATTTTCACGCTTCCCGGTGGCAAAATTATCGAATCCCCTCACCTCTCCGCCCCGCGCCAGTACCTCCCGCGCCAGAGTGGACCCTATGAAGCCTGCAACTCCGGTAATGAGGTAGATAGCCATCGAATCTCCATAATACAAGATCGCCTTGGACGAAACATCTGATCGCAGCCGTGATCCTGAGTTGTCCGTTGGCACAGACTACGGGAAACCTGAACTTTGTGTGGGCGGGAACTATACCGAGGCCGGAACCACCGTCACCGGCGCCGGCAAAACGGAGTTGGACTGTCCACGGTAGGCTTTGCCCGAATCCGGGCGCCCTTATTCAGGGAGAGGTTTTGCCACGGCTGCCGGTCTTGCCAGAATGTTGAAGGAGCGGTCCTCCGGATCTTGGGGGACGTACGGAATACTTCCCTGCTTGGTAATCCTCTCCAGTTCGTAGCCGTGGGCTTTCAGGAAGCTGGTCAATTCAGCGCACGAACTTCCGAAACGCTGTTGCGCCGATTCCTCATACTCCAAAACGATGGCCGGGCGATTTGGGCCGCTCAACACCTTTTCCGCGCCCTTCAGCACGGACAACTCCGCTCCCTCCACATCGATCTTGATCACGTCAACCCGCGCGATGCTGTTCTTCTCCACGTACTTGTCCAGGGTTGTGCAGGACACCTGGAAAGTCTGCCCCGAGGCAAAAGTCGGATCGCTGCGGAATGAGGTTGAACCCACATTGTGAGGTTTCGCCATATGAAGCGTCACCAGATCTTCTGAATCGCCCAGGCCGCAGGCGTTGAGCTGCACGCGGTCCTCAACCGGCTTTACGTTGGCCGCGAGAAATTCCATCATGGCCGGGGCGGGCTCGAAGCTGTGAGTCTTGCATCCCAGCCCGGCCGCCAGCAAGGTGTACTGGCCCATGTTCGCTCCCACGTCAAAGAAAGTCATGCCGGGACGGAGCAGGCTGCTGATAGCGTTCACCGTATCAGGTTCGTACCATCCGGAGCGCCAAATCCCGTATCCGCAGCCTCCCGTGTCGTTCCATACCACCTGCACCTTCATTCCGTTTCCCAGTCTTGCTTCGGTTCGCGCCAGATAGCCGATCGATCCGGCTACGTTGGTGAACAACCGGGGCGGGCTCTGGCGAAAGGCGATATAGCCCTTGGCCACGCCTCCCAGGATGAACCGGGCTAGGGATGGATATTTTCCAGCTAGGCGCATCGCGGCGAGTCCTGGGTGAAAATGCTTCATAAAAGACGTGCTCCTTATTTTTGGAGAGGCACCACGGGGGTTCGCAGTTGCGGGGCTGAGTCGCACAGGAGTTGATCGTATCAACCTGGGACCGGCAGCCCGCGTTGAACTAAAATTATACCCGGTATTGCACGTTTTTCAGTGCAATTTTATGGGGCGTGAATCGATTCTCTGCGGCTGGTGATGTAATCAATCATGGGTAATATTAGCTTCTTATTATCAGTAATTTACGGGAGTCTAATATAGTCGGAACATATCATTAACATGGTGGGTGGCAGTCCGCTCAGGGCCAGCGCCGGCGGGCAATCCAGAAAATGAGATTTTGGCAGTTTTAAGATAGCCAGGTTGGACGCCAGCGCCAGCCAGTCCTGGCCCACGCTGATGGAGGTTCAGTGCCCTTTTCCCGGAGGAGGGATTCTCGGATTTTCCCTGGAAGGCTTTGCCTGCCGGGGTTGCACATCCTGGTCTGGACTGTCGTAGGTAGATACTTCAGCGTCGGGAGACGCGTCCTCCCGGGCCATCGCACCCACCGGAGCCTGGTTGATCATGAGTTGAGAGCCGTCAGCCGGCTGCGGAGCTGCGGGCTCGCCGGACGCGAGAGTTGCACTCTCCCTCACTTCATTGATCTCATTGCCCGAGGTAGCTAATTGGGCGGAGGCCTGCGCTTCGGTCGTTCCCGGCTGGCTTGCCGGTTGCGCACTCTTTTCCGAAAGTACGATTCGAATTCCGCCACTTTGCTGTCCCGACCCAACAATCACATAGTCGAAAGGCGAACCCAGCAAAAGGGAGGCCAGCACGCTCACCAGAGGCCCCGGACCCAGCTTGACCGTGGCGCGTTCCAGGGCGGCGGCAGGGGGAAACTCGGCCGTGCCTCCCACCCGGGCCTGCACAGCGTTGAGAATGTCAGCGAGACTCGAGTTTTCCGCATCAATGGCGAGCATTCCCCCGCGGTAGCTGACGCGCGTCGATCCAGGCTGCGCGGCGCTTAGCGCTGGGGTCTGAGTAGAACTGGGCAAGGGGATTTCGAGCAGAGCTGAATTCCGATCGGTGCGAAAGCCATATCCGAGGGGCATCGACGTCTCGACGACAATTCTGGTGCTCGCGGGTTGCGACGAGGAAAGTCCTATGCGCACCCTCTTCACCGGACCCGCGTTAATCTGGAGGTCGGGATTCTCGACGTGGAAGCGGGTCCCGGCAGCGTCCAGAACGATGCGGTCGGGATTAGCCAGAGCCATGGTTTGGATCGAAAGCTCGCGATCCGCTTCGATTCGCACCTGAACTTCGCCCTGCACTACGTCGACTTTCAGGGATGTGATCAGGATGGGCTTCGGAGACTCCGAAAACCCAGAGACACAAAGGGCGAACACCACGCCGAGTCCCGCTATTACGAGATTTCGGGTGGAGCGCAGGTACGCCAGCATCGACGGTAAGGTGCGTCGACGCTTTGACAACGCAAGGTCCACAACCTTGGAGGACGCCATATTGTCGGTTCGCGTCATTCCCGCGGCCCAGGTTCCGGCTGCAGGATACGCGAACCCCATCCTATCTACTGCACTGAATGCCCGCGGCCATGCTGCTGCCGCGGACCCGGCGTTTAGGGCGCCGGGAACTGCACGAAAACGCCCACGGAAGGTACGCCTGCGTTATTCACCAGGAACAACATGTAATAACCCGGCGGCGCAAGATTCGCGTTAGCCGGAGCTTGCACGTTCAGAGACCCGACGGACGGGGTGAACGAAAGCGGTATGAACCGTTGGTTTTCGTTGAAAGCATGAGTGACTGAACTCAGCCGTATCAGCGATACGGAGGCAATGTTCGCCGCGTCCGGAGTCTGCACCGCGAATTGCGCTCCGTAGGTAAGTGAACTCGGAGCCGAGGTCAGGGTCGGACGCGGGCCCTTGAACAGATAAGGGGGCGAATAGATTTCGGCATTCAGCTGATCGATGCTGCCGCTGCCATATTCTCCGCTTCCGCCCGACAGCACGCGTCCATCCGGCAGGAGCACGGCGGTGGAGTGGTACACCCGCGCCACCTGCATGGAAGACAGGGTGGTGAAGGTTTCCGCCGTGGGCGACCACATTTCCGCCGCGTACACTGCGGTGGACTGATCGAACGGATTGGTGGTTCCTTCTCCGCCGGTCACCAGGACATTGCCGTCCGGCAGCACGGTCAGGTTGTGATAGCTGCGGGCGAATGCCATCGGGCTCACCGCACGCCAGGACGGAGAACTCTGCGTCGTATCCATGACGTAGGCGGTGGCGGCCGCGGTCTTATAGGGTGAATCGGAGTTCGCCGATGTGCCCGATTTCAGGATCTTGCCGGGCAGGTACATGACGGCGCTGTCCGCGTCGACGACGGTGGAATTAACCGTTGTCCAGCTCTGCGCGTTGATGTCCAGTGCGCGGGTGGGAACGGGCAATTCATACGAACCGGTATTGAGCACTCGCCCATCTCCCAGCACAAACATGTGCGGATAGATGGGGATGTTCAACGAGGCGCTGGTGAGCTGAGTCCAGCTGTTGGTCTTCGGGTTGTAGATTTCGGGCACGGTGGCGTTGCAACCTTCGCAGTTGATCGCTCCCGAACTGACCAGCATGCGGCCATCGGGCAGCGAGGTCACAGTTGGATACCAGCGCGCAAAAGACATGGCAGCTCCGGCCGACCAGGTCAAAGTTGTGGGATCGAAGATGGTTGCGTTGGTGATGCCGTGATAGTCCGCCATATTGTGTCCGCCGGCGATGAACACCCGGCCGTCGGGCAGAAGACCATGACCGGCGCAGAACAGGTCGGCGCCGCTGTAGGTCGTATTCTGGAAGCTGTTGGTGCTCGGATTCCAGACCGTGGCCAGGGTAGTGTTGACGGTGGAATCGTGTCCCCAGGCCAGCACTTTGCCAGTGGGCATCAGCACCGCATGGATCGGAAGAACCGGCCAACTGGTGACCGGGCCCCACTGCCCTACGACGGAGGGGTCGGGAGGAGGCGGAGCCGTTCCCGTGGCGCGCAGCGCAACCGTCTGCATGATCCAGCTTCCGGCGTGGCTCAGGGTCGCCGTTCCCGTGTAGGTGCCAGTAGCGGTAACGGTCTGATCTTCCGCAATGTCGCCATCCGGATTCGTGATCACGCGAGTCAAAAAACCATTGCCGGCGGCAGTCGTGCTGGTGGTGACGTAGTTGGCGGAAAAAATCAAATCGTAGGGACTGGTAGTGGTCACCGGCCCGGAGCTGCTGGTAGCAGCGGTGCCGGTCGCCCCCGCGACCACATCCACGGGAGAGACTGGATCCAGCCCGGCATACTCCAAGATTCGCACATCCGGCCAGGGCACGGCGGCGCTGAATTTCACGGTCACGGTGTTGGCTCCAGCCGCGGCCGCCGCGATGTTGTTGGCCACATAGATGACCTGGCTCTGCACCCCGCTCTGCACGGTTGGTCCCACCGCCGCACTGTACGTGTTTCCTTTCGTGTCCGTCACCGAGGTCACGGTCGAGGTGCTGTTGCTCCAGCCGATGGCCACGACATTGGTATCTCCCGCGGCTTGGGGATTGTTGTAGGAAGTCGTCACGGTCGACGGCTGGCTGGACGGAACCGTGTAGTTCATCTGCACGAATGCGATGGGAACCGATGACCCGATGCTGAACGTGCCCGTGGCCACGGCGCTGTTGGCATTGCCCGAGGCTGTGGCCATCGCCTTGATCGTGGTGGTGGCGTTGACCTGGATGGGGCTGGCGTCGTTGTACACGGTGGACGAGGTCGTCGGCGTGTTCCCGTTGGTGGTGTAGTAAATCGTCGCTCCAGACGTGGCGTCAGACAGGTGCACACTCTGCGCCGTGCCATAAATCCCAGGCGATGGATTGAAGGTCGGCGTGGCCGTAGTCCCCTGCTGAATGACGTAGGCCCCCGTCGCCACCGCGCTGTTGGCGAACCCGCTCGCCGCCGCCATGGCCATGATGGTCGTATTCCCCGTCACCTGGATGGGACTGGCGTCGTTGTACACGGTGGACGAGGTCGTCGGCTGGTTCCCGTTGGTGGTGTAGTAAATCGTCGCCCCCGTCGTGGCGTCCAACAGGTGCACACTCTGGGCGGAGGTGTAGGTCCCCGGCGCCGGGCTGAAGGTCGGCGTCGCCGCCGCCGCCAGGGAACCCACCGCCTTCAATGCCACCAGCTGCATCACCCAATTTCCGGACGACATCGCGGCTGTCCCGCTGTAGGTCCCGGGCGATGCAACCACCTGATCCTCGGCGATATCGCCGTTCGGACTGGTAATCACCCGACTGGTGAAGCCGGTTCCAGCCGCCTTGGTGAGCGAACTGACGTAGGCGGCGGCAAAAAGCAAATCATTCCCGTTCGCTGTGACGAGCGGCCCGGAATTGCTGGTCGTTCCATTGCCCGTTGTGCCTACCGCTCTTTCGACGGGAGAGACTGGGTCCAGCCCGGCATACTCCAAGATTCGCACATCCGGCCAGGGCACGGCGGCGCTGAATTTCACGGTCACGGTGTTGGCGCCGGCCGCGGCAGCCGCGATGTTGTTGGCCACATAGATGACCTGGCTCTGCACCCCGCTCTGCACGGTTGGTCCCACCGCCGCACTGTACGTGTTTCCTTTCGTGTCCGTCACCGAGGTCACGGTCGAGGTGCTGTTGCTCCAGCCGATGGCCACCACATTGGTATCTCCCGCGGCCTGGGGATTGTTGTAGGAAGTCGTCACGGTCGACGGCTGGCTGGACGGAACCGAGTAGTTCATCTGCACGAATGCGATGGGAACCGATGACCCGATGCTGAACGTGCCCGTGGCCACGGCGCTGTTGGCATTGCCCGAGGCTGTGGCCATCGCCTTGATCGTGGTGGTGGCGTTAACCTGGATGGGGCTGGCGTCGTTGTACACGGTGGACGAGGTCGTCGGCGTGTTCCCGTTGGTGGTGTAGTAAATCGTCGCCCCAGACGTGGCGTCAGACAGGTGCACACTCTGCGCCGTGCCATAAATCCCAGGCGATGGATTGAAGGTCGGCGTGGCCGTAGTCCCCTGCTGAATGACGTAGGCCCCCGTTGCCACCGCGCTGTTGGCGAACCCGCTCGCCGCCGCCATGGCCATGATGGTCGTATTCCCCGTCACCTGGATGGGACTGGCGTCGTTGTACACGGTGGACGAGGTCGTCGGCTGGTTCCCGTTGGTGGTGTAGTAAATCGTCGCCCCCGTCGTGGCGTCCAACAGGTGCACACTCTGGGCGGAGCTGTAGGTCCCCGGCGCCGGGCTGAAGGTCGGCGTCGCCGCCGCCGCCAAGGAACCCACCGCCTTCAATGCCACCAACTGCATCACCCAATTTCCGGACGACATCGTGGCTGTCCCGCTGTAGGTCCCGGTCGATGCAACCACCTGATCCTCGGCGATATCGCCGTCCGGACTGGTAATCACCCGACTGGTGAAGCCGGTTCCAGCCGCCTTGGTGAGCGAACTGACGTAGGCGGCGGCAAAAAGCAAATCATTCGCATTCGCTGTGGCCAGCGGCCCGGAATTGCTGGTCGTGCCGTTGCCCGTCGTGCCTACCCCTCCTTCGACGGGGGACGTCGGATCCAGACCCCGGTACGAGAGAATCCTCACATCCGGCCAGGGTGCGGCTGCGCTGAAAGTGACCGTAACGGTGTTGGCTCCCGCCGCGGCAGCCGCCACATTCTTGGCGACATAAACCGCCTGGCTTTGCACTCCGCCTCGCGTCGGGCCGACAGCCAGGGTATACACATTTCCGTTCGTATCGGCGACCGTAGCCGTGGACGTGGTATCGGTCCATCCCACCGCAACGATGTTCGTGTCTCCCGCCACTTGGGCCGATGGGTAGGTCACCGACACCGATGATTGCGGCGACTGGGGCGTGGCATAGTTCTGCTGTACAAAGGAGATCGCCGCCGGACTGGCGGTAGATGCCAGCACCAACAAGGGCAGGATCAGGCGGCGGACAGCGGCCAGCCCGCGAACGGAAATAGAGCAGGACTCTGTTCTTAACACGACGCACAGCTCCAGGAGTACTTATGATGATTTCCGAGTCGTACCGAATCTCGCGGGGGAGTGCCTTGTTTTGCCGAGGATCCTACTGGCCATTTAAGGCGTTAGGCCAGAAACTCACATAATGATATCCCCATTGATAGGTGAATGCCAAGGAAATCACCAAAAATCCTGGGGCCGAAATGCTCGAAGAGACTAGCCAGGACGCAGCCGCGCGGCCCCCGATAACTGCATGACCAATCGAAGTTTAGCGTTTTTATTGCACAATTAGTGTAAGGCTGGTGCTCTGCGGCGTGGAACCTGAATTCGCCTTGGTCGTCAGAGGCAGGGTTCGGCGGGTGTTCGGTTCGCGTTCGCGTGAGCGGAAGCCTGTGAGAGCTCTAGCTCAGGTGGGCACGGGACGAAAACGGGCGCCGGTGGCGGCACCGGTCGTGTCTATAGCGATCAATGCGATCGATTGGCGCACCAATTGCAAGACCAGGGACTATGAGATTCGTCGTGAAAGTAGGTACCAGCCTGATTGCGCCCAGGGGACAAATCGACACCATGCGCATGCGAACACTGGTCGACCAGCTCGACCTTTCGCGCCACGAATATCTGATCGTAAGTTCGGGAGCGATTGCCTCCGGAATGTCGAATCTGGGCCTGGGCGATCGCCCCACCACGGTCCCGCTGATGCAGGCCTGCGCTGCGGTTGGTCAGAGCCTCCTGATGCACACTTATGAACAGCTTTTTTTCGGCAAGAAGGTCGTGGCGCAACTATTGCTCTCGAGCGACGACTTCACCTCTGCGGTGCGCTACCAGAATCTGCAAAATGCGCTGCACGAACTTCTGAAGCTGGGCGTGGTCCCGGTGGTGAATGAGAACGACAGCGTTTCGGTGCGCGAATTAGAAGGAGCATTTGGCGACAACGACGAACTTAGCGCCTTGCTGGCGCAGGCGGTGCAAGCGGATTGGCTCCTCCTGTTGACCGATGTGGATGGTTTCTATGTGCCCGACGAAAGAGGGCCGCGACTGGTGCGAACCGTGCGCCGGCTTACGTCCGCCATGGAAGAGTTGTGCAACGGACACGGCAAGCAAGGCACCGGAGGCATGCGCTCCAAGTTGCGCGCCGCCAAAGTAGCGAGTGGGGCTGGAATCCACGTGGCCATTGTGAACGGACACGATCCCCAGGCAATCAGGGGAGCCGTGGAACGCAGAATCGGCACTTACTTTCCGCCGCGGCGCGGGGGTTCACGCGATGCCAGCGATCGCCATCTGCCGGCAGGCAGACGGGCTGAAATCCTGGCTTCAACCGCCCAGGCAAGCGAGTCATCCTTACGGAACTGATGCCGAGCTCGAAGTAAAGTCTGAACTGGGCTTGCGCCGCAGGAGTAAAATGGTTGCGCGCTCCGGGCCGGACCTTGGACTTCAAGAATTCCGGTTCCGGTGATTTGTTAAACATGGCGGTTAAGTATGGCGCTTCCGAGCCATTCCCACGCGGGGCTCGGTTGCTTAAGGTTGAATTATGCAACGCATGCTGTCGCGAATTACCTCCTGTGTCACCACTCCTTTCCTCCGTGCTTCCCTATTCGCAGGTTTGCTTCTGGCGCCCGCACTGGGGTTGGGCCAAACCTTTATTCAGGTAAACAGCAATACAGTCTCGGCCAATGCCTCCGTCGTGAATGTGACCTATAACAGCGCGGAGACAGCCGGCAACCTGAATGTGGTGGTGGTGGGCTGGAACGATACTTCGTCCTCGGTGGTTTCGGTGACGGACGATAACACCAATACCTATGTGCTGGCCGGCACCAACGCGGGTCATGACTCGTCGCAGGCGATTTACTACGCGCGAAATATTGCGCTGCCCAACCACGCGATTCCTACCGTTACGGTAACGTTCAACCAGAGCGCAGGCTATCCCGATGTTCGCATCCTCGAGTACAGCGGCCTGAGTACGACTGCGCCGCTGGATAATTGGACGGGAGCCACGGGTGTTTCCGCGACCGCAGCCAGCGGCGCCGTCACCACCTCTACGACTGACCTGATCCTGGCGGCGGGCACCACCGGGGGCGTGTTCACCGGAGCAGGCGCGGGATTCACCTCACGGCTGATCACCACTCCGTTCGGCGACATTGTCCAGGATTCCAATACCGCCCAGGTCGCTGGCTCGTATAACGCCAGCGCAACGCTCGGTACTTCCGATCCATGGGTCATGCAGGTGGTGGGATTCAGTGTCGCCGGGGTCACTTTTGCCGACCCTCCCGTCATCTCTCCGACGACGCCGATCACTCCGACGTCGGGTGCTGACGTGGGCGGAACCGTGGTGACCATTACGGGTACAAATTTCCAGCCTGGAGCTGTGGTGTTGTTTGGCACTGCCCCCGGAGGTTTTTCCGGGGTGAATTGCACCGAGTCCGGCGGGACCACGATCACTTGTTTGACGCCTGCCGACAGCGATGGCGCGAAGGACGTCACGGTCGTAAATGTGGATGGACAGTCGAGTTCGGCAGCGTCGGCCTATACCTTTGAAAATGTGGCGCCGGTAATCGACGCGGTCGTGCCGGCCACTGGCTCAACCAACGGCGGCACGGTAACAACGATCACAGGAAGCGACTTCCAGGGCGGAGCTAAAGTTACCATCGGCGGCCTGGCTGCCTCAAATATAACGGTGCAGGATAGTGGGACCATTATCAGCAGCACGCCCGGATTTCCTGCAGGGCTCGCGGATGTCACCGTAAAAAACCCGGGGGGAGGCACCACGACCAAGGCCGACGCTTTCACCTATTCCCTGGGCGCGGGGCCGATCAACTACATTCAGAGCGGTGGCGCGGATGGAGGCACCAGCGCGACCACGGTGATTGGCCTGTTAGCCAACCCGCAAACCGCGGGCAATCTGAACGTGGTCATCATCGGATGGAATGACACTGCGGCAAGCATCACCTCGGTTACGGACACGGAAGGAAACACCTATGTAGCTGCGCTTCCGGTTGTGACCGGCACGGCCCTGAGGCAAGTCATTTACTACGCCAAAAATATCGCCGGTGACGGCGGCGGTACACCCAACCAGATCACGGTCACGTTCAACCAGGCAGCGGCATTTCCGGACGTGCAAATTTTGGAATACAGCGGCCCGGATATTACCAGCCCGCTCGACGCGGCGGCCAGCGGCTTCGGTTCCGGAGGCCTGGCCGACACCGGAGTCTGCTCGACCACGGCGCCGGTCGAAGTGATCGTCGCGGGGGCTACGGTGTCGACCTCGATTGCTGGTCCGGGTGCTGGTTTCAACCTGCTGAATATCACGGGAAACGGGGACAGCGCTGAACACGCGCTGACCTCAGTCGCGGGCTCGTGCGAGGCCACGGCTCCTCTGAACAGTAATGGCAACTGGGTCATTCAGACCGTCACCCTCAAGGCGGCCCCGGCTCCAGCACCGGACTTCAGTGTGAGCGCGGCGCCGGGCACCCGCACGGTCACTGCGGGCAACGCGGCGGCCTACACGCTCACAGTAACGCCGCTGAATAGCTTCAGCAGCGCGGTGGTGCTGACTTGCAACGCGCTCAGTCTGCCTACCGGTGCGAGCTGCGCCTTCACTCCAAGTTCGGTGACACCGGCGGGCGCGGCGGTGACCTCTGCTCTCACCATCACCACGTCTCCAACGACTCCGAATGCGACTTCTACCGTGACTGTGACGGGAACTTCCGGATCGTTGAATCACAACACCACGGTCAGCCTGACCGTCACGGGTTCGGCGGATTTCGCGGTGGCTGCGTCAGCGCTTACGCCGGCTTCAATTGCGAAGGGCGGTTCCGCGACCTCCACGATCACGATTACTCCATCGAATGGATACAACACCGCCGTAGACCTGTCTTGCAGCGTTGCTCCGGTTGTGACCCGTCCGCCGACCTGTTCGTTCAATCCAGCCTCCGTGGCCGGCGGTTCCGGCACATCGGTGCTGACGGTCAACACGACGGCTGCAACCACGGCGTCGCTCGGGCCGCACAGCATGGGGATTTTCTTTGCCATGGTGCTGCCGCTTGGAGGGCTGGCGCTGGTGGGAACAGGCTTCACCTCACGCCGCAAGAAATTACTCGGCTTGCTGGTGATATGCCTGATGCTTTCAGGACTCATCTTCCTGGCCGCCTGCGGAGGAGGTTCGTCATCGGGTGGTGGCGGGGGCGGGGGCGGCCATGCCGGTACGCCAGCCGGTACGTACACGGTTACGGTCTCAGCCTCATCGTCTGGCCTGTCGCACACCACCACGGCCACGGTGACCGTGCAGTAAAAATCCAACATCCCGCCAAACACGGGCCCGACCTGGGCCCGTTTTCTTTTTGTACAGCGCTGACGTGACAGGATCCAGCCAACTGGAGGTGAGGCGAGGCGAATCGCGTCGACAGTCCATTATTCCGGGTCCAGTCGCAACCAGCCAGCGCTTCAATTCGCGATTACGGGTGTGCCCCCACGCAGGAGTTTTCGTACTTCAAGCAACCCGTGAGCGGCCAGTACAGCGAGAAAAGGTTCAACTCCGTAGCGGAACCGCGTCCCTCCCCAAGAGATGGAGGCGAGCAAGGTAAAGTAGAGGCAGGTGGCCCACAGCGGAACGATCACGGGGTTGTGCCGCGCTCTCCACAGGCCAAAGGCGGCCAGCACCATGGCCGGGAAATAGAACACATTGACGGCCAGATTGGCCTTGAAGCTGACCTGATCGCTCACGATGCGGTTCAACGGAACCCATAGGCGGAACACGCGTTTGCCCGCAACCTGAACCAAGGTGACCGGCGATATCGTCTTCAGTTCGGCGATGGCAAGGCGGGTTTCGACCCGATCTCGCGCGACCGGGTCGGTCATCCGGCGTACCCGCGCGTACTCTGGAGCGACAAACTCAGGATCGAGCCAATCGCCGCGGTGCTGCTTGGCCGCGAGAACAGTACCGAGCAGCGTCACGCCATCGTTGGTCGTGCTGAACATCAACTTTCTCATGACTTCCCGATTGCGCAACGCCCAGGGAAACAGGGCAAGCACAGATGCCAGGCAGAATACGGTTGCCGTCTTGAACGACAAGTTCCGTCTTCGCACCAGGAATTCCATCAACACGATGAAAAAAGGCAGACCGATTAAGCCGGTACGGGTGAGACTGGCGGCGCCGAAGAGGATTCCGGCAGCAAGGGCAACGGGAAGAGCGTTATGGGCTTCGGGCAGGCGCCGCAGTGGCGCCCTATCGGCATTCGCAACGGTTTGGGCCGCTCTCCAACCCTCGGGAAAGTACGGGCGCTGCGCCCTCTGCCAGCACGCCACGGCGGCGCAGAGCAGCACAGCGAACAACGCCTCCGAGTACGCTTCCGTGAGAACAAAATAGTAGAGACCAGGATCCAGAGCGCAAATGAAGGCGGCTATAGCCGCTGTCTGGCCGCCAAACGCCGGCCTTGCCAGGGCAAAGGTCAGCGCCGGGAGCAGGGCAATCAAGAATGCGTTTCCCAGCAACGCCACCGTGAGGCTGGAGCCGAAAATGCGGAAAAGGGCTGCAATATAAAGGGGATACCCGGGAACCCGGATGGCAGTGGGCTCCCCGGGCGCCAGACTGTATCCGGCGCCAGTGGAAATGCATTTAGCAATGGACAGGTACTGGAATTCGTCCGCCCTCAGCCCGCGGCCGGATACACCCGGGTAGTGCCGCAGATAAGCCTCGGTACGCTCATTGACAGCCAGGGGTTGAAGCCACCTTACATAGGCCAAGCCAATCAGCAAAGCCAGGACAACCGCGCTAGGGATCGACCATCGATAAGAATGATTTTGTGTGGTCAGAACTGGTCAACCTGCTTCCATTTCGGGGGCGAAGAGGAGTCGTTCGAAACTGCCGTGCTTCATGCCCGCATATCCACCTCAGACGTGGCGCACTTTCCGGAGTAATACGGAAAAGGATCGTATCCGCGACGCACCAAACTGTCAATGGTCGCTGCCACGCCTTGCGTTTGATGCCTCGTGGCGAGACTTCCGGCCAGGGCCTTGACTCGGAAACATCGCGGTGCGGGCGCTCTGAGCGCGGTGTTTGGCCTGCGCTATAATGGCGGCGTTCGTCGTCACCGTCCCTGGCAATCCGATCCGTTGCACCGGGCCTTTCTCAGTCGTGGACGAAGTTCCCGAGTTTTCGAAATATCAGAGTTGAACCCTATGAAACTTTCCGTCATCATGCCGGTTTACAACGAGCGCAATACTCTGCGCGTGGTTGTGGAGCGGGTGCTGTCGGTCCCGCAATCGGTGGAACTGGTCTGCGTGGACGATGGCTCTCGCGATGGCTCTCGGGAGATTCTGGCCGAGTTGCAGAATGAGCATCCTAACGTTCGGGTATTCCTGCAACCGAAAAACATGGGGAAGGGCGCTGCGCTGCGACGCGGCATTCAGGAAGCCACCGGAGATTTTCTGATCATTCAGGACGCCGATCTCGAGTACGACCCATCCGACTATACAAGTCTGCTGGAGCCCCTCTTGCAGGGCAAAGCCGACGTGGTATATGGCTCACGCTTCCTGGGCAGCGCACCGCACCGGGTCCTGTATTTCTGGCACTCGGTGGGCAACCGGTTGCTGACTTTGCTTTCAAATTGCCTCACCAACATCAATCTCAGCGACATGGAAACCTGTTACAAGGTATTCCGCAGGGAAGTTGTCCAGGCCATTCCGATCGAGGAGAACCGCTTTGGCTTTGAGCCCGAGATTACAGTCAAGATCGCCAAACGGCGGCTGCGGATTTACGAAGTGGGCATCAGCTACTGGGGCCGTACTTACGAAGAAGGAAAAAAGATCGGCTGGAAAGATGGTGTGCGCTGCCTCTGGTGCCTGCTGAAATACTCAATGAAAGAACGGGCTGTCGCCATGCCCGATTCGGTTTCCTCCGAAGGCCCCTCGTCGGTTAGCTGACCCGGTCGTTCGCCCGGATGGACCGGATTCAGGCGCAGCGGATTCGTGTGGCAGGCTCACTGTCTCCAGACGGTATTTCGTCAGTCGTCAGCCGTCATGAATTTCCAGCTTCCTGTTTTGACCAGAATTGTGCAGACGGAAAAAGCGGGTGCGGAAGGGCTCGCTCGCTCACCCGCCCTAGAAACGCTGAGCGCGTTTCCCGGTTCCGCCGGGCACGAGCTGAGCGATCTGGTCCGTTGGGACCAGACCGCTCTGTCGTGTTAGTGCATATGCATTTCTTTGTGCATCGGCAGGGCCGATTCGGTTACGTGCTTCCTTTGGAATATGTAGCGGGGCGTGGGTACTCGCTCGGGATGCAGCTCGACCTTTGCGATCGGCGCCGCCGGACCCGAAACCTGCACCCAGCTCGCCAGCGAAGGAGTGCCTGCCTTGTTCACCAGAAAGAGCATGTAGTAACCCGGAGGAGCAATGTTCGAATTCGGAGGGCCGGTTATTGTGAGGCTCCCGGAACTGGCCGTGAACGACAGCCCGACGTAGCGCTGATCCATGTCAAAAGAATGGGTGACCGAACCCGGTTTCATAAGAACCACGGACGCAATGGTGGCTGCGTCCGGAGTGGACACTCCGAATGACGCAGCGTAGGTGATCGATCCAGGCGCGTTGGCTCCGATCGTGGGCCTGGGAGCGAGGCTGCCATCCCCGTTGAAGAGATATGAAGGCTGGTAAATCTCGATATGGTTCTCAAATACGCCCTGTGCAGGGTTGCCGCCGGTAATGGCGACGGTGCCATCGGGCAGGAGCAACTGCACGTTGTGGTAGAGCCTGGGGAACGCGTTCGATCCGGCGGAGGAGAACGAGTTGGTCGCAGGATCGTAAATCTCTGCCTTCCGGCTGGCCGTGCTTGCGTCCTCATCCTGTGCGGAGCCGCCGTCAACCAGCACCTTGCCGTTAGGAAGGATGGTGGCTTCCATCTCCACCCGGGCCTGAGCCATCTTTGGTCCCTGCACCCAACACGGGGCAAACTTCGGACAACTGGCGGAGATTTGGAAGCCCGCCGGGCTTAGATCAATGAGTTCGGTAGTGTCGGTGCCAGGATTGTCACCGCCCAGAATCATCACTTTTGGGCTGTAGTCGTTTTGCGGCGTGAGCGGCAGCAATACGGATGAGCCGTAGGTTCGCTCCCCATTGGGATCGTGCAGCCCCGGATAGATGGTCCACGCAACCAGAGTCCAAGTCTGGTTGGTTGGGTCAAAGTCAAGGGTTGCCGACGATGGCGCCGAGTAAAAGATGTGACCGCTCGGGAGCAGGTGCATTCTCGGATACAGCGGGAATCCGAATCCCGGGAAATCCGGGATATTGGGATTGCCCGCAATTTCTCCACCCCATTTTTCACCGTCCCAGATTTCGCTGGTGTTGTTGTAATTGCCGTCGGTGTCGTTGAGCCCGCCTGTGGTCATCATGCGACCATCGTTCATTTCCGTCATGGTCGGGTACCAGCGTCCGTGTGCCGTCGGGGCCACATCAACGAATGACTCAGTGCCAGGATCGAAAATCGACGTGTTGGGCAGGCCAGTAAACGGAACCTCGCCATGGACACCTACCACCTGAAGGGATCCATATCCCTTGGTGCCGCCGTTGACCAGGACTCTACCGTCCTGCATGATCGACATGCCGTTGCAGAACATATCCCAGCCCGCGGGAATGGTGGTGATCTTGTTGGCAGATAGGTCCAGCAGCGCCGCGCCCTGGGGGTATTGAGGCCCCTGGGGACAACCGGCCAGCGTGGGCGGACAATTGCCGGAACCCGAGACGATCAGAATCTTTCCGGTATGGAGCAGGGCGGCGTGGATCGGGTTGATCGGCATGGTGTAAGGGAGTGTGCTCCACACGCCGGCGGGATGACCCGTTACGGTGTGACCCGGGGGGGTTGAAGAGGAAACCGCACCGCCTCCGCAACCCACAAGCGAAAGGGAAATCAGGGCCATCAGCGCTAACACCGGAAGCTTTCTGTTCGTTCTCATTTCTCTTAACGTCTCCAAACTAGTTTCGACAGTTGATTTGTGAAGTTGCCGAACCGCAGAGCGATGAAAGTTCATTCCGCTCCCGCAGTCTCGACCGGCGCCGTACTAAGCCTGGTCAGATACGGAAAGAAAGGCGTGACCTCGAACGGCATCTTTTCCTGCGGCGAAAGCAGGACCACGGGCCGGGTCTTCATCATCTCCAGCCGGTTGCTCCAGGGGTCCACCTTGATCCGGCCGCCCAGAGGAAGCGCCGCAATCTGCTCGATGTTCTGGGGTTGGAGTTGCGGAGCGCTGCTGAGCAATGCAGACATCCGAATGTCCTTTCCGTCTTCGATGCGATTGCCCATGTGCGGTCGGATCAGGTTGGGGAGTTCCGGGGCACGGGCTTCCAACGCTTTCAGGAACAGCCCGGCGCTGGCCAGCTTGTCCTTGTAAGGAGAGTTTTCCAGCAGCTGCATCGCTTTCTTGTCCGCAGCCTCCTCCTCGGCTGGGTTGCGGGCAAAGTCCATGCGCTGGAACGTATTCTCGTCCGGGAAGAAGAAGCGGTCATTGAAGGCAAACTTGGTGTCGATGCGATGACCCAACGCAATGTGGCTCAGCTCGTGGGCCAGGGTCATGGCCAGAGAGGCCTCGTCGGGAAGAACATCGAGCAAGCCGCGGCTGACTACGATGGTATGGCCGATGGTGAAAGACTCCAGCGGCGAAGTCAGCAGCACCCGGCAACGCACGTCGGGAATGATCTGAAGATTGTTGGTGACGATAAGGTTGTTGACCACGGTCTGCAGAATCTTGTCTACATCGCCCGGGGGCGCCAGGAGACCGACTTTCTGCAGATGGTCCAGCGCGTTGTCTTCAGCACTCCGCTCCCACATGCGCTGGGCCTCGACCGGACCCGTCTCTTTGGCAGCGTCGGACTGGTCCCGTACGCTGTCAATCTGGATGTCGGCAAACTCCTGGTCATGTTTAAGCGGTTCCGGATCGTAGCTCCAGAGCCGGGTTTGAGCCTTGAAATGCAACCCCGCAAGCAGGGGGCCGACCGGCCTGAAATTCGATTCTTCGATAAAGACATACGACGGGAACCAAAAGCCGGGCTGAAGGTTCAACCGCCAGCTATCAAAATGCAGGTAGTAGCTGTAGCGCGAATGCGGAGAATAGGTGCCATTAAATCGAACGATGTTGTAGTCCCGGTCTTCCACCCAGATCCGGCCCAGAAATCGTCCGCCGGCATTGTCCTTGGGTTGAACGTCGATCACGATGCAGCGCACTTCGCCCAGGAATTCCTGACGGACAAATTTGAAATCGTAATTCTTCTTCTGAAAGTCTTGATCAAGCATGATCATCTGGGCGAAACCCACAGGTAAAAACTTGCGGGAAAACATGCTGGGAAGCGGGTTCAGGGACTTGAGGTTGAGACCGGTCTGCTTTTCAAACAGCTGGTCTTCCACGCCATCGCTCAGGTCAAGACGTCCCAGGAAATATTGATCGCTGACGGGCACGACCACAGAATTTTTGTCTGTCTTCAAGTTCTGGATGTAGGTTTCCGCCAGCGGGTGCATGTGTTTCATCTGCAATACAAATGCGCGCTCACGCTCAATCACGCGATCCGCCACTTGATCGATCGAAATGCGAGGTACCACGGACAGGGACTCGCTTTTGGTCACGCCATAATTACCGTAGATCGTGACGGAGGCGGCGGTACTCACTTTTACCGGGAACTTGGCGCTGGTCGCACCTGCCGGAACCATGACGCTGGCCGGCACCATCGCCGCACCGGCGGGATCAACCGCCAATGACACTTTCGCCCCGTTGTCAGGAGCGGCCATGTTCAGGGTTACCGTAGCTTCGATAGAACGGCCCTCGGTTACGCTCGCGGAGCTCAGGTTGATCGAGGAAAGAAGTAAAGGTGAATCCTGAGCGGAGACAGAACTAACCACGCTCAAGCTCGCCAGCAGGGCAAGAACAACGGTTCCAATTACGCGCATAAGATGTTTTGACCTCGTTATTTCAGGACCTTTCGCCAACATGTGAATAATGGCCGAGATACTTCCGATACCAGGAAATGGCATGTTACCGACCCGCCTTTCGACCCAGAAGGTTCCAGCTAAATGAGAAGTTCGTGAACACCGAGAGACCCGCAGCCGACAGACCGGACTGGAAGCGGTTTTCGTGCAGATAGGCGGCCCCGATTTCGGTATAGACATCGCCTCGCGGGAATATCGCCTTTACCCCGCCGCCGACGGCAGCCTTGTTGTCCCAATCAAAGCCCTTGCTGTCATGGAAGACCGTGGTCTCTACGTACGGCACAATCGCGGCTCGGCTGAACCTTTTCGCAACCACTCCTTGCGAGATATAGAAATTGCCAATAATGTTGCCCTTCTCAACCGGCGACAGGTTGCCTACTTCCATCCAGGTAGACCCCGGAAAGCGGTTTGCTTTGTCGACCAGAGACTGCCAACCGAACCAGTCCTGTACGTAAAGCATGGGCGCGCTACTGCTCACGCCATTGAAGCGGTCTTCGTAAGAGTAGGCCGCACCCACGCTCACCACACCCTTGCGGAAAACCTTATTCGCCTTTACGCCGAGCCGGGGTTCCACCTTGTTGTTCCAGTCGTAGCCTTTGGTATCGAGAACCAGACCCAGTCCGACGAACGGAGTCACTGTGACCGATCCTGAGTAAGTGGAAAACACCGCCGCGCTCTGCTCCATGTAGGATTGAACATAGACATTGTTGTGTTCGATCGGACTCAGATTGCCGATCGAAGTCCAGCCTTGCCCGGGCAATCCGACCGCATCGACCAGGCTGCCCTGCAACGCCGACGCCGCGCCACCCTGAGCGGCGGAAAACGTCGTCAGTAGCAGGACCGCGAACAGCGTAATGAATGACTTGGATTTCATAACCCCACTTTTCCTTTTATTAGTACCGCTTGACTGCAAACCAACCTTTGACCTGTTTCCTTTGCACTACGACTTTCCAAAAGCTGTATAAGAAAATGGAACAGTCCACGACGCGCAATAGCGGATACAACGGCGAGAGCAAACAGACGTCGATGCGCCGATCGCAGATCGCGCAAAGCATTGACAAAAAGATGAGAACGACCATGTCCATGCCGACTGCGTAGAGTGCGATTCGCGGACAGACCAGCAACCAGAGGGGCACCAGCAAGAACAGAGCGGCAAAGACTACGCCTTCCCCCATCAAGAGCTTGTATTCCAGATCGATTTTCGACAGGCCGGTGAGCATGCCGTACTTCATGCCGACTTGCCACGCGCCGGTATGCCAGCGATACATCTGTTTGATGTAGTCGCGAAGCGTTCTCGGGTCCTGGGTAGAAACCACGGCGCGCTTCTGGTAAATGATCTTGCCCAGCTTCTTGCGATGAACTTGAATGGTGCAGTCCATGTCCTCGACAATGGTGTCGCTGTTCCACTCGAGCTGGGCGAAGACGTCGACGCGGAAAGCCGCGGCGCAACCTGGGGTCACCGTGATCACGCCCATGTTGCTTTGCCCGTCCTTGTAGATGGCGTGCGAAATCCAGTAGGCCAGGCAGCGATAGGCGGTGAGCCAGTTGTGCGGAGTGCTCTTCGCCCGCCCGCACACCACGGCCACGTCGGGCTGGGCGAAACTTTTCCTGACCGCCTGGAAATAGTCTTCCGAGACCTGGGTGTCGGCATCCATCAGGCAGATGTAGTCGTAGCGCCGGACCAGGTCGGACACGGAAGCCAGCCGCGCCAGGCTATGCGCCTTTCCAATGTTTTTTTCATTTCTGACCACATTGACGTCGAACAAGCGGGCAATATCGCCCGTGCCATCACTGGAGCCGTCATCGATCACGAAAACATCCGCGGGCAGGACCCCGGCCCGGAGAATGCTTTTCAACGTTCGGGCGATGCCCACAGCCTCATCTTTCGCGGGAAGCAGTACGCAGAGCCTTTTCACAATTGGCCTTTCACCACCAGCTCTCGCGAATCGAAAGAGACTGAGTAGACTCCATCCTTGTTGCGGCGCAGTTCACGTCCCTCCTGATAAAGACGTGTGTGGGTTGAACCCTCGACCGCTAGCTTGAGGACAACCCCGGGCGGGAATGGAGTCGGAACTTGCCAGGTAAACTTCTTTTCACCGTTTGCCGCTTGGGGCACGGCCGCTTCCAGAATTTTCTGGGCGCGGAAGTAGGCGGCAACTTCTCCGAACGGCGCCACCCAGAGCCCTTTCCTTTCCATCGCCTTCAAGTAGTCCAGAAGTTCAACGAACGTGTGGCTGGGGATGGGCTCGAATCCCGTCGAAGGATCACCGATGCCATGGATCTGAAGAATGGTCCAGGCATTGAGTGCCATATCTTTGTCGATCCAGCCCTGGTAGGTGGCGGCGTTGTACTTGGTGTAACTGGGCTGGCTGGGCAGTTCATACCAGTCCGGCTGCACGTCGGACTTGATGTACACCTGGCTGCCGTCGCCGCGTCCAACCCGCGCCGCGAAGTCATAGCGCTTCACCCAATACAGCAGCCCGGGTGAAACCTCGGTATAGGGATAAGCGAACGTGAGGATGTCCGAATGGAAATTGCTGTCCAGAAATTTCTTGGCATCCTCGACTTGCAGCTCTTCGCCGGCCTTGTCCAGATCAGCCGGGTGCTCGTGGGTTACAGAATGATTACCAATCTCGTGTCCTTGCGACTGGACTCTCCGCCAATCGTCCAAGCGGGTGGTTTTGGAAACGATGAGGAAAAAGGTGGCACGCAGATGACGCTGGTTGAGTTCGGGAACTACTACGTCCAGATGCACGGTACGCGAGTCGTCAAACGTAAGTGACAGGGCAGCCTCATGGTTGTTCCACGGCAGGACCTTGAACGTGGAGGTTTGCGCAGAGCAGCAACCCACCAGCAAACTCGCGATCAGGACCGGATGGACAAAAATTGTCATAGCGCGATGGAGGAACTTTCATGCATACACGATGCAACCGCGATGCCAACGCGACGAGGTGACCACGCGGGGTTGCGAGCGGAACTGCCTGGTGTCGCTCAGAGTCCTGGAATTGCTGCCAAGGACAGCACTTAGGAAGGGCTACTAGGCCTGTAAGCCGTGCTGGATGCGGCATCTGCAGTGTGCAGTCACGCGGCTCCGAGATTACCGCTACGCGTTACCAAGGTAACGTTCGCGAGGGATCGCGACGGAAGAGCATTCTCCATCCGAGGAAAACATCTTCCACTCGGTGAACGCTACCCGGGTGCGTTGCTTCTTTTCCGCGAAGGATCACAGCGCGCGATACCTTCGCAAATGACCGGCTATCGACCGCAACGCGAACCCAATCTTCGAATCAGCGAGCCCTGAATGCCTCATCAAACTTTCTTGCTGCTGCGGGAGCGGAGTTCCCCAAACAAGACCGAAACATGATTCCTCCAGGTGCAGGTCTTCACGCTGAAGTACAAGCCCCATCGCCGCCGGCTGTTGGCCTTCAGTTTTTCTATTTGATCGATCTCGCGTAATCACTCCAGAGTCTCCGCCGATTGCATAGGCATGTCACCAGCCAAGTGCGCAATTTCCCGTTCTCGAGAGAATTGGCCCGATCAGCGTCTTTTGCGGGTCAGGAACATTGGATCCCGTGCTGCCCTATCCGTCGTTCTCGCTCTGCTTCTTGTGGCCGCGGGTCGCTCCCTGGCGCAGTCAACCTCACCCGGGCTGGATGTTCTTGGTACATCCGTGCCGCCCATACCCGACGCTGGAGAGACCAAGCCAGTCGTCGTGGCGGTTAAGCTGTTCTCCGACGTCCCCGGCCAGGTTCTTGGCTGTAGCTTCTACAAATCTCCAGCGAATGTCGGTGTCCACATCGTTACTCTTTGGGATGCAGCCGGCAAAGTATTGGCGACCCAAACCGCGACCGGCGAAACTCCTTCGGGAAAACAAACGGTACTGTTTTCGTCGCCGGTGTCGGTCGCTGCCAATCAAATCTTCATATGCGGATATCTCGCCCCCTACGGCCACTTCTCCTATGCCCCCAATTACTTCACGGTACAGAAGGACGCTCCACCTTTGCATGTTCCCGTGAATGGCGGAGTATACGTATATAGCGCGCAAGCGACTGCTTTCCCCACTTCCGTCTGGCATGCGTCTAACTATTGGGTCGATGTTCAGTTCGCGTCTTCGTTGGACGAGGCAACCTGGATCAGCTGGGTCAGCGCCAGCGCCACAGCCAACACCGCGTTGATCACATGGCGTACTTCGGTGCCAGCGGACTCACAGGTGGACTTTGGATCTAGTACGAACTACGGCGCCAGCAGCGCCGTAAACTCGGCCATGGTTACGAGCCATTCGGTAACCGTGGGAAGCTTGTCGCCCGGGACGACTTACCACTTTCGGCCTCGGTCCCGCGATTCCGACGCGGTGGTGGCGATTGGCCATGACGTGGCCCTTACGCTGGCGGCGCCGCTGACCATCACTGCGACACCCGCAACCGCGACCGTGGTCTCGGGCGCCACCCGGCAGTTCACTGCCCTGGTAAGCAATAGCCTCAACACGGCATTTACCTGGAAGGCCACCGCCGGGACAATTGGCGGATCTGGTTTATTCACGGCACCCACCGTTACGTCTGCGACCTTGGTCTACCTGACCGCAACCAGCCAGGCTGACCCGACCAAGACCGCCTCTGTCAGTGTGACCGTGAACCCGTCGACCCCCGTGCTGGCGGTAAGTCCGACGAGCCTAAGCTTTGCCGCACAGGTCGGCGGGTCCAGTCTCACGCCAGGAAGTGTGAGCATCACCAATACCGGCGCCGGATCACTTACCTTCACCGGGGCCAGTGACCAGTCCTGGTTGATGTTCTCTGCCGGGTCGGGAACGGCGCCCTCAACCATGCAGGTAAGTCCCTCACTCACAGGACTGAAAGCCGGAACCTATACTGGACACCTCAGTTTGACGGGTGGAGGCGCGACGAAAACGGTGACGGTAGTCCTCACGATGACTGCGCCGCCGGTGCAGCATTCAGTGGCCCTGTCCTGGAAACCCAGCACCAACTCGAAGGTAGTAAGCCACAGCGTATACCGCTCCACAACTTCAGGATCGTCGTACGGCCTCCTGGCCAGCGCAATCGGTGGCTCGGCCTATACCGATAACAGCGTGCAGTCGGGAGCGGTTTACTACTACGTAGTTACCGCGGTGGACGATGCCGGGCGAGAGAGTGGTTATTCGAACGAAGCCAGAACGGTCATTCCCTAGGCAGGCTGCCGAGAAGCTCAATTTGCCCGGACGAAGCAATCACGGGGGCTAAAGCCCGCACACATTCCTGACGACTTACGCCGCCCTGAAGGGCCACTCTTCCACGAAAGCGTCGACATTTACGAGTTTTTCCGCAGCCTCCCGGGCAGATGCCTGGGGCGTGTCAACTGGTGGCTGGGCGACTCGGCGGAGCTGCCGAACCGTGCCAGACGCGGCTCCAAACGCCGCTAGCGCACGACTAAGGTAAGTGAGGTTGCCTGCACTGCGGAACCGGAAGTCGCCGTGACGGTCAGAGTATATGTTCCCGCGGGAGTTCCATGCGGATTGGGATTTGTACCACCTCCGCCGGCAATACTCCCTCCTCCGCAGGAGGCCATGAGCAACAACAGCGCGAGGGGTGCGAGCCGGAGATATCGCCGAGCCGACCGCATCGGTGCGCGGCCTCGGGGCAGAACTGCGATCCCGAGCATGGCTGCGGCGAAAGTCCACGACCAGGGTGCGGGAGAAGAAATCGGCGGATGAAGCGCCCCAACAGTGCGCGCAGTCGTGCTAACGTTGACGCCAAAAGTTGTGGGCACGGTCGAACTAAACGCCTGGTTGGCCGGCACCATACAATTTGCGCTGGTCGGTGCACCGGTACAAGTCAAAGTAGCCGTCCCGCCCATCCCTGCTCCTCCGATGGAGAGAGTGTAGCCAGCGGTTTGTCCGGCGGTTACGGTGACCGAACTTGCGCCTCCGGAGGGCAGGCCGAGACCCAGGGTCGGATTGATGGCGGCAGTATAAGTGTAGCCGTTCGCTAGAGTGCCGCTTTGATTATCGGTGTTTGTGACCGCCACGCTGACTGCGCCTGCGGCGTGGGCCGGGGTCGTCGCTGTAATTGACGTGCTGCTTACAACGGTCACACCTGTCACAGCCGTCCCGCCCACCTTCACGGTCGCTCCCGCAAGGAAGCCCGTGCCCGTGATTGTCACTCTCGTTCCACCATTTGCCGTTCCGGAGTTGGGCGTGATCGCAGTCACCGTGGGCGCCGGGTTGACGACCGTATAGGTATAGCCGTTAGACAATGTGCCACTCTGGGCATCCGTGTTAGTGACCATCACGCTGGCTGCGCCAGCCGCGTGGGCCGCGGTCGTCGCGGTAATTGACATGCTGCTGACAACGGTCACACCCGTCGCCGCCGTCCCGCCCACCTTCACGGTCGCTCCCGCAAGGAAGCCCGTGCCCGTGATTGTCACTCTCGTTCCACCGTTTGCCGTTCCAGAGTTGGGCGCGATCGCGGTCACCGTGGGCGCCGGTGCGGAGACGGAGCCGCTGAACTGGACAAATTTCGCCACCGAAGGCACACCACTGCCGTTGACCAGGAAGAGCATGTAATATCCGGGCGGGGCAAGGTTCGAGTTCGAGGGTGCTTGCAAACTCAGGGAACCCGCTGACGCGGTAAACGAAAGCGGAATGTAGCGCTGGTTCTGATTGAAAGCGTGGGTGACCGAACCCAGGCGCAACAAGGCTACCGAAGAAATATTCGCCGCATCCGGCGTCTGCACCGTGAATTGCGCGGCATAGGCCAGCGAACTCGGAGCCGAAGTTATGGTCGGGCGCGAGCCCTTGAACAAGTAGGGAGGCGAATAGATCTCGGCGTTCAGCTGATCGATGCTGCCGGCCCCGTATTCGCCGCTGCCCCCCACCAACACACGGCCATCCGGCAGCAGCAGAGCAGTCGAGTGGTACACCCGGGCCACCTGCATGGAGGCCAGGGTGGTGAATTCCTCCGTGGCTGGCGACCACATTTCCGCCGCATAAACCGCGGTGGACTGATCGTACTCATTGGTCGTCTCTTCCCCGCCGGTCACCAGGACGTTGCCATCCGGCAGAGAAGTCATGTTGTGATAGGTGCGTGGGAATCCCATGTTGCCGATGGCGCGCCAGGCGGGAGAGCTTTGTGTCATGTCCAGAATGTAGGCGGTGGCCGCCGAATTCTTGTACGGTGGGTCGGAATTGCCCGAAGTGCCGGTTTTCAGAATTTTGCCAGGCCGGTACATCACCGCGCTCCCGGCATCCAGCACCGTGGGATCGATCGTGGTCCAGGTTTGGGTGCTGATATCCAGCGCCCGGGTGGGTACGGGCAGTTCATACGATCCCGTATTCAGTACGCGCCCATCGGGCAGCACGAACATGTGCGGATAAATCGGAAGGTTCAAAGCGGCGCCACTCAGTTGGGTCCAGGAGTTCGAGGTGGGATCGTAGATCTCGGGAACAGTGGCGTTACACCCTTCACAGTTGATGGCGCCCGAAGTGACCAGCATCCGGCCATCCGGCAGTGCGGTCACGGTCGGATACCAGCGCGCAAACGACATCGCAGCCGTCGACGACCAGGTTGACGTTGTCGGGTTAAATATCGTCCCATTCGTGATGCCGTGATAGTCAACCATGTTGTGCCCACCGGCGATGAACACTCTCCCGTCCGGGAGCAGACCGTGTCCGGAGCAGAAAAGATCGGCGCCGGCGAATGACGTGTTTTGGAACGTGTTGGTGCTCGGATCCCAGATCGTTGCCTCCGTGGTGTTGTCGGTGGAATCGTGTCCATAGGCCAGCACCTTACCCGTAGGCATGAGGGTCACATGAATCGGCAGAATCGGCCAAGGCGTCACTGAACCCCACTGACCCACGACCGAAGGGTCCGAAGCTGGAGGAGCCGCGGCAGCCCCCCTTAAAGCGACCGACTGCATGATCCATTTGCCGTTGTTCACGGGCGCGGTTGCTGTGTAGGCGCCGGTTGCGGTCACGATCTGATCTTCCGCAATGTCTCCATCCGGGTTGGTTATGACGCGGGACAGAAAACCATTGCCGCTATTGGTGGTGGTGGTGCTGACGTAATCAGCACCGAAGATCAGATCGTAAGCATGGCTGTTCGTGACCGGCCCTGAGTTGCCGGTCGCACCGGTCCCGATGGCCGCCGCCGTGGCATCCACGGGCGACGCAGGGTCGAGACCGCGATACTCGAGAATGCGGAGATCCGCGAACGGCACGGCAGTGTTGAAAGTCACTGTCACCGTGTTCGCTCCTGCCGCGGCGGCGACAATGTTCCGCCCAACATAAACGATCTGAGTCGCAAATCCTGCCTGAACCGTGGGTCCCACGACGGCGGTGTAAGTGTTCCCGTTGGTATCCGTCACCGACGTTACCGATGAACTGCTATCGTTCCAGCCGATGGCCACAACGTTGGTATCGCCCGCCGTCTGTGCCCCGACATAAGTTGCCGATACAGACGATTGAGCGCTCGACGGCACCGCGCTGCTGACCTGGACAAACGCGATGGCCTGGGCCCACCCCGTGGAAGAGAAAACGCCGAGGATTAAGAAGAGCCCTAAGACAGTCCGAACGACGAATGCTGGGACACTACGGGACATAGATTTACAGTTGGGGAGAGGGTGTCCATAGGACGACATTGAACATCAAAATGTTAGTTGAATTTGACAAATTGGTCAATCGATTTCGTCCAACTCATGGGCAATAAATCTGCATAGTTGATGCTTTTTTTTACCACTTCTGCTCCCTTGTAAATTTGGCTTCTTTGGTGCGGCTGGTAGACGATCTAAAAATCACCGCCCGATATTTTCCAACACTTGCCGCGACCAAAAGTTGCGGCCAAATACGCTGTGTTTAGCGAATATCTTGCCTGTGGTTACCGTAAGCGTATTCCCTTGATGAACGGGCCTTTGCGTCAAGAGGAAAATATCTCTCGTTTGCGGCGGACTCCGCGGGGTGCGAAAGGGAGCAGGGACACAAGATTGGTACGAATGTTCCTCCGCTGTCGCAGAGTAATGACCTCGAATCTTGTGCCGGTGAGTTTTTGCTCTGCGGGCAAATCCGAATCTTGGGCCGGACGCGGAGGCGATCGGAAATCGGGCAAGCCTGAAATGCTCACGGCATGACTCGCCCGCCGGGAACCGCCTGAACGAATTTTGCGCGTAGTATATTGACTTGATGTCGCGCGACGAAACGGGCTTTGCGGGCCGCTCATCTCCAGCAGGAAGCTGGCTGTCGTGGACGAAGTCTTTGGGAAACGCGTCAAGGTTTACTGGCCATGAGCAGGACAGCGCCGGTCATCATGCCGGTCTCCAACGAGCGCCGTACTCTGCACGTGGTTGTGGGGCGGGTTCTGAAATACTCGATCCAGGAACGAAGGCAATGCCCCTCGACCGACCAGTGACGCGCGACGAAACCCGACCGAGCTACAGCATCATCATTCCCGCTTATAACGAAAACGCGCGCGTCGGCGCCACGCTGGAGAAAGTGCTGGCCTACGTTGCCGAGCGGAGATGGGATGCTGAGATCATTGCAGTGGACGACGGCTCGCGCGATAACACGGCGGAGATTATCCGCAGTTACGCGGAGAAGGACCCGCGCTTGCGGCTGACGCAGAATCCGCGTAACCGCGGCAAGGGTTACAGCGTGCGCAACGGGATGCTGCAGGCGCGCGGTGAACTGTTGCTATTCAGCGATGCCGATCTTTCTTCTCCCATCGAGGAAGCGGACAAGCTGTTTGCCGCAATCGCAGGAGGCGCGGACATTGCCATTGGATCGCGTTGGCTGCGGAGCGACCTGCAAACTGAACGCCAGCCGCTCTATCGCCAGCTATTCGGGCGCATTTTCAATCTGCTGTTGCGCATTACACTGGGTCTGCGCTTCAAAGATACCCAGTGCGGATTCAAAGCGTTCAGTCGGCGGGCCGCGAAGGCAATTTTCCCGCTGCAAACCATTGAACGTTGGGGGTTTGACCCGGAACTCCTTTACCTGGCCCGGAAGTTTGGCTTCAAGGTCGTGGAAGTCCCGGTGGAATGGGCCCACAGCGGAGGCACTCGCATCAATCCGTTGCGGGACGGAACCAGGATGTTTGCCGAGATGCTCAAGATTCGCTGGAACGGACTGAGTGGAAAATATGACGGCGCAGCGGAATAGTGGTTGCGGTCAGGCCAACTCAGCGCCGCAGGACACCCTTACACCAGCATGAATTGACTTCAAACCGCTAGAGATCTTTCGACGTCGAGCGCGGCTGATGCGGACAGGTTGCGCAATCGAACTCCTGCTCATCCCTCCTCGCCCCCTTCGCCAGCTCCAACCCCTTCGTCCACTCCACTTCCTTTAGTTTTCCTCTCTCCTGTCGCGGCAGGTGCTCATGGATTGACACGAGGGGGCAAACTTTCCACCGGGATTCCGGGAACCGCCTTGCCAGAGACTCGTCGAAGGGCTTCAGCCGTATACCGCTTTTCTCGAGGACAGGATGCAAATGCGGAGACGGGATTGGCCGGGAAAAAATTATGGCCTGTGGAAAACTTTAAGGTTTAAATTTTGCTACACTATGCGCGCCGCTTCTTCGTCTGCAACTTTAACTCTCGCCCTAAGCCCCCAGTGGGGACTTGGGAAGCATTGTCGCAGTTTTGCCTCAGCAGTTCAGGGCTTTGCCACGTCCTTCCGTAACAGGGGACTACGACGGTACGGTGTTACTTTCAGTTTAGGAAGTAACGAACGTGCTATTTACCGACTTTTTGGGTAGATGCGCCGTTGGGGATTGAGCCAGGACGCCGAGAGGAAATCTTCAGAGTTCAGCAATCTGAAATTTGATGTTCTTTGGGCCCCTGCAGTTTCTCTGGCCAACAAGGGATTTGTCCGTGGGTCCCTATCCCCGATACAAAAGGAAATTTCATGCTGAGGATCAGTGTTTTGGTGTTGGCCGTCCTTTTCCTGGTAGGGTGTGGCGGAGGAAACATGCCGTTTACTCCACCTCATAGCGGGTCGTCGGGTGGCACTGGCTCGAGTAGTGGATCTTCAGGTAGCGGAACTTCCAGCAGCGGATCGTCCGGGAGCAGTGGATCGTCGGGGAGTGGCACTTCCAGCAGCGGTTCCTCCGGCAGCAGCGGGTCTTCGGGCAGCAGCGGTTCTTCCGGCAGCAGCGGTTCTTCCGGCAGCAGCGGTTCCTCCGGCAGCAGCGGTTCCTCCGGCAGCAGCGGTTCCTCCGGCAGCAGCGGTTCCTCCGGCAGCAGCGGTTCCTCCGGCAGCAGCGGCTCCTCCGGCAGCAGCGGTTCCTCCGGCAGCAGCGGTTCCTCCGGCAGCAGCGGTTCCTCCGGCAGCAGCGGTTCCTCCGGCAGCAGCGGTTCCTCCGGCAGCAGCGGTCTCCTCCGGCAGCAGCGGCTCCTCCGGCGCTCCGTCCGGGGTGACGGGCCCAAGCACATTCACATTTTCGGGGTACACATGGGGAACGGATGGCGGTACCGCGCCTCCGGTCGGCAACGTGAACGGCAACGTGGGCACGTTCGATCCCAACAACGTGACGGTTGGGTCCGAGCTTGTCCTGTCGCTCACCCAAACTCAGAACGGTAGCCAAATCAATTCCAGCGGGTCGGAGGTCATCACCAAACAGACCTTCACCTACGGCACATTCGAGTTCACGTCCAGGGTGTCGGAAGCTCTTTCGGGTTCCGATGCCGGCGGATTCCTGTACGCCTCGAACTCCGCAACCGAAATCGATATGGAGCAGGTGGGCAATAAGCCCGACGCCGTGGACTGTACCAATTGGAAGGGCTTGTCAAACTTCCAGGACACCCAGGTTTTTGGGTTTGACCAGACCAATAGCCATGATTTTAAGATTGTCTGGCAGCCCAGCTATGTGGATTGGTACGTGGATGGCCAACTGGTAGTCCACCATACGCAGGCGGTGCCTAGTGCGCCGGCTTACTTCCTGTTCAATATTTGGGGCACGAACGACTCATCATGGGGAGGCACGGCCACGATTGGGCCGACGCGGTACATATACATCAGCAACTTCAGCTACACACCCTAGAAGCGCGACGTGTCTAGGGTTTTGCGGCGGCATTTCGAAAGGGTGCGATTGAATCGCACCCTTTTTTATGCGGCTCAATCCCTGGCTGCGCATCCGACCCGGGGACCCGGCCTACGGCAAACCCAGAGCCAATGAAGGCCGCGATCGGGTGAGGCAGGAGCGATTTGGCGAAGGATGGTCTGGCGTTCACTTCATTTTCCTGCGAGCGGAGTAAGAGGGCCTTCTTCAACTACATCGATGGTGATGGCGTTCTGCGAATTCTGAGAATGAGTAAACGAATCAGTTGTCAGTGGACGGTTCTCAGTTCCCAGTTAAGGATGGGTTGGTAACCCGGGTCCGCACGGCCAATGACCTTCGTACTCAGGCGGGGCTTGAGAATGACCGTATAATCAGTGTAAATCGGAAGGAATTTGCGCAAAGGATAAGGGTGGACCCTGTTCTGGCATCGGCGATTTTCGTCCTCGGGCTGGCCTTCGGCAGCTTTCTGAATGTGTGTATCTACCGCCTGCCGCGAGACTTATCCGTGGTGCGACCCCGTTCGGCGTGCCCTGGGTGCGGGAATCTTATCCGTGCCTACGACAACATACCGGTCTTGAGCTGGCTCATCTTGCGCGGCCACTGCCGCAACTGCAAAACCTATATTTCGGCGCGCTACCTGGCCGTGGAAGTCCTGACCGGGGCGATTTTTTTGGCCTGTTACGCGAACTTCGGCGCCAGCCTGGCGACACTCAAATACTGCGCGTTCGGATTCCTGCTGCTGGGCCTGATCTTTACCGATGCTGAAACCCAGCTTCTGCCGGACAAGATGACTTTGCCAGGGCTGGCCCTGGGGCTGGCCTTCAGCCTGGTGGTTCCGGTCAATGATCTGGCTTCGCAACTTTTACCTGGCCTGGTGTCTCTGCCGGTGAGCTCCGACGTTACCTGGCATCTGCTTTCGCTGCTTGACGCCGTGATGGGCGCAATCGTGGGCGCCTCGTTCATTTATGGCGCCGGCGCCATCTACCTGCGGGCGCGGGGCGTGGAAGGCATGGGATTTGGCGATGTGAAACTGATGGCCATGGTAGGCGCGTTTCTCGGCGTCAAACTGACCATCTTCACTTTGTTTTCCGCCTCGATCGCGGGATCGCTGTTTGGCGTGTCGACGGTATTGGCGGTGTGGATCAAGCGCACGCGCCGGCGTATGAAGCGCCATCATGAGCCCGCGCGGGAGGCACGACGGCGGGCCTGGGAATCAGCCGCGATTGCGCTTCGCCGCCATCAAATGCCGTTTGGCGTCTTTCTCGGCAGCATGGCCATGGTGGCTTTCTTCTATGGCAACGGCTTCCTGCGGTGGTATTGGGGGCTATTGTGAAGCTGGCCACCAATCCCATCGTGTTGCGCATGGCCCTGGTCTTCGTGGCGGCGGGCTTCGCCTTCATTACGGGCATGCTTTTGATGCGGCGCATGCGTCGCAGCATCAGTGAAGAAGCGTCTTTTTCCGAAGCGCCTTCCGAGGCCGAGAGCTTTCCGCTGCATACCTATCACGCGGTGATCCAGCAACTGAAACAGCAGAAACACGAACTGCAAAGCCTGCAACTGGTGGAGCGCCGTCGCGCCAAAACTTCAGAGAACATCAGCGCGGCTGTGCTTTCGAATCTATCGTCGGGCGTGCTGTTCTTCACCCACAACGGGCTGGTACGGCAGGCCAATGCTGCCGCGAAACAGATCCTGGGATTCGCTTCGCCCGCCGGAATGAGCGCGGCCGAGATATTTCGCGAAGCCGAGTTGCTTTCCGCATCCGATGGCCCCTACGCGAATCTGGCCGACGCGGTGACCGTCAGCTTGCGGGAGAAGATCCGGTTTCAGCGGCTGGAAGCGCGCTATCGTACTCCCACCGGTGAGCAGCGCACGCTGGATATTACGGTGAGTTCCGTGCAGGCGCCCGACAGCGGGGTCTTGGGCGCGGCTTGCCTGGGCGTTGCTTGTTTGATCAACGATCGGACCGAGATGACCGAGATTCGCCGCCAGCAGGAGTTGCGCGGCGAAATGTCCGCCGAGATGGCGCTGGGACTGCGCAACTCGCTGACGACCATCGCGGGGTACGCGCAACAACTCGCCGCCAGCCGGGACCCGGAATTGGCCCGGCAGTTGGCGGCCGATATCGCGGCCGAGGCCGCGCACCTGGATCGCACCATTGGCGGTTTTCTGGCAGGAGCAAAGGCCGCTAAGGCCGGTTCGCAAGCTTGAGCTAATTAAGTCGATGCTGCCTTCGGTTTGCCGGGGGCGGCGGGACAGAGAGAAACGGAGCATCTTATGAAGCGCAGTACATATGTTTTTCTGGCCGAAGTGGTTCTGGCGGGGATGCTGGTCACGCTGGCCGGCGCTCAGTCCCAGCCTCTGGGAGACTATGCCCGGTCCGTTCGCAAGGAAGAGAAGCCGGCAGCGGCCAAGGTGTACGACAACGACAATCTGCCTAGAGCGGACAACATCAGCGTCGTCGGAAATGCCACGGAATCAACCGGCGCCGAAGACGCCAACCCAGCGCCCGAAGAGGGCTCGGCACAGCCAGAGGATGGAGCTGCTGCCTCCACTCCGAAGTCGCCCGACGAGGCCAAGAAGGCGGACGACGACTGGAAGCAGAAGTTTTCCGATCAGCAGGCCAAGATTGATCTGCTCTCGCGTGAACTGGATGTGACCCAGCGCGAGTATCGCCTGCGCGCCGCCGCTTTCTATGCCGACGCCGGCAATCGCCTGCGCGGCTCGGGTTCATGGGACAAGGAAGACGCCCAGTACAAACAGCAGATCGCACAGAAGCAAAAGGCAGTCGACGACGCCAAGAAGGCCCTGGACGATATGAAGGAGCAGGCCCGCAAGTCCGGAGTTCCCGCCAAGTTGCGGCAGTAGATCACGGCGGTCGGATTCATGAAAGCCTCCGGCTCAGGCCGGAGGCTTTTCAGTTCCTGACGCTTTAGGATGCTGATTTTCTCCGCTCTGATATCTGCTTTACGTGATGGCGTCCGTGGGCCAGGTGAAACTTGCGCCATTGCCTCGCCGTCAAAGGCCCGAGGACCGGATGGTCCAGAACCTTGATGCGCGAGCCATAGAGCTGTTCGCATTGCGCGATGACTTTGTCCATGGCGGCAATCTGGGAACCGATATCGGCAACGACCCTTTCCACGGGCATGCCCCGGGGAAGAACCTGATCCGGCGACTTCCGTCCCTTGGGGAAATATCCGAAGTCCGTGACCGCGGTCGCGCCCACTCTTTGTTTGAAAGTGGGAACTCCCGCCAGCGGCTTCCCTGCTTTCAGGCAGCGCGCAAAAGCTTTTTGGGTTCCCGTATAGGTCAGGTAGAGATGCTCGAGTATTTCTGCCACGCACCACTTCCCTTCGGCATGGCGTGTAAGCTCGGCAGTGGTCATGCCGTCGGTAGCGGAAGCGATGGCCTGCTGCAGACGTTCCAGATATGAATCCATAGCCCCTCGGACTGCCTGGTCTAGTAGAATAACCCCGGCATTTCCGGTTGCAAAATTTCATACGCGTCACAGGAAGGTGGCTATGAAGAAGTTGCTGATGGCGATGCTCGCGCTGGTGGTGATGGCTGGGTGTTCGTCGGAAACGTCCAAGCCGGCGCAGGTCGAGAAACCTCAGCCCAAGCCCGCGGAATTTGTCACTGGACGAGTCGCCTTCCAGAAGCTTTACATCGCCGCGCGGGGTTGGGCGCGAGATGCCCAGCCCTACCGGCTGGAGTCGGCGATCACCGAAGACTCCAAAGGCAAGGAGGGCAAGTCCGCCGTGTGGCGGGCCTCCTTCGCCTCCCCCCTGCAGCACGGGGTGAAAGCTTACACCTGGTCCGGAGAAGTGGCATCGGACCGCGGTATCAACCCGGGCACGGAAGACACTTACAGTCCCACCAACACTTCCACTCAAATTTTCGACGTCGCTTTCCTCAAGGTGGACTCGGACCAGGCCCTGGACGTAGCCCAAAAACATGGCGGGGAAAAACTCCTCGCCAAGGAACCCGATACCCCGATTGTCTACATGCTCGATTGGAACAGGGAAACCAATCAACTGATCTGGCACGTGATCTACGGCATCAACCGCGACGAGTACAAGCTGAGAGTGGCGGTGAACGCCTCCAGCGGGGATTTCATCCGGGTGGAAAAATAGGGCGTTGCGACGAGGTCGGTTTCCCGTGCGCCCGCTTTTACATGCACCCGTGGATGCAAGACTCCCCTCAACGCCGCAGGCGGTGGCAACGATAGGGGCCCTTCGACTGCGTGCCTGCTTCGCGCCTGAAAGATGACATGCACATCACGGAGAACGGCGCGGAACTGTTCCGCCGCAGAGCCCGTCGCTGGAAGATCCCTTCGCAACGCCATGAGGTTTTCTTTTTCATTCTTCCACTAACCTCCCCATGTCATCCTGAGCGCAGTTCTGTCCATTCGCCTGCGAATGGACAGACGGAGTCGAAGGACCCCTACAACCGGGAATGCACTTTGTCAGCGGGATTCTTCGTGTGGGACGCCGGCCAAACCACCAACCCCAGCCTCGATGTGGCTATAGGGGTCCTTCGACTGCGTGACTGCTTCGCGATGCGAAGCGGTCACTCCGCTCAGGATGACAGGGGAAAGTTTACTGGCTGGCTTGGGCTTTTCCTGAGGGCGTGGTGGTTTTGAGTTTCTCCAGCGCCTTCTTCGCTTCTTCCGCCAGCGGGCCGTTCGGCACGATCGTCAGATACTCCTGATAGTGCCCGACGGCTTCATCGAGACGGGCCAGTTTTTCTAGAGCCTGTGCCATGCGGAAGTTGGCCAGGGCATCATTGGGCTTGTAGAACAGGGCCTCGCGGTAGCGGTCGAGGGCAGCGCCGTAATTCTTCTTTTTGAAATAAAAGTCGCCTACTTCGATGTCCTTCGCGGATCGATGTGGGTCGAAGGGATGAAACTCCTGTACATCCCCAGACGCGTTGTCTTCCTCCTCATCGAGCAACACATGGCTATAGGGATGATCCTTGGAGTCGTTCTTGGGCGGGCTCAGGTCGATCCGGGTATCGCGACTTGAACTCTCCCCCGCTTCCTGGCTGCGCTCAGACCGCGGAGGGGGCTGGTTTTGATTTTGGTCCTTTTCGCCGGCCTGGGTCTGGCCCGCACCTGGAAGGACCAGGCCAAGGCATACCGCCAGCGGAAAAATCAGTCGCCGCATTGCTTCATTGTAACTCGGACGTCAGGAAGTTGGGCGCGGGCGCCCGCGCCCGCGATGGGCCGACCGCTACGTGCCGACCGTGAAGGGCCGTCAGATCAAAGTCAAAGGCCGCGGGCGTGGGCGCCCGCGCCACACAATAAAAAAGCTGCTCCACGGGGGAAGTGGAGCAGCCGGAGTTAGTGAAATCCTCGTTGCGAGAAACTCTACATGGACGGCGGAGCCGAAGCAGTCGGCTGGGGCTGCTGCGCCGGAGTCGTAGCATCCACCGAGTTGGTCATGAGACGAACATCTACGCGACGGTTCTTGGCGCGTCCGTCACGGGTCTTGTTCGACTCTACCGGCTTGTCTTTGCCCAGTCCGATCAGATAGATCTTGTGCGCCGGAATGCTGTGCTTGGAAGCCAGGTACTGAATGACCGAATCAGCACGGCGCTCGCTCAGGGCGTAGTTGTAATCCGAGGGACCGACTGAGTCCGTGCCGCCTTCGACGGTGATGATGTAGCCCTTGGCGCTGGCCACGTCGGTGGCAAGCTGATCGAGGGCTTCCTGCGCGGTCTTGGTCAGGTTGTCTTTGTTGAAACCGAAATGTACGGCGGTTTCGGTAACTACCCGATAATTATCCAGGTTCGCTACGGTGGTCTGCAGTGAATCGACGCGATGGACGGCGTTGTCGGCCTGGGTCTGGGCTTCTCCCGCCTGCGTGGCCGCGGCTTGCGCCTTCTGGTCCACTTCGGCAGCCTTGGCCGTCACCTGCTGAATGCCGGCTTGCGCCCGCGCATCCACGTCTTTGATGGCGTTGGTATTCTTGGCAGTCAGATCATCAAGCTCATTGGTCTTGTTGATCAGCGGCGTGGTCTCTTGACGGACGTAGTTCTTGCTGGCGCATCCGACCGTAGCCGCCATGCTGGTCGCCAGTAGAACGATTAACGAAGTGCGATTCATCGTAGGAGGGCTCCTTCCTCACTCATCTCGCGAAAGTCAACTTCTTTGATTCAAAATTCTGTCCCCGCGTTCAGCCGGAGAGGGCGTTTCTCGCGTTCGCATTGTACAAGAGCACGGAAGATGCCAACGGTGGAAATGATGGGATTGTCATCTAACTCGCTCATTACTATAGACCTACACGATTATATCGAATCGCCCGGCGCCGGGGACCAGCAACTTTCGTGCAAAGCCGATATATGAACTGAGGAAATTTTATACGGTCGCAGATTTATGCATGTGGGAGAGAGCGAGGACCTGGGCCACGGATTTGCACGGATACTACGGATAAACCGATTCGAGGAGTTGATCCGTCTGAACCCGTGCAGACCCGCAGCCGTCGTTTGCGCGCGGTCTGATCAAAGTTCGCAATCATCTAAAATAGATAGAAGGAAATAGATTAAACAGATTAAAGAGCAATGGACCTTCAGGCCAAAATCCGCAGCTTGCCGGCCTCGGCCGGGGTTTATCTCTACAAGAACGCCGAGGGCGAAATCATTTATGTGGGCAAGGCTAACAACCTGCGCAGCCGGGTTTCTTCCTATTTCCGCGAAGGGCGATGGGAGGACGCGAAGACAGATTCCCTGGTGCGGGAGGCGGTGGACGTTGATTACATCGTCGTGGCAAATAACAAGGAAGCACTGGCGCTCGAGAACCACCTGATCAAGCAGAAGCAGCCGCGCTTCAACATCCTGCTGCGCGACGATAAGACCTACCCTTACGTGAAGCTCACGCTGGGCGAACGCTTTCCCCGCGTGTATGTCACGCGGCGGCTGCGGAAAGACGGCAGCTCTTACTATGGCCCTTATTTTCCGGCGAACCTGGCGTATCGCATCGTGGACCTGATCCACCGGCATTTCATGGTGCCTTCGTGCAAGGTGGACCTGACGCGGTTTCATCCGCGTCCGTGCCTGCAGTACTACATCAAGCGCTGCCTGGGGCCGTGCGTGGAAGGGCTGACGACGCCGGAGATCTATCAGGAAGCGGCGCGCGATGTGAGACTGTTTCTCGAAGGCCGGCCTACCGATCTGTTACGTTCGCTGCGCCAGCGCATGGAACAGGCGGCCGAGGCCGAAGAATACGAGCGCGCGGCAAAATATCGCGACCTGATTTCGACCGTCGAGCAGTTGCAGGAGAAACAGCGTATCGCCGCGGTCGAAGGCGACGACGCCGACGTGTTCGGCTATCACTTCGAAAACGGGATGCTGGCGGTAAACCTGTTCCACATGCGCGGCGGCCGAGTGCTCGACCGGCGAGAATTCTTCTGGGAAGACCTGCCGGAGGCGACCACAGAACACGTAGGGGCGGGTGCCCTCACCCGCCCAGCCGAGCAAAGCTCGGCTACGGAGTCAGAGGATTTGACCGGCGAGGATGCCCGTCATTCCACCGGATCGTTTCTTCCCGGGGAGTTTTTTTCCGCCTTCCTCAAGCAGCTCTACATTGGCCAGCCTTACGTTCCGCGGAATATTTACGTTCCGGTGGATTTTGAGGATCGCGAAACTTTGGAGGACCTGCTCTCCGAGCAGATGGCGGGCGAGGGCGCCCGCCCCGCCCGAGCTCACATTCTGGTTCCCCAGCGCGGGGACAAGCGAGGGCTTCTCGACCTGGCCGGCAACAATGCCAAACAATCGTATGACCAGCGCTTTCGGGTGATGAAGCCAAATGCCAAAGCGACTCAAGAGGCGTTGCAGGATGCCCTGGGCCTGCCCGAACCACCGAAACGCATCGAGTGTTTCGACATTTCGCACATCCAGGGAGCGGAAACGGTAGCTTCGATGGTGGTGTGGGAAGACGGCCAGATGAAGAAGTCGGACTACCGCAAGTTCATTATCCGCGACGTGATTGGGGTGGACGACTTCGCCTCCATGCGCGAGGTGGTCACGCGCCGCTACAAGCGTATTCAGGAAGAGAAAAAGAAAATGCCCAGCCTGGTGCTGATCGACGGTGGCCTGGGGCAGTTGCACGCTGCGGCCGAGGCGCTCGAAGCACTTGAGATTATCAACCAGCCACTGGCAGCGATCGCCAAGCGCGAAGAAATTATCTACGTCTATGGGCAGGAGAATGAACCGGTCGCGCTAGACCATCATTCACCGGTGCTTCACCTGGTACAGCTGATCCGCGACGAAGCGCACCGGTTCGCCGTCACCTTCCATCGCAAGCGGCGGCAGATGCGCGACCGCGCTACCGAGCTGCGGGAAATCCCGGGCGTGGGGGAAAGCACGACCCGGCGGTTGCTGCAGCATTTCGGCAGCGTGCAGGCAATCAAGCAGGCGGACTCGGCGGCGCTGTCATCGGTGGTAACGCGTAGTCAGGCGGAGGCCATTCTGGATCACTTCCGGAAGCAGGATGCGCCGCTACAATAGCCGACATAAGAACATTTACCGCAAAGGGCGCAAAGGGCGCATTGCCGCTGTCATCCTGAGCGAAGCGAGATGTTTCGCTTGCGAAACATCTCGCGAAGTCGAAGGACCTCTATAAGCGAATCGGGTCCAGTGTATTTGGGCGCTAAAATCCAACTGCAAACAACATTTTCTCAAGGATAGGGGTCCCCTCGACTTCGCTCGGGGCAGGCTCTTCGACTCCGGCCTTGCGTTCACAAGTGAACGCAAGGCCTGCGCTCAGGATGACACTCGGCTATCTGTGGCGCTGCGCACAACATCGGCCAGGCTTCGCCGTACCAGCCACACCACAGTCGCGATCATGCCGCACCAGCCCAGAAAACTTAGGACCGCCGCGATCTTCGTGTCGTACTGCAGCACGCCCAGGCTGGAGAAGATGGTGTGCCAGTCGTGTTCGATGTAGTTGGAGTCGCCGGCGGTGACCAGCGGGAGCAGCATGGCGCGCGCGTCCGCCATGTAGGTTGCGGTGTAAAGCCAATTCTCGAAGAAGAAAAATGAGCAGAAGGCGAAGGCCGTTGCCTGCCTTTGGCTAAAAAAGTATACGGTCAGAAGCAGCGGCACCAGCCATTGCAGAATCGTGCCGCCCCAAAGGCCGAGCGTGGGACCAAACCAGCCGAACAGAAGATGTCCGCCTTCGTGCACGACCAGGTTGGCAAGATCGATGAAGAGGAAGGCGCCGTGCTGGCTGAAGGCGTAGATCAGGAATACTAAATAGAAGACGAGCCAGGCGGCGATACTGTAGCGCGAGGTGGGCCGCCACTCCTGCGCCAACATTCTCCGCAAGTAGTCGCCCATGCGGCGGATTGTAACGGGATCGCAAGCCGCTAAACAGGTTACGGCGGTGCTGCTGCGTCAGGGCGTCGTCATGCACTACCGGGTAGATTCGCGACGGCGCTTCCGCCCGTATAATCCCATCAGTCCGAAGCAGCGCAACCCAATATGTGGATGAAAGCTCATCAATGGATGGTGACGCTGGGGCTTCTGGCCCTGGTGCTGGCGGCTGCTGTCGGCCTGATTCTGACTCGGCAATCGGCACAGTTGAATTCTGTCGCCCTGCGCACCCGCAAACCTCCGATCGTGGATGAGCAACCCCTGACGACTGCACGCGCCATGGCGGCCTTGGCCTCGGGCTGGGACGAGCAACGATATTCGCGGCAGGCGCTCAAACTGGCGGACCACTCCGTCGATGTTGCCTTCAGCTACGAAATGCGCCAGGCCACGGAGCATCCGGCTCCGGCAACGCCCGAGAGCAAGAAATTATTTGCCCAGGGCGATGAAGCGCAAGCCGCCGTCGCAGAAGATCAGGAACGGATCGACCGGCTACAGAAGCAGATCGCGAGCGAGAAAGATGGACGCGCACGAGATGCTCTGCAGCAGCGGATCGATTTGACCAAGGCAAAATTGGAAACCGATCAGGATGAACTGGATAACGTCAAGGGGGACCTGATCCGTTCCGGGGCCGACCGCCTCAGCAGGATTCAACGCCAGTTCAACCGGCACGAGGCCACGCAGAAGGAGTACGAGGCAAATAATCCTCAAACCGTCGCGGATAACGACAAGAGCAATGCGGCAGAGGGTTCGGCATCCGCGATCGCCGAATTCTCCGCCTGGAAGAGCTTGCGCGACCGGGTAGCGCGGTTGCAGCACGCGATGGACGACGCCAGGCAAGTTGCCGCCAAGCTGCGAGAGAGCCGTGAGGGGCTGCAATCGCAGGTCGCGATGGAAGTCTCAAACAAAGAGGCGATTGCGCAGCAGGCCAGAAGCGGGATCGCAGCGGCCGCGGGCAACGATTCGAGTTCCTCAAGCAGCACGGCCAGAGCCATCACTACCCTGCACCAAATTTCCGTGGATCAGAAGGACCTCAGCGATCTCGACAAACGCATCCAGGACCAGGATGATCTGGCGACCGCCTACGGGGGATGGATGGATGTGGTCAAGACCCGGCAAAGCGCGGTCTTGCACGACATTCTGCAGTTCGCGATGCTGATGCTGCTGGTCGTGTTCGCGGTGTATCTGGCCAATCGACTGGTGGATCACTTCTTCGTCGGACTGGCGGTGGAGCGCACCCGCCTGCATACCTTGCGTGGGGTGATCCGGTTTGTTGTGCAGGCTTTGGGCTTGGCTGTAATTCTGCTCATGCTGTTTGGCGTGCCTAACCAGCTGTCCACGATTCTTGGGCTGGCCGGCGCTGGACTCACCGTGGCGTGCAAAGACTTCATCATGGGATTCATCGGCTGGTTCCTGCTCATGGGGGCCAACGGGCTCCGGGTGGGCGACTGGGTTGAAATCGACGGAGTGGTCGGCGAGGTGGCCGAAATCGGCCTGTTGCGCACGGTATTACTCGAAACCGGAAACTGGACCGACAGCGGACATCCCACCGGCCGCAAGGTCGCGTTCGTGAACAGCTACGCGATTGAAGGTCACTTTTTCAATTTTTCAACCGCCGGGCAATGGTTATGGGACGAAGTCGAAATCATGGTGCCCGCAAGCGAAAATCCGTACCCGGTCATTGATGCCATCCAGAAAATGGTCACCGAGCAGACCCAGGCGAATGTGCTCGCGGCGGAGCAGGAGTGGCAGCTTTCCAAGGGTCACTACCGGGCGCAGCCGGTTTCAGCGGCGCCTTCCGTCAGTCTGCGGCCCACCGGTTCTGGAATTGAGGTGCACGTGCGCTACATCACACGGGCGGGCGAGCGGCACGCGATGAAGACCCGTCTGTACCAGGCCCTGGTGGAATTGCTGCACCGGCGAAGTGACGATCCGGCAGCGGCCGCCAGCGCCCAGGCGGCACGCTAACGCCATCGGCCGCAAGTGTGGAGCGGACACTCCTGTCCGCTGCTTTTGTCTTTGACCTGCCTTTGATTTGCTTGCCTTTTTGACTTTGACTGTCATCCCTCAAAGTCAAAGGCGTCGGACAGGAGCGTCCGGCCCACACACATCTTTCAGCAGGCTTGACTTCATAGCCACCGGCAAGTGTGAACCCTGCAAAATCTCGCGCACCAGGGCTGGCGGCAGGGACCGCGCAAACTCAAGGGCACGAGCCAGCGGCGTCTTTTCATTGCGCAGCAAGGCAATACGGATTTCCCGACGCGGTGACCACCTGGAATGATGGCAGACTGCGCTCACGAATGCCGGCGGAGCATCACGGCGCATCAGCGCCTTGATGACCGCCGATTCAGTCAATCGGGAATTTTCCAGCGCGGCATGAATTACGCGCGGCTCCGGATCGAGCAGGAGGGCTGCGGCCACCCGTCCCGAGGCCCGATGCGCCAGGGTGAGCCGTTCCCCTTGCGAAAGCCTTTCCAGGCGGTTGATGAGAGATTCCTCGGCGGCCATTTTGATGTCGGCGGGAACGACCGGGGTAAGGGCCACCTGCATCAGGTCGAAGGTAAACAGGTGCCTCACCATGGGGACGGAGATGTGTCGCGGGGTTCGTGGATGTTCGACCAGCGCCAGCTTTACCTTGCGGCTTTTCATGATGCCCCGGTTGCGGCTCAGGCGATCGAGCGCCTGCGTGGGCAAATCACTCTGCTTCAAGAGGGCCAGGGCGAGGTCTTCGGTGAGCGTGGGATCCGATGCCGCGGCCACTAGAACTTCAGAAGAAGTGCTGCGCGCAGACTCGGGCAGAGACGTATCAGAGGCTTCGGGAGCAGGTGCTGTGCGGGCTAAGGTTGTGTCGTCGGAAGACATGAATTTAGGCGACAATCAAAGTTGCCACAAACTAGCCGCGAAGCGGCAAAGGAATGCAGCCCAGGGCGCAAGCCCTGGGTGAACAAGCGAACATGGCCAAGCTCCGAAGGAGCGAAAGAAGTCTCTGTCACAGACTCCTCCTTGCCGCGAAAGCAGCGATCCCGACAGACTCAGCCTTGGCACTGCCGATGCCTATTTCACTGCCCCCTTGCGTGCCAGCTCCAGCGCGCCCCGGACCGGCTCGATCACATTGTGATTGAGGACGACGTCGGGACGCCAGGAACGAAGACTATTGTAGAAAACCTGACGCACCAGCGCGGAACTACCAAAGACACCGCCGGACATGGCCACCGGGACGGCACCCGGGGTCGGAAACAGACGCCGGAACAGGATCCCCGCCAGGTTCGCGAGTTGCGTGCCGGCTTGAGTAAGAACATCGAGCGCGATGCGATCGCCGGAATCCGCCAGGGAAAGCACGGCGGGAAACAGGGCGGCAAAATCCGGCGGCGGCGTGGCGTTGGCCGCCGGCACCAACTGCTCAATCGTGCCCAGGCGCCAGGACTTCATCAGAATCTCAATCAGGCGCACGTCCTGCTCCGGATTCTCGTCCCATGCGCCTAGAGCGGCCGCAACCGAGGTGCGTCCGATCCAGTGGCCGGAGCCCTCGTCCGAGATGGCGAATCCCCAGCCGCCGGCGCGCGCAGTCTGACCCTGGCGGTTGCGCCCATAGGCAATCGAGCCGGTGCCGGAAATCACGACCACGCCCGGTCCGCTGCCAAAGGCAGCTTCGAGAGCGATCACCGTGTCTCCGACAACTTTGATTTGCCCGGGCTCGATTTCACCCTGGATCAGTTCCGAAATCATGCCTCTCACCAGTTCGCTGATTTCGGGCCGGGCCGCGCCTGCGAGGCCAACGCAGATGCCACCAATTTCGGAAGGTTTGAGATTGGCAACCGTGCAGGCCTGGCGGATTGCGCTGGCCAGCGACGCACGCGCTTGCGCTTCACCGACCCGGATCACGTTGCTGGCCGCGCCTGTTCCCGATCCCAGGACCGAGTTTTCGTCCCCGATCAGGCAGGAAGTTTTGCTACCGCCGCCGTCAATGCCGAGAAAGATGGCCACGAGCGTAGTTCTACCATAAGAGTTTGTATTCACCGTCAGGCGCCGAGCACCAAAGTTTTTGGGGCCAAGCCAGGCGAACAATGAGCTTGACGAGGTAGGTACCTCGCGGCAGATCGGCGGGGCTTTCTCTTTAAAGCCCGCTACTCTGGGATGGCATTACGCTGCGCGGGGCCAGACGCCCTTGCGACAGCCGGCGGACGCCCGGCGCTGCGGTTGGGTCCTTGCCGCTCGAGGCTCGCGGGCGAGTCGCCCGCGGCCACACTGGTTACTTTATGGTTCTCGACAAGCTTGATCTTGCCATCATCGCGCTTTATCTGGTAGGGATCACGCTGTTTGGGTTGCGTTTTCGTAAGAAGCAACGCACCTTGCGCGACTATTTTCTGGCGGACCGCAATATTCCCTGGTGGGCGATTGCGCTTTCCATCGTCGCGGCTGAAACCAGCACCCTCACCATCATCAGCATTCCCGGTCTGGCTTATGACACCAATCTGACGTTCCTGCAGGTGGTGCTGGGGTATGTGGTGGGGCGCTTCATCATCAGTTTTGTCCTGCTGCCCCAATACTTCCGTGGCGATCTGTATACGGCGTATGAACTGATCGAACGCCGCTTTGGCAGGAAGCTGCGTTCGCTGACCGCCGGCCTCTTTCTGGTGACGCGCGCCGCAGCCGAAGGGGTGCGAGTTTATGCCGTTTCCATCGTCGTGGCCATCGCGCTGGGCACGGGCGAGGTCGCTTCCATCGCGATCATCACCGCGCTGACGCTGGTCTATACCTTTGAGGGCGGGCTGGCGGCCGTTATCTGGACGGATGTGGTGCAGACCGTGATCTACGTCGGCGGAACCCTGGTGGGACTGTTCACGATTCTGCATCTGGTGCCCGGCGGCTGGCCGGCGATTCATCACCTGGCGGAGAATGCGGGCAAATTGCAGATTTTCGATTTCACTCCCGACTTCTGGAAGCCCTACACGTTTTGGGCGGGATTGATCGGTGGAGCATTTCTGACCACCGCCAGTCATGGGACCGATCAGTTGATTGTGCAGCGCCTGCTCGCGGCGCGGAACCAGCGACAGTCGGTGACCGCGCTGCTGTCGAGCGGAGTGGCGATTCTCTTCCAGTTTGCGTTGTTCCTCATCGTTGGGGTCATGCTGTTCGCCTTTTATCAGGTGCCTTCGGCAAATTTCGGGCGTGCGGACCGGATTTTTCCGACCTTTATCGTCAGCCAGATGCCGCACGGAATCTCGGGATTGCTGATCGCGGCGATTCTGGCGGCGGCCATGTCGAACCTTAGCGCCGCGCTCAATTCGCTTTCTTCCACTTCAATTATCGATTTCTATCTGCAACGGCATCCCGAGACTGACGAACATCGCAAGATTCGGCTCTCCCGCATTGCAACCTTGTTCTGGGCGTTGCTGCTGTTCGGGCTGGCGGTGCTGTCACTGCACAAGGTGGGCCGGGTCATCGAAGTGGGGTTGCAGATCGCGTCCGTGGCCTATGGCGCGTTGCTCGGAGTCTTTTTACTCGGGGTACTGACCCGGCGGGCGAACCAGTCAGGCGCGATGGTGGGAATGCTGTTTGGGTTCGTGACTGAGTTGTACATCTGGCTTTTCACTCGAGTGCCATGGACTTGGTACGTGGCGATAGGGACTGTGGTAACGTTCGGGGTTGGATATGCGATAAGTTTAGCGGCAGGAAAAGCTTTAACCGCAAAGGACGCAAAGTGAACCGCAAAGATCGCAAAGAAAGGCAGTTCCGAATCCCGTTTCGGTATTGATCTTGCCTTTCTTTGCGATCTTTGCGGTTCACTTTGCGTCCTTTGCGGTAAGCTTTGGCCTTGCCCAGCCCCGACCTCACCCGCGAAATCATTGGCGCCGCTATCAAAATCCATCGAGAACTGGGGCCGGGACTGCTGGAGTCTGCGTACGAGGCCTGCCTGGCGTACGAACTGCGGAAGCTGGGATTGAAGGTAGAGCGTCAGAAACCTGTGCCACTCATCTACGAAAACGTCAGGCTTGAATGCGGCTTCCGAGCGGACCTGGTCGTGGAAAACCGGGTAGTCGTAGAGACCAAATGCAAAGACGCGCTGCACCCGGTTGACGACGCTCAACTGCTCTCGCACCTCCGCTTATTGAATATTTCGGTTGGACTGTTGATCAACTTCCACGTCGTGTCCCTCAAAAGCGGCATCCGGCGCATGGTGAACAATTATCGGGAGCCGATCGGTCTCGTAATCTAACCGCAAAGGACGTGAAGCACTCCGCAAGAGTCGCAAAGAAAGCTCCCCGCAAGTCTGCGTCGTTCGTCCCGTATATACTTTCCCCTCCTGTTATGACCCGTCCCCTTGAACTGGCACGCGATCTCCGATTGAGCCACGCCAGCGCGATCGTGGTTGGCACCATCATCGGCAGCGGAATTTTTCTGGTGCCGGCCGAGATGATGCAGGCCGCCGGGTCGGCGAAGCTGGTCTACCTGGCCTGGCTGGTGGGCGGATTGCTCTCTTTTTTTGGAGCGCTCACCTACGCCGAGCTTGGCGCCATGAAGCCGCAAGCGGGCGGCGAGTATGTTTACATTCGCGACGGCTACGGACCTCTGGCCGGGTTTCTGTACGCCTGGACCTGGTTCCTGATTGCCAAGCCGGCCTCAATCGCCACCTTGGCTACCGGTTTCGTGCGCGTGTTGGGAACTTTTCCGGCCCTGGGCTTCCTCGCCCATAACTTTGTGGCTGTACCTTTTCCGGTTACGTATGGACAGCTGCTGGCGGTTGCGGCGGCGGCATTGATTTCTATCCTCAATTACATCGGGATCAAGAAGGCGGGTGACTTTCAGTTGGTGTTCACTTTCCTGAAAGTTGCCATCATCCTCAGCATTGTGGTGATTGGTCTCAGCTACAGCGGCGGAAGCTGGCAGAACTTCGCCGGCACCTTTACCGGCGCCAGGGGTGGAATGGCTGGCTTCATGGCCGCGCTGGTGGCGGCGTTGTGGGCCTACGATGGCTGGAATGACCTGAACATGGTCTCCGGAGAAATTCGCAATCCTGGGCGCAACATTCCCCGCGCCTTGATCTTCGGTGTCGCGCTGGTGGGAATCCTGTACATGCTGGTGAATGCGGCAGTGCAGTATGTCTTGCCGGCGGGGGCAATTGCGGCTTCGCCCAGGCCCGCGTCCCAGGCCATGGCCGTGGTGCTGGGCGGCCTGGGAGCGGGGATGGTGTCCGCCGGCATGGCGCTCTCCATGCTCGTGGCCATGAATGGCACGATCATGAGCGGGGCGCGGGTACCGTACGCCGTGGCCCGGGACCGATATTTCTTTTCCGCGCTGGCCGACGTGCATCCTCGGTTCCATACTCCTTCGGTGGCCATCGTTGTACAGGCAGTGCTGGCCATTATTCTTCTGCTGCTGGGGGGTAGTTTCCGCCAGTTCTTCTCGCTTGCGATTTTCTCGGAGTGGCTCTTTTACATGCTCGCCGGCACCACCGTGTTTGTGTTTCGCAGGCGGGACCCGCAGGCTGTCAGGCCATACCGGGTCTGGGGATATCCTGTGGTTCCCACCCTGTTTGTTCTGGCGGCAGCGGTGCTCCTCTACTACACGTTTACCGACAATTTGCGGAACTCCACGTTAGGTTGCCTGGCTATTCTGGCGGGTATACCTGTTTTCTATGGGTTTGCCCGGCGGCGTCCGGCGGACGCCTGAATTTGAGGGTAGGATCCCGGGTTTTCGGCGGATTCCATTTCGGGATTACGCGGGTTACTGAAGGACACCCCCGCAGGGCACGTTTACCCTTCGCGCTTTCTCTCGTAAGGTAAAACCTCCACCCGCAGCACTCTCCCCAGGCTCGGGTCCCCATTTCGGAGTCTATGTATGGCTACGCCTGTGAACTTTCAATTAGGGCTTCTGCCGGAGCGCAAGCTGGATCGGCGCGCGCTGGTGGCCAGTTATGGCTTGTTGATATTTCTGCTGATTGTGATGGTCAATATCGGCTGGATCTGGCCGGACAGTCTAAACATCCAGCGGCAATATCACGTGACCGAATTGATCCCCATGCCGAGCTTGCAGCCGAAGGCGCTGAAGATGAAGCCGCCGGCACACATGAAGGCGAAGCTGCTGCCCAAGGCTCCGGTTTTTGAGGCTCCCAAGCTAACCGTGCCGCGTGAGATTCGCGCGTCGCGTCCTGAGCAACCAGACGTGGCAGCACCCAAAATTGAGGTCAACCATTTCACGCCTGCAGTGGTAAAGCAGGTTACGGGCGGAGCCCGGCCGACGTTGATCGTCCATACCGGCGAGTTCGGCAGTTCGGCGACTCCAACGGTCAATGCTCCGATACAGAAAGTGCAGACTGGCGGTTTTGGCGATCCCGATGGTCTTAAGGGAGAGGGCAAGCCCAACGCTCACCTGGTGGCCACCAGCGCAGGTTCGTTCGATTTGCCGCAAGGAGCGGGAAACGGAAACGGCGCGGGCGGGGCCAAGGGCATAAAAGGCACCATTGCCAGCGCCGGCTTCGGCAACGGAATCGCGCAAGCCGGACAGGGTGACGGTCGCAGCAATGGACGGGGCGCCACGGTCCAGACCGCGGGCTTTTCCGCGCAGCAATTCAGCCAGGGCCCCGCCCGGCCGCAACAGGCGGAAACCGGACCTGCGACGACACCTGTGGAAATCATTTCCAAGCCCAATCCGGTTTACACTGAGGAAGCCCGGCGTCTGCATCTGCAAGGTGAAGTATTATTGGAAGTATCGTTTGGAGCTAACGGGCAGCTGCACGTGAATCGGGTTGTGCGGGGTATGGGTCACGGCCTGGACGAGGCTGCGATCTCAGCCGCCAACAAGATGCGATTCAAGCCTGCCCAGCATTACAATCAGCCGATAGATTCGACGGCCATTGTGCATGTCATTTTTCAGTTGGCGTATTAGGCACGAGAGAGAGGATTTGAGTCATGCGTATTTGGAAATGGATGATCACCGCTTCCCTGCTGGCCGCGTTCAGCGCGATGGCGCAGCAGACGACAGCACCAGCTTCCTCATCCGAGGCTCCGATGCCGCCGGCGCAGCAATTAACCAACGCTCCGCCTACCGAGACGCCGGCGCCTAGCCCCGCCGCCGCGGCTGCGCCCACTACCATGGACCAGGTGGTTGACCGGTCCATTGAACGCGAGCACGCGCTCATCACTTTTCTGAAAACCCGCACCCCGCTGGTGGAGACTTATCTGCAGAACATGAAGCTCGACCCGGCGATGGGACCGACGCCGACCGCGGACCATTACTTCCTTGGCCGTCTGGATCTGAGCGATTCCGTGGACCGGGAAGACTACATCTCGAGGGATTCAAGCCTCCAGAACCGCTTGATGGGCGGAGTGACCAAACTGTTCAAATTCGAATACAAGCCCATTGGGTTTTCCTGGATGATCTTTGCCGACCGCGACGACTTTGACCGCGCTCATTACAACTTCAAATATGTGCACCGCGAGTTTTTGGGCGACGTGCGTTGCATTGTTTTTGACATTACCCCCAAAAAAGACGCCGGCAAGGGCCGTTTCCTGGGCCGGATCTGGGTGGAAGACCAGGACTACAACATCGTCAGGCTCAACGGCACCTACGCACCCCGGCCCCGCAACGCGCAGTTTTTCCACATGGACAGCTGGCGCCTGAACCTGATTCCGGGCTATTGGGTCCCGGCCTATATCTACAGTGAGGAAGGGGATTTCAGTTCCGGCTCGAAGGACAAGATGGCTTTCAAGGCACAGACCCGAATCTGGGGTTATGACCTGAAAAAGAACAATAAGGAAGACGAACTCACCCAGGTACTGGTGGATTCGAGCGTAAAGGACGAAAGCCCCACAGCGCAGGACGCTTCCCCACTGCAGGCCCAGCGGGAATGGCAGCAGCAGGCGGAAGATAACGTGATTGAGCGTCTGCAAAATGCAGGCTTGCTGGCGCCGCAAGGGGAAGTGGACAAGATCCTGATGACCGTGGTCAACAATCTGGAGGTCACCAACAATATTGACCTGCCCCGGCCGGTCCGCACCCGGGTGATGCTGACTTCGCCGCTTGAAACCTTCAGCGTAGGCAACACGATCGTCGTCAGCCGCGGTCTTATCGACGTGCTTCCCGACGAAGCCAGTCTGGCCATGGTGCTGGCACACGAATTGGCGCACATTGTCCTGGGGCACAACCTGGGCAGCCGGTACGCCTTCAATGACCGTATGCTTTTCTCCGACGAGTCGACTTACCAGAATCTCGGGTTCAAGCACGTCCCTGAAGAAGAAGTCGCGGCCGACAAGAAAGCGATCGAATTGCTGAAGAACTCGCCGTACGCCCAGAAGCTGGATAGTGCCGGGTTGTTTCTGAGAGAGCTGGCCCAAAGGGGTCCGGCACTTTCCGCGCTGCTGACGCCCCACCTGGGAAACAGCCTCACGGACGGCAAGGGCAGTGTCGAACGGATGGCGGCACTGATGACTTCGGCACCGGCACTGGATCCGAACAAGCTGGACCAAATTCCTGCCCTGCCGCTGGGTGGACGGGTCAAAGTGAACGCCTGGGATGACCATGTGGAACTGATCAAGACCGCACCGGTTGCTATTACGTCAGCCCGGGACAAGATGCCATTTGAGGTGACGCCCTTCTTCCCCCGGCTTACCCGCTACGGCAGCGGCGCCAATCCGGGATCGCCGACGACGGCTAACGCAGCGCCGAGCCATTGACGCCTGCAGCCGCCGGACGCCCTCGCCCGTTACTTTAAGCAGGGCACGAGACGTTGAAGAAAACGCAGGCCGGGACCGGAAGCAATTTCCGTAGTCCCGGCCTTCGTATTTTTGGGTTGGCGACCAGGTCCGCGGTGGTTAGGGTCGATGCCCGGGCGCTGCGGCGAGAACGTGCGGGATAGCTGCTCCACGTTTATGACAAGGCGGCGCCAGGGTGTGCAGTAGCTAGGGTGTGCAGTAAAAGATGCGCGCCGGCAGTATGTTCAGGAATTGGAAGTTCTGCCGCACACTGCCGAAGCTCGACTTCAGGTAGGGCAGCACGGCGTTGGTAAATTGATAGACCAGCAGGGCGCCCTCGGGATGAAGCACCTGCCGCGACTCCTGCATGACTTCCCGGCGCAAGGCATGCGGCATGGTGCTATAGGGAATGCCGGAAATGATGTAATCGGCGGACAGCAATCCAAGTCTCGCCAGCACGGAGCGGACATCCGAAGCCGAGGCGTGCACGGCGTGCAGCCGTGGGTCGACAATTTCTTCACGCAGGAAAGCAATGAAGTCTTCATTCAATTCGATCGCCAGCAGAACCGCGTCCGGGCGCATGCGTTTGAGGATTTCCTGAGTGATGGTTCCAACCCCTGGTCCATACTCTACAATCACCCGCGCCCTGTCCCAGTCCACGTGGTTCAGAACATCATTCACCAGAAATCGGGAACTGGGAATGAGGGAGCCCAGCATGGCAGGAGACTTGAAAAAATTGAGCGCGAACAGGAACCGCCGGGATGAGGCGGAAGCTCGGAATGTGATGGTTTGCGGTTTTGACATCCGTGATTCGCCCCTTGTCCTGAGCTGGAATGGCTATCTCCAACCATACACGGGACGGCCATTAGAATCGCTATTTTCATCTGTAGATACGTTGCCGGAAAAGGGTACTTTCGTCATCGCCCAAAGTTTCTTATTGGACCCCCGGCACCTTGCTGCCGGTCCCACCTTCAGACACAATTAGGATCTCAACCGAAAAACTTGGATTTGGTAGGAGCGAGGATTTCATCGTGCGAAGCTGGACCGCTACATTCCTGAAAATGATCTGGGGAATATACCTGGTCCTGACCTCGATCTATTGTCTGCTGGCGTTTCTGCCTTACACCTATTTTGCCCTGATCAAAGCGCCAGCTTATGCCTGGATGCCATGGTTTGCGCACCACCACAAGACTCTCTACTGGCTGGCCCTGCTGGCAGCCGCAGCCGCGAATGGAACGGGAAAAAAGACGCGCACCGACGGCTTGCTGTTTGGAGCCCTGACACTGGGAGGAATCTACCTCATCGCCCGGCCTTTTATGCCCACGCTGCAGAACAATTGGGCGGCCTACCGATGGAGTCTGATTGTCCTGCTGCCGCTGATCATGACAGCGGCGTGGGACCTGCGCCAGCACTGGCCGGCCGCCGAGGACGAGGGTAACCCGATTTCCCTGCTCGAATATTCGAACGGAATTCTGGTGGCGATCACCGTGGCCGCACTCTATGTGGCCGGAGCGGTTGTGCACAGTTACGCCGAGAAGGCGCCGCTCCATTTTGGACTGGGCAGGTTCGAGCTGACGGGCTGGAGCCTGCTCTCGCATGTTCTGGTGGCGATTATCGTGATCTCGATCCTGAACCTGATTCGTCTGATCACTCGGCGGTCACGCCATGCGGCCAGCCTGCGACTTGCCCTTAACGGAATCGCGGTTGCACTGGTCATTGGCACCGTTCTGGACCATTTCCTCGCCGGTTCCCTCAGCTTCGAGGGCTGGGCGGCGCACTTGTACGCGCTTCTTTTTGCGGTGGCTTCGACCCTCTTCCTCGGCTCTCTGGTGTCGCCGTTCTTGTCGTCGCGGGGCGCGCCGGTCGGAAGCTCGAAAACCGTTCTCCTGCCGGTACTTCTGCCGTTCACCGTTGTCCTCGCCCTGCTGGCGGTCGCCATGCCAACCTTGATTGGCGAGAGTGACTGGAACGGAGTACTGCAAAGCACCTTCACCATATTCTTCTGGATCGTGCTTAGTCTCTCGGTTTACACCCTGCGGCCGCGGCGCAAAGGATATTCGGCGGCCACCGTGGTCGCGGTGCTGCTGTTGGCTGGGTTTACCTACAAGGCCCTGCAGGCGACTGATATCTTCTGGGGTCGGGCCTTGGGGTCCACCGATGATGATGTGGCGCGCGCCATGGAAACTTACGCCGCCCAGGACGCTTCTTTCCAATTGGCGCACCATATTCTTGGTAATGCCCGCGAGGCGCCATGCGGAGATCTGTGCCGCATCCTGCGACAGTACACCAATATCCGCGACGCCGAGGCCAAAACGGACGTAGAGCTGGTGGATGGACTCGTCCCGACAAAAACCAAGCGGCCGAATATTTTTATCCTGGTCATCGACTCCATGCGTCCGGACTACCTGGGAGCCTACAACCCCAAGGTGGACTTTACTCCCAACCTGGACGCCTTCGCGCGGGACAGTGTTCCGCTGCACAATGTTTTCACGCAATACGCCGGCACCACGCTCTCCGAGCCGGCGATATGGTCAGGGGTCATGCTGCTGCACGCTCATTACATGCAGCCATTCTCCCGGGTGAATGGCTTGGAGAAGCTGGCGAACACCGACGGTTATCAGATGGTGGTCAGCTACGATACCGTGCTGAGCCAGATCCTCTCTCCGTCCGACAAACTGATCAAACTGGATGGCGATAAGCCGCTCTGGAACCGGTTCGAGACGTGCTCGACCCTGGGCCAGCTGGAAAAAACCCTGGATGCTCGCGGCGATCCGAGCCGTCCCGTGCTGTTTTACGCGCAGCCCATGAACGTGCACCAGTTTGCCCGGAACGACATGCCGGGAGCGGATGATCCCGACTGGCATTTGCGGCCGGGCTTCAACGACCGGGTGGCTCACGAGGTTCACCAGGTGGACGGATGCCTGGGCAGTTTTTTCGCCTACCTCAAAGCCCGCGGCCTGTACGACGAGAGCGTTATCATCGTGACTTCCGACCACGGCGACGCCCTGGGTGAGTTTGGGCGGCACGGTCATTCGCTTTCGATTTTTCCCGAAGTGGTTCACGTGCCCCTGATCGTGCACCTGCCGGCCAGCATGCGGGGCAAGCTTGTGTACGATGACAACCGGCTTTTGACCCTGACCGACATCACGCCGTCGCTCTACTATCTGCTGGGGCACCGGCCGATTCGATCGAACCCGGTCTTCGGCCGTCCCCTGTTCACCGAGACCAGGGAAGAGCTGGACACCTACCGCAGAAGCGAGCTCTTTCTGGCCTCGGACGAGCGCGCCGTGTACGGCTTGCTGGCAGACAATGGAAGGTTCCTGTACACCACCTACGACTCTCCCGCCGCGAGCTTCCTGTTTGACCTGAGCCGTGATCCGAACGCGCTGCACAACCTATTGACCGACCCGCTGCAGGAAGAATATGCCCAGCAAATCATCGAGCATTTGCACACTGTGGCCGATTTTTATGGCTATAAGCCTGGAGTGGGGTCCTTGCTGGCGGCCGCGCGCTAGATTCCACGAAAGTTTTGGAGGACGGGCGTCCCCGCCCGTCGTTGCGGAACTCGGCGGCACCAGCTTTTCCTTGCGACCATCGCGGCCACCCTTCGCAGCCAAGGATTTGTCGCTACTCTCTGCTCTTTCCCTTCCCTGGCAATCCGATCGGGCTTTCGTGGGTGCGTTCGCGGAAGCCGCCGCGCATTCCGCTGGCCAGCGACACGCTGGACTCGCCAAACTTGTCGCGCAGGCGATCCGCAGCCGACAGGGCTTGCTGCCAGCGCCGGCGGCGCTCGTCTTCCAGCAAGTCTCCCTGCCCGGCCACGGCCTCGAATGATGAAGCGTGCACGCCGAGCAACCGCACCTGGGCGCCCTTGCGCCAATTCTTGCGAAACAGCAACCGGACTTGTTCGAAGATTTCAGTGTCGAGCTGGGTTGGGGAACCTAGAGTGTGGGCACGGGTGATGGTGCTGAAGTCCTTGTAGCGCAGCTTAAGCTGGAGGGTGCGAGCATGCAGACCATTTTCACGCAGGCGGCGGCCCACCATCTCTGACAGACGCATCAAGGTCGATTCCAGCTGCTCCGGGCTGGCCGTATCTTCGTTGTAGGTGTGCTCGTGGCTGATCGACTTGGGGTCGGTGTCGGCGCCGACTTCGCTATCGAACCAGCCGCCGGCATCTTCGCCGCGGGCTTTTCCGGCCAGGGCCAGACCCCATTTCCCGAAGCGTTCTTCGAGAAAGGATTCCTCGAAACGCCTGAGGTCTCCAACCTTGTGGACGCCCAATCCGTGCAGGCTTTGTTCCGTGACCTTGCCCACGCCGGGAATCTCGCGCACGTCCAGCGGAGCCAGGAAATTTGCTTCCTGTCCGGGCACAATCCAAAGCACGCCATTCGGCTTGGCCCGCGCCGACGAAACCTTGGCGATAAGCCGCGAGATGCCGATCCCGATGGAGCAGTTGAGTGCGGTCTCGCTCTTCATTTTCTGGTGAAGCAGGTGGGCGGCGCGTAACGGAGGGCCGTGCAGTCGTTCGGTGCCGGTCATGTCGAGATAGGCCTCATCGATCGATGCCATTTCGACCTGGGGAGAGAACGAGGTCAGAACCCGGTGCACCTTTTGGGAACATTCGCGATAGCGGTCGGGATGGCCGTTCACGAAGATGGCGTGCGGACACAGCTTGGCCGCGGTGCGCAGCGGCATGGCGGAGTGGACACCAAACTTGCGGGCTTCGTACGACGCGGCGGAAACCACGCCACGCTCGTCCCGCTGCCCACCCACCACCACGGCCTTGCCTTTCAGCTCTGGCGCGAACAGCTCTTCCACGGAAACGAAGAATGCGTCCATATCGACGTGGAAGATCGTCCTGGTGAAAGCGATCATAGGAACCGTGGGCGGTGCAAACCGATTTTACCAAGTCGACGGGGTGATGGCGGTGGCCTCAAATGCATCAACCACCAAGGACACGAAGGTGCACGAAGGAAAACACTAAGGTTGTTACTTCGTGAACCTTCGTGTCCTTGGTGGTTGATGCATTTAGGACCCTTGATCGGCGTTGTTCCTTACGGGCTAGCCGAAGATCGTTTATAGTCTTGTGACCATCCAGGGGAGAATCCCGATGACTCTGCTGCGCTGCTTCCTGTTTGCGTGGTGCATCGCGTGGGCTGCAGGTTCATTCGCTCAGGAGAGCAGCACTCCACTGCCCCCTGCGGAAGGCCGGAAGGCCCAGCTGACCCTGCTTTCGCCTATCAGCTCAAAATCTCCCAGTGGTTCTTCGTTCATGGCCAGACTGGAGCACCCGGTTGAGCTGGACGGCAAGCCGGTGCTGCCTGAGGGGACGCTGGTGGAAGGCCACCTGGAAACAACTCCGGCGCGCCGCATGATGCGGCGGGGCGCGCTGCGCATGGTCTTCGATCGTATCAAGCTGCCGGATGGCAGGGTGCAACCCGCCCGCTTCGAGCTCTCCTCAACCGAAAGCAATGCTGCCAGGACCGACAGTGAAGGAACGGTCCATCCCACGGTGAGCAAGAAGCGCCTCGCCATCCAGCTTGGCGGCACGGCCCTGACCGCGAAACTGGCTGACGATCTCTCGGAAGAAGTTTTGGCGACCACTGCCGGTAGCGCGCGCTGGTATGGATTGGCTGCCAGTACTACGTTCCTTCTGCTGCAAAAGGGTCGCGAGGTGAAGCTCAAGCCAGGAGAGGTAATCGAAGTTGATTTATTGAGGGAAGGTTCTACACTGCCGATCGACCGATCGGGCGAGCAGAACCGGCCATAGCACATACCCGCCTGGAGCTAGACCAGAGCAAGGGTCGGATTTCCGCTGGTGGTTCGGGGCTCGCTCGCGGCTCCGGTCGACACTCCCCGGGCCTGTCGTGCGCGTTCGTAAACCCGAATATATTCCCTGGCTGAAGCGTTCCAGGAAAAGTCCTTACTCATCCCGTTGCGCATGAGTTGTTGCCAGGAATTCTGATCGTGGAAGGCCCGCAGCGCCTCTTTGATCGTCAGCAGCAGAGCCTCGCCGTTGTAATCGGCAAACTTGAAGCCGGTCCCCTTCCCGGTGCGAGCGTCCCAGGATTCGATGGTGTCGTCGAGGCCGCCGGTAGCACGGACCAGGGGGACGGTGCCGTACTTCAGACTGTAGATCTGGTTCAGGCCGCAAGGCTCGTACTTGGATGGCATTAAAAACATGTCGCTGCCGGCTTCAATCTTGTGGGCAAGGACGTTGTCGTAAGCCACCTTGACCGCAATCTTCTGGGGAAATTGTTTGCTGAGCCGCAGAAACATGTCCTCGTAGGTTTTGTCGCCGCTGCCCAGAGCGATGATGATCATCTCCTCGCGCGCCAGGCGTTCCATGATTTGAGCGATAAGATCGAAGCCTTTCTGGGCCGCGAATCGGGACACGATGCCGATCACGGGCAGGCGCGAATCGGCCTTGCTCACTCCAAAAGTCGTAAGCAGGTCTTGCTTGCATCGAGCCTTTCCGGAGAGATCCTGGGGGGAGTAGAGGGCTGCGATGAACTTGTCGCTGGCAGGACTCCACTCGTCGTAATCCACACCGTTCAGAATGCCGGTGACGGTCGAGGACCGGGTGCGCAGCACGCCTTCCAGGCCAAAGCCGAACTCGGTCGTCTGGATTTCCTGGCTGTACTTCCTGCTCACCGTAGTAATGAAATCGGAAAAGACCAGGGCTCCCTTGAGGAAGTTCACATTGCCGAAAAATTCCATCTTGGAGATCGTGAACAGGTCCCAGGGCAGGGTGAGCAGAGGCAAGGTGTCTGGCGGAAAAAGGCCCTGATATCCCATGTTGTGGATGGTGAAGACGGTGACCGCGTCGCGGAAAGCCGGGTCTTCGGCGTATTGCGTGCGCAACAGGATCGGGACGAGCGCGGACTGCCAGTCGTGACAGTGAAAGACCTGGGGCACGCCGAGAATCTTCGACGCTTCCAGTACGGCCCGGGAAAACAGGGCGAAACGTTCGGCATTGTCGGGATAGTCGCCGGCAGAGGTACCGTACAGCGCATCGCGGTCGAAAAACGGCGGGTACTCGACAAAGTAGAAGCTCACTCCGGAGCGCTCGCCGCCGCTGACGACCGAACAGAAGCGGTAGCGGTCATCGAAGGGTATGGTGATGCTTTTGACTACCGTCTGGGGGTCCTGGAGCGGGGTCTGGCGGTAGCGGGGAAGATAGACGGTCACCTGATGTCCGGCGGCAACCAGGGCCCGCGGCAGGGCACCCACTACGTCGGCCAGTCCGCCGGTCTTGGAAAATGGCACACACTCCGAGGCGGCAAAAACGATATGCATGGGCAACTCCTGGTGGGTGCCGGTCCCCGGCGGCGCCGGCACACGCTATCATAGGTGCTGCTTACAGCATACTCTGCTGCCCCAGCTACCGGCAGAATGAACTGGGTAGGATAAACGCCGGCGAGCCGGCAGGAAAGTGGGTCAAGGTGACGAAAATCACGGCTCCGGAAAAACGCCACGGCAAGCCCAAGCTGGGCCAGCATTTTCTGGTTGATTCTGGCGCGGCCACCCGCATTGTGGAAGCCCTGGGTGATATCTCGGAGAGCACGGTCCTCGAAATCGGCCCGGGGCGAGGCGCGCTCACGGCCCTGCTGGCCCGGCGGGCGCGACGGCTGATCGCCATCGAGATCGATCGCGTGCTGGCGGCGCAGTTACGCATGAATTTCTCCCAGGAGCCAAACGTCGAGATCATCGAGGGTGACGTGCTGGCCATCGACTTCCACACTCTGTTCGGACCGAAGCCGGGAAGCACGCGCCCGGGCCTCAATCATCAGCCCGAGCCGGTGCGTGTGGTGGGAAATCTTCCCTACTTCATCACTTCCGACATCCTGTTGCGCCTGTTTGAATTCCGGCAGTATTTCGAGACTGTCGTGCTCATGGTGCAGCGCGAAGTGGCGGAGCGGTTGGCGGCCGCCCCGGGGCGGAGTGACTACGGGCTGCTCTCGGCCACGGCGCAGCTTTACGCAGGGGTTGAGAAACTGTTCACGCTGCCGCCAGACGCGTTTTCACCGCCCCCTAAAGTGGAGTCCAGCGTGGTGCGGCTCCGGATGGAGTCGAAGCTCGAGAGTCTGGCCGTGCCGGAAGCGGAGTTTATCGCCTTTCTTAAACTGGCTTTCGGACAGAAGAGGAAGACACTTGCCAACAATCTGAAAGCGCAATATGCGCCGAAAGCCTTGCGGGCAGCCTTTGAAAAGGCGGGAGTGAAAGCGGCAGTGCGGGCTGAGGCGCTGAGCCTGGAAAAGACGGCGGCGCTGTTTCGCGCACTGGGGTCGCTGCCATCCTGAGCGAAGTCCTTCGATTCGCGAGCGAATGGAAAGCGGAGTCGAAGGACCCCTATCGATAGCAGCGCCGCCAGGAAAGAATTGTTCGTGAGCCCGCCAAGTCAAGAACGATTAGGCCACCGGCTGCGGTTCCAGCTACAGGGGTCCTTCGACTGCGCGACTGCTTCGCGGATGCGAAGCAGTTGCTCCGCTCAGGATGACAACTTGGTGGAAGATGAGAGTGCAATGGTCTCGCCGATCCGACATCCCGCCGTGGCTGGACGGTTTTATCCGCGCGATCCCGACGATCTGCGGGCCGAGGTAGAGTCGTATTTATCGCCGACGCAGGAAACCGCTCCCGCCCTGGGCTGCGTGGTGCCGCACGCCGGCTACATCTACTCCGGCCATGTGGCCGGGGCGGTGTACGCCAGGCTTGATCTGCCCCGGCGTTGCATCCTGATGTGCCCAAACCATACCGGTATGGGACATCCGCTTTCCATTATGAGCACGGGCGCGTGGGAAACGCCGCTCGGCCAGGTTCAAATTGATTCCGAACTGGCAGCCCATCTGAAACAGCGATTTCCGCTCGGTGAAGACGCTGAGGCGCATCGGGCCGAGCATGGCGCCGAGGTGCAACTGCCTTTTCTGCAGGTCAGAAATCCCGGGTGTACATTTGTCCCGATTGTTCTGGGCATCAGCCAATACGAACTGCTCCAGGGACTGGGCGAGGCCATCGCGGACGTGGTGCGGAGACTGGGCGAGCGCGTACTGCTGATCGCCTCCAGCGACATGAACCACTATGAGAACGACATCATCACACGGACGAAGGACCAGAAAGCTATCGAACGCATACTGGTCATGGACGCGCGCGGGTTATTCGACGTGGTAATGAACGAAGATATCAGCATGTGCGGATTCGGTCCCACCGTAGTGATGCTTACTGCTGCCCGGAGGCTGGGCGCAACTCGCACGGAGCTGGTCAGGTACGCGACTTCCGGAGATGTTTCGGGAGATCGTGAGCGCGTGGTGGGGTACGCCGGCATCCTGGCGCAGTAGTTCCCTGTTGTCCCATCGACGGTCAAAATCTTTAACCGCAAAGGACGCAAAGGACCCCGCAAAGGACGCTAAGAAATTCTGTCTTTATTCGATTTCGAGCTCAGTGTCCTCTTTGGGCTTTCCCGCGGATACAGCTCTTTCCTTCGGGGCCGCAGGAAGTTCTCCCACCAGATCGGACAGTTGCAGACGCAAATTGCCCGGATTGGTGGCATAGGCCATGGCGGTGTCGTAGTCGATCATTCCGGCGCGAATCAGTTTTTCGATCTCGCCGTCGAAGTGCTGCATACCCTCGGTATCGCCGTCTCGCATCGCATCCAGCAGGCTCTTGCCTTCTACCTCGCCTTTGTCCAAATATTCGCGGGTGCGTACCGTCGACTTTAGGATTTCTATGGCGGCCACTCGCCCGACGCCCTCTTTGCGCGGAAGCAGCCGCTGCGAAACAATGTAGCGGAAACTTTTTGCGAAACGGTTGCGAATGGTGTGCTGCTCTGCCAGGGGAAAGACTCCGATGATCCGTTCGACGGTCTTTGAGGCGTCCGTGGTGTGCAGGGTGGAGAGAACGAGGTGACCGGTCTCGGCTGCCTCCAATGCAATTTCAATCGTTTCCTTGTCGCGCATTTCACCCACCAGGATTACCTTTGGCGCCTGCCGCAGGGCAGCCCGCAATGCCAGCGCAAAGCTGGGAGTGTCACTGTGTAGTTCTCTCTGATGGATGATGGAACGCTTGTGGCGGTGCATGAACTCCACAGGATCTTCAATGGTCAGAATGTGATACGCCTTGGTCTCGTTAATCCGGTCGAGAACCGCCGCCAGAGTGGAGGACTTTCCTGAACCGGTAGGGCCGGTAACCAGCACGATGCCGTTTTTTATGTCGGCAATATGAGCGAGTTCTGCCGGTAGTTTCAGTTCGTCAAAACTGGGAATGCTCTTCGGAATCACCCGCATCACGATGGCGTGGCTGCCCCGTTGCACAAACACATTCACCCGGAAACGCGCCGTACCCGGCAAGCTGTAGGAGATGTCACACGATCCCTGATTCTGGAGAGTCGAAAGAGCCTGCTTGTTGTCTCCTATCAGTTCCTGCGCGATGCGCTGCGTGATCTCGGGGGTTAGAAGCGACAGCCCCGGTATTTTCACGGGAACCAGCTGGCCGCTCACTTCCACGTGGGGCTGGGTTCCGGGAGAGAAAATCAGATCGCTCACGTGGGTCGAAACCTGCAGCATGGCTAACAACAGCGCGGGCGTGGGCGGGACCGTTGCAGGGGCGGAATTGGGAATGGCAGCCCGGCCGGGTGTGGCCATGAAACCTCCAAGTGTGCAGGGGTATTTCTATAGCCTACGGGCCGATGGCAGCAGCCTCAAGTGACTGTAGTAATTGGTAGCGGGTTCTATGCGTTCAGGGGCGGGATTAGGTTCGTTTCATCTTAAGCTTCAAGAAAAAGGGCGACCCGAAGGTCGCCCTTTAGCGGGTCCGGCTCCGGGACTTACCGAATCACCTGGAAATCGGCTCGACAGCCGTGGTCCACCCAGATGCCGCGGCGGTCGTAGCCCCAGCTGTAGCCCTGCCGGCATGAAGAGTCGCTCCGCTGCTTCAAGAGCCGTACTCCGCCACGCGTCTCAGCCTGGCAATAGTGCCGGTGCATGTCATCCGACGAACATGAGATTACCTGGTCTTGTCCTCCCCGGTAGCCGTTGCGATCCCAATCGCGATCGTGGTCGCCCCGGCCTCCTTCGACGGCGAAATCAGCCCGGCAACCATGATCCACCCAGATTCCCCTGCCATCCGAGCCCCAACTGTAGCCTTCCCGGCAGGGAGACTCGCTACGCTGCTGCACCAATCTGACTCGGCCGCCCGAATCAGTGGTGCAGTAGTGCCGGTGGCCGTCGTCGGACGAGCAGGAGATCGTGCCGGCGCTGCCCGGTGCAGGTCCTCGGTACTGATAGGAATCGATGGCAAAATCAGCCCGGCAGCCACGATCCACCCAGACGCCCCCACGGTCAAACCCCCAGCTGTAGCCCTGGTTGCAGGGCGAGTCGCTGCGTTGCTTTAACATGTGGACTCCGCCTCGCGTATCCGCAGGGCAATAGTGCCGGTGTCCGTCATCGGAAGAACACGAAATAGTCTGGGCTGAACTTCGCGGACTGAAAATGGCAAATGCAGCGACCACAAGACCAAGCTGAACCCAATTCTTCGCATTGAACATTGCCGACCTCCTGAAAAGTAATGGAGAAACGATTTGCGGAGAGCTTACCAAGCCCAGCCAGATTTTGGAACTCCCGACGCCGCCCGCCTGTCTGCTTCCGGTTATCGGTGAGGAGTACCGTGAGAAGCGGGAGCGGAAGAGCCTACGCCACCACCCATCCGCGGGCTCCCACCAGCGGACGGAGAGGCTCTCCGTGACCCATAACCGCCTTGAGACGAAGGCATCCGAGAGGTGCCAGTGGGTGAAACCATTGTGGCGCCCGCAAGTGGGGCGTGCAAGCTTCCACGGGCAGACCCTGTTCTCTCCATCTGCTGCGAAACCCGGCCCAGATTGCGCACGCTGCCTCGTGCAACTCCCAGTCCCGCGGAATTGCCGCGAATTTCCGATCCGTTTTGAATCACGCGAACCGAACCTGCCGGAGCGCGGCGACTGACGATCAAGGTTCGTCCCGGCGTGGCGGGCGGCCGCGGCGCGCTAAAGCGAAGCGGAGCATTGGCGATTTGAGGACCGGTGTTCCATCCCGCCCAGGTACTTCCCGGTTGCCAGAACCAGCCGTAGGCGGAGAGGTACGTCCAGGAGCCGTAGCGATACGGCGTCCAGCCCCATGGGTAGGCGGACACCCAGGTGTATCCAGCTCCGGGATACCACGCCCAGGCACCGTTCATGAATGGGTCCCAGCCGGCCCCGGTCAGATAGGGCTGCCACATCATGCCGTAGCCGGGGATGTTGTAGAAGCTCCCGTAATAGTTCAGATCACTGGCTCCGTAGGCATAGGGCGAGTAGCTGTTCGACGCGCTGTACCGCTGGTGATATTGCTCCTGATGCTTGTCCCAATCGTCGTAGGGATCCGGCTCCACGATTATTGGCCAGGGTGTAGGGGTCGGATCCAGCCAGGTCAAAGGTGGCGCTGTGTTTCTTTTCGAGGTCTACCTGGCCAGATGAACCGTTGACTTCGACATCCCCCTTGAACACGGCGACGGTGGCGCTGGCTTCCTTCAGTTCAACTCGGAGGTGCGCCGGCCTGGTGAGAGAGAGCCTTTCGGGTCCAAAACTGAGGGTAAATTCTTCCTGCTTGTCACCCCTGAAATTGAGGTACGCGGTTCCGGCCTGAAGTTCCAGACTCGATGCTCGGGCCCCGGAGTCGCGCCGCGCCAGCTCGGGGAATTCGATGACGGTGCCAGGAGTGATGCGCAGGGTGCTCCCATCCTCGAACTCGATCTCGGCCCGCGCGTCCTGTCCGGTGCGTAGTTTGGTGCCCTGGGTAACGGGCAAATTGAGGAAAGCCTTTTCGTAGCCTTGTCCAGTGTTGCGGTCAATCTGAACATCTCCGTCCACCTGGCTCAGGCGCACAATGCGGGCCTGTGAGTCGCCGAAAGACGGAACCGCCAGCGCGCACGACAATAACGCCAGAACGCCCCATTTGCGTATCGACATGTTGGACCTCCCGAGACAGCCCCGTTATCCCATTAGAACACCTTTCGGAAGCCTTGGTTGTCAACAAATGGAGACCGGCACGGAAAATCGACCCGGCGGAATCATCGTTTTGTCGATCCAGGCTTTATCGATCCGGCCCACTCAATCATTCTCTGGGCCCGGGCCCGGACGGGATTGATCAGGGAGGAATCACTCGCGATGCGCTGCAGAATCGGCACTACGGCCGCGATCTCCTCCAGATTGTTCTGGTTGGCAGCGTTCTCCATGAGCTTCAGCTCCTCGTCAAGCGCCAGCTTCTGGTAACGGTGGAAGTACTGCAGGCGACGGCCAAATTCCAGCGTGGCTGAGAGGTTCTGAAACAACTGCGTGACCTGCTGGACCGCAGACATCGGGGAATAGTTGTAAGTGGCGGTCGCATTCCGCTCGGAGTCCTTATAAGTCAGAGTCTTGACTCCCGTGGAAGCCAGCCCCTTCTTCCTGGAGTCGATGTCTCCGTGAAAGTAGTGCGCGCGTTTGGCCAGTTCGAAAACCCGCTGGCGGGTCTCGCTGGACATGGAGAAGTCCAGGTGGAAAGCGTCACTTTGGGAGTCAGGGCTGAGCTTGCCATCGGAATCGTAGGTGGAGTGGCCATCGGAGGAAACCGAAATCGCATAATGCGAAGGCTCCGATCCCGGGAAGTCGAGCGTGAAGGTGACGACCGCAGTCTCCTGAGCCCGGGCGGCAAGGGGAAGAACTGCCATAAGCAGCAGGCAAAAGGCTCGATGTGGGCGCGAGCGTCCCGCTCGTGCTGGCCGTTGCAGGAAGGGGACGCTCGCGCCCACATTTTTGCCGGGAGTCATGCCGAAGAGATTATGCCAAAAAAATGATCGGATGTTCATCCGCCCACGGCGCGTTGCCTTAGCAAGGTGGCGGAAGTGTGCAGATGGCAGATGGCGATGGCCAGGGCATCCGCGGCATCGGCGGGTTCCGGCACCTGGCTGAGATTGAGCAGGCGGGTAACCATGTGCTGAACTTGCGGCTTCTCCGCCCTGCCGTAGCCCACCACGGCGGACTTGATGGAGAGAGGCGAATACTCGGCAACTTCCAGTCCGGCGCAGGACGCGGCCAGCATGGCGACTCCACGCACCTGTCCCAGCTTGAGCGCGGATTTCACATTGAGCGCATAGAACACGTCTTCGAGGGCGACATTGTCGGGCTTGTGTTGCTCGATGATGGCGGCGAGGCGGTCAAAAATAATCGCCAGCCGACGCGCCATGGGCTCGCGAGGCGAAAGCTTGACGGCCCCGCAGGTCAGGCAAACCAGCCGGTCGCCGGGACCGAGCTCGACCACCCCGAAGCCGGTGTACTCGGTGCCGCAATCCACGCCCAGCACGCGCATGGCAGAGAGTTTATCGCAATTTCAGGCGTCGGCTGCTGGCATTCAGTGTTCAACGGCGACGTTCTTGTGGAAGGACGTTCTTGTGGAAGATGGGCTGCAAGACGGGCGGGACGCCCGTCCTCCACTAACAGCTCGATTCAGCAGCACCTTGGGCGGCGCGCCTTTGCGGCTTCGTATTCCTGGCGAAAGGCAGCGTAGGCTGCGCGGGAGGATACCAATTTCTTCTGATTCAGGAAGCGCGCATAGGCCGCCTCGTCGAAGATTTCGCGCAGGGCGGCAGAAAAAACGCGGCAGCAAGACTCGAGCCGGGATGCCAGCGATCGGATGGCTCGTCCGGCATTGGCCCATGAGGTCGCGCCGGGCTCGACGGTTGCGCCACAGTCGCGCGATCGGTAGCTCATCCCTGCTCCTCCGCAAACTGTGTGGCCACGAACGGCGCCTCTTTTACCCTGGCCGGCTTGCGGCCGGAGACCACTCGCGTCCACTCGACTGCCGACTCGATCAGGATCAATCCGACCATCACGATCAAGGTTCCGGTCACAACCGCGTCGACACGATCGTTAAAGATCAGCCGGGCATTCGGGACAGCGCTCGACGCCAACTGCGCGGCATGCGACAGGAAACCGATGCGCGGATTGGGATCAAAAATCTTTTGCCACGACGCGGTGAAAGTCACGGCAACCAGCCACACCAGCGGCGCCAGGGTCACCGCCGCAAACCGCGCTTTGCCCATCTTGATGATGATGGTGGTAGCCACACAGAGTGCGACCGTGGCCAGCAACTGATTCGCGATCCCAAACAACGGCCACAGGGAGTTAATGCCGCCCAATGGATCCTTGACGCCTTGCCACAGAAAGAATCCCCAGGCTCCCACGATCAAGGCGCTGGTCGCCAGAATGGACGGATACCAACTGGTGCGGCCCAGCGGCTTCCACACGTGTCCGAGAGCGTCCTGCAGCATGAAACGTCCCACGCGCGTGCCGGCGTCGAGAACAGTGAGAATGAACAGGGCTTCGAACATGATGGCGAAGTGGTACCAGATCGCCATCAGGGCCTGTCCTCCCAGGCTGTTGGAGAAGATGTGGGCCATTCCGACGGCGAAAGCGGGGGCTCCGCCGGTGCGGTTGTAGAGCGTCTGCTCTCCCACGGATTGGGCCAGCGAGTGCATTTCGGCGGCGGTGATGGGAAATCCCCAGTTGCTGATGGTCGCGACCGCCGCTTCCGGCGCCTGGCCAACGATGCCCGCGGGACTATTGATCGCGAAGTAGATTCCGGGCTGCAGCACGCAGGCCGCGATCATGGCCATGATGGCAACCAGGGACTCGGCAAGCATCGCGCCGTATCCCACCATGCGGGTCTGGGTCTCACGCCGGATCAGCTTGGGAGTGGTGCCGCTCGAGATCAGCGCGTGAAATCCGCTGATGGCGCCGCACGCGATCGTGATGAACGCGAAAGGAAACACCTTTCCGGCAAACACCGGCCCCGAGCCGTCAATAAAACGTGTGAGCGGAGGCATGTGCAGCGTTGGACGCAGGGCGATAATCCCCAATGCCAGCAGGCCAATGGTTCCCAGCTTAACGAATGTGCTCAGGTAGTCGCGCGGGGCCAGCAGCAACCAGACCGGGAGCGCCGAAGCGGCGAATCCGTAAATTACGATCAGAATTGCGAGTGCGGGGGCCGAAAGGGTAAACCAGCCGGCCACCGCCGGAGTTTGGGAAATCCACTGTCCGCCCCAGATCGCGAGCATCACCAGGGCGAAACCAAGCACCGAAGTCTCCAGTACTTTTCCGGGCCGCAGCGTACGCAGATACACACCCATCAGAAGCGCGATGGGAATGGTCATGGCGATGGTAAATGCGCCCCAGGGACTGGACTTGAGCGCGTTGACCACGACCAGGGCGCAGACTGCGAGCAGAATCACGATGATGCTGATCACGGCGAGATAAGCCACCAGTCCGCCCAGCCGGCCAATTTCCTCGCGCGCCATTTCGGTGAGCGACTTGCCATCACGCCGCACGGAGAACAGCAGAATCACGAAGTCCTGCACGCAGCCCCCGAAGACCGCGCCCGCGAGTATCCACAAGGTCCCGGGGAGATAGCCGAATTGTGCCGCCAGCACTGGGCCGACCAGTGGTCCAGGGCCGGCGATGGCGGCGAAATGGTGTCCGAAGACGACCCATTTGTTGGTGGGAACGAAGTCGCGGCCGTTTTCCAGGCGCTCAGCTGGAGTAGCGCGCAAGGCGTCCAGGGTCAGCACCTTGGCCGCAATGAATTTGCTGTAGAAGCGGTACCCCACGGCGTAGGTGCAGAAGGCCGCGACTACCAGCCACATGGCGTTGATTTGTTCGCCTCGGTGTAAAGCGATCGTCGCCACAGCCAGCGCGCCCAGAACAGCGACGGCCAGCCAGATCAGGATGCTCAATGGTTTCGGCATGAGGTTTGACCGGGATATTGTGGCGAATCCCTCGTCCCGGCGCAATCGGCAAGAGAGGCTCCCGCCAGAGTAGCGCCGGAGCATTGCTAACGACGAGTAGTCGGCTGCCGTCAGGCGCTCCGAACGGAACAAAAATGCACCATTTAGTGGTAATCTTTTATGTTCCGTTGCAAGCGATTACAGCAGAGGTGTATCCAGCGTTTTTGCATCGGCTCAGCCGAGGCGCGGGCGCCGGACCATCATCTTGCACCGATTGAGGAGCAGGCGATGAAAGTTGGCATACTCACCGGCGGAGGCGACTGCCCCGGATTGAACGCGGTGATACGCGCCGTGGTGCGCAAAGGTTGTTTCCATTACGAGGACGAATTCGTGGGCTTTCTGGAAGGCTGGCGCGGCGTGGTTGAAGACAAGAGCATGCCGTTGGATCTGGCCAGCGTAGGCGGAATTCTTCCACGCGGCGGCACCATCCTTCGCACTTCGCGCACCAATCCCGCGAAGAAAGCGGATGGGTTGGAAAAATGCGTAGCCACGCTGAAGCAGCACAAGATCGAGGCCCTGATCGCGATCGGCGGCGATGACACCCTTTCCGTGGCCCAAAAGCTGCATGAGAAAGGCGTTGATGTGGTAGGCGTCCCTAAAACCATCGACAACGACCTGGCCGGCACCGATTTCACCTTCGGATTCGATACGGCGGTGAACATCGCCACCGAGGCCATCGACCGGGTGCACACCACGGCGGAGGCGCACAACCGGGTGATGGTGGTAGAAGTCATGGGACGGGATGCCGGCTGGATCGCCATGTACAGCGGCATCGCCGGCGGCGCCGATGTCATTCTGATTCCTGAAATTCCTTTCGATGTTGATAAAGTCGCGGAAACCATCCGTCTGCGGCACGCGCGTGGCCGCTACTTCAGCATTGTGGTGGTGGCGGAAGGGGCGAAATTCTCCACCGATGTTGATCCCAAGCATGGGGCACCCATTGTGATCGACATGGGCAAAGACGAATTCGGACATGCGCGGCTGGGCGGAATCGCCGCCATCCTTGCCCGCGAGATCGAGCGCCGCACCGGTTTTGAAACCCGGACCGTTGTGCTGGGACATGTGCAGCGCGGCGGATCCCCCAGCGCCTTCGACCGCATGCTGGCGACGCGCTACGGTTTGGGAGCGATCGACATGGTGCATCGCAACGAGTTCGGCTGCATGGCGGCCCTTCGCGGGAACAAGATCGTTTCCGTACCCCTGGCGGATGCCATCGCCAAAAACCGTACCGTCGACCAGGAAACAATTGATGTGGCCACCGGCATCCTCGACAAGCTGACCACGGACAAAGTGGCGGTGGGAAAGTAAGTCCGCCCGAAGTCTGAAGTCCAAAGTCTGACGCCCGATGAACATGGCTGGATTCTATGCCCGCCTCGCGCCGTCATTGCTTCAGATTATCGAGCTGAGCCTGGTCATCGTCGCGTTGGCGGCAATCGCCTTCGCGGCGCGTGCGACAGGCGGCGTGAGACAACGGCTTGCGGGCTTTGAGTATGTGGAAAGCCGCTTTCGGCGGCTGGCGCGGAGAAAAACCTTATCCGTTGTTGTAGTCGGACTGCTGGTGGTTCTCCTGCGCGTTTCTCTGATTCCTGTCCTCGGAATTCCCGCGCCTCGCTGGAATGACGAATTCAGCTATCTGCTGGCGGCCGACACTTTCGCTCACGGACGCGTGACCAATCCTCCACATCCGATGTGGATACACTTCGAGAGCTTCCACATCATTCAGCAGCCGACCTACATGTCGATGTACCCTCCGGCAGAGGGTCTGGTTCTGGCTGCCGGCGAGCGGCTCGGACAACCGTGGGTCGGTCAGTTGATCGTTACCGCGCTCATGTGCTCGGCCCTCACCTGGATGCTCCAGGGATGGCTCCCTCCAGCGTGGGCGCTTTTGGGCGGCATGTTGGCTCTGCTGCGCCTGGGATTACTCAGCTATTGGATGAATGGCTACTGGAGCGCCTCTGTGGTTGCTCTTGGCGGGGCCCTGGTATTGGGAGCCTTGCCGCGCCTGAAAAAACATGCCCGCATAAGGGACGCGCTCATCATGGCCGCCGGTCTTGCCATTCTGGCGAACAGCAGGCCGTATGAAGGACTGGTGTTCAGCCTGCCGATCGCCGCTGCGTTCGTGATCTGGATATGTGGCAAGCGGCGCCCGGCATTTTCGGTTTCTGTCGGACGGGTCGTATTGCCCATCATTCTCTTTCTCGCCGTGACCGGTGCCGGGATGGGTTACTACTACTGGCGAGTCACGGGCAGTCCCTTTCGCATGACGTATCAGGTGAATCGCGGCACGTATGCGACGGCGCCCTATTTCCTGTGGCAATCGCCCCGGCCGGAGCCGGTCTACCAGCACGCGGTGATGCGCGATTTCTATCGCTGGGAGCTGCACCGTTTCATGGAATACCGAACCTTGACCGGCGCCGCCAGACACACCTGGGACAAGGTGGTGGGATCGTGGAAGTTTTACTGTGGACCCCTGCTTACGATCCCCCTGCTGGCCTTCCCCTGGATTCTGCGCGACCGGAAAATGCGGTTCCCCCCTATCGCCGGCGCAGTCTTCGTGCTTGGCCTTGCAGTGGAAACCTGGACCCTGCCGCACTACGTGGCCCCGGCCACCGGGCTCATTTATCTTGTGCTGCTGCAGTGTATGCGTCATTTGCGGCTGTGGCGCTGGCGCGGACAGCCGATCGGAATTGCCATGGTGCGGGCCATCCCCGCGATCGCATGCGCAATGGTTTTGCTGCGCGTTGGCGCAGTAGTGGCGCATGCGCAGATCGAGCCCGCCTGGCCTCGGGGGAATCTGGATCGTCTGGCAATTGTGCGCCAGTTGGATGCCACGCCGGGACAGCATCTGGTGATCGTAAGCTATGGTCCCCATCATGATGTGGATTGGGAATGGGTGTACAACGCCGCGGACATCGACGCCGCGAAGGTGGTTTGGGCCCGCGACATGGGCAGCCGCGATAACCAGGAATTGCTCCGGTATTTTCACGACCGAAAAGTGTGGTACTTGAACGGGGACCAGTCTCCGCCGGGGCTGGAGCCATGAATATTGACTCCTGGCTCACGGCCAGGCGCGTCTTTATTCATGGCCTGCTGCTGGCCGTCTGTCTCTGGACTGTTTATGCGGTGGACATGTCCACGCCGGGATTGCTCGACCGCAACGGCCTGGTCAAAGGCACGGATTTCTTACATTTTTACACCCTGGGAAGCCTTGCGTTGCGCGGCCGGGGAGATCTCCTCTACAACATACGGGCCCAGGCCGAACTGGCGCGCGCTTTCGTGGCGCAGGCGCCGAATAGTTTGTACGTTCCGCTTTACGGGCCGCAGGTCTCATTGTTTTTTGCACCCTTCGCCCGGTTGCCGTACGGATGGGCCTTGACCGCGTGGCTGGCGGTGAACATCCTGGTCTACGCCTTCTGTTGCCGCGCCGTGTGGAAGACTTGTGCGAGTCTTCAGAGGTATCGCTGGACAGTTCTGATTCTGGCGATTGCTTTCCCGGGATTTTTTCACCTGCTGGCCTGGGGACAGACTTCTGGCCTCGCCCTGCTCTGTTTCACGCTGGCTTATCTCGCCCTGCGACGCGATCGGACACTACTCGCGGGCCTGGCCATTGGCTCACTCATCTTCAAGCCCCAGCTGGGATTGGCCGCGGCAGTTGTTTTTCTGCTCGCGCCCGAATGGAAGGTTGTGATTGGCGCCGTGGGGGCCGCCTCCATCCAGCTTGGGTTGGCCTGGATGCACTACGGCACCGAGGTCATGCGCACTTACTTCCACGCGCTGACGCATCTGGGAGAAGTCTTGCCGTTGCTTGAACCGCGGCTTTACCAGACCCATTCATTGCGCTCCTTCTTTTCTCTGCTGCTGCCATGGCCGCGCGTCGCCCTCGCGTTATACGCGGTCTGTGCCCTGGGCATACTCGTCCTGGCAGTTCAATGCTGGCGGCGGAAAGGACCACTGCCGATTCGTTTTGCGGCGCTATTGTTCGCCACGGTTCTGGTGTCACCGCATTTGACCGTCTATGACCTGGTGATTCTGGCACCAGCATTCCTGCTGCTCAGCGATTGGGCGCTGGCACATCGGGAACAGCAGCTTGCACGCCGGATTCAGCAGCTCCTGTATCTCTGCTATCTGTTGTTCCTGATGGGACCGTTGGCGCGGATGACTCACTTGCAGCTTTCGGTGGCGGCAATGACAGCGCTGATGTGGATCTGCTGGCGGATTTCCGATCTACCATCTCTCAAGTTGTCATCCTGAGCGGAGCATTCCCATTCGCTTGCGAATGGAAATGCGGAGTCGAAGGACCCCTATGACCTGCACATCACCGTCGGCATGGGCGCGTTCTGCCGAATGGAAAATCACTCGAACCGCAGTTTGTTGAAACAGGAAGGGATCCCCACGACTTCGCTCGGGGCAAGCTCTTCGACTGCGCGACGGCTTCGCGAAGCGAAGCCGTCACTGCGCTCAGGATGACACGCCGAAAAGAAAAGCTAGCGCCTCTGGAAAGCGTTTGGCCCACTCTTTTTCACTATGAGTGGCACCCTCGTCAATTCTTACCCGCAGTCGGTCTTCTCTCAACCCCGCGCATCGCAGAACGTGTTCCAGTTCGCGAACATCTGCCACTACCTGTTGATCGCGCTCCTCACTTCCCGCCTCTTTCGTTCCAATCGCCATGAATATCCTTGCCGGCCATGACCGGAAGGCGCGACTGGATTTGCGGAGCTGCCGCTTGGAGATGAACAGAGACGGACTCTCGAGCAACAAACGGCCGAAAACACCCGGGCGGTCCAGAACTGTGTAGAGCGAGATGATCGCGCCCAGAGACGATCCGCCCAGGCCGGTATTTTCCGGACCGCGCGCGATGCGGTAATGCTGATAGACCAAGGGCATCACCTCGTTCAGCAGAAAATGGGGATAACGCCTGCCCTGGGGCCGCATGATGGGCGGATGAAAAGACCGGTAGGGCAGGTACTCTCTCGGCCGGTCCTTCTGCGCGTTATCGATGCCCACGATGATCAGAGGAGGAATTCGGCCCTCGCGAATCAGGCGATCAGCGGCTTCGTCGGCCTGCCAGTCAATTCCGATGTATGCGGTCGCTGGATCAAAAAGATTCTGCCCGTCGTTCAGATAGAAAACAGGATAGTGCCGGGCCTGGTTTTCGGGCGAGTTATAGCCCGGCGGCAACCAGACCCGCAGCATGCGGGTGTTGCGGAAAATCCGGCTTTGGAGTTCATGCAGGCGCAACTCTCCCGCCAAATCGGGAGAGTCTTCACGGCCGAATGTTGGGGGCGAGGTTGTTTCGTCCATGGGAAATCAGTCCGCTCGCCGGACCGCGTGCACCCAGAGCGCTGATGAGAGCACGGCGATGGTGAAAATCAAAGCCAGCGATGACAGGCACAAAATGCACCATGCAAACAGGACGAAGCCTTCGATGTATGTAAGGTAGAGCGCGAAGCCCAGGCCAGCCAGCGAAGCGATCGCCAACACCGCCGGAACCTCGGCGTGGCTGCGAAAGGCGGTCGCCAGGATCAAGGTGGCGAGATATCCGATGATTCCGATCAACGCCACCGGAATGCCGCCGATGGTCGAGTAAGTGCTGCGGTTCACGATATCGCAGTTGAAATTTTCTCCGACATCGCAGTAGGAAGTCGCCGACCTGCCATAGTGATGGTAGAGCGACAGCGACGAAACCAGCGCACCCGCAAACGCCAGCACAGCTATTATGCGGAGAATGCGCCGCGCAAACCGCGCCGTAGCCGGTAACATCATGGCAGGCTGCATCCGGTCTTGGCAGCCAGCACTTGCAGCGACTGTGCACCTTCCTGGCGTTCTCCGTCGGCAAATTGCCAGGTAGGGAAATGCTTTATGCCGGCATCCTTGCACACCGGGGCCTCAGCGCGGGAGCCGGGCATCCCGCACTCTACGTACGGGACGTACTGGAACGACGACGCAAACATCTCTTTCTGGTCGGCACAATGCGGGCACCAGTAAGCGCCGTACATCGTCGCCTGCCTTGCGGCCAAACATTTCGCGAACACATCGAGGCGGCTGCGACGCTTGCGCAATCCCAGGTAAATCACCGCGGCAAAGGCGGCGACGATCAGCACCGCGATAACGATCTTGCGCGCGGGCGACGATTGCCCTTGTGGCTCTGCCTCGCGATTGTTGCGGTCTTCGGACATGGAATCTTCTTATACCACGACGTTCAGGGCAGAAGGCAGCACGTCGAGGCTTTCGCAGTGCAGGGTGAGCACTTCGCCATCCACCATGACATCCACCGGAGTGTCGAGTTGAAAATCGATACGTTTCGCCTGCCGCCGTTCCGCCAGCGGATGGTGAATGTGGGTTCCGTCATAAAGCGTGGGCAAATTACGGATCAGACCCAGGCGTCCGATCGGACCCCAGCGCACGTACTCGATGAAACCGTCGTTGACCTCCGCCTTGGGAGCAATCATCATGGTGCCGCCGGTGAATTTGCTGTTGCTGAAGGTGAGGAATAAACAGGGTCGCCGGTCGACTTCCGCTGCTCCATCGACCCGCAGCGGAAATGGACGCCGCCGAAACCGCGCCAGGCTGATGAAGATGGCTGATTGATAACCGATCTCGCCCCACCCGCTGAAACGGCGGGCGCGCAGCGTAGCTACGTCGGCGGAAAATCCCATACTCAGCAGGTTGATGTAGTGCAGCCGTCCGGCCTGATGCGTCAACCGGAGAACATCACAGGGGAGCGAGCGCCGGGCAAGCAACGCCTCGATGGCGAACTCCACACCGCGGTCGCTGAAGTCACGCAAGAATGAGTTGCCCGTTCCCAGGGGAAGAAACGCCAGGGTCGCGGGTTCAGTTGCTTCACTGGGAAAGAGTCCATTGACGACCTCGTAAGACGTCCCGTCTCCGCCAACGGCGATAAACTTTCGCTGGCCTTGCGCGTAAGCCTCGCGAACCAGGGTAGTCGCCTGCCCCGGGGCACGGGTTTCGACCACTTTCAAGGTGATCCCACCGGCTCGCAAGCGATCAAGCACGGATCCAACCAGTTTACGGCAGCGCCCTCCGCCCGCCGCTGGGTTGACCACCGCCAGGAAGGAGCCGGAATCGTTCACGGTCGGTCGCTCATAGGATTTGATTTTTACAGTTCGACCACGGCGGCACGGCCGAGGGTTTTGCGGATCTCTTCAGCCAGGGCCACTCGCTTGATCTTCATGGCCGCGGTGCGTGGAAAGTCCCTTTCCCAGAGCAGGCAACCACCCACCCGTTTGAAATCCGGCAGGCGGCGGTTGCGGGCAATAATCTCCTGCTTCAGAGATTCGCTGAATTCCTGAACTTGCCCTTCCGGCCCGGGTTCGAGACGCAAAACAAGAATCAGCATCTCGTGGCCCAGGCTTTTTGCCGGCCAGATATAGTTGGCGGCGAAGATGCAGTACTCTCTGAGCGGCAGCCCGTCAAAGGCGGTTTCAATGTCCTCCGGATAAATGTTTTTTCCGCCCTCGGTGACGATCATGTTTTTCTTGCGGCCGAAGAGTTGCAGATGCCCGTCGTTATCAAAGCGGCCAAGGTCACCGGTGAGCAGCCAGCCATCGACGATGGTTTCCGCCGTCAATTCGGGATCGTCCAGGTAATGCGACATCACCGTCCTGCCCCTCGCCGCCACTTCGCCGATGCCCTCAGCGTCCGGATTCAACACCCGCAAATCCACGCCCGGCAATGGCTTGCCCACGGTGTCAGCGCGGAACGGCTTCAGATCGTTGAGCGTGAGCACGGTGCCCGCTTCGGTAAGTCCATATCCGTTGGCCACGGGCAGGCCCAGATCGTAGAAAAACTGCAGCGTTGACGGCTCCATGAATGCGCCACCGGTAAACATGGCCCGTAATTCTCCGCCGAAGGCCTTGTGCACCTGGCGCAGCAGCACCCGGCTCAAACGCACGTCAGGACGCCACCCGGTGAAGAACTTATTCACGGCGGTCGACCGCTCCAGGAGAAACTGCTTAGGGCGGGACAGCGCTTCGAACTTGGCCCTCAGCCCGCGTTCGAGGTTCTTGAGCACCATGGGAACCAGGCTTACATAAGTGATCCTGTAACGGACGAAAGCGTCGCGCACAAATTCAGGTCGCAGCGTGCGCAAATGCACCACGCAAGCCCCGCAAACAAACGGCCCGATGAAGCCGACCATGAAATCAATGGCGTGGTTGGTAGGCAGAATGCTCAGGTAACGTACGCCCGGCCAGAAGGGATACAACGCAATCAGCGCTTTACATTGCTCCAGATAATTTTCGTGGGTGAGCACGCATCCCTTGGGACGGCCGCCCGTCCCCGAAGAATAGACGATGCAGGCCACATCCTGACGCTGGCGTGGAACAAACACCGGATCACCCTTGCGGCGAAAATCTTCCCAGCGAAACGCCCCTGCCAGCGCCACCCCGGGCGGTGCTTCCGTGACCAGAACGGTCTGCACTTTGTGGCCCTTGAAATCCGGCGATTGAATGATCGCACGCCACAGGTAATATTCGATCACCAGAAACCTGGCTCGGCTATGCGCCAGCAATTGCGCATGCTCGGCCGCCGTCAGCTTGTAATCGAGCGGTACCAGCACGCCCCCCTGGTGAAAAATGGCGTAGGCCGAAATCAGCCATTTCGACTGATTGCTCATGATGATCGCGGCCCGGTCGCCGGGACTGAACTCGGCATCCTCGAACGCACGCGCCAGCGGCATCGCCATTTCCTTGAAATCGGAATAGGTAAGGCGAGTCTTCTCCTTGTCGCGATCCGACTCGATCAGGCAGGTTTCGTTCGGCCAACGGTCGAGCGCCTCGCGCAATGCTGCGCCCAGGCAGGTGTATTGGTCGAGGTTAAGCATGAATGCTTTATTTCACCACAGAGACACAGGGACACGGTGAAAACGGTTAGTTATCAATTCACCACCCGACCCGCCACAACCGGGAACCGAGAACTGTGATCCGACAACCGTTTTAAGAGCGTGCACCGGTTTTCCCGGGGATGATCAATTGCCCGGCAGAAACTCCAGGCTGGATGCCCTACAACCTTGCCTGAATCCGGCTGGCCAGCGTTCTGAAGTCGGAGACTCCTTGCAATTCGTAGTCGGGGAGCTCGACGTTGAAATGATGTTCGAGCCGGGTGAGCAGGTCCAACGCTTGCAGGCTGTCAATCCCAAGCGTCTTGAAGAAATCGTCGTCAGGCGTCAGCTTTTCGCGCGGGACTTTGAACTGCGCCGCTGCCAGGTTAAGGATCTCGTCCAGTGTTTTTTTACCGTCGGTCATCGCTCCATCTCATTCTAGCCGAAAGGCGTCATGGCAAATAGGGCTGGGCGTCTTTGCTTTCCACGAACTTCTTCAATCCCGCCTCAACCGCCGGCTGTGTGAACAAATCGCAGAAGATATCAATCTCCTTCTTCAGTTCCTCGTACGGAATCGGTTTGATGAACTTTTTTGCCGCGGTCGCTGTGCGGCGGTCGAACTTGCCCAGTTGAGCGGCCGTGCCGCGAGCCGCCTTCAGCGCCTCGCCTTCTCCCACCACCTGGCTTACGAGCCCGACTTGCTGGGCCTTGGTAACGTTGAAGCTGCGGCCGGTGAGCAGCAAGTCACGCACGACGGCGTTACCCAGATCGCGCTTCAGTCGCGGGATGCCGCCGAAGCCGGGAATCAGGCCCAAACGCAATTCAGGAAAACAGAAGCGCGCCATTTTGTCGGCGATGATCAGGTCGCAAACCAGCGCAAGTTCAAAACCGCCGCCGAAAGTTACGCCGTTGAGCGCCGCGATGGTGGTGAGCGGCGAGCCGTCAATTGCATTCATCACCTCGTGAATGCGTTCGAGAAATTTCCGAACCCCCCGCGCCGCGGCTTGCTTTTCCATTCCGTGAGCGCCGTGATAGAGCTCACGCAGGTCGGCGCCGGCGCAGAATCCCGATTTCAACGTGCTGTAGAGAATCAGGGCGTGGGCTTCGCTTTGCAGGCGTTCCAGCGCCGAGGCGAACTTCTCCAACTCCTCGAGCGTGCGCGAACCGATCTCATTGCATGGTTCGCGATGCAACGCCAGCTCGATTACGCCGTCTTTAAGCTCCCAGGAGAGCGTTTGGCCTTTGAATTGGTTCATCTTCATGAATCAAACTCGAGGCACCCCGTGAATGTAGCGGCTGCATTTCGAGGGCAAGATGCCCTCGAGACCGCCGGCGGGACGCCCGGCGCTACCATTCATGAGGCCTGCTCGACTGCGTACATTTCTTCAATTTCACTCTGCAGGCGTGCTGCAATCAGGTCGCGCTTGAGCTTGCCGTTTGCCGTCAGCAATCCGTTTTCGATCGAAAACGGCTCGGCGTGGATATGAAAGGCGCGTATCTGCTTGTAGTGCGGCAGCCCCGGATTCACCGCGTCCACGGCGGCCTGTAGCTGTTCCCGGTTAACATTTCCGGTCACGATGACGGAAAGATATCCGCGACCGTTGCCCATCAGCACGGCCTGCTGGGCGTCGGGTAGATTCTTCAGCAGGTCATCCTCGATTGGCTCCGGGGCAATGTTGTGGCCTGAGCCCAGAATGATCAGGTTCTTGATGCGCCCGATAATACGCCAGTTCCCTGCTCCATCGACTTCTCCCTGGTCGCCGGTGTGAAACCAGCCATCGCGCAGCGACTTGGCAGTTTCCTGCGGACGGTTCCAGTAGCCGGGAAAAATGTTCGGCCCGCGCACGATGATCTCATCATTCTCGCCGAGCTTCATCTCGATGCCGCTGATGGCTGGCCCCACACCCCCCGGTTCAACGTGGCGAGGATCGTCCAGGGTGCAGATTCCGGTGGTCTCGGTCAGGCCGTACACCTGGAGCACGGGAATGCCGAGCATATTGAAATAGAGCTGCGTCTCCAAGCTCAGGGGGGCCGAGCCGCAGATCAGGGCCTTCAGATTGTCGCCAATCATTTTCTTGCGAATGGTGGGAAAGATCCCCGCGTTGGCCAAGGCGAGCCAGGTTGCATCGGCGAACCGCGAATGCCCGTCCCGCTTTCGGATCCATGCTCCTTTGGCGCGGCTGTAAATTACGCGCGCCAGGCCGCCTGTCTTCCACAGTTGCTCGTCGACCGCCTTGCGCATGCGCTCGAGCAACGCCGGGACATTGAGAAAGTAATCGGGCGCGGCGCCGCGCATTTCGGCCGCCAGCTTTCCCAGGTCCATATTCAGGGTGAGCAGGCTGCGCCGCAGCAGGCAGGTCAGGAGCATGATCCAGGAGCCGGCAAAACAGAATGGAAGATAGTGGAACACGCGGTCCTGCGCGGGCTTGTTTTCCATCAGGAGATCGAGGCGCCCTGAGGCGCAGCCCAGCATGTGGCCCACGTTGCCGGCGGTCAGGATGACTCCTTTGGCCTCGCCCGATGTCCCCGAGGTATAGATAATGGTGACGGGATCGGATTCGGCGAGCCTCGGATTTCCATTTACGCTTGCTCCGGCATTGGCAAACACTTCGTTGAACAAACATTGCGGCGGAGCCTCCGGCCAAACTTGCACAATGCCGTCCCGTAACGCAGCATCGCCGCAGCAGATCAGCGCCGGCGAGCAGTCTTTCATCATGGCTGAAAGCTCCGCGGGCGCCTGGCGGGCGTAAAGTGGCACCACGATGAAACCTTCCGCCATGATCGCCAGATCGAGCGCAACCCAGTCGATCCCGTTGTGCGCCAGCAGGGCGCAACGGTCGCCTTTCTTTAGGCCCTTGGACAACAGGAACGCGCGGGCCTGCGCTACAAGTTTCAGCAATCCGTGGCCGCCGAGGCCGTTGCTTCGATTTTGTGTTGCAGCCTGATCGTGGAACTCCCAGAGCACCGTCGTATTTCCGGCGGCTTCGAGCTGAGCGAAAATGCTTTCCAGAAAGTTCATGTGTTTACAAAACCCCCACCCTGTCTCTCCAAAAAACGGAGAGACGAGGGTGGGGCACCCTGTAGGCAGGTGTCCTCACCTGCCCAGCCGAGCAAAGCTCGGCGAATCTTAGGGACGACACGCCCAACAAACCTCTGGCGAGCTACGCTCGCCTGCCCGGACGAGGGCGTCCGGGCCTAGGTGGTTTTTGCTATCCAAATGCTTCCACCAGCTGCTTCAACTCCTGGCTCATTGGCGGCAAATAGTCTTCCCAGCTCCATTCTCCCTTGCGCGTGGGAAACTCGGGGTAGCGGCGTTGTACTTCTTCCTCGAAGTAGACACCCATGCGGGCCATCACTTTTAAATTCTTTACCACGGTCTGTCCGATTCCCACCGAGATCGCTTCGCCCTGGGTGGCCAGCTTTTCCAGGGCTGCCAGCAGTTTCGGCTCGAGGTCAGGATCGTCAACGTTCATCAGCAGGTCCTGATGTCCGCGCTCACGCATCAGATTACGGATCCGTTCGTCCATGGTGATTCCTGCCGATGGCACCAGGCCCGGCATCGAAGTCACAATGCCGTGATAGCGCGACGAAGCCATCATGTGGCAGGCGCGCAGGATGCTCACCAACTCGTGCATGTTGTAGTCGTCGGAACTGAGCACGGGCACGCCTCCGAGCTTTTCCGAGATGCGTCCCGCCGGTCGAGCATCCAGGCGCTCGGTTGCCGCGAGGACGACGAACACTTTGCGCTGCTTGCGGAATGCGGCGACCGCATTTGCGATTGCCGTGAGGTAGTGCTCCAGCGCGCGATCGGCGGTTGGGCCGGAATTGTGGAAGTAGACCGAACGGTAGTGGCTGTCTTTGTAAGCGCCGGTCAGCGTGCGCGCGGCAAACTTGGCCACCGACGCCTTGACTGGCCACTCGAAAGGATTGATCGGACACACCACCAGGACCGGCATGCTGCCGTCCCAGCCGATTTTCCGCAACACTGCCCGACCATACTCAGGCGGAGCAGGCTCGAAGGTCCAGGCCGTGTCGGTGCCCAACTCGGTGGGCACGCCCAGTTCACGCAGAAGAGTGCGCGATTCTTCGTTGCGCGTGATCACCAGCGAATTCTGGCAATAGCGGGCACACATTTTAGCAATCAGAGGGTCCATGTGCCCCGCCTCCGCGCCGTAGCCGACGGAAAGCTTGTTCTGGGCGGCGGCAAGGCCTAATGATCCGATCATCATGGTGGTAAGGGCGTTGGCGAACTTGCTCTTGAACATCGAGCCCTCACACGCTACCACGCCGTGATGCCGGGGCACTTCGCCGGACAGAAACGGAGGGAAAATATCCGGCAGATGTACTTGCCGCGTGCCGTCGAAATAACCCTCGGTGAATTTTAAATTTTGCGTCATCACGCTGAAAGCGGTGTTTTCAGCACCCAAAATATGCCGCGTCTGACGCAACATTTCTGAAACCCGGACGTCGGATCCCATGTTGCGGGTACCGTTGTATCCCGCGAACAACAGCTTCAATTTTTCGCCCGGCTGCCAGGATTTGCCCTTACCCATCATCCAGCCGAGTTTGGCGGCTTCGATGCTGCTGCTGACCCAGGCTTCGAGGACCAGATCCATCATGCGGCGGACCCTCCCGCCTTCGTGGTAGGCCAGGCCCGGTAGGGATACGTGAAGTTGCTCTCGCGGCTGAATTTTAGCAACGGATAGCTGTACTGCGAGAAGGGTACGGGCTTGCGTCCAAGTTCCTGGGTCACGCGAGCGTTGTCGAATACCGTATTCCAGACCAGGTAAGGCATGAACACTTTCATCAGGGAGGCGCCGTGGCCCAGCGATCCGCTACGGTTCGAAAAAAAGTTTACGCTCGAATCGAAGGGCCGCTGCAGAAAAGGCAAGAAGAAAGGTCCGCGCTTGTTCTGCACCGCGGCCAGAGTGCTGGTCAACTGGCGGAAGGTCTGCGAGTCGACGCCGGATGAAAGATGATAGGTGTCGTGCAGCGGCTTTTCTTTCTGATGCAGGGTGGCAATCGCGTCGGCGACAAAGTCCACGTTCACGATGTCGATTTTGTCTTTCGCACGGAAGGGCAGCACCGGCAGGCCGGCCAGGAAGACGAAAGCTTTTACCATGTCGAACTGCGTAGTCTCGGGATAACGACTGTCGCCCAGAACGATGCTGGGCCGAAAAATTGTGACGGGCACTTCGGGCAGGAGTTGCCGCATCATGTGCTCGGTAAATTTCTTGGTGCGGGCGTAGGGATCATAATCCGAGCGGTCCCAATCGATGGACCGGTCCTCCGTCACCACTTCGTCCTGCCGCTTGCCTGCCACCGCCACCGTGCTCACCTGGCTGAAGCGGCGCAGGCCGTGATAGTAGTTTGACTTCTGTGCCAGCAGCAGCACTTCGAGCGTGCCTCGCAGGTTCACGTTGAGGCAGGTTTTCTCCGACTTGCGATTGAGCGAGGCGGCGCAGTGAATCACCGAGTCGGTAGTGTGAATCAGGCGATCGTAATCGTCGCCGGAAAGACCGAAGTGCGGCGCAGTGAGGTCGCCGCAAAAGACCCGCATACGGGTCTGGAGATATTCGTAGAATCGCGGAAAATCCAGGTGCAGTTGCAGCGCCTGCCACAGACGTCCAGCGGCCTCCTCCGGGTTGCGGGCGCGAACCAGCAGGTTCAGAGAAGCGCCGTGTTGTTCCAGCAGGTTGGCGGCGACGTGCGCGCCGATGTATCCCGTGGACCCAGTCAGGAATATCGCCACGTTGCTCCGTTGGTGCCGGTTTTGACCACTTCTCCGTTTTCCGGAACCGGCTCAGGCTGCAAGCTGCGCGAGGGGCGTGCCTCCAGCGGGCGGCCTTCGATCAGAGGATAAGTCCACTTGCGCAAAGCGGGGATGTGGATATTGATCCAGTAATCCCACCAGTCAATCGATTGCGTGCGGTATCCGAACACCGCCTTCTCATCCTCCGGCAATGCGTGCGAGAGCCGTTCCACGTTGTCGGCGGCAAAATCGTGTTCGTTGTGCAGAATAAACGGCTCAAACAGCTTGATGAGTTTCTCCACTTTTTCCAGGTTGCGTTCGGCGCGAACCAGCGGCGTTTTCTTCAGCGGCAGCGGCGACATAATGCGCTGAATGGATTTCACGATCGCTTTCTGCGCCGGCGCCGACATGCGGTTATATCGCTCCTTGGAGACGGGAATGGCGTCCAGGCGCAAGCGCAGCCAATACTCCAGGCCTTCTTGTGCACGGTAGTGCTTGCGGTGGGCCAGGGAGGTCAGTTCAATGGACCGCCGCATGTCGCAGGGATTGGCCACAGACGTGGCCAGCTGATAAAGCGGTTCGTGACGCCTTTCGACGATCGCCGCGCCGATGAGCGTCATGCCGCGGCAGACCGAATCCACCGGGATAATATCCAGCCGCTTCTTTTCGTTCGTCGGAAGCTGGCGGAACGAAGTCCCCAGCAGGTAGGAGAGCGAAGCGGAAGTATTGATGCCCTCATTCCAGCCCACAAACGGCTCCTGGAGCGAGGTCTCGACAATTGAGGGACGCACGACCGCGATGGGCAAACCCACACCGCGTTTGGCAATCAGTGACTCGGCCAGACTCTTGGTCAACGTGTAGGTGTTGGGCCATCCCAGTTCGGCCGCGCGCTTCATCCCTGACTCGGTCAAATATTCGCGCAGCCAGCGAAAACGATTCTTTCGGATCTGGTTTTCGAGGGCCGCCCCGGCCAGATCCTTGGCCGCGTGTTCCTTGCTCAGGGCCTGCTGACGCAGCTCTGCGGTGATCGGCGCGCTCTCCGACAGTTGTTCGGCCTTGTGCACGAACTCGTGCAGCGCACGCCATTCGCTCTCCGCATCGAAGTCGGCAACTCCCGCCGGAGTGTAGTTGGGGCGCATGGTTTCGCCCACCCGGCCGTCCCGCGCACCCGCCACGTAGCAGGTGGAAAGATGCAGAAGTCCGGCGTGGTCCGACTGGTGCACGAATTCCGTGACGTTCACCGCCGCGTCGACGTTGGTGGCCAGCGCATCGCGCAGGTCGGGGTTAAAGTCGGTCAGTCCTGAACTGTTGATGATGAGGTCGAGAGTTTTTTGCAGGGACCGGCAGACGTCGGGCTCAAGACCCAGGCCGGGCTGACAAACGTCGCCTTCGATCACATCTATCCGCGCCCGCAGAAAACCTGAAAGCTCCGCGCCGTAACGCGTGTACAAGGGATCGAAGACCGGAGACTCCTCCACCAGTTTTTCGAAGCGCCGCATGGCAGGATTCGATTTCTGTTTCCGGATCAGCAGATAAATACGGCCGATCTCGGGCAGCTCCATCAGCGTGTTGACCAGCCAAACCTTGCCGATGAAGCCGGTAACGCCAATCAGCATGACGTGCTTCCCGGCAAGTGCCCGCCGAACCGAGAGCGGGCCGGAATGGCGGATGCCATCGAAATAAATGATGGGACGATCCATCACCGGGATTTGACGCGCCGCCGGAATTACTGCAGTCTCCAAGGCTCCTGCACTCGATAGTCCGAGGTCGCGCACCAGCCGCTCGGCGGCACGCCTGCCATCGGGTCCAGAGCCGTTGATCCCGGCAAACAGCCCGCGCGGACGGATCACGGGCTCGAGCAATCTGCCGGTAGCGATTCCGTCGCGGAATTCGAGGCGATTGGCAATGAGCCACTTCACTCCCAGGTGGTGCGCCAGAGGGCGCATCACGTGCTCCAGTCCCTGACTCACCAGCACGATCCTGTCGCCAGCCTCGATGCGAGCTTTAAGCAGCTCCACGCCATCAATTTTCAGGTAGGGCTGCAACTTGTACTTGAAGTATTCCTCGCCCAGCAGGTCCAGGCGGTCGCGGCTGATTCCGCGCAGCACAGTGTGCACGCCCCGGGTGGCAAAGATACGGTTGGCGGCATAAAGAAATGGCCGCAAGATCGCCATCAGCAGCACCATCCCGCGACGTACCCAGCGCTCCAAAAATGTCTGCGCGTTCCAGGTAAAAAAGGCGACGGGGCGGACCGTAGTCAGGTCTGCGAGGCTGCCTTCCACTCGCCAGTAGACCGGGGCGGCGGAGTTTGGATTGTGGTTGGGCGATTCCAAATCGTTTTCGTCCCGATACTTAGGGGCCGTCCCCGATTGAGGGTTGAGACCTATTGTAAACAATCGAGTCAAAAGGGCGAAGAAGGTAGCGCCGGCATATCCCGTGTGGTTACGGTGTGGGGAGGGGGGCCTGACGTGGATCCCTGCCATAGGCCAGGACCGCCAGCACTCCGCTCAGCACCAGCACCCCCCCCACCGCCAGCAGGCCACCGCGAAAGCTTCCCGTCCAGGTGCGCACCAGCCCGATGGTGTAGGGTCCAAGAAATCCCCCTAAATTGCCGAACGAATTGATCAGGGCAATGCCGGCGGCTGCCGAGGTTGCGCTCAGCATTTCAGTCGTGGTGGCCCAGAACGGCCCATTCATGGAGAACGCGGCCATCAAGGTCAGGCTCAAAAAGACGACGTCGGCGGTGGTCGAGGTGGAGTAGGCCGCGCACCCCAGACCAATCGCGCACGCGAACGCCGACCCCGCCAGATGCCACTTTCGCTCGCGCGTGCGATCAGAGTGTGTCGCCACCAGAACCATGGCGACCATAGTGGCGAGATACGGAATGGCGGAGAGCAGCCCGATGCCAAGGTTGCTGGTGGTTGACACATTGCGCAGCAAACTGGGCAGCCAAAGACCCACTCCATAGGCGGCCGTGGTCTCTCCCAGATACACCACCACCAGGATCCAGACTCTGACGCTGGCAAAAGCCGCGAAAACATGGCGAGAGGCTCCAGGAAGCGGCTTCTCCTCGTGGGCCAGTTGTTCCACCAGCCAGCCGCGTTCTTTCTCCGTGAGCCAGGACGCGATCTCTGGCCTGTCGGTAAGAAATGCCAGCACCACCCCAGCCAGCAGTATGGCGGGCAAGCCTTCCATCAAGAATAGCCACTGCCATCCCCTCAGGTGGGCGATCCGCACTCCCAGAAGCAAGCCGGAAATCGGACCGCCAATGACTCCCGCCAGCGGCGCCGCCGTCATGAACAACGCGACTGCGCTCGCCCGTGCTCCCGAGGGAAACCACCGCCTCAAATAGAGGATCATTCCGGGGAAAAACCCAGCTTCGGCGGCGCCCAGCAGAAAACGCAGCAGGTAAAAGCCGCGTGGGGTGCCGACGAAAATCATCGAAGCAGAAATCGCGCCCCAGAGCACCATGATCACTGCAATCCACTTTCGTGCGCCCACCCGCGCCAGTGCCAGGTTGCTCGGCACCTGGAAGAAGAAATATCCAGCAAAGAAGATTCCAGCGCCCAGGCCATAGACTTCGTCGCTGAATCCCAGCTGCCCTTTCATCTGGAGGACGGCAAATCCGACATTGATTCGATCCAGGTAGGCAACGATGTAGAGTAAGAAAAGGAAGGGTAGCAGCCGCCGGCTCAGCTTGGCGACGACCTTGGTGCCGAGGTCAATTTCGGTTAGTGCCTGCATAGGGAACGATCTCTCCGCGATGGCATACCCGCTTACCGGTTGACCGGATCATGACCCGAGCGGCCGCGATCCAAGCCCAGTTCTCGCACGATCTCCTCTACAATCTCGTCTTCAGAGCGATCAATGCTGACAGTAATCGCATCCTCCGGCTCTTCCAGCGCGGTGAACTGGCTGGCCAGTATTTTTTCCGACGCAAAATGACCGCGCCGCAGCCGCAGGCGCTGGTAAATCAGGTCGTAGCTTCCCTTCAGATAGACAAACTTCGTCTCGCGGCCAGTGTAAAGCTGATCGCGATAACTCCTTTTCAACGCCGAGCATGCCAGCACCACGTTTCTGGGTTCCGCAGCCCAGCGTTCCATGGCCTGGCACAGGGACTTGAGCCAGGGTGCGCGGTCGGCATCATCCAACGGGATTCCCTGCCTTATTTTTTCAACGTTGGCCGATGAGTGGAAACTGTCGGCATCCACAAATTCCCAGCCGAGCCGCCGGGCCAGCAGGACGCCGATGGTGGTCTTCCCCGAGCCGGTTACTCCCATCACCACCACGATCACGGAAGCGCGCTCGCGAAGTCGAGATCATACATGTTTAGATCTTTTATCACTGATCGGGAGATCTGTGGGAAGCATGTGGCAGGACCCGCGCGGCTCAAGCTGCGCTCGGGATGACATCCTAAGCCACCTTGCGTAGTTTCGTCACCCTGCCGGCCTCAACCCATTCCACCACGAATATGTTGCCTTCGTGATCGAAGCAAGCGCCGTGAGGGCAAACGAAGCGGCCCGGAACAAACACGTCGCCGGGCATTGTAGGGCGGCACACCAGGTAACTCCAGTGCTGGGTCTGGAAGAACGTGGCAGGGACAGGAGCGGCGCCTGTCCCTGCCTACGATGAGGGTCTCCTCGAAATTAGCTCTGGGTGCCGGTGGCTGGATCGTTCAGCGCGATCAGTTTCCCCGGTGGGTAGTCCTCTTCGGTCAGAGGATTTTCGGGGTCCGCGTTGACTATCGTCAGGACGTCTCCGCTGCGGATTCCACGGAGAATGAGGTTCTGCTCGTCAATGGCGATAACTCTATATCTTTCTTCGAATATCGCATTGTTGTCCATAAGGGTCTTAGATGCGAAAATCTTCGCTCAGGGAACAAGAATCCACGTCCTCTATTAGCTATCGGCCTCGCCTACTAACTTCATTCTTAAGATTCACTTAGCCGACCTCTATCCCGGGAGCTTGGCGGCCAGCACGTCGACTTTCTCGATCACTGGCGGTTTCGCTAAAAGTTCCGGGGCCTTGGCCATCAGCGCTGCGGCCACCCGTCCTGAAAGATGCGCCTGCCGGCCGGAGTCGTCCGGGAAGGCGTCGAAAATACCAAAAGTTGAGGGTCCCATCTGGATGGCGAACCAGGCCGTGGTCGCCGGCTCTTCTTGCACGATCGCCAGACCGCTGCGCAGGAAGCTGGCCACTTCCTTCTCCTTGCCAGGCTTCGCCTCCAGCCGGACCAGCAGAGCTACGTTTACATTGGCCACTGTTTCATCTCCTTCTCGTTTCGCGGGACCGCTGGCGTGCCGTTCAGCGGGCCAAGGGTCGCCGAGTACCCCGGGCGCGCAATCCGGGCCAGGCAACGGCACCCCGCATTCAGACTATAGCGCAATCGACCATGCTGATTTGTCACGGACTTGTTTAATCCGGTTCCCCCCCAACAAAAGAAAAGGCCGCCAGTGGTTGGCGGCCATGGTCCAGCCGGGTCAGCCTCGATACTTCTGCGGCCGTGGTCCGGCGTCAGGCGGGAACGATCAGGGCTACTGGCCAGTCGGGGGCTTTTCCTCCGCTTTCTTGGGCGCGGCGGCGTGGGCCTTGGGTTTCCAGAAATCTGGATCGGCCTTGATCCATTCATCCGAGACATAGCTCATGGACGGCGTGAAGGAAAACAGGTTGTGCTGGCTATACTCAATCGCTCCCGCCAGCAACTCACTGAATTTCTTCATGCCCTCTTCGCCCATATTCGCCATGAACTGCTTGTCCTCGGCAAATCCCTTGTCGATCTCCGACGTGGATTTCATGGGCGTGAAGACGACATAGGTGTCGCCCTGCTGACCATACTGGGCGTAGTAAGTGGCAAAGTGGACGTCAGGAATCTTCTCGTAGGCGGCCTTGACCATCTTGACGATTGTGTCCCAGTCGGCACTGTGTCCCGGGCGCACGCGGTAAAGGGAGATATCGAAATAGCGCATGTGCGGGATATCAACCCCCGAGCGCAGGCTGTATTGGTCGCTGTAGACCAACGCGCCGGTGTCGTAATCACTCAGCAGTTCGCCATCGGCGACCGCGGCGCGGTCGAGTGCGGCGGAAAGCGTCGCGTCTTTCTGCGTCGCCAGAGTGTCTTTCTCCCAGGCTTCGAAGGAATCGTAGCCGGTCAAGAATAATACTCGGGGCCTGCCGGTAACCGAACTCACCGCCAGATAGTGAGTGGGCCATTTGGCGCGGGTCATGGCCTGCACGAAAGCGCTTTCCGTCCTCTCATGGAGCGCGCCGCCTTTGCCCGGTTTAACGTACTCACGGATGACCGAGAGTACCTTGGGTGGCGGTACCGCCTCCTGCGCCGCTGCGATGCCAAGTCCCCCGAACAACAGATACGAACCCAACAACAGCCCTGTGATCTTTTTCATGGGTGCCGACCTCCTTCGGTCGCGAATAGATTTGAATTGAATTCTCGGAAGGGCCTGACCCCAAGCAACCAAAAAGGCAACCCGCAGTCGGGCGGAGAGTATTCCGAAGCTGTCATGAAGTCAAGCAAGGGTCTGGCGTTTTGCGAACTTTGCGGTACCTCAACGTCCTTCGCGGTAAAGGTTCTACTCGGCCGCAGATTGGACCAAATCTTGAGCCGCAAAGGTCGCCAAAAAGGGCCGCCAAGGACACAGAGAGAATAAAAAAAGGCCGCCCTCTGGCGGCCTTCAGAAACGTGAAACTGGAGACTCGACTAGTCTCCCAGCACCGGCTCCGCTTCCGACTTCGTTGGAGCGTGCCCGTTGCCATTGCCTTTCGACGGCGAAGTGAGCGCGCCTAGCGGAATGAAGCCGTTCTCTGCCACCACCGGCTTTTCCTTCAACACGACTTCACGATAAAGCGAGGCCATGCGCGCGTTGTATGCCGGATCTTCCTTCTGCTTGGCGTCGCGGGCCCGCATCTTTTCTTCACGCGAGTTCTTTGCGATGCCCAGCTTGTCCAGATCATGCTGTTCTTCGTTGGTGACCAGCTCTTCCTTAAGAACCAGCGCGTGCTCGACCGAATCCATCTTCACGTTCTTGCCGCCGGCGAAGATTTCGTGGCGTCCATGCTCGTCGTACCACTTGGTGAGCGTGGCCGTCATGTGCATCTTCTCGATGATGTTGCGCCAGCCCACGCCCGTGTTGTAGGCGCAGAAGGAAATTTCACCTTCCTGCGTGGCGTAAGGAATGATGCACTGCTCGGTGCGGCGGAAATCGTAGTTGAACAGGTCCTGGAACCACATTCCCGCGATGAACAGGAAGTTCCAGCGATCCTGACGGCGCTTCATGACGTCATCGAGGGTGCGGTCCGGACCAACTTTTCCGTAATTCTTTCCAGTGGCGTTGAAGTTCTTGTCGAACTTCTTCAGCAGGTCCATCAACTTGAAGTGCGTCGGCGACTGGAAGGGATCGTAGTTCTTCATCAGGCAGAGCGCCATGCCGACGACTGTCAGGAACTTGCCGCGAGCGGCGTCGTTGACCTTGGCGATGTCCTTGGCCAGCTGATCGCCCTTCAGGAACGCGGTCACGGGGACCGCTTCCTTGGTTTCCTTGTCGATCATGAGCGCCATGCCGGTGCCGCAATTGGGATGGCAGCCACAGCTTAATTGGCCCCAGTCGTTGTTGGAGTCGTTGACGTGCATCAGGTCGGCCCAGTCGGAGAAAGTTCCCATGAAGGAAATCGGGAACCAGTCGCGAGCAGGCTCGCCCAGGCCAGTCTGGTTTTTCACATCGTGCGCCAGATGAGACAGCGTGTAGCGCTGCGCTTCGCGGCGATCATCGGTGACGGCTTCGTCGCGTCCGGTAAACGACACCGGCTGGAACGACAGGAATCCGATGGTCTTGGGATTGTCCAGTGCGAATTTGATGATGCGTCCGACCTGCTCGTTGTTGATGCCGTTGACGATGGTCACGACCGGAACGATCTCAATACCGGCCTTATGCATGTTCTCGATCGCCTTCAACTTCACGTCGAACAGGTTGCCGACCTTGCGGTGGGCGTTGGCTGCGTTGCCGATTCCGTCAAACTGAAGATAGGCATAACGCATGCCGGCTTCGGCCGCCTGTTGGGCGAACTCGAAACTCTTGGCGAATTCAATTCCGTTGGTTGCGGCCTGCACCGAGTTGTAACCGACCTTGCGGGCGTAACGAACCGCGTCCAGGAAATAGGGCGAAAGCGTGGGCTCGCCACCGGAGAACTGCACCGACATCTGGCGGCGCGGCTTGATGGTGATGGCGTTGTCCAGCATGGTCTTGATGTCTTCCCAGCTCAATTCGTGGACAAAGCCAACCTGGTTGGCGTCCATGAAACAGGGATCGCACATCATGTTGCAGCGATTGGTCAGATCGATGGTGAGCACCGAACCGCGTCCATATTTCACCGTGGACGACCCGTGGTGGTGCAGTTTCTCGTCATTGTGGGCGCGAATGTCGCGGCCGGGAAACACATCTTCCAGGTGCTTCGAGAATTCGGTGTCGATCGACATCACATCTTCAAAGTGGCCGTGGATGGCGCAGTCTTTCACCATCAGGATTTTGCCGTCGCGCTCGACGATTTCGGCTTTGATCTCGCCGACCTTTTCGTTCATCAGTACTTCGTAAGGCAGCTTGCCATCGAGAATCTGTTGGCGGATTTCAGGCACGCACTTGGGGCAGAGAGAGTCAGTGGAGCGGGGCCAGCCGAGAGGCGGCTTGGTCTTCTCGTAGGACTTGAGCAGCGGCTTCTCCGACCATTTCGGCGTTGGCGAGGGGTTCTGCTTGATCTTATTCAGACCGTTGAATACCACCCACGCGCCTTTGGCGGCGACTGTGACTGCTTTTTCCACGTACTTCACTGGCTTGTGCATGCGTTCTCGCTTTCCTGTGCTGGTCTGCCGCGGCAAACTCCGGCTTCGCCGCAGATTCCCGATTTAAACTCTGTCCGAACCGAAAATTACCCGGTCCTGGTACGACCTTCACCCGGGGAACGCCGGTTAGCGTCTTCCGCCTTATGGATTAACTCAGCCTTATGTTATTGAAGACACGGGGTAAGCACGAGCATATGTCAACGAAAGGGGAAAAACAGGGGTTTAGTGGGGGAATGGCGCATCGGATGGTGTCTAAGTTATTGAAAGAAATAGGCGTTTAAGCATTTGCCAGCGTCGCCTCCAAGGGGCTGAAGGGATTTTCTTTGCGCCCTTTGCGGTGCCTTGCGAACTCTGCGGTCAAGATTTTTATCCTCGAAGGTGCCAGAAAATCCGCAAACCGCGCAAAGGACTCGCGCACTCAATCGCTTTTCATCGTCTTGTACTTTTCGAGAACATCTTCGCGGGAAATCACCCCTTCCAGACGGCGGAAATCGGCGCGATGCACTACCGGCACCAGCGGTACCTGGTAGACATGCCGGAGGGCCGCTTCCAAGGTCAGGTCGGGATGGAGATAGGGCAGATTCCGGATGGGCAGATTCGAACCTAGCGACATTTCTCCCTTGCCTTCCCCGGCCAGCCGCTTGAGCGTGTCGGAGGTCACACTGCTCCATCCGCTGGGACTCATGCGGACCAGAAAAGTCCCGGTCAGGTCCTGCACCCGGCGCAATGCCTGCTCCACGGAATTCTGCGCGTCCAATACTGGAGTGGGGGCCGGTCTCATCGCATCTTCCACGCGCAGCACGGTTTGCTCCCGCTGTTCTTCAAGGGAGGGCAAGTCGAGCCCGTCCTGGCGAGTGAGCAGGTCGAAGATCGGCGTGGGCTCGAGACCACGGGAGATGACGTAGGCCAGCGTGTTGGCCACAATCACCGGAACGATGATGGAATAGTTGCCGCTGACTTCGAGCACCATGAAGACCGAAGTCATGGGCACGCGCAAGAATGCCGCGAACAGTACGCCCATGCCGACCAGGGCGTAAGTGGCCGTGGAACCGGTGAGGCCAGGATACAGGGCGCGTTCCACGCCGCCCACCGCTCCTCCCAGCATCGCCCCCACAAAGAGGGCGGGAGCAAACATGCCGCCGGGCGCGCCGCTGACAAACGACAAGGTTGTGGTGACGATTTTCAGCAGCGCCAGAACGGCCAGCATTTTCCAGGTGAACTGGTCATGCATGGCCTGATCCATGTATTCATAGCCCGCGCCCAGGACTTGAGGAGCGCCCAGATAGCCGATGACACCAATGATCAGTCCGGCAGCGGCAGGTTGCAGATATTGAGTCCAGCGCGGCCATGCTCGCAGTCGCGGACGGAAGTAGCCGATCGCCTTGGCAAAGATCACCGCGGCCAGCCCGCCAACAATTCCCAACACCGCGTAAGCCAACAACTCCGTGGGCCTCACCAGGCCGACCGCCGGGATGCGAAATAGAGGCTCCGATCCCAGAAACCAGCGCACCACCACCACGCTCGAAACCGCCGACAGCACCACAGATCCGAGAATGCCGGCGCTCCAGCGCCCGATCACTTCCTCAATCACGAACAGCACGGCGGAAATCGGGGCGTTAAAGGCAGCCGCCAATCCCGCCGCCGCGCCCACCGGGGCCAGCAGACGCAAACGTTCACGGGAGAGATCAAGCCGCCGTCCCAGGGCCGAAGCCAAACTGGCGCCGATTTGCAGCGATGGGTCTTCCGGCCCCAGAGATTGTCCCGAGCCGATTGCCAGTGCGGCGGTAATGAATTTTCCGACGGCGGTGCGGAATGGAATGTAGCCGTTATAGATGTAGAGCGCCGCCTTGGTCTGATTGACTCCGCTGCCGCGCACCAGGGGGAAAAGATGAACCACCAGGACGGCCACGATCAGGCCAACCACTGTGGGTGTGGCGATAACGCGCCAGCTATGAGCTTCCGGCGCGGGACCGATCAACCAGATCTTGGTCCAGTCAATCGCCAGCCGGAAGCACACCACCGCGAGTCCTGAGAACAGGCCAATGAACACCGCCAGCAACAGGAAGAAGCGCTCTTCGCTGGAGGTACTGAGAGTGAACCACGAGCGACTTCCGCGCTTGAGGGCTGAGCCATCGAGCGGCGACTCAGCGGGGAGACCTATGCTCGGGTTGGTGGAAGCGCTTGGGCTGCTCATCGCTCCACTCCACCATGGTCCTGGGAAAGAAGAAGGAGGGCCAGGTCCAGACCCTCCGGCATGCCACAGACGACCTGAGTCTGCTGTTCAATTTCGAAAGCAAGATCCATCGTTTCGCCCAGGGCGGCGCCGTCGCGCATCCGTCCCGACTTGGCCCGCTTTGCCGCCATGTCCAGCCACTGCTCCTTCAACGCCGGCAAGCCAACAGAGGGCGACGTCGGGCTCAGGTCAATCCCTTTACTCCCGGCGCACTTGTCCAGGCGCTCTCCCGCGGTCTGAAAAGCCGATTGCACGCGCCGATTGCGCTCCGCATCGGAAATACTGGGCGCAAAAGGGTCAGCCTGTAAGATCAGGGTCGCGGTTTTCAGGTCCTGCGCGGCCTGTGTGTCTTGCGGGTCGGCGCGAACCACACTCTGCAGATAGCGCTGCGCCGTCCGATACCGGCCTAACTGGAAAGCGGCCTGTCCCGCTCCAGACCGGGCAGCCTGGTTGTCGCGATCGGTCCGCAGGACCTCCTGAAATTGGGCCAGGGCATGCTCGTAGTCCTGGGCCTGGGCGAACAGCTGGCCCACCCGCGTCCGCACCGGGGAGTTGCGGGGCAGGGTGGAAGCCAGGGGAATGAGCTCCGCCTGGGCCTGAGGATAAGCTTTACGCTGCAACAGAAACTCGATCAATTCAAATTGCGTTTCCCGCCGTTTGGTATCCGCATCACCGGGCCAAAGGCCATAGATCGCGTTGTGGTAGTACTGGATGGTCTTGTCGAACATCTTCTCCCGCGCGAACAGACGTCCGAGAGCCAGATTGATCGGACCCTCTTGTGGCGTGCGCTCCCAGAGGCTGATGAGATAGGTTTCGGCTTCAGCGGTGCGGCCCGTGTCCCGCAGAGCGCGCGCCAGGCTGAGCTGGTAATCGAAGTTGTCGCGAGCGTAGCTAAGCGCCGCACGAAAATCGGTGATTGCCCGTTCCGGTTGCCCCGCGTTCTGCGCCTGCATTCCGTGTTCGTACAGATGGCGGGCCACCGCCTTCTCCTGTTCGCGAAAACGGTTGACCAGTCGATTGACGCCGAGAAACGCCAACACCGCCACCAGCAACAGACTCGCAAAAATCACCGGAGGACGGCGCGTGAGGAGCTTCACACTCGCGACGTTCATGATGTGACTGGGTGGATCATCAGAGAAGGCAATATTTATTCTAAATCATATCGAAGCCCGAAATGAATAAGGACCGGCGCGAAGGGTAGTGTCCTAATGTGTGCGCCTGTCCGAGCGGATCAGGAGCATGATTCATGCCAGTCTCCAAGCGTGAGGAATTGAAATCAGGACACTACCGCGCGGATGGCTCAGTCACGTGGCCCGCGGCGGCGCGATCAGGTAAGATACCTCGCGCCGTTCCGCAGGAACCCGGGTCGCCCATCATGAACCGTGAATATCACAAGAGATACAGTTCCGAACTGCACCGCGACATGGAACTGCTGATCTTCGGGCACGCAGGCACCCCGCTGCTCGTGTTTCCCACCTCCCAAGGCAGGTTTTTCGAGTACGAAGACCGGAACATGATCGGCGTTCTGGCGCCGAAGATCGAGGCTGGCGAGCTGCAGGTCTTCTGCGCCGACGCAGTGGACAGCGAAAGCTGGTACAACAAGGGCGTCCATCCCCGGGTGCGAGTGCTGCGTCACCTGCAGTACGAACGCTACATCCTGCACGAGATGCTTCCCTTTTTACGTTGGAAGAACAACACGCCCCGGCTGGCGGTTAGCGGTTGCAGTTTCGGCGGCTACCATGCAGTCAATTTTGCGCTTAAACATCCCGACGTGGTGACCTACTGTGTCAGCATGAGTGGCGCGTTCGACATCCACCAATTTCTGGACGGATACTACGACGACGACTGCTACTTCAATTGTCCGACTGATTTTGTGCCCAACATCAGCGACGACTGGTTTCTGAGCCGCTACCGAAAGATGAACCTCGTGCTCGGATCGGCTGACTGGGACATTTGTCTGGACCAGAACATCAAGTTTTCAGCGATCTTGCATGCGAGGGGAATTCCGCACTGGCTCGATGTGTGGGGAGACAACTCCAAGCACGATTGGCCATTGTGGCAGAGAATGGCGGTAAAGTATTTTGCCTGAAACTCGTGAGCGAAAGCAGGACTGTCATCCTGAGCGCAGCTTGCTCATTCGCTTGCGAATGAGCAAGCGGAGTCGAAGGACCCCTGGCAGCATCGATGGTGTCAGGGAGCTTGGGGAAGTTTGCCGCACCGCGGCGAGGTGCCCAGGACAACACGCAGCGGGACAGTGATAGGGGTCCTTCGACTGCTCAGGATGACAGTAGGGAGGGTGATCGTGAAAAAAATCGGCGTTCTGTTTGGCATGGAAAATACTTTTCCGCCTGCGCTGGTGGAAAAGATCAACGCCATGAAGGTCGAGGGTGTGACCGCGGAATTCGTCAAGCTGGGAGGAGTCAAGATGGCCGAGCCCAGCGGCTACCGCGTCATCATCGATCGCATTTCACAGGACATCCCTTTCTATCGCGCTTTCCTGAAGAATGCCGCGCTGAGCGGAACCATCGTCGTCAACAACCCGTTCTGGTGGTCGGCCGATGACAAGTTCTTCAACTATGCCCTGGCGTCAAAGCTGGGCGTCGCCATTCCACCCACGGTGATTCTGCCCCACCAGAAGCATCCTGAAGGCACCACCGATCAGTCCATGCGCAACCTGATCTACCCGCTGAATTGGGAAGAAATTTTTGCGTATGTGGGCTTCCCTGCTTTCCTCAAGCCGTATTCGGGTGGAGGATGGAAGCACGTGTACAAGGTGCATTCGCCGGAGGAATTTTTCCATCACTACAACCAGACCCGCGACCTGTGCATGACCCTGCAGCATGGCGTGGAGTTCAAGGAATATTTCCGTTGCTATGTTGTCGGACAGGAAAAAGTGCACATCATGCACTACGATCCGAAAGCGCCCTTTCACGAACGCTATGTGAAGAACCCTGCGCCGGCCGATCCCAAGTTGCTGGACCGGGTGGTCAAGGATTCGCAGACGCTGTGCCGGGCGCTGGGCTATGACCTGAACACGGTTGAATTTGCCGTCGAAGACGGCGTCCCCTACGCCATCGACTTCCTTAACCCTGCGCCTGATGCAGACATACATTCCGTGGGCCCGGCGAATTTTGACTGGATCGTGAATGCCGTTGCAGAAATGGCTGTAAAGAAAGCGCTTAGCGATGAAAATCCGGCCAGCGAGCTGCGCTGGGCGTCATTTCTGACGGGCGGAAAAACGGCGGACCTTCCCAAGCTGAAAGCCCCGGCAAGAAAGAAAGCAAAGGCGTAGCTACCGGCTGTTCTTTGCGTACTTTGCGGTATTTCTTTGCGATCTTTGCGGTTAAAGCCCTACCGCAAAGAGCGCAAAGAAAAACCGAAATGGCCTCCGGCAATGCTTCGGCTTTTCGCGGCCGATTGCTATACTAATGCCCGCTTCAGTACGGCTGCCGCAACCAGGCCGGCAGCGAGCCTTTCCCCCGGAAGGACCCCATGCTTCCGACTTTTACCATCGGGATCGAAGAGGAATATCAGACCGTTGATCCGGTCACGCGCGACCTGCGCTCCCACATCCACGCTGAGATTATCGAGAAGGGCAAGCTGCTTTTGCAGGAGCGGGTGAAGGCCGAGATGCACCAGTCGGTGGTCGAGGTCGGGACCTCGGTCTGCCGCAATATTAAAGACGCCAAGGAAGAAGTGAAGAAGCTCCGGCGCGACATGGTCGCCCTGGCCAAAGAAAATGGCCTGCGGCTGGCGTCCGCGGCTACCCATCCTTTTGCCGACTGGCGAGCGCAGGAGATCACCGAGGACATCCGCTACAAGAACATCGTCGAAGATCTGCAGCTGGTGGCGCGTGCCAATCTTATTTTCGGGTTGCACGTCCACATTGGGGTGGAAGATCGAGAGACCGCCATCCAGCTGATGAACCACGCCCGCTATTTTCTGCCGCACATCCTGGCGCTTTCGACCAATTCTCCCTTCTGGCTGGGCATGGATACGGGATTGAAGTCCTATCGCTGCAAAGTCTTCGACAAGTTCCCGCGCACCAATATTCCGGACTATTTCCCCAGCTGGGGCGAGTATGAGAATTTCATCAAGCTGCTGATAAAAACCAACTGCATCGACAATGCCAAGAAGATCTGGTGGGACATTCGCCCGCATCCCTTCTTCAACACCCTGGAATTTCGGGTATGCGACATCCCCATGCGGGTGGACGAAACCATTGCCCTGGCGGCATTGATCCAGGCCACCATTGCCAAGCTGTACAAGCTCTACACCGCGAACCAGGGATTCCGCCTCTACCGCCGCGCCTTGATCATGGAGAACAAGTGGCGGGCTTCGCGCTATGGCCTCGAAGGCAAGCTGATCGATTTTGGCAAGCAGACGGAGGTTCCCGCCCGCGAGCTGGTACTGGAATATCTGGAGTTCATCGACGATGTAGTGGACGAGCTCGATTCCCGCGAGGAGCTGGACTACATCCACGAGATCCTGGATAAGGGCACCGGAGCGGACCGCCAGTTGCGGGTTTTTCGGGAGACCGGTGATCTGAAAAAGGTCGTAGACTACATCATCGAAGAAACAGAAGTGGGACTGGCCGAAACGGCAACGCAAGCTCCCGCTAGAAAAGCAGGGTAATGAACGTTCCTGTCAGTCAAGCCAACCGCCAGCTCAGCACGCTTTCGTTTGATCCTGAACTCACTCCCGGCGCGCGCAATGCGGTCAACGTGTGCCTGCGCATCCAGCCCCGCGAGAAGGTCACCGTCATCACCGACGAAGCCACCCGGGAAATCGCCGCCAGCCTGGTTCGCGAACTGGAGGTTGTGGGCGCCCCCTACCGCGCCTGGATTCTGGAAGATCTCTCACCCCGGCCACTGACCGATCTGCCGGCTGAGATCGTGGAGGATCTTGAAACCAGCCAGGTCAGCATCTTCGCGGTGCAGGCACAGGCCAATGAGCTGCGCTCGCGGATGCAGATGACGGACGTGGTGAACCGGCGCAAGATCCGGCACGCCCACATGGTGAACATTAACCCGCAGATCATGCTGGAAGGTATGCGGGCCGACTTCCTCAAAGTGGACCGCATCAGCACCAAGGTCGTGGAAACAGTGCGGCGCGCCAGGCAGGTGCGGGCCAAGACGCCTGCTGGAACGGATTTGACCGCCGACCTGAGTCCGGATTACCGCTGGCTCAAGACCAGTGGCATCATCAGTCCTGACAAATGGGGCAACTTACCGGGTGGAGAAGTGTTCACTACTCCAGGCGAGGTTAACGGAACGTTTGTGGTCGATGGAGTTGTAGGCGACTGGCTGTGCGCGAAGTTTGGCAGCCTGCGGGAGAATCCTCTGACCATCCACGTCAAAGGCAATCGCCTGGCCGACGCCCATTCCACCAATCACGAACTGGAGGACGCCTTCTGGCGCTACACCCATACCGACGAGAACAGCGATCGCGTGGGCGAGTTTGCCATCGGCACCAACATCGAGCTGAAGGATGTGATCGGACAGATCCTTCAGGATGAGAAATACCCCGGCGTGCACATCGCCTTCGGCAATCCCTATGGAGCGCACACCGGGGCGCAGTGGTACTCTTCCACCCACATCGATGTCGTGGGCAGGAATTTCGACATCTGGGTGGACGAGGCGCAGATTATGCGGAATGGGCAGTTTTTGCTGGAAGCGTAGTTACGCTTGAAACGCTCGTGCCGGGTATAGGGGTCCTTCGACTATGTGGCTGCTTCGCGAAGCGAAGCCGCCACTCCGCTCAGGATGACAATGCTGTAGAAGCTTATGATTCCCGCCCTTCGACAGCAGTTCAACGCGAACTACACGCCGGAAAAATATCAGCGTTTGCTCAGGCTTCTGGAAGAACGCTGCGGGACGCCGGTCAAGTTCCGGGTCTGCGAGACGCCTGTCTTTTTGCCCAAGGCGCTGCTGGATCAGATGTCGGAGTACGGCAAGGAACTGGTCCGGCAACTCAACGGCATCGACTACCGCAAAGCTTCCTCCGCGGCCATCCCGGATCAGTTCCGGGTCCCGCGCGAGCCGGCCCATCCTCTATTCGTGCAGGTGGATTTTGGACTGGTGCGCGACCCGTCAGGCAACCTCCAGCCCAAGCTGGTTGAACTGCAAGGCTTCCCTTCTCTCTACGCCTACCAGGCCATGCTCTCGCAATCCTACGAAGAGATTTTTGGCCTCGACCAGAACCTGCAATATCTGCTGGGCGGACTCGATTGGGAAAGCTACAAAAAATTGCTGCGCCGGGCCATTGTCGCCGATCACGATCCCAGCCAGGTCATTCTGATGGAAATCGACCCGCTGCATCAGAAAACCCTGCCCGATTTTCTGTTGACCGAAAAGCTGCTCGGCATAAAGACGGTCGCCATTAGTGACGTCAAGAAGGTGGGCAAGTTCCTGTTCTACGACGACCGGGGCAAACGGGTCCCGATCATGCGCATTTACAACCGCGCCATCGTGGATGAAATGGTGCGCAAAGGCCTGAAGACTGCCTTCCATCTTACCGACGAGGTTGAAGTGGAATGGGCGGGGCATCCCAACTGGTTCTTTCGCATGAGCAAGTTCTCTCTGCCCTATCTGCACCACGAGTGCGTGCCCAAGACCTGGTTTCTGGACCGCGTCGAACAGATCCCAAAGGACCTCGATAACTATGTGGTCAAACCGCTCTTCTCCTTCGCCGGCCTGGGTGTGATCATCAATCTCAAACCCGGGGACATCGCGGCCATCCCCAGGGACCAGCGTTCCCAGTACATTCTCCAGGAACGCATGAATTTTGAGCCGGTGGTGGAAACACCCTTTGGCGGGAATAAAGCGGAAGTACGGATCATGTATATCTGGCTGGACGAACTGCTACCGGTGATGACCATCATCCGCATGGGCCGCGGTCTGATGATGGGCGTCGATCATAATCGCAATATGGAATGGGTGGGATCGTCGGCCGGTTTCTACGCGTAGATACTCTCGTGGATGCCCCGTCCAAGTTTGCGGGTCAGTCCTCAGTTGACCTGATACGCCTCCCGGCCTAACATTAACCGCCTACAGGGGCTGAGCTTAGCCATGGACCGCCAAACGTCTGGCCAAAGTTCGAGTGGTGCGACCATGGTCGGTCAGACGGTCTCCCACTACAAGATTCTGGGCAAGCTCGGCGGCGGCGGCATGGGCGTGGTCTACGAGGCGGAAGACACCCGGCTCGGCCGCCACGTCGCCATTAAATTTCTCCCCGACAACCTCGCCGGTGACACCAAAGCGATGGAGCGTTTCGAGCGCGAGGCTCGCGCCGCGTCCCTGTTAAATCACCCCAGCATCTGCACCATTCATGAAGTCGAGGATCACAACGGCCATCCTTTCATCGTCATGGAGAAGTTGGAGGGAGTGAGCCTGAAGCAGCGCATCCGCGGCAACCCGATGGATATCGAGGACATCCTCGAAGTGGCCATGCAGGTGGCGGATGCCCTTGCCGCTTCTCACGAAAAGGGCATCATTCATCGCGATATCAAACCAGCCAACATCTTTATTACATCCACCGGACAGACCAAGGTCCTCGATTTTGGTTTGGCCAAATTGCTGCGGAATGAACGGATGGCGACCAGCGACGAAACGCCGATCGAAGATTCGTTGACCGCGGTGGGCGTGATTCCCGGAACCGCGGTTTACATGTCCCCGGAACAGGCGCGCAGCGAGGAGCTGGACCCGCGAACCGATCTGTTTTCTTTCGGGGTTGTGCTCTATGAAATGGCCACCGGGAAGAAGCCCTTTACCGGCAATAACGTGGTCATGACCCTGGACGCGGTGCTGCATACCAAACCACCATCGCCGCTTACTCTCAATCCCCGGCTTCCCAAGGAACTGGAAGGCATTATCGGGAAGGCGATGGAGAAAGACCGCGACAAGCGTTATGCCAGCGCGGCGGAGATGAAAGCCGACCTGCAGCATCTGAAGAAAGAAACCGAATCGGGATTGACCCGGACTGGCGCGCGGGAAACGTCGCCTATGCGCGTGGTCACCAAGACCTTCCAGACCCCGGGCAAACATCAGAGCTACCTGCTGCTCGCGGTTACGGCGTTGTTGATCACGGTGTTGGCGGCAGTAGGAACCTGGCTTATCAGACATCGCGCCGGAAACATCCAAGAATCCAAAAATGCGATTGCGGTGCTGCCCCTGCAGAATCTGAATGGCGATTTCAGCGTTGACTATCTCCGGTTTGCGCTGGCCGACGAAATCGCCAACGTGCTTACCTATTCACGCTCTCTCGACGTTCGCCCTTCAGCCGTCACCAGAAAATATGTAACTGCCGACCTCGATCCACAGCAAGTGGGCAAGGACCTGCATGTGGGAACCGTTTTGACCGGGCACTTTCAAAAGCAGGGAAACCATCTGATGGTCACCCTGGAGGCAATTGAGACCGGGAGTGAACGGTTGTTATGGCAAACCAATCTTACCGGCTCCACTCAGGATCTGATCGGCTTGCAGGAGCAACTCGCTAAGCAGGTCCGCCAAGGTTTGCTGCCCATGCTGGGAGCGGCCGGCGGCTTTTTGGAGACCAGCACGCGACCCAATAATCAGGAGGCCTACGATCTTTATTTACGCAGCGTGGCCGCCTCCCACGATGCCGTTCCCAATCGAGATGCGATCAAGTCGCTGGAACACGTGGTCGAACTGGACCCCAACTACGCCCCCGCCTGGGCGGAAGTAGGTCAACGCTACTACTACGACTCCACCTACTCGAATGGTGGAGAACAGATGTTCCAGCACTCCAATGCCGCCTTGGAACGCGCCCTGGCTCTTGATCCCAACCTGATCACGGCCGCGTCACAACTCATTGTCAACCGGGTGGACCGGGGCGAATTAGGAAAGGCTTACCAGGAGGCCACGGCCCTGGCTAAACGTCGTCCCCAGAACGCCCAGGTTCATTTCACTCTCGGTTACGTGCAGCGGTATGCCGGCATGCTGGAGGAATCGGCGCGTCAATGCGACACCGCTCTCACCCTGGCTCCGGGTAACTATCAATTCCGTTCCTGCGCCTGGGTCTTCATGTTTCTGGGGCAGTTCGAACGGGCGCGTAATTTTATCCAGCTGGATGCGGGCTCCGAGTGGGCCAACTACGCTACCCCTTATCTTCTGTTGCGCGAAGGAAGGTTGGATGAGGCTCGCGAGGCCGTGAAGCGCATGTCGAATGCTCCCCACTACCACCGCGACCTCCTGGAAGCTATCGTCGGACTGCGGCCTCCGTCCGAACTGGATCGCATGGCGCACGAGGCTGAAACCAGCCAGCCTTCAGATCCTGATCCTGAGACTTCGTATCAGCAGGGCGCCGTTTTCGCCTACGCCGGCAAAAAAGAGGCTGCCTTCCACCTGCTCAAGACCGCGATTGAGCTGAACTACTGCGCCTACTCCGATCTGCTCTCCGACCCCCTGATGCGGGGCCTGCACAGCGATCGGAGGTTTGACGATCTACTGACCGCGGCGCACGCTTGTCAGCAGGCGGTTCAGACACCCAGCACCGCGCCCAGCCAATGACTGAGGTAGGATGGAGCATTGGCGGCTAACTCTTCGTTTCCCGCGCAGTCCATATAAATAAAGAGGAAAAATCTTGCCTCTGATTCCGGATACCTGCAATCCCATACGTATGAAAAATGTCGGTCGTGCATTTCTGAGCCTGCGATTTCTGCGCACCCGCCGCATCCATCTGCGAAAACATCTGGTTCGAGCGCTCAGTCTGGCCTTGCTTGCGGTTTTCGGCGCCATGGCAGCGCCGACTCTGGCCCAGGCTCCCGCGGACCGGCCCAGTCCGATCGATCCTCTGCCCCCGGACACAGGTGCCGCCGGTCTGAAACAGATGCTGCGTCGCCTGCAAACTACCGCTCGCCTGATGCAGACTACGGCGCATCCCGATGACGAAGACGGAGGCATGCTGACCCTGGAGTCGCGCGGCAAAGGGGTGACCACGCTGCTGATGACGCTCACCCGCGGCGAGGGCGGCCAGAACAAGGTCGGCAGCAACCTGTTCGACGTATTGGGAGTGCTGCGCACGCTGGAACTTACGGCGTCGGATCGCTATTACGGCGTGGAGCAGCGCTTCAGCCGGGTGGCCGATTTCGGCTACTCGAAGAGTCCGGAAGAGACCTTCCAGAAGTGGGGAGGGCATGACATCCCGCTCGCTGACATGGTGCGAATGATCCGCACCTTTCGTCCGGATGTTCTGGTGGCGCGCTTCTCCGGGACAGGACGCGACGGGCACGGCCACCATCAAGCTTCCGCCATCCTTACCAGGGAAGCGTTTCGCGCGGCGGCAGACCCGAAGCGCTTTCCCGAACAGATCGAGGAAGGGTTGCAATCCTGGCAGGCAAAGAAGCTCTACATCGGCAACGTGTGCGGGTTCGGAGCCACGACCTGTCCGGCGGAAAATTACACCGTCAGGTTGAATACGGGGCACGTGGATCCCTTATTGGGCATGTCCTACATCCAGTTCGCGATGGAGGGATTGAGGCATCAGCTTTCCCAGGGTGCGGGTGGCTGGTCGGTGGAGCCCGGTGATCGCTACACCTATTACAAACTCGTGGATTCGGTGTTGCCGCCGGCCACGGATAAAGATGGCCATGAAAAGGACTTCTTTGACGGAATCAATACGAGCCTGTCGGGCTGGAGTTCCGGATTCGACACGGCTGGAGCAAAAGAGCTGGCCACGATTGAGAACAGCATCGCAGAGGCGGCGAAAGATGCGGAAAAGGACCCGGGCAGCGCGGCGGGGCCGCTGCTCTCAGTAATCGACTCGCTCAGCCGTCTTGAAAGTCAGGTCCGGGACGGCGGCCAGAAGCAGGACCTCCTGGCCCGTTTGCGAGAGAAGGCGTCGCAGGCGCGGAGCGCGCTGAACCTGGCGCTGAATGTTTCGCTTCAAGCCTCGCTGGTTTCGCCGCAGGACTCCAGCGCGCCGCCGCCGCCGGGTCAGGATCCACTGGCCGCGGTCTCTCCCGGACAGAAGCTCACCGTCAGAATGAAACTCCACAACGGCTCGAACCACCGTTTGCAGCTCCGCTCCCTGTTTCTCGAAGGCCAGGTGACGGACAGCCAAGCCAAAGAGCACATCCCACCCCTGCAGCCCGGGCAGGACTACCAGACGGATTTCCAACTGACGTTGCCGGCGGACACTCCGTCCACGCGACCCGCTGCGCACCGCAACGACCCGGAGCGGGACGGCGTGTACACCGTGGACGAACCGAAATACCAGACGCTGCCATTCCCACCGCCGCCGTTTCGCGTCAGTGTCCGTTACGATGTCCCCGACCTCGGCTCTCGAACCCGTGGTTCCGCCCCCAAGGCCCCTGGAACCCTGCCTGAAATTTCAGCGCCGGTGCTGGTAGGGTTCACGGATGAGAAGGGAACGGAGCAGAAACGTCCATTAGCCGTCGTGCCGACGTTCTCCGTCGAACTGGAGCCGGGCGAGCAGGTGATTCCGATCCCGAATGGTTCCGAACGGAGCGTGAAAGTGGGTGTGCGTTCCAACCTGACCGGGGCATCGAACGGCACTCTGCGCCTGGAGGCCCCCGCGGGCTGGCGTGTCGAGCCGAAGGAAATTCCGGTGGAGTTGCGCCGTCGCGGAGACAAGAAAGATTTTGAATTTAAAATTCTTCCAGGCAGCCTGCAAGAAGGGCGCGCCCAGATTCGCGCCGTGCTCGCCGCCGGCGGAAAGAATTACGACGAAGGCTACACCCTGGTGACTCGGGAAGACCTGGCCAGTGCTTACTATTATCAACCTGCGCTGCAACGCGTCAGCATCGTGGATGTAAAAGTCCCGAAAGATCTCAAGGTGGCGTACATCCCCGGCGCGGGAGACGAAATTCCCACCGTTCTCCAGCAGATCGGAGTTGACTTAACGGTGCTCCCCGCCGAAAAACTGGCCAGCGAAGACTTGGCTCGCTACGGAACGGTTGTTCTCGGCATCCGCGCTTACGACACGCAGAAAGATGTCGCCAGCAACAACAAGAAACTGCTGGACTACGTTTCGGCGGGCGGTACCCTGATCGTGCAATATAACGCCGGCGTCGGCGACTTCAATAGCGGCCATTTCACTCCGTTCCTCACGCAGTTGAGCCGGGGCCGAGTTTCGGTCGAGGAAGCGCCGGTTGAGATTCTCGCTCCCGACGACAGCGTGTTCCACTATCCCAACCTGATCACGCAGCGCGACTTCAACGGCTGGGTGCAGGAGCGGGGCTTGTATTTCATGGAATCGTGGGACCCTGACTTCCGGCCTCTACTTTCATCCCATGATCCGGGCGAGGCCCCACTCAAAGGAGGGTTGCTGCGAGCCCAATACGGCAAAGGCACGTATATCTACACCGGATACGCATTCTTCCGCCAACTGCCGGCGGGCGTTCCGGGAGCCATCCGACTGTATGTGAATCTGCTGGCCGCGGGACACGAGAGCAGTCGCTAGTCGTTGGCCGCAGGCCGTTGGTTGTTGGTCGTTGGTCGTTGGCCTTTGGCCCTTGGTCGTTGGCCCTTGGCGATTGGGCATCATCGATCAGCAACGTATTGGAAGCCAGATGCCGAGAGGCTTCCGAGATAAATGAAACTCGCTTCCTGCAGATGCAGCTTATGGCTCAGGCCAACGACCAACGACCAACGACCAACGACGCCTCCCAGCCTCTAATTCGCGGAATCGGCGTGGGCAGCGCCACCGCGCTGAACATGATTGACATGATCGGGGTAGGGCCCTTCATCACCATTCCCTTGATCGTGGGCGCGATGGGCGGACCGCAGGCTATGCTGGGCTGGATCCTGGGTGCGGTCTTTGCCATGTGTGACGGTCTGGTGTGGGCGGAACTGGGCGCGGCCCTGCCTGGCTCGGGCGGATCCTACAACTATCTGCGCGAGATTTACGGCTCGCGTCGTCTGGGGCGGATGGTTTCCTTTCTTTTTGTCTGGCAGCTTTCTTTCAGCGCTCCTTTGTCAGTGGCGTCGGGAGCGATCGGGCTGGCCGGCTATGCGTCTTACTTCTGGCCCGGACTCGAACGCCAATACGCGGATCATCTCTGGGAATTGCATCTTCCGTTGCTGGGCACCTTGCAACTGCGCTGGCTGATGTCAGGGGCAACCTTTGTTGCCATCGGGATTGTCCTGCTCGCCGTGATCCTGCTTTACCGGAAAATCACCAGCATCGGGTGGATGTCGAAACTGCTTCTGGCCGGAGTTCTGATCACCATGGGCTGGATCATCATCGCGGGATTCAGCCACTTCGATGCGTCGCGTGCCTTCAGCTTTCCTCCGGGCGCTTTCACTTTGTCGCATAATTTCTTTCTTGGTCTGGGCTCGGCCATGCTCATCGCCACCTACGACTATTGGGGCTACTACAATGTTTGTTTTCTGGGTGACGAAGTAAAGGATCCTGGCAAGACGATCCCGCGCGCGCTGCTGCTATCCATTCTGCTGGTAGGTTGTCTATACGTGTTGATGAACATCAGCATTCTGGGGGTGGTGCCCTGGCAGGAAATCACCCGGACCGGCCAATCCAATCGCGGTTTGTATGTGGTTTCTATTTTCATGCAAAGGATTTACGGGACCTGGGCGGCGAATCTGGTCACTGCCCTGGTGATGTGGACGGCATTTGCGTCGGTGTTCTCGCTGCTGCTCGGCTACTCCCGCGTGCCCTACGCGGCGGCGCTGGACGGCAACTATTTCAAGGCGTTCGCCCGGGTGCATCCCGAACATCGCTTCCCCTATGTTTCGTTGCTGGCCTTGGGCGGGATGGCCGTATTGTTTTGCTTCCTTTCGCTGGCCGACGTGATCGCCGCGCTAGTGGTGATTCGAATTACGCTGCAGTTCCTGGTGCAGGCCGTCGGCGTTATCGTGTTGCGCATCCGGCGGCCCGACTTGCCGAGACCGTTTCGTATGTGGCTCTATCCGTTGCCCGCTTTATTGGCCTCGATCGGATTCATCTTTGTGCTGGTCTCCCGCACCAACTCGCTGAAGCAGGTGCGTTACGCCCTGGTCATCCTGATCACCGGCACTGCCATCTACCTGGCGCGGGCGTGGCGAAATCGGGAATGGCCGTTTGCAGCAGGCCCCGCGGCGAATGGGGCTGTGATCCACTGATTATGCCGGACGCGATCAAAACTTCGCCGCCCGAGAGCCTTCCTCCGAGGCTGGTGAATTCGGCCTGGGCTCCGCTGTCCGAACCGATCTTCCGCTCCCTTTGGATCGCCGCGGTGATCTCCTACACCGGGACCTGGATGCAGAACGTGGGTGAGGGCTGGCTGATGACTCAGCTCACCCTGTCACCATTGATGGTCAGCCTGGTGACCGCCGCTACCACCCTTCCGGTATTTCTGGTGATCCTGCCCGCGGGCGCTCTGGCGGATATGGTCGACCGGCGGCGATTTCTGCTCATGACCCAGAGCTGGATGGTCGTGGCCGCCGGAGCCCTTGGCGTGCTCACGCTCTACCACCATGTGACGCCTTGGGTGCTTTTGCTGTTTACCTTCATCCTTGGACTGGGCGCGGTCATGAACGACCCGGCCTGGCAGGCCATTACACCGGAGGTCGTCCGCCCGGAAAACCACGCGCCGGCAGTGGCCCTGAATTCTGTCGGCTTTAATGTGGCCCGCGCCTTTGGCCCAGCGCTCGGCGGCCTGGTGATTGCGGCGGCGGGTTCCGGAGTCGCGTTCCTGCTCAACGCCGCTTCATTCTTCGGCGTGATCTTTTTTCTGTATCGCTGGAAGCGTCCTCACTTCGAGCACGTCGAGACCGGCCGGGTACGCGACGCTTTGGTCGCCGGTCTGCGCTACGTTCGCGGTGCTCCCCAGGTACGGTCCATCCTGATCCGCACGGGTGCTTTCAGCCTGGCTGCGAGTTCCCTGCCGGCGCTGCTGCCCATTCTGGCTCGTCCCCATGGCGCGACGGGATATGGCTTGCTGCTGGGATTCTTCGGGTTGGGCGCCTTGGCTGGCGCCGCTGTCTTGCCCCGGGTGCGCACCCGCCTCTCGGTGGACGGCTTGGTCGCCTTTGACATCCTGCTGTTCGCCGCCATGACTTTTGCCGCCGGAAGGGTGCAAACCTTTTCCTGGCTGTGTCTGGTATTGTTTGCCTGCGGTACTGCATGGATCGGAATTCTGGCCTGCCTGAACGTTGCGGCGCAGACCATGTGTCCGTCGTTTCTGCGGGCGCGCGCGCTGTCTATGTACCTGCTGGTCCTGCAGGGAGGCATGGCCGTGGGCAGCGCAGCCTGGGGAGCGCTGGCGACTCGGGCAGGAGTTCCGGCTGCTCTCTTGTGGTCCGCAGTGGCAATGGTCGTGGGACTACTGGCTGTGCGCCGCCACCGCCTGACTTCGCAGCAGTTGGATCTAGCCCCGTCCGTGGTTAGAGATTGATGTAGACAGATTGATGTAGGCGCGAGCGTCCCGCTCGTGCGGAGTCGTCCGGGACGCCGCAGCACGAGCGGGACGCTCGCGCCTGCATAAGAAAATCGCATCACTTAAGGAGAAACTTAATGAAGAAGCTTCAAGCCGTATGTGCCTCTTTGCTGGTACTGAGCGGCATTTCGCTGGCTCAAGCCGCCAAACCCACAGAACCCCGCACCGTAAGCCAGGTTCTGGGCCGTTCCGTCGCCAACGTCGAGAATGAATTTGTTCCCGCGGCCGATGCCATGCCCGAGGCCAAATACTCGTTTGCCCCGGCGAATGGCGAGTTCAAGGGCGTACGTACCTTCGAACAACAGGTAAAGCACGTGGCCGCGGTCAACTACTTGCTGGCCGCCGGTATTCTCGGCGAGAAGCCACCGGTGGACACCGGCGGAGAGGACGGCCCGGATTCGGTGAAGAGCAAGGCAGACATCATGAAGTACTTGAAGGATTCCTTTGTTTATCTTCATAAGGCGGCAGAAACCATCAACGAAGGCAACCTGGTCGCGCCTACTAAAAACCCATTTGGAGAGGGCACAGCCACTCGCCTGGCGCTGGCCACTGGGGCCGTGGGCCATTGCTTCGACCACTACGGTCAGATGGTCGAATACCTGCGTATGAACGGCATCATTCCGCCCGCCAGCCGACGGTAAAAAGATCTGTCGGTTGAGGAGAGGACCCCTCAACCGGCCTTTCATTCCCCTATGGCACGAGAGTGCCATTTACACTTCCGCTCTCCAAACGTACTTTACTGGCTTCCCCTGATTCTGTAGAGAAGCTTGCCTGATAAGTATTGGTACTTCCACAGGATGATACCGTGAGCCTCGGTGTCAGTGGCGAGCGGTGGCGAAGGAAACGAGTCCCAGGAGTGGAGGAAATGAAAACCAGCAAACATCGTCGGATCACGCCGACCTCGGCCAGCGCTGCCCTTGAGCGCGAGGCGCGGCGAGAGATCGAACACTTCCAGCGAGCCATACTTTCCTATGAGGATCGCTTTGCCCGCGAACCTCATCTGAGTTTTGAACAGCATTTGTTCCGCCTGGCGGCCACAAACCGGCTGGCGGACGGGGAAGAACGCCGCCGCGGTTAGGAGCGTCGTTGAATCCAGGCTTTGCCCTGGCTGGCTCCTTGTTTCGTGATCGCAGTCGCAACCAGTTCGGCTTTAAGTCCTTGGGCCTGAAGTTGCCGCCGCACTTGTGCCTTGGCGCGTTCCGCGCCGACTTTACCATCCAGAAAAATCATTACTGAGGGGCCGGCACCGCTCAGGACTGCGCCCAGAAAACCTGCCGTGCCTGCGGCCAGCTTCTGCAGCGCCGGCAACAGGGGACACAGAGGCGCGCGATAAGGCTGGTGCATACGGTCTTCGAGCGCTGAGGCCAGCAGATCGCGGCGGCCTTGCACCAGCGCCGCCAGGAGCAACATGGAATTCTGGACGTTGGTCACAGCGTCAGCCCGCGAATATTCGGAGGGCAGCACGCGGCGGGCTTCCTCGGTGGGCAGCGCCTCCTCGGGAACCGCCAGGAGCAATGGCCACTTCCCTTTCGGAAGCAGGCACGCGACTTGAGCCTCACTCCGGGCCGACATTCTCGCCACAGCCAACCCACCCATCCAGCATGCGGCCGCGTTGTCAGGATGATGTTCCCGTCGCGATGCTTCACCAACGATTCGGCTGTCCGTCCAGCGCAACTTGCCGAAGTGTACCGCCAGCGCGATCCCGGCCAGGCGCGCCGCGGCCGACGAACCGCAACCCTTGCCGATCGGAATCTGGTTTTCGATGCGCAGGGCTAGGGGCTGCGCCGGTTTATCCGCCTCTTGCAGCACTTCCCGATAGGTCGTCAGGATAAGGTGGTTCTCGACCCGGCCGCAGATTTCGGCGTCGCGGCCATGCGCTGTGATGGAAAATTCATCCGCGACTTGAGCGCGGACTTTCAGGAACAATCCGAAGGCGAGTGCCGCGGCGTCAAACGCCGGACCCAGATTGGCGGACGTGGCGGGCAGAACGAGTTCCAGAGGGGGACGCGTAGCGCGATTTTTCTTTGCGGTTTTCATTTCGCTGGCACTGTTTCGCGGACCTGAACTCTGCATCAGTGTAAGGGCATGGCTTCCAGCCGTGCCAAATAAGAGCGTCAGGCGACCCGCCTCGGCCGCTGTGGCAACTCGAGGGACGAAAGATGTGCGGTCGGCGAATTGTGCACAGCGGCTGAAGCCGCCTCGTGCTGCCACTCTTTTTCGCACGGCTGAAGCCGTGCGCTTTCCCAGCCCAAGGGACTCTCATTCCCGAAGTCCCTCAGGATAACGGCCTTCGCGGATCGCTCTGCTCCGCGTACTCCAGCACCTTCACGACGGCGTTCGCGCTGGCGTCGAGGACCATGGGGGCGCGCTGTCGAGGGGACAGAACCTCCGCCGCTTCCTCCTCGTGTTCGGTGCCGGCGAACAGATCTCCACGATGAAACTTGAGGGTGAAATCCGGGTCCTTGAGCAGGCTGCCGGTCAGGATCAGCACCACGGATTCGTTCTTCTTGACGAAGCCCTGTTTGACCAGCTTCTTCAATCCGGCGAGAGTGACCGCCGACGCCGGCTCGCAGCCGATGCCGTCCGCCCCAATTTCCGCCTTGGCCAATGCGATCTCGACCTCGCTCACCTGCTCCACCGCGCCGCCCGTGGCCTCGAGCACACGCACCGCCTTTTTCCACGAGGCCGGACTTCCGATGCGGATGGCGGTCGCCATGGTTTCGGCGTGCACTGGGACGAGTTCCTTGCCGCCCTTCTCGCGCATGGTCCGCACCAGCGCGTTCGCGCCCTCGGCCTGGACGACGGAAACCTTCGGCAGACTTGCGATGAGGCCGAGCTGCTTCATCTCAATCAGCGCCTTGCCGATGGCTGAAGAATTCCCCAGGTTTCCTCCGGGCACGATGATATGGTCCGGCGGTTGCCAGTCGAATCGTTCCAGGAGTTCGACCGCGACAGTTTTTTGGCCTTCGAGCCGGTACGGATTCACCGAGTTCAGAAGGTAAACCGGCATGCGCTGCACCACTTCATCCAGCACACGCATGCAACCATCAAAGTCAGTTTTGAGCTGGCAGGTGAGGGCGCCATAGTCGAGTGCTTGGGAAAGCTTTCCCCAGGTAATCTGGCCTTGCGGAATCAGCACCAGGCTACGCATTCCCGCGCGCGCGGCGTAAGCCGCCATGGAAGCGGACGTGTTGCCGGTTGAGGCGCAAGCCACCCAGCGAAAGCCTCCCTGCCGGGCGAAGGACGCGGCCACTGTCATCCCCGTGTCCTTGAAAGACCCGGTGGGATTCATGCCCTGATGCTTGGCGAACAGCTGCTCGACTCCCGCGAGGCGCCCACAGGAAGGCAGTTCATACACCGGCGTGTTCCCTTCCCGCAGGGTAATGACGGAGTTCCAATCGTTCAAGGCAGGAAGGATTTCGCGAAAGCGCCAGACTCCGCTCTCATCCAGAGCATTCCGGGAAGTGCGGCGTTGCAGCCAGAGTTTCCTGAGCCCGACGGCATCGAGACCGGCGGCGCGCATTCCCGCGCCCGTTTTCCAGCCGGGATAAACCACCTCCAGCAGATCGCCGCACTGCGCGCAACGGACACTCTTGGCCCCGCTTTCGCCCACGGCTCCGCACGCAATGCAGCGCAATTGCGATACGTCCGCTTCCACTCTGGATGCCGATGCGGCGTGGTCAGTCATTCAGCTTCTAGCATACGGGATGGGTGAATTATTTGCCGCCACGCAGGTATTGATCACTCTTGTTAATCCAGTCGGACCGCGGTGGATTGAACACATCGAGGTCCACCGTGTCTACCATGGCTTCTGCCTTGTGTGGCATGTGGGGAGGAATGGTCAGCACTTCGCCGGCATTGACCACGATCTCCTTGCCGTCAACCCAGAATTTCAATGCCCCTTCCAGAATGTAGCTGAATTGTTCGTTGTGATGACTGTGCAGGGGGATGATGCATCCTTTCTTCAGCAGCACGCGCGCCACCATGATGTCGCCGCCCACGACAAACTGCCGCTGCAGCAACGGGTTCAAGTCTTCAAGGTCGACGGTATGCCAGGGAACGTGCCGCAGTTCCATTTTGCCGCGGACGTTCTTCGTTGCTGCTTTGCGGCGGACGCCCTTGGGTCCGGAGGGTTTGGCCCTCTTGCGTTTTTTCCTGACGGGCTTTCTCTTTACCATTGCAGCCCACCTTTCCGAGATTCACCAGAGTCCGCTCAGCTTACGAGAAGTTGGAGAAGCTTGGCAACCGCGAGTCGCCTGGTCCGGTTGCATACAAAATTTGTTACAAGCCCTTATACATCCCGCCGTCGACCAGCACGGTTTGCCCGGTAACATACGATGCTCGATCGGAAGCCAGCCAAACGATGGTATCGGCGACTTCCGCCGGTTCACCTAGTCGTCGCAAGGGAGCGTCTGCAGCCCACCCGTCAAAAATCGCCTTCTCGGTCGTGCCCGAGGCCGCAGAACGGCTTTTCGCCAACTCCTTCAGCCGGTCAGTGGCGGTGAAGCCCGGACCCACGTTGTTCACCAGAATGCCGTCCTTGCCAAATTCATTGGCCAGGCTCTTCACCAGGCCGACCACCGCCGCCCGGACCGCGTTTGAAAGCACCAGGTCGGGGATCGGCTGTTTGGTGGTGATGGAGGTGATGGTGATGATCCGGCCCCAGCGCCTGCGTTGCATGTGCGGGATAACCTCACGGGCAAAGTTCACCGTGCTCATGAAGTTGGCCTCGATTGCCTTGTGCCAGTCCTCCACACTTGCCGCCAGGAAGCCTTTGGCCGGCGGCCCTCCGGCATTGGTCACGCAAATATCGGCCGCGCCGAATTTCGTCACCACCGCCTCCACGAATTCGTGCACGGCATGAGCGTCGGTCACATCGAGCGCCTGATGAAACACCTCAGCGTTGTATTGTTTCCTGATTCTCTCGGCCGCAGACGCCAGCACCGGCGCGTTCCGGGCGCACATCGCGGTTTTACATCCTTCGGCGGCGAAAGCCTCGGCGGTTGCGCGGCCAATCCCCTGGCTGGACGCGGCCACAATCGCAACCTTTCCCTTCAGACCCAGTTCCATAGGACTCGCATTATAGATGGATAAAATCGCGCGGCGGATCACCCGCCCGCAGCATCCCGACACCGGGCGGCGTTCCCTTCCCTTTGCGGCCTTTTGCGGTGCCCTTTGCGACCGTTGCGGTAAGTCCTTAACCGCAAGGTGCGCCCAGCATACCCTTGCCGAGTTGGCCCGCGAACGTTACCCTTGAACGGTTGTTGACCTGTTCGGTTGGGAGGTGAGGGCTTTCATGGCAAATCCGGCAGAGTATGTATGGCTCGACGACGAGTTGAAGGATGCTGCGAAAAGCGGAGTTCCAATCATCAACGCCGGCCTGCACTATGGTTTCACTGTCTTTGAAGGCATTCGTTGTTATGCCACGGACCGCGGCCCGGCTGTTTTCCGACTGGAAGAGCATGTCGACCGCCTGCTGGACTCCGCCCTCATCGTGGGCTTCCGCGATCTTCCCTGGACTCGCGATACCCTGAGCGAAGCGATTCACAAGACGATTGCCGCCAACAAGTTTTCTGCTTGCTACATCCGTCCGGTCATTTACCTGGACGGCGCCATGAACCTGGTGGTGGACAGCGGCAAACCCCGGCTGATCATCGCGGTGTGGGAGTGGACTGCCTTTCTTGGCGCCGAAGCGAAGGAACACGGCGTCCGCGCCAACATCGCTTCTTTTACGCGATTGCATCCGAACATCATGATGACCAAGGCCAAGGTGGCGGGAAACTACGTGAGTTCGATTCTGGCCAAGACCGAGTCCCATCGTGCGGGATTCGACGAAGCCATCATGCTCGATCCTCAGGGCTACGTCGCCGAGTGCACGGGAGAGAACATCTTTCTGGTGCGGAACGACGTGATCTACACTCCGAGCCGAGGGGCAATACTGGAAGGCATCACGCGCGACAGTTTGATGACGCTGGCGCGAGACTTGGGTTTCACCATCGTCGAGGAACCAATCTCCCGCGACCAACTGTATATCGCCGACGAAGTCTTTGTCTGCGGCACGGCCGCGGAGGTGGTTGGGTTGCGGGAGATCGACTTCCGGAAGATTGGCAACGGAAGAACTGGCCCGATTACCCGCGCCTTGCAAGCGGAATTTGAAAAGCTCACCAGCGGACGCCACGAGCGCTCCGCCGCATGGCTTTCTCCTGTACCGGCATTCGAGGCCACATTCTTGCAGGCATAGCAAGCGCGCGATCGTTCGGAATCGAAAGTCTCCCCGATGTGGAAGCGCACGGCTTCTGCCGTGCGAAGAAGCGTCGCTGGGGGGCGGCTTCAGCCGCTGTGAACAATTTCGCCGAGCGCACATTTTGGTCACATCGAGACGCCACTGCGGCTGAAGCCGGTCGCCTGACGCCTCTTTTGGCACGGCTGGAAGCCGTGCCCTTCCACGGCGCGTCCGGAGCAAACTCCTGACATCCGTCCGGGGCAAATTTCTGACACGCGTCGGGGGAAACTCCTGACACGGACGTCCATCCAGGGGAAATGAAACGATCAAAAGCGAGGACGCATGAAAAAGCATCAGCATCACCCGGAAACTGAGGCGGTTCGGGCAGGCAGCGATCTGCACAAGAAGAATGGACCGCTGGCCACTCCGATTTATCAGACTTCCACCTTCGAAGTCACCGACAACGACCAGCAGGTGCGGGCCATCTCCACCGACATGTTCTACACCCGCTACGGCAACCCGACTCACACGGTGGCCGAAACGGCGATTGCCGAACTGGAAGGCGCCGATGCCGCACTGCTCTTCGCTTCCGGCATGAACGCCATTACCACCTCAATCCTGGCCCTGCTGAAAAGCGGCGATCACATCGTTGCCCAGCGGGACATTTACGGCGGAGCCACAAAGTTCTTCAGCCAATGGCTGCCCAAACTCGGCATCGAGACTACGTTTGTAGACACCACTGAATACGACCAGCATGCGGTCGCGATCCGGCCGAACACCAGGCTGCTTTACCTGGAATCGCCGACCAATCCCACCCTGCGCGTGGTTGACCTGCGCAAGGTGACAGCCCTGGCCAGGCAGCACAATCTGATCACCTTCATCGACAGCACTTTTGCCACGCCCATCAACCAGCGTCCGGCGGATTTTGGCATTGACCTGATCATGCACTCCGGCACTAAATATTTCGCCGGACACTCAGATCTGATCTGCGGCATCGTTGCCGGACGCCGGGACCTGATCCAGAAAATCCACGAAACTCGCACCACACTCGGCGGAGTTATGGATCCTCATGCCGCCTGGCTGCTTCTGCGCGGCATCAAGACCCTGGCCGTGCGGGTGCAGCGGCAGAATGACAACGCCTTGCGGGTCGCCCAGTTCCTGGCGCAACACCCCAAGGTGCGGCAGGTGCACTATCCCTTTGTCGAAGGCCATCCGCAACGCGGTTTGGCGATGGAGCAGATGCATGGCGGCGGTGGTGTCCTGAGCTTCGAGGTTGATGGCAGCGGAGAAGACGCCAGGCGCTTGGCGGAAGCGCTGCACCTGTTTAGCCCTGGCGCCGAGCCTGGGCGGCGTGGACTCCCTGGTCACGATTCCCGCGCTTACCTCGCACGGAATGATCTCCGCCGAGCAACGTCAGAAGATGGGAGTGACGGAGCAACTGGTCCGGCTTTCGGTGGGCATCGAAAATGCAGACGACCTGATCGCCGATCTGGAGCAGGCGCTGACGGTCGTGGCTTCAGCTGGCCAGCATGTTCACGCGGGATAGTCCCCACATTCTGTCATCCTGAGCGCAGCAAGCTTGCCCGCAAGCGGGCAAGCCTGCGAAGTCGAAGGACCCCTATAGCTTCGCGGGTGCTTACGGATGTGGGATGTGGTGGCCTTGGACACTCCTCCGCGCCACGCGGGGTCTGGTGTGCTCGTAGGGGTCCTTCGACTACGTGAAAACTTCGCGAAGCGAAGTTTTCCCTTCGCTCAGGATGACAACCAGGCAACGCGATCTTCAGCGACAAAATAACCTGGCCCCGATTTTGGCAGGCCAGCATTCTTATCTAGTTTTATCAACCCTAGAAAACAAATTTCAGGCTCAGTTGCAGGATGCGCGCATTGTGTGCGGTGCCCGTAAACAGGTAGTTGTTAGACGGGAACTTGTTGCTGTCGGAATTCACCGCGTTCGCCCCTGAGCCGGAATCCCCGGAAATGGCCCCGAATTGGGTGTGGTTGAACACGTTGAAGGCCTCGGCGCGGAACTCGAATGCCATTGATTCCCGGATGACGAAACGCTTGGAAAGGGCCATGTCAAAGTTGATCCGGCGCGGATTGTTCAGAATATTCCGGCCGGCATCCCCAAACGTCAGGCCGCGGGGAAGCGCGAACGCGGCCGGGTTGTAGAGCAAAGGTCCGAATCCTTCCTGCAGCATTGGGGGTTGAACCACGCCGGACCGCGGATCGCCGATTAAATCAGGGCGCGATCCTGAACTCGCCAACCCGTTGCCCACGCCCGCATTGTCGGTAAAGCTGCCGCTCGAGCCGCTGCTGACCGCGCTGAACGGCGTTCCGCTCTGCAGGCTGGCGATACCGGAGAATCCCCACCCGCCGAGTATTTTGTTGGCAAGCCCCGGAGCCTTGAAGAACGGCAGGTCCCAGATGTAACTACCGGTGAAGATGTGCCTCTCGTCAAAATTGGAACTGGCACGATTGGCTGAGGGGTTCGACGAATCGACGAAGCTGGCGTCAAAGCGGTCCGACGCGTCGTCAATGGAGTGGCTGTAGGTGTAAGCGCCGCTTACCTGCAGACTGCCGACGCTGCGCCGTACCGAAACCTGCAAGGCGTGATACGTCGAGGATGCCGCATTCTGCACACTGGCAATGTCAGAGTATCCCAGGAAGTGGCGGAAAGGATCGGCGCTGCCTCCGCAAGCCACCGAAAGATTAAGCGCCGCCTGGCCCACAATGGGGACGCCGCTGGGCGTGGTCATTGTGCCGCAGTCGTCGTGGATGGGATTGCCGAGCCCGTCGACTCCGCCATCGATTGGCTCACCCGGCTTGTAGGGATTCTGGCTTAGCGGCACCGCGCGCAGTTGGTTGAGGTTGGTTTCGCGGGCCAGCTTCGTACCCTTGCTTCCGACGTAGGAAACGGTCACCACGGTGCTCGGCAACACTTCATGCTGCACGTCGAAGTGCCACTGCTGCACGTAGGGCCAAGTCGCCTTGGTGGGAATTGCGGTCACGCTCAGAGGAAAGGGCGGCGACGCCGAACCCGCTCCTCCGCCGAGGGCGGCATAGTCCTGGATGTTGTTCTGCTGCGATGCGAAAGCCAGAGGGGGAGAGTTCTCCAGCGATTCGGTGCTCGACTCGTTGCCATTGCCGTGCTCGAAGAAAATACCGTAACCGCCCCGGATTGCCGTCTTGCCGTTGCCTCGGGGGTCCCAGGCGAATCCAATGCGGGGAGCCGGATTGAACAGATGTCCCTTCATGCAGCCGGCGGGCACTGAGGCCACCCCGCACTGAACAATTCCGTTAAAGAGATTGCCGGAGACAATGCCGGTATCGGGATCCACGAAAGTGTCGCCCTGAACATAGGCTGCGGGATCGAAGTTGTAGGCTTGCTGCTGCTTTTCCCGATAGGTACCGAACAGGCTCAAGCGCAAGCCCAGGTTCAAAGTCAAATGGCTGGTAGCGTGCCAGTCGTCCTGAAAGTAGGGCTCAAGTATTTTGTAGCGGTTGTAGTACTTGAGACGGGTGTTTTGCTGTCCATAGCTGGTGATCGTGCCCAGCAGCAAGTCGGCGAACGGATTGCCGCTCGAAAGGCCGTTCGACGAATCAAAAGTCAAGTATCCCGGGATCGAACCCGCGGCCAGTTCTCCGCCCAACTCGTTCTTCTGGGCCGCGACGAAGTAGGCGCCAAACTGCAGGTTGTGTTTTCCGATGATCTTGCTGATGTTGTCCCGGTAGCTGTACGTGGGATTGGAGTTGTAAGGCCCGTTCGGGATATAGCCCGCATCTTGTCCGAAACCGCCGCCGTACGCGTTGCCCCCCGAAAGATTGATTCCAGGCAAAATGCCGTCGCCATTTCCGGGAAACAAGTCTCCCATGGGGAAAGGAGAGGGCCGCTGCCAGTTGCCCAGGTTATTCAAGACAATATGGTCGGTGGTATAGCTGGCTACGAATTCGTTCAACAGCGTGGGTGAAAAGGTCGAGTTCAACCGGGCCACCATACTCACCCCAGGTCCGCTGAAAGCGGTCTGGATGGTCGGAAAACTTCCCTGGTTCGTCCACAACGGAGTTGCGGTGACGGTGCTCCAGGAATCATGAATGTAGCGAAAAGTCACCCGCTCTTTGTCGGTCAGATTGTGGTCGACGCGAATCAATTCCTCGCGCCAGTTCGTGGGCTGCACTGGAGAATCGTTGAATAACTCCGCTCCCGGCTGTCCCGCGTTGGCGGCCGGGATCATGCCAAGCAGGGCCTGGGCCACGACCGCGTTGGCCTGGAATGCCGGCACGATCGTCAAATCAGGCGTGTGTCCGGTTCCATCCAGGAATCCCGGAACGGCCGGGCAATCGGAAAAGTCACTGGTTGTCGGGTTCGGGCACAAGTCGCTGAAATTCCCCGCCCGCTCGGCATCCGACGGAACAAACTGGCTGAACACCTGGCCCGGCACCCGGTCGCGGCGCCATTCCTGCGACCAGAAGAAGAAAGTTTTGTCCTTCCAGATGGGGCCGCCAATGGTGTATCCGAAGTCGTTTTTCTTGTATCCGGGTTTTGGCGCGGTGGGATCGTCAAAATAATTGAAAGCGTTAAAGGCGTCATTGCGCAGGAATTCATATGCGTTGCCGTGAAAGCGGTTGGTACCGGACTTGGTTTCTACCTCTACCGTGCCCGAACCGTTACGGCCGTATTGCGCGCCATAGTTGGAGGTGAGAACCTTGAATTCGGCAATGGCTTCCAGGCTGGGATAGACATTCAGCGTCCCGTTGCTGCCGTTGTCCATGTTGTCGCCGCCGTCAAGTTCCCAATTGTTGTACTCGGTGCGACCTCCGTTAACGCTGAAGGCCACGCTGCCATTGATGCCGACCGTGCCTTCGTCCTGGCCAGACTGGTTGCTCACGCCGGGCACCAGTGTAATCAGCTGGGCAAAGTCTCTGCCGTTCAATTGCAACCGGGTGATCTGCTTTCCGTCGACCGTGCCCGTCAGATCTGACGATTGTGTCTCCACCTGGGCCACGTTGGTTCCTTCCACCGTGACCTCTTCCTTGATCGCGCCGACCAGTAACGCGATGTCCGCACGCGCCTTCTGGCCTACCTGGAGAATTACGCCCTTGACTTCATACTTCTTGAAGCCTTGGGCCACTACGCTCACGTTGATCGAACCGGAGGGCAAACCCGCAACCAGGTAGTCACCACTGCTGTTGGTCGTAGTGGGACGGACAATCCCGCGCTCCGGGCTGCTGACCGTGACCTGCGCGTTGGGAACCGCGGCGCCGCTCTGATCGGTCACCGTCCCGGTAATGGAAGCCGAGTCCTGCCCCCAGGCAGCCAGCGAAAGAGACAGCAAAATACCTAGCCAAAGCACGCAGGACTTCATAAATACCCCCAAATATTTTTTCAACCACCCGGAGATTGCCGGACCCAGCTCTTGAGAATCCTAGTACTGTTGTTGCCCGGTGCGCGGAATCATCTAAGTCTCGAACCCGTCCGGTAAACTGCCGTGCCTCAATGTGGAGGAGGCTCGGCGGTCAACATCTTTGCTGCTTCCATCGAAACGGCGCGGGCGTCCAGCACGCCATTTTCAAATGAAAGGGTTTATTGAAACGAATCAATAGCCATGAATATTGCGGGAGGTCAATTGCAAGTGTCAAGAAAAAAAGGCAGAAAATGATGCCGGTCAGCTTTTTGAATATCCCGGCAAACCGCGCCGTTTGACCGGGTTTCTGGCTAAAGCAGACTTCGAGTGGACTCTCGCACCGCCAGTTCGGGCGCCATCTTGCGGTGTACGGCGGATATTTCCCGCTTCTCAAGTACCGCATTGATGCCTTCGATGGCCAGGTTCGCCGCCATCGCGCCCATCGCTTCCATAGGTTGACGTATGGTCGTGAGCGCCGGGGTATACAAGCTGGAAGCCGCGACGTCATCAAACCCTATGACCGAGCAATGCTCGGGCACACGCTGGCCGGCCTTCGCGAGTGCACGTATGGCACCAAACGCAGTCATGTCGTCAAAGGCCATTAGCGCAGTGAACGCCCGTTTCCTCTTGATCAGTTCCTCCGTTAATTTGTAGCCCGCTTCAAAACTTGAAATCGGATCTCCTGAATCCGGCAGGTCCACGATCAGGCGCGGATCGAGTTCCAGGCCGGCGCTTTTGGCAAACGAACGAATTCCCTGCCAGCGGGGCGCACTGTCCCCCAGAGTTTTAGGCCCGCGGATGAACGCAATCTTGCGGTGTCCCAGGGAATGAAGGTGTTCTACCGCCGAGTACGCTCCCATCTCGTTATCGACGATCACCGAGCTGACGGTATCGGTTTGCAGCTCGCGTGCGATCATCACACTGGGAATACTGCTCCGTTCGAGATCGGCCAAAACATCGATATCGACGAACAGCCAGTTGGCCAGCACAATCAGTGCCTCTACCCGGCGGTCCAGCAGCATCTCCAGATAGCGTTCGAAGCGGCTGCGCTCGTTGTGCACGTCGGTGAGAATCGGGAGGTAGGAAGATTGGTAAAGAGAATTTTCGATGCCGCGCAGAATCAGCGTGCAGTACGGATCGGTCATGTCGAAAACCATGACCCCGACGGTATGACTGCGCTTGCTGCGCAGGGAGCGGGCAAACAGGTTGGGACGGTATCCCAGTTTCTTGGCCGCCTTCTCAATTCGCTTCTTGGTCGCCGGCGGAATGTAACGCGCCAAGGGAGCATCATTGAGAACGATGGAAACCGTGGTCGACGAAAAGCCGCTCTCTTTGGCTACGTCCCGAATAGTGATGACTGAGGTCTTAACCATAATTTTGAAAGCCGCGCGCTCACCGTTTGATCAAATCGAAGGTACGAATCCGGGGATTCGCATCGAAAGACCTACTTTGCGATCTTAGCTGGCTTGACAGTCAAAGTCTTTAACCGCAAAGCGCGCAGAGAACTGGCAGAGGACGCCAACCCCATCCCTCATTTCCATCCTTCCCGGACCCGGCTTGAATTCCAGGCCGTCGCTGGCGGACACTACAGCAGAGTGAAATTACTGTCAAGGCTCCTCGCCATCGTTCTGTTCGCGCTGATCTCATTTGCGGACGCCCAGACTGCGGCGGCGCCGCCACCCGCTTCCAGCCCGCAGCGGTTGTTTCAACAGGGTGAGGCCGCGCTGAAAAAGAATGACCTCGACCTGGCCGAGCGTTCCTTTCGTGGAGTGCTGGCCCTGGATCCGCGGGCCGCCAGCGCCTACGCCAATCTGGGTGTAGTCCATATGCGTCGCCGGCAGTGGCCGCAGGCGCTGGAAATGTTGCAGAAGGCTGAACATCTGGCGCCGCAAGTGTCCGGAATTCGTCTCAACGTCGGACTGGTCTACTACCGGCAAAATAATTTCCGCGCCGCCATCGCGCCTTTTGAATCGGTGTTGCACGACGCGCCGGACTCCTACCAGGCACGTTACCTGCTGGGACTTTGCTACTTCTTTAACGAACGCTATGCCGATGCTGTCAACACGCTCGAACCGCTCTGGCCGCAAGCTTCGACGCAGCTGAACTATCTGTACGTTTTGGGAATCGCAGCCGGCAAATCCACTCGCCCTGACCTGGAGGCGCGCGCCTTTGGCCGGCTCGTCGAAACCGGCCAGGACTCTCCCGAGTTGCATCTCTTGCTGGGCAAGGCCCACATCAACCGTGAGGAATATGACCAGGCCATCAAGGAACTCGACCTCGCCGCCCGGGCCAATCCCAGACTTCCTTTCGTGCACTTCAATTTGGGAGTGGCCTATTTCAAAAAGCAGGAACTGGCGCGGGCGAAAGAAGAATTTCTGAAAGACGCAGCCATCGAGCCCGACGTTGCCTACAACTACGACCAGTTGGGCCTGGTGAATTCTTTACAAGGAAACAATCAGGAAGCGGAAAGAAATCTGCGCAAGGCATTGCGTCTCGACCCTTCGCTGGCCAGTTCGCACTACCAGTTGGCCCAGGTTTACCAGCATGAAGGGAAATACGTCCAGGCCCTGGCTGAGATCGATGCCACGGCCAAACTCGATCCCGGGAGTTCCAGTGTCCACTATCTGCGCGGGCAATTGCTGCAGCACCTGGGCCGAACTCGGGAAGCCCGCGCCGAGATGGATGCAACCACCCGCATGATGAACGCGCAGCGAGACCAGCGGCAGAAGGAAATCTACGGCGGCCCCGCCCCCAATCCCGAGCTCACCCAGGAGCCCCGATAGTTTAATTTTTGGTAAACTGGGTGCCACTCGCGGCCTTCTCCACTGTGTCATCGGCCCTCTCAAGCTCTTAAGGTTCGTGAAGGAGTTCCTGTCATGAAAGCACTGAAGATTGTCGGGATCGTCGTAGCCGTCCTCCTGCTCATCGTCATCACGCTTCCCTTCCTCATCAACGTAAATAGCTTCCGTCCCAAACTCGAGTCTGCCCTTACTGAAGCTCTCGGGCGGGAGGTCAAAGTCGGCAATCTGAGTCTTTCCATCCTTTCCGGAAGCGTTTCTGCGGAGGATCTTTCGATCGCTGATGATCCGGCTTTCAGCAAGGACCCGTTCATCCGCGCCAAGTCGCTGAAGGTGGGCGTGGAAGTGATGCCGCTGATCTTTTCCAAAGCTTTGCATGTCACCGATATCACCCTGGACAAGCCCGACATCGCCCTGCTGCGCGATGCCTCGGGAAAGTGGAACTTTTCCAGCCTGGGCAACAAATCCGAGCCTGCGGCGAAAGCTGCGCCGGCGAGCAGTGCACCGTCCTCTACGCCGGACCTTTCCGTCCGCAAGCTCGACGTAAAGGATGGCCGCCTTTCGGTCAACCGGGCGAACTCCTCGATCAAGCCTCATGTGTATGACAACGTGGACATCAGCGTGCGCGACTTCTCGCCGACGTCGCAGTTCCCCTTCACCATCACCGCGGACCTTCCCGCCGGAGGCAAGGCGAAGCTCGACGGCAAGGCGGGGCCGATCAACTCCACCGACGTTTCGGCGAGTCCGATCGAGGCGCAAATGAATGTCAAAGGACTGGACCTGACCGCCTCCGGATTCGTTGACCCGGCCACCGGGATCGCCGGCATCGCCGATTTTGACGGCACCCTCAACTCCGACGGACACGTGTTGCGTACCAGCGGCACGCTGAAGGCCGCCAAGCTCAAGCTGGCGGTAAAGGGTACGCCGGCAACGGAACCGGTGGTGGTGAAATACGCTACAGATTTTGATCTGCAAAAGCAGTCGGGAACTTTGACCCAGGGCGACGTTTCCGTGGGCAAGGCCCTGGCCAAACTTACCGGCACCTACCAGAGCCAGGGCGAATCCACCATCCTGAACATGAAACTCAACGCCGACGGCATGCCGGTAGACGACCTCCAGGCCATGCTGCCCGCGCTCGCCATCGTGCTGCCTTCTGGATCAAAACTGGAGGGTGGGACGCTTTCCGTCAATGTGGCAATCACCGGACCGGTAGATAAGTTAGTCATCGCTGGACCGATTCGCCTGGCGCAAACCAAACTCGCCGGCTTCAATCTTGCCTCCAAAATGTCCGCGATCTCGGCGCTGTCCGGAACGAAAACTGGATCGGACACCTCCATTCAGAACCTGAGCACGGATGCGCGCGTGGCCCCCGAGGGCGTGCGTACGCAGAACATTAACCTGACGATTCCCGCTCTCGGCACGGTCACGGGGAATGGAACCATCAGCCCGGCGGGCGCGCTCGATTACAAAATGACCGCGAGTCTTTCCGGTGGCGCGGTGGCTGGGCTTACGCAACTCGCAGGCATGGGCGGCAAAGGCGGCGGCATTCCCTTCTTCATCCAGGGCACAACCTCCGATCCGCACTTCATGCCCGACGTAAAGGGCATGGTGGGTAGTCAGCTGAAAGGCGGCCTGGGCGGCGCCCTGGGGGGACTGACCGGAGGAAATAATTCTTCCGGGAAGTCGGCTTCTCCGGCGGATGCGCTGGGCGCTCTATTCGGAAAAAAGAAAAAGCAGTAAATGTAGGCGCGAGCGTCCTCGCTCGTGCTGCAGTGGAAACGACCAGGGCGCGCATAGCTGCAGCAACAAGAGGCTCTCGCGAACCATCCGAGGAGCTGCCGCACGAGCGAGGACGCTCGCGCCTACATTGTGTTTCTCAGTCACCCCAGGAGCGTTCCATGTCCGATAAAGTGGCTCAAAATTTTTCCAATCACGTCCGCCTTGATCCGCCGTTCCATTTCTTCGTTCTGCCGGTATTTGCGATTACCGTGATCGTAGCCATCGTGCATTTGGTCAAACATCCAGGCCTGCTCGCGGCTTGGTGGGTGGTACTGGCGCTTGCGGCCGTCGTAGCCGTGCTCAGGATTCGGATCTACGCTCTCAAGGTACAGGACCGGGTTATCCGCCTGGAAGAACGCCTGCGGCTTGCAATTCTTGTGGACAAGCCTTTGCGAGGCCGCATTGTCGAACTCTCGGAATCACAACTGGTGGGGCTGCGTTTCGCCTCCGATGCGGAGCTTCCCGCGCTGGCCGCGAGAGCCTTATCGGAAAAATTGCCCAGGACTGAGATCAAAAAGGCAGTAAGCCAGTGGAGGCCGGATTATTGGAGAGTGTAGACCCTGCGTGACGAACGCGATCTCCACGATGCGCCGAGACACATTGACGCCGGGAATCGGTAAAGGGCCGGCGGAGTCGCGACACCATCGATCAACGCGCTGACTCGATCTCATCGACGATGCGGTTGAGGTGGTACACCTTGCGCAAGCCCTCGAGCAGGGCCCGGCTGTCGACCGCCACGGAGCGATTCTTGGCCGCGTCGTAGGCATAATTCCCGCCCAACGAGAAAATATTTCCGTCGAAGATCAAACCCACGATTTCGGCATTCTTGTCGATCAGCGGGCTGCCGGAGTTGCCGCCAATCGAGTCGTTCGTGGTGGAAAGGTTCATCGGCGTGGATAAGTTCAGCTCCGGTTTGGCCGAGATCCAACTTTGCGGCAGGGCGAACGGGGGCGCGCCGGTTGCGCGATTGAAGAGACCGCCGATCGAGGTATATGGCGGTACGAAGACTCCTTGCGCGTTGTTGAAGCCTTTCACGGTGCCATAGCTGAGACGCGGGGTAAAGGTTGCATCGGGATCCACGCTCCTGCCGTAAACGGCGAAACGCGCCTTTGCGATCCGCTCTGCCGGAGCTCGAGTTGGGGCATCCACCCGGCTCTCGTACTCCTTGCGCACGGCACGCAGATCGGGATCGATGGATTCGACGAAAAGAATCATGGGATCGGTCGAAGCCGCAATCGCGGGCTCGCCGCCGGTGAAAAGCCCCTCGCGCACCTTGGCATCGTCAAGATGGCTGCCGGCCACGAGCCTGTGGGCAAGCTGTTCTGGCGACTCCTTGCCCAACATCTTCCGGACGAACAGATCGTCTGCTCCGAGGTCGCGCCGTACGAAAGTAAAGAGGTAGGTGAGCTTGAGTTCTTCCAGGTCCTTGTAAATCGGAGTGCCTGCGGAAATCTCCTGCTGTACCTGGAAAAGTCCCTGATCGGTGTACTCGGGCAGGCGCTCGCCGTTGGGTTTCGTGCGTTCGACGCCTGCGCGCACCAATCGGACCGCCTGACCGAGCAGTCCGGAACTGTAAAACAGGCCAGTGGTCGCCCCACGCTGCACGTAGAGCTGCGCCCGCGTGTGCTGGATCTTGGCGATTTCATCCCACGCCGACCTGTCCGGCGCCAGCTTGGGATCGGACGCGACCGCCCGGCGAAGGCGTTGCTCTTCCCGCACCTTGATCGCGAAAAATTCCGGATCCAGCAGCGCCTGCTGCTCTCCCATCAGTTCCTTGAAACCGTTCTCGACGAAAAACAAGTCTTCGTTCGCTTCGCGCGCCGGTTCGGGGCCGCGGGTGACGAACTGTTCCAGTTGTCCGCGATACTCGGCAATTTTGGGCAGCACAGGCGGATAAAAGTTGTCGCGCAGAAACTCCAGTTGTGAGACGGTAAGCTCGCGGCTGGTGCCACCGGGATTTCCGGACACGAATACCAGATCGCCGTCCTTCGAACCGTTTGTGTTCCACTTGAGGTAGTCGGGGCTGGCAGCGGGGTGACCGCCCTCGTAGGCGCGCAGCAGGCCGATATCGTAGTCGAAGCGAGGGAAGTTAAAGTTGTCGGGATCGCCGCCGAACTGCGCCACCTGAAACTCCGGCGCAAACACCAGGCGCACGTCGTTGTAGCGCCGGTAGCGATACAGATCGTAGACGCCGCCGTGGTAAAGCGACACCACATCACAACGGATGTTGGGATCCGAACCGCAACTTTTTTGCAACTTGGCTTCTTCGGCGTGCAGCGCAGCATTGGCGGCCTCGCCGGTTTTGCCCGCGAGCGCTTGCTGGATATCAGCCGTCACCTCGCGGATCTGGGTCAATTGGTCAAGCTCGAAGTTGTCACACTTCCGCTCTTCCGCGGCGGTCTGGGCGGTAAAGCCGGCTTCCACCAGGTTCTGCTGGGGCGTCGACAATGCCTGGACGCAGTCGACCACGCAATGGTGGTTGGTCATGACCAGGCCGTGCGGCGAGATGAACGAAGCGGAACATCCGCCCGCGATTCGCAGCGACGAGGCCCGCACGTGATCGAGCCACGCCGGCGAAGCCGTGAAGCCGTACTTCGCTGCGACCGCCTTCGCCGGGAAATTGTCGAAGGTCCACATGCCTTCGTCGGCTCGCGTCGCCAGCGGCAAGGCCAGGCAAACCATCAGCAGGGCCACGGCAGGAAAAGCTCGCATGGATTGACAATCAGTCTTCATTGAACGTCCAGGGTGGCGCTTGCGGTTATCGCGGCCGGCTTCGGGCCGCTATTCTTTCTTTTCGTGCAGCTGTTGAGCGAGATAGTTCTGCAGACCCATTTCGCCGATGGCGTGCAGTTGTCCTTCCAGCCAGTCGATATGCTCTTCTTCGTCGGTGAGAATTCCTTCCAGAAGATCGCGCGAACCATTATCTCCGGCTTTGACGCAGGTTTCGACGCCGCTGTTCAGGCGTTTCACCGCGTCATACTCCACCTGGAGATCGAACTCCAGCTGCTGCTTTACGTTCTGCCCGATATTGATCTTGAAATAGTCACTCATGTTCGGAGTGCCGTCGAGATACAGAATGTGTTCGATCAGCTTTTCGGCGTGTTGCATCTCCTCGATAGATTCGGCGCGGGTATGCTTGGCCAGCTTCTCATAACCCCAGTTTTCGCACATTTCCGCATGCAGGAAATACTGGTTGATGGCGGTCAATTCCGCTTTGAGGACCTCACTCAGGACTGCAATGACTTTGGAATCACCTTTCACGGTTCGCCTCGCAGAATGGAAGATGGCAGAAAAAACCGGTTCGAAAGACCACGACTGCCTGGTTGCAATAGAAAACTATAGCACCGGTGGTGTGGGACGGACACTCTTGTCCGCCTTTTGGCCTCGGAGCCGGCAATTTGTTCCGCTGGGTGGAATGCGTTGGTAGACCGCGAAGAAGAAAGTCAAAGGCGGCGGACAGGGTTGTCCGCCCCACACATTGGGTTGGACTTCAGTCGGCGGCGACGTCCTGGGGCGGCAGCGGATCTACCCGGCGCCGGGAGGAGCGGTTGGGAGGCAGACCGGCATCACGAATCTTGTACAGGAGGGCGCGGTAACTGATGCTCAGGGCGCGTGCCGCCTGCTTACGATTCCAGTGGTGAGCCTGCAAGACTTTCAGGATGACCTTGCGTTCCAGTTCCCGGGTAGCCTGGCGCGTAATTGTCTTGAGCGCGATCGGCCCATCGAAGTTCAGGTCGAGGGTGGGAAATTCCTGCTGGTGCGCCACCAGGTCGCTGCTGATGACTTCCTCGTTCCCCAGAATTACGTAGCGCTTGATCAGGTTCTCAAGTTCGCGGATATTGCCCGGCCAGTGATGCTTTTGCAAAGCAGACATCAGGTCTCCCGAAAGAGTCCGCGCGCGGCTGTTGTATTTGTGGTTGTAGTGCTCCAGGAAATAGGCGACCAGGTCCGGAATATCACCCTTGCGCTCACGCAGAGGGGGCATTTGAAGATTGACCACATTGATGCGATAGAACAGGTCCTGACGGAAAGTGCCGCTCTCGATTTCCACTTCCAGCACCCGGTTGGTGGCGCAGACCACGCGCACTTCAACTTTCTTGTCTTCCTGGGCGCCGATCCGGCAGAATTGCCCGTCTTGCAGTAGCTGCAACAGCTTGGACTGCAAGCCCAGGTCGAGCTCGGAGATTTCGTCGAGGAAAAGGGTACCGCGATGGGCTAATTCCACCCGCCCCGGCTTCGACCCGTAAGCGCCGGTGAAGGCCCCTTTTTCATAACCGAAGAGTTCGCTTTCGAGAAGCGTGCCTGGGATTGCGGGACAATTGACCTTCACGAACGGACCGGTTCGCCACGGTGATAGCCCGTGAACCATGCGCGCAATGATGTCCTTGCCGGTACCGCTCTCGCCTTGAATCAGTACAGGGACGTTGGCGCTCGCGACCTTGTCCAGGCGGTCTCGAAGCGATTGCATAATCTCGGACCGCCCGAAAATTACCGATTCCGGAGGAAACTCACCGAGAGATGTAGCCAGTGAAGTGACCGAAGGTATAGTTGTCATGAGTATCTAGTGGCCCCATGGCCCGTTCGTACGAGCCTTAGTGTGCACCCCGAGAGCCAAACCAGGCTAGGGCCGTAATTCGGCTACTAAACTGCGTATAAACTATTTAGATTTATAGATTTACAAGGTTCCAGCGCAGGCAGAGCTCAGTCCGGTAAGGCTCGTTCAGCAGCTCCAAAGGCCATCGAACCTATGGGAAAATGTTTTCACAGAGCAGAAGCAACTTTCCTTGGGCGGGGGGCCCGGGAAGCGGGCGGAACCACCAGTGGATGAGAGAACTTAAGGCCAACCAGATGATAGCCATCGGCGTGGGTCACGCGCAGGGTGCGGGCGCGCAGATTGCGGGCGGCCTTGGGCAGCGAATTCGTGACCGCCAGCGGCGCGCTGGGAATCTCCAGCAAAACCTGCGTGGAGAGCGGCAAAGAGCGGCGGACGGCGACCAGAGCGCCGCCGGCGGAGATGTTTAGCGCCGTGGCAAACTCCAGAAGCTCTTTCCCTTTTTCGTCGCGGCTGCGAACAAACACCGGTATGGCGATGGGGAGACGCGGCCATTTACGGCGTTCTGCTACGGGATTCAAACGCTTCAAACTGACCCCTTTAAACACGGACCTAGCCTACCTCCCGCACCTTGGGGGCCAAACCAGCCAGGTCAGCACCGCCAGGGTGGGCAAGAAACCCCCGGGATTCGGGTTGATTTCTCTGAAACTCCGCCATTACAGCCCCATCAGGCCCTGATTAGATTCTCTTTATATTCGCCCCACAAAGGGCATTTAGCCACTATCTGTGAAGTGGTTAGGACCGCAAGGTTTTGCTCTTCCGTTACCATCGAATTGCATTTTCCGTTGACACCAGGAAGGCCGTGTCATACGATTTGTGAGCATTTAAATTCACACGATCGACTATTTTCGCACCCTCCCCGTGAAAACAAACCAGTGAGTTTTCCACATATGGGAGTGGTGCCGGAAAATACGTGTCTGTCTCGAGAAGGGAAGCCTGTGGCCACCAGCCCCGCGCCGAACCCAGCCCAGAGACCTGCCGGGGAGCCCCCCAGTTACGACGAGTTGACGAACCAGTACAACCAGCTGCGGGAGCGTTCCATGCGCACCACCAACGCCCTGGCATCGGCCGCCCACGACCTCAAAACACCGCTCTCGATTCTGAACGGTTACATCGAACTCCTGCAGGACGAGAAGTTGGGACCGCTCAACGACCGTCAGCGGGAAATACTTGGTGATATGCGCAGCAGCGGGCAGCGTTTGCAACACTTCATACAGGATTTTCTAAGCTACAGCGTTCTCGAAACCGGCGAGATGAAGATGCGCTACGAAACCGGGAACGTAAACCCCTGCCTGTCGGAGGTTTGCCGCCTCTGGTCGCACCGGTTTCAGGAGCGGGGTCTGGCGCTCTACTTTCTGGCCAATGAAAAATTGCCCGAGCTGGCGTTTGATTCGGCCAAGCTGCAGCGGGTGATTTCGAATCTGCTGGAGAATGCGTCCAAGTTTACGCCGGCCGGAGGCACGGTTTGGCTGCACGCTGAACCCTACATGTGGGAACGCCGCGATCCCAACAGCTCGAGGATTCCAGGTGAACGGCGCCGGCAAAACAATCCTGTCCCTAACTCGGTTAAGGTGAGCGTCTCCGACACTGGCCCGGGAATTCCCGCCGAGTATCACATTGAGGTTTTTGACGACTTTTTTCGCCTGCCGCAGGATGAAGCGCAAGCCGAAGGCATGGGCCTGGGATTAGCCATCGCCCGCCGGCTGGTGAACGCCATGGGTGGCAAGATCTGGGTAGAGAGCGAGCTCGGGGCGGGCACGAAATTCTCCTTCATCGTTCCACTCAAGCCAATGTCCGCTGCCCCCGCTAAAGGCAAAAACAAATGACCGACACGGTCAACATTCTATTGGTCGATGACGAGCCCGGGATGCTGCGCTACATCCGCACCTTGCTGGAAGTGGATGACTACAGTGTGCAGACCGCATCCACCGGCGAAGACGCCTTGCAGCAGATAGAAAAGGGTTTGCGCCCTGACCTGGTTCTGCTGGACCTGCTGATGCCGGGAATTGACGGCTTGCAGACGCTGGAGCAGTTACGCCAATTGGTGCCAGGGCTGAAAGTCGTAATGCTTTCCTGCGTCAGCGATACCCGCAAGGTGGTGCAAGCCATCCGTCTGGGCGCGCAGGACTACCTGACCAAACCTTTCCAGAAGGCCGAGCTGACCACTGTCATTGATCAGTGTCTGGGCAAAAACCAGCAGAACTTGCCGGGCGAGGTGGAAGAGCTCTACGACGACGTATTTTTTGTGGCCGCCAGTCCCGCCATGCGCAAGATTCGTTCCCAGGCCGCGCTGGTAGCCAATGTGGACATTCCAGTCCTGATGCTGGGAGAAAGCGGCACGGGCAAGGAGGTTGTGGCCCGGTTGATTCACAAGCTCTCTCCGCGCGCTCATCGAACTTTCCTGAAGGTGAATTGCGCGGCCGTTCCCGGCGACTTGCTGGAAAGCGAGTTGTTCGGTCACGAGGCGGGTGCGTTCACCGGAGCGACCCATGCCAAGCCGGGCAAATTCGAGCTCTGCAACAAGGGCACGATTCTGCTCGACGAAATTGGCGAGATGCCTCCGCTGTTGCAGGCCAAGCTGCTGCACGTATTGCAGGACCAGCAATTCTCGCGCCTGGGCAGCCGATCGGTGGTCAAGGTGGATGTTCGCATCCTGGCCGCCACCAATATCAATATTCCGGAAGCGCTGGCGAGCAAGCGCCTGCGCGAAGATCTGTACTACCGCCTGAATGCTTTCACCCTGCAGTTACCGCCGCTGCGGGAACGCAAAGAAGAGATTCCCATTTTGCTGAAGCATTTCATGTCTCACATGGCGGAGCAGTACGCCCGCCCTCCGCTGCCGCTCTCAGCCAACATGCTGCAGGCGTGTCAGGAGTATTCGTGGCCGGGCAATCTGCGCGAACTGAATAACTTCATCAAGCGCTATCTGGTATTGGGGGACGAGAAGCTGGCGGTGCAGGAACTGCAACCACGCAATGACGTAGGCGGAGGCAGGATCGAGAGCCCGCGCGGTCCCGGCGAACCCAGCGGCGGACTGAAGTCGGTGGCACGGGGCGCCAAGGACGAAGCTGAAGCTGAAGCCATCCGGCAAGCCCTTGACCAGACCAACTGGAACCGCAAGCAGGCAGCCGCGCTGCTCCAGATCAGCTACAAAGCTCTGCTCTATAAGATCCGCCAGTATGGCATCGCACAGTCCAAGAGCCACAAGCTGACCGCAGGCGCCTAAACTCGGCCTGCCTGCCACTGGATCGCGCCGCCCGTCCGCAGCGTCCTCCTACTGCACCGTCCTCTACTGCACCACCAGCACAATCTGCTGGGTCCGCGTGGCCGAACCCGAGGTTGCGGTTACGGTGAGGTTATAGGTCCCAGCCGGAGTTCCCGTGGTGGTCGAGCTCGAGCTGCTGGAGCCACAACCAGCCTGGAACAGCACCAGCGCGAAGAAACAGCCCAGCAGCGCCGCCATCAGCACGCGCCGCCGTCGCGACTTCCTGCCTCCAATGCCAACGCCCAACAGTGCCAATCCTGAAACCGGGAACAATGCGGCATAAAAGGGCCGGCCAGTGGGGAAGAGGCTGGCGGGGGTGGTCACGCGCGCAGTCGTGTTGACCACCAACTGGCGGCTCTGCGCCCCGCTGCTCAGGTTGGTAAATGACGCGCCGTTAGGAAATGTCACTTGGCCGCCGGAAGGCGCGCCCGAGGCGGACAACGTAACCGCATCCGGGATGTTTCCGGTGGGCGTGACTGTGACCGTGTAGCTTGCCGGTATGCCGGCGGCCACGGTTGCGGTTGCCGGAGAAACGCCAATACCGAAATTATTCACGACCGCGACGGCGGGCGGCGGAGCCGGTGTCACGATCGTGGACGTGCCGAAAATGCTGACCTTTCCGCCATCACTCACAGAACCAGGCTGAAGTGGAGTGGCAGGCAAGGTCGGAGCAAGAACCACGTTGATGGTTGCAACCGCTCCACCGTTCAACGTTCCGACCGTGCAGGTCACCGTGCTGCTTGCACTCGGCGCTGGACAGTTGGATTGGCCGGGAGAGCTGTTGGCAGAGACGAAAGTGGCAGTGGACGGTATGACGTCGGTAAAGATAATGCCGGTGGTCAGGTCCCCATTATTGGTGAGGGTGTAGGTAAAGGTAACGTTATTGCCGACGCCTACGGGACTGGGGGCCACAGTCTCGGTGAGAGCCAGGTTCAGGGTGGGGCCCAGCTTGGTCAGGAATATATCGGTGCCGCACCGCTGAGGCCACCTTGGACAGGATTCGCAACCGGAAAGTTCGCGGAGGAAGTCTCGCCCGCGACAAAGCTGTTGCCCTGCGTGTCAGTGGCGATGCTGGTGGCAAAATCGCTGCCACTGCCGCCCAGGTAGGTAGCGTAGTGACCCAGCGAGATCGAGGAACTCGCGGTGGTATCGATGCGCGCCACAAATCCGTCCACGGGCCCGCTCAAAGCCGCCTGGATGGGATTGTTGGGAACCGGGAAGTTGGCCGAATTCGTCCAGCCGGCCACGCGCGCGCCCTGGAGGCTATCCACCGCGATGCCCAAACCCACGTCGGTCCCGGAGCCGCCCAGATAGGAGAAATAGGTAAAAGGCACGGTGGTGGTGGTGCAGCTGGTGCCGGTACAGGGAGTTCCGAATTTTCCCACGAATGCATCCGTAGCGCCCCCGTTCAGGCCCTGGAATGCGGTGGTGCCGGTGGGAAGGATGAAATCGGTTGAGGCAGTTGAGCCGGTAACGTAGGCGCTGAGGCCGGAATCCACCGCGACTCCATATCCGACATCATCTCCGGAGCCGCCCAGGTAAGTGGAGTAAAGCAATTGCGCTCCCGCCGAAGCGGCGGGATTGATCTTGGCGACGAAGGCATCCACGGCGGTAACCGTGGTTGAGCAATTTGTGGTGGCGGTGGAAGTCGGCGGCGTATCGAGACAGCCCTGATAGGCATTGACAATAGGAAAGTCGGTGGTCGGGCTTCCGGTGTGCCGGAAGTTGGTCCCGCCCGTGATGTACACATTCGAATTCGCATCCACGGCGATGGCGCCACCCAGGGTAAGTCCGCCGATCGGATTGCCCCCGCCGAAGTAGGTGGAATACACCAGGCTGGGAAATCCAATCAGGGTAGGGTCGACCTTGCTGACAAAGAACTGGCTCGTGCCCAGCGACGCCACCTGGATCGCGCCCACCGTGGCCGGGAAGGAACTGGTTGCGTCGGGCTGGTTCGTGGAAGTAGTGGCGCCAATGACGTAGATTTTATTTCTGGGGTCCAGGGCCAGACCGCGCGCGGAGTCCGTGCCGTTACCCGAAAGATACGTCGAGTACAGGAGCGTCGTTCCGGTCGGATCCAGTTCGCTTACGAAAACGTGCGCGCCCGCGCTGGCGCGAGTGGGCTGGAAAGCGGACGCAGTACTGGTGGGAAAATTACTGGAAGTCGTGGTGCCCGCCACCACAACATTCAAAGCGGAATCCGCCGCCACCCCGGCACTGGTATCCACGCCATCTCCGCCCAGGTAGGTGGAGAACACAATCGCGGACCCGGCCGCGTTCAGCTTGGTAACGAAAATATCGGGAGCGGTGGAGAGCGCGGTTTGAAATGCCGCAGGCGTGGAACCAGCCGGCGGCTCAACCGGGAAATTTGCCGAGGTGGTCGAGCCTGCAAGGTAAATGTTGGAGGAGGCATCAATCGCTACCGCGGGACATCCCGAAGGCGGTGATGCCATCCCCAAAATAACCGAGCAAGCCTCGTTGCCACTGCCGCCCAAATACGTTGAATAGCTCAGCACGGGATCAATCACCAGCGCGCGGCGGCGATCGTAAGCTCCCAGGTCGAAGGCCACCTCGCCGTCTGGCCGGAGGGCATAGCGTCCCGCGACGGGTCGCTGCTCTGTCCCGAACTCCTGATAGACATGCGGCGCTTTCAGCTGTACCTCGCCACCGCCGCTGGCCAGGACCAGATTGCCGCTGCCATCCAGACTTGCTTTTCCCAAGCCCGGGAACCGTAAAGCGATTTGACCGGGGTCGGCGCCGGGCGCAACTTCGAAGTCGTACTCCAGTTCCCCCTGGTTCCCGTAATACACGAGATCAACGCCGGGATAAATGTTCTGATAACGCACCTGGGCAAATTGCGGAATGTTACGATGCCACTTTGCCGGATTGTTGCCGATAAGGTAATTGCTCTTGCCCGGAAGTTGATTGGCTCCGGTCGCGGACGCGGACGGATTGGCACGCGCCAGTTCCATGCGCACGACAGAGGCACTCTTGGCCGTCGAGCGTAGCGTCAGCACCACCTGGTCCGGCGTGAGAAACAATCCGTAGCCTGCTCCGCGCGCCATAAAATCGACCCGCGCATCCGTTTGACCCTGATTGGGTTCAAACCGCAACGGAAGTTGTCCGAAATTCACGCGCGCATTGGGGTGGTTCGCGGAGAGTTCAGGAATGGCAAAGTCCGTCGAGACTGACGGATCCGCGCCTCTAACCGCCAACTCCGACACCGGACCACCGGAGCGCAGCGCCCAACCGCCTAACAGCAGCAGCAACGCAAACGACAGCAAGACAGGGAAATATCTCGTTCCCGACCCCCGGAAATTCAATGTCACTAGCTCCTCCGAATATCCCAATTCATGGAGAGGAAGAAAAACGGCACACCCGCAGCACGCCGGCTTATCCCCGCCAAGCGGCATGCGTACTTGTCACCAGAATAAGGGCAAAAAAATAAGTAACTACTTAAACATCTGACGGATAGACTGTCAAGCCACGCACTCTTCCCACATCCTGCGATGGTCAGATGCAGCAAGCGACTCCTTAAGATGCCGATGAAAAGACCAAAACTTCGCTGCCAGCAGCAAGATAGGCATACTGAAGGTCGATCGAGCGGGTTTTTCTGCAATTTCTTTCACTCGTAACTCTGTGAGAAGGCTGGAGTGGCTCCGCAACCCATTACTTCCACGCTCCAAACGGCTTTGCGCCGGTCCTGCCGTGATGGCACTGCGCGTGCAGCGATACTTGTTTCGCCTAAGTCTGCATTTAAACCAAGCCTCCCCCAGGCCCTCCCCGCGATGGACGCGTTAACCGAGTCTGTTCCCCGCGCTTTTTGCGCTTGCAAACTGTTGGTGAATAAGTAAATCTGGCGCTAGGGTCGTTCCAAGAGCTGGTGCCGATTGTCTTGGGGTGAAATTTGGGTGGATCCGGATTTATGCCTTTGCGAAGAGAGAGTTCAGCGCAACACCGAGCTCAGGAACGGCGTACGATGCGGCGCTTCGATATGCGCCTGCCGGCGTCGGTCCGGGTCGCGGGCAATGGTTTGGCTGACCTGTTGACGGAAACCCAGAACGTGAGCGCTCGCGGGGTCTTTTTCTATCTCGATCGCCCTTTGACGGAGGGCGCTCGCATTGAAGTGACCATGACGTTTCCGCCGCACGTAACTCTTACCGAACCGGTGCGCGTGCGCTTTACCGCCCGGGTGGTGCGAGTGGAGAATTCGCAAACGGTTGCCAACATTGGCGTGGCCGCCATGATCGAGGAGTACGAGTTCTTGCGCTCCAACGCAGCGGCCGGGTCCAGCAACGGTATGGGATAGGGCAGCAATCATCAACCAGCGCTCAGCAAATCTGTCGCACCTGCGTTATTTGGCTAAATGCCAGTTGCCGATTGCTCCATCCCACTTACTTCTTCTTCAGTTCCTCAATCTCACCCCTCAGGCGCTGGTAGCGCCGCACCAGAGTGCCCAGATAGGTAATGTGGATGATCCAGGTAGCGGCGTAGGCGGCATAGAGAAAATTCATCGTGAGCTCCGGGGTTCGAGCAGCGCTTCGAGCGCCTGGGTTTCTTCCACTTCTCTCTGCAGAATCTCCAGGCGATAACGGGACCAGCTAATCATCGCGGCGAAGCAGAGGAACGCCAGCCAGTTGATCAGCAACACATGCAGCATCCGGGGATCGATCGAGCCACCGCCACCAATAACGGGTTGAGGATGCTGGGTACGGAAAATCCAGATGGAGAAGTACACCAGCGGCACATCCAGCGCGCCAAACACAGCCAGGGCCGCGGCCAGGATCGGGGTTTGCCCGCTGGTGGAAAAGCGGCGCAGCATCAGATAGCTGATGTAAATCAGCCAGAGGACCAGAGTCGAGGTCAGGCGAACATCCCAGGTCCACCAGATTCCCCACACCGGGCGTGCCCACAGCGGCCCGGTCACCAATACCACGGTGCAGAAGACGACGCCGACTTCGGCACTGACCACGGCCAGGGCGTCCGCCCGTTCCCGCGAGAAAAATTTCTTGATCAGGAAATACACGCCCGCGATGGCAAGTCCGGTTGTGGCTACCGACGACGGTTCGATGCCCTCCGGCAACGGACGGACCGCGAACGCAGCAATGCAAGCCGCAATCCCGATCGCGATCACCGTCCAGTTTGCCACCTTGTCGGCGACCGGGTTGGGGCGCACCAGATACTGGATGGAGCACACGAAGTTGATAAAGAACAGCAGGAACGCAGTCCACGCCGAGGGCACATGATAGTAGAAGATGCGCTGCACGTTGCCCATCGTCTGTTCGGTGGGAGCAGCCACCAGCGCCTCATAAAGCGCATAGGTCAACAGGGCCGCCGTCAGCAAGGCGAAGATGGGGAAAACCCGTTTCATCTTCATTCGGCTTCATCTCGCATCGGCTTCATTCGGCGTTCAAAACCAGTTCGAACAACAACAGACAAGCGATAGTAAACACCACGTCGTAAGTAGTAAGCAACACAATCCAGAACTTTGCCGAAAGCTCGCCGGTTAGAATCGCTGTCGTCGCGTTCACCATGGCCAAGAGGGCGGGAATCGAAACCGGGAATAACAGCAGCGGCAGCATGATCTCGCGGCTGCGGGTGCGCAGTGACATGGCTGCGAAGAACGTGCCATTCACCACCAGGGCCCACGTGCCCAGGGCCGCTACGGGAAGCAACTGCCAGGCCGGACCGAGCGCCCGCAGCTTGTAGAACACGATGAACAGGGGGGTCATCAGGAGTTCCAGGACCACGACAAAAATAAAGTTGCCCAGCGCCTTGGCCAGGAAAAGCGAATTCGCGGGAGCGGGCGAAACTCGATAGGCGTCGAGGACCTGATTGCGCAGTTCGCGCGCCCAGGTCTGGTTCAAGGCGACCACCGCGGCAAAAAGAAATGCGACCCAGACCAGGCCGCCCGCAATCCGGCGCGATTCTTCAGCATTGGGGTCGAAAGAAAAGCTGAAAACCACCACCACCAGCAAGGCGAAAAACAGCATGGAGTTGATGGCATCTTTCGATCGCCACTCCAGGCGCAGGTCTTTGGCTAATGTCGCTCCGGTTACCCCCGCTGGAACACCCGATGTTTTACTCATCGCGTCTCCACCGGCGGCAACTCCCGGCTGCGATGCGTGATCTGCCCGGCTTCCATCCAGACAAATTCGTCGGCGGCTCCCTCCAGCAAAGCCGCCTGGTGGGTCACTACAAAAATCGTCTTCCCCGCGCCGCGGATCTGCGCCAGCAGCGCGACCATGGCCCGCGCCGAACGCACGTCCACGTTGGAAAAAGGCTCATCCAGCAACAGAATTTTGGGATCGTTGAGCAATGCTCGCGCCAGCGATAGCCTTTGGCGCATGCCCTGCGAATACTGCGCCACCGGACGCGCCAGTTTGGGATCGAGACCTACGGCGATCATATTGGCGGCGCCGCGCGAAGCATCCGTGATGCCGTAGAGCCGCGCGAAGTAGAGCAGGTTTTCCATGCCGCTCATTTCGTCATAGAGCAGCGAAGGGTGCGCCATGTAACCCAGTTCATGGCACACCGAGCGCACATCCGTGGTCCCGAGAATCGAGAGAGTGCCGCGGGTCGGATGGGCCAGGCCGGCGAGAGCGCGCAGGAGCGTAGTCTTCCCTGCCCCATTGTCGCCGAGAATCCCATAGAGCCGTCCGGCAGCAAATTCAGCGCTGACGCCGCGGAGCGCGGCAAAGCGGCCGAACTGCTTGACCACTGCGGTGAGGACGACGATGGGAGAAACGTCCACGCCAATGGAAGATACCACGTAGGGGCGGGTGCCCTCACCCGCCCGGCGGAGCGAAGCTCCGCGCGGCTCGGAAGCGATTGCGATGGAGAGCCGCTGGACAATTCAACGGCCAACCCCAGGCGAGCTTCGCTCGCCCGCCCGGACGAGGGCGTCCGGGCCTACGTGGTTCTACATAGAGGATTGTGCGTCCGGCTGCTTGGGAGCGTATTTAGAGGCGCACTTGGCTTGAAGTTCTTTGGCGTGGAAGACGCCGTCCCGCCCGAAGTGGCCATCGGCCAACGCCTGGGAGTTGTCTTTGAAAGTGTCTGGCGGCGCTTCGGTTCCGCTGTAAACCACGGGAAGAAGCTGGTCGTTTTCTACCAGGGAAAATTCCACTTGCGTACCGATTCGCTTGATCGAACCGGGCTGGACATTTCCGGCCACGCGCAAATGCTTGCTGTAAGCGCCGTCGCCCATGCCACGCAGCTCTTTGATGGTGACGTAATAGCTCTTGCTCTCCTGCACCCCGGTGTATGCCAGATACCCCATGGAGAGCAGGATCAACGCTACCGCCCCACCGAATTTAAGATACTTCCGGGTTTCGCCCGCCATAAATAGCCACCGAAATATGACTCTATTCCTGCCGCTGGCGTCGGTCAAGATGTCCCAATGGCCGGTAGTGTCCTGATTCGGTGCTCTTTGCCCTTGTTTGCGTTCTTTGCGGACCTTCTTTGCGAACTTTGCGGTTAAGAGTCTTGAATAACTCGGGCGAGATCAAACCCTTTACCGCAGAGGGCGCAAAGAAGGGCCGCAGAGTTCGCAGAGTTCAGATCGCGCATTCGAGCTGATCTGACCAATCAGGACACTACCCAATGGCCGGTCTTTATGGCTGATCTTATCGCCGATCTATAATGCGTGCAGTTTCTCTACCCCAACGAGGGCGCATGATTCATCCCTGGCACGACGTAACCCCCGGCGACAAACTGCCGCAGGAGTTCTACAGCATCGTCGAGATCCCTTTTGGATCGAGCGTAAAGTACGAACTCGACAAAGTCAGCGGACTGATCAAGCTGGATCGTGTTCTCTACTCCGCCGTGTACTATCCCGCCAACTACGGCTTCATTCCGCAAACCCTGGCTGAAGACGACGACCCTCTCGACGTGCTGGTTCTATGCCAGGAGGCGGTGGTCCCGCTGACCCTGATCCATGCCCGCACCATCGGGCTGATGACCATGATCGATACCGGGAAGAAGGACCACAAGATCATCGCGGTCGCCACTCAGGACCCGGAATTCAACACGTACCGGGAAGCCGACGAGATGCCGCCGCATCGCTCGCTCATGCTGCGGCGCTTCTTTCAGGATTACAAACAGCTGGAAGGTAAAGCGGTGGAAGTGGATGAGATCCAGCCGGCGGCGGAAGCCTATCCCATCATCAACGATGCTCTCCATCGCTACAGCGAGCAGCGCCGCAAGGGCTTCAAAGGATTCGGCGGACACTGAGGATTTGGGCGATCGCTGTTCCTGGTGTCGGGACGCCGGCGCTACCTGGCTTGAGCGGCCAGCGCCGCCTGTTCCCGGCGGGCTTCCTGTGCGGGAATGAAATCAGCGTCGGCACCCTTCCAGAGCAGGAGCAACTGTTGATAGGTCCTGGCCGCCGCCGCCGGGTCGGTCTGGGTCTGGGCACGGGCCGTTCCCAGCAGACAGAGAGCGTAGTCGGGGACCTGCGAAGTTCCGTTCGCGCCTTCCCCCAGGGAGAGGCCGCGATAGCGAATTCCGGGCTCGAAGTCCGCTATGGCCTGCTGCGCATTCTTCAGCTCTAAAGACGCTCGGCCCTGCAACTGAGGAACCTTCGACACCAGTAGGTAGGGAGCGGCCGGAGACAGAAGTCCGGCGACCTGCTCGGGGTGATGCTGCATCAGGGCAGCGGCGGCCTTCACTTCAGGCAGGTAGATTTCGTTGACCAGGGTATTGTTGGGCACTTCCGTGGCCAGGCGTTGTATTTCCGCAAGCGCCGGCCCCGTCTCGCCGCACAGGGCCAGGGCGAGAGCTGCGTCGGGGACAGTCGCGGTGGAATGGTCAAGGGTCAGCCCGTGGTGGGCGGAATCGCGGGCCGCGGAACAATTCGAAACCAGCGCATCGTGTACGGCTTTGACGGAATAGATTCCGCCCGCGGCATCGGGCAGATGTTGCTGGTCAGCCCTTTGCGCCGCGTGCTCCCATAGCCGGTCGGCGTCATGCATTTTTCCCATGGAAAAGTAGATCGTCGCCGCCCCCGCCTCCACGGTGAAACCGTCAGGACGGACCGCAGCCCACTGCACATGCTTGTCCCAGTCCGGCCGGTTCGAGAGGAAATCGTCCGCCATGGCATTGCTGTGGTAGTTGGTGTCGTCGCTCCCGCCCTGGTCCAGCGCTTCTTTCAGGTATTGCTCGCCCTCCTGCAAACGGTCCATGCCAATGAGCGTACCCGCCGCATTGTTGGCGGCGACGTTGTTCCACTTGGCAATTTCCCAGGTCTTCTTGAAACCGGCGAGGGCCTGTTCCATGTCACCCACCAGCCCGTAGGCGTTGGCCAGATTGTTCCAGGCGGCCGCATCCCGCGGATAGGTCGCGACAAAGAGCTTGTACGACTGCAGGGCCTTGGGCAAATCGAATTGCTGCAGCGCGTACTGCGACTCGATATACATACGCTCCCGTTCGGTCACGCGCTCGCGCAGGTCATAAGCTTTCTTCAGATACTCGATGGCCTTGGTGAACGCGCCCTGGTTCCCGTAGGCCACACCCAATCGCGCGTAACCCATGGCGAAACTGGGATCGAGCCGCAGGGCCTCCTGGTAAAACGACGAGGCCTGGGGAAAGTCCCGGCCCATGCGATGCTCTTCCTCGCCCAGGGAAAATGCATGGAAGGCCTGCAGTGAAGTCGTGGTTACGTTGGTGTAGGGCGTAGAGAGCTTCTGGATGGATGCCATCGACTCGCCCAGGCGCGCCCGCATCGCGGTCGCCGCTTTCGCAACCGCCGCCAGTACCGCCGTCTTGTCAGGCGCGGTCACCTGCTCGCGGGCGAACACTTCTCCGGTGGCGCAATTTACCGCGTTAATTGAAATCACATAGGACGGTCCCAGATTGGCGATAGTCCCCGCCAGGTAGGCCTTCACGCCGAGGCGCTGACCAAGCTGTTGCGCCAGCTCCGGCGTAATTCTTTGCGCGCCTGACTGGCCCAGGTATTGCAGGTTGCTGTGCAATTCCGCATCGCTCACCAGCTGCAGCAATGGGGATTGCTCGAGCTGAATGGCCAGCGCTTCTTTCAGCGTGGAATCGAAGACCGCGTCGCCGGTTTGATTGGTAAAGTCGGCAAGAATGAGTTGATCTTTGTCCGTGAGTTGCACGGCCTGATGCTTGCGCCAGTAGAATCCGCCGGCAAGGATTGCCAGGAGGAGAACTACGGCAACCGGAAGGATGAACTTCCATCGTGACCGCTGGGGCGGAGCAGCCTCGGGGACCGCGGCTACGGCGCCCGAAGAGGCTGAGGCCACCACGCGCGCCGATCCGCTGGTTCTGTGGGCCGGCGCAGATGTCGCTTCCACCGGCGCGGCGCTTCCACTGTAAGCGGGCTCGGAAGAGGAACTGGCAGCTGAATTGTGCCCGGACTCCAAATCCCGCTTCAGACGCCGCAACTCCGACTTGATATCGACCGCATGCTGGTAGCGGAGCTCGCGGTCCTTCTCCAGCGCGCGGTTGATGATGTCTTCCAGCTTAGGTGGAAGATTCGGGTTCAGCCGGATCGGCGCCAGCGGGGCGCGGTTCATGATGGCGTCGAAGATCACTCCGGAAGTTTCACCGCGAAAGGGGACAGAGCCAGTCGCCATCTCGTACAACACGATGCCAAAAGAAAACAAATCCGTGCGCGAATCCAGGGTCTTGCCTCGCACCTGCTCGGGGGACATGTAAGCCACGGTACCGAGCGCCGAGCCCGGACTGGTGAGGTGCTGGTGCGCGTTCGCGTCCTCGGTTTTCGTCACATCCGTGGGATCAAGTGACCGGTTCCCTTCGTGCGCCACCTTGGCCAGCCCAAAGTCGAGAATCTTGGTGGCTCCGCGCGTGGTCACAAAAATGTTCGCCGGCTTGATGTCGCGGTGCACGATGCCCTTGGCGTGCGCGGCGTCGAGCGCTTCGGCCACGTCAATGCCGATCGAGAGCAGCGTCTCCATCTCCAGCGGCCGGTTGCCGATGAGATGTTTCAGGGTCTCGCCTTCCAGATACTCCATGACAATGAAGGCCTGGTCGCCCTCTTCCCCGATGTCATGAATAGTACAAATGTTGGGATGATTGAGCGCGGATGCCGCCTGCGCTTCGCGGCGGAAGCGGGTGAGAGCGGTGGGGTCGCGGGTGACGTCTTCGGGAAGGAACTTCAGGGCGACAAAGCGGTGCAGGCGCGTGTCTTCAGCCTTGTAAACCACGCCCATCCCGCCACCACCGAGCTTCTCGATCACCCGGTAGTAAGAGATGTTCTGACCGATCATTTCGCCCATGAAGAGATTGCCCGCAACGCCCGGCGACAGACTTCGGGTGAGCCATCTTAGGGGGAGGGTGTAAATAAAGTCAACGCAGGAGGCCAAGCTACGCCCACTTAGGGACAGCCGCCCCATGAGCGCTAACTTAAGCTAGGCAGGCAAACACCGCTTAGCCAACCCTGGAAAACGAGGAATGGAATCTCCCCCTGGAACAACGGAGCAGCGTCGATTTCCAGGCGAAGGCAAATACAGTATGTACGGTATTGATTTTTTAAGGGCAATCGGTCTAAGTTCGGAAAATATTCAAGGAATAAATGTAGGCAGATGGCTGCGATCAATCGAGCGCGGCTTCGCACAGTCTCAGAACAACTACGTCAAGCCCCTGATTCGGGGCGGGCCAAAAACTATCGATCATGTAACAAACCGGCAGGCGGTTCCTGTCTTAGCGACTTGAACGAGGCCGATGTCAAAAGCCTCGGCCAAGAATGAAGGAGACAATTATGAAAATCGTAGTGATCGGCGGTACCGGACTCATTGGATCAAAACTTGTCAACAAACTTCGTGAGCAGGGGCACGAAGCAGTAGCGGCAGCACCCGACACAGGGGTCAACACGGTCACGGGCGAAGGACTGGCCGAAGTGCTGAAAGGTGCATCCGTGGTCGTTGACGTATCGAATTCTCCCTCCTGGGAGGACGCAGCAGTGCTGAAGTTTTTCGAAACATCGACTCGTAACCTTCTCACCTATGAAGCGGCCGCAGGGGTAAGACATCACGTTGCATTATCGGTTGTGGGAACCGACCGGCTGTCCGAAAGCGGTTACTTCCGCGCCAAAATCGCTCAGGAGAAATTGATCAGAGAATCTTCAATTCCCTACTCCATTGTGCATGCGACCCAGTTCTTCGAGTTCCTCAAGGGCCTTGCCGATATTTCCATGGTTGGCGGCAAGGTGCATTTGCCACCTGTGCTCTTCCAGCCGATGGCTGCCGACGATGTCGCGAGTGGTGTGGCCCGGGTTGCGGTAGGCCCGCCGGTAAACGGCATCGTCGAAATTGGAGGCCCCGAGCAGTTTCGCGTGGACGAACTCGTCCGGCGGCGCCTGGCCTCGCTCAAAGATCCCCGCGAAGTCATCGCTGATCCCAACGCCCGTTACTCTGGAGCGAAAATCGGCGAGAGGACACTGGTTCCGGGCGATAACGCACGACTCGGCAAGACCCGTTTCGAAACCTGGCTGACTCAGCAAGCAGCACAGATTCCGAGCGCGCATACTCAGGCCACAGACGCCGCAGTGGTGACCAAGGAGAAAGGGAGTCTTAAAAAAGCTAGCTGATATCGCCACCGCGTACGCCACTGCTAAGCGGAGTATGGGAAACTACATCGGCACGTCGCCTATCGATAGGCTGCGCCGGCGGTCGGGCAGAGCCAGGCTCCGCCTTGATTTGATTCTCCGAAACACTGTCGAGCTGCGCTCGACTGGGCGGACGAGGGCGTCCGCCCCTACGTGAGTCTGGTCACCATACCCGGCAGGCGTTCTCGCGCACCATGGGCTGGCCGGCCTTGCAGTTGAACGCCTTCTGGAATTCCGGCATGTTCTGCACTACGCCGTCTACGCGGTATTTGCCCGGCGAATGGGGATCGACACTGACCAGCATGCGTGAATATTCCGGACGCCGTTTTTCGCACCAGGCACGCCCGAAACCGAGGAAGAACCGCTGCTGCGGGGTATAGCCGTCGATGGTTTGCGCCGCCGGGCCAGCCTGGCCGTCGGCGATCATATGCTCCAGCGCCATCAGCGCGATGCGAGCGCCGCCGTTGTCCGCCGTGTTTTCTCCCAGGGTAAGCCTGCCGTTGAGTTTGAGGTCGTCCACCGCGACGAAATTGCTGTATTCGTCGGCGATACAGCTGGCGCGTTTATCAAATTCGGTGCCATCCTGCGCCGTCCACCAGTCCCGCAGATTGCCCTGCGGATCGAACTTGCGTCCCTGATCGTCAAAACCATGCGTCAGTTCGTGGCCGATGACGATCCCGATGCCCCCGAAATTCGTGGCATCGTCCGCCTGCTTGTCGAAGAAGGGTGGCTGCAGCATGCCGGCGGGAAAGACGATTTCATTCCGCGGCGGACTGTAATACGCGTTCACCGTGGGCGGAGTCATTTGCCATTCGTTGCGGTCCAGCGGCTTGCCGATTTTGGCAATCTGACGTTCGCCCTCAAATTCGTTGGCCCGCAGGAAATTTCCCATCAGGTCGCCGCGCACGATCTTGAGCGCGCTGTAGTCGCGCCAGACGTCGGGATAGCCGATCTTGTTGCGAATTGCGTCCAGCTTCACTTTGGCCTGCTTCTTCGTTTCCTCCGTCATCCAGGGCAGGGTCTTGATGTCCTGGTCCAGACTCTTTTCCAGCGCGTCCACCATTTTCAGCATGCGCTGTTTGCCCTCGGCGCCAAAAGTTTTCTCCACGTAGCGCTGGCCCAATGCCTCGCCCAAAGCGGCGTCGGTGGCGCTGACGCAGCGCCTCCAGCGGGGCTTGATCTCGGATTGCCCGGTCAAGGCCTGCTGCATTTTGAAATTGGCGTCCACGAACGGCTTGGAAAGCCAGGGAGCGGCGCCGTCCAGGAGATGCCAGCTCACATAGGTACGCAGGGCGTCGAGCGATTCCGCTTGCAGGACGCCGTTCACCTGCCGGAAAAAATCCGGGTTGGAAACGTTCAAACTGGAAAAATGGGGCGTGCCCATCGCCGCAAGATAGCGGTTCAAATAGAAGTTGGGCGCCAGGGCAACGGCTTCATCCAGGGTCATCTTGTGATCGCGGGTCTTGGGATCGCGGCGCGCGGTGCGGTCCATGGCAGCCCTGGCCAAAGCGGTTTCAATGCGCAAAACCGACTGCGCGGAATCCGCGGCCTGCTGGGGTGATTGTCCGCTCAGCGTGAACAACTGGGTGGCGTATTCCACCAGACTGTGGCGCGCGGCCACCATCTTGGCATCGTCTTTGAGATAGTAGTCGCGGTCGGGCAATGACAGGCCGCCCTGGTCAATGTAGGCAATCACCTGGTTGGCATTGTGCAGGTCGGGGGAGGGATAAAAGTTGAACAGAGGATTGGGCCCGAGCAGTTGCACCCGGGCAACGGCCTCCATCAGCGCGCCCTTGTCTTTCACATTCGCGATGCGCTGGAGTTCCGGCTGCAGCGGCTTTATTCCCCTGGCGTCGACGGCCGTTTCGTCTATGCAGGAACTGTAGTAATCGCCGATTTTTTGCGAAATGGCATCGCGTCCGGCATTGGCGACAGCCGCTTTCTCCAGAATCTCGCGCATGACCCCGGCGTTTCTTTCGCGAATCTCGACAAAGCTCACCCAGGACGTCTGGTCCGGCGGAATCTCCGCCGTTTTCAGCCAGTTGCCACAGGCGTACTGGTAGAAGTCCACACAGGGATCGACGGTCTTATCGATGGTGTCGAGATTGACCGCTGGTTGAGAAGCCGCCGTTTGGCCGAAGGTTACTACGACCAGCAACAAGAGAAATGCCGGCAGAAGGTAGAGTGCGCGCATGGTTGACCTCATGGAAGAGAACTGCTGATTCTATGGCCTCGGGCTTTAGACGGACAAGCTCAGAAAATGTTATGTGCTGGAAAAAGCAAAAGCCTACCGCAAAGGTCGCGAAGGAAATCCGCAAAGCTCGCAAAGGAAAGCCTCGCATGTCTTCCTTGGCGTTCTTTGCGAGACCTTTGCGCCCTTCGCGGTTATGTTTTTTGGCACTTCAGATCGCCCGCCCACATCGCGGCGTATAATCTACGCAAGAACCTCAGAGGAAAAATTGTCACGATGACCACGAACGGCAGCAATGGACACAGCATTCCCCGACCACGGGCAGAGTGGATTGCCAGCCGCAAGGCCGCCAATTCAGACGGCAACTTTTCCCAGATGCGCTACGCGCGCAAGGGCATCATCACGGAAGAGATGGCCTGCATCGCCCACCGTGAGAAACTGGCGCCCGAACTGGTCCGCGATGAAGTCGCTCGTGGGCGGATGATCATTCCGGCCAATATCAATCATCCCGAACTGGAGCCGATGTGCATCGGCGTGGCCTCGCTGTGCAAGATCAATTCCAATATCGGCAACTCGGCGGTGACCTCGAACATCGAGGAGGAACTCAAGAAGCTGCACACTTCGGTGCACTTCGGCGCCGACACGGTGATGGACCTCTCCACCGGAGGCAATATCCATGAGATTCGCGAGGCCATCCTGCGGCACTCGCCCGTGCCCATCGGCACGGTGCCGATTTATGAGGCCATTTCGCGGGTCAAGCGCATTGAAGACCTGAACAAGAACGTGATGCTCGAAGTCATCGAAGAACAGGCGGAGCAGGGCGTGGACTACATGACCATCCATGCCGGCGTGCTGATTCAGTATTTGCCCATGGTTTCGAAGCGCATCACCGGGATTGTCAGCCGGGGCGGAGCGATTCTGGCGCAGTGGATGGCGCATCATCACAAGCAGAATTTTCTGTATGAATGCTTCGACGATATCTGCAAGATCTTCGTCAAGCACGATGTGTCGTTCTCCCTCGGCGACGGCCTGCGGCCCGGCTGCATTGCCGACGCCAGCGACGAAGCCCAGTTCGCCGAACTCAAAACTCTCGGTGAGTTGACCAAGAAGGCCTGGGAATACGACGTGCAGGTCATGATCGAAGGTCCCGGCCATGTGCCGCTGGACAAGATCAAGGAGCAGGTCGACAAGGAAAAAGAGCTCTGCTACGAAGCGCCGTTCTATACGCTGGGCCCGCTGGTAACGGATATCGCTCCGGGTTACGATCACATCACTTCAGCGATCGGGGCGGCCATGATCGGGTGGCACGGCGCCGCCATGCTGTGTTACGTCACCCCCAAAGAGCATCTCGGTTTGCCCAACGAAAAAGACGTGAAAGACGGCATCATTGCGTACAAGATCGCGGCCCACGCGGCTGATCTGGCGCGGCATCGTCCCGGCGCCCAGGACCGCGACGACGCGCTCAGCTATGCCCGCTACACATTCGATTGGGAAAAACAGTTCGCGCTGTCACTCGACCCCGAGACTGCGCGCTCAATGCACGACGAAACTCTGCCCGACGACTACTACAAGGAAGCCGCTTTCTGCTCCATGTGCGGTCCGAAATTCTGCTCGATGAACTATTCCAGCAAGGTGGACGAGTACAACAAACAGGTGCACGGGCTGGAAAAGAAAGACTACTCCGAACTGGTGGAGAAGCTGGTCAGCCTCAAGTAGCGCGCCAGAATGGCTGTTGGTCGCGGGCTATTTGGGAACTGGCACACCACGGTTGCCATAGCGGATCACGGTATCTTTCGCGACAAAATTCGATTCGCTGCTGAAATTTGAGCGGCGTCGGGGCCGGGACACCACTCGCGCGGAAGCAAGACTTATTTTCCCCGGCACAATCTTGACCCCTGCCGTAGGCTTCGCTAGTTTCAGGTCCGACACCTTTTTTGGGTTGGCCAGAGACTTGGCAGCATTGCGCCTGCTGGTGGCTCGGCGAGACAGTTTCGGCAGGACTTTGGTTGGAGAAACATCGGGCCGGATGGTTTCCGACCCTTGCAGACCAGCCGGAAGTGGCGAACGGCGATGGGACAAGCCAACTGTCAATAGCGCAAGGGCAGCCCCCAGCGCGATCAGGGCTGCGCCTTGGCCCAGAGTCTTGTAGTTCTCGATCAGTTGCCCAGGTAGAGTTTGGTACCAGCGATCCCCGCCGACCGGCGGCTGCGTGTTGGGCACCAGCCGGATGTCCGATGCTATCTCCCGCTGAGCTTGTTCTCCGGTTTCGCCGGCAGGCTGGATGGGTTCATCCCAGTCCTGAGCCGGGTGCGGGCGCGCCTCCGAATCATAGATCGCTGGAGCAAGCTCTTCGCCCCTTTCTCTCCACACCCCATCGTGTGTCGGGGACATTTCGTCATTTTCCGCGTAAGTCTGGGTTGACTGCAGTTGCATTTCGGCAGAAATATTTTCTGCTTCCGGCGGGGCAATTTCAGGATCGAAGGACATGGCAGGGTCATCTTCGGCTGCTTGGGCCGGCTTGGATAGATCACTTATGGCTGTAGCTTCAGCCGCCCCTCTACGTCCTGAAATCCGCTACGCCGTCCCAGACCAACTGCACCGCGACTGCGAAGATCAGAAAGCCGAAGATGCGGGTGATGCCACCGACCGCCCCCGGCCCCAACTTCCCGACCAGCGGTCCTCCCAGGCGCAGAAACAAGTAGACACTGAGGGCAAGCGCCACGATCCCGATCACCATTCCCAGGTACGTCGTCATGCTGTCGGCGTGCGCGGCCAGGCCCATGACCACGCCGATGGAGCCCGGCCCGGAAAGAATAGGCATCGCCATCGGAGTCAGTGAAATGTCACTTTTCCCGGCGGCCTCGTCAGTCTCTGCCGGGGTGATGCGGGCAGACGCCGTCACCATGCCCCAGGCGGTGTGGGCCACGATCAGCCCGCCGGCAATCTTCAGTACGGGCAGTGAAATGCCAAAGAAGTTGAGCACGAAACGCCCAAAAAACATGAAGACCACCAGAATGCCCAGCACATACAGGGCGGTCTTCAGGGCAGTTCGGTTGCGCTCCCGGTTGGGGAAGTCGGCGGTCATGGCGAAAAACAGCGGCACCCCGCCGAAGGGATTCACGATGGGAAACAGCGCCAGGAAAGTGGCGCCCGCGGCTGAGGGCAAGGTCCTCAGGATCTCTTTCGCAGCGATTCCGGGCGCCATCAGCGATAGTCCTCCAATACCCTGGCCGCGCGGTTCAGCGCTGCCGCCAGGACTGCGATTTGCTGCCGGGTCCGCTCCCGATCGCGCTTGTCGATCGCCTCGTTCACCCCCGGAATCACCACGGCCGCGTAGCCGGTGTACTGGCCCGGAGCGTAAATGGCGTGGCGGAACCAGGGACGGTTCGGCAATCCCTGGGGAATCAGCAGAGCGCGTTCCGCCTGGCGCAACGCCTGATTCAGCCGGGCGGAACCATTCCCGGGATTTTCCTGCTTGCGCCGGATTTTGCCCCCGGCCTGCTCGAACTGATGGGCGGCGCGAACCGCCTCGGCAAAATTCGGCGACTGGCCGTCGAATACAGCCTCCGACTTCCGCCGGGCGGCTTCGACATAGGCGCCGATTTCCTTGCCGTATTGCTCGTAGTCGAAGGGCAGCACATCGGCATCGGACATGCGGATGGCTTCCAGCCCGAACACTCGCGCCATCTCCTGCTCGTAGGCAAAGTCGGGATCGGCAAACTTCTTGAACCAGGTGAAGTTGTCGAAGACGGAGTGGTAGACACCATACGATCCGGTAGAACTCACGTCTGACGAGGGCACGCCGAGATGCTGCAGAAATACGGTGTAGTCCGAGCCGCTGCCCAAGTCTCCGACGGGCACATCGGAGTTGCCCTGCGCGGCAGGGGCGCGGCTGGTATTGCCGATGTCCTGGGTGGGTCCGCGGCCCGTGTCTGTCGTGGCTTCGCTGGTCTTGCGCCATTCGTCATACAGCATGCCGCCCTTTGGGCTGGGCACGACCTTGGTCACGTCGCGGATAAACTGCTTGAGCGTGGGTACAGACGACGCTGCGAACTTCGGGCCCGACACCGCCACATCCATGTTGAAGTAAGCCACCGCGTTGGCCAGTTCCGCTTCGTGCTGTTCGCCCCATTCGGTGGAGCCGATCAGTCCTTCTTCTTCGCCGTCCCAGCTGCCGATTACGATGCTTCGCTTCGGCTTCCAGCCCGACTTCAGCAGTTCCCCGATGCCGTGGACCGCTTCCAGCATCGCCGCCGTGCCACTATTGGGATCGACCGCGCCATACACCCAGGCGTCGCGATGATTGCCCGCCACCACCCATTCGTCCGGCAGCTCACTGCCGCGTACGCGCCCGATCACGTCCCAGATGGTGCGGAACTGGTAGTCCTGTTTGAGGTGCATCTTTACCCGGATCGGACCCGGTCCCACGTGGTAGGTGAAGGGCAATGAGCCCTGCCATTCGCGAGGCGAGTCCGGTCCGCCTAAATGCTCGAGGATCGGCCAGGCGTCCGCATAGGAAAGCGGCGTCGTCGGAATCGTGGGCAACTGGGCCGACTGCTGGGGAGGTGTACGTTTGGAATCCGGAAGGGACGGCACCGAGGCGATTCCCGGCGTGGTGGGATCGCCGGGAAACTGGAACATGTAACCGATCGAGCCGCGTTGTACGCCGGTATCGGGACGCCAGGGGCCCTGCGGGTATTTATCTCCGTGCCGCCAGCCGTCGTCGGCCGGATCGGAATAAATGAGCAAGCCCGCGGCTCCATGCTCCTGCGCCACAAACGCCTTTACCCCCCGAAAGTTTTGTCCGTAGCGCACCAGCACGATCTTGCCGCGCACGTCGATCTTCATTTGCTCGAGCTTCTGAAAATCGTCGGGCGATCCGTAGTTCGCATAAACCACTTCCGCTTCGACGTCTCCGGACGGCGACATGCTGTTAAATGGCATCACCACGCGAGGGTCATCCTGATAGGGATCGCCGTTCACCCGTTCCCGGGTGGGGCCATGCATGGTGACGCCGGGGGGCGCGGTCACGTCCACGCTGATTTCCGCCGGGTAGTTCATCCAGACGCGGTATTCGACCACTTCGGTTTCGAGGCCGGCGTCGCGGAATTTCTGTGCGACGTAGTCGGCCGTTGCCTTGTCTTCAGGAGTTCCGGCCATGTGCGGCGCCTGGGTCAGGATGCGCAGGTGTTCTTCTGCCAGCTTGGGATCGGGCACGGCCAGGAAGCGGTCTTCCAGAGCTGTTTCAACTGCCGAGTTGCGGAATCCGAAAAGCGGGGCGACGGTTGCGTCCTTCGCAGGAAGAGCCGATTGAGACGTTCCACCCATATTGGAAAGGAAGAAGACAGAAAAGAGAACGGCGGGAAGAACCGCTGCGGAAATAAATTTCATCGGGCTCCTGGACGGGCGCTGTTGCGCTCGCCGTGTTTCAAATTTTTGCGAGGTCACGCAGCGCGGTCAACGTTTCGTCAAGATCTGGAAGCCGGTCCACGGGATAGATCCTGGCAAACCGGATCTTACCGGTCTCGTCGACTACAAAAACAGCGCGTTCACTGGCTCCCTTGTGAGGGTCGGTTTCTCGCAACACTCCATACCGGCGGCTGACTTCTCCGTGCGGCCAGAAGTCGCTGGCCAGCAGAAAATCAAAGGGACCGACCTCGCGCTCCCAGGCAGCCGCGTTCATGATGTGATCCACGCTGATGGCGAGCACTTCCGCTTGCCGGGCTTGAAGCTTTTCCCGTTCCACCTGGTAGGTAATCATTTGCTGTGCGCTGATCGGGTCCCAGTTTGCCGGGTAAAAGGCCAGTATCAGGTTGCGCCGGCTCCTGGGCTCGGAGAGGCGGAATTGCTTTCTTACCCCACCCGCCAGGACGGGAACATCGAAATCGGGCGCCATGTCGCCGGCCTGCAACAACGTCGTCACCTCATCCAGAAAACATCGCCGGTGTGGGGCGGACACTCTTGTCCGCCGCCCTTGATGTTGATTAAGACCCCGGGCAGACCACAGCATAAGTCAAAAGCGGCGGACAGGAGTGTCCGCCCCACATGGTATATCCCACCAGGTATATCCCACATGGCCTATCAAGACCGCTCTACCTTATCTGTCCGCTGCCGGTTACTTCGTACTTCGCCGAAGTCAGTTCCGCCAGGGCGAATGGTCCGCGGCAGTGCAGTTTTTGGGTGCTGATACCCATTTCCGCGCCAAACCCGAATTCACCCCCATCGGAGAACCGGGTCGAGGCATTCCAGTACACCACGGCCGAATCCACCAACCGCAGAAACTGGCGGGCATGCTCTTCCTCAGCGGTCACGATCGCTTCCGAGTTTTTCGTCGAATAGCGGTTGATGTGGGCAATCGCATCTTCCAGGTTCGGCACGACGCGAATCGCGATGCTCAGCCGCAAATATTCTTCGCTCCAATCCTGAGCTTGCGCGGGGCGGACATCCAGGCCTGCAGCCAAACGGCGGCTCTCGTCGTCGCCACGCACTTCGACTCCGCTAGCCAGCAATTTCTCAACAATGCGCGGAATGTATTCCGCCGCGATGCCCTGGTGCACCAGCAGCTTTTCCGCTGAATTGCACACCGACGGACGCTGGGTCTTGGCATTGATCACGATGGCGTCCGCCATTTCGAAATTGGCCGACTCGTCCACAAAAATGTGACAATTCCCTGCTCCGGTCTCGATCACGGGCACGGTGGCGTTGTCGGCGACGAAGGAAATCAGGCCCGGACCTCCACGAGGGATCAGCACATCCACCAGACCGCGCGCCTTGATCAGTTCGTGCACCGAATCGCGAGTGCTCGAATCCAGCAGTTCGATTGCGCCCTCGGGAACTCCCTCCACCTGGCTCAGGATCTCGGCCAATTTCTGATTGCTGCAGGCCGCTTCCTTGCCTCCTCGCAGCACAATGGCGTTGCCGGTCTTGAGCACCAGGGAGGCGCAATCTACAGTCACATTCGGCCGCGATTCGTAGATGACGCCGACCACGCCCAGGGGCACGCGCACTTTGCGGATACGCAAACCGTTGGGCCGTGTCCACTCAGCCAGCGTTTCACCCACCGGATCGGGAAGGCTGGCCACTTCGCGCACGCCCGCTACCATGGCCGCAATGCGTTCCGGAGTGAGCAAAAGCCGGTCGCGCATCGCACCCGCCAGGCCGGAAGACGCCAAGTCGGCCTGGTTCGCTTCGAGAATGCTTGAGCTGTGGGCCGCAAGCGCCTCCGCCATCGCCAGCAGGATCGCGTTCTTCTCCACGGTCGTGAGCTGCGCCAGCCGCGCCGACGCGCTCCGTGCCCGCTGCAACTTGTCCCGAGTTGAGCCTGGAGTCCGGATGCTAGTTGCCATCAGAAGGCTTCCTTCGCCGGGGAGGAAAATAGGTTCCGATCTTGCGCTCGAGGGCCCACGGAATGGCGTGCGGGTGGCGTCCATTGGCGATGGCAACGCTGGCGCCGGCTTCGCTGGCCAGCTTGGCTGCGCGCAGCTTGGAGCGCATGCCTCCCGTGCCCAGCTTGCCCTGGCCGCTGCAGACGGCTTCCATCGGAGCGGTCAGCTGGCTTATCGTGCGCAGCAGGCGCGGACGTTTGCCCCTGGGAAAATAGAAGCCATCCACATCGGTGAGCAGAAGCAACCAGTCCGCTTTGACTGCGGTGGCCAGCAGGGCGCTCAGTTCATCGTTGTCGCCGAAGGCCCCCACCAGTTCGCGCACCGAAACGCTGTCATTCTCATTGACTACCGGGACCACGCCGAGCTTCAGCAATTCATGCAGCGCATTCTGCAGGTTGCGGTAACGGAGGGGCGAGGTGAAGTCATCGCTCGAGAGCAAGAGCTGGGCCACGACCTTCTTGCCGAAAAAAAGCTGCTCGTACGTGTGCATGAGCAAGCTTTGACCCACCGCAGCACAGGCCTGCATCAGGGGCACGGTCGACGGCCGTTGCCGAAGGCCCAGGTGGGTCATGCCGGAAGCGATGGCCCCGGAGCTGACGATCAGATATTCGTGGCGGGAAAGATCGAGCTGGTCGACCAGGGCCCGCATGCGCGTGGTATCGATGTGGCCGCCGGGCGCAATCAGACTAGTGCCGACCTTGACAACGAGACGCATGGTTGACCTCTAATTTAACAATTAAGACGAATTTGAGCGAATGTAGGCGCGAGCGTCCCCGCTCGTGCGGAGTCATCCGTGGCGCTGCCGCACGAGCGGGGACGCTCGCGCCTACATTTCCCGCGTTACACTATTTTCATGGCGGTACGAGACTCCACCCAGCGCTTCTCTTCGCGTGTGGGAAATTATGTTCGCTATCGGCCTGCGTATCCCTCCGCGGTTCTCGATCTGCTGAAGAATGACTGCGGCCTTACCGCCGCCTCCGTGATCGCCGATATCGCTTTCGGCACTGGCATCTTCACCCGCATGCTGCTGGAAAACGGAAATCGAGTGTTTGGCGTGGAGCCCAATGCCGAGATGCGCCAGGCGGGAGAAGAATCTCTGCGCTCCTACCCACACTTCACCAGCGTGGTGGGCACGGCGGAAGCCTCGACTCTCGAGGATCACAGCGTCGATTTTGTCACTGCGGCCCAGGCGGCGCACTGGTTCGATCGGGAGAGAGCGCGCCGCGAGTTCATTCGCATCTGCCGGCCCGGCGGCTGGACAGTGCTGCTGTGGAATGAGCGGCGCACCGGATCAACGCCCTTCCTCCGGGCCTACGAGCACCTGCTGCTGAAATACGGCACCGACTATCAGGATGTACGCTCCGAGCGCACCACGGAACAGATTGAAACGTTTTTCGCGCCCTCGCGATTTGAAGTCCGCGCTTTTGACTATCACCAGAACTTCGACTATCCGGCGCTCGAAGGGCGCTTGCTATCGTCCTCCTATACGCCGCAAGCGAATGATGCCGGCTACACGCCCATGCTGCACGATTTGCGGCAAGTGTTCGACGCGCATCAGGCAAACGGTCGAGTGACGTTCGAGTACGACACCCGGGTGTATTACGGACAGCTGGGATAACTCTTCGAGACCAGTCGATTTAACGTCTCGGACCTTGAGCAAGTGCGGCATGAGACTGGAGATTGAATGCCTGGCGAGAAAACGTTTCACATGACGCCCGAGGAATTCCGGCGCCACGGACATACGGTAGTGGACTGGATCGCCGACTACTACGCGCGCATCGAGTCGTTCCCCGTGCTCTCACGGGCTGAGCCGGGACAGATTCGGGCTTCCCTGCCGGCCGCTCCTCCGCTGAAGGGCGAGCCTTTTCCCGCCATCCTCGCCGACATTGAAAAGCTGATCCTTCCCGGCATCACGCACTGGCAATCGCCGAATTTCTATGCCTACTTTCCTTCGAATGCGTCCGGCCCGGCGATTCTCGGCGACCTGCTTTCTTCCGGCCTGGGCGTGCAGGGAATGCTGTGGGCCACCAGCCCGGCCTGCACCGAACTGGAGACCCATGTGCTGGACTGGCTGGTCACCATGCTGGACCTGCCACGGAAATTTCTTTCCAGCAGCAGCGGCGGAGGAGTGATCCAGGACACGGCGTCGAGCGCATCGCTGTGCGCGCTGCTGGCGGCGCGGGAGCGGGCCACCAGCTTCGCCAGCAATCAGCGCGGCTGCGATGGCAAATTGGTCGCCTACACTTCGTCCCAGGCGCACTCGTCCCTCGAAAAGGACGCCCAGATCGCCGGCATTGGACGGGACAATTTACGCGCCATCGAGGTCGACGAAAATTTCGCCATGCTCCCCGAAGCCCTGGCCCGGCGGATCGAGCAGGACCGCCGGGCGGGCCTTGTTCCATTCTTTGTCTGCGCTACCGTGGGTACAACTTCTTCGAATGCGATCGATCCCGTGCCCGAAATTGGCCGCATCTGCCGGGAGCATAAACTCTGGTTGCACGTGGACGCTGCCATGTCCGGCACGGCCGCACTTTGCCCTGAATTTCGCCACACCCATGCCGGCCTGGAGCTTGCCGACAGCTACTGCTTCAATCCCCACAAGTGGATGTTCACTAATTTCGACTGCGATTGTTTTTATGTCGCTGACCGTAAGGCCCTCATCCAGACTCTTAGCGTTCTTCCGGAATATCTGCGCAACCAGGCCACTGAAACCGGCGCTGTAATCGATTATCGCGACTGGCAGATTCCGCTCGGCCGGCGCTTTCGGGCACTCAAGTTGTGGTTCGTGATCCGGCACTATGGCGTGGAAGGCCTGCAGCATCACATCCGGCGGCATGTTGAATTGGCGCAGCAGCTCGCCGAGTGGGTCAGGAATGACGACCGCTTCGAGATGGCCGCGCCGGCGCCGTTGAACCTGGTGTGTTTCCGCCACAAAGGCGGGGATGAAATTAACCAGTCCTTGATGGACCGCCTCAATCGCAGCGGCGACCTCTATCTGACGCATACACGGCTGAACCATCGCCTGACCCTGCGGCTGTGCGTGGGCCAGACCAACACCACGGCTCGGCATGTGGAGAAGGCATGGAAACGAATTCAGGAAGAGGCTGCGAAGCTGGGTTAACTTCGGGGGCAGACACTCTTGCCGCTCGGGGCAGGCTTTGTCCCCGCGTTGCCGACGAACCTGCGACCAACCTCAACTGAGCAGCGACAAGAGTTAAACAAACACTTTCACGCTGACACCAGCACGAGCGGGACGCTCGCGCCTACATTACGAGACGCGATGCATCCGTGCGAGCCTTGCGGACGAGGTACTTCCCCCGGCCCGTAAGAAAACGCGCCAGAGCGTTGGCCACACCTTCCAGCAGCACCCGGTCTCCCGCGCCAAAAGCATTTTCGTGCTCGCTCTCTACACTCAGCACTCCCAGTTCCCGCGAAGCCAACTTGATGGAGATGAGTATTTTGCAGCGAGTTTCCGGAAGGGTAACTTCACCCGGGACGTCTCCGCCGGTGCCCAGCAACCGCTGGGCTGCGCCTTCTCCGACCGCCAGGAAGATGCCGACCCAGGCATAATGCCGTCCGCGGCACAGGAGATCGATCACATCCTCCAGCGGGGAATCACGCGTGGACGGTCGGCTGGCCGCAAGCAAACGTTCAACGTCAGCCAGCAGCCGGTGGGTGGAACAATAAACTTTCAAGGGCGAGTCCTAAAGGGCAAGAAAATCGAGGCCAGTTTAACGGCAGCGGCGACGAGGGTCAACGACCTTCTGCCATCGTCGTTTCCAGTCTTGGGCCGAAGCCCGTGGGCAGCCAGCCAACAGATGACTACCTCTTCTGCAATTCCTTGGGCTTGTCGGGAAGCGAATCGGAGGCGGAAGGGTCCGGTTTCCAGGCGGTCGGGTTGGCGGCAGCGGATGGGTTTACTCCGAAATCCCAGACGTAGAGATTCATTCCATCTTTTCCCAATAGCTCGACCACCGCATACTCCCCGGGCTCCAGATCGCTCGAAGGCGTCACCTTGACCCAGCCGCCGGTGAGCCGGGTCGACGTGGTGGGCACCAGCTTCTGTTCCTGGCTGACCTTGCCGTAGATGGCGACCTTGATGTCCCCGACAATGCGCTTGTCCTTGCTGCTCTGCAGACGCACGATTTTGAAACGGTCCCAGGCCAGTTGCTCTTCCTTTGATTTCTCGGCGATCTGGGTGGCTTTGTCGACTTGGTCCTGCTGCTCGAGATTGACGTAAATCGCGGGCACGGTGACATGCGCCTGGATCTTGGCATGCAAGCCGGGCAGTTCGATGGTCTGCCTGGCGCTGGCAATGGGATTGATGGTGGCGCGCAGAATGTTGCCCTTCATGTTTTTGTTCAGCTCGCCACTGCTCTGTTGCAATTCCACCAACTGCGGTTGGGTCTGGAACGTGTCGAGCAGGATCACTCCACCGTCATCGGGCAAACGCAGCCCGGGCGCAACATGCGGCGACTTGGCTTCATCGGCCAGGCGTTCGGCTTCCAATTCCTTATCGAGATCCACGACTTCCGGAGCGGACTTGCCGGCGGCGCGGTCCTTTTCGTACTTGTCGGTGGCCGCCCAATCCACCAGGGCGTTGGGAACTTCTTCCCACTCGCTGCGCTCCGCGCTCAGATAGCGCACGCGGTCGCCTTTGACCTCCCACTTGGTGGCTAGCTGGTAACTACCATCCTTGAGGATGAGGCGTTTTGCGAGCTGTTGCGCGGGCGCAGGCGTGGCCACCATTACGAGCAGAGTGGCTCCCGCCAGCAGACCGACCATGAGACCGTAAAGCCGATGCATAGTGCCAACTAGTTGGATGCATGCTCTCGCTGCCCAGTGTACTCCGCAATCGGGCTGCCGGCGGGCCTTCCCTTTGCGGCCTTTGCGGTCTTTCTTTGCGACCTTTGCGGTTGAGCTTTGTGCATGCATCAGGCAAGGTCAAGCCCTTTACCGCAAAGGACGCGAAGGAAGACCGCAAAGTTCGCAAAGAAAGCAAAGCGAGCAAAACTATTTCTAGGCACTCGAAAACATTTCTGGCATAATTGGTCGTGCACCCATCCTGCACAAAATTTCAAAGACAATTTAAGGTGAGGAATCGATGTCGGCAAAGTACATCTTTGTGACCGGGGGCGTGGTGTCTTCGTTGGGCAAGGGACTGGCGGCAGCCTCGATTGGCTGTCTGCTGGAAAGTCGCGGGCTGAAGGTCAACCTGATGAAGTTTGACCCTTATCTCAACGTCGACCCGGGCACCATGTCGCCGTTCCAGCACGGAGAGGTGTTCGTCACCGACGATGGGGCCGAGACGGATCTCGACCTGGGCCACTACGAGCGCTTCACCCACGCCAAGCTTTCTCGCGACAACAACTGGACCACCGGACGCATTTACGAACAGATCATCGCCAAGGAACGGCGCGGCGACTATCTGGGCAAGACCGTGCAGGTGATTCCTCACGTCACCAATGAAATCAAGGCGGCGATGAAGAAGGTAGCGCAGGATGTGGATGTCGCCATCGTCGAAGTCGGAGGCACGGTGGGCGACATCGAGTCGCTGCCCTTCATGGAAGCGATCCGGCAGATGCGGCAGGAACTTGGCCGCGACCATACCTTGTTCATGCATGTGACGCTGGTGCCGTTCATCGCCGCCGCCCAGGAACTCAAGACCAAGCCGACCCAGCACTCGGTGAAAGAACTTCTCAGCATCGGGATCCAGCCCGACATTCTGCTTTGCCGCACCGACCGGTTTCTCTCCAAGGAGATCAAGTCGAAAATTGCCCTCTTCTGCAACGTGGAAGAAGAGGCGGTGATCACGGCCAAGGACGTCGCCTCCATTTACGAAGTGCCTCTGGTGTTTTCGCGTGAAGGCGTGGATTCCCTGGTGCTTCGCTACCTGCGCCTGGAGGCGAAAGATCGCGATCTCAAGGACTGGGAGGAGATTGTGCACCGGGTCTACAACCCGAAGGCCGAAGTCACGATCGGGATTGTGGGCAAGTACGTAGAGTACGAAGATTCCTACAAATCATTGAAAGAGGCGCTGGTCCACGGTGCGCTGGCGCACAACCTGAAACTGAACCTGAACTGGATCGAAGCTGAAGGCCTCGTAACCGGAGACCGGACCTATGAAGAACAACTGGCGGACTACGACGGTTTGCTGGTGCCGGGGGGCTTTGGCAAGCGTGGCATCGAAGGCATGCTGATCGCGATCCGTTACGCTCGCGAAAACAAGGTCCCGTATTTTGGCATTTGCCTGGGCATGCAGACGGCGTGCATTGAATTTGCTCGCAACGTCTGCGGACTGGCGGACGCCAACTCGAGCGAATTCGATCCGGCCACACCGCATCGCGTGATCTACAAACTGCGCGAACTGCGCGGGGTGGAGGAACTGGGCGGCACCATGCGACTGGGCGCCTGGCCCTGCAAGATCGAGCCCGGGACCCTGGCACACAAAATCTATGGCAAGCTCGAAATCAGCGAACGCCATCGCCATCGCTACGAATTTAACCGCGAATACGAGGAAACCTTGATCGCGGGCGGGTTGCGGATTTCCGGGTCGACACCGGACGGAACCTACGTGGAGATAGTGGAGTTGCCCGATCATCCGCACTTTATCGGATGCCAGTTCCATCCCGAATTCAAGTCGAAGCCGCTGGAGCCGCATCCGCTGTTCAAGACGTTCATCGGCGCCTCGTACGAGCATGGGCTCAAGCGCCGGTCGGAAAAGGCAGCCTCCGAAGTGGAGATGTTCCACCGGCCGGAGAAGATGGGAAAAAGATAGCTCACCACGGGGAACGCGGAGGGCACCGAGGAAAACTCAAGCCTGCTTGATTTTCCCTGTGTCCCCGTGTGCTGCGTGGTTCGACCATGACCACTTCCTTTCAAATCGACAATGTCCGGATCGGCGCGGGAAATCTGTTCCTGATTGCCGGGCCGTGTGTGATCGAGAGTGAGCAGCATGCCATCTTTATGGCGGAAGTGATCAAGGGCATCACGCGCGCACTGAACTTCCCTTTCATCTTCAAGGCTTCCTACGACAAGGCCAATCGCACGTCCATCCGCAGCTATCGCGGCCCCGGGCTGGTAGAGGGCCTGCGCATCCTGAAAAAGGTAAAAGATGAAGTGCACGTGCCGATTCTTACCGACGTGCACGAAACCGCGGACGTAGCCAGAGTTGCGGAAGTCGCTGACATTTTGCAGATTCCCGCATTTCTCTGCCGTCAGACTGATCTGGTCGTGGCCGCCGCCATGACCGAGCGCGTAGTCAATATCAAGAAAGGCCAGTTCGTCTCGCCTGCCGATATGCGGCATATCGTGGAAAAATGCCGCACCGCGGGCAACGACAAGGTGTTTGTGACCGAGCGCGGATCGACCTTCGGCTACAACAATCTCGTGGTCGATATGCGTTCGCTGGCCATCATGCGAAAGTTCGTTCCCGTGGTTTTCGATGCCACCCACTCCGTCCAACTGCCGTCGTCGGCGGCTGACGGAGATCATGCGGTGAGCGGAGGACAGCCCGAGTTTATTCCGGTGCTGGCGCGGGCCGCGGTGGCGGCGGGCGTGGATGGAATATTCATGGAAGTCCATGACAATCCCAAGGAAGCCAAATCCGACGGGGCAAATGCGCTGGAGTCGACCAAGCTGCGCGGTGTCCTGAAAGAGTTGCAGGCGCTGCAGAACGCGCTGAGCGCCGCGCATGTAACCCCGTGAGCCGGCGTGTACTGAATCTGCTACCATTGCCGCCCTCAGCGGAGGTCGCGATGAAAAATCATTTTCTCGCCCTGCTCGCCACTTTATTGTTCGCCATGCTGACAGCTTCGGGCGCGCAAACGGCCACCAACCCGGCCCCACTTCGAGTCGCCATCGCGGGGATGGTTCACGGTCACGTGGAAGGCTTTTTCCAGCGCTCGCTGCATCGGCCTGACATCCAGATGGTGGGAATCGCCGAACCTGACCAGCAAGTTGCGGCGCGTTACGCAGCGCAGTTTGGCCTTGACCGCAGTCTGCTCTTTACCGATCTGGAAGAGATGCTGCGGAAAACCCGCCCGCAGGCCGTCCTGGCATACACCAACACCTACGATCACCGAAAAGTGGTGGAAATCTGCGCGCGGCACGGCATCCCCGTGATGATGGAAAAGCCGCTGGCCGTCAGCGCCGAGGATGCCCACGCCATTGCCGAAGCTGCGCGCAAGGGCAAGATCCAGGTGCTGGTGAACTACGAGACCTCGTGGTATCCCAGCAACCATGCGGCGTACGACATGGCCCACGACAAATCGATTGGCGACATTCGTAAGGTGGTCGTCCACGATGGTCACCAGGGTCCCAAAGAAATCAACGTGGCTCCGGAATTTCTGGCCTGGCTCAACGATCCCAAGCTTGATGGTGGCGGAGCGCTCTATGATTTCGGCTGCTACGGCGCCGATTTGATGACCTGGCTTATGGATGGGCAGCGGCCCACTTCCGTGACCGCCGTTACCCAGCAGATCAAGCCCGAGATTTATCCCCGAGTGGATGACGAGGCCACTATCATCCTGACCTACCCCAAGGCACAGGCCATCCTGCAAGCTTCATGGAACTGGCCGTTTGATCGCAAGGATATGGAGGTCTATGGCCAGACTGGGTATGTAATCACGGTCCGCCACGACGACGTGCGGGTGCGGCTAAAGGGAGGCGAGGAGCAACAGATGGCGGCCAAACCGGTCCCTGCTCCTTACAACGATTCGCTGACCTTGTTGCGGGCGGTGGTCCTGGACGGAGCCGCGCCGGGCGCGCCTTCTTCTCTGGAAACCAATGTTATTGTTGCCGAAATCCTGGACGCTGCCCGGCGCTCCGCGGCTTCGGGAAAATCGATTCGGCTTACGGGTGACGGAACCCCGCGCTGAATCTGCTACCATTTCCGCCATCTGATCGCCTGATGCACACTTTCTGCGCTATCGCTGGAATTCTTTCCATCCTGGCTATCTTGCTGGATGCGTTTGAGACGGTCGTCCTGCCGCGGCGGGTACGCCGGAGCTTCCGCATCTCTTTCTGGTTCTACCGGCGCACCTGGATTCCATGGCGAAGACTGGCCGGTCGCATTCAAAGCCAGTCCCGGCGCGAAAATTTTCTGGGCTATTTCGGACCCCTCTCGCTGATTTTCCTTCTGGCCTTGTGGGCCACTGGTCTGATTTTCGGTTTTGCCCTGCTGCAATACGGAGCGGGTGAGCATTTCCGGGTGAGCGGCGAGCCCCTGACGTTTGGCCTCCTGGTTTACCACAGCGGTGAAACCTTCTTCACCCTCGGCTATGGGGACATCATTCCCAGTTCCGACGTGGCCCGCGCCCTGGCCGTGATCGAATCCGGCCTGGGTTTTGGCTTTTTAGGTGTGGTGATCGGTTATTTGCCGACCATTTACTCATCATTTTCCCGGCGCGAGATTGAAATCTCCTTGCTCGATGCCCGAGCGGGTTCGCCACCGACTGCGGCGGAGTTACTTGCCAGGTTTGGAAACTGCCCTCAGCAAGCGGTGCTCGACCAGATTTTCAAGGATTGGGAACGCTGGGCGGCGGAGGTGCTGGAAAGCCATCTTTCTTATCCGGCGCTCAGCTTTTTTCGATCCCAGCACAATAATCAATCGTGGCTGGGCGCGCTGATGACCATCCTCGATGGTAGTGCATTGGTTATGGCGGGCGTGGATGGATTGCGTGACGAACAGGCCAGGATCACGTTCGCCATGGCGCGGCACGCGGTGGTCGATCTCGCCCAGGTGGTCAACGCTCGCTACAATCCGCGGCCTTCCGACCGGTTGCCGCCCGAGGAATTGGGTCGTTTGCGGCAAAGCCTGGCCGAACGCGGTGTGAAACTCCGGGAGGGCGCCCAATTCGACGAAAAGCTGACTTATCTGCGATCGCTGTATGAACCATATGCCGTGGCGATTGCACTCAACCTCTCGATCACGTTGCCGCCCTGGATTCATCCCGAGAAGCGGAAAGACAACTGGCAGGCCGGCCCCTGGGACCGGGCCATCCAGGCTCGAAGCCTGGCGGCACGAGTGCAGCATACGGACGATCATTTCTAGAGCAGCTTTCAGCTTTCAGCTTGGGAAAGACAGTGCGTGGCGACTGAAAGCTGACAGCTGAGAGCTGACAGCTAGACCGCGTGCTAACATCTTTTCCTTCCATGAAACACATCGGCGAAAACGTAGTCCGGATCGAGGCTGATGCCTTGCGCGCCTTGGCCGACCGTATTGCGGGCCCTATGGCCGGGGCTTTCGATAACGCGGTCGAGATGATCTACGCCTGCACCGGTCGGGTAGTAGTCACAGGTATGGGGAAGAGCGGAATCATTGCGCGCAAGATTGCAGCCACCCTCAGTTCTACTGGAACTCCGTCGCTGTTCATGCATCCCGTGGATGCCGTGCACGGAGACTTGGGCATGGTGGTGCTCGGCGATGTGGTGCTCGCACTCTCGGCCAGCGGCGAAACGGAAGAAATTCTGCGGCTGCTGGCGACCCTCAAACGGTTGCAGGTGCCGCTGATCAGCATGACCGGGGATCCGGTGTTTGAGAAGTCCACAGAAAAAGCCGCGGGCGGGTCGCCCGCGACCACACAAGCAGCCCAGATATCCACGCTGGCGGCGGCGGCGGATGTCGCGCTCGACTGCTCCGTGGCCCAGGAAGCTTGCGGGCTTGGCCTGGCGCCTACGGCTTCGACCACCGCCATGCTCGCTTTGGGTGATGCGCTGGCCATGACTCTGGCCGAAAAGCGCGGCTTCAAGGAAGAAGATTTTGCCAATTTGCATCCTGGCGGAAAGCTGGGTAAGCGTCTGGCCCGGGTAGAGTCCCTGATGCACACCGGAGACGCTCTGCCGCGAGTCACGCCCCAGACCCGGATGCCGGACGTGATCTACGAAATGTCGCGCAAGAAACTGGGCGTCACCGCCGTCGCCGACGGCCACAAACTGGTGGGAGTCATCAGCGACGGCGATCTGCGGCGTCTGCTCGAAAAACGCGGCAAGGATGTTCTGGATTTGACCGCGGCTGAATGCATGACAACGAACCCGAGAACGATCGGCGCGAATGAATTCGCGGCCACGGCGCTGGCCTTGATGGAAGAAAAAAAGATCACGTCGTTGGTGGTGGTTGATGGCGCGCACGCTCTTTTGGGAATCCTCCACCTGCACGATTTGTGGGGAACGGAGATGATGTAGGAATTGAGTAATCTGGTAATTGAGTAATTGAGTAATGGCAAGCCTGTGAGTCGTCAGTGTTGGGGTAAGGTTTTCAATTACCAAATTACACAATTACTAAATTGCTCAATGAGGTTTTCATGTATCACTACGATCCGAATACCGCTCTGGAAGAATTGACCGAAGATGCCACCCTGCCGAATCCCGTACACGTTCGCGATATGATCCTGCGCAAGAAGCTTGGCCCGGACAAGTCGCTTGAGTTGAATCGCCTGTTCGTCGAGTATCAGAAGTTTTTCGGCGAGGCGCAGAAGCTGGGGAAAGAGATTCTCAAGCAGTTGGCGGGTTAGTGGCCCAGGAAGGCGATCATCTCTTCGCGCGTAAATCCTGCTTCCCTCAGCAATGAAAGCAGAGTTCCCTTAGGCATGTCCCGGTTGTGTTTTGGGACAACGGCGCGGCGCTTTGAAAGCGGATGATAAAAGACAAAATGGCTCCCGGAAGTGCGATCGAGAACAAAGCCGTTACTTTCCAGAAACCTAACGACCTCGCGCGGCCGAACCGCAGGGAGCTTCGCCATGCCGGATAACCTCGTTCAGAGTTGACACGCTCCTATTAAACTCCGAAGACTGTTTTCTCAGCGGGAGTATTCCAGATCCAGGGACGCTACCAGGGTTTCGTCGTCGGTGGGAATCGGTTCCTTATGCTTCTTCAGGCTATCGATATAGCCAGCTATTGCGTCTTTGGCCATCGTCCGCGCCTCTGCCAATGTGCGTCCATACGTGACGCAACCAGGCAGCGCGGGCACCAGCGCAGTGAAGCCGCCCTCGGGTTCTGGTCGAAGCATGATGTTGTAGTGGTAGCGCGTTTTGGCCATTGGATTAGCGCGATTCTATCTTGGCGGGGAAGGCGAGTCAAAAATGGGTGAGACAGGACCGTCGAACGTACGTTTGTAGGCTAGCTCCGGCGAGCTCTGCTCGCCCACCCGGACGAGGGCGTCCGGGCCTACGCGGGGAAGAAGCAATCCTCCCAATCATTTACAATAACCAATTCCCTGCTCCCCAGGACCCCTAACTATGCATCGCTGGTCGCAACTCTTTATTCCTACTCTGCGCGAGGCGCCTGCGGACGCTGAAGTCGCCAGCCACAAATTCCTGGTGCGGGCGGGATACATCCGCCAGCTGGCCGCCGGAATTTACTCCTATCTTTTCATGGGACAGCGCTCGTTCAACAAGATCATCGGTATTGTTCGCCAGGAGATGGACAAGATCGGCCAGGAGTTCTACTTGCCGGCTATTCATCCGCGGGAACTGTGGGAGTCCAGCGGGCGCTGGGCGGTCATGGGCGACACCATGTTCCGGCTGAAAGACCGCAAGGGCGCCGATCTCTGCTTAAGCATGACCCACGAAGAGGTCATGACCGAGATTGCGCGCAAGGAGCTGCGCAGCTACAAGCAGCTTCCGCAAATCTGGTATCAGATTCAGAGCAAGTTCCGCGACGAAGCCCGGCCCAAGTCCGGCCTGCTGCGGGTGCGCCAGTTCCTCATGAAAGATTCCTACTCTTTCGACATGGATGCCGCCGGCCTGGACGTTTCCTATCAGAAGCACTACGACGCCTACTGCCGGATTTTCGATCGCTGCGGATTGAAGTACATGGTGGTCGAAGCGGACTCAGGCGCGATGGGCGGATCACAGTCCCACGAATTCATGGTGCGGACGCCGGCCGGCGAAGACCGGATCGTGAGTTGCGAAAAGTGCAAGTACGCCGCCAACCTGGACAAGGCAACCTCAAAACTGGCTACCGTCGAGGATCTCAAGGCGGAGGGCGACGGCAAGCCGCTCGAGGTCCACACGCCGGGCATGAAGACCATCGAGGATGTCGCCAAATTCCTGGGGGTTTCGCCCAGGAACAAAATGAAGACGCTAGCTCTGATGGTAGAAACCCTCGATGCGAAAACGGGCAAAACATCCGCGCGCGCGGTGGTGTTGCTGATGCGCGGCGATCATCAGATGAACGAAGTCAAGCTTTCGGCCGCACTGGACGGGAAAGAAACCCGTCCCATGCAGGAAGAGGAAATCCGCCAGCTCTTCAACTCTCCCGCTGGATTTCTGGGGCCCATTGGCATTGCGTGGGCAAAGGACATGAACGACGTTCAGCGCCCGGTGTTGCTGGTGGACACCGCGCTCGAAGGCCGCACCAACCTGATTGGCGGCGCCAACAAGGAAGACTATCACCTGAAAAACATCACGCCGGGGCGCGACTTCCAGCCTACCGCTTACGTCGATCTGCGCAGCGTGACTGCGGGGGAAGATTGCCCCAATTGTGACGGGACCCTGCGCATCGACACCGCGGTTGAGATCGGACACATCTTCAAACTCGGCTACAAGTACTCGCAGTCGATGGGCGCGCGCGTGCTGGACAAGAATGGGAAAGAAGTCACGCCCATAATGGGCAGCTACGGGATTGGGATTGAGCGCATCCTGACCGCCGCCGTCGAGCAGGACAACGACGAAAACGGTTTCTGGCTGCCGCCCCAGATCGCGCCTTTCGAGATCGTCGTGACACCCACCAACGTTGGCGATGAGAAACTGCTGAGCACTGCCGTGGACATAGCCCAGCGTCTTGAGGCTGCCGGATTTGAAGTGTTACTGGATGATCGGGATGAGAGGCCCGGGGTCAAGTTCAAGGACGCCGATTTGGTGGGTATCCCCTTTCGTATCACTGTGGGAAAGAAGGTTACCGAAGGTACTGTGGAAGTGGTTCGGCGCTCGACTCGGCAAATCGAGGATGTTAGCATCTCCGCAATCACCGATTATTTCGGAAAGAATCTGCGGTCTGCGCGCTGAGCCGATAACCTGACGCGCGACTGGAAGTGGAGCGCGCGATGAAATTGGTTTTCGGCATTCTGATCATAGTTGGCGCGGTCGTTCTTATTGCCACGCTGGCGCCTCCCTACTTTTCCAACTACCAGTTCCAGGACACGCTCAAGACCGAGGCCGAGATGAACACGTACTCGACCAAGACCGAGGACGCCATCCGGGATGAAGTCTTCAGGAAGGCGCAAGAACAGGACATCCCGGTTACCAAGGATCAAATCAAGGTCCACCGCAACGGTGTAGTCGGTACGGGGTCGATTGACATCGACGTCCCGTACACGGTGCATGTCAACCTGCCCGGGTATCCACTGGATTTGAACTTCAATGCTTCCGCCCGTAATAAAGGCGTATTTTAGGATCGTCGATTCGGTCAAGCCTCGGGCCGGCCAGCCATCAGCCAGTAGTCCTAATTCGTAATCTGAGGCAGGAACCTGGAACGCAACCCCCTCTTACTTCAGTACTCTTGTTTCCCAATCCGGTAACTCCCTACCATTCAGGAATGCGTGCGTAAAATACGCCCCTCGATGGGGCGTAACTGGCGGTGGCTCTTTTCCTGGTCGGCAATGCGATTGCAGGAGCCAGCGCCGATGGGCCGCGACGTCCGAATTGGTACGGAGGATGTATGAAGCTGGGAAGCAGGATTCTCTTTTTGGTACTGGCAGCGCTTGCCATGCTGGGGTGGGCGGGTTGCGGGGGCGGCTGTTCGACTACCACCCTTAGCAGCAGCGGCGGCAGCAGCGGGACCACGGGTGGAGTCTCGTCCGGTGGGACGGTTTGTGGTCCAGGGACGAACCCTGGGGGAGGCGGAAATACGGCCTCCTGGCTGTACTACCTCGGCAACAACGACATTCTGGGTGCCAGCCTGAGCACTACGGGAACATTCGCAACCCTGGCGTCGTTCACGCCGCCAACGCTCCCCAGCAGCGTCGGCAATGACATGGTTATCGTCAGCAAGAAATTCCTGTATTTGCCGCAAAACGATTCTCTGACCATTCAGGCCTTCACCATTGACCGCACTACGGGCACTCTGACGGCAATCAGCGGAAGTCCATTCCCCACCGCAGGCGCCGATTCAATTACCAGCGACCCAGCCGGACGTTTCCTTTTCGCGGGCAACGATAATACCGGCCAAGTTTCAGTATTTCAGATCAATTCGACCACTGGAGCCCTGGTGGCTGCACCGGGTTCGCCGTTCTCCGCGTTCAATCTTGACTTTGCTCACGTCCTGGCCGTGGACGGAACCGGCCAGTTCCTTTACGTCGGCCAGAGCTTGCCAGCTCTGCCGGTCTATGCGTTCGCCATTGATCAGAATAACGGCGCGCTCTCCCCAGCTGTGGGCAGTCCTTTTGCGCTGGGTGTGGCTGGCGTCAGAACGGATTTCTCGGGCAAGTTCGCCATCGGGATCAGCGGTACCACCGGTGACAATAATCTGTATGTTTTCGCCATTGACGCTACCACCGGCGCATTGACCGCCGTCAATAATTCTCCCTTTGCCACTTCCGCTGCCACACTCTTCAACTTGCGGGTCCACCCCAGCAGCCAATTCGTCTACAGCTTTGGGCTGGACAACAGCAGCAGTTTTGCCGCGATCGAGGGCTTCCAGTTGGATCCCAGCACCGGTGCGCTAACCCGTTTGGCAGGCTCACCCTTCACCAACCTGCCCATCGAGGCTGATTGCAAATGGGACCAGGGAGGCGGAGAAGCGTTCTGTGCCAATGCCAATACCAACGCCTTCTCGGTGCTGGACACCAGCACTTCCACCGGGGCTCTGACCCACACGGTGCAAGATTTGAGCGTCTCGACCAACTCGGTTCCGTTCGCGCCGACCGACTAGCGACTCGGGTTGGAACCTGGCTGCCAACCAGCCGGCACGTCAAAAAAACGGGCCGGCAGGTTAAAATGGATGATCTCTATCCCAAGTCAAGCCGAGGATGCGGAGCCCTCGGTCTGGCCGGTGAGAGATTTTCTTCGGCTCGGATAACGGCAAATGTGCGCTCCGTCGTCTAAAGCAGTAGGGGCGCCTCCGTTCATCTCATTGTGGCCATAAAACTCAAGATCCCGACAGGCAAGCGGACAGGCAAACCCGGAAGGGGATGGTCCTCCCACGATCCGCTGCTGCAAGCGGCCCTGGTGGTATTCCTGGTGCTGGCGACTACCGGCGGGGCATTCTTCACCTATTACTACGTAAAGTTTGGCCGGATGATTGACCAGCGCTTCAAGGGTCCGGTCTTCGGCAACTCCGCCAGAATCTACGCCATCGCGCGCCCGGTCGAGGTGGGCGAGCAGATCGAAGCCAAAGAAATCGCAGCCCAGTTGCGTCGCGCCGGCTACTCCGACCAGGGTGACGGCAAGTCGCCCATGGGCAGTTACCGCTTGTTCGATGGCGGAATCGAGATCAAACCTGGTCCCGACTCCTACCACAGCCCGGAGTCCGCCATTCTCCGCATCCGGGGTGGCAAGGTGGAAAGCATCACCAGCAGAGCGGGCGATCTGGGAGCCTACGAACTTGAACCGCAGATGATCACCTCCTTGTTCGATGCCGGGGACCGGTCCAAGCGGCAACTGGTTACCTATGATCAGATTCCGAAGTTGATGGTGGATGCGGTGCTGGCCATCGAAGACCGGCGCTTCTTTCAGCACGGAGGCGTGAACTTTATCCGCCTGGCCGAAGCCACCTGGATTGACGTCACTCACGGGCGGCATGAGCAGGGCGGTTCGACCATCACCATGCAGCTTTCCCGGGCGTTCTTCCTGACTCCCCAGAAGACGGTAAAGCGCAAATTGTCGGAAATGCTGATCGCGCTCGAGATGGAGCAGAAGCTCAGCAAGCAGCAGATTTTCGAGTTTTACGCCAATCGCGTCGACCTGGGACAACGCGGTTCGTTCACCATCAGCGGCTTGGCCCAGGCGGCACGGGCGTACTTCAATAAAGACTTGAAAGACCTTTCCCCGGCAGAGGCCGCTCTGATCGCCGGAATCATTCAGGCACCCAGCTTTCTCTCTCCCTACCGCCATCCCGAGCGCGCTCTCGAACGCCGCAACCTGGTGCTGGACAGCATGGTGGAAACTCATGCCCTGACCCAGGCAGAGGCAGAGAAGGCCAAGGCCACGCCGCTCAAGCTGGCAGCACCCAATGTCGAGGCCAGTGATGCTCCCTATTTCGTTGATCTGCTGCGAGAGACGTTGATCAGCAAGCTCGACGAACGCCAGATGAACGATCAGGGCTATCGCATTTACTCAACCATTGATCCCGACCTGCAGAAAGCAGCCGCGGCGGCGGTAGAAACCGGAATGAAGCTGGTTGATGACCAGGTAAAGAAACTACGCACCCGGCGGGTCAAGATCGGGAAGAATAAGTTTGAGACCAAAGTTCTGCCCGGGCCCCAGGCCCAGGTGGCCATGGTGGTAATGGATCCGCACACGGGCGAAGTCCTGGCCCTGGTTGGAGGCAGGAATTACGGGGTCAGCCAGTTGAATCATGCGGTGGCGAAACGTCCCACCGGCTCCATTTTCAAGCCCTTCGTCTACGCCGCAGCCATGAACACGGCCCTGGACGGGAGCAACCCGATGTTTACCCCGGCGTCGCTGGTGCAGGACGCACCCACCACGTTTGCCTATGGCGATCAGATTTACGAGCCCCGCAACTACAAAGAGGAGTACCACGGCGACGTGACCGCGCGCTACGCGCTGGCGATGTCGTTGAACAATGCGACCGTAAAGCTGGCGGAGGAAGTGGGCTACGACAAAGTGGCCGATCTGGCCAAAGCCGCCGGAATCACTTCCGTGAAAGCCACGCCCGCCATGGCATTGGGCGCGTACGACGCTACTCCCCTGGACATGGCGGCGGCCTACACCGTCTTCGCCAACTCCGGAGTGCGCATCTCGCCGACCGTGGTCAACTCGGTGCGGAACGCCAACGGCGATATCGTCCTCGATTTCAAGCCGGACACGCACCCTGTCCTCGATCCTCGCGTGGCTTATCTGATGACCGACATGATGGAAGGGGTGATGAACTACGGCACGGCATACGCGGTACGCCAGCGTGGGTTCACGGCGCCCGCGGCCGGCAAGACGGGAACCTCGCATGATGGCTGGTTCGCCGGCTATACCAGCAACCTGTTGTGCATCGTCTGGGTGGGATACGACGACTACAGCGATATTCGTTTGAGTGGGGCCCAGACCGCAGCTCCCATTTGGGCAGAATTCATGAAGAAGGCGGTCACGCTGCCCCAGTACGCCGACGCGCGGCCGTTCTCGCAGCCCTCGGGCGTAGTGGATGTGCAGCTGGACAAGACGACGAACCTGCTGGCCACGCCTTCCTGTCCGGAAACGTACAGTGCGGCCTTCATCGCGGGAACCGAGCCCAGCGAAACCTGTGATCAGGGCGCGGGCATGCGTGGCTTCTTCTCCCGGGTCTTTGGCCTGGGCGACCAGAAGGCCCTTCCGCCTGCACCCCCCGGTGTCCAGCCCGGCTCGCCGCCTGGGACGGGCAGCACCACGGCCGAAGATCCCAATAAAAAGAAAAAAGGCCTTTTGGGGAAGATTGCGGGTATCTTTAAGGATGACAAACCGTCTAACGAACCGGCCCCCAAGCCGGCGGACACAGACGGCAAGGGTCCTCAGTAGACAGGCCCGCAGCGAGTTGGCTCTGTCTCCAGGAGCGGACTTATGGGTCGTCAATATCTGCTTTACGTCCTGGTGGCTGCGATTTTCCCCACTCCTTCCCTGCTAGCTCAGGTTCATCACTTTGGTCAAGCTCATACCTCCGAGCAGGTTGAGGTCAGTCCGCCGCCGCTGCGGCGAGCCGAGCCCCCACCTGCTGACGCTCCAGCCGCAGACCTCGAGGCGCGCGGCGACACCTTGCGGGCGGAAAAATCCTACCTGGACGCGCTCGACTACTACCGGGCTGCGCTGGCAAAGGAACCAGGCGCCGCCCGGCTATACAACAAGATTGGCATCAACGAGCTGCAAATGACGCGCTTCAACGAGGCGCGTAAAGACTTCGAACGCGCAATCAAGAGCGACCGGGAATTTGCTGACGCCTATAACAATCTGGGAGTGATTTACTACCTGGAAAAAAAATACGGCAAAGCCATCAAGGAGTACGAAAAAGCCATCAAGCTGCGCCAGGATTCGGGCTCCTTTTTCAGCAATCTGGGTGCGGCCTACTTCTCCAAAAAAGACTACGTGAAGGCGAGTATGGCCTACGGTCAGGCCCTGCAGCTGGACCCGGATATCTTCGAACGGACCTCCCACGCCGGGGTGCTGGCCCAGATGTCGTCCCCGGGAGACCGGGCCCATTTCTACTATGTGTTGGCGAAGCTGTATGCCAAAAGCGGGATCACTGACCGTTCGTTGCAATACCTGCGCCGGGCCATGGAGGAAGGCTATAAAGGAATCGACGACGTGTACAAGGATTCCGAGTTTGCCGGAATGCGCAAGGACCCGCGGTTTACCGAGCTGATGGCCGCTCGCCCGGTCGCCATTCCGGAGTAAATGTGGAATTACAAATATTTACAAAAAATCGCAAAACTTTCCTTCGCGATGGGGTTTAATAGATTTAATTACTCCTGAAAACAACAGGGTGAGTAAGGAGAAACGGTAGCCCATCGGTCGTCGACCCGAGCACGCCCCAAGCAGACGACCGGTGGGTTTTTCTTTGTCGGCTACAAGCTGCGCAGACCGACATGGGTTGGCTAATAGCCAAGTGCGAATTGCCAAGTGCTAATTGCCGTCCCCGCTTTCTTTCCCGATGTACTTCTCCACCGCTTGTTTCCACGTTCCCTGCGCCTTCAGAATAAATTCGATCACATCCCGCAGTGCCCCGTCGCCGCCGGCGTGAGGCGTCACGTAGTGGGCAGCGTCCTTGATCTCGCGGCGGGCGTTGGCAACGGCGACGGCAAAACCGCAGTTGCGCATTACCGTAAGATCGATCACGTCGTCCCCCACAAAGGCAACCTCGCCGGCGCTGAGCCCCTCTGCACGCAAAATTTCGCGGAAGGTTTTCAACTTGTCCTGAATGCCCTGGTGGACCTGCTCCAGTTTGAGATCGCGGGCGCGCAACGCCACGGTCTCAGAATTTCGCCGGGTGATGAGTCCCGTCCTGATGCCGGCGATGCGGGCAATCGAAATGCCGGCGCCATCGTGAGCATGGAATCCCTTGGCTTCAACCACGATCGGTTTGGAGGGCGGACTGCCGGGTTGGCTGGCCGTTGGAACGGGAAAGAGAAAAATCTTGCCGTCGGTGAGGACTCCGTCTACGTCAAAGAGAAGGAGTTTGATTTTTTTGGCGCGGGCTTTGGCGGATGATGTTTTCGGCATTTGCGGAATTTTAGCACCGGGTCCATGAGTCCTTATGCGCGGGCGATCCACAAGATGGGAAAGCTACGTCCGAGTTTTTCGAAGTCGCGGTCGGAAGTCACCAGCACGGCCTGGTTGAGCACCGCCAACGCGGCGGCAACGCAGTCCACGTACGGAATCTTGTGGATGGCCTTCAGTTCACCCGCTTTGAGCGCATGAGAAAGATCCACAGGAACCAGCTCGATGGGAAAACGCGAAAGGTCAGCGACCGTCCTCCGCGCAGATTCCTCCCCGCGCCGCTGCCATGAGTGGTAGAAAACTTCTCCCCAGTTCAAGATCGACACCAGCAAGGGAATACGGCTGCGGCTGGCGTCTATGAAAAGCTGCTGGATCCGTTCGGCTCCGGGTCCATCTTCCACAAAATCGAGCACCGCGCTGGCGTCCAGCACATAGGTCCTACTCATCGGGCGCCGCGGTCCTTCTCGATTCGGTGCTCGCGCTCCCGGGCTTCAACCAGCGAGTCCTCGCCTTTGAGGCAACCCCGAAGGCTGCGGATAAACTCATCGCTGACAGGTTGAATGACCCGATCGTCGTGTTCTCTGTGTACTGGTTTGCCCTCGTAGCGAACGTCAAATCCTCGGTCCTGCAAGATCGCAACAGCCTGGTGTGAGTTCGTGGGGTCATTCGGCGCTACCCCTGCCGCCTTCAAGATCAGCGGCCTGGCCGGAAGCTCCTGGCCATCGACAATCACGGTCCACTTCGGCATTTGACGCTGCCATCGGAAGGTCCTTGCAGTTGTAGCTATGTCCTGCCTGGTAAGAAGTGAAACCTTTGCGCTAGCCATTTTCACGCCTCTACATATTATTACTCAGCATATTACTCACCGTCAAATTGGTCCGCATTCGGTGAATCAGTACCGATTTGTGGCGAACGTTTTGCGAAAGTCCCATGTTAGAATATCCGACGATGTTTCCCCCTGTCTCCTCTCTCGCCTGGGCCCATCCGCTGGTGCGGGAGTGGTTCGTCCAGAAGTTCGGTACTCCGACTGAGCCCCAGGAGCAGGGCTGGCCCCACATTCTCGCCGGGCGGACCACTCTCATCTCGGCGCCCACCGGCTCTGGCAAAACTCTGGCTGCGTTTCTGGCCTGCATCGACCGCCTGGTCTGCAAAGCGCTGGCCGGGGACCTGCATGATCGCACCGAAGTGCTTTACGTTTCGCCGCTGAAGGCGCTGGGCAACGACATTCAGAAGAATCTCGAAGTGCCTTTGAGCGAGATTCTCCAGATGGCGGGCGAGCGCGGGCTGCTGATGCCGGAAATTCGCACCGCGGTCCGCACCGGTGACACCTTGATGCATGAGCGGCGGGCCATGTTGAAGCGGCCGCCACACATTCTGGTCACCACGCCGGAGTCGCTCTACATTCTGCTCACCGCGGAAAAGAGTCGCGCGATTCTGCGCAATGTTGAAACTGTCATCGTCGACGAAATCCACGCCGTCGCTGACGACAAGCGCGGCGCACACTTGGCGCTCTCGCTGGAGCGTCTGGAGGCATTGACCTATCGTCCGCCGGTGCGCATCGGACTCTCAGCAACCCAGAAACCGATCGAAGAAGTGGCCCGCTTTCTGACCGGCAACAGCCGGCCGGCTCCGGTGATCGTCGATGTTGGACATAAGCGACAGCTGGATCTCGCGGTGGAAGTGCCCGGCTCGGCTCTGGGACCGATCACGACCAACGACATGTGGGACGAGATCTACAACCGCCTGGTGGAACTGGTGGAGCAGCATCGCTCCACGCTGGTGTTCGTCAATACCCGGCGGCTGGCGGAGCGCATCACGCACCACTTGGGTGAACGATTGGGCGAAGACAATGTCGCCGCCCATCACGGCAGCCTGTCTCGCAAGCTGCGCCTAAACGCCGAACAAAAGCTGAAAGAAGGCAAAGTTAAAGTTCTGGTGGCGACGGCATCTCTGGAGCTGGGAATTGATATCGGCACGGTGGACCTGGTGGTGCAAATCAGTTCACCGCGGGCCATCGCAGTGGCGCTGCAACGCGTCGGCCGTTCCGGCCACTGGCGCGGCGCCGTACCTAAAGGCCGCTTCTTCACCGGCACCCGCGACGATCTGCTGGAATGTGCCGCGCTGGTGCGGGCCATCCGGCAGGGCGATCTGGATCGGTTGATCATCCCGGATGCGCCGCTGGACATTCTGGCACAGCAGATCGTGGCTGCTTGCGCGGCCGAGAGCAGCAGCGCCGGTGTGGCGCGGGCGCCCCGCCCGCGAACGCCGGAAGGCGTGCCCAGAGGTTGAGGATTCGAAGGCGGAACTTTGGGCAAACGAGCTGGCCACGAGTGTCGCGGACCGGATGACGGCTGCCTCTGTCGAGACGCGGGCGGGGCGCCCGCGCCACACCAGCCACCCTGCCGAAGAGAATGGCGGCTGGGATGAAGATGAACTCTTCACCCTGGTAACACGAGCCTATCCCTACCGCAATCTGTCTCGCGAAACCTACGACTCGATCCTGGAAATGCTTTCCGAGGGAATCGCATCGCGACGCGGCCGCTACGGGGCTTATATCCATCACGATCGGGTAAACCGGAGACTGCGCCCGCGGCGGGGGAGCCGGCTGGCAGCCATCACCAGTGGCGGCGCCATTCCGGAGACCGCACTGTTCACGGTCGTGGCCGAGCCGGATGGCATCGTTGTCGGCACTCTCGACGAAGACTTCGCGGTGGAGAGTAACGCGGGCGACATCATGCTGCTGGGCAACACCTCGTGGCGCATCCGGCGCGTGGAAGGCAAGTCGGGACGCGTGCTGGTGGAAGATGCCCACGGCGCGCCGCCCAACGTTCCCTTCTGGCGCGGCGAGGCCCCGGCACGGACGCAGGAGCTTTCCGCGCAAGTAGCTGATCTGCGCAAGGAGATCAGCAACCGCCTGCACGACACTTCTCCCGTCGGGATTTCGCCGAGCCAGCCGGTGGTTGCGGGAACCGTCGCCTGGCTGAAAGAAGAATGCGGACTGGATGATTCCGGCGCCGAGCAGGCCATCGAGTATGTGCTGCAGGGTCGCGCGGTCCTGGGTGACGTTCCCACCCAGGACACGATCATTGCCGAGCGCTTCTTCGACGAAGGCGGAGGGATGCAACTCATCATTCATGCCCCCTATGGCGGCCGCATCAACAAAGCCTGGGGACTGGCGCTGCGCAAGCGCTTCTGTCGCAGCTTCAATTTTGAATTGCAGGCCGCCGCCACCGACAACGGTCTTAACATCGCGCTGGCCGAGCAGCACAGCTTTCCGCTGGCTGATGTTTTTCACTTCCTTAACGCCGAAACCGTGCAGCCGATTCTGGAGCAGGCAGCGCTGGCTTCTCCGTTCTTTGGCACGCGCTGGCGCTGGGACGCCAATCGCGCGCTGGCCTTGCTGCGCTTCCAGAGCGGCAAGAAAGTTCCGCCCCAGATTCAGCGCATGCGCTCCGACGATTTGCTGGCATCGGTGTTCCCCGACGTGGCCGCCTGCCAGGAAAATATTGTGGGCGACATTCAGATTCCCGATCATCCTCTGGTGAAAGAAGTGATGAAAGATGTGCTCACCGAGGCCATGGACGTGGATGGGTTAAAGGCCCTCCTGAGCGGCATCCAGCAAGGACGAATTCGTTGTCTGGCGGTGGACACGCCGGTGCCGTCGCAATTTTCCCATGAAATTTTGAATGCGAATCCCTATGCCTATCTCGATGACGCTCCGCTCGAAGAACGGCGGGCCCGTGCTGTGGAGATGCGCCGCATCCTGCCGGAATCGGTACTGGAGGAAGTGGGCAAGCTCGATTCCGCGGCGATCGATCAGGTGCGTGAGGAAGCCTGGCCCGATGTGCGCGACCCGGATGAACTGCACGACGTGCTGCACACGCTGATTGCCTTCCCGGCTGGTGCGGAGGCGGGCGGCTCGCCCCACGTAAGCGGTGTATGGCAGAGATATTTCGAGACGCTGGTTGAACAACAGCGCGCCGCCTTGGCCCGACACGCTGGAGTGAGTTACTGGGTCGCAGCAGAAAGGGCACGAACATTTGCCCTGCTGTTTCCAAACGCACGATTTGATCATCCGGTCGCCGAAATTCAGACGACTCTGGCGTCTTACGACGATGCTCTGCTGGCGCTGGTCACAGGTTGGATGTCGCATTTGGGCCCGGCGACGGCTTCGCAACTTGGCGCTTTGCTCGGGCTTCCCGCTTCCGAAATCGACAAGGCCCTCCTTCGTATGGAAGCCTCCGGCGCACTATTGCGAGGACAGTTTACGGATACTGCCTCGCGGACGAATCGCCCGCGATCAACTGAGCAGTCAGCGCCGCCCGAACTGGAGTGGTGCGAACGGCGCCTGCTGGCGCGCATTCACCGCTTGACTGTGGCCACGCTGCGCAAACAGATTGAACCGGTCACGGCGGCGCAGTTCATGCGTTGGCTGTTGCGCTGGCAGCATGTCGCAAGCGGGACACAGGTGCAGGGTGAGCGGGCCACGCTTGAGGTGCTGCGCCAGCTACAGGGATTTGAGATTCCAGCGAATGCCTGGGAACGGCAGGTTCTCTCCCGGCGCATTGCCGACTATGACCCCAGGTGGCTCGATCAACTTTGTCTTACCGGGGCGGTCGGTTGGGGGCGCCTGTCTCCTCATCCTGCCACCCTCGATGACACGGCAGCTGGAAAACGGCGCGTGATTCCAACCAGCGTGGCTCCCATAACATTCTTCGTGCGGGAAGAAGCCGATTGGATGACCCCACATCGCCCCGACTCGGAACAGCCCGAGGCGCGGGGTCTGAGTGAAGGCGGGCGCCAGGTGCTGGATTTTCTGCGCCAGCGCGGGGCGTCGTTCTTCGCCGACATCGTGCGTGGCACCGGGCGGCTGAAAGCCGAGGTGGAAACTTCCCTGTGGGAACTGGTTGCCGGCGGTCTCGTCACTGCCGACGGCTTCGACAATCTACGTTCGCTGATTGATCCCAAGCGACGTGCTGGGCAGGGCAGTGGTCGGGCGGCGCGTCCCCGGCACAGCACCGGGCGCTGGGCGCTGCTGTACACCGATCAGGCGGCAGATCGCAATCGCGCCGTGGAAGCGACCTGCTGGATGCTGTTGAAACGCTATGGCATCGTCTTTCGTGATGTGCTCACCCGGGAGACCAATCTTCCCAAGTGGCGCGAACTGCAAATGGCTTTCCGGCGGCTGGAAGATCGAGGCGAGATTCGTGGCGGACGCTTCGTCGACGGTTTTCTGGGCGAGCAGTTTGCCTTGCCGGTGGCAGTGGAATCGTTGCGGGCGACGCGCAAAATGCCGGTCATGGGAGAGACAATTGTCTTGTCGGCCGCCGATCCCCTGAACCTGGTGGGAATTCTGGTGCCAGGAGAACGGGTCCCGGCCATTTCCGGGAGGACTGTGACCTTCCGTGATGGAACCGCCGTGCAGGACGCGGTGGCGGTCGATTCGCAAAGATTGACCGCGACGGGCGACTAAGGAAAGACGTGATCGGGAACCCGATGAGGGGGTCCCCCGGATTCCCGACCAGCGCATCCCGGCGGAACTTCTGAAAGCGCTTCCCCCATCGCTTTTTGCCGGACCAACGCTGTCCGCGTTTGGAGCACGTAATCGGCCATCACGGGAGGGCAATTCCCCTCCAAAAGAAATCCATGTAAGTCATTCATTATATTAGAGCTGTACAGAATTCTTGGCGTACAGGTCCGGATCGGGCCCAGGCCCCAGTACTATCCAACCAGATAGCGCTCTATCTGTTCGGATAGTGGAACAAGAACTGTGCCGATGCCACGAAAGCTGGAAAATGTGCTACATCCTTGAGCTGCGAACGAGGCGCAAGACAAGTGAAGCCCAGACTCCAGGTAGCTGCGGGACCTTTGGCAAACTCCATTTATTTTCTGACAGAAGGGGAAATCCGGATCGGACGAGATGCTTCCAATTCGCTTCCGATCAGCGATCTTTCGCTTTCGCGCCGCCACTGCACGCTCATCCGCGAGGAGGGTAGTTACAAGCTTCGCGATCTTGAAAGCCGCAATGGAACATTTGTGAACGGCGTCGTCGTTTCGGAGAAGCGGTTGAATCACGGAGACCAAATCTCGGCGGGAGAATCTGTTTTCAGGTTCCTGCTGAAAGATGACTCGGATGCGGCGGGCAACGAAGGCGTGGAGTTCGACGATAGCTTGACCCAGGCGACAGCCGAGATCCGGCCCCAGGACGTTCTCTACCTTCAACCCGAACGCATTCTGAAAGAGCTGCCGGCGACTTCGCGGCTGGCGCGGAATCTTAACGCGCTGCTGAAAATCAGCGGGGTCGTCCATTCCATTTCTGACCTCGACCAATTGCAGGCCCAGATCCTGCAGCTGATCTTTGAAGTAGTGCCGGCGGAGCGCGGCGCCATCCTGCTGAATGACAAGGGTGGCGAGAACTTTTCCTCCCTGTTCGCCTCTCCCGGGCCAGCCAAGGGGGGCGAACCGGTGCGCATAAGCCGCACCATCACTCGTCAGGTAATGGCCCAGGGGGTGGCAATCCTGGGAGCGGATGTCCCCGCCAGCGGAGGATTGAGCGAAGTGGAAAGCCTGGTGAGCTTTCAAGTGCGCTCACTGCTGTGCGTGCCCCTGACCGTGTTTCAAAAAGTAATTGGCTGCATTTACCTGGACACCACCAGTCCCGGCACCCGTTTTGATAAAGACCACCTGGAACTGGTGGCCGGCATTGCGGGCATCTCCGCGGTGGCGTTGGAAAACTCGCGGCGGGTGTTATGGCTGGAGCAGGAAAATCTCCGCCTGGCGGCGGAAATCAATCTGCAGCACAACATGGTTGGCGAAAGCACCGCCATGAAAGAGGTGTACCGTTTCCTGTCGCGGGTGGCGCCCACGGAATCCACGGTTCTGGTGGGCGGCGAGAGCGGGACCGGAAAGGAACTGGTGGCGCGGGCCATTCACCGCAACAGCCCGCGCGCCGGCCGGCCCTTTGTCACGATCAACTGTGCCGCCATTCCGGAGGGTCTGCTGGAGAGCGAGCTCTTCGGTTACGAGAGGGGCGCGTTTACCGGCGCGGCAGGCCAAAAAAAAGGCCGCCTGGAAATGGCGGATGGCGGCGTCGTGTTTCTGGACGAGATTGGGGAACTGGCGTCGGCATTACAAGTCAAACTGCTGCGCGTGCTGCAGGAGCGCGAATTCGAGCGACTGGGCGGTTCCCGTCCGATTTCGGTCGACATTCGATTGATCGCCGCCACCAACAAGGATCTGGCAGCCGCGGTAAAGACCAGAACATTTCGCGAGGACCTTTATTACCGGCTGAACGTCGTGTCGCTGGTGCTGCCCGCGCTGCGCGAGCGTCTGGAAGACATTCCCGTTCTGGCGGAATATTTTGTCGCCAAGTTTGCCTCCAAATGCAAGGTAAGAGCCAAGAAGATTTCTCCCGAGGCCATGGCGGGGCTGATGAATTACGACTGGCCCGGCAACGTGCGCGAGCTTGAAAACGCGATCGAACGGGCCCTGGTGTTGGGCGTCTCGGATACGATCCGCCCGGAAGACTTGCCCGAATCGGTTCTGGAAAAGGATCCAACGCCGGGTGGGCAGGAGGCCAAATATCACATGGCGGTGACGCAATTAAAAAAACATCTCATTCTCACCGCCCTGGAGGAAACCAAAGGCAACTACACCGAGGCGGCCCGAACCCTGGGAGTGCACGCAAATTATCTGCACCGGCTGGTCAGAAACCTGAACTTGCGCGCGTCGATTCGTGCCTTCCCGATCCCACGCGGCGGCGCAGGAAGAGCAATGGACAGCCGGTTGTGATGTCGGGGCTGGGCGCGAAAGGATTTTCGACGGATGGGTGGTCGAGACCGACTCAGCTAATTTCTCTGCGGGCAAAACATGAGATCTTTATGATTCCTGCCCAGCCTCAAGGCAGCTTAAGGGTCAACAGGGTGGCTGGATTTATGTAGATGCCTTCCCAGCGTACCGCAAAGTGAAGATGAGGCCCCGTAGCCCGGCCCGTGCCTCCGCTGAGTCCGATCTCTTGTCCCCGCGCAATCCGCTCCCCGTGCTTTACTTTGACTTCTGAAAGGTGGAGATAAAGGGTCAGCAGTCCCTGCCCGTGATCGAGCACCACGCAATTGCCCTCGAAATATAACGGGCCAGCCAGCAGAACGGTCCCCGCATTGGCAGCCGCGACGGGAGTACCGGTCGGGACAGCGTAGTCCAGCCCCTGGTGCATGCTTTGCACCTTGCCGTTAAAAGTCCGCCGGGTACCGAAGATGTCGGAAACTGCGGCCTCGACCGGCGGACGAAACTTCCCCGACCACTCCCGCTCCGGGTCCGTGTGGTGAAACACGTCTTGCTTGACCGTTTTGTCCTGGCGAATGCGTTCCAGTTGCTCTTTGCTGGGTTGGGTGTATTGCTTGGCCACGGTTACCGCGATGCTGGGATATTTCGCGGCTCGAACCATGATTTTTCGGGAAAAAGAGATCTCTGCCGCCCGGGACGTCGTTCCCTTCAGCTCCAGGCTGTAGGTGCCGGGGCGCGTTTGCAGACTCACGCCCGCGATCCCATACCAGGCTTTACTGGCCGCGTCGTAAGAAAACAAGACTTCGTGTTCGAGCCACGTTGCGGAAAGACTCGTAAGCCGTACCGGCGGCGCGACTGTAAACAGGACGGGAGCCCCGTTTACCAATGATGCCGGTTGCCAGCGGGTGGCCCAGGCTTTCGTGGCACCGGCTTTCGTGGCGCCGATCTTCGCGGTTGCGGATGGCGTTGTTTCGCCAGGGACAAGGGATGGCACGGCCAGCATGAGCAAGGTAAGCAGCAGACAGCGCCAGATAGCGGTAAGCAACAATTCACACGACTCCATTACCAGCCTAGCATCTCCAGGGAGATTCAAGAGTCACAATTCGCAGCCGAACCCCTGTGTAAACCCTACTGCCGGCTGGGAATGAAATCCAACTGGACTTCCGTGGTAGTGGGGTGTTCGGCGGGAGCATATTTCCACTGCTTGACTGCCAGCGTAGCCGCATCCACCAGAATCGGATTGCCGCCGATGGGCGAGATTCTCCCGACTGACCCGTTGGGAGTTATCGAAATGGTCAGGCGGACGATTCCGCCGATCGCGTTCTGCTTCAATTCACGGGGATACTTGGGAGCGACCTTGTAGACCAGTTTACGCAGGCTCGGAGTGTTTTGCGCCTCGATGGAAGTCGTCGAGAGTACGGCCAGCATGATCACGCCCAGCCCGATGCGGGTCAGGCACGTGCGGCGGACTGACCATGCTGTCTTCGATGGGCCCACGGCAATCCAAATCCTCAAACTGAAATCGAGACGCGATCTTGCGAGAGTAGGAAATTAGTCATCCCTGGGCAAGTTACCGATGTAACAGTTTTCATCTTGCTTGCAAGGTCCCGTCGAGGCCGGCGGAAGCGCGCGGGGGAGAGCAGATGCTCCGCATCAAGAAAGAAAACCCCCTGGATGACAACTAGTATCTTTCTGCTATTGCTCCAGTGCCCACGTACTCGTACATTTCTCCGCAATCTTCCGGCGCAGGTCCGGCGGATCTAGCGGAACTGACGCCCGGAGCGCTTACGACCCAGATCAAGGAGCCGTACATGAGACCAGGAGCAAAAGTGTATGTAAGCGCGGTTGTCTTTCTGGTGGGGGTTGCACAAATCGCAGGACAGCAGGCCCGGTCAGCGGTACAGCAAACGTCAGCTTTGACGCAACCGGGCGAAGTCCCTGCCCCAGCAGCTTCGGCGCCAGGGCCGAGGCCAGCGCAAGCGACACATCCCCCCTCGGCACAACCCCAAAAGCATAAGCTCGGTCCCTTCGAAATTACGATTAACTGGCGCACGCGCGCGGAAGGTTGGAACTGGTTCGAGGGCCCCGCTGGAAACAGCGATTATCCTCTGTGGCATTCGTTGCTGCGCATCGGCATCGGCCAGACCAGGGAACGCCTCGACTGGTTCGCAGAAATGGAACAACCGTCCATTCTTGGGCTCCCGAACGACGCCGTGGTTGCGCCCCCCCAGGGTCAGCTGGGCCTGGGAGGGTCCTACTATGCCGCCAACAACAATCAGGCGAACAACGCCAGCGTGTTCTTGAAGCAGGCCTTCGTGGACTTCAAGCACCTCGGACCAACGCGGGTGAAACTGGGGCGCTTCGAGTATTTCGACGGCACCGAAGTGAAACCCACAGACCCGATGCTGGCGGCCGTGGTGCAGGGCCGGATCGCGCACCGACTGATTTCCAATTTCGGATTCACCGCGGTGCAGCGGACCTTTGACGGAGGTCAGTTCTCCCTGAATTCCGGGCGGAACAATTTCACTTTTTTCAGCGCTCGACCAACGGCGGGAATCCTTCAGACTGACGGGATGCCCGAGCTTGACATCGAGGTTTACTACGGCGCGTTCACTCGGTCCATGAACACGCCGCACGGCGCGGCGCAATTACGTGTGTTCGCCTTGGGCTACGTGGATGACCGCAATACCATACTGAAGACCGACAACCGTCCGGTGCCGGCCCGCACCGCGGACCTGAACAAGGTTCAACTCGCCACCTACGGCGCCAACTATGCGCAGGTGATCAATACTACGGGCGCCGGCAAATTCGATTTTCTGGTTTGGGGCGTTTTCCAGGGCGGTTCCTGGGGCACTCTCACCCAACGGGCAGGCGCGTTTGTGGGGGAACTCGGATGGCAACCCGCAGTGAACCACCTTAAGCCCTGGTTGAGCGCCGGCTATTCTTTTGGAAGCGGCGACGGAAATCCCAACGACTCGACCCACGGCACTTTTTTCCAGGTCTTGACCACGCCGCGCCAATATGCGCGATTTCCCTTCTACAACATGATGAACAATGAGGATTTCTACGCCACCCTCAACCTCAAACCAGCCTCGAAACTTGCTCTCCGTAGCGAGGCGCACGCGCTCCGGCTGGCCAACGCCGCCGATCTCTGGTATCTGGGCGGCGGTGCATTTCAACCGAAGACCTTTGGATATACGGGCCGCCCCAGCAACAACTTCCGCGGCTTGGGCAACGTTTGGGACATCAGCGCCGACTACCAGCTCACCAAATCCTTCAGTACGTCTCTGTATTACGGGCATGCCTGGGGCAAGAGCGTGATTGCGAAGCTCTATCCCAAGGATGCAAACGGGCAGTTCGCGTACCTGGAAACCAACTTTCATTTCTAACCCGGGCGGCAATCACGATCGGGTCCACTGGCCGCTGCTCCGGTGAGCGAGCAAACCGGCCTGCCGCCCTGGATCCTCTTGCTCACTGAAGTGCTCCTGCCGTCCTTTCCAGTTTTGCATTTCGCATTCGATGTTATCTTTGTGGCATATCCATGGACATTCTCCAGCACCTTTTCGAGCGGCACTTTCACGTGCCCGTGGAGCAACTGCAGCCGCTACAGGGGAAACTCGGCGGTTCCGGGCGAAAGATCATCCGCCTGACGGGCGGACCGTGCAGCGCGATTGGCATTCTGTATGACGTACGCGAAGAGAACGTCGCTTTCCTCGAATTTTCCCGGCATTTTCGCCGCCACGGCCTGCCGGTACCGGAGATTTATGGAGAGGACCTGGAACAGGGCGCCTATCTCGAAGAAGACCTGGGCAGCACAACACTGTTCGAGTTTCTCTCTGACCATCGCGCCGGCAAGGACATCGCTCCGGCGGCGATCGAAGCCTATCGCAAGGTCATAGCGCTGCTGCCCCGGTTCCAGGTCGAGGCGGGTCGCGACTTGAATTACAAGGTCTGCTATCCGCGCGGCAGTTTTGATCGCCAGTCCATCTCCTGGGACTTGAATTACTTCAAGTATTACTTCCTTCGCCTGGCCGGCATTCCCTTTAATGAACAAGCGTTGGAAGACGATTTTGGCCGGTTGACGAAATTTCTGTTGAGCGCCGGTCACGATTATTTTCTCTACCGGGATTTCCAGTCCCGCAACATCATGTGGCGCAACGGGCAACCGTTTTTTCTGGATTACCAGGGCGGCCGCAAAGGCGCGCTGCAGTATGACGTAGCTTCCCTGCTGTACGACGCCAAGGCCGATCTACCCCCCGAACTGCGCCAGGCGCTGCTCGATCACTATCTCGACACGCTTGCCGGCTTCGTCAACCTGGATCGCGAAGTGTTCATGCAGCACTACTATGCCTACGTTTACGTGCGCATCATGCAGGCCCTGGGAGCATACGGGTTTCGCGGCTTTTATGAGCGCAAAGCCCATTTTTTGCAGAGCGTGCCGTACGCTCTGAAGAACCTGCGCTGGCTGCTGCACAACGTCGCGCTGCCCATCGCATTGCCCACGCTGATGGGCGCGTTCAACAGCATGCTGGGTTCGGAAAAACTGCAGAACCTGGCTTCCGACGCGGAGACTCTGGTGGTGCGGATTTTCAGTTTTTCGTTTCATCGCGGCTGGCCAAAAGACGAGACCGGGAATGGCGGCGGGTTTGTCTTCGATGGACGCAGTCTGCCCAACCCCGGGCGCGAAGAGCGCTTCAAGGCGCTGACCGGCCGCGACGCGCCGGTGATCGACTATTTGAATCAGCAGCCAAGCGTGCACCAGTTTCTGGCCGGCGTCCTTTCGCTGGTGGATGCCAGCGTGAGCGAGTATCAGCGGCGCGGTTTCAAGAACCTTATGGTGTCGTTTGGCTGCACCGGCGGGCAACATCGCTCGGTCTATCTGGCGGAACAATTGGCGACGCGTCTGCGTGGCCGCAATGGAGTCGAGGTGGTGGTGCGGCACCGCGAACTGGAGACGCTGGGCGCATGAAAGCGATGGTTCTGGCGGCCGGCCTCGGGACCCGATTGCGGCCTCTCACTGATGACCGCCCCAAGGCGCTGGTGGAAGTCGCCGGCCGCACCCTGCTCGAGATTACGCTGTCCCGCTTGCGTACCTTTGGGGTCCGCGAAGTGATCATCAACACGCATCACTTTGCCGACATGATTCTCGAGTATCTCAAGGCAAACCAGAATTTCGGCATGCAAATCGAGATCTCCCGTGAAGACCCGCTTCTCGACACCGGCGGAGGCTTGAAAAAGGCGGGACATTTTTTTCTCAGGGATTCCAGCCCTCCGGAAGAGCCGTTCCTGTTGCACAATGTCGACGTCATCAGCACGATCGATTTGGGACGCATGCAGCAATTTCATACCGGGAACCATGCCCTGGCCACGCTCGCGGTGCAAGACCGCAAAACTTCCCGCTACCTGCTGTTCGACGAGCGCCTGCAGCTTTGCGGCCGACGCTCCGGGCGCGATGGGGAACTTGAACTGGTTCAACCGTCCTTGCAGACGCAGGCGCTGGCGTTTGCCGGCATCCACGTAATTTCGCCTCGTCTCATCCCGATGATGGTGGAAGAAGGGATTTTCTCCGTCATCGCCTCCTACCTTCGTCTGGCCGGCCAGGGTGAGAAAATACTCGCGTTTCGGGCGGATGAATACTACTGGCGCGATCTCGGCAGGCCGGACGATTTGAGGCAGGTGGCTCGGGATTTAGAGCAAAAGATTCTTTTGCAGTGAGCCGTGGTTTCGTTTGTGGCTCTAGTTCGACGTGCGGGAAATCCGGTGGCTCAGCGCGCGGCTGCAGCCTTGCCAGCCACCAGACCAAATCCTCTGCTGCGGGCGCTACTCTCCAATTCAGCCAGCTCGGTTTGCGACGCCGCTCCATGTCCTGACTTTTTCTGCCATTCCGCGAGCAGCAGCCGGGCTTCAAATTCAGTGCCCACGAATCCATGCTTGCGGGCCTCCTCCAGGATCTTTTCCAATTGGGCCCGGGACAATTCGGGTCGTTCCGAGGTCAGGAGCACGCGCGCCAGCGCCAGATCGAACTGCAGGCGGAGCTGCCGATTCTGGCTCTGCGCGGCCAACGGCTTCGCGCCTTCAATCTCCTTTTTGACATCGTCATGCTTACCCTCCGCCAGCAGGGCCTGGGTCAGCATGATGCTGGCAGCCAATTCGTCGTCGGTTGCCTGTTCCCGATGGAACTGTTCCTTGCATTTCCGCATCTCAGCCTCGGCCGCGGTCGCGTGGCCCTCTTCGATGGCCAGGCGAGCCAGGGCGACCTGGGTCTCGGCTGCCGCTTGTTTTTCGCCCGCCCGGTCGCGCAGCGCCAGCGATTCCTCATAGGATTTGCGAGCGGCCGCAAGGTCCCCACGATCAGTGAAAACGTCTCCCAGTCCGGTCAGCACATACGCCGTCGCGTCTTTGTCGTCGACTTCCTGTGCCGTCGCTTTGGCCTGCTGATACGTGGTCTCCGCCGACTGCAGATCGCCCCGCTGACGGGACAAATCTCCCAGGTTGTTCAGAGACAGCGCCACTCCACTCTTGTCTTCGACCGCCTGGAAAATGGGGATCGACTGCTCCAGCAGCTTCTTGGCTTCAGCCAGGTTCCCTCGCGTGAGGTCCGCGCTGCCGAGGTTACTCAAAACCGTCGCGACGCCATCCAGGTTGCCAATCTGGCGAAATTCCTCGCTCGCCCGGCGCCACATTTTTTCGGCCCGGGCCATGTCTCCCTGCTGGTAATAGGTGCCGGCGAGGTTGTTCAGCATCATGGCCTCGCCGTTCATGTCTCCGGCCGCCATGGAACTCTGCAGCGCAATTTGACATTCGCGAATCGTGTCCGCGGAGGCTTCGATGGACACCGCCTGCTGGCAAAGAATTCCATAAGTGCGGCCGACCAGCACATGCGATCCCTGGGCGCTGGCCTTGTCGATGGCGCGCTGGGCCGCGTTCCGCGCTTTCGTAAAGTCCGTGCCGATCAGCGCGGAAGCCTCCACCATGTCGATACGCGCATCGTCTCCGGCCGGCGGAGGCAGATGGCGGAGCGTCTCCAGCGTATGCAGCGCGTCAGCTGGCCTGATGTAGATCTGCGCCGAAGCCAGCAACAGGCCGTAATCGAGGCGATCCGGAAAGAGATGGAATAGAGTCTGGTAGGCCTCGACTGTTTTTGGCCAGTCGGCAATCGAGCGGCGATACTGTCCTTCGACCAGCAATTGCTCTTCCTGCGGGAGATGCTGCGACAGTTCGAGGGCCCGCTGCGCTTCGGTCCGTGCCTTCTTTTCGTAGCCCAGATGCCACCACGCTTCGGAAAGCGCGGAATGCGACAAGGGATAGCTGGGGTCGGCGGCAACCGCCTTGACCAGCAGGTCGCGAGCCCGCAGAAAATCGAAGGCCCACAACTGGGCGCGGCCCTCGGCATACAATCGCACCGCTTCTTGATTGGACGGCAGCGAAGCCCGTGCGGCGCTCACGGCTGCCGCAGACACAGACTTCACCCCCAGGCTCTGCCGCAACTCAACCCCGGCTTGGGCCGCCAGTTCGAACAGCTTGTCCTCGCTGCCGGTCAGGGCCTCCTCGGCAATGGTTTCTCCGCCCGCGGTGTCCTGCAGCCGAATGTCCAGGCGCAGGCGATTCTCCGTCTTGCCCGGCAGCAAGGTGTAGGCGCCAAGCACCACAACATCCGCCCCCGGGTTCTTCCGCAACCTTTCCAGAGTGGCCTTGGCCAGGGTGTCCTCATCGGCCAGAGGCAGCTCGCGTTTGGCGCGGGCCACGTCTTCTCCCGGGACCAGGCGGAGCCCGCCGCCGGCTGCCAGTTCCGTGCTCAACATTTCGGTAAACGCCATCGAGAGCCAATTGTCGTCCGCACGCCCCGCCAGGTTGCGGAAACCCAGCACGGCCACCGCGCGGCGGGGCCGTATGCGGGCCATGGCTCCGTAGTCTCGACCTTGGCCGCGGATCGTCGCGGATTGGATCGGAATTCGTACATGGTAATTCCGACCATCAGCAGGACCAGGCTGGCAACGATCCAATAGCGGCCGCGAGAGGCAGCCCCCGCCGTGCGGGTTGGTAGCGGAACCGTGCCCGGAAGATTTCCCGCCCGTTGCTCGAATGCCAACGCCTTATCGTCTGATCCCTTATCAAAATCCGCCGGTTCACCGGGTTCCTGGGCCGTGACCGAAGCCAAGAAGCGGTAGCCCCTGCGCGGCACGGTCTCGACGTAGCGGGGGGCATCGGCGTCGTCGCGCAACGCCTCGCGCAATTTTCGTACCGCCACCCCCAGGCTGTTGTCGAATTCGACGAACGTATCCTCGGGCCACAACCGCTGCCGCACTTCTTCCCGGGTCACGATTTCGCCCGGCCGCTCCACCAGCAGGACCAATAAGCGCAGGGGTAGGTCCTGCAGCTTCACGCGAGAGCCGCTGCGCGAAAGCTTCCCTTGGGATGGGTCCACCTCGAACGGACCAAACCGATAGCGAACGCCTTTTAGGGCCGAGTTGCTCATGGCTCTCGCCGCCCGCGCAGCAATGCGGCAAATCTTATCACGGGAAATCACCCCGCACCGCAGTTAAGATGCCCGCCTAAACCCTTGTCTGACGGCCATTTCGCGGTTAATGCAGGCTTAAAGAGCAGTTTCGTTGACTCCCCCCGTGACTTATTCCACATTCTCGTTCGCACAAGCCGGGGCAGGCACTGGCGTGGATTGACGGGAAAGAGGAATTCACTCCAGGCGCGGACTGGGGGAGCAAATGCGAAATACGAGCGACGGTGTTGGCCGGAAGGTACTGGGACTGAGAACAGCGGTCTGGGGAAAGAAGATCGAATGGGCAGGTTTATTCAACTATTTTAAGGACGCACCCTGGACAAGAGCCCTCATCGCCTTGATAGCCTTGACCGGCATCGCCGCGGCCCAGGGCAGTCCGCTCTTTACGACTATCTCGCTGAACCCGGTGGCATTGCATCCCCTGGCGGTTGCCATCGGAGACTTCAATGGCGATGGGATCCCAGACCAGGCCGTAACCAGCAGCGGCACTAATGCGGTTTCCGTTCTCCTCGGGACCGGGGATGGGAACTTCCAGCCGGCGGTCAATTACCCCGTGGGAGCGGATCCTGTGGCCATCGTCACTGGTGATTTCAACCACGACGGCCATCTCGATCTGGCCGTGGTCAACAGCAATCCCAACACTGGCGGCGCCGGCGGCAGTGTTTCCATCCTGAATGGCCAAAGCGGTGGAACGTTTGTTGCGGGTCCTACACTTGCGGTGGGCTTTATACCCACGGCCATCGGCGTAGGCGATTTTGACGGAGACGGAAATCTGGATCTTGCCGTGGTCGTCAGCAACCCGAACGGCTCTTTCAATCCTGGCTTCGTGACCATCCTGCTGGGCAGCGCGAACGGCAGCTTTGTGGCACAGGGAAACTACGGAGTGGGCCTGGCACCGGTCTCTATCGCGGTCGGCGATTTTAACGGTGACGGCAAGCTCGACCTGGCGGTGGGCTCGCCGGTAAACGGACTCAATCTCAATCCTCAGAGCGAGATTTCTATCCTGGTCAATAACGGCTCGGGAGGGTTTCAGGCGGGGTCCAGCTTCGCGACCGCGCCTGCGGGAAACACGCCCATTTCAATTGCGGTAGCAGACTTCAATGACGACGCCAGACTCGATCTGGCCGTGGCCATGAACAACACGGCAAATGTGTTGATCTGCCAGGGCAACGGTGACGGAACCTTCTCGATCGTGAATGCCCCAGGAGTGGGAGGCAGTCCCATTTGGGTGGCAGCGGGCGACTTTAACGGCGATGGCAAACCTGACCTGATGGTGGCCAACAACGGGGATAGCACCGTCTCCGTGCTTTTGGGTAACGGCGACGAAACTTTTACCCATGGCGCCACCTACCCGGTCGGACAGTACGTCACGAACCTGGCGCTGGCCGACTTGGACGGGGACGGCAAGCTCGACGTTGCCGTAGTGAACAACAACGACAACAACACCCAGGTCCTACTGGGCGAAGGCAATGGCGCGTTCCGCTCGGGGAGCTATCGCGTGGGAGCGAGTCCCACCGGGATTGCCAGTGGAGACTTCAACAAGGACGGATACCCCGATCTTGCGGTCTTTAACGGCGACGCCACTGTCAGCATCTTGCTGGGCGATGGACACGGCGGATTCAGGACGATGAGTCCTTTTCCGGGATGCCAAAGCAGCAGTCCATTGACTGGGCCAATCGTGGCCGGGGACTTCAATCAAGACGGAAAGGTTGACCTCGTGACCTCTTGCAAAAGCCTGGGGTCGGTGAGTGTTCTTACGGGGAATGGAGATGGAACGTTCAATTTCGTTGGCCCACTCAACGTAGGCGCCGTTGACGCGATGGTTGCCGCTGATTTGAACGGCGACGGGTTTCCCGAAGTCGCATTGGAGAATGGACAGGGCGTATTTTTTTTCAATCTGTTGGGTTTCAACGGTACTGCTTACGAGATCGGGGATGTGCGCGAAGTGGTCGCCGGAGACTTCAATGGCGATGGGAAGCCGGACCTTCTGGCGGTATCCACCTACGCCACTTCCGGAACGACACCTTTGTTGGGAGATGGCTCCGGAAATTTTCAACCTGGGCCTGTCGCCGCAATGGGAAACCGTGCCCTGGGCGCAGATTTTGACGGCGATGGTTTGTCGGATTTTGCTTACCAGGAAGGATTCGGCAACTCGGTTGGGATCAAACTCAGCAATGGCGATGGTACATTTCGCGATGGCTCCCCACTTGCTTGTTGCAGCATTGCCTCAAACACAGGAGACTTCAACGGTGATGGCATCCCGGACGTTGTCACCTTGGTGGGGGATGCCGGTTCCGGAGATGTGTTCCTGGGTCAGCTGGACGGCGTCTTTGTCAGTTCCGGAACTCCGCTCTCATTTGCTTCCTCATTTGCCTTCTTCAACCAGACCGTGGTTGCGGACTTTGATACGAACGGGTCACAGGATTTGGCGGTTCTGGATATTAGCACCGGCACGGTTTACATCCTGCTCAACAAGAACAGCTTCCAGTCCACAAGTAATGTCTTGTCCGAGTCGCCCGCTCATGTCGTGGCCGGACAGCCTCTCAACTTGTCTGCTACGGTCGGCAGCAAGCTGGGCACGCCGACCGGTAGCGTTGTATTCAAGCAGGCTGGAATCATCCAAACCACGCAGGCGCTGAACGCCGGCGCGGCGCAAACCACACTGTCGGCACCGTCAGCCGTGGGACAGTTCGGCTACACCGCCCTCTACACCGGCGACGGAACCTATAGCGGCAGCTTGTCCCAGCGGCTCGTCGTTACCGTCAGTCCAGCTTCGACGACGACGGTAGTGACCTCGAGCGACTCAACCTCAAAACTTGGACAGAGCGTTACCCTCACGGCAACCATCGCTCCTCAATTCAGCGGCGAGCCTTCCGGCACCGTGAAGTTCTTTGCCGACGGCGCGCCCCTTGGCACGGCGAATGTGAACGGCGGCCAGGCCACGGTCAGCACGGCGGCCCTCGCCATGGGCAAGCACACCATCGAGGCTGACTACTCCGGCGACGCCAGCTTCATCACCAGTCTTGGACTCATGAAGCAGAACGTGGGCAAGGCAGTGAGCACGGTCGCACTCACGTCCTCGCTGAATCCCGCGCCTTATGGCCAGCCAGTAACCGTGACCGCCACGGTCACGAATTCGGACGGCAGCACTCCCACCGGGCCGGTCGTGTTTGCTGAAGGCAGTACAGTCTACGGGACCGTCTCGCTGAGCGGCGGCGTGGCGCAAGTCGTTCTGCCCACCCTGATCGTGGGCAAGCACAAGATCACCGCGCAATATGGCGGAGACGCCTCCGATAGCTCTGACAATGCTAACTTCACGGAAACCGTTACCGGTGGCCCCAGCACAACCACAGTGACCAGCAGCGCGCAGCCCTCAACCTACGGACAAAGCGTCAGCTTCACAGCGGTGGTCAGCGGAGCCGGCGCAACGCCCGACGGCACCGTTACTTTCAAGAACGGCGGATCGGTCCTGGGCACGGTTGCCCTCGCCGGCGGCCAGGCGGTATTTGCCGTGGACACCTTGACCGGCGGCACCCACACCATCAATGCGGTTTACAACGGCAGTGATTCGTACGCGACCAGCACCGGAAGCGTCCCGCAGATCGTGGAACCGGTTGCTACCGTTACGACTCTCACATCCTCACTCAATCCCGCGCCTTCCGGGCAGACGGTGACCATCACCGCCGTAGTGAGCTCGGCGGCGGCCGCCATCCCAACCGGCAAGCTGACGGTCAAAGACGGCAAGACGGTGCTGATTTCCACGACCCTGGTCAACGGACAATTGCAAGTCAGCACGTCCTTGCTGACCACGGGGGCACACAACATCACCGCGACCTTTGCCGGTTCGGCAAGCTTCGCCGGCAGCCAGACAACGTTGTCGCAACTGATTCAGTAGTTCCGTAGCGTCGGCGTCCCGCCGGCTGTCCGGCGGGCGTCTTGCCTACAGAAAGCGCAAGGTAGAAAAGGCAAGGATTCTTACATGCTTCGTGGGGCCTACGCTCGCGGCGCCGGCCCCGCCCAAAGTTCACACCTACTACATCGCCGCCGACGAGGTCGACTGGGACTATGCTCCCGGCGGCGTGAACAAGATGATGGGCATGAAGTTTGAAGGCAACTCGAAAGTCTTTACCGAGCGCGGACCGCACCGCATCGGCACCGTCTATCGCAAGGCTCTCTACCGCGAATACACCGACGAAACGTTTACCCAGCTCAAGCCGCGTCCCGCTGAATGGGAGCACACCGGCATTCTCGGTCCCATCTTGCGGGCTGAGGTCGGTGACACGATTCGCGTGGTCTTCAAGAACAACGCCACGCGCCCTTACAGCATGCATCCTCACGGCGTGTTCTACGACAAGGATTCCGAAGGCGCCTTATACGAGGACGGAACCTCCGGAGCAGACAAGGATGACGACGCCGTCCCGCCCGGCAAGACCCATGTCTACATCTGGAGAGTGCCGGAACGAGCCGGTCCCGGGCCCAACGATCCCAGTTCGATTGTGTGGCTCTATCACTCGCATACCAACGAACTGAAGGACGTGGAGAACTGGATTAATCGGCGCCATTATTGTCACGCGTCGAGGCATGGCCGATGCCAATGGCAAACCGAAAGATGTGGACCGCGAATTCGTCTGCCTGTACATGCTGTTTGACGAGAACCAGAGCTGGTATATCGACCACAACATCCAGACCTACACCGCAGATCCAAAAGGCGTCAACAAGTTTGAATTCTCTCCTGCGGATGCAAACGGGAATCTCGCGCCCATCGGGACCGGCTTCGAGGTTGCCAACGCCAAGTTTGCGATCAACGGCTACATCTACGGAACCGGACCGATGATGACCATGAAGAAGGGCGAACGCGTTCGCTGGTATCTGGTCACGCTGGGAGAACAGTTCAGTGTCCACACTCCACATTGGCACGGCAACGTCGTGCTGCAAGACGGCAAGCGCACCGACGTCGTAGAACTCATGCAGGCCCAGATGCTGACCGTGGACATGGTCCCCGACAATCCCGGGACATGGATGTTCCACTGCCACATCGACGACCACATGGAGGCGGGAATGTCGGCGCTGTACAAAGTGGAGCCGTGACAGAAAATAGATCCCGGGTTTTGATGAAGACCAATTCATCAAATCGATTCGAGACGGCCGCGTTCGGGGGCGCGGCCGCCTTCGAATCCGATCAGGGGTTGCCTAGCGCCGGTCTCCGGTAGGATGGACGCGGGCGTCTCGCCCAGCGCGAACCACTGCGGCAGCAACAGACGAGTAACAGGAGAATTCGACCATGGCTAATTTTTGCAACAAATGCGGATCACCAGTCAGCGGGATATTTTGTGTGAAGTGCGGAGCAGACACCCGGTTGGCGGCCAGCCCGCCGCCGCGAGTTGCGCCGACGCCGGCTTCGGCGTTCCAACCCTCGCCGGCGGTTCCGGTTCCTGCTCCCCCGCCTGCTCCTTTTCCGCGGGCCAATCCGCCCGCGGCTAAATTTTGCAACAAATGCGGAGCGCCGTCGGGCGGAACTGCGTTTTGCAACAAGTGCGGAGCGGACATGCGGCAGGCGGCCGCTCCGTCCTCGCAACCCGCCGCCATTTCAGTCGCCCAAGCCCCGCCTCCTCCGGCGGCAGCACCACAGTCAGTGCCTGGTCCTCAAACATCCACCAAGGGCAGCCCTCTGACCAAGATTCTCATCGGCGTTGCGGTGGTGGTTGTGACCTTCGGCGCCCTCGCCGCCGGCGGCGTCTACTACGTCGTGTATCGGGTAAAGCAGAAGGTACACGAGGTAGCCCACGACGTCACCCGCAACGTGCCCGGCATGGGCTCCGATGCGGACAGCGGCTCCAGTTCGGGAGACAACTCGATCCTGGGGTCCATTTCGAAAATGGCTTCCGGCAGCAACAGCGATTCCGGAAGTAGCGGATCGAACGGCGGCATCGGCGGAGATCCCTGCCGTTTCCTGAGCAAGGAGGAAGTCGGCCGCGCCATCGGAGTGGAAATCGTTGCTACGGAGTCGGGCGACGCAGGTTGTTCCTACCTGGCGCACGGCAACTCGGGTGACATGACCGCCAAACACATGGCCGCCATGGCGGGAACCAGAGGCGCCGACGCGAAATCGCAGCAAATGGTTCAGAGCCTGGCGGGAGGACTGTTCAAGTCATTCCAAAGCGAAGGTCACGACACTGGAATGGACAAAAACGGAAATGTCCCGGTCTTTATCTTCAGCGTCGACAGTACCAGCGCGGAAACACAAATGCGGTTGAACGCCAAGGTTTTGGGAATGCTGGGGCCCGGACAGCAAGGCATCCCGGGCATTGGCGATCAAGCCATGGACGAGTCGGGCGCCATGTTGATGGTCCGCAAAGGCGACAAGCTGATCCGGATCATGTATTCCACCTGCCCCTGCACCCTGGAGGCGATCAAGCCCCTCGCCAAAACGTTGGCCGACCGTTTGTAGGCGGGAATGTGCAGCCAGAGGAAAGGCCACGGAGGAGGTTCGAGAAATTCTCGGATCGTGGTCTTAAACACCCTGAAGTTTCAACCTTCGCTGATGGGATCAAGCAAAACCGCCGCCCGCGTTTCTGCGACAAAACAGGCAGTCAATCGAGACGAGGAGAACAAATGGAATTACGAAACATGACGTTCGTAAGACTGGTGGGTCGATCCAGATACTTCCTTCTTGCCGCCCTGATTGCGGTTGCGTGCGGAAGCGCACCTTTAGCGCGCGCGCAGGCCGATTGCAAGGTCGTATTCGACGCCAGCTACAAACTCAGGGTCACGCCGCACCACGGCTACACAAGCCACGTCACGCAGGTGAGAAACGGCCAGCAGGTTACCGATGTGTTAGAGGACATATCGGTCGGCGGCTTTATGTACATTAAAGTTCACGGCAACTGGCGGAAGAGCCCGATGAACGTGCAAGAGCTGCTGAAGCAGGATGAAGAAAACCGCAAGAATGCCAGGAATGTGTCGTGCCACCACCTGCGCGATGAAGCTGTAAACGGAGAAGCTGCAGGTGTGTATAGCGCGCACGCGGAGACGGATAACGTGAAATCCGACTCGACGGTCTGGATTTCCAAGAGCAGGGGGGTCATCTTGCGGCAGGAGGAGGACGTGGACGTGGATGGTAATAAGTCGCACATGTCCCTGCGCTTCGACTACGCCAACATTTCGGCTCCGGCCGTCTCGCGCTAGCACAACGCTCAACCCGGGAGGAACCCATGGCACGCGCTACAACCAGATCTGCAGTGAGTGACCAACCGCGTCGCTCACATACTTCGACAGCGGCCGTTCATTCCGCGCTGCTCCTGACCGCGGTGTTCCTGTTCGCGGGCAAGGCCAGCGCGCAGGATCCAAGTTGCAAACCACTCGTCGATGCCGCGGTATTGCAGGCACGCACCCCCAGCCACGTTTACAGCTCCATGACGGGGCCGGGAACCAACCTGACCAGCGAGACCATTACCACCAGCTCCTTCCTTTACATGAGGAGCAACGCAAAAGGCGCCGATCAGTGGAACAAGACGAACTATTCGCCAGAGGACGAGGCTCGTCAGGCTGCCGCGAGTAGTGGAGCCTACACCAGTTGTCAGCACGTCGGCGACGAGACCATTAACGGCGAAGCAGCGGCGATCTACACCGAAGTGAATAAGAAATCCGGCATTTCCGGCAAAGCGTGGATTTCAAAGAAACGCGGCCTCCCCCTGAAAGGTGAACTCACGCTCAGCAGTGGACACATTTCCATGCGCTATGAATATGACAACGTCCGTCCGCCCGGGATGTAGTGCTCCATGGGGCCGGAGAAAGTAAGAGCGACACACAAGGGAAAAATCACTCGAGTTTTCGCCAGGCTCGCGTTTGCGAACCGGAGTTTGCAGTGGCAGACAAAGTTTTCGACGGAGGAGGGCTCATGAGAAATCGCTTGCGGTTCGCAATAGCGCTGCTTCTCATCCTGACACTGGGCATAACGACGGGCTGCAAGCATAAGGAAACGCCGGCGCAACCAGAATCCGCAAAAGGCGCACGAAGCGTGGGACCATCGCACGTGGCGGCGACCGACACTTCCTACTTGCCGCAAGACATATTTGGACCGCAGGCGGTGCCCGGCGCCGCGGTGTTGAAGCCGGTCGATATCCACTCTCTGTCCGCGAGCGAGTTGAAGTTCGGCATCGCGCCCCGGCTCTCGAGCACGGTGGAATACCAGCCGGGCGTGATCGTCATGGAGCAGGGCGACAAGGCGATCCGGTCGATTTCGGGCAATGGACTGCAATGGCAGTTCGACGCTAACGCTCCCCACGTGAGCGAGTTTCAGGAGGGCAAGATCGTTTTTGCAACCGGTCGTGCTGTCGGCCGGATTGTCGCCTTGAAGAGGAATGGCGATTCGGTCACCGCGGTACTCGCACCGATTCAGCTGACCGACGTGATCAAGAACGGCAAGTTCACGATGGACCAGCCGATCAGTGCGGACAACATGATTTCCTACGTTGCTCCGGATTTTCCCCAGGAACCGGATGCGCAACCGGAACAAAAGAAGACTTCGAGGTCGCAGGATTCGGGCGTCTTCGTGCCCCGAGTCGAGCGGGCGATGGTCGTATCCCGCGTACAAGGCGGGGTGTGGACGCCGATGTCAGTGGCGGAAACCTACTCCGACGGACAACGGGTTACCTTCCAGAAGGTCGGCGATCGATGGAGATCGCCGCAGGTTTCGACCGCGCGAATCGATCCGGCGCTGCTGCTGAACCCCACTTCCAAGCCCGTGCGGTACGTCGCATACCAGCAATCGCCCCCGCCGTTGGATCCAGGAACTGGGCTGCGATTTGCGCAAGCTCCCGGGTATCAGAACCCTCCTCTGACGCCGGCTAAGACGGCCGGCACGCCGCCGGTGGTGGACATCGGCGACATCCGAACCGTGGCCGTCGCCAATCTTTCGTACATCGGGCTCCAGTTCTATACCAAGAACGCTCCAGGCGGCTTGTCGGTCTTCGCCGAGACCCTGATGTACGTTAACGGTATCCATCTGCGTTTCGTCCTGGACATTGTGAACGGCCGGATCGTGAAGTGCGGCATGGACATGGGTGGGGCCCTGGGCGTGAAGCTGTATATGGACTCCCACAGCACCAAGGACTTCCAGGTCAATCTCCACAAAAAGTGGTGGGAGCCGGTTGACCTGACCATCCCCCTTGGTCTCGGTAACACACTCGGCATTCCGTTCAGTGTGACGTTCAACATGATGCTGAACGTCAACAGCGGATTCAGCGCCAAACAATCCATTCTCCACGCGGAAGGCGATTACACGTACAAGGGCGGTCTGTGGGCCGGATATACCAATGGAGACTGGAAGGTAACCACCGCCAGCGACGTAGTCGCGCAAACCGATATGGGGCGGTCGATCCAGGGAATATCACTCGGGATCAATTCTCTGGTTATGGCGTGTTCAGTGCGAGCCATGGTGGGGATTGGCGCGTTTGGATTCAACACGGGAGTGTTTGTCGGAATGAGATTCGATGGAACCATCCTGCGGGCGCCCGACGAAGCATGGCCCTGCAGGCAGGGGACGATTGAGGTTTACATCGACTCGGGAGTGGGCTATTCGCTGCCCGGTTTTGTCGTCGATATCCTCAACAAGCTGCTCAGTGCCTTTACGTCGTATCAGATTGAACGTGCGGGAACAATCTTGAAGGGGCCGTCGAAGCGTCTGTTTAGCGGGAATACACAAATGCCCGGCAATTGTGCCACGGCAAAGGGCGGAGGTTAGCAGGCATGACCTTCTGCACAAACTGCGGTTTACGCTCGCCGGAAGGCTCGGCTTTCTGCGGCAGTTGCGGCAACCCGCTCGTGGCTGCATCCGCGAACCAGATCTCCGCCAGCGGCGCGGCCGGGCCAAGAGGGTCGGCGCCATGGGGAAAGATTCTCGCAGTCGTGCTCGTGCTCGGCGTGCTGCTGGTGGGATCGGTGATTGGCGGTCTGGTCTACGTGGGATACCGCGTGAAGGCAAAGGCTGATGCGGTTCTCCATCGCAACGGCAGGGAGGAAAACAACGCGGCCGCATCGCGCAGCCGTTCAGACGAAGACGAGTCCAGTGCTTCGAAGCAGGGAAACGGGCCAGGTTCCCAGAAATCTGCGAACCCGCAAGACAATCCGTTGGCGGGCCTGTTGGGAGCTCTCGGTGGCGGGAACGGCGGTCAGAGCACTCCCATGGGCAACCTGGCCAAGGGAATTCTCGAGGACGCCGGGGTCAAGAACCCGGAGATGCCGCCGGCCCTCATCCGAAATATTCCTTACTCGGCGCTGACCAATCCGCTGCCCTGCCCGCCGGGCGGCGGACAAGTCGATGTCGCCGGGATGGCCGCAGGCCAGATTCAGCTCAAGCCGGAAACTCTCCTTACGACTTCGTGGTCGGTGCCCGCCGGAGATCTCGAATCGACGGACCAGGTCACTGCCGTGTCGTCCGGGGAGTTTGATTTTCAACACACCGGGCCCACTCGCCCTCGTGTGGGTGAACAAGGCCAATTAGGACACACGGTCCTGGCCAACAAGGTTTGCGGGGAAGACATCGCCGAAGCCGACACATTTTCTACGGGATGGGTAGTCGACTCCGAGAGCAAGGCGCCGGGTGTCTACCCGGGCGTCTCGCGAGAGGTACTGTCCATCAAGAAATTTCAGACGCTGAAATCCTCCGCCACCCTGCCCATGGTCTTTGGTTATTACGACTACATGGATGCGCTCACGGAATGGGAGCTTCTGGCATGGAAAGGGACCCTGAACCGGGTAGAGCCTAGCGACGTTCCATTTCCTCTCATCATCAACGACCAGCCGGTGAATGTTCCTGCCATTCACGTACAGGGTCAGATGAAAGTGATTGAAACTGGAGGCCGCTTCGGATCGCGCGACCAGCTGGCCGATGCCTACATCCTGGACGATCCGGCTGCACCCGTCATCCTGTCGTGGATGTTTGGCGAAAACCTCAAGCAGGATGATGCCTTCCGCGTGCGGTTAATCAAGGTGACGTATCCCAGCGCGAAAAAACCGACCATCGAGCAGCAACTGGAGAAGCAACGCAAGGCGATCACCTATGGAATTTACTTCGACTTCAACCAGGACACGATCAAGCCCGAGTCCGAACCCGTGCTCAAGGAGATCGCACAGGCCATGGCCGATAAGCCGGACTGGAGGCTGACCATTGCCGGCTACACCGACAACATCGGCGGCGATAAATACAATCTCGGTCTGTCGCAGCGCCGGTCCGCATCGGTCAAGCGCGCCCTGGTGGAACGCTATCACGAAGATCCCAAGCGGCTTTCGACCGCCGGATACGGCGATTCCAGTCCGATTGACACCAACGACACGCTCGAAGGACGGGCGCGCAACCGAAGAGTGGAGCTGACACTGGATTGAAAAATGCGAGCGAAAGAATCCGCTCGTCGAAAAAGAATTGATGTTTTGATTTTCCGTATTTAGCGGTGAGTTCGCTGTTTTCTTCAACGCGCAGTAAACACGACTGAGGGAACCGCGAAAGGTTGGAGGAAGCATTAGTTCAATTCTTTGGAGGAACCATGTCTCGATTGATCACAGCAACGTACACGTCTCTTTTCGCTCTGCTATTAGCCTTCTCTGTCTCCATGCCGGCGCAGGCCGCCTCCAGCGCCTGCCAGACGATTGACGACGCTTACAAGAAGCAAATGATGTCGCCGGTTCATGCCCAGATCACCCGGACCTCAACCGGCGCAATGAAAGGGCGGTACGGAATGATTTATGGCCCAGACAGCGGCGGAACCACCTGCAGTTCGGTGCGAGACGAAGCCGTAAATGGTGAAGCAGCCACGGTCTACCGCCAGCAGCACAAAAGCGGCAGCGAAACCTACGACACCCTCCTATGGGTATCGAAGAAAAGCGGCATGCCGCTGCGCCAGGAGCAGGACGCCGACCTCGGGCATGGACAAAAGGGCCATGAGACGCTGGTGTTCAAGTACACGAAATAGGCGGATTATCTCTCGACCAAATAAGGAAGGATTACAATGCGAAATTCTTTGACTAAGTCGCTCTTACTTCTTGCCGCCAGCGCCGTTCTGGCTTTTGCAATTCCGGCCCACGCAGCCGGCTCGGCCAACGACCCGGTGAGCGGTCTTCCGCTGCTCCCCGGCCTGAATCCGCAGAATGACCCCATAAACTTGACCGCTTGCCGCAAGCAAGGCCAGGGAAACCAGTACATTCCTAGGTCCAGCACCGTGGCCGCCAATATCGACTGGTACAAGGCGCACCTTCCGGGATTCCACCTTTATCACGCTACGTGGGCTAACCGCTCGCAGGACACATTTTGGAGTCCGGACGGCACGAAAGGCGTCAACATCACCGGCACTCCCAACAGCGACCACACGTTCTCGGTTATGTATCTCCAGATGAAGAGCGGCCTTACGGAACATGAAAGGGCGGCGTTCAGCCCCTCCAATCCGACTTGCAAATGACAGGCGCTTCGCTAACCGGCTTTGTGAACAGGAGAAAGGCCATGAAGTCTTTTACGCCGGGGTTAGCACCAAGTTGCAGGCAGCGGGATGTGATCGTCTCGGCTTGGACGACCGGGCTACGTCACAAGCCACGACACAATGAATCAACCGGGCACCAAAACCAGCTCGCGGTTCTCATGCTCACGAAAATTTCCCTAGACCGACCACCGTACGCCAGTTTGGATCAGAAGGAATCGCTCTGGGGCCCCGCGGACCCCAGACAATTTTTACATGATGACCTTTGGAAGGCGGGCGCAAGGGAGGACGTTCCAAGGGACTGAAGGAGATCGATTGGCCATCGAGGGTAATGTGTCAAAATAAAAACAACGATAAAGACTATAATTATTTACTTTAACTAGATAATTGCTATTTAAAGCATTTAAATATGGGCTTTAATTATTATATAAATGAAATATCAATAAGGCGTGTATTTATAGGCTTTATTGCTATATTTTACTTTAAAGCCTATAATTATAGGCTTATGAGCGACCTTCAGTTTAAGTCCCCTATTGAATTACAGGTTGAATTGGGCAGGCGATTGCGCCAGTTACGTTTATCCCGCAATGTCGCCCAAAGGGCCACCGCCGAAAAGGCTGGCATAACGAGAGCTGCGTTACAAAATCTGGAGGCAGGCAACGGCTCGTCGGTACAGACACTCCTTCGTACTCTAAAGGCGCTGAACTACCTGGAGGGCATCGAGGCCCTGGCCCCTGAGCCAACTGTCAATCCGCTCGCTTTGCTGAGAACGAAGAAGGCTCCACAACGCGCAAGTCATCGCAGGACGCCTCGATCGAGGAAACCAAATTCTTGAATATCCCGGTCATCGAAGTTCGAGCGTGGGGAAAGCGCGTAGGTGCACTGGCACCGGATCCGAAGCTCGGTTACTACGCCTTCGCATACGAACCTTCCTGGCGTCGATCAGGGACTGAATTGGCTCCGCTGACAATGCCTCTTGATGATCGCCGCGAGACATTCGTCTTCTCAAATTTGCCGGAAGCCACATTTCGACGGTTGCCCGCGATGTTCGCGGATGCGCTTCCCGATGATTTCGGTAATGCTTTGATCGACGCATGGATGGCAGAACATGGGACGACGAGGGCTGAAATCACAACTCTTGATCGTTTGGCTTATATGGGGAAGCGCGGGATGGGTGCTCTAGAATTCAAGCCCGCATTGGGCTCCCACCGAGAAAGTGCCGTCCCACTTCAGCTGAAGGCACTTGTCGAGGAGGCAAGACAGGTGGTCGAAGGAGACGCGCGCACGAAAGCGACCCTGGCTAACATTATAAGGGTTGGCACGTCCGCGGGCGGTGCCCGCGCGAAAGCAGTTATTGCCTGGAATCCCGTGACAGATCAAATCCGAAGCGGTCAGTTCGATATGGCTCTTGGGTTCGAACCGTGGATTCTTAAGCTTGACGGTATGGGCAAAGATTTTGAATTGGGTACTGGCGGAGACTACGGCCGTACCGAATATGCCTACTACAAAATGGCGACTCAGGCCGGAATCGTCATGTCTGAGTCCCGTTTGCTAGAGGAGAATAGCCGTGCCCATTTCATGACACGCCGTTTTGATCGCGACGTTGTGAAAGGCAAAACTATCAAACACCACCTACAAACACTTTGCGCGTTGAATCATTTGGACTACAAGCAGCGAGGCACGCACGCTTATTCTCAACTCTTTATGACGGCTGCAGAGATCGGACTGAAGAACGACGCCGTTCGTCAAATCTTTCTCCGCATGTCGTTCAATGTGATGTCTCGGAATTATGACGACCACACAAAGAATTTCAGTTTCATACTCAAAGAGGGACGAAGCTGGGAATTGGCGCCTGCATACGACGTAACACACGCGCACAACCCGAGAGGGGAATGGACCTATCAGCATCTGATGAGTGTTAATGGGAAGTTCGATGACATTACGCGTGCCGACCTACTTGCAGACGCTGATCGCTTCGGGGTGCCCCGGCCGGCGGATTTGCTCTCCGACGTTCGCTCGGCTCTCGAAAATTGGACAGAGCACGCTAAAGAAGCCGGTCTTAGCCCAAGCAAATCAGATGAACTGGCAAGAGACTTCCTACTTTTGTGAGTTTTGGGGAACGCTTATAAGACGATTTCGTGGGAGAGATTTGGTGGACCTGGTCGGGATCGAACCGACGACCTCTTCCATGCCATTTCCCTCTGTCGTCAAGCATTGAATAACAACAGTTGATCCCGATTCGCATGGAACCCCCGTCAATTCGGGGTTCCGGCGGATCGCGGTTAGCACCAGGGTGCAGGCAGTGGGATGTGGTCGTCTCGGCTTGGATCGTCGAGTTACGACACAACCCACGACACAATGAATCAACCGGGCACCAACACCGGTTCGCGGTCCTCATGCGTCCGAAATTTCCCTAGACCGACCACCCCACGCCGGTTTGGATCGGAAAGGATCGATGTTCGGGGCCCCCCAGAAGCCCAGACTATTTTGACGAAATTTAAAGTCGATTATTTGATATGACGAAGGCTCGGTGGGTCGGTCTGGCGGCGAACGCCAATTTAAACGCTCGCTAGCTTGTCTAAAGGCCCGTTTCAGGCCACCCATGGGAGGTTAGGGTAGATCGGGACCGTCCTGCCCTTCCGGAAGGCTTTTTGGGCACCGTCAGGGGCTCAATGAGTGCTAACGCTGATTTCAACAATTACGCTGGACGTGCCAGCCCGCTGCTAATAATCTGACCGCCGGAGCAGCGATAGAGTTCAATCAGGAGGCGAGATGAATCTACGAGTGGTCAGGAGTCTTTTGCTGGGCATTGCGTTGGCGGTGTTGCTTGGCGATCCGCATGCGTTGCGCGGGCAAGCCAATCCGGGCGAGCCCACCGGCAAAACTCGTACCTATTATGTCGCTGCCGATGAAATTGACTGGGACTATGCACCCACGGGCCGCGATGAGGCAATGGGACAGCCCTTCGACGAGGTAGCGAAGGGTTACACCGAAGCGGGGCCTCATCGCATCGGCCGTGTCTACAAGAAGGCAATCTACCACGAATACACCGACGCGACATTCTCAAAGCTGAAAGTGCGCCCGCCGGACGAGCAATATCTGGGCTTGCTGGGACCGATTCTACGCGGAGAAGTGGGCGACACCATCAAGGTTGTCTTCAAAAACAACGCCACATATCCCTATAGCATGCACCCACATGGAGTCGTTTACGCGAAGGATTCCGAGGGCGCGGGCTACAACGACGGCACCACCGGCGCGGACAAGGCCGACGACGGCGTGCCTCCGGGGGCTACACACACTTACGTGTGGCAAATCCCGGAGCGGGCTGGCCCCGGACCGAATGACCCCAGTTCGGTCTTTTGGCTTTATCACTCGCACACCGACGAACTGCGCGATGTGGCTTCGGGTCTCTTTGGAGGAATCATCGTTACACGGCGAGGCATGGCGCTCCCCGACGGCCGGCCCCGGGACGTGGATCGCGAGTTCGTCACCATGTTCATTGCCGTCAATGAGAACGAGAGTTGGTATCTGGACAACAACATCCGCGCGCACTGCACCGACCCCAAAGGCATAAACCGGCTGGAGGTTCGACTTGTCACTGCCGGAGGGATGGCGGGAACCATCGCTGGCACAGGCTTCGTGGACACTAACATCAAGTGGTCGATCAACGGCTACATCTTCGGGAATATGCCGCTGATGACGATGAAGCAAGGCGACCGTGTGCGCTGGTACGTGACGACGCTGGGCGACTTCAACAATGCGCATACGCCGCATTGGCACGGAAACACGGTGCTGGTGGCCGGGCAGCGCACCGACGTTCTCTCAGTGGTCTCAGCACAAATGATCACTGCCGACATGGTGCCCGACGCGCCCGGTATCTGGCTCTATCATTGCCACATCAGCGACCACATGCTTGCAGGAATGGACGCACGCTACGAAGTCAAGCCGCGCTAACCAAACCGAGTAGCAAGGATGACGCGGAGGTTGGCGTTAAATCGCCATCTCACTCATTGACCCGGATTTTGGCGAACAAACGGCGCAAGCTGGTGAGAACGCCTGATTACAACATCTCTAACGACGTCAGCTGTGTCAAGGGACTTGGGCTTCTTGCTTTTGTGGTTTCGGGCACACGTTTCACGTAAGCGCAGACGCACTTGTTCCTTTCGAAGGAGTCACGGTCTTACTTCGATGATTTGTGTGTCCAACCGCATGGCTCGGCCCGTTTTCTTCATCATTGTGGTGGCGTAACCCACCAGACATCTCTTCGGTCACCGTCGATCATGATGTGTTATGCAAACTCCCCTCCCTTTGGGGAGGCGGGTGGCCTATTCAGTTAACCCGGTCACTGCAGCGCAGGACCACTGTTGAAATCAGGCATCCCCGCTTGGGCTTCCCCACTCTGCCGCAACTTTCCACGGCGGCAGAACTCTTCGTAATCGATCTGATCACGCAACATAATCCACAGCCGGATGCCCAGTTTCCGTGCCGCCGCGATCCTCGCCTTGCCCATTCCTTTCTGGATGAGCTTGCGCCGATAGAAGCGTTTCAGCTCTGGGTCTTTCCCTACTGCGTGCATCGTCGCTTCGGTCCACAAGTAGCGCAGCAGCGAGTTGCCTTGCTTGGTCAGTTTCCCCAAGCGCTGCCGCTTCCCGCTGGTGTGCTCACACGGGATCATCCCGATATAGCTGGCCACCTGGTTGCCTGTGGTAAAGCGGCTCGGGTCGCCGAGAAATACCTCGGTTGCCAAGGCCGTCACCGGACCCACGCCGGGATGCGTCAGCAGCCGGCGCGCCTGGGGTCTTTGTTGGGCCTGTGCTTCTACTTCTTTATCCAGCTCCTGGATCCGCTTCTGCAACTGCATGTACAAGCTCAGCAACTCCGTCCGTCTCTGACCGGTGTAGGCAGGCAGAGACAAGGCCTCCAGTGCGGTCTGCCCCGCGGCACTCCAGAGAGCATGGCCTTTTCGCAAGGCATGATTGAGTGCGATCGCTTGCAACGTGTGCTGCAATCGCGTTCGCATCCTCACCCACTGGTGTCGGTCTCGCAGCAAGGTTCGCAAGTCCCGCTCTGCGGTCGACGGCATCCAAATCTCCGGAAAGCGATTCTCGATGAGCAGATCCAACATCAAGCGTGCGTCCCGTCGATCGTGTTTCTGCTTCCGCGTCTCTTTCGCGCGGATCTTTGCTGGATGACCCACCCGGCACTCGATCCCCAACTCCTCCAGCAGTTCCAAGAACCATTGCATCGATCCGGTGGCTTCGATGCCCACCACCACCGGACCTGCCAGAGCCGCGTAAAACTCTCGTACTGCATTCCCTTCGTGGGAAATGGTTTTCTCCGTGAACTCGCCGGTCTCGGTGTCCACCATAGCTATGGTTTGTTGTCTTGCATGCAGATCGCAACCTACAATCTTCATCTCGGCCTCCTTCGTTCCGAGCCTTTTTGGTTGGATACCGCAAAGTCTACTCGGTCCGTGGTGAGGCCGACGTCGTTATGACATCAGTTACCCTAATGACGTGCTACACGATCTGCTTAGCACTGAGTTTGCATGATCAGATTGTTCTGCTCTTTTAAGATTAAGCGTGCCTTAGATTTTCAAGAGTGAGCATTTTTGAACAGCTCTCCCGCCTCCCATGGCCATAAAATCCCGGCAATTCTCGCAAATCGAAGCGCGAAAGCCGCCCGGAATGCTGAGCAGGATCGGAGACAAGAATGAGAACACATGCGCCGTATGGGATGGAATTGGTAGACGATTGCACAAAGTGCCCGCTACGAAAAGAAGGATACTTTTGCCAAATGGCCGACGATTCTGTCGCAGCTTTCGGGAAGGCGAAATTTACAACTTCGTATCCCGCGGGGGTCGTGCTGTTCGTCGAGGGACAAGTTCCGCGCGGCGTATACATGCTTTGCCAGGGACAAGTTAAGTTGACAACAGCCTCCCCGGAAGGGAAAACGATTATGCGGGTCGCAGAAGCGGGCGAGCTGTTAGGTTTGCGTTCTGCTATCTCTGGCGACGCTCACGAACTCACGGCGAAAACGCTTCAACCCTGCCAGGTGGACTTCGTCCGGCGGGACGACTTTCTAAAGCTGTTGCGCGAACAGCGGGATATCGTGGTCAACGCCATGCAGCAATTCAGCGATTACTATCACCGCGCTTCCCAGCAGATTCGCTATCTTGGTCTGACCACGTCGGCCACCGAAAAGCTGGCCAGCTTTCTGCTCGAGTCGGCTGCGCGGGGGCACGAGACGCCCCAGGGCGTTAGCTTCAACTTGAACTTGACTCATGAAGAAATCGGTCAGGCTGTTGGGGTCAGGCGCGAAACAATAACGCGCGGGCTGGCCGAATTCAGATACCGGAACTTGATTTCTACCAAGGGTCCGACCATCCTGATCCGAGACAAGCGGGCACTGGAAGCATTGATCGCCTAGATTGGGGGCGGACGAAGATGGACGATGGACTGCCGGGCTGGAGAAGTGGTGTGTCTCTGCAAGGATTGCTGGCGTAACATCGCGATTTCACTCATTGACCCGGATTTTGGCGAACAAACGGCGCAAGCTTGTGCTATCGCCTGTTTGCGACCGTTGACCATTCCCCTCCCATCATTGCTCCAGAGCAATGAACTCTTGCATGGACCCCAGTAATGTTCTTAGTGTTCCTGGCTGGGCGGAGATTGGCACCCGAGAGGGCGTCGAACCCGCAACTACCAACAGTCAGGGACACCTCCCTTCACTCTCGGCAACCGCCCTTCGCGGAGCAACTGCCACTAGTGGTGCCACCGCATAGAAGAGCTACTGCTAAGCTGCCTACAAGCGGCGGCGTCACCGGGTCAATGAGCGTAATCACCTTCCATGAGAAGGCCGGTCGGAGTCAAGGGGATTCGTTTTGGACTTTGTTGGGCATGCTGTTTTCTTTCCGGCCGAGTCGCCACTGTCGCCACCCTTCCATCCGCACTCTTTGATGAGCGACTTAGCTCGCTCGGTGCAAGTTGGGTGTTCTCGTTTCAGCCGGTGCTGCCACCTGATTGTCGACCTCGGTTCCATCTCCAAGATGAAAGCTGGGCCAGGCGTTTAACGCAGTCACCGGAACTCGGCTTTACGCTTTGGCTTTTCCTTTCGCAGAGCATTTTTGGTCTTATGCAGCCGCCGGCATCGCTCTCTGCTTGCTATTACGCAACGGTTCGTAAAGCTCTCCGCTCACCCACAGGTGATGCAGCAAGACGGCCAGCTTTCGCGCCACGGCAATGATGGCTCGTTTCTTTCCGCTCTTTCCACCGCGCTCCGCCAGCTTCAAACCCCAGCGGCGCAGATCACAATCGACGCCGAATGGCCCCAGGATGTGGTGCGCTCCCTGCACCAGCAGGGTTCGTAAATAAGGATCGCCTTCCTTGCTGATGTGCATTTGCGGTTCGCTCTGGCCCGAGTTTCTCCGTCCCGGTTGCAATCCCAAGTAGCAGCCCACGTCCCGGCTCTTGCGAAAACGATGCGCGTCTTCCAGTGTGAGTAAGAAGGTCAGCGCGATCAGCGTGCCCACTCCCTTCACCTGCTTCAACTGCGCCGCTTGCGGATAGCTTTCCTGCGCCAGCTTTTCGATACGTTCGTTGTACTCGCGGATGCGTTCGCTCAGCGACTCGATTCCTGCCAGCAAAGGCTCCAGTGCGCTTCGCAGTTCCGGACTCAGTCCCTGGGCTTTCTCCGGATTCATGTTGCGCACGTTGCACCCGCGCAGCCGCTCGCCATAGCTCTTGGCCAGTCCGCGGGCTGTGTTCACCAGCGCCGTTCGTGCCCGCACCAACCCGGCTCGCGCCCGGATCACGGTCAGATCGGCTTGCGCCTTCGCGCTGCGATGTTTCACCGGACACAGCAACTGCGGATCGATCCGGGCCAGCCTCGCCAGTGTTTGCGCATCCAGCCGATCATCTTTCTTTCGGCTCTCTCCAATCAACCGCACCCTGCGGGCATGCGCCACGATCACTTCATGCCTCCACTCGCTCAGCGCCCGGCTTACCCAGGGCGAGTGCATGCCCGTTTCCAGGGCGATGCGGCAGCCTGGCATGCCTCCGAACACTTCCTTCATCGCCTTCGGAGTCGTGCCCACCTTCTGCTCCAGCACTATCGTGCCGGCTTCATCCAGCACGCAATACCAGCTCGAGCGATCGCCCAGGTCCAGACCGATCGTCAGCTGCGGTTGAGAAACATTCCTGCTCTGCTGCACTGCTACGGTGCTAATCTTCTTCATTGCCGGTCTCCTTTTTATCTGTGCTTCGAGCACGTCGATAACTTGGGAGCGTACAGCATCCCGTCCGGAGACCGGCCTTCTCATCCCATCTGGTTGCAACAACCAGCTCAGCCCCAGGTGCCCGGCCCTCCCTCCTTCGGGTGCCAACCATATTCCACCCTCGCGCACCTTACCCGTCCATGCCCTAGGATTTAGTGGGGGGTTCAGCAAGACCTGCCAGCAGTGGGAAATACCCTCAGAGAAGCGCCGCAGGAGTAATTTGTTGAACAACGGCGCGCAAAGTGGAATAGGAAAACTTTTATTTGAGATTCTCAAACCTGGGCCCTATCACTCGAAGACTTTGCAAAGCCTTCTCCGCGATACTGCGTTCATGGTCAGCGTCGCGCTCTTCGGTGCGTTCCAGGCTATGCAGAGCACTCATGGCATCATCGATCGCCTGTTTTTCGACGGTATGAAGGCCAGGGATCTCGCGCAGTTTGGCGAGGCGTGCCGCAATTTCAATTCGCGCATCTCCGATTCGCCCTGCGATCTTCGCATTCTCCAGTTCCATCATAGCCATTCGGTAAAGGTCTACCCAAAGCTCTTTATCAGGATCAGCCATACGTTCTTCAGTCCTAAGGTTCATCGGGCAGTGTAAGGTACCTCACGCATTAGAGTCCATTGACGAAAAGAAGACAACGAGCGTCCAGGCCAATCTGACGTTGACACCAGAGGGCGAAGGATAGCTGGCGCAAAATCGCGATATCGCTCATTGACCCGAGATCAGCCAATTCTGAATGAGGACAAAATGGTTTCCATCAACCGAGGCGGGCGAGCTTGCCGATACGGTTAACTATGCAAGCGCCTTTCGGAGATAGGCTGCCACGTCGCTGGCAATAGCCGGGCACGTTAGCCGACGCATGTTGGAACGGTACAGCCACGTGAGGATGGAAGCGAAAAGGACCGCGATGGAAGCCCTCGCCGTGAGCACCAAGACCGCAGGTTATGACACAAACCACGACACAAATACCACTGTGGCGACCACTCGCCCTGTCTAAGTGTTTGAGAGATTTGGTGGACCTGGTCGGGATCGAACCGACGACCTCTTCCATGCCATGGAAGCGCGCTCCCAGCTGCGCCACAGGCCCACATGACTAACATTGTGCGAGGGGGCTTAAACCAACCCAATTCTCGCCTACTGGCTATCGATAGTCAAACCCCGGCAGGGCCGGGCGGCATCTTCAGTGTGGTGTAAATTTTGCGAAAGCGGCGAAACTTAGTATTCTGTGTGACGATCTGCGGCCATCTTTAGAATGAGAGCAAACCCCATCCTGCGTTTTCGATTTTTGTCCGTGCTGCCGCTTTGTCTGGCGATGAGCGCCCAGGTTATTTCTGCCAATCAACCCGCGCCCCAGGGTCCGGTTCCCTATTCTTCCGTCAACCAGCTTACCGGGTTGCTCTCGCAGCTGGAACACGCGTCGCAGACCACGCAATTGGATTTGGCCAAGCTGCGCATTGAAAAATGGAAGACAGACTCCAACAGCAAGCGCCAGGCTGCGGGGAATGTGGAGTCCATCCAACGCAACCTGCAGGCCGCCTTGCCGGAAATTATCGCGGAACTGCGGACGTCCCCGGAGAGCCTTACTTCCACTTTCAAGCTGTACCGCAATCTGGACGCGCTCTACGATGTGTTGGAATCGGTGGCGGAATCGGCGGGTGCGTTCGGTCCCGATGACGACTTCCAGGCGCTCGAAAACGATGTCAGCGCATTTGAGAAAGCGCGTCGTGCTTTTGCCGAGCGCATGGAGACCCTGGCTGGAGCCAAGGAAGTCGAAGTCAGTCGTTTGCGGGCGGCGTTGCAGAATGCGCAGGCCAACGCGCCCTCTCAGCCTCCGAAGAAAATCGTGGTCGACGATACCGCGCCCCCAAAGAAAGCTGCCAAAAAGAAGCCCGTTACCCGGGCTCACCCCAGCACCCCTGCGACCCCGCCGAAGTAAGCGATCAGCTTGATTTCCCGGTCATTCGGCGGCAAGCCGGTACGGATGGGTCGTAAGCTCCCCTCCAGCTTCATCTCTAAGGTGCTGAAATCATTACAGGTGAGGGTTTGGAACTCTGCCTGCCACGCCGGGGTCTATACATACAGGTTGGCGTTTTTCGGCTGGGCCTGGAACAACGTTTTCCTTTTGGGCCAGCAGGCGGAAAGAACCTATAATGGGAGGTGACGCCATGGCGTTAATGGCGGGAGCATCCACCTTGGGCGATCTTGCAGGCGTGATCGGAATCCGGGCGCAGCAGTCGGCGATCGTGGCCGAACTGAAGGCAGGCTCGGAGGATGCCTACGCCTGGCTCATCGGCGAATTTCACCAGCCTGTCTACAGCCTGGTTTATCGCATCCTCACCGATCCAGCCGACGCCGCCGATACTACCCAGGACGTCTTCCTGAAGGTCTTCCGGGGAATGAAGCATTTTCACGGTGAGTCCAGCCTCAAAACCTGGATTTACCGTATTGCGGTGCATGAGGCTTCCAATCGGAGGCGCTGGTGGTTCCGCCATAAGGCGAAGGAACTTTCGATCGAACCGAACCTGGACGAGCGCGGGCTGGGGGCGGTGGGAATGCGCGATACCCTGGTGGACGAAAGCCAATCGCCCTTCGATATGGTCGTGCACGAGGAAGTCCGGGCACGGGTCGAAGAGGAATTGCGGCAGGTTTCAGAGCCTTATCGCACCACGGTCATCTTGCGCGATTTGGAAGAAATGTCGTACGAAGAGATATCTGAAATTACCGATGTTTCCCTGGGAACGGTAAAGTCGCGACTGACCCGGGGCCGGGAAGCATTGCGACGACGTCTGACGGTATACGTAGCGGAAAATGGGGCACAACTCGGGTTGCAGACTCCCAAAAAGACCGCATGGCGCGAGACCGGCTGCAGGATATCGGCGGCTGAGGTGACACGATGAATTGCGCCCAAGCCCGACCGTTGTTTTCTCCGTACCTCGATGGAGCGGTTACCGGCAAGCAGATGCGCGAGCTCGGCAGTCACCTGGAAGCCTGCGGCCGCTGCAGTCGGCAATATACTTCTCTGCGGCAGACCCAGCACCTGCTGGCCCAGATACGGCGCCCCAAGGCACCGGCTGATCTGCCCTTGAAGCTGCGCGTCGCCATTTCGCAGGAGGTGGCCCAATCCCACCGCCGCTATCTGGACGGCGTTCGGGTCCGTTGGCAAAATGCGCTTGACGTGTTCATGGTGCCCGCGACCGCAGGTCTGGCAGCGGCGGTGGTCATTTTCGTGGTTTTGATGGGATTTTTGGCGCCCCTGCAGGCGGACCATTCCGATGTCCCCCTGATGCTTCACACCGCACCCCAGCTGCAACAGTCGGCTTTTGGTTCGACGCTGGATTCCATCAACGATGACTCGCTGGTGATCGAGGCCTATGTGGATTCCAAGGGACGAGTGCAGGATTACCGCATTCTGTCCGATTCCAAGAACGACAACGCATTACTCCCGCAGGTAAAGAAGAACATGCTCATCTTCACCACCTTCACGACGTTCCGTCCCGCGCTTTCAATGGGCCGGCCGACAACCGGGCGGGCGATACTGTCGTTCTCAAGAGTCAGCGTCAAGGGGTAGCGCCACCGGGCCTGTGCGGCCTGGGCCAGGGCTTCTGAATAAAAAGCTGCAACAGCATCCATTGATTCTCCGGCGGGCACCCCTTACACTGAGTGGGATCGTAGCCCGCATACCGGCCAGCCTGCAGGAGGTTTCCCTGAGTCGAAGGTTTAGATGCTCGCTTTACGCGGCCTTGTTTGCCCTGCTGACGGAGCTGTCGCCGGCGCAAAACCAGAGTCCGGTGGCGCTGGACACCAGCGAGACTCTGTTTACCGTGCTGACGGCAATCAACACCTGTGGCTACGATCAGGAACTGGGCGTCTCCGACCCATTGCGATCGCGGATACGCTCGGAGGTGGCCCGGGCGCGAGAGAGTTCGCCGGAAGCCAAGGATGCGACCGATGCGATGTGTCAGTACTATCAGCAGCACCAGCAGTCGGATGCTTCGAAGACGCTGGCCCAGTACGTGTCGCTCGCGCTCTACCTCAACCCCCCGCCCGAGCTGACGGCGAAGGTAAAGGATGCGGACCTGCCTCCGGATGCGACCGCCGTAATCGGAATCCTTCCCCTGCTGCAGAAATTCTCCGAAACGGTGGGCTTGCATAAGATCTGGGAAGGAGACAGCCAGGCTTATTCAGCATTGACCGGGCGCTATCATGAGGCGCTGGCCAAGATGTTATTCGACACGGAAATCTATTTGAAGCTGCCGTCGTCCGGCCGCCTGGGACGGGAGTTCACCGTGTACGTCGACCCCATGGGCGCACCCGGACAAACGAACGCCCGGAATTACGGGTCGGACTATTATGTGGTGATTTCTCCAGGCCCGGATGCAGGGCTCAAGATGGAGCAGATCCGCCACACCTACCTGCACTATTTGCTGGATCCGCTGGCCATGAAGTACCCGGCCACAATGAAGCGTCTGGAACCGCTGCTCGAAACTGTCAAGGCGGCGCCCATGGACGAAAGTTTCAAAAGCGACGTCTCCCTGCTGGTCACTGAATGCTTCATCCGGGCAATTGAGGCACGCACGACGGGATCAAGCAAGGCCCCGGAAGCAGAGCGCGAACAGGCGGTCGAGAATTCGGCCCAGCAAGGCTTCGTCCTGACCAGGTACTTTTATGAAGCGCTGCTTCGGTTCGAGAAAGATCCAGCCGGACTCGGCAGTGCGTACGGCGACCTGGTCAGTGGCATCGATCTAGGGAAGGAACGGAAACGGGCGGCGCAGGTATCGTTTGCTTCCACGTCCGATACAGAGCTGTTGCATCTTTCCCGTCCGCACGAGGGCAAGTTGCTGATCGCAGCCGAACAGCGGCTTTCGGCGGGCGATGCGGAAAGCGCGCAAAAACTGGCTCAAGAGGCGCTGGAAGAAAAAAGCGAAAACCAGGGCCGGGCACTCTTTATTCTGGCGGAAGTGGCCACTCATAACTCGGACATGCAGGGTGCGAGGAATTATTTCGAGCGGGCGCTGCAAGTGGCGGACGAACCGAAGGTGGTGGCCTGGTCCCATATTTACCTGGGAAGAATTTTCGACCTGCAGGCTGACCGGGAGGCGGCGATGGACCACTATCGAGCGGCGGAAACAGCGAGCTCGGGCTTACCCGCAGCCAAAGCGGCTGCCGAAATGGGATTGCAAAAGCCGTACGAGCCCACCCGCCATACCCAGTAGAGGTCAGAAACAAGATTGAGCAAACTTAATTGCACTTTGCCCAAGGAGAAAGCATGAAGCAAGCAGCGATGCTAGTCGTGATCCTGGCGCTGATTACAATGGTATCGGCGCAAACCCAGACGCCTCCGGCGCAGGCAGGTACCGCGGCCGCCACACCGCCACCCCAGGGAAAACGACCACCCCAGGCCAAGACCCAGCCCGAGTTCGACGCCTACAAAGTTGCCGCGGCCAACACCGACCCTGCCGCTTTGGAAAAAGCGGCGGATGATTTTGCGGCCAAGTTCCCCGATAGTGAGCTGCGAATCCTGCTGTACCGGACCGCCATGCACGACTATCAGGCTGCGAACAATCCCGACAAGATGATGGAAATGGGCCGCGACGTGTTGAAGATTGATGCCGATGATCCCGAGGCCATGGTGGGGGTGGCCCAGGTTCTGGCAGAGCGCACTCGAGATAGCGATTTGGACAAAGACCAGCGCCTGGATGAAGGCACGAAACTGGCCCAGCGGGCTGTGGAAACAGTCGAGACCGACATCACCGTTCCGGCCGGGACTCCGCAGGACAAAGTCGACGCCTACAAGGCATTCCTGCGTTCCAACGCCTACTACGTGCTGGGCACAATCCAGTACACCCGGGAAAAGTACGCCGACGCGGAAGGCTATTTTCACAAGTCGATCGATGCCTTCCCTTCTCAAGTCGATCCCCTGGCCGTGCTGCGCCTGGCGCTCTCGCTGGACAAGCAGGAAAAATATGCCGAGGCGTTGAAGTACGCCAATCAGGCCGTGCAACTGACCGACGCCAGCCAGGGCACAACGCTCGCCACCCTGTCGCGCAACGAACGGGATCGGCTGGTTCAACTGACCGGTGGCACTCCAGCCAAGCCGCCTGCCAGCGCTCAGAATCCAGCGCCCAAGCAGTAGCGCGAACTGCGGACTTCGGATCCAGCCCTCAGGGACGTAACGTACTCTGAGGTCTGACGTCCGAGGTCCACAGTCGAACTCGCTCACCAAACCATGAAGCCGCGTGACATTGCGCTCTTGCAGGCCGCTCTGGGCTGCCGCTTCCAGCGGGTAGAGCTTCTGGAACAGGCCTTGACCCACAGTTCCCAGGCGCGCGAACTCGAGGCCTTGCAAACCCCGGGCGCGCCTCGGGTGGGGGACAACGAGCAGCTGGAGTTTCTGGGCGATGCCATCCTCGGATTTGTAACTACCGAGGAACTGTTCAACCGGTTTCCCAGTTTTCGCGAGGGCGAACTTTCCAAGCTCAGGGCCCACCTGGTGAGCGAAAAGCACCTGATTCGCGTGGCGCAGGAGTTGGAGTTAGGCCACTACCTGCGCCTGGGGCGAGGTGAGGAGAAAAGCGGGGGCCGCAACAAGACTGCCCTGCTGGTGGATGCCCTGGAGGCCGTGCTGGCTGCCATTTACCTCGATGCCGGGCTGGAGGCCGCGCGCCGACTGGTGCTGCAGTCCATTGTGATCCCGGAACTGGAGCGGATTGCGTCGAACGGCAGCAGTCTGCCGATGACCGACTACAAATCGGCGTTGCAGGAAAAGTTGCAGGCTACCGGAAGACCCCAGCCCACATATGCGCTGGTGAAAGAGCGTGGCCCGGAACATAACAAGATTTTCACGGTAGAGGCGCGCTTGCAACCGCTGGAGAGTACTGGCAAAGCGGAATTCGTGGGCCGGGCCGATGGTTCCACCAAAAAGAATGCTGAACAGGACGCCGCCCGGCAGGTGCTGGAATATCTTGGCACCGTGCCGATCGAGTCGAACGGCCGGACAAAACGCAACGAGCACGCCCAGTGACCGTCATGTCAGTAACTCCGGAACTCAAGGCAAAGCCCCCGCAGGCGGACACGCTGAGTTCGCTGCAGTCCTTGCTGGCGACGGTGGTGATCGCCGTTTTTGTCATCACCTTCATCGTGCAGGCGTTCCAGATTCCTTCCGAGTCCATGGAGAACACGCTGCTGATCGGAGACTACCTCCTGGTGGACAAACTGCACTATGGGGGAGGCGGCATCTGGGACCGCATCATGCCGTACCGGCCGGTGCGGCGGGGGGACGTCATTGTTTTTCGCTATCCGGTGCATCCCACCCAGCATTTTGTGAAGCGCGTGGTGGGGGTGCCCGGCGACCGCGTCCGCCTGATCAACCGTCAGGTGTATGTCAATGGCCATCCCCTGCAGGAACCTTACGCCCGTTACAGTTCCGACGTACATGACACTTTCCGCGACGAGTTTCCGCGGCTGAACCTTCCTGTTCCAGGTCTGGAAGGCGGATGGTGGCTGGAGATGAAGAAACTGGTGGAAGACGGCGAACTCATCATTCCGCAGGGAAATTACTTCGTGCTGGGTGATAATCGGGATGAGAGTTTGGACAGCCGCTACTGGGGGTTTGTGCCCCAGGAAAATGTCATCGGACGCCCGCTGCTGATCTACTGGTCGTTTCGGAACACGGATCAGGACATGCCGATTTCCCCCACGCCCGGTGATAAACTCTTTCACTTCGCTTATGCGCTGACCCATTTGGTCCAAATGACGCGCTGGGACCGAACGTTTCGAGTGGTTCGATAACCCGGAAATTGCATTGCGGCAAGAAAGGTCGAGTGCCCAAGAAAGCAAGCAAGCCAAGCAAGCCGGAAGAAAAGCCGCGTGAGACGACCGTCGAATTTCTGGCGTCGCTGGCCACGGTGCTGGTGACGGGTCTGTTCATCATTACGTTCGTTTTGCAGGCTTTCGAGATCCCCTCCAGTTCCATGGAGAACACTCTGCTGATTGGCGACCACGTCTTCGTGAACCGGGTGCAGTTCGCTCCGGCTACGCACTGGACGGGCCCTTTGCTTCCCTACCGCGAGATACGGCGTCAGGACATCGTGGTTTTTCTTTCGCCGGCAGAGCCAGGTCTCTACGTTGTGAAGCGGGTGATCGGGGTTCCCGGCGACCGCATTCATTTGCGCAATGGCGTGGTGTTTCGCAACGGCGAGAAATTGGATGAGCCTTATGTCATCCACAGCAGCGACGAAGGACCGAACGATTATCGGGACAACTTCCCGGCCGTGGCGCCGTCCGACTACAACCGCCTGTTTCCGGAGTGGCAAGAACTTCTACCCCAGTACATCCAGGGCGACGACCTGGTCGTGCCTCCCAACAGCTATTTCGCCATGGGAGACAATCGCGACGTAAGTTATGACAGCCGCTATTGGGGCTTTATCCCGAACGAAAATGTGATCGGGAGACCCATGTTCATCTACTGGTCGTTCGAGACTCCGCCCAACCAATATCTGCATACGGCGATCAGTGAGCGCGTAGGATTTCTCGTGCATGTCGTGATCCATTTCTTTGACGAGACGCGCTGGAGGCGAACGTTCAAGGTGCTTCGTTGAAATTTCTCCAGTCCAGTCGCGGCAAGGTGGTCGCGAGCATCGTCCTGGTGCTGGCACTCTTTCTGGTGCGCCCCGGGGCGCAACGGCTGCGCACCCGCATTGTGCGGTCCATCAGCCTGGCATTGGGGCGCCCCGTGGACGTGGGATCGGTGAGCCTGCGCCTGTTACCTCAGCCCGGCTTCGACCTGGAGAATTTTGTTGTCCACGAAGACCCGGCGTTCGGCGCCGAGCCGGTGTTGCAGTCCTCGGATGTGGTCGCCACCATACGCGTGAGTTCCTTGTTGCGGGGACGTCTGGAAATTGCCCGGCTGAGCCTGACCGAGCCCAGTCTGAATCTGGTGCGGAATAGCGAAGGCCGCTGGAACCTGGAGAAACTGATCGAGCGGGCCGCCAGTACGCCGGTGGCGCCTACCGCCAAGACGAGAAGCGAAGTACGGCCGGGCTTCCCCTACATTGAGGCCGACCACGGCCGGATCAACTTCAAGTTTGGCCAGGAAAAGAAGCCCTACAGTCTGACGGAAGCAAACTTCGCTTTGTGGCAGGATTCCGAGAACGCCTGGGGCATCCGGTTAAAAGCCCAGCCGACCCGGACCGATTTCAACCTCAGCGACACCGGCCTGCTGACCGTAGACGGATCGTGGCAACGCTCCCAAAATCTGCATGAAACGCCCGTGCAATTCACGGCGCAGTGGGAAGGGGCGCAACTGGGTCAAGTGACGAAACTCACTCTCGGCCGGGACAAGGGATGGAGGGGCGCTCTCCGGCTCACGGCTACGCTTACCGGCACACCCAAGAACCTGACCGTTGATACCGCGGGCTCCATCGAGGACTTCCGTCGCTACGACATTTCTGGCGATGCGGCCTTGCGCTTGGCCGCGCAGTGCAGCGGCCACTACAGTACTACGGACCATGTCCTCTCTGGATTGGCCTGCCGCGCCCCGGTCGGCGACGGCACCATCGCGCTGGATGGCAGCCTGGCCCCCGCCGCGGGCGTTTACGATCTGACCTTGCTTGCGCAGGACGTGCCCGTCCAGCCGCTGGTGGAATTCGCCCGGCGGGTCAAGCAGAACGTGCCGACGGGCATCATTGCCGCCGGCAGTGTGGCCGCGAACATCACTCTGCGGCACGGTGCCGCCGCGACCGGTCAGGGGCTGGTATGGCGGGGCGGTGGAGAAGTGCAGGCTTTGAGTGTGCGCTCGCCTCTCACCAACACCAGGCTGGTGTTGGACAAGATTCCATTTACGGTCTCGTCGAATGGCCATCTGGATCTGAACCAGAGAACCGAACCCAGTCGAAGTTCGCCAGGCTCAGCCAGGAATGAGGCCCGGGTCGATGTTGGCCCCTTCATTCTGGCGCTGGGCAGACCCACTGGCGCTACCGTGCGCGGCCAGCTTTCGCGTTCAGGTTACAACTTTCTGGTGCAGGGAGACGCCGAGATACAGCGCTTGCTCGAAGTTGCACGCACGCTCGGATTGCCGGCCCCTCAACCCGCGGCCAACGGAGAAGCCCGTATTAGTCTTCATGTGGGCGGAAGCTGGGCCGGATTTGCGGCTCCCGCAGTTACAGGGACGGCACAGTTGCATTCGGTCCATGCCCGTGTGCGGGGCTTGAATAAGCCCGTGGAAATCGCATCCGCAAGCATTTTACTCACGCCCACCAACGCTTCCGTGCAGAAGCTGACCGCTTCCGCGGCCGGCAATACATGGCACGGCTGGCTGACCGTTCCCCGACCCTGCGATTCCCCGCGAGTCTGCACCATTCTCTTTGATCTTCACGCCGACGAGGTTGTGACCGATCAACTGAGCAGCCTGGTGAATGCAGTTCCAGGGAAACAACCCTGGTATCGGTTTCTGTCGTCGCCGTCGCAACCCAGACCCTACCTGGCGTCTTTACACGCGGTGGGAACACTCACCGCCAATCGCGTTTTGATTCACAATCTGGCCGCGAACCGGGTGTCTGCCGAGGTCGAACTCGAGCAAGGCCGCCTGCAGCTTTCGAATTTGCGTGCCGACGTGTTGGGCGGACGGCACTCCGGCGAATGGCAAGTGGATTTCGCAGTGAACCCCCCGACCTATCGCGGCCGCGGTACGCTGGAAAAAATTGCGCTGGGGCAGATCGCTGAGGCCATGCACGACGGCTGGATCACTGGCACCGCAAATGTGGCGTATCGTGCCGACACGTTGGGCCGGACCAAGGCGGAATTGCTTTCCCAGGCCGACGCCAGTTTCCAGGTGGAAGCCCGCGACGGCTCCTTGCCCCACCTTACCCTCGCCGCGGAGAGCGGTCCCCTGCGGGTCAACCGGTTTACGGGACAATTGCTGCTGCGCCACGGGATGTTCGAGGTCGAACAAGGCAAATTACAGACTCCCGGCAGCATCTATCAATTGAGCGGCACGGCATCCCTGAGTCGAGTTCTAGATCTCAAGCTGGTGCGTGAAGGCGCGCCCGGCTTCAATGTCACCGGCACCCTGAACCAGCCTCGTGTGGCCATCAGGGCGATGCCAGAGACCCGGGCCGCCCTCAAACCATGAAGCTGGCCTGTGCTTTGTTTGTGGTGCTCGCGGTTGGGTCCCTTCTTGCGCCACGTTGCGGGGCGCAAGCCAGGTCAGTTTCGAATTCACTCCCGGCGGGGACATTCGAACGCAAACTGCAACATCTGCAGAGCAATGGAGCGCAGGCGCACCCTGATCCATCCCCCACGGAGTTCACCGAGCAGGAAATCAATGCCTATTTTGCCTCGGGGAAGGTCGAGTTGCCGGAAGGAGTGCGGTCGGTGGTTTTTCAGGAACAGCCGGGGATGGTCATTGGGACTTCACGAATTGATTTCGATCAGTTGAAGGCAGGCAAGAATTCCTACAATCCCCTGCTCTCGGTTTTCAGCGGGGTGCACGAGGTTGTAGTAACCACGCACGCATATGGCGCCCGGAACGAGGGCCTGGTGCATGTGGACTCCGTTTTCCTCGATGGCGTCGAGATTCCCCGCTTCGCACTGGAAATGTTTGTCGAGAAATACCTGAAGCCCAAGTACCCCACGGTCGGTCTGGACTCGCGCTTCGCGCTGCCCGCCCGCGTGGACACGGTGACGATCGGGCTGCATAAAGTGACCATGATCCAGAAATAGTTGGCTGGCCAACCCCCATCTAATCATTGATAATTCAAGGTTTATATGATACTTTGTCATATATATCATATGAGAATTCCTAAGACCTTGACCGTGGAAGAATCCCTGCTTGCCGAGGTGGAGCGAACCAAGGGCGAGGACTCGACGAGTGAGCGTGTGAACGAGTTACTGGCCCGCGCTCTCGATTTGGAGCGGCGGGACGAACTGGAACGGGCGGCCGCGCTGTTTTACTCGGACACAGGGCCCAGGCGGGAAGAGCGTGCGTTTCAGAAGGCTACGCTGCGTTCGATAACGAGAGAATGATCCCGTGGCAAAATCTGTTCCCACCGACTGGTTCCCGAGGCGCGGAGAGATATGCCTGGTAGAGACTCGATAAAGACCGTCCAGCCCTCGTGATTTCAACCGATGCCCTCAACCGCCATGCCTTGGACATTTGCGTCGTCCCCATCACTTCGATAGAACATCGCAAATTTTTGCTCCGGGTCCCCCTCGGGCCAGGTGAGGGCGGGTTAGACCGCGCCTCGTGGGCCAAGTGTGACCAAGTCACCACACTGGAGAAGCGGCTGGTCAGGTACCCTCCGCTAGGCCGCCTCCCGGGCGCGACGTTGTCACGAATTGAAGCTGCAATAAAAACAGCCTTGGAACTCGCTTAGGCCCTACGGCACGTATCCCTCTCCCCGCAAGACTTTTCCCGGCAACGCCCCGGTTTCCTTGCCCTGATCAATCACCGGAACACCATTCACCAGCACATACTCCATTCCTTGCGACAACTGGTTCGGATTTTCGAAGGTAGCCAGGTCACGGATGGTGGCGGGATCGAAGACAACGACATCGGCCCACATCCCTGCCTTCAGGACTCCGCGGTCGGTCAGGCGCATGCGCTGCGCCGGCAGAGCGGAGAACTTCCGGATGGCATCCGGCAGAGTGAGCTTCTTTTCCTCCCGAACATACTTGCGCAGAATGCGCGGGAAAGTCCCATAGGCGCGCGGATGCGGATGTTCCTGGCCCAGTATTCCTTCGGGTGAGGCTCCCGAGGAATCGTTGTCTACGGAGACCCAGGGCTGCTGCAGACGCGAGCACCACATCCGGCTCGGACATGCCGAAGACGGCCACTCCGGTCGATGCATTATCTGCGATCAGCAGATCGAACAAAGCATCCATGGGATCTTTGTTTTGCAGCTTCGCCACCTCGGCCAGCCGCTTGCCTTGGAGAGGAAGCAGCTTTGGGTTTTGCACCACGCCGATCAGAATATCTTCGGGACCGGAAATCTCCTGCCATTCGTTGTCCCAGTCACTCGACGGAGTCATCATGTCCTTGCGAATGCGGGCGCGCATCGCTGGATCCTTGAGGCGTTCGATCAGCTTGGCATCGCCACCGTCGTGCGCCCAGGGCGGGATGAATGCGGAGAGACTGTTGAACCAGGCAGTGTAGGCGTAGGTGTCGGCGGTGACGTCCATTCCCTGCGCTCGCGCGGCATTGATTTTTGCCACCACTTCCGGCATGCGTCCCCAGTTGGCTTTGCCTGCAACCTTGATGTGCCAGATTTCGACCGGGATGTGGCCTTCGCGCCCAATGCGCAGGGCTTCGTCGATCGCGGGCAGCACGGCATCGCTCTCATTGCGCATGTGGGTGGCGTAGATGCCGCCGAATTTCGATGCCTCCGAAGCCAAGGCGATCAACTCATCGGTCTTGGCGTAGGGAGCGGGCGCGTATTCAAGCGAAGTGGAGACGCCGACAGCGCCTTCACGCATCGCCTGCCTGACCAGTTCTCTCATCTGGTCCAGTTGTTCCGGCGTCGGTTGCTTGTCGTCATCGCCTAGCACCATGCGCCGCACCTGGGTGGCGCCGACATAGCTGGCCAGATTGATGCCCATGCCCTGCTTTTCCAGGCGGGCAAAGTACTGCTGAAAGCTGCGCCAGTCAGGCGTGATGTGATAGTGATCGTAGCCGGAGCGGTCGGCCTGGATGATCGCGTCGTTCAAAGGCGCGATGGAACCGCCCTCACCGGTGATCTCGGTGGTGATGCCCTGATAGATTTTCGAGGGCAGGCGCGGATCCACCAGGATGGTCAGTTCGGACTGTCCCAGCATGTCGATAAAACCGGGGGCGACAACCATGCCGTGAGCATCAATGGTCCGCGTGCGTTGCGCTGCGCTGAGATTTCCGATGGCGGCAACTTTACCGCTCCGAATTCCGAGGTCACCGGAGTACCAGGGCGAGCCGGTGCCATCGATGATGTGGCCGTTGCTGATGACAATATCGAAAGCCTGGGTCGTGGCTTGTGCCCATGACAGGTGAACGCCCGCGAGTAGAAAAATGCCGATCAAGATCCTCTTCTTTAGCCTGCTGCTTCCCATGGTTTCTCCGTTCTTATTTTCTACTTTCGACTTTCTAATTCGGCTACGATGTCGCCCGCCGGCCTAACATTGCGCCTAGCGCTACCCAGACTCCCAGGGCCAGCCATTCGTAGGGACTGAAATGTCCAGGCACAAAGGGTACAACTTTCATCAGGATCATCAACAGCCCAACCAAGGCTCCGAGAGCGGCAACCAGGCGCTGGCGCCGCGTGGGAGCCATCTGGTAATACGCGGCGCAGGCTGCCAACCACCCCGCCGCGGATGCCAGGGAGCCGACATCGGAAATTGGTACCAGGATGGCGTCCCCGAGAAACATGCACGCCGCCGTCCCCAATCCCACGCAGATCACAGCCACCGCCGGGGTCTGATTCTGCGGGTGCACCTGGCCGACCCGGGCATCCACCAGCCCGCGGCGTCCCATGGCAAATACCATGCGGCTGGCCGCGACCAGGTTCCCGTTGAACACCTTGAAAAGCGAGAGCAACGCCGCCGCCAGAATTACGTTGACAATCCAGCGCGAGCCCACCGCGTGCTGAAAGGCGACCGCGGTCATGAATTTCTCGCCCGTGAGTTCCCGCCACGGAGCGACATAGCCCACGGCGGCAATCACGATGGTGTAGAAGAGAATGCCCACCAGGATGGCCATCCAGATGGCCTTGAAGAAGCCGCCGGAGCGAAATTCCGGACGCGACTCTTCCGCTCCCTTTACCACCGACTCAAATCCCGTCATGTAATACGGCACAATCTGGATCACCAGAAGTACGGAGACGAATCCGCTGTGCGTGAACAAGGGCGGAAAATTCTGCGGAGAACCCTTGCTTACTCCGACTGCGACGAACACCACAAACAGACCGAGTGTCCCGAAAGTAGTCCAGTTCTGAAAAATCGCGCTCAACCGGATGCCGCGATAGTTGAGCCAGGTCAGAAGGCCGGTGAGCCCCAGCCCGATGATCACATGGGGCAAATAAACGGGCCTGCCTGCGATGCGATAAAGTTCCATCGAATCCAGGCCGGGAAAGATGTAGCCCGCAATTTTCCCCACCGCCACCGCTTCCCACGGACACACGATGAAGTAGGCCAGGACCATCATCCAGCCAGTGGCAAAGCTGATGGATCGGGGAAAGACTCTCGCCGTGTAGGCAACCTCGCCCCCGGCATCGGGCATGGTCGTAACCAGCTGGCCGTAAACGTAGCCGATGGGCAGCAGGAGAGCGCCGCCAATCGCGAATCCCAGGACGCCGCCTAACGTTCCCCCGCGCAGCAACCAATCGTCCATGACGACCAGCCAGCCGACACCCACCATGGTGCCCCAACCCAGGGTGAAGTAATCGACCACGCGAAGTTTGCGCGCAAGGGTAGTCATGGCAGGTGGCAATTGGCAATTGGCAACTAGCCCACAACCGATACCGGCTTGTTATTAGCATTTGCTAATCGCCAACTGCTAATTGCTGGTTCCCTAGAACAGACACAGCAACTCGAAAAGCAAATTTGCCGCGAGCAATGAAGTAATCTCACCGTTATCGTAAGGCGGCGACACTTCCACCAGATCGCATCCCACCAACTTCAAACCTTTGAGACTGCGCACCAGGTCCAGAATTTGCGGACTGGAGAGGCCGCCCACCTGCGGCGTGCCGGTGCCAGGAGCGTATGCCGGATCCACCACGTCAATGTCCAGCGTGAGGTACACCGGACGGTTCCGCAGCTTTTTCAAGTGACGCTTGACCAGCTCAACCCCGCCCTTGTGAAACTCTTCCGAAGTCACGATCTTGATGCCGTGCTTGTGGGCGAAATCAAAATCGCCGTCGGAATAGACTTGCCCGCGCAATCCGACCTGCAGGGCGTGGCCTTTTTCAATCAGTCCTTCTTCGATGGCATATTTCACCGGGGTGCCGTGCGAATGCGGACTGCCGAAGTACCCGCTCCAGGTATCGCCGTGGGCATCGAGCTGAATAAACGCAACCGGACCAAAGTGCCTGTGAACGGCGCGCAGGATGGGCAGGAGAATGGAATGATCGCCGCCGACGCAGACCGATCGCGCGCCGCCGCGAAACACGTCGCCCAGTTGGTCAGTGATTCGCTGATACGTGTCTTCAATCGACAGCGGGTTAATAGAAAGATCGCCAAAGTCGCCGATGCGCCACTTTTCGAAGGGATTGACCTTCAGCACCGGATTCCAGGGACGAATCATGGCCGATTGCACGCGAATGTTGCGCGGCCCGAAACGCGCGCCCGGACGGTACGTCGTGCCCCCGTCGAACGGAATGCCGATCAAGGCCAGGTCGAGCTCAGTCGCCTGCGGAATGTGCGGCAGCCGCATGAATGTAGGCACGCCGGAGAAACGTGGATAGACCAGCGCGTCCACCGGCATGGGGTGCGGCTTGGCGGTTTTCTTGGATTTCATAGGCCGGCGCATTATAGAACATGGCGCGATGTCTCCAGCCCGTTAAATGGGGCACTCTTCGCGCCTTTGCGGTAAACTTTGCGAGCTTTGCGGTCAAAGTCTTTTAACCGCTTAGATCGCAGAGGTGGCGCAACGTTCGCCAGGCACTTGATCGAAGCTTCCCCGAAGCCGTGTGTTATCTTTTTAACCTTCTGGGTGAACCAAACGAGGCGACTATGCCGCGATACGAATATCGAGTCCTGAAGCCAGTTCCGGCAGCCGAAAAGGCATTCCTGGAATGGATTGACGGGCTCGATCGCGCGTTCGCCAATCGCGATCCCGAGCATCGCTCGAATGTCGTCCGTGAGGAACTGCACCAGCTTTATCTGGGACGCCCATACGCGGCGCCTGATCCAGCAGCGCCGCTGGCGGTGCAGACTCTAGTGCACTCGCTGGATCCGCGCAATGCCACGCTCGAACCTGAGACCTATGGTGACGCCGATGCCGCGAAGTACGGCGAACGCAAGCCGCTGATCTGGTTCTGGATGATGTATGACCGGTCTCCAGTCGGCCTGAATCACTGGCTGGGGCACAAGGTGCGGGCCATGCTGGCCCGGCACGTGTTCAAGCATTGCGGCAAGAACGTCAAGATTTTTCACGGTGTGGAGTTTTCCTTCGGCTACAACCTGACGGTTGAGGACAATTGCACCATCCATAAGTACGTGCTGCTCGACGACCGCGGGGAGATCATCATTCATGAAGGATCTTCCGTTTCCGATTACGCCAACGTCTACTCGCACGCGCACGATCTCAACGATGGCATGATCGTGAGCAATCACAAGACCGAGATCGGCCCCAAGGCGCGCATCACGTATCATGCGACCGTGCTGAGCGGAGTGAAGGTAGGCGAGCATGGGATGGTGGGGTCGATGGGAGTCGCCTCGAAAGACGTCGATCCGTTTACCGTGGTGGTCGGCATTCCCGCCAAGCCGATCAAGGTGAAATCGATCGCGCCCGAAGAAGTGCGGAGCGCTTTCGAAAAGCGCTAAGGCGCATGTTGACCCGTCAAATTCTCAACCACATTGTCATCCTGAGCGCAGTCTTTCGTCCGGCAAAGCCGGACGAAAGCAAGCGAAGGACCTGTGCATTCCGCGCCACCCTCCGCCAGTCTATGCATTGCAGAGAACGCCTGAAGCGGACCTGTCAGCAACCTGGATAGCGACGACAAAATGCACAGGTCCTTCGTCGGGAACCCTTCGCTGCGCGAGGGGTTCCGCTTCCTCAGGATGACAGCGTTTGTGATTCCTGACGCCGGCGTTAGTCCCTCGGGACCGCGCGAAATCGTGCCTCCGCATGTTAGTATCGGAACCAATCTCGCATGACCCTGCAACACATCGACATGGTATTCCAGCTGATCGCATTCCTGTTTGCGATCAGCGTCCACGAATCGGCGCACGCCTGGATGGCCAATCTGCGCGGCGACCCCACTGCGCGCATGCTGGGGCGGATTACGCTCAACCCCATCAAACACATTGATCCGGTGGGAACCATACTCTTGCCCGCGGTTGCCATGTACTTTCACGCCCCCGTGATCGGCTGGGCCAAACCTACTCCAGTGGATCCGCGTAACTTCAAGAACCCGGTGCTGGATGACATTCTCACTTCGGTGGTTGGACCGATCAGCAACTTTGTAGTCGCGATTGGCGCCGTGCTCGCTCTGGCGGTGGTAAAGCTTGTCTCTCCTCTCGGAGAGCAGATCCTGATGCAAGGATTCGCCACGGACACCAACTCATTTCTGCTGCCGCTGTGCCTGCTGATGTACGAACTGATGGTGATCAACGTCGTGCTCGGCGTTTTCAATCTCATACCGGTTCCGCCTTTGGATGGCAGCCACGTTTTGCGTCATCTTCTGCCCGCGGAAGCGCTTCGGATCTACGACACGGTCGGAATGATTGGCCTGTTTGTTCTGGTGTTTTGGGGTGGCGGACTTCTGGCCAGGCTGATCTCACCCGCCATCGGATTTTTTAACTACATTCTCTTGAGAATCTGATGACTTCTCGCTCCAACCAACGCAAACGCGTGCTCAGCGGCATGCGCTCCACCGGCAAGCTGCACCTGGGAAACTTCGTCGGCGCCCTCGACAACTGGGTCCGCATGCAGGACCAGTACGATTGTTTCTTCTTCGTGGCGGACTGGCACGCGCTCACCACGGATTACGCCGATACCTCGCGGATCAAGGAAAACTCGCTGGAGGTCCTGCTCGACTGGCTGGCCGCCGGGCTCGACCCCGAGCAATGCACCATGTTCATTCAGTCGCACGTCCCGCAGCATGCGGAATTGCATCTGTTATTTTCCATGATCACGCCTCTAGGCTGGCTGGAACGTGTGCCCACCTACAAAGAGCAACGCGAAAATATTACCGAGAAAGACCTGGGGACCTACGGATTTCTTGGCTACCCGGTGCTGCAGGCGGCGGACATCCTGATCTACAAAGGCGATTTCGTTCCGGTGGGCGAAGACCAGGTGCCGCACGTTGAGCTGACGCGCGAAATCGCGCGCCGCTTCAACATGTTTTACACCCGCAAAGGCATGTACGTTTTCCCCGAGCCCCAGCCGCTGCTGACCCCGGCCGCCAAGCTGCCCGGAACCGACGGGCGAAAAATGTCGAAGTCGTACGGCAACACCATCCTGTTGACGGACCCCGAACCGGTGGTGCGGCAGAAACTCAAGACCATGGTGACCGATCCGGCGCGGGTGCGACGCAGCGATCCCGGCAATCCCGATATATGCCCGGTCGGGGACCTGCACAAGATCTTCAGCGACCGGCAAACTATCATGAAGGTGGATGAAGGCTGCCGCTCCGCCGGCATCGGCTGCATCGAATGCAAGGGATGGGCCGCGGACGCCCTGGTCAGCATCCTCAACCCCATGCAGGAGCGGCGAAAGAAATATGAGGACAATCCACGCCTCGCCTGGGATATTCTGGAGGCAGGCTCCTCCCGCGCCAGCAAGGTAGCCGGCGCTACCATGGACGAAGTCCGCGACGCGATGGGCATGTCGCTCAACTACGAAGAGAAACATGGCTGAGAATCTTAAAATCGAGACCGGGGTCGCAACGGAAGCCGGCGCCACGCTGGCGCCGGTGGTGCAGATGCCGGCCGCGCAGAAGGCGAAACCGGAAAGCGACTTCCCCTTTTCGGTGACGGTCGGCGATGTCTACGAGGGGCCGCTGGACCTGCTGCTCGACCTGATCCGCAAGCAGGACATCGACATCTACGATATCCCGATCGCACGCATCACCGCGCAGTACCTGGCATACGTGGAAAAGTTGCGGGAACTGGATGTGAACGTTGCGGCCGAATTTATCTACATGGCGGCCGTGCTGATTCACATCAAGTCGAAGATGCTGTTGCCGCGCGATCCCGCGGCGGCTTCCGACGCGCAGGACGATCCCCGGGCCGAACTGGTCAACCGCCTGATCGAGCACGAGAAGTTCAAGTCCGCGGCGCAGATGCTGATGCAGAAGCAGCAGATCGAAGATGCGGTCCGGTCGAACCCGTCAATCCGGGAATTCATGGAGGCCGAAGGCACCGAGCCTGAGATCGCGGCCGACGTCATTGACCTGGTGAAAACGTTCCAGCAAATTCTGGAGCGCGCCCGCTCGCGCCCCATGCTCCAGGTGGACGAAGAGACGGTCACTGTGGGGCAGATGATCGACTATTTGCAGCGGCGACTGGCGCTGGAGGACAGGCCGATACGCCTGAAGCAAATCCTGCGCAATGTGAATTCGCGCCCGGCGCTGGTCTGCATGTTTCTCGCGCTTCTGGAGATGGTCCGCTTGCAGGCGATCCAGTTGCGGCAGGACCGCATTTTTGGCGAGATTCTGCTGCGCAAGCATACCGGCTTCGAAGCCATCATCGCCGAACAGGCAGCGGTGCGCGATGATTGGAGATAAGAAGCAGTCGTCAGTCTTCGGTCGTCAGTCGGCGGTCGAGACTTTACAGGGCACTTAACCATGAGTCTTAAAGCTAAGATTGAAGCCATTATCTACGCGGCGGAAACGCCGATCACGCTCGATCACATTGTCGAGTTGCTGGGTGAATCTGTGATCGCCGAAGGGGCCACGGAAGACGAGGTCAAGTCACATGTCCGCATCGCGCTCGAAGAACTGATCGACAATTGTTGTGCTGCCGACCGCGGTATCGAGGTCCGCCAGATCGCCGGCGGATATCGGATGTCGACAAAGCCCGAGCATCATGACGTGTTGCGTGATTTTGCCAAAAGTTTGAAGCCACCCATTCGGCTCTCTCTTCCCGCGCTCGAAACGCTGGCGGTCATCGCCTACAAACAGCCGGTCACGGTGCCCGAGATCAGCGAAATCCGCGGCGTGGACGCGAGCGGCGTCATCGCAACTTTGCTGGATCGGAAGTTGATCACCACGGCGGGACGCAAGGCGGTCATCGGCCGTCCTATTCTCTACAAGTCGACAAAGGAATTCTTGCTCCGCTTTGGCCTGAAGGACGTGAGCGAACTGCCCAGCATGGAGGAGTTCGAAAAGCTGGTGGCGGAATCATTCCAGAATGAATTGCTGCCTTTGTCAGACGACGGCGCGGAAGGTGCGTCCGCGGGCGCCAGTAACCCGCAGGTCGAGTCCGAGTCCGCGGCTATCGAAGCCGGCGGGGAACCTGTTTCTGCCGAGCCCCAGGCCGCCGGCGAAAATGATCCTGCCGCCTAAGCCAGGATTGGCCGATTTCCGTGGCGTAATCTTCACCGCACGAGTGTTTGAAAAATCTTAATGCCCGCCCAACGTCTGCAAAAAATCATCGCCGCCGCCGGAATCGCATCGCGCCGTAAGGCGGAACAGCTTATCGCCGGCGGTCTGGTATCGCTCAATGGACAAGTGGTCACGGAGCCCGGTACCAAGGCCGATCCCGAGCACGATCACATCCGGGTAAACGGCAAGCTACTGCGCGGCGCGCAGAAGAATGTCTATCTGCTGATGAACAAGCCCAAGGGATACATTACGGCGGTGACCGATCCAGAAAGGCGCCCCACGGTGATGGACCTGCTTCGGGGTGTGGGAGTGCGCGTCTATCCGGTTGGGCGCCTGGATTACGCCAGTGAAGGCCTGCTCCTGCTCAGCAACGACGGCGAGCTCACGGCAGCGCTCATGAAAGCTTCGTCCCACGTTCCCAAGACCTACATGGTCAAGGTGGCGGGCACGCCATCGGTGGAGGGATTGGCCAAACTGCGGTCCGGTGTTTACATACAGGGCAAAGGCGGCCGAAGACAGAAGACCGCGCCGGCCAAGATCAAGCCTATTCGAGAGGCCGATAATCCCTGGTACGAAGTAACTCTGATCGAAGGCAAGAATCGCCAGATTCGGCGGATGTTCGAGACCGTCGGACATCACGTGGAAAAGATAAAGCGGGTACGTTACGGACCTCTGCAGCTTGATGTGCCTCCGGGAAAATTTCGGCATTTGACTGCGCAAGAGGTTACGAAATTGAAATCCAGTATCAAGTAAGGAAGCGCGCAGCCGCTTCCCTGGCCTTGACCGGTAGCACACGGGCGGGGCGCTCGCGCCTGCCTCGAACAGCCTTGACCAAACTCATCAAGCTCGATTCGAACGAGAACCCGTTTGGGCCTTCTCCGGCGGCGCTCAAAGCCATGCAAGCGGTGCTGTCGGGATGCAGCGATTATCCCGACGACGATGCCTCCACATTGCGCCTCAAGCTGGCGGAACATCATAAGGTCAAGGTTGAACAGGTCCTTGTCGCCGGCGGCCTGACTGAATTTCTGGGAATGCTCGCGCGCACGTTCCTGGCGCCCGGGCTGAATGCGGTAACCAGCCAGCGATCATTCATCGTGTACCGGCTGGCAACGGAAAGCGCGGGGGCGCGGCTGATCCAGGTGCCCACCCGACAGAACGGGTACGACCTGGATGGAATTGCCGCCGCGGTGAATGCCAGTACTGGCCTCATCTTCCTGGCAAATCCCAATAATCCCACCGGCACCCTGGTCACGGCCGACGACGTCGAGCATCTCTTGAATCGCGTGCCAGAACATGTTGTCGTGCTGGACGAGGCCTACTACGAATTTGCCCAAGACTTCGCATCCCGACGCGGGGTCACATATTCGCGCTCTTTGGACTACGTGCGAGCGGGACGCAATGTTGTGGTGTTGCGGACATTCTCTAAAGTGCACGGGCTGGCCGGGGTGCGAGTCGGCTACGGGATTGCGTCCGCCGAATTGATCGCGCGCATCGCGCGGCAGCGTTCCATGTACTGCGTCTCAAACCCTGCCCAGGCGGGGGCGCTGGCAGGGCTTGAGGATGCGGCCCACATTCGCAGGACCGTCGAAAACAATACCGATCAGTCGGAGCGGCTCTTCCAGGCAATTTCCGCCATCGGATTTACGGTGACTCCGACCTGGGGAAATTTCTTATATTGCGACATCGGCCGGGCCTCTGGAAATTTTGCCGAATGCCTGAGGCTCGAGGGAATCCTGGTGCGCCCGTTGGAGCAATGGGGCGCTCCCTCAGCCGTGCGCATCACGGTGGGCACGCCCGAACAGAATCACGCCCTCTTGCGGGCGCTTGAGAAGCTGAAGCATCCCTAGTGGTTGGTCAGCGGCAGGTGCGCCGCGCCGTAAAGTCCAGCATCGCTGCCCAGCAAGGCGCGAGTGATGATCGTCGTGGCTCCGCCTTCCCTTGCCACATGCCCGGAAGCGCCCTCCCCAGCGGAGACGGGAGAGCCAGGAGCGGTTGCGGCATAGACCAGAGAGCGCTGCCGCAGTTCCTCGAAGATGAAGGGCGAAAATGCCTCCCATGCGCTCGCCACGCCACCGCCGACCACATACATGTTGAGGTTGAAGGCGTTTACCAGGTTGGCCAGGCAGATTCCCAAAGCGCGCCCCACCCTGCCGAAGATCTTCCTGGCTTCGTCGTCTCCCTGAATGGCGAGGTTGTAAATGGCTTTGGCGTTGAATTCCGGGTCGGTATTGGCTGCCTTCGCCAAGCCGGGCGCTCGGCCGTCGGCAATTGCCTCCTTTGCCATTCGAACCACGGCAGTGGCCGAGGCATACTGTTCGACGCATCCGCGATTGCCGCAGCCGCAGGGAGGCCCGTCAGGTTCAACCGTCATGTGGCCAAACTCGCCCGCCATTCCGGATATGCCGTGCCAGATGCGGCCCCCAAAAACGATGCCGCCACCGACGCCCGTCCCCAGCGTCAACATGGCCATGTTGTCCACGTCTCGCGCCGCGCCCAGCCATTTTTCGCCCAGCGCGGCCGCGTTGGCGTCGTTCTCGAGGATCACCCGGGTGCCCAGAAGATGTTCGATTTCGGCCTGCAGGGGGGTGCCGACCCAGCCCGGCAAATTCGGAGACTCGCGTAACATGCCCGTCTTCATGTCGATAATTCCGGGCACGCCGATGCCGATCCCCTGCAGCGCAGAGGTATCCCCATACTTGGCCGCAAGAAGACGGATGGCATCACACATCTCGTGGATGGCATGGTCTTTGCCCAGGCCGACTCGCGTGCCCAGCGTGACTTTCTCCATCAAGTCACCCTGCTGGCTGACGGCCGCGATGCGCAGGTTTGTACCGCCGAGATCAACACCGATGGAAAAACTGGGCATAGTGGAGTAGCGTACCAAATTTCAGATGGCAGAATTCAGATTGTAGATTGCCGAAGCAGCAGTGTAGTGCCAGCGGGTGGGCCGCCGGCGCTACTTTTGACACTTCGGGCAATAATGGCTGCTGCGGCCCGCGATGACCACACGCTTGATCGGTGTCTTGCAGACCAGGCACGGTTCGCCCTCGCGGCCGTAAACCCGGTGCCGTAGCTGAAAGAATCCCTCGTCACCATCCACGTCAACATAGTCGGAAACCGAAGATCCACCCAAGGCGATGGCCTCCCGCAACACTTCCTGGACCGCGGGATATAGCCGTCGCAGGTCTTCGCGCGTAAGGGACGCCGCCCGCCGCCGCGGGCGAATCCCGGCGCGGAAAAGCGACTCGTCGGCGTAGATATTACCCACGCCACGCAAGAGTTTCTGATTCAGAAGAGCGCTCTTGATGGGAGTCTTGCGGCCGTGGAAGAGTTTGACAAAATGGTCGAGTTTGATCTCAAGCGGCTCGGAACCGCCCGCTTCGAAACCATGAGCCACGCTCAGGCGTCCGAAGCGCCGCGGATCGACGAAACGCAGTTCCCTGCCCGAATCCAGCTTCGCAATCAGGTGCGTGTGCTTTGCCATTTCGGTGTCCGGCGAGCAAACCACCATGCGCCCGCTCATCCCCAGATGAACGATCCACTGCACGCTTGATGGTGTGTTGGTTGGTGTGGGGCGGACGCCCTCGCCCGCCACTTTTTGCGCTGATGGCAAGCTGCGACTTTTGTGGCGCCCCTTGGCGGGCGAGGGCGCCCGCCCCACATGATCGGCTAATTCCAGGTCGAATACGATGTGCTTCCCCACCCGTCGTACCGCGGCAATGCGGCGCGATTCAAGGGTGCCAACGATATCAGCCGCGGAGATTTCAGGGGCTCAGGTTTCGATCCCAGCCAGACCGACTCGATCACATCCCCCGTGACCCGGCTGGCCAGGCCACGAGCAATGGTTTCAACTTCAGGAAGTTCAGGCATGAAAAACAGTCTACAGTCGTCAGCCTTCGGTCGTCAGTCTTCCGCCAAGCCTTATCGTGACGACTGAAGACCGACCACTGACGACTGCATTGCTCATCCGCCGTCCGGCAGGTTATCATTGCCAGTACACATCAGCCCTGTAAATCCTTGCAATTCAATGTAGAGCAGTTTCCCAGCGGCGTGGAGTGTGTGCGACCCGCAATGCGGCCAAGGTGGCCGCCATCCTGGACTACGGAGCTGGCTTTGAAGAAGGGTAAGACTGCGGTCATCGTCGGTGCGCAGTGGGGCGACGAGGGAAAAGGCAAGATCGTCGACGTGCTCTCGGAAAATTTCTCGGTCGTGGCCCGCTACGCCGGCGGACACAATGCCGGGCATACCGTCATCATCAATGGGAAGAAATTTATCCTTCAGCTGGTGCCCTGCGGGGTTCTGCGCGCGGGCTGCCGCAGCGTGATTGGCAACGGCGTGGTGCTCGATCCCATCGCCTTTCTCAAGGAAGTGGCGGCGCTGCGTGAAACCGGCGTGCAAGTGGATGGCAGCCTGTTCGTCAGCAACCGGGCACATGTGATCCTGCCTTACCATCGCATGATCGAACTGGCGTCGGAAAATGCTCCGGGACGGGTGAAGATCGGCACCACTTCCCGCGGCATCGGCCCGACTTACGAAGACAAAATGGGCCGGCGCGGCCTGCGGGTGGCGGACTTGCTGGACCTGAAGCTGCTGCGGACGCATATCGAGAACGCCTGCCACGAGAAGAACATGATCGCGCACGCGCTGTTCAACTCGGAGCCGCTCGATCCGGACAAGATGTATCAGGAATACGCCGAGGCTTCGGCCAAAGTCGCTCCCTTCGTGTGCGACACAGCCGCACTGCTGAATCAGGCCCTGGCTGATGGAGAGTCGGTTCTCTTCGAAGGCGCGCAGGGAACCATGCTCGACATCGATCACGGCACCTACCCTTTCGTGACTTCTTCCAGCGCCACTTCCGGCGGAGCCGTCATCGGAACCGGAGTTGCGCCTACCGCGATCGACACAGTGATCGGCGTCACCAAAGCGTATTGCACGCGAGTGGGCGGCGGACCCTTTCCCTCGGAAGCGCTGGACGCCAGCGGCGATCTGCTGCGGACGCGGGGCAACGAGTACGGCGCGGTGACTGGGCGTCCCCGGCGCTGCGGCTGGCTCGATTTGCCACTCTTGCGTTACGCTGGCATGATTAACGGCATCTCCTGGCTGGTGGTGACCAAGCTGGATGTGCTGGACGAACTGGCCGAGATTCCGGTTTGCGTCGGCTACAAGATCAATGGCAAGGTGACGGCCGAAATTCCGGCCCACGGCAGCGGCTTTGACGGAATCGAGTGCGTGTACAAAACCATGCCCGGGTGGCGCGCCTCCACTCAAGGCATCACGCAACTCGAGAAACTGCCTCCGGCGGCGCGAGAGTATCTGACGTTTCTGGAGAAAGAAAGCGGCGCCCGCATCGGAATGGTCTCTACCGGACCCGGTCGCGAGCAGACCATGTTTGTGGATAGCTTTACCACCGCGCTGAAGGGTTTGACTGGACAAAAAACCGGGGCTTCAGCAACAATCTGACCAACGGAGCGAATGATGGTTGTCCTGGCTGTGACGTGGATGGCGAAAGTTGGACGCGAAGCTGAAATGGCGGGAATTTTTTCCAAGCTGACCGAAGAGTCCCGCAAAGAACCCGGCTGCGGGATGTACCTGGTGCATCGCCACAAGACCGAACCACGCCGCTTTTTCGTCTACGAGCAGTACAAGGACGACGCTGCGCTGGAAGCCCATCGAGCCGCTCCCCACTTCCTGCAATATGCCAAAAAGGAGCTCCCGAAATTTGGCGATCGCGTGGAAGGGAATCTGTACGAACCGCTCGGTTAAGAAGGAAATCGTGTGGACGCGGGCGACTCGCCCGCGGCTTCTGTTATTTACCCTTGTCCACCATCAGCACCCCGCCCGACGCATAGCTCTCCTTCGAAACTTCATGGAAAGCCACCACGACAACTTCGCGGCGCGCTCCCGCTTCCTCCACCATGGCATCGGTGATGCGCTGCGCCAGCTTACGTTTCTGATCGGCCGTGCGGCCGCTGAGCATGGTGACTTGGACTAATGGCATGAAAGTGGCTCCTGGCCTCTGGCTTTGAAACGAAGTTATTCCGCCAGCTCGTATCCCGCGAAAAAGAAGCTCAACTCGAAGCGGGCCGTATCATCGGCATCCGAGCCATGGATGGCATTATTCTCGATGCTGGTGGCCCACTTCTTGCGGATCGTGCCCTCCTCGGCATTCGCCGGGTTGGTGGCGCCCATCAGCTTGCGCAAGTCGGCGATGGCATTTTCTTTTTCCAGCGCCAGCGCAACAATCGGACCACTGGACATGAAATCCGTCAGCGAACTGAAAAACGGTTTGCTGGCATGCACGGCATAGAACTGCTCCGCCTGGTGTTTGGATATTTCGAGCATCTTCATGCACAGAATTTGAAAGCCGTTCTTCTCGAATTGCTCGATGATGTCGCCAATCGCATGTTTGCGGACGGCGTCGGGCTTAACGATCGTCAGAGTGCGTTGCAGTGTTTTCATTTTGGGTTGGTCGCTATTCCTTGATGATTCGTGCTGCACTGAGAACCGGGAACTGAGTTCTGGCAACTGGGTCCTAAACTTTCACTCCCATCACCGCGGCCACGGTTTCGCCAATCTCAGCCGGAGATTTGGCGACGCGAATTCCCGCCGCTTTCATGGCCTTGATCTTCTCTGCTGCGGTCCCCTTGCCACCGGAAATAATCGCGCCCGCGTGGCCCATGCGGCGTCCCGGAGGCGCCGTCTGTCCCGCGATGAATCCGACGACGGGTTTTTTCATGTGCAGCTTTACGTATTCCGCGGCAGTCTCTTCGGCGTCGCCGCCGATTTCTCCGATCATCACCACGGCCTCGGTCTGAGGGTCGCGATTGAACAGCTCGAGCGCGTCCAGAAAGCTTGTGCCGATGATGGGATCTCCGCCGATACCGATGGCGGTGGACTGCCCAATCCCACGAGTCGTGAGCTGATACACGGCTTCGTAGGTCAACGTACCGGACCGCGACACGATTCCCACCGACCCTTCTTTATGGATCCGGGCCGGCATGATGCCAATCTTGCAGTGGCCCGGCGAAATGATGCCCGGGCAATTGGGCCCGATCAGCCGGGAGCGCCGGTTTTGCAGAAACTCCCAGGCGCGCACCATGTCCAGCGTCGGGATGCCTTCCGTGATACAGACGACCAGCTCCAACTCGGCGTCGGCCGCCTCCATGATTGCATCGGCGGCGTAGGGGGGCGGCACAAAGATGACGGACGTATCTGCCCCGGTCTTATCCACCGCTTCCTGGACGGTATTGAAGACCGGCCAACCTTCGTGCGTCGTGCCTCCCTTACCCGGGGTCACTCCGCCGACGATCTGCGTTCCATACTCCGCGCAAGCCTTGGCGTGGAATGTGCCTTCCCGCCCGGTCAGTCCCTGCACGATCACCCGCGTCGACTTATTTACCAGAATGCTCATTCGTCTCTACTTTCAACCCCGTTGTCATCCTGACTTCAACCCTGTTGTCATCCTGAGCGGAGTCAAGTCATTCGCTCGCGAATGACTTGCCGGAGTCGAAGGACCCCTATTCCCTCAAATGCAATGCCGCCTAAGCCGCTCTCGCGGCCGCCACCACTTTCTCGGCTGCGTCCTTCATGGTTTCAGCCACAATAAAATTCAATCCAGACTGTTTCAGAATTTCCCGCCCTGCCTCGACGTTCGTCCCTTCCAGACGCAGCACGATCGGAAGCTGGATTTGGGTCTTGCGCGCCGCCTCGACCACACCCGTCGCCAGCGTATCCACTCGCAGGATGCCGCCGAAAATATTGATGAGCACCGCCTTCACATTCTTGTCACTGAGCAAGATTTCAAATGCGTGCGTGACCTGTTCGGCGTTGGCGCCTCCGCCCACATCAAGAAAGTTCGCCGGCATGCCGCCCGCGTACTTGATGATGTCCATGGTCGCCATGGCCAGGCCGGCGCCGTTGACCATGCATCCCACGTTTCCGTCGAGCTTGATGTAATTCAAACTATATTTTGAAGCCTCGACTTCCAGCGGATCTTCCTCGCTGACGTCCCGTAACTCGCGCAGTTCAGGGTGCCGGAACATGGTGTTGTCGTCGAAATTCATCTTGGCATCGAGCGCGAACAGGCGGCCATCGGTGCAGGTGATAAACGGATTGATTTCCATCAGCGAGGAATCCGTTTCGGCGAACGCTTTGTACAAGCCAGTCATGAACTGGACAGCCTGATTGATCTGCTGCGCCTTCAGCCCTAGCGCAAATGCCAGTTTGCGCGCCTGAAAGGCTTCCAGGCCCATGCCCGGATCGATGTATTCCTTGAGGATGGCCGCGGGATTCTCCGCCGCCACCTGTTCGATTTCCATTCCGCCGGCAGCCGACGCCATAAACACCGGCCGCGCCTGGACGCGATCAATCACGATTCCCAGATAAAGTTCCTTCGCGATGGGCAGGGTTTCTTCGATCAGTAACCGCCGAACCACGCGCCCCTCAGGCCCGGTCTGATGCGTCACCAGGGTCATGCCGAGAATCTTGCCCGCCAGCTCAGCGGCTTCCTGGACTGACTTGGCAATCTTCACACCTCCGCCCTTACCGCGTCCGCCAGCGTGGATCTGGGCTTTGACCACCACCCCTGCGGCTCCGGCTTCGAAAAGCCTTTTGGCGGCGGCTTCGGCAGCTTCCCGGGTCTCGACCATCTCTCCGCGCGGCACCGCGACCCCGTACTGCTTCAGGATATTCTTGGCCTGGTACTCATGAATTTTCATAATGATTCCCGACTAGACCTATCGGCACAACCTGGGTTGCAGCTTGGGGCAGTAGTTTGCAACGTTCAATTTTATAGAAGCGTTCCCGATAGGGCAAACGCATCGTCCGTTTGGTAGTGTCCTGATTTGTCAGATCAGCTTGAATGCGCGATCTTAACTCTGCGAACTCCGCGGCCCTTCTTTGCGCCCTTTGCGGTAAAGGGTTTGATCTCGCCCGAGTCGTTCAAGACTCTTAACCGCAAAGTTCGCAAAGAAGATCCGCAAAGAGCGCAAAGAAGGGACACTACGGTCCGTTTTGGCATGATTTCCCAGCGTTGATTCTTCTCGCGGGTCCGGGCTGGACCCGCAACTGGGGCGTGGAAAACGATGCTACTCTTATAGCCGACCCCATGATTACCGATGCCCTGCAGCGCATTGCCAACCAACGAGAATCGCTCACCCGCGAGGAAGCGCGAGCGGTAATGACGGAAGTCTTCTCCGGGAGCGCCACCGACGCGCAGATTGCCGCCTTGCTGGTGGCTCTGCACATGAAGGGAGAAACGGTAGAAGAGATTGTGGGCTTCGCCGAAGCCATGCGTGCCGCGGCAGAGCCGTTGCCTCTTCACCAGGACTCCGCGCTGGACGTAAGCGGTACAGGGCGGGACGCACTGGTGGATACCTGCGGGACTGGCGGCGATGCCCGGGGCACGTTCAATATCTCCACCGCCACCGCGTTCGTCGTCGCCGGAGCGGGGGTGCGCGTGGCCAAGCACGGTAACCGGAGTCTCAGCTCAAAGTGCGGCTCGGCTGATGTCATGGAGGCCCTGGGGGTAAAGATCAGCCTGCCCACCGCGGCTTTGGCCAAGTGTCTCGAGGAAATCGGGATTGCGTTTCTGTTCGCGCCTACCATGCATTCGGCCATGAAATACGTGCAGCCTGCCCGCCGCGAGCTTCGCCTGCGCACCATCTTTAACCTGCTGGGTCCGCTCACGAATCCCGCTCGCGCTTCGGCGCAAGTGGTTGGCGTGTATTCCCTCGATCTGGTGGAACAATTGGCTGAGGCACTCAGCATGTTGGGCGTCCATCGCGCCCTGGTGGTGCATGGACTGGACGGCCTGGATGAAATCACCATCACGGGGCCGACCCGAATCGCCGAAGTGCGCGAAGGAAACGTTCGCACCTATGAGGTCACGCCGGAAGAGTTCGGAATCAAGCGCGCTCCACTCGAAGATATTTCTGGTGGTGACGCCGAGGCGAACGCCGCGATCATTCGCGAGATTCTCGCCGGAAAGAAGTCGCCCCGGCGGGATGTAGTCTTGCTGAACGCTGCCGCCGCCCTGGTTGCGGCCGGCAGGGCGGAACACCTGGGAGACGCTTTGCCCCTGGCCGCGCGATCCATCGACTCCGGCGCCGCAGCGGCGAAATTGGCTGCGCTGGTGCAGTTTACCAGCGCTTACCTGTGAGAACCTGAGTCCGACCTAGGAAGGCCGTGCTTTGGCTTCCGAGGTCTGCGGGACAGCGTTTGTCTTGCGACCCGCCGCCTCTCGCTTCAATCTTTCGATCTGCTCGAGGTGGCTCGCCCCGTGCGTCGCCAATCTTTCGATCAACTCCGCTACGGTAACGTCCTGCTTGATTTCGGGGTGATAGGCCGACTTTCCCAGGTCCGCCAGCGTAAGCCGCTGCAACAGTCGCAGGTTCGCGTGCCGATTCAGACCATAGAGGGCAACCATTTCCGCGGGAGGAGTCTCCATGGAGCCGAGATTGCGCGCCCAGTCGTCCTGGTCCATCGGCGCAATCACCGGCTTCTTGTCCGCGAGCATCTGTCGAAGCCGGTACGCGTAAACGATTTCGACATCCGCGAGATGACCAAGTACTTCAAGGATGCACCACTTGTCCGGAGCCGGCTTGTAGCGCAACACTTTCTCGGGCAGGCCTGACACCGCCGCCGCCACCTGTTTCGGGCTCTTTTCCGCCGCATCAAGGTGCTTCTTCAGTTCGCTTTCAGTCATAGAAACTCCACCCATTGAGTAAATGGATAATTGAAAAGCCTGCTTTTTCAATTACTAAATTACTCAATTGCAAAATTACCCAATTAGACAATGACTTTCTCCATCCACTCCGCTACTTGCACGTTCCACCCCAATTCTTTCGTCATCACGTCGCGAAGCTGGGACGACGCCGCGGGCTCGCCGTGCACCAGGTAGGTAGTCGCGGGCTTTCGAGGAAAAGTACGCAACCATTCCAGCAACTCGGGTGTATCGGCATGATCGCTGAATTGCTCGAGCGTCGCGATTTCTGCCCGGATGGGCACCGTCTCGCTGAAGATCCGCACCTCCGGAGCACCGCTCTTGATGATGGCTCCCCGCGTTCCTGGCGCCTGGAATCCGATGAAGATCACGGTATTTCTCGGGTCGGGCAGCCGCTGCATCAAGTGGTGCAGGATGCGTCCGCCGGTCACCATGCCGCTGGAGGAAACGATAATTGCGGGAGAGTTTGTGCTGTTGATTTTCTTCGACTCTTCAGGCGTCAGGGCAAAGGTAAAGCCCGGCCATTGCAAAGGCGAGCCGTACTGCTTGATCAGCCGGCAGGTGTCGTCGCTGCACTCCTCCGAGTGCTTGAGGAAAACTTCGACCGCTTTGATCGCCATGGGACTGTCGCAGTAAACCGGGAGGCGCGGGATCTGCCCGGATTCCATCAGCTCTTTGATCATGAACAGGAATTTCTGCGTGCGTTCGACCGCAAATGCGGGCACGATCACGCTGCCGCCACGCTCCACGGTCTGGCGGATGATTCCCGCCAATTTTGGCCTGGGATCGTCTGTCGGGTGCCGCCGGTTGCCGTAAGTAGACTCCATCACCAGCGTATCGGCCGTCTCGCCCTCAGCGGGTCCCGAACGTACCACCTTCCCGGGGGCGCTGTTCTGGTCGCGCACCCGGCCGATGTCTCCACTGAACAGCAATTTCTTCACCTGCCCATTCAGGCTGAGGTTGAGTTCCACCATGGCCGACCCCAAAATATGGGCCGCAGGCACGAAACGAAAGGAAACTTCAGGCGAAAGCTGCATGGTCTCTTCAAACTGCACGGGACGAAAATGCTGCAAGGACTCCTGCGCTTCGGCCAGGGTGTAGAGCGGCAGCGCGGGATCGTGTTTCGACTTCTTGTGCCGATTGTAGAATCTGGCGTCTTCTTCCTGCAGATGGCCGGAATCGGGAAGGATGATGCCGCACAGATCGATGGTGGCGGGTGTCGCATAGACGGGACCGCGGAATCCCTCTCTCACCAGCCGGGGAATCCAGCCGCAGTGGTCGAGGTGCGCGTGGGTCAGAACCACCGCATCAATGCCGGACGCCGGGACCGGCATGGGCTGCCAGTTGCGCTCCCGCCATTCCTTGGCTCCCTGGAACATGCCGCAATCGATAAGCGTCTGAAACCCGGCTTTGCCCCCGGCCTCTGAGCTGGTGTTAACCAGGTGCTTTGAACCAGTGACGGTGCCGGCGGCGCCGAGAAACTGTATATACGCCAAGAGGTCTTCCCCCTATGATCTTGGAAACGATTTCATATTGTTGATTTCAGATTGCAGAATGTCAAAATCGGTGGCCTGCTCTGAAATCCAGACTCGACGTCTGAACTCTTCAATTTCTTTTTGTCGGAACCTCAATCTTGTACACGTTGTTGCTCATATCGCTCTCCGGTACGCTGCCGTCGTTCACCACGACTTCCTGGGGAACGGAACTCGCCTCGATGCGGATGACCGCTTTGGATTTGCCATTGACCCGGAGCCGTTGCGTGACCTGGCCCTGTTCCATCTTAAGGATCAATGGCACCTCGGCGCCCGCATCGCCCAGATTCTCGACCGTGACCGTAACCATCTGGATATTCCCTGAAGGCTGCCACGGATAAGCGGCCACAACGCGGAAATCCGGCAGACCGCGGTCGCGATAGACCCAGTCGTCAAAAAACCATCCCAGATCACGTTGGGTTTGCGATTCGATCAGATGCTGCATGTACGAAGGCGCGCGGTCGGCGTCGGGACGATACGCCGCCAGGGCCTTCTTCAGCGCATCATCGCCGATCATGTCGCGCAGCATCCACCAGACATACAGCGCCTTGCTGCGGTAGAGATCTTCGACGCCGGTCCTGATCAGCGACTCGCCGGCTCCGCCGTTCTGATCGCGTTCTCCGGCCAACGCCTTTTCGGCTTCCGCCAAAGCGGCGCGATGCAGGCCCATGAAATCAAGCGCCGACTGGCGGCCACTCTCCCGCTCGCGATAGACCGCCTGGGCAAAATGCGCCAGGCCTTCGTAAATCCAGGGGCGCGGGGAGAAGAACGCCGCGTGCGTGAGTTGGTGAACCGCGTTCAACTGCGCCAGGGCCGAATCGCCGGTCAAAGGCGTGAGCAACATGCTTCCACTCTCGTACGGCGCCGCTTCGGGATCGCTTAACTCCACAACTTCAGCTCTGGCTTCGGCTCGTCCCTTCGCAGCACCAAACCATTCAGCTACAAATGGGGCTGCCAGCTTCGCCGCCAGCGCGTAAGCCTGGGCCGCGGGCTTGTGTTCCGGCAGGTAAGAGATATTCACTGGCGGCTGATCCAACCCCTCAAAGGGGCCGATCGCAAAGAGGGGCACAGTCAGGCCTAACGGATCGAACCGACACTCGGTTGTGGTTCCAAATTCCTGGCCGATCCTTTCTTCCGAACCTACATCCCCTTTCCCGTTGCACAACAACCTCGAAGGCGCACCTTCGCCTGCATTGGTTAGCTCAATCTTCAGTACCGCCTGTTCTTCCCGCGCCTTCCATCTTGCTACGGTTTCAAACAGGCTGTTCTCTTCAGACAGGTTTGCCGACTCGGTCGCGACCGGATACCAGACCACGTATCCGATGCCGCGCACAGCGCTGAACGACTTGCCGATCTGGTCCCAGTCGCTGTGCCGGGCTTGTTCTTCCGGCATGCCGATTCGCGTGAGGCGTGTTACATCGAGCGCGATGACGCCCTCGTACCCGATCTCCAACTCCACCGTGCCTTTCGACGCCACGGCTTTGGGCAGGGTTACGATTGCTTCGGAAAGCACCCCCGTGTGATCGATGTCCGAGGTATAGGGCTGAGAAACGAACTGCACCCGTTTGCCGTCGAGTTGGATCGATCGCCAATCAAGGCTGGAGGAAATCTGCAGCGACAGGTTTTTCTGCGGCGATGCTGAGTCGTTCCGCAAAGTGATCTTGCCGCGTACTGCCATCCGCTGTTGTTCAGGTTCTATGCGAACGTCAAGATTGTAGTTGGTGAAGGTGAAGGCCTCGCGATCGATGGCATGTGCCGGAACCAATAAACCACATAGGACACAGAGGACGCCGAGGGCCTTGATCGTCATTTTGCATCCGCAGCTCTGATCCTGCGCTGCCGCACGATTTCGTACAACATGACTCCGGCTGCCACCGACACGTTTAACGACGGCACCTTCCCCAGCATCGGGATAGAAACCAGGAAGTCACATTTTTTAGCTACCAGATCGTGGACCCCCTTGCCTTCGGAGCCCAGCACGATGGCACAATCCATGTTGTAGTCGAGTGTGTCGTAAATTTGCGTGCCGCGTTCATCCAGGCCGACGATCCATAAATGTTTCTCTTTCAGTTCTTCCAGCGTGCGGGCAATGTTTGTGACCTTGGCAATCGGCAGATGCTCACTGGCGCCGGCCGACGCCTTGATGACGGTCGCGGTCACTCCCGCCGCGCGACGCTCCGGGATCACCACTCCATCGGCGCCCGAGGCATCGGCAGTACGAAGAATCGCGCCCAGGTTGTGCGGGTCCTCAATTCCATCCAGCACGACCAGCAGCGAATATTGTCCACGCTTGGCCGCCACCACGTCATCCAGGTGGTTGTACTGTTTGCCCGAAGTAATGGCTACGACGCCCTGATGGGCATTGTTTCCGGCCATGCGGTCAAGTTCATGGCGGGGCAAAAAACGAACCGCGACGCCGTTCCGGCGGCATTCTTCCACCACCCGTTGCAGACGCAGGTCATGACGCTCTTTCAACACGCCCACCCACTCAAACGATCGCCCGCGTGCCTTCAAAGCTTCCGCAACAGCATTGATCCCATAGATGTAATTCATCGAACCGTAAGTTTACCGCCTGGCAAGGCCTGGGCGCGAGGCGGGGGGGCAGACGTCGGGCCTCGGACCTCGGGCGTCAGCCCAATAGGTCTAAATCTGAGAACTGAGAACTGACATCTGACACCTGGGGTCTGACATCTCGCTCCTGAAGTCCGAGGCCCGAGGCCTGAAGTCCGAAGTCCGAGGTCTTAGGTCCGAGGTCCGGCGCCCGAAGTCCGAGCCTGGAGTAGCACTTTCAATGCCCACTCGCTATACTTTGATGGCGCCCGCTAGGAGTAAGGAATGTCCCTGTCCGCAGTCATCGTGGACGATGAACAGCTTGCCCGCGACGAGCTTGCCTTCCTGCTGAAAGATGTGGGCGATGTGGATGTTGTGGCCCAGGGGAAGAATGGGGTCGAAGGCGTTAACCTCATCCGCGAACACAATCCCGACCTGGTCTTTCTCGACGTGCAGATGCCGGGCCTCGACGGCTTTGGCGTCATCAAGAAGCTGCTGGACAAGAAAGTTACCCTGCCCAAGATTGTTTTCGCCACGGCGTTTGACCAGTACGCAGTCAAGGCCTTCGAAGTAAACGCCGTCGACTATCTGCTCAAGCCTTTCGACAAGAAGCGGGTCGCGCAATCGGTACAGAAAGTACGGGCCAAGCTGGAATCCGGCAGCGCCTCGTCAGACAAGCTGGAAACCCTGGTCCGCATGTTGGAGTCGCAGAAGCCGTCCGCATCCAAGATTCTGATCAAGGCCGGGGGCCGTCTCTTCCTGGTCAATCAGAAAGACATTGGCTTCGCCTCCATCGAGGAAGGGGTCATCACGGTCGTGACCAGCGGGTCAAACGGCATCGAGGGCCAGTCCAACTGCCGTACTCTCGAGGAGCTATTGGACAGTCTCGATCCCAATCTTTTCTGGCGCGCACACCGCTCCTACCTGGTAAACATTAACCGCATCAAGGAAGTCGTCCCCTGGTTCAAGAGTTCATATCAACTGCGGATGGACGACAAGAAGCAGACCGAAATTCCCGTCAGCCGGGCGCAGACCAAGCGCCTGCGCGAGCTGTTCGGACTCTAATCCCAGCACAAATTCTTGATTTCAGATTGCGCATTTTTAACGGCAATCTGAGATTGGCAGTCTCCATCTCGAATTCGGCTCTGCAAAGGGGGAGGGCGGCCGGCTGGAGGTTCCGGTCGCCCCTGTTGGCCGCCGACAACAGCTACGCAGCCAGCGCTTCCAACGCGGTCCGATTGCGGATCACCAGAGTCGAACCTTCCAGGCGAATCAATTCCTTTTTCTTGAGTTCGCTCAACAAGCGGGTAACCGTCTCCCGCGATGAACCGATCATCTGCGCTATCTCTTCGTGGGTCATGCTGGAGCGGATGCGAATTTCCCGGGCGCCGCTCTCCCTATCATGTCCGCCACTCCACGAGAGCAACAGCCGCGCCAGCTTACCCGCTGACGAGCGGGCCAGGACCAACTCGTGAATGTCGCGGTAGGCGGACTGGAATTCCCGGCTCAGGGCCTGCGCGGAGTGCAGCCCCAATTCCCCATGTTTGTCCAGCAGCTTCATCAGGGCGTCGCGATCAATGAAGTTTACCTGGCACGGCCCCACCGTTTCCGCCGTCACTTCGTACGGCGTCCCGGAGATGACCGCGCTCAGGCCCAGCGCCTCTCCCGGCTCGGCCATCTTGAGGATGAGCACTTTGCCGTCGCGAGACGTGGTCGAAAGCTTGACCTTGCCGGAGCAAAGCACCAAAACGCCTCGAGGAGTCTGGCCTTCCACGAACAAGACGGCGTCGCCGGGATACGTACTCAGATGGCCGGCCGCGCTGAAAGGCTGCAGCACGCCTGGAGACAAGCCGCAGAACCACTTCTCCTTTCTCAACTTGCAGGTGACGCAATTCTCGATAATTTCCAGTCCATAGGGAGTATTCATGGTGGCCACCACCTCACTGACATCTGGTCCTGCTGGTTCGCTTTCCAGGGCCGGCTGGCTAGGGTGCTCGGTCGCGCGAACCAAATCCATCGCCGGCAGCTGGATATTTTCGGTTTGCGAGAGCAAGGCGGCCGCGATCCGCGCGCTCTGCCCCGACGACCTCAGCCATCTCACTAGTTCCCATCCGGCACTGGCATTGGCCTGCTTGCGCCACGACACGCCACATACGAACAGGTACAGTGGATCCACGCCCGGCTCCTCGGGCTGGCTCGACCTGATTCTTGCCTCCCGCCCCTGTACCCGCGCCGGGAAAGCGCTCCCATCTGCCGGTTTCGGCCGCCCCTGGCCGCGAATTGCAACTGTTCTGACGAATCCGCTAAAAGGGAGGGCTCTGGTTCGGTTGGGCGCGTTCCGCCCCGGGTTGCGCTCTGTAAGCAACACGTCGATCCTCGTCTCCCGGCGTCAAACCTCTCGTACGCCAGCCGGATCGTGGCAACCTCGCATGATTTTCGGGAACGTCGCGTGGCACCTACGGGTGAGTGCCTGACTTTAGCCTTTGTGGCAGCTCGAGTTCCAAACTCGACCGTGCGCCAAATTGCTGTAAATACTGGGTTATTGAGCCTGAGGAACGGCTAAGAGTTCGCCTTGGTGCGCGATCAGGCTGCCGGTAGCCCGGCAAGGTGCCGATAGGTCGTCATTCCGCAGGCGGGAATCATCATTCGTATTCTTGGCGAGAAATTCCCATTTTCAAAATTCTGGATTGAAGCGTCGTGCGCTTCATCCCCAGTCTCATTGCCGCGCCACGCGGACCGGCGATGGTTCCGTTGGTTTCGCGGAGGACCCGAATAATGTATTGCCGCTCCAGGCTCTCCAGGGTGCCATCGCTGTCCATCCCATCGCGGGCCCCCCTTAGCTCTGCCAAAGGAGCATTGAGCACTGGACCATCGGTGAGAATCACAGAACGTTCCATGAGATTCTCTAACTCGCGCACGTTGCCCGGCCATTCCCAGTTTACGAGCGCGCCCATCGTGGCGCCGGGGATGGTCTCAATCTTCTTGTTCATCTTGCGGGCAAACTTCTGCACAAAATGCCGCACCAACAGGGGAATATCCGCCTTGCGTTCGCTCAACGAAGGCATCCGGATGGGAAACACGTTCAGCCGATAATACAAGTCGCTGCGAAATTCTTTTTCGGCGACGGTCCGGGCCAAGTCACGGTTGGTAGCGGCGATCAGGCGAATGTTGACGCTGATCGTGCGGGTGCTGCCCAACCTCTCGAATTCCTGGTCCTGCAGGACGCGCAGCAACTTCGGCTGCAGCTCCAATGGAATATCCCCCACTTCATCCAGGAACAAGCTTCCCTTGTCCGCCAGTTCCAGACGTCCCACCTTCTGGCTAATGGCACCGGTGAAGGCGCCCCTCTCGTGGCCGAAGAGTTCGCTCTCCAGCAATCCGGTGGGGATGGCGGCGCAGTTGAGTTTCACCAGGAGCCGGGCTTTGCGGGAACTCATGCGGTGAATGGCCCGCGCGATCAGTTCCTTTCCGGTGCCCGTATCTCCCAGGACAAGTACGGTTGCTTCGCTGGGTGCAACGGTCCTGGCCTGGGACAGCACCCGCTTCAGCGCTGGACTTTCTCCCACAATCTCTTCGAAATTGAGTTCGGTGCGGATTTCTTCTTCCAGGTAGAGTTTTTCGCTGGCCAGCTTATCCGTAAGGTCGGCGATTTCACGGTAGGCCCGAGCGTTATCCAGAGCAACCGCCACTTGCGCGGCCACCTGTTGAAGAAAGCCGATATCTTGCGGCGCGAAAGCTTGCGCATCCCGGCTGGCCAGGTTCAGGGTCCCGAGTTCTCCTTTTCGTGTGGTCAGCGGAATACAGCACAGCGACTCGATACCATGTTCCAGCATCCGGCTGACAAAGCTGGACTGATTGCCCATCAAGTCTTCGCGGCTGAAAATCTTGGTTTCCCGTTCCATCAACGCGCGTCCCGCGGGAGTGTCTCTTACGGGGAGCGTGGTGTCCAGGCCCGCTAGTCCCATTGTCAATGGAGAGTCCAATGGATAGAGGGACAGAGAGTGAACCCCTTCATCGTAGACCGCCACGCTGGCGTAGTCATAGTGGATCATGCGGCGAATGAACTCTGAAATCACAGGAAACAGCTTCTGCAAATCGCGGTTCGTAACCAGGGTGTTGTTCACCTCCAGCAGCATGTGCAGTCTTTCTTTTTCCTGCACCAGGGCTTCGCGTGTCAGGGCATTTTCCACCGCCACGGCGACCAGCTTCGCCACCCGCGGCAAGAGCCGCATGTCTTTTTCGCTGAAGGCATTGGTTTGGGAACTGCCCAGGCCCAGAGTGCCCAAACGCTTCTGCGCGGTGGTCAAGGGCAGCCAGCAGTAGGACTTTAGACCTTTGGCACGCAGAGTCTCCAGGACCGGAGGAAATCGCGGGTCCGCCGCCAGGTCGGGTACCACCAGCGGTTGCTGGTTTTCCCAGGCCCAACCCGAGGGTGATTCCTCAACCGGCACTTCCAACGGAGTCGGGGCAATCTCCTTGCCCTCCCAGGAGTGCAGGCGCATCACATTTTTTGTGGGATCGTAAAGAGAGAAGTTGGCTGCGTCTGCAGTCGTCACCTGGCGCAATCGTTGAGCCATCGCGACAAACAGCTCTGGCAGGCTACGATGGTGAACCACAAGGTCCGCCATCTCGAGCAGAGCTTCGTAGCGCTGAAGATCCGCGTCAGACTCGAAGTGACTTTCGGCACACAATTTGCTCGAGCCCCAAAACTCCCCCTCGGCAAACGGGAACGATTATAGTGCTGTCGTCTAGCCGAAAAGTGCCTTTTTTCTGTCTTGTTCCGTTTCCGGAAAAAACTATGGTCAAGACCTTGCCGCCCCTCCGCCTGTGGAATTCGGGGTTTCAGAACAAAGCCGGGGTGGAGCGCCGGCATCCTCAGAGTAGGGCCGAGAGGCGAGCTGCCTGGGTGGGATGTTGCATAAGAGCAAGTTGGCTCGCCAAAGCGCCGAGGTGCTGATAGTTATCCGCCAATTTGCGATAGGAAAGCCGGGTGGCTGGAAACATAAGGCGAACATAGAGCGTGGCGCCGGAAAGTAATGCGTAGGCCCGCAGGCGCAATGCACTATCAATCAACTGTCTGCCGGCCTGCGCGATACGAGGATCGTCGCTTCGAGTTGCCGCCTCCCCCAAACGCAGAAGGAACGCCGCATTGTGGGCGGCGTTGCGGATATATTCCAGGGCTGCTCGCATGCGTTCCTTCTGGACGGCGCGCAGCTCACGCCGGGGCAGGCTGGCGCGCAGGAAGTCTTCTTCCCTGGAGTCCACAAGGTTCCGGAAAGCTTCGAGATCAACCGGCCGGGTGCGTCCGGCCAGGTCTTCCAAGCGGCTTACGGAGCCGTTCTGGCCGCCTTCGACGTACAACAGCAGCAGCAGGATCACGAGCGCGACGAAGATCAGCGCAAAGGAAAGAATCATTGCAGTAGCAGACGTTGTAACTCGGCGTTCCACTGCTCCAGGTTATTTTGCGGCAATTCCTTTACCGTGCGGCGCGCCACGTCAGGCGCCAGCAGATACACCAGCCAGATCACTACGCAACACTGATAGGTCGCCATGCTCACAAAATCGAAGGCGTAACCGGCCACTGGCCCGGTCCAAACCCGAATGGCTTCTGTCGCCAGTTCAACACTGGCGAAAATTCCAAGACCAAAGGCGATGCCATAAGCCAGGCTGCGCCAGCTAAGACCAAAATAGAAAGAGAATCCTATGAGCAATAGCCACAGGCCGCTCTGCATCACGCCCACCGAGAGATCCAGAATGTGGACTCGGGAAAGGATGTAGAATGTGCCGTCACTGGGCGCTTGCGCCGCCACCGTGATTGCGGCAAACAGCAGAACCACGATCCCTCCCCGGAAAACAATGTGACCTAGATGCCTAAGCCCAGGGTAGCTTCGGAAAACGCTGGAAAAGACTTCAAAGATGATAGCGAAGCGCAGGGTTGCGTCAATCCCTAAACCCACCCAGTACGCCGACCAATATTGGTAAGCGGAAATCGCCGCACTGTGATCCAGGGTGAACAGAGTTCCCTCCTCCAGAATCTGGAACACCGTATAGGCGAAGAACACCGGAAACTCGCGAAACAAACCCCGTCGGATCATCACGACCGCAACAATGATCTGAAGAGCATGGGGCGCGATCCACAGGTAATGCCACAGGAATGAGTGAGGGTACATGGCAGCCGCGGGAACTATATCCCGTTTGGCGGTCAGCCGCAAACTCTTTCCCGGCCTTCGGAAGCGAAGCCCCAGCGCGTAATAAGGCTGGGGCTTCACCTTCCCATTTTTCTTTAAGAGCTACTCGTTGGTCGGCTGGTTATGGTTTACACATGCTTCCCGGCAGGCATTGCGGTTTGGGACCTCCATCCGCGTTCAGGTGGATTGGGCTATAGAGTGCGCCTGCGAGCAGTAAGCTTGCGACAAAGAAAAGTACAGACTTTTTCACGATGGAACCCCTTTTCGAGTGGATTGGGAAGTTCAACCGTGCTAACGTCTGCTTTAATTTGTGGTTTTCCGCACGCGATCGGAAACGGTACGGTTTTCTGAAATCAGGAAAATGCCACTGAAATCAGCTCTGGAAGATTTGTCAGGAACAACGCTCGCGGGTGTGGTCGGAACGGTCGCAAAGATCGAATATCTGGCCAGCCTGCGAGATGCAGGGTCGGGCTCGTACTCGCACTGGGGGCTCATCCGGGCTCACGGAGAGCTGGCGGCGCAGCAGGCTCTGGCAGAAGCGCATCGTCTGCTATTTCTCAGAGTGTTGCGCACTCCGCTTCGCGCCTTGCGCGATGACGTGATGGTTTCGAGTGGGGCCTTACAGATGACTGCGGGTGAGTATATGGAGCGCCTTCGAAGCCGGGCACCAGCGCTGCTGCCCCCGGACCTGGGCGGTGGGTCCGCCCGGCACTTCAGTTCAGTGCTGCAGGCTCTTTCGATTCTGGTTTCGACGCCGGCACAGACTCCATCGGAAGCCATTCCCCCAGCTTGAGGGCAATCCCAACGACCTGGCCGATGACTTCCGCTTCCTGCGGATGGCGCAGCATTTTAAGGGGGACCGGCGAAAGCGGATGCGGTTGCAGCATGATCTGGTCGCCTTGCAGACTGCACCAGCAGCAGGTGTATCCTTCACGGGTCTCCACGAAATAGATCGGACGCTCAAGTTCTGAGCGCCACATCGCTTGTACGATCTTGTTTCTGCTTTCGTCGACCTGCAGGAAAGTGCCCGGCGGCAACAACGGATACATGGTGAAATCCTCGCTGCCCACATAGCCGTACATGTACTTATCGCTGCTTAGAGTCGACAGGTATGCCAGCGGAACCAACCCCCACTGCTCGACGATGCGGCTCAGGTTGGCGCTGCGACGCGGATCGAACGAGGGATCCAGTCGCGTGGGTATCGCGACCGTCGGTGTAGATTGCAAGGCCTCTTCGAAGTGTGACTTGGGAGGCAGACTTAGGTGCAGATCCGCCGCCGAGAGACTCAGGTCGATTCCATACCATGCCAATATTTCTCGGAAATCACAGCGATAAATCATGGAGAAGGAATAAAGGCGGAAAATGCTGGGAACCAAACCTTTGGTTTCAATGTCGGACAAGCGGCTGGGACAAACTGAGAATTCATCATTGCCATGCCGTTCCGCGATGCGAAGGCTGGCACTTTCCACCTCACGCATCGTCAGGCCAAGACGCTCCCGTAGACCGCGCAGGTTCAAGCCGGCGGCCAGGATGGCAATCCTACCTTCAGGAGCCTGCATCAAGAATGCTCCAGATCAGCCGCGTTCCTCTCCTTGATTGAGGCTATACTTCGCCGATGAAGTCCCCAGTATAGGAGTGGATACGGGATCGCGATGGCGATCCACACGATTCGCGCCCCGTTATTGCGCGAACGATAAACTAAAGTTTGCAGGATTGCCAAGAACTTTTATCCTGGAACGGAATTAGTGATCCGGCCGATCGATGATTCAACAGGTTAGCGTCATCGCCACAACCATTTATTTTGCCCAATGGCCTCATTAGTTTCTCGCCGCGAACCCATTTCCGTCCCGTCCGGCGTCTATAATTGACTGATGGCTCGTGGCTGGGAGAGTAAATCGGTAGAAGAACAGCAGGCTGCTGCCGGCGTACAGGTCGAGTCGAAACAACGAGTTACGCCTGAGCAGGCCGCACGGAAGCAGGAGCGGGACGCGATCGAGCTGTCGCGGCGGCGCGTCCTGCAGCAGCTCCAGACGGCCCAGCATCCCCGTCACCGGCAGATGCTCGAGAGCGCGCTTTCGGAACTGGACGGGCGCTTGGCACGCCTGGGCTAAGTCTATGGTTTGGTTGAGTTTGAATATTTCTGAAGTATAATGGGTTCAATCCCCCATGAAAGCTTACGTATACGTGTCGCTCAAGAAAAGCGTTCTGGACCCGCAGGGCAAGACGATTCAGGGCGCACTTAAGAAAATGGGGTGCAAGGGGTTGGAAGAGGTTCGCCAGGGAAAATATTTCGAGCTTACGCTCGATGGCGGCCTGAATCGGAGCGAGGTCGAGGCGGAAGTTACGCGCATCGCCCGCGACGTCCTGACCAATCCGGTGATTGAAGAGTTTCGTTTCTCCCTCGAAGACTAACCCGAATTCCCCGGTTCGGTGATGCAAAGGCTTCCTGCTGCGGCAGGCTGGTTGCAGAGCGTGAGGCAAGCGCTCTGCCAGTAGTGGCCGGATTTTTAACTCACAAAAACATCTTCGGTTTCTCCCCGGGCCGAAAACTAGGAGCAGTCGTATGTGTGGCATCGTGGGATACGTTGGCAAGAAGCGGGTCGTACCCGTCATCATCGAGGGACTCAGGCGTCTGGAATATCGCGGCTACGATTCCGCCGGAATCGCGGTGTGCGGCAATGGCGAAGGTTTGCAGATTCGCCGGGCTGAGGGCAAGCTGCGCAATCTGGAAGAGGTCATCCGGCTCAAGCCGCTCGATGGCACCTATGGCATCGGCCACACCCGTTGGGCCACGCATGGCCGGCCCACGGAAGAAAACGCTCATCCGCATCGCGACTGCACGGGAAGAATTGTCGTCGTGCACAACGGGATCATTGAGAATTACGTTTCGCTGAAGCGCAAGCTGATTGAAGAAGGCCACAAGTTCACTACCGAAACCGATACGGAAGTGATCGCTCACCTGGTAGAAAAATATTTTCTGAAGACGGCGAACGGTCATCGCCCCTCGCTCGAAGAGTGCGTTCGCAAAACTGTGGGTCAACTCACTGGCGTGTTCGCGCTGGCGGTGATCGCCGTCGATGAGCCGAACAAGATCGTGGCCGCCCGCAATGGCCCGCCCGCCGTGATCGGTCTGGGCAAGGACGAGTATTTTGTCGCCTCCGACGTGCCGGCAATTCTCTATCACACCCGCGACCTGTTCTTCCTCGGCGACGGCGACCTGGCCGTGATCACGCCGGAAGGCGTACAGCTCACGGACTTCAACGGACAGCCCGTGGTCCGCCAGGTCCAACATGTCACCTGGGACCCGATCATGGCGGAAAAGGGCGGATTCAAGCATTTCATGCTCAAGGAAATCTACGAGCAGCCGCGCTCGGTGCGGGACACCACGCTGGGACGGGTTTCGCAGGAGACCGGCCACGTCTTCCTCGACGAAATGGAGATCACTGAAGCCGAGTTCAAAGCCGCGAAGAAAATCAACATCGCCGCTTGCGGAACCAGTTGGCACGCCGCCCAGGCCGGCAAGTTCATGATCGAGCGCCTGGCGCGAATTCCGGTGGAAGTCGATTACGCCAGCGAGTGGCGGTATCGCGACCCCATCATCAGTCCCGACACGCTCACCATGCTGATCACCCAGTCGGGCGAAACCGCGGACACCATCGCGGCCCAGCGGGAAGCCAAGGCCAAGGGTTCCAAGACGCTGGCCATCTGCAACGTCGTCGGTTCGATGATCACGCGCGAGGCCGCCGGCACTATCTATACCCACGCTGGTCCCGAGATCGGCGTTGCCTCGACCAAAGCCTTCACCGCCCAACTCACCGCGCTCTACCTGTTTGCTCTGTACCTCGCCCAGCAGCGTGGGACGATGACCGCCGATCAGGCCAAGGAAGCGATCCAGGAACTCACGCGCATCCCCGGCAAGCTCGAACACCTGCTCACCCGCGAAGAAGAGTGCGAAGACCTGGCCAAGGAATACGCCCGCTCGCAGGACTTCCTGTTCCTGGGGCGCGGCATCCATTATCCGATCGCTCTCGAAGGCGCGCTCAAGTTGAAAGAAGTTTCGTACATCCACGCCGAGGGATATCCCGCCGGAGAGATGAAACACGGCCCCAACGCGCTGATTGACGAGAACCTGCCCGTGGTGATCATAGCGACCCGCGATTCCAAGGACGCGCTGTCGATGACGCGCTACGAAAAGACCTGCTCTAACCTCAAAGAGGTGAAAGCCCGCTCCGGCATGATCATCGCGCTGGCCACCGAAGGCGACGAAGACATCAAAGAGGCTGCCGACCACGTGCTGTACGTTCCTGCGGCCCCGGAAGAGCTGCTGCCAATTCTCGAAATCGTCCCACTGCAGCTGCTGGCGTATCACATCGCAGTACGCCGCGGCTGCGACGTGGATCAGCCCAGGAATCTGGCCAAGTCGGTGACGGTGGAGTAGAGCGCTTCTGGCTTCTGGCTTTTTTTGCTCCTAGCCTTTAGCTCCTGGCTTTTAGCCGAGTCACCATTGAAACCTAACCCCCTGTCATCCTGTGCGTAGCAACTGCTTCGCTTCGCGAAGCAGTTGCGGAGTCGAAGGATCTCTATGGTCACCACTGCAGCGGAAAGCATAGGGGTGCTTCGACTCCTTCGCCGTTCGCTGCGCGAACGACTCTCTCGCTCAGCATGACAGAATACCGGCGTCCGAGAACGTACCGCCGTCATCTAATGGGGCGATGTCTCCTTTTCAAACTTTCACGACCCGGCTGGTTCGTTCCACCTCTTTATCCGCCCAGACCAAGCACCTGGAATTCGAGGTACTGGGCGTGCCGCGTTTCGGCTTCGTCGCCGGGCAGTGGCTCTCCTTCAAGACCAACAAGCCGGACGGCGAAGAAATCACCCGTGCCTATTCCATCGCCTCTCCGCCGGCCGAGGACAACCGATTCGCGCTCTGCCTCAACCGCGTGCAGGACGGCTTCATGTCGAACTTTCTCTGCGACATGAAAGAAGGTCAGGAAATCAGCTGCCAGGGACCGTTCGGCGATTTCATCCTGCGGCCGCCGTTGCGCGATACCGTTTTCATCGCCACCGGCACCGGCATTGCGCCTTTTCGCTCCATGCTGCACTGGCTGCTGGCCGATCCGCTTCGTCATCAGGGCAAGCAACTCTCGCTGCTGTTTGGGAACCGGACAGAAAAAGATATCTATTACCACGCGGAATTCCTGAAACTCGCCGCCCAACATTCCAACTTTCACTATCTGCCAACGCTCAGCCGCGGCGCGAGCGATTGGCAGGGTCTGCGCGGATATGTTCAGGAACACGTGCCTGACATCGTTCAGGGCCGCGCCGACATGCATGCTTATATCTGCGGCCTGGACAAGATGATCAAGGCCAATCGCGAGTTGCTAAAGGGCCTGGGCTGGGACCGGAAATCAGTCCTCTACGAGAAATACGACTAGCCGGGTGTAGAATGTGGCCGTTCAAACGGCAGCCCTTCCAGTTATCGACCCCGCGGCCCAAGGTTCCTAGGCTGCCCAAAATTTGACTCCGAGGTTTGCCCATGAAGAAGCTGCTTGCACTGCTATTACTCTCGCCGGCGATGCTGTTTGCTCAGAGCCCGTTTGACGGAACCTGGATGACCAAACTGGATACGGCACAATTTCCCAAGAAACCCGACAGCTATCTCCTGGATAAAGGGATGTATGAATGCTCCAGCTGCGTTCCAAAGTTCAAAGTGAAGGCAGACGGGACGGATCAAAAGGTGACCGGCCATCCTTATTACGACACGGTGGCAGTGAAGGTTGTGGATGATCACAGCGTTGAGCTAACAGAGAAAAAGGACGGCAAGACGATGTTCACGGGCACGGACACGGTGTCCGCGGATGGGACCACGCTGACTACAAAATTTACCGATCAAAGTGAGGACAAACCAGTGACGGGAGAAGTGACTTCAACCCGGGTGAGCAAGGGGCCGGAGGGTTCCCACGCCGTGTCGGGATCGTGGCGCACCCAGAAGGTGAATTCGATTTCTGACAACGGCCTTACCGTGACCTACGAGGGCACTCGGGACGGATTGAAAATGTCGGATCCCAACGGGGAAAGCTACGACGCCAGGTTCGACGGCAAAGACTATCCCGTTCAGGGGGATCCGGGGCACACCATGGTTTCGCTCAAACGGATCGGCAATGACACCATAGAAGAAACCGACAAGCGGAATGGCAAAGTCGTGGGCGTCGCGAAAATGACGGTTTCCTCGGACGGCAAGTGGATCACCGTAGAGTTCACCAACAAGGAACGTGGCACGACCACAACCTTCAAGATGGAAAAGCAGTCGTAACCGGGACAAGTCGTTCCTCAAAAATCGCAGTCGTGGGCCCGATGCGACGGGCCCCGGCTGCGGACTTTGAGCGTCCTTGAGCTCTCCCCACCCTGCCGTTGAAAAGTCGCGCATCTTCTATCGCTTCGGGCGCATCTAAAACTTGACAACGATCCACTCAAGTCTTATTATTTTGGACATTGCAAGACTTAATGCATTGATTAAAAAGCACTTATAGTTTCAAGGAGGGTCAGAATATGGCCAAGATTATCGGAATTGACCTCGGAACCACCAACTCCTGCGTAGCTGTCATGGAGGGTGGCGAGCCCAAGGTGATCCCTAATGAAGAAGGAGGGCGGACCACGCCCTCGGTAGTCGGTTTCACCAAGACCGGCGAACGGCTGGTGGGGCAGGTGGCAAAGCGCCAGGCCATCACCAACCCGGAAAACACGGTTTATTCGATCAAGCGCTTCATGGGACGCCGCTTCGACGAAGTGACCGAAGAGATCAAGATGGTGCCCTACAAGGTGGTGCAGTCCGGCGACCACGTCGCGGTGCTGGCGCAAGGCAAGGAGTACACGCCTCCCCAGGTTTCCGCGATGATTTTGCAGAAGCTTAAGAAGGCGGCGGAAGACTATCTCGGCGAGAAGGTGACCGAGGCGGTCATCACCGTCCCGGCGTACTTCAACGACGCCCAGCGGCAGGCCACGAAAGATGCCGGCCAGATTGCCGGCCTCGAAGTGAAGCGCATCATCAACGAGCCCACGGCAGCCGCGCTCGCCTACGGTCTCGACAAGAAGAAGGATGAAACCATCGCGGTCTACGACTTCGGCGGTGGAACTTTCGACATTTCGATTCTGGAAGTCGGCGAAGGCGTGATCGAAGTCAAGGCCACCAACGGTGACACTCACCTGGGCGGCGACAACCTCGACCAGCGCATCGTGGACTGGCTCATCGACGAATTCAAGAAGGACGAAGGCCTCGACCTGCGTGGCAAGGGCAACGAGATGGCGCTGCAGCGTCTGCGTGACGCGGCGGAACGCGCCAAGATCGAACTCTCCACCACCATGGAGACCGAGATCAACCTGCCCTTCATCACCGCCGATGCCGGCGGCCCCAAGCATCTGGTGAAGAAGATGACCCGGGCCAAGCTGGAATCGATGGTTGAGGACATCATTCAGCGCTCGGTCGGCCCCTGCAAGCAGTGCATGAAAGACGCCGGCGTGGATGCCAGCAAGATCAACGAAGTCGTGCTGGTCGGCGGGCAGACCCGCATGCCGCGCATCCAGCAGCTGGTGAAGGACCTCTTCGGCAAGGAAGGCCACAAGGGCGTGAACCCGGATGAAGTCGTCGCGATCGGCGCGGCCATCCAGGGCGGCGTGCTCAAGGGCGAAGTCAAAGATTTGCTCTTGCTGGACGTGACGCCGCTGTCGCTGGCGATTGAAACGCTGGGCGGCGTGGCCACTCCGATGATTCCGCGCAACACGACGATTCCGACCAAAAAGACGGAAACGTTCTCCACCGCGGCCGATAGCCAGACTTCGGTTGAGGTGCACGTGCTGCAGGGCGAGCGGCCACTGGCGGCGCAGAACCGCACTCTGGGCAAGTTCCACCTGACCGGGATTCCACCGGCACCGCGTGGTGTGCCTCAGATCGAGGTCACGTTTGACATCGACGCCAACGGCATCCTGAACGTGACCGCGAAAGATACGGCCACGGGCAAGGACCAGAAGATCACGATTACGTCGTCTTCCGGTCTGAGCAAGGATGAAGTCGAGCGCATGGCCAAGGAAGCCGATTCACATTCGGCCGAGGACAAAGCCAAGCGCGAGGAGATCGACTCCAAGAACCAGCTCGACTCCATGGTTTACAGCGTGGAGAAGATGCTGCGCGAGCAGGGCGACAAGATCTCCGGCTCGGAACGCGGCGATGTAGAGAACGCGATTGCCGACGCCAAGAAGGCGCTGGAATCGAACGACAAGGCGGCCATGGACAAGGCGCGTGAGACCCTGACGCAAGCCTCGCACAAGCTGGCCGAGCAGATGTACAAGGCGGCCCAGTCGGCGACGCCGGGCGCTGGCCCGACGCCGGATGCAAGCCCGGGACCGGAGCCGGGAGGCAATGGTCAGCCCAAGAAAGACGAAGGCGTAATCGACGCCGAGTACGTGGACGTGGAAGACAAGAAGTAAGAAAGCTGTCAGCCATCAGCCGTCAGCTTTCAGCAAGGACTGTGTGGGGACGGGTCTCTGACCCGTCCAGGCCGAGCGCAGTTCGGCTGGTTCTTGTGGACGCGGGCGACTTGCCCGCGGGTCTTGGTAGCGCCGCGGTAGTCGCCGGCGCTACAGGTTTAGGGAGGGAGAAGACAAATTGCAATTTGAAGTGAATGGTCAGGATTATTTTCTAAATTTCGCGGAGGATGAAGCGTATTGGTACGTGTTGGCGCCCACTCTGACGGGCGTACAGCGCATTCCCGTATACGTGGATTCGCCGCCGTACGAGCGCTTCGGTATCCTGGGAAAAAACAGTCGAAATATTCAGAACTGAACCGCCATACTCTATTCGCGAGTTCTTGAGCAGCGCCTGTAAGCAAGAATGGCCACCACCTCCAAGAAGGACTACTACGAGATTCTAGGCGTGAAGAAGTCCGCCTCGGCGGACGATATCCGCAAGGCCTTTCGCAAGCTTGCGCGCAAGTACCATCCCGACGTTAATCCCGGGGACAAAGCGGCGGAAGAGAAGTTCAAAACCCTGTCGGAAGCCAACGACGTCCTCAGCGATCCCAAGAAGCGGAAGATTTACGATCAGGTCGGGTTTTACTCCGACAACATCGATGCCGCCACGGCCGAGGCCTATGCCCGGGCTGGAGGCGGCGCGGCCAGCCCCGGCGCGGGTTTTCCGGGCACCCAGGCTGGTGGCGGCCCGCAGGGCACCAACTTTGATTTCGGCGGATTCGACTTCAATGACATGTTCGAGAACGCTCGCGGCAAGAAGGCGAGCAGTTCGGGGACAGGAAGCTTCCGCGACATTTTTTCCGGAATCTTCGGCGGACGCGGCGGAGCTGCACAGGAAGGTCCCGAACCTGGGTCAGACCTGGAATATCAGGTCAACGTACCCTTCTGGACTGCCATCCGTGGCGGCGTGATGCGCCTGAACATTACCCGGCGGGACAGCTGTCCCAATTGTCACGGGCAGGGCTTTATCGAAGCCGGCGGTACCTGCCCCGAATGCGGCGGCAAGGGCCAGGTCACGCAGACCGGCGGGCGCATGAAATTCAACGTTCCCTGTCCGAGATGCCATGGGACGGGGAAAAACATTTCGGTCTGCCCGAATTGCCATGGCGAAGGCACGGTCGAACGCACCGAGCCGCTCGAAGTCCGGATCAAGGCCGGCACCCGCGACGGCCAGCGCATCCGCCTCGCCGGCAAAGGCAACGCCGGCACGCACGGCGGTCCGGCGGGCGATCTTTACGTGATCATCCGAACCGCGGACCACCCCGTGTTCCACCGCGAGGGCGACGATATTCGCATTACCGTTCCCGTGACCGCCACCGAGGCCGCTCTCGGGGCCAAGATCGAGGTCCCGACGATCGACGGGCGCACCTTGCTGAAGATTCCGCCCGGCACCCAGTCCGGGCAGAAGCTTCGCCTGCGCGAAAAAGGAGTACCCTCGGCCACCAAGGACGGCGCCCGCGGCGATGAGATTGTCGAAGTAAAGCTGACTGTGCCCATGCCCCGGGATGAGCGCTCCAAGGAAATCCTGCGCGAGCTGGCCAAACTGAATCCGGAAGATCCGCGAGCGGAACTCTGGAAGAACGTCTGAAAAAGGCTTGAACCACTAAGGACACGAAGGTCCACGAAGGGAATTCCTTTGTGAACCTTCGTGTCCTTGGTGGTTAAAGCTCTTCTCCGGCATTATCTCCGTGCCGCTCCGCAAAAAATAATCCAAAAATTATTTTTACGCTGCATCTAACTTCCCGTATGCTCACGGCTGCGAACCTGCCTCCAGCCGAACTCTGAAAGCGCAAGGATCGCCCCGGGAGGAAGCCGTCGAAATTGGCAACAGCCAGCACGCCACCCCAAGGTTTCCAGCACTCCGCGGTCGTCCTCCAGCCGGAAAAAATCAGTTCGCCTCACGCTCTGGCCACTTGTGGCCGCCACCTTTTTCATGGTGTCGGGCGGCACCTACGGCACGGAAGATATCGTGCACGGTGCCGGCTACGGCAAGGCCATCCTGATCCTGTTACTGACCCCGATTCTGTGGAGCTTGCCCACCGCCTTCATGATCGGCGAGCTCTCCACTGCGCTGCCCTTCGAAGGCGGCTATTACGCCTGGGTGCGCCGCGCCATGGGCAACTTCTGGGGCTTCCAGGAGGCCTGGCTGTCGTTGGGCGCGAGCATCTTCGACATGGCCATTTATCCCACCCTCTTTGTCCTCTATCTCGATCGCCTGTTCCCGTGGTTCACGGAGGGGCATCGCGGCGTGATGGTCGCGCTGGCCGTGGTGGTTAGCTGCGCGCTCCTCAATATCGCGGGAGTGCGGGTCGTGTCCACAACCTCGTTGTGGCTGTTTTTCGCGCTGTCGGCGCCGTTCATTGCGATCGTGGCCATCGCGCCCTTTAAGATCGGGTCACTTGCGCATGCCGTCACCACGCCAACCACGTCCACGGTTGATATTCTGGGTGGGCTGCTCATCTGCATGTGGAACTACATGGGATGGGACAATGCCTCGACCATCGCTACCGAGGTGGAGCGCCCTCAACAGACTTATCCCCGAGCCATGTTGGCCGCTGTCGTCCTGGTCGCCCTGACCTACATCGTCCCGGTGGCAGCCATGTGGATGACCCGGCTTCCCTCGAGCGCGTGGGAAACGGGCTCATGGGCGGAGATCGCCGGGATGCTGGGCGGGCCCATACTGCGCGCTGGCCTTGCCCTGGGAGGCATGATCAGCGGCTTTGGCATGTTCAATGCACTGGTCATGAGCTATTCTCGCCTGCCCCTGGCCATGGCCCAGGACGGCATGCTGCCGCGGGTCTTCGGCAAGCTGCATCCTCGCTCCCGAGCCCCCTGGGTGGCCATCCTGGTCTGTGCCGCAGGATGGGCGATGTGTCTTGGCCTGGGTTTCGAACGTCTTATCATCATCGATATTCTGCTCTACGGAGTCAGCCTCGGCTTGGAGTTTGTGGCGCTGATTGTCTTGCGCGTTCGGGAGCCCGAGCTTGCGCGTCCCTTCCGGGTTCCTGGAGGGATGTTCGGAGCGGTCGCGGTCGGAGTGGCCCCTATGCTGCTACTCGGCTTTTCTGTGGTCCGCAGCGAGAGCGCGCGGGTGCTGGGGATGAGCGCCCTTACTTTCGGCGTGCTGCTCATCGCAGCGGGTGTTGTGGCCTATTTTGTGAACGTAACGCTCAAGCCCTCAGGATGGGGGGCGCCCGAGGAGAAGCCGGAGCCGGCAGCATAACCTAGGCCACGGATCGGCAAGGATTTTCACGGAATTATTCGTGAGCATCCATGGCCCATCCATGGCTTCTGCATTTTTGGGGTAAAGTAAAGGAACCCATGACGAAACGGAAGTCCAAGGGCGCCTACATGATCTCGTCGGTGGCGGAAATGTATGAGATCCATCCCCAGACGTTGCGCCTTTATGAGCGCGAGGGACTGCTGAAGCCTTCCCGCACCGAGGGCAACACCCGCCTCTACACCGACGAAGATTTGCAGCGACTGGAGTTCATTCTGTCGCTGGCCCGGGACCTGGGGGTAAACATCAGCGGCATCGCCATTATTCTGCAAATGCGTGCGCGCATGGAAGAGATGCAGGTCCAGATTCACGATTTCGTGAAGTATATCCAGGAGGAAGTGCTGTCGCGGGCGACGGCAGCCGCGGATCCGGCCAAGGGCGCGATCGTGCCGGTGCGACGCCACATGGTGGCAGCGCCGCCAACCAGCCGAAAACGATAACCGTCCGGCCGGCAACTGCTAACTGACAACCGACAACTGTTTTCCATGCTTCCTTTCAAGCTCATCTACAGCGACGACTACTTCCTCCCCATTGGCAGCCACGTCTTCCCGGCCGAAAAGTATCGCCGTATTCATGACCAGTTGCTGGCAACCAGAGTTGCCGAGCCCTCCGACTTCATGACTCCGCTGCCGGCGTCGGACCAGGACATACTGCTGGTCCACGCGCCGCAGTATGTTCACAAACTCAAAACCGGAACGCTCTCACCGCGCGAAGAGCAGGAGATGGAGATTCCCTATTCGCCCGAACTGGTGCGGGCCTTCTGGCTGGCTGCCGGCGGCTCGATTCTGGCCGCCGACCATGCTCTCAGCGACGGCGTGGCCTTCAACATCGGCGGCGGATTCCACCATGCCTTCCCCGACCACGGTGAAGGCTTTTGCATGATCCACGATGTGGCGGTGGCGATCCGCCGCATGCAGCGTGATGACCGCATTCGCACCGCTATGACCGTCGACTGCGACGTTCACCACGGCAACGGCACCGCCGCCATCTTTGCCGGCACCCGCACCCCCAGCGTCCCGCTGCCTTCCGCGGCTGCCGCACTGAATCCAGCCCCCGCTGGAAAAATGCGTCATGCGCACGCTGGCGACGTTTTTACCATCTCCCTGCACCAGCACAACAACTACCCGGCGTGGAAGCCGCATTCCTCGATCGATGTCGATCTACCCGATGGCACCGGCGATGCCGACTACCTGGCCTGGCTCGACAACGCGCTCAGTTCCGGCCTCCGGCAGTTCCAGCCCGAGTTGATCTGCTACATCGCGGGCGCTGACCCGTATTGCGAAGACCAACTGGGCGGCCTGGCTCTGACCGTTGACGGACTCAAGCGGCGGGATGAGCTGGTATTTCGCGTGGCCAAGGCGCGAAATATTCCAGTGATGGTCACCTATGCAGGCGGCTACGCGCGAAGAGTGGAAGACACGGTGGCGATCCACTGCAACACCGTGATCGCGGCGAAAGAAGTGTTTGGCAGGGCAACCAATTGAACAACTTGTCATCTTGAGCGGAGCGATGGCTTCGCTTTGGCGAAGCCATCACGGAGTCGAAAGACCCCTACCGTCCATGATGCAGCCGGAGATCGTTAGGGGCTCCCTAACGTTCTCGCCTGTTGTGGCCATAGGGGTCCTTCGACTCCCCTGTCGGTTCGCACGCGAACCGACACACTCGCTCAGGATGACAGGATCCCACCCACTGATAGAATAGTCATCGACCATGTTTGAGAATCTCTCAGAAAAGCTGCAGCGCGCCTTCAAGACCCTGCGTGGCGAAGCCACCCTCAATGAAGAAAACATGCAGGAGGCGCTGCGAGCGATTCGTCTCGCCCTGCTTGAAGCCGACGTCAATTTCAAGGTGGTAAAGCAGCTTATCGATCACATCCAGGAGAAGGCGGTTGGCCAGCAGGTGGCAACCGCGCTTTCGCCGGCCGAGCAGGTTATCAAGATTCTGCGCGATGAATTGATTGAGACTTTGGGCCGCGACACCGCCAAGCTCAAGTTCGCCTCACAGCCTCCCACCGTCGTGCTGATGGCCGGCCTGCAAGGCTCGGGCAAGACCACTACGTCCGGCAAGCTGGCAAACTGGCTGAAGCAGGGCGGACATCGTCCGCTGCTGGTTTCGGTTGACGTGTACCGTCCCGCGGCCCGCGAACAGCTTAAGGTCGTGGCCCAGGCGATCAAAGCCAACATCTACGAAGGCGAAGTCGGCGAAGCCAATACCGCCACGGTCGAGCGTCTGGCCAAGGAAGCGCGCCGCGAAGCCATCAACACTGGCTCCGATGTGCTGATCGTCGATACGGCCGGCCGTCTCCACATCGACGATCAACTCATGGAAGAGATGCAGTCGCTCAAGCGCATCCTGAACCCCCAGGAAATCCTGTTCGTGGCCGACGCCATGACGGGCCAGGACGCGGTCAACTCCTCCGACGAGTTCCACAAGAAACTGGCGCTCACCGGCGTCGTCCTCACCAAGATGGACGGCGACGCGCGCGGCGGCGCCGCACTTTCCATCCGCCAGGTCACCGGCCAGCCCATCAAGTTCATCGGCGTGGGTGAAAAGTATGATGCGCTCGAGCCTTTCCACCCCGACCGCATCGTCTCCCGCATTCTGGGCATGGGCGACATTCTCTCGCTGATCGAAAAAGCGGAACAGAATGTTGACAAGAAAAAAGCCCAGGAGATGGCCAGCCGGGCACTTACCGGCGACGGCTTTTCGCTGGAAGACTTCCGCGACCAGTTGCGTCAGCTGAAAAAGATGGGTTCAATCCAGAACCTGATGGGCATGCTGCCCAGCGTTGGCCCCTTCGCGGGTATACAGAAGCATGCCGACAAGGTGGACGAGAAACAGCTCAGCCGGGTGGAAGCGATCATCAATTCGATGACCCAGCACGAGCGACTGCATCATGAAGTCATGAACGGCAGCCGGCGTAAACGCATCGCTCGCGGCTCCGGCACCAGCGTGCAGGAAGTCAACAACCTGCTTCGCCAGTACGCCCAGATGCGAAAGATGTTCAAGCAAATCGGCAAGCCTAGTTTCGCCCGCAGGATGGCGGGGATGAAGATGCCGGGAATGTAGAAACAGTTCACAGTTCCTAGCTAGTTCTAGTTCCTAGTTTCTAGTTTCTAGTTCCTAGTTTCCAGTTTGTGGTTTCCAGCTGCAGGCTGTCATCCTGAGCGCAGCCTGAGTCATTCGCTTGCGAATGACTCAGCGGAGTCGAAGGATCTCTATCTCCACGAAACCTGCGTGAACGGTCCAGATATCCGAGATCGGCTGACCTCATGAAGTGGCGATCGCTCGAAGAATCCACCGGCACGGACACACGCTCTCTACGCGACATTTTCGCCGAGCGCAAGGAGCTTATTGCGAAGTATGTCCCGCCTGCGACCCAGGCTGTCCATGGCCGCGTGATTGCAGAGCTGAAAGAAGCACGTCGGGCAGAGAACGCCCTGCAGGCCGGGACCAAAGCCCCATCCTTTCAACTCCCTGATCACAACGGCAAGCAGCTTTCGTTACCCGATTTATTAAGCAGTGGCCGCCTGGTAATCTGCTTCTTCCGTGGTCGCTGGTGTCCGTTCTGCGTTGGCCAACTGGAAGCCATGAACCTGGTCCTGCCAGAAATCCAGCAGGCTGGAGCGTCATTGGTCGCGATCTCGCCGCAGACCGTGCAACAGTCGTTCTTCATGGCGGACCAACATAAATTGCGCTTCCCGCTGCTCAGCGATGCCGGGAATGCCGTGGCCCGGCAGTTTGGGCTCGTCTATCGCGTGCCCGACGACCAGCAGGATATCTACCGCCGCGCCTTCGTCAATCTGCCCTTTGCCAATGGCGACAACAGTTGGGAACTGCCCATCCCCGCCACCTTCGTTGTCGATCGCGACGGCACAATTCTCTACGCATCCGCCGACGAAGACTACACCCAACGGCCGGAACCCCAGGAAATCCTGCGGCAACTGGGCCTGCGCCAGCCAACGCAATTCCGCCCTTTTCAATTATGATTGGATATGCGTGAGCGCTCACTTTGGAATGCTGACGACCAGCGCAGCCGGCTTGACGAGCTGACCGCCAGCACCAGCGATCCAGCCAAGGACCGCGCTCTTCGTCGTGATGTGCGCTCGCTGGGCGTATTGCTGGGCCGCGTCCTGGTCGAGCAGGCGGGAGAGTCGTTGCTCGGCGTGGTCGAGGAGTTGCGCCGCATCTTCATCCAGCATCGGGAGAAACCGCGCCCTCAAACTGCCGCGCCCGACTTCGAAGACGCTCTTCTCAATCAAGCGCGCAAGATTATTGCCGGCCTCAGCGTCGATGAAGCCCATCGCGTTACCAAAGCATTTGCCATTTATTTCGAGCTTACTAATCTTGCCGAAACCAATCACCGCAAGCGGCGGCGGCGTGCTGCCAAGCTGCATGCCGAGCAGCCTGCGCTGGAGGGCTCGTTCCGCGGCACATTCAGGCGCATGCGGGCCGCCGGCATCGATGCCGGGCAGGCGCTCGAGGTCTTGCGAAAAATAAGGGTGGTGCCCGTTTTCACCGCTCATCCTACCGAAGTCGCTCGCCGGACGGTGCTGCTCAAGCGTCGCCGCATCGGCAAACAGCTGGAGCGACTGGACCGTCTGCCCCTGACTGAGGCCGACGCCAGCCGGTTCGAAGCGCTGATCTTTGCGGAAGTGACGTCGCTGTGGCAGACCGATGAAGTGCGTCTGGAGAAGCCCCTGGTGACGGACGAGATCCGCATGGGCCTTGACCACTACTCCTTTTCGCTGTTTGCCGCTTTGCCGCACCTTTACGACGAGCTGATTGATTCATTGCGCCAGGTTTACGAAATCGATTGGAAAGACTGCGACGTGCCCGACCTGCTCTTTTTCGGTTCCTGGATTGGCGGGGACCGGGACGGCAACCCCTTCGTCACGCCCAGCTCCACACGGGAAGCGCTGCAGCGGGCCCGCAATGTAATTATTGGTCACTACATCGCGGAACTGGAACGCGCCACTGACCAGCTCAGTGCTTCCATTCGCCAGGCGAAAGTCTCCGACGCGGTTCGCTCGCGGCTGGCCGACTACAGCGCTCAAATGGGCGACGAATACTCGCGTCAATCCCGGATTTCGAGTTCCGAACTTTATCGCCGCCTGCTGAACCTGATGATTGTCCGGCTGCGCCACAGCCGCGAAGCACTGACTGACCCCAGGGCGTACCCATCCGCCAAGGAATTTGGCAGCGACCTTGGGTTGATTCGCGAGAGCCTGGCGGTAAACCGCGGCCAGCGGCTGGCCGAACTGGTGCTGGATCCGCTCCTGCGCCAGGTCCGCACTTTTGGGTTTCATCTTTCGACCCTCGACATCCGCCAGCATGCGAGGGTGCACGCCCAGGTGCTGGCCGAGATTGAAACCAATGTAGGCGCGAGCGCGCCGCTCGTGCTGGCTGCGCCGCTGCCGCTTCCGCAGGAGCGGGACGCCCGCGCCTACACAAGAGAACTTTCCGCACCGACCCAGGATGTTCTCGATACCTTCCGCGAGATCGCCGATTTGAAGAAGATCTATCCTGCCGAGGCCATTCGCCGTTACATCATCAGCGGAGCGCAGTCAGAAGCAGATGTTTTTGCGGTCACGAAATTGGCCGCCACCTGCAGCGTGCAAGTCGCCGCTTCTGGAGATGATCCCGGCCTCATGCCGGTGCCGCTGTTTGAATCGATCGAGGCCCTGCGCGCTTCCGCTTCGATCATGGAACGCATCTGGCGCGCGCCCGACTACCAGCCACTGCTCGATTCCTGGGGCCGATGGCAGGAAGTCATGCTGGGCTATTCCGATTCCAATAAAGACGGCGGCATGCTGACCAGTATCTGGGAGCTGTACAAGGCCCATCGCGACCTGCACCGCGCCGCGAGGGACTGCGAGGTGAAGCTCCGCCTTTTTCACGGCCGCGGCGGCACCGTCGGACGCGGCGGTGGTCCTACCCACACCGCGATTCTTGCTCAACCGGTCGGCGATTTTTCCGGCGAGATTCGCATTACGGAGCAGGGCGAAGTTCTCAACTGGAAGTATGCCGACCCCGTACTCGCCGAATGGAATCTTGAGATCATGATCGCTTCCTGCCTGGAGGCGCTCACGCGTACCCGGGGACCCGCGCCCGGGGCCGACCAGCGCTGGGTGCCGGCCATGGAGCAGATGTCCTCCGACGCCTTCGCATTCTATCGCCACAACATCGCCGAGAGTTCCGAGGTGATCGAATACTTCGAACTGGCAACGCCGGTGAACGAACTCGAGCACGCGCGCATCGGTTCTCGCCCTCCACGCCGCGGCCAAAGCCGCCGCCTGGAAGATCTTCGCGCCATACCCTGGGTGTTCGGCTGGATGCAGAGCCGTCACGCCGTCCCCGCGTGGTTCGGCGTGGGTCATGCGCTGGAACGGTTTGCCCGGCAGGACTCCGCCAACGAATCGTTACTCTGCGAGATGATGCGGAGTTTCCCGCTGTTTTCCGACTTGATCCGCAACGTGGAACTGGCCATGTCCAAGGCTGACTTGACCATCGCGCGCCTCTACGCCGAACTGGTCCCCGACGCCTGCCTGCGTGAACGGGTCTGGAGCATGCTGGTGGAGGAATTTGAACGCACCCGCAGGATGGTTCTAAGTGTCACCGATCAGAGGGAACTGCTGAAGGGTAATCCGGTGCTGGCACGCTCGATTCGTTTGCGAAATCCCTACGTCGACCCCATGAGTCTGGTGCAGGTGGAACTGTTGCGTCGCAAACGTGCGGGCGGAAGTCCGGACGGCGTGGACTATGCCTTGGGAGCGACCATCAACGGCATCGCGGCAGGCCTGCACAATACCGGATGATCGCGAAATAGCTTTCAAACTCTCCAGGTGTCATCCTGAGCGGAGTGGATGCTTCGCAACGCGAAGCATCCGCGCAGTCGAAGGACCCCTACCTGCTCCACTCATTGTGCTTCCTTGCGGATCTATGCGTTTCCAGCTCCGGCCAACATCGTCGAGATGATAGGGGTCCTTCGACTCCGACAGTTCATTCGTGAGCGAATGAATTGTCTGCGCTCAGGATGACACCGTTGATCAACGCCGGACAGTGGCTAATTCCCTCTCCGTGCTCGGTTCGTACTCCACGATATAGCCGGCGACCGCGCTTGCGGCCACGGTGAGTGGGCTGGCCAGATACATTTGTCCCGGCCCGCTGCGGCCAGGGAAGTTGCGGTTCTGGGCGCTGATTACAACCTGTTCGGGTCGCGTGGTCACTCCCGGCCCGGCGTTGATGCAAGCGCCGCAACTCGGCTCGATCACGTGCGCGCCCGCTTTCTGAAAAATGTCCAGGTAACCCTTACGGATGCAGTATTCGCGCGTCTCCTGCGATCCGAACTGGATATAAAATTTCACCGAATCCGACACTCGCTTGCCCTGCTTCAAGGCGTCGGCCAGCACGCGGGCATACATATCCATATCTTCGTTCTTGCCGGCGGTGCAGGTTCCACCGTAGGCCAACTCAACCGGGACCGGCGTGTTCAGTTCGCGAACGTATTTGCCGTTGCCGGGGTCCCCGGGCGTCGCCACCATGGGCGTAATTTCGTCGGCGTCGAGTTCGATGGTGTGGGCGTACTGGGCACCGAGATCGCTGAACAGACCAGCTATCAGGGACTCGGCTTTCTTCCGGTCCATGCTGCGACGCTCCACCAGAAAATCAACCGCTTTGCGGTCTGGCGCGACGATGCCGGTGAAGCCGCCGATTTCCGCGGCCATGTTGGTCATGGTGGCGCGCTCGTCCACGCTCAGCTCTTCGATGGCCCCGCCCGCGTATTCCATCACTTTGGCCAGGGCCTTGCCACTGCGCACGTAATCGAGACTAAGAATCTTTAGAATGAAATCCTTGGCAGTCACATTGGGATGCTTCCTGCCGCGAATGATGATCTTTACCGACTCGGGCACCTTGACCCGCACGTCTTTTGTGATCCATGAATTGAAAACGTCCGTGGTGCCAATGCCAAAGGCCACACATCCGATCGCGCCTACGTGGGGAGTGTGCGAATCGGAGCCGATGTTGAGTTGTCCCGGCAGCGCATAGCTTTCCAACACGATGGAGTGGCAGATTCCCTCTGACCCTTTGCGGTCTTTCAACTCGCCATGCAGCTTGATTCCCTGCCTGGCCGCGAAATCCTGCTGCTTCAGCTTGAGTTGCGTGGCCAGGTCAAGCAAGCCGAGTTTCTTTTTTTCCTCCGAGATCACTTCATCCAGAAACGTCAGGTGATCGCGGAAAAACAGAATGCTTGAGGGATCGTTGACTTTGGCGTCCTTGCCCACATAGCGCTCGAAGAAAATGGCCGCCATCGGCGTGACGTATTCGTGACTGAAGCGCAGGTCGGCACGGGCGAAGCCGGTGTCGCCGGGCTTCACGGCGCCTGCGGTATCTTGAGCGGAGCTAGGCCCTGCTGGACGGGCGAGGGCGCCGGCCCCTCCATTTTTGTCGGGGTCGAGCATGTGGCGGGCGAAGATTTTTTCCGCCAGGGTCATGGGACGCTTCGCCGTTTGGATCGGAGGAAGGAAGACCTTTTTCTGGAGGCGAGCCACATTAAAGGGAAAGAGGCCGCCGTACTCAATCACCTGCCGCGTAATTTCGTCTTCGCCGGTTGTGAACTCGGTGAGCGGGATTTCCTCTCCGGCGCGGACCTTCTCGATCAGCGAGAAGTTGGTCGAGGTCAGCAGGCCCAGGTTCTGGCAGTTTTGCTTATAGATGCGCTCAATGTTCTCGGCGATCACCAGGCGGATCCCGGCGCACATCTCGGCATAGGGAGACTGCTCCCGGCTCGAGCCTTTGCCGCGCCGCTTGCCGCTGACGGCGCATACGAAGCCGCCTTTCTTTACGTCGCCCCGTCCGATGGGCAGCACGTCGCCGCACTTCAGCCCCAGGTACGGAATCTCGCCCAGGGTCTCATCAAAATAGAAGCAGTAGTGTGCGGGCGTGATCTCGTCGGTCGAGATGTCATCGCGCAGCTTGGGATTGTTGGCAGGATTCTTGCTGTCCCAAGGGAGGTCTTCGCCGGCCAGTTGACGCTTGATCAGTTCCGGATCTTCAGTGAGGAAAAGAATGCGACCTTGCAGCCGAACTCGGTTGGGGCGTTTTTCGATCTTTCGATCCAGAAGCGAGGCGATCACATCTCTATTTTACCGCCCGGGCCTCGGTAGGAGTGGCGGAAAAGTGCCGTAACCTTACCGAACAGCGCCGTTCTAACTCCCAGAAAAAGCTTTGACCACAAAGGACACGAAGGTTCACAAAGGAATTCCTTAGTGGACCTTCGTGTCCTTCGTGGTTAAAGTCTTGCGGTGCGTGCAGCACCGCTTCACCCCGAGGCGGTTGGCCTAGTGGTGGCCGTGTTTGTGGTCGTACTCCTCACCCGCAGGAATGGCGACGCTCAGCCGGTTTTCCTTGGGCGCCAGCGGGCAAGTCGCGTAGGGCGTGACCGCGCACGGCGGATTGTAGGCACGGTTGAAGTCGAGCACCACCGTGCCGTTGGTCACCGGGCCAGTTTGCAGGAAGCGGCCACCGGGATACGTATCGACCTTGCTGGTGGGGTCGCTGAAGACGAAGAACAGCCCCTTCGTGGCGTCTCCACCCAGATCGGTGAGCCTCAGTTCGTGACCGTCGATTTTGAAAACCGCCGTCCCCGCAATCGGCGTCGGGTACACATCTCCCAGCACATTGGGAACGTCGACCATCTGGTGGCCGTCAGAAGGCAGCCAGGTTGCGGTTACTCGATACGACAGGTCCAGGGGAAAGAATTGCGCTCCGCGGTATTGGCGCACGGCATCGCTCTCCAGGTCTTTGAGCCGGATGCCAACACGCTCGCCGCGCACGATCACATGCAGGCGCAGATTTCCCATCTCGACCACCGTTGGATCCCCGGTCGTGTCAGGCCGCAGCTCGGAAGCGGTGACGGGCTTGCCTGTGATGGTTGCGTTGGCGCCCGGGGCAAACCTGGCAGTCACCGTCTTCCCTTGCAGGTTGAATGATCCAGCGCGGGCCGGCCCCTTGGGAAATACGACGGCATTTTTCGGATCCGTGCCAAAACTGTTCTCGCCCGGCTTGAGCCAGAATAGTCCGGCCAGCGGCAGCCACTCTTGTTTGAGATCGTCGACCAGTTCGCCTCTCCATTTCTCGAACGACTGGCGGTAGGCGGGATCGACCGCGACCGGCTTGTCGGCCGCGAATGCAATGCCGCACGACGCGGAGATCGCCACAGCAACGAGTAGTACGGCGAGTTTCCGATTCATATCGGTCTCTCAGTTTCGTTTGAACCAGTTACGTTTGACCCGGTGCCACGCGGTTCTGCCTGGTTCATTTCCGGAACGCTTGAATATCAGGCAACGGTTCCAAGCCTCGTCCATCGAAAATCTGCGCAAATTCGTGGAGCAGAGCCGCGTGCACTAAACCATTCGAAGCCAGGGTTTCACGACTGTTGAGCTGGAAAGGTCCGCCTTTGAAATCGGTCACTTTGCCGCCAGCTTCTTCGACAATCAGCACACCCGCGGAGGTGTCCCAGGGATTCAGATTGAACTCCCAGAATGCCTCAAAGCGTCCGCTGGCCACGCAGCACAGGTCCAGGGCCGCCGAACCTGCCCGCCGCACCCCGTGCGTGCGCAACGTGATCTGGTGATAAAAGTGAATATTCGGATTCTTGTGCCGCTTGTGACTGGGAAAGCCGGTGGCCACAAGGCATTCGGACAGGTTCGCAATCTTCGAAACCTGGATTCGCTGCTGGTTCAGGTAGGCGCCGCTTCCCTGCTCGGCTGCAAACAGCTCATCGCGCGTGGGATCGTAAACCACGCCGGCAATCAGCTGGTTCTTGCGCTCGAGTCCAAGCGAAACGCAGAATACCGGAAATCCGTGGGCGAAGTTGGTGGTGCCATCGAGCGGATCCACGTACCAGCGATAGTCGCTGCCGGTATCCACCAGGCCCTGCTCTTCACCGAGAATATCGTGACTGGGCCAGCGGGCCTTGATTCGCTCCCGGATCAGAATCTCAGATTTGCGGTCGGCCACCGTCACCAGGTCCGCATCGCCCTTGTACTCCACTTTCACATGCTGCCGGAAGTATTCCATCAGCAAGGCACCGGCCTCGCGGGCGATCTCCGCCATCGCGGGCACAAATTCATTGTGATTCAGGTGAGCCATGAAATGACGTTCCGAAGTTTTCCTTTGCGTCCTTTGCGGAATTTCTTTGCGTCCTTTGCGGTTACGCTTTTGACTTGCGTTGCCAAATCTTTACCGCAAAGTTCGCAAAGAAATTCCGCAAAGGACGCAAAGAAGATCGGCCGGCCTATTTGCGCTTTCCGGCGTCTTCCGCGATATACATGATCTCGTGCTTAAAGATAAACAGGTTGGGCTGGTCTTCGCGGGTCAGCCTGACCATATTCTTGTCGTAGTATTCGATCCAGCCCCGCACCACCTCGCCATCCCTGAGCTTGATGCTTACGGGCTTCTGTTTTTCTCCCAGAGATTTCAGATAGGCAGCCTCTTCCGAGGTCTGCTCTGGCGGGGCGGGCCTTCCCTTGCGGGGCGGGCCGGGAGATCCTTGTCCGTGAAAGGGCATAGCAGTTATCTTACACGCTGCCCCTGCGAGCCGGTGCGTCACCTTCAGCAGGTGACTAGAAGGTGAGCTTCACTCCGAGCTGAATCTGGCGCGGGGCGGCAAAGGAAAACACGCCCGAACCGGGGCCGATGCGGCTGGCCGCCCGGTCCGCGGACGCGGTGCCGTTCACCGATCCCGCAGTACCGTTGAGCACCCCACTGAGGCGGTTACCGGCGCCGTCGAAGTTAGCGAAGTTCAAAACATTGAATGCAGACACGCTGGGCTCCAGAACAAATCGGTCTCCGAACCGGAAGGGACGAGTCAGGGTCAAGTCGAAGGTGCGCAGCCAGGCCAGGCTTACGTTCCCTGGCGGAGCGCCTGCAATTGTCGGCACGTCCCCGCCGAGTTGTTGCAGCTGCGATCGCGAAAGCAAACCAGCGTTGACCAGGGCCTGGCCGGCCGGCGTCAGTTGGTCCCCAAAGTTGGTATTGAAGCTTTGAATGATTGTATTCAAATTACTTGCCTTGACCGCGCGTCCGAACGACCCGATGTTGGTTCCCGGAAGAATATCGCCGTAGGAACCGGCGCCGGTCTGGCTTTGTCCGCCGAAGGACCCGTCACCGGTCACGTCGGTACGAAAAACCTCTCCCGGGACTCCGCCGCTGGCCGGAAGAAACAGAGTCTGGGGCAAGGGCGAAGCCACGTAAGCGAGCAGGCCCAGCCGCAGGCCACGAGGCAGGTCCAGAACCGAGCCGACGGAAAACTGGTGCTTACGATCCTGGGAGGCAGAGCCGAAGAACGCGGTCGGGTGGTTGAAATCTGCAGCCAGGGGCAGCAGGTCCTGGTCGCCAAGCTCTCCGGCAACGTTGCTGCGGAAACTGGAATGGGTGTAGGAAAACTGCAAGCTTCCGCCTACAACTCCTCGCACCGGGTTGGTGACGTGAGTGCGCAGCGAAACTTGTACGCCGCTGTAGAGTGAGCGACCGGCCGGGAAGAACATGGTGTTGCGGCCCACCAGCGGATTGATTCCGGCAAAGGCCGCGCCGGTATCCGGCGTCAAGCCAAACAAGGACGCTGGAGCGCCGCCCAGGAACTGACCTCCGGAATCCAGACCCTGGCCCGCAAAGTCGGCGATACTGGCGCCAGGCACAGCCGCCAGGTAGCAGTTGACCGCCGTCTGCGAACTGGCACCCGCGCTCGTAGCCGGCGCGCAGGCCGGAGCTGAGCGGGTTTCCCGCCAGCGTGTTGTTAATCGCGTTCAACGCCGCATTCGTGTTCAGGTGGGTGGCATCGCCTACATGGTTGGTGTCATAACCGATCAGGTAGTGCGTGCCTACGTTGCGCACGTAATCCACGCTGAACAGGGTCGTCTGCCGTAGCTGCTTCTGGAAGCCGATGTTCATCTGCAGCGAGCGCGGAGTCTGGTAGCCGGGCGCCAGCAGGCCCTGCTGGCTGTTCAGCGCCTGGCCCAGGTAACTGGGATTCGGAGAACTGGAAGTCAAAACGGCGTTGGCCGCCTGGAAAGCCGTTTGCAAATCGGCGATCGAGGTGGCCACGTTTCCAATGGGCTGTCCGCACAGGCCCGCGGCGCTTTGGGCAACGTTGCCGGGGAAGATAATGACGCCGTGGCTGGCGCACGGATCGTTGGCCTGCGCGTTGAACTGTCCGTTCGCGAGCCGGGACACGCGATCCGCCAGCAGGTTGCGAAACACGTTGTTGTCGTAGTACATGCCAATCCCGGCGCGGATGACCGTCCGTCCACTCTTCCCCGGGTCCCAGGCCAGGCCAAACTGCGGCGCAAAATTCAGGTTGGGCTGTCGCACCCGTCCACCCAGTTGGGAATTTCCTCCGAAGTGTGTCAGCAGGTCGCCGCTGGCACAGGGCGTCTGGCTTCCATAAGAAGCTGCGACCTCCGAGCATGGAATCGCGGGCAAATCGGAATCGCTGCGTCCGGTATCGCGAACGTACTGCACTCCGATGGTCACGTTCAGGTTGGGACGGAATTTCCAGCTGTCCCCGACGTACGCTTGCATGCGAGTATCGCTGAATCCGCCGCAGGAAGAGCCGAATCCCGATTTTTCGCTGAAACAATTGAAGCCGTTCCCCAACGTGATGCTGTCCACCGGATAGTTCAGGGGATTGGCGGCGCCACCCGCAAAAGGCCCAGCGGCAGCGAACACGCTGGAAGCCGCGCCCGTGTCCGAACCGACCTGCGGAGCCAATCCAAAGAGATCGGCGGAAATCAGGTTGTCAATCTGGTTCACCGCCACACCAAAGCGGAAGGTATGGCTGCCCCAGGTCCTGGTGCCGTCGTAGCGGGCCTGTTTGTTGTCCTGCATGGTCCGCTGCGGCGCTTGCGGGTTGGACCCGCTGGCGAATCCGGAGCCGCCGGTGAAATTCAGACTGATGCCGGGTGCGGGATCAAAAATGCCAGTCCCTCCCACTGCATCCACGATGTGGTTGGAGTAGCGGTCATAGGCGAAGCGCACGCTGTGGAGATACGAACCGCGCGTAAAGTCGAAGCCGAGTGCGTTGACGTAGGTGTTGCCGCTGCTCTTGAGCGCCTGGAAGTTGTTCCCGCCGAAAGCATTGACGTCGCTACCGTCGTCGTAGCTAAAGCGGTAGAACAGTTGCGATCGGGGAGAAAATTTGTAATCCAGACGCGCCCCGATTTCGGCTTCGTGAAAAGGAGCGCGATAGCTTCCGCTGAGAACGTCGAAAGGCGCATTGAAAACCACCGGAGCGTCGAGGTCCTGCTTGAAATATTCTCCCGACAAAAAGTAGAAGAGTTTGTCTTTCTTCCAGGCGCCGCCGATATTTCCGCCGAAGACCTCGCGCGAGTAGGAATCGTCCTGACCTCCGGGAAAGTCAACGCCCCCGGCGGCTTTGTCGCGAAAGTTGCCAAAGAGCTGGCCGTGAAGCTCATCGGTGGCCGATTTTGTCACTACGTTTACCACACCTGCGGAAGCCAGCCCGGAGGAGAGCGGAAGGAGCGATTGCCCGACTCTGACCTCCTGGATGGCGCTGACCGGCAGATTCATCGTGGTGGCGCCCACGGCTTCGTCCGTGATGTCTAAACCATCCACCTGCATCCGCGTGGTGCGGCCATTGCGGCCCACCACGGAGGTGGCCGTAAGTCCCATCTTGGAGGGCGCCAGCACCTGACCGTCGAGCACCTGTACCCCGGGCTCAAGACGGGTCAGATCCAAAAACCCGCGATCGGTCGGGATCTGCTCCAGTTGGTCATGATCGACGACGCCGCGTATTTCCGGGGATTCTGTGTCCACCAGTTTGGCCGAAGGTGCGACCACCCGCTGCAACCTGACGTCGCCGGTCGCAGTCCCTTCCGCCTGGATTCTGATCAGCAGGTCGGCGGGCTGATATCCCTTCGCCTCCACGTGCAAAACATATTGTCCGGGAGGCAAGTCGCGGACCGCGTACGTGCCCGCGGGACTGGTTGTGGTGTGGGCGGATTGTCCCGTTACTTTGTCGGTGATGGTAAGGTCAGCTCCGCTCACCGAAGCGCCCCGGGGTCCGGTCACCGTCCCGGAGACATTGCCGGTGGAAGAATCCTGGGCGCGGGCCAGCGATGAAATAACCAGAAGGACCGCGAACGTCCCCACCCACAGACTCGACTGCCTGAAGACGGTACGGGCAAAACCAGTATTGCTCGACATTCGTCTCGCTTACCTTCCTTACAAAGATTCGTACTGGCGCACGCCAACGCCTCAAAGACGGCCATCAGGCCACTGCCCAGTTTTAAGGAAGGCAGAAGACGGGCATAGCATGCCAGGCATGCAGAACATATCGGATCAACAATCCTATAAGACTTTCACAACGGAATTTGTCCCGTCAACCGCTTGCGGCCCAGATTGATGGTGCCGTGTCAGTTGGCCAACTGACACACGGCCCGAGAATTGTCGCTCTTGTTCCAATCGGAGAGAGTCTAGTACACTGTCGCGGGATTCTAAACCCTCTCCAAGAACGGAACCCGTTGAGCGACGAAACATCAAAGCACGGGTCTGAGCCCGAAAAGCCATCAGTTACCCTCCCGGGAACCGTTGAAAAAATCATACCCTCGATGCATCCCAGCCTGCCCGAGAAGGCGCAAATCGACATCGAGGGCGCGGATGATCTGTATCGCGAGATTCGCGTCGAGAACACTTTACAGGACAAGGCCGGCAAGCAAGTTGCCTTGAAACCCGGGGCTCACGTTGACGTTACAATCGAAGCGGACGTAAAAGAAACCACGCCGAAGAAATCCGCCTAGCCGGCTCCCCCAATTGAGACAGCGTTTGCTCCGTCGACGGCTACCCGCTCGTCCTACCCACCTCCGGGGCCGCTAAAGGAAACTGGACTTCAATGCGACTTGGACGTGTAGTATCCCGTCCGGTGGCGCACCTTGAACCCGGAATCTGCCGGCAGTCCTCCGACCGTTACCTGGATGCGGCGGAAATCTGAATCAGAAAGCCGCTGTGAAGGATAGTACGCCAGCAGGTATTGGGTGCGCAGTTCGTCGCTGATCTGGTGAAACGCGTCTTCCAGTTGCGGCAATGACGATGCGTAAAAATACTTGCCGCCAGTGTCGGACGAAAGCTGGATCAAGGCATGCTCACCGCCGGTATCGCGTCCCGCACTGGCCTCGATCGGCACCACGATGATGCTGTAGAGAATAGCTTCGGCGGTCTCGGCGGCCCGCACCGCTTCCTGGTAATCCACTGTGCTCATGGTATCGCCGCCATCGGTGATGACCACCATCACCTTGCGTCCCACCCTCGGTTCCAGCGCCTGCGAACCCAGAAACAGAGCATCGTAGAGGGCAGTGGCCGAGCCCAGGCGAATCCGGTCGATGCCGCGGTCGATGATTCTGAGATCTGACGTGAAAGGCGTCACTTCGCTCACGGTTTCGCTGAACTGGTAGAGCGACAGGGCGTCCACCGGGCGCAGGATGGCATGCGCGAAGCGGCGGGCCGAGGCCAGTTCGAGGGGAAGGTCCTTGCGTGTGCTCAGGCTGGTATCAATCGCCAGAACGATGGAGAGCGGCACGGCCGATTCCTTGTCGAAGACAGCGATCTTCTGTTCCTGGCCGTCTTCCCGCAGATGGAAGTTGTCTTTCTTCAGAGAGGCGATGGGCGCTCCATGCTCGTCGGTTACGGTGACAAACACGTTCACCAGTTTTACGTCGACCTTGAAAGTGGTATCCGGCCCCTGGGCAACGGAGACAAGGCACAGAGCCAGCAGAAGACCTGCGGTTGCAACCTTTTTCATCTGGGAGGTTACGGCACTTCTCTGCCTTCCCCTGGCGCCGCTGCCTGGCATCTCTGCGACACCAAGCCTCTTTTTCAGCCAGCCGAATGGAAATCGCCAATCGAAAGCGCGGAGAATGCAGCAAAAGCGGCTGCTCACTTGGATGCACGCCTCGCGGAATGGGTGCCTCGGGCGCCTGCAATCTCATCCGGAAAAGGCTCACCGTCGGCCCAGACTGCGCCATCTTCGAAGTGTTCTTTCTTCCAGATGGGCACGGTACGTTTGAGGGTATCGATCAGCCAGCGGCAGGCATCGAAGGCCGCTGCCCGGTGGGCCGACACCACCACGATCAGCACGCTGGTGTCACCGATTTCCAGCCGTCCCAGGCGATGGACAATGGCGACATCGCGAATCTTGAACTCCGCCAGCGCACGCCCGGCCAACTCCTCCATCTGCTTGAGCGCCATCTCCTCATAGGCTTCGTAATCCAGGTAGAGGGTGCGGCGGCCGCGCGTGTGGTTGCGAACAATGCCTTCGAAGACGGCTGCGGCTCCGTCCTCTGGCCGCTTGATGGCTTGTAAAACCGGAGCGGTTTGGATCGCCTCGCGGACGATCGCTGCGTGCGGGCTGCGTTTTCCGGCCGGCGATCCATCATCAGCCGATCCATCATCGGACGATCCACCGCTCACCGGCGGCAGGAGCGCGACTTCATCTCCCGCTCTTAGCCTCGTGGCCGGGCCCGCGTATTCCTGATTCACGGACATGGCCAGCGACGATGCCGAATCTTTCAGCCGGGGCATGGATTGCTCATAGTGACTGAGCACGTCGCCCAGCGTGGCGTCTTCAGGCAGGTTGAGAGAATCACTCGGCTTTCCCGCCAAGTCCTTCAGGATGCCGAAGAATAGGACGCGGATTTGCATAGGAAACCAGTTCCCGGTTGCAAGTTGCCGGTTCCCAGTAGTCTATCGCGGAGGCCGTGTCTTGGTGGGGTTGAAACCTAAATAGGAATTGCCAGTCCCCGGTTTGGAAACTGGCAATTCGGAGGGCTGCGGACGAATCACTTCTGCGGTTTCGACCCGTTTTCTGGCTTCCGTTGCGGCTGACGCTGTTCCTTCGGGTGCACCTGCGGTGCATGATTCTGAGCAGGTGCGGCCTGTGGACGCTGTTGCTGCCAGTTGCGGAACTTATTTTCGACTTCCTGGGCCTGGGCTGCGTTTCTCTGCTGCACCGGCGGTGCGGGCTTGGCCTGGGGATGTGACCAGCCTTGCGCGTCGCCCTGCGAAGGACGCGGGGCGGTGGGCCCCTCCGGACGCACCGGTTCTGCCACCCGCGGGGCTACCATTGGCCGCTGTGGACGGGCCTCGGGGCGTGGCACTTCAGGCTGCGAAGCTCGCTCCGCCTCGGGCACACTCACAGGCTGCTGCGGACGGGCCACCGGGCGCTCATTGCCTTGAGGGTTGCTCAGTGGCTGAGGCCGTGCGCTAGGCTGCTCCGTACGTATGTTCGCCGCCTGCCGCTGTTCGAAAGACTGCTTAGGTGGGGCCGGCCTCTGGGTCGCAACCACCCGTCGGTTCACGATCGCCTGCGGCGGCTTGAACCTTGCAGGGGCGCCCGCGCCCAGCACGCTGTTCCTGACCGGCTGCATTTGAATGCCGTGCTCGACCGGCGCATCCGCCATTTGCCGCGCATCGAAATGTCCCAGATTCCGCGCTACCGGACGCGCGTTCACGAATGTGTCCCGCGCAACCAGAGTCACGCCGTTATTCACCCGCTGGTTGACGTAGCTGATTCTCGTGACATTGCGTTCATTCGAGTTGTACACGTTGTAAACGTTGGCCACCCTGGTGACGCTCACCACCGTGTTGGTCACGTTTATGCGGTCCACGTAAGCGCGGCTGCCCCGGTAATACGGCATGTATACTTCGCCCGGAGCCAGCGGGAACCAGCCCACGCCCGGGCCTCCGCCGATTGAGATTCCGACTCCGCCCACAAAAGCAACCAGGGCGGGCGCATACACCGGCCTGACGGCAACCGGCCCGGGCACCCAGCACCAGCGATTTTCAGCGTAGGCCCAGCGTCCGTAGTGGAAGGGTGCGAAGCCCCAAGGTTCGTTGTCTACCCACGTCCAGCCCCAGGGGCTGATGTACGCCCAATGGCCTTCGCGGTACGGCGCCCAATCCGAGGCCACGCCCGACGGCACCCAAACCGTTCCATAGCCCGCGACATACTGCCAGTGGCCGTAATCATCCAGGTCCTCGTAGCCGGTCATCTCCGGTGAAACGTAGTTGGCGGATTCCGCGCCATCTTCACGATGGTCGCGCTGGAACGCCCAGTTGTCGAAATCATCCGCGCCCGGCAGTTGTGCGATGTCGTAGTTCAGCTGGTCGGTACCGGAGAAATGCGCCGACTGGCCGGCTACGACGGTGTATGAATATCCGCCGCCGGTGACTTCGCCGCGGCCGCTCCAGACGCTCACGCTGGTCACATTTCCGGCGCTGTCGACGTCGATCCGGTATTCGCCGGTGCGTTGCAGACTGAACGCCAGATTGGGAGTGTCCACTTCGACCAGATCGCCGTCATCGAGATGGCGCACCCGCAACATGATGGTGCCCTCCGACAAGCGGAGCTGCAGGGTGCTGTCATCGAGATTGAGCAGCGTCATGCTGGTTTCCGGCGCCAGTCGTATCGCGGTCGAACCCACGTGCAGCTCGGCACGCGCACCCTGGTCGGTCCAAAGATTGTCGCCGGTGGTCAGCGGCCGGTTGGGGACGGCATCCACCCAGTCGCCCTCGCCGCCCGGCTGAAAACTAACCGACCCCTGCACATAGTTCATTCGCGCCACCCGGCTGGGCGGGTCCTGATCATCTTGATCTTGCGCCACCGAAGTTATGGGGCTTTGCAGCATCAGCAATACGCCCACCAGGACAACTCCGACGAACCACCCGCGGTATGTCTTCCTCTTCGGCATATTGTTCCTCGCTGCGGCCGGAACGGCACCGCTTTCATAAGGATTAAACACCCCGCAATGGGATTAGTTCTATACCTCCGAACCTGTACTATCGTGCTGAGAAGCAAGCACTTGCGCAGGCAACAAAAATGCCAGTCTCCGGGTAAAACGAAAACTGGCATGAACGACCGCAAGATATTGATACTAAAATGGTTATGAGGCGCCCTGAGCGGTGAGCACCTTCTCCCGTTCCTCTTCGTCCTGCTTCTCCTCAGTCTGCGTGGCTGGCAGGGCCAACTCGAGCACCTCGAGAATCCTTTTCACATAGTGCACTCGGATGTTCTCCAACTGCTCCGGGGTCAGGTCTTCTTCGAGGTTCGTCCGGTTTTCGGCCGGCAGAATCACATCGTGGACACCTGCGCGCTTGGCCGCCAGGACTTTCTCCTTCACGCCGCCAATGGGTAGGACGTCTCCGCTCAGAGTGATTTCGCCGGTCATGGCGGTCAACGGACGCACCGGCCGGCCCGTGAGCAACGAGACCAGCGCCGTCACCATGGTCACACCGGCCGACGGGCCGTCTTTCGGTATCGCACCCGCCGGCACGTGAATATGGATATCGTGTTCGGCGAAAAAATTCTCCTGGATGCCGAGTATGGCTGCATTGGATCGCACCCAGGTAAGGGCCGCCTGCATGGATTCCTGCATCACCTGGCCGATCTGCCCGGTCATGGTGAAGCCGCCCTTGCCCTTCATGGTGTTGGCTTCGACAAACAGAACGTCGCCGCCTGAAGGCGTCCAGGCCAGACCCACGACCACGCCCGCGCGCTTGGTGCGCTCGGCAATTTCACCTTCGCTGCGGACCTTGATTCCGCCCAGAAGTTCCTGGACGACTTCCTTGGTCACCACCAGCTTGTCGGTTTTACCTTCGGCCAGACGCCGGGCCTGCTTGCGGCAAATGGTACCGATGTTGCGTTCCAGGTTCCGCACTCCCGCTTCCCGGGTGTAGTGCCGGATGATGTAGCCAACGCCTTCTTCCGGAAACTCAATCTGCTCCGCGGTCACGCCGTTCTCTTCAATCTGTCTCGGAACCAGGTATTGAAACGCGATGTGAACTTTTTCCTCTTCCGTGTAACCCTGGAGTTCGATGATCTCCATGCGGTCACGCAACGGCTCCGCGATCGGATCGAGCATGTTCGCCGTGGTGATGAACAGCACTTTCGAAAGATCGAAGGTCACATCCAGATAATTGTCCCGGAAGGTGGAATTCTGCTCTGGATCCAGGGCTTCGAGCAATGCTGAAGCCGGATCTCCGCGGAAATCGCGTCCGACTTTATCGATTTCGTCGAGCATGAAGACCGGATCTTTGGTCTCGGCGCGGCGGATGCCCTGGATGATTTGTCCAGGCAACGCGCCGATGTAAGTGCGCCGGTGGCCGCGAATCTCCGCTTCGTCGTGCACCCCGCCCAGCGAGATGCGAACGAACTTCCTTCCCAGGGCGCGTGCGATGGACTTGCCCAGCGAGGTCTTGCCTACTCCCGGAGGTCCGACAAAGCAGAGAATGGGTCCTTTCATCCCCGGCTTCAGACGACGCACGGAAAGATAATCCAGGATGCGGTCCTTGACCTTCTTCAGGTCATAGTGATCGGTGTCGAGGATTTCCTTGGCCTTCAGGATGTCGACTTCGCCGCCGGAAGTTTTCGCCCAGGGCAATGCCGCCAGCCACTCCACATAATTGCGAGTGACGGAATAATCCGCCGCCATCGGCGACATGCGGGCGAGCCGGCCCAATTCCTTCAGGGCCTCTTTCTTGACTTCATCCGGCATGCCTGCGTTGTCGATCTTCTGCCGAAGGTCTTCGGTGTCGCGCGCGCCTTCATCCTGCTCACCCAATTCTTTCTGGATGGCCTTCATCTGCTCCCGCAAGTAGTACTCGCGCTGCGTCTGCTGTACCCGGTCCTGCACTTCGGACTGAATCTTGTTGCGCAGTTGCTGGACTTCGAGCTCTTTCGCCAGATGCTGATTGATCTTCTCCAAACGCACCCGGACATCGGTGGTTTCGAGCGTGTCCTGCTTGTCGGCGGTCGAAAGCGAAGGCAACGAGGATGCGATGAAATCCACCAGGCGTCCCGGTTCGTCAATGTTCATGGCCACAGTCGAAAGCTCATCCGACAAAGTCGGTGAGCCGGCCACAATTTGCTGGAACAGGGTCAGAACGTTCCGCTGCAGCGCTTCCACCTCGGAACTCTTCGGCGGAATGGCCTCGGGCACGGAATCTACCCGGCCCCGCATGAACGGCGTGAGCTGTGCGAATTCGGTGAGTCGCACCCGTTCCAGACCTTCCGCAAAAACGAAGAGGCTCTGGTTGGGCATCTTGACCACTTTGTGGACGACCGCCAGGGTGCCGACCGTATAGAGGTCGCTGGCTTGCGGGGCATCGACGCGGGCTTCGCGCTGCGCCACCACCACGATGGTCTTGTCTTCACCGAGGGAATTAATGAGTTGGACCGAGCTCTCCCGGCCCACAGTCAGGGGTAGCACGGCATGGGGGAAAAGTACCGTATCCCGCACCGGCAGGATCGGCAGAATCCCCGTTTCTTCTTCCTTTGCTGCCTTGGTATTGCGTTCGGGGCGCGTTTTCTCTTTCTCTGCCATTTTTTTGACCTTGAGTGTCCTGTGCTCAAGTTTTGATGACATAAAGGCCCGGAAGGATGCAAACCCGCGAGCCACTTGAAGGTAGCTGAATTCTAAACCCTAACCGAGAGGTTTGTACCCAATCAAAGGTGCTGCGACCGATTGGTGACCATTGAACGCCTGAAACGGGACAGGTGTGGGTCCGACCCACACCTTCACAATCAGGCTGCCGGGTAGATTCCCAGCACTTTCACCAGATCGGCTACTTCGCTGAGATGGCGCAGGGCGTTGCGAGCGGGCTCGTCGTCGCCGCGGAGAAAGTCGGCGTAGAACACATATTCCCAGGGCCGCCCGCGCAGCGGTCGCGACTCGATCTTGGTCAAGCTGATGTCGCGCAGAGCGAATACGGCCAGCGCCTTGAACAGCGCGCCGGCAATGTTCTTGACGCTGAAGGCAATCGAGGTCTTGTTCGCGCCCGGGCGAATGCGCCGGGTCTTACGGACCAGAAAGAAGCGGGTGAAGTTACGCTTGTCGTCTTCTATGCCGGCCGCCAGAATATGGCCTTTGTAGGCCTTCGCGGCCTGGGCGCCTGCAATTCCAGCCGCGTCCCGCAATCCGCTTTCGATCACATGCTTGACGCTGCCCGCCGTGTCATAGAAAGGCGTCGGCTGAATCCTCGGGTTCCTGGCGAAGAAGTCGCGGCACTGCTCCAGAGCCACGGGATGGGAGTAAGCCCGGCGCAAGTCGGTGCGCTTCACTCCGGCCAGCGCGATCAGATTGTGCACGATGCGCAAGCGGAATTCCTGTTCGATGAAAACCTTGCGCGCCAGCAACAGATCAAAATGTTCAGTCACCGACCCCGCCAGCGAATTCTCAATGGGGATCACAGCGGCAGCGACAGAACCACGCTGCACCCGATCGAAGACCTCCACCGAACGCGCGCAAGGCACGATGTCGCAGCCTGGCACCATTCGCCGGGCCGCTTCGTGGCTGAACGAGCCCACCTCTCCCTGGATCGCGATTCTCGTTGTCTTTGTCATTGGGGCAAGCTAGCGGGCTCGGGCGGCGAAAGCAAATCTTTCTTCATCACCAGCCCATCCACGCCATTCGAATAATAGCGCGGGATGGTTTTCCGTACACTGTAATGGTGCCGTTTATAAAAAGACAGTGCCGCATGGTTGTCCACCGCGGTTTCAAGAATCACGGAATGGCAGTTGGCGGTGCGCAACCGGTCCTCGACGGCGCGCAGCAACCGCGATCCGACGCCCACTCCACGCGCCTTAGGGAGAACATCGATGGTGATGATGTGGCCGTTGCCGCGGCTCCCCGTCTCCGCAACAATGAATCCCACAGTCACCGCTGAGGACTGGCCATTCGTCGAAGTCAGCAAGGCCATCCCGCTCATTTCATCCGCGTCTGCCACCAGGGTAAACGCGCCGGGCCGCTGCAGATAGGTGGCGAGCTCCAGGCGGCTGTACGAAATCCCTGGAGCAAAACACTGCTGGTCGATGCGCCACAGGGTCTCGAATTCCTCGTGCCGGAAGTCTCGCAGGGCGAATTCCACAGACTTATTGTAGTCGCGAGGTGGGAATCTCCCGGCACACGCGCTTGATCCGGGACGGTCAAGCCTCGGCTCCAGCGAAACTTCGAGGAACCTGTTGCGGTACTTGCGTCCTAGGTCGTAATATTCGACTTGAGGCCTTGTGGGACGCCTGGTGCTCATCGACGTGGCCGGTGCAATCGGTTTGCTGGGGTTGTGGTTTTTCTATTTTGCGCGCTATAACCGCCGCAAAGGAGCCACTGCCCTGCACTGGGTAGAGGTCGCGTGTTCCAACAAAGGACAAATGCTGGACGCGCGCTGGCTGGGCGCAACTCTTCTTCAGGCCCGTTTCGGTTTTGCCGCCCACTGGTTCGATAACGTCCGGGTGACCATTCGCTTGCGGCCCCGCCCCATCCCCTTCAAGTGGTTTGTCAGCATCTGGCACAAGCAGAAGGAAACGCTTACTTTTGAAGCCGACCTGGACTGCGCCCCGGTTCTCGAGCTCGATGTTTTCCGTCACTGCTGGTTGTCCCAGCGACACAGCCGTGTAACCTCCCAGCCCCGCGATTGGTCGGTTTCTCACCCTGGGCCGGTCGTGCTTACGACCCGGGCGCGCTGGACCCAGGAGCTTTCACCGGTGGTGAACACATTGATGACCGCCCGCGGGCACAACCTGATCAGCGTGCGGTTCCGTTCCGAATCGCCCCACATTGCCGCCACAGTCCCGCTGGAAGCTCTCTCCGATGAGCAGGCCGCCGCTGGGTTTCTCAGCGTGCTTCGCGAACTGGCATCGGGGGCCTCAGCCTCGCGCCAGTAGGCCTCATAACCATCCGAACAACCGCGAATCCGCCGCGTTGACTTGCCGGTACGCGCGGCCTACCATGACCCATCGGCCGGGGACTTTCAATGCTAGGCCAAGTCATCTCGCACTACCGAATCGAAGAAAAGCTGGGCGGCGGCGGCATGGGAGTGGTTTACCGCGCCCAGGATCTCCGACTGGGTAGAAGCATTGCCCTGAAGTTCCTCCCGCCCGATCTGGTCCGCGACCCGCAGGCCCTGGAGCGCTTTCAGCGCGAAGCCCGTGCCGCCTCCGGTCTCAACCACCCCAACATTTGCACCATCCACGAAATTGACCAGTTCGAGGGTCAGCCCTTCATCGTGATGGAGTTGCTGGAAGGGCAAACGCTCAAGCACATGATTACGGGCAAGCCTCTGCCCGGGGCTCAAACCCTCGAAATTGCAATCCAGATCGCCGATGCGCTCGAAGCCGCCCACGAGTCCGGGATCATCCATCGGGATCTCAAGCCCGCGAATATCTTCCTGACCAAGCGCGCGCAGGCGAAGGTCCTGGATTTCGGATTGGCCAAGCTGGTGCCGACCCAGCGCCAGACCGCGGCAGAAGAGGTCGGACCCTCGGCCATGCCCACTCTGAGCGGAGTGGACCACCTGACCAGCACGGGAGTGGCGCTCGGCACGGTTGCGTACATGTCGCCGGAACAGGCCCGCGGGGAAGAACTGGACCGGCGTAGCGATCTCTTTTCGCTGGGCGCAGTGCTGTATGAAATGACGACCGGACGGCTCGCCTTCGGGGGCGGAACCACGGCGGTGGTTTTCGAGGCCATTCTGAACCGCGCCCCTCTGTCGGCGGCCCGGATAAATCCCGAACTGATTCCAGACCTGGGCTGGATCATATGCAAGCTGCTGGAGAAAGACCGCAGCCTGCGATATCAGTCCGCCGCCGAACTCCAGGCCGACCTCAAGCGGGTCAAGCGTGACACGGAGTCTTCCGGAGTTCCCACCTTCGTGCCGCCGAAGGCTTCGAAGATTCCTTGGCGGAAACCCGCTGTCATCGCAGCCGCAGTCGTGTTGGTCTTGCTGCTGGTCGCCGTCCTGCTTCCGCGCACTTTGCGTGATCGATTGCTGGGAGGAGGCGGATCGGGCCACATTCACGCGATTGCCGTTTTGCCCTTCGTAAACGTCGGGGCTGACCCGAATATCGAGTATCTCGCCGACGGGGTCACGGAAGGAATTATCAGCAGTCTTTCCCGCGTGCCGGAGCTGCGGGTAATGGCCCGCAGCACGGTCTTCAGCTACAAAGGGCGTGAAGTCAATGCCCAGAAAGTCGGTAAGGAACTCAACGTGGACGCCGTGCTCATGGGCAGGGTCGCCCAACGCGGAGACACCCTGACCATCCAGACCGATCTGGTGAACGTTTCCGACGGCTCCGAGCTTTGGGGCGACCAGTTCAACCGGAAAGTTTCCGACCTGATCGCAGTGCAGGGAGATATCGCCAAGGAGATCTACGACAACCTGCGACCGAGAATTGTTGGAGCGGAGGAATCCAGCGAGGTTGCCAAGCACGATACCGAAAATCCCGAAGCCTACCAGCTCTATCTGCAGGGTCTTTTTTACTGGAACAAGTGGACGGAAGACGGCTTCAGGAAGGCAACGAATTATTTCAATCAGGCGGTCGAGAAGGACCCGCACTACGCCCAGGCATACGCCGGACTGGCCGTTACTTATAACTTTCTGGGCGAGGCCGGATACACGTCGCCGCAGCAGGTTTGGCAAAACGCAAAATCCGCAGCCCAGCAGGCGGTGAAACTAGATGACACACTGCCCGAAGCCCATATATCGCTCGGGCTGGTACGGGAAAGTTATGACTGGGATTGGTCAGGAGCCGAGTCCGAGTTCAAGCGGGCGATTCAGTTGAACACCAACAATCCTTCCACCCATCAGTGGTACGGGGATTTTCTGACCCGGATGGGTCGCTTCGACGAAGCCCGGATAGAACTGAAGAAGGCGCAGGATCTCGATCCCTTGTCGCTTCTTACCAACACCAGTCTGGGCCGGCTGCTCTATTTCACGCGGCAGTATGACGAGGCCGCGCGGCAGCTCACCAAGACGTTGGATATGGACCCGAAATTCGCCCCCGCCCAACGTGCCATCGAAGCCACCTTCGCGCAGAACGGCATGTTCAAGGAAGCGGTTGGGGAACGGCAGAAGGTGCTGACGCTTTCCGGCAATCCCGACCTGGCGGCATCCATCGGCGAGGATTTCAACGCCTCCGGCTATCCCGGAGTGCTGAAGAGCTGGCTGGAAGGGCTGAAAGAAATAGCCAAGCGGGGTTACGTCTCCTCCTACAACATGGCCCTGATCTACGCCCGGCTGGGTGACAGGAACCAGGCGCTGGCATCGCTCGAACAGGCTTACCACGACCGCGACAGCAACCTCACGTACGTAAAAGTCGAACCCGCATTCGATGATGTTCGTTCCGACCCCAGATTCCAGAAAATAGTGCAACAGCTCGCCATGCCGTAGTAGCGCCGCTGTCGCGGCGCCCTGAGCGCAGTCGAAGGGCCGGCGCTACTTAACGCAGCGGATAACCCGGCTCTCCCGGTAAACGACCGTCGACGCGCAGCACTTTCGCCCCCGGCTTCACTTCCTTGCTGTCGATAAACGCAATCGCGCCTGGAATGGCCGTCACCAATTGGTTCGCCATGTCATTCGAATACACCACCTTGGGCGCGGTGGCCGCCTCCGCCCGGAAAATCTTCGCAATCCAATACTGTTTGAACTGCGATTCCGACATCTGGTAGATGACCTTCAAAACCACGTTTCGCTCCCGGGCCACGGGGGCGCGAATCATCAGAACGACCGGGAGGTTGGCGGTCCAATATTGACGGTCGCCGAGAAATACCTTGCGCACCTCGGCCAGACTCAGATTGCTGACGGGTGTGTCGGGATGCACCACAACCGCGATGTCGACGTCGTGGCGTTGCGCCGCCAGCGGCTGCAGCAGTGCCAGGCACAGGCAGCTGAGCCAGAAGGTTCGGGAGGCGAATTTCAAGTGAGCTGTCATGTGCGTGTCAGAAGGTGAATGCAGTCTGGAAAAATGCCCCGTTCACACGGGGTTCATCCACGCCGTGGCGACTGTTCCGATACTCGCCCTTGAACGCCGCGAAGTTCGTAATGTCGTATCGAACCCCGAGCGTCGAACCAGAAAGATCCAGCACGTTCAGTAACGTCGGATCGTCTTCCGGCTTATGAATATACTCGTATCGATAATAAGGCTTCCATTTGCTTTGCTGCCAGGGCAGCCGGTAGGCGAGCTGAACGTAGAATGACTGGCTGTCCCAGGTGTTGGTGGTCAGCACGTCGCGATGATGGACGTTGGCGTATTCGGCCAGAAACTCCGGCTTTTCCTTGGTCCAGACCACATCGGCGGCGGTAATCCATTCGCCAAAATTCTGCCCCGGTTGCGGGGTGAGCTTGTCGCGATAGACCGACGCGCCAACCTGAAGCCCATAAAATCGGGAGGGCCGGGCATATACATTGGCCACCCACGACCGGTTGTCGTTGGAATCGCCACTGTCTCCGGACTTGCTCAGCACGGAGGAACGCCCGTTCCCCAGTCCCACGTTGTAGCCCAGGCCCAGCCCGCCGGAAGGAATATTTCCTTCCGCCTGCACCCCCACGAAATGCACGGGAATGAATGTTCCGCCAAATTTCACCATTTCCGGGCGATCGATGGTGGTCTGCAACCAGGCGCCGTGGTGGAAAGCGGTGTTCCAATAACCGATCGGGGTGTGGTATTTGCCGAACGAGATCTTGAAGTAATCGTTGTAGTCGTAGCGGATGATGGTGCGTTCCACGCTCAGGTCGTAGCCGGTCGGTACTGCCGTGAAACTGACTTCACCGAAATAGCTGACTTTTTCCGACAGGGGCGAGGCCAGATGCAGAACTAACTGGCCCAGCTTGAAACCACTGATCGACCCCTTTTCGTCGGTAGAGGAGAAATCGATGTCGCCGAACCCTCTGATTTGAAGCGACGGAAAGTGCCGCTCGGCCTCGCGGATTTCTCCCATGCTGGCATGCTCTTCACCGGGCATTGTGGCCGGGCCAGGCGTCGGGCCTGGGGTCGCAGCGGTTGCTGGAGCTGCGGCCGCTGCTGCGGGAGCTTCAGCCGGGCTGGGCGCGGCCGCAGCAGGGGCCTGGGCAGCCTCCTTCTGGCGGTCACGTTCCTCCAGCTGAGTGATCCGGTTTTCCAGTTGCTGAATGCGGTCGAGCAGGCTCTGTACCGATGGCTCCGCCGGCGCGGCCGCCGGCGCAGATGGCGGTGGCGAAGACTGCGCCAGCAACACGCTGGTGGTCAATGAGAACAAAAGCAGCACGAGCCAGCGAGAGCCCATAAATCGCCTCCTGAAACCGAACGCGTCCCCAGGCCCGTCGTCCTGCACTTGCATTCGCGATGGCCTGAGAAATTTCAGCCGCCTAGTCTAGTACGAGGAGGGATTTTGTCAAAGCTCGGATTGCAGGGATCGATAGATTGCGCCGTACACGCCAGAAGGCAGCCCGGCGAACAAGTCAGCATGCCACGATTGTCCAGCAAGCGCTCATGCTATGGGAAATTGCGTCCCCGCGATTGTGCTAGAGTCGAAACTTTCATGGCTTCTCCCACTATCTGCACCGAAAACCTGACCCGGCGTTTCGGCAAGCTTGTAGCCGTCGAGGACGTGAATCTGAGAGTCGCGCCCGGCCAGTTCTTCGGCTTCCTGGGACCCAATGGCGCCGGAAAATCAACGACCATCAAGATGCTGACCGGCCTGCTGGCGCCCACCGCGGGGCGAATCCAGGTTCTCGGACTCGATCTGGTCGCCAACATGGTGGAGGTGAAACGGCAGATCGGGGTGGTGCCGGAAGGCATGGCCTTGTTCGGTAGATTGACCGGGTCGGAATACTTGAACTTCGTCGGCCGCATGTATGGTCTGGATCGGGAGACCGCGGCCAAGCGCACGGCTGAATTGCTCGACTTCATGCAGCTCACTGAGCAGCCCAAGGCGCTGGTCACCGACTACTCGCACGGCATGCAGAAGAAGCTGGCATTGGCCGCTGCCGTAATCCACGGGCCCAAGGTCCTGTTTCTGGATGAACCGTTCGAAGGCGTGGACGCCATTGCCGCTGGCACGCTGAAAGCCATGCTGCAACGCATGATCGCGCGCGGCGCGACTGTCTTCCTCACTTCGCACGTGCTGGAGATTGTGGAACGTTTGTGCACGCATGTCGGCATCATTCATCGGGGCCGGCTCGTGGCCCAAGGTTCCATCGAGGAATTGCGAGCCGGGGTGGAGGCGCGATCGGCGGACCTTCCCTTGGCGGCGGCCGGATCTTCTCCCGGCGAGAAACTGACTTTGGAGCAAATCTTCCTGCTCATCGTGGGCGGACCGCGGCCTGATGCCCAGGAATTGTCCTGGCTGAGCTGAAGCACGGAGTGACAGCCCTGAAGATGACGAAGCCGAGATGACACCGGCCACGCTGAGTCCGGCCCCGCGAGCGCGCCAGCAATTGGCGGCGGTCGCTGAACTGCGCTGGCGAATCTTTGTCAACTCCCTGCGCACCCGTCGCGGCCGGTTGGAATTGGCTTCCCGCATTTTTATTGGATTGGCCTTTGCAGCCGGCGGCGTCGGCGGCGCTGTGGGGCTGGGTGGGGCAGCCTGGTTCCTGATCCTGCAGGGAAATGCGAAGTGGCTCGGTGTTCTGCTCTGGCCTGTCTTTCTTTTTTGGCAGCTGTTTCCGTTGATGGCAACGGCTTTCACCCAGAATGTAGAGTCCTCAAATCTTCTCCGCTTCCCGCTTGGCTACCGGTCGTATTTTCTGGTCCGCCTCGCCTATGGCTCGCTGGATCCGGCGACTGCGGTGGCCGGGTTGTGGCTGATTGGAATCGACATCGGCATCGGGGTCGCCCGGCCCGGTGTGCTTCCCTGGGCGACCGTGGTACTCCTGACCTTTGCCCTGGTGAATATCGTTCTGGCGCGCATGCTGTTCGCCTGGCTGGACCGCTGGTTGGCCCAGCGGCGCACCCGCGAAATCATGGGCATCCTTTTCTTCCTCTTTATCCTGAGTTTTCAGCTGATCGGCCCCTTGATCGCCGTCTACGAACATCGATCGATACCGGAAACCAGAATCCTCGGCCAGAAGGTCTCCAATGCGCAGCAACCTCTTCCCCCGGGCCTCGCCGCGGCTGCGATTGCCGGGACGATACAGGCGCGGCCCGGAACCAGCGTGCTCCCCTTCCTGCTGCTGGTGTCCTATGGGGTGGCGTTCCTCTGGCTACTGAATTTTCGCTTGCGCGCGGAGTATCGCGGCGAGAACCTCAGCGAATCAGACCGACGCAAAGCCCGGCCCAGCGGCCTGCCGGGGCTGCACCCGGGCTGGAATCTGCCAGGACTCCCCGGGCCCGTCGCCGCCGTGGTTGAAAAAGAGCTGCGTTACCTCAGTCGCAGCGGGCCGATGCTGTTCACCCTGATCGTGCCCCTGTTCATGCTCTTGATTTTTCGAAGTTCAGCAAGGAATCCGGGGCTGTTCACCCATGCCCCCGAGCTCACCTTCCCGCTCGGGGCCGCCTACTCGCTGCTCCTGCTGACGAATCTTTCGTACAACAATTTTGGGGCGGATGGCAGCGGCACCCAGCTTTTCTTCGCTTTCCCGGTCCGCTTCCGCGAAATCATGCTGGGGAAGAATTTGGCGCATTCCGCCGTCTTTGCGCTGGAAGTTGTCCTGGTGTGGCTGGGAACGTGTTTACTCTATCGGCCGCCGTCCCTCGGAGTGACCCTGGCCACCCTGGCCGTCATTCTGTTCGTCGTGCCCATCGACTTCGCCGCGGGAAATCTGTTCTCGATCTATTCTCCCACCCGGATAGAAGCAGGCGTGTTTGGCAGACAAAGGGCTTCCCTCTCAACCGTCCTGGCCAGCTTTGCGATTCGAGGGGCGCTGTTCGCCGTGGGCGGGCTCATGCTTTGGCTTTCCCGCGGTGCTGCGAATCTCTGGGTAGAATTGCCGATCTTCCTGCTGCCGGGAATCTTCGCCGTCGCGGCCTACGCTTTTGCCCTGGAACGCGTCGATGGAATCGCCCTGGACCATCGGGAAAATCTGATTTCCAATCTAGGCCGCCATGAGTAGGACTTTAGCGCTCACTCTTCTTGCGGTTCCGCCACGAAGCGATAGCCGACGCCGCGCACGGTGAGCAGGTGGCGCGGCGCCGAGGGATTGTCTTCAATGTAGCGCCGCAGGCGAACGATGAAATTGTCGATGGCGCGGGTGTCAGTGTCCTCGTGCAGACCCCAGACTTCTTCGAGAATCGATTTGCGGGAGACGACCCGCCCCTGGTTTCGGATGAGATGGCGCAGCAGTTCCGCTTCCATCAGGGTCAGCTGGATGGTGTTCCCGTTGACCCGTAACTCCAGCTTCCCGAAATCGATGGTCCGGCCGTGAAACGAGAAAACTTCGTACTCCGCGGATCCTGCGGCAGGCGTGGCATTGGGCGCCGGGCTCTGCTGCATCCATTCCCGGCGCCGTAACAGTCCCTGCAATCGAGCCAGGAGAATGGGAAGCTCGAACGGCTTGGGAAGATAGTCGTCGGCTCCGGAAGCAAATCCCTTGAGCACGTCTTCCGGCCGTCCACGGGCAGTCAGCATGAGCACGGGGACAAACTGTTTGGCGGCTCGCAATTCCGCGGCCACCGTGAAACCGTCCTTGCCCGGAAGCATGACATCGAGCACCACCGCGTCGAAATCGGTGCCGCGTGCCGGATTGCCCCAGAAGCAGATCCAGCGCCCGTTCGCCATCGCCCACGACAGCGACAGAATGCCCCTCGGCCTCCAGGTTGAACTGCAAACCCTTGGCCAAGTGGGCTTCGTCTTCCACAATCAGAACATGACTCATGCAGATCTTTCTATCCCGTGTAGAGCGGGCGCCCCCGCCCGCTGCTTTTGACTTTGACTTTCGGCGGGAAGAACAAATGCCGCTCCCTCACGCCAGAATCAAAAACGACGGACCGAGCCTGCCCTGAGCGAAGTCGAAGGGAGTGTCCGTCTAACACCTACAACCCACACTTACAAACCCACACAACTACAAGCTCACCCGGGGCAACTCCATAACCACCGTCGTGCCATGCCCTTCGCCTTCACTCTCGGCAAACACCCGGCCGCCGTGCTTCCTGGCAATCGCCCGCACGATAAACAGACCAAGACCGGTTCCCTTCACATGACTCAGCGGGCGGTTGGAGACACGATAAAAGCGTTTGAAGATGCGCTTCAACTCTTCCGCCGGAATTCCCACCCCCTGGTCGCGAACGCTCAGGGCCAACCGCTTCTCATCCGGGGTATCGAGTCGCACCGTGATTTTAACGTGATCACCGGAATATTTGACGGCGTTGTCCAGCAGGTTCGACACCGCTGCCCGCAGTTCCTCGGAATCTCCCAAAACGCCCGCGACCGGGCCATGGTTGACGGATTGCTCATAAAGCAGAGACTCAGGTGGAAGGTGATGGCTGGCGCGAGCCACTTCCACGCACTCCCGAACCAGGCCGCTGAAATCAACCGGCACGCGCCGGTCCTGCTTCTTGTGCCCCGCCTCTCCGGCCTTAAGCACCTGGTCCACGGTGCCCATCAGGCGGTCAGTATCGTCCAGCATCAGACGGTAAAATTCGCGACGCTGACCTTCGTCCACGTCGCGATGCTGCAAGGTTTGAAGATAAAGCCGGATGGAAGCGATGGGCGTTTTCAGTTCGTGGGTGACGGCATTGATGAAGCTGTCATGCTGCTCGTTGCGGCGAATTTCACGCACCAGGAAGCTGGTATTCACGATCATCCCGGCGATCAGCAGAGCAAAGAAGACCACGCCCAGGAAGAGCAGGACGCCTTCCCGCCAGTTGAGAATGATCCAGCCGACATTCAGCCCAACCGCCAGCAGCACCAGGCAGACGCCCAGCACGACGAAAAAAGCGACGGCCCTGCGGCGGCTGCTGATACGCATGGCAGGATTCTACCGCGTAGAGCGGGGTGTGTGGGTCGGACACTCCCTTCGACTTCGCTCAGGGCGGGCTCTGTCCGACGCAGTTGGTGTTGGTCTTGGTCTTGGGGTTCGATCAACGATCATGTGCTGGCGGGGGGTAATCTTAGGGAGTGTCCGACCCACACTATCGAGGAAGTGGAGGCCGGGCGTCCCGCCCGGCCGGACAGGCGGGACGCCTGTCCTCCATTTACACAACCTTACGCAGAGACCAGTTCGGCGCGTGCTTCCGCTGGTGCTCCCTGTTCTGCTTCCTGGCGGCTTAATTCGGAGAGCTTTACCTTGTAAACCTGTCGCGCCAGACCCAACTTCGTCAGCGCCCAGATGCCATACCAGTTGAAATCAATCTCGTACCATTTCAATCCATGACGGGCGGAAACCGGGTGCGCATGATGATTGTTGTGCCAGCCCTCGCCAAAGGTAAGCAACGCCACCCACCAGCTGTTGGTGGAGAGGTCCCGAGTAACAAAACGGCGCGAGCCCCAGCTATGCGTGGCCGAATTTACCAGCCAGGTGGTGTGTAGCCCGATCACGGTGCGGAAGAAAACACCCCACAGCAGGAACGGCAGGCCGCCGATGGCGTACAACACCACGCCGAGGACGATCATGGGCACGTAGTGATATTTCGTAATCCAGACGTGGAACTTATCCTTGGCAAGATCGGGGACGTAACGCGCCAGGGTGGTGGTGTCGTGATGCATCGATTTGCCGGTCAGAATCCAGCCCATGTGTGCCCACCACTTACCGTCGCGGGGCGAGTGCGGATCGCCTTCCTGATCGGAATGCTGGTGATGGATGCGGTGCGTGGCGACCCAGAAAATCGGTCCGCCCTCAAGCGCCAGCGTGGCACAGGTCGTCAACACGTATTCGACCCACTTCGGCGTCTTGTATCCGCGATGGGTGAGCAGCCGGTGGTAGCCCATGCCGATGCCCAGGCTTCCTGAAACCCACCACAGGAACATCGAGACCAGAAAAGCCTTCCAGGTAAAGAAGAACAACGCCGCGATGGCGCCCACGTGGAACAAGCCCATAAAAATCGCGGTTACCCAATTGATTTCGTCGTCTGCCGCCGCTTTCCGATCCAAGACTTCGAGGTCCATGGCCATGTTCTTTTCCTCTACCCGGTATTGAGCTTCCAGTACTTACGTTAGCAGGGAGAAATATGGGCGCGTGTAAGACTTCTGTAATAGCAGACGTTGGGGGTGTTACGGAGGTACTAGCCCGTTAATCCAAGCCGCTTCAGAGATTGGGATGGTGTGGCCGCGGGCGACTCGCCCGCGAAACGGCGGGGCGTTTCAGAACGTTTGCAGTCTATCTTCGTGGACTCTTCGAGTCGACTGGACAACCCGGGGGCGGCTGTCCCCACGTGGGCGCTCGCCATCTGCCGCTCGCGGGCGAGTCGCCCGCGGCCACACCCATCCTTCTCAACCGGCCGAGGCGCCCTTTACTTCAACCCCGGCCCACTTCTCGAGCAGTGTTAGAGTCGCGGCGTAGTCGAGATCCTGATGTCCATCTTCGGTGGCCATTTCGTAGACTTCTTCCACCGTCTCCAGCGCGGGCAGTTTCACCCGGACTTCCTTGGCCGCCTCCAACGTAAGGCGGATATCCTTATGCATAAGACGCAGCGGGAAATTGGGGGTGAAGTCGCGCTTGAGGACAAAGGGAGCTTTGTAGTCCACCACGCCGGAGCGAATCATCGATGCCTGAATCACGGGCATCAGTTTCTCGACATCGACTCCCAGCTTGGTGGCCAGAGTGAGGCCTTCGGCGAAGCCTTCATAGATGAGCGCGATCTGCAGGTTCATGACCAGCTTGGCGGACTGTCCCATACCGGTTTCACCCAGGCGGAAAAATACCTTGCCCATGGCGGCAAATAGAGGCTTCAGCGACTCGATCGCGGCTTCCTCCCCGCCTACGATGAAAATAAGAGTGCCGGCTTGCGCCCCCACTTTCGACCCGGTCATGGGAGCATCCACATAGCGCACTCCCCGCGTCCCCACCCGCTCCGCAAACCTGCGGGTCGCTGAAGGAGAAATGGTGCTGGAGTCAACAATGGTCATGCCTTCGGTCAGCGATTCCTCGACCCCTTGCGGCCCGAACAGGACGTTCTCTACCGCCTGGGTGTCGGAAACGCACATCCACACCACCTCCGCGCCCTTTGCGGCATCGGCAGGTGAGCTCGCGCTGCGCGCGCCCTCCACTCCCTTGCCTGCGGTACGACTCCAAACCGCAACCTCATGACCTGCCTTAACCAGATTGGACGCCATTGGCTGTCCCATAATTCCCAAGCCTAAGAAGGCAACACGCATCCTGAGTCTCTCCTGAAGACATTGATAATTACAAAAACGATTAGAACTGACGGCAGTAACCAGGGTCAAGGTATTCCCGCGTGTATTTGTTCTAGAATGGGCGTGAACCCTCATCTTTTTTCGCGTCTTTTCCGAAAAACCAGGTGAGGCAGCGAGTTTTTAGCACGTCGAGGCTCCGGCCAGGCAAGATGCTAAAGAATACCTTGAAGAATCGTGCTCTGCGCAACCGCGCCCGTCAGTTCGGCAGCCTGGTGCGCAGGTCCGCGGTCACTCCCCGAACCGGCCATTCCCACAAGCCGAAGCTGGTGACCAACGGCGAAATGGGAGTGACCTTTATCGGTCATTCAAGTTTTTTCGTGCAGGTCGGCAACCAGAATATTGTGATCGATCCCAACTTTGCGCGTTGGCTCTTCGTCCTCAAACGGCTGCGGCAGCCGGGTCTGAAGGTGCGCGATCTTCCGGCCATTGACCTGGTGCTGGTCACCCATGCCCACTTCGACCACTTGCACCGGCCGTCGCTGCGCGCCATTGTGCAGCAAACCAAACGCCGTCAAGGAGTAGCGCCCACGATTGTGGTGCCGCATCATGTTTTCGACCTGGTTTCCGACCTGGGGTTTGACAACGTCGTGGAAATGGACTGGTGGAACAGCTACCGTCATCGCGAACTGACCGTCACCCACGTGCCCTCGCGGCACTGGGGCGCGCGCGTGATCGAGGACTCACACCGCGGATACGGCGGCTACGTGCTGCGCGACCACAAGCATTCGATCTATCACGCCGGCGACACGGCTTACTTCTCCGGCTTCCGCGAGATCGGACAGCGGCTGGCGCCGGAGCTGGCGCTTCTGCCGATCGGTGCCTACCATCCGCCTTCCTTCCGCAACGTCCACACCAGCCCGGCCGATGCCATGCGGGCCTTTTTTGACCTGAATGCCCGCTGGATGGTGCCCATGCATTACGGCACCTTTCAACTCTCCCACGAACCCATGGACGAGCCCCTGCAATTGCTGGAGAAAGAAGCGAAGGCGGCAGGGATTGAAGACCGGGTTTTCGTGCTCGAGGAAGGCGTGACCAGATTCTTCTAAGTGTGGGGTGGACCTCAATAAGCCAGCAGAATTCTTAGGTCGCGCAAATTATTCCCGGTGGGTCCAGTCACGATTGCATCGCCTAACGACTCAAAAAAAGGGTATGCATTAAAACCAGCCAGGTGGGCGCCAGGATCCAGTCCGCGGGCCTTGGCGCGTTCGAGCGTGCTGCCGTCCACGATCGCTCCGGCCGCCGGGCTGTTGCCGTCAATGCCGTCAGTGCCGGCGCTGAACACGGTGATGGCTTCGCCGGAAATTCCGGCCGCACAGGCCAGGGCAAACTGCTGGTTCCGTCCACCCGTCCCGCCATTTTCCACCTTCACGGTGACTTCTCCGCCGGAGATCAGACAGGCGCGTTCGGACTTCTGGCGCAACCGGCGCAAACGTTCGAGCAGATAATCCGCCGCTCGAGCGTAGTCCCAGTCGTCACAGCCGTTGTCTATTTCGACGCTGAAGCCGTGACGTTGGGCCTCTGCTTCCGCCGCGTTCAGCAATGAAGCGTTCGACAGCAAAGGCCACCAGCGCGAGCGGTGGAAGACCAGATCGCCGGGCTTGGGAGTTTCGTCCAGCGCGTGGCGTTGAAACAGCTCGCGCACGGAACCGGGAAACTGTTCCAGCATGCCGTATTTCTCAACCACGCCGTAACAGTCGGCAACGCTGGTCGAATCAGGCATGGTGGGGCCCGAGGCCAGCGCATCCGGCGTATTGTCGGGGACGTCGGAGACCAGCAGCGACACTTGCTGCGCCGCAGAAGCCGCGACCGCCAGCTTTCCGCCCTTGACCGCGGAAAGATGCTTGCGGATGGCGTTGATCTCGGCGATGGGCGCACCGGAGAGCACCAGCACCCGGTAAGTGGCGATCAGATCTTGCAGTGAGATCTCATCGTCGACCGGCTTTTCCACGATCGAGGAACCTCCGCCACTGAGCATGAAAATCACCAGTGACGACGCGTTCTGAGCACTGAGCGACTTGAGCATGGCCTCGGCGGCGCGGATCGATTCCTGGTTCGGCATGGGATGGCCTCCGCGAAAGTAGCGAAAACCCCGAACCTGCGAAACCGGATCGACCGAACTGGCCACGATGCCTTCGAAGCGATTGCCCGCCTGCATTTCAAGAGAATTGACCATGGCATGCGCCGCTTTGCCGATGGAGATCACCAGCACGCGCTGGTACGAATCGAGGTCATGCAGGTCCTCGCAGATGCGCAGCACTCCGCGATCGCAATCCACATGACGCTGAAATGCCCGGTCGATGCTGGCTTCCTCGAGGGCATGCTCAAACAAGTGGCGGGCGGTGACCCGCATGTCCAACGCAAGCTTTTCGCGGTCGGTGGCCGATGAAGACATGTGCAAGGATTATAAAAGGCGTTGCGTGGCGCCGGTCCTTCGACTGCGCTGAGGACCGGCTCAGCCGGCCCTCGCCAGAGATTACGAATTCACCGCTTCTCCCACCCACGTCTCGATCGCGTCGCGCAACTCTCGCAGGCGTCCTTCAAAAAAATGATCAGCGCCCGCGATCAAGATCAGCTGCTTGGGGCCGGCAATCGTCTGAACCAGCTGTTCCAACTGTGCCCGCGATCCGAATTGATCGCGATCGCCGCTTACGAAAAGCTTGGGCTTGGCACAGGATGCAAGAAAGCGGAAGTCGTAAGTGCGATCGTCAATCGGCGAAACCGGGAGGCCCAGCCCAATCGCAGCCTTCACCCGGGGATCCGGGCAGGCGGCCCGCAAACCGACCGCCGCGCCAAATGAGAATCCGGCAAAGATCAGAGGCAATTGAAACTCCCGGTCAAGCCAATCCAGCGCGGCTTGGACGTCGCCCACTTCACCAACTCCGTGGTCATGCTCGCCCTGGCTAAGCCCGGCGCCGCGAAAATTGAAGCGCAGCACGGGGAAACCGAAGCGGTTCAGGGCTTTCATCGCGTGAAAGACCACCTTGTTGTGCAGCGTCCCGCCAAAGAGAGGATGGGGATGGCACACGACGGCCGCATATGCGGCATCGGAAGCTCCCGCATTGAGCAGGGCTTCGAGACGGCCGGCGGGACCTTCCAAAAACAGGGAGCGGATTGAACCGGCTTGCGTGTCCATCGGGTTCAGTAAAGCATAGCAGCCAATTGAACTTCCTCCGTGTCCTCGGTGTCCTCCGTGGTTGTTTGCGGTTTTTTAACCACGGAGGATACTGAGTATGCTCGCCGGGCACGACTGCGGTATTCTGTCGCGCATGGATGTCGCCACCTTCGCGCGTCAACTCGTAGACATCGAGTCCATCACCGGAAACGAGGGTCCGGTAGGTGATTTCCTGCAGGGGGAGTTGCTGCGGCGAGGTTTTCAGGCAGAAAAGATTCCGGTCGAAGGCGCGCGCTGTAATGTGTTCGCGGTCTTCCCTCAACAGCCGCATCCCACAGTTGTTTTCTCCACCCACATGGATACGGTCCCGCCCTTTATCCCTTCGTCTGAAGATGCCTCGCGGGTCTACGGACGCGGGTCCTGCGATGCCAAGGGAATCATCGCGGCCCAGATGGAAGCCGCGGAGCGGTTGCGTCAGGAAGGCATTCATGTGGGCCTGCTTTTCCTGGTTGGTGAGGAACGCGACAGCCTGGGCGCGAAAGCGGCAAACCGGAAGCCTCCGGGCTCGCAATTTCTGGTGAATGGCGAGCCCACCGAGAACCGAATCGCAATCGCGTCCAAAGGTGCGTTGCGGGTGGAGGTAATCGCGGAAGGACGCATGGCGCATTCGGCCTATCCGGAGTTGGGCGAGTCGGCGATTGACAAGCTGTTGCTCGCACTGCAACGGCTGCGGGCGATAAAGTTGCCGACCGAAGAGGGTATCGGGCCCTGCACGCTCAATATCGGCGTGATCGAGGGCGGTCGCGCCCCCAATGTGGTCCCGGACAAGGCGCGCGCGCAACTCCTCTACCGCCTGGTCGGATCGTCAGAGCAATTGAAGCGGGACATCGTCGCGGCGGTCGGTGATCTGGCGCGAGTTGAGTTTGTGCTGGAAATTCCCTTCGTTCGCTTGCGCACGCTGGACGGCCTCCCCACCATGGTCGCCGCTTTCACCACCGATATTCCCGCTCTCAGCGCCTGGGGACAGCCGCTGCTGGTCGGTCCGGGATCGATTCACGTCGCGCACACCGACGGCGAATACGTCGAAAAGAAGCAGCTGCACCAAGCGGTGGAATTGTATTGCTCAATCGCACGGCAACTCTCGAAGTGAAGGTGGGAGAGTAGCCCCGGGCATCCCTTTGACTGCGCTGCCGGCGGTCTGGCGGCGCTACGCCGAGGCTCTACTAACCGTTTACACTCATAGCATGTCCATTCAGACCCTCAACTCCCTCTCCAAGGCATCTTCCGCCTATTTACGTTCGGCGATGCACCAGCCCATCCAGTGGAACGAATGGGGCGCGGAGGCCTTTGCCACCGCCCAGCGCGAAAACAAACCTATCCTGCTTGACATTGGTGCGGTCTGGTGCCATTGGTGCCACGTGATGGACCGCGAATCCTACGACGATCCCGAAGTGGCGCAGATCGTGAATGAGCGCTTCGTGGCGGTGAAGGTGGATCGCGATGAGCGTCCTGACATCGACAGCCGTTATCAAATCGCAGTGAGCGCCATCAGTGGACAGGGAGGCTGGCCGCTCACCGCCTTTCTCACCCCTGACGGCAAGCCGTTTTACGGCGGCACTTACTTTCCTCCCGACGAAAACTACGGACGTCCCAGTTTCAAGCGGGTGCTGCAGTCCATCGCAGACGCCTATCAGCAGAAAAATACCGAAGTCGTGGACCAGGCGCAGATGGTTGAAATCGCGATCTCCCGGGCCGAGTCTTTCACGGACGGAAATCGTGAGTTCTCGCCCCGGGTGATCGATGCGATTGTGGAATCAGCGTTGCAGATGCTTGACCCGCAGAATGGGGGTTTCGGAAGCGCGCCCAAGTTTCCTCATCCCGCGGTTCTTGATCTCCTGATCGACCGATACGCCCGCTCGGGAGAGGAGGAGGTGCGCCAGGCGTTCGTCACCACCCTGGAAAAAATGGCGCGTGGCGGCGTGTATGACCAACTGGCCGGCGGGTTTCATCGCTACTCGGTGGACGAGCGCTGGATCGTGCCCCACTTCGAGAAAATGTGCTACGACAATTCTGAGCTGCTGAAGAACTATGTGCACGCCTATCAGGTGACCGGCTCGGAATTCTTTGCCGCGGTGGCTCGCGACATCGTGCGCTGGATGGATGAATGGCTCAGCGACCGCGAACATGGCGGGTTTTACGCTTCCCAGGATGCCGACTACTCCATGGACGATGACGGCGACTATTTCACCTGGACGCGGGCCGAGATGCAGGCTGTGCTGACCGAGGAAGAAGCAGCGGTCGCGGGATTGCACTACGACGTCAACGAAGTCGGAGAGATGCACCATAACCCGGAAAAAAATGTTCTGTATGTCCGGGCTTCCCTCGAAGAAATCGGCAAACGGCTGGGTCTGACCGCGGAACGCGCCCAGGCGCTGCTGGAGTCTGCCCGGCGGAAAATGTACGCCGCACGCCTTAAACGGCCGACGCCCTACGTGGACAAAACCGTTTACGTGGGCTGGAACTCGCTCTGTGTCTCGGCCTACCTGGAAGCGGCCAAGGTGCTGCCGCTTGAGGGCGCCCGGCATTCCGCCCTGCGCGCGCTGGACCGCATCCTGGCAGACGCCTGGCGGCCGGAGCCGGGGCTGCAACACGTGGTCGCCTATTCCGATCCAGCCGCCGAGCCGCGCCCGGTCCCCGGCCTGCTCGATGATTACGCCTTCACCGCAGTCGCCTGCCTCGACGCCTATGAGGCCACCTCTGACCTCAGCTATTTCAACTTCGCGCAGCGCGTCGTCGACAAGATGGTGGAACGTTTCTTCGACCCAGTAGCCGGCGGGTTCTTCGACACCGCTGCGAGCGGATCGGAGAAATCGCTGGGAGTGCTGGGCACAAGACGAAAGCCGTTTCAGGATTCTCCCACTCCGGCCGGAAATTCTGTCGCGGTCATAGCCCTGCTCCGGCTGTATGCGTTCACCGGCCAGCCAGGCTATCGCGAAAAGGCGGAACAGACTTTAGACCTGGCGGCCGGCCTGTCCGGAAAGTTCGGGATTTTTGCTGCGACCTACGGCATCGCGGCCGTGCATTTCTCACGTCCGCACACTCAGGTCGTGGTGGTGGGCGATGACGATTTGGCGAAGCAACTCTATGCCGTTGCGGCGAGCTTCTTTGCCTTTCAGAACACGGTCCTCAAACTGGCGGTAAGCGAGGTGGTTGGGCAAAATCTTCCACCTGCGCTGGCGGAGACTATTCCTCATCTACCCGCGATCAAGGCAGGAAAGTCGGTGGCCGTGGTCTGCTCGGGATTCAGCTGTCAGCCCCCGGTCATGGATCCGGAACAACTGAAGCGAAGCCTCCTCATCGCCCTGAAGAGCGAAGAGATCAACCCTTCTCCGGAATAAAAAAGGGCTGACCATGCGAGACGCATTCGGTCAGCCCACTTAGGGTCGAAAGCCACTTGCGCTAGTTGCAGCGCGGGTTATTGCCCAGGCAGCTTACAGTTCGGATTCCTGGGGTTGCACAGTGGCATTGGGCCCAGTTCAGCATTGAGTATCGGGGCCGCAATTGCCACGTACGTGCAAGCCAACCCTACCATCAGGATCAACATACTGACCGCACGTTTCATGGTGTTCTCCTTACGCTGCGAGGTCCCTGGGAGGAAACCTCACGGTGGCGGCATTATACAAGGGAGGAGCCTGCAGTCCAGCCTTTTCTCCCGCGCGTCGGGCGTGGTGGGCAGCGGATTCGGCAATCGAGTCGCTGGCTTCGGCTGTGGGACGGGCCGCGGGACGCAGCTTCGCCGCATTCCTACGGAAGCGCTCTCCCAGACCCTGGTATCCGATCGCGCTTCTTCTTGAAGTACTAGGTGAGGTTATAAGCCTGACGATCAGGCGCCTGCCAGGTGGGGTGAAACGAAGTCGCCACAGACTGAAACATTTATTGAACCCGGCGGCTGTGGGATGGAACGGAGTGTATTCCCCCTCGGGTAGAGATGGCCGGTTCCGGAACCGAATCGGGAGCCGTTTCTTTGGGCAAGTAGTCCTGCGTGCGCGAGAAAGCGCGATCCACCATGCTCTCAAACATTGGTATCAGCGAATCGCCCTGCTCCGGACTCTGAATGTCGGTCAGGCTCTTCTCCCACCGATGCGACGCGAACAAGTCCGTTCCCGGCATTCGCGCCGGGCTCTTCAGCACTGCATAACCAAACCAAACCAGGATTGCAATATTGTAGGCGACCAGATTGATGATGTGGACCAGGGCTTCGGACGCGTGGCCGCTCACGTGGAAGGCGAGGGTACCGAGTTCGACTCCCGCCGATATTCCCAACCCCAGCGAAATCCCGAAGCTATGTTGTTTCCACGACACCCCAAGATATCGCGCGAAGACCAGGAGAAACAGAATGAGCCCAACCTGTGCCACTCGCACGCAGCGCGTCACGGTTACTACCGCTTGCACGATCGGCCCCTGATCCCCCAAGGGACTGGATGCCGCAACGACAAAGCCCACCAACGACATGACCAGCGCGGCCCACTTGAAAAGTACCGAGCCCAGGTCCTTCAGGGTGTGATAAGGGCGGAAAACATCCAGGAAGATTTCATAGATGATCATGAAACCCAGGACAAGATTAACCGCGGAGCATCCCCAATAGAGCCAGAAGTAAGCTGTGTAACCTAGAATTCCCCATTTGAATATCGGGAACAGAATGCAAAAAGCCACAATCTGAAAGCCAACGTACGCGAAGAAAACCGGAAACAGACGATGCAGCTTATGGCGCCACATCGCAACCCCCAAAGCCACTTGCAGCAGGGGGTGGCAGATCCAGAGCGCGAGTTGGTGGTCAGCGGTCATCAACCATTTTTTCTGCCAGCCGGGGGCGCCACGGTTGACGGAGTGCTGCGATTAGACCTCTCTTAATGCTTAACCTTAGCAGCTTGGCTCGGAGGGTCAATGTACCAAGGTAATCGGGGGTAATGGTTACCGGAATAACCCGAAACCTGTCGCCATCACGCTGGCAGCGGTCGCCGGCGGACTTGCGCAGGCGCACGGCGGGGCCGCCGTCGGCCCAGAAAAACGGTATCCGGCCCCGCAAGCTGAGCGACCCTTCAGAGGGCATCAAACTTATTGGTTTTGATCGAGATAGAACATGTCGAGCACATGACCCTTGCTGTCGATCAGCAAGGCCCGACCGGCATATACAACACGTTCCAGATCACGCGGTAATTTGGGCAACTGCTCTTCACAGGCCAAAGGCAGGGACTGAGCCTGCTCCTGAACCTCGGAAGGCAAGGTTCCACCGCGGTGGATCTCCCGTTCGGATCCGGAGGGCAGTTCCGGCCGCTGGGTCGCTCCGGCTGGAAGGTCAGCCGCATGTTCGTTCACACAGGCTCGGATGGCCCTGCGATCGCGCAGGCTAAACAGAGTATTGTCGTCCTCTTGATTCGCCGCAGTCGACGAATCCGAAGACGACGCGGAATCGGGGGACGCAGCGGCTGGCGCGGACGACGGTGCGTCATTGGAGGATGAGCTGGCGGGCGGCGGAGGCGCAGAAGCTGACGCCGAGGATGTAACAAAAGTGAGGACGGCTTCTGATTCGACGACAGCAGGCTTCTTGCCCGTGGCCGCGGCCGCACCGGTGCCAGCCGCTCCGCCCGCCAGAGTACCGATGGCCGCGCCCTTGCCACCCCCTGCAATGGCCCCGATTACCGCGCCCAGGGCAGCTCCGCCGCCGATCTTGCCGACATTGCTTTTCGCGTGCGACTCGCCCTTGATCACCAGGGGTTCCACACGGATGGATGCCGCCACCGTTCCCGAGCTCACGGTACTCAAGACCAGGTCGAGCTCGCCGGGCTCACTGAGCCGGCCTGTGGGATGTACGCCCGTCACCCGGCCGATGACGTCTGCGCCCTTGGGATACAGCTGCCTCCCGTTTACCTCAATCGCCTCATCCAGCGTGCCCCGGAATGTGTCTCCCATCTGGGTCTGTTCACTGCTCAGGTTGTCGATCATGCGAACTCTGATCGAAGTGCCGGAAGGGATCTCCAGGGAACTCTGTGCCCGCGCCGGCAGGGTAACGGCCGCCACCAGAAGAGAGGTCAGCAAGGTGCTCACCAGCGTGAAATATTTGCGATTCATGTCCTTTTCACCTCGTTGAAGTTTCAACTGGCCAGGCCAAGCGGCGTCTCTCTTGGGATGCAGGCACATGCCGTGCGGCTGCACTAAGATATCGGGCTTTTAGTCCTGCGGGCCACATCTTTATTCCTTATTTTTAATCCCTCATTCCGCTCCACTCTGTCATCTCCTCTTTCCTCCTCCACTCTGTCATCCCGAGCGAAGTCGAGGGACCTGCTTTCTGCCGGGGGCAAATCGGGCTGCTTCCGTGTCAGGGACACTTGCCTACGCCAAACAGCGGGTCTTTCGACTCCGAGAACGGACTCGCAAGCCAGCACGTTCCCTCCGCTCAAGAAGACAGTATTGAGGGGGGAAGGAAGCAAATCACGTCCCATCCGTTGCACCGGCGAATCGGCACATCACTTTCGGGTCTCGATGAAAATGAAATACGAGCAAGCCCAGAGATTCGCAGGAATCGTGTCGTGCGGACGAGTGGTGAGAATGACATTGTAGTCGCCGGAGCTTTCCAGACTGTCGAGCACCGACGGCGCGGCGTGCGGACCGACGGTGGCCAAATATGCAAGGAAGTCATGAATCTCTGCCCCGCCCGGATAGCCCGGCGCCACAAAAGAGAGGTCGGCATTTGCCGCGGCGAAGTGCCAGCCCAGCGATGCCGCCGCCGTCACTGCATTTTCGTAAGCCTGCTCGGAAACAGCTCCCGGGCCGGGATTATCAAAAACCAGGCGCAACCTGCGTTCGTCCTCGCGGCTGAATTCGCGCACTTTCAGCGACCCGGACTTGGCGGTTGCTTTCCAGTCCACGTGACGGGCCGAATCCTCCGGCATGTACTCGCGGATCAGATACAAATCGTCGCCACGGCCGCGAGTAAAGGTTTCAAATTCGCCGGTGATCAAGGGAAGCACTTCAAAAAATTCATCGGTCAAGTCCACTGCTGGGTACACCAGTATCTCCCGAGCTAAAGCAACGCGCCGCGTCTTGGTAAGGAACGCAAAGGGAAAGCGGGTGGCCAGACCGAAGCTGTTCTGTTGATAGCGCCCACGGCGGGGAAAGCAGAGTTCCAACTCGGCGGCAACTTCAGCGGCGGCCGGGATGTAAGGAAAATATGCCGATTCCGTAAAGATGCCTGGCGAAACGGCGGCGCCGCCGGCGACGCGGCGCAACTGGCGGTCGGGCAGTCGCACCCACTGCTTTCCGGGAGGCTGTCCCGGCGGAAAGCCAAAAGTCGTGGGCACCCACTGCCACTGTCCCGCCGGCTTCGGCTTGAGTGGCGCCACACTGATCGAAAATGATGGCAGCCAGCGCCGGGGATTCCGGAGCATGATCTTTCCCACCGTGGAGCGGCCCGCGAAAACTTGGTCGGGTAAGCGCACATCCAGCTCCAGGTCGCGCAAGACGATCGCGGACGCCACGCCGGATACCAGGATGGCGGCCAGCATCGCCGCCACAATCACGTAGAGCAGGTTGTTGCCGGTGTTCAGGGCCGCGACGCCGATGAGAAGAACGGTAAGGACATAGATGATTCCCACCGTGGTCACGTCGTAGTTGAAGGCATCGCGGACGCGGCCGCCCGCAACCCGGCGCATCAGATAAGGGACCGTGGTCAGGCCTACCAGGACCGCCAGCGACAACGCGACCGAAGCCAGGATGACCGTGGCCCAAAGACTGCCGGACTCGCGCGCCACCGTGGAAAAGAGCGCGGCGGCGAACGCCAGGACCAGTCCCAGAAGGGCCAGCAAGAAGCGCAGCCAGATTTCAGGGATGTCGAAGCGCAAGCGGCGGGCGAGGGATCGAGTGCCGCCGGCCTGGGCCGGCGCTGCGGAAACAATGGGATCAGCCATGTGCGCGATTCGCTGTTTCGAGGTTAGCACCGCCGCGATTGAGCATCAATCCGTTTTGCGTTGACCAGAGATGCGCCGCAGCCATGCCGCCGCCTTTTCGGTGGCTTGGTCCGCCGTGCGACCAAGCTTTGGAAAACGCTCGCGTAACCTGGCTAACAGGCGATGGGCCCACACATACTCCGAAGACAGAATAATCAAGCCCACCAGCAGGAACAGCACGCCCTGCAGAACGGGCAGAAACAGGCCCACGACTCCCAGCAGGATAAAACTCCACCCTGCAAGCAGGACCAGGATTCGTTTGGCGGAGGATTTCACGGCAAAGCTCGCTGCTCCTCTCCCCTTGGCGCGGCCGTGATTCGGGCGGCCCATGCCATGCGGATGGAGTTGAGCATGTCAGGAGGATTGCGCAAGATTGCTGGACAGAAAACCGAGCACCGACGAGTTGAACAGATCTGGGACTTCTTCATAAGGCAAATGTCCGACGCCGTCGAATATTTCAACCTGGCAATGGTTGAACGACTGGCGCAACCGCGCCGCGGAAGCGGGACTTACCGCCGTGTCCTTGCTGCCCCAGAGGAGCAGGGCCGGGACATTCGCGATGGACGGCAGAGCTGATTCCAGGTCCGCAAGATCGCGGTTCCATGAGCTGACGGCGCCCAGGCAATAGTTGAGAGTACCGGGAACTCTGAAGGCAGCGGAGTACCCGGCAAGTGTACCCGGACGTATCCGCCGGGGGTCTCCGTAAAGACGTCGCAGCAACCCATCGTGGACGAACCCCAGGCCCGGTTCGAAGCGGAGGAGCAGCCAGGAGACCGGCGCGCTGCTCAGAAACGGAGCCAGCCGCCGGCCGTGCGCCGACCAGGGATTCACAGGTGCGACCAGAATGAGGCGCCGCACCCGCTCCGGCGCCAGGGCAGCCGTCATCATCGCTACAGCGCCTCCATAGGAGGTCCCCAGCAGATCGCAGGACGCGACTCCAACGCTGTCAAGAAAACGCAGCAGACGCTCGGCCTGAGCCCGGAAGTTGCCGTTCGTGTGGAGAGGCCGATCGGAAAAACCTGCGCCCGGCATGTCTACCGCGTACACCGTCGCCTTTTCGGCCAGGGCCGGCAGGGCGAATCGCCAGGAAAAAGAGTACCCCAGCAAACCATGTAACAGGAGCAACGGCGGTCCGGAACCGCTGCACAAATAGCGCATGCGGTACCCGTCGACGACAGAACAGTGCTCTTCAACTGGGATTGAGGTTTGCGCTTTGACTCGGGCTTCCAATTGGTTACTCAACTTGATTTTTATCGCTGGACAACTCCGCCGCCGCACCCATCCTCTATGTAATTGATATCGCCTCTATTGCTTTTTTCCGGGGGAGCTTCGGCTCCCCGTTTTTTATCTCGCCTTCTTCTATGACGACCGATTCTAGACGGAGTAGGACCAATACGGGACTCCTTTGCGTCCTTTGCGGTGTCCTTTGCGACCTCTGCGGTTAGATTTTTTCTCTACCGCAAAGGTCGCAAAGGACACCGCAAAGGACGCAAAGAAACATGGCTATGGCGGGCCGCGATCTGTAGTTCTTAAGCTTCTGCTATTTCATAGAGTTACCAAACACCACAGAAGACTTCCAAAAAGCATAGCTTTAGTTCCATTGGGCTTCTATAATCCATGAAGTCTTTTCTTTGAAGTAAGTTAGAGGTTCTCCCTTGAGCCCCGTGGTGGCCCCCGACGTGCAGAACCCCCGATTGGGTCTTTCCTCCGCCCCTAACCAGGAGCCGTTGCGGTCGATGAACCGGGACTTCCAAATCCGCTTTACAGCCGGCCTGCTCATTCTTCTGACCACGGCCGCGGTCGTTCTGGCCTGGATCAATTTTCAAAAGGAAGCAGACTTCCAGATCCCCTCTGACGGTGTCTGGTGGATGGAGATGGCTGGAAGCAACAAGGGTCTGGTCGCCAACCGGGTAGAGCCCAACGGGCCGGGCGAAAAGGCCGGCATTCGGGCTGGCGATCGGCTGACGGCGATCAACCAGCATGACGTGGCGGACACCGCCGCCCGGATGCGACAGGTGTACCGGGTTGGGGCATGGTCGAAGGCGACTTACTCCCTGATGCGGCAGTCGGTCCCGCTGGATACGACGGTTATCCTGGTTCCGGCTGAACGTTCGCTGAATTTCTGGCTGCGCTTCATCGCCCTGATCTATCTGGGCATCGGGCTTTACGTCTTGCTGCGGCGTTGGACGGCGCCCAGTTCCACGCATTTCTATGTCTTCTGCCTGGTCTCGTTCATCTTTTACGCCTTCAAATTCACCGGGAAGCTGAACCAGTTTGACTGGACGATCTACTGGGGCAACGTTGTCGCCTGGCTGCTCCAGCCGGCGTTGTTCCTGCATTTTGTTCTGACCTTCCCGGAGCGGCGCGGCTTGGTCCGCAGACATCGCTGGATCATCCCGGCGATTTATGTACCCGGGGCGCTACTGCTGGGAATCCACGTCTTTACGCTTCGGTACCTGAAAGCCAGCGAGCGGGTGCGCTGGAACCTCGATCGAGTGCAGATGGGCTACCTGGCCTTGTTCTTCGTAATGGCGGCCGGGGTCTTGTGGTACAGCTACCGCCGGGCGAGCACGCCGATCCTTCGGCAGCAACTCAAGTGGGTAACTCGTGGCACCATTCTGGCGATCGCGCCCTTCACTCTGTTCTACGTAATTCCGTACCTGACGGGCGCGATGCCCACCGCGGCCATGAAAGTCTCGGTGCTGTCGCTGGGTCTGCTGCCCCTGACATTTGGCTATGCCATCTTCCGTTACCGCTTGATGGACGTGGACCTGATCTTCAAGCGCGGCATGGTGTACACGCTGGCAGCGGCCGCGATTGTGGGGGTTTACTTCGCGGTGGTGGCCGGTGTGGCCGAACTGGTGCACACCCAGGTGCCAAGTTCGGGACCGGTCGGCTTGGTGCTGGCCATGGTGGTCACCGCGCTGCTGTTCGATCCAGTCCGCAAATGGATCCAGGAACGGATTGACCAGTTCTTCTATCGCACCCGCTACGATTATCGCAAGACGCTGATTGAATTTGGACGCGAACTCAGCTCGGAAACCGATCTCGACCGGATGTTGAGCTCGGTGGTCGATCGCCTGTCGCGGACCCTGCTGGTGGACCGCATGGCAATTTTCCTCTCCACCGGCGAGCCCCCGCAGTTTGTGCTGGCCAAATCTTTCGGTATGACCCAGACCAGCGGCCTGGACCTGGACTTCCTCAGCGCCCCCCGGCCGGAAATCGAGGCTGGGCATCTTTTCCTGGAGAACGTGCACCAGGTGCCCCGCGAGACGGCCAGCGCCCAGCAGTCGATTGCCAGGCTGGACCTGAACTACTACATTCCCTGCCGCGCCCAGCAGCGGACGATTGCATTCCTCGGCCTGGGCAAGACGGTGGAAGGCGATTTCCTCACCAGCGAAGATGTGGAACTGCTGGAAACCCTGGCCGGCTATATCGGCATCGCCATCCAGAATGCTCGGCTGTACGCCTCGCTCGAACAGAAGGTCGCCGAATACGAACGCCTGAAGGACTTCAATGAAAACATCGTAGAGTCCATCAACGTGGGCGTGATGGCGGTCGACCTGGCGGACCGGATCGAGTCCTGGAACTCGCAGATGGAGGTCATGTACGCATTGCCCCGCTGGCAAGCGCTGACCCGGCCATTGAGCGAAGTGTTTCCGGCTGCCTTTGTGGAAGAGTTCTATCGGGTGCGCCAGAATCCCGGCATCAACAACCTCTACAAGTTCCGCCTGGCCACGCCCACGGGCGAGAGCCGCATTGTGAATGTCGCCATCGCGCCGCTGGTCACCCGGAAGTTCAGCGTGATCGGACGGCTCATCATCGTGGACGACATCACAGAACGCGTCGACCTGGAGTCGCAACTCTCCCAGGCCGACAAACTTTCCTCGATTGGCCTGCTGGCCGCCGGAGTCGCGCACGAAGTAAATACTCCACTGGCGGTCATTTCGTCGTACGCGCAGATGCTTTCCAAGCAACTGCAGGACGATCCGCAGAAAGGCGGACTGCTCGAAAAAATTACCCGGCAGACCTTCCGGGCCTCGGAAATCGTGAACAACCTGCTGAATTTCTCCCGCACCAGCGGCACCGAATTCACCGAGGTCAGCATTAACAAGATCATCGCGGACACCATGGCGCTGCTGGAGCACCAGTTCAAGATCACCAAGATCAGAGTGGAGGACGAACTGGCGGACCATCTGCCGCTGATCAGCGGCAACCCGGGACGGCTGCAGCAAGTTTTCCTGAATCTGTTCCTGAACGCGCGGGACGCCATGCCGGAAGGCGGAACGCTGCGCGTGGCCACGTCCAACGGAGACGGGGTCAGCGTGGTGGTCGCCGACACCGGCAGCGGCATCGCGCAGGAGCATATCCAGCGCATCTACGACCCGTTTTTTACCACCAAGGCGGCGCCGCGTGAAGGCCAGGGCAAAGGCACGGGACTGGGCCTGTCCGTGACCTACGGCATCATTCAGGAGCACGCGGGCAAGATTCGGGTGGAGAGCCATCCCGGCCGAGGCACAACGTTCTACCTTGATTTCCCGCTGACCAGGAAGGCTGTCAATGTCTGAGCTGGCCACCATCCCGCGACACAACCTGGGCGAAGGTTCGTCGTCCGCGGGTTCCGTGCTCATCATTGACGATGAGGCCGGGATCCGGGAATCGCTGCAGACCTTGCTGGAGATGGAAGGCTACGACGTGCAGTCGGCGGCCACCGCCGACGAGGGTCTGACACGCATTGGAGACCGGCCCTACGACCTGGTTCTGCTCGACCTGGCTCTGCCCGACCGCAATGGCATTGATCTGCTGGCTGAACTTCACGGCCACGATCCGCAACTGGCCGTCATCATGATCACCGCCTACGGCACCGTGGAAAATGCGGTGAAGGCGATGCAGGCCGGGGCCACCAACTTCGTCCAGAAACCCTGGGACAACGAAAAGCTGCTGGCCGACATTCGGACCGCGGTAGCTCGCCACCGGACGGAAGAAGAAAACGTTCAGCTCAAGCGCGCCCTTAAACGGCGGTACAACTTCGAAAACATCGTGGGCAAGAGCGAGCCCATGTTGAAGATTTTTGACCTGGTGGCCCAGGTGGCCCCCAGCCGGTCGACCATCCTTTTGCAGGGCGAGAGCGGGACGGGCAAGGAACTGATCGCCAAGGCCATCCACTTGAATTCGCCCCGGCGCGACCGGGCGTTTGTCCCGGTCAATACCGGCTCGATGCCGCCGGACCTGCTGGAATCAACCCTGTTCGGGCACGTCAAGGGCGCATTCACCAGTGCCATTGCCTCGAAGAAGGGGTTATTCGAAATCGCCGACCGGGGAACCCTGTTCCTCGACGAAATCGGCACCATGGGCATGGACACGCAGAGCAAGATCCTGCGCGTGCTGCAGGACCGGAAATTCATGCACCTGGGCGGCGTCCATGAAATTCAGGCGGACGTGCGCATCATCGCCGCCACCAACGTAGACCTGAAACAACTGGTCCACGAAGGCAAGTTCCGTGACGATCTCTTCTATCGCCTGAACGTGATCACAGTCGACCTTCCGCCTTTGCGACAGCGCAGAGAGGACATCCCTCTGCTGGTGGATTTCTTCCTGGCGAGGTATTCGGAAGAAAATGAGCGTCCGCGACGGCGAATGACTCCGGAAGGACTCCGCCCGCTGCTCTCCTATTCATGGCCGGGCAACGTGCGCGAACTGGAGAACGTGATCGAGCGGGCGGTGGTGCTCTCCTCTGGGCAGGACGTCGGGGCCGAGCTTCTTCCTGACCTGATCGTCGGGCGCGGCACACCGGTTCCGCTGCTGGAACATCGCGGCGACGCTTCCCTGTTCGATATCGTGGAAGACTGCGAACGCCACATCATCCTCGACATGCTGGAGAAGTGCAACTGGAACCAGACCGAGGCCGCCGAGCGCTTCCACGTGCCGCTCTCCACCCTGAACCAGAAAATCAAGCGCCTGAATATCGAGATCAAGAAGAAGGTCAGGGAGTAGGGCGGACATCGGACCTCAGGCGTCAGACCTCGGACCCCGGCAATTCAAAGCGGTGTTTGACCTCAGTAATTCTCTCGCTTATGGCCTTGACGGCTAAGGTCCGGCGGCTGAAGTCCGACGCCCGAAGTCTGAGGTCCGACGCCCGCCGTCTGCTATAGTTCCTGAGATAGAGGCCACACTGCATGGCAGCTGGGGATTTACAGGTCCCACTCATATCGCCCGCTGAATTCGCCAAGGAGAAGATCAAAGCGCTCCAGGACTATGCCCTGCTCACGGGCCAGTCTCTGGCCAATCTTTTCCGCCGTCCCTTGTACATCACCGACATGATGCAGCAGGCCGACTTGATCGGCGTAGGTTCGCTGCCCATTGTGATACTGACTGGCGGGTTCACCGGCGCCGTGCTGGCCCTGAACAGCGCCAGCACGCTGTCCCGGTTCGGTTCCCTCACCCTTATCGCCCAACTGGTATCGGTCGGCATGGTCACGGAACTGGGTCCGGTCATCACCGGCCTCATGGTTGCCGGCCGCAACGCTTCCGGAATGGCCAGCGAACTGGGTTCCATGACGGTGACCGAGCAGATCGATGCCATGCGCGCTCTGGGCACCGATCCTACGAAAAAGCTGGTCACGCCACGAGTGGTGGCCACGGTGGTCATGCTTTTTTTCCTGACCATCATCTCCGACCTGCTTGGCTTGGTGGGCGGAAACATGGTCTCGAGTCTGTTGCTGGGCCTGGACTCGCGGCAATATTGGACGTCCGCCTGGCAATCCCTGGTCTGGCGCGACGTGACCACCGGGCTGATCAAGCCCGTGCTCTTCGGATTCGTGATCTCCACGGTCGGTTGCTATTTCGGCATGTCGACGCGAGGCGGCACTCAAGGCGTGGGGCGCTCCACCACCCAGGCGGTCGTTGTCGCCTCGGTGTTGATCCTGGTCGTCGACTTCTTTGTGACCAAGCTGCTTATTACCTTGCTGGGGTACCGATAATCCATGTCAGCTCCCACCCTGCCGCTGGAGACGCCCACGATTGCCACCAAGGAACCAGGCAATGAGGCAATCCGGTTCGAGAACGTGTATCTCGCGTTTGACGATAAGGTGGTGCTGGACAATATTTCGTTCCGGCTCCCGCACGGAGAAACCAAAGCCATCTTCGGCGTAGCGGGCTCGGGTAAGAGCACGATTCTCAAGCTGGCGCTCGGATTGATGAAACCGGACTCGGGCCGCATCTACGTCCTGGGAGAGGACGTAACCCAGATGAGCGAAAAGGAGTTGTTCGACCTGCGGCGCCATATCGGCATGGTGTTTCAGGAGAGCGCACTTTTTGATTCACGCACGGTACGGGAAAATGTCGCCTTCCGCCTGATGGAGGAAAGTAGGATCTCAGACGATGAGATCGAGCGCCGGGTGCGCGAAGCCCTGAGTTTCGTGGAACTGGAACGAACCGTGGATATGTTTCCCTCGGAACTTTCCGGCGGAATGCGCCGCCGGGTGGCGATTGCCCGTGCCATCGTCACGCAGCCGGAAATCCTGCTCTACGATTCGCCCACCGGCGGACTGGATCCTGTTACCTCCACGACCATCATCGAGCTCATTGTGAAACAGCGTGACGTGTACAAGACCAGCGCGTTGCTGGTGAGCCATCGTCTGCAGGACGCTTTTGTCATGGCCACCCACTACTTTGACCGCAACGCGAACCGGATGCTGCCGCTGCCCAAGGGAGTCCATTGCGAAGTGCCCCTGGCCTTTCTCATCCTGCGGGACGGCAAAGTCATCTTCGACGGGGATCTGGATGAGTTAGCGCGCACGCGCGACGAATACATTCGCGAGTACATCGCGTAGCGGGCTGTCATCCTGAGCGGAGTAGCGGCTTCGCTTCGCGAAGCAGCGACGCAGTCGAAGGACCCCTACCCTCTCTCCTCTGTTGCGCTTTGCAAACACATCCTCGCCGGCATTCGATTTAGCGATAGAGGTCCTTCGACTCCCCCGCCTCTTCGCCAGCGAAGAGCCGGACTCGCTCAGGATGACAGATGGTTAGAGAGTGGTGGTCGTGGTCTGGACAAATCGGCACGCACCAGCGACGAATACATCCGCGAGTGCCTCGCCTTACAGCTTTGTCATCCTGAGCGGAGGGGCTGCTTCGCTTTGCGAAGCGGCTACGCAGTCGAAGGACCCCTACCCTCTCTCCTCAGTTGCGCTTTGCAAACACATTCTCGCCGGCATTCGATTTAGCGATAGGGGTCCTTCGACTCCTCCGCCTCTTCGCCAGCGAAGAGGCGAACTCGCTCAGGATGACAGTTTGCGGGAAATTGCGGACTAATTGGCCTTGGCGCTTTCGGCAATGGCCTTGCGCCGGGCGGCCAGGTTGGCTTCCATGCGCTTTACGAACTCACGGCTTTTCTTCGTGCTCATGACCAGCGATTCGATGCCCATGAGCAATTCCGGGTTCTTCATCTTCTCTCGCAACTCTTTCAGAAACGGCTTCGTCTTGGCGTAAATGAGGACCATCTCGCCGCAAAAGCTGGGTTCGAGGAACAACTCGCGGTTCAAGGCTCCGTGGTGCACCAGCGACGATGCCATGCCCCAATATCCCAGCACCTGGCGCAGCCAGTTGTTTTCCGGCGTCCCAAACGCAGCTGAGACTTTCATGAAGTCGTCCGCGGACTGAGGCGAGAACGTCACCACCCACCAGTGCCGCGCCTTGCGCAGCTCAGCTTCGCGGCGTAGATCGTAGAGTTTCAGAATCAGTTGCGCATCAGCAGCAGTCGCTTTCGCCATTCACTCCTCCAAACATTTCGTAAGATACCGAGCCTGGACGGCGCACCCTCCGTCAGATTGTGGATGCGGCCCCGGAAGCGGCTTCCGCGGGCATTTCGCGCTCAAAGTCACACTCTTTATTGGGACACGCGATCACCGGACCCGCTTTCAGCATTTTCTCTACCAGGTATTCGCTGCCGCAGCTCGGACACTTTTCCGCCAGCGGTTTGCCCGCGGAGGTGAACTTGCACTTGGGGTAATTTCCGCAACCGTAGAATGTGTTCCCCTTGCGCGCCTTCTTTTCCACCAGGTCGCCCTCTTTGCAGAGCGGGCACTTCACCCCAATGTAATTCTGCTTCACATATTTGCATTCGGGATAGCCGCTGCAGGCGGTGAACTCGCCAAAGCGGCCGTGGCGGATCATCATGTTGCGCCCGCATTTGGGGCAGAGTTCGTCAATCGGGATGTCAGGAACTTTCTTGCCTTGATCAAGCCGTCGCGTCGTTTTGCAATCGGGATAACCTGTGCAGGCCATGAACTGTCCGAAGCGTCCCCGCTTCAGGACCATCACCCGGCCGCAGTTCTCGCAATATTCTTCCTGGGTGGTCTCCTGGATGTCAGCGGAATCGAGGTCGGGCAGGTTGATCGGATTTTCCTTGGTGAAGGTACAGCTGTCGGGGTTCTCCTTGTCATAGGAGCTGCAGGCGTAGAACGATCCATGCTTGCCCCACTTGATCACCAGCGGAGAACCGCAGCGTTCGCACTTCTCGTCGGTGGGCTTCTCCATCCGCTTGATGTTCTCCATATGCTTTTCGGCATAGCGGAGATCTTTGGCGAAGCGCTTGTAGAATTCGGTGAGGGCGTTGATCCATGTTTCCTTGCCCTCTTCGATCTCGTCGAGCTCCTCTTCCAGGCGAGCGGTGTACTGCACGTCAAAAATGTCGCGAAAGTTTTCCACCAGCAGATCGGTGACGACCAGGCCGATTTCGGTGGGCGAGAACTTGCCGCCGAGCTTCTGCACGTACTGTCGCTCCTGAATGGTGCTCAGAATCGCGGAGTACGTGGAAGGTCGCCCGATGCCGCGCTCTTCCAGCTCTTTCACCAGCGAAGCTTCGTTGTAGCGCGGTGGAGGTTCGGTGAAGTGCTGCTCCGGCTTCAATTCCCGCAGAGTGAGTTTCTGTCCCGGTTCGAGCGCCGGCAGTTTGTGCTTGAGCTCTTCTTCTTCCTCGTCCTTGACGTCTTTCGCTTCCTCGTAGACTTTGAGGAAGCCGTCGAACTTGAGCACCGAGCCGGTTACGCGGAACCAGAAGGTTTCGGCGCCGGATTTTGCGTCAATGTCCACCGTGGTCTGATCGAAGACGGCCGGCGTGATCTGCGATGCCACGAAGCGCTGCCAGATCAGTTTGTAAACTTTGAATTCGTCTTCCTTTAAATACTGCTTGATCTGATCGGGGTGGCGCATGGCCGAAGTGGGGCGAATGGCCTCGTGCGCCGCTTGCGCCGCTTTCTTCTCTTTGTAGACGTTCGCCGACTCCGGCAGGTACTCCTTGCCGTACTGAGACGTGATGTACTCGCGCACTTCCGCCAGCGCTTCGTTCGAAACACGGGTGGAATCGGTACGCATATAAGTAATGAGACCGACCGAGCCTTCCTCGCCCAGTTCCACACCTTCGTAAAGGCGTTGCGCGATCATCATGGTGCGCTTCACGCTGAAGCGCAGCTTGCGCGAAGAGTCCTGCTGCAGCTTGCTGGTGGTAAAGGGCGGAGTGGCATTGCGCCGCCGCTCTTTGCGGTCGACGGTACGGACCAGCCAGTCGGCGTTCTCGAGAGCGGCGCGGATCTTCTCTGCATCCTCGCCGTTGGTGACTTCGACTTTTTCTTCGCCCTTGCCGACAAAGCGGGCATCGAACGCCGGAGGCTTCGGCCCTGCCAGGTGAGCGTCAATGGTCCAGTATTCCTGCTTCTGAAAAGCTTTGATTTCCCGTTCGCGTTCGACGATGAGCCGTAGAGCGACGGTCTGTACCCGGCCGGCCGACAAGCCGCGCCGGACTTTGTCCCAAAGCAGCGGAGAGACCTGATAGCCCACCAGGCGATCAAGCACGCGTCGCGCCTGCTGCGCGTCCACCAGGTTCTGGTCGATGTCGTGGGGATGCTCGAACGCTTCCTGCACGGCGCGCTTGGTGATTTCGTTGAAGGTGACGCGGCGGATGCGGTCGGGCTCGTCGCCATCCTTCTTCTTCTTTTTCTTCTTTTTGTTCCCGTCGCCCAGTTCTTCGGCTAGGTGCCACGCGATGGCTTCCCCTTCGCGGTCCGGGTCAGGCGCCAGGTAGATGTTGTCCGCGGACAAGGCCAGCTTCTTCAGCTTGGCCAGGACCTTCTCCTTGCCGGGAATGACGACGTATTCTGTCTCGAAATTGTTATCGATATCGACGCCCAGCGTGCTCTTGGGCAGATCCTTCACGTGGCCAAACGATGCTTCGACAACATAGCCTTTGCCAAGATATTTCTGAATGGCTTTCGCCTTGCCCGGCGATTCGATAATGACTAAACCTTTAGACAATGTGCCCTCTGATGGTGGTTACTGGTTTTGAAGCTAGCATGAATGCGGGGGAAAAAGCTATTAGCTGTTAGCTTTTAGCCTTTAGCTTGGACCTCAAGCTGCCAATGCATTTCTGATTTTTTGCGAAAGCGCAGATAACATTCTCATGACTTCCTCCAGATCGGAATTCAGCTTTGAATATTCCGCATTCTTTAAAAAATCCAAGTTTCGCGCAAGTAGTAAGTAATAAGAGAGCTCGGCCCCTGAGCCCATTGAAATCTGGATGAAGCGCGCCATCTCGCCGTCCGATCGTCGGCCACAACCCTCGGCGAGATTCGCGGCGATCGAAGCTGACGAACGCCGGATCTGGCTGGTCAAACCAAATCGTTCTTCTTTTGGAAAGTCGTGGGTGCCACGGTAAATCGCCAGTGTCAAATTGTGTGCCTTCTCCCAAACCACAAGGTCCTTATAATTTCTCATGTGGCCTCCACAAAGGCGTCCGATCAGGCGTCGGGCTAAAAGCCAAGAGCTAACGGCTAAAAGCTTTTTACAAAATTCTTTCCCGGCATCTGCTTCACCTTCCCCGCTAGCTCCAGCTCGAACAAGGCGGCAAATATCTCCGAGGAAGACAATTCCAGCTCCAGCCTTTCGACCAGTTCGTCGATGTGGGTGGCTTCGTCGGCTTTCAGAAGCTTCAGGATCTTTCTTTCGTGGGGCGGCAGCTCGTTTTCCCCAAATAGAGATGCAGTTTTGCTGGCCTGCGATTCATCGCCCGTGGCGGGAGTCAGTGCAAGTCGTACTGGCGTAGGGAGTTCTTCCCATACGTCCTCCCAGGTGGCGGTGAGCTTGGCGCCTTGTTTGATCAGGGTGTTGGGTCCCCAGGAATTCTTGTTGGTGACATTGCCGGGTACGGCGAACACTTCGCGATTCTGTTCCAGGGCGCAGCGCGACGTGATTCTGGTGCCGCTGTATTCCGCGGCTTCCACCACCAGTACGCCGATCGAAATGCCGCTGATGATGCGATTGCGAATGGGAAAGTTTTGCGGCGCGGCGAACGTATTCATGGGGAATTCGGAGATCAGCGCACCGCCCAGGGCCAGTATCTGTTCGGTGAGCCGGGTGTTTTCCTTGGGGTAAATAATGTCCACTCCGGTGCCGAAAACCGCCGCCGTTTTCCCCTTGGCGTTGATTGCGCCGCGGTGCGCTGCCGCGTCCACGCCGCGAGCCAGGCCGCTGAAAATGACCAGCCCGCGGGCCGCGAGATCGCAGGCTAACCGCTCCGCCATTCCGAGTCCGTAGGGAGTGGGATGGCGCGTGCCTACGACCGCAATTCCCGGTTGTGTGATTGCATCCACATTTCCGCGCACATAAAGGACCAGCGGCGGATCGTAGATCTGTTTCAGTTGCGCGGGATAAGTGGAATCATCCAGGCAGACGACGGAAACGCCGGCCGCCGCCACGCGCCCCATTTCGTCCTGCGCTAACTCCATGGATTGGCCGGTCCCGAGCGACTGCGCCGAAACTGCTTGAATTCCGGTCGCCTCAAGTTCGGTCAGTGAGGCCTTGAAAACGTTCTGCACGCCGCCGAAATGTTCGACCAGCCGCCGCGCCCGGGTAGGACCCAACCGCGGGGTCAGGGTAAGAGCCAGCCACTGCAAGGCCAGGCTTTCGCTGGGTTTCGAACTCACAGCCAGGGCTTCCGGCACTTCACCACCTCCGCATCGTCTGACCCGCGGACTCTATACATCCGCAAAAAACGATGTCAAGGTCACACGACACACTCCTCTGTTAAAATTGAACATTGGCCGCATGAAACGCCTTCGTATCTCCGCGATTTCCTACCTTAATACTGCCCCCCTGATGTGGGATTTCGAGCATGGAAACTCGGGAACGGCCTTCGACATTGCCTACACTGTTCCTTCGCAATGCGCCGTTGAACTGGGCGGGGGTTCGGCGGACATTGGCATCATTCCGGCTGCCGCGTATGCCAGCATCCCGGAGCTGTCCATCCTGCCGGGAGTCGCCATCGCGTCGCGCCGCCCGGTGCGCTCCATCCTTCTGGTCAGCAAGGTTCCGCTCGACCAGATACGGTCGGTTGCGCTCGATACTTCTTCTCTCACCTCGGTGGCATTGACCAAGGTGCTTTTCGCCAAATGGTGGGGTCAGGGCAGAAGTTTCGCACCCATGGCTCCGGACGTCGAAAGGATGATGCAAGAGCACGACGCCGGCCTGGTGATTGGCGATCCTGCCCTGAAGGTAGATCGCTCTCGCTATTTCACCTACGACTTGGCCGAAGAATGGATTCGTCTGACCGGCAAGCCTTTTGTTTTTGCCTTCTGGGCAGTACGGCAGGCCGCTTTGAGGAATGCTCCAGCTACCCTCGATCTGGCCGGCGTATTTCAGGACTCGCGCGACCACGGTTTGCAGCCCGTGAATCTTGACCGGATTGCTCGCGAGTGGGCTCCACGCCTGGGTTTGAGCGAAACCGAAATAAAGTCGTATCTGACTGAAAATATTCACTATGACCTCGACCCCGCGTGTCTGGACGGGTTGCAGCTCTTCTACCGTTATGCCAGCGAATGTGGCGCGTTGCCGGAGGCGCCGTCCTTGCGCTTTCTCGACGTGGCCAAAGTTGCAGCTACGTAGCCTTCATCCGGGCTGGCCGTACCACTCGCATCTGAAGCATTGCCCCTAAGGGAAATGTCAAACCAGCTTCACTTGATGATCGCCGCTTCGGTCGGGAGTTGGCTCCGGCACCGAGGTGGCATCGGCCTGGTCCTTTTGGGACTGGCGGACAACTCGCTGGTGCCGCTGCCGGGGAGCATGGATGTTCTGACGATTCTGCTTGCGGCCCATCACCCGTCGCGGTGGTGGTACTACGCGCTTATGGCGACTCTAGGCGCGGTCCTCGGCGGCTACATCACGTACGGTTTGGCCCGCAAAGGCGGCAAGGAGGCCTTTGAACGAAGGCTGTCCAAGAGCAAAGCCGACAAGGTCTTCAAGCGCTTTGAACGTTGGGGATTTGGGGCCGTGGCCGTGCCTGCATTGTTACCGCCACCTTTTCCGATTGTCCCATTTCTGCTGGCGGCGGGGGCCATGCAATACTCCCGCAAAAAGTTCGTTTTTGCCCTCGCTGTGGGCCGCGGAATCCGTTTCACCATTGTGGCCGGCCTGGGCGCGATGTATGGCAGACATATCGTCAGGTTCTTTTCGCGCTATTACAAGCCCGCACTATTCACCCTGATTGGGCTGGCCGTGATCGCCGGAGTCTTTTCTCTGGTGCAGTACTACCGCTACAAGAAGCGGACTGCCACGGCGTAGGTTTTGCGTTGTCATCCTGAGCGGAGCGGGAGGTTTCGCCTGCGAAACATCCCGCGGAGTCGAAGGACCCCTATGAACTGCTAAGGCGCGGGTGAACTAGAGGTCCCTCGACTTGCTCTCACCGCGCCAGCGCGGCTCGAGGCTGCGCTCGGGATGACAGGTTCAAGGTGTAGGTTTGGCACTAATATCCCGAGTCCGATAGAATCTCCCTAGCGGTTCGTATCGCCATGTCCCTGACCAAACAGCAAGCCCTTGACCTGTTCCGCTCCGACGATCTCATCGGTATCGGCATGGAAGCCGACGCGGTGCGGCGCCGGCTGCATCCTGAAGGCGTTGCTACCTACGTCATCGACCGCAATATTAATTACACGAATTTCTGCACCGAATATTGCACCTTCTGCGCCTTCTATCGGCCCTTGAAGGGTCCCGCAGCCAAAGAAGGATACATCCTCGAGTTTGACACCATCTACGACAAGATTCGGGAAACCGTGGAACTGGGCGGCACCGGGGTGCTGATGCAGGGCGGGCTGCATCCCGATCTCAAGATCGATTGGCACGAGAAAATGCTGGGCGGCATCAAGCAGCGGTTCCCCAAGGTCCATTTGCATTGCTATTCGGCGTCGGAAGTCATCGCCATCGCTGAATACAGCGGGTTGAGCATTCGCGACACCATTGTGCGTCTGCGTGACGCTGGACTCGATTCCATCCCCGGGGGCGGAGCGGAGATTCTCGACGATGAAGTCCGCTACAAGATCGCCCGGCTCAAGTGCCTGACGGAAGACTGGATTAACGTGCATCGCACCGCGCACCAGTTGGGCATGCGCACCACCGCCACCATGATGTTCGGGGTGGGCGAGAACATTGAAAATCGCGTGAATCATTTCCAGCGGCTCTACGAATTACAGGAAGAAACCGGCGGCTTCACTGCGTTCATCCCGTGGAGCTTCCAGCCCCACAACACGGCCTTGGGCGGTCGACACTGGGACGAAGCCACGGCGGTCGAATACTTGAAAGTCCTGGCTATTTCCCGGCTGTATCTTTCGAACTTCCTGAATGTGCAATCAAGCTGGGTGACCCAGGGATTGAAAGTCTGCCAGATGGGTTTGCGCTTCGGGGGCAACGACGTGGGATCGGTCATGCTCGAGGAAAATGTCGTGCGGGCCGCAGGCGTGACCAATTGCACCACGGAAGAAGAGTTGCGCCGCATCATCCGCGACGCCGGATTCAAGCCCGCTCAGCGCGACACGCTCTATCGGACATATTTCCTCAACTAGAGTGCGCCTATTCCCGCCGGGCAACCCCGAGCAGTTTGCGTGCAACCATATAAAGCTGAATGCCTTGTCGAATTGACAATTACCTGCCAATCGATTGTGAAATTGCCGCCGTGGGCAGAATCCACGGACCGCGAGGGTAGTCGATGAGTGAAATAATTTCCGATGCATTGGTATTTTTTGGGGCAACCGGGGACCTGGCCCACAAGAAAATCTTCCCTGCCCTGCAGCAGCTGGCCCAGCGCGATGAACTCAACATGCCGGTCATCGGGGTGGCGAAGTCGGACTGGACACTCGATCAGCTCAAGCAGCGCGCCCAGGACAGCGTTGAGCACTACGGTGGCCTGGATCCAAAGGCGTTTGCCAAGCTGAGCAGCGTGCTGCAATACATTGACGGCGACTACACTGACTCCGCGACTTTCCGGCAGTTGCGGCAGCAGCTCGGGGCCGCCAAGCACCCTTTGCATTATCTGGCAATCCCACCGAATCTTTTTGGCGAGGTGGTAAAGCAACTCAAATCCTCCGGATGTTCGGAGGGCGCTCGAGTGGTGGTAGAAAAACCCTTCGGACATGATCTGGATTCCGCTCGCCAGCTGAATGCCACACTCCATACGGCATTCCAGGAAGACAATATTTTTCGTATTGACCACTATCTGGGGAAGAACGCAGTCCAGAATGTTCTGTTTTTCCGCTTTGCCAACGCTTTCATGGAGCCGATCTGGAACCGCCACTACGTGGAAAGCGTCCAGATCACCATGGCAGAGGACTTCGGGGTCGCGGGCCGGGGGGCGTTTTATGAGCAAGCCGGCGCGATTCGGGATGTGGTCCAGAACCATCTGTTCCAATTGCTTACCAATGTTGCCATGGAGCCCCCGGTGGCCATGGCAAATCCAGGCCTGCAAGACGAGAAAGTGAAAGTGCTCCGGGGAATTAGAACTCTGGCGCCCGGCGACGTGGTGCGAGGACAGTTCAACGGCTATCGCGACGAAGCCGGCGTCAAGCCGAATTCAACCGTGGAAACCTACGTGGCCATGCGCCTGCATATTGATTCATGGCGCTGGAAGGATGTCCCGTTCTTCATTCGCGCGGGAAAATCGTTGCCCGTCACGGTCACCGAGGTGACTGCCGTATTGCGCCAGTCTCCGGCAACCTTTTCGGGCCACGCCCCGGCTCACAATTATCTGCGATTCCGCGTCACGCCTGATCTTGCCATCGCGATCGGAGCGCTGGTAAAGAAGCCTGGGGACGAGATGACGGGAGATCGCGTCGAACTTCTCGCGGCCCAGAATTCCGATCCCGCCGAATTGTCCGCCTACCAGGAACTGCTGGATGACGCCATACACGGCGACTCTACACGCTTCGCCCGCGAAGACTACGTCGAAGAGGCTTGGAGGATCCTACAGCCTGTTCTCGACAATGCGACCCCGGTTCATCCCTATGCCCCTGGCACCTGGGGGCCCGGGGAAGCCGAAAAGCTCACTTCGACGAACCGGGGATGGCGAAATCCACGCTGACTGAGGCAGAGGCCTTGTGGTCCGAAGCCTCCTCCACCTTGCCGTCGATAAGTACATCTAATTGAACTGCTTACGGACTGGCTGCCGAAAGGCCGGCAGCCTGGCTTCAGGTACAATGGAAGGTCTTGGACTGGTCCGCCGGGACCGACTGGAGACGATCCCTGGGCATCGCGTCAATTTCGCTTCCCACTCTGGCCGCCTTCGTGGCCTCGCGGGGCATCGGCCAGTACATTCGCCAGCATTTTCTCGACACCACGTTTCGGGGCCTTTACCACGCCAACGCCTTTGACATGGCGCTGTTGATTCCTTACTTTGTCGTTCTTGTCCTGCTGGCCTCGTACGGTCTGCACCGCTATGTGCTGGTATATCTTTATTACAAGCACCGAGACAATCGCACCACGGAACCGGCTGGGCACTTTTCGGAGCTGCCCCGGATCACGGTGCAACTTCCGGTTTTTAACGAGCAGTACGTAATTGAACGCCTGCTGGAAGCTGTTTGCCGCCTGCAGTATCCCCGTGAAAAGCTTGACATCCAGCTGCTCGACGATTCGACCGACGAGACCCAAGCGGTCGCCCAGAGCCTGGTCGAGCAGTACGCAGCTCGCGGCGTCCCCATTACCTACCATCACCGCACGAATCGTGAAGGCTATAAAGCGGGTGCGCTGGCGGAAGGGATGCATACCGCGAAAGGCGAGTTGATTGCCATCTTTGACGCCGACTTTGTTCCGACCGAAGACTTCCTGATGCGAACCGTACATCATTTGGCGGATCCCGGAATCGGTATGGTGCAGACCCGCTGGACCCACATCAACCGCAACTACTCCTGCCTGACCGAAGTTGAGGCCATTCTGCTCGACGGACACTTCGTACTGGAACATTCGGGCCGGGCCCGCAGCCATGCCTTCTTCAATTTCAACGGGACGGCGGGAATGTGGCGGCGCAGCGCGATTGAGGAAGCCGGAGGCTGGCAGCATGACACGCTCACCGAGGATACCGACCTGTCCTATCGGGCCCAGCTCAAGGGCTGGAAATTCATTTACCTGCAGGATGTGGAGTGTCCCGCCGAGCTGCCGGTAGAAATGACCGCGTTCAAGACCCAGCAGGCACGCTGGGCCAAGGGCCTGATCCAGACTGCGAAGAAGGTTTTGCCCAGTGTACTCAGGAGCGACCAGCCGGTTCGAGTAAAGCTGGAAGCCTGGTATCACCTGACCGCAAATCTCAGCTATCCGCTGATGGTCGTGCTGTCCGTGCTGCTTTTGCCGGCCATGATCATCCGGTTCTACCAGGGATGGTTCCAGATGTTGTACATCGATCTGCCGCTGTTCCTGGCATCCACGTTTTCGATTTCCAGCTTCTACCTGGTTTCGCAGCGCGAGCTGTTTCCAAGGAGCTGGCCCCGGGCCCTGCTCTATCTACCCATCTTGATGGCACTGGGCATTGGCCTGACCATTACCAACACGCGCGCCGTGCTGGAAGCGCTGGTGGGACAGCAGTCGGCCTTTGCACGCACTCCAAAATATCGTGTGGAATCCAAAAAAGACCGGATCAACGCCGCCAAGTACCGGCGCCGCCTGGGCTGGGTGCCGTGGGTGGAGCTCCTGATCGGCGGCTATTTCGCCCTCACCGTCTACTACGCCATCGCCAACGAGAACTACATCACCGTGCCTTTTCTGGTTTTGTTCGTGATCGGCTACTGGTACACGGGGTTGATGTCATTGTTGCAAGGACGGTTCTCGGGTTTGTCGCTGAGCGCCGAGACCCATACGAAGCCGTTCCCCGTGGGCGTGTAGCCGAGTCCGCCTTCTGCGGTCTTCGCGCCCCTTCTGGACAAACTTTACGGTTTAGATTTTTGAACGATTCGGCCGCAGGTCAGACTCGTTACCGCAAAGGACGCGAAGGAAGACCGCAAAGATCGCAAAGCAAGACCATTTCAGCGAATCCAGGACATTCTCCGGCGCTCCAATTTCTTTCTTTTCCTCCGATGGAGGTTTAGAATTCATACCGTTTCGCGTCCGGTTGGACGCGGTCACGTCGGTTCGTAAGGAGGATCCGATGCGCCACTTCACGGTACCTGCCCAAGTAGTTCTTGGCATTCTGCTGGTTTTCCTGGTCAGCTGTGGAACCGGGCACGATGCCGATGAGAAGTACTACCTTATTTCTACCAATGTGAAGATTCCCTACTGGCAGGCTGGCAGTGCCGGTCTGTTCCAGGCCGCCCTGCAGCTCAAGGTGCGCTCCGAATTCGCGGGTCCGGACAGCTATGACCCCAAGGCGGAGCAGCAGGCGTTCGAAGAAGCGGTGCGGAGCAAAGCTACCGGGATCCTGATCTCGGTGGCTGATCCCGCGCTTATGAAAGACGACATCGATCGTGCCATTGCCGCCGGCATCCCCGTGATCACGGTGGATTCAGATGCGCCCTCCAGCAAGCGCCTCTTCTTTATCGGGACGGATAACTACCACGCCGGGCAGATCGGCGGCCAGCGACTGGCCAAGGAAATGAATGGCAAAGGCAATGTGGTTGTGTTTACCATCCCCGAGCAGGCCAACCTGAAGGAGCGTCTGCGTGGCTACCGCGATGCCCTCGAGGCCTTCCCGCAAATCAAGATCACTCGCATCGTGGATATGAAGGGTGATTCCCGCATCGCCTTTGACACCACCACCGAAATCCTGGGCAACGACAAGAAGGAGCGGACCGACGCTTTTGTGTGCCTGGAAGCGCTGGCAGGCAAGGAGGTCGCCACCGTATTGAGCAACAACGGAGTCAAAGACAAAGTCATCGTGGCCATGGATACGGATGACAAAACCCTGGAGTGGATCCAGAAGGGCGTGATTGCAGCCACCATCTCGCAAAAGCCTTACACCATGAGTTTTGTCGGATTGAAAATGCTGGATGATCTCTACCACCACAAGTTGTCCAATCTGGGCCATGATTGGGCCAAGGACAGCTTCTCCCCCATTCCGGCATTCGTCGATACGGGATCGTCGCTGGTCGACAAAACCAACGTGGACGCCCTGATTGCGGCCAGCAAATCCGTCACCAGTAACAGCAAATAGCTTGGAACCACGGACGAGGGACCACGAATGCGAAAGGCCTTGCTGCTTTGTTTTCTTTTTTCTCAACTCACATGGGCTCTCGACCGCCAACCCAACTCCGATTTCCGTGCTCGCCGGCAGTCTGTGGCGAGCAAGGCCAATGGCGGCGCCGTACTACTGTTTGCTTCGAATGAAGCCGAGGGACCGAACGATCTTTACGGCTACCGTCCCGATGACAATTTTTTCTACCTCTCCGGCTGGAGCGAGCCCGGAGCAGCTCTGCTCATCGTCGGAGGAAGCGGCGCGGAAGATCACGCCTATACGGAGATCCTTTTTCTTCCCAATCACAACCCTTCGCAGGAAAAGTGGACTGGGCCGAAACTCGGCGCGGACAATCCCGACGCTGGCAAAATTACAGGATTCGAGCACGTCGAAGTTCTCGACAATCTGCGCTCGGAGTTGGTGCGCCTGCTTCCGGCAAAAAGAGCCATTATCTATACGGATGTGGTTGCCGACGGCGAGATTTCGAATTCAACCGCCCCGCTGGATTGGCTGCAACGAGCCAATGCGTTTCCCGTAGGAGTGTCTTTCCAGGATGTGCGGCCGATGCTGGCGGCGCTCAGAACGTTCAAGGACTCGGGGGAAATCGAGCGCATCCGTCATGCCACCGACGCCTCGATTGCCGCGCATTTTGCAGCCATGCGCGCGGTCAAGCCGGGCATCACCGAGCGTGAGGTTTCCGCCCTGATGCAGTATGAGTGGGGAAAACGCGGTTGTGAGCGTGCGGCTTATGCCCCCATCGTGGGATCAGGTTTCAATTCGACCGTGCTGCACTATTCCGACGACTCCGGCACCATGCAAGCTGGAGACGTCGTGGTGATTGACGCCGCCGGGGAATACTCCATGTACGCGTCCGACATCACACGAACGCTGCCCGTGTCGGGGAAGTTCAGCCCCCGTCAGCGGGAGATTTACGATATCGTCCTCGGAGCGCAACAGGCCGCCATTGCGGCGTTCCGCTCGGGCAAGTCGCACTTGCGGAAAGACCAGCCGGATTCCATCTACAATGTGGCCTATAGCTACATCAATACCCACGGCAAGGACCTGCACGGCGAGCCCCTGGGAAAATATTTCATTCACGGACTCAGCCACTACGTCGGATTGAATGTCCACGACGCCGGTGACTACGACGTTCCGCTCGGTCCGGGAGCAGTGTTTACCATCGAGCCGGGAATCTACATTCCGGAAGAAAAGCTGGGTGTGCGGATTGAAGACATTCTTTATGTCGACCAGGACGGCAAGTTGATCGACTTGACTGCCAATCTGCCCCACACCGCCGATGACGTTGAGCGCGCCATGGCCGGCAAGTGAGGATGAGCGTGTAGGGCGCTTCCGGCAGCACGTTGCACTTCCTTTTGATATCCTAGGACATCGTGCGGATGATCTGGTTGTTCCTGATCCTGGCCCTGAGCACCGTAGCCGTGTTTCTGGTCGGATTGGCGGCCTACCTTCGAGTGCGGACCCACCTGAAGGAATCGTCTTCCAGAGAAACCCACGGCAAAGATTAACCCCGAGTCTTTTCGTTATGCCAGGCGCATGCCTTTCAGATCCTGACACGGAGAACCTGCAACATGGCGAAGCCAGCTAGTCTTGCCCTCAACCCCGGCAGTCGCGCTCTCTACTTGGCGGAACAGGCGGCGATTGTAGTGAGCGCCAGCCTGTTTGTCGCTCTGTGCGCGTGGGTGACCGTGCCACTGCCGTTCACTCCGGTGCCTCTGACCATGCAGAATTTTGGCGTGCTTCTGGTCGGCTTGACTTTGGGAAGCCGTCGCGGCTTTGCCGCACTGGCGCTTTACCTGGTAGAGGGAGCTTCGGGAATGCCGGTGTTCAATCCCATGGGACCGGGCGGCGTCGCCCAGTTGCTGGGTGTGACTGGCGGCTTTTTGCTGGCGTATCCCTTCGTCGCCGCCCTGGCGGGTTGGATCATGGAACGCGGCAAAGCCAGTTTCGCTCGTGCCGCTGCCGCGGGCGTGCTGGCCGAAGTGGTGTTGTTCGCCGGCGGTCTTTCATGGCTGGCAGTGCTGACCCACTCTTTCGCCCAGGCAGCGCGCTTTGGGCTCTACTGGTTCGTGTTCGCGGAAGTGATCAAGGTCATGTTGGCCGCCGGAGTCTCAACCGGATGGCAGCGTGTCCGCAAGGAGCAGGCATGAGTTTCGTCGAAACCCCCTCTGGAGCGACCGCAGCTTTGGTACCCGAAACGAAGGATTTGTCGCGCGGCAGTGCGTCCACGCGTGAAATCAGCATCGCGCACAGTCCCGACTCCGATGACGCTTTTATGTTTTACGCTCTGGCCACCAACAAGGTGCGCGTCGCTGGGCTGCGCTTCACTCATACGCTCTGCGACATTGAGACCCTGAACCAGAAGGCACGGGAGGGCGACGGCGTCTATGACGTGACGGCCATTTCGTTCCACGCTTATCCCTACATTCAGGACAGCTACGCTCTGCTGCCCAGTGGAGGCAGCGTGGGCGATGGCTACGGCCCCATGATTGTGGCCACCCAGGGATTTTCCCCGAGCGAAATCAAGCGCAAAAAAATTGCCATACCCGGCACTCTGACCACCGCTTATCTCGCGTTACGGCTTTTCGCGCCTGGGATTGAAACCGAGGTCGTGCCCTTCGATCAGATCATTCCGCAAGTCGTGGCCGGGAATTACGAGGCGGGCCTCATCATCCACGAAGGCCAGTTGACCTACTCCAAGGCCGGCCTGCAACGCATCGTGGACCTGGGCAAGTGGTGGCTGAAAATTACCGGGCTGCCGCTGCCTCTGGGAGGAAATGCCATACGGCGCAGTTTGGGACCGGAACTGACGGCAAAAGTTTCAGGGGCCCTGCGAGAGAGCATTCAGTACGCGCTCGACCATCGGGACGAGGCCCTGGCCTACGCCATGCAATTTGCCCGCGACGTCGATCCTCAGCTGGCCGACAAGTTCGTGGGCATGTACGTCAACGAGCGCACCCTGGACTACGGGCCGGATGGACGCGAAGCAGTACGCCGCCTGCTGGACATGGGACACAAAGCAGGAATCATTCCGCGAGAGGCGCGAGTGGAGTTTGTAGGATAGATTTGCGTAGGCCCAGACGTCCTCGTCTGGGTGGGCGAGCGCAGCTCGCCGGTGTTCCTCTAAAATCCTGATAACTCGCCTGTCGCCGAGCCTCGCTCGGCCGGGCAGGTGGGACACCTGCCCCTACATAGACCGTACGGCTACTTGACCGTCTCTGGGAACGAGAACACCGGGTCGATATCCACCGGCACTTTCGACGCTACTCTCAAAGACACTTGCAGGTCCGAGGACATAACGTCATATTTCTTGAACCAGTTCTCCGCGCGTTCGCGGTTTCCCGTGGCTTCAATTTCCAGAAGTTCCTTGGCCAGATCAGCCAGCGCGCCGGGCATGGCGGCATAGTCAATCGCATACATTCCCGAGGATTGCCGCTTGATGGCGCCCCGCTCCAGGAGATAGTTGAACTCCATCATCTCCGCCTGACCGTGGGCTTCGCCTGTACCGAAGCGTACGGTGCGGAAAATTCCGGCGACGTACGAAGCGTAATATTCTTCCAGCTTTTCCTTGGGCAACACGTCGTGATCGACCAGCCACTTCAGGCCGAACATCCCGACCACATCGGCTTTCGCTTCTTCCAGACCACTGTAGACGGGACCAATGGCCTCTCGAACCGCGACTTTGCCGGTTGCAGTACGCGAGTAGGCCGGGCCCAGGCCATGCGCCATTTCGTGCATGATAGCGAACAGCAGATAGGCTTCCGCGGAGGCCTTGGAGGCCTGTTCCGGCGGCATCATGAACTGTGCCAGCGGAAGAACCACGTAGTTGACCCGCGCGTCCATGAAGTTCTTGAAGAAGATTTTCTTGCTGCCCTTCTGCTCATGGACTCGAGCATCATTCGGCAGGTTGTCGGCTACAGCCTGGTAGCCGTGGCGCAAGTCGCCCGCGCGGTACGGTGCGTCCATGACCTCCATCGGCGTTTCCAGGCCGTGCTTGGATGGCCTGTCCTCGGGAGCCAGGGGTAGCGCGTCCTGCACATCCGCCACGTACTTCTGAAACATCGCCAGCTTCTCGCTTTCCGCTTCATTGCGCACCAGCACCGCAGCGCCGTAGGAGCCTTTTACTCCAAGAAGCCCGTCGGTGTAGGTTTCGTAGGGAGCGAAGATCACATCGAACTTCGGGTCTTTCAAATCGAGCCAGGCCAGATCGCTTTTGAAGTAGTCGTCGGTCAACAGGGCATCGGCGCGCATACGCAAGAAATTCGCGAACGCAGGATCGTCACTCAAACCAGCGGCTTCACGCAGGTCCCGGGCGGCGGGTTCCAGGAATGAGCGGTAGGCAATGTGATAAGGCACTGCTTCGAGGCGGTCTCCGTGCCAGCGTACTAGCGTGGTGGAACTGTAAATTTCGTCTTTCTTGTCGGGGTGGTCCTGCACATATTGCTCAATCTGTTTACGAGTCAGGCCGTCGGGATAAAATCCGCGGCCCGGCGGCATGGGCGTAATCCCGACAAAAGGCCGATTCTGTTCGATCAGGTCGAAACGCGATCCGTTGATCCACAGATAGTGGCGCAGTTCCTGGTCTCTCGGGTTCTTGCTGGTCGCTAAAGACTGGTAGAGCGTCAAGCCCTCGGGATCGCTCTGCCGCCAATAGATATCTTCGAGGTAGCGGCATGCGTCCACCAGTTTTCCCACGAGTTGCTTCTCGCGCACGGTGAGTCCGGCGGAGCGGAAGGGCATGTCAACGCGGCGAAACTTTGCCAGGCGCAGGGCCAGGTCCGGAGCCACCTGCATGCCACCCGAGGCCGCGCCCTTGGCGGCCGACCCTGTCATGATCGCCGGCCGCTTGCGTTTCTGGGCTGAGGTGGAAGAAATCATGAGAACGGTAAGGAGCAGGGGAAGGAGGAAGCCCTGTTTGATCATCCTTTTGATTTTAACAGAGCTCCTGATGCATGTTTCGTACGAACAGAAGTCTAGTTTGCCGTTCTTGGCGTGCGTTTGCGGTCAAAATCTTTAACCGCAGAGGTCGCAAAGGTTTCGCAAAGTACGCAAAGGAGCATCTCGCCAAGCTTGCTCTTCCTCGTTATCATGTTGTGCGATGACTGCGGACAAACTTTCAAATGGTGCCCAGACCCTTCTGGTCGATGCCGACGATACGCTTTGGGAAAACAACATCTATTTTGAGCGTGCGATTGCGAACTTTATCGCGTTCCTGAATCACCACGAGTACTCTCCCCAGGAAGTGCGCGAAGTGCTGAACCAGGTGGAGCGTGAGTCCATTGTCACCCACGGTTATGGGCTGCATAGCTTCGCGCATTCCCTGGTTGAGACGTTCGAGCGCCTGGCGGTCGATCCCATTACTCCTGCCCTGCACGAGACCATCAATGGATTCGCCCACACCATTGCCGGCCACCCGGTGGAACTCCTGCCGGGCGTACCTGAAACACTGCAATATCTGTCCGAGCGCCATCACCTGATCCTGATGACCAAGGGTGCCGTACCGGAGCAATCGGGCAAGGTCGAACGCTCGGGCTTGAAGGAATATTTCTCCGCGGTAGAGATCGTCTCCGAAAAGAACGTCTCTACCTATCTCTCAGTCACTTCGAAGTACGACCTGGAGCCCGATGCTACCTGGATGGTGGGCAACAGCCCTAAATCTGACATCAACCCCGCCCTGGCCGCCGGACTGAATGCCGTGTTCGTCCCGCATGGCGCCACCTGGGTCCTGGAACACGAGGAAGTGGATTCAGTGGAACCGCCAAGACAGTTGCTGGTGGTGGAAAAATTCTCCGAGTTGCGGACGCATTTCTAGTTCCTGCATGAAGGAGAACTGGAGGCTTTGGGGAACAGCGGGTCCCTCCACTTTGCTCAGCTTCGCTGCGCTCCGGTCGGGATGACAACATTTGCTGATTGAACCAGGCTGTATGTAACAGGCTGAGTGCCGCGGGTTGAAACCTCTTCCTAGCACCAAACTAACCAACAAGCTCCGTATCCCGCGGTTTCGCCGCATGCTACTCTTTTTCTGCTCTGGTCTTTTGCCCGCATCCGTGCGTGGCTGTGCAGAAAAACAATTTGCGGCGGCTGCTGCGAACTGTGGAAGCTCTGTCCGATCTCGGCCCTGAGATGACGGCGGAGCGTGAATTTCCGCAGACCGCGCGGGCCATGGTTTCGGCGTTGCTCCAGGCCGGCGGCGCGCGCGAGGCCGTGCTCTTTACCTTCAGCGACAAGCCTTCCATGCTTTCCTCCGTGGCGTCCGAAGGCTTCGCCTTGATGCCCGAGCCTGCCATCATGCCCTTGTTGCCGAAGCACGTTCACGCGCTCGCTTCGGCGCGCGGCCCCATCGTCCTCAACCCGGGTTCCTATGAAACCTTCCTGAGTTCGAACGGAAACGTAGCGCCTGAACTGTTCAAGTGCATCGCTCCGCTGAAAGTCGGTGGAAAGCTTGTCGGCCTGGTGGCGCTGGGCCGGCGCGAGGGCGATGCCCTCTTCGACGACGAAGAATTGGGGGCACTCGATCTGCTGTGCAATTACGTCGCGATTGCCATGCAGAACCACGTCCTGTCGCAGACCCTGGCGCAGCGTGTTTCCGAGAACCTGCGTCTGCTGGCTTCTCTCCACGGTTTTTATGACACGGCGCTCGAAGCCTTCGCCACCGCGATCGACGTGAAGCATGTGAACATTCACGGCCATTCTTTGCGGGTGGGGCGTTATGCCTCGGCCATCGGAGAAGCCATGGGCATGGAACCTAACGACGTGGCTGCTCTGCGTTCCGCCGGCTACCTGCACGATATCGGCAAAGTCGCGGTGGATAAACGTCTGTTCGGCAAGCCCTCTTCTCTCGACGCCGAGGAGTTCCGCGAAATGGCGGACCACACGGTGGTGGGACATCAGATCGTGAGCGGCGTAGAGTTTCCCTGGCCGCGCATTCCGGAAATCGTCCGTTCCCACCACGAGCGGGGCGACGGCTCGGGATATCCCGACGGGCTGATGATGGAGGAGGTCGCCATGCCGGTGCGGATCATCGGGCTGGCCGACACTTTCGACGCCATGACCAGCGAGCGGCCTTATCGCGAACCGCTCTCGGTCGGCAATACCCTGAGTGAGATCGTCCGCCTTTCCCCTCTGAAATTTGACCCCCATGCAGTTCACGGATTGCTTTTGCAAATCCGGCGCGACTCGGTCGGCAGCAATCGCGCCCCATTTCTCCAGGACCGCATGGCGGTTAACATCGCCGCCGGGGATATCGACCAACTGGCCGCCACCCTGCAACACAAAATAACCCATGGTCGCTTGTACCTGACCTAAGTTAAGCCTCAAGTAAATACGTAGATTTATCATGTAACTCACTGTATTAACTTGTATTTAGTAAATTGATATTGGTTCTCAATAGCCCCCTTACCAGCTCGGCAAGGCCGCCAGATTGAACGGGAATAACCTCCCCGCCCAGCAACTTTTCCGCTCCCTCGGGTTAGCAATACTCAAGCACCTCTCGGCCTGAACATGCAGTCCGCATGAATCTCTTGCGATCAAAAATCGGCCTTCTGATTACGGTATTAGCGCTGGGGTTGGCAGCAACCGTTCCGCTCGCCATAGCCAAGAAAGACAAGCGGAATTCTGCCGCCACCCCGATGGATGAGCAAAAACGTGCGCTGCATGCGCTCAACCGTCTTGCCTTCGGGCCACGCCCCGGTGATGTCGAGAGAGTTGCGGCGATGGGCGTGGACAAGTGGATTGATCAACAATTACATCCTGAAAAGATCGACGATCACGCTCTCGAGGTCCGCCTCGAACCGTTGCGCACGCTGCGCATGAACACGCGCGAGATCGTGGAGAATTTTCCGCCTCCGCAAGTGATCAAGGCCATTGCTGAAGGGAAGCAGTCGATGCCTTCCGACTCCGCCCGGCACGCGGTCTACGAGGCGCAACTGGAACGCTATCAGGAAAAAAAAGAGCAGAAGCAGGAAGCCGCGAACACGGACCCATCGGCTGCCGGGGCTTCCGGGAAATCAATCGAGATGAGCGACCAGGAACAGGCCCAGCGTCGCGAGGACCGTCTCTACGCCGATCTCAAAGCCGAGGACGTGCTGGAATTGCCGCCTGATCAGCGCATGAAAGCGATTCTCAAAATGTCGCCCCAGGACCAGCGTGCCATTGGAACCTCGCTCAAGGGAGACAAGCGTGACCAGTTCATGGAGGGCATGAAGCCCCAACAGCGCGAAACTCTGCTGGCGCTCAACAATCCGCAGCAAGTTGTGACCAGTGAACTGGTCCAGGGCAAGCTGTTGCGCGCCATTTACAGCGACCGCCAGCTTGAGGAAGTGATGACTGATTTCTGGTTCAATCACTTCAATGTGTTTATCGGAAAAGGCGCCGACCGTTACCTGCTGACCAGCTATGAGCGCGACGTCATCCGTCCGCACGCCATGGGCAAGTTCGAGGACCTGCTGCTGGCGACCGCGCAGAGTCCGGCCATGCTCTTCTACCTTGATAACTGGCTCAGTGTGGGACCGGATTCGGATTTCGCCAACGGTATTCACCGGCACAATAACAACTACAACTGGCGCGGGCGCTCTCGACCACGCCGTCCGGCTCCGGTGAAACAGGCCAAGAACAAGCGCAGCGGGCTGAACGAGAACTATGGCCGCGAGCTGATGGAGCTGCACACCCTGGGGGTGAATGGCGGCTACACCCAGCAGGACGTCACGGAAGTGGCTCGCGTCCTGACCGGCTGGACGCTGAGGCAACCCCGGCAGGGCGGCGGTTTCGTCTTTGAGGAACGGATGCACGAGCCCGGGGACAAGCACGTGCTCGGGCATCGCATAAAATCAGGCGGGGAGAAGGAAGGACGCGAGCTGCTGCATATTCTGGCACACCATCCAGCCACCGCGAAGTTCATCTCTACCAAGCTGGCAATGCGCTTTGTCTCGGACAATCCCCCTCCAGCCCTGGTAGACCGCATGACACAAATTTTCTTGAGGAAAGACGGCGACATTCGCGAAGTACTGAAGACCATGTTCCGTTCGCCGGAATTCTGGGCCGCCGACTCCTATCGCGCTAAAGTGAAAACTCCTTTCGAGTTTGTGGTCTCGGCGGTGCGGGCCAGCGGCGCCGAAGTCAGCGACGCCTTGCCGCTCGCTCGACAGCTGCAAAATCTCGGCATGCCGCTCTACGGCATGCAGCCGCCGACGGGTTATTCGATGAAGGCCGATGCCTGGGTAAATTCATCGGCCCTCCTGGGGCGAATGAACTTCGCGCTGACGCTCACGGCGGGAAAGCTCAGAGGCGTTCAAGTGGACCAGGGTCAGATGCTTGGCGCCAGCCCTTTGCCCGCGGATCCACAAGGCACGCTGGCGAGGCTGGAGAACAGCTTGCTTGCAGGCGATGTGTCCAGGCAAACGCACGACACCATTGCCGCGCAGATGAACGATCCGAAAATCAGCCAGCGCCGACTGGATGACCCAGTTCGTCCGCCGAACACGAGCGCCATCGCGGGCCTGTTGTTAGGATCGCCGGAGTTTCAGAGAAGATAGTACTCAGTCGTCGTCGTCGGTCGTTGGCGTTGGTGGTTAGCTGGAAGCCAGGAGCCAGGAGCGGTCTCATGTTTTCTCGCAGAGTATTTCTTCGCAATGGTGCGTTGGCGGTTGTGGGGACGGCCGCTGTCCCGAGCTTTCTTACGCGCGCTGCTTTCTCGGCCGCCGAAGCCGGAGCCGGCAACAAGCGGCTGGTGGTCATCTTCCAGCGGGGCGCGGCGGATGGCCTGAATATCGTGGTCCCGCACGGCGAGCAGGCTTACTACGCCATGCGGCCGTCCATCAATATCCCGCGCAACGCGGTGATCGATCTGGACGGGTTCTTTGGCCTGCATCCCGCCATCTCCGCTTTGCAGCCGTTGTGGAGCCAGCGCCACCTGGCCATCGTGCATGCGGCTGGTTCCCCTGACCCGAGCCGATCCCACTTCGATGCCCAGGACTTTATGGAGTCCGGCACGCCCGGCATCAAGGCCACCGAGGACGGCTGGCTCAATCGCACTTTGCGCTCTCTGCCGGCGCCCCCGGACAAGTCTGCGTTTCGGGCCATCGGCCTGGGCCCGTCTTTGCCGAGAATTCTTGCCGGGCCCGAACCCGCCGTGGCGGTGAACAACATCAATGACTTTGGCGTGGGAGGTGGCAACCCGAACGCAGGGCCTGTCTCCAATACGTTTGAAGCCATGTATGCGAACTCGGTAGATTCTGTAATGCATGGCAGCGGCCAGGAAACTTTCGAAGCGGTAAAGATGCTGAAGGCTGCCGATCCCGCGAAGTACAAGCCGGCAGCAGGGGCGGATTATCCCCGGGGACGTTTCGGCAACAGCCTCAAACAACTCTCCCAGCTCATCAAAGCTAACCTGGGGGTGCAAGTGGCGTTTGCCGATATCGGCGGCTGGGACCACCACGTCAACGAAGGCAGCACGCAGGGACAGATCGCGAATGTGCTGCGCGAGTTTGCTCAATCTCTCGGCGCTTTTTGGACCGATCTCGGCGACCTGGTCGAAGACACCGTGGTCGTCACCATGTCGGAATTCGGCCGCACCGCCCGCGAGAACGGCAACCGCGGCACCGATCACGGCCACGCCAACGTGATGTTCGTGATGGGCGGACCGGTGAAAGGCGGCAAGGTGTACGGGCCGTGGCCCGGCCTCGACCAGGCCCAGCTTCATGAAGGAAGGGACCTTGCAGTGACGACGGATTTCCGCCGGGTGCTCGGCGAAGCCGTGGACCGGCATCTGGGGAATCAGGCCCTGAATCAGGTGTTCCCGGGATTCGACAACCAGCCAGACAAATTCGTCCGTTTCCTGGGATAAATGTGGGCGCGTGCGTCTCGTTTGTGCAGGTCAGCGGCGAGGACGCAAGAGGGGTCGCGTCTAGATTTCTGTCATCACGTCTCGCCTTCCACTTTCAGCGGGTAGACTGTGCAGGTCAGTGGCACGGACGCACGAGCGGGACGCTCGCGCCTACATTCCTATCATCACGTCGCCAGCTTCCACTTTGAGTGGATAGACGGCAACTTTCGCTCCAGGGTTCTGCCCCGCCTGGCCCGTCTTCGGGTCCCACTGCCAGCCGTGCCACGGACAGACCACTTTGCCTCCCTCAATCACGCCTTGTCCCAACGGACCGCCCTGGTGCAAGCAGACGTTATCCATAGCGGAGATGGTTCCGTTCACGTTTGCGACGCAGATGACCTTGTCGCCCAAGGGAAATTCTTTAGCTTCGCCCTCGGAAGGAAGTTCGGTTTGGGAAGCGAGTTTCACGAAGTTGGACATGAGTCCTCTCAGGTTGATGGGCTTAGAGCGCCGAGGCTGCTCTGGGCCAAGCCGGCCGGAGCGGGTGTCGCCACGTGGGCTGTGTGACGACTGACGACTGGCGACCGACAGCTATTTCGGCTGTAACGTCTGCGCGATCATCACCTGGCGTTTGAAATTCTCCACCATGTTGGGGTCGAGCCGGACTTCGGTGGGCCGCTTGGCCAGCGACATCTGATCAATCTTGTCCTGCAGTTTGAGCAGCGCATAGAACAGATTCTCAGGGCGGGGCGGGCAGCCGATCACATACACGTCCGTGGGAACGATCTTGTCCACACCCTGCAGCACAGCATAAGTATTAAACGGACCGCCCACCGAGGAGCAGGCGCCCATCGAGATCACCCACTTGGGATCGGGCATCTGGTCGTAGATGCGCTTCACCACCGGGGCCATCTTCAACGTGACCGTACCGGCCACGATCATCAGATCGCTCTGCCGCGGGCTGGGACGGAAGACTTCGGAGCCGAAGCGGGCAATGTCGAAGCGCGCCGTCGAAGAGGCAATCATCTCGATGGCGCAACAGGCCAGCCCAAACGTCATCGGCCACACCGCCGATTTACGCGCCCAGTTGAACACGTAGTCCACGGTGGTGATCATGAAATTCTTTTCGAACTTGTTCTGCAGCCAGCCCATGAAGTGTCCTCGATCCCTGCTAAAAAGCAGAGAGCATCCCGATACAATATAAGCGTCCTGCCCCGGTTCTTCAACGGCTGGACAAATGTGGGCGCGAGCGTCCGCGCTGGTGCGGCGGCGCCAATCCGCTGTTGCCGGTCTCAGCCGTATCAGCTACAAATGGAACTGCCAACCATGGCTGATGCCGCCTCAACGATTCCCCCGAGAGCCACGAACAGCGGGGGCCTCTTCAGCCGTTGGTGGAACAAAGCGCGCACGTCTTTCTTCTGGATGGTAGTTGTCGCTTTTGGCCTGCGTTTCGGCTGGATCCTTGTCGCTCACACTTACAAGTTCAAGACTCTGGACAACAACTTCAGCTTTGGCTGGGAAATGGGCCGCATCGGACGCTCTCTCGCGCAGGGCCAGGGTTTCAGCAATCCCTTCAGCGGAACGACCGGGCCGACGGCGTGGGAGCCGCCACTCTATCCGTTTCTCATTGCTGGAGTTTTCAAACTGTTCGGGATTTACACCCACGCCTCGGCGCTGGTGCTGCTGAGCATCAACAGCATCTTTTCCGCGCTGACTTGTATTCCTGTTTTCCTGATTACCAGACGATGCTTCTCCGAAAAACTGGCAATGTGGACCGCCTGGCTGTGGGCGGTGCTGCCGCCGGTAATGTACTGGTGCACGCGCTGGGTGTGGGAGACAAGTCTGGCCGCGTTGCTGCTTGCGCTGGTCTTCTGGCTGTCGCTCGAACTGGAAGAGAGGGACGGACCTTTGCCGTGGCTCCAGTTCGGGCTGCTCTGGGGAATCGCGGCGCTGGCCAACACTTCCCTGCTGGCGTTTCTGCCTGCTTCCGGACTTTGGGCATGGTACCGGCGCTGGAAGGGGGGCAAGCGGTCGCTGGCTGGGGTTGCGCTCTCGGCCCTGGTATTCGTGGCCTGCATCGCACCCTGGCTGGCGCGGAATTACAGGGTTCTGGGAGTCATGTCTCTGCGCTCGAACTTCGGCGCCGAGTTGCGCATTGGGAATGGTCCTGGGGCCGACGGAACCTGGAGAGAGTATCTGCATCCCACTCAAAACGTTTACCAGATGCGGCTCTACCGCCAGATGGGCGAGGTCGCCTACGTAGCCGAGCGCCAGCGCCAGGCGGTGGCTTTCATTCGCGAAGATTATCCACGTTTCCTGGGCCTCTGCCTCAAGCGCTTCATCTACTACTGGGGCGGTGTTCCCCGATTGTCGGAAATCCCGTCACTGGCTCCCATAAAAAATTCGGTTTTCCTGGCTTCCTCAGTGCTGTCCATCTGGGGACTGGCGCGCGCGCTGCGCCGACGGAAGCCCGGGGCCTGGCTGTTCCTCTGGCTGATCCTGTTTTACCCGATGGTGTACTACGCAGTTTTTCCTCATCCCCGCTATCGTCATCCCATTGAACCGGAGCTGGGAATTCTGATGGTGTATGTGGTCTCTGAAGCGCGGAAAAAGAACGGGGGCCGGAAAGAAATTTCAACCGTCAGTTGAAGACGAGACAGCCAGCCGCTACACATGGGCCGGCTGGGCCACTTCCTGCAACACCGCCTCGAAGGCCTCGATCGCCCGATCGATTTGCGGCCGAGTGATGATGAGTGGAGGCTGGAAGCGTATGACGTTGCCGTAGACACCACCCACACCCACCAGTACGCCCTGGCGGAGCAACCCGTCGCGAATCGCTTCCGCTTCGGAAGTGGCCGGCGTAAGCTTCTCGTCCTTGACCAACTCGACGCCGATCATCAGTCCTAAGCCTCGCACTTCGCCGATCAGCGGATTATTTTTCTGCAAGTCGCGCAGCTTGGCCATGGCGTAATTGCCGGTCTCCGTGGCGCGGGCGGGAAGATTTTCCTTCTCCAGGTAACCGATGTTGGCCAGCGCGGCGGCGCAAGAGACTGGATTGCCGCCAAAAGTCGACAGATGATCGCCGGGCCTGTAGGCGGCGGCAATTTCAGGCCGCGTGGTAAACGCGCTCAGCGGAAAGCCATTCGCAATTCCCTTCGCCGTCACCAGAATGTCGGGTTCGACACCGTAGTGTTCGATGGCAAACATTTTTCCGGTGCGGCCAAACCCAGATTGGACTTCGTCGGCAATAAAGAGGATGCCGTGCCGGTCGAGAACTTTCTTCACTTCCTTGAAGTAATCGGACGGCGGGACAATGATTCCGCCCTCGCCCATCACCGGCTCCGCGATGAATGCAGCCACATCGTCGGCCGTGGTAAACCTGATCACATCTTCGATGGCCAGGGCGCACTGCCGTCCGCATTCCTCTGGATCGTTTGCCCATTGTGAACGATAGGCGTAAGGCGCCGGCGCAAAGGACACACCGGCGGCGTAAGGTCCGCCGCGCTTTTTGCGTCCCATGTTGCCGGTGATGCTGAGCGCACCCCAGCTGCGTCCGTGAAAGCTGGCGTGGAGCGCGATGAATTCATGCTTGCCCGTGTACAGTCGGGCCAGCTTCATGGCGCCTTCGATGGCTTCGGCGCCGCTGTTGCCGAAAAATGTTTTGGTCAGGCCGCGGGGCGCGATGTGCGCCAGCTTTTCCGCCAGATCGGCGACAGGTTGCACGTGATAGATGTAGGACGAGCAGTGGACCAGCTTGTCCATTTGCGCCTTGGCCGCCGCGATCACGTCAGGATTGCAGTGGCCGGCGTTGACCACGGAGATGCCCGCGAAGCAATCGAGATATTCGCGCCCGTTGATATCGGTGACGGTAACGCCACTCGCTTTGTCGATCACAATGGGCACGACTGACTTCATGAAGCCAGTCATCACGTAGTCTTTGTATTTCTGGATGGTATCGGACATGAGTGCCTCTCAGTGGTCTCCACGTAGGCCCGGACGCCCTCGTCCGGGCGGGCGAGCAACGCTCGCCAGTATCTTCGCGTTTGCGATCCAACGTTCCGCCGAGCTTCGCTCGGCCGGGCGGGTGAGGGCACCCGCCCCTACGTGAGTTGTTCTAGAATTTTCGCGAATGGTCTTTCGCCCAGCGTTCGACCACGATCTTCTTTTCGGTATAGAACTCGATGGCGTCGTGTCCTTGCGCGTGCATGATGCCGAAGAAGCTGTCTTTCCAGCCGCTGAACGGGAAATACGCCATAGGCGCCGCTACACCAATGTTGATGCCGATATTGCCAGCCGGAGCTTCATAGCGGAAACGGCGCGCTGCCGCCCCACTTGATGTGAAAAGCGATGCCTGATTGCCGTACGGGCTGCGCTCCAGGAAGGCGAGCGCCTCGTCCAGGTCGTTGGCGTGGACCAGGCTGAGCACCGGACCGAAGATCTCGGTTTCGGTCAGCTCACTGCTGGCGGGCACGGCGTCCAGAACCGTCGGCTTCACGAAGTTGCCCGCGTCGCCCTTCGGAATGCGCGGGTTGCGCCCGTCGAGCAGGATCTTTCCTCCCTGCTTCTCACCGGTCGCAATCAAGGTCTCGACTCGAGACTTGCTCAGTGGGGTGATCACAGGGCCCATCTGCACGCCCTCGTCGAGACCATTGCCTACGCGCAATGACGCAGCCGCCTCGGTAATCGAATCACGAAAGGTTTTTTGCGCTTCCCCAACGGTCACGGCCACGGAAACCGCCAGGCAACGCTGTCCGGCACATCCGAAAGCGCTGTCGCCGACGATTTGCGTGGTCATCTTCATGTCGGCGTCAGGCAGCACGATGACGTGGTTCTTGGCCCCGCCCTGGCACTGCGCGCGCTTCCCGTTCTCACCCGCCCTGGCGTACACGTACCGAGCCACCGGCGTCGAACCGACAAAGCTGATGGCTCGTACCTTGGGATGATCGAGCAGCGCATTGACGGCATTTTTGCCGCCGTTCACCAGATTGACCACGCCTTTGGGCAGCCCTATGTCCTCCATCAATTCAAATGCCCGCTTCATGGTGAGCGGCACCCGCTCCGACGGCTTCAGGACAAAAGTATTTCCAGTGGCGATCGCGTAAGGCAGGAACCAGAACGGAATCATTCCCGGAAAATTAAACGGAACAATCGCGGCCACCACGCCCAGCGGCTGCCGGATCATCATCTCGTCGATGCCGCGGGCCACATCTTCGAGGTTGTAGCCCTGCATCATGGTGGGAATGCCGCAGGCGACCTCCACGTTTTCGATGGCGCGGCGCAACTCGGCTTTGGCCTCGGTGAAGGTCTTGCCATTCTCCTGCGTGAGGATGCGGGCCAGGTCCCCGATCTGGTCTTCGAGGATATGCTTCAGCTTGAACAGCGGCTGAATACGATCTTCGGCAGGCGTGCGCCGCCATTCCGGAAATGCGGACGCCGCAGCCTCAATCGCAGCTGCCACTTCAGCGGCATCGGATAGTGGGGTCTGGGCGATCACCTCGCCCGTGGCTGGGTTGATAACGTCAAGCCATTCGGTGGCTTTGGAATCGACCCACTGCCCGTTAACGTAGTTGGGAACTTTGGTCAGAGTCGCGGTTGCAACAGTCATGAATTTATCCCACGTATATTGTAGCGCCAGCCCTTCGACTGCGCTCAGGGCAGGCTCGGCCGGCTGTCCGAAGGGCGTCTTGCCTCCGCCTCGCGGGCGAGTCGCCCGCGACCACACAGAACACAGCCTAAACCGGTTGGGCTACGGCACCTTTTTTTTCACACACCATCTGAAGCGCGGACTCCAGCACATCGAGACCCTCGTCCATCTGCTGGTCAGTGATCACCAGGGGCACCAGCACGCGCACCACATTGGAATAGGAACCGGCCGTAATCGTGATCAGGCCGTGCTCATAACAGTAGCGCGTGATCTCTTTTGTTTCCTCCGCCGCCGGTTCACGCTTGTCCGCCGACCGGACCAACTCGATGGCCTGCATCCCGCCCAAGCCACGGACATCCCCGACAAGCTGCCAGCGCTTCTGCCACTGCCGCGCCCGCTTCTGGAAACGGTCGCCCAGTTCGTTGGCGCGAGCCAGCAGATTCTCCTGCTCAAAAATATCCAGCACGGCAAGCGCGGCGGCGCAGGAAAGCGGATTCCCTGCGAACGTGCCGCCCAGGCCGCCGGGGCCGGGCGCGTCCATGATTTCGGCGCGACCGGTGACGGCAGCGAGCGGAAGGCCCCCGCCGAGCGATTTCGCGGTCACTAAAATATCCGGTTCGATGCCATAGTATTCGCTGGCAAAAAGGCGGCCGGTGCGTCCGAAGCCACTCTGCACCTCATCGGCGATAAAGAGCACGCCGTGCTTGTGGCAAATTTCCATCAACACGCGAAAAAAATCTGGAGGAGGGACGACAAACCCACCCTCGCCCAGCACAGGCTCGGCAATTACAGCCGCAACATCCTCCGCTGCGACCACCCGCTTGAAAGTGTCTTCCAGATGGCGGGCGCAAAACAGATCGCACGACGGATACTTCAACGAATACGAGCAGCGATAGCAGTAGGCATAGGGAATGCGGTAAACGTCCCCCGGAAAAGGAGCGAAGCCGGCTTTGTAGGGATGGGTCTTGCTGGTCAGCGCCAGCGTCATCATGGTGCGACCGTGGAAGGCATCTTCAAAGGCGATGATGCCGGACCGTCCGGTGTGCGCGCGGGCGATCTTGACTGCATTCTCCACCGCTTCGGCGCCGCTATTTACAAACAGCGTCTTCTTGGGGAACTTGCCCGGCGTGGCCTGATTCATCCGCTCGGCGAGGCGCACGTATTCCTCGTAGGGCGTCACCTGGATACAGGTGTGGAGAAAGCGATCGAGCTGATTTTTGACAGCTGTGACGACAGGCTCGCGGCGATGCCCCACGTTCAGGCAGCCGATGCCGCCGGCAAAATCCAGGTAGCGGTTGCCGTCGACATCCTCGAGCCAGGCATCTTCCGTCTTGGCCACGTAGACCGGTGTGCCAATGGAAAGGCCACGCGGAATGGCCTGGGCACGGCGTGCGGCCAGCGCCTTCGATTTCGGTCCGGGAATGGCAGTTCGTAATTGAATGGTCGCCATGTTTGATTCCTGCTTCAGTCGTCAGTCGTTGGCAGTCGGTCGTTGGCAGTCAGTCGTTGGCCATTAGTCGTTGACTCCCACGGCTTGCGCATTCCCGATCAGCCAACGACCAAAGGCCAACGACCAACGACAGCTCTTCTCAGTACCAGCCGATCGGGGCCTCATTCAGGTTGATGTGTACTTGCTTGGTTTCCAGATATTCTTCGATCCCCCATGGCCCCAGTTCGCGTCCGAAGCCGGATTGCTTGTATCCGCCCCAGGGCGCTTCCACATACGTCGGCTGCATATGGTTGACCCACACGATGCCGGCGCGCAGGGCCTTCACCGTACGAAACGCCTTGAAGATGTCCCGCGTCCAGACCGCCGCGGCCAGGCCGTAGGGAGAGTCGTTGGCGATTTTCACAGCGTCTTTTTCGTCTTCGAACGGGATCACGGCGGCCACCGGCCCGAAAATTTCTTCGCGGGCAATGCGGGCGCTGTTGTCGAGATCGTAGAAAATCGTCGGTTCGACGTAGTACCCTTTGGCGAATTTCTCGGCGCGTCCGCCGCCGGCCGCGAGCTTGGCCTCTTTCTTTCCCACTTCCTGATAGGAGCGCACCCGGTCGTATTGCTCCTTGCTCACCAGCGGACCCATTTTCGTGTTCCGATCGAGGGGCGCGCCCAGCTTGATGGTCTTGGCTTTCGCCGCCATGGCATCGACAAATTTCTTGTAGATCGGCTTCTGCACCAGAATGCGGCTGCCGGCGGAACAGACTTCGCCCTGATTGATGAAGACGCCAAAAAGCGCGCCGTCGATGGCGGCCTCGAAATCCGCATCCGCGAAGAAAATGTTGGGCGACTTGCCGCCGAGCTCGAGAGTTACGCGTTTGACCGTGTCCGCGGCCTGCTTGACGATGATCTTGCCCACCGCCGCGCTGCCTGTGAAAGCGATCTTGTTGACGTCAGGGTGCTGTACCAGCGGCGCTCCGCAAGTCTCACCGAAGCCGGTGATGATGTTGACCACACCCGGGGGCAGGCCAACCTCGGCCAGCCAGTTCGCCATTTCCAGTGCTGTAATCGGGGTCTGCTCGGCCGGCTTCAGTACGCAGGTGCATCCCGCGGCCAGCGCCGGCGCCAGCTTCCAGGCCGCCATCAGCAGCGGATAATTCCACGGGATGATCTGGCCCGCGACTCCGATTGGTTCCTTGAGTGTGAGGCTCATGGCGTTGTCGGGGACCGGGTTCACATAGCCGAGAATTTTTGTCGCCAGGCCGCCGTAGTATTCAAAGCAGGTGGCTACGTCCGTAATGTCATATTCCGCTTCGACGATCGGCTTGCCGGTGTTGCGGGACTCCAGTTCCGCCAGCATGGCCGTGTTCTGGCGAATCTTCTCCGCGAGACGAAACAGCACGCGGCCGCGTTCCTGAGCGGTTGTGGTCGCCCAGGGACCATCCTCGAAGGCGGCTTTGGCGGCGGCGACGGCGCGGTTTACGTCATCGGCATTGGCGTCCGGAGCCTGCGCAATCACTTCTTCGCTGGCGGGATCGTAGACTGGAAAGGTCTTGTTCGACTTGCTGCCAACCCACTCGCCATTGATGTACAGCTGATAGGTGCGTACGTCGGTTTTCACTCCGCCGGGCATGAGTCCTCCTGCTGGTCGAGTTACTGCCGAGCTTGGCTCGGCTACGCGGGCGAGTCGCCCGCGACCACACGTTTTGCTTTGCGGCCGCCGTACACGTAGAAGAAGAATGCGGCCAGGCCGATGAAGAACAGCGTGCCGCCGAACATCCACACTTCATACGACCACAACGAACTGATCTGCTGCGCTGGGAAAAATACCAGCACGATTCCCAGGGTCGTAGTCAGCAGGCCGCTGCTACCGGCGAGAACCAGGGTCGTCTTGCTGTAATGCCCCTGCCCGGCAGAACTGTCGAGCGCCAGCTTGATCAGCGCCCCGAACATGTAGAGAAATGGAATCAATTGCAGCACCACTGCCAACGACAACATTTTCTGAAAAGTTTCCTGCACTCCGGCGCCGATGAAATTCATCACGATCAGCACCATGGAAACCGCCGCATGAACAATCAGCGCGGCATAGGGAGTCCGGTAGCGGGGATGCACTTTCGCCATCCATGCCGGCATGTAGGAATCGAGTCCGGCCACGAAGGGAATGCGGGCCGAGCCCCCCAGCCAGGCCGAGCCTATACCGGCGATGGAAAAACTCAGCAGCAGCGCAAACGGCGCCAAAATCCAGCCGGCTCCCACTCTTTCGGCCATGGCGCCCACGGCTTGCACGATGCCCTGTAAAACGCTGATCTGGTCTTTGCTCACAGCAATCAGCAGAGTCAGCGTAGCCCCGATATACAACAGGCCGGAGAGCACTCCGCCCCAGGCTACCGCGCCCGGCAAGGTCCGCTGCGGATCCTGGATCTCGTCGCCCATCACGGAGGCCAGTTCCAGACCCACCAGTCCGAAGCAAATTACGCCAAAAGAGTTCAGCACGAAGCGGGGATTCGCTGGGATCCGGAAATCCGCCGCGCTCACAGTTGTGCCAAACTTCACCCAGATTACGAGCCCCAATCCGATCAACGCGGCCGCGGCCACACCGGTTCCGATGCCGCCCAGATTGTTGACCCATTTCCCCACACCCAGTCCCACGATATTGAGCACCACCAGAACGATCAACAGCAGCAGTGACACCGCCAGGGCAAATATTTTGTTGTCCGCCAGCGCCTGATGATTCGGTCCGAGAACAAAGACCGATACGCCGACGAAATACAGCATCACGGTCGGGACGTACAGCATGTTGTTGGTCCAGTAGCACCAGCCCGACAGGAAGCCGTGGAAGTCGCCAAACACTTCCTTGGCCCACAGGTACACGCCACCTTCTCCGGGATAGCGGTGGGCCAGTTCGATGACGGCGATGCCCTGGGGCCAGAAGAACAACACCAGCGATATGATCCACAGCCAGACGGTGACCCCGCCGTTGGCCGCAATCGACGGGACCACATTCAGATTGAAAATGGCCACGACGAAGAGCAGTACCAGGTCCGCGCGGCCAAGCACGCGTTTGAGGTGAGGCTGCTCGGGATCGTTCGCGGACAATCTATCCTCGATTCGATGGAGGTACGGGCGTCCTCGCCCGTACCCAGCACCAACGTCAGACGGGCGAGGACGCCCCGTCGCTCCATTGCGACTAGTGGGCCACTGCCACTACTTCGCCGACCCGTTCCTGCTGTGCCTTGGCCAGCGCCGGAGCCACATCTTCAAAAGCAGCCAGATGCTTGTCGATATCGGCCTCGGTGTGCTGCACGGAAATGGTCCACTGCTCATCCCACCAGTAAGGTTGCGCCATCACCCCACGGTTGACCATCCCGAACCAGTAGTGCCGCCAGAGGTCGGTATCGATGGCTTCCCAGTCTCGATAGTTGCGAATCTCCCTGGGATAAAGCATCAACGCGCCGTTGGCCCCGGCGCTGGCAATGTAACCCTGCAGTCCTGACTTGGAAACGATCTTCTTGTAGCCTTCGGTCAGCTTCTTGCTGAGCTTGTCCACGTGCGCATAGTTTTCGCGGGTAAGCACCTCGCGAAACGTGGCCAGGCCCGCAGCCATCGAAACTGGATTGGTGTTGTAAGTACCGCCGTGAAAAACCTTGTGCTGCGAGATCAGGTCCATGACCGATGGGTGCGCTCCAAAAGCCGCCAGAGGCAAGCCGCCTCCGATCGACTTCGCCAGGCAGATCAGATCGGGCTTCACTCCGAAATATTCGGAGGCGCCGCCCCATCCCAGCTTTGCGCCCGTCTTCACTTCGTCGAAGATCAGTAAAGCGCCGTTTCGGGTGCAAATCTCGCGCAGTCCCTCAAGAAATCCGGGCTGCGGCATGCACAAGCCAACGTTCATCAGAATCGGTTCGAGAATGATGGCGGCGATTTCGCCGGGATTCTGCTTGAAGCGCAGTTCGACGCTGGCCAGATCGTTGAATGTCGCGATGAGAACATTAGCCACCGCAGACTTTGGCACGCCGAGCCCACCCGGGACGGAAGTAGGAGCGTTCACATCGCCGTAGTCGGGCGCGTGGGGCTTCACGCTCACCAGCGCGGAATCGTGCAAGCCGTGGTAAGCGCCTTCAAATTTCACAATCTTGTCGCGCCCCGTGGCGGCACGAGCCAGGCGGACGGCGTGCATGGTGGCTTCCGTCCCGCTGTTGCCGAAACGCACCATTTCGACCGGATAGCGGTTGCAGATTTCTTCCGCGAGCTCCCACTCCATGTCGTGGGGCATGCCGAACATGGTGCCAGTGCTGAGACGCTTTTCTACCGCCTTCATGACAGCGGGATGGCAATGTCCGGCCATGAGCGCGCCGAAGCAGAGGTTGTGGTCAATGTATTCGTTGCCGTCGAGATCGCGGAATTTGCTGCCCTGCCCTTCTTTGACAAAAATCGGGTAGGGATCGTAAGCGCGGTAGTTGCTGGCTACTCCCAGCGGAATACGCTTGAGGTTTTTCTTGTGGGCAATGGCGGATTTAGGCGTGCGGCGCTCGAAAGTATCGAGCTCTTGCTGCAATGCGGGGTACATCGGGTCTCCAGAAATGGCTCAAGCCGCTCTGATCGCGGCCATTAGAATGCCCGGGCGACCGCAGCCGCCCGGGTTTGAAAGCTGTCTCTACTCTACCGCTTTCGCGCTAGAAGTAGAACTTCAAGGCCAACTGAATCAGGCGCGGTTGCTTGGCCCGTAGGATGCGGCCAAAATCCGAACCGTCTGTGGTGCTCCCGTCCGGATTATTGAATTGCGAATGGTTGAAGAGATTGAAGAACTCGGCGCGGAACTCAAACCGCTTGTTCTCTCCCACCGGCAGCACCTTGTGCAGGGCAAAGTCGACGTTGTTGACTGGCGGGCCGCAGCAGATTGTACGCTTGGCGTTCCCGATCTTGCCGAACAGGCTCGGATCGTAACAATTGAACACGGCGCCTGCGGAACAAGGCGGTTGGGTGTCGTCCGAAGCATTTTCCGTAAAACTGTTGGGATCGAACCAGTATCCGCCCGTCGTTTTCGGGTCTGTTCTGTGAAACGGCGCCAGTTGATTGGGCTCGCCCGGATATTCGAAGAAGGCGCTGTACATCAGTTCGTTGTCGGCCGACGAAGTGATGCGAATGGGGAATCCCGACTGGTAGGTGTAGATGCCCGAAACATCCCAATCACTCAGCACCTTGCCGGCAAAGCCTGAATACTTGGGAATCGGCAGTTGCCACACGTAGCTGAGCACCAGACGATGGCGGGCATCGAACTGGGACAGAGAATAGGTCCCGTGCGGGTCCAGAGGATTCAACTCGCCTTCGAAGCTGGAGGCTTGATCAAACGACTTGCTGAAGGTATAGGCCAACTGGGCCTGCACCCCGTGCGAGAAGCGTTTCTCCAAGGACACCTGCAGCGAGCTGTAGTTGGAATTGGCAATCGTGTCTTCGGCGAAGATGCTCGAGAATACCGGCGTGCCATCCTGCGGGCATCCGGTTCCAGTCAGAGGATTGCAATTAGGAGAAGAATAGGGACGCAGGCCGACCAGCGTGATTCCCCCGGGGGCGACCGACGAAATCGGCGTCCCTGCCGGAATGTTCCTCGAGCCAGCGGGCCCATAGGGCAGGTGCAACCCGCCGGGCGGCGCGACCGTCGGCGTGCCCCCTTCATCGGTCGGAATAAAGAAGGCGCTGTCCGCGTAGAACTGACCGCAGGCCAAATTGTCATCGCCGTAAATGCCGGCCATGTTGTTCAGGTCAATGCAGGACTGGGCGTTGCCGAAATTGATGTCGTGGCTGGCCAGTAAGCGATGGCCCTGCGACCCCACATAGCCCACCTGCAGAACCAGGTCCTTGGTCAATTCCCGCTGGATATTCAGGTTGTACTGGGCCGAATACTGGGTCCGAAGATGCGGCTGAAATTGACCGTAGAGCAGGAGAGGACGGTAGAGCGCCCAGTCCACCGGCTGCCCACGCGGAGGATTCAGGATGCCATCGAACGGATTGGGCTTTTGCGTTCCGTCCTGTTGAATATAGGGTGTGTTGAATAGCGGGGCGTTGATGATGTTGCTGCCGCCGAAGGGAGGCTCGGCGCTGAACTGCTCCAGCACCAACTGCTCCATCGGGTTGTAGAACAGGCCCCAACCAGCGCGAATGCTGGTCTTGCCGGAGTCGCCCGGGCTCCAGGCGATGCCCAGCCTGGGAGCAAACGTCTTGTAGTAGGTGGTGGTCAGGCCCGCAGGCACACCTGCGTCCCCGGGCACGACCAGGCCCGTGGGAACCACTCCAGTGTTGTTGCAATCCGGATTGGCGACGCCGGCGTTCTGAAAAATCTGGATCATCACCGGATCGGTAAACTGGCAGGGATAGATCGTGCTCACTTGGCCGGGACGGAAACTCTGAACGTGCTTGCCGATGTCCGTGAGCGGAGTAAACAACTCCCACCGCAATCCGTAGTTCAGGGTCACGTTCTTCTTGATCTTCCAGCTGTCCTGAGCAAACACGGCAAAGATCGAACTGCGCACGTTCTCCACCTGCGCCGATCCCTGACTGAAGCTGTCCGGCAGTCCTAACAGGTAGTTGGGCATAAGATCGTCACTGCCCACGTCGTTTGCATTGCCTCCGTAGTAGCTGTAGAGACCGTTGATGTTGTAATAAAGGGTCTGATCAAAGCGCTGGCGGCGTACATCACCGCCGAACTTGATGGTGTGACTTCCCTTCACCCAGCTCAAACTATCGGACCACTGGAAGGTGTTGCCCACCTGGGGAAGTTCGCCTTCGAAGTTATTGCCGTAGGAGAACAACCCAGAAACGTCTACGAAAGGAACCCCTTCCCGGCCCGCACCCAGGCGAGGATGAATGCCGGTGGCATTATCTGCCGTACCGTCGCTGAAGCAAGCGTCCGGAGAAACCGTGAGACAGGAGTCCTGCACCAGATTGGTACGCGCGGGGTGGAGGAAATTCCTTTGGGCCTCCCGGAAATAGGTGAAATGGGCCTCGTTCACCAGGTTGTTGCTGATGGTCCAGTTGTGCGTGAGGTTCCACTGCTGGTAGCGCTCTTTGGTATTGGCCCCAAAACCCAGGACAGAAGCTCCACCCGCTTGAAACCGCGAATAGGGATCGAACAGCGCGCTGTCGTCGAAGTAGTAATAGGCGGAAAAGTTTTGCTTCTCATTGATCCGGTGGTCGAACTTGAAGGTGAACTGGTCGGTGCGGTCCTGGTGAATACCGGAGACGGTCTGGAAAGTTCCGTCGGGGCGATTTGCTCCCGGCACGAACTGATTCATCAGGTCCACCGCGGTTGGGTCCATGCACTCGGTGGGGATGACGTTACCCGGGAAAATATCCGTGAAATCGGTTCCCGCGGCGATGGGAGCGCCGCCGGCGCTCGAGACCGCAGTCGAGCATCCGGGACGGGCGTTCAAGACATCGGCCACGGTCTGGTCGGTCAGGGTGCCGGAAAAAACGCTCTGTCCGGAGAAGTCTCCTGCACGTTCTTCGGGCGTCGGCACCTGAATGGAGTCTGACGAAATTCCCTGCCGGATGCGCCGACCCTCGTACGAGGCAAAAAAGAAGGTCCTGTCCTTTTTAATGGGCCCGCCAAAAGTGCCTCCGAACTGGTTCTGTTTGAAGTCCGGCTTTTCGATATCCAGCGGGCCAGTCGCATTCAGAACCTTGTTGCGGAAAAATTCATATACGTTGCCGTGAAATTTGTTGGTCCCGGACTTGGTCACGACGTTGACCACCGCGCCGGAATTGCGCCCGTATTCCGCATCGAAAGTATTGGTCAGGACGCGGAATTCTTCGATGGAATCCGGGGTCGGCTGCACCGCCGGCAGATTGGCAAACTGATCGTTGGCGTCGCCGCCGTTGACGCTGAAGTTGTTGGAGCGGCCGCGGCCTCCATTGACCGAAACCACGCCGGCATTGTCGCTGCCGTAGAAGAGGTCGGAACCGGTCTGCGATTGCACCCCGGGCTGCAGCTGCAGCAACTGGTAGGTGTCGCGGGCATTGAGCGGTAACTGCGAGACAGCTCGCTGATTGACCACGGCCCCCATCTGCGTACTGGTGGTCTCGATCAGCGGGGCCTCGGCGGTCACTTCGACGACTTCTTGCATGCCGCCGATTTGCAGGGTGGCATTCAGCGTGACCACCTGGTTCACTTCGACAACCACATTCTTGTGGACACTTTTCTTGAAGCCGGTGCCTTCGAACTCCACCCGGTAGTTGCCGGGCGGCACTTCAACCAGAACGTAGTCCCCGCTGTCGCTGGTCACGGCTTCGCGACTGGCGCCGGTTGCCTCGTTCACCAACGCGACCTTTACGTTGGCGAGAACCGCTCCACTGGGATCGGCGACCCGGCCCAGGATTCTGCCACCTGTGCTCTGGGCCAGCAGAAAGGTGGAAGACAGGAAACAGAAAAAGAAAACCAGCCAACGGGCTGTGGAGCGCGCTGTCGACGAAGGCATGGGGAGTCTCCGTGGTGCGGGGTGGAGTTTGGATTTTGAAAATGCAAAGCTTGCGTGCGAAGCAAACCTTGCTATAATCGCGCAAGGTTAGAGGCAACCTCCTCAAACTGTCAAGCAAAAAATAGCGTTACGGCTGATCCGCAAAACACATGGAAACCACGATTCGGTGAAACTTTGGGCATGAAGCCGGCTGAGCAGAAACCCTACTTGAAAATCGGCGATGTGGCGCGCCTGGTCGGCGTTTCCCCGTCGGTCATACGCTCCTGGGAGAGCCTGGGTCTTACCCGCCCGCGCCGCACCGCCAGCAGGTACCGCCTGTACGCGCCGGAAGATGTGAAGGTGCTCAAGCGGGCGCGCTTCCTGCGCAAGGTGCGGGGACTGAACGCCCCCGCCATCGTGCAACTGCTGAAGCGCGACGGTCTGCTGCGGCCCGCCCCCAACGGCGCTTCCAGCGCGATCGGTACGCGGCTGCGTCAGCTGCGAATCCGGCGCGGGCTTTCCCTGGCGCAGGTGGCGAAGGCGGTAGGCATTTCCCTGGGGTTCCTGAGCGCGCTGGAACGCTCGCACATGAGCGCATCGGTTTCGACCCTGCGCAAGCTGGCGCGTTTCTACAAGACCAACATCCTCGATTTTTTCGACCCTGCGGAATCGAACATACGGCTGGTGTCTCCGGACAAGCGCAAGGTGCTGGAAGCGGGCCCGGGCGTACGCATGGAATTGCTCGCCTGGGGCAACACGGTCATGGAGCCGCACTTGTTCCGCATCGCGCCCCAGTCCGGCAGCGGCGAGTCTTACCACCACGAAGGCGAAGAATTTCTCTACATCCTGCAGGGGGAGTTGCAGATTTCGCTGGACGAACAGGAGTACCATCTGCAACCGGGCGACAGTTTCTACTTCGAGAGCGCCACACCGCACAGCTGGAAAAATACAGGCCGCAGTGAAACCTGGGTGCTGTGGGTAAATACGCCGCCTACTTTCTAGCAGGCTGCGACATCGAAGATCGCGAATACGGGGGAGCATCTTGGCCGAGTCCGGAAAGTCTTACATCATGCGGCATCTTCTTTCAGTCGTTATTGCCGCTCTGGTTTTGCTGTCCGGCGCCTGGGGGCAGGGTGCGCCGGCAGCCGACACGGTGATCGTCAACGCGCGGATCTATACGCTCAATGTCCGCCAGCCCTGGGCGGACGCGCTGGCTATCCGAGGAGACAAAATTCTCGCCGTGGGCAGCGCCAAGCAGATTGCCCCCTATCGCGGACCATCCACGAGGGTCATCGACGCACAAGGCAAGCTGGTTCTGCCGGGTTTCACCGACTGTCACATCCATTTCATGGAGGGCTCCCTCGGTCTCACCCGGGTGGATCTCAACGGCAGCAAGTCGGTGGCTGAAATCCAGAAGCGGGTGAAGGAGTACGCCGCTGCGCATCCCCATGAAGAATGGATCCAGGGTATGGGTTGGACTTACCCGACCTTCGGTCCATCGGCTCTGCCGGACAAGAAGTTCCTCGACGAAGTCGTTCCCGACCGCCCGGTGTTCCTCGAGGCTTTCGACGGCCACAGTTCGTGGGCCAACAGCAAGGCGCTGGCGATGGCCGGCATCCGGCGAGATACGCCGGATCCCCCCAATGGAAAAATTGTTCGCGACGACAAAGGCGAAGCCACCGGCGCGCTCCAGGAATCCGCCGGCGAACTGGTAGGCAAATTCGCACCCAAGCCCACCCGCGAAGAACGCCTGGCAGCGTTGCGACTCGGAATGCACGAGGCGAACAAGTTTGGCCTGGTGCGGGTGCACAGTGCGGGCGGCGATTTCGAATGGCTCGACCTCTACAACGAGTTGCGGCAGAAGCAGGAACTCTCGCTGCGGTTCTATGTTGCATACTTTCTCGATCCTCCCCAGCTGAACGGGGATGAGATCGCGAAGATCGAGCAGGCACGGCGCACTTATCACGACGACTGGATTTCAGGTGGCGTGGTCAAAACCATGCTCGACGGCGTGATCGAGGCCCACACTGCCGCCATGCTCGAGCCCTACAGCGACGATCCGACCAAGATCGGCAAACTCTTCTGGGATCCGGCGAAGTACAAGCAAGCTGTCACTGAACTCGACCGGCGCGGGTTGCAGATTTTTACTCATGCCATCGGCGACAAAGCGGTGCGCCTGGCGCTCGATGCCTACCAGGGCGCGGCCGAGACCAATCACAGTCACGACCTGCGTCCGCGGGTCGAGCACATTGAAACCATCAGCGCGCAGGATATTCCGCGCTTCGGCAAACTCGGAGTCGTGGCCAGCTTCCAGCCGCTGCATGCTTATCCCGATGAAGACACGCTGGACATCTGGGCGCGCAACGTAGGCAAGGAGCGCGCGCAACGGGCCTGGGTGTGGCATAGCATCGAGAGCACCGGCGGAGTGCTCGCATTCGGCAGCGACTGGCCGGTGGTGACGCTGAATCCCTGGCCGGGCGTGCAGAACGCGCTCACCCGGAAGACGACGGAAGGCAACCCTCCCGGAGGTTTCGTACCCCAGGAGCGGATCAGCCTCGAAGACACCATCAAGGCCTACACTCTGGGCGCGGCGTTTGCCGGACATCGCGAAAAGACCGAAGGTTCGATCGAGCCCGGAAAGCTGGCGGATCTGATCGTGCTTTCCCGAGATCTTTTCAAGATTGATCCCAGCCAGATCGCCGACATGAAAGTAGTGCTGACCATGGTCGGGGGGAAAGTTGTCTATCATGCGCCCACGTGGCCGGCAACAGCGGCCGCAATGGAGATGAAGCGGTGATCCGGCGTCTGGCACTTTCGCTTTCACTGTTTGCCGCCGTCGTTCTGGCAGGGTCCTGCGGCAAGAAAACTCCCACCCTGAACCTGATGGTGTGGGAAGGCTACGCCGACCCGTCATTCGTGCACGCCTTCGAAGAAAAATATCATTGCAAGGTTTCCGCGTCCTACATGGGATCGAGCGATGAACTGGTCGCCAAACTGCGGGGCGGCAGCGCGGGCAATTACGATGTCATCTCGCCCTCGAGCGACGTCGCAACTTCCATCGCATTAGCGGGTCTGGCCCTGCCGCTCGATCTATCGCAAATTCCCAGTTACAGCCAGCTCTCGCCGCAACTCACTTCCCTGCCCCTGGTGCGCGTCAAGGGACAGGTATACGGCGTGCCCTTCATGTGGGGACCGGATCCCCTGATCTACGACACTACAGTTTTTCCGAAACCTCCAGCGAGCTGGACGGTCTTGTGGGACCCGAAGTATCGCGGCAGGATTTCAGTATGGGACGATCTCTCGACCGTCTATATGGCGGCGCAAGTTCTGGGCTACGACAAGCCCGATCCCTCGCAACTCTACAACCTGACTGACGAACAGCTCGACGCCGTCAAGAAAAAACTGCTGGAGCTGAAGCCGAACATCCGCAAGATGTGGTCGACCGGAGGAGAGCTGACCAATCTCTTCCAGAACCACGAGATCGTCGCGGCCATGGGCTGGCCGCTGACGACCAATCAACTCCGCAAGATCAATTTTCCCGTCGGCGAGACCATCCCCAAGGAAAACACTACGGGCTGGATCGATCACCTGATGATCACCGCGGGCAGCGAAAACAAGGAACTGGCGACCAAGTTCCTGGAGTACATGATCGAAGCACAGACGCAGAAGGAGGTCACGGACGTCACGGGCTACACCCCGGCCAATCCGCGGGCCGCCCAGTTCATGACGCCGGAAGAGATCAAGGGCTTGCACCTCGACGACGTGGACGACTACCAGAAGCGTCTTTACTTCTGGCAGGACGTTCCGCGCCGGGCCAAGTACAACGAGATTTGGAACGAAGTCAAAGCAGCACAGTAAACTGGGTGCCCCGTCCTCATCGTTCCACACTTTGGAACGACAGGGCGGGAGGTCACTCTCAGAGATCAATCCCCGCCCTGTCTCTCCAAAAAGCGGAGAGCGAGGGTGGGCACCCTAAGCGGGTGAGAACGATATTGGCCACCATCAGCGAACCTACAACCGCTGCAATTTCTCCTGCGCCGGCCCCGCTGCTTGACATCCGTAATGTCGCCAAGTCGTTCGGGAAAAATGTCGTGCTGCGCGACATTTCGCTGCAGGTTGCCGAAGGAGAATTTCTCACCATCCTGGGTGAAAGCGGTTCCGGCAAAACCACGTTGTTGCGCATCATCGCTGGTTTTGAGGCAGCCAGTTCCGGCGAAATTCTCATGGGTGGCGAGCGTCTCGACACCTTGCCGCCCTACCGCCGCCGCGTCAATACCGTGTTTCAGAACTACGCTCTGTTCCCTCACCTCTCGGTCGAGGACAACGTTGGCTACGGACTAAAGATTGCCGGGCTGCCCCGGCAGGAAGTCGCGACCCGGGTCGAACAGGCGTTGGAGATGGTCAAGATGACCGCCTACGCCGCTTCCAGGCCGTCCAGGATCAGCGGCGGGCAGCAGCAGCGCATCGCGCTCGCCCGCGCGCTGGTGAACCGTCCCCGCCTGCTGCTGCTGGACGAACCGCTCTCCGCGCTGGACGCCAACCTTCGCCGCCAGATGCAGGTGGAGCTGAAATTGCTACAGCGCGAGGTGGGAATTTCTTTCGTCTTCGTTACGCATGACCAGGAAGAAGCCATGGTCATGTCGGATCGCATCGCGCTGTTGCGAATGGGAGAGTTGGAGCAGGTCGCTTCTCCAAGAGAAATTTACAACCGGCCGGCAACCGCCTACACGGCGGAGTTCATTGGACACACCAATCTGCTCAGCGGTGAAGTCAAGGACGGAATCGCGCGCTGTCATTCGCTCTCCTGGCGAACCGGACTGCGCGACGGTCCCGGCCTCTTTTCCCTGCGCCCTGAAAATATCCGGCTGGCGGGAGGCGCCGGCGCGAGCGCGACCGTACGCTTGCGGGGCAAGATTCTACGGCAGGCCTTTCACGGAGCTACCGAACTGTTGCAGGTCGAGTGTGCGGATGGGTTGGTGCTTTCCATTCGCGCCGCCAGCCGGGAGAACTGGAATGGAGATGTAGATCTTGAGTTCGCCCCCGCGGATGCGGTGCCCGTCCGGGCGTCCGAGATTCATCCGCCGCAGGAGAAGACTTGATGTTTTCCCGCGCCTATCGCGCCGCCGTCACCATACCGCCCCTGCTGTGGGTGGCGCTGTTTCTGCTCGTACCCTATGCGCTTCTTTTTTGTTACAGCTTCTGGTCGGTCTCGTCATCGCAAGAGATTCTCCATTCCTGGACCCTGGACAACTACCGCCAACTGGTACAGGTCAACGTCTACTGGCAAACTCTGTTTCGCTCGATGTGGATCGCGGCACGGGTGATGATCTTCTCTCTGCTGCTGGGCTACCCCCTGGCCTACTACCTCTCGTTTCACGCGGGCAGAAGAAAGGAGCTCTTTTATCAGCTGGTGATCATTCCTCTCTGGGTAAGCTACCTGGTGCGTGCCTACGCATGGAAAACCATCCTGGGCAGCGACGGCGTTCTCAATACCTTGCTGCAGTATGTGCACCTGACCCGTCATCCGCTTGATTTTCTGTTGTACAGCCCGTTCGCCGTGGTGCTGACGCTCACGCACATCTATACGCCGTTCGCGTTCTTGCCGATTTACGCGGCGCTCGAGCACATCCCGCGGAACCTGGTCGAAGCTTCACACGATCTGGGGGCGTCGCCCTTTCAGACTTTCTGGCGCGTAATCTTTCCACTTTCTATCCCTGGGGTTCTGGCGGGGGCCACGTTCGCGTTCGTGCTGAGCCTGGGCGATTTTCTTGCGCCCCTGCTGCTGGGCGGACCCAGCGGCATCATGATTTCAAATATCGTCGTCAGCTTGTTCGGGGCCGCATACAACTGGCCGCTCGGCGCCGCCATTTCGTTTTGCATGCTGGCCCTGGTGCTCGGATTGCTCTTTCTCTCCGAAGGCCTGGAAAAAAAATGGAGCTTCCGATGAGGGCTGAACCATGAGCTTCGGAAAAACAAGCCGCGCGCCGACTTCGCGCTGGTTGCCCTGGCACGCCCTCGTCGTTTTCGGTTTTCTTTATCTGCCCATCGTTACCCTGATTGTCTATTCGTTCAATGGCGCGGGCGTGGGCGGATTCCCGCCGCGCGATTTGACCCTGAACTGGTATCGCCTGCTGTTTGCTGATGACGCGATCTGGACATCCGTTCTGAACAGCCTGCTGGTTGCTTTCGCGGCGATGGCGATTTCGCTGACCTTCGGCATTCCCGCGGCGCTCGCCCTCGATCGCGCCGACTTCCCCGGCAAGGTGCTGTTTCGGCGACTGGTGCTCCTGCCCCTGATTTTGCCCGGAATCATTACGGGCCTTTCCCTGCTGATGTTGTTTCGCGCAGCCGATGTGAAGCTCAGCCTGTTGACCATTGTCCTCGGCCACGGCACGGCGCTGATTTCGGTGGCCACCACCGAGGTTTTCGCGGGCCTGCAGAAGCTCGACCGCGCGCAGGAAGAAGCCTCGCTCGACCTGGGCGCAAATTACTGGCAGACATTCTGGCGCGTGACCCTGCCCAATCTGCGGTTATCGATCATCGGCGCGGCCCTGTTGATCTTCACCCTGTCGATGGACGAGATCGCGGTCAGCTTTTTCCTGATCGGGCGCGACAATACCTTGCCGCTCGAAATCTGGGGACGTTTGCGGCGCGGGATCACCCCCGAAATCAACGCCATTTCCACCGTCATCTTTGTTTTTTCGCTGGCCGCCATCGTGACCTGGTATCGCTTGAGGACGGTCGACGAAGGGAAACCAGACCTGGTTTTGTAGCGCCGGCGCCAGACCATCCTTTATACATGTCACTCCCGGTCTCTTCACCAAGGTGCAACCTCTGGCGCGGCAACCCATGTCTGGCGGGGTAGACCGGAGAACCTCAACTGCCAATGCCGTGAGCGGTCCTTGCCACAGCAGCATCGTGTGATGAAAGCCGATATGTTTCAGAGGAACAAACTCCGTGATGGAGCCAGGCCGTTTTCCCGCTGGTCCCGCGTCGAGGTAGGTGCCGAGACCGACCGGATACTCGAACGCGATCTTAACTTTGCGAACTCTGCGGCCCTGCTTTGCGCCCTTTGCGGTTAAAGGGTTTGACCTTGCCCGAGTCATTCAACACTCTTAACCGCAAAGTTCGCAAAGAAAAGCCGCAAAGGGCGCAAAGAAGGGCAACGAGCGCCGAATCAGGACACTACCCGAAATACAACTATCCTTGGCGACGCCAAATCCCTGCTAACCCCGCATACATAGTAAAGTAGTAGCAGTGCAGTACTTCGTGAGCCTCAGGAAGGCAACTGACGTTTGACTTCAAACATTCGCAATATCGCTATCATCGCCCATGTGGACCATGGCAAGACCACGCTGGTTGACGCCATGCTCCGGCAGAGCGGCACTTTCCGTGCCAATGAACACATTATTGAGCGCGTCATGGACTCCAACGACCTGGAGCGCGAGCGCGGCATCACCATTCTGGCCAAAAACACCGCCATCTTCTACCACGACGTAAAGATCAATATCGTGGACACGCCCGGCCACAGCGACTTTGGCGGCGAGGTGGAACGCGCCCTCAAGATGGTGGACGGCGTCATGCTGCTGGTCGACGCCAGCGAAGGTCCCCTGCCCCAGACGCGCTACGTCCTCAGCAAGGCGCTGGAAGCGCACCTGCCTCCGATTCTGGTGATCAACAAGATTGACCGCTCGGATGCTCGTCCCCAGGAAGTGTTGAACGAAGTTTACGATCTGTTCATCGACCTCGACGCCAAAGAGGAGCAAATCGATTTTCCAGTCCTTTATACCAACGCCAAGACCGGCACCGCGTCCACGGACATCAATGGTGGCGGTGAAAATTTGCAGCCGCTGTTCGAAGCCATCGTCAAGACCATCCCTGCACCCAAAGGTGACCCCGCCGGCCCGCTCCAAATTCTGGTCGCCAATCTCGACTACAGCGACTATCTGGGCCGTCTGGCCATCGCGCGGGTGTTCAACGGGACCATGCACACCGGGGAAGACGTGGGCATCGCCAGGCTGGATGGCACCCTGCACAAGACGAAAATTACCAAACTGTTTTCATTCTCCGGCCTGAAGCGGGTTGACATCACCGATACCACGCTGGGGGACATCATTGCGGTTGCCGGAGTGGAAGGCATCACGATTGGTGAAACCATCACCGACGCGGAAAATCCTTCTCCCCTTCCCCATATCGCAATTGATGAACCCACCATCGCCATGCTGTTCACGGTGAATACTTCTCCTTTCGCCGGCCGTGAGGGTACGTACGTTACTTCCAGAAATCTTCGCGAGCGCTTGCAGAAGGAACTGCTGACCAACGTTTCCTTGCGCGTCGAAGAAACCGACACCACCGACTCCTTTGTCGTCATGGGACGGGGCGAGTTGCAGCTTTCGATTCTGATCGAGATGATGCGGCGTGAAGGCTTCGAACTCATGGTCGGCAAGCCCGAGATCGTCACCAAACGGGTGGACGGCAAGCTGATGGAACCGATCGAGAAGCTCACGGTCGATGTGCCGGAAGAATTTGTCGGCGTGGTCATGGAGCAACTGGGCGCGCGCAAGAGCGAAGTCCTTAACATGCACAACCACGGATACGGACGGGTGCGCATCGAGTTCCGCGTCCCCAGCCGCGGCCTGATCGGCCTGCGCAGCCAGCTGCTCACCGACACTCGCGGCACCATCGTGATGAATTCTCTATTCGATGGCTACATCGAGTGGCAGGGAGAAATTCCGCACCGCCTGACCGGCGCGCTGGTGTCGGACCGCGCGGGTGTCACCACGCCCTATGCGCTTTACAACTTGCAGGAGCGTGGCGAGCTGTTTGTGGGCCCCACGATCGACGTATACGAAGGCATGATCGTCGGCGAAAACGCCAAAGACAACGATCTCGATGTGAACGTAGTGCGTGAAAAGAAGCTGACCAACATGCGCTCTTCCACTTCCGACATGGCGATCCGCCTGGTCCCTTTTCGCAATTTGAACCTGGAGCAGGCGATCGAATTCATCACCGACGATGAGTACGTCGAAGTCACTCCGAAGTCCCTGCGCCTGCGCAAAAAAGTCCTGCAAGCCAATAAACGCGGTAAGAAGAATTCAATGGTCGCGGTCGAAGAGTAGAGGGTGCCCCACCCTCGTCTCTCCGTATTTTGGAGAGACAGGGTGGGGGTTTTCGGAGCCACCACTGTCATCTCTTTGAGAGACACGGTGAGTTTTCGGAGCCACCACTCACCTGGAAGGTCCCCGCCCTGTCTCTCCACAAGACGGAGAGACGAGGACGGGGCACCCTCGTCGTCGTATACTCACGTGATGTCCCACCCCGACGACCAGCCACTGAAAATGTTCCTGGTTCCCTGCAGCTGCGGAACTACGTTCGCCGTCTCGGAAAACTACGATCGCCAGGGAACCGCCTGGAGCCGCTATCTGAAGTGTCCCCACTGCGGGAAGCGGCACGACCCGAAAAATCGCCTGCTGCAGATCGGGTATCAGCGCGAAGGCTATTGGAAGGTGGATGATTGCTAGCCGGACCGGCTTCTGGACCTAGGAAAACCGCGGTCCCAAGGGCGGTTCGCGGAATAACTTCCCACAGGGAGAAGACCTGCTATACTTCCCCACGCATTTGACTGTTCCCTGCTCCGGCTGTAAGACGGCCAACCAGCCTTTGCTTTTCCGCCGAAGTCAGTCACTCTCAGATAGCTCACTCCGAGGCAACTCGCTTGAAGAATATTTTCGTTGGGAACCTTGACTTCAATACTTCAGAGGAAGAACTGCGGCAGATGTTCGAGGCGCACGGGCAGGTGGACCGCGTCAGCATCATGACCGACCGGGACACAGGTCGCTCACGCGGGTTCGGTTTCGTGGAGATGACGAACGCGGAAGAAGGTGACAAAGCGATCGCCGCGCTGAACGGCACTCAACTGGGCGGACGCACGCTGAACGTCAACGAGGCCCGTCCCAAGGTGGAGCGGGGCGGCGGGGGCGGGGGCGGCGGAGGCAGGGACCGCGGCGGACGTGGAGGCGGCGGCGGTGGTGGTCGAAACCGCTACTAGATAGCGCCGGCGCTGCAGATTTCTCACTCTCCCAACAAACCAGGCCGGACGGTTAAAGCATCCAGGCTTCAAGGGTCGAGGCTCGACAATGTGACTCGAGGCCGGGACCTGTCACGTAAGGACTGTCCACATCATTTACACGATTTGCCCGGCCAATTGATGGCCACACCTCCGGGATGTAAACTGGAGCCAACGCGCCCGTAGCTCAGATGGATAGAGCGATTGCCTCCGGAGCAATAGGTCGGGAGTTCGAATCTCTCCGGGCGCACCAGATTCCTTCCCTTCTCCTCGTGTTTTGGCTGTCCTGACCACCGGCTCCCTGAGGTTACCCTGACTGGTGACTATAGTCATCTTGTTCCGAACGACATCCTGCTTCAATCTAGTGGAGGCTTCACCAAAGTTTTCCTGGGAATATTTCTATCCTATGAGCGACTCTAAGTATTCCGGCACGGGTGCGGATTGGACACAGCTTCTGACCGATCCGGCCCTGGTCAGCCACCTGGGAGAGCTGCTACAGGTTTACCGCGAGGCTCCGGCCGAGAAGCGTGACCAGGCTCTGCTCGAGGCCATGCGCAACATCAAAGGTGGTACGGAAAAGGTAGCCCCGGTCGCGAAAGGCGCGGCTGCACCAGCAGCGCAGCCCGAAGCAGTCGCGCAGCCGGCGCCCGTGCCGCCGGTTGCGACCAGTGCGGCCGCCAGTCCGCCGTTCGAACCGGACATTTTTACCCCCACCTGGGGCCAGGACCGCCGCCGCCACGCCCGCATGAGGTGCTTCGTTGCGGTGGAGTTGCGCCTGGGTAACTCTGCAGTTCCGATCTGGGGAAACTTGTCGAATACCGGCCTCGGCGGATGTTTTGTCGAGACCGCCACTCCCGTACCCTCCGGAGTAAGCGTCGAAATCGGTCTCTGGCTGGCCAACGGAAAGATCTGGATCAAGGGAATCATCCTCACTGGGATTGTGACCAAGAGCAGTCCATCCTTCGGCGTGCGCATCAAATTCTCCGAGCTCGAGCCCGCGGAACGGGAAAGCCTGCGGCATTTTCTCAAGTTCGTCGAAAGCACGACCAAGGGTTACAACAGCGAGAATGGATACCTGGCGCAAATGAAGCGCTAAAGTAGCTTCAATCTTCTACCTTTCCGTAATCAGGAAGCATCCATCCCAGCCTCTCAGGCATTCCAACGCACCTTCTTGTGCAAAAAGTTTCCGATCGCTTGGTGCGCCAGTCGTTGAATAATATGGGATAATCCCGGCAGCAAGGCCGGGAGGAAATTGGTAGACTGGATACGAGCAGGGCAAGGATTTGCGGTTCCCTAACACGTTAATGTAGGAAGAGTACACTTCCGTACGCGTCGGTGAATGACGTACCCTCCAAGGGGAGAGTGTTTCATGGTAGCGACCGAGCAAACTTTGGCCACCGGCAAGCAGCTGGACATGCTGTGTATCAACACCATCCGGACCTTGGCGATAGATGGGGTGCAGCAGGCGAACTCCGGACATCCGGGCGCGCCCATGGCGTTGGCGCCCGTCACCTACAGCTTGTGGCAGCAAGTCCTGCGCTACGACCCCGAAGATCCAGCGTGGCCCAATCGCGACCGCTTTATTCTTTCCAATGGCCACGCCTCCATGCTGCTTTACGCCATGCTGTACCTGGCCCAGGTACGGGGGGTAAATCCTGAACTCGAGCGCCTTGGTGAATTCGCAGTCACCCTGGATGACATCAAGAGGTTTCGCCAGCTCGACAGCAAAACTCCCGGACACCCCGAGTATCGCTGGACGGCGGGCGTCGAGACGACGACCGGCCCGCTCGGCCAGGGTGTGGGCAACAGCGTCGGTATGGCGATTGCCAGCAAGTGGCTGGCGGCCCATTTCAATCAATCCGGTTTCGAGATCTTTAATTACAACGTCTACGCCCTGTGCGGCGATGGCGACATGATGGAAGGCGTTGCCAGCGAGGCTGCATCCCTGGCCGGCCATCTCAAGCTTTCCAACCTGTGCTGGATCTACGATGAAAACCACGTCACCCTGGATGGACTGGCAAATGTGTCGTTCACCGAGGACGTGGGAAAGCGCTTCGAAGCCTACGGCTGGAATGTGGAACACGTCACCGACGCCAACGATCTTCAGATGCTGGCCGAGGCCTATAACGGATTCCTGAAAACCAACGATCGGCCAACCCTGATCCGGGTAAACAGTCACATCGGATATGGGTCGCCGCACAAGCAGGACACCAGCGCCGCCCATGGCGAGCCACTGGGAGAAGAAGAAGTCCGGCTGGTGAAGAAGTTTTACGGTTGGCCCGAGGACGCAAAGTTCCTGGTGCCGGGTGGCGTGCTCGAAAACTTCAAGAACGGAATTGGCAAGCGCGGCGGCGAGCTGAATCAGAAGTGGCAGGCGCTGTTCACCGAGTATGGAAAGAAGTATCCCGCCCTGGCGGACCAGATCAATCGCATGCAGCGACGCGAATTGCCCGACGGCTGGGACAAAAACCTGCCCACGTTCCCCGCGGACGCGAAAGGGATGGCCACTCGCGAGAGTTCAGGGAAAGTCTTGAACGCCGTCGCCGAGAATGTTCCCTGGCTGGTCGGCGGGTCGGCCGACCTGGCGGGTTCCGACCGGACCAGGCTGAAGTTTGATGGTGCCGGAGATTTCCAGGCCGACAGCTATGGCGGCCGCAACCTGCATTTCGGAGTGCGTGAGCACGGCATGGCGGCCGCCTTGAACGGCATGGCGGTTTCTAAGATCCGGCCATTCGGGGGCACCTTTTTCAATTTCAGCGATTACATGCGCCCGTCGATCCGGCTGGCGGCCTTGATGGAAATCCCGACCATCTATATTTTCACCCACGATTCGATTGGACTCGGCGAAGACGGTCCGACGCACCAGCCAATCGGGCAACTGGCGTCGCTGCGTGCCATGCCCGGATTGATGCTGATCAGGCCGGCCGATGCCAATGAGGTGGTGGAGGCGTGGAGGGTGGTCATGCAGTTGCAGCACGAACCTGCCGCGTTGGTGTTAAGCCGGCAGGCTGTTCCCACCTTCGACCGCTCGAAGTACGCCGCGGCATCAGGCCTGGCCAAGGGAGCGTACATCCTGGCCGACGCGCCCGACGGAAAGCCCGAAGTCATCCTGATGGGGACGGGTACGGAAGTTTCGCTGTGCGTGAGCGCCTACGAGCAACTGAAGACCGAGGGCGTCAAGGCTCGCGTGGTCAGCATACCTTCGTGGAATCTTTTCGATCATCAAAGTGACGAGTACAAGGCCAAAGTCCTGCCGCCCGAGGTGAAGGCGCGAGTCGCGGTGGAGCAGGCCGCTACGTTTGGATGGTCGCAATATGTGGGTTTGACCGGAATCGTAATCGGGATGCGCCGCTTCGGCGCCTCGGCGCCGATCAAGGATTTGCAGAAAAAATTTGGGTTCACCACGGAGAACGTTGTCGCGGCGGCCCGAAAAGTGTTGGGAAAATAAGCAGTCGTCAGTCGTCGGTCCTCAGTCGTCAGGAAAGCCAAAGCAGGTTTTGCTGAAGACTGAAGACTGACGACGAAAAAGTGAGGTCTTTATGCAGCCCGTAGGAATTCTCGATACCGCCAAAGCCACCAACCCTCTCAAGGCGCTTCTCAAGTTTGGTCAATCGGTTTGGCTGGATTACATCCGCCGCGACCTGCTCACCAGCGGCGAACTGAAGCGCCTGATCGAGGAAGACGGGCTGCGCGGCATGACTTCCAACCCCACCATCTTCGAGAAAGCCATCACCGGCAGTACGCTGTACACCGACCTGCTGAATTCTTTGCGGTCGCGGACCGACCTCGATGCCAAGGGTCGCTACGAGATTCTTGCCATCCGCGACATTCAGGACGCCGCCGACATTCTGCGCCCCGTGTATGAAAGCTCGAAGCGGCGCGACGGCTATGTCAGCCTCGAAGTATCGCCCTACCTGGCGCGCGACGCCAAGGGCACGATCCAGGAGGCTCGGGCTCTGTGGAAGGCGGTCGGACGCGAAAATGTAATGATCAAGATTCCCGGCACCAGCGAGGGGATCCCGGCCTTCCAGCAGGCCATCAGCGAAGGCATCAATGTCAACGTGACCCTGCTGTTTGCGCAGGAAGTCTACGTGAAGGTAGCGGAAGCCTACATTGCCGGCCTGGAGCAATACGCCGCCGGCGGGGGCGACGTCAGCCGGATGGCCAGCGTGGCCAGCTTCTTCATCAGCCGCATTGACTCGGCCGTGGACGCCATCATTGCCACCCGCCTCAAGGCCGCGAAAGACCCGAGCGAGCAGGAACAACTGAAGAGCTTACAGGGCAAGATCGCGATCGCCAACGGCAAGCAGACCTACGAGAAGTACCAGGCCATCTTCGCGACCAACCGCTGGAAAGCCCTGGCCGCCAAGGGAGCGCAGAGCCAGCGTGTGCTCTGGGCCAGCACCAGTACCAAAAATCCGGCCTACCGCGATGTGCTGTACGTAGAAGAACTGATTGGACCGGACACGGTCGACACCATTCCGCCCGCCACCTTCGACGCCTTCCGCGACCACGGGCAACCCCGCCAGAGTCTTACGGAAGATCTTGCGTCGGCCCACCAGACCATGGAAACCGCGGCCAAGGTCGGCATTTCCATGAAAGAAGTCACCGATAAGCTGACCGACGACGGGGTTCGCCTCTTCTCCGAGGCTTTTGACAAACTACTGGAAGCCGTGGAAAAGAGCTCGAAAGCCAAATGAGTCCCAACGTGAGCCAGCAGACCTACAAACTACCCGAGGCTTTGGCGGCCTCGGTAAAGGGCAACATAGAAGATTGGCGCGCCGGCGACAAGGTCCGTCGTCTGTGGCAGCACGATGCTTCTCTCTGGACCGGCGCCGACGAAGCCAACTGGCTGGGCTGGCTCGACGTCACCGCCGACCAGATTGCTCACGGCGACAAACTGCGCGCCGCGGTAGCGGACGTCAAAAAGGAAAACTTCACCGACATCCTGCTGCTGGGCATGGGCGGCTCCAGTTTGTGTCCCGACGTGCTGGCCGTGACCTTCGGCAAGATTTCTGGCTTCCCACAACTGCACGTGCTCGATTCCACCGATCCGGCCCAGGTCAGGGCGTCCGAGAACCAGGTTAATCTGGCCAAGACTTTGTTTATTGTTTCGAGCAAGTCCGGAACGACGCTCGAGCCGAATATTTTCAAGCAATACTTCTTCGAACGGGTGAAGCAGACGATTGGCGCTGAAAAGGCGGGTAGCCGCTTCATCGCCATTACCGATCCTGGCTCAAAAATGCAGCAGGTCGCCGAGGCCGATCGCTTCCGGCATATTTTCCCTGGCCTGCCCAGCATTGGCGGACGCTATTCCGCGCTGTCGAACTTTGGCGTGGTGCCTGCAGCGCTCATGGGTTTGGATATGGGCCGATTCCTGGGCCGCACCCAGGAAATGGTCGAGGCCTGCGGGTCCGGCGTTCCCGTCGAACAAAATACCGGCGTCTTGCTCGGCATCATCCTCGGTACCGCCGCCCGCAACGGACGCGACAAGGTCACCATCATCGCTTCCCCTGGAGTCTCCGCTCTGGGAGCCTGGCTCGAGCAGTTGATGGCGGAATCCACTGGCAAGCAGGGCAAGGGCATCGTTCCGGTAGACCGCGAAGATGTCGGACCGCCGGAGGTTTACGGCAATGATCGCGTCTTTGCCTACGTGCGTCTGGAATCTGCCCCGGACAAGGCCCAGGACGCCAAAGTTGCGGCCCTGGAGCAGGCTGGACATCCGGTCGTGCGCGTGCCCCTCGGTGACATTTACGATTTGGGCCAGGAGTTCTTCCGTTGGGAGATCGCTACCGCTGTGGCTGGAGCCGTCATTGGAATCAACGCTTTCAACCAGCCCGATGTTGAAGCCAGCAAGATCGCGACCCGGAATCTGACCACGGAATACGAAAAGACTGGTTCCCTGCCCCCGGAGACGCCGGTTCTCGAAGATGGGGGTATCAAGCTATTTACTGACGCCGTGAACGCCGCTGCCCTGGCGAAAGCCGCGGGCAGCGACAAGTCGCTGGCGGGATATCTGCGCGCGCATCTGAAGCGTATCGGCGCCGGCGATTATTTTGCCCTGCTGGCTTATATTCAGATGAATTTAGAGCACGAAACGCTTTTGCAGAAACTGCGTCAGGCTCTGCGCGACCGGAAGCGGGTGGCCACTTGTCTCGAATTTGGCCCGCGCTTCCTTCATTCCACCGGTCAGGCGTACAAGGGTGGACCGAACAGCGGAGTATTTCTGCAAGTTACCTGCGACGATGCGGCCGACCTGCCTGTACCTGAGCAGAAGTACACATTTGGGGTGGTCAAAGCGGCGCAGGCCCGGGGCGACTTCCAGGTTCTCGCCGAGCGCGGCCGACGGGCGTTGCGGGTCCATCTGGGCAAGGACCTGGCAGCGGGCCTCGACCGATTATCGGCTGCGTTTCATCAAGCCCTAACCTGATTCTCGTCCCGGCATACTACACTGGTTGAACCTATAGCCACCCAAAGCAGTGGCGGTTGACTATAGAAACGATTTAATATTGGATAAGGAGCGAATTTATGCGTTTGGGAATGGTCGGTCTGGGCAAGATGGGCGCCAACATGACGCGCCGCCTGATGCGCGGTGGGCACGAACTCGTGGTCACCGATCTGAGTGCTGACAACGTGAAAACGATGGCCGGCGAGGGCGCGATCAGTTCGGCTTCGCTCGATGATTTCGTCGGCAAACTGGGCAAGCCCCGCATCGCATGGCTGATGGTACCGGCCGGAAGTCCCACCGAGCAGACTGTGGATGCCCTGGCTGAACGGATGCAGGCCGGCGACATTCTCATCGACGGCGGCAATTCCTACTTCAAAGATGATGTTCGCCGTTCTGCCAAACTCACGCAGAAGAAAATTCACTACGTCGATGTCGGAACCAGCGGCGGGGTTTGGGGTCTGGAACGCGGCTACTGCATGATGATCGGCGGGCCAAAGGAAGTGGTGCAGCAGCTTGATCCCATTTTCAAGACGCTGGCTCCGGGACGCGGCGACATTCCCCGCACGCCCGGTCGCGAAAAGATGAAGGGAACCGCGGAGGAGGGCTATGTCCACTGCGGCCCTTCCGGCGCGGGACATTTTGTAAAGATGGTGCACAACGGAATCGAATATGGGCTGATGCAAGCCTATGCCGAAGGTTTTGATATCTTCCGCAACGCCACCAGCAAAGAGGTCCCGGAAGAGCATCGCTATGAGCTGAACCTGCCTGACATCGCCGAGGTCTGGCGGCGCGGCAGCGTGGTCAGTTCGTGGCTGCTCGACCTGACCGCGATTGCCTTGGCGGAAAGTCCCACGCTCGCCGAATACACCGGTTTCGTTCACGATTCCGGCGAAGGACGCTGGACCATCCAGGCCGCAATCGACGAGGCGGTTCCAGTTGATGTTCTTTCGGCGGCCCTTTACACCCGGTTCCGTTCGCGCCAGGAACATACCTTCGCGGAGAAGATGCTTTCCGCGATGCGGCAACAGTTCGGTGGTCACGCCGAACCGGGAACGCTCAAGAAGTAGCCATGGCCCAGACCGAAGTCACGCCCGCGGTGGAGTTGCCACGGATCGGCAAGCCCGGGGACCCCTGCGCCATGGTGATCTTTGGCGCGAGCGGCGACCTGACCCGCCGCAAGCTTATTCCAGCGCTTTACAATCTGGCGAAAAACGGATTGCTATCGCGGGAATTCGCCGTGATCGGCGTGTCGCGTTCGCCACTGTCCCACGAGGATTTCCGCAACAAAGCCTCGGAAGACATCAAGCAATTCGCCACTGACAAGGTGGACCCCGACATCTGGGAGTGGTTCGTGCGCCGCCTTTACTATCTGAGCGGCGACATGAGCGACAAGAACCTCTACCTGCAATTGAAAGATTTGCTCGACAAAGTTGACCGTGACCACACCACGCACGGCAATCACATGTACTACCTGGCGACTGCGGCGGACTATTTCGGCCCCGCCGTGGAGCACCTGGCTGAAGTCGGCCTGATGCAGGAAGACAATCAGCACTGGCGGCGGGTAGTCATCGAGAAACCCTTCGGGCACGATCTCGAGTCTGCCAGGTTGCTGAACCAACAACTGCTACGGGTGGCAAGCGAGAAACAGATCTACCGCATCGATCACTATCTGGGCAAGGAGACGGTCCAGAACATTCTGGCGCTGCGCTTCGCCAACGGAATTTTCGAGCCCATCTGGAACCGGCGCTATATCGATCACATCCAGATTTCGGTGGCCGAAACCGTTGGGGTGGAAAAGCGTGGCGGCTACTACGATAAAGCCGGCGCGCTGCGCGACATGGTGCCCAACCACATCATGCAGCTCATCAGTCTGACCGCGATGGAGCCGCCGGTATCATTCCGCGCCGACGCCGTCCGCGACGAACAAGGAAAGATTCTGCACGCCATCCAGCCCATGAGTTCGGAAGACGTGTTGAGCCGGACCGTGCGCGGCCAATATGGCGAGGGAATGATCGGAGGAGAGCGCGTGCCCGCGTATCGAAGCGAGCCTGGCGTGCCCAGTGATTCCAGAAACGAAACTTTTGTCGCCATGAAGTTGCTGATCGACAACTGGCGCTGGGCGGATGTTCCCTTTTACCTGCGCACCGGCAAGCGCCTGCCGGGCCGGAGCACGCACATCGTTATCCAGTTTCGCCGCGCTCCATTTGTTCTGTTCCGCGATACCCCGGTGGAGAATCTGATGCCCAACCAGCTGGTGCTGCACATCCAGCCGGAAGAAGGTATTTCTCTCCGCTTTGCCGCCAAGGTGCCGGGACCGGCCATGCGACTGGGCGCGGTGGACATGAACTTCGAGTATTCCGACTACTTCGGAACCATGCCCAGCACCGGCTACGAGCGGCTGCTGCACGATTGCATGATCGGTGATGCCACGCTGTTCCAGCGTGCGGACATGGTGGAAGCCGGATGGTGTGTGGTCAGTCCCGTACTGGACGTCTGGAAAGCGCTGCCCCCGCGCAATTTTCCCAACTATGCGGCCGGCACCTGGGGTCCTAAAGAGGCCGAAGATCTGTTGGAACGCGACGGCCGGCACTGGAGGAATTTCGAGAAATGATTCTGGCAGGCGACATTGGAGGTACCAACTCCCGGCTGGCATTCTTCGATGCGGTGGATGGCCGCTTCAGCCTGGTCTCCGGTTCCGTCTTTCCCAGCCGCGATTACTCCGGCTTGGACGAAATCGTGGCCAAGTTCGTGGATACGGCAAACCTGCATCCCGACATCGCCTGCTTTGGTATTGCCGGCCCTGTGCGCAACGGGCGGGTGGAGGCTTCCAATCTTCCCTGGATCATCGAATCCAAACGTCTGGCGGATGAGCTCAAGATCAAGAAAGCTCTTTTGATCAATGATCTTGAAGCCAACGCCTGGGGCATTCCCGCGCTCGAGGCCAAGGATGTAGTCGCGCTCAACCAGGTGAAGGGCCAGCCGGTGGGCAATCAAGCGGTGATTGCCGCCGGAACCGGATTGGGGGAGGCCGGGATGTATTGGGACGGCACCAGGCATGACGTCTTCGCCAGCGAGGGAGGGCACGCCGATTTCGCCCCACGCAACCAATTGGAAGTGGAGCTCTTCAATTATCTTCGTGACCGCTTTGGCCACGTCAGCTATGAGCGCATCGTTTCCGGTCCCGGCCTGGTGAATGTTTTCAGTTTTCTGCGTGACACAGGGCGTGGCACACCGCCGCAGTGGCTGACGGACGAAATGTCCCAATCGGATCCGGCGGCCGCGATTTCACGCGCCGGCATAGACAGCAAATGCGGGCTATGCGAACAGGCCCTGGACCTGTTCGTCTCCATCTACGGCGCCGAGGCGGGCAACCTGGCACTCAAGATCATGGCCACGGGCGGGGTTTATCTGGGTGGCGGGATCGCGCCTAAAATGCTCTCCAAACTCTCCGGGCCCTTGTTCATGCAAGCCTTCACCGGCAAAGGCAGGATGCAAGCCTTACTGGAATCCATGCCGGTCAGAGTGATCACCAACGACCGGATTGCGCTGCTGGGCGCCGCGCGCTGCGCCCTGGTAAAGAATGCGGCGTAGAATTCCTGAAATGTCAGCCGAACCTGAAATTCGCATTCTAGCCACCTCCACGGATTTGTTTGAAGCCGCAGCGGCCGAGTTTGTCTCCCGGGCCTCCAAAGCCATACAGCTGAACGGAAGATTCACCGTCGCTCTCTCCGGCGGCTCGACGCCAAAGGCCCTTTACTCCCTGCTGGCCACCAAAGGCGGCATCGCGTGGGACAAGATTTGCTTTTTCTGGGGCGACGAGCGCCATGTTCCACCGGACCATCCCGACAGCAACTATCGTATGGCCGAGGAGGCGCTGTTAGGGAAGGTCCCAGTGCGCCCGCAGAACCTCTTCCGGATTCAGGGCGAGGAAAAGGACGCGAACCGGGCGGCTATGAAATACGAGCAGACCCTCCGGGACTTTTTTCACCTTTCCCCAGGCGAATTTCCGCGCTTCGATCTGGTCCTCCTCGGTGTTGGACCCGACGGGCACACGGCCTCCCTTTTTCCCGGCACCGCGGCGTTGAACGAAACCGAGCGTTTGGTGGTCGCGAATTGGGTGCCGAAATTTAACACTTACCGGCTCACTTTCACGTTCCCGGTTCTGAATGCCGCCGCCTGTGTCATATTTCTGGCCAGTGGACCCGACAAAGCCGCGATTCTTCACGAGGTTCTGGAGAACAGCGCCGCCGATCTGCCGTCGCAGAGAGTGCATCCATCCAATGGCGAACTGGTTTGGCTGGTGGATCGCGCGGCTGCCAGCACTTTGTCTCACCAATGAGCCCATCCAGCCAAACTAAGTGGCCAAACCTCTATCCGTCAAAAACCTTTTCGCCACCATCGAAACCCTTATGAGCAGGCAAACAACGGCAACCTCCGCCGAGTCTTCGGCATTGCATTCGCTCGGCAAGGATCCTGTGGTTTGAGTTTCCCCGGGTTGTTGTTCTTCAGGCCCAGACCAAGCCAGATCCGAGGTTTGAAGGCGCAGGTCGAGACCCAGCGCAGTGCGTCTTAGAAAACCGGCACCAGGTTGTGCTTTTTGGAATACATCTTGCGGTCGACCGCGCGCAGGACATCTTCGGCGTCAGTGCCAGTGACGTAGGGGGCGAGAGCCCAACTGAACGAGAGTTCGTAGTCCTTCTTGCTGGTCAAATTCCACTGGTCCACTTCGCGGAGAATTCGCTGCACCGGGAAGTCTGCGTGTTCTTCTTTGGTGTCCGGCATCATGATCAGAAACTGGTCGTCGCTCTGACGGAATGCGAGGTCGGCACCACGAAAGACGGTTTTCAATATCCTGGCGAACTCAACCAGGACCTTGTCTCCTTCGAGCGCTCCGAACTTGGAGCTGATGGCGCTGAACCCATTCAGGTCAATCGCCATGAAAGTCAGGCTGCTGCCCATCCGGTTGGAGCGCGCGACTTCGCGGGGAACCAGTTCGTTCAAGGCTCGCCGGTTCAGAAGCTGGGTGAGCGGGTCAATCAGGGAAAGACTTTCCAACCGTTCGTTCAGGACCAGTTCGCGAATCAGAGCCAGGCGCGTGTTATTCAGGGTCCGCTTTTGCGATATCAGATAAATATTGAACAACAGCACCAGCGAGATCAGTCCAAAGAAGAGTTGGGGCAGATAGAAGTGGTCGACGTGGGCGAAAAGCTGCGACCACACCAGGTTCGGCAAAATCAGCGCCAGCAGGCCCGAGGTCAGGACCAGCATCACCAGAATTCCGATTGACCAGAGCTGCAGGTCGCGGCCCGAAAGCTGCTGAATCTGCTGCTGAATCTCGTCCGCACGCACCAACATGGAGGGCGGCATGGTGCGATCTTCACCCGGCTGCGACATTTCCCCTCCTTTAGGCACACACAGCTTTCCCGGATTTGGAACACTCGTCCTTAGAATTTGTACTGCAAAAGAGGCTGCTAGAGGGAGGGAAAGGCGGGTTCTACAGTTACGTTCGTAATCTCTTCAGGGATAGTCAACGTCCACCAGCACGTTGTGGCCGCTCTCCTTGCGGAAAGTGACTTCAACCTTCTGGCCCACGGGCAGGGCATTTCGCATGTCTCCCTCAAGCACCAGGAGGTTTGACTCACTACCACCGTCGGACAGGGTCACGATGGACTTGTTGGGCTGGCCCACGCCGGATTCATAGAACTGGACGCTCTTCACTTTGCCGCGCTGCCTGAGCCCGCCCGGGGAGGTCGCGGTCGCCGTCAAAGAGCTCCCCGCTCCGGTACGTTTCTGCCGCAATTCGATCAGAACATTCAAGGCCACGATGCCCGACATAGCCAGCATGATCAGGGACATGAACAGCCCGTCCACGGTGGCGATCGAACCGTACACCACGATCCAGACAATGCCCAGCAATGGGGCCAACGCCAAAAGCACCGAGATGACCAGCATCATGATTTTTTCCGGAACCGTCCGCCGAAGGCCGACGTCACGGCTAACAGATTAGCAAAAAATCAGGTTTCAAGGTTTCAAAGTTTCAGAAAGCAGGTTTCAAGGTTTCAGGGTTTCAAAGCTTCGAGGGGTTTGTTTCAAGGTTTCATCGGGTTTTGTGGGGTTTTCGTTTTTGAAACTTTGAAACGTGAAACCTTGAAACTGAGACTTATTTGAAACTTCGGTTCAGGCGCAGGTGTCGCGCCAGTCGGCGATTTCCTTCAGGCCGTCGGCCCGGGTTTGCTCGAAAAGACGTACCCGGTGGCGCGAGTGTTCGAATTCGTGGATATCCGCCCATACTTCCGCCTGCCAGGCTTCGTCATGAATCGCGGTTTCACCGCAGCTGGCGCAGCGGGTGTGGAGCTTGCGAATCAGGCGAGAGGGGACCGCGACCGGGCCCGGAGGGAGCTCGACAAAGATGCAGCGCACCTCCTGGATGTCTTCATTGTCACCGATAATGTGCTCGTAACGCAGCAGGTAGCCAAAGGCCAGTTTTCTGGCTTCCTGCTCGGCCTCGGCGCGGGTGTGAAAAGGACCAAACTCGGCTCGCACTTGTTCGGTCGAGTCGCAAGCCATCCAAAACGTCTCTTTGTACGCCATCATTGCCTCGTGGGGTCGGACTTTTGGCTGGCTTAGAAAAGCGCCGGAGGGTCCTGGGACTATGCCCCGCTTCGAGGAATGCAATTGAACTGCCGGGATCGAACCGCCCTAGGGATGGATATAGGTCATTAGTCATCAATGACTTACGAGATGTCCCGAAAGACGGCGCGAGAGCAAAATGCAAGCTTTTGCAGCCTTTTTCCCCGCCGCCGGGGTGCCCCACCCTCTTTTCGCGTGCTTTGCGAAAAAGGGTGGGTGCGGGGACCATCCGCACATCAGACAAAAATGCGCAGGAAATAAATCAAGATCGATGGGGAACACGATGGCCCAGCGATTCCCGCTCAATGTGCAAAGCGCTTGAGGCTGACAGGTGAAAACCAGGATTATCACCCTCACACCACGCCGCCCTACGTTGCCTTGATGAGTTCTCTGTATCACGATTTTCAGAGGCGACAAGCATCTTGATGTTGACCCGAAGCGCGTCGCCTCATGTGCCCGCACCTGTGACGTGTGTGGCGAAAGTGTGCCCGGTTCAACCGATCAGGAAGCAATCGTCCCGGACAAGACATCCATCGGCCGCATGGCAATTTCTTCTCGCCATCTGTCGCCGCCGTGTCGGGCAACATAGATGGCCAGCTCCAGACGGCTCCATACTCCCAGTTTGTCGAAGGTGTTACGCAGGTAGTTCTTCACTACCTGTTCGGTGGTGCCGATGGCCTTGGCAATCTCGCGGTTGGTCTGGCCTTCCCAGACCAGTACCGCGACTTGCATTTCCTTTGCGGTGAGACGCTCACGGGGTTGCATGTTTCATCTGCTCCTTTACGAACATCGCGGTCGCCAGCTTGACCCGTTTTCTGCCGTCCCGGATTCCGGCCCGCAGAAACAGGGTTCGCAGATGCTGCTTGACCGTCCTCGGGCTGATCTTCAGTTGCGCCGCGATCTCCTTGTTGCTGCAGCCCTGAATGAGCAACAGCAGCACCTGTTCATCGCGCGGTGTAATCTTGATATGGTTCAGGCTGAGCATGGCTTTTCCATTCTGATCGCTGCCCTACGGTTGCGATTTCTAGTCGGTTGCGATCGCCAGCATGAGAAGCAACTTATTCGCCAAAGCTTCGCCACCGTACACGAAGGGACAAACCCTTGTGAATGCTGCATTTTGGTCTATGACCCATCTGTTGAGCCCGGTGGGTCAAGCCTGAACTGGGACCGTGTGTCCCAAAACAGGCCCGATCACGGATAGAATCGCCTGCAGGGGTGCCTATTGCGCGTTTTGGTGGTCGAAGATGAAGTCCGGCTCGCGGAGAACGTGGCCCGCAGTTTGCGGGAGAGCGCTGGCTACGCTGTGGACATTGCTTCCGATGGCCAGGAGGGACTCTTTCTGGCGGAATCGAACCCCTACGACGTCGTGCTGCTCGACCTCATGCTGCCCAAGCTGGACGGAATGGAATTGCTGGGCAGAATTCGCCAGTCGGGACAGCACACGCCAGTCCTGGTGCTGACTGCTCGTGATGACAAGGAATCCGTCGTCGCCTTGCTCAACGCCGGAGCCGACGACTACCTGACCAAACCGTTCGATCTGGGTGAACTGCTGGCGCGCACCAAGGCCTTGATCCGCCGCGGCAAGGGCCACTCCTCCCCGGTCGTCACCATCGGCGATCTCGAACTGAATACCGCCAACCGCACCGTGAAGCGGGGGGGGAACGCAATCACCCTGACCGCCATGGAATATCGCGTCCTCGAGTACCTGGCGCACCGCCCGCGCGCTGTGGTTTCAAAAACCGAACTACTGGAGCATCTCTACGATTACAACTGGGAAAAATTCAGCAACGTGATTGAAGTCTATATCTCCGGTCTGCGCCGCAAACTTAATCAGGACTCATCGCGGCAACTGATCCGCACCCTGCGCGGCCAGGGCTACATGCTGCAGGACTGATATGCGAACCAACTGACATGCGGCGCGATTCCATCCAACGACGTCTCATCGCTTCCGTATTGATCTCCCAGGCGATCCTGACTGCGGGCCTGATGGTTATAGGAGTGGTGGTCACCTACTGGCGTCTGATTTCCACGCTCGATACCAGCATGCACGCCCACGCCACCAGCGTGGCCGTACTGGTGCGCTATACCGAAGACGCCAGCGGGCACGTGTACTTTGACAACAGCCTGCTACCCGAGTCGATTGATCCCAATCATCCCGATCAGTTCATGGTCTGGGCCGACCGCACCGGATTTCTCACGCGCTCCGAAGATTGGCCTGAAGGTCTTCAGTTCCAGCCCGGCCCGGCTCAGCATTGGAATTTCACCTGGGCCGGGGTTCCCTATCACGCCCTGCGTATGACCCATGTCCCGGTGCTGGATCGCGAAGAGGGCGCGGCGTTCCGTCCGCAAACCCTGACCATCGTTTACGCCTCGCCGACCGTGCGCATACGGCAGCAGGTAAAGGTGGCGGGAGCCTCGATTGCCGTCGCCAGTTTGCTCTTGCTGGGCGCAACCACCTGGCTGGCCTCATGGAAGATTCGGCGCGGTCTCTTGCCTCTGCAGATCCTGGCCCGGCAGGCCGCCCTGGTTTCCATCCAGAGCTGGAAGCTTCAGCCGCCCCAGGAAGCGGAAGAGATCGAAGAACTGCGTCCCCTGACCGAATCGATGACCCAAATGCTGGCCCGGCTCGAGTACTCCTTCACCCAACAGCGGGAATTCGTGGGGAATGCCGCGCACGAGTTGAAGACACCTGTGGCGGTGCTGAAGTCCACGCTGCAGTCCCTGCTGCAGCGTCCCCGAAGCTCGGAAGAATATCGCGCCGGCCTGCAGGCATCGCTCCAGGACCTGGACCGGTTGGAGCAACTGTTGCAATGGATGCTGCGGCTGGCCCGGGCGGAGCAGTGGGCACAGAGTGCGCAAGGGCGCGAGCTCGACGTAATCGACATCAACTCTACCTGCGAAGAAGCGGTGGAGCGAATTCGAAGTCTGGCTCAATCGCGCAACACCACCATCCATTTTGCGGGTAACGGCCCGGTCCCCTTCCGCGCCGACCCCGAGGACCTGCAGTTGGTGTGGACCAACCTGCTGGAGAATGCCGTCCGTTACAGCCCCGAGGGAACCTCCGTCGAAGTGGCGGTGGCCCGTGCCGGCGATAAGGCGCGGATCACTTTTCAGGACCATGGCGTCGGCATTGCTGCCGCTGATCTGCCCAAGATTTTTGAGCGCTTCTATCGCGGAGACCACTCTCGGGCCCGGGCCACGGGCGGGTTTGGCCTGGGTCTGGCCATCGCCAAAGCCCTGGTCGAAACCTACGGTGGAAGCATCGCCGCGGAAAGCACCCTGGGTGAAGGCACCCGCATGACGGTGGACCTGCCCTGCCCGCCATAGCCCTGCGGACCTGCCAATACGCGGCCTTCAGCTTGGCTTAAGGTAGATTCCCGTATGATCTACGGTTCGCCACCTCGTACTCATGGTGAAACGTATGTCAAATTATTTTCGCAGCCGCAGGATCGGCAATCGTCTCGGATGGGCCCTCGCAATGTCGAGCCTGCTTTCGCTGGCATCCGCCCAAAATACTCTCAATGCGACCCAGACCGACAATGACCCGACTCAAGCCGCGAGCGCCGCGCCGCTGACCGTGACCCTGCAGGACGCCATCGCCCGGGCGCGAAAGATTAATCCGGAGTATCACGCCGCCCTGACCGCGTACGGTTCCGCGAAAGAAGACCGGGTACAAGGTCGCGCCGCTTTGCTGCCCGGCGCGGACTACAACGCGGGCTATCTCTACACCGAGGGGAATGGCACGTCCACCGGGCGATTTGTGGGCGCCAATGGAGTGCACGAGTACCTCAGCCAGGGCAATGTTCACCAGGACATTTCCCTGCAGGGGATCGCGGAATATCGGCGCACGCTGGCCGCCGAAGGCGTCGCTCGGGCCCGCTCCGAAATCGCCGCTCGTGGCCTGGTCGTGACCGTTGTGCAAGCCTATTATCACTTCGTGGTGGCGCAGCGGAAGTACGCCACCGCGCAGCGCGCCGCCACCCAGGGCCAGCGCTTTCTCGATATCAGCCAAAAGCTCGAACAGGGCGGCGAGGTGGCCCACTCGGATGTGATCAAGGCCCAGATTCAGGCGCAGCAGCAACAGCGCGACCTCCAGGAGTCGGAGTTGGAAATGAATCGCAGCCGGCTGGACCTGGCAGTGCTCATCTTCCCGGATTTCAACGAACACTTCAGCGTCGTGGATGATCTGCAGACTCCCGAGCCGCTTCCATCCTTCGCCGAAGTCCAGACTGCGGCCGCCCGTCAGAATCCCGAATTGCGCGCCGCAATGAGCGCGCTCCAGGAAGCCCGGCAAGAAGTTGGAGTGGCCTGGTCCGGCTTTTTGCCCTCGGTCAAACTGGACTATCTTTATGGCATTGACGCCAACCGGTTCGCGACTCGCCAGTTCGATCCGGTTTCGCAACTGGCGGTGCGTAATGTCGGATACGCTGCCACCGCTACGTTGCAAGTGCCAGTGTGGAACTGGGGCGCGAATCGAAGCAGATTGAAGCAGGCCAGTCTACTGCGCGAGCAGGCGCAGGTGGAGCTGACGTTCACTCAGCGGCAGCTGCTGGCCAGGTTGCGCTCCTTTTACGAAGAGGCACAGACAGCCCGCTCCGAACTGGATTCCCTGAGCCAGTCGGCGGAATTGGCTGCGGAGAGCCTGCGTCTGACCACGTTGCGCTATCAGTCGGGAGAAGCCACGGTGCTGGAAGTGGTAGACGCGCAAAATACGTCCACGCTGACGCGCAATGCCTTCAGCGACGGCCAATCGCGCTTTCGCGTCGCGCTGGCAAATCTGCAGACTCTGACAGGAACTTTCTGACACCAGCCATGAAAACTCGTGAGGGTGCCCCGTCCTCGTCTCTCCGCTCTTTGGAGAGACAGGGCGGGATGTTCCCGCGCAATCTTTCGCATCGACGCCGCGCAACCTGCGCAGTCGTCCTCCCTGTACTTTTCCTGCTCAGCTGCTCCAGCAATTCCGCCGAGAAAGAACCCGCGGTCCCGGTGCAGGTAGTAACGGTTAAAAATGAAACGCTGCAACGCACGGTCACAGCCGAGGCTATCCTGTTCCCCCTGCAACAGTCGGCCATCACTCCGAAGATCAGCGCGCCGGTCAAGACTTTCTATATCAAACGTGGCAGCCGCGTGCGCAAAGGCCAGTTGCTGGCCGTGCTTGAGAACAGCGACCTTGCAGCGGCAGCCCAGGAAAACAAGGGCTCCTACGACCAGGCCCAGGCCGCATACGAAACCACCACTGTCTCCGCTCTCCCCCAGGAAGTTCAGAAGGCCCAACTCGATGCGCAAGCCGCCAAGCAGCTCTTCGCTGCCCAGCAGAAAATCTACACCAGCCGGCAGGATCTCTTTAAGCAAGGAGCCATGCCCCGCAAAGAACTCGACCAGGCCGGAGTGGACCTGACCAACGCACGGAACCAGTATGAAATCGCCCAGCAGCATCTCGACGCGCTGATGAAGGTCGGCAAACAGCAGCAGCTGAAATCCGCGGCCGGCCAACTGGAATCGGCCAAAGGGAAGTATCTGGGCGCGGCGGCACAACTCAGTTATTCCGAAATCCGCAGCCCGATTGACGGTGTAGTAGCAGATCGTCCGCTTTATCCCGGCGAGATGGCCGCAGCCGGCACGCCTTTGCTTACGGTGATGGATATTTCCCAGGTGATCGCCCGCGCCCACATCCCGCAGCCCGAAGCTGCCCTGCTCAAAGTCGGTGACCCGGCCACCATCGTGGTGCCCGGCGTGGCGAATCCCGTCGAAGGCAGGATCACCGTGGTCAGCCCGGCCCTTGATCCCAACAGCACCACGGTCGAGATATGGGTGCAAGCCAGGAATTTCGATCAACGCCTGAAGCCCGGCACCAGCGTGCAAGTTTCCATGCTGGCGCAGACCATTCCAAACGCCCTGGTCATTCCGGCTGTGGCGCTGCTTACCGCGCAGGACGGCGCCACCTCGGTGATGCAAGTCAGCGCCGACAGTCGCGCGCACCAGAAAAACATAAAAGTGGGCCTGCGGCAGGGCGACAAGATTCAGGTTCTTGAAGGACTGCAAGCCGGCGATCAGATTGTCGCTTCGGGAGCTTACGGATTACCGGACAACACCCGGATCAAAACCGAGAACCTCCCGAACGCACAGGCCGCTGGACAACCTGACAATCAGAGCGGAAATCCGGATGACAAATAGCGGCAGTGAAGGGGCTGCGACTCCTCCGGAATCTTCGTACTGGTTTGCGCGCCATTCCAAATCCGTGATTTTTCTGATTGTGACCCTGGCGCTGCTGGGTGGATACCTGGCTTTCACCATTCCCGTCGCCGTCTTTCCCACCACCAACTTTCCCCGCATCCTGATCGCGGTAGACAACGGCGTCATGCCCACCGATCAGATGATGGTCACCATCACGCGTCCCCTCGAGGAAGGGGTCAACAGCGTTCCCGGGCTGCTGGATGTGCGATCGATTACCAGCCGCGGATCGGCGGAGATTGATCTCTTTTTCGACTGGAACGTGGACATATTCCAGACCTTGCAATACGTGAACGCCGCGATTTCCCGGGTCCAACCTGACCTGCCGCCCACGGCAACGGTGGTAGCGAACCGCCTCACCTTCGCCAGTTTTCCCATCATTGGATACAGCCTTACTTCCGACACCATTCCGCAGACCCAGCTCTGGGAGATGGCCACGTATGCCATCAAGCCGCGCCTGAACCGGCTGGACGGGGTGTCCACCGTTCTGGTGCAAGGCGGGCAGGAGCCCGAATTTTACATTCAGCCCGATGCCGCCAAACTGTTGGCCGCAAACGTAACCGTCACCGACATTTTGGAAACGATGCGCCGGACCAACATGATTGATTCGCCGGGACTCCTCGAGCGCAATCACCAACTGGTGCTGGCGCTGGTCAGCGCCCAGGTGCGCACCCTGCAACAGATCGCGGACATCGTAATCAAGAACACTCCCGCCGGCGTCCCGGTGCGAATTGGAGACGTGGCCACGGTGGCGCCCGGAGTCAAGCCGGTTTATACCATCGTGACCGCAAACGGCAAGCCCGCGGTATTGCTCAACATTAACCGACAGCCGGACAGCAATACCGTGCACGTCGCGGACGAAGTTCACGCTCAAGTCGAGGAGATTCGCAAATCACTGCCCCCCGGCATCGAGATTCGGCCGTTCTACGATCAGTCGATCATTGTGAGCGACTCCATCAAGAGCGTGCGCGACGCGATTCTGCTGGGGCTGGTCCTGGCTTCCATCATCCTGGTGGTTTTCCTGCGCGACTGGGGCACCTCGGTCGTGGCCGGGTTAGTGATTCCAGTCACCATTGGGGTAACGTTCATTGCCCTCAAGCTGCTCGGCCAAAGCTTCAACCTTATGACGCTGGGCGGCCTGGCCGCCGCAGTGGGGCTGGTGATCGACGACGCCATCGTAGTCGTGGAAAACATTGTCATCCACCGCGATTCCGGGCAGGGACGCTTGCAGGCAATTCACAGCGCGTTGCAGGAAATCACGGTTCCGTTGATCGGTTCGACGGTCACGCCCATCGTCGTGTTCCTGCCGCTGATTTCGATCACCGGGGTTACGGGAACATTTTTCCGCGCCCTGGCGGTCACCATGGGAGTGTCGCTGCTGGCATCGCTGGCCCTGGCCCTCACCTGGACGCCGAACCTGAGCCAATACTTCATCCATCAACGAAAAGGTACGGGGCCCGGCGCGGTCGAACCGGTGCCGGAAGAAGAGTCGATCCAGCGACTACTCGCCAGCGAAGAGGCGTCTCTCGGCAGCTTCTTCCGGAAGGTTGTGGACTTCCACGAGGTTTGGCTGCGGCGTGCCTTGGCCAGGCCCATGTGGCTCGCCGCTCTAAGTCTGGCGCTGGTGGCCGTGGCTTATGCCTGTTATCGATATTCGGGCTCGGACTTGATGCCGGAGATGGACGAAGGCGGCTTCACGTTGGATTACTGGACGCCCGCCGGGACTTCTCTGGCGGAAACCAACCGCATGGTGGAAGCCATGGAGCAAATCCTGAACGGCATTCCTGAAGTCGAGAGCAGTTCCCGGCGCACCGGCCTGGAATTGGGCCTGGCGGCGGTCACGGAAGCAAACCGCGGCGATATTCTGGTGAAGCTGAAAAAAGATCGCAGCCGCGCAATTGATGAAGTGATCGAAGACGTCCGCGCCAAAGTAGCGGCCCAGGAACCAGCGGTGCGCGTTGAATTCGTGCAGGTGTTGCAGGACATGATCGGCGATCTGACCAGCGCTCCGGAACCGGTCGAGATCAAATTGTTCTCGCAAGATCCGGCTGCGCTGGAGACCTGGGCGCCGAGAGTGGCCGGTGCGATCCGAAAGGTAAAAGGCGTGGTCGATGTTCTCAACGGCATTGAAAATACCATCAGCGGACCCGCGGTCGTGTTCCAGGTCAACCCCAGTCCCACCGTACGCGCCGGCTTCACGCCCGAGGAGGTCGCCGTTGATGCAGCCGCCATACTCGAGGGCAAGCCGGCGGCGACTCCCGTGGTGAGCAATGATCGGGCGTACGTGGTGCGAGTGCGGTTTCCTGAAAGCAATCGTATTTCACTCGAGACCATGAGCAACACACTGCTGACCAGCAGCAGCGGCAAGACAGCGACTCTGGGATCGCTGGCAACCATCACCGAGCTTCCGCCCCAAATCGAAATCCGCCGCGAGAATCTGCAGCGCGACGTCGCAGTCACGGCCCGGCTGGAAGGCACTGACCTGGGCAGCGGGGTAGCGGCGGTGCAACGGGCAGTCGATGGATTGCATTTGCCCTCCAGTATTCGAGTCGAATACGGTGGAACTTATAAGGAAGAGCAGAAGTCATTCCGCGATCTGGTATTCGTATTCGTGCTGGCCATCCTCCTGGTGTTCATTGTCCTGTTGTTTGAGTTTCAATCATTCGCCGCGCCCTTGGCGATTTTAGCTTCGGCGCTGCTTTCGACTTCGGGTGTCTTCCTGGCCCTGGTCCTCACCCGCACGACCTTCAATGTTGCATCCTTCATGGGAATGATCATGGTGGTAGGCATCGTTGCCAAGAATGGAATTCTGTTGCTGGACGCGGACCAGAAGTTCCGCCGTCTCGGATTCTCCGCGGAGAATGCCATGCTGCAAGCCAGCCGCCGCCGTCTGCGTCCGATCGTAATGACCGCACTCGCTACCGTCGCTGGAATGCTGCCCCTGGCTTTTGCTCTGGGCGCCGGTTCCCAAATGCTGCAGCCTCTTGCCATTGCCGTCATCGGTGGGATTTCGATTTCGATGGTACTGTCGCTGATCATCACTCCGGCGGTTCACTTTTATTTGAGCGACCAGGATGTGGGCCCTCAAATAGTCCAGCCCGCTCAACACTGACAGTTGCCTAAGCTCTGGTGCAAATCGCGGCCTCCGTGCTTCCCCGGGCCGATCCGCAGAAGCTGAGTGACTCAGTGCAAAGTGCATAACTTTGCGCATTCGCTTTAAAGAGAACGCGCGATGCGCGAGTCGATACACCCCGCACGCGCGTGGAGAACTCGGGGAATAGTTCAGGGCGAGATAGATAAACCCATTATTTTCCAGCCACTTAGGATTAAGGTCGAACGCGATGACCCAGGCCGCCATCAAACCCCTGGAAACTTCAGTGCAAGCTTTGGTAAGGCGGATTGGTTTGTGGATTGCATTACAATAGAATCTCCGGGGTTTCTCCCCGGCTGGCCGGGTGCTCGCTCTAGTGACTCAAACTGCCACCAGCCCGCAACGCAAGCCTCTCCTCGATGAGGCTTCGTTTCAGCAACTTCTCTCGGCAGCCTATGTGCTCCAAGAGCACAATGATCGCTTGCGAGGCAAGGAAGGCCGGGCAGACTTCGCGGAAAACCTCTCCGCCATTGTAGAAACCCAGAAAATGATCCAAACCATGCAGTTGGATTTGCCCGCGGCAGCCGAACTTGTTGCCCAGCGAGTGCAGAAAATTACCAACGCTTCGGGCACGGCGATAGGGATCATCGAAAAGGGCCAACTCTTTTATCGCGCTGCGACGGGCAGCGCTGCCATTGACGCGGGTACACGCGTAGCGCCTGATTCTGCGCTGTCCGCAGACTGCCTTAGCCAGGGATCTGCGATGAATTTCCTTGACGTCACCCCAAGCCTGCATGTGCACGCCGAACTTTTTCGCAGCCGCGATGTCAAAGCTTTCATTGCCGTGCCGGTTTACCACGCGGGCCAGGTTGCCGGTGTGCTCGAATTACGCTTTGCTCGACCCAACTCCTTTCGCGAGGCCGATCTGCGTACCGCGGAACTCATGGCCGGCTTGTTGAGCGAAGCCATGGCAACCGCTGCCCGGATGCAGTGGAAGGAGGCCCTCGCTTCTGAGCGCCAGAGCATGTTGGAAGCTCTGGAAAGAATCAAGCCTCAAATCGAGCGCCTGGGAAACGCCTCGTTGCTCGGGGATCTGGCTGTGACCGAAAAGCCGTCAGCAACGCCCGTAGGGCTACCGGCGGCGAAAGTCGAAGCCCGCGCAGTTCGGGTTAGCGACACCTGCCCCGCCTGTGGCAGCGACTTTTTTGACGAGGGAGAATCGTTCTGCGGCATTTGCGGCGCCGCGCGTCCGGTAAGGCCACCTGAACTCGATGTCCGCAGCGTAGATGTCCCGACCAAGTCGGATTCTCCCTGGGTCATCCCGTATGGGCAGGAAAATCCGTCGAATGGAAATTCGGGCGGAAATGTGGCGCATAGCCCGCTGGCCACGGAAAGTACGCTGCCCGCCTCCCTGCCGGCAAGCGTTGCGCCGAAAGTCGAATCGACGCAACCGGCCGCATCGGCCCGGAACATCCTCGAACCACACCCCGCCCCGCAGACTGAACCAGATTCGAAGCCGCTGGCCGAGGCTCCGGGTGGGGATTCACTCCGCATTGTGCCCGCAGATCTGTTTCCCGCCGACCTGGTTCCCGCCGACCCGGCCGCGCCGGCTGACGCGATTCAGCCCTACCCCTGGGGTTCGGCAAAGAAAGCCCAGCAGTGGTTGGAAACGGTAAAGTCCCACCAGGGTCCTCGAACGGAGTGGCTGGCGCAACAGTGGCAAAGGCGACGGGCAAACATCTACGTCGTCGCTGCCGCCGTAATCCTTCTGCTGGTGATCTCCGGCTGGGGCATTCGCCCGGCCGGAACCACGGCGGCCGGAAACGCGGCTTCGAAACACAACACTCAGCAGCAGGCTCCGGCGCCGCCACAGCTGACTATATTTGAAAAGCTTCTGGTTAGTCTGGGACTCGCCGACCCTCCGCCCGCCCCTATCTATATGGGGAATCCGGACACTCAAGTTTGGGTTGACGTCCACACTGCGCTGTACTATTGCCCGGGCGGTGACCTGTATGGCAAGACCGCCGACGGAAAGTTTGCCAGCCAAAAAGATGCGCAGCAGGATCAGTTTCAGCCGGCGAACCGTAAGGCCTGCCCCTGACTTCGTGCGTGAGCGAACCTGCCGCAATGTTTTCCACACCTCGGAATTGACAACAGCGCCCCAGAGTGTGATGTTTAATATGGTTTGCGCTGGAGGATGGATGTGCCAAATCTCTGGGACAAGTTGCCGGAAGCGCCGTCTGCGCTCGAACTGAACCCGCTGACGAATCCGGTTCTGGAGCAAAATCTTGGACGCTGGGCCAAGGTTTACTTCAGCAATCCCCCGGCGAAACGCGTGCAGGCCGTGAGTGATCTTCTGGAGGAAATCAAGCGGGAATCGGGCGCGGATCCCGCCGCCAAATCAGATCGTCCTTATTCTGCGCGGGACCCGAAATTTCAAGGCCCGGTTTGCTCGGCCTGCCAACATCACAACCCGCCGGGTCACAAGTTCTGCAGCCGGTGCGGCAAGACCATTGACCCAGCACAGTCGGGTTCGACGGGAAATGCGGGAACGCCTCCGATTCCCGCGGACTATGGGCCAGGCTCCGCAAACGACGCACAGTGGCTGCGTGACCGGTCATTCCACAGCCTGGCCGGGCAAGAGGTCCCACCAAGAAGAGCATGGAGATACATGGCAGGCGCGTTCACGATTGCGCTGGCTGCCTTTGCCTATCTGCAGTGGGCGTCGGCGCCCCGAGCCAGAGTGCCTTCCACCACGGCGAGCGCTGGGCCGCAGGTGAGTGCTCCAGCGACATCGCTCCCACCGGCCTCTTCAACAGCTGAAGCCAGGCATCCGCCGGAAACGCCTTCGCTCGAACCCAAGACGCTCGAAGCGCAGAACAATCCTGCCCGCCCGGAAGCGCCGGGCCCAACCCCGGTACCGGCAGGGTTTCAGCCGGCAGCCCAGAAAACCCCATTGCTTGAGCCTGCCAGCCCGCGTCCGACCATGGCCGAACCCGAGGACGGCGTCTCCGATTTGCGGCTGGCGCAACGCTATCTCGGAGGAAGCATGGGAGGGCGTGATCCCTCCGAAGCCGCGAAACTGCTGTGGAAGGCAGTCAGTAAACAAAACGCCACGGCGGCGATACTGCTGTCGGACCTCTACCTGCGAGGAGATGGCGTTCCCCGGAGCTGCGATCAGGCCCGGCTTCTGCTAGTCGCGGCAGCCAGGCGTGGCGCCCCTCAGGCCGCGCAACAATTGCGCAACCTCGAATCGCAGGGCTGTCTGTAAGGGAATGTTGAGAACGGCGGAATAAACGAAAGGACCCTCGCGTGGCGAGGGTCCTTTAACTTTGCTGGCCTCGAATCCCGTTCCCCGTTCAACGCTGCAAATGATTGCGGCGAGGACCCGGTTGATGGAGACTGAGGATATTGTGTTCCCAGCTCTCCAAAATCTCAGGCGTGCGCCGGGATTTCCTGTCTGCGGGCTTCGTACCAGAGGGCCAGTTCGACCCGGTTCCAGAGCCCGAGCTTGTCGTAGATGATTCGCAGGTAGTTCTTGACGACATGTTCCGTGGTGCCGATGGCGTCCGCGACTTCGCGGTTTTTAAGTCCTTGGGCAACGAGTTCGATGACTTGATGTTCTCGCTCGCTGGGAACCCGGTTTCCGTAACGCTCTTCTCCGAACATAATTGCCTCCGATAGAGAATAGTTGCGAGCTTGACTCGCTTGATACCACCAGTAATTGAAAATCGTAAAAAAAGACGATTAAAGTGCGCCTTCACGGTGCGCCGGGCCATCTTGAGTTGTCGTGCAATCTCCGAATTGTCGCAACCCTGGAGCAGCAGCTCGGCAATCTGCTGTTCGCGCGGACCCAGCCGAATAGAGCTCTCGTTCATTTCGGCTTCCCCCTAGTTAATGATTCCAGGCCCCAATCGGGCAGTTGTTCATTGAAGTAGCTGGAACACGGCGCCGCAGGCGGCATCCGAGTCATTCTGTACCTCAAAGTGGTTTCTCCCAAAATTCATAGCATTCACACTGCCAAGTCCTTCGTGGATTTCCCTTTTCAATAGATTTATGACACTTTTTCATCGACCCGATCTCGCACTGTAAGGCGAGGCGAATCGTTGTCTGGGTCCATGGCAAGTTGTTTGTTTTCTGTATCATATTGACACACGTCAAAATTCGCCGACGGATCCCGACGCCTCGGAGCGTATGTCGAAAAAAGGTGCCCTTCACCGCCGACACTCTGGGGAGGGATCTGTCCTGTGGAAGAGATAGAAGTCTCGCTGCTTTTGCCGACCCTGCCGACCTTTCGGCATTGTTCAGGAATGGGCTACACATGGCTAAGTGCTTTATCTTCATGCTATGAACATTGCCCGGCGAGAAAAATTTTCCCCCGCCTACCGGAGCAGTCGGAACTAATTACATCTTTTACCCGATATCGGAATTGTTACCCGAGGTCATGTTAGCGGTTATCTCGGATGTTATCCTCAGCCGGTCGGCAGAGGTAAGGTGGCACGTACGTCCAGTCGCGAGGAATTTTTTCGGCCAGTCTCTCTATTTTCGCCGCTTGTCGCGATAGCACCGAGCCCATTTTGTTCTAAACTGGAAATCACTTCCCGTTATGAAAGTGTCAGTGGGTCGCGCTGCTATAACGGGCGCCATACATCGCAATCAGTTTTTGGACGCGTGTCGGCGATCTCGCTCCAGAGTTCCAGTGCGGTCAAAGAAGCGGCCGCGAGAAATAGCGCAACCGACGCGGCCTTCCCTACATCAATGATCAGCAGGATTTCTGCACCTGCCGGAATGCCGCACAATTGTTGACACGGAATCTCACAAAATCCCAGGAGGCCAAAGAGTTTGAGCACTTCGAGCAGTCACCTTACCTCGCCGCACGGTGGAGAACTTGTCGATCTTATCGCCCAACCGGAAACCGTCAATGAATTGAAGGCCCACTCGCGCGAGTGGCCTTCGTGGGACCTGACCGCGCGCCAGCTCTGTGATCTTGAGCTGCTGCTGAGCGGCGGCTTTTCTCCGCTGCGCGGATTCATGAATCGCGCCGACTATGACGGCGTCTGCAGCAGTATGAAGCTGGCCAGCGGATTGCTCTGGCCCATGCCCATCACGCTGGACGTAAGCGAAGAATTCGCCAAATCCCTGAAGCCGGGCAGCAGCAAAGTGGCGCTGCGCGATCCCGAAGGCGTGATGCTGGCGGTGCTGCACGTCGAGGAGGTCTGGCAGCCTGACCGCAAGGCGGAAGCCAAAGCGGTCTTCAACAGCACCAGCCCGGCCCATCCCGGCGCCGATTACGTGATGAACAAAGCCAACCCCTGGTATGTCGGCGGCCGGCTCGAAGGCACGCAGATTCCGGCCCACTACGATTTTCGCGCTCTGCGGCTGACTCCCACCGAACTCCGCGCTGAATTCGCGCGCCTGGGCTGGCGCCGGATCGTCGCCTTCCAGACTCGCAACCCCATGCACCGCGCCCACCAGGAGCTTACCTTCCGCGCCGCCAAGCAAGTGGAAGCCAGCCTCCTGATCCACCCGGTGGTGGGTATGACCAAGCCCGGGGATGTGGACTACTTCACCCGCGTCCGTTGCTACCAGTTGCTGACCTCCAAGTATCCGCCGGCAACCGTGAAACTTTCGCTCCTGCCCCTGGCCATGCGCATGGGGGGACCACGCGAAGCCATCTGGCACGCGCTGATTCGCAAGAACCACGGTTGCAGCCACTTCATTGTCGGTCGCGACCACGCCGGTCCGGGCAAGGACACCGATGGCAAGCCTTTCTACGGCCCCTACGAAGCCCAGGAGCTCTTCAAAAAACACGAGGCCGATATCGGCGTCACCATGGTGCCGTTCAACATGATGGTTTACCTCGAAGATCAAGACAAATATTTCCCTACGGACGAGGTCCCCAAAGGCGCGCGCGTACTGGACATTTCAGGCACCGAGCTGCGCCAGCGGCTGAATGAAGGCCGGGACATCCCCAGCTGGTTCACGTATCCGGAAGTAGTACAGGAGTTGAGGCGGAGCTACCCGCCGCGGCACAAGCAGGGCGTGACGATTTTCTTCACTGGTCTTTCCGGTTCGGGCAAGTCGACCATCGCCAACGTACTGCTGACCAAGTTTCTGGAAACCGGCGGGCGTCCGGTGACACTGCTCGACGGCGACCTGGTGCGCAAGCACTTGTCGTCTGAGCTCGGATTTTCCAAGGAGCATCGCGACATCAATATTCGCCGCATCGGCTACGTGGCCTCGGAAATCACCAAGAATGGAGGCATCGCGATCTGTGCCCCCATCGCCCCCTACGACGCAACTCGCAAACACGTGCGCGGGTTGATCGAGCCCCTGGGCGGATTCATCCTGGTGCATGTCTCCACCCCGGTGGAGATGTGCGAGCAACGCGACCGCAAGGGTCTTTACGCCAAAGCCCGGGCTGGAATTCTCAAGGAATTCACCGGCATCTCAGATCCCTACGAAGAGCCGAAGGATGCCGAGGTCGTCATCAACACGGCGGATTTGACGCCCGAGGAAGCGGCGCAGGAAATCATCCTTCATCTCGAGCGCGAGGGCTTTTTCGGCGCCATCGGAGAACGGGCATAGCCTCTGGCTTTCCGACGCGACCGAAGTTCCGGACTTACTTGCCTTCTCGCGAGTGCTTCGCGCTCTTTACGGTCTGAGGTCTTAACCGCCAAGGTCGCAAAGGGGCCGCAAAGAACGCAAAGGGGAGACTGTTGAAAGAATCAGACAGCGGCGAGATTTCGCAACGGATCCAGTCGGCGCTGGAGTCTGCCTGTCAAGTCTTCACCCGCTTCACTTTGGGCGCCATCGAAGCGGAATACAAGGCAGGCCACGATCCGGTTACCGAAGCCGACAAGGCGGTGGACGCCGTGCTGCGCAAGGAATTGTTGCGTGACGGCGAGGGTTGGCTTTCCGAGGAGAGCGTGGACGACTTGTCCCGCCTGGAGAAGAAGCGGGTCTGGATCGTAGATCCCCTGGATGGCACGCGTGAGTTCGTGGCCGGCGTTCCCGAGTTCTGCGTTTCGGTTGCGATGGTGGAAGACGGAATTCCTGTGGCGGGGGGAATCTGCAATCCTGCTACCCAGGAGATCTTTCTCGGTTCTCTCGATTCGGGAGTGACCTACAACGGAAAGCCGGCCCGTGCCAGCCAGCGGACCAGGCTGGAGGACGCGATCGTCCTGGCCAGCCGGAGCGAAATCAAGCGGGGAGAATGGGAACGCTTCGAGAAAACTTCGGTGAAAGTGCGTCCCATGGGATCGGTGGCCTACAAGCTGGCGCTGGTATCGGTGGGTCTGGCCGATATCACGTTTACGCTGTCGCCGAAACATGAGTGGGACATTGCCGCGGGCGCCGCCCTGGTCAGCAGCGCCGGCGGTTTCGTCCGCACCCTGGAAAATTTGCCATTGCGCTGTAACCAAAGGTCGCCGCTGCTTTCCGGTCTTCTGGCGGGCGGACCGCTCTTGCGCGATGATGTGTTCGCTCTGGTGAACCAGCACCTACCGGCCAATTCTGGCCGCAGAGCTCTCTAGAACCTGTCTCATAAATAGTTTTGAAGGGCACGGCTTTAGCCGTGCCGCTTACGGCCCGCAAACCAATCCGTCAAAATCAAAAGCGGCGGACAAGAGTGTCCGCCCCACAATCTCGCACCGTTATTGCAGGGGCGGCGGCGTCATGCCCACGAATGTGGTGCCTAGAAACTTCCCTTGCGCCGTGAAGTTCCAGGTGAACAAGGCGAAGCCGGCACGGGCGCAGGCATGACATCCGTTGATCAGCGGATAGCCCACCACAAACTGTATTCCCCCGTTCGGCGACGGTTTGCGAGTTGGGCCAGGTTTTTCCGTCGCGATCGCCTGGCCACACGTCTACCTTCGGAAATTGGAACTTGAGGTCCTTGAACTGAGGACTCTGCTTCATCGTTTTCTGGTCGAGCAGGTTGAGGTTCTCGACGTTTACGATCGGCGGATCTCCGTTGATGAATAGCAGGCCGTAGTTGGTATTGGCGCGCAACGGGTAGGTAATCCATGCGATGTCGACGGGACCGACCGGCTGCAACCCCGTCATGATGCCCACCTCACCCTGGCTCTGTTTGTAGAGCTCGCGGGTGAAGCTTACGGCATCCGCCGAAGCGCCGGCTTTCGTCATCTGGTCGATGAAGCATTCGGCTAAACCGGACGGCGCCGACTTGTCGCAAGCCGCGTGGGCGCCGGCAATAAATTGCTCGGGTAATTGCCACACTGCCGATGCACCGACCTTGGCTCCAGGCTTGGGGACGGCGAACCCGGAGGTCGCCGAGCCCATGACGCATGCGACGACGCAGAGAGTCGCGGAGAATCGAACGGGTATGCACATGTTCATATTCGGAAGTCCACATTCCCAGCTGCGGCCCGCAATTCCCCAGGGTCAGACAACCCTGAGTTGGGGAGCTTACTTTCAAACGTATCCCAGTCCCGCCAGCCGGTCGTGGACGATTCTTTCTGATTCCTCATCTCTGCCTCCGCCCGGGCTCTTCTTGTCCATCCCGGAAACCAGCGAACGCCCCTGCATGGTTTCGGGGATTTCATATCCGGCGAGGTCCAATAAAGTAGGCGCAATATCCAGCAGGCGGGCCCCTTCATACTCGCCGCTCAGCGGACAATTTGGCGCAGTCAGAATGAACATGCCGTATTGCGCGTGGTTGCAGCCGTCCGGACCGGTATCGTTTTCCTGAACATGCAGCCTGGAATGTCCGACCGTCCCGATCGACCTCCAGTACAACTCACCGAAATGGACGATCAGGTCGGGAGCCACGTTGCGCACGTTGCGGTAGATTTCCCGGGGCTTGAAAACCAGCGACTTCATCGCTTGACCGTTTTCGCCGGGCAGCGCCTCCAGCCGGGCTTTCATCTGGTTCTGGAAATCTTCGTACTCCGACTCGGGAACCACGCCCTGCGGTTCACGTCCCTGCATATTGAAGAACACGCGCGCGTAGTATCCGCCTTCGCTCCAGACTTTCGTCTTGCTCCAGTTCACGTTCAACTTTTCAAACGGCGTCAAAGTTGTCGGGTATTCATTCAGGACCAAGAGACCCTCGCGGATCAGCCATTCGTTGATCGCGAACCCGCCATCCAGTCGCTGCGCTCCATGGTCGGAAACCACCAGCACCAGGGTGTCGTTGTCCAGCAGTTCGAGGACGCCTCCAATCTGCTCATCGAGCCAGCGGTAATACTCTGGGATGGCGTCCTGGTAAGGGTTTCCCGGCTGAAACTGCACGTGCTCGGGATCGAAATAGTTCCAGAAGCCGTGATGCATGCGATCGAGTCCGATGTCCACAAAGTGGAAGTAGTCCCACTCCTGCTCGGCCAGCAGCCAGCGCACGACGGCCCACTGCTTTCGGCTCATATTGAAAATCTCTTCTTTGAGCCAATCTTTTTTGTCGGTGCGGAAGTTCTTTACGTCGACCGGATACTCTCCCACCAGTTCGTTGATCTTCGCTTTGAGCGCCGGCGGCTCGGTAAAGTCATTCTTCACCGTGTCCGGTGTGAGGAAACACCCGATGCTGATTCCGTTTACCCGCCGCGGAGGATAGTTTGGCGGTACGCCTACGATGATCGACTTCTTGCCTTCGCGTGCCAGCTGGTCCCAGATTGCGAGCGCCTTGATGGAAGCCGAGTTTGCGAATCCCAGCTTGTCATACGAATGATCCGAGCGATTGCGGAATCCGTAGACGCCAAGCGAACCCGGGTCCTGGCTGGTGCTCATGCACATCCAGGCGGGAACGGTGATGGGCGGCACCACGCTCTCCAGCCGTCCGTAGACTCCCAGGTCCATCAAGCGGCGCAGGTTCACCAGCCGCTCATCACCAAAGATGATTTCCGGCGCAGCGCAATCCAGTCCCAGCACGCAGATCTTCATGTCGTCAGAGTCGTGTTTGTCAGAGTGATTTTGGTCAGAGTAACGACGCGCCTTCCATGGTGTCGGGCACTGCGACTCCGAGATAATTCAGGACGGTGGGGGCCAGATCGATAATTCGCGCGTGGTTGTGCCGGGCCGCGCGATTCATAAACAGAATGCCGGGGACCGATTCTGGATCGACAATGTGGTCTCCACTCCAGCGGCGCATGTTGTCTTCCAGCACAGAATGCGAAAAGCCGCCGACCGCGCTCTGCCAGGAAACCCGGAAGCCGCGATGAAAATTTACCAGCAGGTCCGGCGAATTTCCCACAAACGCACCTGAGTATAACTCTTCGCGGCGCGACACACTGCGGATAGCGGCCCGCTGCGTGTGGGCGTCAGGGAACTCCGCCAAGCCGGTCTGAATGGCATGCCGCACCCGTTCCGCTTCGCTTCCCTCTTCCAGAATGCCGCCGCTTTCGCGCCCCTTGAAGTTGAGATAAATGCCCCCCAGGCCAACCGCGTAGGCGTAGGTTTTCGACCAGTCGACCGCGGCAAATCCTTCGCCCAGGTCTTCTCCCGGCTTACGGCTGTCTTTGAGGGCAAGCAACCCGTTCTGCCATAACCAGGTATTCGTGTCGAAAGCGCGACGGAAAGTTCCGAAGCCATGATCGGAAAGCACGACCAGCAGGGTATTCTCGTCGACCTTCTCCAGCACAGCGCTTAACAATGAGTCGCAGCGGCGATAGTGTTCTTCGATTCGGGTGGCAAGCTCAGGCGAGAGATCGGGCTCAAAACCGGGATGTTCGCGGTCCCGGAAACGCCAGAGCATGTGCTGCACCCGGTCCGGCGTATCGAACAGCATGAAAAAGAAGCCTTCGCTGAAGCGGCCCAGTTCAAAGCGCATGGCGCGCTCACGTTCGCCGAGCACCAGTTCACACTGCTGCATGTAGGCGGCCTCATCCAACCGGCCATTGTTCAAACCATTGTGGTCCTCCGCCATGCCCAGCGTAGAAAATAATCCGATCTTGTCCGCTAGCTCTTTTCCGTAATCTGCCGGAGCCGAAACCGGGAACATGGGCGCCGCAGGATCGAAGTTGACAGCAGAGAGATAAAATTCCAGATGAGGCTCAAGCTGCCGGACGTAGAACCGGGCGATTCCCGTTACCGATTGCAGCATGGAGAATTTGAATTTGAATCGCACCCATTCGCTCCAGCCTTTTTCCGGAACTTCAATCTTTGCGGGCACGCCGCCGGTCTGAATCTCCAGCTTGCGGGCCGCCTTGTCCACGTGGACCCGCACTTCGCACGCCGTGTCCGCCGCGGGAGATACCTTCGTATTGCGTGGCCCAATCACACGCGTTGTCAGCTCGTCGCCAGAATCGAGAACAATAAGCTGTTCGTTCTCCTGCGCCACCGCCGCTCTGTCTTGGGTGTAGAACGTGCCCTTACTCTGACTGCCGCGCACATCGGGAACTCCGACTCCGGCCAGCATCCGGCCGTGCACGGCTTCAGGAGGAAAAGTACAGGGGCAACGCAAAATGGTGCTGGGAACACCCGCTGCCGAGAGTGTCTGCCAGAGCGGCACGCCACTTCGCCGGTTGACCACGCGCGGCTGGGCCAGCATATTCCTGGGCCGCTCGAACCGGGTCAGCGCAACGTCGGGCAAATAGGTTGCCGGATCGCGGCAGATGAAATCAAAGATTCCATGCCCGCCCGGGTTCGTGCCGGTCACAAACGACGACCAGGCCACGGGAGTTTGCGCGGGGTAAGTTGTTTTGAGGCGGGTATAACTGCCGCCGGCCCGAATTTTGGCGAGATTCGGAAGCTCGGCTCGCTCCAGCATCGCTTCCACAATGCCAGGCTCAAACCCGTCCAAACCGATGACGATAACTTTTCTGCGCAAGAAACGGACCCGAGATTACGGAGTTCCTTTGGGCGTGTCTTTGGGAGCATCAATGGCGGCGGGCGTAGCGGAGTGGCTGAACTTCCGTACGACCTTGAAAAAGATGCCCACTACCTTGTTCCAAAAGAGCAGTAGCAGGCCGAGCAGGCTGGCCAAGCCGGAGGTCACCGTCATTACCTGGTCGGGACCGCCGTAAAGCGCCAGCAGTTCAAATCTCATGATGCTCCTCTGATCTGGTCTAAGGCTCAAACCTATGACGAAACTACCGATTACGATCTTAACATCGCCTGTATTTCATTCCCCAGTAGCAGGATAGCTCCCGGCTGTGAAACAGCGCAGTTCATTGACTGGCGGCCCTGGCCAGCTCTGGCGCTGCTCCGGCTTCCCGGACCTGCATCTGATAAGGCAGATGGACCGCCGCCTGCCCATTCCAGTCGGATACGCGTATGTTCAATTCTACTTGAGGCTTGCCGCCTTCCGGCACCAAAATCTCCAGCCGGGCATTGGTATTCACCCCGGGATTGATGTCGTCATTCACGCAGATATCGTCGAATGCGTCCGGAGTTGGATCGGCGATTCCGGGCGGCGGCGTATGGTCATCACCTGGGTTCCGGCAGGTCTGGTAGGGTTGCCCATTCTCGTCCGCGATCGCGATCACCGGGTCCAATCGGATCGCCGGCGTAAGCTGCTCGGCGCGGACCTCGACCGTCAGTGTGGATCCAGCCGTTGCCTCCATTCGGTAGTAATCGTCGATAGTTCGGCGAGGTCCGTGTCCAGTCTTGTTCTCCTCGACATTGAACCCACCGTCGTGTAGCGCGATTGCGGTGGGCGTCCGATCCGTCGACCCTCGCGCCATCAGTCCTTGCAACCGCGCGCTCAGCTCTCGTGTAACCTGCTGTCCCAGCTGCGTATAGATCAGATTGTTCACCTCACCGGGATCGTGCACCCAGTCATAAAGCTGATCTCCCAGCTCTTTGTGCACAATCAGATGCCACCGGGTGGTGACCACGGACTTCATAGGGCCGTCGGCTGTAGTTGCCACCAGTTTTCCGATCGCCTTGCTCTCGTCCGTAATGATGTTGTGCTCTGCAACTTCAGAAAGAACATCTGGCGAGTTTGGCTCCGACGCCGGCGTTTTCCAGAAAGCGCTTAGCGACGGCCCCGGGAATGTCTTCCCTTCACCCTGTCCTAACAACTCCATGACCGTCGCCGGAATCGTGGAGTTGGTTACCGGCACATCCGCGCGAACCCCGGCCGGAACATGTCCGGGATACCGGATCACGAGGGGCACGTGAATGAGTTCCCAGTAGAGTGCCTGGCCGTGATAGCTCAGGCCGTGCTGCCCGAGCGATTCCCCGTGGTCCGCCGTAACGATCACCAGGGTATTTTTCGACAGCCCTCGATGGTCGAGCCCCTGCATGAGGCGCCCCAGAGCGTCGTCGGCATACTTCACTCCGGCATCGTACTGGCCAATGTTTCCAGCATGGTCCCAGGCTGGCTTGGGATAGGTTGGCGGGCCGCCGTAAGGGTAGTGCACATCGAAATAGTTGAGGAACGCAAGGAACGGACGCTTTCCGTCTTTATCAATCCAGCGCAAAACTTCCTGGTTCACCACGTCGGCGCGTTTTCGTACTCCTTGTGCGCCCCCGTACTTTCCCGAGCCTTCCGAATCCTTGTCCAGTAAAGAATCCATTCCCAGGAAGCGCAGCGCGCGCTTGACCTTGCTCTTGTCACTGCGGTTGAGATAAATGCGGGCAAACTCTCTGCCGTACAGGGTTCGAACGAACATGTCCGCGGGAGAGTGAAAATAGTCTTCGAAGTGTACGAAGCCCCGGCCAAAACCAAGGTCTTGAGTAAAGAAGGTGCGATTGCCGGAAAAGGCGCCGGTGCGATATCCCTTTTGCATCAAGGCCTCTCCCAGCGTAGGGAAACCGTTGGGACTGAAAGCCTCCGACCCCAGCAACGGCATCTGTTTTATCTTGTCCATGCCATGCTCGTACTGATAGCGGCCCAGTCAGCAAGCGAAGCGTGTGAGGGAAAAGTCCAGGATGACGCCGAGATGGCGTTTTCAAATAACACGCCCTGAGCGGCGAGACGATCCATATTTGGACTGGTGGCCCGAGCGTAGCCAAAACACGAGAGATGATCGGCGCGTAACGTATCGATCACGATGATGAGGACGTTAGGCGCATCCGGCGCCGCCGGGGGCAGGTTTGCGACGGCGCTCACTTCGCGGAGCCAGCGGCCGCCCTGAATTCCGACGAAAGCCACCACCGCAACCCCGGCAACCCAGGGCAACGTTCGCTTCACAAATTGCAGCGTAGCAACCTCATGGTTTGCCACCCAACGGCTGAACGCTGCTCCCACGCCGGCCGCCAGCAACAGGCAACTGAGATGGGAAAGACGGGCCGTGACCGTCAGCCAGTCATACACGGTCAACGCCGCCAGCAAAGCGATCGCGGCCTGAATCACACGGACCTTCGGAATCAGCAGCCCCACCGCCCACAGAGCCAGGGTCAAAACAGAAAATAGAATGAGGTCGACAATGGGTGAGATCCAGATGATCGGATCCGACACATGCAGGGTCGGACCCCATCGCGCCCAGTTGATTCTCTGGAAAAGCAACAGGCCAACGCCCTCCACCAGTCCGGCAACGATGCCAAACCAGATGGCAAGAAGCAGCAAAGACCCGATGCGCGGATAGGCCGCGGTGCGGGAGGATGAAGGCTCAGTTGCGGTCGGCGTAAACGACACTTCAGGCAAGTGTACGCGAAATACGCCACATCACAATTGACAATGGCAGGACAAGGTTACGCCAACTCGGAGCGGTAGAAGTGGCGCCGTTCAAAGAGACTCATGGGTAATTCGAAGACCTTGGTCTCCCCGGGGGCAAAGGAAAATTGCTTGCCGCACTCGGGGCCGGGGCAGGTCGCGGCCAACTTATCCTTGTTGGTTTCTCGCGTCATTTCCCGTTCGACAACCACCCAGGTTCCGCACTTGGGACAAGTGATGCACGAACACACGATCCGGTCAGACATTTGCCCTTAGTGTAAATGATTTTGAGCTTCAGAGAATCCCGAAGGGACAGGTCACTTCGCGTTCTTTTTCCCCGACCGCATTTCCCATTGGACATGGCGCAGAATGCCCAGCCATGCCTCGACATCCCGGGCCGAAAGTTTGAGGCGGCGCAGCATGCGCCGGATTCGTTGCTCCGTATCGGCCGCCCGCTGCGGCAGCATGTAACTGCTGGTGCTCAATACATCAGCAAGCAAAGGCATAATGCGCGCGATGTCGCCCGCCGTGGCGAGTGCCTGCTTCTCCCGCGCCCCAGCCGCCCGGCTGTCGCGAATCAATTCGTACAGACATACCGCGACCGCCTGCCCCAGGTTCATCGAGATGTGCTGTTCCCGGGTGGGAATGCGGATCAGCCAGTGGCAATAGCTGAGGTCGTCCTTCGAGAGCCCGTAGCGCTCCGAACCGAACAAAAGGGCCACCGGGCCGGATGCCATATGTTTGCGGATCAAGCGCCCGCCATATTCCAGGCGTCGCAGCGGATGCTGCACCTCCCGATGCCGCACCGCAGTTGTGCCCACCACCAGCGTGCAGTCGCTCACGGCGTCGGCAACGCTGTTGTATTCCTCGGCGCTGGCCAGCAGTTCCGCGGCGCCAACCGCGGACCGCGCCGTACGGAAGGCCTTTTCGTACGGATTCACCACCCGCAGCCGGAAAAAGCCAAAATTGCTCATGGCCCGGGCCGCCGCGCCAATGTTGAGAGGGTTGCGCGACGACACCAGCACCACACGAAGACGGTCGAGTTGAAGGGAGCCAGGCAAGACTGCCCATTCTAATGTAGGCGCGAGCGTCCCCGCTCGTGCGGCATCACCACGAACCACGTAGGGGCGGGTGCCCTCACCCGCCCAGTCGAGCGCAGCTCGACTACCGAGCTTCGTGGAAGGGAAAGCGGCGGAGGGGATGACAACGGACGGCCAAGGCGGATTCGCGGTTCGTGGCACATCTTCCGGCCGTGGTGCGCCTATAGAGGTCCTTCGACTACACGTTTGCTTTCGTAAACGAAAGCAAACGCTCCGCTCAGGATGACAGGCTTTGGGCTGGCTTGCGCACGGACTCAGCGACACGAATCAAGGTGGGCAGGACTGCGCCGAAAGAATCCTTCTGGGGATCGCCGAAGGCGAAATAGAGCTTGCTGTAGAGCGGATAGAGCTCTTCATAAACGGCCTGCTCGGATTTGTCGGGCTCAAACACCCGGTGCGATGGACAAATCTTTTTCTGCGCGTCCTCGATGGTTTTGAAAGTTCCGGCCGCCAGGAACGCAAAAATTGCCGAGCCCAGGCTGGTCACGCTCTTGCTCGGCACCAACACAGGCCGTCCCAGCACGTTGGCATAAACCCGGTTCAGCACGTCGTTCTTCTGCGGAATTCCCCCAGCGTTGATGACGCGCTTGATATTTACGCCATTCGCCGCCATGCGGTCGAGAATCACGCGGGTATGAAAGGCTGTGCCTTCGATGGCGGCAAACAATTCGTCCTGGGCGGTGCTTTGCAGGTTCCAACCCAGGGTGATGCCGCGCAAGTTGGGATTGACCAGCACGGTGCGGTCGCCATTGTCCCAGGTCATGCGCAGCAAGCCGGTTTGTCCGGCGCGATATTTCTCGAGGCCCTGGCTCAGCGTCTTCACATCCGTGCCGGCGCGGGTCGCGATAGCGTTGAAAATATCTCCGACCGCGGAGAGGCCGGCTTCGATCCCGGTGCGGCCGGGGTGCACGCTTCCCTGCACCACGCCGCACACGCCCGGAACAAGATTGACCGACGGCGTGATCCCGATGATGCAGGTGGAGGTTCCGACCACGTTCACCATGTCATCGGTGCCGCAGCCGGCCCCGATCGCGTCCCAGTGCGCGTCGAATGCGCCCACCGGAATCGGAATGCCGGCTTTCAGTCCAAGCTTCTCGGCCCAATCCTTGGAGAGTGTTCCTGCGATCTGGTCGGAAGCTGCGTATTCGCCGTCCAACTTTTCGCGCACACCTGCAAGCAGCGGATCGACCTTAACCAGAAACTGCTCGGGCGGAAGCCCTCCCAGGGCCCGGTTCCAGAGCCATTTGTGGCCCATGGCGCAGATACTGCGTTTCACCTTCTTGGGATCGGTGATGCCGCACAGCGTCGCCGCCACCATGTCGCAGTGCTCGAAGGCGGAGACGAACTCCGAACGCTTTGCCGGGTTGTGGCGGAGCCAGTGCAGGAGTTTCGAGAATCCCCACTCTGACGAATACACTCCGCCGCACCAGTGGATGGCTTCCAGCCCCTCGCGATGCGCAGCCGCGGTGATCTCCGCGGCTTCACCCTTGGCCCGATGATCGCACCACAGGTAGTATTCGCCGAGAGGTTGCAGGTTTTTGCCCACGGGAATCACCGAAGAACCGGTGGTATCAAGAGCAATGGCCTCGACCTGGCCGCCCGAGATGCCGGCTTTCTTCACCGCTTCGCGAGTGGCGGAGGCCAGGGCGCGCATGTGATCTTCATGCGATTGGGTGGCATATTCAGGGTCTTCGCGCTTGCGATGCAGAGGATATTCGGCGACCGCTGATTCGAGCAGCCCGCGTTCGCTGTCCACGATGGAGACGCGCACGCTGAGAGTGCCGAAGTCAACTCCAGCCACGATGGCCATCAGCAGGCCCCGTTATTCCCCGGATGCTGGTACATGTCCCAGCCGAAATACCTGGTGGTGGCCTCGTATACCGCGGGCGCGACCGACGAGAGATTCGCGGCCACGTGATGCTCGAAACCGTTTTCGCAGATATAGTGCAGCAGTTTCTGCATCTGCGGGATCTCGACCACGCCGGCGCCTCCGAAAGTATTGAGCGGGTCGTCGGTAAACCTGCCTTCGCCCACGTAGCCGCGCATTTTTCCCGCGGTGTCGTCGGTAGAGAAGCGGGCATAGCTCATTTTTTCCGGCTTGATCAATCCCACACAGGTGCCGAAGGTGTTTTCCTTGCCCACGGTGCCCGCGATGATCTCCTGGAAATCCATCTTTACCGAACGGAAGAAGTGCTTGGGCAGGTTGGAGCAGTGAAAGCAAACCGCCTTGTTGGGATCGGCGCCATAGTTGTTGTTCCAGTCCAGCAGCGCCGAGGGGGTTTCCGACGCCAGCCGTAACGCATGCATGCCCAGCACGCCACAGATGTCCACTTCACAGGCGCTCGAGAGCAGGCTATCGCTCATCATGCTCATCACCGTGCAGGGCACCACGCCCAGATTTTCCTCGATGGAAGTCCAGCACTGCACCGCGCTGACGGCCACTTCGGTAGATGCCATCCATTGGTCAACCACGGCGCCGAGCTTCGCCATCTTCATCAAGGCCAGCGCCGGCACGCCGCTTGAATCCACATATTTCTTGATCACGGCCAGCTTGGCCTGCGCCGCGTCGTCGTTGTCTTTCATGCGCTCGATGCGTCCCAGCACTTCGGAGAGGTCAAGCGTCTCGATCGAGATGCCCTGCGATTCGAGAATCTTCTCGCTGTAACGGACCGTATTAAAGGCCGTGGGGCGCGCCCCAATCGCTCCGACGCGCAAATTGCGGAATCCGTTTACCACGCGACAAACTCCCGCGAACCATTGCAGGTCTTGGGCGAACTCCGGCGAGTCCGGGCTTTCGGTGTGCAGCGTGGTGATGGAGTACGGAATTCCGTACTGCCGCAGATTGTTGCAGGCCGACATCTTGCCGCAGAAGCTGTCGCGGCGGAATGCGATCGTCATCTTCAGCGGCTCGTCGGGCGTGGCCTGGATCAGCACCGGCACACGCAGGTCCGCCAACCGCAGGGTATCGGCAATCGCGCGTTCCTCGCCGAAGTTCGGCAGGGTCACGATAATGCCGTCGATACGATCGCGATTACGTTTGAAGAGGTCCGCGCAGCGCCGGGATTCTTCGCGGGTTTCGACCGCCCCGTACTTGCTCTCCTCCGGGGTCAGGGCGACCACATCCATGCCGGCAGTGGTCAACACGCGCAGCATTTCCTCACGGCCGCTTTTGGCCAAATGATCTGGAAAGAAGCCCCGGTTGCCCACAATCAGGCCCATCGTCATTTTTTTCGTTGCCATATCCCGCCTTTATGAAATCGATTGGCTTAAGCGTGCCGCCGCGGGGCGAATTTCACGCAATACATCAGTCCTATGATTAGAAGCACGGCGCCCCACCATAGGTTGGCGTGCAGGTTGAACAGGACGACGTTCGGATTCAGCGGAGGATCTACCAACTGGTAAATTCCCGCAGCACAAATCAACGCGCCGTTCACCGCCAGCGAGATACCGATAAAGAACCAGATGGAAATCATGCAGCGCACCTCTGTTTGTCAAAACCTACGGTCTTCAGTCGCGCAAATCCGTCCCCTGCTTACCAGAAAATAATATTCAGCACAAAGAACACGACCACCACGATGCCAGCCCAGAAAAGCGGCTTCTGGTACAGGGGCACGTCCCCGATTGAGGGAATTTCCGTCTGCCCGTACACCAGACCGGTCAATTGGCTGTCAGGCACAGGTTTCGTTACCAGACTCACCGCCACGGTGACGACCACGCAGACGATAAAAGACCAGAGCGCCTGATACATATCCTGGGCCAGAGCTTTGGCATGGGGCGAGAGCGCTACATAACGCAGCGCGCTGGGATCGACCTTGACCCAGGCCCACATTCCGACCGACGAAACCGTCCCGCACAGCAATCCCCAGAAACCTCCCGGACCGGTCGCCCGTTTCCACAACATTCCCAGGATGACCGTGCCAAACAACGGCGCAATGAAGAAGCTGAACAGGGCCTGCACGTAGTCCATGATGCTGGCGGACCGCATCACCAGGTACGCCGTGGCTACGCTGATCAATACTCCGAACACCGTGGAGTATCTCCCCATGTTCACGTAGTGATGGTCGGTCCCTTTGCTGTTGATGAGCGGACGGTAGATGTCATAGGTCCAGACGGTGGTGAACGCGCTGACGTTGCCGGCCATGCCCGACATGAATCCCGCTATCAGCGCGGTGATTCCCAGTCCGAGCAACCCGGGACCGCAGTAACGGGCCAGCATCAGGGGGAGGACGTCGTTGTAGCTGTGGCCTCCGGTGATCGCGGCCACTGATTCCGGAACCAGCTTCATCGGCAGCAGGCCCAGACCCAGAAGACCGGGGAGGATCACGATGATCGGAACCAGCATCTTGAATCCGGCGCCGATAATGGGGGCCATTTCCGCGCTGCGAATGTCTTTCGCAGCCAGGATGCGTTGCACCACCAGGAAATCCGTGGTCCAGTAACCCATCGAGATCACGGAACCGAGTCCGAACACAATGCCGGTCCAGTGGATTCCCATGGGGTTGGAGGTGAACGAGCCCAAACCCGACCAGAGATGGACATACTGGTCCGAAGCTCTCTGCGTGATCAGTATCTTGAGATGGCCCCAGCCGCCGGCTTCATACAATCCCAGGATTGGAATGAGCAGGGCGCCCGCCCAGATGAGGAAGAACTGCAGCACCTCGTTAAAGATGGCCGAGCGCAGTCCGCCCAGCGTGACATAAATGGCAACCGTGATGGATGAAACCCAGATGCTGAAGTTGATGTCCCAGCCCAGCACGATTTGCATGACCTTGGCCATGGCAAACATGTTGACGCCGCTCATGAGCACGGTCATGAAGGCGAATGAAATAGCGGACAGGGCGCGGCTGGGCTCGCCGAAACGCAGCTTCAAATATCCCGGGACCGAGTGCGTTTTGGAAATGTAGTAGAACGGCATCATCACCAGCGCCAGGAAAAGCATGGCGGGGATGGCGCCGATCCAGTACCAGTGGGTGGCCAGGATGCCGTACTGATAGGCCGAGCCCGCCCAGCCCATCAATTCAAGCGCGCCCAGGTTGGCCGAAAGAAAGCTGAGGCCGGCTACCCATGCCGTCATCTCGCGTCCGGCCATGAAGAAGTCTTCGCCGGTATTCGCGCGTCCGCGCAGGTAGAACCCGATGGCCAGAACCAGGACGAAGTAGAAGGCAATAATGACAAAATCCACCGTCGACAAATGCACAAGCTGCGTCTCGACCAACATGGCCAAAGCTGGCATCATTTCTTTTCCTTTGCCTGCCCGTAATACGCGCTGGACCCGTGCTTCCTCAAGTAATGCTTGTCATGCAACCCACTGGCGACCGGTTCTGCTCCGGAATTGATGGTGACGGTAAAATACGCCATCCGCGCCACCGCCTCCAGGATCACGGCGTTATGTGCCGCCGATGCCGGGTCGGGACCCCAGGCGAAGGGGCCGTGATTGGCCACCAGAACCGCCGGCACCGAGGCATACCCCACTTTCTCAAAGGCACGAACAATAGCATGTCCGGTGTTTTTCTCATACTCGGAAGCGATCTCGCGGTCCGCCATTGCCCCGGTGACTGGGACCGGACCATGGAAGTAGTCGGCATGGGTAGTGCCGAAGCATGGGATCGGACGGCGCGCTTGCGCCCACGAAGTCGCATACTCGGAATGAGTGTGAGCAACTCCACCAATTTCCGGGAAGGCCCGATAGAGGACGAGATGAGTGGGGAGGTCGGAGGAGGGCTTTAGATTGCCTTCCACTATCTTGCCCTTAAGATCGGTAACCACCAGGTGCTCTGGTTTCATGGCCTCGTAGGGAACGCCACTGGGCTTGATCACCACCAGGTTCTGGTCTCGCGAGATGCCGCTGGCATTGCCGAAGGTATAAAGAACTAATCCCCTTCGCACCAGCTCCAGGTTCGCTTCCAGCACCTCATCCCGCAACCGAGGCAAAAGCATAGTGATCTTTAATTTTGTTTCTTAGGGATCAATTCCTGCTTTTTTGCGAGTAATCGTTTACTAACCGAAAAGTCAAAATAGTGTACGTAACCGCGTTTGTCAATCTCGGAATTTGATGCACTCATGCTGTTGCCTCGGTTCGGTCTCCCGGGTGCTGCAATTTCAGGGAGAAAGAGGCGAAATCCTGCCCCATTTATCGCCTCTTCCAAGCCTGCGAGAAAACGTTTCCCTAATATTTGAAATACCTCATTCGCGAGGCACCGATCCGCTTTCGTCCTTCCCCTAAGATCGGCCCGCACCCTGAGCGAAATTCTCAATCATGGCGCACCAAGAAACATCTTGCGCGATTCCGCCGCCTCCATGCGCCTGCCGATTTTGCTCGCGGCTGACCTGGGATAACGTTTGCCATGCTAAAATCCCGGCAGCGCAGCAACCCACACCCGGCTTATGGATATTCGGGAAATCGCGAAACGGGCCAAGGTGTCAACCGCCACCGTGTCCCGCGCCATCAACCGGGTTCCCACCGTAAATCCCGCGTTGGCGAAACGCGTCTGGAGCGTCGTCGAAGAACTGGGCTACTATCCGAATACGCAGGCGCGGGCGCTGGTTTCCGGGCGCAGCAGGATTTTCGGTCTTATCATTTCCGAGATCACCAACCCCTTCTTTCCGGAAATTGTTCAGGTCTTCGAAACGATTGCGGTCCAGCACCACTTCGAGATTCTTCTCAGCTCCACGGAGAATGATCCCAGGCGCATGGAAATCGCCGTCCGACGGATGCTCGAGCGCAGAGTGGAGGGCGTCGCCGTGATGACGTTCGGAATGGAAGAGGGGCTGCTGGAGAACCTGAAGTTGCGGCAAGTGCCGTTGGTCTTCGTCGATGTCGGGCCGCCCCGTCCCCGGGTCAGCAACATACGGATCGACTATCTCAACGGAATCCGCCAGGCCGTACAGCACCTGGCCGCGCTTCGCCACGAAAACATCGCCTTTATCACCGGTCCGCTGCGACTGAAATCCGCCCTCGCCCGCAAGCAGGCATTCTTGCGCTCCATGCAGGAAATCGGTCTCGAGTCCGATCCCGACCTGATCGTCGAAGGCGACCACACCCTGGAAGGAGGCATGGAGGCCTTCACCCGATTGCTTGCCGGACCAGTCCGGCCCACCGCCGTCCTTTGTTCGAATGACATGACCGCAATCGGCGTGATGCGCGAGAGCCATGACGCCGGCATCTCCATTCCTCGCGACCTCTCGGTTATCGGGTTTGACGATATCCGCCTGGCTCAGTTCGTGCTACCCCCGCTGACTTCGGTGCAGATGTCTCAACCTGAATTGGCGCGACTGGCCTTCAACGCGCTCCTGGCTGACGTGGAGCGCGAAGTACCAGCTCCTGACGGTACCGATTACGTGCTCAAGACAAATCTTGTGCTGCGCGAGTCAACCGCCCTCATTTCGGGAGCTTCAACCTTGGTGGAAAAACGGCATTGAAACGCCATTCAGGAAAGCTGGCTGTTGCTTAGTGGTCACTTTCTAAAGGCCTTAACCACCAAGGGCACGAAGGTCCACGAAGGAGACCCTTGGAACTACGGCCTTCGTGATACTTCGTGCCCTTCGTGGCTCATGCATTTTGTCCGTCGTATCGTGAAGCCGACCCACTCCGTCGCGTTCTACTCGAGCGACAGCGCCAACTTGGTTACGGAAGCGGGCGGAAAACTGTAGGTAAGACTTCCCCGCTGTAAATCGAGTGGTTTCATCTGAGGGCTTACTGCGTTTCGCTCTGCAAATGTGTTGTGGGCGTGAATGTCGGAATTTGTCAGGGTCGTAGCTGAGCCCGATTTCAAACTCGCGCCGCGAACCCCAATCTTCGTCTCGCGCGCCGCGCTCACGTGCGGATTCACGACGGTCAGAATCAGTTCCTTGTCATGTAGCGAAGCGGATCCGTTGAGTCCCCAGAATGATGCAGGCTTGCCGTCGCGATCATAGTCTACCGTGGGCGCGGAGAAGATTGTCCGCAGAGCCTGTCCGCCTTGGTGTGCTGCGTACATCGCGAATACATGACCCACTGGGGTCACGCAGAACTTGTCCTCATGCGCCAGGTACAGACTGTTCAGGCAATTGATCAACTGGGCGCAGTTCGCCATGGCCACTTTCTCCGGATGGCGATTGAAAGTGTCGAGGGTCATGCCGCTGAAAACCGCGTCCCGCAGGGTCGGCATCTGTTCGAGGATGTCGCCCGGCGTGGCCTCGCTGCCGGGACGGTACCAGGGCCCCCATTCGTCCACCACCAGTTTGATGGAATGTTCGCGGTCGAATTCTCCCATCACCAGCCAGTGGCCGTTGATCAGCGACTCCATGACGTCGCCCTGGCGCAGAAGTTCGTACCAGTCGAGCACATCGAATTTGAGCGCTTCGCCTTTGCCCTCGACCCAGTTGTGGGTGCGCCCCCGGCTCAGGTTCCAGGAATAGTAGTGGAGCGCCAGACCGAAGATGGAACGAATGTCTCCAGGAGAATGGCGCACAATCTCTTCCAGGAAGCCGCGTGTCCAATCCCATTTGTCGTCACTGGGCCCGGAAGCGACGAATGACAATTTCTGTTCGTACTGCGGTACCCATGCCGTATAGCGGCGAAATTCCACGGCATATTCCTCGGCAGTAAAATTCCCGCCGCAACCCCAGGATTCGTTTCCCACGCCCCAATAGCGCACTCCGAAGGGCTCGGCGTATCCGGCTGCGGCGCGCATATCGGCCAGGGTCGTGCTGCCCGCGGGCGAATTGCAGTACTCCACCCAGCGGTAGAATTCAGTCGCGGAAAGACTGCGGACGTTGGCGGCGAGATAGGGCTCGCTTCCGATCAGCTGGCAGAATTGCGATGAATTCATTGGTCCCGAACTGATTGGGATCGTACTTATGGCTGGCGGGGCCGGTTGCACTCTCTTCCTGCGCCCAGAAGTTGGTCCGTCGCGGACGCTTGTCGGCGGGGCCAATGCCATCCCTCCAGTCATAGCTGTCGGCAAAGCATCCCCCGGGATAACGCACGACCGGGGCCTTGATCTTCCGCATTTCGTCGACCAGCTCTTTGCGGATGCCATGCACATTGGGAACTTTTGACTTCTCGCCCACCCAGATGCCGTCGTAGATCACTCCGCCAAGATTTTCGGTGAAATGCCCGTAGATGTTGGGCGAGATCGTTCCCAGAGTCTCGCCCAGGAGGACCTCGATCCGCGAGTCGTCGCCGATGACGTCGGCGGCGGCAAACGGCGCCGCCCGGTTAAGCCACAAGTAGCCTGCACCCGCCATGCTGCCGCGAATAAATTCTCGGCGTCCGATCACGTTACGCTCCCCACTGGATGACTGCGTAGGAGCGGGCGGGCACCTCAAACTTCGCGCGCCCTCCCGCGATCGAAGGTTTGTCCAACGTTCGCGGCGACACTTTTTGCGGTGCCTCGAAACTGTTGAAAGCTTTCAGGTCGTCTCCGGTCAACAGGACCGATGACAGGGCCCGCGCCGGCGCCTTGTCCTCCCAATTCACTTCGATGGCATGCGCCTTGGACAAATCCCGGTTGAGAATGAAGAGGGAGACTTTGCCGTCTTCCGCGCTGAGCGTTCCGGCGACATCCAGGTAAGGGACCTGGCCCATGTCCGAAACTTCATACGTGGGAGATTCCACCAGAAGGTTGAGCACCGAGCCGCGGGCATATTGCAGCGCCCAACTGTAAGGATAGAAAATGGTCTGCCGAAACAGGCCATTGGGATTGGTCATGATGGGAGCGATGACGTTCACCAGTTGGGCCAGACAAGCCAGCTTCACCCGGTCGGCGTTCCGGATCAGCGAGTTCAGAATCCCGCCCACCAGCAAGGCGTCTTCCAGGTTGTAAACCTCCTCCAGCAAATGAGGCGCCTCCTGGCCGTGGCCGTTCACCGCATCCCCGGTGCGAGCGCGATACCATACATTCCACTCATCGAAAGAAAGCCACAATTTTTTGGGAGACCGCTTATGACCCCGCACCAGATCGCAGACCGCGATGGTTTCCGCAATCTGCTTTTCCATGCTCAGGTTCATGGCCAGAAACTTCGAACTGTCGCCGCCGGTTTCTGCAGGAGTGTTTCCGATGTAGCGATGCAGAGAGAGCGCGTCCACGTAGTCGTAGCATTGCTCGAGAACCTCGCGGTCCCACTCCAGGTAGGTGGGCATGAAAGGCCCGCTCGATCCGCAGGCGATGAGCTGGAGGGATGGATCGACGGCGTGCATCTGGCGCGCCGCATCCTGCGCCTTCAGCCCGTACTCGGTGGCCGTCATGTGACCGATCTGCCAGGGACCGTCCATCTCGTTTCCCAGGCACCAGTGCTTCACGTTGTAGGGCTCGGCATAGCCGTGCTTGCGGCGCAGGTCGCTCCATTGCGTGCCCTTTTCCACATTGCAATATTCCACCAGAGCGGCGGCCTGTTCCGGAGTTCCGGTGCCCAGATTGAGGCCCATCAAGGGCTGCGTGCCGACCGCTTTGCACCACGCCATGAATTCATCGGTGCCAAATTGATTTGTGTTGAGGGAATTCCACGCCTTGTCCAGCACCCGCGGACGATCCTGCTTGGGGCCCACGCCATCCAGCCAGTTGTATCCGGAAACAAAGTTTCCTCCCGGATACCGGATGATGGGAACCCCCAGATGGCGCACTTCATCCATCACGTCCTTGCGGAAGCCGTTGGAGTCCGAAAGCTTCGAGCCCGGATCGTAAATGCCCTCATAGATGGCGCGGCCCAGATGCTCCAGAAACGAGCCAAACAGATTGCGATCGAGCGGCGCCAGAGTGCGTCGCGAGTCCACGTAAACGCGCACGACTTCGCTGGGGTTCGATGGCGATGTCTGGGCAGACAAAAAACGGCCGAAGCCGAAATTCGAGGAACACGCCATGGCGGCGGCGGACGCTTGACGCAAGAAATGTCGTCGGTTTGCCGAGAACATGAGGATGATCTCCTGGAAAGGTGTGGGCGGCAGAAATAGTAAACGTTTACCCGCAACGCCGCAATTGTTTTCGGGTGCGCCCTCAATGCCGGCGCCTCCCTCTCAGTTGGATGAAGCTGAAGCCGGCGCCGGCTCCAGGCTGGAAGCCGGTGTGACCGTCTCGGCGGACACCCGTGTCGCCTGCGGCCGGTAGCCATTCCGGGTCCGGACGCGGTAGCCCTTGGCGTGTTCTCCCACCAGCTTCACCGTGATCGAACGCCATCCCCGGTTCGGGTTGGCTTGCGGATAGTAGCTCAGCGAATAAAGGTGCGCCAGATCATTGCGGATCGAAGCGAATGCTTTCTGCTGCTGTTTCCAGGTCTTGGCAAAGTACGCTTCGCCGCCGGTGGCGGCGCTCATGCGTTTGAACACGGTGCCCGAAACCGGTTCCAGCTTGGCCTCCCGCGTACTGATCATATAAATGGGGATGCCTTTCGATTGCGCCAACTCGGCCACATCCTCGGGCGGCACCATGCTGGCATTGTCCGGCCCGTTCGAGAACACCACGATTACTTTCCTGCCCGTGTCCTGGCCGGCGTCCCGCACGGTCATCAGCAAGGCGTTGTACAGGGCAGCATCGTCCCCGGCAACCGTAGTGCGCACTCCCCGCAGCACCTGCGAACGGTCCGCGGTCAGGGTGGTGGCCCGCGAAAGATCGCGGCTGTAGGAATAAAAGGCCACCCGGTCGGGACCGTCGAGCGACCGGACAAATTCGGCAATCGCGTCCTGGGCGAACACGAAGCCCCGGTACATGTAATTGCTGGTGTCGAACAGAATGAAAACGTTGGCGCCGGCCATCATCGACCCGAGTTCGGATCCGAGCTCCGATGATGCATCCGCAGAATCCCCGGACCCACTCCGCCGAATGCGGAGCTCTCCCGAGCGGTCCTGTCCGGCCTGGTTCGAGGTGACTCTTCGCGTGGCCTCGTTGCCTTCGCCGAAGGTGGCGACCTTCTGCGTGATCCCATCCTCGGTCACTGTGAAGTCCGAGGGCCGGAGACCGGTGACGTAGTTCCCTTTGCGGTCCATCACCGCCACGTTCAACTGCACCATGTCGACTTCAACCCGAATCTTGGTTTCAGGCTCCTGAGCTGTCGCTCGATTGACGGAGCCAAAGAGGACTGCCAAAAAAAGCAAGAGAAAGAGGAAAAAGCTTTTTGCCATATGCGTGTCTCACCTGTCCGAGCCGCTTCATCCGGCTGCGGGAACTGAAAACCTTTCACAACCAGAAGCGGCTAGGGTGCGGTCGTGCTCAAAGCCACTTTCGGCAACGAGCTGATCTCGCCGCGCCGGAATTCTTCACCCGTTTCCCGCATCGCGCGCAGCAGCGCCGGCCAATCTTCGAAGTCGGTAGCGAAAATCTTCTCCACCATGCGATAGGTGAGTTCGGGAACCAGACGGTTCAGCATGGCCGGCGAATAGCCCAGCTCGTCCGCCAGGCGCGCCCAGTACAAATTGTTGGAATCCCAGGACTCGGCCAGCAACCGGCTGGAGTAACCCATGAAGGCAGGAAACGGCTTCACCGTCAGCAACTCTCGGGAATAACTTTGCGCCAGGGCGGGATGAGGAACACCGAAATCCTCCGACAGCCGTTTCCAGCTGGTTTGCGCGGGATGCTGGCGGCAAAGATTCTCCAGTTCCTCGCCGGCTTTTCCCCAGTGGCCGTCCTGTCCGCGAAACTTCTGCCGGAACGCGGCCGCCAGATAGAAAGTCTCGCCCGGCATCACCCGGGAGAGCGCTCCGTCCACGGCCCCCGCTCGCAGGGCCTTTTCAATTTGCTCAGACCGTTGCGGGACCATCCGCTCGGAAAGAATATCCAGCACCGATCGCCGCAAGCTTTCATCCTGCGCGGCGGCGGCCAGAAGCTCCTCACCCGTTCGCTGATACAGTGCAACGGCGTGCAACTCGTTTCGGGTGACGCCCCACCAGCGCGGCAGGGTCGCGCTGCTGACCAGGCCGGGCACCAACTCGTGCCAGATCAAAGCTTGGACGTTTTCCGGAACGATAAAGTCCTGCTCGGCTTCGGCGAGAACGAAGGGCAGGTCCGCCAGTGAACCGGCGAGGTGAGCGCCGCCACCCGCCGGCAAGCCGGAACCGAACACGTGAGGCACATGCCAGGACTGTCCTCCTCCCATTGCCATTTCGCCGGAAAAGTCGTGGGAGCGCACGAAAAGAGGATTGTTCAGAAGAATTTGAGCTCCCGGCGGCTCATAGTAGGCGTAGTTCAGGCCGACCAGCGTGTCTCTCAGGAAAGGTACGACCAGCCCGCGCGCTTCCACCAACTCCTTTTTCGATTTGGGGGCCTTGATGATTTTGGTCAGATCGGTTCGCGTCTGCAACGAGCTGTGACGCGTGTTGTAGAACCCGGCTGCCCATTCGCTGCGTTCGCCACTGGTAAACAACGGGCGCGGCATCTCGAATTCCCGCAACTGTCCGGCCAGTGGAATCAACGTGTCGCCCACCTCCTTGCCCTGCGCCAGTTCATTCAATCCCTGGCCCAGAGCCAGGAGCGTGTCGAGCGAAACCAGGCGCTGACCATCAAGCACCGAGCGAATTCTGTCCGCCAGTTGTTGCCGAACTTTTTGACCCTCGGGACGTGTTTGAGCCGGACCTGCCAGCAAATCGACGACCTCGTCCTGGGAAAGATCCGGTCTGCCGGCGGCGGCCCGCCAGAGTTCGCGTACCGAGGCCCGGCCGGCGTCGAACAGGTGCGCCGGGGAGGAGACGCCGTCAGCAAAGGGACTAATCACTGCCTGCCAGGAGTCGTTCAAATCTGCCGCCGGGATCTGTCCCTGGCGGGCCAGGATTTGCCAGAGCCCAACATTGGCTTGGAAAATACCCAGCGCGTTGGCCCGCAGGTTAACGTTCGAAATCCGGTCAATGACTTCCGCCACTGCAAGAAAACGAGTGATGGAATCATCGTTCAAGCCCGCAAATTCAGAAAAGATCAGATACTGGTTGCCATACCGGGCAAAGTCCTGGCCCAGCAACCCCACCGTCTTCGGACTCAGACGTTGCCCCTCCGGCCGCGCGCTATCAATCGCGTTCAGCATCAGATACATAGGCAGTGGTCCGTTGTCGAAGCTTTCCCGGGAAAACGCGAATAGCGCTTCCACCAGTTGATCGGGATTTTTCCAATGGTTGGCGCGTCTGGCCCAGTGGCGCACCACTTTGGACTCGTTCTTCTGCTGAAGAATCTGCCCCCACACTTCCAGATTTCCGGGGATACGGGCGTGGCCCGAAGCATCCAATTCAAGGCGCGTCACCAAAAGCAGCAGGTCGGGGTCAGGTCGAAAGACCGGCCGGGCCGGGCCGGGGGAAGTGTCTTGCCCCCGCAGCGCTTCGTAGAAACGCCGCATGCGGTGAGCGTCGGTGAAATAGGCCTGCTGGCCCGGGGTCGGGCGGGAGAGCGTGTCGAAATAAGCCGCCAGCCATCCGTCATCCTTGGCCAGCAAACGTGCCACGAATTCTTTTGGCGATTCCGGATTCGCCCCGGCGAGTTCCTTCCACGCCGGCTCCGCAGCCGTCCCGCCAGGCACGACCACGCGTCCATTGCGGATGGAGATATGACTACCGTAAAAGTCCAGAATCGGGGCGAAAGGAAGTAGCTTTTGCACCCCCGCAAACTGCAGCAAGCTCGCGCTGGTCTCGGTGTCCATCCGGGCCAGGGCCCAGTAGAGCCTTGCCAGCGCAGGGTCGTCCAGCAACGAATCGAGTACGTCTTTCTCCTTCTCCTTGCCGCTGGGATCGCTCTTGCTGACGGATGTCCAATCGCTCGGCGAGAACAGCAATGGCACCGGAGAGGCAGCGAAACGGGAGGCAAAAGGCTTGCCACCCTGAAGGGTTTCCTCAAGTTGAGCCAGCGGAAATCCGGAATCAATCGTCAGGAACGCGCGCTCCGGATCGGCGGTCTCCAGGGCGGCGTCTTTTCCGCAGGCCCGCTGAAGGCGATAGCCGAGGATGTCCAGCAAGGGCCCCGCCTGATCGCAGTTGGATACCCGAATCACGCCTTCGGGGCCGGCCAGCGTGACCAGTTCCCTCGCCTGGCCCACATAGCGTTTCAGTAAAACCAGAAACTCCGTGGGCCTGCCCGCCTTGTCCTTGCGTCCTTGATAACCTTCTACCGCCACATTGCGCGCCAGCAGGGGAAGCACTTCCTCCACCGAAATCTTCTGGCTTATGCCGGCCATGCGTAAGAACGAACGCAGCGGTCCCGGGATAATCGCGCTGGACGCCGCGGCCAGCCCAGGCTGCGGAACGTTGGGCGCTTTCGCACTGGTCTGCGGTGTCCGCCGACGAGCTGGATGACGAATCAGACGCGGGGCTGTAAACCCCTGTACACAGACACAAAAAAACAGAGAGAGAAGCCCTCAGCAGGAGGCAAGGAGGTTTCACGGCTGGCCCTTCTTTCGAATCTTAGGACTCGATACCAAACGAGCAGGATGCCAGGGACGGATAGGGATATCCGCTAGCGAGTGACGTCAGGTTTCTGACCCGGGCCCGAGTACCGCCACCGCGCCGCGATCGAACTAAGCCCGCATTTCTATCTTTCGCCCCCGGAGCCTAGATTTTGTGCCTGCCAAGATAGATCATCTTGCGCGCGCTGCCAACCCCTTTTTCGTCTTTTTGTCAGGCGCACTTCCCGAAAGCGACGGAGCTTCGCAAGTGGCGTAGATTGGGCGGTTTCGGGGAATGCGTTCGGGCGGGAGACTCGGGGAAGCAGAGGAATCGGTCTTGCGGGCTGTGGAATTCCGGACGCTTTACTCTGGGTTCGGCGAGGGCGCGTTGCCGCTCACCTCGAACCCAGGTTACCGGCCAACTGGCGTGGCCTGAAAACTTGCCACCGCCTCTTCCAGGCCCTTTTCGTAGAGGTCGATCAGCTTGTCCCAGGTGGCATTGGCCTCATCATCAATCAGCTTCCGGGCGGGGTCGGCGTCAAACCAGGCCAGAGACTGGCGAATGCCCTGGGCAAACCGGGTTGTAGCCACAAAGTCGGGGACGAAGCGCTTGATCTTGCTGTTATCAAATACCACGCTGACGGCTTTGTCGCCCACCAGCGTGCCTTCCATCGCGGGCAAACAGGCCACCATGAAATCGGACGGAATATGCACGATCCGAGGTTCCACGCCCACCGCCGCGCCTACAATGCGATAAAGTTGGTCCCAGCTCAAAACTTCGTCGGTTGTAATGTGGAACGCATGTCCGATGGACTGTTCATGCCCCAGCAGCCCGACCAACCCTTTGGCAAAATCGCTGTCGTGGGTAATCACCCAGAGCGATGAGCCGTCTCCCGGGACAATCACCTTCTGTCCCTTGAGCATCCGGTCTACCACCGTGTAGGAACGTTCCCAGCTATTGATGACCAGCGGAATCAGGTTTTCCCCATAAGTGAGGGAGGGACGGACAATCGTGATCGGGAATCCCTCTTCGCGATACGCCCTAAGCAGACGATCCTCGCACGCAATTTTGTTCCTGGAGTAGTCCCAGTAAGGGTTGGCCAGCGGCGTCGACTCGGTGATCCAGTAATCGGTTGCGGGTTTCTGATACGCGCTGGCGGAACTGATGAAGATGTATTGCCGGGTGCTTCCGCGAAACAGCTCCAGGTCGCGCTCGATGTCCGCGGGAGTGAATGCAATCCAGTTGACGACGACATCGAACCGGCGGCCGCGCAAGGCTCGCGCCACCGCAGGCGGATCATTAATGTCCGCGTGAATTGTTTCCGCGCCGGCAACCCAGTCCGCGGCATGTTGTCCGCGCGTGAGCAATGTGAGCTTGACGCCGCGCCGCAACGCTAAGCGGGTGCAGGCACTGCTGACAATCCCTGTTCCACCAATAAAGAGTACGTTCATGCGCCAGCTATTCTAAATGGAGGACGGGCAGCCCTGCTCGTCCTTGCCGGGACGGGCGGGACGCCCGTCCTCCATTACTTGTACTTGCTCATCGCTTATTGGCGCCTGCAGGTCGGGGAACTTCGCTCTATGCTCTTGTCCGTCGGCCAGAACCGATCACTCCGGAAAGACGGTTGATGCTGCCCCGGAGTTTGCTCAGAGTCTGAGATGCCACGTCGCCAAGGGATTTGTCCTTCTCCTCGACATCGCTGAAACCTGCACTCTGCATTTGCTCGACGGCAGCGCTGAATCGGCGGGAGCTTACGCCATCCATATCAAGGAAGCGGAACGCCTGGGCAAGCGGTATCCCTTCAGCTCCGGCCTGCAGGAATTCGATCTCCGCCGTCACTTTCCCAAACACAGTATTCAAGCTCATTTGGGCCAGCGTTCCGTTGGGGACGCAACCCTTTGCCAGGAGGGCAGAACCTCCGGTCAGGGAAAGACGTTGAACGACCCCAACAAACTTGTGGGCGTCGACGGTGAACAAGGCCCGCTCATTGTTGGGAACACGGATGCGCGGGGCACGCGTGTTCTTCCGAGGTTTCCGAGTTCTCTCCGGCTTTTCCGGCATCGTACTAGCATGACAAGCCGGCGCAGATGGGTCAACGTTACCTAAGTGTTCGGCCACGACGGTGCGCCAGAGCCCATGTAATCAGAATGCTCCGCGCGGCTATATTGTGCGGGCCTTTACCGGCCCCCGCGCTATCTGCCGATCTGCGATAATCGCTTCCGGCACGGGGTTTGCCGATTCCCCCATCGAAGCCCTCTGGAAGAGTATTTCGGTAGAGTGCAGACCTAATTGAAAGGACGGAAACACATGTCTTCTCCGCAGCTCACGCCCGATCAGGCCAAATTCATCTTGGTTTGGTCGCTGCCCACGCTCCAGACCGAACATCAGACCACCAAGCGGGTGATTGAAGCCATCCCCTTGGAGAAGGGCGACTATCGCCCCGACGCCGTGTCCAAGACCGCGTTGGAGCTGGCCTGGCACATTGTGGCGGCGGAACAGCGTTTTCTGAGCGGAATCACCGCGGGCGTGTTTGATTTCGGTCCGATCCATCGGCCGGGATCGATTACGAACTCCGCGGGCATTGCTGCCTGGTTTGACGACAGCTTTGCCGCGAATCTATCCCAGATCGAAGCACTCAGCGGCGAGCAACTGGCCCGGATGATCGACTTCCGAGGCATGTTCCAGCTTCCCGCAGCCTCTTTTATACGGCTTGCCCTCAACCACACTGTCCACCACCGGGGACAGCTTTCCATGTACCTGCGGCCCATGGGGGCAAAAGTCCCGTCGATCTACGGCGAGAGCTATGACGCCACGCAAGCCCGGCTGGCGAAAGAAGGCAAAGCAAGCTAGGCTGCGCCGCGAGCTCACCCCGAGCGGACGCCTCCAAACCAGGCCCCCAATTTACGACAAGTCATCCGGAGGCCAGCCGATTCGCTATAATTCGGTTTTGCTAGCCCCTTCCGACATGGAACTCACCGTCCAGTCGGTCCGGCGGGAGATAGCTCCTTTTCGCCCCAGCGAGCCAAGGAGATTGATATGTTCGCTCGCCACGTCGCCGTCAAATTGAGACCGGGCACCCTTGCCGAATTTACGCGGGTCATGAACGACGAAATCCTTCCCTGGCTGCGCCAGCAAAAAGGCTTTCTGGATATGATCACCCTGGCTGTCCGGGGCGGCAGAGAAATCGTGTCCATCAGCTTCTGGGATCACGAAGAGAGCGCGCACGTTTACAATTCGACGACTTACCCGGAGGTATTGCAGACGCTCAGAAAAACCTTGTCCGGAACTCCCCAGGTTAAAACTTTTGATGTGGTCAGTTCGACGTCGCAAAACGTCGGCCCTCCAAAAACCAGCTCCACGGTTCGAAGCCGCCAACCCGCCCCAGGGGACACCACCACGGCCGTGAATCCAGCACGTAGATCGTGAGCTTTGGGACGGGCATGCCGTGCAGCACCGAAAAAGGAAGTGCAGCCAATCGTTGCCGCAATCCGGCCTTTACCTGACAACCGGCCGTGAGCCTAACGGTGATGTCACGCCAACTGCCTCTAAAAAGCCCTACCTCCGGCCTTCATTGACTGTCCCCGATTCTTCTACGTAAGATTCTAGCCCCCAGATGATCGGCCATACCATCTCGCACTACCGGATCATCGAAGAGCTGGGAGGCGGCGGGATGGGTGTTGTCTACAAGGCCGAGGACACCGAGTTGCGCCGGCTGGTGGCGCTAAAATTTTTGCCCGACCTGGTCGCCCAAAATCCGGCTGTACTGGAACGGTTCCGCTGGGAAGCGCGGGCCGCTTCCGCCCTGAACCATCCCAATATCTGTGTGATCTATGAAATCGGTGAGGCGCAACGCCGACGCTTCATCGCGATGGAGTTTCTCGATGGTACGACGCTCCAGCAGCGCATCACGGAGGGTCCGCTGCCCTTGCCGCAGTTACTGGATCTGGGTATCGAAATCGCCGACGCACTCGACGCCGCGCACGCGCAGGGCATCATTCACCGCGACATCAAGCCGGCAAATATTTTTGTCACCGCGCGCGGCCACGCCAAGATTCTGGATTTCGGTCTGGCCAAACTCACCGTGGGTGACGAAGCCAGTTTCGGGGGCAACACTTTCGGGGGCAACACGCAATCCCCGGAAGAGCTCGATCGCCGCGGCCCCGCCCTGGGAACCATCCCGTACATGTCGCCGGAGCAGGCGCTGGGCCAGCCGCTCGACTCCCGTACCGATTTGTTCTCTTTCGGGGTCGTGCTCTATGAGATGGCGACGGGAATCCTGCCTTTCCAGGGACAAACCACCGCCGCGGTTTTCGACTCCCTGATCCACAGCGTGCCGGAGTGGCCTTTGCGATTTGACGCAGCGACCCCGGCCGCGCTTGAAAGCATCGTGCGGAAAGCCCTGGAGAAGAGTCCGGAGCGGCGCTATGCCAGTGCGGCGGACATGCGGACCGATCTGCAAAACCTTCGCCGGGCAACCGAATCAGGACAAGCTCTCAAACCCGGGTCGGCCGCCAAAGGGCCGGATTCGAAGGAACGCATCCGTTCTTTCTTCGCCGCCACGGGTACGCCGCTGAAGCCACAACCCAGAATCGGGATCGCGAGCCGGCTGGCGATGGCCGCTTGTGCCATCGCGGCGCTGGCCGTAATCATCCTGTTCCTGAGATCTCCGGAGTCCCCACCGGTCGTCATTTCGTCGCTGCAGATTACAAGTGACGGCACTTCCAAGCGCTCGCTGGTCACCGACGGCGCCCGGCTCTACTTTTCCGAATATCTCAGCGGCCATTCGGTGCTCAGGCAGGTCTCGACCTCGGGTGGAGAAACGGCGCCTGTGCCCATCTCGTTGGCCAGCGCCGACATCTATGACTTTTTCCCCGGCCGTTCTGAATTGCTGGTGAAAGGCGTGGCTGAAGGTTCGGAGACAGAGTGGCCAGTCTGGATCTTGCCGCTCCCCGCCGGCACTCTCCGGCCTGTGGGCGACATCCTCGCGCACGGGGCCACGTGGGCGCCGGATGGTCAACACATCGTGTACGTCAGAAAGTCGAGTTTGTACACCTGCAATGCGGATGGAAGCGATTCGCGGGAACTCCTCTCCGTGCCGGGGGTTCCTTTTGCGCCCCGATTTTCGCCCGATGGCCACCGCTTGCGCTTCACCATCCGGGACACGAACCAGCGCACATCTTCGTTGTGGGAGGTCTCTGCCGACGGCAAAGGTTTGCACCCGGTATTGCCGGACTGGAACAAGCCCGCGGAGGAATTTGGCGGAGCCTGGACGCCCAATGGAAAATACTTCCTCTTTGAAGCGACGCGCGACCATACTCAGAATATCTGGGCCCGGCGCGAAGCGACGTCCTTCTTTCGTAAGAGCGCCGCAGAGCCGACCCAACTGACCGTAGGGCAACTCCTGTTCAGCAATCCCACCCCCAGCGTCGATGGAAAGAAGCTGTTCGTGATCGGCCAGCAACGCCGGTTCGACCTGATCGGTCTGGATAGCAAGTCGCAGCAGTTCTCGGTTTACCTTCCCGGCGTGTCGGCGGGCGAGGCCGACATCCTGCCCAACGGCCAGTGGATCACTTACGTAACCCATCCGGAACTCACGCTGTGGCGAAGCAAACCGGACGGAAGTTCCCGGACCCAACTTACGTATCCGCCGATGCAGGTGCACGTGCCGCGCTGGTCGCCTGACGGGACCCAGATCGCGTTCATGGCCGCCCGCCCGGGAAGACCCTGGAAGATCTTCGTGATGCCGGCCGAAGGCGGAACGCCGCGGGAGGTGACTGCGGGAGACCGCAACCAGGGCGATCCCACCTGGACGCCCAATGGTGATTCCATCGTGTTCGCGGGAATACCCTGGCTGGAATACGGAACCTCATCAGGCCCCAACATTCACATGGTTGACGTGAAGACCTCGCAAATCTCAGATGTGCCGGGCTCCGAAGACCTGTTCAGTCCCCGCTCCTCACAGGATGGGCGATACCTTGCGGCCCTTTCGGCGGACTCCACCAGACTGATGCTGTATAACGTGGAAAAGCAACGTTGGACGCAGCTGGCCGCATCGCGGTTCGGTTTCGAGAACTGGTCGCACGATGGAAAGTATCTTTACGCGGAAGACTATTCCGACAAAACTGACGACCTGGCGCGCGTGAGTGTGCCCGGCGGCAAGGTGGAACGCCTGTTCAGCCTGAAGGAAGTTCCGCGTGGGTTCGATCCCTGGGAATACTGGATCGGGCTGGCGCCCGATGACTCCCTGCTCCTGATGCGAGATAAAAGTACGCAGGAGATTTACAGCCTGGATGTTCGTTTTCCCTAGCGCCAAAGAAAAAGTGAGGCGGTACTTGAAGGCAACCGACCCGCATTCCATCTGAGGGAGGAAATCATGGCTTTGGCCCAGTCCGTGTCCGTCCGCTATCCCCGAGTGGCTGGCCCAATCCACACGATTCTGGTACTCGCTGTATTAGGAGTGTGGGCATTCCTGGGAAGGATTATCGCGGACCAGATGAGGGCCGCGGCGAACCCGCACCGTGTTCGCTACTATTTGCTCACTCTTTTCTTTGAATGGCTCCTATTCGTTTTTGTGCTGGTGGGGGTGCGGCGCAGTGGCGCGTCCGTCCTCCTCATTCTGGGCGATCGGTGGCATTCCGTTCGCCAGGTACTACGGGATGTCGGAATCGCTGCGGCGTTCTGGTTGGTCTCGGCGGGCCTCCTCCTGATCTTGGGCCGGCTCTTGCGCATCACCGCGCTGCGTCAAAAAATGGATTTCATACTCCCGAGTGGTTGGGCCGAAATAACACTATGGGTCGCGCTCTCGGTTACGGCGGGTATTTGCGAGGAGACGGTCTTTCGGGGCTACCTGCAGCGGCAGTTCATAGCCCTGACCAGGAACGCTCCCGCAGGCATTCTCCTTTCCGCCGCGGCTTTCGGCGCCGCTCACGCCTACCAGGGATTCCGGATGGTAATTCTGATCGGCCTGTACGGAGCGATGTTCGGGATTCTGGCCCATTGGCGCGGAAGCGTTCGCCCTGGAATGATCGCCCACGCGTGGCAGGATTCACTGAGCGGAGTGGTTTCTTCCGTAATGAGACACTAGGGTCCGCCTGGTACCCGGGAAGTAGCTGTCGGTTGAGCTATCGCCTTCGCCTTTCGTCGCGAGCCTCCTCGCTCGGCCTCAATGCTTCCATTCGATCTGGGACTGGCCGACCGGCCGCGTCAGCAGTTTTTTGGTTCACCAACATCACATTTTTGCGTTTAGGGAAAATGACTCGCAAGGGGTACAAAGTCTTGCCAGCCCGATTTTTCAGCGATTGAATCGTTTTAATTGAGTCAGGCCCGACTCCGCCTGACAACTGTCTTGGATCCAAGGAGAAAACCCAATGCCGGAACCGAACATCGGCTTTTATGGCCACGTGAAGCAGTATCACAACCTGAAGGCTGAGATCGATCAGGCCATTCTGGAGGTGCTGGAAAGCGGCAGCTACGTGCTGGGCCCGCAACTGGTCAAGTTCGAAGAAGAGCTGGCGCACTACATGAAGACCTATGAAGCCGTGGGCGTCAACTCCGGCACCGACGCGCTGTTGCTGGTCTTTCTGGCGCTTGGCCTGGGACCCGGCGACGAGGTCATCACTACCTCCAACACGTTCTTCGCCACGGCGGAAGCGATCTGGCTGGCCGGAGCAACCCCGGTATTCGTGGATTCCGATCCTCGCACCCGCAACATCGATGTGAGCAAGATCGAAGCCGCGATCACCTCGAAGACCCGCGCCATCGTGCCCGTGCATCTGTACGGCCTGACCGCCAACATGCCCGAGGTGGCGCGGATCGCCAAGGCCCACAGCTTGTTTGTGATCGAGGATTGCGCCCAGGGCATTGGGGCCCGAGGTAATAATTTCGCCATCGGAGAGCTCAGCGATGCCGTCTGCCTGAGCTTCATCATCCAGAAAAATCTAGGATGCTTCGGCGATGGCGGCGCGGTGGCGACGAACCACAAGGAGTTGGCCGCCAATATCCGCAAGCTGCGCAACCACGGCTCCCTGAAACGCTCGCATCACAGCATCGGCTACAACAGCCGGCTGGACGACATTCACGCTGCGGTGTTGCGCGTCAAGCTGAAGCGTGTGGACGAATGGAGCCAGCGGCGCCGGGAAATTGCCAAGCTCTACGACCAGGGCCTGGCTGGCACGGCGATCACTCTGCCCTTTACGCCGCCCGGCTATGGGCACGTCTATCATCTTTATGTCATCGACAGCGATGACCGGGACAGCCTGCAGGCCTATCTACAGTCGAAGGGCATCACCGCGCTCACCCACTATCCCATCGCCATCCATCAGCAGGAAAGCTTTCCCTGGGGACGTCCCGCCCGGGTCGGGTCCCTGCCGGTCACGGAAAAATCCGCCGCCAGTGTTCTGTCGCTTCCCATGTATCCCGAGCTTACCAATCAGGAAGTCGAACGGGTCATCGCGGAAGTCGCGAACTGGGCGGCGAGCCGGGAGTCGTTAAGCCGGCAGGCGGTGTAAGTCCGGTCTCCCGTGGAGACGCCTCGCGAAGCACTCACGATTCTCCCTACCGGCTGCGCCCGGCACCCCGCCCGGGCGTGATTACGGTCGACTGCGTTTTCTTGGAATTTTCACTATTGCAATCCGGCAAAATGTACTACGATCGGCTTTGGTTCAGGAGGAATCTCACTAATAGATGGACGACTCAATACTGGAAGTGCGCAATCTGGTGAAAGACTATCCCGGGCAGCGCGCGCTTGCCGGCATTTCGCTTTCTGTTCCGCGCGGAACTTTCTTCTCACTGCTGGGCCCTTCGGGCTGCGGTAAAACCACAACTCTCAGGCTGATTGCCGGTTTCGAGCAGGCCACGTCTGGAGACGTGCTGCTCAAGGGCGAAGTTGTCAACCACCGCAAACCTTACGAGCGCAAGGTAAGCACGGTTTTTCAGAACTACGCCTTGTTCCCGCACCTGAGCGCGCGGGCGAATATTGAATTTGGCCTGCGGCGCCAGGGAGCCACGGATTTCCAGTCCCGCGTGGAGGAGGTCCTCAAGCTCGTCGGTCTGGCCGCCAAGGAGGCGCGCAAGCCGGCACAGCTCTCCGGTGGTGAACGGCAGCGGGTAGCCCTGGCCCGGTCACTGGTGCTCGAACCCGATGTCCTGCTGCTCGACGAACCGTTGGCTGCGCTCGATCCCAAGCTGCGCAAGCAGATGCGCGTGGAACTGAAAGCCATCCAGCGCCGCGCCGGCATCACCTTTCTGCTGGTCACTCATGATCAGGAAGAAGCGCTCTCGATGTCCGATCAGCTCGCGGTAATGAATGAAGGCCACATCGAACAAATGGGAACCCCGGAGGAAGTGTATTTTCAACCCCGGACCCGATTCGTGGCCGGCTTCCTCGGCGCCGTGAACTGGATCGGAGATGTAGGAGTTCGTCCCGAGGCGACCCGGATTGCGCGCATCCCCGAAAACCACGGTTCTCGCTCCACTCCAGCAATGGTGACCGACTCCGTCTTCCTGGGAGATTGCTTCCAGGTGCTCGTGCGACTGGCCAATGGAGAGGAAGCGATCGCACAGGTGCATCGCAGGCTGGCCACATTCATGCCGGGCGAAGCGGTCCACCTCTGCTGGAATCCTGCGGACGAAATTCTCGTTCCATGAAGCTGCGCTTCTGGTTTCTCCTTCCAGCGCGGCTCTGGATGACGGTATTGCTGGTGGCGCCCCTGGCCATCGTCCTGGCTTATAGCCTTTTGACCCGCGGGGTGTACGGGGGAGTCGAGAAGCCATGGACGCTGGAAGGCTACCAGCGGCTGATCGATCCCATTTACCTCACGATTCTGTTGCGTTCTTTCGCCATGGCCCTGGCGGCGACGGCGATCTGCCTGCTGTTGGCCTTTCCAGCGGCCCTCTTCATTTCAGGCGCAACCAAACGCAAGAACCTGTACCTCCAGCTGGTGATGCTGCCTTTCTGGACCAGCTTTCTGGTTCGCACTTATGCCTGGCTGTTCCTGCTGCGCGATACCGGCCTGATCAACACGCTGTTGCAGAAGGTCGGCATCACGCACGGGCCGCTGCAGCTGCTCTATAACGATGGCGCGGTCCTGCTGGGACTGGTTTACGGCTACCTTCCCTTCATGGTGCTGCCCATTTACGCCACCTTGGAGCGGCTCGACCCGGCTCTGATCGAGGCAGCCGCGGATCTGGGAGCCCGCCCGCTGTCCACGCTTTTCCGCGTTATCGTACCGTTGTCTCAGCCCGGCATCGTCGCCGGCTCGGTGCTGGTGTTCATTCCCTGCCTGGGCGCCTATCTCACACCAGACTTGCTCGGCGGAGGCCGCACCGTGCTGGTCGGAAACCTGGTGCAGAACCAGTTCACCAACGCGCGTGATTGGCCGTTTGGCTCAGCTGTTTCCGTGCTCCTCATGGCGCTGGTGACCTTGCTGGTCTGGGGACTCCTCCGGCGCGAAAGTGAGCCCATGGCATGAAGCGCTGGCTGGCGGCATACGCGGTGGCGTTCTTCGCCTTTCTTCACCTGCCGCTGCTTACCCTCGCCGTATTCAGCTTCAATTCCTCCCGCTTCACCGTGTGGGAGCATTTCTCTCTCGATTGGTATCGCGCCATTTTCCGCGACCCCCAGCTTGTCGCGGCCACCTGGAACAGCGTGATCGTGGCCCTCACCAGCACCGCGATTTCTACCGTGATCGGCACGCTCTGCGCCTACGGTCTCTGGAAGCGCCGGTCGCGGCTGCTCACCGGCACACTGTACCTTTCGCTGGTGACTCCGGAAATTGTGACCGGGGTTGCCCTGCTGGCGCTCTTCCAGTGGATGTTCCGGTGGCTGCACTGGCATCTCGGGCTTTACACCGTAGTTCTCGCGCACGTGGCGTTTTCCATTGCCTATGTGGTCATCGTGATCTCAGCCCGGCTGCGGACCCTGAGCCCGTCGCTCGAAGAGGCCGCCATGGACCTCGGGGCCAACGAGTGGCAGGCCTTTCTGTATGTCATGCTGCCGGCACTGATCCCGGGCATCATTGCGGCCGCGCTGCTGTCGCTCACCGTTTCTTTCGACGACTATGTGATCACCAGCATGGTCGCCGGAGTCGATTCCGAAACCCTGCCCATGGTGATCTATGCCATGGCACGCCGCGGCGCCAGCCCGGTGATTAATGCAATTTCGGCCCTGGTCACAATCTTCTTCGGCATTCTGATTTTGATCTCGCAGCAAGCGCGGGAAGCATGAACCGCCGCTACTTTCTTCTCGGGATGGCTGCCCTGGCGGGATGCAGCCGCGATCACCGGCCGCGCCTGAACGTTTACAACTGGTCCGCTTACGTGGCGCCGGACACCATCTCCAACTTCGAAGATGAGTTCCACGTGAACGTGCGTTATGCGACCTACGAAAGCAATGAGGAGATGCTGGCCAAAGTCCTTACCGGGAATTCCGGCTGGGACGTGGTTTTCCCCACCCACACGCGCCTGCAGCCAATGCAGGAATACGGCCTGCTGCAGCCGCTGCAACATGCCAGGCTGCCCAACCTGGGCAATCTCGATGCGCGCTTCCGCAAACCGGTTTGGGACCCTGGCCTTCAGTGGAGTCTTCCTTATATGTGGAGCGGCACCGGCATCGCCTACAGCCGCGATTTAAGACCGCCGATTCAAGCCTGGATGGATCTTTGGGACCCGCGGCTGAAAGGCAGGCTGACCATGCTGGACGACCCCGAAGACATGCTGGGGGCTTGTCTGAAGAAATTGAGACTTTCGTTCAGCGCTACCGATCCCGAAGAACTGCGGCGCGCCGAACATGAGGCCATTTTGCAGAAGCCCCTGGTGCGGGCGTACCTGAACGCCGAAGTCCGCGATCAGCTGGTTTCGGGCGACGTGGTCGCGGCGCAGCTCTGGTCCACCACCGCACAGCAGGCGATCGACGCCGCGCCTAATCTCGCGTTCGCGTATCCCGCGGAAGGCTTTCCCTTCTATTGTGATTGTGCTGTCATCCTTCGCGAAAGCGAGCGAACGGAGCTGGCACACCAATTTTTAAATTACTTGTTGCGTCCGCAGGTGTCCGCGGCAGTTGTCCAGTACACCAAGACAGCGACCGCGAATGGAGCTGCTCTTCCTTTATTGCCGGAAGCAACCCGCAACAGCGCCACGCTCTACCCGCCCGCCGAAATCTACGAACGCGGAGAATGGCCCCGCACCCTCCCGCCCGCGACCCAGCGCCTGCGAGACCGAATCTGGACAGAAATCAAGTCCTCCTAAGCGCGGCAAATGGAACAATTTCTTGTTCGGGTTCCTTTGCGACCTTTGCGGAATCCTTTGCGAACTTTGCGGTTCAGGATTTTGTTTTTGATTTGTAGCGAAAAATCGAACTCGCAAAAGACGTCAAAGTGCTGAAAACCCCGAATGTCATTTACAATTTGAAATTCGAGCAAAAACATGCGGTCACGAGCAGGAATTCTGATCACAGTCGGCGCCCTGGCGCTCGGCTCCAGTGCTGTCCCCTTGGATAATCCTATGGACTTCGGGCCTGGCAATCCGTTCTACGCGCCGAGTACTCTGCCTTTTCACGCCCCGCCGTTCGACAAGATCAAGGACGGCGATTACCAACCCGCAATTGAGGCCGGAATGGCGGAGCAAAACCGGGAAATGCGGGCCATTGCCGACAACCCGGCCCTGCCGACATTTGAGAACACCTTTGTCGCCATGGAAAAGACCGGGCAGTTGTTCAACCGCGTGATGGCCGCATTCAACGGGGTCACCGGAGCCAACCTGAATCCTGAGTTGCAGAAGGTGCAGGACTTCGAAGCCCCCAGGCTGGCTGCGCACCAGGACGCGATCTTCCTCGACGCAAAATTATTTCAGCGCGTGGCCGCCGTTTACAAGCAACGTGATTCCCTGAAGCTCGATCCGGAAGCGCGGCGCCTGGTCGAGTTCGATTACGAGAAATTCGTGCATTCGGGAGCCAACCTCTCCGATTCTGACAAGGCCGAACTAAAGAAGCTTAACGAAGAAGAATCGACCCTTTCGAATGCTTTCACCACCAAGTTGCTGGCAGCGACCAAGGATGCGGCCTATGTCAGCACCGAGAAGGAGGCGCTCGCGGGACTGAGCGACGCGCAAATTGCCGCCGCCGCTCTGGCAGCGAAGGACCGCAAGCTGGCGGGCTACGTCATACCTCTGCAGAACACCACGCAACAGCCCGACCTGGATTCGCTAAGCGTGCGCGCGACACGCCGGACCCTTTTCGAGGACTCCTGGAATCGTGCCGAGCGCGGAGGACCGAACGACACCCGTGACACCATCGCGCGTCTGGCCCAGCTTCGCGCCCGGAAGGCCAAGCTGCTTGGCTTTCCCAACTATGCAGCCTGGAAGCTCGAAGACCAGATGGCCAAAACGCCGGAAGCGTCGCTGAAGTTCATGAATGCCCTGGTGCCGGGATCAACCGCGCGAGCCGGCAGCGAGGCCCGGGACATCCAAGCCGTCATCGATGCGCAGAAGGATGGCTTCAAGCTGGAGCCGTGGGACTGGAATTACTACGCCGAGCAGGTCCGCAAGTCGAGATACGACCTGGATGAATCGGAGATCAAGCCCTACTTCGAGCTGAACAACGTCCTGGAGAACGGAGTCTTCTACGCCGCCGGCCAGCTCTACGGTCTCACCTTCAAGGAGCGCAAGGACATTCCGGTGTACAACCCCGAAGTGCGGGTTTTCGAGGTATTCGATGCCAACGGCCAGCCCCTGGCGCTGTGGTACGGCGACTACTTCAAGCGCGATAACAAACGCGGCGGCGCCTGGATGAGTAACTTTGTGGATCAGTCCAAGCTGCTGGGAACCCTGCCGGTCGTCTACAACGTCTGTAACTTCAGCAAGCCCGCGCCCGGCGAACCTGCTCTGCTTAGTTTTCGCGATGTGACCACGATGTTCCACGAATTCGGCCACGCCCTGCATGGCATGCTCTCTGACACCGAATATCCGACACTTTCCGGCACCGCGGTGGCACGCGACTTCGTTGAGTTTCCGTCGCAGTTCAACGAGCATTGGGCGAGTTATCCGGCGGTGTTCAGTCATTACGCGAAACACTACAAGACGGGCGCGCCCATGCCGGCGGAGCTGGCGGAAAAGGTCAAGAAGTCCGCTACCTTCAACCAGGGCTACGCGCTCACCGAGCTGCTGGCTGCGGCGGAACTCGATATGCAGTGGCATACCGTTCCGGCCAGCGCGCCGCTACAGGACCCTGACGTCTTTGAAACTGCGGCCTTGAAAAAGACCCACCTCGCTCTCAGCTTTGTGCCGCCGCGTTACCGGTCCTCCTACTTCGCGCATATCTGGGGCGGCGACTATGGCGCAGGCTACTACGCCTATCTATGGGCTGAGATGCTGGATGATGACGCTTTCCAGTGGTTCGAAGATCACGGCGGATTGACCCGGGCGAATGGCGACCGCCTCCGCCGCATGGTCCTCTCGCGCGGCAACACCGAAGACTTGGCCACCATGTACAGGGCTTGGCTGGGAGCGGAGCCCAGCATCGAGCCCATGCTAAAGTACCGGGGTCTGGCAGAGCCGACAGTTTCAAAGTAAACGAATCGGCAACCCGGTTGGCTAGTACAGTCCCAACCGAACGTGAACCACTTTGCCCTGGTGCGTGAAATTCAAGCCAAAATCTGTCTGGTCCCCATTCCACAGGCGCAGAAACTTCCAATTCTCGTTTTCGTATGAGCCTTCCTCCACGCGCAGAAGCTGTAGATGCTGGCCGGTCGCACCGGGAGGAAGATGAAATACGACCCGGGCATCGATCCCGGTGACCAGAAACTCGTTTGCCGATAGTTGAGCCACGAGAGCGCGGCCATGGTGGTCCTTGGTTCCAGGGGGTTTCGGTCCTCCGCCGTACTGAGTAAATCCGAAAGAGACGGTCGCCTGCCAGCTGCCGAAGTCGAGTTCTTGTTGAAACTCGCCGTCCTCTTCCACGGCCGTCTTCACTTTGCCGGCAAAATTCAGGCGCGCGATTTCGCGGCTCATGGGGCCGATCAGGGCAAAATTCTCGGCGTGCAGCGCGGGTCCCTCATCGGATTTGTAAGTCCAGCCGGTGCGATCCATTCCGAAGGGCGAGAAGCCGATCGCACCTTCTCCCAGCGCATAGAAGAAATAATGAGCATCGACATCGTCCCCGCCGGTCTCCGGAATCCACATGGCATTGTCCGGGCGGTGATAGGCGTTTAGCGCCGAGCGGTAGCGGTCCGAATCGTCGGTGTAGATGTCGGGGCCGATCATGTCAAGGGACGAGGCCGTAGCCTTCCATACGTCCAGCATGTTGTACGTCGGTCCGCCGCTGGGATAATTGAGGCCAGGCACAGACTCACCGGGCCATTTCAGCCACACGTTGACGTACATGGGAAGTGGGAACTCCGCTTTCCCCGCGCTCGCGACTTGATTGATGTACCGCGCCACGGAGTAGGCGGCAAAAGTCTCGTTCGCGTCGGCGCCAAAAACTTGCCTCCATGTTCCTGGTTCTTTGTGAAGGGCCCTCGCCAACTCAGGAGGGACCTGCCCCTGGAACTGTTTCTCCGCGATCGAGGAGAAATCGCGCACGCTGCCCAGCGATCCCGATTCATTTTCCACTTGCACTAGAAGGACGGTATGCTGATCGCCATCGATTTCCCGCAAATGGCGCATGAGGGCCGCAAATGCCTTCTTGTCCGCTTCAAGATTGGATGGAACGTTCGGGGACAAGACCTCAATCGGCTCGCCCCGTTCATTGATCATCCGGGGATAGTGTTCGGGATCTGTTTTGATCCATTCCGGCACGTAGTGCATTTTTCCGTTCTTCCAGGTACCGAACCAAAGCAGCACCAGGTGGAGCTTGTGATCACGCGTCTGTTTCACCAGGTCGTCAACGATGGAGAAATCGAATTCGCCGGGCCGAGGTTCCATCTGCTCCCAGTAGACCGGAGCTTCGACGGTGTTGGCATGCATGTAGGCAAGGAGCGGCCACACTTCCGGCAACGAAGCGGGCCACGCGCTGGAGTTGTTAATCTGTCCGCCCAGAATCAGGTAGGGACGGCCATCCACCAGCAGGGCATAGCGTCCGTCTTTCTGGACGAGCTTCGGCATTTCCGCGCCTGCGCATGGGGCCAGACTGCCGCAAAGGAATACAAACGCGAGCCAGCAGCTGGGGAATCGAAAAGAAAATGTTGTCATCGACAAACTCACTTTCTTGACCCGCTTTAGGATCAGGCTTGTGCGTCTCCGGTTCCTTGCGGCACATTTCAGCAGGACAAAGAGAAATGCCCCTGTGCGGGGCATTTCATCGTTGCACAGAACTCACCTTTATGCTGCCTTGGAGCGTGCGCCGGAATAGTAATTCTTGACTGCTTTCTCCATCCCGGGTCCTGATTTCTTTAAATCTTCCAGGTTCATGGCAGGATGCAACTCGACTCGTGCATTGAACGCGAGAAACCAGGGCTCAGCGATGGCCGGAATCTGTGAGGTGTCTTTCAGATCGAAGAAAATGAACCCGGTCCGGTTGCCATTCTCTTCGGCAAAATAAGCCGCTTCGGGCTTCAATTCGCCAAGAATCGAGTCAATGGTTTTGGGCAACGTGCCGTCACCAATCGCAGCGTTACCACTTTCAACCGGAATCGAGACCTTCATCAAACAACGCATAAAAACTCCCCCCTTCAGATGGGCTGGTTTGGAAAATGGGTGGTTGTAGGTAGAGGCGACTGGAGCCCAAGTTTAGCAGATTCGAGGAGAATAGCGGATCACGACGGCCTTGGCGGGAGTCAATGTTTTCTCCGCTGGTTAATCGTTTCCGGTTCCCGCCAGCTCACGCACGATGGCATTCACAAAAGCCTTGGCGTCTCCAAACAGCATCAGCGTCTTGTCCAGATAGTAGAGCGGATTGTCGATGCCGGCGAAGCCCGGGCTCATGCTCCGTTTGATGACCATTACGGTCCGGGCCTTGTCCACGTCGAGAATCGGCATCCCGAAGATGGGGCTGGAGGAATCGGTGCGGGCTGCCGGATTGGTAACGTCGTTGGCGCCGATTATGAGCGCTACATCGGTCTGCGGGAAATCGCCGTTGATGTCTTCCATTTCGACCAGGCGGTCATAGGGAATGTCGGCCTCGGCCAGCAGTACGTTCATGTGGCCCGGCATGCGGCCGGCGACAGGATGAATGGCGAACCGCACCTCCACTCCGCGCTTGCTCAGGGCGTCATAGAGCTCCCGCACTTTGTGCTGAGCCTGGGCGACCGCCATGCCATATCCGGGAACGATGACGACCTTGTTGGCGGCCGCCAGAATGGCCGCTGCTTCTTCCGCGGTCGCGCTGCGCGCCGTCCTGGCTTCCTGTCCGGTTGCGATCGCAGGCTGAACCTGGCCAAACGCCCCGAACAGCACGTTGCTGAACGAACGATTCATGGCCTTGGACATGATGACGGACAGAATGAAACCGGACGAACCGTCCAGCGCACCGGCAATAATCAGGAGCTTGCTGTCGAGTACGAACCCCATCGCCGCCGCGGAGAGTCCGGCGTAAGAGTTGAGCAAAGAGATCACTGTCGGCATGTCCGCGCCGCCGATCGGAATGATCATCAGCACTCCCAGCACAAACGCCATCCCTACCACCACAGGGAACAAAGGTTTTGCGCCCGGATGCAGCACCAGGTAGCCGGCCCCGGCCACGGCAATCGTGAGCAACAACAGATTGACCAGGTTCTGGCCCTTATAGGTAAGCGGGCGCTGGGGCAGGATCTCTTGGAGTTTTCCGGCCGCCATCAGGCTGCCGGTAAACGTCAAGGAGCCGAGGATGACTTCCGCGGAGAGGACCGCCATGGTGAAGCGGGGAATGCCGGGACTCCGCAGATAGAATTCCGCCGTGCCTACCAGAGTTACGCACAAGGCGCCGAACGCGTGGCTGAGGGCGGTCCGCTGGGGAACGGCGGTCATCTTGACCAGGCCGAGCGGAATCCCGATCCCCGTCCCCAACACCAGCGCGATCGCGATCCATTTGTAGTCGACGATGCCGTGCTGTAATAAAGTCCCGCCGATCGCGAGCAACATTCCAATTTCGCCTGCCTGGATGCCGCGCCGGGCAGTGCTCGGCGAGCTCATCCATTTCAGAGAAAGAATGAAAAGGATGCTGGCAACCAGGTAGGTAATCTCGATGATGGGCTGGGTCTCCGGCAGAATGTTCATGGCTTGCCGGGACGGCTGGTCTTGAACATCTTGAGCATGCGATCGGTAATCAGGAATCCACCGACGATATTGCTGGTGGCAGCGATCACTGCCAGCATTCCGAGCACAAAAGAAAGCCTGCTCTCATGCCGGCCCACGAGCATGATGGCGCCCACCACGGCGATCGCGTCCAGAGCGTTGGTCAGCGACATCAGCGGCGTGTGGAGTAACGGTGAAACCCGGCGTATGACTTCAAACCCGATAAAGGCCGCTAACATAAAAACAAAGAGGCCATTGATTAGGGTGGGACTCATTCTTCCTCCGTCTTTACGATGTTCTTCCTCCCCGCCTGCTCACCGACCATGAGATCTAACGGCCGGGAGAAACTGCCGCGGGTTGGGAGAAGAATTCGAGCACGCGCTGGTTGACCAGTTCTCCGCCCCGGGTCAGCAAGGTCTCGCGGATGATTTCGTCCTCCAGATCAAGCCGCACCTTGCCATCCTTGACCAGGTGCAGCAGAAACGCGGTGACGTTGCGCGCATACATCTGGCTGGCGTGATAGGGCACACCGGTCGAAACGTTGATCCGCCCGATAATGGTCACGCCATGGGCGACCACGGTTTCGCCGGGGCGGGTCAATTCGCAATTCCCCCCGCGCTCCGCCGCGAGATCAAGGATCACCGAACCGGGAGCCATCCTCTTTACCATTTCTTCCGTCACCAGCGCCGGGGGTTTCTTGCCCGGAATCACCGCCGCCGTGATCACCACATCGCTTTCCGCTACCACGCGCCCCAGCAGCTCGCGCTGCCGTTCATAGAAGGATTCGTCCTGCTGCGTGCCATAACCTCGTGCGTCCTGGGCATCCTTGGCCTCGATCGGAAGCTCGACGAATCGTCCTCCCAGGCTCTGCACCTGCTCCTTGGCCGCGGGGCGCAGATCATACGCCATGGCCACCGCGCCCAGCCGGCGCGCGGTGGAAATCGCCTGCAGGCCGGCGACGCCTGCGCCAATCACAAACACGCGGGCGGGTGTAATGGTCCCGGCTGCCGTGGTCAGCATGGGGAAAAATCGGGGCAGGGTCTCAGCCGCGATCAGCACGGCTTTGTAACCACAAACCGTTCCCATCGAGGACAGAGCGTCCATGCTCTGGGCCCGCGTCGTCCGCGGGATCAGTTCGATGGCGAAAGAGGTAACGCCGGTGCCGGCGATCTGCTGAATCACTTCCAGCGATCCCAGCGGACGCAGGAATCCAATGAGAACCTGGTCCCGCCGCAGAAGCGGAAGGTCCGCCTCGCCGGTGGCGTCATTGGAACCGTAGCAAAGGACCTGGACCACAATATCAGCCGCGTTGAACACGGCAGCCCGCTCGGAAAGAATCCTGGCGCCCTTTTCGATGTAGTGCGCGTCCGGGTAGCCTGCCTCCACTCCCGCGCCGGTCTCCACCACAACTTCAAAACCCGCCTTGACCAGGCTCGGCACCACCATGGGAACGAGCCCCACGCGCCGCTCACCCGGATAGCTTTCTTTTGGAACGCCGACAATCACAAAGTTAGCTTCCTTACTGGTTTGAGTTTCTTGCGGTTGCCGTCTCGCAGGCGGAAAAACTGTTTCCTTCAGGAATGTATCATTTTTTCCAAAGCAGGTTTGTTGCGGATGATCAGGGTTGCGCCCTTCAACTGCAGCAGTTGCTTCTTCTTGAACTCGGAGAACAGGCGGCTGACCGTCTCGCGCGTGGTTCCGATCATCTCTGCGATTTCTTCGTGGGTGAGGGTCAGCTGAATGTGCAACGGGTCCGCCGACTTTCCCGCCTCTGCCGACCACGAGAGCAGCAGCTTGGCCATCTTCTCTGACGGTGAACTGGCCAGGCCCAACATGCGGACTTCCTCGAAGGCCGAGTAGTAATTGCGGCTGAGCTGTTCCGCCACCCGCAGCGCAATTTCTCCATTCTCGCGCAGGAAATGCAACAGCGCGTCGCGGGCGATGAAGTTTGCCTGGCCTGGCTCCATCATTTCAGCCGTGAGCTCGTAGGGTTTGTTGGAAATCGTGGCGTTCAGTCCCAGAACATCGCCCGCCCTGGCCAGGTTGAGAATTACGGTCTTGCCTTCCCTGGAGGAAGTGGAGAGCTTCGCTTTCCCCGTGCACAGCACAAACACCCCGCGCGGAAGTTGGCCTTCGAGGAACAACATCGCCGACTTCGGATAGGTGGCGGTGGACTTGATTTCGTTGAGCCTTTGCAAGACGGGCAACGACAAATTGCAGAAGAGATGGTCTTCGCGTACCGGGCAAGCAACACAATTGTCGAGGATATTCAGGCCGTAGGGCGCTCGCATTTGGACCCCCGATACTCAAGAAATTGTAACACTGTGATTGCAGTCACGAACCCCCGTGATGCGGCCCACCGCTTCCGTAGAGCTGCCTGGAGATAATCCAGGCCTGGGGAGGCTCTATGCCCCTGTACGGTTTCCAATTTGTCGCAGACGGAGCAACGAATGAACATAATCCATAAGTATCGCACGCTGGCTTGGTGGACTTCGGGGCAGACGGGCCTGGCTAAAACCAGCTCTGCCCCCCGCGCCATTCATTTCAGTGCTCCACCGGAATTCGGCGGGCTTGAAGGGCGCTGGACGCCCGAGGACCTATTGCTGGCCGCGCTGGCAAGTTGCTTTACGACCACATTCCACGCCATTGCTGGATATTCCAAATTCGAGTACACCGATTTGCAGGTGGAGGTCGAAGGCACGGTCAGCAAGGCCGAATCGGGATACGCCTTCAGCGAAATCGTCCTCCGTCCGACGCTGACCATTCCTGACGAAGGCCAGCGGGATCGGGCGCAGCATCTTTTGCAGAAGACCAAGGCGGCGTGCCTGGTTTCCAAGGCCTTGGCGACTGCCCCGGCGTTAGAACCCCACGTAGCGGTGGGCGCCGCCTTGTCCGTGCGGTGACCGCAATTGCTGCCCGGGGCTGCAACCCATTCAATTGCAGGCGTTTGGACCCGCCGGGGAAAATTCAAACCGGGCCTGAATAGCACACCCCTGGCCTGTGACTGAAATCACACCAAGGGATGACAGGCCTCACGGCGGCGGCGAGCTTTAGAGATCATAGTGGGGGTGTTTTAGGAGGCGTCCGATGATCACCTTGGAAGTGGACAAGCAGATTCCGCTGAAGAACATCTTGTTTGCCACCGATTTTTCCTCTGGCTCTGAGGCCGCTTTGCCCTACGCCGTGTCTTTGGCCCGGCAGCATGGGGCTATGTTGCACGTCGCGCATGTCATGGCCACCGACCCCCATCTCTTCGTGACGCCGGCAAGCTGGCCTGCCTTAGTGCAGGCAGAAGAGGATTGGGCAAGAGAGGAAGTTGTAAGGCTGGCGCAGAAGCTGCAAGGAGTTCCGCACACCCTGCTGGTTCGGTCAGGGGACGTATTCAAAGTTCTCACCCGGTTCATCGAAGAGCGTGACATTGACTTGCTGGTGCTTGGAACTCACGGCTGGAGCGATCTTCAGGAAATGTCTATGGGTTCGACAGCCAAGAAGTTGGTACAGGCAGCGCCCTGTCCCATTCTCACGGTTGGCAGGAAGACCCGCTGCAGGCCTGAGGCCCCGCTGGCCGTCTACCGGATTCCACTTCCCACGATTTTCAACCGGGCATCTTTGTCGTCCCTCCCTTATGCCGTCTCCGCGCTTCCCTAGATCCATGCGCCGCTCGCCCGTGATGCCCGGCACAGCTCCCGCCGCTGTCGAGACTTCCCGCGAATCGCAGTAAACTCGCTCAACCGACGGACGCGCGCGATCATCACGACACTCCCGTTTACAATCGTTGCCGCTGACTGTATCGTGTAACGTCTCGCTCGCGATGTAATATCTGAGCTCGACAGCAAGGAGCACCAATTCTGGTCATGGCAAGGGAAAACATCGCATGCCTCTCCCCCCAGCTAAGCCCAAATCCGTTCGTGGGATTGCATTGAGCATCCTGGCTTTGGCGGTCCTCTGTTTTTTCCCCAGCCCGATGTTTGCACAAGCTCCAGCTTCACCCACTGCTCCCACTGCTTCGCAAGATCCGGCTGTAATCGACCAAGCCTGGCAGAAAGCAAGTTCGAAATATGATGTTCCGCGCAGCGCTCTTCTCGATGAGGTAGACCGTGTCGCTCACCAGGGTCCGTTTCGTCCCGACTGGGAATCGCTGCAGAAGTACCAGGTCCCTGAGTGGTACAAGGATGCCAAATTTGGCATCTTCATTCACTGGGGCGTCTATTCTGTCCCGGCATTCGGCAACGAGTGGTATCCGCGCAACATGTATCGGGAAGGCTCGGACGAATACAAGCACCACATCGCCACCTATGGCCCGCAAGACAAGTTCGGCTACAAGGATTTCATTCCCATGTTCAAGGCCGAGCACTTCGATCCCGCCGCCTGGGCCCGCCTGTTCAAGGAAGCGGGCGCCAAATACGTGGTTCCCGTGGCCGAGCATCATGACGGTTTCGCCATGTATGACAGCGGTCTGAGCGACTGGACCGCGGCCAAGATGGGCCCCAAGCGCGACATTATCGGTGACCTGGCCAAGGCGGTGCGAGCCGAGGGCCTGCACTTTGGAACCTCTTCGCACCGCGTGGAGCACAATTTTTTCCTGGGCGTGGGCCGCACCATTCCTTCCGACATCAACGACCCGAAATATGCCGCCTTCTACGGCCCAGCCCATACCTGGCTCGAAGCCAAGCGGGGCACGCCGCTTTCGAACGATTTCACTTACGTCTCTTCCGCCTGGGCCAACGACTGGCTGGCCCGCTCTTCTGAAATCGTCGAGAAATATCATCCCGACGTCATGTACTTTGACTGGTGGATCGGCCAGGCCTCCATTCGTCCGAACCTGACCCGCTTCGCGGCCTTCTACTACAATGCCTCACTCAAATACGGCGACCACGTCGGTGTCATCAACTACAAAGACTGGGCCATTGAAGAACATTCCGCGGTGCTCGACCTGGAGCGCGGACAGTTGGCCGACATTCGTCCCCTGTACTGGCAGACCGACACCTCGGTCAGCGACAAGTCATGGGGCTACATCAAGAACGATACCTTCAAGTCGCCGCAGTTCGTGGTGCAGCAGCTCATCGACATCGTCAGCAAGAACGGCAACCTGCTCCTGAACATCGGTCCCAAGCCGGATGGCACCATACCCGACGAAGTGCAGCAGGTGCTGCGGGACGTAGGTTCATGGCTCGCGGTGAACGGCGATGCCATCTACGGCACGCGTCCGTGGAAGATTTACGGCGAGGGTCCAACCCAGGTCGCGGCGGGCTCGTTCCACGACACTGACACCGCCACCTATACCGCGCAGGACTTCCGCTTCACCACCAAGGGCGACGCCCTGTACGCGATTGAACTGGGCTGGCCCGCCAGTGGAGAGTCGGTCATCCATTCGTTGGGGACTGCGGTGGGCAGCCAGAAGATTGCGTCGGTGGTTTTGCTGGGCTCGGATGCACGAATTCAGTCGCGCCAGGAGCCGGATGGTTTGCACCTGCAACTTCCGGCGCAGGCTCCCGGCAAGTATGCTTACGTTTTCCGTATTCTTTTCGGAAATGCCGCCCGGTAGACTGCGGGCCTCGATCAATCAGGAGGCGCTCGTGCTTGGTTCCAGGGTTTGCAAGATCAGCATTAAGATGGGCCGCATCGTGTCCGTTCTGCTGTTCGGCTCCTTCCTTCTCCCCACCCTCCAGGCTCAACCCTCGCATTACGAACCGACGCTGGAGTCGCTCAACCAGCACCCGCTTCCGCAATGGTATGCCGATGCCAAGCTCGGGATATTCATTCACTGGGGCCTCTACTCCGTTCCGGGATGGGCTCCCCTCGTCCATCCCGAACATGATTTCCGTTCTCCCGATTACATCCTCAACAATCCTTACGCGGAGTGGTACTACAACACCATGCGCCTGGAGGGCTCGCCCACCCAGGCTTACCATCGCGAACACTATGGCGCCAACTACGATTACTACAACTTCGCTCCCATCTTCGATCGCGAGATCAAGAAGTGGAATCCCGATGCCTGGGCCAAAGTGTTCCGGGAGGCGGGCGCCAAATATGTGGTGCTCACCAGCAAGCACCACGATGGATTTACGCTCTGGCCCAGCTCAACCCCGAACCCCACGCTGCCCGCGGACCGCCAGCACGCCACCCGCGATATCGTCGGCGAGTTGGCCGCTGCCGTCCGCAGCCAGGGCCTGCGTATGGGTCTTTACTATTCCGGCGGATACGACTGGACCTTTGTTCCCGGTCCGATTCGCGAAGCCGCGGACCATCAGAAGGTGAAGCCGGAAAGCGAAGCTTATGGCAAGTATGCGGATGCGCACATGCGGGAACTGATTGAGCGCTACCATCCCGCCGTCCTGTGGAACGACATCGACTACCCTAAATCCGGCCACCCCCTCCAGATTATGGCGGAGTACTACAACACGGTCCCCGATGGGGTCATCGACGACCGTTTCGGAGTCAAACATTCTGATTTCAAATCTCCGGAGTACCAGACCCTGGACAAAATCAGTGCGACCAAATGGGAGGAGTGCCGCGGCCTGGGACGCTCCTTCGGCTACAACCGCGCCGAAGGTGAAGCGGAGACGATTGCTCCGGATGAACTGATCTATCTCCTGGTCGACATCGTGAGCAAGAACGGAAACCTTCTGCTCGACGTTGGGCCGGAAGCCGACGGCACCATCCCGCCGGTTCAGATGAGTCGCCTGCAAGCCCTGGGAGCGTGGCTAGACCAGAATGGCGAAGCGATCTATGGCAGTCGTCCCTGGAAGCGGGCGGTAGGCGAGACGGCTGAAGGGATCTCTGTCCGGTTTACACAGAAGGATCCGGCAGTCTATGCCACCCTCCTCGGTCAGCCGAAGACAGCCAGCGTGACTCTCAAGTCTCTTTCGCCAAAAGCAGGTTCGCAGATTTACCTGCTGGGAGATCCAAAGCCCGTGGCATGGTCTCAGCAAGGCGATGATCTTCGGGTCGATTTGCCTTCCGCGCTTCCAGGACACTACGCCTATGTGCTGAAGCTTGTGGGACCGGTTTCCTGACTCTGGTGTCCTGGACGAGAGTTGTGGGATAGGAGCGAACAACAGCCAAATGAATCGACGATTCTGTCTCACCCTGGACCTGAAAAACAATCCCTCGCTGATTGCCGAGTACAAGCGATATCACCAGAAGATCTGGCCGGAGATTACGCAGAGCATCAAGGAGTCCGGGATCGAGGACATGGAAATTTATCTTCTGGGCACGCGCATGTTCATGATCATGGAAGTGAACGATCGCTTCGCCTTCGAGGCAAAGGCTCAGGCCGACCGGCAGAATCCGAAGGTGCAGGAATGGGAGGATCTCATGCGGAAGTTCCAGCAATCGCTCCCCGATGCCAAGCCAGGCGAGAAGTGGTTGCGCATGGAACGAATATTCAAGCTGGAACCGTGACGCGGCCATAGACAGGGACGGAGAGGAAATGGGTTAGCAAGTCAAACGCAGCGCACCCGCACTCGAGGGAGGACAAAGAATCATGAGCCACACACGGCGCGAAGTGTTGTCCGGCATGGGCGTTGTCGGCCTGGCGGCGATTTCAGATTTGGCTACTGGATCGACGGCGAAGAGCTACGCGCAGATTCTGGGTGCAAACGATAGGCTCAACTTTGCCCTGATTGGCCTGAATGGTCGCGGCTACGCTCACCTCTCGGCGCTTAAAGCGAACCAGAGTACGGCCCGCGTCTCGCATGTGTGCGATGTCGAAAGCAACATTCTCAAGAAGTTCGCCGATACGGCGCAGCGCGAGCTAGGCTATGCGCCCGCGGCGGAAAAAGATTTCCGCAAGATTCTGGAGCAAAAGGATGTAGATGCGATCACGATTGCCACTCCCGATCACTGGCATGCACCCATGGCAATTGCGGGATTGCAGGCCGGCAAACACATCTATCTAGAGAAACCATGCAGCCACAATCCGGCGGAAGGTGCACTTCTGGTCGAGGCGCAGCGCAAGTACGGAAAGCTGGTGCAGATGGGCTCCCAGCAGCGCTCTTCGCCGCACACCATCGAGATCGTCGAGAAAATTCACGGCGGCCTCATCGGTCGGCCGTATTTTGCCAAGGCCTGGTACGCCAACACCAGAAAGACGATTGGCATTGGCAAAGAAGTGCCGGTGCCGTCCACCCTGGATTGGGACCTGTGGCAAGGCCCCGCGCCGAGACAGCCATACCGGGACAACGTGCAGCCTTACAACTGGCACTGGTTCAAGACCTACGGAACCGGCGAGACCCTCAACAACGGAACCCACGAGGTCGATGTCTGCCGATGGGCGCTCGACGTTGACTATCCCAACCGGGTGACTGCGTCGGGCGGCAGATACCAGTTCAAGGATGACTGGCAGTTCTACGACACCCTGGTCACAAGCTTCGAATACGATGACAAGCTGCTCTCCTGGGAGGGCAAGAGCTGCTCTGGAATGAAGTACTATCACCGCGATCGTGGCGCCACGATCATTGGGACCACCGGTACGGTGCTGGTCGATCGCGATGGCTACGAGATCTATGATCTCAAGGGAAGCAAGCTGAGCGAATACAAGACCGGCGAGACAACCTCGTCTTCCGACCTGATCGGACGCGACTCCATGACCGACGCGCACTTTGCCAACTTCATCGCCGCCATCCGGACCGGGGAAAAGCTCCATGCCCCCATCTCCACCGGCAACGTTGCCGTCACCATGCTGCAGATCTCCAACATCGCATGGGAGGTAAATCGCGAGTTGCGATTGGATCCCGCGAACGCGCACATCCAGAATGATCCCGATGCCATGAAGATGTGGGGGCGCGAATACGAGAAGGGCTGGGCGCCGCATGTCTAGCTTGTTCTCGCATCTCGCCGGGCGAATGCGGCAACCACGTGTCAAAACAAATATGGGAGTGATCTACCTCCATGGAAAACCGCTTCTCCCGTCGTGACTTTGTCCGCTCCAGCGCCATAGCTGCGGCGGCGTCCCTCGTTCCGTCCAGTTCTGCTGCTTCGCTGGGCGCCGCGAACGTTCCTGCCTCGCCGGTGCGGCTCGGGCTGGCCAGCTACACCTTCCGCAACTTTCCCCGAGCGGAGATGATCGGTTTCATGAAGCGCCTGAACGTGAGCGCGCTCAATGCAAAAGACGTCAAGGACCATCTGCCCATGGACCCGCAAGCGGAGGCAAAAGCGCTAGCAGACTATGCTGCCGCGGGCATCAAGCTCCATGCCGCCGGAGTGATCTACTTCGAAAAGGATGAAGACGAAGACATTCGCAGCAAGTTTGAGTACTGCAAGCGAGCGGGCGTGTCCGTGATCGTTGCCGGGGACCCGTCGCTGCAGACCTTGCCGCGAATCGAGAAATTCGTGAAGCAATATGACATTCGCATAGCGATCCACAATCACGGCCCCGAGGACAAGCTGTGGCCTTCGCCCCTGGATATTCTGAAGGCCGTCAAAAACATGGACCCACGCATCGGATGCTGCATCGATGTGGGACACACGGTTCGCGCTGGTACCGATGTGGTGCAGGCCATCCATGAGGTAGGACCACGGCTCTTCAATGTGCACATGAAGGACCTGACGGATTTCCATAACAAGGAAAGCCAGGTTGCCGTTGGAGACGGGATGATGCCGGTGCGCGCGATGTTCGAGGCGCTGATTTCGACGAAGTATCAGGGATTCGTCGATCTGGAATACGAAGTGCACGCCGACGACCCGATGCCGGGAGTCGCCACCAGCTTCGCCTACATGCGGGGCGTGCTCGCAGGCATGGGATATGCGACAGCGTAGGAGAGCAAAACCGTTAAACGCTATGGCGCCTTGTTCATGGACGCCTGAGGAATCTGAAGTAGAAAGCTGCGAACACCAAGACAATGCCAATATTCACTGTCAGCCGTTCCCAGAATCGGTTTCTGAAGAACACGACATCTACACCGACTATGATGGCTGCCATCGCCACCACGTAAACCACGACGGCTACCTGTCTACGCATTTCAGCGGGAATCGCCATTTTGAGTTCTCCGTCACGTGATCTGCCATCCCAGCCGATTCCACCGTGACCCGATTCCTGTCCGGAACTTCCCACACGGGCTCCGGATGGCCCGCCTCACAGCACATTCTACCCAAAATCCCCTTTTTCAAGCGTTTGCGCTGACATTACTCCATCCCCCCTCATCGTTTTTGGTTCTCTTTGCCGCCGCCACGATGTTCGCGACCCACCGGCGCCGGTAGCGGCGTGCTTGACCAACCGCCCGCAGCAGTCCGGCGACATCCCGCTCCAGGTTCTCGTCAGGGGGCCATGCCAATGGCGTGCTTCACGCCCCGGCCTTCCAGAGCGCCCATCATTACGGGCGTAACGTTGCGCCCCTACGGCTGCGACCATACGCTGACTGATGTTCCCCCTTCCCGCTGATCATGAATTTGCTGGTCACAATTTGCTGGTCATGAAGAAGAGCAGTCTCATTTCGAATTGCCAGTCCGCTTCCACCCCGGAGGTGACGGATGGTGTTTTCCGGCTAGAGGAAGCTGGACGATGACTACAAAAACAGCTCCGGCACTCTCGCCAGGAATGATGCGCACTCGGCGAGTCCCGCGCTACAAGCTAGCCGTGCCATTGGAGCTCACCGTGTTGCGCTCGGGCATCCCTGACAATATTCCCGGACGCACCCTCGAGATGGGTGAGGGCGGATTGGGAGTTGTCGCCGCATCACAACTCCACCTGGGCGAGTCCGTCCGCGTCGAGTTTCTTCTTCCCCACACGACCACGCCGGTGCGGGCCACGGCGGTGGTGCGCTATCAGCGTGCGCTGGGCTTTGGCCTCCAGTTCCTCCGCCTGCCGATTGAACAGCAATCAATCATCCGTTACTGGACGCGATGCGAGTGCGACCTTCTGTTGGGGGCCCAAAAGTCCCACGCTGCACAGGCACGAGCCGCTTTGGGAGAGGCGGCAGCCGACCCCACGCAGTTCGCGGACCTCGAAGACTCTGCAGACTCAAGACGCAGGTTCCGCATCCCGCGGGGCGTTGCCATATCCGTTCCTATAATCGTGGTCGCGGCCCTGCTCGGATGGTGGCGATGGCAGGAGGAGTGGAAGGCGTTGGAAGGGCAGGTTCCGGTAAAGCAGACCTTGGCGGCGAAAGCAGAGTTGCAAGTGCCGGGGGACGCCATGCAGCAGCGGATCAGACACCAGGTCATGCCCGAGTATCCGGCGGATGCTCGACAGGCGGGAGTACAGGGCACGGTGGTGCTCGATGTGGTTGTGAGTAAAGAGGGTGCGGTGACACAACTGAAGGTTGTCAGCGGGCCCCAGGCACTGTCGCCTGCGGCCCTTGATGCAGTGCGGTGGTGGCGCTACGAACCTTATCTTGTGAATGGTCAACCGGCAACGGTAGAGACCACTGTGGCTGTGGACTTCCGGTTGACCAGCTAATTTCGTGTCCCCGGGGGCATGTGAATCCGCAGTTCCCCGTCGCCTTTCAATAGCAACCAGAGTCACTGCCGCCCCGGCCGCTTGCCTGCGCGCTTACCGTATCCCGTCCGACCCTGCCTGGTCCTCCTGTTTCACCTGCGTCTCGGCCTGGTCGGCCGCCGCCTCTTGATCGGTCAGGTCCTTGGCTGCGCTCGTATCCGGGGCCGGAGGCGGCACATCGGAAGCCGTCGTACCCGTATCCGGAGCCTTCGGCAAGCCGCCCGTGCCCTGCTTTGCCGCGAGGTCCTTCATGCCGCTATCCAGTTGTTCCTGGAAGTGGTTGCGCATGTCCTGCAAATCTTCCACGGAAACGGCCACTTGCTGGCCCGCGCCGCAGTCGCCCTTCTTGCTGGCCTGGATGCTGGCGTTGACGGTCTGGTTCGCGTCGGGAGTGTCCGTGAGCCGGGTGATTACGTCGCCTGCGGTGAGAGCACATTCCTGGCCATTAGACAAAACCGTAATATCGCTGGACACGACAAAGGTGCGGCGCGCGGGATCCAGTGCCGGCAGCACGTCACCGTTAGCGGGTTCCGGGGCCTGCGCCTGTCCTCCTGAGGACTGTTGCTGCTCCGCCTCCAGCTGCGTTTTTACTTCTTCCGAGATCGCCTGCTTTACTTCCGGAGTCAGGGTCACCGCGCCGTTGTTGGCGGTTTGTCCGGCTCCATCTCCGTAGCCTTGATCGTATGCCGCCGCCGCATCAGCATTGGCCTCAGCCCGGGCCTCATAAGCGGCCTGCAGGTTCGCAGCAATCACATAATCCGTAAGCCAGAACGCGGCCGACGGATACACGGAATAGGGCGCGAAATATCCGCCGTAGTAGCCGTACCAGGGTCCCCAACCCCAGCCGCCAATGCCCACTCCCCAGTACACCGGCGCCCCCCACGGTCGATAGGCCCAGCCGTAAAAGGCCGGGTGGTACCAGTAGCCGGGATAGTAGCCATAGTAGCGACGGCCGCCGTAGTAGTAGCCGCGATAGACCGCTACCCGATAGGCCCCATGATCATAGTAAGTGCGCGAATAATAGGAACGTCCGCCACGCGTGAGGTAGGCGCGCTGCACGTAGCCGCGACCTCCACCCCGGTTCACGATCCGCACTCCGCGGCGTTCGGTCACGATGGTGCGCCCGCCGCGCAGATTGTGTTGAATCCGCATTCCGTTCTGGCGGATGGAGCGGACCTGCCCGTTCGGTCGAAAGTGGGCCGAACCGCCGCCCTTCAGAGACACCGTCCGCCCGGGCGCTCGGCGGCTGTTCATTCCTCCGCGATTACCGGCGGTGTATCCGCCACGGTTGCCGGCGGCATTTCCACTTCGATTGCCAGCCGCCGTTCCACCTCGATTGCCCGACGTGCTTCCCCCGCGTTCGCCACGCATGTTCTCATTGCGACTGCCGGTGTTCCCGGAATGACTCGCAGAATTACCCGTGGCGCCGCCAGGCCGATTGCCCATTGGAGCTCTTGGGCCGCGCGAGTTTTCGCGGCTGGAACCAGATCCACGACTGGACTCGCCCGCTTGGCGCTGGTTATTGGAGCGGCTTTGATTACTCCCATGCTCAGCCGGCTCCTTCGATTCCGTCCTGTGTTGTCCCCAGGCAAATACCGAAATCGCCGTGGCTGCCAAAACCAAAATCGATTTCCGTAGAGCGTTGCGGCTACGGGTAGGTAATTCCATCACGGCCTCCAGATTGCTCAAACTTCAGTTCCGATTCCCATGCTAACTTCCATCAGACGAGTGTCAAAGTTACGTCGGTTCCTGCGCCGTCGGCACGGAGTACGCAAGTTAAGACCGAGAACGGCCATCAATTGGCGAAAAGAGTGGGAACAGAATGGGAAGAGATCAACCAACCGACAAAGACTGTTCCGGACCCGCTCGCCGGAACCGAGCAGGGGTCCAAGTAAGCCAGGCGTTCCTTGCCGAGCCGCGGCAAAGAGCGGTAAGTGGTTCGCCTGTGACCAGTAATCGAGGCAAAAAACCGGGTGGCCGGGCCCACCCGGTTTGTCCCACTCATACAGTAAGCTTCACCTAGTGAGAGAGCCGCTTGGAGATTAGGGTGGCATGGAGTACGCCAGACTTGTCCCAAGTGCCCTTGCAAATTACGCGGTCCCCATCCTTCACGTCGCTGGACATGATGTCGTTGATTTTCTTGTCGCCGTGGTACTGACTGACCCATTTCGTCGAGCTGTCGTACTCGATAGTTCTCTCGTCGTTGGGTGATCCTGTTTTACGTACAGTCAGCGTAGATTTGTCCGAATTGCTTCTAACGATGTTGCCCTCCCAGCGCGCTTCCTTTGCCATTTTCTCTTTGGCCGGGGCCATTTGACCGAACGCGCCAGTTGAAAGCGGCAAGGCAAGTACAGCTGCGAACAGTAGAGTGAGTAGTTTCTTCCCCATGTGACTATCTCCTTTTCACCGGAAAGATTCTGGTGTGCGGCAAGAACAATAGACCCTTGGGCCAAAAAGAACAATACCCTAGCCGACATCGTCGGCTTTCCAGGGCATGGCGGAAGGGCTTGTATCCTGGGGGCCAATTCATCCCAACGCCGAAGGCCGCTCCCTGGGGTCTGCCGTGGGGTGCATCAGTTGTGCAGGTTTCACTTGGCTCTGCAGCAGGGCCGCCTGGGGCCCGGCTTCGAACCTCCCGCTATTTTCGGTTGTCCAAAAGCGCCGAAAAGGGTAGACTTCCCCGGTTCAGGTGGGGGTATCTGCGATGAACGTGCTTCGTCTTCCGTGGCGCGCGCTGATTCTGGCCGTGGTAGCGTGTCTGGCTTGCCGGGTGTGTGTGGTTGCCGCCGACGAGCCCACCAACCTGACCAGGGACCAGATCAAGCAATTCCTTCTCACTGCCAAAGTAATAAAAAGTGTGCAGTCCAAAAAGGGTATCACCAACCCGTGGCGGCTCACGCTCACGGACGGCACCATAACCCACGACGCTTCTTTCCAGTCGATTGATGAACACAAGCCCAGCGTGCAGCTGGCGACTGGCACTGAACTGAACTTCGTGGATTCCTACAAGTACAATATCGCCGCCTATACGCTGGCGGAGATGCTTGGCATTGAGGATATGCTGCCGGTATATGTCGAGCGCAAATGGAAAGGCGACTCAGGCTCGCTGAGTTGGTGGTTGCCGGTGAAGATGGATGAGGTGGAACGCCACCGGCAGAACCTGACGGCGCCCGACCCTGACGCCTGGAACAATCAGATGTACAAGATTCGGGTCTTCGATCAATTGGTCTACGATAACGATCCCAACCTGACCAACGTCCTGATCGGTGAGGATTGGAAGATCTGGAGAGTTGATTTCAGCCGCGCATTTCGCCTTCAGGGAAACCTGAGAAATCCCGGCGACTTGGTACGCTGCGACCGGCACTTGTTCGAGAAACTGAAAGCGCTTGACGGCAACGAACTGCAGGAAAAAACCAAGCACTATCTCACCAAGAGTGAGGTAAAAGCGGTGATGCAGCGACGGGACAAGATTGTGGAGGAGTTCCAGAAGCTGATCGCCGCAAAAGGTGAGAACGAAGTGTTGTACTGAATCTGCGCAAGGATCGTGGATTCAATGCCAGGTTGAATGCAGCTTGCTCTTATGGGTCCCAAGGGCTATTGTTTCTGGCCACACATCACATCTTCCCGGTAATCCGGTTAACAAGGAGAAGGACATGCTGAAGAAGTTACTCATTCTGGTGTTCGCAGCTGCACTTGCCTTGCCGCTGTCCACGGCGGCGTTCGGTCAAATGGCTCCGGCCAAAGAGAAGGCCGCAAAGGAAGCGCGCTGGGAGGGCCATATCATTCGAAGCAGTAAAGATGAATCTACCCTCACCGTGCGCAAGGTGGGCTCGATGGAAGAAAAAATCGTTAGGTACGACAGCTCGACGCGCTGGGTCAGTCAAGAGCACGGCGCCAAAAAGGCGAACGACATCGAGGCCGGCGACGTGAAGGACGGCGACCGCGTGATCTGTACCGGCACCTGGGACAAGAAAGGCGTACTGCACGCCAACCTGATCTCGAAGCGGCTCACCGGCATGTAATTAAAGAGCACGATAAATCGTGGTTGGCCGGTTGATCGGAACCATGCCGCTTGCGGTGGAGATCGTCACTACAGCGGTGTGTCAGCAGGTCCGCCGGGTGTTTCCCCTTCCCCCAGGCCTCCGGGTATCAAGACCGCCTGCCCGGCGGCCTTCGCCACGTTTTGCGAGCCGGACTGCGAATTTTCGGCTTGTTGACTTATTTAACCGTGGCACCTAAGATGCACCGCGGTAGAGGACGTCCTGCGGAACTTAATGTTTTGCTTAAAATCCGGCAGGGCTTGGCTTTAGGAGGCAGGAAGATGGTCCGCCCTCCGGTCTGGGTTTATCCCCGCCGCGTTTGCATTTCCCTCCTTATCGTACTGGTGTCGGTTGGCCTTGCGTGGGCGAAACCGAAGAAGCCTTCCGCCGAGTCGGCGGAATCCTTGGTCGCCATCGGAGATGTTCACGGCGATTTTGACGACTTCGTCGCCATTCTTCAGCACATCGGTCTCATCGACAAGCAAAACCACTGGAGTGGGGGCACGACAACGTTTGTCCAGGTCGGGGACCTTCTGGATCGCGGCCCCAAGCCGCGCGAGGTCATGGACCTGATGATGGCGCTGGAGAAAGAAGCGGGACAAGCCGGCGGCCGGGTAGTGAGCCTGCTAGGCAATCACGAGATGATGAATATCATGGGCGACCTGCGCTACGTGACTCCCGTGAACTATGCCAGTTTCGCCGACAGCAATTCCGAGCAGCGGAGGAAGTCTGCCTTTGACGAGTACATGCAATGGCGCAATAAGCACCCTCAGTTAATCGCCGAGCTTGCCCAACCCATGGAGTTGACTGAAGCGGAGTGGATGGCAAGGCATCCGCTGGGTTTCGTGGAGCAGCGCGACGCCTTCAGCCCAAAGGGTGAATACGGCAAGTGGCTGCGCGGACACAACGCCCTGGCCCAAATTGGACAAGAGATCTTCCTGCACGGCGGCATCAGTCCCGACTTGGCCAAGGTAAAAGTGGATGCGATGAATAACCGGATTCGCGATGAAATCAAAGCCTTTGATGGGATGAAACAGACTCTGCAGGATGGAGGCATAATCCTGCCGTTCTTTAATATGCAGGAAATCACCTATGCGGCTCAGGCGGAAGTCATCGCCGAGCGCAAGTCGCTGGTTCCGGCGGACGAAGCGCGCCAAGCCAAAATCCTGGAGTTCTTAAAGTACGGAGAGTGGTTGAGTGTGAGACCTGATGGACCGCTGTGGTTTCGCGGGTACGACCAGTGGAGCGATGCGGAGGGCACGGCACAGATCGCCAAGGTCCTGGAAGCTTACAAAGTGGCACATATTGTGGTCGGACATACAGTCCAGAGGGCCGAGCGTATCCGTCCTCGTTTTGAAGACAAAGTGTTCCTGATTGACACCGGCATGCTCAGCAGTTACTACCCGGGCGGCAGGGCGTCAGCTTTGGAAATCTGCGGCGATACCAAATTCACCGCTAAGTATATGGACGGGCAGATGGTGCTTTTCGACTCCGCGGCGCCTTTGCCACAAAACGCTATGCCCGGGGAACATCCGACGGTGGGCGATGCAGCAGCGATCCCGGAAAAACTTGCCGCCGTACCCGCCGACCACATATGTCCCGTAACAACGGCTCCGCCGCAATAAGACCGAAAAGTCACGAGAGAGGCTTCTGCGGATGAAACGGTGGATTGAGCGTGCTCTGAACGTTCACCCGGGGGACCTGGGACGGGGCACGCTTCTGTGTTCGACTCTTTTCCTGGTCATTAGCGCCTACAAAATTGGCGGAGTTGCGGCCGCCGCTCTATTCCTCTCGCGCTTCCAGGCCAAAGACCTTGCCTACGCCGACATTGCCAGCTCGGTGCTTGTGGCCGTGCTCGTGGCCGGCTACGTAGTCATTGCTCGGCGGGTTCATCTGCGCAATCTGCTGGTGGGCAGCATGTTGTTCTTCGCCAGCAACTGCGCCGTGTTCTGGCTGCTGGCCCATCGCTACTCTCACTTGGTGTGGCTGTTTCCCGCGCTCTACATCTGGGTGAAAATTTTTGGGGTTCTGGCGCCTACCCAGATCTGGACTCTGGCGAATTACGTCTTGACCACGCGCGAGGCCAAGCGCGTGTTCGGAATGGTGGGAGGGGGAGCCATCGCGGGTTGGATTTTTTCCGGCTACTTCTCCAAAACCATGACCAAGATGTTTCACACGGAAAGCCTGCTGCTGGGCATGGGGCTTTTCATTTTGATTTGCGCCGGGCTGGTGATCCAGATCTGGCGCAGCGGGCAAGCCGCAGTGGCCGGAGGCCAGGAAATCGCGGAGGGGACCGGCGAATCGAGCCCGCGGAACATGCACCAGAGCCTGCGCCTGGTAATGTCCTCGCCCTACCTGCGCGCGATCGCCGCAGTGATCTGCATCTCGTCTCTGGTGACGACATTGACCGGATGGCAGTTCCTGGCCATTGCCCAACAGACGCTGGTAAGAAAGGATACGCTGGCAATCTTTCTGGGGAACTTCAACTTTTACGCGGGCATCGCTTCGTTGTTGTTCCAATTGCTGTTGACCACAAGGTTCCTGCGCCGCTTCGGTATCGGTACGGCGTTGTTTATGCTTCCCATGACCGTGTTGCTGGGTTCGGCAGGCGTGCTGGCTCTGGGCACTCTGGGAGCTGTGGTCGTGCTGAAAGGCTGCGATCAAACGCTGCGCTACTCCCTCGACAAATCCACGGCCGAGTTGCTCTACCTGCCTTTGCCTGCCCGGGTCAAGATACAGGTCAAATGGTTCATCGATACCGTGGTCTGGCGGCTGGGTGATGGTTTGTCCGGATTGACAGTTCTCATTTTCGCCACCACCCTGCATTGGCCGGCACGCCAAATCAGTTGGATCGCGCTGCTGCTGGTCTGCGCGTGGCTGGTGTCAGTTTCAGCTGCGCGCAAGCAATATGTTGCCACCTTGAAGGAAAGCATCAGCCAGCATCGCGTGGACGTGGAGCAGGTCTCCACCTCGGTGCTGGACCGTTCCACCGCCGATCTGCTGGCCACCAACCTCTCGGCGTCTGATCCCAACGAAATCCTTTATGCACTCAGCCTGTTTGAGGTGGAGCGGCAAAGGGCGGCGCATCCTGTAATCCGCAGCCTGCTGAACCACTCTTCTCCGCAGGTCCGGCAGAAGGCAATTGCGATTCTTTCGGAATCGGGCGACCCCAGTGTTCGTCCCGACATCGAACGCATGCTGAAAGACCCCGACCTCAACGTACGCACGGAAGCTTTGCTTTACCTTACCCACCATGCGCACGTCGACCCGCTGGAGCTCATGCAGGACGAAGGCGATTTCGCCGACTTCTCGGTCAGCTCGGCGGTCGTGGCCTATTTAGCCCGGCCCGGCGAGACCCAGATCCTCGAGGCGGCGCAACAGATTCTAACTACCATGGTCGGTGAACCCGGAGACGGGCGGCAGCGGCATCGGGTGGAGGCGGCACGGTTGCTGGGCGAATTGCCTGACTCGTTTGACCCCCTGCTTTCGACTCTGCTCAACGATCCTGATCCGGTGGTCGCGCAGCAAGCCATTCAGTCTGTCGGGAAGCTGCGCAAGCGCAGGCTGGTTCCCGATCTGCTGGACCGTCTGGCTCGTCACGAACTGCGTGCTGAGGCCGCCAAGGCCCTCGGCGAGTTCGGGGATGCGATTGTGGGAGCGTTGCGCGACCATCTCGGCGACGGTTCGGTCCCGATCGAGGCGCGGCGGGAAATTCCCACCATCATGGTGAAGATTGCCACCCCGGGGGCGGCACAGGTGCTGATGGAAAATCTCATGGAAAGCGATACTGCCTTACGCTTCCGTGTGATCAGCGCTTTGAACAAGCTCTGCCGCCTTCATCCCGAGATCGAGACGGATGCCCAGACCTTGGAGACGGTGCTGGCGGCAGAAATCCTGGGGCACTACCGGTCCTTCCAGATTCTGGACAAACTGGGTGGCGCGGGAGGCGCGCAGGATCCGGTGGCACGCGCATTGACCGAGTCCATGCAACAGGAATTGGAGCGTATCTTTCGTTTGCTGGGCCTGCTCTATCCTCATCTTGACGTCCACAGCGCCTATTTGGGTTTGCAATCCAAGAACGTGTCGGTTCACGACAACGCGCTGGAATTCCTGGATAACGTCCTGAAGACCCAGTTACGCGAAATGCTGGTGCCGCTGCTGGACAGCAAGATCACGGTGAGCGAGCGTGCGCGCATTGCACAACGGCTGGTGCACACAAAAATCGAAAACCAGGAACAGGCAGTCGCGGCCCTGGTCACCAGCGACGATCCCTGGCTCAGGTCTTGCGGGGCTTACGCCGTGGGAGTCTTTGGCTTGAAATCTTTGGAGGGCGAATTGAATCGGTGCCTGAACGATTCTGATCCCCTGCTGCGGGAGACCGCCAGAGCGGCCAAACTGCGCCTGGAGACGCCGGTTACGAAGACCTGAGGCGGAAACGGCCCGTCTCATGAATAGATCGTTCAGGGCCGGATGTACGAGGTACGGGTCTTCGACCAACTGGTTTACGACGACGACCCCAACCTCACGAACGTGCTGATCGGTGAGAACTTCAAGATCTGGCGGGTGGATTTCAGCCGCGCATTTCGGTCCTACAAAGACCTGAGAAACAGCAAAGACCTGGTACGCTGCGACCGGCAGTTGTTCGAGAAACTGAAGGCACTGGACCAGAACGAAGTCGCGCAAAAGACCAAGGGTTATCTCACCAAGGATGAAGTGAAGGCGCTGATGGCGCGACGGGACAAAATCGTGGCACAGTTCCAGAAAATGATCTCTGAAAAAGGTGGAAACGAAGTGCTGTACTGAAGCACCCTGCGCCTACCGCAGCCTGGCGTATTCCGCCCTGGCTTGCTTCAGGACGGGGATATCTGGGTCGGCATCTTTCCAGAGGGTGAGGAAGTCCTGGTAGGCAGCCTTTGCCTTGGCCTGATCTTTCGACATGGCGTAGGCCCTGCCCAGTTGCAATCGCGCCAGGGCGTCCACGGGATCGCCGAAAACGATGCCGCGGTGATCGAGGATTTTCTGAAACTCGATGGCCGCTTTTGCGCCCTGATCTGCGTGCAGATAGGCCTCGCCGCGCACATAGGCTGGATAAAGAGTCCCGAAAAATCCGAAGAAGTTGATCGCGGGTACGGCCAACTCATAAGGAATCGCGACCTGCAGCGATTCAATCGCGTCTGAAGGATTGCCCCGAGCGAGGGCGGAAAGGGCATGAAGGGTTGGCATATAACTGAACCGGACCGACGTATCTTCCGGGAAGCGCCGTTCGAGATCGTTGGCGAGAGCTTGCGCACGGGAGGAATCGCCCGAGAGGGCCAGCGCAAAGGCGGCTCCATACTCCACATCCCGGCCATGAGAAAGGTCCAGAGCTGCCGTTGCGCTGCGCCTGGCCGCCGCCGCATTCCCGAAGAAAGCATCCCACACAGCTGCTCCGGCTTCGTACACAGCCGCTCTTTCCCGCTGGCCCGCCTGCAATGCCAGCTCCACTGCGCGCCGAGACTTCTTCCCGGCCAGTTGCGCCTGGCCTGAACGAGCCAGAACCAAAGCCTCCGAGTGGGACATCCAATCCTCCGCCCCGGGTTTGCCTTGAGCCAGAGCGGCCTCCCGATTCATCCCCTCCCGGTCGCCCTTCAAGAACGCGATGTAGTACCGCAAGATCAAAAACTCCGGGATTTCGAGTTTGCGCTCACTGGCTCGCTGCACCGTGTCCTCGGCTTCCCCCAGCCGGCCAAGGTAAAAATAGCTGTAGGCAAGATTGGCATATCCTGGAACGAAGTCCGGATCGATTTTGATGGCTTCTTTGGCTTCTTCGATCGACTTTTCGTATTGGCCGGAGCCCTGGTAAATAAACCCCGACAACAATCCGTGGGGCGCGACTTCACGGGGATAAGTTTGCGCCCACAGCTCGCAGGTCTGTTGCGCCTTCTCCAGGTTTCCCGTCACCTGCAAGTCGTAAGAGGCGGTGATAAAAAACTTCTCCCGGTCACTGACGCGGTCCCGCAACTGATAGGCCTTGCTGGTGCTCTCCGCAGACAGAACAGACTCACCGATATCGCCGTACAGGCGCCCCAGGAATGCGTGTGCCATCGCGAATTTGGGGTCAATCTCAACGGCACGCTTGAGCAGCGGCACGGCGGCAACAAAACCATTCGAGAAGGCGATCTTCCAGCCCGCGCTATAGGCTTTCAAGGCCTCGAGTGAAGTCGTAGTAGCGTCGGCGAGAGGAGTAGCGTGCTTTTCGACCGTGCTCAACGACTCGCCGACACGGGTTCTGAATCTGGTTGCAATTTGGTCCAGCGCATTCAGAACGTCTTCTTTCTTCGCTGCTTGCACCTGCTCCTCGGCAAGAACGTGTCCCGTGTCACAGGTCTTGGCCCGCAGCCCCAACACATACTGGCTCCCCAGGCTGGCAATCGAGCCATCCAGCACCGCCGCGCTCGCGGTTCGTTCGCAGACTTCCCGGGCGATCTCCGGCGTAAGCCGGGCATCGGCGGGCTGGCTCATCAGCTGCAGAGCCTGCTGGATGCGCTCTTCCGAAACCAGGCTCAGGAAAGGCGATTGCTCAAGCTGCACCGAGAGGCCTTGGCGAAGCGTTCCGTCAAATACCGGATCGCCTGTCGTGTTGGTAAAATCCGCCAGGACAATCGTGTCTTTGTCGGTAAGCTTGGGGGCGCGGTGAAAATAGAAGTAACCCCCCGCTGACAACGCCAGCGCCAGCAGGACGGCGGGCACGACGAGCAGCAAGCGTTTTCCGATGCCAGTCGCGGCTTCGGATTTCGCACTGAGTATCACCTGCGCCGAATCCGAGTCCCGTTTCAGCCGCTGCAGGTCAGTGCGCACTTCAGAGGCGTGCTGATAGCGCAGGTTGCGGTCTTTTTCCAGACACTTGGTGACGATTTCTTCCAGTCTTTGCGGCAGACCGGGATTCAGCCGGAGCGGAGAAACTGGCGCACGGTTCAGGATGGACTCGAAAATCACGCCCGTACTTTCACCACGGAAGGCCAACGCCCCGGTTGCCATTTCGTATAGAACCGCGCCCAGGGAAAACAGGTCGGTGCGGGCGTCCAGTTCTCGGGCGCGGACTTGTTCCGGCGACATGTAGGCCACGGTGCCCATCGCCGTACCCGGGCTCGTAAGATGAGGGTCAACATCGATGGTCGTGGCGCCTGGATCCGCGTGGGTTGGGGTTTTCGCGGAAAACTTCGCCAGGCCGAAGTCGAGAATTTTTGCCAGCCCCCGTCCCGTGACAAAGATGTTCGCGGGCTTGATATCCCGATGGACAATACCGGTGGCGTGGGCCGCATCCAGGGCGTCTGCGATCTGGATGCCCAGTTCAAGGATGCGTTCGAATTCCAGGGGCTTGCCAGCGATCAGGTCTCTTAGCGTCCGCCCGTCCAGAAGCTCCATGGCGATGAACGCCTGGCCGTCTTGCTCGCCAATGTCGTAAATCGTGCAAATATTCGGGTGGTTCAGCGCGGATGCGGCTTGCGCCTCGCGTTGAAAGCGGGCCAACGACTGCGGGTCGCCGGCTACCTCTTGCGGCAAAAACTTGAGGGCGACGAAACGATGCAGCCGGGTATCCTCGGCTTTGTAGACCACGCCCATGCCACCACTGCCGAGCCGTTCAATAACCCGATAGTGGGAAACACTCTCGCCCATCAATCCTTGAGCAGTTGGGTGACCTCGCGACTTGGCGCGGCCATCCAAGCCTCCGTAGTTTCAACACATTACACCCCCGACAACCAAAAGCCCAGCGCCAGGGAGCGGTCTCTCCTCCGGGAGAAAGCCTGTATTTCATTTAATTTTTGGTCCCCATGGTTGCGGCTTTGCCGCCTCATTTCGCGCTTGGTTCGACAGGAGGTTGCAATGTGTACAGAGGGTCTGGCTGGAATATTTCACGACATGGCGCCGACGGATTCTTTCAGGACGAGATGCAAAGCAGTAAGTTCCCGATCCAAGACAGCGAACTGCTCGGTGGCCCGAGACAGACTGTTCTCATGCCCCATGCGCTCCAGTTCGCGGGCGGCTTGGGCGGCCCCGGCGGCGCCCATGTAGCCCAGTTCCCCCTTCAGACTGTGAGCTGCACGCACCACTGCCTGCGGATCCGCCCCGGCGATCGCCTCTCGCAGCTGCTGCAAAAGCTTGGGCGACTCCTCCAGGAAAATCTGGCATAGTTCTCGAAGAAGGTCCTCGTCCCCACCCAAACGCTCCAAGGCCTCGGCTTTGCCCCAGGATTTCCCGGAGAGATTCGGGGAAGAAACGGGCTGCACACTCAAGGAGGAAATGGTGTGCACACTCGGTGCGGAAACCGGCTGTGCCCCGGAGAAACTGGACAGCGTCTTTTCAACGTCGCCAAAGCGCATCGGCTTCGTAATGTATCCGTCCATTCCCGCCTGCAAACAACGTTCGCGGTCGCCTTTCATGGCATGAGCGGTCATGGCGAAGATAGGCAGGTGAGTGCCGCTGCCTTTCTCGCGCTGGCGAATCGCTTCGGTGGCGGCAAGACCGTCCATCTCAGGCATCTGGACATCCATGAAGGCCAGATCGAATTTCTGGCTGAAGGCGAGCGCCAGGGCCTCTTTGCCGGTCCGTGCCAGCACCGAAGAATGTCCCATTTTTTCCAGTACGCGCAGAATCACCGCCTGATTTACGGCATTGTCTTCCGCCACCAGGATGTGGAGTTTGCGCGACGACTCGCGCAGCGTATGCCGGGTCACAAGCGGACGCACGGCAACGCTGTCGGACTGCCCGCGACCCAACACAGTGAGGATGGCAGTACGCAGATCGGCTTTCATGACTGGTTTGAGCAGATAGGCGGAAATGCCGATCTGACGGCAACGTTCAGCCTCGCCGGGTTGTCCGCCGGAGGTCAGCATTAGAATCGTGTGCTGGCCGCGATCGGGACGGCGCCCAATCGCTTCGGATAGCTGGAACCCATCCATGCCGGGCATGCGCGCGTCCGTCAAAATGACAGGATAGGAATCGCCCCTCCGACCGGCCGCCTCGATGGCAGCCAGGGCGGCCGGTCCACCGTCAACCGCGAACGGCTTCATGCCCCATCGACTGGTCATCCCGCAGAGAATCCGGCGATTGGTTTCATTGTCGTCGACCACCAGTACCGCGATGTCTTTCAAATCAGCCACAGGCCCCGGCAACAAAACCTCAGCCTTGGCCAAATCCTGGGCAAACCTGGCCGTGAAATGAAACGTGCTGCCTTTGCCTGCGATGCTTTCCAGCCAGATTCTTCCGCCCATCAGTTCCACCAGGCGGGCGGAGATGGCCAAACCCAGCCCTGTCCCACCGTATTTTCGAGTCGTGCTGCTATCCGCCTGACTGAAGGCGCGGAAGAGGAGCGGCTGTTTTTCGGGCGGGATTCCGATGCCGGTATCGGTGACCTTGAAATGCAGTTCCACCTCTCCGTCGTGCTCCGACTGCTTGGCAATTTCGACCAGCACCTCTCCCTTTTCTGTGAACTTGACGGCATTGCCCGCCAGGTTCAAGAGCACTTGGCGCAGCCGTCCCGGGTCGCCGATCAGCTGTGGCGGCACGTCGGAAGCTACGTCGTAGGCCAGTTCCAACCCTTTTTCATGGGTGCGCAACGCCAGAGTCTTGACGGTGTCGCCAACACAGTTGTAAAGGTTGAATCCGATTTTCTCCAATTCCAGTTTGCCTGATTCGACTTTGGAGAAATCCAGGATGTCATTGATGACGGTCAACAACGATTCGCCCGAGAACCGCAGCATCAGCAGGTAATCCCGTTGTTCCTTGGTCAATTCCGTGTCCAGGGCAAGTTCGGTCATACCCAGGATTCCGTTGATGGGCGTACGGATTTCGTGGCTCATGTTGGCCAGAAATTCGCCTTTGGCGCGGCTGGCAGCCTCGGCGGCATCTCGGGCGGCCGCAAGGTGCGCATTGGTGGCTTGCAGCTCGGTGGTGCGCCGCGTCACCTCTGCTTCCAGGTTGCCGCGGTGCCGCTGCAGTTCTGCGTCGCGTTTTTCGATCTGGGCCAACATCTCGTTGAAACCCTCTACCAACAAGCCGATCTCATCCCGGCTGACCACCGGGCAACGGATGGCGTAGTCTCTTTCGTTGGAAACCCGCTTGGTGGTTTGCACCAGCTCGAGGATGGGCTCCGAGACCAGCTTTTGCATGCGCGCCGCCAGCACGAAAGCGGCCACCGAAGAAATCAATAACGTCAGCGCCATCGCCACCGGATAAGTCCGCAGCCTCGAGGTCATTTCCGAAAAATCCGACTCCAAATAAACCGTGCCGATCAAATCCTTGTCGAGATGGACGGATTGGAACTGGAGCAGACGGTGCTTTTCAAAGAAGCTCCCGCTCGGGTGGACCGGCGGCGGAGAGAAGTCCGAGTCTTTCCCGTCGCGGACGTAGGTAGCGAAAACAGCGCCATCGTCCGTGTACAGGCAAGCTGCTGTGATGTGAGGCTGCGTGCGCAGAGACCGCAGAACGTCCTTGGCCGCCTGCACATCACGAAAGGTGAGGGCGGCGGTGCTGTTGTCGGCCACCATGGCGGCCAGCGTGGACACATCGGTCGCCATCGCCCTGCGGGACATGATCAGGTCGTAGCCGACCATCATCGTGCAAGCCAGCAGCAGCGAGATCGCGGTGATCGACAAAATGATCGCCGTCACCTTTCGCCCGATGGACATGTCGCGCAGGACGCTCATTTATTCTCCGGAGTCTCGTCGTCCGTCACGATGAGCTTGGCCACGGTCAACAGGCGGGAACTTATCTTGAGATGGGCCCGCTCTGCCGCTTTCACATTGATTTCAAAACGCACGCGGTTCTCGTCCAGGACGAAGTTGATGACCCCGCCCATCTGGACGAAGCCGGCGGTGTCTCCGACGGTCAGAACACTGGCTCCTCGCAGGCCGCGCAGGATCTCTCGTACCTGCTGCTTTTCTGGAGTAGCCACGAATATGATGTGGCAGGCCTTTGCCTGCGGCACCCCGGAGGGATGAACGACCTCGATTCTGTGGCCGTTTACGTTCTTGTCGACGATCACTTGTTCGAATTCATGGCCAAAAGGATCTTGCCCGAGCACACAGATTTGTAGCGGAGCGTCCGCAGCGGAGAAGGCATCGGCCGGCCATTCTACGAACTTGGCGAAGTTGAACAGGAAGGCCGCTTTGACTTGATATTCGGTAGCGGATTGGGCCTGCGTGACCGCCGCCAGGAAACATAGGATGAGCCGGACCGCGGGCCATTTCCAGTGCGATCCAAGGCTCCGCCGACACAAGGCAGAACAAACTTTCATGAAGATCTTCCGTGTTTGGTTGAGTCGGTCCAGTTTCGGCTCCTGCTTCAGAATTGCCAGATAACCTTCCCGTACACACTGCGCTTGACCAGCGTGGCTCGCACGCTTCCCGTGCCGTCGACAAACTCCAGGTGGCGATCCTTCGCCAGATTCTGTCCCACCGCGCTAATCGAAAGCCCCTCTGTCCATCGCCACGTGAGCCCGGTATCCAGCCGGGTGTAAGACGGAACGTTCCCGCTCTTGAGCCGGCCCACAAAATAGGCGGAAGCATCCCACGAGATTCCATGTCTGAGATCGGCGTGCGATCTTAGCTCGGCGCCATGAACCGGGCTGCTACCTTCAGCATCGAGGACGGCCCCACTGTCCTGGCTCGTCGGGTCCAGGTGCATGTGAATTTGTTCGAAGGCATACCCGGGGCTGAGCATCCAGCGTTCCGCGACCTTCCAGTCCGCCGCGATCTCGAATCCGTGCGCTTCTCCGTGCATCAGGTTCTGATAAGTTACCGGGACCACAAGATGCGGAGGAGATGGCGAGTTCTCGAAGAAAGGAGTGGCCGGCTCAGTGGTTTGCTGATGACCGTAGTTGCCGTAGTACGCGGCCAGGTCGATGGAGAGACTGCGGAGAGGCGTGCTGCGGTAGCCGGCCTCGTACACGGTCAATGATTCATCGTCATAGTGAGGATTGCCCACCAACGCGAGAAGCGTCGGCGTGCCTCCGGCTCCCGGAAACCCGCCGAAATTGATGCGGCCGCCGATGTCGGTCTCGGCGGGCGTTCGGTCCGCTTGGGAGACGGCCGCCCAAAACATGTGGTGGGTAGAGGCCGCCCATGCCACGCGGGCGCTGGGTAAGAGGTTGAGCCCGGTGTAGTAGTTATGGTCCAGCTTCGTACCCATCGTAAGATACAGCTTGTCCGGAACCAGGGCGACTTCGTCCTGGATGAACAAACTGAATATCTGCATGGTGACGTCCGCGGGATTCAACGAGAAAGACAAGTTGCCGCGTGTGCCGGAGTTGGTATTGCGGTAATTCACTCCCCAAACAATGTCTTGCCGCGCCCCCCAGGCGAAGTGGTGCTGAAAATCAATGTCGAATGTCTTACGATCTTCCATGAGCCCGTCATCACGCTCGTAGCGATCCCAGGAAATCTGCAGAGTTGTATCCGACCGCGCCGAATAGACATGACTCCAGGCGGAATGCAGAAAACCGCCCGACAGGAAAAACGCAATATCAATATTGTGGGGCCCCGGCGATGTAACCGAGGGAAGGAACGAGACAGAATTTGCCTCCTCGCCCGTATACAAGTCACCCTCAACCATGAGGCTGTCTTTTGCGGACAGGCGGCTATCCGTCCGAAACCCGCCGCGGAGCGCATGCCAACCGTCAGCGCCGACCGCACCGCCGGGGGCCGGGAGATGATCCTGATTAAAGTATTTGGTAAAAATCCTGTAGTCGGTGCGCTTCCCCAGACCGCCTCCGTATTGCGCCGTGCCAAAACCCTGCTCCAGATTGCCCCCGCCCGCCACTACCATGCCACCTTTGGTCTCTGCGGCTTTTTTGGTAATGATGTTGACCACTCCGTTGACTGCGTTCGCCCCCCAAACGGTCCCTCCGGGACCGCGGATCACCTCAATGCGTTCGACATCCTCCAGCGGGAGGTCCAAGACGTCCCAGAAGACGCCGCCAAAAGTCGGCGTGTACACGGTGCGCCCGTCAACCAGGACAACTAATTCGTTGCTGAAGCGTCCATTAAGGCCGCGCACGCTGATGGCCCAGGTGTTGGCGGTAATCTGCGCCACATCGACGCCGGGAACCAGGCGCAGCAGGTCGGGGATGTTGGTCATGCCAGAACGCGCGATGTCCGCCGCGGTAATGACAAATATTGCTGACGCCGTCCGTGATATTTTCTGCTCCGTCTTGGATACCGAGGTCACTTTGGTATTCATGAGGTCTTCCAGGCTCAGGCCGGTCAAATCCGCGGGCGTTCCCTGCGACCAAGCTGGAAGGAGCAGAAAGAAGAGGATCGCCACCGGGGTGAGCAGACGACCGGCATCGATGGGCCGATTTCGGCTCGACCCCGCTTGAGATTGGCCGCATGGATAGACGATGCCTATGCCGATCCCACTGCGCAAGGAAGTTCTCCTACGTGTCGATGGCTTGCCAGCGCCTCATCCCTCGGCGCACGACCACACTGGTTTCTTCGGCAGGACGTGATTCTTCTTTAGGAGGACCATCCACCCAGGTTGGCTTCCATAACCTGAGGCACTCGCTGGCATCCTCCTTCGTCAGAGCTGGGACAAACCCAACGATGTTCACAGCACCCTTCAGCTTTACAGCTAGACGGTGAGCGCGGATCGGCTCGCGGGATGGGCATTCGACTGGAGTTGGTGCACTGAAAAACGAACTGGTGACCGGCTGCGAAAAAGCGATGGAGCTCGTTAAGACCTTTAGATTGTGGTGATCATGGCCGGAGTTGGAATCGCTGACGCCAGCCTTTTCAGACTGGAGATTCCTAATGCCTCCAAGTACTTAGAGGTGCCTCCCGGGGCCAAGTGCCGTACCAGCAGCGGTTCACTGGCCAGGACTGGTTAGTCTGCAGCGTCTTTTTACACCGTCTGGTCCGCATGCAAATTGCTCGCGCTCGCCGGCCCGCGCAGGGCCTGAATCTCATGTTCCAGGATATCGAGGCGATGGAGCGCCATTTCAACCGCGGGGGTCCCTTTCTCCTTCACCTGACGGGCGCGACCCAGGGCCTGTTCCGCGATTCGACCGACCTCGTGGAGCAGCTTGCGAATCTCTACCTCCAGGTATCCGCGGCTCTCCTGCACCCGGTTCAAGATGTCACTTTGCACTCGGGTGCTGTTGGTGACCAGCAGTTTATTGACAAATTCGCGACCGGCTTTTTGAATGAGCGCGTGAGCGCCCACCAGGCTAATGGCAACATCAGCCAACCAACGTAGCGGAGAAGCCGGTTCCGCCACCTCGATAAAATCCATGAAGGTGAACTTCGAGCGCACGCGAAAACCCGCTTCCGCATCCAGCGCATGGGGCAGGCGCGCCAGCTCCGGAACGTCCGCATCGGCCAGTTTCTTCAAAAACGCGTTGCCCATTGCCACAAACCGGAGGGCCACGCCTCGATATTCCTTCTCGGCTTCTTCCTGCTCGGGCCGGAGCCAGGGAACCACGAAGCCACGCGCGATCGCTTGCGCTTCATGCATCACACGCCGCCGATAGGACGGCCCAAAGCGGCGGGGAACAGCCCGCACCGCAGCCTGGATTTGCTGGTCCGCTTGGGGCGCGGACGAGGCAACAAACGCCTTGTGCCGGTCCACAAAAATGTCCGACAGGTGCTGCTGCTCTGCCATGAACAAATAGCTGAGTTCTCGCATCGATTGTTCGGCCTCTGCGATGGTCCGTTTCATGGTTGCGATGCGACGCTCGGATTCCTCAATCGGTCTTATCAGCGCTTGGCGTTCTTCCGCGACGATGGCCAGCAGTTGCTCGCTCACGCGTACCAGACCACGGGCGCAGGCCGACCGGGTCAAGGTCCTTCCAGAACCCTCGACCAATCGTTCAAGGGTCTCGACCAGTTGAGGCCAGTCCCGGTCAGGTCCGCACCCCGAAAATCTTTCCGAGGCGCTCACTTCAAGAATTTTGTCGATCTTGCGTTTTAGCCTCTTTTCCAACTGGCGGAGGGCGAAAGCTGTCGCGGCAGATCGTTCCGCGTCCGTGGTTCGATCGGCCTTGTTCAGCACGACGATCAAGTCGTTCACGTGCCTGGCTACAGTTTCAACCAGGCTGAGTTCCTCACCCGCGAGAGGGGGATCGGCTCCAATCACTACCAGAGCAGCGTCCACATGAGGGATAAAGGCCTGGGTTGCGCTGGTGTTGCCGGTAAAGACGGACCCCAGGCCGGGCGTATCGACGAAACACATGCCACTGGCCAGCAGCCGGCTGGGAACAAAAATCTCCAGTCCTGCAACCCGCTTTGAGTTCTCGGGGTTCTTTTCTTCGGAAACGTATTCTTCTACTTCGCGGATCGCAATCCGGGTCCAGTCGCCTGCCGCGAAGCGCACGCGCGCCGAGAGTTGCGTGCCATGGCGAACAATCGTCGGCACAGTGGTGACTGGCACGACTCCCATCGGCAGCACCCGCTCGCCCACAAGCGCATTGAGCAGGGTCGACTTACCGCGCTTGAACTGGCCCAGACAGGCGACATAGAAGCGCCCCTCGGAGACGCGTTCGGCAACCGACCGAACGTCGGCCGCGACATTCTCCGCACCAAATTCCGCAGCCAGTTCCGCCATGCGCAAGAGCGCAGCTTCGCCCTGAGAGTTCTCTGCCACGCTGCAGCCCTCGGCGAATGCGGCAGGAGCGGAGACGAGTGCCGAAGACCGCATCGCATCGCCCGATTTTCCAAGCGGAGAATCCATACTCTGGCGTCACACCGGCTTCCGCTAACGCTCCGACGTGCCAGGGCTTGCCGGCGGGTCCGGGGAGCGGACACCCTTCCTGATGCACGTAACGGATCACTTCCACTTCGGACATGGCGATCAAACCCTCATCCACCATCTCATCCAGCACGGGCAGCAATTTCTTGATGTTTTCCTCTGTATCAATCACCGAGATCATGATGGGCAGATCCGAGGAGCGCAGGAAGTGCGGACGGTGGATCAGCGAACTCGCGCCATATCCCTCAATCCCGCGAAAGACGGTTGCGCCAGCAATATCCAACTCCCGGCACTTCTGCACAATCGCCTCGTACAGAGGCTTGTTCTGCCACTTGTCATCCTCCCCGAAATGAATGCGCAGCATTTTGGCCTGTCCCTCGAGCTTCATGCCCGGACCTCCTGGCGCCGGTCGGTGTCGTCGTAGTCGTGGGTGTACTTAACGACATCCACATCGGAAAGAACGACGATCCCTTGTTGCACCATTTCATCCAGCAACGGCATGATCGCTCTGAGTTTCTCCTCGGTGTCCACGATGGAGAGCAGGATAGGGCGGTCATGAGAAAGGTGAAGCGCCTTGTCCTTGTGAATTCGCCGGTTTGCGCCGTAGCCGAGAATGCCTCGATAAACTGTCACTCCGGCGACGTCGTGGGCGCGAAGACCCTGGACGATGCCTTCGTACAACGGCTTGCCGTTCCACTTGTCATTCTCGCCGATGTAGATCCGCATCATCTTGGCCTTGCCCTCGTGCTTGAGCGCTGGACTCGCTGTGCCCTCGCCGGCCTTATGCTTTTTTTCAGCCGGCTTCACGATCGTCGTGTCGTGCATTTCAATGAGCCCGGTCCCTACCATATCGTGGAGCTTTGGCAGGAGTGTTTCCACCTTCTCGGCGGTCTCGATGAACTCGACCTTCACCGGCAGACGAACCGCCAAATCCACCAGCCGGGTGGTATGCAAGTGATGGTCGGCGCCGAATCCCGCAATACCGCGGGTCACCGTCGCTCCCGAAACTCCGTGGAAGAAGAGAAAGTCCAGGATGGCGGCGTAAGCGGAACTGCCATGGTATTGCTGTTCTTCTGCGACGTAGATACCGACCTTCTTACCCGGTCCGGCAGTGAGCACGTTATCCTCCTAGAATTACAGACCTCTCTGACCCACCAGAAATTCGGCGGCGCGCCCCAGGATTCCGCCGCCCGTGTGAGTCCCTTGACCGAGGTGTTCACGGAACGTTCTGAGCTCGTCTTCAATCTCGGCCCGATTTCGTTCCACGATCGTTTCGATGAGTCCCCTGAAACGCAGGGGGACGAACTCCCTGAGTTTCCGTCCGTGGTCAAGGCATAGGGTGCCTTGGCTCTTCATCCACTGGACAAATACGGCGCTCTGGAATCGCAGCGCCAGTTCGCGTAGCCGAGCGCCTTCTTCCTCCAAAACACGCAGACACAACTCACATTCGTTGCTGTTCACTTTTCCGATCAGCGGACCTTGCAGCATCTCGAGAAAGATATTGGTCACACTCTCGCCGGGAGTCGAGCGGGAAAGCTTTTCCCTCGACCGGGCGAGGGCCCATGCATGAAAATTGCACAGCCGCAGACCGGTGTGCGGAGGGACAGCTTCCGCCAATGTCCACTGGAAATCCTTCAGGGAGCCGCAGATTGGACAAGCTCCCTTGTTCAAGGCTTGAGTTGCGTTGACGGCGTGGACCGAACTGTTGGATGTCATGCGAGCGCTCTCCCGGCAATCACTCCGCCCCATACCGCGGCAAATCCGACCAGGACGCTCAGTGCAACGTAGAGAATTCCAAGTCCGATCTGGCCGTCCTGGATTGTCCGCAGCGTTTCATACTCAAAACTGGAGAAGGTCGTGTATCCGCCCAGGAACCCTATGGGGAGCAGGTAGCGCCAATACGGGCTCCAATGAGTCTTCAGGGCGAGCAAAGTTAAAACCAGGCCAATGGCAAAGGACCCGGTAACATTAACGATGAGTGTCCCATAGGGGAACCTGGCCCCCATTTTGCTGCCCACGTAGCTGCCCACCCAAAAACGCAGGATGGACCCCAGACATCCCCCCAGCGCGACCATCACGTATTTGAGCAAGTCGTCTTGTTCCTTTCCCAATCAACACTGTTACCTCGGACTCGTTCCCCGCGGTCCGACTCAGGAAGCCACGGGCTGGCCGACCTGCGCGGCTGTAATCGCCTCCAGGTCCTGGCGTATCTCCCCTTCCTGTTCCGGCGCCAATGGCTGCGTTCCCAGGAACCTCTCGGCCTGCGCGCGGTAGCTGTTTGCGTGGGCATCGAACCGGCGCTGCATCTGGGTCAGGGTCCGTTCCGCCCAGTCCGCTAACAGAGCCCGATAGGCCGATAATGATCTGGAAAGCGCCGGGCCAATCAATCTCGTTATCCGCCCGGCGATGACGGATTCGGGCAGCTTCCGGCCCGTCAGCAGAAGCAAACCTGGGCGGGTCATCGGCAAATCCAAGTTCCCCACGTCGAAGGCCGGCATCTCGCGTAACAAGCCGGCGAATTCCTCTTCTGAAGGTGCGTCCTTCATCTCTAAAACCTGTGCGGTTGCCTCCAAGGTCTGGTGCAGATCATGGGCCAGTGAACCGATGGCGCGTTGGAGTCTTCCCGTCCAATCTTCGACAGTTTCACGCACGGCTTTGCTCACAACCTGACTCACGTTCGTCTCATTGGCGTTCGACTTCCACGACGCGACCAACGATGCCGACGCTTTGCGCGCCGCCGCCAGGGACAGGCGTTCGATCCTGTTGGAGACTTCCCTCGCAGCTTTTCTCAATTCCTCCAGCTCACCGTTTGCCTGGCGAAGCTCTTTTTCCGCGCCGCGGAGCAACTCAACTCTCTGGGGAGAGATTTTGTCCTTCCGTCGCAAACGGGAACTGAGCGCGAACTCCACCGACTGTCGAAGGCCGCCAATCTTGCGCATTACCGAGCGCAACTTCAGCTCCTGACGCTGGTTATACAGGGGAGCGATGTCGTTTGTGAACCACTCGGTCAGAAGCTCCTTACATTGCGGCATCACGCTAACAGGGTGGACGGGAAGTTCAATTTCAAGTTCCGTCTTGATATGCTGCCTGACGTAATCAATGGTCTGGATCCTGTCTGGCGTGGCAAGAATGTCCGCCTTGCTGAGCAGGACGGTCGCCGGGATCGCGGCTTCATAAAGAATGTGAATGGTTTGTAAGTCATCCGGAGTCAGAGTTGATCCCGCATCGATGAGTACGACACCCAGATCGCAGCGCGGTAAATAGGCAATGGTTTCAGCCGCTCCCCGGGTTGCCAGGGATCCCAATCCGGGCGTATCCACGAAAATGACGCCATCGCGCAGGCGAGGTGAATCCAGGCGCACCAGGATTTTGGTCACGTGCTTTTGATTTCCAGGATTGAATTGCTCGGCCACGAACTCCGGCAAGCGGGCAATCTCAAATGGTTCCGGCGTCCGGTTCGCGAACCAAACATCAATGCCCGGGCTCTTGCCGAAAGTGATGCGAGTGGGCACGGCGGTGATGGGCGTAACTCCCACCGGCAATATGTCGGTCTCCAAGATCGCGTTCAGCAGCGACGACTTGCCCGAGCTTACACGGCCGAAGATTGCAATCTCAAATCCGTTGTCCTCGAGACGCTCAAGAATCATCGAAAGGGTGGAGCGGAATTCAACCAGGCCATGGTCCGTGATGGCGGTTTCCAGTTTCTTGAGCAATGCCACTTCGTCTCCGGCCTGCTCCAGTTGTTCGAGGCGGCGCTGCAGATTCTCCTGCGATCCGTGCACGACGTAACGATCAAGCTGGCTCACCAGGCCGCGCAACTCTCCGGCGATGCCGCTCAACTCAACGGCGGCGGCAGCCGGGACCTCGCCATACCCCCGCATGTATTCCGGCTTCAGTTCCTCGACCGCTATATCGATAAATGTCAATACTGCGTGGAGGGAACGCGACACCGGAATTTCAGCCGACGGCCGTTCAATTCCCTGGCCATCCAGAACGCGAACCAGTTGGGCGCGGATGCGAGCAATGTAGTCCTCAATGACCCGTCTTTGCGCGGGCGCGATGTCTGGTATGTACTGGGGGAAGGCAAGCCTGGAGGCGGAAACATTAAGCGCGTTTTCCATGTCGGCCAGCAGCCTGTCAAGATAGCGGCAGGTAACGCTCAAGCGGCGTTCGTGATTCGAGTTCAGGGAATTCGCATCGTCTTCGGGCATGCGCGCATGACCTCACGGAACCATCGCTATCAGCCGACGGCTCTGCTGCTTACGAAACGAATGGGAATCTCCTTAAGAGTAGCGGCAGATGCCAGAACGGCAACACCGACCCCTACCAAGAAAACTGCCATTCTTCGTAGGAGTCATCTGCCCGGAATTCAGGGCGGTTAAGGGCGAACTCCAACACCCAGCAAAATTATGCTCCCCTCGAATGACAGAGTCAACTTCGGTGTCAGGGCCTTCCCGCGGGGTCCCAATGCATCCGAAAATCGATGTAGAGAGGTGTGATCTTTATCCGTTCAGCCGAGCGATATTTCGGGTAGCCTCCCATCTCCAGCAAGGCCAGGATCGCCCCTGGGTTGCCCGCGCTGAATTCCAGGACCTTCTCCACAAATTCGCCCATGTTCTGGGCCGAGAGCCCGGCCCGGCGCACGATTTCACGGGCGAACTGTTCGGCCACTTCAGAGTCAAGGTTCCGGATCTCGTATTTCTCGGACCGGTCCGAATAAAAGGGCTGCAGGAAACCAACGTCCTCCATGTGGCAGGACCGCGCCACAGCCATCACTGGCGTGGACCCCCAACCCATGATTTCGCGCACTGCGGCGGCCAGGGAGTATGAGGGGCGGCGCAGGTGATCCAGGACAATGCAATATTTGCCCTCGTTCAACCCGTCCATCACGATTCCCTTCAAGGACACAGCCGACTTTGCCCGGATGGCCTTTTGATCACGAAAGGCAGTGATGGCGCGGCGATTGTGACACCGGAGAAGTTCCTGTGCGATCGCGCGCAATATGACCTGGGTGGTCGACGAGTTTTGGCAATAAAGAACGTCGGGGAACGAAGTAAGCAGACTCTGTAAGAGCAGGGTCTTGCCGACACCGGCAGGACCATGGACAAGGAAAGGACGTCTTCTGGCCAGCCGGTCGCGGAGCACCTGCTTTTCTGCGTCGCGGCCGAAGATGAAATCTGGTTTCAGGGTACTCATCCTGCTTCTACCGCCGCTGGATTTTTTTCGCTTCCAGAATCGCTAACAAGAGCCGGAGCACATTGTCGCCGGCTTGGGTCTCGTGAGCTTCCGCCCGGCGCCGGGTGATCTCGTCCATCACGGCACTCTTTGCGGCCTCAAAGTTGCCGAGGAGCCAGCTTTCAACATCGCCTTGTAACAACCAGTCCACGCTGGGTAGCACATCAACCAGACGCCGCGCTGCATATTGCTTGTCCTCTCCATCTCCCGCCTCGAGCCCTACCCAGGCCGTGCGTGCGACGATCTCTGGATCCTGGTCGCGTAACAGCGCGGCCAACTGGTGCCAGTCGGCCCGAGACACCCGCAGTTTTGAGAGGAGACGCAGGGCCGAACGCCGCCGGCAAACGCTGGACGGGCTTTCATAGTTGCCTGAGGGATCTGGCGTGCGCGCTGCGTCAATCAGGTCGGGTCGTGCGTTCTCACCGAGTTTTTCGATGGCATCCTCGGCAGAACGGCGGAGAAATCACCCATTTGTGTAACGTTTATGCCGCTTGGAGCACGTTAAGGGGCAGAGACAAAGTTATGACAGCGCCCATACCCGAGCTATCTGAAACCCTCGCCGAGCCGCCATGCGCCTGAACAACCGCATCCACAAACGCAAGCCCGAGACCATGTCCGGGAGACTGTTCCCCTTTCACGAAGCGTTCGAAAGCGCGGCTGCCGATATCGGGTGGAAATCCCGGACCATCGTCTTCGACCACCAACTCGGCCGAGCCTTGGTGAGAACGCAGCCGAATGCCGACTCGGCATCCCTCCGGCAAGTGGGTCAATTCGTTTTCAAGCAAATTGCTGACCACCCGATTCAGCAGAGACAAATCGGCTTCAATGATCACGTGCTTTTCGAGGTCGATCGTCACTTCGTGATGGCGCTCGGCCATGGCGGGATGGTAAATATCAATCAGTTGTTTCACGACCTCGGAGAGATCCACAGGGCCGCGATGCATGTGAAGGGCGCCGGCTTCGGCTTCGGCAAGATCCAGGGTAGTGTTCAGCAACAGCAACAGCCTGTCCAGTTCCTCGATGGCTTCCCCGACCGACTCCCGCCACTTCTCGTCCCCTTCGTTACACAGCGCGGATTCCAGCGTTCCACGAATCAAGGTCACCGGGCTTTTCAGGTCGTGCGCGACAGCGCCGGTAACGGTGCGAAGCTGATTCACTGAAGACTGCAGCCGGTCCAACATGCGATTGAAGGTCTGAGCCAACCGGGAAATCTCATCGGAGTTCACGGGTTCGGGTAAGCGCTCCGCCAAGCCCTGGGTGCCAATTCGGGCAACGGTCTCGGTAATACGTTCGACACGGATCAGGGTGCGACGGGCGCTCCAGTACGAAATCACGAAACCGAGCAGGAACATACCGGTCCAAACCATCAGAAACCGAAAGGCCAGTTCCCGCAGCAGATGCCTGGAGCCAAGATCTGAGAACCCTAGATACACAGTCCTTCCACCCTGTATCCGGGCAACAACGCGAAACTTTTGGCTCCATCCTTTTACCAATACGGACTGAGGAATTCCGGGAACGAGCTTCGCACGTTGAACCGCCTCGGCAAAAGGGTCCGGAGAGCCCGGGCCGACCCACAGCGTATCCTCATTGTTGGTGGGATCTTTTGCCAGGAAGAATACAGAATTGAGTCTCTCGCCCCGGGCGTTACGCTCATCTGGCACTTCCTGAGTGGCTAGTTCGGCCACCTCTCCGACGACCCGCTTGTACAGGCGATCTTTGGGAGTGTCGGCCGAGACGCGAGCAAGAACCTCCGCTTCGCCGCTCAACCAGGTGTCGACGCGCTCCCGGATACCCTGAGCGACCAGGATATAAACTATGGAGAAGGCAACCGCTGTGCCCAGCGCGAACGCCAGCGTTGTCCAAATGGAGATCCGCCAAGCGGCGGTCGAACGTAGATGTTTAGGCATGCTTTAGCACATAACCAACACCGCGAATCGTATGGATCAGGGGCCGCGGCGTGTCATGATCCACTTTACTGCGCAAGCGATAGATGTGAACATCCACGACGTTGGTCGCAGGATCAATCCGCATCCGCCAGACGTGGTCCAAAATCATGGTGCGGGTGACCACGCGACCTTCATTCCGGCAAAGATATTCCAGCAGAGAAAACTCCTGCGGAGTCAATTGCAGCAAGTGATCGCCCCGCCGCGCTTCACGACGTACCAGGTCAAGCTGCAAGTCGGCGGCTTGCAGACGCACCGATTCGTTCTGTGGCATCAGGGGTCTACGTAAGAGATTTCTCAGTCTGGCCAGCAGCTCGGGGAGGGCGAACGGCTTCGTCAGATAGTCATCTCCGCCCTGCTCCAATCCCCGGACACGTTCGTCCACAGAGCGCCGGGCCGACAAGATTAAGACCGGGACCGAACTACCATGGGAACGGCAACGGGCGATCAAGTCCAGTCCGTCCATATCTGGAAGGCCAAGATCGATGATGAAGGCATCATGAACGCCTTCTAAAGCCTGGGCTTCCCCGGCCTTCGCATTACCGGCCGTGTCCACCTGGTACCCCGCCTCGACTAGCGCGCGCTTCAGAAACTGTTGAATCGAAACGTCATCCTCCACCAACAGCAGGCGCATGGGTAGCCTCCCGCGAGCCATGACTTTACACCAAACGCGGGATGCAGGGAACTCCCGCAGCTGGCGCAGGAATCTGGAGGTCGGGCTATGCCTGGTGTCTGGCCGCGCTGGACGGGAGGCCGCGCACAATCAGTTTGGCCAGTGTGCTGGCGGTGGTGGCCGCGCTCTCCCGGTCCTGGCGCAGGACGGCGGGGCGCATGAAGCCAAACATGAATCCCAGCACGGTTACAAGCTGGATGAGCGCATCAAGGTCCGCCGCCGTCAGCGCCTTACACTCTTTGAATTGTCTGAGGCGGCGGGTCAGGGCCCGGGCCTGTTGCTGCGGACCTACTCTGCGCAACGCACGCCCGAAGATGGGATCGAGCACGGCCCGCGGCATGGCCACCCGCAGAAACTCACGATCGGCCCACATATGCTCTACGGCCCAGTCCACCAACTGGAGATATTCATCTTTGAGACACCGGGCCGGAGGGATGTGGTGCGCCAAATCCGCCACTTCTCGCGAGATTCGGTCTTTGATTAGGGCCGAAAGCAAGCCGGCCTTCCCCCTGAAATACCTGTGAATCAGACCCTCTGCGCAGTCCGCGCAGCTGGCGATCTCGCGGGTTGTGGTTGCGTCGTAACCCTTGCTTGCGAACAGCTTCAGCGCGGACACGATGAGCGCCTGCTGCTTCGCGGCACGGTCTCGCATTCGTCTCGGCCTTCGCGGGGGTTCGTGCCTCTCGATGGCCGGGGCGGCTCCCTGCCCTTGTGAGCCGCGATTGGATGACTTCATGGCGCCAAGATATCCAATTTCGAAATAGGGCACAAAGCTTAGCACTCATTTCGCCGGAACTTTGTAAAGAATTTGCCTCAGCAAAAAATTTATCTCTGAAGAGCCGCGGCGCCAATCCGACCCGCAGTTGACAGGGTCCTTCGTCCGAGAGTATGGAATCAAGAGATGGAAGCAGTCGTGGCACATCAATTTCAACTCCTCGGGCCCACGGAGAATGCGGGATGGAAGCCATTTTCCGGCCAGTCAGCAGCCTCTGGAGAACGCCGGCCAACCACCAATCGTCGCGCGCGACGGAACCGCCTGACCATCGCCGTGTTGTCAGTTCTCTGGCTGCTATCGGCAGTCCCGCCACTGCACGGTCGAGAACATCGAAGAAAGCCGAAAGCGGAAGACTATGGTCTGGGTTTTTCCACCGAAATCTCGGCGCCGGAAAGCGAAGTTGTGCAGGCAGTGGAAGACGTCGTAAACGATGGGATCATCCGAGGCAGCAAGGAATACAACAAGGACCAGTACATAGACCAGGCAAGTCCCGCAGATTCCACCCCATTGTTCCCCGAGTGGAAGGGACCGGGAAAGGTCTATTACAAGGTGCGGACCGGCGTGCTGGCTCCCCTCAATTTCAAGGAAAGCAATGACCAGGGGACACTTGCCGTGCGATATGTAGTCCAGAGCAAAGATGCCTCCAAGAGTATCGTGCGGATTGATGCGATCTTTGCCGAAGACTTCCGCCACACGGTCCATCCCTCGAATGGCAGCGTTGAAAACGCGGAGTCCCAGGACATTCAGGATCATATCGAAGCGTTCGAGGCCGCCAAAAAGCAGGCCGAGGAGAATGAAAAACGACGTGAGGCGAAGGCGGCTGTGCAAGTCAGGGAACGCCAGAAAGAGGCCGAGACCGCTTCCACTCTTGCGTCGGCCGCGACTTCGGTTCAAAGCTTGGACCAGCGCGTCGATTACCTGCGCCACCAGGCGGAGCGCGTAGTCAAAGCACCAGGGGGTCAGCTGAAGACCGCCCCCTTCCGCAGCGCTACCAATGTGAAATCTCTGGACGCTGGCGCGGAAGTCGTAATTCTGGTCGTAACCCCGTATTGGTATGGAGTGGAAACCACGGATGGCCAACACGGTTGGGTTAACCACAGCGAACTGGAGTCGCTCCCATGAGGTCCCAGGGCCCTGCGGAAATGTCCCTCGCATCAGTCTTATGCGTAATCCTGGTTATGATCGTTTCCCAGGCCAGCCGGGCTCAAAGCATTCCTTACGAGCGCACATTCTCACAACCACAGGCCACTCTGAAGAAACTTATCACCGAATTACAATCGTCCGCCGCCGGACGTCTCCCGGCTCTTGATGGATTTATAGTTCCCGGTGATCGTGTTTTAAATCGCTACCAGCGTGGCTACTATCAGTGCGTCGCTCAGGTGAGCTCTACGCCATCCGGCGGATCGAGGGTGCGAGTCAGCGCAACGATCACCGCGTGGTATGTCGACCCGTCAGCCACGAAATCTGGTTATCAGGTGCTGCCTTCCAACGGCCGCCTGGAAAACGATTTCCTCGACCGGCTGCACGAAGCCCTGGGAGGCGAAGCTCCATCGATTTCCTCGAAGTCCTCTTCGAATCCCAAGGTGAGCTCGCCGCCGCCACCGACTAGGAACAAAGTCGGCGCGCCTGAACCCACAATATCCGCGCCGATGCCGGGCGATACGGCGCCAGGAGCGAAATCCAAGACCTCCGTCGCTGGCTTGCCATTCAACCTGGGTGATCCGCTGAGCGCTCCTGTCGCGTCGTTGCCCACGAAGAGGGCGATCGTCGACAAACACGCGGAAGAGCAACAGACAGAAGCGAACAATCTCGAGGAAATTCTCAGAAACCAGGTCCATCCCACCAACCTGGCGGCAGTGAAAAGATCAGAGACTCCGGTGCTGGGGCGCCCAAGCGAAGACGCCAAAGTCTTATTTCTCGCAGCTGCGGAAGATGAGTTTGAGATCCTCGAACTGAATCCGAACTGGGTCCACGTGCGGATTTCCGGTCTTTCTCGCGGATGGATCCGGCGCTCGAGTCTCGAGTTGCCCACCGCAGAAACCGATGCGCAGCTTTCCGACCCGCAGCCCGAAGAAAAATCGGTTCGCAGCGACACCGCCGGCTCCGGCAATGAGTTATTTCACGTCGAAACTGAGGAAACTGCATCGTTCCCCGGAGAGTGGGAACCGCTTCGGGGAAAAACCGTGAGAATTGTCTCCGTGCAGAAAAGCAATGACAACGCCGCCGATACCGGCCCTGGAGCCAAGCGGGCGTTCGCGAAATCTTTGTTTGACAAGGAGTATCTGGACCTCGCGAAGGCTCAAACCAGCGTAGTTGGAGTCGTGATTGTCTTCGATTCATCGGATGGCGGAATGATGGCGGCAACTCTGGCCGCGCTGCGTGAATGGAAGACGGGCACTTTGTCAGACGAAGCATTCTGGCGCCGCTGCTTTTTCGATCCTCCCGAGGCCTTTACTCCCGTGACCCATCCATAGCGATGGCCAGGAAGCTGGCACGTCCGCCCCGATCGTAGAGCCAGCAATTTTTACCGGCCACGTGCCTCAGGATGGAATGACGGTGCGCGCCCAACACTGCCCATGAACATCAGTAAGCCGCCCCAATCTTTTGAAGTCGTGCCTATCATCTGCGGGCCTCATTGTCGGCGGGATGGCAGTCGAGTCATGCTCAGGAGCCGGAGCGAAATATGGAGGCGGTTGATGGATGAACAAATTGTCATCTTCCGGAAATAACACAGTAATGTTTCGAGTCTATGGTGTGAGCTGCGTTTCTTAGGACAACAGGTCATTGCGTCAGAAGGTTGAGCTGAAAGATGTTAAGCAATACTTTCCCAGTCGGCACAATGGCGCGTCCTGTGGCGTGGCCGAACATGCCACGGTCATGATCACATCGATGAGTGTGGCATCGAATAAGAAGCACAGGCTGCCCGGGCTTCCGACCTACAGTGATTACTGTATTCGTAAGGTTTGTCTTGACGGTTGTGTTTTGCGCATGATAATGAGTGCGTATGCACGCACTTAGTCGTTTCGTGGTTGCTTTGATCAGATCGCAGCAGACGGTACCCCAGTAGATTCTCTGGGCGCATGGGGCAGTAGCATTTCTTGTTTCGCTGTAACTGGGTATCTGTATCAGTTTTGCGTAACCAGGAGGACTCCATGACCTCTTCAGGGAAGCGTTTCGTTAGCGGTTTGCTTCTCGCCGTGGTTTTTTCTTTTCTCTCCGTTAACGATGCGCACGCGCTTCCTGCCTTCGCCCGCAAGTATGGCTTGCGCTGTTCCGCCTGCCATGAGGCTTGGCCGATGCTCAACTACTTCGGCCAGAAATTCAAGGACAACGGCTACCAACTGATGAACGATCGGGATGCTCCGATCTGGCAGAGCAATGGCTATTGGCCAGTGACCATCCGCATCACTCCCGCTTGGCACCGCGAGAGCACCGACAAGGTGGCGGTAGACCAGGCCGTAACCGGACAGCAGCGGGTCACCGCCTCCGGTTTTGACGTTGGCGGTCTGGACATGCTTTCGGGAGGCACACTCGACAAGAATCTTTCCTTCCTGTTCGTTCTGTCGTCGGACGAAACCGCGGCCTTCCACTTCGAATCGGTCAATGCCCGGTTCGATAACCTGTTTGGCAGCCCCTGGCTCAACGTCAAGGTGGGAAAATTCGAACTCGACAACATCGTTTCTGAGAAACGTGGGCTGACCCTTTCAGCCGATGGCGGAGGCTTCCAGCTCTATCACTTCGTCCCGCTCGGAGACACCAACATCATGCAGATCGGCGATAACCAGTTTGGTTTGGAATGGATGGGGCACTCGGCGAATGACCGCACTCGTCTCTCGGCCTCTCTGCTGAATTCGAGCGCCGGCAATGTAGACCTGCCCCAGGGCAACTCCTCCTACACTGGATTCTTTGCGGGGAGCCAGGCCTTCGAAGCGGGCAAACTGGGGACCCAGCGTGTCGGCTTCTACGCCATGGTAGGCCAGGCGCCAACCAATTTTCTGACCTCGGGCACGATCCAGATCTCCCCGGGCGGAGGCTTCGGAAACAAGGGCTTCAGCAGGGTAGGTTTCAACGGGATCTTCTATCTCCGCAAGCTGGATTTCCAGGTAGTGACCCAGCACGGTTCGGACAACGCCTATTTTGCAACCGCCACGGCGTCCCCCGATCCTCTCCTGACCGGAGCGCGGTCCGCGGTCTGGAACGGAGCCTTTGTCGAGACTCATTACGTGTACAGCCCACAGCTGGTCTTCATTCAGCGGTCGGAGTGGATACGAATGTCGCAGCAGGCGATTCCAGGCACACCGTCGAATGCGGGAGACATTGACAATTATGTGGTTGGGTACAGGTTCTATCCCATCATGAACAGCCGTGCCGGGTTCGCCATTCATAACGAATACTCCTGGATCCGCCAACGCGGTGGTGCGCCGGACGGCAGTGACTTGACCAGTAATAGTCTGTTTGCGGGATTCGACTTCGACTTCTAAGAGAGGGAACGCCAATGCGAAAGATGATATTTGACGGGTCGCTGATCTTGACAGCAGTGGCTGTGCTCGCTCTTGGCAGCCTCTCCTGGGCACAGGTGACGGCGTATGAAGAACATCAGCGGCTGGGAATGGAGAGCCACATCGGCAAGCTGACCGGCCACGCTTCCGCCGCTCAAGGCAACTATCGCAGGTACTGCCTTGGCTGTCATGGCGAACTGGGAGACGGGGAGGGAGAGAACGCGCAATGGATCGACCCCAAGCCGCGCAACTTTACCCTGGGGATATTCAAGTGCCGTTCGACCCCGACTGGAACTCTACCTCTGGACTCGGACCTTTACGAAACCGTCGGCAGAGGTCTAATCACCTCAAATATGCCGTCATGGAATCCCCTTTCTTCGCAGGAACGGGCGGACCTGGTGGCGTATGTGAAGCATTTCTCGGCGCGCTTCGTCACGGAGAAACCGGGCACGCCGATTGAGGTCCCCAAGGAGCCGGAGGTCACCGCCGACCGAATCAAGGCCGGGCAGGAGGTCTTTCAGCGCGTGGAATGCTGGAAGTGCCACGGACCAACGGGGAGAGGAAACGGTCCGTCCGCCGCCACCCTTACCGACGATCAGAACCGGCCGATTCTTCCCTATAATTTTCACGACAACAATCGCTTCAAGTGCGGCACCAGCGACGAAGATCTGTACAAGATTTTCATGACTGGACTGGACGGAACGCCGATGCCTTCGTGGTCGGACAACATCAAGCCGGATGAAGCCTGGGACCTGGTGTTCTATCTGCGTGCCCTGCAGCCCATGAAGAGCAAAGAGAAAGAGATCGCCCGGCAAATCGGTTTGAAGCCGGGTGCTCCAATGGCAACTCCGGCGTCAGCGACTCCGCAGCCATAGAAGCGATTCTGAGTGAGGTAGCTGGGAAAGAAACGGAGAAACAAATGAAAGCCCGTTACAAAGTAGCAGGCATGACTTCAATCCTGCTGGTGCTCGCTTTTGGTCTTTTGTGGTCCACCGGAAGTGTGAGTGCCGCTGCAGAGGGCAAGATAACCGGAACGGTCAAACTGGATGGAGCAGCCCCGCACATGAAGGGCATTGATATGTCCAAGGATCCGTTCTGCGTCAAGCAACACGAGAACAGTCCGGCACACCTGGAAAATGTGGTGGTGGGTGAGGGCGGCGGCCTGGAGAACGTGGTGCTTTACATCTCCCAGGGTTTGAGTGGTGCCGCGGCCAGCGAAATGCCACCGAAGGCACCGGTATTTGATCAGAAGAATTGCATGTACACGCCCCACGTACTGGCGATGGACGTCAATCAGAAATTCAAAGTGATAACCAGCGATCAGACCACTCACAACATTCATCCCCTGCCCAACCCGCTCGCCGGCAATATTCCCTGGAACAAATCGCAGCCCCCGGGGGCCCCGCCGATCGAGACCAGTTGGAAGGCGGAAGAGGTCGCGATACCTGTGAAGTGCAATATCCATCCCTGGATGCATGGCTATTTCGTGGTCGTAAAAGGGCCCTACGCCATGACCGATGACAAGGGTGCATACACCATCGAGAACGTGCCGCCGGGAAGCTACACCGTCACCGCGTGGCAGGAAACATACGGAACCCAGACGCAAAAGGTGACCGTGGCCGCGGGGAAGCCGGGAACCGCCGACTTCACCTTCAAGGCCAAGTGAGGACTACCGGATAAGAATCAGCCCGAGAATTGCTCCCCTTTTTTCGACACCCCGTACCAGCGGCCGAGAGCCGGAGATATGAGCGAAGCCGTGTTCGATGGCACAGGAGGAAGAGATGGAAACAGCAATCGGGGTGTTCGCTTCGCGAGACAGCGCCGAGGAAAGCGTAAAGGAATTGTTGGAAAAGGGCGTTCCGGAAGCGTCCCTGGTTTTTCTGACCCGCTCAGAAAGTGAAGCCAAAACGGTGGGCAAGCAATTGGGCGCGTTCGCCGGGGGCTTTGTGGGCGGAGCTGCCGGCATGACGGCCGGTGTTGCGGCCGCTACTCTGCTCCTGCCCGGTATCGGGGCTGTTTTCGCTTTGGGTTTTGGCGCGGCCGCTCTGCTTGGAATCGCGGGTGCGGGTGCTGGGGCCAGCACCGGAGGCGCCATCGCCCACGAGTCCGGCGCGCCCCTGCCGACCAGCGACCAGAAAGCTTCCGACGATGCCGCTTTTTTCCGGGAGGTCCTCAAAGAAGGCCGCTCACTGGTGGTGGTTCGGACGGAATCCCAAGAAACCGCGGTCACTGCATGCGCCATCCTCGATCGACTTGCTCTCGGCATGCACGGGCGAACTCCGGTCAAGATGCGCACGGTCACGCGCCAGGTGGGCGAAGTGGCCATCGTGGATGTCAGCGGAAGAATCACGCTGGGCGAGGGCAACGTGATGCTCCGTGAGATCGTTCGCGATCTGGCGGAAAAGGGGAATAACAAGATTGTATTGAATCTGGCGGAGGTCTCATACGTGGACAGCTCAGGCGTCGGAGAACTGGTGAAAGCGCTCACCACCATCCGCACCAAGGGCGGCAGACTGAAGCTGGCAAGTCTGAACCCAAGAGTGCACCAGTTGCTGCAGATGACCCGCTTGTCCACGGTTTTCGAGATTGAGACGGACGAAGCCAGCGCACTCAAATCTCTTGCGTAGGCGTAACGCCGGAGCGGGACGCCGGCAGGAAACGAGATATCATGGCCAAATTTTTTGCGCTTACCATTATCGTGATTGCGATCGCGTCTGCGATTCCCATCGTGCGCCACACTTGGCCGGAACCCGAGGACATCTCGGTTCACGGGCGCCTGATCGATGAACAGATGTCGGAGACCATGGCGGAAGCGGGAATCTCCTTCCTGGCGGCGCAATTCATTCTGGCCATCTTTGTCTGGAAGTTTTCCGACCGGCCAAAAAACTCGAAGATCACGAAGTTTCCGGGCGGGGCCAAAGGTCTGGTCATCGCCGCTTTCCTGTTAGTGGGCACTGAAGTTCTGGCCCTCGGGATTTTCGGAACCAAAGCCTGGGCCAGCGTTTATTTCACGCCCCCAGCCGCGGACGCGCTGCCGGTGCAGGTGCAAGCCGGGCAGTTTGCGTTTTATTTCCGTTATCCCGGACCGGATGGGAAGTTTGGCCCGCTTCACCCCACCCTCATCAACGAGGCCAACGAAAATTTTTTTGGTCTTGATCAGACCAATGACCAGGACTCCAAAGATGACATCGTGACCGCTGAAATGGCGATTCCGGTGAATCGCGAAATCCATCTGCTGATGCATTCGAAGGACGTCGGGCATTCTTTTTATGTACCGGAGTTGCGGGTGCAACAGGACTTTGTTCCCGGACTGGATCTCTCGGTTCATTTCACCGCGACCAAGATCGGGAGATACGAAATCGTTTGTACGCAGCTTTGCGGCCTGGGGCACTACAACATGAAGGCCTATCTCATTGTCTACTCGCAGGAAGACTTCGACAATTGGCTGAAGAAGGAAGCGGCACTGCAATAGCCGGTCCGGTCCGTGCTCGGCTCCGGTCGGACAAGGTAATTCTGGTTTGAGGTGAAATCCATGCACGACGTGTCGGCACATGCGGCCCAACACCACGCCCCGCCGCAGGGCTTCATTCGGAAGCACGTCTTCAGCCTCGACCACAAGGTGATCGGCAAGCAGTATTATGCCTTGGCCCTGGTAGCGGTTTTCGTGGGCATGGTGCTCTCCTGGATCATGCGGCTGCATCTGGGGTGGACGAGTCTGGCCATACCCGGACTGCATTTCCTTTCCAAAAACGGGGCCCCCGGCGACATCATGACGCCGGAGTACTACCTGCAGTTGATGACCATGCATGGAACCATCATGGTCTTCTTTGTGCTCACCACAGCTCCTTTCGCGGCTTTCGGCAACTACTTCCTGCCCATCCAGGTCGGCGCCGAGGACATGCCTTTCCCGCATTTCAACATGATGTCGTTCTGGGTCACGTTCGTGGCCTTTCTGGTCCTGATCGCCTCGTTTTTTGTCGGGGATGGTCCCAGCCTGGCGGGTTGGACGCAGTACGCGCCGTTGAGTGCCGTGGGTGCGGTGGCGGGCCCTGGGCAAGGCCTGGGCGAAGTGCTTTGGGCAAGTTCAATCGCCATCTTCTGCATCGGCCAGTTGCTGGGTTCGTTGAACTTCATCACGACCACTCTGGATCTCCGGGTCAAAGGCATGAGCCTGATGCGCATGCCGCTTACCGCGTGGGCATGGTTCATCACGTCCTGCATGGGTCTTACGGCGTTTGCGGTGTTAATGCCCGCCTGTATCCTCCTGATTCTGGATCACGTGGCCGGCACCAGCTTCTTCGTCCCATCGAACCTGGTGATTAATGACCAGCTCCAGCCGCATTCCGGTGGATCGACGTTGCTGTGGCAGCACCTGTTCTGGTTCTTCGGACATCCGGAGGTGTACATCGCCATCGTGCCCGGCATGGGTATCGTCTCCCATGTCCTGATCACCAACATGCGGCGGCCGCTGCTCAGTCACCGGGTCATCATCGGCTGCATGGGGGCAATTGCGGTCCTCAGCTACATGGTGTACGGCCACCATATGTTTGTCAGCGGGATGAATCCGTTCTCCTCTCTGGCATTCTCTTTTCCCACGCTCATCATCACCATTCCCGCGACCATCATTGTGTTGATGTGGATCGGCAGCCTGTATGGCTCCAAGTTGCGCATCAACACCGCTTCGTTGTTCGCGGTGGGCTTCATTTCCGTGTTTGTTACCGGCGGCGTAAGCGGATTCTTCCTGGCGCAGCCCTCGATCGACATCATGCTGCACGCCACCTACTTCGTGGTGGGCCACTTCCACATGGTGATGGCCGTGGCGGCAATCTTCGGAGTCTTCTCCGGAACCTACTTCTGGTTTCCCAAGATGACCGGGCGCATGATGAACGAAACCCTGGGCAAGATTCACTTCTGGTTGAGCTTCGTAGGTACGTATTGCATCTTCATGCCCTTCCATTATCTGGGAATCGCGGGAAATGTACGCCGCTACCAGGCGTTCGTGGATGAGTATCTACAGCCGCTCATTCCGGTGCACCGGTTCATTACCGTTGCCGCCCTCGTGACCGGCGCGGCCCAGTTCATCTTTCTGTACAACCTCATCCACAGCCATTTCTGGGGCAAGCCGGCGCCAGACAATCCGTGGGAAGGGACGTCGTTGGAGTGGAGTACGGCAACGCCGCCGCCCTTCGACAATTTTGGCGGAAAACATCCCGTGGTTTACCACGACCCCTACCAATACGGCGTGGAAAGCTCGACCGGCGACTACGTCATGCAGACTTCGCCCGAGCAAGTTGTAACCGAGCACGAGGAGACGTAGCACCCGCAGCCGGGGGAGTTTGACTAGGAGAGTCCGGACACTATGGCGACTACGGTCCATGAATCACCGAAGATCCAAGCGCGGCGTCCACGCGGCTCGGAGAACGGGGGCTGGCGAAATCTTGTTCCGGCGGACGGAGACCCGCACGCGATACAGGAGTATTCTCCGCCGGCGGCGAGCACCGGCATCTGGGTGGTGGTCTATGCCATCACGATGACGTTTGCGGCGCTGACCAGTGCGTTGGTCGTGCGCAAGGGGTCATCGTTGGACTGGCAGAGCTTTACCCTGCCGTCGGTCCTTTATCTCAATACGGCGCTCCTCCTGGCCAGCAGCCTTACCCTGGAGGTAGCCCGCCGGCGAGTGGCTACTTTCATGGGCGGCTTGGCCGTCCCGGGTGAGAGTCCGGCACGCTGGCTCTACATAACCCTGGTCTTCGGTTTGCTCTTTGTCGTCGGCCAGTACGTGGCCTGGGTCCGGCTCAGCGCCGAAGGGCTCTATCTTGCCACCAACCCCAGTAGTTCCTTCTTCTACGTGCTCACGGCCGCCCATGTGCTGCACGTGCTGGGAGGGCTGGGAGGGTTGCTTTATGTGATCCGGAAACTCAGGAAGTCCGAATTGCGACGGAGCACGCTGAATGCGGCGGCGCGCTACTGGCATTTTGTGGATCTGCTCTGGGTGTATCTGCTGGTTCTGCTGTGGGCGAAACTTTAGCGCGATCACGAACAGGAGACGCCGTGAGTCAAGCCGATTTGACGATGGAAGGACCCTCCGAAAGCCTGATGACAGGTCGCCCGTTTGCCGTCCCCACCAAAAAGCTGGCGATGTGGCTGTTCATCATTGCGGACACGATGACGTTTGCCGCCTGCCTGGTGGCCTATGGATTCCTGCGTAACGGCACTCCCAACTGGCCCCGGCCTTTCCACAGCATCGTCAACGTGGCCCTGATGACCCTGATTCTTCTGACCAGCAGTTTGACCATGCTCCTCGGAGTCCGGAAGGCAAAGATGGGAGACAAGGCGGGGGCCTTTCGCTGGACGATGCTCACCGCGCTGTTTGGCATTGTGTTCGCTTTCTTGCATATCCGGGAATGGCTGGGCTTGATCGGCGAAGGCATGACGCTGCTCAAAAATCCGTGGGGCACGGGGTTGTTCGGAGCGGCGTTCTTCAGCGTCACCGGATTGCATCTCACCCACGTCACCGCCGGAGTGATCGCCCTGGTTGTTGTGGGCTTGCGCTACAAGGGCGGGCGTTACAATGCGGATGACCTTGAGATCGTGGGATTGTATTGGCACTTCGTGGACCTGGTCTGGATGTTCGTCGTGCCGTTCTTATATCTGCTGAATCTTGCCCACTAGATCAGCGCTGGGAGCAGAACACTATGGAGACTGCCACTGATCACAAACCCGAGGGCATGGGAAAGTACCTGGTGGTCTATCTCTGCCTGTTAGCGCTCGCCGGGTTGCAATTCGTTATCGCCTATCAGAATATCGGCGCGTCGCAAATGTTCCGGCGCATGCTGTCGGTCGCCCTCATTGAGGCCGGGCTGGCGGTCATGTTCTTCATGCATTTGTGGTCGGAGAAGCGCGGATTTTTGCTGTTTGTTCTGATTTTCACAATTTCTGTCCTGTTGGCGATGCAGTATGGATGGACCGACAGTTTCCGGTTGGTCAACTGCGGGCGCTACTGCTCGTAGGAAGGATGCAATAGCAATGAAGCGTGATGTACTTCCAGCCAGGCTTGCGCTGATCCTGGTGGCGGCGTTGTTGCTGTTAGCGACGCCCCTGCCGGCGCTGGCGCAGAGTTGCGCGCTGTGCTACACCCAGGCCGCCTCCTCGGGCGTGCGCATGATTCAGGCTCTGAAGAGCGGAATTCTGATCCTTATTGTTCCACCCACTCTGATGTCGATTGGCATGATTTTCATTATGTATCGCAGTCGGAACCGGTGCCGGGACGCTGGGGACACTGCGGAATTCGACCCTGTCCGGAAAAGAACCCTTCTCTCGAATTCATCGACTACCCCATGGCCTCCACCCGCGCAATAGCAGATCCTCACGCAAGCAGCACTGGCCCTTCGAAGCTCCGGGATTACTTTACCCTGACCAAGCCGGAGGTAAACCTGCTGATTCTGATGACCACATCGGCGGGATACTATCTCGGCTCTCAAAAACCGCTGCAGGTAGGCAGGCTCTTCATCACTCTGCTGGGCACATTGCTTGTCGCCAGCGGCACGGCAACTCTCAATCAGTGGATGGAACGGCGCTATGACGCCCGGATGCGGCGCACCGCGAATCGGCCTTTGGTCGCCGGCCGACTCAGTGCCACGGAGGCCTGCTGCTTCGGGCTCTCCCTGAGCGTCGCGGGAGCTGTGCTTCTGGCGGTGTGGGTTAACCCGGCCTCGGCCTTGCTGGCCGTAGGGACCCTGCTGGGATATCTGCTGATTTATACCCCGCTGAAGAGGAAGACGCCGCTGTGCACGCTGCTGGGGGCTGTGCCGGGCGCCATGCCGACTCTCATCGGTTGGGCGGCTGCGTCTGGTGGCATCGGACGAAATGCCTGGTTGTTGTTTGGAATCCTTTTCCTGTGGCAATTCCCTCATTTCCTGGCAATTGCGCTGCTGTACCGGGAAGACTACGCCGGGGCTGGTTTTCGGATGTTGCCCCGGTTCGATGCCGATGGCCGCTTCACCAAGGCAGAAATTGTGGCATTCACCGTTGTCCTGGTCATTGTCACCATGCTGCCTTTGGCGGGACGGGGCAGCCTTACATACTCGCTGATCATGCTTACCGCAGGAGCCTTCTTGCTATATCACACGGCCAAGTTGGCCAGGTCGGGCTCCCGGATGCTGGCCAGCCGCGTCGTTCATGCCTCGGTGATTTACTTGCCCGTGGTCCTGGGAACCATGATGGCATGGAGAGCCTGATTTCAGGGCGGTCGGGCACGGCGCCAAACTCGCCTGGAAGCAGACGGCAAATCAATCTAAGATGGTCGGGCTGTGCCGAAATCAGAGTTAGGTCCTCACGATCGGCTTCGTTGCGCACTTCTCCTGTTTAGTCTTGCGGTTGGGTTCGCGCCCGCCATGGCGGTTGCAGGCGTCGCCGGACGCTCCCAAAGCCCAACTGTTGCCCAAACAGAACGTTCGGAATTTCGCGGGCGCCTGCCACTTACAAGCTTTTATTCAACTCCCAGTCCGCTGCCGGCAGGCCATCCAGGGGAGTTGATCCGTTCGGAAGAGTTCGACGAATATCGGCTCCCTATGGGAGTCTCCGCCGTCCGCATTCTCTATCACTCCCGCTCGGCCGACGGCGCGGATCTGGCGGCATCCGGCGTGGTTCTCACTCCTGACGAACCACCACCGGCCGGAGGCTGGCCGGTCATTGCCTGGGCCCACGGATTTACCGGTACCGCCCGCCGCTGCGCCCCTTCTCTCATGAGGAATCTGAATGAGGGACCGTTCCTTTCTATGTATGTCAAGCTTGGCTACGCCGTCGTGGCGACAGACTACGCAGGACTGGGAACGGATTTCAGGAATGCATCCATCGATATGCAATCGAATGCGACGGATGTGATTTATTCGATCGTCGCGGCGCGTTCGGCAGTGCCACAGCTGGGGCGCAGGTGGATCGCGCTGGGAGAGTCAGCGGGAGGCCTGGCCGCGCTGGCGGTAGCGCAATTAGAGCATGGCATCCAGGATGCGGACTACCTGGGCAGCATTGCGGTCTCGGGCGTTGCCGATGCCAGGGACCTCTACCAGCAGATCGGTAAAGGGGATTCACCGGCTCAGTTGTTGTTTCTGGCCTACGGAGTCCAAACGCTCTATCCGAGGTTTCAGGTAAACCAGGTGCTTACAGAAAAAGCCCTCCCGATGTACCACGAGATCGAAAATGCCTGCGCCGTGACCTCCGGGGAGTCCGAAGGTGCTGCCGCCGCTCACATGTTGAAGCCGGACTGGGAGGACAACGCTTTCGTGCAGCAGTTTTTCGACCGGAACGTCGTCGGCCGGAAACCCTCCCAGGAACCGCTGCTCATTATCAGCAGTTCCGCGGATCCGGCGGTGAACACCGGTATGACCGCACGGGCTGTGGCACGCATGTGTAAACAGCGGGACATGGTGCAGTTTCACCAATACCAAAGCTCCGAAGTTGCCCGCGCATTGGGAGATTCCGTAAGGGACCAGTTGACCTGGATTCAGGCGCGCTTCGCCGGACGGCCCCCTTCCAGCAATTGTCCATGACAGGGGGGCAGGATTCGATCTGGCTGCGGCAGAGGAGTGAAAAAGGACAGAAATACGACCCAGGCAGTCGCTGTGGCTATTTCTCGCCGAGAACGAAGTTGACGACGGCGGTTTCGTCCGGGCTCACCGTCACCTGTTTCTCCCAGGTTTTTGGATCTGAGAAGATCGGGCGCCGAATCTTGCGCTCGGTCAGAACGTCGAAGGCCGCTTCCTCCCGCACCAGCTTCCAGCCCTCGTGCCAGGCCACAATCTGGTATCGCCCGGGGGGCACATCCGTCAGCTCAAACCTTCCGCTCTCGTCGGTCACCGCATAGTAGGGATGGGACACCACCATGATCTCGGCATTCATCCAGGCATGGCCACCATTGCACCTTACGTTGACCAGACCCGCAGTCGGCATGGTGCGAGTGACCGTCCGGTCGACGAAGGGGAAGGGCAGATTATAGGAGGCTGCTCCATCCATGTGCACCGTGTGCAGTACCGCATCCGAGCTCTTCAGCTGAAGTGGACCATTCTCGGGCACCAGCAGGATATGCGGCTCGTAGCGGCATTGCTTCTGGTTCAGAGAGCGCCTGGGTTCGGGGATGTCCATGGCTTTTCCGCGGGAAATATCCTTAAGGAATACCACGGTATTTGCGACCCCGTCCTCGGGGCCCACGATCAATCGCTCAAGATCGCGGGTCTTGTGCGAGTCCGGATCGCAAACCTGCGGATCCTTGTCGATGGGAAAGGTGGGAAGGTGAGGCATGGGTCCCGACCATTTCACGGTGCCGGAAATTGTCCCACTCTGTGTGAGCTGAACCACCTGATAGCTCTGGGCCGCAGCCTCGACGGCGACCATGAGTCCTAGTAAGGATGCGGCGATTTTGACGACACGAAACATCTTCACTTCTTCCACTGCCCAAATGTTACCCCCACGCTGCAATGGCACAAGTCACGGAAGTAACTTTGATCGTTCCGAAATGGGGAGCCGCGCCGAAAGGGGCGCAGTCGGAGTCGGCAGGTTTAGCCTCGGGGAGCCCGCTTGATCACCCGGTCCAGGGTTTGGTCCAGCGCGGCCCGGGCGCGCTTGTATTCCGGCTGCGAGATATGGCCTTGCTGATGTTCCACTTCGAGCCGAAACAGCTCATTTTTGACCTCTTCAAGGAGAAGATCGGAGTGGCTGGAAGGTGCGGGCGCAGCAGATCGACGCGCCGGCACATGACGGCCAGAGACCCCGGGGTGGACGGCGGTTCCAGGCCGGAAACGCTTTGCAAAATATCCCGCACCTGCGCCCAGCAGCAAACCCAAACCGCCCAGAAGGTACCAGCGATATCTCTTTAGCCTCTGCCGGGGGGCGTGATCGCTGGTTCCCGGTGCTACCCCAGGGCTGGAAACGCGCGCAGACGGGACGGCGATCTGATCTTCAACCGGGTGTGGAACACCCTGACTATCATCACCGGGATCGTTCAATATACCCGTGCCCGAGATGCCGAAATTCAGCGGCTGGGCGATTCGCGTGTTCGACACAACCCGGACCAGAGCGTCGGACTGGCGGGGATCCTCCATAGCCTGAAAGGTGACGCCGGGCGCGGGAGTGAATCGCATGGTTTTCGGCACCATGACGACGAAATGCTGCACTGAGTAGAGCGCCTTTGGATCAATGCTGAGCTCTCCGTTATAGGGCATGTGAAAAACGACTTGAAATTCAGTTTCGCCTGGACGAAGCGGAAAGACGAATCCGTAGCAGTTTTTATCCTTCTCGGGGACCGGCGCGGAATTGACGGGTTGTCGGCCGGCGGTCATTGCCATTCCCTGATCGATCTCGGCGCCATCAGGAAGAAAGAACTTGAAGTTCTTGCCGCGCAACTGGGTGCGCGGCGGGGCGGAAGCGTTATTCACGGCAAAAAGACGAATCCCCTGTAATTCATTGCCCTGGGCCTGAAAGCGCATGACGTCGGCCGTGACGCTGATGCCGGCGACTTCCCTGGACACATCGAACACCTGTACTTCGACCGAGGTTGTTGCAGGAGGGGCCTCACGGTCATAGCTCACGCCCTGATGAATGGCGCGAATTAGATACGGACCGGTGCCGGTAAGATGGAATCTGAAGTGACCGCCTGCGTCGGTCCGGGTGCGGGACGCTTCTTCCATCCCCGGGCCCGGTCTGAGCAGCACCACCTCATCTCCGGCAGCGGGCTTGCCGGTGGTGCCGTTGTTGATCGTGCCAGTGATGTTCTCCGCGAAAAGAGAGCTGGACAGCAGGAGCAATGCGCAGAAAATAAGGGACGCGCCCACACTCTTCATGAAAGTCACGCCACTTGAAGTCTCAAGCTTGGCTTCCTTCTCCGCGCCTGGTTCACGAATTTGAACGGCCCACCTCTTCACCGAGTCAGAAATTGAAGCGATAGCCCAGTATCATTTTGGCAATGAGGTGGTCGGTCGCGCCGGTGAGGCCCACGCCAAGGCCGAAGTTGACCTCCCATTGCGGGGCCAGGTTCAAGTCAATCGCAGTGAAAATCTGGTGCTGCTGTTGCGAAAGTGCATCGAATCCCGTCACCGGGCCGGCTGAGCCGTAATACTCCAAACCTCCAGAAATCTTCGGAACAAAATCGTAACTGAATTTGAAATTTGGTGAAAAGACAACCCCCTGGTGCACGTTCTCACCGTGAAAGGACCGGTCGAGCGTCGGATTCAGAGACCAATACCATCGGCCCACTTTCTGGTCCAGGATAGGACGGATTTCCCATGTCCACGTGTCCTCGGAAAACTGCCGCCTCTGATAGCCGATTTCATTCGAGATGCTCAACCCCACGGGCCAGTGCCATTTCTTAGGGATCGCCACGCGCGGACGAATGTGATCCCCCACCCATTGCCAGTTGTGGCCCTGGTTTATCGAAGTGAATATGTAGAAGCCGCACTCGAACCAATCATTGAAGCCGTGGGTGATCTCGACCGTCTCGTGCTCGGCGTGATTCGTGGGATAAACACCATTCACGATCTGCTTGGAGCCATCAATCGTGAAGTTGCTGTGGAGTTCAACCATTGTGCGTCCGGGATCAACCAGGTCAGATCCGTACACCTGAATTTCATAATTGTCTTGAGCGAGTGTGCGAACTGAAGACAACATGACCGCCAACAACGCTAACGCGAGAAGGCACCCGCGCACGTAGCCGTATCTGAAAGCTTGGGCTGAAAATCGCGTCGTGCGCGGACCTGATAGGACTTCGCGGAACAGACCGGGAGAGGCCGCCACTCGGAAGAACGGCGAATCAGGCTTGTCCCATGCGGTCGCGATGTGGAGACGGGGACCCATTGACCGATTAGATTTTACAGTGACTCATGTGCTACCAGCGGCGGAGTATGAATAGGGCGTATCGGCGAGATGACAGATTGTTCATATTAATCTGGGGGTACTTGGCCTTCCGTCGGTAGCTGCCGGATCTGAACGCTGAGTCTCGTGGATGGAGAATTTCGGGTCTGCGTCGCTAGGTTCTGGAATAAATGATGGTGGCCAGGGACGGAGTTGAACTGCCGGCGCCAGCCTTTTCAGGGCTGTAGTCAAGCGGCAAGCTATGGCTGGAAATCACCAACCTCGATCCCGATCAGGCGGTGGATATTGAAACCAGCCTGACCGGCATCACGCCGAAATCAGCCAAGGGAGAAACCCTGACCGCCCCGAAGGTTGACAGCGTCAACACCTTCGACGCTCCGAACGCCGTAGCACCGAAGCCGGTCTTCGCCAAGGTCGTCGGCGGCAAACTGACTCTGAAGCTTGAGCCGAAATCGGTCACCGTTCTTTCGGTGGAACAGTAAGGCTAAACTTCGGCAAGCGGTTCAACGGCACTCGAAGTTGTTCGCGTCCTCAGTATTGCCTTGTCCTTTATATTGGGCGTGTTTGGGGTAGGGGCACAGAGGTCGGCTGCGACCAGGGAATGCTTTGCCGGTCGTGATTACTGCCGTGGGAGCCTTCCCCTTCTCCACCCAGTTGACCATCGCGCCCAGGAGATCGAACTGATCGAGACCCGGGCCTCCGCCGCAGTGCCCCATTCCTGGAACGAAATAGAACTGACTCCACCTGGAAACGGCTTCCAGGCCACCATTCGCAGCCGCCATATCTTTGTAGTAGCCGAACGTGTCGAGGGGAGAGAACCAGGGATCGCTGTCGCCGTGGTAAAAGATCAGCTTGCCGCCATGCCCGGAAAATGTAGTCAGGTTGGTGGACATCGAGTCCACCAGCGGCTGAACATCCGCGAGCGCTTCTTTCTCGACGTCAACTTCCATGGCGGTGGTTGCCGGCCCGAAAATGCCGGGCCCCGGCGAGAGAATGCCACGAATGGGAGCGGCGGCAGTGATGCCAGTGTCGTACAGGAAGCCGGGATAGACCTGGAAACCGCCCTGCGTCTTTGGCCCGCCCACAGCCCTCTTGATTGCAGCGACCTTTTCCGGACTCAGGCACGACTCGCTCTTCCCTTCCCGGCATACCAATACCGCCGGATCAAAATCGCAGCCGAGAGGATCGGAGATGATGCCGTCGGCCACGCCGTCCTTCGCATCACACTTCTGTAGCAGAGCGTCACCGATCATTTTGCGATCGGCATCGCTGATAGCCTGCGCGATGATTGGCTTGCCATTTGCGTCTTTTGGCGCAACCTGGTTGAACGCGACAGGGACCCACTTGCCGATCGCCAGGTTGGAAAGTCCGGTGCGCATGGCGGGATCACCCGAAATAATTCCGTCAAAGACTGCAGGGTAGCGTTGCGAAAGAATCATGCCCTCGCGGCCGCCGGTGGAACATCCGGAGAAATACGAAAAGGCTGCCGGCTTCCCGTAGTATTGCGCGACCAGTTGTTTGGCCAGGGTGGCGACCTCAGCGTTCGCGAGATAGGCAAAATCCAGATAGGCCTGCTGGTCTTTCATGAAACCGAAATCAAATCCGCGTTCACTTTTATGGCCAGTATCGGTGCTGACTACAGCGAACCCGCGCATAAGGCCGGGCGTATCTCCGGCAGCATTCAAACCGAGCGGGGGAAACACTATGCCATTGCTGCCGCCTCCGCCCTGCATGAGGAAATCGCCATTCCATTGATTGGGGAGGGCGAGCGCAAAGTTGATGCCAAAATTCTCGCCCCCAACTCCGGCGCGGCGATTGATGACGCCCTCGACTCGACAATATGCAGGTATGGGCGCACTGTGGCCTGGCCCGTAGAGATTAGGCACGGTGGTTCCATAAGCAATCTGCTCAACTTTCGTGATTTCAACGCCCGGAGCTTTAAAGCCCTTCAGGGCGGCACATGAGTTTGCCTGCTGGGCCTGCGCACCAGTGCTCAGCAGAAGTATGGTCCACGCCACGGCTTGCCACGATCTGGGTTGCAATGTTGTCCTCACCTTCCTGTACGGGCGCCGATGATCGCAGATTCGGCAGCCGGTGAACTTGCGTCAGCAACGGCTTCACTCAGTTGTTTCATGGTCAGGCTATTCCGGGAGCACCCTGGTGCCTTTCACTTGAAATGTACCGGCCACTGTCGGTGCGACCGTATTCGGCTGGCCTCCCCCGATTGAAACTGAATACGTCCCCTTCGCGATGATCGGCTCGCCGGCTGCGGTTACCATGCTCAGGTCGCGTTCCTTCAACTCGAAGCCGACCTTCTGCGATTCGCCTGGCTTCAAGTGAATTCGCCTGAAGCCGCGCAGGGCGCGGATTGGCGCTCCCGCCACGTTCGGGAAACCTAGATAGAGCTGGACGACCTCGTCTCCCTCACGCTCTCCGGTATTGGTTACCGCCACCTCTGCGCTCAGCGGATCGCCGGCCTTGAGGGCCTTCCGCGGAAGCATCAGGCCGCTGTAAGAAAATGTCGTGTAGCTCAAGCCATGCCCGAAGGGATACAACGGCTTGCCTTCGAAATAGCGGTAAGTTCGTCCCTTCATGGCGTAATCCTCAAACGGCGGAAGTTGATCGATACCGGTATAGAAAGTGACTGGCAGGCGTCCCGGCGGGATTGTTCTTCCCCGAAAGTGTTTCCGCGACGCCGCAGCCACCTTCCTCGCCCGAATACCAGGATTCCAGAATCGCATTCACGTGTTCTTGTGCCCAGTTCACCGCCAGCGCGCTTCCGTTGGCGAGCACGAGTACGACTGGCTTCCCCGTGGCCGTCACCGCTTCGAGCAACTCCTGTTCCGGCTTCGGCAGATCAATGCTGGTGCGGTCGCCCCCTTTGAATCCTTCCTCGCTCACCACCATCTCTTCGCCTTCGAGCTGGCTGGTGATTCCCATCACTGCAACCACCACATCCGCGTTCTTCGCCGCTTCAATAGCGGCGGGGTCCGGTTTCGGATCGTACTTCGCCCAAATCAACTGCGCCTGTGTGGGCCCGGGTTTCGTCTGCCGGTACCTGACTTCGAGGGCCGTCTTCTTACCCTGCTCAAGATGAATGTGTCCGACCTTGCTTTGCGGCCGCTCGCTGTCCAGGTACTGCATCACCAATGGTTTGCCACCAACCAGCACCATCGCGAAGTTGCCGCTGGCGCGTACGCCGATGCTGTAATCGCCAGTTTCGTTGACCGTGAGAAACCCTGCCCACTCCACCGATAGAGGATAGGTGCTGGCAGCCTCTTGAGGGACATTCTCTGAATTCAGGTCAACCGTGCTCACCGTACGCGTGGCCAATACAGGGCCCTGGCCCGGATCCACCCCCGAAGAAAACTTCGCGGTGAGCCCTGGCTGGCCCTCCGCGTTGCTCAACGCCGACTCCGGGACCAGTTCCCCATCGCTTCGCAGAAACTGCGTCCCGGCAACAAAGTTGATTTGCGCTTCCGGGAACTCCCCTTTCATGCCGTCGAGAACGGAAACGATATGAGTTGGACTACCGCTGTAATTGCCAAGCAGATATTTTGTTTGGTCTGCCAACGGACCCACCACCGCGATTTTGAGTTTGCCCTGCTTCAGCGGCAGGGTGCCGTCGTTTTTGAGCAGCACCATCGACTCGTTGGCTATGCTCCGTGCCAGCGCGCGGTGCTCCGCGCTGTCCAGTTCCTTCTCGTCAATCTTCGTATATGGCACCATCTCCGGCGGGTCGAACATACCCAGCTTCATGCGCGCTGTAAACAGGCGTATGAGCGCGGTATCGATCTCGCTTTCCTTTAAGAATCCTTGCTTGTATGCGTCGTAATACGGGCGATAGTCATGATCGTCCTTGACTTTGGCGAAGTCGATGCACTCGTTGTCCATGCCCCGCTGAATCGCGAGCGCGGAGGCCTCGGGCTGGGTCTTGGTGAAATGATGGTCGCGGAAGATGTTGACAACCGCGTCGCAGTCAGAGACGACGTAGCCCTGAAACTTCCATTTGTTTCGCAGTTGGTCTTGCAGCAGGAACTCATTTACGCACGCAGGCTGTCCGTTGATGCTGTTATACGCGCACATCACCGAAGCGGCCTTGGCTTCGGTCACGGTTGCGCGAAATGCCGGCAGATACGTGTCCAGTTGATCATGTTTGCTCACCATCACATCCGCGTGGTGGCGCGTGCTTTCTGGCCCGCTGTGGACCGCGTAATGTTTTGGCGTCGAAATGACGCGATAGTATTTCGGATCATCGCCTTGCATGCCCGTAACGAACGCCACCCCCATTCGGGCCGTCAGGAATGGGTCTTCCCCGTAGGTTTCCTGGCCGCGTCCCCAGCGCGGATCGCGAAAGATGTTGATGTTCGGGGCCCAGAAGTCCAGACCCTCAAAGATGTCACTGTGGCCGTCCTTCATTCCCTCCACGTACTTGATTCGTCCCTCAACGCTGGTCGCAATCGCCATCCGGTGAATGGCATCTGGATCGAACGTCGCGGCCAACCCGACCGGCTCAGTGAATGTGGTGATTCCGCCGTTGTTCGCTACCCCATGCAGCGCCTCGCTCCACCAATCGTAGTCCGGCACATTCAGCCGCGGAATCGCACGCGACTGGTTCACCAGTTGCGACACCTTTTCTTCCACCGTCATGCGGTGAACCAAATCGGCAGCCCGTTGCTCGGCCGGCAGCGAAGTATTCAAATATGCGGGCTTTACGGAATTCTGTGCGTTGAGACCATTGAGGGCAAACACAAGCACAAAGAGGACGAGTAGGCGGAAGTTAACGGCACGCATGGAATCTCCGGGCTCGAATCGAGTTTAGGTACAATCGTTTACTTGATTATGCAACCACTTTGGAAATTGGGGTACTGTTCGCCGTCTCCGATGACCGACTGACCTCCAAGCCGAACTTCTTTACGGTCTGGGCGTACGCTGCGCACGTTCCGCCAGGTCCCTCCCCTTCCGCCACGATTTCAATGCATGAACCGACATTTCAATAGTTGACACGGAGGACTTGCATTCGTCTGTTTCTGTGGTAGTGTTCGGAAACATCAAACGTGAGTTCCTCGTTGGAGGTCTTCGTGCAACGACCATCAACTGCTGAGAATGTGTCCGCTGGGCAAGCGCCGATCCAGTCGGTCAGGCAGTCGGAATCCGTGTCCGTGGGTGTGATCTCGAAGGTTTTGCGGATCCTCGAAGCTTTGCAAAATTCGTCGGTCGGTCTTGGTCTTAAAGCGATTTGCGACGACACCGGAATTAATAAGAGCACAGCCCACCGTTTTCTGAGACACCTCGAACGCGAAAACTATCTCCTGCGCACAGAAGCCGGATCATACCTCATCGGTCCGAGACTGGCACAAATGTCTGCCTGTGCCAGTCGGAGTGCCACGCTTAAGGCGGCCGCGCGGCCGATCCTGACAGACCTGTGGTGGTCTACCCACGAGACAGTGAATCTGGCCGTGCTGGACCAGGGAACCGTTCTATATGTCGATGTCATGGTAAGCCAGCACGAGTTTCGACTGGTATCGAGCGTTGGAACTCGCCGCTCCCTTCACGTGGCGGCCTTAGGGAAGGTACTCGTTGCTTTCCTCCCCGCCATCGAATACGAGCGCGTTCTAAACGGGATCGTATTTCAACGAGTGACCAAAAATACGATTCTGAACCTGCCTCACTTGCGTGCCGAACTGGATAAAGTTCGGCGTCAAGGGTATGCGGTTGACAACGAAGAAGCCTTGCTGGGCTGTCGTTGCGTCAGTGCTCCCATCCTCAATAGTGACAGGGTTGCGATTGGCGCTCTAAGTGTCGCAGGTCCCGTCACGCGTGTCGGGTTAGCCCAAGTACCAGGCTTGGCCAGGCAGATCAGGACTGCCGCCAATGCCGTTTCTTTAGCTATGGGGTTTTCTCCGCGTGGACGCATGCCGAGAAATTCTCGGACCTCAAAAGTCATTGGCGTCCGCCAGGCGACGTAGTGAAAGGCTGGCCCTCCGGCACCGGGGTCAGAACGGATCACAAGACACGATTTCCCCGCCTTCGTTTCATCTAGTGAAACAAATCTACCTTGACTTTCCCGAACATTAGCCAGCAAGTTTCAGCATATGAAACGCTCAATTACGATGCAATCGAGTATAAGTCGTTTATTATAAATGGATTACCGTTGGTGCCGTGAAATTGTGTTGACAAGCCAACTAGACCTCTATAAAAACTGCACTCCAGTAAACGACTTCCTTGAAAATTCGAGAGAGTCGAACCTTCGAGGAAACGGCGCGTTCCGTTCGGCAACGTTGGGTTGAGCACGTTGATGGGTTACTCAGAGACCAGAACCATACGCCTGGGTTGGAGGGAATTCATGTCGGCTTCGACCGGACTATTGAAAAGATCAGGTGCTGGAACGTGCAGCTTGAAAACCTTGCTTCTTCTCGCGATTGTGGCCGTCTCTTCTGGAAGCGGACTATACGCACAAACGTTCGGCCAGATTACGGGACGTGTAACGGATACTTCAGGAGCGGTGATGTCCGGCGCGTCCATCACCCTGACCAAGATCAACACCAACGCTGTCCGCACGACAGCGACCACGGAGGCAGGTGTCTACACAATTCCCGATGTCCCTCCGGGCTCCTATACGGTGAAGACGGAAGTTACCGGCTTTAAGACCTGGGTCAGCGAACCATTCGAGCTGCAGGTACAGCAATCGGTCCGCCTGGATGTAGTTCTTCAGGTTGGCAACACTGCCGAGACGGTCGAGGTCAACGCTGCGGCTGCCCAACTGCAGTCGGAAAATTCGACGCTCGGTACGGTGATCGACAACAAAGTCGTCACTGAATTACCTCTGAACGGCCGCCAATACCTAAACCTGGTCGCGCTTTCGCCCAACGTAAATGTACTCGCTCCCGCGGCTGGTCAAGCGGGCTCACGCCAGGGCGGCGATCGCGCCCAGCAAGCGATCTCCACGGGTGGCCAGCGCATCTTCTTCAATTACTATACGCTCGACGGCGTCAACAACATGGACGTGAACTTCAATACGTACATCGCCTTCCCTTCCATTGATGCCATTCAGGAGTTCAAGGTTCAAAATGGCGTTTACCCGGCGGAATTCGGCCACGAAAGCAGCCAGGTGAACGTAGTCACCAAGTCGGGTGGCAACGAGTATCACGGCGCACTGTTCGAGTTCATGCGCAATAACTTCGTGGATGCGCAGCCATATAACTTTACTCAAAAGCTGCCTCCGAAGGAAACATTCAAGTGGAACGACTATGGGTTTGAACTGGACGGACCGGTGCGCATACCTCACCTGTTGGATGGGCGCAATAAGTTGTTCTTCATGTCAAATTATGAGGCCCTTCGCTGGCGCCAGACCCGATTTACCACCTATTCCGTGCCGACCTCTGCGATGTTCGGCGGCGATTTCAGCGCGCTGCTCCCATCTACGATCATCTACGATCCGACTACCGGGCTACCTTTCCCGGGCAACATCATTCCCAGCGACCGGTTAGACCCGATCTCGCAGAAGTTCTTGAAGTATTACGATCCCGCCACCGTTCCCGGACAACTCGCATCAAACTTCTCGCAGAACAACGCTTTCCCCCGCAACCGCGACGGATTCGTTCTCAGACTGGATTACATCGAATCGTCCAAGTCACAGTGGATGGGACGATACAACTGGGGCGATGAAAACCAAATCACACAGGGTCTAAATCTCGCGGGAAATAAAGTGCTGACTAACTATGAACAATACACGGGCTCCAACACGCGAACGTTCACGCCTACTCTGGTGAACGAAGCGCGTTTTGGCTACTCCCGGTTCTATAACGCTCTTGGCACTCTGCTTGCCGGTAGCACGGATGTCGTTTCCGATATTGGCATACCCGGACAAAACCCGGGTGCTCCGGTTACTTGGGGAATTCCCAACGCAGTATTTAACGGTACGGGTTTTACCGCCATCGGCGACACCAATGACGGGCCATACGAAAACAAAAACAATACCCTGCAATTCGTGGACAAGTTGTCCTGGGTCCATGGCAAGCACACTTTCGCCTTCGGGTTCGAATACAACCGGCAAAACTACAATCAGATCGGCAACCAATTCTCACGCGGGGTGTTTGTGTTCCAGGCAAACGCGACCAGGGACCCTGTAACTGCAACCGGCGGTTACTCCTTCGCCGATTTCCTGCTGGGAGACATTTTCCAATCGACCAATGCGGTTGCGGTTGCCAATGCAAAGTATCAGCGCAACGTCGAGCACGCGTTCATTGACGACACGTGGAAGATCCTTCCCAAGCTGACTTTATCGTTGGGCTTGCGGTACGAATTGACGCCGCCCTTCACCAATACACTGGGCAACCTGTTCAATGTGAAGATCACGAAGTTCATCACCACTGCGGGCGCTCCGCAGGCCGACTGGCCAATCTTCGTAAGGCAGAGCGGCTGCACCGACCCCTACGAAGGCCTGAGCATCCATTGGACCAGCACGCAAGCGGTCTGCGGTGGGGGCCTGGATCACAACCTGTTGCAGACCAAGTACAAGAACTTTGCTCCGCGGGTTGGCATTGCGTACGCACTCAATGACAAGACGGTGATCCGCAGCGGCTTTGGTATTTTCTACATGCAGGACATCGGCAACTCCATGTACTTCGACATGGCCCGCAATATCGCGGCCCGAGTGGATTTATTCTCAACCGCCGGCAGTCCAACACTAACCTGGAGCAATTCGATTCCCGGCGGAAGCGGAGCCGTTGCCCAGATACCGCCGCCGTTTGCCTTGTCAGCCGCTTACAACCACGCTACGTCCTATACCATGCAGTACCTGCTGAACGTGCAACGGCAGTTAGGCGCCGATTGGGTGCTGGAGGCAGGCTATCTTGGTTCGCAAAGCCGGCACCTCTACGGTTTCGAGAATGTTAACCAGGCGGTTCCCGGCACTACTGGCAGCCCCACTTCGCGCGTGCCTTTTCCCAATTTCGGTGTCATCTCGTATGCCGGGGACGGGTTCAACGCGGGCTACAATGCCGGCAGTGCGAAGCTTACGCGGCGCTTCAGCCAAGGGTTCACCTTAACCACGAATTACACGTGGTCCAAGTCAATTGACAATGCCAGCGGTTTACGCACTCAGGGCTTCGATACGCTGTTTCCGCAAGACAGCAGATGCTTGAGTTGCGAGCGAGGATTGTCGTCCTTCGACGTGCGCCATCGTTGGGTGGTCGGGGCTGTCTATGACCTTCCGATCGGCAGAGGCAAACTCCTGGGTATTCACAACTCGGTTGCCAATGGGCTGGTCGGCGGTTGGCAGTTGAGCGCGAACGCGACGATCCAGACAGGTGTTCCGCAGACGCTTAACATCGGTTTCAATAATGCGGGTACCAACAATCCGCTGCCTGACCGCCCCAGCTACAGCGGGATAGGTAACGGGTCTGTCACGCAACATACCCATACCTCACTCGGAGTGAAGTGGCTGGATCCTGCTGCATATGTCGTGGCACCCGCGGGAACTTTCGGCAATGTCGGACGCAGCTCAGTGACGACCCCTGGATTTCGCACGTTCGATCTGGCGGTGCATAAGCAGTTTGCCATGGGGTACAAGGAAGGCCACGCCCTGCAGTTGCGACTGGAAGTGTTCAACGTGCTCAACCACCCTGTGTTCAGCGCGCCGCAGGGAAACCTTTCGGCCGCGGACTTCGGAATCATCAGCTCAACAGCGGCAGCTGTTCCGATGCGCCAGCTTCAAGTGGGACTGAAGTATAAGTTCTAAGCTGCAGTATTTAAGCCTGCCGGGCGGCCGAGAGCGATTCTCCTCTTATCGTCCGATCGCTTGGAGTCGTATCAGTAAAATGCTCCAGTTTCTAAGGAGGATTAAAAACACCGATTGGCAAGCTCTTCCGCTGCATCGCCGGAAAATGATTGCCTTTCGAGAAAGGCCGCGCCTCGGTGGACGCGGCTAGAGCGACTGGCCCGGATGCAAGCACGGCCGCTGTAGTACCTAAAAACTGCCGGCGATTCAATTTGACGCCTCCTTGACTATTTCAGCCTCGCAATTTTCATGTTGCGGAAATACACCTCCGACCCTTCGCATTGAAAGAGGATTTTGCCCTTTGTAGTGTTCGCATTCGTTCCCAGAATGGCGAGTTTTCCGTTTACAAAATACATAACCCGATCATGATCAACCACCAGTTCCAGGACATTCCATTTTCCGTGCGGCCGTTCCAGATCGTTTACCGGATCGCGGTGTCCAGTGACATTGACGAGAGGGCCTCTGCCAATATGCGGAATGCGAATATATGCGCCAGGCCCGGATGACGTGCTTTCATATAACTTGCCGTCCACCGTCGCGCTGGTGCCGCCGACCACCCACATATCGCCGGTGCCCCCTTCGTTGATCTGAAATTCCATCATCCGCGGCCAGACCTTGAGTGGCCCAGTGATGTTGTATTGAATGCCGCTGTCCCTGGCTTTCCCAGCGCGCGGCGGATACGTCTTTTCACCCCATTTGAATTCGGCACGCAGGTAGTAATTTTCATATTCCTTCTGGGTCACAAGCCCGCCGAACTCCTGCCCCGAGATGTGGAGCACGCCTTTTTCAACCTGAAAGACTCTGTTGGGGTCGCTGTTGATTCCTTGCTTCTCGAGCAAGGTGTCGAAGCCGGTCAGATCTTTCCCATTAAAAAGGGGCACCAGCTTGCGATGTGGAGGGATGGAAGGCTTTGCTTGTGCCGACGCTGCCAGGCTCAACGCGAGCCCCAGCGTTGCCATACCTAACATGCGCAGCATCTGCGGCCCGATCTGAATTCTCATTGATGCTTTCCCGGATCGATCAAGATTGAATTTCGTGGTAAACAAAATACCGCTCATGCAGGATGCTCGAGAGGGGAACAAACGTAACCGTCTGGCCCTGCGAAGTTGCACGGAACCTTAGCTTACCTTCAGCGGGCTGGAGCCAGGTCGCCGGATCATCAAGTTTTCCCTTGAACTGCAATGGTGGCGCTGGCTCCTGCTTGGTTTGTGCCTGGTAGTGGCGATACCACTCTTCTTTGGCCTCATCTTCAAAGCGCGCGGCCAGGACCAACGGTCCGTACATCGCCGCCTGGAGGCTCTCCCGGTCAGGCATGGGCGCGGCGTGCAGCTGCATGGGCAGGCTCAGTTCAATGCGGTCCCCGTTCTTCCACGGTCCGCGCAGAACAAGGTAGCTGCCGGGGTCGGCGAAAGCCGGCAGAGGGCGTCCATTCACTTTCACGCTGCCATTTTTCGCCCAGTACGGAATGCGCAATTTCAAATCCACTTCCGCCGGTTTCGCCGCTGAGACAATCAGCGTGGTTCCCTGTTCTTCCGGGAACATGGTCTGCTGGCTCAGGCGAATTCCCTTTTCCGCCCAGTCCACGGTCGAAGCGATGTAGAGGTTGACGAAGATGGAGTTGTCATCGTGGTAGTAGATGGTGTCCGTCAGCTTGGCAAACTCTTCCGCGCCCGAACCGCTACAGCACCAGAACGAGTCGAAGGGCTTGGCGAAGATTTTGGAGTAGCCACCACCAACCGGCACGAAATAAACCGTGGTTCCGGTTTCCGGGTCAATGGTTCCCAGGCGGTGATTGAACATGAGCCGTTCGTAGTAATCCATGTGCTCCGCCCGAGGCGACCAGGAGAACACATGCCGCGTAAGCTTCATCATGTTGTACTCACAGCAATCTTCGGAGGTATCTCCACTGAGCTGCGTGGACAGCACACCGGGGTCAGTTTTCCAAAACTCGAAGTTGCTGACCCCGCCGGTGCAATAGGCGCGCTCGCTGGTCACCTCATTCCAGAAGTAGTCGGCGATGTTCCAGTAGCGTCGGTCGCCTGTGACTTCGTACAGGCGGGCGGCGGCGATCACCTGCGGAATGTGCGTATTTGCGTGCAGTCCCTTGAGTTCATCGCGATGCGCCGCCAGCGGATCGGTGAATACTCTCTTGTCGAAGCGTTGGGCGAGCTTGAGATACTGCGGCTTGCCGGTCACGCCATACAAGTTGGCCAGTACCTCGCCCATGCCCCCGAATTCTTCCTGGAGCACCCGCTGCATTTGCTGGTCGCTTAAAGGATCGACCCAACTCTGTACCCAACCCGCCATCTTCTCCGCGGTATCAAGAGCCTGTTGATTGTCGGCCAGTGTGTACATGTCGAGATGCCCAGCCATGATCTTGTGGTAGGTGTAGAAGGGAGCCCAAACCTTCACACCGTCGCGCAGGCGATCGAACCAGGTGATCGGGAAGGCGCTGAGATAACCGTTCTTAAGTTGCGCCTGACACTTGCCCAATTCAGCTACCATGACGTCGCCATTGCGCTTGAGTTCCTCGTCTCCCGAAGAGGCGAACGCTAGCGCGCAAGCCGAAAGATAGTGCCCTCCGGCAAAGTGGCCGCGCAGTTCGCAGTCAGGTTTCTCCCACTCACCCAGCGGTTCGGCGGAAGATGGCAGGCCGGCATTCAAGCGGAAGGTATGCAGCAACCGGTCGGTCGCGAGGGTCTTCAAATATTTCCGGTTGGCTTCCGCCGCCTCGCTGAATACGCCCGGATGGAGTCTCACGCTTTTCATCGGAAAGGGGCTCACTTGTGGGGCAACCACTTCGTGGCCCACCGACCTCGCAGAGCCAGCGGAGACGGCTCCTGCATTCTGATTTTCAAAAGCGAACGCCGGAGTGCGCAGGACTGTACCTGCTCCCACGACGGCGGCGGCGGCAACGAACTTACGGCGACTGATTGCTTTCACGACAAACTCCTTTAATGATTCCGGTGCAATGGGCACTCACATCTTGGTTTGAACATGAACCGAGGCCGCTTTACCGTCATACTCCACGGTGGCGTCGGGCTCGGAGGTGGACGCGATTCCGGTTCCGTGCCCTTCGCGGACGATCACGATATGGAAAGTCCTGCGTTCGAGCATTCCCGGAAAGCTCCCTTCGCGGGCCGCAATGGTCAAAGTTGAGGACTTGTCATCCCAATGAATGGGAATGACCGACCGGGCCCCATGCTCATAATCGTAGTTGTCGCCTTCATCTTCGTACAGAGTGAAGTCACCGCTGGCTCCGGCATAGACCCGCAGATCGATCGGATCCTCCTTGCCGGCAGCTGATTGCACGACCGGGCCGTACGGAACAATCGATCCGCCCCGGACATAGATCGGAATTCTCTCCAGCGGAGCGTCCGCGCTGAGGCTCTGCCCGCCGTTCGTATGCTTGCCATTCCAGAAATCAACCCAGTCGCTCCCGGCAGGAAGATAAACACGCCGCTGCGTCGCTCCTTCCACGGTGACAGGATTGATCAGCAAAGCGGAACCGAACATATACTGGTCGGAAACCGCGCGCGAACCTGGATCCGAGGAGAACTCCAGTGGCAGAGCCCGCATCAGGGTTTCACCTTTGCTGGTGACGCCCCAGGCGGCGGAATAAATGTAAGGCAGCAGATGGTAGCGCAGCTCATCGTACTGGGTGGCGATGTCCAGGAACTTCGGACCGTAGTTCCAGATCTCGGCATTCGAAATCCATCCGTGTACCCGGAACACGGGACAGAATGCGGCGTACTGGAACCAGCGAGTCAGCAATTCATGGTAAGCCTCATTCGTATATTGGTCCTTAGGCCGGAAGAACCCGCCGCCGTCCGTCGTCCAATAGGGCATCCCAGCCATGCTGAAGTTCAGGCCCGCCGGGATCTGGCGTTGGAATGTAATCCAGTCCGCAGAGATGTCTCCGGACCATGCGATAGCCGCGTTCCTCTGTTGCCCGGTATAGGCGGAGCGGGTAAAGATCACAACGCGTTTGCGGTCGGTGGTGGAACGCTGCCCTTCGTAGATTGCTTTGGTGACATATAAAGGATAAGCGTTGCGCACCGACTCGCCGCTGCCCAGAAACGTCTGGTGGCCCTTCAGAATGTCGAACTCGGGTTCGGACGCGTCCATCCACCAGCCATCGAGGCCGTAGTCGAAGAGACCTGTCTTGAGTTCCGCCCAGAACGTTTTTTGCCCCTCGGGATTGAAGAAGTCCATCCAGGGGGTGCCCGGAATCAGTAAGGATTTCGCGCTCATGCGCTTGTAGATGTCCGAGTCCTCCCCGAACCTCGACCACACCGAAATCGGGACGTGCTCGTCCATGGCATGGAATTGGTCCATCATCGCCTTGGGATCAGGGTAGTTGGTCTCGTCAAACTTCATGGCGTTCCAGCCATACTTGCCCCAGTACTGCCAGTCCTGCACCAAGGCGTCCACGGGAAGCTTGCGGGTGCGGAATTCAGTTCCAACGTCCAGGATCTCTTTCTGGGTGTGATAGCGTTCCCGGCACTGCCAGTATCCATACACCCACCTGGGGAACATCGGCGCTTCGCCGGTGAGCTGGCGATAGTCCGCGATGACCTGATTCAATGCCGGACCATAGAAGAAGTAGTAATCAATGGCCTGCCCCACCTCGGAGCGGAAAGTGGTCGTGTCTTCCGGCGGACGCGCGGACAATTGAAGGCCTCCGGGGCCTCCCTTGGCGGACACTTCATACTCCTTGTTCGCCTCAAGATTCACCACACCCGATGCCGAACTCGGTGTCCACATGTTCACCAAATCAATTACGTGCTTCCCGGCCACATCGACTACCAGTTGATCCTTGTTGTCGCTGGCCAGCAGGAAGCCGTAGCTCCCTTTCGCTCCCGTACTGAACTTTCCCTTGCCGGTGGCTGGATCGATGGCAATCGCCTGATCGGCGGGATTGAAGTCTGTCAGTGACGGATTGTTCCAGAGCAGGCCGTAGCCTTTGCTCGACAGCAGGACCGGAACAGAAATGTTGGTGTTCGCCTGATGCAGACGGATGGGTACTCCGCGAACGTCAAAGATTCCCTCCTGATGCTGGCCCAGCCCGTATTGAAATTCATCGGAAGGCGATACGAAGGTCTGCTGGACCTGCCAGGTCTTCATCTCGGCGAGCGAAGGCACGTCGAAAGACTTGCCGCCATTTTCGGGTTCGGCCAGTACTGCCTTTCCATCCCTGGAGAGGAAACTCAGGGCGCCCGTCCTCGCATTCACAGACACCGTAACGTCCGCAGTCGAGAGCGTGACATCTTTCTTACCAATCTTGACCACCACGTTGTCGGCCCGGCACGGTTGGAGTGCGACCGGCACCTTGGGAGCCCGGATTTCACCGGTTGGACTGGCCACCACGTGGATGATGCGGTCGCCGCAGGCTTCGATGCGCATGCTTCCGGCCGCGGTTTTCAACGTGACGCCGTTCGAATCCTTGTGAGATTCCTTGATGGCAAATTGCGGTTCACTGGCCCATGCTGCGGCAGACGTGAGAAGAAGAATAATGGCGAACAGAATGGTCCGGTACGCTTTGTTCATGGAGGTTCTATGACTTCCTTTCGCGTTTTTGGGAAAATATCGACAACGGTGGTCACAGTGCGCGAGAGCAATACTCTCGCAGGCTTTCATCGGGACTCGGTATCGTTTGCGCCTTGCTCCATGGCCACGGTTGCACGGATCAGCCCTTCTCGCTGAATTCGTTGTGACACTTCAAAAGCCTGATTGGCCGACGCTCGGTCTCCCACCTTCATATAGAGACGCGCAATCTGATAGTGCAGGCTGCCGTCCTTATCACTGTCCAGCGCCGCCTGCGCCAGACTTAGCGCCTCGTCCGTCTGCCTGTTTGCTAGCAAAGCCAAGGCCAAGCCGAATAGCGCGCCCGTGTCCTCCGGACGCAGCGTTAAAGCCTGGCGGTATTCCTTTTCAGCCTCCGGAACATTCTTCTGCTGACGATAGATGTCCCCCAGGAGCACATGTAATTTTGGCGAGTTGGGGTCAGCCGTGCTCGCGCGCGCAAGAGATTGGGTGGCCAGATCCCCGACTGATTTTGTTTCCCAATAAAGTGCCTCAGCCTCTAATGCGGGACTCTGCGCCAGCCTTTCCGACGCCTTCAGCACACTCAAATAATCGCCAGTGAGATAAGCGCACGAAGCCATCAACCGCAATTCCTTTACTGCGAGTGGCTGCGGGCGAGAGGCCAGTTCCTCCCGGCATCGCCCGTACCTGCCGCTCGCGTAAAGTTTTGCTGCATCGCCGGCGGGGATTTTGCCGCCTCGGGCCGGGCGTCCGGTCCCCGCGCTCGCCGCGCCAGTCAACGGATTTTCCCGGGATGCATCAACAAACAGACGTTAGCCAGTCTTGCGATCTCCGGAATGGTCATACCGCGTTTGTTTGCCAGTTGTAGTGCTCGTCCCCGAGGCGCGAATCATGCCCCGCCTCTTAGCGCAAGGCGCTCTCAAAGGTCACGCGAAGCGCATATGGATTTTTGGATGGGGCTTGCGCGGGGATCTGCACGTGCAACCCATCGGAGCGCTGGTCGAACCTCAATTTTGCATCGCTGCCCAATAATTCAACATTTTGTATGGGTTCGTTCCCGATTGTTTTCGCCAGTGAGTGAATCACCACTTCGCCCGCGGCCGGCCAAGCAAGTCCAATCGCGTACAGCACTTTCCCCTTGGTTGTGAAGCGGAAGTCCTCGGACGTGTAATTGCCTGTGTCCGTATCGTGGAATGATCCCGCCGCCACTTTTGTCGGCCCCTCGCCGTATGTTCTCCAGGGGCGAGTGCCGTAAATGGCTTCCCCGTTGACTTTCAACCAGATCCCCACATCGAGAAGCACCCGTTGTACTTCCTCGGGAATGGTTCCGTCCGAACGCGGGCCTATGTTAAGCAGCAAATTACCGTTCTTGCTGACGATGTCAATCAATTGATCCAACACGAATTCGGGCGATTTGAAAGTGTCGTTCTGAATGTAGCCCCAGGATTTGTTGCTGATGGAGGTGTCCGTCTGCCAGGCAAGAGGACGAATGTCGCCGAGCTGGCCCCGCTCTAGATCGAGTACGGCGGCATGTTCCTGCATGGCGTAGTCCTTGTAGTTGATCACTCCGATGTGATCTCCATACTTGAGCGAACTGTTGTAGTAGAAGGCAGCAAAGCGGGTGAGATTGGAACGGATTGACGCCTGCCCGATCCACCAATCGAAGTACACGATATCGGGATGATATTTTTCGACCAGTTCGGCACTCCGCGCCAGCCAATCGTTGGCCCAGGCCTGGGAAACGTAGGTGAAGTCAGCGTTGAGAGGAGTTCCTGACTTGTTGTTCAGCCACGTGTGCGCCGGGCCGTAGAAAGCGGCGTATTGCGGATCGTTAATATCAGAGGAAAAAGTGCGGCCCACACCAAGGAAGAAATTGTGCTCTACGCGGTGCGATGAAACGCCGAAATGCAGTCCCGCCGCCCGCACTGCTTTGGCCAGGTCCCCGATCAGATCGCGGCGCGGCCCCATTTTGGCGGCGGTCCAGTCGCTGATACCGCTGTCGTACATGGCAAAACCGTCGTGGTGCTCCGCGACCGGTACTACGTACTTCGCGCCCGCCTTCCTGAACAACTCGGCCCAGGCCGCAGGATCGTAGTGCTCCGCTTTGAACATCGGGACAAAATCCTTGTACCCGAACTTGTCTTGCGGCCCATAGGTTGCAATGTGGTGTTCAAACACCGGAGTTCCGGCCTGGTACATCAGGCGGGGATACCACTCACTGCCAAATGCCGGAACGGAATATACCCCCCAGTGAATAAAGATCCCGAACTTTGCGTCTCTGTACCACTCTGGCGCTTCAAATTTCTGAAGCGACTCCCAGTCCCCGCGGAAGGGTCCCTGGGCATTGACGCTGTCAACATCTTTCAGTAGGGTCGTGCGCTCGGAATCATATTTGCTGCTCGCTTTCTGCCATATCTGATCAATGACGGCCGGATCTTGCGATGCGGTCGGGGCCATCGGATCTTGAGCGCGCAGGGTGGCAACTGCAGACAGGGCCAGCACAATAATGGCAAATTTGCGAATGGAATGTGACACAAATGAAAAATGATCGGACATGATGTCTTTTTCCTCAATCCAGAAATACCGTCATCATCGTTCGGGACGGGTTGAAGCGCGTTAACCCTCGACAGCAGGTGAGGCGTCTTGCCGGCTGAGTCTGGCCCAGACCAGTCCGTAGAGGGCTACAAACACAAAACATATCAATGGCACTACGAAACCAGTGCGCATGGAATGCTGATCCGCGATGCGGCCCATGAAGGGCGGGCTAATGGCGCCGCCTACGATGGACATCACAATCAGCGATGAGCCGAACTTGGTGTGTTCGCCCAGCCCGCTGATGCCGAGGGCAAAGATGGTCGGGAACCCTATGGACATAAAGAAGAACGAAGCGAACATCGCATACATTCCAGTTTTGCCACCGCCGATCGCGATCGCAACCAGCACCACATTCATGACCGAATAGGCCGCAAGCACGCGCTCCGGCTTGAACTGGCTGATGACCGCGCTGCCGCACACGCGCCCGACCATGAACAAAACGAACCCGATGGCACCCAGCCACCGCGAAGCCTGCAAGCGGGTCACCCCCGGATCATTCTCCAGAACATAGTTCACAAAGAAACTGAAGATTCCGGTTTGCGCGGCCACATAGAGAAACTGCGTGGCCACGCCGAAAGTGAAGTGCTTGCGCCGGAACAGGTCCCAATTCCTGGAGACCGTGATGAAAGCAGCCCCATAGGCGCCGATCAGCAATCCGTATTTCACCGGCTGCAGCAATGCCTTATTCATGTGCAGCAGGGTCCACACCAGTCCCAGAATCGGAGCAATAAAGAAATACAGCAGCCCGCAGACCGCCGCCAAAACGATGGCGGTCCCAGCCTGTTGCCTACCCGTGGGCTTGATCCGTTTTTTCCCGGCGGCCGCTGCACGACTTTCATCTTCGGCGTGTAGGTCTGGGATGTTCGAGACAGCAAAAATGACAAGCAGGAACGCTACAAATATCCCAATCCCGATGTAAGGCGTGGTAAGACCGGCATTGGCATTGGCCCCGTCAGCGCCAGAAAAAACAAAATACCCACCTACGATCGGCCCAAGAATCCAACCCAGGCCGTTGGTAGTTTGGGCGATGTTGATGCGCGTAGGCCCGCTTTCCGGTGGCCCCAAAACCGTGGCGTAAGGATTGGCAATCGTTTCCAGGCAAGTCATGCCAGCAGCAACCACGAACAGGCCCAGCAGGAATGCCCAGTACGCGCCGATGTTGACGGCTGGAATAAACCAGAGGGCGCCTGCGCCGATCAACGACAGCCCTACAAGGATCCCGCCTTTGTAGCCGAATCTTTTGGCGAGCAATCCGGCAGGAATGGCCATCAGGAAATAGCCCAGATAGTTGGCTGCCTGCACCAGACCGGATTGCTCCTTGTTTATCCGCAGCGTGTCCTGGAAGTGCTTGTTGAGGATGTCAATCATCCCGTTGCAGAAGCCCCACAAAAGGAACAGTGAGGTGATCAATAAAAATGGAGTCAGCAGATTCCTGCCATCGCCTGTGCGAAACAGACGGCCGCTGCGCTCACCGGACCCGGCCGGCGTGATTGATTCGCTCGTGCCGGTGCTCATAGTGGATCCAGGGACACCAGAATCTTGTTGAACTTTGACGGACCTTCGCTCCAGGAGCGCAACGCGTTTCCTGATTCCTCAAGAGGGACGACCAGGCTCACAGCGTGGTCGACGGGAAACTTCCCAGCCTCAAGCAACTTGATGACGGCGTGAAAATCCTCCGGCAGGGCATTGCGCGATCCCAGAATGTCCAATTCCTTTTGCACAAATAGTCTGGTCTCGTAGCTGACCGGCTCTTTGGCATATCCGATATAGACAACCCGGCCCGTGAAGGCGACCTCTTCGACCGCCGCACGGAATGTCGCTGGTGATCCGATGGCTTCTATCACGACATCCGGACCGCGTCCTTCTGTCAGCTCGAGCAGGCGGTTATGTAAGGGTTCCTTGGTGCTGTTGATAACAAGCGTGCCGCCGGCCGCCAGCGCCAACTGGAGTTTGTCATCCTCCACATCAACGCAGATGGTGCGGGCTCCGACAACGCTCGAACCGGCCACGGCGCCGAGCCCTACTCCGCCGCAGCCAAAAATCGCCACCGTGTCGGACGCGGCGACCCGTCCGCGCGCCACCGCGTGAAAGCCCACCGTGAGCGGCTCAACCAGGCACAATTCCTTCCGCGAAAGCCTGGCCGGAAACAGCTTTTCGCGGGGCATCGCGATGAATTCGGTGAGCGCGCCGTCCCGCTGCACGCCCAGAGTCTGGTTGAACTGGCAGGCATTCGGACGCCCCCTCCGGCATGAGGCACACTTACCGCAGCTGGTATAGGGGGAGAGCGCCACATCTGTCCCTGCGGGAAGATCGCTGTCCCCCTCCATGATTGTGGCGGATACTTCGTGGCCCGGAATTCGCGGAAAGGACACGAGCGGATTGAACCCGCGAAAGGAATTCAAATCGCTTCCGCAGAATCCCACCATTCGCACCTTCAACAACAGTTCTCCGGCTCCGACCACCGGCTCCGGAATGGCCTCGATCGATGCCTGGCCAGGCTTCTGCAGCAAGAGTGCTTTCATGGTTGAATACAACTTTCGGGAACACGCAATTAAGGCCGCTTCTTGTGTTTTGCAGTCTTCCGTTTTTCGTTGCTGGTCCTTATTGAGGCCCGAAGCCGTTTCTCTGCCTCAGCATTCCAGTAGCCACATTCCAGTTCAAAAAATACCGAAGTATACGGAATGCACATGCTGGTCTTGATCAGCAGCACACGGAACATCTGGCCGACGCGGTCCAGCCTGGAGATAATCTCCTCGTGCGGCAGAACGCGCACGTCCTGTCCTCTTAGAAGCCGTTCGAGCTGCCCCCGGTAAGCAGTAACGCCACGGGCGTCGGCCTCCGAAACGAAGTTCAATTCCTGGTCGGTGTATATGGTTGGCTTGATGTGCCGGGATTCGCCCAGAAGCGCGAACGTGCTGGCGAGCACTGCCGTCTGTTCTCCATCGGAGACGATGGTTTCCACGCCATCGCTCGACTGGGCTGGATACGCCGAATCGGCGACGACGATCCAATTGCGATGGCCGTAGAGAGGCAGCCGGTCTTTGAGGACCTCTTCCCATTTTGCGCTCATTTCGAGATCAGCTCCTCGTCGGAACAGACCGCCACTTTGCCGCACTTCCCCGAAGCCATCAGGGCATACGCGTCGGCAGCTTTCTCCAGGCCAAAGCGGTGCGTAATGATGTCTGCGGGATGAAGATTCCAACGCACAAGACGCTCGACCAGCTCATCCATGAGCCAAGTGGAGGTCACCCAGGAGCCATAAATGGTCTTTTGATCGTGAATAATGTCCGGAGACGGATTGAACTCGACTGTGCCGCCTTCGCCGACAAAGGCAATTCTTCCCCACTTGCGCGTGGCCCGAATGGCGGTTGCGCGGGCTGCCGCGTTGGCCGAGCAATCGAACGCGCGCTCGACTCCGTAACTGTGCGTCAAGTCTCGTACCGCAGCGACGTTGTCGGGGCCGGATGTAAGGACTGAATCACACAGCCCGAGAGATTGCGCCAGTTCCAGTCGCTCGGGGACGACATCGATACCGATGATCTGCTGCGCGCCAAGCTTGCGGCACAATGTCGCGGCGGCCAGTCCGACAGGTCCGAGCCCAGTGATGAGCACAGCGTGATTGCCGCTGATCCCGACTTTCTCGATGGCTTCGTAGACCGTCCCGAAGCCACAGGCGACCTGAGCGCCATCGGCATAGGAAAGCTCGTCGTGAAGAGCGATGAGATCTTTCTCTTCCGCGATCATGAAATCGGCCATGCCGCCGTCGCGCTGCCAGCCGTAGGCGCGCCGGTACTTCTCGCTGGTGCAGGAAATCATGTAGCCGCGGCGGCAATCGTTGCACACACCGCAACCGGAAATGTGATACACGATGACGCGGTCACCGACGGCAAACCTACGGCAGCCCGGGCCGACCTCCACGATCCGCCCGCATGGCTCATGTCCCGCGACTACACCTTGATATCCCTCCGGGCCTTTGCCAAGGTGCTCGTGATAGATGCAGCGGATATCCGAACCGCAGATGGTCGACGCTTTCACGCGGAGGAGCACTTCGCCATGCGCAGGACGCGGAACCGGCAGTGTCCGCAACTCAACTTTGTCGTTGCCGGGCAGATATGCGGCCCGCATACTCTCCTGGCTAGTTGGCATATGAGTGGCTCACGCAGATTGGCCGGTTGGCGGCGTCACGGGGGAGTAATCTCTCCGTTCATGTCCCAGAGGTCTTCCCAGGACTGCCCATCTTTCCAGAGAAAGACTTGGCCTTTGATCAGCCGGCTATGGCGATCGATGGTGCTGATTTCGAGCATGTCTTCTCGCGTTAATGGATCCCCAACCACGGCTTCCAGATTGCTGAGGTAATGGCTGCGATTCGCAGAAAAAGGAATCGGCACCTGCCCGCGTTGGATTGCCCATTTAATACAGACCACCGCCGGATGCACGGCGAGGCGATTCGCGATCTTGACAATCACCGGATCCTGGGTGGGCACGGTGTCTTCGGCAGTACGGTCCCGCTCCGGCCGCCCTGGCGAGCCTATCGGACAGTAGCCTACGGGAACCATGCCGTTGGAACGGACGAACTCAAATAACTCGGGTTGCTGAAAATGAGGATGCAGTTCCATCTCATTCACTGCGGGCTTGATGCGTGCGTCCTGAAGAAGCAGCTTGAGCTTGGGGACGGTCATATTCGAGGTCCCAATATGTCGCACCAACCCCAAGTCAACCAATTCTTCCATCTTGCGCCAGGTCTTCATGAAGTTGGCGTGCAGGTACGCTTTCGCATCGTCGCTGCGGGAAGTCACGTCACAACCGGGCGGGTGGAAGTTGGGGAACGGCCAGTGCACCAGGTAGAGGTCGAGATAGTTCAATCTCAAATCCGCCAATGACCGCTTGCAGGAAGGAATTACATCGTTTTCCCCATGCTTGTCGTTCCACAACTTGGAGGTGATCCACACCTGCTCGCGCTGAATCGAATTGCGCCATAACTGCTGAAACGCATAACCAATCTGCGGTTCATTGCCATACACAGACGCGCAATCGAAATGCCGGTATCCGGCCGTGGCCGCGCCTTCGACCGCGCTTGCCACTTCGCTTGCCGAGACATGATCCGAGCCAAACGTTCCCAGGCCGATCGCGGGCATCTTGGCACCGGTATAGAGAGTTCGTTGGGGCACAAGTCCAGGATCAACTACCAACCCGTTCATCAACGACCCGGATGTCTTATGAAACTTCATGCTGGGAGACCTCATCCCGCTGCCAGAATTCCGCCGCGCGACCGTTTATGGCAGGAACCACAGGCAGTGCACAGGGAAAGACGATAATCGGTACAGTTACCGATGTCAACCGTGAACAAAGACCGCTCTTTAGGGATCAGAGGGGGTTACTGGATTACTCTCTCTAACCCGCTTGGCCAGTAAACTTCAAGGTCGGCGAACTTCGCCGGGCCCAGTCCAAAGCGGAGGCGGGATCGCTCGCCGAGTAGAAGCTGCTCTGGCTCAGGACCGGCAGCGCCTGTTTCTTCCCGCCATAATGGGCCACCACGCACGCTCCGATGGCGCTGCGGTTAGATCGGGTTCCGACCAATTTGACCTTCAGCCAGGTATCGTCCCCGCGTACATCGTTGCGCAGGAGCGAAGGCGGTTCGTTTAGATTCACGATCAGGATGTCAACGTCGCCGTCGTTGTCGAAATCCCCAAAGGCACAACCGCGACTGCAATGGGGATCAACGACGCCGGGCCCGGCTTTCTCTATCAATTCCTCAAATGTGCCGTTGCCCAGATTGCGAAACACCACCCTCGGACTCTTGCTGGGAAATTGCGGCAACTTCTTCTCGATTTGCGGGTAAACGCTGCCCGTGGTCATAAACAGATCGGGCCAGCCGTCGTTGTCGAGGTCCACTATGCCTGCGCCCCAGCAGATGTAGCTGGTTTCCACCCCGATTTTGGCCGCCCTGGTCACATCATCAAATTCCCCGGCGCCGTTATTGTGATAGAGGCCATTCGTGTCGTCTGAAAAATGTGTTTTGAAGATGTCCAGATGCCCGTCCAGGTCGTAATCGCCCACGCCCACACCCATGCCCGCCTGCTCCATGCCATCCTCACTGAGAGCGACGCCCCGCAGGACGCCTTCCTCGCTGAAAGTCCCCTTCCCACTATTCATGAGCAAGAGACTAGGAGTGGAATCACATGCCACATAGATATCCGGCCAGCCGTCTTCGTTGAAATCCGCGGAAACCGCGGTCATTCCATAGCTGCCTCGCATCTTCGAAATTCCACTCGGCCCGCTGATGTCGGTAAATGTCCCATCGCCATTGTTGCGATACAAAGAGTGGTAACCGAGAGGTAGTCCGCGAGGGCCACACTCCACCGGAATCCCTTTCCAATTGCAGTACCGGTTCTCGCCGGGTTTGGGAACGCGCTTGAGATCGAATTCAGTGTGTCCTATATACTGATGGGCAATTATGAGCGTTCGAATGAGGGACATCGCTCGAGACCTCGGGATATCGGTGATGACCGTCTCCAAGGTTTTGCGCAATCATCCCGACGTAGGAGAGGAAACCCGGGAGCGGGTACTCACCCGCGTCAAAGAACTGGATTACCGGCTGAACCTGGCCGCTCGCAGTCTGGTCACCGGGCGCACGTATTTGGTCGGATTGGTAGTTCCGGATCTGCTCCACCCATTCTTTGCCGAAATCGCAAAGTCTCTTTCTCAGGCGCTACGGAAAAGTGGCTACTACCTGATCGTTTCTTCCTCGGATGAAGACCCCGACCTCGAGGAAGAGGAGATCAACCAGTTGCTGGCCCGCCGTCTTGACACCCTGATCATCGCCTCCTGCCGTTCCACGGTGGACATGTTTTTCCGAATTGCAAGACAAAAGACGCCGTATGTATTAATCGACCGCAGCTTGCCGGGCCTGTCTGCCAACTTCGTTGGAGTCGACGATGAAGCGGCCGGAATGCTCGCCACTCGGCATTTGATTGAGGTCGGCTGCAAGCGAATCGCTCACATCCGTGGGCCAGAGACCAGCCCGGGGACCCATCGACTTGCGGGATATAAGCGTGCCCTCGCTGAGAGCGGGATCAAGCTGGTGAATGACTACATCATCTCGGAACCCAAGGGCGATGTCGAGACCAGGCAAAGGGGGGCCGAAGCTATGAGCCAGCTATTGCGTGTTAAGCCAAGACCCGACGGAGTTTTCTGTTTTAATGATCCGCTCGCGATGAGCGCCATCAACTATGCGAAGGACCAGGGGCTACGCATTCCGGAAGACATTGCGGTCATTGGCTGCGGAAACCTCCACTACGATGATTCACTTCGGGTTCCGCTTTCAAGCATCGACCAACACAGTCGGCAAATTGGCGAAGAGGCCGCAAGAATTACGCTCGCGATTTTGGGCTCGAAGACACCATCGGCGCCCGTATCCGTGGTCCTACAGCCGGAACTGATCATTCGAGAGTCAACGCTGCGGCCTTCAGCCCAAAAAGCCGCTTTGAAAGCACGCACTAGACACTGACGTCTTCTGAGACGAACACCTGCGAATATTGACAGCGTTCATCCCTTCCAGAATACAATTCATCGGTACAGTTATCGATACTGCCTCGGATGACCCTCTATGAATCGCAGAAGGTTTCTAACTTCCAGTGGAATCGCGGCAGTTAGCGCGCTTGTCCCGTGTATTTCTCGTTTTGCAGCTGCTGCGCCTTCTTTCGAACCGTTTCAATGGCAAACCCACGAGCTAACCTGTCACTTTGACGTGACGGCGGGAAGGCTGCGGCAGAAGCGCCTGGTTCCGGCGGGCGTTCCACCGGTGGCCAACGAAGATTCTTCTGGCGTGGAAGTTGCGCTCCAGTGTAGTGGAGAGAATTCTCCCGATCAGGGAATGAAGTCGGCCATGGGTCTGCCAGGAGCACGACTGCTTTTCGCGGGGAGACGCGAGGAATCCACTGCCACGGGCAAGAGCCTGGTGTGCATGCATACTGATCCGATTTTGCATCTGAACGTGGAATCCTTTTATGAATCGTTTGATGGAGTTCCTGTAATCCGTCGCTACTCGCGGGTTACAAACACTGGGACTTCGCCGGCGGGCATCGAATTCCTGAGTTCGGCCATGCTTCATGGCTTGGCTGCGCCACAGGATTATGACCGCGAGCTGCGCATCCACCTGGCCGTGAATAGCTGGATGGCGGAGGGCCAGTGGCACACGCTTCGCCCATCCGAGATGGGCTTTGTCGAAAATGAGCGCACCAGTTGGTCGGAAGCACACGCCGGAAGCATTGGTAGCTGGTCCAGTGAACGCTACCTGCCGATGGCGATGGCTGAAAACACGAGTCTGGGCCTGACCTGGTTTTGGCAGATTGAGCACAATGGCTCCTGGTATTGGGAAATCTCCAATGTATCGGCCCGCAATAACTATGCGGACGATGTCTACGCCTACCTCGGTGGTCCCGATGACTTGCACTCGGCGGCCTGGAAGAATCTGAAGCCCGGGGAAACCTACGAAACTGTTCCTGTAGCAATCGGTTGTGTGCGCGGCGGTTTTGGCGATGCGGTCGCGGCATTGACCGGTTACCGTCGCGTGGCCTGCGTGAAGCCGAACAAGACCAACTCGCGCTGCCCGGTGATTTTTAATGACTACATGAATTGCCTGTGGGGAGATCCCACTGAAGCGAAAGAGTTGCCGTTGATCGCCGCCGCGGCCAAAGCGGGATGCGAATACTTCGTCATTGACGCCGGGTGGTATGCAGAGCTGAACGAGGACTGGAGCCAAACCATCGGCGCATGGCAGCCTTCCACCACGCGGTGGCCGCATGGGTTCAAGTACCTGCTAGATCAGATCAAACAGGCTGGCATGGTTCCGGGACTGTGGCTGGAGCCGGAAGTGGCCGGAGCAAAGTCGGTGCTGGCGCAAAAGCCGGACAACTGGTTCCTGATGCGGCACGGCAAGCGCGTATTCAAAAACTCGCGGCTTATGCTGGATTTCCGCAACCCGGAGGTACGCGCCTATCTCGATCAGGTAATGGCGAGGCTGGTGAACGACTACGGTGTTGGCTACATCAAGATGGATTACAACGTTGATTCGCTCCAGGGTACCGAGATCAATGCCGAGAGCTTTGGGCAGGGTCTGCTCGAACATAACCGCGCACACCTGGCGTGGTTAGAAAGCATCGTCAGTCAGTACCCGGACCTGATCATTGAAAACTGTGGCAGCGGAGGCGGACGCATGGATTACGCCATGCTGAGCCGTCTCCAGATGCAGTCCATGACCGACCAGGAAAACTATTTGAAAGTGCCTGCGATCCTGGTGGGCGCGTCCGCGGCGGTATTGCCGGAGCAACTCGGAATCTGGACTTACCCGCTGGCCAACGCGGATGCCGATCAGGCCAGCTTCAACATGGTGACGGCGATGCTTTGCCGCATTCATCAGAGCGGGCGACTCGATTCCATCGCTCCCCAGGTTTTGGCGCAGGTTGCGGAAGGGATCCGGGTTTACAAAGAAGTTCTCCGCAAGCACATTCCCTCGTCAGTGCCGTTCTATCCTCTCGGCACATCGGACGTCACCGATCGCGCTGCGCCCCTCGCATTGGGGATGCGTTCCCCAGAACAGACCGTCCTGGGAGTCTGGAGAATTGATGGTGCGCCGGTCACGAAGGTTCCGTGGGCGTCCCCTGATGCCAGGCTTCTTTATCCGGCAGACCTCGGCATCAAAGTTGCGGTCGCCGACGGCAGCTTGACCGTTGAGTTCCCGCGACCCCACATGGCTTGCCTGATCACGGCATAGGACCGCGACTGAAGGGGGCATTGCAAGTCGTCAAGTGTCTGCGCCGGGCTTTCACTCGGCAAGCAAGTGCAACCACTAAAATCCCTCGTCCGAGAGGGTGCTCAGCCTGTTACCTACCTGTATTACACCGTGAACTACTTGAAACGAAAGAGGGTGGGTGTAAGGCTTCTGAATGAGAAGCTCTTTGGATTAAGAATGTGGGACTAGGACCGACGACATCTTCTGATGCCAGGTACCCTGCCAACTTAGCGATTTGCCCATCGGCTCGGCGCCAGGATTGCCGAAAAACATGGGCTACCACGCTGTCTGAAGTTAGGGAAGCAATTTGATGGCGGACCCAACACCAACCGCGCCGATCAGACTTCTCATTGTGGATGATCACGCTGTGGTGCGTGCAGGATTCAGCAGCGTTCTTCGCCGCCGGGAGGGTCTAGAGGTCGTAGGCTCGGTACAAAGCGGCGAGGAGGCCTTGACGTTTCTTGCACGTTGCCCGGTCGACGTATTGCTGCTTGATCTTCACATGCCGGGAATGAGCGGCATCGAAACCTTGCTGGCATTACAAGAACTCCCTTGTCCGCCCAAGGTGATCGTCCTGTCCAGCTGTGAGCCCGATGAAGAAATCTGCAGGGCAGTTGAGACGGGAGCCATGGGTTATCTCCGTAAAGACATCTCCTGCACTGAAATGGTCGAGGCGGTGCATACGGTGCATGCGGGCAAGACCTACTTCCCGCAATGGATCAGGGACCGGGTCTCCGAGCGCAAATTTCAGCCGAGTCTCAGCCGGCGCGAACTTGAAATCCTGGAAATGGTCGCCAAGGGATTGACTAATAAGGAGATCGGCCGGGCCATCCAAGTCAGCCACTTCACTGTGCGAAACCATGTAAGGCACATTATCGCAAAGCTGGAAGTGGGTGACCGGACCGAGGCGACCACGGTTGCGATCCAGCAAGGTATCCTGATGGCCTAGGCCCCACGTCATCGAAGTTACCGGCTGATGTCTGTCAGACTTTCCGCACGAGCGCAGAAATTACCAGAAGTAGGTGGCAATGACGCGAGGGGGGCCGGCCACTGAATCGGTCACCGTGGTCTGCACCACCACTTGCACATTTTTCTTTGGCCAGTCCGATGGTGCTGTCCGGAAGGCTTCTTCCAGATAGTCTTGTCTCGAAATGAACTCGCCGGCCGCTTGTGTCCCGTTCGCTCCCAAGCCGGCCGCGGCAATTACTACCTGGCCAGTCTTAGAGTCGAGCAGGCGAGTGACAACGGCAAAGTCTTCCACGATCTGTCCCCGAGGCCCGAGCACCCAGGACCTGGCCTGTCCGGAAGGGCTTTGTTCCTGAATCTTAAAGTGTCCATCTTGCTCCACAAAGGCGAACCGGAGGTTGGAAGTCATTTGCAGCGTCCACCGGTTGTTGAACGCTCCAACTACCACGGCGGGGGAGTTGCGAAGATCCTCGAATGAGTAGTTGGTGCCAATCCGCACCTGGCTGGGCTTGTTGATGTGGTCGAATAATGCCGAAAGCCTGGCCGCTACGTATACGTCGCCCATGGCTACTCCATAGTCGGTGTAAGGAAGCATGTCACCCCATGCGATCTTTTCGTTCGGTTCCAGGGGAAGCGGCCGGTCATATCTCTCTACTTCAGTCTGGAACGTACCCGGATGACTCTTTGAATATCTCTGGTAAAGCTCCAGGGATGGCCGGTATAGCACGGGCTTGGCCAGACAGATAAGCACGGGCTGGGAAGTTGTAAAAATCGGAGACCAGAATTGATCAAGGGCCGACTCACTCGGTCGGTGGCTGGTTGGCGACCGGAGCGCAAGGACCACTGCCAACACCAACGCAAGGCCAATCATGCCAATTGTCCACGGCAGCCAACGTTTTTGAGGGGCGGCTACCGGCTTCTCCTCCAGGGGAGAAGCGATCACATCCCAATGAAATTCAGGAGAATATGAACCGAGCGGAAGCTCGATACGAACCGGCAAGGCACTTTCCCTGGTGTGGTGGTACTGTTCCAGCCTCCTGCGAACTTCGCCGGCCTGCACTCGAACCACGGGGTCATCTCCAGTGGCGTAGCCCACTTTGCGCTGGAAGATCTCGGTTCCGATGGTTCGCTCCTTAAGGAGCTCGTCGCGTCCTTCCAGTTTGTGTTCAACGACATAGGAGAAGAATTGCTTGCTGCGCGCACTATTCCGAAATGGCCGGCTGTCGAGAATATTGCGCAGTTCGCGAAGGATTATTGCTTTTTGAGCGTCGGTGAGGCTGATATCTGTCTGATGCCCAGTGACGATCGGTTCAGCGGTTGTTCCCATGCACTTATTTCCTTGGCTTCACAGCCGATTGATCATGGGCTCTGCTACGAGATTAGACCTTCAGAAATCAGACAACCATCGCGAGTGTTTCCGGAGCAAACGTTACCCCTAACCGAAAATGGTTGTCAAGCAACTTCCAAACCCGGTTGTGGGGTCAGTTTGCTCAGGAATACGGAATGGAGGTTCGCGGCTACGATGTCTGGGTGTAAAAACCTGGTCAACGAGTTTCCGCCCGCGCCGCTCTTTGCACTCGAGATCGAATTGTCCTGATAAATTGCTCTGCGGATCAGGGGGCTTGCACTGAAATCGCTTTGCCCTGGTAGTGCAGCACGCCGTCAGGTTTGCCCTCGACTGTTTCTCCGGTGCCGTGTCCGGGCGATACCCACACAATGTTAAATGTGAAGTCTCCCTGGGCATGCCAGAGTATTCGCCTTCGCGGTCCCCGATGGTTAGCGTCTTCTGTGCCTCCGACCAGCGCACTGGTATGAGCGCGTGTGCACCCTTTTCGTAGTTGTAGTTGTCGCCCTCATCCTGGTACAGATCGAAATTTCCGTTGGCCCCCCGGAAAATGCGCAGTTCAATGGGACCAGCCGGCTTCTGATCGGCATATTCGATTTCTGGTCCGAGAGGAATGATCGAGCCCGCGCGGACGAAGAGAGGAATTCGATCGAGCGGGGCTTCGGCCTCAACTTCGCGGCTTCCTTTGATGGATGCCCCTGTCCAGAAGTCATACCACGACGGGGATTCCGGCAAGTAGACGGTGCGATGGGTCGCGTCCTGCTTGAGCACTGGATTGACCAGGATGGCGGGCCCGAACATGAACTGATCCCCAATGTTCCAGGTCTTCGGGTCCACCCGCCAATCCATGACCAGCGGCCTCTGCATCGTGTAGTCCTGATCGGTCACACGCCAGGCAAGCGAGTAGATATAGGGCATCAGGCGATAGCGCAGCTTGTCGTACTTGAGCAGGATGGGCTCGACCTTGTCGTAGGTCCAAATCTCATTGTGGGCCCGGTGGCCATGCGTGCGGAAGATTGGACAGAAAACGCCAAACTCAAACCAGCGCATGTAAAGCTCCTGGTACACCGGGTCATTGGGAGGTCGATCGTATGGCTGCCAATAGCCTCCAATGTCGGTTGTCCAATACGGGTAGCCGGAAAGCGCGAAGTTGAGACCGGCCGCCACCTGGTGGCTTAGCCCCCAATATGTGCTGTATACATCGCCCGACCAGACTGTCGCCCCTACGCGCTGCTGGCCGGCGAAAGCCGAACGCGTGAGCAGAAACACCCGTTTCTGATCGGTCGTCGCCTTCCAGTGCTCCTGGATGCCATTCGTGTGCATGAGGGGAAAGATGTTGGTGTAACGCGCACCACTGCCGATTGCGAGTTGCTTGTCGCGGAGGATCGCATCTCCCATGTGCGGCCAGTATTCTTCGGGCTCCGCGCTGTCCAGCCAGAAGGCGTCCCAACCCTGGGAGAAGAGCGGGCCCACCAGATTCTTCCAATAGAAATCTCGTGCCTTCGCATTGGTGGCGTCGTAGACATGGGCGTTCGGCACCATAAGATTCTGGGCATCAAGCTTCTTGAAGTTTTCTGACTCTGAATTGAACAGCCCCCACACCGAGAGCATGGCATGAATGTGCTCGTCGTGCAGAGTCTTCAGTTCGCCGGGAATGTCGGTGAAATTGGAATTGAAAACAGGATCGCCTTCCGTCTTCCACCAAAACCAATCCTGCACGATCGCATCCAGCGGAATGTGCTCCTGGCGATAGCGATGCGCAATCCCCAGAATCTCCTCCTGAGAGACATAACGGTCTTTCGATTGGAAAAAACCGTAGGCCCATTTTGGAAGCATCGGGGCATGACCGGACAGGACGCGATATTCGTGGATGATCTGGTCCATCTCCGGTCCAAAGATCAGGTAGTAATCCACCGCGTCGCCCGCCAACGAAGTGAACGTGGATTCCAGCGGAAACCGGTTGTCCACGTAGGTAAAAGATGCGGTGTTCCACAGAACGGCATAGCCCTTGCTTGAGACCAGAAGGGGAATAGCGACATCGGTGTTATTCTGCCCGAGTTCGACCGTGCTGCCGCGGTAATTGAACATTCCGCTCTGGTGCTGGCCCAGGCCATAAAACCCTTCCGTGGCGTCTGGCCGAAAACGATCTGCGACGTGGAACGTATTTTCCCCATTCAGCTGAACCGGCTCATAGGTGCGAGGTATGGCGTCGCCCTCGCGCAGCAGGTCCTGTCCTCCGATACTGCTGTACTTCAGGTTTCCTCGTTTCAGTGAAAGCTCCACTTTCAGGGTCGCCGTCGTCAGGACTGCTGCGTCATCGGACTGCGAAAATTGGAATTGGGCGCCGGGGCAGGATTGTTTTGGATCGAGTATCCACGCCTGGTCATGGTGAATCGATTCGGGCCGCTTTGGCGTGGCCACGACATGAATCACGGAGGCGCTACAAACTGAAACCTGAAGAGTCTCATCGCCGATTTTCGCTGTCAGTCCATCGCTGGTCCGAGTGACGACCACGGGAGGCAAAGCCGGTATGGCTCCGAGAAGTTGAGCGGTCAAAGGCCTGGAACTAACGAATAAGGAGAGCGCCAGGGTCACGGCGAACCCAAACCGGGTCGCTCGCAGAGGACAAATGGTAGCCGATGTTCTTGATTTCACCTGTTGAGTTCCTTTGCCGGTTTCTGTGAGACGCACCGCGGCCCGATATGCGTAATCATTGAAATGCGCTTTAACCAGTGAATCCCTTATTTCTGAATAGTCGGGAAGAGTGAAAGCGGCAGGCTGGATGGCGCGAGTGCGCCATCCAGCCCAGCAGCTCTAGAATTTGAACGTAAGCGCGAAATCCAGCTGCCTCGGTGCCGTGCCCAGCGCCATACCATGAATCGTGCCGGCACCACTCGCAGCCGTGCAGTCAATACAGGTGCTGCCTGGATTTCCAGGATTGATGATGTTGAACACGTTGAACGCATCCATGCGGAATTCGACCGAAATGCTTTCGCGGATCGGGAAATTCTTCATCAATGAGAGGTCGGCATTGAAAAGACCGGGACCGGTAAAGGCGTTTCTCTGAGACGTGCCCACCTGGTCGAGGCTTGGGCTGGCAAAAGCACCCCCGAGCCCAGGCGGAACGAAGTAGGTCCGTGAATGCGTGGTTGGGTCGAAATCAGTGAGCTTCAAAGGAAAGCTACCACTTCCCTTGTTAGGCCGGCAGGGGCCGGCGGGAGTAAAGGCGCTGCAATTGCTCAAGGCGGCGGAGAACGGCAAGCCACTCGCCCAGTCGATGGAGGTGCTCAGTTCGTATCCTCCGATCACGTAGTTCATCCACGTCGGCACGTCGCCTCCAAAGCGCTTGCCCTTGCCGAAGGGTAACTCGTAGTTGCCGAACACCGTGAGCTGTTTCTCGCGCAGATCGTCAAGGCGTCCCCAGAGAAACTTCTTGTAGACCTCTTCATCGCTGCCATAGTTGTAGCCGCGCTGAAAGGCGAAGTTTGCAGTCAGCTGCAAACCTTGAGAAAAGCGCTTTTCATAGCTCACCTGGAGGGCGTTGTAGTTGGTGTCGAAGCCGTTGTGATAGAAGGTCAAGTCCTGGGTGAATCCGAATCTCGAAAAATACGGACGCAACTCGCTGGTGTCGCTGGTTTCGGTCAGGCTTCCTACGGGTGCCGCCGGGTTATAGCAAAGAGCCTGGCCGGTGATGCTTTGCGATGCAGGTAAGCACGGGGCCGCCTCATTCGGGTTGGTCGACTTGTCGTCGCCCATGAAGGTGTGAGTTCCCTTATTCCCCACATACGCAACCGTCACGGAAGAAGTATTGGTCAGCTGCCGCTGAACCGCAAAGTTCCAGGCATCGATGGTAGGAAAGACGTTGGGATCGCTGCGGATCTTCGCATTGTTACCCACGCCGATCGGAATCACACCACTGGAAGGAACGGTAGGAAATACAAACGCGGTGGGCCCGACGGCAAGATTGAACGCAGCCGTGTTCGCACCGCTATTGGTAAGGTTCTGGTTGACCAGGACGGGAAGATTCTGGGTCAACATATGTCCGAAAATCGATCCGAAGACTCCGATGTCGAAGCTGCGGCCATAGCCCGTCCGAATGACGGTCTTGTCATTCAGCTGATAGGCAATTCCCAACCGGGGTGCCAACGTCTTCCAGGTCTTGGACACGTTCATCGCGGTGTTAAAGGGCCCATAACCGGCAACCCGGATTTCTCCGGTGTTCAAATCGGGGAAGCCGCCCTGCCCCTTGCCATTGACGGTTTCAGGAAAGTAGAGCTCCCAGCGCAAACCGTAGTTCACGGTCAGCTTGGGAGTGACGCGCCAGCTATCCTGCACGTACGTAAAAAGCCGCTTTTGACTTTCCTTGGCATTGGTGGAAACCGACACATACCGCGACATGTTGGTGACATCCCCGATCAGGAAGGTCGCGAGTCCCATACCGCCAGGCGCCGCCAGTGTCGGGTCTGTAGTATTTTCGGTGTCGGTAGCGCTGAAGTGCAACTCGCCTGCCCGGTTGCTGTCGCTGGGTACTCGCAAGTTCCTGGCGTAACGCATATCCACGCCGAACTTCAAACTATGCGTTCCCATGATCTTCGTCCAGTTGTTTACGATCTGATATTGGTCTTCAGTTTCGAGCAGCGGGCAGTTGCACGCATTTACGCCCAGCGCAGAACCGAAGTTCGACAACCCATCGCCGCCGCCGCCGCTTGAATTCTCAACAAAGAATGCAGGAGCGCCAGCCGTAAAGGAATCGCCCAGATTGAGTCCAGGAATTCCCACACTCGATGGCAAGATTCTCTTCGCCGTCATACTTCTGTGTTTTGACGTGATACCGGAGATAGCCCAGCCGGAAGTCGGTGAGCAGTTTTGGACTGAGTGCAATGTCCATACCGAGAACCGCACTCTGGCTGCGGCCGGAAGCGGTGCCGCCGAAAGCTGTTCGTGGGGGAGGAGAACCCTTGACCTCCGCCTTTACCAAAAATGGTGGAAGAGGAAGTTCCATTGCCGAAATAGCTGTAGCGGCCGAAGGCATGGGTGCGCTCGCTCAGCTGGTCGTCGATTTTGACGTCGACCGAATCGTTGTGCAGGCTCCCACTGCCGCTGCCCGAGTAATTATTGGTCGTTCCCGGCGCATTCGGCGCCGGTATCAAGGCCAGAAGTGCTAACGCCTGCGGGGAAAGGTATTGCGTGGGAATGAAGTCGTTCACAAAGGGCGCCGGGCCCGTTCCGGTAATGACGCGAGGGTTGTAGATCTGGCCCCTTGCGGGTCCGTTCGCTGTCAGATAGTCGCTGAGGTCGCACCCGTTGCCGGAAAGACAGGAACTGCGCGCCAACGCGGTCGGCACCGTCACGATGGCGGAAGACCCCAGAATTTGTCGGGTACCCTGATAGTCTGCGAAGAAAAATGCCTTATTCTTCACGATCGGACCCCCGACCGAAGCGCCGAACTGGTTGTACTTCGCGGGGGGTAGAAGACGGCCAGTGACTGGGTCTGGCGCAAATTGATTGTATGGGTTTCGAGCCTGGGTGGCATCGGTGCGGCGGTAGTCAAACAGGTCGCCGTGAAAGCTGTTCGTTCCAGACTTCGTTTGGGCCGTAACTACAGCCGCCACCGCCTGTCCGAACTGCGCATCGTAGTTTTGCGTCGTAATCTTAGCTTCGGTAACTGCATCGAGCGGCGGGTTGATGACGATCTGACCGAGGATGGGGTCCTGATTGGCGGCTCCGTCGAGTTCGTAAGCGACTCCTGAAAAATGTTGGCCGTTGATCTGGACAGTAGGGCTGCCCTGGGGATTTTCGGCTGTATTTTGTGACCACCCCATGACCTGCGTTCCCGGGATCAACAATTCGAGGCTGGCAAAGTTGCGTCCGGAGTTTGGCAGGTCCGAAACCGTTTTTTGGTTCAGCACCAGGGCGACATCGGCGCGATCCGTCTTAAGTTGTGGGACCTCCTCGGTAACCGTCACGGTTTCCGTGGCCGAACCCACGTCGAGTTTCAAGTCCAGTTTGGGAGATGTGTCTGCGGAAACTCTAATGCCCTGGCTCTCGGTGCCACGAAACCCGGTCGCGGCAACCGATACGTCATAGACATCCGGGATCAGATGCTGCACCGAGTACTCGCCAACGGAGTTGGTGATCGCCTGGACCGAAGTGCCCTTCGCGACGTCCTTGACTGTCACTGTCGCGTTGGGGATCGCGGCCCCCGAACTGTCGGTAATCTGCCCATAAATTGATCCATAAATGGCTTGTCCCCAAAGGCTTGTGGCTGACCAGCCAACGATGGCCACTACGAGGACACCCACCAGACACCTGACATTCGTCGGCTTTGTCGAGTACATTGACCATCCTCCAGACTTCAATTGCAGAACGCTCGCCACATGCAAGCTTCGGGCCCGGCAGGAGCCGGGCACATCTAGCCTGCCATCCGGGGGAAACGTTTACCCACTGACAGACATGCCCGCTCTGCTGACGCTGCAGAAACCTAGATCAGGCAACTCGAAGCGCGCAATAGTCCACGTGTGCCATAGGCGTCGTTGACAAACGATCGTTTATCATTTAATCGGGACAACACTGGCCTGCGGGACTCATGGCCAGTCTTGGGTTTCTCGGTCATCTTCTGATATGCGTCTGTTTCGTCTCCTCTGCGTGCTGGGAGGACTGGCCCTGCCAGCATGCGGTCAGTCGTCAAATCCCGTATCGCCTTTGCATCAAGCGCAAGATCAGGTGGATAGCGGGCACTTGGATGAAGCTCTGCAGAGACTGAATGCCCTGGCTGCCGAACAGCCGGAACCCGCCGGCGTCGAATATCTCCGAGGTATGGTGTTCTACCAGCAAGGCAAGATGGTCGAGGCCATTTCAGCCTTCGCCAGGGCGGTTACCCAAGATCCAAAGAACCTCGAAGCCATGCAAATGGAGGGAGTGAGCCTCTTTCGCGCGGGCAAGCCCACTGAAGCGATTCCACTGCTGGAACGGGCACATAGCTCTGTTTCGACTGCCAATGTCGACCCGAATTATGCGCTGGGCCTTTGCTATCTGGACACCGGCCGTTACGACGATGCTCGCAAGGCATTTGCCAGTCAATATGGTTTCGCCCCCGAGTCCCCGCCGGCCTATCTACTTGCGGCACGCATGCTTCTGCGCCGCGAATATGTTCCTTTTGCGGAGGCGTCGGCGCGAAAAGCGCTCGCACTGAATCCCAGTCTTCCACGGGCGCACTTTCTTCTCGGTGAGATCGCGCTCGCCCATGGGCAATGGCCCGACGCCATCGCTGAGTTTGAAAAGGAACGCGACCTCGACCCTCTTAACGGCGCCGTTTACGAACGGTTGGGAGATACTTACATCCGTGCCGGCGACTTTGATCGCGCCCAGCAGGCCCTGGATCGGGCCGTGCTCCTGGAACCAACCGTGAATATACCTTTTATTTTGCTGGGCAAAGTTCTGTTGAAACAGCGCAACTGGTTGATGGCCAGGATGTACCTTGAACATGCATTGCAAATGGACCCGAAAAATTATATGGCGCATTACCTGTTAGGACAGACCTATCGCGCTCTTGGACGAACCGACGATGCCGCGCGTGAATACCACGCGGCAGAACAGATTCAGGAGGCCAGCGAGCCGCACTTCGAGTCCCCCTAGCGTTCTGCAACTATGCGATGCTTATTTAGGTGCGTGTATCGATTCACCGGCGTCCTTCTTGTCTTCTGTGCCCTGGCCGCGAGTCTTGGGGCCCTTGACACCCGGCAACAGTCCCTGAGATCAGCGGACACAGCTTTTCACGCTGGTTACGCCGCGGAAAGGAGTGGAGATCTTTCTACCGCCAGACTACAGTTTGAAAAAGTGGTCCAGCTCGCGCCAGATATAGCCGAAGGGCATAGCGCGCTGGGCGCCGTCCTGGTGCAGCTTGGACAATATGCACAAGCCATTCGCGAACTCAGACGCGCCCTCCAGCTCAAGTCCGACGACCGCAGCGCTCAGATCAACCTGGCGGTCGCGTACGAGCAATCGGGTGATCACGAAAAATCGTTAGCTCTGTTTCGATCTCTCGATCGGAACCTCACGACTCCCCTGCCACCTGCCGTAGAGATCTCCTACATACGGGCTCTCGCAGCCACCCGGCAAACCGATCTCGCTCTGCAAAAGTCACAGGCCGCAGTCGCGTCTGCTCCTGAAAACCCGATCTTGCACGACACCCTGGGCTCACTTGAGGCCCAGCGCCAGGACTGGAATAGCGCCGTAGGACAGTTCAAAGAGGCGATTCGCCTCGATCCAAACTTCGTCGAGGCACATCTGCACCTCGGCCTCACGCTCATGATGCAGCGGCGAACCTCAGAGGCCGTGCCAGAGCTCACGACCGCGGCCCAGCTTTCGCCACAAAACGCCTTCACTCAGGTTGAGTTCGCCAAGGCGTTGATTGCTAACAATGAGAATGCGAAAGCCGTCTCGGTTCTGCGGCACGCTCTCGATCTAGCTCCCACTTACCTCGAAGCGAGGTATCAGCTGGCTCTCGCCCTCCAGGCTAGCGGACAGGAGCAGCAGGCCATACCACTGCTTCAAGATGTTGTCGCCGCAGATCCGCATAACGCGCCGGCATTGACGAATCTTGGCCTGGCGCTGGTACAGACAGGGAAATCCAGGGAAGCGATCCCGCTCTACCAGCGCGCCATCAAGGAGACTCGAGGCGATCCTCTGGTGCATCAGGATTTGGGAGTCGCCTACCTTCAAATGAGCGACCTGGATGACGCGATCGGCGAGTTCCGCGCAGGCTTGAAACTTGCTCCCGAAGCCTATCAACTGCACTATGACCTCGGCCTCGCGCTTAAGCTAAAAGACGATTTCGCCGCTGCGACGGCAGAACTGGAGATGGCTGCACGTCTCAACCCGAGTTCCCCGGATCCGCCTTATACTCTGGGCGTATTGGACATGCAGAGGGGCCTCTTCGACGAGGCCGTGGAACAGCTCAGGATTGCCCTCAGGTTGCGTCCGCAAAACGGTGATGGCTGGGCCATTCTCGGTAGTATCTACAAACAGCAGAACAAGCTGGCAGAAGCGTCCGACGCCGTCCAAAAGGCCATCGTGGCAATGCCAGATCAGCCTGGACCGCACAGCACGCTCGCGGGCATTCTTGCTCAGCAAGGCCACACCGCAGAAGCCGCCGCGGAGCGCCAGAAAGCTGCTGAACTTACTCGCAGGGCCGTCAATCGGCAGCGTGCAACTTTTGCAGCCAACACCGGCAGCATGTTACTTCAAAAGGATCAGATTACAGACGCGATCGAGCGCTACCGGGATGCGGTTTCGAGCGACCCAACCTATGTCGAAGCTCACCGAGGTCTTGCCACTGCTCTGGCGCGGGCAGGCCGCACCGCCGAGGCAGAAGCGGAGAGGCAGAAGGCTGCGCAACTTGAGCAAGATCAACCCTGACTGTATACCCCTTGCTGTTGTTGACTCCTTTCCATTTGCGGCATCGCTGCGGTCGGTGCTTGCTCGCGTCTGTCCGGCGGATCATCTGCCACGCGGAACCCAATCTGTGCTGAACCGACTTCCGATGCTAGGTATTCAACCAGTTCTACGGCTATCAGGTTCCAAATGCGCCGATTACGTCCGGAGGCGTGGGGTCCTTGGAATATCGGCTGAAGCGACCGCGCGGGCTGGAATTGCTTGGAGAATTGGGCTTCAGTCACGGAGTGGGCGCTGCGGCTGAGTTTCAGTGGAGCGGCCCGAAAGATTTTCTGCACGGTAGTTTTCGCGAGAAACCAAAAGACTTTGCCTCTTTGAGCATCGGCAACCTTCCTGGCTCTGTCGCCGTTCTCCCATGTCTCCCAGGGACAGCACACCCTGGAAGTGGGCTTCAAGTCCAGTCGGCCATCGGAAAACGTTCCCTGCGGAATCAAATCGAGTCTGATCGTGCCCTTAAGCACCATCTCTTCCAGCAGACGGTTCTCGCCAACGTATGTTCCGATGTGATGCGCGATCTGTCCCGCCGCCAGCAGCAATCCGTTCCCCACACCGTCCACGCCCACATTGTTGCTGATCGTCCGCAGATTCTTCGTGCCTTTACGCGCCAGAGCGCGAATGAGGTTCTCTGGCGTGCCGCATAGTCCGAACCCGCCGATCATGATCGTCGCGCCATCGAACACGTCACGGATGGCCTCATCTGAGTTAGCCACAATTTTGTTCATAGTGTTGCAAGGCGAAGGCGCAGACGATCATCGACCCAAAGGCGCTTCCGAATCTCCTTTGCGGTCTGCGTCAGCAAGGACCTCCGCTGCAATGTGAAAGGCACCATTCGCGGCCGGCAGCCCGCAATAGATCGCGCAGTGCAGGAACGTTTCCTTGATTTCGTCGAGCGTCACTCCGTTGTCCAGTGCGGCCCGAACATGCATGCGCAACTCGTCACCGCGGTTCAGCGCCACCAGTATTGCTACCGTTAGTAGGCTGCGTGTGCTCGGCGGAAGTCCGGGACGGCTCCAAATGTCACCCCAGGCCGTGCGCGTGAGGAAATCCTGGAAGTCCTGAGTGAAAGCGGTGATCGCTGCGTTTGCGCGGTCCACGTGCTGATCTCCGAGCACCGCTCGCCGAATGCGCATTCCCTGTTCCCGTCTCTGTGCATCATCCATGGGTTTGTCCTGAAGTGAGAAGAAAACCACTCAATGCCGACGTGAACTCGTCGGGCTGTTCAATAGTCGATAAATGTGCGGCATTAAGCTCTGCATACTGAGAACCGGGAATGCGCTCGACCAGAAACCGGCCCTCGTGTGTCGGAGTTACTCCATCTTCACGTCCAGCTACAACGAGAGTGCGTGCTCGAATTGTTTCGATGCTGTCGGTCTGGTTCATATCGCGAATCGCTACACAGCAGGCTGCATACCCTTCGACGGGCGATGCTTCGAGCATGGTTCTGGCGCGGTCCACAAGCAACGGAGAAGCTGCCCGGAATTCCGCCGTGAACCAGCGTTCGATGACGGCCGTTGAAACTGATTTCATTCCTCCCTGACGCACGCTGGCAATTCGCCCATTCCACATCTCTTTTGTGCCGATCCGCGCCGCGGTATTGCACAACACAAGCGCATCGAGACGCTCGTGCGCATTCACGCCGAGCCACATGCCGATCATCCCTCCCATGGACAATCCGCAGAAGTTGACGCGCTCCACGCCGAGCACATCCAAAAGTCCGAGGAAGTCCCGCGCAAGCTGTTCAATTGAGCACTCACCCGCCAAAACCGACGATTCTCCCTGTCCGCGCATGTCGTAGCGCAATATTCGAAAACGCTTGGCCATGGCTCCGCATTGCGGGTCCCACATCGATAGATCGGTGCCAAGCGAATTGGAAAAGGCAAGCACAGGTGCGTCTTCCGCACCCGTCAACTCGTAGTGGACGCATAATTCTCCAACCCCAGCGTAGGGCATTTTTTTATTACACCTGTCTCGGTTTATATTTGCCGGCCAGCAGCGATCACTCTGTCGACGAACTGTCCGGCCGACCCAAGATAGTTTTCCGGAACGAACAATCGGTCCAAGTCTTCGGGACTGAGAATTGTTCCTACGGCCGCATCTTGCATTAACTGCTCCCGCAAGTTCTTGCCCGTCTCGCGCACACGTTTGCTCGCCGCTTCTACCACAGCATGAGCCGCAGACTTCCCCATTGACTTTGCCAGAGCCATGCTGACCGCTTCGGCGAAAACCAGCCCCTGGGTCTGCTCTAGATTGCGCCGCATGCGGTCAGCATCCACCTGCAGTCGTGGCACCAGTTCCTTCATTTCGTGGAGGGCCCCTGCCGCCAGGCGAAAAATCTCCGGCAGCGTTTCCCACTCCGCATGCCAGTTGCCCACTCCTCTTTCATCTTCTTGCACCATGGTGCTCAGCATCGTGCCTACCAATCCGGGGACCCGGATGGCCGCCGCCAATATTCGGATTGAAGAAACAGGGTTTTGTTTATGAGGCATGGTCGATGAGGAGCCTCGCCCCTCGCCTGTCGGTTCGAAAATCTCAGCCACCTCCGGCTGCATGTGTAACGAAATGTCTCGTGCGATCTTGCCCAGCGTTCCTACGCACAACCCGAGAGTGGTCGCCGCTTCGGAAAGACGGTCTCGGTGGGCGTGCCAAGGCATCTCCGGCAGCTCCAGGTTGAGTTCATCCGCAAGCGCTTTCGCTATGTCCAGCCCTCTTCCTCTCAGGGCGGCCAGCGTTCCGACCGCGCCACCGAACTGCAAGACGAGCAGTCGTTTGCGGGCCTCCCGGAATCGCTCACGATGCCGATTCATCGTGTCCAGCCATCCGGCAACTTTTGCGCCAAACGTCGTCGGCTGGGCGTGCTGCATCAGCGTGCGCCCGACCATGATCGTTGAACGGTGTTTCTGAGCCAGCTCACTTAGCGCCGTGCCAAGAGCCGCAAGATCAGATTCCAGGATGTCCCAGGCCTGCTTTACTTGCAAAATCAGGCCGGTATCGTTCACATCCTGGCTTGTGGCACCCCAATGAACAAAGCCAGAGGCCTCCTTGTTTTCCTCGGCAACGAGGGCAGTGAGCTGCTTGACAAGAGGAATCGCCGGATTTGCCGACAACTTCGAGACCTGTGCCAGCGCCGGAACGTCGAACAGGTCCGCTCGGCACTTGCCAGCAATTGCCGTAGCCGCCTCCTGCGGGATCTCGCCGCAGCGAGCCTCGGCCTTCGCGAGCGCAGCTTCAAAGTCCAGCATGCGCTGAAGCCGAGCGCTATCCGAGAATGCGTCGCCGATCGCCGGTGAGCCGAAGACTGCGTCCAAAAGAGCCATAGGAGTCGTTAGAGGCCAATGTCGAAAAATACAGTTTCGTCTACTCCCTGCACAACTACATTCCATTCCAACAGGCCTGGCTGTCCGGTAGCTGTCTTCGCAATTAGAGTCGCTCGTCGTTCCGGCTCTACCAGATTCAGAATCGGATCCGTGACGTTGCGTGCGTCGCCTGGAAAGTACATGCGTGTTACCAGACGTTTCAATAGTCCGCGCATGAAGACTGAAATCACAAGATGTGGAGCCTGCTCTTCCCTTGACGGCCCGGGCACAGATCCCGGCTTGATCGTGGCAAAACGGAAGATGCCATTCTTGTTCGTAGGGACGCGGCCATAACCTCTGAATCCGGGATCCAGCGGCTTATCTTGCTTGTCCTCCGGGTGCGCATACTTGCCGTAGGCATTGGCTTGCCACACCTCTAGAACGGCATCAGGTACAGGCGCATGGTCACCATCCAGCACTCGTCCCTGAATCGTCACTCGCTCGCCGGCAATGCCCTCACCAACCAGATTGTCGCAATTCAGCCACTGCAATCCGATCTTGAAGTAAGGGCCAACGGTTTGCGAAGTAGTTGCTTGCAAGCTCATCGTTTCGTCTCCTCCATCGGAGTGGCCTCGCGGCCGCGGAGAATTAGATCGAACCGGTAGCCTAGCGCTTGTTCTGGCAAACTGGTTTCCCAATCGAAAACGGAGATCAGCCTGTTTCGCGCCTTTTCATCGGCAGTGCAATTGAAAATCGGATCAAACGGCAACAGGGGATCTCCCGGAAAGTACATCTGCGTAACCAGTCGCGTGGCAAATGCCGGCCCGAACAACGAGAAATGAATATGCGCGGGACGCCAGGCGTTGTAATGATTCCGCCATGGATACTCTCCGGGACGAATAGTGACGAATCGGTAGCGCCCTTCAGAGTCTGTAATTGCCAGTCCGCAGCCAGTGAAATTTGGATCGAGGGGGGCGTTGTGCTGGTCGACTTCATGCAGATAGCGGCCGGCCGCGTTTGCCTGCCACATTTCCACCAGAGTGTTAGCTAGCGGACAGCTGTTCTCATCGAGCACGCGCCCACTCACGATAATTCGTTCTCCAAGGGACTCGCCTTTATGCTGGCGCGTGAGATCGTGCGCCGCGGGAGAAACCAAGTCAGGACCAAATGAGGGTCCGGTAACCTCCGACAATGTAAATGGAATGCGCACCAGGGGACGAGTGGGAGAACGCTTGATCGAAGATACGTACGGCGAATGCAGATGATCGGGCTGCGTTCCCGTATACGGAAAGCGATATGCTGCGATCGGTTCCATGCTTCGATTCCTTCCTGCGGTGCACCCGCCTCAATTCAAGTATTACTTTGCCGTGCACTCTCAGCCCGCGAGACCACCGTTCCCCATACTTCTTTCGCAGTCTGCGCCACCAATTGCAGCTTCGCCTGCTGGTCGGCGGGAGTTACAAGGTTTCCCTCCATGGTCGACGCGAAGCCGCATTGCGGACTCAGGGCCAGTCGCTCCATTGGAATGTAGACTGCAGCCGCTTCGATTCGTTTTCTTAGTTCCTCTTTTGGTTCGAGTTGCGGCTTCTTCGAACTCACCAAGCCAAGCACCACAACTCGATCTTCCGGCATTTGCCGCAGGGGTTCAAAGCCACCCGAACGTTCGTCGTCGTATTCCAACAGAAAGCGTTGGAATTTTGTGTTGCGAAACACGCGTGTGATTGGTAGGTAGTCGCCGGCAGCGTAAAACTTGCTCTGATTATTTCCCCGGCACAAGTGGAGACCGAAGGTGACGCCGGGATGGACACCGATGACCGCATTGTCCATCTCGATCGATAGATCAAGCAGGCGGTCGGGATCGTTGCCGCGCCGGCGATAGCCCTCGCGCAACTCTGGATCGAGGAGTGCGGTGTATTGCGGCGAATCGATCTGAACGTACGTGCAACCCAAACGAATCAACTCGGCCACTTCGTCGCGCAGAATGTCTACTAGGTCGGACAGGTAGGCATCGACAGTGGCATAGGCCCCTGCGGACTTATTGCGGTCGTAGTAAGCGGCTGCCTGCTGGGCGCTGACGATGGTAGTTTTGGTGGCATGTTTGGTGCGAGCACGTACGTACGTGAACTCTTCGGCGCACAGGGGACGTTTGCGTCGCAGCTTTGACACCACAACGGGCCGGGGCAAAACTAGTTGCTCACCTTTTTCATCGCGGAATGGGATGGCCCATCCGCCATATTTGTCGAAACCCTCAACGGAGTCGATCAGGTGCCCGTAAAATGCATAGCGGCGCATTTCACCATCGGTAATGACTTCGATGCCCGCCTGAACTTGCAGTTGAATGGATTCATCTACGGAGCGGTCCTCAACACATTTGAACTCGGCATCAGTCAAACCCCCCGCCGAAAATCGTTCTCGCGCTTCTTTCAGGTAAGCTGGCCGTAAGAGACTACCGACGACGTCGCTATGAAACATAACTGTTTCCTCTATAGGCCTCAAAAGGCAGGCCGACGTAATTCTCCGCGAGAGTTTGTGACGCAGCTCGCGAGTTCACCACATAGTCGAGTTCCGCGGCCTGACGCCTCTTGTCAAACTCACCGTCACTCGGAAAGCGGTGCAGTAGTGAAGTCATCCACCACGAAAAACGCTGGGCATTCCAAATTCGGCGCAGGCATATTTCCGAATACCGGTCAAGCAGAGTACGGTCACTGGAGTGAAAGAAGTTTGCGAAAGCCTGGGACAGTACTCGCACGTCGGCTGCGGCTAGATTCAGGCCCTTGGCTCCGGCAGGAGGGACGATGTGCGCCGCGTCCCCTGCAAGAAACAGCCGGCCGTATTGCATCGGCTCGACCACGAAACTGCGCATGCCGGTCACTCCCTTCTGGAAAATTGGCCCTTCCTTGAGAGTCCACCCATTATGAGTCGCGAGCCGCGTTCGTAATTCCGACCAGATACGATCGTCGGGCCAGGCCTCGGGATCTTCCTCCGGCTCGCATTGAAGGTAGAGCCGCGAAATTTCCGGCGTCCTCATACTTAGCAGTGCAAACCCAGACTCATGGCTTGCGTACACCAGTTCATCCGACGAAGGTGCAACGTGGGCAAGGATACCAAGCCAGGCAAATGGGTAAGTCTTGTCAAACGTTTTCAAAACCCCTTCCGGGATAGAAGATCGCGAAACTCCATGGAATCCGTCGCATCCAGCAACAAAATCGCAGTGAACCTCGCAGATCTCACCGTTCTTTTGATAACGGATATAAGGCTTTGGGCCTTCAACCTGGTGGATCGTAGCCTTTTCGGCTTCGAACACAATCTCTCCGCCTCCGCCAACCCGAAGCGCGATCAAATCCTTCACGACTTCCTGCTGTGCATACACGGTGATCGTCTTGCCGCCCGTGAGTTCGCGGAAATTGATGTGGTGGTCCTTGCCTCGAACCCTCAGGTACACACCTTCGTGTTGCAAGCCTTCCCGCTGCAGGCGCTCGCCGGCTCCAGCCTCCTTCAGCAAGTCCACGGTTCCGCATTCGAGCACGCCGGCGCGCACACGCGTTTCACAGTATTCGCGAGTCCGACATTCGATGACAAAGGAATCGATACCCTGCACAGCCAATAGCTGAGCCAACAGAAGACCAGCCGGGCCTGCTCCCAAAATCCCAACCTGTGTTTCGATTCGCATACGATAGTGAATCTGCAATCCAGACGATCTACCTGCCCGAAGACCGGGCAAACTCCCTGTCGACAAGCCTCCTGGCCTGAACCCCGCCCGCATCGATCTTCAGGTTTAGTAACGCGCGATCTTTGAAATGGAGAATGTTGTTTTGCTGTGCGTCAAGAATTTCCAGGTCCTCCGCAAAAACCGCTTTCTGGCCTTCGCGAATGCGAGCGGTCAGACCGCGGTCCTCGATCAGGAAATTGCGGGCCATGCCCCAGTGATACCACGTCGTGGTTTCAGTTTCAGGGGTCATGAGGTTCACAACGATGCCGGTGATTCCGCGGGAACGGTCTCCTTGCGGGACACCCGTCCCAACTGGCGCGACGCCCACATCGATCATAACGTTGGAAGGCAACGAAAAATGGCAAATCTGCCAGCGGTCACACTTCTCCGTCGACCTGAGATTGGAGGCCCAAAAAGGTGGCGGAACTATGTCGTACATCCATCGTGTCACCGTGGCTGAGTTTTCATCCGTAGACGACTTGATGGGAGCCTCCAGAATTTCATGCTGCCCGATGCTGGAAGGATGAACAAACGTCTCATGAGACAAGTCCATCAGATTATCTACCAGCAGCTGATAGTCGCACTCGCCGTGGTACGTGCCACCGTCGAAGACCCACTTTGAGTCTGAGCACCAGGGAAGGTCGGGGATTTTCTTCTCGTCGGCGAGAGATGGATCTCCGATCCAAACCCAAACAAAGCGGTGTTTTTCCGCAACCGGATATTTTCGAATCTCCGTACCGCTATGAATGCCTTGCTGTCCTGGCATCCACACACATTTGCCGCACTCATCGAACTCCAGCCCGTGGTACTTGCATACCAAGTGATCGCCTTTAAGAAATCCCATCGAGAGCGGGAGGAGCCGGTGTGGGCAGCAATCCTCAAAAGCAGACACCTCCCCGTTGAGGTGACGGTACAACACCAGTGGCTCGCCGCAAACCGTGCGGGCAAACGGCTCGCGTTTCACTTCTCCGTCCCATGCGACGGCATACCAGTAGTTGCGCAGAAACATAAGGCTTCCCTTATCCGATCTCAGACGATTCCCAACAGCTTGCGAGCATTCTCTTTGAGGATCAACGGACGAACTTCTTCTCGAATGGCTGTTTTTTCCATATCCGTCATCCAACGGTCAGGGGTAATCAAGGGATAGTCCGACCCAAACAGGACTTTGTGTTTGAGGAGAGTATTGGCGTATTGGATTAATTGCGGAGCAAAATACTTGGGCGACCACCCGGAGAGATCGATGTAGACGTTGGGCTTGTGAAGGCAAATAGAAATCGCCTCGTCCTGCCAAGGAAAGGACGGATGGGCCATGATGATCGGCATGTCAGGAAAGTCCACCGCCACGTCATCGATGGGCAGCGGATTGCCGTATTTCTGACGCACGCCGCCTCCGCCACGTAGTCCGGTTCCGATTCCGCTGTGTCCAGTGTGAAAGATCACAGGAAGACGCGCCTCGGCAAAGACTTCGTACAGCGGGTAAGCAATACGATCGTCCGGGAGGAATTGCTGCACCGGAGGATGCAATTTGAGTCCTCGAACAATTCCCGCAGACAGGAGTCGCTTAGCCTCTGCGATGCCCTCCGCTCCCCGGTGCGGATCTATGCTGGCGAATGGAATGGCTATATCGGCGTTTTCGGTTGCAAAGCGTACAACTTCATCGTTGCCAACAGAAGGTTTGCCCGTTAATTGTTCGTCCACGCTGAACACCACGAATCCGATTTTGCGTGAGCGATAGTATTCCGCCATTCCCTTGTGGTTGCGGGCGGCTCCAGAATCGCCGAAGTATTTCTTGGCCGCGTCATCCACATCGTTTTCCTGTTCCGGTTCAAGGTGCACGTGCATGTCAATCGCGGTGAGTGATGCGACGTTCCCACCAAACAGGGTCATACCCTTGTCTCCTCAAGTACTAAGGCATTCTTCGGTGGTACGTCTCGATAGAGTGACTCCACCAGTGTCGCTCTGGCTTTCAAAACCATAGCTTGATTGATCGATCCCTTGTCGGTGATTTCCCGAGCCTCAAGGGAAGGCGGCATCTCCAAGATCACAGCTCGCTGCACGCGGGTCGAGTTGCCAGGGTTAAGCACCGCAAAACTCTGGAGTTTTTCGAGGAAGGTCCGTCGGACCTCGCCATGGGCAAGAACTTCGGCGGCCGATGCACCTTCCGCCAAGCCGTTGCAAAGACCGCGGCATGAAGAAATCTCCGGAAAAAACAAGGCTGCCACGAAGTGTCGATCGGGACCAGCAAAAACGATATCTCGGACGAGTCCGCCAAAGTGCGCGAGCAGGCGCATGCGGAGCGTTCCGACTCGCACCCACGTTCCACTTGATAGTTTGAAGTCTTCATTGAGACGACCATCAAACAAAAATCCCTTCTGAACATCGGTCGGGTCCACGAATCGTACGGCATCGCCCATCCGATAGTAGCGCTCCTCATCGAAAGCGGCCGCGTCCAGCTCTGGACGGCGCCAATACCCTGGTGTAATCGAGGGCCCGCGCAATCGAGCTTCAATCTGTCCTTCCACCGGCACCAGTTTCAGTTCGACTCCAGGAACCGGCAACCCGATCAATCCCGGAAAAGCTCCTTCGATACCCGTCGATAAGGCGAAAGGCGCGCTCTCAGTTGCACCCAGACCGGTAACGACCAAAATCTTCTGCCCACAGGTCTCGAGCGAGATGCTCTCTAGCTCATTCCACACCCTCTGGTTCAATCCTGCCGCTGCGAAGAAAAGAAGATTCAGACGACTGAAGAATTGTTGGCTGAATCTAGAATTGTTTCGCAGATGCGCCACCAGCATTTCATAGCCCTTGGGCACGTTGAAATATGCGGTGGTAGCAATTTCGCTCAAGTTGTGCAACGTCTCTTGGAACCCATCGGCTGTGGGTCTGCCATGATCAATGTAGAGCGTCCCGCCGTTAAACAACGCGATTCCAAAGTTGTGGCTGCCGCCGAACGTGTGATTCCATGGCAGCCAGTCGCAGAGCACCGGTGGTTCTTCCGCAAGGCATGGCATTACTTGCCGAAGCATCTGCTGGTTAGAGCACAGCATCCGATGCGTTGTGATCACGCCTTTCGGCAGACCGGTGGAACCGGACGTGTACAGTATTTTGGCGACCGTATCCGGGCTCACCAGGCGGTTCGCATCGTTCACGGGATTACTAGGCTCTTCACTCTCCAACTCAGCCAGTGAAGTCGCAGGAATTCCGTCTGGGCTTGAGCCATGATAGACAACTGGAATCGCTTCGCGCAGCACCGCACGCAATGCGCGAGTGAACCGTGATCCCACTTGAACGAATACTGCACCGGGCCTGAGGTTCTCCCAGATGTGATTGAGTGCAGTGAACTCACGAACTTCCAGGGAGTAGGCCGGAGCGATGGGCGCGTACGGAACACCAACGTGCATCGCGGCAAGGGCTATCAGACCGTGCTCAGTGCTGTTGCCAGAAAGGATCATGAGAGGCCGGGTCTGCGACAAACCCAACCGAAGAAGCCCCGCCGCGAGAGCTTGCACTCTCTTCCAAGCAGTAGCGTAAGTCGTGCTCTGCCATTTTCCATCGGGCGCTCGCTGCGCCAGAAATGCTCTGTTAGGCGCTTCTTTTGCCCAGAATTCCAGGCGGTCCGTCAGACGGACGGGATATTCGCGGAGAGGTTCCGTAGAGCGGACATAGACGACGCCATTGGCTCCGTAATCAACGGTTGCTCGCTGCGCCGCGACATGCACCGGTCGTGTGCCGACTTCACTCATCTCTGTTTTTTAAGCCCTACGTTCTTTGTCGAAAGTACGAAAAGTCTTGCCAGCCTGAGCAAGCTCGCGCAGCAGTGGGCTGACCTTCCACCGTGCTCCGAGTTCACCTTCGTAGGTCGATATGCGCTCGACGATGTGTCTCAAGCCCACTGTATCCGCGTAGAACATCGGTCCACCACGCCATGCAGGGAATCCATACCCGTTGACATAAATGACATCGATGTCGGACGCTCGCAAGGCAAAGCCTTCTTCCAGCGCGCGCGCACCCTCGTTGATTAAGCCGAATAGAGAACGCTCGATTATTTCCGCATCGGTGAATTGCCGCTGCGGAATGCCCGCCCTTCTTGACAATGAGCGGATCATTTCGAGAACTTCGGGATCGGGAGAGGGCTTGCCATCACCCCTGTAGATGTACCAGCCTTTTCCGGTCTTCTGTCCGAAGCGTTGCATCTCGCAGAGCACGTCGGCGACGAGAGGTTTACGGTCTCCGGGTGCAGTGAACTGGCGCAGCTCGCGACGTACTCGCCACGCCACGTCCAGTCCAGCCATATCGTCGACTTCGAAGATCCCCATCGCCATGCCGAATCCGCGGAGCGCACGATCCACCTGTTCGGGAGTCGCGCCCTCTTCCACCAGAAACTGCGCCTCATACATGTAGGGGAACATCAGCCGGTTACCGACAAAGCCCGGACAATTCCCCACGACCACGCCTACTTTAGATAGCCGCTTCGCAAAGGCAAGTGCGGTGGCTACAGCTTGAGTCGACGTGGACTGTCCGCGCACGATTTCCAATAACCGCATTACATTCGCCGGACTGAAAAAATGAAGGCCTAGGACCCACTCGGGCCGTTCGGTGGCAGACCCAAGCGCATCAATACTCAGAGTCGAGGTGTTCGAGGCCAAGATGCAGCCGGGCTTCACGACCTTATCGAGCGCACAAAAGATCGAACGCTTCAGTTCCATGTTCTCAAACGCAGCTTCGATTACCAGATCTGCGGTCGCCGCTCTTTGGTAATCCAGTTCCGGTTTGATTCTATTCAGCCGTTCTGCGACTCCCTCCTGGGTGAGGCGCCCGCGTTGGATCGAGGAATCGTAGTTCTTGCGAATCGCCGACATAGCAGCGTCGATCGCTTCCTGACTGGAATCTTGCAGGGCAACAATGATGCCCGCGTTTGCGCAGGCCATCGCAATTCCGCGCCCCATCGTTCCGGCACCCACGATGAAAACCTGTTCGATCGGCGAAGCCACTGTTTGTTTGTTGAGACCGGGGACCTTTGTTACGGCCCGTTCGGAGAAGAAGCAGTGAATCAAAGCCCGGCACTGTTCGGAGGTCGCACACTCATTGAAGAGTTGCCGCTCTCGGGCACAGCCGTCTTCAAAGGGCAGGGTCGCGGCCGCGCGAATCGCCTCTAACGCCCTTAATGGTGCCGTTTGGTTTCGTTTTACTTTTCGAGCCAGCTCTTCACCGGCACGCAGCGCGTCTTCCAGCGACGCGCTCCGCCTTATCGCGGCTGCCTGTTCACGGGTCTTCCGGTTGGGAGTGCCGCTCTTGGCGATACGGCGAGCATAGGCGATCGCCTCCGAGCGCAGGTCGCCTTCGACAATCGAGTCAATGATCCCTGCTTCCAGCGCCTCTGATGCCGTCAGGAGTTTCCCGGTCACGCACATCTCGATGGCTTTCTCGACTCCCACAAGCCGCGGCAGCCTTTGTGTGCCTTCTGCGCCGGGTATGATTCCCAGATTCACTTCGGGCTGCCCAAACTTCGCGGTCCTCACAGCGATGCGGTAGTGTCCGGCCATCGCAAGTTCAAGGCCTCCGCCGAGAGCGGTGCCATGGATTGCCATGATCACGGGCTTCGTACAGTCTTCGATTTTCAGCAATAGTTCATGGATGTTCGGCGCCCCCGGACCTTGCCCCCAAGCCAAGTCTTCCAGTTGCTTGATGTCGGCTCCAGCAACAAATGTTGCACCCGCCCCCGTCAGAACAATCGCTTGCACGCCACTGTCCGCTCCCGCCTCTGTGATCGCCTGCTCTATGCCTTCAGGCACTCCCGGCCCCAGTGCGTTCACCGGCGGATTGTCGATCTTGACGATTGCGATCCCGTCTTGGATTTCTTTAACAACCACTTCCTCACTCCTTGGTCCTTGGCAGATAACTCCTAGTTCCGACACAAACTTCTCCTAGACCGGCCACACTCACATTTTCGGAATCACCGGGGCGAAGGATCAGCCCGTCAAGGTTGCATCATTGCGGTGTCAGATGCCCTGCTGCGGGAACGGAGCCTCTTCTGTATCTCACCGAGAGTTCCCCACCGCGTGAGCGATTGCTTCAGTCACGATAGCGTTCTCCTCTTCGATATCCTGCCCGCCGCCCAAGGCTTCTGGCCAAGCCGAAGTCTGCACGATCACGACATGCATTTTGGGATTTACATAGATCGACTGACCGTATATGCCGACGGCTTCGAACGCGCCTTCATTGCCCGGTGGAATCCACCACTGGTAGGCGTAGCCAAGCGGTCCGCCGATTGCCCCCAACGATCCTGGCTTAAGAAAGTCCGCGCCTGGAGTCGTTGAGTCGTGCACCCAAGACTCGGGCACTACCCGGTCGGTCCCCAACATTCCGCCGCGCATCATCATCAGCCCAACGCGCGCATAGTCTCGAGCCGTCGCGTTGAAACAAGCGAACGCGCAGGTGTCCGGCTGTGTCTTCGCCTCGTAGAAAAATGCGTCCTGCTCAGCGCCAATCTTCTTCCAGAGTTTCTCCTCGGCATATTCGTTCAAGCGCTTGCCCGTGACCGCTTCCAGCAGGAGCCCCAGTACCTGTGTATTGACGCTCTGGTAGTTAAAGACCGTTCCGGGCGGCGTACTCGTCGGCTTCACGGATTTCGCAAAGTCTTGGAATGAGGGTTTGCCCGTAATCAAAGCCGCGCCAATGATCGCCGCGCCGGACTTTGGGTCTTTGTAGTCCTCGCTGTAATCAACCCCGCTCGCCATCTCGAGCAGGTTCTTAATCGTGACGGCGCGATATCCGCTGGCCGACAGATACGGGAGGTACTTTATGACGGGATCGTCGACACTCTTGATTTTTCCGTCGCTGACGGCCGCGCCGACCAGGATGGATGCGATTGATTTGCCCACGGACTGAGAAACGAATCTTGAACTTTGATCCGCTCCGTGAAGGTACTTCTCAAAGACGATCTGATCGTCGTGGAGGACCAGTAGGCCGGTAACGAAATTTCGCTGCAAATAATCGTCCAGCACGTATTCGTTGCCATGGAATGTGTACTTCAGCGTGAAAGCCCCGGTTGGATTCTTCAACGGGTAAATCTGGCTTCCTTTTCGCACCAAGTCAGTGCGGAACCCCAGTTCATCCATGTGGTGGAAGTAGTAGAAACTGTAAGGCTGTGCCATGTAGCTGTATTTGTCCACCAGAAGTCCAGACGGATTCATCTTGCTCACGTCAATCTTGTCTAATGACTGGGCAAAGGCACCGACCGCCAATCCCAATCCCAGAGTTCCTGCCAGTACGCCAGTGAACCAACTTTTGAGGGACCGTGTCATTGTGAATTCTTCTCTCCTGTACCACTGCCGAGAACTCGATTGGGTAAACCTACGGAAAGCTCACGAAATCGACCTTGCGTTTTGTGCAGTATCTTTCTTCAGAAGCGGAACTTCAACGCAACTTGCAGTTGCCGCGATGTGCCGACTGTAGTTGTAATCTGGCCGGCGGTGGGATTCACAATTCCCACGTTGCCTGGGCCCACACCAGAGAAGATGTTTTGGTTTGGCAAACCAAAATTCGGATGGTTGAAGAGGTTAAACGCCTCAAACCGGAGTTCGAGATTCATGGTTTCTCTAATGCGGGTGTTTTTGGCCAAGCCCATATCGAAACTCACAAATCTGGGGCCGACCAGCGTGTTCCTGCCAAGATTTCCCAATTCGCCCGCAGGTTCCAACGAAAAAGCTGTGGGGTCGTACCATTGATTCACATGACCCAGGATGGGATTTTCACTTCGTCCCGGTACGAGATTGGGTCTTTCGGCCGGCTGCCCCGCTGGATCGTTCAACCCGACCTGATCGAATGGGATCTGCAGGCCGAAAGGGGTTCCGCTGCGTGCGGAAACAATTCCGCTAACCTGCCAGCCGCTCACAAATGCATTCCCCTGGAACGGCAACATGTAAACCGTGTTCGCGACCAGGTTGTGTTTCACATCGAAATCGCACACTCCCTTGTCCCGCGACAGATCGTAGGGATCGGATCGGGCTTGTGCCAGGCTGTTGGACGCTTCCAATCCGAAAGCTACGGATCCGTAGTCCATGCATTTCGAATAGGTGTATGTCGTCTGGAACTGTAAGTTCTTGGCGAGATTGCGAGTCACGTAAACCTGGAGCGAGTTGTACCAGGACGAACCGTCGGGCGTGTTGTAGGCAAAGGCGCCAAGGTTGGGATTCTTGCGAACCGTTGGAACATTGTCCGGCTGCCCAGGATCCGTGCCGAGGAAGTTTTGCTGACCATTAATGTCAGTAACAGGGATTGAGGGGTTCAGGTCGTTCTGAACGAACAAGTGATAGCCTCTCGATCCCACGTAACTGACGCTCAGCACGGTACCGGGCATAATCTCGCGTTGCACGCCGAGGTTGTATTGGAAAACGAACGGCGTCGTACCGGGGTTGTACTCCAGTGCCTCTCCAATCGTGGGGATGGGCACGGTGATCCCCTGAAAAGGAGTCGGGAAACTACACGGAGGACCGCCAAATACGCACAGCGACAATGCCGTCTGATACGGGCTGGCAAAGATGTAAGCCGGGTGATAGTTCCGGACCTGGATCAGATCGTGGAACAGTCCCGCCCCGGCGCGGATGGAAGTCTTGTGGTCCTTGAACGGATCCCATGCAACTCCGACGCGCGGGTCGAAATTCTTCACCGAAGGATTCGACGGAAAAACGTGCGACACAGGCGTGCAGCCAGTTGTGGCGGGGTTGCTTGGATCGATGAATGCGCAAAGCTGGTTGTGAATTTCGACCGGATTGGAGACGAACTCATAGCGGAGGCCTAAATTCAAGGTGACCGTCTTGGCCACCTTCCACGTATCTTGAATATAGGGAAACAGGTCGTTTTCCCGAAAACTTCGGTAGGAATTGTCCTCTCCCGGCAGGGCGCCAATTAAGGTAATGGGGGGATCGTTGGGGTTTACGGGCTGACCTTCAAGAAAACTCCCTAAATTCGGGAAGGTCCATCCCTGATCGTTGAAATACCCGTTGGAGAGAGGGCTCTGTAGTCTGCGGAATTCCAGACCGACCTCGAAGGTATGTTTTCCATGCGTCCAGAAAATGTCATCTGCCAGCGAAAATGTGTTTTGAATTTCAAAATTTGGAGTGAATGAACTCGGCCCGATACTGCTGATCCCGGGCACGTTGATCGTGCCGTCCTGTCTGCTTTCTCCGTAAGCGCTGAAAAACTGCAGTGCCGGATTGCTCACTGTGGTGAACGCCTGCATATGGGTCCGCGTAAAACTGAAGCGTGCCACGTTGAACAAACTCGAGGACACGAGCTTCTTGTACCCGAGCGTAAGGTACTGGTTCCGCCCCTTGGACTGCTCGGGGTAAAGACCGTCCGGCGAAGCCAGTGACGCGAAGGGGTCTGTCAAGCCGCCGCTGTCAAAAACATAGCGCGCGAAAATGGAGTCGTTTGGCGAGACATGGTAGTCCCATCGCGTGGTGACATAGTCTTCATTGGCTGGCTGCAACCCGCGCGAGATAATCTGTGCTACGCCGCCGCCAATCTCGGTAGATCCCGGGCCCATTGCCGGATAAAGATTCAATATGGCCTGCGATGCAGGATTGATCGGCACGGTCACTGTGCCGTTTGGGTTGCAAATCAGGGTCGGGTCGGTGTTAATGCTGCACGGAATAATGCCTTGTCTGGCTAGAGTATCGGGAACCGTTGCAAGGGCAGTTTGACCGAGCAATTGCCGGACGCCCTCATAGTTCACGAAGAAGAACATCTGGTCTTTCTTAATCGGGCCGCCAAGCGCCCCTCCAAACTGATTTTGGCGGAACGCGTCCTGACTAAATGGCGCGGTGTTAAAAAAGTTGCGGGCGTCGAGTGCGCTGTTTCGCAGAAAATCGTAGACCTCACCGTGCACATCGTTCGTTCCAGAGCGCGTAGTGGCATTCATCACGCTCCCACTGCCGCCAAACCGGGCGCTGTAGGAATTGGTCAGAATCTGGAATTCGCCAATCGCGTCCACCCCCAGCGACGTTCCGATGATGCTGTTTCCCGCACCATGGTTCCAAAAGCCTTGAATGCTTGCTCCGTCCAGAAGAAGTGCCTGCCCTTCCGGCCGCGAGCCGGCAATGGAGTAGCTGGCTTCTCTGCCGTAGAAGGAGTTCTGCGTCCCAGTCGTCACGGTTTGCACGCCCGGTGCCAGCAGAATCAGCTGCTCGAAATTACGGCCGTTGAGCGGCAGATTCTGCATCTGGTTCTGTCCGACGAACGCAGAGATTTCCGATGAGGTCGTTTCCACCTGGCTGGGAAAATCTTGAATCTCCACCGTTTCCGCCACCTCGCCAACCGGCAGCGCGAAATCAACAACCAAGGTGCTGCCAACGGTCAGTGTGATTCCCCGGCGGACTTGCGTCTTGAAACCCTTCGCTTGCGCTTGCACGTCGTACGTTCCGACGACCAAGCCCGGAACGACGTAGAGCCCCTGCGCATTCGTGGTCAGGGTTGTGGCGGTACCCTCTTGGGTGTTTTTCACCACAATCGAGACCTGAGGCATGACGGCGCCCGAAGAATCGGTGACCGTACCGGAAATGGTTCCGCTGCCAACTTGCGCCATCAGCGAAGGGTGAATCAACAGGCAACCTGACACCAGCATTAGCAAATGGCCAACTGCGTGACGCGAACGGAACATACCCTGCCTCCTGGGCCGACGTGGGCCGGTGAGTCTTAGGGAAATTAAGAACCGCAGTGTTTGCTCCCCACGAGCAGACACACTATCCGTCACTCCTCAAATCCTTGTCAATACCTAACTGGAGCAATCTCCATACCTTTTGGGTATTGTTTAGCAAAGAGAGTTCGAGTAGGATCGTTGTCATGGAGCTGCGCCAACTGCGATACTTCGTCGCCGTCGCTGAAGAATTGAACTTCACCAAGGCGGCCAAACGTCTTCAGATCGCCCAACCACCTCTGAGCCGCCAGATTCAACACCTGGAGTCCGAGATTGATGTCAGGCTATTGGAGAGAAACTCCTCCCGGGTGCTGCTGACCGACGCCGGTGTTCGATTTCTTCGCGAGGCTCGAACCGTGCTTCAACACGCAGCGCGTGCGATTGAAATCGCCCGACGCGCCAAAGAGGGCGAGATAGGAACTGTCCGAATTGGGATCGGCAAAGGACTGGGAGACATCGTCAGTCGCGTCATCAACCGCCAACTTCGACTTTTCCCTGGCGTTGAGATTGACGTCAGAGATATTGCATCCGGACGGCAGACGAAAGCGCTGAGCGCTCGCGAAATTGATGTGGGTTTTTTGCGGCCCCCGATCGAGGGGCCGGAATTCTCGTCGCGACGGCTGTTTGAGGAGAGAATCTCGGTGGTCTTGCGTCGCTCAAGCCCGCTGGCTAAGAGGCATCGTCTGCGCTTGAAGGATTTGGCGGACCAGTCGGTTCTGCTGATTGATCGCGCTATATCTCCGGGCGCTTACGACAAAACCCTCGAACTGTATCGCCAGTCCGGCCTGGAACTCAAGATCGTTCCGACACACACGATGCCCTACGACGAAGCCGGCGCGATCCTCGTCGACTCCGGAAAAGGAATCTATCTCGCAGTAGGCAAGAATCCATGCCACCCGTCCTTTGCCGACAGGCTCGTCGCGATACCCCTGATGGAGCGTTCTGCCACGATGGAGGTCCGCATCGTATGGCGGACCGAGGAACAGGAAAAATCCGTTTTGGACTTTGTGAATTTTGCCTGCAAGATCTTCGAGAGTATCCCAGCTGTTGTTGATCTGACCCAGGACACCGACGACATTTTCGGACGCCGTTCAGGTACGTCCAACCCTTCCGACAGGCACCTGAAACCAAAGCGCATCACTGTTAACAACCACAAGCCGAATCGGCGTGCTTAGTGGACTCGGTTCTCATCCACGAAGCCGCTCTTCAATCATCTGTCAGTTGCTCGAAATCGAAGCAGTCGGCGAAACCCCGCGAGCGCGATTGTAGCGTCGCCTTAAGCGTGATCCATACCCTCTAGGTATTGGACATCTCGCAAATAGGTATTGACAAATCGCGTGTCTCATTCCCAATATGCTTTGGCGGATTCGTGGGGTTCTTTCTCGCACCTTATTACTTGTGATGGTCTTCGTTCGTAGGCCACGTCTGCACTCAAGGAGTTAACCTATGTCCCGCGCGCACAGGGTTGTCCGCCATTTGATGTTCTTGTTGTGGCTCTGCGTTACCGTTCCCTTCCCTTTATGGGGCCAAGTCGGTAGCGGCACAGTTTCAGACATGGTGAATACTTCGGGCGCACTGGCACAAACGGCCAATTCCGCGAGGGCAACCCATTCCGCGGCCTGCGCTCGTTTGATCTCGATGCAAATCGAGAACACAACCGTTTCGAGCGTGAAGGATGTACCCGATGGAACCCCCGTTGGTCCGTTTGGCCCGCAGCCAGCGCACTGCCTGGTCGAGGGAGAGATTAACAAGCATACCGGGCCGGATGGCGTCGAATACGGCGACAAATTTGAATTACGCCTGCCAAATCCTTGGACTGGCAGGTTCCTTTTTCAAGGCGGCGGCGGGATGGATGGTTTCATTAATCCTGCGGTGGGACCGGTCGGACCTCCCGGCGCACCCACAATGTCGGCGCTGGCTCGAGGATACGCAGTCGTCTCAACCGATGGGGGCCATCAGGGAAAAAACCCTGGTGACGGATCTTTTGGCGCCGATCCCGAAGCTCGTGCCGATTACCAGTATCGCTCGACCGATTTGGTGGCTGGCGTCGCAAAAAAGATTGTCGCCCAATACTACGGCAAGGCTCCGGAGCACTCCTATATGGTCGGATGTTCGAATGGGGGCCGTGAAGCCATGATTGCGGCCCAGCGATATCCTTTGGATTTCGACGGCGTCGTAGCGGGCGATCCGGCTTTCGACCTGACCAACGCTGCAGTTGCAGAAGCTTGGTTCACGGCTAAGTTTGCAGAGATTTCACCAAAGGCCCCGAACGGTATGCCGCTCCTGAATCAGGCGATGTCCGAATCGGATCTCGATCTCCTCGCCAAGGCTGTGTTGAAAGCATGCGACTCGCTCGATGGCTTGACCGACGGCATGATTGACAATCCCGAGGCTTGCCATTTTGACCCATCCGTACTGCAATGCAAATCCGAAAAGAACGACTCGTGTTTATCTCCGGCCCAAGTACACGCAATCCAGACTACTTTCGAAGGCCCAAAGAACTCGGCCGGCAAGCCTCTCTACTCCGATTGGCCGTACGATGCGGGCATCGGTGCGGTCGGTTGGAGGAGTTGGATTCTCGGCACTCCACAAATGCCGGCGATCAATGTCCTCATCTATCCGGAGTTTGTGAATCATATCGCGCTCCTGCCTGGAGAACCGCCCCTGAGTGGTCCATCTGCGTTTAACTTCGACACGGATCCCGCAAGAATTAACAAGTCAGCGAATCTAATCAACGCTGCGTCGACCAAGCTTGCGCCGTTCAGTGACCATGGGGGCAAGATCATTTTGTACACCGGAATGAGCGATCCCGTTTTCTCTGCCAACGATCTGATCCGCTATTACCAGCGCATGGCCGAGGACAATGGCGGTATGGAACAGGCGCGAGGGTTTGCGCGGCTGTTCAGGATTCCGGGCATGAACCATTGTTTCGGAGGCCCCGCCCTGGACAACTTCGATGCACTCGCCGCCATACAAGAGTGGGTTGAAAAGGGAAGTCCTCCAGAGAGCATGGTTGCCACCGGTCATGCTTTCCCCGGGCGTAGTCGTCCCCTCTGCCCTTATCCGGAAACGCCTCACTACAAGGGCAGTGGTAACACGGACGAGGCCAAAACTTTTGTCTGCCGTCGGCCCTAATGGCAACCGGCGCCTTAGAAACATGGATGACATCAATAAAAAAGTATTGGACAATTTTAATTGTATTCACGGCCCTGGCGACGTTGACACCGCTAGAAGCCCAGGAACCAGTGGTTGGCGCAGCGGAGCCGGAAGCGTTGTTCAGGAGCACCGATCCGAAGCTTAATGCCAACAAACAAGTGGTGTATGGATTTTTCGCGATTTACTGGAAGCCAATCATTGGGAATTGGCCGACAAATATTTGACGCAGCGGTATCTTCAGCACAATCCCAACGCGGCATCCGGCTTACCCGGCGTCGTAACATTCTTTACCCAAGTGATGAGGGTTAAACCTCAGCCGATTCAGCCAAAGCTCAAAAGCAGGATTGTGTCGGTAACGGCCGAAGGGGACCTGGTAACAGTGGCATGGCTGCGCCAGTACAAAGATCCGAAGGATCCGTCCAAGACCTATACAACTACCTGGTTCGACATGTGGCGAATCAAAGACGGCAAGGCTGACGAGCATTGGGATAGCGCGATGAAAGAGTAGTACGCCTTGATTCAACGAGCGGAGGCAGCGGATATGAGACTGCGGTCTGCCAATTAAAGTTTCCACTCAAACTTAACTTCCACAAATGGAGATCTCTGGCGATGACGGGCCAGCGACCTCGATCTTTCGTCGTTGTCGTTTGCACAGTCCGTCCATGCCCCGCCGTGCGGCACTGCCTGAACAAAGCCGAAATTGACCGCATGGCATTGGCCTTCGAGCATCAGGACCTGCGCGCCGCGCAGCAGGGCGGATCAGCTAAAGCCTGAGCAGGAAATTATGGACCCGCAATTTCAGAGAGTTGTGGATGCCGCGCGGCGCATTCGATTCCCTGGAAAGTCAGCTGGCGGAGGCAGTATAAATTTAAAGAATAGGAATTATTTCCGACAGAGCGTACGGCATGTTCTTTGCTTTCATAAGGTAATCTCTTTTCCCGCTCGGGGCTAAACGCCTATCTCGACTGGCAGACCCGCTTCATCAAAATCCATACATTCAAACCCGCCAAGGGTGCCCGGATATCCGAGTTGATTTGAAACGATCCGGTGATTTACGTGAGACGAGCTTATGTGTGGGGGAGATTCAAAGAGCCGAAGTCGAAAGCGTCCAAGGCTCCCGTTCCCATGCATCCGCTTTTTGGCTGGCTTCCTCCTCGCATGGCGCGAGAGAACGAAGTATGCCGAGGAAGGCGACTATGTGTTTCCCAGCGTAAAGCTGAGAGGCAAGAAGCCGCTGTCCGCGTCCATCATGGTGCAGAAATACTTGCGCCCCGCAGCCATCAGGGCCGGCGTGATTCCTGCGAACTGGAAGGGACGCTTAGAGCGCGATGGACTATTTCGGTCGGAAGTGATTGGCCGCCAAAAATATTTTCAACTGAACCGGGAGTATCCGCTTTTTGATGAAGTGCGCAAGATCGTCGCAAAGACTATTGGTGCTGCACAGTTGATCGGGCAAGCCGTCAAAAGAATTGAGGGAATAGACGAGGCATACTTGTACGGTTCGTTTGCAAGCAACCAGCAGGACGCTGCCAGCGATATAGACGTGCTCGTAATTGGCTCCCCGCGCGAGGAAGATTTAGCACAGGCAGTACGAGCGCTTGTGCGGAAACTAGGTCGCGAAATCAACTACACCGTGCTTACGCCGAAGGAATTCGGGTCGCGCCGTGCTCGGAAAGATGCCTTTCTGGAAAACCTCTGGCACAATAAGCGCATTCCGCTCGTGGGCTCAAATGAAGAAACTAAAGTCGCACACCGTTGATTGGGCACAAATCGACCGCTTCCTCGCGAGCGCGGATAAAAAACTGGCGTCGGCCCACAAAATTCTCGCCTTTGACGAGGAGGCTTGCCTTCAGCAAGCCTACGAAGCAATGCTCAAGGCTTCGCTGGGGTTCATGTTTAGTCACAGATTCCGTGCGAGGAGTCAGCCTGAGCACCACATCGCCATCATCGACTTCGCGCGTTCGCGGATCGACAAGAAACATGCTGGTCTGCTAGTTGTGTTTGACCGTCTCCGCAGGAAGCGCAATCTGGCCCTTTATGACGATACTGGGTTCGTTTCTCACCACGAGGCCCAGCAAGCGCTCCAGTCCGCCGGCGACGACTTGAAGATGATCCGAAGCGATATCGCAGTTAGAAAGCCATGAACGAGAGATCGATACTCGATGCTGAGATTGAGCTGCACGCGTGATGGCTCCCCTATATCGGGCTGCATCCAATGACAACCAATGTCTACGTGATGGAGCAATCGCATGCAGCCTACGCAGATGAATTAAGAACTGCCGCCGAAGCTCATGGAGTCAATTTCTCCGTTGTGAGGTAGTCCTGAGACGGAACGCCGAAGGCGTCTGCGACGCGATTGAAGAAAGCGAACAGTGCTGTGATATATACAGCCTCTGAGATCTGCTCTTCCTTCCAGCCTGCCAAGCGCAGCTTCTCAACATCGTTTGCAGTCGAGCGATAAGCTGCGCGAGTGATCAGTTCCACATACGCCAGCAACGCGCGCTCCGCCGGCGTAAGGTCCGCCTCGTCAAGCTTGCCTTCGACGATTGCCTTCACACATTGATCGGATGCTCCCTGAACACGCAGGAAGTAGGCATGGCTGTCCAGTCAATACGGGCACCGGTTCAGATAAGAGACGTAGCTGGCGATCATTTCTTTGTGTCGACGAGAAAGATGTCCCTCCGAGAAATGGACGGTGTTTCCCAGATCGATCACACGACGCAGGAAGTCAGGCCTCGATCCGAAGCACTTGATAATGCCAGGTACTTGCTGTCTTCCCGAGCCTGCTCGCCAAAAGTCGTAAGCCGCGGCGGTTTCTCCGGTGGCCTCAGCATCTTCGATGATCCTGATCTTCGTGGCCGACTTCTTAGCCTGAGGATCGTGACCGCGTCCTGAAATCTGGTTTCCGCCTTCTTCGTCGTTCTTCATCACTCCCACCTTTCCACATCGTGTCGCCGGAGCACAAACTGTAATGATCGTTACGCCCGGAATCCTACCGGGCCGTCCGACCCCGCTGTACCCGATACGTTCTTAAATTGCCGGCAAAACTGATAGAAAACCCATGCGCCCCAGCGCAAGAAGCCGATCACAGAATTGAAGAGAAACGTGGAAACTATGCCTCGCGGTCTGAGACGGTTATAAACCAGATTCATCGTCCACGCCATGCTCGTGTAGATCGTTCCCGCCTGTTGTACTCCAATGTAATTTCTCACGTTCGGCTCGTAAACAATTCTCTCGATTCCGCTGTTAAAGAATTTCGCGAGTTGCAGGATTCTGTTGCTGTACAGAGCTCCGAACAGAGCGGGCACTTCGCCGCGCTTCCGAAATTTCAAGATCAGCGATGCCGCTTCTGCCGCATGCCTTAACGCGGCCGTAACTCCATTCGCCGTGATGGGATCGACCATCGAGGCAGCCTCGCCTGCCATCAGCCAGTTCGGCCCGCCCACTGCTTTATGCGCCCTGCATTGAAAAGACGTTACGTTCAGCGGGGCAAGTGGTCCAGCGATCAACATTGGCTCAAAATGCGGATACTTCTTCAATTGCTCCCGGAAAATCTCATCGACGGAGAATCCCCGCTCTCGTTTAGCCTTGGTCGCCGCTCCGGTAGCCACGTATCCCACACTTACGGTATCGGGGTTGATTGGAATTTCCCACACCCAGTCCAGGTATTCCGATGGCCCCGGATCCATGTAGAGTGTGGTTCCCTCCACAGCCTGCTTCACCGTAAAGTACGTCCACAATGCGACCTTTGGCGGCCCAAACTCGATCGCGCGCAGGTTAAAGTGGCGAGACAGCACGGGTGCTGCAAATCCTGACGAATCAATGAACCACTTAGCGGCGAAAATCGCGCCGCCAACGGTTTTGACAGAAAGGATCCGGTCTCCCTCTCGCTCCACGCCGACAACTTTGTCGCGAACAACCGTAACGCCCTGTGCGGTGACCAGACTCAGCAACTCTTCGTCCAGCCGCGTTCGATCCACGTGCAGCGTCCGGAGTTCGACGCGCAAAGGCGCGCGGGCGAGCCACGCGGAGGGAATGTATTGCTCAGAGCAGCCGTCGCGGAGCTGCAAAGTTACGTGACGCTTCCACGTTGCGATCTGCTGGCTCACCAACTGTTCCATCGGCAGCCCCAGCGCTTTCAGCAGGTCGGGAGCGGACCAGTCCAGCGATTCCCCAACTGCCTGGCGCACGGCATCCGCCGGTTCAATACACGTGACGCTAAGTCCGGCCCTCGCCAGATGGAGCGACGCTGCCTTCCCGGCCAGCCCTCCGCCGATAACAATTACGTCCAAAGCGTTAGCGCGGGCTTGAGCGGCCATTCGTTCAGTCCAGACTACGATGCTTGGAATATTGTCGCAGGATTCCGGTCGTCCTCACGGAGGAATGGGTGCGTCGTGGGCTCCCTACGCCGTCTGCGTCCGCCGCCCGTCGAGCGCTCCAAGAATCTGCTCCATCTGCCACAGATGGCGGCGTTGGTGAGCGGCGAGCATGCGGAAAGCCCCATAAGCGTTGTAAGTTACCTGCGCGCACGACGGACACGGCACCTTCACCTTATCAATGGCAAACCCGGCGGCAGACTGCACGGCTGCCGAAAGCTGGGATTGTGAATTCTCAAAACTCGACCATGCGGCCGCAAAATCCTGCCCCCGCGGCGCCAATTGGGGGATGACTTTGTACCGAAGACGATAAGGAGGCTCCAGATTACGAATCAACAGCAAGGCGATAGTCCCCGTCCGGAGTGCGCGGTTCGTGGTGAGTTCGGGTGCGGTCGCAACCGCCCGGGAGATGGCCGGCAGAAACGAGAGCGTAGTCCGCGCCAGATGGTCCAGGCATTCTGTGGCCGACCACGACCATGGCTCCAACCTGCTGGTCAGATCGTCGGCCTCGCGGCCGAGAACCAGCTTATTCGCCTCCCGAGTTGCACCATGAAACTGTTCGAGCAGGCTGGCCAGTTGGAAGCTCGATGATCCGCGCTGCGCGGCGGCGCTTTCAAAGGGAAAGCGCTTTACCGTCAGGGGAATCTTTTCGGACAATCCTTCCAGTATTCTCATGCACCCAGCTCCGCCGATGTCGAACCGGCTTCGCAAAACCCAAGATTCCCTGCTTCAGAAACGACGATCCCGATTTCGCTTTGAGACGTTAACGGTGAATGATTTAGGGGGCAATAGTATAAAAGTGCTAGTGACCGCAATCGGTAATTGGGTACTCCCCTGGTTACGGGCGGTCCAGGCGCTTTCACTCCGCTGAACTGCAGGGATATTCTCGGCTCTGCAACCTACCCTGGAGTTGCCGAAACATCCCTGGATGTGGGCGCGCCATTTCTCTTTTTGTGTAGCTTCGGCTGCGCCGTAGCAAACATTTGACTCCGCCCGTCGGTAGTTTCAAAACAAGACAGGCCTTTCTTCAGACGACGGAGACCGATACTGCTTTCATATTATTGACCTGATCGTAAAGCGTCCCTATAGTCGCCGCACTTCGATCTGTGCGGCTTCTCGCGCGTGTGCCCCAAAGCGCCGACGAGAAACTGTTTTGCAAAATCATTCCTGGTTCTTGAGGACAAATGGGGGAAAGCATGCGTAGCGCGAAGACGCTGACGTTGTTCCTGATGGCTCTGCTTACAAGTGTGAATGTTGCCGGACAGCAAATCACAGGGAGCATTCGCGGAACTGTGAGCGATCCGAGCGGCGCGATGGTCCAGGCTGCCACGGTGACTGCAAAGCAGACGGAGACCGGTTTGACTCGTAGTGCGGTCACGGACCATCGGGGAGAGTACGTGCTGGTCGAACTCCCAATCGGGCATTACCAGTTAGAGGTTCAGGCGAAAGGCTTCCAGAAGTACCTGCAGCAAGGGATCTCGTTGGATGTGAACGAAACGGCGACGGTCGGCGTTCACCTAAAGGTCGGGTCGGAGACGCAGCAAGTCGAAGTGAGCGCGAACGCGGCTTTGGTGCAGAGCACAGTCAGCAGTCTCGGGCAGACTGTGATGGAGCGTGAGATTCTCGACCTTCCGCTGGATGGCCGCAACTTTTCTCAGCTGGGATTGCTCCAGCCCGGCGTCGCACCCTTGACGCCTGGACTGCTCGAAGCGGGAGGTCCGGCGCGACAGAACCAGGCCTACGCCGTGGACGGCCAGCGGCCGGAATCGAACAATTTCATGATCGACGGCGCCGATAATGTCAGCTCAGTAGACGGTGGATTTGTCCTCAGGCCGCCGATCGACGCGATTGCCGAGTTTAAGATCCTTAGCCATAACGCGAATGCGGAGTTCGGACGAAATACTGGCTCCACGACTAATATCGTTACACGGTCGGGGTCCAATTCGTTTCATGGGGCCGCTTGGGAGTTCCTGCGCAACGACGCGATGGATTCGTCTGATTACTTCACGCGCAGCGTTCAGCCTTTGAAGCAAAACCAGTTCGGCGCCTCCTTTGGAGGGCCGATTCTCAAAGACAAGACGTTTTTCTTCGGATATTACGAGGGCTTCCGCAATCGGCAGGGTGAGACTGTGCCTGCAACCGTGCCTTCCGCGGCGGAAAGGCAGGGCAACTTCGCGGAGCTGTGCACGTCCATCTCCGGAGCTTCAATTGACTCGACCACCGGTCTGTGCAGCAATCCGCAAGGGCAGCTTAGCTTTTTTGGAACACCGGTGCCTTTCAATCAGATGACGCTGTTTACGCCCATCGATCCGATCGCAACCAATGTCTTGCCGTTCTTTCCTTTGCCAAACGTGGGAGAAAACGGATTCATCGCCACGCAGACTCTAAGCGAAAATAACAACCAATTCGGACTGCGCCTGGATCATTATCTTTCCCGCACTGACACTCTGAATTTCCGCTACATGTACAGCAGCGGCCCAACGACGGATCCTCTTTCGCCAGTGGGCGCCAATGTGCCCGGTTTCCCGGTGGGCGAGTATGACCGAGCGCAGAACTTCGTCGCTCAGGAGACGCACATCTTTTCCGCAACCACCATCGGCGTCGCGCGCTTTTCGTTTCTCCGCAATACGTTCCTGCTGAATCAGCACCTGAATCATGAGTCGCCGTCGGACTTGGGTTTTCAGTACGATCCCACGCTGCCCTCGGCCGCCGGACCGCCGTTTATACAGGTCGGAGGGTACGCCTCGGTGGGCGACCCCATCACCGGACCGCGCAACACCTTTCAGAATACCTTTGACCTCTCCGGATCTCTGAGCTGGATTCACGGCCGCCACGAATTCAAATTCGGCGGCGGTTACCGGCGAGACCAGATCAATGCACTGCAAGGCATCGCCACCAACGGATTCTTTGTCTTCGCCGGCATTCCCTCATTCGAGAACTTCCTCTACAACGACGGATTTGCCAACTATCTGTCGGGAAATCCGGTGGTCTTCCTGCAAGGCGGTGGCAACTTTGCCCGCGAAATTCGTGACCGAGCTCTCGATGCTTACGGGCAGGATACCTATAGCGTCAATTCTCGCCTGACCTTGAACCTTGGACTTCGTTACGAACTGCCCTTTCCCTCCACCGAGAATGGCAACAAGGTTAATCTCTTTGTTCCCGGAGCGCAGTCGACGGTCATTCCCAACGCCCCGCCGGGACTCCTCTATCCGGGCGATCCTGGCGTGCCGGCGGGCTTGATTTCAACCCAGAAGACAGCTTTCGCTCCACGCATTGGCCTGGCGTGGGACCCCCGTGGGGACGCTAAGACGGTGGTCAGCGCGGCCTACGGAATCTTCTACGAGCCGTACTATACCGGCGAAGGTGGTCCGCTGCAGGATCCGGTCAGCGCCCCTCCCTACCTTAAGACTCTGCAGCTGGGATTTCCCATCAACTCATTTGCCAATCCGTTTTACGCTCCGGATCCTTTCGGAGTGCCCTTCCCCGAGCCCATGACGTTGCTGGTGGTTTCGCGCAATCTGCATCTGCCCTACGCGCAGGATTGGAATCTGAATATTCAACGTTCGTTCGGCGGGGACTTGGCTGCTTCAGGTCGGATACGTCGGCACCACCGGTGTCCGACTGCCGCGATTCATTGAAGGCAATCCAGCCGTGTACATCCCTGGCGTCGACGGAAGCGGCAACCCCATATCGACCGACAATAATGTCAACCAGCGGCGTCTGTATTCGGGATGCACGCTGGCCCAGCCGGACAATTGCGTTTACGGCTCGGTCGGAGAGATCGCGAGTATCTCGAACTCCAGTTACAACGCCCTCGAAGCCAGCCTGCGCAAGCGCTTCAGCCATGGCCTGTCGTTCCTCGCGTCGTACACGTGGTCGCACTCCATCGATGACGTTTCTTCTTTCAACATCACGGGGTCGGCTTCGCAGCCCGTGGCGGGTGAGAACGATCTGGCGCAGAATCCCTTTGATCTCGCCGCCGAGCGTGGCCCATCCATGTTCGATGCTCGCAATCGCCTGGTGCTGAGTTACCAGTGGAGCCTTCCTTTCCTGCAGCATTCCGCGAATTGGTACGGCAAGGTTCTGGGAAACTGGCAGTTGAACGGGATTTTCACCGCGATGAGCGGCACGCCGTTCACCGTATTCGACTCCAACGATGTTTCGCTGCAAGGGCAGGCGCCGGAGATTTCAGGATTCTCGAGCAATCGCCCCAATGTCGTCGGGAATTCAAATTCCGGGCCGCGTACGGCCGCGGAGTGGTTCAATGTGAGCGCCTTTCAGCCAATTATCCAAAACCCGAATTCCCCGGTCGAGCAGTTTGGAAACGAAGGCCGCAATGCGGTCCTGGGCCCAAGATACGTGAACTGGGATGTGTCGGCATTCAAGAACATTCGATTGACGGAATCAAAAGAACTTCAATTCCGTGGCGAGTTATTCAATGTTTTGAACCATACCAACTTCCGTTTGCCGGTCAGCGACATTGAATCGCAAACCTTCGGGCAAATCCAGTCGGATGTAAGCCCAAGGGTCATTCAGGTGGCGCTGAAGTTTTTGTTTTAGCGATTTTGTGGAGGTCGACGTCATGGCTCACATCAAAGTTCCCGAGAATTTGCCTGGCATTCTGGGGCCGATGGCTTTCAGTCCGAAGACGGCAAAACCGCTCAACGCGCTGGCAGAAGTGCTTCTCCGGGGACCCAACAGTCTGAGCGCTGCGGACCGAGAAATGATCGCAGCTATGTCTCGTCACAGAACGATTGCTACTTCTGCCAGAATGCTCATGGCGCCGTGGTCGCTTACCGTTTGGGTGGAAATGAAAAGCTGGTGAACGCCGTAAAGTTGAACTTCGAGTCAGCCGCAATATCCGACAAAATGAAAGCGCTGCCGGCGATTGCAGGCAAAGTGCAAAAGGGCGGCAAACAGGTGACAACTTCTGATATCGACCGTGCTCGCCAGCACGGCGCCACCGACAAAGAGATCCACGATACCGTGCTTATCGCGGATGCATTCTGCATGTACAACCGCTATGTGGACGGCCTGGCAACTTGGGCTCCGAGCGACGCAAAGATGTATCGCGAGAATGGCAGGCGGCTGGCTGAAGTGGGATACGCCGAGTCGACCGCGCAATTACCTGCGATCGAGAAAGAATATGCGTAGTGGTCGTTTGAAACTGAGTCCGCACGCCCGAAGCCTCATGCTCAGTCTATTTTTCGTTCTGATGATTGCCTATCTTTCATTCGGAACTTTTGTTTGGTGGGCGATGCATCAGCCTCCCGAAACCTTCGGGCGGGTGATGGCGAAGATGCCCGGGCCCGTCCCCTTCTTGCTTTTTCCGTTTGAGACGGCCTGGCTGCACGCTCGCGCCGGAACGCTTCACCCCGGAGATCCCGCGCCAGACTTCTCGCTGCTCAAGGTGGACAAGAGTGAGCGCGTTCAACTCTCCGTTTTAAACCAGCGGCAACCCGTAGTTCTGGTATTCGGCAGCTACACATGACCGCCGTTCCGGCGGGAGGTTCCTGCCCTCAATAAGCTCTATCAGCAGTATCGCGGGCATGTTGCGTTCCTGGTTGTCTACATTACCGAAGCGCATCCCAGCGACGTCTGGCAGATGGAGAGCAATATCAAAGACAAAGTTATTTTTGCCAGCCCGAAAACTGAAGAAGATCGCGCCTTCATCGCTGGAGCTTGCGTGCGAAAACTTGGCATAGAGTTTCCCGCGGTGCTCGACGAGTTTGGCAATTCGACGGAAAAGGCCTATACGGGCTGGCCGGATCGCCTCTATTTGATCGACGCGCAAGGCCGCATTGCATATAAGAGCCAGCCCGGGCCGTTCGGGTTTAAGCCAGACCAATTAGCGGCGGCACTGGTTCAGACGCTGGGGACGCAGGCAAACAAGTAAGAACCAGGGTATCTGCAATGCGATCATCAAGAGTCAAAAGCAGATTCTCGCTCGACTGAATAAGTGATTTGTCAAACCAGTCGGCTCATCACTTTGGCGAAGCAGCGGGCGGCGAAGACGGTGAGGATGTATTGGAAAAGACGATGGGATGGGCTGAACTTATCCCTTCGCCTTCTTTCACCGTTATGAACTGATCGGGCTGGATGTCTCGGATTGTATCCTTCTGGCCGCTGGGCCAGACAATCTCCAGTCTGACGGTCTTGCCGGCTTGAGGCTTGCCCAGCCCGAAGGTTAGTGGCAGCTCGCTTTGTGACAAATAGCTTGAACCACTCTTAACCATGCCGAAGAGGCGTGCCCCTTTGTTGGTTTCGAGCGTGACCTTTGCGCCTATGCCATCGCGATTCGAACGTGTGCCCACGGTTTTCACGCGCAGCATGTCGTTCTGGTTTCCGTTGTCATTGCGCAGCAACCGCGCGGGTCCATTGTTGGCTGTAATCAATAAATCCAAATCACCGTCATTGTCGAAATCCGCGTAGGCTGCGCCGCGGCCCACAATCGGTTTTTGCAGCGCGGAGCCCAGCTTCGTGGTCACCTCTTCAAACCTGTTCTTGCCCAAATTGCGGAAAAGATGAGGCGGTTGCGCATACCTGACATTCGGCTGCACCACGCTGATGTCGTCGGAAACATGGCCGTTGACGGCGAGAATATCCGGCAAGCCATCGAGATCGTAGTCAAAGAAGAAAGCGCCGAAGGTAAGCGAGTTGATCGACTCTCTCGCGATGCCGGTGGCAGGCGCGTCATCCGTGAATAAACCTGAGCCGTCATTATGGTAAAGCGCCATGCCCTCGTTGGTGAAGTTGCCGATCACCAGGCTCTGCCTTCCGGAGCTGTCGTAATCGGCGGCATCGGTACCCATCCCGGCGCGCACCGTGCCCGCTTCGCTATAGGCCACGCCAGCAGCAATTGCGACATCCGTGAAAGTGCCGTTATGGTTGTTGTGGTAGAGCTTGTTGGGCTCCGTGTCATTGGAAACAAAAAGGTCCATCCAGCCATCGTTGTCGTAATCCAACAAGGCGATCCCGAGCGACTTGCTGGTAGGGTCGTAGAGGCCAGCCTTACGCGTGACGTTCTCAAACGTGCCATCGCCCCGGTTGTGGAAGAGGGTCGAACTCTGGCCTTTGTACCTCTGCGGAGTGCAGTAAGACTTGTGCTTATTGTCGAGCGAGCAATATTGATCCGTCGCCATGGACCAATCGATGTAATGGGCGACGAAAAGATCCAGCTTGCCGTCGTTGTCATAATCAAACCATACGGCGCTGCTGGAAAATCCGGGATCGGCTACGCCCGCTTTGGCGGTCACATCCGCGAACTTGCCGTTGCCCAGATTGCGGAAAAGATGGTTGGAGCCGACGGTCGTGACGTAAATGTCTTCATGGCCATCGTTGTCATAATCGCCGACGGCGCAGCCGAGTCCGTACATTTCCACCGCGAGGCCTGCCCGCCGCGTCACGTCGGTAAAGGTGCCGTCGCGGTTGTTGTGATAGAGAGCGGGAAAGGATTTGCCGGACTTATGGCCCGGCCAATCCATGGAGTTGACGAGAAAAATATCCTGCCATCCATCGTTGTCGTAATCCAGAAAACAAACGCCGCTACCCATGGTTTCCGGAAGATATTTGTCCCCGAAGGCGCCGCTGTTGTGTTTGAAATGAATGCCCGCCCGCGCAGTTACATTCGTGAAGTCGATGGGACCCGAGGGACGCGAAGGTTTCACCGTCGAGTCCGGCGACGGCGAAGCTGACGGAGTCGGAGATGGAGACGCGGATGGCGCGGACACCGGCGCTGGTGGCGCCGCCGCCGTCCGCGTAGCATTTTCGCGTTCGCTTGATGGATTTTGCCGGCAGCCCGCAACTGCCAAGAGCGTACCCAGCAGCAGACAGCAACCGACTCGGCGTAGTGGCATCAGGGAGAGACAAATCATCTTGTAACCGATCACTGCGCTACGATTCGTTTCGCAGCACTGGCGCGGCGTGCATCCAGCCAAATCTCGATCAGCATGGCGGTTGGTCCCACAATGAAGAGCGCATAAAAAGGCGCGTAAACGACCTGATCCAAACGCATCACCATTTCAAGCAGCGCCACCAGGAACACAACCAGGCATTGCCCGCTCTTGGAGCGAACCGTGGTCTTGGGATCGGTAATCATGAAGAAAATGAACAATTGGTACATGGGGCCGGTAATCGGCGCAATTTCCGACTGCCAGGGGCTTCCCGTCATCCAGCTGCGCAAAAATGCAAATGCGACAAACGAGACGACGTAAATGCCAGTGATGTGAAAGCGCCGGAGTCGCCAGATAATGACTGAGCCCAGCGCCCAGATCACCAGCATCGGCCAAAGATAATTGCCCCACTGAATGCTCAGGCTGGCCACTGCATCGGCCGCCAGAAACAGCATCACCGAGATGCCGAAGTTCGACGGGTTCCAGATATGGCGGCCGTTGACCCGCAAGACATACTTGGATGTGATGGAAATTGCACTGCATAGAGCGTAAGGCCAAAAAGCCGGCGAGCGAATCAAAATGCCGACACTGATGCCGCTGATGTAAGCGCTGGCGGGGTGCACCCATTTGTGAAAGAAAATCCGTCCCAGAACCAGTTCGAACAGAATGCTTGTAACGATCGCCAGCAGCGTCTTCTGATAACTCTCAAGAATGCCGAACGACAAGTGACCGGCCAGTAGAATACAAGTAATGAACGCGGGGGCGATGTAGCGGTTGTCCAGGCCAAGCAGCGGCTTTCGCTGGCCCGAAGCCGGAGGCGCATGGGTTTGAGGCGAAAGGACTGGCACGCTTGTCTGCTGGCTCATGCGGGCTCCTTGATCTCGTGCAACTGATCGGCCGCCGGCTTTTCGATCGTTTGAATCTTGCCCGAGGGCCAGCGGATCACGGCCTTTATCATCTTCGGATCTTTTCCCAGGCCGAAATGCAGCCGCCGGTCGTTTTCTGAAGCGAAACCGCTGCCACCGGAAATCTCCTGCACTTGCTCCTGATCGTTCCAGAACAACGTGACTTGCGCGCCGATCGCGCTGCGGTTACTGCCGCCGTGATCAGGGCCGGCTCCTTGCAATTCGAATTCAATCCATTCATTGCCCGGTGCGACGGTGTTCTTGTAAACCAGCAGCGGCCCGTTCTGGTTGGCGACCACAACGTCGAGGACTCCGCGGTTCCACAAGTCCACCAGCGCCACGGCACGTCCGTCGTAAGTATCTGTGACCCCTACGGCCTGGGCGACATCAATAAATTTGCCCGCTCCATCGTTCAGCCAGACTCGCTTGGTTTGATAGCCTGACAGGCTTCGCCCTTCAAATGCCGGCCAGTCTTTGGCATCCCCGATGATGGTGCTGTTGCCGCCTGCAACCTTTGAAAAGTCATACCAATAACTGCGATTGTGGTCGAGCGAAATGTAGCCGTTCGTAAGATACAGGTCGAGCATGCCATCGTTGTTCAAATCGCCAAACTGCGCGCCGAAACTCCATCCCCCGAGTTCGACGCCGAAGTCGCGTGCCAGGTTCTGATATTTAACGCTATCGCCTGCAGTTCCTTCTTTCGGCACCCACAAGTTGTTCCCCTGGATAAGAATGCCGTCCTCGGAAATGTTGGAAACATAAACGGAATACTTGCCTTGGTTGAGGATATCGCCAAACGCGGCATTCATGCCGCTCTTAGGCGCGAAGCCGACGCCGGTCTGCTCGCCAACCTCGCGAAACTGCTTGCCGTCGTTGAAGTAGAGCTCGGACACTCCGTAATCATTCGCTACAAACAGGTCAGGATGGCCGGTCCCGCGCAGATCTGCCGCGGCCGCAGCCAGCGCCCAGCGCCGGCTGTTGATGCCAACTTTCGCACTGACCTCCTCAAATTTGCCGTTGCCGAGATTGTGAAATAAATACTTTCGGCCGCCATTCTTGGCATATTCGAAACTGTCGGGCATGATGCGCGTCGTGGTGAGATGCCAAAGATCAATGTTCTCGGAGTAGTAGCCGCCGACGAAAAGATCTAAGAGTCCGTCTCCGTCATAATCGAACCAGATGGCCGTGTTTGCATTGATCCATGGCGGCAATCCCGCCTGCTCCGTCACCCGCGTGAAGCCATGGCCGTAATCGTTGTGAAACAGCTCCGGACGCCCCCACTTGATCAGGAACAGATCTTCGTATCCGTCATTGTCATAGTCGCCCCACACCGCGCCCATCGAAACTCCCGTGCCGGACTGGTTGACATCCGCAATGCCCATTTCTTCCGCCACATCTTTGAATGTGCCATCGTGCATGTTCCGATACAGCGCATTCTTGCTTCCGATCGCGCTGTTGGTGACGTAGATGTCCGGCCAGCCATCGCGATCGAAATCGACGATCGACACCGACGCCCCCATGGACGCAACCTCGGGCATGATAGCGTCGAGCTTGGGGTCCAACTTGGGAGCCTGATGGACGAAGTTGATGCCAGCCGCATGTGAGACTTCTTCAAGATAAAACCCATGCCGGGCCAATGCCGTTTTCGCATCGGCCCTCGATCTGTCAGCTTCACGCCCCGCCGACATCCGCTTAATCACAAGAGGAGTGGCCAGAAGCGCTATAAAGAAGAGAACGAGAAAAGCTCGTGCTGCCCGGTTGTCCGTCATCTGCCGATTTCATCCCTCAAGGCATTCTTGAAGACCTCCGGAGTGACATAGCGCGTGTGATAGGTTTGCCAGTCCTCGGGATGCTGCCGGTAGACCCACTCATCTTCCAGCCTTCCCGGCCGGGTGGTGTATTCGTTCTTGGCGTGATACGGCAGCGGCAAAACTGTTTTCGAAAAAGTTGAGTTATAGTCTCCGTCCTTGATCCAGCCGTCGCCGACAATCACGAAATCACGCACCCATCCGATTGCGGGCGGGGGCTGCTCGGCGAAACGGAATGTCATCTCATCCCCTGAGTTCATGATTACGTAGCGATCGTCAATGTTTTTCAAGAGTTCGCGTACGTCCCCGAAGCGTGTGTAGTAGCCGACCAGGTCGCGCCAGCGCTGGATTGAGCCTTCGAGGTGGTTGTAATCCGGTATTTCCGGTGAGGAAGCGTTGGCCTGATTCATCACCGAGTACCCACGATAATGAAGGTCTGCCGTTGCCGGATCCAGCCGGGTGATCTTCAGCCGAGTATCGGGCAAGCCCCTCACCCATTCGATTCGATCCCAATAGACTTCAAGATTGGTGCGCAAGCGCAGCCGGCGTGGTGTGCCGGGGCGAAAAACATGGGTCAGATCAAACAAGCATATTTTCTTCCGGCCTGCGGGAAAACCGAGATTGGACTCAGCCACCATCCAACCACCACGCCCATCCGGAACCTCAAGACTCAAGCCCTTGGCCTGCACATGGTGCCCCTCGCTGATCGCGACATTGATGGATGAGTCGGTCGGATGCATCCAGCCACTCGCGATCAGGTAGAGCGGGCCACTGGCCGGCACATCGTCACCCAGGTCAACCTCCACATAATGATCCCGGGTAACTCCCTGATATTGACCGCGCCCGAAGGTATCCAGATATTTTCCATCCAGAGCCCTCACTACCTCGGTGACGTCAGCCCCCTTATCATCTACGGCTCGTGCGATCTGGTGTGGGGTCGCGACGGAAGTGATGGCAAGCTTCGCCGTCGGGATAACGAACCGTTCATCGACAAAAATATCTGTCCCGGCCGGATGATCGACGGTCATCAGAGCCAAGTAATCGTAGTAGTAGGTTTCCCATAGCTCGGCTGTGATCCGCAGATCGTAAAAACCGTCGTGGGGCACGAGTTGGTTCGATGGGATCTTGTACCACTCCTCGGTTGCTTCCACCCGGGCCGTGCCGAGGGTGTTGATGCGCAGTCCGATCGCAGAACTCCACGGCACCGCGTCCTTCACAAACTCCACTTGTTTGCCGTTGTAGGCGAAGAGGTAGGGGCAGGATCCCTTGATGCGCTGTTCGGTTACGATATCCTGATCCGCTTTCATCTCAAACTCGGCTCGAACCGTGCCGTTCGGCCAAAGCACGCGCACGACGTCTGTGCGGGTCTGATCGCCCAGGCCGAAGTGAAGTTGCGGCCCGGTGATCGGCTGTTTTTGCACCAGCAGGCCGGAGCGGATTTCGAGTTCGCCGCCCACGCCGAAGGGATTGATGCGCTGGTCGCCCACCGCCTGGACCGCATGCGGCCGCACAACCTGCCAGTGATAGTTCTTCGGGCTCTGATTGATCCCTTGCATCGGTTGCCCATCCGCGGACAGACCGAGAAGATCGAGATGGCCGTCATTGCCGGTGTCGGCAGCGTCGAACACCAACGCCGGTCCCGCTGGATGCGTCAACGGCGTGAAACTGCCGGTGACGTCGCCGAGCCAGATCATCGCGCCAGGGTTGTTGCCGCCCGCAGCCGGCGCAGTAGGAGAAAGAATCAGATCGAACGCGCCATTGTTATCCAGGTCGGCAACGTGCAGGCGCACCTCGCCAGTCAGATCCTTGGCAACATCCGGAACTCTCGCAATCTCCGCCGTGTCCCAGATTTCTCCTTCATTCTTATCGGAGATCCGAACGATAACGCCGTCATTCTGCAATGCCAGCAGATCAAGAACTCCATCGTTGTTCGCATCAGCCACCGCAATCGCTTTGACCAGAGGCAAACCCGCAGGCAGGGCACGCTCGCGGAACTGCCCTTGCCGCATGTTCATAAAGATGTGCAACCGGCCCGTAGCGTCGATGATCGCGGCATCGGGATTGCCGTCGCCATCAAGATCAGCCCAGGCAAAACCCCTCGTGCCGCTGACTCCAGTAAAAGGGTGGATCGCCAAGAACGTGCCGTCCCCGTTGTTTCTTAGGACAGTTGGATTAGAATCGCTCGCGCCCAGCACTATATCGAGATCGCCGTCGGCTTCAATGTCAACCGCCCACGCGCCCGTATAGGGTGCGTTGGTCACGGACTTCGGTAGCTTGGTCTGCGCGCTTACGTCAGTAAATGCGCTCGGACTGTCTTGCCGAAACAAACGCACGCCGCCCGCGCCCGCGAGCACGAGATCGGTTTTGAAATCGTAGTTGAAGTCGATTTGCAAAACCCCCTCAGGCGACGGCGGAACCCTGGACGCTCCACCCGGAAACGGAAGCGTGGCGCCGGTGGACAAATGCACTTCGCGGCCATCGCCTTCGGCAACCACGGGCGAACCTGCGCTACCAAGCTGGATCGCTCCCATCCAACTCCAGCGATGATTGCCGGCGTTGACAAGTGGCTGCGCGGCGAAGGTGAGGGCCGTGTCTGGCGGCGCGGGCTGAAAGACCGGCGACGCCAAACGCAGGAAATGGGCGAGCGGTTGTGCCTCTTCGCCTGCGGGCGCCTTAAGGACTGACAGGCTTTGGCGGAATTCCGGCACGCGCATCAGGACGTTGCGCAGAAAAGTGGTGCGCGTAGCGGCCGCGTGTAAATCCGCGCCGGCGGCCGCAGCCTGCACCGCGGCGAGTTGCTGCTGCACTTCGACCGGCCACGAAGACGAGCGGGCGGTAATCTGGGCTACAGCGGATTTCAGCGTGTCGGCGTCGCCGCGTTTTGCGGCGATACGGGCGAGCTCAAGCAATGCCGCGAGATTATCCGGCTGCGCCGCCAGAATCTTCTGAAGCACCTGCTGGAATTCCGCCTCGCTTTCGGGGTCGCCTTGCCGTTCGATCTCTTCCCCCAGCGCGTAAGCGGCTCGCAGGTTTTTCGGATTGAGCTCTACTGCTCTCCGCAAGTCGGCGATCGCTGCCGCGGAATGACCCCGATCGCTTTCAAGAACTCCCAGCAAGTCGTAAATCTGATCGTTTTGCGGAGCAAGCTGGCGCGCCCGTTCCAGTCTTTCCGCGGCCACGTCATAGTTTCTTTGGCGCAGCGCGAGAACTCCCCAGTTGGCCCATCCCGCGGGTTCAGCCGGGACAAGCCGAGTTACTTCCGAGAGCCGGCCCTCGGCGTGAACGTCGTCGCCCACCTGCAACGCGGCCAACCCGACGTAAAACGCCGAGACAACATCTGCGTAAGCTTTGGATCCGCGTTCCGGCAGCTGGGGCTGGGAATGGCAACTCGCGAGTAACAGGCCGAGGGCCAGAAAAGACACGAGCGTCAAGCTCGAGCTCAGGGTACGCGTCCGATTACCAGCGGTAGAAGATTGTTTGAACATTATTTTGGGCCAGCTGCGGCCTTTCCCATCAGGGGTGCTACTGCTCCGCGACATACTCCGGCTTCCCTCGGGCCAGACCGCCGGTGGGCTTGCCCCCGGCTTTTCGCTTCATGCCTTTCCGCCGGCGAGAAATGCCGCGATACCACATGAAGGCTGCGAAGAGGAAGGGACAAGAGTAAATCAGCAGGTCCCACTTTCCGAGGCCGGTCGGCGTAGGCTCCACGCGCGAAAGCGCTTCTCCACCGCCCGCCGAGCTTTGCAGGACAAGACGGACCCGCCAGTATTCCTGCTGATCGAACTCTACCTGGTTGTCGTACTGCACGTGGTCCTTCACCGGGTCGCGCCAGGTGCCGTAAACAACTTCGGGAAGCCGTCCGGTTTCCGGCTGGACCCCGATCTGCACTTTCAAATCGCCGGGGACGGTGTGGCCTGGTGCCGGGTCCACAATCACGAAGAAAGTTCCGGTACCAATGTCGGGATGCGTCCACAGAGAAACAATAAATGGACCGACCGGCTTGTTTTCGATAATCGGAAATGGCGGTCCGTTGTGCGCTCTTGCCGGAAGGCTTAGAGCGAGCAAGAGCATGCAGACAAGAATCTGCCCTACTCTTGCTCGGAAACCTCGCCGACTTCTCCTATGCTTCACGATCGTTGTCCCCAACCGGACCGATCTTAACCGGTCATGAGTGTAGCGCGCATCTCCATGGGCTGAAACATAAGCCACACCGCCGCCAGGCAGATGAGCAGGCAGACCGTGGCCCAGGGAAGGAAGGCCCGCAGCGGATGCTCCGCGCAATCATCTTCAGCCAGGCGGTGGGTCACCAGCAGCGACCCGGCAAATCCGAGGCCGATGAATCCCAGCTCGATGGGCTGTACAAATCGCATGGGGATGCCGGTCAAGGTCCAGCGCGGAGCGCCGAGCAGACTCGATCCCAGGCTCGCCACCGCATTCTGAGTCACCGGGATAAACGTCAACAGCCCGGTGAAAAAATGAAAACCGTAGTGGGCCAGCCACATCCCAAACCCCAGCGGAACCAGAGCATAACTGTAACGCACCGCGATGGGCAGCAGCGGGCGTTCACTTCCACCCCAGGCCCGCGTCGCCCAGGCGGCAACCCCCAGCAGCACCAGCGGTTCGATGATCAGGAAGAATCCGAAGATGACGCCGAGGACCGGGGCCTCATGGCTTACGTGCAACAGGGCAGCCAGCCACTTTTCCACAATGTAGACTGGGCTGACCATGCCGAAAGCGTTCAGCAGCGCGCCAAAGGTAAACACGATCACCAGCGCGGCCAGGTCCTTGCGGCGCGAGAAAAGACCAATTCCGGAGCGCATGGGATCGGTCATCAGTTCGCTGGCCGGCAAACGGCTGATGATGCCAACGTTGTCGTGCGGACAGGCGTGCACACAATCCAGACAAAAGGTGCAGTCCATGTTGCCGGACTTGAGCGGCTGGAAGAGCGCCAGCTCGCAACCCCGCTGCACCACCACGAGGTCCGGACCCGGCTCGCGCCGGCCCCGAATGCAGTCTTTGGTCTCGCAAGTGGTGCACACTTCCTGCTCCCGCACCTTGATCTCTAACGGGGAAATGGTCGAGGCCACGAAATTGAACTGCCCAAGGGGACAAACAAACTTGCAGAACGAAGCATGCTTGAAGACTCCGTCGACGATCAGCACGCCCAGGAAGTAAGCCACGATCAGCCAGGCCGTCCACCACGGCGAAGACCAGAGATCGAACAACTCGTAGAGAAAAAGAACCCCTACGAACAGTCCGACCGAGAGCCATTTATTCCGCAGCATGCGGGGCCAATTGAGCCGGGGTGTGACGAATCGGCGCATCATGTTGCGTACCAGCATGAAGGGACAGGCCAGGCAGAAGAAGTTCCCGGCGGCCAGGATCACCAGCACCAGCACCCCTCGAAAATGCAGCCAGGTGAGAGTGGTGGCGAGATTCTTGGGCGAAAGCGATGGCCCCAGCAGACCATGCGCCACCATGACAATGCTGAGCAGCAGCAGCGGAATCTGCAGCAAAGTGCGGGCGTGGCGCCAGCGGAGAAGAGGGCCAAGCCAGGGAACCTGCATCAGATCAAATTCGGATTCGTCCGAAAGATCGAGCTCCGGATTGTAAGTCTCGGTGGACAACTATTTTGCCTTGACCCCCATCACCTGGATCTGTTTTTCCAAACGCTGTCCATTGGGCAGTGCGATGTGGACCAGGATCACCCAATCGCCGCCCATCACAAATTCGATCGGCCCCTGGTAGCGCCCGGGCGTGGTTTCCTTGGCTTCGCCGAATACAGGCGCCATGCCCGGATGCGACATGTCGGCTTCAAACTCGATGTGCGCGCCGGAGACAGGTTTCCCCGCGGCATCTTTCAGATTGAGGGTAAGGCTGGCGGGGCCGGCCTGGACCGGCTCAGGAGAGATTTCGTGGGTGAGGTCGATAGTAGGAGCCGGCGCAGCCGGCCGATTGCATCCGGCCAAGACAGCAACGAGGGCGACCAGCAGGGGAACCCGGCGCCATTGCGGGAGCGGGCTCAACCGCCGCCCGCTCACCACAGGTTGAAACTTCATCTCATCAGCCCCAAAGCTCGGCCCGCGGAACTCACCCGCAAGAATCAGGCAGCTGCGGCACTCGTCAGTTCGTCACCGTGCAATGCGCAAGTGCACTTCGCGTGCTGCACTTCCCCCTCAGGCGGAAACATATGGTAGTACATGCCTATGACCATGGGGATGAACACGATCGAGTTGTATATCAGGTGCAGCTCGACGCGGGGAATCCAGAGTTGCGCGAAGCTGGTCGGAACCGGGGAGTGAAACCAGTAGTGGCCGGTAAGCGCCTGGTATTGCAGCACCCCGTGTTCGATGTGATGCCAGAACTGGATCCGGAATGCGATCATCCACCAGGTGTGAGACACGCCGGTGAATCCTTTGCGCAGCACCCACAGCCCGATCAGCATGATCAAGGCGTAGCCGTAATGCAGAGTTTCCGACTTGACCAGCCAGGGATACACCAAGCCAAGCATTCCCAGCGCCTTTGGCCGTGGCCAGTGCAGCACATAAATCTGGTAGGCCTGAAAAAGGTGCTCCCCCCAATGTCCAATTACGATGGCCATAAAGATAAAGAGCGCGGGTTTATGCCATTGCGTATTGAGCTTTTCGTAGAGGCCGGGCTTCGCTGTTGAGGTGCCAGCCATCGTATGCATGCTTGGAGTTGAAACCGCCATGAATCCTCCCTCCGAGACCGCCACAAAAATGTGACCACGATCACACTCTAAGCGTTTCCGGTCAATAGTAGTTTTCTATTAGCGGACCGCTCCCACCCTAAGGAGGCGAGCCCTCGAAGCGCGGGCGGGGACCTCCCCTAGCCCATTTCCATCCCGAACGAATCTGCATAGCGCGGAAGCAGAAGGTTCGCCGCGGCCGCGAGTCCCAGCGCTGCCGCGAGGACCACCAGCAAAGCGGTATAGGAGCCAGTCGCATCGAACGCGCGCCCCAATATCACCGGCCCGATGGCCCCCGCCGCGGCATAGAACGTCCAGGTGAGACCGTAAAGCGTGGAGAAAGCACGCAGCCCAAAATAACGCGTCAGCAGGTAAGGGGTAGTGGCGGCTTCACCTCCAGCCCCGATGCCAATGAGCACAGCCGCAAGGCAACCCGCCGGAAAGCTGGTCGCCCGAGCCAAGAGAAAAATGCCCAGTGCGGTAACAAGGTTGATTACAAACGCGACTCGCGGCCCGAAAAATCGGTCGAGCAGCCATCCCACCCCAATCCTGCCAAGAACGCTTGATCCACCGAGGACGGACGCGCAGAGCGCCGCATTTCCCGCGGTGAGGCCTCGATCGGTCAGCAAAGCGGACAGGTGAGTGATCGCCCCGTTCATGCTGATCGAACTCACGAAAAGGATGGCCGTGACAATCCAGAAGGCAAAAGAACGCAGGCCCTGCTGCCATGTCATGCCAGAATGAGCGGCCGGAGAGGCCTTATGCGCGACTCCTCCGCGCTCGCGAATGTAGCGCCAGCTCAGAGGTAAGCCGAGTAATAACGCCAGACCGCCCAGCGAAGCGTAAGCTGCGCGCCAGCCAGACTGGCTGATGATGGACTGGGCGACGACTGGCAAAATCATGGCTCCCAAGCCAGCTCCCACCATCACAGAAGCCAGCGCCATCCCCAAGCGCCGCTGAAACCAGGTGGAAATCGATCGCGAATAAGCCAGATGAGCCGCACCGTTGCCAACTATGCCCAACACGAAGCAAGTCACGTAAAACTGCCACAGGCCAGAGCGCAACAGAGACAACGAGGCGATGCCGCACCCGAATATCGTCATGCAGGTGAGAATGATGCGGCGGGGGCCGAAGTGATCGATCCACCGCCCCAGCAACGGGGAGACCACTCCCAACGTAATGGCTGCGATGGCGAAGCCGCCGGAGATGGCTTCACGACTCCAGCCGAATTGCGCAGCCAACGGCTTCACAAAAACTGAGAAGGTATAGACGAATAGCGAGCCGAATCCCGCCATCACCCCGAGGCAGGCCGCCAACACCACGCGCCAGCCGTAATAGGCGACGTTGGATTCACTTGGGCCAGGCAAGCTGTCGGTGCGTTGCGTCATAGACGTTTCGGCTTCGACACTTCCGGTAAAGGACTCGTTGCTCATTTCTTGATCTCTTGATCTCTGCGCCTTTCAGGAGTCGGATCATACACAAAGCGCTCGGCGGGTATCTCTAGTTGTTTTCTAGTATTGCCGCGATTTTTGGAGTCGTTGGTAATCAGTACCGCTACGCGCCCTTCCGGGAGGTCAGCCGAGGAAGCATCTGTGCCCCACGCATGCTCGCCAGTCAAACAGGACGGCCGACCGATATCGACCCATGAGCTGGAATGACTAGCACTTTTTCCCCGCTCGAGGCTAAACGCCTACCTCGACTGGCAGACCCGCGTCATCAAAATCCTTGCATTCAAAACCGCCAAGGTTGCCGGGATATCCGAGTTGATTTGAAATGATCCGGGTCCGGCCGATCGTCTGATCGTCGCATTCATGCGTATGGCCATACACCCAGAGGGCCGGCTGGTGGGTCTCAATGATCTCCACCATGTCCAGGGAATTGAACGCCGGCGTGAGAGGGCCGCCCTTGTATTTGGAGTTGGGATTGATGACCGGTGCATTATGGCTGATAACCACGCGCGGACCACTTAGATTCTTGCCAAACCAGTTCAGCAATTTCGACGCGAAGTTTTTATGTAGCGCAATCGAATCTGCTGGCGTGAAAAACGTTTCGTCGGAGTTATAGATGAGGCGGTAATCATTCATTTGAGAGCGGGCGGTCTCCATGGCGCGCAAATCGCCGCCGTTGAAATCCGTCCACATCGTGCCGCCGAAGAAATTGACACCGTCGATGCTGACCTCTTCATCAAGCAGCAGTTTCACATGCGGATGTCTGTCTTCGAGCCACGCCTTGAATCTATTGTCCTCTTCGTTCATTGGCCGCCGCGTGTAATATTCGTGGTTTCCCGTCACATAGAGGACTGGTTTCTTCCACTTCCGCAGAATCTGGTCGAGCGGCTCATAATCCCTGAGCGTGACGATATCGCCTGCCAGGATCATGACATCTCCGTTCACTGCCGGCGGCAACATCCAGCCCGAGCCAAATTCAAGATGCAGGTCGCTATAAGTAATGATTCTCATGCTCGTAGGAGAATGCTTGTTTGAACACGTCTTTCTCAAGTCCCAGATCTCCTCCGACAGCGATTCGACTCGGCGCGGAGCCCGGTTCGTGGAACTAGAAATCTGACATCCCCCGGATAGCTGAATAATAAGCCGAGGCGCAAAGGCCAGTGTCAAGGCTCTTCGACCGCGAACGCGGCGCGCGAAGCGCGGCCTTGACACTGGCCGGGCCTCGGCTATGCTCTGGCTATCCGGGGCATGTCATTCGGGAATGCCGCATCAAAGACCAAGACCGAAACCCTGACTGATCTGATTCGTGTGCGTGGTTTGTGGTTCTATCTTGTGCGCCACTGGCTCTTGCTGAATCGCGGGGGAATGGGACACGTCGCGGCTGAGTTCCTGACCCAGCGTCGCTGCATTGTTCGTATAAATCTGCGCGTCATAGCGTCCACGTGAGACAGCGACATAGGCCATGCGGCTGTTGAGCAGATCCTTGGCACCCAGTTCGGTGTCCACGTGAATCAAGACACGGTCGGCAGTCTGTCCCTGGCTGGAGTGGCTGGTCATGGCATACCCATGATCGAGATGCGGATGCTTGAGCGGATCGAGTTCAACTATACGCCCACCGTCGATCTTCAAGCGCAGCCGCCCGTCTCCGTCGATGCTCTCGATCGTCCCCAACTCGCGGTTCGCAACTCTGAGGTTGTTGGCCGGCGCAGTGAGCTGAATGCGGTCGCCTACTGAAAAACTCCGCATCTCCTCCCGAAAGACCGAGACGCCCTGCTGTCTGCGTGGATCGTAGGTGCGCTGCGTGCCATCCTGCAGCTCGACTGTCAGCCGGTTTCTCGGAGCGTCGATGCTCTTCACCTGAGCATACTCGCCTTTCCCGATGCCAGTCTCCTTCGATGCGCGCGAGTAGCGCAGCACATCGCCCACCTCATAGCGCTCGGCCCATGTGCGGTCCGCGCCGGTGAGGTCTTGACGCGGCACTAGCGTCCTGATGCTGCTGCTCCTCTTTGCTGACGAGGCCACTCCGCTGCAATTCCGCATGGACGCGCTCGTTGATCTCCATGCGAGAGCGATTGTCGGGAGAAATCACCAGCGTGTTCTCCGGCAATTGTGCGTACTCCTTCGCAATAGCGGCGATGCGCTCGTCGTGGCCGTGGATCTCGTGGACTCGGCCCTGCCGGTCAAGACTCTGGACTGCTTCGCGCACTTCACCCCGCGCAAGCTGCTCGACTACCTGTTTCAGTTCCGGGTCTTTCTGGCGCACGATCTCTTCGAGCTTCACCGTTTTCATACCGGCGTCCTGGAGCTGCGCGAAGGGACGCCCGGCTTCGACCGCCTCATGTTGCCGCCGGTCGCCGACGAGCAACACACGGTCATTCGGATGGAGCCGATTCACAAACTCATGCACCTGCCTGGTCGATGCCAGAGAGGATTCGTCGAGCACATAGAGCCGTTTCTCGCCGCTATCCGGCTGCTGTCCACGTACCAGATGCTTCTGTAGTGTGGATGTCTCCATGCCTACTTCCCCGAGCTTCTGCGCCGCGCGGGAGGTGGGCGCGAAACCTTCCACGCTGTAGCCCTCGGCCTCCGCGCCTTCGCGGATGACGGACAGAGTCGTTGTCTTACCCGCGCCTGCGATGCCATCTAGGCCGACAACCTTTTCACGCGAGAGAAGGATTTCGTCTACCGTCTGGCGCTGCGACGCATTCAACCCCGGGTGGTGGTCTTCCGTGGCGATCCGCACTTGCGGCGAGACCAACATGGGATCACTGTAGTCGCGCCGATTGCCTTCCTGCATCCGGCCAACGATCTCACGCTCCATGCGTACCATCGCGGCAGTTGTATATTGTTGGCCAGCGCCAACGTGGGAGACTTCGCGGAACTCCCCGGCCTCGATTCGGCGCTCAAACTCCTGCCGGACCTGGGCATAGGTGGTTTCTCCCATGCCGCGCACCAGCGCTGTTTCAAGGATCGCGCGGCGGTCCTGCACAGCCGATCTCTCGAAGACATGATCGCGCGCCCATGTCACAGCCTGCTTCGCCTGAACCTCTGGCTCCGGCATCTGGTATTGCCTATGTTGGCGCGCTTGTGCGACGACACGGTCCGCCTGATGCCCGTACTGTGCGGCCAACTCGCGGTGCCTCTGTAAGACTTCTTCCGGCGACAGTAGTTCCTTGCGGTCGCGAGTATGGTGGGCAGCGATCTGTGCCGCCGCGGCTCCGTCGATTCCTTGTTCCCGGAGATGGTCTTTGATCTGTTCACGCCTCGGACTGGAAGCCTCCAGATACTCCTTCGTGTAGCCCTTTACTTCCGGTTGTCCATGCTTGCCGCGCTCCAGTTCGTAGCCCAGCTTTTCCAGACGCAGAGCCAGCTCGGATCGATAGACCGCCGTGGCGTAGCGCTGCGACACGAACAGCTCATGCGGCTGCAGAGCTCGCATCTGTTTCCCGTTTTCAGGACCGCTCTCGCGCTCGGTCATGTTGAAGATCACGGCATGGGTATGAAGCTGGGGCGCAGCATAGCCATCGACGGGCCGTGCCGTATCGTGCTCGAAGGTGGCGGCAATAAATTTGCCGGTCGTCTCTGGGGCATGGACATTGCCGATTCGCGCCTGCGTGTATCGCTCAAGTTCCTGAAGCGCCGCACGTACACTCTCCCGATGGGCTTCGCGCACGCGATCATCACCGCCCACAAGGGCGGAAAGCGATACCGACTTCGGCGCAGAGAATGTGGCGTCCCACCCGGCGCGATGCTCGGCGCTGGTCACCTCTCTCCCGAATTTGCCTTCATAGGTTTTTGAGACTTGATGCCGTACGAGTTGCTCTTCGGTGTGCGGATGTTGGCCTTCACTCAGTCGTGTAAAGTGTTCAGAACCAACGTCACCTTGCAACCCCCACTGCTCGGCGAGTCTGCCCTGCCACTCACTGTGACCCTGCTGATCGCGGCTCCAGTAGTTCTGTTCCTGCGAGGCAAACTCCCGCTCATGGTAGGTCCGTGCCTGGCTGGCCGACAGCGGTTTCGAGATCGTGAGCATACCGAGCGTGCCTCAAGCGTGAAATGGTCTTGTTGTCAATTTGCCTCTCATTCGATTCCCTTCATTTTCTCCCAGTCGAACGCCTCTTTGGGTTTGGTCTCGGGCGCACCGATAGTCGAACCATTGACGGTCGAACCAAAGAGCGCGAGCATCGGCTGGGTAGGCTTCTTCAGCGGATCGGCGGGAGCTGCGGGATGCGCAACGCAAGTTCCTGGAACAGCTCATGGGAGACAGAATTCACCTGCTCACAGAGCGAGTTCAGTGAGAATCATGGGTTGGATCATGGGTTGGAAATTTCCGCTCTTCGCCACTAAGTTCTTAAGAATGATGGTGGCCAGGGACGGAGTTGAACCGCCGACGCCAGCCTTTTCAGGGCTGCGCTCTACCACCTGAGCTACCTGGCCACGTTCGAACTCACAGCGTGTCTCCCGGCGCCGGGCGCGTCGTCTGGCACGCGAGGACTTGGACGGAATTGCCAGCCATGGCAGGCAGTCAAGACGCTGGGAGCGTTTGGAACAGGCCCGATTATAGCAACGGAGTTCGGTTCGCTCAAATCGCCGTCTCCCTGGTCTTGCGCTAGAGTGGCATCGACGCCGCCATGGCGCCGTGGAGAACGGTGAAGGCACAGCGATTCGACGCAACCCAATAGGCTATTTCCCGATAGTCTCCCCCATGAAAAACCGCTAAGTCGGCGTCTTTGCCGGGTTCGATGGATCCTTTTCGCTCCTGCGCACACAGGGCCCAGGCGCCGTTGATGGTCGCGGCCGTGATCGCTTCCGCGGGCGACATCTTCAGATGAGTGCATGCCAGGGAAAGCACAAACGGCATGCTCGTCGTCGGGGACGAGCCCGGGTTGTAGTCGGTGGCCAGGGCGATGGCGACGCCGCCGTCGATCAGTTTGCGGGCCGGCGGGAATTTCTCCAGGCCCAGGAAATAATTCGCCCCCGGCACCAGCGTGGCCACGGTCTCGCGCTTGGCCAGCAGGCGGATGTCGCTCTCGCTGACGTAATCCATGTGGTCGAACGACGTCACGTTGAAGTGCAACAGCGCGCGCAATCCGGTTTCGCTCAACTGGCAGACGTGGGCCCGCAATCCCAAACCGTGTTTGCAGGCAGCGTCAAAGATCTTTTCCGTGTCCTCCGCGGTGAAGGCGCCGCGATCGGTGAATACGTCCACGAATTGGGCCAGCTTCCGCTCGGCCGCCAGCGGAATCATCTGTTTGCAGACGACCTCGACATACGCCTGCGCCCGGCCATGAAATTCTTCTGGCACCACATGTGCGCCCAGCAGGGTTGCGAACACAGTGCCGGGCCATTTGGCGGCCGCACTTCGGATCGCTTCCAGAGACTTGATCTCCGACTCGACCGTCAGTCCATATCCGGACTTGGCTTCGACTGTCGTCGTGCCCTGCTCTGCCATCTCATGCAACGCCTCCAGGACCTTGTCCGCGAGCACTTTCTTACCCGCCTTGCGCACACCCTCGACGCTGGAGCGAATTCCGCCGCCTGCGGCCGCGATCTGTTCGTAGGTTTCGCCGCCAATCCGCTTCTCAAAATCCACCAGCCGCGGAGCCACGAACACGGGATGGGTATGGGAGTCCACGAATCCGGGGAGGACAACCTGCCCGGCGCAATCGATCTCGACAATCTTCCTGCGGTTCTTCCTGATCCAGGGATCGCGCAACGCGTCTTTGGTCTTGCAGGCAGAGACAACTTTCCCTCCCACGCACAGCACCGCCCCGTCCTGAATAACGCCCAGTTCCTGAAGGTCGCGGCCGCGGCGCGGGCCGGAGCTTCCCGAGCCACAGCGCAGGGTCAGCAACTGGCTGATGTTCACCAGCAGCAGCGCCTGATCGGCTGACGTTTCGCCTTTCGCAGGAGGGGTCACGCAGTTTAGTTTAGCAGTGAGCATGTAGATACGGGCGGGGTTGGCCGACCGACCTGCATGTGCCGCCTCAGATGAGACGGCTGGCGCCGTTACGCCGTGGTAGGATGCAGCCATTCTTCCAACAGTAGCGCCATGACCTCCGCACACAGACGCCGGATCGAGGAGCTGTACCAGGCGGCGCGCGATCCGGCCAAGCGCGCCCAAGTGCTGGCCGCGGCCGACCCGGAGCTGCGCCGCGAAGTCGAATCTCTGTTGGCCCAGGATTCATCGAAGCCCGGGGCCCCGGACCATCTTGTCGGTGTGGCCGGGCTCGCCGGCCCGGTATTCTGCAGCGACCGTGATCATGCCAGGCGCCCAAATGGGAGCTTACAAGATTGAAGGACTCCTCGGCGCCGGCGGCATGGGTGAAGTGTTTCGTGCCGTCGATACCAAGCTCAGCCGGCCGGTGGCGATCAAGTTCCTGTCCGCCGAGCTGGCGGACAGCGCCGCGCGCCGCCGCTTTCAGCGAGAGGCACAAATGGCCTCCTCGCTCAACCACCCGCACATCCTGACTGTCCACGACGCCGGCGATTTCGAGGGCCGACAGTACCTCGTAGACCGAGTTCGTCGACGGCGGAACTCTCGACGCCTGGGTCAAACAGGAAAAGCGCACCTGGCGCCAGACGGCGGAGCTGCTGACCGGTGTGGCCGACGGACTCGCGACCGCACACGCGGCCGGAATCCTGCACCGCGATATCAAGCCTGCCAACATCCTGGTTGCGACGAATGGCTACGCCAAGCTGGCGGACTTTGGTTTGGCGAAGCTGCAGGAGCCATCCGACCGCGGAACTCGCACCATCACCGAGGGCCTGAACACGTCCCTGGCTGCTCATGGGGACGATCCCGTATATGTC
>CAWBGY010000006.1:0-494418 GCA_963788505.1 Terriglobia bacterium
CCACGTTCCGTGCCAACCCATGCGGTCAGGACCTCGGAAAAAGCATAGACTGACCGTCCTTCACGAGTGACCGGCATTCCCGATTTCTGCCAGCGTTGAGCCACAGAGACGGTCTGGCCCAGGAATGCCGCGATCTCGCCCCACCCACTTCAAGAGGTTTCGCGAGGACAAACAATCCACCGGTGGTTGAGAGCAGTTGCAGTTTTGCTCGAGCGGTCCCACTAGCTTCCGAACGAGTCGCGACCAGAATTGATCCACCAAACTCTACGCGCGCCGCTCGCTTGGCTGAGTTCGGCTGGGGAAAATGTGTCATAGCTGCGACTATGTCACCTCGGGCCGCTGTACACGATATTGCCCAATTACTTGGCCAGCCGCGAGCCAACCTGCAGGCGTGTGCCGTCGAAACACTCTTCGAGACTTATGTGGGCAAAGCCCTTCGAAGATCCTGAGACCTGAGCGCAGCCTGCGCGGAATCCATCAAAACAGGCTCAAACCGCCGCGATTGACCCGGGCCCCTTGCTTAGTGCTTGTAAGCGGCAGCGGCAGATGATATTTACGATCCAGGGCCCGTTCGCCATCAAGGGAGGAACTAATGAAACTCCCGCTGGCTGTAGCACTTCTTGCTGTTGCTCTCCCTTTCGCCAGCCCACAGAATTCGGAAGCTCCTACTGGATTCGATAACAAGAGTAATGGCCTGGTAGATGACATGACCCATCAGGTCGATCAAGATCGGTTCGATGAAACTGAGGGTGTGAGCGATGGCCTTGGGCCCCTCTACAATGCGCAATCCTGCCGGGAATGTCACCAGAACCCAACTTCGGGTGGAACGAGCCAGATGACGGAGCTACGCGTCGGCCATCAGGGACCGGACCACCATTTTCACAATCCGGATATCGCGATCGCGCATGGAACAGAAATCATCTCCGGCCGCACCCTGGTGAATGATCGCGCCATTTGCCCGAACGCCGCGTTTGCTACCACTGAAATTCAGGAGCATGTGCCCGAGACCGAGTCCATTCGCGCGACACGGGTAGCATTAGGTCTTCTCGGTGACGGTTTTGTAGAAGCCGTCGCCGATCAGACCTTCATTGAACTGGCACGTAAGCAGTGCAAGGACACACACCGCAAGATCTGCGGACAGGTTTTGTACGTTCCCATCGTCGAAGCCCCGGGAGAAACCGGCGTTGGGAGATTCGGCTGGAAGGATCAGCATGCAAGCCTGATATCGTTCTCAGGAGATGCTTACCTGAATGAAATGGGCATCACAACCCGCCTGTTCCCCAACGAGGTGACCATGCTGTGCAATACTGCTCCCGAACCCAACGACCTGCCCGGCCCTGACGGGCTCGACGATATTGATCACTTTGCCCGCTTCATCCGGGCCTCGAAGGCGCCTGCACGCGACTCGCAGCTGGCGCAAACCTCGAAAGCGGAGAGAGGGTCCGAGTTATTTAATAAGATTGGCTGTGCCACCTGCCATGTGCGCACATTGACCACTGCGCCCGCTGGGACGAAGGCCAACGGGGGCACATTTACGATTCCGGAAGCGCTCGGACGGAAAACGTTCTACCCATTCTCAGATTTTCTTTTGCACAACATAGGAACCGGCGACGGGATCGCCGTGCCTATGCAGGAACACTATGGGCGAAATATGTATCAGATCACATGGAAGAACTTTTCGCCTGACGATTTCCAAGCTGCCCAAAACAAAATACGGACGGCGCCCTTGTGGGGCGTTCGCTTCCGCAATCGGTTGATGCATGACGGAACATCGTCCACGCTACGAGATGCAGTACTGCGACATAGCGGAGAAGCGGGCGACGTGAATCATCGCTTTCAGCGACTGTCTCAGAGCGATCAAGAGGCCGTCCTCGAATTCCTAAGTTCTCTATAAAGTGTCGCTCCGCTGGCAGCGGAACTCAGCCTTTTAGGTATCCGCGGTTCTACGGAAGTGTGCCGGCACGTCCCGCTCTAGCTTCTGCTCGGCTGGCACCTCTCCATCAAGAGAGCGGATACATTACGCAGACTTTTCGTTCGGCCTCTCCCCAATTCCCGCGAAGCGGACCCTACATTTCGCAACAAGATTCCTTCGTTGCAAAACGATGATGCACTCGCGTTATTCGAAAGGGGGAGGGACCTGCTGCCCGGGTATCAAACCGCGGTCAGTTTTGAGTCGGAGGAATGTGTAATCGAGGATAGACGCAGCCAAGCCGACGGTTTTGCAGTCGCGTCCTCGTCGCGACGAGAACCCGGACGTGGCCGAGAACCGTGCGGAGTGGATACTTGGAGAGTGTTTGACAACGGTGGCGCACAAGCCTAGCATTGAAATTGAGCAAGCCACGTTTTCTTACTCATTTCAGGTTCCCTGAACTAAGTCAGCCCATCTGAAGTTCTCCTTCTTAGATTGCCTAACCGATGGAGGTTGATCATGTTTGCTCGCAATGTCTCTATTCACTTGAAATCCAATATGCTTTCTGATTACTCACGAACATTTGAGAAGGAAGTCCTTCCTTTGCTACGTAAGCAAAATGGTTTTAAGGACGAAGTCACCTTTTCGAGTCTTGGCGATACGGAGGTCACTGCAATCAGTCTGTGGGACAACAAAGCCAATGCAGAGGCTTACAGCACCAAAGCCTATCCAGAAGTGTTGAAGACTTTGGCGAGATTTATCGAGGGAACACCCAAGGTACAGACCGGTGAGGTTGTCAACTCGACCTTCCACAAGATTTCCGCTGCCGTAGCAGTGTAAAGGCTTTGGAGCTGTTCGCACGAGAGGGCGGATCTAACTCCGCCTTCTCGGTCTTTTCTCTGTCGTTCAGATCTCCTGATGCCAAACGAAGGAGACGCATTATGAGTACCGGTATTTGTAAATCCCCAAACAGCAGATATTGGAGAGCGCTTTACAACGCTGCCATCTCCGAGATTGGTAATGGCAAACTACCGCAGCGCATCGCAGAAGCAGAGAAGGCGGTTGTGCTAAGGGCGCGGGAGTTGTTTCAGGCTGCCGACGACAACGGCGAAGAGAAAGAGGCTCTACAGGATGCGATGTATGCTTTGCACGCTTTAGGAAGCAACTGTCAGATGCAGTAGGGGCTTGCCCAGAATCTCAAGAACGGGGGCGAGTGGCTCCCCCTGATTCGCTCTCATTCGCCACCCTTATGGGAAAACGCTACCCGAATCGCGTTGCTATTGCTGATGCCGAAGACTAGCCTTAAAGGAGCATCTTTCGCATCTCTTAATTGCTCGAAATTGTTAGTGGAGGTGACCTAATGACTCAGGGAATGGAATGGCTGCTGATTGCGTGGGGCGTTGTGACTGGAATTCTCCTCATCCTCCTCTTCTATCGCAGTACCCTGACTAGGCAAGAGGACGACCAGCTTTTCATTGACGAGTCTTCCTCATCAAGGGCAACGGAACAAAGCCAACTGATCGCCAAGGTGAACAAGATAAATCCGCTCTTGAAACTGGTAGGCACAACTTCGGGCCTGATGATCTTGGCAATCGCGGGTTGGGCTGTCTACCTTGGATTGAACTCGGTACAGCCGTAAAGTCCAAGCGCTCCAAGAAGTAGAACGATTGTCGTGAGGGGCTGGGCGTGGTCGCACCTAAATAGAGAAATGCCCGAAATCCTTTCGGATAACGGGCACGCTTGGTTGTCGCTTAGACTGCCTGAACGTTCTCGGCCTGCCAGCCTTTCGGGCCTTTGGTTACCTCAAACTGCACAGCTTGCCCTTCTTGCAGACTGCGAAAGCCGCCTGCCTGAATAGCGGAGAAATGCACGAAGACATCCTCTCCAGTTTGACGGCTGATAAAGCCGTAGCCTTTGGCGTCGTTAAACCACTTTACTGTTCCTTGTTCCATTGATATTCCTATTTTCATGTTTGATTTTCGGCTGAGCAGAGTCGCTACGAGGTGAGAAGGGCTTACGCTGGTTGGCGGAACCGGTTTTCAACTGCGGGTGAATCAAACTTAGCTGATAACCGTTGGATGCTTCTCCCCAAGAAACGACTCACAAATCCCAGCCCGTCACGAATTGTACTTCAAGCCGCTTTCTTTTCCCGCCTGACCTTGGCCCACCTCGCCACCTGTGCTGCTGCGATCTTTCGCCGAACCGAGGCCGACATCGTTCGTTTGACCGGCTTCGCGGCAGTCACTTTGTTCCCCTTGACTTTCGCCCAGCGAGCTCTCTGAGCAGCAGCGATGCTTGCCCGTCCCTTGGCTGACAACTTCCGTCGAGGTTTGCTTCCGTTGCTGCCCCGGTAGACGCCCGCAAATGCCTCCAGTGCTGCGTTCAATCCAGACAGCTGTTGGTGTAGTCGATCACGTTCCTTGCTCAACTGCTTCACAATCCCAGATAAGTTCGTCAATGTTGGGTTCCCCCTAGGATGCGAATTGTAGCAGAGGGGGACAGACGGTCAGTTTCCCAGACCGGCGCAGGAGGCCGCTGGGGCCGGGCGGCCTTAGCGGCCTCCATCCCGCTTTCTCGCGAACCCAGACTCCGTAAACGGCGGAAGCCGAGCACCCTCAACCGAACTGCGAGATGAACCCATGAACCCTGAGGCCGCAAGAGCTCCCGACTTTGGCTCAGCAGCTCACGCACACGCTTTTGCTCCGCTCGGGCCGCGGCGGAGTAAAGTCCATGTTTCCAGCGCGCCCACGGCGAGCGCGCCAGACCCTCGACGGTGCGGCGGTCTTGTACTGGCACCGCCGTGCATACGGCATCGTTATGTGAAATGCGCATGTAGGCGCTTCGAACTCTCGTTCATCAGCGCCCCAATCGCGTTTCATCTGTTTGAAAAACCATGACTAGTGATTGGCAGTTCCGGCGCGCCGATCGGCGCTTATCGGCAGTTTGACAGAAGTCTCATAATCATCTATGCTTGTAAGCTGATATATGCTTATATGACTAAGAACGCCACGTCCGAGCCAGAAACCACCCGTCTGACCATTACTTGGTCTAAAGAGGCCGATCATGCCTTACGTTCCTTCCTGGGCGCTCAGGGCATGAAAAAGGGCGACCTCTCGAAATTCATCGAAGAAGCCGTTCGCTGGCGCATCTTCCACCAGACCGTCCGCGAAGCCCGCGAAGCTTTCGCCGACGTTTCCCCGGACAAGCTCCAGAAGATGATCGATGAGGTTGTCGAAGACCTCCGCGCGAAACACTACCGGGAACGCGCCAAACGGTCCTGATGCGCCTTATCCTCGACACCAACATCCTGCTCTCCGCCTTTCTCTCGCCCCTGGGCGCGCCGGCCAAGTTGCTCGACGCCTGGGAGCGCAAGACGTTCACGCTCGTGGCCTGTGACGCGCTAATTGCGGAACTCAGCGACTTCGCCGGCCGGCCGTTCTTCCGTGCTAGGCTTCGCGCCAGTGCAGCTGAGCTGCTGGCCGCTGGCCTTCGTGACTTTTCGTTTTTTTGCCAGAATTTGCCTTCCGGCCCGATCGCTCCCGACCCCAAGGACAGCTATCTGCTCGCGCTGGCTGAAGCCAGCCAGGCCGAGTTTCTGGTAACCGGCGACAAGCAACTTCTCTCCCTGAAACAGCACCAATCCACCCGGATTATTACCCCCGCCGCGATGGTCGAGCTCCTGCAGGAAGCTGCGAGCGGCGGGCAACGGGAGGACAAGTGAGGTGATGGCCACCGTACCGCCGCCGGTTCAGCCGGCTTGCATTTGTTTCAAGAGCTCCCGATTTTGGGTCAGCAGCTCACTCACCCGCTTTCGCGCCGCCAGGGCTTCAACAGAATAAAGCCCATGTTTCCAGCGCGCCCGCCGAGAGCGTGCCAACGCTTCGGGCGGTGCGCTGTCCCGTACTGGGATCGCCCTACATGCGGCACCTTCCGTTTGCAATCGCCGGGGACTGACATGCGGTGCCTCGGCGGGTCTTGGCTGCGCACCTGAGTGCGCGGTTCGGCTCGCGGTGCCTTGAACCTTCGTCCTGGCACCCACGTGCGCAATCACTGGATAATTGCCGGCGGTTCCTTCTGAAACACAAGGCACGGTCCCTGCCGAAGGACCAGTTCAAGCGCGAGGTAGAGAAGGAACTGACGGGGCGGGACACGGAACCGTGGGAGATTATTCACTTCAAGCTGTACAAGACCCAGATTCCGGTGGTTGAGCAGGCGATTGAGACGGCGGCTCTGATGCTGGGAACAGACAAGTCCCGAGGTTACTGTCTGGAGATGATCTGCGCGGACTTTCTGGCGGGGGCAAACCTCGAAAATGAGGACCCGACGGCGCTCTTGCAGTCCGTGTCGAGGTTCTTCAAATTCCTCCCTGGCGAACAGCGGCAGGCTTTTCTGCTCGAAGCGACCGAGAAAGCTTCGTGAAGCGAATTCGACCCAAACGACCGCGCTTGCAGCTTGATCCCGAGCTCTACGAACACCTCCGAAAACAAGTACTGAGTCGCGATGGCTGGCAATGCCAAGTCTGTGGCTCCAGGCAAAACCTGCAGGTCCACCACAAGCAACTCCGAAGCCAGCAGGGCGACGATGACGACTCGAACCTGATCGCCCTGTGCGCCGGCTGTCACGAAGGGCAGCATCGGTCGCGTTGAACAGTCGGCACGGGTCATCGCGCAAGTTGCGGAACCATGCGGCTTCAACGGTACTCAACTATTGAGCGTACAATTTCATTCAAGATTCACCGCACACTTCGCCCAGTCCGGCAATGGCAGCAGGTCACGCATCAGCCGCAAATAACAGACCTAGCTGCCCTCTGGAGGTCCTATGAGCGGAATGCGGAAAGAGCAGCGTGACCAAGCGATCCAGGAAGAACGAAGGGCGCCCTTCGACTTTGCTCAAGGCAGTCTCCGTTATATGAGGCGAAAGCGCCGTCGCCGCAACCGTCGTTACCTCCTCATTGCCGCATTGGCCATTCTTGGGGTGGGGATCGGTGAGGTTGTGGTGCTTCTGGCAAACTGGCCCACGTTCGCAAAATAGAGAATGAAAAGTAGCCGATTAGCGAATTTGCCGCGCACGGCGTTTGACTGCACTGACATGGCCGAGGAGTGTGGCGGCCGCCTGAGTCATTTGTTCAGCTTGGCAGGTCAGTTCAAAACAACGGACATGGGCGCGCTCTCCGCCGGCCTCACTTGCGTAGGACCGGTAACCTGTGACGCTCATTAGAGGCATCATGCATGTGAATGTGTTTGACTTCTCGAAACTACTTGCCCAATCAAACGAACGGTATCTTGAATTCGTGCGTGTTTCTGGATTTAGCGTCGGGATTTATGTGCTGGATGGTGGAGCGCAGGACCATCAGAAGCCCCACTCCGAGGACGAAGTTTACTACGTCGCTAGCGGACGGGCAAAAATGATGATTAATTCAGATGGAGACAGCAGCACCTTCGATATCTCTCCCGGCACAATCATTTACGTTCCGGCTCAGGTGCATCATTCCTTCTACGATATTACAGAGCGTCTCGCGCTTCTCGTGTTCTTCGGCCCTGCCGCAGGTTCGGTGATTCGTCCTTCCGCGAAATGAAGAACCGGGGATGACCTACCGGAAATCGGGTCTATTAACGCCGGTTGTCGTATTGAATGCCCGCCTCGACGTCCGCGATGGCCTGGTTGATAAGCCTCAGAGCGGTTACCCGGTGGCCGCGCGATTGTGCAACCTGGCTGCATACGGCGCGCTCACTGCCGAAGGATCAGTTCAAGCGGGAGGTGGCGAGGGAACTGACGGGGCGGGAATCGGAGCCTGGGAGATTATCTGCTTCAAGCTGTAAAAGACCCAGATTCAGGTCATCGAGCAAGCGATTGGGACAGCGGCTCTGATGCTAGTCGTGCCGGGCCGCCGCGATGGCTGGAGATGCCAAGTCTGTGGTTCCCGGCAAAACCTTCAGGTGCATCACAAACAGCTTCGCAGCCAGCAGGACTTAGATGACGACTTGAACCTGGGGACCCCTTTGCGCCTGTTGCCATGAACGGCTGCACCGGTCGAGTTGAAGCTCTGCGCTCAGTGATGCTTGATATTAGGAGATGCGAGTTCGTGCTTCCGCCCGTACAAGGTTAGCAATCTGGCAGAACCCTACATTCACTTGTGATTCATTCACGAACCGCCCGGCTATCGCGAATCCCTTGAGCGGGTAGCACATTTCGACCCGCCTTATCTGCCCGATGCATCGAAGTCGGACGGGGCGTGGTACCAGATCGAAAGCCGGCACTACAATTTCGACCTCTACTTCGAGGCCCTGAGGAGGACTCTTTTCCGCGAGGATAAACATTCCACCCGGCATATGTTCACGTTGTGCCCGGCGCCGTAATGGTCCGCGCCATCGGTCCAGCGGATCGAGAGTGGCAAAACGATCTGAAAACGTCGCGAATTCCTTCGCTCGATCGACTTATCCACGTTCGCCCCTATTTTATTCCACAGAAAGGGGTAGCAGATCGCGGATTGTCTCGGGCTGAGCGAACACACGGTCAAGAATTATATGTTTCATGTGTTCGAGAAACTCGGGGTTTCGAACCGACTCGAACTGCTCTTCCTGCTGTTCAAGGAATGCAATGGTTCAACCGCGGATCGGCTCGGAGTAACCTTACTGACTGATGCCGGCCATCCGATCGAGACCTACCTTACGGCGGCCGAAGAAGGCTCGGTGGCCGCTCAGTTTGTTCTCGGACTGGCACATCTTGAGGGCTATTGCGTTGAAAAGAATGGTCTCTCTGCGTATTACTGGCTCCGCGTGGCGGAGGCGAGTTCAAGCGAGCTTGGACACCGAAGCCGCGCCCTGGCCGAGCAGTTACGGAGCACCGTGAAAACCGACGAAATCGAGGCTGTGGAACGGAATGTCGCGATCGCGGTAAAAAACAATAAGCTCTTTGCCCACAAACGCCCGGCTGAATTCATCCGGAAGAGTGCAGATTCGGCGCCGCTGCGGAGAGTAATATAGTTGTCGGTAAGCGAAAACAGCTGATGGGGCTAGCGTTGGTGCTCTCGATTTCTGATTGTCTATTTGGGGTCGCGCATGAAGGACATTTACGAACTTCTGAGACAGAAAGAGCTGGACATATCGAGGCTGGAAATAGAAGTGGAGGCGTTGCGCATCGTGGCTCCTCTTCTGTCAGATGACGGCGATTCCGGCACTGACAATATGCCAATCTCGGCGCACTGGACTGCGCCTACGGAGCCTGTCCAGGTTCCAAAGGCAGCAAACACCGATCCCCAGCCCGAGCATGCCCCTGAGTGGCGAGAAAAAGTCCAGGGCTGGCCGTAGCCGTTCGCTGATGAGCCTCCTTATGATTTCTGTCGGAAGGTCAATGCCCGAGGCGCTCAAGTCCAGCTCTCTTCGGGTTTTTTGACCACATCTTCATGTCGGCGCCGTATTGGACCCCTGTATCGGCGGCGCGCAGGTCCGCATTCCGGCCGAACATCGATCTATTGCCTGGCTTCGAAGTTCGTATTCTTCGAAGGCAAGAGTTGCCCTTGCACGGGACCGCTGGTGGCTTGCTTCGCTGGCTGAGCAGGGAGGTTCACAGCCAGTCTTGGGTAACGAATAACGGTGTCTTCGGCGATGCTTTCGGCTTCGCGGGCATCAGGCGATTGGCGAGAGTTTCGCATCACCACGGCCTTAACTTTTGCCGTTGGCACCGCGGGTTGGGAGCCCTTTCGTTGTTCCAACGTTCCCGAGGGCAGCGATGTACGGCTGGAAAGAGCTGAGAGGCGATGGATCGACACGCCCGTCATGATGCAGAAGACGATGGCAATCGCGATCGCTTCGGCCGCCCTCCAGGTCTGATCGGTCCTACCGGAGGGTTTGTCGGAATTATTCGCGGATCCAAATGGAACAGCGCCAGATTGGTCTGCCTGAACCTGCGGTTCTCGAATCATCAGAGATGGAGTTCGAGGTTGGACAATGGCTCCGGCTGCGAAGGCACTGGTTGGAGGTGCACCAATCGGCTGGACCGAGGATCGACGATCATTGTGTAACTGCAGCACGCACGCGGCGGCCAGAAGGCGCTCGAAGGTTTCCGCGTTCAAAACCGGCATGCCGTGAGCTTTATCGGTTTCTCGGATCACATCTTGACCTGCGTTGCCCGCGTCCGCGCTGACACTGGACTGATTCACTGAATCGAACTCGCTGCTGAAGAAAACACATTGTTGGCGTTGCTCCCCACCAATCGAATCGTACCCACGACCAGCACCAGAATGACGGCCAGCATTACGGCGTATTCAGCAATGTCTTGACCCTGCTGATTGCTCCACAGAGTCTGAAGAAACTTGTTCATTTTGTTGCCTCCTGACGAAAACCTCGGACGCTGCGCGAGCCAAACCGGAGGAAACGCTTAACCAAGTGGACTGCAGGCTTCGAGGGTCGCAAGGAGATTGTCCTCCCAAGACCACAGACCGTCAAATCGCCCGAAGGAGGCTCCCATGGCCGTTCTGGGCGTCGTTGGTATTCGGAGCTCAGGTGGCAGAGGACGCCGCCTAAGGCCGACTCGGTGAACACACCGCATCCGCCCGGTCATACCATTTCGCCTTCTACTGGATCGAACTCGCGGCTGACGAAAAAACATTATTTGCGTTGGAGCCTACCAATCGGATCGTGCCCACAACGAGGACAAGAATCACCGCCAACATCACCGCATACTCGGCAATGTCTTGGGCTTCATCATCGCCGCACGCGTTCCACAACAAATCGAGCACGTTCCACCTCCCGTCAGAGAAGTAGCCGTCGCGAACAGTTAGTAATTGCGCGAGGGGCGGAAGATAGCATGGAACACCCGAGTCGATTGCGAGTGAAGCGGCTGGCCTACACCCCAGATGCGCCGCGATTGTGCGCCTCGCGGATCAGCTTGTCAAGCAAAAGCCTTGCCCCGCGCGCCTTTTGGCTGACCTAGGTTCTCTTGAACAACCCGAGGACTAATCGCGCAAATGTTGACCCTGCCATTCAGTGCTCCTTCTGTCTTGGCAAAGCGATACAAGGCGGCTCGAATTGCGATACGGCGACAGAGAACCACAGACATTCGACCAGAATACGAAGCCAGAGTGCCAGGGTTCCGTACGGACGAAAACTTTGACATCCGACGTATCATGGTTGGGCGAGACCGGGGGCCGCTGGGCCGTCAGAAGTAGAAGAGGTAGACGCATGGTGTCGCTGAAACTGCTTATTGTGGACGATGACATCGCAAGCTTGGAATTAATGACCGAGGTTTTCACCTCTCTTGAGGCGCAGGTGCGTCCGGTCAGCGATAGCCAGAAAGCAGCTGGCCTAGTGAATCAGGAAAGATTCGATGGGATTTTTCTGGATTTGGAAATGCCCAACCTGCATGGTTTCGATCTGGCGCGTCTAATACGCGAGTCCTCCTGGAATAAATCCACGCCGATTATTATCGTGACAGGACGGGACGAGAAAGACACCATGCAACAGGCGTTCACGATCGGAGCCACTTTCTTTCTTCAGAAGCCAGTGGACAGGCAAAAACTAACCATCTTGTTTCGGACCGTGCGAGGTGGGCTCCTGGGGAATCGGCGGCGATTCACCCGTGTTCCAATCCAAACCGAAGTGATGTGCACGGTGGGTTCCCGAACCATACGCGGGGTAACCTGGAATCTCAGCCAAGGGGGGATGCAGGTAGAAGCTGGCGGCTTGCAGCCCAGGGACACCGTGCGAGTTTCGTTCCAATTGCCGGTCTCAGGTGTGTCACTGGAGGCCGTGGGCACAGTGGTCTGGGCAAAAGAGAATCGACAGGGAATCCAGTTCTCGAAAGTGAGCCCACAAAACGAGCAGTCGATACGACAATTCATCGCCGAAGTAGAAAGATAGGCGGCTGCGACCGACATTCACATCGTGGATTGTGACCGTCGCTATTTGCCAGTCCCTGCGGCCCGCGTCTTTCCCCTTGCCCGCTTCTCGTGCGATTGATTCGGATGCGTGCCTCGACCGCCTTGTTTACGCAGCAAGCGATCGAGTTCGTCGGCGAGGGCTCGCGCATTGACCGGCTTCGAGAGGTATCCATCAAAACCAGAATGTAGTATCTTTTCGCGGTCGCCCTGCATTGCATAAGCTGTAATGGCCAAAATAGGCAGCGGGGTTAATCTGGGATTCTCCCGGATTTTGCGGGCGACCGCATATCCATCCAGCACCGGCATGCCGATATCCAGCAGGAGTATGTCCGGTTGAGTTTCGTCAACCATCCTTAGCGCTTCTTGACCGTCGCAGGCTTCCACTACGGCATACCCACGGTTCTCCAACAGCTCGCGGAGCAATTCGCGGTTAACTGGATTGTCCTCAGCCACAAGAACCTTGGTCATGATTGCCCCGCCGACTTCGCCAGCTTGCGGCCCTGGAAAACCCTTCCCACTTCGACCGTCAGCTGTTGTTGCCAGGAGCCATTCTTGTGAAACAGCGCCTGGGTCTCGCGAGTGAGAACAGCCAGCTCAGCTTTAGTCAAACTCTTCGCAGTCATCACAAAAATCGGCAGTTCCCTCAATGTGGGCTCCTGTCGTACATGGCGGATGACCTCAAAACCGTCCATGCCCGGCATCAGCAAATCCAGCACGACCGCACTCACGATTTTCGAAGAAAGCACTTCCAGAGCTCTAGTTCCGCTGCGGACGCTCTCTGTCTCGTACCCGGCTGAGCGTAGGGTCTCCTCCAGCAACTCCAGAGCTCCGGGATCATCGTCGACCAGCAGAATTGCCTCGTCCTCGTCGGACTGAGGCAGGACGTATTTTCGTATCGTTTCAAGCAGCACGGGTTTACGAACGGGCTTAATGAGATAGTCCACTGCGCCCAAAGCGAACCCCACCTGTTTCTGGTCCACAATGGAAACAATAATGATCGGGATATTTGCTGTTTCGGGGGCCTTTTTCAAGGCTGCGAGTGTTTCGAAACCATTGCCTCGCGGCATCATTACATCTAAGGTGATTGCGTCTGGCCGGAGGTGTCGAGCCTGCTTAACAGCTTCTTGTCCCGACTCAACCATGGCAACTCGATATTCGAGACATAGATAGCTGGCGAGAAGCTCCCGGGCGGTGACTTCGTCGTCCACAACCAGGATAAGAGGTTTCCCGCGACCTTCGCCTACCACGATCGACGGACCCGGTGGTTTGTTCACCAACGGAGTCTCGGCTCTTCCGGATCTCGCAGGGAGCGTAAAGGTGAATCGGCTGCCTTTCCCAAACTCGCTTTCCAGCGAAATCCCGCCTCCTTGTTGCTCGACCAGGCGCTTGGTGATCGCCAGCCCCAGGCCGGTGCCTTCCTGGGTGGTCCCGGCAGGCCCTTCGACTTGCCGAAACTCCTCGAAGATCACCGCCTGATCCTCGGCTCGGATGCCGACGCCCGTATCCGTTACCGAGATGCAAACCGAGTTACCATCTTCGCGGCAATCGATATCGATTCGGCCCGCCTTCGGGGTGAACTTCACCGCATTGCTCAAGAGGTTGTACAGGATTTGTTTGAAACGGACCCGATCAGCATAAACGGGTTGATCGTTTTCCATCTTCTGCTCGATCTGGATATTTTTTGCCATTGCCAGCGGCCGGATGGTAGAGAGAACCTCGGGTAAGGCATCTTTGATCTGGAAACCTTCACATCGGAGTTCGAGCTGCCCGGCCTCGATTTTCGACAAATCCAGAATGTCATTGATTAACTGCAACAGGTGCGCTGAACCCTGTTTGATGTGATTCACAAAGCGCGTTTGCTTGTCGTTGAGCTGGCCTGCAGTCTGCTCGGCTAGAAGATCCGAGAAGCCCACAATGGCGTTCAGTGGCGTCCGTAACTCATGGCTCATACTTGCGAGGAATTTGCTCTTTAACTTTGTGGCACGTTCCACCTCGCGGTTGCGAACCTCGAGCTCGCGGTTCTGTTGCTCGATTTTTTGCTGTGTGTTCTTGCGCTCCGAGACGTCACGGATGGAACTGATTACCCGAAAACCCTCGCTGGTCTGAATCGGGCTTAAACTGATCTCCACCGGGAATTCGGAGCCGTCTTTGCGCAACCCATATAGCTCCAACCCTGCTCCCATGGCGCGGGGACGGGGCCCTGCAGTGTACCCCGCTCTATGCTGTGAATGCCCCGCGCGGACTCGCGCGGGGACGAGTTTTTCCACGCGTTCACCCAGCAACTCGTGGCGCTGATAGCCAAAGAGCTTTTCGGTCTGGCCGTTGACCAGGACGATTCTTCCCTGGTCATCGACCGTGACCACCGCGTCGGGGGCTACTTCGAGGAGGGCCCGAAGATTTTCCCTGCTCTTCTCCAGCGCTTCTTCTACCCGCTTCCGCTCGGTCACGTCTGCGACCACGCCCATCATCCGAATGGGCTGGCCCTGCTCGTTACGGAAGACCTCTCCTTTGGCGGAAATCCAGCGCACAGCCTGGTCCGCTCGAATGATTCGGCATTCGAACTCAAGGCGGCCGTTCTGAAATGCTTCCTCAAATCGTTGCTTCACAAGCTCGCGGTCCTCGGGAAACACATGGTCGGAGAAAACCGCCGCGCTCCAGTTAGGAAGAAGGGATTCGTAGCCAAAAATCCGGTCGTGCTGGAGTGAGCGCCATGCCTGGTCGGCAATCAAGTCCAGATCCCAAACACCCACTTCGCCGGAGGTGGAGGCGAGAGTAAGCCTCCGTTCGCTCTCCCGCAGCAACTCCTCCGCCCGCATGCGTTCGGTAACGTCCCTGGTTACCTTGGAAAATCCACGCAGTTTGCCAGTTTCGTCTCGCACGGCAGTAATAACGACATGCGCCCAAAATCGGGATCCGTCCTTCCGTATCCGCCAGCCTTCCTCTTTGTAGTGGCCTTGGGCGATGGCGGCCTGGAGTTCGCGCTCCGGTTTGTTATTCCGCACGTCTTCTGGAGGGTAGAAAGAGGAGAAGTGGCGGCCTAAGATTTCATTGGATTTATAGCCCTTGATTGCTTCTGCCCCTTGATTCCAGCTGGCCACACGACCCTCGGCATCAAGCATAAAAATCGCATAGTCCTTCACGCCGTCTACCAGCAGGCGAAGGTACTCTTCGCTTTCTTGCAATGCCTCTCTCGTTCGTGCGCTGTCGGTAACGTCCTCAACGCGGTGGATAACGTAGGTAATCTCGCCCTTGTCATTGAAAACTGGAATGTTGAGCGGACTCCAGTAACGCTCCTCAAATGAGCCACCTTCCTCGGCAGGCCGGCGGATGTCGTACTTTTGAATTGCCATCTTGTCTGGCTGCCGTTCAGAGAGGACTTTGTTCAATGAAATGCGCAGGTTTTGCACGCCGTCGGCGGCGGGGTCGTTGGGATTGTCGGGGAACACCTCGAACAACGCACGACCGACAATGTCGCATCTGCGTGTCATGGTAGCGCGGAGGTATGAGTCCGATACTGCGACGATCTGAAACTCCGGCGTCAATACGAGGAAAGGGGTCGGCGCGGCTTCGAACAATAGTCGAAAGTGATCCGAGGCGACAAGATTCACGTTAGCATCGTCCATCCCGCCCCAGCCTTTCATCCCTATATTTCACACGGCGCGCGCAGCATGCTCTACTGGCCCGCCGCCGTACTACGGGAAAGGGAACCTGCTGTGCCGCTTCTGACCAGCCGCTCGAACTCGCCAAAGACATGAGCATCCCACCAGCCTTTCGCCACCTCTTCCTTCATGGTTTGAAGCGCATCGGTGATGGTAAAAGCTTTCTTATAGGGCCTGTCGGTGGTCAGAGCATCGTAAACATCGACGATTTGCAGCACCCGCGCGGTAACAGGAATCGCATCACCTCGAAGTCCATCAGGGTAGCCGGAGCCGTCGAGCTTCTCGTGATGGTGGCGGATGATCGGGAGTACCAGACGAAATGACTTTAGCGGCGCGCAGATGCGCTCACCCACAACGGGGTGTTCCTGGATGAGTTTCCATTCTGCTTCGGTCAAACGGCTGGGTTTCAATAGAATCGCGTCGGGCACGGCAACTTTCCCAACGTCGTGCACCACGCCCGCACGGCGGAGGGCCGTAATTTCATCCGCGCTGAGCCCGAGGTGCTGACCTAGTCGAGCCGAATAGTCCGACAAGCGTTCACAATGACCATGAGTATACGGATCTTTGCTTTCGATGCTTCGCGCAAGGGTAAAGAGGACTGCTTCGGCTCGCTCCAGTTCGTCGGTGCGATGCTTGAGCCTCAGGAGTGATCCCACCCTGGCGAGCAATTCGGTTCGATCCACCGGGCGGGTTAGGAAATCATCCGCACCGACCTCGATGCCATCGATTCGATCCTGCCTGTCCGATAACGCGGTGATCAAGACGACCGGTATCAGACAGGTTCCTGGGTTGGCTTTTATCTTCTCGCACACTTCAAAACCGTTCATGTGAGGCATCATCACGTCCAGGAGCACGAGGTCGACTTGCGCCTCAGTTACTTCCTTGAGTGCGGCGATGCCGTCCGGAACGGAAATGACCTTGAAGCCCTGCGCAGTTAGAAGTTCTTCCAGCAACTCTCGGTTCGAAGCTTGATCGTCGGCAACCAAAATGGTTCCGGTGACGGCCTGACATGGGTAATGCAACATCTTCACATCCGTTTAGTTGCGCGCTATTGCCGTTAGCATGGCACGAAAAGAAAGGGCAAAGCTAATTACTGAAGTCATGAGCTCGGGATCGCTTTAGGCAGGATCGGATTTACGAGAGCAACATCCCGGTCAGCAAGGTCAAGTTCTTGGCCGACGACAATGAGCAGATGCGCGTCCTTACTTTTGACAAGCAGCGCCGTGCCCCAGGACCTTTTCTGTTCCCCCATCAGGATGATCCCAGTCGACCTATCCCCAAGGTCAATAACGCGCTCGATCGCGCTCTGAAGGCGTCTGGCGTGCGACGTTTTAGGCTTTATGATCTGCGCCACACGTTCGCAACCAGGGCTGCCATGGCGGGCGTGGATTTGGTGACCTTCACGGCGATACTGGGTCACTCTCGAATCCAGATGGTCCTGAGATACACACATCCTACAGAAGAGCACCAAGCAAGCGCTATGAAGCGTGCTGAGCAATTCAACGCTACGAAGCAAATGGCTGAATACGACCGACTAGCGGGAGCCGGTTCAATAAGGTGTCCGACGCGCTGCTACTACAATTCCTACTCCAGCGGCGAGTGCGATCGAGCAAGTATGGAAGTGGTTCAAAAGATTGGAGGCGCGGGTCGGAATCGAACCGACGTATAAAGGTTTTGCAGACCTCTCCCTTACCACTTGGGTACCGCGCCTTAATGCCTAACTTAGCGCCATCTTCGGGAATTGTCCATCCGGAGCAACGACCTTGGACATGGAAAAAGCCTCGCCAGGCGCGGGGCTTTCTCCTCAAATTCTGGAGCGGGAGACGGGGGTCGAACCCGCGACTTCGACCTTGGCAAGGTCGCGCTCTACCACTGAGCTACTCCCGCTCGGCGAATCTGATTATAAACAGCTGGGGAGGTTGCAGCAATGACGCTGGCACCGGCGTCCACATCGCCCAAACTGTGCCATCCTGAGTGGAGGGGAAAGTTCGCGAAGCGAACTTTCCGCGGAGTCGAAGGACCCCTACATTTTCACCGGTGCATTATCTTATCTGGAAAGTACAAGGTCTTAAGATTGGGCGATCATAATTGGGCGCTCAAAGGGGTCCTTCGACTGCGCGACTGCTTCGCGCAGCGAAGCAGTCGCTTCGCTCAGGATGACAGGCGGACCACAAGCACGAGCGGGACGCTCGTGCGCCCACATTTAGGCCTGCATGGATTGCGCCGTGATCCGGTTGCGGACGTCCCACAGGTCTTTATAGAACAGATGCTCCATGCGCTGATGCAGGACTTCCACCGGCGTGCCCATGGTGCCGACCACCCCGCCTCCGATGATCCGCTGGGCCAGCTTGAGGTGATGAAAGCGGAACAGGTGGACACGCTCATCAAAATCAAGCAGGCGCTCAGCCACGTCATGCAGTCCGAAGAATTCGGCGTGGCGGCGATAAAGGTCGTCGACGCTCAGGTTGAGCTTGCTCAACTGGGACTGGAACGCCTCCCCCAGGCGGGGGCCAATGTGCAGCAGTCCAAGGAAGCCGGGAGAGTCGAGGCCGCTGCCGTGTCCCAGACCGGCGCGAATCAGGTGGTAGTCATAGGGCGTGATGGTCTCCAGTTCGTGCAGCATGGAGATGGGGTACTCCAGCATGTGATTGCCACGGCGCAGCAGTTGGGCGGAGTTGAAGAAGTCTCCATCGGCGATCAAGGCGCGGGCCCGTTCGAGCTCCCAGGCAACACCTTTCAGCAGCAGCTCTGACGCCTGATGGACGACCAGGAAGGTCATCTCATCCGGGTGGCGAAATTCTTCCGGGCTCTTCTGCAGCGACAGCAGTTCATCGGTGCGCAGGTAGCGTTCGTAGTCCGACGCTCCTTTGCCGGGCAAAATCGGTTTTCTCAGGTCATCCATGCTGGTCAGCCTGGTCCGGCCCCTGGGAATCCTTCCCCTTCACTAAGCGGAGTGGCCGGTCCATTGCGGGTCCTTTTCCGGAGCGACGATCTCACCGTCGCGCATGTGAATGATGCGATCGCCATAGGCGGCCGCTTCCGGGTTGTGGGTGATCATAAGCACGGTCTGGCCCAGTTCCCGGTTGGAATGCCGCAGCATGGCCAGGACGATGTCCGAGTTCTTGGAATCCAGATTGCCGGTCGGTTCGTCGGCCAACACGATGGCCGGTTTGTTGATCAACGCCCGGGCCAGCGCCACCCGCTGCTGTTCTCCTCCGGAAAGTTCGGAAGGCCGATGATGCAGGCGCTTGTCGAGTCCCAAGAGTCCAACAATCCTACTGAAGTAGGTTTTATCTCGAACTCCATCCGCGCCGGCGATATCCAGCGCAATGTCAATGTTCGACTGGGCATCGAGGGTGGGCAGAAGGTTGAACTTCTGGAAAACGAATCCGATCTTGTGTTTGCGCAGCCGGGTGCGGTCGGCGTCGGAAAGCTGCGCGAAGTCGGCGCCGTCAACCACCACGCGACCCGAGTCGGCGCGCGTAAGTCCGCCCAGCAGGTAGAAAAGCGTGGATTTGCCGCTGCCCGAGGGGCCTACGACGCTGACAAATTCTCCCTTTTGCACATTAAAGGAGATACCCCGCAGGGCGGGAACATCGATCTTGCCCACGCGGTAGGTCTTGCGCAGCTCCACGGCTTCGATGAAGGCAGGCATCCAACTGATTGATATTACACGAAGCCCACGGCACACGGGACTTGGCTGGTCGATGGGGTCGCGCCAGCATGCTCTTCAGCGGGTTTCTTTGCGTGCGGCGTTCTTTGCGGCCGTTTCTTTGCGAACTTTGCGGTAAATGGGTTTGGGCTTGCTGCAAACATTCGAATCTTGAACCGCAAAGGTCGCAAAGAACGACCGCAAAGAACGCAAAGAAATCTGGGAATCAGGACAGTGCGGTTGATGGGGCTGCCCGACCGACAACCCTTCAGGCAGCGCCGGCGCGGCCGGCGGATTGCGCTTGAGCCTGGGCGCGTTTGGGGCCGCGCTTGCGCACCAGCAACAAGCGGATGCGTTCCAGCAACTCCACCGGCGCGTACATACCCTTGGGCAGAAAGATATCCGCCTTGGTGTCGCGATCGTAGATTCTCACTTTTCCGGAGAGCAGAATGGCCGGAGTCTGAGGCGAGAGAGTTTTGATGGCCTCGATGAGCTTGCTGCCATCGACCCCAGGCATGACGAGATCGGTGAGCACCAGATCTACGCCACCCTCCTTAAAGCGCTCCAGGGCTTCCTCGCCGCTGCCGCAGGTGATTACGCGATAGCCGCGAGTTTCGAGCATGACCTTGCGGATGGAAAGGGACTGTTCGTTATCGTCTACGCAAAGAATGGTTCGTTTCGGCTTCATTCCGGCTTTGTGCCTGCTTCCAAGAGGGCAGCCCGAACGTGATGAAGGCGCCAGAGGATCAACAGCTTTATGGTTGATGTGGAGAATTCAGAGCGAGACAAGATGCTAAAGCCAGAAGAGCCAACTGTAAAGTGCCGCCGATGCTAATGGTAAATTAGCCCCGTTGAAAAAATCTGGCGATTGTGCATAGACCCATTTTTTCACGGGCAATCGAGCAAAGTGTCCTAGAAAAAAACTTCTCCGCGGAGGACTTCCACAACATGTCCGCCGACTCGAACGTTAACCACTCTGTCATCCAGGCGCGAGGCGCGCACAAAAATCCGGCTCGGCCGGAGCATCTCGATTCCCTGTTCGATGAGCACCCGTTCGTCGGGCTGGGCCACGCCGTGCGCGACCATCCAGGCGGTGGCGCAGCCTGCGGCAGATCCAGTGGCCGGGTCTTCGCCGCCGTAGAACAGCATGCGGGCGTGGAGTCGGCCGGCGGGATCGACCGTCTCGCGGGTCACGAAATAAAAAGATTTGCCGCCTCCCGATTGCTGCAGGTACTCGCTCGAACTTGCCAGATCCACTTGCAACCGGCGCATGACATCGAGTCCTCGGAGGGGAACAATCGTGAAGGGCAGACCCGTCGAAACCGTCTGGATCGGCAGGGAAGGGTCGATGTCCCCGTCGCGCAAACTGGTGGCGCGGACCACGGTTTCGCGATCGTGGATCAATCCGAACGTGGGCTCCGCCTGGGTCATTTCGCCGAAGACGGGCTGGCCCGCGTTGTCTTCGAAACGGACCGGCACTCTGCCGACCTTCAGGTCGAGGGCCACTTCACCGGCGCCAGTCGAACCCCGTAAGGCGAACGCTGTACCCAGCGTGGGATGGCCGGCAAAGGGCAATTCCTCCTGCACGGTAAAGATGCGGACCTTTATCCCCCGTTCGCGTTCGATGGCCGGGTCGCGAGGCAGGATGAAGGTGGTTTCAGAAAGATTCATCTCGCGCGCCACGGTCTGCATCTGCTGGTCGCTCAGTCCGCGTCCATCGGGAAACACCGCCAGGGGGTTGCCCTCGAACGGGCGGGAAGAAAAAACGTCGAATTGTACGAAAGCAAAGCGCTGAAGATCTGAGCTCATGGCCGCTTATTGTAGCGCCGATGGCCGCCCGTCATCCGGGGCCGCGTCCGCCGTCCGGGGCTTGTGCCCTGGTTGACTCATTTCCGGTCGCCGCGTATTCTACCTTACGTATGTGCACCGACCGCATGCCGGTTTGCGCTTGTTGTTGTAGATAGGCGCCGGCGTGTGGGTATAGATTGAACGTTTTTTGACCCACCTTGGCGCAAATCGGGTGGGCTTTGTTTTTGGTCCTGATCCTCACCCGCTTTTGCAAGCTGTGGCGGGAACCCAGTCCCGGCCTTCCGGGATATCTAATTCTGCCAGGAGAGCAACCATGAGCGCATTACCCATAACTCCGCCTGCAACTCAGAGCACGCCCAGTGTGCCGCGCATTAACGACGTTGCGCCCGATTTCACCGCTGAAACCACGCAAGGCACGATTCACTTTCACGAATGGATCGGGAACGGCTGGGCGATCCTGTTCTCGCATCCCAAAGACTTCACTCCGGTGTGCACCACCGAACTCGGTTACATGGCCGGGCTCCAGCCGGAATTCGCCAAACGCAACACCAAGATTATCGGGTTGAGCGTTGATCCGGTAAGCAGTCACGGCAAGTGGGCGGCCGACATCGAAGAGACCCAGGGCCACAAGGTGAATTACCCCATGATCGGCGACCCCGAGCTCAAGATCGCCAAGCTTTATGGCATGCTGCCGGCGGAAACCGGGCACACGTCCGAAGGCCGCACCGCCGCGGACAACGCGACCGTGCGCACCGTGTTCGTGGTCGGTCCGGACAAGAAGATCAAGCTGCAGCTCAGCTATCCCATGAGCACCGGCCGGAACTTCGACGAAGTGCTGCGCGTCCTCGATTCGATGCAACTCACGGCCAAGCACAAAGTGGCCACGCCGGTAAACTGGAAGCAGGGCGATGACGTCATCATTCTGCCGTCGGTTTCGAATGACGAAGCGCAACAGAAATACCCCGGGGGCTGGAAGTCGCCCAAGCCGTACCTGCGCATCGTGCCCCAACCGAAGTAACTGGACCCGTTAACCAGGCCGGCCACGGATTCGCACGGATGGGCGCGCATATACTGGGGACTTGCCCCGGTTCCGGTTGGCGCAAATCCGCGTGGGTCCGTGGCTTTGTTTCTGATGACGGAAATCCTACGACGGAAGACCTACGACGGAAGACCAGGAACCAGAAACCTGTTTCGGAAGCGCATGGGGTCCGGTGATCCTCCCGGTCTTCAAAACCGGCGGGCGGCGGGTCACCCCGTCGCCGGTGGGTTCGACTCCCACACGCTTCCGCCAAAACAAAGGCTCAAGCTCGGCTTGCAATCCGCTTGCAATCCATTAAGCGCGAGGCGGGTCACTTTTTCCGCTAGCTACGGCCATTTCGTCGGTCCAATTCAGTCGGTCTTTTTTGAGACAAAAAAAGGGGGCTCCCAAGGAGCCCCCAGTCTTGATTTTCCGTTCCCCGAATTTCTCTGGGCTAGGCGCTAGCGGTGCGCATCTTTTCCCATCTTGCCCGGCGTCGCTTCTGGCGAATACAGGCCTAACCTTATTAGTTGTAAATGGGCTTCCTGACAAAGGACGCGGAAATCGATTTCTGAATACGGAACTGATTCGTTCTCGGGCAAGACGACTTCGTGCACTCCGTGGCTATGGCCTAGACTGGGGAGATCATTCAGACCGCCGACGACCTCGGTGCCCCAGACCCAGCGGCCCAGATCGCTGCCGCCGTTGGTATCGATCAGACCTGCGCATTTGATCCGTCGATCACGCAGAAAGCGCAGAGCCAGTTCAGCCCCCTCGGAAGTGCCGAGTATGAACACTCGCCGCTCCCCGGCATTGGCTAACCGCCAACTGCCGAACGATTCCCGGAAAAGGGAGAATGAGTGCCGAATCGCCACGAGCAGTCCCCATGAGAACACACCGTCCAGAACAAATACCAGACGGGAAAAGCCTCGGAAGCGATACAGTCCGATGATGACCAGGACCACGGCGATCTCACCGATCAAGGTAGCTCGGCCTAGACGGTGAAAGTCGCTTATGGATCCCCTCCACCAGGAATGCTTGTAGACCCGACACACCCAGAGACTAGTAAATTTCACAACCAAAATGACGGGCAAGGTCCGCAGAAAAAGTTGGAAGTCTGAAACCGGGACAGCCGTCCAAAACCGGAGAAAATAGGCAAGGTAGTAGGAAAAGGACAAGGCCACCGGGTCAAGAAAAAATACCAGCGCGTCGCGAACCAGAATTTTGTTGAGGAAACTGGTTTTCCCGTGACCCACATCTGCAGCCGGGGGCGTTTCCGATCGGAACAAGTGAATTCCGAACAGAAGCAGAATGAAAAACCAGAATCCCAGCAGTCCAAGCGCGTGTGGATACAGCGCATGTCGGACCGCAAGCGCTACCAAACCTGATCCGATGGAAAGGGCGCAGAGCAAGAATACGGCATCGCGTTCGTTCAAACCCAATTGCACCAGACGATGCGAGCTGTGGTCGGTCCCTCCCTGGGAGACTGCCTGGCCACGCAAACGGCGCGTAACCGACACAAAGAATGTGTCAAAGACTGGAATCGCCAGAACCACGACGGGCGCGAAAGCAAAGGCGGGAACCCCGGCCACGTGAGTCACTTCTAACTGTGACGTAGTTCCCAGCAGAAAACCAATGAACAGGCTGCCGCAGTCACCCATGAAAATGCGCGCCGGACTAAAATTGAACAGCAGAAATCCAGCCAATGCGCCCGCGACCAGAATCACCAGAACAGTATTTTCGCGAGAGCCGCTACTGGCGTAGAAGAAAGCCAGGTACAAGGCTGAAATGAGCGCCACGCCCGCGGCCAGACCGTCCATATTGTCCAGCAGGTTGATGGCGTTGGTGATACCAACGATCCACAGCAAGGAAACAACCATGTTCACGGTGGGATTGTGGAACATGGGATAGGTCAGGCCCGAACCTACGACCAACCCGGCGGCAACCAACTGCACGATCAGCTTCGATCGCGGTCGCAGGTGCACAATATCGTCAACAAAACCCAGCACAAACATCAGCGAGGCCGCTGCGATCAGCTTCCACACGAAGGGGCTCGACAAGGGAAGAAAAATAGCGCTCAACCCCACAAAGGTGAACCAGATCGGCACTCCTCCGAACAAGCTCGGAGCGCTCCGGTGCCAGCGATCGGGCCGAGGTTTGGCCAGCCAACCTTGCTTGCGGCAGACTGCGATGGTCAGCGCCACCAGGCCTGCGCTCAGCGCAAAAGCGCTCAAGAAGGCGGTTACACTGATGCCGATCAGGTTCGAGCTATGAAACATGAGGATCTTGCGATGTCCTTTTTTGTTTGAGCGGAGATTGCCAGGCCTTAGCGGGTCGAGACCAGTTCGATGGCCGATTCGGCCTCCGCTAGCACGATAGCTTGCGGCTCGGACATGCTCTCGACGACCGCTTCGACCAATTCACGGAGATTCTTGCTCGGCGCATAACCGATAGCCTGTCGAATCCGGCTTAAGTCCGGGACGCGGCGATGCATGTCTTCAAAACCCTTGCCATAGGCCTGGTCATAAGACAGATATTGGACAGGGGACTCCGAGCCGGTAACCTGTTTGACCAGTTGAGCGAGTTGGTTAATGGTCACTTCCTCGTCAGATCCGATGTTGAATACCGAGCCTTCCGCGGTTGGAAGAGCGGCAAGGCTAACGATGGCTTTGACAACATCTCCGACCCAGCCAAAGCAGCGAGTTTGATTCCCGTCTCCAAAAATGGTGATCGGCTGCCCTTGCAATGCCTGATTCACAAAACGCGGCAATACCATTCCATAGGCGCCGCTCTGTCGCGGCCCAACCGTGTTGAACAGCCTAACGATCACGACGGGAACCTGGCGCTCGCGATAATAGGAGATCGCCAGAAATTCATCGACGGCCTTCGAGCAGGCATAGCTCCACCGGCCTCGCACCGGGGGACCGATGACAAGGTCGTCATCCTCTCCGAAGGGAATGTGCTGCGATTTTCCGTAAACTTCGGAGGTCGAGGTGATGACCACTTTCTTTTTCTTCTTGCTGGCTACTTCCAGTACGAGCTCCGTGGCGCCTATGTTTGTATGCAGAGTTCGAACCGGGGACTCCACGATGAGCCTTACTCCCACGGCTGCGGCAAGGTGGAATACTACGTCGCACTCGTCCACCAATTCGGCCAGCAACGGGCGGTCGAAGACGCTATCGATCACATACTGGAACCTGGGCCGATTTTTGAGGTGGCGTATGTTGACCATGGATCCGGTCGAAAGGTCGTCCAATACCGCGACCTCCCAATTGAGATCGATTAATTGTTCCGCGAGGTGAGAGCCGATAAACCCGGCGCCACCTGTAATCAGAGCACGCATATTGATCTCCTTACTCAGCGGGATAGGAACGTGTTGTGCAGACAGGTAAAGGCCAGAGAGATTCTATGAATGGCTGGAGTTGGAACTCGTGGCAGCGACCGGCGCGGCTTCGGTCCGCCTCAGGTTTTCGCGGAAGACTTTCTTCTCTCTTACCAGCCGCAGGTAGAGATTTTCCAGTTCGTCGGCGAGTCGGCCTTCGGAGAACCGAGCCCTGACGAAGTGCCGCCCGGCGAGCCCCATATCGCGCCGGATTTCGGGTTGAGATTGAAGATATTGGACGGCCTTCGCGATCACCCGCGGATCACGGGGGGCCAGTATGCCATTGTCGAATCTTTCCCATCCTTGTTCCCGGCGGGCCTCTCCGGTCATCAGGTCACGGATGCCGCCTACGTCGGTTGCGATAAATGGCCGAGCGGACGCCATCGCCTCAAGCAGCGCCAACGGGGTGCCCTCGTTGATGGAGGTCAATAACAACAAGTCCAAATCGGAATATACGCGGCGAAGATCGCGCTGCCAGCCCACGAGGGAGACCTGGCCTTGCAACCGGGTTTCGAGAATGCGTTCTTCACACCAGCGACGAAGCTCTCCATCGCCGATCATGACAAAGCGGGCGTTCGATGATTCGGCCCTGACCATGGCAGCTGATTCGAGAAAGAGGCCCGGCGCCTTGATCGCAGTAATGCGTCCCATCCAGCCCACCAGGAACGCGTTGGGCTCGCAGCCGAGCGATTCCCGGAGAGAACCTTCGCGTCCATTGACAGACAAAAACGGCTGCAAAGCGAAACCGAGTGGAATGCTGACGACTTTCTTCTCCGGGGCGATTCGGTAAACCTCCACCAGTTCCCGCTTTTGAGACTCACTCACCGCCACAATGCAGTCCGTGCGCCGGGCCAGCAGTCGCTCGATAGCAAGAAACAGTCGAGTCAAAGGGGCGGAAAAATAGCCGTGAAAGACGTGCCCATGGAAGGTGTGTACCCGGACCGGAACTCCGGTCACCATGGCAGCCAAACGCCCAAGGGTACCGGCCTTCGCGGTGTGGGTATGAACGATCGTCGGCTTTTCTCGACGAAAGATCTGTACCAATCGCCACCAGGACTGCAGGTCCCTGGCGTAGGAGATCTTTCTGGACATGGTGGCAATCTTGACGGGTTCAACATTCAGCTCGCGGGCAAGATACTCCATGCTGGCTTCACCAGGCGCGATTTCACCGGTCAAAAGGGAGGCCTGGTAGCCCCTGCTTCGAAAAGCGCTCGTCATCAGGATGGCCTGGGTGGCAGGCCCACCCACATTGAGACGCGCGATCACGCGAGCGATTTTGATGTCCTGGTTGGCGTTCACGCGGCAGTCCGCCTGCGCTTCCGGAGCAGCTCCCGATAAAGATTTTCGTGAGCTCGCACCATGGTCTTCAAGGAAAACGTGCGCTCCACCCACATCCGTCCGTTCATCCCAATCGTCCGGCGCAAATCCTCATCAAGCAAGAGCCGCTCCGCGATCCCGGCAACCATTTGGGGCTCACCTTCCGGAACCAGGAACCCCGACTCTCCGTGGCGTATGGCCTCTGGATTCCCGCCAACCTGGGTGGCAATCACGGGCTTGCCGCAAGCCATCGCTTCCAGTAGCACGTTGGAAAAACCCTCGGCGTGGGACGTGCAAACGCAGATATCCAGCGCCGCGAAGATCTTTTCCGGGCAAGGATCACTATCCAGTGTCCGTACGACGTGGGAGAGGTGAAGGTTTTCTACCTGTCGCAGGATGGAGTCCTTTTCGCCGCCATCGGCGCCGGCCATGACAAAGCGGGCCTCAGGGCGACGCTGGGCGATAATCGCAGCCGCTTGTACAAACTCGCGATGCCCTTTGCACGGTCGGAAGTTCGCAACCATCCCGAATACGACTTCGTCTTGAGACCAACCCATTTGCTGGCGGAGGCCGGACGAAAGATTCGGGCGAAAGCGCAGAGTGTCCACGCCGTTGTAGATCGTCCCGCATTTCTGTGCAGGGCATCCGCCGACATCGACCATCTCGCGACTCACCGCCCGGCTATTTCCCAAGTTAAAGTGCGCGAGATGAAAGGCCACGGTGTCGGCCCATCCTGCGACCCGACTTGCAGCCCGGTAGTGGCTGGCTAAAGAACGACGACTCCCGATGATCAGAGGAACCCCAGCCAGCCGCCCAGCCGCTGTGGCCACAATGGAAGGGCCGGGCAGGAATGCATGCACGATGTCGGCTTGTTGGCCGCGGAGATATTGAGAGACCCGGCGCACCGCGCCAGCAAGCGACAGGCTGCGGCCGTACCAGCGCGAGTTGCCGGCTTCAGGTATGCCCATGGTGTAAGGCGCCTCTACCAGCCCATTTGCCCGGTCCAGATTCGAGTCTTCCATCGCCACCAGCGAGGGTTCGAACTGTCTGCGATCGAGATGCCGGATGAGCTCGAGAACCTGGCGTTCGGTACCTCCGTCGCGTAAAGAGCCGACTACATAAGTGACATTTACCCTGCGCATCAAAGATGAAACTGCCTCTTTCTCGCAGGGCGTAGCAGCGGTTTGCAGGAGTTCTGGGGTCACGCGGCCGTTTGTAACTGGCGTCGAAGAGAAAGCATCGTGAAATGTGCCTTGGCGTACAGGCTGTCCATGGGGCCACGTTTTCGGTGGCGGTAGGCGGAAGTTACGGCAGAAAAGTCCGTAATCTCGCGCCGGTATTTCCCGATCGCCAGACGGAACTGAGAAATGTCTGGTTCGGTCCAGGCATTGTGATGACAACAAACCGTCCAAACCCCAAAGGGTCTCCAGCGGAATTTCCATAGCTGCTGCGGAATCCAGAACATCCCCGGCGAATCGATGTGCGGAGCCAGGGCAAAACCGTCACTGATGGCAGAAATTCCAACCTTCTTCAAGGCGTCGAGGGTGTTCCAGTCGAAAGAGTGGCCAGGAGCGATCCAGACTTCGGGTACGATTCCCTCATGGTTGAAGATCTCAACTGCCTTCCGCAGCTTCTCCTCCTGGACTTTCGCAGACAATCCCGCGAACTCGCTGCGCCGCTGAATGCCTACAATGCCCCGATCCCGGGTGATGTAGGCATGTTGATAGCCGTGAAGGCCGATGGTCCACCCGCGCGCCTGCCATTTGCGGACTTGTTCCCAGAACATTGGATGGGAGGCCTCGACCGCTAGTTTTTTATCTTGATTATCTGGAACGATGGCCAAAAGCGGTTTGATCTGCTGCATGACCAACAACGTTTCAATCTGCGCCCAAACCCGCCAGTTCATGGTGGGGCAGAGATCATCAAAGCGAATTAGATATTGTGCACTCAACGGTAGCCTGGATCCTGGTTAGAGCGTCGGCGCTTTCACGAAAAGAACGATGTCTTCCCGGTCGGAAGAATAGTCGAGAGTCATTCTGGTGATGGGATACTTCTGCAAAAGACTGGCGATGCGTCCGTGGGGCGGCATGGGATGGCCGATCTTCCACCACAAGCGGCGGTTCAACCAATACTGCAGCCGGCGCGCACCCTTCGGCTGCGAAAACGCGGGTGTGTTGCAGGCCACATATCCCACGCCCCCGGGCTTTATCAGGGAATACAGGAGTCGTGCGAAAGCGCGGTCGCTGCGCGCGTAGTACCAGCAAACGCGGCAGAACACCAGGTCAAAGGTCTCCGGGCAAAAGCGCTTTGCATCCTCCAGATACCCAATGGAAAAATCGATCGATGCAGAAGCGCTGTGCGCGCGGTTGCGGGCAATGACCGCATATTCGCGGCTTATGTCGTGCCATGTCACCTGGGCTCCGCGCTGGGCGAAAAGAACGCTGTACTGACCGGGCCCACCACCCAGATCCAGGACGCGCTTCCCCTTTAGCCCCGAGAGTTCGTTTTCCACCAGGTCGACCACCGACAACCGGGCCTGGCTCCATGCCATGGCAGCGTATTTTTGCGCGTAGGCGGCAGGAATTGGATCCCATCCGTCCTGAACGCGATGCAACCTACTATGCAGATAATTTACCGGCACGATGGTGACTCAAGTGTGGATTACAGAACAGCGAGCGCAGCGGGGTGACCACCGCCAGACACCTCACGGCTGGAGGGTTACAGCCTGGCGGGCATTCAGATCCGTTTCGGCCGCGACGAACGACTCTGACCGGTGCGCCAAACGAGTTTGAGAGAACCAATTCTCGAGGACCAGAAGGCGCCACAACTGAATGTGCCAGTTATGTTTTCGGGTCTCGTGCTCGGTCAACATCAGTCTGATTTTCACCGGATCAAACCACTGGCATATATGGCTTTGCGATCCCAGAAGAGTGTCGTGAGCCAGATCGCGCAATTCGCCACGAAACCAGTCCGCGATCGGCAGGCTAAAACCGGCCTTGCTTCGTCCAATAATGTCAGCCGGCAATTCATCTTTGAACGCCTGCTTGAGAATGTACTTCTGGTTTACACCGTGGATCTTGAGGGACGTAGGTATACGAGCGCAGAACTCGACCAGCTTTTGATCCAGAAACGGTGATCGGACTTCCAGACTCGAAGCCATGCTGCAGATGTCCACCTTTACGTTGAGGCATTCGGGAATATAACCAAGCGTATCGCTGGCCAGGGCGCGGGCCAGATCATCGGGCGCGTGTGCTTGGTCCCAGCCCATCAGGAAGGGATCATCCTCATTGGCAACGTCGACCGATTTGCGGAAACCGTCGCTGTACAACGACTTCCACTGTTCCTCGTCGATCATGCCGAGAAAGATTGCGCGATACTGCTCGCGCGGGCTGCGATCCACTATGCCCAGCAACTCGCGAAAGTATCGGAATTTGCTGCGCTCCGTCGAGCTGTAAGGCAAAAGTGAGCGCAGCTCATTCAGCCATTTGCTTCCGGGCACCCGCGACAACCGGCCCAAAACTTTCAGGGCCAAGTAACGCTGATATCCGCCCAAGGCCTCATCCCCACCATCGCCACTTAACGCCACGGTCACGTGCTCACGAGTCAGCCGGGAGAGATAGTGAGTTGGAATCGCCGCCACATCCGCAAAGGGTTCATCAAATAGGGCGGCCATCTGCGGCAGAAATTCCAGCACTTTGGGAGTGACACGAAATTCGTGATGTTCGGTCTCAAAGTGTCGCGCCAAAAGACGGGCATGGGCCGATTCGTCAAAAGCCTGGTTTCCGAAGGTCACGGAAAAAGTTTTTAACTTGCCTGAATTTGCCTGCCGAGCGGCCGCCAAGACACAGGCCGAATCAAGTCCTCCGCTGAGAAAGATCCCGACCGGCACGTCTGCTACCAGACGCATGCGAGTGGACTCCCGCACCAGAGCGTTCAGCTGTTGGGACACTTCCCTGGGTTCGGTCCTGATCGGGTTCTCGCAATCCAGGCGCCAGTAGCGGTGGACCTGCAGATCTCCTCCCGGCCGCCAGGTCAGGATCGAGGCCGGAGGTAATTTTCGGATTCCACGAAACCCGGTCGCCGGACTCGGGATCGACTGCCAAAGCAGAAACTGATGAATGCTGCCGGCATCCGGAACGGGATCGATTTCCCCGCTGGCGAGAAGCGCTTTGATTTCCGAACCAAACAACAGCCCCGAGGCGGTCACGGAAAAGTGCAGGGGCTTGACGCCCAGGCGATCGCGAGCCAGCAGCAATTCGCGCGACCGGCGGTCCCAGATCGCGAAAGCGAACATGCCGCGCAAATGTTCCACACAGGCTGGGCCGTATTCTTCGTACAAATGGAGGATCACTTCGGTATCCGTACGTGATCTGAATTTGTGGCCCGCCGCTTCCAACTCCGGCCGCAGTTCCCGAAAGTTGTAGATCTCGCCGTTGAACACAATCCAGACTGTGCCGTCCTCATTGCACATAGGATTGCGTCCGTCAGGAGACAGGTCGATGATGGAGAGACGTCTGTGTCCCAATCCGACACCGTCGCCCGTCCACACGCCATCGTCGTCCGGTCCGCGGTGACGGATGGCCTCCGCCATACGCCAGATTTGGCCAGGATCAACCGGGCAGTCCGATGCGAAGTTAACTTTACCTACGATGCCGCACATGAAATTGCAATCATTCCGGCTTCTGGTAGATGCCTACGATGTAGGGAGACGCGAGGCGCGATTCAAAGTCCAGGTGCATGAGACCGAGCGGCCAGCACACCAACTGCTGCCCTAACTTGATCGGAGGCAACAGGTAACGGGCCCGGGACCCATAGTTGACGACCCCGGGTGCGAAACAACCCCAAAACTGTGCCGGCATCACCGGCCGCAGGTGCGCTGTGACGTGGGGCTGGTCGAGGCCTGCGCAATCCATTACCACATGTTTGCCGAAAATTCCGGGGTCCACGCGTTTCTGAACTTTCCCGTAGATGCCCACAAAATTAGGAATCAGGGTCAATACCTTGCCACCCGGGCGGAGGAGTTGTGCTATACGCTGCGTGACCACGGTGGGATCGGAATAGTGCTCGATGAATCCGCGTGAAAAGATGAAGTCGAAATGGCCGCTCGGTAGCAGCGATTGGTCGAAGAAGTCGCCGGCAACCAGGCGCACGCCCGGCCTTCCGGCATTGCTCTCCGCGGCAATTCGAAGGCCCTCGGGCGAGTAGTCGATGCCCCAGGTCTCGCACCCGAGTTCACGATCGAAGAAGGCGAGCCAGCGCGAACCACCACATCCGATCTCGAGTACCCGGGACTGCGGATTGGTGTGCATGTGGAAAATCCGGGAGACGCGCCGGTCGTAGTAGCTGAACCCCGAAACCCGGCGCGCCGAACGCTTCTTCTTCCACACCGACTCCCAATGATCGAGGGTAGCGATGTCGGTGGCTGGCTTTTCAGCTGACGAATGCATATGAAATCACTCTGTGGTTTTTACTTCTGGTCGCGGACTGCCAATGGGCTTATCTGCAGAACCACGCGATATGGAATCTTCCTCGATCAGGTCAGAGCCGGGCGAGGCGGGCCGGGGTCAAGCGGCAAAGACCGCACCGCCGTATTCAGACTCTTCATTCCATGGCAAACCACAGCGACGAACCCGGTCACCGCGATATTCGCCATCAGGGCTGCCGCGGTCCAGCCCACGCTGCGGAAGCTGGCGATCAGCGGAAACAGCAACGCTGCCTGTACCAGCCAGAACCAGTCGTGTCCTTTTCGCAAACGGTAGTAGAGGACTTTGGAGAGTCCCGCCAAAGCCATGGGCACAAACAAGAGCCCGAAGTACCAAAAGTTGGCGTAAGCCTCGACCAGGACTCCGGTCGGAAAAGTAGCGCCGACATTGTCGATAAAGTCCGGTGCCAGCTTATCCTGCACCAGGACCGCTCCGTAACGTTCCGGTTTCCAGGGAAACGCGAAGCGGGGCAGCCAAGTAAAAACCAGATCGCTGGCGTAGGTTCGACCCCAAAACAGATTGGAAACATGGATATAGTTTTGAGCAGCAATGGTGAATTCGAAGCTGTCCCAGGCGCTGATGGCCATGGCGGTCATTCCCGCAACCGAAACTTCCTTCCCCTTCATCAACAATCCGATCGGCCCCGCCACACAGGTGAATAGGATGACGGCGCCCACGGTCAAAACGATGGCATTCCTGCGCCGCTTTCTACTGGCTTCAGACTCGGGAGATGAAATTGTGAAATAAAGCGCGATAGGAACGAATAGTACGGTAACGATGGACGCCCGTTCGCCCAAACCCAACCAGATGAGGATTGTGCACAAGAACCAGCCGTAGCGTAGTAGCCCGTGCCCCAATTTGCGCAAGCCGGATCGCGACCGGGGAAAGGCGATCCATTTGGCACAAATCATTACCCAGCCGAGCAACGAGAGCTGCATGGCGAACGTGTAGTAACCGTGACCCAGGATGACCTGCATGAAGGCGTCGCGCTGGCCGCCTGAAAAAAGCTCCAAGAGAGTCCCGGCCCAGCCGGCTGCCGATACGAAACCGTAGAATCCACACCCGCCCAGGAGCAAAAACAACAGCGCGAAAAAGCCGTAGGTTCCGCGCTCGGAGAACTCTCGTAACGGTAAAGTGGGGAGCCGGTCCGACGTCCTCTTGGCCAGGCGCTCAAAAAAGAAATCCCCCAGCACAAATCCTGATAGACCCAGCATGGCGAACAACAGGGCGCTGTTGACGCCATGGCGGATCATGGCCTCGGGATAGATGTCATCCTGATACACGCCGCCGACACTGGGATCAAAGACGTATAGCACCGGACGGACACAGTAGTTAATCGCGTATCCCCCCAGGAAGGCCCAGGCTGGATCGAGCAGGATGAACTTGTGTCGCCGGACTCGGGCAAGCGAGAAAGCCAATACCGCCACTATGTTTGCGGTGATGAGAAAAATGGAGGTCATCGCTCGTCCGCAACCGCTGCCAGGGACTTTTGCGGTGCAAAACCAATCAGGCTGCGGCCGATCTGCCAGCCTCGCTGGCGCTCCTGGCTGGTGTAGGCCGTCATCACACACAAGGCAAGATAGGCCAGGTACGAGAAAGTGAACGCCAGGGCCAGAGACAAGAAGCTGTCGATCAGCGGTTTAAGCCAGAACCAGCACAGTCCTCCGAGCAGAACGGCGGATATCCAAGGGGCGAGAAAGCACTGGCGCAATAAGGCGAAGACGGACACCTTCACCATGTTTCGGCTGACCCACCAGAGGGAAGCCACAAAGACAAAGCCGTAGGCGGCCACAAATGCCAGCGCCACGCCGGCTGTGCCCCAGAGGTGAAGCCACCAAAGGCTGGCGCCGACATGCAGGACAATGGCGACGCCGAAAATCTTCACACACACACTGGGTTTCGCTCCCCCGGCGATAATTGCGGTGTACGGAACGGTCACGTAACAAGAAAGAAGGATTCCAACCGCCAGCAGGGCCAGAAGGGTCGTACTGTTCGAGGCGAATTCAGGGCTGATCCAGTAGCTCACGAGTTCTCGGCCCAGCACCACCAGCAACATCGTCACTCCGGTTGCCATCACCGCCAGGGCTTTCGTGGCTTGTACGTAACTGTGCTGCAAGTCGCGCGAGTTGGTGACAGCCTTGCCGCTAAAGACCGGAAAGAACGCCTGTGAGACGCTGCCCGAGATGTACCACTGCTTCGAGGTAATGTCGAAGGCCATGGTGTAGTAACCGACTAACGACAAAGGAAAGAAAATCCCGATAAGAAAACGGTCGGCATAAAGAAAAATCACATTGGCAAAGACCCAGCTCACGGTGGAAACCACTCCCAGAGCCAGCAACTGCCGGGCAATCTCACGGTCCCATCCAAGACTGATTTCGATCCGGCCGGCGAAATAATAGCGGGTATACCACCAGAGCCCGGTTGCGTGGAGATAGCACACCGCCACATTGATCGCGATGATCGCGACCACGGAGTAGCCGCTCACGATCGCCGCCACGCTCAACCCGATCTTCAGAGTGTTGGCGATCATATTACCGGCGCTGAGGAAGGCTATGCGGTGATGGCCGGCCAGAACGCCGTCGAAAAGAATCCGCAGCAGTACCGGTATCAATCCCGCCGCCGTGAGGGTAAATGCCAGGGTCGCCTGCTTCTGCATCTGTTCACGAATGGTGAACACGTGTTTCACCAACAGGGGCGCCAGCAGGAGAAGCACGGCGGTGCCAACCACTCCCATGGTCGCACTCACCGTCAACGCGGTCTTGACGAACTTCTGGGTGCGCACAACCTGATCGCGTTCGTAATCTTCGGCGATAAACTTCGAGGCAGCGCGTCCGACTCCGAGATCGGCGACCGCCGCGAATCCGATCAGGGCGAGACTCAGAGCCAGGAGGCCATAGCGCTCAGGGCCCAGCCCGCGAACCAAAATGGGGAGTGCGATCAGGCCCAACAATGCAGTCCAAGCCTGGGCAAGCAGTCCCGAGCCAACATTTTTGACGATGCGTTCAGACATTCAAGGGCGATCGCGGTGATTTCGCTGGAATTTGGTGCGCAAGCGCTGCAGACGTTGCTGCAGCCGCGAATAGGCCGGGCGCGTGTCATACCAGACCTCCATCGCGCCCCGTTTGAGCGGATCATTCGGACTCACCTGTTGCCAGGCTGCGTTGCCCACGATGTAGATCGCGCCCAGGCAGAACGAAACGAGCAGACCGAGGGCCACAATGATGAGGCGTGGAGGACCAGACTTCTTTTCGGGAACGTCGGCTGGGTCCATTACCTTTACGCTAGGGATCTCTTTCGCTTCCTCGATCCGCGCCATTTCGTACTGCTGGGTAAGAGTTTCAAAGACCGCTTCCCGGAGTTTGAGTTCCCGGTAAAGATCGGCGTAGGTCACACCCAAGGCCGGCAGCTTACGGAAGCTCGGGTACGAAGAGTTGTCCGAGGTTTCATTGCCCGACGTCAGCCCAGGGTCTGCGCCGCGAAACTCTGCGATCTGCCGGCGCAGCTCCGCGATCCGGGCATTGATTGCTTTTACCCGAACATTGTTGTCGGTGTAGATCGCTTCCAGGCCTCGCAGTTGAGTTTCGTCGGCGATCAACTCTCCCTGCAGCGCGACCGCCGCTCCCAACATGGCCTTGCCTTGTTCCTTCGGGTCGATCGCGGTGTTCTTGATGGAGAAGTCGCTGAGCTGTTTGGCGGCGGCATCGAGCTCTTTCTTGACAATCTCCAATCGTTCCTCGATAAACACGCGCTCCCGATGGGCCGCTGAGGTGTTCACCAGGGCCAGAAGCCGATTAAGTTCATCCACGTAAGCCCGCGCCAGATCGGCGGCGCGGCGGGGATTCCGGTCATCCACGGCTATGGTGATGATTCCGCTCTTGCGGTCCTCTGAAATGTCGGTTCGGTCGGCAAGCTTGTCCCGGGCATCGGCTTCCTTTCGGACCCAATAGACCTTTTTCAGATCGAACTTATTGACCAGACTGTCGGCAATACTGCGACTGCGCAGAACTCCGACAAAGAGCGCGCCGGTGTTGTTCCCACCCAGGAGATTGGACGCCAAACCGGCAACGCCGCCGCTGGCCTTGGCCAGCAGGCCTGCCATCATCGCCATCTCCGAGCTACCCCCGTGCATGTCAGGAGCCATCAAGCGAGTGGACGACTCGTAAGTGTTCGGAATCACGAAGGCAATCACCAGGGTCAGCAGTGTGCCCACGACCACGATCTTCCTTAGCGTTTGCCGATTTCGCCACAACAAAATAGCAGCGTTCAGCAGAGCTGAATGCTCGGTTGTTGTGCCTTCCGTATCGCCGACAGCAGTGGGCGAGTATTCCGGAGAGGGCTCCAGTTCGTGCACTACGGTATTTCGCAGGCGATCCATCAAGGCCGGTGCCTCCACTTCGGATAGAAGGTAAAACCCAGCGAGACGGCCAGGTTCGACTTGGTGGTGGGGGCGAGCAAGGGGAAATTCCAGCGCTCATACTGGGCCGTGGCGGAAAGGGCCAAGTCGGGCCGCAGCATGAAGTCGCTCCGCAGAGAGATGTCATCCAGTCTGCCGCCTTTGAGAAAATCGCGATCCACGCCCTGGTGCCGGTATCCGAGTTGAATCTTGCTCTGGGGTGACAGCCAGTACGTGCTCCACAATTGGACTCCGCGCCCGGCTCTTCCTACCCAATTTCCGATCATGTCCCCGTAGTTGGTGTATCCGCTGCGATAGATGATGTTCTGATAGTTGGAGCCCAGGGCCAATCCCGGGACGTCGGTATAAACGCCTTCGGCCCGGAAGTCGAATTTGGGCATGCGGGGAAGTTGTGACAGATAGAGTCCAGGACTCCATGCGCAGCGAGTGGGAGCGGCTAAGGGTGACACGTCATCATCACAAAACGAGTCCGAATAAAGAGTCGCGTATTTTCTAAGGTGGGGAAGACGATAACTGAAGTCAAAACCGCTGCGGCGATCGCCCTCGTCTCCGCTGACGCTGACGCCCGAGCCCGCCGCACTCCCCAAGGCACTAAAGCTCTTCCAGAAAGTTCCCAGCGTAAAAGGATGGCCCAACCCGCCAAGTACCACGGTGCGGGAGAATCCGAACTCCAGGTTCGGCGTGGGTTTGAAGCTCAATTTCTGTCCGTGCACGTAGGGTTGCGGCTGGAACGCATTGGGTCCCACCACGCCGTTGGCGTTGACGATGTATTGCTGGCCTGCCAGTTGCCCCAGGAAAAATTCGCTTCGCGCTGGACCTAGCCAGTGCAGGAAACTGGGGAGTCTGAATGGCGTCGGAGTTGAGATTCGCAGCATCGTAATGGGCTCCGCATTGGTACTCCACATCATGGAGCCGGTTTCCGTTGGACCCCACCACAGCGCCTGCTTGCCGAAGGAAAACTGAATTCCCCTGAGAGTCAGACTCACGTAACCCTCCAGGATGCGAGCCCGGTCCGACGCGGGGAAGGACGTGTAGGCAGCGGCCGGCACGCCTTCCTGGCTGGCGACCGCCTGACGCACGTCCGCGGGTGATCCGGCGGCGAAGGGGGCGTGCTGATATTCGGCGCGCAAGTAGAACGAGAAGGGGCCGGCGGTACCATAGCCGGAAAGGCCGCTGTAGGTGTTTGCGCCTTCCTGGAACGGCCGGCCGTAGTTGTTCACGATGGTGCTGCCGAAGTTGTAGCTGTCGGTAAGGGGCGCACCGGAGATGCTGGTGACCCGGCTGTAGACCGACTCTACCCGCAGGTCGAGGTTGGGGCCGCCGTCGAGGGTCGACTGCTCAGAGAGGAACTCGCCTTGCAGAGATCGATAGACGTCGGCGGCCTGCCTGCCACTCGGTTCATCGTCAGACATTCGCGGGCCCGCCTCTTCCAGCAAACGGGCGCACTCCATTCGTGTCCAGGGACGCTGTCCCATCATTTCTGTTTGTACATAGCCCCACGCCGCCAGGCGCTCGAAGGCGGGATAAATCCAACTATCCAACGGCACGTAGGGCGAGCCCATGTTTTCCGGAGAGTGCTGCTTCGGTTCACCAGGTTGGGGCGCGGACGAACCCCACCCTGTGCCACCGAGTTCGGGGTCATGGTGGGCGCGGTAAATCTGGCGCCCGAGATACCATCCCAATGCGCTGCCCACCACAACATCGGATGGAAAATGTTGCTTGCCGGTGACCCGGGTGACGGTGATTCCCGACGCCAAACCGTAAGCCAGGAGCTTGGTGAGCGGGCCCGGATATTCGTGGGCGAGAACACTGGCCACCGACCAGGCGACCGCCGAATGTTCCGAGGGAAACGAACTGCCGCCCTGGAAGAAAGCTCCGTTGCCGTTGCCGACCTCTGGCCGAGGCCGCTGAGTGAGGCCCTTCAGCGCATAGCTCACAACCGTGCTGTTGATGGCGGCCTCGGTACTCAGAAATCCGGCTTCGCGCAGGTGGTCATTGCGGGTGAAATGGCCCCACACGAACGCCGCCCCCGCCGTTCCGACCAGGGAGTACACGGCAAAGTCGGAAAAGTTTTGACTATGTTTAAGCTGGCTGGGCGAATCAGGCACTTGTTTTGAAATCCAACTGTCGGCGGCGATCAGCGTTCCCGCGAAAGCCAGGAACGGCAGGGCTCGTTCGGTGCCTTCCCGCGACAAATGAAGGGGAGACGTCCAGAAGGTTTGCTGGTCTCGGCCGAGATGCTTCAGAAAACTCCAACCGATCCGGTTTTGTGGATCTTCACCGGGAGGCAAGAGGCCCCAATTGCTCACCGCGCCGCGTCGAATCGGGGGCACGGCCACAAGTGAAAAGGGTGGCGAAAGCGAAGCCTGGCTCGGTGGAAGCAGCTGAGGACCCGCCACGGCTGAGGTTTGGGCCTCGGTCTGGCTTTCAGCCCGCTGCCCGGCGGCGATCAATGAGGCGCCCATGAGGAACAGAGGAAGTACGGAGATCTTTAGTCCACCCATGGAAGACCGCCGGGCTGGGTCAGAATCCTTTGGCGACCTGGATACCGATCCCTATTGCCGAAACCAGTTGGCTGGTTTGCAGAATCGTTTTCCATTTATCGGTGCCGCTGAAAGCCTTCTCGGGCACCATGACCAGGTCACCCGGCCGCAATTCCGTGCTCAATGCGCCTCCACCCCATACTCCTCCTGAACCTCCGACTACCGAGCCATCGGCCCGGATGACAAATGCTTCTTTCTTTTTTGCCATCAGAGTGGGACCGCCGGCCTGCCCGAGATACCATTCAGCGCTCTTGCCCGGGCGATAGGTGATCGCAGTTGGGTTGTAAACCGCTCCATCCACCATCACGAAGGTGGGCTGCTTGGGAATGATCAAGACATCGCCGGCGCGCATCTGCAAGTCGGCGGGGGTGTTGGCCCAGCGGGTTACGTCGTTGGAGATATGCACGACCATGCGCCCCGCGGGCGGCGTGTTCTGCAACTTTTGCAGGGTCGTTTGCCATTGCGCCAGGGCAGCGTCTTTCGCCATTTTTTGGTCGGTATCGGTTTCCGGAATGAGTTTCAGCGCGTTGCCTTCATTTTGTACCCGCCGGATCAGGTCCGCTCGAGTTTTCTCTTCCAACTCTCTTACCTGGACCCGAACCAGAATTGCGCCGTAGGGATAAGCGTCCACCCGCATTCCTCCGGACCGCTCCAGAATGGAACTGAGCCTCTCCCCTTCCCGGATGCCGTATGTTCCGGGGTGCATGATCTCGCCCTGGACGGTGACCGAAGAGCCGATATCATTCCAGCCCGCGACCTGGGGGATGGTGAGCACGTCGCCATCGCGCAGTCTCACATCCTGGTCGGGCACACCCGACAGCGCCTTCGCGATATTGATTTCGCGCTGCTCGCCCATCTGCTTCTGGCCATCCTGTTCCAGATATCGCATCAGGTCCGCCGCCTGGCTGTCGGCGCTGCGCTTAAGTCCGCCCGCCAGCCGCACCAAGTCGGCCGCGGTCATTCCCTCGCCCAAGGGATACTTGCCCGGCCGACCTACCTCTCCCTGGATGGTGACGGCTGCCGGGTCGGTCTTGGCCAGATTGCGATGGATAAATACCCGGTCCTTGGATTCAAGCAATACGTTGTGCAGCTGATCGCCGGAAAGCGCCCGGGACAGGTCGACGCTGATAACGGTTAATTTGCCGTCACTGGTGTGACGGAAGATTTGCGCGTCCTGTAATTCGGCGTCGGGCGTGAGCCCCCCAGCCAGGTAAACCGCATCGCGCAGGTGAGTAACGCCATTGGTGACGTGGTCGCCCGGATCGCGGACTTCACCACTTACCGAGATCACTGGCGGATCCTCGAAATCATATCGTCCGAAAACCCGGATGGTATCGAAGGGTTTCAACGCCAGATCCTGGTCCTTGCCTTCCATGGCGTCTGCGAGATTGAACGCCAGGATCATCGGACTGTAGTCGGGAGCTTGCAGGCGAATGATCTCGGCATGACGTTTGGAGGGCTCAGGAAGGAGGTCACTATAAGACTGAAGGATATCGGTGACTTTCATACCCTCGCGGTAGGGATACTTGCCGGGATGGAACACGTGGCCATCGAGGTAAACGGTTTGATCGGAGTAAGGCAGGATGGGCGAGATCCGTACCTGGTCGCCGTCCTGTATCTGGAACTTTTCCAACTCGCTGTTGACCGCCTGCTGATTGTCGGTTTCAGGCAGATCAAGACGCAGCATGGTGCGTTTTTCGTGGGCCACCAGCCGGTCGACATCCACGTGCCGCAATGTTCCCGAAGGCAGCACACCGCCGGCGAGTTCGAGCACCTCCGCCAGACTTCTTTCCCCAGCCACTTCGTAGATTGCGGGACGACGCACCATTCCCTGGATCGTGACTTGCGCTCCCATGGGAGGAACCAGAATCGTGTCGCCCGACTGAATGCCCGCCAACTGCCCGTGAATTCCATGCAGCAGAAGATCGTAGGCGTCAATCTCCTGCACCAGTTGTTTGCCCCGGTAATGCCGCAAGTGACGGAGCGACCCACGCGATGTCGGCCCTCCGGCTGCGTAGAGCGCATTCAGAGGGGTCGAAAGGGAGCTGATATCGTAGGCACCCGGGCTGGCTACGTCGCCGACCACGTACACCCGCACCGAACGAATGCGGGCCAGGGAAATATCCGCTTCAACGTCACGGAACTGGGTGCGCAGTACCGATTGCACGAGGTGCTGAACATCGCCCAGGCTTCGGCCTGCCACCTGCACCGCGCCCACTTCAGGCAAGGCAACGCCTCCTTCCCGGTCAACCACTCTGCGCAAGCGCTGGGTAACTCCGCCCCAAAGTTCGATACTCAATCCGTCGCCCGGCCCGAGGACATAGTCCGGACCTGCCGGAAGATCCATGGGCAGGCTTTCTGAATTGCCCGTGCCATTGCGGAAGACGTCCATGCCGAATCGTTCCAGCACAGCGGGCCGTTGGGAAACCTGGGCATAGAGATCGTAGAGCGAAGGTACGTTGGCGTATGGATTGGGGCGGTGGCGGATCAGCGGACGATCCTCATTCAAATCGACAATCCCAGGCAAGGGTCGGCGCTGGTTGTCGAGCGTGGCCTGCCGCGGGCCCTGGGTCATTGGGTTGGACCGGTCCAAGCCCAGGTCCGGTATCTGCAGAGGGAGGCGCGATAGTCCGCCGGCATCCGAGTTTCCCATGGGGAGTCCGAGCGCAGGCGCCATCGAGGATCCGAACGATGATCCGAACGACGATCCGAACGACGACCCAAACTGCGGAACCGTATCCTCGTCTGGCGATTGCCCCAGAACATTCTGGGGTACGCCCCCTGCAGGAGAACTCACCCGCAGGAGTTGGGAGAGTTCCTCGGGACGAATCTGAGACAGCGCACCGGCTCCGCCTCCGAAGCCGTCAAAGCTGTCCTGGTCCTGGTCGAAACTTGTCCGCTCAACCGCGCGCGCCGGGTTCTGCGGCGCCGAATTTTGAGGATAAGGAGATGGTGCCGCGGGCGCGGCAGGTTGGCGCGAAGTTGAACTGGCCGCCGGCAGGGCATAATTCTGGAAGTCGTTGTCGTGCTTTTCCCAATAAGCATCCTCCTGATTCTGGTTCGCTGCGGCTGGGGCTGCTGCCGCTTGCGGCGCAGCGATTGGCGTCAAGCCCTTTTGCGCGGCCAAGTCCCGCTCTTTTTCAAGTTCTTCCCTGGTGGGCTTCGCTCGGATGTAGGAACGATCTTCGATTTCCCGGGTAGCCAGAATGCGGATATTTTCGTCTTCCCTCAGGAGTCGGAACAGGGCCTCATCGGTCAAATCAGCAGGGTCAAGCAATCGTCCCTGCTCGAAGGCTTTGCGCACCAGCATCTTCTTGACTTGCAGGAGCAAGCCGGGCTCGCGTTGCAGGATGTCGAGAATTCGTTCAGCGGAGAGCGAGACCCTTTCCTCAGCTTCTTTCTCGGCCCAGCTGGGGCCGGCCTTTTCACTTTGCGCAGAGATGCGAGAGTAGTCGCGATCACCTTGCGCACGCGACTCGACCGTGACACCGCAGACCAGGACTAAGAGGCAGATGGACAGGATTTTCTTAGGAATTAGCACATCGAATACCACGAGCGACCTCCGTTACTGGGCCGGCCATCAGAGCGAGGCAGAGACGCTGAGTGACGTCCTTGTGGGTAGCCAAGTTCTCTGCCTCCGGCAGTCATTGCAGGTCGGCCGCGTGCACTTCGGCGGCAACCGAACGCATGATGAGATCGATGGAGAGTACCAGCCGAAACTTATCCCGCTTGCGTACGAGGATGCCCTCTGTGCCGGCCAGCGGGCCATGTTTCACGCGAACCTTTTGGCCGATTTTCAGGTAGGGACAGGGCTCCACACGTATGCCGTTCGCCACGCCCTTCCGCAGGGCTTCGACAGAGTCGTCATCGATTGCAGCGGGATGCCCACCGAAACTCACGAAACGCACCACGCTGGAAGTCTGCAGCACGCGCAGTCGATCCTGGGGACCGACGTGAACAAAGACGTATCCCGGAAATAGCGCGAGGTCCAGTTCCTTGAGACGGTCTTTCCAGCGGTGCACGGCGCGATAGAGTGGTAAGAAGCAGTCAATATTCCTTTCTTCTAATTGTCGAGCGACATGCTTTTCGTGGCGAGCACATGTGTAGGCTGCGTACCAGCGAAACGGCGCGCTAGTCTCGGTCTGCGTCGGTTGTGGACCGCCCGCCAATCCCGTAGCTTTAGTCGTTTCGATGAACATGTTTATTCCTGTGCCCGGCTGTGGCTCCGCCCCCTCACTTACAGGGCATCTGTGAGTTAAACCCTTTGACATCAACTACATAACGCAACAACTTGCCTCTGGCTGCTCAGTTCGTTCGAGAGCTTTGCTCGGGGTGCGAAGGCGCAATAACCAGCGGGTGCCCGCGCAGCGCGCTCAGAATTCCATCTTCCGACGTTTCGATCCGATTGGCACGAATGTCAAGACTGGCCCAGTAGAAAATGCTGCAATTGCGTTCCGCGGCCAGGGCCAGGATGCGCATGCGCGGAAAACGATCAAGCAGCACATCGCAGATGTGCGGCCGTTCGTCCGAGTCGTCCAATGCGATGATGAGGAAGTCAGGATGCGATTGCTCAACCGACTGGAGGATCGAGCTTTCATTCTCCAGAACGCCGACAATCTCGATATCGGGCTGATCGGAAATGGTAGCCATCACCAGTTCCCGCATCAGCCGTGGCCGATTTGCCACCAGGACCTTGATTTTTTCCACGGAGCAGCTCCCGAATTAGTATCTTCGTGCGTGGAAAAAAGAACAGGTTCAATTTAGGCATCAATCGGTTGGTGCACAAAGATACCGGGGGATACCCAACCGGGGGGCAACTTTTAGAGTGGAGTACCCCGCGGAAAGGATATGGAGTACCAGAAACGTACTATCGAAAAGGCGAGAGAGGCCGGATCCCAGCCAGCCTCTGCACAGAAAATTACAAAGGGTTCAGGTCAGCAAGAAGCCCTGCGTGCGGCACACTTCTACCGCCGCCAGCCGGTCCCTGACGCCTACCTTGCGGAGCACACGATGAATGTGATTTTTTACAGTTTGTTCCGAGAGGCTCAAGGCCGCCGCGATCTCTTTGTTCGTAAAGCCACGACCGATCATTTCCACCAGTTGCTGTTCCCGGCGTGTGAGTCCAAACTGCTGCTTGATGAAAAAGCTAGGAAAGCTTGTTCGTTGCTGAGCTACATAGTCGAAGAGTTTCTGACATAACTCTGGCGGGCAGACCGCGCAGTTGTTCGCAACGGATCGCACTGCGGCGGCAACATCGGCAGCCGTCGCATCCTTGAGCAAGTAGCCGGCAATACCCTCGCGGACGCCTCGGAGAAAGATGTCACCATCAAGCTCCATCCCGATCATCAGGATCTTCAGTTCGGGAAAGGACTCTCTTATCGTCCGAACGAAAGTAAGGCTGGTGGGTCCATCAATGGGATCGACCAGCAAGACGCGGGCACAGACCGCGGCCAGCACATCCACAACGGCGGGCGAGTGCGTTGACGCCCCCACCACAGTGATGTCATTTTTCTTGTTTAAAATCCGCGCGAGAGCCTCTCGAAGAAGACGGTTCTCCGCAAGCAGGAAAACGGGAATGCTTACTGCCATACTCACCTACGCCAACCTTCACATTGAGGGAAGGAGGTCCGCCGGTCGGGCTGAACGAGTGGTTTCACAATAGGTTACCGATTGTTGCGCAAACTTTCCTGATTAACTTTTCCACAGGCGAGGATAGGAGTCTTTTAAGTCCCGTCCTGAGATGCTCTATGCCTAATTTGGGATTGCCTGGGTAAACATGACGATCCGAATATCCTCACAAAAAGCGCTGCGAGAACCGGGCTTTCCCCTGCCACCGCCGAGCTAACCGCTTTCCTTTCAGCGCGGAGCGATTTGGAGGGTTCCAGAGAGAACCGCCCTACCTGAGCCTTCTTTCCGGGGTGTTTCACTCCTTCTCCGAATTGCGAGCCACCGAGAGTTCATGCATCCGGACCCCTTGCAAGGGCTCAGAAGTCTGGAATTGCTTCCATTATTGGAGCTCAGACCGCGTCATGGCGAAACCAATTTCATTGAGCGTGGATGACGACTCCGATGTTCTGCGGTCGATCGAGCGCGATTTGCGTTCGAAATATGGCTCCGAATACCGAGGCAGCCAGGTGCCACCCGTGCGCCTCGGTCTAGTTGAAGATACATTTTCTCGCGGATATTCGAGCGCACACGCTTCCGCCATTTATTTTCAAGGGGCCAGGGGCACTATTGCGGTCGCAAATTTTATCTGCCGCTCTCGAGAACCGGTGCAATTGATGAAATCGCGAGGAAAACCTGCGGCGTTTTCCTTAAGGACGAGAGCCGAAGCAAAAAGCCGGATTTGTTGACCCAGCTTCGGTCCGCAACCTAAGATGGCAACAATTATGAAGGGTCCCGGCGCACTCATTGGCGAGACCATCTCGCACTACCGAGTCGTGGAGAAGATCGGTGGCGGCGGCATGGGAGTGGTTTACAAGGCCGAGGACACGAAGTTGCGCCGTTTCGTTGCGCTAAAGTTCCTTCCTGACGGTTTCGCGCCAGACTCACAAGCCCTGAGGCGCTTCGAACGCGAGGCACAGGCTGCTTCTGCCCTAAACCATCCCAATATTTGCACCATCTACGAAATCGGCGATCAGGACGGGCAGCCTTTTATTGCGATGGAGTTTCTCGAGGGCCACACGTTGAAACACGTGATTTCCGGCAAGCCGCTTCCGCTTGAGCAAGTGCTGGAACTGGGGAGTGAAATCGCGGACGCACTTGCCGCGGCGCATGCCAAAGGAATTATTCATCGGGATATCAAGCCTGCCAACCTGTTCGTGACTGAACGAGGACACGCCAAGGTCCTTGATTTCGGTTTGGCAAAGGTCGTCTCTTCCGGTCCGGCCATCGGTCTGTCGAAAATCGCGACGGTCACAGAGGGCGAACTCTTGACGAGCCCGGGCGCAACGATTGGCACGATGGCTTATATGTCGCCGGAACAGGCACGGGGCGAAGAACTGGATGCATGCACGGACTTGTTCTCGTTTGGCGCAGTTCTGTATGAGATGGCAACTGGACGATTGACGTTCCCGGGGAACACCGCCGCCATCGTGTTCGACGGAATTCTCAATCGGACGCCAACGCCAGTGGCGCTCGTAAATCCTGGCGTGCCACCGGAATTGGAGAGCATCATCGCCAAGGCGCTGCAGAAAGACCCCAAGCTGCGCTACCAAAACGCCGCGGACATTCACACCGACCTGAAACAGTTGAGACAGAAGTCGGAATCAGCAAAGCTAGTCACAGCCCTGAAAACCCAACCTGCGAGCGGCAAGGGAAAGCTTTGGAGAGTGCTGGTTCCCGCCGTTGTGGTCGCGTGCGTATTGGGGTGGGCAGGGTACGTGCTCTGGCATCCCAAGCCGAAGCTCACTGACAAGGACTCGATTGTTCTGGCAGATTTTGCGAACCGGACCGGTGACATTGTGTTTGACGACGGTTTGAAGCAGGGCCTGGAAGTGCAACTGCGACAATCACCTTTCCTGAACCTTGTCTCCGAGGAGCAGGTTCGGCAGACGATGCAAATGATGCAGCAACCGCCCGATACAAAATTGACCGCGAGCGTTGCGCGAGAAGTTTGCCAGAGGAGGAACGGGGCGGCGGTTCTGCAGGGCTCCATCGCCGAGATTGGGACACGGTACGATTTGGTCTTAAAGGCCGTGAGTTGTTCGACGGGGGAATCGTTGGGGAGCGCGGAAGCCCAAGCGAGCGACAAAAATCAAGTCCTGGACGCGATCGGGAGAGCATCTTCACAGATCCGCGAGAAGCTCGGAGAATCACTCACCACCGTTCAGCGGTTCGACACACCGCTCGCTCAAGCGACGACATCGTCATTGGAAGCCCTCAAGGCGTACAGTCTCGGCCTATCCAAGTTCGGTAAAGGTGACCCATCGGGTGCAATGCCGCTGTTTCAGCAGGCGATTGAGTTGGACCCCGAATTTGCCATGGCCTACCTTGATCTTGGTGAGTCCTATGGGCTCCTGGGGCAATATGCCCACAATCGAGAGCAGGTTCGTAAGGCTTTTGCGCTGCGCGGCCATGCCAGCGAGCGGGAAAGGTTCAATCTCGTGGCCGTTTACCATCAAGCCGTCAGCCTCGATTTAGACCGGACGATTGAGAACAGTGAACTCTGGGAGCAAAGCTATCCGCGCGACTTCACGCCACACCGGGTTCTTGGATTTGAATACGGAGTGCTGGGGAAGCATCAACGGTCCGCGGAAGAATTCCGCAAGGCGCAACAATTGGATCCCAGTCAAGCACTCCCGTACGCAGGCTTGATGGTTGACGACATGGCGATGGATCGCTTCACGGAAGCGAGGGAGGTGTTCGAGGAAGCCAAATCGCACAACGTGCAGGCGGGCGAAGCGGAACGCAAACTCTACAGTCTGGCTTTTCTGGAGGGTGACAAGGAAACGATGGAGAAGCTTGTAGCTGCGATGTCGAGCGAGCCGGGTTTCGAAATGGCAGCGCTCGCCGAGCAATCGCACACCGCAGCATACTTCGGACGCCTCAAGGCAGCACGGGAGTTAGCCGGGCAGATGACGGAGAAGGCGCTGCGTGAGAAAGATTCGGCCAGTGCGGCCGACGTGGAGTCCGACGCGGCATTCCGCGAAGCCCTGTTTGGCAACCTGGCAGAAGCGCGCATTCATGTGGCCGAGGCGGTCAAACTTGGAGGAGAGCCGCCGACGGCGCTGGTACTCGCAAGCGACGCAGCCCAGGCGGGGAAAATGGTAGACAGTTTGGAGCGCCAGAGTCCACCGAACGGGTACGTTTACAAAGTGAGGGTTCCGCAGCTTCGAGGCGCCATTGCGCTGAAGCGAGGCAATCCCGCACGAGCCCTGGAGCTTCTCGCGCCTACAGCCATTTACGATGGCGGCTGGTTTGATTTGTATATGTTCGCCTATGTGCGAGGCGAAGCGTATCTCTTGGCACGCCGGGGCCGAGAGGCAGCTGCGGAATTCCAGAAGATCATCGACCACCGTGGAATCGTCGTCAATCAACCTTATGGTGCGGTGGCGCGTCTCGAACTTGGGCGTGCCTACACGCTGCAGGGCGATACCGCCAAGGCCCGCGGCGCCTATCAAAACTTCTTTGCGCTCTGGAAGGACGCCGATCCCGACATTCCCATCCTCAAGCAGGCCAAAATCGAGTATGACAAACTGCAATCGCCATGACGCCCCGGACGCCGGCGCGGCGCCGAGAACCGCCTATCTCGGAAAGAGTTTCGATAGGGCCTAGAAGGAAAGCTTCAACGCCAGTTGGATGGTTCGGGGGTCATAGGCAGAGGTGACGGCGCCGAAGTTGCCCGCGCCGTAGTTCGCGCTGATGCCGCCGTTCAGGGTGTCGCCAACCCATTGCGGATGGTTCCAAAGGTTGAAGAATTCCGCGCGGAATTGGAGACGGAGGCCGTGCTCTTCGTTGAAGAGGAAGTTTTTGAATAGAGAGATATTCCAGTTGTCGCGGCCAGGGCCGCGGACACCGTTATGCGGTTCGCTACCCCAGGCGCCTGGGGCTGGCATGGAAAAGACGGACGTATCAAACCACTCTTGGATGGTATGGGGGTTCATCATTGTGCCGCTCACGTTGGGACGGTTGGCTGTATTCGGAACGATACTCGCGACGTTTTGACCGCTTAATCCGATATTCAGCGGAGCACCAGAGATGGCCGTGACGATGCCCGAAATCTCCCACCCACCCAAAGTGGTTTTCAGAAGACCGTGCGGGCTGTCTTTGAGGAAAGGAATGCGATAGACGAAGTTGGTGAAGAAGTTGTTCCTGATGTCGAACGCAGACGGCCCGTAGTCGTATCTCCAGCCGGCGTAGGGGTTGGAAACATCGTAGAGATCTCCGTCGCTCTGTGTTATCCCGTCGAATGAATCGTTCGTGTGGGAGTAGGTGTATCCAACCTGGTACGTCAAGTCGCTCTTGAGCGTGGCGCCGCGCAGAGAGACTTGAACCGAGTTGTAGTCGCCGTTGGCCTCGTTTTGTGCGATTAGAACGCTGTTGTATCCGACGTAAGGGACGCTCGCATTGTAAGTTTGCGCGGCGGCACTATCGGTTACAAACCCCGGCAGGAGGCTCTGCGGCGGTAAGTTGGTCTCCGTGTAGTAGTTCTGATGGCGGTTCTGGGTGCCGACATAAGACACCGCCAGTACCGATTTGCCACCGATGGCTTGTTGGATGCCCAGGCTGAATTGGCTGCTTCGGGGCGCGGCGTACTCATTCTGGTTCATGCCTACGAGACTGGTCACGGGAATCGATTGCGGAATCGCTGCACCGGTCTGGATGCTCAGGGTGGGGTTGGAGAGAGACACAGTGGGAAAGCTCACTCCAGCTGAGAATGGAGAGTTTCCAGCCATGTTGTACACATCGTTCCCCTGGATGCGCTCGTACATGATCCCGTACCCACCGCGGACCACCGTGTTGCCGGAACCTGTCAGGCTATACGCAAAGCCAAGCCGTGGACCAATATTCAGCCAAGCGCCCTTCACGCAACCGGCGGGCAGCCCTTGCCTGCCGCAGATGCCGACACCGTTCAGATAAAAGGGAGTCCCCGCCAAAATCGGGTTCGGGCTTGCCCCAAGTCCCGGGCTGGTGGGAAGGATGGTCTGGTAACTCGAGCTGAGCTGAGCTGCCTTCGTAGGGTTATACAAGTTCGGATAGAAGTCGGATATTTGCTTGTTCGCTTCAAACGTATGCGGGATGCCATCCCAGCGCAGTCCCAGGTTCAATGTAAGCCGGTTGTTCACGCGGTAGTTATCCTGGAAATACAGGGCGGTGGAAACGCTGTTCCAATGGCCGGTGCCCTGGACCGCAGACTCACTGTAGCCAATGGCGTAGCCGAGGAGATAATCGGCAAAGTCGTTCCCGGCATAGAAACCATTGAAGATGAATTGGCCCTGAGTCGATTGAAACCAATCCTGCGTCTTCTTGTAGAGCATCCAGCTGCCGCCCATCTTCAACTGATGCCTTCCCCTGGTCCAGGAAACATCATCCCGAAGCTGGTAGTCCTTGGCTGAGTTGCTCCAAGGTGTGATACCGGAGCTGTATCGGGATCCCGTACTCCCGCGCAGAAGGATGGACGGGATACGGCTCTGGTTGTTCGGCCCGTCAAAGTAGCGGTTGAAGGTGAACGCTGAAGGTGCACTGACCAAACCCACAGGCAGAATCGCCACACTATTTCCGTTGTAGTTGAACGACACTTCGTTTATTAATGCCGGACTGTAGATGTAGGTTCCGTGGATTACCGCGGCATAAGAGGGATTGCCGAAGTTACTTCCAATGGAGGGAACATTGTCTGGACCAAATATGGCTGTTCCATAGGTCTGCGAGGCCTGTTCGGCAACGAAATGACCAAAGATCGTGAGCTTGTGGTTGACATTTTGGTCGATTCGGACAATTTCCTCCCGGACGTTCGTGGGCAACTTGTTTCCGCCGATGAAGCTGTCGCCGTTGTTGGGGGCGGGGAAGATACCTCCATATTTGCCGCCGGCAGTCAGCAGCGCCTGAGCGTTCGCGCTTAAGAGGTTGGTCGGAATCTGGTTGTTGTTGAATGGCACTTCCAAGGTCGGATCTGGAGCGCCGTTCGCACATCCACTGAGTGCCTGTCCGGCGGCGGCAAACTGAGCCTGGATGGCTGAGGAGACCTGACAGACCGCTGGAGCGTGGAGCTGGGCGAGGCTGTATCCGGAAGTGGAAAAATCACCCAAATAATAAGCCGTCGGTGGAACAGTCTGATTGAGAGTCTGCCCCTGGGTGAGCCTGCGCCACTCCATATTGTAAAAGAAGAACGTCTTGGCTTTGGCCGGGTTGTACAACTTTCCAAGCGTTAAGGGTCCGCCCACATTGAAGCCGTAAAGGTTGTATCTGAGTTCGGCAACAGGAGCGGGAGCAAAGTTAAAATAATTCCTGGCGTCCAAGGCGTCGTTGCGAAAGAACTCCCACAGCGAGAAGTGAAACGTTTTGGTTCCGGACTTCAACACGGAGCTGATCGTGCCGCCGGAGGACAGTCCGTATTCGGCGCTGTAATTCGAAGTGAGAGTCTGCGTTTCCGCAATGGCATCGATCGAAGGCGCGATGATCGAGTTGCCGCCTCCCCCGCGATCGTAGGTCTCCCCGCCGTCGAGCAGGTACAGGTTGTGCCCCGGACGGTTTCCGTTGAAGCTCACGTTGGAGTTTGCACCTACCGACGTGGGTGCCTGAAACGACGGCATCAGGTTCGCGGCGCCCGGCGACAGGGTTATATAGGTGTAGATACTCCGGCCGTTGGTGGAAAGTTCGGAGATCTGCGTTCCGTCGACCAGAGAACTCTGTTCACCGCTGTCGGCTTGTACGGCGACGGGGTTCGATTCCACGACAGAAACCTCAGCTACCCTCCCCAACTTCATCTGGAAATCGACGCGGACGCGATCGTTTACGTTCAACACCACTCCCTTGGACTCCTCGACTTTGAATCCTAACGCCGCCTTGGCCGTCAAGTCGTACTTGCCGATCGGCAAGCCGGGGACAACATACTGGCCGACATCGTTTGTCAGCAGAGAGCGCGTGGCTCCTGTATCCACGTTGGTAACCAGGATGGCGACGTTCGGAACAACCGCACCGCTCGGGTCGGTAACTGTCCCCACAATCGTGGCCTCTTGTGCCGACGCCAGAATGGGTAAACAGAGAAGTAGCAGAGGAAGGAAGGCTGTCCAGCCCGATAGGCGGTGCTTAACCGTGTAGACGGTGCGTACGAACAAGGAGGATAAAGGACACATTTTCGTGCCTCCACGCCAGACATTTTCCGGATACCGTTAGCACCTCGCGAAAACTCATGATGTTAAAAAGACTTGGATCGCCGCGGCCACCGATCCACCAAAAAATAGACCTAGATTCGACCGGTCCTGCAATGCCTGCAATGAGTAACTCGAACCCTTCGACAATATATAACGAAATCAGGATGATACGCGCCTGGCACTCGACTTACGAGTTCAATGATCGCGGCCCTCATCGAGAGCCCGCGCCCGCGGGCTTCTTCCCTGCATCGAAGAAGTCGGATGGGAAATCTTTCACCTCATTCTCGATGTGGCCAGCGGGTGCAAGCAGACCTGGGCGGAGCACTGGGGGCTGCACAATCCGCTGGCGCTGTTCAATCCCGGACCCATCACGTAAAGCCTGCCGCTGCGAGTGCGACTGAAGCCGAAGTCAAAAGCGGCGGGCGAGGGCGCCCGCCCCACATCCGCCCGCCCTACATCCACCCGCCCTACATCACAGCGTTTTTTGCTCCGTGCTTTTTACTTCTGCATCGGCCAGCGGTTTGCTCTGCGTGATGCTGAAATCCTTGACGTTCTTGAGCACCAGCGACGGAACCCCGGAAGTCTGGGGCAGCTTGATGTGAATGAGCTCTGCGCCATCCACATCCTCGAGGACGAGCCCGGGCCGCTGGTCTGCCTGCATCGGTCTGATCTCGACATCCTTGATTTCGATCCGCTTGACGTGCCGGATGTAGAAGCCGTGCGCCGGCATGGTTCCGAAGCGCCCTGGTTCAGGATAGCCGTTCTCCAGTTCCGGCGGCTGAATGGCGGCGTCCGCCCTGGTGCCGCCCCCGCGATGCAGCACCAGAATATTGCTCAGCTTGACGTCTTCGATGTCATGACCGGGAATTCCGGAGATGAGAGTGGCCTGGCGCGAAGCGCAGTTGGAGACAACCACGTTGCTGATCAGCACCCGCCGCAATTCTCCCACCGGCGTGCCTTCGGGACCGCGCATGCGGCTGCCCAGTCGAAGAAAAAAAGGAACATCGACGATGTCGCGCATGGTGATGTTAGTGATGGCGACGTCTTCCAGTATCGCGCCATCCACCGACTCAAGCGCGATTCCCTTGCAATCCTCAATCACGCAGTTGGAGATGGTGATGTTGCGGAAGCCGCCATTGCTTTCGGTGCCGAACTTGATGCGTCCGTTGCGGGGAACCTTGAAATCGGGTGCGAAGCGCTTGTAGGTGGCATCGAGCATGGTGCCTTCTTCGTAGCCTCCGGTGACGTAGCAGTTGGTGATGGTGACGTGGTCGGTGGAGCGCGCGAAGCCCAGGCCGTAGGAATCTTTCAGGCAGATGCCGTCGTCCCAGGGCGAATTGACGCTGCAATTCGAGACCCGCACGTTGCGGCAGCAATCGATGTCGATGGCGTCGCGATTGGTGTCGATTTTCAGGTTGTCGATGGTGAAGTTGTCCACTCCGGTGGCCAGGATGGCGAAATGGCCGCCGTGCAGGATCGAGACGTCGCGCAGGGTCACGTTGTGGCAGTTTTTCAGGCTGATGGATTTGTTGCCGACGCCCGCGGCGAGGATGACGTCGCGATCTCCACGGCTCAGACCCTTGCCCCAAATCAGGCCCTGGCCTTCGATGGAGATATTTTCCAGGTCTTCGCCCCAGATCAGGCTGTTGTGCCAGTGGCTGTGGCCAAAATCCTGAAATTTGTCCCAGGCGTTGGGTTCGGGCGGATCATAGCCGCCGCGAGCGCCCGCGACCGGAGTGTCCGCAGCCACGATGGTGGCGCCCGGGTCAAGAGATAAAGTAATGTGGCTCTTCAGGTGGATGGAGTAGCAGAGATAACTTCCGGCCGGGAAGCGAACGATGCCTCCGCCCGCGGCGAATGCGGCATCGATGGCCTGGTTGATGGCGGGCGTATCCAGAGTCTTGCCGCCGCCTGTAGCGCCGAACGCCTTAACATCGAAGGTGTCGCGGGTGGCAGAGTTCGTCTTTGCTCCAGCAGGCGCGGCTTGGACCGTGGCGGCTGTGGCCAACGCGGAACCGGCGATTCCGGCTCCGGTGAGCTTCAGGAAGTTTCTTCTCTCGGTGGGCTTGGCGAACATGTTTTCTCCCTCTAGTGATCTATGACTCGACCTGGTTCATGAGGCGGCGACACAGGACACTGAAGGAAACGCGGGACAATGTCAAACGAGAAATTGTAACGGTTCATTTCAGCAACACTCATATTGTCTTTTGCATGTTTGGTCCATTTAACTCTCCTGGTTTGACAGCGTGCATTTGGACAAATAAAACCATTCGATGCGTCGGCTCGAAACGAACCGGCTTTCGGGGCTAAAATTGACATTCGGGGGAACCGGGCTCACCGCAACCGCAAACAGGAGTGAATCTGAAGGTCCGGGGGAGCGGGAAGAAGTGAAAAGGCTGCGGTGGAGCGGCTTCCCGGTTGTTGTTTCACTGTTCGTGATTTTGATGCTTGAGCTTTAACTGCAAGTCCCAGAACGAAAGCGCAGGAATGAATGGAAACGACACCGACCAGGCAGCACCTGGGAAACGATCTGCTGACCCCAGATCAGATCCAATCTGCCGTGGAAGAAGTACTCGCGACAACTCAGTTTATCGACATCCACACGCACCTGTTTGCCCCTGAGTTTGGCGGGCTGGGGTTGTGGGGTATCGACGAACTGCTGACGTATCACTATCTCGAAGCGGAGCTGTTCCGCTCGTCGAGCGTCTCCCCCGAACGCTATTGGGAGATGCCGAAGCGCGAGCAGGCCGATGCCATCTGGCAGGCCCTGTTCGTTGAGAACAGCCCGGTATCAGAAGCCACTCGAGGTGTCATCGCTGTTCTCCATGCGTTCGACCTGCCGACTGACAGTGCCGACCTCGAAGAAGCCCGGTCGTTCTTTCGGGCGCAAAGGCTTGAATCGCATGTTTCGAAAGTCCTCCAGATGGCGGGAGTGAGTTCGGTGGTGATGACCAATGATCCGCTCCACCCCGAGGAGCAGCGGGTCTGGATGAATGGCGCGCCCTCCCGCGCGGATTTTTTGGCGGTGTTGCGTCTGGATAGAATTCTCTGGGGCTGGGCCGAACACTGGCAGCGCCTGGCCGAGCAAGGCTACGCGGTGGACGACCAGGCGGGCGGCAAATCGGTGGCCGAGGTGCGCCGATTTCTTGCCGACTGGTGCGAACGCATGAACCCGGTCTATATGGCGGTGTCGCTCACCGACGCCTTCCAGTTCCCGGAGGACAGCATTCAGGGCAAGCTGCTCAGGGACGCGGTCCTGCCTTCGTGCCGGGAGTTCGATCTGCCTCTGTCCCTCATGATTGGAGTTCGCCGCCAGGTGAATCCGCGAATTCGTCTGGCGGGCGATGCGGTGGGCCGGGCGGACCTGCGCGCGGTGGAAAATATTTGCCGCGCCTACCCTGAGAACCGTTTTCTGGCGAGTGTTCTGAGCCGTGAAAATCAGCACGAACTTTGCGTATACGCGCGAAAGTTCAGCAACCTCATGCCCTTTGGGTGCTGGTGGTTCTTGAACAATCCCTCCATCGTGGAAGAGATCACGCGGGAGAGAATTGAATTGCTGGGAACGAGTTTCATTCCGCAGCATTCCGATGCCCGGGTGCTCGAGCAGGTTCTCTACAAATGGCGCAATACCCGCGCCACCATGTCACCGATTCTTGCCAACAGTTACAAACTGCTGGCCCGGGATGGCCGCGGAGTCACGCGGCAAATGATTCAGCGCGATGTAAATCGCCTGTTCCGCGGGAACTTCGAGAAGTTCACAAACCTGGCGTGAAGATGTGGGCGCGGGCGTCCCGCCCGCGCGGCCGCTGACAGCTCACGATCATTGGCGGGTTGGAGAGATGGGAACACCCACCCGACTGCTGCGCCAGTCCCTTTCCATCCCCAGACGATGATTCTTCATTCCTCCTCGCGTGGTATAGAATTCTTGTGCACGCGTTTAGACAGGCGATTAGCGTCGTCACCATTGAAAGACGGCCGAGCTCCGTTCGGGACATCAAAGAAAAGGGTCTGTGAAGAGACGATTTTCGCAACGGACGCGAACGCAATTGGCATTTGGCACAGCGGTGATTCTGCTTCTTGCCAGTGGAATCGCTACCTATGCCACGGTGGTCCGTCTGCGCAGCGCGGAGCGCTGGGTCGGCCATACCCGCGATGTCCAATCTTCCCTGGCCGACATCAGCAACATCAGCGCCAGGGCGGGGCGGGCGCGCAGCCGGTATATCGATACCGGCAACCGCTCCTTTCTCGAGGAATATCAATCCGCGGCCAGCGAGATTCCCAATCGATTGCAACTGGTCGAACGGCTCTTGTCCGACAATCCGGAGCAACTGGACCTTCTGAAGAGTCTGGAAGACATTACCAACCACAGGTTGGAACTGCTGAACAGGTCGGTTCAGTTGGAGCGCAGGGGAGCTGGCGATGCGCCGGAGCAAGCAAGACTGAGGCAGCGGACTATCGAGGCGTCTGCACAGGCCGATTCGCTGCTGCAGAAAATGCAGGCGAATGAACAAGAGCTTCTGGACACCCGTACAATGCAGTCAGAGCGATTGTTCCGCGTCACTGCATACATACTGTGCGCTGCCTTTGTGGTTACGCTGTTGTTATTTTTCTTTCACTACCGGATCCTAAACGCGGAATTGAATGCGCGGGAGCAGGCGGAGGCGTCCCTGCGCAGTCTCAGTGTGCGCCTGTTGGAACTACAGGACCAGGAACGCCGGAAATTCTCCCGCGAACTTCACGACAGCCTGGGACAGTACCTGGTGGGCGTGAAGATGAACCTGACCATGCTGGGCAATTCGGTGCCGGCCAATCCGCTGATTCCAGAATCCATCAAGCTGCTGGATCTGGCCATGACCGAAACCCGCACGATCTCCCATTTATTGCATCCGCCGTTACTGGACGAAACCGGGTTTGCGTCTGCAGCGAAATGGTACGTGGAAGGTTTCGCCAAACGTAGCGGCATTCAAACCAGCCTGGACATGCCCGAAGACCTCGTCCGCTTGCCCAGTTCGCTCGAACTGGCTCTTTTCCGGGTTCTGCAGGAAACCCTGACCAATGTTCATCGCCACTCCAAGAGCCGGAAGGCGGATGTTTCCCTGAAGTTGTCGGAGGACACCGTGGTGCTTCGCATCAGAGACTACGGAAAGGGTATTCCACCGGACGTTCTGGGCCGCTTTCGTCGCAATCGCGCCCACGGTGGCGTGGGGTTGGCCGGGATGCGCGAACGGATACACGAACTGGGGGGGCGGCTGGAAGTGGATTCGGACGGCCGCGGTACCCAGGTTCTGGCCATGATGCCGCGCTCGGAGCGAAGAAATTCCACCGAAGTATTCGCCGCCGATTGATGGATCCTGGTTTGGCGGATCCAACCTCACAAGCCAGCGGGCCCTGGGCAGCGGCCGACCCAAGACCAATTCCCCACTCCGGTCACAATTTCTTGCTGAGATCGCTGGACATGCCTCCGGCCGCGGGCACGTAGCATTTCAAGGTGTAATCCATCACCATGCGATTGGCATTGAAACGCCAGCCCAGGGTGCGGATGGTGCGCTTCATGCGTTTGATCCAGCCCCGGGGTAAACCGTCGTGGTCGCGCTGATAGTAGAGTGGAATCACCTCTTCGCGCAGTACCCGGTACAGATCTTCTCCATCGCGGTTGTCGTGAATGCTCATGTTGGTGTGGGTGCGTCCCGTCCCAATGGCAAAACCATTCAGGCCGTCGTAGGCCTCCGCCCACCAGCCGTCGAGAACAGACAGGTTGAGGCCGCCGTTCAAAACCACCTTTTGACCGCTGGTTCCCGATGCCTCCAGCGGCCGACGGGGGTTGTTCAGCCAGACGTCGACACCCTGGACGAAATGGCGTCCCACGTTGATGTCGTAGTCCTCGACGAAGACGAACTTGTCGGCAAACTCCAGGTGACGCATCAGTTTGGCAATCTGCTGCAGCATTTTCTTGCCGGGTTCGTCGCGGGGATGGGCCTTGCCGGCGAAAATGAACTGCACTGGACGCTTGGGATCGTTCACCATGGATGTCAGTTTTTCGATGTCGGCCAGAATCAGATCGGCGCGCTTGTAGGTAGCGAAGCGGCGCGCGAACCCGATGGTCAGCGCGTCCGGACTGAGAACCCGGCCCAGTCTGAGCAGCATTTCCGGCGACTCGTTGCGGCGCTCGGCCTGCTCGACCGCGCGGTGGCGCACAAAATCCAGCAGCCGGGACTTCAAGTGGAGATGGGTTTCCCAGAGTTCGGCATCATCCACGTTCTCAATTCCCTCCCAGATCGCAGGGTCGGCGTTGTTCTCCTGCCAGCCCGTCCCCAGATGGCGGTCATAAAGACGGAACATTTGCGGCGCCAGCCAGGAAGGGACATGCACGCCGTTGGTGATGTGTCCGATGGGGACTTCGTCTTCGGGCTTGCCCGGATAGAGCCCGGTCCACATATGCCGGGACACCTCTCCATGCAGAGCGGAGACCGCGTTGGCGCGGCGGGCCAGTCTCAGGCCGAGGACGGTCATGCAGAAGTCCTCATTTTGATCGCCTGGGTTCTCTCGTCCCAGTTCCATGAGTTTCTGCTGAGAGATACCCAGGGCTTCGCGCATGGGACCAAGATGCTCCTCCATCAGCTCGGCGTAAAACCGGTCGTGACCGGCGGGCACGGGGGTGTGGGTGGTGAAAACCGCCGTCCGGGAAACGCGGCGGACAGCATGATCAAATTCGATTCCCTCACTCTGCATGCGATCACGAATCGCTTCCAGCACGGCGAACCCGCTATGACCCTCATTCAGGTGTAGAACGCCGGGAGTGATGCCCATGGCCTTGAGGGCACGGAAACCTCCGATGCCCAGCAGCAGTTCCTGGCGGATCCGGATGCGCGAGTCGCCTCCATAGAGCCGCGAGGTGAGTTCACGGTCTTCGGGATGGTTGCCTTCGATGTTGGAGTCGAGGAGAAGCAGGTCGCAGCGCCCTACCTTCATGCGCCAGACTTTCGCCCGGATGGCGCCGCCGCGGGTCTCCACCTGCACGGTGACGGGTTCGCCGCTCGGTCCGATGGCGGCTTCCATGGGCAAGTGGTTGACGTCGGTTTGAATGTATTCTTCCTGTTGCCAGCCGCTGCGGTCCAGCCGCTGGCGGAAATATCCCTGGCCATAAAACAAGCCGACGGCGACCAGCGGAATTCCCAAGTCAGACGCGCTCTTCAGGTGATCGCCCGCCAATACTCCCAGTCCGCCGGAATATTCCGGAATGGAGACGTGCAAACCGAATTCCGCGGAGAAGTACGCCACCGGACGAGGCCGCAGAATGCCGGCGTTCCGGGCTCCCCAGGTGCGGTCGGCGGCCAGGTATTCGCGCTGGCGGCGATAGGCGTAGTTGATCCGGCTATGCAACACCAGTTCGCGGGCGCGGCGTTCCATCACCGGCAGGGGCATCTCCGAAAGCAGGGTGACCGGATTGTGATCCAGTTCTCGCCAGCGTACCGGGTCCAGGTCGCGGAACAGGCTGCTGGTGTCGTGGTCCCAGCACCACCACAAGTTACGGGCCAGCGCCCAGAGCCGCTCCTGGGCAGGAGCGATAAAGCGATCCAGGGTTCGAGCTTCGCTCACGACCGATCCCACCTGGGAAGCAGCCTCGGTCAACATCCGGACTTCCTCCTCGCGGAAGACGCGGGGAGCGATGGTTTGCACCACCAGAACTCCCTGCAACACGCCGCGATCAATAAGAGGAACGCCGAGGAACGACTGGTAAGCATCTTCGCCGGCTTCACTGAAGTACTTGAAGCGGGGATGGTTCTTTACCTGCTCCACCGCAACCGGAGCCACGCGCTCGGCCACCAGCCCCGCCAGGCCTTCATGCAGTCCCATACGGAGCGTGCCAATACATTGGGGGCGAAGTCCCAGAGTGGCGGCCAGCACCAGATTGGCCCGGTCGGGCTCGAGCAGGTAGGCGGAACAAACGTCGGTTTGAAAGCGCTTGGCAATCAAGGCAACCACGTTCATCAGGGTCTCGGCCGAGTTGCCGCCTTCGGCGGCCAGATTGCCGATGTCCTCAAGGGTCAGAACGTAATTTTCGTCATGCGCGGGAGCGGGTTGGCTCATGTTCTGAATTGTCTCGTCGTTGGAATTCAATCTTTAGGTGCGCATGCTTGCGCCTGATTAGTGTAAATGCTGGAGAGCGAGGCGACTAGTTTACGATTGGGCTCCCTCGCCCGCGGCAGACCCGCTTCATGCCAGCGCCGCCATTTTGATAGCCACAGAGACGGTGATGCGGCGGCGCAAGCACGGCAGCGTAGTGCCTTTTCCGGTTGGCCGCGCCCACATGTGGGACACGTTCCAAATTGGCTCAGAATCCCATCTCGGGTTTGTCCACACAAAAACCTTAGACGCAGCGGACAATCGCGTCCAATCGAATTTCTCTATCGGCCGGATACAGGCCACGCTCAAGGCAGGAGCAGGTTCGAGGCGGAAATCAGATCGACCAGCGCGGAAAGCACGAACCGGTTTGACCTTCTCGCTGGGTAGCTGGCCGCCTACAGCAAGAAGTAGGTACGAATTGCGTGGTGGGCCGGGCGGCCACATGGCCGCTGTATGCGTAAGCCACAGAAAATACACGCAGAAGGATTTTGGCAAACTAACTGCAACAGGGTCTAGTAAAACTTCCAGGAGGACGCGCATGACTGAAATGCCTCGCCACGATTGGAAGCAGCTAGCGGAAGCGGCCCGCGACGAGCAAGACCCGAAAAAGTTGATGAATCTGATCGATCGACTGAACCGCGCGCTGGAGGAGCAGGTGAAAGACTTGTATCCCGGCGCTGAGGAAGCAGCAAACTAGCACTGTTTCCCTTCGTCTCAAAAATCACTTTTGGCACCTGCGTTCGCCACAGCTCACGCTTGCGCGAAGGAACCGCAAGGCTGCCTCAACCGGCCCGCTTTTGTCGTCGAGGCCGCTGTCGACCCCTGCTTGCATGTAAAATCCTCCACGTGACGCCGGCGTGCGGCAAACGCTGGCGTCGGCGCACCGCTGTGGCGATCGACGCGCTCTCGAAATCTGAAACGGAGAAGACAACCATGGGGGAGTGTGCAGGCAAGGTGGCGCTGGTGACGGGTGGAACCTCAGGCATCGGGCGGGAGACATCGGTTCTGTTCGCCAAGAAGGGCGCCCGGGTGGTGGTCGCCGGGCGGCGTGAAGTGGAAGGGAACGCTACGGTGGACTTGATCCGTCGAGCGGGGGGCGAGGGAATCTTTGTCCGGGCGGACGTGTCGCGGGCATCCGACGTCGAAGCCCTGGTGGAAAAGACTGTCGAGGCTTTTGGCGGCCTGGACTACGCCTTCAACAACGCCGGCATCGAGGGCCATTGGGTCCCCATCGTGGAGCAGACCGAGGAAGAATGGGACCAGACGATTGACATCAATCTCAAAGGCACATGGCTTTGTTTGAAATATGAAATTCGGCAGATGCTGAAGCAAGGCCGCGGCGGCGCCATCGTCAACAACTCATCCATCGCCGGTTTCATTGGGAGCCAGGGCACCGCCATCTATTCCGCCAGCAAACACGGCGTATTGGGGCTGACCAAGGCGGCCGCCATCGAGGTCGGAAGAAGTGGGATCAGGGTCAACGCGGTTTGTCCGGCGGCGATCGAGACCGCCATGGCAGACCGATTGTTCGGAGCGCCTGACGTCAAGAAGAAGTCGCTGACCTTTTATCCCATGAACCGCTTTGGCGAATCCAGCGAAGTGGCCGAAGCCGTGGTGTGGATGTGTTCCGGCGCAGCCAGTTTCATGACCGGGCAAAACCTGGTTCTGGATGGAGGTTTTCTCGCCGGTCCAAATGTGCCCCCAGAATGAAGGAAGCAAAGCTAATATTCGCAAGGACGAAAATCAACATGATCAAGAGAATGTTCAGGCGCAACAGCAGTGTGCTCTTCCTGGTTCTATCTGCAATCCTGGTGTTCACGGGCGGGGCGGGAGCACAAACGTCGGCGAAGCCGTCCGACATTCTGGTCATTGACGCCTCGGCGCCGGCTCATCCTTTCCCGCATTTCTGGGAACATATGTTCGGATCCGGCCGGGCCAGCCTGAGTCTGCGCGAAAGCTACCGCAATGATCTGCGCCAGGTGAAACAGGCCACGGAAATGGAATTCGTCCGCTTCCACGCAATTTTCCTTGATGACATGGGCGTCTACGATGAAGACAGCCAGGGCCATCCTGTCTACAACTTCTCCTACGTGGACCAGGCGTACGACGGTCTGCTTGCAGAACGGCGTTCGTCCCTTTGTGGAGCTGAGTTTCATGCCGAAGAAGCTGGCCTCCAGGGATGCCCCGCATGCCTTCTGGTACAAGCAAAACGTCGCGCCTCCCAAGGATTGGGGTAAATGGGATGATCTGATTTACCAGTTCACCAAGCATCTGGTGGATCGTTATGGCCTGGATGAGGTCGCGAAGTGGTACTTCGAAGTCTGGAACGAGCCCAATATCGACTTCTGGGCGGGGGACCCGAAGCAGGCCACCTATTTCGAGCTTTACGATCACAGCGCGGCCGCGGTAAAGCGGGTGAGCTGCGCGTTTGCGGGTGGGTGGACCGGCAACGGCGCAGGCCGCCTGGGCCGACGCCTTCATTCAGCACTGCGTCGAGAATCATGTTCCGGTTGATTTCGTTTCCACCCACGTGTACGGAAACGACAGCGCAAAAGATGTCTTTGGCACGAACGAAAACATTCCGCGCGAGCGCATGGTATGCCGGGCGGTAAAGAAGGTGCATGATCAGATCAAGGCCTCGGCCCTTCCCAAGCTTCCCTTGATCTGGAGCGAGTTCAACGCCAGTTACAAGAACGAACCCGAAATTACCGACTCCTTATATATGGGTCCGTGGATGGCCGACACCATCCGCCAGTGCGACGGCCTGGTGGACGAGATGTCGTACTGGACCTTCTCGGATGTTTTCGAAGAGCAGGGCGTTGTGAAACAGCCTTTTTACGGTGGATATGGCCTGATTGCTGCCGGAGGGATTCCCAAGCCAGCATTCGCGGCGTTCAAGATTCTGCATCAGCTGGGAGACGAACGCCTGGAGCTTGATTCCGATTCAGCGCTGGTGACCCGAGCCGCCGACGGTTCGCTGGTCGTTGCAGTATGGAACCTGATTCCTGCGGGGCAAACGGGCGCTGCCAGAACGGTGACCCTGCAATTCAAAAATCTCGGCCGCGCGCGGCACGCATCCATCTCCCGAGTCGATCGCGACCACGGTGACCCGCATCCTGCGTACGAAAAGATGGGGTCGCCTGTCTATCCGACCCAGGCACAACTGGAGAAGCTGCGCGAGTCGGTTGTGCCTGGTCCACCGGAGACTCAGGAATTGAAGGAAGGGAAGCTAAGCCTGACACTTCCAGCCAACGGCCTGGCCGTGATCGGAATCCGGTAGCGGGTTCGGGGTGGGCGGACACTCTTGTCCGCCGCCTTTGATTTGGATTTCAGCGGTATGTGCAAACAGGCACCTCAAGAGCCTCAAGCAGTTGAAGGGTCAAAGTCAAAGGCGGCGGACGAGAGTGTCCGCCCCACACCGCCGCATAACTCTATGAACCGACAAACCTTACGGGTCTGCAAGGCATCTGAATTTCGCGCTGATCGCAATTGGTGCCGCATAGGCTGCGGGAGCGATTATTTATCGCTATAGCTTCAAGAAACCCCTGAACTTGGTTAGGATTCATGCATGGCGGAGCAGCAGAGCTTTCTGAGCAGCTGGCAGGAGCGGCTTTCGGCGCTCCGTAATACCCCGCCGGTGCTCAAAATCGTATGGCAATCCGGACCCGGCGTGGTCGTGTTCGGTCTGGTGACCCGCCTTTTCGCCGCCTTGCTTCCTCTGGCGCTGCTCTGGATTCCCAAGATGATCGTTGACATCATCGTGCACGCCAAAGTCGCGGAGCATCCGGTGCCCACCCGGCTATGGTGGCTGGTGGCGGGCGAATTCGGGCTCGCAGTGTTGGGCGGTATTCTGGCGCGCGCCATCGATTACTCGGATTCCCTGCTGGCGGACAAGTACACCCGCCATGTAAGCATCCAGGTGATGAAGCATGCCGCGGAACTGGACCTGATCGCCTACGAGGACCCGGTGTTCTATGACCGCCTGGAGCGGGCGCGGGCGCAGGCCACAGACCGACTGGGGATGATTCAGCAGATCGGGCGGCTGATCCAGTTGGTGATTACCACCATTACGCTGTCCGTCACCATCATTATCTATTCGCCGTGGTTGATGGTGCTGTTGATCGCGGGAGTGTTGCCCGCGTTCCTGGGCGAGAGCCATTTCGCTTTCCTGGGATACGCCAAGAATTTCCGCCAGACTCCGGTCCGGCGCCAACTGGACTACCTGCGGCAGGTAGGTGGCAGCAAAGAAGCCGCGAAGGAACTCAAGCTATTCGGACTCAGTAAGTTCCTCACGGAGCGCTTCACCAGACTCTCCGACGGGATTTACGAAGAGAACGTCGCGCTGTCCCGGCGCAAACTGATCGCGGGAGCTTTCCTGTCGGTGATCGCGTTCATGGGTTATTACTCGGCCTATGTGTTCGTGATCTGGCGGACAGTTATGGGCGTGTACAGCATCGGGCTGTGGTACTTGTTGTCAGGCGCGATTCTGCAGGCCAGCGGCAATATCCAGCAGATTTTTTCCACCCTTTCAGGCATCGCGGACCAGGCTCTTTTCCTGACCGACCTGCTGGCGTTCTTTGACATGCGGCCTACGATCCAGTCCAGGCCGGATGCTCTCCCCGCGCCCCGGCCTATCGTTCAAGGATTTGAATTTCGCAATGTTTCATTCCGGTATCCGGGGAATTCGCGGCTGGTGCTGAACGGCCTGAACTTCCATCTGCATCCCGGAGAGCGGGTTGCGCTGATCGGAGAGAACGGCGAAGGCAAAACCACCATCGTTAAGCTGATCACGCGGCTTTACGATCCCACCGAGGGCCAGGTGCTGCTCGACGGCGTGGACCTGAGAGAGTATCGTCTGGAAGACCTATATCGTGAGATTGGCGTTATCTTTCAAGACTTTATGCGCTATGAAATGACGGCGCGCGAAAACATCGCGGTAGGCCGGATTGAGGACATTGACGATCTGCAACTGCTCGAAACCGCTGCCCGGAAGAGCCTGGCGGACGCGGTCATTGGCAGGCTCCCCGGCGGGTACGATCAAATGTTGGGACGACGTTTCGAAACCGGCGTCGACATATCGGGGGGAGAGTGGCAAAAAGTTGCCTTGGCGCGGGCTTATCTGCGCGACGCGCAACTTCTGGTTCTTGACGAGCCCACCGCGGCGCTCGATGCGCGCAGCGAGTTCGAGGTTTTCCAGCGCTTTGCGGAACTCACGGCGGGCAAAATGGCGCTGTTTATTTCGCATCGATTTTCCACCGTGCGCATGGCCGACCGCATCGTAGTCCTCGAAAAAGGCCGGATCGCGGAAGAAGGAAGTCACGAGCAACTGGCGCGGCTGGGCGGGCGCTACAAGGAAATGTTCGAGATGCAAGCCGCCAGTTATCGTTAGTTAGTCTTTCGGAGCCCTAGCTTTCACAAGTAATGCCGCCAGATACCCATATCGAAATGCTGAGCGCGGAAGCCGAGCGCCTGCCCGAGCCCGCCAAAGAGATTGGGCCCAATCCGGAAGCCCTGGCTGCAGCGGCGGCCGACCTGGGGCGAAGGCTGGTATGGCTGCCGGGCGCGCACTCATCCCGCTTTTTCGCCGAGCGCTACCGCGCTCTGGGCCGCGCGATCAGGCCGGTGCTTCGGATTTTGCAGCGGTCCGCACCCAAGACCGTCGTCGGAGATGACTTTCACTGGCTGAACGATAACGTGCGCATGGTGCATGCCGACCTCCGAGGCACGAAGGAAGGCTTCAAGTTAGTGCGCAAGCTGCCGCACGTCCGAACTCCAGACGGCGCCATCACTCCGCGGGTAATTGCTCTGGCCTCCGGATATCTGGCGGCCACCGGCTATGAGTTCGGTGAGAACTCGCTTAACGCCTATGTGCAAGCTTTTCAGCAGAGCACGGTGCTGAGGCTGGTCGAGCTCTGGGCACTGGTTCCGGCGCTGAAACTGGTTCTGCTGGAAGAGATCGCGGCGCGCGGATCCAAAGTGACAGCGGACCCCGCGGGCTCCTACGGGGCCGGTATCTGTGTACGCAGCCTGCGCGATATTGGCCAGACCTGGTGGAAGGATGTGCTCGAACCGCTGGTTCTGTTCGATCGGGCGCTGCGCCAGGACCCAACCGGCGCGTATGCCCGCATGGATTTCGAGAGCCGCGATCTGTATCGCACCGAGGTGGCAAACATCGCCGAACATTCCGATTTGTCGGAGAGCGAAGTTGCGGCCGCGGCGCTCGCGCTGGCGCGGTCCGCGCACCAGGAAACACACGCCAGCGCGCGCCTGACGGCCCGTCTGGGGCACATCGGGTACTACCTTCTCGCGGAGGGGTCGACGGCGCTCTACGGGAGGGTGGGTTTTCAGCCTCCGCTGGGCCAGCGGATTGCATCTTTCTTACGGCGGCATCCGGATGAGTTCTATCTGCCGGGCACCGAGGTGCTTACGCTCGCCATCATGTCGGCGATTGTGCTGCTGCTGACCAACACTTATACCTCTCTCGAACTGATCCTGTTTTCCATGCTGATGCTGCTTCTGCCCTGTTCACAGGGCGCGATCCAGCTGGTGAACTATCTCGTGACCTCCCTGCTGGAGCCGCGGATTCTGCCCAAGCTCGACTTCTCCGAGGGAGTTCCCGACAACTGCAGGACGCTGGTGGCCATTCCCAGCATGCTGTTTAACCAGCAGCAGGTCCGCCGGCTGGCCGAGGACCTGGAGGTACGATTCCTCGGCAATCACGATCCCAACATTCATTTCGCGTTGCTCACCGACCTGCCGGATTCTCCGGAGCCTCCGTCCGAGGATGATCCGCTGATCGAATACTGTGCGCAATTGGTGCGCGAACTGAACGAAAAGTACGCCAGTCAGGCGTCCGGATCATTCCTTCTCTTCCATCGCCACCGGGTCTACAACCCGCGGGAAAGAGTGTGGATGGGCTGGGAGCGAAAACGCGGCAAGCTGATGGACCTGAACAAGCTGCTGCGCAATGAACACGACAGTTTCCCGGTCAAAATTGGCGACCTGTCGATTTTGCCGCAGATTCGTTTTGTCATCACGCTGGACTCGGACACGGAACTGCCGCGGGGATCGGCCGATCGCATGATTGGAGCCATGGCCCATCCCTTGAACCAGGCGATCATCGATCCCGACCCGGAGAAGAACATTGTCGTGGCCGGCTACGGCATCCTGCAGCCGCGAGTGGGAGTGAGTGTGCAAAGCGCCTCCCGTTCCCGGCTGGCCGGCCTCTATTCGGGAGAAACGGGTTTCGATATCTATACCCGCGCTATTTCCGATGTGTACCAGGACCTGTACGGAGAAGGGATCTTCGCCGGAAAAGGGATCTATGAGGTGGACACGGTGCACCGGGTGCTGGACCGGCGCTTCCCGCGCAATGCCCTGCTCAGCCATGACCTGATCGAGGGCGCGTACGCGCGCGCCGGCCTGGCCAGCGACATCGAAATTATCGAAGACTATCCCTCGCACTACAGCGCCTACAACCGCCGCAAGCACCGCTGGCTGCGGGGCGACTGGCAGATCACCGGCTGGCTGTTATCGCGGGTGCCGGATGAGTCGGGACGGAAGGTGCGGAATCCCATCTCGCTGGTTTCACAGTGGAAGATTCTGGACAATCTGCGGCGCAGCCTGGTGGAACCGGCAACCTTCCTGCTGCTGGTGTTCGGCTGGCTGGTGCTGCCTGGCAATCCCCTCTATTGGACTTTGGCGACCCTGGGCATCCTGTTCGTTCCGGCCTGGTGCCAGTTTGGGTTCAACCTGATCCGGGCCGCGGTGGAGCGGAAATCGCAAGTCGTCAAGGACGCCCGGGCGGCGCTGATCTCGGCCAACGCCGGCATGTTTTTCACCCTGTCATTCCTGCCACACCAGATGTTGCTCTCGCTCGATGCGGTGGTGCGAACTCTGGTCCGGCGACTGGTGACGCGGCGACGGCTGCTGGAGTGGGAGACCGCGGCAGAAACCGAATTCAGCACCCGCAAGCGCACGCCGGTCGACATCTATCTCGACTGGATGCCCGCGCTGGCGCTGGCCCTGGGTGCTCTGGTGTTCTTCACCCGTCGGCACGCTTTTTTCGCCGCGCTGCCGATCCTGCTGCTCTGGGGTTGCAGTAAATGGATATCGATGTGGCTGAACCTGCCTTCACGGGCGATGCACAGTGAAACATCCGACAAGGATGAGTTGTTTCTGGCTCGGACCGCGCTCCGCAACTGGAGGTATTTCGCCGAGTTCAGTACCGAAGAGCATCACTGGCTGATTCCGGACAATGTGCAGGAAGAACCAGCGGCCATCGCAGCTCGCACATCACCCACGAATCTGGGCTTTCTTCTGAATGCCCGCCAGGCGGCCTGCGAGTTTGGTTTTCTGACCGTCCCTGAATTCGCCGAGCAAACCCTGCGGACCCTGGCAACCATGGCCAGGCTTTCGCGGTCTCGCGGGCACCTGCTCAACTGGTACGACACCCGCACCCTCGAACCGCTTCACCCGCGGTTCATTTCTTCCGTGGACAGCGGCAACCTGGTAGCGTCGCTGTGGACGCTGCAGCAGGGCTGTTTGGACCTCTTGCAGCGTCCGTTGCTGGAGAAACAACTGGCGGAAGGACTGGCCGATCATCTGCGGATTCTGGTCGAAGACCATGCGTTTCCGCAGAAGCGCTTCAAAACGTTTCAGGAGCAGATCAGGAAAAGAAGCTGGCTGCAGCGCCTGCTGGCGCCTTCTGAAGAAGGACTGCTGGAGATCGACCTGGAGACGGCGAAGCCGAAGTACGAGTCCGATGTTCGCTGGTTCGCGGCCGAAGCCCTTTCCCGGGTCAGGAATCTCAGAAAAGCAGTTCAGATCTATGTTCCGTGGATGCTGCCGGAGTTTATTCCGCTGTGGAAAGATGCGACGCTGGACTTCAAATTCGACTCGCAAAGCCTGACCGTCCAGCGATTGCCGGAAGTCGTGGACAGACTGACAGCCCGTCTGCAGTTCGCGCTCGATCATGCCAACGGCTCAGGAGACCGGAAGGCCCTCTACCAGCATCTGCAGGCCATGTTGCCGGAAGCGCGCTCGCGGGCGCTGGATCTGATCGAAGACCTCAAGCAGATTGCGAGCGAAGCCGGGAAGTTCGCCGACGAGATGGACTTCCGATTCCTGCTGCACCCCCGGCGCAAGTTGCTCTCTACCGGGTTCGACTCTGAGTCGGAGAAGCTACACCCTGCCTGTTACGACTTGCTGGCTTCGGAAGCGCGCATCGCCGTATTCGCCGCCATCGCCAAGGAAGACATTCCGCAGGACGTCTGGTTTCTGCTGGGCCGGGCCCACACTCGCGAGCACGGGCTTCCGGTTCTGCTCTCCTGGACCGGGACCATGTTCGAGTACCTGATGCCGATCCTGTGGATGCGCACCTACCCCAATACCCTGCTGGACAATTCACGTCTCGCCGCGGTAAAGCTACAGCAGATCTATGGCGGCGAAAAAGGTGTGCCGTGGGGGATTTCGGAATCGGCCTACGCCAAACGAGATGAGGCCGGGAACTATCAGTATCAGGCCTTCGGGCTTCCTGATATTTCGCTGCACCCGGGCGAGCCCAATGCGTTGGTCATCTCGCCATATTCCACACTCCTGGCCCTGCACGTGGATGCTCCGGGGGCAGTGCGCAACCTGCGCCGAATGGAAGGCGAGGGATGGTTGGGCTCGTACGGGTTCTACGAAGCTGCCGACTACAGCACGACTTCCGGCCGCCGCTCCTGGCGCCATCGCCACGAATTGGTTCGCTGCTGGATGGCCCATCACCAGGGCATGGGCCTGCTCTCCCTGGCTAATTTCCTGCACGACGGCGTGGCCCAACGCTGGTTTCATAGTGATCGGCGGGTGCAGGCTACTGAACTGCTTCTGCATGAAAAACCCGCGACCAATGTCAAGTCGTTGCGGCAACTCAACGGCGCCGCTGCGTAAGAATAATTTCGGTGGACGCGGGCTGGGCTGGCCGGACTTGTCTCTGCCGGTAGGGTGCGGGCCTTCGCGCCTTTGGATTGGGTTGCCTGACCAGCTATGAACTGGTGGAGGTCTGGTATTCGTCTAGCTGATCCAACTCTGGAAGCTCAAGCCCCCAGTTTTCGCCAACGGAACCGAGTCCTTCCAGCCCGACCTGGTATTCGCTTGTTCCCTCCATCGGCCTGACCCAGACCACCCGAAACTGGATCCTCCGTTGCCGATATTGCAGGGTGAGCTTATCGCCGGTTTTCAGAACATGGTGAATCGCGCCCAGCCGTGCCCCGTTTGGGGTTATGTCCAGAGTGTGGGCCAATTCGTTCACCGGATTGTTGGACGCGTCTTTCCCGGTTATCCGCACGGGCAAAACCATCTTGATCCGCTTGTGTCGCCGATTACCTTTTCCCAAGTAAGCCCCCAAATGCGGGTAATTTTTTCCACTTGTCGCCCGGCTAGCCGTCGCATTTAAAGGGCCGAAACAGGGCCAAAGACCAAATTTCTGGCGCGTTGGGAATCAGAGGGTTAGGGGCGATGCCCGGACCAGATCGACGAGTTATCCCAGGCGGCTGACGCTCTGAATCAATCGGTTGACAGTTTTTGTCAGGCGTCTCTACTGGACTGGGGGACGCCAATCATCCGGCCTCTGCAGGAGGTTGCGGAAAAACTCAATTTGCCCGGACGAAGCGACCACGGGGGCTAAAGCCCGCACGCACCCCTGACGACTTACGCGGCCCTGAAGGGCCGCTCTTCCACGGGGGGCCGACATTCACGGGAGGGACGATATTCACGATTTTTTCCGCAGCCTGTTAGGCCGGTCAGGCGGCAGCGTGACGTGAAGCTGCGCTGCCACACTTGTAGGAGGCTGCGGAAAAACTCAATTTGTCCGGACGAAGCGACCACGGGGGCTAAAGCCCGCACACACTCCTGACGACTTACGCGGCCCTGAAGGGCCGCTCTTCCACGGGGGGGCCGACATTCACGGGAGGGACGACATTTACGATTTTTTCCGCAGCCTGTTAGGCCGGTCAGGCGGCAGCGTGACTGCGCTGCCACACTTGTAGGAGGCTGCGGAAAAACTCAATTTGTCCGGACGAAGCGACCATGGGGGCTAAAGCCCGCACGCACCCCTGACGACTTACGCGGCCCTGAAGGGCCGCTCTTCCACGGGGGCCGACATTCACGGGAGGGACGACATTTACGATTTTTTCCGCAGCCTGTTAGGGCAGTCAGGGGACAGCGTGACGTGAAAGCTGCGCTGCCACACTTGTAGGAGGCTGCGGAAAAACTCAATTTGTCCGGACGAAGCGACCACGGGGGCCGACATTCACGGGAGGGACGACATTTACGAGTTTTTCCGCAGCCTGTTAGGGCAGTCAGACGACGGCGTGACGTGAAGCTGCGCTGCCACACTTGTAGGAGGCGGCGGAAAAACTCAATTTGCCCGGACGAAGCGGCCACAGGGGCTAAAGCCCGCACGCACCTGACGACTTACGCGGCCCTGAAGGGCCGCTCTTCCACGGGGGGGCCGACATTCACGGGAGGAACGACATTTACGAGTTTTTCCGCCGCCTGTTAGGGCAGTCAGACGACGGCGTGACGTGAAGCTGCGCTGCCACACTTGTAGGAGGCTGCGGAAAAACTCAATTTGTCCGGACGAAGCGGCCACAGGGGCTAAAGCCCGCACGCACCCCTGACGGCTTACGCGGCCCTGAAGGGCCGCTCTTCCACGCATCCATGAAAGTGTTCCTCGGCTTGTAGGATTCGGGCGGGCGGGGAAAGTGACAGAAGACGGTCATCCCTGGTTCCGCACCGGATGACATTGCGGGCGGATCATAACAGATGGAAACTCTCGTTGCTCGCGTACTAAACTTTCTCGGTCGTCGTCCCTGTTCTTCGTTACCTTGGATGGGTCGCGAAATCAAATAGCAGGCAGCAATCAACAATTCGGCAAAAGAGACTGACGTTTGCCAGGAGGCTCAATGAAAGGCAAGATCGTACTGGTTACCGGCGCCAATGGAGGCTTGGGAACATTCGTTACGCGAGCGCTGCTCGATGCCGGCGCCACGGTCGTAGGCTTATCGCGAGAAATCCAGCAGTCAGAATTCAACAACCCGAACTTCACTGCGTTGCCCGCGGAAATTTCGACCGCCGCTGGAGCAAAGACTGCCGTGGACAGTCTGGTGTCGCGCTTCGGCAAGCTGGACATTCTGGCCCACACGGTGGGCGGCTTTGCGGGTGGCCAGTCGATTGCGGAAACCGACGACGCCACTTTTCAGCGTATGTTCGACGTGAACCTGAACAGCACTTTCTATCTTCTGCGGGCGGCCATCCCGGTGATGCGCAAGACTGGCAATGGACGCATCGTCGCCATCGGCAGCCGTGCCGCGCTGGAACCTGGGGCGGGCGTGGGGGCTTACAGCTCTTCCAAGGCGGCAATGGTTTCGCTGATCAGGACGGTGGCCCAGGAAAACAAAGATGTTGGCATCACGGCCAACGCGATCCTGCCCGGCACCATGGACACGCCGGCCAACCGCAAGTTCATGCCCACCGCGGACTTCTCCAAGTGGGTTCGTCCGGCTGCGGTCGCAAGCCTGATTGCCTGGCTGGTCAGCGATGCCGGCAAGGATGTCAACGGAGCAGTGATCCCGGTCTACGGCAGCGAGGTCTGAAACTTTGTCGGTGCGTGCATCGGCGGCGCTGATCGGAATGGCGCGGACGCCGGCTTTGTCCCAGGACTGCCGAGCGATTTAGGCTTTGGTTTGCAGCGGCGTCGTCGGGGCCACGGCTCGGTTCTTGGTTTTGGCCTCAGCTCTTTGCCGTCGGACGGATTCCTTCCACGTCTTCCACGTAGGCCCGCAGAACTTCAGCCACGCTCCATGCCTGCGCCACACACCCGGCGGGGCGCTGGGGGGCGTCGCCATCGAAGATTTCCGAGATCTGGCCCAAGCCGGCATCGGTAAGGTGGTCTTTCAGGGGCAACAGCCATTCCGCCGCTTGCCTGCGGGAGGCGTCGCTGGATCCGTTCACCTTCATGTAGGCGGTAATGAATGGCCCAATCAACCAGGGCCACACGGTCCCCTGGTGATATGCGCCATCGCGCTCAACCGGGCCACCTTTATACCGGCCGCGATACTGCGGATCGCTGGGCGCCAGAGTGCGCAAACCATAGGGCGTGAGCAGATGCTCGCGAACTTTCTCTACCACGGCCCGTGCCCGCTCGGGCGGCAGCATGGTGTAGGGCAGGCTGACAGCAAAGATCTGATTGGGGCGGATGGAAGCGTCCGGGGCCCCGCCGTTGATTACGTCATACAGGCAGTGGTCCTTTTCGTTCCAGAACAGGGGGAACGCCAGGTTCGTCATCGCAGCCATATTGTTGTAACGCTTTTGGCCGGCCTCGTCGCCAAATCGACGGGCCAGTTCTTCCATGATGCAAAGCGCGTTGTACCAGAGCGCCTGGATCTCGACCGGCTTGCCCCGGCGCGGAGTCACGACCCAGTCGCCCACTTTCGCGTCCATCCAGGTGAGCTGAATTCCGGGTTGGCCGGACGCCAGCAAACCGGAGGAATCGACTTTGATTCCGTAGCGGGTGCCGCGAACGTGCCAGGCAATGATGTCCGTGAACACAGGATAGAGTTCGGAGCGGACAAACTCCTCGTCTCCGCTATAGGCAAGAAAGGCGCGCGCAGCTTCGAAGAACCAGAGCGTGGCCCCGACCGTGTTGTATTCCGGGGTTTCGCCCGCATCCGGGAAACGGTTGGGCAGCATACCCTGATTGACGTGCTGGGCAAACGTGCTCAGGATGCTGCGCGCCACGTCATAGTTTCCGGTAGGCAACGTGAGGCCGGGCAGGGAAATCATGGTGTCGCGGCCCCAGTCGCTGAACCAGTGATAGCCGGCGATGATGGTCTTCTTGTCGCCCCGGCCGACGATAAATTGGTCGCTGGCGGCGGTGAGGGCCTGAGCAAACTCATCTTTCAGGGGACTGGCCTGCACCACCAACTGGCGACGCTTGATCTCGGCTTCACGATACTGGCCCACCCTGCCAACGTCGCGACGCTCGGTGGACGCGATCATCGAGGCCCGGCCGCTCGAAAGCAGATCAAATCGCAGGATGAAATGATTGAAAAGGTCCTCTGTGAAATCCATCCCACGCTCACGCTCGACGTCGTATTCAAAATTCCTGTACCAGTCGCCAGTCTTTTGCAATTCCACGGCGTTGTGGGCCAAATAAAGAGTTGGCAGTCCCGGGTAAGGAGCCACGGCAGCCAACCCTGGCGCCTCTTCCACACCGGCATTCAGGCTGCCATTGGCGTGGGTTGTGCAGTGATAGTCGCGAAAGGCGACCAAAGGCCGGATTTCGAGACGCAAGCTCTTAGGCGACTGCGATCGATTCTTGATCGTAACCTCGTACTGCGCGACTGTGGTGTTTTCGCCATGGACCATGAAGACCGTCTTCTCGATCACGATGCCTTCGACTTCATAAGTGGAGATGGGAAACGGATCGAGGCGGAAGTTTGTGAGGTAGCGAAAACCCTGGGGATGGATAACGCCGGGATAACGGTTGGCCGAAAGGTCGAAGGGCTGGCCATCGATAACCAGCGTTTCTTCCAGCTTGGAAAGGAGAACTTCGCGCCCCACCGGCGGCCTGGTAGCGGCCACCAGCAGGCCGTGATAGCGGCGCGTGTTCAGTCCCGTGATGGTGGATGAGGCAAAGCTACCCAGACCGTTGGTTTCGAGCCACTCGCGACGCAGCGCCGCATCCAGATCGCCGCAGGTTTCCTTGTCGAACTGAATCATCGTCCTCCCCTCCCACGGCCTTCTCAGGTCGGCTTAACGGACACTTGCGGGTTTTCCTGCGAACACGCGGCTACAATTTCTTCCGGTTCAGGCCTGGGCTTTTTGCGGCGCGCGATTCTCCGCTCTGCTGCATCAACTTGGTGACCACCCCGGTCCAGCCCGTCTGATGGCTGGCGCCAATCCCGGCGCCGGAGTCACCATGGAAGTATTCGTGAAACAGTATCAGGTCGCGCCAGTGCGGATCGGTCTGGAACTTTTCCAGATTGCCGAACACTGGGCGGCGGCCCTTTTCGTCGCGCAGGAACAGGTTGGTCATGCGGCGCGACAATTCCCCCGCCACTTCCCACAGCGTCATCATCTTTCCCGAGCCGGTCGGGAACTCTACCTTGAAGTCCTCGCCCAGGTAGTGATGGAACTTCTGCAGCGACTCGACCAGCAAATAATTTGTCGGGAACCAGACCGGGCCGCGCCAGTTGGAGTTGCCGCCGAACAGGCCGGTGGAGGATTCTCCGGGCTCGTAGTCCACGCGATGTTCCATATCGTTGACGTTGAGCATGTAGGGATGGTCGCGGTGAAACTGTGACAGCGCACGAATGCCGTACGGAGACAGGAACTCCCGCTCATCCAGCATGTATTTAAGAATCTCGCGGAGCTGGTCCGGATCGGCGATGGCCAGCAAACGACGGTCGCCCTTCCCTTCCGTCGTCATGCAAGCGATGTTGTCCGTGAGGTCGGGACGATTCTCGACAAACCATTCCAGCCTTCGTTTGAAGCCGGGGTGCCGGTTGAGCACATCCGGTTCCAGAGTTTCCACCGCGAACAGAGGAATCAGGCCGACCATGGAGCGGATCTTCATGGGAAACTTGGCGCCGTCGGGCAGTTGCAGAACGTCGTAGAAAAATCCGTCTTCTTCGTTCCACAGCCCCAGGCCATCCTGACCGCGATGGCTCATGGCGCGGGCAATGTAAATGAAGTGCTCCCAGAATTTGCTGGCTACATCTTCATAGGCCGGGTCTTCCCGCGCCAGTTCGAGGGCCATGGCCAGCAGGTTCAGGGTGTACATCGCCATCCAGCTGGTCCCGTCCGATTGTTCGATGTAGCCTCCGGTGGGCAGAGGCGCGCTGCGATCGAACACGCCGATGTTGTCCAGACCCAGGAACCCGCCCTGGAAGATGTTCATGCCGGCGGCATCCTTGCGGTTCACCCACCAGGTGAAGTTGAGCAACAGTTTGTGGAAGACGCGCTGCAGGAACTCGCGATCGCCTTTACCCTTGCGCTTCTTGTCGATCTTGTAGACCCGCCAAGATGCCCAGGCATGCACCGGGGGATTTACATCGCCGAGTGCCCACTCGTACGCGGGAATCTGCCCGTTCGGGTGCATGTACCACTCACGCAGCATCAGAACGAGCTGCTCCTTGGCGAAATCCGGGTCCACCAGAGCCAGCGGAATGCAGTGAAATGCCAGGTCCCACGCCGCATACCACGGGTACTCCCACTTGTCGGGCATGGAGATCACGTCGGCGTTGTAGAGATGCGGCCACTCGTGGTTGCGGCCGTTGCGGCGCTCGGGAGGCGGAGCAGGTTGGCCCGGATCGCCGTCAAGCCATTGTTTCAGAACATAGTGGTAAAACTGCTTGGACCACAGCATGCCGCCGAAACCCTGGCGCATCACGTTTTGCGCGTCCGGCGTAAGGTCCTGGGGAATGACCGTCGCGTAAAATTCATCGGCCTCGCTCTGGCGTAACGCGAAGGTCCGGTCAAAGCCATCGAACGCATTTTTGGCTTTCAGGTCGCTGTTGGTCAGGCGCAGCCGCACCACGGCGGTTTCTCCTGCGCCCACGATAAGTTTGTAGTGCGCGGAGGCCTTGGTGCCGGAATGCTCGGGATTCACTGCCTCCCGGGCGCCATGCACGATGTAATCGTTGATCCCATCCTTGACGTAGCGAGTACGACTGTCGACTCCAAACAGACGGCGGGCGTTGGTCTCATTTTCGGTAAAGAGCAGTTCGGGCGAGCCCTCGCAGTGCAACCAGCGTGTGCCGGTCTCGGGATGGTCTAAAACAATTGCGGGATCAGGTGACTTGCTGGCCTGTTGCAGTCGAGGTTGGGCGTTGCCTTCGCCCCACGACCATGTGTTGCGGAACCAGATCGTGGGCAGCAGGCGAAGGTTGGCCGTTTCCGGACCGCGATTCGAGACCGTGATTCTGATCAGAATGTCTTCGATGTCGGCTTTGGCATATTCCGCCACCACATCGAAATAGCGATCGTCGTCGAATATGCCAGTGTCGAGAAGTTCGTATTCCGGCTGGTCCTTGCCTCGCTGCCGATTTTCCTGCACCAACTTCGTGTAGGGGAATTCCGCCTGCGGATACTTGTAGAGATACTTCATGTAGGAATGGGTGGGTGTGCTATCGAGGTAGAAGTAGTATTCCTTCACGTCCTCGCCATGATTTCCCTCGTTGCCCGTCAGTCCGAATGCGCGCTCCTTAAGGATGGGGTCGCGTTCGTTCCACAGGGCCAGGGCAAAACAGACGGACTGCCTGCGGTCGCTGATTCCCGCCAGACCATCTTCATTCCAGCGATAGGCACGCGAGCGGGCGTGATCGTGAGGCAGGCTTTCCCAGGCATTTCCGTACAGGCTGTAGTCTTCGCGGACGGTGCCCCATGCGCGCTCGCTGAGGTAGGGCCCCCAGCGCTTCCAGTGCTTCTGGCGCGCCTCGGATTCCGCCAGGCGGATTTCTTCCTGGGTCATGGGAACTTCTCCTGCCACCGGCCTCGACTCCTGCGACATCGCCCCGGTTTTCGCGTCGGACGGTTGTTCGATAGTCTAATTCGAGGGCAGCCTTTTGGGGATCACCTTCTGGATAGGACCACGGCACATGGGTTCCCGTTCTCTATGGGTTCCCGATCTCGACCGCGTGACCATCGCGGGAATGCAGCACGTCAGATATTGGCGGTCAGGTCCGCAAGTCGGGGAGGACGAAGACCGCTCGCGCCAGATCGGATGTGAGCGTTTCGGCGCGATAGTACCGGGTCAGGATGCCGTCCCTCCACGCCAACAGGTCGGGATTGTTCCCAGCGAACTCGTCCCAGTTCTGTTTCTTTCCGGCCTGTGCCATGCGCTCCTGGATAAGAAAGACGTATGCCCAGGTTATGGTCTCGTGGTAGAGCTGCGGCTTCCCGTGGGCTGCGGCAAATCTCCGCAAAGTCCTGGAAAATTCCTGAAGCGCCTCAAGGACCGGGTACTGGTTCAGATATAGGAACGCTGTCCGCACGTGCTCCCGATGATGAAAATGCTCACTCGGAAGAGTGCCATCCCCAAATTGTTTCATCAGTTCCTGGTCGGTCATGGAAATCACCCGCATTTCGACCATCGCCGGGCAGAGGCTAAGAACGGGGCTTGCGCCGGGATGGACGCTGTTTTACTGCATTCTCTTTCAATCGATGGCTGGCCCTCGAGTCCAACCGCAGGCCATAGAACCGTTTCAACTCCTTGATCTGGTCGAGAGAACCCTGGCTGAAAGGAGTTTTACCGTCGAACGCGTGCAATACGATTCCCTCCAGCAGGTCGCCCAGGGTCAAATCGTGGTATTCGGCGAAGGCCTTCAGCACTTTGAGCAGACGTTTTTCCATCCGCACGCCGGTCTGGACGCGCTCCACGATGATTCTCGCGTCTCGGATCATGGTACCAATGTACCATGGTACATAGCGAGGGAGCAATCTTTCGACTGCGCACCATTACGGACGGAGCCAAGCGGCGAGGCTGGAGCGGTAATAGGGTTTGGCAAATCAATGCAGGATGCGGCCAGGGCGGCTGTTTACTTTTGCTGGATGCGAAAAAACAGTCTTTTATGCAGGCGCTGACTGAAACCCTCCGGCAACTCGATCGACGGTTCGCTGCCGGCACCGATTTGTCCGCTCGATAGGATGCGTTCCGGCTTTGAAAGTGACGAGGAGCCGATTCCTACGGTCTTTGAGCCCACGCTTTCATGCCGGCTCGCGGAGACGTTTCACTTCGGAAGGTCAAAATCCCGATCCTGCGATACCACTCAATAAATTTCTCTTATCTCCTCCATAAATTAATGTTTTTAAAAGTATTTGTGATAGGGACGAAAAGAATTATGCATTGGACTCTAACAGCTGCAGGGCGGTACTGTGCACCACGCTGGTTACCGGGGTGTGCAGGCAGGCTCGCCACACAACGTTGACTAGGGGAGAAAGAGAGTCGTCTAGATGAACCGTGCCTTCCGCTGGAGGGTTTTAGTTTTTGCAGTCACTCTCGGAATTGTTTGCGGCTCCGCGAATCGAGCTTTGGCTCAAGCTGAGCAGGCGCCCGATCTTGCCAGCCGTATCGACTCTTTGGAAAAACAACTGGCGGACCTGCGCAGCGAAATGGAGGCGCAGAAAGCTGCCGCTGCTGCTCCCGCTGCTGCGCCCGCCGCTGCCATGCTTCCCGCCGCCGCGCCGGCGGCCGCTCCTGCACCCACCGGACTGGCCGGCTTGCTGGGGCCAACCACTCTGAGCGGATTCGTGGATGTGTACTACGGCTATAACTCCAATCAGCCCGCGAGCCGCACTACGGCTTTTCGCAACTTTGATATCAACTCCGGCCAATTTGGCCTGAACATGATCGAACTGGTGGCTGACAAAGCGCCGGATGCTGCCGCCAGCCGGGTGGGTTATCACGTCGCTCTCGGCTTTGGGCAGGCGATGAACGCTGTCAACTACAACGAGCTCGGCTTCGATCAATACCTCAAGGAAGGATATCTGGAATACCTGGCGCCGGTGGGCAAGGGCTTGCAGATCAACGTCGGCAAGTTCGTCACCCCGGCGGGCGGCGAGGTAATCGAGACCAAAGACAACTGGAACTACTCGCGCGGCCTGCTTTTCACGTTGGCCATTCCGTACTTCCATTTCGGCGCGAGCGCCAAGTATGCCTTCAATCCAAAGTTCGCCCTCACCGGGTATCTGGTGAACGGCTGGAACAACAGCGTCGACAACAATAGCGGCAAGACCACGGGCTTCAGCGCAGCCTGGACCCCCAACAGCAAGTTCGGCGTGGTGCAGAACTATCTGGTGGGACCGGAACAGAATGACGAGAACAAGGATTTTAGACATTTGTTTGACACCGTGGTGACGTACTCGCCGAACAGCAAAGTCTCCTTCATGGCGAACTATGACTACGGCCAGGACCATCCGGGCGGGGTTTCCGCTCATTGGAGCGGCATTGCCGGCTATATCAAGTACGCCCCGAACGATAAGTGGGCGCTGGCTACGCGCGGCGAATACTTCAGCGACAACGGGGGCAATGAGACCGGGCAGACGCAGAAATTGAGCGAGTTCACATTTACTCTCCAGCGCATGCTGGCGAGCAAGCTCATGACCCGGCTGGAATTCCGCCGCGACATGTCGGACCAGAATGTTTTTCCGGACCACCTGACGGGACTGCAGGATTCGCAGAACACGTTAACCCTCGGCATGGTGTATGCGTTCAGCAGCGCGGATGCCAAGTAGTCAGGAGTCGATTGAATTTGAAACAACTGCAGCTTCAACCGGTGACCGAGAACAGTTGCTTGGAACAAGGTCGATTTTCACCCAGCGGCAGTGATGCCGCTGTTATGTGGGCTAACGGCTTGGGCTCAACTCAAACCACCCCTAGTACCAGCGCCCAAGCCGTGCCCGCGCCAGGAAGGGATGCCGGGGACGTAAGTAGATTTTGCAGGAGGCAAGTTTGGTTTTTCCCTCTGACCGACGCAACCGACCGGGTCCGAGGCTTGCCCCGGTTCAAATACTCGACGTAAGGAGCAAGCGAATGGCTGCAAGTGCGAAGCAAGGTACGTATTTGTGCACTACGTTGACCGGTTTCACCGCTTTCGTGGCAGGTTTGCACGGCGGCGGTGGTTTGGGCATCGTCATCGCCATCGTAGGAGCCGGGTTGCTGTTCGTCTCGGCAGCCGGCTTTTACAAGATCAAAACCGCATAGATCAATGAATAGGGGGACCACATGAAGCTCGTTGGAGTTTTGCTGGCACTCTTTGGATGGTTGCTCCCGGTAGTCGCGCTCAACATGACGTCGTCGACGGGAGTGAGGATTTTCATCTGCCTCTTGGGCATCGGTATCACTCTGACCGCCATTATCGGCGTGCTCAATAAGGCCCATCAGAAGGAAGCAGTCTGGAAACAGTAGGGCGGTGATATCGGCACGGTCTGGCTTGGAGTGGAAGCTTTGCGACATCGGGGCGCGGCGATAAGCGCGCTTAACCTCACTAGGAGACACGCGATGACACGTTACACATGGTTGAAACCATGTTTGTGGGCGGCGATTGTAGCGCTGCTCGTATGTGGAGTACCGGCTTGGGCTCAAGGACAGACTCCTGCGCCCGCCGCTCCGGCCGCTGCCGCCGCACCGCCGCCTCTCGCGGTCGACGCCCCGTTGCCAGTCAGCGGGCCTACCGCCGACGACTTGGCGGCAGGCGACCCTAGCGGAACCAAGACGGGGACCGCGAATGACGTGGTTCACGCCGACCCCAATAAGCCACTCACCCTGGTAGATCTGGTAAACCAGGCGGGCCAGAACCGCATCGCCATCAACTTTGTCTGGACCCTGGTCACGGGCTTCCTGGTCATGTTCATGCAGGCCGGTTTTGCCCTGGTGGAAACCGGTCTATGCCGAGCCAAAAATGCGAACCACACCATGATGATGAACTTCATGGTTTATGGCTTCGGCTTATTTGCTTACTGGGTGTGCGGTTTTGCCTTGCAGATGGGCGGGGCCGCCGGGGTTTCCATCCTGGGAGGCGCCAGCCCTCTGAGTCATGAGTTCACCATTTCTCTGATGGGACACGATTGGGGCCTGTGGGGCACCAAAGGATTCTTCCTGTCGGGCGCAACCTACGACGTAGGTGTCATGGTGTTGTTCCTGTTCCAGATGGTGTTTATGGACACCGCGTTGACCATCGTGACCGGCGGAGCTGCCGAACGGTGGAAGTACGTCGCTTTTTCAATCTCCTCCGTGTTCATGGGGGCGATTACCTATCCGATCTATGCGAACTGGGCATGGGGCGGGGGTTGGCTCTCGAAGCTGGGTTCCTACTTCGGCCTGGGCGCTGGCTACGCGGACTTTGCGGGATCGGGCGTGGTTCACGCGGTCGGTGGACTGACCGCGCTCGCCTTGTCGATGATTATCGGCCCCCGCATCGGCAAGTACAACCGCGATGGATCGTCCAACGCCATGCCGGGACACGACATTGTCATTGTCCTCACCGGCTGCTTCATCCTGGCCTTCGGCTGGTTCGGTTTTAACCCGGGCAGCACGCTTGGCGCATCGGGTGCTTTGCGCATCAGCACGATTGCCGTCGACACCATGCTGGCAGGATGTACAGGTTCCTTCGGCGCAGTCCTCTACATGTGGATGAAGTACGGAAAACCAGATGCTTCGATGGCGGGCAACGGATTGCTGGCCGGGCTGGTGGCGATCACCGCCCCCAGCGGCTATGTCAACACGATGGGAGCGACCATCATCGGATTCCTCGCCGGCCTGCTGGTCTGCGTGAGCGTCGAATTCATCGACCGGGTTATGAGGGTGGACGACCCCGTGGGCGCTATTTCGGTCCACGGAACCTGCGGGCTGTGGGGCGTGATCTCCGTAGGCCTGTTTGCTGACGGTACCAACTCCGTGAAGGGACTGTTCTACGGAGATCCCACACAGCTGGTCGCCCAGTTGATCGGCGTAGGCACGCTGCTCGGCTTTGTCTTCACACTGTCGTACGTGGGAAATATGTTGATCGATTTCGTCCTCGGGCAACGCGCACCGGCCGCCGACGAACTCGAAGGCCTCGACATCCCGGAAATGGGAGCTTTGGCTTATCCCGAGTTCGTTCTGAAATACCCGACGCCGGGAACCGCAGCTGCGGCAGACTGAGGCTGGTGGAGGACAACTGATGACGGACCGGGTCTTGCATTTACATCCTTATGATTCCGATGGGCTGGGAGTTGCACTGCAATTTCCAGCCCATCGGGCACTTTCCACCGAAGCGATGAATTGCTTCCAGGAGGGTCTCGCCAAGCTGCAAGCGGCGGAACCGGCCGAAGCACTGGACTTGCTCTGCCGCACCGTGGAACTGGCGCCGCAATTTCCCGAGGCGCGCATCTGCCTGGGATTGGCATACGCTCTGACTCACAATATCTACCCGGCGATTGACCACCTGGAAATGGCAGGCCAGCTGGATCCAGAAAGCTTCGCCGCCCACTACACCCTGGCCCAACTCCGATTCAAGTTGCGGATCCCGCAGAAAGGCTATGAAGCGGCGGAGAGGGCGCTAAGATGCGTGGTCACGATAGAACAGCGGAAAATGCTGGCGGAGTTGCTGAAAGAAGAGAGGGCCCGCGAACGAAACGGGATTGCGCGCCCCTGGTTCAGCACTCCGTTCAACAAGATCGGTCTCGTTCTTGCCGGCGGTGGCCTGGCAACAGCCATCGTGGCGCTTCTTCTTTATGTTCGCTGGTAAACGAGATGAAGGGGACAAATGCGTAATACGCTTCTCGAAACCTTAAAGAAACAGCGGATGGCTTGGTCGTGGGCCGTGATTGTTGGCCTTTTTCTCGTGGTTGTGGGGCATGCGCCCATCCTTCCTGTTTTTGCCGGGTGCTTACTGGCTGTCGGAATCTCCGTCTTGCGCGCTTGGCCTCATCGACTGGGAAAAACCCCGGTTCGGTGAGCGGCGGGGAGGTCGCACATAGGCAAAGCGAACCATGAAGACCCTCATGTCAAGGGCGGAAGCGTTAAACGAAGTCATGGACGAAGTCCTCGACGAGAAAATCGGGGCCTCGACTGCCAGTCCCCCTTCTCAATTGCCCGCAAGTGCGGCATCATCTGTCGTGATGCTCTCGGGACGAAATTTTCTGCTGGGCTGTGGGCTTGTGGCCGGCATGATATTGCTCGTCGGCCGGGTCGCGGCAATTCCCATGTGGCTGCTGGCGGCCGAGGTGCTGGCCACCATCCTGGGATTGTTTCTGTTCGGCTCCTTCAAATATCAGATCCACAAGAACGCGCTCACTTACGGCATGTTGCTGATCGTCGTGGCCACGTTCTGTGGCCTGCCGAGTTCGGAGTGGCAGGTCGAGATTGCGCAGCGCGGCTGGTGGTACTGGACACAGCAGCATCTGCTTTCGTTCCACGGATTGGACGATCTGGTCCACGCGGACACCATGTTGTTCATCCTGGGGCTGACGTTTTTTGTCTCGGTCATCGCTCAAACCCGACTGCTGGAGGGCCTTACGTTCTCCTTGCTGCGCCGCAACCGGGGCGAGATTCTTTCTACGGTAATCGCGGTGACCGCGGTGGTGGCACTGGCGTCGGGCATTCTCGATGGGGTTTCGATGATCGGTCTCACCATCCGGACGCTGGTTATCATCTTGTTGCTGGCGGCGGCGCCCATAGCGGATATTCGCCACGCGGTCATGGTGTGCACCACGGTGACCACCATCTGCGGCATTTGGCTGGCCTATGGTGAGCCTCCCAATCTGATCATGAAGGCGAATCTGTATCCGCGACTGGGCAACGCCTTCTTCCTGATTTACTGCGCTCCGATTGCGGTGGCGTGTTATCTCGTTGTCGCCCGGCATGTTCGGAAAAAGCTACGCGGGCGGCGCGTCGATCTCGAGACCATGGACGTGATCGATGCCAATGCCGAGGATGTACGATTTCTTCAGGCGACGCGCCACGGTGAAGTTGTGACCCCGGTTGAACTCGTTGAAGACCATGCCGCCGAATTGGGCGACCGGGCCGAGTTTGTGCTGCAGCGCTTGCGAGGCGGCGATTCGTTGGGGCTGGCCCTGGTCCGGGAACGGGTGCCCCAGGCAATCCGTAAGCAACTGCTGGGGCATCTGGTGAGCGAAGATCTGGCGGACTCACTCGATCGCCACTACGTGCTCGACGCGGCCGGCGATCACCACGGAGCCCTGAAAGCCGAACGGTCGGTCGATGAAGCTCTCGCTTCCATGGCGCACTTGCGCCAACGCGCTCAAAAGATTGGCGGGTTGGCGCTGATTCCCTTTGTCGGCCTGCTCGTGGTGCACGGTTTCCATCACGAGATGCCGCTCTTCCTGGCGTCTTTCGCGGGATTTGCCGTCGCAGTGGCGGGCATCACCAGGATTCCAAACATGCGCTCCCTGGCGCTTCGGGATGCGAGACTCGAGTACGCCGAGTACTATTTTCTGTTTCCGTTATTCCTGTCGGTCACACTTCTGACCAATGCCGGCTTTTTCGGCCAGATGGAGAACCTGATCCATTACGGAATTGAGACTCTCGGCCATGCCCACGTGGCCTTCGCCCAATTTATCGGTTGCACATTTCTCTCGGCCATTCTGGACAACAACATCGTGGCCGACTTTGCCTCCCACGGCCTGCACCATCTGGAGACTTCGACTCTGCACCTGTTCGCCATGGCCCAGATCGCCGGCTACGCGCTGGGCGGATGCTGGACTCACATCGGATCGGCGCAGTCGGTCGTGGCCTATGCCTTCATTCAGCGGGATGTGGACGCCAACTACACGCCGGTGCAGTGGATCAAGGAGATGACGCCGGTCATCGTGGAAATGCTGGGAGTGATCACCGTAATTCTCTATGCTGAGAGCGCGTTTCTGAACTGGTTGCACTAGATTGTTGGGAGTCACAGCACGAAGATGTATCGCGATCTATAATTGCCCGATCCAAACTCGAAACGATTGAGGATAAAGACAAATGACTAAACTTGAAGCGATTATTCAGCCGTCCAGATTTGAAGCTGTCAAGGAAGCGCTGACGGAGCTGGGGGTTGAAGGCATGACCATATCTGACGTGCGCGGACACGGCAGACAGAAAGGCCACACCGAGGTCTATCGTGGCCGCGAATACACCGTCGATCTCGTGCCCAAGATCAAGATCGAAATGGTGCTCGCCGACAACCTGACGAATGCCGCCGTCGATGCCATCGTGCAAAGCGCCGGCACGGGGAAAATCGGCGATGGAAAGATTTTTCTCTCTAAGATCGACGAAGCCATACGGATTCGGAACCACGAGCGCGGAGTGGCGGCACTCTAACGCACCATCAGTCAGGACGCCGGAGTCCCATGCCAGTGCTGGCGAATAGCGCTATAACGCACGACGCATATCAAGCCGAGTCTGAAAGAATACGTGGGCGATTCGAGCAGTCACACAACGGGCAGGCCGCAGTCCGCGAACGCTCGAATCTAACCGATGCACTCATTGGCGAGTTGTGGAATCAACTTTCCTCAGGCCCAGGCTCGTCGGACAGGATTTGTGTCGCTGCGCTCGGCGGCTACGGCCGTCGTGCGCTATTTCCCTGTTCCGATGTCGATGTGCTTTTTCTCCACGAGTCGCCCCTTAGTGAAGATGCGCAGAAAGGAGTGATCCGGCGAATTTCCCAGGCCCTCTGGGACCTCCACCTGCGCGTCAGTGCCACCACCCGGTCCCTGGCGGAGTGCGGCAAGTTGCACCGGGACAATCTCGAGTTCAACATTTCCCTGCTGGATTGCCGCTACATCTGTGGGGATGCCGCGCTGTTTGAGCAGCTCCGCTCCCAGGTAATTCCGAAAATGGTGGCGCGGGAGGCCCTCGAGTTGCAGCAGCGGCTGATGGATCTGACCTCTGCGCGCCACAAGAAATACGGTCACACCATTTTTCATCTGGAACCCAACATAAAAGACTGTCCTGGCGGTTTGCGCGACTACCAGGTGGCATGCTGGCTGAGCCTGATTTCAGAACTGGAGAAGACAGGCGTTTGGCCGGCGCCTGAGAGCCTGCTGCCGGGCGCGTTTCGCGCCGAGTGTGGTGCGGCCCTGGATTTTCTTTCCGCGGTGCGCTGTTTCCTGCATTATCGTCAGGGCCGGGACTTGAATGGGCTGACCTACGAACTGCAGTCCGAGGCGGCAGCCGCTGGAATCGGGTTGGCGGGCGGAGCGCCGGCCGCGGCTGCGGTCTGGATGCGAACTTACTTCCGCCACGTTCGATCTATTTACCGGCTGACTGTGCTCTTCGATGAGGTGCCCCCGGGACGCTCCGGTCTTTACCGTTTATTCGAAAATCGCAAGTCGCGCTTGTCGAACGCCGACTTTTCCGTGGTGGAGGGCCGCGTCTTCTTGCGCCAGCGCTCTTCCGTTCAGGACCCGTCCGTGCTGCTGGGTCTTTTTGAATTTGTTGGCCGTCACGGCCTCAAGCTGACGGCCGAAACTGAACGCAGCGTCGAAGCGGCGCTTCCCAGCTTCCGACAATGGGCCCTTGATTCGCCCGAAGCGTGGCCGTACTTTCAGCGAATCCTGGTCTCGCCTCATGCCGGCGCCGCCCTGCGGGCCATGCACCGGCTGGGCGTGCTGGTCCTCCTGTTTCCCGAATTTCAGGCCATCGATTCGCTGGTCATTCGTGATTATTACCATCGCTACACGGTCGACGAGCATTCGCTGGTCGCGATCGAGAACATACACGCCCTGCGAACACCCGACACCGAGTTGGAACGGCGCTTCCGCGATATTCTCGACGGACTTGAGCGCCCCGACCTGCTTTTCCTGGCTCTCCTGTTCCACGATGTCGGAAAGGGTACGGCCGCGGATGACCACGTGGCGGGAAGTCTGCAAGCCCTGGCCACCGCGCTGGACCGTTTGCGGCTGGAACCGGCTGAGCGCGATATTCTAGTTTTTCTGATCGCGAACCATCTGCGCATGTCTTCCACCACCATGCGCCAGGATATCTTCGACCCCAAAGTGGTGGCGGAGTTCGGTGAGTCGGTCGGCACGGCGGAACGGCTCAAGATGCTCACGTTGCTGACTTACGCGGATGTGAAGTCGGTCAATCCGGAAGCCCTCACGCCATGGAAGGCTGAGATGCTCTGGCAGTTCTACGCGGCCGCGTTCAACCACCTGAGCCGGAGCGTGGACGACCAGCGTCTCACCCTGAGTATTTCCAACAGCGATCGAATCAAGGAAGTGGTCGCCGCGGCGAACGAACCCAATGCGAAACACATCACGTCGTTTCTCGAAGGCTTCCCTAAACGCTATTTGCTGATGCACACCTCGAGCGAGATCGTTACCCACTGCCGCATGTACGATCACCTCAAACAGAAAGATGACGAGCCCCAGATCGATATCCTCCGTCGCGATGGCTACTTCGAACTGGTGCTGTTGACCCTCGACTGCCCCGGCCTGTTTTCCCACGTCGTGGGCACGCTTTCTTCCTGGGGAATGAACATCCTGAAAGCGGAGGCATTTTCCAACAAGGCCGGCGTGGTACTGGACACAATTCGGTTTTCTGACCGCTTCCGGACGCTCGAGCTCAATCCATCCGAAATAAACCGGCTGACGCGGAAACTGTCTGAAGCCGTTTCGGGCGAGATTAATGTTGTGGAACTCATGGAGACGAAATTCAAGCCCAGCGTGCAGGTCCCGAAAGTGAAAATCGAGCCCAGCGTGCAGACCGATAACGAGTGCTCGCAACACAGCACCCTGGTCGAGATCATTGCCCAGGATCGACCCGGACTGCTTTACGACATCAGTTCGACCCTGGCCGAGCTCGGCTGCAATATCGAGGTTGCAATCATCGACACTCAAGGTCAGACGGCAACTGACGTGTTCCATGTGACCTGCGCCGGCGCCAAGCTGGATCCTCAGCACCAGGAGACCATGCGGCGAGCCCTGATGGGGCAACTGTAGTTCAACCTGGAATCGGGTGTCGACGGCTCGGGTTGATCTGAGAGACTTACTGTAAAGCCCTTTCGGCTAGGTAGCGCTGTAATCCATCCCGCCAGTCCGGCAGGGTGATGCCGTACTTCCGCAAACTTTCCGGGGACAGTACGGAATACTTCGGACGTTCCGCCGGGCGCACAAAATTATCGCTCGTGGTTTCAAGCACCGTTGTGCTCAGTCCTGCCTGGGCAATGATTTCGCGAGCGAACTCGTACCATGAGCACTCACCCCGGCTGGTGACGTGCACAATGCCACTGGCCCCTTGCCGGCAAAGTTGAACCAGGGCGCGAGCCAGATCTACGGAATAGGTCGGAGAACCCCGCTGATCGCCCACCACTTCCAGCTGTGGCCGGGTCGCGGCCAGTTTCAAAATTGTGTTGGGGAAGCATTTTCCACCGGGACCGAAAAGCCACGAAGTCCGAGCCACGCAGCACTGCGGCAGAATTTCGCCAATTTGCACCTCGGCCTCGGCCTTCGACTGTCCGTAAACGGTGCGGGGCGAGCGTGGGTCCCCGGTTGCGTACGGCGTCGTTTTTGTCCCGTCGAAGACGTAGTCTGTGCTGATAAAAAGCAGGCGGGCGCCGCATTCCTGCGCCGCCCGTGCAACATTGACCGCTCCGCGGCAGTTCACATCGAAAGCCAGGTCACGATGGGTCTCGCAGCCGTCCACATCGGCGTAAGCCGCTGCCAGCACAATCCAATCGGGCCGGGTACGCTGGACCAAGAGAAGGACCTGCTTCTCGTCCCGTATATCTCCATCGGCGGAGCCCAGCCCGACGACCTCATCGTCTCCCCACTCGCGCATCAGCGCCGTCCCCAGCAAGCCAGTTGCGCCGAAGATAGTGATTCGCATGCGGTCCGTTCCGTGCGTCGCTGAGACAGGCTGTGCAGCCTATGAGTAGTGTGTGGCAATCCACTTTCGGTAGCTGCCGCTGGTAACTTCTTTCACCCATCCCTCATTTTCCAAATACCACTGGATTGTCTTGTGAATGCCGCTCTCGAAGCTTTCGCGCGGCTTCCATCCCAATTCGCGTTCGATCTTGCGCCCATCGATGGCATAGCGGCGGTCGTGACCAGGCCGGTCCTTCACAAACGCGATCAGCTTTCGATGCGGCACAGTGGGACCGTCCGGACACAACTGGTCCAGGGTCGCGCACAGCGCTTCCACGATTTCTATGTTTCGTTTCTCGCTCCGTCCACCGATGTTGTAGGTTTCGCCGACTCTGCCTTTGGCCAGCACGGTGCGTACCGCGTGGCAGTGATCTTCGACGAATACCCAGTCGCGGATGTTCTGTCCGTCTCCGTATACCGGCAAAGGTTTGCCGGCCTGGGCGTTCAGGATCACGAGCGGGATCAGCTTTTCCGGAAATTGATAGGGGCCGTAATTATTGGAACAATTGGTGGTCAAGGTGGGAAGGCCGTAGGTGTGGTGATAGGCCCGCACCAGGTGGTCCGCTCCCGCCTTGGAAGCGGAGTATGGACTGTTGGGCGCGTACGCCGTGGTCTCGCAAAACGGGGGATCATGGGGGCCGAGCGAGCCATATACTTCGTCCGTCGAGATGTGAAGAAAGCGGAATGCCTTGCGCTCTTCGCCGGTAAGGCCTTCGAAATATGCCCGTGCTTCTTCCAGCAGACAAAATGTCCCGTGCACATTGGTGCGGATGAAATCATCGGGTCCGCGGATCGAACGATCCACGTGGCTCTCAGCCGCAAAATGCACGATGGCGCGCGGCTTATGCTGCTCGATCAGGCCCCGTACGCGCTCGCGGTCGCAGATGTCTCCCTGGGCAAAACCATATCGGGGATCGGAAGAAACCCGGAGCAGGTTGCGCGGATTGCCTGCATAGGTCAGCTTGTCGAGGTTGACTACGGGAGTGCCTTCCTGCTCGAACCATTGCAGGATGAAGTTGGAACCGATGAACCCCGCCCCTCCGGTCACCAGAATCGTCTTTTCCATGTGAGCAGGCGGCGCCGGGTTGAGTGGCAGTCAATCGGCGATCACCGCTCTGATTGTAATAAAGAAAGGGCCGAACGTGGTCTTCGGAGGCTGGTTTGCAAACCTGGTTTGCAAACAACGAGGGGGAACACCCAGTTTGCCATCGCGAGCACGGCGCCGGACGGGTTACGCGGCGCGACGAGGATGACCCGTTGCCGGCACTGCAACCGCGGATCTCGACGAATTCTTCTCCCCGGCCAGTTGCAGATAGAGGCCTTCGATCTCGCGAGTTACCCGGTTCCACAAATAATGCTGCCGCACTTTTTCTCTGGCTTTGCTGGCGGCGGCCTTCCTGACCTCGGGTTCTGAGACGAGCAACTGCAACATACGTTCCAGGTCGTTCCGGTCGCCGGCCCGAAACGTGAAACCCGCTCCTTCGACCAGTTCGCGGTTTTCGGGAATATCGCTGGCCAGAACGCAGACCCCCGCTCCCATGGCATCAAGCAGGGCCAGCGAGAGGCCTTCCAAGTCGGAGGGCAAGACGAATAACATGGCGTTCGTCAGTAATTCATCCAAAGCTTCACCGGATACCCAGTCCAGAATACGAACCTGATCACTCTGGTGATGGCGCAACCGCTTTGCATAGGCATCAGAATGGCTCGACCCGCCTGCCAGCACCAGCTTTACCGGAGTTTCCATCCCCTCGTACGCCTGGATCAGCAGGTCGCAGTTCTTCTCCGGAGAAAAGCGCCCGAGAAACAGGATGTAGTTGCCGGGTTCGATGCCCCATTCGCGCAGCCGTCCGGCGGTACGTCGTTGCCGTAGGTTCGTGCCGTTGGGCACATACACCGGTTCGACCCCATAGCGCGAGCGGTAATATCTCTGCAGGGTCCGCGATGCCACCATGGTCAGGTCAGGCAGCTTGATGGATGCCCGCTCCCCGAGCCGCAGAATGAAAGACGCCAGGCGGCCCCATTTCCGCCGCTGCCAGTCCAGTCCCTGCACCGTCACCACTGTCTTTTTTCCGAACCAGCGGGGGAGGAACGAGAACAATGCCGGCCCCAGGCACTGATAGTGCACAATGTCACAATCGCCAAACAGCGCGTGGATGGTGCTGAGAAATGTGTGCACCAGGGTCTCGAGATGTTTCGAGCGAATGGTCGGCACCCGGACCAGGCGCATCCCGTTGTGTACCTCTTGCGCGGGACTGAAGTAGGTGCGGCAGTATACGGTTACATCGTGCCCCAGCTCGGCCAGGCGCTTGCCGACCTCTTCGTAGTAGGTCTCAATTCCACTGTATTTGGAAATCACGCCGCGGCCGCCGATAAATGCGACCCGCAGCCCCGCCTTCGCGGCCGTCCTGATGCTTTCACCGCCCGCTTTTTTGGGTCCGGGGGCCAATTGTTCATACAGCTCTGTCAGCGCGGCATAGTGCTGCGCGGGCGAGTGCTGGCGAGTCACCAGAGTGCGTCCGGCGGCACCCATTTCGGCCGCCAGCTTTGGCCGCTCGGCTAGAAACGAGATCGCCTCCGCCAGTTGCGCCACGTTGCCTGCCGGAAACAACATGCCGGTCTCACCCTCATGCACCAATTCCCTTCTCGAGCCCAGGTCCGAGGCCACGACCGCGCGTCCCCAGGCGTAGGATTCGAGGATGGTCTTGCCCAGCGTCTCGTAAGCCCGCGAAGGCAGCACCGTGAACCGCGATGACGAGATCAGCCGGTGAAGTTGGGGCCCCATCACACGGCCGACAAATTCAACGTTAGCCAGACCCAAGTCTCGAGTTAGCCCTTCCAGTTCCGCCCGCTGTGGCCCCTCGCCAGCAATCTGCAGGGAGATTGAGGGGAGATGATGCATGGCCCGCAAGAGATCAGTCAGTCCTTTTTCCGCTGAAAGGCGGCCAAAATACAGGATGGGAGCGTTCGGAGACGGGTCAGGGACGGTTTGTGACGGCAGGCTCTGAAAATGCGCCAGCACGCTGATTTTTTCGGCGTCCCAGCCGTTTTCCACCAGCTTGTGTTTCACGAACCGGCTGGGCACGAGGAAGCGGGCGACGCAGCTCTCATAACTGCGCAGCCACTTGTGCAGGTACGCCTCCGCCGCCAGCATGACGCTGGCTCCGCGGGGTCCCGGATAGCAGCCTTCCGCAACGACGTGCCAGAACTTCCCCCCGTGGCAGCGCTCGCAGGCGCGGCCGTGCGAAACCATGTTGTAGCTGGGGCAAAGCAGTTTGAAGTCGTTCAGGTGATAGACCACGGGAACGCCCTGCGCTTTGAGTTCCCACAGGATTGAGGGCGAAAGATGGTGGTAAATGTTGCGCACGTGAGCGACGTCCGGACGAAAGGCCTTCACCATGTCGCGCAATTTCAGGCGCGCTTCGCGCGAGTAGAGCATATGCGCCGCTTGTCTGGAGCTGGCCACAAGTCCTGACCGGTTATTTTTGAAATCGATGGCGGGCACAAAGTGCTGGTCATATTTCGTCGCTTCTCCGCGCGGGTCCGCCATCGAAAACAACGCGACCTCGTGCCCCTGCGATCTCATCAGGTCCATCAGTTCGAACAGGTAGACCTCGGTGCCGCTGAAGGCAAAGTTATATTTGTTGCAGTACAGGATTCTCATTTGAGGTGTGCCTTACCTTTTGGGTAATGCGGGAAACAAGCAGGTCAGCAAGGGCAGCCAGGTTCTTTTCCCGGTCAAAGTGCCGCAGCACGTGTTGCCGAGCGCTGCGGCGGAGCCGGGGCAGTGCCTCGCCTGAGCTGTGAATGATTTCGATTTGGGTTACAAAATCTTCAACCGAACCCGGGCGATACAGAAACCCGGTTTCGCCATGCTTTACCAGTTCCGGGATTCCTGTGATCGCGGGCGCCAGAACGGTTTTACAGCGGGCCATCGCCTCCATCAGCACCAGGGGAATGCCTTCACTACGGCTGGTGAGCACCACCAGATCGCACAATGCGTAGCAGGCATCAAGTTCCGGACGGGAAAGATGGCCCAAAAGCTTCACCTGCCCGTCGAGTCCGAGGTTTCGAATCAGGTGTTCGAGCCAGGGGCGCTCAGTTCCTTCTCCCGCAATCAGGCATAGGAAGTCAGCATCGCGAGTCTTCAATTCATGGCAGGCGCGCAACAGAAAAGCATGGTCTTTCACCGGATGCAGCCTGCCCACCGCCAGCATCATCCAGCGTTTTGGGCCCGGGGCTGGTTGCGAAACCGAAGCTACGGTGCACGGCAACTCCACTCCCAGCCGCCGCACCACGATTTTTCCCGGATCGAGGTCGGGAAAGCGCTCCAGCACGAAGCGCCGGTTGAACTCCGAAACGGTCACGCAGAACTTGCAGTGTTTCAGCTTTGTGTCCAGGTAGGCCCGGTGCACCAGCAGATCCGAACCATGCAGCGTCAGGCTGTAGTCGATCCCGAGCAGACGCGCCGCCACCATCGCGATCCAGGATGCGAAATATCCGTGGTGCACATGAATGTGGTCCACGCCGCGCCCTTCCAGTTGGAGCGCGTAGCAAGCACCCAGCAGGGTGTGCAGCAGCGCCCGCACTCTCCGCGCGGGAGGTTCGCTGCCTTGCGCCAGCACCCGCGCAAGAAGGTCTGCCAGCGGCCCAAACTTGCGTACACAGAGCCAGGCAGCGCGGACCACGAGTCTGAGACGAAGGGGTTGCAGATACAGGCTCTCGGATGCGAATGATTTCAGCCGCGGTTCCCGCGCTGTCCCGTCCGGACGGCGGACGCTGCAGGGGACAACCTGTATTCCACGGCGGCGCAGTTCCTCGATTTCCTCGAATACATAGGGCTCGACCGGCGAAGGAAACTGGTTGGCGAGATAGGCAATCGTGGGCACGTTCAGGAGAAAGCGAAAAGGCCCGTCAGGAAAATCGCAAGCCCCGGCAGAATTCGGCATGCGCAGGTCAGATGGGAAGGGCATATGACCGGGCGTCCGCCTGGCGATTTTGTGCAGCCAGCATGCCGGCGACCGTAAAGAGCAATCCGTTCACGAATTGGTAATTCATCACCACGAAACTGCCGTTGAAGACGTATACCGCAACCAGAACCGGCCAGAGCAAACGGAATTGCTCATCCGGAAATGTGCCTTCCACGGAGGCGACATGAGGGCGCCGCGTTGCCCCAAGCCGGAGCAGTTCGACCACCATCCACAGATATAAAAGCGCTCCCAACAGGCCGTGTTGCACGGCGATTTCCAGATAGGTATTGTGAAAGAAGAAAGCGGTCTGGTGAAAGCCGTCGATCCGCTTCGCCAACTCTGGTTGCAGGTCGCTTGTACCCCAACCCAGGAGCGGCTTTTCCAGAAACATTTCCAGGCCGGTCCGGTACATCACTACCCGGAACTCCACTGGACTGCGCTCTTCCAGGCGGGCCACAAAGGAAGAGTTCGCGTCCTCGAAACTGAGAGCGCTCAGCAGCCCCACGCCTCCAACCAGCAACAGCCCGAAGCAGGCGCGGCGAACATGCCGGTTGGAAGAAAAGAAGGCCAGGCCTGAAACGCAGGCGCCAAAAGACAACCACACCGCCCGGGTTCGGGTCGCCAGAATCGCCAGCGGCAGCGCAATCAACAGCAGGAGGGCGGGTAATCTTTTCAGCCGACCCCGTCGAAATGAGTCCAGCGCGATCAGCCCCAGCAAATTCAAGGTCACCCCATTCGCGACTGCTTGCAGAAAAGGGCCGCGAGCGCGGTCGGCGTGGATGCCGATACTCTCGTCCAGGATGTAGCGGGGAAAGATCAGTCCTTTGGCGCCGAGCAGAAACAAGATCGCGATCAGGCACAAATAACCCAGTACCACTAACGAGAATGTCTCGAACCGGCGCCGCGACGCCGCATCACCGAAAGCGGACCCGGCCAGATGATAAAGCGCAAAGGGCACCAGCCACTTGGCGGCAAACACACTCCAGCCTTGCGCGTCATACGGCTGGGCCAGAAGACTGCCAAGGCCCAGCAACAGCAACGCTGCCATCGGCCACAGGACCGGGTCAGCGCGGGTTGCGGACCGGCGCAGTACCAGCACCCGCAGTCCCACCACAAATAACAGCAACAGAAACGCGATTCGGTCCAGCCAGTAGAACTGCAGGTCTGGAGGACGGAAAAGCATGACCGTGAGGGTGGTCAAGAACAGGACCGCCGGCGCCGCGATCAAGGCGTGCAGCGGCCGGAAGGCAGTGACCACAGTCCAGTGCGCCACGGCAGGCACTGAATTTCGCAGCGTAATTTGTTCTGTCGTGGCCATCTACGCGCCGCTTCCGTGCAGGATTACGAACACCGTCCTCCACAGAATCGAGAAATCCATCCCCAGACTCCAGTGCTCGATGTACTCCAGGTCGAGTGCCATGTTGCGCTGAAACGACGGATCGCCTCTGGCCGTAACTTGCCACAGTCCAGTGATTCCCGGGGTCACATCCAGGCGGCGCAGATGATCCAGGCGATAGTGCTCGAAGTCGTCAAGAGGATGGGGCCGCGGACCGACCAGGCTCATCTCCCCTCGCAACACATTCCACAACTGGGGCAGTTCATCCAGGCTGTAGCGCCGCAGAAACTGGCCCACTCGGGTGATGCGTGGATCCGCGGCAATCTTGAAGCAAGGGCCACGGCGCTCGTTGTCCGAGCGCAGGCTTTCCTTCAACCCGTCCGCGTCGGAAACCATGGTGCGAAACTTGTAGCAAGTGAATCTTCTGCCCTTGAGTCCCACTCGCGTAGCCGGGTACATCACCTGTCCCGGCGAAGCCACCTTGATCGCCAGGGCGACGGCAGCCATGAGCGGCGCAGCCACCAGCAAAGCGATGGCGGAGAGCGCAATATCCAGCACACGTTTGCAGAACAGGGCCGCCGCTGGCGCTTTCTCCTCGTGCAGCGTGAGTACGGGCATGTCACCGAAATACTCGAGTCCCAGATGACTCGCCTTATGGCCCTGCTCATGGGCCTGCCCGAAGTCATAAAGGTCAGGGACAAGGCGGATGTTAAGCCGGCTGCGGTGTGCTTCACGGATCACCCACCGCGTCAGGTCACGCCGCTCCGGAATCGCCAAAATCACCTCGTCCACAAATTCAGTTCGCGCGATCCGGGTAAGGTTTCCCACTCGGCCAAGGACATTGCCCGCGACTACCTCGTTTTCGTCGAGGAAGCCCACGACCCTGCGTCCGTCGACATTCTCCCGTTCCAGGATTGCAGCCAGTTCGCGTCCCATCGGCCCGGCTCCTACGATGAGAACGTTGCGTCCGTGCCCCCGTTCGACGCGCCGGGCCGCCGCCCGCCCCCGGTCCCGACTCCAGGCGAACCCGGGCAGGCGGGCATAGATGCCTCCATCCAGGGCCAGCGACTGTAGCTTCGTTGCCTTTGCCGGAACGGGACGCGGAGAAGGTGGGCCCTGAAAGCGATCGGGATTAAACGTAGCGGGCAGGGACATTCAGACCAGCTCCAATTCGTATCCTTCGATCCGGACGGCCACGGATCGCTCAATGCACTCAATCGAGATGACCAGCGTCTTCTGAGTGCTCTGCGCCAGAATGCCTTCCAGACCATCGAGACAACCGCCGCGAATTCGCACCCGCTGCCCGATTTTCAGAAACGCATGCAGCGCGCAAGGAAGTTGATGAGCCAGTAACCGGCGCAGGTCGTCAATCTGGCGGGACGGAATCGGACTGGCATCACCGTGCACCTGGACAAATCCCATGACGCCTTGGGTGCGCAACACCTTGCCGCGTGCCGGCGTGGACGGGGGCAGGCGCACAAATACGTATCCCGAAAACAGGGGAAGGGAGATGATCTTTCGACGGTCACTCCAGCGGTGAGTTTCGTTGAGGACGGGGAGAAACGTTTCCACGCCTTTGCCTTGCAATTGGGCCGCAACCTTGCTTTCGAAACGGTAGCGGGTCTGCACCACGTACCATGGCGCCTCTGGGGGCGGGGATGTCTCCAGACCTTCCGGTATCGACCGCTCGTCGGTTGTCATGGGGAGATCAGCGTGGGTCAGACAAAGCTCTGCTACTTGAGTCCCATTCGGTTTTGCTGCTGTTTTTCACAAAACGCCTTCAGCGCCAGAGAGGCCCGGAGAAATACACTCGTTCTACAGCCTGCGGTAAATTCCTTCCGGGATTGGAAATGTTCGCCGGTTCAAGACAGATCCCAGCACTCGGGTATTTGTAGCCTGGAGCGTCTGTACTGCCCTCTGTGCCGCGGCACGCCGGGTCGCGTTTGCTTCCAGCACCAGAACGACGCCATCACTCAGGTAGCCGAGCAGCGCCGCGTCACTGCACAAGGCCGCGGGAGGACCGTGCAGCACGGTGTAGTCAAATTCGAGCCGCAACTCCCTTAGCCTGCCCGGTAGCCATTCCACCGAAAGGCCAGCCTCGTTTTCACCCATGAACATTTCGCGCGGTACCCGCCACAAATGGCTGGAAACTCGCCGCGCGGAGTCTCGCAAGGGCCGAAAGCCGGCTGGGCGAAAAACCGGCACCGGAGCCCCGTAGTCGTCGTTCTCTTCGCTGGAGTGGAGATGTGTTTCCACCAGCGCCACGTTCCCCGGGATCTGGGCCGCCAGGACCTGGCCGACCCGCAAACAGATTCCGGCGACATCGCCGTCCTCGACCGCACAGAAGACGACCTGCCGTGCCGGCTTCGGCCAGCCGGGAAGAAATACCTGCCGTACCAGGCTGCGGATCTGCTCTTCCCCGAACCGGTAGGGGTCCCAGGCGATCGACTCGCGCCCGGTGGACGTCCGTGGCTCCGCGATTTCTGTTTCGAAGATGTCGCCGGCCAGCGCGTGTTCCAGCAAATCAGGACGTGTGCTCATAAATGTTCCCTTTGCGGACTTCGTCTTTCAAGGCAGGGACGCCAGAACCCGCGTGCCCAGATAGGCCACGACTTCATCGGGCGTCCGGAAGCCTTGATTCAGTGAGTCAGCGGCGAAAGCCAGTCCCGTGCTCGCGGTGCTGGCGAGCACGACGCCAATCAGGCCAAAGACCCAACCCGCCCGGGCCGGGAGGGCCGGCGTTCGCGGTTGGTCAGCGATGACGACGTTCAGGATGCCACCCTGATCCAGTGCGTCCTCGATCCTCGCCTCCTCGCGCTTGTTCACGTACAGCAGGTAATTCCCCTCTGCCGCTTTCAAATCCCCCAGCAATTCCCCCTGCCGAAGCGCGTCCTTTCCGAGCCGCTGGGCAACTTCCCGATAGCCTGCTACCTGGGTACGGGTCGCTTGTCCATGGGCCTCGAGAGTGCCTAATTCAACCTGCGCCTTGATCAGTTCCGATTTCGCCCATTCATGATTGGGTTCCTGGTTCGTGGTCTCATCGCGCAACGGCGAATGCTCCTCGGTGGCGATGCTGGCTTTGGTTTCCGCGATTTGCTGATCTACTTCCTGCACCAGCCGGTAAGAGGGATCGAATTTAGTCAACAATTCAGTCCGCTTCAGTTGCAGCTCCAGCAATTTTGACTTCATTTTCTCGGTGAGCTGTGGGTTGTCGGAATTTCGAATCACGGTCAGAATCCGCTCCGGCAAACCCTGCAGTTTGGACTGCAGCCCCCGGATACGCTGCCTGGTCTCGGCCATCGCCACCTGGGTCTGACGGTCGTTGGCCTCGGCGTCACTGAGTCTCTGCAGCGCCATGTCCCGTTCCTGGGCGGCCGATACCACGCCTTGATCGCTGCTGAAGTCCATGAGGCGAAACTCTGCGTCCAGTAATCCGCGCCGGGACTGAGCCACCTGCTGATCGAAGAATTCGTATTCCCCCGAGGGCCGCCGTACTCGCTGCTGTCTGGCCAGATAGGCGTGTGCCAGAGCATGCAGCACGGCTGCTGCCCGCGCGGGGTCCGACGATGAGTACGTCACTTGAATCAGGTGGGTCTTCCGTATCGGCTCCACGCTCAGGCGGCTTGCCATCCGCCGCACCGATCGAGCCATCCGGATGTCCTCGCTGCCTCCGAGAAAGCGTTCATACCAGGGGCCGGCGCTGAGTCCGGCAGTCTGCACCACGGTGCGCAGAACTTCGTCGTCGCGGAGCAGTTCTACCTGAGAATTCAGCTCCTCTTCCGTGATTTCGTCCCGCTGAAACATGGACGATGGCGTGGGCACGGGCGTAACCAGAGGATCCACTCGCTCCCGCCGCACCAGCACATTCATGTGGGCCTGGTAAGAGGGCGCGAATACGCCATAAGCCAGGACAGCCAGAAAGACCGTCCCAAACGAAACCAGGGCCAGCCGGCGTTGCCGGAACAGCACCGCCAATAAATCGCGCATTGTGGGGGAGGTGGCGGTTGCAGGCTTTCGAATGATGGTGAGCTCTTCTCCCATGCGGAGTTCTCCCGGCCCGATGACCTTTACTGTCTTCCGTTTCTGGTATCGGGCAGCGGCTATATCCGCTTGAGGACACGGTAAGCCCGAGAGGCTTATTCCGATTTAATGTTCGAGAAAAGTTGCGGTTCGCGCCTGTCCTTAAAATTGGGTTGGGTTCACGTAGGTGCTTAGACTCGAAGTCGGCAAATAGCGTCGGATCTTCGAAATCCGGTTTTGCGGGACGTATAGCATATCTCCAGTCCGCAAGTGAAAATCCTCAGCCAGGTTATGCGAATTCAGCATTCGTTTTACATTCAGGATCCGGGCCTCGGTCCGCTCCCCGGAAATCCGCCGGAAAAGGACCACTTCGGAGTGCTTGGCCTGCTCGGTGAATCCTCCGGCCAGGGCGACCCCTTCCGTTACCGTAGAATCGCCACGCAATTCGTATTTTCCCGGATGGGCGACTGCTCCGGTGGCGATGAAATAAGGCCGCTCGAAATCTTTGAGGGCGATGGTGACTTCCGGATCGTGCAGCGTCATGGCGTAAGCCTGGCGAATCGTGCTGCGCAGCTCGGCGATGGTAAGGCCTTCGACATACAGCTCATCCGTTCCCCGGAGCGCGATCAAGCCATCCGGCTGGACGGTTAGCGTCTGGTCGAACTCGGATGCGAAATTAAATTTGATCTCGATCACGTCGCTCTTTTGTAGCCGGTAGAGCGGACGGCGGTTCCCCATCTCGTCTGGACTCGATGCACCGTCCGCACTTCCGGATTTCGTGGCCTCCGTCGTGCCCTGGCCGGTCTTCGCCGCTTTCGTCTGCTGGGCCACGGCCGCCACCGAACCTGTCTGCCCCGCGCAGTACGAAAGCACGACCGCCACGCAGGTCAAAAGGTGTTTCATTTCTGCTTCTCCTGTTTCTTTGCAGCCACTCCGTTGTGTGCAAGTTATCCCGGCGAACAAGAAGCAGCAAGACATGGGAAGTGCTGTCCACGAAGGTGGGTGGATAAATCCATCTCTCTTCAGGGCCGGATAGGTGGCCTTTTGCGGACAGGATCTGCGCCACGCAAATCATTGGGGGTTGAGGTGCGCAGCACTCCCTGCGGTTGTGACAAACGCGAGAAAACGAGCCGATAGACCTGGGGATGCCGTCATCGCCACCTGGGGATGGGCAACTGGTCCCATCCTCTTTCGTAGTACCCACGAAAGTAGACTGGCCAATCTCTCGCGACTGGCCGCAGGGACCGTCGAAGTTGAGGGCCGTCGGTTAGCTCCATTGGTTACATGGAGTTAGAGGCCAGGACAGACCAGCGACAGGGCATCCTGCCCAGTCTCGATCTGGTTATCCACAGTTCGTCCGACCTTCGGCGATGTTGAGATGTCACAGAAACGTCAAGCCGCGACCTCGTAGGCTGTCACCGATTAGCCGGGGATTGAGCCCGAGGACGAGTGGGCGCCGAAAGGATTTGTGGAATCAATATCAGCGGGGATTTCGACTTCGATTGGAGTGCTGGTCGCCGATTCCAATCACATGCAATGCCAACTTCTGGTCGGCGCCCTTCGCCGCCGTCCGGAATTGCGGGTCACTTCATGCATTCTTGAACCGGACGTCATCCTGCACGCCATCAGTTCCCTGCCCATACAGGTCGCCATTCTCAACCCCGACAACCCGAGAGACGGCTGGCCGGACATGACAGTCGTGCGCCGGCTGCACCTGGCCCATCCTGAGGTAGCTAAAATCATTCTGCTCGACACCTATGATCGAGAGGTCGTCGTCCACGCCTTCCGCTCCGGCGCCCGAGGCCTGTTTTGTTTTTCCCAGTACCCTTTTCGATTGCTCTGCAAGTGCATTCAGAGCGTGCACCAGGGACAGGTGTGGGCCAACAGTGAACAGATGCAATACCTGGTCGAGGCCGTCAGCCAGGTGCCCTCGCTGCACATGGTCAACTCGCGGGGAATCCGCTTGTTGACCCCGCGCGAAGAGCAGGTGGTTGCGCTGGTGGCGGACGGCCTAAGCAATCGCGAAGTCGCGCAGGAACTCAGCCTGAGCGAGCACACTGTCAAGAAATACCTGTTCCGCATCTTTGACAAGCTGGGTATCTCGAGCCGCGTGGAACTGGTGCTGTACGCACTCAATCACGGGGGTTCCCGCCAAGCCGAGTGGGTCGCTGGAGTGGGGGCGTGACGGATGATGCTTGCTTCGAAATCCGCAGCGAACCGGGTTCATGTCGGCCAGGCCCGCAAAGCCGTTCGGATAACCCCCCGCAATTCGCCTCGGCTGGCACCGCCAGCGGCCTGGACAGCCATCCCGTGGACAACGGTTGCAATGTAGCGGGCAAGGTCGGAGGGATTGGACCCGCGAGGCAGGTCGCCCTCAGCTTTTGCACGCTTTAACCGTCGCCGCAAAGCCGCTTCACCTCCGGCCCGGCGCGAGATAAGTTCCCTTCGAATCGGTTCGGCCACTTCGTTGCAAGCCAGCGCACCCTGTACGTTTAGACATCCGGCAGGATTGCGGGAATCGGTCATCAGATCGGCAGCCCCGCGCAGCAGACCTTCTACGACCGCGCGCGCCGTGGGTTGGTCGAGTGCCTCCCGAACATAGGCGGCCGGCCCATGGGCATAGCGATCAAGCGCCCGTCGAAACAAGGCCTCCTTGTCGCCGAAGGCGGCATAGAGGCTGGGGCGGTTGATGCCCATGGCCTGGGTCAGGTCCGACAGGGACGTACCTTCGTATCCTTTGCGCCAGAACAGCTGCAGCGCACAGTCGAGCGCTCGATCAACATCGAAGGAGCGGGGGCGTCCTTTCAATCCGGCAGACTTTGTTGCCCTCATGTTCCATATGATATGCTTTCTGTACCGTTTGGTACAAATGTTTGAACCTTTCCCCGTCCCGCCCACATCTGACGGGTTGCGATTCAGATTTTCCAGGGAGAAACATCATGTCGAACAAACTGTCAGGCAAGGTTGCAGTGGTTACAGGAGCATCGAAGGGGATTGGCGCCGCCATCGCCAGGCATCTGGCGGCAGAGGGCGCCGCCGTAGTGGTCAACTACTCCTCCAGCAAAGAAGGCGCCGACCGCGTGGTTTCCGAGATTGTGCGGGAGGGAGGAAAAGCCGTCGCACTGCAGGCAAACGTCTCAGAGCAAAAGGAAATCGAGCGTCTCCTTTCCGAAACCAAGAAAGCATTTGGCCGGCTGGACATCCTGGTCAACAACGCTGGAGTTTACGAGTTCGTTCCGCTCGGACAGGTCACGGAGGAACACTTTCACAAGCAGTTCGACCTGAATGTGCTCGGCCTGGTCCTCACCTCGAAGGAAGCGGTGAAGTATTTCGACGACGCCGGCGGCAGCATCATCAATATCAGCTCGATTGCCAGCACCTCCGCACCCGCGGGCGGAGCGGTCTACAGCGCCACCAAGGCCGGCGTCGATGCCGTCACCAGGTCGCTCGCGAAAGAACTGGCCCCGCGGAAGATCCGTGTGAACGCCATCAATCCGGGCATGGTCGAGACTGAAGGGCTGCATACGGCCGGAATCACAGAGAGCGATTTCCGCAAACAGGTGGAAGCTCAAACTCCGCTGGGGCGCATCGGCCAGCCCGATGACATTGCTCCCGCCGTGGTTTTCTTTGCCTCGGCAGATTCTTCCTGGATCACCGGCGAAACTCTGCTCGTCGCCGGAGGCAGTCGCTGAACGACGAGGGACTGTGCGTCGTTTCTTGAGTAGCGGGCTTTGGTAACAGGTGCAATCACGCGTAATCCCCAGGAGAAGAACTCATGGCGAAGCTGGAAGGTAAGGTTGCGGTTGTAACGGGAGGCACCACAGGAATCGGGCTGGCCACGGCAAAGCGTTTCGTCGCGGAAGGCGCGTACGTTTTCATCACCGGACGCCGTCAAAGCGAACTCGACGCTGCCGTCAAGCAGATTGGAAAAAACGTCACCGGGGTCCAGGGCGACGTCGCGAACCTTGCCGATCTGGACCGTTTGTACGCCACGGTGAAACAACAGAAGGGCCACATTGACATTGTCTTTGCCAACGCCGGTGGTGGGGAATTCGCGCCCCTGGGGACAATCACGGAAGCGCACTTCGACAAGACCTTTGGCGGCAACGTCAAGGGACTTCTTTTCACGGTGCAAAAGGCGCTTCCACTGTTCCAGGACGGAGGCTCGATCATCCTGAATGCGTCCACCGCCGGGTCGCAGGGCAACGAAGCGTTCAGCGTATACGGCGCCAGCAAGGCGGCGGTGCGGTCATTCGCGCGCAGCTGGACCGTCGACCTCAAGAATCGCCACATCCGGGTCAATGCCATCAGTCCCGGTCCGATTGACACACCGGGTCTTACCGGCCTGGCGCAGAATGAAGATCAAGCCAGGCAAATCAAGGCCAGTCTCGTAGCCACGATCCCGATGGGCCGGATGGGCGACCCGGACGAAGTAGCGAAGGCCGCCTCGTTCCTGGCCTCCGATGACAGCAGCTTTATTACCGGGATCGAGCTATTCGTGGACGGCGGGGCAGCGCAGATCTGAAGCGTCCAGCCGTCACCTCGTCTCCGGCATTTTCCTGCAGACGATGACGGTGTGCCCGGTCTTGGAGTCGATCCGCGTAGTCACGGGTTCGCACCGGCAGGATACGGTGTTGGCGTTTTCCCGCTTGGTCACTACGCAGTGCTCAATGACCTGCGCCGTTGGCGGTGGCATCCGGCTGCGCACCGCCGCAGGGGGTGGCGGTTGCGGCGGCGCGACCGGCTTCTTCTTGGCGGAGCAGCCAACCACAAACAGAAGCAGGATGAGCCACAGGTTCTTCATGGATGAATTGCAGTTCAACTCGCCCACTATAACCTTGGCGGCATGGCCCAACCTATAGCATCAGGGATACCGAACTGCATCTCTCATGTCCGGCATGCGGAGAGATCCGGGAGCGCCCTATCTTCCCGTGTTCCGTTGCCAAACGCGCCAGGTGTCTGGCTTCTACGGAGCGTCTTGCGGCTTGCTCCCGCGGATCACTTGTGCTGAATTGCTTCCTGCGCTCGCTCCCGGTCCAGCGGCATCACTTGCACTGGCCATGAAACGGCTGATTTCTGCGGCATGTAGCATTTCTCGCTATCGCAGGCCTGGTAGAGAAGCGTTCCTCTGAGGGTAATCGTTTTGGGCTGGGTGATCGAGGTGATGAATCCCCGATCGGCCGAAACCACTACGTCCTGCAGCAGGCGGAAGGTGCCTTCATAGACCGGAACGGACTCCTTGATCGCCGGCAAAAACAGCACCTTGGCGTCAGGGTATCGCAAAGGCGGAAATCTCAAATCCGGAGAGTCTTCCAGAATGAGTTGGATTGCTTTGTATCCTTTCGCTCCCGGAGCATAGACATGCGTATCCGGCGGCAGGGTAACCTCAGCCGCCACCGTGAAACGACTGCCGGGAACTACCACCTCGTCAGACTGGAACAGCTTCACCCCGATGTATGGCGCGGGGACTTCACGGCCCTTGCCTTCGACGAGCTGCGGGAACAGCTTCAAAAGCAGATTGCCGGCGGTATAACGATCGGTGTAGGCCGTCTCAAAGTACTTCTCCTTCACTGCGCCGCCAGGCCGGACGTAGAAGTATCCGGGCAGCGCCATGCCTTTGGTAAATCCGGTTGCCTCCTGGTTCAGCACCCCGTAACTCCGAATGATGTTGGAGTCGGGATCGGCGATCAGGGGATACTCAATTCCATGTCGTTGGGTGAAATCCCGCAGAATTGCGGCTGAATCGTAGCTGATGGCAGCCAGGCCGATGCCTTCCTGCCGGAATTTCTCGCGTGCAGCCTGCAACTGGACCAGTTGCTCTTTGCAGAAGGGTCACCAATCCGCGGAACGGAAGAACAGCAGCACCAGGCCGTTGCGTCCCATCAGGGACGAAAGTGTCTGTTCCTTCGCAAACTGGTCTCTGGCCCGAAATGGAGGAGCAGGCCTGCCCGCGGGAATGCCGGGCATCTCCGCTGCGGCCAGCGCCGTCCCGACCAAAACGAGCGCAACCACGAATCGTTGCATGACCCTCCAACCGCGTCTCGACCTAGCGATCTCGCCGCCCGAACGCCAGAAAAGCCTGTGGCTAGTCTAAATCACGAAGTACCGACATGACCGAGCCTTGAAGCAATCAACGGGATGAGGAGATCGAGGTCGGCCCGGACCTAACCGTCGGTTACAAGGTTATCCCCGTGTATAGGGACGTGGCGGTCTACAATTGGCCTACCTTGACTGGCTACCTGAAGGGCACACTTATCGGACTGCTCGGATTTATCGTATTCACCCTTGCATGGGTGGGGTGGATGATCCGGTCACCTTGGGCGCAAGGAAAAGCCGTAGGATTGGGATACCTTTTTAGCCCTCTCTATTGGACGCTCGCCCTCGCCGTGACATTCGCTTGCACGTCCGCATATCTCGCGGTGAGGAAGTAAAGCCCAAGGGGACCGTGAACCGGTGCCGCCATCCGCTACATCAGCGCGTACAGAAACCCATCGCTGCTGCCCACATAGATTATGTTATTCACGACCACCGGCGATGAGAGTATCGCGCCCACGCTCATCATCCGGTTGACGCCGATCACCATGCTCTCGTAGAAATTGTCGGCGAATGCGGCTTCGTAGTTGGGAGTTCCATCCGGCTTGGTCAGCGCCGGACCGTTCTGCCGCGAAGCATCCGTCTCAAATGTCCAGGCCGGTTTCTGGCTGGCAAGATCGATGGCGATCAGCTTTCCCTGGTGCGAACCAATGTAGAGCATGCCGCCGGCAATGGCGGGAGAAGAAAACAGAGGCCAACGATTGAATTTCAGGGAGAAAATCGGGGTTCCCGTCTTGGCGTCCAGCGCGTACACCAGGGCCGTGTCGGAGGTGGCGAAGTATACCTTGCCATCCTGCACCGCCGGCGAAGTGATCACCCACGACCCCTTGTTGTTGAATGCCCATTTCTTCTCTCCGGTCCTGGCGTCCAGGGCATAGAAGTTCGAATCGCGGCAGCCGAAGTACACCACTCCATCCATCACAGCGGCGGAAGACTGAATACCCACCTGGTTGTAGATGTCGTGGTCTTCCCCGGTCTTGAAACGCCACTTCTCTTTTCCGCTGGCGGCATCGAGGGCGTAGAAATAACTGTCCCAACTCCCGATGAACAAGGTCCCATCGGAAATCGCCGGAGACGCGTGAACGACGTCGCCGGTGTGAAATTTCCACTTCAGCGTCCCGGTTGCAGCGTCCAGGGCATAGACATTCCCGTCGCCGCTTCCAAAATATACCGACCCGCCCCACAACGCCGGAGACGACAGATAGAAATCAAAAGGATCGGGCATGGTTTCCGCGGCGGGCTCGGATCCATGCAGGTGCTTTCCCTCGAACCGTTTCTCGCCTTCGGTCTGAAACTTCCATTTCAGCTTCCCGCTGGAAGCATCCACGGCATAGAACCGGCTGCTATAGCTGCCGAAATATACGACTCCATTCTCGACCGCCGGCGACGATGTCACTCGGACGCCGGTAAAGAGTTTCCATTTTTGCGCGCCGGACTCAAGATCAACCGCATAGAGGTTCCCGTCCGTGCTGCCGACGAAGACCATGCCGTTGGCCACCGCAGGCGAGGAGATCACCTGGCCATCCGTGTGAAACTTCCATTTGATCTGGCTGAACTTGGGAACGCCAGCCGCGCGATAGACGCCGGTGTGGGCCAGGTTGCCGCGAAACATGGCGGTGTCCTGACCGAACGCGCTCAGGCCCAGCAGGAGTGTAAGGAACAGGGATCGGCGGGTTGTTCTCATCCTCGATAGACGAGGAAGACTGAATATCGTCACTCCGGACAGCTCCGGGACGGTCGCCCCCCTTTGCCGGTGAGTAGAGCGGAAGCGCCGAGGGGCTGTGCTACGATCCCTCCCGGTGAGTCTTTTTATGCCCTTTTTGGATATCAGCAGCCTGCGCGTCACCGAGCGTTTGCCCGGTTGGTATGGACGCTACTTTCATTCTCAGAGCATGACATTCGCACATTACGATTTTGTGCGTGGCTCTTCCATTCACGAGCATTTCCATCCTGAAGAAGAAGTCTACGAGGTCATCGAGGGCGAACTCGAGGTCACCATCGACGGCGTGGCTCAGATTGCCCGAGCGGGACTCGTGGCGATTGTGCCGGCTGGCGTCCGCCATTCCGTCAAGGCCCTGACCGACGGCCGGGTGATCATTGTCGACCATCCTGCGAGGCCTGATTTCAAGTAGCCGCTCACCAGGCACCCGGCAGATTGGCGGCGTGGCACCGGATGCTTGACCGACCACCCGCAAGCGAACCACGCCTCCTGCCTCCGGCCCCTTGTAAGCCTACCCATCCTTTTGTTATCGTGGCGGCCTCGAAGCTTTCCTACCTAAATCTGCCCACGCCGGTGGAGACCTATGACCAAGAACGTCAGCATTACTGTGAACGGAGTTGAACGCAAGGCGTCGGTTGAGCCGCGTCTGCTGCTGGTCCATTTTCTGCGCGAAAATGCCGGGCTTACCGGCACGCATGTGGGCTGCGAGACTTCGCTGTGTGGCGCCTGCACGGTCCTGCTCGATGGCCGGGCGGTGAAGTCATGCACCGTGCTGGCCGTGCAGGCCGACAGCCGCAAAGTCACGACGATCGAGGGTCTGGCCAAGGGCGATGCCCTGCACCCACTGCAAGAAGGATTCTGGGAAGAGCATGGCTTGCAGTGCGGGTTTTGCACGCCCGGCATGATCATGTGCTCGCATGATCTGCTGGAGCAGCACCCCAGCCCAAGCGATTCCGAAATCCGCGAGGGCCTCAATGGCAATTTGTGCCGCTGCACCGGCTACCAGAACATCGTTGCCGCTGTAAAGAATGCTTCCCAGAAAATGTCGAAGCGCGTGGTCGCACGCGCGGGAGCGAGGTAGGCCATGGCGACGAAAGCGAAGACCAAGACTAAAGCCAGGACCACGACGAAAGCCAAGACCAAGACCAACGGGAAGCCCGCCGCGCACTGGGTGGGCAAGAAGCTCAAACGCAAGGAAGACCCGCGCCTCATCCAGGGCATCAGCCACTACACCGACGACTTCAAACTGGCGGGCATGCTCTATTGCGCCTTCGCCCGTTCCCCCCATGCGCACGCCGAGATCACCGCCATCCGCACCGACGCGGCGAAGGCGCTTCCCGGAGTGGTTGCGGTCTTCACCAGTGCGGACACCGGTGGAATCGGGCCCGTTCCATGCGCCATGCAGATGCCCGACCTCAAAGTTCCCCGGCACCCGGTGCTGGCCACTGGCCGCGTGCGCTACGTGGGAGAGCCGGTGGCGGTGGTCGTGGCGCAGGATTTCTACACCGCCCGCGACGCCGCCGAACTGGTGGACGTGGACTACCAGCCGCTGCCGGTGGTCACCGACATGGAGAAAGCCCTGAGCGACGGCACGGCTTACGTCCACGATGAATTCAAGAGCAACCAGGCCTTTACCCACACCCTGAAGAATGGGGACATCGACGCCGCCTTCAAGAAAGCTGACCGCGTGGTCAAGCAGCGCATGGTCAGCCAGCGCCTGGCTCCCATCGCCATGGAGGGGCGGGCTGTGCTCGCCGAGTATTTGCCGGGTGAAAACCGCCTCACGGTATGGTCCTCCACCCAGATTCCCCATCTGCTCAAAACCCAGATTTCCGTCATGGTCGGCCTGCCCGAGACCGCGGTCCGGGTTATCGCTCCCGAAGTGGGCGGCGGGTTCGGCAGCAAGCTGAACGTCTATGCGGAAGAAGGAGTCGTTCCCTGGCTGTCCATGCAGCTGGGCCGTCCGGTGAAATGGGCGGAGACGCGGCGGGAGAACTTCCTGGCCACCATTCATGGCCGCGATACGCTGAACGACGTCGAGCTGGCGCTTAAGAAAGACGGCACCATCCTGGGCTTGCGCGCCCGCATCCTGGCCGACATGGGGGCCTACCACCAGTTGCTCACACCGCTGATCCCGCAGCTCACCGCGCTGATGCACGCCGGCTGCTACAAAATTCCAGCCATCCAGATCGACATCGTCGGGGTCTTCACCAACAAGATGTCCACCGACGCCTATCGTGGCGCCGGCCGGCCGGAGGCCACCTACAACGTCGAAAGAATCATGGACGTTGCGGCCCACGAACTGGGCATGGATGTGGCGGCGTTTCGGCGCAAGAATTTCCCTCAGCCCAAGGAGTTTCCCTTCACTACGGTTACCGGCCTGACCTACGATTCGGCCAAGTATCAGGAGAGCCTGGCCAAGGCGCTGAAGCTTTCCGGCTACGATGCGCTGCGCAGCCGCCAGAAGAGCGGCTGGAAGTCCGGTAAATATTACGGCGTGGGGGTCTCGACCTACGTCGAAATCTGTGCCATCGGCCCTTCGGCCGCCACGCCAGCCGGGGGTTGGGAGAGCGGGACCGTCCGCATTGAACCCACGGCCAAAGTCACCCTGCTGACTGGCGCCTCGCCCCATGGTCAAGGCGAGGAAACAACTTTCGCGCAGCTCATCGCCGACGAGCTGGGCATCGATCCGGATGATGTGAATGTCGTCCACGGCGACACCCTGGCAGTCCCTTATGGCATTGGCACCTTCGGCAGCCGCGCCACCGCAGTGGGAGGCACCGCCGCCTATCTGGCGACACAGAAACTCAAGGTCAAGATGACGGCCCTGGCCGCGCACCTGCTCGGCGTAAAGCCAGCGGACATTGCCTTCGGCCGCGGACGGCTTAGCACCAAGGGCGGAAAAAAATCAATTTCCTTCGGCGAGCTGGTCATGGCCGCCTACACCGCGCGAAACATTCCGCCCGGTTTTGAGCCCGGCCTTGAAGCGACTCATTTCTTCGAGCCGCCGAACTTCACCTTCCCCTTCGGCTGTCACGTCTGCGCGGTTGAAGTGGATGCCGAGACCGGCGAAGTAAAAATCGAGAAGTATGTGGCAGTGGACGATTGCGGCAACGTCATTAATCCCATGATCGTCGATGGCCAGATTCACGGCGGCATCGCGCAGGGCCTGGGCCAGGCCATGTGGGAAGAAGTCATCTACAACGAGGACGGGCAACTGGTCACCGGAACCTTGATGGACTACGCCCTGCCCAAGGCCCACCTTCTGCCCACATTCACCCTGGAACGCACCGTGACGCCATCACCGGTGAACCCGATGGGGGTGAAGGGCGTGGGCGAGGCCGGCACCATCGGATCCACCCCCTGCATCGTAAATGCCGTATGCGACGCGCTTTCACCGCTGGGCATCCGCCACATTGAGATGCCGCTCAAGCCGGAGCGGGTCTGGAACGCAATCCAGGCAGCCCGGTCGTCCGGCACTGTAGCATCCAGAAAGCCCGTAGCGAAAGCGGTATCCGGAAGGAGGCGCGCATGATCGCGGCAAACTTCGATTACGAATCGCCCCGCACGCTTAGCGAAGCCCTGAGTCTGCTGTCGTCCCGCGAGGATGCCAAGATTCTCGCCGGCGGCCACAGTCTTCTGCCGGCGATGAAACTGCGCCTGGCCCAGCCTGCATTGTTGATCGACATTGGCCGCATCGGCGGCCTCAGCTATATCCGCGAGTCGGGCGACAGGATCGTCATCGGCGCCATGACCACGCACGCTGAAGTCAAGGAATCGCAACTGTTGCGACGGTTGTCGCCTCTGCTGGCGCTGACTGCCAGTCAGATCGGCGATACCCAGGTCCGCAACCGCGGCACCATCGGGGGCTCGTTGGCCCAGTCCCATCCCGCAGCCGACTACCCCGCAAGCGTGCTCGCGCTGGACGCGGAAATCGTGGCCCAAAGCCGTTCCGGGGAGCGGGTGATCCCGGCCACCAAGTTTTTTCTCGGGATGTTTTCGACCGAGTTGCGCCCTGACGAAATCCTAACCGAAGTTCGCGTGCCCAGGACCACGAGTGAAAACGTGGCCTACAAGAAGTTCCACCATCCCGCGTCGGGTTATGCCGTTGTCGGGGTTGCGGTCCGGCTGAAGATGTCGGGGTCGACGATCGACAGCGCAGCCGTGGGCATTACCGGAGTGTCCGACGTGGCCTATCGCGCCGCGGCGGTCGAAATCGCACTACGGGGGAAACCGGTCTCGGCCTTCGCGGAAGCGGCCAGCCTGGCTGCCCAGAACGTGGAACTCATCGGCGATGTGTACGCCTCCGCTGCCTACCGCCGCCACCTGGTCACGGTGATTACGCGACGGGCCCTGGAGCAGGCCGCCGGCGGACGATAAGGCACGGTTGCCAATCCGCTATACTGCTTGCTTTCCAGAGGAAGCTGCTTGCATCGCAGGCTTTACGTCGTTCTGACTGTCGCGTTCTTGATTCTGATCGGTGTGGCGCGCATTCTCCTGACCTATAAGGTCACCGCGCAGGGATTCGACGAACCCTGCCACATCGCCGCCGCCATCGAATTCCTGGACAAAGGCACTTACACCCTCGACCCTGTCCATCCGCCGCTCACCCGCATTGCCATCGGCATCCCGCTCTACCTGGCGGGAGAACGGTTCCCCCACTGGCCGGCCAGTGATGCGCGCATTCGCAACTACAACGACGTGGGCAACAGCGTTCTCTTCGACGACGGGCACTACTTGCGGAACCTGTCTCTGGCTCGCTCCGCGATCCTTCCCTTTTTCGTACTCGCGGTAATCCTGGTTTTTCTTTGGACCCGGCAGGAGTTTGGAGACCTGTCTGGAGCGATGGCTGCGCTTCTGTTTACCACGCTCCCCATCGTGCTCGCGTTCTCCGGCCTGGCTTACACGGATTTGCCCACGGCCTGCATGCAGTTTGCCGCCCTGTTTGCATTTACGGCCTGGCTGCGGAAGCCGTCGCTGCGGTCAACCCTGGTGCTGGGGTTTGCTGTCGCTCTTGCCTTCCTCTCGAAGCTGACCACGCTATTGTTCCTGCCATCCGCCGTCGCGGCGATATGGCTGGCCAAGTGGCTGGTCGAACGCCGCGCTGGGTCGCCCCCACGCCCAGGCAAAGTCAACTGGATGGGAAAGCTCGGCCTGGCTTTCGCGCTCGCTGTGGTTGTGGTCTGGGCCGGCTACGGATTTTCGGTTGGGCACATCCGCGAAGAAGCACAGATATCCCCTGAATCGATGCCTTCCTTCCAGCATTTCCCCGGACCCGTTCGCGGCGTTGCCCGAAGCATGGTCCTTAGAGACCCCGTGCTGCCGGCTCCTGCTCTGTTTCGCGGCATCGCTACCAGTTGGGCGTTGAATCAAGATGCTCCGCCGGCGTATCTGCTCGGAAAGGTGAGGAAAGGAGGATGGTGGTACTTCTTTCTCGTCGGCGTGGGCGTGAAGACTCCGCTTCCGTTTCTCCTGCTGTGCGTGGCCGGAATGTTTGCGGTACTCAAACGGCCGGTGCGCTGGACTGCCGTCGCTCCGGCGGTATCGGTGCTCGCTATTCTCTTTGTCACCATGTTCGTGAAGTACAACGCCGGCGTCCGGCACGTGATGGTGGTCTTCCCCTTGCTGGCGGTGATTGCCGGTAGCGGCTGTGGACTTCTTTGGCAGTCGCCCGGGAAATGGCGCCCATGGGGACGGCTATGCCTGGCGGCTTTGCTTTTCTGGCAATGCCAGTCGAGTCTGAACGCTCATCCGGATTACATCGCGTACTTCAACCAACTGGCGGGCCGGGACCCGAGCCGCGTTCTGGTCACGGGCTGCGATCTGGACTGCGGGCAGGACCTGTTCCGTTTGTCGCAGGCCCTGCGCGAAGGAAACATCTCGCACCCGAATATTGCGGTCTGGAGCAGCGCCGACATGTCTCGTATGAATTTGCCCCGGTTCGACGTTCCTCCACCATTTCAGCCGGTCACGGGCTGGTTCGCGATCAGCCTGCGGTCGCTGCGCATGGGCGACCTTTTTCATACCACCTACCCTCCCGGCGCCTTTGCCTGGTTAGATCGGGACCAGCCCGTCGCGAAAATAGGAAAAACGATACTGCTCTATTACATCCCACCGGGCGCAGCCGTTGAGCCCGGAGCCGCGACCGGTCCACCGCCAGCCTTCCCGCACTGACGCCCGGGCCCTCTATCATTGGCGTTCCGGCTGCCGACGGCGGGAAATCGTGTTTGCATCGCGGTTCACAGTGTCTACAATGGGTCTTCGCTCCGAGGTGACATTGCCGCTTGACGCCCGCTCGCGCCGCTGGACCGTGATCGCCTCCGGGCTGCTCTGCGGAGCTCTGGCGCTGGTCGTGCTTTTCACCAACCGGGGCGCATTTTTCAGCCCGCTGGCGGTGGTGGTCATGGGCGCGGTGGGATTGGCTGCCGTCCTGCTGCAGCTGCGCTTGCAGAATCGCGAACAGACTCAATCCTCAACCTCGCCCGCGTGGCTCAATGTCCTGGGCATTCTTTTTGCCTTGGGGGCGTTCTTTGTCGACCTGCTGCACATCAATCCGCAGATCACCGAAGCACTGGCGTTAGGGGCGGTCGCGAGCTTTGGCGTCAGCGGCGTGATTATTCTTCGCAGTTTCCGCAAACGCGCCACCTCCAAATGAGTTTGGGCGAGCCCATTCTGCTTCCCGAGCTGTTCAACGCCGCTACCTACTTCATCGATCGCCATCTGCAGGAAGGCCGGGGAGAAAAAATTGCCATCGAGGCCGAAGGCGCTCGCGTCAGCTACCGCCAGCTCCGGGAGCGGGTGAACCGCTTTGGCAACGCGCTGCGCCAGCTCGGCGTGCGTATTGAGGAACGCGTCTTCCTGCTGCTGCTCGACAGTCCCGAGTTCGCCGTCAGCTTCTTCGGGGCCATCAAGATCGGGGCGGTTGCCGTACCGGTCAACACCCTGCTCAAGAGGGCCGACTACCAATACATTTTGAACAACTCGCGGGCGCGGGTGGCTGTGGTCAGCCAATCGCTCTACCCGCAGATCAAGGCGATTCCCAAAGAACAACTCCGCTATCTGGAACACATCATCGTTGTGGGCGCGAACGCACCGGAAGATACGCTGTCTTTCGACGACCTGATCGAGCAGAACTCGCCCGACCTCGAAGCCGAGCCCACCAGCAAGGATGATGCCGCTTTCTGGCTCTATTCGTCGGGCTCGACCGGGTCTCCCAAAGCTTGCGTCCACCTGCAGCACGACATGGTGGTTTGCGTCGAACGCTATGCCAAGGGCGTTCTCGGCATGACCGAAAACGACCGCTGCTTCAGCGTGGCCAAACTGTTCTTTGCCTATGGACTGGGCAACGCCCTGTATTTTCCCCTGGCCGTTGGCGGTACCAGCATCCTGTGGGCGGGACCACCCAAGCCACATCAAGTGTTCGACATCATCGAACGCCACCGCCCGACGCTGTTTTTCTCCGTACCTTCAAATTACGCCGCGCTGCTGGCTCATGAGAAGAAACCCACGGGAACAGCCGCCCCTTCGACCGCGCCGAGGGGAGGCCCGGACGCGGCTGATTTCGACCTCTCTTCGGTCCGCTATGGCGTCTCCGCCGGCGAAGCCCTCCCCGCCGCCCTGTTCCACCGCTTCAAGGAACGTTTCGGCGTCGAAATCCTCGATGCCATCGGGTCCACCGAAGTGCTGCACATGTTCATCGCCAACCGGCCGGGCGCGGTCCGCCCCGGCTCCAGCGGCCAGATCATCCCCGGCTACGAAGCAAGGATCGTGTACGAAAATAACCAAACGACAAAGCTGGGAGACATTGGCAACCTGCTGATCAAGTCCGATTCCGCCTGTTCTCACTACTGGAACCAGCACGAAAAATCCAAGAGCACCATCGAGGGCCACTGGATCCGCACCGGCGACAAGTATTACCAGGACGCGGACGGATATTTCTGGTATGCCGGCCGCTCCGACGACATGCTGAAATGCAGCGGCGTGTGGGTCAGCCCCATAGAAATCGAAGGCGTGCTGATCGAACACCCCGCCGTGCAGGAAACCGCGGTCGTGGGCCGCGAAGACCACGACCAACTGCTGAAGCCGGCGGCGTACGTGGTTTTGAAAAATGGCACGACAGGTACGCTCGATCTTGCCCGCGAACTGCAGGAATTTGTGGTCAGCCGCCTGCCCATCTTCAAGCGCCCGCGCTGGGTGGAATTCGTCGACGAGCTGCCCAAAACAGCGACCGGCAAGGTGCAAAGATACAAGCTCCGGGAACTGGCGAAATAGGGCCTGCTGCCTCAGATGCCGGGCGGGGCGCCGGTTTTGGCGGTACGGGAGATCACACCCGCAAGCATGCAGCCGGATGTGAACTCTAGGCAAGATGTTGCACCTGCCGGGCTGGTTGCGGCTCAGACCTGCTTCTGATCTTGATTCGATTCGACTTATCGTGCCCGCGCAGACGGCATTTGGCGCTCGGCGTGCAACGTCGCACTAGGCACATTCAGGCACATTCTGTGGACGACCTCCTCCTCCGCCACTTCGGCCTTCGTGAGAACCCCTTTGGAGTTACGCCCGATCCGCGATTTCTGTTCATGAGCCGCACCCACCGCGAGGCGCTGGCTTCGCTGGTCAACGGCATCGCATGCGGATTCGGTTTTCAGGTGCTGGTGGCACAGCCGGGAATGGGCAAAACCACCCTGCTTTTCGACTTCCTGGAGCGATTCAACAGTTCGAGGACAGCTTTCCTGTTTCAACAGCAGCACGACTCGCGTGAGTTTCTTCAGTCCCTGCTCATCGAGTTAAAGAGTGAATCCGAAGAAACCAGTAACGCGAAATTGTACGGTCGGCTGAATCAATTGCTGTCGGAAGCGGCGCAAACTCATGAGCGCGTGATCGTGGTTGTGGATGAGGCGCAAAACCTGGAAGACCCGGTGTTGGAAACACTTCGCCAACTTTCGAACTTCGAAACCGCGCGGTCGAAATTGCTGCAGATCGTCCTGGCCGGACAACCCCAGCTGGCTAAGAAACTCGCGCGCCCCGAGCAAGAGCAATTACGGCAGCGCGTATCGGCGATTGCCCGGCTGAGTCCACTCGGCCTGGATGAGGCGCGGACCTACCTGAATCATCGGCTGAACATCGCGGGATATCGCGGAGCGGGAATTTTCACGACCCTTGCGGCCCAATCCGTCTGGTCGAACGCCCACGGCATCCCTCGAAATATGAACACGCTTTGTTTCAATGCGATGTTGCTGGCGTACGCCCAGGGCGCAAAACGCGTAGACGAGCCGGCAGTCAAAGAAGCTGCTCAGGATCTGGACCTGGACTACGTTCTTGCAGATGTGGCCGGATCTTACCGCACGTCGATTAAGCTCGGAGACCGGATTCCGACCTCCAGTACCGGTCCGGACGAGCAGCGACAAAATTGCGATCCGCAACCGATGGTTCCCCCGTTGTCCGCGCACAATGGCCGGCCGCCAGCTGTTGCGGAGCGCCGCGCGAGTTTGGCAGTCATTGGAGTCGAAGACCGCAATCCGATTTCGGACGAGAAGAAAGCGGGCGATCAACACCCTGTCGCCCTGCCAGTATCTCCGAGCCAGCATCCTCAATCGTCCGTGGCGGGCCCGGCTCCAGGTCCCCGCACGAGCCCGGGAAAGAAGGTCCTTTTAGCATCACTCGTTGCTGCCGTGGTAGGCGCGGGAGTGTTCTTCGGCCACGGACTTGGCGCTCGGGATCAGCCGCAGGTCGAAGAACGTCCAGAATGGATTTCGGGCCACTCGAGACAGGACCCGCAACCGGTGCTGGAAGCGCCCGTGGCCCGATCCCATCACGATAAAACGGAAGACAACGACCCTGAAGTGGTTGTCCGCACTTTTCCGCAATCCGCCCCGGCCTCGCCTGACGACGCCGCTCAGCAAGACGTAAAGGCGATCTTCTTCGACGGAGACAGCGACGTGGTCTCGAGCCGATACGATATTACGCTGCAGAGAATTGCAGAAATTCTCACTTCCAGCCCGCAGTTGACCGCGATCATTGAAGGGCACACGGACAACTCAGGTGAGGAACCCTACAATCTGGAACTCTCCGCACGTCGGGCGATAGCGGTAAAAGATGTGCTCGCTAATGAGTACAACATCCCGGCAACACGCCTAAGTACGGTTGGGGCAGGCTCCTCCGCACCCCTCGAATCCAACGCCACCAGCAGCGGACGAGCTTATAACCGGAGGGTCGAAGTACGAATCATGCGCCCAGGGAACTAGTCCTCATAAACCTTAACGGAACCTGTCCGGGTTGAGGACCTGCCAACTTTCCCAGAAGAGCGTTTGTCGGGATCAATCCGGGGGCATTGGTTTCGCATTGCCCGCTGTTCGCCCACGACCTCCTCACTCCAGGTGCGGATCGTGTCCCGTCAATGCAGAGTGCACAAACCGGCAGCGTTATTACTTAGGCTTTGCACTCCAGTTCAGGACGACAGACAGGGGTGTCATGGTTGTCTTCAGATGTGTGTTGATGAGGAATTTCTGCCCGTTCTGGCTGACCTCGTACGAGAACTGCTCGGAGGTTGCGAGCATTTCACGAGGATTGGCCTGGAAAAGCACCTCTGGCGTTCCAGGGTCGAAATTACGGCCAGTTTTCACCGCAACCGCCATCATCTTGCTTTCGGGAGAAAGGTAGAAAAGCTCCTTACCGTCGCCTCGCCATTTAGGCTCCACGCCGCCCGCGTTCGATACCTGCCACTTTCCCTGTGCCCCGGGAAAAGAGGTTACATAGACCTCCCATCGTCCACTCTCATTGGAGGAGTACGCGACCCACTTGCCATCGGGCGAGAACCGGCCTCCTTTCAGAGTGGAACTCGCCTTAAGAAACTGAGTGGGATGGAATTCTGGAACCGTGACGAACCACAGGTCGGGGCCGCGCTCGTAGAGAATGTATTTCCCATCGCGCGACCAATCGGTGGGAAATCTGTCAACACCGTCCTGCGGAATCAGCTTCTCCTCTTGCGCACCATTGGTGTCTTTTATGTACAAATCGAAGTTGACTCCGCGATTGGAACCGAAAATCATGCGGCTTCCATCGGGACTCCAAACCGGCGTGGAGTCAATCGCGGGATCGAAGGTCAGGCGCTTCGCGCTCTGGTTTTCAAGGTCGTAAGTCCAGACGTCGGTGTTCTGGCTGGCGGGATCGGTAGTGTCCGCGGCCACGGCCTTGCCATTGAGAGCCAGACTTATATTCCCGTATATACCGGGTTTCAGCACCATTCCAATTTGTTGGCCTTTGCGGTCGAACCATAGAAGTTGAGAAGCGCCGGAGTCGCCGGCTGTTTGCGCCACCAGCAAGCTCGTGCTCGTGGCGGCAAATACGGCTTCGGAAATGCGCGGCCAGTATTGAATGTCCGTCAGAATGGGGAAGGGTTCCCCGGTCGGCTCAAATTTTTTGCCGTCGAAGGGCTGACCGAAAAGGGTCTGCTCCCGGTAGAAAAGCAGGTACGGTGCGACGTAGGACGCGTTCGCGCCCGCTTTAGTCACCAACCGTTTCTCATTCGAACCCAGTGCCCCGAGGTAAACCGAACTGAGCTCTCTTCGGCCCGAAAGATGGATCGCGGAAAATAAATAGTGGATTCCATCGGGCAAGAAGAAGGGCCAGCGATGGCTGTCTTCGAGCAGACTCTTGTCCGGAACGGTGATTTGAACCGGGGTTCCACCTGCCTCGGAAATTCGGTAGAGGCCGACTCCCAGATGCCCGCTGGGCGTAAAGATGATGACGCCGTCCTTGCTCCACGAACCGCCGCGACCGGTGGGGGCGTCGCAGAGCGCTTGCGCCGGACCTCCAGCCAGACTCAGCTTTTTCAGTTTTCCATCGGCAAAGAAGCCGAGCGATTGCCCGTCAGGGGACCAGAAGGGAAAGCTGGCGCCTTCGGTGTTGGGCAGGCTGGTCGCATCCTGCGTTCCCGGTTCATACATCCAGATCGCGCTATTTCGGTCGGAGTCCCGATGCCCGACAATGGCTACGGTGTGGCCGTTGGGAGACATCGCTACATCTCGCGCGACGAAGGAGAGGGGAGCGGAAAAAAACTTGGTCTCGGAGGGAACTTGCGACGCGCGCCACCAGAGAACGAAAGCGATCAGCAGCAGAGCGAGTCCGCCTGCGATCAGCCAGGCCAGCAGCTCACGCCGGTTATCCTCTTTTTCCGTTGACGGGAGGACCGGAGCGCCACTCTGCCCGATCCACTTCAACTGCAACCCAATGTCATGCGCAGTCTGGTAGCGGTCGTCAGGATTCTTGGCCAGGCAGTCGGTGATCAGTTGTTCAAGAGCCGGCGGGGTGAGCGGCTGTGCCCTTGAAATTGAATCCGGCTCTTTTTCGAGAATCGCGCTGGCCACGCTGATCTGGCTTTTGCCTTCGAACGGCCGGGCCCCGGTCAGCATCTCGTAAAAAACGGCTCCCAGGGCGAACAGGTCTGATCTGGCGTCGGCTTCTTTGCCCTCAATCTGTTCCGGCGACATGTACTGGATGGTCCCAATGACCGAACCTGCGGTGGTCAGCGGAGAGATGGGACTGGCTTCGGTCATGGTCCGGGCCGCCGACAGAAGAGGCGCGCTTGAAGCTCCCGCAGCTCCAGCAGCCGCGGACTTCGCCAGGCCAAAGTCCATCAGCTTGGCACCGGCCTTCGTCAGCATGATGTTCGCCGGCTTCAGATCGCGGTGCACAATCCCCTGGCGGTGCGCCACCGCCAGCGCTTCGGTGACCGCGATGCCGATCTTCAGCATTTCGTTGAGGGGCAACGGCCCTTTACGAAGGCGCTCTGCCAGAGTTTCCCCTTCCAGAAACTCCATCACTAGGTAGTCATTGCCGTCCTGTGACCCGATGTCGTAAAGGTGGCAGATATGAGGATGGTTGAGCGAAGAAATGGCCCGAGCTTCGCGTTCCATACGCTGCTTCAGTTCGGGCGAAGAAGAAAGATGGGAAGCGAGAACCTTGATGGCCACGGTTCGATCCAGGCGGACGTCCCGGGCACGATACACCTCACCCATGCCACCTGCTCCCAGCGCAGACTGGATCTCATACGGCCCGAGTTTCATGCCGGAATTGAGAGCCATGGGTGGGCGACATTATATGCCATCACTGAATGGGGGGCCGATCTGTTGATTCCGAACCGATTGTCGGAAAACCTGGAGGTTATCCGCGTTGCTGTCGAGTCATGGAGCGCGTAAGGGCTGGTCCCGGATAGGCGTTGAGCCCCGTCGGTGCAACTACTTCTTCACTGAAATCCCCAATTCCTTCAGCTGCGCCTCGCTTACCGGGGTCGGCGCATCCACCATCAGATCCACCGCCCGGGCCGTCTTGGGAAATGGAATCACTTCGCGCAGGCTGTCTGCGCCTGCCAAAATCATCACAATGCGATCCAGCCCCAGCGCGATGCCGCCGTGAGGAGGTGTGCCGTACTCGAGTGCTTCCAGAAAGAATCCGAAGCGCGACCGCGCCTCTTCTTCCGTCATCCCCAGGGCGCGGAATATCTTGCTCTGAATATCCTGGCGATGAATACGGATCGAGCCGGAGCCCAACTCCGTGCCGTTCAGGACTACGTCATAAGCCAACGCGCGGATTTCCCCCAGCGGAGACTTGGGATCACTGGTGGTGTCGAAGCTGGTCTCGAGTTTGGCCATGTCCTCGTCGTGCAGGGAAGTGAAAGGATGATGGGCAGCGTTCCAGCGCCTGGACTCCTGGTCCCATTCAAACATGGGGAAATCGGTGACCCACAGGAAACGATAGTCCTTTGCCGGATCGCCGGTTTTGGCAAAAGCCCCGTGCTTGGCCGCATACTTTTGGGCAAGATCGAGCCGGAGCTGGCCGCAAGTCTGGAAAAACTGGTGCGAGCTCTGCTTCGAGTCCGCTTTGCGTACCGCCAGCACCCATAAGTCTGCGGCCTCGACCCCCGCGGCCTTGAGGACCGGCTCGAGCGAATTGGGATAGTCCCGGGCAAAGCGGTTGGGGTCGCTCATCAAACTAACGTATGACGTGCCCTGTGCGTGGGCGAACGCTCCGTAGGTCCCGATGGTCCGCCGTTCGGTTCCTGAAATTTCTCCGGCTTTCGGAATACGGATGAGCAGAGCCGTAAAATCCGGGCTGACCTTGAATGCTGCCGCGAATTTCTCCCGCTCTTCGGCCGTGAAGGCAGAGCGCACGTCCGTCATGGCCGGCAACCGCATGTCTGGCTTGTCGGTGCCATAAAGCCGCATGGCTTCGTCATAACTCATGCGCGGGAACGGCGTCTTGATCTCGTGTCCGGCGGCTTTGAACGCAGCGGTCAAGAAGCCTTCGACCACCTCCCACACGCGTTCCGGCTGGGGATACGACATTTCCAGATCGATCTGGGTAAACTCCGGCTGGCGGTCGGCTCGCAGGTCTTCGTCGCGGAAGCAGCGCACAATCTGGAAATACTTGTCGAACCCCGAGATCATCAGAATCTGCTTGAACATTTGCGGCGATTGCGGCAAGGCATAGAAGCTGCCCGGCTGCACCCGGCTGGGCACCAGATAGTCGCGCGCGCCCTCTGGCGTGGAGCGGGTCATGAACGGAGTTTCGATTTCGAAAAATCCCTGCGCGGAAAGATAGTCGCGTATGGCCAAAGCGACCTTGTGCCGCAGTTCGATATTCTGCTGCATGGCGTCGCGACGCAGATCGATATAACGATACTTAAGCCGCATCTCCTCATTGGGCAGCACAGTTTCGCTGGGCAGGAATGGCGGCTGTTTCGACTCGTTCAGGATGCGCAATTCTTCCGCGATCAGTTCCACCTCGCCGGTGGCGATGTTCTTATTTACCGTGTCGGGAACCCGCTGCTTGGCCGTGCCCACCACGGCAATGACGTACTCGTTGCGCAGCGCCTCGGCTTTCTGATGAATGGCTGGATCGCGTTCCTTGTTGAACACCACCTGGGTGACGCCGCTGCGGTCGCGAATATCAATAAAGATGAGGTTGCCCAGATCGCGCCGCCGGTTTACCCAGCCCATGAGTACCGCTTTTTTGCCGGAATCAGCCGGACGCAGAGCGCCGCACATATGGGTCCGCCGTAAATCGCCGAGAAAATCGAGCAAGTTGTGCCCTTCAGTGAAGAATGGAGTCGTAAGCCGAATTAACGATTATAAATGCAGGCGCGAGCGTCCCGCTCGTGCGGGGCTAACAGAAACCTGTCCGTCGGGTTGCGGCTCAGTCAATCGGCCGCGCCGCCGTGGCCTGCTGGAACTTCAGCCGCCATTGGTCGCCCTGCTTCACCCACAGGTCGGAGATATGCTGATAGCGCGGCGCCATGCCCGGCGCATCGCCCTCCGGCATGTGAATGATGCAGTCATACGTGACCACGGCGGCGTTATCGTCGACCGGTAAAACTTGCAGATTGTAAGTGTAATAATCTTTCAGTTCGCCATCCCGCGCGCTCTCCACAATTTCTGCCTTGTCATGCAGCCTGCCCTCACTGCCCACGAAGACGAAATCATCGGTCAACGTACGTCTTAGGAAGTCCACGTTCCGGCTTTTCTGGGCTTCCGGAACCGCGTTGGTGTTGGAAATCAGCACCTGCTCCAGCGGACTAAGGGACTTGGCCGGGGTTCCCGGGCCTTGCGCAAATCCGGCCAGCGAGAAAGAGAGGCAGAGCAGACCAGCGACAAGACACGGATTTCTCATAATCCTCCATTCGCAAAATGTTCCACTATTTCGCCTGAATCCTTCCCGCCAGTTCGACGCGCGGGACCGGAACCTGTTCGCCGGTCTCCAGATTCTTAAGCGCGAACGAACCCGATTTGACTTCATTTTCTCCCACGATCAGGGCAAAACGAGCACCCAGCTTGCTGGCGGTTTCGAGCGACTTCTTGAGACGAAAATTCTCGTCCCCCAATTCGACCACCAGGTCGTGGCGGCGTAACTCCCGCGCCAGGCGGGCAGCTTCGCGGTCCATGCCCGCGCCCAGGGGCGCAATGTAGACATCCGGTTTGCGTTCGACCGCCGCGGCCGACTCCTGCAGCGCCAGCACCAGGCGGTCTTCGCCAATGGCAAAACCGATCCCGGGAGCGCTGGGGCCCCCGAGCGATTCCGAAAGTCCATCGTAGCGCCCGCCGCCGAGGATAGCATTCTGCGCCCCCAGCGCGCCGTGAGTGAATTCAAACGCGGTGCGGGTGTAGTAGTCTAGGCCGCGCACTAAACGATCGTTTTCCTGAAACTCGACGCCGACGGCATTCAGAATGCTCTTGACCTGTTCGAAGTGCTTGCGGCAGGGCTCGTCCAGAAACTGGCTGATGCGCGGCAGCGTCTCGATGACCGGCTGGTCCTCTGGAACTTTGCAATCGAACACGCGCAACGGATTGGTAACGGCGCGGCGCTTGCAATCCTCGCACATGCCGCCCACGACCGGCTCCAGCGCCTTGCGCAGGGCCTCGTTGTAGGCCGCGCGGTCGTTGGCGCAGCCCACCGAGTTCAGTTGCAACGTCCAGTCCCGGATACCAAGCCGGTCGAGCAGGGTGGCCAGCAACTCCAGCACTTCAGCATCACGCGCCGGGAACTCGCTGCCGGCACTGGCCGGCCCGATGACCTCCGCCCCGATCTGATAAAACTGGCGATATCGGCCTTTCTGCGGCCGTTCCCGTCGAAACTGCGGACCGATGTAGTAGAGCTTGTTGAGCCCGCGCTCCCAAAGTTTGTGCTCGATGTAGGCGCGCACCACGCTGGCGGTATTTTCAGGGCGGAGAGTAAGAGACTGTCCTTTATCACTCTGGGCCCGCCCACGGTCCTCCCAGGTGTACATCTCCTTCGCGACCACGTCGGTTTCCTCGCCCACTCCTCGGGCAAAGAGTTCAGTTGACTCGAAAATCGGGGTGCGTATTTCGTGAAAATTGTAGACCCGGAAAACATCGCGCACCGCCGCCTCGACAAAATTCCACAACGCCGTCTCCGGCGGCAGAAGGTCGCGCGTTCCTCTAACTGCTTTGATCATGCGAAATCTCAGCTCTCAGTTTCAAGTTCCCGGTTCTCAGCTTGGAAAGAATACCTCAAACCTGCGTCGGACGATTCACGCGGCGAAGTCGTCATCGTGGGGTACAGGCAGGGGCGGCGGCACACGGTCGGTGACTTCGGCAAGCGCCGCCAGTTTCTCCGCCAGAGCCCGGGTCAACGATCCAGGCTGATAGCGCCAGCGGAAATTCCCTTCAGAAACGCTTGGGGTGTTGAGCCGGGCTTCGCTGCCCAGCCCGAGCACATCCTGGAGCGGGACCACCGCCAGACTCGCGACCGACTCCTGGGCCAGGCGAATGAACGCCCAGTGAATACCGTCTTCGCAGGGTCCGATATAGGCTTGAATGGCATGCCGTTCGTCCTCTGACACTCCCGACTTCCACCAGCCCAGCGTGGTGTCGTTGTCGTGAGTGCCGGTGTAGACGACGCGATCGGAGGTGAGGCGATGCGGCAGATACACATGGGCGCCGGCATCCGCGAAACCAAACTGCAGCACGGCCGTGCCCGGAATCTGGTGACGCTCGCGCAAAGCGTGCACCGCGGGCGTGATGTGGCCCAGGTCTTCGGCAAAAAATGGCAGCCCGCCCAGCGCGTCACGAAGCTTGTTGAAGAGCTCGTCCTTGGGACCGTCCACCCAGCGGCCGTTTACCGCGGTGGTCTCGCTGGCGGGAATCTCCCAAAACTGTTCGAATCCACGGAAGTGGTCGAGGCGGATGTAATCGCAAGTCTGAGTGGCCCAGCGCAGGCGGTCGATCCACCAATCGTAGCCCCGTGCCCGGATCGCGTCCCAGTCGTAGAGAGGAGTACCCCAGCGTTGGCCGGTGGCGCTGAAGGCATCGGGCGGAACTCCGGAAACTGCTTCTGGTTCGAGATCGTCCTGGCGCAGGCGAAAAAGATCGCAATGCCCCCAGACGTCAGCGCTGTCGTACGCCACGAAGATCGCGATGTCCCCGACCACCCGGATGGAGCGTTGCGCGCAGTAGCGCCGCAGGGCGTGCCACTGTTCGTAGAAAAAGAACTGAATCACGCGGCGAAGGTCCATCTCGGCGGTCAGGTCTTTGCGGGCGGCCGCAAGGGCCGCGGCTTCCCGCCGGGCCAGGGCGCGGGGCCACTCCTTCCAGCATCGCCGCTCGTTGCGTTCGCGCAGGGCATCGAACAGAACGAAGTCTTCCAACCACCATGCATTGTCTTCGCAGAAGCTCTCAAAGCGATGGCGGAAGCCGCCCCGGGCCTTCTGAAGAAAAGTCCGGGCAGCCGCGACAATCAGCGGCAGCTTGCGCTGGAACACTTCCTCATAGGCAATGGGGCCAGACTCGCGGGAGAGGCCGGCCAGTTGCGATAAATCAATCCAGCGGCGTTCGGCGAGGCGCTCCAGGCTGATCAGCAGCGGATTGCCGGCAAATGCCGAGGTTGAAGAGTAGGGAGAATTCCCGGTCGCCGGTGGCCCCAGCGGCAGTACCTGCCACAAGCCCTGCCGGGCGGACGCCAGAAAATCGGCGAATTCATAGGCGGCAGGTCCGAGATCGCCGATGCCGCCGCGCGACGGGAAGCATGCCGGGTGTAACAGGATGCCGGTGGCGCGGGGGAATGACATCATCGGTGGGTTCCCGCGCTTTACTCTCCCTGTTCCCCGCCCTGGGCGCGGGTCAGACTTTTCATCTCGTCCGCATTGATCTGGATTTTTCCCGCTTTTTCCATCTGGGCCCGCAGATTGGTGAGGAACAAGCCAAACATTTCCTGCTGCTTGTTCTGAATCAGAGCATCGCGCACCTGGTCCTTCTTGGCTGCGAAATCCTGAGCGGTCGGCTCCTGCCGGTCCAGCACGGACAACACTACGCCCGTGGTGCCGTTGCTGATGGGGCCGCTGATCTCACCCGGCTTCAGGCTGAACGCCACCGAGGCCCCGCCCGACATGGCACCGATGTCCGGGACCTGCCCGTCCGGCAGCACGAAGTCGCTGGTCTTGATGGCTGCGCCAGCTTCCTTCGCTGCTTTTTTCAGATCGTGTTCGGCCTTGGCGCGATCAGACAGTTCCTGGGTCTTCTGGTTGAGCAAGGCAGCGACGCGCTCGTTCCGGAATTCGTCTTCGACGCGACTGCGAATCTCCTCGAACGTAGGCGTTGCCGCCGGCTTGATCGCCAATACCTGGAACACGGCGTAGCCCTGCGCAATCTGCGCCTGATCGGGCGGGGCCTTTTCCGCCTCGCCAAACACCGCATTCATGAACTGCGGCGAATTGCCAATGCCGGGCAGAGTGTCGGTGCTGCTCACAAAGTCGGTGTTGATCAGGTTGAGGCCCTTGGCCGCGGCCGCCTTGTCCAGTCCCACGCTACGGGCCTGCGCCAGCAGCGCATTGACCTGATTTGTGGCGGCCTGATCGCCCTTCTGTTGCCTGATGAGCCCCTCGATCTGGTCCTTGACCTCGTCCAGGGTCTTCACGTGGGCGGCCTGCTTGTCGTCGAGACGGATGATGTGGAAACCGTAGCTGCTCTGCACCAAACCGCTGGTGGCGCCCTTCTCCAGGGAGAATGCCGTCTTCTCGAACTCCGGCACGGTGCGGCCTCTGCCAATCCAACCCAGGGACCCGCCATTCTTGGCGCTGCCCGGGTCTTCTGAATACTTCTTAGCCAGATCGGCGAAGCTGCCTCCTGCCTTCAGTTGCTTGAGAACATCTTCCGCCTTCTTGCGCGCCTCCTCTACCCCTTTTGGGTCGACTTTCCCGTCGGGACCCGGCAGCGGAGTCTTGATCAGAATGTGGCTTACGTTGACCTGCTCGGGCAGGCGATACTCGTCGCGATGCTGATCGTAGTAGGCCTGCAGGTCTTCGCGAGACACGTTGACGCCGGCTTCGATCTTCGCGGTATCCAGCACGACATACTCGACCTTGCGCTTCTCCGGAATCGAGTTGTTGTAGGTCGCCTTGTTGCGCTCGTAGAAGGCCTTCAACTCAGCGTCGGTCGGCTTGATCTGTTTCATCAAGTCATCTTTGCGGAGGACGGCGTACTCGAACTTGACCTTGGTGTTCTCCTTCTGAAACTCCCGGCGCACATCACTATCGGTGACCAGCGCGCTGCCGGTGATCAGGTTACGAAGCTTGTCCAGCAGAATCTGGTCCTTCAAACCCTGCTCGAACTGGGGCACGCTCAGGTCAGCGTTTTGCAGAAGGTTCTCGTACTGTTGCTGCCCCACGAATTTGCCGCCCGGAAAGAAGGTGGCCGAATAGCGCCCGTGCTCCAACTCGTCCCGCACTTCGTCATCCGTGACCCGAAAGCCCAGCCTTTCGGCTTCCGCCACCAGGGCCTTGCGACTGATCAGGTTCTGGGCGGCGCGCTCGGCAAAGTACGGAAGCAGCATCGCGGTCTGTTCGCCGCCGCGGGGAAACTGCTGGCGCAGCATCTGCCGGGCCTCGCGCTGCACTTCAACTGTGGTCACCGGCTCGCCGGCCACTTTGGCCACGACCCCCTGCCCGGGACCGCCCAGGCCGATGCTGTCGCCGATGCCGCCCGGAATCAATGTAACCGCCATGGCGGCACAAACAACCGTCAGCAATCCGCCAAGAATCACTTTCTTGATCGGGCCAGGGGTCTGCAGAAATCGAATCATTGTCTTGTCACTCCAAAGTTTAGGGCGGGAAACCTAGATTATAAACTACTCCGGATGGAGGACGGGGGGCCTCGCGTGTCCGTGTCCCTGGTCTGAAAACGACGGGCGCGGACGCCCGTCCTCCACAACGAATCAGGTCCAAGTGGATGTCTTCGTCAAAATCAGCCATTGAAACGTATTAATACTACATGTTATTAAGCTAAAGCCGGGTTCGGGCGCGATCCATCGAATGCGGCATAATGGTGGCACCCTGACAATCCAATCCTCCGGGCAAGGATCTCTTAATGAACAAATGCAGCCTGCTTTGCATCCTGGTGCTGTCCTTCTGCGGCTTGATTTCTGCGCAGGAGGCTCGCCGTCCCCTCCCCGAAGCGGCACTCTCTCTCCGGGACGGCTGGGCCCTGCAGTCTTCTTGCAAAGTGGACGCGAAAGGCGAGACTCTTTCCACCCCCGCCTTCCGCCCCCAGGGCTGGTATGACGTAAGTGTTCCCACGACCGTGGTCGCGGCACTGGTCAAGCACAAGGTGTATCCCGATCCGTTTTTCGGCATGAATCTGCGGACGTTTCCCGGCGTCACCTATCCCATCGGAGCGAATTTTTCCAACCTCCCGATGCAGCCGGACAGTCCTTTCGCCGTGCCCTGGTGGTATCGCAAGGAATTTGTGCTGCCCGCCAGCTTTACGGGAAAGAGCATCTGGCTCAATTTCGGCGGGATCAACTACCGCGCCAACATCTGGCTCAACGGCAAGCAACTCGCCAAGTCCGACGACGTAGCCGGGGCCTGGCGGACCTACGAGTTCAACATCACCGATGCCGCTCTGGTGGGAAAACAGAACGTACTTGCGGTGGAAGTCTTCTCCCCGACCGATACCGACCTGGCCATCACGTTCGTGGATTGGAACCCCGCGCCCCCAGACAAAAACATGGGCCTGTTTCGCGACGTTGATATCACGACCAGCGGACCCGTGGCAGTTCGCTACCCTGCGGTGGTTTCGAAAGTAGATTCGCCGGCCAACGAAAAAGCCCACCTCACGGTGACCGCGCTGCTGAAGAACGGCACTCATCATCCGGTGAAAGGAACCCTCAAAGGCCGGATCGAGAAGACGGAATTCTCGCAGGATGTCGAGCTCGCGCCCGACGAGTCGAAGGACGTGACTTTCACCCCGGAACAGTTTCCGCAGCTCAATATGGACCATCCGCGTCTGTGGTGGCCAGCGCAAATGGGCAAGCCGGAGCGGTACAGCCTCAGCTTGCAATTCAATCTGGATGGGAAAGTCACCGACCGGTCGGAAACAAAATTTGGCATTCGCGAGGTCAAGTCCGAGGTGCTTTCGGCCAATCGCCGTCTGTTTTCCATCAACGGCAAGAACATCCTGATCCGCGGCGGCGGCTGGTCTCCGGACATGATGCTGCGCGAGGACTCGCAGCGCCTGCGTGACCAGTTCCGCTATGTGCAAGACATGGGACTCAACACGATCCGCCTTGAGGGCAAGCTGGAGACCAAGGAATTTTTCGATTTGGCCGATGAGCGCGGAATTCTGCTCATCGCCGGCTGGTGCTGTTGCAGTCATTGGGAGCATTGGCCGAACTGGAAGCCACAGGATTTCACCATCGCGGAACAATCGCTGCGCGACCAGATTTACCGCCTGCGCGGCCATCCCAGCCTGCTGGCATGGTTGAACGGCAGCGACAACCCTCCTCCGCCTGACGTTGAACAAACGTATTTGAAGGTGGAAAAAGATCTGCTGTGGGCCAATCCCGTGGTGTCCTCCGCAACTTCAAAGCTCGCGGGCTTTTCCGGCGAGAGCGGCGTCAAGATGACGGGACCGTATGAATACGTTGCCCCTTCCTACTGGCAGACGGACAGGACCGACTCGGCCCATCAAGCGTGCAACCAGGGCGGGTGCGGCGGGGCCTACGGTTTTAACAGCGAAACCAGCATGGGGCCGGCGGTTCCTCCGGTTGAAAGCATTCGCGCCATGGTGGGCAAAGACCACCTGTGGCCGATTGACGAGGTCTGGGACTATCACGCCGGCGGAGGAGTGTTCAAAGATCTCCACGTTTTCACCGACGCTCTGAGCGCCCGCTTCGGTCCGGCCACCGGTGTGGAGGATTACGCGCTCAAATCGCAGCTTCAAACCTACGAGGGCGTGCGCGCCATGTATGAGGCCTACAGCCGCAACAAGTACACCTCGACCGGCGTGATCCAGTGGATGCTGAACAATGCCTGGCCCTCGATGATCTGGCATCTCTATGACTTCTACTTGCGTCCGGGCGGCGGCTACTTCGGCGCCAAGAAGGCCATGGAGTCGCTGCATCCGGTGTATGGCTACGACGACCGCTCGGTCTGGGTAGTGAGCAGCCAGTACGAAGACGCGATGGGCTTAAAGCTCACCGCCAAAGTCTTGAACCTCGACATGAGCGAGAAATTTTCACGCGAGGCCGCGCTCGATGCAACCGCCGACAGCACCAACAAAATCCTGACCCTACCCGAGATTGACGGCCTAAGCCCGACCTATTTCCTGGTTTTGCGGCTGCACGATTCGTCCGGCAAACTGGTGGGGTCGAATTTCTACTGGCTTTCCACCAAGCCGGAGACGTTCGACTGGGAGAAATCGACCTGGTACACAACGCCAACGGCTTCCTATGCCGACTACACCGCTCTGTCCCAGCTCCCCAAGGTGAAACTGAAAGTTCAAGACCACACCGAGCGCAAGGGCGATGAGGCGATCACGCATGTCACACTGGAAAACCCGAGCCAGAGCCTGGCGTTCTTTGTCCGCCTGAAAGTGAACAAAGGCAAGAACGGAGACGAGATTCTTCCCGTGCTCTGGCAGGACAACTATATTTCGCTTTTGCCCGGCGAAAAACGAGAAGTCACGGCCACCTACCGCACGCAGGAATTGGGCGCGGCCCAACCGGCCGTAGAAGTCAGCGGCTGGAACGTGGAGTAGCCATAAAACCCACGTAGGGGCGGACGCCCTCGTCCGCCCAGCCGAGCAACAATCTCAGTCTTCTTCCGGAGGCACGTCGAAACTTACCAGGTCACTCTGGAAGCCTCTGGTCTTCCAGGCCCCGTAGGCGATTCCTGCGCCCATCCAGATGGATCCGGCGATCAGCGCCAGGTTTGACAGGTGTATCCAGATGAACAGGCAAATGACAAAGCCCAGAATCGGCGGAAGCAGTTGCCCCAGCGAACGATCCGCGCCCCGAATGTAGTAGTGAGTCAGCGCGGCCAGGTTGACGCCCATAAAAGCAATCAGCGCTCCGAAGTTGAGCAGCTGCGCGCCATTGTCGTAAGTGATGAGGAAGGCTCCCACCAACGCGATCACGCCCACGAAAATCACGTTGTTCGCCGGAATCCGTGTTCTGGGATGGATGGCGCCAAAGAATTTCTTCGGAATCGCATTACTGCGTCCCATGCCATAGAGCAAGCGGGCTGCCCCGAGCTGCGATCCCATGCCCGAACCTACTGTGGCAATCAGCAGCGTGATGCTGATGGCTTTGGTGAGCAAATGACCGCCGGCAATCGCAGCCACGTGGCTGAACGCATTCTCCACTTCCGCGGCGGAGAACATGTACTGCGAGCTGAGCAATTGCGCGCCGTATACTTCAGCCGCCGCCAGAATCCCTGTAATCACGCAGACCAGAACCGTCGCCAGGAAAATGTTCCGCTTGGGATTGTCCACTTCTTCCGACAAAGTCGAAATGCCGTCGAACCCTATGTAGGTAAGGACCGCAACCGAGGTGCCGTGAAACACCCGGTTGATGGTAAAAGTTTCCGGATTATAAAAAGGACGCAGGAAATAAGCCTCGGGATATTGCGGCAGATGAAAAATGTAGCGAATGGTGTACCAGAAAAAAGCCAGAATCACCGCTCCCATAATGGCGCACAGGGTTTGATTGATCCGGGCGGAAGTCTTGACCCCCCGCAGGTTCAGACCGGTAAACAAACAGGCAAATATGATCGGCCAGAACAGGCCGGGATACGGAATCTGATAGCGGGTTCCGGTCAACAGATCAGCCATTGCCTTGGAGCACCAGATGGTGCAGATCAAGGGATTGAGCATGTAGTCCATGGTCATGCTCCATCCGGTGACGTAACCCAGAGAGGGATGGATCTCACGGCCTACATAGGTGTAAGCCGAACCGGCGCTGGGATAGACGCGGGCCATCCTCCCATAGCTCATGGCGGTGAACACCATGGCGACCATGGCGATCAGAATCGAAGTGACCACGTGGCCGCCCCCGGCGTTGCTGAACACCCCATAGGCGGGCATGGGCGCAGTCGGCTGGATTACGATGATGCCGTAAAGAATGAGGTCCCAAAGGGTGAGCGATCGACGAAGTCGCAGTCCGGAAGAGGAACTAGTACTGCCGGGGGTGGTTGCCATTCCCGCGTATTGGATTATGCGGAGGCAGTCAGTGTCAACGGTTAAAACGATTCTGCACTGAAGATCGTGTCATCCTGAGCGGAGACAGTTCATTCGCTTGCGAATGAACTGTCGGAGTCGAAGGACCGCTATCGCCTGGAATAGCGATCGCATCTGGGGGTTTTCTCTCCTCAACCAGCTCTGCAACACTCCGCTTCCCGCAATCGTTTCGCCCATCCGCACCCTCGCACTCATAGGGGTCCTTCGACTGCGCGGCTGCTTCGCTTCGCGAAGCATCCACTCCGCTCAGGATGACAGTCCTTGGAGGATGACTCAGCGGGGATAGTCGAAGCGGTATCCCTTGGGCTCGTTGCCTGAGAGATGACGGGTGTTGTAATCCAAAAAGTAATTTACGTGTGCATCGTCCAGCGGGAACGATCGGCCTTTGGGATAAGGATAGGTTCCCATGCCGCGGAAAGGCAGGGGCTGAACTGTGCTGGCCTCGGCGGCGTAAAAATCCATGTCTTTCTCATAACCATTGGCCACGAAAAAGTAATCCCGCACCCAGCCCTTGGGCAAAGCCGGAAGTTTCGCAGGATCGAAGTCGAGAACCACTTCATCGCCCGACCCGAAGACAGCCAGCCGGTCATCGTATCCCGTCAGCAGAGGACGCACGTCGCCGTAGCGTGTATAGGCGCCCGCCGGCCGCGTGTAAGGCCCGGTGGGACTGGTTTTCTCATACACGTACAACACATTGCCCGGGGGCCGGTTTTCGATCTTCAGGGGAAAGCCATGGAAGCGCAGATCGGCGCGGGCGAGCGGTACCGGCGTGAGACGGGCGTTGCCGTTCTGTTCCGCTCGATCTACCAGGATATTGTCCCAATAAATCTGCAGGTTCGTGGTGATACGGATGCGCCGCGTTCCCTGCGGCAGCTTGTCGGTCAGATCGGCGGTCATGGTACGCGGACCGCCAGCGGGAAAACCCATGTCGTCCATCACGCGGACCCATTTCCCTGCGGCGTCCTGCGCCTCCACGTAGGGCGCGACGGCCTCGACCCCAGCCTGGTAAGCGGCAAACATGCTGGTGGCGCTGAAGTACTCGATCTCACCGTGCATCAGCAACCAGAGCGGGCCGCCGCGATACGCTTCGCCGAGATCAAGCTCGAGAGTGTGGGGCTTGGTGAAGCCCTGGAATTGCAGGACATCGAAATCGCCGAAGTAGCGGTGCGCCAGCAGGTCGGGCAAAACGTTGTGGCCATGCTCGTCCCACGCGCCCGCCGGCGGCCGGGCATCGCGACTATAGACAACTTTGAACGGCGGATACGGTGGGTTGCTGGCGAAGTATTCGTTGGGGAAAACATCTTCAGCTGAAGGATGATCCACGGCCAGCAGTTTCACCTGATCGAGATAGACTGCTTCTTCCAGCGGCTCCATGAATCGGAAGCTGAGCTTGCCATCTTTCTCGCGCACCGAGTTACGGGGAACCTTGATGTATTCCGTAGGCCGCGGAATGTCACGCTGGTTCGGCCCGATCCAATGCCCGACCACGCCTGCGCCCAGCATGTCTCCCACCAGTTCGTAGCGGCTCCCGTCCCAGACGAAGAGAGTTGGACAGGAACTGCCCCGCCGGTCCATTTCGAGGAAATTGTGGTCTTTCATTCCCGCAATCTGGATTTCATCCTGTATGACTCCGGAGGGCCACAGCATGCGCACCACATCGGCCTCTTTGGCTTGGCCCAGCCCGACGACAAAGTCGGTGGAGTTTTGTCCCAGATACCCGGAAGATCCCGCGATCTCAAATTTCTGCCGATTGGCTCCCGAGAAGACCTCAACTTTGGTGCCAATCGCACTCTTGTTGTCGGCCAGGCCCTTGAAAGAAAGCCGCAGCCAGTTGTTTTTGTTGCCACCTTCGTTGCGCAGCAGTACCGCCGGGCCGTGGTTCTGCGTGATCAGCAGGTCGGTGGCGCCGTCGCCGTCGTAGTCAGCGGTGACGATGGCGCGCGGGTCTTTGAGTTGAATCTTGTCCAGGCCGACATCGGCGGTGACGTCTTTGAATCCGTCCGGCCCGAGATTGCGGAAGAGGCGGACTTCGCCCTTGCCGTCTTTGGTTTCGCCTACCGCGACCAGATCGACCCAGCCATCGTTGTCATAGTCGAAGGCAGCCACGCCGTAGGCGCGGGTCCAATTCGTCTTGGGAAGTTCGACCGGATCAAAACTCTTTCCGTGATTGTTCCGCCACAGCGTGATGCCCGGGGCACCCCAATGAGTGAAAGCAAGATCCATCCAGCCATCATGATCAAAATCTAGGACTGTCACCCCAACAAACTGCCCACCGTTCGTTTTCGGCCAAGTCTGTCGCGGCACAAACTTTCCTTCCCGGGGGTTTTCAAAGACTGTTAACGGCTCAACATAGCCAGTCACAACCAGGTCTATGGCACGGTCGTTATTCCAATCCGTGCCTACGGCTGCGATGCTTGGACTGAGCCCCTCCAGGTTGACCGATTGAGCGACTTCGGTAAAGGTCCTGTCTCCGTTGTTTCGCCAGAGGGCGTTCGAACCATGGCTGTCTCCGACGACGCCGCCCGCCCCCGCCTTGTTTCTGGGATCGAAGGCTGCGCCCGGCGCATACCTCGTTATATAGAGATCAAGGTCGCCGTCGTGGTCGTAGTCGATGAAAGTAAGGCCCGCGTTGAGCCCATCACTCTTGATGCCCGCTGCATCCGTCACATCCTTGAAGGTGCCATTCTTCTCGTTGTGCAACAGAAGCACGCGGCCGTTGAGACTTACGGCCAGGTCGGTTGCGCCATCGTTGTCGTAGTCTCCCGCCGTGCAACCGATCGCATGAAGCGAGGAATCCAGCCCGGCCTTCTTCGTCACATCTTCAAATTTGCCGTTACCCAGGTTGTGATACAGCGCCATCCCGCCCTGCGGACCGTTGTCGGGCAGGAAAATGTCAGGCTTGCCGTCGCCGTCATAGTCAAGAAAGCACGCGCCCGGACCGAGGAATGATGCGAGATCGGTAGCAGGTCCGGATGACGGCTTCGACGCGAGGCCCGCGCTCTCCGTCACTGCGACAAAGCGCACCGGAATCGGCGGCAGCGCTTTCTCCGCCGCCCCGACTGCCTCTTCCACGGTCGAATATTTTCCCTGGTCGCCGTAGGCCAGTCCGATGGGCGAGCCCAGCTTGTTCTGCGTAATGTGCTGAAAGCGCGCCAGGTGCTCGCGGGCATGGGCCGCGTCGCCGGATTGCTGGTAGGCCCGCGCCAGGCCAAATTCGCCCGAAGCATGCAGGGGATTCAGTTTGAGCGCATGCTGGAAGGCGTCGATCGCCTGCGGATATTGCCTGAGTTGCGCCGAGGCGGCGCCCAGAAAATACCAGCTATCGGCGTCGTCCGGATCGATCTCGGTAACGTGACGAAAAGCATCCACCGACGCCTGGGGACTATCGGAATTCTTGTACAGCAAGCCCAGGTTGAACCAGGCGTGGGGATCGTTGGGGGCGGCCTTGCCCGCAGCCTCGAGCAGCACCTTCGCGGGCTCGATGCGGGACAGATTCAGCAGCGCGATACCCTGATTCAGAAATGCGATTCGCAGCTTCGGATCCAGGGTGCCAGCCTCCTGGAACGCCTTGAGGCCTTTCTCGAAAAGCTGCTGGTTCATGTAAGCCGCGCCCAGGTTGTTCAGGCGTGCAGCTTCGGTGGAATTGTCCGGCTTCGAATGGGAATCCTCCGGAGCAGCAGCAAGAATGGCGGCTGCCGCCAGGGCTACGCAGGCGCAGAGCAAGAGGCTTCGCTTCGTCATGCCAGAAATAAGTAAACCACAAATGGAGGACGGTCGTCCCCGCCCGTCGAGCAATGGCCTGTACGTGACGGGCGATGACGCCCGTCCTCCATGGCTACGTATTGGGGTGCCCGTAGCAGCCGATCTGCTCTTCCAACGCGTTTGCCACCGAAATCACCAACTCCTCCTGCCACGGACGCGCCACGATCTGCACTCCGATCGGCAATCCTTCCGGCGACTTGCCTACCGGCACCACCACTGCGGGCGTGCCCAGCAGGTTGAACCATTCGGTATAGCTCCAGGCATCAAGATACTGCACGGTTTTTCCTTCGACTTGCCAGCTGCGCTCGCCATGCCGGAAGGCGGGAATCGACGCCACCGGGCAAAGCAGCACGGGATAATCACGCATCTGGGCGAACACCTGCATGCGTACTACATCACGCTCGATCCAGGTTTCGAGCAATGATTCGCCGGTATGAGTGGGTTCCGCCGCAGCCCAGCTGGAAAACTGTTTAAGAATCGGACTCAGCTCGGCTTCGCGCCCCTGAGTGATGGGACCGAGCACCATCCCGCCGGCAATACCGAACAGCTTCCACCACAGCTGGCGAGCCAACTCAAGCCCCTCCGGACGGAAACGCTCCACTGCAAAACCCGCGCGCCGCAGAGCGTCGGCTGCGGTTCGCACCGCCTCCCGCGTTTCCGGAGTGACCGGCGTGCGTCCGTCATCCTCGAAATAGCCGATGCGCACGCCCTTTAGCTCATCCTTGTTGGGCCAGCGCATGGGCACCGGCGCCGCCGATGGATCGCCATCGTCGGGACCCTGCATCACCTCAAACAGAACTTTCAGGTCCCCTATGTTTCGGGCCATCGGTCCGACCACGCCCAACAACGCGAAAGGACCGACCGAGACCGGGAAGTGTCCGGTGGCAGGGATGCGTCCGGGAGTGGGCTTCAGTCCGCAGATTCCGCTGAAGTGCGCCGGCACTCGAATCGAGCCGCCGCCGTCGCTGCCCATGCCTCCCGCGGACATGCCGGCCGCAATCGCCGCCGCCTCCCCGCCGCTCGATCCCCCCGGCGTGCGGGCCAGGTCCCAGGGATTATTCGTCCGCCCATAAAGAAGGTTGTCCGTCTCCCAGGCCATAAGCAGCTCGGGCGCATTGGTGACGCCAAGAATGATGGCGCCGGCCTGGCGCAGACGGGTCACCAGCGGAGCGTCACGTTCACCCAGCGTGCCGGCCCGCAGTTTCGTCCCAGCCTCCCAAGGCAAGCCCTCGACTTCCATCGAACTCTTGATGCTGAGCGGGACCCCGTGCAGCACGCCGAGCTTTTCCCCATGGCGCACCGCCGCCTCGGCCGCCCGGGCCTGCCGCCTTGCCCCTTCGACATCCACCTGCGCAAAGGCATTTAGTTTGGGATTTAACTCTTCGATGCGGGTGAGATGCGCTTCGACCAGTTCAAGCGGGGACAGCTCTTTCCGCCGGATTTGCTCAGCCATGGAAACAGCAGAAAGGAAAGTCAGCTCGCGCATGCCATCTCAACCAGGAAAGAGGTTCGAGTCTAGCATGCAGGCGAAGGACCCAGCTAACCGGTCACCAACGGAGAAGAACTGGTAAAGCTAGTGGGAACCAGCCGCTGCGCGGCGGGCTTTCGTGGCCCGACCTTTTACGGTCAGGGAGGCAGAGCGCGCAGCAGTTTTCTTTTTGGCGTCGCGCTTCACGAACCACTGCTTCAGATATTTTTTTGAAGCCGGGGTCAGGCGGGAAAACAGCATACCGGCCCGTCCGCCGTCGTCGGCCCAGACCACCTCTCCCATTCCCTCTACCATGTGGCTGGTACCGGGCAGAACGAAACGAAGTGGCACCTGCTGCACCGGCGGCAACGGTTCAGGAGCCTGTAGCGCCAGGCCATTCTGGTTCAAGTCGAGCACCATGGCCGGAAGCGCGGCGATGCCGAACTGCAGATAGACCAGTGATTCCAGGCTCTGCCGTGGCGATTCCCTGCGGTCCGGCCGCATGAAACCGCGGCCCGCACGCAAGCAACGGACCATCTGGCCGAACCCGAGGGGCTTGTAAAAGATAAAGTTGGCCCCAGCCTGGAAGGTTTCGGCGATTTCTGTAAATGCTCCAATCATGGCAAAGATGACGGGCCGGCGATGTGACGGCGCCAGTCGCGCCATGCGGGCCACGGTGGCAGCGCCGGGCAGGTCGAAGTCCAGCACCAGCGCGGAATAGTGCCTCAGCACGGTCAGGTCCAGGGCCTCAGGCGCCGACAGGCAAACCTCCTGTTCCATCGCAACTTCATCCAGAGCTTTCCCCAGAACTCGCAGGTCCTGTTGCTCGCGGCACATCAGCAACGCATTGAACGCCATAAGCCCGCAGCTTACGACTGCCATCGCCACAGGTAAAGTAACCCCAGTAATCGATTGGCGCTTACCAGGGAAGCGCGTTTTTGGGACAAAGATCCTGAGGCTAACCTCCGTTTCTTCCAAGCCTTGTGGGGACTCAGGGTAGGGGCGGGAAAACCCCCGAAGCAAAGATAAAGCGAATCCGGCTCGGTGCGAGGAAGGCCGCGCTCTTTCGTAATCTGCCCCCGCCCGAGGGGTAATGTCATAGTGGGATTGACGCATGGCACGGACCAAAAAGGCAGATGAGGCGCGACGCGCCCCTCGGGTCAAACTCGCAGGAACCATTCTGGCACTCGTCCGCCTGGAAAGCGGACGAGAGATACAGGCCCGCCTGCACCAGCTCTCCTTCACCGGAGGCCTGCTCCACCTCGAAACCCCGCTCAATGAAGGCATCAAAGCGGAAGTGATGTTTCACGTGGGCGGCAGCACGATACGCAGCAAAGTGGCGATGCTGTTTCCCATGTGGGCCACGCAGGGTTGTCTGCAGCCCTTTGAATTTGCCGGCCTGGGCGAAGAAGACCGCCTGAAGCTGAAAGCCGACTTGGAGAAATTCCTGAGTTCCCCTGCCGCAGGTTCTCCTTCCGACGAGCAAGCTTCCGAAGCCGCAGCCGGTTCCGGAGAATAGCGCCCCCCGCTTTCCGCTAAAATACTTCCTGTCATTCACATTCATTCCTGGGATGGAGTCCTATGGCGCACCAGCATTCCGCTCGTTTTCTTAAAATCGTTCAGGACGCCAAAACGCGGGTTCGAGAAGTGAGCGTCGACGAGGTCAAAGCCCGGCTCGACCGCGGCGAGAAATTCCTGCTGGTTGATGTCCGGGAAGAGAGCGAATACGCCCAAGACCATTTGCCCGGAGCGGTTCACCTGGGGAAAGGCATCATCGAACGCGATATCGAGCAGAGCGTGCCGGAGTTGAACACTCCGGTCGTCCTTTACTGCGGCGGTGGCTATCGTTCCGCCCTGGCCGCCGACAATCTCCAAAAAATGGGTTATACCGGCGTGCTCTCCATGGACGGTGGCATCCGGGGTTGGCGCGAAAAACATTTCCCGCTGACGAAATAGCAAATCTCCCGCCGCACTCGCCGCTCCAGACTTTTCCCGTAACGAACATCCACAAAGTACCTCCGTAACTTGATGGCAGCACAACATGGCGTCAGCATGATATGGGGGAGACCGCGTCCGCATTGGGCACAACATGCACAAGGACAAGCGAGCTTCGGGTCAGGATGGGGCAGGGGCCGCAACGGCGCCCGCGCGTGACCTTGGCGCATTGGAGCGCCTGATGGGTCGCGCCGGCACGCCCGATCAATGTTGCGTTGAACTCTCCAAGATTTTTGGAGTGCGACCGAACGAAGTCGCCCTGTTGCGCCTGGAGAATGGATTACTGAAGTTTCTCTGCCCCTTTGAGCTCACCACGGCGGGGTCAATCCCGATTTCCAGTTCTACGGCAGTTGCAGCCCACACCGTGGTCAATAAGAAGACCGAGTTGTTCAACAACTTCACCCGAGTGAAGCACGCCAGCATCTTTGAGAGCGTCAGACCCAGCGCAGAAAAAGGTGAGGGGCTTCACCCCGCCACCATTCATAAATTAATGTCGGCACCGATCCTCGACAAGACGGACACGGTATTGGGCGTAGTACAGATATGCCACAAGGGATTCGATCTGGTTTCCGCCGGGCCCGACTTCACGCCCGATGACCTGCAGCAGCTCGAACTGGCTGCCAAAGCCCTGAGCAAGTGCGCATTCATGCAGGCCGGCTCCTAGCTTCCTCGTCACGCTCCGAATTCAATCGCCAGATTTCCGAATTGAGCAGTCCAAACACCAGCCGGGCTTCGCCCGGCCGGGCGGGTGAGAGGCACCCGCCCCTACGTGGTTTTTTATCTATACTGATGACCAAGGTTACGCGATTGAGCGTCGAGCCATTTTCCCTGCCCTATTCCGAAGCCGCGGTCGAAGACCTCCGCCTGCGCCTCGCCCGCACCCGCTGGCCCGATGAAATATCCGGCTCCGGCTGGACGTACGGCATCGATCTCAAATTCATGCAGCGCCTGTGCGACTACTGGAAAGATCAGTTCGACTGGAAGGCTCAGCTGGAGAAAATGTCCGCCTTTCACCACTATCGCTGCACGGTCGATGGCGTCGGCATTCACTTCATTCACGAGCGCGGATTGGGGCCGGCGCCCATCCCGCTAGTTTTGACTCACGGATGGCCCGGTTCTTTTCTCGAGATGATGCGGATCATCCCCTTACTGACGGACCCGGCAAGCTACGGTAGAGATCCCGCAGATTCATTCGACGTGGTTGTGCCTTCGCTTCCGGGCTTTGGTTTTTCGGACCGGCCGGCGCGGCCCGGCATGAACACCTGGCGCATGGCCGAACTTTGGGCTGGGCTGATGGCAGAGTTGGGGTATGAGCGGTTTGCCGCTCAGGGCGGTGACTTTGGCGCATCGGTCAGCACCATCCTGGGATTGCGCCATTCCCCCCGTCTGATCGGAGTTCATCTCAACTACATCCCGGGAACATACCGCCCATACCTGGAGCCGGGCACAAGACTTTCTGAAATCGAGCAGCGCTTCCTGGACGACTCCGATCGCTGGTACGCCGATTTTGGCGCCTACGCCCATTTGCAGCGCAACACGCCCCAGACCGCGGCCTACGGTCTGAACGATTCTCCCGCCGCGCTGGCCGCCTGGATCGTCGAGAAATTTCGCGACTGGGCGGACTGTGATGGCGACGTGGAGCGCCGCTTCAGCAAAGATGAGCTGCTGGCCAACGTGACGCTCTATTGGATGACGGAGACCATCCATTCCTCCTGCCGCCTGTACTTCGAGGCGAAGACAGCGCCGCTCCACTTCCAGCCGGGCGAGCAGGTTCGCGTACCCTGCGGCATCGCACACTTCCCCAAGGAAGCCCCATTTCCGCCCCGGGCGTGGATCGAACGCGGCTACAACCTTCAGCACTGGACCGAAATGCCGCGCGGGGCGCACTTCGCCGCCGCTGAAGAACCGGAGCTATTGGCCCGCGATATCGCCAGCTTCTTTCGTCCCCTGCGGCGAACCTCCTGAATCTGCGTTGGCAAGTCATCACAAGTGGCAACAACGCGGGACCGGGATTGATGTTAATCTGTTTGAATATTGGGTAACTGCCCCCCGGTTTGCCTGATGAAGAGGCGTTGACGACTTATGACGGAGAAGGACACAAACCGGGAGAAGCTTGCGGACGACAGTCCGCGGACCGCCAGAAAGCCGTATCTCAAACCCGAATTCCGTTACGAACGGGCCTTTGAAACCATGGCCCTGGCTTGCGGCAAAATGAGCGCCACCCAGGGGCTTTGCCGGTTCAACCGCAAGAATTCGTAGAACCGGACGCCGGACCTCAGGCGTCAGACCCCGGCAAACTTTCTTCGAAGTCCAGCTTTCACTGCCCAAAGCGCGCTCGGACGCCAGCCCATAGCAATCTGAACTCTATTCCGAAATCCGAAGTCTGAAGTGCGAGGTCCGACGTCCGATTTCCGTTCCTGCTGGAAAAGCAGGAAGCCAACTGGTAGCATCCTGCGCATGTTCAAACTATTCTTTGTGATGCTGAGCCTGGCCGTGACCGCGTCGTCCGTGGCCGCCTCGTCGTCGGCCGATCTTCCTACCCGGAAATATCTGAACCTGGCCGCGATCAAGACCATGGTGGCCGCTGCCGAGGCGGAAGCCAAAAAGCAGAATGTCGAAGTAACGATCTGTATTGTGGACGAAAGCGGAAATCTGCTCTTCCTGGAGAAGGCGGATGGCGCATCCCTCAACACGATTCAATTCGCGCAAAAAAAAGCGCGGCACGCCGCGTTCTACCGGTCTCCCTCGAAAAATGGCGCCGATACCATCAAAAAAGGAGATGTCGAGGCTCTCGCCTTTCCGGACTTTTTCCCCAATCAGGGCGGCCTGCCCATTCAAGTAGACGGCCAGATTCTCGGAGGAATCGCCGCCAGCGGGGCCAAATCCGAGATCGACGAAGCCATCTCACAAGCGGGACTCGACGCGCTCTTCAAGAAATGAGTGCGACGAAATTTTGTTCGGAGAGAACGATCTGAGGTGGCCGCGGACCTGGCATCCGTCGGCCTAGTCTTCCGATGACTCCCGGTCCGCGCCGCGGTCAGGCGAGCCTTCCAGCTGAAATCCCGCGCCCAGAATCTTCGCTACGGACGTTAGATCCCGGCTCAACGCACTCCGCCACCGCCCCACGGAATCCTGCGCCAGTTCTTCCATGGTCTGCCCGAAGGACAGCAGGCTGGCCGCAACTTCGGTCTTGACCAGATCGCTCACCGAAGTTTCGATTCCTTTCTGGACAATCTTCAATTTCCCCCGGGCCTCATCCAGTTGATGGTCGAGTTCCTTCGCGTTGCGTGTGCCCAGCTCTTTGAGAACTACGTCGACCGCGCTCTCCAGTTGCACCCGCGCGGCGGATATCTGGTCGCTGGCCATCTGCGAGAGGCGGCTTTCCATTCCGGATTCCAGCCGGGACGCGATGTCATCCAGTTGCGCCATGCGGCCACCCAGAGAAGTGGCCTGCGACTGCAGCCGGGAAACCTCGGCCGCGGCCGTGGTCTGCAGGCTCTGCATTTCCCGCCGGAAGCCGGCGTGCTCCTCACCCAGCCGTTGCTGCAGAGCGCGAAAGTGCTCTTCGCTCTGCTGCTCCGCCCGAGTCCCCGCTTGCGACACCTGCTGCTGAAACCGTTCCGCCCCGGAATTAAAATGCTGACCCACCGCCTCGGCGATCTCCTCGGACAGCCCGCGCGCGTTCTGTTCCACTGTCTTCAACTCCTGCGTCGCCTGCTGCCGGAATCCTTCGAGCGCCTGGCCGATTTTCTGCTCGATCATCGTCTTGGCTGATCCCAGCACCTGCGCCGATTGCTCCTGGGTCTGCTTCAAGACCTGTGTCCCCAGGTCTTCGCGCAGACGCACCCACAATTTCTCTTCCACTTCGGGCGGAATGTGCGACAGCGAGATGTCGAAGCGGCTGTGTTTCAGTTCCCCCTGGGCGGCCTTTTCCCTGAGCGCCACCACTTCCGCATGCAAGGGCTGAACGAACTCGGCCACGATCGCCCGCAAATCATGCTCAGTCAATGGATGCTGGCTCTTCTCGGAAACGATCTTCAGCGCAGGCGTGCCTGGTCCTTTGTCGCTTCTCGGCATTTTTCGTGCAGGTTGCGGATCGTCAGAATGAATCTCCATCAACCTCGCCCAATCTTCCGGACAAGCGTCCAGTCCCCAGAAATTTTCCGGCCGGTCCAGCTTGGCGGCAACCTGCCAGCCATGTTGACCCGCTCCCATGGGCTTGCAGTCCACCACATGAGCTTTGGCCGCGCCGCCGCCCTTTCGCCGAAACTGTACCGGGATGCCGGCTTCCAGCTTGGCGGGAGAAAATATGGCACAACCGTGCGCGCTGACCACCAAGGTCTCGCAGATTTCCGAGAAGGGCGCGCTCGGCTCCAGACTGGTAACGGCGATGGGAAGGGTAATCGGCACTCTCGAGCTGCGCCGCATGGTCTCCGGAACATTCGCGCTATGCATGGTGTCCCTCTTTCATGGTGGCCCGCTGTCCTGGTGCGCTTTCAGAGAGAGCGCGCCCATTGCACTCGCGGACGGGCTCAAAACTCTGCACCTCTACGGTAACGCAAGCCGCGCCCGCAAAGGGATTCCAGTAGTTCCCCCCATCTGCTTCAAACGGGCAGTTACGTTACACCTCCCTCGGTAACCGGGTAATGCGACCATGCGCTGTCCAAATTCCTGCCGCCGATGGCCAAGAAACAAGCACACATTCAGCGCCTCTCGGAGTAGGTTGGGAACAGCATCAGTTCCATCGAAGGAATCAGAAGCAGCCATGACAAATTCCCTCCTGCAACGGCTTATCGAAATGTGCTGCCGGCACGACTTCACCTGGCCGCATGCCGGCGTTCATGGCACGGCCTACCAGGCCTGCCTCCTCTGTGGCGCGGTTTATTCCTACGACTGCACAACCATGCGTCGGACCGGACGGCTGGTGACGCCGCCAGATCCCCGCCATCAGCCCTTGACCGAAAGCCAGCCGGCGAGCGATTAGGCCGTCTGAGCGTCGTGCCTTGGGCTTCCTGAAAAAGCGGGATCGCAGTCAACGCGCGTAGCCGCGAAGCGGCACGAACGCGTAAACCCGAGCCATGTCCTCAAGTGGCGAAAGATCTCGCACGCATACAATTGCCCAGCTGGCGGAGTCCGGTCTCGGGCTGTATAGTGGGTGCCGTTTTCCGAAGTCCTGCCGGCTAAATGACCAAACTGTACAAATACCGTGTGCTGATCTCAGGAATCCTTTCGCCGCTGGCAGCCCTTTTCTTGTATGCGCTCGTCTATGCGACCCTGACATCGCGCAGTGCCGATCTCGAAAAGGATTGGCTCTTCCGTCTCTCCTGGTCGACTCTCGCGATGACGGTGCCGTTTCTGGTCACCCTTGTCCTGGCCACCAGAGACCGCCGCCAACACCCGCTCTCTTTGTCCGCGAAAGCAGGTCTCGCCCTCGCGATTCTCTCGCTGGGACTCGCCTGGAAGCCTGTGAGCGACGGCATCACCCGCTCGAAGCAGTCTCGAAACCTGGCGCTGCGCGACGTGGCCGCGCCCCCCTTCGACACCCCGGACATTCAGGGGAAAACCGAGCGCCTGGAAGATCAAACGGGCAAGGTCGTGCTCGTCAATATCTGGGCGACCTGGTGCGGGCCCTGCCGGGCGGAGATGCCACAACTCGACCGGTTATACCGGCAACGGAAGGATCAGGGGCTCATGGTGTTCGGGCTGTCGGACGAGGACGTCAATGTGCAACGGAAATTTCTGGAACAGGTGCCGGTAAGCTACCCGCTGCTCACCCTCACCGGCGGAGTTCCCAACCTGTATCGCGACATCGCGCGTTATCCGGCGATTTTTCTGATCGATCGCCGGGGACGCCTGCAGCCTGCGCCGGGACCGGACCAGCCTTTCGACCAGGTTGAGGCCGCCGTCACTGCCCTCCTTAACAGTGGACCTTAGTGCTACCCCCTGAGCACTGGGCTCGGCGCATTTCATCTCCAAAAAGACCGCAAAACTTGATACCTTAGCGGCTTCGTGCCTACGGGGGACTTGCGCCATGCTCTTTAGGAATACCGCGCGGTATGCGGCCGCTCTCGGCCTGATTCTGACCACCTGCCTGCTTCATGCTGCTCAGCCCTATGAAGTGACCATGGAGCACGCGTCCGCCAAGATGCGCGACGGGGTCACGCTGCACGCGGATATCTACCGGCCGAAGGCGGACGGGCAGTTTCCGGTCCTGCTGCAACGCACGCCGTACAACAAGAGCGCCTCAGCATCTTTCGCTATCAGGGCCGCTGCCAGCGGATATGTTGTCATCGTGCAGGATGTCCGCGGCCGCTATACATCCGAAGGAGACTGGTACACGTTCAAGCACGAACCGGATGATGGCTACGACACCGTGGAATGGGCGGCGGCGCTGCCTTATTCGAATGGCAAGGTCGGCATGTGGGGCGGTTCTTACGTCGGTGCCACGCAGATGCTGGCCGCTATCGCCCATCCCCCGCATCTTGCCGGCATCTGCCCGGTGGTGACGGCCAGCAACTATCACGAAAACTGGACCTACCAGGGTGGCGCATTCGAACAATGGTTCAACCAGTCGTGGACTTCGGGCCTGGCGCAAGACACCTTCGATCGGACCGTCGAGAAAAACACCAATGCCCTCGGAGGCGCCTGGACCCTGCCGCTGGTCAACTACCCGCTGTTCAATTTTCCCGATCCTGCGGCGGCGCCGGACACAGCCTCCTCCCTGGCCCCATACTTTCTGGATTGGCTGGCTCATCCCACCTATGACCAGTACTGGAAACAGATATCGATTGAAGAACACTACGGCGATATCACAGTTCCGGTGCTTACCGTGGCTGCGTGGTACGACATTTTTCAGGGCGGATCGCTGCGCAACTACATGGGGATCAAGGCTCACGGGGGCAGCGAAGCGGCACGCAAAGGCCAGCACCTCCTCGTGACCATTGGAGGTCACGCCGGCACCGGCAGGGTGATCGGCCAGGTTGACTTTGGACCCGCAGCCGCCGAGTTCGATGAAAATGACGTTACTCTTAAATGGTATGACTACCTGTTTAAGGGCGTGCAAAACGAATTCGCAGGCAAGCCAGTGAAGATTTTCGTCATGGGCGCCAACCAGTGGCGGGAAGAGGATGACTGGCCGCTGGCCCGGACCCAAAGTACAAGATATTTTCTGCATTCCGCAAAAAGCGCGGCCTCGCTTCGTGGAGACGGCAGCCTTTCAACCCTGTCCCCGCGGTCGGAACCCGCCGATCACTACATCTATGATCCGGCGAATCCCGCGCCCACCGTGGGCGGTCCCTTGTGCTGCGATAGTAAGCACCTGCCGCCTGGACCCCGGGACCAGCGCGCGGTCGAGGCCCGTGACGATGTTTTGGTCTACAGCACGCCCGTGTTCACGCAGGATACGGAAGTCACCGGTCCGGTCAGCCTGGAACTATTCGCCAAGTCTTCGGCTGTGGACACCGATTTCACCGCCAAACTGGTCGACGTAGGGCCGGATGGATTTGCGCGGAACCTGACCGAAGGCATCATCCGCGCCCGCTACCGGGATTCACGGGAGAAAGCCAGCCTGATGAATCCGGGAGAGGTTTACAAATTCACCATCGACTTGTGGTCTACCAGCAACGTGTTCCTGAAGGGTCACGCGCTGCGGCTGGAAATTTCGAGCAGTAATTTCCCCCGCTTCGACAGAAATCTGAACACCGGGGAAGAACCTGCCTTCGCCAGGAACTATGTTGCAGCGACCAACACGATCTATCATGATGCCGAGCATCCCTCGGCCCTGATCTTACCTGTGGTGCCGTCGCGCTGAAGTCTGGAAAGAATTGACCCCATATGCCTGATCGAGAATGAACAAGGTTGTCGAACGGCTCAGATACCCTCATCCGCGAAAGACGCGGAGAATGGCGGAGAAGCAGATATGGCAGATATGAAGGAACCGTTTCTTCTGTTGGCTCTGGCCCTGGTTTTGTTTTCGGGCAGTGCGGTCCTGGGACAGGCCGCCGGGCCGGCAGAAATCGATCATCCTTCGCTCCTGGCCGCGACCCCGCCCATGGGGTGGAACAGTTGGGACGGCTACGGCACCACGGTCAAAGAAGCCGATGTCAAAGCCAACGCTCAATGGCTGGCCGAACACTTGAAACCATTTGGCTGGCAGTATGTCGTGGTGGACATGGAGTGGTTCGTTACCAACCCCACGCCGTATGGAAATTCCAAGACGTCGCAGTACAGCATGGACGAATTCGGCCGTTATACGCCGGCCGTGAACCGTTTCCCCTCCGCCGCGAACGGTGCCGGATTTAAGCCGCTGGCTGATTATGTACATTCGCTCGGCCTGAAATTTGGCATTCACATTCTTCGCGGCATTCCGAAGCAGGCGGTGGAAAAAAATCTGCCGATCGCCGGATCGTCTTTCCACGCCACGGACGCCGCCGACTCAACCGACACTTGTCCCTGGAATTTCGACAACTATGGCGTTGAGGGTTCGAAGCCGGGAGCGCAAGCCTACTACGACTCGATCGCCAAGCTCTATGCCAGCTGGGAGGTGGACCTGATCAAGGTGGATTGCATCAGCAGCCGTCCCTACAAAGGCGATGAAATCCAGATGTTGAGCGCGGCGCTGGCCAAGACGGGCCGTCCGATCGTTCTGAGTCTGTCGCCCGGGCCCGCGCCGCTCGACAAAGGCGGAAGAGATGCGGAAGTATGCCCAGATGTGGCGGATCTCGAATGACATCTGGGACCTGTGGCACAGCACGGTCGACTATCCGCAAGGGCTCGGCGACCAGTTTGCGAACGTGGCGAAGTGGGCCGGAAAGGCGGTACCGGGACATTGGCCGGACGCCGACATGCTGCCGCTGGGATACCTGGGGCCGGCTCCGGGATGGGGCCAGCCGCGCTATAGCCGCCTTTCGCACGACGAGCAGAGAACTTTTGTCACGCTTTGGTGCATCTTTCCGTCACCTCTGATGGTGGGCGGCGACTTGCCGAAAGCCGATGCCTGGACAACTTCACTGCTTACCAATCCCGAGGTCATTGCGGTAGATCAACACTCAACCGGCAATCATCCAGTTGTCACGACGGACAAGGCGGTGGTGTGGGTGGCGGAATCACCCGCAGGCGGCCATTATCTCGCAATCTTCAACCTGCAAGAGTCAAGTCAGAGCGTCAAGTATTCATGGCAAGATCTGGGCTGGCCTGCGGGGAAGCGCAATTTGCGGGACCTGTGGGAGCACAAGGACCTGGGTTCGACAGACGCTGTCACCGTAACCCTGCCCCCGCATGGTAGCGTGCTATACGGCGTGCGCTGAGGCCCGGTCTTCAATCGCGTTTGGCCATGCAGCAGGCCGGGGAACCAAGAGTAAGCAGCGCTGATGCGCCCCCACAAGCATGAAGGCCCTGATCATCAAGAAAACCGGTGAAGCCGCGGTGGAGTCAATCGCCGAGCCCGTGGCTTCAGACGAAAAGCTCCTGTTGAAGGTCCGCATGATTGGACTGTGCGGAAGCGATCTTAATTCCTTCCGCGGCAAGAATCCGCTGGTAACCTTCCCCCGCATACCCGGCCATGAAGTCGCGGCGACCATCGTACACGGAAGTAAGGACAACCCGGCGCTGGCCGCCGGGACCGATGTGACCATGTCTCCGTATACGAGTTGTGGCAAGTGCGCATCCTGCCTTCGCCAGCGACCGAATGCCTGCCAGTTCAACGAGACTCTCGGGGTGCAGCGAGATGGAGCGCTGACCGAGTACATCAACATGCCGGCGGAGAAACTCTATACCGCAAACCTCACCATCAAGGAACTTTGTCTGGTCGAACCGCTGACTGTCGGGTTTCATGCCGTGGCGCGAGGCCGGGTTGCGGGAGAAGACTCGGTTGCGGTGTTTGGCTGCGGCGGCGTAGGCCTGGGGGCGATCGCGGCGGCAAGTTTCCGCGGCGCCAAAGTCATTGGGATCGACCTCGATGATGACAAGTTGAGTCTCGCCCGCAAGGCCGGCGCCGCCGAGACCATCAACACCAGCAGGGAGCCTTTGCACCAGCGCCTGCTCGATTTGACGAACGGTTTCGGCCCCGATGTCATCATCGAGGCCATCGGCCTGCCGCAGACTTTTCGAGCGGCCGTGGAAGAAGTCGCGTTTACCGGGCGCGTGGTCTACATCGGCTATGCCAAAGAGCCAGTGGCTTACGAAACGCGGCTGTTCGTCCAGAAGGAACTCGACATTATGGGCTCGCGGAATGCCCTGCCCGAGGACTTTCGCCAAGTGATCCGGATGTTAGAGGGCCAGCGTTTTCCGGTCGACGATGCCGTGAGTTCCGTCGTATCCATCGAGGATGGCCCGGATATTCTGCGGGCGTGGAGTGACAATCCTGCACGCTTCACCAAGATCATGGTCCGCCTCGATTGAGTCGCATCGCGGGACAGGGGAACGTCCGCAATCGCAGTTTTCTAGTCTGAGGAAAGGGAACGATGCCCGTCTCTACAGCTGGAAACACCACCCCTTCCGGAGATCACGCCCATAGCCACCTGTTTCCTGCGGGTCACCTGCTTCCTTTCGTTCTGGTGACCGCCCTGTTCTTCCTCTGGGGAATACCGAACAACCTGAATGACGTGCTGATCCGTCAGTTCATGAAGTCGTTTGCGATTTCACGCTTTCAGGCCGGCCTGGTGCAGTCCGCTTTCTACATGGGTTATTTCCTGCTGGCCATGCCCGCAGCCTTGCTGATGAGGCGAGTCGGCTACAAGGCGGGATTCGTCACCGGCCTCGTTTTGTATGCCTTGGGCACTTTCCTGTTCTGGCCTGCCGCCGTGGCGGGGCGTTATGAGTTTTTCCTGCTGGCGTTGTTTGTAATCGCAAGCGGCCTTTCGTTTCTGGAAACGGCTTCCAACCCGTTTATTGCGCAACTGGGAGATCCGGAGAGCTCCGAAAGGCGGCTGAATTTCTCCCAGGCATTCAATCCCCTCGGCTCAATCACCGGAGTCCTGATCGGGACGATCTTTATTTTTTCCGGCGTTGAACTGACCCCGCAGGAAGTCGCGGCACAAAAGCTCCAGGGCGTATACGAAGCGTACCTGCGCGCGGAAACGCTCCGGGTAGTCAAACCCTATCTGGTCATTGGCGGGATCGCCTTGCTCTGGGCCGTCCTCATTCTGCTCACAAAATTCCCCAGCATCCAGGGGGAACATGAAAACAGCACGGACGACCACGGAAATTTCACCGAACTGTTCGGGTATCCGCACTTTCTGCTGGCCGTGGTCGCGCAGTTTTTATACGTGGGCGCCCAGGTAGGAACCTGGAGTTACTTTATACAATACGTCCAGGAATATACGCACCAGCCGGAGAAAGTTGCGGGATACTTCCTGACCGGAACGCTGGCTGCATTCGGAGTGGGAAGATTTGTCTCGGCCTACCTGATGCGATTCATCGCCCCGAATAAGCTCATGGGGGCGTACGGCGTAGCCAGCATCTTTCTGGTGGGGATTGGAGTGTTGTTCCCGGGATGGGTTGGCTTGTGGTGTGTTTTCCTCACCAGCTTTTTCATGTCGTTGATGTTCCCCACCATCTTTGCCCTTGGGCTGAAAGGGTTGGGCCCAAACACGAAAATCGGCGGGTCGCTGCTGGTGATGGCCATTGTTGGCGGCGCTGTCCTGACCCCGTTGATGGGACTGATCTCGGAGAAATCCGGCAGCATCGCGCTCGCCTATACAATTCCTCTCCTGGCTTACATTTACATTGCGTTCTATTCGTTCCTGGGATCAAAACCGCGACAAGTCCCGGCCAACTGATATTTTGCAAAATTGTGGATCTGTTGACTGATAGCTGCTCCTGATTGTGCTGGCTAGGCGGTGGGCAAGCTGCTGATAGGAATGGTGAGCGCGGTAGGAATCGAACCTACAGCCTATTGATTAAGAGTTATTCTTTGCCCGTTTGCATGGGTTGGCATCCATGTGCATACCATTGCAAAAGCGTAGTCCGGCGAGTGAAACTATCAGCCCATGCCGGCCCATCTAAGCCCGTGGTCGCTACAGTATCCGCTACAGTCCTCAAACTGGCCGGCTCGGACGCCGGGAAACGCACAGCTCAACGTCCCAAAGTTTGTCATCCTGTCTCCTCGGGATAAAATGGGGTCCGGAGCCGGCGTCCTCGAGTTCAACTAACTCAACCTCCGCAAACCGTGTTTCTCTGGGGAATCCGCCCGAGTTTAGGCTTAACGCCAGGGGATGGCATTCTATTAACGTGGCCCCTCCACCCGGACGGAGGAAATGAAAGTTTTCGAATTCCCGTCTCAGCTTGGGGGTTGTTGGTTTAATCGCGATTTATCACCAACAAACAGAATTAGGACCTTTCGGAGAGGCTGTCTTAAACTGTCGGAAGACCGAGGTCGCAACATTGAATAGCTTTGATCTGGCGATCACATCATTCATCAATGGGTTCGCTCAACGATCGATCAGGTTCGATGAGTTTGTAATCTGGATCAGCACCAGTAACTTAGTCAAGGGAATGGTAGTCATCGGACTCATCTGGTCGCTATGGTTCCTGAGCGCGGATATGCGGAGCAGGCGTGAAGCTTTGCTGGCGGGCATGATGGCAAGCTTCCCGGCTCTGGTAGTTTCCCGGATTCTAACCTGGGTGTTTTTCCGTCCCAGACCGTTGAACGAGGCGCGACTCTTGCTCCGTGTTCCGTATGGTATAAGCGGGGCCGACTGGGAAGGCGTAGGCTCATTTCCCAGCGATCATGCAGTGTTTTTCTTCGCACTGGCGACCGGAATCTTCTTTGCCTCCCGACGCGCGGGTTGGTTCGCATTTTTCTACATCTCGTTGGTGATTTGTCTACCCCGCATTTTTATCGGGGAGCACTACGCAACCGACATTCTTGCCGGTGCCGCGATTGGAATTTCTTTCGCATGGTTGGCAAATCTTCCGGCCATTCGAAAGCCACTGACGAACTGGGCTTTGCAGTGGCAGGACGCCAGACCAGCGCAATTCTACTTCTTCTTTTTCCTCCTGAGCTACCAGATGGCTGAGGTGTTCGACTCTGTGCTCCATGCGCTCAAGTATGCCAACGCCATAATTTATGGAAAAATCCTTTGAAAAGGTCGCCTCTCCCAAGCGAACAGAACAGGTAAGCTTGGCGAAGATTGAGAAGGGTACCGTTCAAGGTGCGGTCCCTACCGCGACCACTCGAAAACGGGGCAGACTGCACGATTCCGGTCAGGTATTGACGAGGGTACGTGGAGAAGAAGCCAGAGCAGCGCGAAACGGAATTGAACCGAGATCCTTGCTTAGCGTTTTGTCATTTGCATTCAGCTTAGTGTTGTTCAGCCAGGCTCAAGTGCCGACCGCTAATCATGTGGTCATTGTGCTTGAGGAAAACACCACCTACTCAAACGTGGTCGGCAGTTCTTCCATGCCTTATTTGAACAGCCTGATAAACAAGTACGGGTTGGCAACTCAGTATTACGCCAACACGCATCCATCTATCGGCAACTATTTTATGCTCACGACTGGGCAAATTCTCACCAACGACGACAGTCAGACTCCGGGCAGCTTTCCGGTCTCCGAAAACAATGTGGTTCGTGAGCTTCTAACGGCTGGTAAGACATGGAAAGGCTACGGTGAGGGATTGCCGTCTGTGGGATACACGGGCGGCGATTGGAATTTCAACGGATGCACAGGTTACGTTCGGCACTTCCCGCTGGCTTACCTGATGGATGTGCAAAATAGCGCGGCGCAGAAGCTTAACCTAGTTCCGTTCACGCAATTTGCTACGGATCTCGCCAACGGAACCTTGCCTAACTATTCGTTTGTAACCCCGGACGGTTGCAACGATCTGCATGATGGCTCCGCGGCCCAAGCCGATAGCTGGCTACGGACCAACATCGCTCCCCTTCTGACTAATTCGCAGTTCACGACCGACGGCCTCCTAGTCATCGTCTTTGATGAATCTGGAGGCGACAACACGAATGGAGGTGGGCGGGTGGAGTGGATGGTTGCCGGACCAAAGGTGAAGCCAGCATATCAATCGACAGCTACCTATCAGCACCAGAGCACCTTGCGGATGATGCTCGAGACGCAGGGAATCACTAGCGGGTTCGCCGGCGCCGCAGCCTCTGCTCCTGATATGGCAGAGTTCTTTGGAACATCCGTCGCACCGGTTTCGGTGAGCATCTCTCCAACCTCAGCAAGTGTGTTGTCTGGGGGTGACCAGCAATTTACTGCTAACGTCTCCAACACCACGAATACGGCTGTCACCTGGTCCGCAACCGCTGGCAGTATCTCTGCCTCCGGCCTCTATACTGCTCCCACAGTAACCGCCAACAACAGCGCGACAGTGACCGCCACCAGCGTCGCTGATCCCACCAAATCCGCCAGCGCCCTTGTTTCCGTCACAGGGACTCCAGATTTCTCGCTCTCCGCTTCTCCGCTCACGCCGGGTACGATAAGCCCCGGCACATCATCCACCGCCACAGTGAATGTAACCACAGCAGGCGGCTTCAACAGCGCCGTCGCTCTTTCCTGCTCCGTGAAGCCCTTGCCATCGCTGGCCCCGAAATGTTCGATCAGTCCTAATTCCATAACTGCCGGGACTCCTGCATCGTTGACTGTCGACACCACGGGGCCAAGCGCAGGCGCTTTGCCCTCCAGCGCTGGCTTTCGACGGCTTTATGGAGTCTGGTTGTCGCTGCTCGGATTGGTTGTGGTGGGTATTAGTTTCGACTCGAAACAACACCGGAAAGGGAAAATTCCACCGGTGATGCTAGCGTGGGTGGTATTGACTGGCTTAGTTTTGGAGGTCGCTTGCGGCGGCGGCAGCACGAGCAGCAGTGGTGGTGGCAGCAGCGGCACTCCTGGAGGAACGTACACGATCATCGTCACGGGCACGTCGGGTTCCTTACAACATTCCACCGACGCGATGCTCACGATTCGGTGAGTTTATAGAACATGTCATTTCGTCCTTTCGCACATTGTGCGCACCTCCACGTTGGGCGTATAGTTTTGCGCAATGCGTTTTGTACTTCTCATGTTTGCCCTCAGCCTGTACTTGGCTGGCGCTGAGTTCAGCATCATCTGGTATTCGAAAAACGCAGAGAATGTTCCTCTGGCCGGGCGGCTCAAACAACTCTATCTACGGGCCAGCAGATACAACGATGCACTGCCAAACGCCGCTGTAATCCCCAACGTCCAGAACACCGGGTTTCCCCATAGGGCGGCTTTGAGTGCAGCCATCCCGATTGCTTTGTCGAACCCCGGCCTGAGAAAGTACCAGACCCATGCAATGAAGAATACGATGTACCCCGCTAGGCCAACCGCTGCTGTTTTCACTTTGCTACCGCCTCTCTGTCGAGGTCGTTGCCTCGTTTCCGTTTTGGTTCTGTACGTGTGCGTCCAGATGACCTTCCATGTATCCGGCCAACTCTCTCGCGTTCTCGATAGATAGCGGATGCGTGTCCAGATGGCGCAAGGTGTTTATGAGAACCTGCACATACTCCAATGCGATGCCTTTGACCTGATACATTTCATTTCTCTCGAAGACCATCATGTGAGCCTCCCATCCAACCCGTCATAGGCGGGCTGGACGCGGGACTCAGCCCCGCGCGGTTGTCTTTACGGATTGTAATCGCAGTACCCACTCTGGGCAGTCGAGCCAATGGCGAAACCACCGATGCCGGGAATCCAGCAGCCCCATCTGCGTGTTGGTAGTTCCCGAGCGCAAACGGAAGACGTGATCCACCCCGGTTGATAGGTGTCGTTTAAGGGATGGTGAGCGCGGTAGGAATCGAACCTACAACCTACTGATTAAGAGTCAGTTGCTCTGCCAATTGAGCTACGCGCCCGTTTCTGGATTGAGTTTCAGCCCCGGGGACCCGCCGTATCTTGTCGCGGGTTGCGGGCCATCGCTTCATGCTGCAGCCGGGAAGCTGCGTGCCGGAACCACTTGATCAGCTGACTGCCAACAGCGCTCTCGAATATAACACAGCGGCTTGCGGCCGCACCAACGCCATCCCTGCCGCAAGTTTCAACGTTTCAAAGTTTCAAGCTTCACGGCCGAAACCTTCAAACTCGAAACTTTGAAACGGGATGCGCGCCGCTGGTCAGGAATGGCGGTTCGCGTTGTACAGGTCAGCGCCAAAGGAAGACACCGCATCCGAGATGCGGGCGTTGGGGCGGCGTTGCGTCGTGGGGATGGGTGGGCGGCGCTCCAGGGTTCCGAGGATCGGGGCTTCCCATCCGTCCGGCTCGGTCAGCGAGACGAAGCGGGGCTCCACGCATAATGCGTCGATCAATCGGCGTTGCCGGGGCGTCAGAACTTGCAGGGGCAGAACTTGAAAATGACGGAAGACCCACATTAAATAGATCCGCTGCGCCAGTGAAAGCTTGATGTAGCGTGGCCCCAGCGGGGTGAGCACACGCAACACGCCGGCCAGCAATTTTTCCATCCACATACCGGACCACCCGAATTTTCGAGACCGTCAGTTCAGATCAGAATTGCCTGAATCAGCAATTTCTCTAACCTGCATCGACTGAATCAGGGATCCCTTGAACCAGAGCAATTCAAGGGCCTGCATTATTGCACCAAAACTGATGCACATGTCATTAAAAATTCCAAATATTTTCTGAATTTTTTGAGCGAGCCCTCGCACTCTCCGCAATGCCCTCGCACGGACGGAACAGATGCGGTGCAAGTCCAACCTGCTCAAATATTTAGCTGGGAATTTCTGGCAGAACTTCAATGCTGCGGATGCACGCGGCCACGCCAAAATCTCCGCCATCCTCGCTATCTTCTACTCTTACGACCGAGGCCCGGCAGCACACCCACTGTCTTTCACCGTGGGTGAGTTCCGGCGGGAGAATCAAGACCATTTCCAGCTCGCTCCCGGCGACAATACGAGAGTCGGTATAGAGAAACATTCCGCCCGCATTCAAATCGCGAGTGAAGCCGGTGGTCGCGACCGCCCCGCGCTGGGTCTTGATGGAGACCGGCACGCGCGCCGCAATGCGCTGCCCGGAGCGGCGTTCACGCTTGACGTCCGTCATGAGGAGTGGAGCGTACCACAACTGCGCGGCTAGGATGACCGATTCTTGAGCAGGGTTGGTTCCTCAGTCCGATGGTCGGCCAGTCCTCGGCTGACCGGGAAGAAGTCGCTTACTCGCCGTCTGGTCGCCGGGAGCGAACCGCCGGGACGACCAGGGCTTGTTCCATGGTGGGCGCGTTGCTGGCGCGCAGTTTGACTTCGACTTCGTGCCTCTTGTCGCTGGCGCCAGTGATCGAGTAGGCCTGGGACAACAGTTCCAGCGAGTAGGGATTGTCCTCGTCTTCCTCCAGGTGGGCGATCGCCTCCGGAACTTTCTGCTGACCCATCAGCAATGTCCCGGCGGCGCCGTGATACGAACTCTGCACCACAGCGCTGCGAGTGCTGCCGGCCATAGTCTCCAATTGCTGCAAGGTCAGGGTGGCGAGTTCGTGGTTGCCGGCGTGATCGGCGCGGACCGCGCGGCAGCGCAAGATCCTGGCCCGTTCGTCTTGACGGTCGGATTCCGAAAGGCTGCTCGTGGGATGGGTCAGGGCCTCTTCGGCCGATGCCAACTGCTTCAATGCCTCGGCATCGTCGGTCTGGTAAAGACTCATCATTCGATGGGCTTCTGCTTCGGCGAGGTCGAAGCCCGCGGCGTGGGCCTTTTCGGCAACCGCGGCAAAGGCTTTGTCGGCTTCGGCAAAATTGCTTTCACGCACCCAGGTGGTGGCACTCTGCAAAGCATAGGCCAGGCGGTCCGCTTCCGTGTGTGCGTTGTGGATGGCCTTGTCATACTCGACCCGCGCCTGCACCTGGTTGCCCATCAGCGCATACGTGTCTCCTAGTCCCAGTTGGGAGTAGTCAAATTCCGGATCGATCTTCAGCGCCGACCGGTAGTGCTCAAGCGCGGCCTCAAAATTGCCCGACATGCGCAGGATCTCAGCATAGGAATCCTGCGGATTGGGCAGGTTGGGAAGCGCCGCGACATAGCGCTCCATGACTTCGAAGGCCTTGGCATACTGGCGGCTTTGAGCATAGCAGTAGCCCAGATCGTTCAGGGCCGGGGGATAATTCTTGTCGATTGCCAGCGCCCGCTCCAGCGATTTTTGCGCCTGCTCATAGCTGTTCTGTCCCATCATCCAGTTCCCTGCCAGATAGGCCAGACGCTTGTCTTTGGGAAACATCTCCAGCAGGTCGTTCATGGCGGAAATGCCGGCGATGAAATTATTCTCCTTCACGCTGGTGATCCACTGGATCAACAGGCGCTCTCCGGGCGAGGCCTTCGGGGCCAGCAGCTTGGCCTTTGCCCGCGCCGCGTTGGCTTCCGCAGGATCACTGCTGTTGTAAGCGATGAAAACATAGGCCACGGCGAAGTTGGGATCAGCCTCGACCGCTGCCCGCCAGCCAATGTTGGCCCGCTCCAGATAGAGGTTCTCGTAATCGGTAAGAGCACGGTCAAACAAGTCCCGCGCCTTGGGCGAAGACGTGGTCACCGGCATCGTCTTGGCTGCACTCTGCTTGATGTGATGCGCGAGGGACAGCGGCGCCAACGAGAGGCAGGTCAGGAGACAGATGGAGTAGGCACGGCGCATCACGATTGTCCGCACGTAAGAATTGGTCAGATGAAAAAACCTACCACGGGGCGATAGACCGATAAAGTCCCTGTCCAGGTACAACTTCCTGGTCTCGAGGGTGCCCTGTCCAAGCTCCGCTTGGGCGGGGAGTTTTTGTAACTGGAGATCGAGTCAAGCGGGGGATCAAGGTGAATCTCTACTGCAATGAACGGGTGGTACGGAAAGTCCCCGCCCCAGCGGAGCTTGGACGGGAGCACCCTCGTGGGCCGGGAGACCGGACAATCTAGAACGTAATCTTCGCCGCCAGCTGCATGCCCCGCGGCCCGCCCCCACCCAGGAAGGGGTTGCCGATGCCGGTATCGCCCGTGGCCGTGATCTGGTAGAAGCCCACTTGCTGCCCTGTGAAGTGGTCCGGCGAACCCGCGTCAGCGATAAAGTTCGGAAGTTCAGGATTCGAGAAGTTAGGGTGGTTGAGCAGGTTAAAGAACTCCGCCCGGATTTGCAGGTTCACCCGTTCGGTCAATGCGGTGTTCTTGTAGACCGAGAAGTTGAACTCCTTGAAGCTTGGGCCGCGCAACGAATTGCGTCCCTCGTTGCCGAAGTGCCGCGTGCCCGCCACGCAATTGGCCTCGGTACTATCATTCGGATCGGGCGCCGGGCTCCAGGTGCAGGGCGCGGCGAAAGAGCTCAGGTCGAGGAAGGCCGACGGGTTGGTCGAGTAATGGAGGGGGCCAATCACATCGGGCCGGTCGAACCCTTCGCCGGCGCCGGAATAGTCGCCCTCGAATCCATAATTCAGCTGCCAGGGTTGGCCGTCCTGCAGGTTCACCACTCCGTCCATGCCCCAGCCGTTCTTCAGCCTGGGTAGCGCTCCGCCCATCTTGGGGAATTCATAATTGAAGTTCAAGGTAAAGCGGTGGCGGATGTCGAAACTGGAATTCCCCCGGTCTCCGGCGGGATTGGTGCTGTCCTGCGGCTGGGCCTGGTTGGGAGTGAAATCCTCCAGGTCGCTGGCGGTGTCAATGCCGTGTGACCAGACGAAATTCGCCTGGGTAGACAGTCCATGCCAGCTACTGACGTGGAGACTGGTCTGCAGCGAGTGATAAATGGAGTTGGCCGAAGACCTCTCCTGATTCAGATATAAAAAATTAGGAAAGTTTACTGGGACGCTGCCATAGCCGACGCCATTAGCCAGGTCGGAGGCCGTGATGACCGCGTGACTGGGCTGGTTGATATCCAGGAACTGGAACAGTTTGGTCCCCTTCGATCCCGCATATCCAATCTGGAGCACCGCCTTGCTGCCCACTTGCTGTTGAATGTTCAGATTGAAATTCTGAGTATAGGGCGTGCGCAGGTTCGGATCGGCCGCGAAGAAATCTTTGTTCGGGCCAAAACCGCTAAAGACGGGCTGAGTCGGATCCAGCGCGGCACCGCTTACGCCTCCGAATTGGAGTCCAGCCGGTCCCGTGCCGGGATAGGCAGGCCCGGGACAGAAGATACAGTTCCAGGGCAGGTGTCCCAGGAAAATGTCCTGGGAGAAGGCATCATAGAAGAGGCCCCATCCGCCGCGGAGTACGGTCCGGCCTTTGCCGGTCAGGTCGTAGGAGAAAGCGACGCGGGGCGCGAAATTATTGTAATCAGGATTGTAAAGGCCGGAGGGCCCGCCGCTTCCCACCTGCACCGTGGAACCGCCGTTCGCGGGATCGAACTGGTACAGCAAATTGTTCTTCTCTTTGACCACCCCAAAGTAATCCCAGCGCAGACCGAAGTTGAGGGTCAGGCGCGGGGTCCAGCGGAAGCTGTCCTGCAGATAAACGCCGTGGCTGTTCTCCGAAGTATGCCGCAGGGTGTTGCCGGTGATTTGACCTCCGCCGTCCGGGATGCCCTCGAGCAGCGCTTCCAGCGCAGTCAGGGAGCCAGTTGTATTCAGCGGATTCGCATCCGCAATCGAGTCAAAGCTCAGCTCGCCCCGGAAATTGTGGTCGATGAGCTGCGTGATGGTGGTGCGGCGGAACTCGTAGCCGAACTTGATATCGTGCTTGCCCGACTTCCACGAATAGTTGTCAATGAAGTGCCAGTTGGCGTCCACCCGGTTGCGCGGCACGGACGAACTCGCGCCCAAGCCGGAAAAGCCGCCCACGCTGATCACCGGAAGACCGGAATCATATGGTGATACTCCGGTATTCAGACCGATGGAATCGGGATTGAAATTCTGGTCTTCCGGGAAGAACCCTTCGGCAAACCGGTTCCAGCCCAGGCGCGCTTCATTCAACTGGTTGGCGTTGACGACCTTCACGTAAGAAATTGAGACCAGCTGCACTCGCGTCGGAGTATGGGTGTTGAAACCCGGCACCTGACCGCCGCTGCCGGTCAAGGACAGAGGAAAAGACTGCGTGCTGTCGCCGAAGTAGTAGCGTCCGGTCAGCAGGTTGCTGGGATTGAAATTGTGGTCGATCTTGCCAATCAGGCTGTCGATACGGTTGGTGAAGTTAATGGCGGTCGAAACGTTGTTTGAGTCGCAGCCATTTCCGTCGCTTATGGCCCCACCGATATTCGGGCTCGGCCAGGGGTTTCGCGCCAGCAGCGCCGCGGTGACCGGATTCAGGGTTTCACCCCAGGACGTAATATTCGCCTGGGCCTGGGCAATCTGAACCGGGTCGGGCACGCAGCTCTGGCCCGCCTGCGCTCCGGTTTCACGCTGTCCTTCATAGTTGAAATAGAAAAACGTCTTGTCCTTGACGATCGGACCGCCCAGCGAAGCTCCAAACTGATTATTGTGAAATGGATTTTTGGGTCCCTCGTTGTTGAAGTAGTTGCGTGCCCCAAACTGCCCGGTGCGCAGGTACTCCAGCCCCGAGCCGTGCCAGGTATTGGTACCACTCTTGGTCACAATGTTGACCACGGCCCCGCTGTTGCGGCCGTATTCCGCCTCATAGTTTGAGATGGTACGCAGTTCAGCCACGGCATCGATGGGAAGAATGGTGGCCGGATCGCCGAACACGCCGGCTTCGTTAATCGCAGGATCGTTGCGATAGCCGTCATTCATGTCGGTGCCGTCGAGCAGGAAATTGTTCGACCGGCCCCGCGAACCGTTCATTGAAAAGGTGCCGTAGGATCCCGGGGAATCCGAAATCTGGTCGGGTGACCCGGCAACTCCCGGGTTCAAATAAATCAGCTTGGTATAGTCGCGCCCATTCACCGGCAGATTGGCAATGGTGTCCGAAGTCAGGGTCCCGCCCAACTGAGCAGTGGTGGTATCAACCTGGGGCAGCTCTTCGCCGGAGACTTCCACCGTCTGCGAGACTTGCCCGGCCTGGAGCACGACGTCCACCCGGCGCTCGCTGGCGACATCCACCACCACGCCTTTCGTGACCGAGGTTTGAAAGCCGCTCTGGGTGACCGTCACCGTGTAGCTTCCAATGGGCAATTCAGGAACGCTGTAGCTGCCGTCCGCACTGGTTTGGGTGGTCCGCTCCTGGCCCGTGTTGACATTACGCACCGCAACGGTGGCACCGGACACGACCGCCCCCGACGGGTCGGTAATGGTCCCCAAAACGGTTCCCCGGAAGGTTTGGGCGGCCAGCGACGCCACTCCTAATACGAAACAGGCGAGGATGATCCTCAATCTCATGGGAATTCTCCTTGTTCACGCCGACAAAATACGCCGACGGAACCAACATCTGCCGCCCCTGTTATCGAAAGTGCCGCCGATTATATCCCGTCCATCCGTTATTTGTCTTAGCGATACGCGCATGAGCTTTTTGCACCGGGCGGAGAACCGGGAACCGGCAACTGGAAATTGAGCTCAGTTTGAATCCGAGGATATGGGGAACATCTTTAGAAAGTGAAGGCTACGCCGCCGCGAACGGTGCGGGCCGACTGCACCAGGTAGACCGTGCGCCCGTCCTGCCCCATTACCGGGACATATCCCTGGGCCAGAAGATTGCGTATATCCACGACCGCATCCATGTGACCGGGTAGAAAACCGGTCCCGGGGATAGGTTGACGCAGGAATAGATTCAGATATGGATCGGATTGCCCCGCCGACTCGTTAAACATGTCCACCGGCGTGAGCGCCTGCCCGCTGATCCAGCGATAGGAAGCGATCCAGCGCGTTTTGGCGCCCGGCAGCACACCGCTGAATTTCGCCGCCGCGCTGTGGCGGTCACGCACATAAGTGTCGCGGTGCGCGTCCTGCAAGGCAACATCGGGATGGCTCAGATCGAGCACTCCACCGTAGCCATAATCCAGGGTCGCGGTCAGGTCAGACGCCAGCTTGCGCTGCAAAACCACGCGCATGCCGCGAGCATCCAGGTCCCTGCCCCGGTAGGTGAAGGTTTCGGAGTAGAGGTCAGGCAGCACTTCTCCGGTGTCCGCCGACGCATCGCCAACGCCGGTCAGCGCCGGGTCTACGACGCGATCGGAATACATGGCCACCTGCAAATTGGTGTTGCCGATGCGGCGGGAGAGCGACAGTTCGTGATGATGGGCTCGCTCCAGCGTGCTCGAGAACCTCGCCATGCTGACTCGCGGGTTGGACTCGCTCAGGTCGGCGGGCGCCGAGTCAAAGCCTTTTTCTACCCGCCTGTCCGGTTCCGAAGTAGCGTAACGATACTCCAGCACGGTGTTGGGCGAGAGATGCAGATCAGCCGAGCCGAACGGCCGGAACGCGGTTACCCGGCCCAGGAATTGAATGGTCTGGAGCTCGCTGCCGAAGCGCAGTTCCAGAACATCTCCCAGCGAGAATTCGTCGGACGCAGAGAGCGCCAGCGCCTGCAGCGCAGTATCATGCCCATTGATTCCGGGCGCCGCCAGCCGCCGCATGGTGAACGCCATCTCCGGCTTCGACCCATTTGCCAGTGCGTGGCTGTAGGATGCCCGCAGGACCGTGTTGGGCGAACCACCGTTGTAGCCAACGTTGCCCTGCAAGGCGACGGTTCCGGACGAGAAAACAGATCGCTCCAGCGCAAAGCCCGTGCTTACGTCAGACGAGCTTCCAAAACCGCCCGAGGCTGGGCCTGCGACGAACGACAGCGCGCCCTTCAGATCATGCTTATCCGCCCCCGGTTCCGCCGCCGCAACCAGGGAACCGTCTTCCAGCATTCGCAGAATGGGGCGATTGGAGTCCGAGCGCAGCACCCATTTCCAGTCATCATCGTCGGCCGGGCTACGCAAGGCGGGAAGTTGGATGGCCTCGAACAGCCCGCTGAGTTTGAGATTGACCAGCACGCTGCTGCCGGGACGCAACCCCACCCGCTCCCGCAACGCGGGCAGGAACGAGGGAGAATAGGCTTTTATGGAGTAAACACCCGGCAGCAACCCGCTGGCCGAGTAGAAACCATTTTCGTCGGTGAACACCTTCAGGCTATGGGCCGCGCTGCCCAGGACTTCCACCATGGCTCCCATTTGCGGAACACCAGAGGCGCTCCGCACGTAGCCGGAGATGGAGCCGGAGATCGAGCCTGAATGATCGGCCGCCAGCACTGGAAGCGCCAGCGCGACCCCCAACAACCCGAGCTTAAACCCGAGTTTGCCCAGCATCACTCCAACCACCTCGCAGGAGACCAAGCGTTCCGGCTTACTCGACGGCAAAAGTTGCCGAAGGATCCACCATCTGCTTGGAGATATTATCATTCACCTTGATTTGAATGCGATAGATCCCGGGATCGAGACTGGCGGCCGAGAGAGGTTTTTCCAGGGTCACTTGGTCGCCGACATTCCCCATCTGTTCCGTAGATTCCACAGTATGGATCACTGCCTTGTTGGTTGCCGCGTTGATGACATTGTATTCGACCGTAGCCGAAGGTTTGTGCGTCTTGTCATCCACACCGAGATTGTAGACCTGCATCCAGAAATAAACCTTCTGGTTGCGTTTGAAGACTACCGGCTTGCCGTTCGCGGAGGCAACCCGCGGCCGAATCTTGGTATTGCCGATGACGAACATTCCGGTGCCAATTTCCTTGGTCGAGACCGGCTGCATCGTGTCCGCCACGATGAGCGAGGAAGACGCCAGACGGTCGTCGTCGTAGCTGGGTACCTGCAGCCGACTGCTCCACAATCCTGAGCGGTCGCCATTGACGTCCTTCACCGCGACGTCGATCCGGTACAGGTTGGGCCGCAGCGGCAGTGCCTTCCAGTACACCGATGAATTTTCCGTTACCTTGGGCAACAGTTCCGCCGGCACGTCCACCTGCACTGTGTCTTCGAACGTCTGCACGACCTTACCGGTCAGGGTGGTGACCCGGCCAAAAATATTTACCGTCCCGCGCTGCACGCCATCTTTGTTGACAAATGTGATGTCGCGATTCTTCACCTGGATGGTAATCGGCACCAGCACCGTGTCGCTGGTCACTCGCACAAAATCCGTGCGCACATCAAACGGCATCAGATTCACGCTGATCTTGTGACTGACCACTTCCTCCAGGTCCTTGAACTTGACTGCGGGAGGCTTTTGGAGCTTGTAGAACTGCTCCAGTCGGTCAAACTGCTTGTTCTGATTGCCACTGGTGAACGGGCCCGTGCCCAGCCGCTCCAGGCCGCCGCCGGTAAAACGGTCCGCCTTGTTCGCCATGCCCATCTGTTCGTAAAGGGTCAATCCAGCATTCGGCGTGTAAAGCAGCGCGTCCTTTTCCGACCGGTCCATGGTCATGTGGTAGTCGCCGCACATGCAGGTGTCCACGAACTCGATGATGACTTCCTGCCCGATCCCCTCGAGGTAGCGATAGCGCCAGTCTTCAAACGGGAACGTGGAAGTCTCGCCGCCGCCTTCATCCATGGGACGTTCGTAAGTGCCGCCCGAAGGATGCGACTCAATCTCGTCCGCCGGTCCGTACATGATGTAAATTCGGCCGCGATCAGTCTTCCAGCCCGGAATGCCAGCGGCAAAATGTTCGTTGGCGTAGGCCATGCGCCGGTAGTGCTCTTCCTTAAATTCGTTTTCGATGGTGTCCGGGGTGGGATCGCGACGTTGCCAGAAAGCTTCGATAAACTGGTCGCGCTCTTCATCGTTGGAGAGCAACTTGAACGCCTTCTGCTCCTCATCGGTAATGATCCAGCGCACGTCCTCATCGAGCCATTTCTTGTAGGTCTTGCTCAACTCGATCTTCAGGGACTTGGAATTCTGCTTCTTCTGCTTTTCCGTGAGCGGGCGCTTAAGCGGATCGGTGTCCGAACTGCTTTTTGCCTGGGACGATGCTCCTTCGGCGGAGGCATCGGCGGCGTCCGCCTTGCCTTCCTGTGCGGATGCGAACGAAACCATAGCCAGAATGATGACTGGCAGAACGAAAATCACGAAGAGGCGATTCAGAAACCGGGCCCGGGACATAGGGGTACTCCTTACGACAACCGTTGGCTAGCTATTCTATGACTTTAGTGCGACCAAGGCAAGACCAACTAAACCCCTCTAACCAATTGTAAAGACGGCAAGAATCGCCATCCCGAGGGGCGGTTTCGAGCCCTGCCCCGGAGGGCAACAGCTGGTAGTGTCCTAATTTGTCAGATCCGATCGAATGCGCGATCTTAACTTTGCTCTTTGCGGCCCTTCTTTGCGTTCTTTGCGGTAAAGGGTTTGATCTCGCCCGAATCATTCAAGACTCGACTCTTAACCGCAAAGGGCGCAAAGAAGATCCGCAAAGAGCGCAAAGTAAGGGCAACGAGCGCCGAATCGGGACACTACGCAACAGTTTCTTCGATTGTCCGCCCCGCCCCGGCTATAATCGACCTGTTATCATCGTATGGCCTCGGCATGGCCTTGGATTAAGGCATGGTCGGGCCGGTGCTCCGGCCGGTCTGGGGTTCGGTACCCGCACGGGGTTTGTTCCGCAGGAACTTTTGAGCCCGCATTACCGTATCTGATGGCGTGTGCCCGGTTACGCCGCCTGCGCGTGTAATGGCAGCGCCGAATCCGAAAGTAGCGCTATCGTCCGCGTCACCCAATCCGGGGATGAGCGTAACCAGGGAACAATGAGCATAGGCAAGAAGATATTCATCGGCGGAGGCATCGCGATCGCGTTATTGGCGATTGCGGGGATCGCAGTCCACCAGAGTCGTAAGGGCGTGGTCACGGTCCAGACCGGCAAGGCGGTGCGTCAGGATCTGGCCTCGATTGTGAGCGCATCCGGCGAGATCAAGCCGAAGACCTACGTCAATATCGGGGCCAACGCCTTCGGCAAGATTACTCGGCTTTACGTCAAGGAAGGCGACCAGGTCAGGAAAGGTCAATTGCTGGCGCAACTGGAGAACGTGCAGTCCTCAGCCGATGTGAACGCCACCCAGGCCTCACTCGAAGCGGCGCAGACGGATGCCGTCGCCGCGACAGCCGGGCTAAACACGTCCGCCGCCGATCTGAACCGCGCCCAATCCGATTTCGAACGGGCCCAACTCGATTGGGTCCGGGCTCAAGGTCTGTACAAAGACTCCCTGATCGCCAAGTCGGAATACGACAGCCAGAAGGCCGCATGGCAAACGGCGAAAGCCGGGCTGGCGCAGGCCCAGGCGCGCGTTGCCCAGGCCAAAGCGCAGCAGGATTCCGCCGAACGCCACATCGCGCAGAACCGCGCTAATCTGACTCACGCTGCCGATGTGTTGAAGAAGACCACCTACGCCGCGCCCTTCTCCGGCACCATCACAAACCTCCCCGTCCGCGAAGGCGAGACGGTTGTAATCGGCATCCAGAATTCACCGGGAAGCACCCTCATGACGCTGGCCGACATGTCGGTGATTACCGCCGAGGTCCGGGTGGATGAGACCGACATCGTCAATGTGCGTTTGGGCCAGCCCGCTGAAGTCACCATTGACGCGATTCCCAGGAAGGTTTTCAAGGCGACCGTTACCGAGATCGGCGACAATGCCATCGTTCGTTCTACCGGCGTTTCGACTTCGCAGACGACTTCCGCCAGCCAGGAAGCCAAGGACTTCAAAGTCGTGGTCACGCTGCAAGACCCGCCGCAGAACCTGCGGCCCGGACTCTCGGCCACGGCCAAAGTGACCACGGCCACGCGCACCGGTGCTCTGTCCATTCCGATCCAGGCCCTGACCGTGCGCTCGCGGGCGGATTTAAACGCCGGCAGCAGCGAAAAAGGCGACGTGCAAGCCGCTGCGCCGCAGACGGAAGCATCCAACCCGAACAACGCGGATAAAGAAGTCCAGGGGGTATTCGTCATTCGTGATCGCAAGGCGGAATTCTTGCCGGTACAAACGGGGATCACCGGCACCACCGATATCGAGGTCCTGAGCGGACTGAAGGTGGGTGACGAAATCGTCACCGGCAGTTACAAAGTGCTGCGCACATTGCGGCCGGGAGCCAGCGTAAAAGTAGATAACACGGCGCCCAAGAAAGAAGACGAAAGCTAGTCGTCAGTCGTCGGTCTTCAGTCGTCGGCCAGTGCCCAGTGTTTGGCTGAAGACTGACGACCGACGACTAACGACTGCCTTTGATGTTCGTCCAACAGGCAGCCAAAAGATCGGAGCGGGCAGGGTGTCCCGAGACCAGGAGAGAAAAATGGCAACCGCAGAAGTGATCAGCATCGCGCAACCGGTAGTGTCGGCGCCTCCCGAATCCTGCATGATCTGCACCGAAGACCTATGGAAGACCTACGACATGGGATCGGAGCAGCAGGTGCACGCCCTGCGCGGCGTGAACATCCGCATCCAGCGCAGCGAATACGTCGCCATCATGGGACCCTCCGGTTCCGGCAAGTCCACTCTGATGAACCTCATCGGCTGCCTGGACACGCCCAGCAAAGGCCACTACTGGCTGAACAGCCAACTGGTCAGCGAACTGGACGACGACGAACTGGCGCGAATCCGCAATAAAGAAATCGGCTTCGTCTTCCAGACTTTCAACCTTCTGGCCCGCGCCACCGCGCTGCACAACGTCGAACTGCCGCTGATCTACGCCGGCGTCCCCGGCGAAGAACGCGTACAGCGCGCCAAAGACGCGCTGGCGTCAGTCGGCATGGAATCCCGCATGATGCACAAGCCCAACGAACTTTCCGGCGGCCAGCGCCAGAGAGTGGCCATCGCCCGCGCTCTGGTCAATCGCCCCTCCATCATCCTGGCCGACGAACCCACCGGCAACCTCGACTCCCAGACCGGAAACGAAATCATGGCCCTGATGGACCACCTGCAAGCCAACGGCAACACCATCGTCCTGGTCACCCACGAACACGACATCGCCGAGTTCGCCCATCGCGTGATCTACATCAAGGACGGCGTGGTCGAGAAGGACGAGCGGAAAGCAGGAAGGTAGTCGTCAGTCTTCAGTTGTCGGTCGTCGGTCGTCGGTCTTGCCCGCACCTTTAATCCTCTGTCATCCCGAGCGGAGAAGGATTGTTCGCTTGCGAACAATCCTTCAGAGTCGAGGGACCTGCTTTCTGCCGGCGCCCGCCGCCGACCCGACAATTCTCACGCGCCAGACTCGAAGGGCACTGATGGCGCACGCGAACAACAGATCTTTCGACTTCGTGAACGGACTCGCAAGCGAGTCCGTTCACTTCGCTCAGGATGACCAGGGAACGTCCCGTCTGTCCCCAGGCCTTCCCGTTACCACATAGTCTGCCTTGCCGCGCAAATCGGGACCGCTGTCTTTCGCCGAGCACGGCCCGCCTACTTGGGCTCTTTTCTGGCTTTACTTCGGGATTCACACTCTTTGCGAATCTTCTCGAACCGGTTCGCCATTTGCTGCAGTTCTTCATCGGAAAGCTTTTCGATATCAATCATGTCGTTGTGGGCGAGAGTGATGGAGCGAATAATCTCATCGAGTTTCAGGTGGATGGCACGCGCATCCCGGTTCTGAGTGTTTTGAATCAGAAACACCATGAGGAAGGTGATGATTGTAGTAGCGGTGTTGACTACCAGTTGCCAGGTATCCGAGTAGTGGAAGAATGGACCCAAGACCGCCCAGACCACGATGAGGAAAATGGCAAGCAGAAATGCCCACTTGGTTCCCACCACGTAAGAAGCCTTTGCGGCAAGAGCGCGAAAATAGTCCGGTGCACCACCGCCCTTAGACTTTGCTGTCGAGTTGGCGCTTTCCTTGGCCATGTGTGTAGTCCGCAGTCTCAGGTTTGATGCAAAGGGACAGGATAGCGTTTTTTCTGGCGGGGTGGCCCACCCTTCGTTCTTTGAACGGTGGGATTCACGGACGGCTCTATCATGGATTTCGAGGCCGCATCACAACCCCCACTGGGCGCCCGACAGGTTTCCCAAGGCGGGCGAAATTGGGGAGAGTGCAACACCAGGTCCCTCCACTGCGCAATATCATTCGCTCACGCGAATGATATTGCTCCGGTCGGGATGACAGATTTTGGAAGGAATGAAAAATCCGCGCCCAAGCCTAGCTTGGACGGGGCACCCCTCTAACTTGTTGCCGCCGCCTATCGTCTAAGATCAGCGTGAGGCAGCACATGACACCTGGTTCGCAGATTGGAGCATCAGGCCAGGCTGCGGCGGTAGCCGGAGCCGCTCCGAAACGCTTCCGCCTCGAATCAGTCGACGTCGTCCGCGGCGTCATCATGATTCTCATGGCGCTCGATCACACGCGCGACTTCTTTGGCCAAACCAGCATCAGCCCCACTGACCTTTCCCAGACCACGATTTCGTTATTCTTCACCCGCTGGATCACGCATTTTTGCGCGCCGGTTTTCTTTCTGCTGACCGGCACCGGCGCCTATCTCTCGCTGCGCAAGAAATCCAAACGCCAGTTGTCGCGATTCTTGTTCACTCGGGGCCTGTGGCTGATCTTCCTCGAAGTGGTGCTGTTCCGGTGCCTGGGGTTGCAGTTCAATTTCGATTATCACCTGACCCTGCTCGATGTGCTCTGGGCGCTGGGTTGGGCGATGATCGTGCTTTCGGCTCTGGTGCATCTGCCCACGCCGGTGGTCACTGGCTTTGGGGTGGTGCTGATCGCGGGACACAATTTGCTCGATCGCATCCAGTCCGCCAACCCGGTCTGGACCATCCTGCATTCTCTTAATTTCATCGTGTCCACCCCGCGGTACTCCGTCTTCGTCGCTTACACGCTGATTCCCTGGGTTGGAGTCACCGCTGTCGGGTACGGTTTGGGGCAAATCTATGCCTCGACACCCCAGGCCTGGACATCCGACCGCCGCAGGGCCTTCCTGTTGCGCGCGGGACTGGGGACGACGGCCGCCTTCGTGGTTCTTCGCGCGATCAATCTTTACGGCGATCCGGGCCACTGGAGCACGCAGAAATCCGCGGCCTTCACCGTGCTCTCATTTCTGAACACCAACAAGTATCCGCCTTCCCTGCTGTTTCTTCTGATGACGCTCGGTCCGGCGCTGCTTTTCCTTTGGGCGGTCGATGGCGGGACGCCTCGATTCCTGCGGCCCGCGCTGGTCCTCGGCAAAGTGCCGATGTTTTATTACTTGCTGCACTTCCCGCTCATTCATCTGCTCGCGGTCGTCGTGTGTTTCGCCCGTTACGGTCACGCGTACTGGATGTTCGAGTCGCCGACGATCGATAAGTTTCCCTTCACGCAGCCGCCGGGATGGGGCTACTCTTTGCCGGTTATTTATCTGATTTGGGCCTCGGTGGTGGTCGCGCTCTATCCGCTGTGCCGCTGGTTTGCGGCTTTGAAACAGCGCCGCAGCGACGCCTGGCTCAGTTACCTCTGAAGGCGGTCGGTTTCTACTCGCGTCCAAGGTTTCTTTGGGTGGAAGAGCAAAAAGGGGGCGCTCCGATCTTCCGGAGCGCCCGTGTGAGAGAGACTGCGCGGCTTGCTAGTTCGGCAACAGGACCGTGTCGACCACGTGAATCACGCCGTTCGACTGGTTGACGTTGGAAATCGTGACCGTGGACAGGTCACCCTTTTCGTCCTTCAGCACAATGTGATTGCCCTGCAGGGTCGCGATCAGCGTGCCGCCGCTGACCGTTTTCAGTGACGCTTCGCCGTTGCCCGCCTTGATTTCCTTCCTCAAATCAGCCGCGCTCAGTTTGCCTGCGACCACGTGATAGGTCAGGATTTTGGTGAGCATGTCCTTATTTTCCGGCTTCAACAGAGTGTCCACCGTGCCCGCCGGAAGTTTGGCGAAAGCTTCGTTGGTGGGAGCAAAGACGGTAAAAGGGCCGGGGCCTTCCAGCGTGTCCACCAGGCCGGCCGCTTTCACCGCAGCTACCAGCGTGGTGTGGTCGTCGGAGTTCACCGCATTCTGGATGATGTTCTTGCTGGGAAACATCTCGTGCCCACCCACCATCGGATCTGATCCGGCAACGGCAAAGGTGGCGGCCAGGGCCACAATGCTCAACAGCAGAAGTGCCACTTTCTTGTTCATAATCGCTCCTCTGTAATTTTCGATTGCTTACGACATAGGTACGGAGGCGCGGGGAAATTGGATTGGCGGGCGGGGTGTTCTTCAGCTCGGGAACGGTGACTGCAAAGAAATCACAGCAGGTCCCTCCACTGCGCAAGATCATTCGCTCGCGCGAATGATCTTGCTCCGGTCGGGATGACAGGGTTGGGGAAAGGATCCAATCCGCCTAGTTACGTTGGACACATAGCCGAGCTGCGCTCGGCCTGGACGGGTCGGAGACCCGTCCCTACACAGGCGGTGCCGAAGGCCAAAAAGGCCTCTCCTGCGAGAGGCCTTTTCGTTAAGCTGAGAGCTGATGGCTGAAAGCTGAGACCTTACTGCTGCGTTTCGCTCACCGGCTTCACGTCCGCGGTATCGGCGGGCTGAGTGGGGCGCGCGGCGAAGAAGGCGTGGTCGTACAGATTCTTGTACATGCGTCCGGAAATTTCCGCTGCTTTGGGCCCGAACGTGGGGCGGCCGCCGCGCAAAAAGACGACGACCACGATGCGGCCGACATCGGTCTTGGCGTAGGAGGCAAACCATCCGAAGCGGGTGCCGGCCTTGGAACAGGTGCCGGTTTTTCCCAGAATCTCTTCTTCGTTGAAATTGACTCGGACGCTGCGCGCCGTGCCGTAGTTGACCGCTCCCGCCATGCCGTCGGAAATCTCGGGAATCAGCGGGGCGATATCGAGGTGACGCTTTACTTTCGGCTCGAAGCTGGCGACTCCTTCCGGAGTCGTGGGATGCTGCAGGTAGTAAAGAGTGCCGCCGTTGGCGATGGCGGAAACCAGCGCGCCCAGCTGCAACGGCGTCATGGAGACGCCTTCACCGAACGAGCACATCTTGCCCACGCCGCCCAGCTTGGACGAAATTTCCTGCTCGGGATACGTCCCCAGATGCTCCCCTGTGATGTTGTATCCGGCCAGTTCACCCAGGCCGAACTGGTGCGCGTAGAAGCTGACTTTCTCAAATCCCAGCTTGCGTCCCAGGGCCTCAAAGTAGGCATTGTTGGAATGGGCCAGGGCGGTGGTCAGGTTCATCCGGCTGCGGCGGCCCAGGGCGATCTCGGTGTCCTTGGTGATCAGGTCTTCGCTTAAGGCGGCCAGAGCTACGGAAAGCTTGATGGTGGAGCAGGGCTGGGCGCCGCTCGAAAGGGCCAATTTCTGATTCACCATGGCCAGTACCCGGCCGCTGGTGGGCTCGATGGCCAGCACCGTCCCATTCATGTTGCCCAGGGCATCGATGGCGGCCTGGCGAACCATGGGATCTTCGCCCGCGACGACGTCGCCTTCGGTGACATCGTCAGTGAAGGAACTGGCGGTGAAATGCTCGTAATAGCGGCGACGGCGATGATGGCGCTTGGCGCTTGCGGTCCGAACCGTGCGTCCGCGGCTGCGCGAGAGCTTGCTCAGGCGTTTCCGGGCCCGTGGGGTCTCGCTCACCTTCTGTGACTTGGGCTTAGCAGAGGTCAAGGAACGGGTGCTGACCGTGGCTGCCATCCCGTACTCAGGCAGGACCGTCAGAATGAATGCGACCAATAACCCCAATACGGCGGAACGTTTCCTAGAAATCACTGATTATGTCCCCATCCCCGGTTCGGAATGCCAGTTAAGAGTGCACGGGAGTTGCCAGGATCCGCCACCCTTTGGCCAAAGTGCTATAACCTTCCGATAGTATGGGACTTAGCCGTCCAAGCTGCAACTTAAAATGTATTTAGTTACCGACCCAGCATCATGTCTGTAAACTTATGAATTATAGATATTTATTGCATTTATGCGATTGATTACCGTCCTTTCGTAATGAATGGCAATTTACTTCATCAATACCCCCTGGTGTGGAAAACCTTTGCTCTTTCTTGCCGGAATTTTTCCACAACGAGAGATGCTGGCTGCCGATATTTCGGCAGGCACGAACGACCGGAGCGGATCGCGGATTCAAGGGCTCAGATCGCCGATTCGCCACCGAGGCCGGACATCGGCCTGCCTGATTTCCCATTCCGCCGCCCAAAATCTACAATCTTCAATCTGAAATCCCGAGACTGGACTGCCATGACAGACTGCTTGTTCTGCCGCATCATCGCGGGTGAAATTCCGGCTAAAAAAATTTACGAAGACGAGCATACTTTCGCCTTCGAAGACATCAATCCGCAAGCCCCGACCCACGTGCTGGTGGTTCCGAAGAAACACGTCGTCGGGCTGAAAGAGGCATCAGCTGAAGATGCCGAGATCATCGGCCAATGCCATCTGGCGGCCGCCCACGTGGCCCGGGAGCGCGGCATTGAAAATGGCTATCGCACCGTGTTGAACGTGGGACCGGGCGCCGGCCAGTCGGTGTTCCATCTGCACGTGCACTTGCTGGGAGGACGGAATTTGAAATGGCCGCCGGGCTAGGTGGGCAAAATGTAGACGCGAGCGTCCCGCTCGTGCGGCAGCAAAAATGAACGAGCGCGTGAGCCCGTGAGACGAAGACCCGCGAAGTGAAACTGTGACGGGCGGGGACGCCCGTCCTCCAGCAATTGTCCCTAGTTCGTGGCTTCCGGCTCTGGGGCGCCGTGACGGCGCAGCAGTTGCGGCAGGTTCTGGGAGAACGCCGAGCGCGGCAGCACCATGTCACATCCCACTTCGTGCGCCTTCATCTTCAGGTCGCCCTGTACGTGCGACAGGAATCCGATGATCGACGTCCCCTTCTTCAACTTGGTCTTGAGTTTGGGGATCAGGGTCAGAGGCTTGGCGTTGGCGTTGTTCATGTCGAAGATGATGAGCGACGGCTTCTCTTCGCCATTCAGCTTCATGTGATCAAGCAGGTCTTTTTCCGTCTTGACGAATTCGACCTTCACATTCAGCTTGCGCGCCGTTTCCTGGATCTTGGCCTGGAAGAACAAGTCGTCGACGAAGGCGAAGATGCGGGAATTGCCGTTATCGCCCTGGGGCAGCGGTTCGGGTTCAAGCGGAGCGTAAGCGGGAGCGAATCCAGGACGCATCCGTCCCGGTCTCGATCCATTGTTTCCGCCCAGGGTGGCGCGGTAGCTGTGGTCCATGGGTGCGCTGTAGATGCCGCTATGTTGCTGGCGGTCGCGGCCGTTGGGCGCGCCACCACGGTTAGGCGGACGACGCCCGCGTCGCCGCTTGCTTCTCCCTCCACCACCGCCGGAGGGGTGTCCGGGTCCTGCATTCATATTGTTCTCGTTTTTTATCTGTGCATTTCAGTCCGCCCGAAGGGGGACTCGATTTTGCCGATCGCTATTTTGCCGACCGCTGACAATGACCACTTTCTGGTAAAACCTCGCTTCGGACACAGGCATGCACCATGTGCCGAAAAACCCCGTGCGGCTGAAACTCACGCGTGAATGACTTTTTTCCGTATGGCGTCTGGAGCCAGGGGGTGCGGAGGGCCAGCTAGAGAGCATGGCCACTGGAACAGTCTTGATGTTACCGCCCACGGTCGAAGAAGCGCAAGTCCTAAGTCAGGTAGTTTTGCACAATGGTAACTGTAAATTATGATGCGGCATGCCCCCGGGATTGGCTGCGAACCACAGCACCATCGTCGACCGCGACCGCATCGCCAGCACTTACGAAGTGATCCGTCCCCATATACGAAGAACTCCGGTGGTTGAGGTTGATGGCTCCGATTTCGGGCTCGACGGCATCCGCCTGATGTTCAAGCTGGAATTGATGCAACATTCCGGTTCTTTCAAAGCTCGGGGAGCATTTGCCAATCTCCTGCTGCGCCAGATTCCCGCCGTCGGCGTGGTGGCGGCGTCCGGCGGCAATCACGGCACGGCGGTGGCTTTTGCCGCGATGAAGCTGAGAAAACCGGCCCGAATTTTTGTTCCCGAAGTGGCATCGCCAACCAAGCTGGAACGAATCCGGGCCTACGGGGCCGAGTTAGTCGTCACCGGCGAACGCTATGCCGATGCGCTGGCGGCCAGCGAGGTGTGGGCGGCGCAGTCCGGCGCGCTCGCCGTGCATGCCTACGACCAGGTGGAAACGCTGCTTGGCCAGGGCAGCGTGGGCCTGGAATTCGAAGATCAGTATCCCCAGCTCGACTCCTTGCTGGTGGCTGTGGGCGGGGGCGGCCTGATCGGAGGCATTGCCGCCTGGTATGGCTCGCGGATCAAGATCGTCGGGGTGGAGCCGGAAGCAGCGCCAACCCTTACCCGGGCATTAGAGGCGGGGCGTTCGGTGGACACCGAAGCAGGAGGAATCGCCGCCGATTCGTTGGCCCCGAAGCGAGTCGGCGAGCTGATGTTCCCCATCGCGCAGGCTCACGTGGCAGAGTGTTCTGCTGGTTTCCGACGAGTCCATTCAGGAAGCGCAGAAGAGCGCTGTGGAGGGTGTTGCGAGTGGTCGCCGAACCCGGAGGCGCGGCCGCCTTCGCGGCGCTGCTGTCGCGGCGCTACCAGCCACGGCCGGGAGAACGGGTCGGCGTCCTGGTTTGTGGCGGCAATACCACAGCCGTGGATTTCAAGTGTAGCGTGTAGGGCGGATACGCCTGCTGCGTCATCCCTACCCGAGTCTACTGGACCGTCACGATGCGACGTTGGCGGATGTGGGACAACGAGCCGCTGGTGGCCGTCACCGTGATGCTGTAGCTGCCTGCGGGCGTTCCCCCGTTCTTCGGCGAGACTGCTGCTCGCTGCCCCCGCCGCAACCCAATCCCGCCGACGAAAAATACCAGCAGCATGAGCCCCAGTCCCGCCATTCGACGACGCCGGCGCGAAGGCACGCCCAGGAAGACGATGCCCGCAAACAGCGCGCCGCCGCTCGCCGCCAACCAACCGAAGCCGTGCGGCAGCGGAGCGAAGCTGACTCGCCTGCTACAACGTGCGGCGCCATGGTGGAGATCGTCAAAGTAGCGGTTGCGCTGTTGCTGGCCATCGTGACTGGAGTGGTTGAACCGAACGAACAAGTGATCGTCGGAGTTGCCGCCGGAGGCGCGCAAGTGAGAGCCACCGAGCCGCTAAACCCGTTCGTCGAAGTCACGGTTATGGTTGACGTGCCGGCCTGTCCCGGGGCGGTGACGGTGACCGGAGTTCCGGAGACGGAAAAATCCGGCGTCACAACAAAACCCGGCCACGAGGTCACCAACACATTGGCATCGATGCGAGCCCAGTCCGGTGGCCAGATCGTAGCCGGTGCCGGCGCTGAAACCGATATTGGAAGGGAGCCGTGGTGGGGCACTTCGCCGATGCCGGCCCTGTGGTCGGCGTGCCGGACGTACAAGGCACGATGTTGTTGCCAGTCTTGATGTCGTGAAATGCGCTGGGCGTCGATGAGGCCAGAGCTGTAAAGCGTGGGGTTGATGTTGCCCAAGCCCAGCGGAGACTGCGTGGCCTGGTTGAGGATGGCAACAATGCCGGCGAAGGTTGGGGCGCCGACCGATGTGCCGCCGACCGTGTTCAGGTTTCCGCTGCCGTCCCGGAATCCGTTCACGCAACTGCCCTGCGCACAAATCATCGTCGCGTCGTGGTTCGGTGAAGCGTTCAACGAGATGTCCGGGACGTCGCGCTGGCCGTCGTTCGGAGTCAGGAGTGTCTGGTAACTCGGCTTGGTGAAGAGGGTGCTCACACCGCCGCCACCGGCGGAAAGCGATGACCCGGCTGCGGTGTCATTCCAAACCATTTCCGGAATGTAGATCAGGGCCGAACTGATCGTATCTTTGCCACCGGTCGTTCCCGCCCAGAAAGGCGGATTCGCGGGAGCGTCGGTGAGAGGCGTTCCGCCTATAACGGTGGCGGAGTCTCCGGTGAACTCGCTGCCTCCAACTCCAGTAACCTCGGGGATGCTTGCCGGTATATCCACCGCAAGTCCCTTGATCGCCGTTGTTGCCGACTGGCTTTCGCAGTCGGCCGCTCCCGAGTCGCCAGAAGGACCAATGATCGTCTGACCCTGCGAATTCCCCTGTTTGATGGTTGCTTCAAAGGCCGCGAGACCCGACCCGAATAGCGGTTCGCAAATACCGTAGCTGCTGCTGATGACGGCTGCCAGGTTGTTATCGATGGCGAAGTTGATGGCATTGAAGGCGCCACCGTTTGGACTCGCAGAAAACGAAGACAATATCTGCGTTTTTAGCCACCGCTCCGGACCACTCCAGATCGAGTAACGACTCGGTCTGATCGCCAGCGCTCAGGATCTTCGGGGTGCCGCCCCCCACCTGCATAAATGTCGGATCCTTCTTGGGCAAACCAGCCGCCGCCCGAAAGGCATCGAGGTCCGCCGTGCTGTTATTGGCAGCAATGAGACTTTGGCCCACTACAGCGATCGAGACTCCAGTTCCATCCAGCCCCGCATCGTAGAGCGGTTTGACGTTGTAGATCGTGGCAAAATCGCCGGGCGCCACGAAATGGTTTCCGGTCAGATGCGAAGTAAAGTTCGGCCTGGCCACGTGCACTCTGGGCCGCGGGCCGAAAGTCGTCCAGACCGCCGACACTCCAGCACCGTGCTCGAAAGGGCCTGTGGAATATAGATTTCGATGGCGTTGGCAAAGTGCATCTCGCCGTTCACCAGATAGCGGTTGAATCGGTGTGCAAGGCAGCTTCGACCTGGGCCGCGGTGCCGCTGAAGAAGACCGGGTGCGGGCGCGGGAGTATCCGTCCACCGCTCAAGCCCTGCGATTTCAGCCAGGCCGAAACTTTGGCGAGATCGCTGTCGCTCATGCCAAAGCGCGCGGCATACTGCTCCGGAGTCAGCCACTTGCGATAGTTCGGAGAGTGCGGGTCCTGCTGTTCGGCCAGCAACGTATCGAGAGCGGACTGCTGCGCAGGCGCCAGCTTGAACACAATGGCGGCGCGATGGATGCTCATGCTGCCTTCAACCCGGCCCTGGTCGAACTCCGCACGGGCCAGGGGATGGACTCCTGCCACCACCTCGGGTTCGGTGTCCCCAATCTTCTGTGTAATGCGGTTGCGGATTTGCGCCGGAGCGGCGCTGGCCAGAACCAAGACAGCAAAAATGGAGATGACAACATTCATGCGGAACGGGCGGACCGGCGTCCTGGACATTCACTACTCTCCTGATCAATGCCTAAATTTGTCGGTTCGTGCCGGTGGCCGAGGCCGGCGCTGCCATGCTGAGTATGGATTCAGATTATCCCAGCAAAGGATGTACGCCAAGCACGTTGGGCAAAGAAAGAAGGGCATGTCTGACCGTGGCCAGGGGACCCGGTAACCGCGTACCCGTTACCCGGCCCAACCCTCGGGCTTCAGTTAGCCCGCGGTCCGCGTTGGGAAGCCGCAGGCATACAGTATCGAGCGCGGCTCGGCGATTCGGGCGCGTCCGGGAGATGAGATGGTGGGCGCTGTAGGATTTGAACCTACGACTTCCACCGTGTGAGGATGGCACTCTACCGCTGAGTTAAGCGCCCACTTGTTCGTAATTCAAACAGTTATAGCCGTTCCCGTCAACCGCGTGGGAACGGATGGGAACGGAATCGACGGCACGATGCGCGATTGTGCTTCCTGGGTAGTCGCCACGTCCGCGACTTGGCTGTTGACCAGTGTCCCGAACGTGTGGCGCAGCGTATGCCAACCCTACGCGCACCCGGTCACAATACGCCCGCCGTTGGGACTGCTCCGGGGTATCTACTTCTGATGCTCCGGTGTGGCAATACCGATGTCCTATGTCCGTTCTATCAAGATTTTTGACCGAGGTTGGGGCTTGGGCGAGGGCGCTGTCAGCTGCCACAATCGACTCCGTTGGCCACGACCTCGGCTCTTTGCAACTGAGCGCCGAGCTCCAACAGCGCCACGGAAAAAGTCGCGGCAGTCTAGGAATTCGGCGCGTCTGCCAGAGCTCCTGCTAACGCGGCGGCTGGGACCTGAACCTGCGGGCGCGCCACCACCAAATGCAGAAGACTGCGAGCAGGAATGCCACAGCGGCGAGATACAGCAGGTTCGAGCCGATCCAAAGCGCGATGCTGAGAGCCATCACGTGCCGCTTGGCGCGTGAGACCGACGCTGCCGGAATGACCACGGACCCGCCCCAATCCATGGTCTCGAGCCGCGGCAGAAACCGCTGGCGCACGCAGCCCTCGAGGTTATAGACGCCGATGTGATGCACGAAATGGCTCGCGACGATCAAGTCGCTGGAGAACTCATCCCAATCGAGCGGCCCGAAGCCGGAACCGGCGGGAGGCATGCCATCGGTGACGCCGACTACGATGCCTTGCGCGTAGGGACCGAGATCCAAAATGATGGCCGATCCCACAGGTCGCGCATAACTCGTATAGATCATCACATCGTTTTCGTTGCCGCGCACGTCGACAGTGCCGAGCAGGCGGTCGAGGAGCGTTGTGTGAAGGTTGCGCTCGACGGGACCATACGGCATGGTGTAGGTCTCTACCAGATATCCCTGCGACTGAATCTCGCGGATCAGTGCGGAATATGCCTCTTGCGCACGCTCAATGCGCTTGCCGTCGAGGCTGTCGCGGAGGAGCGTTGTGATCAGGCGCCAACGGTGATTCTTGAGCGCCGCAAGCTCGCCGAAGTTGGGCTCGATGTCGAGGCCGACGGCATCCCAGCGCAGGCCGTTCTCACGGGTCCACTCTTCGAAGGCGGCGAATTGGGCTGGAGCCTCGGCCGCATCATCGGCATTGAAATAGGGCCCGTTTTTTGTCTGCAGCGTCACCCCTGCGATCACAGGAATCTTCTGCTGATTGAGGAAGCGCACCACCTGCGCGCGTTCCGGCGAGAAATCGGCGATGGCGACAGCCACCTGCGCATGCAGATCGTGGAGCGCAGCAACCACATCGTGATCGGAAAACAGGGCCTGCATCGGCGCAATTCCCTGGTCGCAACAGGCAAAGCCTAGCTGGGGTCGAACGCCGGATCCCTCGATGCGAATTTCAGGAGGCGTGCCTGTAGCCGCTGCCGGAGCGGCGACCAGAACGAGGCACGCGAGGAGCGCGATACGGGAAGCTGCAGGACGATTTGGCATGGATGATGCGGGCGACAACATCACAGTTATACGCCAGCTTACCGGCTTGCTGGGCCTTTCGCGGAGCGCGGCCTGCCCCAGAGGATCGGCTCCGGCTTCTGCGGCGCTTTTGGCACAGGCTGCGTCGCGGGATCCCCATAGCGGGGACGGCTGCAACTATCGCTGTAAGCAATTAGCCTTCGCGGAGCTAGACTATGCGTCCCCATCATCCCTGATCCTCGCAGGGCGCGGCGACGCGAGTCCATTGACGTAAAATCGCCCGTTCACTGAAAAGCCCTTGCCGGGCCGGGTCAAACTTGTGCTAACGCCTGATAGCAACAGTTACCCTGGGTAGCCTGTCATCCGGGAGCAATCGATTGCTTCGCAAAAGCCGACTTCCCGTTATTCAATCGGGACTCCCCTTTCGACACCCCACCTCCGGCAAACTGAAGCACTACCCGATATTCGGAGCGCGCCGAGAGGCCGAATCCGTTTATGGTTGGGAAAGATCCAACAGCACTACATCCGAGCGCTCCTGCACTCGTTCGAGGACAACTTCACGACCGTCTGCGGAGATGTCGAAGTCGCGAATGTCGAACTCGGGAGCGAGATTGGTGAGCTGACGCTCGGCGCCGGTGTCGAGATCGATGAGCCAGAGATTCTTGTGTTGAATCTCTCCTCGCAGGAGCACGAGCTCCCGTCCTCCAGGCAAAACGACCAGGTGCCGAGCGCCGCGAGTGAGAGTCAGCGCGGGCAGGGGGTGCGCTGCCGCTTCGGCGGTGACGGCTTTAACCGAAAATGTGGTGCCGATGTCGGGTCCCGAGTAGACAACGAAGCGGCCGTCGGGCGCCCACGCGGGATCGACCGAGTATTCCTGGACAAGAGAAACGGGAGACCCGCCGTCGATCGGCACGCGAAGCAGGTGCGGGATGCCGTGATCGTTCGCGGCCGAGGTGATCGATCGGCCGTCGGGCGCCCAGGCTGGAGCGCCCTCGCAGGTCGAGAGAATCAGCCACAATCCGTGCGTTCGTGCCGTCAGACTGCATCACGTACAAAAGCGCTTTTCCCTGTTGCCGGACCGAGAATGCGACGTACTGTCCATCGGGGGAGATTGCCGGGCCGCCAAAAACTCGCACACCTTTGCCGCGCCACAACTCTGTGCTGGTTCCGTTGGCGAGCCTCCAGATGCTCTCGTCCGGGCCGGCCGCAGAAACATACAGAAGATAATCAGGACCGAGTCGTGGGGAGAATCCGGTGCTGGTGGTCAGCGGGATCCGGTCAGTCTCCGATAGCTGGGCAGGTGAATCAGTGATTCGCAAGCGCCAGAGTGTTCTATTCGGAGTTGCGCGTGTTACCACGAGGCGGCGACCATCGGCGCTGGCTGCCAGCGACGTGTACCGGTCGAGGCCAGAGGTCAGCCGGTGAGGAATGCGGCGCTCGACGTCCACACTATAAAGCGACGGCCCCGAACCATCGGGATCGCTGGCAAGGTACATCAGGGTGCGCCGATCCAATAAGACCGGATATGTCACTTGCCCAACATGCGAGGTGATCCGTTCGGGGACTCCGCCGGCTGGAGCGATGCGCCAGATATCCAATTTATCGGGCAGGGAACCCTGGACGAAATAGATAAATGCCGCGTCGGGCGCCCACAACGGAAAGTGACTGTGGAGCCCGGCAGGCGCAGTGAAGATGGCCTGACTCTGCGATCGCACGCCGCCGTTTGATACGAATAGCGGGTCTCCGGGGCCGGGGGTGTGGTAGACGAGCCGGGAGCCGTCGTGCGTCCAGTCGAACTCGGCCACGCCTTCAAGGTACGGCCTCGGCTCGCCGCCCAGTACGGGCACTGCCCAGATGCCGATGTTGCCGCCGCTTGAGCCGCCTGGTTTGCGAACCCAAAATGTGACAAGAGATCCGTCAGGCGAGAAGCCCAGGGTGCGGATCGATGGATTAGCGAGTTCCTGAACACTCCCGTGGGTCAGGTTGTGGAGTTCGCCCGAACCGATCTGCGTAACCCAGACGTCCGTCTGGCCGTCGCGGTCTGACAGAAACGCCACGAAATGGCCGTCGCGCGATATGGCAGCTGCCTGCTCCAATTCATCGGAGTCTGTGACCGTCTGAAATTGCGCGTTAGCTATTGGGTTTCGCCAGAAGAACTCCGTCCTCTGAAGCCAGAGGCTTGTGCCAATCGCGAGCGCAACTCCCACCGCTGCCAGCGGCAAGACCAAGGTCCATCTGGTACGAAAGGTCGATTTGTTGTTCCCGTTCTCCTGCCCTGCTTGAAGATTTCGGCTGCGCACCCACGCGTCCAGATCCGCCCGAGACGCGTAGACCGAGCCCATCCTGTCATGCACGTGCCGGTGGACAGGCATCCCCTCCCGCTTCTCCCAGCGCTGGACCGTTGTCACGTCGCGTTTGAGGTAGGCCGCGATCTCCTTCCACGAATCCAGCCGGTCTTCAAGCGGTCTCTCGGATGGCGGTATCCCAACGGATGGTTTGCCCATCGTGCGCTCCTGGCTGGTCCGCAGTCGTAATGAACCCGGGCCCCAAATTGTACCTCTGCCATTCGAAGGCGCGGCAAAAGACTGCATTCGACGGCAAGTCGCGGAACTGCTGCACTTACGGCGCCTTACCGCTTGAAATCACCCTCCTTGGCGCCCGATGGTGTACCTGCGTCTCAAGCAGATTGCAAATTGGAGGTCCTTTTATGAAAAGCAAAACCCTGACTGCGGCAGCACGCATGCTCTCTCTTCTTTTGCTGGTTTCAGGCACCTGCGCTTTGGCCCAGGGGCGCAGGCCAGTGCATTTCAGCGGCCTGATCAACGATTATTCACCCCTGAGTGCGACTGTCAAAGGCAGCCCATGGGAAATGCATGGCCAATGGTCAATGGACCTCCACCCAGGATGGAGAAGCGCCGACTTCTCAGCGGACATGACGATGTCCGGCTATGGGAAGACTGAGGCAGGTGCTGTCGATCCGACGCAACCCCTGGCGAACCCTCACACCCACCACATCGGGCTGACGAATGCCAGTATCACCTGGGACATGACCGGTTGCCCCACATACCTCACCCCCGTCCCCACAATGGGTTTTCAATTGAACGGCACGGTCAGCCTGTTGACCGGGAACGGAAGCAATGCCCCCTTCGAGACGAATCCGCCTTCATCGACGCTGCAGGTCTGCGTTACCGGAGGGAACGACGTCCCATTCTCGGTCCCGGATTCGAACATTACGCTGGTGTTCGCGGGCCCTGCGACTACACATTTCGGGCCGCAGGCCATCCATGGCGTCGTGCGTAAGCCGTAAGCCGTCAGCCGGCTCGATCCAAAAAGATCGACAAGTCCGTCGAAGAACAGTCGGGATGATTGCGGCCACCCGGGGTGCAGGTTGCTGTAACATCGCGTCTCTGACAATGTCGGCAGTGTCGAGCACCTGTTGAGCAGACCAACCGTGCACTCCGAAGAGCGCGCCATTTCGCTCTCGCGGAAGAATGGCTGTGCCAACCTAGGCTCGCTGATAATCAGTTTCAGGTCAGGAACCCCAGTCCCGACCCATGCACCTCTTCGGTCTGCAACTGCGATCATGGGCAACGCTCGGACTTTTCGTCGGGGGTGATTCCCGGAATTGTCCATCGAAACGATGCTTAGCGGTTCGTCGCTTGGCGAAATATCGCGATTCACTCATTGAAGCGGGATTTTGCCGAACAAACGGCGCAAGCTTGTGCTAACGCCTGCTTACAACAATTGACTGACAAAACGAGCAGGCATACAACATTGCAATGGCGGGAAGGAAAAATCGCTGGAGGGCGGAAGTGAGCATGTTTGACTACGATCCCCCAAAGGCAAAGGAACCCGCCGACTACACAGGCCTCAAAATTGTAGCTGTATTGGCGCCGGTGTTTTTTCTCATTACTTTCCTTGCCAATGCAGATATGGGACTGACGGCTTGCATCATCTTAGGAGTGATTATGCTTGCCATCAAAATCCGCTGGAATCTGAGGAAACACCTGTGGTTCTGGGCGATTATTGTTTTTGTTTTAGCGCTCCATATCCCCTTGGTTTTTGTGGTTCGATGGCCGCATGGAAATATCCCTACGATTGCTTATTCAATGCCAATCGGAATTGCAGATTTTTTGATCACCTTGGGAGCTATTGGGCTCGCTGAACGGTTCTTCTCAAAAGGGTCTTCTTCATAAAAGTCAGTTGGCGTAAAACCGCGATTTCACTCATTGACCCGGATTTTGCCGAACGGCGCAAGCTTGTGCTAACGCACGATTGCGACAGTTACGCGTCGGGCTAAGATACTTCGTGTACGATTCAGGCTCAAAGACCGGGGGAGACTGAAGCAAAATGGCCGCAGGGCTGATGGTTTCGTTCGTCATCATCCAAATGGCACTAGGGTCGTTCTTTCTCCTCTGGCTCTGGATTGTGCGGGTACGAGCTACGAAACGCGGTTCGTCGGACAGTCGAGAGCAACTTCTCTGGTTTGCAGTCACCTCCTTCACGCTGGCGGTCGCTTTTGACTTCTACTTCATGCTTGCTCACCCCAGCTTCGCGCCACTCCCGAAGTTTCCCGTATTTGCGAGTTTCGGGTTAGCTTGCGTGGGAATTCTGCTGGCACTCCTCGGCAAAGGACGGGGCAGAATTGTGACCGTCGTCGCTTGCTGTGGGCTGGCCCCTATCGTGGCTGCCATTTATCCTTCCATAGCGCTAACGTTGTAACCTGGGCTTAGTTGGCGAAACATCGCGGTTTCACTCATTGAGGATTTGACCATTCATGCAAGCGGTGACTAAAAACATCCTCAAATTTACTGCGACGGGGCTTGTGGCCGGAGTGGCTCTGGGCTGTCTGTTGTCCCTCGGCTCGGGAAACTACTTCGTCACGCTTGGTGTGGCAACGCTCGGACTTTTCGTCGGGGTGATTCTCGGAATTGTCCACCGGAACGATCCCTAGCGGTTCGTCGGTTGGCGAAATATCGCGATTCACTCATTGACCCGGGATTTTGGCGAACAAACGGCCGGGTGCCCCATCCTTGCGTTTTTTGCAAGGGTGGGATTCCACAGACGTCATTCCCTTGGGCCCTTGTTCCGCTCGTATCCGTTGCCTACGTGATTAGGGCGAGACCCACCCTTCGCACAGAACGCGAAAGGATGGGGCACCCTCAGCCGTCTCTAACACTTGAGCATGGGCCACCCGCCAACCCTTACAAAATCCCTATAGGAATGATAACGACGAGGCCACCCATGATAAGTGCGCCGAAGATTAGCCGGGTGCCCCACACATTCGCGCACTTTGCGAATGTGTGGGTGCAGACGCCAAGTTCACTCCTGGCTTGAAGTAGGATTTTCATCACCAATGCCAAGTGTATCGGCCTGCGGAGAGTAATCGTAAACTCGACGTATTCCGGTGGCGACCAAACCCACACATCGCAAAGTACGCGATGTGTGGGGCACCCGGCTCGCGCCCGGATCACGGTCAGATCGGCTTGCGCCTTCGCGCTGCGATGTTTCACCGGACACAGCAACTGCGGATCGATCCGGGCCAGCCTCGCCAGTGTTTGCGCATCCAGCCGATCATCTTTCTTTCGGCTCTCTCCAATCAACCGCACCCTGCGGGCATGCGCCACGATCACTTCATGCCCCCACTCGCTCAGCGCCCGGCTTACCCAGGGCGAGTGCATGCCCGTTTCCAGGGCGATGCGGCAGCCTGGCATGCCTCCGAACACTTCCTTCATCGCCTTCGGAGTCGTGCCCAGCTTCTGCTCCAGCACTATCGTGCCGGCTTCATCCAGCACGCAATACCAGCTCGTGCGATCGCCCAGGTCCAGACCGATCGTCAGCTGCGGTTGAGAAACATTCCTGCTCTGCTGCACTGCTACGGTGCTAATCTTCTTCATTGCCGGTCTCCTTTTTATCTGTGCTTCGAGCACGTCGATAACTTGGGAGCGTACAGCATCCCGTCCGGAGACCGGCCTTCTCATCCCATCTGTTAACAACAGTTGTCCCTGGAACACGGTCCGGCTTTGGCGTAAATTGTGTGACGTGAATGTCACGAACATCGCGTGGGCAGTCATATTTGCGGCTCTTACGGCTCACGGCCAGGCCCTCGAGACTGACCGATCTGGCGCATACTCCCACGATTCTCTCCCTGCTACAAGCGCGACAACTTCAAGCCTGGTAGCGCCAAACGACTTTGTACGACTTTCGCGCTCTGGTTGTTACGGAGAATGTCCCGCATACGACGTCAGAGTATTTGAGAACGGCGATGTGATTTGGAAGGGGATGTTTTTCGTCAAGGTGCGCGGAGAGAAGCACTCGAAAATTACCCCCGAAGCCGCGCACTCTCTGTTGAGAAAATTCGAGGCTCCTGAGTTCTGGGCATTGAACGATCACTACAGTAGCGGTGTCACAGACAGCGCAACCACCACGATCGAAGTGCACATTGGTGGTAAAGCCAAGCACGTTTCCAACTACGCCAAGTCTGCTCCCCAGTTAGAAGAGTCTCTAGAGTACGCGGTAGACCTAGCAGCTGACACCCATAGATGGAGACATGGAAACCCACGAACAGAACCGCTCAGCAATATTTTCGTAGACTCGGTGATGCCCAAGCCGGGTGTGACTCCGCTGATGAAGGCAGCGGCAGGTGGCGATGACGGCGCCGTCAAAGAAATCCTGCTGGCGCACCCCAAAATCGATGCCACAGACGCTAGCGGGTGGACAGCCTTAATGTATGCCGAAATCAGTAGCAACGACTCTGACCCTGTTCAGCTCTTGCTTAAAGCTGGTGCGAATCCCAACCATGTCTCGTTTCATGGCGATACGCCGCTGATGGCTTCGGCGATGTCGGAGATTTTTGACGAAGACCTAGCCAAAGCTGGTGCGGACACGAATGCCCGGAACGCCGAGGGGACGACTGCGCTGATGATTCTTGCTGCAAAAGGAGACGGTGACGAGGTGCGGGACGCGTTGGACGCAGGAGCCAAAGCAAGTTTGCAGGACAGCAACGGGAGAACGGCTCTGGACTATCTTCGCCTCGCAAATTGCGGCAAAAATCCCTTACATGAATGGGGAGGCTCAACCGATGGAGGTTGCGACCAATTGGATGAGGATGATATTCGCCAGGTCACGGATCTTTTGAAGGGAGCGACCAGGCGAAGAAAGCACTGAGGTTTTCAAGAATGCCATTTTCGGCAATTGGCGATAAATCGCGATTACACTCATTGACCGACTCGGTAACGTTCCTGCTGGCGTGGGAAATCAGCAACGCGGGCTGCCCAGCCGGGTGCCCCATCCTTGCGTTTTTTGCAAGGGTGGGATTCCACAGACGTCCTTCCCTTGGGCCTTTGTTCCGCTCGTACCCGTTTGCTTACGTGATTAGGGCGAGACCCACCCTTTCGCACAGAACGCGAAAAGGATGGGGCACCCTCAGGCGTCTCTAACACTTGAGGATGGGCCACCCGCCTGGCCACCCGGGGTGCAGGTTGCTGTAACATCTCGATTTCACTCATTGACCTCCGTTCTTGGCGAACAAACGGCGCAAGCTTGTGCCGACGCCTGTTTGCGACAACCATCCCCACCCCAAACCCAGTTTCCAGCACGCAAATTGACAAGAGCCTTGTTCTAAGAGCGATTATGACCAACATAAATCGATCTCGTCAGAGTAAAACAATGTTATGGTCGCGACCGTGGCACATGTCTGCGCGTGTTTCCTTGTCCTGCTAACTAGTCTGTTCTCCACTGCCCATGCGTCTCCGTCATCCGACCTGGAAAAGCAGCTCTCTGACATCTTCGTAAAGCGATCTTTTACACTCCGCAATTTTTATCGCGGTAGCAAGCTTCGGTACGACGCCACAGGTCTCCTGTTGAGCAGGGCCGAACCGGGTTACTGGTCGCGGGATGGAATGGTTCTGATTTCCAAGGTTAAGCTGAATCCCAATGGCGAACTGGTCATGTCGGGTGACCGCTACTGCGTCAAGTTCGATACGGAAACCGGCGAATTTCTCAACGTGCGCACTGGAGATCACGTCGAGGTCACAGTTTCATTGGAACCAAACCAAACAGGCTTGGAATCGACGTTGCCAGTTCTTCAAAAAGTTTTCATCACCAGCCGTGAGAGGCTGGAGACCCTTGCACCGTCGTATTGGGCCAATTGCTTGAGTCAAAAGGTGAGCCGCCCAAGCAAGGGCGCACCTTGGGAATGCGAAGGCGAGGACAAATCGAAAGCACCCCAGGCCTCCGTCAAAGACCTGGCGTGGGAGGCAGTCCCTCCTGATAACGCGCTGCACAATGGCACTCGACAGTATTTAATTGAGCATCACGTGGGATATGTCCGCCAATCGGGAGTTTCACTGCCTGCGCTTGAGTTCGGCCCCGACCCGATCTTCACCTGGGCGCAAGAAAGAGTGAACCTCGGGCAACGCATCTTGGCGTTTTCTGCCGTTGTGGGAGAAGACGGGCGACTATCCGATATTTCCATAGTCACACCCGTTGGCATGGGTCTTGACGATGACGCAGTCCAAACCCTCAAGAACTGGCGCTTTACTCCTGGTAAGAGGGACGGGAAACTACTGGTACCCGTACACGCGCGGATAGAGTTCTTGCTCTCCGAACCCAATGCTCGGCTCTCGCCGGTCAGATGAGTTGAGAAGGTACCGTTCTGCATCTCTGAATTTATCTCTTAGACGTTTGACATCCGGTCGCCTGTTCGGTGTAAAAGGGTGTAAAAGATTGGGTATGTGAACCCTATGTGGGCGTGCAACAAGAGGTGACCTGGCATGGCAGACAAAACCGACATCACGAAGAACGAAGAGCCATTGAGGGGAGTCTCGAGACGCAGCTTCATCAAGGGGGTCATCGGTAGCGGCGTAGCGGTCTCCTCGGCGAACTACCTGTTCCGGGCCTCCACTCTTCTGCAGGGGCAAGAGCTGACCGGGAGCGTGGGCGAACGTCTCATCACGCTCAACGTGAATGGCCAGCAGCGCCGGGTGGACGTGATGAAGCAGGAGACGCTGGCCTGGACCCTGCGCTACAAACTGGGCCTCACCGGAACCAAGCTGGGATGCGATCGCGCCGAATGCGGCTCGTGCACCGTGCTGATCGATGATGTGCCGCATTACGCGTGCTCGGTGCTGACCCACACCGTGCGCAGCCGGAAAGTCCTGACCGTCGAAGGCCTGGCCAGCGCCGACGGAACCCTGCACCCGGTGCAGCAGGGAGTCATCGACGAGCAAGGGTTCCAGTGCGCCTTCTGCATGTCCGGCTTCATTATGGCCACGGTGGGATTTCTCAAGACAAATCCCAACCCCAGCCGATCGCAGTTGGCGCACGGCATTTCGGGAAACCTGTGCCGCTGCCAGGACTACGACAAGATCCTCACCGCCATGATGCGCGGCGCGGAAAACATGAGGAGCGTGAACCGTGCCTAGCCGAGTTGAAGAGTCGACGCGCCCCGCGGAGCGGAAATACGGAGCTCAGTACAAGTTAATCGGCAAAGACTACAAAACCAATGACCTGTATGCGAAAGTCACGGGCCAGGCCAAGTACGCCGAAGATTTTCGCGCGGAAGGCATGCTGTTCTGCAAGCTCCTGCTCAGCCCCATGCCGCATGGACGGGTGAAACACATCGACACCCGGGCGGCGCTGGCCATGCCCGGAGTCAAAGCGATTCTGACGGCGGACGATCTTCCCGCGCCCGCCGACAGCCTGACCGACCTGGGAGTCGTGATCAAAGCCAACCCGCTGGGGGAACGGGCCCTGACCATGGAACCGCTGTATCAGGGGGAACCGATTCTCGCCGTGGCTGCCGTGGATGAACTTACCGCCGCCGAAGCGATTGAAAAAATTGATCTCGAGATGGAGCCGCTGCCCTTCGTGGTTGATCCGCTTGATACCCTTCGGCCCGGCGGACCGAATCCGCGAGTGCAGGGCAATATCTGGGTGCGAGCTCACCCGCCGGCGGCGAAACCGGGAGAGCCTCCGCCGGGTCCCCCACCGCCCGAGGTCGGGCAACTGAAGTGGACCGCTGCGGACTTCGCGGACGCCAAGGAAGGCCAGCTGCCCATGGGCAAGACCCCCGATGAATGGTCTTACGGCGATGTCGAACAGGGCTTCAAGAACGCCGCGCTGGTTCTGGATGAGACCTTCGTCACGCCCGACACCAGCCATCAGACGCTGGAGACCCGCAGCGCTATGGCGTACTGGCAGAACGGCAAAGTGTACGTTTACACCGGCACTCAGAGCACGGTTCAGACCGTGGCTGCGCTGGCGCGCTGGCTGAATGTCGAACCGGAGAAAGTTGTTGTGATCAGCGAATATACCGGCGGCGGATTCGGCAGCAAGGTGACCGCCGCGATCACGGCGATTGTCCCGGCGCTGCTGTCGAAGAAGGCCAATGCCCCGGTGATGATGCGCATCAGCCGCGAGGAAGAGGGCTTTATCGGCCGCGGGCGGCCCAGCCTGATGGGCCGGATGAAAGTCGGTTTCTCCAAGGAAGGACGGATCACCGCTCTCGATATGTTGGTGATCTGCAACACCGGCCCCTACGACGCCGTAGGTGATGCCGGCGCCGCCGGTCGAATTGTGTCGCTGCTGTATCAGCCGCCGGCCATGCACTGGCGCGGCGTGACCGTGATGACCAACACTCCGCCCCGGGGTCCGCAGAGTGCGCCGGGGGGCATGCAGGGCATTGCCATCATGGAACCGATCATCGCCAAGGCCGCGCGCAAGCTGGCGGTCGACCAGGTGGCCATCCGCCGTATCAACTGTCCCGAGGGCAAAGCCGAGTTCGGGCCGGTGAACAACGGCAAGCGGGCGCACGCCACCAGCGCATTCATCAAAGACGCGCTCGACCGGGGCGCGGAGCAGTTCAAGTGGCAGCAGCGGGTGGCGCGAACCCCGAAGCGGATCGGTTCAAAAGTCCGCGGTCTCGGCGTGTCCCTGAGTTGCTTCTTTGCCGGCTCGATCGGCTTCGACGGTTTGCTCCTCATCAAGCCGGATGGCCGGATTGCCATCCAGTCCGGGATCGGCAATCTGGGAACCGAGTCCGTGATTGACGTTCACCGGGTCAGCGCCGAGATACTGGGCGTGCCCTGGGAGAAGTGCGACATCACCTGGGGCAATACGGCGAAAGACCTTCCCTGGACCTGCGTGTCCGGCGGCAGCCAGACAACCCACGCGATGACGCGGGCGGCGCATGCGGTGGGAATGGAGGCAAGAAAGAAACTTCAGGAAATCGCGGCCAAGACTCTCGGCGGCAAGCCCGAGAATTATGAAGTCGCGAACGAGCGCGTCTTCCGCAAAGGCGGCGGACCCGGCATGAGCCTGGCGCAGGCCGCCCAGCATGCGATTCAGCTGGGTGGAATCTACGATGGCCACGAGGCCCCAGAAGACGTGAACAAGTACACCAAGGCGTCGGTGGCGGCGCTGGCGGGCAAGGGCCTGGTGGCCGCCGCAAAGGACAAGTACCCGCACGACGGCCAGTCGTTTTCGTATGTCGCGAGCTTCGCCGAAGTGGAAGTAGATGTCGAAACCGGCAAGTACGATATTGTCGATTTCCTCGCCTACGCCGACGTCGGGACCGTGATCCATCCCCGCGCGCTCGGCGGCCAGGTGCTGGGCCGGTCGATCCTGGGCATCGGCCATGCCATCGGGCAAAAGTGGGTGTTCGATCCCGAGTACGGCCACATGGTTTCGAGGCGGTTTTATCAGAGCAAGCCGCCCACCATTCTGGACGTACCGGTCAACATGCAATGGGCGGCGCTGGACATTCCGGACCCGGAAACGCCGGTCGGCGCCCGCGGCATCGGCGAGCCGCCCGTCGGTGGAGGTTGTGCCTCCATCCTGAACGCCCTCTCGGATGCGGTGGGAGATGAAGTCTTCCGGCGGGCGCCGGTCAACCTGGACACGATTCTGACGTCGCTCGAGGCCGGGCGGCCGATGCAGGATCCTTTGACAGCCCATATTTAAGGGGCATGGAGCGGAGAGAACCATGGCGGTAATACGAGATGTAATGCCAGCGTTCCAGTTGTTTCAGCCGAACTCCATTGCGGATGCGCAAAAGCTGCTCGAACAGCACGGACAGGATGCCTGGGTGCTGGCCGGTGGGCTCGACAGCTTTGATTGGCTGAAGGATCGAATCAAAAAGCCCAAAGCAGTGGTCGATCTGAGCGGAATCGACGAAATCAAGGGCATTCGGAGCACCAACGACGGAATTGAAATTGGCGCCATGACCACGCTGACCGAAGTGGCCCAGAACCCCATGGTCCAGCAGAAATATGGATTGTTGGCGCAGGCGTGGAGGTGGTGGCCTCGCCCCAGATCCGCAACCAGGGCACGCTCGGCGGCAACGTGTCGCAGGACGCCCGGTGCTGGTATTACCGCGCGGGCTGGCCCTGCTATCGCGCCGGCGGAAATATTTGCTACGCCGACACTCCGGTGGGCCGGAACCGCGAGCACGCCATTCTGCACGCCGAGCGCTGCGTGGCGGTGAATCCGTCCGACTCGGCCCCGGCGCTGATCGCGCTGGATGCCAAGTTCGTGATCCGCACGGCCAAGGGTGAGCGCGTGGTCGATGCAGAAGATTACTTTCTCGGGCCCGACATCGACATCACCCGCATGCACATTCTGCAGCCCGGGGATCTGCTGACCGCGATTCGGATTCCGTCGACCTGGGCCGGCGCCCAGTTTTATTTCGAGAAAGTACGCGACCGAAATGTGTGGGACTTCCCCTTGTTGAACGTCGCTTCGGCTATGGCTCTGGCAGGTGACAGGATTGAACGCATCCGCATCGCGGTGAACGGGGCAGCCGCCCGTCCGTTGCGCTTGAAAGCCGTGGAAGATGCAGTGCGCGGCCAGACGCGGACCGCAGCCACGGGAGAAATGGCGGGCAAGGTGGCGGTGCAGGGCGCCGTCCCGCTGCAGTTCAACGCCTACAAGGTCCCGCTGATGAGGAACCTGGTGAAACGCGCCATCAGCGGCGTGCAGGAGGCAACGTGGGCATCATAGAGTGGGCCACGAGTCCATGGGGCCAGCAGGTTCCCATTCACATCGCGTGGTTCCTGATATGGGTTGCGCTGATCGCGGGAATGCTGTTTCTGATCGTTCACGCCATCTACATCCGGTACTTCGCCAAAGAGAAAGAGTTCGCGGGCCAGGCTTCGCCGGAACTGGTGGCCCGCTTGCCCGAGCGCATTCCCCGGCACTCGCTGGCGGCGCGGTTGTTTCACTGGATCATGGCCGCCTCGATGTTCACCCTGCTGTTCACTGCCTTCCTGCCCAAGGTGGGCGTCCAGTTCAACTGGGTCACCTACCACTGGATTGCGGGCGTGGTGCTGACCATTTCCATTGTCTTTCACGTTATCCACGCTTCGTTCTTTTTGGATTTCTGGTCGATCTGGCCGGACAAGGCCGACCTGGAGGATGCCTGGAAGCGGGTCCAGCGCTTCATGGGGAAGCCCGCCGCGCCGCCGCGGAAATTTGCCAAATATCCCCTGGAGAACAAGCTCTACCACGGCGTCATCATATTGTGCGGCCTGTCCGTGATCCTCACCGGCGTATTCATGATGGTTCGAGTACGGACGATTTTCTTTCCCCGCAATCCCTATCTGTTCAGCGACATGACCTGGGGCCTGATGTACGTGCTGCACGGGCTGGCAGGCGTTGGACTGATCGCCCTGGTGATCGTGCACGTTTATTTTGCGGTTCGGCCGGAGAAGCTCGCCATTACGGAGTCCATGATCTTCGGTTCCATGCGCCGCGACTTTTACCTGAAGGAACATGATCCGGAGCGGTGGGTGGTCGAGACTTCCGCTGCACCCTCCAAAGAACAGCGAGGCTGACGAATGCCGGCTGGGTTCTCCGAGCGCTGTGATGCTATCGAAGAGTGCTACGAGTTCATGCTGGCCTACGCCGGGCAAGGGCTGCCCAGCGACCAGGGCAGCCAGTCGGGCGGACAACTCCGCGATTTCATGGGTCGCGCCGTCAATGCCCTGGCTGGCATCGCCGAATGCTGTACTGAGGCCGTCCATGTCAATGACGAAGGGCTCGAACCGGCGGGAAAATATCAGGCTTTCATTGCCGTGCTGGACCGCGACGCCCACGACTCACTGGCTGCCCTCGAGCTGGTCCTGGCCCAACCCGTAATCAGCTCTCAGGTGATTGATAATCTGAACGCGTCAATCCATCTCCGCGCGCTGCTGACCGACCTGTTTCTCATCGATGAGATTCTGAAGACCCAACTTAAACCCAAGCCGGTCGTCCCCAGCTCCAGGTAGGACAGCAGCGACGAATTTTCGCGGTCGCGGCCTGGGACCGCCGAATCAACAGGTTCTGAGCCCCGGGGGCGTTCAGCGCTGGCTTGAACCGCCGCTATACTCAAGCAAACGAACCAGTTTGTCGTATCCGGGGACCGTGATAGCCTGACTCTGCTGCGAATTCCGGGGCGGTTCGAGCGATCTCCACGGGTGCGCAGGATGAGCCGCCCCCAATGCCAACCGATCCCAGACCCGCCAAAGTACCTGCAGACCATAGTACCGAAGGCACTTTCGAGGCAGGGCCGGAGGCGGTCGAGGCGCAACTTTCGTCCGCTGCAGGGGTTGAATCTGGTGTGAGCAGCGTAGCCATGGATCGCGGGTTGCTTGCCATGGGCGTGTCGCAGCCGGCGGCATCCGACGCCGGTGCGGGTGTGTCCGGCGAAGGGCGGAGCGACGCCGAAATCATGCTGCAGGTGAAGGCCGGCGATGATTCGGCTTTCGCCTACCTGGTGCAGAAGTACCGCCGGCCCATGATGAGCTTCATGTTCCGCATGACCCACAGCAACGCGGTTGCCGAGGACCTGGCGCAGGAAGTTTTTCTGCGCGTTTACCGCTCCCGCGAAAGCTATGAGGCCAGCGCCAAGTTCACCACCTGGCTGTATCGCATCGCCACCAATCTCGCGGTGAATCATGCCCGCGACACGCGCCACGAGCGGCCCGAGAATACGGCCAGCCTGGACGAACCGGACGAGAACGGACAGACGCTGGACTTGCCGGACCGGACGCCGGGCGCGGAAGAAATGATTGTCCGGCGGGAGCGCGTGGCCGCCATTCGCCAACGGGTGCAGGCGCTGCCGGAGCGGCAGAGAATCGCGGTGGTGATGCATAAGTATCAGCAGATGGAGTATCGGCAGATTGCCGATGTCTTGAAGCTGAGCGAATCCGCCACCAAGTCGTTGCTGTTTCGCGCTTACGAAACGCTGCGCGAACAGCTCAAAGAGTTCGTGTAAAGGAAGCAGTTATGAAGTGCAATGAAACCCGTGAAGTGCTGCCGGACCTGGCCGCCGGAATGACCCCGGTCACACCCGAGGTCAAGGCCCATCTCGATTCTTGCGCGGAGTGCGCCGGCAAACTGGAGGCCTTCCGGCAGACCATGGCGCTGCTCGATGATTGGCAGGCGCCGGAACCGTCGCCCTATTTTGATGTCCGCCTGGGCGCGCGTTTGCGCGAGGAAAGCGCCAAGTCCTCTGCGGGCTGGCGGCGCTGGCTGCGCATGCCCGTGCTGGCCGCATCGTTTGCGCTGCTGATGGTGGTGAGCGTGAGCCTGGTCCGAATGAATAGTGGCGAGCGGGGAAACCATGCGACGCCGTCCGTGGCGGCAGTAGGACCGCAGGTCGCGGCCGAGCCCGGCACGGCCGTGGGAGATTTGCAGGCGCTGGAGAAAAATCAGAATCTGTACTCCGATTTCGATGTGCTCGATGATCTGGCCGTGCAGGACGATGTGACCGCGAATCCGTAGGCGCCTCTGCACCGTCCTTCGCAGCCATTCACGCGAATTCTTGGCGCACAGTCTTGATCTCAGTGGGCGAGGTGCAGGCGATCGGGAGAATCAGAAACAGGTGTCCGGATTGAAGTTCATCACGATATCAGTAGCCGCGGTGGCCCTGATGCTGGCGACCGCGGTTTCGCCGTGCGCGGCCCAGGGCCGGCTCGCCGAAAGAATGCAGGCACGGCGGGCGGCGCGCCAGGCCCGGTTGCAAGGCAATCACGCCGGACAGTGGCTGCGCCGCTACAAGGATCTCCCTCCCGATCAGCAGCAGAAAGCGCTGGAAAACGATCCCCAGTTCCGCAGCCTTCCGCCCGCGCGTCAGCAGATTCTAAGGGAGCGGTTGCAGCGTTTCAGCAGCCTCCCGCCGCAGCAGCAGGACCGCATCCTGCAGCGCATGGAGACCTGGGAACACTTGACTCCGGCACAGAAACAGCAGGCGCGGCAACTCTATTCGCAACTCAAGGAGCTGCCACCCGAGCGCCGGCAAAAATTGCGGACTGCGATTCGCGACCTCAGCGCCATGCCACCCGCCCAGCGTCAGCAGGTCATCGACTCCGACCGCTTCAAGAGCGAGTTCTCGCCGCAAGAACGGGGTCTCCTGAGCAGCGCTTCACAGCTGCCGCTGGCCCCGGCGGAGAATACCCCGAACGAACCCGCGCCGGAAGATTGAAAATGCAGGCGCGAGCGTCCTCGCTCGTGCGACAGCGCCACGGCCGAGCACGAGCGTGGACGCTCGCGCCTACATTACTTTGCTCCCACGGCCGCGTCGGCTTCGATTTTCTCGAACACGGCTTCCGCCCGCAGCAGGGCTTCCTGAACGTTGGCGCAAATGTTCTCGCGGCCGACCACGTCTTCGAATTCTGCCTGATGAATCATCCTGGCGGGCTGCTCGCGGGCGCCGCACAATAAGAGCGTGCGTTTCGTGGCGTGCAGTTGTTTCGCTATCTCCTCGAGCGCGAAGATCCCGGTGGCGTCAATGGCAGTCATGTTCCGCAGTCGAATAATGACGATGGGCGGCAGCTGGTGCATCTTCTCCGTGATCACCCCGATTTTGTCGGTGGCGCCGAATAAAAATGGTCCATGAATGCGGAAGATGGTGGCGTAATAAGGGATGTCCTTGTCCTGCAATATGTGCAGGCGCCCGTCTTCTACGTAGTCCCCGGTCACTTGCAGGACGGTCGTGGTCTCGGCCACGCGAGCGATGAACAGCAGCGCGGCGAGTATCATCCCGGCCTCGACGGCTACCGTAAGATCAGCGAAGACGGTCAGCGTAAACGTGACCAGCCACACGCTGATGTCGGTTTTGGTCAGGCGCAACAACTGCGGGATCTCGGGCCACTCTCCCATGTTGTAAGACACGATCATCAGAATTCCAGCCAGCGTCGCCATGGGAATGTAGCTGGCCAAGGGCGCGGCAAAGAGCAAAATGCACAACAGCGTAAGGGAATGGATCACGCCCGCGACCGGCGACTGCGCTCCCGAGCGGATACTAGTGGCGGTACGGGCGATGGCGCCCGTCGCCGGCAGGCCGCCAAACATCGGCGAGAAAATGTTGGCAACACCCTGTCCGATGAGTTCCACGTTGGGATTGTGGCGGTCGTTGCTCATGCGGTCGGAAACCACGGCCGACATCAGGGACTCGATGGCCCCCAGCATGGCGACGGTAAAGGCCGGTCCGAGCAGCCCATGGACCAGGCTCGCGTGCCAGTGCGGCAAGGCAAAATGGGGCAGCCCGCTGGGAATTCCGCCAAAGCGCGTCCCTATGGTTTCCACCGGCAGCTTGAGCAGGAAGGCGGCCACGGTTGCGCCCAGCATGGCGATGATCGCTCCCGGAATCCGGTTGGAAATGACGCGGCACACCACCATGACGGCCACGGTTCCAGCCGCCAGCAAGGTCGCAGTCAAAGAAAATGTTGGGGCCGCGTGGAAAAGGGCTTTCATCCGCAGCCAGAATTCGCTGGGGACCTTGGCCAGGTGCAGGCCGAAGAAATCTTTGATTTGCGTGCTGGCAATCAGCACCGCGATGCCATTGGTAAAGCCGATCACCACCGGCCGCGGAATAAACTTCACCGCGGTACCCATGCCGGTTGCGCCCAGCACGATCAGGATGGCTCCGGCCATGACGGTGCACATGTACAGCCCGTCAATGCCGTGCACCGCGACGATTCCCGCGACCACGACTACGAAGGCGCCGGTGGGTCCGCCAATTTGAGTTTTCGATCCCCCCAGTGCAGAGATCAGAAAGCCGGTGACCACCGCGCAGTAAATGCCCGCCTGCGGGGTGAGCCCCGATGCGATGGCGAAGGCCATGGCCAGCGGCAGAGCGACCAGGCCGACCGTGATTCCGGCAATGACGTCTTTCAAAAACTTATTCAGACTGTATTCGCGCAGGCAGAGAACGGACTTGGGCAGCCAACGGTCGTCCAACTTTAGGGAAATGGCGGGCCACATATATACCATTATGACAGTGGCGGAGCTTTCAACTGAGTGGCGAGTAAGGAACGAAAGTTACGATGCAGGCGCGAGCGTCCCGCTCGTGCAGCCCCGGCACTGACCGCAACGGCGGCTGGCGCAGATGAAAGCGTTCGGTCTCAGGAATTGCGAGGGGGCACGTTTTCGGGCCGGTGGTGCTGCCGCACGCGCGAGGACGCTCGCGCCTACATTCTGGTCATCGCTCGGGCAGCCAGCTCCTGCGTGGCTTTCAGGCGAGCGACGGTGCGGTCTTTGCCCAGGGCCATCATGACGGCGAACAGGCTGGGCGCGACACCCTGTCCGGTCAGCACGACGCGCGCGCCGTTGATCAGCGCGCCTGCTTTCATCTCTTTTTCCGCGGCGAAGTCGCGCAGCAGTCTTTCCGTTCCCGCTTCGGTGAAGGTTTCATCCGAGGCCGCGTAGCGTTCGCCCAGTTCCACCAGCATCTGGCGGACCCGTTCATCGGCCAGAAATTTCTCCACCGCGGCGGGATCGGGTTGGAACGTGTCGGTGAAGAATGCGCGGAAGGAGGTGGCGAAGTCTTTCAGGCTGCGGGCCCGCGGCTTGAGCAGGTTGATGGTCGCGAGCAGCCAGTCGCGATCGGTATGCTCGGGCTCGAAGCCCGCCTTGTGCCATTCTCCCTGAACCAGCGGAAACAATTTTTCCGCCGGGTAGGCGCGAATGTATTCCGTGTTAAACCAGTCCAGCTTGGCGCGATCGAATACGGCGTTGGAATGCGAGATGCCATCCAGGTCGAAACGCTGGATCAGTTGCTGGTCGCCCAGAACTTCCGTCGACGCGCCGCCCGGCCCGGACTCCGGCGGGGTCCATCCCAGCAGCGCCAGAAAATTGCGGAAAGCTTCCGGCACAATGCCTTCGTCACGATAGGCGATCACGCTGGTGGCGCCGTGGCGTTTGCTCAGGCGCGTCTTGTCGGGGCCGAGGATCAACGGCACGTGGGCGAACACCGGCAGGGCGGCGCCCAGGGCCTGGTAGAGCAGAACCTGCTTGGGCGTGTTGGAAATGTGGTCCGCGCCGCGGATGATGTGGCTGATGCGCATGTCCACATCATCGGTGACCACGCTCAGGTGATAGGTGGGAACGCCGTCGGAGCGCAGCAGCACGAAGTCTTCGAGTTCAGAATTGGCAAATTCCACCCGGCCAAAGACGGCATCGTCGAACGCGGTACTGCCACCCTCAGGCACCGCAAAGCGCACCGCGGCGGATTCTCCCGCGGCGCGTCTGCGGGCTCCTTCCTCGCGAGAACTTTTTCGGCAGATACCCTCGTAGCGGGGCGGACGACCCTCGGCGGCAGCAGCGGCGCGGCGCTGCTCCAGTTCCTGCCTGGTGCAGAAACAATAGTAGGCATGTCCGGAGGCCAACAGCCTGGCCGCGCTTTGGCGATACAGTTCCAGACGCTGGGTTTGATGGTAGGGACCCTCGTCCCAGTCGAGACCGAGCCAGCGCATGCCCTGCAAAATGCCGTCAACCATCTCTGCCGAAGAACGCTCGAGATCGGTGTCCTCGATGCGCAGGATGAGCGTGCCGCCGTGATGACGGGCGAACAGCCAGTTGAATAGAGCGGTGCGGGCGCCGCCCACGTGCAGGTAGCCGGTGGGCGAAGGCGCAAAACGAACGCGTGGGCCTGCCGGAGGGGCGGAGGACGGGCTGAAAGAGGGGGACATTACGAAAGGTCGTGTCCTGATGGTACGGGCTGAGGAAATGTAGCGTCAAGCGCCCGGAAGCCCTAAGTTCGATCCAACTAGTTGATCCAGAAGAGGAATCCCCGGTTGACCACGGTTTGAGTCCGCTACAGAAGACTATTGTCTTGGCTGAATCGCTGTGAAACCATTGAGTGTTAGAAATTGCTCATCACTCTGGCTGAGGTAGCTGTTTCGCGCCATGAACAGCGTCACAATTAGTTTGCTGGTAGTGCCGGCCGTGGTAGCCCTGCTGCTCTTTCTGGTTTTCACTTACCTCTACGAGCAGACCCGGCAGGACTACTTCCGCGCCTGGCAACTGGGCTGGGGAGCTTACACGCTCCACTATGTCCTGGATGCCTGGAGTGCGTTCCGCAATCCCTCCGCAGTGATATCGCTCCTGGCTTCGCTGCTTCTGGCGGCGATGGCGCTCTGCATATTCATCTCGACTCGCCTGATGCGAGAAAGATTCCGCCTGCGCTGGTACGACATTGCCGTGGGCCTCGCGGGAGCAGGCCTCAGCCTCTGGGATTTGAAGCAGCACATGTTGGGCGGGGTGTTTCATCCGGAACTTGTTTCCGACCCGCGCTTTCGCCTGGAAGTGGGCGTGGCCATGGTGCTGCTCTACTGTTCCTTTTTCTTTTACCGTTATGCGCACCGGAAGAATTCGCTGGCCTTCACCCTGCTGGCGATGGCCCTGGCGTTGTGGTCGGTGCTGATGCTGTTCGGACAATTCAGCAATTCCTACTTGCAGCTGTCCGACCTGTTGGGGCCGATCCCACAGCTGGCGCTGGGCATCGCCATGGTGATGGTGCTGGCGGAAAACGAGCGCAGCGCGGTGCAGGAAAATGCGCTGGCTTTTTCAACTCTGGGCGTGGATCCCACGCGGCTGCTTTCAGCCGATGATCTGGTCCCCAGCATGCAAAGCATACTGGACCGGCTGGTTGCGCCCTTGCCCGCGGGCGGGGCCGTCATCTGCATCTCGGAGCGCTGGCGCGCCGTCCTGCCTTCGGTGCAGCGCGGTTTTTCCGCGGAGTTCCTGGGCAAGCTGGAGAAGAGCGGAGCGGGAGAGTACGTGTGCGAACTGGCCTACCGGCGGGGCGGATTTGTGACCTTTCGCAATGTGCCCGAAATGCCCGAGCCCTTGCCGGCTTTCCCCGGCGGCCGCTTCCTGCAATTCCGCGAGGTGCTGACCGAAGAACGCATTTACAACGTCACCGCCGTGAGCCTGCAGACCCGGGAGCACAATTTTGGCGTGATCCTGTTCCCGCATGCCGCGCGCCGGATGTTCGGTTCATCGAACCTGCGCCTGCTCATCGGACTGGCGCTGCAGATCGGTCTGACCCTGGAAAACTATGCGGTCATGCACGACGCCCAGCGTCGCACCAAGGAATTCGCCCTTCTCACCCAGATTGGACAGGCGATCAGCTCGCGGCTGGACCAGGATGAGATCCTGCGGACCGTCCAGAAAGAGCTGGGCCAGATCTTCGACACCAGTGACTTCTACATCGCATTTCAGGAAGGCGATGAGATTCGTTTCGAACTGGAAGTCGAGAAAGGCGAGATCCAGCCCAAACGCTCACGCAAACTGACCAATGGCCTGACTGAGTTCATCATCCGCAGCGGCCAGCCGCTGGTGATTCGGGCCGACCTGGAAAAGGCGCGCGAGCGGCTGGGAGTCACCTTCATGCCGCCGCGGCCGGCCAAGTGCTTTTGTGGCGCGCCCATCCTGCTGGGAGGCAAGCCGACCGGCGTCATGGCTGCGCTGAACACGGAGCGCGAGTATGCCTTCGAGCAACGCGACCTGGAAGTGATGCAGACAGCGGCGGGACAGGTTTCGGTCGCGGTGGAGAACGCCCGGCTGTTCGCGGAGGAGCAACGGCGTTCCCGCCAGTTGGCCTTCCTGAACAATATTTCGAAGACCGCGATTTCGAGTGGGGATTCGGAGCAAATGATGGCCGACATCGTCGGCCATATCCAGAAGAATTTCAGCTTCGACCATATCGGCATCGGCCTGCTCGACTACGACGCCAAGGAGATCGAAATCAAAGCCGAAGCCGGCATTACCGCACAATCCCTGGGTAAGCGCATCGCGCTCGGAGCGGGCATTCTCGGCCGCGTGGCCCGGAGCGGAGAAGCCGCTCTGGTCCAGACCACGAGCGAGGCCCAGCTGCAGGGGGTGCTGCCCGGATCGCGTTCGGTTCTGTGCATCCCGATTGCCTACGGAGAAAACTTTATCGGCGTCCTGAACGTGGAAAGCCAGAAAGAGGATGCCTTCACTCCGGCAGACCGGCTGATCATGAACACGCTGGCCGACCTGCTGGCCACCGCCCTGCATAACGCCAATGTGTTCCAGAAACTGCAGCAGCAATCCATCACCGACGGGCTCACGCTGATCAAGACGCGGCGGTTTTTCTTCGAGGCGCTCAGTTCGGAGCTGAAACGCGCCTCCCGCTCCGGACGTCCCATCTCGGTGGTGTTGATGGACCTGGACAAATTCAAGAGCGTGAACGACACCAAGGGCCACCTGGAAGGCGATCTGGTGCTGACCCGCGTGGGACGGCTTCTGGAACAGAAGTGCCGGCAATCGAACGTGGTGGCCCGTTACGGAGGCGACGAGTTCATCATTCTCATGCCGGAAACCGGCGTGGAGCAGGCCCAAGTCCTGGCCGAACGCCTGCGGCAGTGGATTTCCCAGGACACGATGCTGGCCGAGCATCACATCACCGGCAGCTTCGGGGTAGCCAGTTTCCCGGTGCACGGATTCTCCATGGAAGATATTATCCGCGTCGCCGATGCGGGCATGTACGTCTCCAAGCGCAAGGGCGGCGACCTGGTTTCCACCGCCGAAGAGCTCACCGGAGGTGAGACCGCAGCGGTACGCCGCCAGATGATCTCCGGCTACATCGAAGGCTTCCTGCAACGCGAGCACACCGGTCCCGAGCACGTGGAGGAGCTCATCACCACCCTGAAGAAGATGTGTGGTGACGAAATCCACACCGACCATATTCTGCGCGAGGCCATTGAGAGCCTGACCAACGCCGCGGAATCACGCGAACTGAACAGCGCGGGGCACGGCGAGATGGTGGCGCGATATAGTGAAATTATCGCTCGCTCTCTCGGGCTGGCTCCGGAGGAGATCAGCGACCTGGTCTTTGCCGCCCGGGTGCATGATGTAGGCAAACTCTTTGTCCCTGAGCGAATCCTGAACAAGCCCGGCCCCTTGACCGAGGGCGAGTTCTACGTCTTGAAGATGCACGCCGAGGTCGGCGGAGAAATTCTGGCCACCTTGCCCGACGCCAAGAAATTGCGGGAGGCGGTGCAGCACCACCACGAGTCTTTCGACGGCGGCGGCTATCCCAATGGCTTGCGGGGGGAGAAAATCCCCTTGTGGGCGCGCATCATGGCCATCACCGACGCCTATGTAAACATGACCAGTGAGCGCTCATTTGCGGCCGCCAAAACCAGCGAACAGGCGCTGGGCGAACTGGAAAAGCTGAGCGGCACGCGCTACGACGGCATGCTGGTGCGCATTCTGATTCGCGAACTCAAGGCGGAGAGGACCACCAGTTGGGGAAGCTGAAAAGCTGACCTACAGAGTTGAAAGAGTCCCGCCATCAGCCGCGGAGCGGCGCAAAGAATGTAGCCCAGGGCGCGAGCCCTGGGTAGTTGCGACACGGGCCCCTGGATCGGGTCGCGGTCTGGCGCTGCATTCTTTCGCCCTTTCTGGGCTCCGTTATCTCTCACTTCCCACCCAGGGCTTGCGCCCTGGGCTGCATTCTTGGGCCGCTTCGCGGCTGCGCATCGTGACTATGTTCCGGCCCCACTTGCCATTTCTTACCTGACACTGGAAACTATCTCTGCATGCCTATCCCTCTTTCTCTCTCTGGCAAGGTTGCTCTCATTACCGGCGGTTCGCGCGGCATCGGCGCGGCTGCGGTCCGCATGTTTGTCGCGGCAGGAGCGCGCGTGTTGTTCAACTACGAAAAGGCCAAGGCTCCGTCCGAACGACTGGTCGCGGAACTCGGGCAGGAAAATTGCGCGGCCGTGGCCTGCAACCTATCGGGCACGGACACGGCGCAGGGATTGGTTGCCGCCGCCGTGAAGCGATTCGGACGATTGGATATTCTGGTGGCCAATCACGGGGTCTGGCCGCCGGAGGACGCGCCCATCGAGAAGATGTCCGATGCGCAATGGCGCAGCACCATGGCCATCAATCTCGACAGCGTCTTCGCCCTGATCAAGCATTCCGTGGCGCAGATGAAAAAACAGGGGAAGTCAGGCGCTTCCGCCGGGCACATCGTGCTGGTCAGCTCCACCGCCGGACAGCGGGGAGAAGCGTTTCACTGCGATTACGCCGCGACCAAAGGCGCCCTCATCAGCATGGTCAAAGGACTTTCCACGGAACTGGCGCGGGATGCGATCTACGTCAACACGGTGGCGCCGGGCTGGGTGGACACAGATATGTCGGCGCCGGCCCTGAACGATCCCACGACCAGCGCGCGCATTTTTTCCGCGATCCCGCTGGGCCGGGCTGGTAAGCCGGAGGAAATCGCCGGGCCCATCCTTTTCCTGTGCTCGGAATACGCCGGCTTCATCACCGGTGAGGTCTTCAACGTCAACGGCGGAGCCGTCCTGGTAGGCTAGTCCTGAATGTGGACGCGAGCGTCCCGCTCGTGCGGCAGGCGTCCGTGGCGTTGGCAGTGTGAAAGTTCCGCTCGTGGGCGGCGTCCGTGGCGCCGCAGCACGAGCGTGGACGCTCGCGCCTACATTTTTCTGCATCTAAGTCTGGGAACGATGAAGTTCTTTCTGTCCATTCTTCTGCTGGCCGCCGTGGCGCTGGCGCAGACCGACAGCGCGCCGCCTGCCCAATCCATTCCGGTGGACCAGTCGAATGTGCGCAAGGCCAGGGCGGTGCTGAACCAGACTATCCAGGCCCTGGGCGGCCAAGCCTATCTCAATATTCAGGACATCAGCCAGGAAGGCCGATCTTACAGCTTTTATCACGGCCGGCCCAACAGTCTGGGCATCCTGTTTTGGCGCTTTTACAGGTTCCCCGACAAGGATCGCATCGAGCTTACCAAGCAGCGTGACGTGATCTACGTCTACAAGGGCGATAAGGGCTACCAAATCACTTACAAGGGGTCACAACCCCAGGACCCCAAGGACTTGGCGGAGTATTTGCGGCGACGCCACTTTTCGCTCGACTGGGTGCTCAGAAAGTGGCTCTCGGAACCGGGAGTTGGGCTGTTCTACGAGGGCCAAACCGTGACCGAAGAGAAGCCGGTCGAGCAGGTCACGGTCATGAACGCAAAGAATGAGGGCGTCACCCTGTACCTGAGCACCGATGATCACTTGCCGGTAAAGAAAAGCTACTCCTGGCGGGATGCGACCGACAAGCAACGAAACCGGGAAGACGAGGTCTACGACAATTACCGCGAAGTGCAAGGCGTCATGACTCCGCACACGATTACGCGCTTCTTTAACGGCGACATGTCCAGCCAGCGCTTCCTGACCGTGGTCACCTACAACCAGGGGATCAGTGATTCCCTGTTTGACCCCGCGGCGGCATCGGAGCACAAGAAGCACTGAGGCTGCGCCGGCAGGTCGTAGGCGCAGGGCCATGTCCCCTCCACTCGGATCTGGCTGAGAGTTGTCTCCAGCGGTCAATCGACCGGTTGGAGGTTGCAAACAGCACTAACCTAGGAAGTAACACCTTGGTTCCGCACAAATCTGTAATGCCAAATTAAATCGTTTAAGGTGATATAGATACATCGACGTCTCCCCCTCGTACCTCCTGCCCATAACCACGGAAGTGTGGCTAATTAGCCACAGTCGAAGGTTCGCCGGGCAGGATAGATTCGTCATCAAACACCAGCAGCCGATCTCGTTTGATACATGAGCAGACAATTCGTACCCCTGCCGAATGCAGCGGCATAGGGCTGCATAGCGGCGCTCCCGTGCGCCTGCGGATCCTGCCCGCGCCGGCTGGATCGGGCGTGATCTTTCGCCGCACCGATCTTGACGGGTATGAACTGGAGGCCATAAGCCGGAATGTGGCCCGGGTCAGCTACGCCACCAGTCTGATGAAAAAGGGCGTGCTGATTTCTACCACCGAGCACCTACTCTCGGCGCTGATCGGTTGCGGCATCGACAATGCCATCATCGAACTGGACAACCTGGAGCTACCCATTCTCGACGGCAGCGCGCTGCCCTTTGTGGAAGCCATCCGCAACGCCGGCGTTCGCAAGCAACGAAGGCCGCGCACCTATCTGCGCATCCGGCGTGAGCTCGAGGTGCGGGAAGGGGCGAAGTTCATCGCGGTGTATCCGGCCGATACTTATTCGGTGTCGTATGCCATCAATTTTCCCCATCCCCTGATCGGGAAAGAAACTTTCCGGGTGGATCTTTCCGACGGAAATTATCGAACGCAGATCGCGGCGGCACGGACGTTCGGTTTTCTGCATGAAGCTGATGCCATGCGGCAGCAGGGCCTGATTCGGGGGGCGTCCCAGGAAAATGCCGTGGTGCTTACGCGCGAAGGCCTGATGAATCCGCCGCTCCGCTTTCCGGATGAATTTGTGCGGCACAAGGTTCTGGACCTGATCGGGGACCTGGCGCTGTTGGGCAAACAGATTCTAGGCAACGTGGTTGCCGACCGTGCCGGACACGCCATGCACACTGCTCTAGTCTCCCGCATCCTGCGCGACCGAACCTTGTGGGAAGAAACCACGGTGGAAGAGGAAGAGGAGGCGGCCGTTCCCGTGGCCCATGCCTCCGCGCAACCCGTAGTTTGAAGGAGCGTGTTCTGCTGCCGTTCCAAGGCAGCGGCGGCCAGAACTCATCTACCCAGCACCTGCAAGCTCTGTCCTGCGATTCCTGGTGAAGTACTACCGTTGACGTCCGTCTCCGCGCGGCCTACTATGGCTGCCGATTCCAGTACGCTGCCCGTCGGAAAACCGAACGCAAGGAGACGAAAATGACGTGGAAAAGTAAATTGGTCCTGGGGATACTGACGGCTATCGCCATGCTCTTGTTTAGTTTCGCGCTTCCGAGAGGTTCGTTTCTGCGGGATACGCAGGCGGCGCAGTTTCCAGTAACCGTCGGGGTGTGGGCAATCTTCGTTTTGCTCTTCGTAAAGCTGAAATAGGCGCGTCCGTCGGGCGATTACCCACCAGGCATTGGGCAGGCCTTTCCTAGTCGGCAGGGTGAGGCGTCGTGTCGTTGAAATCCCAGTACGAGCCTTCTTCCAGAAGCTTTTCCAGTTCTGCGCGGGCGTGCGCCGTCAGTTGCGCAGCATAGCTTTTTGCCGACTGTTGATGCTCTGGCGTCAGCTCCGCCACCCGGACCGCCAGGCGCGGCGCATCTCCCTCCAGCATGCGCACCAGGCGCTGGGCGCGATCAATTCTTGCGTGAATCGACAGCATAAGACCTCGGTTGTGATTTCCTTTCCAGCCTGATGGGCATGCCGAAAATGCGCAAGTCTCAATTTGGGTACGCTCAGGGGCGTGGTTGTGGGACGGGAGGGTAGTCGAGAAGGAACGGAATCACTTGGAGAGCTGGTCCATCTTTTGGCATTGCTCGGCCAGCCATGCGTCCAGTTGCGTCCGCGCGTCCTTGGGCATATCGACGAAGCGCAGACCGGCACGGCCGGATTCGTCCATCCAGGCAACCTGGACTTTCGGTTCCACGGGAGTAGCGGCCCCAGGCAGCTTGAATGACACGATGGAGACGCCGCCCTTGGGCAGCGGACCGCGGAAGAAAATGGCCATGCCACCCTCGCTGAGGTTGGTCAGCGATACCTTCACCTTCTGCCCTTCGCCAAACGAAAGCGTCGCCGACATCTCCACCGGATGCCGGAAATAGCGCCGCCGCTCGCGTATCATGAAATTGACCGCGGCGCTGAAGCAGCGCCGGGCATTCAGCGCTGAAATTGGTTTCTGCAGGACAAAATTTGCTCCCATCTGGAATGCCTGCTGGGTAGTCGTGCTGCCGTTCAGAATGGCGAAAGTAACGGAATTCTTGTTGCTGGCGCTCTTACGCAAGCCTTCGAGGACGCCCAGGGCGCCTTTCAGGTCATCACAATCTACAATGACGGCGTCAAACTTCTCGGTGCGCAGGATTTCATGGCCCGAGCTGACCCCGCTGCAGACTTCGACGTCAATGGCGAGCTTCTCCAGGGCCGGCTGGAGGATGCGAATAACCTCGGGATCCCGGCTGAGGAGCAGCGACTCCAGCGGCATAGAGTCTTGATGGTAGCTTTCCGGCGCAAGCGCGCGAAAGTGACGAAAGTCATGCTGAGCCAGGCTTCGCTGAGGACGCCAGCGCGCCACTTTCGTACACAGTGCCCTATTGCATCTGGAAATCCGGGCCGAAAAACAGGAAAGTAGTCGCTCATGCCCAAGCATGTCTATCTATCGCTCGGCTCCAACCTCGGGGACCGGGCCTCGAACCTGAATACGGCGATCCACCACCTGGGTAGTCTGGGCGCCGTTGTGGCGGTCTCGTCATTCTACGAAACGGAACCGATCGAACTCACGACTCAACCCTGGTTTCTGAATTGCGCCGTCAAGCTGGACACGGAAAAAATGCCGCGGCAGCTACTCAATGGAGTGCTTGCCGTCGAGCGGAAAATGGGACGCCGGCGGAAACAGAAAAAAGGTCCGCGCAACATCGACATCGACATTCTGCTGTTTGGGGATGCGATTATCGAGGCCAAGGGTCTGACCATACCCCACCCAGCCTTGCACCAGCGCCGCTTCGTCCTGGAACCACTTGCCGAAATTGCGCCGGAGGTGCGGCATCCGGCATTTAAACGTACCGTACGCGAGTTGAGAGACGCCCTGCCCCCGGGGCAAGAAGTAAAGCGGGCGTCGGAGTTCGCGCGTTGGCCTGACGAAAAGGCACAGAGTGAAGAATAAGTCTGCCTATGACTCTGAAGGGTCCATTCATCAGACCCGTTCCAGGAGCGGCATCCGGGGTCCGAAGTCTGAGGTCCGAAGTCCGAAGTCCGGGGTCCGAAGTCCGATTTACGGCACAACAATCCTGCTGCCGGCTTCTTCCGGCGCGGCGATTCCGGATGGCTTCTCTGGAAACTGGGCCAAAAGGAAATCGACGAAGGCGCGTGATTTCGGCCTGCCCGAGGTGCGGCCGTGGGCCATGCGTACCATGAAAACCAGCGCGCGCAGCACTTCCGAATCCCGTAGCTGCACATATCCCACATGCTTTTGCTCGGCCTCGCGATATTCCTTGAGCATGCTCTGCACTTCCGCCGCCACCGCCTGCTGAGGAGCGCCAGCCATCGGATTCTCGTAAAGCAAGCCTGAGTTGACCAGCGTCTCCCAGGTTTTTGCCAGCGAAGTGAGGGCCGCGATCAGGTCAACATCCTTCAAGTTGCGGTCGGCTCGGACGCTCTTGGAGAGGGCGAAGGTCAAGCCCATGATCAAATGTTCGTGCTGGTAAAGAAACTGATCTCCAACCTCGACCGGCAGGAAAAGATCTGCCGGGTCCAGGTCCGCCAGGCTGCGCGGCTTTTCGTGCTCGCGGGCCTGCTGCAGATACACGCAGTCACTGGGGCAGTCGAGCGTCACCTCCCGTTGTTCGCCGCAGCATTGCGGGCAAATGCGGCCATGGAGGGCCGGACAAAAGCGCTTCTCCTTGCGTTTTTCGCAAATCGCACAACTCACGGGATGGGTCTCCGAAAACTATTATGACATCAGCCTGGGCGGAACATACGATCCGGCCCCTCGTGACTCAAGCGGCAGAATGGGCCGCTTTGGGACGTGGGGCCACGCGCGAAGGCCATTTTTATGACCTTTTCGGGCACCAGCGTGGAGAAATCCGCATAAAATGGGGCTGAAATGCACCTTTTCCACAGAACGCTGGTATAAGATAGCGCTCACCGCAGGAAAATTTTAGGGAATTCAGAGGAGGTTTCATGGCTTCAGGCATGACCAAAACACAACTCGTCCGCCATCTGGCCGAGAAAATTGAGACCAACAACAAGACCGCCGCGGCGTTTCTAGAGCAGCTCACCGACGTCGCCGTCAAAGAGACCAAGAAGAACGGCATCTTCGTGATCCCCGGACTGGGCCGGCTGGTAAAGGCACATCGCAAGGCCCGCATGGGACGCAATCCTCAGACTGGTGAGCCCATCCAGATCAAAGCCAAGACCGTGGTGAAGTTCCGCGTAGCCAAGGCCACCAAGGACGCTATCGCCCCCAAGAAATAGTTTCTGTTTCCTGTTCTGTGCGAAGGCCGGCTGAAAAGCCGGCCTTTGGTGTCTGCGCGGAAAGGCCACCCAGTGGATCGGTGTAGTGGCCCTCCTCACAGCTTGCGAGAGCGGCCTGGATCATCGCGGACTTTGACATCAGGTCGCCGGACACCTAACATTCCCTCACCTCAGGGTTGTCGCGCTTGTGATCGGCCAAAGATGAATCACTCAAGGAATCGAAAAGGGGCTTGCCATGTTAGAGATTCACAGCAAGCAGATAGAGCCTGACATTCTTGTAGTGGAGATAGCGGGGAGAATCACCATGGGCCGGGAGTGCAAGCACCTGGAATGGACGACCGACAGCCTCGTACGTGAAGCGCGCAAGAAGGTCGTCTTTGATCTGGGCGGCGTGACCTACATCGATAGCACCGGAATTGGAATCATCATGATGTCTGCCGGACAGCTTAAAGAAGCCGGAGGGCAGCTACGCGTGGCCTGCGCGAAAGGACACGTGGAAGAAGTATTAAAGATGACGAATGTAGACAAGGTCGTCGGCTTGCATCCCAGCATAGAAGCCGCCGCCGCATCCTTTTGAGAATCCGGGCTGCGTCATCCTTCTCGCGCAATTTGCGAGGATGGCAGACTGCGCAGGAGAATCCTCAAGTGACGACGACCGTGGAATCCCACCCTTCGAAAAACACGAAGGGTGGGGCACCCGGCCTGACACTCCCTTCGATTTCATAAACCTTTAGCCGCCGGGCCCGTCGTTGGTGACGTATTGCTCGAGCGCGTCCAACTCGTGGCTAAGATCGTCGATCCGCTGTTCCAGCAGGTTGCGGATTGAAAGCATGCCCAGCAGCTTGCCGGAATTATCCACCACCGGGAGATGGCGAAAATGCCGTTCCAGCATGATGGCCAGGGCTTCACCCGGGCGAGTGTCGGTGGTCGCCAGCTCGACTGGAGTGGTCATCAGTTCCCGCACCGGCGTGACTTCGGGATCGCGGCCCGTGAGCGACAGCTTGAGCAGCACGTCGCGCTCGGTAAAGATGCCCGCAACCCGGCCTTCGTTATCAACGACACCCACGGCCCCGACATGCCGGTCCAGCATCAGGCGGATGGCATCCGCCGCGCTCACTTCGACTCGCACCGAAGCCACATCTGCATCGCAAAGTTCGAGAACGCTCATAAGGCACCCCCATCGTACAAACCTGGATGTCGCAGTCGAACCCGGCCCACCGGCCGAGAATTCCGCATTATGACCTGCGCCATACCGGTGTCAAGGAGATTCATCACACGGTCGTGCCCCTAAATTCATCGGAGCTTTACTTTGCGTCCTTTGCGGCTTTCCTGGCGGACTTTGCGATAGAGGGCTGGATCTCGGCGGGTTCTCCGAGCACCTTAAACCGCGCACGTTAACCCGCAAAGTTCGCGAAGGAAGACCGCAAAGGACGCAAAGAAAACCGTGCACCAGCGGTCACACCGGTGCCGTCATTTAGCGTCGTTCCTGAACACGCCGCCATCCTTCATCACGAACGTCACATCTCCCAGCACCCTGATGTCGTGGAGCGGATCGCCATTGACGGCGACGATGTCGGCGTATGCGCCCGGTGCGACCACCCCGATCTCGCCCGTCATATCGAGCATGTCGGCGGCGCGCGAGGTTGCACTCTTGATGATTTCCATCGGCGACATGCCAAATTCGGCCATGCGGGGGAATTCCTGCGCCATCGGTTCCGTCCACAGGATGCCGCCCATGTCGGTGCCGAAAACGATCTTCACGCCCGCCTTCAGGGCCTTCTGAAACGAGACTCCGTGGTCCGCCACGCGCCTGCGGTCGCGCTGGCCGTTAAGCGTGTCGGCCGGGGCCCAGTCGTGATAGTAGGCGGCCAGCGTGGCGCAGTACCACGTGCCCTGCTTCACCATCTGCGCGATCTGCGCGTCGGTAATTTCGAGGCCATGTTCGATGGAGTCGCAACCGCCGTCCAGGGCACGCTGCAGACCGATGCCGTTGTATGCGTGACATGCTACTTTCTTGCCCCATCCGTGAGCTTCGTCCACGATGGCCTTCAGTTCTTCGACGGTGAGAGTTGGCTGCGAGACCAGTTCGCCATGCTTTCCCACCCAGGAGCGATGAGTCATGTAAACCTTGATCCAGTCGGCGCCGTGGTCAAGCTGTTCGCGCGCCGCCTTCCGCGCCTCGACCGGGCCGTCGATAATCTGCGCTCCCTTGGGCATGACGAGCTCGGGAGCGTAGCCCTCAAGGTTGTAGCCTCCGGTAGTGGAGATGGCGCGAGTCACCACGAACATCCGCGGTCCGGGAATGTAGCCGCCTTCGATCGCCTCCTTGATTCCCACATCGCCATAACCCGCGCCTTCAGTCTCCAAATCGCGGATCGTGGTAAAGCCCTGCTCCAGGGCGCGCCGGGCCGAGACCGTGGCCCGCGCCGCGCGCAATGCCAGCGGATATCTGAGAATGTTGGCGTCGTAGCCGCCCTGCGCCGGGTCTTCTCCCTGCAGGAAGATATGGGTATGAGAGTCGATCAGGCCGGGCAATACGGTGGCGTGCGAGAGATCGATGGTGGTAGAACCCGCGGGAATTTTGGCGGCGGCAGCGTCCGAAACGCTTTCAATACGGTTGCCTCGAATCACGATCACTTGATCCCGACGGGGCTGGTCGGATTTGCCGTCAATGAGAACGCCTGCACGGATGACGGTCACGGCCGGCGGCGCTGTGGTTTGGGAGAGAACGGATGAGACCAGGATAAACGCAACAATCAGGCTGAGCAGATAACGCATGTCCACCTCTCGGGTTCGGGTGGGCATGATACACCATGCCGGTCTGAGACGGACACTCCTGACATGGGACATCAGCCGCCGATGACGGCGTCGGCTTCGATCTCTACCAGCATCTCCGGCGATATCAACGCGCTCACCTGCACCATCGTGGTCGCCGGACGGATCTCACGAAAGAACTCCCCGTGCGCCTTTCCGATTTTTTCCCATTCGGCAATGTTGATAACGAACATTCGCGTGCGCACTACATCCTTCAGGGTCGCCCCCGCCTTCAGCAAAGCCGACTCGATGTTCTTCAAGGTCTGAATGGTTTGAGCACGAACGTCGTCCACACCGACGATCTTGCCGTCAGCGCCAGTGGCCGTGGTGCCGGCCACATGCACGTAAGGGCCGACTTTGACTGCACGAGAGTAACCCACGATTGGTTCCCAGGGTGCGCCGCTGGAGATGTTGGTCCGTTCCATGTTGCCTCCGTGAATCTATTGTAGCCGGACCGAAGCGAGCCGGAATTAGCAGCCAAGGGCGACGTCTGCCAGCAACTCAAAGGAGAAACCTTTCGATTGTCGCGGGGTTCTAAGTGGATAGGAAATATCGATTGGCGTGACTTACAAAAGTCACTTGCCTTGGCCGTCAAGCTGAGGTTAAGTAGGACGAACGAAGTGTTGCCATGAATCCCGCGTCACACGGGTTTCTTGAGGCGGAGGTGAGATCCAGAATGATTCCGGAATCGCATCCCTTGCAGCAGTTGTTCATCGAGCTCGTGGGCCGGCACTATGCCGAGGAGATTGGTCTGCGCGATCCCCAGATCGTGAATTACGTCGCCCACCTGCTGGCCGAATTTTGTGATGTCGAGGAATTATTCAGGGTTCGCAATGCCGGGGGCCGGCCGCTGACCGATGTCGGCGAGATGCTGGTGGAGTCGAATCCCGTGTTCGGGCCCGCGCCTTCTTTCGACCGCGAGCGCCAGGTGCGCAAACACATCGGCGACTACACCCTTTTCTTTACCGGCATGTTTCCCGAAAGCATCAACCACTTTCGCCTGCGCCGCAACCGGACGGAAAATTTCGTCGACTGGATCAAGGCCGGCAAGGAAAGCTATTACATCGTCTCCAAGTTCGAGCACTTCGAATACGCGAAGGTGGCGCCGCTTTTCGCCAACCTGTCGCAGAACTTCGAGCAGTGCGTGTACGGGCTCAATCTGGTGAAGAACGACCTGCAGGAGATGCAGCACCCGCTGGTGCAGCGTACCACTGAGTTGTTGATGTAGGAGTTGGAGGACGGGCGTCCCCGCCGGTCCAGCCGGGCGAGACGCCCGGCCTCCACGATTCAGGCTCCAGCCGCTTGTCCCTTGCTCAATTTGCGGTCAGCTTTGGCTGCGTACATCTGATGGTCCGCGCCGTCGAGCAGGTCATCCAGAGTCTTCCCTTCCGTCCATTCGGAGACTCCTATGCTCAGACTCAACTCAAACTTTTCCAGGTGTCCCGCCCGGTTCCATTCCGCCAGACCGGTCCTTATCCGATCGACCACATGCCTGGCGTCGGTGCATGACGTGTCCGCCAGAATGATGAGGAATTCATCGCCGCCGTAACGAAACACGGCGTCTGAGCCGCGCACGGAATGTTTCAGCAGAGCTGCCGAATTCGCCAGGACGACATCGCCGGTCAGGTGGCCGAACCGGGTGTTCACATCCTTGAACCCATCCACGTCGATCAGCATGACGGTGAGCGCCTTCTTGGAACGCCGGGCGTGACTCATGAAGCGGCCGGCCATATCGTCAAGAGACTGACGGTTGTAAATCTCGGTCAGGGGATCGGTGAAAGATTGCTGCTGCACCAGTTCCTGCTGAATGGTCCGCGAGATCAACTCTTCCCGCAGGCGGCGGATTTCCATGCGCCGGGACACCAGATAGGTGTTGAGCAGGATTAACAGAGCCACCAGGCCAAGCACCAGCGGTCGCGACACCGTGATTTCAAAGTGAATGTTGCCTTGTTTGAGAAAGGCCGCGGGGAAAAGAACGGCCAGGAGACCGGCGCCGACCATCAGCCCGGTGAGCGACACGATCAGCCACAGTTCTCCATCGCGCTTTTCCAAATGCGAGAGCTGCTGGCTGACCCGCGCGAGAACACTTTGAGTTTGGCTTTGCATTCCGCAATCACTTCGACAATTTCGATCTAGCGCCCCAGTTTAGCCTCTTATAATGTTCTGCGCCCCGGTACGAAAGTAACGAAAAGGGCGGGAATGTGCCGTGTGCGCAATGACTTCGGGTCAGGGGCACGGTAGGCAGATTTGGCCAGGGCAGCAGTTGGTGGTTACCGAGGCGCTATGCGAAACTGTTGACTCGTTGACGCTGCAGCGGGCCCTTAGCTCAGCGGTTAGAGCAGTGGACTCATAATCCATTGGTCCCAGGTTCAAATCCTGGAGGGCCCACCAACTTTTTCTTTTGTTCACTTTGCCCGCTCACGCGGCCCGCGATTCGAGGAGCTTGTCAATGAAACCAGAGTGGAAACACGTTGTCTGTCTGGGGCTTATAAATCTTATGGTGGTGCCTTCATTTTTGCAGGCCCAAAATAAATCCCAGAACAAAGTAGAGAAAGTACCTGCGCCCATGAAGCTGAAAGTGGGCGACATGGCTCCGGATTTCACACTTTTAACCTTCGATGGCAAGGAACTGAAGAAAATATCGTTACAGGATTACAGAGGAAAGAAAAACGTCGCCTTGGCCTTTTTCGTCTTTGCCTTCACCGGTGGTTGAACCCGCGAAATGAAGGCTCTCCAGCAGAACATCACCAAGCTGGAGGGCGCCGACACCCAGGTCCTGGGTGTGAGCATGGACAGTCCCTTCTCAAATTTTGCGTTCGCGCAACAAAACGGAATCAGCTTTCCCATTCTTGGCGACTGGGGAGGCCCGGTGACCAGCCGCTATGGATTGACTCAGAAGTTTGATATCCAGGGCGTTCCCATGGAAACCGCGAGGCGCGCCACTTTCCTCATCGACAAATCAGGAAAGATCATCAACGAACAAGTCGATGATGCGGCAGTGGACCCGACGAAAACCGTGGAGGCGTGTGAGCGGCATAAGCTGAAAAACTGAGGGAGTTCGCCGGCGGGTGACCTACCCTTTGATGGTGCCTGTGTACGCCATCGGTGCTGAGGGTGCCCCGTCCTTGCCTTTTTTGCAAGGGCGGGCAGCGATGCCGCCGTCACAATTTCGTCCGTTCTTCATAACCCTGTCGCGTATGCGTCCCAGCTTCCCGCCCTTTGCAAAGTGCGCAAAGGACGGGGCACCCACTATGTTGATTGCGCCAGCGAGGTCAAAAGTCCGGGCCACCGGTCTCGGTACTTCAGTACTCTGGTGTAAATGCGAAAAAGGGACCAGACTCTTATCAAGGCTTGGGAATTAAGCGTGTCACCCTGTTACTGCCGTTCGCTGCTCCCCTACACCGCTTAAGACCTTCGCTGTGCAACCTCCAGGAATTTGGGCGTGGAATCCATGATGATGATGAAGGGCAGGCAGACGCTGGAAGGGTTTTCATTGATCGAACTACTGATCGTGGTGGCCATCATTCTGATCATTTCAGCAATCGCTATTCCCAACCTGTTGCACGCTCGCATCTCGGCGAATGAGGCGTCGGCTGTCGGGTCCGTTCGTGCCATCAATGTCGGAATGGTCACCTACAACAACGCGTATCCGACCATTGGCTATGCCGCGAATTTGAAAAGCCTTGGTGGAGCCGCTCCCTGCACTCCGAAATCGAACCGGGCGTGCCTGATCGACAACGTTCTCGCGACTGGCACCAAGAGTGGCTATACCTTCGCCGCAAGTGGCACCGCCGGCCCTCCGAACCCGGAGTACTATGCCAACGCCATTCCGGAGACGCTGAACGTAACTGGTATTCGCAGTTTCTGTTCGATTGAAGATACTGTGGTCCGCGTGCAGCCCACGGGAGCGAAGATCGCCAATCGGAAGAAGTGCCTGCCTTTGGGTACTCTCGGATAAAAACACCCGGAAATGGCGACCGCCTCGGGATCCCTCGGTTGACCGGGCCCACTACTCAAGTCCCTGGCTTCAACCCCCTACTGCACGCTCTCCGGCAAGGCCCAGGCAAAGATCACGCCGCCGGTGCCGGTCACCACATATTGGCGTTTGTCCAGTTCATACGTGATCGGAGAAGTGTCCATCCGTTCGCTGGTGCCGGCGTGCCATAGAGTCTTGCCGTTGCTGGTATCGAGAGCGAGAACATTGCCGGCAATGTCGCCGGTGAAAGTCAGTCCCGAGTCGGTGGTCAACACGCCCGCGAAAGCATCCCTTCCAATCTCGTGGGTCCAGCGAATCTTGCCCGTGCGGTAGTCGATGGCTTCGATGACTCCTTTGCTCCAGACGCCGTAGTCCGCGCCCGCCCAGCCGTAGGTGCCGTCGGCGGGCTTGGCAAAGTAGATCGACCAGCTGGGGTGAGCGGAAACGATGAACAGACCGGTCTTGGGATCGAAACTGGGAGACCGGTAGTTGGTCATGCCGCCTTCATCGGGCGCGATCACGCGGCCGTCGGGGGCCGGTTCTTTGTCCGGGTTGGGAACCGGTCGTCCCTTTCCGTCCACGCCGAGGGACCAGTTCACCGGCCCGAACGGCACGGTAAGAAGATTCTTGCCGTTGGTCCGGTCGAGTATGAAGAAGTAACCGTTGCGCGAGGTCTGCATCAGCATCTTCCGCGGTTGTCCTCCGAAATCGGCATCGACCAGCACCGGAGTTTCGACCGCATCCCAGTCGTGGGTGTCATGCGGAGAGACCTGAAAAGCCCAGGCCAGTTTCCCGGTGTCGGCATTGAGGGCCACGATGCTGCAGGTGTAAAGGTTGTCGCCCGGACGCGTCTTGCCGGTCAGCACCGGCGTCGGATTTCCCGTCCCCCAATACACCAGGTTCAGGTCCGGGTCGTAGGTGCCCGTCATCCACGTCATGCCTCCCGAAGCTGTATTGGGAGTGCCAGCCGGAGGCGTGGCGTCCCACTGCCACTGCGTTTTGCCGGTCTCGGGATCGACTGAACGCAGAAATCCTGCCAGGTTATCCATGTCACCGCCGACGCCAACCAGCACGTGATCGCGCACCACCAAGGGGGACATGGTGGACCAATACCCCTTGTCGTTGTCCGCGATCTGGACGTTCCAGCGGACTTTGCCGTTCTTGGCGTCCAGGGAAATGAGGTGGGCGTCCGGAGTGGTGAAATACAACCAGTCCCTGTACATGGCGACGCCGCGATGTCCGATGTGTTCGCCCTTGTTCGGGGGATAAGTGTAATGCCAGATCTGATGTCCGGAGCGCGCATCCACTGCCCAGACGTTGTCCGGCACGGTGAAGTACAGAATGCCGTTGACCAGAAGGGGCGATGACTTGAGGGCAGCCGGCTGCCCGGTCTGGAACGCCCAAGCCAGCGTCAGCGACCGAACGTTTTGCGGAGTGATCTGGGTCAGAGGACTATGGCGCCTGCCGGAATAATCCCCGTGATAGCTTGGCCAACTGTCGGCGGGGGGATTTGCAATCGTCGCCGGATCGAGACCCTGCGCCAACAGTGGGCCAGACGACAGGAGAGTCAGCATGAGCACGAAAAGATGAAGGGCGTTATGGGAATATTTTGTGGTTCGCAATCCGGTTCGCTCCTAGCGCAGGGTTTGCAGGTAAGCCATCAGGTTGTGAACATCGTCGTCGGTGTATTTTGGCAGTAACTCGGCGTGAGCTTCGGCGGGTGCGTGGATCGTGTACTTAATCGAACTTGCGGGCCAGGACTGATACCATCCCGCCTCGTCGGTCAGCCCGATGGTGAACTCGTCCTGATACGAGAGCTCGCCAGACACGGTCTGGCCGGACGGCGTTGTGACGGTGACTGTCGCTTTGGCGAAGCGCGGATAGAGCATTCGCCTTTCAAGCTCCAGCCCGCGGTAACGCCTGGCCACGCCGGCCAGATCGCCAGTGGGAGAATGGCAGGACGAGCAGGTCCCCGCGCCATTGAAATACTGTTTGCCGGCGTCGACGTTGCCGGTTTGAAGGTCAGCCACCGTTACACCGCGCCGGCCGCCGGGATGCGAGTCGAACCTCTTCTTCTGGGCATGAAGGAAAGCGGCTAAGTCGGTAATCTCCTGGAGAGAGAACTTGAATGCCGGCATGCCGGTTGCCGGACGTCCGTTGCGTACGACCGCACCGATCTTATTGCCCCGCACGTCACTGGCGACCAGGTCTGAATCCATCAGGTTCGGTCCGGTTTCGCCGCCGAAGCCTTCGCGACCGTGACAAAAGGCACAATTCTGACCAAACAGGGATTTGCCGCGCTCCACCACCGCAGGTGGAGCAGACTGCGAGGCAGGTTTGATCGTTCTTGTCTGTGCCGCCAGAAACGGTAAGGTGGTCAGCACCGCCCCGGCGATCAGCGCTTTCAATCCAAGCCCGAGAACCGATGAACGTTCCATCGAACGAAGACAGCCCACGATATCCCCTTTCGCCCGCATGAATGGAAACGGAAGTCTAGTCCACGCGAGAGCAGGACTGCAACGGTTTATGGCTTACGGACTCCCATTTCCCACCCTTTCGATGTACACTCTGCGGTCTATGGACAAACTATCGCGGCGCACCGTGCTGAAGGGCGCTCTCTCGGGAGCGGCTGTAGCGTCTGTGTCGTCCCGGGCGTGGTCGCAGCAAGCTGCCCCGGTACAGCGCAAAGGTCGGATCAAACAGTCGGTCTCACGCTGGTGCTATAAAGACATCCCGCTCGACCAGCTCTGCGCCTACGCCGCACAGATCGGATGTAAGGGCATTGACCTGCTCAAGCCGGAAGAATACGAAGTGCCGCGGAAGTATGGCCTGGTGTGCAGCATGGCTTACGCCGGCGGCGGTGACATTCCCAATGCCCTGAACCGGATCGAGAACCACGCCAGTATCGAGGAAGGGTTTCGCAAGTACATTCCGCTGGCAGCCAAAGCCGGCGTGCCGAACGTGATCACCTTTTCCGGCAACCGCGCCGGCATGTCAGACGAAGAGGGCGCCAAGAACACGATCATCGGACTCAACCGGGTGAAGAAGATTGCCGAGGACAACGGCGTCGTCATCTGCATGGAACTGCTCAACAGCAAGGTGAATCACAAAGACTATATGTGCGATCACACCGCCTGGGGAGTGCAGGTGGTGCAGGCGGTGAACTCGCCCCACGTCAAGCTGCTTTACGACATTTACCACATGCAAATTATGGAGGGAGACCTGATCTCGACCATCCAGCAGAATATCCAGTGGCTGGCACACTTCCACACCGGCGGCGTCCCCGGCCGGCATGAACTCGACAACACTCAGGAAGTGCAATGGGATGGGGTGATGCGCGGCATCGTAGCCACCAATTTCAAGGGTTATGTGGCACATGAGTTTGTGCCCACGCGAGATCCCCTGACCTCGCTGCGCGAGGCGGTGGATTTGTGCGATGTCTGACCTTCGGCATCACGAACGGAAGCGACCCTGATTGAGCGCTTGGGGGATTCTCTGAGGCCTTAGAAGTCCTTCGAAAAGCCTATCTGGAAGCCATAGTGGGGGCTGCCGATGGCTTGGCCCGCGATCCCGCCAAAGTCAACGGTGAGTCCCTTGCGGACCTCATAGTTTCCCCCGATCTGCTCCTGCAATTCGCCTCGGCCCAGGGCAAAATTCGCCGTGTAGCCGCCATAAACCTCCATACCCAGATCGAGTTTCTTTGTAAGCTGATGAGTGAGGGAAGAACCACCAGTGAAGATTGTGCCACGCGTCTTGATGCCCACTGCCCCAGTCAGAGTGTTACCGGCGAAGGTGGCGCCGGCGTTCACCCGCAACGTGTTCTTGGGTGAAAGAGTCTTCTGAAGAATGCCGTTCAAGTAGTAGTCGATGAGGCCTGAACCGAGCTGAAGTCGTGGATTTCCCGTGGGTGGTTCAATATTCAGACTGGCGGTGACAGCCGGCCATTTTGATGCTTCGGTTTCTTTGCGAAAGTTGTACTTGATCGAAAAGTCGGTGTCGCCCAACCCGAATGGGTTCCCCAGCCGGGAGCTCGTGGCATTGAAGATTACGAGCAGCGGGAAGTCCATGCCAACCTCGCAATTACTGAACAGGCCGTAGCTGAACTTGACGGTGTGGGTCTGCTGGCGCAGATTGGGAAAGGACTGGTCGGGCAGAACGTCATATTCAAGGTTAGACTCAAGGTGGAAGTGGTGGCGCTCAGCCACGTCGGCGTCATCGGTAAGAAAGGGTTGCTCAGCGGGTGCGTGGGCAACACACGCGAGTGCGACCAAGACAACCGCGAGAGCTCGATGCACCTGACATTTCCTTCGAACTTGGCGGGCGGGGCTGCCCTTCCAGGATTTGTTTTATGAGGCTGCCTCAGTGTGGCATTTTTTGCAAGGGCGGATAGGGCGTGTTGCCCGGACAAGACAATCCATGGGGGGCCAACGTCCTGATACCTGCGTAACCTGCTCCGTCGGCCAAAACCGCATCAAAATACCAGCTATGCGATTCAGTACAAAAAGGCTAGGCGCGCTGACTCTGTGCGGATTTGCACTCAGCGCGTCGTCTGCGCAGCCACAGGTCCAGGCCGCCCAGAGCTCGGACACGACTACCCACGTCCGTCGCGAGCATCCCAGCCGGCGCCCGGCCCCAGTTGTCCTGAACCCGGACGATGGGCTATCAGTGCTTGCCGCCGCGCTTGATGAACGGGTCAAGGCGGCCAGGCAGCCTGATTGTTCACACCTGGTGCACGCCATCTATCTCCAGGCCGGGTTTCCTTATCCCTACGCGAGTTCGTCCGATCTCTACGATGGAACTGATGACTTCGAGCGCGTAACGCGTCCGCAACCCGGGGACCTGGTGATCTGGCCCGGGCACGTGGGCATCGTGGTCAATCCGGCGCAGCGCGTCTTCTTCAGCCGGCTGCGTCACGGGCCCGGCGTCGATGACTATGACGCCCAGTATTGGAAGCAGCGTGGACCGGTCAGGTTCTACCGCTACATAAAGCGGACCCCAGCCCGCGTGGCGACGACGCGCATGGTCACGAGTCAGCGACACAAATAGATCGCGCCTGAAATCATGGATGGCGCGTGGACCCGACATACGATCCGACCCGAATGCTCCCACCTTGTGAGATAATTTTCTTTCCCTGATTGCGAGAAATGATTGCGGGAAATGGATCGCGAGGAATTTCATGGCTGAGCACAAGGTTTTCTGCGTCAAGCTGAAAAAGGAGCTTCCCGGTCTGGATGAGCCGCCCTTCGACAGCCCACTGGGTCAGAAAGTCTATGACAACGTCTCCCTCGAAGCCTGGAAGGGGTGGACCGAATTCTGCAAGATGTTGCTGAACGAATATCGCCTGAACCCCGCCCGCCGCGAAGACCAGGAAGCCATCGTCAAGCAGATGGAACAATACTTTTTCGGCGAAGGAGCGGCCCCACCCAAAGAGTACGTGCCCCCCGCCCCGAAGTAAGTTTCGCGATAGTCCGCCCGGAATTCACGTAGGGGCAGATGTCCTCATCTGCCCGGTCGAGCAAAGCTCGCGCTATTTTCGTGGCCTGAAAGAATGTGTCGGAGCTACGCTCGACCGGGCAGATGAGGACATCTGCCCCTACGTGGTTCCTGGCGGGTACCCTCAACTGCCCTATTTTGTGTGCAATTTTCATCACCCTGTAACATGACTTTGCTAGAACTGGGGTGATGAGTTCCGCCGTTTACGACACGCTCATCCTCTCCGACCTGCACCTGGGTTCGGAGATCAGCCGCGCGGAGCAGGCGACGCGGATGTTGCGGGAGAACCGCTTCCGCCGCCTGATCCTGCTGGGCGACATTTTTTCCGACCTCAACTTTGGCCGCCTGACCAAGCCCCACTGGAAGTTCCTCGGTTACATCCGCAAGCTCTCCAATCCCAAGCGCGGCATTGAGGTGGTCTGGGTGGAGGGGAACCACGATCGCGGGCTAAGTAACGTCATGTCGCACCTGGTGGGCGTGAAAGTCTACGAGCAATACGAGTGGGAATTCGAGGGCCACCGCCACCTCGCCATCCATGGCCACCAGTTTGACCGCTTCGCCGTCAACAATCTGCTGCTCAGCGCCGCGGGAACGTTTGTGCATCTGCAACTCCAGAAACTGGACTTCAAGGGCAAGGCTTTCTCGCGCTTTCTGGATCGCTTGAACGCCCGCTGGTTGCGGCTTTCCTCGAAGGTGTGCGCGGGAGCAATCGAGCATGCCCGGCAGTACGAGGCTGACCGGGTGTTCTGCGGCCATACGCACCAGGCGCAGACTTGCGAACGCGAGGGCGTGGCCTACTACAATTCCGGCAACTGGACGGACTTTCCGCCGACCTACCTGACGATTGACTCCAGCGGAGTCCGTATCCACGAATACCGCGAGGAAGATCGAGACCGGAAGTCTGCCCCGACTCATTCCAACCTGGCTGAAACCGCCGATGAGTCAGGATTTCTTGAAGAGGCTGAATACGAAAGTGTGGGCTGACGCCGTTCGGTCCGCCTGCCCTGCCCGGCCTTTCAAAAATGCAAAACAATACCGGTGGACAAGCGGAAATTATTCTGGGTATTGCTGAAGAAGCGGGTTTGCAGCATGTCGGCCTGCACTCGCCAGCCAATGCCATGGACCAGGCGATAGTCGATGCCTCCACCCAAGGCGCTGGCAAACGAAGTGTCAGCGTCGGAAAAGCCGGTCGCGCTTTCGTGTATGTGTGAGGCCCCGAATAGGGCGTGGGCAAAGGGAGTAAATTTCCCCACGCCGACGGACACACGCGGGCCGAGGACCACGGTGTTCACGCTGGTATCGGCCCTGATGCTCGGGGCCACAGGAATATTCTGTGAGCCATAGAGACTGCTGAAATCAGCCACGAATCCAACCCAGGGAAGGATTTTGCCTTCGAGGGAACCGTTCCATCCGTTCAGATTGGTGCGGCCGTTCGAGGAAAGGTCGGCGCTGCCGTAGGAATAACCAAAGAAGACGTTGCCCCGGGTAGGGATTTGGGCCAGGGCCGCGATCGGCAGGAGCAGGAGAATGAAGGCGATCACACCAAGTTTGTACACAACTGTTCGCATGGCTGATTAGATGAGCGCCCTGGGAGCGTGGTTGTGTGTGGGCGCGAGCGTCCTCGCTCGTGCGGCGGCGTCCGGGATGCTGCCGCACGAGCGGGACGCTCGCGCCTACATTGAAGGATTAGTGTTCGCGCTGAAAACGGTATGGGCCGCGGTGTTCAAGCGCGAACGCCTCCGCTACTTTCAGGAACGCCCGGGCTGCATGGGACAGGGTGGCGGCTTCGCGATAGACCAGCCGCAGTTTCCGGTGCAGACGTAACTCGCGTACCGGAATACGCACCAGTTCGCCGCGGGTCAGTTCGTTCTCCACGCTGATTGCGGGCAGCAGAGCGACTCCGTTGCCCATGGCCACGAAGCGTTTGATAGCCTGCAGGGTGGGCAGTTCGATGTCCATGTGCAGGGGTGTCTTATGGCGTTTGAATGCCTGGATCACTTTGTCGCGGTAAGGTGAGGAGACGATGTGCGCGACGAACGACTCCGCCCCCAACTGCCGGATACTGACCTGGGATTCCCGGGCCAGCGGGTGAGTGGGAGGCACCACGAAAATCAATTCATCCAGGTAGGCGACAATGGAGTGCAGTTGCGGCTCCTGCGGATCATAGGTGAGGACTCCCAGTTCCGAGTTGTGGCGCAACACGTCCCCGGGGATGTGGCTGCCCAGCGAGCGCTGCACCGCAATGCGGACCATGGGATGCAGCCGCCGGAACTGGGCCAGCACCGGCAGCAGGTAAAGCGCGGTGAATTCGTTGGCGGCGATGCTTAACTTGCCACGATGCAACTGGCGCAGTTCGGCGAGCGCGCCGCTGGCATCGTCGCGGAGGTTGAGCAGTCGCTCGGCATACTCCTGCAGGACGCGCCCGGCATCGGTCAGCCGGCCGTCGCGCGAAGAGCGGTCGAACAAGAGCTCACCCAGGTCCTCTTCCAGCTTGTGAATCGACTGGCTGACCGCCGATTGGGTGCGATGCAGCTTTTCCGCTGCCCGGGAAAACTTGCCTTCCCGCGCCACCGCGAGGAACACTTCCAGCTGCGCCAGGTCCATGATGACTAACCTTAACTAAACTTACATTTCAATCAGTATAGCTTATTTAGTCATTTTATCTAATACTAACGTAATAATTATAAGATTTGCTTAGAACTGACGTCCGGGTAGCATGAAGCCCGTACCTGCAGGAGGGTCCCTGGACATGGAACGAGCACGAATCACAGTATTCGACACTACCCTTCGCGACGGCGAGCAGTCTCCGGGATGCAGCATGAACGTGCAGGAAAAGCTGCGACTGGCGCACCAGCTTGACCGCCTGGGCGTTGACGTCATCGAAGCCGGCTTCCCCATCGCTTCCGAAGGCGACTTTGCCGCGGTGCAGGCGATTGCGGCGACCATCCGGCGGCCCATCATCGCCGGTCTGGCCCGCGCCTGCGCGCCCGACATCGAACGTGCCTGGCAGGCGCTTAAGGGAGCCGCCCGGCCCCGCATTCATGTCTTCCTGGCCACTTCCGACATTCACCTGCAGTACAAGCTCAAGATTTCACAGCAGCAGTGCCTGGAACAGGCGCGCGATTCGGTGCGCCTGGCCAAATCGTTGTGCGCGGACGTGGAATTCTCTCCCGAGGACGCCACCCGCACCGATCACGAATTCCTGTATCAGGTCCTGAATGCCGTGGTCGAAGCCGGGGCCACGACCCTCAATATTCCGGACACCGTCGGCTACAGCATGCCGGCGGAGTTCGGCGACCTCATTCAGAGCATTCGACAGCGCGTGCGCGGCATCGAGAATGTGACCATCTCGGCGCACTGTCACAACGATCTGGGCTTGGCGGTCGCGAATTCGTTGGCCGCGCTGGCGGCCGGCGCGCGCCAGGTGGAATGCACGATCAACGGCATCGGAGAGCGCGCGGGCAATGCTTCACTGGAAGAAATTGTGATGGCCATGCGGGTCCGGCCGGACCGGTATCTATTCGAGACTGGCGTCGCCAGCGAGCAGCTTTTCCCGGCCAGCCAGTTGCTGAGCGAGATGACGGGCGTGCCGGTGCAGCCCAACAAGGCCGTGATCGGACGCAATGCCTTCGCGCACGAAGCCGGCATCCATCAGGACGGCATGCTGAAGAACCCGCTGACCTACGAGATCATGACCCCGCAATCGGTGGGCGTGCCCGATTCCAGGCTGGTGCTGGGCAAGCACTCCGGGCGTCATGCCCTGGGACTACGCTGCGAGCAGCTGGGATTCCAGTTCGATCGTCGCGAACTGGATGAAATCTATCGCCGGTTCGTGGTGCTGGCGGACAAGATCAAGCATGTGGAAGAACATCATCTGCTGGAATTGATTCAGCAGACACGCGGGACGATGGCGTATCCGGCGGGAGGAGCAGGTCCGGCCGAACCAGTTGTGAACCAGTTGTCATCCTGAGCCTGTCATCCTAAACCGTGTCATCCTGAGCGGAGCTGGCCCATTCGCATGCGAATGGGCTGGCGGAGTCGAAGGACCCCTGGCAGCTTATCGTTGCCGTGAAATATTTGGCGCTACTCTTCTGATTTCGGCCACACCGCGGTAAAGCTTATAGGGGTCCTTCGACTGCGTAGAAGCTTCGCTACGCGAAGCTCCTCCTCCGCTCAGGATGACAGGGCGTTTTTTCTGTGGCGGGTTCCGCATACAATAACAACCCATGCTCCTGAATATCACGGCCCTCCCCGGCGATGGCGTCGGACCGGAAGTTACCGACGAAGCCATTCGCATTCTGGACACGATCGCTGAAGCCTTCGGCCATCAACTCAGCATCACACGCAAACCGATTGGGGGCGCGGCCCTTCTTGCCGTTAAGGATCCGTTGCCCGCGGATACGTTGCTGACCTGCCTGGCCTCGGGAGCAGTGTTGCTGGGGGCGGTCGGCGGCCCGTCATTCGATAACTTTCCCAGCCATCTGCGGCCGGAGAGCGGGCTGTTGCGGCTGCGGCGCGAATTGGGAGTGTTTGCCAATCTGCGGCCGGCGCTGTGCTTTCCCGGATTGGAAGATACGTCTCCTCTGCGGGCGGATGTGGTGCGCGGCACCGATGTCCTGATCGTGCGGGAATTGCTGGGAGGCATCTACTTCGGAGAGCCGCGCAGCACGCAGGGCACTCCGGGCAATCGCGAGGCCATCGACACCATGCACTACGGCGAGGCCGAAATCGAGCGCATCGCGCGGGTGGCTTTTGAGCTGGCGCGCTCGCGCCGCCGCAAAGTGACTTCCGTGGACAAGGCCAACGTGCTGGATTGCTCCCGCCTGTGGCGCGAGGTGGTGAGCCAGGTCGGGCAGCAGTATTCCGACGTCAAGCTGAATCACATGTATGTGGATTCGGCGGCCATGGCCCTGGTGGCGCGTCCGACGGATTTCGATGTCATCCTCACGGAGAACATGTTTGGCGACATTCTGTCCGATCAGGCGGGGGCCGTGGTGGGATCGCTGGGCATGCTGGGCTCGGCCAGCATAGGCGGGGCCGTCGGCCTCTACGAGCCGGTGCATGGCTCCGCACCGGATATCGCGGGGCAAGGGATCGCCAACCCTCTGGGCGCGATTCTGTCGGCTGCGATGCTGTTGCGCTACTCCTTCAAGCTCGATCGCGAAGCTGCCGCCGTCGAGTCTGCCGTGGCCGCAGTTCTGGCAGCGGGGTCCCGAACCAGGGATCTGGCCAAGCCGGGAGAGAGCGTTCTGAGCACATCAGCGATGGGACAAAAAGTCGCCGAAGCGATCCGTGAAAAGGCGAAATCCGGGGGCGAGAAAGTCGCCAGCTGACATAATCCCATTATTGAACCGGGCGGCTGGATTTCCACAGAGTTTTTCCGCTCGACCGGCTGCATCGCAGACCTTCGGGAGTACGATTCATTCAATAATATTTTTTCCGCCCGAGAGGAGGCAGAAATGCTCTCCAAATGCGCCAATCCGGGCTGCCCGGCCATCTTTCTTTATCTGCACATGGGAAAGCTGTTCCGCCTGGATACCAGCAGCGAGATTATTGTCGGCACGCCAGCTTCGGAAACCAAGAAGGCGGCGCGGCACATCGAGTTCTTCTGGCTGTGCGATGAGTGCGCCGCGGAGCTGACTCTGGGTTACAGCAAAGGATATGGAATCACCGTGGTGGCCCTGCCCAAGGCCCTGGCACGGTCACAGACCGCGTAGGGGCGGGTGCCCTCACCCGCCCGGCCGGGCCAAGCCCGGCTGGTTTTTGGTTGAAGACGGAAACCTTGGCGAGCTTTGCTCGCCCGCCCGGACGAGGACGTCCGGGCCTACGTGGGCGCTTATGCCACCTGGCGTTGTTTTTCCAACATGGAAAAGAATTCCCGGGTGAGCTGTTCGTCCCAGTATCCCGATCTCGCCTCCTGACGCATGGTGATGGCCGCCTGCTCATGGCTGAGCGCAAGCTTGTAAGGCCGCGCCGTGCGCAGGGCATCGTACACGTCCACCACTTGCAGCACTCGCGCCAGCAGCGGAATCTCGCCCCGATGCAGGCCGTCGGGATAACCGCTGCCATCGGAATGTTCGTGATGGCTGCGAATAATCGGCAGCACCAGGCGCAGGGACTTGAGGGGCTGGCAGATGGTCTCTCCGGTGATGGGATGCCGCTTCATGATGACCCACTCTTCCGGACTGAGATTCGTTCCCTTTTTAAGGATTTCATCGGGCACAGCGATCTTGCCCAGATCGTGCAGATACCCGCCTCGGCGCAGCGCCACGATCGACTCCGGGTCCAGGCCAAGGTAGCGTCCCAGTTCGCTGGCATGGCGGGCCAGACGTTCGCAGTGGCCTTCGGTATAGGGATCGCGGCTCTCCACGCTCAAGCCCAGGGTGCACAGCACCGATTCTGCCGTCTCCAGTTCGTCGGTAAACTCCTTGAGCTTGAGCAGAGATTTGACCCGGGCAAACAGTTCTTCCGGAAAAATTGGCTTGTGCAGAAAATCGTCCGCTCCCGATTCAATTCCCAGCAGCCGGTCCTGCCGGTCCGTCAGGCCGGTGATCAGAACGAACGGTATCAAACGGGTAGCGGGGTTATCTTTGAGCTCGCGGCACAATTCGTATCCCGACTTGCCGGGCATGACCACATCCGAAAGAATCAGGTCGGGAGGATGGCGAAGAATCTCGGCTTCAGCCTGCACTGCGCTGGGGACCGCCACCACTTCGTAGCCGCGGGTGGCCAGCAGTTCCTGCATCAGCCCCATGATGTCCTGGTTATCGTCCACCACCAGAATTCGCGGCGGAGATCGCCGGAGCGACACTTCCCCCATGTCTTTATAAGACACCGAGCGTGAAGAAATGGTTGTCGGAAGTTTCTGGGGAAGACTCATCGTGCGGCCGGAGGCAACAGTTACATATTGTAAACGATTTCCTGGGGCACGACCCATTCGTCATCGTTCTTCCCGATTAGGAACAAAATTGCGGCTGGTGTGTCGCCTGCCCTTGTGCTTCGCGGTCCAGGATGCATAGCCTTGCAGCATGCATCGGCACTTGTGTCTTTTTTGGGGTCTTCTGTTCGGCCTGGGGTTGCTCACCAGCGCGGCCGGGGGCGCCACCCGGCGGCACACGATAGGGTTCGGCAAATGGACCACAATCAAGTGGTGTGCGGGACCGACCGAAGACAAGTGCCTGGACTTGAAGATGCGCGCCCTGTACGTGGACGGCAGCGCCCGGGAATCGACCCTGGGCGCATCGCATGACATCACCGAGCGGCTCTTCGTGGTCCGCCGCGCCTTCCGGGTGAACGACAACTTGCCGGGCGATACCTCGGCTGCGCCGCGGTGGGTGTGGCAGCGGGGAGGGTGGCTGCTGGTAGACCGCCTGACGGGTCACATCTCATCCATCGCTCTGCCTGAATTCGATCCCTACTATTCCGCGGCCAGTTGGTATCGCGATTATGCCGCCTATTGTGGCGTCTCCGATGACGGAAAGAAATTCTTCGCCATCGTATTCCAGGTTGGACGTCGCAAACCGGTCCTGAAAAAACCGCTCGGCAAAGCCGGCGGCGATGATGGCTCCGATGCCGAGTGTCCGGCGCCGGTTTGGGAGCGGCAGCCAGTTCGAGTCACTTTCGAGCAGGATGAAAACCAGAAGTCCACCTACTCGGTCCGCGGACATGCCGCCGATTTGGTCAGCGTTGACGAGGCGGAGGAAGAAAAAGCTTCGCAGTGACGATGTGGTCTATTGTGCCTGATGCTTGAACTCGCCGGCTTTCCGGAATGCTTCCTCGGCTTCAGCGTGCATTCCTTTCGCCTGGTAAGCCAGGCCCAGGCCGGCTTCCGCATCAGGGTCGTCGGGTTTCAGGCGTAGCGCTTCCTGGAATGACGCGATCGCCGCGTCCGGCTGATGGGCCCCCACATACGCCAGTCCCAGCAGATACCGGGTTGGCTCCGAGTCGGGATTACGTTCCGCTGCCTGCTTCAGGCTCGGGATAGCCTGCGCAAAGTTCCCGTGGTTGAGGGCCACAATGGGATCCTGCACCAACGCGGTTGATTCGGTCTTCCCCGTTTTCTGTCTTAGATAGCCGTTTGCCACAAAAAGGAGGAGGGCCGTTCCTACCGCGGCATAGTTGCGCCAGCGCCGGCGGATTTCCGGTGGTCCGGTGACGCTCATGGCCAGGACCGCGCCCAGGCCCAGGCCCGTCGCCAGGCCTCCCAGATGCGCGGCATTGTCGACGCCTGCGCTCAGTCCGAAAACCAGGTTGTATCCGGCAAAGCTCAGCAGACTCTTGAGCGTGGGCTTCAGCGCCGCCTTCGCCATGGGAAACTTTCCCAAATACAATACGGCGATCAATGCGCCTGCCAGCCCGAAAATGGCCCCGGACGCCCCCGCTCCGACGGTCAGCGGATGCCACCACAGGCTGGCCAGGCTGCCCCCAATCCCGGTGGCAGTGTAGACCAGCAGATAAGTCCAGCGATCGAAGATGCGTTCGGCGAGCTGGCCCAGGTTCCACAAGCACCACATATTGAAAAAGATGTGGATGATCCCAATATGAAGGTAGTTCGATGTGAGCATCCGCCAGGGTTGTGGTCCCAGGGAGAGCGGGCCCCAGTTCGCTCCCCAGGTCACGAGCTGCGTGGTCGTCGGCTGCAGCAGAGAAATGCCGGACAGCACCATCGCGGCGAACACCGCGAGATTGACGCCAAAGATGATTTTGGTCAGAGAGAACGGCGAGCTACTGCGGAGCGATGCCACAGCAGCCATAACCTGAGGTGGGCCGGCGACGGTATTTTTCAGGACAGCGTCACAATCCCGACAGAGCGGGCGCGAGCCCACTGGGGAGGATGACAATTCGCGACCGCAGCGGACACAAGTCATGAGATTTCCACACACTGTATGGCGCAGTCAGCAGTCCCGGCGTCTTGCGGCAGGCACATCCTGCCCTCCGCTTCGTGCTGCGGCCGGGCGGCGGCGCTACACCATCGTACCCGACTAGTCTCCCATCGTCTCCACGGCCGGCATTTCCCCTGCGCCGGTCTTCGCGGTCACAGTCGCGCTGGTGACCAGAGCAACGGAGGCAACCACAATTGCGCTGCCGACCAGGATGTAGCCGCTCACCCGTTCATGCAGGACCAGCCAGCCGAGAAACACCGCAACCACCGGATTGACGTAGGCGTAGGTGGAAACTTTTGAGGTCGGCACATGGCCCAGCAGCCAGATATACGCGGTGTATCCGACCCACGATCCGAAAACTACGAGGTAGAGCATGGCGCTGATTCCGCGGGCGGTCCAGACGGTTCGCGAGATGTCGCCCAAAGCGAATGCGACCAGGAAGTTCGCCACCGCCGCGGCCACCATCTGCCATGCCGTGGCGGAGAAGGGATCGACGTCGGGTGACTTCCATTTCTTGGCCAGCACCGAGCCCAGGGCCCAACTGAACGATCCTCCAAGCAGGCTGATCGACGCCCAAAACTGAACTCGCCCCAAGGCGCTGGTTGCCGAGAGATCGGGCCACAACAAAACCACCAGCCCCACGACGCCCAGGCCCAGTCCGATCTTGCCTCGCGGCGCGATGTGATGGTCACCCAGCAACAGCGAGTCCAGCACCAGAAACCAGAGCGGCGTCACGGCAATGATCAGCGCCGCCAGGCCGGAAGACACATGCGTCTCGGCGTACGAGAGGGTCAGGTTGCCGCCCATGAGCAGCAGGACGCCCACCACCGCCATCTGCCCAAGTTGCGCCGGCGAGTAAAGAATCTTGCGGCCACGGACGCCGCAAAACGCGAGCATGAACACACCCGCGATCAGGAACCGCGTGCCGCACATCAGGGCGGGAGGGATGCGCTCGACCGCGATGTCGATGGCAAGATAAGTGGATCCCCAGAAACAATAGACCAGCGCGAAGGCAACAATCACGGTGAAGCGCTGCTGACCCTGGGCTTGAGACATAGGAAGAGAGATCAAACGTATCAGACTCGCGACCCGGGGCTGGCGATTCCGGGAATTTGCCGGGGAGCAAGCGGCAATCGAACGCCTGATGACCTGCCGGATCCCCGGAACCGGGCCGGACTAATCGCGGGCCCGGTTCTTGATCCAGATGGGCGTGCCTAAGAATCTAAAGGCACGGCGAATCTGGTTTTCCAGAAAGCGCTGATAAGCGAAGTGCAGCTTGACTTTGCGGTCCGTGAAGATGACGAAGGTCGGGGGCGCGACCGCCGCCTGGGTCATGTAGTAGATCCTCACCTGCTGACGCGCCGGCACGGAGGCACGTTCGAAGTCAACCTGTTTGACGAAGCGGTTCATCTCACCGGTTCCGATGCGCTTGCGGCGCTCGAGGGCAACTTCTTCCAGAGTGGGGAATATCTTGTCGGTGCCTTTCCCGGTCGAGGCAGAGACGAACAGCACGGGCGCATAGCTGAGAAATTTCAGCGCGTCCCGTACTCTTTCTTCGTAGGCAATGCGGTCCGCGGGGCGCTTGTTCTCCCGCATGCGCGAGGATTTCGTTTGCCGGCCAGTCCGTTCCTCGCCGCTGATCACCAGGTCCCACTTGTTCACGATGATGATCATGGAGCGGCCGCTCTCGTGAGCGTATCCGGCGATGGCAGCATCGAGCTGGCTCACGCCTTCGGTGGCATCGATCACCAGCAGGGCGATGTCGGCGGCTTCCAGGTGCTTGCGTGCCATGACGACGGAAAGTTTTTCCGCCATCAGGTGGGTCTTGCCCTTGCGCCGGATGCCGGCGGTGTCGATGAAGCGAAAACGCCTGCCGTCGTGCTCCACGATCTCGTCAACCGCGTCCCGTGTGGTGCCCGGAATGGCCGAGACAATGGATCGCTCGGCTCCGGTAAGCCGGTTGAGCAAGGTGGATTTGCCTACGTTGGGATGCCCGATGATCGCGACCTTGGTCTCATGAGGCTGGGTCTCATGAGATTGAGTCTCATCAGACTCCTCCGGGTTTTCCTCCGTGTCCTCTGTGTCCTCCGTGGTTAATTGATGGTGCGGCGGCAGATACCTCCAGGATGGCATCCAGCAGGTCATCCAGCCCGCGCGCATTTTCGGCGGAGATCGGGAACAGCTTGCGGATTCCAAGCCGATGAAACTCGTCGGCGAGACTCTGCTGCTTCTCGGTATCAACTTTGTTGACGGCGAGGAAGAGCGGCCTGCCCGAGCGGATCAACTGACGGGCGAGCTCGATGTCCGGAGAAGCCATTTCGGTGCGACCGTCCACCACCATGATGACCGCGTCGGCCTCGAGGAGCGCGACTTTCGCCTGGCGAAAGATTTCCGCCGGGATGAAGTCTTTGTCTTCCGGCAGTATGCCGCCGGTATCCACGATCCGTAGATGGCGCCCGCGCCATTCCGCTTCGCCGTAGAGACGGTCGCGCGTGATGCCGGGCTCGTCGCCCACGATGGCGCGGCGTGAGCCCACCAGCCGATTGAAGAGCGTGGATTTGCCGACGTTGGGACGCCCCACGATGGCGACGGTAGGCATGCCGGCCGCGGCCGCAGCCGAGGGTGAAGTTAAAGCTGGATGGGTCATAAGAGATATCGCGTGTAGGGCGGGCGCCCTCGCCCGCCGCTGTTGACTTTGACTTTCAGCCTTGCTGAACGAACCCGCGCAGGCACAAGATCCCGAATCCAAAATCTAAAGGCAAAAGCGGCGGGCGAGGGCGCCCGCCCCACACACATAGGCGGTAACGCTTATTATAGTGATTCCGTGTCCCCCAGTTCTCAGCCCGTCCCAGATACCAGGAAACGCGACGTTTCGCTGTACCAGTTCTTTGCCCCGGGCGGAGTGCTTTCGCGCACCCATCCCGCCTACGAGTTTCGCAGGGGACAGCTGCAGATGGCGCAAGCGGTCGAGCAGGCACTGGAAGAGAAGCGCCACTTGATCGTCGAAGCCGGCACCGGAACGGGCAAGACGCTGGCCTACCTGGTGCCCGTCATTCGGTCCGGCAAGCGCGTCATCATTTCCACCGGAACCAAGAATCTGCAGGAGCAACTCTTCCATAAAGATATCCCTTTTCTCGAACGGGCGCTCTTTCCCGCCGGAGAAGGCAAGCTCAACGTGTGTTACATGAAAGGACGCAACAACTATCTGTGCCGCAAAAAGCTCTACGACCTCACCGACCAGCCCGTGCTGAGCGGTCTGGAGGAGATCGAGCACTACCGCGCCATCGCCGCCTGGGAAAAAGTCACGCACACCGGCGACCGGGCCGAGCTGGCGTCGCTTCCGGAAGCCAGCGCGCTCTGGCACAAGATCGACGCCCGCTCCGATACCTGCCTGGGACAGAAATGCAGCGCCTGGGACCGCTGCTTCATCACCGAAATGCATCGCCAGGCAATGGAGAGCGACATCATCATCGTCAACCATCACCTGTTTTTTGCCGACCTGTCGATCAAGCAGCACGCCGAGTACGCGCCCGATGCCGGAATCCTGCCCGAGGCCGGGGCCGTGATTTTCGACGAAGCCCATGAACTGGAAGACGTGGCCGGAAGCTATTTCGGAGTCTCGGTCAGCAATGGGAGATTTGAGGAACTGGGCCGCGATGTGGAAGTTTCGCTGCAACGCAACCACATGCTGTCCGCTTCTCTATCCGGCGCGCTGAAGAGCGTGCGCGAGCGGGCGATGTTCTTCTTTTCCCTGTTGCCGCCGGGCGAGGGCCGTTTCGCATTCGAGAACCGGCGCGAGTTCATGGAAGAAAACGGCGACGAGTTCCTGGGATTGCAGCAGGCGCTCACCCGTCTGGGATCGGAACTGGAGAACCTGCCGTCGAAGCCCGAGGAAGTTTTCAACTTCGCGCGGCGCACGCAGGAGTTGCAGGTGCAACTCGGCTTCCTGATGGAATCCGAAGACCGCAACACCGTGTTCTGGATCGAGCGCCGGCGCGGCGGACGAGATCGGCTGAATGTTTTCCTGCAGGCCACTCCCATCGACGTGGCTCCGATTCTGAAGGCTTGCCTGTTCGACCAACTCGAATGCGCGGTGCTGACCTCGGCGACCCTGGCGGTGGGCGGCAATTTCGAATACATGCGCCAGCGGCTCGGCCTGGAGCACGCCCGGGAAGCCGTGCTGCCTTCGCATTTCGACTACGAAAGTCAGGCGCTGTTCTACGTGCCTCCCGACCTTCCCGACCCGCGGACGCCCCAGTTCGCTGCTCAGGCGGCCGACCGCATCCGCCGACTGCTGGAAATTACCCGCGGGCGGGCTTTCGTTCTGTTCACCAGCTACGCCCAGATGAACGATGTATATCAGCGCCTGCTGGGCGAGCTCGAATTTCCCATGCTGCTGCAGGGCGACGCTCCCAAGACCGCGCTGCTGGAAGAATTCCGGCTGACTCCGCACGCGGTATTGTTCGCAACCTCATCCTTCTGGCAGGGTGTGGATGTGCAGGGTGAGCAGCTGAGCTGCGTGATCATCGACCGCCTGCCCTTCGCGGTGCCCAGCGATCCCGTAGTCGCGGCGCGGGTCAAGGCGATTGATGCGGACGGGGGCAATGCCTTCTTCCAATACCAGGTGCCGGCGGCGGTGATTACGCTGAAACAGGGCTTCGGACGCCTGATCCGCTCGTTGCATGATCGCGGACTGCTGGTGCTGCTGGACAACCGCATCTTGAAGAAGCAATACGGAAAAGTGTTCGTCGAAAGCCTGCCGCCCTATCGCAGGACAACCGACCTGAAGCAGGTGGAAGAGTTTTTCGGGGGATAGGTTCTTATGTGGGGCGGGCGCCCTCGCCCGCCGCTCTTGCCCCAGGATCAGGCGACCCTTCGAAACGAAAAACCACAGAATCGTGAGACCCGAGCATCAAGTCAAAGGCGGCGGGCGAGGGCGCCCGCCCCACACGGGTGTTGGGGGTAAAATAGAGGATTGGTGCTGCGCCGCGGTCTGGTCTGTGTTCGCGCCAGCCGCCAAGAGGGTCCATGTTCGAGGTCACAGTCGAAGATTCGTTTGCCGCGGGACACTACCTGCGCAACTACAAGGGCAAGTGCGAGAACCCGCACGGGCACAACTACAAGGTGCGGGTGACCCTGGCCGGCAAGGAACTGGACAAGGCAGGTCTGCTGCTCGATTTCAGAGAATTGAAAGAGGCGATGAAACCGGTCATCGACCGGTTGGACCACCAGATGATCAACGATCTGGAACCGTTCAAGGTGCTGAATCCCTCGGCTGAGAATCTGGCCAAATATTTTTACGACGAGACCAACGTGAATCTGGATCGCGTGACCCAGGGCCGGGTGCGAGTCAAGAATGTCACTGTGTTTGAAACCGATGTGACCACCGCGACTTATTCGGAGTAGTGGCGATTCGTTGGGAGGGGGAACAGCCCATCGATCGCCGGCCGCGATTTAGCTATAGGGGTCCTTCGACTTCACCAATCCATTCGCAAGCGAACGGATTGCTTTCGCTCAGGATGACAACCCAAAGCTAGTAGCTAGACGCTAGAAGCTGCTTTCCATGCAGATCACCGAAATCTACAAGTCGATCCAGGGCGAGTCCACGCACGCGGGGCTGGCTTGTGTGTTTGTACGGCTTACAGGCTGCAATCTGCGTTGTTCCTGGTGCGACAGCGAGTACACTTTCACCGGCGGCCGGCGCCAGACCGTGGAAGAAGTGATTGAAGAAGTGGAGCGCTTGAGTCCTGGCGGCGGACTGGTGGAAATCACCGGCGGCGAGCCCATGTTGCAGGAGCGCGAAGTGGTCCCGCTGATGCAGCGTCTTCTGGACGCGGGCTACACGGTTCTGCTCGAGACCAGCGGCGAGCGTCCGCTCGAGCGCGTGCCCCGGCGGGCGGTCAAAATCGTGGACGTAAAATGTCCGAACTCGGGCGAGCCTGACACCTTTCACCTGGAAAACCTCGAATGCCTGAACTCCGAGGACGAGGTCAAGTTTGTGCTGAGTGATCGCGGCGACTACGAGTTTGCCCGCGAGTTCGTGACACGTCACAATCTGGACCAGCAGGTGAAGGCGGTGTTATTCTCGCCTGCTTTCAGCAAGGAAGCCAGCGGCGCTCGCGATGCGTCTGGTTGTCTGATCGACCCACGCGAACTCGCGGAATGGATGCTGGCGGATGGGGTTCCAGCGCGCCTGGGACTACAAATTCACAAGTTTATTTGGGATCCGGCGATGAAAGGGGTTTAGGCAGATTTCTGCCGCTCCGAGTTGCTTTCGTGGCCCGGACTACGGTTCGGCTGTGAGCGACATCTAAGGGAATGATGGCGAAGGACACACAACGCGCGGTTGTCCTCTTGAGCGGCGGGATGGACTCCTGCGTCTGCGCCGCGCTGGCAGCGCGCGATCACGAGGCAGCGGCGGTGCACGTGAGCTACGGACAGCGTACCGAGGAGCGCGAGCGGCGGGCTTTTTTCGCCATCTGCGATCGCCTGGGGATCCGGGACCGCCTGCTGGTGCGGAACGAAGCGCTCTCCGCGATTGGCGGTTCCGCCCTTACCGATCGCAACATTGACGTTCCCGAGTCCCACGCCCTGGGACACGATATTCCGGTAACCTACGTGCCTTTCCGCAACGCCCACTTCCTGTCCGTGGCGGTGAGTTGGGCCGAAGTGCTGGGGGCCGCCCAGGTGTACATCGGCGCGGTGGAGCAGGACAGTTCGGGGTATCCCGATTGCCGTCCGGCATATTACCGGGCATTCAACGAGGTGGCGCGGTTAGGCACGAAGGATGGGCGAATTGAAATCGTCACGCCACTGATCCAGTTGCGCAAGGCGGAAATCGTGCGCCTGGGCCTTGAACTGGGCGCGCCCTTCGATTTAACTTGGTCGTGCTACAGCCGGGAGGACAGCGCCTGCGGCGTCTGCGACAGCTGCGTTCTGCGCCTGCGGGCTTTTCGGGATGCGGGCAGCACAGACCCGATTCCGTATGCGGCGCTGGCCGAGAGAGCTTAGAGTTTGCGTCGGCCAGAGACCGGCGCTGCAACATCAATCAGTTTTGTGAGCCGGGAGGCCAAAAACATGAAGCAACGTTTGCTGATGGGGATGGTGGTGGTGGCGGCCGTGACAGTGCTGTGCCTGCCCCCGGTTTTCGCCCAAGCGACTGGGACGGTGAAGGGTGTCTGCAAGGACATGCAAGGAACTCCCATCGTGGGCGCCAACCTCGAATGGAACAACACCGATAACGGACGAAAATACAATCTGAAAACCAACAAGAAAGGCGAGTACTTTTCGCTGGGTATCGAGCCCGGCAAGTACAAGGTCACCCTCACCCAGGACGGCAAGCAACTGGATCAGGTCACGAATTTTCCGGTGGGGGCAGACGAGGCCGTCCTCGACTTCGACTTGAAGAAGTCCCAGGTCGAGGCCGCTCAACAGAAGGGTATCAGCCCCGAGCAACTGAAACAGATGCAGGAACAGCAGGCCAAGGCTGCTAAAGAAACCAACACAGTAAAAGCGCTGAACGAAAAGCTGGCTGTTGCCAATCAGGCCATGCAGACGGGGGATTTTGAAACTGCGGTAAAGACTCTCGATGAAGCCACCCAGATGGATCCCACCCGAGACCTGCTGTGGGCCCGGCTGGGGGACGCAAATCTCAGTTCGGCTCCCAAGCAGACTGACTCAGCAGAGAGAGCAAAGCGTTACGGCGAGGCGGTCACGGATTACCAGAAAGCGATTGACCTCAAGAAGAAAGTCATGGAGACCGGCCCGAAGCCTGACGATGCCAAATACCTGGCCGCGTATTACAACAATCTGGGCCAGGCCCAAGCCCGGACCGGTCAACTGGAAGAGTCGGTGAAATCCTATGACCAGGCGGCCGCGCTCAATCCTGCCGGGGCCGCGCAGTACTATTACAACCAGGGCGCAGTGCTGACCAACAGCGGGAAGGTGGATGAAGCCAATGCGGCCTTCGACAAATCAATCGCTGCCGATCCGACCAAGGCCGACTCGTACTACCAGAAAGGCGTAAATCTCATCAATAAGGCGACCACCGACCCCAAGACGGGGAAGGTAATTCCGGCGCCAGGCACGGCGGAAGCGCTCAACAAATATCTCGAACTGCAGCCCACCGGACAATTCGCCGAGGGCGCCAAAGGCATGCTCCAGTACATTGGGAGCAGCATCGAGACCAGCTACGGCGCCAAGAAAAAGACCACCAAGAAATAGCCTCAGCATCCGTGTGTGGGTCGGACGCTGCCCGACCCACACACTCGCCCATGCGTTACTAAGGTCTATGTCCGCGACGTTCTTCGTGGAACCCTGCCATGGTTTTCGCTACATTTGGAATGAGAGCGCGAAAAGAGGCATCAGGACGAGTGCGCCCAGGGTTGGGCGCTTTCCCCACGCAGACTCCAACACTGCAAAGACAAAATGGCAGCACCAGGCACAGCACCGCTTCAAATCACGCTCGAGCCGACATCGATTTCCGGCGCCGCCGCCACCCATGCGCTGCTGGCGGCAATGCTGCGCGCCACCGAAAAGGTGAGCGACCTGATCTTTTCTCCCGGCCGGCCACCGCAGGTGGAAGTGTATGGGCAGTTGATTCCGGTCCAAGGCGCAGGATTGCGACTGCTGAGCGCGGACGATACCCGGCGGATTGCGTCCGATCTCATCGGCGATAATAAACAGGCCATCAACATGTTGCGGGAGCAGGGGTCCTGCGATATTTCCTTCGGACTGCCCGGACTGGCCCGCTTTCGGGTCAATGTATTCATTCAGCGCGGTAGTTGCGCGGTGGTGATGCGCGTAATTCCAACCGCAATTCCGGAGTTCTCCGCCCTGGGCTTGCCGCCACGGCTGGAGGAAATAGCCGGTTTACGCGACGGCATTGTTCTGGTTACCGGGCCGAGGGGATCGGGAAAGTCTTCTACGCTGGCAGCGCTGCTCGACCGCATCAACGAAAAGCAGACCTGCCATATCATCACCATCGAAGATCCCATTGAGTTTCTCCACAATCACAAGCGCTCCACCATCCATCAACGTGAACTGCACAGCGATACGCCCAACTTCGCGCTGGCGTTACGGGCTGCGTTGCGACAAGCGCCCAAGGTAATTCTGGTGGGCGAACTGCGCGATCGTGAAACCATGGAAATGGTCCTGGAAGCCGCCGAAACCGGCCACCTGGTTCTTTCCAGCCTGAACGCGCCCAGCGCGGCCAAGACTCTGGAGCGCATCGCGGCTGCGTTTCCGCCGACGGAACAGTCTTCGTTACGCGCCCGTCTGGCCAAGACTCTCCGCTACATTATTTCGCAGCAACTCATCCCCCGGCGAGATGGCGGCCGGGTCGCGGTTCTGGAAGTCTTCAAAAACACCCCACGCACGGTACAGTACCTCGATTGCGAGGACCCTTCCGGCGATACACTGCTCGAAGCGGTGAAGAACGGCGCCTCGGAAGGCATGCAGCACTTCGACCAGGAGATCGAAAAACTGATTCGATCGCAGGTTGTGGACCGGGAAGTGGGATTGAGCTACGCCACCGACCCGCAACAACTGGAGCATGCCCTGGGCCGGTAAAGGACGCTTTCGGCGTCTCCTGATCGGCTGGTTTTCCACAGGCAACCCGCCCTTGGCCCGGCAATCAGTTTGAAGTCCGCGACGAAAACAGACAGATTTCTCCGCCCCCGCTGAATCGCCAGTCGCGATACCATCATCTGAGACCATATATAATTGTGTACAGAGGAGGAAATATGGCATTTGAATTACCCCCATTGCCCTACGACTATTCCGCTCTTGAACCGACCATCGATGCCGCAACCATGAAGCTGCACCATGACATGCATCACGCGGCGTATGTAAAGAACCTGAACGCGGCCCTCGAGAAACATCCCAACCTGCAGTCGAAAAGCGCGGAAGACTTGATTCGCGACCTGAGTGCTGTGCCCGAAGATATCCGCGGCGCCGTGCGCAACAACGGCGGCGGTCACGTCAACCACAGCATGTTCTGGAAGATCATGAAGCCCAAAGGCGGCGGCGATCCCAGCGGCCCGGTGGCCGAGGCCATCCAGAAGGCCTTCGGCAACTTCAAGGACTTCCAGGCCAAGTTCAACGATGCCGGCGCCAAGCAGTTCGGCAGCGGCTGGGCATGGCTGGCCGGGAAGCGCAGCGGCGAGTTGCAGATTCTCAGCACTCCGAACCAGGACAATCCCATCTCCCAGGGCCTGTTCCCCATCTTCGGCAACGACGTTTGGGAACATGCTTACTACCTCAAGTACAACAATCGCCGTCCGGAATACCTGGCGGCCTGGTGGAACGTGGTCAATTGGGACGAAGTCAACAAGCGCTACGCGAGCCTGAAGTCCGGCCAACTGGAACCGGCGCTGGCCCGGTAGGCAGGGGTTTCGATGTGGAGGACGGGCGTCCTCGCCCGTCTTCAGCTGGGACGGGCGAGGACGCCCGTCCTCCATCGATCCACCCCAATTCGACTCCTGCGGCCATAGTCGATAAAATTCTCCGGCGGTCGCTTGCAGCGCCGACCCGGAGTTTGCCTATGAAGTTCCATCTCCTCACGGCTGGCGGGTTCGTTCTGTTGGCGGGCGCTTTCACCGTCCCCGCGATTTCTGCGCAGTTCAAAATTGCAACGCCCTCAAAGGGCTATTCGTTCACCATCTCAACCGCACAGCCCTGGACTGATACTGGAGTGGACTTGCATCCGGGCGAAGTTTTGCAGATAAACGCCAGTTCAGGCGAAAACTGCGATCCGGCGGGAGTGAGCGGTTCCGCCAGCACTGGACTGCCCGTAGTCTCAGCCCCGGCCGGAGCGCTGATCGCCAGGCTGCAGGCGCAGGGCGTGCCGGTCCTGGTCGGCAGCGGCCAGCAGCTTAAGGTTGAAGCGCCCGGCCACCTCTTCCTGGGAGTAAATGCGTCCGGCACACCACCCTGTGCCGGCAGCTTTGCGGTCAAGGTCAATGTCACTTCTGCGCCGGCGCCCGCCGGGCCTGTGGCCGGCAACTCGCTGACGTCCACTGCTTCGCCCGCTGCCGCGCAGCCTTCAGCCGTATCCACAGAAACGCAAAAGCCGGCGCAGGACATCAAGTCGAAACTGGCCAGCGCAGCCCAGGTTTTTCTCGCCGGACAATTCGGTACGGGCGCGAGCACCGCCTCAGCGTCGGCTGCTCCCGCGGGAAATGATGTGGTGTCGCCGACCTCGGCTACTACTGCCACCGCGCCAACTCCCGCGCTCAAGGTGTCGTCCGGCAGCCTGGATTCATCGCTGCAAAAAGATATCGACAGCCTGCCCCGGCGGGTGAACGATGAGTTCCAAAATCAGGGCGACATGGTGAACTTTGTCCTGATCGGCTCCGACCAACAGGTCAAGGACGCGCTGAACGCCGCCAACTGGCATGCGGCCGACATCGACACCAAGGAAGCGGTCCTGAAAGCCGTGCTACAGACTTACCAGAAGCAGGACTATCTCCAGATGCCGATGAGCCAGCTCTACCTGTTCGGGCGCAAACAGGATTACGGATATGAACTAGCCCAGGCGTATTCCGTCGTAGCCAGCCGCCACCATTTCCGGATATGGAAGGCGCCAACCACCTGGGACGGACAAACCATGTGGGCAGGCGCAGGCACCCACGACATCGGATTCGAAAAAGACCAGCGCAATGGAAAAGTGACCCACAAGATCGACCCGGCGGTCGATGGCGAGCGCGACAACATCGGCCAGACCCTGCAGGCCTCCGGCAAGGTCAAGAGCCTGTACTACTATCTCCCGCCCAACCCGGTGCAGGGAGCCAAAAACGCCACCGGCGGCGGCTATCATTCCGACGGGCGCATTCTGGTGGTGGTGCTGCAGTAGCTCCGGCGTCGGACGTCGGACTTCAGACCTCGGGCGTTGGATCTCTAGCTTTGGGGCTTGGACGTCAGGCTCTGACCAGAACGGGGTTTGATAGTGGTGCTGTGAGGGCACGACTTCAGTCGTGCCGCTTCAGTCCCGATACCAACGGGCTTTAGCCCCTGGGGTTCGTCCGGGGGACTTGAGGAACGGTCCGAGCGACGCTACTTCCGCGATATTTCTCTCGAACATCCCCGCCGCCCAAGAGCTTGGACGGGCACCCTCTGTCTTGCCTACTGCAGCTTGGCGTACTCCGCCTTGACCTCGCGCAGCTCGGGAACGTCCGGATCGGCGTCCTTCCACAACCCGAGAAAATCCTGATAAGCCAACCGCGCGCGCGCCTTGTCGCCCGCCATGACATAAGCGCGTGCCAGGCCAATTTTGGCCAGCGGCATAATGGGATCAATGGTGATCACATTTTTCAAGTCCAGCATCCGCTGAAACGCCTGTACGGCGTCGCTACCGCGCCCGGCTTTGAGATACGCATTCCCGCGAACATAGAGCACACCCGAATTCGCGCGCGCGTACACCAGGGCACCGTCGAGCAGGTCAATCGCCTTGCCGGGATCGCCACGATTCAGTTCAATCTGTGCCTTGATCAACGGTACGGCGACGAATTGCACCAGGGTATCGAAAGGGCGCTTAGTGGCCACATCGTCCGCAAGCTTTGCAGCGCGCGCGTTTTCGCCAGCGATGGCCAGGGCAATCGCGCAGTTGAGCACAACGTTGGGAGACTGGGACACCTTCAAGGCTTGCGCTACATCTTCCAGGGCGCGAGGCTGGTTCAGGAAAGTGGCCTCGGTAAACGCTTCTTGCGAATATTCGCTGGCCACAGCTTCCTTGAGGCCAAGACGTTCGGCCGCTTCTCTCTGCTTCTGTCCAAAGCTCCGCCCCGCCTTCACCTGCCCGGCATAGGCGGCCATCGCCGATCGGAGCCCGGTCACCTGGAATTCCCCCTGGGGATCGTTTTTCATGGCATCCAGTTCGCGCTCCGTGGCGTCCTGGTCGCTCTGCAGCCACGCGATTATGGCCAATGAGGAATGGGCTATCGCAGCACCCGCCTTGTGCTGCAAGGCTTCGTTGAAGGTTGCCTTGGCCTCGTCGAGCCGATTCAAGCCCCCATAGGCAAAACCCACGTTCGAGTATCCGCTCGTGCTGCCGGGGTCGAGCTGAACCGCCTTGCGCGCGTTATCCAACGCGTTCTCGTACTGTCCCATCATGTTGTAGACCACCGCCAGATTGTTATAGGGAGTCGAGTCTCGTGGATAAGTCTGCTTGTAAAGTTCGAGGGCGGTAATGCCTTTGTCGAGCTGTCCGGAATCCACGTAGTAGTGCGACATGATGTACAGCTTTTCATGCTCGCTGGCCCGGTCCCGCAGCTCAAACGCTTTCTGCCGGTTGGCTTCCGCCAGTTCGCTTTGGCCCAGATTGGTGTACACCGTGCCCAGGCGGGCATACGCCATGGCGAAATTCGGGTCCAGTTCCACGGCGCGCTGGTAGAGCGGCAGAGCGGACAGTTCATTGAACGTCTGATGCTTCATGTCTCCCAGGCTGAACGCCTTGAGCGCCTCGAGCGACGAGGTGGTGGCCTCCGACAGCGGTTTGTCGTACTTCTGCACCGAGGCCAGCGATTCTCCCAGCTTTTTCCGCAAACTTGAGCCGGCCTGATGCAACGCATTCAGCACCGATTCCTTGCTCGACGCCTGCACCTCTTCCCGGTCCAGGGATTCTCCCGTGCCGGCATTTACCGCATCCAGAGTGATCACATACTGGCTGCCCAGATTGGCGATCGAACCGGTCAGCATGGCCTTGATGCCGGCGCGCTGGCAGATCTCATGTCCCACATCGCTGGTGATGCGCTCATCCGGGGAGCGTCCCATGAACTGCAGGGTCTGCCTCACCTTTTGTTCGGGAAAGACATTCAGATAGGGTGACTGCCCCAGATCGACGGCCAGCGCTTTCTTGAGCGTGCCGTCGAAAACCGGGTCGGCCGTGGTATTGACAAAATCGGTGAGCAGAATCTCGTCCCGCTCCGACATCACCGCCCGGGTCCGGCGCAGGAAGAGCGTCATCGCCAGTCCCACCACGGCCGCCGCCACAATCGCCATGACCACCAGATTCCAGACCCGGCCCGGCTTCCGGTCGCGCGGCGCCCGCAGCGTGGCGGAACTCGAGGCTGCCGAAATCAGGCCGGAGTCGGTGTCGCGCTTCAGGCGCTTCAGGTCCGCCCGCACTTCCGCCGCGCTCTGGTAGCGCAGGTCGCGGTCTTTCTCCAGCAGTTTGGTGATGATCTCTTCCAGTTGCAGCGGCACGTCAGGATTCAGACGCACCGGCAATACCGGAGGACGGTTCAAAATGGCTTCGAAGATGACGGGAGACGTGTCGCCGCGAAAAGGCAGCGCCCCCGTTGTCATCTCATAAAGCACCGCGCCGAAGGAAAACAGGTCGGTGCGCGTATCCAGTTCCTTGCCTCGCGCCTGCTCGGGAGACATGTAGGCTACGGTTCCGACGGTGGAGCCCGGGCTGGTGAGCAGTTCCTCATCCACGGTTACCTCGGACCCGGCGGTATCCCCGCCCAGTACGGCTCCCGCCTTGACCGTCTTTTTCGCCAGTCCGAAATCCAGCACTTTGGCCTGGTTGCGGTTGGTGACAAAGATGTTGGCGGGCTTGATGTCACGATGAATGATGCCCTTGGAGTGGGCGGCCTCGAGCGCGTCGGCGATCTGGATGGCCAACTCGAGCAACACATCCATCTCCAGCGGCTGCTTCCCGATTCGCTGCTTAAGGGTCCGGCCCTCCAGCAGTTCCATGGCGATGAAATAGCGGCCGCCGGCCTGCCCGATCTCATAGATGGTGCAGATATTAGGGTGGTTCAGAGCCGACGCTGCCCGGGCTTCACGCTGTAAGCGCTCCATCGCCAGCGGGTCGCTCTCCAGTTCACCGGGAAGGAACTTCAGCGCCACGTGCCGGCCGAGGTTGAGGTCCTCGGCCTCATACACAACCCCCATGCCCCCGCCGCCAAGCTGGTGCAGAATGCGGTAGTGGGAGATGGTTTCGTCTGTGATCAACAGCAAGCTCCAAAATGATTTTCCGATGGTAGGCTGCGCCCAACGGCAAGTCAATGTGAAGGCGAGTCTAGACAGTGCTCAACAATTGTTATCCCGATAACAGCACCCGGAAAATAGAGAGACAACGACCCAGGAAGATACGCAGTCTCGACTGTTTTTGTTCAGGGTTGGGACTGCTGAAAATCAGGATCGCACTAGAACCGCCAGAGCAGCAGCGCGATGGTCGCTGCGGCGACGAGCGCGGTGGCGATCAGATACCCGTGAGCTCGCACCCAACTGGGGTCGGAATCATCGAGTCCACCGAAGAATTCAGAAGGGTTGGACACGCTGGCGTCTACGTCCGGGGTGGCCGCCTCGCAATCCAGGCATAGCCTTCGCCCCTCGGATACAGGGAAGCCGCAAGTTTCACATCTTCGGAGATTCCCGAACGCGATGGTCGTGATCGGAGCGGACAGTTCTTCTTCAGCTCGCTGGCCGTGAGCCGCCGTCAGCTCGGTCGTCTCTTCCGGCGAAGGGATCACCACCAGCGCCGGCGTGGCATTAGATGGCCCGTTTGGCGCTGCCGTTCCGGTCGCAGCCGCAGTCGCGGTCTCGCTCTTAGTCTCGGTCTCGGTGTCGATCTCGCTCTCAGTCTCGTACTCGGTCCCGGTCTCGGTCTGGATCTCGGCCTTGGTCTCTGGCATCCGCTCTTCAGTTCGCGAAAGACTGCTGCCCAGTTGGTAGGCCAAAATCTCTGGCCCGGCCTCTGACATGACTGCGGCCTCAATCCCGGGCTGTCCCAATTCCTTTTCGGCGCGCCGGGCCGCTTCCGCATGTTCCACCGCCGTCTGTATCATTTCTGTCAGACGAGTCAAAGCCACAAAGTCCCGTTCTTCAAAAGCACGGGGCCGGCCAGACAGCAGTTCGAACACGCCGTACACTTCCTCCCCGCGTACCAGGGGCATCACCACCACCGACGCAATGCCGAACGCGCGACAACTATCGCGGTTTACCCGCGGATCGTTCTCCGCGTCGTCGCAACGCAGAATCTGGCGGGTGCGCACGCTCTCCGCCGATAGACCTGAATCAGTCTGCAGGTGGGCTCCGAGCTCCGGCGCCGACGGGCCGGAACTGGCGCAGCACACCATGGTTTCGCCGTCGCGCAACGCGATGGCGGCTCCCGAGGCTCCGGTAATGTATTGGGCGCGCTCCGCCAGCAACTGCAGCGTGGCATCCAGGTCCCGCTGGGCCATCGCGCTCAGGGACTTGCCGCCATCTTCGCCGGGAAAACGCAAGGCCTGGTGCACAACCGCCATTGTGGCTGCATGATTGGGGAGGGCTGGATTAGAAGAGACGAGATTCGACGAGACAAGATTCGGCGGGACAGGTTCCGGCCCTGCCTGGGAAGGACTGTTGTCCAGGATGGAGTAATAATCCATGCAAAAATTTAGAGAGATCTCTAATTCGGAGTTTCGCTCCACCCAGTTGTAGTGTCAAGGAGAAACCCACAAGTGCTAGTCCTTATGAGCTGAGCGAGTCCCCGACCCGGATCGCGCCTCGAGCCAGGATTTGCGCGCGCAATCCGCCGCGATGACGTAATCCCTTGATGACCTGACGTCCCGTCAGGCGCTGCAGGTGATCGCAAGGCTCGCACAGGCGAATGCCATGAGCTTTGACCTCGCCAATCTGGAAATCCCGCCCTACGAGATGGTTCAGCGCGACTCCACGTGTGACCAGATTGCGCCGCGCGTCCGCCGGGGCGAGTTCTACGTTGTATTCGCGCTGCAAGGCTTCAATGGCTTCGGCTTCGATCAGAGTCAGTTCGAAGTCCGGCTCAGGCTTGGAGAATGTTCCCTTGCCCAAGGCGTACCGGTCTCCTTCCAACCCGACTCCGGGAATGGCGACAACTTCCTTCACGGAAAGCATGGGAGCCTCGGCAGCGGGGGCGATGTAGATGAATTCTACGGTTCCCGTGTTCATGATGACTTTTCCTGTGACGGAGGGACGGGCGGTGACGCCCGTCCTCCATCAGCGCTACTGCGCGCTCTTACCGGCCAGAGTGATGCACTCGTCGAGCACATCGACCGCGACGTCGGCTTCTTCCTTGCTGACCACCAGCGCCGGGGCGATGCGGATGGTGCTGGGGCCGCAGCCCAGAAACAGCACGCCGCGTTCGAAGGCCAGCTCGATGATGCGGTCGCGCTCGTCCGCGCCATACTGCTTGGTCTTCTTGTCCTTGACGATTTCAACGCCGACCATCAACCCGCGGCCCCGCACATCGCCCACCAGTTTATGCTTGCGCGGCCAGTCCGCCATGCGTTTCAGCATGTGGTTGCCCACCTCGGTGGAGTTCGCCAGCAGGTGTTCCTTCTCGATAACATCGAGCGTGGCCAGCGCGGCCGCGATGCAGACGGGATTGCCGCCAAAGGTGGAAGCATGCGAGCCCGGCACCCAGTCCATGATGTCAGCGCGGCTCATCATGACGCCGAGCGGCATGCCGGAAGCGATGCCCTTTGCCATGCATACAATGTCGGGATGCACGCCGGTGTGCTCAATCGCCCACCATTTGCCGGTTCGGCCGGCGCCGCTCTGGACCTCGTCCGCCACCAGCAGAATGCCGTACTTGTCACAAATCCGGCGCAGCTCCTGCATGAATACGGTAGGGGCGACGACGTAGCCGCCCTCGCCTTGCACCGGCTCGACGAAAATGGCCGCTACTTCTTCGGGAGGCAGAATCGTCTTGAACAGCTTGTCCTCGATGTAGCGGGCACAGCCCAGCGCGAACGCCTCGGCATCCTGCGCCCCGCCTTCGCATCCGCGATACACATCGGGATAGCGAACGTGAGTTACACCCGGGACCCCGGGGCCGAAGCGGCGTTTCTGCTGCGGCTTGGAGGCGGTCAGCGAGAGCGCTCCCATGGTGCGGCCGTGAAATGCGCCCAGGAAGGCAATCACGTTCTGCCGCTTGGTGTGATAGCGGGCCAGTTTGAGCGCGGCTTCGACCGCCTCGGCACCAGAGTTGCCGTAGTAAATCCGGTGCGGCCCGGGCATGGGCGCGATTTTGGACAGCCGCTCCGCCAGGGTCACCATGCTCTCGTAGTAAAAATCGGTGCCCGACATGTGGATCAGTTCGCCAGCCTGCTTCTGGATGGCAGCAACCACATCGGGATGGCAATGTCCGGTAGAGGTCACGGCAATGCCGGCGGAGAAATCGAAGAATTCATTCCCGTCCACGTCCGTGACTACGATGCCGCGGCCATGCTTTGCCACCAGCGGGTAAGAGCGGGTGTAAGAAGGCGAAACGTACTTTTCATCGCCCGAAAGAACGCGCTTGGCGTTGGGGCCGGGCAGGGCGGTCTTGATTTTGGGTCCTGCAAGAGTCTTGGTGGTCATTGGATCCTCCGGAAAAGCGGTCGTCAGTCGTCAGTCGCCAGCCAGCGGGCGGTCGCGCCGAAAAAGGCGGATTCAGCCCTTAAGGCCACATCATTTGGGAGGATGGGGTACTAGTCGCTACCGAACAAGCTGGGACGCGCTTGCGAGGGCAACACTGCCAGGTAACGGCGCGGGCACACCAGAAAGTGGAGCCAGCACACGGGCAGGTGCGAATTGGGCTTCTGATGGCGCATCGGGCAACATTCCTTACTCATTATAGCGTGCCCGGGACGCTGGCGTAACCCCCTTTGCACCGCCCAATAGGCCAGGGGCAACAGATGGTCAATCGTTTTTGGTCAGCAAGGCCACCCGGCTTATGCCTGCATTGTGAGCTTCGGCAATCACCTGCGCCACATACTCGAAGTCCAGACTCTCATCCCCTTTGACGTAGACGACCTTCTCCGCGCGACCAAGGAAGATGCGCTCCAGGTTCGGCTCCAGCTGCTCCCAGGCCACGCTTTCCTGATTGATCTTGAGCAGGGGAACCGGGCTCTGCGCGCTCCAGATGACTTGAATCACGATGGTGCGCTCGTTCTGATGAGGTTGATCTGCGGTCGCCGGTTGAGGAAGAAGCGCGTCGACTTCGTACTCCTTCGATGTGGCCACGATCACCATGAACACGATGATCAACACCAGAAGGACATCGATCAGCGGCGTAACGTTGATTTCGGGCCGGGACGGACCACCGCCTGCCATGGAGAACGCCATACAGATTTGCTCCTCTCAGGCACGCGCGTGTCTGAAAGGATTAGACACTCCGCATCGCTTCGGAGTTCCGCGGGTGGGCGTCTCGATTCAAACCGGGCAGGACTTCATCCGATCGGCTCAGGCGTCGGCAACAGCGGCGGCGGATCGGGCGGAGGCGGAGGCGTTGCAGGCGGAGGCGCGGGATGCAGCAGCGCGTCCAGAGGAGAATAACGCGAAGCGAAAAAATAGATGGAATAAGCCGGGAAGAACACCACCGCCGGCACCGAGATCAGAGAAATCAGATACAGCAGGCAGAAAAGCGCAATCGCCCCCACCACGACAGCCAGCGTAATGGTGTAAAGGTTCCAGGTCAGACCCGCCGCCATGCCTGCGATTACGGCGACCGCGCCCAGTCCGCCGATCGGAATCAGGAACAGCAAAGCCACAATGGCGGAAACGATGCCGAGAACGATGGCGGCGCCGATGGCCATCACCACCTTCATTCCAATGTAAGCGGCATAGCCGCCCTTTTCCCGCTGGATCTGAGGCAACAGCCGCCGCCAGCCCTCGATGGCGCCGATCCCTTCCAGTGCCATTTGCGGCACCACAAAATCCTTGGTCATGACGTGGACCACCAACGACGTGACCACGAAAAGCAGAAACAGGAAAAACAGGGCCATGCCGCCCAGAATCAACGGAATCAGGTGCTCCTTGGGCGCCCGGAGCCAGCCCACCAGGAAAGCGAAACCCGCCGGGATTCCGATCAGAATAGTGAAACCCACCACCGACACCAGAAACAGGAGAATCTGCCAGACAAAAAGACGACGCCCGGGGCCCTGCCGCCGCATCCAACTTTGTCCGATACGGCACTCCTTGGCCACAACGCTGTCGAAGAGCACGAAGCGCATTACGCTGTTCACGTACAGGAACAGGATCATCAGTACGAACCCGGCGACGATCAGCACCGCGATCAGAGAAGCATAGACCATGGGATTGCCAGGCAGGGCGGCTTGCAGAAGATGCTGGGAGTGGTTGGGAAAAGTGGGGATCCGGAAACCGCCGGGATTGCAGCCTCCCCCGCCCGAGCTCATTTCGCCTGCCAGGAGACCGACCAGCCCGAGTTTGGCCCACTGGCTGACCCGGAATGGCCGCACCAGTTGCTGGCGGGCGTGCTCAAAGGCCGGAGTAATCGCATCCACGGCAGAAATCGGCAAGTCGCACCTCGAAAGACGACGGTTCGCAGCAAGGTACTGCGAAGCCGGAGTTGGGTCAATGGGATTCTTGATACCGCTGGATTACAGATTTCAGATTGTAGATTGTAGATTCAAAACCGAGACTCATTCTTCCAATTCCCACCACCGGCTCGCAGAGTACGGGACTTTCAATCTGAAATCTACAATCTGAAATCTGCAATCGACGCCTCATTCATAGCGCAGCGCCTCCACCGGATCCAGCTTCGAGGCGCGCAGGGCAGGCACCAGACCGCTGGCGACTCCGACGACCAGCAGCACCAGGGTGGAAACCATGACCGTGGCCAGGGAAATCTTCAAGTGGATGTCGGCTTTGCCGGAGTCGTCTTCAAACAGCGGCCCCATGAGGGGTAGCGTGCCCACGGCAGCGGCAATCGCGTAAGAAAGCAGCACGCCGACGGCCCCGCCCAGGAGCATGAGGAGCAAGGTTTCGGCCAGGAACTGGAGTTTGATCTGCCATTTCTTGGCGCCCAGCGCCCGCCGCAGGCCAATCTCGCGGATGCGCTCATCCACCGATACCAGCATGATGTTCATCACTCCGACGCCGCCGATGCCCAGGGTCAGCGCGCCCACAAACGTGAGCAGCACCTGCAACCCGATGGTAAGGCCGTCGATCACCGGACGGAACTCATCGCGTCCGAACATCACAATCGCCTTCTTGTCGGTGGGAGAAAATTGCTGGCGGGTGGCGATGGCGGCCAGCACCTGGGCCTGGGCCCGCTTCTCGAACTGGGGCGCAATCGGCTCGAAGACCATGACCGCGGCATACTTCGTGTTCCATACATCGCCGGCGGCGCTATAAGGAATCCAGGCGGAATCGTCGTCACTGGAGAAATAGTTGCTCAACTGGATCTTGCGGGCCATCACGCCAATCACGGTGAAATGCACGCCGCCGATTTGCACCGTCTCGCCCACCGCGGGCCGGCCGCTGAACAGTTGCTCGCGAACCCGGCCGCCCAGAAACACCACCCGCCGGCGCTCCAGTTCGTCTCCGGCGGAAATCCAGCGGCCTTCGGACGGAACTTCGTTGCGCATCTCCCCGTATTCCGGGCAAACCCCGCGTATCGCTGCCGTCCCTACCATCCGTTCGCCATAGCTGATGCCGGGACGATCCACGGTTTCCAGGCACACGTGTTTCACCAGAGGAGCCATTTCCTTGACGATGTCGAGGTCAGCCTGTTCGAACCGCACCTTCTTGCCGGCGCGCTGACCGCCGGGTTGCTCGCTGGTCTGCTGCGGCCAGCAGATGGTCACGCTCTTGCCGAACGCGTCGAACCCGCCCACCAGGATGCGACGGAAACTGCTGCCGTAGGCGATCAGGAGAGTAACCGTGGCAATGCCCCAGACAATGCCCAGCATGGTCAGCAGGCTGCGGGTGTAGTTGCGTTTCAGCGCAAACCAGGCTTCGCGAATGATTTCAATCAGCATGCTTCAGACCGATAACCACAAAGGACACGAAGGGCGCGAAGGAAATCCGTCACTTCGTGGGATTCTCTTTGCGCACCTTCGTGTCCTTCGTGGTTCAAGCTTTTCATCCACCCGCCTCATAGCGCAGCGCTTCGATGGGATCGATCGACGCCGCCCTCCGCGCCGGATACAGGGCCGAGAAAACCGCGATGATCCCCAGCAACGCGCAAGCCCCCAACCCGGACTGCCAGGTCGCCACCAGGCCGGCAAAGAAATCCGGCATGGGCAGCAGGTTCACCAGGAAACAAATGCCGTACGCGACGCTCATCCCGATGGCACCGCTAAGAAATGCGATCACTAGGGCCTCGATAAAAAACTGCTTGAGGATGGTGCTGGCCTTGGCCCCCAAGGCCTTGCGCACGCCGATTTCGCGGGTCCTTTCCCGCACCGCCACCATCATGACGTTCATCACGCCCAGACCGCCCAGAAAGAGGGTCACAATGCCGACGGCCCCCAGAAAGTACTTCATGCCATCGGTCATTTGGCGAAAAGCCTTGGCTTCCTGCACCGTGTCCCAGATGGGACAGGCTTCCTTGTCATGGGGATCGAAGTTGTGCAGTCGTCCCAGTACGGTCTGGACTTCGCGTTTGCAGGCCTCGTGCTGGTCCACCGATCGGGGAGTGACCAGCAACTGGTCAAACGTTCTGGAGGTGCCCGGCGGCTTGTCGGGAAAGTCGCGCCGCATGGCGCCGAAAGGAATAAATATCTTGCTCACATCCCAGCCGTCGTAACTGGAATCCTGCTTCTTTACCGCCATCACGCCGATGACCTTGTAAGGGAACGCGTTCAGATAAACATCCTCACCCACCGGATCGCGGCCGGGAAAGAGCTGCTTGGCGGCATCGCTGCCCATGAACGCGACCCGGCGCGCTTCCTTCTGATCGTCCCAGTTGTAGAAGCGGCCTTCACCCACGTCGAGGCTGCGAATGTAGCCGAACGGGGGATAAGATCCGGTCACGGTAAACGCGGCATTGTTGTAACGGCTGTGGGCGCGGACATCGTGCCGCTCCAGTTCGGGAATGGCGTACTCGCAATCCGGCGATCCTGCCTGCACCGCGGGGACGTCGGCGTCTTCCCAGTGCACCTCGCGCCCGGCCCGCGCGCCGCCGACCTGCGTGCTGGTGCGTCCGTGAAAGACGATGAGAATGTCCTTGCCCAGGTTCCGGGCCTGCTCGGCCTGGCCTTTGCGCAGACCTTCGCCCGCCGCCACCATCAGAACAATGGAAACGATCCCCCAGGCGATTCCGAACATGGTCAGGAACGTGCGCAGCTTGTGGGCCCACAGGGTACGTAAGACATCGCCGATGAGGTCGCGTAGAACCATTGTCGTAATGGACGTGGGCGGAACCCGGACGTAAGCCGGGTAGGGGGTTCAAAGCCCTGATTTCATATACGAGCCTCCGGCCGATTTTGTTCAGGGGATTGACGAAGCCCGCGCAGGACTGTTCAAAACCTGGGGGACGGACACTCTTGTCCGTCGCTTTGACTCAGCTTTTGGAGGGGCACAACCGATGCAGCGGGGCGTTACCGTTAAGCAGTCAAGCTCGCAAACACCAACTTCAAAAGCGGCGGACAAGAGTGTCCGCCCCACACCTGGCTCCTTGCAGCCAGCCGTCAAACTGTTGTAATGCCAGCTCGCACTGCCGCCGGTGCCGTTCCTGGCGGTCGCGGATCTTGGTTTCGAGCGGCGGCAGCAGGTCGAACGTGATGTTGGCGGGCTGGAAGTTCCTGGCGTCGGCATGGGTTACGTAGTGCACCAGGGAGCCGAACGCGCTCGGCCGTGGCGGGGACACAGGTTCCACCCCTGAAGCCAGCGCCGCAGAATGAATGCCTGCCATCAAGCCGGTCGCGATCGATTCGACGTATCCCTCCACCCCGCAGATCTGGCCGGCAAAGAATAGGGACGGATACTTCCTCATCTGCAACGATTCGGACAACAACGTGGGCGCGTTGATGTATGTATTGCGGTGGATCTGTCCGTAGCGCAGGAAACGGGCATTCTCAAGCCCGGGAATCAATCGCAGCACGCGGGCCTGATCTCCGAATTTCAGGTGATTCTGGAAACCCACCAGGTTGTAAGAATCGGCCCGCTGGTTTTCCTGCCGCAGCTGCACGACGGCGTAGGGAATCCGCCCGGTGCGCGGGTCTTTCAAACCCACCGGCTTCATGGGACCGAAGCGCAGCGTATCCCGGCCACGCCGGGCGATTTCCTCGATGGGCAGGCAGCCTTCAAAATAGTTCAGCTTCTCCCAATCGCGATCTTCGACCGACTGCCCCGCGATCAATGCATCGCAGAAACAGTCGTAATCCTCTTTTGACAGAGGGCAGTTGATGTAGTCAGCCGAGCCCTTGTCATAGCGCGCCGCCAGGTACACCTTGGACATGTCGATGGAATCGGCTTCGACAATCGGGCTGATCGAATCGAAGAAATACAAATGGGTGGACCCGCTCAGCCGGGCGATCTCCTGGGACAGGGTGTCGGAAGTAAGCGGCCCGGTAGCAATGATTGTGATTTGATTTTCGTCGATCTGCGTAACTTCTTCGCGCCGGATTGAAATCAGCGGCTCCCGCGTGAGCGCGTCCGTGACGTGGGCCGCGAAGGTTGTACGGTCTACGGCCAGCGCGTGGCCGGCAGGGACTGAGCACTCCCGCGCGATCTCCAGCAGCAGAGATCCTGCCCGGCGCATTTCCTCCTTCAGCAACCAGGGCGCTGTGTTCAGACTGTCCGACTTCAGAGAGTTGGAGCAGACCAGTTCCGCGAAATCCGCGGTCTGATGCGCGGGGGTCGAGCGCACCGGGCGCATCTCCCAGAGTTCGACGGCGACGCCTCGCCGCGCACACTGCCACGCCGCTTCCGATCCCGCGAGGCCGGCGCCAATGACGCGCACGGCTGCGGTCATGCTGCGCTCCCGGCCACGTTCTCCAACGCGGCTCCCTCAAGGCTTACGGTTTTCCAATCGTCCAGAAACGTTGCGCCCAGGTTCTTGTAGAACTCGATGGCCGGAGTATTCCAGTCGAGCACCTGCCACCGTACACCAAAACCGTTCTGCTGACGGGCAACGGACGCAATGCGGGCCAGCAGGGCCCCTCCAATGCCCTTTCCCCGATATTGGTCGCGAACGTAGATGTCTTCGAGAAAGAGGCCGGCGCGACCTTCGAAGCTTGAGTAGTAGTCGAAAAAAAGCGCATAGCCGGCGGGCAGACCGTCCCATTCCGCCATCAACACGCGGAATTTCGGCGGCCCCAAAAATCCATCGCGCAACAGGCCGGCTTCGGTTGCCGCCGCCGGGAGGCGTTCGAATTCGGCGAATTCATGAATCAGGGTGTTCAGCACGGGCACGTCGCCGGCATGGGCAGGACGAATTGAAAGCATCGGCAAATTCCTCCCGGCACGCAGATCCCCGGATGTGTGCTTTATTATACGGACGTCGGTGGTCAAGGCCCGGGAGACTCCATGGCACGCATCGCTCTCATCGAACCCGAACAAGCCACACCTGAAGTGAAGGAAATCTACGACCAGAAACTGAAGGGCAAACCGGGCAACGCGCAAAAAGCGCTGGCCCATCGCCCCGATCTGCTCAAGAACTTTCTCGGATTCTACGCCAGTGTCGGCCGCTCACTCGATCGCAAGCTCTATGAGCTGATCTATATCCGCGTGTCGATGATGAATGGCTGCCGCTACTGCCTGCAACACCATCTGGCGTCATCCAAACGCGTGGGCCTCACATCGGAAGATTGGGGCGCTCTCCAGCAAGGCAACTACTCGCGCTACGGCGAAAAAGAAAAAGCCGCCTTGACTTACGTCGAGAAGCTGACGCGGTCCCCGCACGAAATTACAGACACTGATTTCAATGAGCTGAAAAAACATTTCTCCGAGCCGGAGATCGTGGACCTGCACCTCCTGACCGGCCTGGCAAACTTAACCAACCGCTTCACCGATCCGCTTGGACTGGAATTGGAAATGCCGGAAGAGAAGATTTAGCCACGGATTCATACGGTTTTCACGGATAGATCTTTAAGGCTTATCCGTGTAAATCCGCGGAAATCCGTGGCCCGGTTTTTCTTCTACAGGATCACTCTTTCATCTCCCACTCTTCGCGTCACGTGTTCGCGGTCGAGATATTCCAGCAAGGGGATGGCATACTTGCGGCTCACTCCCGTCAACTCCTTGAAGCGAGCCACGTCGATCCTGGGTGACTTTGTCTTCTCGGCTGACATGCGCTTGCGCAAATCCAGCAACGCGTCGCGATGGAAAACCAGGTCTTCAGACACTTTCACCAGGACTTTGTCGCGGAGTAGCAGCGTAACCATTTTTTGGGCGCGCGTCTTGTCCACCTTGAGCCCCGCCAGCACATCTTTCAACGCTGGAACTTTCAGGCCAGCCGACGCAAATGCCCGTTCGATGGTCCTGTGGGATTCAGCCTCGTCGTCTTTCATGACCACACCGCGCCCCGGCAAATGGACGATCTTTCCGGCAGCCTCCAGCTTCTTCTCGCGGACCAGCATCTCCGTCGCGGCGGCGAATACTTCGCTCGATGCTTCCACTCGCTCGCGCAATTCTTCCTGGCCGATGCCTGCGACCAGCGCATTTTCCTGATGGAAACTGACCACCGTGCTCGTGATGAAGAGTTTCAGCCCTTCCATCGCGGGCCCGTGCACCAACCGGTCGCCCACTCGAAAGACCCGCCCTTGCCCCACCGGTTCAGCCAGGTGCGCGTGTATCACCTTGCCGGGCCAGCCCGTTTCGGCAATCAGTTCCGCAAGTGTTATTCCTTCGTGACCCCGGCGCGCGATGCGCGCCCGCAAAATAGAAACGGAATCGTCGCCCGCCATGATCTTCAGGAACGCATCGAGGCCGGGCATTCGAGGAACCGGCGACGCATCCAGCACCACGCCGCCGCCGATGGTCACGACCGGCGAGAACTGTCGCGTGATGAAGCGGTCCCCGGGCAACAGCAGGGTGGGCGCGGCCAGGCGCAACTGGGCCAGCGCGGTTTCTCCCGGCGAAATCTGCTTCTGCTCATAAAGGACGACCGTGGCGACGGTTTCAAACGTGTAGGCATGCAGATGCACGCGGGCGCGATCTTTCAAAGGCTTGGCCGACGCCAGCAGCGTGAGCGACACGTCCACGCGTGCGGTGGAATGAAAAGCCGAAGGCGGAGCCAGCACCATGCCGCGAGCCAATTCTCGCGTGCTTACGCCGGTCAGATTCAAAGCTGTGCGCTGCCCAGCCGCCGCCTGTTCTGCCCTCGTTCCATGCACCTGAATTCCGCGCACCCGCACCCGTTGTCCCCCGGGCAGAACCTGCAGCTCATCTTCTTCGCGAATGGTTCCCGAAACCAGTGTCCCCGTCACCACCACGCCGAAGCCTTTCATGGTGAACACGCGGTCAATGGGCAGCCGGGCCAGGGCGGAAGAGTCCCGGGCCGGGACATCGGCGGCGGCTTGTGCCAGCGCCTGCCTTAGCTCATCGAGACCCGCGCCGGTCAGCGCGCTGACCGCGACGACGGAGGAATGCGCCGGATCCAGAAACGAATTGCGCAGAAATTCCTCGACCTCCAATCGCACGATGTCCAGGGTCTCGTGGTCAACCAGATCGGACTTGGTCAGCACGGCGATGCCCCGGCGCACCGAAAGCAAACGGCAGATGTCGAAATGCTCACGCGTCTGCGGCTTGATGGACTCATCGGCGGCGATCACCAGCAGGACCAGATCGATGCCGCCCACCCCAGCCAGCATGTTGCGGACAAAACGCTCGTGTCCGGGAACGTCGACAAACCCCAGCCGCAACGTTTCGCCGTCCCGCAGAGGCAGTTCCAGATGGGCAAAGCCAATGTCAATGGTGATGCCGCGGCGCTTCTCTTCCGCCAGGCGATCGGCGTCGATGCCGGTAAGGGCCTTTACCAGCGCGGTCTTGCCGTGGTCGATGTGCCCGGCGGTGCCGACGATGACGGACTTCATTCGGGACAGTATAGTCGCGCCATAGCGCCGGGCGGCCCGTTGGGTGGCGGGGCGCCCACCAGACAGCCGGCGCGCTTGCCCTGAGCGAAGTCGGAGGGCCGGGGCTACTTTTCCACGTGGCCGCTGTGCGACAATAGGACTTCCCCATATGACTACTTCTCCGACTCTGGCCCTTACTCCCGAGATCATCCGGGAGCACGGCCTTACGCCCGACGAGTACGAAAAGGTCAAGAAGCTCCTGGGCGGACGCGAGCCCACGATCACCGAGTTGGGCATCTTCAGCGTGATGTGGAGCGAGCACTGCTCTTATAAATCCTCGCGGGTGCACTTGAAACGGCTGCCCACACGCAGCCGGCTGGTGGTGCAGGGTCCGGGAGAGAACGCGGGGATCATCGACATCGGCGACGGCTGGGCCTGCGCTTTCAAGATCGAGTCGCACAATCATCCCTCGTTCATCGAACCCTTTCAGGGCGCGGCAACCGGCGTGGGCGGAATCCTGCGCGATATTTTCACCATGGGCGCGCGGCCGGTCGCTGTGATGGACTCGTTGCGATTTGGACCGATTCGCGATGGTGATGGTGTGGGGCGGGCGCCCTCGCCCGCCAGCGCCGGGACACAGGCCAGCACGAGCAGGGCGCTCGCGCCTACATCAAAAGACATTCACAAGAACCAATCCGTGCTCGAGGGCGTGGTCAGCGGGATCGCCTCCTACGGCAATTGTTTTGGCGTAGCCAATCTGGGCGGCGAGACCAAGTTTGAGCCCTGCTATTCCGGCAACCCGCTGGTGAATGCGTTCGCTCTGGGTTTGGTCCGGCGCGATCAGATTTTCTACGCGAAAGCCTCGGGCGAAGGCAATCCCGTGATTTATGTGGGATCAAAAACCGGGCGCGACGGCATTCACGGCGCCACCATGGCCAGCGAGGAATTCAGCGAGGCCTCCGAGGCCAAGCGGCCCAACGTACAGGTGGGCGACCCATTCCTGGAAAAGCTTCTGCTCGAGGCCTGCCTCGAAGCCATGCAGACCGGCGCCATCGTCGGCATCCAGGACATGGGCGCGGCCGGGCTGACCTGTTCTACCTGCGAAATGGGCGCGCGCGGCCATGTGGGAACCGAAATCGAACTTGATCTCGTGCCCCAGCGCGAAACCGGCATGACGGCCTACGAGATCATGCTGAGCGAATCGCAGGAGCGCATGCTGCTGGTGGCGCAGAAAGGCCGCGAGCAGGAAGTGTTTCGCGTTTTCGAGAAGTGGGGACTGGACGCGGTGGAGGTCGGCCGCGTCACCGCGGACGGCAAGATGCGGGTGCTGCAGCACGGAGAAGTTGTTGCCGAAATTCCCAACGAAGCGCTCACCGACGCCGCTCCGATCTACAAGCGTCCGCTGGAGCGCTGGGAGCCGCCGGTGCCGCGCGAAATGCCAGAGGGCGTCAGGCTCGCAGAGACTTCCGATCTCACCGGAAATCTGAAGCGGCTGCTGGCCAGTCCCAACATCTGCGGCAAGCGCTGGATCTGGCAACAGTACGATCACATGGTGCAGACCAACACGGTCGAAGGCCCGGGTGCGGGCGATGCCGGAGTGATCCGCATCAAGGGCTCGCAGCGCGGCCTGGCCATGGCGCTCGACGGCAACGGACGCTGGTGCTACCTCGATCCCCGGCTGGGCGCCATGCACGCCGTGGCGGAAGCCGCGCGCAACGTGGCGTGCGCCGGCGCCACACCGATTGGTGGCACCAACTGCCTGAACTTCGGCAACCCCGAGAAGCCCCACATCATGTGGCAGTTCTCGCAGGTGGTGGACGGCGTCACCAAAGCCTGCGAGGCCCTGGAAATTCCCATCACCGGGGGCAACGTGAGCTTCTACAACGAAACTCTGGGAGAAGGAATCTATCCCACGCCGGTGCTGGGCGTGGTCGGCGTTCTTGAGGATGTGCACCAGGCGGTGCGTCCGGATTTCCGCGAGGCGGGACGTGCGATCGTTCTCTTGCGCGCCGCGGAACCGGGCGACGCGACCGACGCTGAATCAGAATTTGGATCGTCGGAATATGCCAAGGAAATTCTGGGCGCGGTCTGGGGTTATCCTCCGCAGTTGGAGTTGGAAAAAGAGGCTGCCTTGCAGAAAGCATTGGTCGAAATTGCTCAGATCGGAATATTGGATTCGGCCCATGACTGCTCGGATGGCGGAATCGCGGTGACGCTGGTCGAATCGGGACTGGCTAAAGGCATTGGAATGAATATCGATCTGACATCTCTTGGGTTACCGCCGGAGTTTGTTCTGTTTGGCGAGGACGCCAGCCGGGTGGTCATCTCTTGCGACCGAGATAACCTGGGCAGAATCCAACAGGTGGCGCTAAGATATGGCATCTCGGCAGAATTGATTGGAGAGACGACGCCGGAGCGAATTGAAATCAAGCTCGACGGCCGGATGGTAGTGTCGGCGGCGGTCTCGGAGCTGCGCGAGGTGTATGAGGGCGCGCTGGAGAAAGCGCTGCGGACGGAAGTGGAGCCGATGGCGGCGGATTGAAAAGGCTTGCCGAGCTCCGCTCGGCTGGGCAGGTGAGACACCTGCCCCTACGTGGGCTGTGGCGGTTTTGGCTAAGGGCTAAAAGCTAAGGGCTAAAGGCTGAGCTAACATGTTCGACAAATTCCATGACGAATGCGGCGTAGTCGCAATCTACGCTCACCCTGAAGCTGAAAAGCTGGCTTACCTCGGGTTGCATGCGCTGCAACATCGCGGGCAGGAATCGGCGGGCATCGTCACTTCCAACGGCCTGACCTTGCGCGCCCATCGCGCCATGGGATTGGTGGCCGACATTTTCACGGAAGATGTCTTGTCCCCGCTCCACGGCTCGCTGGCGATCGGGCACACGCGTTACTCCACTGCCGGCGATTCCGCCTTGTTCAACGCTCAGCCCATCATGGTGCAGTCGAACAAGGGCATGATTGCGCTGGCCCACAACGGCAATCTGGTGAATGCGCAGGATATCCGGCATCGGCTGGAGGCCCAGGGTTCGATCTTCCAGACCAATAGCGACACCGAAGTCATCGTTCACCTGATCGCGCTCTCCAAAGAGCAGACCCTGCCGGATGCCATGGCCGATGCCTTGCGCCGCGTCGAAGGCGCGTTTTCGCTGGTAATGCTGAGTTCGGACCGGATTTTTGCCGCGCGCGACCCGCGCGGTTTCCGTCCCTTAAACATGGGAAGAATTCCCCGCCTCGAAGGGCAGCGGCAGGACACGATCGTGTTTGCCTCCGAGACTTGCGCGTTTGATCTGATCGGCGCCACCTACGAACGCGAGGTCAAACCCGGCGAACTGGTGATCGTCGGGCCTGAAGGCATCACTTCGCGGTTTTATTCTCCCGTGGCCGCGCAGTCGAGTTGCATTTTCGAGCACGTCTATTTCTCGCGACCCGACAGCATGGTGTTCGGGCGGCCCGTGCAGGCCAGCCGCGAAGGTCTGGGCAGACAACTGGCGCGGGAAGCGCCCGCCGACGCCGACCTGGTTGTGCCCGTGCCGGACTCCGGCGTGACCGCCGCCGTGGGCTACGCTGCCGAGAGTGGCATTCCATTTCGCTTCGGACTCATCCGCAATCATTACGTGGGGCGTACTTTCATCGAGCCGCGGCAAAGCGTGCGCGACTTTGGAGTGAAGCTCAAGCTGAACCCGGTACGCACGCTGCTCGAAGGCAAGCGCGTGGTGCTGATCGACGACTCCATCGTGCGCGGCACCACCAGCCGCAAGATCGTGCGCATGATCCGTAACGCGGGCGCCAAGGAAGTGCACATGCGCGTCTCCTGCCCGCCCACGGTTTCGCCCTGCTTCTACGGGGTGGACACGCCGTCCAAGAAAGAATTGATCGCGGCCAACAAGTCGGTGGAAGAGATTCGCGAATTCATCGGGGCCGATTCGCTGGCCTATCTCTCGCTCGACGGAATGAAAAAAGCCTGCGCCGACGGCGAGAAGACTACCTATTGCACCGCCTGCTACACCGGCGTTTATCCCACCAAGTGGGTTGACGTGGAAGAGATCCAGCCAGCCGCCATCAGCGAACCCTAGCAAAAGCCCGAACCCTTCTGTCATCCCGACCGGAGCGAAGCGCAGCGAGCGAAGTGGAGGGACCTTGTGTTTCTCGCCGGCAAGTAACGCCCGGCGAGCTGCGCTCGCCCGCCCGGACGTGGCGTCCGGGCCTACGTGGCTCGTGACGAAATCACCCGCGGAATTCCCTGCAGGTCGTTGGTAATTCGCACGTCGGTCCAGCCTGCAAGCAACTCCCGCACGCGCTCGGCAATCGTGCCGCTGATTTCCATCACCAGATAGCCCCCGCGTTTAAGCGATTGACCGGCCTGCGGGATCAGGCGATCGATTACCTCCAGCCCAGTGGTGCCGGCAAAAACCGCGTTGCGCGGCTCATATTTGCGGACTTCGAGTTGCACCTGGTCCTCCTCCGATTCGCCCACGTAGGGAGGATTCGAAACGACAAAATCGAACGTGCCGGGCTCCAGTCCTTGCAGCAGGTCGGTTTGATGGAGTCGGACCCGGTCTTCGAGTTGAAGGCGTGCGGCATTGGCGCGGGCGATTTCCAGGGCGGCGGGCGAAATTTCAGTAGCGTGGATTTCGGCGTGAGGCAGTTCCTTGGCCAGGGCCAGGGCGATACAGCCGGAACCTGTGCCGACATCCACGATGCGGAACAAGGCGGCGGGCGAGGGCGCCCGCCCCACATGAGCGAGCACGGTCTCGATCACATGCTCGGTCTCCGGACGGGGAATGAGCACCGCTGGAGTGACGATGAAATCCATGCCCCAGAATTCCTGGTGGCCGGTGATGTACTGAGCCGGCATGCCGCGTTCGCGCTCGGCCAGGGCCTGGTCATAGCGGCCCTGTTCGTCAGCGGAGAGTCTGCGCTCGGGATGGGCATAGAGGTGTGCGCGGTCGCATTCCAGGGTGAACATGAGCAGCAGTTCGGCATTCATGCGAGGCGAAGGGACGTTGGCCGAGGTGAGGCGGGAGATAGCGGAGGCCAGGGTGTCGCGGAGGATCACTTGGTTATTTGAACACAAGATTCACGTAGGCCCAGACCTCTCGTCGGGGCGGCGGAGCTTCCGCTCCGCTGGGCAGGTGAGGACATCCTTCGACTTCGCTCAGGACAGGCTCTGCCTCTACGCATGAGCCTCACACTGCGGTGGTGGCTTCGGTTTTCAACTTTTCTGATTGGTAGTGAGTGACCAGCGCTTCGATCAGAGGTTGTAATTTGCCGTCCATGACCTGCTCGAGCTGGTGAATGGTAAGTCCGATGCGGTGGTCGGTGACCCGGTTTTGCGGGAAATTGTAAGTCCGGATCTTTTCACTGCGGTCACCCGAGCCCACCATGGCCTTGCGTTCTTTGGCCAGCGCGTCCTGCTGTTTCTGCATTTCCATTTCATACAGACGCGACCGCAGCACGCGCATGCCCTTCTCGCGGTTCTTGATCTGCGATTTCTCGTCCTGGCAGCTTACGACTGTGTTGGTCGGAATATGAGTAATGCGCACGGCGGAATAGGTGGTGTTCACCGACTGTCCGCCCGGGCCGGATGAGCAGAACGTATCAATGCGGAGGTCTTTGGCCTCGATCTTGACGTCGACGTCTTCGGCTTCGGGCAAGACGGCGACCGTGACCGCGGAAGTATGCACCCGGCCCTGCTGCTCGGTGGCCGGCACGCGCTGTACCCGATGGACTCCACTCTCGTATTTCAGCCGCGAATAAACCCGCTGCCCTTCGATGATCGCGATCACTTCTTTCAGGCCGCCGACCGAGGAATCGGACGTGGAGAGCACTTCGACCTTCCAGCCCTGGGTTTCCGCATATCGGGTATACATCCGGAACATTTCAGCCGCGAAAAGCGTGGCCTCGTCGCCTCCGGTGCCGGCACGGATTTCAAGGATGACGTCTTTTTCGTCGTTCGGATCCTTGGGCAACAGCAGCACTTTAAGTTCTGCTTCCACCCCGCCGACGCGCGCTTGCAGTTTGTCCAGCTCTTCCTGGGCGTAGGCACGCATCTCGACATCTTTTTCGTCCGCCAGGACGGCCTTGCTTTCGGCGATGCCGCGCGTCAGGTCCTTATATTCGCGGTACTTTTCGACGATCGACGAGACTTCACTGTGCGCCTTGGCCGTCTTCTGGTATTTGGCCGAGTCGCCAATGATTTCCGGCGAAGAGAGCGCCCGCGTTAACTCCTCGTAGCGGGCTTCGATTTGGTCGAGTCTTTCAAACACAGTCGTTGGTCCTTCGTCGTTGGTCGTCGGCCAATCGCGCTAGGCCGCCTTGTCGCGCAGCGAGTTAATCAGACCGCTCAACGCGCGACCAACTCCTTCTGCGCCGGCCAAGAGCTGCTGCGTCTCTTCCCTGGATAAATATTGTAATTCTTCTGCAATCAACAACTGAGTCTGCAATTCCAAGAGCGAGCCTCGAGCGTGAAACAAGAAATGCGAAAACTCTCTATCGGAACGATGGCCCTTGCCTTCCGCGATGTTACTCGGTACGGACACCGCGGCACGGCGAATCTGCTGACTCAACCCATAAAGCTCGTGTCTGGGGAAGCCAGCCGTGTTCCTGTAAACGTCAGCCGCCAGCTTCATGGCCTCCTGCCACACCCTCAAATCGCGAAACGACGATCCAGACATGCACCACCTCCGGATCCGACCTTACTGCCTCATCAGTCCGGTTGTATGTGATGAGCGACCAGAAGGGTTTTGGGTTGGCCAACGACCAACGACGAACGGCCAAGGACGGCTCTAGGCAATCACCAATTCGCCGCCGTGTTGTTTTTCGAGCGCCATGGCATGGTCCAGCGCGATGATGGCGCACTCGGCCTGGGCGTCGGACGGAGGCTGGGTGGTAATGCGTTGCAGCCAGAGGCCGGGCGCGGTCATCAGGGCGAAAAGCGATCCGCGATGCCTGGCGGAAAACCGGATGATTTCATACGATATGCCTGCGATGACCGGCAGCAGCGCGATGCGAACGCCCAGGCGAGCCCAGAACGTGGTCACGGGAATGAGCGTGTACACCACGATGGAGATGATCATCACGGTCATCAGAAAGCTGGTGCCGCAACGCGGGTGGTAAGTCGAATACTTCTGCACCGAGACAGTTTCCAGAGGATCACCGTTCTCGAAGGCGTATACGGTCTTATGCTCCGCGCCGTGATATTCATAAACCCGGTGAATATCGCTCCACAACGAAACTGCCCATACGAACAGCAGGAACAGCGCGATCCGGATAACGCCGTCTACCAGGTTGAAGAGGATCTGCTCGCCGAACACCGGATTCACCCGCTTCAGTCCGGTGGCCGCCAGCAGCGGCAGAAACTTGTACATCAAAATGAAAAAGCCAACCGAAATGATGATGTTGACCGCGGCCATCCAGCCCGTGATTTCGAGCTTCTTCTTGTCCCCTTCGGGTTCGGGCTGCATTTCATCAAGCGCAACGTTGGCGGAGAACTTGAGAGCCCGAAAGCCCAGCGTCATCGCATGACCGAGCGTGACCACGCCACGAACCACAGGCCAAGCCATCCACTTGCGTTTTTCAGAGAGCCGCTCCAGCGGTTCGCTGTGGGTGGAGACTTCGCCGGAAGGCTTGCGGCAGGCAATGGCCCACGCGTGCGGAGAGCGCATCATCACGCCCTCAAGAACGGCTTGGCCGCCAACCAGGGTTTCCTCGCCGCCCTCAAGCGCAGGCAGCAGTTGCACCGCAACCAGGAAACGCCACCATGTTCGCAGGAAACGCATGAGTATTAGATGCCCTTCTGATGAGCCCGGCTCAAACTACAAGACTACCACAGCCTGATTCGTTTAGGATGAGGGTAGCGCCGGTTAAGTGACTAAAGATAATGGAGTTAGAGGATCGAAATGTAGACGCGAGCGTCCCGCTCGTGCGGCAGCGCCACGGACAACACCGCACGAGCGGACGCTCGCGCCTACATTAAAACCACATGATCAATCTGGCTGAAGCCTGCGAACGGATCGCCGGCACCACCAGGAAGCTCGAGAAAGTCGCGATCGTTGCCGACTACCTGAAGGCGCTCGCGCCCGAGGAAGCATCCCTCTCCGCCGTATTTCTTTCTGGCAGACCGTTTCCAGTCCGAAAGGAAACCACTCTGCAGATCGGCGGAAGAGTTTTGTGGCGGATTGTCGCGGAGCTTTCTGGAAAGAGCGACGCCGAACTCACCGCCGCCTATCGCAAGGTCGGAGACCTGGGCGCGGTGGCGCAAGCGGTTCTCCCAGCGTCAACCACTACGGCCCACGTGGGGACGGGCGCCCCCGCCCGTCCTGGCCGGGCAACGCCCGGCGGCCCGGCGCTGAGCCTGCCAAACGTCGCCGCCAAATTCCGCGACATCGCGGCGGCTCATGGCCCGGCAGCGAAAGCCGCGCTAACCCGAGAACTTCTGTCGCTGGCCACGCCCCTCGAAGCCAAGTACATCGTGAAGATCATGACTGGCGATCTGCGTATCGGATTGAAAGAAAGTCTGGTGGAGGAAGCCATCGCCAAAGCCTACGGCGCAACGTCAAGCGAGGTCCAGCGCGCAAACATGTTACTGGGAGACATTGGCGAGACTTTAAAGCTGGCAGCGGCGGGAAAACTGGGCGACGCGAAGATGCGGCTGTTCCATCCCCTGGGCTTCATGCTGGCCAGCCCCGCGGAATCGTCCGAGCAAGCACTCAGCTATTTCCAGAACGCGCTGGTCGAAGACAAGTATGACGGCATCCGCGCCCAGGCGCATTGTTCCGCCGGCGAAGTAAGAATCTTCTCGCGCACCCGTGACGAGATCACCGAATCTTTTCCCGAACTGCCTGGCGCGCTGACCGGCCTGCCAGGCGCTGTCATTCTCGATGGCGAGATCGTGGCCTGGAGCTACGACGATCTTGGGTCTCTAGCACCGCCGTCCCCGGCTGCGATCGTGGCGGCGTCCCGCCCGCACAGTGCCGAAAGCGATGGCGAAGCCCGGACCCGCGAAACCGGCCGAGCACTCCCCTTCAGCGCGCTACAGCAGCGCCTGGGACGTAAGCAGGTCAGCGAAAAGCTGATGCGCCAGGTGCCTGTGGCCTATCTGGTCTTCGATGTCCTCTACGCCAGGGGCGAGTTACTGCTGGAGCATCCGCTGCGAGAGCGGCAGGAAATTCTCGACGCCCTGCTGGCAGCGCCCAGGGAGCCTCGCGTCCGTGGGCGATTCGCACCGGGACAACAGGGTCAACTCGAATTCGACGACGACAGCGAATCGAACGCTCGCCTGATTCGCGCGCCCGTGTTTCAGGCGTCCACGCCGCAAGAACTTGATCATCTGTTTGAAGCGGCGCAAGCCCGGGGCAACGAAGGCCTGATGATCAAAGATCCCGAATCGCCCTACACTCCCGGGCGGCGCGGGAAAGCATGGCTGAAGCTCAAGCGTGAACTGGCTACCCTGGACGTGGTGGTCACTGCGGTCGAGTACGGCCACGGCAAGCGTATCGGCGTGTTGAGCGACTACACCTTCGCGGTGCGCGACGGGGACAAACTGGTAAACATCGGCAAAGCCTACTCCGGGTTGACCGACGCCGAGATTGCCGAGATGACCAAGTGGTTTCTGGAACACACCCTCGAAGATCAGGGATTCCGGCTGGTCGTGGAGCCCAAGATTGTTTTGGAAGTGGCCTTCAATAACATGATGCGTTCCGACCGACATGAGAGCGGGTACGCGTTGCGCTTTCCGCGGATCGTACGCATGCGGCCGGACAAGCTGGCGGAAGAGGCAGACACGATTGAGACAGTCAGGAAGATTTACCAGAGCCAGGCGACGAACTGACCTCTTCGGCAGGTTAGCCGGGTCTTCGACCCGGCCTGGACGGGTCAGAGACCCGTCCCCACACGAGCATGGATCCCGCCCTGAGTATGGAAGATGTTTTCAATGCTTGTGCTGGTGCTCGGATTCACTCACCGGAATCACGCATCCGTGGGCCACTTCGCAGACTACGTTCTCGAACTGGATGGTGGTGTGGGCGATCTGAAATTCTTCGCGCAGCCGCTCCTTCACTTCCCGCAGAATGCGCTCGCTGGCTGACGGTGGAATGTCGGCGATCGAAATATGGCAGGAAAGCGCCCGCGTCTCCGATCCGATGCTCCAGACGTGCAGGTCGTGGACATCGTTCACGCCGTCGACCTGCCGCATAGCAGCTTCGACCAGTTCCAGCTTGACGCCGCGCGGCGTGCCTTCGAGCAGAATGTTGAGCGTCTCGCGCACGATGCCGAAGCCCGACCACAAGATCAGGACTCCGATCGCCACGGAGAGCACGGAGTCGATCCAGTACTGGCCGGTGGCCAGTATGGCCCAGCCGCCGGCGATGACCGCAGCGGTGGAGAGCGTGTCGCCAATCTCGTGCAGGAAGGCGCTGCGAATATTGACATCGCGTCCGGCACGATACAACAGCAGCGCGATCACGCCGTTCATCACCACGCCCGCAGCGGCCACACCGATCATCACTCCGGCGCGTACATGTTCCGGGTTTTGCAGCCGGTGGAACGCCTCGTAGAAAATGAAGCCCGAAACCGCGACCAGAGAGACCGCGTTCACCAGGGCGGCCAGCACTCCGGCCCGGTGATAGCCGAACGTCTTGGTGGAACTGGGCGGGCGAGACTGCAGGTAAACCGCGGTCAGCGAAAGCAGCAGCGCGAAAAAGTCAGAGAGATTGTGGCCCGCCTCGGAAAGCAGCGCCAGGGAGTGGGCCCGGATGCCGGCAACCACCAGCAGCACGATGTAGGCGGCGGTAACGACCAGCGAGAAGCGCAGGACGCGCGACGTCTTTTCGCTTCCTCCGTGGCTGGCATGCACGTGCATAGCTCAAGTTTAGATGGCGGGGAAGATGGCTTCAAGCAGCGGAGACAGAGGCGGTCAGAAATTGCTGTTAATGTACCGCACCTTCCACCAGTCATACCGCAGGTTATACCGGCTCATACCCTCGCCGACGCGCATGATACCGGTCTGGACACGGTAAGTCACGGCCCAGTTATCCTTCATCACGGAGCGGTCCTGTCGGGTGCCCAGTGCTTCGGCCCTTTGACGCTCCATGCATTTCTTGTAATTGACGCCCTGGCTGCAACTTTCGTTGCTGTAGTAGGTGTTCGAATCACGCAAGGTCTGCAGTTCCAGGTTTTCGCGGAACATTGTGGCGAGCATGGAATCGTACTCCCTGTACCAATCGTGCAGCACCTGCTCCGTCTCCTGGGCGGCTGTGCTTGGCCTTGTAGTCGCCGATGGCCTGGACGATCGCGTCAAAGTTTTCGGGACCTTCCAGGTTCAACTTCGGCAACGGCCCGCGTTTTACGTCGAGGTTTTCGTCCGTGATGACCGTCTTGGCATGGGCTGGCTTATCTTTCCGCGCCTCTTTGGCTATCTCTCCCAATGATTTGACCGGTTTCTGTCCGTCGCCCACGGAGGAACTATCCTGCGGCGCGGGGAGCGCATAAGTGGCTGTCAGCAGGCCGAACAGCAGCGCTTTCGTCACCAGTGCCTTTGCGTAAATCATCAAAACCTTCCCGCACGTGGCAGCCCGAAAGCGGCCATGAGGACTGACTCTTTGTCGGCAAATGCTAGCACCCGCTGTGGGTGGGGCAAAGTTACCGGAGTTCCCCGGGTCTTGGCGCCTGAAGGGTGCAATACAATGCTACGCGGAAGAGGAAAGCATGCCTATCCAGGAACAAAACTTCTGGTCGACAACGATAGAAATGCCGAGGACTGACCCGGCGCTTCCACTTCCCGTCGGCGTTAACGTTGCCATCATTGGAGGTGGTTTCACTGGGCTCTCGGCGGCGAGGACGCTGGCGAAACTCGGGGCCAAGGTGGCCGTTCTCGAGGCCGAGACCATCGGCTGGGGCGCCAGTTCACGCAACGGCGGCATGGTGCTTACCGGGCTCAAGCTGGGCGTCAACAAGCTGATTTCGAGGTACGGCCGCGAGCGGACACAGCGCATGTACGCTGCATCACTGGCGACAATCGACTGCGTAGAACAGCTGGTCAACGAGGAAAAGATCGATTGCAACTTTGTCCGCTGCGGGCATCTCGAAGTGGCCTGCAAGCAAAAGCATTTTGACGACTACGCCCGCCAGGCCGAAGTGATCGCGCGCGAATTCAATCATGAACTCCGCGTCGTGCCAAGAGCTGAGCTGCAGTCCGAGATCGGGTCGTCCATCTACTACGGCGGCATGGTGGATGAAGTCAGCGCCGGGTTGAATCCTGCGAAATACGTGGCGGGACTGGCGCAGGCTGCGATCAGGGCGGGCGCGACTGTCTTCGAAAATACGCGAGTGGAGAAAATTGAACATGAGGACCTGCATGGAACGCAGCACTGGCGAATTACCACGTCTCGCGGCGCCCTGCGGGCACGGGAGGTGTTCGTCGGCACCAGCGGCTACACCGGTTCGGCGACTCCCACCCTGCGCAAGAAGATCATTCCCATTGGCTCCTACATCATCACCACGGAAGTCCTGCCCGACGCCCTGGCGCGGGAACTGAGCCCGCGCAACCGCATGATTTACGACTCCAAGAATTACCTCTACTACTATCGCCTGACGCCCGACCGTCGCATGCTCTTCGGCGGCCGGGCGGCATTTTTCCCCGAAACCCGGGATTCGATCCGCAAGAGCGCGGAAATTCTGCGTCGCGGCATGATCGATGTCTATCCCCAGTTGCGCGATGTGAAAGTCGAATACGTCTGGGGAGGCACGCTGGACTTTGCTTTTGACATCATGCCGCACGCCGGGCAGATGGACGGAATCTATTATGCCGTCGGCTACGCGGGACACGGCGTCGCCATGGCCACCTGGCAAGGCCAACAGATGGCGCAGTTGATTGCCGGGGGGAAGCCGGAGAATCCGTTCGTGGGGATTCCGTTTCCCGGCGCGCCGCTGGGCTTGTACAACGGAAAACCCTGGTTCCTGCCCGCCGCCGGGGCCTGGTACAAGTTTCTGGATTGGGTGAGTTAAGCGCGTGGTTATAAGGGACGGGTGAAAGCCCGCAGCCCAAAGTACACCACCGGCCCCACCGCCAGCGCCACGGGCCCCCACAACAGACCGTAGGGGTCGCTTCCCACCAGCGCGACGGCACTCATGATCAGTACCGCCGCGACGGAGTAGATCAGTCCTGCGCGCCCGCCGGGAATTACGAACGGGCGCGGCATGTCCGGCTTCGTGCGGCGCAGCTGCCAGGCGGCGAGCACGGTCAGGATCGTCGTGGCCACCCGCAGCCAGCTGTAAATGACGATAAGCTGCACCAGCGAGTGCACCGCGAGCAGGCCATACACCACCGCCGAAACCAGGATGGCAATCCAGGGCGTGCCATAGCGCGGATGTTGGACGGTAAGGACACGCGGCAGGTAGCCATCTTCCGCCATAGCAAACGGCATGCGCGTCGAAGTTAGAATTGTGCTGTTGAGCAGGGCTACATAGGTAATCATGGCGGCCAGCGACATCCAGGCGCCCAGCCATGGTCCTCCGATGAGTTGCGCGGCGGTCGAGAAATATCCCGTGTGCCAGCTCTCCCAGTTGCCCAGCGCCGCGAGCGAAGCCAGCGTGGGCAGAAAGTAGGCGGCGATGGACATCGGCACCACCAGCGCCAGCGCCAGGGGATAAGTCCGCCGCGGGTTCTCCACCTCTTCGGCGACCGTCGAGCACTGCTCATATCCCGAGTAAAGCCACAGTCCCAGGGCAAGCCCCGCTCCGAACACGCTGAACAGTGGCTGGTGCGGCGGCACCACGGGAACGAATGGGTTGTGATGCCATTTGGCTAGTCCCATCACGACCAGCACCAGCACCGGAAGCAGAATGAAAAGCTCCAGCACGGTGGCAAACTTCCCCACCATCTGGATGCCGCGCACATTGATGTAGGTGATCACGGCAACCATGGCCAGAGAAACCACCCAGTGCCTCCACCCAACAAGCGCGGGAAAATAGAAACCCAGGTAATCGGCGAACTGAACCGCGTAGACGCTGCCCAGCAGGAATGATGCCGACCAGTTCCACCACCCGGCAAGAAATCCCCAGAAGTCGCCGAACCCGGCGCGCACCCAGCGATAGAAGCCACCCTCGACCGGCATGGCCGTGGTCAACTCGGCCGATACCAGCGAAACCGGGATACACCAGAAGAACGGGATGACCAGCAGATAGAACAGCGTCATCCCGGGGCCTGAGGTGGTGACCATGTCCTCGAGCCCGAAGGGACCTCCGGTGCAGTAGGAGAACATTACCCAGACGAAGTAGAACAGGCCGGCTTTACGCAGGGCGGACTTCGCGGGAGCGGACACGGGGTTGGATTATACGGAGAAACGATTGCAGATTTCAGATTGTTGATTTCAGATTTAAATTCCATCGGCATTCGGAAAGGGAAAGTCAAGATGCACGCGGAGGGCAGGATGCCCTCCGGACAGCCGGAGGGACGCCGGCGCTACGAAGTGCCAGGGTTCAAATCTGAAATCTGAAATCAACAATCTGCAATCAAATAAAAAGCCCCCCGCTTGCGCGGGAGGCTTTTCGGGAAACGGCGTCGGGCCGTCGTGGTCCGTCGTCCTAAAACCAACTATTTCGGGGGCGCGGGCTGATCCTGGCTCGCGGGAGCCGGGGCGGCACTGGTCGAAGCCAGCGTTTCCAGATCGTTCTTCATGAGGCTGATTTCGACGCGTCCACCGCTGGTGCGCTTGGTCGTTTCGCCGGTCGCTGTGGGCACCGGAGCGTTGCCCATGCCGACCACGTAAATCCGGTAGACCGGGATTTCGTGGTTGAGCACCAGGTAACGGACTACCGCGTCCGCCATCTTCTGCGAAGTGGCGATCGCGGCCTGGCCGTGACCGGAGGAGAAGCCCTGGACTTCGATGATGTAGCCGCGCTGGTCCTTCAAAGGCGTCGCCATATCATCGAGGGCGGACTTGGCATTCTTGCTGAGCACGCTCTGGCCGGGACGGAAACGGATCTCGGTCTGCGTGGAAGCCTTGTACTGATCGATGTTACCTACCACCTGTTCCACCGTGGTGAGACGGGCATTGGCCTGGGTCGCGGTCTGCTGCGCCATCTGGGCCTTGTTGCCGGCATCAATGGCGTGCTCGTCAGCCTCGTTGGCCTTGGTCGAGGCCAAACGGATGCCATCCTGGGCGCGCGAGTCAGTGTCCTTGATCATCTTGGTGTTCGCGGACGTGAGGTCGTCCAACTCGTTGACGCGGTCACGGATGGGACCAGTCTGCCGCTGCACATATTTCTTGCGGGCAAAGGGATTGATCTTGCCCCAGAAACCTTCATGCGTGTCGGGCTGCAGGGCAGGCTTGCCGCTGGCACCGGACGCAGCCGCGGGTTGATCTTGCGTGGTTGAGGTGGCCTGCTGCGCCAAGGCGGGAAGCGCCAGCACAACGGTCAGAAGCAGCGCTACGAAAAGGCGATTCTTCATTTCTTAAGTCCTCCAAGTGGGGAGCATTGGCTCCGCTCAAGCATTAGTCCAAAAATATTGGCGTCTCAAATTGCTCGACACCTGCTGCTGTGTATAACAGGTGGAATGCCAAACCAGGGGAAATCTAAGTCTTTCGCCAGCAATACATTGTAACGCCACAGACAGAACGAAGGGAGCGAAAAAGCCACGCGCCGGGTAATTTTGGCGAAATCTGGTATAAAAACTGCGTGTGGCAACGGTTGCAAAAAATTGCGGTAACCCAGTAATGTCTGCGACACCCGCCAGATACGTCCACTCTGGAGTTCGAGCATCGTCGATTCCAATGCGAGACTGGATCCCTCTGCTGCTTACTTTGCTGTCGCTCTCCTGCACTCAGGCGGAAAATCAGCCCAGACGGCGCGCTGTTCGTCGCGATGATTGCGCAGGGTTCCGGTATCGCGTGACCTGGAGCCCATCACGAACCACGTAGGGGCGGGTGCCCTCACCCGCCCGGCCGGGCAAAGCCCGGCTGGTTTTTTTGTTCGGTCCCGCAATACTTCTCATGCTGTTCGTAAATAAAATTGTCAGTCATGCCGGCGATGTAGTCGCAAATCACACGCGGAAGTGATTCCTGCCCGGCCTTCTCCTGATAGCTCTGTGGCAGGCTTTCGGGTTTCGCCATCCAGAATTCGAACAGTTCTCGAATGACGCGCTCCGCGTCGTTCTTTTCCGGATCCAGCGCGGCGCTGAAGTAGAGGTTCTGGTAAAGAAACTCTTTAGTGCCGCGCCGTTCTTCTTCCACTGCGGCACTGAAAGTGGCGAGACGCTGAGGATGCGCCCGCACGTCTTCCAGGCAGCGGATGCCGGCGGCCTTGATCCGGCCCTGAAGGTTGCGAATCAGATCGCCCACCATGCGATCGAGAATCCGTTTCAGCGCTTCGTTGAACTTCAGCTTCTCAAGGGCGCTGGGATAGGCGCGCTCGGCATCGCCATAGAAACCATCGAACCCCGGGACGCCGCCGCGGATCTGCGCAAGCGTGAGCAGGCGAGCCTCATATCCGTCGTCGAGATCGGCTGTGTCGTACGCGATCTCATCGGCCAGATCGATAAGCTGGGCTTCAAGCGGCGGACGCTGATCGAGCAAATATTCCGCCAGTTCGGGAAACTGCTCGACGGAATAATCGTGAGAGTGCTTGATGATGCCTTCGCGCACTTCGAACGTAAGATTGAGCCCGCGGAAGGCAGCGTAGCGCAGCTCGAAGTCTTCGACGATGCGCAAGGCGTGCAGGTTGTGGTCAAAGAAAAGGCCGTGCTCGCGCATGACGGTGTCCAGTGCCTTTTCGCCGGCGTGTCCGAAAGGTGGGTGACCCACGTCGTGGACCAGGGCCAGGGCTTCGACCAGATCCACGTTCAGGCCGAGCTGGCCGGCGATGGTGCGGGCGATTTGCGCCACCTCCAGCGTGTGAGTCAGACGGTTGCGGAAATGATCGGAGAAACGCCGCGTAAAAACCTGGGTCTTGGCCTCCAGCCGGCGAAAAGCGCGGGAGTGAATGACCCGGTCGCGGTCCCGCTGGAAATCGTTGCGATAGGGATGCTGGGGCTCGGGAATGCGGCGTCCGCGGGATTGTTCCACCCGCACGGCGTAATCGGCCAGCATGGGGCAAGTTTAGCACTGGGGCCTGATGTAGGCGCGAGCGCCCCGCTCGTGCTGCGGCGTTCGTGGTGCCGCCGCACGAGCGGGACGCTCGCGCCTACATTGTGTCTCCCAGCTTCAAACGCATCTCGTTGGTGGATTCGAACCCCAGACTCTGGTAGAGCGGACGGCCTTTATCGCTGGCGTGCAGGGTCACGTGAACGAAACCCTCCGTGCGGCACCAGTCAATCATGGTCTGCATGAGGCGGCGGGCGATGCCCTGGCGGCGAAATGGCGGATCGGTATACATGTTGAGAATCGTGGCGCGGCGGCACTGGCCATCATAAGGATGGCTGGGCCACGGGCTGATCAACACCACGCCGCCGGCCACGACTTGTTCTCCCGAACTCGCCAGCCAGCCGTGCAGCGTGCCATTCGCCAGTGCTCCCGCCAGATAGGGTTTGCAGGTCGAGACCATCGCAGAGAGGTCCACGGGGTCGTTGTAGCCCATGTCTTCGTACATACCCTGGCGATGGCGCAGCAAGGCGGGAATGTCCTCGAGGGTGGCCTGCCGGATAAGCACGTCAGGACTCATTGATTTTCTCCTTCTGGGTGCCCCACCCTCGTCTCTCCGTTCTTTGGAGAGACAGGGTGGGTCTCGCGAGACAGAGACTTATCAGGATACAAAAAGAAAGCCGAGCTTGCGCTCGGCCCGGCAGGTGAGACACCTGCCCCTACGTGGTTTGTGCTGACTACTTGTTGTCTGAATCTTCCTTGGCCAGCTTCATCTTGGCTGATTCCAGTTTCTTCTGTACCCGGGCCACGTCGCTCTGATCCACTTCGGCAGCCACGGTCTTGCTCCACTCGGATAACGCCTGCTCCCAATGCGCCGCCGCCAGCTTGAGGCGTCCGGTTTTCTGGTAGAGGTCGCCGAGGTGCTCCTGCACGGTAGGGTCAGTCCCGATCCGCTGCGCAGCTTTGATCAGGATATCTTCCGCGGAATCATATTTACCCAGTTTGAAGTAGGCCCAGCCCAGTGAATCGAGGTAGGCGCCGTTGGCGGGATCGAGATCGACTGCCTTCTTGATCATGCCCAGGGCCTCGTCCAGCTTGACCCCACGGTCGGCCAGCATGTAGCCGAGATAGTTAAGCGCGGTGGCGTTCTGGGGATCGCCCGCCAGGACTTTGCGGAACATCTCTTCCGCGGGCTCATATTTCTTCTGCCGTTCGAAGGTCGAGCCGCGCAAGAAGTAGACGTATTGCTTGTCTTCGTCCTTGGTGGAAAGCTGCTCGGCCTTGTCCAGAGCTTCTTCAGCTTCGGGCCAGCGCTTGAGCCGGCTGTACATCTGGGACAGGGTAATGTAAACGTCGCGGTCGTCAGGCGTGCCCTTGAGCAGCGCTTTGACCTGCTGCAATCCGGCATCCGGCTGGCCCATGTCGGCCAACTGGGCGGCGTACACCATCTTCAGGCTGCGGTCGTTCGGCAGCTTCTGCACCGCTTCCTTGGCCGCGTCCGTGGCCTGCTGCCACTGCTTGGCCTCGCGGTAGGTATCGATGATCTGCTGGTAGCCGCGTTCGGCATTTTCGTCGCCCAGCACCAGCATCTTCCTGAAGGTCTCGATGGCCTGGGAATCATTCTTGTTGTCGCGATAAATCGTGCCCAGACGTTCCAAGAACACGGACCGGTTATTCTTCTCGGCCTGGGTGTAGCCGTTGTCCGGCTTTTCGGTCTTCTTGAGCAGGTCCTGCAATACCTGAATGGCTTCGTCGTAGCGGCCTTGCGCCTGGTACACGGCCGCCATGTTGTACGGCACCTGGATCGAGTCCTGCACCATGGACCCAGCTTTTTTCAGGGTATCCAGCGCCTGGTCGAACTTGCCGCTCTTGCGGTAAATTTCCGCCATCCGCAGATAGGTCTCGGCGTCCTCGGGATTGGCGTCCTCGATGATCTTGTACTGCTCCAGAGCGGCGTCGGTCTGGCCGTCATTCATCAGGTTCTGGGCCAGGCCGCGAATCGCGTCCAGATTGTCGCGGTCGAGTTCAATCGCTTTCCGGTAGGCGTTGATGGAGTTCTTGTATTGTTTCTGCTGCTCGTAGGTATAGCCGAGTGCCGAGTACAGCTTGGCCGAACGGGCTGCGTCCGGAATGGAACTCAGGACTTCGCCGGCACGAGCGGTATCACCCTCTTCGTTGTACAGATACGCCAGCGTGGTCACCGCTTCTTCCGAATCGGGATCCAGCTTGACCGCGGTCTTGAACTCGCCCTCAGCCTTCTGCAGGTCATTGTTCAGCCGGTAGAGGCGTCCCAGCAGAAGGTGATCGTCAACACTGTCCGGTTCGATCTTGATGATCTGCTCGTACTGCTCGATGGCCAGCTTGAGCACATTCTGGGAGCCCTGCCCCGCCTGGTCACCCAGCGAGCGCAAATAAATCCGGCCCAGCAGTTTGTGGGCCTCCAGGTTGTTGGGATCGCGCTTGAGAATGTCCTGGGCCTCGAGGACAGCATCCCGAATACGGCCGGTCTTGGCATAGAGCTCGGCCAGCGCGGAAGTCAGGTACTCGGAGGTAGGATCGGCGTCGATCGCCAGCCGGTATTCTTCGATGGCTTTGTTGGCCAACTCGCTGCGGCCATACATCGCCACCTGCTCCTCGTACATATGGGCCAGGGTGTAGTGGTAATACGCCGCCGCCTTATCCAGCTTGCGGGGCGCCGGCGCGGCGGCCGGCTTGGAATTCGCGGACGGGGTTTGCTCCGCAGAAACAGCAGGGACGACCAACAGCAAAATAAGAGTGCAGTAGATGCTTTTCATCGAGAAACCTTCGGGCCTCCCTGGACCACAGCGATTGGATGCCGAACCGCTGCCGGCGGGTGCTTTTCGTATTGTAAACTGTGCGGACGCGAGGCGGTGAAAAAGGCAATCACGGAACCGGGGGAAGCAACGATCAGAAGTACAGGGACTAGTAGATTTTGACTTATTTTCGGACGACATATTGTAAAGAAATGTTTGGCCCTGTCATCCTGAGCGGAGTAGCGGCTTCGCGCAGCGAAGGCGATGCGGAGCCGAAGGACCCCTACAAACTTTACGCGGGTGCTACGGAAAACCCCCAGACGGAAACGCTCCCGCCGCTACCTGAGCGAAACGATACCGTTAAGCCGCTATGGGTCCTTCGACTCCGTCAGCGCATTCGCAAGCGAATGCGCAGCCTCCGCTCAGAATGACAGAGGAAAACAATGACAGCCTCAATGCCTGAAGTGCCTTACTCCGGTGAAGATCATCGCCAGGCCCAGCCGATCGGCGGCTTCAATGACCTCCTGGTCTCGAACCGACCCGCCGGGCTGAATGATGGCGGTGGCGCCCACTTTTGCGATTTCCTCCACCCCATCCGGAAAGGGGAAGAACGCATCGGACGCGGCCACCGTTCCCTGCAGCGGCAACACCGCCTTCATCGCGCCGATCTTGCAGGCATCCACCCGGCTCATCTGGCCCGCGCCCACGCCGACGGTTTGCCCGTCCCGCGCGTAGAGAATTGCGTTCGATTTCACGTGTTTGGAAACTCTCCAGGCAAATAGCAGGGCGCGTTTCTCCTCGGGAGTGGGTTGCCGTTTGCTCACCACCTTGAGATCGCCTTCCTGGAGCACGCGCGTATCGGCATCCTGCACCAGAATTCCGCCGGAGACATTTTTCAGCACCCACTTTTGCGGGGCGTTGTTGATCTCCACCAGGCGCAGGTTTTTCTTGGCGGCGAATTTGGCCTTGGCGTCATCGTCGAAGCCCGGCGCTGCGATGACCTCGAGAAAAAGCTTGGCCATTTCTTCCGCGGCCTCGCCATCCACCACGCGATTTACCCCGATCACGCCTCCAAAAGCCGAGACGGGGTCGCATTCGAGGGCCTTGCGATAGGCCTCGGCCAGGGTCTTGCCGGTCGCCGTGCCGCAGGGATTGGTGTGCTTGATGATGGCGCAGACAGTTTCGCCAAATTCCTGGGCCACGTCCCACGCCGCCTGCAGATCCACGATGTTGTTGTAGGAGAGTTCCTTGCCCTGAATCTGGCGGCCGTTGGCCACGCCGCTCCCGGAGCCGTCGGTGTACATGGCGGCCTTCTGGTGCGGGTTCTCGCCATAGCGCAGGTCCATGACCTTGCTGAACGACAGGCGGAGATTCCGGGGAAAACCAGTCTCGGGATGAAACTCGAAATGGCCGTTGGCGCTGACCCGCTCGAGTGTGGACGCGATGGCTGAATCGTAGGCGGCAGTGGTGGCGAACGCCTTTTGCGCCAGGCGCCACTTGGTGGCCGCGGAGAGCGCTCCCCCCGACTTGGCCATCTCTTCGGCCAACATATCGTAGTCAGTCGACGAAGTGACGACGGCTACGTCTTGAAAATTCTTGGCGGCGGACCGGATCATCGACGGTCCGCCGATATCGATGTTTTCGATGAGGTCCTCGAAGGGCACTCCCGGCCGGGCTGCCGTCTTCTCGAAGGCATAAAGATTGACCACCACCATGTCGATCGGCTCAATGCCATGCTCGGCAACAGCGCTGCGGTGCGATGCATTCTCGCGCCGATGCAGAATGCCTCCGTGCACCTTGGGATGCAGCGTCTTGACCCGCCCGTCGAGCATCTCGGGGAACCCGGTGAGTTCGGAAATGTCCTTCACCCTGACCCCGGAGTCGCGCAACAGCTTGGCGGTACCGCCGGTCGAAATCAGTTCCACACCCATGCCGGCGAGTTTGCGGGCAAACTCCACCAACCCCGTCTTGTCAGTCACGCTGAGGATGGCACGCTGAATCTTCGTCTGGGTCGCGGACATGGCAGACCTCGAATGAATGGGGATGTGCCTGGGAAGGCAGGAAGAAATTCTAACAGCAGTCGTTGGCTCTTGGTCGTTGGTCGTTGGCCGGGCCCAAGTCTTCCAGACATCGAGGTCGAGAGGCGCGTGGATCGAGGTCGATTGGGGACCAACAAAAACGAGTGCAGTGAGAGGCCAACGACCCACGGCCAACGGCCAACGACTAGGTCTTTGCCTTTGCTTTCAGCTTGACCTGGCCGTTCTGCATTTCGACGGTGTATTCGACCGCCTCGCAGCCGTACTGCTTGCGGATCTGATCGGTTTTCTTCTGCACGAACGAGGTAAAACTGTCGAGATTGCCGGAGATGGACTCGCCCGATCTCTTCTTGGCGTCCGAAAGCGCCTGGTAGAGTTTCTGCACCTGATCGCGTTCCGCGCGGGCGTCGGTACATTGCATGCTGAAAGGCTTGGCTTCGGGGGCCGGCGCAGCCGCGGCGCTGGCAGCGGCGTGGCCTACCCCGTAAACCTTATGCTCCGGTTCATGCTCCTCCACCCGCACTCCCTGCACGGAAAGCAGAGCGTCCTGGGGGCGGCGGTAACCTTCTTCACGAATGCGGTTCTTTTTGCGCCACAGATCGCTGTAAATCGCATAGCGTTGCGCGATCTCGTTATAGCGGAAGCGTTGTGAAAAACTCATGCGGCCACCGTCGCTGAATTTGCGCAGAAGGGAAAGCACCTTCCATTCCACGTCAGTGGGAGGCCGCTTGGTCGGATTGCTGAAATAAATCTCGTACTCGATCTTCAGCCGGCGCAGCTGCGAGTCGAGCAGAGTCAATTCTTCGTCGGTGGTCACCCAGGGATCTCCAGCCGACAGTCTAGAGGTTCGCAGGCAATTGGACGAGGTTCCCGTTGGCCACGAGAGGGATGGAACGAAAGTACCCAAAGGCGGCTATCGGACCTCGGACCTCAGACCTCAGACCTCGGCAAGGCTACAGGTTCGCCATCCTGCCATGTTCCAGGTCAGGGATGAATGACTTCGAAGAAGATTTGCTGAGGTCCGACGTCCGAGGTCCGACGTCTAGCTTTACTTCGCCGCCATCTTCTTGACCATGGCCAGTACCAGCTTGCGGTCGCTGTCGTTGAGGCTGACAGCGTAGCGGCGAATCTGGCTCAGGAAGCGGACTTCATCGTCAGACAGTTGAGGCAGGTTCTTGGAGCCGTTGGAGTGCCCGGACTCGGAGAAAAACTGGGATAGCGCGATTTCCATGGCGCCCGCAATCTTGGCCAGGGTATCGAGTGACGGAATCGTGTGCCCGTTCTCCACCCGCGAGAGATAACACCGCAGAAGGCCGGTGCGCTTCTCGATGTCCCCCTGGGACATGCCTCTTTGCAGCCGGTAGTTCCGGATGGTCTCGCCGATGTTCATAGAAAAAGCAACCAAAACCGACCCCCTAGGATGAGGTGCATAGTAACCAGAGTAGTACCTTCTGGCAAGGGGAATTTAGTTGCACCACAACTGGTCATGGGGTAAGCGGGCGAACCCAGCCCCGGCCGGAGCAGAGTGATGATGGTTGGGCAGCCACCATCGAAGTCCCTCTTCTCCCGAGGCGGCCCCCATTACTTTTTCAGCGTGCCAGCCAGAAAACTGGTGGTGCGTTTCCAGGCATCGGCAGCGTCATCCGCGCGATATCCGGTCTTGTTGTTGGGATTTTCAAAGGCATGCCCGGCATCGGGATAAATCACAATTTCGACTTTCTTGCCTTGCTGCTTCAGGGTCTGCTCGAACTTCTTTACATCGTCCACCGGGATGCCGCGGTCCAGCCCGCCGAAAATGCCCAGCACCGATGCGTTGATTTTCTTGAGGGAATCGGTGTCCACAGCCAGGTGACCGTAGTTGATGACGGCCGCGGCCAACGTGGGCTCGTGCAACGCCACATCGAGCGAGTAACCGCCGCCCATGCACCACCCGATGGAGCCGATACGATCCGGCTTCACGTTCGGTTGCGATTTCAGAAACTCCACCGCCGCATGCAGGTCGAGCGCCGCGCGGTCTTCCGGAACCCCCCGCATGATTTCATGGGCCTCGTCCGGAGTGGTCGCCACTTTCCCACGGTAAAGATCGATCGCCAGGGTCACGTACCCCTCATCGGCCAGCTTTGCGGCCTGCTCCTTGACCCAGTCATTCAACCCCCACCATTCATGGATGACCACCAGCGCCGGAAAAGGACCTTTGCCCTCGGGCGTGTACAGGATGCCCTGCACGGTGTCATCGCCGCTCTTGTAGGAGACACTCTTGCTGGTAGCCGCGAAGCTCGAAATCGAGAAAACGAGAGAGAAAAACAGGCAGATAAATTTCATCGCAAGGTTCCTCATAGCGCCGGCGTTCCGGCCCTCGCTTTAAAGGGCCAATTCCATATACAGCGCCCCATCAATCGGATTCGTGCGATAGGGTTCGATCTCCACGAATCCCAGGCGACGATACATGGCTACGGCGTTGGGCATCACCGGCTCGACGGTATCGAGGCGCATCTTGCGGTATCCGATGGTCCGCGCTTCTCCGATCACGGTTTCCGCCAGCACGCGTCCCAGGCCCTTGCCCCGAAATCGGGAGCGGAGATAGAGCCGCTTCATCTCGCAAATTCCAGACTCGAGTTTGTGCAGCGCGACGCAACCGGCCAGCTGGCTTCGGTATTCAGCCACCAGCAAACAGCCCTCCGGAGGAGCATAGTCTCCAGGAAGGGCGGCAAGCTCCTGGTCGAAACTTTGAAAGCACAGGCTGAAACCGAGCGATTCAGCATACTCGAGAAAAAGTTCACGTGCCTGAGCAATCTGGGCCGGCGATTCCGCCTGCGTCATGGTAAGTCTGGGGTTGGCCACGCCATCATTCCTTCCAAATTCCCATGCCGCGAGCCAAAAGCAGGTCCCTCCACTGCGCTCCGCTCGCGCTTCGCTCCGGTCGGGATGACAGAGAGGGTGTGGTCTCTAGCCCATCAGCAGGCCGCCGTTCACGTTCAGCACGTGCCCGGTAATATACGACGCTTCCTCGGACGCCAGAAACGCCACTGCGCTGGCCACATCTTCCGGCGTACCCACGCGTCCCAGCGGGATCATCTTCACCGCATTCTGTTTGAAGTCTTCAGCCAGCCCGGCGGTCATGGCGGTCTCGACGAAACCCGGAGCCACGGCGTTGCAGGTGATATTGCGCGAGCTGACTTCACGGGCGATGGCCATGGTGAGTCCGATCAGTCCCGCTTTTGAAGCTGCATAGTTGGCTTGTCCGGCTTGTCCCGTCTGCCCAAAAACCGAGGTGATGTTGATGATCCGGCCCCAGCGTTGCTTGAGCATGGAGCCGATCGCCTGCTGGGTGCAGAGATACGCCGAGGTCAGGTTGGTATTGAGGACGGCGTCCCAGTCAGCCCGCTTCATGCGCATCACCAACTGGTCGCGGGTAATACCGGCATTGTTCACCAGGATATCGATCTTCCCGAATTGCGCGATGACCGCCTTGAAGGTCGTCTTGATCTGCTCTTCGTCGCTGACGTCCATGGGGAAGGCAGTGGCCTTGCCTCCCGCCGCCACGATTTCATCCGCCAGTTCCTGCAGCTTCTCCTGGTTGCGCGCCGCCAGCGCCACAGTGGCCCCGGACTGGGCGAACTTCAGGGCACAAGCGCGGCCGATGCCCTGCGACGCGCCCGTCACCAGAGCAACCCGGTCTGAAAGAGTCATGAATTGTCCTCACCAGCAGGAACGGGGAATTATACCCGCGTTCAATGTAGGCGCGAGCGTCCCGCTCGTGCAGGCCATAAATCGCAGTATTTGGGTCACGGCGTTATGAGAACCGACACCAGGGACGCAGGACGCACGAGCGGGGACGCTCGCACCTACATGAGAACCGGCACCAGGGACGCAGGACGCACGAGCGGGACGCTCGCGCCTACATGTCTGGCGTCACGACTGAGGCGCCGCCTGCGCGGCCTCCATCTCCCCGCGAAACAAATATCTCAGGAGGGGTGGCGCCAGGATGGTGGTCACCGCAGCCATGAATACGACGATGGCATAGGTCGACGGCAGCACGATCTGCGATTGCAATCCGACCAGCGCGACAATCAACGCGACTTCGCCCCGCGGCATCATGCCCACGCCCACCTGCAGCGCGCTCATCCAGCCATCGCGCCAGAGCGGCAGCCCGCAGCCGACCACCTTGGAGACGATGGCCAGCAGCGAAATCACGATCGCGGTCCACAAAATGTTTCCCGTAAACAGGTGCACGTTCAGACGCGCGCCGATAGTGAAAAAGAAGAAAGGCCCCAGAAACTCCGTAATGCCACCCACTCGTGGCCGCAAGTTCCAGCGCGGAGCGTACTCGGCGAACATCAGGCCGGCGAAGAAAGCACCAATAATGGCAGCCATGCCAATTTTCGCCGAGAGCCACGAAAGGGCCAGGCACAGACCTAGCGCAACAATCAGTGGAGCATGCTGGGTGGACAGCCGATCCATCCTCGGCTGGATTTTGCGGACAATATGCGGCGCCACGAAGATCATGAACAGCGCAAAAGCCGCCGCTTCGAGACACAGAACACCGAGATGGATCCACTCCAGTCCGCCACTCGACGCCAGACCGGCCACAACTGCCAGGAGCACCATCCCCAGGATGTCATCGAAGACGGCCGCGCCCAGGATGATCTTGGCGGTGCGCGTCGCCAGCACATGCAAGTCGGCCAGTACCCGGGCGGTGATTCCGACGCTGGTGGCAACCATGGCCGCACCCACGAAAATCGCCTCGCTGGATGCGTCCCCGCGCCACTTCATGTAGGCGAATCCCAGCACGAAGGGCACCACAATGCCGGCAACCGCCACCAGCAACGCCTTGCGTCCCACCCGGATCAGGTCTTGCGGGCTGGTTTCGAGTCCGGCGCTGAACAATACAAAAATGGCGCCAATTTCCGCCACGGAATTGATGGTGTCACTGGGGTGGATCCAGCCCAGCGCGAAGGGACCCATCGCGGCTCCGGCCAGGATTTCGCCCAGAACTGAAGGCAGCTTTACTCGCTCGAACAGCTCTCCCACCACCTTGGCGGAAACAAAGATGGCGAGCAGTTGCAACAGAAGCTGATCGGGTCCGTGCGGCATGACTGAACCCGCAGCATATGGGATGGTGCGGGGTGGCCGCAAGGAAACCTGACGGTGATCGCCTCATCGAAGGGGTTGCAACGGCTAAGGGGAGGAAGTGCCGTTCGCGGCATTGAGCAGGATGGTCAACGGAGCGACATGTTCCGGTTTTACGTAGCGGTTCACCAGGAAGCGATTGCCATCTTTAGCCACGTCGTAGGAAAAGACGTCGGTGCTGGAGATCGGTGCCCGGCCGTGAATCTGGAATAGGGGCGAGGGTGTACCGGTTGTGAAAGTGCTTTCGCCGCTGACCGGCACCGCCATTAACATGCCGCTGGGCGCGATGTAAAAAACCTCTTTGCCATCTCCGCGCCAGCGCGGTTCGGTGCCGCCCCCGCGCGACACCTGCCATTTTCCAGCCGCGCCCGGGAACGACGTGACGTAAATCTCCCAATTGCCGGACTCATCGGAGGCATACACCACCCACTTTCCATCGGGAGAAATCTGTCCGTTCGCCTCGCTGCCCTTGCCGGTCAGGAACCGGGTCGGTTCTCCGCCGGCAACGGGCAGTAATTCCAGGTGGTCGCCTGACGCGCTCTGAAGCGTGCATAGAATCTGACGGTCATCCAAAGACCAGGAATTGGGGATGATGTCGTCCATCGTCCCTTTCGGGTTGGTGAATGCCTTCCTCTCGCGCTCCAGGCCAGTCGTTGATTTTAGATTCAGACTCGTTCCGCCGGCGTCCGCCATGCGATAGGCCAGCATCCGGCCATCCCGCGACCATACACCTGCCACTTCTTCCGACGGGTCAAAGGTAAAACGCGAGTTGCCGGCCCCGCTTGTGCCTTCGATCCAGATATCCACGTTATTCGCCTTCTGATCGCTTATATCGACTGCGACGCGGCTGCCGTCGGGAGAAAGCGTGGGGTTCGCCATGATGCCGGGATCACCGATGCGGCCCAGTTCCTTGCCCGCTCGGTCCATCCAGGTAAGCGTGGACTGCGCTGCCCCGACGCTGGTGTTGTAGATCAACGTCCCATTTTGCGCGACCGTGAAAGCGGCCCAGTACGTGGAGGGTTGGAATCCGACGAGGTTCGCGACCACGGACGTGCTCCCCGAAACAGTGCCGGAGGATGCGTCAAAAGTAATGCTCACCAACTGCCTTTGGTCATCTGCATAAAATAAATTGTGGGCGTCGTAACCAAAACTCGAATGGCAAAGGGCAACCAGCTTCCTCTCCTGGCCATCGAGCGAACTGACATAGATGCCGCTCAGGCGGTCGTCCTTAAGGTTGGCAAAGTTACCCGCCCAGAATAGGAAATGGTCGCCGTCGGGAAGAAAAAGGGGCCAGCGGTGGGATTGATCCTCCGCAGTCCTGATGCTTTGGGTGACCGGCGCCATGCCAGTCCCATCGACATTGATGCGCCGAATTGGACTTTGGGGGTCGCCGGCATAGAGGATTACACCCTTGCTTCCCCAACTGCCGCCGCGTCCCGCCGGAGCACCGGCGAGCACCTGCGGTGCGCCACCTGAAATTGCTGTTTTCTGCAACTTGCCATTGGCGAAAAACCCGACGGAGCCGCCATCCGGCGACCAGAATGGATAACTCGCTCCCTGTGTCCCGGGCAGAACGGTGACGTTGGCCGTGCCCACGCGCTGCACAAAGAGCATGGGCAGCGCGGAGTCTTCTTCCGGCGACACAAACACCAGCATCGTCCCATCGCGCGAGAGCGCCATGTGGCTGACGCTCATTTCATCCGGAATGGCCAAGCTGAACTGCATGCGAGCCATTGGCGCCGGACGCCGCGTCGCGAACCACGACAGATACGACGACGGCCGCCAGCCCCAGCACGATCGCGAGCCAGAGCAGGGGAGGGGTTCGGCGAGACACCGCCGCCGCCCGCGCCATCGTGCTGCTCTCGGTTCCAGACAAAGCGCTCAGAGCAAACGACAGATCCCGCGCCGACTGGAAGCGCTGTTCCGGGTCCTTCTCCAGGCAGCGCCGCACAATGCGCTCAAGCGCGGGAGAGACCAACCGCACGGGATCGGACAACTCCGGCGGATCGTCCTTCAAGACCGCGGTCATGGTTTCGGCGGCCGTGTCACGGCGGAAGGCGCGCACGCCGGAAAGCATTTCGTAAAGCACGGCGCCAAACGCGAACAGGTCAGTGCGAGGATCGGTAGCTTCGCCGCGTACCTGCTCCGGCGCCATATAGCTCGCTGTCCCCATAACCACGCCCGCCGCGGTGTGTGAACTGGCGAGAGTCACTTCGTCTGGATTTGGGTTTTGGGCAAGCTTCGCCAGTCCAAAATCGAGGATCTTGATTCGCCCATCTTTCGTGACGTAAATATTCTCGGGCTTCAGGTCCCGGTGGGTGATTCCTTTTCCGTGGGCCGCGGCGAGTCCGTGGGCGATCTGCACGCCATACTCGATCGCCTTACGCTGGGGCAGGGGCCCGCGGTCCAGCACGTCGCGCAGGCTTTCGCCTTCGAGAAGCTCGGAAACCAGAAAGGGCGAGCCGTCGTGGCTGACCGATGTCGTGAATGGCGAGAATGTTGGGGTGGCTGAGCGCGGCCACTGCCCGCGCCTCCTGCTCGAAGCGGCGCAAGAGATCGGGCTCGCGGGCAAAGGATGCAGGAAGAATTTTCAGAGCTACATCACGCCCGAGGCGGGTATCTGTTGCGCGATACACTTCTCCCATGCCGCCCGCGCCCAGCGGCGATTGGATTTCGTAAGGGCCGAGCTTCAAACCGGAACTGAGCGCCATGCGTGCCCGTGATTATAGACTGCGCGGCACGTTGCACGCGGATGCAAGGATTCTGCTGAGCCTGTCGGCGATGCGGTGGAGATTCGGCGTCCCGGAGACTTGCAATCCGCTCCTACGCAAATCTCCGGTCAGCGCTTAGGTGCACCGCCCATCCCGCTTACTTGATGTGGCAGGTCGCCAATCCCCGCTTTTCCAGATACTGCTGGTGGTAGTCCTCGGCGGGATGGAAAGTCACCGCCGGCACGATCTGGGTCACAATCGGCTTCTTGAAGCGGCCCGACTTCTCCAGTTGTTCTTTGGACAGCTTGGCTTCGCTCTCCTGCTCCGGAGTATGAAAGAAGATCGCGGAACGGTACTGCGATCCATAGTCCGGCCCCTGGCGGTTGAGCTGGGTGGGATCGTGGTTCTCCCAGAACACTTCCAGCAATTTGTCATAGGAAAGCTGGGCAGGGTCATACTCCACTTCGACCGCCTCGGCGTGGCCGGTGCGATCGCTGCAGACATCCTTGTAACTCGGATTGGCGAAGTGTCCGCCGGTGTACCCAACCCGGGTGGCGGTAACCCCGGGCAACTGGCGGAAAGTGGCTTCCACTCCCCAGAAACAACCTGCGGCAAAGGTGGCTTTGGCCATTTGAACAGACTCCTCTCTCGATCATAGCGTCAATCATTAGATGGATCTGAGGCCGGAAAGTAGCAAGGGCCGGCCGGAGCCCACGCTGCTCCCTACTCCATCACCATGCCGCCGGTTAATTCCGCCACGCGTGCTATGCGCCGTTCCGCACACCAACTCTCCAGTTCGCCCGCGATCTTCTCAGTCGCCACCGGGTCCCAATAGCTGGCGGTGCCGATCTGCACCGCGCTGGCTCCCGCCAGCATGAATTCCACGATATCGGCCGCGGTTGAAATCCCGCCCATGCCGATGACCGGAATGTTCACCGCGCGCGCAGCGTCGTAAACCATGCGCACGGCGATCGGCTTGATGGCAGGGCCGGAGAGCCCGGCGGTCACGTTCGCAATGCGGGGCTTGCGAGTCTCGGGGTCGATGGCCATGGCCACAAAGGTATTCACCAGTGAGATGGCGTCGGCACCCGCTTCCTGGGCCACGTGCGCCATCTGCGCAATGCTGGTCACGTTGGGCGAAAGCTTCACAATCAGCGGACGTCGGGAGATCCGCTTGGCGGTGTTCACCAGTTCATCCAGAGATCGCGGATCGCCGCCAAAATGGATACCGCCGGCGACGGTGTTGGGGCAGGACACGTTCAGCTCATACGCGGCGATATCCTCGCCTTCGTTCAGGATCTCGATGGTTCGTTCGTACTCTTCGCGGCTGTAGCCGAAAACGTTGGCGAAGACGACGATATTTTTCATCTTCCGCAGCTGCGGCAGCTTCTCGTCGACAAAGGCGCGCGCGCCGATATTCTGCAGTCCGATCGCGTTGAGCATCCCGGCGGGGGTTTCATAAAGACGCGGAGGCGGATTTCCGGCCATGGGCGCCGCTGAGAGTCCCTTGACCACGAAACCGCCGAGCTTATTGAGGTGAACGATATCTTCGAACTCAATGCCGTAGCCGAATGTGCCGCTGGCCGCGATGACCGGATTCTTCAGTTGAATACCGGCGAAACTGACAGAAAGGTCGGGGCCGGCGGGGGCTGCGGGAGAGGTCATCGGGCGCCCTCGACCGAAAGGTTAGTCGTGCTTCCCTTGGCCGCCCTGGTGTCGGATGAAAAGGCCTGGCCGGTGGCGGGTCTGGGGCTCCGTCCTTCGACGGCGGGCAAGCTTCGATCCGGCATCCCGGCAGAGGGATTCGCGTCCCGGTGAGGCGGCGCCAGCATCTCGGTCAGTACCCGCCCGACGGAATGGGTCGGAGCGTTGATCCCGAGCAGCGACGCCAGCGTGGGAGCCAGGTCTACCGGTTCGACGTGGGTGCGGTATGTTCCTGGCTGGAAGGGAAATCCATAGAAAGCCAGCGGCACGTGGGTGTCGTACGTATACGGCGTTGCGTGATCGGTCCCTCCCATGAAGCCTATGGTGAAAGGCGGCGGAACACCCAGCACATACCAGCCCCCGAGCGGCGTATAGCTGTGCAAGTACTTTAGCCCCATCTCGGTATTCGGCGCGTCGCCTCGTTCCAGTTGGGCCCGCGTATAGTAAGTCCGCAAGCCCGCCTGTTTCAGTGCCTCGCCCACGGCCCGTTCAGCGTCCTGCTCGTTCCTCTTCACGGCTGGCGAAGGCGTCGGCGTCGAGCCAGGCCATGGGGTAATCGAAATCTTTCACGTATTCAGCCGTATGAGAAAACCGGGTGGACAGCTCGCGGTTTATTTGTGCGCGCATTTTGTCGCCTGAAACGTTTGCCGCCGGAAGGTGCAGCCCGGCCGCGACCTTGGGCAGGGGCGCGATCCCATGGTCGGCGGAAAGTGCAATCCATAGGTTGGCCAGCCCGATCTGGTGTCCCAAAAAATCAAAGAACCCGGCCAGTTGCCGATCCGTGGCCATGGCCATGGCCCGCATCTCCGGCGAGTCCGGCCCTACCTTGTGCCCGAGAATATCGTTGGCGGACAGGCTGAGGATAAGGAGATCGGTAGCGGGGCCGCGGCCCAGCTTTTCATAGGTGATCAATTCCCGCGCGAATTCGAATTCATAGTCGTTGGCAAGAGGTGTGGAACCCACCAGATCGTAGAAGTTGAGCGGCTTGCCATCCGGGGGTTTGGTGGTGCGCAGGACGTTGCCGTTGCTGTCCTTCCATTCCTGGTTCAGGTACTTCTCCGAGCGCTTGCTGTCATTGAAATCCTGCGCCCACTTGGGAAGCTCGCTCCGATAATAAGTGGAGGTAATCCAGGCGCCGGTTGCGCGATCGATCCAGTAGGCGCCGTCGGCCGCGAAACCGGCGGGGAGAACCGAAGCCCGATCCTTGAGCGCGATGCCGAAGACCCGGGATTTGCCTTGCGTCGCCAATCTAAGCTCGTCCCCCAGGGTGTCGGCCAGCAACTGGCGAGGGGAAGCTCCAAACGCGTTGCCCGGAACGCCGACCAGCTTTGTCTGGTCGTCATCTGCCGCTGCAACGATGGCCTTCTTGTGGGGATCCCACCATTCGTTGGCCGCGATGCCGTGGCCATTCGTATATGCGCCGGTCAGCAGGGTGGCGTGGCCGGGCGCGGTGCGGGTGTTGGCGTAATCGTAATTACAGTTCGTGAAATCGGCGCCGTGGTCGAGCAACAACCGGAAACCGCCTTCGCCCCACTGGTCGCGATAGCGCTCCAGATAATCGCCGCGAAACTGGTCGATGACGATGATGACGATCAACTTGGGCCGGGCATTGTAAGCCGAGCTGAACCCCGCGCCGGTGAGGCCGAGACACAGTAGAAATACCAGGACTGAGGAGCGCAGTGGGGATCGCATTGCGGGGTAGTTTACAGCATTGTGTGGGGCGGGCGCCCTCGCCCGCCGCTTTTGACTTTGGACTTGAAGCAAATCCAAAGGCAAAGGCGAATTCCAGGTCAAAGGCAAATTCCAGGTCAAAAACAAATTCAAGGTCAAAGGCAAATTCAAGGTCAAAGGCCGCGGGCGAGGGCCCCTTCGACTTCGCTCAGGGCAGGTCCGCGCCACACGTGCATTTCTCGCCTCTTTTTCGGTACAGTAAGTGAGCTCCCATGCTCGATCTCAACTTCGTTCGCGACAATCTGCCCCTGGTCGAAGAGAAGCTGCGCCAGCGCGGCATGGATCCGGCCCAGGTGCTGAAGGATTTCCACCAGGTGGACAGCCAGCGACGGCACGCGATTACGGAAGCCGAGACCATGAAGGCCCGGCGCAATCGCGCCTCCGAGGACATTGCCAGGCTGAAGAAGAGCGGCCAGGACGCGACTGCCCAGATTTCTGAAACCAAGGAACTGCGGGAGCAGATCCAACAGCTGGAAAAGGCGGCGGAAGAGTTCGAGACCAGCCTGCGCGACATTCTCACCGGCATCCCCAATCTGCCCCACGAAAGCGTGCCCGTGGGGAAGACGTCTGACGACAACATTGAAGTGCGGCGGTGGGGCGCGCCGCCGAAATTTGATTTCACCCCCAAACCGCATTGGGAACTCGGCGAAGAACTCGGCGTGCTTGATCTGGAACGTGCCACCAAGCTCTCGGGCGCGCGCTTCGCCGTGTACTGGGACCTGGGAGCGAGGCTGGAACGGGCGCTGGCGAATTTCATGCTCGATCTGCACACTCGCGAGCACGGCTACACCGAGGTGCTGCCGCCGTATCTGGTGAATTCCGAGTCGATGTATGGCACCGGACAGTTGCCGAAATTCGCTTCCGACCTCTTCCGTGTGCCCCACGGCGAAAAAGACCTTTGGCTGATTCCGACAGCCGAAGTTCCAGTCACCAATCTTTATCGCGACGAAGTGCTGGACGCCTCGCGTCTGCCGGTTTCGCTCACTGCGTACACGCCCTGCTTCCGCAGCGAGGCGGGTTCCTATGGCAAAGACGTGCGAGGCATCATCCGGCAACACCAGTTCCAGAAAGTCGAACTGGTCAAATTTGCGAGGCCCGACACTTCTTACGACCAATTGGAGAAGCTGACCCACGACGCCGAGGAAGTCCTGCAAAAGCTCGGCTTGCACTACCGGGTGGTTGCGCTTTCCACCGGCGACATGGGCTTCTCTTCGGCCAAGACTTATGACATTGAAGTGTGGCTGCCGGGGCAGCAGTTGTTCCGCGAGATTTCGTCGTGCTCGAATTTCGAGTCTTTCCAGGCGCGGCGGGCGAACATTCGTTACCGTCCGGAAGGAAAGAACAAGACCGAATTTGTCCACACCCTCAATGGCAGCGCACTGGCGGTGGGGCGCACCTGGGTGGCGATCGTGGAAAATTTCCAGCAGGCCGACGGCAGCGTTGTAATTCCGGAAGCGTTGCAACCGGCCATGGGGACAGATCGCATCCGGCCAAAGAAATTCTAGTTGTACAGCGTTGTAACCTGGTTTACTGTGGGCGCCGCGGGTCGCCCGCGCGAGTGTGTTTTGAGGCCCGAGCTTGCCAAGCTCAGCAGGCAAAGCCTAGACTTAACTGGACTTAGCCGGAAAAGATTCGACCGAAACCAGAATGGCGACAACCATTGCCGACGCGCCCCCCGTGCCCAAGTCCAGGGTCTGGCGCACAATTCGGGATTTCATCCTGTGGTCGTACGAGCGTGGCACGCTTCAGTATGACGTGATGGTTACCCTCATCCTGCTGTTCGTGTTTCTCTCGCCGTACTGGATCGACTTCCACGATAAACCGGTGGAGCGCAATCCGCATCCCATCGGTGTCGTTGTAACTCCGGAGGCGGGCGGCGGCTTCATTTACCAGATTGAAGGCTCGGCCATCTCGGCCACCGACGAAGCGACGGTGCGGCAGGAGTTGCTGCGGATTGTAGAACCCATATCGGGCGAAGTGAGCATCACCAGATACGAAGCTCTGCGCGATCCTCAAGGACGGGTGCTGACTTACAAAGTCTGGGTGCACAAGGAGTAGCAATCGCCGCTCCGCTGTGCTGGCGAGGCCAACATGAAATGCGTGCCATCACTTTGCTGGTGCGGTCTGGCGATCGTTTGTCTGGCATCTCTGTTCGCGGCGCAGGCCCCGGCCGATTCCCCATCGGACGCCGCTCTGGAAAAAGTTCTGAGCCGCATGGACAGCGCCGCCGAAGCTTTTCGCACCACTGAAGCCACCGTTCTCTGGGACCAATACCAGAAAGTTGTGGACGAACACGAGCAGCAAAAGGGGAAGGTGTATTTCCGCCGCACCGGCGGCGAGATCGAGATGGCGGCTGACATTACCGATCCGGACCAGAAGTATGTGCTGTTCAATGGCTCCAAGGTGCAGGTTTACCAGCCCAAAATCGATCAGGTGACGGTTTACAACACCGGGAAGAACCGGGAAGCGTTCGAGGGCTTTCTCGTCCTGGGCTTCGGCGGCCGCGGACATGACATGCTGAAGTCTTTTGATGTGAAGTACTTGGGCAACGAAACGGTAGACGGCAGGGAGACCGCGAAACTGGACTTGGTCCCCAAGGCGGCCAATGTGCGCAACAACGTGGACCACATCGTCCTCTGGATCGACCCGGCCCTGGGGATTTCGGTGCAACAGCAGTTTTTCTTCGGCAAATCGGGTGACTTTCGCCTGGCCACCTATTCCGACATCAAGGTGAACGAGAAGATCCCGGACTCCGCATTCAAGCTTAAAACCAGCGGCAAGACCAAGTTCATATCGCCGCAGGGCTGAACCGCGGCAACCTGCCGAAAGTCCTCGATAAAATTTGGAGGCTGAAAAAGCGAAGCGGGACGGTATACTAATTTTGCGCCCTTTGCATTGGTCGATTAGCTTTTAGAAATCCTGGAAACCTGAATTGCATGGCCAAGGTTTTTACGATCCCGGTTCCCCCGAAGATTGGGCGCAAACGGCGTGAACGCACCGCCGATCCGCGTTACGTGGACGGTCAGCGCTTGCTGGTCGAAGCGATGAAGTATCTGGCGCAAGCCGATCCTATCGCCAACCGTGGCGCCATTGAGCTGCTTTCCGAACACGTTCGCACCCGCTTCCGCATGAGCGATTCCCCTTTGAGCTAAGGCCCAGGATTCTGTTCTGCTTCCGCAGCTGGCCGGGCTATCTCCCATCGGTCGCCTCGACAATAAAAAAATTACTGATCCGGATGAAAAATCTGGATAAGAAGCAGGCTATGTGCGAGACGGATGTTCATCTATGACCATTGGTCAGGCTTCGACCAACGACTCGATCCTGTTGTGTGCAGCGAATTCTGCTTGATAGTTGCGCCTCACGCCCACTAAACTCCCGCGTGACAACGTTTTCTGCTTCCAAACCCAATCCGAGGGGGAAAGACCATGAGGCGCCATCTGGTTTTTAGGCGAGGGTTCTTTTTTCTGCTCGTTGTCAGCTTGTGTCTTGCCTGTCCACTTTTTGCTCAAAAGATCACCGGAGACATCACCGGAGTTGTGACGGACAGCTCGGGGGCGGTCGTACCGAACGCCATGGTAACCGCGCAGAACCTTGGCACGAAGATCACTCGCTCGGTCACGACGAATGAGACCGGGGGGTTCCGCATCAATGGTCTTGACATCGGCAGCTACCGGTTGGCAGTGTCGGCGCCGGGATTCAAGACGACGCAGCGCAATGCTGAGGTTTCGGCTGGGGGCCTCACCAATGCCAATTTTTCCCTGCAGGTAGGGCAGCGCAGCGAAACCATTGAAGTTGAGGGTACGGCGCCTTTGGTCGAATCGTCCCCCAACAACAACAATTACGTCGACAATGCCAAGATCGAGTCGGTCCCGCTGAATGGCCGCGACTTCAACTCCCTGCTGGCGATTACCCCCGGCGTGCAGCGGACTCCGGGTGGCGGCTTCCTGGCCATCAGTATCAACGGCGCGCGCACCACCTCCAACAACTACCTGATCGACGGCTTGTACAACAACGACCGCTATTATGGCGACTCCTCGGTGGGCCAAACCGGGGTGGTGGGAATTCCGGCAACGCTGTTTCCGCCCGAGGCCATCGAAGAGCTTGCCGTGCAGGAGACGCCCTCCGCGGAATTCGGCGTCAAGGGCGGCGCTCCCATCAACATGGTGATGAAAAGCGGCACCAATGCCTGGCACGGTACTGCCCAATGGGTACGGCACACCGACTTCGCCGATGCCATCAACTATTTCTCCAAACATTCCGGTTGCGGCGGCGACCCCGACCCCTGTGTGCCTACGAACATCCGCAACCAGCAGTTTGGCGGAACCGTAGGAGGCCCGATCTGGAAGGACAAGACTTTTTTCTTCCTGTATTACGAGGGCCAGCGCTACCAGTCCGAAGGAGTGGTCAACCGGTCGGTGGTTTCCACCGACGATGTCGCAACCGCGCGGGCTAACATCGCGACTGCCGGCCTGACGACGACGGCGGCGGGCGAGGCCCTGCTCAGCTATTTCCCCAGTTCACCGACCGGCAACCTCGTGCTGAAGACTCCCACGACTGACAGCATGAACGGATTCGGAGTGAAGGTGGACCACCATATCAACTCCAGGAACACAATTTCGGGCCGTTACATTTTTGGGGACAGCCTGCAGAGTGCTCCCGCGTATGCCGGTTTACCGGCCGGAGGCAACAATCCCAGCAACCTGTTCAACTCCGTGGCTCCTTCGCGTACTCAAATGGCGGGCGTGAGCCATGTCTGGAATATCGCGAACGACAAGATTTTGGAGAGCCGCTTCGGCTGGCAACGCTTCGCGCAGATCATCACGGTCAACAACAAGGTTGATCCCAAGAGCCTGGGAGTAGATACGGGTCCGCTCGACACGGCTGATTTTGGCGTACCGTACGTCTATCTTTACAATTTGGGCTACGGCGGATATATCGGCGGAGTGCAAGCCTATCCCATCACCACTCGTCCCGACCAGACTTACGATTGGTCCGAGCACTTCAGCTGGGTCAAGGGAAATCACAGCATCAAATTAGGGGGCAACTATCAGTCGGCCTACACCAATAGTCTGCGCAACCGGGCCAGAAGTGGAATCGTGGCTGGCTATTACACGGGTAGCGTCGGTGAGATCGAACAATTGTTGCTCGGCAAGGCCGACCTCGCGGACCGCAACTTTGGCGACACGCATCGCCACATCCTCCAAAAATCGGTGGGATTTTACGGCCAGGATGAATGGAGAGTGTTGCCTCATCTGACTCTGACCTATGGCTTGCGTTGGGAAATTAATATGCCCCTGACTGAGAAAGACGACTTGGGAGCCAATTTCTTCCCGGACCGCGGGCTGGTGACACTCGGACATGGCATTAGCAGCCTCTATGACAAAGACCCTTGGGATTTCGGCCCTCGTCTGGGCTTCGCCTGGGACGTCTTTGGCACCGGCAAGACAGCCCTGCGGGGCGGCTATTCTCTGACCTACGACGTGCCTAACTTCGGCGCCATCGCCGCACCCTACAGTTTTGCTCACGCTCGCTCGGGTTCGTTCACCGAGCCTTTTCAGGGGCAATTCTCCTCGAATTCGATTACGTTGGCAGGCGCGGCGGGTGTGCCGGCGGACGATCCCACCGCGACCTGCGTGGATCCCAACAATCCCGACGCGGGGGGGGACTATGTTTGCTTCGACGACGCGACGTCCGGTCCGCTCTTTGGCACCAGCCCTTCCGGAGTGCAACCTTTCAACGCCTTTTCCGTGGTGAAGAATTTCAAGACGCCGCGGGCCCACAACTACAACCTGAGTATTCAGCAGGAGATCACGCAAAATCAGGTCCTGACCATTGCCTACTCAGGCAGCTACGGCCAGAAGTTAGTGATGTATCGTGACTTGAACGCCAGCCCGATCGGCGGCAGCGGGGTCAGGCCTTTTGACAACGTCTTTGTGAACGCCGACGGTCCCGAGTTCCAACACATCATCCAGGCGACCAACGCGGCACAGTCACGCTACGACAGCCTGCAGGCCACTTTCGCCCAGCGTAACTGGCATGGCGTCAACCTTACCTACAACTACACGTGGAGCAAGTGTTTTGACGAGAACTCGGTAAATCGTGGCGGCGCGGGCGACTATCCGCAGGCCAACAATCCGTTTATTCCCCTGGATTCGCGAGGCCTGTGCGATCACGACGTTACCAACAACTTTAACGTGAGCGGTCTGTATAGTCTTCCCGCCATCCCGAAGGTGCACAAAATGATCGGCCAAGGCTGGCAGATCAGTACCATCTACACTGCTCTTAGCGGACGGCCCTTCTCGGCGCTCATCAACGGCGATCCCTCGGGGCAAGGCCTGAGTGCAGTTTCCCTCCGCGCCTCCTACGACGGAAGTCCGATCCAGTACAACTACCGCAATCCCGACGCCTACGTGGTGGAGACCTACATTACGGATCCGACCACGCAAGCCGACCCGTGCGGTAACAATGCATTAGGGTCTCCGCTTTCACCTTTTTACTTTCCGTGTGACGGTACAATTGGCAACTCTCGCCGCAACCTCCTGCGCGGTCCGGGCCTGAGCCAGTGGGATGCGACCATTATCAAGGACACAAAACTAGGCGAGCGTTTGACCATGCAGTTCCGCTGGGAGGTCTTCAACGTTCTCAACCGGGCGAACTTTGCGCCCTACGTTTCGAACAACGTCATCGGCAATAGCGGTAATTTCGGAACCATTACTTCGACCCCAGATGTCGCGGCGGGCAACCCAGTGATTGCCCAGGGTGGCCCGCGAAACATGAACTTCGCCGTGAAGTTCATCTTCTAGCGAAAGCAATTGAAAGCCTGGGGAATCTGCTTACGGCAGATTCCCTTTTTTTTGGCATCTTTTAACAAACGATCGACGATGTCATCGCTCGGATGACTGGTAGTCACCTCACAGCGATATTCTTTGCGACATTCTTCTTGATCGTTGCCGATGAGCGCCACTACACTTTTTCATCCAGTCCAAGCTCTGGTCACACGGAGCGAAACGAGGTCATTCCCCATGGCGCGCGGCTGCTTCTCACGCTTCGTTTTGGTTTTCCTCCTCGCCGTCTTGTGCAGCTTGCCCACGCTGGCCCAAAGGATCACCGGCGACATTACCGGCGAAGTGACCGACAGCACAGGCGCCGTAGTGCCCAACGTAACGGTAACGGCGGTAAACACAGGCACGAATTTGTCCCGCTCTGGAGTCACCAGCGATACCGGTACCTTTCGTATTCCGGAGCTTCCCATTGGCACTTACAGGGTCACCGCTTCAGCCGAGGGCTTCAAGTCCGCGGTCCAGACAGCCGACGTCCTGGCCGGCGCGGTGATTCAAGCCAGCTTCAAGCTGACCGTTGGTCAACGCACGGAAACCGTCGAAGTGGAAGGCACCGCGCCGCTGGTGGAACTCTCGTCCAACAATAACAATTACGTGGACAGTGAAAAGATCGAGAACGTCCCGCTGAACGGACGCGATTTCAACTCGCTGCTGGCCATCACTCCCGGCGTCCAGCGCACTCCGGGGGGCGGGTTTCAGGCGATCAGTATCAATGGCAGCAAAGTCGAGTCCAACAACTACTTCATCGACGGCCTTTATAACAACGACCGCTACTACGGCGATTCGGCCATCGGCGAGACCGGCATCGTGGGAATTCCAGCCGTGTTATTTCCTCCCGAAGCCATCGAAGAACTCAGCATTCAGGAAACGCCCTCGGCTGAGTTCGGAGTCAAGGGCGGCGCTCCCATTCTGCTCAACATGAAGAGCGGAACGAACACGTGGCACGGCTCGGGGACCTGGGTCAACCATAGCGGATTTGGCGACGCCTCCAACTATTTTTCTCAAGGGCAGAAGACTCCGATTCACAACAATCAGTTCAATGGCACGATTGGCGGCCCCATCATCAAAGACAAGGCCTTCATGTTCCTCTTCTACGAGGGGCAACGTTACAAATCATTGGCCGTAAGCAGCCGGTTTGTGCCCACGCCCGACGAAATTCAAGGCGCGATTGACGACATTACCGGAAAGGGGCTGACCGTCGATCCGGTCGGCCAGACTCTGTTGAATTTCTTTCCCACCGACCCCAGCGGCGTGATCATCGCTCAGAGCCCAACCAGAGCCAGCGCCAACACCTTCGGCGTCAAGTTCGATTACCGGCTGAACAACGCGAACTCTCTTGCCGTACGGTACATTTTCGGTGACAGCCTGCAGAGCGCCCCACCGTTTGCCGGGCTGCCGCCGGGCCCGGGACAGCCTGCGGATTTATTCAACTCGGTGGCGCCCTCACGCGCACAGATGGCGGGCGTGAGTTTGATCTCGAACTTCGGCACCAACAAAATCCTGGAAAGCAGGCTGGGATTCACCCGCTTCGCCCAGTTGTTGGGTATCCAGAACAAAATTGATCCTAAAAGTCTCGGCGTGGACACGGGCCCCCTCAGCCCCGCCGATTTTGGCGTGCCCTATGTCTATCTCCTGCCGCTCGGCTATGGCGGTTACATCGGCGGAGTGCAGGGCTATCCTATTACCACGCGGCCCGACCAGACCTGGGATTGGTCGGAGCACTTTTCCTGGGTCAAGGGAAATCACACCATCAAGTTCGGCGGCAATTTCCAGAGGGCATACACCAACAGCCTCCGCAACAATGCCCGCACCGGAATGCTCCTGGGATATTTCAGTTACTACACATCGATTTCCGGGGACCCGATCCAGGACTCCATTGAGGAGTTGCTTCTGGGCAAGGCTGACAATGCCAATCGCGCCTTCGGTGACACCCATCGACACCTGGTCCAGAACTCGGTTGGTTTTTATGTCCAGGATGACTGGAAGATCAAGCCCCGCCTCACTCTGACTTTCGGACTGCGCTACGACATTTTTGGCAACCTGCGCGACCGCGACAACGTGGCCGCCAACTTCTTTCCTGGAGCAGGTCTGGTCCAGGTCGGTCACGGAATCAATCGTCTCTACAACATCGACTACAGGGACTTTGGCCCCCGGCTCGGCTTCGCCTGGGACATCTTTGGCACTGGGAAGACCGCTTTGCGCGGCGGCTATTCCCTGACCTACGACGTTCCGAATTTCGCCACGTTGGCCTCGCCGTATTCCCTGGCGGGCGCGAGCGCGGGTGCATTTACCCAACCCAACCTGGGGTTGTTCTCGGTTTCGATTTCAGGCGACGTAGGCCTGGGAGGCGGTTCAGGGCTACCCCCGGACCAGGCTGGCAACTTCCCCGGTAGTGGTTGTTTCGATCCCGTCACTGGAGCTGGGGACTACATCTGTTTCTCTCAGGGACCGGTCTTTGGCCCCAGCCCTACCGGAGAGCCGCCTTTTGACGCGTACTCCGTGGTGCAAGATTTCAAAACTCCGCGGGCGCACAACTACAGCCTCAGCATCCAGCAGGAAATTGCCCGCAACAATGTGCTGACTGTCGGTTACTCCGGCCAGCACGGACAGGATCTCGCTATTAACCGCGACCTGAATGCCAGTCCACTGGGCAGCGGGGGCGATCTTTCCGACCGTCCATTCTTCAGTCAGTTCCCCAATCTCCGGCACATTGTCCAAACCACGAACCTGGGCGACTCTCAGTACGACAGCTTGCAGGCGTCCTACAACCAGCGCGACTGGCACGGACTGGACACGGCCTACAACTTCACCTGGAGCAAGTGCTTTGACGAGAGCTCTTTCAACCGCGGTGGCACCGGCGACTATCCCCAGTTGCAGAATCCGCTGAGCATCTCGGACAATCGCGGCCTCTGCGACCACGATGTGCGACTCAACTTCAACGTCAGCGGCGTTTACTCTTTCCCAACTCTTCGTTTTGTGGGCGAACGGTTGGGCAAGGGATGGCAACTGAGCACCATCTTCACCGCCATCAGTGGACGCCCTTTCAGCGTCCTGCTAGGCGGGGGCGCTGATCCTTCTGGTCAGGGTCTGTCCGGCAGTTCTATTCGGGCGTCGTGGGATGGTACGCCGGTCAAGTACAACACCCGGAATCCGGCGCAGTACGTGGTTGAGAATCTCACCGGGGAGGATCAAACGGATCCCTGCGGCCGGGTTGGCGCTGATGATCCCGATAATCCTGGTCACTTTCTCGGGGGCCAACCGCTTTCGCCCTTTTACGTTCCCTGCCCTGGCACGGTTGGCAATTCGCGCCGCAACCAGTTGATCGGCCCCGGCCTCGCCCAGTGGGACATGACGTTGATGAAGAACACCAAAATCACCGACCGCTTGAACCTGGAATTACGCTGGGAGGTTTACAACATTCTGAATCGCGGGAATTTCTACTATTTCCCCGACAATACTTTCGGCGCCAGCTTCGGCACGATCACCAAGACCTCGGACGTTGCGGCAGGCAATCCGGTGATCGCCCAGGGCGGACCTAGAAACATGAATTTCTCCTTGAAATTCACCTTCTAGGGAATTCGCGCCCTAGAGGTCAACCGCGAATTTCGAGGGAGTCTGTGTGATAGACTCCCTTTTTTCATTCCTATGGCAGTCCGGCGCTTGGGCTCACCCTTCCTGCTGTTTGTCCTGCTTGCGATCTCCAGTGTCGCCGCTCAACATCCCGCTCAACATCGCAAGACTGCGCCACGCCGTGGCCCTTCGCAGTATCCCAATATCATCCTGATCACGCTGGACACCACTCGCGCCGACCGCATGGGCTTTTTGGGATCAAAACGAGGGCTGACGCCGAATCTGGATGCGATGGCGAAACAGGGCGTGGTATTCAGCCGGGCCTACTCCCACGTTCCCCTGACTACGGCTTCGCACACGACAATTCTTACGGGAACCTACCCGCAGTTTAACCACGTGGATGATTTTGGCGTGCCGCTGTCCGCCAAATTGCCCTATCTGCCTGACCTGTTGCATCACCGCGGCTACCAGACGGGAGCGTTTGTCGGATCCCTGATTCTTGATCCGCTGGACGGCACAGCGCCGGGATTTGATCGTGGTTTCGACGTCTATGACGCGGGCTTTCACATGCGCCGCCTCGGCGCGGACCGCTACAAGACGGTGGAGCGGCGCGGCGAGGTAGTGGTTGCGCACGCCCTGGGATGGCTTAGCCAGATTCCCGATAAGCCCTTCTTTCTCTGGGTCCATCTCTACGACGCACATGATCCCTATGACCCGCCCCCGCCCTACAAGCAACGTTTCGCCACGCAACCCTATGACGGAGAAATCGCCTACGCCGACTCCTGCGTGGGCAAGTTGCTGGACGCGCTGCGTCAGCATGGCCTTTATGACGAAACCCTGATCGCCGTGATGGCCGATCATGGCGAATCCCTGGGCGCGCACGGCGAGAACACTCACGGAGTGTTTCTCTACGATGAAACTCTGCACGTGCCATTGCTGATCAAGCTGCCGCTTAATCATTGGGCAGGGCGCCGGATTGAAGCCCGCGCCGGTCTGGTGGATGTCGCGCCTACCATCCTTGCCGCGGCCGGCCTCACGCCCCCCTCGGAGATGCAGGGGCAATCCTTGCTTGGCCTGGTCAAGGCAGAGCCAGACGCGAAGGCCGGCGAGTCGTTGCCAGACCGTCCCGCGTACGCCGAGACTGACTACCCCCATCGCGCTTTTGGCTGGAGCTCCCTGCGGGCGCTGCGCACCGGAAAATATCTCTTTATCCAGGCTCCCGAACGCGAACTTTACAACCAGGCGAGCGATCCGGAAGAAGTTCATAATCTGGCTGGGACCTCGAAGGCGGTCGCCGACACGCTGGCTTCCCAGCTCGTGGATTTCCGCGACAAAACCAGCCAGAGCCTGGTCGATCTAGCCAAGCCCGATCCCGAGAAAATGCAGAAGCTGCAAGCGCTGGGATATGTGGGATCCGATACCGGTCCGGCGCAGGACGCGCAGGTCCTCAGCGGGGCCGACCCCAAGAGCCGAATCGAAATTGCCAACCTGTTGCACGATGCCATGTTCGATGTTGAAGATGCGCGTTACGAGCAGGCAATCCCTCTGCTGCAGCGAGCGCTCGCGGTGCAGCCCGAGATGCCGGTGGCCAACATGCAGTATGGGATTGCCCAGACTCGGCTCCGGCATTTCAACCTGGCGATCGCACCCTTGCGCAAAGCGGTGGCCCTGCAGCCCGACAATGGCATGGGCCACTACGAATTGGGGCTCGCATTATTTGAAACCGGCGATTGGAAGGGGGCGGCGCCCGAGTTCGAGGCCGCGGCGGGGCGGGCCCCGCGGTGGGCAGACGCACATTTTTCGCTGGCTGCGGTCTATGCCCGCATCGATCGTGTTCCAGACGCGATGACGGAACTGGACACCACGCTCGCCCTCAGTCCCGATCATTACCGCGCCAACCTGCTGCGCGGGCGGATCCTCTCGCTGCAAGGCAACCCCCTGGGCGCCCTGGACAATCTGGAGAAGGCGACCCATGTCCAGCCCGACTCTCGCGAAGCTCACCTCTTTCTGGCGGATGCCTATCAGCAACTTGGTCGCGTAGCCGATGCGCAACGCGAGCGCGCCACGGCCAGGACTTTGGCCGCTCCAGCCAGCCGCTGAACGCGATCGTCACTTGAACAGGCAGCTGCCCAGCACAATAATCGCGAAATAGGCCTCCAGCGTATATCGCGGCTCCGGGTTCTCCAGGGTTCCGAGAAAGAGCGATCGCAGCAGGACAAATGTCAGCATGAGTCCAAGAAGGACAGTCCAGCGCGCCCGTAACATCCCCGCGAGCGCGGCTCCTACATAAAGAAGGTTTATGACTCCCAGCGCCACCGCCAGCGCCGACCACATGGGATCGTCGTTAAATTCCCACCAGCGGGTATCGGAAGGCAGAGTCGCCGTCCGCGGGCGTAGCCACATGTCAGCGATGCGTACCACGGGCAGCCACACGTAGTAACGCACGGGCGACTGCCGGATGCGCTGCTCCGCCAAAGCCTCGAACCGCACATCGAGTTCCGGAGTGACGTGAAGCACCTGGTTGTAGTCGTCCAGCAATTGCACGGTCTGCTCCCGCTGCGCCTCGGAATCAAAGGCGCGATCGGGAAGCTTGGTCGCATCGACAGTGCCTCCCGGTACGGGCCAGTAGATTTCCTCGACCGAGGCATAGTCGGCCATCCAGGTTCTCACCCAGCGATTGAAACCGGCGGGAACAAACTGGTCTTCTTCATTGGCGTATCTCGGCGCCAGGGGCTGGAAGCGATGCATGGTATGCAGATTGCGCCAGGCCCAGGGAACCAGCGGTGCCAAAGCGACCACACCAAGAATCAACCCCGCCCGCAGCAAATGCGCTGAACCATGGAGAACATGTGGAACAAGTGGCCGCAGGCGACTCGCCCGCGTCTTGTTCCAGGCAAAAAACAGCAGCACCCCGAGATACAACTCAATCACAATCAGGATCAATCCACCGTCGGGACGCAACAGAATCGCGGCGGCGATGGCGAGTCCACACCCCAGCCACGGCCGCAGCCGCCTCTGGTCGAGCGTTTCCAGCCCGGCGATGGCGCAGTCGAAGGCCAGTGCGGTGAAAAAAATCTCAAGCGTCTCGGTCAGGGCCGCCGCCGCGTAATTGGCCAGAAACGGACAGAGCGCGGCCAGGAGAAATGCCGCCTTCGCGGCTTTAGGCGAGACCGCGCGGCGCGCCATGTCTGCGATCAGGAAGCAGGTCCCGACGTCTACCCACACTTGCAATGCCAGCACCGCCCGGTAGTGTTCCATGCCAAAGATGGCAAACACGGCGGCCAGAAACGCAGGGTATCCCGGCAAGCGGATATCGGTGGGAGAAATCCCGCCCGCGCCGCTGAGGCCGTAAATACCATGCTGGAGCCAGTTCTTGGCGATGTCGCCGTAGACGAACGAATCGCTGGTGACGGCAGGGAAACGAAAGAGGAAAAGCAGCCGCAGCCCGACCGCGGCCAACGTAGCCAGCAGAAAGAATCGGAAATGTTGGCGCACAAGCTGGCGCACGCTAAGAATATACCTCAGTGCCGGAGAAGCTTTCGCCCGGGGTCCACCTAAAGCCTCGCCTTCGCGACCTTTGCGGCCGTCCTTTGCGACCTTTGCGGTTACGAGTACCTTGCCCCACCTGCGCCACGCGAGGCCAGCTTGTGAGCTTTCCCACGCCGCCCCACAATTGACCGTCGTAATACGTCAGCTTAGGATGAAGAGACACCAATTTTCATGGCGCAACCTGTTTTTTACGATCCTCGAAAGGCTCGTTGGAGGCGAATACGCCTGGCCTTCGACATCCTCGGAGTAAGCATTACGCTGCTGGTCGGTTTTTTTGCTTACACGGCCCTGCGCAATGAGCCTTTGCCCGACCTCCTGCTGCCCGCCCAGAAGCGCCCTTACCGCGCGTTGAAGGAGAAAGAGAAGGAAAAGGCAAAAGAGCGGCGAAGGCTGGCGTACGTGCGAGGCCATCGGAAGTCCCGAGCCGCGCCCTCCCAGGTGAAACTGAATGCGGAAGAGGGTATCCGGGCTGCGTTTTACGTGCCCTACGATGCTGCCAGCTTTTCATCCTTGCGCGCATATGCCCGCCAGATCGATCTGCTCTTTCCGGACTGGCTGCACGTCATCACGCCCGATGGGCGGCTGCAAAGCATCGATGAACAAACCAACAAGTTCTTCGATGTAATGCAAGACTCCACCATCCGCCCCGTGGACGACAAGGTCATGCCGTTTCTGAAATCGGAAGAGACCGGCATGGAAGTGTTCCCCATGGTCAACAATTTCGACGGGATTGATTGGGTGGACGTCAGCGCTTTTCTGAACAGCCCGGATGCGCGGGCGGATTTTCGCCAGCAGGTTGCCGCATTTTTAGCCACGGACCGATATCGCGGCCTGATGATCGACTTCGAAACCCTGCCCCGGAGCGCGCAACCAGGTTATCTGGCCCTGCTCAAGGAACTCTCCGATGATCTGCATGCCAAAGGCATGAAATTGTATGTCAGCGTACAGGCGCGCAACGAGGAAGTTAATTACGCCGCAGTCGCTGCCCGGGTCGACGGTGTCGTGCTGATGAACTATGACGAGCACTATCCCTCCCCCGGCACGGCTGGACCTGTGGCTTCACAAGATTGGTTTACCGCCAACCTCAAGGCGGCGATCAAGGTGGTCCCCAAAGACAAGCTGATTTCGGCCATCGGCAATTACGGCTATGACTGGGTGCACAAACCGAAGCACGGCGCGCTGCCGCCGGGGGTGAAAGACACGAACGTGACCGTGCAGGATGCCTGGCTGGCCGCCCGGGACTCCGATGCGGACGTGGACTTTGACGGCGACAGTCTCAATCCCCACATCAGTTACCTCGACGAACACGATCTGCAGCATGACATCTGGTTTCTCGATGCGGTAACCGCGCTCAACCAGATGCGCGCCGCCCAGTCCGTGGGCATCCGGACCTTCGCGCTGTGGCGACTGGGGTCCGAAGATCGCTCCCTGTGGCGGGTCTGGGACATTCCCGGCGAGGCGGGCGCGGAAAACAAGTTGAAGGATGTTCCACCGGGTGAGGATGTGGACATGGAGGGCAACGGCGAGATCCTGCGCATCGAGGCCCGTCCGGCGGACGGGGAGCGCAGTCTCACCCTGGACCGGGCCACCGGGATCATCACCGATGAAAGCTTCGACTCGCTGCCCGAACCCTACCGGGTGGCGCGATACGGATCAAGCCCGAATAAGGTCGCCATCACCTTCGACGATGGCCCGGACCCGGAATGGACGCCCAAGATTCTGGATGTGCTCAAGCGCGAACATGCGCCGGCGGCGTTTTTCCTGATCGGGATTCAAGCCGACAAATTTCCTGACATCACCGACCGCATTTACCGCGAGGGCCACGAAGTCGGGAACCATACCTTTACCCATCCGGATATCAGCAACATTTCCCGGGGTTTCATGCGGGCGGTGGAGCTCAATCTCACCGAGCAGCTTTTTGCCAGCCGCCTGGGAATCCGCACCATCCTGTTTCGCCCGCCCTATTCGATTGACGCCGAACCTGACACCGAAGATCAGGTCCGTCCCCTCGAGATCACGCAGGACATGGGTTACATCACCATAGGCGACAAGATCGACCCCAACGACTGGCGCGATAATCCTCGCCACAGCGCCGATCAAATCGTGGCTGATGTCGTGGACCACCTTCCGCCCTGCGCGCCGGGCGACATTCGCTGCGGCAACATCATCCTGCTGCACGATGGCGGCGGCGATCGCAAACAGACCGTGCTGGCGCTCCCCAGAATTATCGCCGGCATACGGGAAAAGGGATTGCAGATCGTGCCGCTGTACGAACTGCTGGGCCGGACTCGGGCGCAAGTGATGCCGCCTATCCCTTCCAATCAGCGCTGGATTGCGCGCTTGAACCTGTTTGGGTTCGCTCTGTTTCCACTGGCATTCAACGTCATGACCTGGATTTTCTTTGTCGGCGATGTGTTGATGACCGGGCGCCTGCTCTTCATCGGCGCTTTCGCCATCTTCGACCGCCTTTGGCCCCGGCGTTTTGGAAATCCCGGCGACGCGGCCCTTTATCTTCCCCGTGTGGCCGTGCTGGTCCCTGCCTACAACGAGGAAAAAGTCATTGCCCGGACTATCCGTTCGGTCCTGATCTCGGACTATCCCAACCTCCGCGTCATCGTGATTGATGACGGCTCCAGTGACGCGACACTGGAGGTCACGCGCAACGCCTTTGCCCTGGAAGAGGCCAGTGGCCGGGTGCTCATTCTGACCAAGCCAAATTCCGGCAAGGCCGATGCTCTCGGCGTTGGACTGGAGCATCTGCGGGGTGAGGAAATCTTTGTCGGCATCGATGCCGATACTGTAATTGCCCCGGATGCCATCTCGCGCCTCATCCCTCATTTTCTGGACCCCAAGGTGGGCGCGGTCGCGGGCAATGCCAAAGTCGGCAACCGCATCAACCTCTGGACCCGCTGGCAGGCGCTGGAGTACATCACCAGTCAGAACTTCGAACGCCGCGCCCTGAACACGATGGGTGCAGTCAGCGTGGTGCCGGGCGCGATCGGCGCCTGGCGGGTATCGGCGGTGCGCCAGGCCGGCGGGTTCCACACCGACACCGTCGCCGAGGACGCCGATCTTACGATGGCCCTCCTGCAATTGGGATATCGGGTCGAATACGAAGACCTCGCCCTGGCCTACACCGAGGCCCCGGTTAGTGCTCGCGGCTTGATGCGCCAGCGCTTTCGCTGGTCGTTCGGCATCCTGCAGTCAGTGTGGAAGCATCGCGCTGCGTTCGCCCGCAAAGGAGTGCTGGGCTGGATTGCGCTGCCCAACATTGCCATCTTCCAGGTGCTGCTGCCCCTGGTCTCGCCTCTTATTGACATCATGTTCGTCGTGGGCACGATCTGGTATTCCATCCAGAAATTCTTTCATCCCGAGTCCACGGATACGGGCAGCTTCCAACGCCTCATCGTTTTCTTTGTCGCCTTCCTGGTGATGGACTTCCTGGCTTCCGCGATTGCCTTCGCGCTGGAACGACGGCAACCGGACGCGCCGGAAGACCCGTGGCTGCTGAGCCAGGTCTGGCTGCAGCGTTTCGCGTACCGGCAGTTGTTCTCTCTGGTCCTGCTGAAGACGCTGAAGCGCGCCGCGGAAGGCCGGCGCTTCGCCTGGGACAAACTGGAGCGCACTGCCGCCGTGAGTTATCAGCCAACGGAAAATCACGAATCAGTGAAGGTGCCGTAGCGCCTGGCACACGTAGGGGCAGGTGTCCCCACCTGCCCGGCCGAGCCAAGCTCGGCTGCCTGCGCGGCCCCATGGCGCCTGTTTCCCGGTGCTACAATGACGGCGAAGAGTCTTACATCGACCCGCCGGCATCGAATATCTCCGAGGTGCGCTCATGGCAACCGTTGAAGCTCCGACCCGCCCACAAACACGCCTGCATGAGGGTCCATTCGTAAATGAACCCCTGACCGATTTCACCCGGGAAGAAACTGCCCGCCGGATGCGCGCTGCCATCGAGAAGGTGCGTGGTCAACTGGGCCGGGAGTACGACCTGATCATTGGAGGCAAACGGCTCAAGACCGGTGACAAGATCAAGTCGATCAATCCCGCCAAGCCCTCCCAGGTGGTCGGACTGCACCAGAAAGCCGGGAAGGAGCACGTGGAACCGGCCATGCAGGCGGCGCTCGAAGCCTTTGCCACCTGGAGCCGGACATCTTTTGAAGAGCGGGCCAGCCTGCTCTTCCAGGTGGGCGACGTGTTGCGCGAGCGCAAGTTTGAATTCTGCGCCTGGCTGGTTTTCGAGGTCAGCAAGAACTGGGCCGAGGCCGACGCCGATATCGCCGAGACCATTGACTTCTGCGAGTACTACGCGCGGGAAGCGCTGCGCCTGTCGCGCACCGAGCTGCCGGTGCAGATGCCGGGCGAGCGCGACACTCTGATGTACATTCCGCTGGGCGTGGGCGCGGTGATTCCGCCGTGGAATTTTCCCTGCGCCATCATGGCCGGCATGACGCTGGCGTCGATCGTAAGCGGCAACACGGTCGTCCTGAAGCCCTCAAGCGATTCTCCGACGATCGCGGCAAAATTCGTGGAATTGCTGGAAGAGTGCGGCATGCCGGAAGGCGTGGTGAATTTCTGTCCCGGCGCCGGCGCCAGCTTCGGCAACGCAGTGGTTACCCATCCCAAGACCCGCTACATCGCCTTCACCGGCTCCCGTGAAGTCGGTCTCGACATCAACAAAAGCGCGGCCACGCAAGCGCCCGGCCAGATATGGATCAAGCGCACCATCCTCGAAATGGGCGGAAAAGATGCCATCATCGTGGACGCCGACGCCGACGTTGACTCCGCCGTCGAAGGCGTCGCCCAGGCTGCATTCGGCTTCCAGGGCCAGAAGTGCTCTGCCTGCTCGCGAGCCATTGTGGACGAACGCATCTATGACATATTTCTGGAGAAGCTTAAAGCGCGAGTAGAGAAAATCACCGTCGGCGACCCGGCGGAAAATGCCAACATGGGCGCGGTGATCAATGAAGGCTCGATGAAGTCGGTTCTCGATTACATCGAAGTCGGGAAAAAAGATGGACGCGTCATCACCGGCGGTGGCCCCGCGAAGAATGCCGGCGAAGGATATTTTCTACAGCCCACGGTCATCGCCGACATTCCGGCCGGCTCGCGGCTGGAACAGGAAGAAGTTTTCGGACCATTGCTGGCCGTGATCAAGTCAAAGAACTACAGCCAGGCGCTCGACATCGCCAACGACACGGAATTTGGTCTTACCGGCGCGGTTTACACCAAGTCGAAAGACAAGATCGCGCGGGCCATCCAGGAATTCCATGTCGGCAACCTGTACATCAACCGCAAGTGCACCGGCGCCACCGTGGCTGCACATCCTTTTGGCGGATTCAATATGTCGGGGACGGATTCGAAGTCCGGTGGGCCGGATTATTTGTATCTATTCACCCAGGGAAAAGCCATCGGGGAGAGAACAATATGACCTGGCTTCCGGGATTCATTAATTTTCCATAACAATTCCGGGTAACTTTTTATCTCCTTGATCGAAAATTGGAATTGGACAAGCCGCACCCCGCCTCCTATCGTTGGAGCATGTCTACATCCATACCTTTAGATGATCCTTCTGTTGATTTTCTGCATGAGCTGGGCAGCAGCATTTCCTCCGCGGACGCCTTGCATGAAGTCCTTACTCGCGTGGTTGATTTCGCATCGGCGCTGGTGAAGTGCGACTCCTGCCTGATTTACGTACTGGAAGATGAACAGTTGTTGTTGCGCGCCTCGAAGAACCCGCATCCCGACGTGGTCGATCGCCTCAAGCTGAACGTCGGAGAAGGCATCACCGGCTGGGTGGCGGAACATCGCGAGCCGGTGGCGGTCTCGAAAAACGCTTCGCAGGACCCCCGCTTTCAATTCTTCCACGAATTACCCGAGGACACTTACGAGGCATTTCTTTCGGTACCGTTGATGTCGCGGGGGCGCGTGGTGGGCGTGATCAACCTGCAGCATCGCCGTCCTCATCTGCACAACCCGCGCGAAATACGTCTGATCTCGACCGCTGGCTTTCTCGTGGGAGCTGAGATCGAGATGGCCCGCCTGGAGACTGAGAACACGAATCTTTCCCAGCAATTGGAAACTCGCAAGGTCGTGGAACGCGCCAAGGGCATTCTGCAGCGTGACCTCTCAATCGATGAAGAGCAGGCCTATCTCGCCCTGCAGCGCCAGAGCCGGCAGACCCGCAAATCCATGCGGCAGGTTGCCGAAGCGGTCGTGGTGACCGATGAATTACGGCGCAACTCGCGGACTAACTAGATCGCAGCGGCAGGGGCGTCGTTGGTCGTTCGTCGTTGGCCGTTCGTCGTTGGCCGTTGGTCGTTCGTCGTTGGCCGTTCGTCGTTGGCGCGGAACACCCGGCCTTCGCAGGCTGGCGCTTCCCCGCCCTGTCTCTCCAAAAAACGGAGAGACGAGGACGGGGCACCCGTTACGCGGCTACTGGTTTTGTTTTAGGCCGACGACCAACGACCAACGACGATCTCTTCCCTTTATTCGAAGAAGTGCAGAAGCGGCCACCAGGTTCGATGGCCGCTTCCGCATCAAGTGTTCACTTGGACGGGTTGAGACTCGGCCATGGGTACCAGTTTCGCCGATTCCGTGCCACCTGCGTCTGGGCGCCGAATAGTGGAGACTCAAACCGAGATCTCCGAGGTACAGCGCGCTCACGTACGGTTCTCCGCCCTCAGTGCGAGTCAGCACTATCGTGCTGCCCGTACCCGGTCTTTCCGTCGCGACCGAGGCCGGCAACACGATTGCGATCTGGGCAGCGCCGGTTTTGCCGACCATGATGGCCGCCGGCAAACTCGGGGACTGCAGGGAGAATGAGTAAACTCCGGGGGTCAGAAGCACGTTACCCCAGCGGGCGTCGTGGGTAAGGGTAAACTTTCCGCTGGCGGATTGCGCCTGGGCGGGAATCACGGATGCGGCCGCCAGCCCAATCGCCAAAACGAACATCTTGCAAAGCATCGAACTGCGAATCGATTTCATGACCTGATCTCCTTTGTGGTTGTCGCGAGCCGACACACCCGCGCGTACGCACGAACGTGCGCCGTTCGCGTGATTTTTGTTGGGACGACGAGGTCAGGAATGAAGCAACGTCAAACGACAGGAGTTAGGGAACGAACTTCAGAGTTCGCAGCACCTGGGCTTGCAGTCTGTTTCGGACAGACTATGTGACATTGCTACTGTGCCAGCGCGGGCCACCGAAGTCCAATTCAAAAAATCAATTGTCGGTATCTTTCAAAGCTTGGTCATCCTGAGCGGAGTGACGGCTTCGCAGGGCGAAGCCGTCGCGCAGTCGAAGGGACCCCTGTGAGCTTCTCGAACCTCGCGACACCTGCGGGCCAACATTCTCCAACTTCATTGAACAACGCCAGCATTGTGGCACTGCTAGGGGTCCTTCGACTTCACCATCCCATTCGCAAGCGAATGGGATGGTTCCGCTCAGGATGACAGCGAAAGGGCGGCGGGCCGTCACAGCTGGCCACGGCGTGCGGAGCGTCGCTCCGCCGGGCGGGTGGGACACCCGCCCCTACGTGGTCTTCGCAAAAAGAAAGGCCGCCCTTGGGCGGCCTTTTCTTACCAACAAAATTCTACGACGTGACTCCGGCTCCGGCCTGGGGCGTTGCCGCTGCCGCGGTCGCGGCGGCTGCTTCGTTCAGAATGCGATGATGAATGGTGAACAGCGCCAACTCCAGCCGGTCGGAGACGCCGATCTTGTCATACACATTGCGCAGGTAATTCTTGATCACCTGCTCGGTGGTTCCGAGCTGCGACGCGATCTCTTTGTTCTTGTATCCCTGTACGATCAGCGCCACGATGCGCAGCTCTTTCGCGGTTAGCCGGTCGCGCACCCGCAGACCCACCATATCGTTTTCGGTCAGTTCGCTGGGCACGGCGATGTCCTGCACCCAGTTTTCGCCGCGCGCCACCTTGCGGACACAATCCACCAGTGCGGCGCTGGTCACGTTGCGATAGACCACGCCGTTCGCACCCGCGCCCATGTAGCGCTGCGCGCTTTCGCCCGTATCGGCCAGCACCACGACCCGGGTTTTCGCTTTGTTGGCAGCTAGCAGGATGCCCGTGAAATCAGAATGAAACCCGCCCGCCACCACCAGAACCGCGGCGCGAAACTTGTCCAGGGCCATGAACATCTGCTCCTGGGTCTGCGCTTGCGCCACGATGCGCATTTCGTCTTCGACCGCCAGCACTTTGGCGATGCCCGCCCGGAAGATCGCTTGATTGTCGGCCAGAATCAATTTCAGCATCTCTTCAGCTCCTCGCCTCTAGTGGCGAACGAAATCGTAGGAGTCAATCACGCAGGCCACACCCCGCGCCTCCGCGGGACCGCCGGCAGGTTCGTCGGTGCGCACCACGCGCCCCCGGCACTGGATGACTACACCCTCTTTGGCCCCCGTCATTTCCGCCGGTAGAGTAATCTCGAATTCGACGGTCGAGCCCATCTCCAGCGCGGCGTCAGCCTTGATGTACACTCCGGCAGCGCTCAGATTTCCTGTGACTCCGCTGTGCTCGCCGCCTTCTTCTGATTTGTGGATCTTGATCGGCAATTCCAGGGGAAATCGCTTCCCCGTGCGCGCGTCGGACACAAGACCTCCTCGCTCCCGCCCATTTCCAGCTGCGAAACCCAGCCCCATGCCGGATCTCCTGAATGGAGCCACAACCATCTGCTTGCGCGGTTATATCATGGATGACGCCCCTCGGAACAGCCCGATAAGGGCCGCAACAAGGGTAGGAACTAGGTTCCCCCCAAGGCGCTGGACTCATAATCGGGCGTCCCTGCTGTGAGCTATCGGCTAAAACTGCCGGAACCTCGACCTGGCGCGAGATGGCTGAATCACCTCAGACCAGCAAACTCCCTGCCTTGGATGGCATTACCGCAAAGGACGCCAAGGACTCCGCAAAGTTCGCAAAGGAAACCCCACGACTCTTCAAAACGCGCCTCCACCGCCCCCGCCGAAGCCGCCGCCTGAGAAGCCTCCGCCGCCCCCGCCGCCAAAGCCCGAGCCACTGGAGCTCGAGCGCGGCGCGGAGACGAACACCTGATGCATGTCCGACGCCATGCTGTGCATCGAACTGGAGAAAAATATCGGATTGAAGCCGGTCATGCCGTTGGGCGACACATACCAGCTCGGCGGGTTCTGGATGATCCCGGCGAAGGCCTGCGCCCAGTGATGCTCCACTCCGAGCGCCATGGCATAAGGCAAATACTTTTCAAAAGTATCCGGCGGCATGCGCTTCAGACGGTCGGCGTCCACGCGATTCATGAACTCCTGGAAGCCCAGCACTGCGATGCGGGTGCGCGCCCCCTGCACCGTTTTCGCCGACATCTGGCGCGCGAACAACCACCAGATAATAGCGGAGATGATGCCGCAGGCGATGAGGAGAACTACTGAATTGAATATTTGTTTGTAACCGCTGAACTGCGCGATGAGAAACGGAGCGACAATCACAATGACGGCACCAATGCTGTAGGCATTGGCCGAATCGGGATCGAGCAGGTACATGCCTTTGTTCTTCAGCGCCGCCTTGATGTCCTGCTGGATCACCGGAATCGCGGTGTAGAAGCGATTCTTCAGGCTGGAGAGCCGGGTCTGTTGCCCACCGGCGAAAATATTCTCCAGCATCACGCGCTCGTGGGGCGCAAGCCCTTGCCATTCGGCCTGCGGCTTGATCAGGTGAAAGATGTAGTCCTTGGAGTGGAAGACCAGCAGAGTCGTGTCCACGGTTTCTTCAATCTTCACGTAGCCGCGCACCGCCAGATCCACAATCGTAGATGTAATGTCGCGAGGATGGATGGTGTCATCAATCAGCGTGCCCGCCTCGGCCGGAGACATGCCGGGCGGCGGTTCGTACATGGGCGCAACCGAACGCCCGGGATCGGGATCGCGGCCTTTGTACCACCACAACCCGAACATCACGCCGAAGGTCACGAACGGCAGGAACACGATGGGATTGCTGCCCAGGAACCAGAACGCTCGGGTCAGCGCGCCCGGCTGTTTCAGAATGCCCTTGGGAATGAAGATGTCGATGGTCATCCCCCCGCGCATGGGAAGCGGGTTGCTGGTCTCGAAGGCAACGTCGGCGCCCTTGACTTCGGACGTGGCATCGCGCTGGGCCGAGCCGTACACGCCGGTGAACGCCTGCGCCCGCAGAGTTCCCGCCGCGTTTTTTGGCAGATAAACATGCGCCTCGGCGTGATCAATGGGTACCGGCCAGTCGTTGCCGGTAACGTTCCAGTAGAACTCGTCATGGTCTTCGAAATAGCGGATGCCGTTGCGGACAACGTAGCTGATTTCTACCGTGCGCGTGGTGTCCACCGCGTCGGGAATGTAGATTTTCAGGTCGCGGTAGCCCCCGGAGGTGCTGGAGTCGTACTTCAGCTTCTGACCGGCGCCGTCGGTGACGGCCGTGACATCGAGAAACAGGGTGTAGTTGGTGCCGCGCGGGCCGGGATACTCGATGGGAATGGTGCGGTGAATGCCATGCCACTCGCCGATGAAGACGAGGCTGATGCGTTCCTTGACCGTGGCGGAGCCGTCTTCGCTGATTAAGACGGTGTCCTGAAAGTCGGCGATCCGCCAGCTCTTGGCAAAGAGCGGAGAGGTCAGAGTAGCAAAGCAAACCAGTACCAGGAGTTTTGATCGCAAGGCTTGCGCCCAAAGCCGCGAAGCGGCGCAAGAATGTAGCCCACGGCGTAAGCCGTGGGTTAATAGCGAAAATAGAGCAAGCCCCGAAGGGGCGAGAGAGCTCTTTGCCCACAAACTATTTGGTGCTGCACGCAAGGTTTGATGATGACCGGCTTTGCAAAATGAGGTCAATGACATTTGGGGCAGCTTCGCTGCGGACGGAACCTTTTGCGGAACACGGCACGCATGGTACTTCCCGGCCCCTTAACCACTCTTTCGCCCCGCGGGGGCTCGCTCTGCTGCGGTTCGTGACCCACGGCTTACGCCGTGGGCTGCATTATGACGCCGCTTCGCGGCTGCAAACCCTCGCTCTGCGGCCCACGGCTCACGCCGTGGGCTGCATTGTGACGCCGCTTCGCGGCTGAAACCCTCGCTCTGTGACCCACGGCTCACGCCGTGGGCTGCATTGTGACGCCGCTTCGCGGCTGCAAACCTCGCTCTGTGACCCACGGCTCACGCCGTGGGCTGCATTATGGCGCCGCTTCGCGGCTGCAAACCCTCGCTCTGTGACCCACGGCTTACGCCGTGGGCTGCATTATGGCGCCGCTTCGCGGCTGCAAACCCCTGCTGAAAGCGCGCTTAGAACTTCACTGCCACCGGCTCGCGATCGGATGCGGCCACTTCGAAGAACTGCCGCTGCTGGAAGCCGAACATTCCGGCAAGAATGTTCGTCGGAAAAGACTGGATCTTGGTATTCAGGTCGCGCACCACGGCGTTGTAGTAGCGGCGCGCGTTCTGGATCGTGTCTTCGGTCTGGCTGAGCGAGCCCTGCAGTTGGGTGAACTCCTCGGAAGCCTTCAGTTGAGGATAATTTTCCGCCACCGCGAACAGGCTTTTCAGCGCTCCACTGAGCTGGTTTTCGGCCTGGGCTTTGTCGCCCGGAGTGGTGGCCTGCATGGCCTGGGAGCGGAGCTTCGCGATGTTCTCGAATGTGCCTTTTTCGTGGGTGGCGTAACCCTTAACCGTCTCGACCAGATTGGGGATCAGGTCGTGGCGCCGTTTCAGCTGTACGTCAATATCGGACCAGGCGTTATCGCAGCGGACACGCAACTGGACGAGGCTGTTGTACATCACAACCAGCAGGATCACGATGACAACCAGAATGCCCAGGAAGATTAGAGCCATGAACGTCTCCCTTGCGTGGAAATGGGGAACTGGGGGACGTTAGCATACAGCGCACCCCGGCGCAATCACGCCAGGCGCAGGCGGCCGGAAATACGGGTATCGAGGCCGCCCCCGGCAGTTTAAGATTGGGTTGAGGTGGAATATCGGCTACGCAAGAAACATAGCGAAATGGCTGCCCCCGTTCTTGATTTCTGTAGCCTCGATCTTTGCTCATGCCCAGACCTGCCTGACTGCGAGCGATATGGACGAGGCCACCGCGTCGGCCCTGGTGAGCACCGCGAAGCGCTACTACGATATGGCCGCGCGGGGAGACTCGGCGTCCATGCGGCAGAACGCGATTGCCAGCCTGGCGTCAAATTTTTCTGGGATTGAAAACGCGGTCCGGGAAAGCCAGGACAGCCTGGCAGCAGTTCCGGCGACGCCGCGTCCGCCGTTTCTACTCAAGGCCGAGGGCACGGCGCCGCTGCCACGGGCGGAGTTCCTGTGCGGCGTGTTCGGGGCCCAGGGACAGACGCGCGACAGCGCGGTGCTTGTGATTCCCAATCTGCCGCCCGGCAACTATGGCATCGTTACTCTGGACGCGGCCTCCTCGAAGGGCGCCTATACCGTGTCTTTCGTGTTGCAACAGCAGGGGCCCGACTGGAAATTAGGCGGATTCTACGCCAAGCCCTCCCAGATCTCCGGCCATGACGGCGCCTGGTTCGCGGATCGCGCCCGCGAATTCAAGTCCAAAGGACAACTTCGCAATGCCTGGTTCTACTTTGGCGAAGCTCGAGAACTGCTGGTTCCCTTGCCTTTCATGGCGACCGCCGCTACCGACAAACTGTATGACGAGATGCAGGCCGTGAAGCCGGCTGATCTGCCTCCGCTGGACCTGGTGGCGGGCGGAAAGACCTACAAGATCACTGATCTGTTTCCCGTTCCCGTGGGCCAGGACTTCGATCTGGTGGCGAAATACCAGTGCGCGGACATCTCCGACACGGGGAAGACTTTTCAGGACAACACGGCAGTGATGAAAGCGCTGGTGGCGAAGTATCCCGAGTTTCGCGATGGCTTTGCGGGAATCGTTGTCCGCGCCGTGGAACCTTCGGGAAAGGATTACGGGTCGATGCTGCCCATGAAGGAAATCAAATAGCTTCTGGCTTCAGGGGCTGAGGTACCGGCCACGGTCCTCACTGCTGGAATACACATTCCTTCGGGTCCTTGTCCTCCCGCAGTCCGAGAAAAACCGGGGCACGCAGCTTCATGCCGCCTTCCGCGCTTTCATGGGTCCATTCCGAGAATTTGATTTCGGCCACGAGCTCAGGCTTTACCCAATGCACTTTTCGCAGGGCGTCCACTCCCCCGGGGAAAGGGTCGCGCTTGGTCTCCAGCTTGTGGAGGGCTTGCCAGACCTGCTTAAGCGTTGCCTGGTCGAAGCCCGATCCCGCCTGGCCGACGTGAATAAGATTTCCCTTCTTGTCGTACAGGCCGAGCACGATCGAGCCGAAATAGGCCCGGCTGCCCTCGGGATCGGTGTATCCGCCGATGACGCAGTCCAGGGTTTGAGTAATCTTTATCTTGAGCCACTCGCGACTGCGGCGCTCCTCGTAGACACTGTTCCGGCGCTTGGCCAGAATACCTTCCAGCCCCTTTTGTTTGGCCACGGCGAACAACGCCTTGCCTTGGGAAAAATGATCGGAGTAGCGGACCGGGCCGGTCACCGTGGTGATCTGCTCCAGCAGGGCTTTGCGCTCTTCCAGCGGGACTCGCCGCAGGTCGTATCCGTCGTGATAGAGCAGATCGAAGACGTAATAGAGCACGGTAATGTCCTGCCGCGAACCGGTGCGGCGGCCACCCTGCCGAATTCCTGTACGCTGCTGCATCAAGCTGAATGACGAGCGGCCCTGCTCGTCGAGGGCGGCGACTTCGCCATCCAGAATGGCGGTCTCCGCCTGGATCAGGTCCGGCAGATCATGCAGCTCGGGGAATTGAGCGGTCAGGTCATTCTGATTGCGCGACACCAGACGGACCTTGCCTTTCGCGATGAAGGCAATGGCGCGGTAGCCATCCCATTTAATCTCGAACAGCCACTCGGGATCGTCGAAAGGCTGATCGACGGAAGTTGCCAGCATGGGGTGGATCGCGGTGGGCATGGGGCGTTTGACGCTGCCCTCTAAAGCTTCGACCACTGAGGACGAGGAGGGGAGTTTCCTGGTGCGGCTTCCCTGGCTCTTTGCGGAACCTGCTACAGCCTTATCTTTTTCGTTTTTTTTTACGCCGGGTTTCGCGGTGTTCGGTGTGTCGTCCGTGGTTGTTTTTTTCTTGCTCTTCTTATCAAACTTCGCAATCGCATCCGCCAGCCATGGCGCTTTCACCGCTCCGCGCGAAGCCGGCCGGCTGCTGGTCCACTTGGCCGAGCCTTGGTCGCCCGCGATGTCGGCGATGCTCCGCCCGGTGAGCGCCGACTCGTCGTACTGATCGATGTCGTAGCCTTTTACGACCGCGTCGTCCTGCTTCTTGATCAATAGCCACTCCGTCCCCTTGGTGCCGGGACGCCGCGAGCGCATGTGAATCAGGGCGAAATCACCATTCAGTTTCTTGCCATGCAATCGGATCTTGAAATCTCCCTGCTTCAGCATGGCCGAGGCTTCCGCGTCGGTCCCGGGAACGAATTTCCCGTTCACCGGTTGGGGTGAAAGCGGCTCCCATGTGCCGATATCCCACACCATCACCGTGCCCGCCCCGTAGTTGCCTTCAGGAATGGTGCCTTCAAAGTCAAAGTACGATACGGGATGATCCTCCACTTGCATGGCCAGGCGTTTGTCGGCGGGATCGAGTGAAGGACCTTTAGGCACGGCCCAGGACTTGAGCACGCCCTCCATCTCGAGGCGGAAATCGTAGTGCAGGCGGGTGGCGCGGTGCTTTTGCACCACAAAGCGGTGCTGGGATTTTTTCTCTAGCTTGGGCGGGGGCTCGGGGGTTTCCTCGAAACGCCGTTTGCGTTTGTATTCGTCCAGGGACACAGGTTCATTCTATCCTGCCAGAATAAATTCGCGCCTGAGACGACCCGTAGACTGGGGAAAATGCCCCGGGCCGAATTGGACGCCCGGGGCAGTGAAGAATCAGGCGGCCTTGCCAGCGGCAATGCGGTGCGCAGTCCAGGTATCCACGTTAAAAGTGTCGACCATGGGGTCGCGCTTCAGGCTGGGTTTGAGCATCTCTACAATGCGGTTGTAGTGCTCGCGATGATAGCGCTCCGCGTCCTGCTTGCTGTTCCAGAAGCTGACGGAAACGATTCGTTCCGGATCGCTTTCAGAGACCAGGCCGATCAAATCTACAAAGCCCGGTTGCTTCTGTAAGATGGGCAGCACGTCATTGCGCAGCTTGTTAGTGAAGTCATTCCTTTTGTCCGGCTTCACGTGGCATTCCACAAAGCGGGTAAACATGGGCAATCTCCTTTCGCATGTATAGGAAAAACAACTAGATAGGCCCGCCGCCAAACAGCTCAACTCACCAGCCGGAACGGCGGGGAAGATTGGTTGCCACTATTTGTCTACTAGAAGAGCAGCTGAATAAATTATATTCCCGTCGGCGAGGTTGCGTCTTGCACACGCCTGCCCATTGTGAAACGTGAATATCCAGATTCGCCGCTCGTCGGCGTCGGCGCAGTCATCATTCGTAAGGGGCGGGTGCTGCTGGCCAAGCGGGGGCATCCGCCGCTGGCGGGGGAGTGGTCCATCCCCGGGGGCGTGCTGGAGCTAGGGGAAACTCTGCGCCAGGCCGCGGCGCGGGAAGCCCGCGAGGAAACCGGCCTCAAGGTGGAAATCACCGAATTGCTGGGCGTCTATGACCGGGTGCTGCGCGACGACGCCGGCCGCACTCTTTATCATTTTGTGCTGGTCGATTTTCTTTGCCGCCCCGCGGCGGGAAAAGCGCGGGCGGCGGACGACGCTGACGAAGTGCGGTGGTTCACCCCGGCGGAAGCGGGAAAGCTGGGACTGGCGGATGACACGGCCGAAGTGGTACGGCTCGGGTTTGAAAAAGCCAAGCCTGGAAAATAGAACGGCCCGCGCATTTTTATACGCGGGCCGCCCGGTGCACTGTTTGGGATTGACCAAGAGGCGGCCACTCTAAAGGTGGTCCCCTTCGGATAACTCCGGGTCCCGGCGCGACCTGCACGCCGGGTGGAATTACAACCCTAAAATCACCGGTAGTCGTGCGATGGTTCTTAGAGCGACCGCTCTAAGTCACAGCCACCTCACCTGGTCTTTTACTACTCCCACTTGAATCAGAACTTGTCATTCGACCACCTCCTTTCCGGTGTAATTGCACATTAGTACGGAAGGCGCGGCCGCGTCAACCGGCACGAAAGTGGGGCGTACATCAGGTGTAATTTCTTGTGCTGGATTCTGATCTGGCTAGAGCAGCGCTTTAGAGCTGCATTGAAAGCAACAATGAAACGTGGCTTCAGCCGCTGAGGACGAAATCCGGTCTCTGAAGTAACGTGGACACCCTAGATTCATCAGCCTAGGATGATTGTCGTTATGCATTTTCGCCTTCATTTCGTTGTAATGGTTCTGTTGTTCGTGCCACTGTCACTAGCGCAGTCTAATCGTTGCGAACTCCTACCCTCGGACGCGAAACTGGCAATCAAACAACGATTCCCGACCTGGCGGCCTAAGGTTCTGTCCGACCTAGTCGGGTATGACAAGAAACTCTGGCTTGAAATGCATCCGAAAGAGTGCCCCGGAATTGCTGTGGGCCACTTCGAGCGGCCAGATCAGTTTGCGTACGCCGTATTGCTGATTCCGAAATCAGGTCATGACGCCAACTTCAAGATCATCGTTCTGAGTAAAGCAGCAGGCGAGTACGCGGTCAGAATGCTCAATCACTCCGAGGGAAATCCGGACTCCGACTGGGGCTTGATAATCTCGAAGGAACCGCCTGGAACGTACTCAGACATGGGCAGCACAAAACGAGTGCGCCTGAAGCTCGATAGTGTGAATATTGAGTATCTCGAGAAAAGCTCAGTACTCTACTACTGGTCGCAGGGCAAGTACCTGAGTATCCAAACGTCCGACTAGCTCTTGTAGTCAGGCGTTTGCACCGCCTATCGCAGTCGGCCGCGAGTACCTCGCGGGCCCCCTCACCCTAGCTGCCATATGCAGGTCTTAAGGCCTTCTCCACCCATTGTCTCTTCTCAGTAGCGCCACGACTTCAGATCGGCGCCAGGCGGCGCGGTCTTTCCCATGCGCTCGAAAATCTTTGGCAGATACATCGTGTTGTAGTGCAGGCGCGACAGATAGTTGGGCAGATTGGGATCGCCGTTCCAGCAATGCTCGGCGCGATCGCCGTACTTCACTTCGCCGTCGTAAGGCGGGTTCTTCGTGGATTTCAGGAAATCTTCCAGATAGTAAACCGCGTCATTCAGGAAGTACGTGTCTGCCGACCCCACGTAGATATGAAGCTTGCCCTGCAGTTTGGGGCCGAGCGTGGCCCAATCGCGTTGCATGATTGCGCTTAAATCGTAGTGTTCCTTCCAGTAGGCGGCGACGTTGTGGTCGATCTCTCCGGTTTCCTTGTTGAAAATCTGTTTGGGATAGCCGTCGTCGCCGACCGGCCCGTAGACGGCCTGCCAGATATCGAATTGCTCGCCCGAACGGGCGTGCGAGCCGAGAGCGAGTTCGTACTGGTTCATGCCTTGCACCGTGCCCAGGGTGCGTCCCAGGTAATCGCGCATGGCGGGCTGGGCGACTTTGGTGTGTGCCCCCATCATGTAGAAGGCGTTGGGGTCGCTGTAGATGTTGATCGTCGTGTAAGCCCGAAAATCGACCGGATCGGGGCACGCGACGAACACGCCGTTGTAGTGGTCGGGATAAAACACCTGCACCGCCAGCGATTCCCATCCGCCGGTGGAGCCGCCGTATGCGAAGCGCGCCCAGCCTTGGCCGATGCCGCGGAACTGTTTTTCGATGGCAGGAATGAGTTCGGTTTCGATGGCATCGCCATAGGGACCGAGGTTGGCGGAGTTCACCGCGTAGGAATCATCGTAGTAGGGATTGGCGTGGTTGATGTCCGCGATAATGACCCGCGGAAAGCCGGGCGCGATCCACTGTTGATAGAACTTGTAAGCCTCTTGCTGCTGGATGCGGTTGTAGCCCGCGATGTGGAAGCGTTCGCTGTAGTCCGGCTTCAGGTCGGGATCGGGCGGCTCGGTGCGAAAGCCGCCGAAGTCGGCGTTAAAGTGATCTTCATTGATGATGACCGGAAAATGAACGCTGGGATGCGCGTCAAAGCCCTCCGGTACCAGCACGTTGGCGCTGAGAAACATGGGCCGCCCCCAGAACTTGGTAAGCAGCGCGCTCTGAATCTTCAGATGACGGATGTATTTCGTGTCCTGCGGCGGCGGGATCGGCGGAATCTCCTGATCGACCACGATTGACACCGGGGCAGACGATGGACCCAGCGTGATCTTGCGTGGAGTGGAATAGAGATTCCCCGGCGCGATGTTCCAGTGCTGCCCTTCGCCGCGGTCCATCGGGAGCTTCACGGTGTGACCATCGGAGCGATGGAAGGTTTCATAGCGATGCAGTACCGCCTGCACGTAATAATCCCCCGGCGGCACGTCGCGCAGGCTGCGGATGGGATAGCCGTTGGCGGAATCATCCACCGTGACGGTTTGCCCAGGCTGCATGCCGTCAACGTCCATACCGAACATCATCTGGGTGCGGACCGAATCGTCAATCTGCATGCGGGGTTCGGCGGAAGGATCGGTCGAAAGAAGCAGGAAGATGCGTCCGTCGAGCGGCTTTCCGCTGCGGGCCTTGGGAAACGAAACCGAAAAAGTGGGGCCGGCGGCATGGGCGAAAGGAGTAGAGGCTAAAAGACCAGCAATTAACGCCACCAGAACCACACCGCTTTTATGAAAGAACATGGAGTCTCCTTGTAAACCGCTGATTCTGATTTTCCCGCGGGCCATGGCCCACAGGAATCTACCCGCTTCTCTCCCGGCTTCCTACACTGGAAGTAACCACCGGGTAACCGGATCTCTGTATTTGCCAAATCGATCAGCCTTTCCAGCGATACGCGTTGGGTTGAGGCAGTCCGATGTGGGCCAGCACGCGGTAAGCGAATTCGCGCGCCATGGCATCCAATCCGGCAGGACGGAAATAGAAGGCCGGGATCAGAGGGAACACGGTGGCGCCGGCGTCGGCGGCGCGGTACATGTTTCGGATGTGGATTTTGTTAAGCGGCGTCTCGCGGACACAGAGCACCAGCGGGCGCTTTTCCTTGAGGCAGACGTCGGCGGCACGCTCGATTAGTTGCGATGCGATGCCGTTGGCGATACGGGCCAGCGTGCCCATGCTGCACGGGATCACGACCATGGCGTCGGCGGGATAAGAGCCGCTGGCGATGTTGGCGCCGATATCGGCATTGGCTTGTGGTTGGATTTTGCGGGACAGCTTTCCCGGCGCGCGGCCCAGAATTTGTCCGAGCAGGTTGCTGCGGCCGCGCAGCCCGAGCTCTTCGGCCATGACGCGCAGGGCGCTGTCGGAGGCAATGAAGTTGACCGTCTGAACGCGTGAGTCGCGCTCCAGCGCCAGGAGGAGGTGTTTCAGGAACAGAGATCCGCTGGCTCCGGTGGTGGCGACGGTCAGGTTCTGGGGCGGGTGATTGGGCAAGCTGGACTCCGGCCTCTTCGAACCTTGGAGCATAGGGAGGCTGGGAGAAAAGAGTCAACGGCGAAAACGGCGGGCGAGGGCGCCCGCCCCACACAAACACACGACTAATGGCATCAACCTCCAGCTTACGGCAGCGTCGCAGCGAAGCGCAGTTGCACGCGCTGGCGGGAGTCGAGCGCGAGATCCGGATCAACGATCCCAATGGCCGCCGTAAATATCTGCGGGATTTCAGCCAGGCCTTCCGATCTTACCAATCGGTGATCGACCGGCAACAATTGAGCGACGGCGTGCACGCCGCCGACCTCCTCCTTGTAGGCGACTATCACGCGCTGCCCGCGGCGCAACGTTTTGCCGCGACTCTGCTGGAAGAACGCGCCCAGCCGGGAGACCGTCCGGTCGTGCTGGGACTGGAAACCATCTTTTCCCGCGACCAGCACATTCTCGATGAGTGGTGGCGGCGGGAGATTGATGCCGAAGAATTGCAGCAACGCATTCGCTTCGACCTCGACTGGGGCTACGACTGGGCGCCGTTCTACGAACTACTGGTGGCCGCGCGCGAGCACGCCGAGGCGATCTACGGACTGGATTGCATGCCGCGCGAAGATCTGCGCAAAATCGGGGCGCGCGACCGCCATGCCGTCCACAAGCTGGCCGAAATCCGGCAACGCCATCCCGGCGCAGTCATCATCGTGCTGTTTGGCGAGTCCCATCTCGCGCCCGGGCATCTTCCCAAAGTGCTGCGCGAGCGCTTGCCGGAAGAACGGGTGCTCACCGTCCTGCAGAACGTGGATGCGCTCTACTGGCGGGCCGCCGGGGAACAGCACGAGCAGGTCGAGGCCGTGCGCGTGAGTGACGATGTGGTCTGCGTATTCAATTCCACGCCGCTCGAAAAGTACGAGAACTACCGTCTTCACCTCAGCCGCTGGGGACGCACCGAGGAGGAAGGCCCGGACCTCGCGCCCACCATCTACAACCTGATTGACAGCCTGCTGCGCTTCCTCGATATCGACCGCTACTCTTCGAGCAACGGCACGCAACCGAAATTTCTGGTGGACCTGATGCCCGAAGTCTATTGCCGCGCTTCCGGCGCGCGTTTGCGCCAACTGCTCTCCCGTCACCACGCCAGCGAGGAAGAAACCGAAGCCATGGCGCGCCACGTGGAGGAGCGCGGCAGCGTGTACCTGCCGCAGGTCAATGCCTTCTACGTGCATGAGTTCAAGATGATGTATGCGGCGGAAGAAGCGGCGCGTTTCCTGCATCATGCCTGCCGCGGTTTGCCGGCGCAGGGAGGCGCGGAAACTCGGGAGAGTACGAGTCACTTCTACGTCCAGGCCACGGAATCCGCCCTGGGATACTTTGGCTCGCGGGTACTATATCCGGCGCGCCCCGAGGCCGAAGATGCAGGAAACCGCGAACTACCGGAAGAAGCTCCGGAATCCCTGCGCAAGAAGACAGAAGCCAGCTCCCAATTGCTTGGTTACATGCTGGGCAACGCGCTCTACGATGCCTATTTGAAGGGACGGGTCACGCGCGGCATGTTGCGGCGATGGTTTCTGGCTCATCTCGAAGAGCCGGGCAGAGCCAAAGAAGTCTATCGGGAAATCGCGGCGAAAGTCCGCGGCCACGGCAAGAAACTCCCCGCCTCGGCAACCAGATAAATCAGCCTACTTCCCGAATCCTGACCGTATGGGGCGGACACTCTTGTCCGCCGCTTTTGAAGTTGCTTCCTGTTTTGCGATATCGTTACCAGTGGCGAAAGCCTCAAAGTCCGTTTTTGGGTACCTGACCTCAAAGTCGAAAGTGGCGGACAAGAGTGTCCGCCCCACACCGCCAATACCTCTTGAACGCTGACTCCATCCGCGAATTGTTCGACCAGGTACGACGGGGCAAGCTCTCCCCGGATGCCGCCGTGGACCGCCTGCGGCATCTTCCATTCGAAGATCTGGGTTTTGCCAACCTGGATCACCATCGCGCCTTGCGCAACGGGATGCCCGAGGTGATCTTCGGACCGGGCAAGACTCCGGCCCAGATGGCGTCTATCTTTTCCCGCCTGGCGAAACACGGAGGCAACATCCTGGCCACGCGGGCGAGCCCCGAGCAGCTGGCGGCGGTAAGAAAGAAAGTGCCCAAGGCTGAGTATCAGGCGCTGGCGCGCGCGATTGTCCTCCGACGCGACCCGAAGAAGTATGGCAAGGGGATCATCGTCGTGGTCTCGGCCGGGACCAGCGACATTCCCGTGGCGGAAGAAGCCGTCGTCACCGCCGAAATGATGGGCAACGACGTCGAGCATCTTTACGACGTCGGAGTCGCGGGAATCCATCGCCTGCTGGCGAATCGCGCAACTCTGACGCGGGCCCGGGTAGTGATCGTGTGCGCCGGCATGGAAGGGGCGCTGCCCAGCGTGGTGGGTGGACTGGTCGGTGTTCCCGTGATCGCCGTGCCCACCAGCGTAGGCTACGGGGCGGCGTTCAATGGTCTGGCGGCTCTGCTGGGGATGATGAATTCCTGCGCTTCGAATGTGAGCGTGGTGAACATCGATAACGGCTTTGGCGCCGGGTACGTGGCCTCGCTGATTAATCGATTGTAGCTGTATAAACTTGTCGAATGCGCTATCCATTTTTGTTCCTTCTCCTGTTCATTACCACGGCCAGGGCACAGATCACCCATTACGCCCTTAAGTTGACACCTGATCTCGATCACCAACTTCTCCATGGCCAAGAGACAATCACTTTCTGGCACAGCCGTGGGAAGATTCAGTTTCAGAAACAGGTAGGCCTACGGATTTCCAGGCTGACTTGCACCGAGTGCGAGGCGACCCTGGCGGATGAGACCGTGAATGTCCAGTTGCGCAGGACTGGCAAGCACCTCCTTCATCTCGCATACACGGCTGCTCCTCATCGTGGCATCTCATGGTTCTCAGGTCAGGCTGGATTCGATACAGCTTTTTATTGTGAAGCGTGGATGGTGTGTGACAACACCCCTGCGCAGAGAGCGACGCTGAGTCTCGAAGTAGTTCTTCCGCCATCGAGTGGGTTGAAAGCGGCCGGCCCAGGCAGACTCAAGAGGCAGTGGAGAGACAAAGAAGGCGAACACTTTGCCTTCGACCAAAACAGCCCGGTTCAGACGTATCTACTCAGCTTCGGAGTGGCTAAGCTAGATCGTTCGGCGAGTGGACAATTCGTTCTCTACACGCCGGATAGGGACGCTCACAGAACCACCTTTGCGAAGACGGCTGATGCGTATGCGTTCTTGCGCAGCAAGGCGGGCGTGAATCTCGCGGCCGGCCAATATACCCAGGCTTTCATGCCGCAACCCATCGAACAGGAGGCTGCTGGACTTGCCCTCATGCCCGCCGCCTATCTGCCGGAACTTGAGCAGAGAGACCAGGTTGCGGACATGACACACGAGTTGGCGCACCAGTGGTGGGGCGTACTCGTCGGAATCCGCTCATGGTCGGACTTCTGGCTCAACGAGGGCATGGCGGATTTCATGACCGATGCTTATCTGGAGCAACACCAGGGAAGAGCGGCATACGATCACGAGATCGTCGCCGCGAAAGAACGGATGGATAAGCTGCGTGCGGCGGGGCAGGATCGGCCCCTGCATTGGGAAGGCTGGAAGGATGCGCACGACGCACTCGGCCAGATTCCCTATGTGAAGGGCGCGTTGTTTCTTGACCGCCTGAGGACAGAGCTTGGTGAGGAGAAATTTTGGCTAGGAATCGCACTCTACACGACCCGGAATGCGGGTCGTTTGGTCGATTCGCAAGACTTCGAGCGCGCTATGGAAGAAGCCTGCGGTCGAGATCTCAGGGTGCTGTTCGATTCGATGGTGTATCACTGAGGAGAAATCGGTCGGTTTGAAATCAAATTGGCCGTTGCAGTCGGCGGCTTCGCAATCGGCTTTCGAGAGCTGCTGAGGGAAACTTTCCGAGCCTTGCTCGACCTCGGACAGGCCCTTCAGCTTCCCTCACGGCAGTTCCGACCGGTCCGCACCGAAACAGTGATGGTGCATGCAAAAAAGGCACGGCCGAAGCCGTGCCTTCCTACACTTTCAATTTTGTCCCCTGCACGAGCGGGACGCTCGCGCCTGCATTACGAGCCTTTGACTACTTCCAGGTTGTTCTGCACGCTGAACACGCCGAAGATCTGGTTTGCGCGCATGCCGGCAATTTGCTTGTCCGCAGCGCTGGCAACCGTGCCGTACAGGCTCAGCTTGCCGTTGTCCACTACGATGCGGATCGGTTTTGCCGGATCGCCAGCGTAGCGGCCCAGCACCGGGTCACGATAAATCGCGCGTACGGCGCTGATCCGAATCTGGTCGTCGAAGCCTGATACCGGCGCAACCTTGATGCTGTCCACCACGTCTTTTACGCCGGGCATGGAATTGGCCAGCGCCAGGGCTGAGTCGCGGCCGATCTCAGTGCGGGTTTCGCCGTTCAGAGTGGCAACACCGTTTTTCACCGAGACGTTGACGAAGTTGAACAGGTTGTCGTAGCCGATGCGGTCATAGTGCAACTTGCGTTGCAGGTTTGCCTGCAGATCGGCGTCGGGCGCGGACGAACTGACTGCGACCAGGTTGCGAACTCCCTGGACCTTATCGACCTTGCGAGCTTTCTTGGCCGCATCCAGCTTCTGCTGATAGAGATTCACCGTACCGGAGAGGGTCACAATGCCGTCTTCGACGCTGGCCTGCAGGTTGCGAAAGTCGCTCTTTTTCGCCAACTGCTGAGTCACCTGGGCCTGGATGTCACTGTCGTAGCGGGCGCTGGGAGTCTGGGCCAACACGCCGACGCTGAGCACCCCCACCGCAAGAAATGTAGTCACCGCACTAAGAATGCTTTTCATAAGACAATCCTCTTTCCCGGCATTTACTAACCGGTTAGTTAATTAATTGGATGCGCTCCGCGGAGGACAGGATGCCAAAGGGTTCGCCGCTCCGAAGGAGCACGAACCGGGAGATATGTGCGGCCCCCAGAAATAATCCAGCTTGACGGTAGTCGTTATAACGAATATAATTGGCTCTGTGCGTAAGAGCATTCAAGCCGAGATTCATCAGAGCAAGCCATTCAGCAGCCTGGAGGAGGAGGCTCTGATCGCCCTGCAGCGCACTGCAGACCGCCTGCAGTGGCGTTTGAGCGAGATGCTGAAGGCTCATGGGCTTTCTCCCACCCAATACAACGCCCTGCGCATCCTTCGCGGCGCCAGGGACGAAGGACGGGCCTGCAGCGAGATCGCTGATCGCATGGTCAACCGTGATCCCGACATCACCCGCCTGGTGGACCGCCTGGAGCGCCGGGGGCTGGTCGTCCGCAGCCGCGAAGGCCGGGACCGCCGGGTCATTACCACTCGCATTACACCCGCCGGCCTGGAACTCCTGCAGACCCTGGACCGCCCCATCGAGGAGTTTAACCAGAAGATGCTCGGGCCCATGGGCGAGCAGCAGTTACAGACTTTAATCCGCCTCCTGGAATCCGCCCGAGAGCAGACGGACTAATATTTTGCTACGTAATCGTTATAACGACATCTGTTGTATGGACTAGAAAAGGAGCACTACCGATGAGTCCTACTACCGCAACCGAAGCAACCGTAAGAACCATTTCAACCCGGGACGTTCAGCAGCTTCTGGACAGCAAGCGTCCTATCGAATTCTGGAACGTGCTCACGGATGAATGGTTTAAGGGAGAGAACATCGTAGGTTCGCGCCACGTGCCTCTGGACAAAGTAGGTGGCGAAGTACGAGCCACGAATTTGCCCAAGAATGCTGAGATCGTCGTATACTGCGGCGGCCCGAAGTGTCCGCAAAGTCGTATGGCGGCTGAGAAGCTGTTGAAGCTGGGCTATGAAAACGTCCGCGCCTACGAGGGCGGGCTGGAAGAGTGGAAGGCCGCCGGCCTGGCCATCGAGAAGGCGTAACTTACAGCATTCGGCGAGGCAGAGGGCCAGACCGGCCCTCTGTGTATTTTCTGGGATGGGGAGACCAAAGAGGCACCGAGGGTTCTGGAGGAAATCTCATGAGCAACGGTTCAATTCAGGCTTCGAATCAGTCTTGTGGACTTACGGTTTTGCGAGTGGTCACCGGTATCATTTTCCTGGCACACGGGTGGCAGAAGCTGTTCGGGATGGGCTTCCACGGAACCGCCGGGATGTTCGGCGCCATGGGCGTACCGATGCCGGCGGTGTCGTCAGCGATCGTGACCCTGGTGGAATGTCTCGGAGGCATCGCCCTGGTGATCGGACTACTAACGCGATGGGCCGCCGCCTTGAATGGCTTTGACATGATCGTGGCCATTCTGCTGGTTCACCTGAAGCATGGGTTCCTCAAGCCGGGAGGCGTCGAGCACCCGTTGATCATGCTGGCTGCGTGTATCGCGCTGGTCGTGATGGGGCCGGGAGCGGCATCAGTCGACGGAGCGCTGGCCAAGCGCACCTGAGCCCCAGATTCACCCCTGGGGCTGGCAGACGCCGAAGTCTTTGGATATCGCTTTTGTTTCCCAGACAGCCGGCTTGCCGGCCTCCTTGGCCTTGATCTTTTTGCCCTGCAAGGTCATGCGGTCGCCCGGCTTGATGTCTGCCGTATTGCCGGAGAGCGCATAAGACCGTTTGTCCTTCTCGTCCGTCACGCTCATCCCATTGTCTCCCGAGGAGACACATCCCGTAATTGTTCGCTTCTTGGACGATTCGTGAATGACTAAATAGGCTACCACTACCACGGCCGCAACCACCCCCACGATGATGCCTACGATCGTCCCATTGCTTACGATCTTGCTTGATCCAGTCTGCGCATCAGCACTCGTGGGTAGAGCTACACTGAGAGCGACAATCAGAACTCCGCACCAGAGGTACTTTGAGATCACGTTCTTCTCCTGTTGGCCGGAGTCCTCGACCATGACCTCTCCGTCCGCTCGAAAACGTACACCTGATCGTCATTGAATGCAATTGTCAGTGGGGTTTGCTGCGGCGTTTCTTCGGGGCTGCTCGGACCGATTTCCGCCCTCCCCCGAATACCCGCGCGAAAATCTTGTCGATGTTTCTGAGCTGACGCTTCAAATCAAAGGCCCGTTCAATCTGCGCCCGGGGGACCCGGCTGGTAATGCTCTTGTCCTTCAGCACCAGGTCGCGGAAATTTCGTCCTTCTTTCCAGGCCCGCATGGCATGGTTCTGCACCGTGCGGTAAGCGTCCTCGCGGGAAACTCCATGTTCCACCAGGTCAAGCAGAAGCTGTCCGCTGAAAACCAGGCCGCCCGTGCTTTCCAGATTGGACTTCATGCGTTCCAGGTACACGAACATGGTGTCGAGCACATTTGCGGTCTTCTGCAGCATGTAGTCCACGAGGGTGGTGGAGTCGGGAATGATGATCCGTTCCACCGACGAGTGCGAGATGTCGCGCTCATGCCACAAGGCGACGTTTTCAAACGCCGCCTGCGCGTTCGAACGCACCACCCGGGCCAGGCCGCTGATCTGTTCCAGGGTGACCGGGTTGCGCTTGTGAGGCATGGCGGAAGAGCCCTTCTGCTTTTCGCTGAAGAACTCTTCCACTTCGCGCACTTCGGTGCGTTGCAAGTGCCGCAGTTCGGTGGCGATCTTGTCCAGAGTGCAGGCGATCACGGCCAGCGTGGCGAGATATGCCGCATGACGATCGCGCTGGATCACCTGGGATGAGATGGCAGCAGCCTTCAATCCCAGGCGCTCGCACATGCTCTCTTCCAGTTCGGGGCTGAGATGGGCAAACGTGCCCACGGCTCCGGAAAACTTGCCCACGCGCATGTCCTCGGCGGCATTGCGAAAGCGCGCGATATTGCGCTGGGTCTCGGAGTACCAGTTGGCCAGCTTGAAACCAAACGTGATGGGCTCGGCGTGAATGCCGTGGGTGCGGCCGATCATGGGCGTGTCTTTGAATTCCCAGGCGCGGCGTTCCAGCACGGTGGAAAGCTTTTCCAGATCGGCGGCAATGATGGCCGAGGCTTGCTGGATGAGCAGCGCCTGGGAAGTGTCGACGACATCATTCGAGGTCAGCCCGTAATGAAACCAGCGGGCGTGGGGTCCAACAATCTCGGCTACGGCGGTGGTAAAGGCAATTACATCGTGGCGCACTTCCGCTTCGATCTCGGCAATCCGGTCCAGATTGAAGTCCGCCCGCTCGCGGATGGCCCGGGCGGCGTCCTTGGGCACCATGCCGGCTTCAGCCAGGGTTTCGGTGGCCGCGACTTCGACCGCCAGCCAGGTGCGGAAGCGATTCTCGTCGCTCCAGATGCGGCCCATGTCGGGACGGGTGTAGCGTGGGATCAAGGTGCGCTCCTTGCTGCCCTGGGAAAATGTGGGACTAGGGATTGTAAATGGCTGCGGGGTTGGTTACCAGCGCGTTACTTGAACACGCGTGGCAGACTTTCGGAGGATGCTCTTTGTATCTGGGAGATCAAAACCGTTACCGCAAAGGGCGCCAAGAAAGGCCGCAAAGTTCGCAAAGAAAGCCCTTACCGCTTGATCTCAAAAGTACTTCTTTGCGTCCTTTGCGAACTTTGCGGTTAAACGCTTTTGAACGGCAAAGGCCTACGCCAGCGCAATCACGTCAATTTCCACCATAACGTCTTTAGGAAGACGGGCCACCTCCACCGTTGACCGGGCGGGCGGCGCAACGCTGAAAAATCGCCCGTAGACTTCATTCATGGCGGCAAAATCACCCATGTTCTTCAGGAACACTGTGGTACGCACCACTTTCTTCAATCCGCTCCCGGCCGCGGTCAAAATCGCGGAAAGGTTCTTGAGCACGCGCTCGGTCTGCGCCGCCACGTCTCCACCGATGACTTGTTGATTTGCCGGGTCGATGGCCACCTGCCCGGAGACGAAGACGAAGCCATTCGCCCGAATGGCTTGGGAGTAGGGTCCAATCGCCTGCGGTCCCTCTGTGGTCGCAATCACGTCGCGCATGAGGCCTCCAGATTGAGTCGTCAGAATTAACGCAGATGAATACGGTTCGAGTCAACCTGCGGGCGGCGGGAAAAACAACCTTGTAAGGATAAAACCAGCGGTCAGTTAACAGTTGCCAGTTCCCAGTGGGTTGTTGCTGACGACCGACGCCTGACGACCGACGACTAGACCTTCTGCAGTCTCTGCACATCGTGTACGCCGGGAATCTTACGCACGCCGTTGACGATGTTTTCCAGGTGCTTCAAGTCGGCGATATCGAGCACGATGTCAACGCTCGCCTGGCCGTTGTTGGTGCGGGCTTCGATATTGCGAATGTTGGTCTGGGTATCGCTGATCACGGCGGTAATCTGCTTCAGCATTCCAAAACGATCGTCGCAGAATACCGTGAGCTTTACCGGGTAGGCGCTGGGGGTCCCGTCGTCCCGGGCCCACTCCACATCGATGCGGCGTTCCGGTTCATACAGCAGGTTGGTCACATTGGGACAATTGACGGCATGGACTGCGACGCCCTTGCCTCGAGTCACATAGCCAACGATGGATTCGCCTCGAATTGGATTGCAACAGCGGGCCCGGTAGACCAGCAGGTCGCCGTGTCCCTTTACCCGGATCGCGTTGTTGTTTTGGTCTCCCCCAAAGACGCGCCTCACGACGCTGGCCAGTCCTCCCGGCTTTTCCTGTTCCTGATCCGCCAGGGGCGTGCCGGCGGCAGGCGCCAGGCGTCCCAGGATTTGCCGTGCCGAATACTTGCCGTAGCCGATGCCCGCCATCAGGTCGTCGGGACGCCCCACGCCGTAGTCGGCGGCGATCTTCTGCAATTCCTCGTCCTTGATCTCCTTCAGCGCTACCCGATACTTGCGTGCCTCCTTCTCGATCAGTTTGCGGCCAATCTCGATGGCGCGCTCCCGCTGATGAACATTGAGCCAATGCTTGATCTTGTTGCGAGCGCGGGACGATTTGGCGATCGCCAGCCAGTCGCGGCTGGGCTTATGCCCGGTCTGGGTCAGGATCTCGACGATGTCACCGCTATGCAGCTTGAAGCGCAGCGGGACCATGCGGCCGTTCACCTTCGCGCCCACGCAGCTGTGGCCTACTTCGGTGTGGACGGAATAGGCAAAGTCGATGGGCGAAGAATCCCGGGGCAGCACGACAACCTTGCCTTTGGGGGTGAAGGTGTAGACCTCTTCGGGATAAAGATCGATCTTGAGCGTGGACAAAAACTCGCTGGGATCGGACACGTCGCGCTGCCATTCCACCACCTGGCGCAACCAGGCCAGACGCTGCTCGTCTTGCGCTGAGACCGGGCCATCTTTGTACTTCCAGTGCGCAGCAATGCCCTCTTCCGCCATCTTATGCATTTCCTCGGTACGGATCTGCACTTCAAACGGCGTTCCCTCTTCCGCGATCACAGAAGTGTGCAGCGATTGATAAAAATTCGGCCGGGGCATGGCGATAAAGTCTTTGATCCGGCCCGGTACCGGCCGCCACAGATTGTGGATGATGCCCAGCACGGCGTAGCAATCCTGGACCGATCGGGTGATCACACGCATGGCGTAGAGGTCGTACACCTGCTCGACCGCAATGTGCTGGCGTTGCAGCTTTTTGTGGATGCTGTACAGACGCTTGATCCGGCTTTCCACGGTTGCGGTGATCCCAGCCTCTTTCAGCTTGTCGCGGAATACCACTTCCACACGTGCCAGGAAGGCTTCGCCCGCCTTGCGCCGCGCCTCGACGGCGTCGTGCACTTGCTGATATCCGATGGGGTCGACATAGCGAAACCCCAGGTCTTCCAGTTCTCCGCGGATCTTGCCCATGCCCAGACGGTGGGCAATGGGCGCATAGATTTCCAGGGTCTCGCGCGCAATCTTTTCTTGTCTCTCCGCCGGCAAATGCTCCAGGGTGCGCATGTTATGCAGGCGATCCGCCAGCTTGATGAGCACCACTCTGATGTCATCCACCATGGCGAGCATCATCTTGCGCAGGTTTTCGGCCTGCTGTTCTTCCCGCGTCGCGAAATCGATGGCGCTGATCTTGGTGACGCCCTCGACGATGTGCGCCACCTGCTCGCCGAATTCCTTGCGGATATCGACAACCGTCACCGAGGTATCTTCCACGGAGTCATGCAAAAGCCCGGCTGCGATGGCCACGGGGTCCATCTTCATCTCGGCGAGGACCAGCGCAACTTCCAGGGGATGGACCAGGTAGGGCTGACCGGAAGCGCGGCTCTGCCCGGCATGGTGCTTCTGGGAAAATTCGTAGGCCTTGCGGATGAGCTCGAGATCGTCGTTGGGCCGGTTGGCCCTCATTCTGCGCATCAATTCGCGGAACCGGGTCACGGTGAGCACGTTGGTCGCGAACTGTTGGCGCAGCGTCGCCATGCTCGATTATAGCGTGCTGGGGCGTGTAGGGCGGGCGCCCCCGCCCGCCGTTCTTGACTTTGGTTTTCGCCGGACGGGACTTCGGGGGACTTGGTGTAACAATCAGATTCTAATTTGAATCACCTTCAAAAGCGGCGGGCGACGGCGCCCGCCCCACACTGGGCCAATCTGCTAGAGTTGAACCGCGGCCAGCCATCTTGAATCCACAGCGCATCCTCGTGAGCGGGGCCTCCGGCCCGATTGGCGCGGCCCTTCTTCCGTCTCTGAAAACCACGGGATTTGCCGTCACACGCCTGGTGCGAAACTCAGCCACTGGCCCCGACCAGACCCTGTGGGACCCATCCCGTCCTTTGTCCCCTGCTTCGGTTTCCGGCTTCGACGCCGTCATTCACCTGGCTGGAGAGTCAATTGTCGGGCGCTGGACCGAGGCCAAGAAGCGACGCATCCTCGAGAGCCGCGCCCAGGGTACGGGACACCTGGCGGAAGCGGTAGCAAAGGCGTCCCCTCCCCGCGCGTATTCATTTCGGCTTCCGCAGTCGGCTTCTACGGAAATCGCGGCGATGAAATCCTGCGCGAAGACAGCCCCTCCGGTGAGGGCTTTGCCGCCGAAATATGCCGCGCGTGGGAAGGAGCCACCCAGCCCGCAGTTCAGGCAGGAATCCGCACCGCGCAAATGCGCCTTGGCGTGGTGATGAGCGCGCAGGGCGGCGCCCTGCCGAAAATGCTTCCTGCTTTCCGCCTGGGCCTGGGAGGCCGGCTGGGCAACGGACAACAATGGTGGCCCTGGGTCTCAGTGCGGGATGTCGTAGGCGCGATTCAGCACGTGTTGCAGCACGAATCGCTCTCAGGCCCGGTCAACACGGTGGCCCCGAATCCAGTGACCAATGCGGAATTCACCAGCATTCTGGCATCCGTCCTGAAGCGCCCGGCGATGTTTCCCATGCCGGCGTTCGCTGTCCGCCTGGTTTTCGGAGAGATGGGCGAAGAACTTTTCCTCGGCAGTCAACGCGTGGAACCGGCCAAGCTTACAACCACGGGATATCAGTTCCAGCATCCCGACTTGAGAAGGGCCCTGAAAGAAATTTTGCAGCGGTGATCCCTGTCAGACCCACGCCTTTGCGACCTTTGCGGTATTTCTTTGCGTCCTTTGCGGTTAAAGGGTTCGACCTTGCCGCAATCGAGCAAGACCCTCAACCGCAAAGTTCGCAAAGAAATACCGCAAAGGGCGCAAAGAAGGCAATCCCAGCGGAAACCCTACTCCCCTAGGTTGATGCCTGCATGTCGGTGATCTTCCGGACTGCCTCGTTCTGGATGGTCGCATCATCTCCGAAGCCGGACAGCCAGATCACCCCAGGCTCGCGCCGGAACCAGGTCATTTGGCGCTTGGCATAGTTTCGATGTGCCTGTTGCGCCATGTGCAACGCGGTCTTGCGATCGATCTCGCCCCGGATCAAGAGGACTGCTTGCTTGTAGCCAAGAGCGGCCAGCGGGCGCGCGGCTGCGCCGTACTTTTCCAGCAGGTCCCGGGCCTCTTCCACCAAACCGGTATCGAACATGCGTTCGGCGCGAAGATTGATTCGTTCGTACAAAGCGTCGCGGTCGGGGTCGAGCCCCAGCCGCATAATGCGGAAGCCCTGCAGCGGATCGCGGCCTCGCTCCCACAATTCACTCATTTTCGACCGTGAGGCAAGACAGACTTCAATCGCCCGCAGCAGCTTGGGCACATCATTGGCGTGAATCTTCGCGGCTGCGGCGGGATCGAGACGACTCAGGATCCGATGCAGATGGGACGGGCCCTTCTCTCCGGCGCGTTCGCGCAGCCGCTCCCGCAGTTCCTCCGAACGCTGGGGACCGGCGAACAAGCCCTCCAGCAGGGCGCGCAGATAAAGGCCGGTCCCGCCGACCACAATGGGCAACGCTCCCCTCGCCTTGATCTGTCCCAGCACGGCGCGGGCCTGGCGGGCATATTCGCCGGCGGTGATGTAACCCGACGGATCCACAAAATCGAGCAGATGGTGCGGGACGCGGGCACGCTCGGCGGCGGTTGGTTTGGCGGTCCCGATCTCGAACTCGCGATACATGGCTACCGAATCGCAGTTCACGATCTCGCCGCGGAAGCGTTCGGCCAATGCCAGGGAGAGTGCGGTTTTCCCGCTTCCGGTCGGGCCGAGCACCACCAGCAGCAGCGGCTCGGAACACGCGCTCAGCGGACACCCCAGGCGATGTGATGCCAGTAGCGGGTGAGGGTGAGAATCAGGATGAGCGTCCCGATAATCAGGATGCCGGCGGCTTCAAGTTTATAAATGGGGCTCTTGGGCGGGCGCCCCGGGGCAGGCTGATGCGGCTGTGGGCTGACGGCGGGCACAAGATTATTGTAGCCCCGCGGTCGTGTGGCGCGGGCGCCCCGCCCGCGGCTTTTGACTCTGAATTTAAACACGCCCGCGCCACGGCGTTTGATTCTTAGTCGAATGTGCTCGCCGTTTGATTCACATCTCGCGGGCGGGGCGCCCGCGCCACACCGGCCTACGGGGGCAGAGCGATTCCTGGAATGCTAAACTGCCTGCTGCCGTGTCCACGCCACCAGGCAGTTCCGCGCGAAAGATCATCCGCTTCGCGATTTTCGAAGTTGACCTGGCGGCGGGTGAATTACGCAAGAATGGCGCCCGCATACGCCTGCAAGAGCAGCCCTTTCAGATACTGGTCTACCTGCTCGATCGGACGGGCGAGGTGGTTACGCGGGAGGAGCTTCGCCAGAAGTTATGGCCGGCCGACACGTTCGTGGATTTCGACCACAGCCTGAATACCGCGATCAACAAGCTGCGAGAGGCGTTGGGAGACTCCGCATCCAGCCCGCGTTACGTGGAAACCGTGGCCCGGCGCGGATACCGATTCCTGGCTCCGGTACAAAGGGCGCAGGACAAATCGCCGTCGCAGGATTCTCGGGAATCGCCTCCTGAAGATCTTCGGGCTGCGACCTTGGGGGCGCGTTTTCATCGTGACCTCGAGGTTCCATTACCCCGCCGCGGTCTGACTCGCGGTCTTTTCGGGTTGATCCAGTGCATGTATCTGATCTTCTACGTGAGTGCTCTGTTTCGCTTGAGCGGAATCGACAAGATCATGAGCGCGTTCTTGCCGGGATGGGGATCGCGCGCCATCTTCGTCGCTGTGCTGCTGACGGCGGGCGTAGGCATCCCGCTGCGCTGTTATCTGATCTCGGCGATCGCCTTCGATCACCGCAGACTTGGAGAAAAATTCCAGCGGATGTTCCCTGCCATTCTGGCCCTGGATCAGGTATGGGCGGTGGCCCCATTTCTGCTCACCGAAAAGATCGGGTTTGGGGCCGCATTTGCCGCGACGGCGGCGCTCCTGTATGTGCCTTTTTCAGAGAGAACGCTGGTGCGATTGGCATATCCTGAAACCTAGGAGGGAGCGTCCGCATTACCGGGAAATCTGCTCACGAAAGCTGCCTGTCGCCGTCTGAAACCCAGGCGGCAGTGTTTCTGGGCCGGGGCAAGAGGTAATCGGTAGTTCATGGGGTTGGCTTTCAGCCGGCTATCCGCAATCTGCAATTCCAGGTTCGCGAGGTAAAGCATGTTTCGAACCGCGTTCGCGCTTACTCTCCTGATCTCGATTTTTACATCGGTTACAGCGCGTGCACAGGGCGCTTCCATCGCTCATCCGCCGGTGCTCGACGTCACCTCCATCGACACCAGCGTGGATCCGTGCACCGACTTCTTCACCTACGCGTGCGGAGGCTGGCTGAAGAAGAATCCCATACCACCCGACAAATCAAGCTGGAGCGCGTCCGCGAAGCTTTCGGATGACAACCAGGTGCTGTTGCGCGAGATTCTCGAGGAAGCGGCGGCGGGCGGCCCCGAGCGCGACCCGGTGAAGAGAAAGATTGGCGACTACTACGCCGCCTGTATGGATGAAAAAGCGGTTGAGGCCGCGGGAGCGGGCCCGCTCAAAGCCGGTTTGCAGCTGATCGACAGAATGCGTTCCAAGAGCGACCTGGCCAGGGTCGCCGCCGGCATGCTTGGCCAGCACGTCCTGTTCGACTTCCAGTCTGACCAGGATTTCAAGAATTCCTCCCAGGTCATCGCGGAGGTCGACCAGAGCGGATTGGGCCTTCCGGATCGGGACTACTATCTCAAGACGGATCTGAAATCCGTGCAACTTCGTCATGCTTACGCGGCCCATGTCCGGAAAATGTTTGAACTGCTGGGCGATGCGCCGGACGTTGCCGCCACCGAGGCCCACACAGTTCTGCGAATCGAGACCGCCCTGGCCAACGGTTCGCTGACCCAGGTGGAACGTCGCGAACCCAAATTGCTTTACCACAAAATGACGCTCCGGGAACTGGAGGCGCTCAGTCCGTCCTTCCGCTGGAAGGAATACTTTTCCCGGGCCGGCCAGCCCGGGCTGCGCTCCCTGAATGTGACCGCGCCGGAATTCTTCAAAGCCATGGACGCAACCGTAAAGAAGGAAGACCTGGAAAGCTGGAAGGCCTACTTGCGCTGGCACCTGGCGCATGCCAACGCGTCCTACCTCTCCTCGGCATTTGTGAACGCCGACTTCGATTTTTACGGCAGGACCCTGGCCGGGGCCCAGCAACTCGAGCCGCGCTGGAAGCGCTGTGTAGGCTACGTGGACGACGATCTGGGCGAGGCCCTGGGCCAGGCCTACGTGCAGCGCGCCTTTCCTCCCGAGGCCAAGCAGCGCGCGCAGAAACTCGTGAAACAAATCGAAGATGCCATGGAGCAGGATATCGATGGGTTGTCCTGGATGTCTCCTGCGACCAAACAGCATGCGCTGGAAAAGTTGCACACCTTGGCCAACAAGATCGGCTATCCCGACAAATGGCGGGACTATAGCGCCCTCGCCATTGCTCGCGACGACTACATGGGCAACGTGCTGCGCGCCCGGGTATTCGAGTTCGACCGCCAGATCGCAAAGATTGGCAAGCCTGTAGACCGCGGCGAGTGGGGCATGACGCCACCCACCGTGAATGCCTACTACAATCCCCAGATCAACGACATCAATTTCCCGGCGGGCATTCTGCAACCGCCCTTTTTTGATCCCCGCGCCGACGACGCCCCGAACTATGGCGACATCGGGGCCACCATTGGCCACGAACTGACTCACGCCTTCGACGATGAAGGCCGACAGTTCGACGCCCAGGGCAATCTGCGCGACTGGTGGACGCCGGAGGACAGCAAGCAGTTTGACCAGCGCGCCAGTTGCATCTCCGACCAGTATTCGCAATATATCGCGGTGGACGACATCAAGGTCAATGGCCAGCTGACCATGGGCGAAAATGTAGCTGACCTGGGTGGGCTGATGCTGGCTTACATGGCCTGGAAGACTGAAACCCGGGGCCAGAAACTGGATGCGATTGACGGATTCACCCCGGAACAACGCTTCTTCATCGGGTACGGGCAGGGCTGGTGCGCCAGCACCCGCGACGAAACCAAACGCCTCTATGCCACCATCGACCCGCATTCACCCGACAAGTATCGGGCCAACGGGGTCGTTGCCAATACGCCGGAATTTCAGCAGGCGTTCCAGTGCAAGCCAGGTTCTGCGATGGTGCGGGAAAAGAAATGCAGGATATGGTGAAACCAGTCTTCAGTCGTCAGTCATCAGGCGTCAGCCAGAGTTCGACGGCCAGGGTTTGCTGATGACTGACGACCGACGACTGACGACTGAAGTCTGCCTTACTGGATTTCCGATCGATCCGGGTTGTAATAGAAGTGGAAGCGCAATGCGAGATACTGGCCGCCGAATTCAGTGGGCAGGGGCGGAAACGGTTTGGATGCGGTGATGCCGCCGTAGGCGGCCCGATCGAGCGCCACATCCCCCGAAGAGCCGACAATCTGCAGCCCCGCCACCTGACCGTCCTTCAGAATGGCGAACTCAATTGACACTTTGCCCTTCTTCATCAACGGCGCGCGCGCCGACTCGGGAATAATGCGATACCAGTTTTCGCGCACATCGTGCAGCACCCGGGCCAGGTAGGGACCGAAATCCACACCCTGGGTGTCGCTGAGGACGTCCATGGGCCCGATCGCCTCGCCTGGTTGCTTCCCTTGACCCAAACCATAGTCTCCACCATCACCACTGTATCCGCCGCGATTCGAGATCGCGGCGCGGGCCGCCTGCTCGATTGCCGAGCCCGCCGACATCGCGCCCGTACTGAAAGTTGGCGCGGGCCTTGCCGCGGGCGGAGTCTGCAGACGGGCCACCTGGTTCTGGTCAGGGGGCGGCGGCGGTGACGATGGCTGCTCCTGGGGCGTCGGGTTCTGTTGCGCGGACGTCGGCGGTGCGGGCTGCTGCGGCTGCGCCGGCGGACCGGGCGCGCCGGGACGCGCGCTGTCCAGGATCTTCTTCAGTTCCTTGCGATCGAGTTGCGGAGCCTTCGACGTGGCCATCCGGTCTTTGTCCGAAATCTTGTTGGTATCCGGCCGCTTGGTCAGCTTCTGCTCATCCGGTGGAAGCTCCAGGTAGGTGAGGTCTTTCTGGCGCATCAGGTCGTCCGGACTCACCAGAATTACGGAACGCCGGTGCAGCAGACCTTCAAGCTTGGGAGAGTTGACGACCAGAATGACGATCGCCAGGTGGACAACCACGGAAATCCAGAAAGCTTCCCGCTGCCGCGATCGCGAGAGATCGTCCTGCAACTGAATGAGCAGTGCGGGAACATCGTGCATCTCGCGGTAAGCGGATTCCCAACTGCTGGCATCGTAAAGATCGCTGCCCGGGTTGGTGGGCGGTTGCGCGGCTGGGACGGGGCTTCGCGGCGGGATTTCAGTGATTGACATCGACCTGCTGGCTTATTCCATTGGACACAGCGGTTACGCCTTTGGTTGCCGGCGGAGCGCGTCGTTGGTCGTTCGCCGCTGGTCGTTGGCCGCTGGTCGTTGGCCGAAACCAAGACTTCCGGCCGAACACCGCCGCCGTACCCACGTCGATTATTGACCTGCGACTACAGACCAACCACTAACGTCCAACTTTTTCCGCGTTTCTATTCTCGCATCTTTCTCGAATATCTGCGAAAAACCAGCGCGCACCGTCCCTTACGTTTGTACCTGACTGGTCAATAAAGGTTACCCTGAAGGGCTACGCTTGTTTGTCAAGAAGTGTAAAACAGGAAATCATGCCGAAGCATTGCGCAGCAAGCACTTACGTGGCTTTCGGGAAGCGTCAACGCAACTGGTCGAGCTGAACTTTTTGCCCGTGCTCCCGGATGGCGGCCACGATGTCGAGCGCCAGCGCCAGGGCGCACCGCCCGTCTTCAAATGAGACCAGTGGTTTGCCACGCGTCCGCACCGCCTGCAGAAACGACCGGAGCTCGGCCTGCAGCGGTTCCTCCGCCACGATCGCCGGCTTGGCAACCTTGATCTGGGGATTGACCGAAGGCGTTCCCAACGACTCTCCCGCCTCTCCCACGCTGAACACCAGAACCTCCTGGCGGCTGTAGTCGAGAGAAATGTATTGCCGCGGTTGAAAGAAGCGTAGCTTGCGGACGCGCTCGGTGGAAACCCGGCTGGCGGTGAAATTGGCCACGCAGCCGGACTCGAATTCCAGGCGAACGTTGGCAATGTCGGCTTTGCCGGAAAGAATGGGCAGACCCACGGCGCGGATTTCCTTCACTGGTGATTTCACCAGGGAGAGCACGACGTCGAGATCATGGATCATGAGGTCGAGGACGACGTCCACATCGAGCGACCGTGGGGTGAATACGCTCAACCGGTGAACTTCAAAAAACATGGGCTGCGTGATCAGAGGCGCCGTGGCCCGGACCGCCGGATTGAAACGCTCCAGATGTCCGACCTGGCCGACACGTTTCAAACTCTGGGCCAGGCGAACCAGTTCGTCAGCTTCGGCCAGCGAAGCGGCCAGCGGCTTCTCCACCAGGACATCGACTCCGGCCTGCATGAGGTCCCGGGCGGTCTCCAGGTGCCGGAGGGTGGGTACGGCGACTGAAGCGGCCTGCACTTCGCTGTGCGTGGTCACCAGTTGCTCGACCGAACCGAAGGCACGGCAGCCGAATTCGCCGGCGACGGCATCTGCTCGCGCCACATCTGGATCCACCACGCCCACCAGCCGGACCGGCTCGCCCTGTTGCGCTAACTGGTGATAGATGCGGGCGTGGTTGCGCCCGAAGGCGCCCACGCCGACGACCGCGACGTTGATGAAGTTGTCGCTCAGTCTTCATTTCTCCGGAATCGGAATCTGCTCAATGCCTTTGCGAACTTCGCGGAGTCCTTTGCGCCCTTTGCGGTCAAAAGCTTTAAGCGCAAAGAAGTCGCATCACTGCGCGGCCTTCTTCAGCAGAGCGATCTGGCCGGCATGATAGAGCTCGTGCTGCACGATGCCGCTGAACATGTAAAAGAAGTTGTAGTAGTTCTGGGTCTTGCCTGGGACCTGTTCCACCAGGCGCGAATCGGGAAAGGCAGCGACTGCCTTGATCAGTTCATGGTGAGTGCTCTTGGTGGAGTCAATCGCCTGGTTCCACGCTGCTTCGCTGGTGTCTTTCACCGCGGGAAAGTTCTGCTCGTCAGTGAGGGTTACGGCTGTGCCGCCAATACGGCGGCAAACCGCGCCATCCCATGCGGCGATGTGGAGAAGGATCTCCCAGATGCTGTGGGCGTTCTTGATCGGCCGTGCAGCCGCAGTCCCGGCATTCACTCCGGCCAGAAGTTCAAGAATAGAATCTCCGTGCCAAGCGTTGCCTTCGAAAGCGCGGCGGATTTGATCGGCAAGGCGGAAAGTTTCAGTCATGAAGAGCTCCAGATTCCCCCACACAGATTGCTACATCCAAGATTACCCAATAGAAGACACGACAAAACAACCGCCAGATGCTAGTCAGCCACTATCGTGATGTCGGCCGCGTCTGCAGCCGCGATGATGGCGTCCCCATCCAGCAGCAAACATTTCCCGGCATCGAGGGCGAGGCAGCTGGCTCCGGCCTGACGCATCACCGCGATGGTTTTTAACCCGACCACCGGCACATCAAAACGCATGTCCTGATTCGGTTTGGCGATCTTCACCACGGTGAGTTCGCGACCGAGCGTAGACGCGTCTCCCTCGAGCGACCGCATGATGTCGCCGGCGCGCCCAATCGCGGCGTCGGTGCCTTCCATGGCCTCAACCGCCACGCAGGCTGACTCGGCGACCACGACCGTTTGCCCGATATCATACCGCGCCAGATGGCGAGCGACCGCGCGTCCGTACTCAATGTTCTTCGTCTCCCGCGGCGTTGGCCCCCGTTTGGTGAGTACGCCCGGCTTGGCCAGCAACGGCTCCAGGAAGGATGTTGAATTCTCCAGCGTAATGCCATCCTCCGCCAAGGTCTGGGCCACCGCCCCGAGTAGAGAATCGGTGTTTCGCGTGCCCAGGGAAAGCAGCAGCTTCGCCAGCTTCCAGTCGGGACGAATGCTGGAGAAAATCTGCTTGTGCTTCACCTGTCCTGCCATGATGGCGCGGCGCACGCCTTCCCGTTGAAAGGTCTCGATCAGTTTCGACAATTCGCCCAGGGACAGCCAGTGTACCGCCGTGGCCCCATGTTCCTCGATCTCGGGCAAGGCTTCTTCCTTGATGGCGGCGACAATGACCTCGAACCCCTGCGCCCGCGCGGCGTCCAGCACCAGCAGTGGGAACCGTCCATTTCCGGCGATGAGGCCGATCCGCTTCGCGTGCGACATGTTCAATACGTTTCCCGCCAACCTGCCTTGCGACTCTGCGTTGACTTAGCGAACTTCGCGGTCGAAATCCTTAACACTCGGACGCCGGGCATCCGCTTCGATCGTTCCACGAGTCTCTCGCCGCACAGCGGCTTGATTCCGCTTCGCCTCGCGTAGCACAATCTTTCCACCGCGAATCTCCTCGTGGGACCGCCCAGGACATTTATGACCGACGCCCCGCCCTTGATCAAGCACCCGCCAGGATTCATGTGGGGGGCTGCCGTACGGGCGGCGGCGAGGCATCGTTTCAAGTTCTCGCTCCGATGCGAAAGTGGTTTCAAGGCGCTGCTCAAGTCGGGCCTGGAAACCCACAAAGTTGGTTTGTACGAGTTCGCCGAACGTAGAGCGGAAGCCCAGCGCAACGTCGAGAAGCTGGTTCGGGCCATGATCCACGCGCAACTGACCAAAGAACCCGCGGTTGACATTCTCGACGAATGGACGATTTTCCACGTTCTCTACGAGGAAAAGCTTTGTCCTGGGCTTTGGCCGATCTGCTAGGAAACTCCGGTTCGATGTTCAACCTGCCTATTTGATCACGCCGCGCTCAGAGGCTTCGACGAATCTTATCAGCATGTCCACATCTTCCCCCCGGTCCGGCTCAGACTTCAATCGTTCCAGCGCCTGCGAGGTGTTCAGCTTGGACGCCAGCAATAGCTTGTAGGCATGGTGGATCTTGCGGATACGCTCTTTGCTGAAGCCCCGCCGCTCCAGTCCCACTGCGTTGAGGCCATACGCATGCGTGTCCCGCGCCGCCGCGGTTTTGGAGAAAGGCAGCACATCTCTGGTAATGGTCGTACCGCCGCCGATAAATGCGTGCGCTCCGATGCGAACAAAGTGATGGACCGGGCAGAGCGCTCCCACCACGGCCCACTCTCCGACCGTGATATGACCTCCCAGGGTCGCGGCATTCGCCAGGATGACGTGGTCTGCGATACGGCAATCGTGCGCGATATGTGTGTACGCCATGACCAGCGTGTGACTGCCTACCCGGGTCACTCCACCACCCTTGACGGTGCCGCGGTTGATGGTGACAAACTCGCGAATCTGGTTGTGGTCGCCGATCTCGAGGCGAGTGGGCTCGCCGGCGTAGGTGATGTCCTGCGGCGCCATGCCAATCGAACAGAAGGGAAAGAACCCGTTGTCCGACCCGATTTTCGTCGGTCCTTCAATGGTGACGTGCGAAACCAGGCGGCAGCCTTCGCCCATTTCGACTTCCGGTCCAATCACGCAATAGGGGCCGATCTTGCAGGAGGGGTGAACCTTGGCGCGGGGATCGACGATTGCGGTGGGATGAACCGCGGAAGACTGCGGCATGGAGTCAGGCCGCGATGCGCTGTTTGGCTGCGGACGTTTCGCCATACGGGAGCTTATTCCGGTTCGTCCGTCTCTGAGTTCGCCTCGGCGTCGTCCGACCCGCCACGCCCGCGCGCCGTATCCACCAGTTGGCAGCTGACAACAGCTTCAGCCACACGCTTGGCGCCCACATAGACAATGCCCTCCATGCGGACGGCGATCATACTCGGCCGCGCGCGCCAGTTCTTGAGTTCAACTTCGATGCGCAGCTGGTCGCCGGGCACCACCGGCCGGCGGAATTTTGCCCGCTCGATCCCGGTGAACATGATGAGTTTGCTCTTCCGGTCTTCCACTTCACTGAGCAATAACGCCCCGCCCGCCTGGGCAATGGCCTCTACAATCAAGACCCCCGGCATGATGGGCAGGTCGGGAAAGTGCCCGGCAAAAAAGGGCTCATTAATCGTCACATTCTTGAGGGCCACGATCCGCTGCTTGCGCTGGATTTCAATCACGCGGTCGATCAGCAGGAAGGGGAACCGGTGCGGCAGGATGTGGAAAATGTCGATGATGTCCATCGTGGTCTTTTCCGGCACCCGGGTTGCGGTGGCTGGATGAGCGGTGTCGGTCATTTTCTCTCGTCAGGCTCTTCTGGTCAGGAGCCGAGATTATACTGTACCGCGACTCAGCCACAGAATGCTGCGACAATGAGGTAACGGATCAGTTTCGCGAAAACCGTTAACCGCAAAGCACGAGGGTATACGAAGGAAACCCGTGACACTAAGACCTTTGTGATCCCTGGTGTCCTTGCTGATTCATGGATTTTGCGAACTTGACCCAGCCGAGAATACACACATGAAGAAGGTCCTGAAGAAGCCACTATCGTCTCCGCCCGCCTCCGGCGAAACCTCAAACCGGCTGCGCTTCTTCACCGAGCGCAAGGACGCCATCACCGAAACCATCCGCCAGTTGGTAGAAATCGAATCCCCCAGCGACAACAAACCGGCAGTCGACGAACTGGGCGCTCTTCTGGCCGGCCGCTTCGAGAAAATCGGCGGTCACGCGAAATTTCATCGTGTCCAAACTTTCGGCGACCACCTGCAGGTGGACTTTCCCGGCCCTCGCGGCGGCAAGCCGGTGCTGCTGCTGGGACACATGGACACCGTGTACTCGATGGGAACGCTCTCGACCATGCCCTGCCGCGTAGCCGACGGCCGACTGTGGGGGCCGGGCGCGCTCGATATGAAGTCCGGTATTGCGCTGATCCTGCATGCTCTTGAAGGACTCCGCTCCTGGCACGGCGACAGCCTGCCGAGGCCGGTCACGGTGCTTCTGGTTTCGGACGAGGAAGTTGGCAGCGCCTCCTCCCGCCGCATCACGGAAAGCCTGGCCCGGAAATCGGAAGCCGTACTGGTGCTGGAACCCGCTTACGGAATAAAGGGCGCCCTGAAGACCGCCCGCAAGGGCGTGGGTGAATACACCATCCGGGTGATCGGAAAGGCGGCGCACTCCGGCCTGGATTTCGACAAGGGTGAGAGCGCAATCGTTGAGCTGGCAAAGCAAATCACGGCGATCTCTAAGCTGGTGGACCTGAAGCGCGGACTCACGTTGAACGTGGGGCTGGTCTCCGGCGGCACTCGGGTGAACGTGATTCCCGGCGCGGCAACTGCTTCTCTCGATGTGCGCGTGGCGCGCATGAAAGACGCCGCGGTCATCGACCGCCAACTAAGATCGCTCAAGCCTTTCAATCGCAAGTGCAAACTGGAAATCAGCGGAGGCGTAAACCGTCCACCCATGGAGCGGGGTGCAGGCGTAACCGCGCTTTACAAGAAAGCCTCGGGAATCGCCCAACAACTGGGCTGGAAGCTGGAAGAAGCATCCGTCGGGGGCGGCTCGGACGGAAACTTTACCGCCAGTCTGGGAATCCCAACGCTCGACGGCCTCGGAGGAGTGGGGGAAGGCGCCCACGCCACGCACGAGTCCATAATAATTTCGGAATTGCCCCGCCGGGCAATGCTGTTGGCGGAACTGATCGAGCGCGCCTGATGTGGACGCGGGCGACTCGCCCGCGGGGCTGTGCCAGAATTTCGGACCGAAAAATGCCCAGTGAGCGGAGTCCCCCTAGTCTCTTTGGACAAATTTCAAGGCGTCACCCTGGGATTCCTAAGGGTCTGGCGGGCGCCAGATGTCGTCGAACATGACGCGGGAACCGGGAAACTGGGTTCGACTTCAGCCACCTACCCCACCGCACATAACTTTGACTACAGCCACCGGGTAGCCTAGAATTTCCACAGGGTTCTTCGCCAACTCTAAATGCGCTGACGAGCGCTTGGCCAACCCACTAGGGAGGTCACACGTGATTGGAAAATTGGGCTTGCCGGAAATCCTGATCATTTTGGCCATTGCGCTTCTGATCTTTGGACCGAGCAAACTGGCCGATCTGGGCAAAGGACTGGGCGAAGGCATCAAGAATTTCAAGTCGGCGGTTAAAGACGGCGATCAAGACGCGGACAAGAAGACATAACGAATCGCGAGAGCTTCCTGTGAAGCCGCGATCAGCCTTTCCACCCGTCGATTTCATGCTCCTGCAGCATCCTGTACACCAACGCCACAGGTAAACCCACCACGTTGCAGTAATCCCCATCAATGCGCGGAATCCAGCGTGAGGCGATCCCCTGGATGGCATAGGCGCCGGCTTTGTCCGTGGGTTCCCCGGTCGCCACGTAGGAACGAATGTTGTCGTCGGTGAGCGTGGTCATCGTCACCACCGTGGTTTCGGAACGAGTATCTTCAAACCCAGTTCTGAGTTCACGGTTCCCGGTTCTCAGCGGCGGCGCCATCAGACAAACGCCGGTGGTGACTTGATGAGTTCGTCCGGAAAGCAGTCGCAGCATGCGCATGGCATCAGCATCGTCGCGCGGCTTGCCGAGAATCTCGCCATCGACGATAACGATTGTGTCCGCTCCCAGAACCGTTTTGTCAGGCTGCTGACGGAAGACCGCCAGTGCTTTCTCACGCGCCAGGCGTTCCGCGCATTCACGGGGACTCTCTCCCGCCAGCGGCAGTTCATGCACGTTGGGTGGGCACACCGTGAACGGAATGCCCGCGTTGCGCAGTAATTCCTGGCGGCGCGGAGAAGCGGAAGCGAGGACGAGCATCGCCTCAGATTGTACTGGACGTCAGAAGTCAGACGTCAGACCTCGGACCTCGGACCTCGGCAAAACATAACGATGCGCAGGCGAGTGCGGTCTGGGGTCCGACGTCTGAGGTCCGGCGCCCGAGGCCCGCCCTGTTAGAATCAGGCATTGACCGCTGCAGCCATGGACGCCGCCTTTCTCCGCAATTTTGCCATCATTGCTCATATCGATCATGGCAAGTCCACGCTGGCTGACCGCCTGCTGGAACTGACCGGATCGCTGACCGCGCGCGAGATGCAGGCCCAGGTGCTCGACTCCATGGACCTGGAACGGGAGCGCGGCATCACCATCAAGGCGCACGCTGTGCGCATGATGTACACCGCGCAGGATGGCAACACCTACCAGCTCAACCTGATCGATACCCCGGGCCACGTGGATTTTTCCTACGAAGTCTCGCGCTCGCTGGCATCCTGCGAAGGCGCGCTGCTGGTAGTGGACGCTTCACAAGGCGTGGAAGCGCAGACCCTGGCTAACGCCTATCTGGCCATCAACAACCGCCTCGAAATCATTCCCGTCATCAACAAGATTGACCTGCCCAGCGCCGACGTGGCGCGCACCAAGGAGATGATCGAGAGCGCGGTCGGGCTCGACGCCTCTGACGCCGTGCTGATCAGCGCCAAGACCGGCCAGGGCGTGCCCGATGTTCTGGAAGCCATCGTGAAGCGCGTGCCTCCGCCCAAGGGCAATCCGGACCATCGGCTGCAGGCGCTGATTTTCGACTCCTGGTTTGATCCCTACCGCGGCGTGATCGTGCTGACCCGGGTCTTCGAAGGCACCATCCGCAAGGGACAAAAAATCCGCCTGATGTGGAATGGACGCGTGCTGGAAGTGGAAACCCTCGGCGTTCTCACTCCCAAACCGGTGGAAGTGGAAGAACTGCGCGCCGGCGAGGTTGGGTTCCTGATGGCCAACAGCAAGACCGTGGCCGACACCAAAATCGGCGACACCATTACCGATGAGGCCAACCCGGCGATTGAGCCGCTGCCCGGCTTTGAAGAAATCAAGCCCATGGTTTTTGCCGGCCTCTACACCGTGGACGCGCACGAGCACACCCAACTCCGCGAGGCGCTGGAAAAATTGCGCCTCAATGATTCGTCTTTCTTCTTCGAGCCCGAGAGTTCGGTGGCTCTGGGCTTCGGCTTCCGCTGCGGCTTTCTGGGTCTGTTGCACATGGAGATCATCCAGGAACGGCTGGAGCGCGAGTTCAACCTGGAGCTGATCACCACCGCTCCGGGTGTGCGCTACAAGATCACCAAAACCGACGGCACGTTGATCGAGGTCGACAACCCTTCACGCTGGCCCGACCCCAGCGAGATTGCCAAAGTGCAGGAACCGGTGATTCTGGCCACGATTCTTACCAATGAAGAGTACGTCGGCGGAATCCTGAAGCTGGTGGAAGACAAGCGCGGCAAGCAAAAGACGTTTGAATACGTGAGTTCCTCGCGCGTGATGCTGCATTACGAACTGCCGCTCAATGAAATCGTGCTGGATTTCTATGACCGGCTGAAGACCGTCTCCCGGGGCTACGCTTCGCTCGACTATCACCTGGCGGATTACTGGGAATCGCCCATGGTGAAACTCGACATTCTGGTGGCGGGCGAGCCGGTGGATGCGCTCTCCATCATCGTGCATCGCGATTTTGCCTACGAGCGTGGGAAGCTCCTGGTGTCCAAAATGCGGCAACTGATTCCCCGGCAAATGTTCGAGGTCGCGATCCAGGCCTCGATCGGGTCAAAGATCATTGCTCGAGAGACGGTTTCCGCGATCCGCAAGAACGTCATTGCCAAATGCTACGGCGGCGATATCTCGCGCAAACGCAAGCTGCTGGAGAAACAAAAAGAAGGCAAGAAGCGCATGAAGCGCATTGGGCGGGTGGATATTCCGCAGGAAGCGTTTTTGGCGGTGCTCAAGGTGGGCGAGGACAGTTAGCCGGAAGTTCAACTTCTTTAACCACGAAGGACACAAAGTTCCACGAAGGAAAACCAAGAGATTTGAGATTCCCTTCGTGTACCTTCGTGTCCTTTGTGGTTAAAGCCTTTCTGCGGAAACCCTACTCCGTCCAATCGAACGACCGCGTCACGGCTTTCTTCCACAGCCGATACATCTCGGCACGCTTCGATTCCTCCAGGCTAGGGTTCCAGGTCTGGCCCACGGACCATCGCGCCCGCAGGTCGTCCGTGTTTTTGTAGAACCCAACGGCCAGGCCGGCGGCGTAGGCTGCGCCCAGAGAGGTCGTCTCTTTGATCAGAGGTTTCACCACCGGGCGGTTCAGGATATCGGCCTGGAACTGCATTAGCAGCGCGTTGTCCACCATGCCACCGTCCACGCGCAGGACATCCAGGGCGATGCCGGAATCCTGCTCCATGGCTTCGACGACTTCGCGAGTCTGAAATGCAGTTGCTTCCAGCACGGCGCGCGCCAGGTGTCCTTTGTTGACGTAGCGGGTCAGGCCCGCAATCACGCCACGGGCATTGTGCTTCCAGTACGGCGCGTAGAGACCGGAAAACGCCGGCACAAAATAGACGCCTCCGTTGTCCTCTACCGTACGCGCCAGGGTTTCGATCTCGGGGCTCGACCCTATCAACCCCAGATTGTCGCGCATCCATTGCACCAGCGCGCCGGTGATGGCGATGCTGCCCTCGAGCGCATAGTGCGCAGGGTGGTTGCCGAGCTTATAGGCGACGGTGGTAAGCAGCCCGTGGCGGGAACGCACAGCGCGTTCGCCGGTATTCATCAGCAGGAAACAGCCCGTGCCGTAAGTATTCTTGGCTTCGCCGGACTTGAAGCAGGTTTGGCCGACCAGCGCAGCCTGCTGGTCGCCCAGAATTCCGGCGATCGCAACTCCCTTCGCGGCGCTGAGTTTCACCGTCCCGTAAACTTCGCCGCTGGAACAGATGCGCGGCAACATCGCCTCGGGAATGCCGAACAGATCCAGCAATTCCTTGTCCCACGAAAGCGTATCGAGGTCCATCAGCTGAGTGCGGCTGGCGTTGGTGACGTCGGTGATGTGAAGCCCGCCGTCAGGACCGCCGGTCAGATGCCAGGTGAGAAAGGAATCAATGTTGCCAAAAACTACGTCGCCGGCTTCGGCTTGCGGTCGAATGCCGGGCACATGCTCGAGTAGCCAACGGATTTTCAAACTGCTGAAGTAAGTACTGAGCGGAAGACCGGTCTTGGTGCGAAAGCGGTCGCCGCCGCCGGCGCGGGAGAGTTCGGCGACGTAATCATCCACCCGGGTGTCCTGCCAGACCAGGGCGTTCGCCACGGGCTTGCCGGTTTTCCGGTTCCAGAGGACGGTAGTCTCGCGCTGATTGGTGATGCCGATGGCTGCGAGCTCGGCGGCGCGAAGGTTTCCCTGCTGCAGAGCTTGCCCAATCACATCCTGCGTGGCTTGCCAGATTTCCTGGGGATCGTGCTCCACCCATCCCGGCTGCGGATAGATCTGTTGGTGCTCTTTTTGTGCAGCCGCTACGATCTTGCCGGCTACGTCAAACACGCAGAAGCGTGTGCTGGTCGTGCCCTGATCGATTGCTCCAATGTAGTTGGCCACGGCGGCTATGGTAACGGAGGATGGGTCAACCGGCAATGAATTGCAGAAGGTGCGTGGCCGGGAATTGCGGCGTTCGTGGCGATTTTCGCACGAGCGAGCCTGCCCTGAGCGAAGTCGAAGGGCTCGCGCCTACATTTTTTAGTGTCGGGCGGAGAATTGGAAGGCTATATAGAACAGCTGAACGATGGTCAGTCCGACGATCACATAGGTTGCAAATTCCATCCGTCGTCCGGACTCGCGTACGCTCTTCACCACTTCGGCCATGTCGGTGGTCGCCTGCACCAGCTTCTCGGTGAGCACGTCGAGATGGTCGGTGGCGCTGCGCAGCTTGTCCAGCACCCGGGATGTATCCACCAGGGCCGTCGCCGACCGCTCGCTATTCCGCAGATCGAGCTCGGTTTTGCAGGCCGCCCACCACGGACTTCCAGGCGGATTGTCGTACATGCGCTGCCGTATCTCCTCCGACGAGCGCGAGCGGAGAAGTTGCACCAGTGCCTGGACCGTGTCGCTGGTCTTGGGATCGAGAGTCGGGGTCGCCATAGTCGAATAAGAGACGTTTCATGATAGGACCCGTCGGTAACCTTGGACAGGTAACGGAAGACCATGCAGACATTGCTCAAGGACCTTGGACAATCGTCCTAATCGAGCTCTAAACCCCTGGGCCGAAGGGCTTTGTGAAGGCCCGGGTATCCTTCGTGCACCTTCGTGACCTTGGTGGTTGAAGCTCTTTGCCTCAACCCAAAAAAGCCCTAACCGCAAAGGAAACGAAGGAAAGCTTAACTCGTTCTCTCCAACTCCGCCCGATCCCATTTCGCCAGGTTGGCCGCGGCTTCGTACGTGCTTTGCAGAAATTCGAGCAGGGCAGATCGGGGCGAAGGGTCCAGGCGAACGTCGTCGTACATCAGAAGGAATTCTTTCATTTGCGGATGATAGAAAGCCTTGCCGGGACCGATCACGCTCTCGCCGCAACCGGCCGGTTCCGGGGCGGCATAAACGTAGAACGCCGGCCCTTTGATTTCACCGCCGCCCGGCCAGAATCCGGCGCTGATGACTTCGTGCGAGTAGGCCTCGCGCGTGATCCGGTCGGCTCCCTCGCGCACCGGGGCGCGCCGTCCTGAAAAGCGCGTGACCGCCAGATCGAAACTTCCCCAAAAGAAATGCACTGGACTGTTCTTGCCAATGAAGCGCGAACGGAATTCCTGGAAGATGCTGTCCACCACCAGCAGGATGCGCCAGAACCGGGTCACGTACTCGCGATCGTAGGACGCATGCTGGGTATCAAGATCGAAACGGATCGGGTCGGGAATTTCGACGGGCATGGGCCAGATTTTTGCCTCGATGCCAAGCGCCGCCAGCGCTGCCATGAACTCCTGATAGAAATCAGCCACCGAGCGCGGCGCCAGTGCAATGGTCTTACCCGGTCCTTCGCTGGTCTGGATAACCAGGTTGTGGTGCAGAAAATCGAATTCCACTTCGAAGATGCCGTCGCGGTATGGAATCGCGGACGTGGTGAGCCCGCGCGCGCTGATGTAGAGCGGCACTTCCCACCAATGATTGATCAGCGGGCTCTGGGCGAGACGGACCTTGCCCACGATCTGGGTCCACATATGAAGCGTGGAGCAAGTATCCTGCCAGGCCGCGAGCGGCAAAGCGGGCCAGGATTCAGGCCTCGCGGTGAAATCGTCGTGGCTTACAATAGCCGTCTCCTGCCTGCCATCTTTCGCCAATACCACAGCCCACCTCCTCAATCAGGGTACTCCGCACCCTATTTTGCCGGCAATGGCGGCGGTGCAGTCTGACCGGCGCTGGCCTGAATCAACCTTCCAACCGCCGGCGCCACCGTGATCAGGAGTTGGCCCTGCGGCTTCTTGGCCTGCTCGACCAGCGCGAGTTGCTCGGTCACCCACGCAGCCGGGGCTGGTTCTCCGCGATCGAGATAGTCGAGGGCGGCCAGTCCCGCAGCCCCGAGCGCAGAAAGGCTCTGTGACAGGGGCGCAACCTCTTTCAGCAGAAGAGACTTTTCAAACTCGGGCTGGAGGTCAATCTGGTTGTCGCGCCAGTGGCTGAGTAAGTCCCTGACCCGGGCTTCCGTACCCGGCCTGGCAGAGCCTGCAACCAGGCCGTCCACGGCTTCGGCAAACTGCCGCGCGGTCGAGCTTTCGGGACGGACCGCGTCCACCGCTCGATTCAGTGGCGAAGCGCTGGTCGCTGGCGCGGGCGCGGTCTCCTCTCGGGTGTAGTCCTTTACCGGCTCGAGCGACGTCCGCGAGAACCTTGAGCGCAGCGATATCGTCGGTCCCGGCAATGCGGCGGAGCATCGGAGCGTAACTGGAATTGTGGGTCAAGCCCAGCCCGTCCAGCCAGACGCTCACTGCCGCCAGACGCCGGTACATCGAGTTCACATCGCGCACATCCTGCGGCGACCATAATCTCTCGGCGATAGCGGCGGTCCGCGGCCAGATGCGCGAATCGATATTTTCCGGCGAAACATACTCCGACCACATGCAAGCCTCGCCGCCCAGAATGCGCTTCTGTTCCTCCGGAGTCAGGTTGGCCGCGGCCCCGCTCAGCGGTTCGGTCGCGTAATGCCGTTCCGCCGGCCACATCAGGTCAACGTAATAGCCGGACGACAGCAGTCCCCGGTAGCCCTGCTTCGCCGCCCGGGCCAGGGAGTCTGGCCCGCGCCACGACTGGATCACGATGGTCTTGGGCAAATCGGGGCGAAGAATTTCGTCCCACCCCAGCATTGTCTTTCCGTGTTTGGCTACGATCTTCTGTACTCGCTGGTTGAAGTACGCCTGCAGATCGCTGTTGTCCTTCATTCCATGGGCGTGCATGAACGCCTGGATTTTGGGATTCGCGTCCCACTCCTTGCCGTTTACTTCATCGCCTCCAATATGAAAGAACTGGTCGGGGAAAAGCCCAGCCATCTCGCCGATAAATTTGTCCAGAAACTTGTAGGTCTCTTCCCGCGTGGGATCCATGGCGGGATCGAAAACGCCCCACTGGCGCTCGATCTGATAGGGTCCCGGCCCGCTCGCCAGTTCGGGATAACCGACAAACCAGGCGGTGGAGTGCCCGGGCATGTCGAATTCCGGGACCACGCGAATGCCGCGCTCGCGGGCGTACGCGATCAGGTCACGGACTTCATCCTGGGTGTAGTAAAGGCCATCCGAACCCATTTCCTGCAGCTTGGGAAATTTCTTGCTTTCGACGCGGAAGCCCTGGTTTTCCGACAGATGCCAGTGAAACACATTCAGCTTCACCGCGGCCATGCCGTCCAGGTTGCGCTTGAGAACGTCGAGCGGGATAAAGTGGCGGCCCACGTCAATCATCAGTCCGCGCCAGGGAAAGCGTGGGCTGTCTTCGATGGAAACCGCCGGCACGGCGAAACCTGCGTCCGTAGTCCGCACCAGTTGCAGAAAAGTTTCGAGCCCGCGCATGACGCCGAGCGTGGTCGGCGCGTTCAGCCGGGCGCCGGAATTGCTGATATCGAGCTGGTACGATTCGTCTTCGCCCAGCTCCTGCACCGGTTTGGTCCCGCCAGCGGCCTGAATGACCAGAGTGGCGCTGGCGGAATCGGTGACCTTCATGTCGATGGGGGGCATTCCGGTTTGCTGGCGAAGGTGGCCGAGGAAAATCTCGACCGCGCGGTCCAGTCGCGCCTCGTGATGACCGGCGATCGAGACCGAAAAATTCGTATCGATCAGGAGCTGGCCAGCGCCCATCTGCACTTTGGCCGGCATGGGCATCAGATTCAGAGACTGCGCCTCAACCACGGAAGTGAATACGACGCATAGCATCACCGCCAGAATAGTCCGCACCGTTCGTTCTCCCATGATTTTATGGTGTGACGATTACGAGGACATCACGAAGTGCGAGGATAGAAGAACGAGTCGGCGCACTGCAAATTACCGCCAAGCGACTGCGAAAGGTGGTGGATATGGATAAAAGACAGCGGCGAAAATCTGGTGGGTCTTGAAACAGAAGATACTCGAACCAGAACTACCCTTCGGCCACCATTTCGCTGTAGCAGCCCAGGGCCACGCCCCAGAGGCAAGGTTCAGAAGCCAGCCTCTGCAAGCCGAGCTCGCCGGCGCTGCAGCTGCCCTGCATTCCTGTCCAAACCACGCGGAACTGCGCCTTTTCCCCGTCCAGTTGGACTTCCAGGATTTCGCCCGGCTTGATCTGGCGACGCATTCCGTGGACCACCGCGCCGGTGCTGCTCAGGTTTTTGACGCTGGCCAGCTGCATGAAGGGCAGGTCATGCGCGTCCACGCCCCAGATTCTTACCGGCAAACTTGCGGTGACGCGTGGATTGCGGCGACGATCCATCCTCTGCTCCTTGGTGCCTCGAAGGTTGAAGGCTTCGAGGCTTGCTGCTTTGAGGATGGTACGGGGCTGGGATGGGGAAGAAAACTTACCCCAGTCACGCTTGCCTGGTGCCCGTGGTCACACAACTAACCCACTGCTGCACATGTACTTAGGAGGAATCACCGGGCCGCGTCCGGCTCAATTCGGGAGGGAACAGGAGCCCGGCCCGCGCGGGTCTCCGCAGGAGCCACAAGCGCCGGTTGAGGGTGCTGAGGTGGTCGAGCTGCCCTTGGCGCTCACGGCAAACACCGAGAGCTGCGGCGCCAGCTTGACGCCGTGGCACTTGGGACATTCCGGCTTCTGCTTGCCGTAGACCAGAGCTTCGAACTGGTGATCGCATTCCTTGCAGATGTACTCGAAAATGGGCATCGCCTTGACTCCTTACCGCTGACCGCAACATTTGATGTCACACCCATTTAAAATCAAGCAGTGGAGACTGTGCAAACAAAAACGCCGGGCTTCGTGCCGCGCCGCGGCCTTAGCGGCGGACATCGGCAGACGCTGGCCAGCTTCTTCCTCTCACGCCGAACGGCTCTGCCGCCCGCCGAGGCGCGCCTGATCGAAGTGGAGCCTGGCGTCCAGGTCCTCGCCCACTGCCACTGGCAGAGCGATCGGCAGAAGGCGCTCACGGTGATCATCGTGCACGGACTGGAGGGCTCAAGCGATTCCACCTACATGCAGGGGATTGCCGCCAAGGGACTGGCCGCCGGCATGAATGTAGTCCGGCTGAATCAGCGCAACTGTGGCGGCACCGAAGCCCTGGCCCCAACTCTCTACCATTCTGGCCGCTCGCAGGACATCGCCGCCGTGGCCCAAAACCTGATCGCGCAGGACCATATCTCGCGCTTTGCGCTGGCTGGTTTTTCCATGGGCGGCAATCTGGTGTTGAAATTGGCCGGCGAATGGGGAAATACGGGTCCCACTCAATTTCGCGCGGTGGCCGCGGTTTGTCCCGCGGTCAACCTCGCGGCCTCGGCCGATGCCCTGCACCTGCGCAGCAACCGTTTGTATGAGCAATACTTCTTGTGGAAGCTGAACCGGCGGCTGCGCACCAAGGCTCGCCTGTTCCCGGGCATGTTCGACACTTCGCGCCTCCGTGGTATCCGCAGCCTGCGCGAGTTCGATGACCGCATCACCGCGTTCTATTGCGGCTTCGCCGGCGCCGATGACTATTACGACCGCGCCGCCGCCGCCCACATGATCGACCGCATCGCAGTACCCACCTTCATTCTTAACGCGGCCAACGATCCGTTCATTCGCATCCTTCCGGAGAGCCGCCGGAAGATCCTGGACAATCCCCACATCACGTTCCTCGAAACCGAAGACGGCGGCCATTGCTCATACCTGGCCGCGGCCAACGGCAGTAGCGACGGCCGCTGGGCAGAAACCCAGGTCGTAGAATTCCTGCGCGCAATGTAGGCGCGAGCGTCCTCGCTCGTGCGGGTCGGACACTCTTGTCCGACCGCTTTTGATTTTCCCTTCTCACCGTCAAAAGTCAAAGGCCGTCGGACAAGAGTGTCCGACCCACACCGGTCGAGCAAAGCTCGACGCTCTTTCCTATACAATCACCGACGAATGAAGTTCGTGCAGTCGATACGCGTCGCCATCGTCCTGCTGGCGCTCCCGCTGCTGTTTTGGGCAGAGCCCGTCTCCCAACTGCAGCCCACCGACTACGTCAACGACTTCGCCCACGTTCTCGACCAGGCCACCATCGCGCAACTGGACAACATCTGCCAGCAGCTCGACCAGAAAGCGCACGCCCAGATTGCGGTCGTGACGGTAAATTCCCTGGATGGTTCAGACATTGAGAGCTATGCCGTCGACCTCTACAAGAAGTGGGGAATCGGGAGCAAAGCCACGGACCATGGAGTCCTGATCCTTCTGGCGGTGCAGGACCGGAAATACCGCATCGAAGTCGGCTACGGACTGGAGCCGATCCTGACCGATGGCAAGGTGGGAGGCTTTGGCCGCGAAGCCGTTCCCCTGCTCCGGCAGAATGACTACGGCGGCGCGGTATCGCTGATGACGTCGAGGGTAGCGGATGTCATCGCGCAGGATGCCGGCATCGAACTCACCGGGTCTCGTCCTCAAGTCTCCCCTCCGCCTCAGGAACCGGAGAATGGCCTTTCCTGGAAGCAGTTACTGATTCTGGGCGTGATTTTATTGGTTGTGCTGCTTACTCCGCTGCGCAAGGTCCTGTTCTGGATGCTCCTGTTCGGAATGGGAGGAGGCGGAGGCGGAGGCTACGGTGGTGGTGGAGGCTTCGGCGGTGGTGGCGGCGGTTTTGGAGGATTTGGCGGAGGCAGTTCCGGCGGCGGTGGCGCCAGCGGAAGCTGGTAATCGGGGAGAGTAGTTTTGTAGCGCTGGCCTTTTGTAGCGCCGGTGGTTCTGGCGGGGATCGAAGATGGACGGGCGGGACGCCCATCCTCCATACAGGCGGGAGGTTTCGGAATGGTCGCAGAAAAACAGCTCGACGAATTCGTCAGCCGCATAAAACAAGCCGCGGGTGAGAACCTTCAGAGCGTCATTCTCTACGGTTCGGCCGCGACCGGGGAATTCCAGACCGATTTCTCCAATTTGAACCTGCTCTGCCTGCTGCGCGAAACTTCGTTCGCCAAGCTTTCCGCCATCGGTCCGGTGGTGGAGTGGTGGCATCGCCAGAAGCACCCCGCGCCGCTGGTCATGACCCGGGAAGAACTGGAGCATTCCACGGACGTGTTCTCCATTGAGTTCCTGGATATGCAGCATCACCACCGCGTGCTTTTTGGCGACGAAGTGCTGGGCCCGCTGCAAATCCCCATGCATCATCACCGGGCCCAGCTGGAATATGAACTGCGCGAGAAACTCATCCTGCTGCGGCAACGGTTGCTGGAAGCCGGCGACAACGACCGCGCCCTCTGGCAACTGCTGCTGGGCTCGGTATCGGCATTCGCCACCCTGTTCCGCCACGCCCTGCTGGCCCTGGGCGATGCCGCTCCTCATTCCAAGCGCGAGGCCATCCAGATTCTTGCCACCCGCATTCCATTCGAGCCCTCGGCGTTCCTGCAATTGCTGGACATCCGCGACCGCAAGTCGAACCGCAAACAGTTCGATGCCAAAGACATTTTCGCCCGCTATCTGGCGGCGGTGCAGCACGTGACCGCCGCAGTCGATACAATGCTGGATAAAGATAAATGACGCACTCGGGAGGGAAGCATGGTCAAAGTTTTAATCGTAATCGCTATTCTGGCACTGCTGGCTTTTGTCGCCTTCGGACAATACGTGAGTGTCCGCAACACGCTGGTGACCAAGAACGAGGCAGTGAAGGCGTCATGGTCGCAGGTGGACGTCGTGCTGCAACGCCGCGCTGACCTGATTCCCAATCTGGTCGCCACCGTGAAAGGCATCGCGCAACAGGAGCAGACCGTGTTTGGCGACATCGCCAAGGCCCGCTCAGCTTTGCTCTCCGCCGGCACTCCCGCGGGCAAGATTGCCGCCAACGGGCAACTGGACGGCGCCCTGGGCCGACTGCTGGCGATCGCGGAGAACTATCCCCAGCTTAAGTCGAATGAAAATTTCCTGCGCCTGCAGGACGAACTGGCCGGCACCGAAAACCGAATTGCGGTCGAACGCAAGCGCTACAACGATACCCTGCAGGACTACAACACTTACATCCAGCAATTCCCCAACAACATTTTTGCCGGCTGGGCAGGTTTCAAGCCCAACGACGCCTATTTTGCCGCGTCGGAAGGATCGCGCCAGGTGCCGACGGTGAACTTCACGCCGCCCGCCGCCGCGCCATCGGCCACGCCGCAGCCCGCTCCCGCGCACTAGCGTGGAAGCGGACTTCGCAGTCGAACTAGGAGCTGACGACGAAACCCTGGAACTACCCTGGGCCGCCGCCGATGGCGGCCCGCGCTATTACGATCTGAAGCGCCAGCCTGAACTTCTGCTCAACCTCGAAGAGGCAACCCGGGTACCCGAGTTGGGCGAATTTCTTGCTGTCGTGAACTCGCCGGCCGGCCTTCTGGAGACCGCGAAATGTGACACCTGGGCGAGCACGGAGATCAATCCCGAAGAGGAGATCTTCGGGGCCGCGTGCAAATTCGGCTCCTATGTTGACGTCCTGTTTTCGCGGGAAGCCTCACGCTGTTCTTTCGCGGAACATGAACAATTCGCCAAACGGATTACACAACTTCTGAAGCGCGTCCCCGAAATTCCCGCGGCCGCCGAATTGCTGGTCCGGCGCTGTTTTTACCGCACAGGCGACGAGACTCGCGACGGCTTCTACATCACGCTCTATCTCTTCGGCTACGGAGACGACGAGCCGCAAGCCCGCCAGCGCTGGGCGATCGCGCTGAAGCTGGTAGAGAATGCCATCCGCCAAGTGTTGTTGATGTAGCCACGACCGTCAATGTAGGCGCGAGCGTCCCGCTCGTGCGGGAATTGTCACTGGCCTGCCAGGCTCTCCGCGGAGACGGGCGAGGACGCTCGTCCTCCATGCAGACGACGTTCCTTCCACCGGATGCGCAAAATCGACAGCAGCAGCATGCCCAAAAAGATCGTCACCAGGCCCAGCGACGCTGCCCCAATTCCAACCGCACGCTTGGGCAGAATGGAAAGCCGCCCATACACAAATTCAATGTGTACCCAATAGACCAGCAGGGAGGTCTGCCCTAGTTGGACCAGCGGACTGAAGCCCCGCTGGCCTGCGCCCCAGCGGCACCATGCGTAAATCACCGCCAGAATCGCCAGCAGCAGGCCCACGCGAATCAGAAAGAAGTTCGGGCTGGTATGCCAGAAGTCATAGACGGCATAAACTCGCCCGGGCCGGGCATCCATCCATCGTGCCAGATAGATCAGGCCCACGCCGCATGCGCCGGCCCCCGCGAACACCGCCGCTTCCCGCCGCCGGGCCCAATCGCTCAGCAGAAGAAACCCGAGGGCGAGACCGGCGAAGGCGAACGCCGTCCAGGGAAAGATGGGGAAAAGCCACGACTGCGGCTGGCCCAGGTTATGCACGCCGTCGATATACGACTCGATCGGCCAAGGCAGCCATCGTGGGCGCCACGTGGTCCAGAGCAGCGGGGTCAGCAGGGAAATCAGCAGAGCGACTGCGCCCGCCGTTATCCCAAGAACCTGCCGCACACGGGAGGCCATGGCCAGCCTGAGCACGATCCAGCACACTCCACCCATCAGCATCATGGAGACGCCAATGGTATTCAGAATGTCCACCCGCAACAGGTCGCTCCAGGGGGACCAGCCCCAGGCCAGGACGTACTCCTGCAAACGGAACAGGAGCCCCAGCGCCAGAATTTCCGCGCCGCGCCAGATGGTCTTGTGGGCGATCGCATTCGGCGCCACCCCCTTCTGGCGCAGTTTGTCGGTCACCAGGGCGAAGGAAATTCCCGCCAGAAAGAGAAACAGCGGCGCCGGCAAGGTCCCACCCAGTTGGGACCACATGAAAAACGTGGTCTTCCGCGCCCCGGCACTCAGCCAGGAGTCATAGCAGTGAGTTTGAAACATCAGGACACAGGCCAGGCCGCGCATCCAGTCGATGTAGGCCAGACGATGTGTAGGGGAAGTGGGCATGCAACGCGAAAGTATAAGACACGAAGTTGTTTTTTAGATCACATGTCATCCTGAGCGCAGTGATTGCTTCGCGTAGCGAAGCAATCTCGGAGTCGAAGGACCCCTGACAGCTACACGGGTTAATTAGGCTTGGCGGGTTTTCACAGACGCGAGGTCAGGGCGAGCACGACGGGGGACGTTCCCATAGGGGTCCTTCGACTCCACCTTTTCCATTCGCGAGCGAATGGAAATACTCCGCTCAGGATGACACCCGCAGGGCTCGATTCGCTCGCAGAATTCGCGCTAACCCACCAACCGTCGTAAGATATCTCTGTGCCGGACGAACCCAATCTCGCCTCCAAACGAGCCTTGCTCGATGAGCATCTTCGCAGCCTGGGTCGAACTCTGGTTGCTTACTCGGGCGGCGTAGATTCGGCCTTTCTGGCCTGGGCAGCCCACCAGACGCTGGGCGGCGACATGCTGGCGGTCATCGCCGACTCGCCCAGCCTGGCCCGCGCCCAACTGGCGGATGCCACCGCCTTTGCCGGAGAACAAGGCATCCCGCTGGAGATTATCGTGACCGGTGAACTCGACCGGCCGGAATACGCGCGCAATGACTCGTCCCGCTGCTTTCACTGCAAGGACGAACTGTTCACCTTGATGGAGGAGTTTCGCGGCCGGCGCGGTTTCGATTCCATCGCTTACGGGGTAAACCTGGACGACCAGGGCGATTTCCGTCCCGGCCAAAAGGCCGCCGAGCAGCACCGGGTCGCCGCCCCGCTGCGCCAGGCCGGACTCAGCAAGCGGGAGATCCGTGAACTCTCCCAGGCAGCCGGGCTGCGCGTATGGGACAAGCCTGCTTCCGCCTGCCTGTCTTCCCGCATCGAGTACGGACGCGAAGTCACGCGCGAGGCCCTGCGCGCCGTCGAACGCGGCGAGGACGCCCTCCATGCCCTCGGTTTTCGTCAGGTCCGCGTCCGTCATCATGGAGAGATTGTGCGCCTCGAAATCGCGCGGGAAGAACTGCCCCGCGCGCTCAGCCCGGAAATGGCCGCCGAATTTACCCGCATCTTCAAGGCTTTGGGGTTCAAGTTTGTGACTCTGGACCTGGAAGGCTTCCGCTCCGGCTCCATGAACGCTCTCCTGGCCGCTGAAGTCTTGACCCGTGGGCACTGATTTCATCCTCCAAAATGGCCCTTCCGCTCCCTCATTCGGCAATTGGCCTTCTCCACCGTGTGAGATAATCATGGCTAATCCTCAATGTACAGGCGGTTTCTAGTGACGTTTCTGCGGCGTGCCACCCTTGTGCTTCTGCTCGTTTGTCTGGGCTGCGCGGCCCAGTCAACGCCTCCCGAGGTGGCTCGGCGGATCGAGCAACAAGTGCGCAGCTTCTACACCATTCCATCCGACGTAAAAGTCGTTCTGGGTCCGACCCGGCCCAGCGAGTTTCCGAATTACGATGCGCTGACCATCACCTTCGATGGCGGCGGGAAGAAGCAGACCTACGATTTCCTCCTGGCCAAGGATGGCAAGACCCTGATCCGCATGACCAAGCTCGACCTGAGCAAGGATCCATTCGCCGAGATCATGAAAAAGATCGACGTCAACGGCCGTCCCACCCGCGGCAACAGCAAGGCCAAGGTGGTCGCGGTCAACTACGACGACTTCGAATGTCCCTTCTGCTCGCGCATGCACCAGATGCTGTTCCCTGACCTGCTGAAGGAGTATGGCGACCGCGTCGTGTTCATCTATAAGGATTTCCCGCTGGCTGAGATCCATCCCTGGGCCACCCATGCCGCGGTGGACGCCAACTGCCTGGCGGCGCAAAACCAGGATGCGTATTGGGATTTCGCCGACTACATCCATGCCAACCAGAAAGAAGTGAGCTCCGAGAAAAGTCACGACGGCGAGTTCGCCGTGCTCGATCGCCTGGCCGTGGCGCAGGGACAAAAGCACAATCTGGACGCGACCAAGCTCCAGGCTTGCATTAAAGCGCAGCAGGACGATAACGTGAAGGCTTCCGTCCACGAGGGCGAAGCGCTGGGCGTGGAAGCCACCCCTACCATGTTCGTGAATGGAGAGAAGGTGGATGGAGCTCTGCCGATCAGCGAGCTTCGGACGATTCTGGATCGCGCCCTGGTACAGGCGGGCGAGACGCCGCCGGCGCATCCCGCCCCACCCCCGGACAAGGTGCCGCAGCCCGGGAGCAAATAATCCAGCACTTACCCGATGATGACTTGTGAATGATTGGCCGGGCCAAAATCAAAATACGGACCGGCAATGTGGAGGATCTGATTTGAAGATACACGATCTCTTGCGTCGCAGCCTGGTCACACTTTTTGCGGTTTACCTTTTGATGTTTTTTGCCGGCTGCAGTTCCAAGCGCGCCGGCGACGATGTGGCCGCTACCGTGGATGGCCGCAAGATCTACCGGGCCGACGTGGAAAAGTACTACCAGAACCAGACTGCCGGTTCCGACCAGGTGCCGGTCGGCGAGCAGGCCACCAGCCTGCGCCTCAGCATTCTGAAGGAATTGATCGACAATGAGATCCTGATGCGCCGCGCCGGAAAGCTGGGCCTGCTGGCCACCGACGAAGAAGTGGACAGCAAGCTGAACGAAATCAAATCGCCCTACACCAAGGAGCAGTTTGAAGCTCGCTTGAAGGAAAAGAAGATCACGGTCGACGACTTCAAGCGCGATTTGCGCCGCTCCCTTACGGTCGACAAAGTACTGAACAAGGAAATCACGTCCAAGATCAACGTGACGGACCAGGACATTACGAACTACTACAACGCGCATAAGGCGGAATTCAACCTGATCGAACCGCAGTATCACCTGGCGAGGATCCTGGTGACCACCACCCCCAATCCTCAAGTCCATAATCTTAAGAATGACAAAGCGCAGAATGACGCCGATGCCCGCAAGAAAATCCAGATGATCATGAATCGGCTGGACAGCGGCGACGACTTCGGGACCCTGGCGATGAATTACTCCGAAGACGCGGAGACTTCCGGCAGTGGAGGCGACTTGGGCTTCGCGCCGGAATCTTCCCTGCACAATACCGATCCCGGCACACGCGATGCCGTGGCCAAACTGAAACCCGGACAGTACAGCGGACTGATCCCGCTCATCAACCCCATGAACAAGCAGATCGCGGGATACCAGATTGTGAAGCTGATTTCAAAGGAACCGGCGGGACAACGCGAGTTGGCCGACCCGCGCGTGCAGCAGGCCATTCGAACCCAGCTCCGCGACCGTCGCGAACAACTGCTGAAGGCCGCGTACTACGAGGTCCTCCGCGACCAGGCCAAGGTAGAAAACTATTACGCCCAAAAAGTCCTGGATGGCAACGGTACCGCCCAGTAGGAATCGATCCACCCACCACGAACCCGCGTAGGCCCGGACGCCCTCGTCCGGGCAGGCGAGCGCAGCTCGCCAGGGTATTGGGTAAGGGTTGGATCCGAACCAGGCAAAAACTGCCGGGCTTCGCCCGGCCGGGCGGGTGAGGGCACCCGCCCCTACGTGGTTCGTGGGGATCAATCGGTGCTCCCTACTCCACAATCGCCAGCACATCGCCGGCATTCACCGCCGCGCCCTCACTCACCGATAATTTCAGCACAATCCCCTTTTTTGGAGATTTGATTTCGTTCTGCATCTTCATCGCTTCGACCACGACCACGCCCTGCCCCGCTTCGACCGGCGAGTTCGCGCTGACCAGAAACCGAACCACCTTCCCGGGCATGGGAGCCACCAGGTACCGCGGCCCCTTGCCGGCGTCCCCACGGACCTGGCGACCGCGCAATGATCGCGGGTCAGACACTTCGGCCGCGTAGGACTGATCGCCAATCCAGATTCGTAGGCCGGATGCCAGTTGCTCGCGCCTGATCTGGTAGACCTTCCCCTCGATCAGGATGGACAGCACGTCCGGCTGCGACAGCACTGCATCCATCTCGACTTCACGTCCGTCCACAAGACAGCGCCAGCGCCCGGCGGCGCGATCCAGATTGAGATCCACCCGGCGAGACTGCTCCGTCGATGGTGACGTCGTAGATCATTTCGGAATTGCGATGGAAAACGGGCGAAGACGCCCGTCCGGCTGCGGACCTTGCAATGACGGGCGAGGACGCCCGTCCTCCATCAAAATCGCGCTATGCCAAGCCTTCGGTTCGCGCCGCCTTTCTCCAGGTGGAAATTGCCGGACCAGAATCGGTTGCGCCCATTCCGTTGTTCAGCGCGGCGGCCTTCGACGTCGAGTCCAGCATCGTAAAGACGCCGGCGGCTATGGCGGCGATGTCCGTAGATCTTTTCCTGGCTTCGTCACCATCGGCCCCGGCCTGATCCTGCTCTCGAACGGCCGCCATCAGGCGCTCGAGGTATCCGGTATCGATTTCGCCGGAGCGAAAGTTTTCATCCGCCAGGATCCTCCGGAACAACCCCAGGTTGGTCTTGATTCCAGAGACGAAGTATTCGGAGAGAGCGCGAACCAGCCGGGAAATTGCCTGCTGCCGGTCCTGCCCGTAGCCCACCAGCTTTGCCAGCAGCGGATCGTAATCAATGGGCACGGTCCAGCCGGCATACACTCCGCTGTCCAGCCGGATTCCCGGCCCCGCCGGAGTCTGCAGCATCTCGATCTTCCCCGGACTGGGGAAAAAATTGTTGTCCGCATCTTCCGCATAGATGCGGCACTCGATCGCATGTCCCCGGATGAGAATGTCTTCCTGCCGGAACGGCAGCTCCTCCCCGGCCGCGATGCGAATTTGGAGGTCCACGAGATCCAGGCCCGTGACCATCTCCGTCACCGGGTGCTCAACCTGCAGGCGCGTGTTCATCTCCAGAAAATAGAAATTCTTCTGCTGGTCCACCAGAAACTCGACCGTGCCCGCGTTGCTGTAGTTGGCGGCCTTGGCCACCCGGACGGCAACCTCGCCCATGCGCCGTCGCATGTCCTCGTCGAGCAGCGGCGAGGGCGCCTCCTCCAGCACCTTCTGATGCCGGCGCTGCAGGGAACACTCACGCTCACCGAGATAGACGGTGTGGCCGTGTTCGTCCGCCAGCACCTGCATCTCGATATGCCGCGGGTTCACAATCGCTTTCTCCAGGTACACCTCGCCATCGCCAAAGGCCCGCTGCGCCTCGCTCTGGGCCGCTTCCAGCGCGGGTTGCAGTTCGTGGGCTGAATGCACCAGGCGCATGCCTTTGCCGCCTCCGCCCGCCGCCGCTTTCAGCATGACGGGATAGCCGATTTTCGCCGCCACGTCCTTCGCCTGCTGGACGGAATCGAGCGCGCGGGAGGTTCCCGGCACAAACGGCACCCCGGCCTTCTCCATCTCCTGGCGGGCCCGGGTCTTTGATCCCATCATTTCCATCGAGGCCGCGGTTGGCCCGATGAACTTTATGCCCGCGTCGGCGCAAGCTTGGGCGAACCTCGGATTCTCCGAAAGAAACCCGTAGCCGGGATGAATCGCGCCCACGCCGCAGCGCTTCGCGACCACGAGAATTTTGTCGATGTTAAGGTAGGACTCGGCCGCGGCAGCGGCGCCGATGGGCCAAGCCTCGTCGGCCATTAGAACGTGCAGGGCGGTGCGATCCACGTCGGAATACACCGCAACCGAGAGAATTCCCAACTCGCGGCAGGCGCGAATGACCCGGACCGCGATCTCTCCCCGGTTGGCGATGAGAATCTTCTTGAACATCATTCAGGTGGGCGCGAGCGTCCACGCTCATGCTGTGGTGGCACGGGCCAAATTTTTTGTTTGGTCGGTTTCTTTCGCCCTTTCAGGGCTCCTACGTTTCCCTTTCTCACCCCGGGGCTTGCGCCCCGGGCTACACTATTTCGCCGCTTCGCGGCTGATCGCGTGTTGACGACTGACGACTGACGACCGACGACCGACGACTGATGACTGCCCTCAAAATACGAAAGCCTCTTCTTGCGCAGAAGAGGCTTTCGTCAGCTAAAGAATTGCGGACATCCTACTTGCTGGGCATGGTGATGCCCTGATTGCCGGGCTGCTTTTCGGCCTTGGCCTTCTTGGTGGCCATGGTCTTGTCGACCCATTCGTCAGCTGTCTTCAAATCCGCGGCATGTGCGGCCGGGTCATCGCACTGCAAGTCTGCCCGCTCGCGGTACAGAAGGTTCAGATAAGCCATGGCATCGTCGTAATCACGCCGCAACTCCAGCGCCTTCTGCAACTCCGCAATTCCATCTTCGATCACGGGCGAGTTCTTCTCCCGCAGGTCCTCGCAGACCTTCTTGTTGGACTTGTCCTTCATGATCCACTCGTCCGGCTTGAGTCCTGCCTTGGCGCGCTCTTCCATGCGGGGCTGGTAACTCTGCGTCCAGTCGATGACCGCCACCGAGTAGTAAGGCTCGGGATCGTTGGGGTCGAGATCAATGGCCTTGCGGTAAAACTTCTTGGCGTCCTCAAACTTTTTCATCTGCAGGTACAGGTAGGCGATCCCTTTCACGCTGTTGATGTTCTTGGGATCGCGCTCCAGCACCGCCTCGTACTGGTCAATCGCGTTCTGCCCCATGCGATTGTTGTCCTCGGCGTCGACGCCGGGAATATATTGCTGGGCAAACGCCGTGGCCAAGTAGAGACGCGCATTCAGCAGGCTGGGATCAAGCGACACTGCCTGCTGGAAGTGGTTGATGGCCTCTTCGTACTTGGCGCTTTTGTACGACTGCACGCCTTTGTTGAGCTGGTCCCGCGCCTTGAGCTTGCTGCAGCCCGTGGTGGCCAGCAACGCCAACCCGAGCGCCGCCATTGCCAGCATTCGTATGCTTGTTTTCATTGCGCTGTAAGTCTCCCTTGCCAGAAATCGTCAGGCTTGCGCTGCTGCCAACGGACGACCCGCACGCGACCGTGCCCAGCGGGCGCGGATGGGACGACTGGGCGGACAAACGTCCGCCCCTCCACGGGGTACCACAACCTCATTCGGGCTTAGCCGCCGGCTTCAATCTTGGCCGTGATCAGACCCACTTTATCGACGCCCGACGCATGCGCGATGTCAATTACGTTGGCCACATCAGCAAACGGAACTGCATCGTCGCCCTTGACGAACATCACCTTTTCCGCGCGTGTCTTGAAGATGTCGGTCAAGCGGCCCTGCAGGTTGTCCCAGGTCGTGTCCTCCTGGTTGATCTTCAGTGCCGGCGGCTGACCTGCTCCCCGGTCGATCAACTGCACCACGATGGTGCGGTCCGGGGTCGTATTCTTGGGCGCATTCGGCGGTGGCGGTTGGGGCACCAGTGCATCCAGTCCCTTGGGGGTTAACGGCGTGATCACCATGAAGATGATGATCAGCACCAGCAGCACGTCAATCAGCGGCGTGACATTCATGTCCGCGCTCTGACCGCCGCCCGATCCCATTGCCATTCCCATAACAGTTCTCCTCGAATGTCTTGGCTACAAATGTCTTGGCTACGAACGTCTGGCTACGAACTCCAGGCTATTGTCCGCCACTGGGCGGAGCAGCCGGCGGAGCCGGTGCGGCGGTGGTCGCCTTGCGCTGCTCGGTCAGCAGACCCAACTGATCCACGCCCGCCGCCCGCACATTGTCCACGACCTCAACCACGGACCCGAACCGGGCGCGCGCGTCCGCCTTAACGAACACCCGCTTGTCCACCCGATTGGCCAGGCGGTCCCTGACTTTGCCCGTCAACTGGTCAGCCGGCAGCTTGTCAGTCCCGAAGTAGACGGTACCGTCGCGCATGATCGACACCAGCAGGGCGTCTTCCTTGTCGGCGTCCGGCATCGCTTCTGGATTATTTACCTTCGCCATGTCCACGCTTACACCGTGCTGCAGCATGGGCGTGATCACCATGAAGATGATCAGCAACACCAGCATCACGTCCACCATGGGGGTCACGTTGATGTTGGAGTTGACCTTGACTCCCTCGTTCCGCTTATTCAACGCCATAAACTCACATCTCCTGGGCGGGTTACCCGCAAAATCCGCCCCCCGCTAAGAATGATTCTCAGCGCCTCGGGCTCTCGACCTCACGCCTTCCCTCATGCCTTTGAGCCTGGCGCCGGGACTTCACCCGGCGCCAGATCAGCCACTCTGAGGTTGCAGCCTGGGGTTTAGGCCTAGGAGCGGCGCAATCCTCGCCGCTTCAGGAAGTAATCAATCAATTCGCTCGACGAGTTATCCATCTCCACGTCGAAGGCTTCCACGCGTCCGGTCAGGTAGTTGAACATCATCACGGCCGGAATGGCTACGAAGAGTCCGATCGCGGTGGTCACCAGCGCTTCCGAAATACCGCCGGCGACCGCTGCCAGACCGGTGGCTTTTTCGGACTGAATCCCTTTAAACGCGTTGATGATGCCGACCACCGTGCCCAGCAGTCCCACGAACGGGGCTGTTGAACCAATGGTTGCCAGGCCGCCCAGGCCGCGCTTCAGTTCGGCGTGAACGATGGCTTCGGTGCGCTCCAGAGCGCGCTTGGAAGCTTCGATGGTCTCGCCCGGAATCTCGCCGCTTTCCTGGTGCGCCCGGAATTCCATCAAGCCCGAGGTTACAACCTTGGCCAGATGGCTTTTCTTGTTGCGCTCTGCAACTTTGATGGCTTCTTCGATCTTGCCATCGCGCAGCGCGCCGGCCACGGCGGGAGCAAACGCACGCGATTGTTTACGCGCGGCACTGAAGGCCATGGCGCGATCAATCATGACTCCGATTGACCAACCCGACATGACAAACAGAATGATGACCACTGCTTTCGCTGGAATACCCATCTGGTGCCACAGCGAAATCGGGTCCCAACCCACTTGTGCCTGCTCCTGGAAAAACCAGGCCGCCATAGTGGACATATGTGCGTAAGTAAGTGCTGCTAGATTGGCTACGAACATGAGTTGCTTTCCCTCCTCAGAGCTTGTCAGGTTGCGAAACTATTTCGTACCGCGAAACTGCGTTGCCGCCACATCCACGGAATCTAACCCCCGGCCAGGGTAAAGTTGACCGTAATCTGAGTCTCCACTTCGACCGGCTCGCCGTTCAGGATGTACGGCCGGTACTTCCACTGCTTCACCGCCTCAATGGCGGACGGAGCCAGCATCGGGTGACCGCTGATCAGGCGCAGGTTCTGAATTGACCCATCCTTGCTGATCTCGGCTTGGAGTAACACTGAACCTTGGATGCGTGCCTGCCGTGCCAGAGGGGGATAAGTAGGCTGAATTTTGCGAATCAGCAAACCCTGGGTCACGCCTTGCGAAACCCGCACACGCTGCGGAGTGGCCACTCTGGGCACTGCGATCGGGGTCGAATTGATAATGCCGCCGATCACGCCGCCCATTTGACCGCCTGCGGCGCCCGGGACACCGCCCACCACACCGGCCATGGTGGAAACCGGAGGCGGCGCCTCTTCCTCTTTGATCATCTGTATTTTTTCCGGGATCTTGGTGGGGGTGCGCAGTTGCCCGTTGATGATGTCGGTCTGAATGATCTTTACCACCTTGATGGGGGTCGCAGCGGGTGGTGGCGGCGGTGGCGGCGGTGGCGGCGGCGCTACCAGGAAGGTCATCAACTGGGTTTTGGGCAGAGCTTCGGTGAACAGCAGGGGGATGAGCACCAGCACTCCGACCAGAGCTATCTGCAAACCAAACGACAGAAATGTCGTCAGGCCACGCTTTGTTTTAAGTCTGCCGCCCGATTCAATGAGGCTATCTTCAAACATAAGGATTCTCCTGCTAGACCCTACGTATGTTTAGACACCGCCTGCAGCTGCTTTGCTCCCAAGCCCACCAAACGCCCCGCATTCCTTACAGCCCCTTCAAACTATTGAAACTACACCCGATTTCGCCAGAACCGGCTCTGCATTCGGCCTACTGGCCGCTGGCCACTCGACCCTTGCCGCTCACGGCCTTGCCTTTGCTCGAGATCACCGGCACCGGCTTACCCCGGGTTGTCCGCCAATCCTGGTAGGCCACCAGAATGGGCGCTGCTATCGCAATCGAGGAATAAGTTCCGATCAGGATCCCGATCACCAGCGCAAAGGAGAAGCCATGCAGCACCTCCCCGCCGAACAGGTACAGGGCCAAGACCGTCAGAAACGTCAACCCCGCCGTCAGGATCGTCCGGCTTAGCGTTTGATTAATACTCCGGTTTACGATTTCTGACAACTTTTCTCGCCGCATCAACTTCAAGTTCTCCCGGATGCGGTCAAAAATCACGATGGTGTCGTTATTCGAATAGCCGATCAGGGTCAGGATCGCCGCGATCACGGTCAGCGAGATTTCCTTGTCGGCCAGGGAGAAGGCGCCCACCGTGATCAGGGTATCGTGGAAAACCGTGACCACCGCGGCCACGCCGTAAATCCACTCGAAGCGAAAGCCCAGATAGACCAGCATACCGGCCAGGGAATAAACGACCGCCCACTTGGCCTGGCTCTGCAACTGCTTGCCCACCTGCGGACCCACGATCTCTACCTGATAGACACCGAAATCAGAAAGAAAGAAACCGTCCGGCAAAGCCGCGACTACCGCGGGGTCCACGGCATTCTTGAGTTCATCCATCGAACTCAAGACTCCGCCCTTGGTCTTGTCGCGATAGTCGACGATGGCCTTGGCTGCGGCCGCGTAGCGCTGGCTGGCGTCGGTTCCGGCGCGCAGCGGATCTTTCTCCAGCAGGTAATTGGCTAATGTCAAAGAGCTGGTGTTATTCAAGTCCAGCTTGCCGGCTGGAGCATTGGTCTCCAGGGCCCTGATAATTTGTACCTTGCCTTGATCGAGCGCTTTTTCGCTGGTTTCGCGGACGTCAAGATCGATCAGCACTTCGTTGTTGGCAATGGCTCCCAGGCGTTGAATCTTGGCCTGTCCCAAGCCCACCTTTTCGAGCGCCGCGCGAATCTCGTTGTCATGGGGCGGGTGCGCGAACTTCACATAGACCAGGGTGCCGCCCCGGAAGTCTACGCCCAGCGGGACGCCGTGCCAAAAGAACATTGACAGTATCCCCGCCAGGCTGAACAACAACGAAAAGGCGAGAAAATACCACTTCTTGCCCAGAAAGTCTATGTTCGGATTTCGAAAAAATTCCACGCTGACGTTAAACCCTTCTTTTGGCTGCTTGATCTGTCTTCCCTTTGCGTCCTTGGCACGCTCTGCGGTTAAAGAGCTTTTACCGCAAAATTCGCCAAGGAACCCGCAAAGAACGCAAAGAAACTCGTTCAACTACGGCCCGGAAATGCCCCCTCAAATACTCAACTGCTCTCCACGCTGCTTGCGGCTCAAAATCCAGTCAAAGATCATGCGGGAGACGAACACCGCGGTAAACAGGTTGGCCAGCAGGCCAAAGGTCAAAGTGACCGCGAAACCCTTGACCGGACCGGTGCCAAACAAAAACAGGATCGCCGCTGAAACGATAGTGGTCACGTGGGTGTCTACGATCGTGACCCAAGCATGCGCGAAGCCCTGCTCCACCGCCGAGGGCGGCGTCTTTCCGTTCCGGAGTTCCTCCCGGATACGCTCGAAAATCAGCACGTTCGAGTCCACGCCCATGCCCACGGTCAGAATCACGCCGGCAATTCCCGGCAGGGTCAGCGTGGCGCCGAAGTATCCCATGAACCCCAGTAGAATCACCAGGTTCAGGATAAGCGCCAGATCGGCGTTGATGCCCGCGCCACGATAGTACACGAGCATGAAAATCAGGACGGCGAGCATGCCAATGACCGCCGCTTGCACTCCGGCCCGGATCGAATCCGATCCCAATGACGGTCCCACCGTACGTTCTTCCAGATACTTGATGCCCGCCGGCAGCGCGCCCGAGTTCAGCACCAGGGCCAGATCTTTGGCGGCTTGTTCGCTCATCCCGCCGCCGCTGATCCTCCCCTGGTCGTGGATCTGCTCGTTGATGGTGGCCACTTCACGCACTCGATTATCCAGGACCACGGCCAGCTTGTCTCCCACGTGTGACCCAGTGAAAGCGGCAAACTTTCTTCCCCCCTCGTTGGTCAGGACGAAGCCGACGTCGGGAGAATTGGTGTTGGAGTCGCGTCCAACCGAGGCGCCACCCGACCGCAGATCGGCGCCTGCCACCGCCGAGCTGCGCGTCACCAGGTAATACTCTGCCCCGGAATCGTCGGTGTTCTGGCGGTCAACCGTGCGTCCCTGCAGCAGCATGGAGTCCGGAGGCAGCACGCCATTGTGCTGCTGCAGGGCATCCTGCTCGCTGGAGTATGGCCCGCCCAGCACCTGCTTGATTTCCAGCATGGCGGTGGACTGCATGATTTCTTTCACTCGCGCCGGATCGTCCACTCCGGGGAGTTGCACCAGAATCTGATACTGACCCAGGCCATGCTCCTGGATCACAGGCTCGCTCACGCCCAACTGGTCAATGCGGTTGCGGATGGTCTCAATGGCCAGGGTCACGGCGCGGTTCTTGAGCTCGGCCTCGGCTTGCGGCTTCATGGAGAAAGTCCAGGAGTTGTCCGCGCCCGAGTTGAGGTCGTATTCTGGCAGCCGTTCGTTCACGTCGGAGCGCAGATCAGAGGTGGACTCCGGCGGCACTCCCTTCAGCACGATCTGGTCAGGATGATTGACCGGATCAGGCTTGGTGATCTCGGTGTAATTGATCTTGTGGGTGCGGAGGTCTTCCTTCACCCGTTCCAGCGCACGGTCCGAATCGCCATTCACCGCATCATTGACCTGCACCTGCAGGATCAGGTGAGTTCCGCCCTTGAGGTCCAGCCCCAGATGAATGTGTTCCTGCAGCGCCGCCAGCAGTCCACGGCCGGAGAAATCCTTGGGGACGCCGAAGATGCCAAACAGGAATACCACCAGGGTGGCGACGCTAAGTCCGAGCTTCCAACCTAAAGTCTTGTTCATGGCCTGACGATCAGTTTCTTCGCTTCATGGGCTGTGGCGCCGGCAGCTTACGGCAGCGCTGCCCCGACTCTTCACGCCGCTTTGTTGTTCTTGTCTTCCGGCGCTACCACCGAGGCCACCGAGGCCCGGGTCACTTCGATGCGTAAATTGTCCGGCGGGACACGCAGGTGTATGTAATCCTCCCGCAGCGCGATGACGGTCCCGCGCAGTCCGCCGCTGGTCACAACCTTGTCCCCGGTCTTCAGATCGTTCAGCATCTGCTGCCATTTTTTCTGGCGGCGCTGTTGGGGCATGATCAGGAGAAAATAAAAGATGGCAAAGATAAAGATCAGGGGAGCAAACCCCAGCCAGCTTCCCGACCCTAAAGTTTGCAGCGCCAGTAAGTTTGCGATGTTCATGCAACCACTCGCTTCCACCCGCAACAAATCAGGACTAGGCCCCTAGGCGCGTCCTCGCCCTGTGCATTTTACCGCAGGATTTCTTGCTTCCTCAGGCCGGAGATTCTTTCAGCTTCAGGCATGAACTGGGGATGCCAGACTTATGGTTTTGCTCCAGACTGCTCCCCAGAAAGAAGTTGGGCCTTATTCCCAAGCGCAATAGAATGACGCACCGCCCGCATGGTGTCAAGGTAGAAGGTAAGGTTGTGGACGGTATTCAAGACTTGGGCCAGAACCTCATTGGCAGCATAAAGATGCCGCAGATAGGCCCGGGAATAGCGCCGGCAGACCCGGCAACCGCAATTGGGATCGAGCGGGCCCTGGTCAGCCGCGAATCTGGCCTGTTTGATCGAAACCCGACCCTCCGAGGTAAAGAGCAGGCCGTGCCGGGCCGCCCGGGTGGGCAGGACGCAATCCATCATGTCGATTCCCAGATTGGCGTATTCGACAATCTCCTCCGGCGTGCCAACTCCCATCAGGTAGCGCGGTTGGCCGGCAGGAAGGTGCTGCAGCGTGGCTTCCACGATTTCCCGGGTAAGGGCTCGCGGCTCGCCCACGCTAAGACCCCCGATGGCATAGCCGGGAAAGCCGATCTCGATGGTGCGTTCAGCCGACTCTTTTCGCAATGCGGGATCCATGCCGCCCTGCACGATCCCGAAAAGAGATTGCGATCCTGCATGCGTAGGCCCGGACGCCCTCGTCCGGGCGGGCGAGCGCAAGCTCGCCAAGGCTGCTTGACCCCAGCTCGCCAAGGCTGCAGAATCCATGTTCGCCGAATCCGAGACCGCCGGATCCAAAACCGCCGAATCCGAGACCGCCGGATCCAAAACCGCCGAGCTGCGCTCGGCTGGGCGGACGAGGGCGTCCGCCCCTACGTGATCATCGCTCCACGGAACTTCGTGCCGACGTTCCTCGAAATACTTCCGGCTGCGTGCGGCCCAGCGCAGCGTCAACTCCATCGACTGCCGCGCCCGCTCCCGGTCGGCCGGATACTCGGTGCATTCATCAAATGCCATGATGATGTCCGCGCCCAGGCCGATCTGCGCCTCCATGGCGCTTTCCGGGCTGAAGAAATGCGCCGATCCGTCCAGATGCGAGCGAAAGGTTACGCCTTCCTCCGTCACCTTGCGCAATTCATTCAGGCTGAAAACCTGAAAGCCGCCCGAGTCGGTAAGAATCGGCCGCGGCCAGGCCATGAAACGATGCAACCCGCCCAACTGCCGCACCTGCTCCACTCCCGGCCGCAAATAAAGATGGTAGGTGTTCCCTAAGAGAATCTGGACGCCCAGTTCTTCCAGAATGTCCTGCGATACTCCTTTGACGGAAGCCAGGGTACCAACCGGCATGAAGACTGGGGTTTCGACCACTCCGTGCGGCGTGGTCAGGCGTCCGGCGCGGGCGGCTCCGGAAGTCGCATCGATCTGAAACGAAATGGACACGTTCAGGGATTGTAGCAATCGAGATCGATCAGCCTCGGGCAGTGCGCAGAAAAAGCCTCAACCACAAAGGACACGAAGGATCACAAAGGAAACCCAAATTCCGGGGAAGTCCTTGGTGCACCTCGGTGTCCTTCGTGGTTGAGGTTTTTGGGAAGCTAGCTGGCGGTCAGCAGAATCGGCTCGCCCGTGGTGATCACCAGAGTGTGTTCGAAGTGCGCTGATGGCCGGCGGTCCGCGGTGCGCACTGTCCAACCGTCTTTGGCCACGACCGCGCGTCCCGACCCGGCGGCGATAATCGGCTCCACGGTAATCACCAGGCCTTCGGTCAGAATCTGATTGGCTTCGGGATCGGCATAGTTGGGCACGCGGGGCGCTTCGTGGATGGTGCGTCCAATGCCGTGTCCGCCCAGATCGCGAATCACGGAGAAGCCGCTGCGCCGGACTTCGCGCTCGACCACGCGGCCAATCTCGAACACACGGAAACCGGCGCGCGCCACCAGCATGGCTTTAGTAAAGGCCCGCTCGGCGCAGGCAATCAGGCGCCGGTTTTCTTCCGAAACCTCGCCCACGGCCACAGTCTCAGCGGCGTCGGCCATGAATCCGTCTTTTTCAATGGTGACGTCAAGCTTGACGAGGTCGCCAGCCTCGACTGCCCGCTCTCCGGGGATGCCGTGCACGGCTTCGTCGTTCAGGCTGATGCAATTCACTCCGGGAAACTTGTACACCAGTTGCGGAGCCGATTGCGCACCGTGTTCGTGCATGACCGCGGCGCCGACCGCATCCAGTTCGGCGGTGGTGACGCCGGGCCGCACTGCCCGCTTCATGGCTTCGAGCATGCGGCGAACAATCGCGCCCGCGGCGCGCATGCCGGCCAGGTCGTCGGGACCATTGATGGACATGCCTCTAGCCTATCGCATTGGAGGGACGGCGCGGACCGAAAAACAACATCAGGATGAAACCGGCGAGGAAAAATGGAATCACCTGCCGAAAGCCGAGTCCGGCGAAACGCAAGACAACTCCATAAAGCGCTACTGACTCACTGAGCGCGAATGTGGCAATATAGCCGAAACGCCAGCGATTGAGCGCAGCCACGTTTTCAGGATCCCCCGCCAGCGTACTCTCCGCCGGCTTCAGTATGATCCGGCGTACTAACAAAATTGCTCCAGCCATGGACGCCGCCAGCACTACTATCGAGTAGATGAATGCGAGTGGCACTACCTTGGAGACGGGGCCATGGCGCCCGGCGATGAATGCATACAGGCCAATGCTGACCAGCATCGCCACCTGAACTGTTCGCAAGAGCTTGAGCGAGTTCCCCATTCCAGCCCGATTTTGCCCTAGTTTCCCTGGAAATGCAGGACGAAATAACAGGGGTGATGGGAACGACAACCGACCAAGAATTGATTACTACGATCCGGTAATTTTCAGGCGGAGTTCTTCCGGCAAGCGGGCGCGGATTTCTGCCGGCAGGCGGTCGTGCACGCGGCGCGCACCGAGCTTGGCAGCATCGACCACCGCCATGGGCGCAGGCGTAGCCACGGCAACGCCCACCCAGATCAGGGAGGAAAGCGCGAATCCCGCCAACGCAGCCCCTTCCAGCCAGAAAGCGTGCCGGGGATTGAGATGAAGGATTACGCCAAAAGCCATCAGGAAGACGGCGCCGGAAAGCGAGGCCAGAGCAATCAGCGCGAGATCAATGTTGCGGTGCAGATGCTGCCGGGAACGGCAGTGGGCGCATCCGTCGAAGTGGTCTTCGTAGTCTTCGCGCATCTCGGGCGCGAGGCCGGAGATGTCGTAACGCCAGCCCGCCAGAATCTTTCCTACAATGGGATCAACGCACTGGCTCATACGGGCTACAGCTGAATCGCTTCCATCGGCTCCGATTGTCGTGCCAGCATCACACGGTTATGCAACAGTGTCTGGCGTGGTCCCAGGGCCGTTTCCGCTGTCACTCGCGCGAGCTCGGGATGATTGTTGAGCTCCGATAGGTGTGCCAGCACTATGTATGATGCGTTCCCGTCATATTCGGTGCATAAGAATTTCGCGAGCTTGTCATTCGACAGATGCCCGGTTGGGCTTCCCACCCGCTGCTTGACCGACCAGGGATAGGGCCCGCAGCGCAGCATTTCCAGATCGTGATTGGACTCGATGACCAGCGCGTCGCAAGCGCGCAGCTGGTCACAAACATTGGGCGGCATGTATCCCAGATCGGTCGCGATGCCCACTTTGATACCGTCGGCGCGGAACGTCAGCCCCACCGGATCAGCAGCATCGTGCGGAATGGTGAACGGAGTGATGGAAATATCTCCCACCTGGAAACGGCAGCCCGCGGAAAAGATTTCCAGTCGCGCCAGTTGTGGCAGGTCCCCGTTTTCGTCGCGCAGTGACCGCGCCCAGGCCTGGTGGGTGGCGCCGGTCATGAACACCGGCACCTGGAACTTTCTGGCCAGCACGGCCAGCCCGTAAACATGATCGGAGTGTTCGTGTGTAATCAGGATGGCGGAAAGGGTTCGCGGATCATCGCCCTGGGCGCGCATCCGTTTGACGGTTTCGCGGCAGGAAATTCCGGCGTCCACCAGAATCTTTGTGCGTGAACTCGAAACCACGGCACTGTTTCCCCGGCTGCCGCTGGCCAACACCGAAAGCGAAACTCCCATGAGCGAAGAATACTCGCGCCGCCTGTGGAAACGCGAGTAACTAATGGGATGAGGAGAGGCAGGCGTCAGGCGTCAGGCGTCAGACCTCGGCCCTCGGCCCTCGGCCCTCAGCTTTCAGCCTTCAGCTTTCAGCCTTCAGCACTTCCCCCCTGTCATCCTGAGCGGAGCCGTACGATTCGCTTTGCGAATCGTACGGCGAAGTCGAAGGATCCCTAGCAGCTTAACCGGTGTTTGCAGTGAGACAGGTTCCCGTACTCTCGGACCGCACGGCTACACAAACTCTTGCTCCATTACGACGATTCGCGGATAAGTTCCTTCGACTGGCTGCTGCACTCGGGAAGGCAGTTATGCGCTGACAGCTGACAGCGCTGCGCTCCTACTTTCCAAACAAAGTCTCCACTCCTCGTCTTCCGGTCGCTCCGGCATAGGCGCCGGCAATTCCAGTCAGGAAGCCGAGAAACGATTCGTAGATCTGCGCCCGATAAGGTTTTTCGGTGAGCAGCGCATAGGCGGCAAGTTGAACCAGCGGGACGAAGACGGCCACAAGCAGCGTCCATCGCCAGGGCCGCCGGGGACGAAGCGCGCCCAGCAGCATGGTGGCCGCGAGCACGAAGAGCGCGGTCAGCAGCAGATCGCCAACCTTTACATCGAGAACTCCGGCGCACACTCCGAGCATGGCTCCGAGGATGTAGATGCCGAGATCGGATGACGTTTCCATACTGGAAGTGCGTGATGGAGGACGAGCGTCCTCGCCCGTCATGCAGAGAGCTGACGACGACGGGCGGGGACGCCCGTCCTCCATTATCCCAATTCAGTACTTATAGAATCCTCTTCCACTTTTTTTCCCCAGCCAGCCGGCATCCACCATCTTGATCAGCAGCGGACAGGGGCGGTACTTGGGATCGCCCAAGCCTTCCTGCAGCACGCGCATGATGTCGAGGCAGACGTCGAGTCCGATGAAATCCGCGAGCGTCAGCGGGCCCATGGGATGCGCCATGCCCAGCTTGAACACTTCGTCCACCGCTTCGGGAGTGGCCACGCCTTCCATCACCGCATACATGGCTTCGTTCAGCAGCGGCATGAGCACGCGATTGGAAACAAAGCCGGGCGCGTCGTTCACTTCGATAGGCGTCTTGTCGAGCTGCAGCGCCAGATCGCGCACGGTGGCGAAAGTTTCCTGTGACGTGGCCAGTCCGCGAACGATTTCCGCCAGCTTCATCACCGGCACGGGATTGAAAAAATGCATTCCGATAATTTTCGCCGGGCGCCGGGTCACGGCCGCCAGCCGGGTGATCGAAATGGAAGAAGTATTCGTGGCCAGAATCACTTCGGGGCGGCAAATCTGGTCCAGGTCGCGAAAGATTTCCGCTTTGATTTCGAATTTCTCCGTGGCCGCTTCGATCACGAAGTCGCAGGTCGCGAGCTGGGCGCGGTCGAGCGCGGGCACAATCCGCTTTAGCGCCGCAACTTTGTCGGCGGCCGCAATCTTGCCCTTGGCCAGCTCGCGGTCGAGGTTCTTGCCGATGGTTTCGAGGCCGCGGTCGAGAAATCTCTGTTCCACATCGCACAGTGTCACGCGATATCCGCTGCGCGCGAAAACGTGGGCGATGCCATTGCCCATGGTCCCGGCGCCCATCACTCCGACCCGCTCAATTGGCATAAATATCGCTTCTCCTTCGCCCTGAAACCTGATCAGTCTATCACTCCCAAGTGCTTGCCAGACTTAGATTTAAGGTTCGCTTAAGCTTCGAATAAATATGCTCCGCGGTACAGCCAATTTTATTTGCGTTGGCATCCGAGAACTCAGTGAACCGGTCCCAGGAGTCGCTTCGAGGGCAGGCGTGATTGCAATCAAGCCCTGCGAGCGATGGTGCCGGGTGGGAGGAACTATGCGAAGCATGAGGATGGCAGCCCTGGCAGTTGTCATGACATTGATGTTCAGCGGTCTCGCTCTGGCCCGCGACCACGATCACGATAACGACAAGCACGACCACTGGGACAAGCATACCGATCGCGACCGTCACCATGATGGCGATCGCGACCGCAACCGGAACAACGACCGTTGGCGCAACAACGACCAGAACCACGAGCGGGATCGTGGACGCTGGGAACGTGATCAACGCCAGAACGACGGATACTACGGCGGCCAGATTTATAACCGCTATCCTCGCGGCTATCCGAGCGGAAATGGTTATCCGAGCGGTGGCTATGGTTATCCGAGCGGCGGCTATGGCTATCCCAACGGCGGCTATGGCTATCCCAGCGGCGGCTACGGCTACCCCGGCGGCGGTTATGGCCGTGCCGGAGGCGGCAGAAATGCGGGTTACAGCTTCGGCTATCAGGACGGCAGCTACATGGCGCGCCGCGATATGGCGCAGAACAAGCCGTTCAATCCCAATCCCCGCAACGAGTACGGAAACCGGACCCATGGCTACAACGGCTCATACGGCGACAAGAACTATTACCGGTCTGAGTACAGCAGTGGCTATGCGGCTGGGTATCAATCGAGCTATCGCGGAGGCCGGGGCTGGGGATTCTGACCACCACTCCTCCACGACATGAAAGAGGCTGCCAGAAATGGCAGCCTTTTTTTGTTGCGGAAGGTTTAGCGCGTGGGCTTTGACTTTCTGGTCGCCGGACTGATCTTCAAACAAAAGCCAAGTCCAAGGGCGGGCGACCCGTTCTATCGCTCCAGATTCTCATCCAGCGCGACCTTGCCGCCTTTCTGCACTTCGACCACGCGATGGATCGGCTTGTATCCGGAGAGCGTGATATCGACCACGTAGGTACCCGGGTTGAGGTAGAAGTCGACGGGAGAGAATTTGTCCAGAATGCGGTTGTTGACCGCGACCTGCGCGCCCTTGGGCTGAGTTTTGACGTTCACCGCGCCCATGCCTGCGGTGTCACCGCCGCCGAACAGCTTCTTGAATCTTCCCCCGATCTTGATGTCATCGGCGGAGCCCAGCGATCGGAGAGTGGGAGCGAAGTGGAAGACTTGACCGGCCTGCAGATTGGCGGTGGAAGTTTCCTCCAGATAACCCTGCTTCCGGATCAGAAAGGTATGCGATCCCGCCTTGTCCACGGAAACCTGGGCTGGAGTTATTTTGTGGGTATCCTTGCCGTCGACGAAAATCTGGGCGCCGGCGGGCTGGCTGGTGATCGCGGCCATGGCCGCAAGCTGCGCCAACTGGACCACCAAAAATGATTTGCTGCCCGAAGCAACCTCAATGGTGCGGGTTTCAGGCGCGTATCCTGCCCGGGCCACCGTCACGCTATGCTGCCCTGGGGTCAGGCCCGGCAGGTTGAACGGGGTAACCCAGTTGGGATCGCTCCGGCCATCCACCCGAACTTCCGCGCCGGCGGGAGTTGAGTTGATGGTCAATTGCCCCGGAATCGCGACCGCAGCGGCGACGGGCTGGACCCTGGTCCTCTTCCTGCTGTGCTTCGGGGTTACAGAAATCGGAGGCGCTTCTCGGGCCGCTACCTGCTCCGGCGCGACCTGCACCGGGGCGGGCACGGGAGGTGGGGCCGTGTTCCAGGCCGGCTTTGCGCTTCCCGCGGCGGGCGCGACCGCAGCCGCAGCCGGGGCCTCCGCCGAGCCTTCCTCCGCCGAGTTTTCAGAATGGATGCGCAGGGCAATCAGACCCACCACCAGCAGAATGACCGCCAGCGCGCCGGCGATCGAATACATGAAAAGCTTGGGCGGAGTTTTCTTGATCTCAGTGACCGCCTTGCGCGCCACTTCCCGCGGTTGCACCTTGGGCTTTTCCGGCTGAACCCGGCTCACCAAGGCTGCCGGCGCGACTTCCATCGCGGGGGTGGCCGATGGCGGAGGTGGAGGTGGGGGCGGAGTGTAAGTTTCCTTCAGCGGCGGCAGTTCGGTCATCTCGGAAAAGCTGGGGCCACGGGCGGCGTCCTTGTTAGCCTCGGCCATCGCGGGATCAACCTGAAACGCGGGTGTCTCGGAAGCGGGTTCCACGGCATCGGCCACGACGCTGGCCCGTTCCTGGAAAGTGCTCTGCCCGGAAGCTGCGGCCGCGCCTGCGGCAGCGGCAGCGGCTCGCGGCGCTTTTGTCGGAGCTTTGGTCGACACCCTGGTTGGCTCTACCGTCGAAGTAGCGCCCGCACTCTCCCAGCCTGCGGCCGCGGCCGCTGCTCTTGCCGGAGAAGGCGGGGCAACATTTTCGGGATTGGCGGCGTGGACCGGAACCCGGTCCGAAACCGCAGCCACGGCTGGCTTTGGCGCCGGCGGCGCGCTCGGCACGACCGCCGCCTTTGGCGCTGGCGGCGCGCTCGGCGCGACCGCCGCCTTGGGCGCTGGCGGCGCGTTCAGTCCCTGGGCCGGTGCTGCCGGTTTTTTGGCTACCGCCTTGGTCGCGCTTTCCTTGCAGCGTTCCAGATCATTGACCAGTTCCTGTCCACTCTGGTAACGCTCTTCCGGCGCTTTGGACAGCGCCTTCATGATGACTTCGCTCAACGCGGGATGAATCTTACGGTTGACCGCGACCGGAGCCGCGGGTGTAGCCTCCACAATGGCCTGCCGCACCTGGTCCGCGTCTTCGCCCGGAAAAGCCTTGGTCTCGGTCGCCATCTCGTAGAGGATTGCCCCCAGACTGAAGATGTTGGAGCGGCCATCCACGGGATCTCCCCGCAACTGTTCCGGGGAAACGTAATGGAGAACTTCAGGCGCCTTGCCCGAAGCCTGACAGGTAAATGCGCCCATGCAGGAAACGCCGAAACTCAGCACTTTGACCGTGCCGTCCCAGGTGACCATGATCTTGGCCGGCTCCAGACTGTAGTGCACGACGTTGTGCGAATGCGCGTGGTCCAACCCCTGACAGGTCTGACGCACAATGTCCTGCAGGTCCCAGATGGAAAACCCTTCCTTGCGGGCCAGCATGGTGGCGATGCTGTTGCCCTGCACGTACTCCATGGTGGCGCAGCACTGGCCGTCGATTTCCTCGACCCCGAGAAGCTGGGCGATGTTGTGGCTGCTGAGCGGCGACGTGCCGGCGGCTTCCTGCAGAATGTACTGCATCAGAGTCTCGCTCTGTTCGGCCAGCATCTGCAGCCGGATAGTCTTCAGGGCGATCGTCTGCCCGCTCTCCGTATCGGCGACCTTATAGACCGCGCCAATCTCGGAATGCGTAATTTCGCTGAGTATCTCGAAACGTCCGATCTTATTGGCCATTGCTCCCTGAGCCCCAAAAAATCGATGAATAGGCAGTCTTGCAGCAAGACGCCAGAGTCTTCCTTGGGGGAAAGGTGCGACTAGAATATCGCGGCTGGATCAGCGAGGGGAGTTACGAAGGTACTCGGAAAAGGATGGAACAGTCGGCGGCATCAGCCCAAAGAGCTGAACGTCGTGCGGTGACGCCGTTGCCCGGAAGGCAAAACAGGGCGAACGCGAGGTTCGCCCTGTTTCCAAGCTCCATCCGATTGGATTAACCTCCCAGATAAAGCACGTGCACATAGGTCCCCAAACGCGTGTTGTACGCCAGGTACCATCCATCGTGGTCCGGGTCCGCGTAGATCACGATGTCATCGCTGTCCCACAACCAGTCGCCGCAAGAGTCGTAATCGTAGGGCGCGACCTGGAAAAAGAAGCCGCCCAAGTTAAAGCGCTCGCGATTACCTCCGCCTAGCCGCCAAATATGCTGCGGCCCAATTTCTCCGGTAAAGCGTCCATGCTGCCAGGGATGATCGAGGTGATAGTGCGGATCGTTCTTCCCGGTATTGTGTCCCACCCAGCGATCGCCCTGAGCGTGAACGTGGGGTTCCTGCGGATGGCCGGGCTGGTCCTGGTAAGTCTGGCGCTGCTCACCCTGCCGCGGCGGCTTCGCGGCCGGAGTTCGCGTCGGAGTCGGCCCGTGTTGCGGAATATGCCCCCCGCCGACTGCCGGCTCGTGGCCGCCGTGCGGCGGCTGTCCTTTCGACGGTGCGGGATGACCGCCCTGTTGTCCGGCCCGTTCTTGTGCCCGCACTCCCTGCCCAAAACTGAATACACACACCACCAACAACACGCCTAGGAACTTGACCAATTTCTCCACACATCCTCCTTTCGCCCCAGTGCAGATTACTCCTAAAATCTTTGACATGCCGAGCTCAAAATGAGCTTCGCTGAGCCGGGTTGTTGGCTTGCCGCACCCGTAGCCTGGAAGGCCAAGGCCGACTCAGAAGAGTTGCGAGCTTAGATGCGGGTTCGCCCATCCGGGTCATGGGCGGGGCTTTGACCCATCAACGACCGGGCTCGGGGTGGAACTTTTTCACCGCAAGAATAGTGAGCACAATGAAAAGCGCCAGCACGACCAGTTGCGCAACCAGGAACGGCGGCTCGGATTGGGTCGGAGCCAGGGCTTTCAACGACGGCACTTTCTCGAAGGACTGCACCACCAGGACGAAGACATTGAGATAGAGCGCAATCATGGCGGTGATCACGTAAATCCCGCGCCATTTGCCAACCATATGAAAACTGTAGCGGGCCAGGATTGCAATCGCCAACACCACCAGCGAGATGATTGCGACCTTGTGTGAAGGCAACAGATGGGTGAAGGGGAAACCGAACCCGGTCACGCTGGTCAGCACCGTAGTCAACAGAAAGAGCGCAGTCCAGCCGTTGAGCCGTTTCGCCGTGAGCAGCCCGAACAGGACGATGAAGCCCGATCCGATCCCGATCAGGCTTATGACTACGTGCACTGCGGTAATCGTCGCAAGCGACATGCCTAGCATCATGTTGCGTCCTTTCGAAACAGGGCTGAGATATTACGACGGCACCGGAGAATTTTCCACAGGGGCGATTCGGGACGTTGTCATCCGCAGCGGAGTCGATCCATTCGTTTACAAATGAGTGGATGAAGCCGAGGGTTGATTGAGCCGGCTCCCAGCGGCACCTGATGAGCTCATAGGGGTCCTTCGACTGCGCGGCAGCTTCGCTGCGCGAAGCCGCTGCTGCGCTCAGGATGACAGCCTAGGTGGTTCGGATGGAGGTCAGCCAGGTCTGCAGCAGCTCCCGCACCTTGGCGCCTTCCGGCTTGCGCCGCACCGCATCGATCACGGTCATATTGGCGCGAATGCCGCGCCCCCGGAATCCCACCCAGTAGGGAACATGGATTTCGCCCGCCACTGGCGTGGCGGTAAGCCGCAAATCGCGCAGGCGGAAGAAGCCGCTGCTGAACAGCAGGCGCTGCACTTTGCCGAGCAAGATTTTTTCCGCCGTAGTTTCGTCAAGCAGCGCCTCGGAGCAGTTGCGGGTCTCCAGATAGATCAGCTCGCGCTCGCCCGGCAGCTGCTCGAAATGGTAGAGATCGAGCGAGCCATTGACCGCGTCCAGGCCAAAGATCCGCAGGTCGGGTTTTCCGGCATTCATGATTTCGACCTGGAAGAGGCGGAAAGGAATGTAGAACTCCGCCACCGAACGCAGCGGACCGAAAGTGGTTTGGCGCAGGAAATCCAGCATGCCGGAAGAAAATTGCGCCATCGCCTCTTCGCGGGTCACGTTAGGTCGCAGGCTGCGGATACGGGCCATGGCTGGGTCCACGAACGGCGGAAATCAGCCGCGCATCAGCGGAAATGAAACCACAGCCCAACCACGGTGGCGATCAGCGCCAGGCTGAATATGATGTTGAGCCGGCGCTCGGCAGGCGTCTCCGGGGCCGGCTTGCGGTCCAGGGCATGCACCAGGGTGACGTCCATTTTATCGTCCACCGTAGCGAAGGTCAGCCCGGCGAGCTTTTTGCGGTCAGGAGCGGGAGTTACCAGACTTACTCCGACCAGCACCAACGAGCACACCGCAAACATAAGGATGGCATAGTGCAGGAAGTTCATGGCGACCAGCCAGCGGATAGAGTCGGGCAAGCCGTTTCCGCCGGGATATGCCAGTTCCAGCAGGAAGCGCGCAGCGCCCAGCACGAAACCAGTCAACAGCGAACTGAGAGAGCCGGCGGCATTGAGCCGTGTCCACAAGATTCCCAGGATGAAGCAGGCAGCGATGGGAGGACTGATGTAACCCTGCACGCTCTGCAAATAAATATAGAGTTGGCCGCTGATCCGGGTGATGAAGGGCACCCAGGCAATCCCCAGCAGGACCATGACACCGGTCGCGACCCGCCCGATCAAGACCAGTTGCTTCTCGCTGGCTTCGGGCCGCAGCTTTTTGTAGAAATCCAACGTTACCAGAGTGGAAGTCGAGTTGAACACCGACGCCATGCCGCCCATCAGGGCCGCCAGCAGGGCTGCGATCATGAGCCCCACAAGCCCGGTGGGCAGCAGATTGAGGATCAGGGTCGGCAGCGCGATGTCTCCATTGGTCGGCGCCCCGGTGGCCCCGATGGTGAACATATCTTTGAACAGGGCAAATGCGATCAGGCCGGGCAGCACCAGTAGAAAGACCGGCAGGAGTTTCAGAAATCCGGCGAAAATCGTGCCCGCTTTGGCGTGGCCCTCATCCCGCGCCGAAAGCACGCGCTGCACAATTACCTGGTCGGTACACCAGTACCAGATACCCAGAATCGGCGCGCCAAAGAAGATTCCAGTCCAGGGGAAGTCGGGATCGCTCATCGGCTTCACCATGTGAAAATAACTGGCGGGCAGGGCGGCGCGCAGACCTTCGAATCCGCCCACCCGGTGCATGCCGATCAACGTAAGCGCGATCGCACCCGTCAAAAGAACCAGGGTCTGCACCACCTCGGTATAGATCACCGCCGACAGTCCGCCGGCGATGGTGTAAATGCCAGTCACGACCACGAGAATGAGGGCGGCTTCGAGCGGACTCCAGCCCACGACTCCCTTGAGGACGATGGCCGCCGCCCAAAGATGTACCGAGATCTTGGTCAGCACATAAGCGATGATGGAGATGCTGGCCAGATAAACCGCGGAACCGCGGCTGAAGCGCCGCTCCAGAAATTCCGGCATGGTGAAAACGTTGGAGCGCAGATAGAAGGGAACGAAAACCCAACCCAGCACCAGCAGAATCAGACAAGCCAGCCATTCGAAAGACCCCACGGCCAGTCCTGAACTGGCGCCGGACCCGGCCAGGCCGATGAAGTGCTCGGTGGAAATATTCGAAACGAACAGCGACGCCCCAATGGCAAACCATCCTACGTCGCGGCCGGCGAGAAAGTACTCGGTTGAGGTGCGTTCCTTGCGGGCGAAGTAGAAGCCGATGGCAAAGATCACCAGGAAGTACACCGCAATGATGGCGATGTCTATGCCAGTCAGGGCTTTGTGAGTGAGATGTGTCGCCGTTCCGACCATATCCCTCCGTGCCGCGTAGTTGATCCAGAAAGCCGAGCGCCATGCTAGTGCATTCGGTAAACCCAGGCAACCGGGAGAATGCGGTTAGATAACCAGGCAAGCTTCGGAACAATTCCCGCGGCAAATCCGTAACCTTTTGCAGGGCGAAACGTTATCTATAGCAGATGGCTTGGCGGGCCTTGCAGGTTCGATGGCATCTGTTGCCTAGCCCCGACTTTATCGTCTATCCTGCAAGGAGTTTTGCCGACGGTCCCCGTGTTTTGTTAGCTCCCGGAGTTCGCGATGACCCTGACTCGATTTGTCACCAAGAACGCCTTTCGCAACAAGCGCCGCAGCGTTCTGACCGTGTTGAGCATTGGTGGCTCGCTGTTGCTGCTCACATTCCTGATCACCATCTGGCGCAGTTTCTATGACAGCAAGCCCAGCGAACAATCGGCGCTGCGCCTGATCGTTCGCCATAAAGTGTCGCTGGTGTTCAGTTTGCCCAGCTATTACCGGCAAAAGATTCAAGCCATCCCGGGGGTTAGGGAGGTGGTGAACCAGCAATGGTTTGGCGGGCAGTATATGGACGACAAGCCGGAGCACTACTTCGCCCAGTTCGGGACCGATCCGCAAGAGCTTTTGAAGGTCTATCCGGAATACAAGCTGCCGCCCGACCAATTGGAAGCCTGGCAGCATGATCGGGCGGGAGCGATTGTAGACGTGGGTTTGGCCAAGAAGTTTGGCTGGAAAGTCGGCGACCGGCTGAATATCACCGGCAAGATTTTTCCGGTGAATCTGGAATTGACCATCCGCGGGATCTTCACGCCGCCGGACCCAACCCAGGCGATCTACTTCAACAAAGACTACATCGATGAGGGCTTTCCCAAACTCAAGGGAAGCGAAGGCTTTTTCGCGGTCCTGGCCGATTCGCCGCAGGATGTTCCCAAGGTGGGGCAAGCGATCGACGAAGAATTTCGCAACGCCGATAAACCTACGAAGACGGAGAGCGAGCACGCCTTCCAGCTGGGCTTCATCGGTATGCTGGGTAACATCAAGGCTTTCATCATGAGCATTTGCCTGGCGGTGGTCTTCACCATTCTGCTGGTATCGGCCAATACCATGGCGATGTCCATTCGCGAGCGCACCCGTGAAGTTGCGGTGTTGAAGACCCTGGGTTTCACCCGCAACACGATTCTCGGATTGTTCATCGGGGAGGCGGTTTCGCTGGCGCTGGTGGGCGGGTTTGTGGGATCGATGATCTGCTTCCTGGGGGTGAGGGCGATGGCCAGCCAGGGCGGAATGTTCACCGGCATGAAGGTCACGCCGCTGACTATCGGGGCGGCCCTGCTGATCGCCGCAGTGGTAGGATTTGCCAGCTCGTTTATACCTTCCTACCACGCGGCCAAGGTCAACATCGTGGACGGATTGCGGCACATCGGGTGAGTTAAAGGACGAAAATAGAAATGGCCATCCCCCTCAGCTACAACATACGCAATCTGCGGCTGCGCAAAAGCCTCACCATTATGACCGCTCTGGGCATCGCGCTCACCGTCGCCACCGCGGTTTTCATCATGGCGTTGCTGGCCGGCCTGGGCCGCGCCTTTGCCACCACCGGCGATCCCCTGAACGTGTTGATGTTGCGCAAAGGTTCGGATTCGGAGCTGGCCGCCGGTGGAGTGTCGCGAGATGCGTTGCAAGTTTTGAAAGACCTGCCCGGCGTCGCCAAAAACAGCAAAGGCGAACCGCTGGTTTCAGGGGAGGACATCCTCGTGGTGGTGCTTCCCCGTAAAGGCGGAACTGGAGAAACCAATGTGACCACCCGGTTCCTTTCTCCCCTGGGAATCGAGATGCGGCCCCAGATCCACATTATTAAGGGCCGATGGTTTACCCCCGGACAGCGCGAAGTGGTGGTCAGCAGTTCGATCAACAAGCGTTTCGAGCATGCCAACATCGGCGACTCCGTGCACATCGGAAAAGGGGAATGGCCGATCGTCGGCATTTTCGACGGCAGCGGAACGGCGCATGATTCTGAAATCTGGGGCGACGTCAATCAGCTGGTCACCGACTTCGAGCGTACGGTTTATTCTTCGGTGCTGGTGCGGGCGACGGACCCGGCTGCAGCCCTGGCCCTGAAAAATCGCGCCAACGACGATCAGCGGCTGGAACTCAACGGCATGCTGGAGCCCGACTATTACGCTTCGCAAACCAAGTCGGGAGGTCCGATCAAGTTTGTGGGCTGGATCGTCGCCTTCATCATGGCCGTCGGATCCTGCTTCGCCGCCGCCAACACCATGTACGCCGCAGTGGCGTATCGCGGGCGTGAGATTGCCACCCTGCGCGTGATCGGATTTTCGCGTCCCAGCATCCTGACTTCATTCATGCTGGAATCGCTGCTGTTGTCCTTGCTGGGCGCGGTACTGGGCATCCTTCTGATGTTGCCGTTTAACGGCATGACCACGGGAACCCAGAATCAGGTGACGTTCAGCGAAGTGGTTTTCAGCCTGCAGATGACGCCTCTGGTGATTGCAGCCGCCATTGGATTCGCTCTCATCATGGGAGTGGTGGGCGGATTTGCGCCAGCGTGGCACGCGTCGCGCCGGGATATTCTGAGCGCGCTGAGGGATTAGGTAGCGCAGACGCTACCAGCAAATATGCCGATTGACGCCAAACACGAAGACCTGCGCAGCCTGCGCATCGATCGCACCGCGCGCACCGGCGGCGAAGGCGAGCCTCCGGTCTGGGCTCGCCGCTATATTCTCATCGGGATCGCGCTGCTGGTGTTACTGGGCCTGGTCGCGATGGGCTACCGCCTGTTCTCCCACGACGCGCCGGAGGTGGAAGTGGTTCGCGCCTCGGCGCAAAGCAGCGACGTGGGTGGCGTCGTCCTCACCGCCAGCGGCTACATCGTGGCCCACCACAAGATCAATCTGAATTCCAAAGTGACCGGCCGGGTGAAGTGGATCGGCGTGGAAAAGGGCGACAAGGTCAAAGAAGGCCAGGTGCTGGTGCGCCTCGAAGACGACGAATTCCGCGCCCAGTACGATCAGGCCCTGGGAGCCGCCGCGAACGCCCGGGCTTATCTTGATGAGCTGAAGAACGGCTCTCGTCCCCAGGAAATTCAGCAGGCGCAGCACAATCTCGACGAGGCCAAGGCCACCCTGGCCAACGACAAGATTACCCTGGACCGGACCCGCGGCCTGGTGACGGGAGGAGTGTTGTCGAAGCAGGCGCTCGACGACGCGACCTCCAAGTTCGAGGCGGATCAGCAGCGGGCGGATTCGCTCAATCAGGCGTTCCAACTGGCCAAGATTGGTCCGCGCCCGGAGGAGATCGCCCGCGCCAAGGGCGCGCTTGAGCAAGCTGAGGGCCAGGCCGCCTATGCCAAGTCTTTGCTCGACGCTACCGTGATCCGCGCCCCCGTGACGGGGACCATTCTGGAGCGCGCCGCAGAAAAAGGCGAGTTGGTGACCTCGGGTTTCGCCAGCACGGCCGAGGGCGGCCCGCAAGGCCTGGTCGTTTCCCTCGCCGATCTCAACGATCTCCAGGTGGAACTGGATATCGCGCAAGACGATTTCGCCAGGCTCAGCCCCAAACAAAAGGGCGTGGTCACCGTGGATGCCTACCCTGACCGCAAGTGGAACGGCGTGATTGCGGAAATCTCTCCCCAAGCCAACCGGGCCAAGGCCACGGTGCAGGTGAAGGTGCAGATCCTCAATCCCGACGCCTACCTGCGGCCGGACATGAATGCCACCGTAAAGTTTCTGGCCGACGAAACCAGGCACGCGAGCGCGCAGCCGCAGGGAGTTTTTGTGCCCACCGCCGCCGTCCGGGATCGCGACGGCAAGAAAGTCGTCTTCCTGGCGTTCGACGGCAAGGCCATGGCGCGGGAAGTAAAAATTCTGTCGCAACGCAGCGGCGGCGTGCTGGTGCAGGGCCTCAACGGCGGCGAGGATGTCATCACTACGGCGCCCCAGGATTTGAAAGACGGCGAAAAAATCAAGATCAAAGGACAGTCATGAGCGCAGCTACGACGATTCCCCATACTGCCACTCAAACCAAAGTGGTCCAAGCCCGCAACGTCAGCAAAGTGTTTAAGCGCGACGCCTTCGAGGTGAAGGCCCTGGACGACGTCTCCATTGAAATCGGCGGCGGCGAGTTTCTGGCGCTGATGGGCCCCTCGGGCTCCGGCAAGACCACCCTGCTCAACATGATTGCCGCGATCGATCGGCCAACCGCCGGCGAGTTGCTGGTGCTGGGGGAAAATATTTTTCGCTTCAGCGATTCCCAATCCGCCCACTGGCGCAACGAACATATCGGCTACGTCTTTCAGACGTTCAATCTCATACCGGTCCTCACCGCGTTTGAAAACGTCGAACTCCCCCTGCTGCTGACCAAGCTCTCGTCGCAACAGCGCCGCGACCACGTGATGACGGCTTTGAAGCTGGTGGGCCTGGAAGAACGGATCGGCCACCTGCCCAAGCAGCTCTCGGGCGGACAGGAACAGCGCGTGGCCATCGCTCGCGCCATCGTCAGCGACCCCACACTCCTGCTGGCGGACGAACCCACCGGCGATCTGGACAGCCACTCGGCAACCGAAGTGCTGGAAATCCTGAAACGCCTGAATGAGGACTTTCACAAGACCGTCGTGATGGTGACCCACGATCCCCACGCCGCTTCCTATGCCCACGTGACCCGTCATCTGGAAAAGGGCATGCTGCTGCCCGGCTAAACTTGTGTGGCGCGGGCGCCCTCGCCCGCGCGAGACCGTAGGCAACCTCAAACCTTAATTAGCCAGAGGAAAAACTCGATCTGGACAGGCCGCAAGCAAGGGCGGCTCGTAGCAGCTTTTTTGCGGGGGATCTGGGATCCAGCAGAGACGCGCTCGGGCTGCATTCACAGGGTGACGGCTGGAACGGAGTCATTCCAGCGTTTCCGCCAGGAATCCAAGTTCCAGATCGCCTGCGGCCTGACGCGGGCGAGGGCGCCCGCGCCACACCAATGCCACAGCAATGGCTTTCTACAAATTGGAAAGTGGAAGCCTGGCTCTAGCCCCGGCGAAGCCGCTGTCTGCCGGGTCTGCGACCCACTGCCATGCCCGGCGGCCGTTTTCCCGCACCACCGTTCGCGCTTCACCGTATTCCACCAGCCGGTTGAGCACGGTTGTAACCGACGCCAGCGGATCTTTGTGGCGGAGCAGCACGGGCGGAATTCGCTGCTGAATGTGTTCGCACACCTCGCGCGCGCCCAGCGGACGCGCCGCTTCCATCAATACCATGCGGCAGGCCTTGGTAAAGCCCGGCTGGCGGCCTCCGCTCTTGCGGTCCACCAACTCCAGCAATTCTTCACTCAGGACTTCATCTCCGAACAGGTTGGCCAGTCCGACGATGGTTTGTTTCACCGTCCCGATTCGCTTCATCACATCGGCACGCTGGCGCATGAGCTGGCGCAGTTCTTCGTGCGCCGCCTTCACCACTTCCTGCACGTGAGGATCTGAGCCGCCAGGAAGATTTCTGTTTCCCGTGCCGTTGCTACCGCTTCGCCCGATGTCCATGACCCACCTCTCCGGGGCTGACTACCCTCCCCGCCGTCCCGCATGTTGTGCAGCGCCCGCGGCTACACGATTCCTTAATCTCCCCTACGCAATCGCCCGGCTTTTGGTTCCAAGCAATGCTCCGCGCAAATTGGCTGGGCCGGGAAAATTAGGCGATCGATTCAGTTCCCAGCTGATCCCGAGCTCACGCGTGGTCACCGGTCTGTTGGCTTAGACGTGAACAGTCAGGAAAGGTTAAGGCGAAGAAATGTAAAATCGATAACCCTGATTGATCAGGGTTTGAGCTGGCAGAACGCGTTTTCATCCACCACAGGGATGCGGATTTCCATATTTCCGATGACCGATTTGCTTCCAAAGCACGGATTTTGCGTCGCAACTCAGCCCGGGGCCCACTTCCTTCCGCCACAAAATGCGGGCAGTCTGCCGCTCGCCCGATCTGGGCTCTGGGCGCGAAGTGGGACAAAGGTGGTTCGTCCCTCCGGTGTTACTCCTTGACAAAACCGAGGTAACTGATAAAGTTCGACTTAATCGTCCAATTTCTATGGAATCTCCAGGTGCAGACGCATGAAGAATGTTTATGAGGTTCTGAGGCAGAAAGAGCTCGAGCTGTCGAGGCTGGAAAAAGAAGTGGAGGCGTTGCGCGTGGCCGCTCCGCTTCTGTCGGAAGACAAGGAAGCCGGCAGTGACAACAAGCCGACTTTGGCCCCGTCATCTGTGCCTCAGCAGCCCATCCGAATTCCGCAGCCGACGGTCAATGCCGCTCCGCAGGCCGCCCGCGCCGCCGGGTGGGAAGATACAGCGAAGCGCTGGCCCTAACCCGGTCGTTAGCGCAAGACCTGTCGCAGATAGTAGCGACCGAATGGATCTGGCCCGGAGCTTCGCTCCGGGCTATGATTTTGTTGGAGCTATACCGGTGCGGGCGCCCCACCTTTGCGGACCCGATGCGCGGGACGCAGCTCGCTACCTGGGAGCGTGGCGGCTCAGATCGAGTCCGCATAATTGAGTCCATTTACCGAGCCTGATTTATTGAGCCTGGTTTAACGAGCCTAAGATGAGCGCTTCGGGCCACCTTTCAGCGGGCTTCAGCGGGGTTCGCCGCCGCATTCCGCGTTATCCGGTTGCCATCCCCGTGGATATCACCGTACTGCGCTCAGGAGCGCCGGCCAGCATTCCGGGGCGTTCTCTGGATATCGGCGAAGGCGGGGTGGCAGCAGTACTGGCCGCGGAACTTCAACCGGGCGAGTGGGTTGCGGTTGAGTTGAAGTTGCCCAATGCAGGCCCCACGCTCCAGACCAAAGCCGTGGTACGACACCACAACCAGCTGCGCTGCGGCTTCGAGTTTCTGGATCTTTCCCAGGACCAGCGCTCCATGATCCGCCGCTGGGCGGGAACCAGCCAGCCTCTGGCCGTGCTTGAGCCTGCGGCGCCGGTTTCCACTTCCCCCGCACCCACCCTTACAAGCAGGATTCCGGTCCCTGGGCCGGCACAGGTACCGGTCATGCAGGCGCGCCACCGCCCGGCGCCTGCGCCGGCCCGCAATCGTGACCGCAATCGTGACTTGGATCGGTTACTGCGGCTGACGCTGGTCCTGTTGCTGGTGGTTGGGGTCTGGGCGGCATGGCAATGGCACCGCGGGTGGGCGCAACTGGAATCACGGATGGCGAGGAAGGACGCGCATGCGCAACCGCCCTCCGCCAAGGTTCCCGCCGAAGTAATGGAGCGGCTGCTGCTTCGCAAAGTTGAGCCGGTCTATCCGGAAGCCGCTCGCCGGGCTAATGTCCAGGGGGTGGTGGTGCTGGACGCGGTGATTGCAGCCGACGGCACGGTGGTGAACATTCGTCCCGTCAGCGGCGATGATGGGCTGGTGCCCGCCGCCATGGACGCGGCGCGCTGGTGGCGCTTCCGCCCCTATCGCGTGCGCGGCCAGCCCGCGGCGGTTGAAACCACGCTGTCCGTCGAGTTCCGTCCCTAGCAAAATGGCACGCGTTTCCGGGACTCGACGGGCCGTGCTTTGCTTCCCTGGCCCTTCATCTGCGACACTGAGTCCGATTCACATCATGGGCAGAATCCACGTTCTTTCCGAAAATGTCGCCAACAAAATTGCCGCCGGCGAGGTGGTGGAGCGTCCGGCTTCGGTGGCCAAGGAACTGCTCGAGAATTCCCTCGATGCCGGCGCCACCCGCATCCACATTCAGGTTGAGGCCGGCGGCAAAAAGCTGATCCAGATCACCGACAACGGATGGGGCATGGTGCGCGACGATGCCCTGTTGGCGTTCGAGCGCCACGCTACGTCGAAAATCAGGAACGCGGAAGATTTGCTCAGCGTGGCCACCCTGGGTTTCCGCGGCGAGGCCCTGCCCTCGATCGCTTCCGTCTCGCGGCTGCGGTTGGAAACGCGCGCTCCCGACGAGGCATCGGGAACGGTCGTCGAAATCAACGGCGGCAAGATGTTCAAGGTGGAAGAAGCAGGCCTGCCGGCGGGAACGTCCATCGCCGTCCGCGACCTCTTCTTTAACATTCCGGCGCGAAAGAAATTTCTCAAGGCCGAATCCACTGAACTTTCCCACATCGCATCGCTCGTGACCCACTACGCCCTGGCCCATCCCGACAAGCACTTCGAACTGCACTCCGCTACCAACGCGATGCTGGTCGCCCCGCCGGTCGCGGGATACGGCGAGCGCGTCTACCAGGTTTTTGGCAAGGAAGTTCTCGACCAACTGATTCCCGTCGCCGCCGTGCAACCGCTCGAACGCATCGGTTTGCCGCAACCCCCGCCCTGGCGCCGGAAAGAAGAGAACGCTCCGGTTCACGAAAAAAATGACAACGGGGAAACCTCCCCCGATCAAGAACCTTCCTTCGGCGAATTCCGCGTGCACGGTTTTGTCTCCAAGCCCGAAATCCAGAAGCTGAACCGCAACTCGATCTATGTCTTCGTGAATGGACGCCTGATCCGCGACCGCCTGATTCAGCATGCCATCATCGAGGGTTACCGCAACATCCTGCCACCCACGGTTTTCCCGGTTGTGCTGCTGTTTCTGGATCTGCCCAGCGGCGAAGTGGACGTGAATGTGCACCCATCGAAAACGGAAGTCCGCTTTCGCCAGCAGAGCGTCATGCACGATTTCGTGCGCGACTCGGTCCGGGCCGCGCTGATGAAGGCGCGCCCCGTGCCTCAGTTCGCGGTGGAAATCAGCGCTCACCCCAGCGCCAGTCCATCGCTCGCGGGGACCCGCGCGGTTTCGCCAAGTGGCGGTACGCCAGATGCCGCGGCCTGGCGTTCGCTCTACGCGCCAGCCGGGTCTCAACCATTCAGCTTGCAAGCTCCGGTCCCCCCGCCGATCAACGAGCGATTTCAGTTTGGCGAAGGCATTTCCGTTGAAGGCAACGCGGCGTTGTCTTTAGTTCGCGCTCCCGAGCCGGCGCCCAGCGATGGTTGCGCTCCCCCCATTTCCGACGAAGCCGAAGCGTCCGGTGATCTTGCCCCGGCACTCGCGTCGCTGCAGCCGTTGGGCCAGATTCGCGACTCCTTCATTCTGGCGGTGAATCCCGAAGGCCTGTGGATCGTGGACCAGCACGTGGCCCACGAGCGGGTGCTATTCGAGAAGATCCTGAAACAGCGAGCGGCACAGAAAGTGGAAAGCCAGCGCCTGCTCCTGCCGCTGGTGCTCGAACTCACGCTGGCGCAGCAGGCTGTCTTCGCCGAGATCGCCGACGAATTGTCAAAAAACGGATTCGAAGTGGAACCCTTCGGCGCCCGCAGTATCGCGGTAAAGATTGCGCCCGCCGGGATCGACGCTTCCGCGGTCGAGCACATGCTGCACGAACTGCTCGACCAGTTTTCCCGCGAGGAGCAGGCGCTGAATCTGGAGAAGATTCGGGCGCGCATCGCCGCTTCCATCGCCTGTCACGCCGCCATCAAGGTCAACATGCCGCTGGAGCAAAATAAGATGAAGTGGCTGCTGGCGGAATTGTCCAAAACCGACTGTCCCATGACCTGCCCCCACGGAAGGCCGGTAGTTCTGCGATACTCAATGAAGGACATTCAGAAGGCGTTCAAGAGAATCTGACATTCAGCTATTAGCTCTTAGCCCTTAGCTTTTAGCGAGTGATTTGTGTAACCCTCTGACATGACGGGGGTCGAGGCTCCAAAGCCGGCGGCAACCAAGTGGAGGCCGAGAGCTAAAGGCTAAGAGCTAAAAGCTAAGAGCTGTTTTTATGACTGACCAGGAACTCGATCAACTTCGCCGTGAGAAGTGGCGCCTGAACGGCGTACCGCTGCGCACCCTCGACGAGGCTCATCGCTTCATCGAGTCGGTCGGGTTCTGCCTGATGTATCCCATGCGCCAGCCCCTGCTCGCTCCCACGTTCATCGGCGCCTGGACTGGATCGGATCAGCACTTGCCGACCCAGCAACATGCCTTCGCTGATCCGCGCGCTCGGGAGGCGACCGAAGTCATGGTCCGCCTGCTGCGCAATCATGACGCCTATGAAGCCAACCAGTTCGAAGAGAACAACGCTTTTCTGGTGGCTGGGTCTATCTTTCCCTATTTCTACGCCCTGGTGGGAGAACGTAATCCCAAGCAGGTGCCGCAGCCGAAGCCGCGCTCGGAGTATTCTCAACTGGCCTGCGACGCCTTCGAACTGATCCGCCGCGCCGGTCCGATCTCAAAGCAGAAGATGCGCGAAGACCTGGGCGGAAGCATTTCGTTCGTCGCCCTGGACCACGCGCTGGGCGAACTCTGGGCCAAACTCCGCATCACCCGGGTGGATTACAAGCCGGAGGAAGGCGCGTTCTGGGATGTGCTCTACCGCTGGGCTCCAGACTCGGTTCGCGAAGGCATCGGCCTGTCGGTGGGCGAGGCCCTATCGGCGCTGCTCTCCAAATACCTGGATTGCGTGATCGCCGCCGACCAGCAGGAAGTGGAATCGTTCTTCGGTCATTTTGTTCCCCGCTCGCGAGTCAAAGAAGCGATCAATGCCCTCCAGGCCGCCCGGGAATTGGATTTCATTCGCGCCGGAAACCGCACGCTGATCCAATTGGCGCCGCCCAAGGTCCCCGTGAACCGTGTGGCGACGGGCACTCCTGCGCGTCCAGGCCGGGCTTAGTCTGCTGGGTCTACTTGGCGGAGCAGTCCTGCCGGATGCGGGTCCAGGCTCTCGCCACAGGCGGCCTAGCGTGTCGGCGCATAGTAACCGCGCCGGCTGCGCACGCGCAGGCCTTTGTGGTTTTGCGCCAGGATTTCAATGGTGTGGAAACGGCCGTCCGGCCGCAGGTCTACAGGTTTATAAGAAAGGGCGTACTGGCTGCGCAATTCAGCTTGGATATCGACGAAAGCGTTGGCCACATCGTTGAGTTGAAACGGAACGAAAGCACGTCCGCCAGTGGCCTCGGCGATACGGTCCAAAACCCGGTCCCCGCCACGGCCCCCGCCGGTGAGATTGGTGCTGATGGTGTACACGATCACGTCCGCGCGCTGCGCCATCTCGATGGCTTCCTCGCGCGTGACGTGACTCATATTGTCGTCACCATCACTAAGCAGGATGATGGCCCGGCGCACCGGGCCGCTTTGCTGCTCCTTCAGCAGTTTGTCCCGACAGGCAAAATACAACGCATCGTACATCGCGGTGCCGCCACCTGGCCTGAGGAGCCGAACTCCGCGCGAGAGCGCTTCTGTATTGTCGGTGAAATCCTGGGTGACTTCCGGAGTGACATCGAATCCGACGACGAAAGCCTTGTCGTAGCGGGGCCGTACCGTCTGGTTGAGAAACTCAATGGCCGACTCCTGTTCGAATTTGAAACGGTCCCGCACCGAGTTGCTGGCATCCACCAGCAACCCGACTTGCAGAGGCAGGTCGGTCTCGTTGTGAAAGCTCCGGATCTGCTCAACCGGCTTGCCATCGTCGAGCACCGAGAAATCGCGCTTGGTAAGATCTTTCACAAAACGCCCATGCCTGTCGGTGACGGTGAACACGACGTTGACCTCGTTCACCGTTTTGGTAATCGTGGCGGCGGGTTCCTCGGGCGGGTTCGAGGGCTGGTCAGCCTTCCCCTGGGAAGAAGCTCCCAGTTGAGCGGGTGGGGCTTGGGCAGCGGGCGAATCAGCCGAAAGCGCTTCCTGCGGATGGGACGACGGAGAGATAGTCGAAGCTTGCGGTTCCGGGCTCGCGGGCGGAGCGGCAGGCGGTGGGGGCTGGGTGCGCTCCTGCTGGACCGCTGAAGCAGCGGAAGGCAAGTGGTCCACACCCGAATTCTGGGCAAAGACCACGGCCACGAACAACAGGCTGCCCAGAAACAAACTGATGCCTCGGAACTTCATCAGGACTCAATTATAGTCGCAACCCCGCTCCAGTTCACTGACCGAGTCGTTGCAGGAAGTTTTCGAGTTCCGCAGGCAAGGGCGCCGAGAAAGACAGAAGCTCGCCGCTTCTGGGATGCTGAAACCGCAGCTCCGCGGCATGCAGGAAATTTCTGGAAAGAGCGAGGCTGGAAGCAGCCTTGCCACGCAGCTCGCGGGGGGCGCCGTAGAGCCAGTCTCCCACAATCGGATGGCGCAGGGACGCGAGATGGACCCGAATCTGGTGCGTCCTGCCGGTGTCGATCCGCACTTCCAGCAGGGTGAATTTCCCGTAAGGCGAATCCAGCCGGCGCTCGACCGCATAGTGGGTAATGGCTTCGCGTCCGCCGGATCGCCGCGTGGTCATGCGCGTACGGCGCACGCGGTCGCGGCTGATGCCGCTGCTGATAGTCCCATGATCCGCTTTCAACCAGCCATGCACGAGAGCAATGTATTTCTTCTTCACCTGCCGGCGAACGAACTGGCCGGCCAGCCGGCGATGCGATTCGTCACTCTTGGCCACCACCAGCAATCCGCTGGTGGCCTTATCCAGGCGATGCACAATCCCGGGTCGCAATTCGCCGCCGACTGCGGACAGCTGGCTGAAGTGATGCAGCAGCGCATTCACCAGCGTGCCGCGATTGCGTTGGTCCTCGGTCGCACCTGCGCCGGCATGTACCGTCATCCCCGCCGGCTTGTTGACTACGGCCAGATCTTCGTCTTCAAACACAATGTCCAGCGGAATGTCTTCCGCCATGGCTCGCAGGGGCGGCTGCGAGGCAGGTCCGAGGACGGCGATGCGCTCGCCTCCGCGCAGGCGCAAAGACGCCCGGGCCACAGCGTCATCGACCGTTACCATCTGCTGCGTGATCAGCCGCTGGATCCGGGCGCGGCTGGTGGCGGGAAGTTGCGCCACCAGAAACTGGTCCAACCTTTTGCCGGCGTCCTCGGCGGTCGCGGAAATTAAAAGTGGAGGCATGTAGGCGCGGGCCTGTCCTGAGCGAAGTCGAAGGAGCCCCCGCCCGTGCTCGTCCCCGCAGGGGACGATGAGGTTTATTTACCTGTTCTAACTCTCAGCGCTGGGCGTGCGCAGGAACCGCCCGGGTGGACGATTTCAACCACCAGATGAAGCCACCCGTAATCACCAATCCGATGGAGATCAACTGCGTCCCGCTCATGACTCCGCCGAAGACTTCACCGCGCCCGGGATCGTCACGGATAAATTCCAGGAAATAGCGGGCCACCCCATACAGGATGAAATACGCGCTCAAGACCTGTCCATCGAACTTTTTGCGCTTAAAGAGCCACATGAGAATGAAAAAGTTCGCCAGCTCGACCGCCGATTCGAAAAGCTGCGTGGGCTCAAGTGGTATTCCCAAAGGCGTGTAGGAATTCAAATTGGCGATGGGATTGGTAAAAGTCACGCCCCAGAAGTGCTGGGTGGGCTTGCCATAGCAACAGCCGGCGGCAAAGCATCCCACGCGCCCGATGGCGTGTCCCAGGGCCAGCCCAGGTGCGAATGCATCCCAGGTCGCGAGCGCCGGCATGCGATGCCGGCGCATATACCAGACCGCGGCGATGGACGCGCCGATCAGCCCGCCTGAGAAGACGCCCCCGGCCTGCATCGTCGACCAGCTGAAAATATCGCCGGGGTGGGCCGAGTAGTAGCCCCAGTCGTTCACGATGTACAGAATCTTGGCGCCAACGATCCCGCAGAGCACCACCAGAACTCCCAGGTTCCAGGCGTCGTCCTGGTTGATGCCCTGCTTGCCGGAGTTGCGGACGCTGACCCAGAGCCCGACCAGAACTCCGGTGGAAACCAACAGCCCGTAGGTGGGAAGGAAAAACTTGCCGATATGAAAAAGTTGGGGAAACACTAGTGATCTAGATGCGTTGCAAAGCGATTTTGTTACAGCTCAAGTTTAGCAGGAGCAGGCAGGGGCGGTACGGGCAGATTGAGAAGCCGACCCACTGTGCCGTGTGACGGGCCGAGAATGAACCCGTCGATAGACGTTGGGCGCCCGCCGAGACCCTTTAGGCATCTCCGCATGGCGGAGCGTTGCACACCGGATCCTAGTTCGAGTCGAGCTCCCGTTCATTCAGCATTGGTTCAAAAATCGGTAACCGTCATCACCAACCCTGCAGGTCGGCTTTCAATCAGGATGCTAGGGTAAACATCCTCGCATGGCAATAGGGAGGACGCAAAAAGTTGGCAATCGGCTTGCCAGCAACTTTGGTAAGGGGGGAACTCCGACAAGCAAGGGCTCCGCACGCGCCGTCAGGCAGACCCATCCTGCCTTAGCGAAGAGCTGAAGGCTCACAGCTGAGAGCTGCTACCCCGCCCGCCGCTTGTCTCCCAGCACTTCATCCAGCGCGCTCGAGAGATTCTGTGCGCGGCGCAGGTAGTCGACTGGGCCTGCATCCTGATTGCGCTTCACCAGATGGTATTCGTCGGCAATATTGAGCGCCGCCAGCACGGCCAGGCGCGCTGTATCCACGGTGTGGGTCTGTTCCGACACCGCGCGCATTTTGCCATCCACGTACTCAGCCAGCTTGAGAATATATTCCGCGTCAGAGCCGCGCAGATTATAGGGCTGGTCGAAAATTTCCACCCGGACAGCATTATTGCTGGGATCCTTGATAGCCGTGTGCTTGGTGGCCGTTGCCATACTTGTTTCTCCTCAGGGCGGAGCTCTGACCGGATCAGCTGACCGCCTGCTCCTCGGAAATGGATTCGATCTGCCCCAGCATCTTTTCCACCCGGCTGCGGATCTCCTCCCGTTCCTTGCGCAGCCGCACCATCTCGCGGCGCAAACTTTCTACCTCTTCTTCGCGCTCTTCCAATTGCTGGCGCAGACGCTGCGAATCCCGCTCCGCCACCGCCCGCGCCTCTCGCGCCGCCTTGTACAGTTCAATGGTGCGATAGACTTTCTCTTCCAGCGCCTGAAAATCGTCAGCCGGAACCTGCGCAGATACCCCTTCACCCATTCTCACCGACATGGTGCCACCACTTCCTCAAGAGAAATTGGGAACTTGAGCGCAGTATACCGCAGAAACCTGTGAATCCATCAGATGCTTGAGGGGGGCCCGAGGTTGGGTGTAGCGCTGGTGTCCCGCCGGCTGTCGCGAGGGCGGCCTGCCCTCGCAAGGACGTCGAACCTACCTCCGCCCCCGCAATTTTCCGCAACCGCTTTCCGGCTGCATCGAGCGTCTCATCGCGCTTGCAGAAGGCAAATCGCACCTGCTGTGCCCCGTCCCGCGCGTTGTTGTAGAAGCTCGACCCTGGGACGGTCGCCACGCCAATGTCCTGCACCAGATATTTCGTGAACTCGAGATCATTCGCGAACCCAAAACCGCTGATGTCGGTCATGACGTAATAGGCGCCGCGCGGACGAAAGCAACGGAAGCCGGCTTCGGTGAGGAACGGGATCAGGCGGTCACGCCGCTGGCGGTAGCCTTCGGCCAGTCCCTGGTAGTAAGTGGCCGGCAAACCCAGGGCTGCCGCCCCGGCCTCCTGCAATGGAGCAGGCGCGCCCACGGTCAGAAAATCGTGCACTTTGCGAATCGCATCCGTGATCGCAGGCGGGGCCACCGCCCATCCCACCCGCCAACCGGTCACGCTGTACGTCTTCGACAAGCCGTTGATCGTAATCGTACGCTCGCGCATGCCCGCGAGCGCCGCCATCGAAATGTGCCGGGCGCCGTCATAGAGAATGTGTTCGTAGATTTCATCGGTGATGGCCAGAACGTTGAATTCCACGCACAGATCGCGAATGAGTTCGAGTTCGCCCCGGGTGAACACCTTGCCGGTGGGGTTGTTCGGCGTATTTACGATGATGGCCTTGGTGTGGCCGTGAAACGCCGCCCGCAGTTCGCCTTCGTCGAATGTCCATTCTCCGTCGGGGCCGGTGGGCGGACGCAACTTGACGAATCTGGGCTTGGCTCCGGAAAGAATGGCGTCCGGCCCGTAATTCTCGTAAAACGGCTCGAAGATCACCACCTCGTCGCCGGCATTGCACACCGCCAGCAAGGTCGAGATCATGGTTTCGGTGGAGCCGCAGCAAACCGTGATTTCGCGCTCCGGATCGACCGCGATGCCCTGCCACAACTGCATCTGCCGGGCAATGGCGTTGCGCAGGTTCTTCGCTCCCCAGGTAATGGCGTACTGATTGACGTCGGCGGCAATCGCATCCTGCGCCGCACGCTTGACCTCAGCGGGTGCGGGAAAGTCAGGAAAGCCCTGCGACAGGTTGACCGCGTCATGCAGCATGGCCTGGCGCGTCATCTCGCGGATTACAGATTCGGTGAAGTGGGCAACCTTATCGCTGAGAAAAGACTTTTGGTGGATGGCTGTATCTGCCATAAGGAGTCAGCCTAGCACAGTGACGAAGCATGGACGCTGCTGCCTCCCGAGTGTGTGGTCCGGACCCTAAGCGGTTTCCCGCTTCGCCACCTGATCGAGGCCGCGCTCCTTCACTTCAATCTCGCGGATCTTGAACTTCTGGATTTTGCCGGTCACGGTCATCGGGAACCCGTCCACAAAACGGACGTGCTGCGGTATCTTGAAGTACGCAATCTGGCCCTCGCAGAACCTGCGGATTTCGTCCTCCGTAGCGCACTCGCCGGTCTTTAATCGCACCCACGCCAGCACGACTTCGCCCAGCCGTTCATCCGGAATCCCCACCACCTGCACCTCGGCTATTTTGGGACAGGCATAGAGGAATTCTTCCACCTCGCGCGGATAAACATTCTCGCCACCGCGGATGATCATGTCCTTGGCCCGGCCGGTCAGGTGAATGTATCCATCCTCGCGCATCACGCCGAGGTCGCCGGTATGCAGCCAGCCGTCGCGATCAACCGCCCGCGCCGTTGCCTCGGGTTCGTCGTCATAGCCCTTCATCACCATGTATCCGCGGGCGCACACCTCGCCCTGCTCGCCTGTCGGCACCGTATGGTCATCGAGCGGCGACACGATCTTCATCTCGGTGCAGGGCAGCGCCTTGCCAACCGTAGAGACCCGCGTCTCGACCGGATCGTCTGGCGTCGACATCGTGACCACCGGCGTGCTCTCGGTTTGACCGTAGCCGATGGTCAACTCCGGGCAATGCATCTCGCACATCACCCGCTTCATCACCTCCACCGGGCAGGGTGCGCCTGCCATCATTCCGGTACGCAGGCTGGTCAGATCGAAGTTCCTGAATTCCGGAAGACCCAGTTCGGCGATGAACATGGCGGGCACGCCATAGAGCGATGTAACCTGCTCCGCCTCCACGGCTTCAAGTGCGGCGCGCGCGTCGAATGTCCAGTTGGGAAGCACAATCGCCGCCCCGCTGGCCAGCGCCGACATGGTCCCGATCACGCATCCGAAGCAGTGGTACAGGGGCAGCGGAACGCAGATGCGATCGCGCTCGGTGTAACGCATGCCCTGCGCCAGGTATTTGCCGTTGTTGACCTGATTGCGGTGGGTCAGCATGACGCCTTTCGGCATGCCGGTGGTTCCCGAGGTGTACTGAATGTTGGCCACGTCCTCGGGGTGAATGGCGGCGTGGACCTCACATTTCGCTCGGAGAAACTCTTCCCACTGCAGCGTCCCGAAAACAACCACGCGTTCGAGGGGCAGGTCTTGTCCCTGCCGGGCTTCGGCGAGAATTCGAGCGTACTCGGCGCGGCCGTCACGCTCCCACAGGAAGAGCGCCTTCATGCGCGACTTGCGCAGCGTGAATGCCAGTTCGTAAGTGCGGTAGGCGGGATTGACATTGACCAGAATCGCTCCGGCACGGGCGCAACCCAGATGGACCATCACCCACTCGACGCAGTTGGTGGACCACAGCCCGACCCGGTCTCCCGGCCTGATTCCGAGCGACCACAACCCGCGCGCAACGCAATCGGCCAGATCGCGCAACTGGCGCCAGGTGTACCGTTTCGATTGATGACGGGAAACCAGGGCCAGACAGTCGCCCGAGCGTTCGACAGTCTGATCGAGCACCTGCCCGATCGTCTTCTCCCACAACGGCTGCTCTGGTCCACGCGAGTAGCTGAGCATAGCGCCGCCCCCGGAAAGCCGTCCGGGATTCTACCGCAATCCCAGGTTTTCCGTCGCAGACGGTTTCGAGACCCGAATTCCGGCCTAGTGCGCATCTTGCCGGTGCATAAAGAACTGTTCTTTATCCATTTTCGCCGGCACCGCCACGTCGAAGAATCCGACCATCATTTCCTGGTAGGTCTGGTCGCCCCACGTGACGGTGGCGTTCGGATCGGGATTGTGTGGATTGTTGCGCGAGTTGTCATACCAGGCCACGGCGCGCAGTCTGGTTCCGGCTTTGAGGAACCTCGGCTCCGCCAGACGGTAACTCAGCTGCCAGTGGAAATGGTAATTCACGCGCAACAGCGTCTCGATCGAGCCGTCGGGACGGACAATGTCGTACTCGAAACGCTTCCCGCGAAGATGCATGTGGGGAAAGAAGCTGAGCAGAGTAGCGTCATGCGGCAGCGTGCCCTGCACTTCCACCCGAAAATCGTCCGCGCCGGGGGGAATGATGAAAGCGTGATCATTTAACTGCAGAGTGATGACCCGCTGCTGGGGTAGCGTCTTCGCGAATACCAGGCCGATGCTGGTTTGGTCGTGCCCGGCTTGGCCATTCGTGGTGTAGTGGATCTGGAACACGATGTCCGATCCTGCCGGAACGAATTTCGCCATCCCGTCCGGCCAGTGGTCCGGCGAACTTCCCGGAGCGTACACCAGCAACAAATCGCTGGTGGTCCCATGGGCCTCGATCCGGTCTTGCGGATCACTCAGCGACGAAGCGGTGAACGGCACGCCGATGGGCGCGTGCCGCAGCCAGTTGGAATCCGGCGGCCGAATGTAGACCACGGCGTGATGCACGTACTGCGGGCTGGAAGGATGAACCTCCGCCATCTGAATCCATTTGTCTTCGGTCAAGTGCGTGGGCACGATCTCGTAGGTGTATTCGACGTCACCAGCCGCCGGAATCGCGACCGGCTGCGGCATGGGCAAGACGACGTCCGGCTTCGCGATATTCCACCCGTCCGCCCATCGCGGTGGCGGAGGCGCGTCCTGCGGACTGCCCGCCGGAGCGTCGGCCGCGACCCATGCCAGCACGGTCGCAATCTGCTGCGCAGTGAGCGAAGGATCGTTGGAGAAATGCCCAAATCGCGGATCGGCAAACCACGGTGGCATCATCCTGCTCTGGACTGCTTTCGCGATTGCCGGCGCCCATGGCCGACTCTGCTCGTACGTCACCAACGGCATGGGCGCGACTTCGCCCGGCCGGTGACAACTCTGACAGTGGCCTTGCAGGATGGGGAGAATGTCTTTGTAGAACGTGGGCAGGGGTTGGTCCCAAGCGGGAGAAACGGTAGTTGCAACCAGAAGGGTTGCAGCAATGAGACCCACTACCCGGCCGGAACAAAAGCGCACAGTAGAAGTGTACAAGATCAGATTGGTCGCGACTGAAGCTCCCTGTCATGCTGAGCGGAGTCAGGCCGGTCGCTTGCGACCGGCCTGAAGCAGTCGAAGCATCCCTATCCTCTTTCACTCAGTCGTTAGAGGCGAAGCCAACACGAGGGCGCCAGTTGTACGGTAGGGGTCCTTCGACTGCGCGGGGGCTCCGCGAAGCGGAGTCGCCGCTTCGCTCAGGATGACAACAGAATCTACGCTCTTTGCTTTCCGCCCAGGTTTTCGAGCGCCTTGATGATCTGTGCCGACCACTCTGCCACTTCATCTTCCCGCAGGGTCCGCTCAGCCGACTGAAACCGGGCGCGCAGCAGCAGCGAATACTTGCCCGCCGGAACATTGCCGCCGCGAAAAATCTCTACCGGACTAAAGCTGCGCAATTCTGACAGGCCGAGCCCGATGACCGTTTCCTGAATCTTCTCGAAGGTTACGCCGTCGTTGAAGACAAATGAAAAATCGCGCTCCACCGCGGGATAGCGCGGCAGAGGCTGGTAGCGAACCACGCGCAACCCACGCGGATAGAGTTGGTCGAGATAGAACTCCGCAATAAAAACGGCCTGGCGCAGCTTGCGGGCCGAGGCAATATCGGGATGGATCTGGCCAAACTGGGCCACCAGAGAGCCATCCATCAGAACCCGGGCCGAGCCGGCGGGATGGTAATACTCCGCCGTCTGCGCATCGTACTGCAACGACTTGTGCTGAAAGGCGTGCAGCAGATTCTCCACATCGCCTTTGAGGTCAAAAAATCCCGCGTCGTGGGCGCCCCATCCTGCCGTTTTTGGCAAGGGCGGGGAGGTCGCGCCCATGCAGATGCGCTTGGGCTCGACTGTCTCCGTTCCGGCGCTACAAACACAGAACCTGCCTCAAACAGGCGCACATTGTCCGCGCCGCGATTGAGATTGTAGGCCAGCATGTTGAGCATGCCGGGCACCAGCGAGCTCCGCATCACCGACGCCTCTTCGCTCTGGGGATTGGCCAGCTCGATCACCGGCGCCGAAGAAAATGTTTCGGCATCCTCATGGGAAATAAAAGTCAGCGACACGGCTTCATCGTAACCAAGAGCAAGCAGAGTGGTCCGGAGCTTGTGGTCTTTTTCCGCGTCAGGGGATTCGACCACGGCCCCGGCATACGCCGGCAAAGTGTTGGCGAATTTGTCGTAGCCGTGCAGGCGCGCGATCTCTTCGACCAGGTCGATCTCGCGCTCCACATCCAGGCGCCAGCTGGGAATGTGAACGGTGAAGTCAGGGTCGCCGCCGCGCTCCGGCATCAGCTCAAAACCCAGTTGCTGGAGAATGCGGAAAATTTCGTTGGTCTCCAGCTTCTCGCCGAGAATGCGGTGCACTTCCGAAAGATGCAAAGCCACGGGAGCGAGGTCCACTTGCCGGGCGACCACGTCGATGACGCCGCCGTCCAGTTTGCCTCCCGCTGATTCGAGGAGCAGTACGGCCACCCGGTCGCAAGCCCGGGTTGTGGCCTCGAAATCGGCGCCGCGCTCGAAGCGGTGTGACGCATCAGTGTGCAGGCCGTGGCGGCGCGAACTCTTGCGAATGGTTGTGGGATCGAACCACGCGGACTCGATCAGAATGTTGCGGGTCTTCTCCGTGATCATGGTGTCGAATCCGCCCATGACGCCCGCCAGTGCAACCGGTTTCACGGCATCGGCAATGACCAGATCTTCCGGCGTGAGCTTGCGCTCCACTCCGTCCAGCGTCTTCAGGGTCTCGCCCGTGAATGCGCGCCGCACCAGGATCTTGCCGCCGGCAAGCAGATCGAGATCAAAGACGTGAGTGGGATGCCCCATCTCCCACAGCGTGTAGTTGGTGGCGTCGGCGGCGTTGTTAATGGGGCGCTGATCGACCAGCATCAGCCGCCTGGCAATCGCCTCGGGCGATGGTTTGACGCTCACATCGCGAACCATGCGGGCTGTGTAGCGCGCACACCCGGCCTGGTCGGCGATTTCGACGATGAAATCCGATTTGCCTGGCGCCGCCGGCAGTTTCGAGTCGACGGCCCGCAGCGGCAGGTTGTAGATCGCCGAAGTTTCGCGCGCCACCCCGTAATGGTTCATGGCATCCGGACGATTGGTGCCAATCTCCATCTCAAAGACAGCATTCTTGCCTTCGCCGCTGATACTCTCCACGGCAATTCCAACCGCAGTGAGGTCCTGCGCCAGGCGGCGATCGTCCACCTTGGCATCCACGAACTCACGCAGCCACGTGGGGGAAAGTTTCATTGTTGCAGCTCTCAGCTCTCAGCTCTTAGCCTTTAGCTCTTGGCTTTCAGCCCTTGGCGGCGGCACTTCGCTCGTCCACCAAGAAGCTAAGAGCTAATGGCTAAGAGCTCCTATCCAAACTGTTCCAGAAATCTCACATCCCCGTTGAAGAACAACTGAATGTCATCCACGCCGTATTTCAGAATCGCGATGCGGTCAGCGCCCATGCCGAAAGCGAAGCCGCTGACTTTTTTGGGATCGTAATCCACGAATCCATACACGTTCGGGTCCACCATGCCGCAGCCGAGAATCTCGATCCATCCCGTCTGCTTGCAGGGACGGCAGGGCTCGGAGCCGCGCTTGCCACTGCCTCCACAGATAAAGCACGAGACCATCATCTCCGCGCTGGGCTCGGTGAAGGGGAAGAACGACGGGCGGAAGCTGGTCTTCACACTCGATCCGAACAGCGCCTTCATGGCATGGTCGAGCGTGCCTTTCAAGTCGCAGAAGGTAATGTTCGCGTCGACGGCCAGGCCTTCGACCTGGTGAAACATGGGCGAGTGACTGGCATCCGGCGGATCGTTGCGGTGCACCTTGCCCGGAATCACAATCCTGACCGGCGGCTTCATTTTTTCCATGGTGCGAATCTGCACTGGCGAAGTGTGGGTGCGCAACAGCAACCGCTCGCGCTGCGGCTTCGATTCCTGCCGGGCGATGAACAGGGTGTCCTGGGTGTCGCGCGCCGGATGGTTGGGCGGAAAATTCAGCGCCTCGAAATTGTAGTAGTCAGTCTCGATCACCGGCCCTTCCTCCACCGAGTAGCCGAGATTGCGGAAGACGGAGACGATCTCGTTCATCGTCTTGATGACGGGATGCTCCGCTCCGAGCGGGCGGCGAATGCCAGGGAGCGTGATATCGAGGGGGTAGGGCCCCGCCGCAGTCACGGCCACGCTTCCGAGCGACGCCTTAACGCTCAGTCCAGCCCGGATAACCGCGGTCGCGGCCCTAGGCCGAGACTTTTCCACGATCTGCGTAACAGTGGACTTAAGTTCGTTGACGCTCTGTCCCACTTCCCGCTTCGCATCTTTCGGCGCCGCTTTCAACCAGAGATCATTGACCAGAGTCGCAATTCCGTTCTTGCGCCCAAGCCAGCGATCGCGAAATGCTTTCCAATCCTCTTCGTTCTTGACCGCCTTCGATTCATGTTCAAGAGCTGCAAGCAGGCCATGCGAGGCCTTATCCAGGACAGCCACGGAGAAGCTCTTGAGTTTAGGGACGGTGTACATAAAATCAGTTTTTTGTTCTCGGTTCTCAGTTCAAGCTACCCACACCACTAAAATAGTAGCCGAGCGCGGCCGAGGCTGCGCTCCTGGAAGCCAAATGCTAAGAGCTAATTGCTAAAGGCTGGTTTACGCGGCCCCGCTGATGGCGCCCTTCGCCTGCTCAGCGAGGCTCTTAAACGCGCCGGGATCGTTTACCGCCAGGTCGGCCAGGATCTTGCGATCCAGTTCCACTCCGCCCTTTTTCAAACCATGGATGAACTGGTTGTAGCTCATCCCGTTCAGTTTGGCGGCGGCGCCGATGCGCACGATCCAGAGAGAGCGATACTGGCGCTTCTTCTGTTTGCGCCCGGAGTAGGCGAACTTGAGTCCGCGCTCGACTGCCTCTTTGGCAGACCTGTAGAGTTTGGATTTGGTGAGGAAATAGCCGCTGGCGCGGTCGAGTATCTTTTTGCGCTTGGCGCGGCGTTTGGTTCCCCGTTTTACGCGAGGCATGGCTAGCTCCTTTTTACTTTCAAGTTACGGCGGCTGGAGGTAGGAGACTTGAGGGTCTGGTTGCCTCTTCACACGCCTGGGCCGCATATCGAAATCACTTGCGCCCCAACGCGGGCGAGTCCCCTTCGACTTCGCTCAGGGCAGGTCCGCGTCCACATAAACACAAACTTCTAGTACGGAATCATGCGTTTGATCTTGGGGGTGTCCGCGTCGCTTACCAGGACGGCCTGGCGCAACTTGCCTTTACGCTTCTTGTTCTTGGACGTCAGCATGTGGCGCAAGTGCGAATGGTGACGCTTGACCTTGCCTGTGGCGGTTTTCTTGAACCGCTTGGAGGCCCCCTTGTGTGTCTTCAGCTTGGGCATAAATCCTCAATACGGCAATTGGCATTTAGCAATTGGCACTCGGCGGAAGTGGCATTTCCGACTTGGCTCAATGCCAAGTGCTCATTGCTGGTGTTTCTTAGATTCCTACGCCTGGTTTACCCGACCTGGGGCCGGTTGCGACTGGGCGGGTTGCTTCTGTCCGGCATCCTTCTTCGGGGCCAGGATGGCGTGCAGCGTATTGCCTTCCTGCCGCGGCCGAAACTCCACGATGCCCTTGTCGGCGATATCCTTGATCAGCCGCTCCAGGATTTCACGTCCCAGGCTAGTGCGCGTCATCTCCCGTCCGCGGAAGAAAATCGTCGCCTTGACCTTGTCTCCATCGTCGAGGAAGCGCAGCACATGGTTCTTCTTGGTTTCGTAGTCGTGGTCGTCCACATTGATGCGGAACTTCACTTCCTTCACCACGATTACTTTCTGATGCTTCTTGGCTTCGCGATCCTTCTTTTCCTGCTGGTACAGAAATTTCCCATAGTCCATGATCCGGCACACGGGAGGAGTCGCGGTGGGCGAAATTTCGACCAGGTCCAGGTTCTTCTCGCGGGCCATCTTGAGCGCATCGTAGGGAGTCAAAATGCCGATCTGCTGGCCTTCGTCATCAATCACGCGGATTTCCCGCGCCCGAATGCGTTCATTTGTGCGAATAAAGCGTTTATCGATACAACCCTCCGTCAGCTAACAGGGCGAATGAGATGAAAAAGTATAGCATGGCAGCCCCCTGTCGTCCCGGCAGATCGCATGCCAGCGCAACCGATCCCGGTGAAACGACCCTGGCACCGGAAGAATTCGGTCTCGCTCCCCATGTTTGCTCCCTCATAAAAGGCTAATCGCAAGCCACTATTTGGTGTAACGTCGGGACTTTAGGTGCCAACCGGCAGGGAGAATCCAAAATGAAGCGCAGCCTGTTCCTGGGTGCCAGCTTGATGTTGATGACGACCTTATCGTTTGCTCAGGCCGGGGACATTGCGCGACGCCTGGGTCTGGGCAACACGCTGAGCGATACCAAGATTTCCTCCGGCCTGAAGCAGGCTTTGCAGATTGGCGCCGAACAGGCGGTAAAGGTTACGGGCCGGCCCAACGGATACTTCGGCAATCCCGATATCAAGATTCTGATGCCCAGCAATTTGCGCACGCTGGAAAAAGGGCTGCGCATGCTGGGCTACGGGCCCAAGGTGGACGATTTTGTTCTAAGCATGAACCGGGCCGCGGAGGCGGCCGCCCCGGCGGCGCGGAAAATCTTTATCGACGCCATCACCGCCATGACTTTCGACGACGCGCGCCGCATCCTTTCCGGCGGCGACACCGCTGCTACCGACTACTTCAAAAGCAAGACCACGCCCCAGCTCACGGCCGCGTTCCGGCCGGTGGTTGAAAAAACCATGGCCAGGAACGGCGTGACCCAGCAGTACAACGCGCTGGTTTCGCAATACAAAAGCATGCCCTTCGCCAGGAACCAGGACCTCGACATCAGCCACTATGTGGTGTCCAAAGCTCTCGACGGGCTGTTTTATGAACTCGGCCAGGAAGAACGAAAGATTCGCCAGGACCCCGCGGCCCAGACCACCAGCTTGCTGCGGCAAGTATTCGGACGCTAAGAATTTCTTAGCGTCCTTTGCGGAATCCTTGGCGATCTTTGCGGTTAAAAGCTCTTGACCGCAAAGGCCGCAAAGGATTCCGCAAAGAGCGCTAAGTGACTTCCCCAGCCAACCGACGGACACGGCAATTCATCCAAGCTGCGAGGTGAATTGCCATGCGCTTTTCCCGAGAGCTTTCTCTTTTCGCGTTGGTTTTGCTGGTCGGCCTTGCGGCATGCACTCGCGATCAGAGTCCGCAGGAATTGAAAGAGAAAACCGCCCGGGCCACCGCCGAACTGAAAGTCGACGCGAAAGCGGTCGCCGCCGGAGTGCGGGAAGGCTGGAGCCGCGACAAGCCGCTGGATGTCAACACCGCGACCCACGAACAGCTGACCAGCTTGCCGGGCGTGACCAGCGCCGAGGCCGACAGAGTGGTTGCGGGCCGCCCTTACGACGACCCCGGCCAACTGGTGAAGCGCGGAATTCTCTCTCGGAGCAAGTACGACAAGGTCGCGGACCAGTTGACCGCCAAAAAATAATGCAAGCGCGTCCCACGCGCGCCACCTCAGCTCGCAATGCCCAGCAGGGCGCCATCCACAACTGTCTCGATCGTGGTCGGAACCCAGCGGTTGGGCGAGTGATTTCCCCGCACCCGAATCGGCAGATAGTTGTCGGTGAGCCCTTCGGTGTAGTCGCCCGATTGATCTTTGCCTGCTGCGTTAAGCGTGATGGCTTCGAGCGACCTGCCCACAAAGCTTTTCATAAAATCGCGGTTCTTGGCTGACGCCAGATCGCGCAGTATGCGATTGCGCTCACGTGCTACCTGTACCGGGACCTGTTTTTCCATGGTAGCCGCCGGGGTTCCGGGGCGCGCGGAGTAAGTGAACACATGCAGGTAGGTGAAAGGCAAATCCTCCACCAGGCGGCGCGTCTCCTCGAATTCAGCCTCGGTCTCGCCCGGAAAGCCCGCCATCACATCCGCTCCGATCGCCGCCGTGGGCATGGCTGCGCGGATGGCCTCGATTTTCTCCCGATAGTGCCAGGGACGATACTTGCGATGCATTCGGCGCAGGACGGAATCGCTGCCGGACTGCAAAGGCACGTGCGCGTGTTTGGCGATACGCGGAGAGTTCGCCATGATGCGGATCAGTTCGTCACTCCAGTCCATAGGCTCTACTGAACTGACGCGGAGTTTTTGCAGTGTCGTTTCGGAGAGAATAGCGCGCACAAGATCTTCGAAACTGGGCCGTTCGTTCGTCGTTTGCCCTTGACCGGTTTTCCCGAGGGCTGATCGCTGAGGGCCGGCGGCCAAATCCCTTCCCCATCGGCCGAGGTTGATGCCGGAAATGACCACTTCGCGATAGCCGGCAGTCACCAGCGCGTCCACCGCGCGAACGGCCTCGCCCAGTTCCAGCGAACGGCTCTGCCCTCGTACCGAGGGAATCACGCAGAATGAGCAGCGGTTGTCACAGCCGTCCTGCACCTTCAAGTTGGGCCGGGTGCGCTCGTTGGCGGCGTTCTGGCCGGCGACGTCGAAGACCGGCGCAGCTTGAAGTTCGGTATGGGCAAAGATGTCGGAAACGAAGATCGGACTTCGGGCGTCCGACGCCGGGCGCCGGGCATCAGATGTGAGCTGCGCGATAGGTACGAAACTTTCCGGATCTGTCTGGCAGTCGGGCTCGGAGGGCCGAGGGCCGAGGTCTGAGGTCTGATGTCGGTCCCAGGCGAGTTGTGCCAGCTGATGTTTATGCGAGTTGCCAATCACGCTGGTCACACCGGGCAGGGCGGCGATTTCTTCCGGAGCGCGTTGCGCGTAGCAGCCGGTCACCACAATCTGGGCTTCCGGGTTCTGGCGATGAATGCGGCGGATGGCGGCCCGGGCGTCCTGGTCAGCGGCAGCGGTCACGGTACAGGTATTGAGAACGACGAGCGCAGCTTGCGCCGGCTCGCCGGCGCGTTCCAGGCCGCGCTCCCGCAGCTGGCGCTCAATGGCCGCGCCGTCCGCCTGCGTAGCCCGGCAGCCGAAATTTGCCACGTAGAAAGTTGCCACGTTTCGCCTTCTTCAGCGCCCGTTCATTCTTTTCCGCGGATTCACGCAGATTGTCGCGGATTTCATTTTCATTTCTAACCTACACGTGTTCGTTGCAGATAGACCAGAAGATGCCGATAAGTCTCTCGGTAGGCTCGTGATGTCTTAATCAGTGTTGCTCCGCGTAAATCCGCGAGATTGAAGTTGCCCTTTCATAGTAACGCAGCTGGCGTGGCGGTTCGACGGCTTTCGCCGCCAAGACGAGCGGCACCCCTTCCGCCGCGTGGGCCTGGCCACGGGCAGACGAGAGTCGACTTGGAATCGGGAAGCAGGAGGAAGGTGAGCTTGGCCGCCGACTCTGGAATTGCCTACAGGTTCTGGTTCAAGATCAAGCCGAAGCCACTTGCCGCTTCTGCTGGAAACACTCCCGGCAGAATACCGGACGCCCCTGTGTAGGCTTGAAGGGCACGGTCGTTTCTTTGCCGCACTCCGAGCAGGTCGTGCGGGTTTCCACTTTTGCGAAGCCGTTGCCCTGCCCCGAAGGCGCGGCCCCCAATACCGACACTCGCTTGGCCTTGCAGGCCTTGCAGCGTTTGGGTTCGTTTTTGAATTGCTTGTCGTGAAAGAACAACTGCTCGCCCGCAGTGAAGATAAAATCAGCGCCGCAGTCGATGCACTTTAACACCTTGTCCTGAAATTCCATTGAGAGATGCTCCCTTCAGCCCATTCCCCGAGACCTCGCAGACGAATTGCGTGACGCGCGCGGACTCAGGGTCGTTGCCCCCTCAAACTACGCCCTGGAATGTTCCACCCTGGACTCGGCCCCCATGTCGGGTTGCGACAAGGATTACTTCACTTTGAACTCGGTTCGAACCGGACATCAGATAAGGAAATGGGCCACCACCTGGCGTGGCGGCCCAAGGAACCCTAGTCTTGTTCTTTGCGTGCTTTTTTTCGGCTGCGCTTGCGCGCCAGTGCTTCCTTCACGCGCTTTTTTTCGCCCGGCTTCAGGTAAAAGGAGTGACGCTTGACCTCCTTGATAATGTCTTCCTGTTGCACCTTGCGCTTGAAGCGACGCAATGCATTTTCGAGGGACTCGCCCTCTTGAAGTCTAACTTCTGCCAACTGACTACACCCCCAAACCGGTCCCGTTTGGACGGGGATAGTTATTGCAAGGTTCCCACGGCAAGTCAAGTGGTATATGGCATTTTCGTGCCCACAAAATGCCGTTAGCCGCCATCGACGAAACCGTTCAGTGCTAAAAAATTAGCTTCAGCCCAGCTTGTATCTGCCGTGGAGCGTACGCATCAGTAGCCCGCAGAAAGGTAGAAGGCACCCGGTATTGAGCCGGGAAGATATTGATTCCAATGGTTTTAGTGGTTTGCACAAACTGGGCCGAGTTGCTCTGAAAGCCATCCGGCGTGATTTGCACTCGCTGGTTGTCCCGGTTCAGCAGATTGAAGGATTCGGCCATGATTTCCAACTTCACACGGTCGCCGGCATAAAGGCGGCGGGTGAGCCGCATGCTGACGGTCGCGTAGTCGGGTCCGAGCAGCGAGTTGCGGGAAACACCGGGGAGCCGGTCGTTGGTGTTATTGCCGTCCTGATTCGCGTCACCGGTCACGGTGGCGCTGACGGGCCGCCCGCTGCCCACCGTGGCCACTCCAGACAACTTCCAGTTGTTGAAAAAACGACCCAGCCACTCATGATCGCGGTGAAAAGGCTTAGGGGCCAGAATGTAGGAGAACACGAAGCGTTGCCGCTGGTCGGTGACGCTGGGGCCCTTTTCCGCGGCCGGCGCGTACGAGTCCTGCACTGTCGCCGGACGTCCCGCCACCAGCGCGTCCTGCCCGTCATCGATCGCGTGCGCGAAAGTATACGACAGCATGAAGTAGACCCCGCTGGTCATGCGCCGGCGGATGGAAATACTGCCGCCGTGATACACGCTCGAGGCCGCGCTCTCGAAGACATTGATCGATCCCAGCTGGGGGATGGGACGCGCCAGCGGGTTGATGCAGGGCGGGAAGGGACAGGTCAGCGTCCGCGTCGGCTGCACGGTGGAGAAGGAATCAACGTCGTAGTACGTGCCTAGAAAATTTGTTCCCGACGAATCGTACACCGGGTAGGACACGTTGACCGGCGGCGGCAGATTCACGTCCCGCGCCCGGATCAGGTCCACGCCATGCACATACATATAGGAAACGCCCACCGACGTGCGATGCGCCACTTCGCGTTCCACGTTGAGGCTGGCCTGCTGCACTCTGGGGGTCTTGAAGTTGTGCGAAAAAGCTGAGACATCGGCCTGCTCGAGCTGCGCCAGGCCCGACGGCAGCTGGCAATTCGTGGCATTCACCGCGCAGCTCACCAGCGGATTGGGATACTGCGGAAATATCTGGTGATCGAAGAAATTGTTGTTGTTGAGGAAAAGAAAATTTCCCGCCAGCCCATTGTCACTCTCAATCGTGGAGTTGTAGATCTGCGGAATACGAGTGTAGAAGAGGCCAAATCCGGCGCGAATTACGAGCGGGCGCTGGTTGCCAAGGGAGTATGCCAGCCCCACGCGGGGCGCGACGTTGCCGGTGTTGTAGGGGACCCGGCCCGCGTCCGGCCACAGCGGATTGGATTGCAGGTTTTTCGTGCTAAACGTCTGCAGGTCATAGCGCGCGCCCAGGCTGAGCGCAAAGTGGTCGGAGACGCGAATCGTGTCCTGGGCAAATCCGGCATACTCATTCGTGTCCGGATGGGTAACCGCCGGACCGAAACTCTGCAGGTAGTAATGCGGGACCTGATGCGCGTAAGCCCGCAGCGGCGTCAGCTCCAGACCGCCTTCCTCGGGCTCGAAGGTGAATGGGTTCACCTTGATGGGATCGAAGATGTACTCTCCGCCGCTTAACGAGGGAAAGAAGTTGTAGATCCAGGTGAGCAGGACGTCGCCGCCAAACTTCCAGGAATTTCTTTTGCCTTCCACACTCAGAGTTTCGGCCAGATGCAGACGGTGCTCACGCGTCTGGCGGGGAAGAATGGAGGAGCGTCCGAAGCCCTCGATAATGTCGGGAATCTTGGTCAGCGGATCGGTGCTGTTGGCGGTCGAGGACTGCAAATCGCGAGAGAACTGTACCCGCAACCGGCTCACCACCCGGAAGGAAAGATTACTGGTCAGCGCCAATGCTCCGCTCTCCGTGGATACATCCTCTTCCCCGTTGTCGCTGATGCCGAAGCTGGTCAGCGGGCTGGCGGGATCGAGGAAGACGTTGTTATGCCCGTAGTAGCGCGACGTGTTCAGCCGCAGGGAAAGATTGTTGTGCTGATTCAGCACGAAATCCAGCTTGAAGAAGCCGGCATTCCCCAACATCGAGGAGGGAAAGGTCCCAGCCTGGGTCGAGAGTTGCGCGGCCGTGGCGAACACCAGAGCCTGGTCGGTGGCCTCGTAATCACCCGGAGTCGCGGGCCCAGCTCCGGCTTGGGGAACCACCACCGAGCTTCCGTTGAGAAAGCGCACTACATTGGGCACATGGAAGACGTGCTGATCGAAGCCGGCAAAGAAGAATGCGCGGTTGCGCCGGATGGGGCCGCCCAGGGTAAAACCGAATTGCTGCTGTTGATCGTGGGGCTTGAAATCCATGAAAGGATGCTGGGCCGCCAGGGCGCTGTCCTTCAGGAAGTAGAAGTCCGTTCCGTGCAGACGATTGGAACCCGATTTGGTGACCACATTCACCACCGCGCCTCCGGCCCGCCCCAGGTCGACACCGTAGGTGTTGGAGGAGACACGAAACTCCTGCACCACTTCGTTGGAGAACTGGTAGGGCGCGCGATACCTGCCGCGCGCCTGTCCAAAAAACGCGCTGTTGTTGTCGCCGCCGTCCACCAGATAGCTGGACTGAAAGCCGCGGATGCCGCCAAAGGCGAGGTCGCCATTCGACCCTGAGGTGAGCCCGCGGGGGTCCTGCGTGACTCCAGGAGTCAGGAGCGCCAGATCAGTAAAGCGCCGCCCGTTCAGCGGAAGGTCGTTGATCGCCCGTTCGTCAATCAACGTCGACAGGCCGCTGGGCTCGCTCTCGACCATCGGCGGCTCGCCAGAAACCGTGACCGTTTCCTTGGACCCGGCGACGGCCAGGGTAAACGCCAGTTCGGTTGTGCCGCCTACGTCCACGTGCAGCCGAGGCGTGGTCTGCGGTGACATTTCCGGCGAATCCGCCCGCGCGGAATATTCCCCCGGGGGAAGCAGTTCGAAAGCGAAACGACCGGCGACGTCGGTAGTGGTGGAATAGCGGAAGTTGGTGGCGGCATTCACCAGCACAACGCTGGCAGCGCCAATCCGCGCCCCCGCGGCGTCGCTCACAGTTCCGCGGACCGCTCCGGTGGAGGTGTCCTGGGCCAGACCGGCCGTGGCAAACCACAGAATAGAAATAGAAATAGAAATAAAGAGACCACAGAAACAGCGGACAACGCTCACCATAGACTCGCACCCGCGCCTGAATCGAATCGTGGACGAGTCCGGACTGGAGAAGGGGACTTGCCGGGTATATCACTGCGGATGGCATGCCGTCTGTGACCGGCAAACTATCTCTCGAAAATTGTCCCGTCTCGGGAATTGTGGGCTTCATCAAGAGAAAACTGTCATCCCGACCGGAGCGCAGCGCCAGCGCCACCTCATGGGCGGGCAGAAAGCAGGTCCCTCGACTTCGCTCGGGATGACAGCCTTGGCCCGATTCGCATTTTTCCTGATCAGCACCGTTCCATCAAATGTGAGCGGTTGTGCACAGACAGTCAAATCCGTAACAGAGTAGCGTGGTGCTGTTCCACTCTGGATGCTCCAGGTTCCCAGGCCGGAGTTCACCGGTGCACAGCGCGCGAAAGATCTGCGCGAGGACCTACAGCAAAATCAAATCCCAAGTGAAACCTGGCCCGCCGCAAGGCGAGAATCTCAGGAGGATTCCATGAATAGGGTATTCCTAGTGATGGTGGTATCGGCCCTGCTGGTGACGCTTGGGTTTGCGCAGACTCCCGGCGCCGGCAGCAACACAGACGCGGCCAACGTGAAAGGCTGCCTCGGCGGATCGGATGGCAACTATACGGTGGCCGAAGACGGCACCGGTCAGATTTTCAAGATCGCCACCAGCAGTGTTGACCTCAAACCGCATCTCGGCCATGACGTGAAACTCGTCGGGCACAAAGCGGGCGCGACCACGAGTCCGGGCGCGGCTGACAACAGGTTTGCCGTTACCGAACTGAGTATGATCTCCGAACATTGTGCTGCGGCCGCCGCTGCACCGGCTGCGACAGTCATTCCGCCTGCGGAGACGATTGCACCTGATCCCGCCCCAGATGCGCCTTCAACGACTGCTGGCGCAGCCGCCGCGGCCCCAGCTGCACCCGCCGCAACTGCCAGTACGCCCGCTGTAGAAGCTGCTGCACCGGCCGCGACGGTCGCTCCGGCGGCTGCAATGGCCAGCACGCCTGCCGTGGAACCGGTTGCGCCCGCTGCAACTGTTGCCCCGACGGCAGCGGCGCCCGCTGCTCCTGCCGTGGAAGCTGCCGCGCCCGCCGCGACGGTCGAACCGTCTCCGGCCACGCCTGCGCTCGCCGTGGAAGCCGCGGCGCCGGTTGCGAATGATACTCACCCAGCGCGACTGTCAGCCCACGCTCGCAAACTCGCAGCCGCAAAAGCGGCAGCCGCTACTGAATCCGCGGAGCCCGTAACACCGACCCCGGAGCCGGCTGCGGCACCCGCGACGGATACCGCGACACCTGCTGCGACGGCTACGCCTGTGAGTCCGTCCGCGGAAACTGTCACCGCACCTGATGCAAGTGCGCCTGATGCCGCCGCCGCAACTGCACCCGCGGCGACTCATCGCACCGGGTCCCAGGCACTCTTGATCACATTTGTTGTGATGGTAATCGTTTTGGGCACAACGGCCCCTCTCATCGGCAGGTGGAGAAAACGGAAAGCGCTGGAACGCGACGGCAGCCCGAATCTCTCTTTCACCAATGATGAGACTGCGACGGACGTGACGACCAATGAAGCGGGCTCCAGCCGGGACAAGGCAGGGCCACGCAAAGTTGCCTGAGGTTTTTGGGAGAACGATTCAGCGGTGACGCGGAAGGCTCGGTCGGGACCGAGTAAAACCGGGAAGGCGGGGCTTCAGCTCCGCCTCCTCGAAAACTACAATGCTTACGCTGATACTCCAGCGGCGATCTTGTGGAAGGTCGAGTTGACCACTTCGCTGGTCTGTACCTTGGGCGTGCCCTCGATGAATCTGGACATCGTCTTCAACACTTCAGGATAGGTGTTGTTGTTGTACGTGTCTGAGCTGGCCTTGTTGTCCCACAGGCTGATGGCCGTCACATCGATTCCGCCGGGGCCGGAGAACGTAATTTCGTCCCTGAAACCGTTCTGCTTGCGCAGCAAGGGAAGAATGTCCTTGTCGAAAGTGCGGGTGTAATCGGCCAGCATATTGGATTTCAGATGAAAGGAAACGTTGCGTGCAAACATATTCAACCTCCTTAAGGTTGTGGTCCGCTAAGAGAGGGAGAAGCTTCAGATGGACTGACTTAGTTCAGGAACCTGAAAGAGGAGCAAGGATGCTCTCTCCTTCAGGCTGTTGCACTTGAGTGGCCCTCTGCCCCAACCGCGTCAACTTGTTGCTTCGATGGGACACAGGGCACACTCGAAACCGCAGAATTCGGTGCCGCCGTGTATCTTTGGCGGCAGGCAAGCACAAAGGGCGACCCTTGGGAGTGAGACGGCAGGGCTGGTCCACGCCACGGCAAAAGCAGATCCCTCGACTTCGCTCGGGATGACCGATTTGAATGACAGTTTCGAGGTGATTGCATATTTTGGGGTAGAATCCTACGCATATGCCGATCCGCCACCGGTTCTTTCCAGTCGCCCTGATGCTCACAGCCGCTGCAGCCGCGGCTTTCTCGCAAGAGATTCAGAGGCTCGATCCTGCTCTCGATCAGCTTGTGCCGGCCAACGCCACGCTGGAAAAGGTAGCGACCGGCTTCGACAAGTGGACTGAAGGACCGGTCTGGACTCGCCAAGGCACTCTCCTGTTTGCGGAGATTCCGGCGAACAACATCGACCAATGGGTTCCCGGACAGAGCGCGAGCGTCTTCATCCATCCCAGCGGATACAAAGGAGCGGAGCCTTTCAAGGGGCCGGAGCCCGGCTCGAATGGAATGACGCTCGACGCCGACGGACGGGTCACGGTTGCGGGGCACGCCCGACGTAACGTCTGGCGCCTGGAGTCGGTCGACTCCAAGGCACAGATCACGGTCCTGGCGGACTCGTATCAAGGCAAGAAGCTCAACAGCCCGAACGACCTCGCGTATAAATCCGATGGCTCGCTGTACTTTACCGATCCGCCTTACGGCCTGCCGACACAGAGCGACGACGATCCGTTGAAGGAGTTGAAAGTCAACGGCGTGTACCGCATACCGAATGCGCGCCAGCAAAAGCCGGGCGCCCCGCCGGACCGGGACAAGCTGCAATTGGTCATCCGCGATCTTCCCCGGCCCAACGGCCTGGCCTTCTCCCCGGACGAGAAATTCCTGTACGTCGCGGACTCGGGCAAGAAACTATGGATGCGCTATCGGGTGCAGCCCGACGGATCGGTCACGGATGGAACCGTTTTTCTCGATCCTTCCTCCGACCCGGCGAAAGGCGTGCCCGACGGCTTTCGGGTGGACAAGAACGGGAACATTTACGGCGCAGGTCCGGGCGGCGTCTGGATCATTTCTCCGGAGGGCAAGCATCTCGGGACCATCAAGGTTCCCGAGGTGGTCAGCAACGTGGCGTGGGGCGATAAGGACGGCAAGACTCTCTACATCACGGCCAGCACGAGCGTGTACCGCATCAAACTGAAAGTTCGCGGCGCTCGGCTGACGTTCTAGATCGATCTTCATCTCAGCCCTGTCATCGCGAGCGCAATAGATCTCAACCCTGTCATCCCGAGCGCAGTCGAGGGACCTGCTTTTCCCGCCACCGTCACTGGCGCTGCCGGCAAACAGCAGGTCTTTCGACTGCGTGAACGAACTCGCAAGCGAGTCCGTTCCCTCCGCTCAAGATGACAGAGTAGGGGGTGCCGCAGGCGCCGGAGCTTGCGCTGCACCGCTCAAGCGGACGGAGTAAGGGAGGTGCCGCAGGCGCCTCACTGCCGGAGCTTGCTTTGCACCTGTTCTTCCACGCGCCGCAACACTTCGTCTTCCGACAATTTGGTGGAATCAAGCAGGAGGGCGTCGCTGGCGGGGACCAGCGGCGACGTGGCCCGGGTACGATCGCGGCGGTCGCGCTCGCGCAGTTCCGCAGCGATGGCGTGGGCGGCCGCTCCCTGAACGTTTTGTTGCTGCAAGCGCCGCTGTTCGCGCACCACCGGGTCGGCGTCGAGAAAGATTTTTACGTCAGCCGCGGGAAAGACCTTGGTGCCGATGTCGCGGCCTTCCATGACTACCCCGCCGCCCGCGCCCATTTCCTTCTGCCGGGCGACCATCCACTGCCGCACCCCGGGATGAACCGAGACCCGCGAAGCCGCCTCGGTCACGTCGGGTTCCCGCACGCGCAGGCTTACGTCACGGCCGTCGAGCAGGACCCGATTGCCGCCCACGGTGGGTTCGAGCTGAATGCGGGTGTTATGCGCCAGATTGACCAGGGCCGGCTCGTCGTCGAAGGACACATCCCACTCGATCGCTTTCAGGGCCAGGGCGCGGTACATGGCGCCGCTCTCCAGATTCACATAACCCAGTTTGCGGGCCAGGCGGGACGCGATGGTGCTCTTGCCGGCGCCGGCGGGGCCGTCGATGGCGATGATGAGTTTGCGCTCAGCGGTTGTCATCCCGGAAGGGAATGATTGTACATGGTGAGAAGGGCTACTCTCGTTGCAGGTCGACGGCTCGGTACCGGTGTCAGCTTCCTGACCTGCGCCCCTGGACCGGCGTGAGCGGCTAATCTTTCCTGGCTACAGCGTAATAGCCGGTACGCGCCTGGATCTTGTACGACTTTGTGGGGCGGATCTCCACTTTGCGGAAGGTGCCGTCCAGCGCGGTATTGGTCGGAGTGTAGCCGACGTTGTACTGGCTGCGTAGTTCCTGCGCGATCTGGTCAAACGCTTCTTTCAGCTTATCCATCTTGTTTCCCACTTCGATGACCCGGCCTCCAGTCTCGCTCGCCAGCTTCTTCATGTCGTGATCGCCGGAGTATCCGCCGAATCCGTAAAAACCACGGTCTGCGATCAGCAGGACATAACAGATGGAGTCCGACTTCTGGGCCGCCTCGATGGCATCGTTAATCCGGTATTGACTGCCCTGGTCTTCCCCGTCCGTGAGCAGGATCATGGCCTTGCGCCCTACCTCCTGGGCCAGTTCGTCATGGGCCGCCAGATAGACCGTGTCGTAGAGCACGGTTCCCTTGGGATTGGAACTGCAGGGCAATGGTCCGCCTCCCTGGCCAGGGAGGCCGCCGCAACTGGACGGAGGGGCATTAATGCGTGCACTATTCAGGGCGGACCGCAACAGGCGCGAAGAGTTGGTGAAGTCCTGCAACAGGTTTGAATCGACGTCGAAACTGATGACAAACGCCAGATCCTTGGGACGCAGAATCTCACTCAGAAAGTTGCCGCCAACCTCCTTCTCCATTTCCAGTACCCGTTGCTGGCTGCCGCTGGAATCGATCAGGATGCCGAGGGTCAAGGGAAGGTTCGACTCGGCGGTGAAATACTTGATGGTCTGCGGTTTGCCGTCTTCGAGGACCTGGAAGTCGCTCTTGTTCAGATTGGGAATCAGGGCGCCTTTTTTGTCTTTGACGTTGAAAAAGAGCTGGACCACATTTACGTTGACCTTGAGCGTGCCCATGGACTGGTCCTGTTCGTCGGCCTGACTCCCTGGGGATGGATTGTCCGGATCAGGCGTGCCCGCCAGGTGGGGAAGTTGCTGGGCGAAGGCGTGAGCGGGAGAGAAGAGGCCAGTGGCCGTCAAGGCAGTCGCCAGCAATAGCATTGCAAATGGCTGAAACCTGCGGACTTTGGGCATCCAGATATTCTCCTGCACTTTTTGTTAGTCTATTCCATCAGGGTTAGATGCACGAAACTACACGTTTCAGCATCCGAAAGAGAGCAGCCTTGAGGCGGAGAGGTCCCCGTGTGTTCTCAGTGACTGGCAGAACGTCGAAGTCCTTTGGCGCGGCAGTGGTGGCACTCTGTCTGTTTTGCGGAGCGATGGCTGCCCAGCAGCCGGAAAAAGCCAAGCAGGACATTCCAAATGCGCCTTCCGCCTCCCGGCCCTTTCCCAATGCGCCACCAGCCAGCCCGGCGCCGCCAAGAGATCAGACGCCGCCCCCGGAAGAGGCGCCGCCCCCGAATCAGGCTCCGCCTACCAGTTCCAGTCCTGTGGAAGAGCCAGTTTATGCGCCCGGGGTCGCCCCAGTTCCTCCCTTCAAGGTGACCACCGTGCCCGAAGGCGGCGCCCCTGCCGGGCACACTGGTGGCAACGACGAACTGTTCAAGATCACGGTAAACACCAACCAGGTGGTGGTCCCGGTCATGGTGAAAGATGACTCTGGGCGTCTGGTTAACGGGCTTTTATCGAGAGATTTTTCGGTTTTCGAGGACGGCAAGAAGCAGAACCTGAATTTCTTTACGACCGATCCCTTCGCCCTCTCGGCTGCGGTGCTTTTTGACACCGGTATGCCGGATGTGGCGGTACAGAAGGTCATCCAGACTTTCTCCGCGCTGGAAGGAGCCTTCAGTCAGTTTGACGAAGTCTCGCTCTATACCTACAGCACCAGCGTGTCCAAGGTGACCGACTTTGCCGCCGTAGGCCGCAGATTGAACGCGGCGCTGGACAGCCTCAAGATGGTGACGGGCAGAAATAACGGGCCTCCCGTGGTCAGTGGTCCGCTCGGGCCGCAGGGACCGATCGTTAACGGTGTCCCCATCGACGCAGGGGCTCCCAGAACCATCAATCCCCCGAAAGAATCCCATGTTCTGAACGATGCCATCGTGGCTGCCGCCCTCGACCTGCGCAAACGCGACCGTTCGCGGCGGAAGGTCATTTTCATCATCAGCGATGGCCGCGAATACGGCAGCAATGCCAGCTACAGCGATACTCTGAAGGTCCTGCTGTCGAACGGAATTCAGGTTTACGGCGTCGCTCTGGAAGCGTCGGCCATCCCGGGATATGGCTCTCTGCAGAAGCTGCACGTGCCCCTCACCGGGTCACGATTGGGCTATAGCAACATCCTGCCGAAGTACGCCAATGCCACCGGCGGCGAAATCTTCAGCGGGTTTTCCCGCGAGGCCATTGAGGATATCTACGCTCGCGTCCTGGGCGATGCCCGCAATCAGTACACCCTGGGATATCTGACCCATGCCACTCCCAGCAGCACGCACCGCGAGATCGAAGTGAGGGTGGCGCGTCCCGACCTGAAGGTGACGGCAAAAGAGGGCTACTACCCGGTCGGATTGGGTCGCTGACGGCGGAGACTCGCTCCTCCCCCAAGCTACTCGGATATTTCTTGTTCCGTGGAAGCGCGGCCTCCAGGGCCACGTTTTCGGACATTTCCTGCTCCGTGGAAGAGCGGCCCTTCAGGGCCGCGTTTTCGGCGCCTCCCACGCCGGCCTTTAGGCCGGGTGGCGCCACTGGAACGGAAGGGGGCTGTGTCGCAACCTTGGACGCGAGCAAAAAGTGGAGTTGCGAGTCCACAAAAAAGCCGCGTAGCGGCGCAAGAATAAAGCCCAGGGCGCAAGCCGTGGGTAAATAGTGGACCGCGAGCGAGCCCCGAAGGGGCGAAAGAAGGGTTGTGACACAGCCTTTGAGCCCGACATGTCCGTCTGCCCGCCGACCCGGCGCTTACAGCGCCGCTCTTCCACAGGATCATGCGTTTAATCTGAAATCACAAATCCGAAATTCGCTCCAGGCCTGCTTGTACTTTTCCCTTCCCGAGGTTCCTTTCAGGACGGTGTTCCACAAGTAACCTGAGTAACCTGCCGTGGACACTGGGCCATGTGGTATAAAACCAGCAGCATCAAGCGAAAATTCAACCGGGAGACGTTCGCGTCGATGCGGACGCTGCCACCGGTTCCGAGGGAAGTCTTGAGTTTCATCAACTTCGCAGCCCGCGAGATCAACTGCAAGATCGTTTACTACGGCGCCGGGTTGGGCGGCAAGACCACGAATCTTCAGTTCATCTACCAGAAGACCGCCGAGCAACAGAAGGGCAAGATGATCTCGCTGGCAACGGAGACGGAACGAACCTTGTTTTTTGATTTTCTGCCTCTGGACCTGGGCTCGGTCCGCGGCTTCAAGACTCGCATTCACTTGTACACGGTCCCCGGCCAGGTGTTTTACGACGCCAGCCGCAAACTGATTCTGCGCGGCGTGGACGGCATTGTTTTCGTGGCCGACTCGCAGGAAGAACGCATGGATGCCAATGTCGAGGCCCTCGACAATCTCATGGCCAACCTCAAGGAACACGGCTATGACTTCAACAAGATTCCCTACGTCCTGCAACTCAACAAGCGCGACCTGCCCAACGTTCTCCCGGTAGACGCCCTGTCAAAACATCTTCGCCGGAAAAACGAACCCATGATCGAAGCGGTGGCCTTCCAGGGGCCCGGCGTGTTTGAGACGCTGAAAGAGATCGCGCGGCAAGTGCTCACTGACCTGAAGCAGGGCGGATAGCCGACCTCGGACCTCGAACCAGACCCTTCAGGCAAACGCCGGATGAACCATCAACTTCCATTCTGCCATTTTCGATTGACATGATTTGTGTCCCGAGGTAGATTGCGGCTGCTCAGCGAGTTGGCCAACCGAGAAGCCAGGCTTTTCGGTGCAGGGGGCGTCCTCCTCGCTGCTTCCCTTACATTTGATCGAAGGCAGCGCTTTCGTTACAGGCGCGCGCGGCGGATGCGCGCTTGCGTTCCCGGAACCTTCGGGACGCGGAAGATGTTTGACGCGTAGCGCCGCCCGACCGTAGCCGCGAACCATCCGCTTTGAGGCCCCCATCTTTCAACTCTCGGGAGGGAACGCATATGATTGTCGATCAAGCCTGGGTCAAGCGGAATCTCGGCTTCGACCCCCTCGCCACCCCGGCGCCTGCCTCAACCTTCGCGTTTGCACGGGCAGCCACTACGTCGCCCAGCAATGAGGACATTCAGCGAGAGATCATCGATTTCGACTCCGAGGCCCCGGCGGGCCTGAATTTCCTTGCATTCACGACCGCCACCGGGCTCTCGCGTTACACGGATGTGCCCTGGCCGAAATCGCTGGCGCCGAAAACCGGTGCCGCCCCGACCGGGAGCAGTAGCAGCCCATTGCCGCGGGCGGACGTCCTGGTCGTTACCTGGACCGTCGATGAAGGCCACGCCCTGAGCCGGGTGCTGACTCCCGGCAAGGATTCCCGGAACGACTACAAGTCCTACACCCGCAACTATGCCTCGATCTCGCGCAAGATGCGCGCCGGATGCCCGGCCAAAGATGCGAAGCGGCTGGGCGCGTACTGGACGACCACGATCGGGAAGAAGAAGGTAGTTGTCTTCAAGTCGGATTCCCACATGTCTCAGGATGGCCCTCAGCTTCCCAACCAGGATGTCTGGAAGCAGATCATCGAAGACGTGCAGCCCCAGCTCGTCATTACCACCGGGACCGCAGGCGGGATTGGCAAGCAGTTCGAAGTGGGCGATGTCATCGTCAGTCCGATCGTGCGCTTCGACTGCACCGCCAAGTTCAAGCGGGAACCCTTCCACGATGCTCACTATTCGAGCAGTCCACCCAACTCCAAATACTTCGCCAAAGCAAAAACGCTTTTCAAGGCGAACGCGGAACAACTCCCCAAGGACAACACCCGGCCCCCGAAGATCGTGCGGGTGGGAACGACCGCATTGGCATCCTCCGTCGTGACCACCGATTTTTTCGGGTTCGACACCTCAAACAATCAATACAAGCTTCAGGGACTCGGCGATGTGTCCGAGATGGGAGACGCCGTGCTGGGACTGGTGAGCCAGAGCATGGGGGCCAAAGCTCCTCGCTGGGTCGCGGTGAGGAACGTTTCCGATCCGCAGATCAAGGCGGACGGCATGACTCTGAAACAGCAAGCTGCGCTGGCCGCGCAGATCTACAAAGGCTTCGGCCGATGGAGTTCCGTGTGTAGCGCGATTGTGTGCTGGGCGCTGATCAGCGCGGAGTAGCTGAGGAATCACGGTGGCAGAAGCGCCCCTGGTGGGCGCTGCCTGGCGCGGACGGCAGTCCTTCCTTTTAACCCAGAGGAATTAAGGACACGGGTATAATCGCCGTTATCCATGGCGCTGACCTCTGGCACGAAAATTGGGCCCTACGAAATTTTGTCCTTGCTGGGCGCGGGAGGAATGGGCGAAGTGTACCGCGCCCGCGACTCGCGCTTGCGCCGGGAAGTGGCGGTGAAAGTCCTGCCGCCTTCATTTGCAAAAGATGCGGACCGGCTGCGCCGTTTTGAGCAGGAAGCGCGCATGGTTGGGGCGCTCAATCATCCCAACATTCTGGCCATCTTCGACGTCGGCGCCCAGGATGGCGTTCCCTATCTGGTTTCCGAACTCCTCGAAGGACAGAGCCTGCGCGAGCACATGCAGGGCTCGCCGCTGCCGCAACGCAAAGCCGTTGAGTATGGCATCCAGATCGCGCGTGGTTTGGCGGCGGCGCACGAGAAGGGCGTGGTGCATCGCGACCTGAAGCCCGACAACATTTTCGTGCTGAATGACGGGCGCATCAAGATTCTCGATTTCGGCCTGGCCAAATTGCTTCACGATGACGCGTTGACCTCGGCCCACCCCGATTTGCAGACCGTGGACCAGGCCCACTCCGCCACCACTCCGGGGCAGGTGCTGGGCACGGTCGGCTACATGTCGCCGGAGCAGGTACGCGGCCTGGGCGCCGACCACCGCTCTGACATTTTCGCTCTGGGTGCCATCCTCTACGAGATCCTGACCGGCAAGCGGGCGTTTAAGCGCGACTCCAGCGTGGAAACCATGAACGCCATCCTGAAAGAAGAGCCTCCCGAACTGGAGGAGGTTGCCCCCGGCCTCACCCCGGGTCTGGATCGCGTGGTACGGCATTGCCTGGAAAAGAACCCGGTACAGAGATTCCAGTCGGCCAGTGACGTGGCGTTTGATCTGGAGACAATTTCCAGCCATTCGGGTACGGGATCGCGTTTGAAGGTGGTAGCAGCGGAGCGGAAGGCGTACTGGAAGCTGGCCGCAGGCGCCTTGCTTATAGGGGCACTGCTGGCCGCCACTTACTACGCAGCCAGCCGACACGCGCCCGTGGTCGAGCCGCGATTCCACCAGCTCACCTTCCAGCGGGGTACGATCTACGGCGCGAAGTTTGCTCCCGATGGCCAGAGCATCCTGTTCAGCGCCGCCTGGAATGGCGCGCCCAAGCCGCAGATCTATACCACCCGGACCGACGCGCTGATGTCCCGTCCCATCGATCTGCCCGACAGCCAGGTCTTGAGCATTTCCTCCAAGGGAGAGATGGCGATCCGCCAGAGAACTGAGCGGGGAGCAGTCCCGCAAGGCATGCTGTCGGTGGTGCCTTTGACGGGAGGGGCTCCGCGCGAACTGCTGGGCGATGTGGTGGATGCGTCATGGAATCCGGAGGGAGAGTCGCTGGCCGCGGTTCATGTGGTCGCCGGGGAAAACCGCCTGGAATATCCCATCGGAAAAACTATCGTGACCACCAGCACCGGCAACATCACCGATGTGTCGATCTCTCCTGACGGCAAAATGATCGCCTACTTCGATCATCCCAACGCCGGAGACACTCGGGGCTACGTAGCGGTGACCGACCTGGCGGGCAAAGCCAGACGCCTGACCCACGAGTGGGCCGACCTGACCGGCCTGGCTTGGTCGCGGTCGGGAGATGAAGTCTGGTTCACCGGCAGCGATGCCGGCATCAACAGCGCCCTCTATGCCGTCGACCTGAACGGCAAACAGCGGGACCTGCTGCACATCCCGGGACGTCTGCACTTGTTCGATATTGGCAAGGATGGGCAAGTGCTGATCACCAATGAGGCGTCCCGTCTTGAAGCCTACGGACGCCACGCCGGCCAGGAAAAGGACATTGACCTTTCCTGGTTCGATTGGACGATTGGCCGCGCCGTTTCCAATGACGGTCAGTGGGCCGTGCTCGAAGAGGACGGAGAAGGCGGCGGACCCGAGTATTCGATATTTGTGCGCAAGACTGACGGTTCACCAGCCATAAGACTGGGCAGCGGCATGGGTCTGGATATTTCTCCCGATGGAAAGTGGATCGCTTCTTCGAGTGTGCAGCAGCCTGCGCCCACGGTGTTGCTGCCGACCGGCGCCGGCCAGCCGGTCACATTGGCCGACGGCAAGATGTTCCATTCCCAGGACATGCACTTCCTGCCCGATGGCAAGGGCGTCATCATGGTGGCGGCCGAGCCGGGGAAAGCCCCTCGCACTTATGTGCAGATGCTGGACGGCACCGCCCCGAAAACGGTGGGACCAGAGCATTTCCACGGCAGTTTGGTTTCTCCGGATGGCAAAAGCGTACTCGGGCGCGCGGACCGCGCTACCTGGATTGTTCCCATGTCGGGCGGCGGGCCTGGGCAGGCCTTGCCGGGCGTCAAACCGGATGAATTTGCGGCGGGATGGGTGGCCGACGGCCATTCGATCTACGTAGTCGATGGGAACAGCATGCCTGCCAAGATCTATGTGATGGACATCAAGACCGGCGAACGCAAGCTGCACAACGAATTTGCCCCGGCGGATCCTTCGGGTGTTCCAGGGGTTGGGGGAGGCATTATCACGCCGGATGGAAAGTTCTACTTGTACGATGTGCCCCGCACGCTCTCCTACCTCTACGTGGTAGAAGGACTGAAGTAAGCGGCGCCTGAGGCCTGGCCACCGAGGACCTGAAGCTAGCGCAGTCGCAGCGACTTCAGCATCTCCTCGAAGGTGGGACGCAGCGATTCGAAGTCCTTATCCGGAGCAATCGACACAACGTACAGCAAGCTGCCGTCCTGGCGCATCACTGCGACCAGCCAGTCCCGCTCCTGGCTGGGGTGTCCGCTCTGATCGGGAAGCGGAGAGGTTCCGATCAAATCCACCGACTTGCCGGCAACTCCATTCACTCGGATGTTCTCGTCGTGCCCAATCTCGCGCAGATCGGGGTTGGACTGGCGCAACGAAGCCAGCAGCTCATGAGTGGATTGCTCGAGGCTGGCGTTCGCCTTTTCGGGCTGGTAGGTGTTGATCATGACCCCGTACGCGACCGCGTTCTGTGAAACCCCGTGCTGCGGAGCAATCGTGACCGAAGAGTTCTGATCTCCGAACACCTGCCAATTTTCAGGATACGAAATAACAAACTCAGAGTGGCTGAAGGTGCGCAGGTTGTCGCTGGGCAGGATTTCGCCCGCGGCAGCGCTCAGCGCCGGAGTTTGCCGGTCCGCAATCTGCTGCGCGGTAAGCGGCTTCATCTCCGAAACGCGTTGTTTGATCTCGCGGAACTCGGAGCTGTCGCTGCGATAACTGGTCTTTCGGGGCAGAGTGGCGACTTCCTGCGCCACCGCCTGGGCGCGGTTGCCGGGGTCGGGGTGGTCGCTCAAGAACTGGGGACCGCGCGTGCCGCCTTCCCCTTGAATCTTGGCGAAAAAATCCGCCATGGCCCGAGGATTGAAGCCGGTGTCATACATGATATCGGTACCGAGCAGGTCGGCTTCGGACTCGGATTTGCGGGAGTTCCTCAGGAAGTAGGAACCAACGCTGAACGAGAGCCCCATTTGCGCCATCTGTGAGAGGGCGCCCTGCCCCATGACCCCGCCCAGAATCGCCAGTGGCAGTTGCGCCGCCATCTGTTTGCTGGCGGCTCGCGTGCCATGCCGCTGCACCACGTGAGAGATTTCGTGCGCCAGCACCCCCGCCAGTTCGGCTTCGTTGTCCGTGGCCTGGATGGTTCCCAGATTCACGAAAACCGGCCCGCCCGGAAGAGCAAAAGCGTTGATCTCTTTCTGGTTCACCACGTGAAAGCTGTAAGGCCACTTTTCACCCGGAGCATGGGAGGCCAATTCATGACCCAACCGCTGCACGTAAACCGCGATCGGGTCCGAATCCGGAAGCACCGGAAGCTGTTTCATGACCTGCGCCGCCGACTGCTGCCCCGCCTGGACTTCTTCCTGGGCGGAAAACATGTTGAAGCCATGCGAGGGAGTGACCCGGGCGTTGAGGGGCACGGCGACAGAGAAGACCAGCATCACTGCCAGGCAGTTCAGGATGATCGGGTTGCTCCTCATGACTCCTATTTTAGATGCAGGATCGATACCACGGTGACCCAACGGGTTGCGTAGGCCCAGATGTCCTCATCTGGGCAGGTGAGCGAAGCTCACCTCGGATTGTCTTCGGATTGTCTTCGGGGTTGGTTCTGGCACCAGCGAGAGACCTTGCGGAGCTTCGCTCCGCTGGGCAGGTGAGGACACCTGCCCCTACGCAGTCAAAATCCACGCAAAAAACAGGGCGCCAGTTTACCTGGCGCCTTGAAGTTGTTTAGTTCGGCGGTGGAGAATTATTTGCCGTCCAACGTTCCGGTGGCGCCGAACTCGCGCCGGACCACGGTGCGGGCGGGCCGTGCCATGGGAAGCGCTCCGGCGGCGGCGCCCTGACGCTCCAGTAACATGGGAACCATGGCGTTCTCGGCTTCCTTGACGAACATGAGCGTACCTTCCGGGCTCATGTCGATGCGAATGAAGTCTCCCAATCGGACCTGCCCGGTAGCCACCAGGTTGGCCAGTTGGAATACGATGTGCCGTTCGATGGCACGCTTCAAGTGCCGCGCGCCATATTTCGGGTCCGTTCCCTCATGCAGCAGGAAGCTTTTCACCTTGGGCGTGCAACTGAAAACAAACTGGTTCGCGCTCGATGCCATCAAGATGCGTTGCTGCACCATGCCCAGCTCAATCTCCAGGATCTGTTGCAAGTGTTCTGCACGCAGAGTCCGGAAGACCACTGACTTGTCAATGCGGTTCATGAACTCAGGGCTGAACTTGCGCCGGGCTGCGTCGACCGCGGTGCGGCTGATCTTGTCGTCGAAGGCGCCATCCACCTGAACGGCTTTGGATGCGAAGCCCAGTCCGCCCTCCACCATGTTGGTCATCTCGCCGGCCCCCACGTTCGAGGTCATGATGATGATGCATTGCGAGAGGTCCACGCGGCGGTTGTCGCCCAGAGTCAAGGTGGCCTTGTCGAGAATGCCCAGCAGCAATTGCCAGAGCGAATCGGAGGCCTTTTCGATTTCGTCGAACAGCAGAATCGAAAGTTTCAGAGTTTCCGTATGCCACTGGTTCAACGCTTCCTGGGTGAGCAAGGGATGGGTTTCGCGATGGCCCAGGTAGCCCGGAGGCGAGCCGATAAGCTTGGCGATCTCGTGCGAGTGCTGAAATTCGGCGCAGTCGATCTTGATGCAGGCGCGAGCGTCGCCGAACAGCGCCTCGGCCATGGCTTCGACCACCCGGGTTTTTCCCGAGCCGGTGGGCCCGAGGAACAAGAGGTTACCAACCGGACGGCCAGGAGGATTCAGTCCAGCTAGAAACATCTGGTAGATTTCGACCACTTTCTCGACGGCCTGGTCCTGACCGACGATCCTGCGGCGAAGAGCGCTTTCGAACTCCCGGGCATCATTGGAACGACGAGTGGGGTCCAGCGTGGTGTTGACGACGGTTTTCATATAAGGGTCTGGCCCTGCTTTCCTTTCGTGGGCCCTTGTCTGGAAGAGCCGGTCCGCCGTCTCGAAATGAGAGAGGTACAAATTTTGTCACTCTCGCACCCTCGGCAATGCGATTACTGCAAGCGACTCTCCATCCCCGGCGCACCGCTAATTGCTAATTGTCTGTATGGGTTAGATGCTGGCAGCCGGTTAGACGACACGGGTTACGCCGCACCCGGTTTAGAGTAAAGGGAAATAGTTTGCCACTTACCTGGAAGTTCCTTGGCGTGGTCGGTGCCTGGACCTCTCCAGTACTGGCCCGACGTTATCTGGTTACCGGGTTTGACCGACGGTAGCATCCGTGAAAACCGCTGCTCTTCACGGAGATCACTTTGCGTCCATCGGGCCCGCGATCACTTACCACCATCCTGTTTGTTTCTTTAAATTTGGCCTGGCTGGCTCTGGTTTCGCCGGCCTTCGCGCAGACCACGAAGCCCAAGTTGTTGCGGACTTCGCGGCCGTCAACTCCTCTCGTCCCCAAGACCCCGGACCCGTCCCTGGTCACGGTGGCGCCGCCGGGCAGCGCCTTGTACGTAGCCAAGCGGGGAGACAGCATTCCGCTGGTGGCCCGGCACTACCTTTCTCAGACCTCCTACCTGACTTCCAGCGAGTTGAGCGAGGCCATTCGCGGCGCCAACGCCGATTTCAAAGGCACCTTCCTGAAGGCGGGTCAGCCGGTGATCATTCCCGGACTGCTGCCCATGCCGATCGTAGAGAAGTCGGTCCCGGTCTCGCGTGATTTTGAAGTGCGCGCCGTGTACCTCACCGGCATCATGGCAGCCAGTGACCGTGGAATCCGCATCATCAAGCACTGGCGCGAAGTAGGCGGAAACGCCGTCGTCTTTGATATCAAGGACAGCGATGGCAGCGTAACCATTCCGTTCGATCATCCCCTGCTGGGAGCTCACCGCAGCTCGTTCCACGATCTGCCGAAGTTTATCCACTTCCTGCATTCGCAGAATCTGCACGCCATCGCCCGGATCGCGATCTTCCGCGACCAGCGACTGGTCGAGACCCATCCCGAGCTGGCGGTGAAGTCGCACAAGACCGGCCAGGCGTGGCGCGAGAACGGCAAGCTGGTATGGACTGATCCTTCGCAGCCCAAGGTGCAGGAGTACGACATCGCGTTGGCCAAAAAGGCAGCCGAAGCCGGCGCCGACGAAATCCAGTTCGACTATGTGCGCTTCCCCGCTGAAGGAGACCAGAAGGATGCCAGCTTCTACTTCCAGACTGAACATCCGGATTGGCATCGCTCAGACGTAATTGCCGACTTCCTCAAGCACGCCTACGCCGAACTTCATCCCACGGGCGCGCTGTTGTCGCTGGATGTATTCGGCATCATGGCCTGGCAACGCCCGGTCGACCTCGCCCACACCGGTCAGGACATCGTGCGTATGGCGAAGTATTGCGACGTGCTCTCGCCCATGATCTACCCATCGCACTTCTTCGGCATGGACGGAATCGCCCATCCCGGCGATGCGCCCGAGCATTTCATCGGCGAGTCTATGGTTCGCTTTGAAAAGATCACCCAGGGCAGCGGCGTAGTCATCCGGCCCTGGCTGCAGGCCTTCCGCTGGAGAACCAAGACTTACTCGCCGAAATATATCGAAGTCCAGGTGCTGACCGCGAAGAACAAGGGCGGGAATCGGCTTCCTGTTCTGGAATGCCGCCAATGACTACAGCAAGCCTTACGCGGCCATGCCGGAGATGATTGCGGCCAAGGGGCAGTACTTCCGGGGAGACGAACTCCGGGGTGGTACGCGGGCGAGTTTGTCGCCTATCGCCAGCCCAGACGCTGCCCTGGTTCCGGCCAAACCTTAGCTCCGCTCGTGGGGATCAGATTGAGGATTACGAGCGTGTGTTTGTGAGCGAAGCGCGGTAGGTCCGCGTCTCTACCTCGGTTATAATTCTCCTAGCCCGTAGGAGTATTCATGGCGATTCAAAAGACCGAGAAAATCTGGCACAACGGCAAACTCATTCCCTGGGACCAGGCCACCCTGCACGTGATGTCGCACGTGGTCCACTACGGCTCCTCGGTATTTGAGGGAGTCCGTTGCTACGCCCTGCCCACCGGTCCCGCCATCTTTCGCGCTAAAGAACACATGCAGCGCCTGCTGGATTCGGCCAAGATCTACCGGATTGACGTGGACTACACCGTGGAAGAACTGATCGCCGGCATGTCCGACGTGGTGAAAAACAACGGAGTGTGGCCCTGCTACATCCGGCCCATTGTGCTCCGCGGCTATGGCGAAGCCGGCGTGAACCCCTTCAACTCGCCCACCGAGGTTTATATCTGCAATTATCCCTGGGGCAAGTATCTGGGCACGGACGCCACCCAGGGCGCCGACATCTGCGTCTCCTCCTGGACCCGCATTGCTCCCAATACCCTGCCGGCGATGGCCAAGTCGGCTGCGAACTACATGAACTCGCAGCTCATCAAGATGGAAGCCATCGTCAACGGCTACGTCGAGGGCATCGCGCTCGACGCCAACGGCTATGTGAGCGAAGGCTCGGGAGAGAATGTATTTGTGGTGCGTAACGGCGTGCTGAATACGGCCCCTCTGGGGAATTCGGTCCTGCCCGGCATCACCCGCGAATCAGTTCTGCAAATCGCCCGCGACCTGGGCATTCCCGTCACTGAACAGGGCATTCCACGCGAACTGCTCTACATCGCGGATGAAGTCTTCTTCACCGGCACCGCCGCCGAAGTTACGCCGATTCGTTCCGTGGACAAGATCAGCGTCGGCAAGGGCATGATCGGTCCCATCACGAAGGCGATTCAGAAAGAGTTCTACGCCATCGTCAACGGAGAAAAGCCGGACAAGTACAAGTGGCTTACGCCGGTGGCGGTAGGCAGCAAGCAACCGGTCGGCGTATAGGTCAGACCGCCTCCAACCAAACTGTCATCTTGAGCGGAGAGAACGGACTCGCTTCGCGAGTCCGTTCTCGGAGTCGAAAGACCTTGTGTTTGCCTGCGCCACCATTGCTGCCGGGCACACACAAGGTCCCTCGACTTCGCTCGGGATGACAGGGTTTGAGTTACTGCGGGTGCCACCCGCCTAACTAGAGGACTGCGGAGGTTTGCTCCGCTAGGCGGGCGGGGGCGCCCACCCCTGTACGGTCCTTCCCGTCCTAAAGGTCTGTCCCTGCCGCGTCCTCTTTCGTTACTTAGGTCATCTTGGGCCCAGTGACTTTTCGGTTCATCATACGGGAGGTTATTTGGGGGGAAGTGTCGAATGAATATTGATGACTTGCTGCGCATCGCCATGGAGCGCCGGGCCTCCGACTTGCATTTGAAGGTTGGCAACTATCCCCATCTGCGCATCGATGGCGACCTGACTCCGCTGACTGACCAGCCGCGCGTCAGCGCCGAAGACATGCTGACCATGGCGTTCAGCATGATGTCGGCGCGCCAGAAACAAAAATTTAAAGAGACCACGGAAATCGACATGGCCTACGGCGTCGCCGGACTGGGCCGCTTCCGTGTGAACGTCTTCCAGCAGCGCGGCAACGTGGGACTGGTGCTGCGCGTCATCCCCACCAAGATTCGCGCCCTCGACGAACTCTATCTGCCCAAGATCGTGGAACAGGTTTGCGAAATGCCGCGCGGCCTGATTCTGGTCACCGGCGTCACCGGTTCCGGTAAATCAACCACGCTGGCCGCCATGGTGGACCGCATCAACTCCACCCGCGCCGAGCACATCATCACCATCGAAGACCCCATCGAATTTCTGCACCGCGACAAGAAGGGTTACGTCAACCAGCGCGAAGTGGAAGTGGACACGCCGTCGTTCGGCGCGGCGTTGCGAGCTTCTCTCCGTCAGGATCCCGACGTCATCCTGGTCGGCGAAATGCGCGACCTCGAAACCATCGGTACGGCGCTGCACGCCGCCGAAACCGGCCACATGGTGTTCTCTACGTTGCACACTCTGGACGCGGTCGAAACCATCAACCGTATTATCGCGATCTTCCCGCCGCCGGAGCAGAAACAGATTCGCCTGCAGCTGGCCGCCGTGCTGCGCGCCGTCATCAGCCAACGCCTGGTGCGCCGCTGCGACGGCGACGGCCGTGTTCCTGCCGTCGAAGTCATGATCAACACCGCGTACATCCGGGAATGTATTCTGGTTCCGGAAAAGACCCGCGCCGTGCGCGATGCCATCTCTGCCGGAACGTCGCAGTACGGCATGCAGACTTTCGACCAGTCGCTGTGGGATCTGTTCCAGGCTGGATTGATCAACTACGAAACCGCTTTGGAGAACGCCTCCAACGCCGACGACTTCAAGTTGCGGATGCAGGGCGTTTCTTCCACCAGCGATATTTCCCGCAATGCCATGCAGCAATCGGGCTTCGGCGGACGCTAAAGCTTTTCGGTTCGCAAAAGCCAGGGGCGCGCATTTTATGCGCGCCCCTCTTCGCTGCGGCTGGCTCCGGACCCGGACGCACCCCAAGCGTGCTCCCTATTTTGCAGCCAGGGCCTGCGCCTGGACCGAATATCCAGCTGCGTACTTCGAGTGATGACAGTCCCCGCCCCCCAGAATCGTCAAGACGTCGCGCAGGGACGAAATGTCGAATAGCCGGTTCAGATGGGTACGGGTCAGCATCTCCCGGACCAGGGGCGAAGGATTCGTCAGCTTGAGCTGGATCCCGTGGCTGCCCGTCCAGTGATGCAATGACACCAGCGTGTTCAGGCCGCCGGCGTCCATGAATTCCACATGCGAGAGGTCCAGCATCACGATGCGGGCAGTCTTCTGCGAGACCACCGCATTCCTGAGCGCGCAGACCTCCACACCGCGCACCAGCCGTCCGCTGCAATGCACCACCGCCACTTCGCTGTTCTTTTCCACATCGATCGTAAGCATGACTGACTCCGTGATGTTCATTTTCATGATAGACGACTCGGTTGTGGGAAAGTCAACAGCCGGCCGGCCTGCTCAATTCGTGAATTTCATCGTTCTCTGGTGTATACGTAGTTGGCAGGACAGGAGTTCCACGCTCGCGCAGGGGTGAAGTCTAAGCGCAAGTTTTACAACACTTTTACAAGAATTTACATCGCTGAAACAAAGCCACCCGCTATGCCGTTTCCCCGCCCAAAGAAGACCGATTCCGAAGACGTGCTCTATGAATATGCGGTGGGTGCGTTGGCTCGCCGCATGCGATCGGTAGCTGAACTGAAACGGCTGCTGCGGCCCCGCGTCGAGGCGGATACCGAATATGGCAAGACGCTGGTGGAACTGGTGATTCGCCGGCTGAAAGACCAGGGTTATCTGAACGATGCCAGGTACGCGGCGGCGTTTTCGTCGTTCCGGCGCGACAATGAGAAGTTCGGACGCCGGCGCGTGATCACCGATCTGAAAGCCAAAGGAGTCCACGGCGAGGTGATCGACAAGGCGGTGGGTTCGGTCTACGACGAAGTCAACGAAGAGAAGCAGGCCCGCGCCTACCTGCAGCGCAAGCGCCTGCAGAAGCCAAAGAACCAGAAGGACGCTGCCCGCATTTTCCGCCAACTGGCGCGGGCTGGCTTCGGGGCCAGGACGATTTTCGCCATCCTCAAGAAGTGGGACGTGGATGACGAGACCCTGACCGCGCTGGAGGGAGAACTGGAATGAAAATCCTGCCTGGGGAGCCGGAGTTGCGCCGGCGCTCAAAATACCGGATACTCCCTTTTCACCTGTTTCAGTCAAGTCAGGAGACACCTATGAAATCAAAATGGACAATCTTTCTCGCGGCGATGTTGCTCGGTCTGGCTTCGTTCGCCTACACGCAGGGGGTCGGTTCCGACGTCGACAAGGCCGCCGACAAAACTGCCGACGCCACCAAGGACGCCGCCAAAGATACAGCCCATGCCACCAAGAAGGCCGCCAAGAAAACCGCGCATGCTACGGACAAGGCGGCCGACAAGACGGCGGACGCCTCCAAGGACGTAGCCAAGGACACGAGCCACGCCACCAAGAAGGCCGCCAAGAAAACCGCGCATGCTACGGACAAAGCGGCGGACAAGACCGCCGACACGTCCAAGGATGTAGCCAAAGATACGACCCACGCAGCCAAGAAGACAGGACATGGCATCAAAAAAGGCGCGAAGGCCGTGGGCCACGGAGTTAAGCAAGGCGCGGAGAAAACCGGCGACGCAGTGAAATAGTTGTAGAGCAGTTCGGCGAACGTAGACTCCTGAGAGCACCACTGCGCAGCGCGCCGGAAGAGCATCCCAAAAATAGCGCCTCTCCAGCAGGGCGTTGGAGAGTGGTGCGGACTCGCGTCCCAAGGGACGCCTGAAATCGATCCCCACCGCCCGGGCAACGTCCGCGTCGGATGAACATTGGCGCGATCGTACGACGCCCTTTCACCGATGCTAGAATCGGGATGGAAATCAACATCCATCCCATGCTGACCGGGTCTGAAATCCGCCGCAAATTTCTGGACTTCTTCGTCCAGAAGGGACATCGCGAGGTGCACTCTTCGTCGCTCGTCCCGCAAAACGACCCCACGCTGCTGTTCACCAACGCGGGCATGAACCAGTTCAAGGACATCTTCCTCGGCCTGGAAAAGCGCGACTACAACCGGGCGACGACTTCGCAGAAATGCGTGCGCGCCGGCGGCAAGCACAACGACCTCGAAAATGTCGGCTTCACCAACCGCCATCACACATTTTTCGAGATGCTGGGAAATTTTTCTTTCGGCGACTACTTCAAGAAAGACGCCATCGCCTACGCCTGGGAACTGATCACTTCGCCGCAATGGTTCGGCATCGACAAGAACAAGCTGTACGTGACCGTCTTCAACGGCGAAGGCGGAATGCAGCGCGATGCCGAGGCTTACGACTTGTGGCTTGGTCAGGGCGTCCCGAAAGATAGGATTTTCGAGTTTGGCCTAAAAGACAACTTCTGGCAGATGGGCGACACCGGCCCGTGCGGCCCCTGCAGCGAGATTCACTACGACATGGGCGTGGCGGCGTCCGATCAGGGCCACAACGACTGTGCGTTCGGATGCGACTGCGGCCGCTACGTCGAGTTGTGGAATCTCGTGTTCATGCAGTTTGATCGCGACGCCGGCGGCAAGCTGAATCCGCTGCCCAAGCCATCGATCGATACGGGCATGGGACTGGAGCGTGTGGCGGCGGTGCTGCAGGGCGTGATTTCGAATTACGATACGGATTTGTTCACCCCGCTGATCGCGCGGGCGGCGGAGTTAACGGGAGTTCAGCCGGGTCTTCGACCCGGCCAGGCGGGTGAGGGCACCCGCCCCTACGCGGCCACGGAAGCCGCCAGCGGCAAAATCCACGTAGGGACGGGTGCCCCACCCGTCCTGGCCGAGCAAAGCTCGGCGGGCTCGAAGTCGGCAGCATCGCTGCGGGTCATCGCCGACCACTCACGCGCGGCGACGTTTCTGATTTCGGATGGAGTGCTGCCATCGAATGAAGGCCGCGGATATGTGCTGCGAAAAATCATTCGGCGGGCCATAACACACGGAAGATTGCTGGGTCACGACAAGCCGTTTCTGAACAAGATGGTCTTTGCCGTGCGCGATTTGATGCAGGATGCGTATCCGGAGTTGAACGAGACAGCAGAGCGAGTGTCGAAGGTCAGCGAAGAACGGAGGTTCGCACACACTGTCGATTGGCCTGCAAATACGTTGGATGTGGCGCTTGCTCAGCGTTACGCTCGCAAGAACCCGACGAGCGGTTGGCTTGATGAACGCATCCTCGGCCTCACTATACGACGCGATGTCGTCGCCGTTCGATCTACCCTGGTGATGAGGCCTTCAAGCTCTACGACACCTTCGGAATGCCCCTGGACTTCATTCAGGATGCAGCGCGTGATCGCGGGATCGATTTTGATCAAGCCGGCTTCGATCGCGCCATGCAGGAGCAGCGCGAACGCGCCCGCGCCTCCTGGAAAGGCGCGGCCAAACAGACCGCCAACCCCGCGTACCAGCAGCTCCCCAAATCCGTTTTCGAAGGCTACCGCCAGACCCGTTCCAATGGCTGCGAAGTGCTGGCCATCATCCACAACGGTCAGGGCACGCAGGAACTCAAACCAGGAGAAGAAGGCGAAGTCATCCTCGACCACACGCCGTTCTATGCCGAATCCGGCGGACAGGTTGGCGACCGCGGATGGTTTTACGGTGACGATCACAACACGATCGTCGCGGAAGTTAAAGGCTGTTACTACCCGATCCAGGGAGTAAGGGCGCATCAGGTCATCGTGAAATCCCCACCCTCCGCAAAAAACGCGGGAGGGTGGGGCACCCTCCGAGTGGGAGATAAGATCGATGCCGTCGTGGACGCCGATGTCCGCCTGGCCACCATGCGCAATCACACCGCCACGCACCTGTTACAGGCTGGACTGCGCGAGGTGCTGGGCAAGCATGTGAAGCAGGCGGGGTCGCTGGTGGCGCCCGATCATCTGCGCTTCGACTTCTCGCACTTCACCGCGGTCGCTGACGAAGAATTGCAGGACATCGAGGACCTGATCAACAAGGAAGTGTTGAGCAACGAAAAGATTGAGGTCATCGAAAACGTTCCCATCGACGTCGCCATCAGCGACTATCACGCTATGGCGCTGTTCGGCGAAAAGTATGGGGACAGGGTGCGCGTGATCAAGATTGGCGACTTCTCTACCGAACTTTGCGGCGGCACGCACACCGGGGCTACCGGCGAGATCGGCCTGATTAAAGTTCTGAAGGAAGGCAGCGTGTCCTCGGGCGTGCGCCGCATCGAGGCTGTGACGGGAGAAGGCTCACTGCACCATTTCCAGAAAGATCATGAACTGGAAAGTGTAGTGTCGAGCTTCGTTGGTCCCACCCTTTCGCAAAGGACGCGAAAGGATGGGGCAGCCACACCCGGAGAGGCATCCCTGTCGCCGGCCGACGCACTGAAGGCTGAGCTTGAGAAAAAAGACGCCGAGATCAAGCGGCTGGCCCGCGAACTCGATCAGGTGCGGATGAAGTCGGCATCGTCGACCGTGGCTTCGGTAACCGACAAGATCAGGGATGTTCGCGGCATCAAGGTGCTGGCGCATCGGGTGGACAATCTCGAGCGCGCGCAAATGCGAACCCTGGTCGACCAGTTGCGCGACAAACTGGGATCGGGCGTTGTTGTCCTGGGCTCGGCCACGGACGGCAGCGTGGCGCTCATCGTGGGCGTGACCAAGGACCTTACCAGCAAAATCCAGGCCGGCAAAGTCATCGGGCCGGTGGCGCAGAAAGTCGGCGGCAAAGGCGGCGGCAGGCCTGATCTCGCCGAAGCCGGCGGCAAGGACCCCGCCGCGCTGGATGCGGCGCTGGGCGAGGCCTACGGCGTGGTGGACGCTTTGCTGGGCGGTTAAGCCGGTCTGCCAGCGACCAGTTCCCGGTTCTCAGGCGATGAAAGTTCGCACACGAATTCGCCGGGTTTGGTAAACTGCGCGGCGCGAGGAGGGCGAATGAAGAGTCGCATCCGTTTTATCAGCCACAAGCACAAGAAGATACTTCTGGTGGACGGTTCCAATTGCTCGACTGAAGAATTGGAAGAATTCGCCTCGCTGGTTCCTGCCCGGGTTACCGCTGAGCCTCTGGGATCGGTGCTGCTGCTGGCCGATTTCACCGGCGCGCAGTTCGACAAGAAGAGCGTTGAGCGTCTCAAGCCGGCGTTGGTGTTCGACCGGCCGCATCTGAAGCGCTCGGCTTGGGTGGGAATGGAAGGCTTGCCCACAATATTCTACGAGCACCTGAAGACTTTCTCGCAGCGGGATTTGCCCATCTTCAAGACCCGCGAGGAAGCGCTGGACTGGCTGGTCGAGGACTGACAATTTCGCACGGGATCGAAACGCCGGCGCTGCTAACTCCTCCACTTGAGTGTGACCGGACCGGCCATCGGATGTTTCATCTCGCCGCCGGTTTTCCGCGCCTCCAGAAGGGCCCCCTTCAATCCGAAATACCATTTGGCGGGACGGTCGGCGTCGTCGATCAGCATCAGGTGCGGGTCATGCTTTAATCCCTCCGACTGCTTTTCCATGGTCTGGCGGTCTTGTTCCACGAATTTTGCAAACACAAACTTGAGCAGCTGTGCGCCCAGCGGCACCCAGCGAAAAATATTCCATGCCGCCACCACATCGATGCGGCAATGGCTGCGGGTGATCGGCGTCACCGTGGTCAACGAAGCGAACCAGTATTTGCCGGCACGGATAGTCTCCAGCCGCAGATTGGGCAGAACAAAATCAATCGTGGTGGTGATGGATTCGGCGTCGGCATACAGACGCAGCAGCTTGTAAGGGGCGCTGTTCGAGCTGGGGGTGTGCGCGCTCATGCGGAAGCCGTTGGGAATAGGCTCAAAATTCTTCTGCTTCTCGTGGATGCTTTGGCGACTGCGCCACCACCACGCCTGATGCACAAAGGGGCCGTGCGCCGGGTCCATCAGCCCGATGATGCCATGATCGACGCTGCAGGGCAGGTCAGCAGTCAGATAGGCGAGCTGGTATTTCCCGCCGAAGCTAGGGACTCGCGGCACGGGCATGGGGGCATCCGCGGCCTTGGTGAATCCAGCCCCGGCCGGCGGCGGCTCGGGGATGAAGACCCAGATAAAGTCGTCATGCTCTTCGCAGGGATAGCTCCCGGCGTAGATGCGGTCGATCTTCAGCTTCTGGTCCGCCGTGAGCGAGGGAATGAGCTGGCACTGGCCGGTATGTCCATCGAACCTCCAGCCGTGGTAGCTGCATTCCACCTGGCGGCCATCAAAGTGGCCGTGGGAAAGCGGCATGCCGCGGTGCGGACAGGCATCATGCAACGCAAACGGACGACCTTGACCATCGCGTCCGAGGGCCAGTGGAGTCTCGAGCAGCATGGCCTTCCGCAGCTGGCTTCCATAGACCTGCTTGCCGGGCAGGGCGCGATACCAGAAGCCATAGAGCATCAGGGAGTCTGGAGCTTCGCGTGGCGGCAGGGCAATGTCGTTCATGGGTGACGCAGGCAGCCTACTACAGCCACCAAAGGACGTAAAAGCCAGGGGGTGCTTAACCCCATAGGCCCTGCAATCACCCAGGCTGTGCAAGGTAACCAACGGGCCTGGTAAATATCCATATTTTCAATCAATTGCTGTATTACTTCGGTGGTTCGATTGGGCTTTAAGAGTAATTGCCACTGGCCGACGGCCGGCCTATAATTGCTTCACTCTGGTAAGGTTTCTCCGTCAGGTTCCGGGTGGGCAGGCGCGGGCGTTTTTCCGTCCGCGCGCAAGCGCTGAACCCGGCTATGCGAAAACGCCTGCAAATCGCCCTGATGGCTAGTCCTGTACTCGCGACCTTCCTTTCTCTCACCACGCCATATCTGCAGGCGCAAACCGGTTCTGCCCGCATCACCAGCAACATCGACGGCTCGGGACGTAAAGTCTATGTCAACGACGAGACTCCGGCGGCGCCGAGACGGTCGATAACTCCCGCGATCCGAACCAGCGGGCTGATGTATTGGAGCCCCACTGCGCACCGCTGGAAATCGGTTCCCACGGTCAATGTCCGGGCGGCGCGTTCGGCAGCAGCTGAGGTCAGCACTTCCGAGCAGGCTTCCAGCTTCGTGCGGGGCAAGCCATTCACGCAGCAGGAGATCGATGCCGCCATTGACCAGGCTGCGTCCCGGCACAACGTGGATCCCAGTCTGGTGCGCGCGGTCATCAAGGTGGAGTCGAACTTCAACCCCAACGCAGTTTCCCGTACCGGGGCGATGGGGCTGATGCAGTTGATGCCGCAGACGGCGCGACAACTGAATGTAGCCAACCCGTTCGATCCGCAGCAAAACGTGGATGCGGGCGTCCGCCATCTTAAAAAACTGATGGAGAGTTATGGTGGCGACGTCAAGCTGAGTCTGGCAGCCTACAATGCCGGCGCGGGCGCGGTGGCGCGAAGCGCCGGAATACCGCACTTCCGCGAGACCCGCAACTACGTGAAACGGATCACCCAGCTGTATTACGGCGGGGACGATGCGAGCTATCGCATCGTGGGCAGTCCGGTGCACGCACCGGTGCGGGTGACGCGGGATGCCCAGGGCGTCCTGAACTTCAGCAACACCGACTGAGAAACCGGCATCTGTAGCAGGATAAACAACGGAACCAGCTCTCACGGGCTACGCGAGTACGGGCTAGGCGACTACAGGCTGGAAAAGTGACGAACTCCGATCGAGGCCAACGCGCAAGGCGTCTGGGTGCGGCTGTGCTCCTGCTGGTGCTCACGGTGCTGCCCCTGCACGCACGGGGCAAGTCCGAAGCCTGGGCGCGCACCCAATATGCCACCGCCGAGCGCATGCGGGAGACCCTGAACAACCTTCCTTCCGCGCAACAGAACCGCCGCGAATACCAGCGCGTGATCGCCGCCTATCGCCGCGTGTACTACGGCTCGCCCGCTTCTTCCAAGGCGGATCCCAGTGTGGTCGCCGTAGCCGAACTGTTGACGGAAATGGGCCGCCGCTTGAACGATGACAAGATTCTGCGCTCAGCCATCGGCCAGTATAAGTTTCTGCGGCGGGAATATCCCGGCAGCCGGGATCGTTTCGATGCCCTGTTCACCATCGGCCAGATCTACCAGGATGATCTGAAGGATTCGGCTCAGGCCAAGCTGGCCTTCGAAGAATTCATCCGCCGCTATCCCCACAACCACCTGGCTGAAGAGGCCCGCAAGGCTATCGTCGCACCGGTGCAGCAAGCCGGGTTGCGGTCAAACGACAAAGACGACTCGGATGATGGTTCCCGCGCCTCGAAAGCGCACGCCACGAAGCCGACCTCGGGCAGCAGCCGGAATTCCGCCAGCGCCAAGTCTGATGCCAAGGTGGAGGACGCGACAGAAGACAAGGGGCCGGCACACGTCACCAGCATCCGCCACTGGTCCAAGCCCGACTACACTCGGGTCGCCATCGGCCTGGAAGGAGACATCCAGTTCGAGGCGCAGCGCATTGATCATCCCGAGCGGATTTTTTTTGATCTGCTCGACACCAATCTGGTGTCCACATTGATGGGCAAAACCTACGAGGTGGATGACGGGCTGCTGAAAAAGATTCGGGTGGCGCAGTTTCAGCCGGGAAAAGCCCGGGTTGTGCTGGAGGTAGCGGATCATTCCGACTACACCACCTTCCTGCTCACCGACCCGCCGCGGCTGGTCATTGACGTTCACAGCAAGGATGTTCGCAGTGAGAATGTTCCCGGCAGCGACATTCAAGCCAAAGCGGTTCGCGCCACGGACGACCCCGATAAAGATGCGAACGATCCGGGCAGCCCGGACAAGAAAACGGCTGCGTCCAAGCCATCGGTGGCCGCGGAAGGCGGATCGCAAGTCAAGGAAAGCAGCAAGAAGCCGGTATCCGTGACCAGCAGGGCCGGCCACGCGGACGTCAAGAGAACCGTCGTCGAAGCGGACGATGATAACGACGATAGCGGCATTGCCGTAGCCAAGCTTGATCCACCGGAGATCAAACCCGCAGCCCGGGCGGCGAGCCGGCCCACCCTGCCTCCGGTCGCCAAAGCCTCCACCCGCAGCAAACACAAGACGGCAGTGACTTTTCCGGATGCCCGCGAGGCTTCGCCAACCGAAAACGGCGATCGTTCGCTGATCCGTGCCCTGGGATTGAAAATCGGCAAGATCGTGATCGACCCTGGTCACGGCGGCCACGATACCGGCACCATCGGCCCCCACGGCCTGGAGGAGAAAGATCTGGTGCTGGATGTGGGCCGGCGCCTGGGCAAGTTGCTGCAGACCCGATTGGGCGCAGACGTGGTTTATACCCGCAAGGACGACACTTTTATTCCGCTCGAAACTCGCACCTCGATTGCCAACCAGGAGCAAGCGGACCTGTTCGTTTCGATTCACGCCAACTCCAGTCGCGACCCGGACGCGCGCGGTGTGGAAACCTATTACCTGAATTTCACCTCATCAGCCGAGGCGCTGGATGTGGCAGCGCGCGAAAACGCCGCCTCGGACAAATCCATTCATGAACTTCAGGATCTGGTAAAGAAAATCGCGTTGAAGGAAAAGATCGAGGAATCCCGCGAGTTTGCTTCCAACGTGCAGAGCGCCTTGCACAGCGGGCTGGCGGCCAAGAGCCCCGGGATTCGCGATCGCGGAGTCAAAAAAGCGCCGTTTATCGTGCTCATTGGAGCTAACATGCCGTCCATCCTGGCTGAGATCTCGTTTGTCAGCAACCCGGGCGATGAACGCAGGCTGCGAACTTCCGAGTATCGCCAGCGCATTGCGGAATCGCTTTACCGGGGGATATCGAAGTATGTGAGCGGATTGAGCGGGGTCAGAGTGGCCAGCAAGATCGATAAAGACGAAAGTCAGTAGCTTATCGTTTGCCTTTGCGTCCTTTGCGGTTATTCTTTGCGTCCTTTGCGGTTTAAGTTTTATGCCCTCGCTAGCGCAAGATCAACCCCTTAACCGCAAAGAACGCAAAGAAATAACCGCAAAAGACGCAAAGAAAACCGCCAACCCGATTGTCTGCCTGATGGAAACTTTCCGCCTCCGTCTGTAGTCTAAGTATTAGAGGGTCTTGCCGCTCCCGCCCGGTCCGTTTATGGTCAATCGATTTATCTCCGTTATTGTTTTGTGGACATTGAGCATGGGCGCCGCTTTCGCTGCGGGCTCGTCGCCCGCGGCCACGCCGCCGCCGTCCATTCTTCCCGCAGAATTCGGCGGATGGCATATCGTCGGCTCGCCTCAGACCAGCAAAGACCCGGCGGTGGCCGATTCTGCAAACGCCGCGCTGCTCAAGGAATACGGCTTGACCGATTTTGAGTCCGGCACTTATACCCGGGACGATGGACGCAAGCTCGCGCTCAAAGCCATCCGGTTCACTGACGCCAGCGGCGCATACGGCGCGTTCACCTATTACAAGATGCCGCAGATGCGCACCGAGTCGATCCCGGACCTGGGTTCGTCGCTGAACGAGCGGGTGCTGTTTTATCGCGGCAACATCCTGGTGGACGCGGTGTTCGAGAAGCTCAGCGCCATGTCCGCCGCCGAATTGCGGGAACTGTCCCAGACGCTGCCTTTGCCGGCCGGGAACGCAGGAAATCTTCCCAGCCTGCCCGCGTATCTTCCCAAGTCCGGTTATCTGAAGAACAGCGCGAAATATGTGGTGGGGCCGGTTGGCCTGGAGAAACTCAACGCGCCGCTGTCCGCGCAACTGGTGGACTTTGGCACCAGCGCTGAAGTGGCCCTGGGCACATACCAGACTGCCGGCGGGGTCGGTACCCTGATGCTGATCGAGTATCCGACGCCGCAACTGGCGGCCGAGCACCTGCGCCGCATCGATGCCGCCTACCAGCCCGCCCAGAAGGGCAATGTGCAGCCGCAACCGGGAAGTCCGATCGCGATCGTGGGCCCCATATTCGACAAGCGCAGCGGTCCCATCGTCGTGCTCGCGACCGGCGCGATTTCGCGGGGAGAAGCGCGGGCTCTTTTGAATGCGGTGAACTACGAAGCCGATGTCACCTGGAACGAGAACACCTACCAGGGCAAGAAAAACAATATTGGCAATCTGCTGCTGAACGTTTTCCTGCTGTGCGGGATTCTGATCGTATTCGCGGGCGTGGCGGGCCTCGCGTTCGGAGGGATTCGGATCTTCTTCAATCGCATTTTGCCGGAGCGAGTTTTGCATCGCCAAAAGGAAGTGGACTTCATCTGCCTGAACCTGTCCGAGGGTCAGGCCGGGGCCTCCGATTCCAAGGTAAGCCCATCAATCAAAGCCGTTTAGAGCAACCGAACCCGGCCAAACTACAAAATGGACGGCTTTGCGGTCCTGTTAACCTATTTTGTAAGTTGTTGAATCAAAAGATATTTATTTCCCAAAAATCCCTTGACACCCCCCTTTTTCGGCTCTTAAGATTTCGCCAGAAAGTTTTGACGGATTTTTGCCCCGTTGGAACTGTTCTCCCTAAAAAAGAAGAGGCCACCCATTGCCAGGGTGGCCTTTTTGTTGGAGCCAGTACTTCGGTCGTCAGTCGTCAGTCTTCGGTCGTCGGCGAGGCGAACTTCGTTGAATAAGACTTTGAATTTTCTGACGACCGACGACCGACGACTGACGACTGCTTTGCTAGAATCGAAAGCAGGCCGACGTAGCTCAGTTGGTAGAGCAGCCGATTCGTAATCGGCAGGTCAGCGGTTCAAGTCCGCTCGTCGGCTCCAGTTTCTTCTTCGCGCGTAGTTTTTCGCGAATCTTGCACTCCGAATTGGGCAAGTTATCTGTCGAGATTCCCTTTTCTGTCAGTTTCGCCTTGCCAACGAGTAGTAACTTTCCCGATAATACAGCGAGAGTCCGATATCCATCGTGTATCGATATAGTCAAGCCGATCTGCTCCGCATCCTGCGGATCACGGCGCGCCAGTTGGCAGCTTGGGAGAAGGCTGAACTGGTGGCCGCTGCCGAGAGTTATTCTTTCTTCGAACTCCTGCAAGTAAAGAAGGTTCGCGACCTGTGCGCCCGGAAAGTGCGTCCCGCGGTGATCCGGCAATCGCTCGAGGCCATGCTGAAGCAGGTTGCGGGGATGGAAAATCCGCTGCTCGAAGCCGGGGCCTTCTCCACCGGGCACCGCATTGCATTCCGTCACAAGGGCAAGGTGCTTGAGCCCATCGCCGGGCAGTTCATGTTCGACTTCTCTCCCGGACAGCGGGTCGTGACCAGCACCCCGATCTCCAGTTCTCACGAAGCGGCGCCGAGCGATGCGGCGGAGCTTTTTGCGCGCGGCATCGCGCTCGAAGAAGACCCCAACCATCAGGCGCAGGCGATCGAAATGTACCAGCAGGTGCTGGAAATCGATCCCGACCACGCCGCCGCGCATATCAACCTGGGCACGCTGCATTACAACCGGCAGGAATACGCGCTGGCGGAAAAGCATTACCGCCACGCCATCGAGGTGGACCCGAGGTACGCCCTGGCTTACTTCGATCTGGGCAATGTGCTCGACGAAACCGGGCGGGTGGCGGAAGCCATCCAGACCTACAGCACGGCGCTGCAACTCGCGCCCACTTACGCCGACGCCCATTACAATCTGGCCCTGGCCTACGAAAAGATCAAAGAACCGCGCAAGGCCCTCAAGCACTGGCGCGCGTATGTGAAGCTGGACACGGTCGGCCCCTGGGCGGTGCACGCCCGCAACCAGATTCAGCGCATCCTGCAAGCCGACGGACTCAAGCTCATCCAGGGCGGAAAGCAATAACTTTAGCGGCTTAAATGGAGGCCGGGCGTCCCCGCCCGGCCAGACGGGCGAGACGCCCGTCCTCCATCGACCCAGCAAGTCGCCCCCGGGACGGCGGCGCGACAGGTGCTAAAATTCTTAGTCCTCCCACTCTGTGTCTTGAAGGTGCTTCCATGCCTGACACCACGCTACAGGTTCCTTCTCCTACTCCCCTGACTTCCTTCACCGAAGACGAAATCATGTTTCGCGACAACATCCGGCAATTTGCCGATGAGAAAGTCCGCCCGCTGGTGAAAGAGATGGACGAAAAGGGCGTCTTCGACCAGGACCTGATTCGCCAGTTCTTCCAGCTTGGGTTGATGGGAATCGAAATTCCCGAGCAGTACGGCGGCGGCGGGGGCAAGTTCTTTGAGGCAATCCTGGCGGTCGAGGAAATGTCGCGGGTGGATGCTTCCGCCGGCGTCGTGGTGGACGTGCAGAACACGCTGGTGAACAATGCCCTGCTGCGCTGGGGCAGCGAAGAGCAGAAGAAACACTACCTGCCGCGCATGGCGGCCGACACCTGCGGCGCCTACGCCCTCAGCGAAGCCGGTTCGGGATCTGACGCTTTCGCCCTGCAGACCCGGGCCACGCTTCACGGCAGCGACTATGTTCTGAATGGACGCAAGCTGTGGATCACCAACGCCAAGGAAGCCGGGCTTTTTGTGCTCTTTGCCACCGTCGATCCCGCGGCCGGGTACAAGGGGATCACCGCCTTCCTCATAGAAAAGAGCTTTCCGGGCTTCAGCGTGGGCAAAAAGGAAGACAAGCTGGGGATTCGCGCTTCCTCCACCTGCGAACTCATTCTCGAAGACTGCCATGTGCCGAAGTTCAACGTGCTGGGCGAAGTGGGCAAGGGCTACAAGATCGCGATCGAGACCCTGAACGAGGGCCGCATTGGCATTGGAGCGCAGATGGCCGGAGTGGCGCGCGGCGCCTGGGAGTATGCCGCAAAGTATGCCCAGGAACGCAAACAATTTGGCAAGCCCATTGCCGACTTCCAGGGCATCCAGTTCCAGATCGCGCAGATGGCCACTGAAATCGAGGCCGCGCGGCTGATGGTGTATAACGCGGCGCGCATGAAGGATGCCGGCCTGCCCTTCGTCAAGGAAGCGGCCATGACCAAGCTCTTTTGCTCGCAGGTCGCGGAGCGTGTGACCTCGCTGGCCATAGAAATCTACGGTGGCTACGGCTTTACCAAGGACTATCCGGTGGAGAAGTACTGGCGTGATTCGAAGATCGGCAAGATCTACGAAGGCACAACCAATATGCAGTTGGCCACCATTGCCAAGCTGGTGATGGGCGGAAAGTGAGATGGCGATCCGGCCTGCGATTCGATATTTTTGATTCGTCTGCTTACAAATCTTCGCTCCGCCCGTCGAACCGGTGGGTTGGTTCCTGCCCGCGCACGCATAATCTCAAAGGAAGAACAAGAAGAACAAGATGATAAAGCGAATCGCAGATGGTTGGACCCTTGCGCTTGTAGTTGTGTCACTGTGCGCCACATTGCAGGCGCAAACACCAGGCAACGGGAAGGCAGAATCGGACAAGGCGGTCAAACTTCTGCCCGGCCTGGACGAGCAGCTCATCGACACCACGGCCGACCCGTGCAAGGATTTCTTCCAGTATGCCTGCGGTAACTTTGCCAAGCTCTATCCCATTCCCAACGATCGTTCGGCCTACGGAACCGGCGCTATCGTCGCCGACCATACCGAGGGCGTCTTGCACACCATGCTGGAAAAGGCCGCGGCAGGCGGCTCCGGCCGCACCCCGAATGAACAGAAGATTGGCGACTCCTACGCCGCCTGCATGGACGTGGACACGATCAACCGGAAAGGATTGAAGCCGCTGCAACCGGATCTTGATCGCATCGCCGCGCTCAAGAGCAAAGACGAGTTGCCCGAACTCCTGGCCTACTTTCAACTGATCGGAGCCAACGCGTTTTTCGGCTTCGGCGAACAACAGGATTTCAAGGACGCCAGAAAGCAGATCGCCGTGGTCGATCAGGGCGGCCTGGGTCTGCCCGAACGCGACTACTATTTCCGCACCGGAGAAGCCGCCGAGAAAACCCGCACCCAGTACGTGCAGCACGTCTCCAAGATGCTGGAACTCATGGGCGAACCGGAAAGCAAGGCGGCCAGCGACGCACATGCCATCATGCAACTTGAAACTGCCCTGGCCAAGGTTTCCATGGACGTCACGTCGCGGCGCGATCCCAATAAGATTTATCACCTGATGCCGGTGTCCGAGCTGGCAACTCTGGCTCCAGCCCTGGCGTGGGACCGCTTGCTGGCTGCCTCCGGAGTCCCCGCGGTGACCGAAATAAATGTCGGTAATCCAGACTTCTTCAAGGGACTGAACACCCTCCTCGACTCCACCGGCCTGGAAACGATCAAGACCTATTTACGCTGGCAGCTGATCAAGTCGGTCCCCGGCTATGCGCTGCCCCAGGCTCTCGATGATGAGAACTTCAATTTCTACGGCCGCGAGTTGAGGGGCCAGCCGGAGCAACGGGCGCGCTGGAAACGTTGCGTGCGCGCCACCGACGCCGCCCTGGGTGAAGCCCTGGGCCAGGTCTATGTGGCGCAGGAGTTTCCTCCCTCCAGCAAGCAGGCGACGCTACAAATGGTGAAGGACATCGAGGCCGCGATGGATCAGGACATCGACACTTTGGACTGGATGAGCTCCGCCACCAAAGTCCGGGCCAAGGAAAAGTTGCGCGCCGTGGCCGATAAGATCGGGTATCCCGACCACTGGCGGAACTATTCCGCGCTGACCATTGCGCGGGACGACGCTTTCGGGAATACGCTGCGCGCCACCGAGTTCGAAAGCCGGCGTCAACTGGCGAAGATCGGCAAGCCGGTCGATCGGGGCGAGTGGTTTATTACTGCGGCGACGGTCGATGCCTATTACAACCCCAGCATGAATGATATTAATTTCCCGGCCGGCATCCTTCAGGCCCCACTCTATGACAGTCACGCATCGGACGCTACGAATTACGGCCACATGGGCGGCATCGTGGGACACGAACTGACCCATGGCTTCGACGATCAGGGCCGCCAATTCGACGCCAACGGAAACCTCGCCGACTGGTGGACCGCGGAAGACGGCAAACGTTTTGACGAAAAAGCTGAATGCGAAGTAAAGGAGTACAGCAACTTTGTCGCGGTCGACGACGCGAAACTCAACGGCAAGCTGACGCTAGGCGAGAACACCGCCGACAATGGCGGCCTGCGTCTGGCCTACATCGCGTTCCTGGCCGACGCCAAAAGAAAGAACATCGATTTAACCAAAAAGCACGACGGCTACACGCCCATCCAGCAATTTTTCCTGGGACATGGGCAGAGCTGGTGCGGCAGCACCCGCCCCGAGCAACTCCGGCTGCAAGTACAAACCGATCCGCATTCGCCCCGTCAATTCCGGGTAAATGGAGTAGTGCAGAATATGCCGGAATTCGGCAAGGCCTTCGGCTGCAAACCCGGGCAGCCCATGATGCCCGTGAATGCCTGCCGGGTCTGGTGAGTGGCGCGCTGCGTGAGATAAAGGCCAAGTCCCGGACCGCAAAAAGCGCATCTGCGGTTGTCGGTGTAGTCGCGATATTACGCCAGCCATCTATTTCGGATGATTGGTCGCGGGCCACTTCCGGAGCATTGAACACTTGCTGACTTGTCAGCAACTGGCCATAATTCCGCCATGGATAATACGCTGCTGGGCGTGGTCCTCGTGGTCGCGGGAGCTCTTTCCGTTGCTGGTTCTTGCTTGGGTGATTTCGTCGTACCGGCAGCGCAATCTGGCCCAGCAGGCCGGACGATGGAGTTCAGTTGAAGCAACGATTGAATCGGGTGTTCTGGAAGGGACGCGCGAGACTGGCAGAGTCATTCTACCGACATTTGCATTCTCCTATCAGGTTTCCGAAGATCGTTATTCCGGGCGCTTTTCCCTTAGAGCAAATGTTTCCAAGACACTTGCCGCGTCAATGATTGACCAGATGATTGGACGTAAAATTCTCCTTCGCTATGACCCGGAACAGTTGAAGCACGACGATCAAAGCGAGGAGCCTAAACAAGACGGAGCGAGTCATCCTCTCGTGCCCATGAAGAGTTTGACCGCCAGCGCAACGCAGCCATGACAAAAACCAATCCCCAGAACACAAAGCTGGCGTCCATTAGGAACCCCCAGGCGCTTTGGGATCCCTCCACCGCAGTGAAAATACCGAATCCGGTGACCGCTCCGCCCGTCAACATCGCTATGCCGAACAATACCTTATTAATCCACACCCGACGGATCGGTTTGCAAGCGGAGAGAAGTCCTCGACGTGTATCGAAGTACCTCCCGATCAAAAACCACTGCGCGACTGCGCTGAGACCCCAAACAGCGCGAACCACCATCTCAGAGTCAATTTCCACCCAATAGGTCAAAGGTACTAAGGGAAGTAGGGCGATGAGAGCGGGCAGATTGAAGGCGACAAGCAAAATGTTCGCAGGTGTGCCGATGTCCACGGGGCCTTGTCCCCAACCTTCGTAGCGCCCCCAGCCTTGCAACTCGATAACGTGGAACTGTCGGATGTTGACGAATGACAATATAACGAACAAAACTGATGCCAGAATCGGAAACGCGATTCGGAGCGGTAGCCTTTTCAACGCGATGTCCTTCGAGGCTATAGACTCCATCCACGGCGCATTTGTTCCACCCCCTGTACGGGCTTGTTCGGATCAAACACGCTAGACCCTCGATTGTTGACGTAATCAGGCGTGGCTGTTGAAAAACCCACGCTCTCGAAGTTCGCAGAAATTTCATTGCGCTACGATGCCCTATAAACGACTTTCTCGATTCCGGTGGACATTTTCTATCCCTCGGCTGGGACAGTTTTTTCAAAAGAGGGGGGGCAACAGCCACAGGCGTTAGCACGCATCGACCAGTCCCGGCAAGGGGGCTCTGAGTGATATCGCGATTTAACGTCAGCTGGGGACAGCGTGGGCAACCCGTTAAGTCTACAATCACTCCGATGTTCGATTTCACTTTCACACGGTTCGAGTGTTTCCTCGCTGAAACGGTTGCGTGGTGCGGGATTCGCTCTTAAATTCTCAGTTAAGGAGAGAACACGATGTCTCGTCCGTTGTTCACCCTTTGCGCTGCGTTCTTCGGGTTGATGCTGGCCATGCCAGCCTTGACTCATGCCCTCGACGATCCCACATGCAAGGCGATCTACGATGCCTCGCGCAAGGCCAACCTCATTCCAAGTCACATGTACTCCACGACTATCGCGGGATATAACAGAAATCAGCCGGAGAACAGCGAGATGATCTCTACCGGCGGAGCTAACGGCGTCATCTACATCATGGTTAGAGGCAAATGGACTCGCAGTCACCTGACGCCGGGAGAACTGGTAAAGGACAAAGACGAAGGCGCCTCGACCGCGAAGGCCACCTGCCGCTACCTGCGCGACGAAGCGGTCAATGGCGAGGCCACCTCCGTCTATAGCTCACACGACGATACCGAGGCGGGCAAGCTGGACACAACCGTTTGGCTCTCCAAGAGTAAAGGCCTCCCCCTGCGCGAGGAGATCGTCATCGACGTAGGGGGCAGCATGGGCAAGAGCCACAGGTCCATTCGCTATGACTACGTCAACGTGCACCCGCCGGCGGGCGTGCATTGATGACTCCTGGGCAAAATTGCAAATCATTCGAGAAAACAGAAATAACGAATCAGTTGCGCGCCTCGGCGGAAGGGCAATGTAGTAGCGAGTGACCTGCGACGCAGAGTGTAATCAGGTTTGCGTCTGAATCCTCGCCACCCTGGCTGCGAAATTCCTTGTGGTGAACCTCCGAGCGCGAAGGCTTCTGTTCCTTGATGGAAGGGAAGCATCTCCATTTACACTCGCAACCCCTAATTGCGATGGATCACCGATTCCTGTCGAATTCTGTCTGCGCCGGGCATGGTTTATCGCTTGGCCGTCGCGTTCTTACTGAGGCGGCTCTGGCGATGGCGGCGGCTGGGTCGCTCCCGGCGTGACCTGAGTTCCGATCACGTCGCCGGAAACGATCATCTCCACCCGGCGATTCAGTTGCCGGCCCTTGGCAGTGCTGTTGTCCGCCACCGGACGGGTCTTGCCGAAGCCACGCGCAATCACGTTGTTGATCGAAACACTGTTGTCGACCAGATAGTCGCGCACTGAGGCCGCCCGTTTCTCCGACAGAGCCTGGTTGTAGGCGTCGCTGCCCACACTGTCGGTGTGGCCTTCGATTTCGAGGCGCAGGTCGGGATAGGCCAGAACGATGCCTGAGATTCGCGCCAGCCGCTCCCGGGCGGCGGGCTTCAGGGTGTAGCTGCCGGAGTCAAACAGGACGTCGGGCATGCTCACCACCAGGCCGCGGTCGGTGTCCTTGGTCTCGAGCACCTGGTTGAGCTGGTCGAGCAAACGTTGGCGCTGCTCTTCTTTCTGGCGGATCGCCTCGGCGGCGGCCTGCCGTTGTTTCTCGGCTTCGGCTTCAGCTTTCTGCTGCTCGGCCAGGGCGGCTGTGCGGGCGGCGTCGGCTTGCGCCTGCTGCAGCTGGGCCTCCGCTTGGGCTTTTTCCGCCATGGCGCGGTCCGCCTCGGCTTGTGCGCGTTTGCGAGCATCTTCTTCGGCCTGGGCCTTGGCCTGGGCTTCGGCTTCGGCAGATGCTTTGGCTTCGGCCTCGGCCTTTTGCTGCTTCTCCAGCATGGCCTGCTTCTCGTTGGCGATTCGTTCCTGCTCCTTGCGGCGAAGCGTCAGCACGCGGGCATCTTCGGCCATCTGGGTGGCGCCGCGCGCGGCCGTGCCGATCGGAGTCTTGCCCTGCTTGCGCTTGAGATAGTCTTCGGCACGGGCCAGATAGGTTTCCGCTTTTTGCAGACTATCCGCCGCATAGTGCGCTGCGCCCGCGGCTTTGGCGATCGCCACCGCATTGCGTGCTTCGAGCAAAGTGAGCGGCGTTTTAGGATCGGCGGTCGTCGACGGAAGTTGCTGGGCCGGCATGTCGATGGTGTACTGGCCGCCTTCGAGCATGTCGAACTTGGCGTCGATGGCCTCTTCGAAGCCTTTGGTCTCCTGCCGGATGATATTTTCCGCCACCACTTCGTTACTGGGCCGGGTGACGGAGAAGTAGGGCTCCGCGGTCACGATCAGGCCAAACGCCTGCAGGTCGGTGGTCACATCGAGGCTGCTCTTTCCGTAGGTGTCGGGAACAATTTCCCCCAGGTTCTGGGCGCGTCCTTCGGGCGTGATAGCCCACAGCACGTAGGTCAGATATTGCGGGCCCAGCCGGCTGGGCGGCCCGAGTTTCGACAGGTCGACATTGATCTGCAAGCGTCCGTTCTTGCTGTCCACCTTGGCTTTGCCGCTTACTTCCGGCATCAGGCTGGTCCCTTTGATATCCACTTTGGTGGAGCCGCCGCGATGGCGGTAGTTGACCGCCTTGGTGGTCCGCGAGACCACATTCACGCGAAAGACCGGGGTTTGGTCCATCGGTTCTACTGGGGTGTTTTCCTGCTGGGCGACCGCGAACGTAACCAGCAGCATCACGCAAATCAAGCCGGCGAATTTCTTCATGATTGCATTCCTTCTTGTTGGGCGCATTTTGGCACTGCGGGACTGCAAGGTCTCATCAATTTTGCCGCTTCCCAGGGTCGTCTGGAAGTGTCATCAGAAGCTACCACGGGGCCGAGTTGCGGGAAAAGCGCGGGCAGGGTCGAGATGCAGGATTGATCCCTCGCGGCCGAGCTTTCCTTTGCCGGCAAAATCCAAAGGCTTGCGAGGAGTGCAGGATGCGCCAAAAGCCTTATCTGTCGTGGGTTTCGGCAGGCCCAATGGCACCCGGGTAACCCATCGCGGTTACCTATAAAGTGCAGCAACTTGCATTTCGGGGCCCGCGAGACCATCAAGGAATCCCCCCTAAGTTCCTCCGCTGTCATGCTTTACGGGAACCAACGTTGTTGGCTGGCCAGCTGCATTCCTCAACCTGCCCGATGGCTTAAGGGCAATAGATTGGGGTGCCATTTGTGGAAACTGAACCTGATGGGCAATAAAGCGACAAGCAAGCCCAGGCACACGCTCCTTCCCGTGCTGACGGTTTTGTTTCTGGTCTCCTACGGCCTGCTGACCATGCTGGTGGTGGAACAAGGTCGAACCATTGAGTCTCAGCGCGGCCTCATTCGTTTGCTGTTTGACGACAGCGCCCAGTTGAGCAGCTTGAGAGGGAAAGCGAACCAGCAGAAGCAGGCCGAGGCGCAGGCGCGGGCCCAGACACAGGTGAAACCGCCGCAGGCGCGAGTGGCGCCGCGAGCTCCCCAGGTGCAGTCTCCGTCGTCCCAACCGCCAAGGGCGGAAGCGAAAAATCAGAGCACGAGCAAACTCGCGAGACCGCTTCCGCAGAAACCTCCGAAGGACACTTCTGACGAGGTGGATGAACGCAGAGCACTGGACTCGATCTAGGTTATGGCGGCCCAGGTCACTTCCCCATGAGAGTATTCGTCACATTGCTGTTGTCGATTTCCCTGCACGGCTCCTACCGCATTCCGCCGCCAAGACCACCCGCTGGCCACGCCGCCGCCAAGCGTCCCGCCCGCAAGGGAGGCCAATGGTACTTTGCAGAGAACGGCCACGCCGTCTACTGCTTTGGCCCGGTCCGTGTGCTGCCTCAACCCGATGGCGGACTGCAGCGGGTCGCCACCTTCTGCCAGGGCGAGAAAAACATGGTCCCGCTGAAAGACTAAGAACAGCTGCTCGCTTCTGGCTGCTAGCTCCTGGCATTTAACCTTTGCGTCCTTTGCGAAATCTCTTTGCGCCCTTCGCGGTAGAGGGTCTGACCCTGACCTCGCCACCCGATCGCCCTAAAATCTAACCGCAAAGATCGCCGAAAAAAATTCCGCCCGAGGATAGCGCCGGCTGGAAAAACCCACCCGGCACGAACTTCCCAAATCCTATACATTTTCCTTATGTCCAAGTTCGAGAAGCATATCTTCATCTGCGGCAACCAGCGCCCGCCCGGAGCTCCGCGCCCCTGCTGCGACCCCGCGGGCCAGGCCGAACTGCAGAAAGCATTCAAGGAGAAACTGGCGGCGCGCGGACTCAAGGGGAAAGTACGGGCCAATCAGTCCGGCTGTCTCGATCAGTGCGAGCACGGCCCCAACCTGGTCGTCTATCCGGATGCGGTCTGGTACGGACGCGTAACCCTGGACGATGTGGATGAGATTATCGAATCGCACATCCTGGGAGGAAAGCCGGTCGAGAGACTGACCCTGCCCGACTCCTGCCTCAACACCACCTGCGAACACCGGCTGCCGAAGCCAACCTAGGTCTAGCCGCTAGTTATGGCTCTTCGGCTTGTCCGACGAAGCAGTCGCTGACTCCCGAGCACGAGCGACGATGTAGGCCTGTAGAGCCTTCACGTCCTGCGCGTTGAGTATCTTCTTGTAGGATGGCATTCCTGCCCTGGCGAGCACGCCATCAAGCAAAATCTGGTCCAGCGACTCGATCACCTCCTTGCTGGAGTAGCGGAGATCAGGGAGCGGCCCACTCACTGCGTTCAGGCCATGACATAACATGCAGTGCGAATTGAAAATCATCGCGCCCTTGTGTACCAACTCGGGCGAGGAGTCGTAAGTCAGGTCTGGCATTGGAGGCGGACCCTGCGGACCGAACGGAGGCACATTTAGCTTCGCTTGACCACCTAGAGCAAAAGTAAGGATGCGCCCATACCCCGGCTTCACGGGACCATTCCCAGGCGTGTTGAACAATCCAGCGCCACCGCCCCAACCTGCCATCACGGTAACGTACTGGATGCCATTGACCGCGAAGGTCACAGGGGGAGCCATGATCCCTGTGCCAGCGTCGAACTGCCACAGTAACTTGCCGTCTGTGGCGCGATAGGCCACAAGCATCCCATCAGCACGGCCCTGGAAAATTAAATTGTCCCCCATTGCAAGGACTCCGCCCGTCTCGACGACCGGAGACTTCGCGTGCCAGTCCTCCTTCTGGGTCACCGGGTTCCAAGCCAGCAGTTCTCCAGTCTCCTGCGGCATGGCATCTGCCTTCGCGTAGAGTGCTCCCTCGTAGCTGTCGTTAAAGCCCCGATTCTCTGCGTTGCGGTCATATCTCCACTTTGGATCGGGCGCGTGAACCATCTGGCCGCCAATCTTTGCTGGAACGTAAACCAGTCCGGTCGCCGGATGGAAGGCCATGGGGTACCAGTTGTGCGCGCCGAACGGGTCGGGCGAGATCAGCCTGGGTTCGGTCCCACCCACGCCGGGAACCTCGATCGGGCGGCCGGTCTTCGGGTCCAGCCCGCTGGCCCAGGTAACGCCGGAGACGAAAGGAGCTCCGGAAATAAACTCCCCAGTCTTGCGATCGAGCACGTAGAAGAAGCCGTTCTTGTTGGCTTGCATCAGGACATTGCGGATGCGGCCACCGATCTTGAGGTCGGCCTGGATCAGCGGTTGGGTCGCGTCATAATCCCAGTTATCGCCCGGAGTGGGCTGGAAGTACCAGGCCAATTCGCCGGTACTCGCATGCACCGCCACGATGCTGGCGGTGTAGAGATTGTCGCCACCCCCTCGAAGCGCGCGGTACCATGCAGTCGCGTTGCCCGTACCGAAGTACAGCAGTTCGAGCGCAGGATCATATCCGATGCTGTCCCACGGAGTTCCGCCGGCACCGTCCTTCCACTTGTCTCCAGTCCAGGTCTTCGCGGCGCGAGCGACGTCCTTGTTTTCGAAACCGCCCGCCGGATCGCCCGGAACGGTATAAAAGCGCCACGCCATCTTGCCGGTTTCCGCGTCATAGGCTGAAATATAGCCGCGCACTCCGTACTCGGCGCCGGCGTTGCCGATCACAACCATTCCCTTCGCAATCCGCGGTGCGCCGGTGATCGAATAGGCTTGTGTGACATCGGTCGTCTGCGTGCTCCAGACGATTCTTCCGGTGCGCTTGTCGAGCGCGATGAGGCGGCCGTCCAGCGTGCCCTCATACAGCTTGTCCTGGTAGAGCGCGACACCTCGATTGACTGCGTCGCAGCACAGAAAATACGATCGGTCGCGATCGATGGCGGGATCAAAGCGCCACAGCGTCTTGCCCGTCTTCGCGTCGATCGCGTAGACGACGTTCCAGGAGCCGGTGGTGTAAATCACACCGTCTTCCACAATCGGAGTCGCCTCGAGCCCGCGCGTGGTGTCAAGTTCCTGACTCCAGACCATTCCCAGGCTGGCGACGCTCTGCTCGTTGATCTGGTTCAGCGGACTGAAGCGCTGATCGTTGTACGTCCGGCCATACATCAGCCAATTCGCGGACTCGCTCGCGACCTTAACGGTACTCGAACTGTTTCGAGGCCTCGCGTCACTGAATCCAAGGAACAGAAGGACAGCGGGCATGACGGCCCATGTCGATACCAGACGCTTCACACGGAAACCTCAGATTCAGATTTTGCTGGTCGGCTGAGATTAGCACTAGACTCCGGCATCTTCAGCAGCAAAGTAATTGAAGACTCCCGGAGTCGAGCGGCGGTGGGCGGTAACAACGCCTCCTTCATCTCTCCCTTTGCGAATTTATGCACAGCTAGTATCCTTACGACCCGATGAATGGCAGGGCTCTGGGGTGACAAGGGACTCGGTACGAAGCTCTCGCCGACAAAGGAAAACTCACCAAATGGGTGCGTTGCTCGAGAGGCTGCCGATGAGAAAAAAGATGTTTGCAATTCTGTTGCTCATACTCTCTATTCCAACTTATGGGCAAAATACGAGTTCGCAGGGGCAGTTCCACTCAGCTCTTTCTGCGACTGCGGCACCCCATCCACCCGGAGGCTACTTGACGGTGAATGGCACTAGACTTTGGTACGAGAGCGAAGGGGTTGGCCAAGCTCTGGTATTGATTCCGGCCGGACCCGGTGTTCCGCACAACTACTTTCACCCATACTTTTCTCCCCTGGCCAAGTCGCATCGCGTCATCTATTACGATGCTTTCGGGACGGGCAAGTCTGATCGTGCTAGCGGTCGGCAAACCTATACCTTTGCGCGCGATGTCGAGAACGTTGAGGGATTGCGCAAGGCGCTTGGGCTAGGGAAGATTGACGTCTTGGGCCATTCATACGGCGGCATGGTCGCTCAGGCGTACGCACTCCGTTACCCTGAGTCGGTGCGGAAACTGATTTTGGCCGATTCATCGTGGGGCGGGGAGATGTCCCAAGCGCATAGAGATAATGCTCTCAAGGAGTTGCGAAATCAATACCCCGATACCTACGAGAGACTAATCAAGATCCATGAGAAAGGGTTTCATAGTTGCAGCAAGGAGTATCGAGAGGCCGACGATTCGCCGCCCGGATTTTTGCTGTTTTATGACAATTCGGCCTTTCAGAAACTAATCAAGACAGGAGAACCGCCAGATCTCAAGGTGTTGTGCGCCATTGGCGGTGATGACGGCGATTTTGTTCCGGGACCGGAAATGGCGAAATTGGATTTCCATGCACAGCTGAAGAACTTGAAGATGCCGCTGTTAGTTCTCTCCGGTCGATTTGACCGGGGCATGTTACCCCGCTACGCAGTCCAATTCAAAACCTACGCGCCTCAAGCCCAGTTCGTCATGTTTGAGAAAAGCGGGCATTTTCCTTTTATCGAAGAGCCCGACGAATTTGTCCGAGTCGTGATGGACTTTTTGGAAAAGTGATGTCTCCTGGGCGAGCGGGCGGGTCTTTCGTCTCACTTGTCCTGCGAAAAGAGCGAACAAACGGCGCAAGCTGGTGAGAACGCCTGTTAACAGCAGCAGCGCCGCTACTCAGTTCACGGTCAGGACGCGCACCCCACTGGTTCCGCCGCTCGCGCACCCCAGGCTGCCGCTATTGCCTTCTGGCGTCTGCACTGCGACGTTGAAGCTTCCGGGAGCGGGGATCATGGAGGAGTTAATCGTGACCGTGGCCTGGGAACTGCTGTCCACCGAGGTGGCGAGAGTGGCACCGTTGAAGACCACGAGCGAGGAGGCAACGAACTGGCTGCCGGTCGCGGTCAAGACAAAGCTGGGAGGCAGCTGTGCAAAGACCACGGTTGCGGGAGAAATCGAATTGAGGACTGGTACGGGTCGAGAGCTCCCGCAGAGGGGATTCAGTGCATTGCACCCAGGTAGGAACCAGAGCACTACCAGCAGTAGGCTGAGGTGGCCGAACCGATTGGAAGGAGACATGAATTGATGATACTGATTTTCGGGCTTTAAGCGGGCTTAGCAGGGTTGTGAGTGTAAACGCCTTCCATGAGAAGGCCGGTCGGAGTCAAGGGGATTGGTTTTGGTATTTGTTGGTCACGCTATTTCTTTCCGGCCGAGTCGCCACTGTCGCCACCCTTCCATCCGCACTCTTTGATGAGCGCTTTTTGCTTCGCTCGGTGCAAGTTGGGTGTTCTCGTTTCAGCCGGTGCTGCCACCTGATTGTCGACCTCGGTTCCATCTCCAAGATGAAAGCTGGGCCAGGCGATTAACGCAGTCACCGGAACTCGGCTTTAGGCTTTGGCTTTTCCTTTCGAAGAACGTTTTTGGTTTTATGCAGCTGCCGGCATCGCTCTCTGCTTGCTATTACGCAACGGTTCGTAAAGCTCTCCGCTCACCCACAGGTGATGCAGCAAGATGGCCAGCTTTCGCGCCACGGCAATGATGGCTCGTTTCTTTCCGCTCTTTCCGCCGCGCTCCGCCAGCTTCAAACCCCAGCGGCGCAGATCACAATCGACGCCGAATGGCCCCAGGATGTGGTGCGCTCCCTGCACCAGCAGGGTTCGTAAATAAGGATCGCCTTCCTTGCTGATGTGCATTTGCGGTTCGCTCTGGCCCGAGTTTCTCCGTCCCGGCTGCAATCCCAGGTAGCAACCCACGTCACGACTCTTGCGAAAGCGATGCGCGTCTTCCAGTGTGAGTAAGAAGGTCAGCGCGATCAGCGTGCCCACTCCCTTCACCTGCTTCAACTGCGCCGCTTGCGGATAGCTTTCCTGCGCCAGCTTTTCGATACGTTCGTTGTACTCGCGGATGCGTTCGCTCAGCGACTCGATTCCTGCCAGCAAAGGCTCCAGTGCGCTTCGCAGTTCCGGACTCAGCCCCTGGGCTTTCTCTGGATTCATGTTGCGCACGTTGCACCCGCGCAGCCGCTCGCCGTAGCTCTTGGCCAGTCCGCGGGCTGTGTTCACCAGCGCCGTTCGTGCCCGCACCAACCCGGCTCGCGCCCGGATCACGGTCAGATCGGCTTGCGCCTTCGCGCTGCGATGTTTCACCGGACACAGCAACTGCGGATCGATCCGGGCCAGCCTCGCCAGTGTTTGCGCATCCAGCCGATCATCTTTCTTTCGGCTCTCTCCAATCAACCGCACCCTGCGGGCATGCGCCACGATCACTTCATGCCCCCACTCGCTCAGCGCCCGGCTTACCCAGGGCGAGTGCATGCCCGTTTCCAGGGCGATGCGGCAGCCTGGCATGCCTCCGAACACTTCCTTCATCGCCTTCGGAGTCGTGCCCAGCTTCTGCTCCAGCACTATCGTGCCGGCTTCATCCAGCACGCAATACCAGCTCGTGCGATCGCCCAGGTCCAGACCGATCGTCAGCTGCGGTTGAGAAACATTCCTGCTCTGCTGCACTGCTACGGTGCTAATCTTCTTCATTGCCGGTCTCCTTTTTATCTGTGCTTCGAGCACGTCGATAACTTGGGAGCGTACAGCATCCCGTCCGGAGACCGGCCTTCTCATCCCATCTGTTTACATCAGTTATCAAATTGCCTTTCCTCAGGGAGGCCGATGGCACTCCAAGCGTACAATGACGAGGTACACGACCTTCTAGCGGTGGACTTGTCCGGACGATACGACCGTGAACCAGCATCCCACGATCGCGCTATGCTGCATGTTCGTCATTGCGTCCGCATATATGGCTGCGCAGCAGACGAATGAAACACCAACGCCAGACGGCACCTATACTTTCAAAAGCAACGTAAACGTGGTGCTGGTCCCAGTTCTGGTCCGCGACAAACAAGGCCGTGCAGTGGGCAACCTCAAGAAAGAAGACTTCCAGGTCTTCGATAATGACAAGCCCCAAGTCATTTCTGGCTTCACCATTCAAAGACGCGCGGAAATTGAGCGAGTTCCTAAGGCCGCCCAACTGGCCCCGGTGGCGCCAGTCGCCTCCACCCGGCCCACGCCACCCGCCCCGGAACGTTTCGTAGTTTTTCTCTTCGACGACATGCACCTGAGCTTCAGCGATTTGGCCCAGGCCCGGAAGGCAGGCGCGAAGTTTCTGGCTCAATCTTTGACCGACGGGGACATGGCCGCTGTGGTTTCCCTCTCCGGTAAGGTCAACAGTGGCCTGACTGAAGATCGCGCCCAGTTGCAAGCCGCCATCATGAAACTGCAACCGCAGAGTCTCTACCGCACGACGGGCAGCGAGTGTCCTCCGATGGATTACTACCATGCCGACCTGATCGAAAATAAGCACAACGCCAACGCGCTCGAAGCCGCAATTCAGGAAGTGATGAGCTGCTCGCCTGGCGTGCAACTCCGCAACATAGCCGAGCGGCTGGTGGACTCCGCCGCAGTCCAGACCTTGGTGGCGGGTGAACAGGATGTTCAGATTTCGCTTGGTTCACTCAAGAACTATGTGCTCAAGATGGCCGCTCTGCCGGGTCAGCGCACCCTGATCCTGGTTTCGCCCGGATTCCTCACCCTCACAACGCAAGCCCTCGCCGACGAGTCGCAGATCATGGATGCCGCCGCCGACTCCAACGTGACCATCAGTTCACTCGACGCGCGTGGCCTGTACGTCAGCGAACTTGACGCCAGTGAACGGGGCGGTCGCTCGGCTTTCTCGACACGCCTGAAGTCTGAATATCGCCGCAATTCCATGTCCCTCAGCGAGAATGTTATGGCCGAGTTGGCCGCCGGCACGGGAGGAACCTTTTTCCACAACAGCAACGATCTGGAAGGCGGATTCAAGCGCCTGGCAGCGGCACCGGAGTACCTATACCTGCTTGAGTTTTCCGCCGGGAATGTGAAGAAGAACGGCAGCTACCATCGCCTGAAAGTGAAAGTGGATCAGGGTCACTTGACCTTGCAGTCCCGCAAAGGCTACTTCGTTCCCAAGAGGCCAAAAACCAAAAAGTAGAGGCTTGTAGAGACGGCACCGACCAACTGTCGCAACATCGCGATTTCACTCATTAACCCTGCTTTACCCCACTGACCTCATGCAGACCGACTTCGAAAGGTGGACTCTGGCGGCAATCGCTCGCCCGACAACCGCTGTTCGCGTAGGTGCGGATCTTCGCCACAGGTACGGCGGTGCGAGGACGACCCAGGCGCTTTCCCTTCGCGCGTGCGTTCCGCGGCCCTGCCCTCAGCCTCTCCTGCATTAGAGATCGCCCGAACTCCGTCATCGCGCCGATGATCTGGAACATCAACCGGCCCGTCGGTGTCGTCAGGTCCAGGTTGTCGCGCAGGATTTGCCAGCTGTATGCAGGATGGTAGGCCCGGCAGGAATTGAACCTGCAACCGTCGGATTAGAAATCCGATGCTCTATCCGTTTGAGCTACGGGCCCGCATTTCCGAGGATTCCCGTCCTGATGATAGCAAGTTCAGGCTGCCCACAAGGCTTCTTTTGCCAGCTTGATTTCGTGCTTACTGCCTGCTGGGCTCGCGTTCGAAGCAAATCCCGTGAAACTGCAGTCTCTGCCTTGAGCTGCCGATGTGTTTCCATGAGGGCATAGCGAGCGCCTGCGGGATTATTAACAGACTGTTAAAGAACCGCGACTCCCCTTTTGTTCGCGGGGAAGTAATGTTAGTTTTCTCGGTTACGAATTCTGTTCAAGACAAATCATGGAAGCCAACGAATACGACCTGGTGGTGATCGGCAGCGGGCCGGCGGGACAGAAGGGGGCCATCTGCGCCGCCAAGATGCGCAAGAAGGTCGCCATCATCGACCGCAAGAAAACCATTGGCGGGGTTTGTGTTCACACCGGGACCATCCCCAGCAAGACCTTGCGGGAAGCCGTTTTGTACCTGAGCGGCTTTCGCCAGCGCACCTTCTATGGCCGCGGCTACGTGCTCAAGGACCGCATTGCGATGGCGGACCTGACCTTTCGCGCGCAGTCCGTCATGCTGCGCGAGGTCGAGGTCATCAAGGCCCAACTGCGCCGCAACTACGTCACAACTTTTGAAGGCGATGCCCACTTCATCGACCCCCACACCGTCGAAGTCAAGGCCGATGACGGCTCACAGCTGGTTCGCGGCCAGCACGTCCTGATTGCTTGCGGCACCCGCCCGGCGCACAGTGCGGACATTCCCATCGACGGCAAACGAATCTTTGATTCCGACCAGGTTCATTGTCTGGAAGAAGTTCCGCGCGATATGGTGGTCGTGGGCGCAGGGATCATCGGGCTGGAATACGCATCCATGTTTGCCGCTCTGGGAGTAAAGGTTACGCTGCTCGACCAGCGTCCCATCCTGCTGGATTTCGTGGACCGGGAAATTGTGGAGAGCCTCTGCTTCCAGCTGCGGCAGCTGGGAACGGTCTTCCGGCTGGGCGAAAAAGTGGTTTCGGTCGGACTGGATGAAGCCCGCGACCGGGTGTTCGCCAAGCTCGAAAGCGGAAAGAACGTGCACGGCCAGGGGCTGCTATACACCATCGGGCGGCAAGCCAACAGCGATCTGCTCAATCTCGAGGCGGCGGGCCTGGCGTCGGACGGCCGCGGCAAACTGAAGGTCAACGAGTATTTTCAAACCGCCGTGCCCCACATTTATGCCGGCGGCGACGTCATCGGATTTCCCGCGCTGGCCAGCACTTCCATGGAGCAGGGACGCCTTGCCAGTTGCCACATGTTTGGGACTCCGGGCAAAATGCCTCCCAATCTGATTCCTTACGGCATCTACACCATCCCCGAGATTTCCATGGTCGGGCATACCGAGGAACAGCTGACGCAAGACAAGATTCCCTACGAAGTAGGACTGGCCCGCTACGCTGAACTGGCCAAGGGACAGATGCTGGGTGACGACCAGGGACTTCTGAAACTGATCTTCGACCCGGATTCGCTCAAACTGCTGGGAGTCCATGTGATTGGCGACCGGGCGGCGGAGATCGTACACATTGGCCAGGTTGTCCTGACGCTGGGCGCGACCATCGAGTATTTTCGCGATGCCGTGTTTAACTATCCCACGCTGGCGGAAGCCTACAAAGTCGCCGCACTGGATGGACTGAACAAGCTGTAACCACGTAGGCCCGGACGCCCTCGTCCGGGCGGGCGAGCAAAGCTCGCCAAGGTTTCCGTCTTCAACCAGAAACCAGCCGGGCTTCGCCCGGCCGGGCGGGTGAGGGCACCCGCCCCTACGCGGTCTGTGCTTGGCCAGATGCTGGGAGTACATGGCCTGTTTTCCCCGGGGTCATGACCTGAGATCACATGGTTGAACCGTCCTTTCCTGTGACAATAGAGCATGAGATTTTCCTGGGGAAGACTGCTGGCCGCCACCGGCGCGCTGGCACTGGCGCTGGGGTGCGCGAACTGCGGCGGGGGAGCAGCCGGCTCCACGTTGTCGTCTGGCGGAGGCTCAGGCAGCGGTGGGAGCGGGTCCGGCGGGTCAGGTTCGGGCGGTAGCAACCAGAGCGCGTGCAGCGCGATGAGCGCGGGGCAGGGCGCCAGCCTCAACGGGTTCCGTCCCTTTGGCAGCGACAGCCTGTGGAACAAGGACATCTCCAGTTCGCCGGTGGACTCGAACTCGGATGCCATCATCAACTTCATCGGGTCCAGCACCGGGATGCACGCCGATTTTGGATCGGGACAGTACCAGGGTTCGAATATCGGAATCCCGTATACCGTAGTCGGCGGAACCCAGGCGCCGGTCAACATCAGTTTCACCGCCTATGGCTCGGAGAGCGATCCGGGCCCGATGCCGGTACCGGGGAATGCGCCGATCGAGGGCGATCCGAATCCGGGCAACGGCGATCGCCATGTTCTGGTGCTCGACAACAGCAATTGTTTTCTCTACGAACTGTTCGGCGCTGCTCCCAACGGCAACGGAAGCTGGAATGCCGCGTCGGCGGCGGTTTGGGACCTGCTGAGTAACGGCAACACGCAGCGGCCCTGGACCTGGACTTCAGCCGATGCCGCGGGCCTGCCGATCTTTCCCGGCCTGGTGCGTTACGACGAAGTGGCCGCCGGGCAGATTCAACATGCGATTCGCTTCACCCTGCCCCAGAGCCGGGCCGCGGCGGTCCTGCCGGCCACGCATTGGGCATCCAACTCGACCAACGCGAATGCGCCGCCCATGGGTATGCGTTTGCGTCTGAAAGCCGGCTACAACATTTCCGGATTTTCCACCAATATGCAGGTGATTCTGTCCGCCATGAAGAAATACGGACTGATCATGGCCGACAACGGCAGCGCCATGTACATCAGTGGCGCGCCCGACAGTCGCTGGGACAATGACGATCTGCACAACCTGGGGCAGGTCCCGGCATCGGCGTTTGAAGTAGTGAAGATGGACACGGTTTACACCGCTTCGAACGTACCGCAGGGCGCGGAGCCGGGCATCAACAGCTTCACGGCGACACCAACCAGCGTGAGTGCGGGCGGCAGCGTTACCCTGTCCTGGGATGTCAGCAACGCCTCGTACGTCATCGTCTCGCCGCAAGTGGGCGCGGTGCGAGGCACCAGCGTGACCGTCCACCCTGGCCAAACCACCACCTACACGCTCTACGCCACCAACCAGTACGGACGCACCCCAGCAACAGTCACAGTAAGCGTGCCCTAGAAAAATGTAGGCGCGAGCGTCCCGCTCGTGCGGGAAGTGGCACATGCCCGGCGGGATTGGTCAAAACGAACTGGTTCCAACGACGCGCCCAACGAAGAACAGTCATTGCCTCTGCCGCACGAGCGGGACGCTCGCGCCTACACTTCAACTTGCGCCTACATTTCAGAATAGTTTTTCCTGGCGACGGAGATTTCCGAATGAGCCGATATTGGCCAGGGCGAAGTTAAAGCGGAACTGATTTTCGTTGCGGACCGAACCCAGGGCAAAGCGGCGATATTCGACGCTGAAGCCACAGCAATCCCAGTTGTAGGCAGCTTGCGCCGCTGCGTACTGCAGAAAACCTAAATTGGCGTCGAAACCCAGGTTGGTGGCTCCGCTGAAGCCACGCTTGTTGGGTTGTCCGTAGCCAAACAGGAGCCGGAACTGATTGAAAACCTGCTGCCCTGTGGCAGTAGCGCTGGGCGCGAGCAGATAAGCGTCTCCGCCTCCGATGGTGTACGAGCCCAGGCGATAATTCACGAATGCCGTGCTGGCATTGATCCTGCTTTCCTTGAAGTCGTAGTCAATATCCCATTCGGCTTCAGTCCGGCTGGTGGCCTGGAATTTGAGCCGCGAGATCAGGGGCGAGAGCCGCCGGGCGCCGGTGAGGAAAGCGATGCCGGTGAAGTCGGCTGTGGTGGTGAACACATTGCGCTGCCCGGGCACCAGGGCCCCTCCAAATGTGGGATCAAGAAAATACTTCTGCGCCAGTTCCCAGGTCACGACTTCTCGCACTGGCGGTTCCGCCTGACAGGGAATTTGGCCTCGTTCCGGCTGCCGCTCCCACGGAATAGGACTCTCCACCGCGGGACGGCCGATGATCAGGGAAGCCATGCCGCTGGCGTCGCAGGCCTCCGGCTTCTCCGCCGTGCGCTTGGCGTAGAGCCGGTTTACCAGGGCATATTCAACTTCATTGGTATTGCTTAGAATGTCGCGTTCGTCAAAGCGCAGAATACGGGCGAAATTGTCGACTCCGGTCACGTAGCGATACGTGGCGCGGGGCTCGATGACGTGCTTCCACTTTCGCCCCCACAGTTCGCGACCGTAAACCCGCTCCAGCGCGGGCGGGCGGACTTCCACCGATCCCTCGACCGCCCTGCGGTTGATGACGTCGCTCTCCGCCACCCCCACTCCTCCGCTGCTGGGCACCAGTTGCTGGGTGTAGAAGGTTTCGCGCAGGGAAAGTTCGGGGCGCACCGACCAGCCGTGCAACACCAGGGGAAGAGACAGCGTGGGCCGCAAATCAAAGCGTCCCACCAGCGGCGCCGTTCGAAACGATGGTTCGCTGCGGGACAGGCCTTCCGCCGCAGCGTCGTAGGACCAGTAAAAAGGCGAGCGCCCGATGACGTGGTCCACGCTCGAAGATTCAAAGCTGGGGGCATGCAGAATGGTGATGACATCGCCCGGCGTCGTGCTCTCGAAGTTCTGGTAACGCTGCGTGGAACCGTTGTAGAAAAAGCCACGGGTGGCGTTGGAGAGAAAAGCTTCCGACTTCACCTCCGAGTTCACCGCCTGACTGAAGACATCGTTGAAGGCGAGGCGGAAAACGAAAGAACTCAGATAGTCGATGCTGGCGACGCCGCGAAAGTTATGGGCGAAAGTTGTCTTCGGCGTTGAGGCGCACCTCGTGACCGCCCTGGTCAACCGGCGGGGTGCCCGATACCGCGGTCAAAGACCCCGAAATAGTTCAGGTCTACAAATGAGTTTTCACTTCGGGCCGGGCCCGAAACTCAATTTGCGGCGCCCATCCCCGCCGGGTGAAGTATTCGGCCCCGGCGGTGAGGTCCATGCTGCGATTGATGGCCCAGAAAAAGGAGTCTCCAAAGATTGTCCCCTTGATCGAGGACCTCCCGATGTTAGGGATGAGAAACCCGGTTTGTCTCGGCTCCCGCTCTATCGGGTGGGTGGCGAAGGGAAAATAGAAAACCGGAACGCCTTCAACCCGGAACGTGCTGTGGTAAATGGTGGCATTGCCGCCCACTTCCACGACAATCTTATGGGCGTTGAACTCCCACTTGGGGCGCGGCAATTCGCAGGTAGTTATGGTCCCGTCGTAGACCACGTAGTGGTCGGGACCGGTCTTCTCCACCACTTCGCCGGAAAAGACAAAGGGACTTTCGGAAGTCAGAGTCAGCCGCTTCCCCCGCAAGCGCATTCCGGTCGTGCCCACCACGTGTTCGAAGCGGCCAGATTCAGCCCGAACATTGTAGGTAGCATGGGTGGCCTCGACGTGCTCGTCATTGGGCCCGCCGTCGAGCACTACGTGACCATCGGCGATCGCTTCTCCACTGTCGGAGTTGTAATCCACCGAATCGGCATAAAGAATGTAGGTGCCATAGTGGATCTCCGCCTGCCCGCGTAGCTTGAACACAGCGCCGTCTTTTTCCTGCTGCAGGGCCTGGATGGTAACGTCTTGCTCTCTTACCGCCGAAGGCGCGGACGGCAGCGAGGACGGCGCGCCCGGCGGTTCGGACGCGGAAAGCAACTGGCTGGTAACTACGGGCAGAGCGAGTAGCAGATGACAAACAAACGCCGCCGTGATAAGGAATCGAGTGCGGGATGTCATCGCAAGCGGACGAAACCTCTGGTGAGGAAATCCTCGTTGGGGTATGGTGACGTTAGCACGGTGTCAGCCGAGTGGCAAAGTGCCGGGTAAAGTGCGAGGCTTCCGCGCAAATTATTTTTGGCGCCCTGGCTTTCTTCTTGCGGGACCGGTTCATGTCTTGCCGCATTGTAGTCGTTCCGTCGCTTGAGGTTCACCGGGACCCGATCGTTCCTTCATGAAACCAAGATTCGAACCCGATGTTCCCGGCAGCGCCAACGAAAACATCCCAGCAAGCCTGATCGATCCTGAAGCGTACGATGCCAGCGAGCAGCAATTTGCTGCCAGCCTGGAGCAAACTGCTTCCAGCCCGCAACCCAGGTTTGTGGTCGAAGATGAACCGCGAGCACTGGCGGAGACTGAACCCCCGATAGAAACCCGAAACGGGGGAGCTCCGGATGCCGCGATGCCGGTCGCGGAGCACGTTGAACCGCAGCCACCACAGGATCCCGATTCGTGGCGACGCGAAGTGGCGGCGCGATTGAGTCACTATCGGGCGCGCCGGCGTCCGCGAGAACCACGTTATCCCTCACTGCAATTGAAGTTCGAGTCTGAGCCAAGTTACAGCCCTCCTGCCGATCCGCCGCTGCCGCCCTCTGCCCCCGCGATCCAGCACGCAGCAGACTCTGTGCAATCGGTCGCCGCCCCCCGCATAACCCTGGCTGAGCCTTCGAATTATCCACGGATCATGCCCGTTACCATCACGGAAGCCACGGCCAAGGTCATCGAGTTTGCCAGCTACAGCCCGGCGCCGAGAGCGCTTGACGAGTTGGCCGAACCGGTGCTCGATCGTCCCCGCATCATCGAAGCTCCTGATTTGGTGCCGCCGCCGCCGGCCCTCGGTGGCCTGTTGATCGAGACGGTGGAAGAACCCGCAAACGAGAGGCGGCCCGGATTCGAGATTCCGCTGCAGGCAGCGCCCATGGCGCGACGCCTCGCCGCCTCCGCCGTCGATGCCACCCTGGTCTTGTTGGCGTTCGCTGCTTTTGCCTACATCTTCTTCCGGATCACGCCCCAGCTGCCGCCATTCGGCAAGGTGGCCGGAATCGGAGCCCTGTTCATCGCCGTGCTGTGGTCCGCCTATCAATACCTGCTGCTGGTCTACAGCGGCGCCACTCCTGGCTTGAAGCTGGCCAAGCTCGAACTGCACCGCTTTGACGGTAGTCCGGTCCCGCTTCGGATGCGCCGCTGGCGGGTGCTGACCTCGGTCCTTTCCGGACTATCGTTGGGTCTGGGCTACGCCTGGTGCTTCCTCGACGAGGACCGCCTGTGCTGGCACGACCGCATTACCAGAACGTACATGGCACCCAGGAAGAAGTAGCGCCACCGGCCACGTAGGCCCGGACGCCCTCGTCCGGGCGGGTGAGCGAAGCTCACCTAAGATCCCACAACACCTGAAGCAGGACGACGTTTGTCTGAAGCAACTGCGGAGCTGCGCTCCGCCGGGCAGGTGGGACACCTGCCCCTACGTGAGTTGTGGCGGTCTGCTAACATCTTGCGGTGACTCCAACCTCTCCGGTCCGCGTACGTTTTGCGCCCTCTCCCACCGGGCATCTGCACGTTGGCAATGCGCGTACCGCCCTGTTCAACTGGCTTTTTGCCCGGCAAAAGCGCGGCGCCATGGTGCTGCGCATCGAGGACACCGACGTCGAACGCAGCGAGACCCGCTTTGAAGATCAGCTCATCGCTGACCTCAAGTGGCTGGGGCTGGATTGGGACGAAGGGCCGGACTTGGGCGGACCCTATGCTCCGTACCGCCAGTCCGAGCGTCTGGAGATTTACCGGGAACACGCCGAACGCCTCATCCACGAGGGCAAAGCCTACTTGTGTTTCTGCACGGAAGCGGACCTGCAGAAGGAGCGGGAACGGGCCCAGGCTGAGCATCGCCAGCCCATCTATTCCGGCAAGTGCCGCGCCATCGATCCGGCGGAAGCCGGGAAGCGGCGAACCTCGGGAGAGTCCTGCGCCATCCGGTTGAGAATTCCTGAGCATCCCATCCGCTTTCACGACCTGGTGCATGGCGATGTGGAGTTCTCGAACGAAGTAGTCAGCGATCCCATCATCCTGCGCTCAAACGGGATGCCGGTCTACAACTACGTGGTGGTGATCGACGACGCACTGATGAAGATCACGCATGTGGTCCGTGGCGACGATCATCTTTCGAATACTCCCAAACAGGTGGCGCTGTACGAAGCGCTGGGCTGGGCCGTGCCGGAGTTCGCGCACCTTTCGACAATTCTGGGCAGCGACCGGGAACGGCTCTCCAAACGGCACGGCGCGACTTCGATTGCCAACTTCCGCGACATGGGTGTGCTGCCCGAGGCGCTGGTCAATTATCTGGCGTTACTGGGATGGGCGCCCGTCGGCGGTACGCGGGAGATTTTCAGCCTGGAGGAGTTGAAGAAGGAATTTTCGCTGGAGCGGGTCACGCCTTCGGCAGCAATCTTCGATATGGAGAAGCTGTACTGGCTGAACCGCCACTACATCAAGAGCTGGCCGGTTGGAAATCTCACTGCAATGGGGGCCTGGTTCCTCGCCAAAGCAGGCTACATCGATTTTAAAGACGCCACGTGGTTGAGCGCGGAGAGCGTCCCATCCATTCGACTGGATGACGAAGTGCGGGTCTGGCTCACGAAGGTCACCGAGTTGTTAGCTCCCTCGGTCGACCGCATGGAGCAGTTACCCGAGCGCGCAGCGCTGATCTTCAACTACGACGCCAAAGGCGCCTTGGCCGCGCCCGACAACGCCGAGGTGCTGGGGTGGTCCTGCACCGAGGCCGTTCTGGCAAGATTTACGGTCAAGATTTTGGAAGACGAATCTGCGACGGCGGCGCAGCTCACGTCGGGGCGATTCAAAGAGATCGTCAATGAGGTAAAGGCCGAGACTGGCATCAAAGGGAAGGAACTGTTTCATCCCATTCGCATCATCATCACCGGTTCGCACTCCGGGCCGGAATTCGACAAGCTGATTCCCCTGCTTGAAGAGGGCAGCCGGCTCCCATTGCCCAGGCACGTGCTGAGCACGCGCGAGCGCGTGGAAGAGTTCGCCAAGCAACGGGTCCAGAAGAACTGAAGGTTCGGGCAAGTGTGGGGCGGACAGGCCTGCCCAGCGCGAAGTCGAAGGGAGTGTCCGCCCCACACCGCTCCATGCTATCGTCCTTCCATGATCAGGTTTTTCGCCGTCTTGCTCATTCTCCTTTGCGCCGGCGTGCCCGGCCTGGCCAAGGAGAAATATCAACGCGCCGGCCCCATTTATCTCGACCGTGGCGGGGAAAAATGGGCGCAGAAGACCCTGCGCAAGCTTTCCCTCGAAGAGAAGGTAGGACAGCTTTTCATGGTCTGGGTGCGGGCCCAGTTCCTCAACGTAAACAGTCCCGAGTATCTGCAACTGCGCGACACCATGCGCAAATATCACATCGGCTCATTTGCGATGACGGTGCCGTGGGAGCCTCCATTTCTCTATCGCAGTGAGCCCTATGAGGCCGCCGAACTGCTCAATCGTTTGCAGGCGGAGTCGAAACTGCCGCTGCTGATTGCCGCCGATTTTGAGCGCGGGGTGACTATGCGTCTTCGGGGCGCAACCCAGTTCCCGCACGCCATGGCCTTCGGCGCCACGGGAAAGACGGATTACGCAAAAGCCTTCGGCCGCATCACGGCCGAGGAGTCTCGCGCCGTCGGGGTGCAATGGAACTTCTTTCCCGATGCTGACGTCAATTCCAATCCCGCGAACCCCATCATCAACACGCGTTCTTTCGGAGAGGATCCCGAGCAGGTTGGAGATCTCGTCGCCGCCTACATTCGGGGAGCACGCACAGCCGGAATGATGACCACGGCAAAACATTTTCCCGGCCATGGGGACACCGCAACCGATTCGCATCTCAGCCTGGCCCGGGTCACCGGGGACCGGGCGCGCTTGAATTCCGTGGAACTGGCGCCCTTCCGCCAGGCCATCGCGGCCGGAGTCGATGCCGTCATGGTTGCGCACGTTACCGTTCCCGCGCTTGAGCCCGACCCCAATCGTGTAGCCACAACTTCCCCGGCGATCGTTACCGATCTGCTCAAGCACCAGCTCGGTTTTCAGGGAATCGTAGTGACCGACGCGCTCGAAATGGCCGGCCTCACCCGTCTCTACTCCGCCGACATCGGCCAGGCTGCGGTCGACGCCTTCAAGGCGGGCAACGATCTGTTGCTCATTCCCGCCGACCTGGAAGCCTCCTACAATGCCGTTCTTGAGGCTGTGCGCAGCGGGGAGATTTCCTCCGCCCGGCTCGACGCCTCAGTCCTTAAGCTGTTGAAGGCAAAAGCCTCGCTCGGCCTGAACAAAGCCCGTCTGGTGGATGTGGACGCGCTTCCTGAAATCGTGGGCAAGCCCGAGAACCTGGCCCTGGCCCAGCAGATCGCCGACGATGCTGTCACCCTGGTCCGTGACAATGGCAAGGTGCTGCCACTGAAACAATCGGGAACTGTTAAGAACGGGCTTCCGTATCAACAGGTGGAAGAAGTGCACAACCGGGTGGTGGCGGTGGTACTTTCTGAAGATGTGCGGACCGAATCGGGTCGTGCTCTGGAACGGGCGCTCAAGGCTCGCGTGCCCGATGCCAATGTGATTTATGTGGATCCACGCATCGCCGCCGCGATGTCCGAGGCGATATTGAACGCCGTGGACCAGGCACAAGTCGTGATTGCGGCGGTCTACGTTGTGCCCACCGCCGGAAAAGCCATGCAGGGCGTGAATGGTTTAACCAACTCAGTTTCTCTCAACGACGCCAGCGGCGCGTTGCTGCAGGCGATCCTCGATCGAGCGGCCGCGAAGACCGCGGTGCTTGCCATGGGGAATCCGTACGTGGCGCAGGATTTTCCCGCAATACAAAATTACCTTTGTACTTTTTCCAATGCCGGCATTTCGGAAATCAGCGCGGTCAAAGCGCTTTTCGGCGAGATCGCCATTCGTGGACACTTGCCGGTCAGCATTCCCAACATCGCTCAACGAGGCGCCGGCATCGAGCGCCCAGCCCAAATCGCGGAGGAAGGATCGCAACATGCGCATACCCAAGCGGCTCAACGGTAATTCACGTCTGACTTTGATTCTTGCTTTTGGCGCCTTGCTGGCCCTGCCCGGCTGCAGCCTCAACGTAAAAAAAGACAGCGATGGACGGGAAAAGAACGTGGATATCGAGACGCCCGTGGGCGACCTTCACGTCACCAAGGATGCGGACATCCGCGACGTCGGGCTCCCGGTTTATCCCGGGGCGCGCCGGAAGGAGAAAAGCAACAACGGTGACGAGAACAGCGCCCACGTAAATATTGCCACCAGCCTGTTCGGCCTTAAGGTAGTGGCCATCGAATACCTGTCCGATGATCCGCCGGAAAAGCTCATCGCCTATTACAAAGACCAACTCAAGAAATATGGCAGCGTGCTGGAGTGCCACACCGGCAACAACCACGTTGATGCCTCCATGCACCCCGGCGACGATTCCGGCGACTCCAAAAAGCTGAAGTGTGGGGACGACCAGAATGGCAAGACGGTGGAACTGAGGGTGGGCACCGAGCAAAGCCAGCACATCGCCTCCATCAAACCCGGCGACGATGGCAAAGGGTCGGATTTCGGTCTGGTCTATATCCAGGTGCGAGGCGGCAAGGACACCATTTGAAGACGGCGAGAAAGATTTCAGATTGAAGATTTCCAGATTTCAGGATGTTGGATGTCAGATTGCGATATCGAAATTCAGAGGTGCTATCTGGAATCTCGCCCGTTCCTTGCCTCTCCTCGCCGCCCTGCTGTAACTTGAAAGTCAGTGGAGTATCCCTGCCATCAATGCGGTACCAGCGTAGAACAAGGCACCGCGTTCTGCCCCCAGTGCCGCGCACCGCAGATTCGGGTTGCCGTCCCCGAAAGTGTGACGCTCCCCGGCATGAACTCGGATCAGGCAGCTTCACTACCGCCGGCGTATTTCGGCTCGGCCCTCACCACGCGCATTGAGTGGTCGCAGGCGTTGCCCGCCACCGCGCTGGCCGGATTGATCGCAGCGGTGCTCATGATGACCCCTCTTGCCGGCTTTGGACTGGGGATGCTGATCGGCGGCAGCCTCTCGGTGGTCTTCTACCGGCGCCGGATTCCGGTGGCCAGGGTCACTCCCGGAATGGGGGCCCGCCTGGGCATGGTAAGCGGCATCCTGGGCGGCGGCATTTTCGCTGCACTGCTCTCGCTCGGTACCGTGCTGTTCCACGCCTGGAATAGCGTTCACGCCAAGCTGCTCGAAGTGATCGAGCAGGCTGCCGCCCGCAATTCAGACCCACAAGCGCAGCAAGCCCTGGAATTCTTCAAGTCTCCCGATGGCATCGCCCTCCTTCTGACCACGGCCCTGATCGGCACCCTCATGGCATTTGTGATCTTCTCCGGACTGGGAGGCGCTCTGGGCGCGGCGCTGCTCCGGCGCAAGGAACATTTATAAGCGGGGATTGGAACTCCCACGCTGACTTCCGGGCCAGCAACTCGACAGAGAGCTCACGGTGAATCGCGACGCTACCCGCATCTGACGCAAGTTGCACGCCGTCGTCAGGCAGTCTATAGTCACCGTTGTTTTCGGAGAGTGCCATGAAACATCTCCTGAACTGGGCGTTGAGCGCGTTGGCGGTGTGGATCGTGGCCCGGCTGGTGCCGGGTTTTCATGTCAGCGGACCGCTCGCGGCTTTGATTGCGGCGCTGGTGATCGGCTTCGTCAACGCCACCCTCGGTGTTTTCCTGAAGATCGTGACCTTCCCCCTGGTTCTGCTCACGCTGGGGCTGTTCTGGCTGGTGATCAATGCTGCCATGATCGAGCTGGCTTCGGCGGTGGTTCCTGGCTTCCACGTGGACACTTTCGGCGCGGCCTTCGTGGGCGCGGTCGTCCTCGCCCTGGTCAATATGTTCTTCCGCTGGCTGGCGGGAACAGGCAGAAGCCGCGGCTGAGCGCAGCCGGGAAGAATGCCGGCGCTAGACACTACAAGCCACGCGAAACCCGTAATCGGCGTAATGAAATTCCGGCGGAATGCTGGAACGCGCCGCGCACCGGGTGGCCTTGATGTGATGGCGCCAGGAGCCACCGCGCGACGCACGACGATTGCCCCGCTCCGCACCCGCAGGGTTGCGCTCGGGTGAATCCGCGTAGTAGCTCGCCTGATACCAGTCGCTGCACCACTCGTGCACGTTTTCGCAAATGTCATACAGGCCGAACGCATTGGGCGCGTACTGCGCCACCGGCTCAGGACCCTTCTGCCAACGCTTTTCGTAATCGGGCAGCGACTGGGGCGCAGCGTCTCCCCAGGGATAGAGCCGATTTTCAACGCCCCCGCGTGCCGCCCGCTCCCACTCCGCTTCGGTCGGCAGCCGCCAACTTCGGCCCGTGCTGCGCTTGAGCCACTCGCAATATTCGACCGCCTCAAACCAGGAAACCGCGACTACCGGCTGTGCGGGATGGCTGAAATCAGGGTTTTCGCAAAACGGCGCCGGGGGATTTCCCGTGGCGCGCACGAACTGCGCATAACCGAGATTGGCTACCGCGCAGGAGGCCAGCTGAAATTCATCCACCCACACCCGATGCACCGGACGTTCATTGTCCTGCCCGTTTTCCGATCCCATCCAGAACCAGCCCTGCGGAATGCGCACCAGCTGCGGCTCAATCAGGATGGTCGGAGTGGACGAGGATGGCATCGGGCTACAGTCTAAAGCGTTGCCCCCGTGTCTGCCCGGTTGGAAAGTTGCTTCCACCACAAAGTGGAAAACCTGTTCCACGCCTCGGCTGCTGCCTCTTAGACTCACGTTATCTTGTTTAGGTTCAATGAGATAAGCGGGCGTCCAGTGGGCTTAAAAGTGCTTTCTATTCTGGTACTGAATAGCTACCGAATACCGATCCACCACAGATGGGGTATGCAGTTATGAAAATACTGTTGAGGTTACTCGTTGCCAGTCTGGTGTTGACCGCCACAGGATTCGCGCAAGAACTGGAACGCGACACAGCTCGGCACGAACCTGCCACGGACTCCAAAGTGTCCACGGACCAGATCATCGCTACCGGCCGGCGACAGCGACCTGTTCCCCTCGTGCTGCCGAAGGCGTTGCCACGATTGAATCCATCTTTGGGAGAGATTGCCCGCCGGGCCCGCGCCGCTCATGCGGTAGCCCCGAAAGCGCAATTCGTAGTTGCTGACGATGCGCCGCCCCAGAAGTAAGTAGGGATCATCCCGGTTTTCACGGTTCCGCAACCGCTCGAACCACTGCAACTCCGAAGAGCCTTGCAGATACACTGGGTTCACGATCAGGCGTGATCTGCGGATGAAGACTCCGGCAAAATCGTCGACCTTGAGAGATATTCTTCACCAGCGTTGTCCCCGTTGCCGCAGGGGAAGAATTTTTCCCCACTCCATCTTTCTGGGTTTCCCGAACATGTGCCAGCGCTGTTCCATCTGCGACCTCAAGTTTCAGCGGGAAGAGGGATACTTTCTGGGAGCGATGTACATCAGCTTTGGCCTCGCCCTCGCGGTCATCGTGCTGATCGCAGCGGTCCTGTGGGCGATTACCGGCTGGTGGATCACCAAAGATGCAGTCTGGGCGGTGGTATTGTTCTTGCCTCTCGCTCCCAGCATCACGCTGTTCGCCCGCGTCCTCTGGATTTATCTGGACCAGACTTTTGATCCCGAACCCTCAGGGCCCGGAAACGTCCCCGGATGAGCCGAACTTAAGGCTGCAGTAAACTCTTCAACCCTCAGCGCACTTCGGCCAGTTGAGTGCGAAGTTTGTGGGTGGCGCGGAACAGCGTGTTCTTGATCGTGCCTTCGGTGGTGTTCAGCATTCCGGCCACGGTGCGCAGTCTCATCCCGTGATAGTGCTTGAGTTCAAACACCATCCGCTCGCGGGGCGAAAGCCGGCCCAGAGCTCGAACGATACATTGCTGCAGTTCGCGGCCGGCGAAGTTTCGCTCGGGGCTGGCCGCCGGGCTGTGGTCGGGCATGCGGTCCAGCATATCTTCCTGCTCGCCGTCTGGAGTCGTGGTCGTATTCAAGTCTCTGCCGCGAGAACGTTTCCTGCGCAAGTGGTCCAGACAGAGATTGGTAACGATGCGATAAATCCAGGTGTAAAAGGAACACTCGAAACGGAAACGCGACAGATTGACGTAGGCCCGGAGAAACGCCTCCTGGTAAATGTCCTGGCCATCTTCGGGCGAACCGGTGAGGTGGATGGCCAGCCGCAGCACGGCGCGATCGTACTGCCGCACCAGTTCCTCGAAAGCGGCGGTGTTCCCCTGCTGGGCTTCGCGAACCAGCGCGGAATCGTCCACCCGTAGCTGGGCGTTGCCGCCGGCCTGTTTCACGGGACCGATCACCGGACGGTTCAGGTAGGGCGTCCCCCGAATTTTGCTGATCTCAGGCACACTCATCTCTATTACCCGACGAACTTGTAGCCCGTACCGTGCACCGTAAGGATGAAGCGAGGCTCCTCCGGCTTCGGTTCGACCTTCTGCCGCAAGCGGACGATGTGCGCATCCACCGTGCGCGTGGTGGGGAAGCGGTCATACCCCCACACATCCTCGAGCAGGCGATCACGGCTCAACGTCTCGCCGGGATGGCACAGGAAATATTTGAGCAGATCGAATTCCTTGGATGAAAAGTCCATGGCCTTGCCACTGCGCGAAACCTGGCAACTTTTCAGATTTACCTCGACCTCGCCAAACGAATAGCGCTCCTGTTCCTTGGGCAGAGTCTTGGCGCGGCGGAGAACTGCCTTGACCCGGGCCAGCAGCTCGCGGATGGAAAACGGCTTAGTGACGTAGTCATCCGCGCCCAGTTCCAGTCCGACGACTTTGTCCACCTCCTGACCCCGCGCCGTAAGCATGATGATCGGCACGGAGGGCCGTTTGGCTTTGAGCTGTTTGCAGACGTCGAGGCCGCTCATGCGCGGCATCATCACGTCGAGAATGACCAGGTCGGGAGCTTCGCTCAGCGCGCGCTCCAGGCCGGCCACGCCATCCGGGGCGGTAATGACGTCGTATCCTTCGAATTCAAAGTTGTCGCGCAGCCCCGCCACCATGTTGGGCTCGTCTTCGACAATCAGGATTCTGGTCATGCCGTGTCCTTGTCCTGCCGCTGAACTCTCGTTTGATCCCTAAGCGTTGGCTGCCGGATGCTGGGCCGCCTTGACCGGCAGCACAATGGTGAATTTGCTGCCCTGGCCGGGCGCGCTGTCCACCGAGACCTCGCCGCCGTGGGCCTGCACGATATGACGCACCAGCGAAAGGCCCAGGCCGCTTCCTTTCGTGTTGTGCACCAGCGGATCGCCCACGCGATAGAACTTCTCGAAAATCTTCTGCTGTTCCTGATGGGGTATGCCAATGCCCTGGTCCACCACTTCCAGCTTGACGGAGCCGTTGTCGCGATACAGATTCACCCCGATATACTTCCTGTCCTGTGAATACTTGAGCGCGTTGTTCACCAAATTCAGCAGTGACCGGGCCATGGCTTCGCGGTCCACTCGCATTGATGGCACTTCGTCAATCTTCTCCTCAAACTGGAAGCCGCTCTGCTCCAACTGGTAGCGGTATGAGTCGAGCGTGTTGTGCACCAGTTCGCTCAGATCGGTTTCGCGGAAGTCGTATTCCTTCCGTCCCGCCTCGATGCGCGAGAAATCGAGAATGTTGTTGATCAACGCGGTCAGGCGTTCGCTCTCCTTGCGGATGATGCGGTAGTACTCCTGATACTTCTCCGGGCTGGTGAGTCGACCCATCTCCAGGGTCTCGGCATACAAGCGGATGAGCGATAGCGGCGTGCGCAGCTCATGCGAAACGTTGGAAACAAAATCGGATTTCAGCCGCGCCAGCGCCATTTCCTTGGTGACATTGCGATAGGTCAGCGCAATTCCGCCGGCCAGCACCAGGGAGAGCGCAGCCAGAGTAAGGAAACTGATGCGCGCGAAGCGTTCGCCGATGGCCGCCAATGTGGTCCCCCGGAGCTTGATGGCCAGGGTCAATCCTGGAAAGGCGCCTTCCAGATTTCTCTCCACTTCGGGCGCGCCCCCGTCCCATCCGCTCGATTGGGCCAGCGCGTAAGACTCATATTTCCCGCGTAGCATCATGACCGCGTGGTTCTTGTCGGTCTGGGAGTCGCTCACGTTGCGAGAAATCATGTCGTCCAGCATCTCCGGAAAAAACTGGGCCTTTAAATAGCCGGCGTCAAAAACCGCGCCCGCGATCGCCAGCGACCCTGTCTTCTCGTCCTTTACCGTAAACAGGGCGGTGGGTTCATAAGCCTTCTGATCGCCGCGCGGCACCCATTCCCCCTCAAAGACGTAGGGCGTCCCCTTCTTCTGCAGATTCACGAGTCTTTGGGACGTATCGTGAAAATTCATTTTCAGCCAACCCTCGTACATCTTGTTCAGGTAGTCGGCCTCGTCGTGATGCCCATCATCTTTAGCTTCCTTCAACCGGTCGGATTGCGAACGAAATACCATCCCGGTTTCCGGAGAGAACATGAAGATGTGCGCGATGTAGGGATGGGCGGCCAGAATCTTGTCGAGAGCCGGCCCACACACCTCGCTGGGCGGTGGAAAATCGGTGCGCACATCATCCATCAGGTCGTACGCCTTGTGATTGATCTGCTTCTCGGAAATGGCCAGCACCTGGCTGAAGTCCCGCTGGATGGCGGCTTCCACCGCGCGGTCACGCTGAATGTGCAGGACGTGCCAGGCGCTCAGGAACACCAGGGCAGCGGCAGGCAATATGACCGCCAGCTCCAAAGTCAGGAGCAACCGGGTTTTCGCGTTCCGCCGTTTCGTTTTCATCTTCGATGCCACGTCCGGGATCTCACATTCGGGCCAGATTGCGGTTTCTTCCCCCACGGCCCACAGCCAACATAGTCAAGTGGGACCCGTCGGGTGTCAATCAGGGGTAAAAATACGTAAAAAGTTGTGAACGAGTTGACCTGCAGGGTGCGCTTCGAGAAACGGCGACGGATTTACGCGGATTCGTACCTACCGGAGCAGGGTATTGATCCGTGAATATTGATGAAGATCAGCGTCTGATCCAGGGGTTTTTGCGACAGATAGAACTACGGCAATCTGAAATCCACGGTAATAAAGGTTTCGGCCTCGACCGCGCGGCCATTGATCAGGTAGGGCTGGTAGCGCCACTGCTTCACGGCCCGATACGCGGCCTCGCCGAGGAGAAACGAGCCGCGCACCAACTTGAGGTCCTGAATGCTGCCGTCCCGGGCGATCCATGCCTGCAGCACAACCGGACCTTGCAATCGTGCTTTGACCGCCTGTTCGGGATAGCTGGGCAGAACTTTCTGCAGCAGCAACCTGCGAGAGAGTTCCTCGGACAGAGCCACCGGCTCGAGAGCGGCCAGGAGTGATGGGGTAATCCGTGCTGCCACGCTGCGCATGCTTGCGCTCTGCACCGGCATTTTCAAACTCTCCGGAATGAGAACGGCGTTTGCGCCGGCACTCTGCTGCTGACTCGCTGGTTGAGCCGCGTCATGGATCGATTGTGGCAGCTCCACCGGTTTGACGCCGGCGTCATTTTGAAATGGGTCTTTGACGGCAGTCACCCGGATATGCCCAACCGTCCGGCCTGAGTCCGGCACCTTCGGGTCCTCATTCTGGGCCACCTGCACTGCAGGCGTCACGGCCTCGTCCTGCCTGGGCCGGTGCAGCCACGCTTGCGTCCGTTCGAGAACGCGTCCGCATATCTTGACCACGGAAGTCGTTGTGCCCTGTCCGCGCAGCGGTTCGCTGAAAACATAACCGACGGAGAGAAAAGCGATGGCAACTGCCAAACCTGGCAGCAGGCGGCTTCGGCGTTTTTGCTGAAGACCGGCCACCGACGAGAAGCTTGGCTCCCGAACCTGAAACAGGGTTTGCACCCGGGACCGATACAACAGGTCCTCGTCAAAAATCGATTCGGCAGCCACGACCGGTGAAGCGGATTCCGTACGGCGGGCGGGAGGTGGGGAGGGCCAGGCTCGAAGACGCGACACTGGATCAAGGGCTTTGCTTCCTGAGCCCTTATTCTCTGAAGCCTTTTTTTGAAAATCGGGAAAGCACACCGGCTCGCCGTTGCTTCCCGTCGTATCGCCCGGCGGCGATGACGGACCCAGATTGGGCAGCCAGGACTTCATGTGGGCAAGAAATGCATCGCAGGTCAGCAACGCATACTTGACTTCATCCGGAACAATCGGCCTGCTCAGTACCAGATCGGCGCCCGCATCAAGCGCGGCGGCGGTGGCTTCGGCGTTGGCAATTGCGATGGTAAAGGCCGAGTGGTTGGCCTTGAGTTCGCGCGAAGTCTTCAGCAGGAAAACGGCTTCCAGTCCCTCATTCCAGTCCGAGACCACAACATCGAACTTGCAGCCGGTGATCTTTTCCACCGCGCCGAATATTTCCGGACAAGTTTCCACTTCGAATTCGAGATCTCTGAAGGCGCGGCTCAGAGCGCGTGAGGCCTCCTCATCGGAGGAGAACAGCAGAGAGTGTGGCCACATAGTAATGAGACTAGTTGGGCCTGCTCGAAGCGACAAGTTACGAAGTGCCCGACATTCAGCCGCTCCGGGCCACGTAACGGCGACGGCGGTTACTTGTCCGTTAGGACAAGTGCCCACGGTAATCGCGGAATCGATCCAGCGGGCGGAGTCATGAGGGAGGCCGAGGTTTGCAGGATGCAGCGGGAGAAAACACGGTGAAACCCTGAACCACACCGGCGGAGGACGTCTGATGGCCGGTTACTGCTTAGTCCTTCCGAAATTGTCGCGCCACCGACTCCGGTAAGTCCTCTTCCAGCTTGGCGGCCAGCCACTGCTGCAGTATGGATTTCTGTTCAGACGGAATTATCAGGGAACGCAGCCCCGCGCGGCCTGTTTCGTCGCACCAGCAAACTTCGGACTCGATCTTGAAGCGAATCGCGCGGCCGGGCAGTGCAAATAGAATCCTTACCTGCATTCCGGGCTTTAGCGAGCGCCCATCCGCGATTGCCATGCCGCCCTCGCTGATGTTCACCAGATGGCAACTAGCCTCCTGGCCGTTCGCCTGGACGGCTGCCGGAATTGCGATCGGACAACGAAACGAACGCCGCCGCTCACGTACGATCAATCCAAAAGCGGCTTTGAACGTCCGCCCTACCGAACTCGTGGAAAGAGGTTTTTCCATGAGGAAATTCGGTTGAATTTCGAACCCCGTCGGCTTCCCGGGATCTACGATCGCGAAGGTCACGGCGGTGCGATTGGAAGGCGAAAGACGGATTTGCGCCAGCATTTCATCCGCCTGCTTCAGTCCGCAGTCGACAATCACCGCCTCGAATTTCTTGCGGTTCAGCAAGCGGAGCGCCATGATGACGTCGACGCACACTTCGGTCCCAACCGCGAATTGCTGCATACCCTCGGCCAGTTGCTGGATCGTGGCCGAATCGTTGCAGACCAGAAGCACCCGCCCCATTGAAGCGCTAGGCCCAGGAGAATTCATGCCGGGAAACCCCACCCCCGCCTATGGTTTTTATCTCTCGCGGCTAGATTGTCCCCTGAAATGAGACGTTTGCGGATCAAATTCCAAACTTCGTCGGAAAACCGGAATTGCCGGAATCGATCGTCGGAAAGCTGGACGGGCTAAACTGCCGTGCGTCCCAGCCACTCTCCTCAGTTGACGACTACCCGCTTTTGGACCAGGCGGTTCGCGCCCCGCCTTAGTTCGGGCAGGGGCGGCTCGGGATGCGAGTGCAGATCAAAATGAGTGGTGTAGTCTTCGGCGACGAAATCATAATCTGATACGTGCCGCCGACTCTCCGCCGTGGGGTTCGGTGTCTAGCGGAAGTTTGCGTTAAATCCGATGGCTGAGACGCGGGCTTCGAAGCCAAAGAAGATCCACCTGGGGTCGAACCTGCGGCGTCAGAAGCAGACCGACCGCCCTGGTTTGTATCCCCAACCGCAGTTGCATCCGCCGCCGGGGGAAGGATTGAGGCGCGGCCTGACAGCAGGACCACGGCAACGATCAACAATGCGGCGGCCATCGCCGCCGCCTGCCAGAGCTTCTTACCGTGTCGCCCGCCGGCCAGGCGGATTATTTTGGAAGGACTGGCATCCCTCGATGAGAGGGTTGAAGCTGGCTCCGCTTTTCTGGTTACACCTCCCGCTGATGGCATTGGCGGGCTAGCGACAGCCGGCTTGCCGTTGTTCCCCGAGGATCCGGCCGCCGCTGGCGAAGGTTGCGCAGCGTCCGTGGCCATCTGTGCGCCAGCCAATATCCGTGACCCGGCACGGCTAGGAACAAATCCGAGATTGCCAGCGTCGGGTCCAACCCTGGGCGCCGCCGAAGCACGGTGCTCCGGCTTTGCCGCTGAGGTGCTGGCTGGGATTGCACTTACCGCAGCGGCCTTGATGCGATTCCATATCGCGGCTTCTGGTTCCAGATGTTCGCCAAGGTCACGGAGGCGAGGCGTGCCTTGAAATTCCCTGTCGACCGACGCTGCTCCGCCCGCCGTCGCTGCCGGCCCCGAGGTCTGAAGGCCGGCGAGAATGGCTTCAGAGGTCATCACCAATAAGCATTCGTCGGCCGTGATCTCCCCGGGTCCGAAAGACATGAGATGGAAGCCCGCGGATTCCAAACCCTGGATCAGATCCGGAGAAAGCGGTCGAACGCGAGTGACGTAGATCAGGGAGGGCATTGGAATGGGTTTTTATTGGGCCCGTGCAATTGGAGTGCCAGTGGGTACGAACGGATGGTTGCGCAACCGATTCAAATAAAAGCGAAGTGAAAGTGGCCGGCGAACTAGACGACTCGGGTGTGTACAAAATTTTGCAGGAAAATACGAATTCAAGGACGGCCGTTACTTCACGACAGTCTTGCCTTCGGAAAGGCCATGGCGAAAATCTTCAAGCCCCGGC
>CAWBGY010000007.1:0-282435 GCA_963788505.1 Terriglobia bacterium
TCCGCCGGCGATGCGTCAGGGAAAACCCGCTCGACCACCGTACCGCAGCCAGCCGGGACCAATTCCACTGCCACCAACTCGTCGGACCAGCCGCTGGCAACCATGTCCGTCCAGGTCAAGGTGGTGAACGTGCTGGCCACGGTGCGGGACAAGCACGGAAAAATTGTGAATGGCCTGACCAGGGATGACTTCATTCTGACCGAAGACGGTCGCCCGCAAACTATCAAGTATTTCGCTCGCGAAACCGATCTCCCGCTCACCCTAGGCATGCTGGTGGATACCAGCATGAGCCAAAGACGGGTGCTGACCGAAGAGCGCGACGCCAGCGAGACCTTCCTTGCACAAGTGTCGGGAAGACCAAGACAAAGCTTTCGTCATCCACTTCGACCGTGAAGTAGAACTTTCGCAAGACCTGACAGCCTCGCATGAAAAGTTGCGGACTGCGCTGGAATCGCTCGAAACTCCGCGATTTACTCGCGCCAGCGGGAGGCGGCGATCCCGATCCAAATTCCGGGCGCGGCGGAGGCCGCGGCGCCGGCCGGCGTGGCGGCGGTACCCTTCTTTACGATGCAGTCTTCCTGGCCTCCGACGAACTCATGCAAAAACAACCGGGCCGCAAGGCATTGATCGTTCTCTCGGACGGCGTCGACATGGGCAGCAAGGAGAGCCTGGAATCCGCCATCGAGTCAGCTCAGCGCGCCAACACCATTGTTTATTCCGTCCTATTTAAGGACGACGAAGCTTACGGCAACGGCGGGGGAGGGTTTGGCCGCACAGGGATCAGCATCCCCGGCATGGGCGGACCGGGAATGGGACGCGGCGGAATGGGCGGCGGACGCGGAAGGCGTTTTCCGGAAGAGCACGCCGACGGCAAAAAAGTGTTGGAGCGAATCTCTAAAGAAACCGGCGGACGCATGTTCGAAGTTTCGAAAGAAGGAACCGGTCCAACAGATTTATTCCCGCATCGAGGAAGAGCTCCGCAATCAATACAACATTGGATATACACCTGACCGGGCGGACGCCGCTGAGTCTGGATACCACAAGATTCTGGTAGTCGCAAAAAAGAAGGACCTGGTGGTGCAGGCCAGAGACGGATATTACGGAAGCCGATGAGCCCTCATTTTCTTTTGCTTCCGTTTCTTTCCCAGCCCGGCGGTTCGATATCCCCACGCCTCATGATATGCTGACGCGTGCCGTGAACGTACACGGTGATCTCACTCGAACTTTCGAGGGTACCCCGTCCAAGCTCTGCTTGGGCGGGTTCTTACGAATGCGCTAGCAATCACACTGCGCTGACCAAAAAATGCAAACACATGTTCTCGGAATCGATGTGGGTACCGGCGGCACGCGCGCCCTCATTGTCGACGGGACACGGCCGCATCCTGGCTTCCGCTACCGAGGAGCACGCCCCTTCGCTTCGCCGCAAATCGGATGGGCAGAGCAGAATCCGGAAGACTGGTGGCGGGCCTGCCGTTCGGCCGTGCAGAAGGCTCTGGCGCACGCGGGTTGCGGGCGGATCAAATTGCGTGCGTCGGATTTTCCGGCCAGATGCACGGCGCGGTCATGCTGGACGATTCGCGATAAAGTGGTGCGCCCGGCACTGATCTGGTGCGACGTGCGCACGAAAAACAGTGCTCGGGCACTGACTGAGAAAATCGGTGCCGCGGAACTTATTCGGCTTACCTGCAATCCAGCGCTGCCCAATTTCACTCTGACCAAAATTTCTGTGGGTACGGGAAAACGAGCCGAAAACTGGAAGCACGTCGGTCGGTCATGCTGCCCAAGGATTACGTTCGCTTCCGGCTCACCGGCGAGCGGGCGACTGATATGGCGGACGCGTCAGGTACATTGATGCTGGATGTCGCGAATCGCCGGTGGTCAAAGGAAGTGCTACAAGCGGCGGGATCGACGAGTCGCTGCTGCCACGGCTGTTCGAGTCCCGCTGAAGTCTGCGGAAAACTTTCAGGCAGGAGCCACGGCGACGGGGTTGCGTCAGGGAACGCCGGTCGTGGCAGGCGCGGGAGATCAGGCTGCCGGCGCGGTGGGCATGGGAATCGTCGCGCCCGGCGCGGTGAGCGCGACTATCGGAATATCGGAGTGTGTTCGCGGCCACCGATCGCCCGCCCCTGGATACGAAAGGTAGATTGCACACTTTTTGTCATGCCGTGCCCGGCCGTTGGCACGTGATGGGAGTGACGCAGGCCGCCGGACTTTCCCTGCGTTGGTTTCGCGATTGTTTTGGCAGCCGGCGGAGACGGCAACACTGGCGATCGCGATCCGTACGACCGTCTCATCGCCGAGGCCGCGGCGCCCGCCCGGATCCGATGGCCTTGTGGGCCCCGTACCTGATGGGCGAGCGCACTCCGCATCTCGATCCAAACGCTAGCGCTGCTCTGATCGGTCTTACTGCGTCCCACATGCGCCGGACACGTTGTTCGCGCGATTCTGGAAGGTGTGGCCTTCAGTTTGCGGGATTTGTTCACGTTGTTTGCCCAGATGGGCGTTCCTGTACCAACCATTCGACTGGGCGGTGGCGGAGCTCGTTCGCCGTTGTGGCGGCAGATCCAGGCTGACGTCTACGGACACGATGTCGAGATCCTCGAGGCTGAGGAAGGCGCAGCCTATGGCGCGGCCCTTTGGCCGGTGTTGGAGCAGGAGTTGGAGTTCGGTCGACGCCGCCTGCAGCGAAGTGGTGAGAGTCGCCCAACGAGTAGCTCCGCAGACTGCCGCGATGGAGCCCATGCACAGCAGTTACGCCGCATATCGCCGCATGTATCCGGCAATCACATCAGTCCTGGCAACGGCCTCCCCGGACCCAAGTCGTGGTTAGCGTTGGCCGTCGTGGTTAGCGTTGGCCGTCGTGGTTAGCGTTGGCCGTTGTGGTTAGCGTTGGCCGTTGTGGTTAGCGTTGGCCGTTGTGGTTAGCGTTGGCCGTTGTGGAAGAGCGGCGCTTTAGCGCCGCGTCGCCGGTCTGAGTGATTGGGCTTCAGCGACCGTGGCCCTGAAGGCGGCCGCACAATCGCTCCTTCACGAAGCAACAGTTTTCTTCCGCAGGTTCCCAGGCCCGGAGCAACTTACTCCGGCAATCTCTTCTCGTTACTGATCGTGAACTCGGTCTCCACACCAGGAGCATCGGTTCCCGGCTGTCCTCCGCCGATGTACAGGCGATGGGCCCCGGCGGCGACGATTCGATCTCCGATTGAGTTCACCTCGCTCAAGTCGCGAGCATCCAGGGAGAACTGGACTCGTTTCGTTTCTCCCGCTGCCAGATGCACGCGGGTCATCCCGCGAAGGGCATGCCGCGGAGCTGCGGGAGATTTAGGGAAGCTCAAATAAAGCTGGACCACTTCGTCGCCTTCGCGCCCGCTTGCATTCTTCACATCGGCTTCGACGCTGAGCGGATCACCCGCGTTCAACGTTGCCGCGGAGAGTTTCAGATTGCTGTAGGCAAACTTCGAATAACTCAGGCCGTATCCGAAGGGAAACAAAGGCTGGCCCTCGAAATAGCGGTAGGTCCGGTTGCTCATGGAATAGTCTTCAAATGGCGGCAACTGTTCCACGCCCGTGTAGAACGTGACCGGCAAGCGGCCTGCCGGGTTATTCGCTCCCGCCAAAGACTCGGCAATCGCGGTTCCGCCTTCCTCGCCCGAGTACCAGGCCTCGAGGATGGCGTTGGCATTCTCCTTCGCCCAATTTACCGAGAGAGCGCTGCCATTCATGAGCACCACAACCAGCGGCTTACCCGTAGTCTTGATCCCCTTCAAGAGATCTTCCTCCTCCTTGGGCAGGTCGAGTGAAGTGCGGTCCCCACCTTCGAAGCCCGGGACCGCGACATCCATCTCTTCGCCCTCGAGGTCGGAAGTAATTCCGACCACCGCGATCACCACGTCCGCCTGCCGGGCGGCCGCGACCGCCTCCGCGACCGGATCCGGGCTCAGTTGCCGCCACACCAGCTTCACCCCACGGGGCCGGCCCTGAAAGTATTCGATTTTGAGGGCATACCTGTGCCCCTTTTCCAGCGCTACCTCCGCGACCTTCGCTCGGGGATCATGGTTCTTGCTGTCGTCAACAATCATTTTGCCGTCCAGCCGTAAGGTGTTCAGACAGCCGTCCAACCCGAGGCGATAGGTTCCGGATTCGCTGGGGGTGAGGAAGCCTGTCCAGCGCACGGCAAAAATAGATGTCTTCGAAGTCGTGCCCGGGGCAAAAGCAAAATTTACGTCCTTGTCCACCCGAACCTGTGCTGGCGCGCCCTTGAAAGACGGGTCAGAGAAATATTCAGCCTTGAGCCCCGGTTGCCCGTCGGGGGTGGAAAGCGCCGCCCCTGGCACGGGCTCATATTCGAGCAGAAAGCTGGTGCCCGGAGTGAAGCTCACCTGGGCGGACGAAAACTGCTTTCGGATGCCGTCCAGAGCGGTCGTCGCTCGCGAAGGCGTGCCATTGTAGTTGCCCTCGAGCACCCGCAACGATTCGGCGAGCGGCCCGACGACCGCAATCTTTTTGGTGTTCGCGGACAACGGGAGCACGCCATCGTTCTTCAGCAATACCATCGACTCGCGCGCTATCTTGAGCGCGAGTTGCCGGTGAGCCTCGCTGTCGATCACCGAATCCGGGATCTGGGCGTACTTCACCATCTCCAGCGGATCGAACAGCCCCAGCCGGAACCGGGCAGTGAACAGACGCTTCAACGTCACGTCAACATCTTTCTCGCTCAGTAAGCCTTGCTTCACGGCATCGACATACTTCACGTAGTCGGAGTTGTCGATGGCTTTCTGCAAGTAGTCGGCGCACTCGTTGTCCGTCCCGCGCTTCAGCGAAACTGCAGCCGCCTCGGCCATGGTCTGGGTGAAATGATGGCCGCGCTCGATGTCGGCCACCGCATCGCAGTCCGATACCACATAGCCCTGGAACTTCCAGGCTCCCCGCAACTGGTCTTCGAGCAGAAAGGAATTCGCACACGCCGGCTCGGCATTGACGCGGTTATAGGCGCACATCACCGAACCCGCCTTGCCCTCGGTCACGGCGGCACGGAAAGCGGGCAGGTAGGTGTCTTCCATGTCATGCTTGGTCGCATCCACGTTGACCGAGTGCCGGGTTGTCTCGGGACCGCTATGCACCGCAAAATGTTTGGGTGTGGCGATCGCCTGAAAATATTTCGGATCGTCGCCCTGCAAACCGGTAACGAACGCCACCCCCATGCGGCCGGTGAGGAACGGATCTTCGCCGTAAGTCTCCTGCCCACGCCCCCAGCGCGGGTCGCGGAATATGTTGATATTGGGCGACCAGAAATCCAGTCCTTCGTAAATGTCCCTTCTTCCGGCGCGGACAGCCTGGTTATGCTTGGCCCTCGCTTCCTGGCCGATGGCAGTCGCCATTTCATGAATCAGCGGAGCGTCGAAGGTGGCGGCCAGGCCGATCGGTTCGGGAAACACGGTCGCGGTTCCCGCGCGGGCCACACCGTGCAGCGCTTCACTCCACCAGTCGTACGCAGGAACGTGCAGACGCGGAATTGAACGCGACTGATTCACCAGTTGGGACGCCTTTTCTTCCAGCGTCATCCGCGAAACCAGGTCGTCCACCCGGACATTCAGCGGCAGCGAGGGATCCAGGTAGGGCAGACCACCCGATGGCTTCTGGGTTTGCGCCGCTGAACTGAGCAGTGCAACGAACAGAACAGCCAAAACGCGGAACGCCACGACAGGATTAGGACGTTGAGGCATGGTGGGAGGGCTCCTCGCCTGCTGAGATTGAAAGCTACCCAAGAACGCGCGTTGGAGTATATCATCGTGGACGTACACGGAAAGGCCCTCCCCCCGATCGGTTACGCCACCGGCTGCTGCGGTTGCAGTTCAGAGCAGCAGCCGAAGCGCCTGTGGGCAGAACAGTGATCACCAAGACCGAAGGGCCGCGGACTCCAGGGACATGCGGATGAAGAAAGAAAGACGCGGGATTCACTTGATCGCGGAACTAGCGGACGTTTCGATCGGGACGGTCGACCGCGCCTTGCACGAACGCGGCGGCATTAAAGAGTCCACTCGGCAACGGATCCTGCAGATTGCCAGACGAATCGGATACACGCCCAATCTGGCGGCGCGAGCTTTGTCCGTGGCCCGTACCAGCGCCCACGTCGGCGTCTGCGTACCCCGTGAGATCCATTTCTTTTATGACGAACTGTGGAGCGGCGTCCTGGACGAGTCCCGGCGGGTGTCCCAGTTTGGCGTCCAGTTCCTCAATCGCCCGGTGCAGGTGCTGGGCGAAGGCGATACCGATGTGTTCACTGAACTGGTGCAAAGCGGCGTCAATGCCATCGTTCTAACCGCCGGCAATCCCACAGGCCTCAAGCCGCTGATCGACGACGCTGAAGAAAAAGGGATTCGCGTGGTCTGCGTGTCCACCGACGCGCCCGAGAGCCGGCGCTCCAGCATCGTCTGCGTCGAACCCAGATTGAACGGATGCCTGGCCGGCGAACTCATGGGGAAGTTTGTGCCCCCGGGTTCGCATGTCGCGGTAGTGGCGGGCATGCTGGCGACCGAGGACCATCGCAAGAAGACCGACGGCTTCACAGAAGCGTTCCCGCAGCACTGCGCGGGCGGCAAGATCGTCACCGTCATCGAAGGGCATGAAGACGAAGAGGAGAGTTTTCAGAAGACGTTCGATCTGCTGCGTCGAGAGCCCGAGCTGGCCGGACTCTATGTCAATACGGTCAACTGCCTTCCAGTGTGCCGTGCCCTGGGAGCACATGGCCTGGCAGGAAAAGTTAAATTAATTACCACCGACCTGTTTGCGGAGATGTCTCATTATTTCCAGAAAGGCATTATCACCGCGTCAATCTACCAGCAGCCTCATCGCCAGGGACAGTTGGCGGTGCGGCTGATTGCCGACCACCTCACCAACAAAGTGCCTCTCCCTCCGACCGTGTATCTCAGCCCGGGGGTGGTGATGTCTTCCAATTTGCAACTGTTCCGCGAAATCAGATTGGCAGGAGTTAAGCTGGACGATCCCGCTCTCCGCGCCCGGGTGGCCTTCTAACCCACTTCCCACGAAGGCGAAGACGGGATCCCGCGGGCTTCGATGGCCGGAATGGGGCAAGGATCAGGTGATGCGACTGCTCAGTTGACCTGCAGTGGCAGTACTAGTCCTGGTCCAGATATTCCTCGGGAACATCATCTTCCGGCACCTCATGGGTGTGGACTTCCCCTTCATTGTCGGCCTCTTCAACGCCCTTCACCACATCGGCCTCAAATGCGTTCCCTTCCTCGAGGAGCTCGTCCACGCTCTCCGAATCGGCGCCTGAGAGGTTGGACAATCCCTGCAAGTCTCCCGATTGCCCACCCGAACGGGCTTTCAATCCTTCCCTCGCGGATGCCACCATGTCATCCACATTGCGGCCGACTGGTCGAGGCCGCTTACGCGCTCGTGCCGTTCTCTGGACGGGTCTCTTCCTCGCCCGACTCTTTGCTGCCGCCCTTTTCGGGCTTGCCTTCTTCTTGGCCGATTTCCGCTTGGCGGCCGGCCTCTTCTTGTTCTTGGCCAGCTTTTTAGGCGCCTTTTTCTTGTGCGTCACTTTCTTAGCCTTCGTCTGTTTCTTTTTGCGTGTCTTTCGCGTCGCCATAATCGGAGTCCTACCTTCCTGGACATCACTTCAGAACCTTCTATGAATTGGTGGCGGCGGTTGGACTCGAACCAACGACCTACGGATTATGAGACCGTCGCTCTAGCCACCTGAGCTACGCCGCCACTTTTGCTTTCACAGCATCTATAGACTACCAAAGATATCTGCTTTGCAATCCGGGGGCGAAACCCGACACCTCAGGGTGACCGCGTTGTCGGGGCAACGGCCAAGCGGCTTTACGACGCCGCTCGCAAGGCCCTGTATCCAAACCTCGGACTTGAAGCACCCGGCATACGGACTCCAGCTCGAATATCTCACACCCGGTTTGAAGTAAGAGTCCGGCCTGGGTAGCCCGTCGGCTGCCGGGGGAAGCGCAAAAACGGGTCAAAATGCCGGGCCCATGCAGTCGGGATGGCACGTCCAGAGCGGCATTTGGCCTGCCCTGACCGCTCAGGACTGTGCAACGATTTGCATTGAATGCAAGCCAGCTTCACCAGCTAGATATACACAGCCTGACAGCTTAATTCCGTTGACAGGCGCACCGTTCGAGGGCAGAATTCATACGGTTCGGCTCGAGCGTTTTGAACGGGCATCGGCTCCGGATGGATTCGAGTGGATGGATCGTAAATTTGCTGTCCGGCCATCATCGAATTTCTGACTTTCCCGTTCCCCCCCGCGCCCAGCGCCGAACACCGACCGAACAGGTCGAGTCATAAGAGCAAGAAGATTCCAGGAATCACTATCCAGTTTTGTTGTCCGCAATTGGGCCGGGCGATGGCGACGGGTGCGCCGGTCGGCTGGGATTCAGAGGCAGTTGTGCGCTCGAGAGTTGTGCGCTCCAGGTTCGCGGTTATGACGTTCAAGCTTAAGTTCGAAAGCACGACTGGGAAACCAGCGCGCGTTTAAGGGGGATTTATGAAAGTAGCGATCTCAAGATTTGTGGTAGTGGCCGCAATCGCGGCGCTGGTGGTGGTGTGCGGAGTTACGCCGGTCCTGGCGCAGAGCCCGAGTTTTACCGACTTTCATTCGGTGGCAGGCCTTACGCTCAATGGGAATGCAGCAAACGTCAGCACGACGTTGCAGCTCACTGATAAGGTTGCGAACCAGACTGGATCGGCATGGTTCAACACGCCGCAGCCCTTTGCCAACGGGTTTGACACAACGTTTACATTTCAGCTTACTGGAGGCACCGGCGCGGATGGTATCGCATTTGTCATCCAGAACGCCCCGACATCTCCGCTTCACGCAATAGGTTACACCGGTGGGAACGGTGGTGCGCTTGGCTACGGAGGTGACGATGGCAACTCACAGCCCGGGACAGGTATTCCCGCCAGCGTCGCTTTTGAGTTCGATACCTATCAGAATGGTTGGGATATGGACGCCAACCACGTCGCCGTGCAGAGTTGCGGAGCCTTACCCAACACTTCGCACCATGTGAGTTCTTGCCCTGCCACGGGTGGTGCCAATATCGATCCCAGGCACGGTTACGCTGCATCTACGACTTCTTTTTATGGCACGCATGCGGCAGAGATCAAATACAACCCGCCCAGCACAAGTTGTGCGGCGGGAGCCGTCTGCAACAATCTGTTTATATATGTGGACCAACAGCAGGTGCTGGCGGTAGCGGTTGACCTGACCAGCTTGATCGGCAGCGTTCCCGCGTACGTTGGCTTTACGGGAGCGACAGGCGGTAACACTAACATTCAGAATATCCAGGCCTGGACCTACAATCCGTTCACAGTGGTGACCGGAACCCAGATAGACCCAAACAACCCACAGAGCCTCAGCCAGTCAACCATTCTCAACAATGCTCCAGGAAAACACGTGGAGTTCGGTTTCGATTTCAGCTCGGTGCCAAACTTGCAACTGCAGGGCGGTACCACTCCTTTCATCGGCTTTAGCGGAATGACTCCGGCTCAGTACATAACCCTGGTGCATGGCACGGCCCTGGATGGCACTACTTGCCTGACTGCCGCCGGCCTGAAGGACGCGAACAATAACGCCCTCTGTCTGCTGACTGCTCTCACTGCTACCACCAGTGCCGACTCGACCCCTTCAGGCAAAAACCTGCCCCAATCCACATGCAGTCCAGGCCAAGGGAGCGATGACATTATCTGCGCACGAAATATTCTGCTCAGCCAGACACTGGACCTCGATCCAACCCAGAGCCCCAATCTGTTGAACAATGTGCTCACCATACCGGCCCACACCGCTCCCGGACTGGCAGAGTTCGACGACTTCGGAGCATGCGACGTAATGCACGGTTTCCCGCTTCACGATCCGCTACAGGACAAGCCGTGCCCGCGCAGTATCATGAGCGGCATCCAGGATGGACCAGCAAAACTTGGCGGGACACCGAAACCCGCCGGGTCCTCGGTGGTCTTTAATTGCTGCCGACCGGAGTGGGTAGCGCCAGCGGCGCCAGCCCCCGTCAGTCTATGGAACACCACTAACAGTGTTCCAGTGAACTTTAATTACCCAACAATACCGGCGTCGATGCACCCGGCTCAGGCCCTCGGCGTGCTCTATGGGGCTGCGCCACAAAGTATCGCGGTAAATTCGATTGATACGACCATCCCCTCCTATCCCGGTGAGCAGATCGCACTGGCTGGCGCATGCCCTGCTACCTCAGACTGGACGCAGCAACCAGCGGTTCCTTTCAATGTTACCGGCTCCCTAGGCCAGTTCAATACCACTGGAAGCGCGACCGGAACCGCGTCAACCATTACGGACGGCCTTTACAATTTGCTGTACGCCGTGGTGGACTGCGACGAATTCATCAACCTGGCCTACCCTCCAACCATCAACTTTGGAGCGGCTGGGATAGGTCCGAACGAAGCACAATGGAACTCCGCGCCTTTCGGTGTGGACACCATGGCACCAACCGTTACCGCGCCCGTCCTGAATCCGCCGGGCGGCTATTACGCCGTAGGCACGCCGGTAACCGCGTCCTATACCTGCAACGATCCTCTTAAGAGCAATTTCGCGTCGGGGATTGCATCCTGTGTGGATAGTTTTATGGGACATGGGGGGGGCAATCCTAGCGTCGTCGTCACCAACACCACAGTGCCTACCTCGGCACTTGGGCCGCAGACGTTCAACGCAAACGCGACAGATGTGGCTGGCAACCCCGCCGTCCAGCAGTCTGTGTCGTATCAAGTCGTCGGAGGCGCTGATCTCGGGGTAGGGATGCTGGGAAATCTCCTGGTCAAGCCTTTGCAGACCATCACCTACGTCATTGGGGTAGCGAACTCAGGACCAACCCCCGCTTTCGGAATAGTGGTAAACGACACTATTCCCGCAGGCACCCACTTTACGCGCGCTGGCTATGCGATCGATTCTTGCACTTTTGGCAGTGGACCGCCAAGTTGCTCGATCGTACCGCCAACAACCTCCTGCGGGAGCACCTCGGGGAGCTGCACCATCGCGGGCTCGCTGCCCGTCTGGACCAAGAAGAATCCGATCGGAATTCTGGTTCAGATTACGGTCACAGTAAACGCGGGCGTGTCGAATACCACGCTCAAGAACGTGGTCTCGGTGAGCGGTGGAACCAATGCAGATCCTAATTTGAAGAACAACACCGCGAGCTGGCCAACAATAGTCTCCAGGTAAGAAGGTGCAGTGTCTCGCTAACCAAGGCCGGGCCGAACAGGCCCGGCCTTTTTTCGTTGGGAACCGCCGAACTGCCAGTCAGGGCAGGCTTTCAGTTTTTCGTGGGCGCAAACTGCGAGGCTTGGGTAACCAGGGATTTAAGATCGGCGCGCTCCAACAGCTTTTCCGCGCCGGGCTCTTTGCGCATCTCATCAATCAGGCTGAGGGCCTGCCGATAGTGCGTGGACGCCTCGGCGGCGTTGCCCCCCAGGCGGAGCGCGTTGCCCAGCAGATAATGAATGCGGGCACTTAAATATCGCGATCCCAGCTTCTCGCTGGTGCTCAAAGCGGTCTGCAGCTCCTGTTGAGCATGGGAATAGTCCTTGCTTTCGATCATCGCTTCTGCCATGTCCACCGAACTCTGCAGTGAGAGATATTTCAGGCCGCGGCTGTTGGCCTGCTGGGCCAAGTTGCGAAAATCGACGACGGTCTGGCCATGCCCTTCAGCCAGCGCCGCCTCGGCAAGGTGCAATTTCGAAATCAGGATCTGGTCCGGGTCCGTGCCCCGCGAGGCCGCGCGCAGCGCCTGTTCATAGAAACCCCTGGCCGCTTTCCAGTCCCCGCGATAACGCTGCACGTTTCCTTGCGTGTTCAGGATTTCCGCCTGAGCGATATCATTCTTCAACGTTATTGCCATGCTCTGGGCTTCCTGCAGCAGAGGCGCGGCCTCGGACCCGCGTCCGGCCTGGGCCAGGGCTTCTGCAAGATCGTTGAGCAGCTCGACCATGTAGCTGCTGCGGTCGCCAACATCCCGGTAACCTTTCACGGCGTCTTGCAGGTCACTCACGGCGGCCCCCAGGCGGCCCTGATACTCAAACACCATTCCAATATCATGAGATTCTTCAGCTACACCCCGAGTGTCCCCGTCTTTCCGCCGGAGATCCAAAGAGCGCATAAAGGCCGGGAGCGCCTCATCGTACCGGCCAGTGTTGATATAAACCTGACCGATGCTGGCCAGGGTTTCGGAGATCGCGTCCGTCGATTTGAGTTTCTCGCGCAACTGCAGCGCCTGCTGGAAGTAGGTGAGGGCGTCTGTGTTGCGCCCTTTTCCAGATACACGCTGCCAATGTTGTTCAGGCAGATGGCCTGCAGGCTCTCGTTCCCGAGATCGCGCTCCGATCTGCAGGGCTTCCTTGTACATTTTCAGGGCCTGCTCATGGTCGCCGCCGGAGTCGTAGAAATTTCCCAAGTCGATCAGGGTGTCGCCCAAGCCGCGCCGGTCGCCGATTTCACGCCGAATGTCCAGCGCCTCCTGATAGCTGGCCAGAGGCATCTTTGGTCTTGCCGAGCGCAGCTTGCGCCGAGGCCATTTCGTTCAGGCTAAGAGCCAGGCCCCGCTTCTGACCGATACTCCGCCAGATGGTGAGGGCCTGCTGCTCGTTACGCACGCTTTCCTCGGGCTTGCTCAAATTGTCGTAAGCCACCGCCATAAAGTGGAGGCTGGAAGCCTTTTGCTCCTGGTTATCCAACTGGACCGCCAGGCTGTAAGCGCGATTCAGGGGATCGAGGCTGCCCTGGGGGTCTCCACTCTTGATGTCAAGCCATCCCAGTTCAATGGTGGCCCTGACGTCCTTCGGATTCGCGGTCAGCAGCTTCTGGTAGTAATCGCGGGCCTTGGTCAGGTTTCCAGAGTCCTTATAGAGGCCGGCCAGCGTCGATTCCACGTCTGAGTTGCCGGGCGCAGCCTGGACCAGCTTTTCATAGGCCTTGATCGCTTCGGGATAGTTCTTTGTAACTTGCGCGCGAATGGCAGAGATCAGATATTTCTCCGCCTCGGGAAGGTCCTGGCTCAGGGTCACGGCTTTTTGAGCGGACTGCTCCGCCTGGTCGTCATAACCCAGACTGCTGTAGGTCTGAGCCAGCCGGGAGAAGGCCAGTGCGAACGAGGGGTCTTGCCTGGTCGCTTCCTCAAATTGTTTCTGTGCGTCAAGGTTCTTGCCGTCCCGCTGAAAAACTATGCCCTGGTTGTAGGCGCGCAGCGCATCCACCGATTGCGAAGCCGGCTGGAAGGAACTGGCCTTCAACTGCTTGAGGACGTCTTCGGGAAGCGCCAGTTTCTGACGGATCGATTCGGCCAGTCCGTCGATGGCTTTCGGGATTTCTTTCTCGCTGGGCACATCGATTTTCGAGCGGCACCGAGCGATCGTTCTTGATGTCCTGCAGCGTGGCATCGATGCGGATCTGCTCGCCAAACCTCGCGTACTGCCCCCACACCACCCGGTCGGCCGTTGGTGGAGCTCGCCACCCGGCGAATCGTGGTCGGATCGAGCGCGGTCGCGGACGAAATACGCAGGTCAGTGTAGATCTGGTGCAAAACGTTTGGACTGACCGTGCGCAACTGCGATGACTGTCCGACATCTGTACTCAGCATTTCGGCTATGCTTGGCCCCAACCAGTCGAGGCTCGGATCGCCGGAAGCGTTGCGAAAAGGCAGGATGGCGAGGGAAACGACTGGCCCGGTCGGCGCCTTTGTGTTCGGGCTGAACAAGACTCCGCGGAATACGAAGCCCACGATGGCGAGGACGATGACGGCCGCTGCGGTCCCGAACCAATGCCAGGGGAAGCTTCGTCCCCAGGGCCGGACGCCGCTGGGAAAGTGCAAGGTGGCGGCGGCGTGCCCGCCCTGCCAGGCGTCCAGATCGGCGAGAATTTCCGCCGAACTCTGGTAACGCAGCTTCAGGTCAGGCTCCATGCATTTGCCGACGATATTGCTGAGCGGCTTCGGTATGGAGGCATCGTGGCTCGATACCGGGGCGGCCCGCTCCTGGGTGCGCTTGAGCAGGCTGGCTACCACGCTGTCGGCCTTGTAGGGCATCTTGCCGGTCAGCAGTTCGTAAAAAATCAAGCCCAGCGCGAACACGTCGGAGCGCTGGTCCAGGTCCTTGCCCAGGGCCTGTTCCGGCGACATGTAGTCCATGGTGCCGACCAGTGCGCCGGTCTGGGTCATGCCATCGCCTTCGAGGGTGCGGGCCAAGCCGAAATCCATGACCAGAATCCGGCCGGTCTTGTCGCGCATGATGTTTTGCGGCTTCAGGTCGCGGTGAATGATGCCGGCGCTGTGCGCGGCTTCCAGCGCGCGGCAGGTTTGCTGCATGATTTCTACCGCTTCGTTAGGTTCAAGTTTTCCCTTCTGCTGCATCAGGCCGCGCAAGTCCTCACCCTCGACGTACTCCATGGTGATGAACTTCATGCCGTCGGCTTCGCTCAGGTCGTAGATCCGGATGACATTCTTGTGGGTGACCTGGGTGGCGAGAAGCAGTTCCTGCTTGAAGCGGTCAATGATGGCCTGGTGGCCGGCCAACTCGGGCCGGATCACTTTCAGCGCCACCATGCGATTCAGTTCGCGGTCCCGCGCCTTGTAAACCGCGCCCATCCCGCCTTCGCCGAGGATTTGCAGGATTTCGTAACGCTGGCCGAGAATCGCGCCCGGCTGCAGCATGGACGGGTTGCTTTGGGATCTCTGTACCCGCGGCGGCGCGGGCTTGCCCGGGCCGGTGCCGCCATCGATCATGGTCGGAGAGTCGGGACCCAAGCCGTCCACCATGGTCGGCGAATCCGAGGGATTGCTCCCGGGAACGTCCACGATGGTCGGAGAGTCCGAGGAGGGCACACTCGTGCTCTGGCCGGGGATATCGATCAGGGTTGGCGAGTCCGAGGGCGGAGCAGCGCCGGGGGATGAGCTGTCGCCCTTGGAAGGCGTGCGTACCGCCGCACCGCCTTCGCCAGGTTCTGAAGGCTTTCCATCCGGGCGGCCTCGGGAGAACTCTTCCATGAATGATCTCGGCCCGTGACGGGGAACGGAAGCTCCTTAAGGCAACCCCGGGTTGCACACACGAGCCCAAACGCGCGGAACCAGTGGGGGCGGCGGCCCGCGAGGTGACAAGTATATAACGTAGTTCCGCCAGTGTCAGCCGCGGGTTACCGGGAAGTGAACAGGCTCGAAAGGCCCTGCCCGGGCTGGGTTTGGAGGACGGACGTCCCCGCCCGTCAGGAAGTTGGCTTGTGCCGGACGGGCAAGGACGCCCGTCCTCCACCTGACGTGTCATATGATGGTGAGCCGATGCGAACCGTTGCCGTCATCCCCGCCCGTCTGGCCTCCACCCGGCTGCCGCGCAAAGCGCTGCGCGAGATTGCCGGGAAACCCCTGATCGGCTGGGTTTACGAAGCGGTCCGGTCTTCGCCCGTGCTCGACGACGTGATCATCGCCACCGATTCCGATGAAATTCTCGCCGTCTGCCGGCGCCACGGCTGGAAGGCCCAGATGACCTCCACCGCGCACCGCAGCGGCACCGAGCGGGTGCGCGAGATTTCGCAGTCGGTTGCGGCCGATGTTTACCTCAACATCCAGGGCGATGAGCCCATGACTCGGAAGGAGCATGTCGCCGGGCTGATTGAAGTCATGCACGATCCGGCGGTGCAGGTAGGAACTCTGATGACCGCGGCGGTCGCTGCCGACATTGCCAATCCCAACGCCGTCAAGGTGGTCATTGATTCCGAGCGACGGGCGCTTTACTTCTCCCGCGCGACCATCCCCTATGATCGCGACGGCGCGGAACCGAAATATTTCAAACATCTCGGCTTCTACGCCTATCGCAACCCCGCGCTGGACCGCTTCGTCGCCCTTCCCGAGTCTTCGCTCGAACGCTGCGAGCGCCTGGAGCAGTTGCGCTTCCTAGAAAACGGAATCCCTATTTACGTGGCCGAGACCCCGCATGACACCGTGGGGGTAGATACAGAGGAAGATCTGCGGCGCGCGGAAGATTTCTTGCGCTCCGCTTCTTAGATTCTCCAAAGCCTTTCGCTTCCTTGCTGGAAATTGGGTGGCATCTGACCTGGCACGAGCGGGACGCTCGCGCCCACATATTCAGCGACTTGAGATCGCGGGCTGAACTTTGGCCCAGGCGCGGGCCGCCGCGACGCGCCGCGAGATAGCAGGATGCGAATGGAAAAACCATTCCACCCAACGAGCAGGGGAACGTTCCGCCAGATTTTGCGCCGCCAGTTTGTCCATGGCGGAGATGAACGGCTCAACCGCGGGAATGGAGCGGAACGCGTAGCGGTCCGCCTGGCGTTCGTTAAAACGCGAGTAAGCGTTGAGCAGCGGCATCACCATGAGGGAAAGCACGGTGGCCACCAGCATTAATAAGGGGAGATTGGCAAAATCGGATTGGATCTCGAACATATGCAGCCGGTCCACTGCGTAGTGCAGGACCCAATTTGCCGCCCAGAACCCGACAAACGTGATCCCCGCCTGCACCAGGATGCTCTTGAAGATGTGGCGATGCACGTGGTGTCCAAGTTCGTGGGCCAGCACGGCTTCGATCTCGTCCGTGGAGTAGTTCTCAAGCAGAGTATCGGCGAGAATGATCCGGCGGGTGTTGCCCAGGCCGGTGAGGGCCGCATTCGCCTTCTTGCTTTTTTCCGAAAGCTTCCATTGATAAACGCCGCGAATCCGGGTCCCCGCCCGCTCGCCCAACCGCACCAGCCGGCTCTTCAATTCTTCATTTTCCAGCGGCGCAAATTTGTAGAAAATTGGAAACAGGACCACCGGAGCCAGTTGCGCCAGCAGCACGAACAATCCCAGGAACGCCGCCCAGGCAATCAGCCACCAGTGCTCCGGCGCCTGGCGCATGATGAAATACAGCAACTCGGCCACGATCGCGGCCAGCACAAGCCCCACCATGAAGCCTTTGCTCTCGTCCCAAAGCCAGGCGCGCAACCGCATATTGGACAGGTGATATCGATGTTCGAGACGAAAACTGTAGTAGTCCAGGCCCAAGCCGAGCACTTTGGCCAGCGCCATCAGCATCAGCACGTACAGAAACAGGGCCAGGCCGTAGTGCTGGAATGTGGCTTCGTAGGCCAGGTCCCGAAGGGCCCCGCTCCATCCGGTGACCAGCAATGCCGCCATCAGGGCCACGCCCAGCACAAAATCGGCAATGCCGAGCCAGCGCCGGATGCGGTTGTAACGCCGCGCTTCAGGCGAGTCGGCGGGAACTGGAATGGTGGCGGCTGCTGAAACCATTTTTTGCCTGGTTGATTATCGTATCGCCGAAAACCAAATGCGAGACTCGGAAGGCCAATGGTTATCCGTGTCTTCCGCGTTGTCAACGGCTTTTCCTACGAAGCGGTGTCCCGGACGAACGCCTCCGAGAGGGAAAGAATCTCCGCCACCAGTTCAGGGGAGGCTGCCTCGGAATAAACCCGTAGCAGTGGCTCAGTCCCGGACATTCGAAACAGCACCCAGGGCTCGGCTCCATTGCCGTTTTTGGAGGCGTCCAGGAAGAACTTTACTCCGTCGAGCCCCTCCTTCTTTTTGATGGAGTAGCGGCCAAGATGGTTCGTCTGGTCGGAACCCGCCCGCCGCACCGCGCTTTGCTTCATCTCTTCGGTAATATGCAGATCGCGGCGCCCATAGTAGTGGGGCCCGTATTCGCGCTGCAGATCGGCGACCAGTTGCCCCAGCGGCTTGCCCTCCTCGGCCATCACGTTGGCCAATAACAGGCAGTTGAGCGTACCGTCGCGCTCCGGCAGATAGCGGGAATATCCGATGCCGCCGGACTCCTCTCCCCCGACCACGATTTCGTGCTCCATCATGAGGTCCGCAATGTACTTGAATCCGATTGGACACTCGATCAGTTTCCGCCCGTGCCTGGCGGCGATGCGGTCCACCATGCCGGTGGTGTTGAAGGCACGCACCACGTCACCGGGCCACTTTTTTCGCTCCAGTACCCAGCGCAGAAGGACGGCGAAGCACTTGTGTGAATCCACGAAACTGCCGTCTTCGGCAATGGCGCCGATGCGGTCGGCGTCGCCGTCAGTGGCCAGCCCGGCATGGCATCTTTCTTTCAGCACTGTCTGCCGCAACATTTCGATGTGGGGCTCGATAGGCTCCGGATTGATCCCCGGAAACAGCGGATTCAACTCCTGGCGGATCGCGACACAATCAATGCCACGCTTCTGGAAAATCTTTGTCAGCACGCCGCGGCCTGAACCGTACATCGAATCGACCGCGAACCTGAATTTTGCCCGGGCAATGAGATCGAGGTCCGCAAACCGGCAGATGGCCTCTATATAGGCTGGTTTGAGGTCGACTTCGTTAATCGGAGCCGCCGAGCCTTTGGGCATGGCGCCGCCGTTGACTTGCTCTTCGATCACCTTCATGATGGCGGGCGTGGCCGAGCCGCCAAACTTGGCTTTGAATTTCACCCCATTCCAGTTCCACGGATTGTGACTGGAAGTGACTACCACTCCACCAGCAGCGCCTTGGGCTTTCACCGCAAGCGAAATCGCCGGCGTCGGAGCGGAGTCCGAAGTAATCTGTACTGGAATTCCCGCCCCGGCAATGGTTTCGGCCGCCACCCGGGCGGCGTGCTGCGAAAGAAACCGGGTGTCGTATCCGATAACAACGCCGCGAGCGGCATCTTCATGACCGAGAACGTACGCCGCAATCCCGCCCGCCACGCGACGAACATTGTCGAAAGTAAAATCGTCCGCAATAATGCCGCGCCAGCCGTCGGTGCCAAACTTGATCATATGCAGTCTTCAGTCGTCGGTCGTCAGTCGTCAGCGGACACTCGCGAGTCGTCAGAAAGCCGTCAATTCTGTGATTTTGCTGACGACCGGCGACTGATGACTGACGACTGCTACACCAGATTACGCAGTTTCTTCTCGTCCAGATACTTCACCACTTTCCCGACATCCTGGGCCCGGTCGCGGGTGGTGATCAGCAGCGCGTCATCCGTCTCCACCACAACCAGATTGTCTACGCCGAGAGCCGCGACAAATTTGCCGGGAGCGTGAATGTAATTTCCCTGGGCGTTGAGAGTGAATGATCCTGCTGCGGCGATCAGGTTGTCATCCTGGGGCCGGGCCTTGCCGACGTGGTGCTCATGCAGCGCCGTCCATGAACCCAGATCGTTCCATCCGAAATCAGCGGGAAGGCAAACGATGTTGGAGTTCTGCTCTCCCTTGGCGGAACGGGGCTCGAGCACGGCGTAATCGATGCTGATGTTTTCGCATTTTGGATAAAGCCGGGCAAAAGTGGCGGCAAACTTGCGCGTGCCGAACGTGGCCGCAACCTGTTGCAGTAAGGAGGCGGTCTTCGGCAGGTGTTCAAGCAGCGCCTGGGCCAGCGTACGTGCGCTCCACAGAAACATGCCGCTGTTCCAGAAATAGTTCCCGGCTTTCACGAATTCGGCGGCGCGCGTTGTGTCTGGTTTTTCCGTAAAACGCCGCACCCGGAAAGCGTCACCCGGGACGGGGGAACCGGCTTCAATGTAGCCGTAACCCGTCTCCGCGCGGGTGGGACGGATGCCCAGCACCACAATGTTCTCGCCCGCAGCCGCGATCTCGATCCCCCGCTTCAATACCTCGCGATATCGCTTGTCGTCGCCGATCACATGGTCGGAAGGAAACAATCCGATCACCGCATCGGGGTTCGTGTGCAGGAGAATGAACGCAGCCAAACCGATTGCAGGCGCCGTGTTGCGCCCTACCGGCTCGGCCAGAATCTGACTTCGGCTCAAACGCGGAAGCTGGCGCATGATCTCGGGCCGCGAATGCCGGTTAGTAATGACCCAAAAACGCGCAGGCGAGGCCAGCGGCAGCAGCCGCGAGACAGTCTGCTGGATCATGGTCTGCTTCCCGTCGAGAGCCAGCAGTTGCTTGGCACGGCGCTGGCGGCTCAGCGGCCAGAAGCGAGTGCCGCGGCCGCCGGCCAGAATCACGGGATGGAATATCGTCTTAGGCATAGCCGTCAATTGAAAATCTCTGACCCGATCTGCAATCTACAATCCGACAGTTCTTTCACATTCTCGTCTCAGGCTCCGGCACTACCGCGCCGGGCACGTATGCCTTGAGAAACTCCACCGCCCACTGCGGCCTGACCTGGAATTCGCCCACCGACGCGGGCACGACGACGGCATCGCCTCTGGCCAGCGTTACCGGATTTGCTCCCGAAGCTTCGACGATTCCGCAGCCTTCCACCGCCACGAGAATCTGGACTGAGCGCTTTTCGCCATGGTTTTGTGTCCGGAAGGAATCCGGCTCTTTGAGTTCAAACATGTCGACCACGAAGTAAGGCGACGCAATCAGTGGCGCGCGGCGATTTACCCCACCCTTCAAGTTCGAGGGCGCGGGGCGAATCACTTTTCCGGATCCCACCTTCTCCTTAATGACCGCCAGCCCTTCTTTCAGATGTAACTCGCGCCCGCGCCCGTAATCGTAAAGACGATACGTGGTGTCCGACTGCTGCTGGGTTTCCATCATGATCGAGCCCGGGCCCAGGGTGTGCACCGTCCCGCCGGTCACGTAAATCATCTCTCCCGAATAGACATTGATCCAGTTAAGCATTTCCTCGGCGCGTTTCTGTTCGATGGAGAGCGCGAATTGTTCGCGGGTAACGCCAGGCTTGAGGCCCAGCCCAATCTGTGCGCCGGGCCGGGCATGCACCACATACCAGCATTCGGTCTTTCCGCGGGGCAGGCCGGCGCGATGGGCAGCTTCGTCATCCGGATGCACCTGTACCGAAAGCTTTTCATGCGGAAACAGGAATTTCAGGAGCAGGGGGAAATTGTTGGAGTCTGCCGCTGCTTCTCCCACCAGTTCGCGTCCATATTCCGAACTCAGGTCGGCGAGTGAACGCCCTTTAAGCGGCCCATTCGCGACTTTGCAGGCGTCACCGGTCAGCCAGGCTTCGCCGATCTTCTCTTCGAACTTGTGGTTGGGATAGATCGGCGAAAGATCAAGGGTGCCCCAGGGCCGTGGGTCAAACGCCGGCTGCATCGAAAATGGATAGAGAGCGCTCACGCGATATGCATGCGGAACCACAACTCAGGCGCACGCCCGGATTTTCTGCGCCGTGGTCGCCCTACAAGGCCGCCAGGAACTTGCGCATGCGCTCCAGTCCACGATCCAGTTCGGTTACCGTTGTGGCGTAGGAGACCCGAATATGCTCGCGAGTGCCAAAGCCTTCGCCGGGGACCGTCGCCACGTGCGCCTCGCGAAGGAGTCTGCCGGCAACATCCGCAGCCGACTTGATGCCGCTCCGCCCGATGAACGACGAAATGTTGGGATAGGCGTAGAACGCGCCTTCCGGCAGCGTGCATTGCACGCCCGGAATGGACCGCAGTCCCTTGACCACGTGGTCGCGTAACTTGATGTATTCGAGGCGCATCTCTTCCACACACTGCTGTGGCCCGTTCAGGGCCGCCACCGCGGCCTTCTGCACGATGGACGTCGGATTCGAAGTGGACTGGCTCTGCAGCTTCTGCATGGCCGAAATGACTGCCGCTGGACCCAGCGCGTAGCCTAGCCGCCACCCCGTCATGGCGTACGTCTTCGAGAGCGAACCGATGATGACCATGCGCTCGCGAGCCTGGCGCAGCGAGCCCACGGAAAACTGCTCGCCGGTGTAATTGAGGTACACGTAACACTCATCGGAGAGCACCCAGATGCCACGCTCGGCCGCCAGTTGCACCACCGCCTTCAAATCTTTCGGCGACATCACGGCGCCCGAAGGATTCGACGGTGAATTCAATATGATCATCCTGGTGCGCGGAGTCACCAGGCGCTCAATCATCTCCGCCGTGACCCGGAATCCCTGACTCTCGTCCGCCTGGAGCAGTACGCAATTGCCGCCTGCGTAGCGCACGATATCCTTGAACGACACCCAATAGGGCACCGGCAGAATGACCTCATCGCCGTGGTCGACCAGCACCTGAATCGCGTTGAACAGGGCATGCTTGCCCCCGACCGAGGCCATGGATTCCTCGCGGCGATAGTCGGACTGGAAGTCAGCCGCATGACGGTGCACGATGGCGTCGCGCAGTTCGGCGATTCCGCCCACCGCCGTGTACTTCGAGAAATTATTCTGGATGGCGGCGATGGCGGCATCCTTGACGTGCTGCGGCGTCGAAAAATGCGGCTCGCCCGCGCCGAAGTCCACCACGTCAATGCCCTGCTGTCGCAACTTGTCGGCTTCGGCGACTACCGCCATGGTGGCGGAAGGTTCGATGCGGTTGATTCGTTCCGTAAGTTTGACAGCTGGGGTCGCTTCCGTAACTGGAGTCATGCTCGTTTTCCTGTTCTCGCTTTTCTTGCGTCTTGCAGCTTGATTGCCGGATCGAGTTTTTCCCGCAGCCGGCGTTCTACAATCTCCGGCACCAGGTCCCGAATCGATCCGCCGAGTTTCGCCACCTCGCGTACCAGCCGGGAACTGAGGTAGGAATACTGCTCCGCCGGCATCATGAACACCGTTTCCAGGTCGGGCTGGAGTTTGCGGTTCATCATGGCCATCTGCAGCTCGTATTCATAATCGCTGAGCGCCCGAATCCCGCGCAAGACGGCGCCGGCCTTGACCCGCGCCGCGTAGTCCACGGTCAGACCGTCGAAGACATCCACTCGAACGTTCCTGAAGCCGGCGGTCAACGCTTCCAGCATGGCGCGGCGTTCGCCAAGGCTGAACAGCGGGCTCTTCTCCGGATTGCGCAGGATGGCCACGATCAGCTCGTCGAAAATCTTGCTGCCCCGTTCAACCAGATCCAGGTGCCCATTGGTCGGCGGATCAAACGAGCCGGGATAGATGGCGATAACCTTCTTCAAGAGTCCTCAATTTTCCTGACGGGCCACAGGCAGGGGTTAAAGAAGATTCTATGCGGCAGGGACGAAAGATGGCAATTCTTTTGCGTGGAAGAGTGGAAGACATTGTCATCCCGAGCGTAGCCAGCGGCGCGCTGGCGCGCCGCAGGCAAGTCGAGGGACCTTGTGCCTTGCAGCGAGCAAGGCCGCTGACCGAGTCCGAATAAACCCAAGGTCCCTCGACAATCTTTCCTTCCGCTTCGCGGAAGAAAAGATTCCTCGGGATGACAAAGTAGCGTTTAGCGTTTAGCGTTTAGCGTTTAGCGTTTAGCGTTTAGCGTCTTGCGGCAGGCACCTTGGCCGCCTCGGGCACCGCGCTCGGCATTGTAGTGACGCGAGCACCGGTTCCCTGGGGAGCGCCAGAAGCCGCCTCCTGCGCCACGGCGACAGGCTGTGGCGGAGTCGTGGTCAACCCCAGATGCTTGCGCACCTCAGCCTCCAGCTTGGCGAACGTATCCCCATTGTCTTTCAGGAACTGGCGTGCATTCTCGCGGCCCTGGCCGATGCGCTCGCTTTTGTAGCTGTACCAGGCGCCGGATTTCTCCAGCAGATTGTTGTTCACCGCCAGATCGAGCAGATCGCCTTCCCGCGAAATGCCTTCGCCGTACATGATGTCAAACTCAGCTTCGCGGAAGGGCGCGGCCACTTTGTTCTTCACCACTTTGACTTTCGTGCGCGAGCCGGTGACCACGTCCCCCTCTTTAATAGCGGCGATGCGGCGGATATCCACCCGCACCGAGGAATAAAATTTCAGAGCGCGTCCGCCGGTGGTGGTTTCCGGGTTGCCGAACATGACTCCGATTTTTTCGCGGATCTGGTTGATGAAGATCAGGCAGGTGCGCGACTTGGAAACGGTTCCGGTCAACTTGCGCAGCGCCTGCGACATGAGCCGCGCCTGCAGGCCCATGTGGCTGTCGCCCATTTCCCCGTCGAGTTCGGCCTTGGGGACGAGCGCGGCTACCGAATCCACCACCAGCACGTCAATGGCGCCGGAGCGCACCAGCGCCTCCGTGATCTCAAGCGCCTGTTCTCCGTAATCCGGCTGGGAGACCAGCAGGTTGTCGACGTCCACGCCGAGCTTCTTGGCGTATCCCGGATCGAGCGCGTGCTCGGCATCCACAAACGCCGCCATGCCCCCGGTCTTCTGGGCTTGGGCCACCACTTGCAACGCGATGGTAGTCTTGCCGGAAGATTCCGGCCCAAAGATTTCGACCACACGTCCGCGCGGGAAGCCGCCCACGCCGAGAGCGGCATCGAAGGAAATCGCGCCTGTGGGAATCACGGCAATGGGAACGATGGCCTCCTTCGATCCCAGCCGCATGATCGAGCCTTTGCCAAACTGCTTTTCGATTTGCGCGAACGCCAGATCAATTGCCTTTGCTCGTTCGTCAGCCATAGCCATAAGAGTGCGGCTCCTTTTCAGTTTCAGTTATAAAAAATGTAGCAAGTTGTCGAAGGGCGGATTATACACTGGCTCTGAAGCGAAGAAAAGGCGAATTTACGCTGGCCCTGGTGGAAAAGTCCCGAAACAGAACCAGAACAGGAAACCGCGGCCGGTCCACAAAGCGACGAATTCTGCGCGCCCTGGGAATCCTGACAGGTTGTGACAGAATCCATCGCTCCGTGTCACTGGGGTCAAATGACGACTTCCGATTCTAGGCGGGACGCTTCGCCTTCTCCTTGATCGTCAACACCGTGGCCGCCTGCCGGCGCTCCGTAGCTCTTGCTGGATTCCTCGCCGCGGACATGAAGATGGGCCGGTAGTGGCGGCGCATGCAGGTGTGACACCTGACAAGTCGGAGCAGGAACAAGACCGACATCTGTTGCCAAAGCGTCGTGGAAGAGGAGACGTATATTTTGGAACACCCGCAATACGGACAATTCTTTAGGCTGATTCGTCTCATTTTTCCCACGGGACAGGTGGCAAGGCTACTGCTGACTTGGATGCATTTGCCCGTCTCCGGGGTTTACGAGTCTTTCTGGATCTAGGGGGGCGAAAGAAAAACGCTAGGGAATTCACTGTATTGCGGTCGAATGAGACCTGGTGCAAAGTCTGTAAGCATCAGGAGAGTTAGATGCCACACCTGACTTTGCAGGAAGTTGTCGACCGAATCAACCAGCGGTATTCTCCCGCGAAAGACCAGCGGGCCAAAGACCGGCGAGTCAACGACCATTCGCCTGGGAATCAACCCCATCGTCCTGAGTTCTACGTTCCGCGCATCACCAGGCATTTGGCTAAGCTCATTTTTAGCATTCGAGCCACAACACTTTAGCTGTACTCGGCTTGCCTGATCACCTCCGCAGTGTCCCTCTGACCCAAACAACCGGCCCATCGCGGCAAGCATCTGAGTGGGACGAGAACGGCAACTCCGGGGGGAGACGCTGGCTCAGAGGCGCTCCGAACTTAACCGAGTTCAGAGCGCCGTAGTTTTTCAGGTTTCGGCGGTCGGAACTTTCCTGTTCTCCTCTTTCCCCTAATTCAGGGGGCTTCGTGTATTCGGAATCTATTGCAGAAGTCCGTCCATCTCCACGATGTCGGCATCGCCCTCACCCACGGCGGCAAACACCCATTTCCCGTCCGACGACCAGGAGATACGACGCGCAATGAAAGTACGTTTCTCTCCGAAATCGGTGATCTGTCTCAGTTTTCCATCAGCCGTGGCCGCGACCCAGATGTTGGTCCCCAGGCTCCCGTCTAAGGGCATAACCAGCCACTTGCCGTCTCTAGAGATCACCGGATGCAGACCCTGCCAAATGGGCACCTGGTCACTCGAGATTTGCGCCAGCAACGTCGAAGGCCCGTTCTCAGGTCTGGCCACGCGCAGTTCGTAATCCTGCGAGCCATTCGAATTTTGCACCGGGACGATGTAATACAATGCCGACCCGTCAGGTGCCAGCGCAGGCGCTTGCGCGTTGTCGGTGCGCACCACCACCGGAGTGCCGCCGCCAACGGGAACTTTCATGAGCGAGGCCTTGATTGTCCGCGCTGGCGACCACACAGCGTAATAAAGCCACTCGCCATCGCCTGACCATGTGGCCAAGACGCCCTGCGAAATCCCGAGGCGAGGAGCACTCCCGTCAGGACGAATGATCCAGTAGCTGACAATACGTCCCTGCCCAGACCTCCTATTGGTGGCGAAGGCGATGAACCTCCCGTCGGGCGACCAGATCGGCGTTCCCACGATTACGTCGGCATCTTTTTCAAAGGTGATTTGCCGGGTGTCCCCGCTTTTCAACTGCTGCACCCAGAGATTGCCGTGGCCGCCCGTATCCGACAAGTAAGCCAGTTCGCGGTCGTCAGGATCCAGCGTGGGAGTCTGTACCTGCCCGGTTTGGTGTGTGATGCGCACCCCACGCTTCACATTTTGTGCCGGACCGCCGTCTACCGGGAACTTCCAAATGTCGAATTGTACGTGCTTGCGGCTGATTACGATTCGACCGCTGTTGTCCACGTCCGGACTTTCATCTCCGGCATCAGTGAAGGTCAGCTGTTGGGGCTGTCCGCCTGACAAGGGAATGAGCCACAGATGCATCGTCGGAAGATAAAGCAAGGTGCTTCCACGGGCAGAGCTGTAAACCAGGTGCGAGCCGTCGGGGAGCCATGCCAATCCGCTCATGGGTGTGCCTTCGTTTGTCACCCGCCTCGGAAGGCCTCCGGCCACCGACACCACGTAAATATCGTCGACCCAATTCTCCCCGCTATGCAAGTAGGCGATGGAAGTGTCATGGGGTGACCAGCGCGGTTGACGGTAGCTGGAAGTGGCAGCGGCCTCGCTGGACATTGACACACTAGGATTGGCGCCGTCGCGATCGGAGACCACGAGCTCCATCTGCCTGCCGTTAAGGCGAAAAAATGTCAGCCTCTTGCCGTCATGGCTCACGTCCGCGGCGCTCATGCTTGGGACCAGCCGTCGCGCATTTCCGCCCAGGGCTGAAACCTCCCACAACGCGCCCTGGGCGTCGCTTTTCGGAGGCGGCGTGTAATAGACCAGGGCTGCCGAATCTTGTGACCACCTGGGCTCGAGGTGTTCGCCGGCATCGTGGGTAAGTTGAAGTGGAGGGCCGCCGGCCAGCAGCCGGATCCAAATCTGCCGCGATCCGGTTGAGTCGCTGACAAACGCCACCGACTTACCGTCCGGTGAAAGTGACGGGCTCTCTTCCAGGCCAGCGAAATCCGTCAGGCGCACGAACTTTACAGTTTTTGGAACTGGCTCTTTCCATCCCCATAACCACCATGCCCCACCCCCGGCGATTGCGAGTGTGAGCAAGGTGAGCATCAACCATGGCGCAGCCATGCCTTTTTTCTTCTGCGACCGCACGGATACCGCTGCGCCTGATTCCGAAACCCATGAGGTCGATTCCAGATGGAAGGCCAAGTCACACGCCGACTGAAAGCGCTGTTCCGGACTCTTCTCCAGGCAGTGGCGCACAATGCGGTCCAGGGCCGCTGGAATATTTCTCCCGGTGGCCAGCAAGGCAGGGGGATCTTCCTTTAGAACGGCGCTGACCCTGTCGGCTGGGCTCGGACCTTCGAAGGCCCGCTGTCCCGACAGCGTTTCATAGAGGACTGCGCCAAAGCTGAAAATATCGGAGCGCGCGTCGGCTTTCTCTCCCCGCACCTGTTCGGGCGACATGTAGCCGGCGGTGCCCATGACTACTCCCGCACGAGTCTGATTCTCCAGGCCCGGGACGGTAACCGTGGCATCACCTGCCTCAGGTACCGTCAGCTTGGCCAGGCCAAAGTCCAGGATCTTGGTGCGCCCATCACGGCAGATGAAAATGTTGTCCGGTTTCAGATCGCGATGGACAATTCCCTTTTCGTGCGCAGCCGCCAGACCGTGCGCAATCTGGACCGCGCACTCGACCGCTTTGCGAGGAGACAGGACTCCGCCGCGCAAACGCTCGCCCAGTGTGGCTCCGTCCAGCAGTTCCGTGACCAGGTAGGGAACACCATCCCATTCTCCAAGGTCGTAAATAGCGAGAATATTTGGGTGATTGAGCGCGCTGGCGGCTCGTGCTTCCTGCTCAAACCGTCGCAGACGGTCAGGATCGCGACTGAAGGAGGCAGGCAAGACCTTGATCGCAACCTCGCGGCCCAATCGGGAATCTCCGGCGCGGTACACCTCGCCCATGCCGCCGGCCCCAAGGGCCGCGTGGATCTCATAGGGACCGAGTTTAGTGCCAGGCGCCAGCCTCATTGGCGCGGATTATAGCTCCAAACCGGTAGATCAAAAATATGCCAATTCTGGAGTCGTTTGCCGTGGAACCGCGAAGCGGACTACGAGGATTAGTGCCGAAGCGCAGACGCTGGTGAGCCCACGCTAGGACAGGTCGCGACCGCTTTCACCGCCCCATAGCCCGGCGCCGCCACCCCCAAATTTTTCTGTGCCGAGCGCAACATAGCGTAGTAACATGCGCCCCGTCGGGGCTGCTTCGGCGGCCAATGACGCCATGTCGCGTCTGGCTCTACCTTGTTCGTGGAGGATTCATGGAGAATCGTGTCCTTGGGAATTCAGCCACCAGCAGTTCACAAACCGCGGTCACTCGCCACGAAGGGCGGCACGTCTGGGTTCTGACCGCGTATGCGGTTTCGGGCCTGGCCCTGTTCGGCGTCCTGATCTACTACATTTCGGCTTACATCGCGCAATAGTCAGGTTCGGGCCGCTGCCGGTGTATTTGAGTGGCTCGATGGTGCCCGGCGTCACCCTCCCACTGGTGACTAAGGTCTGTTTGCTGAATAGGTTTGCCGAGATTTGGTTCCGCGGAATCTGCTCCCTCGACCTTCTTTACCGAATCCTGGTTTTGCCAGCCACGCCGATTTCCTCGCCTGCGACCGTGCTACAATCCCCGCTTGCCCGGTTAGCGAACGCCTGGCAAATCCCCACTTAGCCGAGATGTACTGACTCCCGTGGCCCATGATCCCTCGAAGACCGCCGTCACCTACGCCGACGCCGGGGTGGACATTGACCGCGCCAATCGCACCAAGAAGCGGATCAAGTATCTCGCCCATAAGACCTTCACTCGCAGCGTGCTGAGTGAAATCGGCGGTTTTGGCAGCCTGTTCGCGGTGGACAAGCTGAAATGGGTGGATCCGATTCTGGTGTCGAGCGTCGACGGAGTGGGCACGAAGTTGAAGATCGCTTTCGAGATGGACGTCCATCACACCATTGGCGCCGACCTGGTCAACCACTGCGTCAATGACATTGCGGTGCAGGGCGCGACTCCGCTCTTCTTCATGGACTATCTCGCCACCGGCAAGATCGAGCCGGAAGTGACGGAGAAAGTCATCGAAGGCCTGGCCGACGCCTGCAAGCACAACGGGTGCGCGCTGATTGGCGGAGAAACTGCTGAGATGCCGGGTTTTTATCCGGACGGCGAATACGACCTGGCCGGATTCATTGTGGGGGCGGTCGAGCGCGACCGCATTATCAGCGGCAAGACGGTGGAAGTCGGCGACGTGATTTTGGGTCTGGCCTCGAACGGCCTCCATACCAACGGCTATGCGCTGGCCCGCAAGCTGCTTTTCGAAGTCGGCAAATACACGCTGGATTCCTACGTGAATGAACTCAAGGGCAAGGTCGGCAACGAGCTCTTGCGCACCCACAAGAGCTATTGGCCGGCGATCAAGCGCCTGGTGGACGGCGAGTGCGTCTCCGCCATGGCCCACATCACGGGTGGCGGCATCACCGAAAATCTGCCTCGGGTATTGCCCCGCGGCGTGGCCGCCGTCATCGAAATGGGATCATGGCAGGTGCCGCCAATTTTCGAGCACTTGCAACAGTTGGGCAACGTTCCCCAGGACGAGATGCTGCGTACCTTCAATATGGGACTCGGGATGCTGCTGGTGGTCCCGTCGAAGAAATTCAAGAAAGCCCAGACCGTTCTCGAGCGGGCGGGGGAAAAAGCCTTCACCGTGGGACGGATTGTGAAGGGCGACCGCAAAGTGATGTATACCTGATTCGTTTCCCCCCGCCTCATTTTCCTCGCACAGAGACCTGCACGATGCCGTGGAAGAGCGGCGCTTTTAGCGCCGCGTCCCGGAGAGGAGCCGACGGGCTTCAGCCCCAGTGGCGCCACTAGGCCTAAAGGCCCATCGCGTGGAGGCTCGAACGCGGCCCTGTAAGGGCCGCTCTTCCACGAGGCGAGTCCTGTCTGGGCAGGACGCTCAGCCTAGCGGTGTGACATCGCTTTGCGGTAATCGTCTGCGGTGGTGCGGTAGCAGGGGAGCGCGCTCTTTTTGTCCGCCGCACTCAGCCCCGGAGCATCGGCTGGGTTTTGCGCATCCGGGTGGGGATCGCCCTCAGGCCATGTCATTTGCATCAGCGATTCATCGCAAGTCCGGTCACGGCTCACGCGAAGCCTGTATACCCTCGAATTGTCCACGCCATACTCAGACAGCCGGCGTTGATAGGGAAGATAGACGTACACCAGCTTGACCAGCTCCGTGAGATTTTTGCGCAGCCGCCTTTCGGCAATGTAAACCTCGTAGTTTGAGAAATAGGACGAGGTCGGCAAGGCCATTGCCATCCCAATCAGACGCAAAGGCATTTCTTCCGTCGCTGGTTCGGACGCCTTTTCAGCGGTCCGTTGCGGCGCATTGTCGATGACCGGCGGCGCTGCCGGGCCGAGTGCTGGAGAAGCATTCAGCGCCACCTGGCGTCCAGCGCGGCCGGAATTGCCTCCCGCCCCGACCGACGGTGTGGGTGCGACCCCCTGCAAACCGCTACTGGGGGGCAAATTCGTGGGGCGGCCTACGCCGGAATTGCCGGCGCTCTGGAGTGATGGCGCGGGCGGCACAGGTTGAAGACCGGTACTGGACCATGAACCCATCTGCCCACTTCCAGCAGGGTCGCCCACATTCTGTACTGCCTGAACTGAGGGCGGAGGCGGCACGACTTGCAAACCGCCACCGGACAACGCGCCGGCGCGTCCATTGCCCAGAGTTCCGCCGCGTGGAGCCGACGGCGGGGGTGGCACGGCCAGGGCGATGGGACTGCCGAGAGTCGCCTGTGCCCCGCCCGAAATAGCGTGTTCCTCACCCATCGGCAATCGCGGCGCGGGAGCAACCACCGCGGACGGTCCGATGTTCATGTCTCCCAGCCGGCTTATCGAGGCCTGCACGACAGGCGGCGGGCCAACCGCGGCCGCACCGGGCACGGTCATTACGCGTCCCGAGGAGACGGCTCCGGGCTCGGGCGCGGGAGCAACCACCGAACCTTGAGGCAGCCCGAGCTGGCGGGATGTCCCCTGGCTGACCTCGGGCGGCGGCGCCACGATCGAAGTCGAACCCGCGGGTACGGGCAGGTGCGAGAGCCCGGTCGAAGCGAAAGGCATCATCGGCGGGACCGGGCTTGCGCCGGCGATGCTGGTGCCCGCGAGATTGGGCCGCGCCGGCCCATTCAGCTTTATCGTGGGCGGTTTCAGGCTCGCCTGGGCGCGCTCGGGCGCCACCCGGATCGAGCCTCGGCTCGCCGAAGCCTGTTTCCTCGAGCTGGGCCGAGGCCGCGCCGGACTGCTGCGCAGGGCCGGAAACGAGCCCGAGGGCTTGTAGTACGTGATATGAGAATTTTCGAACATGCTTCGCCGCCGGGGGAGATCCTGTGTGCTCCACTGCGACAGGATCAATACCACGGCGAGCGCAATCATGTGGCACACCATGGATTCCGCAAACCGTTGCCAGGGCAGATCGGAGTAGAAAAAGACTTCGCGCCAGAGAGGCATGGGCCGAAGCCCGTTTGCGCCAGCAGGTGCGCGCCGAAGCAGGTCAGCCAGGTTTCGCAGGAAGACGCGATGCGCCGGTTCCAGTTCGACGAGCAGACGCAGGCGTGATGCGGCCTGGGGATGGACGCCGGCTTTAGGGCTGGAGGTCCCGGATGTGCCCGCCGTTGCTGGCTCGCCATCCAGGCGCTCCATCTTCTTCCAGTCGTATTCGCACTGGGCCCCACAAAGACGACACACCTGGTAGTAGTGGCCGTCGCCGCTTTTTAGCGGCCAGAAAAATTCGTGGGAACAAAGACCAGGCATAAGAACAGTCCAGTGACTTCCTTTGGGGTTCCGGGCAGACTACCGGCAACATCTATCTTCCGATCCTATTGCGGGATTGGCTAGCTTACTTTAGTGCAGAATGTACTAACTATTTTTGACATGGGCTGGGGAAAGTGCTGGTTACCCCTCCTGAGGGGACGATCCAGCTCTCATGTCCGCCTTCCGGGGACCAGAATTGCCCTTCCGGCAGGCGGGCCGCGGGGAAAAGCATTACCGCTTCAGCAGATCCACAGGTTGCTTCACATCATGCACCCTCAAATACTTGGCCAGCGCCGGATGCTTCCGGGCCACGGCTTCATACATGGCATAGGCCACATTGCGATATGAGAAGTGGCCTGCCGGCCCTGTCCTCAGCTCGGAGATATAGACCACTTCGGCAAAATCCATCTTGAACAGGGTCCGCTTGCGGAAGCCCAGCGGGATCGCGTACTGCGAATTTTCCTGTGCCTCCGCCCCCTCCCGAGCGGCCAACTGCTCCACCGCGCCGGCGGTCCGCTGCATGGCAGCGTCGTAATCTTGCCGGGCGCCGGCAGCTTCCAGCTCTTCGGGCGCGTCGTATCCATGTTTCGTGGTGAATTCCTGGCCGATCTGAATGCAGCGGCGGTGGCGGTGCATGTCGCGAAACCCGCCGATGTCCATCAGGATATCGAAGCGGAACTGCTGCCCGGCTCGGAAAGCCCGCAGGATCTCGTCATGGCGGCCGCGATGGCGCAATCCCAGATCGATGATCTCGCGGCGAATCGGTTCCCCGGCGGATTGCACCGCCTGGCGAACTTGCCGGTAAGAATAATGGCTGTGCTCGTAGATCAACGTCGATGCCAGCTCAACCTCGAGCGGCTCTTCTTCCAGAAGATCGACGGTCGGGGCCGGAGCAATGGGCAAGGCGCCCATCAACTCGGACGCCACTTGCCGCAGCGCCCGCCGGGTCTCGATCTCGTACTGGCTGGGATCGGCATACTTCACCAGCGTGGGGGCCACGCGGACTTCCCGCAACAGCTCCTCTTCAGCCCGCGCGCCCAACTCCGGCGAAGCTGAGCGAATCTGCTCCACTAATTCCCGCAACGAGTCCTGGTTGACGTTGTACGCAGGAGACGTCGCCGCTCGCTTCAGCAGCTCTCCCAGTTGCCGAATTTCCTTGTGGGTATGTGAAAGCAGATGCGACACCTGGTTCTCGAGCGTGCGCGCGTTGACGATCTCTCCCAGCGAAGTGTTGGCCGCAAGCGGCAACAGGTAGCGTGAGATATCGAAGGCGCGGGCCCGCAAGGTGCGCTCGTAGGCGTCCTGCTTCATCTCGTCGGGCTTGGGAGTGATGCTGGCGAGATACAGGAACATGCGATCGGACAGCGTTTCGTATTCCGCAAACAGCGAATCAACCGTTCCGCGATACAGGTCCCGGGCCTCATGGTCGTCGCCGAAATCGGGCAGGCAGTAGCCGCTCTTCTTGAAATCCTGGTAGCGGGTGGAACGTTCCTGACCGTCCCAGCGCTGCTCGTCGGCAACCGCGATGGCCGCCAGAATGGACAGGCGTTCGATGGCCAGCGCAATGTGCGCCAGGTCCGCAATGGAGCGGTGTCCGTACTGGAAGTAGAAGGTGTTGAGAAATTTCTCCGCCTTCTGCCGGCTGATTTCCCGCAGCGACTCTTTCATGGAGAGAGCGGAGCGCGAGTATTTGGCCATGGCGTAGGCCTGGATCTCGGGCTCGACGCCATACACGGCATAGACCTCGACCGAAGGCGCCGGGCTGGAACTGGGCGCCGGGTTGGCGCTTTCAACCGCTGGCTTCTCGATTACTTCAGACATGGGCATCTCTTTATCTATCCTTAGCTTCTCTCGTTCTTGCGGCTCTCCAGGGTGCGTTTTGCTCGCCGAGCCGAGGGCGAGACGCCCGCGGAACAGCCGGCAAGATGCCGACGCTACAAGGGCGGCAGCAGAGTTGGTTCGAATCTTACTGCAATCTTCCGCTTCAGTGTTGCGCCGTAAGGAAAAGATCGGCAACTCTCAGGGCCAGATTAGCAGGGACGAGATCGTCGCGGTTGCACAGCACAATGATGGTGAGTTTGTCGTCGATCAGGCGCTGGATGGTGGTGCGGAAGCCCACGGTTTCACCGTAGTGCCACATGCGGCGGCGATTCTTGTAGGGATTCAGGAACCAGCCGAAGCCGTATGCAGCCGGCGTGCCGTCCGGCTCCTGCACGCTGCCATCCCGCACTATGACCGGCGTGATTGCCGGCTTCATCTCAGCCTCGGTCAACAGGGTGTGATGCGCCAGCGCCCGGTCCCACTTGGCCAGATCCTCAAGCGAAGAATAGACTCCGCCATCGCCCAGCACTGCCGAAGTCGGGCTTTGATCCAGTTCGTGCCAGGCTCCTCCTTCATGGGTATGGCCGTAAGCGCGATTGGCGACTGTGTTCTTGCCTTTCTCGTAGGCCACGGTCTGCGTCATCTCCAACGGGGCGAAAATACGGTCATGAAGAAAATCACCAAACGGCTGGCCGGAGACTTTCTCCACCACCATGGCCAGCACCGCGTAGCCGGAGTTGCTGTAATCCCACTTCGTGCCGGGAGGAAATTTCGTGGTCTTCTGCAGTTTCAGCAACTGCAGCACGCCGGCATCTCTAATCTGGGGGATTTCTTCCGCCGGGGTGCCGGCGGCGGGCTGCGCCATGAGGTCTTCGTAGTCCAGTAAGCCCGACGTGTGGTTCAGAAGATTACGGATAGTGATGGATTTTCCATATTCGGGAAAGTCGGGGAAGACATCAGTGAGCCGCTCCTCGTAATGCAGTTTGCCATCGTGGACCAGCAGCATCACGGCCATGGCGGTGAACTGCTTGGTGCACGACGCCAGGCGAAAATTCGTGTGCCCGTCAATTTTGCGCAACGAGCGCAGGTCGGCCACGCCGTAACCACGCTCAAAGACGATGCGTCCGTCCTTGATGACGAGCACGGCGGCGCCGGGACGGTCATTCGACTTGATCTGGTTAAAGATGTGATCAATCCGGGCTTCCGGTACGGGGCCCTCGGCCATACAAATGGGTAGCACGGCCAGGCAGAACAGGCAGGTCAGCCTGATCTTTGCGCACTTGGCGAATGCTTTGCGTCCGTTGCGGCTGAGTTCTTTTACCGCAAAGATCGCAAAGCAATTCCGCAAAGGGCGCAAAGGGAAACCTCTTTTCTGGAGTTGGTTTTTCACGGGCGAATTCCCGCCACTGCCATCATGCGTCCTGTGACTCCCTTTTCCGCGCGATAGGAGAACAGCAGGTCGGTACGGCACGAAGTACACAACGGCGACGCGCTGATGTTTTTCGCTGCCACTCCTGCGGCAAGAAGTTGGCGGCGATTGGCCTCCGCCAGATCCAGAAAGATCCGCTTGGGCAACTGGCTGTGGCCGGGCGCCCGAGCCGTCAGAAAAAGCAGGGGATATTTTTCACGGACTGGATCCGACTCCTCGACTTCGCGGAACAGTTTGCTGGCGTAATCGAACTGCGATTCGAACTGGACTCGCACTTCCGGACCAACCGCGTAGCAGCATCCGTGAACTCCCGGGCCAATAGCTGCCCTGAGATCGAGAGGACGAGTGCCGAACCAGCGATGCATTTCGCCCACCCCTTTCTCCACGATCCGTTTCACGGTGCCACGCCAACCCGCATGAAACACTCCGACGGCCCGGTGTTTTACGTCCACCAGGATGACGGGCAGGCAATCCGCGGTCAGAATTGCAAGCAGCAGACCTGGGGTTCGGGTGATCAGGCCGTCGCCGGCGAGACCAGGCTCGGGGACCTCCGAAACGCAATGAACAAGGTCGGAGTGAATTTGGCGTAGCGTGACCAGCGGACACTCGCCCTTCGGCGCCGCTCCCAATTGCCGGAGAAATGCCGCCCGATTCTGTTCCACCGCCCGCCGCGAATCTTCCCGGGTAAAGCCGAGATTCAAGCTCTTTCCCCCGTACACTCTGGAAAATCCGCCCCGCCGCGTGCTGAAACCATGGATGAGCCAGGGCACCGGCGCAAGGGAGTCAGCCCGCAGAATGTTGCCTAGCCCTGCCCTGGGAGTTTTCAGCGGCACCGGAACATCTTAGCAATGTCCCCGCCGTGTGTAACAAATGGTGAGCGTGCTGTTTATGTTTCTCCTCGATGTAGCTCTGCCACAACTCCGGTATAATGCCGCGCTGCGGCAATTCGATAGTCCAGAATAAATCCGACGTAGTTGAGGAGCCCTCATCGATGCGTTCCATTTCTTTGACATTTGCCTTGCTGTGCACACTTCTGGTGGGAGCGATGGCGCAGCAGGCCAATTCGACGAACGACCAGCCCAGAGAAAAAGAGAAAAAGAGCAGGAACGCTGAACCGGCGACCAAGGCACAAGAAAAGAAGCCAGCCGAGAAGACCCTGGAGGCCAATCCCGCGGAGGAGCAGAAGCCGGCAGGCGCCAAGCCGGGGACCGACAAGGACAAAGAAGAGTTTGACGTCTCCGAAGTCCCGCCGGTAGTCACGCATCACCAGATCACACTGGATGGCAAGGCGTTGAAGTACACCGCCACCACCGGCCGGCTCCCCATCAAGCGTGGCGACGGCAAGATCGAAGCCGAGATGTTTTTTGTGGCCTACACGCTCGACGGGCAGGAAGCGGAAAAACGTCCGCTGACCTTTGCCTTCAATGGCGGGCCGGGTTCGGCGACGATCTGGCTGCACATGGGCGCGCTGGGGCCGCGGCGGGCAGGGCTGCGCCCCGATGGTCTGCTCCCGCCCGCGCCCTACCACATCGCGGACAACCCGAATACCCTGCTCGACAAGAGCGATCTGGTGCTGGTGGATGCGATCTCAACCGGCTTCAGCCGCGCCGCCAATGCCGAGTTGTCCAAGAAATTCCTGGGCGTCAAAGGCGATATCGATGCGTTCAGCGAATTCATCCGGCTGTATCTCACGCGCTACGAACGCTGGAGTTCGCCGCTGTTCCTGTTCGGCGAGAGTTATGGGACCACGCGCGCCGCGGGTATCGCCGGCAATCTCGTGGACCAGGGCATTTCTTTCAATGGCATCACCCTGCTCTCGACCGCGCTCAGCTTCCAGACGCTTGAGGACACCAAGAGTAACGACCAGCCCTACATCCTGCTGATTCCCAGCTTCACTATGATCGCGGGTTATCACAAAAAACTGCCGCCCGACCTGATGCAGGACATGGCCAAGGCGCGGCAGGAGTCGGAGCAATGGGCCTCGACCGAATACGCTCAGGCGCTGGCTAAAGGCGACGCGATTACTCCGGAAGAGCGGCAGAAAGTCATCGATCAGATGGCGCGCTACACCGGATTAAGTAAAGATGTTCTCGATCAGGCCGACCTGCGTATCGACGTGCCCAAGTTTACCCACTACCTGTTGCTCGATCAGAAACTGCGCGTGGGCCGCCTGGACGGCCGTTTCACTGGCCCCGATCCGAACGGACTGCTGGACACGCCGTTTTACGATCCCACGGAATCAGCGATATTGCCGCCTTTCACGTCGGTCTTTTATAACTACGTCCGGACCGAACTGGGCTACAAGACTGACATGCCGTACCAGGTATTTCCCGCCGACCAGAACTTCTTTGAAAATTCCTGGAACTGGGGTTCCGGCATCACCGGCTTCCCGGACACGGCCACGGCGCTGCGCCAGGCGATTGTGAAAAATCCCTACCTGAAGGTCCTGGTCATGGAAGGCTTGTACGACTTGGCGACTCCGTTTTACGCCGCCAACTACACCATCGATCACCTGAATCTGGGGCCGCAGTACAGAAAGAATATTTCCTTCGCCACTTACGACGCGGGACACATGGTGTATCTCCCCGCCGACGGTCTCAAGAAAATGAAGGCCGACGAAGCCGGATTCATGGATAAAGCACTGACCGGAAATTAATCAGCGCATCCCAAACTGGGAACCGAGAACTAGAAACTAGAAACTGGTTTGTAAAACAACTGGTTTGTAAAACAACTGAGTTGTAAAACAACTGATTTGCAAAACATATAGTAGATCGAGAGTTTGAGGAGCTATAGAGGTCCTTCGACTCCGCGTCGCGTTTCGCAAGCGAAACGCAATGCTCCGCTCAGGATGACACGGGATCCCGCCTGTGCCACGCTGCGGCCTGTTCATAGGCGTTGGCAACCCGCAGGACCAGAGCTTCTCCCCAGTGCGGCCCGATGATCTGCAGACCGATTGGCAAACCAGCTTCGGTGAACCCGCACGGGACGGAAATCGCGGGCAGTCCCCAAACGTTGATGGGGCGGGTATTACGCAGCAGCAGCAGTTCGCGCGGACGCAGAAGGTCGGGATTCTGTTTGAGTTCCGCAATCGCAGGCGCCGGAATCGGCGTAGTCGGAGTGACCAGTAAATCTATTTCAGCGAACGCAGCAGCAGCGTCGTGGCGCGCCCGTTCCAGTTCACGGCGGCTTTCGAGCAGGGCCTCCTGGCTGATTTTCTCGCCGCTGCGAATTCGGCGCAGGGTTTCCGGCTGATAAAGCTCAGGACTATGCGCGACGAACTCCGCGTGAACCGCGTACGACTCGGCGCTTTGCAGCGTCCGGTCGGTCGGGATGGGCAAGTCTATGTCGCGAATTTCTGCTCCCATCGCAGCCAGGCCTGAGATGGCGTGCTGGATCGCGGAGGCCACCTCGGCATCCAAATCCTCAAAGAAGAATTTCCTGGCCACGCCGACTCGCAACGGCTGGATAGTCCTGCCAAGTGTCCCCACATAATCGTCGACCGGAGCCTCCACGCTGGCCTTGTCCGCGGCGTCGTGGCCGGCGATGGCCGCGAGGATCACGGCCACGTCTGCGACGGTACGTCCGAGCGGCCCAACGTGATCGAGGGAAATTGAAAGCGGAAACACGCCCCGGGCGCTGACCCGCCCGTAAGTTGGTTTCAGGCCGACCACGCCGCAAAGCGCGGCGGGCTCCCGGACCGACCCCGCGGTGTCAGTCCCGATCGCGCCATAGCCCAATCCGGCGGCGACGGCGGTCGCTGAGCCTCCCGAAGAACCGCCGGCGATGTGCTCCGGGTTCCACGCGTTTCGCACTTCGCCGAAAGCGCTGATCATCGAACTGCCGCCGTAGGCGAACTCGTGCAGATTCTGCTTCCCCAGCAGCACGGCGCCGGCAGCTTTCAAGCGGCGAACGATTTCGGCATCTTCGGCCGGAACGCGGTCTTTGAACAGCCGACTGGCAGCGGTGGTTCGCACGCCGGCGGTGTCGATCAAATCCTTGAGCGCCAGCGGAATGCCGTGCAGCGGTCCGCGCCAGGTGCCGCGCCGAATTTCGGCTTCGGCCTGGCCTGCCTGCGCCAGGGCCGATTCCGCCGTCACCGTAATGAACGCGTTCAGCTTGGGATTGAGCTTTTCAATGCGTGCCAGGCATTCGGTCGTCAGTTCGACCGGCGAGACTGAGCCGGCTCGCACCAACTCGCTCATTTGCAGAATGGAGTGCGGCAAGTGAAGTTTCCCTCGTCTGGGGAAATATTACCCCTTAAGTGGAACCACGTAGGCCCGGACGCCCTCGTCCGGGCGGGCGAGCGCCGCTCGCCAGGCCTTATCCTGGCCAAGGATTTTTTCCCCGCCTGGCTCTACGGCTGTGCGAAAACTGCCGGGCTTTGCCCGGCTGGGCGGGCGAGGGCGCCCGCCCCTACGCGAGCCGTGGCGGTAAGCCTATAATCACACCGTTATTTAACATTCCACTTCCCGGTGGAGGTCTAAGATAACGCCATGGCCCAGATGACTGCGACCCCGGCCGGCACGCAAGGCTTTTTTGTCGATGGCAAATGGATCGAGGAAGGCGACCCGGTCGAGGTCAGGTCCCCATACGACGGCAGCGTAATCGCTTCGGTCTTCCAGGGCAGGCGTGAACACGCGGAAGCCGCCATTGCAGCCGCGGTAAAAGCCTTCGGCACTACCCGGAGGCTTCCGGCTTTCGAACGCCAGCGTGTGCTGCGGCGGGTATCGCAGAACATTTCGGAGCGCAAGCAGGAATTTGCCCGCACCATGGCGCAAGAGGCCGGGAAGCCGATCAAGGCCGCCCGCTCCGAAGTCGAGCGCGCCATCTTCACCTTCAATGTGGCCGCCGAGGAAAGCACCCGGATTTACGGGGAGTATCTGCCTCTCGACTGGCAGGAGTTTACCGCCGGACGCTGGGGCATTGTGCGCCGCTTTCCGCTGGGGCCGATTGCGGGAATCACGCCATTTAATTTCCCTCTGAATCTGGTGGCGCACAAGGTTGCGCCGGCCATCGCCGCCGGATGTCCTCTGGTGCTGAAACCCGCGCCCCAAACTCCTCTGACCGCCATGCTGCTGGCGGAAGCGGTACAACAGGCAGGCTGGCCGGACGGCGGTCTGAACGTGCTCCCGCTCTCGAACGAAGATGCCGGACTGCTGGTGACCGATGAACGCATCAAGTTGATCAGCTTCACCGGCAGCGCGGCGGTGGGCTGGCAGATCAAGAAAAATTGCGGGAAGAAGAAAGTCGTACTGGAACTCGGAGGCAACGCCGGAGTCATCGTGCACAGCGACGCCGACCTGGCTTATGCCGCCGATCGCTGTGTGGTGGGAGGCTTCTCCTACGCGGGTCAAACCTGCATTTCGGTGCAGCGCATCCTGGTGGAGCGCTCGGCCCTTGCCAAGTTCACGGACCACCTGCTGGCAGGCGTAAAAAAGTTGAAGACGGGAGATCCGCTGGATGATTCCACCGACCTGGGCCCGTTGATCCGCGAAAGCGATGCGGTCCGCGCCAGCGACTGGATCCAGGAAGCGGTGCGCGGCGGGGCACGCTTGCTTTGCGGCGGACAGCGCCAGGGACCAGTGCTCGAGCCCACCGTCCTGACCGGCACGCGTCCGGAAATGAAAGTGAACTGCCAGGAAATATTCGCTCCGGTGGTCACCGTAGAACCCTATGACGATTTCGACCACGCCCTGAAGCAGATTAACAACTCCCCCTACGGACTCCAGGCAGGGCTCTTTACCCGCGACGCCAAGTTGATCTTCAATGCCTACGAAGAACTGGAAGTGGGCGGACTGATTGCCGGCGATGTGCCGGCGTTTCGCATCGACCACATGCCTTATGGCGGCATTAAGGATTCCGGACTGGGCCGTGAAGGTTTACGCTACGCCATCGAAGAAATGACCGAACCCAAGCTGCTGGTGATGAACCTCAGGTAAAAAATTTGGACCTGCTGCACACCGAACCCAGGAAAATTCATCGGACCGTAACCTTCTTGGTAGATGCTGTGAAATCGGCGATGCATTTACAATCTTCTGCCTGCTATAATCGCGAGTTTTATTGCTGCCTTGGTTTGCCGTCGATCGGCACTGTAGCTTAGCGCGTCACGAACCGGCGGCCCAACAGATGGGCTGCCGCCGCACGGAACGTCCTCGATGCAGATCTTTCACCGCAGCACGAACACTCTTTCGCGGGCGACGATCTATGGCGCCATTTTCGTGGTGGCGGCATTGTTCTGGGCTGCGGCGGAGATTCAGCGGTCTCCTTATGTGACGTATGCCGGGGTGCGCCGCCCGCAACCGGTGCCTTTCAGTCATCAGCACCATGTTGCCGGACTGGGCATCGATTGCCGTTATTGTCATACCTCGGTTGAAACTTCCAGCTTCGCCGGCATTCCGCCGACCAAGACCTGCATGAACTGCCATTCCCAGATCTGGACCAACGCCGCTCTGCTGGAACCGGTACGCGAGAGTTACCGAAGCGGCAAATCGCTGGTCTGGACCCGGGTCAACGATTTGCCCGACTTCGCCTATTTCAACCACAGCATTCATATCAACAAAGGCGTAGGCTGCAACACCTGCCACGGCCCGGTGGACCGCATGCCGCTGATGTATAACCAAGCTTCGTTGCAGATGGAGTGGTGCCTGGAGTGCCATCGGGCCCCGGAAAAGAATCTTCGGCCACGCGATCAGGTGTTCAACATGCGTTATGAACAGCCGTCGAGCAGCAAGCCGGTCGAGGTGGATGGCAAGGAATACACCGATCAGCTTTCTTTGGGCACCGCGCTGGTCAAGAAGTACAAGTTGCGCACGGTAACGGACATCACCAGCTGTTCGACGTGCCATCGGTAAGGTTTGATGGAGGACGGGCGTCTCGCCCGTCTGGCCGGGCGGGGACGCCCGGCCTCCATAGGCAGAGCATTGAAATGGACGAAAAATCAGTAAAGCCACGCCGCGAAGACGTTTGCCCCAGCAAGAAGGGCACACTCGACCTGGATGGAGGACCGGCGTCTCGCCCGTCTAGCCGGGCGGGGACGCCCGGCCTCCAACTGCAGAGCCTGGATGCGGCCCGCGCCCGCCTGGCCGAAGCCCAGGGGCCGGAATACTGGCGCAGCCTCGAGGAACTGGCGGGCAGCCCCGATTTCCAGGAAATGCTGCACCGGGAATTTCCCAAGGGTGCGTCGGAATGGCTGGATTCGGTCTCACGTCGCGGATTCCTCAAGCTGATGGGAGCATCGCTGGCCATGGCCGGCATGACTGCCTGCACCAAGCAGCCGCTCGAACCGATTGTCCCTTACGTAAAGCAGCCCGAAGAGGTTATCCCGGGGCGGCCATTGTTTTTTGCCACCGCGTTCACGCTGGGCGGATACGCCAGCCCGGTCCTGGTGGAGAGCCATCTGTATCGTCCCACCAAGATTGAAGGCAACGACCAGCATCCCGCGAGCCTCGGCGGAACCGATATTTTTTCCCAGGCTTCGATTCTGGGAATGTATGACCCCGACCGTTCGCAGACCGTGACTTACCTGGGCGACATTCGCTCCTGGGGAGCGCTGGTCGAGGCCATGCGCGGGCCGCTCAGTATCCAGAAAAGCTTGCAGGGAGCGGGCATCCGCATCCTGACTCCGACGATTTCGTCGCCTGCGCTGGCTGACCAGTTGCAGTCGCTTCTTAAGCTTTATCCGCAGGCCAAGTGGCATGTGTATGAGCCGGTCAACCGCGACAACGTGATCGAAGGGGCGAAGCTGGCCTTCGGCCAGCCGGTTGAAACCCAATACAAGCTGGAAAATGCGGACGTAATTCTCTCGCTCGATGCCGATTTCCTGTATGCGGGATTCCCCGGTTTCGCGCGCTACACTCGCGATTTCGCCAAGCGGCGCAATCCCGAAGCGGGCGAAATGAGCCGGTTGTACGTAATCGAGAGCACGCCCAGTTCGACTGGTGCGAGGGCGGACCATCATCTGCCGGTGCGGGCGGTTGAAATCGAGTCGTTCGCACGCACGATCGACACGATGCTCGGCGGCAACGCCGAAAAGAGCACAGTCAGCGAGGAGCAGCAGAAGTTTCTCGAGGCGATTGCCGCGGACCTGAAGAACCATCACGGTTCCAGCGTCGTGATCGCCGGAGATCATCAGCCGGCGGTCGTGCACGCCGTTGTCCACAGGATCAATCAAGCGCTGGGCAACGTCGGCAAGACGGTTTTCTATACCGATCCGGTAGATGCCAACCCGGTGAACCAGACCGAGTCGCTAAAGGATCTGGTTGCCGACATGCGCGGCGGCAAGGTGGACATCCTGATCATTCTTGGCGGCAATCCCGCCTACGATGCCCCCGCCGACTTCGGTTTCGCCGATGCGATGAAGAGTCCAAGCGTGCCCTTCCGGGTTCACCTCGGCCTCTACCAGAACGAGACCGCGGAACTCTGCCAGTGGCATGTGAACGAGGCCCACTACCTCGAAGCCTGGGGCGATGCCCGCGCCTACGACGGCACCGTCAGCATCGTGCAGCCGCTGATCGCGCCGCTGTACGACGGCAAGAGCGCCTGCGAACTGGTCTCGATGCTTTCCGGACAGGCCGATACCACCGGACACGAAATCGTGCAGGCCTACTGGAAGAAACAGCATCCCGGCGCCGATTTCGACACGTTCTGGCGAAAATCACTGCATGACGGCTGGGTTGAGGGCACCGCATTCGCGCCGAAGCAGGTTGCGAACAAGACAGCGAGCATCCCGGCTGCGCCACAGGTTGACGCAAAAGCCATCGAAATCAATTTCCGCCGCGATCCCTCCATCTACGACGGCCAATTCTCCAACCTCGGCTGGCTGCAGGAACTGCCCAAGCCGATGAACAAGGTCACCTGGGACAATCCGGTGCTGATGGGCCCGGCCATGGCGGATCGCATGGACATCAAAACCGAAGACCTGGTCGAGGTCGAACTGAATGGCAAGAAAGTCACCGCCCCGGTCTGGGTCCAGGTGGGCCATCCCGATAATTCCGTCACCGTTTTTCTGGGCTACGGACGCCGCCGCGCCGGGCGGGTGGGCACCGGCGCCGGTTTTGATATGTATCCGCTGCGCGTCAGCGCCACGCCCTGGTTCACCAGCGGCGTCGCCATACGCAAGACTGGAGGCACCTACAAGCTGGCCTCCACCCAGGGCTACCAGACCATGGACACGCCCACGGGCGCGCGCCCCCAGGTCCGCACCGCAAGCCTGGAGGAGTACCGCAAGGAACCGGACTTCGCGAAAGAAGAGCAGCCGCCCGCGGAGCTGACGTTGTACAAGCCCTATCCCTATGCGGCCGAGCCCTACGCCTGGGGCATGACCGTCGACATGAATGCCTGCGTGGGCTGCAACAACTGCATCATCGCCTGCCAGTCGGAAAACAACATCGCGGTCGTGGGCAAGGAGCAGACCGTGCTGGGCCGGCACATGCACTGGCTGCGCGTGGACGCCTACTACCAGGGCGATCGCGACAACCCCAAGGCCTACTTCCAGCCGGTGCCCTGCCAGCAATGCGAGAACGCTCCCTGCGAAGTCGTCTGCCCGGTCGGGGCCACCGTCCACAGCAGCGAAGGACTGAATGACATGGTCTACAACCGCTGCGTGGGCACCCGCTATTGCTCGAACAACTGCCCTTACAAGGTTCGGCGATTCAATTTCCTCCTGTTTCAGGATTGGGAGACGGCGCAGTACAAGATGATGCGCAATCCCGATGTCACCGTCCGCAGCCGCGGCGTGATGGAAAAGTGTACGTACTGCGTGCAGCGCATCAACGAGCACCGCATTGATGCCGAGCGCGAAGACCGCAAGATTCAGGACGGCAAACTGCAGACGGCGTGCCAGCAGTCGTGTCCGGCGAACGCCATCGTTTTTGGAAATATCAACGATCCCGAGAGCCGGGTGTCAAAGTTGAAAGCACAGGGGCGGAACTATAGCCTGCTGGCGGACCTGAACACGCGCCCGCGCACCACGTACCTGGCGGACATTCGCAACCCGAACCCTGAACTTGAAACAGAGCACGGCTAAATCATGGACGAACCCATAGAACCACGAGCGCCGGTCATCGAACCCGGATACACGCTGGGCTCAGTCACGGACAAGATCAGCTCCATCGTGCTGACTCGTCCCACCTCGGACTCATGGTTCATCGGCTTCGGGGTCATGTTCCTGCTGACCATGATGCTGCTGTTCGCCATCGGCTATCTGTTTGTGAAGGGCGTGGGCATCTGGGGAATCACGGTTCCCATTGCCTGGGGCTTTGCCATCGTCAACTTCGTGTGGTGGATCGGAATCGGTCACGCCGGCACCCTGATCTCAGCCATTCTGCTCTTGCTGCGGCAATCGTGGCGCAACTCGATCAACCGCTTCGCCGAGGCCATGACGCTGTTTGCGGTAGCTTGCGCCGGCATGTTTCCCCTGCTTCACCTGGGCCGGCCCTGGCTGTTTTACTGGCTCTTTCCCTATCCCAACACCATGCGGTATTGGCCGCAATTCCGCAGCCCGCTGGTGTGGGACGTGTTTGCGGTCTCGACCTACGCCACAATTTCAGCATTGTTCTGGTTTATTGGACTGATTCCGGACCTGGCCACCTTGCGTGACCGTTCCGAGGAACGCTGGAAGAAGATCATCTACGGCATGCTGGCCATGGGCTGGCGCGGTTCGGCCCGGCACTGGCACCGCTACGAGACCGCGTACCTGCTGCTCGCCGGACTGGCCACGCCGCTGGTTCTCTCCGTGCACACCGTGGTTAGCTTCGACTTCGCGATCGCCATCGTCCCCGGCTGGCACACCACGATCTTCCCACCCTATTTCGTGGCGGGCGCGATTTATTCCGGCTTCGCGATGGTGCTGATGCTGGCCATCCCCATTCGCAAAATTTACAACCTGGAAGACTTCATCACCGTAACCCATCTGCAGAACTCGGCCAAGGTGATGCTGGCCACCGGCCTGATCGTCGCCTATGGCTATGGCGTTGAGGCCTTCATGGGATGGTATAGCGGGAATCGCTATGACGCTTATACCCTGTGGAACCGGCTGCACGGGCCCTACGCATTCTTTTATTTCATGCTGCTGATCTGCAACATCGGAATTCCCCAAGTGCTGTGGATTCCCAAGCTACGCAGCAGCCCGTTCTGGCTGTTCCTGGTTTCGCTGGACGTGCTGTGCGGCATGTGGCTGGAACGATTCATCATCGTGGTGGTCAGTTTGCAGCGCGACTTCCTCACCTCGTCCTGGGGGATGTACTACCCCACCCGGTGGGACTGGATGACCTTCATCGGGACCATTGGGTTCTTCCTGGCCTGCATGTTCCTGTTCGTGCGCATCCTGCCCATGATTTCGATTTTTGAAATGCGGACCCTGCTGCCCGAAGCGGAGGTCAAGGAATGAAGCGCACCAAGGTCTACGGGATCATGGCCGAATTCGATTCGGTCAATGCGCTGATGGATGCCGCCAACCGCACCCGCGAGGCCGGCTACAAGAGAATCGACGCCTATAGCCCGTTCCCGGTTGAGGGCCTGGCGGAAGCCATCGGTTTCCATCGCGACGAGGTTCCGCTGGTGGTGCTGATCGGCGCCTTGCTCGGAGGCCTGGGCGGCTACCTCCTGCAGTACTGGATTTCGGTTGTGAGTTATCCGGTGAATGTTGGCGGCAAGCCGTATCATTCCTGGCCCGCATTCATCGTCGTGACGTTTGAGATGACCATCCTCTTTGGCGGGATCTTTGCCGTGTTCGGCATGCTGGCGCTCAACGGACTGCCCATGCCCTATCACCCGGTATTCAATGTGCCCCGCTTCGCGTTCGCTACGAAAGACAGATTTTTCCTGATCGTGTTCTCCTCCGATCCCAAGTACAACCCGACGGAAGTCCGCAGTTTTCTGGAAAAGCTGGGGCCGCGCTCCATCTCGGAGGTGCCCGATTAAGCATCCTTTCCAATTCTTCGGGCTTGGAGTGGAGCGGCGCTCCCGCCAAAAGAACGAGTCATCCCGAGCGCGGCTCGAGCCGCGCTGGCGCGGTGAGAGCAAGTCGAGGGACCCCTACCCGACCACCGACTCATCCGCCCATAGGGGTCCTTCGACTCCACGGGAAGCTTCGCAAGCGAATCTTCTCGCTCCGCTCAGGATGACACGCGGAAGAGGGTTGTGTATTGCAGGCCTGAAGGCCGGCACCACCCTTGCCTTGTTTATCGCCCTGCTGCCTGCTCGCCGGGTGCCGTCAGGATATGCATGACCAGCCGCGCTTCAAGCCTTTCGCTCGCAGCGATTTCTACACCGACCTGCGCTCGGCGCGCCCGCCGGTCGAAGGCACCGTCGCCCGCGGCGAGTTGCGCGCAGACACCTATCTCTACACCGGAAAGATGGGCAACAATCCCGGAGACTATATGCCCTTCCCGGTCACCCCGGAACTCCTGGCCCGCGGACAGCAGCGCTACGACATTTATTGCGCTCCGTGTCATTCCCGGCTGGGCGATGGCAATGGCGTGGTTCCGTCGCGCGGTTTTCCACGCAAACCGCCTTCCTATCACAGTGAGCGCCTGCGCAAGGCGCCTCTGGGATATTTCTTCGACGTGATCACCAATGGCTTCGGTGCCATGCCCGACTACGCCGCGCAAATCGCGCCTCAGGATCGCTGGGCGATTGTCGCCTACATCCGCGCCTTGCAGCTGAGCCAGGCAGCCACCGCCGCGGACGTCCCGTCAGGTCAGAAAGTTCCTTCCGAGCCCCCACATTTCGAGGAACTGGGTTCGGGTGCGACCCTGCCGGTGATCGAACCCGGAACCGGGGCGCCGCAGGAGGGGCCGAAATGACGACGGTTCCCATGCGCAACCTCGACCTGATGACACCGCCGGTGGTGAAAACCATCCAGCAGCGCTCGCTGATCATCGGCCTGGTCTTTAGTGTTTTCGCGGGCCTGGGCGCATGGCTTCGTCCCGACGAATTCTTTCGCGCTTACCTGCTGGCCTTCATGGCGTGGCTGGGCGTGACCCTGGGATCGATGGCCATCCTCATGCTCCGCCACCTGACCAAAGGCGCGTGGGGAATGGTGATCCGCAGGATTCTGGGAGCGGCCATGCGCTGTGTGCCGCTGATGGTGGCGTTGTTTATCCCGCTGCTGTTTGGCATACACCGGCTATACATCTGGGCCCGGCCGCTGGATGGCATTGCGGACAAGCATCTGCGCGAGCACCTGCAGGACATCACCAGGACCTACCTTACGGTCAATGGATTTATCTTTCGCGCCGCAATTTATTTTGCCATCTGGTGGGTGCTGTCATTCCTCCTGACCAAATGGTCGGCGGAGCAGGACCATCCGCCGATGCGGGACAACAGTGCCCGCTTCAAGGCGCTCAGCGGACCGGGCCTGATCCTCTACGGCTTTACCATCACGTTCGCAGCCATCGATTGGATCATGTCCATCGATCCCAGTTGGATTTCCACCATTTATGGCCTCTCGTTCCTGATCGGGCAGGTGCTATCGGCGCTTTGCTTCGCCGTGGTGGTGGAGCGGATCCTGTTCCGCTACAAGCCCATGTCGGAATTGCTCAAGCCGGAGCAGGTGCACGATCATGGAAAATTCATGCTGGCCTTCATCATGGTGTGGGCCTACTTCGCGTTCTCGCAGTGGCTGATCATCTGGGCGGGAAATTTGCCCGAGGAAATTACCTGGTACATGCGGCGACTGAATGGCGGCTGGGGATATGTGGGCCTGTTCCTGGTCCTGTTCCATTTCGCGGTGCCGTTCGTGTTTTTGATTTCGCGCCCGTTCAAACGTGATATCACGCGCCTGGTCTGGCTGGCGGGGTGGCTGTTGCTGATGCGTTATGTTGACCTGTTCTGGGTCATCGAGCCTAGCTTCTCCCAGACTTTCAACGTTACCTGGCTGGATGTGGTGGTTCCGATTGCGATGGGAGGCCTGTGGCTGGCGTACTTCTTCCGCAATCTGAGCGCGATGCCCCTGGTCCCGGCGTACGACGTCTATGCCGTGGAAGTTCTCGAAGCGGCACATGAGTAATTAAGAATGAGTGACGACAACCACATCGACGGGCCAGACCGGGAACCAGGATTTGAACGCGAAGACCTCGCGGCCAAGCCCATCGTTCTATTCCTGCTCGCGCTGACCGTCGCCTGCCTGCTGGTGGCGCTCGTTCTGAAAGGGATGTACAGCTATCTGGACGCACGCGAGAACCGCCATCAGCCCGCGCTCAGTCCGCTGGCGCAGCAGACCACGGCAGACACGCGCACGGTTACGCCGGCCGACATCGCGAAATTTCCCCAGCCCCGGCTGGAAACCAACGAACCGATGGAGATTAACGAGTTCCGCTTGCAGGAAGAGAACACGTTGCACAGCTACGGTTGGGTAGACCAGCAAGCCGGAGTGGTGCGGATTCCCATCGACCGGGCCATGGAACTGCTGGCGCAGCGCGGACTCCCCACCCGGCCGCAGGCCGGAGAGGTTCCGCCATCAGACGTGAATGTCGCGCAGAGAAGCGGCGCGGCGGTCCGATACCAGCCGCCTACCCGCGAAGCACAAGTAGCGGAAAGGATTTTTGAATTGCAGCGCCATGAAAGGATAAGCAGTGTCAGGCAGAACTAACAACTCGAAAGGAATTCTGACGACCGTATTCACCATGCTCTTGCTGTCCGCGCTGTCCTTCGGCCAAGGCATGACCCAGGGCACCATGTCGCCGCCCGCGAATATCCGTCCGCCGGGACTGAAGCACGTCGGCATCGAGCAGCATCTGGACGAACAGATTCCCCCGGACCTCACTTTCCGCGACGAAAACGGCAAGCCGGTTCGCCTGGGCGATTACTTCGGCAAGAAGCCGATGATCCTCAACCTGGTTTATTACAACTGCCCCATGCTCTGTAACGAAGTCCTCAGCGGCCTCGAAAGCGCGTTGCGCGTCCTGAAATTCGACGTGGGCAAGCAATTCGAGGTCCTGACGGTAAGCTTCGATCCGCGCGAAACGCCGGACATGGCTACAAAGAAGAAGGCCGAATTCCTGAAGCGTTACGGGCGCGCCGGCGCCGCCGATGGCTGGCACTTCCTGACCGGCCCGCAGGAATCGATTGACGCGCTGACCCAGGCCGCGGGATTCCAATATCAGTACAACCCCAAGACCGGCCAGTTCGCGCACGCCACTGCCATCATGGTGTTGAAACCGGACGGCAAAATTGCCCAGTACTACTACGGAGTCGAGTACGCGCCCAAGGACTTGCGCCTGGCGCTGATCCAGGCGTCCCAGAACAAGATCGGCACCCTGGCGGACCAGGTGCTCCTGTACTGCTATCACTATGACCCCACGATCGGGAAGTATGGGCCAGTCATCTCGCGCGTCCTGAAGCTTTCCGGACTGGCAACCATATTGTTCCTGGGTATTTTCATGGCCGTCCTGATCCGTTTGGGATCAGGAAACAATCGGCCCGCGGCAAGATGATGGCAAGGCTAAGAAAAATGAAGACCATCGACCAACGACCAGCGGCGAACGACTAGCTATGTTCGATACCTTTCCACTTTGGCCCGCACGAGCCTCGACGACAGCCGGGAGCGTAGACGCGCTCTTTGTCTTCCTGGTCATTTTGTCGACGATGGTAAGCGTGGCCATTTTCATCGCGATCATCGTGTTCGCCATTCGCTATCGCCGCCGCCCAGGAGTGAAGGCCGAACAGATTGAAGGTTCGACTGCGCTGGAACTGACCTGGTCGGTGATTCCGCTCTGTATTTTCGTCGTGATCTTCGTGTGGGGCGCGGTGATCTACTTCAAGGAGCGCACGCCGCCGCGGGGAGCGACCGAGGTCTACGTCGTGGCCAAGCAGTGGATGTGGAAGCTGCAGCACGAAGAAGGGCCGCGCGAAATCAACCAACTGCACGTGCCGGTGGGCCGCGATGTCAAACTCATCCTGACCTCACAGGACGTGATCCACAGCTTTTACGTTCCCGCCTTCCGCATCAAGCAGGATGTCCTGCCCGGCCGCTACACCACGGCATGGTTCCGTCCCACTAAGGCGGGGATTTATCATCTCTTCTGCGCCGAGTATTGCGGCTCGCAGCACTCCGGAATGATTGGCCAGGTGGTGGTGCTGGAACCGGCGGAGTATGAGGCCTGGCTCAGCGGCGGAGGGGCTTCCGGATCGATGGCGTCCAATGGGCAGAATATCTTTTTGCAGCTTGGCTGCTCCACCTGTCACCGCTCGGATACGCAGGGCCGCGGCCCCAATCTGGTCGGACTGTTTGGCAAGCCCGTGGAGCTGGAAGACGGGCGCGTGGTCACCGCCGACGAAAACTACATTCGGGAATCCATTCTGACGCCGGCCGCGAAAGTTGTCAGCGGATTCAAACCCATCATGCCGGTTTTCCAGGGACTGGTGAGTGAAGATCAACTCAACGCGCTGGTGGCATACGTTAAATCGTTAAACCCGAGTCCATCGGGAGCGGCGGGCGGTCCGACGGTGATTCCGCCGGGCGCGAAACCGCAGGAACCAAAGGTGCAATAGCAATGGCCACGGCAGCGATCACCGCGGAACGCGAAACTTATCTCAACCAGGAATTTGGCATCAAGTCCTGGCTGCTCACCGTCGATCACAAACGAATCGCGCTGCTCTACCTGCTGTCCATTACTTTTTTCTTCTTTATCGGAGGGTTTTTTGCCCTGCTGATCCGGCTGGAATTGCTGACTCCGGCGGGCGACCTGGTGCAGGCCGACACTTACAACAAGCTCTTCACCATGCACGGCCAGGTGATGATCTTCTTTTTCCTGATTCCCTCCATTCCAGCCGTGCTGGGCAATTTCCTGGTGCCGCTGATGATCGGCGCCAAGGACCTGGCTTTCCCCCGAATCAACCTGCTGAGCTGGTATCTGTACATCATCGCCGGCGCGTTGATGCTGCACTGCATGCTCACCGGCGGCGTGGACACCGGCTGGACGTTCTACACGCCCTTCAGCACGGCTTTCAGCAATACCAAGGTCGTCGAGGCCGGGCTTGCCATCTTCGTCGCGGGATTCTCATCCATCCTGACCGGGCTGAATTTCGTGGTCACCATCCACCGCATGCGCGCCCCCGGCATGACCTGGAACCGCTTGCCCCTGTTCATCTGGGCACATTACGCCACCAGCATCATCCAGTTGCTCGGAACGCCGGTCATCGCCGTCACTCTGGTGCTGGTGGTTCTCGAGCGTACGATGCACCTCGGCATCTTCGATCCCACGCGGGGAGGCGATCCACTTCTGTTTCAGCACTTGTTCTGGTTCTATTCCCATCCCGCGGTGTACATCATGATTCTGCCCGCGATGGGAGTGGTCACCGAGATTGTCCCCTGCTTCTGCCGCAAACGCGTGTTCGGATACAAGTTCATCGCCATGTCGAGTATCGGAATCGCGGTCCTTGGCTTTCTGGTGTGGGCGCACCACATGTTTGTGGCCGGCATTTCGCTATATGCCGCGCTTGTCTTCTCTGCCCTCAGCTACCTGGTTGCCGTCCCTTCGGCCATCAAGGTCTTCAACTGGACCGCCACCATGTACAAGGGCTCGATCACGTTTTCCACCCCGATGCTGTACGCCTTCGGATTTATCGGCCTGTTCACCATGGGCGGGCTGACCGGATTGTTTCTCGCGGCGTTGGGAATTGATGTGCACGTGACCGACACCTACTTCGTCATCGCCCACTTCCACTACATCATGGTCGGTGGGGCCGTGATGGGCTACCTGGGTGGCATGCATTTCTGGTGGCCGAAAATTTCCGGCCGGATGTACCCCGAATCGCTGGGCCGGCTGGCGGCCCTCATCGTGTTCCTCGGATTCAACCTGACTTTTTTCCCCCAGTTCATTCTGGGATACTTGGGGATGCCGCGCCGCTACTGGCAATATCCTCCGGAGTTCCAGGTGCTGAACGTGCTTTCGACAGCTGGATCCACGATTCTGGCGGTCGGGTATCTTCTCCCGATGGTCTATTTCCTGTGGTCCATGCGCTACGGAAAGATCGCGCCGGCCAATCCCTGGGGGGCTTCCGGCCTGGAGTGGATGACGTCTTCGCCGCCGCCAACTCTTAATTTTGACCAGCCCCCGGTCGTCGATTGGGAAGCTTACGATTACGAAAACATTCCCGCTCCCCAGGAGGCCCGCAGTGGCGGATAGTCCAATCGCCGTCGAACCTCACAACCCGGCACTTCGGCACCACTTTGCCGACATGGAACAGCAGCGCGAAGCTTCATCGCTGGGCATGTGGCTGTTTCTGGGGACCGAGATCATGTTTTTCGGCGGCATGTTCTGCGCCTACCTGATCTACCGCTACTGGTATTTCCCCGACTTCGCCGCCGCCAGCAGTTCGCTGGACGTCGTTTTAGGAACGGTGAATACTGCCGTGCTTATCTGCAGCAGCTTGACGGTGGTGATGGCGGTGCGCGCCGCGCAGTTGGGCAAGCGTCAGCAGCAGGTCATCTACCTCGCCCTGACTCTGGTCCTGGGTCTGGCCTTCCTGGGCATTAAAGCGATGGAGTGGACCACCAAGTTCGAGGAGCACCACGTCCCTGGTCCTACCTTCAATTTCGAGGGCGCCATTCCCGGGCATCCTGGACAGCCGGTGGACCAGCACCACGCGCAACTTTTCTTCTCACTCTACTTTGCCATGACCGGTATGCACGCGCTGCATATGATCATCGGAGTCGGGATTTTCACCTATCTGCTCTACCATGCGTGGAAGGGCGCGTACACGCCCGAATATCACACGCCGCTCGAAAATTCCGGCTTGTACTGGCACTTTGTGGACATTGTCTGGATTTATTTGTTTCCATTGCTCTACCTGATCGACCGCAAGAAGTGAGCACTGCCATGTCTGAACACATCGTCTCCGCGAAAACCAACATCGCAGTCTGGCTGACGCTACTGGTCTTGACCGGCTTGACCGCCGGCATCGCTTTCGTCGACCTGGGGCCATTCAACACGGTCGTGGCCCTGGTCATCGCAACCACGAAGGCGCTGCTGGTCGTCCTGATCTTCATGCACGTCAAGTACACCAGCGAAAAATTGATCAAGGTAGTGGTGATCTCCGCGATCTTCTTTCTGCTGTTGCTGCTGGGCTTGAGCTTGGCCGACTACACCACTCGGCTGGTGATGTAAACTTGCGATATACTCCTGCCTCGGTCAACAAAACCATGAGCGCGAGGTGCTGCGATGGCGTTCTGTAATTCCTGTGGCGCGACTCTGGATCCCGGAGCAAAATTTTGCAATAAATGCGGCACCACTCAACCCGGCGCTGCGTCTGCTCCCGCGGCCCCCGTCTTTACCGGAGCCGCTCCGGCTCCATCTCAGAACAGCAGTGCCCTCAAGATCATCCTGATCGTGGTCGGCGTCATTGTGGTTCTCGGCATTCTGGGGATAGGAACCGTCTCCTTCATCGGCTACCGCATCGCCAAGCACAGCCGGATTCACAATGAAGACGGGAATGTGCGCGTCGAAACCCCCTTCGGAACCATGAATACTTCCACCGATCCCGAAGATGCCGCACGCAACCTGGGCGTTGATTTATACCCTGGAGCACGGGTCATCAAGGGCACGACGTCGAATATGACGATGGGTGCGATGCACACCGCCGCGGCCGAGTTTGAGTCTGATGATCCTGTCAACACGGTGGGTGAGTTTTATAAGTCGAAGCTTCCCAACGCCAGTGCGATCTCCACCGCCGGCGACCACTACTCCATCATCTCCACCGACAAGAAAAACATGATCACCATTAATATTGAGCCGAAGGACGGCAAGACCAGAATTCACATCGCCAGAGTCTCCGGCAAGATGATCAACGGTGACTCGGACAACTAAGCCTTTACGACAGATTGGAATTGAAATGGAGGACGGGCGTCCCGCCCGTCCCGTCACGGAAGCCTCTGCATTCAATTGTGGGAGCTTCGACCCCAGGGGAACGACGAAAGAATGTCCGACAAATACGTAGAAATCGCCAGCGCCGCCCGCAGTTCCGTGGTGGATGCGGCCACGCTGGAAGAGGCCTTACGCAAGAACATCCGCGGCGACGTCCGTTTCGATGCCAGCAGCCGCGCCCTCTACGCCACCGACGGCTCCAACTATCGCCAGGTCCCCATCGGTGTAGTTCGTCCCCGCGACGCCGACGACGTCATCGCCGCCGTCTCGCTCGCGCGCGAATATGGCGCTCCGCTATTGTGCCGCGGCGGCGGAACCTCGCTCGCCGGCCAATGCTGCAACGTGGCCCTGGTGCTGGATTTCACCCGCTACATGGCCAGCATCCTGGAAATCGATCCGCAACGGCGCACCGCCCGCGTACAGCCTGGAGTGGTTCTCGACCACCTTCGCAATGCGGCGGAAAAACATCACCTGACTTTCGGGCCGGACCCGGCCACCCACGATCGCTGCACCCTGGGCGGCATGATCGGGAACAACTCCTGCGGCGTCCACTCGGTGATGGCGGGAAAGACCGACGACAACATCGAGGCGCTCGAGATCCTCACCTACGACGGCCTGCGGATGAAGGCAGGCACGACCAGCGACGCTGAACTCGAACAGATTATTGGCGGAGGCGGTCGCCGGGGAGAAATCTACGCCGGCCTGAAAAGACTGCGCGATCAATATTCGGACCTTGTCCGCCGGCGCTATCCCCAATATTCCCCGCCGGGTTTCAGGCTACAACCTGAACTACCTGCTGCCCGAAAATGGATTCAATGTGGCCCGCTCTCTGGTTGGGTCCGAAGGCACCTGTGTCTCTGTGCTTGAGGCCACCTGCCGTCTGGTGGAAAGCCCGCCGGCACGGGTCCTGCTGGTGATCGCCTATCCTGATATTTTCCAGTGCGCCGACCACGTCCCCGATGTCATGGCCCACAAACCGATCGGCCTCGAGGGAGTCGATGACTTGTTGGTCGAATACACGCGCCGCAAAGGCATCAACTCCGAAGGATTGGCGTTGTTGCCTGAAGGCGGCGGATGGCTGCTGGCGGAATTCGGTTCCGATACTATCCCTGCAGCCGAAGCTCAGGCTTCCCGCCTGATGGAAGCGTTGAACCGGAGCCCGAATCCGCCGCAGATGCGGTTGTTCACCAACCGGGAGCACATCAGGCGGGTGTGGGACGTGCGCGAGTCCAGCCTGGGCGTGGTCTCCTACGTCCCCGGCGAGGACTTGTCCTGGGAAGGCTGGGAAGACTCGGCCGTGGCCCCGGAAAAGCTCGGCCAATACTTGCGCGACCTGCGCCAGCTGCTGAATAGCTTCGACTATCGCGGCCCGCTCTACGGACACTTCGGCCACGGCTGCGTCCATAACCGCATCAACTTCGATCTGCAATCGAAGCCGGGCATTGCCAAGTTTCGGAAGTTCATGGAGGCGGCCACCGACCTGGTAGTCAGTTGCGGCGGATCGATCTCCGGGGAGCACGGAGACGGCCAGGCGCGAGCAGAACTACTGCCCCGAATGTTCGGTCCCGAACTGATTACCGCCTTTTGTGAATTCAAAACGCTCTGGGATCCTGCCTGGAAGATGAACCCAGGCAAGGTCGTCGAGCCCTACCGCATGGACGAGAGTTTGCGGTTGGGCGCCGACTACAAGCCCTGGGAGCCTGAGACCCACTTCCAGTTTCCCCAGGACGAGGGCAGCCTGGCCCGCGCTACCCTGCGCTGCGTGGGGGTTGGAAAATGCCGCCGCGACGAAGGCGGCGTCATGTGCCCCAGTTGGCGTGTGACCCACGAGGAGGAGCATTCCACCCGCGGCCGCGCCCACCTGCTTTGGGAGATGGCCCAGGGCGAGGTGATCCGCGACCGCTGGCGCGACGAGAACGTAAAGCACTCCCTTGATCTGTGCCTCTCCTGCAAAGGCTGCAAGAGCGACTGCCCGGTGAGCGTGGACCTGGCCACCTACAAGGCCGAGTTTCTCTCTCACTATCACGAAGGACGCCTGCGTCCGCGCAGCGACTACGCTTTCGCCAACATCGACATCTGGGCCCGGCTCGCCTCCAAGGTGCCGGGGTTAGTGAACCTTGCCACCCAGTTGCCCTTCCTGCGGGATATCGCCAAGCTGGCGGCGGGCATGCCGCAGCAGCGCAGCATTCCGGCGTTCGCGCCGCAGACCTTTCGTGACTGGTTCGAGCAGCGGCAGCCGCCCAATCCCGAGGCCGCGCTGGTCATGCTCTGGCCCGACACCTTCAACAACTACTTCCTGCCCGACACCGCCAAGGCTGCGGTAGAGGTCCTGGAGGCCGCCGGGTTTCGTGTGTCCATACCCGAAACCATTCTTTGTTGCGGACGCCCTCTCTACGATTTCGGCATGCTGGATCGGGCCAAGCGTCTGCTGCTCAAGATTTTGGATACCTTATCCCCGGAAATCGAAGCCGCAATTCCGATCGTCGTTCTGGAGCCCAGTTGCGCCGCCGTGTTCCGTGACGAACTGATCAATCTTTTCCCCGACGACCCCCGCGCCCAGAAGCTCTCCCGGCAGTCGTTTCTCCTGAGCGAATTTCTGGAGAAGAAGGCCGCCCACTTTCAGCTGCCCAATCTCTCCGCCAAGGCCCTCATCCACGGTCATTGCCACCACAAGTCGCTCATGGGAATGACCGATGAGGAGTCGGTTCTGCGAAAAATGGGCATCGACTGGAGCGCTCCCGCGCCGGGCTGCTGCGGAATGGCCGGGTCGTTCGGATTCGACCACGAAAAGTACGATGTCTCCATGGCCATCGGTGAACTGGAGCTCCTGCCCGCAGTCCGCCAAGCTTCCCCCGAAAGCCTGATCATCGCTGACGGCTTCAGTTGCCGAGAACAGATCGCCCAAGGCACCGACCGCCAAGCCCTGCACCTGGCGGAAGTAATCGCAACCGCCCTGAAAGGGCCCCTCCCGCCCGACAGCCCCTACCCCGAACAGCCGCAGGTCGACAAGAGACAGGCGGAACTGGATCGCTCAATGAAGCGGGCAGGCCTGGCAGCAGCCGGAGCCGCCGCCGCCGCGGCCGGCCTCTGGTGGCTGAAAAGCCGGATGTAGGCGCGAGCGTCCCGCTCGTGCTCCATCTTCCCCGCATCATCGGTCCGCCCAGGGCCGAGGTCCACTGCCGAGCGAGCGAGAGCCATGCTGACCCATGTGGAAGACACCCTTACTCCGAAACTAACACCTGCATAATCAATAACATACATATTTACCTCTTGGACTCTCCCCAACCCGCAGGGATTCTGGGACAATAGTAAGTATCGATAGCTGGGGCAAATCCTACCTTCTCATTCCCGGCTGGCAAGTAGGTTTTTATGGCTTTGAACTCCGAAATTATTCTTAACCTGCCCGAGACCACGCCCACGACGGAGATCCCGGTCGAGCCGGCGCTGAGCGGTTCCGTCCTCGTCCTCATCCAGTTCGACGTTTGCGAAGAAATTCGGCTCGACCAGCTACGTCAAATCTTTGGCGCCCGCACCCTGGAGCAGCCCAGTTTCAAGCACCCCGCGCCCGGGTACGTTCGCTACCAGCGGCCCCCGGTAGTTGAGCCCATCGAGCCTCTGATCCTGGACAGCGGCGAACGGCTCGAGGGTCAAATCAAGTATTACGACTACGGCGTTTTGAGTGTGGTCTTCGAGCTGCCTTTTTCCGGCGACTGGGACACCCTGGTCCGAATGGGCAGCCGCTGGGTTTGGGACGTCGACTTTGAGAAGTACGCCTCCCGCATCGTGCACCAGAAACTGGAGCGGGCGTCTCCTGCACTGATCAAGCAGTATCCCGAGTGGCTGAGCGAGGACTACTTTATTTTCCATGTACGGGAGATGGCCGGCGCTCCCTCCGCCACCGAGCTGTGCACTTCCCAGGGCGGACGCATCGCACAAATCGTGCGCGGCGAAACCGCGCAGCTCTCCGACGGCGAGCGCAACGAAATCCTGCAGTCCCGCATTTCCTACTATCCCAATGATCTGGCGGTAATCGGCTGGAACGCCGCTTTCCTCTATGACAGCGAGGCCGGCGCCGAGACTGCCATCCAGCTCCTGGAGTACGCCAACTCGCAGTTGCTGGAATTCCGCCACTACGATGAATTGCTCACCCGCGAGCTGGAGATTGTTTATGCCGGTCTCGACAAAGGCACTGGAATGCTGGCTCGCTGGCGCCTGGCCAGGGCCGCAACCAAGCTGCACACTGTCCTGCTCGACGTGAACGAACTGACCGAGCGCGCCGACAATGCCATCAAGTTTCTCAGCGACATGTTCTCCGCGCGTCTGTACAAGCTGGCAGCCGCCAAAGTCGGCGTGCCCGACTACAAGGATCTGGTCACCCAGAAACTGCAAACCGCCGAAGACCTTTACCGCTTCATGGTGGATCAGTTCAACCAGAGCCGCGCCTTCGTGCTCGAACTCATGGTGGTGATCATCCTGGTCATCGAACTGGTCTTCCTCTTCGGCGGCAAGGTTTAATGTAGGCGCGAGCGTCCTCGCTCGTGCTGGGGCCATTCATCATTTAGCATCATAGAGATTGAAAGAAGCACGGGCGGGACGCCCGCGCCCACATTACACGTTCAAAGGAGATCCATGCGGGGACTTAAGGGCAAGCGCGTACTGATCACCGGAGGCGCGAGCGGGATCGGCGCCGCCACGGCTGCCCGCTTCTTGGAAGAAGGCGCGACCGTGGTGGTGCTCGACCGCGACGCCAAAGGCCGCGCTCAAATCCAGTCCCAACTGCCGAAATTGGCCGGCACGGTGGACGCCGACGTCTCCGACCTGCGCCAAGTAAACGCCGCGTTTGCCGAAACCTTGCGACTGATGGGGGGCGTGGACATTCTGATCAACAACGCCGGCATCAGCATCCGTCATAACTTCCTCGACATCACGCCGGAAGAATGGGACAAAGTAATCGCCGTCAATCTCACCGGTGTCTTTTACATGGCACAGACCGCTGCCCGGCACATGTGGGAGCGCGGCAGCGGCGTGATTCTGCAGACGGCATCCACCAACGGCCTGGTGGGACAGCCCTACTATGCCGACTACAACGCCACCAAAGCAGGAGTCATCGAGCTGACCAAGTCCATGGCGCTGGAACTCGCGCCCAAAGTCCGAGTGTGTGCGATCGCGCCGGGATACGTGCTTACCCCCATGCAGCGCGCCGAATACACCGACCAGATGCTGGACGCGGTCAATCGCAAGATTCCCCTGGGACGCCACGCCCAACCGGAGGAGATCGCGGCCCTGTTCGCGTTTCTGGCCTCCGACGACGCGGCCTACATCACCGGCCAGGTGTATACCATTGACGGCGCGGAGACCGCGGGAGGCTTGGCCAGCCGGTGACCGGGGAAGGGCACGAGGAAAGAGGCCCTGAAAAACTGGAAATGTCATCCTGAGCGCAGCCAGTCCATTCGCTTTGCGAATGGACTCGCGGAGTCGAAGGACCCCTATCATCTCCACGGTAATTGGAGCTCGATGGCAAGATTCGCAGGATACGGTCCAGCAGGTAGGGGTCTTCGACTGCGCGGCTGCTTCGCAATGCAAAGCGGCCGCATAGCTCAGGATGACATAGCAATTCATGCCGCAGAATCAGCTTCATGGAAAAATCGCCGTCGTCACCGGCGCCGCCTCTGGCATTGGGCGCGCCACGGCTCTCCTCTTCGCCCGCGAAGGCGCGTCGGTCGTTCTCACGGATGTGAATGAATCCGCCGGCCATGCTGCCGCCGGCGAAATCACCAGACACGGCGGCCGCGCCATCTTCGAACCTGCGGACGTCACCCGCGCCGTGGACTGCCAGCGCGTGGTTGAGCGCGCCGTCCACGACCTTGGTGGCATCCACATTCTCTTCAACAACGCTGGCATCATCCGCCGCGCCTCGGTTGTCGAACTCAGTGAGACCGACTGGGACCGGGTCATGGCGGTGAACGTAAAAGCCATTTTTCTGATGTGCCGGCTGGTCATTCCCATCATGGCATCGGCGGGCGGCGGCTCCATCATTAACACGGCTTCCGGTTGGGGTCTCGCGGGCGGGGCCAGAGCGGCAGTGTATTGCGCTTCCAAGGGGGCAGTCGTTTTACTGACCAAGGCCATGGCGATCGACCACGGCCCGCAGAATATTCGCGTAAACTGCATCTGCCCCGGCGACACCGATACCGCCATGCTGCAGAACGAAGCCCGGCAACTGGGAGAACCCAACCATAAGTTCCTGGCGGAATCGGCAAGGCGGCCGCTGGGACGAGTGGGCAAGCCCGAGGAAATCGCCCAAGCCGCTCTGTACCTGGCCGGCGATGCGTCGACGTTCGTGACCGGAACGGCATTGGTCGTGGATGGTGGAGGACTGGCAGGATCCGCGTAGGGGCAGACGTCCTCGTCTGCCCAGCGGAGCAAAGCTCCGCAAGGGTTCTGTGATCACCCAATTCAGGCGAGCTTTGCTCGCCCGCCCAGACGAGGACGTCTGGGCCTACGTAAGTCGGGAAGATTTTCAGCATGCGCCTCGCCAACAAAGTCGCTCTCATCACCGGAGGCACTTCCGGCATCGGGGAAGCCACTGCCATCCTCTTCGCCAGAGAAGGCGCCAAAATCGCCATCACCGGCCGTAACGAGAAGCGGGGTCACGCCGTGACCGAAAAAATCCTGAACGACGGCGGCCAGGCCATCTTCCTGCGCACCGACGTTCGCAAGGCCGCCGAATGTCGCCGGGCTGTCGATGAAACCCTCGCCGCCTTCGGACGCGTCGACATCCTGTTCAACAACGCCGGCATTTTCTATCCCCACACCGCGGTGGATTGCAGCGAAGAGGAATGGGACCTGCAAATCGACATCAACCTGAAAGGCACTTTCCTGATGTCGAAATTCGCCCTGCCCTCGATGATCGAGCAAGGGAGTGGTGTCATCATCAACAACAGTTCAGGCTGGGGAATCGTCGGCGGCGACGCGGCCATCGCCTACTGCGCCTCGAAAGGCGGCGTCGTGCTCCTCACCAAGGCCATGGCGATTGACCACGGCCGCCAGGGGATCCGCGTGAACTGCATCTGCCCCGGTGACGTGGACACGCCCATGCTGCCGGAAGATGCCCGCATGCGCGGCCAGAAATGGGAGGACTATCTGGCGGGTTGCAGCAATCGCCCCCTGGGACGCATTGGAACGTCAGAGGAAATTGCCAAAGCGGCGCTGTTTCTGGCGTCGGACGATTCTTCCTTTATGACCGGAGCAACTTTAGTGGTCGACGGTGGTGGCACCGCGGACTAAAAAGGCGGCCACGGATTCACGCGGATCTTCACGGATCAGACAGAAAACGATTAGACAGAAAACGATCAGACAGAAGACAAAGCAAAATTTTGATCAGCGAGAAGCGGTGAAGATCCGTGCCACCGTTCAGAGCAAGCTCAACGATGACCATGGCTGCGAACCGCAAAAAATCGCAACAGTGGTTCGAGCGCTCCCAGCAATCCCTGGTCGAAGGTGTCAACTCGCCTTCGCGCGGCGCCGCCGTCTATTCGCCCGGCCCACTGTTTCTTGAGCGCGGCCAGGGTTCGCACGTCTGGGACGCCGATGGCAACGAATACATCGACTTCATGATGTCGTTCGGCGCGCTGATCCAGGGACACGCTCATCCCCAGCTGGTGGAAGTAGTTTCGCAGGCGATGGCGACGGGCTCGCACTTCGCGGCGGCAACTTCCGCCGAAGTGGAAGCCGCGGAGCGGTTGCGGCGCGCGGTTCCGTCGGCCGAAGTGGTGCGCTTCACCAACACCGGCAGCGAAGCCACGATGCTGGCGCTTCGCCTCGCGCGCGCCCACACTGGCCGCACCAAGTTCCTCAAATTCGAAGGTCACTACCACGGCTGGTACGATCCCTATCTTCTGAACGCACACAGTCATGCGCCGGAGAAGCTGGGCTCTCGGGACAACCCGGCTCGCATACCCGATTCAGAAGGCATCCCCGCCTCGACCTTTGACGACGTGGTCCTCGCTCCGTGGAACGACGTGGATGCCCTCGAGCGAGTGATGAAGCAGCACGGCCCCGCCCTGGCTGCCGTGATCACCGAACCCATCATGGCGAACATGGGCTGCATCCTGCCCCAGGATGGCTACCTCAAACGGCTTCGCGCCCTCACGCAGGACTGCGGCGCGCTGCTGATCCTGGATGAAGTCGTCACCGGCTTCCGCTACGCCCCTGGCGGATGCCAGGAGTACTACGGAATTCGACCGGACATCAGCACCTTTGGCAAAGCCCTGGGTGCGGGGTTTCCCGTGGGCGCGGTGGCCGGACCCAAATCCATTCTCGATCGCATGCGCTGGAGCGAAAACATGGTGCTGCATTACGGCACCTTTAACGGACATCGGCTTACCATGAAAGTCGTGGCCGCGAATCTCGACTTGCTGGCTGTGGACGGCACGTATCAGAAACTGCACCGGGTGGGCGACGACGCCATCTGGGGCCTGCGCGAAGTTTTTCGCCGTCACAGCCTGAAGGCCATCGTGCAGGGCTTCGGCCCCATGTTCCAGATTTACTTCACTGAACGCGACGCCATCCGCGACTACCGCGACTACTGTACGTATGTGGATACTCATCTCTATTCCCGCTTCGTTCATCGCCTGCTCGACCACGGCATTTACATGACTCCGTCCAATGGGCTGCATTGGATCATCTCCACCGCGCACACGGAAAAGGACGTTGCCCTGCTGATCGAAGCCGCAGACCAGGCATGCGCGGCCATCGCATGAAAGGCGCACGAAGGAATGCCATCGTCTTTCTGGGCGGCGGGCGCATCACCGCTGCGCTGCTGGCCGGGTTACACCTGGCGGGATACGACCAGCCCATCGTCGTGCACGATCGGCACGCGCACAAACTGCGCCAACTCAAACGTCAGTACGATGTGCGGGTTGATCCAGACCTGCAGCGCGCGGTCGCGCAAGCGCGTCTTCTGATCGTCGCCGTAAGACCGGATTCAGTGCGCGAATTGCTGCAGGAGCTAAAGCAGGCTCATCCGCCGTTGGTGATCAGCCTGGCTGCCGGAATTCCGCTCAGGAATTTGCGCGCCTGGATGGGCCGTCCCGTGCGCTGGGCGCGCGCCATGCCCAGCCCGGTCGTCCGCATCGGTCGCGGTCTCACAGCAATCACGTTCGAGCGCGATTTCCCCGCCACGGCCCGCCGCGAAGTGCGGGACTTGTTCTCGCGAGTTGGAACTGTCGTCGAGATTCCCGAGAGCCAGTTCGACGCCTTCACCGTCACGTACTCTTCCAGCCACGGCTACCATGCTCTGGCTGCGCTGGCCGGAGAGGCCGAGAAACTAGGCCTTGACCGCAAGACCGCCTTGACTGCCGCCGCTCACGCCCTGGCCGACGGAATCCTGGCCTGGAGAGAATCCGGTATTTCATTGCGCGCGCTGCTGCACGAAGCCGCCACTCCCGGCGGCATCGCCGCCGCCACCATGGCAAAGATGGACCAATCCGGATACCAGCGCAGCGTGAGACAAGGCTTGCGAGCAGGGATGGGTCGGGCAAAGAGGAACGCCGGAAAATAGGACCGCCCTCGTCCGCAGAGTGGCCCAGGGCTGCCTCATCTACGAACCAGCGTTCGGCTAACTCTTCAGAGATCGCCATTCCGCGACTAATCCGTGGCTGTTACTCCCTGGGGTGTTTCTTTTCTAAACTGATCGAGGCGCAATCAACCTCCCCGCCAGGCGGCAGACCCGCACCACGCGGTACAGCGGAAACAGCGGGCGGGGCAACCGCACCGCGGACCATTCTGCCGCGCCCGGAGTGATCAGGAGCCGCCACCAAAAAGAAGCCCGGTCTCGTCCGCGTTCTCTCAATCCCATCATCAGACGAAAATAGGCAACTGATTCGGCATCGAATTCTTCTTCCGCCACAATCAGGTTCACCATGCGCTGCGCCAGAACTTCGGCGCTCTCATCCTGGGCCAGGCCAAGCTGCGCCGGCAGCTCCGCTCCGAGCAGTTTGCGAGCCAGCAAAAAGGTGACGGCGACGATACGCGTGACCCCAAGCCGCTGTGCCTCGGCCCGCAGCAGCACCCAGTCAATCGCCTGCGACCGCGCCAGTTGCACAATGTCACCCAGCCAGGAAATCTGCTTCCATGCATGTTTGGCCGCATGGACGCAAAGCACCAGCATGAGGTCCTGATCGCACAGCGTGCGCAGCTTCTGGCCCTCCATCGTGACTCCGGCCGCTCGCTCAAAAAAGTCGTTTACGTCGAAGCCGATCGAGTAGAACCGCGGCAGGACCTGCCACTTGATTTCGAGCAGGTTGCGTCCACGAGCGCCGTCAAACGTGTACTCGTATCCGGACTTGAGGTAGTCGCGCTCAGCCGCTTGCGCCAAGCGCAGGCCCGGTTCGTATCCCAGCTCCGCCAGCGCCACCTTGATCCTGGATAAATCCTGGGAACGGACCAGAAAGTCGAGATCGGAAAACTGGCGCAGCGCAACATTTCCGTACAACATCTCCGCCAGCACCGGCCCCTTGTAAGGCAATACTTCCAGACCGCGAGCGTGAAGGTGCCTGTGAATGTGGAGCAGTTCGAGAGTCAGCCACAGAGTTCGGTGGGCGTTGGCCTTGTCCTGCTGGCGGAGCGCCTCCAACCCTTCCAATTGCCTGGCGTCCACCTCGGAGCACAACCGCCGGTAGACCAGCGGCACCAGGCCATGATGCTGCGCGAGTTGCGCCAGCCGCTCCCAATCCACTCCGTGCCGGAGAATCTGCTGGGTGCGAGCGGAACGGGATCCGTCTGAATCGTCACGACAACAGGCCAGAATCAAGTCGAGTTCCGGGCTGAAACTGCTGGCGTATGGCGAGGTTGAGGTGGGCAGCCGGGATGGTGCAGGTTGTGGCAAGGCGTCAGGTAACAACCCTCGATCGTCGGACCGGCAATCTCCTGTGGCGAAACTATCATACAAACCATTCCTGCGCCCGTTTACTCGCCCTGTTCGGCCTGGCCTGATCTGGTTTTCATCCAGCCGTATCATGAGCATTTTCTCCTGCGCGAAAGAGTATCCGTCGGTCACATTCGACGGGTATCCAGCCACTCAATACTTCTCAACATTAGCTCTTTCGCTCGCGATGTGATCCGGGTTATGGTGAAGCTGCGCCCGGGAGATTCACACCGCTGGAAAGCCTTGCTGGTGTGACACTTTGGCGGGTAGGGTAATGGACAAAAGGCGCCTCTACATGGATCCTCAGGCACGCGAAAAAGGCGGGTGCAGTCTGGCGGCCGAGGCGCTGCGGTCCTGGGGCACATTGCACCTGCGCGCTACCGGAGTCAGCATGCTTCCAACCTTGTGGCCCGGGGATCTTCTCACCGTCGAGTCCCGCCACCCGGAGCAGGTTGTGCCGGGCGAGATTGTGCTTTACATGCGCCAGGACAGGTTCTTCATTCATCGGATCGTAGGCCAGAAACTCGCCGGGAATGAGGCGCTTCTCGTCACCCGAGGTGATTGCATGTCCGAGGATGATCCCCCGGTCCAGAGTAGTGAACTGCTGGGAAAAGTCACGGAAATTTGGCGCTCTGGGTCAGCCTTTCCGCCGGCGCGAACGGTTTCACCCTTTTGTCGAATCCTGGCTTGGTTGTTTTGTCACTGGAGCCTCTTCCGGCAAGTCGGGTTGCGATGCTGGCAGTATCGCTATCTGAACGATTGCCCTTCCAAGGCTACATTGGCTGGAGCAGCATAGGGACCGAACAGAGGCATGGGCGATTTCAATCCCGTGCCACGGAGCTGCGCGAGAGTGAATCCGAGCTACCAGATCACGGTTGATATTGGCGGCATGCCCATCCTGCTGCACACGCGGGACGAGTCCTTCCGCCAGCTGCTGGCCCGCCGCTACACTGGCTTTATCGACTCCTCCACGCCGCCCAGATTCGAATTTGACATTGAACTGACCAAGCCTTCCGCATATGCCCCAGACGATGATGTTCGCGTGGAAATGCGGGACGGCACATGGCGGCTGCGGAGAGGCGATTTTCGCGCCGAGTGGGACCCTGGTGCCGGGCTGGGCCGCATTCGCCAATCCGCCAACCCTTACTCCATCGACTCAGTTCTGCGCATCGTGCACACATTGATTCTGGCTCGGGAAGGGGGCTTTCTGCTGCATTCCGCCGCTGCCATCCGCAACCAGCGGGCCTTCCTGTTCTCCGGAGTCTCCGGCGCCGGCAAGACAACCATCTCCCGGCTCGCGCCTCCCGACGTAACTCTGCTCACCGACGAAGTGTCTTATGTCCGTCGCGATAGCGTGGACGCCGCCTATCGCGCCTGTGGCACTCCTTTCGCCGGAGAACTTGCGCGGGTCGGAGAAAATTGCTCCGCTCCCATCGAGTCCCTCTTCTTCCTCATGCAGGGTCCGGAAAATAAGATCGAGCCTATGGACAAATCCGAAGCCATTCGCCGCCTGATGCGGAACATCCTGTTTTTCGCCGGGGACGCGGACCTGGTGCAGAGTGTTTTTCTGTCGGCCTGCGAGTTTGTGGAACGGGTTCGGGTGCAGCGCTTGACCTTTACTCCCGACTCGCGGGTGTGGGCCCTGATCCAGTGAACCAGACAATGGCTGAAAAATACATCGCGAGGAGTTCCGCCATTGCCTCCCGGTTGCTGGGTGGCGAGATGATGATCATGTCTGCCGTGGATTCCACTTTCTTTACCCTGAATCCGGTGGCGACTGTAGTCTGGCAGGCAGCGGACGGACGGACCCCGTTGTCTGAGATCGTGGCCCGCCACGTCTGCGTTGAGTTCGAGGTCGAGTTCGAGACCGCGCACCGTGACGTCGAGCGTTTCGTCGAAGAACTTTCCAGCCACCAAATCCTTCTGGTTTCCGAACGCCCCATCCCGGATTCAGCCACCAACCCCACGGAGGCCGCGTGAGTTTGATCCAGGAGATGAGCCAGCGGGCCCTGGATCTGGGCGTGCCCATGTCCGTTCATTTTGACATCACCTACCGCTGTAACGAGCGCTGCGTGCACTGCTACCTCGACCACGATGACCACGGCGAAATGACCACGGCCGAAATCAAACGCGTGCTCGACGAACTGGCGGACGCCGGCACCTTTTTCCTGACTTTCAGCGGCGGCGAAGTCCTGATGCGACGTGATTTCTTTGAGCTTCTGGAATACGCCCGCCACCTGATGTTCAACGTGAGAATCAAGACCAATGCGGTGATGATCGGCGAGCCGGAAGCGCGCCGCATGCTGCAATTGGGCGTTGACCAGGTGCAGGTCAGCATCTACTCGCACCGCCCCGAGGTTCACGACGCCATCACCAAGCTTCCCGGCTCGCTCCGCCGCAGCGTGCAGGCCATTCGTTTCCTCGCCCAGCAAGGACTTCGGGTTACGATCGCCAACGTTCTGATGACGGCCAACATGGGGGACCATGCCGGAGTGCAGGCGCTGGCCCGCGAGTTGGGGGTTCAGTACACTCTGGACCCCACCATTACCCCGAAAATGGACGGCGACACCTCCATCTTGAATCTACGGATTCCGGGGGCGGAACTGGGCGGCGTTTTTCACAACCAGGACCTGGTGGGAAACGTCGAGGAGTTTTGCGCCCCACCGCCGGCCCCTGACGAAGACGTGATGGAAGGATATCCGTGCAGCGCAGGCCACACCCTGGCCTATATCTCTCCCTACGGGGACGTCTTCCCCTGCGTCCAGTTTCCGCTCCCCAGCGGCAACGTCCGGCGGCAGAAGTTTCTCGACATCTGGAACCACTCTTCCGAACTGAATGAAGTCCGCTCCATTCGAGCCAAGGATTTGCCGGTGTGTTCGACCTGCAGTCATGTCGGCACCTGCACCCGCTGTCCCGGCCTGGCTTACATGGAAGGGAACATGCGCGGACCCTCGACCGCCGACTGCGAGAAGTCGTTCCAACGCACCGGAATCCGTTCCGCAAATATGCTCCGCCGGGATGGGCATCAGGCCAGTTCCACTGCCGCGGGGGCTTTGATCCAAATTTCGGTGTAGCGGGGCGCTAAGCGAAGTTACTTTGGTGTACGTCGCGGACTACGATGCCGCGACCAAAGCGGCCTGACGAACGTAAAATCGTTAGAAAGCTCTCATCATGGACTCTACAGAAAAACCCACTGATTCAGGAAGGCGCAGCACTCGCATCCGTGCCCAGATTCCGCTTCGCGTCACCAGTCTGGACCCGGCGACTCAATTCTCCGAGTCCGGGCACACGCTGGTGCTCAATACACAAGGTTGCGGTGTGCGGCTTTCACGCGCGCTGGAGGCTGGGCTGGAAGTCTCCCTGGACGACCTCCCGACCGGCAAAGCTGTAACCGCCCGTATCGCGAACTGTGTTCCGTTAGGTACTGGCGGCCAGTGGTGGATGGTAGGTATCGCGCTCGACGAACCCGGCAACGTCTGGGGCGTTCATCCCGCTCCCGCCGACTGGGGTTCAGAAGCTGCCGCTGCCACGGCTGCGGCGGCAAGCAATTCCGCCCCAAGCCCGGCCAAGAGCGGTGAATGGCCTTTCCGGCAATTCTCCAATCGCGGAGAATTCCACCCCGGCAAAAGGTAGTAAAACGTGCCGATCGCGTGGTTGCGGGCCACCCGTTTCCCAAGGCTCACGCAACAACTCCAGCTCATTGACTCGCCGGTTTCACCCACGTAACATTCGCTGCCAGTGATCGGGCAGACTATTTCGCACTACCGCATTGTTGAGAAGCTGGGCGGCGGCGGTATGGGCGTGGTCTACAAAGCTGAAGACACGCGGCTGCACCGTTTTGTTGCACTTAAGTTTCTGCCTCAGGAAGTTGCCCGCGACCCGCAGGCCCTGGCCCGTTTCCAGCGCGAGGCACAAGCCGCATCCGCTCTGAATCACCCCAACATCTGCACCATCTACGACATTGGCGAGCAGGACGGTCAGGCGTTTATCGCCATGGAGTTCCTCGACGGAGTCACGCTGAAGCATCGTATCTCCGGCCAGCCCATGGACACCGAGACCTTGCTTTCGCTGGCCATCGAAGTGGCCGACGCGCTCGATGCCGCCCATACAGAGAAGATCGTGCACCGCGACATCAAGCCGGCGAACATCCTCATCACCAAGCGTGGACAAGCCAAGATCCTGGACTTCGGGCTGGCCAAATTGACCGGCGCGCAGTCTCCGGCCGCCGAAGGCGCGACCATCGAGGAAAACCTGACCAGTCCGGGAACGGCGGTGGGTACGGTGGCTTACATGTCGCCCGAGCAGGCCCGGGGTGAGGAGCTTGACGCCCGCACCGATCTTTTCTCTTTTGGCGCCGTGCTTTACGAGATGGCCACGGGACGCATGGCGTTCAGCGGCAACACCTCCGCGGTAATCTTCGATTCCCTACTGCACAAGGCCCCGGCTTCGGCAGCGCGCGCCAATCCGGAGTTGCCTGGAGAACTCGACCGCATCATCAACAAGGCCATCGAGAAAGATCGCGCCCTGCGCTACCAGAGCGCGGCGGAAATGCTGGCCGACCTTAAACGCCTGCGCCGGGATTCCAGCTCGGCGCGAGTCGAGATTGCCGCCGAGCAGCCCCGGCGGAAAAGCAAGAGATTTTTCTGGACGTTCACCGGCATCGTCGCGCTGGCGCTGCTTGCGGGTGCCGCATTTCTCTGGCGCAGCCGCAGTAATTCCGGCCAGATTACGACGGTTGCCGTGATGCCGTTCGTCAACGCCAGCAATAATCCTGACTCCGAGTATCTGAGCGACGGCATCACCGAGAGCCTGATCGATAATCTTTCGCAACTGCCGAACCTAGTCGTGATAGCCAGGTCGTCAGTGTTTCGATACAAGGGGCGGGACGTCGATCCCCAGACCGTGGCGAAGGAATTGAAAGTCCAGGCGCTGGTCACGGGCCGCATTGTGCAGCACGGTGATCAGCTCATCATCAGCTCAGAGCTGATTGATGCTCGCAACAACCGCAACCTCTGGGGCGACCAGTACGACCGCAAGGTCTCGGACGCCCTCGCGGTGCAGCAGGAAATTACCGGCGCCATCTCAGCCAAGCTGCGCGAGCGCCTGTCTGGCGAAACCCAGAAGCAGGTTGCAAAAGGCGGCACTACCAATCCGGAGGCCTACCAGCTTTATCTGAAAGGGCTCTACGATTGGGAGAAGCGCACGCCGGAGACGCTGGAGCAAGCCAAAGACTACTTCAATCAGGCCATCGACAAGGACCCTGCCTATGCGATGGCGTATGTCGGGCTGGCCAACTACTACGTCGCTGTGCCGGACTACAGTCCCATCCCGGAGGGAGAGGCCGCTCCCAAAGCCAAAGCGGCGGCCGAGAAAGCGCTGGCGATTGATCCTGCTTCGGCCGAAGCCCACGCCGCATTGGCCGGCGCTCTCTGGAGTTTGTTTGATTTCTCCGCTGCGGAGGCAGAATTTCACCGGGCGCTCGAACTGAATTCGAATCTGGGCAACGCCCATCACTGGTATGGCCTCTTCTTGTCCTGGCAATCGCGCAATGCGGAAGCCATCTCGCAGCTTCGGCGCGCGGTCGAACTCGATCCCCTGAACCTGCAATATCAGGCGAATCTCGGACAGGTCCTGCACAATGCCGGACAGACTGACGCCGCCCTGGACCAGTTGAAGAAAACGCTGGAGATGGATCCAAACTTCGCCTATGCTCACGCCGAGTTGCGAAACGTCTACCGGGACCTGGGCAAGTACGACCTCGCTATGGATGAGTGGAAGAAATACGCGGCCCTCGATAACGATTCCGAGGAACTGGCCATCGCCCAGGACGCTGCCGAAGTTTATGCCAAATCCGGCGAGAAAGCAGCGATCGCGCGGGAGATCGAGCTAAAAGAGAAACTGGCCAAGCGCCGGTACGTGGATCCGACTGAAATCGCTTACGACTATGCTCTTCTGGGCAATAAAGAACAAACCTTTGCCTGGCTGGACAAGGCTCGGGCCGAAAAAGCCGGAGGGCTGGAGGCGATCAAAATCATTCGGGCGCTCGATCAATGGCATGGTGATCCGCGCTATGTCGCACTCCTGACGGAACTGGGCCTGCCGAGGTAAGGCGTCTTTCACATCCGCAGAGAAGGCGACCGGTTACTTTTCACTCCGATTCAGCACCCATCGCCCTCTCCGTCGGGCACAGATCGGATCTGATCTGCGGCTTGATGCCCTGCTTCCCGCCATTGCGAGGAGCACCGGCTACAACGAGACGTTGATGGCGATGGCAACCCCCGGATGGGCACGGTTGAACAAATAGTAGCCGTCATTGACGTAGTCGACATAGACATCGTCGGTGCGATACCAGGCTGGCGACCATGTCTCCGGGCAGGGATCAACCACACTGAACCAGAGGCCCCCGAACTGAAAACGGGGACGACTTTCGACCACTACGACGGGAACGTCGTGAACGCGAAACCAGTGTCCGCGGCCAAAATGAGCGCGGAAGCGATCTTCCGGAATGCGGTATCCGTGATAACCGCCGCGTTGGTGCCAGGTGCGATGCTCACGGCGCCAATCGTGTGCCCGTTCGCGTTGCCAGATGTCCTGCCGCGCATAGCGGGGTCCAGGCTCGGACCTTCTCACTTCGCGCAGTTGCGCGGGTGCGTGTCCATTGTGGGATTGATGCGCGGGAATTCTCTGGACCGCATGGGGTCCGCGAAGTTCCTGGTGCCGCTGTTCCGGCACGTTTCCCTGATGTTGGCCGTGTTGCGCCTGAGATTGGTGCGCGCTTTCGTGTTGGTAAGTGTGACCTTCCCGCGCGTGGGAACCACCTTCGTGATCTCGCTCCCCGCCGTGCTCTGCGCCGGCGAACACCGTTGTTCCCAACAACAAAGCCAGTACGAACGCATTTAGGACAGCCGTGATTTTCATGAACCAAGCACCCCCGTGATATCGAATCTAATCGACTCACTCTCCGGCACCCCAGATAACGGAAGACGTGATCCTTCCGGAAAGAGTAACGTCTTACCTGGGAAATGGTTTTTTGGAAGTTATAGAGAGCATTGCAAAGAAGTCGCCGGGGTGGTTAATGTGAGCAATTACGGCGCCGGCATGCGGACGCACACTTCGATCGCTTCCCGCCGGGCCTCAGTTCTTCATCAGTTTGGAGAAGTACCGGTTGTCGTAAAACATCGTGCTGTTGTGCACGAACTCGAGCACCTTGTGCATCTTGTCCCGGTCCTCGCGATTCATGTCGTTGAACTGGATCGCGATGCCTGATCCGGGATCGATGCGCACTACGAATCCCGAGGCCTGAAGCCTGCCGTCATCAATCGAGAAGATCACTTTCAACTTGGAGCCGGGAGGCATCAGCGTGCTGGTTTCCACATAGCAGCCGCCCAGGCTGACGTCGATCAGGTTTCCCAGCACCGGCACTTCGCCTTCCTGCGGCCGCAATTCAATGGTGACCCGGCACTTCATGCGCGGATACAAGCGGCGGTTCTTGCGCGAAGGCTGCTTCTGCTTTTCGATGTACATGCGGCGGTCGGCTTCGGCCAGCAGCGCTTCCGCGTCCTTCCCATCTTCGGGATACAGGGCCTGCCCCACGCTCAGTGAAAGGATGTCTTCGCTGCACACTTCCTGGCCGGCATGTCGCGCCAGTTCGCGCAGGCCCTCCGCCTTCTTGGCCGCGGCCTCCGCGGTCAGGCCCGGCGCCACCACCACAAACTCGTCTCCACCCATTCGGGCCACGTAGTCGTACTCGCGGCAGCTTTCTTTTAAGGCCTGCGCGAACAGCCGCAGCACCCGGTTGCCTTCCAGGTGGCCGAAGCGGTCGTTGATCTGCTTGAACCCGTCCATATCGCTGACCATGACCACCAGGGAAGTGGTGTCGCGCTTGCAGCGGGCCAGTTCACGATCCAGCTGCAGGAACAGAGATCGGGCATTGGGCAATCCCGTGAGGTAGTCGGTGACCGCCGAAGTCTCGGCCTGCTCGAACTTCAGCGCATTTTCGATGGCCAACGCCATCTTCGAACTAATGGCCAGCAGGATGCGCAAATGGTCCGAAGTGAAGGCATCGGTTTCCGCGTGATAAAGCGCGAGCACGCCCACCACGCCGGCCAGCCCTTCCAGCGGAATCGCCAACGCCGACCGCAGCGTGCTGAACTTGGTCGGATCGTTCAAGTACCCCGGCTCCACCGAGGGATTGCCGTTGATGATGGGCTTTCGGTTCTGCGCCACCCAGCCGGAGAGGCCGCTGCCCAACGGAATGCGTAACGACGAGAACAGCCGGTGGTTGTCCCCGCTCACCAGCTCCGGCACCAGTTCCTCCCCGCGCTTTACATAAATCGCAATCGCGTCGTAGGGCACCAGGCGTCTCAGCTTTACCGAGAACACCGACAAGGTTTCGCCGAGACTGAGCGAAGCGCCCAGGTCCTGACTCAGTTCGAACAGGGTCTGGGCTTCCTGCCGCGCCGCCGCGATCGAGGACAGGAAAGTCGCTTCATGGCCGGGAGCGATCCTTGACCGTGATGTCTTCGAATCCTGCCGCCGGCGCAACCCCGGCTTCCACTTTCAGCTCGGTGGAGAGCGGCGTCACTGGATCGCGTCTGAAGGTGGACTCCACCAGTTTCTCCAGTTGACGATAGCGTCGTTCGAGCACCCTGACTACTTTGGGATCGAATGACTTTCCCGACTCCGCCGATAGCCTCTTCATGACCTCTTCCAGCGGCAAAGCCCGCCGGTATTGACGGTCGGACGCCATGGCGTCGAGAAAATCCACGGAGGAAAGAATGCGCGCTCCGATCGGAATTTCTTCACCTTTCAGCCCGAACGGGTACCCCGATCCGTCCCATTTCTCGTGGTGGGCCCGCACAATCGGCACCACCGGATAGGGGAAGCGGACCCGCTCCAGGATTTCCGCCCCCACCACCGGGTGGATTTTCATCTTTTCAAATTCTTCCGGCGTCAGTCGCCCAGGTTTCGAGATGATGTGCTCGGGCACGGCCAGTTTACCGATGTCGTGCAACAGCGCTGCCGCGTGCAACGCCTCCATCTCTCCCGCGGTCACACCCAGTTCCTTGGCTACCTCGATGGCATACACCCGTACCCGTTGCAGGTGATCATGGGTGGTGTGGTCCTTGGCTTCAATAGCCAAAGCCAGCGCCTCAATGGTGCGCAGGTGCAGAGTGGCCATTTCTTCCACGTGGCGCTTTTCGTCTTCGAGCTTTCCCAGATACAGCCGGTACGACCGATAGATCAGGTAAATGATGGGCACGATCAACAGCGACGTTTCCCATCCGAACTCACGGTTGAACCAGCCAATCATGCCGGCAAAAGCAGCGCCCACCAGGTAATAGGGGAAAGACCAGAAATAGCATTCCACCCAGATTCGCTTGATTGACTTGCCTTCGGTGAGCGCGATCACCGCGGCGATCGAGCCGGTATTGGCTGCGAAATAAGTGACCGCCGCCAACCCCAACAGCAAAGGATGGTTTCTTACCTGGGCCCCGGAGATGGCCAGGTGATACAGGCCGTAGGCCACGGCGATCGACATTGCGCTCGCCGACAGATTGAACGTGACCTGAAGCGGGCTGGGACGATCGCGATAGAAGCACTGCACCAGAATGGCCGCCGTGGCCAGAGCCAGCGTCTCCGCAAAGCCCAGTTCCAATATGCCCAACAGGATGAACAGGAAATTCACCGACATAGTGCCGGTGATTCCGGGCAACCGGACCTTCAGCCGGGCCGCCAGAATCGCAATCAGCAGGTAGCAGATGAACTGCGCGATGTTCTTGCTGGTGGGCCGGATGGCGCCATACAAGAGCACACACGTGCCCGCCGTGACGACAAGGCTGATGAACACCTTGGCGCCTACGGTCAGTTCTCTCCACGACTGAGAGCCGCTACCCACGTCCCTCCGTTATGATTCCGTTCACGATCTGGTTGAAAGCTGAGCCTATTGATAACAGCTAAGCTGTTCTAATACAACAACTTGCGACGTTTGTATCCAAACTTTCGTAACCATAATCAACTTACTTCAGGCCCTCCACCTGCCCGCATGTGTAAGCGGGAGCGATTTCAGCCACTTGTGCCCCTGTAGGCGCGAGCCCCCGCTGGTGCGTCCGAAGGATTACCGCCGCCTTTTTGACCGCCAAAAAAATCCTTGACAATCTATACTGTGTATCATACAGTGTATGCCATACACTATGCAGCACACGGTACAAGGTCCGACGAGCAACGAAGTACTCGAGAACCTGCGCCTCGAGCTGAGACGCGGCTGCCTGATCCTGGCGGTGCTGGCCGAACTACGCAACGAACGCTACGGCTACACGCTGCGTAAGGCGCTCGCCGGACAGGGCATGGAGATTGACGAAGGCACGTTGTATCCGCTGCTGCGCCGGCTGGAAAGCCAGGGGCTGCTGGTCAGCGAGTGGCGGGAGGAAGACAAGCGCAACAAGCGCTTCTACAGCCTGTCCGCCGATGGCAAGGTGATCCTGAAACAGCTGGCCGCCGAATGGAAGAGCATCAACGCATCACTTGACGGAATTCTCTAGGATCCCGGCCGGGCAGACATACTGGCGGATTTCCAAGGAGCAGGACATGGAATTGATCGAACGCTATTTGCAGGCGGTAAAGTTCGCGCTTCCCCAGGAACAGCGCGACGACATCATCAAGGAGCTGCGCGACAACATCCTCTCCCAGGTTGAGGAGGGGGAGGCGGAGCTCGGCCGCCCACTCGCGGAGAACGAGCTGGTAGATCTGCTGAAAAAGCTGGGCAGCCCCATGCGCCTGGCCAGCCGCTATCGCAAGCAACAGCAGATGATTGGAGCGACTATGTTTCCTATTTATTGGAAGGTATTGAAGGCCTCGCTCGCCCTCGCGTTTCTGGTGCTGGCAGGGGCCAGCATCGCGACTGCCGCCGCCGGCAAAACTCTTACGGAGAGTCTGGGGGTGCTGTTCCGCTATCCCAGCGTCGCCCTGATGACATTCGCGTGGATCACTCTGGCCTTTTCCGCCCTGGAGTTCTTTGGTGCGAAGCTCCGGCTGAAGGACACCTGGGACCCGCGCAAGCTGCCGCCGCTGGTAAAGCACAGTCCGCGCAAGTCCCGCTTCGAGCTGATCGCGCATCTCCTGGTACAGACCATTTTCGGCGTGTGGTGGCTGGCCGGGTTGCACTATCAGTACCTCATCTTCGGTCCGGGCATCGTTTTCATCCATTTTGGCCCGGTCTGGCAAACCATCTATCCCCTGTTTGTGGTGATGGTGCTGGTCGATGTGGCCCTCACCGCCGCCATGGTGGCTTGGCCGCAGTGGATCCAGGGCAGAAGCGTGTCGCGGCTGGTCATGAGCGCGCTCGGTCTGGTGGTCCTCTATTTTCTGATCCTGGCTCCGGATTTGTTCGTGGCTGCGAGCGCGAGCGCGGCGCAACTGCAAGCCCTGGCAAAAAACATCAACTACGGAGTCCATCTGGGGTTGCTGATCACCGCAGTTGTGAACGTCATCAATGTCGTGAAGGAATCTGTCCGGCTCATCGGACAAAGGCTTGGTCGCATACATCAGGCAACGGTGGGATCCTAAAGTGGCAATGTGAGCGTGCGCATCCCGCCGGTAAGAGCATCAGCGCCGGCTCCTCACCGGATCAGCCGATAGAAGCTCAAGGCCGCGGCCCCCTGCTCCAGGAGGCGATAGCGCTGGAGCGGCCCAAAGCCATCGCCGGGATCGAACCTCTTGTCATGCTCGGCGACGACTACCGTTTCCGGCCCCAGCAAGCTGGACTGCGACAACAATTGGAGAATCTGACCGTAGAGCTTCTCCATGTGGTAGGGGGGATCGAGAAAGATGAAGGCTGCAGTGACTTGGTTCTCTTGCAGCGTGCGCAGGGCCCGGATGGCATCCTCTTTCACCACTTCGAAGCCCGCCTCCACTTTCAGCGAGTCAAGATTGCGCTGGATCAGGGTGGCAGCCGCCGTCGAGGATTCCACAAAGTACACCTTGGCGGCTCCCCGGCTCAGAGCTTCGATGCCGACCGCGCCCGTGCCTGCGCAAAGGTCGAGCCAGACTTTGCCCTCGAAAGCGGCCGCATTCCCGGCGCTCAGCACATTGAACAGGGTCTCGCGCAGCCGGTCGGCCGTGGGACGCAGGTCCATACCGGGGAGTGAGTGCAACCGGCGGCTGCGAAATTTTCCCGCGATCACTCTCACGATTCCGCCCCGCCTGGCCCGCCCTGGGCCATCCCATTACCTTGGATTTGTTGAAATCGCAGCGCCTGGCTCCAATCTGTTGTCTAAACTATATAGAATGGTGGTAGCGGAAGAGGCCGCAGGTTTTTCATGAGAAGCTGGTCCATCTCGGCAGGCCGCATCTTTGGCGTCGAACTGCGCATTCACTGGACCTTTTTTTTCGTCCTGCCCCTCTTCGTGTGGTGGACCGATTACCTCTCCCATCGCACCGCGAACGAGGGACGGGTTCTGGCCCTGGTTGGGATCATCTTCCTATGTGTCCTGGCTCACGAATTCGGCCACGCCCTGATTGCCCGGCGCTCGGGTATTCGGGCTAAGGCCATCATTTTGCTGCCCATCGGCGGAATCACCCAACTGGACGACAGCCAGCCCGCGGTCGATACGAAAATCGAGCCCTGGAAGCGGGACATCCGTATCGCCATGGCCGGGCCGCTGGCCAATCTTCTCTTCGCTTTGGTCTCCGGCTTAATCATCCTGGCCGTGGTTCCCCATGTGGATCTCTGGACCTGGCCCTTCATGCGCTCGGGCAATCTTCCCCGCAGTCTGGTGTGGGCCAACCTTTATATTGCCGGATTCAACTTGCTTCCGGCCTATCCCATGGATGGCGGGCGAGTGTTGCGCGCGTTCTTCAGCCGGCACATGGACCCCATCCAGGCCACGCGTCGCGCCGTGTCGATTGGCCAGGCCTTCGCCACCATGTTCATTCTGGGCGGCATGCTCTTGCCCAACTACTGGCTCACGCTGGTGGGCCTGTTCCTGTTCATCGCATCCCAGATGGAAGAGCGGTCCGCAGTTTTTCAGTCGGTGCTGGAGAGAGTGCATCTGGAAGACGTGATGCTCACAGATTTTGCCACGCTCTCCCCGGCCGACACGCTGGAAGACGCCCTGGAAAAAGCCGTGCACAGCCTGCAGGACGATTTCCCCGTGATTCGCGGCAGCGACATGGTGGGAGTGATTTCGAAACAGAAGATCCTGGAAGCGCTGCGGGCCGAAGGCAACGGCTACGTCCAGGCCGTCATGAACCGGATTTTTGACGTCGCTCAAAAAGGCGAATCCCTGGCCTCCGCCTTTCGCAAGCTCACCACCAAAAACTTGAGCATCATTCCGGTCGTCGAAGATCAGCGCCTGGTAGGTATCATCACCCTGCAAAACCTGATGCACTCAATGGCGCTGCTGGCGGAAAGCCGCAAGCTCCGCAAGCAAGCCTTGAATTCTAGCCAGGGATTTTAACGGATCCACACGGACCGAAATCTCAGATGGTGTCCGCTCCGGCACTCTTTGCGTCCTTCGCGGTCTTTCTTTGCGCCCTTTGCGGTTGTTCTTTGCGTCCTTTGCGGTAAAGGGTTTGACCTAGCCCGCGGAGATCCGCGCGGCCGCCGTTCCTAGAACTTCACCACAATCCCCACCGAAGGCTCCGCCATATGTCCCCGGGCCCCGGTAAACAGGTTCTGCACTTTGTAATCCGGTGCCTTGTAAACCAGCCCCCGATACTGCAGGCGCAGCGCCAGGTGGTTCGACAGCGAAGACCGGTGGACCAGGGGCAGGCTGGAGAAGATGCGCCAGTCCAGTCCTCCGCCATAAAGGAAGGACGGCCTGGTTTGCTGCGACGCAGGAATAACAGTTTGCACGCCGTTGATGTAGGTAAATTGGTAGCTGGGATAAAAAACCAGCGCCGCCGCTCCCGCAAAAACGAAAGGCTCGACTTTATCGCTTTGGTGGAAACTGAAAACGTAAGCCCCGGAGTATTCTCCGGTCGTGCTATGAATGCGATACGTCAGGGGCGAGGCGAAGTAAATCTGCGAGTTCGCCGTATGGCCATAGTTGATCTCCACCGAACTGTGTTCCGAAAACCGGTACCGACCGGTGACCAGCACCGCGCCGGAATTGGTTGGAGTCAGCACCGTGCCATTGCCCGTCGACTGTTTGCTGAACACCGCCGCTCCGCCCAGGCTGACATCGTAGGTGTTGTCCTGGCCCCACCCCATGGAGGTGAGCAGAAAGAAGGCTGCCATTGCGATTCCCGATCTTCGTAACATCAATTGTCCTCGCGCGCCTGTGGTCGTATGGTCCAGCTCAAAGTGTTGGAACCAGTCGCAGCTTCCAGGGATGCTTAGCTGGCGCTGATTTTTCACCTGTCATCCTGAGCGGAGTAGCCGCTTCGCGAAGCGAAGCAGCTACGCAGTCGAAGGACCCCTACCGGGTTCACGGTTCTCGCCGCTCACCGCAGATTCCCTCGGAACAATTCCGCTGTACTTGAGATGTCAGGGGCCCTTCGACTCCGCCAGTCCATTCGCAAGCGAATGGACTGGCTTTGCTCAGGATGACATTACTAGTTTTTCTGACCGCTAAAACAGCCGGATCGCCTTTGCCTGTTCAATCGCCGGCACCTTTCTCAGCTCGGCCAGGACTTCCGGAGGCACTTTTCCGTCCACGTGCACCACCGCAATCGCTTCCCGCGGAACGTCCGGCTTCGTGCTACCCACCCGGCGGCCCAGTGAGAAGTTCGCGATATTGATCTTGTGCTTGCCCAGAATCGTGCCCACCTTCCCGATCACGCCGGGGACGTCGCGGTTGCGCATGTAGATAAGATCGCGCTCGAGAGGCGCTTCCACATCAATCCCATCCACATGCAGCAGACGTGGCGTGTCTTTGTGCAGTACCGCGCCCTTGACCAGATGCTCGCCGGTCGCGGTCTTGAGCAGCACCGAGAGGACGCTTCCTGAACCTCCACTTGAGCCAGGCGGCTTGCGCGCCTCGTGGATACGCAACCCCCGGGAGGAGGCGATCGCCTCCGCGTTGACCAGATTGGCCTTCTCCTCCAACGCCTCATTCAGGATGCCCTTTACCGCGGCATTGCGGATCAGGTCGGTTTTCGATTCCGCGATGTGTCCGCTGTAGCGGATCGAAATCTCCTCCAGCGTCCCTTCACTCACTTGCGCCAGGAACGATCCCAGCCTCTCCGCCAGCACGATGTAAGGTTGCAGCTCCAGATATTCGTCGTGCGAGACTGACGGCACATTCACCGCATTCTGGATCACACCATGCTTCAGATACTCTTTCACCTGCAGCGCAATCTGATAGCCGACCGCCTCCTGGGCCTCGTAGGTAGAGCCGGCGATGTGGGGAGTCAAAATAACGTTGTCCAGCGCCGTTAACGGCGAGTTCTTCAAGGGTTCGTCGGCGAAGACATCCAGCGCCGCGCCGGCCACCAGACCCTGCTTGACGGCTTGCGCCAGCGCGGCTTCATCCACCAGTTCGCCGCGCGCGCAATTGACCAGCCTCACGCCTCGCTTCATTCTCTTTACCGAATCGGCATTGATCATGCCTGCCGTCTGCGGCGTAAGCCCCACATGCAAGGTGAGGTAATCCGCGGCCGCGTAAACTTCTTCCAGCTTGGCCAGACGGATGCCCTGTTCCTTGGCCACTGCGGCCGAAACAAAAGGATCGTGCGCGACAACTTCCATCCCAAAGACTCGCGCCCGCCGCGCCACTTCCATTCCGATTCTTCCCAGGCCCACAATGCCCAGGGTCTTGCCTCGCAGTTCCGTGCCTTGAAGAGATTTCTTCTCCCACTTCCCGGCGTGCATCAACTCGTTGGCGCGGCCGATGTGACGGGCCATGGCCAACATCAGCGCCAGGGCGTGCTCGGCCACCGCGATGGCATTGGCGCCGGGTGTGTTCATCACGGCGATGCCCTTGCGGGTGGCGGCATCCAGATCGATGTTGTCCACGCCCACGCCGGCGCGCCCAATGACTCGCAACTTGCGGGCGTTCTCTAGCAGGTCGGCGTCTACCTGCACCGCCGAGCGCACGATCAGCGCATCTGCCGACTGCAGTTGCGCCGCCAGCTTACCCTCTATCTGGTCGGGCGTGACGATGGTCCAGCGCGGCTCGCGCAACAGGTCGATTGCAGAGGGTGAAATCTTTTCGGCTACCACTACTTTCATGGTTAGGGTCAACTCTCCAAGGGATTGAAATGATTCCTGCAGACGCGCTATGTCAGCGCGTCTTCACAGCAAAGTCTTTACCAGAAAATGACAGGCCAGAACTCCAACATGGTGAACTGAACAGTGCAGTAAGTGGCGGGTCACTCAGGCGCCAACCGGTTGCCGTTTTTCCGCGGAGCTGCGCGCGTACACTTCCTGGGCCGCCCGCACAGCGGCGCCATACTCCACCGGCTTCCCGGTCACGCTGGCGAGCACATGCTCGAGCGCAGCCAGAATGCCGATCGTGTCAAGATAGTCGTAGTAGCCGATGTGCGCGATGCGGAACAGTTTGCCCTTCATCTCGCCCTGCCCGTTGGCCACCACCGCGGCAAACGATTCGCGGAACTCTTTGACGATCGCGCTGGAGTCCGTTCCTGCCGGCGGCTGAACGGCTGTGAGTGCCGCCGCCGGTGAAGCAGCCGCGAACAGCTTCAGCCCCAGCGCCAACGCCCCGGCGCGGGTCATCTCGGCCGCCAGTTCGGCATTGTTGACCAGGGCTTCGCGTCCCGCCACCAGGTCGCCCTTGCCCATCTCACGAACGAAATCGAGCGCAGCCCCGAGGGCGGCAAATAACGACGTGGCCGGCGTGTAGGCCGATTCTCCCTTGGCCGCAGCCTTCCGTTCTTTCCGGAAGTCAAAGTAGTAGCGCGGAGACTTGGCCGTTTCCATGCGCTTCCAGGCCCGCTCGCTGACCGCGCAATAGGCAAGTCCGGGCGGGATCATCAACGCTTTCTGCGAGCCCCCGATGATGATGTCAATGCCCCACCCATCCACATCGAAGTGGGTGGTACCCAGGCCGGTGATGGCGTCCACCACCAGCAAGGTTTCATCGCCCTGGGCGCGGACAAGCTTCGCGATCCCCTTCACATCGTGCCGAGCGCCGGTCGAACTCTCCGTCGCCTGCACGTAAACGCAGCGCACATCGGGTGTCAGCTTTGGCCGGATTTCGTCCAGTGCAATCGTCTCGCCGTAGGGCGCGCTGAGAACTTCAACGACGCAGCCAAAGGCTTTGGCCAGATCGCGCCAACGTTCACCAAACTTGCCCGCCGTCAGCACCAGAACCTTGTCGCCGGGCGAAGTCAGGTTTGAGACTGAGCCTTCCATCGCTCCGGTACCGGAGGAAGCCAGCACCAGCACGTCGTTCCGCGTGCCGATAAAGTCTTTCATGTCCGCCAGCACGCGCGTGTACAAGGCGCGGAAGTCGGCGGTGCGATGGTGCATCGCAAACGAGGCCATGGCGGTCTGGGCCGCGGGAAGTATGGGAGTTGGGCCGGGAGTAAAAAGACGATTTTTGCGCAGCATTACGAAGGAGTCCTTTGCTTAAGAAGATCGTTCTAGTTTACCGAATCAGCCGAATTTGCGCTTGCGAGCGTCGGATCGCGGAATCTCTCACCCCTCAAACCACGAAGGACACGAAGTTGCACGAAGGAAAGCAATTCTCTCTGGTCTCCTTCGTGTAACTTCGTGTCCTTCGTGGTTTACGCTTTTACCTTGAAGGCGAACCCACACAGCCAGACGCTATAATCCACCCATGAGCCTCAGCGAGCAGATCCAACAAGACATCACCACCGCCATGAAGGCGCGCGCCGAACACCGCCTGTCCACTCTCCGCATGGTCAAGGCCGCGCTCAAGAACCGCGAGATCGAGAAGATGGCCCCGCTCGACGACAAGGAATCGCAGCAGGTCCTCACCACCCTGATCAAACAGCGCAAGGACTCCGTCGAGCAATTCACCAAGGGCGGCCGCCAGGAAATGGCCGACAAGGAAGCCGCCGAAATCACTTTGATTGAAACCTACATGCCCAAGGCCGCCGGCGAAGACCAGATCGTCGCCGGGGTCAGAGCGGTCATCGCCGAAATGGGATCGCCTACCATGAAGGAGATGGGCACGGTGATGAAGAATGTGATGGCGCGATTCTCGGGCGCGGGAATCCGTGTGGATGGAAAAATGGTCAGCGATGCGGTCAAGCAGGAGCTGACGGGAAAATAATCTGAACTCGACCGTGCGAATCGACAAGTGGCTTTGGGCCGCCAGATTTTTCAAGACGCGAGCCTTGGCCGCCCGAGCCTGTGAACTCGGCCGGATTCAATCCGGCGGTCAGCCCGCCAAGGCGGCGCGCCCAGTCCACATCGGAGACCTGCTGCGAGTGACCAACGAAGGCGGCGAGTTTCACGTAGAGGTACTGCTGCTCAGCGAGGTCCGCGGCCCGGCATCGGTTGCGCAAACCCTCTATCGCGAGAGCGAGGCAAGCAAAGAACAGCGCCTGAAGGTGGCCGCGGAGCGCAAGGCGATGAGGCAGTTCGAAGTGTTGCCCGCAGGCCGACCGTCAAAACGCGATCGCCGCAGGATCATCCAGTTTCGGGGACGAGGCTGAGCAAGAAGCCCCACGTAGGGGCGGACGCCTCGTCCGCCCAGTCGAGCAAGGCTCGACAAGCATTTCGCGAAAACCGGCACTAACCTGAATCTGCGTGCGCTCGCAAAAACCTGCCGAGCTTCGCTCGGCTGCCCGGACGGGGGCGTCCGGGCCTACGTAGTCCTACTTGCTCCTCTGCAACTCGCGGTAGGCTTTGCTCTTTGAAACGCCCATCTCTTTGGCGATTCTTTTCAGCGCCGCCTTCTCATCCAGCTTTTCCGCCGCCATGATCTGCTCCAGCCGCTGGCGCACACTCACACCCGCCGCCGGCTGCTGCTGACCTTCTTCCGCTTTGCCGATCAGCAGCGTGATCTCGCCCTTGATGTCGCCCCGAGCGTTCAATGTCGCCAGAATCTCGCCCGCCCGGCCGCGCAAAAACTCTTCATGAATCTTGGTGACCTCGCGCGCGATCACCACCTGCCGTTCGGCGCCCAGAGTCGCGACAATATCCTCGACCGCTTCTTTTACCCGATGCGGCGCCTCGTAAAAAACCTGCGTCCGCGGCGAAGCCTTTACGCTTTCCAGCATCTGCCTGCGCTGTCCGCTTTTGGCAGGAAGAAAGCCGCTGAAGCGAAACGAGTCCGTGGGCAGACCGCTGGCCACCAGCGCCGCCAGAAACGCCGACGCCCCCGGAATCGGCACCACCGGAATATGGTGCCGGATGGCGAGCGAAATCAGCCGAAAGCCAGGGTCGGAGATACCCGGCATGCCCGCATCCGTCACCAGGGCCACGCGCGCCCCGCCTTCGAGATCGAGCACCAGTTCCGGCGCGCGGGTCAATTCATTGTGTTCGTGGTAGCTGACGGTTCGGGTGGCGATGCCATAGTGATTCAGCAGCTTCTGCGTCTGCCGGGTGTCTTCGCAGGCAATCTGGTCAGATTCCTTGAGCACCCGCACCGCCCGCAGGGTGATGTCTTCGAGGTTGCCAATGGGCGTGGCCACCAGGTAGAGTCCCGGCGTCAGCGTGCCTTTCGAGTTCGCCATCGGGTCGTCGCCCGCCTTCATGAAGGCGAGTCTAACATTGGGTACGACGCACGGTGATGCCTTGCTTCGTGTCCTTTGCGGTTTGACCTTGCAGAAACACACAGCGAACCGCAAAGGGCGCGAAGAGTTCCTGCGCCCAGGACCGCAATCGGATATGCGCGTACGACCGCCGGTACGACCGCCGGTTTATTGACGAGGCCGGGCACAAACCCTAGAATCAGGAAGGCCAGCTATCAGTTGTCAGTTCTCGGTTTTCAGCTTGAAAGGTGAAGTCCTCACCTCGGTTTACGGAGCGCCACAGGAAGTCCATGCCACTGTACGAATACGAGTGCAAGAAGTGCCACCACCGCTTCGAGCGCATCCAGAAATTTTCCGATCCCCATGTCAAGAAATGCCCGGACTGCGGTGGCCCCGTCGAGCAGGTGATCTCCGCCCCGGCTGTCCAGTTCAAGGGCTCGGGATGGTACGTTACCGATTACGCTAAAAAATCCTCGACCGGCTCGGCTTCGTCGTCTTCCAACGGAGACTCAGCCTCCAAGACGGAAGCAAAGTCGAAGACAGAGGACTCCTCAAAGTCCGAGAGCTCGACAAAGTCGGAGAGTTCGACGAAGTCGGAGAGTTCAAAGAAATCAGAAGATTCGTCCAGAAGGAGCAAGAAGGACTAACATTTCCGCCCGGGCCTTTTCGCCCGGCTCCCTTCCGGGCAATCATCGCCACCTCAAGCTGTAACCTAGCGCCGCCAATATCTGGTTCTCGAACTCATACTCCAGCACGAAGGAAAAGCTCTCCCCCTCGTTCTCCCAGGAAGCGGCATAGCGGGTAAGGTCCCGGCTATAGAAAGAATACGCGGCGGCGTAGCGGACGTTGCAGGGCTCGGGGCAGGCGATCATTCCGGTCGGATCGGAACGCTGTTCCCCGGTCGCAGCCAGCAGGGCGGTGGCGGACACATCGGGTTCCGGACCTACCTGGAGCTGGTGCGGCATGATCTCGAGGGCGCGCGCGTCCCCCGGACGAATATCCGCCGACCCTCCGGAAAATTGCCGCTGCAAAGGATTCAGGTCTACCTCCTGGGCGAGGCTTTCCTGGGCCGCCTTCCAAATCCCCCACAGGTCCGCATTGGAATGTTTGGTCTGGTTTAGAAACCCCACCCGGAGCGCTTCCGGCTGCCCGCCGCATCCCAGTAAGGACAATCCCAGCACCAGCTTCCAAAAGTTCCGCCGCATGGCCTTCCGCCTCGCGCTCATCCCAAGAAAACCATCGGCCGCCGGGCGGTCCACCACCAGTGCAGACCCCCCTGATGAATCCTTGTGGGGCAGCCTGGCATCTATATAGTCGTTATAACGAGGATTCCACGATGATCCAGATCAGACGTAGTGACGAGCGCGGCGGAGGCGACTTCGGCTGGCTCAATACTCACCACACATTTTCCTTCGATCAGTACCACGACCCGCGCTTCATGGGATTCCGTTCCCTGCGCGTAATCAACGAAGACTGGGTGCAGGCGGGCCACGGTTTCCCCATGCACCCCCACCGCGACATGGAGATCATTACCTACGTCCTGGACGGGGCTCTCGAGCACAAGGACAGCATGGGAAACGGCTCCGTCATTCGCCCCGGCGATGGGCAGCGCATGAGTGCGGGCACGGGAGTGCGTCACAGCGAAGCTAACTCTTCCCCGACCGACCCGGCCCACCTGCTGCAGATCTGGATCCTGCCCGACCGCAAAGGTCACCAGCCCGGCTATGAACAGAAGGCGTTCCCGGAAGCTGAAAAGCGAGGCAAGCTGCGCCTGATCGCCAGTCCGGATGGCCAAGACGGTTCCGTCACGATCCATCAGGACGCGAAGCTTTATGTTTCCTTGCTGAAACCGGGGCAGGAGGTAAAGCACGAACTGGAGAAGGGCCGCCACGCCTGGCTGCAGGTAGCCAAGGGTGCGGTCGAGCTGAACGGCAAGAGTCTGAGGCAAGGAGACGGCGCTGCGGTGGAAGAGGAATCCCATCTCATCATCAGGGGCACCGACGACGCCGAGGTGCTGTTGTTCGATCTGGCGTAAGGCAGACCAGCATTGCCGGTGCAACCTTGAAGGCCCGATGTTCCAACCGAACATTGGGCCGGTTTGTTTCGTGAGGACGGGTCCTGCTCGTTGCCTCCTGCCCGCTTCTGTGCTACCTTCGCCGGTCAATTATTCCAATGCGATTCCTGTTCAACCACGAGAAGATGTCCCGATCAGGTCCCCGGGGGCCGGTCCTGGCGGAGGTTCCGGAGCTCCATGCCGCTGAGATGGCGGCTGCCTATTATGGCGAACGCCTGGGAGGCGACCTCCATGATTTTGTGAGGGTTACGCCCAACCGGGTGCTTTTTGGCCTGCTGGATATGGCGGGACGCCTGGAAGAAAACAGCGCCATCGTTTCGGCTGCCCAACACACTTTCCGCACCCGGTCGCCTGAGCTGTTCTCCGCCGACGACGTCAACGAAGCCGACGCCATGGCCGAACTCTGCCTCGAACTCAACCGGACCATCATGTCGGCCGAGGGCGGCATCCGCTCGTGTCCTGCGTTTGCCGGCTGCTACAACGAGGACCTGGGCACGATTTGCTATTTTAACGCGGGCCACACTCCGGGACTGCTCCGCGATCTGACAGGCATTACTGAACTCGCGGCCACAGGTCTGCCTTTGGGACTTTTTTCCCACGCCACCTGTGAGGCGCCCCTGGTCGCCTTGCCCCCCGGCGCCGCTCTTCTGCTGGTTTCCCGAGGTCTGCTCGAGGGCAAACGCCGGCGCGAGGAATTCGGACTGGAGCGCGTAAAAACCGGCCTGCAACAAGCCGCCAACGAAACCGCGAAAGAGTTGTGCGCATCCGCGATCGACGGAGTACAGCAGTTCATGGGCAAGCCCCCCGTCCACAATGACGTCACCGCCCTCGCCCTGGTCCGGGAAGCCGGCGGGCAGAAGGCTTAAGGCTTAGGGAGGCCGGGCGTCCCCGCCCGGCTAGACGGGCGAGACGCCCGTCCTCCATTAAGACCTTCCGGCTCACCTCTTCTTCTTCCGCACCGCCGGGGCCGCCGGCACTTTCTCCGGCGCCAGTTCGTCCGCAGTCACGAAAATCGGTTCAATGTCAGTCGGAATTCCCTTCAGGCGATCCAGGGCCTTCTGTACAGCGGGGCGCACCACTCCCATTTCGTCCAGCAGCTTTTTCGCCGCCGCGTAGTCACCCTGGGCCTCGATGGTCAGCAGATCGTGGTCAAGGTCACGCACTCCTTGTTTGAACTTTTCCACGTCCAGCGCGAACGTATGGTCGGATCGCTGACTGAATGCTCCCTTGTCCATCAGATAGTTGAACTGGATCGCCATGCCTTTGCCATGAGCTTCATTCAGCCCGAAGCGCAGGCTGCGGAACATCGAAGCCAGGTAGGTGGTGTAGAGCTGCCGTTGCGCCGCTTCGTCGGAAGGCAGCACGTTCGACAACTTCATCTCCTGGGCATGGTCCATCATGTACTGCAGCGCAAAAAGCCCGGTGATATCGGCTTTGGCTTCTTCAATGGCGCTGTAAAGCTCTTTCAGTTCTGCGCGCGGCGTCGTGTCCCGTCCATCCACCTTGATCTGGTGGGGTCCCAGCCCGTGCATCAGTTCGTGGGCCACGATGTGGGTAAAGAACGATTCGAAATTCACGTCCCGGGCGGACGGGGGAAGCATCTTGCGCGCGATGGGAAGCAGCACGCTCCGAAACTTGGCCTCCTGTATGTTTTTGAGCATCACCCGCTTGCTGCCCTTCTGGTTCACCACCCGCTCGTCGTTCGGCAGATTGTAGGCGGCGGTGGCCACTCCGTGGCTGGCGTCCCCGGAACACAATATCTCGTCCACTACGCGGATCGGCGCCGCCGCCCCGAGCTTGGGATTGCGGTACTGCGGATCTATAGGAAGGTTGTCCTCGATCTCCTGCAGGTGCGCGCTGAGAGCGGAAAACTTGGCGCTCTCCTCGTCGTCCCGCAGGTTCAGGAAGGTCTCGAACGCGGCCTTGTAGCCAAAGATTTGGTCGTCGTAGGTCTCATACGGACCAATGGTGATGTCGATCGGCGAGTCCAGGTCCATCCAGGCCAGGTCGCTGGCGTAGTAATCGTTGGAGAGGAATGCGTCCGCCCGCAGGTTGAGAAAGTTTTTCAGCGAATCGTTGTCGGTAAGACTGGCCGCTTCTTTGAGCAGGCTCGCGGCCCGGGTCAGGTCGTCCTTGTACGCTTCACTGTAGGGAACGGCCACCAGAGTTTTGGAACCAGCATCGGTCGCGCGGCGGATAACGGTGAAAAATCCCCTGGCCTGCTCCTGTTCCTCCTTCGATAGGGACGCAACCCAGGTCTCGAATTCCTCCTTGGTCATGTCCTCGGGATAGAAATTTGCTCCCTTGGGCTTCTCCGCGGGCACGCCGGGAAGAAAGGCCTTAAAATCATCCAGCGCTGACCAGGGACTCTTGTTGATCCAGAAATACCGCAGGCGCGCTTCGCCTAGCTGGGTCGTGTCCTTTTGCAAACGGGCATACAGAGCGGGATTTCCGCTCCAATACTGGACGAGAAAGACGTCGTTCATGATCCGGCCGGCCTCGATCAGCTTGACCAGCGCCTGCCGGTCCCCGGACGAAAGCTTCGACGTATCGACCCGCAGCGGCGTGGGCGCAAAGCGCGCAGTCATCTTCTGGAGCTGGGCCAGTCCGGGTGCTGACGAACTGGTCTTCCGGGTTTTCGTTTTTTTGGCCGCCGCGGGAATGGTGGCAAGTCCCAAGAGAATCATTAGTGCGAAAGACGCCGCAAATCTCATTCAGGTCTCCTCCCAACGAATATCAAGATTGAATGCCAAACGAAATCCTAAACCCAAGGAACGCAAAAGTAATTCGGACTCTCCCTTGCGATCTTTGCGAGCCCCTTTGCGAGCTTCGCGGTTAGGCTTTTCGCTCCCCCCACCCCGACCTGGCAAGTGGCCGTGCACCCGCCTCCAGAGGTACAATTTGTGCTGGCGGTCAATCCGTGTTCCCGCTCACCGGGAGGCGCGGCCGCCCAGATTGCTATGCGAAAACTACTCCCCTGGTTATTGCTGGTTTGTCTTGCTGCCCTGCCACCGCTTTCGCCTGCCGACACGGTGGTCGAGGAAATTATAGCCCGCATTAATAATCAGATTATTACGCGCACCGAATACGTGCACAGCAAGGATCAGTTGAAGCAGGAGGCCCAGCAGCAGGACCCGGCTAACGTCGACAAGATCGTTGCCGCGCGGGACAAGGACGTTCTGCGTGATTTGATCGACCAGCAATTGCTGCTCGAAAAGGGCAAGGACCTGGGCATCACCGCCGATACCGAGGTGATCAAGCGGCTCGACGAGATGCGCAAGGAAATGCATCTGGACTCCATGGAAGACCTGGAGAAGGCGGCCCAGGGTCAGGGCATCTCGTTCGAGGACTTCAAGCAAAATCTGAAGAACCAGATTATTACCCAGCAAGTGATCTCCAAGGAAGTCGGCTCCCGGATGTCCGTCAGCAAGGAAGAATTGCAGGCTTTCTACGACGCTCACAAGAGCCAGATGGAACAGCCGGAACAGATCCGGCTGAGTGAACTGCTGGTTTCCACCGAAAAGAAGGGCAAGGATCCTGCCGCGGATGAGGCGCAGCAGTTGGCTGCGGCGAAAGCCAAAGCGGATGACCTGCTGGCCCAGATCCGCAAGGGGGCGGCCTTTGACGAAGTCGCCAAGAAGAACTCGGATGGACCGACAGCCGCCCAGGGTGGCGATCTCGGCTACTTCAAGCGCGGCACGCTGGCCAAGGAACTCGAGGACAAGACCTTCGCGATGAAGCCCGGCGAGGTTTCCGACGTCATCCAGACCAAACAGGGCTTTGTCATCCTCAAGGTCACCGAACACCAGCAGGCCGGCGTGCCTCCGCTCAGCGAGATCGAGCCCAAGGTCCAGGACGCGATCTACATGCAGAAGCTGCAGCCCGCGTTGCGGGCGTACCTGCAAAAGCTGCGCGAGGACTCGTACATCGATATCAAGCCCGGCTATGTAGATACCGGCGCCAGCCCCAACCAGACCAAGCCCATTGAGACGACCGCCAAGGAGTCCGGCGCCAAGGAACTCAAGAAAAAGAAGAAGAAGTTGGGCATCCTCTAATTTAGGCTGGGCATGATGGGTCCCGGTTCAGCGCGCTTGTCGGGAAATTCCTGACGAACCTCTGGAAGCAGACAAAAGGCCGTGAGCTATGAAGGAATTTTTCGTTTCCGACTGCGTCCAGTACGAGAACAAGATCGTCACATCCAGTTTCGTGGTGGTTTCCCGCCAGGTCAAACCCAAGAAGAGCGGCGAGCCTTACCTGGCCCTGACCCTGGGCGATCGCAGCGGCCACATCGAGGCCAAGATGTGGGACAACGTCGAGGACGCCATCGATGCCTGTGATCAGGACGACTTCATTAAGGTCAAGGGCCTGATCAATAAGTACAAGAACCGCTTTCAGTTCACCATCCACAAGCTGCGCCGCATGGGAGAATCCGAAGTCGATTTCGCCGACTACCTGCCCAAGACCAGGAAAGACATTGGCGAGTTATGGCAGACTCTGGCGGGTTACGTCGCAACTTTCAAGGACCCCCATCTCAAGGCCCTGGTGGAAGCCTTTATGGCGGACCCGGAGATCGCGGAGGCCTACCGCAATGCTCCCGCCGCCAAGACGCTGCATCACGCTTTCATCGGTGGCTTGCTCGAACACGTCGTCTCGCTGTTCCGTTCCTGCGACCTGATGTGCAGCAACTATCCCCAGATGAATCGTGACCTGCTGCTCACCGGCGCGTTCTTTCACGACATCGGAAAAATCCACGAACTCACCTACAACCGTTCGTTCTCTTACACCACGCGCGGCCAGTTGTTGGGACACATGATCATCGAACTGGAGATGCTCCAGGCCAAGTTGCCGCAGGTGCCCGGATTTCCGGATTCCCTGAAGATGCTGGTGGAGCACCTCATCATCAGTCATCATGGCCAGTACGATTTCGGCTCGCCCAAGCTGCCCATGTTCCCCGAGGCGCTCATGCTGCACTATCTTGACGACCTCGATTCGAAGATGGAAGCCATGCGCGCCCAATTCGAGCGCGGCGGGGAATCGGAAGGCGCCTGGACCGGTTACAATCCGTCGCTGGGCCGGCCCCTGTTGCATACCGCGAAGTTCCTGGCCGGGAAGGCCTCGCAGGAGGATGAGAGTCCTGCTTCCGAGCCCTCGCTCGCCGTTTCCGGCGAGATGCCCGCGGCCGACAGCACACCCATGCTAGCCGGCCTGCAGTCGCCGGAACCGGAACCGGCAGAACTGGAGTCGCGGGACAAAGAAAAGAGCGGCGCCGCCATGACATCCGCGGCCCATGAGGATAAAATCTAGTTCCAATCTGTTCCGGGACCTCATCAACGTCCCGGCAAGAGAGTTTGCGCGCAACCCGGCTTTCGTATCGACCATCCCGACCTGGAGAGAATCATGAGAATCCGTTTGATAGCACTCACCCTTGGTTTCTACTTGTCTTTCGCCGTGCTGGGCTGCAATAAACCGGCCAGCCCCACCGCTCCGGCAGATTCGAGTTCTTCCACGGCATCACCATCATCCAATCCCACAGCATCACCATCGTCCAGCGACAACAGCAACGCTCCGGCTGCTCCCAGTGGGAACATGGCTAGCCCCTCTTCCAATAGTGGGGCTGGGTCTAGTGGGGCTGGGTCGCCCATGTCGAACATGCAACCTGAGGCCAAGCCCGAACCCCCGAAGCCCTTGGTGGTTCCGGCCGGCACGGTGCTGACGGTTCGCCTGGGGCAAGCCGTAGGCTCCAAGATCAGCACGCCCGGCCAGACCTTTACCGCCACCCTGGCCAGTCCGGTTATGGCCGATGGCAAAACGGCGATCCCTTCCGGAGCGACCGCATCGGGCACGGTCGTCGACGCAAAGCCGCTGGGTCGCTTCAAGGGCGGAGCTTCACTGCGGTTGCGGTTGACTTCGATCACCATCGATGGTTCGGCGCAGTCGATTTCCACCTCTTCCGTGGTGAGGACGGAGACGGGCAAAGGCAAGCGTACGGCGGTGCTGGCAGGCGGCGGAGCCGGGCTGGGCGCGCTCATCGGCGGCCTGGCTGGAGGCGGCAAAGGCGCTGCCATCGGTGCCCTGGCAGGCGGCGGCGCTGGCGCAGGCGGGGCCGCATACACCGGCAACAAGGACGTGGTTCTGCCCGCCGAGTCCGCACTCAGCTTCAAGCTGGAGCAGCCGCTGCAAGTAAAGTAGCCGTCGATCCTTGGTCACCAGAATGCAGCCCAGGGCCCAAAGCCCTGGGTTGTTTTTGCCCTCCAGGTCCGCATGCTGAACTTCGATCAATTCCGCCTCGTGACCTTCGACTGCTACGGCACTCTGATTGACTGGGAGACGGGGATTTTCTCCGCGCTGCGTCCCGTCCTCGCCGCCCACGGCAAGACTATCGCGGACTCCGAACTCCTGCGTCTCTACTCTGAGCTGGAATCCGAAGCCGAACAGGGAGAATTTTTCGCCTATCGCGAGGTGCTGCAGTCGGTCGTACGCGGCCTCGGCAAGCGGCTCGCCTTCGATCCGACTGAATCCCAGATACGCTCGCTGCCCGACTCGCTGCCTGGCTGGCTGCCTTTCCCGGACACGATCGCAGCCCTCGGCAAGCTCAAGGCCCGTTACCAGCTCGCGGTCATCTCCAATGTGGACGACGATCTTTTCGCCCCAACAGCACGACGCCTCGAAGTACCCTTCGACTACGTAATCACCGCCCAGCAGGCTCGCGCCTACAAACCGTCGTTGCAGGTGTTCAAGCTGGCGCAGCAACGCACCGGCGTGGCCTTGGACCGGTGGCTGCACGTCGCCCAGAGCCTCTACCACGATGTAGTTCCAGCCCGGTCGCTGGGGGTCGCCACGGTGTGGGTAAACCGGCCATCGCCCCGTCCCGGGGCCGGTGCTGCCAGAGCTGCGTCCGCCCAACCAGACCTCGAAGTGCCAGACCTGAAATCCCTGGCGCAACTGACATCTGAGAACTGTGAACTGCAAACTGGTTCTTGAGTCTGCAACCAGTATTAAACTGGTAGCCACCAGCAATCATCCGCAACCGTAATCGGAGACCATCAGATGGCAACCACCACGGCCCGCTCCAATCCTCTTTCTTACCTGACCGATCAACTCGACGATCTCAAAGCCAAGGGCACGCATTTCCGCCTGCGCGTCCTCGACGACGAACAAGCCGCGGTCTGCACCTTCGACGGCAAGAAAGTCATCAACCTGGCATCCAACAACTACCTTGGCCTGACCACACATCCCAAGCTGCGCGAGGCCGCGCTCGAGGCCACCCGCAAGTACGGCGTGGGCTCGGGCGCGGTGCGCACCATCGCCGGCACCATGAAGATCCACATGGAGCTGGAAGAAAAGATCGCCCGATTCAAAAATGTGGAGGCCTGCGTCGTCTTCCAGTCCGGATTCGCGGCCAATGCGGGCACGGTGTCGGCGGTGCTGGGCAAGGAAGACTTCATCATCTCCGACCAGTTGAATCATGCCTCGATCATCGACGGCGCCCGCCTGTCACGCGCCAAGATTCTGGTCTTCGAGCACAAGAACATGGCCCAGGCGGAAGAGCGCCTGGCCAGCATCAAAGACCAACCCGGCAGACGGCTGCTGATTACCGACGGCGTCTTCTCCATGGACGGAGACATCGGCCCGCTGCCCGCGCTGTGCGACCTGGCGGAGAAGTACGGCGCCATCATGATGGTGGACGACGCTCACGCCTCCGGCGTGCTGGGCCGCAACGGCCGCGGCACTGTCGACCATTTCAAAGTGCACGGCCGGGTGGACATCCAGGTCGGAACATTGTCGAAGGCAATCGGTGCGCTCGGCGGCTACGTCTGCGGCACCCGCGACCTGATCGATTTTCTCTACCACCGCGCCCGGCCGTTTCTGTTCTCGACTTCGCATCCGCCCTCGGTGGCCGCCACCTGCATCGCGGCTTTCGATGTTCTCGAAAACGAGCCCGAGCGCATCGAGAAACTCTGGGAGAACACCCGCTTCTGGAAAAGGGAACTGGGCCTGCTCGGTTTCGACATCGGAGGCAAGACCACGCCCGCCAGCGAAACGCCAATCACGCCCATCATCATCGGCGACGGCAAACTCACCATGGATTTTTCCCGTGAACTGTTCAAGGAGGGCGTGATGGGCACCGGAATTGCGTTCCCCACCGTGCCCGAAGGCAAGGCCCGCATACGCACCATCATGACCGCCACGCATACGGAAGACGAATTGCAGCAGGCGCTGGAAGTCTTGAAGCGGGTGGGGAAGAGAATGGGAATTGTAGTGTAGGCGCGAGCGTCCTCGCTCGTGCTCCCTCGGCACGATACCCCACGTTTCCCTGTCGTCTCAGGCGGCACGAGCGAGGACGCTCGCGCCCACATTACGCAGTTCGGTATACAATCCGCCCGCCCACAATCGTCGCCACCACTTTCCCCGTCATTTGCATTCCACCGAACGGAGTATTCTGCGACCGCGAGTGCGACTTGGCGGCGTCAAACGTCCAGCGCTTTTGCGGATCGAAGATGGTGACGTCGGCGTGGCTGCCGCGGATCAGCGTGCCCCGTCCTCTCAGGCTGAACACGCGCGCCGGACCGGCGGTGAAGAGTTCGACAATCCTGCTGAGCGGGATCTTGTGGCCGCGGTGCAGGTGGGTGATCGCGAGGCCAAGAGCGGTCTCGAGCCCCGTAATCCCGAAAGCGGCGCGTTCGAACTCGATGATCTTTTCGTGCGGGGCATGCGGCGCGTGGTCGGTGGCGATCGCATCCACGGTGCCATCGGCCAGCGCCACCAGGATGGCCTCGCGGTCGGAGTCCGACCGCAGCGGCGGGTTCATCTTGAAGTTGGTGTCGTATTCGCCGACGTCCGCGTCGGTCAGCGCGAAGTGGTGAGGCGTAACTTCGCAGGTGACGTGCGACTTGCTGCGCTTTCCCCGGCGCACGGCCTTCAGCGCGTCGGCGGTCGAAAGATGGGCCACGTGCAGGCGCGCCCCCGTGAACTGCTGCGCCAGTTGCACATCCCGATCCACTACCGAAGCCTCGGCTGCCGCTTTCATGCCACGCAGCCCCAGGCGAAACGCCGTCGGGCCCTCGTTCATGGAGCAGCGGTCGGTCATCCGCGTATCTTCCGCGTGCTGAATGACCGGAAGATTGATTTCGGACGACAGGCGCAGGGTCTCGCGCATGACGCTGTCGTTGAGAATGGGCTTGCCATCGTCGCTGACGCCCACCGCTCCCGCCCGTTGCAAAGCGCGGAAGTCCGTAAGCACCGCTCCCTTGCTGGCATGAGTCGCGGCGGCGATAGGAAAGACGTTCACCACCGCGCCGCGTTCCGGTTGCTGCAGCCACGTGACCCATTCCGGCGAGTCCACCACCGGCTGCGTGTTCGGCATGCAGCACACTGAAGTGAATCCTCCCGCCGCGGCCGCGGCTGTTCCGGTAGCAATGGTTTCCTTGTAGGCCTGGCCGGGCTCGCGCAGGTGAACATGCAGATCGATGAAGCCGGGAGCGACGATCAGTCCGCGAGCATCGAACTTCTCATGCGCCGTGCCGCGGGTTTTGCCCACCGGCGCGATCTCGGCCACCTGCCCATCGCGCAGCAGAACGTCCATGGGCGCATCGATCTTCGCGGCGGGATCGACAAGCCGCCCGCCTCTGATCAGCAGGCTGTAATTTTCTCTCTTAATCAAATGTTCAACCCTTTACTTCTCTTCCGCCGATTCACGCGGATTTTCGCGGATCTTTTCTTTCATTTTCGAAAACATAGCGCCTGAATTGAGCGGCGGGACCGAAATTGAACAACATCCCGACTTCAATCTGGGTAGCTCGAAGATAGTTCAGGAGCTGCTTTTCCCAAGCAGGCTCAATCTCGCGGCCGGTCTTCAACTCGACGATGACTTTCCCATCAACTAGTAAGTCGGCGCGGAAATCACCAATCTTCTGCCCGTGGAACCACACCGGTACCGCGATCTGCCGCTGAAAAAACACACCGCTCTCAGCCAGTGCGACCGAAAAAGCCTGTTCGTAAACCGACTCCAGAAACCCGTGACCGAGTTCGTTGTAGATGCTGTAGAACATCCCGATGAGTTTCTCAGTAAGATCGCGATGTTTTAATCCGTGTTGATCCGCGTAAATCCGCGGAATGGAAGTTGTTGTCCTCATCTCGCTCTCCCCAGCGCCCTGGCCAGAATCGCCATGCGCATGGGCACTCCGTTGCGCACTTCTTCCACAATCGCCGACTGCGGACAATCCGCCACTTCCCAGGTCAACTCCAGGCCGCGGATGATAGGCCCGGGATGCATGAGCATGGCGTCTTTTTTGGCCAGCTTCAGTCGCGCCATGGTCATCTGGTAGCGGGCAATGTAATCCTGCAAGCTGATCTTCGTCCCCGCCAGACGCTCCTTCTGCACTCGCAGCGTCATGACCACGTCGGCCCCGTGGACCGCATCTTCCACCGTATGCGCGATGTGCAGCCCCGGCGCCAGGCTGGTGGCCGTTTCCGGCAAAAACTCGGGCGGCCCGCACAGCGTGATGCGCGCCCCAAACTTGCCCAGCAGGTGAATCGCGGACCGCGCCACCCGGCTGTGATAGATATCGCCAACGATCGCCACCTGCAGACCCTTGAGCACTTTCTTGTGCCGCAGAATGGTGTAGGCATCCAGCAGCGCCTGCGAGGGATGCTCGTGCATGCCATCGCCGGCGTTGATCACGGGAATATCCAGATAGCGCGCCATCAGCGCCGCCGCGCCCGCCTGAGGATGCCGGATGACGATCACATCCGCACCCACCGCCCGCAGCGTGTAGCCGGTATCCAGCAGCGACTCGCCCTTTTCAATGCTGGACCCGCTGGAGAGCACCAGCGTGGTCATCGCTCCCAGTGATTTGGCCGCGATTTCAAAGGAGCTGCGGGTACGCGTGGAAGCTTCGTAAAACAGCAGCAGCACCCGCTTGCCCCGCAGCAAGGGCCGCGGCTTGAGCGGATTCATCCGCCGGGCCAGTTTCATCAGCCTCAGGATGTCCTCTGCTCCGAGATGTTCTATGCCCAGCAGGGAGCCGCGAGCAGCCTTATTCATGGTTTGCCAGGATCTACGTTTGAATGACCAGCGTGTCAGTGACCAGCGTATCGATGACCCGCGTATCGATGACCCGCGCGTGGATGAGCAGTCCCACCCTGCGCGTCAATCAGTCTTGCCGCTCGACCAGCAGAACTTTCTCCGCATCGTCCACTTCGCGCAGTTTCACTTCGATGATTTCCCGGTCCGAGGTCTGCACTTTGCGTCCAATAAATCCGGCTTCAATCGGCAACTCGCGATGGCCCCGGTCAATCAGCACGCACAGTTGCACCTGTTTGGGACGTCCTTCGCGGAACAGCGCATCCATGGCAGCGCGAATCGTCCGGCCGGTGTAGAGAACGTCGTCCACCAGAATGATGTTTTTGCCGGTAATCGGGAATCCGATCTCGGTCTTCTGCACCACCGGTTTCGGTCCCAGGGTCGAGAGGTCGTCACGATACAAAGTGATGTCCAGGGTGCCAACCGGAACCGGCGTCTTCTCGATGCGCGCAATCATCTGCCCCAAACGCTGGGCCAAGGGCACACCCCGCCGTCGAATGCCCACCAGCCCGAGGTCGGCGGCGCCATTGTTTTTCTCGATGATTTCGTGGACCAGGCGGACCAGGGTGCGTTCAATTTCCGAGGCCGACATCAGTTGCGCCTTTTCGCGCAGGCTCGCAGGACGGGGAGATATTTTCGCAGTCATAAACGCTGAATCATACGCGGGCAGCACGATCGGGAGCAAGATGGCTGACCGCCGCCCCTGACCTAACCCTTCCCGAATCAGGAACGTACGGCCGAACAACATTCCCCGGAAGAACCCGGGAAAGACCTGTATTTTGAGACGCCCCGGGCAACTCGAAGGTCCTGTCCCGCACCCAAGTTCCGGATGCAAGTTCAGTCTAAAGGAGGCTTGACGCAATGCATGGTCGATACAGATATCTCGGTTCATTGCTACTGGCTGTAGCATTCCTGGCGCCAGCCGTGACTACCGGGTGTGCAACCCGGGCCTATCGTGTTTATGATCCGGACCACAACGACTATCATCGCTGGGACAATCACGAAAGGGTTTACTACCATCAGTGGGTGGTGGAAAATCATCGCGATGATCGCGACTTCCGCAAACTGGACAAGGATCAGCAAAAGCATTATTGGGAATGGCGTCACAATCATCACGACTGATTGTTGCTCACGGTAGTCCTGACCGTATCAGGAACAAAGCGGAAAGTACGCAATCGCGCCGCGTGACTCAGCTCGGGTGCAACATGGCACACCAACATTCCTGCCCACGGAACCGGTAGCACCGGCGCGATTGCGAAAACACATGTAGGTTCCCCACAAGAACTCACTCCCCGCAGCCCCACATCAGGCAAGGCCCCTGTCCTTCCGTGGACAGCCGTGTCCGCGCCGAATTTACCGGTGCAGGTGTCCAAGGGTCATAGTTGCCGCGGGAAATCTGCGCGCGCGGTAGGTTACACTAAGAAACTTTCACTCGACTCTCAGGAGGAATCACAGCTATGTCCGAAGCCGCCTCTAGTGGCGCCGATTTCAAGAAGCAACTGCGCGAAGGCTCGCCCAAGATGGGTCTGTTCTTGAACGCGCACAGCCCTACCGTCGCCGAACAGCTGGCGCATAGCGGCTATGACTGGTTGCTGGTCGATACCCAGCACGGCCCCATGGGCTATGAAAAGCTTTCCGCCATGCTTTCCGGAATTTCAAGCGGTGGCGCCAAATCCATGGTCCGCGTTGGCGGATACGACGATCGTCCGGGAATTCAACAGGCGCTCGATCTCGGCGCCGACGGAGTTCTCATCCCTTACATCAACACCGCGGAAGAAGCGCGCCAGGCCGTGAGTTGCGCCAAGTACCCCAGAGTAGGAACACGCTCCGTCTACTTTCCTCAGCGCAGCATGAACAAGGCAGGCCTGTTGGGATACGCCGGGAATTTCAATACCAACGGCATCGTCGCCCTGCAGGTGGAAACCGCCTCATGCATCGAAAATATTGCGGAGATCGCCGCCGTCCCCGGAGTCGATATCCTGTTCCTCGGCCAGAACGATTTGTGCATGTCGATGGGCCTGTACGAGAAGTACGAATTCCCCCACATGTACACCTCGCCGGAACTGGGCGCAGCCACCCAGAAGCTGGTCGATCACGCCCGTAAAAATAATCTCATTCTCGGGATCTTCCTCTTCGGCACGTCTCGCGTGGGCGAGTTCCTGGAAAAGGGATTCACCTTCATCAGCGTGGGCAACGACCTGCACCACGTCCTGACCCAGGCCGGCGCCTACGTGAACGACATGGAAAATATCGCTAAGGAAAAAGGAAAAAACTGGAAGCGAAGGCCGACAGCGCTGTTCTAGGAATGAAATCGGATGGTAGGGACGGTGTGGTCGCAGGCGAGTCGGCCGCGGCCACACATCTTTTAGGTCGCCGGCGTCTGGATCCCCATCTCTTTACCCAGGCTCATCTGCTGGCCCTGAAACTCCGCCAGCGCTTTCTCCAGTTTTTCCGCCGCGCCGGCGATTCCTTCGCTGTTGACCTTCGCCTCTCCGAGCTCCTTCTCCAGCGTCTTCCACTGCTTGGCGACCTCCGAATCGGCCTTCTCCAACTTCTTCGCTAACTCCTTCAATCCGGCTTTCTGCGATTTCGTAAAGCTCTTCACAAAATCCTGATTGCCCCCCTGTGCTTCTTCCACCGCGTCCTTCAAGGCGGCTGTCTTGCGGGAGAAATCAGTCGCGCTGTCGCTCTTCCCGCTCAGCTGCGAGAGGTCCAGCGCCAGCTTCCTTGCGGTCTCGGTGCTCTTGGCTAACTCACGGAAATGGGACGCCTGGTCGGAAGAGGCTTGGACCGCCAGCGCGTGATTGAAGTCCGTCAAACTTGCGTCGCTGGTGTCACCGCTCCCAGCCCCGGGTGCTCCGCGGCGGCCGCCGCCGCCATGTCCGCCGTGCTGCGCCAGCAGGCTCGAAGGGGAGAGCAGGAGCATTGTCCCGATCACCAGCCCCGCTAGTCGTTTCACCGGCATTCTCCTTCATGGCGAGGCAGAAGTTCCGCGCCGACAGCTCATTTTAAGCGTAGTTTATGGGCCAGACTTAGGATGTAAAGACACGGTCAATTTCCGCAAACATTTGTAAACCGCCCAGCGACCATTTCGTCCATGAGAAAAAGGCCACGCTCATTCCTGAACGTGGCCCTGAACGTGGCCTTGATCATGTCCGACACTCCACCGCAGTCTAGAACAAATTCCACAGGAACTGATTGTAAACATCGTGGTGATACTGTACTTCCGGCGCCTTCACAAACGTGCCCAGCAGACGCGGACAACGGTCGGCCGCGGCTCTTTTCAAGTCCAGATACCGCCCTTTCACGTCCGCGCCAAAGAGCTTCGTCGTCCACTCCGCCTTGTCGAAATTTGCCATCGCATCGTAAATGTTGTCGGGCAGGTAACGTTCGGCCTGGCGCAGGTTCTTGATTTTCGCCGTGTCTCCGTCGATTCCGGTCTTGAAAATCGAGAGCATCACCATGTAAGGATTCGCGTCCGGAGCCACCGAGCGCACTTCCACGCGCATGCTCTTCTCGTTGCCGATGGGGATTCGGATCATGGACCCGCGGTCCACCGCCGAGGCCTTGAGCTGGTTGGGCGCCTCGAAGTGCGGATCCAGCCGCCGATAAGCATTCACACTCGGATTCAGGAGAAGACAGATGTCATTGCCGTGGGTAAGAACGCGGTCGAGAAACGCCCAACCCAGTTTGCTCAACTTCTCTTCGCCCTTGGGGTCCCAGAACAGGTTCTTGCCGCCCTTGCTGATGGACACATTGGTGTGCATGCCGCTGCCATTCACGCCTACCACCGGTTTCGGAAGAAAGCTGGCGGTGAAGCCCATGTGGGTCGCCACCTGCCGGCAAACCAGCTTGTAGATCTGGATCTGATCGGCCGCAGCCACCACCTCGCCGTAGCCGTAGTTGATTTCGAACTGCGAAGGCGCCACCTCGGGATGGTCCTTCTCGTTCTGAAAGCCCATGGCGCGCTGCACTTCGGCGGTGGTGTCAATGAACGTGCGCAGCGGGTCGCCGGGCAGCGAGTGGTAATATCCGCCGGTATTCACGTATTCAAACTTGCCGGTTTCGTTGTAGCGCCGCTCCGCGTCCACGCCGTTGAACAGGAAGCCTTCTATCTCATTGGCCGCGTTCAGGGTGTAGCCTTTATCCTTATAGAGTTTGTCGGCATACATTTTAAGAATGCCGCGAATGTCGGCCGCATACGGCGTCCCGCCTTTGTCGATCACGTCGCCGAAGACCAGCACTTTGCCGGACCCGAAGTAGTCGGCCGGACCCCAATAAAACGCCGCCCAGTCGATCCCCAGCCGCAAATCACTTTCCCGCTGTGCCGTAAACCCGCGAATCGACGACCCGTCAAAAGTCAGGTTGTCCCAGCTCTTGAGCAGAAACTTTTTGTCGTAATCCAGCATGTGCAACCGGCCCTCGAGATCGCTGAAAAGCACGGTCACCGCCTTGATGTGCTTTTCGTCGGTCAGGTACTTGAGCCGCTCTTCCTGGATCTTGTGCAGGGCTACACGGTTCTTGCGCTGCTCCTTCGCCTTCAGATTCAGCTGTTCCAGTTGGTCATACGAGAGTGCCAGAAAGTTGCGCAGATCGTTCAACATGAATCTCCTTAGATGTGACTATCGACTTTACCTGCAGTGGGGATCGTACGGCTGGTTCGCACTCATCAGGATATCGCGAGCCCCAGTCCCCGGCTAATTAAAAAACCTTATAAGCCATATTGAAGAGATTTATTCACCGTGAGGGACGGACACTCCTGTCCGCCGCCCTCACTTTGGTCCTTGCTCAACCAACGACTCATTCCCCGGGTATGGTGGGCCACTCCGGCGGTTGGAACAACGCAGTTTAAAACCCCTAAGCGATTCTTTTAACTGGATATTCACCAGGCATTCACTGAGCCCGCATGATCCCTAATAAAGTATCGACGGCAGATATGCCCCGGCGGGCTCGTTGTACATGCCGAGGGTCATGAGCGTCATGGGCTGCACCACGCGGAGGCCGTTCTCCAGACACCATCGGAAGAGCCCCGCGTTCCGCGTCGGGACTAGAATGCCCGGTCCCTGAAACGCATCGGCGTTTGCGATCAGCGCCTGGACATCAGCGTTGCTCTGGCCGACGGTGTGTCCGAAAAAGCCAATCCCAGTGGAATACGCAGCGATTCGGCCTTCTCGCTCGGCGACAACGGCTGCCCCTTGTCCGATCGCGTCGCGCGTTTCGCCACTGCGATCGTGACCATGCACAGATCGACAAAGCCGGTTGCATCCCTCCAGATCTGACATTTGGGCAGGGCGTACGTTGTAGCCGGGAGTCGGAGTCTTGATCGCTGGGCCTTGCATCGCGGATATCGGCTCGCGGACATCAAATCCGAGCTTGGTGTAAAGAGAAAGCGACCGATTGTGGAAGGCTGCCTGTAGCAGCCGGGCACCCTGGAAACCGCGTTCCCCGGAGCGTGCAAGCACCGCTTCCATAAGCGCGCGCCCGACGCCCTTATTCTGGACCGCAGGGTCGATGGTAATCGGCCCAACGCCAGCAATCGCGGAGCGTTCGTCAAGGCAGTTGCTGCCCAGAATCTGCCCACCCGATTCGGCCACCACACAATAGAAACCGGGATGACTGAACATCATGGAAAGCACGCCCGCCGCCACTTCGACCGAAGGGAAGTCAGGCGGAAAACCGTGCTCGGTCGAAATCTTCGTAAAGGCCTCATAGCAGATCCGGCCACAGACGGGCGCGTCCTCTGGCTTGGCTTTGCGGACGGCTATGGGCGAAGTGTCAAACGCGGGTTGGCGCAACGTTGCCACAAATATCCCCCAGTTCAGCTCCGACGAGGGAGTGTATCCCAGGCGAGGCTGATGTTTCCAATTCGCCGGGTGCCCCATCCTTGCGCTTTTTGCAAGGGTGGGATTCCACAGGCGCTGCTTACAGGGCCTTCTCCGCTGCTACGTGGGCGATGGAAAAACCCACCCTTTCGCAAAGAACGCGAAAGGATGGGGCACCCTCAAGTCGTGAAACAAAGGGTGGGCCACCCGCCCAAGATTTTTGTGACTATCCCTTTTGTGACTACCAAAGAATCGCGTGGGTGATGCTCTGCCACCAGGCGGGATTGCTTCGCCACATGTAAACCGAGAGGCTTTGGCCAACGATCAACAACGGCGCCGCATAGAGATACACCTTATGGACGCGCCGCTCTACCAGCAGGTCGCGCGCCACGCCGAGAACGATCAGCAGGTCCAGGCAAGGATAGAAGAGATTATTGTCGAACAGGTAGGCAAAGCGGCCTAAGGCCGCGTCCATGAGCCCGCAGGTTGCGATGAAGATCAGCCGGCGATGCACCTCCGGTTTCGTGCGCCAATAGATGGCCAGCGCAATGCACACGCCAAAGGCGAGCATGTCGTAGAACGGAATGCTCAGAAAAGCGCCTGCGTCCTTCGCATGCAGTTGAACCGTATCAAACCGCGCCATCACGATGGCAGTGGTAACGCCCAGCGGAACCATCACCGTCGCCAGCCCGGCGCCAAACCATCCGATGGAGCGATGCCAGCTGACTCTGTGTACACGGACCAGCGAGGACTGAAGAATAAAGAAGATCACCCAGGCGGTGAAAGCCGAGGCATGAATCCAGAGAATGAAGGGCCGCGGGATCGCTGGATGAAACAGGTTCTCGTTGACGGTCCGCTTGAAGCCGTCGACCACAATCGCCGCCAGCAGCAGCGACATCGCAAAATAAAAATAGCGACACAAAATCCCGTTACGACCGGCGAAGGCCGTCGTGCCCAGTTTTTTCCCGGGGCTCATCAGAGGCCCGACGCGTTCTACATTGACGGTGGACATAGAGAAGGATGACCCGGGACTTCAATGCTTCTCGCCCGGCCCACGGGAGCATACACGACGAGCGCCCGCCTCGCCATCTTTTTCGGATTCGTTAAGAAGGAAATGGCCGGGTGCCCCATTCTTGCGCGTTTTTGCAAGGGTGGGATTCCACGGACGCTGCGTAGAAGGCCTTTTCTGCCGCTGCTTGGGCGCTGGAAAGACCCACCCTTTCGCAAAGAACGCGAAGGGATGGGGCACCCTCAAGCCTTGAAGAAAGGGTGGGCCACCCGCCTTTTCGCAAGGGTCGGATTCCACGGACGCTTCCTACGGGGTCTCTTTTTCTCTCCTTGGGTCTGAGGAGGTGGAAACACCCACCCTTCGCAAAGAACGCGAAAGGATGGCGCCCCTCAAGTTCTGAATGTAAAACGGTTTATACTCCCGAGTAGATGAGCGGTACAAACAGTCAAATACCGATTTTATTCCGCTACTCCATGGCCGCAAGCCTAATGCGTCAGGACTTTGACAAACACTTGGCCGACCCTAAAGACATGGCACTGGTAGGTGACGACCCAATGAAATTCTTGGTCAGCAAAGCTGGGCTCAAGATGTGCCTCTGGTACGGGATGTTATTCGTCGTGATCGAGGGATGGCGGGAGGCAAAGCTCTCGGACCCCGAAGTTGACCGATTGCTCTCTTCCCCTAATACGGAACTCCTCCGGCGCTTTCGCAATGGGATGTTTCACTTCCAGAAGGATCGGTGGCTGCCTCCGAAGCTCTCCGACTTTTTTGTGCCAACTAACAAGACTGTCGAGTGGGTCCGAGCGCTGACGGCCGAGCTTCGGCGCTATCTGATAGCCGAGATGCGCAAAATCAGCTAAGAGCGGAGCATAATGACGAATGGAGTGCTGATTACCCGCGGAAGTTGAGGTAGTTATTTTGTGCTTTTTCTAAGTATCGCTATAGTCCTGATCTTCGTGCTGTACCTGATTGACAAACGCACTGCCTGGAAGGGCGCGGCTAAAATAGTTGCAGCCCTTCTCGCGCTGATACTGCTTTCAGCCGCTGGGGTTTATGGGTGGCACAGATACGACGAGTGGAGAACGCAGAAAAAGCACGAGGCCCAAGTGAAGGCCTGCTCTGGCAGCTTAACAGAAGGCGCTATCGTGTTTGTACGTTCTGGAGATGATGTCACGAACGTAGTTAAATCCTTCTGCGAAGCGAACCCCGGCGAAACTATAGCTTGTGGGCTCAAAACAGGTGCATCAGGAAACCTGAGCCCTTACTCGCTAGGAGACACCGACAAGGCTAATCCCGGTAAGATTTGCACGACCAAAGGTTGGAAGGCCGAGTGACCGAAATGACAGGGTGTCAGGTGCCACGGACACAACTTACCGAGCTTAAGGAGTGCACATGGAGACTGCCAAGCGCTTAATAACATTTTGCGGCGAGCTTAAAGATGCCCCGGGCTTCTGGAAAATAGACGGATACATCGAGGGAGAGTCAGGACACTGGAGTGTCGTGCGCAAGCCTGATGGTACGTGGTGGTACGTCGCAGCGACCCACATTGCTCCGCGAGGCGGTCCAGCGTTGCGCGTTGATCTAGACGATCAGATCACCGATGCGAAGGTCATAGGTCAGTGCGAACAGTATTTTTCTCAAATGCAGCAGGAGTTGGAGGGCAAGATGAAGAAAGGTGACCGAGTCCGAGTAGGTAAGACCGGAACTACGGGCGTGATAAAAGACTTCGGCAGTCTGCCCGGCGTCCCCATGACAATCAATGTGGCCTACGACGGAGGAGGAGGCTGTAATCACCTTCCGGAGGAGTTAGAAGTACTGAAGGATGGTTTCACAACCACGCCGCGTTAACATTGGGCATGCGTGATGACCAGGTTGACTTCAGACGGAAAAGGCCCCGCTGCTTTCGCAACGTGGCCTTTATTTAAGCCGGCGACGACCTACTCTCCCACACACTTTCGCGTGCAGTACAATCGGCCCTGCGGGGCTTAACTCGGGGCGCTTTGCGGGCGTGAGCGAAGCGGGAGCCCGCAGCCGAAACCCCGAGCGGTCTGTGCCAGGGATCCCTTTGACGTGACCGGGGATGTTTGTACCAGGTGGAATGAGAGAGAATCCACTTGGAGGAAAAGCTGGTCATGCCGATCAAGAGGTACAAAGCAGAGCAGATCGTGACGATGCTGCGGCAGATCGAAGTAAGCATCGCGAACGGAAAAACCACCCCACAAGCCTGCAAGGAAGCGGAGATCACAATGCAGACGTTCTACCGCTGGCGGAAGGAGTACGGCGGGCTGAAGATGGACCAGGCGAAGCGACTGAAGGAACTGGAGAGGGAGAATGGCAAGTTGAAACGGCTAGTCGCGGAGTTGGCGCTGGACAAACAGATCCTGAAGGATATTGCGGAGGGAAACTTCTAAGCCCTGAGCGACGTCGGTGCGCGGTGGAGCACGCCCGCCAGAAGTACGAGGTGAGCGAGCGGCGGGCGTGCCGGGTGGTCAGGCAATGGCGTGGGACACAACGCTACTTGCCGCTACGGCGCACGGACGAAGATGAGCTGACACAGGCGATCCTGGCCCTGGGGGTGAAGTACGGGCGGTACGGCTACCGGCGCATCACCGTGTTGCTGCGGAATGCGGGGTGGCAGGTGGGCAAGGATCGAGTGCAGCGGATCTGGCGACGCGAAGGGCTGAAAGTACCGCAGAAACAGCGGCCACGAGGGCGATTGTGGTTGCACGATGGTTCGTGCATCCGGCTGCGGCCGGAGCGAGCCAATCATGTGTGGAGCTATGACTTCGTGAAGGGGATGACGCACGACGGGCGAGCCCTGCGGATTCTGGTGCTGATCGACGAGTATACGCGGGAATGTTTGGCGTTGCGGGTGGCGCGGCGCTTGGGGAGTTTGCAGGTGATCGATACGTTGGCGGATGTGATGTTGGTGCGCGGGATCCCAGAGCACATTCGTTCGGACAATGGGCCGGAGTTCATTGCCGAGGAGTTGCGGAAGTGGCTGGGAAAGCTGGGCACGAGGACGTTGTACATCGCGCCTGGGAGTCCGTGGGAGAATGGGTACTGTGAGAGCTTCAACGGGAAGCTGCGCGATGAGTTCTTAAACGGCGAGATCTTTTACTCGCTGAAGGAGGCACAGATTCTGACGGAGAGGTGGCGCGCGGAATACAACACGGAGCGGCCGCACTCGGCGCTGGGCTACAGGCCGCCGGCACCGGCGGCCTGCAGCCCACCTTTTCCGACGAGCTCATTTTCAGAGCCCAAAACTGTGATGTAGACTCTCACAACGCTTGGTACAAAAACTCGGTCCGGTCACCTTTTCTTAAGGAGCGCAGCAAATGAAAGTCGCACTGGCTCTATTTGTCGGCATATTGCTGAGCCTACCCGCACTAGGGGCGGGCCCTGAGCCGTATCTCAAATCTGCTCCAATGCCGTTTTACCCGCCTCTGTGTCGTCAGGCGCGCATCCAGGGAACGGTAACCTTGCGCTTTGTTATCAACGAGCAGGGCGACACATCCAATGTTGAGGCCGTCGCTGGACACCCGATGCTGCGAAAAGCCGCGATTCAAAACGTTCAAAATTGGAAATTCGCTTGGGCACATCCTTGCGACTGTCAGGTAAAGAGAGAAGTAGTCTTCGTGTACGATCTTTCCGGCAACTGGGTTTACGAAGACGGACCTACGGATGTAGTCAAGTGGTTTGGGAAGGCACCGGTGACTCGGATAGAAATCCAGGTCGGTTCGCCACTGGTCCAACGTTGAAGTTAATTGTGACCCCGCAAGCGGTGACTATGGGAATCGAAGCTCGTTGGATGTGCATTGGAGCCATCGCACTGGGACTCCTTGCGATCATCACCTTCATGTGTGTTCGCCAGAAAGACACCCCGATGCTTTTTCATTATGGGACACCGGAGGTTTCGGGAGAGTCTGTCTTCGCGATCATGAATCCATTTCGCAACCGTCTGCCGGAGACAATAGCGGAACGGCTAATCTCTGATTTGCATACCCGCCAGTGTGAAAAGATTTTGCGAGACCTTCATTCTGATGGTGATCGGATCTGTCCAGCGATGGACGGAGGGGAAGACGCCCACCTGGTCTGGCGAGAGGACGAGGAGACCACGCGGATCCTCGTCTACGACCTGCCGAAGAGCAAGTCGCGACTACAGATTACGTCTTCTCGAGAAGAAGCTGGATTTGCTGTCCGCGCGGTGTCGTTGATTCGTTGATGCCAAAGGAAAAGGCCACATTCATTTCTGAACGTGGCCTTTATTTAAGCCGGCGACGACCGGATTTTACCCTGAGCGTAGTCGAAGGGCTCCCACACACTTTCGCGTGCAGTACAATCGGCCTGCGCGGAGGGTTCCGATGACGAAACCGAAGATGTTGTCTCGGCCGTTTTTAATCTTGCTGTTCGCCGTTAGCGCATTCGGGGCTGAACCCGCGGCATATTTGAAGTCTGCACCAATTCCGTTCTATCCGGCGCTAGCTCGGCAGGCCCGAGTCACAGGGAAAGTCACTTTAGAGTTCGTCGTAACCGAGCAAGGTGACACATCTGAGATCAAGGCAGTCGTCGAGTCCGAGGCAGTCAACGCAAAGGAACTGTTGCGCCGGGCTGCAGTAGAGAACCTCCAGAATTGGAAGTTCGCTTGGCCCAATCCTTGTAACTGCCACTCTAAGCGAAAAGTAATTTTCTCCTATCAGCTTTCCAGCGAAATGGAATCGCCCGAGAGACCATCCGTGACAGTCAGGTGGTTTGGAAAGACTGACGTGATACGAGTCGAGATCGAGGCGGATCCTCATCAAGTCGAGACAAACACCACTCACTAACCCAACAAAAGGAAAAGGCCATCGAGATTTCTCTCAATGGCCTTTATTTAAGCCGGCGACGACCTACTCTCCCACACACTTTCGCGTGCAGTACAATCGGCCCTGCGGGGCTTAACTTCCGTGTTCGGTATGGGAACGGGTGGATCCCCCGCGGTAAGATCACCGACAACTGAAGCAGCTTTTAGCTATTAGCTCTTGGCTTTTAGCTTTGCCGTGCCGATCGAGGAGTTTGCGCTCAACTCGTCCAGCAGACGACTGGCTGCAATGTCGTTTGAATATTCCGCTATTGGCCGGCCGCGCTTCCAGCATGTCTCCAGTTTCTGTAGGAAACAAGCTAAGAGCTAACGGCTAAAAGCCAATAGCTGGCTTTCAAAGAGCATGAGGTCGATGCCTCACAACTGAATAGATTGGGTGTGGCTTACTCTCTTCTTTGTTTACTTCCGATTTCAACCACTGCTACCAAGGCTAGCTTGCTTTCACAAACTCGTCGGCGCCCAGTTGTCAGCGTGTTTTTCGTTCCCGGCTCAGGTTCGAGCGGGTTGGAAAAGCGCTGCTTTCAATCAGCTCAGGTTCTAGCTGAAGGCTGAAAGCTAAGAGCTGACAGCTGGTTTAATGCACCGAGTAAATTTTATGGTCAAGCCGAACGGGCGATTAGTGCGGGTAAGCTTCACACATTACTGCGCTTTCACTTCCCGTCTATCAACCAGGTGGTCTTCCTGGGCCCTTCTTATCCCTTACGGGTTGGGAGATCTCATCTTGAGGAGTGCTTCCCGCTTATATGCATTCAGCGGTTATCACAACCGAACTTCGCTACCCAGCTATGCCGTTGGCACGACAGCTGGAACACAAGAGGTTCGTCCATCCCGGTCCTCTCGTACTAAGGACAGGTCCTCTCAAATCTCCTGCGCCCACAACAGATAGGGACCGAACTGTCTCGCGACGTTCTGAACCCAGCTCACGTACCGCTTTAATAGGCGAACAGCCTAACCCTTGGAACCTTCTACAGCTCCAGGATGCGATGAGCCGACATCGAGGTGCCAAACCGGAGCGTCGATATGAACTCTTGGCTCCGATCAGCCTGTTATCCCCGGCGTACCTTTTATCCGTTGAGCGATGGCCCTTCCATGCAGAACCACCGGATCACTAAAGCCTACTTTCGTACCTGCTCGTCTTGTAGGACTCGCAGTCAACCACGCTTATGCTTTTGCACTCGTCGGCTGATTTCCAAACAGCCTGAGCGTAGCTTCGCGCGCCTCCGTTACTGTTTAGGAGGCGACCGCCCCAGTCAAACTACCCGCCTTACTATGTCCCTCTCCCGGTTTACGGGAGTAGGTTAGAACCACAGAACTCGCAGGGTGGTATCTCACCGTTGGCTCCTCCAAGCCCGAGAGCCTGGAATCAAAGCCTCCCACCTATCCTGCGCAGCAAGTGCCATAGTTCATAGTAAAGGTATAGTAAAGGTGCACGGGGTCTTTCCGTCTAGTTGCGGGCAACCGGCATCTTCACCGGCACTACAAGTTCGCCGTGTCAGTCGGCAAGACAGTCGCACTTTCGTTACGCCATTCGTGCAGGTCGGAACTTACCCGACAAGGAATTTCGCTCGCATTGTTACTACCTCGTTCTCTCTCCCAAACGCCTTTGTGTAGGGCATGGCTTTTAGCCATGCCAATCGAATCCGCCCCGCTGGCAGCTTTAGCCGCTGAGGGACGTCTTCCCCAAATTTGTCTTTGAGATCGACCGAGAAGGAGTGGACATTTCTGCCACTCTCTGCATATCGCTATGCAGTCCGGACTGTATCATTTCCAATTTTGAGTTGGAATCTGGCGTACAGTCTCTGAGGATTCCAGTGAGCTCGGAAGCGAAACCTCAGGGGCTGAAGCCCCGTCGATTTGCCGCCTTTACGGCACGACTGAAGTCGTGCCCTTCCACGTCCACGTCAAAGGTTTGTGCCCCTTAACGCTCTGCGGAAGTTCTGTTTCCCACTGGCCTTTCCTGCTGATTATCTGCACCTGGCGCATTGTCACGTGATTTGCATCACGTAGCGCAGGATACTCAGACCTTCCAGCATATAGCCAGATTTTACTAAGGCTAGCGAACCTAACCTTAGGACCGTTATAGTTACGGCCGCCGTTCACTGGGGCTTCAGTTCGAAGCTTCACCTTGCGGTTGACCTCTCCCTTTAACCTTCCAGCACCGGGCAGGCGTCAGCCCCTATACGTCGTTTTCGACTTTGCAGAGACCTGTGTTTTTGTTAAACAGTCGCAGTGCGCATTTCTCTGCGGCCGCTTCGGGCTTTAACACCCTAATGCGGCACCCCTTCTCCCGAAGTTACGGGGTTAATTTGCCGAGTTCCTTACCAACTGTTCTCACGAGCGCCTTAGGATATTCTCCTCGTCTACCTGTGTCGGTTTGAGGTACGGATCCCTTATCTTCTCCTTAGAGGTTTTTCTTGGCAGTGTGGAATCAGCAGCTTTCCTCCATACGGAGTACTGTTTTGCGTCTCAGTGATAGCTTCCCCGCGGATTTTCCTACGAGAAACACCTTACACGCATCAACCGTCATAGCCATAGGACGGCCTGCTTATCCTACTGCGTCACCCCATCGTAATAACGAATACAAGGGAGTTCCGGAATATTAACCGGATGTCCATCGGTTACGCCTTTCGGCCTCACCTTAGGATCCGACTGACCCTGAGCGGATTAACCTTTCTCAGGAAACCTTAGACTTTCGGCGCGGAGGGTTCCCACCTCCGTTATCGCTACTTATGCCGGCAGGGTCTCTTCTCAACCGTCCACCAGTCTTTTCAGTCTAGCTTCAAACTGTTGAGAATGCTCTCCTACCACGCACACCTGTAAAGATGTGCATTCGCTGCTTCGGTACCAAGCTTGAGCCCCGTTATATTGTCGGCACCGGACCGCTTGACCAGTGAGCTATTACGCTTTCTTTAAAGGATGGCTGCTTCTAAGCCAACCTCCTGGCTGTCTGGGCGTTCCGACTTCCTTTCCCACTTAGCTTGAATTTGGGGACCTTAGCAGGCGATCTGGACTGTTTTCCTCTCGACGACGAAGCTTAGCCCCCGCCGTCTGACTCCCGTGCTTGTTGTTCTATGGCATTCGAAGTTTGATTGGATTCTGTAAGCTGGAAAGCCCCATAGTCCATTCAGTTCTCTACCACCACGACAAATCACACGAGGCTAGCCCTAAAGCTATTTCGGAGAGAACGAGCTATCACGGAATTTGATTAGCCTTTCACCCCTACCCTCAGCTCATCGGAGCTTTTTTCAACAAACACCCGTTCGGCCCTCCAGTAGGTTTTACCCTACCTTCAGCCTGGCCAAGGGTAGATCATCCCGCTTCGCGTCTATTCCTGCCAACTGATTCGCCCTATTAGGACTCGCTTTCGCTACGGCTCGCTTTCGCTTAACCTTGCTGACAAGAATAACTAGCCGGCTCATTATGCAATAGGCACGCGGTCAGACTTTCCGCTTACGCGGCATAGTCCTCCCACCGTTTGTAGGCACACGGTTTCAGGTACTATTTCACTCCCCTCGCAGGGGTTCTTTTCGCCTTTCCCTCACGGTACTGGTTCACTATCGGTCAGAAGCTAGTATTTAGCCTTACGGGATGGTCCCCGTAGCTTCCCGCAAAGTTTCTCGTGCTCCGCGGTACTCAGGTATCGACTTCGAGTCCAGTTCGTTTTCGCCTACGTGGCTATCACACCCTATGGCTCCGCTTTCCAGCGGGATTTGGCTAACGACTGGATTGTTAACTCTACTGTTGTCGACCCTACAACCCCGGCCACACCCGAAGGTATGACTGGTTTAGGCTAATTCCGATTTCGCTCGCCACTACTTTCGGAATCGAGGTTTCTTTATTTTCCTCCTGGTACTGAGATGGTTCACTTCCCAGGGTTCGCTCGTGCCCGACTATGGATTCATCGGGCCGTACACAGGTTTTACCTGTGTGGGTTTCCCCATTCGGAAATCCCCGGATCAATGCCTGCTTGCGGCTCCCCGAGGCTTATCGCAGCTTGCCACGTCCTTCATCGCCTGCTTCTGCCAAGGCATCCACCATGCGCCCTTAGTAGCTTGACCATAAAATTTACTCGACACACGGGCGGCTTCGCCGCCAGCTCCTGGCTTTTGGCCATTAGCTCTTAGCTCAACCTCCCACACACCGATTCAACTCTATGGGCCTGTCTGCCTGCTCCTCGCACGGGATCACTGCTTCACATCTCAAATCTCTCGCTCCGGATAAATCCGGAACTCAAAATCTGAAGCGCGAAACTCCTCCGCACACCAGCAGGCTTCTCTCTAGGCACTCATAAAAATTTACAGCCTTGTAGATTGCCCAATCTATTCAGTTGTCAAATATCGTCCTCGTTGAAAACCGTCATTGGCCGTCGGTCGTTGGCCATCGGCCAAAAACCTCAAAACCAAAAACGCTTTCAACTCACCCTGCCTAAGCAGGTATGGGTTTTACTCGACTCCGAAGTGTGCAAACTTCGAAAGTCTTTCCAACCCAATGTTCGGCGCCAAGCGACTTTCTTGAACCGTGAACAGAATCATGGTTGTCACAGTTGGCGCCCAACATCGGGCTCGTCATCAGACGGGATCTCAATCAAACCCAGTTACCAGTTTTGAGTTCCCAGTTGTCAGTTGCTGACGACTGAGGACCGGCGACTGATGACTGAATTCTGGTGGAGCTGACCGGGATCGAACCGGTGGCCTCCTGGTTGCAAACCAGGCGCTCTCCCAGCTGAGCTACAGCCCCTCTGAACCCAGCTCTTAGCACTTAGCCTTTAGCGATTAGCTAAATCCCAGGGGATCCAAGCTAAAGGCCAAGAGCTAATCGCTAACAGCTGATTTTTGGTGGGCCTGGGTAGAGTTGAACTACCGACCTCACCCTTATCAGGGGTGCGCTCTAGCCACCTGAGCTACAGGCCCGGTCTTGCTTGCACAAAATCAGCTTGCACAAAATTATCCGGAGCCTGAATTTTATCACCGGCTCCAGCCACTAGCCGCTAGCTTCCAGCCAAATCTTTTTGTCTTTGATCGAGACGCCAAGGGATTTAGCCAGGAGCTAGAAGCTAGTAGCCAGAAGCTCAATATTTTTTCGAGGACAAGGTTGAACGCGCATCCCAGCTAAGCCGGGACTGACCATCATGCGGATAGGACTCGAGCAAGAGAGGTCCGAACGGGTTTCCTATTCCACTTCACAGGTTTGCCCTTGCGGGTTATCAAGAAGTGGGACAGGGTACACGGCAACATCTTCCGTATGTTTAATTTCCGTTGTTTTCGAGCCGAAGCCCGAAAAGAGCGGAACCGCGGAAGTGCCGTGACGTTCTCTCTTAGAAAGGAGGTGATCCAGCCGCAGGTTCTCCTACGGCTACCTTGTTACGACTTCACCCCAATCATGAACCATACCTTGGACGGCTGCCCCCTTGCGGTTGGCTCACCGGCTTCTAGTGCAGTCCACTTTCGTGATGTGACGGGCGGTGTGTACAAGGCCCGGGAACGTATTCACCGCGGCGTGCTGATCCGCGATTACTAGCGATTCCAGCTTCATGGAGTCGAGTTGCAGACTCCAATCCGAACTGAGGCCGGCTTTTTCCGATTAGCTCCCCTTCGCAGGTTTGCGACGGTTTGTACCGACCATTGTAGCACGTGTGTAGCCCTGGACATAAAGGCCATGAGGACTTGACGTCATCCCCACCTTCCTCCCCGTTATCCGGGGCGGTTTCGCTAGAGTGCCCGGCTTGACCCGCTGGCAACTAACGATAAGGGTTGCGCTCGTTGCGGGACTTAACCCAACATCTCACGACACGAGCTGACGACAGCCATGCAGCACCTCCACAGCAGTTCTTGCGAAAAGGGATATTTCTACCCCGGTCCACTGTGCTTCGAGCCCAGGTAAGGTTCTTCGCGTTGCGTCGAATTGAACCACATGCTCCACCGCTTGTGCGGGCCCCCGTCAATTCCTTTGAGTTTCAGCCTTGCGACCGTACTCCCCAGGCGGGATGCTTATCGCGTTAGCTTCGGCACAGCCGGATTGGGTACCGGCCACACCAAGCATCCATCGTTTAGGGCTAGGACTACCAGGGTATCTAATCCTGTTTGCTCCCCTAGCTTTCGCGCCTCAGCGTCAGATGTGGTCCAGTGCGCCGCTTTCGCCACAGGTGTTCCTCCCGATATCTACGCATTTCACCGCTACACCGGGAATTCCACGCACCTCTCCCACCCTCAAGCACGGCAGTTTCGCCTGCAGGCTCTAGGTTGAGCCTAGAGGTTTCACAGGTGACTTACCGCACCGCCTACGCGCCCTTTACGCCCAATAATTCCGAACAACGCTTGCCCCCCTCGTATTACCGCGGCTGCTGGCACGAAGTTAGCCGGGGCTTCTTCCACCCGTACCGTCATTATCGTCCGGGTCGAAAGGAGTTTACGTCCCAAGGGACTTCATCCTCCACGCGGCGTTGCTGCGTCAGGGTTTCCCCCATTGCGCAAAATTCCCCACTGCTGCCTCCCGTAGGAGTCTGGACCGTGTTTCAGTTCCAGTGTGTCCGTGCGCCCTCTCAGGCCGGATACCGATCTAAGCCTTGGTGGGCCGTTACCCCGCCAACTAGCTAATCAGCCGCGACCCCCTCTTCCAGCGAATTGCTCCTTTGATCTCCAGAATTTCCACTCCAAAGATGTTATGCGGTATTAGCCCCGGTTTCCCGAGGTTATCCCCCACTCGAAGGTAGGTTAGTCACGTGTTACTCACCCGGTCGCCACTTTACTCATGGATTGCTCCACTTTCTCGTTCGACTTGCATGTGTTAGGCACGCCGCCAGCGTTGATTCTGAGCCAGGATCAAACTCTCATTTGAAACCTGTCGTCTGCCGACGGGTAGTTGGCAGACTGCCACCACGCCCTCGAAGAGGCATGGCGGATCTATCTTGTGAGATCGCTCGGATTCGAACCCGAGCCTTCCTCTCACGACTGGCACGTTCAACCTAGTTGTCAAAGAACCGATCCGCTACCGCCTGAGCGGGCGCTTTCAGTTCAGAGCAGGACTGCATTCTCGCGAGCGAGTCGCGATCACACAAACCTGCCTGTCCTCGAAACTTATACAAACTACGCGTCTTGCGCGGTCACTGTCAACCCGTTGCTGGCACAGGATATCCACCTGTTTTCCACAGCCGGGGCGCTGAATCACTCTCGAATCAATACATTTAAGAGGAGCTCTGCGCGCACGCGACGAAACGCATCTTCCCCCTGCACAACAACGCCTATGCCATTTCGGCACAAGCCGAGGCGGAAGAAGCATCAGTTTGAAAAAAGATCACTTGGAGGTTCTTGCGAACAACGCATAAAACCCTTCGAGGAACCTTGTCCCCGAATGTAGCCCCGTGGCCGGGACTGATTTGCAGGAATTACCTGTATTTAGTTAGATGCCGGACGAGCGACGAGAGTTTCACAAAATACGCCCGGCTAGCCACACCACTGCTCTCGGTGAATTGTTTATACCAGATGAATATGGAAAAGCGCAAGGGGGTGTTTACGAATTTGAGGCGGAACTTGGATTTCCCACTCGTGCGCAGCTTAGGCAATTCTAATGTTCGCTTTTTGTTTGCCTGCCACTCAGGAAGTGAGGTAGATTAGAAAAGTGAACAGGACAAATGCATTTCGCACGAAACATATCTTTCGCATGCTCTTTGCACCGTTTTTCAGCAATAATCGATTCTTCTTATGGGTACGAAGTGGCCGAAGTTGTTGCATGATCCAGTGCATCGCTTGATCGCCTTCGAGGAGTCCGCCTGTGACGGGCTTCTCTTGGAACTGATCAATACTCGCGAGTTTCAGCGACTCCGTCGAATCAAGCAGCTTGGGTTCTCAGAAACCGTGTTCCCCGGAGCTAACCACAGTAGGTTCGCGCACTGTGTAGGTGTATTGTGACGTGACCGGGGATGTTTGTACCAGGTGGAATGAGAGAGAATCCACTTGGAGGAAAAGCTGGTCATGCCGATCAAGAGGTACAAAGCAGAGCAGATCGTGACGATGCTGCGGCAGATCGAAGTAAGCATCGCGAACGGAAAAACCACCCCACAAGCCTGCAAGGAAGCGGAGATCACAATGCAGACGTTCTACCGCTGGCGGAAGGAGTACGGCGGGCTGAAGATGGACCAGGCGAAGCGACTGAAGGAACTGGAGAGGGAGAATGGCAAGTTGAAACGGCTAGTCGCGGAGTTGGCGCTGGACAAACAGATCCTGAAGGATATTGCGGAGGGAAACTTCTAAGCCCTGAGCGACGTCGGTGCGCGGTGGAGCACGCCCGCCAGAAGTACGAGGTGAGCGAGCGGCGGGCGTGCCGGGTGGTCAGGCAATGGCGTGGGACACAACGCTACTTGCCGCTACGGCGCACGGACGAAGATGAGCTGACACAGGCGATCCTGGCCCTGGGGGTGAAGTACGGGCGGTACGGCTACCGGCGCATCACCGTGTTGCTGCGGAATGCGGGGTGGCAGGTGGGCAAGGATCGAGTGCAGCGGATCTGGCGACGCGAAGGGCTGAAAGTACCGCAGAAACAGCGGCCACGAGGGCGATTGTGGTTGCACGATGGTTCGTGCATCCGGCTGCGGCCGGAGCGAGCCAATCATGTGTGGAGCTATGACTTCGTGAAGGGGATGACGCACGACGGGCGAGCCCTGCGGATTCTGGTGCTGATCGACGAGTATACGCGGGAATGTTTGGCGTTGCGGGTGGCGCGGCGCTTGGGGAGTTTGCAGGTGATCGATACGTTGGCGGATGTGATGTTGGTGCGCGGGATCCCAGAGCACATTCGTTCGGACAATGGGCCGGAGTTCATTGCCGAGGAGTTGCGGAAGTGGCTGGGAAAGCTGGGCACGAGGACGTTGTACATCGCGCCTGGGAGTCCGTGGGAGAATGGGTACTGTGAGAGCTTCAACGGGAAGCTGCGCGATGAGTTCTTAAACGGCGAGATCTTTTACTCGCTGAAGGAGGCACAGATTCTGACGGAGAGGTGGCGCGCGGAATACAACACGGAGCGGCCGCACTCGGCGCTGGGCTACAGGCCGCCGGCACCGGCGGCCTGCAGCCCACCTTTTCCGACGAGCTCATTTTCAGAGCCCAAAACTGTGATGTAGACTCTCACAACGCTTGGTACAAAAACTCGGTCCGGTCAGCGACAGCCCGGGTGACACGCCGTACAAGATGTACGATCCCGACTCGGAAGCACAGAACACTCAGATTTACATTGAGAACCGCGAGGGAAAGCAAGTTGAGATCGGCTCTCTTTCTGATCCAGTTGCTCAGTTAAAGAAAGAATACGCGCTCGCTCGTTTTTATTTCCCCGGGGACGTGAGAGATGGTATTGAGAGTATTGCAGATCACACATTGAGGATTTGATTATGGGTATCGAGAATACACACTGGTTGGTAGCGGTCATTGCGGCTCACCCTAACCGCGAGGTAGTGGGTCGAACTCGTCTTCAAAAAACGGTATGGTTGCTTCAGCGTCTAGGGTTGCCAACCGACTATGTTTATTCATTGCACTTCTACGGTCCCTACAGTGAGGAGATCAAGGCAGATATCGGGCTTGCCGAGCAATTTGGACTGGTCACCGAAAACCCTAGGGTTGGTTTCGACGGCACTCAATACTTTGTCTTGCATGCAAACACTTCAGAAGTACTTCCCGATATCGGTCGTTTCAGGCAGCCACTAGGGCTTTTGGCAGGCGAAGAGACCACGGTCTTAGAACTAGCTGCAACGTATGATGCCTATTGCAAGATGGGCCTTAGCAGCGACGCAGCAATCGCAAGTCTCAGGGCAAAGAAGGGTGAGAAATGTGCTGGCGGAAAAGAAGCGCGTGCGCTAGACCTTCTGACCAAGTTGGGCTTAGCCGGGGATTCTGCTGGTACTGGGACCGCACTTTCTGCATAACCTGTTGTGCGATAATTAAGTTGACCTTGACGGGGTGCTAGCAACCGCGAACGGCCTCAATTCGAGGCCGTTTTCATTTTTGTGCCAACCCTGCCTAGCTTTGGTCGGCAGGGACGGGTGAGGGCACCGGTCCCTACGTTGTTTTTGGAGGGCAGATCGGCCGCTCAAAAGAAATCCCGGCACCACACCCACGAAACAATTTCTCTACCTGGGCGGCGGCAGGCGCCACGCCACCGTGACCAGCGAGCGCCACCGCGATTCCGAGCGACACTTCCACGAAACGGTGAGAGGCGACGATCCACGGCGGACGTCCGTGCGTGATCAGCAGGACGATGGTCAGCGTGATGGCGGCAAAGCGATAGGCGCTGCCCAGGCGCAGCAGGGCGGAGAGAATGCCGCAAAGCAGGATTCCGGCTCCGTACACCATCCAATTGGCATTGAAAAAAGTGGCGATCAGGGCGCCTAAGGCCGCTCCCACGGCGGTCCCGGCGAAGCGTTGCCACGCGAGCGCGAGGGGATCGGTAACGGAGAGCAAGATCACAATGGTGGAAATGGGCGCCCAGTAAAATTCCGGAAGCTTCAGCAGGCGCGCCAACAGCATGGACACGACCGCGGCGATGGCGGTCCGCAGCGAGTGGAATAGAGCTTCGCGGGTGAGGCCCAGGCGGGTTGTCCGCGCAGTCATAGCGCGGGTAATTGTATCGTGCTGGAGAGTTCTCGCGGGCGAGTCGCCCGCGGCCACACCCACACCTCACGACCAACCCGCAACCCAAAGCTTGCCTGGCTTTGCTCGGCCAGGACGGGTCTCTTCGACTGCGCTCAGGGCCGGCTCCGACCCGTCCTCACACGGGCTCTAGCGGCTACTGAAACTCCACGGTGATCAGTTTGGCGTTTTGTTTGCCTGCGTTGGTCAGCGTGTGGGTGACGCCGCCCTTTTCCCAGGCCACGTTTCCGGCTTTGAGTTTCATGCTGGATGCGGCTTTGCCTCCGACTTCGCTGCGCAAATCGACGTCGGTGACGGCTACCATCAGATAGGGTCCGGCGTGATGGTGCTTGGGCAAGACTCCGCCCGGTTGCAATTGGAGCTCGGAGGCGCGTGCGCCATCTTTCACGAAAAGGATGTCCTCAGTGCCGCCGTTCAGGATGTGCAGGCCTCTTTCTTCATCCCACTTGGGCGGGGGCGAGTGGTGCGCTTTTTCGTCCTGCAGCAGTTCGATGGTGATGTTGCGGAAGGGCTGGCCGGAAAGATTTTTCGCGATGCCGGCAAAGGCGCCGGGAACGAAGCGGGTCTCTCCATCCTGCAGAGTGATCGTGACTGGGGACTGGCCTGCAATGTCGTTTTCGACGTGCGCAACTCCCAGCGTGACGTAGATATAGTCGTGCCGATGACGGTGCATGAGCGTGGCGGCATGGGGCGCGACTTCCACCTTGAACACGCGGACATACTTATTTTCCAGCGCGAGATGGTGGCTGGGCTCGGCTGTGATTTCGACTTCGGATGGAGTTTGGGCTGCGAGGGCGAGAGCGAACAGCAAGCTGATGCAAAAAGCCAGACCATTACGCATGAGGCGAGATTCTAGCATTTGTTTTGGCACATCTCCTTGGATTAAACCACGGAGGACACAGACGACACGGAGGAATGCAAAGCCAGGGTTTAGACTGAGTCTGCATGAGCGATCTGGGGAAATTGCTGGTGCTGGTCGGGGCGATTGCCATGCTCGCGGGAGGGGTGCTCATGCTTGCGGGGCGGGCCCACATCCCTCTGGGACGGCTGCCCGGGGACATCGTTTATCGCGGAAAGAACAGCACGTTCTACTTTCCCCTGGCGACCTCGATTCTGGTGAGTGTGGTGCTCTCGGTGGTGCTTTACTTGATTGGTCGCTTCCGGCACTAACCCGGATAAGTCAAAATCCAAGTCAAAGGCATCGGACGGAGCCTACCCTGAGCGAAGTCGAAGGGAATGTCCGACCCACACTGGATCACTTATGAGTTCTATCGACCAACTCGGATTCAGTTTCAAGCCTCCCGATCGCCGCATATGGACGGTGCGCGATCTGGTGGCCGCGGTGCGCACTCACATCGAGCGCGAGTACGGCGACGCCTGGGTGGAAGGCGAGATCTCGAATTTCCGGGCGCATGATTCCGGGCATTTGTATTTCACCCTGAAGGACCAGAACGCGCAGATTCGCGCCGTGATGTTCCGCTCGCAGGCGAGACTCCTGCGGTTTCGTCCGGAGAATGGCATGCAGGTGGTGCTGCGCGGGCGAGTCACCATCTACGAGGATCGCGGCGAGCTGCAGATTTCCGCCGAGTATCTTGAGCCCAAGGGCGCGGGCGCGCTGCAGGTTGCGTTCGAGCAGCTTAAGGCGAAGCTCGAAGCCGAAGGATTGTTCGACGCCGGCCGCAAGAAGGCCATCCCGACACTGCCGCGGCGGATCGGGATTGTGACTTCGCCCCAGGCGGCGGCGTTGCGCGACATTCTGAATATTCTGCTGCGGCGTCATCATACGGCCGGCGTTCTGATTTTTCCGGCGCAGGTGCAGGGCGACGCGGCCAGCGCCGAAGTGAGCGCCGGGCTGCGTTACTTCAACCAGGTACGCAGCGTGGACGTGATTATCGTGGCGCGCGGCGGAGGTTCGGCGGAAGATCTGGCTGCATTCAACAACGAGGCATTGGCCCGGGTGGTGGCCGCATCCGAGATTCCTGTGATCTCCGCGGTGGGCCATGAGACTGACTTCACCATTATTGATTTTGTGGCCGACCTGCGGGCCCCCACTCCTTCGGCCGCCGCCGAACTGGTGATTCGTTCCCGGCAGGAAGTCGAGGACCAGGCCGAGGGACTGCGGCAGCGCCTGGTTCGCGCCGTACGTTACCGGCTGCTGATGGAACGGCAGGCGCTTACCGAACTGTCACAGCACGGCGCTTTTGGACGCATGGTGGATGTCATCAACCGGCGTCAGCAGAAGCTCGATGACCTGAAGAATCGGCTGGACCGGGGCCAACGCCAGGCTCTCGAACGGCAGTGGCGACGCCTGGAATTGGCGGCGGCGGCCGTGCGACATTACGATGTGCGCCGCATGCTCGGCGGTATTCGCCGGGAACTCGACTCTCATGTGGCCGCACTGGCAGCGACGGCGCGGACTTTGCTGCTGCGGCAGAGTGGCCGGCTCAATCAACTTGTGGGACAGCTGGAGGCGCTCTCTCCCTTGGCCATCCTCGATCGCGGATATGCTCTGGTGTTCGATTCGTCAGGCGTGCTGCTGAAAGATGCCGCTCGAGTGAAAGCCGGGGAAGAAATTTCTGCCCGCCTGGCAAAGGGGACGGTGAACGCGACCGTGAATCGGCGCAAACAAAAGTAGAATCGTGTGGGGCGGACCCTCCCAACGCCGACATATCTTTACAAAGCCTTTATTTCGATCAACATAGCCCGGATGCACGACCCTGGATTACAATTGGTTTCGTCCTCGCTCAGGTCAGCTCAATTTTGGGGAAAAGGGGTCGCAGGTGAAGTTCTTCACGGGACCGTGGCCACATTTGTCGGTGATTTCGGTCGTCGACATTCTGCTGGTCGCTGTCATCATCTACGAACTGCTGGCGCTCATCAAGGGCACGCGCGCCGCCTACATGCTGGTGGGCGTGGCGGGGCTGGCGCTGGCGTTTTATTTTTCCCGGGCCGGCGAACTGGCCACCCTGAACTGGCTGTTGAGCACGCTTCTGCCTTACGCAGTGTTCGCCCTGATTGTAATTTTTGCGGGCGAGATCCGGCAGGCCCTGGCGCGGCTGGGACGGCGGCTTCTGAGCAGCCGGACGGCGGCTTCCGAGGCCGATGCGTATGATGACATCGTCCTCGCGGCCAATCTTTTTTCCCAGAATCAGACCGGCGCGCTGATTGTGATTGAGCGGGAAATCGGGTTGCGCACCTACATCGAGAGCGGTGTTCCGCTCGACGCCCGCCTTTCCTATGATCTGCTGGCCACGATTTTTCGTCCCAGCGCTCCCCTGCACGATGGCGCGGTGATCGTGCAGAAAGACCGCATTGCCGCGGCGGCATGCTTCCTGCCGCTTTCCATGAATCCGGTGCTCTCGACTCAACTCGGCACCCGTCACCGGGCCGGTATCGGCGTGACCGAGGAGACGGATTCCATTGCCGTAATCGTTTCCGAGGAAACTGGCGCCATCAGCCTGGCGGTAGGCGGCAAGATCGAGCGCGATTTGACCGTGGAGCAACTGCGCGAACGCATCGGAGAACTGTTGCGCCGGTACGTGCCTCCCTCCACCTTGCCCACTCCGATTACCAATGGGAGTGAGGAACTGGCCGCTTCGGGGGACGACAGTCAGAGGATTTCCCCGCCGCGCACCGCCGATTCGCGGGTCAGCCCGGGAGGCGAACGCTAGCCATGAAAGACTTCCTGCAGCGGCACGTGCTGCACAATTTTGGCATCAAGCTGCTCTCGCTGGCCCTGGCCGTGGGCTTGTGGCTGGCGGTGACCAGAGATCCGGTGGCTGAAGTGGCGGTCGACGTGCCCATTGAATTCCGTAACATTCCGGAAAACCTGGAGATCGATACCGAAAGTGTTCCACGGGCCGAGATCCGGGTGCGGGGACCGCAGCGCGTGGTGCGGCGTCTGCAGCCCGCGGACATTTATGTCGGCCTTGAACTCGACGGCATGAAGCCGGGGGAGCATACGTTTGATCTGACCGGGCAACAGGTCCATCAGCCCAGGGAACTTGAGGTCGTGCAAGTTATTCCCAGCGAGATTCACCTCACCTTTGACACCCGCGTTACCCGCCAGGTTCCGGTGCATCCCCGGGTTTTTGGCCACTTTGCCGCGGGTTATGAAATCGCGCGGGTCGAAACCGACCCGTCCACTATTACAATCAGCGGGCCACGCAAGCGGGTCGAAGCAGCGGAAGCTGCCATCACCGATCCGGTGGACGCCAGCGGAACCATGGATCAGGCCACTTTCGTGCGCCATGCATACGTGTCTGATCCCCTGGTCCAGGTGATGAATCCCAATCCGGTGCGGGTCACGGTTATCATGGGACACGCACCGGCCGGAACCGGGCATTGAGTATTCTGAATTCAGCATGACAACCCAGACGCGACAACTATTCGGCACCGATGGGATTCGCGGCGTCGCCGGCGAATTTCCCCTGACCGAGGACAGCACTTATATGATTGGCCGCGCCTTGGGTCACGACCTGAAGCGCTCGGGTGGATCCGGGCGTGTGGTCATTGGGCAGGACACGCGGCGATCCAGTTTCTGGATCGCGGACCGGGTGACACTGGGGCTGGCTTCCTGCGGCATCGAGGTCCACAGCGCCGGGGTAATCACCACGCCGGGTGTCGCCTACCTGGCGCGCTCCCGCAAGTACGCCGCCGGAGTCGTGATTTCAGCCTCGCACAATCCGTGGACGGACAACGGCATCAAGGTTTTTTCAGGCGACGGGTACAAGCTGCCGGACGCGCATGAAGTGGCCATCGAACAGGAGATTTTTGCCCTGTTGCAAAATCCGCTGGCCCATGTGGACTCATCTCCCGGGCTGGTGCCAAGCCTGCCCGGCAAAGCTGATCTGCGCCGGGCGTACATCGATTGGCTGGCAACAAATGTGAACACGGATTTGCGCCGCTTGCGGGTGCTGGTGGATTGCGCGAACGGCGCGGCTGCAGCGGAAGCCCCGGACCTGTTCCGGGCATGCGGAATTCAGGCGAAGTTCCTCAGCGCCTCGCCGGACGGCAAGAACATCAATGAAAGCTGCGGCGCTCTGCATCCCGACATTTTGGCCGCGACGGTGGCGCAGCAGCCGGGACAATTCGACCTGGGCGTGACTTTTGACGGCGACGCCGACCGCGCGCTGTTCTGCGACGCCAACGGCCGGGTGGTGAATGGCGACGCCGTGCTGCTGCTTTCTGCCCGGGACATGAAGGCGCGGGGCTCTCTACCCAAGGACACCGTGGTGGCGACCACCATGTCGAATATGGGTCTGGAGATTTCGTTGCGCAATTCCGGCATCCACCTGCTCCGGGCCAATGTCGGCGACAAGTACGTGCTGGAGCAGATGCAGAAAGCCGGGGCGGTGCTGGGAGGAGAGCAATCAGGCCATATTATTTTCCGCGATGGCGAAGCCACCACCGGAGACGGCTTGCTCACCGCGTTGCGCGTCATGGAAACACTGGCGCGCACCGGAAAACCGCTGGCGGAACTGGTGAGCGATCTGAAGGTGTTACCGCAGACGATCCAGAACGTGCGGGTGCGGGAAAAGGTTCCGTTTGCTAAAGTGCCGGAGATTCAGAAAGCAATCGACGCCGCCGAGAGCGAGCTGAACGGAAACGGGCGGGTGGTAGTGCGCTATTCGGGAACGGAAGCGCTGGCGCGCGTGATGATTGAAGCAGAGTCGGAAGAGAAAATGAAGGCGTTGGCGCAGAGCATCGCGGCGGCGATCAAGCAGGCGCTGGGGACGTAGAGGATGCGTGGGGTGAGCAAATATCATTCAATATCCGCTGTTTCGACTTTGTAGCGAAATGGTCGGCAAGAGAATTGTGATCATTTCTTTGGTGCTGTTTTCAAACCTTGCCGTGGCAGGGGACAACTGCGGCTCGCTTGATCGCGTAGATATCGCAGTGCGCTTAGTAAGAACGCTGTATCCCGAACTGAGGGCTGCAGAACTCAGCATTGCTCTAGCGGATAGTTCGGACGGCGGCCGGCTGGGTCCTACCGATGCACGTGCATTTGTGATGAAGATCGACAATCCAAGCTGGCATCCTCCAAAACAAGGCAAACAGGACGAGCCTACTGTAGATACGACGCACACTTCGAAAGGGCAACTCAGAAGCGAATTCCCGCTCTACCTGACGTTTGATTTTATTGATTATGGACGCTACCGTCTTGAATGCCGCCCGCGGTTCATGCTCAATCGCCCAAGTAAGATGCAGGAAGAGGCCGAAGCAGAGATCAACGCTCATCCATCATGGACGGAAGCGGAGGCGCTAGAAGCAGCTAAGGGTCATGGCTTACGTTTCGGGCCTAACAATAAGCAGGCGGTTCTTAAGCTCATCCCACTGAAAGAACTCAGTACATTTTTCGGTACTTTGCGTATTAAGCGGACACAATTCACAATCACTTCCGAGCACGAGAAAGACGCTAAGTACTCGTTTGCTTCGTTGTCATGGTACATCATCGCCAAAGAGGTCGGCACCACGCGAGCATTGCAAATTGTTGTAGAGCCTTTTCGGGGACATATTGTCGGCCTGAGTGAAGGTAACCAGCGAGACCTTCTCCAATAAATTATGGCCGATCCCCACTTGCGGGAGTGGCCGGGCAGGGTTGGCGTCTTAAAAAAAGAGTCTGTCGACTTTCGCTCGACCGGGACGGGTCGGAGACCCGTCCCCACACGGGCTAATCCAAGTCCCGCCAGTTCTGTCCCACTCCGACCTCTACCAGCAGCGGAACCGCCAGGGAATGAACATTCTCCATCTGATCGCGCACCAGGGTGCGCATGGTGTCGACTTCTTTCTCCGGAACTTCGAACACCAGTTCATCGTGGACCTGCAGCGTCATACGTGACTTCAATCCGCGTTCCCGAAGTGCCGCATCAATCCGGATCATCGCAATCTTGATCAGGTCGGCAGCCGTTCCCTGCAACGGCGTGTTCACCGCGGTGCGTTCCGCGAACCCGCGCTGGTTCGTGTTTTTGCTATTGATGTCAGGGATGGGACGCACGCGCCCGAACAGTGTCGTGACTTTCTGTTCACGCCGGGCCTCTTCCAGCGTCTTGTCGATGAAAGCGCGCACGCCCTTGTACTTCTCGAAATAGGCATCGATGAACTGCTTGGCTTCCCTGGGCTCGATGCCAAGCGTTTGCGACAGGCCAAAAGCCGAGAGCCCGTAGACGATCCCGAAGTTCACCACCTTGGCTTGCCGGCGGTGATCGGGGGTGACCATCAATGGCGGCACGCCAAAGACTTGCGAAGCGGTCAACGTGTGGACGTCGTCGCCGCGACGGTAGGCTTCCAACAGGAGTGGATCTTTGGAGAAATGGGCCAGCAGACGGAGCTCGATCTGGGAATAGTCCGCAGCCAGCAGCACGTGCCCCGGCTCCACGGTAAATGCGGCGCGAATTTCGCGGCCCAGTTCGGTGCGGATGGGAATATTTTGCAGATTGGGATTGGCCGACGACAGTCTTCCCGTGGCCGTACCCGTCTGTCCGAAGGTGGTGTGCAGCCGGCCGGTGGCCGGATTCAGCAGCGCGGGCAGGGCGTCCACGTAGGTCGATTTGAGCTTCGAGAGTTGGCGGTATTCCAGCACTTGTCGCGCAATATCGTGGGTCAGGGCCAGTTGTTCCAGGACATCGACCGCGGTGGAAATGGTCTTGCCCTTGCCGTACTTCACCGGCTTGGGCAAATTCATCTGGTTGAAGAGCATATCGCCCAACTGCTTCGGAGAATTGATGTTGAACTGCGATCCCGCCTGCTCGTAGATTTCGCCGGCCTTGGCTTCGACGTCACGCTCCAGTCGCGATGACATCGCTTCCAGAACTTCGCGGTCGATCTTGACCCCGGCCTGCTCCATCCGAGCCAGCACCGGCACCAGCGGCAGATCGATTTCTTCATACAGCTTCAGCAGCCCCGAGTTTTCTATCTCACGGCGCAAAGCTACGGCGAATCGTCCGGTAACGTCGGCCGACTCGGCCAGCGTGCCCCCCAGCTTGAGGTTGAAACGGCGCAGCGCCACCTCAGCCAGCCGGTGAGAGGAATACGTAGGATCGAGCAAATAGGAATACAGCATGGGATCATGCCGCACGCCGCGCAATGTGATGCCTTGCGGCTCCAGCGCGTGAATGGCTGCCTTGTAATCGTGGACCGCTTTGGGTACGCCTTCGCTTTCCAGCGCGGAGCGTAATCGCGATCCCGGCTCTCCCTGCAGCGAAACCGCCAGCGCTGTGCCGGCTGCGGCAGAAATGGCGAGGTTTTTTGCCGGCGCAGCTTCATCCGGCGCAATGGTGAGCGGCAGCATGCTCCCCTGTGGCTCGTCGACTTCCTCTTCATCCTCGTCCTCGAGGAGGCTGGATTCGGCCTCGATCGCCACCGCCAGCGCATTGGCAGGGGAAACTTTCTTCAGCACGGCCTCGACGTCAGCCTCGGACGTGGCTTCGCTGTAGTGCGCTTCGGTCACCTCCACCACCGGCAGCAACTCTTTCAGCAGGGAAGTAAACTCCAGTTCGGTGAACAGCGCCCGCAGGGCTTCGAGATCGGGCGCTCCGGCACGCATCGCGTTCACATCCAGATCGACGGGGACGTCGCAGTCGATGGTCACCATCCGCTTGCTGAACAGGACGTTGTCGCGATTGTTCTGGAGCGATTCGCGGTAGGATTTCTTTTCCACCTCGGCAGCCCGGTCGAGTGCCTGCTCTACCGTGCCAAAGCGCTTGATCAGGTCGACGGAACCCTTGTCGCCGATGCCCGGCGCGCCTGGGATGTTATCGACTGAATCGCCGCGCAGGGCCATTACGTCCACCACCCGTTCGGGCGGCACCCCGAGGATCTCTTCAACCTTCTTTGCGTCACAAATCAGATTGTCTTTGGGCGGATTCAGCACCAGCACCCGGTTGTTGACCAGTTGCAGCATGTCCTTGTCGTTCGAAACCACATAGACGAGATAGCCTTGCCCGGCCGCTTTGCGGGCCAGGGTGCCAATCACGTCGTCGGCTTCGTAGCCGGCGAGCTCGAGAATAGGAATGCGGTACGCTTCGAGAGCGCGCCGGATATAGGGCACCTGCTGCACCAGTTCCTCCGGCATCTCGCTGCGATTGGCCTTGTAGCCGTGATATTCGACTTCCTGAAAGGTCTGGGTTTTCAGGTCGAACTTCCGCACCTTGGTGATGGCTTCCGCTTCCTGATCGCGGAAGGTGGGCGCCGCCACGTCAAACACTGCCGCCAGATATTCGGGCGAGAAGTCCTCGCGCAATTTGCGCAGCATGTTGACGAAAACATAGGTGGCCGCGGTAGGTACTCCGGTCTTGGTGGTCATGCCGCGCTGCCGCGCCATGGCGTGATAGGCACGGAAGATGAAGGACATCGCATCCATCAGGAAAATGCGGTGCCCATCACTTGCGGCCAGCTGCGGCCGGGAAGCGCGGGAGGGCTGAGGCACGGCTGTACCTTCAGACTGCGCGGTCGAGGATTTTCTTCGCGGGGGCAACAGCTAAGTCTAGCAGGACAACAGTGGTCAGATCGCAGTTCCCGGTTCTCAGTTGGCGGTGGTCTTTGCCGGCTTTCCGTACTCGGTTTGATAGTGCAGTTTGATCACGCCGCAAGTGCCCTGCTCTTTCGAATAGACCACGCAGGTGTCAAAGGGACGCGAGTATACGTGCAGGCTTACGGCGCGCTGGTTGAACTCGCGAGGATTGTAGACCCGGTGCACGGGCTCTTTCGGATCCACGGCACAGGGCTGGCGCGGATTCATTTCCACCGTGTCCGTGGTTTCGAGCTCACAGGTGCCAGCCGCCAGGTCCTGCGAAATCGTACGGTAGTTCTCCACCCGCAGCCGTCCGATGGGGACTGCCATCCAGCAATTCTGTTCACGATGGTTATGGATCGAACTCGCCTGGCCAATTTCCCAGCAGATGGCTACCAGTTCATAGAGCGGCGTCTTGTCAATCAGATTGCGCGTGTAATGTTGGCGGTCCCAGGTCAAGTAGGGCGTCAAAGTGTCGGATGCAACCGGCTTGCTCTCGATAAACTTGGTGATTTGATCGATCCGGGTGAAAGCTGGCTCGGGAAATTTCCTCAGTTCGGCCACAAAATCCTGGATCGGTACCGGCTTTGATAGGGCTTGTGTTCCCATGTCGCACTCCCTGCAGGGTTCAGTATATCGCTGATCCCAGCCCGTGGTTCTCCAGGAACATGCAGTCGCCGTAGGAATAGAATCTGTAGCCCTCTTCCACTGCGTGACGATAGGCGTCGAGCACTCGCTCTGGTTCTCCCAGAGCGCACACCAGCATCAGCAGTGTGGATTTCGGCAGATGGAAGTTGGTGAGCAGCGCGCTCACTACGCGGAACTCAAAACCGGGATAGATAAAAATGTCGGCCTCACCACACCCTGGCGTCACCCGGCCCGATTTCACGGCAGCATATTCCAGCGTCCGCACCGTGGTGGTGCCCACGGCCACGACTCGCCGCCCGGCATCGAGAGCGTGGTTGATGGCCGACGCCGCAGCGGAGGAGATGGAATAAGATTCGCGATGCAGTTGGTGATCTTCCACCCGCTCCTCGCGCACCGGCTGGAACGTCCCCAGCCCCACGTGCAGCGTAATTTCCACGGTTTCAATCCCCCGGTTCCTTATGCGGGCCAGAATTTCCGCGGTAAAGTGCAGACCTGCGGTGGGTGCAGCGACGGAGCCATTTTCCCGGGCATAGACGGTCTGGTAGCGCTCCCGATCGGCGATGTCGTCGGGGCGGTCAATATAAGGTGGGAGAGGCACGTGGCCGATCCGCTCGATCGCGGCAAAGAAATCTGGCGTGGCAGCGAAGCGGATGCGACGCTCCCCGAAGCTGCCTCGGGCCGTGACTTCCGCCTGCAGTTCATCCTGCGCTCCGAAGAACAAACGCTCTCCGACCCCGATCTTCCGCCCCGGACGCACCAGGCAGGTCCACTCATTGGGTTGGTCCGAGAGTTGGCGGGTCAGGAGGACTTCGATGCGGCCGCGCAGAAACTCCCGCGAGGCTGGGTTCGCCGCGCTGATGGGCTGCGCCTTTACGCCGCTCCTTCTGCCATAGAGGCGCGCGGGAAAGACTCGAGTGTTATTAAAGACGAGCAAATCATCGGACCTCAGCAGATCCGGAAAGTTGCGAAACCAGGAATCGCGCATCTCCCCCGGCCCCCGATTCAGATGCAGCATCCGCGAAGCGGCCCGATCAGAGAGCGGCGCCTGAGCAATGAGTTCTTCGGGAAGCAAATAATTGAAATCGGAAACCAGCACGCTGGTCGATTATAGGATTTCTTCCTGCACGGCGCGGGAGAGCAGCCCCAGGGGCGGGCTGATACAGAAATGTAATAGTGTGTAAATGGCGTTGTAACCACCAACTGCTTGGGTTACCATACGCGGAAACAGCCGGGGCTTGCGGTCTACCTTCCCTAAACGATGGCCAGCGAACGTCAATGTCGGCGCGAAATTGTCCTCTTCGGCAGGGCCTTGCACGAGCGTGGCTACGTGGCGGCCATGGATGGCAATCTTTCGGTACGCCTCGACGAGCACCGCATTCTGGCCACGCCGACTTCCATGTGCAAGAGCATGATGAAACCGTCGGACTTGGTGATCGTGGACCTGAACGGCCGCCGTCTGGAAGGGCGTCGCGATGTTTCGAGCGAAATCGCCATGCACCTGCTGATTTACCGGCTGCGACCGGACGTGCAAGGCGTCGTGCATGCGCATCCGCCCACCGCCACCGGTTTCGCCGCCGCCGGCATGCCCCTCAACCAGCCGCTGGTGTGCGAGGTTGTGATCGGACTCGGTTCCATCCCGCTGGCAAAATACGGAACGCCGGGAACTCCCGAACTGACCGCCGCGCTCGAACCCCTGGTGCCGCAGTACGACGCCCTCCTGATGTCCAACCACGGCGTGGTGGCATATGGCGCCGACCTGCATCATGCCTACATGAAGATGGAAACGGTCGAACATTTTGCCCAGATTGCATTGGTCACTCATCTGCTGGGACGGCAACAACCTCTGGGCAGCGAGGAATTGGGAAAGTTGATGGCGGCGCGAAGCAAGTATCAGGGATCGATATCCGTCGCTCCGCTGCCCCTGGCAGTCCCGTGTGCGGACGAAGCCGAGGATCACTCGCAGCCCGTGGCCCGGGCTTCCCGTCGCGTGCGTCATCGGTAAGTTCAGGTGGTGTGGCGCGGGCGCCCTCGCCCGCGTGAGAGCCTGCAGCGAAAAAGAAGTCTGAATCTATTTCGAGCTTCACCTGCTAGCCCATTCCTCACTTCCATCTAAAGGGCGGCGGGCGAGGGCGCCCGCCCCACACCGGCGAACCACTAGTCTCCGCCGATTCTGAATCGCATTCCGGCCCGAATATTTGCTCCCAGCGCGGGATACCCGACGACTTCCTGATAGGCCTTGTCGAGGGCATTCTCGAGATTCACGTATGCCGTGATCCGGGAAGTGATCGCATACCATCCACCGAGGTCCACGCGAGCGTAGCCGGCGGCGTGGTTGATGCCGTACCCCAGGAAGTCGGAATCGGGGCGTCTCCCAATGAAACTTCCGCCCAGATTGGCTCCCCACCGGCTGCTCAGGTAAGTCAGCAGCAGACTTCCCGAATGCTTGGGACGCCGGATCAAGGGCTGGCCAGGCTCGAGCAACGGATCGAAAGCAAAGGGCTGTTCCAGAATCTGGGTCGAAGTGTAAGTGTAGGCGCCGTCGAGCGACAGTTTCGCCAGCGGCCTTCCGTGAAACTCCACTTCCGCCCCATGGGCCAATGCCTCGTTCACGTTGACGTATTGCCCGCAGAACGCAATGCTTGGCGGACAGGCTGTCCCGGTCAGGAAGTTGAAGTCGATCTTGTCGCGAAACAAGCCATTGAAGTAAGTGGCGGTCAACGAATAGTTCCGGGAAAACTTCTGCTCCACGCCGGCCTCGAACGAGCGCGCCTGCTCCGGCTTGAGATCGGGATTGGGGATAACCGGAAAGCCTCCGCCGTTCCCGAATGACTGGGCGAAACTGGGCTCCTTGATGCCGGTGGCGTAGCTGAAACGGAAGCGTGTGCCGGAAAAGAAATTCCCGCCGCGCAGCGCGGTGAAACCCAACGCAACTCGCGGCACAACTTTATTTCCGAAACTCTCATTGTGCACAAAGCGGGCCCCGGCCACGACCGAGAGGCGCCCCAGAGTCAGAAGCTGCTGCCCGTAAACGGCATGGTTCAGGCGTACGCCGTGACTCAGAGAATCGGGAAGGGTGCCGGTGGTCCCGTTCTCGTCTTCGAATTCATATCCCACCGTGGTCTGGGCCCAACTTCGTTCCGTGTAGTCGCCCTGATAGTCGAAGCCGGCGCGGTTGATGTCGGTAATGGCGTGGAAAGGCGTATCGATCGGGTCGCCGAAGGGGTCCATGCGGCCCGGCTGATTGACGGGTTGGAGGTTGGTACGATGCAGCGCGTACTCGAAGCCGGTGAAGCGATGCTGCCAGCGCGACGGTCCCGCAATCGTCAACTCCGCGCTAGCCAGCAGATTGTTCTGTCGCGCGCGCTGGTCGAAGTCGGGGGGCAGGATGGGGTCGCCATTGAAATTCCAGTAGCTTTGCACTCCGGTGGCGCTGTTGGAGTGGCGGGCACGCAGGCGCAGCGCCGCCCAGTCCGTCAACTTCACGCCGACGTTCCCGCCCTGCAGGGAGTTGGAGTAATCGTCGTTCGGACCTTGACCCATGGTATTGAACTGGTCGCCGAACAGGTTGTAATCGAAGCGGCCATTGGCGCCGGCGAGCGCTGCATATCCATTCGCCGTCCCCAGATTTCCGCCGTCGGCGCCGAAACGCAGTTCAGGCACCGGCGTGCTTCCGGTGCGGGTAAAAACCTGCACCACGCTGGTCATGGCGTCGGATCCGTAGAGCGTGCTCTGGGAGCCGCGGACGAACTCCAGGCGGTCCGCTCCGGCCAGTGGCAACACGCCGAAGTCGAAGATTCCACCGGGATCATTGGCCGGAACCCCATCCACAATCACTTTGTTGTAGGTAGACTCGCCGCCGCGCACAAACAAGGAAGACAGCCCGCCGCGCTGCCCAGCCGTGCTCACTACCGCGCCGGGAAGAAAATGCAGCGCATCATCGGCCGCCACCGGCCGCATGACTTCCAGCTGTCCCGCGGTCAGGACTTCAACGTCTGCCCCGCTCGCGCTGCTGGGAATCAGGGTGCGGGTGGCGCTTACGGTAACCGTTTCAGTGGCCGGAGCCAGCCGAAGGCGTACCGTGATTTCTTCTGAATTGGACGTGGAAATAGCAGTGGTCTCGACCGCGAACCCCGCGGCCAGAATGCGCACACGGTAGGATGCGGCCGCTACGCCTCGAAACGCAGCCACGCCCTCGGCCGAAGTAGTCTGCATGGCGGCTGGAGTCGAAGAGCCTGCAGGAAACAATTCGACTTGCGCCCCGGCGACCGCCGCCGATTGGGGATCGATCACTTTTATCTTTATCTTGAAATCGGCAGCCGACGCCGCTGCCAGCAAGGCTAAAACAGAAACGACAATCCTGAAGAACCGCATGCACTCCTCCTTTGTCACGCGAAAGGGGTTGGTGGGTACGGTTCACGCCGGTCTCCTGGCTTGCGAGTAAGGACAGTCTGCTCGATGTCCGACGAATACAACCGGCCTTCCCGGGTTTCCCCAGTGACCGGCTGCGATTTCCTCGCTTACAGTTGCGCGGCAGCGCGGGATTCTCACCCGCTTCCCTCCTCGTCGGGTGTGACGAGGGTGCGCGAACCAAAGAAGTTGTGAAAGAGCAGACCGAATATGGTTTGGAAAATCTACTCGCTCGCGGCGATGAAGTCAATCCGGGCAAGATCGAGGACGGGCGTCCGCGCCCGTCCCGCCACACTCCCATTCCACCCTAGTGCTGCCAAGTCAGAGGGTGTGCAGATAGGCCAGCAAATCCTGCACTTGTTGTTGCGACAACGTCTGGCCAAAGGCCGGCATCATATTGCGTCCGGTCACGATCATCTCGCTTACGCGTTGGTCATTTGCCGGCATTCCACTTTCTGACAGAAACTGCTTCTTGAAAACTCCCCGCAGGCTGCGCGCCTTCTTGTCACGGGACGAGTAAGGCTCGTGGCAGCGATCGCAGTATTGGTCGTAGATCCGCCGTCCGGCGGCCTGTTGCGGATTCAGTCCCAGTTCAGCATCGCTCTTGCGCCGCTGCACATCGCAGCCGCTGCACACCATCAGGACCACGGCTCCGACCGCGAGGATTAGCCACGGGTTATTTCTGAAAGCCAGGCGGCGGTTGAAAGCGGAGCGAAATGACTTCATTCTTCCCTCGAAATAGAAATCGACAACCCGGCTCCATAACGCGTAGCGCGGAAGTACAATATTAAAACACTGCCTCATGCCTGCCACCGTCAAACGCGTCACCGTCAAACGAGTTTACGAGAAGCCCGCCCGCGGCGATGGCTATCGTGTTCTGGTGGACCGGCTATGGCCGCGCGGGCTCAGCAAAGGCCAGGCCGCGTTGCACGCCTGGTTGCGGGATCTTGCGCCCTCGGACGAATTGCGCCACTGGTTCCACGCCCATCCCGAAAGCTGGCTGACGTTCCGCAAACGCTATCTCAAGGAACTGGCGCTGCCCGAAGCAGCCGAGGCTCTCGATAAACTTTACCGCCTGGCCGATCGGAAAAGGAACCTTACGCTCCTGTTCGCCTCTAAAAATGAGCGGCGCAATAATGCCGTGGTCCTGAAAGACCTGCTGGACGGGATGCGCAAGCCCCCCACGGGCACCGGCCCCGGCGCCGCGCGCACCATGCGTAACCGGCACGCCAGGCGGATGCCCCGGTAGCCACTGCAGGTACGGAGCAGGCGCCCACCTGACACACCCAGTGCGGTTTGGGAAACCTCGAACCAAGTTCCTTGGCCGGGACACGCCGGGTCCGATATGGTTTCCGGCAATCGCGGGCGAGGGCGCCAGCGCCACACCCGCTACTTCTTGGGTTTGCCGTCGTCCAGGATTTCTCCAACGATGTTGTCGATGGTTTCGTCGATGCGCTTGTCGGGCAGGTTGGAATTGTTCGATAAGATGGAAAACGCAATCCCTTCGCCACGATTGGTGGTGGCATAACCGGACAGTGTCTTGACCCCGCCGAGCGAGCCCGTCTTCGCATGCACGCGTCCCTGGGCATCCGCGCTCTTGAAACGATTGGAGAGAGAACCGTCGGTGCCGGACAAAGGCAAAGTATCGCGGAAGCTGGCGCCCCAGGGCTGAGAGTCGGCGTAGCGCAGCAACTGGACTACGGCGCGCGGGGTCACCAGGTTCTGTCGCGAAAGCCCGGAACCATCGTAAAACACGTACTGATCGGCGGTGATCCCGGCCTGGTTCAGGAATCCCCGCAGCACTTCAAGTCCGCCCTCGACCGTACCGGCAGTGCCCTTTTCCCGGCCCAGCAGGCGCAGCAGAATCTCCGCATGCAGATTCTGGCTGACTTTATTGATGACCCGCACATCCTCAATCAGCGGTTTGGACTGATAGCTGGCCAGCACCAGCGGCCGGTTCTGAAACGCACGCGAGGGTTCGTCACCGCCGCGCGCGGCGGCGGATGCCGTGACCGTGAAAGTAGACAGGCTGGACAGCTCGGTGTGCCGCGTCTTCAGCTTGCCGTAGACCGCGATTCCGCGCACTTCCAGCAATTGGCGGAACAGTTCCGCTGCGAACTGCGCCGGATCTTCAATAGCCAGGGCCTCATTGGCGCCGGCATCGCCGAGCGGCATGTTGCCCCAAAGGGTCAGTGTGGTGGCGCCCGGTTCGCGATTGATGAAGATCTTGCGGCCCGTGCCCGCGGGCGTGGTCATGATGCGATTGTCGATTCGATAATAGTCGGCAAAAGGCGTGATGCTGACGAAGGCCCGGTCGCCGGCCCGGTCGGCGGGCAGGATGTTTACGAAAATTACGTTGTCGTTGATGGTGAGCGCGGAAACCGGAGCGCCGTCCGCCCAAACCAGGTCATCCTGGCTCCAGCCTTCGCCGTAACGCTCGAAGGCGAAATAGGAGTCGTCGGCGATGATGTCACCGTCCACGTACTTCACACCTTTTTGCACCAGGGTGTCGGCCAGCTGCTCGAGCACGCGAATGGGATGATCGTTGCGCTGGGTATGCAGGGTATAGGGCAGCTCGCGACCGGAAAGATTCGGATCGCCACGTCCCACCAGCACCAGGTCTCCGGTGAGACGGCCGTGGGTGTCGAGGGTGCCGTCGGTTTCGACCGTGGTGTGGAACGTGTAGTCCGGCCCAATCAGCGCCAAAGCCGCCGCGGTGGTGAACAGCTTGGTGTTGGAGGCGGGGGTGAACAGCTTGTCCGCATCGCAGGCGTAGAGCACCTTGCCGGTGGAAAGCGAAACTACTTCGATGCCCCAGAATCCACGCGCCAGGTCGGCGGGTTCCAGAATTGCGGCAATGCGTTTGTCGAGCGACTTATGCGAGGCGGCATGCAGTTGCGCACACAGCAACAGGCACACCGCGATCTGCGGGAAAAGGCGCGTACGGCGCATCGCAAGCTGATTGTACATCGGGGATCGCGCCACTTTCCCGGCATATCTGTGCGGAGCACATTTCGTCAGGGTTTAGAATCGCTGCCATGCGTCCCGTCTTCGAGTGGCACATTGGTTCCCGCCTGGTGCAGTTAGGAAAACGAACGTTGATCATGGGCGTGGTGAACGTCACCCCGGACTCGTTCTCCGACGGCGGCGTAACTTTCGATCGTGATCGCGCCGTGGAGTATGCGCTCAAACTGCTGCAGGACGGCGCCGACATCATCGACGTGGGCGGAGAGTCCACCCGCCCGGGCGCACAGGTGGCGTCTGCGACCGATACCGGAGCCGTGACCGAAAAGGAAGAACTCGAGCGGGTCATCCCGGTAATTTCGGGCGTGAAGCAAAAGAACCCTCAGGCGATGGTCTCCGTTGACACCTACAAGGCCGGTGTGGCGCGCGCCGCCCTCAAAGCCGGGGCGGAAATCGTCAACGACGTCAGTGGGTTTCTTTGGGACCCGCAAATGAGGAAGACCCTGGCGGAACTGAAGTGCGGGTCCGTGCTCATGCACATGCGTGGGCGTCCCCAGGAATGGAAAGCACTGCCGCCTCTATCGGACGTGGTGACGGTAGTCAAACGCGAACTGCGGGAACGCTGTGAAGCTGCGGTGATTGCGGGCATGAAACGGGAGCGCATGGTAATCGATCCCGGTTTCGGTTTCGGCAAGAATCGCGAAGAGAACTATCCCCTGTTACGGCGATTCGAGGAGTTTCATCAGCTTCGCTTTCCGGTACTGGTTGGAGTATCGCGAAAATCCTTCATTGGCCGCGCCCTGGCTCGCAACGGAACCGATGCCCCGGTGGCGGACCGGCTTTTCGGGACTCTGGCGGCGGAAACCGTGGCCATCCTGAAGGGCGCCCATATTGTCCGCACCCACGATGTGCGCGCCTGTGCGGACGCGGTGCGGATCGCGGACCTGGCGAGCTAGTGCGACGGACCGTGGCCCCTCAGGCCGATGCAGCGGCGAACTTCCGGATAATTTCGGATTCCAGTTTCCTGTTCCACGCCATTCCAATGTCCCATTCCGCATAGCTGCTGTGTACAGGCGCGAACTTCACTCCACTGACGTGCATCGCGCGCGCCGCGCTGGGCACCAGCGACACCCCAATGCCGGCGCTGACCAGGTTGAGAATGGTGAACATGTCATTCGGTTCGTAGACGATTCTCGGCGTGAATCCGGTGCGGTCGCACAGGCTGATGCAATGATCGTGATAGGTGGCGGAGACTCCGCGATCGATCAGAATGAAAGGCTGCTCCTGAATGCCTTTCATGGTCAACGGCCCCGCGAACTTTTCCGAGGTTGCGATGGTCAGGCGCTCCGTCAATACCTTGCGCACTGACACCAGCGGATGTTTCACCGGCAGGCGCACAAAACCGACATCCAGACGGCCGGCGATCAGCGCTTCTACCTGGCTGGGCGTGGACATGTCCGCAATCTCGATCTCAACTCCGGGAGAACTTTCGCGGAATTTAAGCAGGGCGCGAGGCACCAGGCTATGCACGGTGGACATGCCCACGCCGAGCCGCAGCTTCCCCCGTTCGCCGCTGGTGGCTCCGCGCACAGCCTCGAAAGCCACCTCGATATCACGGATGATTCTGCGGGACTCTTTGTAGAACAAAGCGCCCGCCGGGGTCAGCGCCACCCCGCGCCGATTGCGCACCAGCAGCGGCCCACCGACCTTGTCTTCCAGACTCCGAATGCGCTTGCTCAGGGCGGGCTGGGAAATATGGAGACGCGCCGCCGCCTTTCCGAAGTGCAACTGTTCGGCGAGCACGGCAAAAGAGGCCAATTCCTGGGTTTCAAGTGTCATAAACGGAAGTTATCACACGCTTCCAAACATTTCATTGGACGAATCACCCCTTGCGGCCATTTACTATATAGAAAGAGCAGAGGTACAAGCATGTCGATCACAGGCTATGTAGGAATCGTGGCTGCGTTCTGCACCACGGTGGCGTTTGTCCCGCAGATCGTCAAACTACGGAAGCAAGGCGGCGATGACCTGTCCTACTCCATGCTGTTTCTTTACCTGACGGGAGTAACGCTTTGGCTGGTCTATGGCATTCGGGTCCACGCGGCGGCGGTGGTGTGGGCCAACGCGCTGTCGGTAGTGCTGGTCCTGTTGTCGATTGCGCTGAAGGCGAATCCGCCGGCGAAAAAGCTTAATGCAGGATCGCGCCGATTGCGGATCGCGGTGGATATGGATGAAGTCATCGCCGATTCTTTCAGCAAGCATCTGAGCCAGTACAACCAGCTGGCAGGCGCCCACCTGACCAAAGAGATGGTCAGCCAGGAGGGACTGGGCGCACTGATCCCGCGAGAGCGCCGCGACGAGTTCAATGCGATCCCTTACGGTGATGGATTTTTCTCCGACCTTGACGTGATCGCGGGCAGCCAGGAGGCGCTGCTGGAACTGTCGCGACACCATGACATCTTCATCACCAGCGCGGCCATGGAAGTTCCGACCTCGTTCGCGGACAAGTTCCAATGGCTGGACAGGAATTTCCCATTCATTCCGCCCAGCCGGATTGTGTTTTGTGGAGACAAGAACATCATCGACGCCGATGTTCTGGTCGATGACCGCTCGCGCCATTTCAAAGGGTTCCAGGGCACCGGAATTCTGTTCACCGCCCCACACAACGCGGCCGAGGCGGCAGACTTACGGGCGAACGACTGGAATGACGTACTGGAAATTCTGGCCGGCGGACGACCCGGGACTGCCAGCGCCGACGCTCTCTCTAGAAAGCTTTCGATGAATCCAGCAGGATAGTCACCGGGCCCTCGTTCACCAGTTCCACGCTCATCGTCTCCTGAAACCTGCCAGTTTCGCAGCGCAGTCCCGCAGCACGGACGCGCTCCACAAAATATTCGTAAAGCGCACGCGCCTTTTCCGGCGGAGCCGCATCATCAAACGATGGACGCTTTCCGCGCCGCACATCTCCGTAGAGCGTGAACTGCGAGACCACCAGCAAGCTTCCTTCAGCATCCCGCACGGCGTGGTTCATCTTGCCGCTGGCGTCCTCGAAAATTCGCAGACCAATGATCTTGTCAGCCAGATAGTCGGCAGAGGCCTCTGTGTCTTCGTTCGCAACGCCGAGCAGGACCAGCAACCCACGGTCAATCTCGCCGGCAAGGTCGTTGCCGACGCTAACTCGGGCCCGGCTCACCCGCTGCACCACTGCGCGCATGGCTACTTCGCCGCTTCCGGCAGCAGGGTTTCCTGGCCGGCTACCGCCAGCCAGCGCTGCCCGCGATAGACGTAGATATCGGTGAAGCGGACCCGGGCCACGGTTTTGCCCTGGCCATCCACCAGGGTAGCCAGGCCGCGGATATAGCCGGAATCGCCAATCACATGCGGCGTGAGTTCGCTCAGGATATTCTTGCCAGGACGACGGTGGGGAATTTGCGCCAGAGTTTCTGCCCGGTCGTGAAGCTGGCCGCTGGGATCGGCATCCTGAAATTCGTCGGCAAGGATGCAGCCGACCGCATCGGCGTCGCGCACTTCCAGGGCCTGGGCCCAGGCTTGTTCGATCGCGATGAGGGCCTTGCCGTCTTTGGCCTGCTGGGTGGGGCAACTGGCCGCACGGGAAGGTCCGGCCCACACGAGCAGAAATAGAATGAGGCACAACCAGAGTTTCACGTTTGTTCCCTCAAATGAATGATACCCCTCGCGCATCGGTTTAATGGAGGACGGGCGTCCCGCCCGTCCCGGATTGACGGCGATGAGATCATGCCCCACATGCACGTGGGAGCTGCGAGGCAGATATTCCCGGTAGCGGTTTTGTAGTCTGGATCGGACACTGGCAACGGCGTTGACCCCATGGGCTGACGGAAGTAGGATTCTCCTTGGGCGATCAGGCGGCTAAGTTGTTTCCTCCCGCTCTTCCTTTACAGCAATTCGTACGGGCCAGTACACTATTCGTTCCCTTAAATTCAGGAGGTAGGATTCATGGCTGCCGAAGAAAAAAAAGAGATTGTGGAAAAGGTGAAGCAGATTATCTCTGAGCAGTTGGGCGTGGACGAAAACGAAGTCACTCCCAGTGCGTCGTTCGTCGATGACCTGGGCGCGGACTCATTGGACCAGGTCGAGCTGGTCATGGCTCTTGAGGAACATTTTGGGGTGGAAATCCCGGACGAGGACGCGGAGAAGCTTCGCACCGTGCAGGATGCCATCGCGTACATCGACAAGCACGCCAAGGTAAGCAAGTAGGTCAGGCCGTAACCGCGACTTCTGGCGATCCGGGCGTACCGTGGCATCCAAGCAGCGATAGGGGTCCTTCGACTCCATCCGTTCATTCGCCAGCGAATGAACTGACTGCGCTCAGGATGACAACCGTGACGGAGTGGAGCTAGAGGCTAGAGGCTGGAAGCCAGCGGCTGGAAGCGTTTCCCCTGCGCAAACCCGGGGGAGTTGCCATCCGTAAAACGTCCGTAGCCAAAGAGACTGCAAGCGAGGAGAAGCAATGGCAGCCGTTGACGACAAAGTGAAGCAGATTATCGTGGAACAACTGGGTGTGGACGAAGGTGAAGTCACGTCGAACGCCTCGTTCGTGGACGACCTGGGCGCGGACTCGCTGGACACAGTGGAACTGGTCATGGCCTTCGAAGAGGCCTTCGAGATCGAAATTCCGGACGAGGACGCCGAAAAAATCCGTACCGTGCAGGATGCCGTCGATTACATCGGCAAGCACGCGAAAGGCGGGAAGTAGTTGGGACGTAGGGTCGTAGTCACCGGAATTGGCCTGATCTGTGGGGTGGGCAACACCGCGGAAGAGGTGTGGGGAAAACTGCTGGCCGGCAAGAGCGGCGTGGCCCGTATCACCCAGTTCGATCCGACTCAGTTTGCCTGCCAGATCGCTGCCGAAGTCAAGAATTTCGATCCTCTGCAATTCATCGAAAAAAAAGAACTGAAGAAGATGGGCCGCTTCATCCACCTGGCCATGGCGGCTGCGGATGAGGCGATGAAGGCTTCGGGTTTGCAGGTCACGCCCGAGATTTCCGAGCGCGTGGGAGTCCACATCGGGTCCGGAATCGGCGGATTCGACGTGATCGAACGCGAGCATATCAGCCTGCTGAACGGCGGGCCGCGCAAGATCTCTCCATTTTTTATTCCGGCCGCGATCGTCAACCTGGCGGCCGGGCACGTCAGCATCCGCTACCACGCCCGCGGGCCTAACGAAGCCACCTGCACGGCTTGCACCTCGAGCGCTCATTCCATCGGTGACGCCTTCAAGATCATCGCCCGTTGCGACGCCGATGTGATGATCGCGGGCGGCACGGAGGCCGCCATCACTCCGATGGGCGTGGGCGGGTTTGCCGCCATGCGCGCGCTCTCCACCCGCAATGACGATCCCGAGAAGGCCAGCCGTCCCTGGGACTCGGGCCGCGACGGATTCGTAATTGGTGAAGGCGCCGGCATTCTGGTGCTGGAAGAGTTGGAGTTTGCCCGCCGCCGCGGGGCCCACATCATGGCTGAAATCGTGGGCTACGGCATGAGCGGAGATGCTTACCACATCACCCAGCCGGCGGAAAATGGCGACGGCGCCTACCGCGTCATGCTGAACACGATGCGCGACGCCAAAGTGCAGCCGGAGCAGGTCCAGTACATCAACGCCCACGGGACTTCGACTGATATTGGCGACAAACTGGAAACCGTGGCCATCAAGCGGGCCTTCGGCGAGCACGCCTACAAGCTGGCCGTAAGTTCAACCAAGTCGATGACCGGACATCTGCTGGGCGGGGCGGGCGGGCTGGAAGCCGGAATTACCTTGCTGGCCCTGCGGGACCAGATCCTTCCTCCCACCATCAATCTGGAGAACCCCGAACCGGACTGCGACCTGGACTACGTCCCCAACGTGGCCCGCAAGGCCGACGTGGAGTTCGCCATGTCGAACTCGTTCGGCTTCGGCGGAACCAACGGTGCACTGCTGTTCCGGCGCTGGACCGAGTAGTCCGCAAGCCTCTCGCCTGCACTCAACCTCTCACTGCTCGCGATGCAAATGCGTTTTAATCCACTGTACGAAATTCTTCGGTTGTGGCCGCTCCGGATGATTTCCGTACCACAGCACCACCCCAGCCAGGGCCAGCAGAAAGAGCATCACCGCGTTCAGGACCCAGCGCCGGTGAGACCGCGGCTGAGCTGGAGCCGGGAGTCCCGACGGAGCTTCCGCTGAAGCCTCCGCAGCCGGCGTAGCCTCAGGGACGGGGGCCGCTCGCCGCGCCCGAAGGCTGGCCAGCACCAACAGCGCATTTGTGACCAGGATGACCGCGAAGGCCAATCCGGGCACGAAGGCAAGGCCGCTGCCGCGTTCATGCGCCACTTCGATCGCCAGGACCACCGTGATCAGACCTCTGGGCATGACCCAGAAGATCAATTCCCGGCTGTGCGCTTCGATGCCCTGCCATGCCCAACGACTGGAATGAATGGCCAGCCAGCGCGCCAGAAACAAGGATGCCAGCGTTCCCACCATGAGCAGGGGATGCTGGCGGAAAATTCCCAGTTCCGCCACCGCGCCAATCAGCACGAAAAAGAAAGTGCGCACCAGAAACGCAAGCTCGGAGTGGAACGTAAGCAGAGCCTGCTGCGACTCGGCCAATTGCGCGACCGGCAGCGTCAGCCCGAGGCCGGAATCGACGCCGGGAAAATTAGACAGCGTCAGGCCAAAGCCCAGCACCGCAATCAGCCCGTTGGCGCCCAGCGCCTCCATCCCCCCATACAGCACCAGGACGACAGAGAAAGTGAGCACCTGCCAAAAACGCTGCTCGGAGAGCACGCGCAACAGGCGTGACCACAGGATGCCCGCCGGGATGGCGAACAACAGAGCGACACCGACCTGGTTCAACAAGCCGTGTGCCAGCCCGTGCGCGATCGCCCCGCCCTGGCCACGCAGGTCAAGCAGCAGCCCCACGGTGAGTACCGCCAGCACGTCTCCCCAGGAAGCTTCCAGCATCAGCGTGACCCGGACCGGCTCCTCCGCCTGCAGTTGCTGCAAGACCGGCAGCACCACCGTGCTGCTGGTGCACCCCAGCGTCGCGCCCACCAGTAGCCCGTCCGTCCACGACACGCCAAGACCTTTGGCGACGATCACAGCCACCAGAGCTGTACTGAAAATGTAGGCCAGGGTGGCGAGCAGGAAGCTGCCGGGAAAGTGCTTCAAGGTGTCGCGAAGATTAAGCTCCAGACCGCCTTCGAATAGCACGAGAATGATGGCCAGCGTTCCCAGCAGATTGGTGGTCTGCGCCAGCGTGCCCGCCCGCACCAGGCCCAGCACCGGGCCGAGCAGAACGCCCAGCATCATCAGCACCAGGACATCCGGAATGCGGGTCAGCCCGTAGACGCGGTTGGCCAGAAAGGCCACCACCAGAAGACCGCCGACCAATCCCAGGACTAACGCCGTGGACATTCCTGCTCCATCTTTCTAAGCCACCACTGGATTCACTGGTGCTGCCGGGAATGAAACCCAGACCGGACCCAGCCGGGACATCTTATCGCGTGCTACTCTCGTCCTCCGGACGGAAAAACGCAACCAGGAGAAATTCGGATTGACCTCCGCCGAACAACTCGTCCCCGTCGGCTTCAGCCTGGCGGCAGTGCTGTGCTGGGGAACCAGTGACTTCACCGGCGGCTACGCCTCCAAGCGGTCGGACGCCTTTTTGGTCACACTGCTGTCCCATGCTGGCGGCTTCACTCTCATGCTCACGGTGGCACTTCTTGCTCACGCTCCCTATCCTTCGCCCGCGAGCCGGAATTGGGCATTGCTTGCGGGCGCGCTGGGCGGAACCGCATTGGCCATTTTTTATCGAGCCCTGGCCAGCGGAAATATGGGCATTACCGCGCCAGTGTCGGCCGTCCTGGGGGCCGCCATCCCCGCCGCATTCGCCACCATCACCCAGGGTTTACCGGGAGCATTCTCCATCGCCGGCTTCCTGCTGGCCGGCGTCGGCATCTGGCTGATCTCCCGCCCCGACGGCTCGGCCAATAATTATTCGGGAATTTCCATGGCCGCGATTGCCGGAATCGGCTTTGCCGGATTCTTCATCTGCATCGACCGCGCCGGCGACAGCTCCGCCTTATGGTCAGCGGTGAATTCCCGCATTGCCTCACTGGTGATTGTGGCCGTAATCGTCCTGTTTCGATGGGTCTGGCTTCGAGAGAGCCCGAGCCGGTTGCAGCCAGCCGGCGCCGTACTCGCGGTCTTTGCCGGATGTCTCGACGTCACCGGCACCGCGCTCTTCATCCGCGCCGAACAAACCGGCCGCCTGGATACCGCGGTGGTGCTCAGTTCGCTCTATCCTGTCATCACGGTGGTGCTGGCGCGACTGGTTCTGCACGAACGCTTTACCCGATGGAAAACAATTGGTATTTTTGCCGCGTTGCTGGCCGTACCCCTGATCGCCCTGCAGTAGTGTAGGCGCGAGCGTCCACGCTCGTGCGTCCCCGGTTTCTGCAGTCTGGATCGTTCTGTTGTTTCTCCCGGACATGGATGACCCAGCACGAGCGGGACGCTCGCGCCTACATCGTGACCACTGCTATAATCAAGGATTGCGCTCATGCCTACGAAGCGTCTGATTCGTTCCACTACAGTTCTTTGCGTCCGCCGCAACGGCATCGTTGTCATGGCCGGAGACGGCCAGGTCACGCTCGGCGAAGCCGTCATCAAGCACTCGGCCAAGAAGATTCGCCGCTTGTACCAGGACAAGATCCTGGCCGGATTTGCCGGTTCCACCGCCGATGCCTTCACCCTCTTCAGCCGCTTCGAATCCAAGCTGGAGCAGTATCATGGCAACCTGGGACGGGGCGCGGTCGAACTGGCCAAAGATTGGCGCACCGACAAATTTCTGCGCCATCTCGAAGCGCTGCTGCTGGTTTCCGACAAGGAACAGACATTCCTGCTCAGCGGCCAGGGTGACGTGATTGAGCCGGACGGCGGCATTGCCGCCATCGGCAGCGGCGGCCCCTACGCTCAGGCAGCGGCACAAGCCCTGTCTGACCACACTCAACTGACAGCCCGCCAGATTGCCGAAGAAGCAATGAAGATTGCGGGCAAGATGTGCATCTATACTAATGACAAGGTAACGATTGAAGAACTCTAGTCGTCGGTCGTCAGTCTTCAGTCGTCAGAATAATGACTGGACCGACGACTGAAGACTGACGACCGACGACTGATTTATGGCCATCTACTTACCCGCTGCCGCTGAAGAAGAACAGATCGCGCTCGACGAACTCACCCCGCGCGAGATCGTCGCTGAACTGGACAAGCATGTTGTAGGCCAGAAGGACGCCAAGCGTGCCGTGGCCATCGCCTTGCGCAACCGCATGCGCCGCCAGAAGCTTACCCCTGAGTTGGCGGAAGAAGTCATCCCCAAGAACATCATCATGATCGGCCCCACCGGCGTCGGCAAAACCGAAATTGCGCGCCGGCTGGCCAAGCTTGCCAACTCGCCCTTCATGAAGGTGGAGGCTTCGAAGTTCACCGAAGTCGGCTACGTCGGGCGCGATGTCGAATCCATGATTCGCGACCTGGTGGAGATCGCCATCGAGATGGTTCGCGAGGAAAAGCTCGAAGACGTCTCCGACAAGGCCGAACTCAATGCCGAAGAGCGTCTGCTGGACATTCTGCTTCCCCCCGCGACTCCCCGGCCCGCCGAGTCTTCCACGGGCGGTCTGGTGCTCGAAGGGACAACGGCTTCCGGCCATGAATCGCAAAGCCGCACCCGCGAGAAACTGCGCCAGCAGTTGCGCGAAGGCAAGCTGGACGACCGCACGGTCGAGATCGACGTCCGCGAGCGCAATTTCCCGTCCTTCGAGATCATCTCCAACCAGGGCGTTGAGGAGATGGATGTCAACATCAAGGACATGCTGCCCAATATCTTCGGCCAGCGCACCAAGAAGCGGAAGATGAAGGTCAACGAGGCGTTCGAGTACCTGATCCAGGAAGAAGAGCAGCGCCTGATCGACATGGACCAGGTCACCCGCATGGCCATCGATCGCGTGGAAGATTCGGGCATCATCTTTCTCGACGAAATCGACAAGATCGCCGGACGCGAGAGCGGCCACGGACCGGACGTTTCCCGCGAGGGCGTGCAGCGCGACATCCTGCCCATCGTCGAAGGCACCACGGTGAATACGCGCTATGGCATGGTGCGCACCGACCACATTCTGTTCATCGCCGCCGGCGCCTTCCACGTTTCCAAGCCCAGCGACCTGATTCCTGAACTGCAGGGCCGCTTTCCCATCCGGGTGGAGTTGCAGTCGCTCACCATGGAAGACTTCATCCGCATTCTGACCGAGCCCAAGTCCTCGCTGGTGAAGCAGTACGTGGCGTTGATGGAAACCGAAGGGGTAAAGCTGGAATTCACCCGCGAAGCCCAGGAAGAAATCGCGCGCTACGCGTTCCGGGTAAACGAAGGCACGGAGAACATCGGCGCCCGCCGCCTGCACACCATCATGGAGCGCGTCCTCGACGAAATCAGTTTCGACGCGCCCGACAAAAAAGGCGAACACATTAAAGTGGACGCCGACTACGTGCGCAAGATGCTGGCGGACATTGTGAAAGACCAGGATCTGTCGCGCTATATCCTGTAGAACAAGAGAAAAAATGGAGGACGGGCGTCCCCGCCCGTCCCTTTTCGCCAGTATTTATCCCGTTTCTCTCCATAGCCATCGATATTCGAGCGGATTGTCGGCAAGCCCGGCCCCGACTGGATTGACCCAGCATGTAGTCAACCTTGTCACCGATGCTTTCTGTCCCGGCGGAGAGCCCGGTCAAATAATTCCTCTTCCCAAACTTTCCCCCTCCGCTCAAGAGCTGTTATTTATCCTGTGAGCCGAGGTTCCCTTTATCGCTTGCATGATCTCTGCAATGCGGACCGGACCGTCGGGGTCATATTTGGGGCTAGGACCATGTGGACGTGATCGGGCATCACCACCACCGCATACAAGCGAAAATATCTGCCGTTTCCAACGAGACATGTGTCAATTACGATTTGACGCACCGACTCTGGAAGAACCCACCGGTGATGCGTGGAGAAAGTTATGAAGAACGCTTTGAAATCCGGCTGGAAGTGGGGGAGCTTGGCGGTACTCGTATTTGCGTTGCATTTTAGAATCAATAGCACGACACATCGTGCGCGGCCAGTGCACTTTGTAGGTGTTTTGATTGGATTTCCCGAATCGGTTTGGAATGGCAGTCGGCGCAGGCAGGATGTCTTTCTCGCGGCTAGCTTGCATAACCCGGGCGGGCTGCTTAGACTCACATTTTGTTCCCGACGGGCGAGGACGCCCGTCCTCCACCTGACCACACCCATGAACTCTGTCGACCGCCATCGTCTCAAGTCCCTCATGCAGCGTGAGCAGACCCGCTTCGTGAACGAGCGTCCCAAGTCCAAGACCCTGTTCGAGCGCGCAAGCAAATCCCTGCTTGGCGGCGTGCCCATGAACTGGATGATCAAATGGGCCGGCGCTTTCCCGCCTTTCGTCCGCGAGGCCCAGGGCGCGCACTTCTACGATGTGGACGGGCACCGCTACATCGACTTCTGCCTGGGCGACACCGGCGCCATGACCGGCCACTCGCCCTTCGCGACCGTAAAGGCGGTCGAGGAGCAGATGAAGCGCGGCATCACGCTGATGCTGCCCACCGAAGACGCGATTTTCGTGGCGGAAGAATTGCAGCAGCGGTTTGGCCTGCCCTACTGGCAATTCGCTCTTACCGCCACCGACGCCAACCGTTTCGCGATCCGGCTGGCGCGCCAGATCACGAAGCGTCCCAAGATACTGGTTTTCAACTGGTGTTACCACGGCACGGTGGACGAGAGTTTCATCACCCTCAAGGACGGCGTCGCGCAGGCTCGCCGCGGGAACATCGGCCCGCCTGTTGATCCGGCGGTCACCACCAAGGTGGTCGAGTTCAACGATGTGGCGGCGCTGGAGCAGGCACTGGCCCCGGGTGACGTGGCCTGTGTGCTGGCCGAGCCGGTCATGACCAACGTGGGCATCGTGCACCCCGAACCCGGCTACCATCAGGCGCTGCGGCAGCTCACCCGCAAATCCGGCACACTGCTCATTATCGACGAGACCCACACTATTTGTGCCGGGCCGGGCGGCTACACCCGCGCGGAAAAGCTTGATCCTGACTTCTTCATTTTCGGCAAAGCCATCGCCGGCGGAGTTCCGGGCGCGGCCTACGGATTCACGCAAGCGGTGGCTAGTGCCATCGCAAAAGACCAGAACCTCGAAGACTGCGACACCGGCGGCATTGGCGGGACCCTGGCCGGCAACGCGCTCTCCCTCGCCGCCATGCGAGCCACGTTGACCAAGGTGCTGACCAAGGATGCGTTTGCGCGCATGATCCCGCCGGCCGAACGCTGGGCAGCCGGGGTGCAAAAAGCAATCGCCGATTTTGGCATACCCTGGCACGTCACCCGCCTGGGTTGCCGAGCCGAATATCAGTTTTCTTCCACCCCTCCCAGGAACGGCGCCCAGGCTCACGCCGCGATGGACTTCGAACTGGAGCGCTTCATGCATCTGTACGCCATGAACCGCGGCATTCTGCTGACCCCGTTCCACAACATGGCGCTGATGTCGCCCCAGACCGATCCGGAGGATGTCGATCAGCACACCCGTGTCTTCCGCGAAGCCATCAAGGAGCTAGTGGGATAGCGCCGGCCTGAACGTTTCTCATTCTGAATGCCGCCGGGGAATTCTCCCGCCTTCTGTTACCCTGTTTGTTCCCGCGATGAAGCGATTTGACTGGGACATTCTGATCTGCGCGCTGGGCTGCGCTGTGCTCGCTTCCTGCGGCGCCCCAGGAGTTCCCATCCCGCCTTCGCTGGAACTGGCCAAGCCGGTCACCGATCTGCGCGCAGCGCGTAAGGGCGATAAGGTCTACCTGGCCTGGACCGTGCCCTCCAAAACCACCGACCGCCAGACTGTGCGTCATCCGGGCGCCACCCTTATCTGCCGCAGCCTGAAAGTACACGTGACCGATTGCAAGAGTCCGGCTGCGAAAATTCCGGCGGCGCAGTTTCCGCTCTCCGCTCCCCAATCAACCCAGAAGGGCGCGCCCGCCCCGAAAGTTGAGGCCAACTACAGTGATATCCTGCCGGAGGAACTGCAAAAACAAGATCCCACCGCCGAGATTATCTACGCCGTGTCAGTCCAGAACGAGAGCGGACGCAGCGCCGGACTCTCCAACCAGGTGCAGGTACCGGCCGCGCCGACGCTGCCGCCGCCCGATCATTTCCGCGCCGAAGTCGAGAGTGATGGCGTGCGGCTTTCCTGGGACTGTCCCCCTGCCCTTGCGGCCTCGGGCGTGATCACACACAAAATACGCATCTATCGCCGCGAACAGGGAAAGCAGACCGATGCGAAAGTCAGCGATTTGAGCTTGACGGACTGTTCGCAGACTCATTCGGTCAGCCCGCAAGGGTTTCTTGACCAGAGTTTCGAGTGGGAAAAGCATTACGACTACCACGCCACGATCGTGACCATCGTTTCCCAGCCCGGCAAGCCCGAGGTCGAAGTTGAAGGCGATGACACTCCAGCGGTCCCGGTTTTCGCTCACGATGTCTTTCCCCCGGCCGTGCCCACCGGCCTGCAGGCGGTTTTCTCGGGAGTGGGCCAGGCCCCATTTGTCGACCTGGTATGGTCGCCGGATACCGAGGCCGACCTGGCCGGCTACAACGTCTTCCGTCACGAAGCAGGGGCACAGCCGGTAAAACTCAATTCCGAACCGGTGAAGACGCCGGCCTTCCGCGACTCGAACGTACAATCGGGGAAGAAATATTTCTACTCGGTATCCGCAGTCGATGAACGCGGCAACGAGAGCGCAAAGTCGGAAGAGGCGAGTGAGCAGGTACCGTGACCGGTCAATGTAGGCGCGAGCGTCTCGCTCGTGCGGCAGCGCCACGAACCGCTCCGCACGAGCGTCCCGCTCGCGCCTACATTTAATCTTTGAGGGCCTATGAAATATTGCCGTTTCCAACTGAACGACCAGCCTCACTACGGTCTCATAGAGTCCGTAGCCGGCATGGAACAGATTACCCGCATTTTTCTGGGCTCTCCGCAGGATGCCAGTGGGGATCTGGAAGATGTCCCCACCAGGCGAACAGACCATCTTTCGCTGGCTGAAGCCGCGCTTCTCGCCCCGGTCTGTCCCTCGAAAATCGTTTGCGTCGGCCGCAACTATCGCGAGCACGCCGCTGAACTGGGCAACGAAGTTCCGTCTGAGCCGCTCATTTTCTTGAAGCCGCCGTCTTCCTTGCTGGCCCCTGGCGGTCAGGTCCGCCGGCCCCGAATCGCCGAACGCGTGGACTACGAAGGCGAACTCGGAGTGGTGATCGCCAAAAAATGCTATCAGCTGGCGGCGGACGAAGATGTTCACCCCTACATTCTGGGCTACACCTGCGTCAACGACGTTACCGCACGCGATCTGCAAAAAAAAGATGGCCAGTGGACGCGCGCCAAGGGCTTCGATACCTTCTGCCCGGTCGGTCCTCTGGTCACCAACGAAGTCGATCCCTGGGCCGGGATCGGCGTGGAAACCAGGGTCAACGGCGCGGTCCGTCAGCAAGGCAACACCCGCGATTTCATCTTCCCGCTTGAGGCCGTGATCCGGTACATTTCCCAGGTCATGACGCTGTTGCCGGGAGACCTGATTTCGACCGGGACACCATCGGGGGTTGGCCCGGTGGTTGCCGGCGAAACCATGGAAGTAATCGTGGAAGGAATAGGAACGCTGAGCAATCCGGTAGTCTGAATCGTGCCGTGTAGGCGCGAGCGCCCTCGCTCGTGCAGCAGCCACCACCGGCCACGCGGTCCTCAGCGATTCCGCAAAGCGCACGAGCGGGACGCTCGCGCCTACATCGAGACTTCCCCGATTTCCTTTCAGGCCTTATTCTGTTGCAGGAACCGCCGCGCGCTGCGGTCGTCTCCCGCCAATCAATCATGATTCCATTTCGCCTTTATCTTTTCATTCTTGTGGGCATTGCGGTTCTTGCCCTCGTCTACTTTTTGCTGCGCCGCAAGCCCAAGACGGCCGAAGAAGTGGAGCGGGAGCGGCGAGCCTGGCTCGACCGCATCGGCCGCATCACCGACGGTACCGTGATCGACGTTCAGGAAATGCCCGGCACCCGTGAGCGGCCCTCTACCTTCCTGATCTACCAGTACGATGTCGCCGGAGTGTCCTACGAAGCCTCCCAGGACGTGACCTATCTTCGCCAGCTGATCAATCTCCACTCCTGCCGGCTCGGACTTCCCACCTCAGTCCGCTTCGACCCGCACAATCCGGGAAACTCGCTGGTCGTCTCCGAACGATGGATGGGCCTCAGGCAGTAGAAGTCAGTCTTCGGTCATCGGTCGTCAGCTCCAGGCCCCCACGGATTGTTCTCACCTCGCGCATTCTCTCTCGCAAGATAGCAGCCCAGGCCCATGTCCTGTTGCAGAAGCCGCGTCCATGACAGGGTTATCTCCCCCCTGCGCTCGGTCGGGCGATGGTCTTCGGTGTAGTTCTCATTGGTCTTCGGTGACGTTCTCAGGACAACGGGGTATTGCTAACGTGCAGGTCAGCCGGAACCAGAAAGGCCGGCCTCACTCACTTTATGGCAAATACCACAAAGTCCACCTCAAAACTGAAGATTCTGTACGCGGAAGGCGATCAGGAAGTCCTTGCGGCACAGTCGGTTACGATTGAACAAGCGGGCCACCAGGTCAGCCAGGCGGAGGGCCGCCAGCAGGTGCTGGACGCTCTCAAACGCCAGCCATTCGATCTGGTGATCCTTGGCCCCACCCTGACCAAGAACGATCGGCACCACCTCGCCTATATGGTCAAAAAGGCCAAATCGGGTGCGCGCGTGCTGGTCATGCACACGGACGGAGAAGGCCATCCCGCGGTTGACGCTACTCTGGAAACCGGCAGAAGCATCAACGCGCTGTTGGAGAAGATTGCGGCGATGCATCCCCAGGCGGCGGGAGCAGCTTCCGGCAGATAACTTCGCGGCGCAGGGCGGACGATTCCACACATGAGACTGTTTCACCAAAGGCGGCCAGCAGGCCGCCTTTGGTGTTTCAGGAAGTCGCATGAGGAAGCTCTCGCGGCACGACTCTCTTCAGTAAACAGGTGGGAGGAAACGCCAAGGCCAGGCGGCCATAACCGCCCATTTAATGTCATCTAGCCGTAAAGTGGGACGCCGTCCCTCGAGCAGCACCGGTCAGGCGCAAGCGGTTTTCTGATCCCTGGCCGGGCAAGACCACAACCGGCAAGAATCAGCTCAGTTAACGTGGGAGACGAGCCTCAGCGCGCCCCCAATATCACGCTGCAAGAGTCAGGCTTCGGTCTCGTTTTGAGCACCAAAGTGGAGCGGCGACGGTTAAAATAGCTGGTCTAATCGGTACGCCATGAACAATCCCGCACAGCAGGACGGAAAACGAAAGATCTACGTATGCCTCAGCGGCCTGCCCCTGTCATTCCATCTGGAGTGGCCGTTTCGCAAGTCCACTTCCGGCGCAGATTTTTGGGTGCTGCACGCCGACATCGCTCTGGAGAATTCGGAAGGACTCCATGCGCCCGTGTCCGTGAACCTGTCCGCAACCGTGTACGAAGTGATGCCGTCGCTGGAGCCGAAAGACATCGAGGCGCCGGTGATCAATGCTTTGCGCAAGGAAGTCGATCGGCGGCAAATTGAATTTCTGAAGTCGGGCAAGCGCGTCCCGGTGCAATTCTCCAGCCGCTACTACGATTTCAAACGCAGCAAGTGGGTGTTCGGCCAGGCGACCGACGAGAATATGGCCCTGCTGGTGGCACGCAAGGTCTACTGGCAAACCAAAGTCGCCGGAGGGCCGGTCTGGATTGGCGATCCCACGGAGGCGCTGTTTCTCGAAACCTCGCCGGCGCGAATGCTCGAGGTAGCGCAAAAACTGCGCGGCCAGGAATTGGTGACTCTGGAGGGCGAGTGGGCTTCGGCCAACGCGTCCCTGATGGCGCAAGCGGAGAAGTTCGAGGCGGACATGCGCGCCGCGCTCGCCGAACTCGAGCAAAAGCACGCCTTCGAAAGAGGCTGAGAGACAAAAACTTTCAGATTGCGGATCTTAGATTTCAGAATTAAGAACTGTGGCGCAGACTTTGCCACAGGACCCAATCTACAATCTAAAATCCGCAATCTGAAATTCTGCACTACTGCTGCTTGCTGATGGTTCCGTTGATCGCCACACCCGAATCGTTCTGCACGATGTAAGCGTCGTTGCCCGAGACCAGATAAAAGATCAGGTTGTTGGAGAGGCTACTGATCGAGGCTCCGACCCGCCCGTTGCCCGAAACCGCGTAATTCCCTGACAAAATTACCGGCACGTTAATGACTCCCGCGGCGTTGGTAAATTCGTTCAAAGTCAGCTTGCCCGAGCCATCCCACTGCAGCGTGCCCACCCGGTCCTTCGCTCCTCCCGCGTCGAATCCGTCCATGACAAATCCATACTGGCCATTCATGGTGGAGTTCGAAAACGAAGAACCCAGCTGCAAGTCGAGGCTTCCGTCTTGCACGGTGTTGGGATCATTGACCAGGAAAAGGCCGCGCGTGGGACTGACCATCCACACCACCAGGCTGCTGTTTGCGACGGTGCTGAGGCTCACCACTGCACGGCCGCTGACAGCCTGGGTGTAGGTCCCGGTGAAACTGACGTTCGTAGCGGTGGCGCCGTCCTGCACCGAGTCGCGCGCGCCCATCGCGATACTTCCTGCATTGGCGGTGAAGCGTCCGGCCATATCAACCCCGCTCAGAAAACTGGTGTCGCCCCTGCTCCCGAACGCATAGCTGCCGGAAAGCGCGGGCGTGCCAGTCTGGAGTTCGGCCCGGCCGGTCCCAATCACCCCAACGGTTCCCGACAGGAACCGTATGTTATTGGCATCCACGATGTAATAAACAAAGCTGGAGGTGGCAGGGGAACTGTCGGTAAAGGTCCCGGTGCCGCGTCCGGTCGTCGAGTCAGGAGCGTTGAACGAGCCGGTAAAGGTCAGGGAGCTGAATGCTCCTCCGCTATTGACATCCTCGTTCCCGTTGCTGACGACGCCGCCGGTTACGGTGAAGGCGCCCACACTGGCCACGGATTGCAGCGCGTTGATATCGTGTTCCCGGAAGACGAAGGTCCCGCCTGGAACAGCGGCAATGACTGTGGAGTCCTGCTTCTCCGCGAGTCCGCCTGCGTTCAGCGTGGTGTCGCCCTCTACCAGATACAGCTTGGAAGCGCTGGTCAGGGTCACCGCCAGGTGGATGGTTCCCAGGGCATTGTTGAAGCTCAGATTGCCGGTACCATCGTTGCTGATGGCGTAGGTGCCGGTGCTGCTGGTGCTCAGCAGGGTGCTGCCTTCGGAAAAATCATCGCTGGCGCTGGTGATGGTTCCGCTGCCGTTGGCGGTAAAAACACCCGCCTCGCGATAGGGAACACCATTGAGGTTCGTGCCGAAATCAAACCCCTCGATCTGATAGACATATTGCCCGTTGAGGCTGGCATTGGAAAAATTCCCCTGGGGAACGAATCCAGTAACGCCACCACTGTTGGATCCACAGGCAGCACAGAACAGAAGCGAAACCAGGCCCAGGCACAGATATGAAATTTTCATAACAAATGTGCGGCGTAAGCAGCACTGCTCCTTTGCGGCAGTTGAAAAGACGGATGCTTCCACTCTTTAACCCGGTTACGCGGAGAAAGTTTTCACCGCCGGGTGCCTACTTGGATGCGGCAAACGCCTGGGACGTTCAGCCCAGATGGATGCTTTCCGCGTCCGCTTGCGCCGGGACGATCATCCTTCCGTAACCTCAGCACCCCGCGCCGGAACCGACGCGGCCTTTTTTTCTCTACTCCTTCGCACCAGCCAGGCCACGATGCGATATCCCAGCAGCAAAGACAGCACGAAGGCATACTGCTCAGGCTTGCTGATATCAGCCTTGACCAGCCACCAATAATGAATCACCCCGGCAATCGCACTGAGGTAGATCAAACGGTGCAGGGCTTGCCAGCGCTTGCCGCCCAGGCGGCGTATCCAGCCTCTCGTCGAGGTCAGAGCCAGCGGAATCAGCAGGACGAACCCGGTGAAGCCGACAGTGATAAAGCGCCGCTTGAGTACGTCGGCCCACATCTCGTGCAGGTTGAAAAACTTGTCCAGCCAGATATAGGTCAGGAAATGCAGCACCGCGTAAAAGAACGCGAACAGCCCGAACATGCGGCGATAGCGAATCAGCCAAAGTTGGCCGGTAAGCTTGCGCAACGGGGTAATTGCCAGCGTGATCAGCAGGAATCTCAGGATCCAGTCGCCGGTCGAATGGGTAATGACTTCGATGGGATTGGCCCCCAGCAGCCCCATGTAAGCCTTCCATCCCAGGGCAGCCAGCGGCCCCAGACAGGCCAGAAACACAAAGGGTTTGAACCATCGCACCATAAAGTTGTTCGATGTTTTTCAATGTGGGCGCGAGCGTCCCGCTCGTGCTGAAGCTGCACCGGCGCTGCCTGCACGAGCGGGACGCTCGCGCCCACATCAAATCTAGAAGTTCTTCTTCAGATCCATGCCCGTGTACAGCGATGCCACCTGATCGTAGCCGTTGAACATCAACGTGGGACGCTTGCGGAATTCTCCCAGACGACGTTCCGTGGCCTGGCTCCAGCGCGGATGATCCACGTGCGGGTTCACGTTGGAATAGAACCCGTATTCGCTGGGCGCGGATATATGCCAGGTGTTGTCAGGCTGGCTGCCGGTGAAGCGAATCCGCACGATGGCCTTGATGCTCTTGAAGCCGTATTTCCAGGGAATGACCATGCGCAGGGGCGCACCGTCCTGGTTGGGCAGCACTTCGCCGTACATGCCAAAACACAGCAGCGCCAGCGGGTGCATGGCCTCGTCCATCCGCAAGCCTTCGACATAAGGCCATTCCAGCACGTGGCTGTGCTGGCCGGGCATCTGCTGCATATCGAAAAGCGTAGTGAACTCAACAAACTTTGCCTTGGGCAAAGGGTCGGCGCGCTTGATCAATTCGCTCAGTGAGAACCCTACCCACGGCACCACGATCGACCATCCTTCCACACAACGATGGCGATAAATGCGCTCTTCCGGCGCGGCCATCTTGATGATCGTGTCCACGTCGAGCACCTGTTTCTTCTTGACGTCGCCGTCGATGGTGACTGTCCACGGACGCGTCTTGAGGTTCTTCGCCAGGCCCGCGGGCTCGTACTTGTCGGTCGAAAATTCGTAATAGTTGTTGTAGTTGGTGACGTCCTTGTAAGGAGTGATCGTCTCGGTGGTCGAAAACGGGCTCTTCTGGATGCCGTCAATTTTGGCGTTGGCATGCGCCACCGACGAAGGTGACGCTATTTCGTGCAATCCCACGCCCGCCGCCACGGCCGCCGCGCCCGCCAGCGCGGTGCCGGCAAGGAACTTCCGCCGGTTCAGGTACAGGCTTTTCGGGGTAATCTCGGAGGATCGGATGTCGTCCGCTTTCTTGATCAGCATGAAGGGAAGCTCCCTGAAAGGCACGCACAAAGGGCGGCACTGGATCTCTGCTTCTATTCTCTGTTAAATAGGACGCATCTGGCCGGAAAAAGTTGCATCTCCGTTTCGGCGCTCCAAACCAAAGTCCATTGATTCGAGGGTACTTATTCCACAAGCAGGCCTGGGACCGTCTCCGCCGCCAGACTCGCTATGTACCACTGGCAAGCATCTCACAGACCCGTCGAATCTCGTCGCGGTGCATCACGCTCAAGGCCAGAAATTCAAAGCCATGGCGCAAGCCGTCGCGATATCGCACCAGGGCGCGGAACTTGATGGGAAACGGCGCCATGGGCAGCGACAAGTCCATGGACACGACTTCCCCAGGCTCCAGTTCACCGGTCAGGGTTGCGCCAATGCCGTCTTCCCCAAGCTCGTTCGATCGCCCCCAAAAGGAGACGTTCTCCCCGGAACGAAAAACGTGAACCGACAGGCGGACATCGAGCGGATGGCGAGGATAGCGGCGGGACGTCCGGGAATCAGGTTTGGGGTCAGGCTGGGAGCTCATGTCGTGGTTTCTTGCCGCCTGCTGCGAGACTGCGGGCTGCTAGTTCCCGTGCAGTGGATACCCGGCCTCAAGCGGGAGTTTGCTTTCGATTCTTAGTACGGTAACGCCTCCGGTGATCGAGTACACGTCCACCAGGCCGACTGCACCTGGAGTAGATTCCACAGCCTGCACCAGGGCTTTGTCGGAATTGACCACCACGATGGCAGGATGATTCACTCTGCCGTGGTTGGCATTGCTGATGAGGGTGCTGACCTCGTCGCTCGACATGCCATATACCTTTTGCAGCACCAGCCTCATTTCGGTGGACGCGGGATTGAGGCTGAAGAAGGTAACCGGTTTGCCCTTGGCCCAGCGGCTGGTCTGACCCTTGCAGATCTTGACCAGTTCGGTCATGCTGACCTCGGTCACACCGTTGGATTTGTTTGAAACCAGCGCCATGTCTTTGGCCCCGGCCCCCGCAACCCAACCCGCGACCAGCAGCCACACCCCGAACGCATGTCGGCAAAGCACAGCTCTCCCCCAGACTTGAATCGATTGTCCTCGAAGCGGGAGAGATGCTCAATGCCAACCGGCGTTGGGTTACCAGCAGAGACAATACGAGCAGCGCCACGAACCACGTAGGGGCAGATGTCCTCATCTGCCCAGCGGAGCGAAGCTCCGCTATTTTTTCGCCCGCATGCAAAAACCGTCGAGCTGCGCTCGACCGGGCAGATGAGGACATCTGCCCCTACGCAAGCAGCCTGTCGTATCATCTCCAGCATGGCTGCTCTGCCCGAGCCCTCCCGAATCCTGGCGTTCGAAGACGCGCGTCACCTGGTGGAAGATCACGCCGCGCAGCTTGCGTCCCCACGGCAAGGAACTGGTGGAACTGCTCGAAAGCGCAGGACAGGTGCTGGCCGAGCCGGTACTGGCAGACCGCAACTTTCCACCCTTCCCCCGCGCCATGCGCGACGGGTATGCGGTGCGGGCTGCCGATCTTACCCAATTGCCCGCCACGCTCGAAGTGATCGGAGAAATCAAGGCCGGGGCGCGAAAGGACGATGTCCCCACCCTGCAGCCGGGTCAGGCTGCGGTCATCATGACAGGCGCGCCCGCGCCTGCCGGCGCCGATGCGGTCGTCATGGTGGAGCACACTTCGCGCACTGCCGGCCGGGTGCAGATCATGAAGTCAGCCGCGGCGGGCGACAACATCGTCCCGATCGCCTCGGAAGCAAAGCGCGGAGAGCGGCTTCTGTCTCCGGGAATGCGGCTCGACTTCGCGGCTATCGCGGTGGCCGCCTCGGTGGGGAGAAGCCGTCTTTTGGTTTACCGCAAACCCAAAGTTGCGATCCTCTCGACCGGCGACGAAATCGTGGACATCGACGTCCCGCCCTCGGCCAATCAGATCCGCAACTCAAATTCTTATTCGCTGGCAGCCCAGGTGCAGGCCGCCGGCGGAGAGCCAGTCCTGCTCCCGATCGCTCCCGACGAAACTGCGCGCCTGCGCGAACTCATCGCGGACGGCCTGGAAGCCGATCTGCTGTTGCTGGCAGGTGGAGTCTCCATGGGCAAGTACGATCTGGTCGAACCCGTCCTGGCGGAATTCCACGCGGAATTCTTCTTCACCGGCGTACTGATCCAACCCGGAAAGCCGGTTGTATTCGGGCGCGTCCCAGGTGCAGGCGCTCCCGCCCGCGAACCCCTTGCGTCGCCCCCGGCCGATGTTTATTTCTTCGGTCTCCCGGGCAATCCAGTCTCCACCATGGTGACTTTCGAACTCTTCGCCCGCCCCGTCCTGGAAGCGCTCGCCGGCATGACCCCGCGCAAGCTGACATTTCTGAACGCCCGCCTGAAGTCTGAGATAAAAACAAAACCCGGCCTGAAACGATTCCTGCCGGCAATCCTGTCTGGGGAATTTGAGAACACTGAAGTGGCACTGGCGGCATGGCACGGCTCAGGCGACATAGCGTCAATGACGCGGGCAAATTGCTACGTCGTGGTCCCACCAGACCGCGACAAGATTCCGGCCGGCGAATCAGTGCCGGTGCTCATGCGGTAGCATCACGAACTACGTAGGGGCGGACGCCCTCGTCCGCCCGGCGGAGCGAACCTCCGCTATTTTGGGACAGGCAAGAGCCAGTCGAGCTTGCGCTCGACTGGGCGGACGAGGGCGTCCGCCCCTACGCGGTCCGTGGTACTGCCCTGCACGAGCGCGGGCGCTCGCGCCCACATTCACGCCGTGTAAGATAGCATTTCGCAATGCCGAAAAAACTTTCGCACTATGATCGCGCAGGCCGCGCGAAAATGGTGGACGTTTCCGCCAAGTCTCCCAGCAAACGCGAAGCCCGGGCCAGCGCGTTCGTTGCCTTGAAGCCGGCTGTGCTCCGAGCGCTGCCCAGAAATCCCAAGGGCGATCCGCTGGAAGTGGCCCGGCTGGCGGGCATCATGGCGGCCAAGCGCACCTCCGATCTGATCCCCATGTGCCATCCCTTGCCGCTTTCCTACGTTGATGTGACCATGCGGCTGTGCGAGAATGGCGTCGCTATTAGCTCAAAAGTTATCACCACGGCGGTTACGGGCGTCGAGATGGAAGCCCTGGTCGCGGCCAGTGTCGCCGCACTGACCGTGTACGATATGTGTAAAGCGCTGGACAAGGGAATCGAAATCCGGGAAATCGTGCTCGAGCACAAATCCGGAGGGAAAAGCGGAAACTACACCCGCGGACGCAAGAAGACCTAGCCTGCCATGCCGAATAACGTAAAAGTCCTGCTGGTGGACGACAACCCCATGGTCCTGGGACTGTTGCAGGGCGCCCTGACTCCGCTGGCCCAGGTGATCACCTCCAATGACACGGCCGATGCCTTGCTGAAAGCGGTCGATGATCCTCCCGACCTGCTGGTCAGCGACTACCGCATGCCGGGTATGGATGGCCACCAGTTAATCGAGCGGCTGAGGAGCCGTCCCAAGACCGCGGGCATTGCCGTGATTTTGCTGGCCAGCAAGGCTGACATCACGGAAAAGCTTTCCAGCCAGGAGCCAGTCGATGATTTCGTCGAAAAGCCGTTTTTCCTGAAGGAAGCCACGCAACGCATCAAGCGTGTGATCGACAAGATTTCGCTGGAGAAAATGGCCAAGACCGCGCCCTCTGACGGCGTATTGCGCGGCAGCCTGGCGCAGATGAACGTCATCGACCTGGTGCAATCGCTCGAAATGGGACGCAAGAGCTGCGCCCTTACCCTCACCAGCGAACGCGACAAGTGTGAAATGTACTTCACCGAGGGCCAGGTCACCCACGCCGCCTACGGTTCACTCACCGGCGATAAGGCAGTCTTCAAGGTCTTGAGCTGGACGGGCGGCAATTTCCAGATCAACTTCGAAGGCAAGACCAGCAAGCAAACCACCACGCTGAATACCCAGGGCCTGCTGATGGAAGGCCTGCGCATGCTCGACGAATCCAAGCGGGATGATGGCGGCGCCGAGGAAGAAGAGGAAGATGTCCTCCTCGACTCCTGAAGCCTCGATTCCTCAAAGTCTGACCGCAGCCGTCCTCACCGTCAGCGATTCCTCAGCCCGCGGCGAACGCGCCGATCTTTCCGGTCCGGCGGTGGCGGAGATTCTCCAGCGGAAAAACTTTGTGGTAGTCGCAACGGAAGTCGTGACTGACGATCAGCCGGCCATTCAAGAGGCGATCCTCCGGCTGGCCCGCAAGGCCCGTCTGGTAGCCACAACCGGGGGCACCGGAATCGCCGAGCGTGACGTGACTCCCGAAGCCACCCGCGCCGTCTGCACCCGCCTCCTCGAAGGCGTCGCCGAACGCATGCGCTTCGAGGGCTCCAGGAAGACTCCAATGGCGGCACTCAGCCGGGCCCTCTGCGGAGTGCTTGAGAGGTCGCTGGTCCTGAACCTGCCTGGAAGTCCCCGCGGCGCCGCCGAATCGCTGGAGGCCGTAGTCGACCTCCTGCCGCATGCCCTGCAACTGTTGGCTGGAAATACAAAACATTCCGCGTAATGTAGGCGCGAGCGCCCCGCTCGTGCGGCGTGATTCCTGAAGCTGCCAAATTAGGGTTGCCCCAATACCGGCGGGTGCATCCAAGCCCTCCGCACGAACTGGTCGCTCGCGCCTGCATTCAACCCGGTTCGCGTACACTGCTAGTCTTACGACTTGGAAACCATCAAGCACATAATCCTGCGTTACACCGCGTTCCTCTGGGCGCTGCTGAAGCCCCTGGGCGTGTGGGGAGTTTTTGTCATCGCTGCCCTCGACGGCGCTGCCCTGGGGTTGCCCATGGACCCTATCGTGGCCACCTATGTGTACGAAAATCGCTCGCATTTCTTGCTGTACGTGCTCATGGCCGCGGCCGGATCGGCGCTGGGCAGCATTGTGATTTACGCCATCGGCTACATCGGCGGCGAGCAATTGCTTCGCAAACGCATCTCGCCGGAGAGATTCGAAAGGTTCCACCTGGCTTTCGAAAAGCACCCTTTCTGGAGCCTCATGTTTCCTGCCATGCTGCCTCCACCCACGCCCTTCAAGCTGTTCGCGCTCACCGCCGCAGCCTCGGAGATGCGGTTCAGCCACTTCCTGCTGGCCGTCTTCTCCGGCCGCTGCGTGCGCTTCCTGGTGCTTTCCCTGCTCACACTGAAGTTCGGCCCCCAGTTCGTACAAATCTCAGGAACCATTTTCCACAAGCATTGGTCACTGGTACTTGGGGCGGTGGCCGTAGGATTGGCCATCTGGCTGGTATTAATCAGGCGGAAGAAACGGAACATGTAGGCGCGAGCGTCCCGCTCGTGCGGGAGCGGATGAAACGCTGCCAGAGGGATTTCGGAATTGAAGCGCAGCTAGGCCGCAGCCGTATGGTCGCCCTGGCCGGACGCTCGAGACAACGCCGCCAGCACCACCGGCGTGGCAAAAAAGACCGACGTAAACAGCAAATCCCCTTCCACCGCGTGCCGGAAGAACGGTAAAGCCAGGGCGTAGGAAGTCATCAGCCCGCCGAAGTTCTTGGGATACATGTCGTACGCCGCCCACACCGCAAAATTGCTGACCACAAAGAAAGAAATCGAGCTGGCCAGTGCCGCCCCGATCACGGGAAGCGGCTTGGCGTCCGCTCTCAGCCGCGTTCCCAGCCACAATATCGCCGCGTACCAAGCCCACGTCACGAAATGGTCCCAAACAAACGGGTAGGCGTAAACCACCTTGGTAAGAACGACGTCTGAAGCCATCATCGCCACCAGCGGCACCCACAGGAAGCGGCGTGAACCGCGCGCCCCGAAGAAGAGCAGTGCTGCGGCTACCGGGGTAAAAGTCCAGGGATGCGGGATGAACCGAACCGCGATGGCGAGCGCCAGAAATAAGTAAGCCAGCATGATCACCTCAACATTCTCGAGCAATGATTGTGGCGCGACCAGAGCGCCGCGTCAAGCCAGACATTCGACCGAAGTGATGGCGTGGCGCGGGCGCCCTCGCCCGCGGCTTTTGACTTTGATTTCGGGCTCTCAAGTTTACCGGCGGCCAAACGCGGGCGAGGGCGCCCGCGCCACACCATCTTACGGCTTGCTTGGAACACGCCCGCGCGATCCAAAGGCCTCGCGGACAACATTCAGGGACCGGTCAAGCTGCACGCTGGCTCCCAGAACGTTCCTGCGCGTCTGGCTCGGATCGTAATAACGCAGGTCCCGGAAGCGAACGATGTAACCCGATTCGATCTGCTCAGTTTCAACCACCGGATATTGCGCCCAATCCAGATAAACCCGTCCCAGGTAGCTGCGCTTGGCGGCCAGCGTCACTGGAGTCTCTTCCGGCTTCCTGCGGATTTGCATGTTCCCCCCGGGATCAGCGTCGGGGATGGAAGAGTCCACCAGCATGGTGGCGAAGAAATTCGGGGTTTCGACCACGCCATCCCACCGAAACGGATTCAGCCAATAGGGATACGCAGAAACCCGTACCGGATCAACCCCGTCATAGAGACGGGAATCGAGCGCGTTGACTGCCCGGCGGTGCTCATAGTCCCGCACGCCCCACACTGCGATCACGCCCAGCAGCGCCACAACCGCGGCGAGACGTCCGGGCGGACCTTTGCGGCGCACCCCGATCTCGTCGTTGATCAGCGAGAACAGTCCGGGCACTACCAGGCCGCCGACCAGCAAAATGAGGAGCACCGGCTCCACGATGAATACGATGTCCCACGAATACCACTTCTCGGAAAATGGCCAGAACGGCCGCACCCCGTAGTTATTGGTGAAGTCGAGCAGAATGTGCGTAAGCCCGGCGAGATACGCGAGCAGAAACAGCAGGCCCCAGCGCGGCGGCAGATTCGGATCTTTCACCTTACGCCCGCGCAGTCGCCAGATGAAATACATGAGCCCAACCACCAGCGCTTGCACCAAAATAAGCCCAAGGAAGGAATGGGTGAAGCCGCGGTGATGGGCAAAACCAAAAACCGGGTCCTTGAAACTGCCGGCGATGTCGATGTCAGGCGCTTCCGCCGCCAACGTCATCGTAGCCGTAGCCAGTGCCGTCTTCCGGTTGAACCCGGTGCGGGCGAGGCAGGCTCCGGTCAGAAAGTGAGTAACAGGCTCCAAAGTTTTATTGTATCGCCAGCATTTGCCCATGCGGGGCGGACACTCACGGGAACAGCAATTTCAGCGCGTCGGGCACGATGCTGATTGCCGCCGGCAGCGTGCCCAGCAATTCGCCGTCGGCTTCCACAAAGATACGGGAATCCGCGGCCGCATTGATTCGCGCCCGGCAATCTATCTTCAATCCATCGACCAGATCGATTCCGTCCACCTGCCACCGTGCCCCTACCAGCCCGCGCACGATGTAACTCAGATAGGCCAGCCGGCTGCGGGTACGAAAAAGTACCAGCCGCAAATCGTTGCGGTCGAGCGCAGCCCCCGGCGCCAGCTCGCGCAGCACCCCTCCAAAGTTCCGGATACGGACCGCCAGCAGTTGAGAAACCTCCGTCGGCGAATTCCCCTGCATCTCCACCGCAAACTTTTCCATGGGATGAGTGAGCCACAGGCGCGTAGCTTTGGCGTAGTAGGCGGCCATGCCCAGGTGGCCTTTGACCATGGGGTTCAGCTTGTAGAACAGATGCGCATCCGCGCCGATGCCGGCCGCGACCGTGAAGAACCGGGAGCCGCGATTGCCTTCGAGATCGGTATATTCCACTCGGCCCAGGGCAATCCGCCGGGGCGTGGCAGTCAGAAGTGCCCGAGCCGCGCCTCTCGGAGAAAGCGGCAACCGGAGATCGTGCGCCAGGGCATTGGCTGTTCCCAGGGGGATGATGCCCAAAGCGACGGCGCTTCCCACCATGCCCTGCAGAACGTCATGCGCCGTGCCATCGCCTCCGCAGGCCACGATGGTGTCACAACCCTGAGCGATAGCCTGGCGCGCCTGTTCGCCCGCGTCGGCCTGTCCCCGGGTGGGCTCAGCCGCCGCCTCGACCCCGGCCTGGCGCAACACGGCCAAAGCCGCTGCAACGTCCGCCAGCCGCCGCGTACGGCGCCGGCCGGAGAGCGGGTTGTAGAAGAGAGCGGCCTTGCGCATCAAGATTGAGAATGGAAATCACAATGGATTGTACTGGAAGGGGATGCAGGTCCTGGGCATCCCGGTTGCGCCTTCGGTCCCTTTTTACTAACCTATCCCTACTTGGGGCCCTTCACGCGCTGCATCTTTCAGTCGATCTTTTTTCAATCGATCTTTCTCGATAGATTTTTTGCAGTTGATCTTTTTTAGTCGATCTTTGGAAGGAGCACTGCCATGAGAACCTGGCTCTCGTTTTTGCTCGCCCTGTTGCTGAGCGGCATGGTCGCAGCTCAGAGTCATCCCACTCACACTCAGCCGAAGCCGGCCACGCTGATGACCGGACTGGGAGACCTGCATCATCCGGTAAGCACCAAGAATCCACAGGCACAGCAATTCTTTGATCAGGGCTTGCGTCTGATCTACGCCTTCAACCACGATGAAGCGGCCCGTTCTTTTCAACGCGCCGCCGATCTCGATCCCAAGCTGGCCATGGCCTACTGGGGAGTCGCTGAAGCGGTGGGACCGAACTACAACGACCCCGCCAGCGACGAGCGCTTCGCCGCGGCCCATAACGCCATCCAGAAGGCGGTTGATCTGTCAGCCGATGCTTCACCCGCCGAGCAGGCCTACATTCATGCTATGGCGCTGCGATTCCCGGCCGATCCCAAAGCCGATCGCAGGCAGGCGGCCGAGGCTTACCACGACGCCATGCGCGAGGTGGTCAAGAATTTTCCGGATGACCTGGATGCAGCCACTCTGTTTGCCGAGTCTGGCATGACCCTGAATCCCTGGGGCCTGTGGCGCCTGGATGGGACCCCGGCGGCCGGCACCGAAGAGATCGTCGCCACGCTGGAGTCGGTGATAAAACGCGATCCCAACCATATGGGCGCCATCCACTACTACATTCATTCCGTCGAAGCCTCGGCATCTCCGGAACGGGCACTGGCGGCCGCGAACCGCCTGGCCGCCATGGCGCCAGCGGCCGGACACCTGGTCCACATGCCGGCCCATGTTTACATTCGCACTGGCGACTACGCTGCCGCGGTCAAGACCAACCAACTGGCGGCGGCTGCCGATCAAGCCTACATCAAGGCCAGCGGGGCCCAGGGCCTTTACCCGATGATGTACTACAGCCACAACCTGCATTTCATCGCCATATGTTCCGCCATGGACGGCGACTATGCGGAGTCCTCCAGGGGCGCCCAGATGCTGGCCGCTCATGTGAGACCCCACGTAAAGGACATGCCGCCGCTCGAAGGGTTCCTGACCATTCCCATCGCGGTTAATGTCCGCTTCCACAAGTGGGATGAACTTCTACGAATGCCAAAGCCCGATGCGGACATGCAGACCGAGACCGTGTTCTGGCACTTCGCCCACGGCATGGCACTGGCCGCAAAAGGAAAGCCAGATGAAGCGGAGTCCGATTATCAAGCCGTGGCCGACGCGGAGAAGAACACACCGGAAGATTTGATTTTCGCCATGCCGGTGAACAACAAGACCAAAGACGTCTTGAAGATTGCCCGAGACGTGTTGGGTGCGAAAATTGCTTTGGCAAGGAAAGATAATGCTGCCGCGATTGCGCAGTTGCGGGAGGCAGTCGCGGTCCAGGACTCCCTGAAATACGACGAACCGGAAGATTGGTTCTTCCCGGTCCGCGAGTCTTTGGGCGGGGTGCTCCTGATGAATGGTGACGCCACTGGTGCAGAAGAGGTCTTCCGCGCTGACCTGGATCGTCACCCGCGCAACCCGCGTTCGCTCTTCGGCCTGGAGCAGGCCCTGAAAGCGCAAAAGCGGGATTACGACGCCGCCTTCGTCGAAAAAAGATTTCGGGCGGCCTGGAAGGGCAGCCTGCAATTGAAGGTGGAAGACCTGGTGTAGCTGCCAATGACTGCGTTGGGACAAAATTCGGGCCACGGATGAACGCGGATTTTCACGGATCTAAATTTTAAGGGTTGATCCGTGGAAATCCGCGTGAATCCGTGGCCCAGAATTTTGTCCCCACGTGGTCATGGGCTGCTCACCCAATATAATCTCTCAGTCATGCCTGCCGCGACCAAGGGAAGCGAAAAAAAGATCGAAGCACTGCGGGACAAGATCCGCCACCACGAGTATCGGTACTACGTTCTCGACGATCCCGAAATTTCCGACGCCGAATTCGACCGGCTCATGATTGAGCTGAAGAAGCTCGAAGCCGAACATCCGGAACTGGTGACTCCCGATTCTCCCACTCAGCGCGTCGGCGGCAAGCCCCGCGAAGGCTTTGTCAAAGCACCGCACTCCTCGCCCATGCTGTCGCTCGATAACACCTACAGCGAGGATGAACTCCGCGACTGGGAACGCCGCGTGCACGAACTCACCGGTCGCGAGGAACTCGATTACGTCTGCGAACTGAAGCTCGACGGCATGTCCCTGGCGCTGCACTACGAAGACGGCAAGCTGGTCCGTGGCATTACCCGCGGCGACGGAACCATCGGCGAAGACGTCACCCTGAACGTACGCACCGTCCGTTCCATCCCGCTTTCCATCCCCTTGGCCAAGCTGAAGAAGGCGGGGATTCCCGCCGATTTTGAAGTCCGCGGCGAAATGCTCATGCCCATCGCCGCCTTCAAGAAAATGAACGAGGATCGTGAACAGAAAGGCCTGTCCACTTTCGCCAATCCACGCAACGCCACCGCCGGGACCGTGCGCCAGCTTGAGCCCAGCATCACGGCAGAGCGCCGGCTCGACTATTTCACCTACATGCTGCTGAAAGATGGCCGCACCTACTTTGACCGTCACTGGAAAACTCTGGATGCTCTGGCTGCCGCGGGCTTCAAGGTCAACCAGACGCGCAGGCTGGCGCAAACTTTCGACTCAGATCTGGACATTCATCGAACAGGAAGAGCCCAAGCGCGAAAAACTTCCCTATGAGATCGATGGCATTGTCATCAAGGTAGACCGAACCGCGCTACAAGCGGAACTGGGATACACCGGCAAAGCACCTCGCTGGGCCATCGCCTACAAATACGCCGCGCGGTCGGGCATTACCAGGGTTGAAGATATCCTGGTACAAGTCGGGCGTACGGGAAAACTCACGCCGGTAGCCGCGCTCAAGCCGGTTCCCATCGGCGGTACCACAGTCAGCCGCGCCACCCTGCACAACATGGACGAAATCGAGCGCCTGGGCGTAAAGATCGGCGACTGGGTGGAAGTTGAGCGCGGCGGCGACGTGATTCCCAAAGTCACACGCGTAATCGAAGACAAAGACCATCCCCGCGGCCACAAATCGTTCCACATGCCGGAAAGGTGCCCGGTATGCGGAGGCCACGTCGTCCGCACCGAAGGTGAGGCCGATCATCGCTGCGTCAACGCCAACTGCCCCGCCAAACTGCGCGAAACCATCCTGCACTTCGCCTCCCGCGGGGTCATGAACATCGATGGGCTGGGCGATGCGCTGGTCACCCAACTTACCGACCGCGGCCTGGTGAAGAATGTCGCGGACATTTACCGGCTGACCAAGGACGATCTCCTGAAACTCGATCGTATGGGCGATAAATCCGCCGAGAATGTACTGGAAGAAATCAAGAAGTCGAAGAATCTGCCGCTCGAGCGCGTGATCTACGGCCTGGGCATTCGCATGGTCGGAGAACGCACAGCGCAGTTCCTCGCCGAGCACTTCGGTTCCATTGACGCGCTGATGAAAGCAGGCGAGGAGGAACTACAGGAAGTGAATGAGGTCGGCCCTCGCATCGCTCAGAGCATTGTGGAATTCTTCCAGGAACCAAAGAATCGGGCTCTGGTAAAGGATCTGCACGAGCTGAAGTTACGGTTGACGGGGGTAAAGAAAGAACGCGGCACGGCGCTCGCGGGCAAGACTTTTGTGCTCACCGGCACCTTGGCCCACTTCACCCGCGACGAAGCCAAGAAAATGATCGAAGACGCCGGCGGCCGGGTCTCCGGCTCAGTCAGCAAGAAAACAGACTACGTCGTGGCCGGCGACGATGCCGGCTCCAAGCTCGACAAAGCCAAGGAGCTGGGAGTCAAAGTAATCGGGGAGAAAGAAATGCAGGAATTGCTGGGCTAGCAGTGCCTGTGTGGGACCGGGTCTCCGACCCGGTCAGGCGGTGCGAAGCACCGCAAGAAGACTGGATAGAGCCTAAAGCTGCGGCCCTTCGGGCCGCCCGACCGGGTCAGAGACCCGGTCCCACACTCGCAACTACCCCGCCATCGCCGCCTTAATTCTCGCATAAGTCGTTTCCAAACTCTCCGGCAACATCCTGGTCTCCCCCACTACCGTCATAAAATTCGCGTCCGCCACCCAGCGCGGCAGCGCGTGCAAATGGATGTGTCCCGCCACCCCCGCCCCGGCCGCCTTGCCGATATTCATTCCCAAATTGATCCCATCAGGCTTGTATAGCTCTCGCAGCACCCGCTCCATCCGCTGTCCCAGGTCCATCATTTCGTGGGCCGCCTCTACCGGCAGGCTTTGCAATTCATCCAGATGGGCGAAGGGAACGATCATCACATGTCCGGCCGTGTAGGGGTAGCTATTGAGCACAACGTAGCAGTGCTGGCCGCGATGAACAATGCGGGCTTTGGCATCGTCCCCGATGCGCGGCAAATCGCAAAAAATGCACCCGGAAGTCTTATCGATGCCGGACACGTAGGCGTAGCGCCAGGGAGTCCAGAGATAGTCCATGGCAGGGCAGGGTAGCAGATGTGGTGATGTGGGCGCGAGCGTCCCGCTCGTGCCGGGGGCGGCACGGCAGCGGAGGAACCGAAAATGCGGGGAAACGGGACGCACGGGCGGGGACGCCCGCGCCTGCATTTTTTGCTGTTTGACACTGTTCGGAAGCGGTTGCTACACTCGAAGTGTTCCCTTTGGACGCGGGTTTGCTTAGAGACGTCCGACCGCTGGGATTGTTCCAGTCCGTCCGCCAGGGCGGGCTCAACACAACCTTAGACCAACGCCAGCCGTCCGCTAATCGCCCCGCACCCGTCCCCGCACTCGCGTGCGTGGAAAACTGAGAGGCCATCAACCTTGCCTGACGATAACAACGCCCACAACCTGGATTCCGCGACCTCGACTTCAGTAGCTGAACGACCCGTGGAATCCCCGGAGGGCTCGACCTTAAACAGCGACTCCCCCCAGCCACCCCAGCCGGATCACACCGATTCCAGCCATAACGAATCGAGCCAAAACGACTCGCCCCAGAATCTGGACGAAAAGCAGCCCCCACCCCTCGAAGACTTCGCCTCCGCGCTCGAGAGCTTCACCACCGAGACGGAAGAGGCAGCCCGCGAGGACAACGTCATCAAGGGCACCGTGTTGAAGATTACCCCCACCCACGTGGTGGTGGATATCGGGGCCAAGTCCGAAGGCATGCTTCCCATTGCCGAAGTGATGGATCACTCCGGCAAGCCGCGCTTTCAGCCCGGCGACGAAATCGCCGTCATGCGCGACAAGGGCGAGACCGAGGAAGGCTACATCAGTCTTTCCCACCAGAAGGCGCAGCGGCTGCGCGCCTGGGACGAGATTGAGAAGGCGCACAACGAGAAAAAGCCGATCAAGGCGGTCGTGATCGAGCGCATCAAGGGCGGCCTGACCGTCGATATCCTGGGCGCCCAGGCTTTCCTGCCCGGCTCCCAGGCCGACCTGCGTCCGTTGCGCAATCTCGACGTTCTGAAAGGCGAGACCATCGAAGTTGCCGTAATCAAGCTCAACAAGAAGCGCGGCAACATCGTAGTTTCGCGGAAGCAGTTGCTGGAAGAAGAACAGAACGAAAAGAAATCCAAGACTCTGGAGCACCTGGAAGAAGGCACGATTCTCACGGGCGTGGTGAAAAACCTCACCGAGTACGGCGCCTTCGTCGATCTGGGCGGAATCGACGGTCTTCTCCACATCACGGACATGTCCTGGGGCCGCCTCACCCATCCTCGCGACCTGGTCAACGTGGGCGACCAGATCCAGGTCAAGGTGCTGAAGTTCGATAAGGACAAGCAGCGGGTTTCGCTGGGATTCAAGCAGCTCACCCCCGACCCCTGGCTGGATGCGTCGCATCGCTATCCGGTGGGCGCGCATGTCAGCGGACGGGTCATCAGCGTCACCGACTACGGTGCATTCGTCGAACTGGAGCAGGGCATCGAAGGCCTGGTCCACGTCAGCGAAATGACCTGGTCCAAGCGCATCAAGCATCCCTCGAAGCTGGTCAACGTAGGCGACCAGGTCGATTGCGTGGTGTTGAGTGTGAATCCGCAGGAGAGGCGCATTTCGCTGGGCATGCGCCAGTTGGCTGCCAATCCCTGGGACGCGCTGCACGACAAGTATCCGGTAGGCGCGACCGTCGAAGGCCGGGTGCGAAACCTCACTGATTTTGGCGCCTTCATCGAAATTGAAGAGGGAATTGACGGCCTGGTGCACGTCAGCAACCTGAGCTGGACCAAGCGCGTGAAGCACCCCTCGGAAGTGCTGAAGAAGGGCGACAAAGTGAAAGCCATCGTGCTGGCCATCGAGCCCGACAAGCGGCGGCTTTCGCTGGGCGTGAAACAGCTCCAGCCCGACGTTTGGGAAACTTTCTTCGCACAACATCATGTGGGCGACGTGCTGCACGGCAAAGTCCTGCGGGTAGCCACTTTCGGCGCCTTCGTCGAAATCGCCGAGGGCATCGAAGGCCTCTGCCACAACAGCGAAGCCGTGGATGGCAATGGACAGCCGCTCACCCTCGAGCCCGGGGTCGAGCACGACTTCAAGATCATCAAGATGAATCCGGAAGAAAAGAAAGTCGGATTGAGCATCAAGGCGGTAGGCGAGGAAGCTTCCCGTTCCGAGGTTGAGGCCTACAAGCAACCGGTTTCAAGCACCGGCGGATCCACCATCGGCGAGCTGATGTCGTGGAAGCGCTCCGGCAGCGACAACAACTAGAAGTGTTCGGTCTGTTGTGTGGTCTGTGTGGTTGTGTGGTCGCGGGCGACTCGCCCGCGGCTCTTGACTTTGAACTGAGAGCTTTCGCGGGCGAGTCGCCCGCGACCACCACACAACCAACCTACCAACCTAAGGCAGCTTCACTTCCACCAGCTTCCGGTCTTCCTCCGACACTTTGAAAAACTCTCTGGGCTTCAGAGCCAGCAGGTTCGCCAGGAAAACCTCAGGCAGCTGCTTGATGCGGGTGTTGTAGGTATTTACATCGTCGTTGAAAAACTCGCGACGATCCGCGATGCGTTCCTCGAGCTCCGAAATACGGTTCTGCAACTTCAGGAAATTCTCGTTCGCTTTCAGCTCGGGATAATTCTCCGCGACCGCGAACAGACCGCGCAGGGCCCCACTCATCATCAGGTCGGCCTGCGCCTTCTGCCCAATGCTGGCCGCATTCATCGACGCGGCCCGCGCCTGCGTGACCGATTCCAGGGTCTCACGCTCGTGCTGCATGTAACCTTTCACGGTCTCCACCAGGTTCGGGATTTCATCGCGCCTCTGTTTGAGCAAGACATCAATATTGGCCCAGGCGCGGTCGTTATCGTTCCGCAGCCGGACCAGTTCGTTGTACATGATGATCAAATACAGCAGAAGCCCCGCAACAATGAAGAAGATGACCGCAACCGCAACAATGCTGACGCCCATCGTCACTCCCCCTGTCATCCTGAGCGAAGTGGCGGCTTCGCTTGCGAAGCCGCCGCGCAGTCGAAGGACCCCTATAAGCAAAGCGGCAGCCGGAGGTCCGGCTTTCCCCGCCAATGAGAATCGGACGGCTGCATGCTCCGCTCGATCCTTCCGGCTCTAATACATTCCCAAATGCCACAACAGCAAAGCCAGGCAAACCAGCGCCAGGGCTGCTCCTCCAAACACCATGCCCACCGCCCGCAGGCGCAGCTCCTGTCGCACGCCTTGCTCCGCTTTCCATGAAATAAGGAACGTCTTCTCGTTCTGCCCCTGCACAATCATGTTCCGGTCGTGAGCGTCGCGCGATTCCGGATTCTCCACGCAGGTCCCGGTCACGTGATACTCCTGCCCCGGCAGAATCAGGGCCTCGCGCAATCGGTAACGCCCGCTGGCCTGTCCTGAGAGCTCGGGAATGGGTAATCCTCCGGTCTCCCGAATGTGCTGCAGAAACATCTGCCGCTTTTGCTCCTTTTCCGGATCGCCCAACGGCTGCGAGGCCGCGATCCGGTCGATCAGTTCAGGCGGAATCTTCCCTCTTCCCTCGGCCACCTGCGGGATCACCCGGATCATGTCCAGCAGGGTTTGGCGGCCTTGTTCGTGCGTGGGGTCATTCAGCGGACCCTTCTTTTCCAGCCAGTGCTCCACTCTGGCCGCCATCTGGTTGGCCCCCGCTCGCTCTACGTACTGCAACAATTCCTGATCGCTGGCTCCGGTTCCCATCAGAGGTGCTGCATGGGAGCTGTCCACGATCCGGGGTGGACTTTCCGGCAAATCGTATTCCGCCGAGTAAGAGTCGACCAGCACCTTGCCGGTTTGGTCCTGCACATAGAACTTGGCGCCGTCCATATCGCTGCGGTAGTGCTTCCATCCGCCATGTTCGCCGCTTTCGTAGCGTTCGATCTTGACTTGATAGAAGCAGCAGGGCGTGCGCGTGATGGGACTGGGAATCAGCTGATCGGTCAGGGCCTGCCCGCGCACCTGCACCAGGCCCATCGGAATGCTGCGGATGGGCATGCAGGGCGTATCGGCTACGATCTTGAATTCACGAAATACGCGGAAGCCCTTGAAGAAAAACCAGACACCCGCCCCGGTGCCCAGAAGCAACGCGCCCGTCGGATCAGATCGGCTCATACGGAACTTGCAACCGAATGCTACTGAATTTCGCCGTTGGGGGGCAACCGTAAATGTGGCGGCTGGTGCGACGCGGTTCACGGTGGCCTACGCACGAGCGGGGACGCTCGCGCCTGCACTTACTTCATATCGATCTTCAGATTGATGTTTACCGTCGGGCGGGTGTCGAACTGGCTCACTGTCTTGGTGTCGCTCTTGTGGTCCTTGTACTGGGCATAGACTTCATAGTCCACGTTAGGCGAGAGGGCCGGAAAGCGGTACTTCCCGTCCGGGCCAACGATAAACGTCTTTACCGCCCGGTTGCGGGTGTTGGTGAGATAGACCACGGAATCCGGGAGCGGGGCGTCCTGCTTGTCGGCGACTCTTCCTGTCAACAGGCGTCCGGCGTCGACATTCTTTTCCCGGGCGTCAGCGGGCAGGCTGGCCAGGGCAAGACCCGCCAACAGCATCATCAGAGTTGCCATGCCGCGCTTCTTCATCATCAGGTTCCCCCCTAGAAAAGCCCGATAGATTCTACTGTTTTAGATGCAACCCAAGGTCTTCGCGCTCGTCATTATCAATATGGACCTTGACCTCTCCATCCTGATGTAACTCCTTGCCAGCAAGTGACTTATAACCCTTCAGGTCGGCCCAGACCAGGTAGTCGGCAGGGCCCACAGGCACTCGCAGGGCAAACTCTCCATGGTGATCGGAATATAGCTCCCAGCGGGCCTTCTTCTGGTCCGCCCGGCGGATCTTCACTTTTACCCCATACAACGGGTGATCGTCGGGCCCCCAGACTGTCCCGAAAATGAGGGCGTAGGGTTGGTCGGGCCTTTGGGCTGCCGGCGCGGCCTCGCTGGCAGATACCTTGCCGAGGGATACGTGGAGCACCACAAAGCAGAACACAGCGCTCAAGAAGGTAAGCCTGATCTGCTTGGGAAGTCCCGGCATGCAGGTAGGCCTAGGAATCGTCCCCGTCCCCCATTTCCTCTAGCTCTTCCTCGTCGATGATCGCCTCTTCCACCGGCTTCAGTTCAATGGGATTGACTGTGACCACTTCGAAGTCGGTGCCACACTCCGGGCAGGAAACGATCTCGCCTTCATCAACCTCTTCTTCGTCAATATCGAGGTTGGTCTCGCATTCTGGACAATAGATCATAATGGCCTCCGGGCTGGACGGGTGTCCTGGGAAGAGTCCCTCCTGTTAATATTTAGTTTCTCCGGGGGCCAGCGGTCAAGTGGCTGGTGCCCGGAAAAAGATACCGCACAAGCTTACTCTGTGGACATCATGTTTACTTCCAGAATTTCCCTGATTCTCGCCTTGCTGGCTGGGTTGCTCGCCTCCGTACCCTACCGCACCTTCGCGCAAGCCGGTAGGCCCGAGTCCAAGCCCCCCGCCGATCCTCGGATCGCGGCGGCGCTGACCCAGATTTCAGCGCAGCGGATCCAGGCCAACATCGAGAAGCTGGTGAGCTTCCAGACCCGCCTCACACTCTCGGCCCAGGATCCCGATTCTATCAAGGCCGGCCACGGGATCGGCGCGGCGCGGGAATGGATCAAATCCGAATTTGAAAATTACTCGCGCGCTTGCGGTGGATGCCTCGAGGTCAAGACGGATGGTTTCACCGAAAATCCCGCCGAGCGGATTCCGAAGCCCACCGTAATCACCAATGTTTATGCGGTGTTGAAGGGTACCGATCCGGAAAGCGCCAAACGCATCGTGCTGGTGACCGGGCACTACGATTCGCGCAACAGCGATACCCTGGATGCGAACGGCATCGCTCCCGGCGCTAACGACGACGGCAGCGGCACCGCTGTCAGTCTGGAGTGCGCCCGCGTCCTCAGCCGGCTGAAGTTTCCCGCGACCGTTATTTTTCTGACCGTGGCCGGCGAAGAACAGGGACTGAACGGCAGTCACCACTTCGCCAAAATGGCGAAAGACCAGGGCTGGGACATCGAAGCCGCCTTGAACAATGACATCGTGGGCGGCGATCGCAGTCCACAGCAGGACCCAGGCGTGGTGCGCATTTTTTCCGAAGGCGTGCCCCTGGCTGCCACCGACGCGGAAGTGCGCCGCATCCGCAATCTGGGCGGCGAGAACGATTCCGCATCCCGCCAGCTCGCGCGCTACATCGCCGAAGTCGGCCGAACCTACCAGACCCGGGTCAGGCCATTGCTCGTGTTCCGTCTGGACCGCTACCTCCGCGGAGGAGACCACATTTCGTTCAATGAGCAGGGTTACGCGGCCGTCCGCTTTACCGAATACCGCGAGGACTACAACCACCAGCACCAGAATGTCCGCACCGAGAACGGCATCCAATATGGCGATTTGCCCAAGTTCGTCAATTTCGATTATGTCGCGAACGTGGCGCGGATCAATGCTGCGACCCTGGCCTCGTTGGCGTCGGCTCCCGCTCCGCCCGCCAGGGTACGGCTGCAAACCAAGGCGCTGGAAAACGATTCGACCCTTACCTGGGAAGCCTCTCCCGGCGCTGCTTCCTACGAAATCCTTTGGCGCGACACCGCGAGCCCGGAATGGGAACACGCCCAGCCCGTCGGCAATGTAACCCATGCCACGCTGCCCTTGTCGAAGGATAATGTGATCTTCGCCGTGCGCGCCGTCGATGGTGACGGGCATCGCAGCCTGCCGGTGGTGCCTCAGCCCGAAAGGTGAGAGAGTAGTAGCTAGCGACCGTCGACCGGAGCCAATTGTGGTACGAAGCCGAGAAATGACGTTGAGCCTGCCGCCGTTTACCCGCGCGGTCACCTGGCTGCTGGCCGTGAACACGGCCGTCTTTTTGTTGCTCGAACTGTTCAGCGTGACGTTGCCCGACATCGTACGCTGGGTCTTCGATTACCTCAGCCTGCAGCCGCAACAGGTGGTGTTGCACGGGTGGCTATGGCAGCTCGTGACCTACAGCTTTATCCATGCCGGTTTCTGGCATTGGTTTGGCAACATGATCGGCATCTGGATGTTTGGCGCCGCCTTTGAGGGTTCCTGGGGCACGCGACGTTTTCTGGAGCTGTACTCGTTCGGCGTGGTCGGCGCGGCCCTGACCACCATTGCGCTGTCGTTTACCCACGCCCTGGGCCGTCCCGATTCCGTGACCGTGGGCGCTTCCGGCGGAGTATTCGCCATCCTCATCGCCTTCGGGGTCGTGTTCGGCGAGAACGAAATCCTGCTGATCCCGTTCCCCTTCTCGCTCAAAGCCAAATATTTCGTGGCCATCCTGATTGTCGTGACTCTGGCCTTTGCCATCCAGGGCGGCGGCAACGTGGCATACGTCGCCCATCTGGGCGGCCTGTTCTTCGGATACATCTACGTGAAGTTTGTGCCTCGGGGCCGTGTCCCCAGGATGGGGATATCAGAGCGCTATCTTGGCCTGCGCAACCAGTACTACCGCTGGAAGCGGCGCCGGACAGCCCGCAAGTTCGAGGTCTACATGCGCAAGCACAACCGAACCGTGGAATTCGACGAACAGGGCAACTACATCCCACCCGAGGAAGGGAAGAAAAACGGCGGCTCAAAATCCGGCTGGGTGAATTAAATGTAGGCGCGAGCGTCCCGCTCGTGCAGGAGTGGCAAGGACCTGGGCGCTACTCTCCGAAAAACTGCTTAAACGCCTGCACCACCCTCCCAACCGTCCCGTCCGGCGCCGATTTCCCCTTGAATCCCAAATCGTGCCCCGCCCCGTCAACTCTCAGAAGTTCAGTTCTTGCCGGGATCATCTTCAGCGCCGATTCCATCTCTTCGACTGACCCAAAAGGATCGCGCGTCCCGTGTACAAACAACGCGGGCACCTGTAATCCGGGCAAGTGCTGCACTCGACGCTGCTCCGGTTTGCGCGGCGGATGCAAGGGATACGAAAAAAGCAGCAGCCCAGCCACGAGATGGGGTTCCCCGGCGCACAGCATCGTGGCCTGCCGTCCACCGTAAGAGTGTCCGCCTAAGAAAATCCGTTCGCAACCAAGTTTCCGAAATGCCACAACTGCGTTTCTCAGTCCATCACGATCGCGCTCAGCGTCCCCCGGCCGGGGCGGACCATAAGAACGATGCTGCCGAAACGGCAGGTCGCAACGCAGCGTAACAAAGCCAGCGCCGGCAAACCCTCCTGCCATGGCAGTCAACAGGGAAGAGCTGGAGTTTGATCCGGCGCCATGCGCCAGCACCAGCCCGCTGCCGGCGTCATGTTCCGGACGATGAAGAAATCCGCGAACTGGCGGATCGTGCGCCGCATCGCCAAACACCTGGAAGGCAGCCGCCATTTAGGATATTCGAACTGAGAACTGCGAACTAACGACTTGGAACTGGGTTTATGGAATTCAAGGCCTTCTCCTGATCAAACCGCAGCGGCGAAAGCAGCGGCGAAAGCAGCGTCTCAGCGACGGAAAGCACGCCTCTTCCCGCTCATCTTGCGTCGCGATTTGCGCCGCAAAATTCCGCCTTCTTCCTCGGCAGTCACCAGGTGCAAACGCATGAAGTTCGTTGACCCGGATGCCATCTGGGTTCCTGCCACCACGCCCAGCACATCCCCGGTCTTGATCCGGCCCCGGCGCAGCAATTCCTGCTCCGCCGCGGAAAGCATCTCTTCCGCGGTCAGCGCCTGCTCGCGCACCACCGGCTGTACTCCCCACAACAGGTTGAGGCGATTGCACACGGTCAGAGTACGGCAGAAGGCGTAGATTTCAGCCTGCGGGCGATACTTCGAAATCAGAAGCGCGGTATTTCCGGACTCAGTGAAGACCGCGATGGCGCCCATGTGGAGGTCTTCGGCGGCGTGCGCGATGGATTCACAAATGGCCTCCGCAATCGACAGACGCCGTTGCTGGCGGCGGCGCGGCTGGGTAAACTCGGCCATGTTGCTCTCCGCTTCGACCACGATCCGCGCCATCATAGCCACGGTTTCGCGGGGGTAAAGCCCGGTCGCGGTCTCCGCCGACAACATCACGGCATCCGTGCCGTCGAACACCGCGTTCGCCACATCGCTGGCCTCGGCGCGGGTCGGCCGGGGATTCTCGATCATCGACTCCAGCATCTGGGTGGCAATAATCACCGGCTTGCGCCAATCCGCCGCGCGCCGGATGACATACTTCTGAATCACCGGCACCTTCTCCGCCGGCATTTCCACACCCAGATCGCCGCGCGCCACCATTACGCCGTCCGCCGCCTCGAAAATTTCTTCCAGCCGTTTCAGCGCCTGCGGCTTTTCCAGCTTGGCGATCACCGGCACATCACGGCCCCGGGCGGTAATGATCTCCCTGACACTGCGGACGTCAGCCGCCGAGCGCACGAACGACAGGGCCACCATGTCCACGCCACGCTTCAGCCCAAACTCAAGATCGGCGCGGTCTTTGGCGGTAAGCGCGGGTATCGACAGCGCCGCTCCCGGCAGGTTGATGCCCTGATGCTCGGCCAGCAATCCGCCATTCACGACTTCGCATTCCACATCGCTGCCCCGCACTTGCGTCACCCGCAATTCGATCAGCCCGTCGGATAGCAGGATGCGCGAGCCCGCCCGCACTTCCTGCGACAACCCCTGAAACGTGGTCGAGATCAGGTCGGCAGTGCCGCCTACGTCCCGGGGCGTAATAACGACCAGGGAACCGGCTTTGAGCGCCACCGGTTCGTGGTCTTTCAGGCGCCCGGTGCGTATTTTGGGGCCTTGGAGGTCTTGCAGAATGCAGATCGTGCGATTTTCCTGTTTCGCGGCGCGGCGCAGGCGGGCGATATTGCGCGCATGCTCGGGATGGGTACCATGGGAGAAATTCAGCCGGGCCACGTCCATCCCCAGGCGCATCATTTCACGCAGCCGGGCCTCGGTGTTGCACGAAGGGCCGATGGTACAAATAATTTTGGCGCGGCGAGCAGCCGCGACCCCAAGCTCCGCCGACAAATCACCCGAAACAAGATCCGGCTTCCCTGGTTTCAAATTCTCCCCATTTTGTGTAGGTTGTGTGGTCGCGGGCGACTCGCCCGCGAAAGCCGCAGTTCAAAGTCAAAAGCCGCGGGCGAGCCGCCCGCGACCACTTAAGAAACGGCTACGGCTTTCGCAAATGTGCATTGGTCTCGATCAGTTCGATGCCCAGCCGGGCCCGCGGAAAGAGCATGGCATTGAACTCCGCCCCCACCAGCACCACCAGCGAAATCATGTACATCCACACCAGCAGGGCGATACCCACGCCCAGCGAGCCGTAAAGGATGCTGTAGTCGGCGTAGCGCTGCAGATACCAGCCAAACAGGGTGGTAGCGAAAAACCACAGCGCCGACGCCAGAGTGGCGCCCGGCAATACGCTATGCCAGGGCTGGGTGCGCGGAACGGCGTTGTGATAGATCAGGGCAATCACCGCGATGCTGGTGAGCCCCGCGATCAGCCAGCGGATGGTCGTCCACATGAAAAAAATGAAGGGGCCGAATTCGTGGCCGAGCTGAAACAGGATCTGGGTCTCGATGCGATTGCCAAAGGCCACCAGGACAGTCGAAAAAAACAGCGGGATGCCGGCCAGAATGACCAGCGAGAAAGCGATCAATCGCTCCTTCACCAGGCCCCAACTCTTGGGCAATTCATAGCAACGGCGAAAACCTTCCATCCAGGAAATCATCACGCCCGACCCGGTCCACAGGGTGATCAGCGAGGCGGTGATCAGCACGCCCACGGAACGCTGCGTGGTGCCGCGCAGATAGGCCAGCGCGGTGGCGCCTCCGGCGGGAAGAATTCGGCCCAACGCATCGGAAATCTCGAGCAGGTAGACTTCGGTGCGGCGGGAGGTGGCCAGCACCGACCCAATGACCAGCAGGGTGGGGAAAAAGGTGAGGATGGAAGAATAGGCCGCCGCTTTAGCGGTGGCAAACGCGTCATGCTGAAACGCGCGCCAAAAAGCGAGACGAAGCAGGCGGCTGAAACGCAACATGAATGGCCCCAGAGTATTGTGCCGGGGCAACGCATGCAACTGCGAAGTGCTGCTACGTTCCTGATCCTGCAATCGTTGTGGGTTAGCGTGCATGGGGGGCTCAATGACGCAAAACTCAAAAGACGCAGTATTTGATCACGAAACTTGGATATGCGCAGGGGCAAACCGGCAACCAGTCTGCCCCCTGCGCTTTCCCGATCTTACTCGGCCGTCAGTTCCTCGGTTTCGCCTTCCGTACGCATCAGCTCGAGCGCCCGCTCGGCTTCCTCGTAGGCCTGCGAAACCTCTTCTTGCACCTTGGCCGCAGCTTCTTCCATCTCTGGCGAGAGCCGCACGTTGCGATAGTACTCCATACCAGTGCCGGCCGGTATCAACCGCCCCACGATGACGTTTTCCTTCAGTCCTCGCAGGTGGTCCACCGCGCCCTGAATGGATGCTTCGGTCAGCACCCGGGTGGTCTCCTGGAACGACGCCGCCGAAATGAACGAGTCGGTCGAGAGCGAAGCCTTGGTGATGCCCAGCAGCAGCGGCCGGCCGGTTGCCGGACGCCCGCCCTGCGCAATCACCCGCTCGTTCTCTTCCGCGAAGCGGAACTTGTCGATCTGCTGTTCCAGCAGGAACTGCGTATCGCCCACGTCTTCCACTTTGCGCCAGCGCATCATCTGGCGAACGATCACTTCGATGTGCTTGTCCGAGATGTTCACGCCCTGCAGCCGGTACACTTCCTGGATTTCGTTCACCAGGTAAGACTGCAGTTCCTTTTCTCCCAGCACGGCCAGAATGTCGTGCGGGTTCAGCGGACCGTCCATCAGCGGTTCGCCCGCCTTGACCCGTTCGCCTTCCTGCACGTTGATGTGAACCCCGCGCGGTACCGAGTATTCCTTTTCGGTGCCGTTGTCGGCGACCACATACATCTTGCGCTGACCCTTGGAGACTTCGCCGAATTTGACCGTGCCATCGATTTCGCTGATGACCGCGGTTTCATGCGGCTTGCGGGCTTCGAACAGTTCGACCACGCGGGGCAGACCACCGGTGATGTCTTTCGTTTTGGTGGTCTCGCGCGGGATCTTGGCCAGCACATCGCCCGGGTGAGCGGTTTCGCCGTCCTGCACCATGAGGTGAGCGCGTGAGGGCATGAGGTAGCGCTTGCTGGTTTTGCCCTTGATCACGATGGCCGGCTGGCGCTTCTCGTCGGGCGAATCCGCCACCACGTGTCGCGACAATCCGGTCACTTCGTCCACTTCTTCGTGCAGCGTGACCCCTTCCTGCAGGTCCTTGAACTGGATGGTGCCGCCAATTTCGGTCAGGATTGAGAAGGTATAAGGGTCCCACTCGACCATGACCTGTCCGAGCGCGACCTGATCGCCTTCGTTGACCTTCAACTTGGCGCCGTACACGACCGCATAGCGCTCGCGTTCACGGCCCTTGTCGTCGACCACCGCGATCGAGCCCTGGCGGTTCATGACCACCAGATCGCCCGACTTGGCTTTGACCGTCTGCAGTCCGATGAACCTGACGATGCCGTTGCTCTTGGCATCCAATCGCGACTGCTCGGAGACTCGCGACGCCGTACCACCGATGTGGAAGGTACGCATCGTGAGCTGGGTTCCAGGTTCGCCGATGGACTGTGCCGCGATCACTCCCGTGGCCTCGCCCAGTTCGACCAGCCGGCCCGACGCCAGGTTGCGTCCGTAGCACATCACGCAGACTCCGCGTTTCGATTCGCAGGTCAGCACCGAGCGGATTTTCACCCGTTCGATACCGGCCGCCTGAATTGCGCTGGCCAGGTCTTCGGTGATTTCGTTGTTGATGTCGACGATCACGCCGCCGTCGTAATCCTTGATCTTCTCGAGCGATACGCGGCCCACAATGCGGTCGCGCAACGGCTCGATGATCTCGCCGGCTTCGACGATACCGGCGACGTAGATGCCGTCGACGGTGCCGCAATCGTATTCGCTGATGATCACGTCCTGGGCCACGTCAACCAGACGCCGCGTCAGATAGCCTGAATCGGCTGTCTTCAGCGCCGTATCAGCCAGACCTTTGCGGGCGCCGTGAGTCGAGATGAAGTACTCGAGCACGGTGAGCCCTTCACGGAAGTTAGCCGTGATCGGGGTCTCGATAATTTCGCCCGACGGCTTGGCCATCAGTCCGCGCATGCCGGAGAGCTGGCGAATCTGCTGTTTCGATCCGCGAGCGCCGGAGTCGGCCATGACGTAAATCGGATTCAGCGCGCCTTCTTTGTCGCGCTGCTGCATCTGTCCGAACATCTCGTCTGCGACCTTTTCCGTAATCGCCGACCAGATTTCGATGACCTTGTTGTAACGTTCGCCGTTGGTGATGGCTCCATCAAGGTATTGCTGCTGCACGGTCACGGCCAGTTTCTCCGCGTCCTTTACCAGTATCTTCTTGTTGTCCGGGATGACCATGTCGTCGATGCCGATGGACAATCCCGATTTAGTTGCGTAGCGGAATCCGAGGTCTTTCACCTCGTCCAGCATTTTGACGGTGACTTCCAGGCCAAAGCGCAGGTAGCAATACGTCACCAGCTGTCCGATACCTTTCTTCTTGAGCAGTCCGTTGATGAACGGCATGCCCTCGGGAAGGTGATCGTTCAGGATCGCTCGTCCGACCGTGGTGGTCAGGAATCCACGGTCCGAGTTTACTGGCTCGGTGTGGATGATTTCCTGATCGTCGTACGCGGTCGTCAGGTCGATGACTTCACCGGTGTAGCGCAAACGAATCGGGCTCAGCGTTTCCACCGCGCCCGCTTCGAGCGCCAGCAGCACTTCTTCGATGTTGGCAAACGCGCGGCCTTCGCCCTTGGCGCCCGGCTTGCCCTTGGTCAGGTAATAGAGGCCCAACACCATGTCCTGCGTCGGCACCGTAATCGGCTGGCCCGAAGCGGGAGACAGAATGTTGTGCGATGACAGCATCAGCACGCTGGCTTCGACCTGGGCTTCCGGTGACAGCGGAATGTGTACCGCCATCTGGTCGCCGTCGAAGTCGGCGTTGAACGCCGTGCACACCAGCGGGTGAATCTTGATTGCCTTGCCTTCCACCAGCACCGGCTCGAACGCCTGAATGCCCAGACGGTGAAGGGTAGGAGCGCGGTTCAGCATTACAGGATGGTCTTTGATGACCTCTTCGAGGATGTCCCAAACGATCGGTTCCTGCTGCTCGACCATCTCTTTCGCTTGCTTGATGGTGGTGCAATGTCCGGTCTGTTCGAGCCGGTGATAGATGAACGGCTTGAACAGCTCGAGAGCCATCTTCTTCGGCAGGCCGCACTGGTGCAGCTTGAGTTCAGGGCCGACCACGATGACGGAACGTCCGGAGTAGTCGACGCGCTTGCCCAGCAGGTTCTGACGGAAGCGTCCCTGCTTGCCTTTGAGCGTATCGGACAGCGACTTCAGCGGGCGGTTGTTGGCGCCACGCAGCACGCGGCCCCGGCGTCCGTTGTCGAACAGGGCGTCGACAGCTTCCTGCAGCATGCGCTTTTCGTTGCGCACGATGACTTCGGGAGCGTGCAGGTCCATCAGCTTCTTCAACCGGTTATTGCGGTTGATGACGCGGCGATAAAGATCGTTCAAGTCGGAAGTGGCAAAACGGCCGCCGTCCAGTGGAACCAGGGGACGCAGCTCCGGCGGAATGACCGGGATCACATCCAGAATCATCCAGTTCGGTTTGTTGCCGCTCTTGCGGAACGCTTCGACCACTTTCAGGCGCTTGGCATACTTGAGCCGCTTCTGCAGCGAGCTCTCATGCTTCATCTTCTCGCGCAGCTCGACCGACAGGGTTTCAATTTCCACCCGCTTCAGCAGTTCCTTGATGGCCTCGGCGCCCATCATGGCTTTGAAGCCGGCGGGACGGTATTGCTGGTCCAGTTCGCGGTACTTGGCTTCGTCCTTGATGACTTCGTGATCTTTTACCGGCGCATCCCCAGGCTCGACCACCACGTAAGCCTCGAAATACAGAACGGATTCCAGATCGCGCAGCGAGATGTCGAGCAGGTGCCCGATACGGCTGGGCAAGCCCTTGAAGAACCAGACATGCGAGCAGGGAGAAGCCAGCTCGATGTGGCCCAGGCGCTCTCGCCGTACTTTTGAGAGCGTCACTTCCACGCCGCACTTGTCGCAGATCACTCCGCGATGCTTCATCCGCTTGTACTTGCCGCACAGACACTCCCAGTCGGTTACCGGACCGAAAATGCGAGCGCAAAACAGGCCATCCCGCTCCGGCTTGAAGGTGCGGTAGTTGATGGTTTCGGGCTTGGTCACTTCGCCATGCGACCAGCTCCGGATTTTTTCCGGAGAGGCCAGGCTGATGCGGATAGCGTCAAAATCAGCGATCGGATTTGCCATGTCAAAGGGGCTAGAACGGTACAAGGTGGTCCTCCGCTTTCCCGCGGTCGTACGCCGCCGCTAGCGGCTCTTGAAATCGGTCGTTGGTCGTTGGCCTTTGGTCGTTGGCCTTAACCAGCGAAAACCTCTAAGACTCGGCGGCCCAAGAGCCCGACCGCCGGCCTTTATTTCTTGAAATCGGTCGTTGGTCGTTGGCCATTGGTCGTTGGCCTAAACCAGCGAAAACCTCTAAGACTCGGCGGCACCAAAAAATCCCTGCCGCCGGCCTTTATTTCTCAAAATCTGTTACGCGCAAACTACCTAATTCTCAAAATCTGACTCGCGCCGCACGCCGTCGTTGGCCAACGACCAAGGGCCGACGACCAACGACGGTTCTCTCAATCCGCTGCCGCGCTCAAGACCGGCTTCTTCTCCCCGGCCTTGATCAGCTCCACATCGAGACAAAGCGACTGCAACTCGCGGATCAGCACGTTGAACGATTCCGGCACGCCCGGCTCCATGGCCGCTTCGCCCTTGACGATGGCCTCGTAAATCTTGGTGCGGCCGTAGACGTCGTCGGACTTCGCGGTGAGCAGCTCCTGCAGGATGAACGCCGCGCCATACGCTTCGAGGGCCCACACTTCCATCTCTCCGAAGCGCTGGCCGCCGAACTGGGCTTTTCCACCCAGCGGCTGTTGCGTAATCAGTGAGTACGGCCCGATGGAACGCGCGTGGATCTTGTCGTCCACCAGGTGCGAGAGTTTCAGCATGTAGATGTAGCCGACGGTGACAGGCTGTTCGAACTTGTCGCCGGTCATGCCGTCGTACAAGTACGTCTTGCCCGATTCCGGCAAACCGGATTGCCTGAGCAGCGCCTTGATCTCGCCTTCGCGCGATCCGTCGAACACCGGCGATCCCATGTACACGCCCTTGGTCAGCGTCGGAGCCACCGCCATCAACTCCTCATCGCTGAGGTCGGAGATCGTGTCGGCCAGGGTCGTGTCCTTGAACAGCGCCTTGAGTTCGCGCCGGATCGCTTCTTCCTTGGTGTTCTCAGCCAGCATCGCCGTGATCTTCTTGCCCAGCTCGTGTCCGGCCCATCCCAGGTGGGTTTCGAGAATCTGTCCCACGTTCATCCGGGAAGGAACGCCCAGCGGGTTGAGCACGATTTCGACCGGCGTGCCGTCTTCGAGGTACGGCATGTCCTCGTCCGGCAGGATGCGGGCAATCACGCCTTTGTTGCCGTGACGGCCGGCCATCTTGTCGCCCACGCTCAGCTTGCGCTTCATGGCGATGTACACCTTCACCAGCTTGATCACGCCCGGTGGCAGTTCGTCGCCCTTGGTCAGCTTGTCTTTCTTTTCGTTGACGATCTTCTTCAGCACGTCGATCTGACGCGAGGTCATCTCCTCGATCTCGTCGATCTGCTCATTCACCCGCGGGTCCTTGTCCGCGTACTTAATGCGTTTCAGGTTGCGGGTAGAAATGCGCTCGATGGTGTCGCGATCAAGGATTGTGTCCTTGGTCAGCAAGCGCTTGTTGGTGCGCTCGTCGTGCAGATCGGCCTGCACTTCCTTGCCGCCCAGAATGTTCTCCAGGCGCTTCAGGCGCTCGTCGGTAAGAATCCGGATTTCGTCCGAAAGGTTCTTTTCCAGTTTCGCGATCTGCGTGCCTTCGATGAACTTGGCGCGCTCGTCCTTCTCCTGACCCTTGCGGGAGAAGATCTTCACGTCCACGATCACGCCTTCAATGCCCGGCGGACAGTAGAGCGAAGCGTCGCGCACGTCGCCGGCCTTTTCGCCGAAGATGGCGCGCAGCAGTTTCTCTTCCGGCGTGAGCTGGGTCTCGCCCTTGGGCGTGACTTTGCCCACCAGAATGTCGCCCTGCTTGATCGAAGCGCCGATGCGAATCACGCCGGCTTCATCCAGATTGCGCAACATCGATTCCGAGACGTTGGGGATGTCGCGCGTCACTTCTTCCGGACCCAACTTGGTGTCGCGAGCTTCGATCTCGTACTCCTCGATGTGCACCGAGGTGTAGTAATCCTCTTTGACCAGCTTTTCCGAAACCAGGATCGCGTCTTCGAAGTTGTAGCCGCGCCAGGGCATGAAAGCGACCAGGACGTTTCGTCCCAGCGCCAGCTCGCCATGATCGGTGCAGGGACCGTCCGCGATCACCTGTCCTTTGGTGACGCGCTGGTTCTTGAGCACGATCGGCTTCTGGTTGATGCAGGTGTTCTGGTTGGAGCGCTTGAACTTGGTGAGCTGATAAATGTCGCTGCCCACCTCGCGCGAAAGCTGCCCCGGATGATGCTCGCCCTCGACCCGCACGATGATGCGCTCGGAGTCGACCGAATCGATGATGCCGTTGCGCTTGGCCAGAATCACCGCCCCGGAATCGCGGGCCGTGACGCCTTCCATTCCAGTCCCGACAATCGGCGCTTCTGCACGCAGCAGAGGCACCGACTGGCGCTGCATGTTGGCGCCCATCAACGCGCGGTTGGCGTCGTCGTGCTCGAGGAACGGCACCAGCGATGCCGCCACCGAAACCAGTTGCTTCGGACTGACGTCGATGTAGTCGACTTCGTCGCGGCTGACCAGCACGAAGTTGCCGGCCTTGCGGGCATTGACCAGGTCGCCCACGATCCGCCCCTTGTCGTCCAGTTCCACGTTGGCCTGCGCGATGGTGTGGCGGTCTTCTTCCCACGCCGAAAGATAGAACGAGAACGGCTCAAGCTCGGCCGCCCGCTTCTTCCGGTCTTTCAATTCAGCGTTCAGCTTTTCGGCTTCATGCTTTTCCAGGTGGTCGCCGACCTTGTGGTCGCTGTCGCCGGCGTTCACGATGCTGACGTAGTCGAGCACACGTCCGCTCTTGACTCGCCGGTAGGGCGACTCGATGAAGCCGTAGTCGTTGATCCGCGCATAGCAACTCAGCGACGAAATCAGACCGATGTTCGGACCTTCCGGGGTCTCAATCGGGCAGATGCGTCCGTAGTGCGTGGGGTGCACGTCGCGCACTTCGAAGCCCGCGCGCTCCCGTGACAAGCCGCCCGGCCCCAGGGCGGAGAGACGCCGCTTGTGCGTGATCTCCGACAGCGGGTTGGTCTGGTCCATGAACTGCGACAGCTGCGACGATCCGAAAAATTCGCGGATGGCGGCCATCACCGGCTTGGCGTTGACCAGGTCGTGCGGCATGGCCGTCGACATTTCCTGGTACACCGACATCTTTTCCTTGATCGCCCGCTCCATGCGGACCAGTCCGATGCGGAACTGGTTTTCCAGCAGCTCGCCGACGGCGCGCACCCGGCGGTTGCCCAGGTGATCGATGTCATCTACGGTGCCGATGTTCTTGCGCAACTTCAGGAGGTAGCGAATCGTGCCGTAAAAGTCTTCCGGCTCGAGCGTGCGGTTGTCGAGCTTGCTCGCGTCCTGGTTCTCGAACAGCTTGATGTTGAACTTCAGCCGGCCTACCCGCGAGAAATCGTACTTGCGCGGATCGAAGAACATGCCGTGGAACAAGGCGGTCGCCGTATCCAACGTCGGCGGATCACCCGGCCGCAGCTTGCGGTAGATTTCGATCAACGCCTCTTGCGGCGTCTTCACCGCATCGCGCTTCAGGGTCTGACAGATGACCGTGCCCACGTCGTCGCGCTCGGGGAAGAACAGGTTGATCTCAACCACCCCGGATTCGAGAATCTTCGCCACCTTGTCGGCGGTCAGCTCGGAATTCGCTTCGAGCAGCACTTCGCCGGTCGTGGTGTCGACCACGTCGCTCGCCACCCAGGCGCCTTCGAGGTCCGAAACGTCAATCTCGATCTCGCTGATTTTTGCTTTTTGGATTTCCTTCAGCGTGACCGCATTGATCTTGCGCCCCGAGTGCGCGATTTCCTCTCCGGATTTCGACTTGATGCTGTGGGCCAGCTTCATGCCCAGCAAATTGGTCGGCTTCTCGCTGGCCGGATCGAGCGTCCAGTAAAGCTTCTGGTCGCGGATGATCAGCCGGTCCACGGTGTAGAACGTCCGCAGAATGTCCTCGCCGGAACGCAGGCCGAGGGCGCGCAGAAAAATCGTGCCCAGGAACTTGCGCTTGCGGTCAATGCGGACATAGAGCACGTTCTTCTGGTCGTACTCGAATTCCACCCACGATCCGCGGTAGGGAATGATCTTGCCCAGGAAGTAAGTGCGATTATTGGCGGTCTCGAAGAACACGCCGGGCGAACGATGCAACTGGCTGACGATGACGCGCTCAGTGCCGTTCACGATGAAGGTGCCGTTCTCCGTCATCAACGGCACGTCACCGAAAAACACTTCCTGTTCCTTGATGTCGCGGATGGAACGGGCGCCGGTCTCGACGTCCTTCTCGAAAATCGTAAGACGCATCGTGACCTTGAGCGGAGCGGAGTAGGTCATGCCGCGCTCCTCGCACTCGCTCACGTCATACTTCAACTGCAGTCCCACCGGGTCGCCGCACTTGTTGCAGAAATCCGGAGTGTTCGCGTTGTAGGTGCCGCACTTCGAGCACAGCACGTCGCCGGGATGAAACGGGTCGGTGATGACGGTCGAGCCGCAGTTCTTGCAGGTGGTGCGCAGGTGATGCAGCCCTTTGAGGTGGCCGCACTTGCACTCCCAGTTGCCGATGGCAAAATCCACAAACTCCAGTTGGGAGACGTTGCGGAAATCGCTGATCGGGAACACCGACTGAAACACGGCCTGCAGGCCGGCGTCGTCGCGTTCGCTGGGCAGCCGGTCCATCTGCAGAAAGCGTTCGTAGGAGCGCTTCTGAACCTCGATCAGGTTCGGAATCTGGATGGTGGCTGGAATCTTTGAAAAATCAAATCGGGTACGGTAGGCGTTGTTCTTCGACATTCAGATGGCTCCCAAACTCTCAAACGCAGCCGCGGGCTGCGAAAGGCACGTTGCGTGGCGACGGGACAAGGTCCCGTCCGGGCAGGTCGTCGGTGGTCTATCCCGCGACCCGCTTATGTACGGTCACCGAGCAGGTATGCCGCAGACACGAATTCGCCCTTGGGGGCACAGCTCCCCACGGGCGCCGGATGCGGCGCATTGCGTCAGTTGAATTTTTACTTTCCGCGCCAGTTCTCAGGCCTGTTTCCGTTCCGCTGCACGCGGAACAGTTTGCCAACTCGTGTGCGACTCAGCTCCGCTTCCCCGGATCGTTGGAGTGGAGAGTCGCCTAGCCGTGAAGTGGGAAGCAGACGATATATAGATGCTACCATCCCTTCCCAGGGTTCACCAGTTTAAATTGTCGCCCCAGGGCCCATTTCAGGACCGGTTACGCCAGCCCGCCGCCCCTGTCATCCTGAGCGAAGTGGCTGCTTCGCAAGGCGAAGCAGCCACGCAGTCGAAGGACCCCTATAACCGGCAACGGCCGGGACGTTACTTGACTTCGACGGTGGCCCCGGCGTCGGTGAACTTCTTCTTGATGCTCTCCGCTTCGTCCTTGTTGACGCCCTCTTTGATCGTCTTGGGGGCGCCATCCACCAGGTCCTTGGCTTCTTTCAGGCCCAGGCTGGTCACTTCGCGGACGGCCTTGATTACATTGATCTTATTGGCCCCAACCGCGGTCAGGACGACGGCAAACTCGGTCTTCTCCTCGGCTGGCGCCGCGCCTGCCGCAGCTCCGCCGCCGGCCACCATCACCGGGGCCGCCGCTGCCGCCGACACCCCAAGCCGTTCTTCCAGCTTTTTCACCAGGGCTGCCGCGTCCAGCAACGACAAGCCTACGATTGATTCTTCCAACTGCTGCAGATCCGCCATTGTCTAGTCTCCTCGAATTTTCGGTCTATCTATTCCGTCAATCGCCAGCCGGGTTTCCAGTGCGTTCCGCCCCGCTTCGCCGTGCCAGACAACACGACCGCCAGGACCGCGCAACCCCCGCTCTCGATCTCTATCCGGGCAAATGTGGCCGCGGGCGACTCGCCCGCGTCTTCAAATGCCATCAGAACTTGTCTCGCCTAAAGCCGCGCCTCGACACCAGTCGCGGGCGGGCCGCCCGCGGCCACACAACCCCACGGTCAGGCTTCCTTAAACTTGCCCTTCTCCACGCCCTGATTGATCACCACCGCCAGGTCCTTACCCACGGCATTCATCACCGTAACCAGCCGCTGGGCCGGGGCGCTGATCAGGAACAGCAGCTTGGAGTGGATTTCCTCTTTGGACGGCATGGTGGCCAACGCCTGGATCTCCTTGATCGAGATCACGCGGCCTTCGACCACTCCCGCCTTGAAAGTAAATTCCGGGTTGTCCTTGGCGTACTTCGAAATCGCCTTGGCCAGCGCCACCGGATCGCCCGAGGTGTAGGCCAGCGAAGTGACGCCGGAAATCTCCTTCAGCGCCTCTTCCGCCACGGTTCCCTTGGCGGCGCGCTTGGCCAGCGTGTTCTTCACTACCCGGTACTTGGCCCCGGAACTACGCAGGCTTTTGCGCAGTTCGTAATCCTGCGCCACTGTCAGTTTGCTGTAGGTGGCGATAATCAGACTGGAAACGTTCTTCAGCTCGGCTCCCAGCTTCTCCACCTGTTCAATTTTCTTCGCTCGGCTAACCGCCATAGATGTCCGTCCCCTAATGTTCTGTTCGATGTCATCCTGAGGCGACAGCTTTGTCGTCGCCGAAGGACCGAGGCGCGCCGCGCGATGCGCCGCAGGCGCATAAACCGCGCGTTTGGCGCGCTTCCTTACTAAGCTTTAGCCGCCGCTTCCACCTGGGCCGTATCAATTGAAATCCCCGGCCCCATCGTAGAGCTCAGGTAGCAGCCCTTGATGTACTTGCCCTTGGCCACCGTCGGCTTGGCCTTGATCACGCTGCTGATGACCACGGTAGCGTTGTCCACCAGTTTGTCGGGCGAAAACGAGATCTTGCCCACCGGCACGTGCACCAGGGCGGTCTTGTCGGTGCGAAACTCGACCTTGCCGGCCTTCACTTCCTGTACCGCCTTGGCCACATCAAAGGTGACGGTGCCAGTCTTAGGATTCGGCATCAGCCCCTTGGGTCCCAGGATCTTGCCCAACCGTCCCACCGACTTCATCACATCCGGAGTGGCAATCAGCGCGTCGAAATCGGTCCAGTTCTCTTTGTTGATCTTCTCGACCATTTCCTCGCCGCCGACGAAATCGGCGCCCGCCTGCTCCGCCTCTTTGATTTTGTCGCCGCTGGCGATCACCAGTACTTTCTTAGACTTTCCCAGTCCGTGGGGCAGAACCACGGTTCCGCGCACCATCTGGTCGGCGTGCTTGGGGTCCACGCCCAGCCGCATGGTGATTTCCACCGTCTCATCAAATTTTGAGTATTTAACCTTCTGCAGCAAGGGCACAGCGTCTTTAAGCTGGTAAGGACGCGCTTCCACCGCTTGCCGTGCCTTGGTAATGTTTTTTCCTGCTTTTTTCATTTGCTCTTCCTGTCTCCCACCGTCCACCGCTGTTCCGGTGGACCGTAGTATTTTCGACTTTGTTTCCTCGATGGAGGACGGGCGTCTCGCCCGTCCAGCCGGGCGGGGACGCCCGGCCTCCATTTCAAAATCTAGCCAACTACCTCAATCCCCATGGAGCGCGCCGTGCCGCGCACACTCTTCATGGCTGACTCGACCGACGCTGCATTCAAATCCGGCATCTTCTGGCGGGCGATGTCTTCCACCTGCTTGGCCGTCACCTTGCCGACCTTGTCTTTATTCGGCGCGCCCGAACCCTTGGCGATGCCGGCCGCGCGCTTGAGCAGAATCGAAGCCGGCGGCGTCTTGGTGATAAAGGTAAAGGTCCGATCGCTGTAAACCGTAACCACCACCGGAATGATCAGCCCTTCCAGTTCCTTGGCTCCGGTGCGGGCATTGAACTGCTTGCAGAACTCCATGATATTGATCTGCGCCTGACCGAGGGCCGGGCCCACTGGCGGCGCCGGCGTGGCCTTGCCCGCCGCAATCTGGAGCTTTACCGAACCTGTCGCCTTCTTAGCCATTTCGCTGCACCCTCAATATTCTCGATGTCATCCTGAGGCGACAGTTTTATCGTCGCCGAAGGACCCAGGCGGCCCGCGATGAGCGCTCGACCGCAACGCGGTCGAACTAGCGCGATCGTCGCGTTAGGGCCGCTTCCCTGTTAAGCCACTTTCTCCACCTGATTAAACTCGAGCTCCACCGGGGTCGACCGCCCGAAGATGGTGACCATTACTTTCAGCGTCTCGCGGTCTTCGTTGACGTCGTCCACAACGCCGGCAAAGCTGGCGAATGGACCCTCGGTGACCCGCACGGTCTCGCCCTTTTCGAACTTGACCTTGAGCTTGGGCTTGTCCTTGGCCTCGCCCACGCGGTACACGATGTGCTGCACTTCTTCCTCGGAGAGCGGGGTGGGCTGCTGTCCGGTGCCCACAAATCCCGTGACCCGGGGCGTCGATTTCACCACGTGCCAGACGTGATCGTCCATGTCCATTTCGACCAGCACATAGCCGGGATAGAACATGCGCTCGACGGTGTACTTCTTGCCGTTGCGGACTTCGGTCACCGCTTCGGTGGGAATCAGCACTTTGCCGATCTTGTCCTGCAGCCCGAAGGCCTGGACTCGTGATTCCAGCGATTCCTTCACCTTGCGCTCAAATCCCGAATACGAGTGGATGATGTACCACTTCATGTTGGGATTGCGCGGCGGTTCGACCGCGCCGGCAGCCTCGGGTGAGAGATTTTCTCCGCCTGCTCCGGCCTCGTTTTTATCTTCGTCCTGCATAGATTCTGCACTCGTCGACTGCAGCACTTCGGTTCCTTCCTCGACTCAGTGTTGCTTGAAGTAACGAAACACCGAGTCAATCCCGTGCCCGATCACCAGGTCGATTGCCCAGAAATACGCGGCAAACAGGAAAACCGTGACCAGCACCACCACGGTGGTGGCCTGCACATCCTTGAACGAAGGCGCGGTCACCTTCTTCATCTCGGTGCGCACGTCGTTGTAGAAAGTCTTGACCCGCTCCGGCCAGGACCTGATCGTCGCCGTCAGCGTGTTTTGTTCCGCAACGCTCGCCATCACCTTTCCCGCTTTCCTTACTTACCCGTTCGTATCATCGCCCACGAAACTCTGGCAGGGGCGGAGGGATTCGAACCCCCAAGTTCGGTTTTGGAGACCGACAGTTTAACCGTTGAGCTTACGCCCCTGTTGAACCATTCCTCGCAAGCAAACCCGCCAGATCCTTCGCACAGAACGCTCAGGATGACGCCAGCGGGCTCCCGCTTCGCTCACGCCCGCTAAACCGGCGTCATTTCACTTCCTTGTGCGGCGTGTGCTTGCGGCAGACGCGGCAGAACTTCTTCAGCTCCAGGCGCTCCGACATGGTCTTCCGGTTCTTGGTGGTCGAATAGTTCCGCTCTTTACAATCGCCGCACTGCAAGGTAATGATCTCTCGGGGCATAAAGCAGCTCCTAAGCTCCTAGCTCAACTCTCTGAGAACTGAGAACTGGTAACTGATCACTGGTTTCCGATCCTTCAGTTCTCAGTTCTCAGTTCTTTGTATTCAGTTCCCGTCTTCCGTGTCCGCTACTGAATAATCTCGCTGATGGTGCCGGCACCGACCGTGTGCCCGCCTTCGCGGATGGCAAAGCGCAAGCCCTTTTCCATCGCCACCGGCGTGATCAGCTCAATCACCAGTTGCACGTTGTCGCCCGGCATCACCATCTCGGTCGCCGCCGGTAACTCCGCTACTCCAGTCACATCCGTTGTCCGCAAGTAGAACTGCGGCCGGTAGCCTTTGAAGAATGGCGTGTGCCGTCCACCTTCTTCCTTGGTCAGGATGTAGACTTCCGCTTTGAACTTGGTGTGCGGCGTAATCGATCCGCCCTTCGCCAGCACCATGCCGCGTTCCACATCCTCTTTCGCGATGCCGCGCAGCAGCAGCCCGGCATTATCGCCCGCCAGACCTTCGTCCAGCTGCTTCTTGAACATTTCGACGCCCGTTACCACCGTCTTGCGGGTATCGCGGAAGCCGACGATTTCCACTTCCTCGCCCACTTTGACCTTGCCGCGCTCGATCCGGCCCGTCACCACCGTGCCCCGGCCCGAAATCGAAAAGATATCTTCAATCGGCATCAGGAACGGCTTGTCCAGTTCGCGCGCCGGCTGCGGCACACTCTTGTCCACCGCCGCCATCAGTTCGTCAATCTGCTTCTCCCACTTGGCTTCCCCGTTCAACGCCCCCAGCGCCGACAGCCGGACCACCGGCACATCGTCGCCCGGAAACTGGTAAGTCTTCAGCAACTCGCGCACTTCCAGTTCCACCAGGTCGAGCAGTTCGGGATCATCCACCGCATCGCACTTGTTCAGCGCGACCACAATGTAGGGCACGCCCACCTGCCGCGCCAGCAGCACGTGCTCGCGGGTCTGCGGCATCGGACCGTCCGTCGCCGCCACCACTAAGATCGCGCCATCCATCTGGGCCGCGCCCGTGATCATGTTCTTGATGTAGTCGGCGTGGCCCGGACAATCCACGTGAGCATAGTGCCGGTTCGCCGTCTCATACTCCACGTGCGCGGTCGCGATCGTGATCCCGCGGGCTTTCTCTTCCGGCGCGTTATCGATCGAATCAAACGACCGGAACACGATCTTCGGGTTGTGCTTCTGCAACACCTTGGTGATGGCCGCCGTCAACGTGGTCTTGCCATGGTCAATGTGACCAATCGTCCCTACGTTGCAGTGCGGCTTATTGCGCTCAAATTTCTCTTTCGCCATATCTTGCCGTGCCTCGCTGGTTCCTTACCTTCAGTAGTAGCGATACAGCTGCTGAAATTTTGTCCGCATCCCGGGCTCCACCTCTTCCGCCCGGGACAGGTAGAATTCCCGCACCTGCGCCTGGTCGGAAACCGTCAGAGCCTGGTACAGCTTTTGCGCTCCCAGTTTCGCCTGCCTGTCATCCACTTTTTCCAATACGCCTCTGGCCAATATCGCTTCCAGATCGCGCACCCGGGCGCCGCTCTTGCGCACCCGCTTCAAAAAGCTTTCGACTCTCTCCGCATCGAGAGCGCGCTCAATCGCGCCCCTCAGTTCCGCGAATTCCTTTTCCTTCTCAATTCGAATGACAGTTTGCTGGAAGCTCACCATCACGCACCCTGCATCAGAAATATCTGGAGCGGGAGACGGGAATCGAACCCGCGACCAACAGCTTGGAAGGCTGTGACTCTACCACTGAGTTACTCCCGCTTAAAGCCAGCCATCAGCTATCGGCCGTCAGCCCTCAGCAAACCCCTGACCGGCCGATTCCAACTTTCATCCGCAAAACGCCCAATTTCTGGAGCCGATGACCAGGATTGAACTGGTGACCTCTCCCTTACCAAGGGAGTGCTCTACCAACTGAGCTACATCGGCTTACACCAGCCGTCAGCTTTCAGCCGTCAGCCCTCAGCTAAATTCCGGCCCAGCTCCAGCTATTGCTCCGTCCCACTCTCGCGATCCGGATGCATCCCATGGTTGCGCCGCAGCCAGGTCTTTACTGCGAACATCGCCAGGACCGCAAGTGTGGCGAGGCGCAATTTCGGATCGCTCAAAGTCGCCCACGACAGCGCTCCCAGGACGACGAACGCGGCCAGCGCCATGTAGAGACGATTCATTCAAGTCTCTGGTGCACAGGGAAGGATTCGAACCTTCGTACCTCCGAGGAGGGGCAGATTTACAGTCTGCTGGCTTTAACCACTCACCCACCTGTGCAGAACTGCACAACCGTTCGGCTCTTACCCGCTTTGTCCGCATTCCTCGCAGACATCCACGCACGTACGGAAGATCGTTCAGACGGACTTTTCGAAAAGTGGAGAACAGAAAAGCGCGCGAATATGCCCTCGCACGCAAACACCACACTTGGAAAATTCCCTTATGGAGTGCCGTTGGAAAAATCTGCCAAGCCGCCGCCGCGCCTCGTATCCTGCTTTCCGGAACCAATGCTGGAGCTGGCGAAGGGATTTGAACCCCTGACCCTCTGATTACAAATCAGATGCTCTACCAACTGAGCTACGCCAGCAGGTCTTGGATCGCGCCTCTCCCTTTTGGGGACAAGACGCCCTCTGATCCCTTCCTGATGTCCGGGACAATTCTAAAAGTTACCATAACGGCATTTTGCGTGCAAGCGGGACCTGCTGGTGTGGGAAACTGGTTCCATGCCTAAACGCAATCTTCGGATCATAAAGCGAGTGAAGAATGTTCCGGTGATCGGAATGTGCGAAAGTTGCAAGATGGAGTTCCAGGCCGAGCACCAGCCTGCGGGCCAGCAGGCACGGGCGCAGGCCGTGATCCAGCAACAGTTCAATGTGCACAAGTGCAAGGTACCGTCCGGCGACACGCCTCACTTCGACTGAATCTCGATCGGACCGGGAAGCTGGATGGCGGTTTGAGAGCCGCCGACCACGATTTTTTCCCCGCGGGCAGCGTAGCGCGAGATAACGGCGGGCTGCGACCAGTCCAGGTCCCAGCCGTTCTCGATGGCAATCGCCGTGTACATACCCGGAATCACGCTGTGGAAGGTAAAGCTGCCGTCGAGATCGCTCTGGTCTCGGCGAAAGAGTTCGTGGTTGGCTTCCGGGTTCCGGGGAACCAGAACAATCATGGCTCCGGCAGCGCCCTTGCCTGCCCGCTGCGCCAGGCCGTTCACGTCGGCGGCGCCTCCGACCACCCTCAAAGAGAGAGCGAGGGCCGCACCCGGCGGTACGGTCAGCGAATGCCCGGAGACCGGGGAGCCATTCACCATCATGGAGACAACTGAATAGGCGCGGGACGCGGCCCCGACGAGGATTTCGTAGTTTCCCGGCGCAACATCCTGAAACGTGACTTCACGAGCCGGGTTCATCGCTCCCCAGCTGACGACGCGGTGCTGCGGGTTGCGGAGAGCGAATGCCATTTGCGGCGGGAGTGCGGTCTCGCCGATCAGCTCGACCTTCGCGGAGATGGTGCTGGCGGCCTGACCGGCAGAGATGTCCAGTTCCTGATTGTCCTGGTTGATTTCGACCTCACTGCTCTGGCTGGGCTCATTGTCCCGTGGTGCAATGCGCAACTCGTATTTGCCGGGCGCGGCGATGATCTCAAAGACACCGGGCGCGGCCATCTGTTCGTCGGGTTGGATGGCTTGCTGCCGTCCGTCGAAGTCGCGCTTGAGCAGCATGGGGAATCGGAGACCCTGCCCGGCCTCCTGCGCCGGACGACGCACGATCACGTGCAGGGCGGGCACCGGTGCCAGTTGGAGATCGAGATCGAGATGATCGCCACCGCGGATGAGGATGGGAGTGGCGTCTTCGACTTCAGTCGCTCCCGCGTAATACGTAGTCGGGTAAACCACGTCAAGCGAACGATCGACGGAGATGGGAGCATCGGGCGCGCCCGCTTGGGCCATCGACGGAGGGTGCACCGCATACCACGGCTTGGCCACCACGGAGACGAAGTAAGTGCCGGCATCGAGGGGCGTGAATTCGAACGTTCCCTGGTCGTCCGATGCATCGACGCGATCGCGCACGGTGCGGCTGACGCCGGTGCGGTGGTCGTCGCGCCAGAGGGTGACGGTGGCGGCGCGCACCGGTTCACCGGATTCATCGAAGACGTGGCCGGTGAGCACGGCCGTGGGAACCAGACGCAGGGTGAGGTTCTCCGTATCGACGCCGGCACCGGTCACGATCGCGCTGGAGAATTGCTCGTGTTGGTCGTAGGCGGCGCTGATGTATCCGCGCTTGGCGCCCACCAGGGCATATTTCCCCGCGCGGAGGTTGGCGAACTCGAAATGGCCATCGTCGCCGGTGATCATGAAAATCTGAGTCTGGCGGTTCTTGACATCCTGCAAGGAAACGCGGGCGCGGGAGAGCGGGTGGCCCTCGCCGGCGCCGACGATGGTACCGGCAATGCGGAAATGGCCGCCGCCTCCCGAGATTTGCGGAACCGGCGTTTGCGCCACCAGCGCAGCGGGCCAAGCCAGGAGCAAGCAGCCGAGGGTCAAAGCCCACGTAGACCCGGACGCCCTCGTCCGGGCGGGCGAGTGCGGCCCGCCTTGGGTTTTGCTGGTCTCAGCCAAACCCTTGCCGGGCTTCGCCCGGCCAGGCGGGTGAGGGCACCCGCCCCTACGCAAGACCGGGGCGGACGAGCGCGGCTCGTCACGATTTCGATTTGGCCAGCGGACGAACATGACGTCACTCCCGGGTTGAGATCAAGGTCACGCGCACGTGTTCGGTCTGCCCCGGACCCAGGCGTACCGCCGGGCCTTTGTCTTCATAGGCCGCCATGGCTTCCGCATTCTGATATTCGAACTCCCCCTGCTGGCGATCGAAGGCAAGAACGCGATAGGCGCCCGGGGTGAGTTGCTGCACCTGGAACGTGCCATCTGAAGAAACCCTGCTTACCATGAAGCGGCCGGGGGAGTCGGGCAGCGGAATGCAGTACACAAATGGGCCCTCAGGCATTCGGATGCGGCCGATCATTGCCGCTGCCGCAGCCGCACCCGCGCCCGCAGGTGCCGGAGGCATTCCTTCGACAGTTCCTTCGATGGCGGCGGCGTCATCGCGCAGGACGATATCAATAGGAAGACTCGAACCGCCGGCGCCCACCACAAGCGGCTGGCGCAGGAGATCGACGCTACCGGCGACCGCCGAGGCCACATATCCGCGGTAGGGATTTACCTCGAGCCTATAGCGGCCCGGCCGGACGTTGACCAGCACGAGATCGTTGTCGTTGGGCTTGCTCGGCGCCCGAAGAAGAGCAGCCGGAGTCCCCGAATCGAAGTCGTCGACTGGCTGGAGGAGGACGTCAGCCTTTTGCGCGCGCGAGAATTTCCCCGCGCCGAAGAAAAGCTCAAGCCCCTGGCGACTGATCTCGCTTCGTTCATCCGTGATGTTGACCGGAATTGAACCATTGGGGAGGGCTACCATGGACACATCGGCCACAGGAGCATCTTTCACTGTGATATTCATGCTACCGGTGGCGGTTTGCTGGCCCTGCTGCAGGGTGGCGTCCAGGGTATAGATTCCGTTGGGTAACATGCCTTCGATCGCTTCGCCGGTGTAGCCCAGAGAGTATCCCGGGCCTTTGTGGCCCTGGAGCGCGACCGAGACCTCCACCCCGCTTTGGGCCGGGAAATTCGCAATCGCGATCTTGACCGGGTAGTAGGGCCGAAGGACAGGCGAGAGTTCGACCTGAAGGGTCTTGCCGGCCTCCAGGGTGAGCACGGAGGCCGAAGCAAAATCAGTTGCCGCAGGATAGTAGGTCGGTGGATATCCGTAGAGCTGGCCGGCCGGGTCGAAGGTGATGGGATCGCGGTCGAGCAGTTCGCTGGTAAAGATTTTGTAGACGCCTGCGCTGAGATTGGCCACGCGAAACTCGCCGCTGGAGCGCGTGGATACATTTGCGGCGGGAGCCCAGACGGCGCGTCCGTCGCGCACCTGGCGTTTGTAAACCTGCACGGTAATGCGGTCAGACTGGTTTGAGGATGGAAGATTCACCCGGCCGACGATCAGGGCTTCGGGCACGAGAGCAATCGTGATGTCGTCGCCGACGGCCATTTGAGGCGGGGAAGACCCCGAGTTGCCGGAATCGAAAAAGCCGGGCTTGCGAGCCATCAGCTGGGCGGAAGGGTTGTAGAAAGTCATCCCCTCCGCAGGGCGGTTCGGGTTGGTTTCGGGCCGCGGGAGGGGGAATTCAAAATGGCCTTGGTCGTCGGTGAATGCGGCGAGCCGGTTGTCGGAAGAGAATACCAGGGCACGAGCGATGGGTTCGCGGGTGACGCTGTTGATCACGGTGCCGCGCACGCTGGAGAGCTGGTTCGAGCCCGGCGTGTCCTGGGCATGGTTGAGCGGCACATACGAAAGCGTAGATATAAGAAGACCGACCAGCCAGAGAAGGAAAGTGCGCCGGCGGCGGAGAACAGCGGAAAGACGACGCGTACTATCGCTCACGACATAACTCCGAGCGTTGGTATTGTGGCCGAAGCGACAACGTAACGCAACTCTGGCGGGCTCGCAGCAATAGTCCGGTCTACTGAACAGCCCCAGGACCCCCTGCGGGTGCACGGGAACTAAGCTTTCGCTACACCCCAAACCTGCGCCGGTATGCGCTGGGGGAGACGCCGGTGTGGCGCTGGAACAATCCGCGGAAAAAGGCGACATCCTGATAGCCGACGGCGTCACTGATTTCCTGCATGGTGCGGTAGTCGCTCTCCAGCAGGCGCTTGGCGGCGGCCACCCGCAGCTTCTGCAGGTACATCAACGGGCTGTCTCCGGTGGCCTGCTTGAAGCGGCGGACGAAATTGCGCAGGCTCATGCCCACGCGGCGGGCCGGAGCTTCGAGCGGGAAGGTGCGATGAAAATTATGGTGCAGCCATTCCTGCGCGCTGGAAATCGTGTCGTCGGAATGATCGGTTTTTAACGGGACGATGGCGAACCCGGCCTGCCAGGCGCGCGGCGTCTCGATGAGCAGCGCCTTGGCGGTTTGCATGGCCACTTCGTGGCCGCAGAATCGCTCCACCAGATACAGGCTGAGATCGAGCGAGGCGTTCACGCCTCCGCCGCAGTAGAAGCCGCGGTCCTCGGTCACCATCAATTCCGGCATCCACTTCACCCGGGGATATTTTTCGCGGAAACGCGCGGCCAGGCCCCAGTGGGTGGTGGCGCGTTTGCCGTCGAGCAAACCGGTGGCCGCGACCAGGCCCACGCCGGAGCACACGCTGGCGATGGCAGCCCCGCGCTTGTGCCAGCGCCGCAGCCAGGGCACGACCGGCGCGTTGCGCTCGACCACGTCGTCCAGGCTCAGCCCGGTGGTCGGGATGAAGATGAGGTCGGTCTTGCGGATGGCGGTGAGCGCCGCGGTCGGCTGGATACGAATGGCTCCGTCACAGCGGACCGCGCGTCCGTCCACCGACGCCGTGGTCACTCGAAAGCGGGGCATCGGACGGTTACCCGTGAGCACGTTCCACAGCGAGCCGGCATGGCGGAAGACTTCCATCGGACCGATGGCGGTGGAAGAAAAAGTTCCGTCGAGAAACAGGACTGTGACCTCGGTCATGGGCAACTCTCTCCCCGATGGCGTAATCGCCTACGTATAATGGCATATCTGCCATCTTGTGCCAAGACTCTTTCTGCGTCTAACCTTGGAAGAGTCAAAAGCAAAGTGTTCGAAGAGAATCTAGCGGAGGATGTGATGAGGAAATATATGATCGAGCGGGAGATCCCGAAAATCGGGTCTTTGGGCCGGGAACAATTGCGGGAAGCAGCCGCCAAGTCGAACCAGGTGCTGCGCCAGCTTGGATCGGATATCCAGTGGTTGGAGTCGTTTATTACCGCCGACAAGATGTACTGTATGTATCTGGCCAAAGATGAGGCACTCATCCGCCGGCACGCGGAACTGAGCGGCTTTCCTGCCACCAGGATCACGGAAATCGGCGAGATGATTGACCCCACAACCGCGGCGTAGGGTTGGTTGAACGAGAGTCTTTGTCGAGGGTGCCCCGTTCGAGCTCTGCCTGGGCGGGGCTTTTGGCGCCTGCACGGCTCGAAGGTTCGTTTTTGGCTACGACAGGAGCATCGAACGATGGATCTCAGAAGGTTACTGCTGGTGGTGGCTGGCTTGTTGGGCCTGGGCGGACTTTGCGCCGCGCAGGAGATAACGGTGGCCGCCGCCGCCGACCTGCAGTTTGCCATGCCGGAAATCGCTGCGCGTTTCCAGCAGCAGACGGGAAAGACGGTGAAGCTGATCTATGGCTCCTCCGGCAACTTCGCTCAGCAACTTCAAAATGGCGCGCCTTTCGACATGTTCTTTTCGGCAAACCTGGACTATCCAAAACAGCTGCAGGCCGCCGGTCTCACCGAGCCGGACGTCTTCTATCAATATGCGGTCGGAAAGATTGTGGTCTGGGTGCCGAATGAATCCAGGCTCGACATAAGCCGCGGTTTGAAGGCGTTGCTCGATCCCGCCATCAAGAAGATCGCCATCGCAAACCCGCAGCACGCGCCCTATGGAAAAGCCGCAGTCGCCGCTTTACAGAAGGAGAATCTCTACCAGCAGGTGAAAGACAAGTTCGTGCTGGGCGAAGACATCTCCCAGACTGCGTCTTTCGTGGCTTCGGGGTCCGCGGATGTGGGCATTATCGCGCTCTCGCTTGCTCTGTCTCCGAACATGAAAGAGAAAGGCCGTTATGCCGAGATTCCCTCAGCCGACTATCCGCCCATTGAGCAGGCTTGCGTCATCATGCGCTCGTCGAAAAACAAGGACACTGCCCGGCAGTTCTTGAAATTCATTCAAACTGCGCCGATGGCGCAACTCTTAGAGGAGTACGGGTTCGCCATTCCCGATCGGTGAGAGCCAGAGGAATGATTCGCGGGCGTTATTTCTTCTTCTTCTTGTCTTTCTTTTCCGAGCTCATCTTCTTGGCGATTTCTTCCACCAGCTTGGGCCGCAATTCCGCCAGCATGGTGTCGACGATGCTGGCGATCGCGGTGGACTCCCCCGGAGCTTCGCTCGAAACCGCTTCAACCTCGGCGGTTTCCGTTTCCGTTTCCGCTTCTTCAACTTTCGCGGGTGCGGGAGCTTCATCCTGAGTGACGCTGGCTTCGACCGGAGCCTCCTCAACTGGCGCGGGAGGCTGCCCATCGACGAACGATTCGCGTATCTGCTTCCAGTTCTGCCAGGCGGCGGCCAACTCGGCTTCGCGCTGTGGCACGGCCCCGGCGCTGGCGACGGGCACGCTCTCTGAAATCTCCGGCGCAACCGTGATAGAAGAGACCGCTTCCACCGGCGGCACGGGTTCCGACATGGAACCGGAACCGGCAGCCGCGGCGGCCGCGTATGCGGATTCTGCTTTCGCCACCGCTGGCTCGGCGGCCGGAACCTCAGAAGATTCGACGGGGGCGTTCTCGGCGGCGATATCAGCCGGAACGGATTCCGCAACAGCGACTGCATCTACGACGTTCGATACCGCGGCAACTTCCGGTTCGACGGCTTCGGCGACGGCCGCTGGAGCGGGGACCTCGTCCGCTGTGGTTGTGGCGGGATCGTTGCTGCCGGCTGGGGCCGCGGTTTTTGCCGCGGAGGCCTGTTCCATCTCCTGGGCCAGGGCCAGCGCCGATTCCTCGGGCGCGACGGCGACCGATTCCGCGATCCATCGCGGACCGGTAATTCCGGCCTCGACGGCAGCCACGGAAGCCTGGGCGACCGGGGTCTCCTGACCGCTTGCGCTCATACCCGCCGCTACGGTTTCGCTGCCGTGGCCATTGGAGGGCGCTAAAGACGCAATCGCAGCCATCACCTCGGCATCATTGCCGGCCGGTTTCTCGGCCGCGGGCGCTTGCACTTCAGAAACTGGCTCGGATTCAGTGTTGGCAACCGGCGCGGGTAATTCCGTGGCGACAGGATTTTCTTCCGCCGGGGCAGTTGCTTCGTTTGCGACCGCTTCGGAAACGGCATCGGGCGTTACCGACGCAACCTCAGCGGCGACTTCCGGCGGAGGCGCCTGTTCCAACTCGGTCGCGGAAGCCAGCGTTGCCGCCGGTGCCTCCGCTTCACTGGCCGGGGCAGCAATCTCCGCGGAGGAGGTTTGCGGACTGACGGCAGACTCTGGCGCGGAACTTTCTGCAGTTGCCGCGGGCGCTGCGGCGTTACCGTCGAACGACGCTGCTGCTGCGGTAATGGCCGCGATTTCTTCCGGCGTGATGTCGGCGGGCAGGCCGGCGGGAATGGGACGCTCAAACTCCTGCTTTGGTTCTACAGGCGCGCCCCCTGCGCCGCGATCAAAATCGCGAGTGGGACCGACAACCACTTCCGGGGCTTCTGTTTCCGCCGATTTCGGTTTGACGCCCGGACCGGGGATGGTGAGGCGATTTTTCCAACCGGTTTCCTTGTCGCCGAAATCGGCCCCCTCGACCGCCGCCAGAGCCTTGGCGAAACGCCCGGACTTCTGCGGTTGGGGCGCAGCCACAATCTTGTCTTCCAGCTTGGTGAGCGCGGTCAGTAGTTCAGTCGCTTCAAAGGGCTTGACGATGAAGGCGTCGGCGCCCACTCGGCGCGCCTCTTCCGGACGGAAGGGCTCCAGCTTGCCCACGGTCAGCAACACGGGAATGCGCGCCGTCTCCGGGGATTCCTTAACCCGCTGGCAAACTTCCAGGCCGCCGTAGCCCGGCATGTAAACATCCAGCACAATTATGTCGGGCTTATTTTCAGCAATCTTCTTCAGCGCCGCTGAGCCGTTATTGACGGTAACGACTTCGTAGCCGGCATCGGTGAGGATGCGCCGGCCCATGTTCTGGGCGGTTACGCTGTCATCGGCAAGCAGAATTCTTCGCGCCAAGGGGTATCCTTTGGTGAGGGGGAGACAGCCTGAAGTTAATTGGTGCCAGACCGTAAGTCAATGACAAGAAGAGGGTAAGCAGGTTACCACTGGTCAGTGACGAGTGGGGACAACGGCCCCCGGGTTGCTTATCGGGACAGGTGGGGGCCCGCAGCCGCCCCACGCCCGCCCAGCCTGCCGCCGCTAGAAGGGGACTACTTTTCGTAGGCCCTTCTTTTTCTTGTGCTTGCTGGAAGACATGGCTGCGTCAATATCCTTGTCGTCGGCGGTGGCTGAGGCCCCGCCGGCAGTCTTGCCGTCGGCGCTGGCGGCCTGGCCGCTGGTCCCGGTCGCCAGTTCGTTGACTTGAGTGGGGGGCGGCGCGGGCTGGCCGGCGTCAACGTTGGGCCGCAGTTCATTGGGATCGGCGGCGACGTTGGGCTTCAGTTCATTCGGGTCGGCGGCCGGGGCGGGGTTGTCCCCGGGCGTGACGGCGGTCTCTGGCGCCGCCGCATCGGAACGCGGCGCGGGCTGGTTCGCGGCTGGAGGCCCCGTACCGACGGTTTCGATCGCGACTGAGTTCTTATCCCCGGCGGCGGGAGTGCCCATCATGGCCCGCGTCGCCTCCCGCACTACCGAAGTGGCGCTTACTACCTCCGGATCCACCAACGTGGGGTCGCCCACGTGGGCGGCCTGGGCTACGTCTGGGTGCTTCTCAAAGTTCCTCATCACTTTGGCCAGCGTGCTGCTCTCATGGCGGCTTTCTTCTTCCGCTTTGTTTTGAGCGAGGGCCGCTTTGGTGGGCCTGGGCACCGGCAAATGCAGGGCCTCCAGGCGCGCCTTGGCATCGACGTTCCGATCCATCAGCGGATACCGGGTCAGGATGCGGGAGTAGGCATCGGCGGCATCCTTGGTGAACTCCTCAATCATGCGTGCCTTGGCGGTCTCGTTGCCCGGCCGCGAACGCACCATCGCGATCTCACCTTCGTAGGCCTGACCCAACAGATAGAGGGCTTCATCCGCCTTGCTGTACAGGGGATATTTATCCATCAGGGACCGCAGCCGGGCAATGGACGCAGGATAAGACTGGCGAAGAAAATAGAATCGCCCTACCCCATATTCGCGCTCCGCAATCACTTCCTGAACTTCCATCAGGCGCTGCTTGCCCTCGGCCACCACTTTCTTGTTGTCCGGGTATTGCAGGATGAGCTGCCGGTATTCTTCTTCGGCCCGCATGGCATGGGTGTAGTCGCGGTCCGGCTTTTCCATTTGCTGATAGTGGATGTTGGCAATTTTCAATTGCGCTTCGGCCGCTTCCGGCATGTTGGGAAAGAAGGTTTCAAAGTCCTTGTACTCGATTTCGGCCTGGGCCAGGGCGGTCCCACCGCCCTCGGCGTACCAGGAATCCCCCACCGCCAGTTTGGCGCGGGCAATGTATTCCGAATCAGGATAGGTGTTGATCAGGGTTTGCAGCGTGATTCGCGCCACATCGAAGCGATTGTGCTTCATGGCATCCATGGCCCGATCGAACAGGACCTTGTCGGGCTGCTTGGAACCCACGTTCGCCAGGGGATTATTGACCTTTTTGTTGGTGCAGCCGACGGCAAAAACCAGCACGCCCAGCAAGAGAATGACCGGAAAACGACGCGACATAGGGGAACCTCGGGAAAACAGTCGTCAGTCTTCGGTCTTCAGTCGTCAGAAAAACCAGATTCTGCGGACGACTGAAGACCGACGACTGATGACGGACTTTAGACTTTCTGCAGCGTGGCCTCCACCGCAGTTTTCAACAACTCCCGCGCATTAGTGTTTGGATCGCCTTTACCGAAGATAGCGTTGCCTGCCACCAGAATTTCGGCGCCAGCCCGTACCACTTCGGCCACAGTCTTGAGGTCAATACCGCCATCGACCTCAATACGATAGCTCAATCCGCGCTGCGCCCTGAGATCGGCCAGCCGACGGATCTTGTGGACCGCGCCGGGAATGAATTTCTGCGCTCCAAAGCCAGGATTGACCGACATCACCAGTATATAGTCGGCGAGGTCAAGCACCTCGCTCAGGGTGTCCACCGGAGTTGCCGGATTGATCACTACCCCAGCCCGGCAACCGTGGTCCTTGATCAGATGCAGGGTGCGGTTCAGGTGCACGCAGGCCTCCTGATGCACCGAAATCCAGTTGGCCCCGGCTTCGCAAAATTCCGGAATGAACAGGTCCGGATTTTCGATCATCAGATGGCAGTCCAGCGGCAACTCAGTCGCTCTACGCAAAGACTTTACCAGCGGAGGCCCGATGGTCAGGTTAGGGACGAAATGACCGTCCATGACGTCCACGTGGACGACCGTGCCGCCACCTGCCGTGGCGTCGCGGACCTGGTCCGCCAGATGAGCGAAGTCAGCCGCCAAAATCGAGGGTGCGAGTTCAATCAACCTGGGTTCTCGCAGTCACGCTTAGGTCAGCAAATTCTAACACGCGGGATGGCCCCTCCATCCCCCATTGTGGCGACTTCTGCCGCTGCGAAATAATGGTCCCGTAACCTTTTCGCCGCTCGAAAGTTTATATAGTTAGAGGCGCGATGGCCGTCAGACGACCGACAGCGAAAAAGCCCCCGGGGGAAGCGTCCGGCTTACCCCAGGGAGACGACCGCCTGCTGGTTGAGGCGGCGCAGAAAGATCCCAGCCGCTTTGCCGAACTGTACGAACTGAATTTCGCCCGGGTGTACGGCTACATCGCAAGGCGCGTAGAGGACCGGGACGCGGCCCAGGACCTGACCTCGGATGTGTTCCACAAGGCGCTGGCCAATATTCACAGTTTCGAATGGCGCGGAGTGCCCTTTGCCGGCTGGCTGTTGCGCATTGCTGCCAACATGATTGTGGACCGGTCAAAACGCGGGGCCAGAGAGATCACCGGTCAGGACGATCTGCCCGACCTTCCCGACCTGGGCGCCAAGCCCAGGCTGGTTGAGGCCGATGAGTGCGCCCGCCTCTTCCTGCTGGTTGACCAGCTTCCGGCCGATCAACGCCGTGTGATTGGAATGCGTTTTGCCGAGGAGAAGAGTATTCGTGAAATCGCACAAGCCCTGGGACGCACCGAGGGCGCGGTGAAGCAGTTGCAGTTCCGCGCCTTGCAGAACCTGCGCTGCCCGCTGGAGGGTGCCCATGCCTAAGCGCTCTCTGCCCAATCGCCAGATGATCGAGAAACTTGACCAAGCCGTAAGCGAACTTCTGGCCGCGCCGCGTGCGGCCCTTCGATCCGGAGATCCGGAATTGCTGCCTCTGCTGCGCGTCGCCGCCGAGCTGCGGCAGCTTCCACGTGAAGATTTTAAGGCCCGTCTCAAATCTGATTTGCAAAGGAAATCATCCATGCCGACCATGACAGAAACTGCTGCTGCCGTTCGAATCGTTGCATCCCCCCGCATGAGCTTCAAGGACGTAGCGAAAGCGATCGAATTTTACAAGAATGCTTTCGGAGCGAAAGAGACTTTCCGCTTCGAGGTTGGGAAGGGTATTGCCCACGCCGAAATCCTGATTGGAGACTCTGTCATCATGCTGGCGGAAGAGTGGCCCGAGGGCGGACGCTACAGCCCGGAGACCACAGGCAATTCGCCGGTAGCAATGACTATCCAGGTTCCCGACGTGGACGCCTTCGCGGAACGCGCCATTGCCGCCGGCGCGAAGCTGCAGCGCCCCATCGCCGACCAGTTCTACGGAAGGCGTGATGCCAATCTCATCGACCCCTTCGGATATCCGTGGAGTGTGTTTACGGTCAAGGAAGAAATGTCGGTCGACGAGATGCACCGGCGCTTCCGGGCGATGATGCCGGAGAAGAAGAAGCCGGCGGTGGATCCGGTCCCCAAGGGTTACTCGACGCTTACCACGTACCTGGTGGCGCAAGACGCGGACGGACTGATTGAGTTCATGACAAAGACTTTCGGAGCGGAGGAAACTTTCCGCAGCGGACCCGGCTCCGAGGGTGGCGTGCATTGCGAAGTGAAGATCGGCGATTCCATGCTGATGGTGGGGGGCGGCGCCGCCGGAATGAAATGGCACGGCACGCCCATGCCCAGTGCCTTCCACATCTACGTGCCGGATTGCGACGCCACCTACACTCGCGCGCTGGAAGCGGGAGGCACGTCTATCCACGAGCCTACGGACCAGTTCTACGGGGAACGTTCCGCCACGGTGAAGGATGCCGCCGGAAACTCCTGGTACATAGCAACCGCCAAGGGCAAGAGCTACAAGTCGGAGGGAGCGCCCACGCTGCAACCGTATCTGCATCCGCTGCGTGCCGAGCCCGTAATCAATTTCCTGAAGCGCGCTTTCGGAGCGGAAGACCTGGGCCGGTACACCACGCCGGACGGCGTGATCCATCACGTCACCCTGAACATCGGCAACGCGCACATGGAGATGGGCGAGGCCCAGGGACCCTATCAGCCCATGCCGACGATGTTCTACCTCTACGTGGAAGACTGCGATGCGCTGTACAAGCGCGCCCTCGACGCTGGCGCGACCTCCATCTCCGAGCCTCAGGACCATCCCTACGGCGACCGCAGCGGCGGCGTAATTGATCCCTTCGGCAACAAGTGGTATATCGCCACCCACGTCAAAGACATGTAGGCGCGAGCCTGGGCCACCACGAACCACGTGGGGGCGGACGCCCTCGTCCGCCCAGCCGAGCGCAAGCTCGACAGTCTCTTATCGGCAGTCTCTTGCTAGTAGCGAGAAGCGGAGCTTCGCTCCGCCGGACGGCCGGGGGCGGCCGTCCCTACGTGGTTCGTGGCGGCTTCCGCGACGAGCGGGACGCTCGCGCCTACATTTACTGCGGCAGTTTGGCGTACTCTGCTTTGGCTTCTTTCAGGATGGGAACATCCGGGTCGGCATCTTTCCACAGCGCTAAGAAATCCTGGTAGGCGGTACGGGCGCCGGCGTTGTCGCCGGAGAGGACGCGGGCGCGCCCCAACTGGAGATGAGCCAGGGAGCAAGTCGGCAGGGTCCCGCAGACCCCGCGATGATTGAGAATGTTCTGAAATTGTTCCGCAGCTTCTTTCCCCTGGCGCATGCGCAGATAGGCCAACCCGCGAACGTAAGTGGGCATGACTCGCGCCGGCCAGCCAAACTCGAACGCAACAGCGGGCTGGAGCAACTCGATCGCCTTCGCCGGATTGCCCCGGCTGACCTCGACCTCGGCCCGCATCGATGGCACCCAAACACTGTTGACGAAGGTGTCGGTCGGAAACTCCTTACTCAGTTGATCCGCGATCGCAGATGCCTGAGCGACATCGCCGGCAGTTGCCAGCGCCAAGCCGGCGGAGGCGAGTTCGAACCGGTTGCGACTGATGGCCAACGCGGCCCGCACGGTCTCCCGGGCCTGCGCCGCGTTTCCGGCTTCGGCTTCGGTCCGCGCCTGGCGGCTTAAAATCCCGGCTACGTTCTCCGTGAGCTTGGCCTGCTGTGCGCTTTCAGTGGCCTGCCGGTACAACTCCCGCGACTGCCGCATCTTTCCGCCGGATGCCGCCACGTCGGCCATGGCTTCGAGCATGACAAATTCATCCGGCTTGCCCTTTGCCCAATCCACCTCGTGTTGCATCGCGGCCTGGTCGGCTTCCTGAAAGGCCAGCATGTAGAGGTCGGCGTGGTCATTCATTCCGCCCAGCTTGAGACCCAGTTCTTTCTGGCGAATGGCTTTGGCCTCGGCAAAGCGATTCAGTCCGATGTAGGCGCTGCCCAGGACTCCATAACTAAAGGTGCTGTTGGGATCGAGGCGCATGGTTTCCTGGGCTTCGACCAGGGCCTGGTCGAACTTGCCGGTCCAGGAGTACTCCACGGCGAGATTATTAGTGGGAATGGAATCCCGCGGATAGGTCCGCTTCCAGAGCTGATAGGTCTCAATGGCCTTGTCGAGCTTCACCCGTGACGATTTCGTAATAGTGCGAAGAGATGTAGAGCTTTTCCAGTTCGCTGCCCCGCTCCCGCCGTTCAAATGCCTGCTTCGTGCTTTCGATGGCCAGCGCGCTCTGCCCGGTGTTGGCGTAGGCCTGGCCCAGATGCGCGTACGCGATGGCAAAATTGGGGTCCAGTTCGATGGCGTGCTTGTAGAGGGGAATGGAGGTGTACTCGGATCCTTTGTTCCTTTCGGCTTCGGCCAGACTGAACGCTTTGAGCGCTTCCAGCGATGAGGTGGTGGCTTCTTCGACCGGCGCGTCGAATTTCTGCACGGAAGCCAGCGACTCTCCTAACTTGCCGCGGAGACTCGAGGCCGCTTTTCCCACCGCGCCCAGAACTTGCTCCTTTTTGTCGGCTGACACCTGCTCATGCGCCAGGCTGTCGCCGGTCTGGCAGTTCACCGCGTTTACATCGACCACATACTGGGTGCCGATGTTGCTGATGGAACTGTTGAGGACGGCCTTGATGCCCTCGCGCTGGCAAATGTCCCGCGCCAGGTCAGGCGTGACCCGTTCGTCGGGCGATTGCCCCATGAAGCGCAGCGTGTCCCGCACCCGCTCCTGGGGAAACACGTTCAGATAAGGCGACTGCTCCAGTTGCACGGCCAGAGCTTGTTTCAGAGTCCCGTCAAACACGGGATCGCCGGTGGTGTTTACAAAATCGGTCAGCAGGATGGAATCCTTTTCCGTCAGCGCCCGTGGGCCACGGGTGAAGAAGTAGCCGCCGATCGCCGCTGCCGCCAACACCAATGCAGCTGCCGCGAGGTACCAGCGCGTTCGGTTCGCCGACGGCGGAACCAGGCCCGCAGGAGATGAGACCGGACCCGAGATCGCGGCCGCGGGCTGCACCACCGGAGCCGAGGGTGGTACCACCGCACTTGCTGACGGCCCTGAAGGAGTCGAGCCCGTCGGAGTTGACACACTCACCGACGAACTTTTGCCCGAGTCAATCTCGCGCTTCAGCCGTTTCAGGTCGCCGCGCATTTCCGAAGCCACCTGGTAGCGCAGGTCGCGGTCTTTTTCCAAGGCCTTATTGATGATGCGTTCCAGTTCCGCCGGCAGATTAGGATTCAACCGCACCGGAGCGGTGGGCGCACGATTCAGGATGGCGTCAAAAATTACCGCGGACGTGTTGCCGATGAAAGGCTGGTGCCCGGTGGCCATTTCGTACAGCACCGCGCCAAAAGAAAACAGGTCGGTTCGGGGATCCAGTTCCTCGCCGCGCGCCTGCTCGGGAGACATGTACGCCACGGTCCCCACCGTGCTGCCCGGGCTGGTGAGATTTGCGGCATCCACTGCCGCCGTGGCAAATGACGCGCCCGCAGGCTCCAGTTCCGGCATGGCGCGTCCCGCTACTTTGGCCAGTCCGAAATCGAGAATCTTGGCCTGCCCGCGCTTGGTGAGGAACAGGTTCGCCGGCTTCAGGTCACGATGTACGATGCCCGCGGTGTGCGCCACATCCAGCGCGTCGGCGATTTGTGCCCCAAAATCCACCAACTGATCCACCGAAATAGGCTTGCCCTCAATGCGGTACTTCAGCGTTGTCCCATCGAGATATTCCATCACGATGTATTGGCGGTTCTCGTCTTCGCCGATGTCGTAGATGGTGCAGATGTTGGGGTGATTGAGGGCAGACGCGGCCCGCGCTTCGCGCCGGAATCGCTCCAGGGCCTGCGGGTCCTGTGCCAGATCGTCGGGCAGGAACTTCAGGGCCACTCGTCGGCCCAGGCGCAAATCTTCCGCCTCGTAAACCACACCCATGCCGCCACCGCCCAATTTCTGAGAGATGCGGTAGTGCGATATGTTCTGCCCGATCATTTGAGCCCAACTGGCGTGGCTGGCAATGGTAGGCCGCGAGGCTTGGCAAGTCAATTTAGCATGGGTCTTTTTCCGGCCTAAGCATTTTCCAATGATCCGTACTTTCCCCAACACGTAAGTCCCATGAAACTTTAGCCTTGCAAGTCCCGATCGCCGCCCGTCAGTCCATTCCGAGTAATGACACCTTGGTACCCGCATATTGGCCTTCTATCCCTTTGCCAAGCGCGGCCAGGCAGGCCAGAATGGAGTTTCAAGGCATTCCCCAAGGCCATGCAAAAATCATCAGGACTGGTTCTCGCGCCGCCTCCTCGCAGCAGAAAAACCTCCGCCCGGGTCGGCCTGATTGACATCCGGGAACCCGAACGCTCTCTGCTGACAGACTGTTTCAAGCAATTCGGAATCGAAGCCGTGGAAATGACAGGAGATGTGGCGGACCGGCTGCAACGAGAAAAACTTGAGGCCTGCGTTTTGCGTCTGACCCCAGAGGCCGCGCCGGTGATGGAATCGGCGCGCACCTCGGCATCGAATAATCGCATGGTGATCTATGGCCTCGGGGGCAGCGCCCAGGAGGCGATGAAGTTTTCCCGCTACGGCGTCAACGCGGTCTTCCATGAACCGCTGGAACGTCAAGCGGCGCTCAAATTGGTGCGTGCCACCCAGATGCTGGTGCTGCACGAGTTTCGCCGTTATATACGCATCCCGATCATCACCGAAGTCGCGATGGTATCGGCCGACAGCCGTCGCTTCACCGCCACCAGCCAGGAGATCAGCACGGGAGGGATGTCGGTCAAGAGCCCCGAGGATGTCTCCCTCGGGATGGCGCTCGAAGTCTCGTTCGCCTTATTGACCCTGCCCCGCATCTGGGTGCGGGCCCAGGTCAGCTGGCGGAAGCCCGACAAGACCTTTGGGGTTCGCTTCGACGTCAAGGACGAGCGCCGCATGCGCATCAGGGAATGGATCGAAGCCTACCTGGAAAACTAGCGAGGTGGAATCCCCGTCCTGTACTCTTCGCGTCCCTTTGCGGTTTTTCTTTGCATCCTTTGCGGTCTAAGATTTTTGAACGATGCCGGCGAGATCAAACGCTTTACCGCAAAGAACGCAAAGATAGACCGCAAAGGACGCGAAGGAAACCAGCGATGCCGCTCCCTGGGTGCGGTCCTTGGGGAATCGCTGCCACTGCATGTAAAATCCAAAGTGAGCGATGGCGGCTACTTCCCAACTGGTGCAGATCGAACTGAGCCCTCCTGTCCGGCAACCCAAGCCGGAGTGGCTGCGGGCCAAGGCCCCGGTCGGCGAAAACTTTCACAACCTCAAGAAACTGGCGCGTGGCCTGGGACTGCACACCGTGTGCGAGTCGGCGCAGTGTCCCAATATCGGCGAATGCTGGGACCATCACACCGCAACTTTCATGTTGCTGGGCGATATCTGTACCCGACGCTGCGGTTTTTGCGCCGTGCCCAAGGGTAAGCCCGGCCCCATTGAGTGGGATGAGCCTGGGCGCGTGGCCGAAGCCGTCGCCACCCTCGGGCTGAAGCACGCCGTCGTCACCAGCGTGAATCGTGATGACGACAATCTGGGCGGCGCCCGCGTCTTCGCCGAAACCATCCGCCAGATTCGCAGGTTGGCGCCGGAGTGCCGGGTGGAAGTCCTGATCCCGGATTTCCAGGGTCTCGACGAGGCCCTGAAGATCGTTCTCGATGCGAAGCCCGACGTGCTCAATCACAACACCGAGACGGTGCCGCGGCTGTATCGCTCCGTCCGCTCCGGCGCGCGCTATCAGCGCACCCTGCGATTACTGGAGAATGCCAAGGCATTTATGCCCGAGACCGTGACCAAGTCGGGCGTGATGGTGGGCCTGGGCGAGAGCACGGACGAACTGGTGGAAGTCTTCCGCGACCTGGGTTCGCGAGGGGTGGACATTCTTACGGTGGGGCAATACTTGCGGCCTTCCCGCGATCATCTCCCTATTTCCCGCTTCTACACACCCGCTGAATTTGCGTATCTGAAAGAGGAAGCGCTGCGCTTCGGCTTCCGCCATGTGGAATCGGGGCCGCTGGTGCGTTCCAGCTACCACGCCCACGAGCAGGCGGAATCCACCCGACCCATGTAGGCACGAGCGGGATGGTTGCGTCGTCTATTCCCACTGATGAAACTGGTTGGCCTCGGTCTGAGGACAAGATGCCCTCAGGACAGCCGGCGGGATGCCAGCGCTGCACACCTGCACGAGCGGGGCGCTCGCGCCCACATTACGAAGACCTTAGAAGACCTTGAAATGAATGGTCAGATACTTCTTGGGATCCTCCCGGATAGATTTGACCAGGCTCCGGGTCTCGACCAGCATCTGGTCGGCGTTGTTGTAGATAGAAGGATCGCGCAGCAGTTTGCCGGCTGAGCCTTCGCCCGCCTCCAGGCGATCGGAGATGGCGGAAAGCTTGTCCATGGTATCCCGCAGCTTGCGGGCAAATTCTTCGTCCTTGGCCAGCATGCCGATCGGGCCCTTGCCGGCATTCACGTCATCGGTAAGTTTCTTCACGTTCGCGATGGTGGCATTGGCGTTGTCGTAGAGCACGGGATCTTTAAGAAATTTCCCGGCGCTGCCCTTGCCCGCGTTGATGTCGTCAATCACCAGGTTCAGCTTGTCCACCGTGGCGTTGGCTTTGTTGTACAGCTCGTCGTCCGAGAACAGCTTGCCCAGAGTGCCCTTGCCCTGGGCTACCTGGTTCACCAGTCCCTGGAATTCATTTACCGTCGAGTTCAGCCGGTTGTAGAGCGTGGGATCGTACAGCAGCTTGCCGACCGAGCCCTGACCACTTTCGACGAAGGCGACAATACGATCCAGCCGTTTGAGCAGCGCGTCCATGTTCTGCAGCGTGCCTTGACCGGCACGCACCATATCGCCAAAATCCGGCACCTCGCGGCTGGGCAGCACATCTCCATCCTGGACTTGCGGCCCCTTGGACAACGAACTGTCGATATCGATGTAAGTTTCGCCGAGCACACCGGCGGTGGAGAGCAAGGTCAGCGAATCTTTCCGCAGATTAAACAGGTAGCGGGTGTTCACCTTCATCACGACTTCCACGGGAGTAAGTTGCTTCCGCGGATCGTGCACCACCCGGATGGTGGTGACGTTGCCGATGTCCACCCCCGCGAGGCGCACCGGCGCGCCCACGCGCAATCCGTTGGCGTTATCGAAATATGATTTGAGCTGGATTTTGGTCGTGAACAGGCCGCCGGTACCGCTCATGAGGAAAATCAGGAGGCCCAGCGTGACGCTGGCAGCCAGCACCGTAAGCCCCACCTTCAGTTGAGACCACTTCAACTGCTTCTGGCTAGGCACGCATTCTCCCGAGCGAAGGTTGTTCCCCGCGACACCAGCACAGGCTAGCCCAGAATAATAGCAGAATGCACCGCCGATTCAGGCAACCAAGCGCGCCGGACGCAACGTTGTCGTCAACACGAGCGCCACAAAGTAGGCCGCTGCTCCAGAGCCCAGAGTGATATTCAAGCCAAACTGGATAGCGATGATGATGGCCAGAACGGAGCCCAGGACGCTTGAGGCCGCGTTCATGGCCCAGGCCCATTCCACCATGTTTACGCTGGCTTCCCCTTGCGGCGCCGGCAACTTGCCCCGGTTGCCACCCGCCAGGGCCCGCAAACCGGTAGGAAAAGGCATCCCCATGGCGAAGCCCAATGGGATGAGCAGCCCGGCGCTGACCAGCAATTTCGCCACAAAGGGCAGGCCGACCAGTCTTCCCAGCAGGCCGGGTAGCACGCCGACATAGACGAGCAAAACAGCCGTAATGAGCACCAGGGGCAGCCATACTTGGCTGGTCTCCGCCAGCCACCAGCGCGAGACCATGCTGCCCGCCCCGCTCGAGAGCAGAAGCAGGAACACCACCACGGTCAACGCGTAGACCGGATGCCCCAGGAACAGCACGAAGCGCTGGATAAACGCGATCTCCACCAGGATGTATCCCAGCCCGACCGCAACGAAATAGAGCAAACGCACCGGACCCAGTTGCTGGCCTCTCGCCCCCAGCGCCAGCGGAAGAACCAGAAACGCCAGCACCGCCAGAAGCGAGATGGCCAGGACCATCCCCAGCACGGCCACACCCAGATTATTTTTCCAGTCAATGCCTTGCCGCAACGATTTCGGATGGAGGATCTGGTCCAGCTTCAAAGTGAAGAAGAAAAATGGAGCATTGTCGGTGACGGGAGACACATCGTACGGGTAATGCGCTGCAAAGTGTCCCGGATCGTTCGCCTGGATCAGTTGGGTGAAGGCTTCGGCACTGGCGGAATAGCGCTCTTGCGGGCTGCTCAGGGGCAAAACTGGAACGGACGGGGCGTAAAGCAGAAACAGTTTGGGATGAACCGCCAGATGCTGCCGCACCTGGTCCACTTCCCCGGCGGTGAACGCGCTGCGCTTGGCCAGCACCACGACCGGAATTCCATCCGCATCCAGGTGTCCTTCAGAAACCACGATGAAGTTGCCGGCCGGGTCCGCCACTCCCATTTCATGCAAGGCCTGCATGGCCACTGAAACCACCCGCAGGGCTTCGCGGGGCTGTTGAAACTCCCAGCGGGTGATGGCGATCATTCCATCCGGTTTCAGGTGCTCGAAGTATTCGCGGAAGGCTTCGACCGTGTACAGACTGTTTTCGCTCAAGGCAAAGGCGCCCGCGGCGGTCGAGGCCCAGGTGTCGACCAGCGTCATTTGCACCACGTCGAACTGCTGTCTGGCGTTGCGAACGAACGACCGGCCGTCGGTGACGTGGATGTGCACCTCGGGCTGCTGGTACAGATGAAAGGTGTAGTCCGCATAACGTCCGCGCATGATGGTATTGGCAATGATGGGATTGATCTCGATTCCGGTAACGCTCGGACTCCCATTGCCCAGGGCGCGCAAGATGTCCACTCCGCCGCCGGGCCCGATGATGGCGTAATCCCCGTGTGGGCGCAGCACATTGGCCAGCGCCGGCGGCGCCGACATCAGATTTCTTTCCCACGGTCCCTGCCAATGTTTGGGATCGACGTTCATCAGGTAGGTGGACGCGTCGGCGTCAATCACAATCGCCTTGCCCTTGCCCTGGCTGTCCACTTCCACGCGGGAGATGGCATTCCAGCGCGCGAATTCTACCCACGCGGGATCCCGAAACCCTCCCTTGGCGTAAACAATATCGAAGAACTTGCCGGAGTAGTTGACGCCAATCAGGACCAGGATGAACAGGGCCCGTCCCGCAGCCGACCGCCGCGCCTTGGGGTCCGCCGCCCAGATGGTTCCGGCGATTGCCATGCACACGCCGGTGAAGAACACAGTGTTCGGGCCACCCAGCCAATTGAGCAGCGGGACAATCGCGAGGCAAGCCAGCGCCCCGCCCGCGAGATCGGCGGCGTAGAGCAGGGGAACGTGCCTGGCCTGGCGCGCGAATACGATGGAGAATTCCAGTCCGGTGATAAAGAAAGGAACGGCGGAAGCCAGGTAAATCGCAGTGAGTCGCAGGAAGTTTGCTTTCGAAATATCCAGTGAGACCGGAATGCGCAGCACGATCACCAGCACCACCGGCACGATCAAAGCATTGATCGAGCATAGCCTGGAGACCAGCGCGCGAGTCTCGAACCGCGCCAACCGGTCCTTGCGCAGATGCGCGAAGACGCCGCCGGCGCCGAGGCCGAGCAAGGCAATCGAAATCGCCAGGAATGCAAAGTGGTAGAACAGCACCACGGAAAACAGCCGGGTCAGTGCCAGCTCAAGCAGCAGCGCGGCAAAGCTGGATAGGGCGATGCCGAACACCATGGCGCGATCCGAAGTTCGGTCGGCGCTACTGGTTGGGGTCAGGAGGGATGTCTCGCTCATCACGAAGTTTGCCGGGAACGCGGCCAGTCTAACAGAAGGCCGCGGTTGACTCTTTTCGTTTAAGTTTCCAGGATGACTTGCGCGATGGCCTGCTCGGCAGTGTGCGAGAGGGAAAGAGCGACATGAGCGGCTCCCATCCGCGCGGCGAACTCGGCCGCCTTGCCGTGAAAGGTGATCGTGGGCCGGCCTCCGGGCTGGCGGGAGACTTCGATGTCGCGCCAGCGCACGCCCTGGCTCCAGCCCGTGCCCAGCGCCTTCATACCCGCTTCCTTGGCGGCGAAGCGGGCGGCGTAGCGCTCCACGCGATTGGCTTTGGAATCGCAGTAGCGGATCTCGCCTGCGGTGAACACGCGGTTGAGGAAGCGGTCGCCGTGCCGCGTGATGGCCCGCGCGATGCGCGGCACTTCGGCAATGTCGATCCCGGTGCCGACAATCATAGGCAAATACGTTAGCACGGAGCCATGTGGGCGCGAGCGTCCCGCTCGTGCTGGCCGAGCTTCGCTCGGCAGCCTCTGTAGCTCAAGTCTTCTTATCCGCTGCCGCACGAGCGGGACGCTCGCGCCTACATCCAGCGCTGGTGGTTTCTTTCCTCGCGATAGTGCCGGACCTCGAGAATGATCGCCGCCACCAGGGCAGCTGCCCCGGCCACCAGCCCAGCCGGAAATGCAATGTGCCGGTACGCGATCGTCATGTTGGGGTGGACCCCACGCACTGCCGCAGTGATCACCAGCCCCAGAATTCCCAGGAAGAGGCAAACCGCGAACGCCAGCAACGCCAACAGCAAGGCCACCAGCAGCACGCGCAGCGGAACCAGGAGCCAGAGAAATGGGGAAGAAGGTGTCTTGGAAGGAGGCATCGACCTTCGATTGTAGCGCCTTGAATCGGCCCCGGGCGGCAACAACTCCGGCGCGGTGCGCTAGAATACACCCCATGCCGCAAGCTGCGCCGCCGATAACGCGTCCGCCGGCGGAGGTCGTTCGCCTGACCCCCGTCTCCCAAGCTCCGAATGGAATTTGTTATGCCGCTTCGGGCGAGATCACGGTTCCCGAAGCCGACCTGCAGCGCATGGTGTCCGCTGTGCCCGACGCAGCTGCCGCCGCCCTCCGGCGCAAGGCCTATTATTTCGTCCCGCTGACCGTGAACCAGGGCGAGGAGACGGTGATCGCGGACCGCTATGACGTAGCCCTGAGTGACAACGCAGTCTGCCATCGCAACCTCGACCTGGGCGATTCGCAGTGCGTGTTTATTTCCACCCGGCTCATGGACGACAAATTCTCGGTGGCCTTTGAGTTCTACATCAATGTGGGCCACGCGGTGGTGGAGCGGGCCGGCGTGTCGCAGGCTTTTGCCGACCTGGCGTGGAAGCAGGTGCAGTCCAAGGCGCGCGGCGAGACCTCGCTGGACGCCTGGGAGTCGCGCAAACTGGCGGCCGAACCCGGTCCCGACGCGGAAAAATACAAGAACGAATATCTCGCCGCCAGCTTTTCCGACGCCATCTCCATCTACCTGTTGTCGCTGTTCATTGATGTGGATTACCACGATCTGCGCGAGCGCGACTATCCCCTGCTGGCGCCGGCGCAGATGGCGGAGCGGTTGAAGAAAGTGGCGGAGTTGTTTCCGGCGAATCCCGGGTTCGAGTTCACGATCTACTACAAGAGACGAACCTAGAAGCCTCGCCGCGGATTTGCGCGGATCTTACAGATCGAACCCCTGTAAGCGCCAAACCTCTGTGTTCTCCGTGTCCTCTGTGGTTACAATCATCACGCCATGACCGTCACGGTCCGATCCTTCGCCAAGATTAATCTCGGTCTAAGCATCGGCGCTCTTCGTCCGGACGGCTTTCACGATCTGCGCACCGTCTACCAGACGATTGCTTTGCATGACATTATTCGCGTTCAGGTGGGACGGGGCGCGGGGATCGAGATTCGATGCGACGACGAGCGTGTCCCAAGGGACCAGACGAACACCTGCTATCGCATCGTGGAACGCGCCATGGCGGCGCTTGGCGTTGACGGGCGGGTGACCATCACTATCGATAAACACTTGCCGGTGCAGGGCGGGTTGGGTGCTGGTTCGGGAAATGCGGTAGCTGCGCTGCTGGGGCTCGAACGGGCATTGAAGAAGAAATTGCCGGGAGCCGAAAGGCTGCGGATTGCGGCGGAGGTCGGCTCGGATTTGCCGCTGTTCCTGGTGGGCGGGACGGTGCTCGGGGTGGGGCATGGCGAAGAGGTTTATCCCCTGCCGGAGCTGCCGCCTGTCTGCTGCGTGGTGGCGACGCCGGAAATTGGGGTTTCAACTCCAAAGGCCTTTGCGGATTGGGATGCGATGGTGGGCGCTGCCCAAGGCTCTGCCGAGCTTCGCTCGGCCAGGACGGCCGGGGGCGGCCGTCCCCACGTGGATCGTGCTCCAAATTGACGCTTCCGCCACCCTCCGATAGAATGGTTCAGTTCGGTCGCGCGGTTTCTGCGTGGCTGAGTGGTCAACCTTTATCCGGTGTCCCTGTGAGTAAAGGCAGGGGCCGGGCCGAGACCTCGCTTCTCGACCTTGTCCGTACCGGGATCGAAAACGACTTTGAACAGGTCGTCTTTCCTAAGTATCCCGAATTGCGCGAGGTCAAGAGTGTGCTTGAACGGGCCGGGGCGTTTTATGCCTCGCTCTCGGGCTCCGGTTCCGCGGTTTATGGGCTGTTTCGGTCGCGGGCGGCGGGCCAGAAGGCGGCGGCCAGATTGCAGCGTGACGGCGTACCGGCGGTGGCCAGCACTACCCTGACGCGACGGCAGTACTGGAAGAGATTTCAGATTGAAGATTGAAGATTTTAGATTGCAGATTGGTGATTTGTGGTTCGAATCCCGGCATTTCAATCTACAATCTGAAATCGCAAAATCTTCAATCGAGACTGGGCCGTCGACTAATGGTAGGTCAAGTGCCTTTGGAGCACTTTGTCTAGGTTCGAATCCTAGCGGCCCAGCCAGAAAAACAGCTCTTAGCCATTAGCTTTTAGCTCTTAGCGGACATCGAGAGCCGGAGGCTGTGGATTCGAGCTAAAGGCTAAGAGCTAATAGCTAAAGGCTGATTCTATGGCTACTCTTGCGACTGCGACCGAAAAGAAGGCCCAGATGAACGCCGACGAGAAACCTGAGCGCAAGCCCCAGCGCGGCCGGGTGGACGACAAGTTCAAGATCTTCTGTGGCACGGCCAACGAACCGCTGTGCGATGAGGTCTGCGCCTTTCTCGGATTGACGCGCGGCCAGGCGCAGGTCACACGTTTCAGCGACGGCGAGGCCTACGTCCAGATTCAGGAAAACGTCCGGGGAGCGGATGTGTTCGTGCTGCAGCCGACCTGCCATCCCGTGGACGAGCACCTGATGGAGTTGCTGTTGATGATCGATGCGCTCAAGCGGGCGTCGGCGCGGCGCATCACTTCGGTGATTCCGTATTTTGGTTATGCCCGGCAGGACCGCAAGGACAAGCCGCGGGTGCCGATTTCGTCGAAGCTGGTGGCCGATCTGCTCACCACCGCGGGCGCCGACCGCGCCCTGATCGTGGATTTGCACGCGCCGCAGTTGCAGGGATTTTTTAACATTCCGGTGGACCATCTGTTCGCGTCCCCGGTGCTGGTGGACTACTTCAAGCGGCTGAACTTGCCCAACTTGACCGTGGTTTCTCCTGACGCAGGCGGTGTGGAACGCGCCCGGTTTTTTGCCAAGAAAATGGATTCGGCCCTGGCCATCGTCGATAAACGCCGCTCCGAGATGAACGTGGCCGAAGTCATGAACGTCATCGGCGACGTCAACGGCCGCACCTGTTTGATCATCGACGATTTGATCGACACCGCGGGAACGCTGGTGAAGACCGCAACCGCGCTCATGGAAAACGGCGCCAGTAAAGTTTACGCCTGCGCGTCGCATCCGGTGCTATCCGGTCCGGCGGTGCAGAACCTTTCGCAGTCCTGCATTAACGAAGTGGTTGTAACCAACACCATCCCGTTGAGCGAAGCCGCCCAGCGGGAGCCGAAAATCAAGGTGCTTACCATCGCTGGTTTGATCGGACGCGCGATCCAGTCGATTCACGAAGAAACGTCCGTCAGCAGATTGTTCTTATAGGAATCTAAATTTATGGCAACGGCAACTGAAAGCAACGTTTTAGAAGCGCAGCCGCGGACTCCGGGCAACAAGAATGTCGCCCGCCGGGTACGTATGGGCGGCAAGATTCCCGGTGTTCTCTACGGCGCCGGCAAGGAATCGTTGAGCGTCACCCTCGATCCCCGCCAGGTCACGCGCATCCTGCATTCCGCGACGGGGCACAACACTATTTTCGACCTCGCAGTCGAAGGCGGCGAAAGCACCAAGGCCATGATCGTGGACTGGCAGTATGAGCCCATCAAGAGCCATCTGTTGCACATCGACCTGAAGCGCATCGCCATGGATAAGAAGCTCACGGTCAGTGTGCCCATCGTGCTCAAAGGCGAAGCTGCCGGAGTGAAACAGCAGGGCGGCATTCTGGAGCAGATTCTGCGCGAAGTGGAAGTCGAGTGCTTGCCTGGCGACATTCCCAGCGCCATCGATGCGGACGTCAGCGAGTTGGTATTTGGCAAAGTTCTGCGGGTCTCCGACCTGGCGCACGACGAGACGAAGATCCATTTCATCACCGAGGCGAACCAGCCCGTGGCCCACATCACCACGGTCAAGGAAGAGGTAGCGCCCGCCGCGGATGCGGTTGCCGCGGACGCTGCCGCCGCTCCCGCCGAGCCCGAAGTCATCAAGAAGGGCAAGCAGGAGGTCGAAGGCGAGGAAGGTGCAGAAGCCGCCGAGAAGCCGGAGAAGGCAGAGAAGCCCGAAAAGAAAGAGAAGAAGTAAGCACAGCTCGTGTAGGGACGGGCGCCCTCGCCCGTCCAGTCGAGCGAAGCTCGACAGAGTTTTGGTTTTTCAGTCCAGAAATCGTCGAGCATTGCTCGACCGGACGGGCGAGGGCGCCCGTCCCTACGTGGTCTCGGTAGGGTGAAGCGGATTAACGCAGCGTGAAACTGATTGTCGGGTTGGGCAATCCGGGCATTGCATACCAGTTCACGCCGCACAATCTGGGCTTTCTCACCATTGACCGCATCGCCAACGACTGCGGCGTGGACGTGAGAAACCGCCAGTGTCATGCTCTCACGGCGCGGACGGCGATCAGCGACGAGCAGGTCCTGCTGGCCAAACCAGAGACCTTCATGAACCTGAGCGGCATGTCGGTTCGTGAACTGGTGGCCAAGCATGAAATCAGGCCGGAGACTGACCTGATCGTGATTTACGACGAACTGGATTTGCCCCTGGGCGCGATCCGTATCCGGCAGCGGGGCAGTTCGGCGGGCCACAATGGCATGAAGTCGATCATTGCGGCGCTGGGCACGCAGGAGTTTTTACGGGTCCGGCTGGGGATTTCGCCGGAGCGGAAAATTGCGGATGGCGTGAAGTTTGTGCTCACTCCCTTTCGTAAGTCGCAGCTCAAGAAAGTGGACGAAGTGCTGGACAGCGCCGCCGAAGCGGTGAACGTAGTTTTGAAGGAAGGTCCGGCTGTGGCCATGAACCGCTTCAACCGGAAGGCAGAAGCAATGTAGGCGCGAGCGTCCCGAGTGGTCGCGGGCGACCCGCCCGCGAGAGCTGAAACTCAAGGTCAAAAGGCGCGGGCGAGTCGCCCGCGACCACACAGGCCGCTCGCGCCTACATTGAACGTTTGAAATCGAACGTGGTGGATGGAGAGAAAATGAATCGCACTTATGAGCTGATGTTTATCGTCCGCCCTGACATGGTGGAGGAAGAGCAGGACAAGTTGATTTCCACCCTGGAGACGGCGGTCACGTCGTCAGGCGGAAACGTCAAAAGCGTGGAAAAGATGGGCAAGCGCCGCCTGGCCTACATGGTTCGCAGATTTCACGACGGCGTCTACGTGCTGCTTACGGTGGAGGGCGGCGGTGGGCTGATTCACGAACTGGAGCGCCGGCTGCGCGTCACCGAACCGGTGATCAAGTTCATCACCGTGCGCATCGACGAGGAGCAAAAGCGCCTGGACAAGATCAAGGCCATCCGCGACGCCAAGCGCAAGACCCCGCCCCCCGCCCCGGTTGCAGAAGCCGGCGGAGAAACGGCAGCGGTCACGGCATAGCTGGTCGTCAGTCGTCGGTCTTCAGTCTTCAGCAAGATGACTGGAACCGGCTTCCTGACGACTGAAGACTGACGACAGACGACTGATTTTAAGGAGCATCATGGCTGAAGAAACTAGAGCGACAACAGCATCAAGTTCTGGTAGTGAGCGTCCGGCGGGCGGAGATCGCCCCTCCGGAGATCGGCCTTCGTTTGGGGACCGTCCTGATCGGGAGCGTCGTCCACCCCGGCCCGGCGGCCCGGGAGGACGCGAAGGCGGACGCAAATATTTTCGCCGCAAGAAAGTCTGCAAGTTCTGCGTGGAGAAAATTGAGGCCATCAATTACAAGGATGTCCGGCTGCTCGCCCAGTTCGTGGCGGAGAGCGGCAAAATCGTGCCCCGGCGTTTGACCGGAGTTTGCACGCCTCACCAGCGACGTTTGTCCCTGGCCATCAAGCAGGCGCGGAATATCGCCCTGCTGCCGTTTGCCGGACGCGCCTCGTAAAGCATCGGCCACGGATTCGCACTGATCTTCACGGATTTTTCTATTTCTTGATTGATCCGTGAAAATCCGCGCAAATCCGTGGCAAAAAGAATTTCTAAGGGAGTCACCATGGAAGTCATTCTGAAGGAAGATGTGCCCAAACTGGGCTCGCGCGGCGACGTGGTGAAAGTCGCCGAGGGTTTCGGACGCAATTATCTGCTGCCGCATAAGCTCGCCATCGAAGCGTCGAAAGGCAATAAGGCGGTCATCGAGCAGATGAAGGCCGCCTCGGTCCGTCGTTCCGCCAAGGAAAAGACCAGTGCTGAAGCGCTGGCCAAGCAATTCGAAGGGGTGTCGGTTGCTTTTCAGCGGCGCTCCGGCGAACACGACCAGCTCTTTGGCTCGGTCACCTCCGGTGATATCGCGGACGCGCTGGCCAAGAAGGGCTTTGAAGTGGACCGCCGCAAGATTCAGATCCACGAGCCGCTCAAGACCGTGGGCGAGTTCACCGTGCCGGTCAAGCTACACAAGGATGTGACCACGCACCTGAAAGTAGTCATCGAAAAAGAAGCAGCGGCAGAGTAGTTCCGCGTGCGGCCCTGGCGCGGTCTCCCACGCCCGCCGTCTGCGGCGCGGGAGGGAGTGTATATCTATGCTGGTTTTCCTGGCGAGCTTTGCGAGGTTCCGGCCCACTTTGCGGTTAAGCCTTTGATCGTGCGGCAAATCAGGATCTTGACCGCAAGGGTCGCCAGGAACGGCCGCAAAGAACGCAAAGAGTTCCTCCCCGAGGCGGCTTGATGGGTTGGTTTTTCCTGTTCTTCTTCGTCTCCGGGTTCTGCAGCATCCTCTACGAAATTGTCTGGCTCCGGCTGTCGATGGCGCAATTCGGCGTCACCAGCGCCTTGATCTCCATTGTGCTTTCGATGTTCATGGCCGGGCTCGGGCTGGGCTCGTGGGGAGCGGGTTACGCGATCCGAAAGCATGCGGAACGCATCAAATTTCCCGCCCTGCGCCTTTACGCATTCGCCGAATTGTTGATCGGAATTTCCGCGCTGGCAGTGCCGGCGGAACTGTTGTGGGGACGAGGCCTGCTGGAGCGGATTTCGATTTCTTCGTCGCCGGCCTACTACGTTTTTTCCGGCTGCTGGGTTGCGCTCACCTTGGTCCCGTGGTGCGCCTGCATGGGGGCAACGATTCCGCTGGCTATGCTGGCCATCAACAAAAGCTTTCGCCGGGAAGCCCACCGGTCTTTCAGCTTTCTGTACCTGGCAAATGTCTTAGGCGCGGTGGCGGGCGCGACTGTGCCTTTGCTGCTGATCGAAATGTACGGATTTCGCGGCACGCTGAAAGTTGGAGCACTGCTGAATGGCCTGCTGTTTGTACTGGCCACGGGCCTGACGCTCCGCAGATCAGTCGCCGTGGAAATTCAGCCATTGCCGGCAACGCCGGTGGTTCCGTCCGCAAGCGGCAACAAACCGCTGGTCTTGCTGTTTCTTACCGGGCTCACCAGCATGGGCGCGGAGGTGGTGTGGATCCGTCAGTTCACTCCTTATCTCAGTACCGTGGTGTACGCCTTCGCGGCGATTCTTGGCGTATATCTGGCGGCGACTTTTACGGGATCGCGCGTCTACCGCTACTGGAGCCGCGTCCACGACCAGGAAGGCGGATTGGTCTGGGGCGTGCTGGGATTCGTCTGCCTGCTGCCATTGGTTACAACCAGTCCTCAATTTCGGGTCCCGGAATTGCATCCGGGGCTGCTGCGGCTGGTGCTCGGCATCGCGCCCTTCTCGGCCGTGTTGGGATTCGTGACGCCGATGCTGGTGGACCGCTGGTCGGGCGGCGATCCCGATCAGGCAGGCAAGGCGTATGCGGTCAATGTCGTCGGCTGCATCCTTGGCCCCCTGGTCGCGGGATTCATTCTGCTGCCCCTGATCAGCGAACGCTGGGTGCTGTTCGCATTCGCACTCCCCTGGTTGATCATCGGCGTGGCGCCGCGATGGTCAGTGGGTCCGGAAGAAGCAGCCCGGCAGACTTTGCAACGCAAGCTTTCCTACGCGCTCGCAGGGCTGGCGCTGGTAGGGACGTTTACCATCAAGGGCTTTGAGGACCAGTTTGCCCATTATGAGGTGCTTCGCGACAATACGGCCACCGTCATCGCCACCGGCGAGGGGATGAACAAGCGGCTGCTGGTGAATGGAATCGGAATCACCTATTTGACTCCCATGACCAAGCTGATGGCCCATCTGCCGCTGGCCTCCCTCGATCATGTTCCGAAAAGCGCGCTGGTGGTGTGCTTCGGCATGGGCACTACCTATCGTTCGTTGCTCTCGTGGGACATCCAAACCACCGCCGTGGAGCTGGTTCCCAGCGTTCCCCGTCTGTTCTCGTACTACCATCCCGATGGTCCGGCGCTGCTGCGCTCTCCGTTGTCGCGGGTGGTGATTGACGACGGTCGCCGATATCTCGAACGGAGTTCGGAACCATATGACGTCATCACCATCGATCCGCCACCGCCGGTGGAAGCGGCGGGCACCAGCCTGCTTTATTCGAAGGAGTTCTATTCGATCATAAAACGGCGGCTTAAGCCGGGAGGCATTCTGCAACAATGGCTGCCCCGTGGCGATGCGGTGGTCAAAGCTGCGGTGGCCCGGGCGCTCGAGGAATCTTTCCCTTATGTTCGCGTTTTTCACTCCCTGGATAACCGGGGGTTCCATTTCCTGGCCAGCAATCAGCCAATAGTTTTGCGGACCGCCCACGACCTGGCGGAGCGCATGCCTGCCAAAGCAGCGGAGGATTTGGTCGAATGGGGTCCCGAACCCACGGCGGAACGGCAGTTCGCGATCATCCTCAGCCGGGAGCTGACTCTCGACCAGATGACCGCTGGCGCGCCCCATGCTCCAGCCCTGCAGGATGACCGGCCGGAGAATGAATACTACGTCCTCCGCGACTACCTGTCCCCGCCCTGGCTGTCCCTTATGGCAGTACCGCACTAGGCCATGCACGGACAGTGCCAAACTCCTATAATTTGTGCTCACGGTTCTTTGGCTGCCACGTCCATAGCTATGCAACCGGGGAGAACGGCAGGGCACCCGGCTTAGTCGAGGACAACGAAGAGATGCCGGCCGATGCATGGGCAGTACATCTAGCGGTTGGCGGCTCGCATCCGGACGCGAGTCGCGGGGTGGAACAAAGCAACGAATCCCAGGACCCCCTCGCTCGGGGCCAAATGGCTGGGCACAGTTCAGGCCGTATCGATGACACGTTGCTGGTCCGCGAGGCGCAGCGCGGCAATCGCGCCGCCTTCGAGGAACTGGTGCGGAACTACGACCAGGCGGTGCTCCGGCTGGCCATGCACCTGACCGGGTCGGAGCACGAAGCCCAGGACATTTATCAGGACGCTTTTCTGAAGGCGTACAAGAGCGTGGGCAACTTCCGCTTCGAGTGCTCTTTCTACACCTGGATCTACCGCATCGTGACCAATCTTTGCCTTGACCACTTGCGGAAGAAGCAGGTGCGCAAGGAAGACGCGCCGGTCGCGGTGGATGGGCAAGGCGAGGCCTACGATCTGCTGGCCCAGGTGCCCGACGGCAGAGCCGGCGCCAACCCGGAGCGCGATCTCATGCGCCGCGAACTGGGAACGCGCATCAACCATGCTCTCGATAAACTCACGCCCCGCGAGCGCATGGTTTTTGAGCTGAAGCATTATCAGGGACTGAAATTGAGGACGGTAGGCGAGATTTTGAATACCACCGAAGAAACGGCAAAGAATACGTTATTCCGGGCCACCCAGAAGTTGCGTGGCTCTCTGGCGGACATGCGATGAGAGAGGTTTGCGAAGCTGAGAGTCAAAGTCTAAGTCGAAGGCGACGGACAACAGGGTCTGTCCCACACTTCCCCTGCGAAGGGGTGAAACTATGAAATGCGAATGGGTCCAGGAAAATATTCTGCTGCACATCTACAACGAGCTGCCCGACGACGCTCGTTATGAACTGGAGCAGCACGTGGCGCGCTGTACCGGCTGCGCGGCCGAGCTGAAAGCCGCCCGCCAGCTTCATGGCCTGCTCTCCCGGCTTCCCGTGGAGGAGCCCTCTCCCAATCTGGTTACCGCTTCGCGTATGCGCCTGCAGGAGGCGCTCGAAACCACGGAACAGGGCGGCTTCTGGCAGCGTCTGGTGTTCGACCCGGGTGCCTGGCTTCGCCCCATCAAGCTGGCTCCGGCACTGGCGGCGGCAATCTTCATCGTGGGCTTTGCGGGTGGAATCGGCGCTACCTATCAAGTGATGAACGGCCGAAGCCCGGTCGATCTCTCCGCCCCTGCTCCCACGGAATCTTCCATCACCGGCATCCAGTCCATTTCACAACAGCCTGGGTCCTCTCAGATCAGCATCCGCTACAACACGGTGTCTACCCAGGAGGCGCAGGGCTCGCTCAACGATCAGCGCATCCAGCAGCTGCTGCTGTTTGCGACCCGGAACAACTACAACTCCGGCGTGCGGATGGATTCCGTGGATCTGCTGACCCAGGCACCGAACGATATCCGCGTGCGCGAGGCGCTGTTGTATGCCTTGCGCTATGACTCGAATCCCGGGGTGCGGCTGAAGGCAATCGAAGGACTCGGTTCTTACGTCAAGGACGACGTGCGCGTGCGCGACGCCGTACTCGAGGCCCTGGTGAACGATTCCAATCCCGGCATACGGACCCAGGCTTTGCACCTGCTGGAGCCGGTGCGTGCCGATAGCAGCGTGCGCGTGGTGCTGCAAAAGCTGGCGGAGAACGATCAGAATTTGTACATCCGTACCCAGGCCCGAAATCTGCTGTCGCAGATGTCGGGGATCGACTGATCCCAGCATCGGTTGACCAGGATCGGTTGAGCAGGATCGATTGAGAAGGATCGATTGAGAAGGCGTACGGCTGTTTGCTTGACCCGCGATTCGAGCCAGTCCTGACGCGGCAAGAGCGGATCGGAAGGTGACAAGTGAATAAGGTTCCTAAAATCTTTGCGGTCATACTGCTGCTTCTGCCCCTGGCGGTAGCGCAGGAAGCGCGTCCTGACGAACAGACCCGGGTCTATCAGGAAAATGGCAGATGGTCGCGGCAGATCACCGGCTCTCTGCCCGCGGTGAAGAATCTGCGAGTGAAAGTGGATTCCGGCGTGGTGCGGGTTGTGGGCGGTTCGCAGCCGACGATCCACTATGTGATCAATAATCGTTCGTATGCCTCGTCAGAGGAGAAGGCCCGCCACGAATTCGAATCCTACAAAATCAGCGCTTACGTTCGCGGAGACACCGCCTGGGTGTTGGGCGAATGGCAAGGCAGCAAGCCCCACCGGTCCTCCAGCGAATTCGTAATCAATGTCCCGCGTGGCACGGATCTGGTGAAAGTCGCAACCGAAGGTGGTGATCTCACCGCGACCGGCATCGCCGGCCGGGTGGAAGGTGAAACCGGCGGCGGCAGCATCCACCTCGATGATATCGGCGGCATGATCAGCGTCGAGACCGGCGGCGGCAGCATCGACGTGGGGACGGTGGGTGGGGATCTTACCTTGCGCACCGGCGGTGGCGGCATCAAGGTGGCTTCCGCCAAGGGGAAGATCAGCGCCGAGACCGGCGGCGGCAGCGTGGTGGTGGTCTCCGGCATGCAGGGCGCTGTGCTCGAAACGGGGGGTGGAAACATCGAGGTGCAACATTGCTCGGGGCCCCTGAAGGTCACGACGGGCGGCGGCAGTATCGAATTGGGCGAGATTGCCGGCCCGGCGGAAATCGAGACCGGGGGAGGAAGTATCCGTCTGAGCTCGGCCACCGGGGCGGTGCGGGCTGAGACCGGCGGCGGCAGCATTACGCTCAATGGAGTGACCGCGGCCCGGGCTGAGACCGGAGCCGGCGGCATTGTGGCCAAGTTCGTTTCCGGAGGGGACCGCACCGATTCAGTGCTGGAGACTTCCGCCGGAGACATTACGGTTTACCTGGCGCCCTCCCTGAACATCACGATCCGGGCGTCTATCGATCTGGCGAACGGCCATCGTATCCGCTCCGATTTTTCCGAGATTCGAGTGACCACTGAAGGAGGCGAGTGGGGTCCGGGTACCGCCACGGCTGAGGGTAACTTGAACGGTGGCGGTCCCACGTTGAAGGTACGCACCACGACCGGAGACATCACCTTTCTCGCCAGCCGCTGAGTTTGAGAAATAGAGGAGGGACGAGCATGCGTAGATCGATCCTCGCAATGCTGGTTTTGCCGATGTTCGTGGCGGTCGCGAATGGCGGGCAGCTATGTTCGCAGGAGCCCTTCAGCGAGACCTTCGGATATTCGAGTGAGGACTTCGGGGGTGGATCGTATCTGGGCGTTGACACTCGCGACGTGACCGCCGATCGCCTGGCCGACCTGAAACTGAAAGAAGAACACGGCGTGGAGGTGACCCTGGTCGACCAGGATGCTCCCGCCGGAAAGGCCGGACTCAAAGAGCACGACGTGATTCTCACCATCAACGGCAATCAGGTGGAGAGTGTGGAGCAATTGCGCCGTATGATCCGCGAAATTCCTCCGGACCGGGTAGTGAACCTCGGAATCAGCCGGGATGGCCAGGCCTTGACCCTCAAGGCGCGGCTGGCGGATCGTAAGAAGGTTTTTGTCCTGCCGGGATCGGCCAAGGCCTTTACCTTCGCCATGCCGGCGCCATGCCCGCGATTCCGGCCATGCCCGCGATTCCGGCGACTCCCTTTGTACCTGATATGGATCTGCCGGTCTCCGTCGTGGTCGTGCATTCCTCCGCGCGTAGCGGGTTGATGGTGGAAAACCTAACACCGCAGCTGGGCGACTTCTTCGGCGCGAAAAACGGCAAAGGAGTTCTAGTGCGATCTGTGGAAAAAGGAAGCCGCGCCGAGCAAGCCGGGTTCCGGGCGGGCGATGTAATTGTGAAAGTCGATGGAGAATCCATCAGTGACAGCGGCGATTTTAGTCATGCCATCCACCGCCGCAAAAACAACGCGGTCACAGTCAGCATCATTCGGGAAAAGAAGGAGCAGAATCTTACATTGACCGTACCCGCTCGCGACCAGTCGCAGATTCTCGATCTGGACGAGAGTGTCGAGACTCCTGACACCGACGCTGAAACTGTGATTGACTTGAGCCAGGCGCAATCCGAGGTCGCACGCATGAAGCCAGAAATCGAACGCGCGATCCGGAGGATAAAACCGAGCGTGGAGGAAGCCACCCAGGAACTGCGCAACCATCAGGAAGAGCTGAAGGAGGCGATGCGCGAACTGGAACGCGAACTCAAGAATCAGGAACGTGAAATTCAGGAGAATCAACAGGAGAATCAAAAGGTGAGGGTCTGGCAGCAGCCCGAGGCAGATATCTAAAGCTGATCTTCACCGGATGTCATTCGCGACGGGCTCAAGCCCTGTTCCACGCTATCGGCCGATTCCCAGAGCCAGGGCCTCGATCGACGGGGCTTCGCGAACGCAGTTCCTCCCCGCTTGCTTGGCGGCGTACAAGCCGGCGTCGGCCGCTTTTACCAGTTCTTCGCGAGTGTTGCCGTGATTAGGGCAGGTGGCCACCCCGACACTGATGGTGACCGGTTGCGGCACTCCGGGGAACTGCCAGCTATCCACCATTCGGCGCAATTTCTCGGCTATGCTCATGGCTTGTTGCTGACTGGTTTGCGAGAGCAGGATGGCGAACTCTTCTCCTCCGTAGCGGCAGACAACGTCGATTTTCCTCAACTGCTGGGAAAAGATCGAGGAAACCTGGCGCAGAACTTCATCGCCCAACAGATGGCCAAATTCATCGTTCAGCCGCTTGAACTGATCGATATCCACCATGATCACTGACATGCCAGAGTCGAAGCGCTGGGAGCGCTCCAGTTCTTCCAGGATTCGCAGCTCGAAGTAACGGCGGTTGAAGATTCCGGTCAGACCATCAAGATAAGCCAGGCGCTTGACTCGTTCCACGTAGTGAGCATTCTGAATGGCAGTTGCACAGATATCGGCGACGGATTCGAGCGACTGAATATCGCTGCCACCGAAGGAACCAGGCTGGGCGCTGTCCAGAACCAGAACGCCCAGGGTCTGCCCAAAGGAAACCAGCGGAATGCACACCTGGGAGCCGGATTCCAGATAGATGCCCACACCATCCGGATCGGTCTTTAAGTCATTTCCGATCACGGTCTTGCTCTCGCGCAGGGCCTGGCCCCACAAACCTGCGCCTGCCGGCACCTTTCCGCCTTCTGGGATACGGGGCGTCAGGTTGCCGTGGTTCGACTGCAACACCAGATCTTCGTCTTCCTTGACCAGCATCGAAACATGAGAGACCTGGAACGCTTCCCGAATCTTCCGGCAGGCCTTTGACAGCAGCTCTTTCACGTCCAATACGACCGTAGTCTCCCGGGCGACCGCGTTGATCGCTTCCAGTTGCAAAGCCCGTCGGCGTTCCAGCGAATACAGCCGGGCATTTTGCAGGGCCATCGAAGCCTGGGTGGAGAACAGGGTCAGCAAGTCGACCGTTTCGGAATCAAAATGGTCCGGATTTTCACTCTGGCAATCCAGCACGCCCACCATCTCATCCCGGACCATGAGCGGAATCGCCAGCTCAGATCGAGTCTTCTTTCCCCACGGCTGATAGCGGTTCTCTTTTGTAAAGTCCGGTACGTACAGGGGCCGCTTCTTCTTGGCGGCAGTGCCAATCAACCCCGTTCCGATGCTGACCCGCACGTCTTCGAGTCCTTTTTCGCCGCCGATCTGAGACCGGATGCAAAGTTGGTCTGTCCCCTTATCTAACAGCAAGATAGCAACATTCTGCAGGTGGAAGTAGTCCCGCGCAATCAGCAGGATGCGCTGCAGCACTTCGTCCAGGTCAAAGGTGGACAGCACGGCCTGGCTGGCGTCGTAGAGGATGGCGATTTTTTGCATTAGCCCAGCCGGATTGTAACTCGCCGGGGAAACCTGACCGAGGTTCCGAAAGTAACGAGGGGAAAGGTGAAAAACCTCATGGTTTGTGCCGCTTGGACTCGCGCCTGTAGCGGCTCAGCATTTTGACCACACCCAACGCGACCAGACAGAACCAGCAATCCACCACCAGTCCCAGGTCGATGCGAAACGGCATGTGACGGGCCCGGAGCGGAAGATACGGCATCAGCAGAAAATATGCCGCGTTCCCCGCCACAACGGCAACCAGGGAGTGGACGAAATTTCTCACCCATGGCTTAGACACCGGCACGGTCCTCCTCACGGTTCCATGATGATCGCGCAAGGGCTGTCGCCGTCAAGTGCCAACCGCCGGTCTCCTGCTAACATCGCTGACATGCTGGAGTTGAGCACCTCGGTCCAATATGTGAAGGGCATCGGCCCGCGCCTGGCCGAGGTGCTGGGGGCCAAGGGCATTCATACGGTCGACGATTTGCTTCATTACCTGCCCTTCCGCTACGAAGATCGCGTGAACCCGCGTGGCATTTCCGAACTGCGGCCGGGAGAAATGGCGACGGTCATTGCCGAAGTCCGGACCTCGGGCCTGTTCCGTACCCGCCGCATGCCCATCTTTCAAATGACTGCCGGCCAGGGCAGAAGCCGGCTGAAGTGCATCTGGTTCAATGCTGCTTATCTGCGTGACCGCTTTAAACCCGGTCAGCTGGTGGCTCTTTACGGCAAGGTGGAGCAAGAGCGGGGCGGCGAATTGCAACTGGTGCAGCCCCAGTTCGAAATTCTTGGCGACGCCTCCGACGAGGCCGACGCGGGAGAACAGAAAGCGGCCGCCTCACTCGAAGTGGGCAGGATCGTCCCCATTTACGAGTCCGCCGGCCAGGGCCGCCTTACACCGCGCTGGTTTCGCCGCATCATCCACGCCGTTCTGGAGAACCTCTCTCCCCAGCTCGCGGACCCTATACCCGCTGCCGTGCGCCGCCACTTGAGCCTGATCTCACCTCGGGACGCGCTGCGACACGTCCACTGGCCGGATCCCGGCGAGAGCCTTCAGGACCTGCAGTCGTCCCGCACCCCGGGCCACATCCGGCTGATCTTCGAAGAACTCTTTTTCCTGGAGTTGGGACTCGAACTCAAACGGCGCGAGCAGAAGGCGCAAACCGGAATCGCGTTCAGCCTGGACAATCGGGCGCGCGAGGCGATCAAGAAGATTCTGCCCTTCCATCCCACCGCCGCGCAGAAGCGCGTACTCAAGGAAATCGCTTTCGATATGGGGAAGCCCTTTCCCATGCGGCGTCTGCTGCAAGGCGATGTCGGATCGGGTAAGACCATCGTGGCCTTCGAGGCGGCCATCATCGCGCTGGAGAATGGATACCAGGCCGCACTCATGGCGCCGACCGAAATCCTGGCCCAGCAGCACTATTTTTCCGCCCGGCGAATTCTGGAGAATGCCGGTTACCGCATCGTGCTCCTCACCGGCTCGCTCGAAGAAGACCGCAAACGCGAAATCCGCCGCCACATCGCCCAGGGCAACGCGCAACTGGTGATCGGAACCCACGCCTTGATTGAGCAAAAAGTAGAGTTCGCCAGACTGGGCCTGGTGATCGTAGACGAACAACACCGCTTCGGCGTGATGCAGCGCTTCAAACTGATGAAGAAATCCGCCGACGAGGGAAGTGATAACGGCCATGTGGGGGCGGGTCTCCGACCCGCCCAGGCCGGGCAAGGCCCGGCAGTTTCTCCGGGCGAACCCGATGTCCTGGTCATGACCGCCACTCCCATCCCCCGCACCCTTGCGCTGACTCTCTACGGCGATCTCGACATCAGCATCCTCGACGAAATGCCGCCCGGCCGCACCCCCATCGTCACCCGCCGCATCTCCGATGACCGGGCCGACGAAGTCTGGCAATTCGTGGGCAAGCAGGTGGCGGCCGGCCACCAGGCCTATGTGGTGTATCCCGTGATCGAAGAAAATGAAGAGACCGAACTCAAGGCTGCGCTCAAAATGCACAAAGAGCTCAGCAAGAAGGTATTTCCCGAGCTGCGGGTCGACCTTCTGCATGGCCGCTTGCACCCCGATCAGAAAGAAGACGTGATGCGGCGGTTTCAAAAAGGCGACGTGGACATTCTGGTTTCGACCACCGTGATCGAAGTCGGAGTCGATGTGGCCAACGCCACCGTGATGGTGATCGAACATGCGGAGCGTTTCGGTCTGGCCCAACTACACCAGCTCCGCGGACGCATCGGCCGCGGCGCCGCCAAATCCTTTTGCATCCTCATGACCGGAGGAAAGATTTCCGAGGACGGCGAACGCCGCCTCGACGCCATGGTCCGTACCACCGACGGCTTCCAGATTGCCGAGCTCGATCTTGAACTGCGCGGCCCAGGTGAGTTTTTCGGCACGCGCCAGGCCGGGATGCCAAGCTTCCAGGTCGCCAACCTGATTCGCGACCGCCAGCTCCTGGAGGCCGCCAAACGTGAAGCCGCCGCCGTGCTGGCCGGCCCCAACGAAGACGTGTCGAAAGAAGAAATCGATCGGGCACTGCGCCACATGCGCACCCACTGGCAGAAGACATACGGGCTGGTAGAGGTAGGCTAGACGCTCCAGTGCTTTTTGGCTTCCTGCGGGCTGAATGGGATAATCATCCCTGGTGCCTGCCCCTTCCAAAACCGGTCTCTACCGCAAAATTCCCTCGGTCGATGATTTGCTGCACGGCCCCGAGTTGGCCGCAATCATTTCGAGCGAAGGGCAGGCCGCTGTGACTGACGCTGCCCGCGCCGTGCTGACCCGCTTGCGCGCCGAGATTGCCGCCGCGAGATTGGATGCAGCCGGAGTTGATCTCGCTCTTTCCGGGATATCAGCCGCAATCGAGCGTCAGGTCCGGCAGTCGCTGAGCTATTCGCTGCGCACGGTGATCAATGCGACCGGAGTCATCCTCCATACGAATCTCGGGCGCGCCCCGCTGACGGCTGCCGCGCTGGAGCATGTTCGCGAGGCTTCGTCCGGATATTCGAATCTGGAGTTCGACATAGAAACTGGTGAGCGGGGCAAACGCGATATCCATGTTGACCGATTGTTTCGCAAGCTACTGGACAAGGTTTTCGCGAGCGAGGGTGCCGGTACAACGCCGGAGATCTCCACCATCGTCGTCAACAACAACGCGGCTGCGGTCCTGCTGGCGCTGAATACATTTGCGGAGGGTGGCGAAGTCATCGTCTCCCGCGGAGAACTAGTCGAGATTGGCGGGTCATTCCGCATTCCGGATGTCATGTCGAAGTCGAACGCCACTTTGCGGGAAGTGGGCACTACCAACCGCACCCGGGTGGCCGATTACGAGCATGCGATCAATGAAAAGACCCGTCTGTTGTTGCGGGTGCACCGCTCCAATTTTCAGATCACCGGATTCACCGAACAGCCGGCAATCGAAGAACTGGCCGCCCTGGCCCGCAAGCGAAACGTCCCGCTGATGGAAGATCTGGGCAGTGGCGCGCTTTTCGATTTGCGCTCCATTGGAGTCAGTGGAGAGCCGGGCGTGCTCGATAGTCTTCGCGCCGGTGTGGATGTAGTCAGCTACAGCGGAGACAAGCTGCTGGGCGGTCCGCAAGCCGGCATCCTCAGCGGGCGGGGCGATCTGATTACGCGGATGCGGGCCAATTCCCTGTTCCGGGCGCTGCGCGTGGATAAGCTGACCTACGCTGCGCTGGAGTCCACGCTGCTGGCATACGTAAAGCATGACTACGATGCGATTCCCGCATTGCGCATGATGCATTTGTCCAAAGACGAAATCGCTCGGCGCGCGGAAGCGGTTGCCGCAATCCGATCGCCGGGCTTGACGGTTGAGACGATTGACGGCGAATCAGTGATCGGAGGCGGTGCGGCTCCTTCGGCGGTGCTGCCCACCCGCCTGCTGGCCGTGACCCGCGAGGGGCTCAGCGCCGACGAAATCTCCGCGCGTCTGCGGGCCGGAGATCCGCCGGTCATCGCTCGCGTTGAGGAAGGCCGCGTGCTGCTGGATCTGCGGACCGTATTTCCGGAGCAGGACAAGAACGTGATGGCAGCGCTGCGGGCCCTGTGACTGTCTTCGGGCAAGATTGCGTCGTCTCCTGATTCGGCGCTCTTTGTTCTTCTTTGCGCTCTTTGCGGTTAAGAGTCTTGAATGACTCGGGCGAGATCAAAACCTTTACCGCAAAGGGCGCAAAGAAGGGCCGCAGAGTTCGCAAAGTTCAGATCGCGCATTTGAGCTGATCTGACAAATTAGGACACTGCCCAAGATTGGCGGCTCGGACAACGTTTCGATGTAGCGCATACAATCACTGCATGCCGCCCCGCGTCGCCATCCCTGTTCCCCACGCCGCAGATCCGGAGTATGCGGAGCGGGCCTTGCCGCAGTACCTGCGTGCCGTCGAGATGGCGGGCGGAGAGCCGGTCCGGATTCCTTTGGATCAATCGCCCGCGGAAGTCATGCGGCTGATCGAGGGCTGCGACGCCGTACTGTTGCCGGGAAGCAAGGCCGACGTAGAACCCATGAAATACAACGCTCCAACCCACCCCAAGACCGCGCCGGCCGATCCCCGACGCGATGCAGTTGACGAACTGCTGCTGCAGGATGCCTACAGTCTGCGCAAGCCTGTGCTCGGCATCTGCTACGGCTTGCAAATCCTGAATGTGAATCGTGGCGGGACGCTTTTGCAGCACATCGAGTCGCCGGTGAATCACGAGGCGGGAAGAAACGTGCCCATCGCGCACACGGTAAGCGTGGACCCCGGATCGAGGCTCAGCAAGATTGTTGTTGGGGACGCCCAGGCGGCGCACCAAGCCGTGCCTGCGATGGCGGTCAACTCGAGCCATCATCAATCCGCGGAATTGATCGGCGACGGGCTTCGCGTTGTGGCCCGATGTCCAGAGGATGGCGTGATCGAAGCATTGGAAGGTACATCACCCGATCATTTTGTCCTGGCCGTGCAGTGGCACCCGGAGCGTTCCGTCGAAGATGACGAAGCCTCACGGGCAATCTTCCGGGCGCTGGTGGAAGCGGCGCGGGCAAGACCGGGCAAGCTGGTACGGGAGTTTGAGACACGGTGAGAACGAACGGGACCAGATTAGCCTGACGATTTTGCTTTCCTGATTCCAACACGCCTGGTCGCTTTTTTTTCCAGCAGCACGACGGCATGGGCAATCGCGGCGTTGTCCGTTCCCATGCCTTCGGGGGTCTTGGCTTTCACGCCTACGCAATCCGCGGGGATTCCCATCAACTTGGCCACTTGGGCGCGAATCGCGGCTGCGTGCGGGCCAATCTTGGGCGCAGCCAGAATCAGAGTCGAGTCCACATTGACCACCGCATAGCCGGCAATTCTTACGCGCTTGACCGCTTCGGCCAGGAACAGCGCGGAGTCTGCCCCTTTCCAGCGCGCATCGGAAGGGGAAAAGAGCGAACCAATATCAGGAGCGGCGACCGCTCCCAGCAAGGCGTCCGTGATGGCATGCAACAGAACATCTCCATCGGAGTGGCCTCCCAGGCCCTTGGGGTGCGGCAGGACGATGCCGCCGATCTTCAGCGGAATGCCGCGCTTGAATTCGTGAGAATCCCAACCGTAGCCGATGCGGGTATCCGGTTTCAAAGTTTCCAGTCTTGTCGTTGGTCGTTGGTCGTTGGTCGTCGGCCGAAACGCGGTGGCATCATCATACTTGTCATCGATTGAGCTTATTCGTGTGGTCCGTGAAAATCCGTGGCCGCCCTTACCGTTTCAGGAAAAACTCCGCCAGCTCCATGTCGGCAGGAGTGGTGATCTTGATATTGCGCGGCGATCCCATCACCACCACCACCTCATGCCCAGAGCGCTCGACCAGAGAAGCCTCATCGGTGCCGAGAAACCCGTCCGCCGTGGCTTCGTCGAACGCCTTCTTGATCACGTCGTGCCGAAAGCCCTGTGGAGTTTGGGCCATCACCACGCGTTCCCGAGGCACGGTTGCCGTGATCACGGCGCCTTCGGAGGTGCGTTCCACTTGTTTGATGGTGTCCATGGCCGGCATTCCTGCGATGGCCGCACCATATTTTCGGGCAGCCTCGATCACGTCGTGAATGATTTCTGCGGTCACAAAAGGACGAACTGCGTCGTGCACGAGAACAATGTCATCCGGCGCCGCTGCAACTGCCGTGATGGCATTCGCCACGGATTGCTGGCGATGCTCGCCGCCTTCCACCAGCTCAATCTTTTTGCCCGAAAGTTGCTGGTCTGCTTCCAGGCGAGTTTGAAAGCCCGCAATCTCGTTGGCGCGCAGTGCCACATAGATTTCCGCGACCTCCGGGCTGGCTGCGAACTTGCGCAAGGTGTGAATGAGGATCGGAGTTCCCCCGATCTCGGAGAACTGCTTGGATGCCACCGGCTTCTTGCTCCTGGCATCGAAGGCCGGGGCCATCCGGGTCCCCAGGCCCGCCGCCGGAATGATGACTACTACCTTCATCGCGGCCTGTAAGTATAAGGGCTGGGAGGGAAAGTGTTCAAATTCCCGCCGAATTGCGCCACTGAGCGCACGTGGAAGTTATGCGAAAATATCTCTTGGACGGGAAGCGGTGCAGCCCGAAACAGCTCACATGATTGACTTTTGGAGATCCGCAATCCGGCAGCAGTTTCATGCGTCGATCGACATGCTGGCCAACGCGATTGAGGCCTGCCCGGATTCCTTGTGGTTCGGTAAGGGACGGGGCGCGTTCTGGTACCTGGCCTTTCATGTGCTTTTCTTCCTCGACTTGTATCTCTCCTCGGAAGGCGAATCCCAATTCCATCCGCCGCCGCCGTTCAGTCTCACTGAACTCGAAGAGGATGTCGCCGTCCCGGAGCCCGCCTACGCGAAAGACGTGCTGCTCGGGTACGTCGAGCACTGCCGCAAACGGTTGGACGCCGTGATGGCAGGAATGACAGAAGCCTGGCTTGCCGATCCCTGTCCCTTTCCGTATCGCGCGATGAGCAACGGTGAACTGCTCCTCTACAACATGCGGCATGTACAACATCACGCGGCTCAACTGAACATGCGGCTGCGTCAGGCTACAGATTCGGCGCCGGACTGGGTGTCAAAGGGTGGTCAGAACATCAAGGCCTAACCCTCAACCGGAATGTGAAGAACATACTCTTTACTGCTCACACGGCCCGGAACGGATCGCGCCAGAGGCCGGGGGCATCCGGCGCTCGCGGTCAGCCTCGCGGTAGCGTCCTACTTTTTCGGCGGCTCCCACAGTTCAATCCGATTGCCAGCCGGGTCTACGATCCAGGCGAAACGTCCGTATTCGTAATCTTCGCGATGCGGATCGATTTTCACGCCCTCTTCCTGAAGCTGCGCCAGCAAGGCATCCAGATCATCCACGCGATAGTTGATCATGAAGGGGGAAGCACTGGGATCGAAATACCTGGTGTCGTGGGGAAAAATCGACCACACCGTCATGCCCTTCGCTTCCGGCTCATCCAGCGTCGCGCCATTCGAAAGGTTGCGCTGGTTCCATCCTGGGCACGCGGGATTCCCAGATGTTTTTCATACCACTGGTAGAGCGCTTGCGGATCTTGTGCCTTAAAGAAAATGCCGCCGATGCCGGTCACGCGCTTCATATCTTCCTCCGCCTTCTAAGGTGTTTACGGTATGACATTTTGCCCGCGTCGTGAACTTTTTGCCAGGTGAACTCTTCTGCACTCGTCGCAACCCACGAATCACGGGACTTAGTGCAACCAGGATAGCTGGTTACAGCACCTAACCAGTGCTTTCCGATCGGCCCTGGAAATGCTACCCACAATTCAGCACGATGCTCGGGAGGCGCGTATGAAACCCACACAACGTTCATGGCTGTCGCTGGTAACTTTTTGTGCTGTGACCGGGCTCTTCGCCGCGCTGGGCTTCGCCGTTTTGCTCGCCGGCGCGTCGCTGACATTGGCAGCCGCCGAACCCGCGCAGGGCGCGGATGCAAGCGCGATCTCCGATGCGGCCGCGATGCAGACTTCCGTGCTGCAGAGTATGGAGCAACCCGCCGCCGCGCAAACCGCGGTCAAGCCACAGAGCACGACCCAGCCGGTCGACGATAACGGCTCCACGTCCAGCACGACTTTCGCCGGCATGATTACTGACTCGCGCTGCGGCGCTCGGCACCCGATGAACTCGAGCAAGAGTTCCGCCGAGTGTGTGCGCTCATGCGTGCGCAACGGAGCACGGTATGTCCTGGTGGATGGCGAAAGAATCTATGCCCTGGACGGTAACCCGGCCCGGCTCGAGCAACTGGCGAGCGAAAGGGTGAATGTTGTGGGTATGCTCGAGGGCGATACCATCAAGGTGCAAGCTGTGACTCAGGAATAGACTGGCCGGACGCCCGCGCCATCGCGGGCTACTCCGCAGGCCGCTCTACCATAACCGCCTGCGATTTTTTCGGATCTCCGTTCTGGACCGGCCCGGAGGCAGCTGGGGAAGCCGGGTTCACCGCTCCGCGAGATTCGTAGCGGTTGCCGGTACGTTCGTCCCATTTCCCAAAAATCATTTTCCCGGCGGTAGTCTGCAACACCGAAGTCACCGAAATATCGATGGTCTTCCCAATCATCTTTCTCGCATTGTCCACCACCACCATGGTTCCATCGTCGAGATAGGCCACGCCCTGGTTGTATTCCTTGCCTTCCTTCAGGATGAAGACCTTCATGGTTTCGCCGGGCAGCACGATCGGCTTCAGTGAGTTGGCCAGTTCGTTGATGTTCAGCACCGCTACGCCCTGGAGCTGCGCCACCTTATTCAGGTTGAAATCGTTGGTGATGATTTTGCCTTCATACAGCTTGGCCAGTTCGATGAGCTTCAAATCCACTTCACGAACCGCGGGGAAGTCATCTTCAACGATCTGAATCTGGACCGACGCCACCTTCTGCAGGCGTTGCAGGATGTCGAGACCGCGGCGGCCCCGGTTCCGCTTCAGCGAGTCGGCGGAGTCGGCCACCAGTTGCAATTCGCGCAGCACGAACTGCGGGGTCACGATGATGCCGTCGAGAAAGCCGGTTTCGGCAATGTCCGCGATCCGGCCGTCGATGATGACGCTGGTATCGAGGATCTTGTAGCTCTTCTTGCCCTGCTTTTCCCCGCCGAACACGCCGCCCAGCGCCGTGAGGTTGAGCAGGTCGCCCTTGTTGGCTCCCACCACCAGCCCGACGTAGGCCATCAGCAGCATTACCAGGATTTGCAGGAAGCTCTGGGTGTGTCCTGGGGCAACGCTGTTGCGAATGACGAGTGAAAACAGGTAGGCGCCGAAGATGCCGAGGATGCTGCCGATTGCGGCGCCAATCAGACGCTTCAGACTGACCTGGCGCAATCGCCATTCGAACAGGACAATGCTCAGACCGATGAGCGCGCCCACTCCCGCATCCAGGTTCGCAGGCAGGCTGAACGGATCAGTCAGGTAACAAGTAACAGCAATGATGAGAACAAATAAGAAACGCACCAAAACCAAGTCCACTGAAGGACCTCCCCGGAACCCATCCGCGGACCCCTCCGCCAATGAGCGTCCCGCACTGGTTACCCGGCGCTTCTAGAAAATCGGTACCAGTGATCTGTTAAGCGGAGCCTATGAATTGAATATGAAAAGCGCCCCGACCTCCCCCTCCCATGCCGCGGGAACGGGGAACCCCAATTAGGTTACGGAAAGTATATACCTGAGGCAAAATTCGTTCGGCCGCCGGACTGGCGGCCCCACGCCTTCTTCAACGCCGTCACAATGCCGCGACCCGCATACTGCTACACTGCTGCCCATGAAGGCCCTTGTCATCAGCCGTTTAGGCGATCCCGAAGTGCTGGAAGTGCGTTCTGTCCCGGACCCGGTGCTCGCTGCCGGGCAGGAGTTGATCCAGGTGGAAGCGGGTGGCGTCAACTTCGCCGACATCATGAGCGCGCAAGGCGGCTATCCCGGGACCCCAAAACCGCCGCTGGTGGCGGGACGTGAATTCTGCGGAGCTCGGGCCGGAGGTGGAGAGCGCGTCATGGGCTACATGCAGTGGGGAGCATTTGCGGAGCGCGTCGCTGCGCCGTCTCAATTGCTGTGGCCGGTGCCGCAAAATTGGAATGCGGAAGAAGGCGCGGCCTTTCCGGTGAATTATTTCACTGCTTACTTTGCCTATTGGAAGGCAGGCCTGCTGCAGCCGGGGGCGGAAAAGACAGCGCCGCGAGTTCTCATTCATGCCGTGGCCGGTGGAGTGGGGACGGCGGCGGTCCAAATCGGAAAGCTGCTGGGCATCGAGATGTACGGCACTTCTTCTTCGGAAGAAAAGCTGGCGCGAGTGAAAGCGTTGGGGCTGCAGCACGGAATCAATTACAAGCAGCGCGATTACGAAACAGCGATCAAAGACCTGACCCACGGCGAAGGCGTGGACGCTGTGTTTGAAATGTTGGGCGGCGAGCATACCGCGAAGGGCGTTCGCTGCCTCCGCGATTTCGGCCGGGTCATCGTGTACGGCGCCGCGACCGGACAACCCGCCCACCTGGACGCGCGCATCCTTTACGCCAAGGGCGCGAGCGTGCACGGTTTGTGGCTCACCTATTTGTCCGCCAAGCGCGAACTGATGAATCAGGCCTGGCAACAGCTCTCCGCATGGATCGCGCAAGGGCATTTGCGGCCCGTGATCGGCCATGTGTTTCCGTTGGAAAAAGCTGCGGAAGCTTATCGCTTGCTGCTGGAGGGCAAGAACTTCGGGAAGGTAGTGCTCAGGTTAGGTTAGGTTAGCTCTCGCAATCCACATCCCTCCGACCCATACAACATAGACACTACAAATGGCTGTTGTGTTGCGGCTTTCGGGCTGGCAAGCCCCTGCTAACAACCACGCACTCAAGTCGTCCAAAGAGGTGCACGCGAATGTGCACCGGAACTTTTCTCTGGCACGTTACGTAGCAGTGATTGCATCCGGGCCTGAAGGAATGGTCATCAGCTGGCCCGGCTTTTAGAAGCGAAAAATTTCAGGGGTTAAAGGGACTGGCTCACGCTCGGTTTGGCGGCCCAGGTGAGGACAATCCCCGGAGCAGAAAGCACGCGGCCTTGCGGCCGTACTCTTTTCGCTTAACCCCGAGGCAGCATTTTAGGCCTTCGACGGCAAAACGCAAGGTTTTCCTGCCCCAGGCAAATCCAGGCCGCCCAGAACCGGTTCCCGACGTTATCGGGAAAGAAAAAAGGAGTGACAATGAGCGTATCGAAACTCTCCAAGGGCCTGCTGCTGGGATTGGCTTTGCTGCTGGCCACAACCGTATTTGCCGCCAACAAAGGTGCTCTGCAGGTAAGCGACACCGTCACCGTGAACGGAACGCAACTGCCCGCCGGCGACTACACCGTGAAATGGGACGGCGCTGGGCCGAACGTCGAACTGAATATTCTGCAGGGTAAGAATGTGGTTGCCACTGTACCCGCCCGCATGGTCGATCTGGAGCGCTCACCCGACCGGGACTCGGCAGTCACCGCGCTCAACAGCGACGGCCGCAAGTCGCTGAATGAAATTCGCTTCGGCGGGAAGAAGTACGCGTTCGCGATTGGCGAAGAGTCTGCCAAATCCAACGGCAGCGGAAGCAGCGGTGCCAGCGTTCAGTAGTCAGCAACACGACCAACGGAGGAGGGAGCGCACGAACGCTCCCTTTCTTTTCTTTTTCCACCCACGTTTTTCCTGTGTTCGAATCAATCGCGCTGCCGTAAACGACGTCATGCAAATCTTCGCGCGGCTGCGCTTAGGCATGGAGACCGCAAGGGGAAGAAGGGATCGCTCTTCGCACTCCCTGACGACTGAAGACCGACGACTGACGACTGCCTTCAGTACTTCGGCATCTTGGGATCCACGCGGTCAGCCCAGGCCAGAATTCCGCCGGCCAGGTTGTGCACTTTCTTGAATCCCGCCTGGCGCAGAAAATCCACCGCCTTGGCGCTGCGCACTCCGGAGCGGCAGTGCGCCACAATCTCCCGGCTGGAGTCCAGTTCGTTGACCCGTTTAGGCAAGTCGCCCAGCGGAATCAGGTGTCCGCCGATGTTGCAGATCTGGTATTCGTGGGGCTCGCGCACGTCGAGCACGAAAAGGTTTTCGCCGGCGTCCAGACGGCGCTTCAATTCTTCCACTTGAATGTCCCCGGCTGATGCTTCCACTGGCTTCTCCTCACCACGGATGCCGCAAAATTCATTGTAGTCAATCAAGTGCTTGATCGTCGGATGGGTCCCGCAGGCAGGGCAATCGGGGTTCTTGCGCAGCTTCAGTTCGCGGAACTTCATGTCCAGCGCATCGATCAGCAACAGCCGTCCGATAAGGGGTTCGCCCTTGCCCAGAATCAGCTTGATGACTTCAGTTGCCTGTATCACGCCCACCAAGCCGGGCAGAATGCCCAGCACTCCGCCCTCGGCGCAGGATGGCACCAGTCCGGGCGGTGGCGGCTCGGGATATAGGCAGCGGTAGCACGGACCTTCCTTGGTCGCGAACACGCTGGCCTGGCCTTCGAAGCGGAAAATCGAACCGTAAACGTTGGGCTTCCCGGTGAGCACGCAAGCGTCGTTCACCAGATAGCGCGTAGGAAAGTTGTCGGTGCCGTCGGCGATGATGTCGAACTCGCGAAACAGTTCCAGGGCATTTTCACTGGAGAGCCGGGTGTCAAACTTCCTGATATTCAGGAACGGGTTGATCGCCTTCAGCTTCTCCGCCGCCGAATCCAGCTTCTTGCGCCCCACGTCGGCCGTGGAGTGAATGATCTGCCGCTGCAGGTTGGTGTAGTCCACGACGTCGAAGTCCACAATCCCCAGTGTGCCCACGCCTGCCGCGCCCAGGTACAACGCCAGCGGCGAACCCAGGCCGCCCGCCCCGATGCACAGCACCCGCGCCGCTTTCAGCTTGAGCTGCCCTTCCATGCCCACCTCGGGCATGATCAGGTGGCGCGAGTAGCGCTGGATTTCTTCATTGCTGAGGGCAACGGCTTCGGATTTGACTTCAAGTGTCGTGGCCATGAGAACCTCTTAAATTGATGATTTGCCGGACTTGTAAATCGACGGATTTCGGAAAGCTATCGACAGGAGGGACAACAACAGCGGCGTACTTTGAGTTCGGGTTTCAATGCGACAATCCTGATATCCGGCAATTTCTGGCTCACTCCAGGCCCCCCGCAATGGAAGGCACTATGGAAATACTATCACCGTCCTTGACCGCCGTGGCTTCCTTCTGCAGATAGCGAACGTCTTCGTCGTTGAGGTAGACATTGACGAAGGCACGCAGCTTACCCTCGTCCGTATAGAGATGGCGTCGCAAGTCAGGGTGTTGAGCGACCAGCGTGGAAAGCGCGTCGCCAATGGTGCCAGCTGTAACCTCGACGGCAGGCTGCTTGCCGGTGTACTGGCGCAGGGGGGTAGGGATCTGGATCTTGGGCATAGGCTATACATGATGCCACAGGAGGGGCGGGAGATTCATGCGGGCCTGCTGCCTGGTAGTGTCCTAGTTTGTCGGATCAGCCCGAGTACGCGATCTTGACTTTGCGAACTCTGCGGCCCTTCTTTGCGCCCTTTGCGGTAAAGGGTTTGATCTCGCCAGAGTCATTCAGGACTCTTAACCGCAAAGATCGCAAAGAAAAGCCGCCAAGAGCGCCAAGAGGCCGGAATCAGGACACCAAGGGCTGCCTGGGTCATGTTAGTTCAAGCTCTTCTTCCACCAGCCGCTTATCGGCCTCGTCGCTACCGGTCAACTCGAACGAATGGGTCAGCACGGCCTTGCCTTTTTCCACGCTGGTGATCACGTAAGAGCAGCCGAACCAATGCGCCTCGGCCAGATCGGTCTGCGACCACTGGGCCGGGTGATCGGGGTGCGAGTGGTAGAAGCCAATGATGTCCTCCCCGCGCTCCCGTCCTTCGCGCTGGATGCGGATCAATTCCTTGGGATCGATGTTGTAGCGGTTGTGAGGAGAGTCGGAGCGGGTGTTGCCCGCCCGTGCCACCGAGGTCACGGTGCGCACACCGTCGTCGCCCATTTGACCGAGCAGCACGCCGCAGCACTCATGGGGATAGGTCTCTTCGCCGTGCTGCCTGAGGGATTCGTATTCTTTGCGACCGATCTTCAGCATGAAGAACTCACAAAGCCACGGAGACACAGAGTCACGGCGAAAACCCAGACTCTTCGATCGCGGAACAACACTCGCGATAAAAGAAAGCCAGTTCCCAGTTGGCAGTTTGAAGTTCTCAGTCGCACCCGTTTAATTTCAGGCCTCTTCCCAGAACCGCTCGCTCAAATATTTGTCGCCGGAATCGCACAGAATCGTGACGAATACTGCGCGCGATCCCTTGTCTAGTTTCCGCGCTACATGCAGGCATCCCACGACCCCCGCCGCCGCGGAGATCCCGACCAGCAGCCCTTCTTCGCGGGCCAGCTGCTTGGCCATGCTGTAGGCGTCCTCGGTCGAGATGCCGATGTCCTCGTCGGCCAGGCTGGCGTCATAGATCTTCGGGATGATGGCGCTCGCCATGTGCTTGGCTCCTTCAATCCCGTGGAAGGGCGAGTCGGGCTGGAGCGAGATGCAGCGAATCGCCGGATTCAGTTCCTTCAGGCGCCGCGTGGTGCCGACAAATGTCCCGCTCGTGCCCATCATGGAAACGAAGTGGGTGACACGTCCTTCCGTCTGTTGCCAGATTTCGTTGGCTGTGCCATGGTAGTGGGCCTGCCAGTTAGCGTCGTTGGAATACTGGTCGGCATAGAAGTATTCGCCGGGATCTTGGGCGTGGAGTTCGCGGGCGGCGCGAATCGCCCCGTCGGAGCCGTCGCCCGGGTCGGTATAAATAATGTTGGCGCCGTAGGCGTGCAGGATGTGCTTGCGCTCGATCGAAACGTTTTGCGGCATGCACAATGTCACCGGGAAACCTTGCGCCGCTCCGATCATGGCGTAAGCGATGCCGGTGTTTCCGCTGGTGGAATCGAGCAGGATTTTGCCGGGGCCGAAATTTCCGCTGGCGCGGGCCTGGGCGACGATGTTAAAAGCCGCTCGGTCCTTTACGGATCCGCCCGGGTTGTACCACTCGGCTTTACCCAACAGCTGGATTCCCGGCAGATCGCGAGTGAGGCGCTCCAGGCGCAAAAGCGGAGTATTGCCGATGAGCTCGAGGCTGCGCCGGCCGAGCGCGGCGGCCTGACTGCCTTCCGATTGCATCCCGGTTCGGGCAGGCGCAGCCGTCGAAGAATCAGGGACTTCCATTCGCTTCCTGGAGATTGGCTGCATAGATTCAGGCCGAGGCCGTGACCATCGTAACGTATGGCCAACTCGAATTAACGATTTCGTAACCGTTGATTGGATTATAAAAGAGGCTGCTTCGATCCAGTCAGAATGCGGAAATGCACTCTTTGGGGCAAATCGGCATCTGATGGAATGGAATGATCAGAACCACGGAAGAGTTTGAAAGGGATTGGAAACCGCAAACGAATGGCCACCAAAGTAGAGCAGCGAAGTTATGAAGACGCATTGAGCTGGCTGCGCGAGCACGGCTTCGATCTGATCGAGGCCCCGGGCACCCAGGGCCGGGTGTTCCTGAAGAAATACTGCGTTTCCGCCGCCATCCAGAAAGACGGCGACGATGGCGTAAAAATCTTCGCCTATCCCGGATACCTGATCGGCAGCGAGATCTCCAAGCTGGTCAACCGAGGCTACCAGCAGTTTCTGAAAACGGCCAAGACTGAAGTCCCGGCCACCGCCGATCACCTGAAAGCGCTCCAGCAATTTACGGAAGAGTTGAAGGAAGGCCTGGGACTGCCCGTCCTGTACAACGAATCTCTGGGCACGGTCAGCGAGTCATATCACTACGACCGCATCCAGGATCGCGACAAGCCCACGGCAGAGCGTCCCAAGCGCCCCTGGGAAAAAGCCGGAACTCTGACCGCGACCACAGCCAAGAAAAGCCGCAGGTAGCCGCTATCAGCCTGTCATCCCGAGCGCCGCTCCGAGCCGCGCTGGCGTGGTGAGGACAAGTCGAGGGACCTGATTTTCTTGCCGCCCGTTGAATTGGCCAGGGTAAACGCCAAGCACTGAATTTCTATTTCTTCGCCCGAACTTGCACCCGGGTCCCGTCCGGCAACTGGCCGTTCAAGAGCTTGATCACTCCGCCTTGCACCACACCTTCGAATTCCTTAGCTTGAGCGACAGGTCGCGCGGGCGAGTCGCCCGCGGCCACACGCCCCATACCCTTATCCATGGCCTCGTTGGCCAGGGTGTCGGCCTCGCGATTGTGCTCACGCAGGGCATGATCGATGGAGAACCACTCCAATTGCGATATCAATTCCTTGGCGCGGCCGTGGAGTTCCCGCAAGGTTGAGTTCTTTACTTTGTAGATGCCCTTGATCTGCCGTACCAGCAACTCCGAATCGCTCACCACTTTAAGCGCCTTGCGTCCATGCTCGATGGCGTACTCCAGGGCCGCAATCAGGCCTTGATACTCGGCGAAGTTGTTGGTTTGATGGCCGAGGTACTGGCTGAGCGCGGCAACTTTCTGTCCCGTTTCATCCTGAAGCACAACGCCATAGCCGGCAGGCCCGGGATTGCCCCGCGCGCCGCCGTCGCAATGAGCGATCAGATAATGCTCGGGGGGCTTGATGGGCGAGGTAAATAGACCGCGGGACGGATGAAAGGGCATGGCGAAAGTTTTACTGCAGGTTATCTTCCTGCTGCCAAACGGGTAGCTAACCGCTGTGGCAAATTGGCAGCCATGATGCGGTCCTGGGCCTGCTTCAGATTGTAGGGCACTCGACAGAAGGTAACGATGCGGGCATCGGAGTCAAACACTGCGAAGGCGGCCCGCCAGTCGCCATCTCGAGGCTGTCCGACCGACCCGGGATTGACCATATAACGCATGCCTTCCTTGAGCGCAAACTCCATCTTTTCAGTTTGCCCCACGGTGTTGTACTGCGGACGAAAGTAATCGCTGGCCACGTTATTTGTGGAAAAACCTCCCTGCAGATGAGTGTGCCCAAAAAACGTCAGCGGCGTGACCGAAATCATCAAGGGCTCGATCGCATCGCGCAAAGTCACCACGTACTCGTCTTCGTCCACGGGAGAACCGTGCACAAACTGGATGTTGGACAGCTCCCCTGTCTGGATCGGGCCGTGGGGCAGTCCCTGCAGCCATTTCAGGTTTTGCGGAGTGAGTTGATCGCGGGTCCAAAGCGCCGCCAACCCGGCGATGGGGTTGAAGTCCTTCAGGTCCATTACCCCGCTGGCCGCTTTGTCATGGTTTCCGCGGACGAAGATGTGTCCCAGGTCGCGCGCGCGCTCAATTGCCTCGTTGGGACTGGCGCCGTAGCCGACGATATCCCCCAGATTCACCACCATGTCGTGCTCTGGGGCAGCGGCCAGGCACGCTTCCAGAGCTTCGAGGTTGCTATGAATATCGCTTATGAGAAGAACGCGCACAGATCACCGGACAAACTGGGGATTATAGACCTGTCGAGCATGGTCGTGTCCGAAAACATTTAATCCCAGATGTGGGGCGGGCGCCCTCGCCCGCCGCTCTTGATTTCTTTTGAAACTCAACGGACATTTCCAAAACCAAAGTCAAAAAACGGCGGACAAGGGCGCCCGCCCCACACATTACCACTACATTGGAGCATTCACTACCGGACATCGGGCCCAATGACCGGGCGAGACTTCCAACCGCGGCGGAAGGTTGCGGGCGCATTCCTCTACCCGAAACTCGCAGCGCGGCTCAAACGGACATCCACGAGGGACCGCGTGCAGTGGCGGCACCGTGCCTTCGATGGTCTCGAGCGGCTGGTTGCGGTCCGTCTTCAGCGTGGGGACGGCATTGAGCAAGCCACGAGTGTAGGGATGAGCCGGCGACTGAAAAATGTCGCGCTTCGATCCCAACTCCACCAGGTTGCCGGCATACATCACCGCCACCCGGTCGGCGACCTGCGAAACCACCGCCAGATCATGGGAAATAAAAAGCATGGTCAGGCCAAACTTGGCCCGCAGTTCGGCCAGCAGATCGAGGATTTGCGCTTGAATGGTGACGTCGAGCGCGGTGGTCGGCTCGTCGGCGATAAGCAGCTTGGGATGGTTGACGATGGCCATGGCGATCATCACCCGTTGCCGCATCCCGCCCGAAAGCTGGTGGGGATAGTCGCGCGCCCGGCGGTCGAAATCGGCGATGCCCACCTCCTTCATCGCAATAACCGCCCGCTTCCAGGCTTCGCTTTTCGCAACCGCGTTGTGGGCCAGCACCGCTTCGGCAATCTGGTCGCCTACCCGCATTACCGGGTTCAGAGCGGTCATCGGCTCCTGGAAAATCATGGCCAGCTGGGAACCGCGCAAGGGACGCATTGCCGCGTCGGGCAACTGCAGCAGGTTGCAAACCACACTGCCGTTGCCAAATCGTATTTCGCCGCTGGTGCGCGCGTGCGCAGGGAGCAAGCGCATCAATGCCAGCGACGTGACGGATTTTCCGGAACCAGATTCCCCCACCAATCCCAACACTTCGCCCAGAGCAATGGAGAAACTGAGATCGCGAACCGCGACCAGCCCGCCGCTTCCGCCACCGTTGGTTGTACGGGGGAACTCGACGACAAGATTCCGGACCTCGAGAAGATCGGCCATGCCAGGTAGCGCCGGCGTTGCGTCGACTTCGCTCAGGACAGGCCCGCCAGCTGTCCCGCAGACTGTCCTCGTCCACAGTATCCCAAATCTACTGCCCCAGAATCAGTGGCAACCCATTCTTGGAATTGCCAATCACGACCACTTTGGCGTTCGCGCTTTTCGCCAGAGTCTCCGTCGCCTCAATGCCTTTCCATTCCAGCAACTGCGGACTGATGCCCTGGGCGACGATCTGCTGGAAGTCGCGAATGCCGGCTGCCTCAATACGTTTGCGCTGGGCCTCCTGCGTTTCCTTCTGCAGGCGGAAGCTCATGGCCAAAGCTTCCTGTTCGGCCTGCTGCTTGGCTTCGATCGACGACTTCAGCGTGGTCGGCAACTGAATGTCGCGCAAGAGCACGCTTTCCACCAGGAGGCCGCGTTCGCCAAGTTTCGTTGTCAGCTGGTCAAAAATCTGCTTCGCCACCATTTCCCGCTCGCCCGTATACAGGGCGTTGGCCGAGTGGGATGCAGTGGCCTCCCGGATGGCCGCCCGCAGGTTGGGTTCGATCAGCACATTCATGTAGTTTGGCCCAATTTTCTGGTAAACGTCGGCAGCCTTCTCGGGATTGAGGTGATAGATGAGCGAGGTATCGAGATTCATGACCAGGCCCTCGCTCGAAGGCACGCTGGCCGACTCCTTGAGCTCCTGGGTGCGAATGGAAAGCTCATGGTTGGCCTTGAAGGGGTTGATCAGGTGAACGCCCTCGGGCAGCACTTCTCCAGTGACCCGTCCAAACAGGGTGAGCACCCCGACATGTCCCGAATCCACCCGGGCGACGGAGGAAAAGATCAGAATCATCGCTACGAAGGCGGCCGCCGCGATCCCAAACAGCCGCAACACAGAGCCGGAACTGGCGTCGATCACGCGGCCATGCGGTTCGTTGAATATGGTCATTGGACTTCCTCCTCGCGGCGATTGTAGTCCCAACTCGCGGTTGCGCTAAGTAGCCCTCACGACACATGTAAGGGAGAGCCTGCCCTGAGCGTGAAGTCGAAGTGAGATCCGGCTCTGGCCCTCTGCGCTCCCGCATGGCTGCATCCCGAAAAAAACCAAACCCGCATCACGATTGGTTTCTCCGTATATTTTCACAATCGCAGGAGTCGGGAGAATTCGACACGAATCGCCGCTAGCACCCAGAATTCACCGAAAAATCGGCGTTGCAGTCGCACTGCGGGCGGTCTCCGTACGCGTCCCTGCACAAATTCCGGTCACCCCCTTGTGGAGAGGCGGCACTTCGTTGCATGCAAACGAGATAAATCCTGCCATTTCTTATTGACTATAAAAATGGAGAGAGTACAAACAACCTCGTTCTTTGACACGTTCTAAAGTTTACCCGGTTGGTGCGGCGTCCGGGGCCCGAGCGAGGTCACTCTGGAGCATCGCAAGATGGTCCAGGGAGGGTCAGCAAGGGTCTATAGCCAAGCGCTGGTCGAGGCGAACAGGAACAGCCGTCAGAGGCAAGATAGAGTCCCGAGGCGTTGAACAGTTTTTCCGGTTGGCGGTAAGCCCGGAGCCCAAGCACAGATCGCGCCCGTCGTCTTCGCAAGGAGACACGAAAGCAGGTCGGCAAGGGTCTAAAGCGAGCTACTGGCCGAGACGAACAGGTTCAACACCACCTCGGGACTCTTAATTTCTTCCGCACTACTCTTCGTCTGCTTGGATCTGGCTGGCTGCCGTCTGTTCCCCTATGGCCGTTGCAACCAAAACCGCGCTGTCTCCTGCTCCATCGCTGCCGGTTGCGGCTGGAGAGCCCGACGGGTTCTCCTCCGAGCTCGTTTCCCCGCCCGTGAAACTAGATTTCGCGCCCAACCCCAACCGTTATCGGGTAGCTGAAAAGGCTGGGAAGTCAAAGCCGAAGCGGGCGCGAGGAATCGATCTGTCGCCGCGGTTGGTATTGGAACTCTCGCTAGAGTGCGAGGCCAGCCAACTGCCGGATCCTGACTTCGAAGAATAACGTGGAGGGGCACGACTTCAGTCGTGCCGCAAGAGGTCGTGGAAGGGCACGACTTCAGTCGTGCCGATCGGGCGCCAAGGGATGGCGCCTTTAGCCGCTGCGATCGGCTCGTTCGGCCTTGGATATTGTAGTGATCAAATAAGATGCTTATATGATGCTATAATGTCATCATGATTGATGTGACGCAGGACATCCATTCGCTCACGACCTTCAAGCGCAACTCGTCAGGCCTGATGAAGCGCATGAAGAAAACGGGGCGTCCGCTGGTGCTTACCGTGAACGGGAAGGCCGAAGCGGTGTTGCTCGATGCCGCCGCCTACCAGGAGGTCGCAGGTCATCTTGATGTCGTGGCCAGCATCCGGCGCGGCCTGGCGCAGGCCAGCAAAGGCGCAGGACGCGCTGCCGACGAAGTGTTTGACGAACTGGAACGGGAAGATTTGACCGGTAGATGATCTACCGCGTGGTCATCACTCCGGACGCTGAATCTGATCTGCGAACAGCGTATCGCTATATCCGCAGTTACGCGCCCAGCGCGGCCCGCAACTGGGTTCGGCGCGCGCGTCAGGCCGCCAGGAGTCTTGCCCGCCGCCCCGAACGATGTCCGCTGGCTCCCGAAAGCGCTTCCTTTGATCAACCCATCCGCGAACTGCTTTTCGGTACGGGCAACCGAGGCACTTATCGTTTGCTCTTTGTTGTGCTCGACGAGTCAGTCTTTGTGGTGCACGTTCGGCACGGGTCGATGCTGTCGCTATCGCCGCCGAAGGAGTGAGGCCGCGGATAAGACCGATTTGGAGAGCTCTGTGGAAGGGCACGACTTCAGTCGTGCCGATTAGATGCCAGGGATGGCGGCTTTAGCCGCTGAGGGTTGCTGTCGAAACCACAGCACAGCAGGTCCCTCCACTGCGCTTCGCTCCGGTCGGGATGACAGGGCTGGTTTCGGGAAGAACCTGAACCGGTGCCGCTGCCGGCATTTCGCGGGCGAGTCGCCCGCGACCACATTAGACCGTACGGACTCTACAGCGGTATATTCCCATGCTTCTTCAGCGGGTTCTTGTCCCGCTTGGTCTCCAGCATGGCCAGCGCCTGAATCAGCTTCTTGCGTGTCTCCCGGGGCTGGATAACGGCATCCACAAATCCCCGTTCCGCCGCTACGTAGGGATTGGCGAATCTTTCGCGGAACTCTTCGATTTTCTCTTTGCGAAGCTCTTCGCGCTTCGGCGCCCGGTCCAGTTCGCGCTTGTACACGATGTCAACTGCGCCCTCCGGACCCATCACCGCGATTTCCGCGGTCGGCCAGGCATAGTTTACGTCGGTGCGGATATGTTTTGACGCCATCACGCAATAGGCTCCGCCGTAGGCCTTGCGCGTAATGACCGTGATCTTCGGCACAGTGGCCTCGGCGAAGGCGAACAGCAGCTTGGCGCCGTGCTTGATGATTCCGCCATACTCCTGGGTGATGCCGGGTAGAAATCCGGGAACATCTTCAAACGTGATCAGCGGGATGTTGAAGCAATCGCAGAAACGCACGAACCGCGCGCCCTTGGTGGAAGCGTTAATGTCGAGCGTGCCGGCGAGAAACGCCGGCTGGTTCGCCACAATCCCGACCGAACGCCCATTCAGCCGGGCGAAGCCTACCACGATGTTCCTGGCGTAGTGCTCCTGCACCTCGAAGAAATAGCCGTCATCGGCGACGGCGTGAATCACATCCTTGATGTCATAGGGCAGGTTCGAGGCATCCGGCACAATCCGGTCCAGGGCGGCATCGGCGCGGTCCGTGGGATCAGAGCACGCCCGCCGCGGCGGATCGTCAAGATTGTTGGACGGAAGAAAGCTCAGCAACTCACGCACCATGGAGAGGCATTCCGCATCGTCGTGCGCCATGAAGTGGGCCACGCCGGAAGTCTCGTTGTGAGTGTGAGCCCCGCCCAGCTGGTCCTTGGTCACTTCCTCATGCGTGACCGTCTTGATCACGTCCGGCCCGGTGATGAACATGTACGAGGTCTTTTCCACCATCAGAATGAAATCGGTGATGGCGGGCGAATAAACCGCGCCGCCCGCGCACGGCCCCATGATGGCGGAAATCTGCGGCACCACGCCGCTATATAAAGTGTTGCGCAGAAAAATGTCCGCGTAGCCCGCCAGCGATACCACGCCTTCCTGAATGCGGGCGCCGCCGGAATCGTTCAGGCCAATCAGGGGCGCGCCCATCTTGGCGGCCAGGTCCATGATCTTGACGATTTTGGCCGCGTTGGTTTCGGAGAGCGATCCGCCGAAAACCGTGAAATCCTGGGCGAAGACGAACACCAGCCGGCCTTCGATGCGTCCGTAACCGGTGATGAATCCGTCGCCGTAGTATTTCTGCTCGGCCATGCCGAAGTCGTTCGAACGGTGGGTGACCAGCTTGTCGGTCTCTTCGAACGTGCCCTCATCGAGCAGAAACTCGACCCGCTCGCGGGCCGACATCTTGCCTTCCTTATGCTGCCGCTGGCGGCGCTGCTCCCCGCCACCCTCGGCAGCCAGGCGGTCTCGTTTCTTTAACTCTTCCAGTTTCTGCTCGAGATTCATGATGGAAAGATTACATCAGGAGTCAGGCGTCGGACATCAGACCTCAGCCCGGCGTCCGCTATTCCAGGCTCGAGCCCATGGGTCGGTACTTGTACCGCTTGCCATCCCAGAAGATCGCGGAGGTGGTGCGATCGCCGCCCGTTTCCTCGGCATAGATCGCCATAATGGCCTTCTTCTTCAGCATCATTTTTTTTACCGCCACCTGTCTGAAGGGAAGATTCACGATCACGAACTTCTCCTTGGGAGTAGCGGCGCGCCAGGCCTCGGGGCCGGAACCGTGAATGACGAGCAACACCAGACCTCGGGTCGCCGGATCCTCCGAGGCAAACTGGGTCGTGATCTTGGTGTCCCCGTAGCCGAAAAAGCTGTTATACGGATCGATCACCGTAAAATTGTGTTCCGTCTGGTCTGCCAGGGGATTGGTGCAGCGGGCAGCGACGACCAGGTCCTCGATACCGTCGCCATTCAGGTCCGCCTTCAGCTGTGGCGGCCCCGGCATCAGTTTGCAAGTCGATCCGAACTCCTTCTGAATAAAACCGTCGTCCACGGCTGACTTCGACGGCGGTGGAACGGGCTGGGCCAACGCCGAAAATGACAGTACGATGCCAACAAGAATCAAGTGCAAGCAATAGGGAGACTGCATGGTTCTACTCTAGTCCTGTTCGATTCCGGAGAATAGAGACTCAGTAGGTGACCGAGGGGAGCGGCACAGTCCGTGTTCCCACGGTCATCGTTAATTATTGTTGTTGCTTGAAATGTTCCCAGCCCCGCGGCAGCAATTCCTGCTTCCTGCCTTTTTCCCGCAGAAAGACCTTTCGGCCGCGTGTGATCCGTCCAATCGGCCGGATCGCGACTCCCCCGATTCGGGACGGAACTCTCTTTCCCGGCGGGGCGGTAAACAGCAATTCATAATCTTCGCCTCCGTGCAGGGCGAAGCGCAGATCAACTGGCCTCGGCGGCTTCGCCATCTTCATGCTGGCGAGCGGTATGGCCTCGGTTTCGAGCTCCGCTCCTACACCACTCTCTTCGCAGATATGGCCGAGGTCGGTGGAGAGGCCGTCGCTGATGTCGATCATGGCCGAAGCCAATCCCTGTTGCCGGAGAAAGCGGCCGACGTCAATTCGCGGCATGGGATGGAAGTGACGGGGAAAGTCCGGACGGCGAAGCTTCTTTCCCCGGGAAAGCAAATCCAGGGTGGCCGCGGAAGCTCCCAGTTCGCCGGTCACGTAAATAAGGTCACCCGGCCGGGCCCGCGAACGCAGCACCGCCTTCCCCTTCGGCACCGAGCCCAGCACGACGATGTCAGCCAGGATGCCGCCAGGAGACTCGGCGGTGTCGCCCCCGGCGAGGCTGACTTTGAAGGCGTCCGCCAGTTTCGTCAGGCCGCGCACGAAGCCATCCACCCAGGACTGCGGCAAGCTGCGCGGTACGGCGAGCGAAAGAAACACGGCCAGCGGCTCCCCTCCCATGGCGGCGATGTCGCTGAGGCCGCGAGTCAGGCAGCGGTGTCCCACGCTCTCCGGCGGATGCCAGGCCCGTTTGAAATGCACGTTCTCCAGGCTGAAATCGGTCGTCACCAGGGCTTCGTGGCCGTGGGGAATTGGGACGACCGCAGCGTCGTCCCCAATGCCGATTCCGCCGCGCAACCCGGCGCCACGACGGTTTGCAACCTGGTCTCGAATGCGGCCGATCAGCGCTTTCTCAGGCAGGGGCACGGCGCAATCAAATATACAAGGGTTGAATGTGGGCGCGAGCGTCCCGCTCGTGCAGGTGCAAGGGTTGAATGTAGGCGCGAGCGTCCCGCTCGTGCACGTCTGGTTCGAAACTGCCAGGTGCACGTTACCCTCCCTCCCAAAGTCACCACCGAGTAACAGGTCCTATCGGGCAGTCCTCCATACCCGGCATTGGTAAGCCCGCCAACGTTGACAGGGGGGAACCTACTTTGTTACCGTTGCGGAGCTGTCCAAACACTTGTGGCCGAACTAAGTGCTGCATCCAGTAGGGATTGCGGACGAGGCATTTTGGCCACCCCGGTTCCGGTAGGGTTCGGGCGCGCAAAACAGCTCTAGTTCCAAGATGGGAAGCTGGCCCGGATTCAGGATGGCAGTCAGGGCTCTCGTAACCGCGAGCCGCCCCTGGCTGGGCCGATCCTGATCACTAACGGAAGGAACAAATTGCAAAAGCGCTTCTACATCCTTTTTGTGGCACGCGGTGACGACGGTCAGATCCGCAAGATCCCCATCCCCGTTCACTACCTCTATGTGTTTCTGGTGGGAGCGTCGATCGTGGGTTTGAGCCTGACCGGCATCGCCAGTTCGTACCTGCGCATGCTGCTGAAGGTGTCGCACTATAACGAGCTCCGCACCGAGCGGGAGGACCTCAGGAACCGCTATTCGCGTCTGGAGCAGGTGGCTAAGGAGAGGGACATTCAGGTGGCGTCCCTGGGCTCACTGGCTGGAGAGGTTTCTTCCCTTTACGGGCTGAAGGCCGACCCCAATCTGGTGACTGCGTCTTCGGAAAACGTTGCCGGTTCTCAAGTCGTCTCTTCTTTGGACCAACTCGGCGCGCTCAAGAGTTCCGCTCTGAGCGGCGCTACCATGACTGGCCTTTCTCTGGGGCTTACGCGTAACGTGACCACGGCAGACTGGCAGAGGGCAAATTCAGCTCCCAATCTCTGGCCGGTTGAAGGCCCGGTAACCGGTTCCTTTGGCGAGCGTATTGACCCGTTCAACGGGGAAGGCGCTTTCCACAGCGGCATCGATATCGGATCGACTGATGGACAGCCGGTAGTGGCGCCCGCCGATGGCGTGGTCACCTTCGCCGATTTCCTGGGCGGGTACGGACGGGCCATCATGATCGACCACGGCCACGGCATTACAACCCGTTATGGACACCTGGCGAACTTCGCGGTCATGCCGGGACAACATGTGCATCGCGGCGATACCATCGGGTACGTCGGCGAAAGTGGCCGCAGCACCGGTCCCCACCTCCACTACGAAGTCCGTATCAACGACACGCCGGTAAATCCCCACAAATATCTGCGTCTCACGGTCGCGAATGTAGGCGGATTCTCAGCCGGAAGCTAACCCCTCAAGGATTTTGCTCAGTCTTATGCGAGCCGGCAGGAGGAATATCTCCGGTGCGTTCTATTGGACGAAGACTATTGGACGAAGATCGCGCCCGCAAAACTGTCAGGGCGCTCCCAGCAAATCCTGGGTTCGGGCGCGCAGAGTGAAACCAGCTAGTTTCGCTTCAGCATCTCGACCACGCGATCAAAGTCCTCGAGCGTGGCGTACTCGATCACGATCTTTCCCTTTCCCTTGCGGTCGCGGATGCGCACTCGCATGCCCAGAACTCGTTCCATCTCGGTCTGCGCCGCGCGTACATTGGGATCGACCCAGCGCGCACGGCCCGGTGTCTCGTCCTTCACCAGCGGAATATTGGTCCGGTCCACCAGTTCTTCCAGTTGCGCCACCGAAAGATGCTTCCGCACCGCTTCGTCGGCCACTTTCTCAACCAGGCCGGGGTCGAGCAACTGCAACAGCACCCTGGCCTCGCTGAACCCGAGCCGTCCTTCCTGCAGGTGCTGCAGCACCGCCGCCGGCAGCTTCAGGAGCCGCATGTAGTTCGACACCGACTCCCGCGAAACTCCAACCCGCTGTCCGATCTGCTCCTGGGTCAACCCAAAATCGCGGCTCAGCTTGGAAAACGCAGCCGCCTGCTCAATGCAGTTCAGGTCTTGCCGCTGCAGGTTTTCGACCACGGTCATCTCGGCCGCCTGCTGGTCGGAAACCCGCCGCACAATCGCCGGAACCGTTGCCTTTCCCGCCAGCTTTGACGCCCGGCAGCGCCGCTCTCCCAGAATCAACAAATAGCGCCCATCCGTGCCCGGACGCACCACCACCGGCTGGACCACGCCGTTGGCCCGAATCGAATTCGCCAGCTCTTCCAAGGCATCGTTGCTGAATTGATAGCGGGTCTGGTAGGGATTTTCTTCGATCTGTTCGAGCGCAATGTGGACCACTGCGTCCCGACCGTCGGACACGGGCGGCGCGGGCGCCCCGGCTACGGCCGGCGCAGCCACCGCAGGGCTGGCAGAGATCACCGCGGCGGGTCCAACCGCGCGTGGCCTGCTGGGCAGCAGCGACTCCAGGCCTCTACCCAACGCTTTCCTCTTCTCGGGAGCTGCTTTGTCCACCTCGGCCATAACCGCTTTCTCTGCCGTTGTCATGCTTTCCTCGAATCTGGTTGCCTGCACCGCTTATGCTCACCGCCGAACTCTGTCGGCTGCCCTCAACATTACATCGATAACTATCAATTTTAATACATTGATAATCGTCTATATACTAGGCAGTCCGGTCCATCTCCTGCACCGGGGGTCCAGCCTCCGCCGGCAGGTGGTGCGCGATGATCTCCTTGGCCAGGCGGATGTAGCTCTCCGCCCCTTTCGATCGCGGATCGTACAGCAGCGCCGGGCGTCCGTGACTGGGCGCCTCGGCCAGGCGAATGTTCCGCGGGATTGTGGTCGCGCAAAGCTTGTCGCCAAAGAACCTTTTCAGCTCCGCCGTCACCTGCTGGGCCAGATTGGTGCGTTCGTCGAGCATGGTGAGCACCACGCCTTCGATGGCAAGCTCCGGGTTGAAGCTGGCGCGGATGCGCTCCACGGTATCCAGCAACTCGCTGATTCCTTCCAGAGCGAAATACTCCGCTTGCATCGGGATCAGAACCGCATCCGCGGCCACCAGGGCGTTAAGGGTGAGCAGATCGAGTGCGGGTGGACAGTCGAGCACAATAAACTGATAGCGGTCACGAAGAGTGGATAACGCGTCGCGCAGGCGAAACTCCCGGCGCTCGGCGTCGACCAGTTCGAGATTGGCGCCGATCATGTTCTTGTGCGCAGGCACCAGCCATAGTTGTTCGAGCTCGGTCGGCTGCACCGCTTGCTCCGGGCTGGTCCCATCCATGAGCAAATGATAGGTGCTGATTCGCTCCGGATCCCTGACCAGGCCCAGTCCGCTGGTTGCATTTGACTGGGGATCGCAGTCCACGAGCAATGTGTTGACTTCAGCGGCCGCGAAAGATGCGGCCAGATTGATGGCGGTCGTAGTCTTGCCAACGCCGCCCTTCTGGTTGGCTACCGCAATAATGCGTCCCATTTAAATTATGGAGAACCGAGAGATGTTCGGAGAATAGGCCGAATCAACATGCGATTGCAATGACGTATTTTGGTGCACTCCTCGAAATCGCATCAGTCTGTTTAGCAGCTGCGAGTTAGACAAATCCGTACCGGGCCTTTCCACAGGAATGTTCCCGGTAGAACATTCACTCGCATACTTCTAGACGAAGTTGAGTGGGGTAGGTTCCACGTGGAACAATTTTGGAGGAAGCTTGATCGTTGGACCAGAATCAATAATCACGCGAAAGCAAGGGGGGCAAATGGCGAATTACAGCGGAGCAATCCCCGTCCAATCCAACATGGCCCCCGAGCTACGAACCAGACCAGCGTAATGCCAGATCTGGATTTCGTGTTCCACGTGGAACACGCCATCCGGCCCCGGCGTTGGTCAAACACTGAATCACGGTTATATCGCATTCTCAACTGGCCACCGGCCGTGGATAATCTAAATATCGACATAACTTACCACTTTGTGCCAAGATATAGCGTAATAAGGCTTCGCATCTCTCATACATAGCCACAATATTCCCACTATTACTATTATGGTGCGGGTGCGTTTACTATCTCGGATATTGACTGAGCGTATCCCTGTCGCAAACACTAATAATCACGGTTCTTCCCACTATCACCAAAGTAAGTACCTGATTGCTGGGACAAACCATGCCGACAGTGCCTACAAACGGCGCCAATCTCCCACAATCGGCGTCTGTGTTTATTATCTTGGTCCGTCACTTCCAACGGTCAGGACACGATTGGATGAGAGCGGAAGTCGAACTGGTACCTTCCACCTCAGATCCGGCACCAGCTCCCGAACTCTGCCCAGTTGAGATTCGCCGACCAGGACGGCCAGGCGGCCGCCCGGCCTTACCAAACTCGCCGCGACCGGCAGGATAGAGTCAAAGCGCTCAACGGCACGAAGAACAACGACATCTCCCGCTGCCCCGGGGAACGTCTCCGCGCGCCCGGTAAATACATCGACGCTCTCCAATCCCAGGCTTCGTACCACTTCCCGAAGGAAGGTGGCCTTTTTTTGGCTCGACTCGATCAACGTCAGGTGCAGGTGCGGCGCCCAGATCTTGATGGGCAGGCCCGGGAAGCCAGCCCCGGAGCCAACATCAATGAGATGGAGCCCGGTCGCTGCTGCCCCGTCGGTCCGGGGAAACAGTTGTCGGCCGGCAAAAATGGATTCGCCGAAGTGACGTTTGACAATTTCGTCCGGTTCCCGCACCGAGGTGAGATTGATGCGATCGTTCCAGCGCCGCAATAGATCGATGTACGTCAATATATACCCAGCTTGTGCGGGGGAAAGAACTGCAGAGTTTCTGGCCCCAGCGGTTCCTTGGTCCGGTCCGCCTTGCACACTCTCGCTCAGGAACGGCGCGAGCAATTCCACGATGCGGGTTTCGTCCATGCGATTGCAGATTGTAGATGCTGGGGAGGAAATCTTAAACCGCGGAATGCCCGGAAGCTGGATTCGGACTGAAAGTCAAAATACCAGTTCGCAGTTCACCGTTCCCAGTTCTCAGTTCAGCGGATTACTTTCTCGATGGCGGAGCGGAGATCCTCGTAGGGCATTGCGCCGGGATGGTAGAGTGCCACGCGGCCGCGGCGATCGAGCAAGACCAGGGTCGGCGTTGTGCTGGCGCCGTAGAGATTGAAATTCTCCTGGCTGACCGGGACGGGAACGCCGTGCAGTCCGGGATAGAAATGCTGCCACACCCGTTCGATGTAGGGAAGCTCATCCTTGGGCTGCGCATCCTCTCCCTGGGCCGCGTATCCGTAGAGCTGCGTGGGCGCCAGAAGCATCAGACCGCGGTTACCGAACTCGGTGCTCAGGCGGGCGATCACCGGGCCTTCCGCTTTGCAGTCCGCGCACCAGTGCGCCCAAAAGAAAAGCAGCACCGGGGAACCGTGCAGCTGGGCAAGGGATACCGGTTTCGGGCCGATGTATTGCGTGATTTTTAAGGCCGGCGCGGGCTGTCCCGTGAGCCCGAGCACATTGAGATTCTTCTGCAATCGGGCCCGGATGGAAGTGTTCCGGTAGGTCAGCAGGCTGCGGCGGAGAAGCGCGACCGCCTGAGCCTGCTCTCCGCGGGCAGCCAGCACTTTGGCCTGGACTTCGATGGCGGCGCCGAGAGCGGTCGGCAAATGCGGCTCCGCATCCAGCGCGCGCTTGGCGAGCAGCTGGCGGGACAGGCTCTCGGTTTGCCTGGCATAGGTTTCCGCGCGTTCCAACTGGTTGGACAGAAGGCTGGCCCGAGCCATCCAGGAAAGAGCTTCCACATAGTCCGGCGTTACGCCCTGGCGCGCGCGGTAACTCTGCAGTTCAGCTTCGGCCGCGCCAATGTTATTGCGTGCCAGGGCCGTACGTACGTCGTCGGATATGCCCGCGAACGACGCCGTCGAGAACAACAAAAGAATGGCTAAATAAATGACTGCCCGGCGGAAAACCATGCCCCATGATAAACCCCGACGGAGCACAAGTTCCTAGGTGGTGATCGCTTGCTCCGCCGCCGTCGCCGAATCGACAAAACGGAAAAACTGCTCGACTCGAGTGACCTTGAGCGCGCTATGAACCCGTTCGCTCACTCCGATCAGGTACAAGCTGCGCCCGTCTTTCTGGTGGGTGACGTAAGCGCCGACCAGCGCGCCAATTCCGGCCGAATCCACGTAGGGAACGTTGGTGAAATCCAGCATCAGCACGCGCGAAGTGTCGGTGCGAACCCTGGATTGAAAATCAAACAGCGTGCTCATGGTGAGAGGCCCGGTGAGGCGCAGGATCCGTTGTCCGTCCTTCGGGCCAGGGAGGTCTTCTATGGCGAGAGGCTCCTGTGGCATCCGGAGATATTAGCGTCAGGCGCTTGGGCAAATGTTAAAGCAATGTTAATTTTGGCAAGGCAGCCGCCCGTTGGCCGCTGGAACTGCCCTGGAACAGGGGCAAGGCCCGGTATCGCGCCGCAGCCAGGTCAATTAACATGAATATTCAAGGAGAAAGCCATGCCCCTGAAGGTTGGAGACACAGCTCCGGATTTTGAGTTGCCCGCGGTCGAAGGCGAACGCCATCTGCAAGTAAAGCTCAGTGACTACCACGGCAAGAAGAACGTGGTGGTGAGTTTCCATCCGTTGGACTGGACGCCGACTTGCGCCGCCCAGGTGCCTGCCTTCGACGCCGACCGCGACAAGTTCGCCCGCCTCGATGCCCAGGTCGTCGACATCAGCGTGGACTCGATTCCCAGCAAACTTGCCTGGCAGAAGAAAGAAATCGGGATGATGCATACGCCCATGTGCGCGGATTTTTATCCCCACGGCAAGGTTTCGGAACAGTTTGGAATCCTGCGCAAGGAGCCGCCCTTTCCCGGCATTTGTGAGCGCGCCGTGTTCATCGTGGACAAGCAGGGAAAGATTGCGTTCGCCAAAATATATCCGCTGGACCAGGCGCCGAATAACGAAGAACTACTGACAGCGCTCAAAAACATCGGCGCGCAGGGCTAACTCCGGAAGCGGTTCACAACCGTCCCTAAAACCAGCAAGGTAAAAGCAGAAATCACGACCAGTGAGGCCACACAGTAAACGCACCAGACTCCCAAAAGATGCGCTTCAATGTGGGCAAGATAGAGGGAGAACGCGAGGGCGGCCAACGAAAGCGGCAACAAAGCCGAATACCAGCGCTTGAGCGCCAGCGCCCCCAGCAGCAGATAGCCCGCGATCCCGATGGCCGCCACCGGCACGCCCCAGAGGACCGCATAAGGACTGTGGTTCACGATCCCGCAATCCCATCTTTCGTTGATACTGCAAGGTGACGTGTCGGTCCGGTAATGCTCGCGCAAGGCAAGCGTGGAGGCGGCAATACCCAGAATAGCCAGAAACGCCAGAACGAATCTCATCAGTGGTTCCTCTGTTCTCCAGATCATACGACGACCTGGGCTGAGAGCGAGGCGCTCTCGGGCCGAGGTCTGATGCGAGCGGTCCGTTTTCTAGAAGCGGAACCTGTATTTCACCTGGACCGAGATCTCCCGGGGATCCACATAGTGCGTGCCCCCGAAAGTGTTGCTGTTGTCCAGCAGATAGCGGTGGTTGGACAAGTTCAGGCCGGTCAAACGCACGTCCCAGTTTTCACCCAATGACTTCCCCAGCGACAGGTCAAAGGTTTCATGCGAGGGCAAATGTTCCGGCCCTTCGCCATCGACAAAACCAGAACCGTAATTTGCATTGAAGTCAACCCACACCCGCCGGGGCAGTGTGAGATTCACGCCCGCGGCGAGCGTGTTGCGCTGGTCGTGGTCGAGGAAAAAATAGCCCTCGTCCGGCGGCTCGAAATCGGTAAGCCCGCCGCTGACGCCGCCGGCGCCTTCCGCGTATTGATGGGAATAGGCCGCGTGGAACTGGGCGCGTCCCGCGATGCGGGGCGAGTTTGCCGTGCCTTCCCAGCCGCGAATGCGGGCGCGATCGATGGTAAGCGGAAAGAAAATGTTGGAATTTCCCAGGATGTCGTGGTCGAAAAAGTTCTTCGCGCCGGTGCGAAAGTTGGTGACATCGAAGGTCCAGCCCGCGAAAGGAATGGTGAGACCGAATTCGTGCTGCTCATCGCGTTCGCCGCGCAGCGGCAGAAAACCGAACCCCTGCTGGGCGGCTTGTTCGAGCAGCGGACCATTCACGGTAAGCAGTGGCGGGGCCTGATAGTAACGTCCATAGAACCCGCGCAGCACCCAGTTGAGGCGCGGAATGCGAACGGCCGCGCCGATCCGCGGATCCGCCGCATTTTCGCTGATGGTTGAACCGAAATGGGTAAGCCGCACTCCTCCGTTGAGGGTCAGCCAGCTGGTCAGCTTGTACTGATCTTCCAGAAACAGCGCTTCGACGTTCCCCCAGACCATCTCGCGCTGATTCAGCGGTGGATTGCTGCCGTCGCTGGTCACGATTCCAAACAGCTGGTTGTCGCGCGCTCCAAAGACCTGGAAACCGGCGCGGGCATTGTGTTTGCCGTGATTGACGGCCAGAGAAACCACGCCGCCAACGTAATTCGAGCCCCGGTCATCCTCGGGAATGACCACGTCGGGATCGGGCTGGCCCGTATATCCGCCAGTGTAGTGAGCGCGGTTGAAGTGGTAGAAGGGTGAAACCGTCACGATCGCTCCTGGGTCGATGGTGTGCAGCCAGGAAAAATTGACCAGATCATCGCGCTCGTCTTCCACGTCGCCAATACCGGCGGCCTGCTGGTCTGGATCGTTGGGGACCTGATAGTGGTCGCCCCGCACGGAAGTCACCAGGCGAAGCTGGTCGCTTGGGGTCTTGTTGAATGTCAGGGAAGTAAAACCGCTGAGTCCCGCGCCCAGATCGTGCAGCACCTCGGGACTCGGCGTTTCCAGTCCGAGGTCGCTGCGGTTGCCGGAAACACTGCCGTAGTAAGCGAAGCGGTCCGTGTGGTCGCCGATGCTGAACTGATCTTCGGTGCGATTGAAGCTGCCATAGCTGGTGACCAACTCGGCCTGGTGATCGCGCTCGAAGCCGGAGCGGGTCACCACGTTAAAGACGCCGTAGGTGCGGTCGCCGTATTCCGCGGAGTAGCCGCCGCGCTGCACTTCGAGGTAGTCGATGTCCTTGGGATCGAATTGCGGCCCCACGTTCGAAGCAATATTCGTATTCGGCACGGGAACGCCGTCGATCAGCCATGAGACCTGATGTCCGCCCCGGATGTGGAGCTGGTCGTGAACCATGTAGGCGCTGGGGACGTAGTTCGTGATCATGCTCAAGCTGTTGGTCTGATCGGCTCCCGGAGTTTGCGCAATCTGCCGCCGGCTTACCAGGGTTTCGGTAGTAGAGGACTCGGGGTTCACCGCGGCGGATTCGTCCTTGACTTCAACCGTCTCCTGGGTCTGGGCAATCGTAAGCGCAAAGTGGGTGCGAGCGTCGCGCTCTGAGCTTAGAGTAAGTTTTTGCTCTTGCGAGGCGAAGCCGGGTGATTCGACCGTTACCGTGTACTCGCCCAGGGGCACGGTGTCGAACTGAAATTCGCCGGCGTCGTTACTGGTGACCGACTTGGTCCAGGCTGAATTCGCGGCTTGCAGGGTAACCTGCGCGCCCTGCACCGGACGGTGCTGCGGGTCGTGGATCAGGCCACTGACCGTGCCAAAGATGGTGGCAAACGCGGTCAGGCTGCTCAGCAGAAATACGATCACAACTAACGTGCTCTTTCTCTTGTAAGTCATAGTTTCCCCCAGTCCCGTCCTCTAGTGCCGGCCAGGAGCAGCGTCCGCGCCGATCCCGACTTCCCGCCGAATGCAGCGAGTTGTGTGGTTGTGAACGTGAATCACGACCCGGCATTTCACCTCAGCGACCTTGATCCGGCCGCAACATCGCCCGTGACGAACCTGGCCTCTTCCATCGAACTCCACCGTCTGGACCACGCCGTCGCGGGCCTTTGCCGGCGGAGGGTGGTCAATTTCACGGGCGGCGACCAGCACCCCGCTTGAACGCGGAGACGGAGTGCAGCCAGAAAGAAACCAGGTAGAAAGTCAGAGCAGGTTTGTCAGTTGAGTGGGGGACCGCGAACGGGCTGAAGAGCGCTGGCCTGATTGCTGGGCCGGACCGGATGCGACTCCGGCGAGAGATAGGCCAGAGGCGGATAGAAATTGGAGTCAATGCCCGATCCCAACTCGGCCCAGAAAGCAGTGGTCACCAGGCTGGAGCAGTTCTGATGCTGGCAACCGACCGCCTGGATTTCACGATGGCGGCTGCCGTGATCGTGCATCGGCTTCCGCGGACAGCAGGCGTGCATAGCAGCATCGTGCATCGCCATCCGCATGCAGCAGGCCTGCGGCATGGGAGCAGAAAGCGCCAGGGCTGCCGGAACAAACGTGCCCGCAAGCAGCAGCACAAGCAACAATCTGGCGGTCAGGCGATACATGGCTGGTTTGCTGAGTCTGGGTTCCGCCGGCTCCAGGTTCGGCCGTTCATTACCGGCGAACACTGACCGGCGAAACGTTCGCTACCAGAATAAGTGACGCGAAGCCAGCGCGCAAGCATTACCCGGTTACTCTAGTGCATCAGTTTGGCGGACTGAGATTGGTTCCCAAAACCATCCGCCAGTTGACAGGCTCGCTGGCTACTTCAGCAGTACCCAACGGCCGCCACCGGTGACCAGGATGACCAGGTTCATCACTACCAGCATGAGATCGTAGTGCCAGCCGTAGGTGTTTTGACCCCAGAACCCGGTATGCCACACGAAAATCTTTTTCTGGATCGCCCCCAGCATAATCAGGATCAGCCCGAGCGCGGCCAGTTGAGTCAGAATCCCGAGCATGACACCCAGGCTCCCCGCCACTTCAGCGGCGCCCAGGACAATCGTAAAGCCCGGGCTCATGCCGATGCTTTTGCTCCGCGCTTCGGAATGCTTGAGATGGCTCCAGCCGCTGGCCATGAAGACCACGCCGACCATGAGCCGGAGCAGCAGAAATCCGACATCCGCGAATCGGGCAAGTTGGGGAAACATAGTGGTCAAAAGCAACTCGTCGCTGCTGGTGCCTCCAAGATATTGGACCACTACCTGGAATCGAAGACGCAATTTATCGTTACGCCACTGGAAAAGGCACTGCCACTTGAGGCAGCATACCGTCTATGACCACGATTGTCCTGCTGACCATCTCAAACATCTTTATGACCTTCGCCTGGTACGGCCACCTGAAGTTCCGGCAGGCGCCCTTGTTCAAAGTCATTGTGATCAGCTGGGGCATTGCGTTCTTCGAGTACTGCTTCCAGGTCCCCGCCAATCGCATCGGATCGTACGAATTCAGCGCGGTCCAGCTCAAGACCATCCAGGAAGTCATCACCCTGACGGTTTTCTCGGTCTTCTCGGTGCTCTATCTCGACGAACAGATCAGGTGGAACTACATCGTGGGATTTGCCCTGATCGTGGCAGCGGTGTTCGTGATTTTCAAGAAATGGTGAAGACGAAGCTCGGTTCCGCTGTATGATTCATCGCCTTGCCCGGGCGAATGGATTTGAAATTGAGGGAAATTCCCGGGACCCCGGGGTGCGATTGCCGCGGGGAGGATCATAAGCACAATGGAAAAGTTAAGCAGACTTGGCCGGATTCTTTTTGCCATCGCCATGGCGGGGTTTGCCGTTCAATTCCTAGTCCATGCATTTTTGGCGGGGCCGGCACCCGGACCTCCCTGGAGTCCGGGCCGTCCCGTTCTGGGCATACATAACGACGGCTGTGCTTCTCGCGGCTTCGGTTTGTATTGCCATGGGACGGAAGCGGCATTGGGTTGCGATGCTTCTGGCCGCCCTGCTTTTGCTGCGCGCTCTGATTGTTTTCGGACCCAGACTGGCCGCGAATATTCACGATCCGGGCCCATGGACCAGTGGTTCTGAACTTCTGGCGCTGTGCGGCGCTGCACTGCTCCTGGCCGGAGCCAGCAAGCCGGGACGGCTCCTTTTTGCCGCGACCCTCGTGGTGTTCGGGATCCAACATTTCCTGTATGCGCGCTTCATCGCAACCCTGGTGCCGGCGTGGATTCCCGGCCGCTTGTTCTGGGCCTATTTCGTGGGGGCGGCATTTGTCGCTGCCGCGTTCTCTATCGCCACTCAGAAAGCGGCCCGGCTGTCCGCAACTTTGTTGGGACTCATGTTCTTTCTGTGGGTGCTCATCGTGCATCTGCCCAGAGTGGCTGCGGCGCAGCATAACGGAAATGAGTGGACGAGTTTGTTGGTGGCGTTGGCCATGTCTGGTGGAGCGCTTCTGATCGCCGGATCGGTGAAAGGTAGTTGGACTTTCTATAAGGCGAAAGCGTCCAAAGCGTAAGCCCTTGCTCAGAACCTGATCAATGTCAGGCCAGGTGTTCTACGGCCAGGCGTTGGGCGCGAGATTGTCCTGGCGAAGCATCGCGGCAGCAATTTCCTTCACGAACTTGGCGCATACCATGGCGGTCTGTCCGTGAACATCCCGGGTCGGGTTGTACTCGACAATGTCGGCGCCAACGACTGGAACCTTCAACCGCTGAATGCAGCCCAGCACTTCTCGAACCGACATTCCTCCCGGCTCATAGTGCGAGATGCCGGGCGCGAACGCCGGATCAAGTACGTCCAGGTCTAAGCTAATAAAAAGTGGGCCCTCGAACTTCAGGCCGGAGAAGCGATCCAGGTTTCGCATGGTGACAACTTCCACGCCGAATCTGGTGGCCTGCGAAAGCTGGTGGTGGTTGATGGTGCGAATGCCGACCTGCACCAGTCGGCGGGCCAGATGTTCCTCCATGATGCGCGCGAAGGGGCAGGCATGAGAGTGGCGGTTGCCATCGAGCACATCGTAAAGGTCCGGATGAGCGTCGAAGTGCAGAATCGTCAGATCCGGATAGTGCGCGTGAAACGCCTTGATGGTGGGATAGGTCACCGAGTGATCGCCGCTTAAACAAATCAGCGGATGGCCCAGCTTTAAAGTCTGATCGACGGCGGATTCGATCGCGGGGAAGGCCGCTTCGGCATCGTCGGGCATAACCACATCTCCGGCGTCGTGAAAGGAACCCGGCCGCCCCAGGTCAATGCCATCCTCGGTCCACAAATTACTGGAGCCGGAGTGCAACTCTTCGCGAATGGCTTGCGGAGCTTGCGCCGGACCGCGCAGGTACGAAGAATTCGCGTCGAAGGGAATTCCAAGAAGCGAAATGGTTTTAATAGGTGGAGCAGAATTGGCATCGCGCATGGAATCCCAGTTTAGCGCCTCAGGGGTGATGGCGAGCTTGCGAGCATCTGGCCACGGAGATACACATGGACGGAGTTCAAAGCGGTCATCACCAATTTGAATCTGGGATACAATCCGTCGAATGAACGAACCCAACATAGAAGCCATCATGCAGGTGGGCCTGGGATTCTGGGCCTCGAAGACCCTGCTGAGCGCGATTGAGATGGAAGTATTCACCGAACTGGCCCACGGCGCCGAGGACTTGAATTCCCTGCAGGGCCGCCTGGGGCTGCATCCGAGATCGGCGCGCGATTTTCTCGATGCGCTGGTCGCGCTCGGCTTCCTGCAGCGAGTGAACGGCAAGTATTCGAACACGCCATCGGCCGACAAATTTCTGGACAAGCGGAAGCCGTCCTACGTCGGCGGGATGCTGGAGATGGCGAATCGCCGCCTTTACCACTTCTGGGGTGATCTCACCGCCGCGCTTCGTACCGGAGAGCCGCAAAACGAGGCCAAGGGCGGTGGTCCCAATTTCTTTGGAGCGCTCTACGCCGACCCGGAGAACCTGAAGGGCTTTCTAAAGGCCATGACCGGGATCAGCACCGGCGCAAACCGCCTCATCGCCAGCAAGTTTCCCTGGAAGAATTACAAAACAGCCGTAGATGTTGGCACCGCCCAGGGCGATCTGATCGTGCAAGTGGCCCTGGCCAATCCTCATATTTCAGGAACGGGTTTCGATCTGCCCGAGGTGGCCCCGATTTTCGAGGAGTATGTGGCTGCTAACGGCCTCAGCTCCCGCGTGACCTTTCGCGCCGGCAGTTTCTTCGAAGGAGATTTGCCCAAAGCGGATGTCCTGATGATGGGTCACATCCTTCACGACTGGAACCTCGCAGAAAAGAAAATCCTGGTGGGAAAGGCCTATGCCGCGCTTCCCCAGGGAGGCGCGCTGATCGTCTATGACGGCATCATTGATGACGACCGCTCGCAAAAACGCCTTCGGCCTGCTGATGAGCCTGAATATGCTGATCGAAACGCCCGGCGGCTTCGACTACACCGGCGCCGATTGCATGGGCTGGATGAAAGCAGCCGGCTTCGGCGAAACCCGCGTTGAGCATTTGCTGGGCCCCGACTCGATGGTGATCGGCATCAAGTGACAAGTGTGGTCGCGGGCGACTCGCCCGCGGCCTTTGATGTCGAATTTGACCCTCGCGGGGGGCGCCCGCCACACTTTGGTAGTGGTCAGTTTCGTGATATGACACGCCAAGTGCATAAACCACGAAGGACACGAAGTATCACGAAGGCTTCGTGTTCCAGGCTTCCTTCGGTGCACCTTTGTGTCCTTCGTGGTTCATGGGTTTCCAATTGAGCCGCTACCCATTGTCCCGCTTGAGCGGCCAAATTCCGCTGTGGTAGCATCCTAGGTTTTGACAGGCTGCCGGGCTTCGGTCTATAAGTTGTCCTCTTCTTTGAGTCCTATATGAGCCCGCCTCTTTCTCAAGGAGCGAACCTGTGAAGGCTTACGAAGGCGCGAACATCCGGAATGTAGCGGTGATTGGGCACGGACACGCAGGCAAGACCTCGCTGGTTTCCGCCATGCTGTACGCGGCAGGGGCGAACCAGCGCATGGGCCGTGTGGACGACGGCACCGCGACCACCGATTACGACGAAGAGGAAATCGCGCGCAAGATGTCCATTTCCGCCGGCCTGGCCCACGTGGAGTGGGGCAAGACGAAAATCAATATCGTGGACACGCCCGGCTTCAGCATGTTCGTCCACGAAGCCAAGCTGGTGCTGCCGGTGGTGGATGCCGCGATCGTGGTGGTGGACGGCGTCGCCGGCGTCGAAGTCGTCACCCAGCGGGTGTGGAACTACTGCGAGGAATATCAGACGCCGCGCCTGATCGTGGCCAGCCGCATGGATCGCGACCGCGCCGACGCCGAGCGCGTCCTGGAATCGCTGACCAACGCCTTCGGGACGATCCGTGATTCCGCTCGAACTGCCCATCGGGAAAGAGAAAAACTTCCGCGGCGTGGTCGATCTGGTCACCATGAAGGCCTACACCTACGAACTGGGCGGCAACGGCAAAGGTAAAGAAACCGAGATTCCCGCCGACATGAAAGACGAAGCCCAGGCCCAGCACGAAAAGCTGGTGGAACTGGTGGCCGAAGGCAACGACGCGCTGCTGGAAGAATTCTTCGAGAAGGGAACGATTCCGGAGGAAGACCTGATCCCGGCGCTGCACAACGCCATTCGCGAGGACAAGATCTTCCCCGTAATCTTCGGCTCCGGTCTGGGCAACATCGGCGCCGACCGGGTGATGGATTTCATCGTCGACTACACGCCGGCGCCTTCGGAGCACGAGTGGGTGCAGGGCGACCCGGCGTCGTCCAGCAATGGAGAACCGCCGAGGCGCCACGAAACCGATGCCGAGCCCGTGTCGCTCTATGTGTTCAAGACGGTGTCCGATCCCTTCGCCGGACGCATTTCTTATTTCAAAGTCTTCTCCGGGGTCCTGAAGAACGATGCGACCCTGGTGAATTTCAGCCGCGGCTCCCAGGAAAAGTTCGCGCACATTTCCATCATGCAGGGCAAGACCGCCGTGCCGGTGACGGAGTTGCACGCCGGCGACATCGGAGCGGTGGCCAAACTGAAAGACACGCTGACCGGCGACACCCTGGGCGACAAGTCGGCGCCGATTCAGTATCCGCGAGTAAAGCTGCCGGAGCCGGCCATCACCTTTCGCCATCGAGCCCAAGAGCCGCGCCGACGAGGACAAGCTGGGCCCCGGCATCCACAAGCTGATGGAAGAAGACGCCATGCTGCGTTTCTTCCGCGATCCCCAGACCAAGGAATTCCTGATCGCCGGCACGGGCCAGCAGCACATTGAAGTGGTCGTCTCCAAGATGAAGAAGCGGTACCACACCGAAGTGGTGCTGAAAGCGCCCAAGGTGCCGTACCGCGAGACCATTCGCGGCAAGGCCGACGTCCAGGGCAAGCACAAGAAGCAGACCGGCGGACACGGCCAGTACGGCGACTGCAAAATCAAGATGGAACCGCTGCCGCGCGGCGGCGAGTTCGAATTCGTCAACGACATTTTCGGCGGCTCGATTCCCAAGAACTACATTCCCGCGATCGAAAAGGGAATCAGAGACGCGGCCGCCCGCGGATATCTGGCGGGATTTCCGGTGGTGGATTTCCGGGTCATCCTCTACGACGGCTCGTATCACGACGTGGATTCGAACGACATGTCATTCCAGATGGCCGGCCGCATCGCCTTCAAAAAGGCCATGGAGGTGGCGAAGCCCACGCTGCTCGAGCCCGTGATGGCGGTCGAGATCACCGTGCCCGACGATTTCGCCGGCAGCATCATGGGCGACCTCAACAGCCGCCGCGGACGCATCCAGGGCATGGACAACAAAGGCGGCAACACGGTGGTGAAAGCGGAAGTGCCCATGGCCGAAATGCTGACCTACGGCGTGGACCTCACCTCAATGACCCAGGGCCGCGGCAGCTTCAACATGGAAATGCATCACTACGACACCGTGCCCGGAATGCTGCAGGAGAAGATCGTCGAGAAGGCGAAAGCGGCGCGTGGGGATGTGAAGGAAGAGGAAGAATAGGTTGTGTAGGGCGGGCGCCCCCGCTCGCCGTTTTTGCCTTGAGACTTGGGATACGCTGAGCGACGCCAGTCAAGATCACGATCAAGATCAAAAGAGGCGGGCGAGGGCGCCCGCCCCACACTCTCAGCACGACTCTACCGGCGCTTAAGCGCCTCCAGTGCTTCGAGCGTACGGGGCCAGTCCGACCGCAGCAGCCGGGACAAACTGCGATCGGCCAGAAGTTTCCCACCGGTCTGGCATCGCGCACAGTAGTTGGTTTCGTTGTCCGCGTAGCGAATGCGCTGGATTTTTTCGCCACACCTCGGGCACGGTTCTCCGTAGCGGCCATGAACCGCCATCTCCTTGCGAAATGCAGTTACTTTCTCTGGAAATCCAGACTCGGCCTCTACGCGCAGCCGGTCGATCCACAGTTTGAGCGTGTCTCTCGTCGCAGCAAACAGCCTTTGCCATTCCTCCGGCTGTAACTTGTGCGTCAGCGTGATCGGTGACAGTTGGGCGGAATGCAGGATTTCATCCGAATAGGCGTTGCCGATGCCGCTGACGATGCGCGGATCGGTAAGAGCTCTCTTGAGCGTGCGATTTTCGACCGTAAGAGCGTCGCGAAACGAGTTGAGATCGCTGGTGAAGACGTCAATTCCGCCTGGGTCGACGTCACGCAAGGCCTCCTCTCCCGCGAGAACCGACAACGATGCGCGGTGCTTCGTGCCGGCCTCGGTAAGCACTAAAGAGCCCGTCGGGAAAATCGAAGGCCGCCAGGTTCTTGCGCCCGGCCAGCTTTGCGAGACGCGCCTTCCAGTGCAGCCGTCCGGCAATCATCAAGTGCAGCACCAGCCAGAGATCGCCTTCGACTCCAATCGCGATGCGCTTGCCGATGCGCCGCACTTCGCGCACCAGGCGTCCCTCCACGCTCGCAATTGGGGGCTGCACAGTCCGAAGAAGAAAAGGACTGGCCAGTCGCACCTGCTCGAGCGGCTGCCCTACGATGCGTTCTTCAAGCGCCGTAATGTAAGCGGCAATATCGGGTAATTCCGGCATGCTGATAAAGACTTTATTCCGAAACGATTTTTGGACTTAGCGATCTGCACTTTCTCCACTCGCTTGCCAGGTGCCGCTGTTTGGTTATGTAGCGAAGCGAGAAAACGAACCGGCACTGTATCAGCTAACCTCCAGCTCCGTGGATGATCTGCAAAAAGCGGCCAGCGCAATCAAACCGGCAGCCGCACCTGCGAAGTAGTTTGCAGGGGGAGCGGGGAACAAACAGTTCCCACCAGCGGCTTATGTTTTCGCGCTCTCGTCGTTCCCGGCAACTAGTTCGAGGTCGGTGGTGGAGAAATCGGTGCCCTTGGCCAAAAGCGGTTCGCCTGAGGACTTGGCCAGGGCATAAGCGAAACAATCTCCGAAGTTGAGTCCCGCCGGATGCCGGCCTTTGCCATATTTGCGCCATGCGGAGCGCGCGATTTCGACTTGTTCGCTGTCCACCGGGACGACTTGAAGATTGGCGCGGACCAGGAAGAGATCAAACTCGCGACCTGCGGCTTCGCCGCGTCTGGCTTCCAGCACAATCCCGGTTTCGAGTGCGTTGGCGGCGGAGATGAGCCGGGTTGCAGCCTCGACGATCCGGTCGAGAAACTGCCTGCGTTCGGCCTCAGCCAGGAAGATAGCGATCAGCGCGGAGGTGTCGATCACCATCAGCGTGGCATTCCATGCTCGTCATAGCCCAGGATTTCGTCTTCCGGCCGGGTGTCGATAGTTGGAAGGGCGTCCACCCGACGCAACACGTCTTCGAGCTGGCTGGTCAGGACTCGGCTCTTTCGTCCTGCCCGCAGCCGCTCCCACCGCTCCCGCAGAGCCTCATGAATCGCCTGGGTCAGAGACTCGCCAGTCTCGCCTGCCACCTGACGAGCCAGCCGTTCCGTGCTGTCGTTCTTGATACTCAAAGCCATACTTCCGTATATTATACCATGCTATAGGTACGTATATAATAGTACCTATTAACCATAAACATAATATTATCAATGTTGTAGCAGCACATATCATGTCTCGTTTAGATCAATTTGAACTAAAGTATTCCACTACCGGTCCCTGGAAGAGATACCAGACGATTATCGTCCGGACCATCACTCCCAGACCCGTCCAGGCCAGCCTTCCGAGTCGAAAATCAATCAGGGCGCTGGAGACGCTGGGCAGCAGCAAGGCGAGGCCAATCAGGGCGACAAGAATGGCCAGCCAGCGGGCCCAGCGGTGTAAGAAACACAGCCCAACCGCGATACCCGCGCCCAACGCTCCTATGAGCAGAAACATGTAGGGGCCGGCGAGTTCGAGTCCGCCCAGCAACTGCGCACCCGCCGCCAGCGAAACCAGTCCGGGACGGGCCAGCATGGTGAGCCCGACCGCCAGCAAGTAGGCAGCGGCGAGAAGAAACACAGCCGCCACCGCAGTCACTCCGGCGGGGCGCTCAACCGGCATTACTTCTTTTCTGCCGGCTTCTTCTGCGCGGTTGGCGGCAGCAGGCCGTTCAGTCGGAGATACATGGCGGCAGCGCCGTAGTGATCAGACCAACTGCCGGCCAAGGCCAGCGCCGCCCAGGCGCGCGGCCGCGTCTTGCCCATGAAATCCTGAATGGGATCGCCGAGTTTTGCGTCTTCCGCTTTAGCCAGAGCTGTCCCGCAAAAGTCGAACGATGCCTTCACCGCCGCGACCAGCTTCTCCTTGCCGGCAGTCTCCGTCACTTCCTCAACCTTCGGTGCGGCAACGTCGCCAACTTTGGCACAAAAGAAATAGTTGGCTTCAGCGATGTGTGCCGCCAGATGGCCGAACGACATCTGTTCCGGCGTAGGCTTGAAGCCAAATTTGTCAGCCGGCATTTCGTCAATAGCCGCGACCGTATTCTTTTGACGGCCGGCCAGAGCGTCCCGCAAAACATCGGTCACGGGATTCTTTGCTTGTTGAGCGAAAGCGGCAGCGGATAACGCGAGCATTGCAAGCCACAATTTCATATTGCCTCCAGAAAACGCAGGTACAAAGCATAGATGATTTCACGGAAAACACGTAGGGGCGGGTGCCCTCACCCGCCCAGCCGGGCGAAGCCCGGCCGGTCTTTCGCGGCAGGGCCGCCAAACCCAGAGGGTTTCCGCATAACCACCAAACCTGGCGAGCTGCGCTCGCCCGCCCGGACGAGGGCGTCCGGGCCTACGTAATTCATACGGCTACACCGCGATTTCCGGGTGGCTTCGAAGCAGGCTGCGCGTGTATGGATGTTGCGGCCGTTCCGTAATCTGCCTGGTATCCCCAGCCTCGACAATCTTTCCCCGATACATCACCGCGATCCGGGCGGCAAGATAGCGCACCACCGGCATGGAATGTGAAATAAAAAGATAGGTCAAGCCAAACTCGCGCTGCAACTGCGCCAGCAGATTCACGATCTGCGCCCCCACGCTGACGTCCAGCGCGGAAACCGGCTCATCCGCCACGATGAATTTCGGACGCAGCGCCAGCGCGCGTGCGATCCCGATGCGCTGCCGCTGTCCCCCGCTGAATTCATGCGGGAAGCGGGGCAGGGCCGACGGGTCGAGGCCGACCGCGCCCAGCAACTCGGAAATGCGGGAGCGGCGGGCGGTCAGACTCATCGCTTCATGAATCACCAGCGGCTCGCTGATGATGTCCTCCACATTCATGCGAGGGTCGAGCGAGCCGAACGGGTCCTGGAAAATAATCTGCATGTCGCGACGCAGGCGGCGCATCTCGCGGTGACCGGCCGCCAGCAGGTCGCGGTCCTCGAACCGCACGCTGCCAGAAGTGGGTTCAATCAGCCGCAACACCAGGCGGCCCAAGGTGCTTTTTCCCGATCCCGATTCGCCCACCAGCCCCAGGGTTTCACCGGCGTTGATGTCGAGCGACACATCGTCCACGGCACGAACTTCACTGTTGGCACGAGCGCCGAACAGCGACTCGCCGAGCGGGAAAACTTTCGTCAGATGGTGAATTTCGACGAGAGGCATAAGGGTGTGTAGGCGCGAGCGTCCCGCTCGTGCTGTTCGAACGCTGCTGCACGAGCAAGACGCTCGCGCCTACACGATCCGAATCACGCGTGTACGGGCGCCGGTTTGCTCGCAATCAACTGTCGCAGTACGAACTGCAGAATGCCGCCATTGGCGTAGTACTGCGCCTCCTGTGGCGTGTCGATGCGCACCAGCGCATTGAACTGTTTCTGGCCTACGCGGACTTTCACTTGTCTGCCGGCCGTGAACTTTCGG
>CAWBGY010000008.1:0-203396 GCA_963788505.1 Terriglobia bacterium
AGCTGGCCCGGCCGCAAGCCGCGCTCCCGCTGAGTCGTCCGTGGAAAACTACTTCAATTATTTCACCGAAATCGAAGAGCAGTTTCAACGGCGCCGGGGCGGCGGCTTGCTACTTTCCACTTGGATTGGGCGCTGATCGAAACCTGGAAGGACGCCGGCATTCCGCTCGAAGCCGTGTTGCGCGGCATCGACGGGGCATTCGAGCGCTACGCGAAACGCCCCACGCCCCGCAAGGTAAACAGCTTGGCCTATTGTGCCCAGGAAGTGCTGGCTGCCGCCGAAGAAATGAAGGAGGGCGGGGCGAGGCGCGCCTACGGGAGAGAAGCCGAGCGCCCGGCCGGCAGGCTTTCAGGCCCAGGACATTGTGCCGCCTTTCTGCTTGGCGCAATGCCGACATTTTGCTCACGGCAAAACTGCCGGAGCGTCCGGCATTTCAGGACTGGCGGCAGCGCGGACCGCGGCGGCGACGTTACGTGAACTGGCAGCCGAAATGGAAAACACTGCGCCGCGGCTGGAGGACCTGGAGCGGCGGCTTACCGTGCTGGAAGATAAGTTGCTTGCCGTGATCATGGCCGCAACCCCCGATGACGAGATTGTCGCGGTGCGGGCTGAGGCAGATCGCGAACTGAGCCCTTACCGCCGCAAGATGCCGGCGGCGCAGATCGATCAATTGCAGAAGCAGTATCTGCACAAGAGATTGCTGGAGAAGTACGGCCTGCCCCGATTGAGTCTTTTCTATATGTAGGCGCGAGCGTCCCGCTCGTGCGGCGGCGTTCGTGGTGCTGCCGCACGAGCGGGACGCTCGCGCCTACATAGTCCCTGTAGAATCGAGGCTTGCGACTCGACATCGAGAAACTGGTCTATGGCGGGGAAGGGCTGGCCCGATTGCCCGCCGACGATCACGGCCCCGGCAAAGCGGTGTTTGTACCGTTCGTGCTGCCCGGCGAAACCGTGGAAGCATCTCTCAACGAAGAAAAGCCCGGGTTCGCGCGCGCGCGTTTGGACGCGATTCCCACCGTCTCCCCTCGGCGCATCACTCCCCGCTGTTCATACTTTCAGCGCTGTGGCGGATGCGACTATCAGCACACTGACTACGAGCATCAGCTGGGGATCAAGGCTGCCATCCTGAAGGAGAACTTGCGGCGCATTGCCAAGCTGGCATTGGACAAAGAGCTGCACATCCATCCTTCGCCGCCGTGGAACTATCGCAACCGCTCGCGGTTCAAGGTCGAGACCGCACCGGACTTCGCGCTCGGATATTACAAGTTCAATTCTCACGAGTTGCTGCCGGTGGAAGAGTGCCCGATCAGCTCGCCATTGATCAACCGCGCGCTGACTGCGGTGTGGCAATTGGGACGCGCAGGCAAAGTTCCATCCGCGATTCAGGAGATTGAATTCTTCGCCAATAGCGACGACACGCAACTGCTGTCGGAAGTTTATTGTTCGCCCGATGCGGGCGCCCCTGCGGAGCCCTTCGCCGGGGAGCTGAGGACGGCTCTGCCGGAGGTCTGCGGCGTCGGCTTCTTCGCGGCCCGCGCCGGGAAGGCGGACGCTCAGGGTAATCCGAAGCAAATCAGCAGCAGTGGCGTCAGCAACCTCATCTATGCCACCAGGCTTGCTTCCTACCGGGTCAGCGCGGGCGCATTTTTCCAGACCAACCGTTATCTGACGGACGAGCTTGTGGAGGTTGTTGTTCAGGGGCGGGACGCCAGCGCGTCTGGAACCGCCCTTGACCTCTATGCCGGGGTGGGACTTTTCTCTTCTGTCCTGAATCGGGAATTTGAACGTGTCATTGCGGTTGAGTCGTCACCGACTTCTCATGCCGATCTGCTATACAATTCGCCCGCTAACGTGAAGGCGGTTTGCGCCACCACGGAGCAGTATCTGGAAAATGCGGCGGGCAAGCTGCGCCCTCATTGGGTTGTCGTAGATCCACCACGCGGTGGGTTGGGCGAGAGGGTGATCAAGGGACTGGTGAAGTTGGGAGCGCCTCGCATGACCTACGTTTCGTGCGATCCGGCAACCTTCTCGCGTGATCTGGCCCGCCTGCTCCAATCCGGATACCACGTGGAAGAGGCGCACCTGGTGGATTTATTTCCTCAGACCTACCATCTGGAGAGCGTGTTTCATCTCGTCCGCTAACACCACTGCCTCGCCGCATTGAATCCGGTTCTGGGAATCTGATTTTGTGAATCCTCCAGCCCACTCGCGCTCCGGTCTCGCTTCGACTCCAGGTGGACGGCAGCCATTGCTCTGGGCCGCGCTCGCCTTTGCCGCGGGTATTGCCACTGGTGTTCATGCCTGGAGGCCGCCACTCTGGTGGGTGGTCGCATGGGCCGTCTTTGCCTGGTCGGGCGCGTACTGGTTCCGGCGGCGGGGCCAGACAGCTTTGGTTGTGGGATGGGGAGCGCTGTTTCTTCTGGGAGCGCTCATGGTTCAAGTCCGTGGCCCGGAAGAGGCGGGAAATGCCGGCGTGCTTCGATTTGCCGATGGGACAGAGCTCATGGTCACTGCCCATGTCACCAAGGAGGGCCCTCCGCAGGAAGATGGCGCTGGCAGCGTCCGGCAAAGGATCGAGGTCGAAACCGAACAGATCGTAAGAGACGGCGAGAGCTTCGCGGTCAATTCCGGCTTGCGCATCAACGTCTACGATCAACAAGCGAAGAGGGCGGGCAAGCCGGATCAAGGCGTAGTGGCCACTCGCACATTCCGCTATGGAGAGCGCCTGCGGTTTCCCGCCAAAATCTTCCCGCCGCGCAATTACCGCGATCCGGGCGCCTTCGACTACCGGGGTTATCTGGCGGAGAACGGAATCGTCGCGCTGGCCTTGACCAAGGCGGCAAACGTCGAGGTCCTTCCCGGTTTCGCCGGCAGCCGGGCTGAACTGTGGCGATCGCGAATCCATCGCAGCGTCATCGACAAAATCCATGCGCTGTGGCCGCCGCGCCAAGCCGCGCTGATGGATGCCATGGTGATCGGTGAAGACGCGTTCATCAACCGCCCGACTCGCGCGGATTTCCAGCGCTCGGGCACCTATCACGTGCTGGTGGTTTCGGGGATGAATGTAAGCATCCTCGCCCTGGTGACGTTCTGGTTTCTGCGCCGGCTGCGGATCAGCGATATTCTGGCGAGCGCCATCACGGTCTCGCTCATGGTGGCGTATGCGCTGCTGACCGCGCTGGGCTCTCCGGTCTGGCGGGCCACGCTGATGCTGGCACTCTATCTGGGAGCGCGGCTGCTCTATCGCGAGAAGTCGATGCTCAACGCCATTGGGGCGGCGGCGCTGGGCTTGTTGGTGGTGAATCCGCAGGTCCTGTTCGGCGCCAGTTTCCAGTTGACCTTCTTGTGCGTCTGGCTGGTTGCCGCGGTGGGACTACCCATTCTGGAGCGCACGACGCAGCCCTACGTCCGAGGTTCAAGACATCTCGACTCAATTTCCTATGACTTTGTTCTTCCCGCGAAAGTCGTGCAATTCCGTCTGGATTTGCGAATGATTGCCGGCCGGTTGCAGCGCTTTGCCGGCCGCCGCATTCCCTTGCCGGCGCTTGCTGTGGTTTCGCGCGTGCATGATGGGAACCGCGGAAGTGCTCCTGATTTCAGTGGTCATGCAAATCGGGCTCGCACTTCCGATGGCCTACTACTTCCACCGCGCCACGGTCATGGGATTGCCGGCCAACATGCTGGTGGTGCCTTTGGTGGAATTACTGATGCCGGCGGCGGTCGCAGCCCTGGGGTTCGGTTATGTCTCGCACGTCCTGGCAAAAATTCCAGCGCTGATTGCGGGCTTCGCACTCGAAGGCATCGCCGGAACGGTGCACTGGCTGGGCGGACTGCGGGTCGCCGATCTGCGCGTGCCGACACCGGGGACTGGCGTGATCCTGTTGAGCGCTCTGTCGATCGCATTGGCCATGGCCCTGGTTCGCCGCCGGCCCGGGCTGGCTGCGGGGGGATTGGCCGCGCTCGCCGCCAGTGCGCTCTGGATTTCCGCAGTTCCGCCGCGTCCCCAGATTCGGCCCGCCGTGCTGGAGATGACAGCGATCGATGTGGGGCAGGGAGACTCAATCCTGCTGGTATCGCCCAAGGGCCGCACTTTGCTGGTGGACGCCGGAGGTCTGCCGCGCTGGGTGCACTCGGATTTGGATATCGGCGAAGACGTGGTGTCGCCGTACCTTTGGTCGCGCGCCATCAGCCGGCTCGACGCCGTTGCCATCACTCACCCGCATGCCGACCACATGGGGGGAGCGGCGGCGATTCTGGCCAACTTCCGGCCGCGGGAGTTGTGGCTGGGTGACGGCTCGGCTCCCGAGATGAAGGCTTTGCTGCAGCAGGCGCAGGAACTGGGCGTGCACGTGATTCGCCGTCAGGCGGGCGACCGTTTCAACTTTGGCGGCGCCGAGGTTCGCGTCCTGGCCCCCGGCCCAGAGGACCTTGCCGCGCGGCGCAATGATGAATCGCTGGTGCTGAAACTGGTTTACGGAAAAACATCGGCCCTGCTGGAAGGCGACGCGGAAAAGAAATCAGAACAGCGAATTGCAGAAGAACATCCGGAAGCTGACTTGCTCAAGGTGGCGCACCATGGCAGCGCAACTTCCACCATTCCTCTGCTCCTCGACCGCGTGCATCCCCGATTCGCCGTGATTTCCGTGGGAGCGCGCAATACCTATGGCCACCCGCGTGGAGAAGTTCTGGCCCGGCTGGGCCAGGCCCACGTCATGACCTACCGCACCGATCTCGACGGCGCGGTCAGCTTCTATCTCGACGGCAAGACCGTCAGTCCTGGTCTTTCTCGGGCGGAAGTCCACTGATGTCGATTTCCGCGGTCTCGTCGCTGCCTGGGGCCTGGCGATATTCCTCGATCAGGCGCAGGGCGCGGTCCGCATCTTCTTCCCGCACCAGGATAATGGTGCCGCCGACTCCGGGGAGAATATCCTGCTGGGCACTCAGGGAAGTGATATCGGAATCGATCCCGGTGGATTCCAGCAGACCGCGCACGACCAGGGCTTCGGATTCCTGTTCGGTATCGAACACGCGCACCAGCTTCTCATTGGGATTGGGGCGGGGATTGGAACGCGCAGCGGGACGTTCGTTCATAGTTCCTCCGATCGGGGCAGCGGACGACGGCACGCATCAAGCCTGCCGATCCTGGTTCGGTCGGGCAGCGCTCTGATTGTAACCTGATCGGTCGGGGTAACCGAAGTCCTGCACCCTGGAGATGTTGCGTTCGCTTCCGAATGCCGACAGAATAGGACCCAGGGGCAGAGCGCAACGCCCGGTTGCAGCCGAGCATCGAAACAGGAAGGCGGCGTTCGGGCAGTGGTGGATTTTGAGCCGTGATGATGAACCGTCTGGGGGCGCAATGAATAATCGGGAGAGGGCTGAGCTCTCCACACATCTGACCGAGAAGGAACAGGAAGCAAGAGACATCCGGCGATTACAGCTCATGATGAGTATGGTGATGTCGGTGATCGGCCAGGACGGCAACCTGACCGTGGAAGAAGCCTCCGAACTGGTGGCCGGCGCCAAACGCGCGGCCCTGGCCATGTTCCCGGACAAAGAACTGGCCTACGACATCCTCTACAAACCGCGATTGCAGCGGCTGATGAACGAACGCTTCCGGCTGCAGTAGAAACACAGATCAAGACGTCCGCTCGAAACCAATCCCGCCTGCGAACCGCCATGTTTTATACGCAATGCTCTGACCGAGCGAAGCCATGTGCAGGCGGGATGCTGCGGCCTTGTGGAATGTACTGATTTCGAGTTATTTCCATTTGGAGCTGCCGCTCTCGCTGAGCGATTGTTGGCGGAAAAATCACCACTTCACTCACTGACCGGGGGCGGGCGAACAAACGGCGCGGACTGGTGAGAATGCCTGTTTACAGAAGTTGAGACTCTTCCGGTCTGACCGTAATCCCGCTGCAGGTCACTGACGAGCTCCAGTCGACCTCGAGACTCACCAGAAAGGAAGCGTTCAGCAGATTCGCAGGGTTTGCGATCACCTCTTCATGCTCCACTGCCAACCAATAGGGTATCCGCGCCTCCTGGAAGTTGATCACGCTTAGAAAATGTCCTTGCTATACTCTATACTATAGAGTACTCTGTAGCTATAGGACACTCCGGAATGGTTCCTGTACATGCTGCTTCAATATCAGCCGAGAAGCGATACGCCCGCGCTGCCGTGGGAACAAGGCGAGGGAATACGCGGTAATTCGAGCTTCGTCAAAGGAGAACTGCCATGCAGGACCACACCACCGAGCAGGAACTGAAGGACAGGCTGAACCTCATCGAGAGCATGATCGCCGAGGGGCGCCGAAAAACAGAGAGCTGGGGATGGATGTTCGTCCTGTGGGGAGTTATTTACTATCTCGCCATCGCCTGGTCCGCGTGGAGTCACAGCGCGTGGGCTTGGCCGGTCACTGTCTTGATCGGTGTCGTCATCACTATTATCAGTGCTTGCTTGAAGACCGGAAATCGTCCGGGGACCACCCTGGGCCGGGCAATCGGCTCGATCTGGATTGCTTTGGGAATTTCGATGTTTCTGCTCTTTGTAGCCCTCGGCCTGAGTGGAAGACTGACCGATCAGCATCTCTTTGTGGCCGTGATATCGGCCATCCTTGGCATGGCCAACGGAGCCTCAGCCCTGACTCTTCGATGGAAGGTTCAGTTTGCGTGCGCGATCGTGTGGTGGGCGGCGGCTGTGGCTACATCCTTTGGCACCGATGTGCAGAGCACGATCGTGTTTCTGGTCGCCATCTTTCTCTGCCAGATCGTGTTCGGCATCTACGGCGTGGTCGCCGAAGGGCAGGAGCGCAAACGACGCGGTCTAATCCATGCCTGATTTACCCGAGCTCAATCCCGTAGTTCACGGCAGGCTGCGCCTGGCCCTGCTTTCGCTGCTCAGCGGCGTGGAAGAGGCTGAGTTTACATGGCTCCGCGCCAAGACTGAGGCCACAGACGGCAACCTGGGCGCGCAACTGCTAAAGCTCGAAGAAGCCGGCTACGTGGCTGTCAAAAAGAAGTTCGTCTTGCGCAAGCCGCAAACCCTCTATCGCATTACCGAGACCGGACGGCAAGCCCTCACCGAATACGTACAGGCATTGAAACAATTGCTTGGCCCAGCCATCGATGTGTAGAGCGCGCTCATACTGGCCCTGGTTGCCGCATCGCACACCCGTCCTGGCTACCCTTGGGGTATTTATGAAAGACACTGTAATCAATTTCTTCGAACTATGTTCTTAAGGCCCACGATCATTCGAGGGTGCCGGAGTAGGGATGTAGATCTCGCGATCGTTGACGTAACATCGCGATTTCACCCGTTAACCGGGGGGCGGCGAAGAAACGGCGCAACCTTGCGCTAACGCCTGGTTACGTCAACTATCGCGCCTCGACGCTCCGGGTGATGCAAAAGAAAAGCCGCCGAGACATCGGGCGGCTGATCTCGTGGCAGGGTGGGCATTTTATTTCAAGTCTTTTAGCTGCGATTTGCTGGCAGGCTCAACGCAGTTTGTATTACCGCCTGTTGTTTCGACCAAGCGAGTAATCGGAAATTGCGGCTCGCAGTCTACGTCGAGACCACTCAAGTTACCCGTTATGTTGGCCCCGAGGAATACCGCGAAAGAGCCGTCGTCCAGGTGGACACCGACCCCGCTGTTAGCGGTTATGGTCGGACCCTGAAACGTTGCTGAGCTATTGCCGACGAGTATCGTGCCATCACCGTTCCCACTGATCGTACCGCCGCGGAGTCGCACGTGGGAGTCGGCCGCCTCAATGCCAACAGCGTTGTTGAGAAAGCTGGAATTGGAAGCTACGAAGTAAGCCCCGAACGATGCGACTACTCCTTTATCTGCATTGCCCTTGAAGACATCATTACTGCTGAACATTTGCGAACCATCGCTCACCACTGAACCGCGGAACCCACTATTTTGGATCACATTGCTTTCTAGAAAGGCATGGGAAGCACCACTTACAAGCAGACCTATCCCTGCACTATCCTGAATCGTGTTGCCAGTCAGGTAGCAGACACTTGCGGTATTGCATAAGACTCCCCCCGCCCCGCTGGTGATCGTGAATCCCTGCACGGTCACGCTGTGCGAGTCCTCAATTTCCACGACCACCGAGTTTCCCCCGGAGCGATCCGTGAGTGAGGCTCCCGTTTTGGTGATCAGCGTCAGTCGATCCATACTTCGAATCACGAGGTTTTCATTGCAACCGCCCGAAACAGTTACTATGTTCGGCCCTACCGGATTGGTCTTCGCAAGCAAATGCAGAACTTTAGAAATGGATTCGTGTTTGTCGCAATTCACGGTTAGATTCGCTGCCTGAGCACACTGGCTTGCCGCGCCGATGGCCGCCAGCAGAAAAAATACAAAAAACCTTGCGCCTGGCCTCATGATGTTCTCCTCTCTCACGTCAGTGAGTGTGGTGCTTTTGCTGAGTTCGTATTGCCTCGCGTGCGAATACTCTTTGGTGGGTGAGTTCTGTCTTCACGGTTGAGCATAATGCCGCAAAACTAGGTGCCAGGACTGCGCAATTTGTAAACGTTCATGCGAGCGCCGATTGGGCGTCCGGACGAGCGTGAAAATCGGATTGACCTTTGGAGCGCACGAGCGCCAGAAATGCAGCAGCCCCATTCGCGACCGGGCTGGAATACTACCCGGGGCTCTGGTATAAACAAGTGGCCTAAAAGGACAGTAAAGCCCGGGCCCAGCAGTGGATCGGAGCTTGAATTGACCATACGTTGCCGACCCATGCGGCCCAAGGATGTGGCTGGGGCTACCGCTATTCTTTCCATGCATCCAGTGCTTGGTCCACGCTACGAAAATTCCATCGATCAACTGCGCTCGGCTTGGCTGCAGCTTCTCGGATGCGAAGCGTTTAGCGGTATCGTCTTTGAAGAATTCCTAGGGAACACCCCGCGCCTGTTTGCGGCAGCTGCGAGCGTCTTCACTAGTCACCAGTTCGTTCAGGACTTGAAAGCGCCGCCGTTTTTCTGGATCGGTCCGGAGTTAGCTAGGCGCGTTGCGTCTGGTGAGTCTCCATTGCTCTCCAACAGAGAAGTCGCGGCCGCAAACGCCGATGGGGGACTCAACCTGGTCTTGTGGGATCTTTGCATCGACACCAAGGATACCCGGCGCAATGAAGTTCGCACCCAAGTTTCAGCCGCGTTCTTCGAGATGCATCGCGGCTATCGACTGAAAGAACTGATTGGTCTGCAAGCTAGTTTTTTGGAGGAGTTAGGTTGGACAATGGATGGTGGCGCATTTTTTCTTAGCCCTGCCAAAGGGTCGTATGTAAACACGATCGAAATGTCCCCCGACGAAGTTCTTGCGACTCCTCACGTATTCGGCCTGACGACCGAATTAGCACATGGTCGGATGAGTTGGATCAGCTCTCTTTTCCACTACGATACGCCCCAAATTGTTTTCTCGCGAAGTGAACAAAAACTTCTGTTAGCTGCATTGCGAGGGGGGACTGACGAAGAATTGTCCGATGAACTGGTTATCTCTCTCTCGGCAGTGAAGAAGGCCTGGTCTTCCATTTACGGTCGTGCGACCGATCATTTGCCCGACTCTATTCTTGCCGTCGAGACCGAAGAAACCAGAAACGGCGACCGAGGTAAACAGAAGAAACAACGCCTGCTTGCCTATCTCCGGGAACATCCCGAAGAACTGCGCCCCTATTCGCAGAAGGCTTGAAAGCCTCGAGTTCGTTGTCGCCGATGGTACGCCTCGCCTCAGTTTTGCCGAACGTCCCACCTGCGATGCGATCCCGAGAACCTAAGCACACGCCGTCATCAGTTGGCGTAACATCGCGTCTCTGACAATGTCGGCCATGTCAAGCAGTTTTCGAGCACACTTCAGCATGCACTCGTAGAAGAGCGCCATTTCGCTCTCATTGAAGCTGTTGCTTTTGCTCTACCAACCAAGGCTCGCTCGTAATCCATTGCAGGTCCGGAACTCGGTCCGACCCATGCATCTCTTCGGTCTCGAACTGCGATCATGATTACTAGTTCAGACTCCCCGGTGACGGGGAGCGGGACGCCCCATCAATTACTCGGTGTTTGACCCCACACCATCGCGATGTCCGGGCTGTCCCGCGTGCGAACCGAACTTGCTCCACTGCTCGTAGTCCCATCCCTGGCGCCACATCCAGTACAGACGAACCGCCAGTCTCCGCGCCATGGCTACCTTGGCGATCTTCCGCCCTCTCCGCAGCGCCAGATGGAAATACTTACTGCGCCATTCCGGCAGGCTGCGCACGGTGACCTGGGCGGCTTCCACCAGCAGGAAGCGCAACATCGAACTCCCCTGCTTGGTGATATGTCCCAGCCGTCGCCGATTCCCGCTGGAGTCTTCCAACGGCACCAGTCCCAAGTAGCTCGCGATCTGCTTGCCACACTGAAAGCGATCGGCTTCCCCGACGATCAGCACGAAAGCCAGCGCGGTGAGCGGACCCACTCCGGGATGCGTCCGCAAGCGCTGTGCCGCAGGACACCGCTCCACTTCCTGCTCGATCGCCTGCGTGAGTTCCGCGATGGTCGGATTCAGGCGATCCAACAACTCCAGCAGATCGCGTCGTCGCCGGCTCGCCCAGGGAGCCAAACGGAACGACTCCAATTGCCGCCTTCCGCGTTCCCGCCACAACCGCTTCTTCGAGCGCAGCCCTTCATTGAGAGCTACGGCTTGCAACTGGTTCATGATCCGTGTGCGGGCCTGCACCATCCGGTGCCGGTGCCAGAGCAGTTGCCGCAGATCGCGATTCTCCCAACTCGGCACCCAGATCTGCGGGAATCGATCCTCCAGCAGCAAGCGCAGGATCAGTTGCGCATCCTGGCGATCCGTCTTTTGCTTCCGCACCCGCTTCGCCCGGATCTCGGCTGCGTCTCCGATCCACAACTCATACTGCAACTCCGCCACCAGTCGTTCAAACCAGCGGGCATGCCCGCTGGCCTCCATCCCCACACGCACCTTCTGGCCCGCTAGTGCACGATAGAACGTTTCCGCGTCCTCACGATGCGCTAGCCGTTTCTCCTGGAACTCTCCGGTGTCGGTATTCACCGAAGCAATCTGCTGAAACTCGGGGTGAAAATCTACTCCTATAATGATCATTGTTCGGCTCCTTTCTCCCGAGCCTGTTGGTTGGCTTTAGCACCACCAACTTTACTCGGACCGGGGAGCCGACATTGTCATGGAATCAATTACGCTCATTGAGGGGGCGGCGGCCCAGTCCGGGTCAATGAGTGTAATCATCTGATTTCGTCAACCGAGGGCCGTGCGACAATGCCACTGTTTATAAAGAGCCATTGAATCGGCCCGCGAGGCGCTTCGCAGTCACTGAGGAGTTTGGGAATGAAGAATCCCGTGCGGTTCCTGCTGCATGTGCCCGTTCCTTGGGTGTTCGTGCTGACCTATCTCCTTGGAGTAGTCCTGGAACATGTGCATCATGGCACCATCTCTCCAACTGCGGCCTTGGTTAGTAAGACGGCCGGAGCTGTGTTATTTGCTGTGGGTGCCGTCATTGCGGGCTGGGGCCTCGTGCTTTTCGGTAAAGCTAAAACCACAACGGTTCCGGGTAAGTTATCGGGGAAGCTGGTGACGTGGGGCCCGTATCGATTCACTCGAAACCCAATGTATGTAGGCCTTGTCTTGGCCTACCTCGGAGAAGCGGGATTACTGAAACAAATCTGGCCAGTCGTTCTTCTCCCCTTCACGGTTGCCTACATTAACTGGACAGTGATTCCGGTCGAAGAGGCCAAGTTGGAAGAAGCCTTCCCCAACGAGTACAAACAGTACCGCTTGCAGGTGCGGCGCTGGTTTTAGGAAACAACAAGGGGCGGTCAATGCTGTCTATTACACTAGTACGGCGTTGATCTCAGTCGTACCAATCGCTAGTTGGCGAAAAATCGCGATTGCACTCATCGACCTTGGTTTTTTGGCGAACAAACGGCGCAAACTGGTGAGAACGCCTTCCATGAGAAGGCCGGTCGGAGTCAAGGGGATTCGTTTTGGTATTTGTTGGTCACGCTATTTCTTTCCGGCCGAGTCGCCACTGTCGCCACCCTTCCATCCGCACTCTTTGATGAGCGACTTAGCTCGCTCGGTGCAAGTTGGGTGTTCTCGTTTCAGCCGGTGCTGCCACCTGATTGTCGACCTCGGTTCCATCTCCAAGATGAAAGCTGGGCCAGGCGATTAACGCAGTCACCGGAACTCGGCTTTAGGCTTTGGCTTTTCCTTTCGAAGAACGTTTTTGGTTTTATGCAGCCGCCGGCATCGCTCTCTGCTTGCTATTACGCAACGGTTCGTAAAGCTCTCCGCTCACCCACAGGTGATGCAGCAAGACGGCCAGCTTTCGCGCCACGGCAATGATGGCTCGTTTCTTCCCGCTCTTGCCGCCACGTTCGGCCAGCTTCAGACCCCAGCGCCGCAGATCGCAGTCGGCTCCAAACGGCCCCAGGATGTGGTGCGCTCCCTGCACCAGCAAGGTTCGCAGATAGGGATCGCCTTCCTTGCTGATGTGCATCTGCGGTTCGCTCTGGCCCGAGTTTCTCCGTCCCGGTTGCAATCCCAGGTAGCAGCCCACGTCCCGGCTCTTGCGAAAACGATGCGCGTCTTCCAGTGTGAGTAAGAAGGTCAGCGCGATCAGCGTGCCCACTCCCTTCACCTGCTTCAACTGCGCCGCTTGCGGATAGCTTTCCTGCGCCAGCTTTTCGATACGTTCGTTGTACTCGCGGATGCGTTCGCTCAGCGACTCGATTCCTGCCAGCAAAGGCTCCAGTGCGCTTCGCAGTTCCGGACTCAGTCCCTGGGCTTTCTCCGGATTCATGTTGCGCACGTTGCACCCGCGCAGCCGCTCGCCGTAGCTCTTGGCCAGTCCGCGGGCTGTGTTCACCAGCGCCGTTCGTGCCCGCACCAACCCGGCTCGCGCCCGGATCACGGTCAGATCGGCTTGCGCCTTCGCGCTGCGATGTTTCACCGGACACAGCAACTGCGGATCGATCCGGGCCAGCCTCGCCAGTGTTTGCGCATCCAGCCGATCATCTTTCTTTCGGCTCTCTCCAATCAACCGCACCCTGCGGGCATGCGCCACGATCACTTCATGCCCCCACTCGCTCAGCGCCCGGCTTACCCAGGGCGAGTGCATGCCCGTTTCCAGGGCGATGCGGCAGCCTGGCATGCCTCCGAACACTTCCTTCATCGCCTTCGGAGTCGTGCCCACCTTCTGCTCCAGCACTATCGTGCCGGCTTCATCCAGCACGCAATACCAGCTCGTGCGATCGCCCAGGTCCAGACCGATCGTCAGCTGCGGTTGAGAAACATTCCTGCTCTGCTGCACTGCTACGGTGCTAATCTTCTTCATTGCCGGTCTCCTTTTTATCTGTGCTTCGAGCACGTCGATAACTTGGGAGCGTACAGCATCCCGTCCGGAGACCGGCCTTCTCATCCCATCTGATTTCGCCATTTGATGGTTTACCCCTGGGGTAGAATGCTCGTTTCCTCGACTCGGTATCAGCGAATTGCGGTCGTGCTGAATCAACCACAAACGGGAGAGAGAGAGGCAAAGCGGAAAGGATGATAGGCATGGAATCAGAGATCAAGATCGGCCAGCAATTCGACTTCGCGATACATGCGGATAAAGGGTTTAGGCAGAAAGCGGTCGTAACCCGAGTTTTATCCAATCGGGAAGAAGGACTCGGTCCGGAGGCGGACTATTACATCGCCGATTGGATTGAAGCGAGAACACTCTCGGAACAGCCAAAGGCGCTGGTCTTCGTGCTTGCAAACGACGGGAACGTTTATTTGGATGGCGAGTGGGTTGACATAATCGTGGACCTTGGCGCGTAGCTGCTGCGCGTAGTGCGTGAATCGCGTAATTCAGGCGGGATTTGTCGAATCTGTTGCGAATGACGTGATCTCAAAACTCTGTCTATAAATTCCCATTTCACTCATCTACCGGGAGTGGAAACAGTTTTCCGGCGGCTCACTTTTGAAATGGCCTGTTGACGACAACGACTGCAAACCTTCCGCGTAGGGCAAGAGAAAAGCTGCCCGCGCGGTCTGGTTGCGATGGCGAAACCTCGGCCACCCGCCCCAATGGGTTAAGCGGCAACTCGTTCCGTAGCCCGAGCCCGGTGCGGCGCGCCCACGTAGGGGAATTGCGCGAGCAGATCTTTGTGGGGCCCGACCTTATCTTGCGTCACCTTTCCATTTGAAAGAAGCGGAAGGAAGAAATCCACGACGTCGTCGGTGAGTGTCCGGCCATTGTTCGGGTAGACTGCCGGCCCTGTGGGGTCATAGGGGAGGACGTCCGGCAGCAAGGTCCCTGCGACCCGCGTCGCTTCCGCTGGCGTATATCCCCCGGCGTGCTCCAGCGCGTGCGCGAAAACGGGGACGAATCGGGCGTCGTCCGCCGGCTCCGCAGCGAGATAGGCGGCGTTCTGTTCGCCGGCGAGGAAGGGAGTTTGATTTGACCGCGCACCGCGATCCGCCTGAACCCATTTCCCGCTTGTTCCGTCCAGTGTGCGAGCCCACAGGCCCATCTTCCCACTCCCGAGGGCAGAGTTGGGCACTTCCAGTACGATACTGCACACGTCCTTGTCGGCGAAGTAATCGTCACCGGTGAATTGCAGGTTGTTCAGGGCTCCCTGGACGTCGAAGAAAAAAGAATCTCCGCGCCAGCCCGCGAAGAAGCGGTAGCCGCCGGCCTCCGCCACCTGTGTCTCAGCCCCCGTCGAGACCGGCACTCCCTCGACGATGACTTGCCCTTCATCGCCCATCCCAGTGGCCTGCGCGCCCTCAGCGCGGCGGAGCGTCGCGGTCTGCGCTCCGTCCTCGGAGGACGTGAAGCGCACCCGGTACGCGATATCGGCTACGTTATCGCCGTTCGTATCAATCCTAAGTTCATAAATCGCCTCGGGCGAGAAGGCGACGTCGGTGGTGGGCCCTGGCGGGTTCACTCCGGCGGACGGATGCACGTTCATAATCAGAATCGATTTGTTAGCATCCCCAGGCTTCGGGAACGCGTACAGATCGGTGAAGTCCAGGCGGGCATCCCCGTGGGGGAATCCAAAGTCGGGGCCGGAATAATGGTGGGACATGGCTTTTCCTCGTTAGCTGAGATTGAGAGTAAACCCAGAATTTCCGATTTGGACCACTGGCCAGCGGATTATACGCTTCTCCAGATCCAGACACGACGAATCTGCCAAGGGGCTGGCCTGGTGCCCCATCCTAGCGCGTACTTCCATGAGGACGAAAAATCGCGATTACACTCATTGACCCGATCCCGCCTTCCCTCCAGCCCGAAACTGTGACTGTAGACGGCACCGATACACAATCAACGGGCTCATTTCCCCCGTTTTGGGGCTTGTCCCAAAGGTAACTGTACCAGGCTTGTCCCGAAGGTAACTGTACAGTTGTTACATTCGTGTGTATTCCAGAGACTAATGGTATTTCGTTCCCCAAGGAGCAACTATGTTGACGATCATCTGTGTCTACCTTGTTCTGCCCGCTGCCATCTGCGCGGCGGTCAGTGTGCGTAACATGATCTTTGGCGATGTCATCTAGGCTTTCACACCCTGCGTCTCGGGGCAACATGTTGACGAAAAATCGCGATTACACTCATTGATCGGGTCTCGCGAACAAACGGCGCAAACTGGTGAGAACGCCTGATTTCGCCAACTACATCCAGTCGACGCTCAGCCTTCACTTCACTTTCTCAACATCGTTGAGTACCCAGCTCCCATCGGTAGCCCCCCTTTTGCGGGCCATCGATGCGAAACATGACAAAGAACGGCTCGCGATCCCGCGTCAGAATCCAGTTCGATTCCTGGCCAACGGGTGGCCGGGGCGCGAAATAGACGTCCACGGTTCCGGTCAGCGTTCTTCTTCAACTTCTGATTCAACTGCAGGGCCCTCGACTTGCCCTTGTCGCGCAAGCAGCGACGCGGACAGCGCTCGGGATGACAAGGTCGCGGTGGTTACGGAGTGACTTTCAGTGGTGCCGACACGCTGCCGATGCGGCCGCTGAGGCGGTCCTCGACGGCGAAGTGGACGGTGTAGTTGCCGGGCGGCAGGGTCAGCGCGCCGCGGTAGTCCATGCCGTGGTCGCGGATCTGGGCGACGGTCTCGGGCTTGAGGTGGCCATCCATGGTCTTGGAGGTTTCGCCGGCGCGAGAGCCATCTTCGGTCCGGGCGATAGCAACAAATTCAAGAAGCACGTGGTTGTGGTCATCGGCATCAACCTGGGCGAAGTTGGCCGGCATGGTAAGCAGGAACACGACTTTCTGCTTGCCTTCGGCGGCAGGGACAGCTTGCTGCCATTTTCCCGTGACGGCGATTCCGGTTGAGTTAAGCGGAGAGCTCAGCGCCACCTGCAGCTCTGTGTCGTCGGCGGGCTTGGCGGCGTTCTGGTCGTCCAGAAAGAACCCGCTGCGGGCCTCGACCTGTGCGCCATCGCGGCGGACCTTCACCGCAAGTTTGTGCCATCCCAATTTTTTGGCTGCGCGGTCCAGATAGTAGCTCAGCACGTAGTAGGCAGCGTTGTCTTCGGAAGCCTTGAGAAAGGCGCCGGCGAGGTCGTTGCCGTTGAAGAAGGCGCGTCCGCCGGTGGCGCGGGCGAAGGCCTGAAATGTTCCAATCGTTTCCATCTGTTTCCAGACGTCATGCGCGTAGGCATCGCCGCGCGGGGTGCTGATCGTGATGTCGGGCATGGTCGGGTCTACCAGTCCGCGAACATCTACGGGATACACGGAAACCTGGGCCTTTTCCAGCGCCCGCCAGGTCTTGCGGTATTTTGCCGCGAAGTCGCTGAGTGAGGCGCCCTTCACGCCGGCGATGTTGATGGAGAGGTCGGCCTCGTTCACGGAGAAAGGGAAGCCGGCGCTGGCCCACAGCATGGCCTTGCGGCCGGGAATTCCGGCGCAGTATTGTGCGATCTGTTGCATGGACCGCAGAGTGATGTCGATGCTGGTGGTCCGTTCCTGTGATTCCAGCCGCTGATCCGCCTCGTGCTGTTTCTCCCGCATCACGGCAATGACCCCGTCAAGGGCGCTGCCCGACCCCTTGGGGATCGCTTCTTCCGATGCCTCATCCACCAGCTTGTTTTCGTTTTTCACTTTCCTGAGGGCGGCGGCGAGCAGCTGTGGGTCATCAGTGAAATCGTGGACCACTCGCATGCCATCCCGACTAATGACGAACAGCGAGGTCAGCTGGTGAGCGTTCACGGAATCGTTGAGATACTTCAGCATTTGCTGCTTGGCGAAAGGCTGGTCTCCGATTGGAGTGTTGAGCTTGTCCAGCACGATGAGAGTGAGTTGCGTGGGCCGGTTGTCCTCTACTTGCAGATTACTGAACTGGCCGGGCTGCGCCGCTCGGGCCTTTACTGGCCCAGAGGTTTCCTGTACTTCCTCAAGGTTTGCGATCTTCTGTGGTTTGCCGTCCTCGAGCAAAGTGAAGTCTTCCTTCTTCAAGCCGAGGATGTGCTGGCCGTTCTTGTAGGTGACCACCACCGGCACAGTAACCAGCTCGGCTCGGGTCTTGAATTTTGTTGTGAGGGCAGGAATGTCGGAAGGCAGACTTGAACCTGCATCCTGCGAGAAGCCATGGCCGGAAAGCGCGACAGCGCAAAGGACGAGCCATTTCCGGATTGGACTGGATACGGACACAACGGCCCGAAACAACTTCGCAGTGAGTCTACCCCAATTCCGGAGCGGTCCTCCAGCAGGAACATATGCTTTTTGCATCGCGGAGCGCTTCCGGGCATCTGAGGCGTGATCCCCTGTAGAATGTCGTTTCAAAGTACTTTATCTCCTATCCCTTCCTTCGATTGACCCCTCCGTCATGGCGGGTCTAGACTCACTTCCGATGAAATCTTCCATGAAACCTGCTGCCCTGCTGTTCGCGGTGGTGTCGCTGCTTGGGGTTCTGGCAATGGCCGATGAAGGTCTTCATCACGAAGATCTGACGGAGGCGCAACTGGGGACTGTGCATTTCCCGGTTTCCTGCTCTGGATCCTCACAAAAGGCTTTTGAACGCGGCGTGGCGCTGCTGCATTCCTTCTGGTATGAGGAAGCGGAGAAGGAATTTGCTCACATCGCGAAAGACGATCCTACCTGCGCCATGGCTCACTGGGGAGTGGCCATGAGTTTGTGGCACCAGCTCTGGGACAATCCCAATGCCGCTACGGTCAAGCGCGGTATGGCGGAGCTGAAGAAAGCAAAATCACTGCATGCGGCGACCGATCGCGAGCGGGATTACATCGCGGCCCTGAGCGCGTTCTACCGGAAGAAAGGCGATCACGCCGAACGTGCCAAGGCATATTCGCAGGCCATGGAACGCCTGCATCAGCGCTATCCTGACGATCGTGAAGGAGCGGTATTCTACGCGCTTTCGCTGCTGGCCTCGGAGCCGGACGGCGACACCACGTTTGCCAATCGAAAGAAAGCGGCCGCGGTGCTCGAAATTCTTTTCAAGGAAGAACCCGACCATCCGGGAGTGGCCCACTACCTGATTCACACCTATGACAAGCCGCAACTGGCCGCCCTCGGACTGCCCGCTGCGCGCCGCTATGCCAAAATTGCGCCCGCGGCTCCACACGCGGTGCACATGCCGTCGCACATCTTCGCCCGGCTCGGACTGTGGCAGGACGACATCGACTCCAACCTGGCGTCCATTGCGGCCACCCGCAAGACCGCGGCCATGCACATGGGCGGCGAAGGTCACCAGTTTCACGCCATGGATTTTCTGGTCTACGCCTACTTGCAGAGCGGTCGCGAGGCGGAGGCGCAGGGTGTTATCGCGGAGGTAAAAGCCCTGCCCCCGATGAAGGACATGTACGGCGAGGGGTACGACCCGCACGCGTATGCCTTGTCGAAATTCCCCGCGCTTTATGCCCTGGAACTTCATCACTGGACAGAGGCCGCGGCCCTCACCCCTGCGCCCGGCGCAGATGCCGGCGACAAAGCGATCACCTATTGGGCGCGAGCCATTGGCGCGGCCCGCGCCGGGAATGTGACGGAGGCGCGGCGGGACATCGCCGAGCTGGAGTCCATTCGTCAGGAGATGCTGAAGAACAAGAAGGAGGAGTGGGCCAAGGTAGTGGATGATGCGCAGAAAGAAGCAGGCGCCTGGGTGGCACACGCCGAGGGCAAAGACGAAGAGGCGATCAAAACTCTGCGTGCCCTGGCGGAAGAAGAAGAATCGACCGGCAGCGAGCCCGAAGACATTCCGGCGCGGGAGATGCTGGCCGACCTGATGCTCGAGGCCAAACATCCGGACCAGGCCTTGGCCGAGTATGAGACTGATTTGAAATTCAATCCCAATCGTTTCAACGGGCTTTACGGCGCAGCCAGCGCGGCTGAAATGGCGGGGAACAATGAGAAGGCTACTGCCTACTACGCGCAACTGGTGAAAGTGTGCGCCGGCTCGAATTCTGATCGACCCGAGCTAGGGCGGGCCAAGGCGCTGCTGGCGCGGAAGTAGTCCTGTCCGTGTGGGGCGGGCGCCCTCGCCCGCCGCCTTGAAGTTGGTTTTTCGGGGAACTCACAGTTATTCCACGCGTCAGTCCAAGGCAAATTCTCAATACACCAAAATCCTGGTCAAAAGCGGCGGGCGAGGGCGCCCGCCCCACACGGACATTGCCGATCCGCTAGGGCCAGATCCGCATCTTGGCTGCGAGAGCCGCCAGCATGGCTGCCGCGCCCAGGGCTGCGTTGTACTCACGATGCTTCCAGTACAAGTCCCAGGAGAACGCTCCGCTGTTCTTGCTGGAGGCGCTCACTCGCGGGAAGAGGCGAGGCACCTGGCGAGCGTAGTCTCCAAACTGGGGGAAGCGCTGGCGCAGAAATACCTCCTCGGCGCGAATCACGGGTAGATAGATCGCAAAGAAGAGAAGAACAATTCCGCCGACGATCCACCAGCTTCGCGAGGCCAGCGCAAACCCGACCGCGAGAATCAGCGAACCGAGATACAGGGGGTTACGGGTGTGGGCATACAGGCCTCCGGTCGCCAGCTGCTCGTTTTTCTGCAGCTGTCCGGAAGCCACTGCGCGAACCACAAGGCCGGGAATCACCAGAAGCGGCGCCGATCAGGATTGATTCCGCAGTGGGCTTGGCCAGCCAAAAATAGAGTACGGCGAAGACAAAGCCCAGCGGGACGCGGACCCGGCGCGCGATGGCGGACCAGCTAGCCATGTGACTCTCCCAGCAGTTGGCGCGCCGCGGCAACTACTTGCCCGCAGCTGATTTCAAGCAAGCCGTCATCCCTCTGCAACGCGTGACGGTAGCTGGTGCTGCTGGCGGAACTGCGCAGCACGATATTGCGGGTGCCAAAAGGACCGTTGCGCGCGGGATCGGTGGGCCCGAAGATCGCGACGACCGGAACTCCCAGGGCCGCCGCCAGATGCATGGGGCCGGTATCGCCCCCAATGAACAATCGTGCACGGCGGGTGAGTGCGATCAACCGGGTGAGCGAACCGGCAAATGTTTCGGCCGCCCCGCCGCTGGCAGCTTTTGCGGCGCTTGCCAGGCCTTCTTCTCCGGGACCGAAGTTGATCAGCGCTTTCAAACCATCTTCCGATAGTTGCCTTGCCAGTTGCCCGTAACGCTCGGCCGGCCATCGCTTCGCTCCCCAGCCGGCCCCGGGATTGAGCAGCGCAAACTCCTGTATGCCCTGCGCTTCCAACCAGCGATCGCATTCCTGCTCGGCGGCGGGATCGCGTGGAAGCTCGACCCGCGGCATTTTCAGCGGCTGATGCGCCACCGCTTCGGCGATTGACATGTTCTGTTCGACAATGTGTTCGCCGCCGGTGATGATCGGGCGCGTGTAAAACATGCTGGCCAGGTTTTCGCGCGGCTGGGCCGCTCCGTAGATGACGGGCGCTCCCGACCACCGCGCCAGCAGGGATGAGCGCACCGCCCCCTGCAGGTCGACGGCAATTTCATAGCGCGCCGACCGCAAATCGCTCAGGCTGGCCGCGACCCGCTCCCATGTGGCGACGGAAAAAGGCGCGGAGCGCCAGGGACGAGTGTTCACGGTGTGGATCCGGTCAACCAGCGGGCGCTGCGCCGAACGCGGCCCGGAGCGCGGCGTGGGCAATGTGCACACCAGCTCCGCCCAGCGCTCTTCGATCAGCCAGCCCAGCATAACTTCGGGAAATGCCTGGCGCAGCGCAGCAGCGACGGGGAGGCCATGAATGACGTCGCCCATCGCTCCCAGACGCACAATGAGCAGACGGCCGATTTCCCTTTCCGCGATCCCGTGCCGTACCGCATTTTCAGGAGAAATCTGAGCTGGCGGCGGCATGCTCACGAATGCGTCCGCCCCAGGCGCGAGCGAATCATTTCGGTGGTGGAATGGTCCTTGGGATCGCCCACAATTTCCACTCGTCCGCCGCAGGCCAGCACTTCATCACGCTCGGGAACGCTCTCCACGGTGTAGTCCGTGCCTTTGGCATGCACGTCAGGACGGATTTCACGGATGATCGCGCGCACATCCGGCTCCGGAAAAATGACGACGGCGTCTACGTCGGCCAAGGCGGCCAGGATTTCGGCGCGTTCCCCGGCCGGCATCAGGGGACGGCCTTCCCCTTTCAGGGCGCGCACCGAAGCATCCGAGTTGACGGCCACGATTAGCCGCCCGCCCAGTTGTTTGGCGGCGCGCAGATAACGCACGTGTCCGACGTGCAGCAGATCGAAGGCGCCGTTGGCCAGGGTGACGGAGTCGCCGGCGCGGCGCCATTCCGCCACCTGCTGTCGTAATTCGTCGCGAGTGAGAATCTTGTTTGCGATCGTTTTGTCCCCGGAAGCCGTTAGGCCACAGTCAGTGGGAGCGCATCGCGGGTGGCGCCTGGTCCAGCGCCTGCAGGAGTTCCTGTTGCGATACGGTCGCCGTCCCTCGCTTCATCACTACAATGCCGCCGGCATAGTTCGCCAGGTGGGCTGCGTCTTCCGCGCTGGCTCCGGCGGCCAGGGCAGCGGTGAAGGCGGCAATCACCGTATCACCGGCCCCGGTCACATCCGTTACCTGGTCGGACCCGAAAATCGGAATGTCGGCGGGCTTGTGGCGGCGGGTAAAGGCCACCATGCCGTCACGCCCGCGAGTAATGACCAACGACTGCAGCTTCATCCGCGACATGACCTGCTCGGCGGCGGCGCACAGGGTTCGCCAATCGTGGCCGATCCGCACTCCCAGCGCCGCTTCGACCTCGGGCTCGTTGGGCGTGGCCGCGGTCACACCGGAATATTGCAGCATGCGGTAGCGTGAATCGAGCACCACCGGCACTCCCCGCAGCCCGCCCTTGTAGCGGAGCGCATTCAGGATCGCCGGAGTGGCGGACCCGTAGCCATAGTCTGAAATGAGCAGAACATCCGAGGCGCGAGCGTACTCCCGCGCGGCCAGCACCAGCTCACGTTTCAAATGACGGTTGGGCTCAGCCTCAGGCTCGCGATCGACACGCACCACCTGTTGCCGCGCCGAGTGGGTCGAACCTGCCAGGATGCGCGTCTTGGTGACTGTCGTACAACTCTTGTCCTTCAAAACGCCACTCACGGGAACATGCTTGTGGCGGAAAGCCTTGAGCAGCAGGCGGCCAGGCTCGTCGTCGCCGATCACGCCGACGGGAAGCACATTGACCCCCAGGTCCGCAAGATTGCAGACAGCGTTGGCTCCGCCGCCCGGCACTACGGTGCGTTCACGATGCTTCAGTATCAATACCGGAGCCTCGCGGGAGACCCGGGAGATTTCGCCGAAAATGAATTCGTCGGCCACGAGATCGCCGAGCACGGTGACCGTGACTTTGGGAAAGTCTTCTACGATCTTTCTCAGCCGCTCGGTTTGTTTGAGATGCTTGCTCATCGTGTATGCCGGAGGCAACCAGATTTTCTCATGCCGAACCTCTTCTCTCCGCAATCCTGGTCAACATGGTATCCACAGCGTTAGCTGCGTCGGTCAAGTCCATCTTGACCGGGACCACGGCCAGCGGTTCAAGCGCGGCCAGATATCCGTCCAGATTGACGGCATCCTTTTCGGTAGTCACAAAGCCGTCGGCCTCGCTGCGCTGCCGCAGATTCAGCAAATCGCGGACATCCTGTTCGCCGTAGGCGTGGTGGTCACGAAAGAAGGCCTCGGCAACCGGCTCAATGCCGGCGGTGCGCAGTTGCGCCACGAAATTCTGCGGCCTTGCAATGCCGCAGAAGACCACTGGCCGCGCCGGCATGTTGGTGGGAACGATTCCACGTCGCGCTTTCCAGACCAGCTTCTGGGCCAGTGGGAACGCCTCCCGGGACGCGCCGCTGGTGAGCACAACCGCATCGGCGCGCCGCAGCGAACTCAGCGGCTCGCGCAGTCTTCCGGCCGGGAGCAGGCGGTCGCGAACATCTTCGGGAGTGACCAGCACGATATCGAAATCGCGGGCAAGCGCGCGATGCTGGAAGCCATCGTCGAGCAGGTGGATCTGCGGTCCAAACTTTTGTTCGGCAAAGATGCCGGCAGCATGCCGGTCTTCGCCGACGATGACCGGCACATTCAGACGCCGCGCCAGCAACAGAGGTTCGTCGCCAAAATCACGCGCTGAACCGGCCGGGTCGACCAGGGCCACGCCCCGGGTCCTGCGTCCGTAACCGCGGGAGAGGATATCGAACTTCAAGCCCCGCGCTTTGAGCAGGTCTCCCAGCAGCAGTACGAAAGGCGTCTTGCCCGATCCGCCAACCGAGAGATTTCCGATGCTCACTACCGCGCCGCTCAGCCTTTGGGCGCGGGCGATGCCGCGATCGTAGAGCGCGTTCCGCGCCCGAACCCCAAGTCCGAAGAGTGAGCTAAGCGGGTTCATCTTTATTTCGTGTCACAGACCTGGCTTTGCTCGTTGCGAGGGGAAGTCCAGCAGCTTCTCCAGGGCAGCCACCGTCTTTTCGGTTGCGCCCATTTGCGCTCGCAAGGTTTCGGCTCCGCGGCGGCCCAGCGCGACTCGCTCGGTCTCATTGGCAAGCAAGTCCATCAGGACCAGCGGAAATTCCGCCGCTCCTACCACCCGCACGGCATCGTGATTTTGAAACAAGCCAACGATATCGCGGAAATTCTCGGTGTGGTTGCCGACCATGATGGGCACGCCGTGCTGCGCCGGTTCGATGATATTGTGTCCGCCGCGAGGGACCAGGCTTCCGCCGACGAACGCCACGTCCGCCAGCGCATAGAGTGCCGCGAGCTCCCCGATGGTGTCGACCAGAAAAACGCCGCCGGCGATGGCATCGCCGCTCCACAGGGAGCGCCGCCAGAAGCGGATGCCAAGCTGCTCCAGTAGGCGCGCCACTTCGTCGAAACGTTCGGGACGGCGCGGCGCCAGAATCATTACCGCCCGGGGATGGCTGGCCAGCACGTTCTCGAAGGCACGCAACAGCAGTCCTTCTTCACCCTCCACCGTGCTGCCGCAGACCATGACCGGCCCGGCGCCGGCTTGCTGAAAAGCTGAGCGCAGGCTGGCGACCATCTCCGGAGGAGTCGGCGTTGTCACATCAAACTTCAGGTTGCCGCATACTTGCACTCGCTCCGATGGCGCGCCAATGCCACGCAACCGGGAGGCGTCCTCCCCGGTTTGCGCCAGAAACAGGTCGACATTTTGCAGAACTTTCTTCAGGACGGGCCGGAAGCGACGGTATCCCGGCCAGGAGCGATCGGAGATACGCGCATTCACCACGGCAACGCGAGCGCCGTTGGCATGCGCCAGCCGCAGAAAGTTCGGCCAGAATTCAGTCTCCGCGAGAACAATCAGCTGGGGCCGCAACACCGCCAAGAAGGGTCGAATGGCGAAAGCGAAGTCCAGCGGGAAGTAGAAGACGCTTTCCTCTCCGAAATGTTTCTTTGCCAGCTTCTGGCCCGTGGCTGTGGTCGTTGAAACCACAACCCGATGCTTGGGAAAGCGCCGGCGCAGCTCGCTCACCAACTGGCTGACCGCCAGCACCTCGCCGACCGAAACCGCGTGCACCCAGATTGCCGGGTCAGGCTGCGGCTGCAGCCACGATGGCACTCTACCCAGGCGCTCGCCCAGCCCGTCGCGGTACTTGCCGTGGCGCCGCTTCCCAAACATCCAGTAGGGCAGGCTGACCAGCAGGCCTGCCGCCAGCAGCGCGCTGTAGAGCAAGTACATGGAAGGAAGAGCCATTCTAACCGCAAGGCACCACTCTGCTGGTCCCGCGCATCCTATAATCAACCATCATGTTAAGAGCGGCTTTGAGGATTGCTGGGTTCCTGGCCATGGCGATTGTGGCCCTCGCGTTCCTTCCCGCGCTATGCCTGGCGGGGAAGGAATTCGTCATGCCGCAGGCGCAGCCGGCCAAGTCCTATCCGGCGCACGACGAGCATCCCATGGAAGCGGTTGCGGTCGCGGTCGATCCCTACGATCTGGCGGAGAAGGCAAACATTTTCTCCGTGCATTACAGCGAAATCGGTTTCCTGCCCGTCTTCGTGGTTGTCACCAATGACGGCAACCAGCCGGTTGAGCTTGCCGGCATGAAGGCCCAACTGGTCACGGTAAACCGCGCCAAACTTTCCCCTGCGGCCCAGGAAGATATCGCGCGCCGCCTCACCCGCCCTTCGGCCAACACAAACCGTTATCCCATTCCGTTTCCCACCAAGAAGGTGAAGGGCGGACTCAGCAAGCAGGCTATCGAGGAAATACAGAATGCCCAGTTTGTCGCCAAGGCGGTGGAGCCGCACAGCTCGCAGTCCGGATTCTTCTTCTTTGACGTCTCCGGCATATCCGTGCCTTTGGCGGGCGCGCACTTCTACCTCACCGGCGTGCGCGATGCCCAAGGAAGCGAGCTGATGTATTTCGAAATTCCGCTGGAGAAGTATCTGAGCGCCCCGGCAAAATCAAACTAACCTCCTGTCATCCTGAGCGGAGCATCCGCGTTCGCTTGCGAACGCAGATGCGGAGTCGAAGGACCTCTATAGCCGGATGTCAGCGGGCGCATGTGGATTTGGTTTGCCGCGATTCATCCCAACCGGCCGTTAAGCTCATAGGGGTCCTTCGACTGCGTAGCTGCTTCGCGAAGCGAAGCAGCCACTCCGCTCAGGATGACAGAGGGGCCAGGCATCGTCGCGCTACCACAGTCTTGAACCCGCTCTATAATGATTGGATTATGGCTACCACCCCGGAGACTTCCATTTCGGCGCACGCCAAGTACGAACCAGTCATCGGGTTGGAGGTGCACGTCCAGCTTCTGACCGTGACCAAGATTTTCTGCTCCTGCTCCACCCGCTTCGGCGATCCGCCCAACACCAATGTTTGTCCGGTTTGCCTGGGGTTGCCGGGGGCGTTGCCGGTTCTGAACCGCAAAGCAGTCGAGTTTGCGGCGCTCGCTGCCATGGCGTTGAACTGCCGCATCAACGAGACTTCGATCTTCGCGCGCAAGAATTACTTCTATCCCGACCTGCCCAAGGGCTACCAGATTTCGCAGTATGACAAGCCCCTGGCCGAACACGGCGTCATCGAAATAAAAGTGGGGGGCAACCGCAAGAAGATCGGCATTACCCGCCTGCACCTGGAAGAAGACGCGGGCAAGAGCCTGCACGAAGGCTTCGCCAACTCTTCGGAGACCACCGCCATTGATTTAAACCGGAGCGGAGTGCCGCTGATCGAAATCGTCAGTGAGCCGGACATCGCATCGCCCGATGAAGCTTACGAATATCTTACCCGCCTGAAGGAGATCATCCTCTACACCGGAGTCAGCGACTGCAACATGGAAGAAGGCTCGCTGCGCTGCGACGCCAACATCAGCGTGCGTCCGCGGGGACAGAAAGAGTTTGGCACCAAGACCGAAGTCAAGAACGTCAACTCCTTCCGCTTTATCCGCGAGGCCCTGGAGTACGAGATTGAGCGCCATATCGGCGTGGTCGATTCCGGCGGGAAGATCACGCAGGAAACCCGTCTGTACAACTCGGGCGAAGGCAAGACCTATAGCATGCGCTCCAAGGAACAGGCCCACGACTATCGGTATTTCCCCGAGCCCGACTTGCTTCCGCTGGTGGTGGATACGAAATGGCAGAAGGAGATCCGCGACACCCTGCCCGAGCTTCCCGAGGCGCGGCGCAAGCGCCTGGTGGCCGACTACGGCATCACCGAGCAGGACGCGCAGGTGCTCACGCTCACCAAGGCGCTCGCCGACCAGTTCGAAGCAGCCGCCAAAGCCGCCAAAAGTCCGAAGCGCGTGGCCAACCTGGTGCAGAGCGAGTTGATAGGACGCTTGAAGGCGAAGGGCCTCGAAATCGAGCAGTCGCCAATCTCGATGAAGGGCGTTGCCGCATCGGCCGACCTGGTGGAGAGCGGCGCCATCTCGGGCAAGATGCTCAAAGACCTCTACGATCTAAGCTTCGAGCGGGGCAAGGATTTCTCCGTTGTCTATGAAGAAGAGGGCCGGCCGGAGCAGTCCCGCGACACCTCGGCGCTGGAAAAGATCATTGATGAGATCATCGTGGCCAACCCCAAGCAGGTGGAGCAGTATCGGGCGGGCAAGAAAACAGTGGTGGGCTTTTTCGTGGGCCAGGTCATGAAGGCGTCGAAGGGCCAGGCCAATCCCCAGATGGTGAATGAGTTGCTGGCCAAGAAGCTGGACGGATAGCGCTGAGACAACCGGTGATCCCTGTCATCCTGAGCGCAGCATCGCGTTCGCTTGCGAACGGGATGCGGAGTCGAAGGACCCCTAGCAGCGAAATGGGCAGCCGAAGCGGGGCTGGTATCAGAATTCCAACGAATACGTAGGTCGTATTAGCCGGTAGGGGTCCTTCGACTGCACGGCTGCTTCGCGAAGCGAAGCAGCCCCTCCGCTCAGGATGACACGGGAAAGTGTCGAGTTTAGTTCACGTCGGCTCCAAGAGTAACCACCCGGTCAAGCGCAGCATCGCGTTCGCTTGCGAACGGGATGCGGAGTCGAAGGACCCCTAGCAGCGAAATCGGCTGCCGGAGTCAGGCTGGCATCACAATTCCAACGAATACGTACGTCGTATTAGCCGGTAGGGGTCCTTCGACTGCACGGCTGCTTCGCGAAGCGAAGCAGCCCCTCCGCTCAGGATGACACGGGAAAGTGTCGTGTTTAGTTCACGTCGGATCCAAAAGTAACCACCCGGTCAGTATCTTCCGTCATATCAGCCATTCACTTCGCCTCGGTAACATAGTCACAGCTGCACCCGAGGTACGCGATGAAGAAATGGAAAATTGACCGCATCATCAGCGTGGCCACTTTGGTCACCTCAATGATCGCCCTGATACTGGTCCTGAAGAAGCCGGCGCCGGTGGCGCAACCGCAGCCGGCGGCGACCGCCGCGGTCAACGCGCAGTCCTTTCAGCAAAAGGTGCAGCAGTTGGACCAGCCCAAGGAGCCGGGTCAGCCTCCGGCTGAGGTTCACCTCAATTCTGACGAGGTAAGCGCGGCCCTGGCGCAGGCGGCCGGGCAGATTCCGCTGGCGGCAGCTTCCCAGGCGATCTCCGGGCTCTCCTCGCCGGATGCGGCGCTGGCGCCGGGGCAGCCTGACGTCAAAGACTACCAGGTCAGCTTCGACGGCGACGTGGCCCATGGCCAGTTTCTTACCCAGATTGCCGGCAAGGATGTGTGGGTCACCCTCGCCGGGCATCTCGGGTCCAAGGACGGTTACGCGACCTTTGATCCGACCGAGTTCAAGGTCGGCGATCTGAACGTTCCCGTGTCCCTGGTGAATGACGCCCTGCAGAAGAAACTCAGCGAGCAGCGCGACCGCCTGAAGCTGCCGGACAATGTAGGCGGCATGAAAGTTGAGAACGGCGAACTGGTGATGACCCAGAAATAGACGGGCGAGAACGCCCGTCCTCCATTACTGGCCCGGCGTGCCCTGGAACAGCGGCCACAGCTGGTCGCCAATCACCCGATACAGGACGAAGGCGCTGCCGGAATCAGAAACCTGGCGGAACAGCAGCTCGCCGCGCCCATCGCCATCAGCATCCACCGCATCGATCAGTTCCAGGCGGGACAGAACGTCGAAATGGTGCGTGTCGGTCACGCTGGCGAACACTTTGTGCAGGTCGCCATAGATATCCTCGCGCGCCACCAGCGTGATGATGTATTGCAGGTCGGACGTGGTGTTCGGCCGAACCGGCAGCCGCGCCTTCGCGGTCAGGACCACCACCGGCTCGTTGCTGTTGGAGAGATCGAACGCGTGCAGCCGTACGTCCTCGAAACTGGGTTGAGGCGGCTGCGACTTCCTTTCTGGCCGGGAACTATGGGCTGGCGGCTGCGTTCCGACTGATTCCGGTTGCGCCGCCCACGCGCGCACTGCGTCCGCAGCCAGGGCCAGGACTCTCTTGCGCAGCTTCTGCTCTTCGTCGGGCTTGAGGCTGTAGGCATAGGGACGAGGCTCAGGACCGGCGGCGTCCGAAATGGCGGGAATAAGTTGCACCGAACCCGACGCCGCGTGCGCCGGGGCCGGCGTCTTGTGTGCGTCTTTCGCCGCGGCCGTCGGGACCGGGGAGCTTTGCCGCTTTAATTCAGCTGGGGTCGGCGCACCACGCTTCAGGACGGGGCGATCTGGATCTTCTTCGGCTGCCGGAACTGACGGCGGAGGCGTGGAAGCCGCCTGCACGGTTGGAGCGGGCCGCTTCAGGACGGGGCGATCTGGATCTTCTTCGGCTGCCGGAACTGACGGCGGAGGCGTGGAAGCTGCCTGCACGGCTGGAGCGGGCCGCTTCAGGACCGGACGATCTGGATCTTCTTCAGCTGCCGGAACCGATGGCGCCGGCGCGGAAGCAGACGGGCCTGCGGCCGACGGGGTTTCGGCGGAAGGGGCGGAAGCAGGCCCGTTTCCCGCTGGCGCAGGGGCTGGCGAATCCTGGGAAGGTTTCTCCTGCTTTGGGCTGGCTCGCCTTAACACTGGCGGACCTTCAACCGGCTCGGGAGCAGGCTTCGACATGGCAGCTCTCCGCTTGGCTGCCGCCGCTTTCGCAGCCGCAATGGCGCTGTCCGACTGCCAGGTTCCGTTTCCGATCCATGTGTTGTTGCCTTGCAGGGCGCTGGTGACCGTAAACAGCCCCTGGGAGACGCCGGCACGCACGCCTTCATACACCGTGCCGCTTTCGAGCGCCATGGGCACCGGCGAAGCCTTGTACGCGGTAGCATCGTAAAATTCGCCATCGTAAAGGATGGTGATGGGAATCAGGTGGGCCTTGCCGTTGGGCGCCAACTCCACCAAACCCAGGGCGCGCGGCCCCTTCATGGCCTTCTTGCCGGCGGAGGACTGGGCCGGGAGCATAGGAGCAAACGCCAGGGCCAAACCCGCGAGGATGACGGCCCGGCGCAGGGTGCGATATAACTTGGTGGAACCAAGCTTCGCCGAACGAAGTTCCGTAGGACCAGGAGACACTGCCATGGCTATCGATATCAATGATAAAGCCCCTGACTTTACTTTGCCCGACCAGAATGGGGAAACAGTTTCGCTCAAGGATTTTCGCGGAAAGTACATTGTGCTCTACTTCTATCCTCGAGCCGACACTCCCGGCTGCACCATCGAGGCCTGCGAGTTCCGCGACTCCTATAGAAAGATGCAGAATACCGGCGCCGTGCTGCTGGGGATCTCGCCCGATACGCCGAAAGCGCAGAAGAAATTCGAGGAAAAGTACGAACTGCCCTTCACCCTGCTGGGCGACGCCGACAAGAAGGTGTGCAACGCGTACGACGTAATCAAGGAAAAGAACATGTACGGCAAGAAGGTGATGGGGGTCGCCCGCACCACTTTCATCATCGGCCCAGACGGCAGGATCAAGCACATCTTCCACAAAGTAAAGCCGGAAGGCCATTCGGCAGAGGTGCTGGCCTACCTGAAAAGCGTTGCCAAAGGCGCTGCCTAGGCCCGCCCAATGTAGGCGCGAGCGTCCCGCTCGTGCGGCGGTGTTCGTGGCGCTGCTGCACGAGCGGGACGCTCGCGCCTACATTGAGAATCATGCGGTGAGCCGATGAGCATAGCCAAGAACAGGAAGTCGGCGGCACTGGCGCCGCTTCCCAGAGATTTCTACGCCCGCGATCCTCGGGCCGTCAGCCGCGGACTGTTGGGCAAGGTCCTGGTGCGGCGCCAGCAAAGAAGGCTTCTGACAGCGCGGATCGTGGAAGTCGAGGCTTACCTCGGCCAGGACGATCCCGCGGCGCACTCCGCCAGCGGACGCACGGCACGCAATTTCGTGCTCTTCGGCCCACCCGGCTTGACCTACGTTTACTTCATTTACGGCAATCACTATTGCTTCAATGTGTCCTGCCTGCCTGACGGAGAAGCCGGAGGGGTCCTGTTCCGCGGGCTCGAGCCAATCTCCGGAATCGAGCAGATGGCGGAAGCCCGGGATATTTCGGTCAGTGGAAGCGGCGATCTGAGAAAGCTGACCAGCGGTCCCGGGCGCCTGGCCGAAGCCTTTGGCATCACGCGCGAACGCGACAACGAAAAAGACCTGACCAGCCCGAAGTCTGATCTATTTATCGTGGACGATGGTTTTCGCCCGCAGCGCATTGAAGTGACGCCGCGCATCGGCATCACCAAAGCTGCCGAGCGCCCTCTGCGCTTTTTCATCGCAGGAAACAAATTCGTTTCGAGGTAAAACGCGTAGGCCCGGACGCCCCGTCCGGGTGGGCGAGCGCAGCTCGCCTGGGTTTAATTTGCCACAAGACGAAAATTGCCGGGCTTTGCCCGGCCGGGCGGGTGGGGGCACCCGCCCCTACGTGGTCTCGGCCAGAACAATGTTATCGATCAGACGGGCATTACCCACGAACGCCGCCACCGCTACCAGCGCACCATGGGAAAGATCATGCACCGGGTCGAGCGTCTCGGGATCGACGATCTCCAGGTAGTCCAACCGGACGGAAGGGTCCGCTGCGAAGACGCGCTTACCCGCTTCGATCAATGTTCGCACATTGCGTTCCCCGTGATCGAAACGCTCTTGTAAGGCCTTAAGAGATCGAGAAAGCACCAGCGCCGATTTTCGCTGTGTCGCGTCCAGATAGGCGTTGCGCGAGCTCATGGCCAGGCCGTCCGCCTCGCGCACGATCGCACCGACCACGATCTGCACCGGCATGTTCAGGTCGCGCACCATGCGGCGAATGATTGTCGACTGCGCGGCGTCCTTCTGTCCGAAGAAGGCCCGGTCTGGCTCTACGATGTGAAAAAGCTTTGCGACCACCGTGGTCACGCCGCGAAAATGTCCCGGGCGCGAACGGCCGCAGAGCTTGTCGCTTAGACCTTCGACCGTCACGTAAGTCACTGCGCCCGGCGGATACATCTTTTCCACGCTGGGAGCGAAGATGAAATCCACGCCCTCCTGCTCAAGCAGGTCACGATCACGATCAAAATCTCGCGGGTAGTTGGCCAGGTCTTCGTTCGGACCGAACTGCAGCGGATTGATGAAAATCGAGACTACTACCCAATCGCATTGGGCCTTGGCCATCCGCACCAGCGAAAGGTGGCCTTCGTGCAGCGCGCCCATGGTGGGCACCAAGCCCACGGTCTTGCCCTCGTCCCGGGCGGCGAGGCGAGCGGCACGCATTTCGTCTATGGCGTGGCAGATTTTCATCTTCGATAGTTTGTTTGCTCCAGCGGCAGGATCATCCGGGCGGAGGTCCGATGGAGACAAGAACGTGCATGCCCTCGAGGGTTCCCAGCACAATCCCCCGGTTCTTGCGAATCAGGACATCGTCACCGGACGCCCGCACACCAGCCTCCGTGACGGCTACGACCCGACCGTAGGGCCACGCGGACGAGGGTAGTCGTGCAAGTGCCTCCGGGAGTTCCTGCACTTTGATCAAGTGTTCTTCGTGGTTGGCGACATCCAGCAGGCCAACGCCGTCTCCCTTAATTATCAAGTACGGATTCCGCCAGGTCCGGTAGTCCTTCACTTCTCGATACTTCTTCGCGTCTGCAGGAGGGATAGCCTGGATTCGTTCATACGGGTCGAAGTCCGGTGTGGTTCCAGGTTTTGGCGCCGAGGAACAACAGACCAGAATGCCAACCACCGCGGTAAGAAGACCGAGGAGCGCCGTTCTCATTCAGTCCCTAGCGCCTCATCGCCCGCTTGCGTTCGAGCACCGTCTCCAGCGCCGCGCGCGTTTCCTTGGGCAGGTGATAGGACTCCTCATCCGAGGGATAGTGTCGCGCCGTCACGTCGGCGCGGAAGGCCTGCACCGCACCGGTAATGGCCGCGCCCAGGTCTGCGTAGCGCCGCACAAACTTTGCGGCATGCCCGAAAGTGAGATTCAGGAGGTCGTGAAAGACCAGCACCTGTCCATCGCAATCCGGCCCGGCGCCGATGCCGATGGTCGGGGTCTCGACCTCCGCGGTAATCATGGACGCAACCTCGCGGGGCATGCCTTCGAGATAGATGCAGGCCACTCCGGCGCGATCGAGCGCGACCGCATCGCGCATCAACTGCTCCACTCCGCTGAGGTTCTTGCCCTGCACCTTGTAGCCGCCCATCACATTCACCGACTGCGGGGTCAGGCCGATGTGTCCGGCCACCGGAATTTCGGCATCGATGATGCGGCGGATCAGGTCGGCGCGTTTTTCGCCGCCTTCAATCTTCACCACTTCCGCCCCGGCTTCTTTCACAAAGCGCGCAGCGTTGCGGATGGCATCGTTAAGATCAAGGTGATAGGAACCGAAAGGCATGTCCCCCACGAGCAGCGCATGTTTCACGCCGCGATGGGCGGCGCGGGTGTGGTGCAGCATTTCGTCCAGCGTGACCGAAAGCGTGTTGTCGTACCCCAGCATGGTCTGGGCCAGCGAATCGCCGACCAGAACAATGTCGATCCCGGCCTCATCGACCAGGCGCGCGCTGGAATAATCGTACGCAGTCAGGCAGGTGATGGGTTCGTGGTGAAGTTTCTTTTCGCGGAGAGAGGCGACAGTAATCTTGCGGCGAGGTTCGCCGACGGGAACCAGACTCACGATGTCCTCCAGTGCCCCTCCGCAACCCGGCGGATAGAGCCTGTCACATCTTGGATGCTGCTGGAGGTATTGTAGCCGCAAACAGTCAGCAGGTCGAGAGGAGGATGCGGGCACAATAAACGCCCTCGTAGGGGCAGGGCCTGTCCTGAGCGAAGTCGAAGGATGGCGCACCTGCCCAGCCGAGCAAAGCTCGGCCTTTCTGCGAGATACAGACAGGCAGAAACGGAGTGGTAAGACGTGGCTAATATGTCTTACCTCATGGTAAGATGAGGCCATGGCAGCCTATCGCACCGTCGTCAGTTCCAAGGGCCAAGTGGTGATTCCCGCAGAATTGCGCGAGCGCCTCAGTCTGGAAAAAGGCACGCCGGCCACCTGGAGCGAAGAAAATGGCAGACTGGTTCTAACCCCGATGACCGAGCAGCGGCTCGACGAGATCATGGGTTTTCTCAAGCCGAAACCGGGCGAGCCGTCCATGTTTGAGGAATTATTCGCGGAGCGCGAGCGCGAACGCAAGCGAGAGAAATAATGAGCTCAGGCTTTTCTCGCGGTGGCAGGCGGCGTTACGTGCTCGATGCCAACGCGCTCACCGGTTTCTTCGAGGACCGTCGCAACATCGCTGAGAAAGTTCGCCACTTGCTGGGGGAGGCGCTGCGGCACGACGAGCCGGTGTTGATGTCGGCCGTCAATTGGGGTGAAGTCTTCTACATCGCATGGAGGCGCCACGGCGAGGCGATCGCTCGCGAGGTCGAGGCGAAGTTGCAGGACTTGCCGATCACCGTCGTCGCCGCGGACCGGGAGCGAGCCAGCCGCAGCGGGGCCCTTAAAGAGAAACATCGCCTGGGCTATGCGGACGCCTTTGCCGCCGAGCTGGCCATGGAGCGCGGCGCCTGGCTGGTGACCGCCGATCCTGAGTTTTCGAAAGTCGGGAAGGGACTGTCGGTTTACCCGCTGCCGCGATACGAGAAGTAGGTTTACGCACGACATCCAGGTTGGACATCAGACTCATCTTCACCTTCAGTTCCCCGACGCCGCCTGCACGAGCGGGACGCTCGCGCCCACATTTTGAGGAGACATTGCTCTGGGCTGCCATTTGTCGCTACAATAGATGACAAATGGCAAGTGAACTGCAAGCCGTGCTGCGGCAGTTGGGCGGGAAACGCGTTCTGGGGCGGTCCCTGTCGAGTGACCGTGACCTCCGGGAAGCGATTCGCGAAGGCTTTCCGCACGCCGTCCTGGGCGAGCTGATGCAGGCTTCGGGCCTGACTCTGAAAGAACTGGCCGGCGCGCTCGATCTCTCCCCGCGCAGCCTGCAGCGCCGCCGCCGCGGACGTCTGGCCCGCTTCGAATCGGACCGGCTCTACCGCATGGCGCGTCTCCTGGCATTGGCCCGCGAAACTCTGGGCGACGGCGCGCGCGCCAGCCGCTGGCTCAAGCGCAGCAATCGCGCCCTGGGAGGCGTAGCGCCCATCGCCGCCATTGACACCGAGCCCGGAGCGCGCCAGGTGGAAAATATCCTCGGCCGCATCGCCTACGGTGGCATGAGTTGACCCGAGTTTTTCGCGTGCTGCGCGCGGCTTATGCCCGCGCTCCGTTCGACGGAGAAGGCGCTTACCGCTACGGCGGGCGCTGGTCGAGCCCGGGAACCCGCCTGGTTTACACCTCCGAGCACCAGTCGCTGGCCATGCTGGAGTATTTTGTCCATCTGGACCCGGAAGACGCTCCCGATGACCTGGTGCTGGCCACGGCGGACGTTCCTGACAACTTGTCGCGGGAAAGACTTCAGGCCCGCGAGCTGCCGCCGATTGGCGGGAGACTCCTGCGCCTCCGGAGCTTGCCCAGATTGGCGATGAATTCGTAAAGAAGGGTGAGAGTTGTCTGCTGCTGGTGCCGTCAGCGCTGGCAGTGAGTGAGAACAACTGGCTGATTAACCCACAGCATCCGGAATTCAGGAAGATCGTGTTGCATGCGACGGAGCCACTGCGCTACGATCCGCGGATGTTTCGACGAGGCCGGATGCGAAAGCATTAGTCGTTGACGCAATCGGCTCAGCTCCTTTTAGCGGCTTCTCCCGCGTTTGCTGTTTGCACGCAGCCAGGCCGTGTATGCCGCCTCATCGAGCGTGCCGCCCGCAAGACCTAAGACGGCCTGAGTGGCATCCTCCTCACTTGCCATGAAGCTGAACCTGTTGAGCTCAAGGAAAAGAACGCCCGTGACAAAACCAGTCCGCTTGTTGCCGTCGACGAAGGGATGGTTGCGGACGATGCCTGCCGTATAAAGCATCGCCATCTCAATCAGGTCAGGCTGGCCGGCATAGGCATGGTGCTGCAGGGGGCGAGCCAGAGCGGACTGCAGAAGGCCCTCATCCCGTAAGCCCGGGCTGCCGCCGTGGACGGCCAACAGCCGGTCGTGGATCGCGAGGACATCGCGCTCCTCAATCCAGATCGGTTTTCTTCTCTTCACTTCTCTCGTTACTTAGCCAGGGCGCGCAGGGTGTTGCGATAGCGGCCCATGATTTCTTCGGCCTTCTTCATTTTCTTCTCGAATGCCGGATCGTAAGGGGTGAGCCGATAGCCGCCCTCGCCGTCCTCGATCAGAAAAAGTCTCTCCCCGTCTTCGGTACGCAATCGATGGATGACCTCTTTAGGCAGGACCACTCCCAGCGAGTTGCCGAACTTGCGGACCTTGAGCTCTACCATGGCACCCTTTCCTGTGTTATTACAATTGTAATAACATGAATTGGAGTCGGCAAGCGGAAAAATGAGGGTATCTGAGCAACCTGACAACAGCTAAGCGCTGGCCGCTTCCCGGCTGCCCAGCGGCAGGAAATACTGTGTCCCCTTGATGGGCGCCGAAACCTTCCGCAGCAACTCCTGCAAATCCTGGTTGCGCTCGACAAAATCGATCTCGGACGTATTCACGATCAGCAGGTCGGACGACGTGTAGTGGAAGAAAAAGTGCTCGTAAGCCTTGATCACTTCTTCCAGATAATCTTCGTTGATCGCTTTTTCTCCCGGCGCGTTCTTCTTTTTCAGCCGCTTTTTCAGTACCTCGGGCGTGGCTTGCAGGTAGATGACCAGGTCGGGCGTGGGCAGTTGTTCGCGGAAATGGTTGTAGTAGCGGTTATAGATTTCCAGTTCCTGGTCGTTCAGGTTGAGGCAGGCAAAAACTTTGTCCTTTTCGAAGACGAAGTCGGTGACCACGGTTTTCTGCGAGCGCGGGCCCAGGTCGAGGGCGCGCAGCTGCTCGAAGCGGCGAATCATGAAGGCGAATTGCGCCTGGAAGCCGGCCCCGGGTTCGCCCTTGTAGAAGGCGCCGAGGAAGGGATTGTCCTCGGACTCCATCACCTGCTGCGCGTTGAGCCGCTCAGCCAGAATTCGCGCCAGGGTGCTTTTGCCGACTCGTATGGGACCTTCGACTGCGATGTAGCGGGGCAGCTCAAAAAGATTGGCCATTGGGTAGAGGAATTGAAGTTCCTTCGCAGCATATCTCGCCTGAGGCTCGGACACAATTGTGGAAAGAGTTAACAGCAGTCTGCCGATCAGAAAAATCGTCCCCGGTACAACAATTCCAGCAGGGGTCACATCAGACCGTAAGAACCATCGCGGGAGCATCCACGGCTTGTGACGGCAAAATTCCTGTATGATTTGTTTCTCTCTCGTCCTGTGCCTCCAGTGAAGCGGGGGCGCGGACCGAAAAAAGGAGAAAGGCCCATGCGGTACATTATCTGGGCGCTCTTCCTGACGTTGTTCTGCCCTAGTTGGGCTCTCGGCCAGACGCTCAAGGTTCGTCCCCCGGCATCCGTTCAACCGACTCCCGACTCCAGCCTGGCGGCACGCCCCGCCGCCTCTATTCCGCTCACGATACCAACAGGAACGCCACTGAAGGTAGCGTTGGACCAGGAAGTGCGCGTGCAGAAGATTGGTCAACCGATTCACGGAAAAGTCATCGAGCCGGTGTACGCCTTTGACAAGCTCGTGGTCCCGGCCGGCACTGAGGTCAATGGCAAGATCGCGCAGATCGAACCCGTCACAAAGAAGAGGCGCACCATCTCGGCCCTGAACGCCGATTTCTCCCCTTATCAGGAGGTTCACATCGAGTTTGACGAGTTGGTGCTTGCCGATGGGCGTCACCTGCCTCTGCAGACGTCGGTTGCCCGGGGGTCAAGCGGCGTTTTGCAGTTTGTTCCAGCCGGCGCCGAGAAGAAAGAGGGGGTGAAGGACGCGGGCAAAAAGCTGGCATCGCGGAAGGTGACCGAGGCCCGGCAGGAGGTCAAGCGAGACTGGGAGACTGTCAAGAAACAACTGCACGAGCCCGCGAAGATGCGTCGGCTCGAAAGATACGGCATAGCCCAACTTCCCTACCATCCGCAATACATGGACGCGGGAACCAGCTTTAATGCTGATCTTCGGCAACCGCTGGAATTCGGAACCGAACCCTTGAGGCCGGACACGCTGTCTGCCATTGGAACGCAGCCTCCGTCGGGCAGTGTGGTGCATGCCTTGCTGGTTACTCCCCTGAACTCATCCCGCACGAAAAAGGGGGACTCGGTGGACGCGGTGATTAGCCAACCCCTGGTGGTTTCCAATCGTTTGTTTCTTCCCGAAGGAAGCCACATCAAAGGTTCAGTGCTTGAATCCAGGCCGGCCCGCAGGCTGGGACGGAACGGGCAGCTCCGGATTGTATTTCACCAGCTGGTTCCTCCCAGCGGGATACAGCAAACCGTAGAGGCCAGCCTGGAAGGCGTTGCGGTAGCGAAGGGCGAGCACTTGAGCCTCGACTCCGAAGGCGGGGCGCAAGTTACTACTCCCCGAACGCGATATTTGACCACTGCAATCTCCGTGGCGCTAGCCAGTTCGTCGATGGGGGACCACGATCGTGACGCCGGCCTCCATGGAGCCGATGGAGGAGGTGCGGGCCAGGGCGCGGCCAACGGAGCGTCCGGATTTCGATTCTTGGGGACAATCATTGGGGCGCTCGCGCACTCACGAGTCGTTTCCTCGGGTTTCGGCTTCTATGGCGCGGGTATGTCGGTTTACTCCCACTTCCTGGCCCGAGGACGCGACGTGAACTATCCCAAAGACATGTCAATGCTGATAGGACTGGGAACTCGCGAGCCAAGTCCGGCAAGACCCACCTCTGCGCCCAAGCAATCGGACTCACATCCGAGCCATCTTCTATAGCCACTCCATTTACAATCGCGACACCATGTTGCGCTACCTGATCGGCGCTGCTGTCGTTACCGCCGCTTCCGCCGCGGGCTACCAGTCCATGGCGCCGACCGGGCAATGGTTTGGCCGTACCTTCACCGGGCTGGGCCGCGGGTCGAAGCAACGGGCGCTCACTTACGATGACGGGCCTAACGATCCGCACACTTTGCGTTTGCTGGAAGTGCTGGCCCGGCACGATGTACACGCCACATTTTTCCTCATCGGCCGTTACGTCGAGCAGCGCCCCGACATTGTGCGTGAAGTGGTGAAAGCCGGGCATGTAGTCGGGAACCATACTTTCACCCATCCTCTGCTGACCTTCAAGAGCAAGCGGGAAGTCGAAGCCCAGCTCACCAGATGCGAACGTGCCCTGACTGACGCCGTGGGCGAGCACTCGAATCTGTTCCGGCCGCCGTTCGGTGGCCGGCGTCCGGCGGTGTTGAAGCTGGCGCGGCAGTTGGGACTGGAACCCATCATGTGGAACGTGACCGGCTATGACTGGAATGCGCCGTCGGTTGAGCATATCGAGCGCAAGGTGACGCGCCAGGTTCGCGGCGGGGACGTGATCTTGCTGCACGATGGCGGACATCTTCACTTCGGGACTGATCGTTCATACACCGTCGCCGCGACGGATCGATTGATTTCCCGCTATCGCGCGGAAGGTTATGAGTTCGTGACCGTTCCAGAAATGAAGGCAGCTGTCAGATCGCAGTTCTCAGATCGCAGTTAGACCTGCGCGGTGGCGAATGTTTGTTTCGCGGCAGCGACGGTTTGCTGGACGTCTTTTTCGGTGTGGGCCGCGCTCAGGAATGCAGCTTCGAACTGTGACGGCGGCAAGTAGACGCCTTTGTCCAGCATGGCGCGGAAGAAGCGGGCGAAAGCTTCGGTGTCGCACTTTGAAGCCGAGGTCCAATCGGTCACCGGGCCAGGAGTGAAGAACCACGTGAACATCGATCCCACACGGTTGCAGCAGAGAGGTATCCCGGCGTCCGCGGCGGCGGCGGTAACTCCTTCCACCAATTGCGCGCTCCGGATTTCCAGCCCGGTATAGATCGTGCTCTTGTGGCTGCGCAGGTAGCGCAACGTCGCCAGGCCCGCGGCCATGGCTAGCGGATTTCCGGAAAGCGTTCCGGCCTGATAAACCGGGCCCAGGGGCGCCACCATGTCCATGATGTCGGACGGCCCGCCGTAGGCGCCCACGGGGAGTCCGCCGCCAATGATCTTGCCAAACGTGGTCAGGTCGGGCAGGATCCCGTATTTTTCCTGGGCCCCGCCAAAGGCCAGGCGAAATCCGGTCATGACCTCGTCAAAAATGAGCAGGGAGCGATTGCGAAGAGTAATCTCGCGCAATGCATCCAGATACAACGGGCTCGGCGGCACGCATCCCATGTTGCCGACCACCGGCTCCACGATTACGCAGGCAATCTGGTTGCTGAACTTCTTGAAGGCCAATTCCAGCGCGTCGGTGTCGTTGAATGGAAGGGCCAGCGTCAATTGAGTGAATTCTTCCGGAACACCCGCCGAGCCGGGAATGCCCAGCGTGGCCACGCCCGAGCCTGCTTTCACCAGCAACGCGTCCGCGTGGCCGTGATAGCAACCCTCGAATTTCACGATGTATTTGCGTTTGGTATAAGCGCGGGCCAGGCGGATGGCCGACATGGTGGCTTCCGTGCCCGAGTTGACGAAGCGGATCTTCTCCACGTGGGGAAAAGCTGAAATCACGATCTCCGCCAGATCGGCCTCGGCCGCGGTTGAGGCCCCGAAACTGGTCCCATTATTGGCCGCGGCGCCGATCGCTTCCGGCACGCCCGGCGGGGCGTGACCGAGGATCAACGGTCCCCAGGAGCCCACATAGTCGATATATCTGTTTTCGTCGGCATCCCAAAGATGGGAGCCTTGCCCGCGAACGATAAAGGGCGGATCGCCTCCGACCGAACGGAAGGCGCGCACCGGAGAATTGACGCCGCCGGGAATCATCTGTTCGGCGCGTTTCTGCAATTTGCGCGAAGCTTCGACTGGGCGGCTCATGGTTGCAATCACTGTGAGACCCATAAATATAGCAGTGAAATGAAACCCGTGTGGCGGGCCACCTCACATCCGAAATTCACCGGATATTCATCTGTCCGCAATATTCCCGCAACATGCGCCTACTATCCTGACTTCAGTGACATGCTCTTCTAACCGGGAGAGCTTAGGACAGTCTCGGGGGGCTCCGGGCTGTCCCCTTTTCTTTTTTGTGGTCTGCGACAGCTCCGCGCGCAGCATCCGGTGTGCCGCTTCCCCTACTTCTCCACCTTCACACCCTTCCAGAACGCCACGTAGTCCTTGATCTGCTTCGCCGCGGGCTTCGGTTCAGGATAGAACCAGGCGGCATCGCGGTTGCGCTTGCCGGTGACCTCAACATCGTAATAACTCGCGGTGCCCTTCCACGGACATACCGTGTGGGTTGTACTCGGTTTGAAATGCTCGGCCTTTATGGCGTCAGGCGGGAAGTACTGGTTGCCTTCCACCTCGACACACTGGTCTGATTCCGCAAGCACTGCGCCTTCCCAGATTGCTTTTGTCATAAGACCTGTTTAGATTGCAGAACGGGAAGGCGGTCGCATTCTTTGAACAGCTCGCGCGAACTACAGACTCCCGTGGTCAATGGCCTTGATTTCAACGGTCATTCCATGGTCGGGCGCTTGCAGCGGGTCCTGGTGTGTTCCCCGCGCTCGGCGGGATGGGACCAGCCCGCCAGTGCCGAGCGTTGGCAGGAACTGGGGTTCTTCCATTCGCCGGATTTCGCAACCGCGCAAGCGCAGCATGACCACCTTTGCCGCCAGCTCGAAGCCTCCGGGGCAGAGGTGTTCCATTTGCCCGCCGCCTCCGATCTTTCGCTTGACGCCGTCTACACTCACGATCCCTCGCTGGCTTCTGACTATGGACTCATTGTCCTGCATCCCGGCAAGCCGAACCGTATTCCGGAAGCCCAGCAGCATGCCGAATTCTGCCGGAGCCTGGGCATTCCGGAGCTTGGTCAAATTCAGCCGCCGGGAAAAACCGAAGCCGGGGACATGGTCTGGCTCGATTCCACCACGCTGCTGATCGGCCAGGGTTATCGCACCAATGCCGCGGGGATCGCGCAAATGCGGGCCCTGCTTCAACCGCGCGGAATCGAAGTGATCTCCGCGCCTCTGCCGCACGGCACCGGGCCGTCGGCTTGTCTGCATCTCATGTCGCTGATAAGCCTGCTCGATGAGCAGACTGCCCTGGTGGATTTGCCCTGGCTGGCGGTCGAGACCGTCGAGCTGCTGCAATCCCGCGCCTACCAGTTCGTCGAGATCGAATATTCGGAGCGCGACACTCTGGCTTGTAACGTTCTGTCCCTGGGCGACAAGCGCCTGCTGGCTCTCGAAGAAAATCAAAAGACCAACCAGAAACTTCGCCAGGCTGGATTCGATGTGCGGACCTTCCCTGGATCGGAGTTGTGCATCAACGGCGGCGGCGGCCCCACGTGCCTGACGCGGCCGCTGTTGCGAGCGACGTCTTAATGTAGGCGCGAGCGTCCACGCTCATGCTGCGTCAACCGTGGCGCTGCTGCACGAGCGTGGACGCTCGCGCCTACATCAGTCCAACGCGTTTCTTCCCGCCCTGTTAAAATTAAATTGCATGGTTCTCCCCTTCGTCCGTGATCTTTTCACGGACGTGGAAAAGTTGCCGGCCTTTTCGCGTGTGGCCTCCCATCTGAAAGAGGGCACGGGGCGGATTCGTGTTTCCGGACTCATCCCCACCGCAAAAGCTTTGCTTTTGGTCCTGCTACAGAAGGCGGCTGGGCGCCCTCTGATCGTCGTGGTGGCGGACAATCGGGCGGCTGAAGACCTGGTGCCGGTACTGCAAGCCTTTTGCGAGCTTACCGGGGCCGCCAATCCTGATTCCGTGGTCTCGCTTCCCAGCCGCGATGTCCTGCCCTTCCAGAATCTCTCTCCCCACCCCGAAATTCAGGAGGAGCGGGCGGTGGCGCTGTGGAAGATTGCCACCGGCGCAGCCTCTTTTGTGGTTTCGCCGATTGCCGCCAGCGCCCTGCGCCTGCGTTCGGCAGAGTATTACGCCGATCTGGCGCGGACCGTGCGTCGCGGCGAAATGCTCGACCTCGACACCCTGCTCCCCCACCTCAACACCGTGGGCTACCACTCCACCGATGTTGTGGAAATGCCCGGAGAATACGCTCTCCGCGGCGGAATTCTGGATGTGTATTCCCCGGAAGAAGAGCGCCCGGTGCGCATCGAGTTTTTTGGAGACGAGGTTGAATCCATACGAAAGTTCGATCCCGCCAGCCAGCGCTCTTCGAATCCGGTGGATGAAGCGCTGCTGCTTCCGCTCACCGAAACTCCGGTCAGCGAAGAGCTCCTGGGCGCGGTGCACGCGCGTCTCTCCGGGAAGCGCATCACCGGCAACGAGGAAATCATTGAACAGGCGGTGCGTTCCGGCGGCGTCAGCGTGTTTCCCGGGTGGGAGTTTTACGCGCCCGTGGCCGGCGCCAATCACACGGTATTCGATCTGCTGCCGCGTGCCCTGGTGCTGAACGACGAACTGGAAGTTCTCAGGAGCGAGTTCGACCACGTGTGGTCCCGCATCGAGCAGGCCCATGAGAGCAGCGGAGTGGGCAACCTGGTGCGGCCGGCCGACTTATATCTTCCCCCGGAAGACTGGTGGCAGAAGCTTGCCACCTTGCCCGGGGCCGATATGGAGCATCTTGCCATCGAGCGCAGCGACAACTCCGAAGCGGCAATTTCTTTTCACACCCAGCCCACACCACGCTTTCACGGCTCGGTTCCTGCGATGCTCGAAGAGGTGAAGAAGCAGATTGGGGAAAGCAAACGCGTCCTGATTGCCGTCCCCAACACCGGCGAAGTGGAACGCCTGGCCGACGTCTTCAGCGAGTACGCCGTGTCATTCCGCCTGGGCAGCCGAACCCGCAGCGGAGAAAGTTACGCCGACGAAACCTCCTACTTCTCCGGCGAACTGCTTACCGCCACGCTGGCCAAGGCCTACGTGCCCGATGGGGTCACGTTCCCGGACGCTCACCTTTCGATCCTGGGCGCGCGTGATTTGTTCGATGAATCGGATGCAGTCGTCACCCGCCCCCAGCGCCAAAAGTCGAAGACTTCAGCGTTTCTCTCCGATTTCCGCGACTTGCAGGTTGGCGACTACGTGGTCCATGTCGAGCACGGCATCGGGCAGTACCACGGGTTGAAAGAGATTAACCAAGGCGACGGCAACGCGGAATTCATGCTCCTGGAATATGCCGAAGGCGCGCGCCTGTATGTGCCGCTGACCCGTCTTGATCTGGTGCAGAAATACCGGTCTTCGGAAGGGGCCAAGCCGGTATTGAATCATCTGGGCACGGCGGCCTGGGCCAAGACCAAAGCTCGTGTGCGCAAGGCCATGAAGGACATGACCGACGAGCTGCTCAAGCTCTATGCCGAGCGCAAGACCGCCCAGGGTCATTCCTTCTCCTCCGATAACGAATGGATGCGGGAGTTCGAAGACACATTCGAATTCAGCGAAACGGAAGATCAGGAAACCGCGATCGGCGACGTCAAGCGCGACATGGAATCCACTCAGCCCATGGACCGCCTGCTCTGCGGCGACGTCGGCTACGGCAAGACGGAAATCGCCATGCGCGCCGCTTTCAAGGCCGTCAGCGACAACAAGCAGGTCGCGGTGCTGGCGCCGACCACCGTCCTCGCCTTCCAGCACTACGAAACTTTCAAGCAGCGCTTCGCGCCCTTTCCCGTCACTATTGAGATGATCAGCCGCTTCCGCTCACCGAAGCAGCAGAAAGAAATTCTGCAGAAAGTGGAATCCGGCAAAGTCGACATCCTGATCGGCACCCATCGCCTGATTTCGAAAGACGTGAAGTTTGCTGACCTGGGCTTGCTGGTGGTGGACGAAGAACAGCGTTTCGGCGTGCGCCACAAGGAACGATTGAAGCAGATGCGCAAGCAAGTGGACGTTCTGACCATGTCCGCCACTCCAATTCCGCGCACCCTGCACATGTCGCTGGTCGGACTGCGCGACATGAGCATCATCGAGACTCCGCCCAAGGACCGGATTGCAATCCAGACCGTGGTCGCCAGCTGGGACGAAAAGCTGATTCAGTCCGCCATCGAGCAGGAACTCGAACGCGGCGGCCAGATCTTTTTCGTGCACAACCGCGTGGACAGCATCTGGGAGATTGCCGCCAAGCTACAGGCCCTGGTGCCGCGGGCGCGTGTCATCGTGGGCCACGGACAGATGTCGGAAGGCGAGCTCGAGAAGGTAATGCTCAAGTTCATGCATCACGAAGCCGACATCCTGGTGTCCACAACCATCATTGAGAACGGCCTCGATATCCCTCTATGCAACACCATCCTCATCAATCGCGCCGATCGCCTGGGACTCTCCGAGCTCTACCAGTTGCGCGGGCGCGTGGGCCGGTCGAATCGCCGCGCCTATGCCTACCTGCTCCTGCCCGCCGAGATCGAACTGACTCCCATCGCGCGGCGGCGTCTGGCGGCCCTGAAAGAATTTTCCGACCTGGGCGCCGGCTTCAAGATTGCCGCGCTTGATCTGGAACTACGGGGCGCGGGAAATTTGCTCGGCGGCCAGCAGAGCGGACATATCGAAGCGGTCGGGTTCGAGCTCTACACCCAGATGCTCGATCGCGCGGTCCGCGAGATGAAGGGCGAAGCCGCCGCGGACGAACCCGAAACCCAATTAAACCTGGGCCTCAATATTCGCATCCCAGTAGAGTACATTCCGGAAGAGAACCAGCGCTTGCGGATGTATAAGCGGGTGGCCGGGGTGGAGAACGAGTCGCGCTTGAATGATGTTCGCGCCGAGCTCGAAGACCGCTACGGCGAGCCTCCGGCTCCGGTACGGAACCTTCTGGAATACGCCGGGTTGAAGCTGCTGGCCATGCGGGCGGGTGCGACCACCATCGAACGCAAGCGCGATCTGGTGACCATCAAGTTTCGTCAAAATGCGGAAATCGATCCAGGCAAGCTGGCCAAGTTCGTTTCCTCCCGGCGAGGCGCGCAGTTTGCTCCGGACGGCACGCTGAAGTATGTTTCAAAGGCGGTTTCTCCGGCGGAAGTCCTGGCGCAATTGCGGGGGCTGCTGGAAGAATTATCGCCCGCTGCACAAGCCTTACCGTCGGTGCCGTCGTAAATTAAAACTCGAGGCGCTTTCAATTTTGAAAATAATCAAACCATTCCTCACACCTGCGCTCTGTCTTGTGATTCAGCTCTCTTTGTTTTCATTCATCGCAACCCCGCCGGCGGCTGTGGCGCAGTCCGCGCCGGCGCAGGCCGCCTTCGACAAGTTGGTGGATGAGTATTTCGATTTCTATTTTCAATTCCACCCCACCGCGGGCACGCAGGCCGGCTTCCACCAATACGACGAAAAGCTGGAAGATTTCTCGCGCAAGGGCGTCGATGCGGAGATCGCCGGACTGGCCCGATTCCAGAACAAGTTCAGCTCGATGCAGAACAGCCCGCTGCCCGAGGAATCAGCCGGCGACCTGGAGGTCCTGACTTCTTCCATTCAGGCCCGTCTGCTTGAACTTCAGTCCATCCAGATGTGGAGAAAAGACCCGGACGTCTATATCTCGGACCTGAGTTACGGCGTCTTCCTGATCATGCGGCGGGATTTTGCGCCACCGGCCGACCGGTTGCGGTCCGTCATTGCCCGCGAGCGCGAGATTCCCCGTGTTCTGGAAGCGGCGCGTCAGAACATCAGTGATCCACCAAAGATCTACATCCAGGTGGCGCTGCAGCAAATGCCCGACAACATCAAGTTCTTCCAGAATGATGTTCCGGAAGCGTTCCAGGAAGTGCGGGATCCCAGGTTGCTGGCGGAGTTCAAGGCAAGCACCGATACGGCAGTCAAGGCCTTGAGCAAATATCAGGACTTCATGCGCCAGGATTTGTTGCCGGCCTCCAACGGCGATTTCCGCCTGGGAGCGGAGAATTTTCACAAGAAGCTGCTTTACGACGAGATGGTGGATATTCCCCTGGATCGCCTGCTCGAGATCGGCTATGCCGACCTGCGGCGCAACCAGCAACAGCTGAAAGAAGTTGCCGCCAGGATTGATCCCCATCGTAGTCCAGCGGCGGTGCTGGCCGACTTGCGCCGGGACCACCCTCCCGCAGACCAGTTGTTGCAAACCTTCCGCGACACGCTGGGAGGACTGCGCCAGTTCATTGAACAAAACAAGATCATCACCATCCCGTCGCAGGTTCCGCCCATCGTGGAGGAGACGCCGCCCTTTGCGCGCGCACTGACCACCGCCTCCATGGACACGCCTGGCGCCTACGAAACCAAGGCCACGGAAGCCATGTTCAACGTCACCTTGCCCGCGCCGGACTGGAAACCGGAGAAGGTCGAGCAATGGATGCAGGGATTCAACCGGGGTACCATCGTGAGCACCGCTATTCACGAGGTCTACCCCGGGCACTACACCCAGTTTCTTTGGATCCAGGCGGCCCCGTCCAAGACCCGAAAATTGCTCTACAACAACAGCAATGCGGAAGGCTGGGCACATTACACCGAGCAGATGATGCTTGACGAAGGGTATGGTAACCATGATCCCCAGTTGCGGCTGGGGCAATTACTGGATGCATTGCTGCGCAACGCGCGCTTCATTGTTGGCATCGAAATGCACACCGGCAAGATGACGCTGGAACAAGGGAAGGAATTTTTCATCAAGGAAGGTTTTCAGGTGCCGCCTGTCGCCGAGGTTGAAGCCAATCGCGCCACTTCCGATCCCACTTATCTCTATTACACTCTGGGCAAGCTGCAGATCCTCAAGCTGCGGGAGGATTATCGGAAACTGCAGGGAAGCAAGTTCAGTCTGCTGGAGTTTCACGACCGCTTCATGCGGCAGGGATCAGTACCCATGAAGATTATTCGTAAGAGCATGCTGGGTAGCGACAGCCCGACTCTATAGTCTGGCTCCGGGCCATCCCTTAGTTTGCGGCGTTTAGTATTATCGGGCAGCCTTCCGTCCGTCATTTTCGATCCGTGCGGCAAAAAGGGGAGTCAGGAATGAACAAAAAAGTGCGCAAAGCGGTTTTTCCCGCCGCCGGCCTGGGCACACGCTTCCTTCCGGCCACCAAGGCGCAGCCCAAAGAGATGTTGCCGTTGGTGGACAAACCGATCATCCAGTACGGCGTCGAGGAGGCAGTCGCCTCCGGATGCGACCAGATCATCATCGTCACCGGACGCGGCAAATCCGCCATCGAAGACCATTTCGACGTCAGCTACGAACTGGAAAAGATGCTGGAGGAGCGGGGCAAGACCGACCTGCTGCAGATCGTCCGCCAGATTTCTGATTTGATCCACATCGCCTATGTGCGGCAGAAAGAGGCTCTGGGCCTTGGTCATGCCGTGCTCACCGCGCGTGAGCTGGTCGGCGACGAGCCTTTCGCCGTCCTCCTGGCCGATGACGTGATTGATGCCAAAGTGCCCTGCCTGAAACAAATGATGGATATCTTCAACCAGACGCAGTGTTCCGTGCTTGCCACCCAGGTGGTCGAGGGTCCCGGCATTTCCGCCTACGGCGTGCTCGAAACCAAACCCGTACCCGGCTCGAACGGCAAGCTATACGAAGTGGTGAGCCTGGTGGAAAAGCCGCGCCCGGAAGAGGCGCCCTCCAACCTTGCCGTCATTGGACGCTACATTCTCACTCCCACCGTGTTTGAAACTCTTTCCGACCTTAAAGCCGGCGCCGGGGGCGAACTGCAACTCACGGACGGGCTGCGTCAGCTCCTGAAGAAAGAGAAAATCTACGGCTATGTTTTCGAAGGCAAACGTCACGACACCGGGGACAAGCTGGGGTTCCTGAAAGCCACAGTAGAGTTTGCGCTCAAACGCCCCGACCTGGGGGGACCATTGCGGCAATATCTGAAGAGCCTGAATCTGTAGGGTGCTAACGTGGGCGCGAGCGTCCCGCTCGTGCTGCAGAGGCAATGACTGTGTTCTTCGTTGGGCGCGTCGTTGGAACCAGTTCGCGTTTGACCACTTCCGCCGGGCATGTGCCACTTTCCGCACGAGCGGGACGCTCGCGCCTACATATCTAAGACGCTCCCACGGTAATCTTTAGCTTTCTCGATTTCTCTTCCACGCTATTGGCCAGCTTTTCCTTGTGGGCGGCGAGCTTCTTGGCTAACGGATCGCTGGAGAGCGCCAGAATTTGGGCCGCCAGGATGCCCGCATTGGTGGCACCGGGCTTCCCGATGGCGACCGTCCCCACCGGGATGCCGGCTGGCATCTGCACCGTCGCGAGCAGCGAATCCATTCCCTGCAATGAGGTCGACGGGATAGGTACGCCAATTACCGGGAGAGAAGTGTGAGCCGCAATCACGCCCGCCAGGTGGGCCGCTCCCCCGGCGCCGGCGATGATCACGCGAATCCCCCGCCCGGCCGCCTTGCGGGCAAATTCCGCTGTGCGTTCGGGAGAACGATGCGCGGAAGTGACGTCAATCTCGTATTCAATTCCAAACTCCTCCAGCGCTTTGGCCGACTCGCGCATGATATCTAAGTCAGAATCGCTTCCCATCACAATCGAAACCCGAGGCTTTGCGCTCATGAGTGTCCTCATTATTGAATTGTGAAATCAGAAACCCAAAATTATTTGGTTAGAACCCTCGAGACGCATCCACCACCGTGAAAGAGCGGCCCTTCCAGGGCCGCGCCGCATCGCCCCTCGACTTTGGGCCTTCAGTCCCAGTGGCGCCACCAGGGCTAAAGCCCGCATAGTCTTAATTCGCAACGCGGCGCTGGAAGCGCCGCTCTTCCACCTGACGGTTAAGGTCCACGACACGCCTTCCTAATCATCCACGCCGCTGAACTATTTCTTAATCGCCCTGGAGGCAATGTCGGTGCGGTAATGCGCTCCTTCAAATCTGATCTTCGATACCGCCGTGTACACTCGATCCACCGCGGTCTTCAAATCCGCCGCCCGCGATGTCACTCCCAGCACACGGCCACCGGCAGTGAAGAATGCGCCGTCGCGCCGGGTAGTGCCGCCATGAAAGACCTTCACGCTTTCCACTTTGCCCGCGTCCTCAAGGCCCATGATCTTTTTGCCCAATTCGTAGGTTCCAGGATATCCCCCGGAGGAAATGACCACGCATACCGAGGCGTCGCGCGACCAGCGAAAATCTCCCTCGCTGACCCGGCCTTCAATCGAGGCCTCGAGCGCTTCCAGCAGATCGCTCTCCAGCCGCATAAGAATCGGCTGGGTTTCCGGATCGCCGAAGCGGCAGTTGAATTCCAGCACCATCGGTCCGCGCGCCGTCATCATCAAACCGCAGTACAGGATGCCCTTGTATTCGGCGCCTTCCGCCTTCATGCCGGCGACTACCGGCCGGGCCACATGCTGCAAGAGCCACTGAGTCATCTGCTCGTCCACGAGACTGGCGGTGGAATAGGCGCCCATACCGCCGGTGTTGGGGCCGCTGTCGCCGTCCCCGATACGTTTGTGGTCCTGGGCCGCCACCAGCGGCGCCACCCTCTCGCCGTCGCTCAAGACCAAAAACGAAAGCTCGTCTCCCTCTAAACATTCTTCCAGCACCACCCGCCGTCCAGCTTCGCCCAGGGTCTTACCGCTGAACATTTCGGCCGCCGCCGAGGCTGCCTCTTCCTTCGTCCGGCAGATCACCACGCCTTTGCCCGCAGCCAGGCCGTCCGCCTTCACCACCACGGGTGGGTGAAAGTGCGGCAAGGCCGCGAGGACGTCGTCGATCGAATCGCAGATCGCAAAATGCGCCGTGGGAATGCGGTGGCGCTTCAGAAATTCCTTGGCAAAACTCTTGCTTGACTCCAGTTGTGCCGCGGCCTTGCTCGGTCCGAAGATCCGCCAGCCGCGCTTGGTGAATTCGTCCACCACTCCCAGAGCCAGCGGCAGCTCGGGCCCAACCACGGTCAAATCCGGACGGATCTGCTCCGCGACCGCCACCAGCGACTCGATATTTCTCACGTCGGCGGCCAGGCAGACGGCTTCTTCGCCGATGCCGCCGTTGCCCGGCGCGCAGTACACCTGGGAAACCCGCGGAGACTGGCGCAGCTTCCAGACCAGGGCATGCTCACGCCCGCCGCTCCCGATAACGAGAATCTTCATAAATTGGAAGCCATAAGGTTAGGGGCGGGAAGGAAGGGATGTCAAACCAAGGCGATGGATCTGTTTGAGCACTGCGTCGCGGGGAAACGGGCCGTCCCAGAAAATCCTCCATCAGGGTGCGAGTGTCGCGCTCGGAGCCATATTGCAACAGGTGTTCGCCGAGCCACCCGTACCACCGCGGGTCGCCGGTGTCGAACGGGTCCCAGGGCTTCGCGGATGTGTTGCCGCATGTCCGCGGTCAATACCGCGCCCAATCCATAGTTCACCATGTACCCGGGCGAATCCACCAGTTGCACTCGCAGGGCCCACCACGAGAGCTCGGGGTGGGGAATGATATGCAGGTAGTGGCTTGTGATCTCAGACCAAAGCAGATTGGGATCGGTGGAGGGGTCCCGCAACATTCTGAGCTCGAACAATGACCACGCCACATCCAATATCACCACCGCATACAAGGCACGCAAGGAAACCTGCTCAGGCGTGTCGCGTCCCAGGTATTTCTTTTGCCATGCCGGCTCATAGGTGCTCCAGCCGGGGACGTCGGCGAATGCTTCCGCGAAAAGATCGCTGGGCCAGTCAGAAAACGCCGGGCGATTGCGGATGGCCGTGATGTTGATCACATGTCCGTTCTCATGCACCAGTTCGTTCAAGACGAACAGGCCGCCATGAGCGTAGGGCGCGGATACACGGGCCACAGCGGGTTGCCATACACCGTTGATCATGCGCCCGTGGATAACGAAGTCGGTATAGGCCAGGGGAGCCTTGCCCGGCCGCGCATCCAGGTCATAGAGCACGCCCAGCTGCTTCAGATCCGCGCCCAGGTCTCGATAGAAGCGGAAGTTGATCGGCTGTAGCGACTCGAGAGGAATGGCAGCCGCCAGGATGCGGTCCGCTTCAGCTCCCTCAAAGCTGAAGCTCCATGGCTCGACCGGCTGATCGTTGGTAGACTCGCGCCAGGCATCGAGCATCTGTTCCAGCCAACGCTCTACTTCCGCGGTGCTGACTCCCACGTCGTGAGCGGCATGGTCAATCTCCGAGCCATTCTTGGTTGCGTCTGCCGCTGCCATCGCGATCAGGCGGCGATAAGGGCTGTCGGGTTCATCCTTGCCGTTGAGAGAGTGCCACAAAGGACCGAGAGCCAGAAACACGCCCTTGCGTCGTTCCGGCTCTTTGAGCTCATGCAGCAGGTCGAGCGCAGACTGCCGGTTAAGGCTCTTGCCCTCGAACAGCATGCGCTTGTCATTCTCCACGAAGCAGGCCACCAGGGCAGCGCGCAAGGATGCGTAGTCCAGATCTTTGCGCCGTGCATCCTGGCAATTGTCGTTCGGAGCGAAAGACGCCGAGATATTTTCAGGGAACGATTCCAGTTGTGTACGCATGGAAGCAACGGCATGAGCGTCACCTGCCGATAGGCCCTGGCTGGGGAGCCGGGCGAGCGACTTGACCAGTTGCCGGCGCTTGGTATGGTACAGGCGCAACCAGGCGGCCCGGTCTTTCCCCCGATAGCTGGAAAACAAGCCGGAGTCAATGGTCCCGATCACGCTCTTGGCGTCATTGACCTCGGCATAGATATTTTCCGTCTGCGCTACTTTCCTGGAATCTGCGGTCAGGCCGGCATGCGCGATCGTTGCAAGGCATGCCGCCAGCACGGCCGGCAGAAGGTATCGGGTCATGGGAAGATCTCCCGCCCACAAAGTTGGGATAAGTTAATGTCGATATAGTATCCCGTACGTCGCCACCGGAGTGGCCCCCATTTACATCCAGCGACTGAAGCAACAGTAAAGACGGGCACGCAGATTTGCATTAACTGTGCTTAACCATTCTTTATAATGTTCCTGGATGATCACTGTTTCTAAAGAAGACTACCTGAAGGCCATCCTCGAGGCGGAAAGCGAGGGCGAGACTGTAATCTCAGCCACGCTGGCGCACTGGCTTTCGGTTTCGCCGCCCGCGGTCACCATGGCGCTGCGACGCCTGAAAAAAGATGGCCTAGTGCGGGTGCAGAACGGCGGAGAGGTCAGCCTTACTGCTGCCGGACGCAAGATCGCCCGCAAGCTGACGCTGCGCCATCATCTGATTGAACGCATGCTGACGGAAATGTTCGGCATGGAGTGGTACAAAGTGCACGACGAAGCGGAGCGGCTGGAGCATGCCGTCTCCCCCGATTTCGAGGCCAAACTGTTGGCCAAGCTGGGACGTGGCGGGGCCTGTCCGCACGGCAATCTCAGCGAAATGGAGAGTCCCACCAGCCGGCGCCGGCGCGGCTTGCTGCTCCTGTCACAGGCGGATGCGGGCCAGCGTTACCGGATCAGCGGGATCTACGAGCGCGACCGCCATCTGCTGGAATTCCTCGAAGGGCGCGGGATTCGGCCTGGGGCTGAAGTCGGCCTGGTCGAGCGTAACTACGACAAGACACTTTCGATCCGAACCTCGTCCGGCAACCTGGTTTTGGGCCGCCCCGCGGCCGACAAAATCTGGGTTTCCCGCTTGCCTGGCCGTTCAGTATAATTAACCACAGTTAACATATCTATGTGTATACTAGTTGACTTAGTGTCGTCCTCAGCGAATCACTCATGAAAAGTTCAGACGGGCAAGTCGACCTCACCGCGCCATCCAGTTCCGCTGTGGCCGGGGCCGAGCCTGAACACTCGGGGCATCTGTCTCTCGAAGGGATACACAGTTCGGTCGATGTGCCGCATCATGAGGCGGGTTTTTGGGAGCAGTGGCGGGCCTTTGTGGGCCCGGCGATTCTGGTCAGCGTGGGCTACATGGACCCCGGCAACTGGGGAACCGACCTGCAAGCCGGCGCCCAGTACAAGTACGGACTTTTGTGGGTAGTCGGTCTGGCCAGCCTGATGGCGATTTTCATGCAGGTCCTCTCCGCCCGCCTGGGCGTGGTAACCGGAAAGGATCTCGCCCAATGTTGCCGCGACTGGTACCCGAAGTGGAGCCGCTGGCCCAACTGGCTGCTCAGTGAAGTGGCCATCGGCGCCTGCGACCTGGCGGAAGTGCTGGGCAGCGCGGTCGCCCTCAATTTGCTGTTCCATATTCCCCTGCTGTGGGCGGTCATCATTACCGGGCTGGACGTGCTTCTGCTCCTGGCCTTACAAAGCTTCGGGATGCGCACCATCGAAGCCGTCGTTCTGCTGCTGATTGCAACCATCTTCGTGTGTTACTTCATCGAGATTTTCATTCTTCCGGAGACCCAGCCCAGCTTCCTGGAGATGGGACGGGCCTTGATTACCCCGAGCTTTCGTCAAGCGGGAATGTTGTACGTCGCCATTGGCATCATCGGCGCCACCGTGATGCCCCACAACCTGTACTTGCACTCCGCCCTGGTGCAGAGCCGCAAGCTGCAAAAAGACGAACCCTCGATTCGCCGCGCCCTGCACTTCAACACGATTGACTCCGTCGTCGCGCTTACCGTCGCGTTCTTTGTGAACGCCGCAATTCTGGTGCTGGCAGCGACCGTATTCTTTGGCAAGGAAAGCGTGAGCGTGCCGGGAGGGCAGGTGGTCACGTTCGGCGCGACGAGTGACTGGATTCGGGTCGCCTTTTTGACCCTGGCGCCGTTACTGGGGACAGCCGCCGCCAGCACACTTTTTGCCGTCGCTCTGCTGGCCAGCGGCCAGAGCAGCACCATCACCGGTACGCTGGCCGGGCAAGTGGTGATGGAAGGCTTCATGCGTTGGCGGATTAAACCTTGGGTACGACGGCTCATTACCCGCTCCCTCGCGATCCTGCCCGCGGTCCTCATCATCGGCCTGCGCGGCGACAGTAGCGTCACCGATCTTCTGACTTTGAGCCAGGTAGTGCTGGCGCTCCAACTGCCCTTCGCCATGTTCCCGCTGTTGCATTTCACCAGTTCCGGGAAGCGCATGGGGACATGGAAGAACGGTTGGTTTCTGCTGGTTGCGGGTTGGGCCAGTGCTATTCTGATCACCGCCATGGACATCTACGGCCTGCCCGACTCGCTCAAAGCAGCCTGGCAAGTCATCGTCGGCGGATGATGAGCGATTTCAACGTGGCAAGCATGTACGGAACCATTCTCGTGACCTTGGATGGCACGCCCAGCGACCGCGCCATCATCGAACACATCAAACAGCTGGCAAAGCTCGCGCACAGCCGCCTCGTGTTGTTGCACGTAGCCGACGGATGGGCAGCCAGGACGTATGGCCGAGACGCGGTCAGCCCGGAAATTACCGAAGACACCGCCTATCTGGAGACGGTCCGGGCCGAGTTTGAGGCGGTTGGCATCCCCGCCCAGGCGGAACTGGCCTACGGCGAACCAGCCGACGAGATCATTAAATGGGTAAAGCAGAAAGGCTGTGACCTGGTGGCCATGAGCACTCACGGCCACCGCTTCCTCGCCGACGTATTTCTCGGCACCACGGCCAGCCGCGTACAGCACAACATCAGTGCGCCGGTGCTGCTGTTGCGGGCGAAATAAATGCGTTTTCTTTGTAATGAAGGGCGGCGTGGTTTACGAGAACGCTCGGCGACAGCAGCACTAGATTCCGAGAAAATTCTCTACTAACTTCTTGCCCTCTTCGGTCAGAACGCTCTCGGGATGGAACTGCACGCCTTCCACCGGAAACTTCCGATGCCTCAAACCCATGATGGTGCGTGTCCCATCGCGCTCGGTGGTGTAGGCGCTTACTTCCAGCTCGGCAGGCAGGTTTTTCTCTTCGACGATCAGGGAGTGGTAGCGCGTCGCCGTCATGGGAGACGGGATCCCACCGAAGATGGTTTTGCCGTCGTGCTGCACCTGGCTGGTCTTGCCATGCATCAGATGCGGGGCGCGCACGACCTGTCCTCCGAACGCCGCTCCGATCGCCTGATGTCCCAGGCAAACCCCCAGGAGCGGCACCTTGCCCGCAAAATGGCGGATCAGCGGGACGGTGATTCCAGCTTCCTGGGGCGTGCAGGGACCGGGCGAGAGTACGATCCGTTCCGGACGCATGGCCTCCACTTCCTCGGGCGTAACCTGGTCGTTGCGCCGCACCTCGACCTCTGCCCCCAGCTCACCCAGGTATTGCACCAGGTTGTAGGTGAACGAGTCGTAGTTGTCGAGGACGAAGACCATTCGGCTGGACCGCCAGGCTCCTAGCTTATACCAGAGGCCTTGCTTCGGGTTCTGGCGAGCCTCCGGGTTCGCGGCTTGCGATTCGCCTGAGTCACGGGTCTGCGCTGACCCCAATTCAGACCTCCCTAAAGCACTTGACACGCTGGACCCAAAACGCCATGCTATTGCAGTTTTTAGGGAGAGGTCATGCCCGAGGCTGAACCTGAGAAGCGCGCTACGCGCCGTTTTGCGCTGCGACTGCCCGTGGCCGTCACTTATGCGGACGACGGATCGCAGGAAAAGAGCGCTCAGACTCGCGACGTAAGCGCCCGCGGTATTTGCTTCTACGTAGACTCCGCAATCGCCCCCGGTTCGGTCATCGAATTTACTCTCACCTTGCCGCCCGAAATTACCCTGACTGAAAGCATCCGGGTGCGGTGCAAAGGCAAGGTCGTGCGGGTTGATGACGGCGACGGCAAAGTGGCCGTGGCTGCGGTAATCGACGAATACGAATTCCTCGCCGAACCTTGAAGCGGGGCCGGACTTAGGACCTGGGCAAAACCTCCCTTTACACTTTCATGAAGCCCCTTTGCTGCGAAATCGATACCGCCTGTTGGCCTGTCTGACCGCGTAACTTGCAGCCTGAAGTCCAGGTACTGACTCCTGACGTCCGAAGTCCGGCGCCGACCCGCGACCTTTGCTACTTCTCCGGGACCATTCGCGGTGATATCGTTGCAGATAGAACCCTGACCTGCGAGAGATGAAGTCTTTGCCGCGTATCGGCTGCCAATTAGTGCGGTTCGCGCTGCTGGCGGCTACGCTGGGCGCAAGCTTTGGCCTGGCGCAGACGCCGGATGATCCCCCCAGCCCCAAGGGCCCGGCGGCGATCCTGCGTTCCGTGAAAATGATATCGGACGCAGAAGGACCGGCCCTGGAAATCATCTCCAGCCAGACGCCTGAGCCCGCGATCGAATTCCTCGACAGCCCGCCCCGGCTGGTTATCGATCTTCCCAATACGCGCGTGCTGTTGCCGCGCAAACGCATTGAGGTTGGCAGCGGGCAGGTAAGCGCCGTGCGCATCAACCAGTTTCGACAGGCTCCGCCGGTGGCGCGGATCGTAGTGGACCTCCTGCACCCGGTCGGTTACGGAAGCGACGGCAAGGGCCCGCGCCTGCTGGTGCGGCTGCACCCGATGGCCGAGGCCAGACAGAACATCGAACCTCCCTCCGTGCCCGCATTCAGCAAGGGGGTTCAACCCGCCTTCGTACCGATCGTTCCCGGCAGTTCAGGGGCGGTGATGGAGGCGGGAAGCCGGTTGGCAGGCCCTTCTGCGCTCACCGCGGGCCCGGACACTGCGATTTTGCACCTGGTTCGGGGCGGCGAAGTCCGCGTGTGTCCCCGGACCACTCTCTCCGTCACCCCTTCGCAGAATGGCCGCGACCTGATGCTGGGCATGAGCACGGGCGCGATTGAGGCCCGATACACCCTGAACACCTCGTCCGATTCCGTGGTCACGCCCGACTTCCGCATGCTGCTCGCGGGCTCGGGCGAAGTTCACTTCGCCATCAGCGCCGATGCTCAGGGAGATACCTGCGTACGCGCGTTGCCGGGAAATACGGCTTCTGTGGTCGTTTCCGAACTGATGGGCGACGGCACCTACCAGGTGAAACCCAATGAGCAGGTTTTCTTTCGTTCAGGCCGGTTGAGCCAGATGGAGACCACGGTGCCCGACGATTGTGGTTGCCCGCCGCCACAGATCCCGGCCCTGCGCGCCGCTGTGCCGGCGCCCACGATTTCCGAGAAGGACCTGCCGCCGATGGTGCATCTGGCGCAGCCGGGAGAAGAGGCCAAACCGGTGCCCTCTGCAAAATCGGCTTCCGGGATGCCGGCGCAGCACGAGCCACCGTCCCAGGTAACACTGACCATCGCCCCGCCCGGCACGGAGAACCTGCCAGCCCCTTCGCCCAACGCACCGCACGCGCAGGTGGATGCCCCATTCGTATTCCGCGCCAGCGATTCGCCACCGGCATCGGCGCCCGACCTCGGAGCGGGAACCTTGCCCATGTCCCGTACGAGCAGCCCGGCGCCATCGCTCACGACCGCGGAGCCGCAGCCTGAGGCCAAGCACAAGAGTGTGCTGGAGAAAGTAAAGGGCTTTTTCGCATCCGTCTTCAAATAGGACATCAGTGTCGTTCGATGTGGGCGCGGGCGTCCCGCCCGTGCTTACCGGTCAACCGAAGTCCGAGGCCCGCGGCAGGTATCCTTTTGCTGGCGACCTGCGTCTCACTAGGAAATCATTCGCTTACCAGGGGGCGGCCATGACGGCGAACACACCGACGTCGGTTTTCCCAGGGCTCTTCAGCAACAACATCGGCCTTTACCGGGCTCGGCCAGAAAACTTTCTGGTCTCATTCCTCGTACACGTGATGGGATTGGCGCTCGTCCTCTGGCTCGCGGCTTGGATCACGGACCGCCCTGACACCAATGGCCCCAAGGTCAGCCATGCCATCAGCATCGGCCCGATCTCGTTCTTGCCGCAAGATCCCGGCGGGCATGGCGGAGGCGGCACTCACGATCCCCTGCAGCCCTCGCGAGGAGCTTTGCCCACGTTGACACTCGCGGACCAACTGACTCCGCCGGAAGCGGTGCCTTTGAACCCTGATCCCAAGCTGCCCGAGCCGCCCAGCGTGATGGCCTTGTCAGCCGTCAAACTGCCCCAATTGGCACAACTCGGAGACCCGCTCGCTGCGGTTCAGAGACCACCTTCAAATGGTCCCGGCGGCGGTGGCGGAATCGGCACTGATTGCTGTGGCGGCGTGGGTCCGCGCAGCGGTCCAGGCTTTGGACCTTACGACGCTGGCAACATTTTCCGTCCAGGCATCGGGGGCGTCACTCAGCCGCGCCCCATCTACGATCCGGATCCCGATTACTCCGAGGCCGCCCGTAAAGCGAAGTATCAGGGATCGGTATTGCTTTGGCTGGTGGTGGGTCCAGATGGACGACCACATAGCATTCGCGTCCAGCGTTCGCTCGGAATGGGCCTGGACGAGAAGGCGATCGCAGCCGTAAGCACATGGCGATTTCAGCCCGCCACCCTCAACGGCCAGCCGGTCGCGGTAGAGGTCAACGTGCAAGTGAGCTTCCGGCTTTACTAGAGTCGGGCGTCGGGCGTCAGACCTCAGGCGTCGGACCTCGGACCCCAGACCTCAGGCGTCGGACTTCAGCATGGTTTCGATGTAGGCGCGGGCGTCCTCGCCCGTGCTGGCGTGCAACCCAGCGAGAGGATAGTCAATGCGATCGAAGGAGGCCGAGGTCTGACGTCCGAGGTCTGACGTCTGACGTCTGAGGTCTGACGTCCGAGGTCTGAGGTCCGACGCCCGCCTTACCGGCGAATGGCCTTGGCCAGGGGAGCTACCCTTTCACGGACTTCGTCGGCGATTTCGGCGCCGCGTTCCATGGCCTCTTCAGCGAACTCCTTGGCGTCGTCCGTCCATTCGTCCATCGTGTCGCGGGCGCTGTCAAACTTACGCCGCAGGTCTTTTCTCATCTGCTTGCCCGCTTTGGGAGCAAGCAACATGCCAAGCAGGGCCCCGGCACCCAACCCGATCAGCAGAAAGGTCACGGCAGTCCCAGCGGGATTGCCGGCTTCTGAAGCTTCATACTTTCCAATGCGCATAAAGAATCCTTTCAAGTTCGGTTCTAGCTCAAATTTGTCTTGATATTTGATTCTAGCCGTCCCTGGCGAGTTCGCGGCCTTCTTTCTGCACATTCCCGGGTAACGGTTTGTGTCCAGTTCCCAAATCAGTTCAAGCCCGTGTAAACTAAAGAGTTGAATCCTCGTGTCCGGCGAAAATGTGGCCTGCCCGCCTTGCGCCGATGGAATCGCAGTCGTTAAGGAGACTTACCGAGTAATGGCTATCCCCGCCACTCAGCTTCGTCCCGGCATGATCATCAAGCACAACAATGAGCTGCATTCCGTTTTCAGTGTCGAACACCGCACCCCCGGCAACCTGCGCGCCTTCATCCAGGCCAAATTGCGCAACCTGCGGACCGGCGCCATGTTCGAACATCGTTTCCGCTCGCCCGATCCCATCGAAAAGATCGTCGTGGATGAGGTTGAGATGGAGTTTTTGTACGCCGACGGCGACAGCTACTACTTCATGGACACCACCAACTTTGAGCAGACCCACCTGACCCGGGAGATTCTGGGGGATGCCGTCAACTACCTGATCTCCAATCTTCAAATCAAGGTGGAATTCTTCGACGGCAAGGCGGTGGGCATCGAGTTGCCCCAGACCGTGGAGTTGACGGTGGTTGAAACCGAGCCAGGATTGAAAAGCGCCACAGCCTCCAGCGTGACCAAGCCGGCCAAAACCGAAACTGGACTGGTGGTTCACGTTCCGCCCTTCATCAACGAAGGCGAAAAGATCCGCGTGGACACTTCAGAAGGCGCCTATTTGTCGCGGGCGTAGCCAGAGCTCCTGGACGGGCATGCGGAGTCGAAGAACCCCCACAAATCGAAATCCCCATTGCTGATCAGCGCGGCTTGCGCGACGCAAAACTTAGTTTCTCGATCAGTTCGTTGACTTCGTCCGGACTTCCGCCGATGAACGTGAACGAAATGGCATAACCCTTTTCCAGCATCGCCAGAGACGTCTGATGCATGGTGAGCGTTCCCCGCGCCTTGCTGAAATCTCCACGTACCAGGCGGGCGGTACCCAGCGAAAAGCCATGCGGCTCTTCTACCGTCTGGAAGCCTTTGGCGGTGGTCAGGCCGGCCAACGATTCGTAATATTCTTCCGCGGTCTTTATCCCGGCGAAGAGTGGCTCGGCCGCAATCACGACCGCGGAGTTTATGGTGTCGCCTGTCGCTTCCGGTGGCCGTTCGAAGATGGCCAACAGCAGCCGGGACTTGGCGGCATCGGCAGAGTCGTCCTGCATATCGTGGGTGCGATCGACCCAGCCAAAGGGAAGTTTGTAACTGAATCCGAAGCCGCGGTTGTGGTACACACCGTCGCTGATCAGGCCGGGCTCGGGAAGGGACGACTTGGCGCGGGCGGGAGGACGGGAAGAAGGCGCCGACTGGGACCACAGCGCGGTTGCGAGCAACAGTACGGGAACGCTAACCGGGAACCGGGCCATCACTCATGCATGTTACCCCATGCCGCCGGTTCCAAAAGTCTTTGTGGGGCGGACTGCGGTCAATCGCTCCACCGCTTCAATCCCAACAACTTCTCTCCCAGCGGCGTGAGCCTGGCGGGCGAACAGTTTTTCTTTTCCCACTCCCTCGGATCGCCGGGGAAGGCGAATCCCTGCGGCGCCTCCATCTCTCTCCATGAGCGGACGCGCAGCTCGCGCAAGTCTTCCCGGGATTCGTCCGCCGGTGTCATGGAAATGTATTGCGCGATGCGGACTTTATCTTTCGCACTGTTGGGCCTGATGCCGTGCGCCAACAGGCTGTTGAAGATCAGCAGGTCCCCGGCTTTGGGCATGACCGGCACCACTTCGAAGCCGCTCGTGTCGGGCTTCCAGGGATCGCGATCGGCGGGCTGGGTCTTCCTCCATTCTTCCAGCGTGCGAAACAGCTCCGGCACGCCCTGGAACCCGCCCATCTCCGGCTCGTGATCCACCAGCGACAGCACGCCCTGTACGTTGACCGGCAGCGGGTCGAGGGTGGTGTCGGCGTCCCAATGAATGAAGCCGCTAAAGGGCCGCTGGCTGCGATTCGGCGGATTCAGATTGGCGCGGTCAATCGTGACCCAGAGTTTTTCGTTGTCCCATATATCCACGAAGGCGTCATAGATGCGCGGGTATTGCCGGTTGTCCCACAAATACTGATGGTTGTAGATCTCCACCATGCCGCTGTTGTTCAACTCTTTCATGGCATGGTCGCGCAGCTGGTCCTTGTACCAGGTGGAGGGATCGGCGGGATTCATCTCCTGAAATTCCCAGAGCAGATCGACCAGCCGCTTCACGTTTTCGGCAGGGACCGCCTGCCTGACCACCACGTAGCCGCGCGTGATCCAGTGCTTCCAGTCGTCTTGCGAGAGCACGCGCAGGGGCAGAGTTTTCTGGATGTCGCGCAGCTGGGTTTCGGCGACGTAGGCTACGCTGGCATTTCCCGGGCGGTTGTCTCCGTAGGCATAACGATCAACCGTGGATTTCAGCTTGTCCGGCATGGCTCGCACCTCCTGGGGAACAATGTCGTTCCCCTTGCCATGACATTGCCGCCCCTGCGCGAGCGGGACGCTCGCGCCTACATCAGGCGGCGCGCGCCGCCAGGGGCTGGGTGCAGAAGCCGCAGCGCCGGGCGTCGATCGGAATCTCGTTCAGACATTCCGGACACTTTTTGGTCGTGGGATCGGCTGGCACGGGCGCCTTGCGCATCCGGGCGACCAATGCATTGATTGGCGTTACCACAAAGAAATACACCGTGGCCGCGATCAACAGAAATGAAACCACGGCATTGATGAAATCGCCGACCGGAAAAACCGTGCTGCCGATGGTAAAGCTGATCGCCGAGAAATCCGGCTTGCCCACCAGAGCAGCAATGAGCGGGGTAAGCAGGTCCTTGGTCAAGGCGGTCACTACCGACCCGAAGGCCACGCCGATGACAACACCCACCGCCAGGTCAACCACGTTGCCACGAAGAATGAATTGCTTGAAGCCGCTAAGCATGGAATGGAACCTCCAAAACGCAAGGCCGTTAATTTACGGCGTCAGTACGGGGTAGGTCAAGCCGAACCGGTGTGGGGCGGGCGCCCTCGCCCGCCGCTCTTGAAGTTGCTTCTGGCTCTGGAGATGTGTTGGTTACCGGGCGGCAAATCGACCTGCGCTGCAAATGGCGAAGTCCAAGGCTGCGGGCGAGGGCGCCCGCCCCACACAAACATAGGCACGATCTCAGATCCGCATGGGCATCACGATGTAGCGATACTTGTAATCTTCGCTGTCGGCGGGGCGGAGCTGACCGGCGGACTGGGGATCCTTGAATTCGAGTTTCACGTCGCCGGCGCCGACGGCCTTCAGGAAATCCAGAATGTATTGGGCATTGAAGCCGACGGTCAGGGAGTCGCCCTGGTAGCTGGTTTCGAGCGAGTCTTCCGATTCGCCGGTTTCGGTCGAGGAGGCCGAGAGTTTCACTTCACCTTTTTCCAGCCGCAGGCGCACAGCCCGGGAACGCTCGTCAGCGAATTGCGCTACGCGGGAGATGGCCGCGCTCAGTTCGTTGCCAGCCAAGGTGACGCTCTTGTTGTTGTCCTTGGGCAAAACCGCTTCGTAGTTGGGGAATTGGCCGGTAAGCTGGCGCGAAGTCAGCAGCCGCTGTCCGATGCGGAAGTACAGTGTGGATTCGTCTTTTGCAAATTCGATGGTTTCGGCGTCGGTGGAATCGAGCAAGGACCGGAGTTCGTCCATGGCCTTTTTGGGGATCAGGGTCTTGAGCTCCCCGGAAACGCCCTCGAATTTTTCTCCGCTGCGTTCGATGTGCGCCAGGCGATGTCCGTCGGTCGCAACCATGGTGATGGATTCAGGCTTCAGTACCATCAACGCGCCGTTTAACGTGTAGCGCGACTCTTCGCTGGCAATGGCGAATCCGGTTTTCGCAATCATGGCTCGCAGCACTTGCGCGGGAATCTTTACCACCCCGGCCGTGGGAAATACGGGCAGCGTGGGGAAATTCGAGCGCGCCATCCCTACCATCTTTGTGTTGGACCGCCCACAGCGGATGCTGATCCAGTGGTTTTCCAGCAGCTTGATGGTGATGTCTGCGTCCGGCAACAGCTTTACATAGTCGTGTAACTTGCGGGCCGGAATGGTGCAGGAGCCTTCCTTCTTGACCTTGGCATTGCACACGGTCCGCAAGCTCAGATCGAGGTCAGTGGCGGTAAGCGAAAGTCTGTCGCTCGAAGCTTCAAACAGGTAGTTTGAGAGGATTGGAATTGTGGTCTTTCGCTCCACCACTCCCTGCGTCGCAGTCAGTTCTTTCAGGAGCTCACCCTTGCTGACTGTGATCTCCATGGTGGCAACTCCCGTGGCTGAGGCCAAAGCTTCTACCGGCATAACCCAAATCTCCCGTCGAGCGGCGCTACGCTACTTTGAATGCTTCCCTTATACCAAAATAAAAACCTATAAAACCAGTAGTAACAGTAGAGGAGTCGTAAAAGTGGAAATCACGGCAAACTCTGCGCCCAACCGGGGTATGCGCCCATTCCTTCATGTCCAAAACTAGCCTGCCCGCTGGCGGAGATGAAGGTATCGTTTGGCCGTGCCTCACGAATACCACTGGATCTTGCACACCTTCCACACCTGATTCACAACGTCGACCAAGGAAGACCCTGCTGCTGAGTGGAAATCCGAGGGGCAGCCGCGATTCATCCGCCCAACTGCTCGGTCATTTTATTGATCAGCCTGTTCAAATCCTTGTCGGTCTTCCGGGTGACATCGATCTTGTCGACCGAGTGCAGCACCGTGGTGTGATGCTTGCCGCCAAACTGACGTCCAATTTCCGGCAATGAAGCTTCGGTGAGATGCTTGGCAAGATACATGGCGATCTGCCGGGGATAGACGATGGCGCGCGAGTTGTTCTTGGCCTTGATCTCGACCAGGCGCAACCCAAACTGTTCAGCCACCGCCTTCTGAATCGACTCGATGGTGACCTTGCGGGCCTGGGAGTCGATGAAATTCTTGAGCACCTGCTGGGTATAGGGCAGGGTGATCTCGGCGCCGATCAGCGAAGAGTGCGCCACCAGGCGGATCAGCGCGCCTTCCAGTTCGCGAACGTTGGAGCGGATATTCGACGCGATGTAGAGCGCCACGTCCGTGGGCAGGATGACCTTTTCCTGCTCCGCCTTCTTCTGCAGAATGGCAACCTTGGTTTCGAGGTCGGGCGGCTGGATGTCGGCGATCAGTCCCCACTCGAAGCGGCTGCGCAGCCGGTCTTCGAACTCCGCCAGCTCCTTGGGAGGCCGGTCGCTGGCGATCACGATCTGCTTCATCGACTCGTGCAGGGCGTTGAAGGTGTGGAAGAACTCTTCCTGGGTACGCTCTTTCTGCGCCAGGAACTGGATGTCGTCCACCAGCAGCACGTCCACGCCCCGGAACTTGTCGCGGAAGCTGATCATCTTGTCGTAGCGCAGCGAGTTGATCATCTCGTTGGTGAACTTCTCGCTGGAGACGTAGCAGATGGCGGCCTGGGGCTGGCGGCGCTTGATCTCGTGGCCGATGGCCTGCATCAGGTGGGTCTTGCCCATGCCGACGCCGCCGTAGAGGAACAGCGGGTTGTAGGCTTTCGAAGGACGTTCCGATACCGCCTGGCAGGCGGCGTGGGCGAACTGGTTGCCGCTGCCGATCACGAACGCGTCAAAGGTATAGCGCGGATTCAGTTGCGCCGCGCCGTCCCAGTCGAACCGCGACTGCGAAACGTGGGCGGCGGGCGCCAGATGAGCGGAGAGTCCGCCATCGTGACGCACCGGGGTGGAGGCGGGGTCATCTTCCGGCGTGACGAACTTCACTTCCTGGAATTCCAGGCCGAGATTGTCCAGCGCTTCCTGGATCAGGTCCGCATACTTATCTCCCACGTGGCGGAACTCCGCCGTGGGCACACGCACGAAAAGGATGGGGCCACTGGAATGACTGTACTTGGTGGGCTTCAGCCAGGTGTCATACGAATGCCGGTTGATCTTTTTTTCCAGCGCGTCCAGAACGCGCAACCACGGATTGGGAGAGAGGCTTGGGCTTGGAACAGACATAAAATAATTTTCGTGGGGCCGCGGCCAGGTCAGCACCCGGTATCAGAACCTTTGCAGCAAAAATGCTTTCAATTTCCAGCGCCGAACGAGCCTTGCTTCCGGGGCCGCTTGCGCCAGGCTAAGAAAATTTCTGTAAGCTGGATCAGTCCGGCATGGTAGCACAAAATTTTTCCGTTTGTGGGAATCTTGTCTGCGGACTTTTTCTCTTTCGTATGATTCAGAACCCTAACCAAACCTTCTGTCAAGTGTTCAACTTATAACTGTCGCGCGAGTGGTGCAGAAATTCGAGGAATTCGTGAGGGGCGGGCGCCCTCGCCCGCCGCTTCTGATTTTGACTCTGGTATTTTCCGCTCGGCGGCGGCCGCGTAGCCCTGCGGGAAGGGAAAATTCCAGAAGCAGCAGCAACGGCAAAAGCGGCGGGCGCGGCCGCCCGCCCCACATCCTTCACTCTTTCCCGGTTTGCCCGGCTGCGTGCACTCATTTATACTTCTCATTCGCTTTCAAAGAGACCCAGTTCATGAGGAGCAGCGATTTTTCATGCCCAAGCGCACATTCCAGCCCAACCGTCGTCACCGCTCGAAGACGCACGGATTTCGTACGCGGATGAAGACCAAGGCCGGCCGCGCGGTAATTTCGCGGCGGCGCGCCAAGGGCCGCAAGCGGGTGTCGGTGAAACCCGGCTTCCGTGAGTAGTGTTTCTTCCTTTCCGGAATCCGCGGAAGCTTCGCAACCTGGGTTGAGACGTGGGGTGAACGCTCTCGCGGCGAACGGCGGCACCGACATGTCCGTATCCGGCAAGCGCAGCCAGTTCCCACGCAGCGTACGTTTGCTCCGGCACGCGGATTTTGAGCGAGTGTACAAGCAGGGGCGCCGGCATTTCGCCGCCCACATGACTGTGTTTTACCTGCCGTGCGAGAAATCCGAGCGCGCGCGCGTCGGATTTACGGTGGGAAAAGTGTTGGGCGGCGCGGTGGTGCGCAATCGCATGAAGCGGCGCCTGCGGGAGGCGGTTCGATTGCACGGGATGATTCCGGCGGCTGTCGATATCGTGATCAATCCCAAGAAGTCGCTCCTGACCGCCGCGTTTGCCGATGTGCAGCGCGAGATTCGGCGGGCGTTTGAAGTCATCGAAAAGTCGTCAGGAAAAAGATGAACCTCAAAGCCAGAAGTTTCGTGCTCTCGGTGTTGCGCGGATACAAGTGGGCGCTCTCGCCACTGTTGCCGCCGGCCTGCCGGTACGTGCCCACCTGCTCCGAGTACGCCATGGAAGCGGTAGACCGCTATGGTGTGTTGCGGGGCGGAGTGATGGCTATGTGGCGGGTGCTCCGCTGCCATCCTTTTGTACCGGGCGGTTACGATCCGGTGGTGAAGGTATCCGCCGCAAAATCCAACGCTAACGGTGTAACGTCGTGCGCAACGCCGCCTGCCAATTACGCGGTCACTGAGTAGCGAATTTGCCTGACTTCAACAATCCTCAACAAGATCCCGGGATGGAGCGCCGGCTGCTCCTGGTGTTCGCGCTCACCTTCCTGGTGATTATTCTGTTCCAACCCCTGCTGAAGAAGTATTTGCCCCAGAGCGCGGCGCCGGCGACGCCGGCAACTCCGGCCGCGGCCCAGCCTTCCGCTCAACCGGCTGTGCCGGCGCCTGCAGCCGCGGCCCCCCAGGCGCCGGTTCCCGCCGCAGGCGTCACCAAGCAAGCGGCGGCGGAAGCGGAAACGGTCATCGAAAACGATCTTTATCGCGTGACCTTCACCAACCGCGGCGGCCTGGTCAAGTCCTGGATTCTTAAAAAGTACAACGACGATCAGGGCAAGCCGCTGGAGCTGGTCAGCAAAGCCGCTGAGCAGTACGGCTACCCAATGTCGCTCTGGACTTACGACGAGGTCCAGCGCAACAAGATCAACTCCGCGCTCTATGTCGTGACCTCTGATCACGGAGGGACCGCTTCGAAGATCGGCCCTGGAGTAATCCACGCTCCTGCTGACATCACTTTCGAATACGCTGACGGGGACGTGGCGGTCCGCAAGACCCTGAGTTTTGATCACACTTACGAGGTGCACCTCGAAACCTCGGTGGTTTCCAAGGGCAGCCAGGTCACGGCCTTTCCCATGTGGCCGGCCGGTTTCGGCGATCAGTCCAGCCCGTCCTCCTATGCCGGCAGCAGCATCGAGCACCAGTACAACGACAAGACCGAGCGCCTCGCGATCAAGAAGGTAAGCGGCGGGGCCACATTGCAGGGCCCGTTCAACTGGGCCGGCGTGGTGGACCAATATTTCGCCGCGGTCTTTCTGCCTGATGACATCCAGAACGCGGCCATCGTCACTCTGCGGCATCAGATTGAGGTGCCCAAGGACGCGCGCAATCCCAAGCCCAACGAAACGATCAAGGAAGACGTTCTGGGAGTGGGCGTGGGCAACCTTCACGGCCCCACGGTGGAACGGGTGTATGTCGGGCCCAAGTCACTCGGGGTTCTGGAGGCGGTGTCGGTTCCGACCCTGACCGGCGCGCCGCCGGACTTGCGCGCCCTGATCAACTTTGGTTTCTTCGGGATCATAGCCCGCCCGTTGTTCCTCTGGCTGAAGTGGACTTATGGGTGGATGCATAACTGGGGCTGGGCCATCGTGGTCCAGACACTGATCATCAATGTGGCCCTGTTGCCGCTGCGTATCTCCAGCATGAAATCGGCGCTGAAGATGCAGAAGGTGGCGCCGCAAATCAAGGCCATCCAGGAAAAGTACAAGAAATACAGCATGCGCGATCCGCGCAAGCAGGAGATGAATCAGGAAGTCTCCGCTTTGTACAAGGCGGAGGGCGTAAATCCGGTGGGCGGTTGTCTGCCCATGGTCATCCAGATGCCATTCCTGTTCGCCTACTACAGCATGCTGGGCGCGGCCCTGGACCTGCGGCAGGCGCATTGGCTCTGGATCCGGGACCTCTCCTCGCCCGACCCATGGCATCTGTTGCCCATCGGCATTATCATCACCATGCTGCTGACTCAGCGCATGACGCCGCAACCGGGGATGGACCCGTCGCAGCAAAAAATGATGACCTTCATGATGCCGCTGATGCTGGGCGTCATCAGCTGGAACCTGGCCGCCGGCTTGTGCCTGTACTGGTCCGAAGGCAATCTGGTCGCAATTGTGCAGCAGGCAGTGATGAATCGCACCAGCCTGGGCCGGGAGATGCGGGAGATTGCGCTGAAGAGGGCGAGGAAGAAAGAGAAATAAGCTATTAGCTTTTAGCCTTTGGCTCTTAGCTTGAACCGCGGACCCCAAGGCTCGTTGCTAGATTGCAGAGTTGTGAAGGCAGAACATCAAACTGTTGTTTTTTCCGCGCAGCAAGCGTCAGAGGGTTGTAGCTAAGAGCTAAAAGCTAATCGCTGAGAGCTTCTTTATGTCCATTCCCGACAAAATCGCCGCCGCCAACAAGATCAACGATCTGCTGAAAGGGATCGTCGCCAACGGCGGCTTGCGCCTGAAGTATCGCATCACCGTGGACCCGCCGCTGGCCGAGCAGCGGGACTGGGAACGCCCCGAAATCCTGGTGGAATTCGTTGGCCCGGATTCTCCCCTGCTGCTGGAACGGGGCGGCGAACTCCTGCGCTCCATCGAATTTCTGGCTCTCGAAATGCTCCGCCTGCCGGGCAACGAGCATGAGAAAGTCTGTTTCGATTGCATGAACCATCGCGGCATGCGCCTGGAAGAGCTGCGCCTGGCCGCTGGCGTGGCTGCTGAAAGAGTGCGCAAGACGAACATGCCTTACGAGTTTGCGCCCATGTCCTCGCGCGAGCGCCGCATCGTCCACCTGGCTTTGCGCGACCAAGGCGACCTGCGCACCCAGAGCGAAGGCGAAGGCCTGCGCCGCTATGTGGTGGTGTATCCGGAGAACTACAAGGCCGCGGAGGCCAAGCCTCAGCGAAAAACCCTGCCCTGATGGGATGCTCTCCGATTCTCTGAAACGGGCTGCCGTTACCCGCTTACAATCTCCCCTTGAACCTCGACGACACCATCGTCGCTATTGCCACCCCGCCCGCTCGTGGAGGGATTGGCGTAGTCCGTATCGCGGGGCCTGAGGCACGCACCATTGCGGCTCCCATGCTGCGTTTGAAGCATGAACTTGAACCCGGGCGAGCGGTATTTGGGGACCTAGTGGAGCCATGTGGGGCGGCCCCCCTCGCCCGCCTGGAAGCCGGCAGTGGCTCAGAGGCAGAAGTACAAAACCAGTGGGCGGGGGCGCCCGCTCCACACCCTCACTCTCCCAGTCACGAACAGCGCATCGACGAAGTTGTCGTCACCTACTTCGCCAAACCCCACTCCTACACCACCGACGACATCGTCGAGATCTCCGCCCACGGTTCGCCGGTGGTCCTGCGACATATTGTGGAGCTGGCTCTGGCCCGAGGCGCCCGCCTGGCTGAGCCTGGCGAATTTACCATGCGCGCATTCCTCAACGGGCGCATCGACCTTACGCAGGCCGAAGCGGTGCGCGATCTGATCGAATCGCAGACACTTTATCAGGCCAAGGTCGCAGCCCAGCAGCTAGAAGGCGCGCTCTCCCGCCGCCTGCAGCCATTCAAACAGAAACTGGTAGAGCTGATCGCTCTGCTCGAGGCCGGCATTGACTTCGCCGAGGACGACGTGTCGGTCCTCCCGCCGGAACAAATCCTCGAGCATCTGTCTGCGATGCGAGCGCCGCTCGAACAGCTGGCCGCGTCGTTCGCCTTTGGCAAGCTGGTCCATGAGGGACTGACGCTCGCCATCGTGGGCCGGCCCAACGTGGGCAAATCAAGCCTGTTCAATCGGCTGGTGGAGAGTGACCGGGCGATCGTCACGGCCACGCCCGGAACTACCCGCGATCTGGTGACCGAAACAGTTGCGCTGGGCGGCATTCCAGTAAAGCTGGTAGATACGGCCGGTATTCGCAGTGCCCTGGATGAAGCAGAAGGCATTGGCATTCGCAAGTCCATGGAAGCGCTTGCGGACGCAGATCTGGTGCTGGTGGTGCTGGATTCCTCCGCGCCGGCCGGGGCGGAAGATCTCCAGTTGATTGAACTGGTAGCTCAGCGGCCGGCAATGCTGGTGGAAAACAAATCAGATAAGGCCAGTTCGCAGTTTCGAGTTCCCGGTTCCCCGTTGCGGAGGGTTCGGGTATCGGCGCTGACCGCGGAAGGCATTCCCGAGCTGCGAGCCGAGATACTGCGCCATGTGGGGGGAGAATTCGAGGGAGGAGTTGAAACTGGTTTTCTTACCAACGCGCGTCATCAGGGCTTGGTACACGATTCGCTGGCCGGGCTCGATGCCACCGCCTCCGCGGTGCGGAGTAAGGTCCCACACGAGATGGTTCTGCTCGATCTCTATAACGCGCTGCGTCCACTCGATGAGATGACCGGGGCCACCACTAACGACGACATCCTCAATTTGATCTTCAGCCGGTTCTGTATCGGAAAGTAGAGTTTATTTCGAGAGAGCAGCCAGAGCCTCTCTAAACAAGGCATCGAACGGTCCAGTTCTGCCGTTCTGGAAGACAGCCGCAAGGGCCTTCTCCGCCGCCGACCGCTGATATCCCAGATTGATCAGCGCCGACAGCACGTCTTCTTCGATGGGGCTCGTGGCGGGCGCGGCGGCGATCTCTCCGGTTTTCTCGACCGTCACCTTGTCGCGAAGTTCCAGCACCATGCGCTCGGCGGTTTTCTTGCCGATTCCAGGAATTCTGGTCAGCCGGGCGATGTCGTTGCCGCGGATCGCATTAACCATCTCGTCAGCCGCCATGCCACTCAGAATGGTGATCGCCAGTTTGGGCCCGATGCCGCTTACCGTGATCAGCTTTTCGAACAGGGCCTTCTCGGCAGCACGAAGAAATCCGTAGAGCGCAATGACGTCTTCCCGCACGTGAGTGTGGATGTGCAGCGCCACCTCGCCGCCGATCCCGGGCAGATCGGAAAACGTGGGAACGCTGATGGTAACGTCATATCCGATGCCGCTGGTCTCGACGATGGCCTGATTGGGATGCTTGGCCAGCAGCTTTCCGCGCAAATGAGCAATCATAGGAATCAGTCGTCGGTCGTCGGTCTTCAGTCTTCAGCAAAATCTGGTTCTCTGAGAACTGACAACTGATCACTGACGACTAGAATAAATAACTCATAAGAATCGGCCGAAAGTCGCTGGTCGTCAGTTGTTGGCAGAATCTAGCTCTTCTGACGACTGAAGACCGACGACTGACGACTCGTTCGACGACTAGAATAACGAACTCTGCTTTCGATTGGGAGTGATCCCGAAATGCTCGTACGCTAACTGGGTCGCCACACGGCCGCGCGGGGTGCGGTTCAGGAAACCAATCTGGATCAGGAAAGGTTCGTAGATTTCTTCAATCGCGTCCTGCTCCTCGGCCAGGGCCGCGGCCAGCGTGTTCACGCCCACTGGGCCGCCCTGATACTTCTCGATGATCGTGAGCAGCAGCTTGCGGTCCACTTCGTCAAAGCCGTGACGATCGACTTCCAGCATCTGCAGCGCGGCCTGGGCGGTCGGCAGATCGATTTTTCCCGCTCCCCGCACCTGGGCATAGTCGCGCACCCGGCGCAACAGACGGTTGGCGATGCGCGGAGTTCCGCGGGAGCGGCTGGCAATTTCGAGCGCTCCGGCACGGTCGACCTCGACGCCAAGAATCTCTGCCGAACGTTCCACGATAATGCGCAAGTCTTCGTGAGTATAAAACTCCAGCCGCAAAACGATGCCGAAGCGTGACCGCAGCGGTGATGAAAGCAGACCGGCGCGGGTGGTCGCGCCAATAAAGGTGAACGGCTTCACATCCATGGTGTGAGTGCGCGCCGACGGCCCCTGGCCGATCATGATGTCCAGCTTGTAGTCTTCGAGCGCAGAGTAGAGCAGCTCTTCCAGTGCGGGCTGCAGGCGGTGCACTTCGTCAATGAACAAGACTTGCTTGTCCTTGAGATTGGTCAGGATGGCAGTAAGGTCGCCCTTGATTTGCAAGGTCGGCCCGGAAGTCTGCTGGAAGGGAACAGCCAGCTCATTGGCGATGATGGTGGCGAGCGTAGTCTTGCCCAGGCCGGGCGGACCGTAAAGCAGAACGTGGTCCAGGGCCTCGCCGCGTGATTTGGCCGCTTCAATCGCGACCGCCAGGTTTTCTTTGACCTTGGGTTGTCCGATGAACTCAGCAAGGCGCTGGGGCCGCAGCTTCAACTCAAACGAAGAATCGTCCTCGACCGGCGCCGCCGACACGATTCGCTGCTTCAGGTCGGGAATGTTTTTGGCGGTAGCCACTGACTGGATGGTAAGGCGAAAAGGGAAATTGGGCAATCAGCAAGAACCACGTAGGGGCGGACGCCCTCGTCCGCCCGGTCGAGCGTAGCTCGACAGTGGTTATTGGCGGCCACAGAGACAGCCGAGTCGAGCTTCGCTCGACCGGGCGGGTGAGGGCACCCGCCCCTACGTGGTCCCTGGTTACCTCCGCGCCCTTGCCGGTTCCTTCTCGCCCACGCGCTTGCTCACTTCAAACACCATCTTGCCGGCTTTCTTGTCGGCGTCCACGATCACATGGTCGCCGTGCAGCACTTCGCCGTCGAGGATCTTCAGCGCCAGCGGGTCCTGCACCAGCTTTTGAATGGCCCGCTTCAGCGGACGCGCCCCGAAATTCGGGTCGAAGCCTTCGGTGAACAGCAGGTCTTTCGCCGCGTCGGTCAGCTCGAGCGAGATCTTGCGATCGGCCAGCAGACGGCGAACGTCTTCCAGTCGCAGCTCGATAATCTTCACCAGCTGTTCCTTGCCCAGCGGGCGGAAGACGATGATGTCATCGACGCGGTTCAGGAACTCCGGCTTGAAGTGGCCATGCAACGCGTTCATCACCTGCTTTGAGGCCTCATCGAACTCCTTGTCGGAGCGCAGCCCCTCAGACTGCAAGAAGGCCGAGCCGATGTTCGAAGTCATGATGATGACCGTGTTGCGGAAGTCCACCGTCCTGCCTCTGCCGTCGGTCAGGCGGCCATCGTCCATCATCTGCAGCAGGACGTTGAACACGTCCGGATGCGCCTTTTCGATTTCGTCGAACAGCACGACCGCGTAAGGACGCCGCCGCACCTGCTCGGTCAACTGCCCGCCTTCTTCGTAGCCGACGTAGCCGGGAGGCGCGCCGATCAGGCGCGAGACGGCGTGCTTCTCCATGTATTCGGACATATCGATGCGCACCATCGAATGCTCGTCGTCGAACAGGAACTCGGCCAGGGCCCGGGCCAGTTCGGTTTTGCCCACGCCCGTGGGTCCCAAAAAAATAAACGAACCGATGGGCCGCTTGGGATCGCTCAAGCCCGCGCGCGAGCGGCGGATCGCATTGGCCACGCGCTCCAGCGCGGCGTCCTGGCCCACCACGCGCTGCCGCAGGCGCTCTTCCATGGTGACCAGCTTCTTGACCTCGCCTTCGAGCATCTTTGAAACTGGAATGCCCGTCCACTTGGAGACAATGCGGGCCACGTCTTCTTCGTCTACTTCCTCTTTCAACATGCGCTTGGTGGCGGAGCCTTCCAGATCTGCGGTCAGCCTTTTCAGCTCTTCTTCCGCCTGCACCAGCAGGCCGTAACGGATTTCCGCCACTCGTTGCAGATTGCCTTTGCGCTCCTCGCCTTGCTCTTCAATCTTCAGTTGCTCGATTTTCTCTTTGAGTGTCCGCTGCTTAGCGATCAAGTCCTTCTCGCGCTTCCAATTGGCCTTCAGCGCGTCGGATTTTTCCCGCAGCCCGGCCAGCTCCTTCTCAATCACCGTCAGCCGCTCTTTGGAGTTGGCATCGCTTTCCTTCTTCAGTGCCTGTTTCTCGATTTCGAGCTGGGTGGCGCGGCGTTCCAACTGGTCGATTTCAGTGGGCATGGAATCGATCTGGATACGCAGCGATGCCGCGGCTTCATCGATTAGATCGATTGCTTTGTCGGGCAGGAAACGGTCCGAGATGTAGCGGTGCGACAAGGTGGCCGCAGCCACAATGGCGGAATCCTTGATGCGCACGCCGTGGTGCACTTCGTAGCGCTCTTTCAACCCGCGAAGGATCGCAATCGTGTCTTCGACGTTAGGTTCGCCCACGAACACGATCTGGAAACGGCGTTCGAGCGCCGCGTCTTTCTCGATGTACTTGCGATACTCGTTCAGCGTAGTGGCGCCAATGGCACGCAACTCACCCCGGGCCAGCGCCGGCTTCAGCATATTGGAAGCGTCAATGGCGCCTTCGCCCGCACCCGCGCCCACCAGGGTGTGCAGTTCGTCGATGAACAGGATGATCTTGCCCTGCGAATCTTCGATCTCTTTCAGGACCGCCTTGAGGCGTTCTTCAAATTCACCGCGAAACTTGGCGCCCGCCAGCATCGCGCCCAGGTCCAGGGCCACCACCCGCTTGTTCTTCAGAGCTTCGGGCACGTCGCCCGAAATGATGCGCTGGGCCAGGCCTTCCACGATCGCGGTCTTGCCCACGCCGGGCTCGCCGATCAGCACCGGATTGTTCTTGGTGCGGCGGGAGAGCACCTGCACCACGCGACGAATCTCCTCGTCGCGGCCGATGACCGGGTCAAGTTTTCCCCGGCGCGCCTGCTCGGTCAGATCGCGGGCATAGCGCTCCAAAGCCTGGTACTTGGCTTCCGGATTCTGGTCGGTGACTTTCTGCGAGCCGCGCACCGAGGTCAAAGCCTTGAGAATGGCGTCGTACGTGGCGCCCTGCCGGGCGAGGATTTCCTGCGCCGGGTCGCGCTTCAGGTGCGTGATGGCCAGCAACAGATGCTCGGTCGAAACGTACTCGTCCTTGAAGTTGGCGGCTTCCTTGAAAGCGCGCTCCAGAAGTTCGTTGGCGGCCTTGGAGAGTGTGGCCTGCGCGGCCCCGCCGCCGGAAACTTTGGGCAGGCGTTCGATTTCGCGATACGTCTCGCTCAGTACGGCTTGCGGACCAATGCCGATTTTCTCCAGCACGGGCAGTACAATGCCGTCCTTGTCCTCCAGCAATGCCGCCAGCAGATGCAGAGGCAGCAGTTCAGGGTTGCCGTGCTCGGCGGCCAGTTCATTGCCCCGCTGCACCGCTTCCTGCGCTTTCACGGTCAGTTTTTCCCAACGAATCGCCATAGTCATTCCTTCTTACTCGTCATTCTGAGCGGAGCGAAGAACCTATGCAACTGCAGCGCTAAATGCACAGGTCCTTCGCTGCGCTCAGGATGACAACGCAGTTTATAGTCTGCAAACAAAACGGGAGACGGTCAGTTGTCCGCCTCCCGTCAAGATGTCCGGCTGCGGAGAAGGACGGGCGTGGACGCCCGTCCTTCTCCGAACCCAATTACGCGGCCTTGCTCGGGCCCTTGGCTTCCAACGTTTTTTCACCGCCCACGTTGACCTTGATCTGCTTGGGCTTGGCTTCGGCCTTCTTGGCCAGCTTTACCTTCAGCACACCCTTGTCGTAGTTGGCGGAAACGCTGTCGGTGTCCACCGTGTTCGGCAGGGTGAAGGTGCGAGTGAAGCTGCCATACTGCCGCTCGACGCGGCGGTAGTTCTCTTCTTTCTCTTCCTTCTCGAACTTGCGCTCGCCGTGCACGGTCAGGGTGTTGTTTTCGATGCGGACATCAATGTCCTTCTCGTCAATCCCCGGGACTTCGATCTTCAGCGTGACGTTGTGCTCGTCTTCGTAGACGTCCACAGCTGGAGCGAAGCTCGAGGTGGCCAGGGATTCATCCCGGCCCTCGTTGAATGAGGCATTGAACAAGCGGTTCAAACGGTCCTGCACAGTGGTGAACTCGCGGTAGGGATCCCACCGGGTTAGTACGGTCATAAAATCCTCCTCTTGAGAAATCTTAAAGAATTTTGGTTGTAGGGCGTCCTGCGCTACTTTGGATGCCTATTTAGTGTGATCCAATAATAAAATCTTAGTGTGTTATTGTCAACTAAATTAATATATTTATTTTCATCTACTTACGTAGGCAATCACGCACTTCAGATAGGCCGTTTCCGGTACATTCAATAGGATGGGATGATCTTTTGCCTGGCCACGGTTTTCTACAACCCGAAGATTTCTGTGGACATCGCGGGCCGAATCGCCCACCACTTCCATGTACTGGGCCGGGCTGACGTGGTAGGAGCAGCAGCAGCTGACCAGGATGCCGCCGGGACGCAGCATCTTGAGCGCCCGCAGATTAAGTTCCTTGTAGCCGCGCAGGGCAGTTTCGAGGTTGCTCTTGCTTTTGGCGAAGGCTGGCGGGTCGAGGACGATGGTGTCGTAGCGACGGCCTGCGTCGGCGTAGTCCCGCAGCAGGTCAAAAGCGTTGGCTTCGACCCATTCGATGTCGCGGCCATTGAGCGCTGCGTTGCGGTCGGCCACCTCGAGCGCCGGACGGGAACTGTCCACGGCGGAGACCTTGGAGCAGGTCTGGGCCAGATGCAGGGCGAATCCGCCCTGATAGCAGAAGGCGTCCAAAGCCTCTCCGTGAGCAAAGCGCGCGGCCGCTGCATAGTTCTCGCGCTGATCGAGGAAGGCGCCGGTCTTCTGTCCTTCCAGCGCCGCGTAGTGGAAACGCACCCCGTTCATGGTGAAAACCGTGCCACTCTTCTCGCCTTGAACCAGGCCGGATGGGCGCGCCGGTAGCTGCTCCAGTTCGCGGATTCTGGGATCGACGCGTTCGGCGATGGCGGCCGAGTTCAGGCGCTGGCTGAGCTCCGCCAGGATGACGCTGCGAACCGGTTCCGCGTCCATGGCCTGGGTCAGCGCCTGCACGGAAAGCAGATCGTTGTAGCGGTCCACGATCAGTCCGGGAAGAAAATCGGCTTCGCTGAAGATCACGCGGTAGGCGTCGGTATCGCGAACCACACGCTCCCGGTAGGCGATAGCTTCCTGCACGCGGTCCCGCAGCAGGCGGGAGAGGTCGTCCACTGCGTGGTTTGAAATCATGCGGATGGCGATTTGGGAAGCGCTGCTGTAGAGGGCCGTGCCTAGAAATTTTCCGCGTTCATCGGTGACGCCCGCGGCGATGCCGGGAGCAACGCCGTCGGCGGAGACGATGTCGGAGCGGTAGACCCAGACGTGGCCGTCCTGCAGGCGCTTCGCACCACGGCGGGAGATCTTTACGACAGGGACGGATGAAACGGCGGGCTTTGAGGGCATGACACGATCTTACCTTGCATCGAAGAACGCCACGAACCACGTAGGGGCAGATGTCCTCATCTGCCCGGCGGAGCGAAGCTCCGCCATTTCGGGGCGGCAAGAACCTTGTCGAGCTGCGCTCGACTGGACAGATGAGGACATCTGTCCCTACGCGGTTCGTGTCAGCTGGCGGCGGGATGTTCCGAGGGGTGCGTCTCGACCGGCGCTTCGCGGAGCGCCTTCTTCAGGTCGGCGTGCAGTTCGTCAAGCTCGGTCATGGGCAGTTCTGAGGCCCACTCCTCGAGCTGCTGCAGGTCCAGGGTGGTGTGCAGCCGCACGGCGGATTTGATGTCGTCGGCGAAAACAGAGGTGAAATCGCCCGGCTGATATTGGATGTCGCCAATGATTCTGCCGGTGTGGGCGTCATAAACCCGGCGGCTGGCGCTGCCATCGGCATTCAGAAATGCGAAAAAGACTTCGCCCAGGTCGCTAAAGTCTGCCCGGTAAAACCAGGCTTTGTCGACGTGGGTTTTCGGCCGGGCCCGGCGCTTGGCGGTCAGGCTGGGCTTTTCCACCGCCACTCCCGTGGCGGGATCGAAGTAGAGAACCCGCTGGCAGGACTCGCAGATCACGATCTGCCCGCTGCGCACGTCGTTGTAGGTTTGCGGACGAAGCATGACCTGGCATCCCATGCATTTCTGGTCGCGGACTTCGGCCAGTCCGGAGCCGCGGAACTTGGCTACCCGTTCGTACTGGCGCAGCAGGTCTTCGTTGACTCCGACCCGGGCCTGGTCGCGTTTGGCATTCCACTCCGCCAGCAGCTTTTGGTCTTCGGCGGTGCGCTCGCGGGCGGCGGCTTTTTCTTTCTCGATCTCCGCCATCTCGGCTTTCAGTTCCAGCTCGGCCGCTTTCACATCTTTGTCGCGGGCGTCGGCATTAAGCATCAATTCCAGAATCTTGTCTTCGTTGGACTTGATGTCCTGCTCGGCGAACTGGATTTCGTGCAGCAGCGCCTTGTATTGCTCGTTGGTTTTGACGGCAAGAGACTGGTCGCGATACTTGGAGATTTTGCCCTGCTGGTCCTGAATGGCGCTTTCGTATTTTCGCTTGGTCGCGTCGTCAGCCTTGACCGCCGCCTTGGCCCGTTCCATGCCGGCTTTGGTTCCCGCCAGCTTTTCCTCGATGGCGGCGACGCGTTTGGGCAGCGCGGCGATTTCCTGGTTAAGACGGAGAATTTCGCGGTCCGCCTGCTGTAGCTCCATGAGGTGTTGCACGTCTGGAAGCATTGGGCTGACGTAATTTTAGCATGGGGGCGCGTGGAGAGCCCGCGTCTGTCACAGGCCACTTGGGGACGACCAGAATTTCCCAACCCTGTCATCCCGACCGCAGCGCAGCGAGTGGAGGGACCTTGTGTCTAGCTGCTTCGGGAGCGAACCGCCGAGCCCTGCTCGGCCGGGCGGACGAGGGCGTCCGCCCCTACACAAGCAGTGATAGGCTTTCGTTGGGGGCCTCATTCCATGCAACGTAAGACGTTGGGTGATTTTGAACTTACCGCTATCTCCGACGGAATTTACCACCTCGACGGCGGAGGCATGTTCGGCGTCGTCCCCCGAAGCCTGTGGGAACGCAAGGTGAAACCGGAGGGCAACAACCTTGTGCCCCTGGGATTGAATTCCGTGGTGGTGCGCACGGGGAAGCAAACCGTGCTGATCGAAACCGGCGTGGGCAACAAGCTCTCCGAAAGAATGGTCCGGATCTACGGCCAGCCCGCCGAGTTGCTGGACAAGCTCGCCGCGGCCGGCGTCGCGCCGGAAGACGTGGACATCGTCATTAATAGCCATCTGCACTTCGACCATTGCGGATGGAACACGGTTCGCAAAGGCGACAAGTTTGCCGCCACTTTCCCCAAAGCGAAGTACTACGTGCAGGAAGGCGAGTGGAAGCACGCGCATGAGAATCAGCGCGACGGAGTCAGCTACCTCACGGAGAATTACGATCCCCTGGTCGAAAGCGGACAGATGACGCTGCTGCGCGGCGACGCCGAAATTGTTCCCGGCATCTCGGTCCGCGTCTATCCCGGGCACACGCGGCACATGCAGGCGATCATGCTGCAGAGTGGTGGCAAGACGGCGTGTTATATCTCCGACCTGATACCGACCAGCGCGCATCTTGATTTGAACTGGGTGATGTCCTACGACCTGTATCCGCTCGAGACTATCGAAAGCCGCAAGCGTTACTACTCCGAAGCGCTGCCGGAGAAGTGGCTGACCATGTTTACCCACGATGCGAAATTGCCCTGGGCTTATGTGGTGAAGGATGAGAGGGGGAAGATGGTGGTCGCGGTATAAGGGGGTAACGTTTTGACCCGGCACCTCGGTTACCCTTCAGGGTATCTTTCCGGTTGACCCGTCCGCGAAAGTGCGGCACCATTCCAGCCGCATGACCACTTTGCGAAAGCTTCTTTCAGGGGGTCTTTTCTTCTTTTTTGCCTGCTTGTTGGCCTCGGCGGGAGAAAAAGCATGGATAGAAGTGAGAAGCCCCCACTTCCGTGTTCTGAGTGACGGTAGCGAACACGACGCCCGCCGCGTCGCCCGCGAATTCGAACAGATGCGCGCTGTCTTCTCCACTGGCTTTCCCAATATGCGGCTCGATTCAGGAGCGCCATTGCTGATACTGGCGCCGCGCGACGAAAACAGCGCCAGGGCTCTGGCGCCACAGATGTGGAAGCGGAAAGGCGCCAAACCTGCCGGCTATTTTCAACACGGATGGGAAAAGCAGTTCGCGGTGGTTCGGCTCGACGAGGTTGCCCCCGGCGCTTACCAGATTGTCTATCACGAATATACCCATACGCTTCTGCACATGAACTTTCGCTGGTTTCCGGTTTGGCTCGACGAGGGCTTGGCCGAGTTCTACGGCAATACAAGGTTTGAGCAATCCCAGATGCTGGTAGGTGCTCCCAGCCGGAGGGTGTGGGTTCTGCAGACGGCGGCTTTGATTCCAATCGAAACCTTGATCTCCGTCGACCAGAAGTCGCCCTACTACCACGACGAAGACAAGGTCGGCTTGTTCTACGCCGAAGCCTGGGCGCTCACCCACTTTCTTACGTTTGGCCCCGGTATGGAAACCGGAAAACGACTCGATCGTTTCTACGCGTTGTTGCAGGAAGGGACCGAACAGAAGGAAGCCTTCCACCAGGTTTTCGGCGATTTCGCGGAACTACAGAAGAACCTCGACCAATATGTGCACCGGTTTGCCATGCCGTCTTGGGTGCTCAAGAATCCGCCGCAGATCAACGAGAAAAGCTTCGCGATCAATAATCTCAGTCCGGCTGAAACCGCGGCTGAACTCGGTGGCTATCACCTCTGGTCCCACGACTTGGTCAACGCCAGGTCTCTGATCGAACAGGCGCTGAAGAGTGATCCCAAGCTTGCTCTCGCCCACGAAGACATGGGCTTCCTCGACTTTGCCGACGGCCACGACGAAGACGCCGCCCGCGAGTTTACCGAAGCTTTCGAACTCGACGGGAGTCGCTATCTCTCCCTGTTTTACAAGACCATGCTCTCGCCTCTTGCCCGCTCCAGTGCGCCCGCCGACGAGACCGGCTTCCATGACGTTCTGCTGCAGGTCCTCCATCTCAACCCGCAGTTCGCGCCTGCCTACATCGAACTGGCGCAACTTGCCGTGCGCCAGGGCAACCTTACCAGCGCTCTGGCCGTCGCCCGCAAGGCGGAGCAACTGGAACCGGCGCGCGCCGGCTATCATTTGCTGAGCGGCCAGATCTTGTTGCGTCTGGGACGCGGCGCCGAGGCGGCGGCGTTCGCCAAATATGTGGCCGCGCGCTGGTACGGATCTGATCAACATGAAGCAGTTGAACTCTGGAACCATGTGCCTGCGGCGCAGAGAGCCGGGGGAGATCAACCTGCCGAGACGATGCCTCAGGGAACGCAAGCCGTCGAAGGTCGTCTGAAGTCCGCCACCTGCGCCGACAAAGGTCAGGGAATGACAGTTGACATCGACCACGATGGCCAAAAGCTGCTTTTTCGCGGGACCGGCGGCTGGACGGGCGGCTTCTCCGACACTCTCTGGTACGGCGCCGACCATTTCACGTACTGCCACCACCTCGATGGCATGCGGGCCGTCGTGCGTTACAAGCCCGCCTCCGACAAGACGTACACGGGAGATCTCGCGGAATTCGAGTTGCGTGACGACTTGCCGCCATTGCCCGCAGTGGCGAAAGCTGAAGAAGCCAAACCTCAAACGAAGCCATAGCCTGACGGACCTTCCTCGTGAGGTGCACCCGTTGACCCCTTCCGCACCCTCCAATAAACTGAAAACACTGCACATCGTACCTAACCTATGGCAGACAGCATCCACGTCAAGCTTCCTGACGGAAGTGTGAAAGAAGTCCCCAAGGGGACGACCGCGCTCGATATCGCGAAGTCCATCGGCCAGCGGCTGGCCGATGCCACTTTAGTCGCCAAAACCAACGGCGATCTCATTGACGTTACCAAGCCGCTGGAGAAAGACACCGACCTTCGCCTGCTGACGGATCGCGATCCCGAGGCGCTTGAAGTTTACCGGCATTCGTCCGCGCATCTTCTCGCCGCGGCCGTGCTGGAATTATTTCCCGAGACCAAGCTGGGCCACGGGCCGCCGACCGACACTGGTTTTTTCTACGATTTCTATCGTCCCACTCCGTTCACGCCGGAAGACCTGCAGAAGATCGAGAAGAAGATGCAGGAACTGGTGCAGCAGGACATTCCCTACGCGCGCGAATTTCTGCCGCGCAGTGAAGGACTCGCGAAGTTCAAGGGCGAAGGCGACTTCATGAAGTGCCACTTCATCGAGCAGTTCACCAAGCCCGATGAAAAGATTTCCATCTACAAGACCGGCAAGTTTCTGGATTTCTGCCGCGGCCCGCACATTCCTTCGACCGGGAAGATCAAGGCATTCAAGCTGCTGAACATTGCGGGCGCCTACTGGCTGGGCGACGAGAAGAACCCGCAGCTGCAGCGCATTTACGGGACGTCGTTTTTCTCGAAAAAGGACCTGGACGATTTCCTCAACAAGCAGGAAGAGGCCAAGAAGCGCGACCATCGCGTGCTGGGCCAGCAGCTCGATCTGTTTTCCATTCAGGAACTGGCGGGGCCGGGACTGATTTTCTGGCATCCCAAGGGCGGAATCATCCGCAAAGAGATGGAAGACTGGATGCGCGACCGAGTACCTGAAGCGCGGCTACTCGCTGGTGTACACGCCGCACGTGGCGCGGCGGCAGTTGTGGCAGACCTCGGGGCACGAAGGCTACTACGCGTCCAACATGTTCGACGTCATGGAACTCGACGACGCCGAATATCGCCTGAAGCCGATGAACTGCCCGTTCCACATTCTGATTTACAAAGATTCGCTGAAATCGTATCGCGACCTGCCGGTGCGTTTGGGCGAGTTGGGCACGGTGTATCGCTACGAGCGTTCGGGCGTGATGCACGGCCTGCTGCGGGTGCGTGGCTTCACCCAGGACGACGCGCATATCTTTTGCACACCGGAACAGATCGAGAAAGAAATCGCGGATTGCGTCGAGTTTGCCCGCGATGTGCTCAAAGATTTCGGCTTCGACAAATTTCAGACCGAGCTTTCCACCTGGAACCCTGCCGACCGTAGAAATTTCGTGGGCAGCGACGAGCAGTGGAACGGGGCCACGCATTCGCTGGAAAAAGTTCTCAAGGAACTGAACATCGAATACACGGTCATCCCCGGCGAAGCGGCGTTCTACGGGCCGAAAATTGACATCAAGCTGGTGGACGCCATCGGCCGCCTGTGGCAGCTCTCCACGGTGCAGTTCGATTTCAACCTGCCGCAGCGCTTCGGCCTGGAATACGTCGCCGAAGACGGATCGCGCAAGCAGCCGGTAATGGTGCACCGGGCGTTGTACGGATCGGTGGAGCGATTCTTCGGTGTGCTGATCGAGCATTATGCCGGCGCCTTTCCGGTCTGGCTGTCGCCGGTGCAGGCGGTGATGATCCCCATTTCCGAGCGCCACGCTGAATACGCCAACAAAGTCGCGGCGCAATTGAAAGAGGTTGGCGTTCGCGTGCATGTCGATGCCCGCAACGAAAAGATGAATGCCAAGATCCGCGAGCACGCCATGCAGAAAGTGCCATTCCTGCTGGTGGTGGGCGATAAGGAAGCTGAGGCCGGCAAAGTGAACGTCCGCACCCGCGGCAAAGAGAAGACCGAAGACATGCCGGCGACGGAGTTCGTGGAGAAGATCAGGAAGCTGATCGCGGAAAAGGGCGCGGCGCTGTAAGAACTCCCAAATTGGGACAGTTTGCGTAGGGGCAGAGCCTGTCCTGAGCGGAGTCGAAGGATGTCCCACCTGCCCGGCCGGGCGCAGCCCGGCGGTAGAATCAAGCCGCCGCCATGCCGCAACCGTTCTACCGCCGCAATCTCCCGCATTTTACAGCGCGACTGCAAACCGCATTTCCTGACGTTCTGCACTTACGGACGCTGGATTCTGCCAGATTGGGCGCGCACGATTGTTATGGATGCGAGCCTGCGCGGCAATCACTGGACTTTCGACCTCCGCGCGATTGTGGTCATGCCCGATCATGCTCACATGATCTTTACGCCGCTGGTTGACATTGAGAAGTCCGAGGTATTTTCATTGGCGCGAATTACGAAAGCAATCAAGGGAACTTCGGCGCATCTGATTAACCGGCAGGTCGGTAGAACTGGACGGGTTTGGCAAGAGGAGTCCTTTGATCGAGTGCTGCGGGTTTCGGAGAAGCTCGACGAGAAGATTGCTTACATTTTAGATAACCCGGTGAGGATGGGATTGGTATCATCGCCGGAGGAATATCGCTGGTTGTGGGTACCAGACGAAACCAGGCCGAGCTTTGCTCGGCCGGGCAGATGAGGACATCTGCCCCTACGCGTGCTGGGGCGATCATCGGAGTTATTTCCGATACACACGGGCTGCTTCGGCCTGAGGCTCTAGCCGCCCTGCGCGGATCGGACTACATCATTCATGCTGGGGACATTGGCGATCCTGCCATTCTGAAAAAGCTGGCTGAGATTGCGCCGCTTACCGCGATTCGCGGCAACATTGACGGCGCCGTTTGGGCCCGCAAGATTCCTGCTACGAATGTGCTCGAAGCAGGCGGAGTCTCTATCTATGTGCTCCACAACCTGAACGATTTGGATTTAAAGCCTGAGGCCGGCGGATTCGATGTTGTGGTGTCCGGGCACACTCATAAGGCCAAATTGGAAATGAAGAATCGCGTGCTTTATTTCAATCCAGGGAGCGCGGGACCTCGGCGGTTACGTTTGCCGGTGACCGTTGGGCGGTTGCAAGTAAAAGACGGCAAAACTTCGGCAGAAATCGTTGAGATTTCGTCGGGAGCTGAGTAGCCGAGCGCTGCTCGGCCGGGCAGATGAGGACACCCTTCGGCTTCGCTCAGGGCAGGTTCTGCCCCTACGCGTGCAGTAAAGACATTTGCCTCTGAAATGACCTTGCCCTATGCGGGCGTGGGGGCCGGCGGCACGGGTGGAGCTGGCGGCGCTGGAGCGTGCCCGCCTCCGGTATTGACCAAATCTTTCAACTCTTTGCTGGGCTTGAAGAACGGAATCTTTTTGGCGGGAACTTCGACCCGCTCGCCGGTTTTCGGGTTGCGGCCGACGCGGGGCTTGCGCTGGCGGGTGCGGAAGCTGCCGAAGCCGCGAATCTCGATCTTGTCGCCCACGCGAAGCGAGCGCACGATGCTGTCAAAGATGGTCTCGACGATCACTTCACTGTCTTTGCGGGTTAGTTCCGCCAGCTTGGAGACTTCGTCGATCAGATCGGCTTTTGTCATACGCTCCTCGTCCGTCTGGATTATATGGGATGGCGGCGCTATTGGGAGTCGCAATCCTCTATAAACTTCTCAAATTTCAGGGGTTCTATGCAAGCAGCTTTTCCGGGCAAGCGTTCCTGGCCGGGTCCCGGCTTAGGCTTCTTTCGCTCCTTCGGAGCTTGATCATGGACGAAACTTGCCCAGGGCTTGCGCCCTGGGCTGCATTCTTGCGCCGCTTCGCGGCTTGTCCGGGCCGGTTTTACTGCCGATCCAGCGGAAGGCCGGATCCTCTCTCAGACTTCCTCGCAACCGCTGGCCAGATCTACTTCCACAAATAATAGAACCCGGTGTGCTGATCCAGCAGCTTTTCCCGGCTGGGCAGCCACTGGGAGACGTCTCCGAAGAGCAGATCGAGCAGCGTCTTGCGATCTTTGTCGGGATGCACCAGAACCGGCTTGCCCGTGATGCCCACTGCCTTCGCTGTATCGTCGACTGCGGCCTGGAAGTCAGCGATCTGGTCGATCATGTGCATGGAGAGGGCCTGCTCGCCGGTCCACACCCGGCCGTCGGCGATGGCTTTGATGTCCTCGACCTTGGCATGGCGCCCGTCGGCCACCGCTTTGACGAACTGGCCGTACATGTTGTCGATCAGCGATTGCAGGTAGGCGCGCTCCTTGGGGGTCATATCACGGGTGGGGTCGCCGGTGCTCTTGTATTCGCCGACCGTCAACACTTCCGGCTTCAGCTTGGCCCAGCGCAACAGGTCACCGTAATTGACCCACTCGGAGATCACGCCAATGGATCCCACCACGCTGCCGTTATCGGCATAAATCTTGTTGGTGGCGGAAGAAACGTAATAAGCGCCGCTGGCCCCCACGGTTTCGATCGAAGCCACGATACGTTTTTTCTTTTCGTCACGGACACGCTTGACTTCGCGGTAAATCTCTTCCGACGCGGCCACTCCCCCGCCCGGCGAATTCACGTGGAGGATAATGGCCTTGATGGAATCATCGTCGCCGAACTTCTTGATCTGCTCTACCACCGTGCTGGGATCGAGGATGACGCCTTCCAGCTCTACCACGCCAATCTTGTCCCCAAAACTGGCAAACGAGGTCTCCTCCCCGCCGGCATGCAGGGAGAGATAGACCAGGGTAAAGACCGCCAGCACGAAGAGGAATAAGGCTCCTCCCCCAATCACAATCCAGAGAAAAGTTCGCGAACGTGCATTTTCCGCCATACAGATGGCATAGTTTAGCACTGGAACGGCCTGGGCGTGCTGGACCGCCAAATCTTACGACTGAATCGCCTCTACCGAAGGCCTTGACGTGCGCCCAAGGGCTTCGTAACATTGCGCCCCTGCTGGCTCGGTTGGCTTTGCCGGAGGCGCCCAGGGGGAAGTCCATGAATCGTGGCTGGAAGTCGGCGCAAAGCGCATCTTTTATCAGGCATCAGGTTTCAAGCGTCAGGGAAAACCATCGTTATACCGCCCACAAAATCCTGTGATGTGTTGCGTGGCGGGAAGGATCTTAAGGGAGACGAACCAATGGCTGCATTCTGTGTAAGTTGTGGAAACCCGCTGGCCGACGGAGCCAAATTCTGCACCAAGTGCGGCGCTACTCAGCCGGCCGCGGCCCAGGCCGGAACGGTAATGCCCCCGGCGCCTGCAGCTCCCGCGTCCAAGGGCAGCAACACGGCGATGAAGATCATCATCGGCGTTCTGGCCTTTTTCATGTTCCTGATCCTGGTGGTGGCAGGCAGCTGTGCCTATGTCGCGTACCGCGTCAAGCAGAAGGCCCATGAGTTCTCACAATCGATGAATACGGGCGCCAAGCCCTATACCGGCAGACGGCAGCCTTGTGCCATGTTGACTACCAGCGAGGCTTCGGAGGCCCTGGGCCAGACGGTCTCGTCGGTGGAGCAGCGCGGTACCGCAGTCTGCGAATACAGCTACGGCTCCGCTGGCCAGCATTTCGATGTCGAGTACACCTGGCGCGGCGGAGGCATGACCATGGGGATTGCTCATGGCGCAATGAAGCATATGTCCGGCACGGAGACTTTTACTCCCCTGGAAGGCATCGGCGACGAGGCCTATATGACCCCAGGGAACTCGGCCCTCATGATGCGCAAGGGCGACGTGATGGTGAATATCGAGCTGCACGAGTCCGGCGTCAGCGCGGATGCGGCCAAGCAGATGGCGAGCAGGATTGCCGGCCACCTGTAATCTTTTAATTTTTGCGGCCGACGTTGCAACACGACATAGGTCGCACGACGCTCTAGTTGGGGTTCGCGGGCGGGAGGGCACGAGCTTCAATCGTGCTGTAAGCATCGCCAAGACATTACCCCGGGCACGGCTGAACGCGGCACCCTCCCGTTCAGCCTTTGGAGTTCATGCCGTTTTGCGCACAGTGCGGGTCCCCGGTCGGCGCAGGGAAATTCTGCGCCAAGTGCGGTGCTCGCCTGCCCGAAGCGGTGGGTACAGCGCCATCCCCTCCAGTCCAACCTCCACCCCCACTGCCGGCCGCCCCTGTCGCGACCCCGCCGATCGCACCGCCTCCCGCTACGGGCGGCAGCGTGCTGGTCAAGGTTTTGGTGGCCTTTCTGGTTTTCATTCTCCTGATTGTCCTGGCGGCCATGGGCAGTTGCGTCTATATCGGTTACCGCGCCAAAAAGAAGGCTGATGAAATACGGCAGGCGTATAAGTCGAACGACCTGAACAAACTGGCAGGAGCGCTGGGCGTCGGATCATCAAAAAGCGCGACCGGCTCGGGAGAGAACGGGTCCTCATCGAATTCGGCCCCGCTTTCTTTCCCTGCCTGGACGGCTTCCTCCGGGGCGGAATCCACAGTTCCGCTGCGCCCCGGCCTCACCGTGGTAACGGCGATCGCGGAGTTTGGCGGCGACTACGAATCCATCAAGCAAATCCAACAAGTATCAGCGAGCGGCGTGCATCTTTCCTACCGCGCCGACAACGTTGCCAATCCTATGGAGGGGCTGCAGAAATCAACTGGCGACACCGCCCCGAAATCCGGCGGGTCGGTGACCGCATCGCGCACGGTCCGCACCCAAGACCTGCAAACCGCGCACGATTATATGGAGTGGTTCGGTTCAAGCCAGCCCGAAGTGACGCCCGGCTCAACTGCGATCAGCGTTTCACGGGAAGTGCTGGCCGAGCTCAAGGGCAAGGGAGAGACCCAATTCAGCTTCCGGGTTGGAGGCCTGAAGGGAATGGCAGGTTCCTTACTCGGCGCGCTGGGGCAGCTGGCGGGCGGCGGCGCGCCCGGCGCTTCCCAGGAGACCAGGAATCTGGCCAATGCGGGCAAAGCGGAATGCACTCTGAAGCGGGTGGGCAGCGGCTTAACTTCGTTCCCGGTGCTGCTTAACGATCAGCGGATATCGCTCCCGGCGGTGCACGCGCAATGCAATACGGACGATGGTCTGAACGATTTTTACTTTCTCGATGATCTCGCCAACCCGCTGGTCCTGGCCTGGAAGCTGGGGGCGAGCGACACCCTGCAAGTGGTCAAGATTTCTTATCCTCCGCCACCGGCGGCTTCCCAAGCTGCGGTTTCTTCCGCCGCGCCAGCCGGTGCCGGCGCGGCCGGCGGACAGCACATCGAACAGGAGTTGAAGCAAACCGGACAGGCCGAGGTTTACGGCATCTACTTCGATTTCGCCAGCGATAAAATCAAGCCCGAATCGGAGCCGGTGTTGCGTGAAATCGCGGACGCGCTCCAGCACAATCCGGCGTGGAAGCTGCGGGTGGAAGGCCACACCGATAATATCGGTGGCGATGAGTACAACCTGAACTTGTCCCAGCGCCGCGCCGAGGCGGTCAAGCTGGCGCTGGTGACTCGCTATCATATTGCCGCGGACCGCCTGACGCCCAAGGGCTTTGGCGCCACCCGGCCCAAAGAGCCCAATGACACGCTGGCTGGCCGCGCCCGCAATCGGCGCGTGGAACTGGTACGGGAGTAAGCGCTTCAGCCATCCCATGCGTCAGGTGTTGCCAGCTGGCCTTGACTGGTGACTTGCTTCGGTCGTCCGACCGGGCAGTGAGGAATTCTCATGAAAGCGGCAGTGCTGACTTCCGCGGCCAAAATCCTGGATCGCCCCCTGCATATCGAGGATGTGTCGCAACCCGAGCCTGGAACCGGGCAGGTACTGCTGCGTGTGCTGGCCTGCGGTGTTTGCCGAACTGACCTCCACATCGTGGAAGGGGAACTCGCCCCCTTGCGGGCCAGTTTGATTCCCGGTCATCAGATTGTGGGCGAGATTGTGCAAGGTGCGACTCCCGAACTCCCTCTCGGAAGCAGAGTTGGCGTCTCCTGGATCGGAGGCACCGACGGCCAGTGCTGGTACTGCAGAAATAACCTGGAGAACCTTTGCGATTCGCCGACGTTTACCGGCTACAGCGTAAACGGAGGCTATGCCGAGTTTGCGGTCGCTCGATCGGACTTCGTTTTCCCGTTGCCCGCGGCGCTCGACAACGTGCATGCCGCGCCGTTGCTCTGTGCGGGCATCATTGGTTTTCGTAGCTTGCGCGTGGCCGGTGTGAGCCCGGGAGAAAAAGTTGGATTGTTCGGCTTTGGCGCTTCTGCCCATCTGGCCATTGAAGTTCTGCACGCGTGGGGTTGCGCGGTGTATGTCTCAACCCGGGGAGCGTCGCATCGCAAGCTGGCGGAATCGCTGGGCGCCCAATGGGTTGGCTCCGAAGGGGACAAGCCTCCCGTGGAACTCGATCGCGCCATTACTTTCGCGCCCAGCGGAAACGTGGTCGTCCTGGCCCTTTCCAGTTTGAGAAAAGGCGGAGTGGTTGCCATCAACGCCATCCATCTTGATCGCATTCCAGAGTTCGACTACGACCGCCTGCTCTGGGGAGAGCGGCAAATACGCAGCGTGGCCAATATGACTCGGGCCGACGCCCGCGACTTCCTTAACTTGGCCGCCGAGATTCATCTTCAGCCCAGGATAACCACCTTTGGGCTCGATCAGGCCAATGAAGCGCTAGCCGCCATCAAGAGCGATTCGATCGACGGAGCCGCAGTCATCATTCCCTGAGATCAAGGCCGCTCTGCTGCCGGCACAATTACTTGCAAGGCCGCGCGCTCCACTGTCACCTCAACCGGCGTATGGCCGACGTACTCGCCATCGGCGTAGACCTCTGCCGGTTCTTCAGTTTCGATTCGCAAGCGTTCTGCCTGGAAGTATTTGACCTGGGGAATTTTCAAATGGCGGCCGGAAAAGACGGACGGAAAGAGCCAGAGCAAGCGCGCTCTCGCCATGGCCCCGACCACGCAGATCTCGAGCTTGCCGTCGTCGAGCCGCGCCTCCGGCGCGATCCTGATGCCTCCACCATAAGTGGGAGTGTTGGCGAAAGCCACCACCATCGCGGGTCCTTCGTGGCGAGTGTCCAGCCCGCCGCAGCTCTCCGGGGACGCCCGGACCGTTACCGCCATCGGGTGAAAGCCGAACAGTGCCGGCAAAATGCTGAGCAGGTAGCCGCCATGCCGGCGCAGCAGGCGCGGGAGCTGGTTGGCACGGCGCGCGACCTCGGCGTCGAGTCCAACTCCGCCGACACAACAGAAATAGCGCCTATTCGGATCGGGTACGTCCGCGGTCGCTGATGGGCTGGGGGAAAGAACCTGGGAGATGACTCCCAGATCAATCTGGCGCACATTTTCCTGGCCGGAAGCGAACTGACGCCAGGCGTCGACCGCATCGCCCACGCTGCGAAGTTTCAAGGCGCGCGCAAAGTCATTGCCGCTGCCGTGCGGAACCACGAGCACCGGAAGTTGCAGTTTGACCAGCTGCGGCAGATGACGGTGTACCGTGCCGTCGCCCCCCAAGACCAGAATGGCATCTGCCTCATTTCCGTCCGAGGGCAACCCAAGCCGCCAGAGAGCATCTGAGTTTCGTGCGAACGGCTCCAGATGCCCGGTCGACGAGCTTAACCCAAGAATGGCGGCAACTCGCATTTCGCGGCACGAGATTAGCAAACTTTAACCCACAAAAATAGTTGGTAGGCCTTTACCGGCGTGATGGGCTGCCGAATTGCACTTCGGAAAAAGAAAAAAAAGAGGAACGGGATTGGGAACTTGAGAAATTGCGAAGGCAGGAGTCTAAGTGGGTGCGTTTGCTTGGAATTAGTGTGATCGTCACGCGATCAGTGCTCCGTCGAAAGAATGTTGTTCGAGTTTGATCGGGGCCTGCCGCCTTGAGTTTAAGGAGCGGAACTGGCATACTTTTGCACCTGGCCTAAAAGTCAATACCTCAGCACCAAGCCACTTCCCAGAGGGAGTTCCCCAGCGATGCGCTTGCGATACGTCGTAGTGTGCTTGTCTTTGAGTTTTGCGGTGATCTTGGCGGGTTGTGGCGGGGGCGCCGCGACTTCGTCACCTACACCTCCTCCTTCGACGCCTCCTCCAAGCAGCGGAGGGTCAATCGACGTGGCGACTTACCACAACGACATCGCCCGCACCGGGCAGAACCTGAAAGAAACCATTCTGACCACCGCAAACGTCAACTCAACCGCCTTCGGCAAGTTGCGCTCGCTCGCGGTGGATGGAAAAGTCGACGCCCAACCGCTTTACCTGTCGAACCTGGCGAATATCGCCAGCGGAACCCACAACGTGCTCTATGTGGCGACTGAACATGGCAGCGTCTATGCGTTCGACGCCGACGCCGGCACCCAATTGTGGAAAGTTTCGACGCTGGGCTCGGGCGAAGTCACCAGCGACGCTCGAGGATGCGACCAGGTGGTCCCAGAGATCGGAATCACGGCCACTCCCGTGATCGACCGCAACGCGGGAACGCACGGTGTGATCTATGTCGTGGCCATGTCCAAATCCGGGTCCAACTATTTCCAGCGACTGCACGCCCTGGACGTTACGACGGGCGCGGAAATGTTCGGCGGCCCCAGGAACATCGAAGCTTCGTTCCCGGGGACCGGGGACAACAGCGACAACGGCCGCGTGATCTTCGATCCGGCGCAGTATAAGGATCGCGCTGCGCTACTGCTGCTGAACGGGGTGGTATATATCGCCTGGTCGTCGCACTGCGACATTCGCCCGTATACCGGCTGGGTCATGGGATACAACGGGACTACGCTGACCCAGACGACTGTCCTCAATGTTGTTCCCAATGGCAGCGACGGCGCCATCTGGATGTCGAATACCGGACCCTCCGCGGACAGCTCGGGAAACATCTATCTGCTCGATGCCAACGGCGACTTCGGTACCAGTCTCAACGCCAAGGGATTTCCGAGCAACGGCAACTACGGCAATGCCTTCCTCAAGATTTCCACGTCGGGTGGACTGGCGGTGGCGGACTACTTCGAGATGCACGATCAGCAACAGCAGAACGCATCCGACCTCGACCTCGGTTCAGGCGGCGCCCTGGTATTGCCCGATCTCACCGATAGCAGCGGGCAGGTGCGACGTCTGGCCGTCGGCGCGGGTAAAGACGGCCACATTTATGTGGTCAACCGCGACGCCATGGGCAAATTCAGCACCGGCAGCAACGAGGTTTACCAGGACCTCTCGGGGGTGTTGGGGAACGGTATATTTGGCATGCCGGCGTACTTCAACCACACGCTTTACTACGGTGCCGTCGGAGACGCGATCAAGGCGTTTAAGATTGCCGACGCCAAGCTCTCGAGCGGACCGGCCGGTCAAACCAGCAATACCTTTCGCTATCCGGGTGCGACCCCCAGCATTTCAGCGAACGGCACCAGTAACGGCATCGTGTGGGCGGCGGAAAACACCAGTCCGGCTGTCCTGCATGCCTACGACGCCAGCAACCTGCATGAGCTCTATAACAGCAACCAGGCCAGTGGCGGCCGCGATCAATTCGGAGCGGGCAACAAGTTCATCACCCCCACCATTGCGAACGGCAAAGTGTTCGTGGGGACCACAAGTAGCGTGGGAGTGTTTGGGCTGCTGCCGTAGCTGTCATTCAATGTAAGTGCGAGCAATGTAGGCGCGAGCGTCCTCGCTCGTGCATTGTCATCCTGAGCGGAGTGGCTGCTTCGCTTCGCGAAGCGGCCACGCAGTCGAAGGACCCCTAGCTAACGCAAAATGCCTGGGTTCGTCGGTAACATCTTCTTCTGAGAGTGTTCAAAAAGGTAGGGGTCCTTCGACTCCACAAACCGATTCGCTATGCGAATCGGATTGCTCCGCTCAGGATGACATTGTTTTCAGCGGTGAATTACTGCAAGCTTCATGCGTTGTCCCAACCCTTAAGGAAAGCTTTGATCGGCAGAGCTGTTACCGAAATATGGGTGTGCTTTTCGACACCGTTGTTTACTCGAACCGCTCCTTCCTTTATTTTGCGAGCGCCGTCGGAGACGGATTCAGCCAACCCACACTTGGCAAGTAACCGATCCAAGCGGATCCCGGGTGAAATCTTTCCCGATAATCGTAACCGGGCCCATTTCTTTGCCGATGGACCACTCGACTTCTTCAATCGGCACTGGAGTCACATCCTCAAACTTAATCGATCACCTCTTGCACATCCTCCAGCACCTCATCTTTCTGGAACTGCCTGGCCCAGTCCTCCGCCGCTTTCGCTGCCGCATCTGCCGAATGAAAATCCGTCACGATGCGCCGGGCCAGGTCTTTCTTCGCTTCCATCGGATGCGACTCGCGCTTCATGGTTTCAATCTCGGGCAGCTGCATATCGGTCAGCAGCTCGTAATATCTCCACATCATCGGGTCCGAGATGGACATCACTTTGCCGTACATTTCGAGCGGCGGTTCCTGGATGCCGATGGCGTTGCCCAGCGACTTCGACATCTTCTGCACCCCGTCGAGGCCTTCGATGATGGGCGTGGTCAGCACGACCTGCGACTCCTGGCCGTAGGCGCGCTGCATTTCGCGTCCCACCAGCAGATTGAATTTCTGGTCAGTGCCGCCCAGTTCGACGTCGGCCTGGAGCGCCACCGAATCGTATCCCTGGGCCAGGGGGTAGAGCAGTTCGTGCATGGCGATGGGCTTTTCTTCCTGGAAGCGCTTGTGAAAGTCCTCGCGTTCGAGCATCTGCGAAACCGTGAATTTGGCCGTGAGCCGGATCCAGTCCGCGGACTTCATTTTGTCAAACCACTCGCTGTTGAAGCGGGTCTCGGTTTTCGCCTGGGAAAGAATCTTGAACACCTGCGCCATATAGGTTTTGGCGTTGCGCATGATGTCTTCCGGACTCAAGGGAGGGCGAGTGGCGGAACGCCCGGTGGGGTCGCCAATCATGCCGGTAAAATCGCCGATCAGAAAGATGACGGTGTGCCCCAGGTCCTGAAAGTGCTTAAGCTTGCGCAAAAGCACGGTGTGGCCAAGATGGAGATCGGGTGCGGTAGGATCGAACCCCGCCTTGACGCGAAGCGGCTTGCCCGACGCTAGAGACTTCTCCAGCTTGGAGCGAAGCTCGGACTCCTTCACGATTTCCGCGGAACCCTTTTTGATGTAAGCGAGTTGTTCGTCGACCGGAGGGAAACTGGCCATAGGGTAAAGATTATAGCGGCATCAGGGCCCACGTAGACCCGGACGCCCTCGTCCGGGTGGACGAGCGCAGCTCGTCTTCGTTTTGGGTTGGGAACCATGCGGACTTGCCGAGCTGCGCTCGGCTGGGCGGACGAGGGCGTCCGCCCCTACGTGGTTTGTCGCTGCAGCCTTCTTCCCACGATCTCGTAGCCTCCTGCGAGTACAACATTGATCGCTTCCGAATACGCCACGTGCTCCTGCTCGAGAATCCGCGCCGCCAGGGTGTGCTCGTCGTCTGCCGGCAGCACCGGCACCGCTTTCTGTACGATGATCGGACCGTGGTCGAGTTCTTCATCGACGAAATGCACCGTGCAGCCTGTGACCTTCACTCCATAGGCGAACGCCTGCTCCTGCGCTTCCAGGCCGGGGAAGGCGGGCAGAAGCGAGGGATGAATATTCAGGATGCGCCGCGGAAACTGCTGCACAAACCAGGGCGAGAGCAGACGCATGTATCCCGCCAGGCAGATGAGATCGACTTTGTGTTCTTGCAGCACGGCCACGACTTCGCGATCGTGTTCTTCGCGCGGCTTGCCTTTAGACGGAATGACCACCCCCTCAAGGCCCATGCGCTTTGCGACCTGCAGGCCGCCGGCATCGGGCCTGTTGGAGATGACGACGGCGATGCGGGCGTCCGGAATTTTGCCCGCTGCCACGTTGCTGGCGATGGCTTCAAAGTTCGAACCACGCCCGGAGAGCAGAATGCCTAGATTTTTCATAGAGCAGCTGTCAGCCGTTAGCGATCAGATGTCAGCTCGTCGACCCATCATAGTTTACCGTCCCCTTTCGCATACTCCATAAACTAACCCGCTGTCATCCTGAGCGCAGCGAAGGACCCATGCATTTTGCCGCTATCTACACAGACTTCGAGAGCCGTTGCGCCGCGTGGCAGTCATTTCGACGGCGGTGCTACTTTTTCCGCGGTTTGCCGAGGCCAAGTCCGGTTGGTATAGTTTTCACAGTCATGTATCAGGATTTCCACGCTCTCGATCGCTGGACCAAGAACAAAGTGCACTGTATCTATCAGGCGCTCATTGTGGCCATTGCCACGCGCCACGCCGACGCCGTCGATATCAAGTTTCTGGTAGACGGGCGCGCGGTCTGGGTTGCGCTCCCTCACCCCGCCTGGGTGGAGTACAAGAAGCGCACGGGCACAGCGATCACGGACCCGCTGGCGGTGGAAATTGCCGGGCACTACCTGAAGACTGCGCTCGAATCCGGTGAAGGCGTAGGACGGGAAATGTATTCCTTGACGGTAGAGGAGACGCTGCAGCACCTTGAAGCCGTGGTGACGGAACCGGAAGCACAATCAGTGGGGTAATTGCTGGAGGACGGGCGTCCTCGCCCGTCCTGCACGAGCGGGACGCTCGCGCCTACATTTACAGGCGGCAGATCAGCAGTTCTCTCTCATAGATCATCTCGGGCGGTAAATGCGCGTGCAGACGAATGAACAGCTCTTCGTGGCCGATCACCTCGGATTTCCACGCCGCCCGGTCTACAGCCTGTAATTTCTCAAACGTGTCTTTGGGAAAGTCGAGACCCTTCCACTCCATGTCTTCGTAGTAAGGAGTCCAGCCGATGGGCGTTTCCTTGCCTTGGGCCCGGCCGTGGACGCGGTCCACGATCCACTTGAGCACCCGCGTGTTATCGCGGAATCCAGGCCAGATGAATTTGCCGTCGGCGTCTTTTCTGAACCAGTTCACATGGAAGATGCGCGGCGTCCGGCTGAGCGAGCGCTGCATTTTGATCCAGTGGCGGAAATAATCGCCCATGTGATAGCCGCAGAACGGAAGCATGGCCATGGGGTCGCGCCGGACTTTGCCGATTTCTCCCGCGGCCGCGGCGGTCATTTCCGATCCCATGGTGGCTCCGACGTAGACTCCAGCGCTCCAGTTGAAAGCCTGGTAGATGAGCGGAATGGTGCTGGCCCGGCGGCCCCCGAAAATAATGGCGCTGATGGGAACGCCGGTGGGATCTTCCCAGGCGGCGTCGATGGTGGGACACTGCGACGCTGGAGCGGTAAAGCGCGCATTGGGATGGGCCGCCTTGGCGCCGGTCTTTTTCGCGATCTCCGGCGTCCAGCGGTTGCCTTGCCAATCCAGCAGCTCGGCGGGCGGTTCGTCGGTCATGCCCTCCCACCACACTCCGCCTTCCGGAGTCAGGGCCACATTGGTGAAGATGGTGTTGCGGGACAGAGTCGCCATGGCGTTGGGGTTGGTTTTTTTCGACGTTCCCGGGGCCACGCCAAAGAATCCGTATTCCGGGTTGATGGCGCGCAAACAGCCCTGGGCGTCCGGCTTGATCCAGGCGATGTCGTCGCCGACGGTCCAGAGTTTCCAGTCTTTAAGTCCGGCGGGCGGGACCATCATGGCAAAATTTGTTTTGCCGCAGGAACTGGGGAAGGCCGCGGCCACGTATGTTTTTTTCCCCTGCGGGTCCTCCACGCCCAGGATGAGCATGTGCTCCGCCATCCACCCTTCGTCGCGCGCGATGTTGGACGCAATCCGCAAGGCAAAACACTTCTTGCCCAGCAGCGCGTTGCCGCCATAGCCTGAGCCGTAAGACCAGATTTCGCGGGTCTCCGGGAAGTGGACAATATATTTGTCCGGGTTGCACGGCCAGGGGACGTCTTTCTGATCTGGAGCCAGCGGCGCTCCCACGCTGTGGATGCAAGGCACGACGCGGGTTTCGTCTTTATCGATCTCCTTGAAAACCTCGATTCCGATGCGAGCCATGATGCGCATGCTCACCACGACATAGGGCGAGTCGGTAAGCTGCACGCCGATTTGGGACATCGGGCCGCCCACAGGGCCCATGCTGAACGGCAGCACATACATGGTGCGTCCCTGCATGGCGCCCTTGAATTTTTCCTTCAGCTTGCGGCGCATGGTGTAGGGATTTTCCCAGTTGTTGGTGGGACCGGCATTGTCCTTCGACAAGGAACAGATAAAAGTGCGGTCTTCGACGCGGGCTACATCGCCGGCGTCGGAGCGGGCCAGGAAACAGCCCGGCCACAAGTCTTCATTCAGCCTGGTAAACGAACCGCTGGCCACCATTTCGCGGCAGAGCTTGTCATATTCCGCTTGCGAGCCATCCACCCAGTGAATGGCCTTGGGCCGGGTTAGTTCGGCAGTTTTTTCAACCCATTTGACGAGATGGATGTTGCGTGTGAGCGGCCCGCGCGAAGCTGCAGTTTTCATAGCCATCCTGAGCAGGGATTGGAAGCGTAAACCTCTGAAGATTCCGTAATGTGTACATTCCATTCTGCCAGAGAAGTCGCCGGAATGCTTGGCCGGGACCAGCTTAGCAAAGCGGCAGCGACGCCTAAAAAACTGCAATCATTAGGCTTACATGCAAACCGAAATTGGTTGATGGCGCCGGTTCCATTCCGGCGGGGGGAAGGAAGTATGTACTTCCGGGTCAGCTTTCGTCTTTTCCTCAGGACTTGGCGGTCTGCTGCGCATCTAAAACTGGAAACGTATGTCCCAATCACGTCCTGGAATGACCGTGGGAGAGCTGTTTGCCGCCTGGGGAAGTATCCTCGGCGGCCGGGCCCCCATGCTGTCTATCGAAATCACCCGCGAGTGCCCGTTGAGCTGTCCGGGATGTTACGCCTATGGCGATTCTCATCTCGGCGGCGAGAAAAAACTGACCGAACTCTCGGACCTGCGCGGCGACGCGTTGGTGGCGGGGGTCTTGGGGCTGGTAAAGAAGCACCGGCCGCTTCACGTTTCCCTGGTGGGTGGCGAACCCATGATCCGCCACCGGGAACTCAGCCGCATACTTCCGGCGCTTAGTCAGCAGAATATTTTTACCATGGTGGTGACCAGCGGAATCATTCCTATCCCTGCGGAATGGATGGGCCTGCGGCGCAACCGGGTTGCGGTTTCGATCGATGGCCTCCCCGAGCACCATGACCCGCGGCGCAAGCCCGCCACCTACGAGCGCATCCTGGAAAACATCCGAGACCGCGAAGTAAACATCCATTGGACTATCACCGGGCCAATGATGAAGCGCCCCGGATATCTCGAAGAATATCTGGCGTTCTGGCAGGCGCGGCCGGAAGTGAAGCGGATTTGGGTGAGTCTCTACACGCCCCAGCTAGGCGAAAACACGCCCGAAATGCTCACTGTGGCGGAGCGGCAACGGGTAGCGGAGGAACTGCCGGGCCTGCGGGAGAGTTATCCCAAACTGCTGATGAACCCGGGCATCGGGCAGGCTCTCGTGGAGCCACCGAAAAGTCCACAGGAATGTCTTTTCTCCAGGATGTCCACGAACTTCTCGGCTGACCTGACGACGCGGGTCGAGCCCTGCATCTTCGGCGGTACGCCGGATTGCAGCCAGTGCGGCTGCGTGGTTTCAAGCGGATTGCATCATGTGCAGCAGAGAAAAATCTTGGGCCCACTGAGCATCGGGCATCTGGTTCGCGGTTCGACCGCCGTTGGTTCGCTGATGAATCGCCTGCGGACAGGCTCGGTGATGCCGGCGCGGTGGCACAGGCTTGCTTCCCGGCAGCCAGACCCAACTGATCTGGTGCAGATCGGGCCCGGTAGCCATGAGTAGCTGATTGTCGGCCGCGACTTGCGTAGGGGCAGAACCTGCCCGGAGCGAAGCCGCCCTCATCTGCTCAGTCGCGCGCAGCTCGGCGGTCCTGGCTAAGCCCTCTTTAGCGCACGCACGATGACCACCAACAGCACGGCGCCCAGAATTGCCACCAGAATGCTGGGAACCAGCCCACCACTGGTGTAGATGCCCAGCAGCCGCAGGACCCAGCTACCGAAGATGGCGCCTGCGATGCCGAGCAGAATGTCGACAATCACGCCGTAGCCCGCGCCCTTCATGATCTTGCCCGTAGCCCAGCCCGCGACCAGTCCCACCAGAATGATGTAGATCAAACCGCCGCCGATGAACATAGAAGCCCCCCAGATACGCCGCGCGGAAGCGTATGCCCACGAGGCCCGCCTGTCAAGCCGGTGATCCGCCACGACCCACGTAGGGGCAGAACCTGCCCGGAGCGAAGCCGAAGGGTGTCCTCATCTGCCCAGTCGAGCGCAGCTCGACAGGTTCTTGAATCCGCGAAGACTAGCGGAGCTTCGCCCCGCCGGGCAGGTGAGGACACCTGCCCCTACGTAGATCCTGCTGAAATCTGTGGTTAAATTGCTCTATGTTTGCCCGCAGGATTCGCGTGGAGTACGAAGAGAACGGCCGGCGCCTGCCTTGTCCGATGAAGTGGCTGGACAGTTTTGCCATGCGGAACTTCACCAACGCCAGCGTCTTTGACAACACCCTGCCGGTCGCCGATGGAGTGATGGAAATCGGGACCCACGTTCCGGTCCAGGAATTGAAAGCGGCAATGGAAGATTGGTTCCGGAAGAAAAGCTATCTGCCGAAGGGAGCCATATTGGTTCTGACTGAGCCGCACAGTTCCTCAGCAGGGCCGCGGAATAGCTGACTGCCAAGTGCAGATTGCAAACCGCCATTTCTACTTGTCATAGTGCAGCAACGAAAACACATCATAGCCCTTCAGCTTGTCCCGCCCGCTCAGGAAATCGAGTTCTACCACGAATCCCAGTCCGGCAATTTCGGCGCCCAGCGAACGGGCCAGCTTGGCCGTGGCCTCGGCCGTGCCGCCCGTCGCCAGCAGGTCGTCAACAATCAGCACACGCTGGCCCTTTTGGATCGCGTCTCTGTGGATCTCCAGCGTGTTGGTGCCATATTCCAGGGCATAGTCAAACTTGGCGGTAGCCGCCGGCAGCTTGCCCGGCTTGCGGAGAGGCACGAAACCAGCGTTCAGGCGATAGGCGACGGCGGGGCCGAAGATGAATCCGCGCGCTTCCATGCCCAGCACCAGATCGATGTCGGCTTTGAGATAGTGTTCGGACAGGGCATCGATGAGCATGGCCAGGCCGAGCTTGTCCTTGAGCAGGGTGGTGATGTCGTAAAACAGGATGCCCTGTTTGGGGAAATCGGGAACTTCCCGGATCAGTTTTTTCAGCGGCTCGCAGTTGAGGCGCGACTGCGGCGGCGCGGGATTCGGCATTTACCAGGCTCCTTCAATGCGAAAAGTTGTGAGGCCGGCGACCGGCTTGCTTTCGACTTCCTCCACATCATCCACGCGGGCCGCGCGCGGCCCGGCGCGCAGACGCGATCGCAACCCGAGCAGCTGGTCGCGCGATCCCATGGCCAGAACTTCCACGCTGCCGTCGGCATTGTTGCGCACCCAGCCGGCGATGCCGAGCAGATGCGCCTCGCGTTCCACGAACCAGCGAAAGCCCACGCCCTGCACCCGTCCGCGGACGATGAAGCGGCGCGCCTGCGTGGTCTTTTCAGCGGAAGTCATTTCTGTGGTCCCGCGTTTGCAACTTTAAAACGCCTGCAATCAAAAAAGAAAAGCTTGCGTCCACGGAAGAATCAAAGGGGATACAGCAGAACTATTCCAGCGCTTCCGGCTCCAGCCCGATATCCGTCTCGCCGGCGGCTTTCTTTTCCACGTACTTCTTGACCCAGGCTTCCCAGCTTTTTCCCGCCGCAGTATCGCGCCCGGTAAACGCCAGCGCGGCTATATCCGAGTAGGCGATCATCACTCTTTGGTTGGAAGTCCGGGGAAGCACTCGCACCAGAGATTCGGCCAAAGTCGGCCCTGTCTTCCGGTCAAAAAGATAGCCTTCGAGTGTGGTTCCGTCTTTTCTCGTAATCGTAACGTCGCCGCGGTAGTCGAACGCCTTTTCCAGGGCCTTCCGCGTTTCTTCTTCGGACGCCAGCGCTGGAACCCACCCCTCGAGCTTTTCGTGCTCCCATCCGGGAGAAACTTCAAGCGCGTCGGGAGAAGAGGGCGGGGGCTCGGGATGTACGTGCCCGGCGGCTTTCCCGGTCACGCCCGAGTCTCCTCGAGCGATTCACTTGGGGGTCGCGATCTGCACCAGCGAATGAGCCGGCTCGACGGGTTCGTCCAATAGCCGCAAAGCGCCCTCATCGCGGTAGCGGTTGAAGAGCGTGCCTTTCACCGTCGCGACGAAGCCCTCCAACGATCCGAAAGTATCGTTCACTGCCGAGGCCTCGTAGCCGCTATGCACCATGCAGTTCGCGCAATGCGGGTTGCCCGACTCCGTGCCATACGATTCCCAGGCGGTTTCGCGAATCAGCTCGTCGAAGGTGTCGGCGTAGCCGTCCTGCAGCAGGTAGCAGGGCTTCTGCCAACCAAAAATGTTGTAGGTGGGCATCCCCCAGGGAGTGCAGGCATAGTGCCGCTTGCCCATGAGGAATTCCATGAACAGCGGCGACAGATTAAAGCGCCAGTTCTTCTCGCGATTGGAAAGAATCGCCCGGAACAACCGCCGGGTGCGGGCCCGTCCCAGGAAATGCTGCTGGTCGGGAGCCTTTTCGTAGGAGTAGCCGGGGGAAAGCATCATGCCTTCGACTCCCAGCTCCATCATGTCGTCAAAGAAAGCGCGCACGCTCTTGGGATCTGCGCCGTCAAACAGCGTGGTGTTGGTCGTGACCCGGAAACCTCGTTGCAGGGCTTCGCGGACCGCCTCCACTGCGATGTCGTAGCCGCCCTCGCGGCACACGGCGAAGTCGTGGTGCTCCTTCTGCCCGTCCAGGTGCACGCTGAAGGTCAGGTACTTGGTTGGTTTGAAGAGGTGAATCTTCTCCTTGAGCAGCAAGGCATTGGTGCACAGGTAGATGTACTTCTTCCGCGCCACCAGACCTTCGACAATCTTATCGATTTCGGGATGCATGAGCGGTTCGCCACCTGGGATCGAGACTACCGGGGCGCCGCACTCATCGACCGCGCGGAAGCACTCCTCCGGGGTCAGCTGGCGCTTCAGGACGTGGGCGGGGTACTGGATTTTGCCGCATCCGGCGCAGGCCAGGTTGCAGCGAAAAAGCGGTTCCAGCATCAGCACCAGGGGATATTGCTTCCGACGGGCAAGCTTCTGCCGGATGACATAGCTGGCCACCGTCCACATCTGCGATACAGGCACACTCATGTTTTGCGGGGAACTCCTCCCAATATGCTATCAGGTCGGGCTGATCTCGTGCGCTGACAATGTAGGCGCGGGCGTACCGCCCGTGCAGGGGCTAAAACAGGCCTGGACAGGGGTGATTCCCGCACGAGCGAGGACGCTCGCGCCTACATTTACCCACACGGTTCAGGGATCGAAAAATTGGCGCCGCCGTGGTAGAATAAAGAACAACTTCGGAAGCCGTAAGTGTTAATAATTTCAGCAATTTGAGGCAAATTCCAGGGCATCGGAAAAGGACGTCGGCTCAGACCCACGCCCGGCCCTTTCCACGGAGCGGAATGGCTACGAAAGAAATCACTCCCATCGACGAACCCAAGCCAAAAAACGGAAAGCTCGCGGCGCTTAACGGGGGCAACGGCGACTACAACGCCGACTCCATCAAAGTGCTTGGCGGCATGGAGGCGGTGCGTAAACGTCCCGCCATGTACATCGGTTCCACCGGCGAGATGGGCTTGCACCATCTGGTCTATGAAGTGGTGGACAATTCGGTGGACGAAGCGCTTGCCGGTCACGCCGACAAGATCGAAGTCACCATCCATCTCGACAACTCCATCACTGTCGTCGACAACGGCCGCGGTATTCCCGTCGACATGATGGACATCGATGGCGAGAAGATTCCCGCCGCGCAGGTGGTGCTCACCAAATTGCACGCCGGCGGAAAGTTCGATGCGTCTTCTTACAAGGTTTCCGGCGGATTGCACGGCGTTGGCGTGTCGGTGGTGAACGCCCTCAGCGAAGAGCTCGATCTCGAGATCTGGCGCGACGGTTTTACCTGGGAGCAGACCTATTCCAAGGGCGAACCCACCAGCAAGCTGAAGAAAGCAGGCGCCAGCAAGAAGCTCGGAACCAGGGTCCACTTCCTGCCCGACAAGAGCATTTTCGCCGTTACCGAATATAACTTCGATACCCTGGCGCAGCGCCTGCGCGAACTGGCCTTTTTGAACAAGGGCCTGCTGATCACGCTGACGGATGAACGCACCACGGACGCGAAAAGCGGCGAGGCGAAATCAGCGCAATTCAAATACAACGGCGGCATTGCCGAGTTTATCAAGCATCTGAACCGGGGCAAGCAGGTGCTGCACGACAAAGTCATCTACATGGAAGCCGAGCGCAGCGGCGTGGTCATGGAGATCGGACTGCAATACAACGACGCCTACTCGGAATCGGTGTTCAGCTTCGCCAACAACATCAACACGGTGGACGGAGGCTCGCACCTCTCCGGCTTCCGCATGGCCCTGACCCGCACCATCAACTACGCGGGCCAGCAGATGGGCCTGTTCAAGGACGTAAAGGAAAATCTCACCGGCGACGACGTGCGCGAAGGTCTGGTCGCGGTCATCAGCGTGAAGCTGCCGCAGCCGCAGTTTGAAGGCCAGACCAAGGGCAAGCTGAATTCCGATATCGCCGGCGTCGTCCAGGCGTTCGTCAACGAACGCCTGGGGGCGTACCTCGAACAGAACCCGACCGTCGGACGAAAAATTATCAACAAGGCCATCGAAGCCTCGCGCGCGCGTGAAGCGGCCCGCAAGGCCCGAGATCTCACCCGCCGCAAAGGCGCGCTCGACGGCGGCGGCCTTCCCGGCAAGCTGGCGGACTGTTCAGAACGCCAGCCGGAACGCTGCGAGCTTTTCCTGGTCGAGGGAGAATCCGCCGGCGGCACCGCCAAGCAGGGACGCGATCGCCGCTTTCAGGCCATTCTTCCGCTCAAAGGAAAAATCCTCAACGTCGAAAAAGCCCGCTACGACAAGATGCTGGGGCACGAAGAAATTCGCGCCATGATCACCGCCCTCGGCACCGGCATTGGCAAGGACGACTTCGATTTCACCAAACTGCGTTACGGCAAGATCATCCTGATGACCGACGCCGATGTGGATGGAAGCCACATCCGCACCTTGCTGCTCACCTTCTTCTTCCGACACATGCAGGAACTGATCAAGCGCGGCAACGTGTTCATCGCGCAGCCGCCGCTGTACTCGATCAAGAAGGGCAAGACCCTGCAGTACATCAAGGACGACGACGCCCTGGACAAAATCATCCTGAAGCGCGCCGCCGACAGCCTCATTGTTCGCTACGGCGAAGGCGCCGCCAAACTCGAAGGCGCGGGCCTGTCAAAATTCGCCAGCGGCCTGAAGGAATATTTCGGCTTCTTCGACAAGGTGAACAAGCGCCTGCGCGACGAAAAGGTCACCGAGCGTCTGCCCGGGCTCGATCTTTCCAAGCGCGCGGATTTTGAAGGCGACAAAAAAGCCGCGCCCAAAAAGATCGAGAAACTGGAAAAAGAGCTGAAGAAGCTGCAAAAGGAACGCGACTTCAAGAGCATCGAGTCGCGCTTCGACGAAGAGCACAATCTCTGGGAAGTGAAATACGTAAATTCCCAGGGCGCCGAGCACCTGATCAACTGGGAACTGGCTTCGACTGCCGAATATCGCCAAATGCTTTCAAAATTCAAGCAGGTGGAACCCTACATGGAGCCACCGTTTGTGATCGAAGCCGTGAGCGATGCCTCCGCAACCGACAGTTCTGAAGAAGAAGCAGGCGGTGAAGAAGCAGCGCCTGAGGCTGAAGATCCGGGCAAGAAGAAGGCCCCGAAACCAGCCGCCAGGAAAAAAGCGATCGAGACCGAGGTGGTCGAAAAAACCAACGCTCGCGATCTTTTTGAATACATCAAGGAAGCCGGCAGCCGGGGATACGACAAAACCCGCTACAAGGGTCTCGGCGAAATGAACTCAGAACAGCTCTGGCAAACCACCATGGACCCCGAGCGCCGCACTCTGCTTTCGGTCAAGCTTGAAGACCTGGCCGAGTGCGAGACCATCTTCAGCACCCTGATGGGCGAAGACGTCGAAGCCCGGCGCAAATTCATCGAGGACAATGCGCTGGACGTGAAGAACCTGGATATCTAGGAATTCTTGGCCACGGATTTGCGCGGATTTTTACGGATTAAGGGCCGATCGAACGGGCGGCCTTCGGGCCGCCCTTTTCCTTTTCTTGGGGCAGGTCCGCGTGCTTGGTCCCAGCACAACTCCCAGCCGCAAAGCGGCGCAAGAATGTAGCCCGGGGCGTAAGCCCCGGGTAGAAGAGGGAACAGGGCGAGCTCCGAAGGAGCGAAAGAAATATCTGCCTCCTATAGGGGTCCTTCGACTCCGTATTGCGTTTCGCAAGCGAAACTCAATACTGCGCTCAGGATGACAACTTGCCTGGGTTACCGGTGGTTACCTCCGTGCCCTCTGCGTCCTCCGTGGTTTAAGAACTCCCTGCAAGTTTTCTCTGGGCGCGCGTTCTTCCCATAGGACGGGAAAGCCTCCTGCTTCCCGTCCACTGAAAAGGGGAAACGACAATGAAGAAGCTGCTGCTGATCATGCTCTTGCTGTGCAGGGTTGTGATAGGGACCAGGACAAGGCTGCCGACAGCAGCACTCAGCCCGCACTCACCATCTACAACCAGAATTTCTTTGTGGCGCGTGAATATGTGCCACTCGATCTCAAGCCGGGCGTAAACCATGCTGAGTTTGCCGGCATTGCCTCGCATCTTGAACCAGATTCCGTGATCCTGCGCGATCCCGCCGGACGGGCACTGCAGGTCCTTGAACAGAATTACCGCAACGATCCCATCTCACAGGAACTGCTGCTCTCGTTCTACGAAGGCAAGACGATTGATTTTCTGGTGCAGCGAGCCGACAAGCAGGAAATCATCAAAGGCAAGATCGTGCGCAGCGGCTACATTCCGAGTACGTACTACGCGCAGAATTATCAGCAGCCGTCGTTCACCCAGCCCATCATTGAAGTGGATGGCGTGCTGCGCTTCGGACTGCCCGGCCAGCCGCTGTTTCCCGCGCTTTCCGGCGACACAGTCCTCAAGCCAACCCTTAGCTGGCTGCTCCAGACCAACGATCCCGGCAAATTCAACGCCGAAATTTCATACGTCGCCGGCGGCATGAGCTGGCAGGCGGACTACAACATCGTGGTTTCCGACAATCCCAAAGGCAAGACCGACCTGCTCGACATGGTGGGCTGGATCACCATGCGCAACCAGAGTGGCAAGACGTTCGAGAACGCCAGCATCAAGCTGCTGGCCGGCGACGTTAACAAGATTCAGGCTGGCACGTCTGCCGCCCGGGCCTACGGAGCGATGAACAAGGCGATGGCGGACGAAGCCATGGCACCCGCGGTCCGCGAAAAGTCGTTCGACGAATTTCACCTCTACACCCTGGCGCGTCCCACCACGCTGCACGACCAGGAAACCAAGCAGGTGGAGTTCGTGCGCTCTACCGGTATTCATGCGCAGCGGCTCTATGTTTACGACGGCGCACAGGTGGCCCAGTACGGCTACTACAACCTGGAGCAGATACGTCAGGACCAGAGCTACGGCACGCAGTCCAATCCCAAAGTCTGGGTGATGGAAGAGTTCAAGAACGCCGAAGTGAACCATCTGGGCATTGCTCTGCCCAAGGGCAAACTGCGCTTCTATCGCCGCGATACCGACGGGCACCTGGAATTTGTCGGCGAGAACGTGATCGACCACACCCCGAAAGACGAAACCATCCGCATCTTCACCGGCAACTCGTTCGATGTAGTGGGCGAGCGCAAGCGTACGAACATCCGCGTGGATTCGGCCCAGCACTGGATGGACGAGTCCTTTGAAATCCGGGTGCGCAATCACAAGAAGGAAGCGGTGACGGTGCGGGTGGTCGAGCACCTCTATCGCTGGACCAACTGGAAGCTCACCGAGCAGTCGCATGAGTCGCGCAAGACGGACGCGCAGACCGTCGAGTTTCCGGTGACCATCGCGCCTGACGGGGAGCAGGTCGTGAGCTACACCGTGCACTATTCGTGGTAGCTGAACCTGTGGGGCGGGCGCCTTCGCCCGCCGCTTTTGACTTGATCTTGGGCAAACACAGCCTGCCCGGAGCGAAGTCGAAGGGAGTGTCCGCCCCACACTTCCTCAACTATGGTGCGGCAGGCTTGCAGGCATCTCCGCCGGATACTTCACCTCGGGATACACCCGGTCGAACAGCACCCAAACCAGCGCCAGCAGCACGAACAGGAGAACGCTGGCCTCCGGCCCGACCGAGCCGCCCGTCAGCCAGTGCGGCCCCTGCAGCGAAGAGTGCAACAGGCGTCCGGGCGCAACGGTGCCGCTATCGGGGACAGAGTAAAGATAGCTTTCGCCCCAGTCCCACGCCGCATGAAAACCGATGGCGAACCACAGATTCCCGGTGCGGCGCAGCGTCAGGCAGAAGAAGAAGCCGATTGCAGTGGCGCCGAGAATTCCCACCCAGTACTCTCCGGGATTCTCCAGGTGGAGCGCTCCGAAACCGAGCGACAGCAAAATCGCTGCTGGCCAGAAGCCCACGCTTTTGGTCAAGGTGAACTGGGTGTAGCCTCGGGTGAAGAATTCTTCGTAGAAACCCACGATCAGGAAGAACCCGGCCCAGAACACGGCAAATTTCAGAATGCGCCCGCCGTGCAGCGCGACGCTGCCAAAGTAAAAGGCATGGGTGCCGCGCAGCGCCATGAGAAGTACGGTGAGCGAGACCATTCCCCACGCGGCCCCCACCCAAAACATCTTGCCGAAGGCGATGCCCAGGGGCAGACCGTAGTTGCCGAAGGCTCGGCCTTCGATCCGCGCCATCAGCAGCGCGGGAGCCAGCGCGATGATGGCGAGCCCCAGCTCCGCGGCCGTTTGTAACCACAGCCGCGACATGGAGGGGAGAACGTAAGCGATAACAACGTACAGACAGAGTCGCAGCCCCCGGACCATGATCAGATAGAGGGCGAGCCGCCACACGGGACGAAGGCCATCCCGTCCGATAAATATTTTCTGCATCCAGGTTTCAAATGGAGAAAGCTGCATCGGCTCGAAAGCGGAGCCGGGCGCGGGGGGAATTTCGGGCGGGCGAGATACGGGAGAAATCTCAGCGAGTTCGCCAGGCAGACTGTCTTTTGGTTCGTCCATCGGCGGAAGTTTCCCGATTCGTCCCTCGCCATGGTAAAACACTCGCCGGTTCCTCATGGCCCGATTCTTCACCCGCGAACGATTTGGACGGCCCCAGGTACTGGCGGCATGCCTGCTGTTGGCCTTTCTGGCGCAGTGCCTCTGGCTGGTGGGGAAAGGCGCCCGACCCGGGACCGTGGATCTGGCGGAGATCTACCGCCTTGAACGTGGAACCGCGCTGTGGAACGGCAAGGGCTTCGAGCCGAGTGCGCAGGCGCCCGATCTGGGGAACGAAGACTCCGGAAAGGAGCTGGATCATGCTCTCCCACCCGAGCTCGAGGACAACGCCTACGACGTGCACCATTCGCCGCTGTGGTATCTGATCGCTGCGGCCCCGTTGTGGTTGCGGCCGGTTCCGCTCCAGCCGGAAAATATTCGCGAACTGCATCGCTCCGCCGTCGTCCCTTATCTTGTTTTCGGTCTGCTGCTGGGCGCTTCCTTGTGGTACGTTGCCCGCCGTCTTTTCGGCAATGCCGGTGGATACGTGGCCCTGGCTCTTTACTGTTTCTCTCCCGGCATTATCCGCTCCTGCGCGCTGTGGTTTGCCGAGCCTGAGGTTGGCGCGGCCTGGGGAGCGTTCGGCGCAATCTTCACCGCGATCGCCGTGGCCCACACGTTGTATGCGCCGCGCGAAGTGATCCTGTGGAACTGGCGGCGCATCGTGCTGCTGGGATTGTCCATGGCACTGGCAGTCAGCTCGCAATTTTCGCTGATCGTGGTCGTCCCCGTCGCGCTGGCATTCATGCTTTATCTTGCCCCTACACGCCGCCTGGCAGCGTTGGCCATCTGGATGGTCGCCTGCGGAATTGCCCTGCTGCTCGGATACGCATCCTACTTTTTTCACGCACGCGCTTTCTGGCAGGGGATTCTGCACGCGACCTTTCTCGGCATCTACTGGAAGGCCTACACCATGCCGCAGGCCTATCATCAAGTGCTGGCGCAGCTCGGACAAAGCAGTCCCGCGCTGGTTCTGGCCCTGCCGCTTGCGCTGGTTACATATTTAGCCTGGCCCCGCGTCCGCTACTTCGGCAACACCGCGCCTCTGCTGATCTCGGCTCTATTTCTCGCAATCGCCGTGGGCACGCCGCACTATCCGGGCCTCGGTTTTCAATTCATGGCGGTCCCTTTCCTGTTCGTCTTCGTGGCTGGCATCGCAGCCGATTTGCTGGAGACTCGCCATCGCCCCATCGCTCTGGCAGCCGTTAGCGGCCTGCTGGTCGCGAACGCCGCTTGGAGTTTGTGGGAGTTGGCCCGCGTCGCCTAAGGGTGACGATGGTCACCCGCTTGTCCTTCAACCACTTAGGGGCCGGCATATTGACAAAAAAAATAGACGAACCAACCTGCCTCCCGGAGGCTCTAAGTACTTAGGAGGCTGCGGAAAAACTCAATTTGCCCGGACGAAGGCAACACGGGGGCTAAAGCCCGCACACACTCCTGGCGACTTACGCGGCCCTGAAGGGCCGCTCTTCCACGGGAGGGCCGACATTTACGAGTTTTTCCGCTGCCTGTTAGAGTGCGTTGTTGTTCAGGGGGCCGCGCCATGATTTCCAAACTGGGGTATGATTCGTATGTGAAGCGGCTGAATTCAGCCACGGTAGCGGCAGTTGCTCTGGGTGGACTGATTTTCCTGGCTTCGGTTTCCGCGGCGAAAGCGCAAATCAATGGCACGCCCGCGTCCGTCACCTCGATCAATTCCGGCGGACACCTTAATTCCACACCCGGCGTGCGCGCCAGCGTCACATCGCTCGGCCCCAACGGGCTTCAGCCGAAAAATCCGTTTTTCAACCAGCCGGCTTGCTGCATCAATCCGCTGTTTCCAGTGAATCCGAATCCGCCGCTTTTCCCGCGCCGTCATCAGCACCGCGGTCAGTTTTTCCCGGCGGGTGGCGCGGTCTATGTGCCTTACGCTTACCCCGTGATGGTTGGCGAAACCGATGATGGTGGCCCGTCGGCGGACCAGCAGGAAAACCAGGGTGAAGAGGATGACCGTGGCGGCCCCACCATCTTCGATCGCCGGGGCCCGGGACCAGCAGCGCGCTCCTATGCCGATGTCTATTCCCGGCGGCCCAGCCGAACCCAGGCGGAGACTGAGGCGGCCCCAGCCGCACCGCCCGCCGAGACCCCGGTCCCGGACCAGCCCCAGACCCTGCTTGTTTTCAAGGACGGTCACCAGCTTGAAGTTCAGAACTACGCGGTGATTGGAGACACGCTTTACGACTTGACTCCCGGACGTCATCACAAGATCCCACTCGCCGACCTGGACCTGACTTCTACGGTGAAGCAGAACGACGATCGCGGCATCGATTTCCGTTTGCCGCCTAAGCCGGAGACGGACAAGTAGATGCCAAGCCGGTTTACTTTTGCCATCCTTGCCGCAACGCTCTCCATATCGCCGGTCACGGCGCAGAGTCACGCCGCCGGTTCGGGAACAGCAGGATTCGGCATAAGGGCTGGCTCGTCGGGGATAACCTCAGCCGGAGCCGCCGGATTCCCGGGCCGCAGCGTTGTGGGTGGCCCCGCCCGATTCCATCAGGGACAGGCGTCGGGGCGAGGCACGATTTTCCTGCCCTATCCGTCTTTTTACTCCGATTCCGATGGGGGCTACGATTCCCAGGAGATTGTGCAGCCTCAGGTGGTAGTGGTTCCAGCTGCGGCACCCGCCCCGCCCGCCGCGTCGCCGGCTCCGCGCGAGTCTGTGCTCATCGAGTGGCAGGGCGATCATTTTGTGCGTACCACGATGTCCGCAAAGTCCTCGGCCGACGCGCAAATCGCCCCTGACTATTCAGAAAAATCGGCTTTGCCTGTGTCTGCCGGGAGACGATCTGTGCCGGGACGAAGGGATGCCGTTCCCCGGTTGCGCGACCTTCCGCCAGCGGTGCTCGTATTCCACGATGGCCACAGGGAAGAAGTGAGCGAATACACCATCATGGGTGGGACCATTTACTCGAAGGCAGATTATTGGACCACCGGATCCTGGACCAGGAACATACAGATTGCCGATCTCGATGTACCCGCCACGTTGAAACTGAACCAGGAACGCGGTCTGAGGTTCATGCTGCCCACCAGTCCCAATGAAATCGTGACCCGGCCGTAGCCCAGACGTAGCCGGTCGTCGGTCGCCGGTCGCCGACCGCCACGAACAGTCGATCAGGGTGACGCCGGGAAGCTGCGAAGCGGCGCAAGAATGTAGCCCAGGGCGCAAGCCCTGGGGACGAGCCAGCACGACAAAAAGCCCTGAAAAGGGCGAAAGAAACGGGCTCCCCAATCTGGCCTCAGCCTTGGGGCCACCAATTCTAGGTACGCGTAGACCACCACAGCAGTCCGGCAAAGAAAATCTGCATCGGAGTGCGCAACCATAGTGGCGTCGCCGGTTTGCCTGCCAACGTTGTCCCTTTTATCGCCGCGTTCACGTTGGCCGGAAACAGGACGATCATCAGCGCGATCAGGCATGTGCCGGCCAGGGAGCGAAACCGGGGCAGCAGCAATCCAATCGCGCCCATGAATTCCAGAATGCCGGTGAAATAGACGAGGAGCAGCGGCCGCGGAAACATGGCCGGAACCATCCGCACAAGATCGTGCTTCATCCGGTTGAAATGCGCAATTCCGGTAAACGCGAACATCAGGGCCAGCGCGTAGCAGGCGGAGTGCTGCCAGGTGGCCAGCGCGGCCACGCCCAGGGCGCCGATTCCGCGGAATATCAGCCACGATAAAAACAAGACCGTCAGGACTGCCATATCAACTGAAGTACCAACCTCCGTTTGGATTGACGGTCTGTCCGGTCATATAGGCGTTTTCGGCGAGCATCAGCACCACGGAGGCTACTTCGTCGACGTGGCCGAACCGCCCGATCGGAATCACGCTGGAAGTCGCGCGCGGGTTGGCACGCAACATGTCGGTCTCAACCAGAGCCAGGCAGACGGTGTTGGCCGTGATCCCTTCCTTGGCCAGCAAGGCGGCATAGGAGTGAGTCAGGCCCAGCATCCCCGCCTTCGATGCGGCGTAGTGCGGCCCCACCAGCCCGCCGGTCTGCGCCGCGGTGGACGAAATGTTGATGATTCGTCCCCAGCGCTGGGCGCGCATCTGCGGCAACACGGCCTGAGTTACCAGAAACGCGGACTTCAGGTTCACATTGATGTGCTCATCCCAGTCCCTTTCCGCGATGTCCTCGAGCTTGATCTGCCGGGCCATGCCCGCGTTATTCACCAGAATATTCACCGCGCCGAGTTCCTGTTGAATTTGCGCCACCATTTTGCGCACCTGGTCGGATTGCGAGACGTCTGCCTGAATGGCGAGGGTGCGTCGTCCCAATTTCCTGATCTCGGCGCAGATGGTTTCGGCTTCAGCAGCCCGGTCCCGAAAATTTACGATGACGTCTGCGCCCGCTGCGGCGAGCGACTGCGCAACGGCCGCTCCAATGCCGCGGCTGGCGCCAGTCACCAGAGCGATTCTTCCCTTCAGGGTCTCCATGGATTCGGCCATGCACTCGATTATCCCACTGGCGTTGCGGTGTTGCGTACCGGATTCGCCACCCGCGGGAGCTTGATGTGCAGCCTCTTTTTCAAGCTCATCCATGGTATAATTCTCATATCGCGAATCCACTCTAACTTCCTGTAAATGCAGTTGTTTAGACGTATGAGGACAATCCGGATTCAGGTGTGGGCGGACACTCCCTTCGACTTCGCTCAGGGCAGGCCTGTCCGCCGCTTTTGAAGTTGATTTTGGGTTCGAAGACCCGGGCAAGCGGGGAAAGATCAGGACTCGCAAACGAGTCGTGAAAATGAAATTCAAAGTCAAAGGCGGCGGACAAGCCTGCTCTGAGCGAAGTCGAAGGGAGTGTCCGCCCCACATTGTCCGAGCTAGCAGCTAAGAGCTAGGAGCTAAACGCTTTTTTATGGCTGACGATCAGAATCCCGAACTCCCCTTGACTCCTCCGCCCAACGGCGGAGACGGCACCGGCATTCCCGGCGCGCTCAACATTCAACCCGTCAATATCGAAGAGGAGATGAAGAAGTCTTATCTCGACTATTCGATGTCGGTGATTATCGGGCGCGCCCTGCCCGACGTCCGCGACGGATTGAAGCCGGTGCATCGCCGCATTCTCTACACCATGCAGCAGATGGGCCTGGCGCCCAACAAGAGCACCCGCAAGTGCGCCCGCATCGTCGGCGACGTCATGGGCAAATACCACCCTCACGGCAACCTGGCGGTGTACGACGCCCTGGTGCGGCTGGCGCAGCCGTTTGCCATGCGGTATCCCTTGGTCGATGGACAAGGCAACTTCGGTTCGGTCGACGGCGATCCGCCGGCGGCTGATCGTTACACCGAAGCCAAACTTACCCGGGTCGCGACAGCGCTGCTGGAAGATCTCGACAAAGATACCGTCGACATGCGCCCCAACTACGACGGCAACGAAATTGAGCCCGACGTGCTTCCCGCGCGCATCCCGAACCTGCTGGTGAACGGATCCGACGGCATCGCGGTCGGCATGGCGACGAAAATTCCGCCCCACAACCTCACCGAAATCGTGGATGCCACGATCACGCTAGTGAACAATCCGGAGACGTCGCTCGCCGAAATCATGAAATTAGTGAAAGGCCCGGATTTCCCCACTGCCGGCATCATTCACGGCCGCAGCGGCATCACCGCCGCCTATGAGCACGGCCGCGGCCGTTTCATGATGCGCGCCAAGGCTGGCATTGAAACTTTCAACAAAGACCGCAAGGCCATCGTCATCACGGAAATTCCCTACCAGGTCAACAAGGCTCGCCTGGTGGAGCGCATCGCGCAACTGGTAAATGACAAGGTCGTAGATGCCATTTCCGACATCCGCGACGAAAGCGACCGCGATGGGATGCGCATCGTGGTCGAACTCAAGCGCGACGGCGAGCCCCAACTCGTGCTTAACCAACTCTTCAAACACACCCAGATGCAGGAAAGCTTCAGCATGATCTTGCTGGCGGTGGTCAATAACCAGCCCAAGGAAATGGGCCTGGTGCAGGCCATCAAGCACTTCATCGACCACCGCGTCGATGTGGTCCGCCGCCGCACCGCTTACCTGCTTTCGAAAGCCAAAGACCGCGAACACATCCTCGAAGGCTACCTGGCCGCGCTCGATCACCTGGACAACGTGATCACCATCATCCGCGCCAGTGCCAACCGCGCCGAAGCCCGCGAAAACCTGGTCGCCTACTTCGCCGGCAAAAAGATCGACATCAACATCACTGGCCGTGCTCCGAAGCGCGATCCGGAAAGGCCCTTCACCGGAATTCAGGCGGACGCGATTCTCGAACTGCAACTGCACCGCCTGACCAAGCTCTCCATCGACGAAATCACTAAGGAACTGACCGTCACCCGCGAGCACATCGCGGATTACGAATCCATTCTGACCTCGGAAAAGAAACTGCGCGCCGTGATCGTCAGGGAACTCGAAGAAGTGAAGAAACTCTACGGCGACGAGCGCCGCACGGTCATCGAGGATGAAGCTGCGGAAATCCATCTGGAAGACCTGATCGCCGACGAGCAAGTCGCAGTTACGGTCAGCCACGGCGGCTACATGAAGCGCACCCCGATCTCCACCTACCGCATGCAGCGCCGCGGAGGCACCGGGCGCACCGGCATGAAGACGCGCGACGAGGATTTCGTCGAGCATCTCTTCATCGCGTCCACGCACGCCTACATTCTGATCTTCACCAACACCGGCCGAGTCTACTGGCTGAAGGTGTACGAGATTCCCGACATCAGCGCCGCCGGCAAAGGCAAACACGTCGGCAACCTGGTCGGTCTGCAACCGGGAGAGACGGTCCGCACCATGCTGGCGGTCCGCAACCTGGAAGAAGTCGGCAGGTACATCTTCTTCTCCACCCGCAATGGACTGGTGAAGAAAACCGAACTCAAGGACTTCTGCCACGTGCGCTCGAACGGCATCTACGCCATCAGCATCGAGCAGGGCGACGAACTGGTCGCAGCCCGCCTCACCGACGGCCAGCAGATCGTCTTCCTCGCCACCCACGAAGGCCAGGCCATCCGCTTCGACGAAGCCGATGTCCGCCCCATGGGCCGCCAGGCCTACGGCGTCTGGGGCATCCGCATGGAAAAGGGCGACTACCTGGTCGGCATGGCAACCACGCCGAAGGACATAAAGAAAGCCGTGGAAGAAGCCGCCAAAGCCGCAGCCGATGCCGGCATGCCGGAAGCCACCGCCACCGACGAGACCCTGCCGCTGAAAGGCTCGCTGATTCTCTCCGTCACCGAAAACGGCTACGGCAAACGCACTCCCGCCGACGAATACCGTCTGCAAGGACGCGGCGGGTCGGGCGTCATCAACGTCAAGACCACCGAACGCAACGGCAAAGTCGTAGGCATCGCGCAGGTAGACGAACACTCCGAGGTCATGCTGATCAGCCAGTACGGCAAAATCATCCGCATGGACTCGAAAACCATCCGCGAATCGGGCCGCGCCGCGCAGGGTGTGCGGTTGCTGAATCTGGAGCCGGGGGATCGGGTGGCAGCGTCAGTGGTCATCCCGCCGGAGGAAGAGCCGGCGAACGGGGGGCCGCTGATTCAGTAGGTTCGTGAATCTCAATATGAATTCACGCGAGTATGGATGTAAGTTATAGGAAGGAAAGAGCCAGGGTGAAACCCGTATGAATACGAATTGGCTTAGCTGCTCTTAGCTGTTCTTAGCACGATCATGAAACTTGAGGAGTCGTTGAAGAGTGCCATCTTCCAGCCTTTTAGGACAGTCGACCGGCAACTTGAGTCGCCCGCGAACGCTTGAAGCGAGAGATTCTGAACCAAACGGATAGAACTGAAATTTCATTAGTAACGCAAAACCACCTCTTTTGAACAACTCGTAGATATAGGATTTTGGCATCCAGCGGGCGATGAACAAGGGTCTCAGGTGAAGGGCTTCACACATCCTTAGCTTGGTGTAGAGCTCATCCTGTGAAATGTACGACAACCGATTCTTGATCTCGGTGCCATAGAGAACGCCATCCTTTTCGAAGATGCGATCCAGATTGTGTTTTGTCTCGGTCCATTGACGACCCCCAAACCGATTTGCGTCGCGAGCTTTGGGTAGAAAACCAACGCTCGGCAAGCCAGCGTCGACCAGTAGTTCACCCTGATTACCGAGGGCGCGGGTAAAAGTGGGCTCAGAGAATTGTTCGACGAGCTTTCTGATTTCCGCAGCCTTTCGCCTCCAATATCTGTTCTTAATGTGAAAATAAAATCGGATACGGCCTACTTCTTTAAGAACCTCAAGGCTGCTGCCAACTTTGCGGGCATCGCGTAGCTGGGCTAGAGCTTTGGTCGTGATCCAATGGAAGTAATCACCTTCGAAGATTACCTCGAGTTGCATCTCGTAGAAGACTTCGCCAGGGTTTCCGTCGATAAATCCCAGCACCTTGACAGCAGCTTCATCGACTTTTGGGTCATGGCGGGGTTCCGACTCAGTGGCATCAAAGTCCGGCTCAGGCCAATCATCAAAGACATCGTCCACTTGGCGTGAAGGCCTCCGTTCATGAGCTCGGACCTGGTTTGTATCGATTGTGTCATGACAAACCGCATCATGGCGATTAGATAAAAAGGTTCTCGGAAGCTAAAGCGAGACGAGTACGTTACTTGCTGGTCGTCGCCGCCACCGACCACGCCTTCCCATCAAAGTAAGAAGGCAGTTCCAACCCAAACAATTTCATCACCGTCGGCGCGACATCCACGATCGCAGGCTTCTCAATCGCAATCTTGCGATTGGAAAACAGCACACCCGGTACCAGCCGCGGGTCCACACAGTGATCGCCGCTCCAGGCTTTGAGATTGTCTTCGAAAATTGCGGTGGTGACTTTGCCCATGACCGAATCCCAGGACGCGCGGAAGCCTTCGCCGTAGCCGACGATCAGGTCGGGGGCGTTATCGACATAGGGACCGGCGTAGACGGCATCGCAGTCGAACATCCCGCTGATGCCGACTTTGCCCGAAGCCGGATCGATCAGACCGTCGAGTTTGCTGCGCAGGTCTTCTTTTAGAGCCTCCGCTTCCGCTCCGGCTTCTACGATTCCCTCGCGTTCCCGGCCTTTGATGTTCATGTACAGCCCGTTCAGGCCCATGGTGTAGGCGCGGGTGCGCGACCAGTCGACGTCTTCGAACCAGTCTCCGCTTTCACTTTTGCCGTCTTTCAAAACCAGGTAGCCGTTCTGATGCAGCCAGGCATTCAGGTTCATGCAGCGATTGAATGATCTGAAGCCGTGATCGGAAATCACCAGCAGCAGGGTTTGATCGTCAATCTGCTGCATGACTCGCCCGACCAGAGTGTCCATGCGATCGTAGAGGTCCTGAATCACGCGCGGCTTCTGGTCTTGCGGGACGTCTCTTGCCGCGGGATGATCTTTATCGAGATAGCGCCAGAACATGTGCTGCACGCGATCTGTAGTATCGAAGACGCAGGCGCACAGGCCTTGCGGCGTTTTTTCCAGCGCGTCGAAGAACATGCGCTCGCGGTCTTCATGATTGCCGTAGCACTGCGCCAGAAACGCATCGTCATCGAGCACTTCTTCGTTGAGCGCCCAGGTATCTTCCGCCAGGCCTAGCGTGGCATATGGGCCAAAAAGCTTGGCCAGATAAATGGAGTAGGTCACGGGATGAGAAATGGGCAGGTCGGGATGGCTGGGATCGATATTCACCGGCGTCACGTATACCTCAACCTCGGGCGAGATTTCTTTCAGGTAGAAGCGGCAGATGCCGCGGGCCGTGAATCCCATGCCCGCCTTGAACTTCACCGGAATCCATTCCGAGTACTCTCCCACCTTGATAGTGAAGGTTTCAGACTCGATTTCAATCCGCGCCTGGCTGCGCTTCACATCAGGACGCAGCTTGAACTCGGCACGCAACTCGCTGCCCGTTCCCAGCGGATTGTCCGGACCGGGAACGTAGGAATGAAACCCGGCGCCGTTACGCTCGATCGGAATGCGCACGCCGCCCTCGCGGAATTTCTCGCCGCTTGCCGCTGTAGTACAGAAACAGAATGTCCCCTGGCTTCCTTTCAGGTCGGGAACGCACATGCCGGAGAGCAGCACACCGGGAAACTTCTCCGGCGGAAAAGTTACCGGAACGCGAATGACCGAGCAGAAAACTCCAGCCTTGCCCAGCCAGTGCCAGAAAGGCGTTCCCTTGCGCAGACCTTTGACCTCGGACTTGCCCAGAGGCAGGGAATATTTGCCAATCTTCAAGTGTCGTTTGGGTTCGCTGATCTGCGCCGACGAAAGATAAGGAAGATAGTTCTTCAAATCGCGCGCCAGAAAATCGTAAATATTATGTTTGCCCGGATTTACCCCGGTTTGAAACGTTGACCACGCCACCGGAGAGATCGCGGGAAATGTGGTTCGCAGCGGCTGAAAAGTTCCGCTCTCGCGCAGTTTGGCGAGGTTCGGCAGCTTGCCTTCGCCCATGAAGCGATTGGCCAACTCGGGATCCATGCCGTCGAACCCCACAATCACCACGCGCTTCACCTGTGCCTTGCCGTAAGCCTTGCGGCGCCGAAACATTCGCAACAGCTGCCGAATGGGCCAGGTGACCAGCGCATAGAAGGAATAAAGAAACGCGACAAAGATGGTCCAGAAGGAAGACAGGACCGCAAATCCCGCGCCCGGGCCCGCGTACGCCTCACTGCGCAAGGGAAAGAGCAGGACCAGCCCGATGACCAGCAGCACCGCCCGGAACAAAACGGACTGTTTTTTGCGCAATGAAAACAACCTCATACTTGAATTCCCAAGACACTTTTGAAAATGAAACCGGCAATGAGTGAAGCCACAAAGAACAGGACAATCCAGTTCCATTCCATCCAGGCGAAACCGATCACGCGCGGAGCATAATTGATTGCGATCGATTGCACAGGACTATTATCCGCCAGCGCCGGCTCGCCTGAAACAAAGATGCGCTCCCAGAAATGTCCGCGCAAGCGCACCGGCGAAATGCGGGCCAGTCCCGGCGATACCACGACCTGCTTCGAAACTGTCTGCCCGGCGGCGGCAACATGAATGTCGTAGCGTCCTGCGCGCCCGGCCACAACCCGCCACACGATCTCCTTGTCTTTCGGAATGTGGACCGCCGTCGCCGAGCTCGAGAGTCCCGCGGGCAATTGCAGCGAAGCGTCGTTGAATGCGTTCGGAGTCTGCGAGGCGCGCCTCCACCAGAAAAGTCTGTGCCGGCTGCAGCGGCACCCAGCCGAAATACCTGTCCAACTGCACGATCATGAAAGTGATGGGCAGTATGGCGATCAAAAATGGAGTAAACGCCAGGCGCAGATAGCTGCCAGTGCCGCGCAGGATTCGCGCATAGGCTCGCATCACGACTGGTAACTGGTCCTGAAAAAGCCGGACGGCCAGCAGGTGCGCCTTTAATCGGTCCTTGGCCCGGCCAATCGCCTTCTGGTTGGAGGCGTAGCGAAACACGTTCACCATCAGCAGCCCGATCACGATGGAAAGCGCAAGCACCAGCAGGAGCGGAGTGTTTGCCGAGGAGCCGAAAAACGCTGCACCAGCCGGTATTGAGGATGACGCCATCGAATGATCGTTGCGCGGCAACATCGACCTGCACTACTCGATGTAGCCCAATCCCTGCAATCGCTTCGTCACTTTCTCCTTGGATTCGGTCCCGCCGCCCTGATCGGGCGACAGGCGCTTCACTTCTTTCTCAATGGTGTGCAGCACAAACTCGTCGACCGAGGCGTAGCCCGAAGCCTCCGCGCACTGTTTGGCTTTCTCCAGCAACTCGCCTTCAATCTTGATCTTCTGCGAGGACATTTCGCACTCCTCCGGTAATCTGACGGCTGTTTTCAGTGACACGTCAGCGGGTGGATGAAAAAACCGAATGTCCCATCATACTGCCCGGCTGGGGAATTCCAAATTGCGCAAAGATAGTAGGCGCGATGTCAGTGAGCGCGGGATGGGCCGCGTCAATGGCGCGATTGCTCAGCAGCACGCCCGGAACCAGCGTGTAATCCATGCAATGATCGCCGCTCCAGGGATTGGTGTTGTCCTCGAAAACGTCGGCGGGGAAGTTGCCGAGAATGGTTTGCCAGCCTGCCCGATAGCCGCGGTTGTAGCCCACGATCAGATCAGGGCCCTGGTTCGCGTACGGGCCCTGATAGACGTCGCTGGCGCGATCGACTCGTGTAATCGCCGCCAGATTGTTCTGCGGATCGCGCACCGCGAGCAGTTGCTCTCTAATTTCGTCTAACAGCGAATTAGCGGCCGCCCCCGGTTCAACAATCCCCTCGCGCTCCCGACCCCGCAGATTCAGATAAAGACCGTTCAAACCCAGTCCGTAGGCGCGGGTGCGGCTCCAGTCCACATTGGCGAATGCCTCGTTCTGATCCGGGTTGGGCTCGGCCTTCAACGTGATGTAGCCATGGTTCAGCAGCCAGGTGTTCAGATTAAACGAGCGGTTATAGGGGGCGAATCCGTGGTCAGAAAGCACCAGCAACGTTGTGCGATCGTCCATGCGCTGCATGACCTCGCCCAGTACCTGATCGATCTGCTGATAAAAATCCGGGAGCGCTGACCCATACTGAGCCGCAAGATCGGCGTCGTATTCCGGATGTTGCGGATCAATCAGCCGCCATAGCATGTGTGAATTGAGGTCGAGGCTGGAAAAATAAAAGAAGAACACGCCGGAGTGGAACTTGGGGAACTCGGCGTCGAAAATCTGACGGTGTTCGGCCAGAACGGTACGCGACTGCTCCAGATATTCCTTGTCGTCGAGCACGCCGGCCGACCGGGCTTTCGTGTCTTCGGAAATGCCCTGCGTATAAAATTCGCCCACTTCCTCCGTCAACTCGCGAGAGTAGCTCTTTCGGCGTGGAAAGCGGCAGGGCGGGGTCGGCAGGGTCGATGTTCATCGGCGAAACATAGAGCTGAAATCGCGGATGCGCCTGCTTGAGATAAAAGCGGCAAATGCCCTTGACGTTCCCGATAAACGGAATCAATTGGAACTGGACGTGGATCCAGTCGCTCCATTCTCCTTCGCGCAACACGAATTCCTGGTCCTGCACGGCGAACTTTGCGACTCCCTCCAGCGGGTCGATGGAAACCGTGAATGGCTCGAGTGCGGGCGGAGATCCCTTGCGGAAAGTGTTGTCCGGGCCGATCAGCTTGGCGGCCACCTGCGAGCCTTCCACGTGGACCGGAATAATCTGGCCGCCTTCCACCGCTCCCACCGCGGTCATTGGGTCGTCGGTATAAAACGAAAATGTTCCGTAGCTGCCGCGCAAGTCCGGCGTGCCCATGCCGGACAGAGTGTTTCCCTTCGCCTTGACGGGTGGAAAATTCGACGGCATGCGAAAAATTGTGTTGGGCACGCCGTAGTCGTCCAGGGTTTCCCAGAACGCTTTCCCCTGGCGAAGCTGCTCGGCCGTCCCGCCACCCAACGGAATGACCCAGTTGCCCAAATGAATTCCGTGCTTGGGCGGTTCCACTCGCGAAGCCGAAAAATAAGGCTGCAAGGTCTTGGGATCGCGATGGATGAAGTCGAAAATGCCGTGTCCGCCCGCATTCATGCCGGTGATCAGGTTCGACCAGGCCACCGGGCTCTGCGGCGGAATGCTGGTGGTAAGAAGACGAAACGATCCCTTCTGGGCCAAAGCGGAAAAGTTCGGCATCTTGCCCTCGGCCATGTACTTTTTCAGCAGTTGTGGGTCCATGCCGTCGATGCCAAGAATAATGAGCTTTTGATCGCCCTGCCATTTTCGCGGTTGGCAGGAAAGTAGGAGGCCAACCGTAGAACACACCAGCAGGAAGAGGCCCAGGCTCCGGATTCGTAGAAAGCGCAAGGTAAGCTGTGATCCTCGCCTCCATGATAGTCGATGTCAGGTGGGCCCGTGTGGCCGCGGGCGACTCGCCCGCGTGCATGCAGCTTCTCGAGCCTGCGGTAGACTGGTTATCATGTTCGGGCGGATTCTCTCTGCACTCCTGTTCACTGCTCTGATCGTCGGGTACCCAGTGCCGGCGGCTGCCGCCGCCAAGCCGAATATCATCCTCATCACGCTCGATTCCACCCGCGCCGATCGCATGGGCTTTCTCGGCGCGAAAGCAAAAATTACACCGAACCTCGATGGCATGGCCCGCCAGAGCATGATCTTCACGCAGGCTTATTCCCAGGCGCCCCTGACGGTGGTCTCGCATGCCACCTTACTTACCGGCACCTATCCTCAGACGCACCGGGTCAGCGAGTTCGGCGCCCGGCTGGCACCGTCTCTTCCATTTGTTCCCGACCTGCTCCACGCGCGCGGATATCGCACGGCCGCGTTCGTCAGCTCCATCACGCTCGATCCCAGGAATGGATTGGCGCCCGGCTTCGATCGCGGCTTCACTTCGTATGATGCTGGTTTTCGTCCACCCGGGCCTGCCCCGGGCCGAAGCAATTCGGTGAGTCGGTCAGGAGCGCAGGTTGTCGCCCGCGCCAACGCGTGGCTCGCCCGCAATTCCAAGGGGCCGTTCTTCCTCTGGGTGCAGCTGAACGATCCCCAGACTGCATCCCCCACTTCCTACAACGCCGCCGTCGCCGCGGCCGACGCCGCGACAGGAAAGCTGATCGCCGCTCTGCGAAGCAGCAAGTTATACGATGATGCGCTGATCGTGATTGCTTCCGACCACGGCCAGTCTCTCGGCGCGCATGGAGAAGAAACCCACGGGGTCTTTCTCTACGATGAAACCATCCACGTGCCCCTGATGCTGAAGTTGCCCCAGAATCAAAGCGCGGGAAAGCGTGTGACTGCCCGGGCCAGCCTGGTGGACGTTGCTCCCACCATCCTAGAAATCGCGGGCGTGCCCATTCCTTCGCAGATGCAGGGCCAGTCCTTACTGAGAATCGCGAAAGCGAACACCGATCAGGCGGCTTACTCGATCAGTGATTTTCCGCGGCGCGCATTCGGATGGAGTTCGCTGGAATCCTGGCGCGTGGGAAAGTATCTTTACATCCGCGCCCCCAAGCCGGAGCTCTACGATCTCTCGGCGGATCCGGGCGCGACCCGTAACCTGGCGCAGACCTCCAAGGCCACACTGGAGACCATCGCCGGCCAGCTGGACGCTTTCGACCGGCGTTTCAGCGATGCGGGGAATTCTTCCGGGCCTGAGCTTACGTCCAGCGAAATGCAGAAGCTGGCGTCGCTGGGATACGTCGGCCTGCAGAAATCATCGGCTTCGGCGAGCGCGACGGCGACGGGAGTCGATCCCAAGGATGAGATCGCGGACGCGAACAAGGTCTTGTCCGCGCTGGCGCTGCTCGATGAAGGAAAGGCGGAGCGGGCGACGTCGATCCTCTCACCTTTGTTGGCTGTTGCCTCACAAATGTATCTGGCGCAGTTCGTCATGGGTGCCTCCCTGTCCCGGCAGCAAAAGTATCCCCAGGCCATTGAGTATTTGCGCCATGCGATCGAGCTGCAGCCCGACTCGACCTGGGCGCACTACGAGATGGGTTCCACCCTCCTGAAAAGCGGCGATTACAAGACTGCGGTCATCCATCTGGAAATTGCCTCCAGCCGCCTGCCTGACTTCGCCGAGGCCCACGCCCTCCTGGCCCAGGCTTACGATCATCTGGGCCGCGCCGAGGATGCCAAGCGCGAGCGCTCCAAAGCGACTGCGGCCGCACCTGCCCCACGAAGGCCCTAAGCCCCACCAGATCGTCGGTATCCAACCTGGTTCTTGAAAATAATACGATAATGTCTATTATGTTAGTAGACTTATGTTTTACTTTTCGCGTATACTGTTTCCCGATGGTAACCAGCCACATCTCCACGCCTTGTACGTGTACGTGCTGTCGTTGCGCATGTCGCGGAACTCGTGGGCATGGGGATGGAATGTAGCCGAAGTAAAACATTCAATTTCTCAAGCGGCCCACGATCCTGAATCGTGGGCCGTTTGCTTTTTACGGCCCCGGCGCCAGGCTTGTGGTGACGCGTGAATCTTCAAAGGGGAAGGTAATGCAGGGGAAACTCCTGGTGATTATCGGGTTGCTGTTTGCGGGGTCTCTGGTCATGGTGTCGATTCCGGGTCGCGCGCAGGGAGACCAGGTTTCGCTGCTCAATGTCTCTTACGACCCGACGCGCGAGCTGTATCAGGAATTTGATCAGGCCTTCGCGAAATACTGGAAGGCCAAGACCGGCCAGACCGTGACCATCGAGCAGTCCCATGCCGGCTCCAGCAAGCAGGCGCGAGCGGTGATCGATGGATTGCAGGCTGACGTTGTGACCCTGGCTCTCGCTTACGACATCGACGCGATTTCCCAGAACGCCGGGCTGCTCCCGGCGGACTGGCAGACGCGCTTGCCGCAGAACAGCACGCCTTATACCTCGACCATCGTCTTCCTGGTGCGCAAAGGGAATCCCAAACACATCAAGGACTGGGACGATCTGGTGAAGCCGGGAATTTCAGTCATCACGCCCAATCCAAAGACCTCGGGCGGTGCCCGCTGGAACTACCTCGCGGCCTGGGCCTACGCGCTCAAGCAACCCGGCGGAAACGAACAGAAGGCGCAGGATTTCGTGAAACGCCTCTACAAGAATGTTCCGGTCCTTGATTCCGGAGCACGCGGCGCCACCACTACCTTTGTGCAGCGTGAAATCGGCGACGTCCTTCTGGCCTGGGAAAACGAGGCCTTCCTTTCGATCAGGGAACTGGGCCCCGACAAAGTCGAAATCGTCGTGCCCTCGCAAAGCATCCTGGCGGAGCCGCCGGTGTCGATCGTGGACAAAGTCGTGGACAAGAAAGGCACCCGGGCCGTGGCCCAGGCTTATCTCGAGTACCTGTACACGCCCGAGGGTCAGGAAATCGCGGCCAAAAATTACTATCGGCCGCGGCTCGACTCGGTGGCGAAAAAGTACGCGGCAACTTTCCCCAAGATCAAGCTGGTCACTGTCGACGATGTTTTCGGGGGCTGGCAAAAGGCGCAGAAGACACACTTTGCCGACGGAGGCGTGTTCGACCAGATCTATCAGCCCAATCAGTAACTATGACTTTCACGTTCAAAAAACGCAGCAACCTGCCGGGCTTCGGACTGGCGCTGGGCTACACCGTGTTGTATCTCAGCCTGATTGTCCTGATCCCGCTGGCTGCGACGTTTCTGAAAGCCACATCGCTGAGCTGGGGACAGTTCTGGCACATCGTCACCTCTGCGCGCGCCCTGGCTTCTTATCGTCTGACCTTTGGAGCCTCACTCATCGGCGCTTTGATCAATCTGGTGTTCGGAGTTCTGGTTGCTTGGGTGCTGGTCCGCTACCGTTTTCCCGGCAGGCGGCTGTTCGATTCCCTGGTCGATCTGCCATTCGCCCTGCCCACTGCGGTTGCCGGCATCGCGCTGACCACCATCTACGCGCCCAACGGCTGGCTCGGCCGCCCGCTGGCGTCCATTGGGATCAAGTCTGCCTACTCTCCCCTGGGTGTGGCCATCGCGCTGACCTTCATTGGGCTGCCGTTTGTAGTGCGAAGCGTGCAGCCGGTCCTCGAAGACATGGACAAGGAACTCGAGGAAGCCGCGGCCAGTCTCGGGGCCAGGCGCTGGCAGACATTCTCACGGGTGGTGCTGCCCACAATTCTGCCGGCAGCGCTGGCCGGTTTTGCCATGGCCTTTGCCCGCGCGGTCGGCGAATACGGCTCGGTGGTGTTTATCTCGGGCAATATGCCGATGCGAACCGAAATCACACCCTTGCTGATCATGACCAAGCTTGACCAGTTCGATTATGCGGGCGCCACCGCCATCGCCGTGGTCATGCTGGTGTTTTCGTTGGCTTTACTGCTGCCCATCAATCTTTTGCAGAAGTGGAGCAGCAGCCGGGAAGAAAAGACTACGGAATTGATTCCTGATGTGATCGAGACATAGAAGATGGCCACAACCACATTCGCCGCAGGAAAACTTCGAACCCCGCGGACCGCGACCGCGGCGACCAGCGAGTCCGCCCTGGTGCGCTGGGTCCTGATCGGCGTGGCTGTGCTCTTTCTGGCGCTGTTCATCTTCCTGCCGCTGGCGATTGTTTTTTCCCAGGCTTTTACAAAAGGGGTTTCGGCTTATTGGACGAGCTTGCGCCAGCCCGATGCCCTGTCCGCGATCCGCCTGACCCTGCTGACGGCGGCCATTGCCGTACCCCTGAATCTCGTTTTCGGCGTGGCTGCGGCATGGGCCATCGGCAAGTTCGAATTTCTCGGCAAGAGTCTGTTGATCACCCTGATCGATCTGCCCTTCTCGGTGTCTCCGGTCGTATCAGGCCTGGTCTTTGTGCTGCTTTTCGGTTTGCAGGGAGTGCTGGGGCCGTGGCTGGCCCGGCATGATTTGCAAGTCATCTTCGCGGTGCCCGGAATCGTGCTGGCTACGATCTTCGTGACTTTTCCCTTTGTGGCTCGCGAGTTGATCCCGCTGCTGCAAGCGCAGGGACAAGAGGAAGAAGAAGCAGCCCTGGCCCTGGGCGCCAGCGGCTGGCAGACTTTTTTCCGTGTAAGTCTGCCCAACATCAAGTGGGGACTCCTTTATGGCGTGATTCTCTGCAATGCCCGCGCCATGGGCGAGTTTGGTGCAGTTTCGGTGGTCTCCGGCCATATCCGGGGACGCACCAATACCATGCCCCTGCACGTCGAAATTCTCTACAACGAGTACCAGTTCTCGGCCGCTTTCGCGGTCGCGTCCCTGTTGACCCTGCTGGCTCTGGCAACATTGCTGGTCAAGACCGTGGTCGAATGGAGAGCGCGGCGTCAACTGGCGGAATCCGCGCGCTGGGACGAAGAAGGGCAAACCGCATGAGTATCGAAGCCAAGAACATCACCAAGAAATTCGGACGCTTCACCGCGCTCGACCAGGTAGATCTGCACGTCCCCTCGGGCGAACTGGTAGCGCTGCTGGGCCCGTCCGGCTCCGGGAAGACAACGCTTCTGCGCATCATCGCGGGGCTGGAATTTGCCGACACCGGAACTATTCTTTTCGACGGCGAAGACACCACGCACCGCACCGCCCGCGACCGGCGCGTCGGCTTCGTATTCCAGCACTACGCGCTGTTCCGGCACATGACCGTGTTTGAGAACATCGCCTTTGGACTTAAAGTCCGCCCCCGGAGCGTGCGCCCGTCGAAAGCGCAAATTCATGCCAAGGTCCACGAGTTGCTCCGGTTGATCCAGCTGAAGAATCTGGCCGGCCGCTATCCCGCCCAACTCTCCGGAGGCCAGCGCCAACGGGTCGCGCTGGCCCGCGCGCTGGCCGTCGAGCCCAGCGTCCTGCTGCTCGACGAACCCTTCGGGTCATTAGATGCAAAAGTCCGGCTGGAATTGCGCCGCTGGCTGCGGCAGCTGCATGATGAAGTCCACATCACCAGCGTTTTCGTTACCCACGACCAGGAAGAGGCTTTGGAAGTTTCCGACCGGGTCGCGGTGATGAATGAAGGCCGCATCGAGCAGGTCGGCAGTCCGGACGAGGTCTACCATCGCCCGCTCACACCCTTCGTTTACAACTTTCTCGGCAATGTGAACCTGTTCCACGGCCGGATCGATGAGGAAGCGCCCGCCATCCACGATGCCGCGACAGGAGAGTTCGTCTATGTGCGCCCACACTTGCTGGAGATTCAGCGCCAGCCCAACGGCGGGAGCAATTTTCGAGCCACCATCAAACACATCAACTCCGCCGGCCCTCTGGTGAAAATCGAAGCGCTGAGCGAGTGGGGAGCGCCGGTCCAGGTCGAAATGTCGCAGGAAAAATTCCAGGAACTTCAGCTCACCAAAGAGGAAACGGTCTTCATCATTCCCAAGGAGCTGAAGGTATTTCAGACCAAAACGGTCTAGGGTGAGGGTGCGCGAAGCACCCAATCAGGTCGCCGCCGCTCTCGGTACTGCTGGTCTCGCTGTTGGGCCTCGCTGCGGTTGCAGCATGCGGTTTGCGCTTTGGGCTGCTCTCACCCCAACAAGAGAATCCTGAATTACTGTCACGAAATCGCCATCGCACTCAAAACCCTGTTGTCGGGCATAGGCCCGGTCAATGAGTGTAATCGCGTGTTAACAACATTTATCCCTATTGAATCTCCTAAGCCCTTGTTTTTCGTCCAAGTGGATTGTTTCCCAGTAGCCCATGACTCTGGCACTGCGTGACAAAGGCCCCGCCTTTTTTTAGCCTATCCATACTGCTTCAATGAAAATCGGAACCCTTCGTCCACTTGGCGGAATAGATCTGAACCACGCTGGTGTCGCTCATCATGGCGGGCCGGCCATCGGCGGTAAGGCTGAGAAAGTTCTCCAACCCGTCGGAGATGACGTTTAAGCCGTCCAATTTTGTAATCAACTCCCACTTCCCGTCCGGAATCGAAAGGCGATACACTCCAGGCGCTACCGAAGTCACGGCCATATAGATAGATTTGCTGTCGCTCGACCACAGCCAGTATCCCCAAGGGAGGTCAAATTTCTTTAGGTCCTTCCAGGTGCCGCTCTGCGCCGCGTACAGCATCATCCGCGATGGGTTCTGGGCCATTGCGACCATGTATTTTCCATCCGGCGACCACGACGGCACATAAAAGCCCTCCGAACCGGGCATGATGGATGTCTTCCGGGTAGCAAGATCAAGCACTTTGATTCCCGGAAGTTTCTCCCCCGGCCGGGGAAAATCATTGAAGGCGATTGCTTTCCCGTCGGGCCGCCAGTCAGGGGCGACCTCGCTCTTAGGGTTTGCCACCAGCTTTTCCGGAGTGCCTCCGTCAAGCGAAACCAGGTAAAGCTGGTTCCAGTCGGAAAACACAATGTTCTTGCTGTCGGGTGACCATTGCGGCATGGCGGCATAGATGTCGGTCAACTGGAGCTTTTCGCTTCCGTCCAGCCTGCTGCGCCACAGATAATGCCGCGGGTATTCCAGGTAAACCATCCATGTCCTGTCAGGTGAGATCACGAACTCCGTCGCCGCCAAACCATCCAGGAAGGGGACGAACCGCTTCTGTTGCGGATCGTAGACGTGCATCGCGCCCTGGGAGATCCGCCCGATCATGAATAGTCCGGTGCTGTCGCGGCTGGGCGTCGCTGCCAAAACATCGATCTGGCCCGCCGTAAGGCGGACCGCTGTGGGTTTTTTCCAGAACTCGAACCAGTGTGGCCTTACGGTTTCGTAAATGTTGTTCGTCCCCTCCCGCCGCGACATGAAGACAAAATGTTCCCCATCCGGGGTCCATTGCCCTTGCTCTTGAGCAGCATCCTCCGGCCAATCGAGCGCGAGCCGATGGGGGTGGGTGCCATCGACATTCAACTCCCAAATCTGAGACGCAGGATCGGCGCCACCTTCAGAAACGGTCACGCGAATCCGACGGGAATCGGGCGAAAAATACGGCCAGTCGACGCGTCTGGGCGCATCCCATATCTTTTTCAGGTTCGCGCCATCTCTGTCGCTAACATAAACAGAGCTCAAATCGGCATAGGCGATCGAGTGTCCATCAGGAGACCAGTGCGCATCCAGCGCCATCCGGCTCCCCAACATCTTCGGATAGCCTCCCAGAACCGGAACCGACCAGATCGACCCTCGTCCGGTTTCGTCGTTTATATCGGGTTTCAGCGCCAGCATCTCCGATGCACCCGGAGAAATATCCAGCATTCTCATTCCGGGAATCGAAACTCGCAGCGGAGCCTCGGAGCCACCATTGACCGACATTTCCACGGGATGGCCTTGACTCTGAAAATAGAGCCGGGTTCCATCCGTGACCAGCGGGCCATCCTTGAGGTCGGGAGAAAAAGTGATTTGCTGTGAATTGAGAAATCCTGAAACCGGCGGCGGAGCATTCACAGTGACGATCAGAAACGCGAGAATGGCGACGACCACAACGGCCAATGCTTGAATCGACCTCGAATGCAGCCAATCGAAGCGCCGGGGAAGGGCCTGGATCTTTCCCGTCGACAGCGAAGCACCACTCGTCTGACGCTTGAGGCGCCGGAGGTCGATCATCAAATCGTTGGCGGATTGGTATCTGTCGTCCCGGTCCTTCTCCAGCGCCTTGTCGATGACTCGTTGGAATTCTTCCGGAACCGCTGGGTTTGCCAAGTTGGCGGGTTGGGGCTGGCCACGCAAAATCTCGGCGATGACTGTGGCTGCGGAGTCTCCCCTAAACGCACAGCGCCCGGTTGCCATTTCGTACAGGACCGCGCCAAAGGAAAAGATATCGCTGCGGGCGTCGACCTCCTTCTCTTGCGCCTGTTCCGGGGACATATAGGCGATGGTTCCAAGGATCTGCCCTCGCGCCGTGACCGGGCCAGAGAGCGTGGGTGTATCTGCTATCGCGCCTAGCGCCTGGAAATGTTTGGCCAGCCCGAAATCCAGAAGTTTTGCTGTGCCACGGCTGGTCACAAAGATGTTCGAGGGTTTGACGTCGCGATGGACAATGCCTCTTTTGTGCGCAGCCTCGAGGCCATCGGCAATCTCCAAAGCCAGGCTTAGGAGCGCTTCCAGTGGCACCGGGCGTCCGCCAATCCTGGTTTGCAGTGTCTGGCCTTCCAGAAGTTCCATGGCGATAAAGGCTCGGCCATCCTGCTCGCCGATGTCGTGAATCGTGCAGATGTTGGGATGGTTCAACGCGGAAGCGGCCTGGGCCTCCTGCTGAAAGCGGGCCAGGGCCTGTGGGTCGCGGGCAACTTCTTCGGGTAGAAACTTGAGTGCTACGAAACGATGCAGACGCGTGTCTTCAGCTTTGTAGACGATGCCCATCCCGCCACCGCCGAGCTTCTCGACGATGCGGTAATGCGAGATAGTCTGGTTGATCACGGAATCGAGCAATAGTAGGTTGGGGTGCGAGGGCAAGTCAATGAAAGCCCGGAAGTTGGCGGCATCTCACAAAGAGTGGTTGGCGAAAAATCGCGATTACACTCACTAACCGGGTTGTGAGTGTAATCGCTTTTTACAACAGCTAGTCTGGGGAAATTTCGATTCTGACCAAGCCAGCCGCGGACGCCGCTAGACCGACTGGGTAACGTGGGCGCCGTATGCCCTTTCGTAATCTCCTATGCAATGAAGGACCAGTACCATACTTCCCTCAGGCAAATGACTGGTTCTACTCCATCGGCCGCTGGGCGGGCCCCACGCGTTCGAGCCACCGAATACACTCCTGCAGTGCTTCGATACCCGTGCGGTGACTGCGCCACGGGCAGCTTGGAGGTCATTTCCTCCACGGGCGGTCTGCTCCGCTTGTCGAAACCCCTGATTCGTGGCACCCGCATCAAGGTGATGTTCCTGACTCAAAGCGGCCCCGTGCTTGGCGCAGCGGAGATGTTGACTCCTATCTCATGGACGGAGCAGCCATTCCGGTTCGTGGCGCTGGCTCACAGCGATCAACGAAGACTGCAGGCCCTTACTGGTGGCTCCTTGAAAGCCGGAAACGCCCAAGCCAGTACAGATCGATCAGCAAGTGGATACAGAACACCAATGGATCGACAAATATCGAGATGCAGTGAGCCGGAACCCGCCACCCAGGCCGCTCCTTAAGAGGATGCTTGCAGCAATCACGCCGGGCACAAAATAAGTAATCTCCAGAAACGCCCTTGGCCTTCAGTGTTGGCCGAAAAACCGCTCTTCATTCCACTGAACGTCCGTAATCTTTGCTCGCAGAGATTGTTTCGCTACCCTGTCTTTACCGGTGGATAGATGATCCTCAAACGGCACTCCAAACCAGACCGACGACGGCGGAAACGCCAATTGCTGAACACATCCGTGAAAGTATTCACCGAGTCCGCCCAGTTGGATGGTCTTGGTATCAATCTCAGCGATGTCGGCATGTGCCTGTTTACCATGGCAAATCTCCAAGTGGGATCTCAGATTCAGGTCGAATTTCTCCCGCCCCAAAGCAAGGAACCGGTTCGAGTTTCCGGGATTGTTCGACATCGCGCTCTCTATCTATACGGAGTCGATTTTCGGTGGAGTCAGATCAACACTCAGGCAGTCGGGCAGACGCAGCACAATACCTCACCGCACTTGGCGGCTGAGGGACCAGAAACATCACCGAGCGGTTGTGAGTGTAAACGCCTGTTAACAACAGCTAACTGCCCGTTGGCCCGTGCATCCGGACACTCAGTTCAGGAGTCAGCAAAATCGTCCGGTTCCAACTTCCATAGCTTGTCTCTCCCGGTGTTTGATTGTGTCGAAACCAAGGCGGCCTTTCGTAACAATGCAAAGCAGGGCAGCAACCCCGCCGTAGGCTAGCCAAAGAACATTGTGCTGGACTGAGTTGCTGTAGAGTTCCGCCTTTCCGACCATGTCATTAAGGATGATCCCAGTCCCCACGTTATAGATATTGTGTACGATGATTGCGCACAGCACGTTGCCCCCAGAGCAATTGAATGCCAGAGACAGAAAGACGGAGGCCCCCATCGTAAGTATCAGGAACTGCCACCATGTCACGTTATAAATGTGACCCAAGATGAGAGGAAGGTGCCAGTTAGCCCAAAAGAAACCAAGCACGAGCGCAGAACTCACCGGATTCAAAAGACGCTGTAATCGCGGCAGAGCAAAACCGCGCCAGCCAGGTTCCTCACCCAGTGGGCCGCCAACCAGGTTGGGAGTGAATAGGACCAGCACTTGCACCAGGGACGACCATTGCCACCGATCAATGCCTGACTTGGTCATAAAGAACGCAGCGGTGAACGCCGCGACCAGCACCGCCGATGCACCGACCGCGACTCCGATCACGAGATCCGAAAGGCTTGACCAAATCCGCACCACTTTCCAGTTGCGCTCGAAGATTCGGTGCGTGACCAGCGCGGCCACGGTGGGTCCGAAGGTTCCTATCGAGAGGAAAGCTGGAGGAAGCCTTTTTTCAACCAGAATCGGTATCCATAGAACGGCGCTGACAGCATATGCAAGCGGAAAATATGTCGCCAGTTCGCGAAGCGTTCGGCTCCGCGACTCTGCGCCGGTAATCGCAGATGAGGACACCTCGGGATTATGCCACCTCGCTCACGGATCGAGTAGTCGGCAAACCGGAAGCTATAGTTGGTGTGACATCGCGATTACACTCATTGACCTTGGTTTTTGGCGAACAAACGGCGCAAGCTTGTGCTAACGCCTGATAACAGCAATCATTCACTCAGTCAGCTCAAATTGCATCCGTACGCCCTTTACTTTCGAATGAAGAACCGGAAACGGAGTGCGTTTGTTGCTGAGGTCTGGAAGACACCCACCGGAACCCGAGTAATCGGCAACAACCTCATAATTTGCGGGGGGTAGAGCTGGCATTCCAAAATGACATGATGTGGGTAGTCGAGTATGAAAGCCAATCATCCCACCACTTGGGAGCAGCAAGAAGTGGTCGTTTAACAGCTGCTCGATGTTCTGTCGCTTGGTCTTCTTCGTGAGACAGTTGTATTCGGCAGTGCGCCGAGCACGAGTACGGCTTCTCAATGATCCGAAGCAAGTAAACTTGGACAGCCGACGTCGTCGTACCCGCTATTAAGCTCCTTAGGCACATAAAAGCTCTCCTTGCCTGCGTTTTCTAAAGTGACCGTGACCTCCACGGCCTCTCCGACCTTGTAGGCCGAACGAGCAAGAGATGCGACCAACTTCGGAGATGGTGAGCTTGCTGTGGCTTTGCTTTGAGCGTTGGAAGCAACTGCTGGTACCGCAAGCTGGAGCACGCCTATCGCGAGTTGTCTTTTTGACCGAATCCTGCGACCTGTCGAAGCACTGACCCAGTTTAGACGGGCTGGTCTCCACACGCGCCAGAGCACTGTAGATGTCTGTTCTTCCTGAACCTTTGCAGAAACTGTCCACGATGATAACTGTCGTAATATCGCAATTACACTCATTAACCAAGACCTCTTGCCGGGTTGGGTGTAACGCCAACCAGCATCGCCAGGCAGTGCTCGCTTTTTCGGATACTTTCTCCTCCGGATATCTCCACCGCCGATCCCCGCTCCAACCCTGGTAGCGGTTGACCTGGCGGTTCTTTCGTTACCTTTGTACTCTTTCGTTCCCATCCGGGAAATAGACACTATGAACGGGCGGTGTGCGCACCGCAGCGACCCAAATCCGGGGCGCGGACTCTTACCCGTAACAGCTTGCAACGGAAGTCAATGAGCCAGGATTCGCACCAGATATACCGGACGATCGCCCGCCTAGGCGCCGTGGTCTTGGTGCTCCTGGGCGCTGTGGTATTGCTGGGCTGGGTGTGGAATATCGGATTTCTGACCACTGTCCTTCCCGGCCGGATCACCATGAAGCCGAACACCGCAATCGGCTTCCTGTTTCTCGGGGTTGCTCTCTTCCTGTTGACCCGGTCGGAAAAGACTCGCAGAGCGCAACTCTGGTGCGCCGCTCCCGCAATCGTCGTCATCCTGGCGGGACTGCTCACATTGTTCGAATACCTGTTCCACGTCGATCTCCGGATCGACCAGTTGCTGTTCAAGGATTTGTTGCAATTCCCTTATCCCGGCCGGATGGCCCACATTACCGCAGTCAATTTTTGTCTTGCCGGAGTCAGTGTCTTGCTGCTGGCGCTCGCTCCGACGCGGGCCAAACTTTCCCAGGCGCTTGCGGCCATCACCGGGCTAAGCGCTCTTTTCGCCATCATTGGATACCTGTACGGTGTGCCGCTGCTGTACGGATCCATCGCATACACTTCAATGGCGCTCCATACCGGTGCTGGATTTTTAGTCGGCTCTCTTTCTGTTTTGTTTTGTCGTCCTGACCGAGGCCTGATGTCGGTGCTGACCAACTCTTACCCTGGAGGCTGGCTGGCCCGCAAACTGCTCCCCGTTGCGGCTCTTGCTCCCGCGTTGCTGGGGGCCGTGTGCATCCAGAGTAAGTTGTTTTCGAGCGACGTGCGGCTGGGCATCGCCTCTCTGGTGGTGGTCCAGATCGTGCTATTTGTGGCCCTGATCTGGATCCTGGCATTTGTGCTCAATCGTGCCGAAGCCGAAAAGGCAACTGCCGAGGACGCCCTGGCCCGGTCGGAAAAGCTCTTGCAGCAATCCCAGAAAATGGAAGCCATTGGGCTTCTGGCCGGCGGAGTAGCCCACGATTTCAACAACCTGCTCGCCGTGATCAACGGCTACAGCGATCTGCTGCTCGAACGTCTCGATCTCCCCGACCTCGACCGCCGAGGTCTGGAGCAGATCAAGCAAGCCGGGAACAGCGCCGCTTCCCTGACCCGCCAGCTCCTGATGCTGAGCCGTCAGCAGGTGGTCGAGCCCGTGGTTCTGAACATTAACCAAACCGTCGGTAACCTGGACAAAATGCTTCGGCGCCTGATCAAGGAGAACATTGAATTCTCCTTTGTTCTCGATCCCCAGCTCGATCGCGTCAAGGCCGATCCCGGACAGATCGAGCAAATTGTGCTGAATCTGATCGTCAACGCGCGCGACGCCATGCCGAATGGCGGAAAGCTGCGCATCCAGACAAAAAATGTCGAGAAGCAAAATCCTCAAGCAGGTCCGGAAGCGTTGCCTGGCCGCTTCGTGCTGCTGGAGGTGACTGACACTGGAACGGGTATGGACCAGCAAACCCAGGCGCACATCTTCGAACCATTTTTCACCACCAAAGCCGTGGGTAAAGGAACCGGTCTGGGCCTGGCAACGGTCTATGGAATCGTGAAGCAGAGCAACGGTTTTATCGAAGTCCAGAGCGCGCCGGGCCGCGGCTCGTCTTTCCAGATCCATCTTCCTGCCGAGACCCAGGCGGGCGCCGCCCTCGAACCCGGCAAAGACATGGCTGAACCTGCTTTTTCAGGAGAAACGGTATTGGTCGTCGAAGACGCCAAACCACTGCGGGAGTTGATTTGCCAAGCCTTGAGCGCGTCCGGATGCAACGTGTTGTCGGCGCCGGAAGGCCAGGAAGCTTTGCGCATCGTCGACCAGCAAAAAGGCGTGATCGATCTGCTGGTGACGGACGTGATCATGCCCGGAATGAACGGCCCTGCCCTGGCCAAACAAGTCCGCTCCCTGCGCCCGGAAATGAAAATACTCTACATGACCGGATATAGCGGCGAGTTTGTCCGGTCGGACATGCTGGTTCCGGGCGTGTCGTTTATCCAGAAGCCTTTCACCCCTGCCGATCTCCGGCGCAAGATCCACAAAATGCTGGCCGACAAGGGCAAAGCCGACACCGCCACTAAAAAAGCTGCCGCCGCCGGTAGCGCCGGCTGAATAACTCCACAAGTCTGAATGCCACCACAAACTACGTAGGGACAGATGTCCTCATCTGTCCGGCGGAGCGAAGCTCTGCTATTTTCTTTCCGGTAAAGAATGGTCCATCGTTGCTCGGCCGGACAGATGAAGACATCTGTCCCTGCCTGGTTCGTGGTGGAGAAACCTTCCGCTATACTTCTTGTGATTCCGCCCGTGAAAACCGGTGGTTTCGCGGCCGGCTCGATAGCATGCCTCAAATTCGCTGCGCGGCAATGTTGTTTGACCTCGACGGCGTCCTGATCGACTCCACCCGTGTCGTGGCCCGGGTATGGCATCGCTGGGCGGTTGAGCACGGCTTTGATCCGGAGCAGGTGATTGCTCGTGCGCACGGCCGCCCCAGCCTCACCACGGTGCGCGAATACTTGCCAGAGGCTGATCACGCAGCTGAAAACCGCGAGGTCGAACGCCGGGAAATGGAAGATCTGGAAGGCATCGTGCTCCTTCCCGGTGCCTTGCGACTGCTCTCCGAATTGCCCCCTGATCGCTGGACCATCGTGACGTCGTGCACTCGCCCCCTGGCCGAGACCCGCCTTCGGGCAGCCGGATTGCCCGTCCCCGCGCTCATGGTGACTTCAAACGACATAAAAAATGGCAAGCCGCATCCCGAGCCTTACCTGAAAGGCGCCGCCGTCCTGGGGTATGCAGCCACAGACTGCGTTGTAGTTGAAGACGTGCCCGCCGGCATCCGCGCGGGCAAGGCAGCCGGCGCCACCGTCATCGCCTTCCGCACCACGGTCAAGGATTCCGAACTAAGGGCTGCGGGGGCGGATTGGGTGCTGAACAACTGCAGTGATATCTCTGTCGCCAGCAAAGATCCAGACCTCACGCTGGTTCTCAATCTACCGCGAACCGCGTAGGGGCAGATGTCCTCATCTGCCCGGCGGAGCAAAGCTCCGCTATTTTTTTCGCCCGCATGCAAACCAGTCGAGCTTCGCTCGACTGGGCAGATGAGGACATCTGCCCCTACGGGGTTCGTGGCGCTTCCACCGGCGCTCTTACTTACAACTTCTTGATCTCGTCCGCGAGCAGGGCCGCCCGCCGCATCGACGCAACCTCTTTCTGCAAGCGGTTGATCTCCTCTTCGTTTTCCCGCAGATAAGCCTCATGCCTCTGCTGGAAAAGTGCCAGATTGCGGCTGGCTGGCCGGGCGGCCGCCGAGAGCGAACTCAGGAACTCCACGCCAAAGCAATAGCCGTCCCGGCTGCGAATCGTCCCTCTGACCCGCGAATAGGGCGCCGGCAGCTCAACCTCGAGCGGGTCTCCAGGCTGAAGGTTGATTCCGGCATACAGGGCGAGACCGCCCTTACTGATTTCAATCAGCCGCCCGGGCACGAATACTTTGGATTCCCCGTCGCGCAGAACAACCAGGACCTGGAGGTCGATCTGCTTTCGCTTCCAGCGACGCGTATTGACGGGGGAGGGCGCCATTCAGAGGGTGATTGAGATGCCTACGTATGTGCTGTCCCAGTATGGAACGGGCCCATGCAGAGTAGGAGATTACGGAAGTGGCTGTACGTCGCGCCGAGGGTGGAAGGCTAAACCTCGGCGGGTAAGGAGTTTGCGTGAGTAACGTCCTGCGGGGAAAGGGCCCCGACTCCGCAGTTGCGGAAAGCTCCGGTTTCGGGCGAAACAGGCCTTCCGCCCCGTGAGGACCGGCTTCGCGATCAAGGCTCGTCGCCGAAGACCGAAGACTGACGACCGAAGACTGACCACCGTCTTCCTACCGAAACAGCAACCCGCTGAAATCCGCCAAATTGCGGCGCCAGACCATCCAGGCATGCATGCCCGGGGTCTCAATTCCCGTATTGTGAACGCCCTTGGAATCCAGCCAGGCCCGCACCTTCCGGTTCGGCTCGATAAGATGGTCGTCGGTCCCGCAGGCAATCCAAAGCAGGCGCAGCTTGTCATTGGCTTTGGCGTCCAGCCCGGGAAACTCCGCGTCAAAATCCTCTGTAAGGCCTCCTGAACTGAAAGCGCCAATCCAGGCAAACTTGTCCAGATTATTTAGTCCGGTAAGCAGCGACTCGGCGCCTCCCATCGACAATCCCGCAATCGCGCGCGAGTTTCGGTCCCTGGACACCCTGTAGCTCGTTTCCACCTGGGGCATGACCTCGGTGAACAGCGCCTGGATGAACCGGTCGTAGTTTTTCTTGCGAAGATCAGTAGCGAACGCCCCCGGCCCCTGCGTTACGATCTCCGGCGCGCCATATCCCAGCGGCATCACCACCACCATGGGCTTGGCCTTGCCTTGCGCAATCAGATTGTCGAGGATGATATTGGCCCGTCCCACCGCTGTCCATCCGCTGGCGTCGTCACTGTAACCGTGCAGCAAGTACAGCACCGGATAGCTTCGCTTCGCCCGCGGATCGTAGCCGGGCGGCGTGTAAACGTAAAAGTCCCGCTGATCGCCCACCACTCCAGACTTGTAGAAATGATGATGGACCAGGCCGTGGGGCACTTCATTGATCTCCCACGGCAACGAGCCCGGCCCGGGTACGTGTACCTGGCTCTGGGTGTGCAGCAGGTTCGGTTTCATCAGAGAATTGGAAGGGTCGATCAGACCGACGCCGTCGGCCACGAACGAATAGCCATAGAAATCCGGCGTCAGCGGCCCGGTGGTCAAGCTCCAGACCCCCTGGTCGTCCTTCTGCATGGCCGCAGGCTTCGCGCCCTCCAACGCCAACATAACCTCATGCGCATTAGGATCTCGAAACCGGAAAGTAACGCTATTGTCGGCGTGGACCTCGGGGCTGGATATGACCGCAGGTGTTTGCGGTTGCGCTGCCGTAGCCGGTTGGAGCTGAGCCCAGCCGGTCATGGTCGACAGAAAGAGGAGGAATAAAGCCACGTCTGTGCGTTTCATGGTTGTCCTATTGGATGTGGTCTGGATAACGCTTTCCGATCGGGACGCACCGAATTGGTCACGCCGAGTATACCTCGTGCCGTTCTTGGAAGGGTATGCGCTCGCCCAAACGTAGTCTTCTGATTCGGCACTCTTTGCCCTTCTTTGCGCTCTTTGCGGATCTTCTTTGCGAACTTTGCGGTTGAGAGTCGAGTCTTGAATGACTCGGGCAAGATCAGACCCTTTACCGCAAAGGGCGCAAAGAAGGGGCGCAGAGTTCGCAAAGTTAAGATCACGCAAACGTGATCGTTACTCAAAATACGAAGCATTTCCCGAAAGACTGTCTTGAAGAATACGCAGTGCTTTGTCAAGAGCGCACCCTATGAAGATACGCACCTGGCTCGCGTCTCGTTTTCGGGGCCAAACGTAGCGCGACTCTTGTATTTCAACAGTTGAGTAAAAGCTCATCGCGGTCTACCATGCTCCGGGGGAAAATCTGCTATGAGTCCATTCGTCAACCGCCGTCAGTTTCTCCAGGCCAGCGCCATCGCTGGCGCCGGGCTTGCTTTGTCGAAGGACCTTCTCGCCGCCGAGAAAAAATCGGTGCTGGTTTTCACCAAGTCCTCCGGCTTCGAACACGAAGTGGTGAAAACCCCTGATGGACACCCCAGCATTCTGGAACAGGCCGTCAAGACCCTGGGAGAGCAGCACGGCTTTGAGGTGACCGCCTCCAAGGACGGACGCATCTTTGATTCGGGCGATTTTAAGAAAAACGCCGCGCTCCTGTTCTTCACCACCGGCGATCTGACCACGTCTGGGGCGGATGGGAATCCACCTATGTCTCCGGCTGGCAAACAGGCGCTGCTGGACGCCGTCCATTCCGGGCTGGGCTTCGTCGGAGTTCATGCCGCCGCCGATACTTTTCACACCCAGCCCGACCCCAAAGATCTATCCAATCGTTACATCGCCCATGGCGAGAACTCAGACCCCTATCTGCGGATGCTGGGCGGCGAGTTCATCACTCACGGCAGCGCTCCCCGGCTGCAGGCCGCCGACCTTATCGTGAAAGACGCGAAATTTCCCGGCCTCGAAGGCGTGAAGTCGCCGGTGAGCCTCACGGAAGAGTGGTATTCACTCAAGGACTTTGCCCCTGATCTGCACGTGATTCTCGCGCTCGACACCCGGGGCATGAAAGGCGAACCTTACCAACGTCCTCCCTATCCCGCAACCTGGGCGAGGATGCATGGTCAAGGGCGCGTCTTCTACACCGCTATCGGTGATCGCCCGGAAAACTGGTCGAACCCCTTTTTCCTGAATCTGCTGGGCGGCGGGATTCGCTGGTCCATCCGCGACGTCAAGGCTTCACTCGATCACAATCTTGCTCAGGCCACGCCCGGCTATGCCGAGATTCCTCCCAAAGCCCCAGCTAAGGGGTAAGCTTCTTCGGCAAGGCACTCGATACCCAGGCTCAGGCCGGGCGCAGTGGCGGTCACAATTTGGGAATAAGTTCAGACTTTGCCACTCTCCGATGTCAATGAAATGATTGACACATTCGTCCTCATGGCCTAAGCTGCCCTCCGGGGCCATCGGGGTAGTGCATCATATTCTCCTCAGTCTCCTGCCTTCCAATCCTGCCAGGCAGAAGGCGTTGACTGGGTTCCCAATTCTGTAAAGCGCAAGTAGATCGCGCGTCTCACCAAGAACACAAGGAACTTGGAAACGTGTTCCGCTAGTGACTCGTGAACTGTTCGGAGAAATCCGCAGTAATTAAGGAGCACTGGGCGTGAATGTTCATCTGATTAACCCAAGCCACGTGTCGTTCGGCACCGCGGTCATCACTCCTCGTTGGCAATACGTGCTTGCGGGTGCTACCCCCAGAGGCTTCGGCGACCCCATCCTCGTGGATGAAACTCTAAGCCCGCTGGACCCCGGGCGCATTCAGCCCGGCGACGTCGTGGGCATCAGCATCCACACCGCCAATGCGCTGCGCGGCTATGAAATCGGGACCTTGGCCAGAGCGCGGGGGGCCTATGTAATTTTCGGCGGAATCCACGCCACCCTTTATCCCGAAGAAGCCCGTCAGCTGGGCGGAGCGCATTCCGTAGTCCAGGGGGATGGCGACGTAGCCTGGCCGGTGGCGCTGGCCGACTGCCAGAAGGGCACTCCGCTGCCGCTCTATCTGGGCGGCAAGATCGAAGCCAGTGATTTCGTTCCCGCCCGTTGGGATCTGATCCAGCGCAAGAGCTACATGTGGGCATCGGTACAGACGGTGCGCGGTTGTCCCAAGCATTGCTCGTTCTGCTCGGTCTGGCGTACCGACGGCCAGCGTCCCCGCCAGCGCGCCTCGGATGCGGTCATCGAAGAAGTGGTCCAGTTGCGCCGCCTCGGGTTCCGCTTCATTGCGCTCGCCGATGACAATTTCTATCCCGTCACCCTGACCGATCTGAACCTGGCCCGGCTGCAGAAGAACGCCGCGCGTCTGACTGAACTCGAAGCCCTGCGGGCGGAGAGGTTTGAACTGATGGCGCGGCTGGCCCAACTTCCCGACGACATGGTTTTCTTCACTCAGATCACCATGGAAGCGGCCGAAGACACCGCTTTCCTCGATGCCATGAAAGCGGCTCGCATCAAGGGAGCCTTGGTCGGAGTGGAGGCGGTCACGCCCGCCGGCTTGAAAGATGTCTACAAGGATTTCAATCTGTCGGGCGAGCACTTGATCGAGCGCCTGAAGGTTTTTCGCAGCCATGGCGTGCATGTGCTCGGATCGTTCATTTTCGGCCTGCCCAGCGACCGTCCCGAGACCTTTGATGCCACGGCCACGGCCGCGATCAGCGCCGATCTCACCTTTGCCCAGTTCGTGACGTTGAGTCCCTACCCGGGGACCGTGGACTTTGATCGCTGGGAAAAAGGTTTGGGGGCTGATCCTCCCACCATCGCGGGTGTGCCGCTCACCCGGCGCTGGCTCATCCCGCAAGCCCTTCGTCCCAAGCTCTATTGGGACCATCCGGTCATGACGGCCGAGGAGATCCGCTCCCACACTCAGGCGGTGTGGGACAGCTTTTACAGTTTGGGTTCTATCTGGAAGCGGTCGCGATTCATCAAGTCCAGCCGCGGCCGGCTGGCGTTCGTGCTGATTTCCAAGATTTATCGCCAGATGTATGCCGACACCGGCATCGCGACCGACAGCGCGCGCGTCTCCTGGTCGGGACGATGGGCGCGATGGCTGGCCAAGCCGTGTCGGCATCTCTTCGCTGGAACTCCCATGCCCGGCCTCAGCGTACCCCAGTTTGTCGATCGCTCCGCTCTGCCGGTTGGGCCGGCTGCACCTTCCCCGTCCATGCCCGCGGTCTTATTTACCTCAAGTCCAAATTAGCTGACCGGACGAGGCAAAAGGCGGCAGTCGAATCGCGAGACGGGATTTGCTGTGCGATGTGCTCGCGTTCGATGAGCTTTTGTAGCACCGTTCCGAGCTCGACCTTTCCCATGATTTGACTCCCGCTCTCCCGCTGGGCTAGCCTCTAGCAGTCCCAACCTCATGCGATCGCATTGCAAACCATTCATTCTGCTGCTCTTTATTCTGCTGGTCCTGGTGTCAGACGTGCCGCGAAGCTTCGGGGCCCGTCTGGTGCCGGTGGAGGCGCCTCGCGCCATGGTGGTCAGCGTGCATCCGTTGGCCTCGCGCGCCGGAGTGCAAGTGATGAAGTCGGGCGGCAACGCGGTGGATGCGGCCGTCGCCGTCGGTTTTGTCCTGGCGGTGGTTCATCCGCAGGCGGGAAATTTGGGTGGCGGCGGATTCATGCTGGTCCGCCTGGCGAACGGCAAGACGCACTTCGTCGACTATCGCGAGAAGGCGCCGGCGGCGGCCACGGCCAACATGTATCTCGACGCCAAGGGAAATGTCATTGAGGACGCCAGCATCGTCGGTTACAAAGCGATTGGAGTGCCCGGGTCAGTGGCCGGCATGGTCTACGCAGAGAAGAAATACGGCAAGCTGGCACTCGCGCAAGTCATGGCCCCGGCCATCAAGCTGGCGGAAGAAGGGTTTGCTCTGGCTCCCGAAGAAGTCATGGATTTCCGGGAGGATGAACACCTGGCCGATTTTCCCGAGTCGCGGCGCATCTTCCAGCGCGACGGAAATTATTACAAGCCCGGCGACCTATTCAAACAACCTGAGCTGGCGCGTACTTTGAAACGGATCGCCGCGAATCCTGACGATCTCTATCATGGAGACATGGCGCGCGAGCTGGCCGCCTCGGTGCAGAAAGGCGGCGGCCTGATCACGGCTGACGATCTGGCGCACTATGAAGTGAAAGAGCGCGAAGCGGTGCGGGGATCGTATCGCGGATACGAGATCATCAGCGCGCCGCCGCCCTCGTCCGGCGGCACTGCGCTGATCGAGATCCTGAATATTCTCGAAGGCTATGATCTGGGAAAACTCGGAGGCCGGTCGGCCAATGCCGTCCATCTGACCCTGGAAGCTTTTCGCCGGGCCTTCTTCGATCGGGCGGAGTTCATGGGCGATCCCGACTTTTCTAAAATTCCCGTGGCCCAGCTCATCGACAAGCGCTATGGCGCGGCCTGGCGGGAATCGATCGACCCGGCGCACGCCACCACCAGCAAGGGCCTCAGCCGGCCCGCCATCTTCAGCGAACTCGAACAATATGCTGCGTCCCATCCTCCCGCCCGGGCCGCCGCGGAGCCAAACCACACCACTCACTACTCCGTAGTGGATCCGGAAGGAAACGCGGTGGCAGTGACCACCACGCTGAACGACGCCTTCGGTTCACGCGTAGTCGCGGGCAGCCTGGGTTTTCTCCTGAACGACGAAATGGACGATTTCGCCTCCAAGCAGGGAGTGCCCAACATGTTCGGCCTGATTCAGGGTCCGGCCAATTCGATTGGGCCGGGCAAGCGTCCGCTTTCCGCGATGACGCCCACTATTGTTCTGAAAGACGGCAAGCTTTTCCTGGTGCTGGGCTCTCCCGGCGGCCCGCGTATTATTACTACGGTGGCCAATATCCTGATGGGAGTAGTCGACTACGGCATGAACATTCAGGAGGCGGTGAACGCTCCCCGCTTTCATCATCAGTGGCTGCCCGATGTTAGCTACCTGGAGGAAGCATTTCCTGCCGAGATTGCCGGGCAGCTGGAGGGCATGGGCCATCGGGTCGAGAAGAAAGGTATTTGGAGCGATGGCGAGTGCATCATGATCGACCCCAAACGCGGAGACCGCCTGGGGGCCAGCGACCCGCGGCACAACGGCAGAGCGCTCGGCTTCTAGCAGGTGTGGGGCCGGCACCCTTGTCCGCCGCAGTTGAATTTGGTTTGTGTCCAGGTTGCTTTTGCGAGCTTTTGAATATCGAAAGTCAAAGTCAAAGGCGGGGGACAAGAGTGTCCGCCCCACACGGGTCAGACAGAGCTAGCCATGCTTAAGGCGATGTCCACATTCGTATACGTGAAAGAGCGGCTGCATCCCGGCCTGCTGGACGGATTGGTACGGGGCGGGGCACAGGCGATCGAGATTTTTGCCGCGCGCCAGCATCTGGATTATGCCAATCGCAAACAACATGTACGCGAAATTGCGGATTGGTTCCAGAACAGCGGCGTTCCTCTTCATTCCGTTCATTCACCCCTGTACGCGGACTACGAGTGGGGACGCGGCGGCTCGCCGCCGGTGAACGTGGCCGCGACCGACCGGGCGCAGCGGATCGAAGCCATGGATGAGATCAAGCGGGCGATCGAGGTGGCCGAGCAGATTCCTTTTCGCTTTCTGGTGCAGCACATGGGGACCAGCGGCGAATCGTTTGACGACCGCAAATTCGAAGCGGCCATGACTTCGATCGAACATTTGCGTGCCTTTGCCAAGCCGCTGGGCGTGCGTATCCTGCTGGAAAATATTCCCAACGAACTGAGCACGCCGGACAAACTGGTGGAGTTCATCCAGATCACCCACTTCGATGATGTGGGCATATGCTTCGACCTCGGCCATGCCCATATCATGAACAATGTGGCGGAGGCATTCGAAATCCTGAAAGGCCATATTCACTCCACCCACGTGCACGACAATGCTGGCGACCGCGACTCCCATCTGTGGCCGGGAGCGGGAACCATCAACTGGAAAGAGGCGATGGAATTGCTGCGCTCGGCGCCGCATACGCCGCCCCTCTTGCTCGAAATCGAAGCCGACGAGAAGGTGAATCCGGTAGAGAAAATGCGCGAGACGTTCGGAAATTTGGTAATTGAGTAATTTGGTAATCGGGCAATTTGAAAACGCGCATCGCCTTCAATTACGCAATTACTAAATTGCCCGATTTCTCAATGAATCCTATGTCCTCACCCGTAACCACGATTTCCAATATCGGCCGGCACGAGGGCCAGACGGTAACCATTCAGGGCTGGCTCTACAACCTGCGGGAGAGCGGGAAACTGCTCTTTCCACAATTTCGTGATGGCACGGGCGTGATTCAAGGGGTGGTGCCGAAAAACGCGGTTGCCCCCGAAGTGTTCGACGCGGTGAAGGGCCTTACCCAGGAGTCGAGTGTGATTGTCGAAGGCAAGGTCCGGGCCGACAAGCGGGCGCCCGGCGGATATGAGCTTGACGTGTCGGGAGTGCAGGTGGTGCAGCGGGTTTCCGAGAGCGATCCTTACCCGATTTCGCCCAAGGAGCACGGCGTCGAGTTCCTGATGGAACACCGTCACCTATGGGTGCGATCCCAGCGGCAGGCGTCGATTCTGCGGGTACGGGCGGAAATCATCAAGGCGGTGCGTGATTTTTTTGATGAGCGCGGTTTTACCCTGACCGATCCGCCCATCCTTACTCCGGCCGCCTGTGAGGGCACGTCCACTCTCTTTCCGGTGGATTACTTTGAAGAGCAGGCATATCTCACCCAGTCCGGGCAGCTTTATATCGAGGCGACTGCCATGGCGCTGGGCAAGGTTTATTCGTTCGGGCCCACGTTCCGGGCGGAAAAGTCCAAGACGCGCCGTCATCTCACCGAATTCTGGATGGTCGAGCCCGAGGTCGCGTACGCCGAACTCGACGACCTCATGGACCTGGCTGAAGGCCTGATCAGCTTTCTGGTGAAGCGCTGTCTGGAAAAGCGTCGCAGCGATCTGCAAGTCATCGGCCGCGATGTCACAAAACTGGAAAGGATTGAAGCTCCATTTCCGCGCATCGCTTACGACGAAGCGGTGAAGATGTTGCAGGAAGGTCACGCGAAGGGCGCTCTGGAAAGTAATTTCGAATGGGGCGGCGATCTGGGATCGCCCGATGAGACCTACATCTCATCGCAATTCGACAAGCCGGTCATGGTGCATCGCTATCCGGCGCAGGTAAAAGCGTTCTACATGGAGCCCGACCCGCAGCGGCCGGAGCTGGCCCTGTGCGTGGACGTGCTGGCGCCCGAAGGTTACGGCGAGATTGTCGGCGGCTCGCAGCGTATGGCCTCTTACGATCTTCTGCTGCAGCGAATAAAGGAACATGGCCTTCCCGAAGAGGCTTTCAAGTGGTACCTTGACCTGCGCAAATTCGGCAGCGTGCCGCATGGCGGCTTCGGTATGGGAATTGAGCGGGTTGTGGCGTGGATCTGCGGATTAGAGCATGTGCGGGAGACGATTCCGTTTCCGCGGATGTTGAATCGGTTGTACCCGTAACCAGCAGGTGAACCGCTTCGATGCGGACACCCGAGACGAACCGAGAACTGGGAACTTGTGACTGACAACTGGGGATAAAAACCCCAACAAAGCGGAGTGAGCCGGCAAAGCCGTTCTCACAAGTCTATGACCGCGACGACTCTATGACCGCGACGACCACATCTTCGTCCAGCATCGTTCCCAAAAAAATTCGGGTGATCGGGGTTCCGCTCGACTTGGGACAGTCGCGCCGCGGCGTGGACATGGGCCCCTCGGCTGTGCGGGTGGCCGGGCTCGAGGCGCGCCTCGAAGCTCTGGGCCATGTGGTCGAGGATGCGGGAAATGTTTCCGTCGCTATCGCGGAGCAGAAGAAGGAAGGCGACCCACACGCCAAATATCTGAAGGAAATTACCGCCACCTGCACCAAGCATGCCGAGATGGTGATCAAGACCCTGGAATCGGGCAAGATACCGCTCGTGCTTGGCGGGGACCACTCAGTGGCGGCGGGCACGGTGGCCGGGGTGGCAGAGTTCTATCGTCGCCAGAATCAGAAAATCGGATTGATCTGGATTGACGCCCACACCGACATCAATACGCCCGAGAGTTCGCCCAGCGGGAACGTCCACGGCATGCCGCTGGCCGCGACCATGGGGCTGGGGCCTTCCGAGCTGGCCAACATTTTCAACTTCTCGCCCAAGGTGAGGCCGGAAAACTGTGTGCTGGTGGGGGTGCGCGACATTGATGCCATCGAAAAAGAGAATGTTCACCGCGCCGGCATCGGCGTCTTCACCATGCGCGATATCGATGAGCGCGGCATGCGCACGGTGATGGAAGAGGCGCTGCGCATGGCCGGGCGCGGTACTGCCGGCTATCACGTCTCTCTCGATATGGACTGGATCGATCCCGAGGACGCGCCTGGGGTGGGCACTCCGGTGCGCGGCGGCGCGACTTATCGCGAAGCCCACCTGGCAATGGAAATCATTGCCGACCACGGCCGCATGCTGAGCTTCGAGATCGTCGAAGTGAATCCGGTGATTGACGAACACAACCGCACTGCGGACCTGGCGGTCGAACTGGCGCAATCGGCGTTTGGGAAGAAGATCCTTTAGCCAGCAGTGCAGGCCCGTGTGGGTCGGACACTCCTGTCCGACGCTTTTGACCTGGACTTTGATTTTCCCGATCGGATGCCGAAAGATCAAAATCAAAATCGTCGGACAGGAGTGCCCGACCCACACGGCCGCACCTATTTGTTCATGCAGGCCGGAATTTCAATATTTGCCGGACCGGTGAGCGGGCCGTAATTCATCTGGATCCCGCCGGCGCCGCTCGGATCGACCATCTCAATCCGCAACGGCAAGCCGGTATCCTTGGCCACGAACAGGTGCACCGTGCCCTGGGTTTTTGCGTTTTCGTTGTCGTAGAACTCATAGCCGTCCGCCATGGTGCCGTTCACGTTCTGGTCGCCAATGGGGTGCAGGTCGGTGAGGTTGGGGTTGGCTTGACTGCCCGATGCGTCGCTCGGCGGGAGGTCCCGGCAATGCCAGGAAAACATGTCCCGCTCCTTCTTCAGCATCCGGGGCGCTTCCGCGTGCGCCATTGCGACCCCAGCGGCAGTCATTCCTGCGCCGATCGCACCCATGGGTCCTTCCGCCGCGGCACGGGCCATCGAGGTCGCGGCCATGCGGTCCAACTCCGCCAGGTCGTGAGCTGCCTTTTCCGCGGCCTCCTTCAGTAATCGAGGCACCGCCGCCGAAGTAATCAGCGACGCCCCGCGGCCGTTTTGCACCACCGACCGAATCTCCCAGTCATCCACCGTTCCCGGCACGTCCGTGGCCTGCATTTTGTAGTGCATGGTGTATTGGCGCGTATTGCCCTCGACGACCAATTCCCCCGGACTGAATATGCTCTGGGCCATCTGCGCCATTCGGGGATCACTGGTCTGCATGCTCATGACCATGTGATAACCGGGCTGGGTCTTCAGCCGCATGAATGAAGTATAGAGGGCGCTATCCAACGGAACGGTCACGCCGGCATGAGCGGGAATAGAGTTGGCTGAGCCCCCTGATCCACCTCCCCTTCCGGACCTCCTTGCGTTGCGTTGGGCCATCGAGGCTTGCATACGCTCCCGCATTTCAGGTGGCATGTTGGCCATCATTTGCTGCATCTGCTGCATTTGATCGGATGACATTCCCTGCGGCATTCCCTGCGGGCTCATGCCCTGGGTCATGCCGGATGACGCGTCTGGAGCCGAATCTTGAGTTGTGTTCGTATTTGACGCAGCCCCCGCATTCTCCGCCGCTGCGGCAGCATCTTTCTTCTTCGACTCCGCCGCCAGCATGGCTCGGACCACCTTGCTGCTGACCCCGGCCTGGTTCAGCGACTGCAGGCCGGTGGAGGAGAGATCGAATTGCGTGTCATTGGCGGCAATGGCCGCCACAATCGCCGTTTCCGCCATTCCAGATTTCACCATCTTGATGACGTCGGCATTGGTCAGGGGATTTTTCTGCTGCGCGGTCAGCGCAGGTAAGGTAAGAAGAACGATAGCGACGAGGCTTGCCAGTTTGAAGACTCGGGCGAATGACACTCCCATAAATCACCTCATACTTGAGCCAATGGAGCCGTGCTGCTCAGAAAGAAGAGGGCCGGAACGGGCGGGCTGCCGCCCGTTCGTGAAAAGCCAAAAGCCGCGGGCGAGGGTCCCTTCGACTTCGCTCAGGGCCGGTCCGCGCCAGATTTATTGCGTGACGGTTTTCACCTCGTCGCCGGTCTTGAAACCGCTGCCTGAAACCGTGGCGGCGACTGCCGAGATATCGTCGACATCCGTCACGCGTAGCACGCCGACTGCCGTCGCCAGGCGGCGAATCACTTTGCCGGTTGCCGGGTCCTTGATTTCCCTGGACACTCGTTCGACAGTCAGTTGGTCGCCCACCTTCACGCCGGCCTTCGCGCCGACATTCAGGATGATCTGTCCTCCGTCCACGGCCGCAATCAGTCCTTCAACCACGACGGTGCGCGCCACCAACTTGTCCTTGTCGGCGATCACCTCCGTGCTTGTCTTTTCCACTGCGGCCTTCACGGCTTCCCCGATGATGGTGTTCTGGAAATCGCTGCTGCCGAAGTCGGCATTACCGTTGCCGAAACCGTGCCAGTTCCCGCCGCCGCCCAGCAGTGAAGTGCTCTCCCGTTGGGACTCGCCGTGGCCTTCCGCAACCGCCAGAATTTCGCCCGTATCCACGTCAACCATGCGTGCTGTAAGGGATACGACGGCTTTGGATTTTTTGTGGCCGAACCCGCCCAAACCAAAACCACCCAGGGCCCCGCCCGCGCCGCCCAGGTTCAAGTTCTTGGTCTCGTTGCCGAACTCAGTGATACTGCCGACAATGATCGCGTCCACTCCCAGGAGTTTTCCGATTTTGGCGGCGGAGTTGGGGTTGGCCCGGTCGCTGTTGGAAAAGTTCTGCTCCGTCATGATCTTGTCCAGAGCTTTCCGCTCAATCACCGAGTAAGTGCCATCCTTGACCAGATAGGTGACCAGCAGGTCGGAAATCCCCTTCCCGATGTCCACATCCTGGCCAAAAATCCCTGCGACGCCGCCATGCACCGTGGCGTAATCGAAGTCAAATATCGCAACCCGTTTCTTGCGGGGAGCGGCGGGCGCTTGCTGCGCGTATGCCGAAAGCAAAGAGAGAAGCAAAAATAGCGCGGCCAGAGACATTACCTTTCGCATGACATGATGTTCCCTTCCCAAAGAGATCAGGACAAGAGACGCCCCGGTCCGGCTTGGCCGAGGCTAGCTCGGGGTGCAGTCCTGGTCAACCCGTACGGTATGACATTGTGCAAGAATGGAGGGGCCATATCAAGCCCCAGAGCCATGAAAAAACTGCGTGTCGGCATCCTCTTTGGCGGCCGCAGCGGGGAGCACGAAGTATCCTTGCTCTCGGCTGCATCGGTCCTTAACGCCATTGATAAGAACAAGTACGAGGTCGTGCCCATTGGAATCACCAAGGAAGGCCGGTGGCTGACGGCTTCGGATGCTGAACTCCTGCTGCGGGGAAAAGGCGAGGCGGGAGGCTCCGCCCAGGCCCATTTGCGAGCGGGGGATCCTGAAGCCACCCCTGGGGCCGCCGTCCTGGCTACCGGGCAGGCGGTAGTGGTTCCGCCCGAACCTCAACGGCCGGGAGGCTCCCTGGCCCCCTTCCAGACCGAGGCGGCTTTGACCCGCCGGGCCAGCGACCGGGCCATCAATGTGGACATCATCTTCCCCGTCCTGCACGGAACCTTCGGCGAGGACGGAACTATCCAGGGATTGTTCGAACTGGCGGACATCGCCTACGTGGGCGCAGGTGTGCTGGGTTCCGCGGCCGGGATGGACAAGGACGTGATGAAGTCATTGTTCCTCGCCGCCGGACTGCCCATCGTCAAGCACGTCACCGTGCTGCGCAGTGACTGGGAAGCCGGACCGAAGAAGGTCCAAAAACTGGTCGAAACCAAGCTGAAGTATCCGGTATTCGTGAAGCCTGCCAATCTGGGATCGTCAGTCGGGATTTCGAAGGCGCGGGAGCGCAAGGAACTGGGCCCCGCGATGGAAGAGGCCGCGAAATTCGATCGCAAGATCGTGATCGAGCAAGGCGTGGGCGGCAAGAAACAGAAGGCCCGCGAGATCGAAGTTTCGGTGCTCGGCAACGATAGGCCTGAGGCTTCGGTGCCGGGCGAGATTGTTCCGGGCAAGGAATTCTACGACTACACCGCCAAGTATGTTGATGAAGGATCGAAGTTAATTATTCCGGCGAAATTAAGCAAAGCCGAAACCGGAAAGATTAAGCAACTGGCCATCAGCGCATTCAAGGCCGTGGACTGTTCCGGACTGGCGCGGGTGGATTTCCTGATGGACCCTAAGAACCGGAAGATTTATCTCAACGAGATCAATACCATGCCCGGCTTCACCGCGATCAGCATGTATCCCAAGCTGTGGGCGGCTTCGGGGCTGGCCTATCCCGATTTGATCGAGCGGCTGATCCGGCTAGGGCAAGAGCGGCACGAGGAGAAGAAGAGAAACCAGTACAGCCGGTGAAACTGTCATCCTGAGCGGAGTAGCTGCTTCGCTTTGCGAAGCAGCCGCGCAGTCGAAGGACCCCTATACCTGAATCGGCAGCCGGCGGGTCGGGACTACTCCACGAACCGGGCGGAAAGACTCTCAGATGCGATCGTCAGTGCAACCTGTAGGGGTCCTTCGACTCCGCAGAATGATTCGCACGCGAATCATTCTGCTGCGCTCAGGATGACAGCCTCTTCCGCTGGCTACCGGTCAGTGCCCCAGGAAACGCTCCAGCGCTTCCAGGTCTTTTCCCGCGAGGTCCGCGTACTTCTTGGCCCGGGCTGCATCCCTGTGCTGCATCGCCTCTTCCGCCTTGAACAGGTTTGTTTTCATGCTTGCCTGGTGGGCAACCATGTCGCCGCGAAGTCCGTAGCCGGCGGCGGCCTGCTCCTGTTGCAGACGATCCAGCCCGCTGTTGACCGCGGCAGCGCGGTTGGAAAGCTGGTCAACTTCGGTTTCCAATTCGTCCAGCGCAGCCGAATCGTTTGCGGCGCCGGGCGCGGCCATTCCGCTGTCGCCTTGCGAAGGCATCGCGGCATCGCCGGCCATGCCGTGGTTCCGGGCGGTCAACTTCTTCGTACGGGGATGGCTGGGCTTGGCCGGGGTCAAATCGCTTTGCTCCGGAGTCGCCGCCGACGGAGCCGGCGCTGGTTGCGTCGCACTCGAGGTGTCCACCGACGCGGTGGTGGCGACCGGCGCGGCTGGCGGTGCAGTCGCATCTGGACTCGTGGTTGCACCAGCCGCCGTAGCATCTGGAGCTGGCTGTTGAGTTGGCTGGACTGCGTCCGGCGACGTGGTATCCGCGCTCGTGGTGGTCGCGGACACGTCCGGGGCCTTCGCGCTTGTCTTGCTGATCCGGGGCACATAAATTCCAGCAACCACCAGAACGGCGAGCACGATCAGGGCTCCAAGCGTCATGTATAGGCCACGATGACCGCTCGCCTGGGGAGGCGGCGGGATTGGCAGCGGCGTAGCTGGCGCGGGGTCGACCACCGCGCCTTGCTGTGCAATCGTGGCGGCGTTGGCTGCCGACATCGGAGTTGTAGCAGGCATCGGAGGCGAGGCCGGCGCCGGAATCGCCAGCGGCACCGTAGGCGCAATCAGCCCTGCCGGCGGATCCGGGGCACGACCGGCTGGTCTTTCCATGGTCGGCGAAGCCTCCCAAAAACCAGCCGGCACTTCGGGACCATCCGCCGTCGTCCCCCCCAACGGGGCCCGTGGGACGGTGGGTGCGACTGCAGAAGTCTTGGGCACGCTGCTCAACGCGTTGGCGAACGCGTCCGCAGTCTGGAATCGCTTTGCCGGTTCTTTGGCAATCGACATGAGAATAATTTCGTTGAGCGCCGCGGGTATTCCGGGATTCAGTTCGATCGGTGGCTTGGGGATGGCGTTGAGGTGCGCGGCCATGACGGAATACTCGGCACTGGCCACGAAAGGCCTCCGGCCAGTGACGAATTCGTAGAGGCAGATGCCAACGGAATACAAGTCGGAGCGCGCATCCGTCGGGTCGCCCTTTACTTGTTCGGGCGACATGTAGCCGATCGAGCCCAGGGTGGTACCGGTCATGGTCAAACCACGGTCGTCACCGGAACGCGCGATGCCGAAATCCATCAGCTTGATCACGCCCTGCGTCGTCAACATCATGTTGGCGGGCTTGATGTCGCGGTGAATGATGTGCCGCTGGTGCGCGTAGCTGACCGCGCTCAACACCTGAGTGATGTACTTGACCGAGTCGTTGACCGGGAGAGGCCCCATCTCCAGCTTGGTCGCCATGGTGGTGCCTTCGACATACTCCATCACCATGTACAGCTGGTTGTCCGCGGTGAAGGCGGTTCGAAGCGCGGCAATATTGGGATGATCGAGGCTGGCGGTGAGCTTGATTTCACGCTGGAAGCGAGCGGCCAGTTCGGGCGTTGCCGACAAGTCGGGGAGAAGAACCTTCATCGCTTCAATGCGGTCAGTGATCACGTTCCTGACCCGCCAGACCCGGCCCATCCCTCCGCTGCCTAACTCGTTGAGAAGCTCGTAATCACCGATCCGTTTGTTGGTTTGATCGCTCATGTCAAAATCTCCCTGTTGGGGTTCTGGGAACGTAGCAAGCCGTCATCTTGCCGGGGGTAGGTGACTCGGTTCTCATCCGGAAAACCAGGGTCTAGCAAGACCATGATTATGCTCTGGCTGGTATTCGCGGGTCAAGACGGTCATCCCCGTAGTGTCCTGATTCGGCGCTCTGGGCGCTCTTTGCGGCTTTTCTTTGCGAACTTTGCGGTTAAGAGTCTTGGATGACTCGGGCGAGATCAAACCCTCTAGCGCAAAGGGCGCAAAGAAGGCCGCAGAATTCGCAAAGTTTAAGATCGGGCACTCAACTACCGTGATCGCAAGAGGCTTGACGAACTCCCTGCGCTCCCGGTACCATTCATTAAGTTTGCTCTACGGAGCAGACCTTGGATTTCATGCAGAGTGGCTGAGGGACGAGCCCTACGAAGCCACGACAACCGGATCAGAATTCATTTTCTGGTCGCCCGGTGTCAACTCTCGCCCTGCAAAGGGGGAACATGAGATTCGGGGTGCCGAATTTTTAGCATCTCGTTCCTCTTTTCCTCTATCCAGGGAAAGAGGATTTCGCGTTTCTGGGCGTTGTCCGACGGCTCGTCCCGCAGGCTGCTCCAAAGCGAGTAGCTCGATGACCTACGAATTGCGCTGCCGGGAATGCGGCAAGAGCTGGGGAAACCAGCCCCGTTCCATCTGCGACGATTGTTTCTCTCCCCTCGAAGTTTTCTACGATTACGAGGCCGTGCGGCCGACGTTTACCCGTGAGCGGATCGCTCAGGGCCCAGCCAGCATGTGGCGTTATCGCGATCTGCTCCCTCTTCCTGCGAATTATCAGCCCACGGTTCCAGCCGGGTTTACCCCACTGCTCGAGGCGCCACGTCTGGCTCAAAAGCTGGGCGCGAAGCACCTCTATGTGAAAAACGACGCGGTCTGTCAGCCCTCCCTCAGTTTCAAGGATCGCGTCGTCGCAGTGGCTTTGTCCCAGGCCCGCAATTTTGGCTTCGATACCGTCTCCTGCTCGTCCACGGGAAACCTGGCGAATTCCGTGGCGGCGCAAGCTGCCCGCAACGGATTCAAGGCCGTGATTTTCATTCCGGCGGACCTCGAGCCCGCCAAGATTCTTGGCACCCAGGTGTTCGGCGCGAAGCTGGTGCGCATTTCCGGAAGCTATGACCAGGTCAACCGCTTGTGCTCGCAGATCGCCGACGAAAGGCCCTGGGGCTTCGTGAACGTGAACCTGCGTCCCTATTACGCGGAAGGCTCGAAAACGGTGGGCTTCGAAATCGCCGAACAGCTCGGCTGGCGGCTGCCCGATAACGTAGTGGTCCCTATGGCGGGTGGATCGCTGATTGTGAAGATCAAGAAGGCCTTCGACGAACTGGTCCTGCTGGGATTGGTGGAAGCCAAGCCGGTGAAATTCTTTGGCGCGCAGGCCACGGGCTGCTCTCCGATTTCAACCGCGGTGAAGGCCGGGAATGCGGATATCGAGCCGCAGAAACCCTCGACCATCGCGCGTTCGCTGGCCATCGGCAATCCCGCCGACGGACACTACGCCATCAAGGTCATCACCCAGAGTGGCGGCTGGTCAGAGGATGTTTCCGATCCCGAACTGGTGGAGTGCATTCAGCTGCTGGCGGAGACCGAAGGAGTTTTCACCGAAACCGCGGGCGGCGTAACCGTCGGCACCGCGCGCAAGCTGTATCGCCAGGAGCGTATTTCACCCGGCGAGACCACCGTGCTCTGCATTACCGGCAACGGCCTGAAGACCACCGATGCGCTCGCGGGCAAGTACGAACTCGAAGAGCCCATTGCCCCGAAGCTGGCCGAGTTCGAAAAATACATGGAACGAACCCTGAATGCTCCCGAGAAAGAAGCTCCGGTCGCGGTGGAGGTTGGATGAACATCACGGTTCAGATTCCCACGGCGCTGCGCCGGCTGACCGCGGGCAATGCGCGCGTAACCTGCTCCGCCGCCAACCTGGGAGAACTGTTTACCGCGCTCGACCAGCAGTTCCCCGATCTCAAACCTCACCTTCGAGATGAGTCAGGCGAAATTCGCCGCTTCCTGAATGTTTATGTGAACGAAGAGGACATCCGCTTCCTGGGTGGAAACGCTTATGCATTCCAGGATGGCGATGAAGTGCTGCTGGTGCCATCGATAGCCGGCGGCGCGCGCTAATCCAGCAATCTGTCATCCTGAGCGGCAGGTCGGACGATGCGCACGTCATTCGCCTGCCCTGGTTCCGGGCGAAACGTCCCGCTCAGATGGGGCCTCGCTCGTAGCTGCTTCGCGAAGCGAAGCAGCTTCTGCGATGAAGTGCGCTGGTGCCATCCGGCGCGCGCTAATCCAGCAATCTGTCATCCTGAGCGAGATTACGTTCTTCGGAACGCAATGCGGTGAAGGCCCCTACCCAGAAAAGACGTTGCCCAGGGTTTTCCCGTCCATGGCATACTCCGAGTCGCCAGCTGCCGATTCAGTATAGGGGTCCTTCGACTCCGTAGCTGCTTCGCGAAGCGAAGCAGCTTCTCCGCTCAGGATGACACGGTAGCTAGTCTGCCCAGGGCTCCGGTTTGCGGTCCCAGCGGTGCGCTTTCAATTTGCGCAGCAGCGCCTCATCCAGCGGGCCGGCATCGCTGGCCGCAATGTTCTGCCGCACATGCTCCGGCTTCCTCATCCCTACGATGATGGTGCTCACCGCCGGGTACGAGAGGATGTAGCGCAGCGCCATCTGGGGCAAGGTGAGCCCTGACGGCAGCACGGTCTTTAATCTTCCCACTCTCTCGATAGTCGGCGGCAGGTTCTTGGGACCGAAGTACATGGCCCGCCAGTCGCCCTTGGGGAATTTGGTTTCCAGCGTCATCTTTCCGCCCAGGCTGCCTTCGTCCAGCGGCACGCGCGCGATCACGCCGATATTCAACTCCTGGCAAACCGGAAAGAGCTTGTCTTCAGGCGCCTGATCAAAGATGTTATGGATCACTTGCACCACGTCCACCAGGCCGGTCCGCAAGGCCTTGAGACCGTTTTCGGGTTCCCAGCGATTGAGGCTGAGGCCGAAATGACGAATGGTTCCGTCACGCCTGAGCTTCTCGACCGTAGTGCGAAATTCCGGTTCGTCGGTCCAGCTATCGTCCCAGACGTGAAACTGCAGCAGATCGATGGAGTCGACCCGGAGTTTTTTCCGAATCAGGTCGGCGTGGCGGAAAACATGGTCCGCGGGAAAAACATCCTGATACTTGTACGAGGACCGTGCCGGCCACTTGCGATTGAGCGGCGGGATTTTAGAAGCCGCGTATAGACGTTTGCTGGGGTTGGGAGCAGAAGCATTGCGGGAAAGGATTTCCCCCAGCAGACCATCGCTCTTGCCTTCGCCGTAGGCCCAGGCAGTGTCGAAGAAGTTGCAGCCCAGGTCGGCGGCCAACTGCAAAGCTTCCAGGGACTCGCGATCGTCGGAACCGCTCCATCCGCTCATTCCCCACAGCCCGTGGGCCATCTCGCTGACTTCGAAACCGGTACGGCCGAGTCTCCGGTATTTCATGATTCTCCTCAGGGTGATCTAAACCTCTTCGATTGTATTTGTTGCGGGCGCAAAAATGTATTGTGCAGCGCCCGCCGGTCCTGTATTATCTAACTAACTGGTTAATTAATGCGAGGTCAGGCATGAAACCCGCTGTCTCCAAGCCGCGTCTGGGCTCCCGCGGACGGCCCGCGGAAAGCCGTGCTGCCATCCTGCAGGCCGCGGTCCGCGAATTCTCCCGCGAAGGAGTAGCCGGAGCCCGCACCGACGCCATCGCACACGCCGCCGGAGTCAATAAGGCCCTGCTCTACTACTACTTCAAGGACAAGGGAACCCTCTACGCCGCGGTGCTTGACCAGGTGTTTGGGGGATTGAAAGAAAGCATCGAGGCGGCGCTCTCCAGTGATCTGCCGCCGCGGGAAAAGTTGCTGGCTTATGTGGCCGCGCACTTTGATTACATCGCCGGCCATCCCCTTTATCCCAGAATTTCGCAGGGTGAGATGATGCGCGCCGCCCGCGGCAAAGCGCCGCAACTGGAACGCATCGCCAGGCAATATTTCGTTCCTCTGTTCGGCAAGGTGGCGCGAGTGATTGAACAAGGGCAGGCGGCGGGCGAGTTCCGCGCTGTCGATCCCGTACACTTCGTTCCTTCCATGATCGCCGTCATCGTATTTCATTTCATCAATGCGCCGGTCCTGCGCGCGGTCGCCGGGATCGATCCCTTTGCGCCGGAGCATGTCGCAGCGCGGCGTGCCGCAGTGCTGGATTTCATTTCGGCGGCATTGTTCCGCCAGGACGCGAATTCCGGAGGAGAACGAGCTTGAACGCGCGCAATAAATTTCTGATCATTCTCGCGGTCATTCTGAGCGCGGCGACGATCTACTATCTGGTTTCGACGCCACGTACCAGCGACCTGGTGCTGATCGGTACCGTGGATTCCAACCAGATCATCATCAGCCCGCAGATGCAGGGGCGGATTGCCAAGCTGCTGGTCGACGAAGGCACCCAGGTCAAACAGGGAGACCTGATTGCTGTGCTCGATCCTTCTGAACTGGAAGCTGAAGCCCGGGCCGCCGCCGCCATGATCGACAGTCTGCGTTCGCAGGTTTCTGCCAGCCAGGCCACCAGCGCGGCCACGCACGGTTCGACTTCAAGCAACGTGGTGAATGCCCAGGCCAGACTGCAATCCGCCCGTGCCCAGTTGCTGCAGGCCGAAGCCACGCTGCAACGGACCGAGAGTGACAGCCGGCGCATGATCGAGCTGGCCAAACAGGGCGTCGCGTCCGACCAGGACCGGGTGCAGGCGGAAAGCAATCTGAAGGCGCAATTGGCGACGGTGCAATCCTTGAAAGATCAGGTGAGCGCGGCTGATGCCGATTTGAACTCCGCTCTCGCCAACACTCACCAGGCCCATGCCGCCGCCAGCACCGTGCAGTCCACGCGCGGGCAGCTGGCCAATGCCGAAGCCCAGCTCAAGGAAGCGGAAGTTCGCCTGGGCTATACCAAGATTTACGCGCCTTTGAGCGGCACCGTGTCGGTACGGGCGGCCCGTGAAGGCGAGGTCCTGACCGCGGGCCAGCCCATTGTCACGCTCGTCGATTTAGGCGACACCTGGGTGCGCGCCGCAATTCCGGAAACCGAGTCCGACAACATCGGCCTGGGAGATACTCTGCGCATTCGCCTTCCGGGCGGCACCATTACCTCCGGCAAAGTGTTCTTCAAAGCGCCGGAGGCGGATTTCGCTACCCAGCGCGATGTGAGCCGGCGCAAGCGCGATATCCGAACCATCGTACTTAAAGTCCGCCTGGACAATCCTAAGGGAGCTTACGTGCCGGGCATGACGGCAGAAGTTCTGGTTTCACCGGATCAGTTGAAAACATCAGCTTCCGGCGCGTCCGCCGAGAAACGACCGTGACTACAAATTTCAGATTGCGGACTTGTGATTTCAGATTGACGGCGAAACATGGTTGCTGATCTCAATCCGAACGGCACCCCCGGAGGACGGAAGCCCGCGGCCGGCGGCCGCGCTAAGCCAATCAACCCGGGCAATGCCATTGAAGTGGATCATATCGTCAAGAAGTACGGCGACTTCACCGCGGTCGACGATGTTTCCTTCAACGTCAAAGAAGAAGAAATCTTCGGGCTGCTGGGTCCGAACGGAGCGGGGAAGTCCACGCTGATTCGCATGATGACCACGCTTATTCCCATCACTGCGGGATCGGCCCGAGTTGGCGGACATGATGTGAGCAGCGACCCGGATGACGTTCGCCGGACGATCGGCGTGATCCCGCAGGCCCTGACCAGCGACCTCGACCTGACCATTGAGGAAAACCTGAACATTTACGCCAAGCTGTACGACGTCCCGGCCAAAAAGCGTAAGGCCACAATCGATGAATTGCTGGAACTCGTGGACCTGACCAAATGGCGGTCGGCGCAAACCAAGACGCTCTCCGGCGGCATGCGGCGGCGCCTGGAGATTGCGCGCGGACTGGTGCACAGTCCGCGAATATTCTTTCTGGACGAACCCACAACCGGCCTCGATCCCGTTTCCCGGGTGGCGGTGTGGGAAATGCTCACCAATATCAAATCCCACCGCCAGCTCACCATCCTGATTACCACGCACTACATGGACGAGGCCGACCGGCTGTGCGATCGCATCGCTATCGTGGACCACGGCAAGCTGGTGGCGCTCGATACGCCGCCCGCCTTGAAAGCGAGCGTACCGGGTTCGAACGTGATCGAGGCCCAGTTCGAAAACGCGCCCGCGGATTGGGAGGAGCGCCTGCATGCGCTCAACGGCGTCACTTCGGTGCAGCATGAGGGCGCGGGAATGTATCGCATCCTGACCGGCGATGGGTCGCGGACCACCACGGATCTGGTGGAGGCGGCGGTGCACACCGGGGCGAGCGTGAAATCGCTGCTGGTGCAGAACACCAGCCTGGACGACGTGTTCGTCCATTACACGGGACGGCAGTTACGCGACGAACTGGTGAAAGCGCCAGGCTTCGTGATGCCGCCCAGACCAGGAATGCAACCATGAACCGGATGTTGGCGATTGTCGAACGCGAAATGCGGAAATTTTTCCGCTCGCCGGCCTTAATGATGGTGTCGATGATTTTCCCGCTGGTCCAGCTGATCGTGCTGGGGAATGCCTTTGGCGGCAAGATACGCGACGCCCGCCTGGGATTGGTGGACCAGGACGGCGGGACCCAGGCGCTGAAAATCCGCGAGGCCTTTGATTCCGTCCGCGCCAACATGCGGACCTTCTTGCCCGTCTACTACACCGACCAGAAAAAGGCGATGGAAGATGTGCGCAACGGAAAGATTGAAGGCGCCGTCATCATTCCTCCCCAGTACTCCCGCCGGGTTTACGAACAGGACCAGCCTCAGATCGCCCTGTTGGTGGACAACAGCGACAATTTCATGAGCGCGGCGCTCGAGGACGAGCTTACCCAGATCACCAACGCGCTGAATAATCCGGTGGTCGAGCCGCGCCTGCTGCAGAAAACCGTACTGCAGATTGTCGAGCTCTATCCCTACATCGAGTACATGAAATTTCTTCTGCCAGGCTCGATCACGCTGGCCATCTTCATGTCCGTCATGATTGGCGGCGGCATGCTCTACATCGATGACAAAGCGCGCGGAGTGCATGAAGGCTATCTGGTAACTCCCATCACCAAGACTGAACTGGTTTTCGGACTGAACGCAGCCAGCGCGGTCAAGGCGGTGATGGTGGGTATGGTCATCACCGTCATCGGATCGCTGCTGGCTGGGGTCGGGACGCTATTCAGTTTTTCCACCGCGGTGGGATTGCTGATCATGATCGTGCTGACCGCCGTGGCGCTGAATACCATGATGTTTCTGCTGGTGGTCCGGGTCGACGATCCGCTGGTGCCGCGCGCAATTTTCGGGATCTTGAATACGCTGCTGTTTTTCCCCAGCGGCGCCGTCTATCCCATCCAGGCCTTTCCGTGGTGGCTGCGTGGGATCGCCAGAGTGGATCCGTTCACCTTTGCCGTCCACGGATTCAAAATTCTGCTGCTCAAGGAAGCCGGCTTGTCCGCCATCCTGCCGGACATCGTTTATCTCTCCCTGTTCGCTGTCGTCGCCTTAAGCATCGCAACGCCACTGTTCAAGCGCACGCTCTGATCCTGTCATCCTGACTCTGTCATCCTGAGCGCAGTCTTCCGTCCGGCAAAGCCGGACGGAAGCAAGCGAAGGACCTATGCATTTTCCTGCCGCTACCGGAGGCGCCGGCCCAAATCCGAAGCGAAGTCGCATGAGAAAATCCGGCAAGGGGCCGCTGCCATCGCCCGAAATGCATAGGTCCTTCGTCGGGGACCCCTCGCTACGCGAAGGGTCCCACTTCCTCAGGATGACAAGCGGGAACTTTTACCTGCGTCCCGCAATCTATTATGCTTAGAGAACCATGACTCTACTGGATGCGAAAGAATACGATCCCGGCCCGGCGCGCCGGCGCAGGATCAAGATTGTCGCCGCTCTCGCCTTGATTATCTTGCTGGCGGCAGTGGTGTGGATGAATCGCTACCGGCCGGAAAAGCAGGTGGTGGACAAGTTCTTTGCCGCGCTGATGAATAAAGATTACGACACGGCCTACGGAATTTATTTTGCCGACCCGCAATGGAAGGAACATTCCGCCAAGTACTCCAGGTATCCCTTGAACCAGTTCATTCAGGATTGGGGAGAGGGAGGACAGTGGGGAATCATCAGGAACTACAAAGTGAATGGCGCCAGCACCTGCAGCAGTAGCGCCAGTGGAGTGGTCGTGGATGTTATCGTCAACGGCCGCGCCGAGCACGCGCAACTGTGGGTGGAGAAGTCCGACAAGACGCTTAGCCCGCCACCCTGCGAATTGCTGTTTCGTTGACCGCTCTAGACCCGCTCCGCCGTGAGTTGTTCCACCGTCTTTTGTAGAGAAGTTTCATCGCCAACGTTCAGACATGTTTTCGAGCGGTCGATCTGGCGCATCAGCCCACACAGCACCTTCCCCGGCCCGACTTCCACAACGGCCTGGATGCCTTTCGTGATCAGCAGGCGCATGGAGGGTTCCCATTTCACCGCGCCGGTTACCTGGCGAACCAGGGCATCGCGGGCGCGGTCGGCGTCTTCAACCACGCTCGGCGTCGACGTTGCATACGACCGGAACGTCGGGGCTTTTGGAATCCCAGAGACTGCAAATCCGCCGCCAGCCTGTCCTGGGCCGGCTTCATCAGCGAACAGTGAAAGGGCGCGCTTACCGACAGCAGGATGGCGCGTTTAGCGCCGCGTTCGCCGGCCAGCTTGGTGGCGCGCTCGACCGCCGCGGCGTGACCGGAGATTACGATCTGCTCCGCGGAATTGATGTTGGCGGGTTCGCAGACTTCGCCCTGGGCGGCATCCGCGCACAAGGCCGTAACTTTTTCCAGATCCATCCCCAGAATCGCGGCCATCGCTCCGACGCCTACGGGGACGGCCTCCTGCATGTACTTCCCGCGATTGCGCACGGTGCGCACGGCATCCGGAAAAGTTATGGTGCCGGCGGCAACGTGGGCGGAGTATTCGCCCAGGCTGTGCCCGGCGACCAAACTGGGGCTCACGCCTTTCTCGCGCAGGACTCGCCAGGCTGCGACAGACGCGGTCAGGATGGCGGGCTGGGTGATTTCCGTCAGCCGCAGTTTCTCTTCCGGTCCCTCAAAACACAGTTGGGACAGCTTGTAGCCCAGAGCTTCATCGGCTTCGGCGAAAGTCTCCCGGGCGACCGGATATTTGTCCGCCAGGTCCTTGCCCATCCCAACAACCTGAGATCCCTGGCCGGGGAAGAGGAAGGCGATTGAGTGTAGTGTGGTCATAAATGTTTTGCTTCACGTAGGGGCGGGTGTCTCGCCCGCCCGGCCGAGCGAAGCTCGGCTGCCTCGCGCGATTCACAACGATGCTCGGCAATTCAAGCCGTCGAACCCCAGGCGAGCTCTGCTCGCCCGCCCGGACGAGGGCGTCCGGGCCTACGTGGGCCGTTGGTGGCTACGTGCTTACCGGCACCGTGGGCCTTAATCCGGCCACTTCTTTTGCAATCTTGTCGTTGATCTTGCGTTCGGCAAATTCAGCGGCCACGCGCAGCGCGTTCTTGATCGCGTTCATGTTCGACGATCCGTGGGTGATGAAACAGACGCCGCGCACGCCGAGCAAGGGTGCGCCGCCGTATTCGGTGTGGTCGAGGCGTTTTTTGAAGTCGGCGAACGCGCTGCGGGACAACAAGTATCCCACCTGCCGGGTGATGGTGGCCTTCAGAGTTTCCTTCAGCGTGGCGCGCACCAGGTTGGCCACGCCTTCCGACGTCTTCAACGCAACATTGCCCACGAATCCATCGGCCACGATCACGTCCACCTTGCCGCTGTAGATGTCGCGCCCTTCCACGTTACCGATAAAATTCAGCGGCAGCTGTTTCAGCAGATGGAAAGCCTCGCGAGTCAGTTCGTTGCCCTTACTTTCTTCTTCCCCGATGGACAGCAGACCTACACGCGGACGCCGGGTGCCGAACATGCTGCGAAAGTAGATTTCGCCCATGACCGCGAACTGTTCCAGATTGTCAGGTTTGCAGTCGACGTTGGCGCCGACATCGAGCAGGATGGCGACCGTGTTCACGGCAGTGGGAAAGACCGCAGCCAGCGCAGGACGGTCAACTCCGGGGATCGCCCCGAACACCATTTTTGCCGTGGCCATCGCCGCCCCGGTGTTGCCTGCGGTCACAAAGCCGACGGCGCGGCCTTCGCGCACCAGCCTCACCCCGACGTGAATGGAGGAATCGCGCTTGGAGCGGACCGCCTGGACCGCCTTGTCGTCCATGGTGATGACTTCGCTGGCGTGGACGACTTCAATCGGGAGCCCGGCGGCGGCCGGATAGGCAGCCAGCTGGGCCCGTAGCTCATCTTCGTTTCCGACTAGAAGGACGTGAACCCCGTGGTGCCGGGCCGCCTGGATCGCACCTTCGATCTCAGGTTTCGGCGCCCGGTCCGAGCCCATCGCGTCCAAGGCTATGACGCTTGGCATGAAGTATTCAGGCTAGCTGGCTTCTTTGACGTCCAGGACTTCGCGGCCTTTGTAATAGCCGCACTTGGGGCAGATGCGGTGCGGCATCTTGCGCTCGTGGCAATTGGGGCACTCGGAGAGCGAGTGGCTCGTGAGTGCGTCATGAGCGCGACGAGTGCTGGTGCGCCGTTTGGAATGTCGCCGTTTCGGATTCGCCATTAGATTCCTCGTTTATCTGCTTCAATCCTAGTCCATGGATCAGTGGTCCAGCTTGCCGCGAAAATCTTTAAGCGCCGACCAGCGCGGGTCCTCCAGCGGCTCGGCGCAATTACAGGGTTCCACATTCAGGTTCTTGCCGCAATGCGGACAAAGACCTTTGCAGTCATCGCGACAAATGGCTTTCAGAGGAAGGGCAAGCAGCACCTGCTCCTGCAAAACCTCTTCCAGCTGCAACCCCTCGCCCTGATAATAGCTGACCTCGGCCTCGGCGGTGGTGACGGAAAGCTCTTCCCGTCCCGCATCCGCTCCCTGCGGGCGATACAGCAAATCGAACTGGTGCACGACGTCCTGCACCACCGGTTCGAGGCAGCGGGCGCAAGTCATCTCGACCCGCGTCTCCAGCCCGCCATTGAGCCGTATGTCTTTTACTATCTTATGCTTGCCGTGCTGCTCTTCCACCAGCTGGGCGCGTCCGGCAGTGTGCAGCACTTCCACCTGCCGCAGGTCCTCACCCAGGTCGAGCACACCAGGGCGAATTTCCTCTTCGAAATCAATGGGATGCAACTCAAGTTCGTGGATTTCGATGAACATCAGGCACCCCCCGCGCCGCTGCATCGTACCGCGAAGACCCGCGGAAGCACGCTCTGAAGAGCAGGTTCTCCAGGAAGTAAGTTCAAGAATAAAGGGCGTGGGAAGGGGTGTCAAGGAAAGCCGCAGCCAGGTGTGGGGCGGACACTCCTGTCCGCCGCGTTTGACTTTGCTTGTGGAGGTTCAGCTAAGCTGCCGCACGAGCGGGACGCTCGCGCCTACATTCGAGCGTCCGCGTATCATGATTTGCCCGACCTTTGAACGTCCCATGATCGAAAGTTCCGCACCCACGAACTGGCAACAACGCCTGGAAAATCAATTCAAAGCCAACTGGAATCCGGCCGCAGGTTTCGTGCTGCTGCTGGCGTTCCTGTTGCGCCTCTGGAAAGCCTCCGGCACGTTTCTCAATCTCGACGAGGCCATGCACTTCCTGGCCGCCAACAAACCCACGCTGGCCGAGGCCTACCGGACAGGTCTGACTCTGGCTCATCCTCCGCTGCTGATTTTGTTCCTGCATGAGTGGGGAAAGCTAGGCCGATCCGAGTTGTTCCTTCGATTGCCGTCGGTGATCGCGGGCACCGTCTTCTGCTGGATATTTTTCCGCTGGCTCACCCGGCTTCTGGGCCCGACCGTGGGCTGGATCGGCTTTATTCTGGTCGCCCTGCTCCCGGTGTTCATCGAACTGTCTGCCGAACTCCGCCAGTATCCGCCACTGCTGTGCTTCATGATGGCCGCAGCCTACGTGCTTGAGCTGTCACTGGCCGGGAATTCCAACCGAAAGATGGTGGCCTCCTTCATCTTTCTCTACCTTGCCATGCTGACGCATTTCTCGGCGATCCTGTTCGCGGGAGCGCTGGGGGCGTATTCACTCTGGCGACTGGTAAGCGATCGCCCGCCACGGCGGATTGTTGCCATCTGGATCGCCGGACAGGCGGGTGCGCTCGGGCTCTTCGTCTTGCTTTACTACGCCCAGATTTCCAAGTTGAAGACCGGCGCATCCGCGCAGCACATGCAGGTGCTACTTGCCAACTCCTATTTTCATTGGGGCAAAGACCACCTGCTCGGGTTCATCTTCGCCAGAACCTTCGGAGTTCTGCAATACACCTTTGGGCAACTCGCGGTCGGAGATATCGCTGGCGTTTTTTTTGTCGCAGGTATTGTTCTCCTTTTGATTCGTAAAGAGGGATCGGAACGCAAGGGGCCGTCCTCGCGCCAGATCGCTCTGTTTCTGTTGCTGCCATTCGTGATCAACGGCGCAGCCGCGATTGTGGACCTGTATCCCTACGGCGGAACCCGGCACTCGGCTTTTCTGATACCGTTTGCCGTCGCGAGCGTCAGCCTGGCCATTGCGATGCTGACTCGCCGACTGTCTCTGGCTCTGGCCGTCGCCGTTCTGATGGTTGCTGTCTGCCAGTTGTTCGGCGCGCCCCACCGCCCCTACATGCGCCGTGAAGACCAGCGCCGCGGCAACATGACTCAGGCGATAGATGCGATCCGGCAGAGAATCGCTCCCGACGATGTGATCTTCGTTGATTTCCAAACCGGCTTTCTGCTCAGGTTCTACCTCTGTCCCGAGGTCAGCTTCCGTGGTTTGCCACCTTCCGCCTCCAGGACATTTTCCTGCGGCGGCCATCGCGTAATTTCCCTTACCTCGGAGACCAACGTATTGACTGCAAATCTGTTTCCGCGCCGCTGGGATGAAATGGTGCACACCTATGCCTTAAAACCCGGTCAGACGGTCTGGATATTTCAAGCGGGATGGGACATCGCCCTGGCGCGGGGGTTACGGGAAAAAGTTCCGGAGTTCCGCGATCTGAAAGCGGACTCTTTCGGCCGCAATATTTCATTGTTCAAACTTACGGTTGGGCAGGAAACTGCTCCCGGCTCTCCATCATCGGCCGTTCCAGAAAGCGTCGGCAACTGATCGAGTCTCCTGCACCAATAAGAATGACGCGAAGGATCGCGGCGCGAAATCGAGCGCCAAAATCGCAGGAGGAGTTGGTTCTTTTGAGCCATAATGCTTTCCTTGCTTTCATCCGAACCTTCGCTGCCTGGGCTCTTCTGGAGGTGCTGTAGTGCGACCATTCTCTCGACGGAATTTCATGCAAGGTATGAGCAGCTTTCTGGCACTGCCGTTTTTGCGAACGGAAGAGCCGGAAACCGTTTTGTATAACGGGAACATCTGGACGCTCGATAAAGCCCAGCCGCGAGCTCAGGCTGTGGCCATAAGCGGCGGGCGTTTTGTAGCCGTGGGATCGAACGCTGAAGTGTTGCCTTTGGCTGGCGCGCGCACGCGAAAGATTGATCTTGCCTTCAAGAGCGTGCTTCCAGGATTCAACGACGCTCACTCCCATCCGGTGGAGTCAGGCGTCGAACATCTGCACAAAGTGGCCTGCGACAAGGACTCCATCGAGAAAATACAGGCCGCATTGCATGAGCGCGCGCAGCAGACGCCGCCTGGACACTGGGTTCTCGGGTTTCTATACGACGACGGGAAGACTCCTCGCCCTCTCAATCGCCACGATCTCGATCAGGCCGTGCCCGACCGGCCGGTGCTGGTCCAGCATCGAGGCGGCCACACCGCCTTCGTGAATTCCCTGGCGTTGCAGGTGGCACAGGTCAACGACCAAACGCCCGACCCGGCGGGCGGCCGCTTTGAGCACGACGCCGAAGGTCATCTCACCGGTTTTGTGGGGGACGCCGCGGCGAAAGTGTTTCTCAAACTGATTCCGGACAACAACACTCGCGAGGACTATCGCCAAGGCGCGGCGTTAATCTCCAAACTCTTCACCAGCAAGGGAGTGACCTCGGCGTGCGATGCGGACGCCTCGCCCGAAGACGTGCAAGGCTATCAGGACGCGCGCGATGCCGGCGAACTGGCGATGCGTGTGTACTGTCACGTTTCCGCCGCTTCACTCGATCATTTCATGGCTGCGGGGATTCACACCGGTTTCGGCGACGAATGGGTGCGAATCGGCGGCGTAAAGCAGTATGCCGACGGTTCGATCTCGGAGCGAACGGCTTGGCTCTCGCAACCCTACATCGGGATCCCGAATAACTACGTCGGATTGCAGCTTTCCAGCCGCGAACAGCTTTACGAGACCGGGCGCAAGGCGCACGCTGCGGGTTGGCAACTGGCAACTCACGCCAATGGCGACCTGGCGATCGACCGCATTCTCGGAGTCTACGAACAGATCCAGAAGGAACTGCCGAAAAAGGACCCGCGCTTCCGCATCGAGCATTGCACTCTGCTCACTGACCCTCTGATCCAGCGCATGCGGGCTCTGCAGGTGATTCCAGCGCCGTTTTCGTGTTACGTCTACTTTCATGGTGACGTGATGCATTTTTACGGTCAGGAGCGCACTCAACACATGTTCCCCATGCGCAGTTTCCTCGACGCCGGACTGCGTCCCACCGATTCGTCCGATTACACCGCCAGCCCGTCGGATCCCATGATGTGGCTGCAGTCGCAACTCACCCGCACCGACATGAAGGGCAATGTCTGGGGCGCGAATCAAAGGATTACTCTGCAGGAAGCAATCCGCTGCGGCACGGTCAACGGTGCGTACGCGGCATTTGAGGAAGATCTGAAGGGCTCCGTTCAGCCAGGGCTACTGGCGGACCTGGTGGTGCTTGCTCAGGATCCATTCAAGACCGATCCCTCAGAACTGCTGAAGATCCAGGTGGAGCGAACCATGGTGGGGGGAAGCTGGAAATATGAGTCTTGAGCGCCAGGCTGCGTCTTGCGCAACTTGCCGTGTCCTCTCTGCGGCTAGTTCCCAGCTTTTTGTTTGGGTGTGATCCTGTTCAACACGAACTCCTGTACCAGGCTGCTGAGCATGCGCTCGCCGGTGGAGAGAAAGAAATTCTGGAACACCAGTCCCGTACCCCGGTTCGATGCCGGATAGTAGAGGTTGGAGAGAGCAGACGAGCCCAGATCACCGCCGATGCTCGAGTAGTTGGGCTGCAACCGTCCGTTGTTTCCCTTGCAGACGAATGGGCTGGAGAGGGCGTGGAGAGTGCGAGACTTATTTGTGCCCGTTCCCTGATAGTAGTAGCGGGGATCCTGGCGCAACAGCGAGGGCAGGATGGCGCCCCCGATCATGATGTCGGAAAAGCCGTCCGCAGCGGCAGCGCCAAAGCGCTCGCCGTACCCCTTCGCACCCTGGACGTAGCCGGGAGTGCCACCCGCCTGATTGATGCCGGCAAGCACACCTACCCCGAGAAAGGTGAATAGGTCGGTGGAGGTTTTCAGGGCGAGGTGGAACTTCAGCCGGGTGGTAAGCGGCGCGGGATTGGAATCATAGACCACGTAGAAATTGGGGATAACGCCGAAGACGCGCTGTGCCTCCTCAATCTTGACCTGCTCGATGGCGACCTCCTCCGGGGTATAAACCACGCTTACCGAAGTCGTCATCTGCGCGATCTGGAGCCTGGTGCCGGTGAGGATCAGGTACTGGCTCGGATGGAGGACAATGTCGGGCGAGGTCCAGTCGGCAAAGTCCGGGGCGGCGATGGTGACGCGATACGTTCCAGGATCGAGTTGCTTGAACTCAAAGAATCCGTAGTCGTCTGACAGGAACTTGTGGGCATCCTTGAGGCCAGGGCCTTGCAGGACGACGGTGGCGCCGGCGAGGATGTCGCCGTTCACATCGGTGACAGTGCCGGTAATATGTCCTGCATCCGGCCTCGGCGCGGTTGTGTCCTGTGCCGCCAAAGGCGCGGCGATCGCAATGGCAGCCAAAATCAGCAGCCAAGTTCCCAGCGTTTTCACAGACAGGTCTCCCATGAAACAGCGTGGGATATACGTTACCGTACCAGTCCTGGTCGTCCCAGCTTCCGGAAGTTCAATACGGGGGTGGGAATTTGGATTTTTTAAGGTTACGTCGAGGTGCGGATCAATTGCCGCCTGGGGAATGCGCGCCCCGGCCTACCAGATGGTTTTCAGCAGGGGAGACTTGCGGATGTTTTCGTCGCGGGTAACCAGGGCCAGGCCTTCGGCCCGCGCCGTTGCGCCAATCAATCGGTCCACCGGATCGCGAGGGCAGTCGTTCGGAAATTGAGTGGCTAATGCCGCAATTTCCGGGGTAACGGGTTTGACGGTGACGCCTGAACGATCCAGCAGATTGCGCACAGTGTTCTCGACAGTGCCGTGCGACCGCAGCACCCCGCGAGAGAAAAGAAGCGCCAATTCCCAAACGGTAATATCAGCGATGGACATCCCGTCACTACTGCGGGCTCGTCGAATCGCAGAAGCAGCCGCCTTGGACAGCCTTTCCGGTTGCCCCACCAGCCAAACCAGAACGTGAGTATCCAGGAGAATCACCTCAACGCATCCCAGTCTTCCAACGGCACAACTGGAGACTCGATATCTCCCACGATCTTGATCTCGTCTTTCAGGCAGCCGAAAATATCCTCCGCATGGCTTTCGGCAGGCACTAACTTAGCTACAGGCCGGCCTTTTTTGGTGATAAGGACAGGCTCGCGAGTGGCGCGCACTTCATCCATGAGTCGCAAGCATCGCGCCTTGAATTGCCCGGCAGCAATTGTTTTCATGACCACTCCTTATGACCATGGTCATTATAGCATGACCGCATGACCCGGCTCTTCCGTTGCCGGACCACGCGGCTGCTACACTATTTTCCATGCTCCCCGGACATGCCACCGCCGCCGGCACCGCCCGTTATCGCGACCGCTTTCCCAATCTGCGCGACGCCGGGCACTTCCGTCAGGCTGAGCATGTGCCGGGAGTCAGCCAGCTTTGGCTTTCATCCATCGGGCTCGGAACCTATCTCGGCGATCCCAGCGATGCTGCCGATCAGTCCTACATGGCAGCCATTGAGGCCGGCCTCAAGTCCGGGATCAACGTCCTCGATACTGCCATTAACTACCGTCATCAACGCTCGGAACGCAATATCGGGGCTGTGCTCAAGCAACTGCTCCAGTCCGGAGAACTGCATCGCGATGAAGTTCTGGTCTGCACCAAGGCCGGCTACCTTTCCTTCGACGGGGATCCGCCGTCGGATGCGCGCGCCTACTTCCATCGAGAGTATGTCGAAACTGGTGTGCTTGATCCCAAAGAGCTGGCCGGCGGGATGCATTGTATGTCGCCGGCGTATCTTGAAAATCAGATTGAGCGTTCACAGCGGAACCTGGGCCTGGAAACCATCGACCTGTTCTATCTGCACAACCCGGAATCGCAGTTGGCGGATGTGTCCCGCGAGGTTTTTCGCCAGCGCTTGAAAGATGCTTTTGCTCTCCTCGAAAAACTGGTGAAGGCCGGCAAGCTTGGATACTACGGAGTTGCGACCTGGAGCGCCTTTCGCGTGGCGGACAGCTCGCGCGACTACATGGATCTTTTTGAGCTGGCAAAAATCGCGCATGAAGTGGCAGGCGAGCATCACCATTTCCGCTTCGTCCAGCTTCCCTTCAACCTGGCGATGCCCGAGGCCTACGGGCTGGTCAACCAGCGGACCGGAACCGAGAAGATGTCGCTGCTTTCGGCGGCAGCCCGTCTGGGTATCGCAGTGATGGGTAGCGCGACGCTCTATCAGGCAAGGCTCACGCAAGGTTTGCCTGATTTCGTCGGCAGTGTTCTGGGGATGACCACTGATGCGGACAACGCCATTCAGTTCTCGCGCTCCGCGCCCGGCCTCACAACTTCCTTAATCGGGATGGGACGAAAAGAGCACGTCGCCATCAATCTGAAGCCCGCCCTGACTAACCCAACTCCGCCTCAGGAGTGGAAAAGACTATTCACCAGGACAAAAGAGTGAGGTCTGAAGTCCGCTACTTCAGTTCCTGCAGTTTCTGGGTCGCGAGTTGGGCCACTTCACTGGCGGGATTTTCCTTCTGGATCTGCTCATAGATGCGTTTGGCTTCGGCGGGCTGCTGGGTGGACATGTACGTTTCCGCCAGCTCCATCTGCGCCGTGGTTTTGCCTACACTCCGCGTCGGCTTCGCCATCAGCTGGTTGTAAAGGTCAATCGCATCCTTGGTGCGGTTGGTATCGCGGTAAACCGACGCCAGCGCGAGCTTGGCGAGCGCCGCGAGGTCCTGGTTGTGAGCCGACGCCACACTCTTCAAGTCTTGCTCGGCGGCGGCATTGTCCCCCAGTTGAGAAGAAGTCAAGCCCATGAAATAACGGGCAAATTCAGCGGTCCGGCTATGCGGATACTGGCTCACGATCGCCTGGAACTGCTTGCGTGCTTCGGTGGTGCGTTCCTGGGCGGAACTGAAACTCGGAATATCAGCCTCCGCTGGAGTACCCGCGGGTCGCAGCGGAGTGTCCAGCGTACGCACCGCCTGGTTCAGCAGGATGCTGGCTTTCTGGTCCTGCTGGTTCAGGTAGTACCAGCCGCCAAAACCAGCCGCCAGCACCACGGCCAGAATCAGGCCTCCAACGATGAGCTTGGACTGGTGGTCCACCGACCAATGAACGGTGGCTTCGGCGGCGTCCATTGTGGCCCGGCTGAATCTGTCTTCTTTAAGTCGATGACGAGCTTCTGCGCGCACGAATGTCCCTTCTGTGAGGTTGGGGCTGTGGATTAACCGTCCTTGAGTTTAACACGATGCCGAAAGCTTGATCACGGTCTGGGAACGTTGCGTGGCGAGCCTACCAGCGAGAGAGCATGAATTCACTCGCGCTCTTCCCGTTTCGTTCGCGCCCGCCTTTCCGAAGCCCGTGAAAACCCTGCGCTCGCATCAGAAACGCAAAAGCCGCCGGATGGCCGGCGGCCTGAGCGTTAAGAACCGTTTCAGTTCAGTGCGAAGTCTCCTCCAGAATTCCCTGTTCCAATTTTTCCTGGCAATCGATGCAGTGCCGTGTCCAGGGCACCGCCTCCAGGCGTTTGGCATTGATTTCCTTGCCGCAGGAAATGCATTCCCCAAAAGCGCCTTCGCGCAGCCGTTCCAAAGCGCCTTCCACCATCTGCAGGAGCTGACGGTCGTTGTTGCTCTGGTGAAAAAGAAATTCTTTGGTGTAGGAACTGGCAGCCCGGTCAGCGATGTCCTGGGCCGAGCCCTCGTCCACGGTGCGGCCGTCCTGCTCGGTGCGGGTGACCATGCGGCGCAACTCGACCTGCCGCGATTCCAATCTCTTCTTGAAGTACTCCAGTTTCTTTTTGTCCATGGATAATAACAATCGCGGCCCGTAGGCCGCGTCCTTAATGCGTCATCGGCTATGAGTCAAACGCAAATGATATGCGCTTAAATTGAGATGCGTCAACTGCCCCTGGCGTCTAATCCCGGGCTGGAGCACTTTTGGGCGGGGAGGCTCCGCGCTTGATGGCTCGTTCCAGGGTCTGGTCCAACGCGGCCCGGGCTCGTTCGTATTCTGGCCGTGAAATGACGCCTTGCTTGTGCTCCACTTCCAACTGAAACAGCTCTTCTTTGAGCGCTTCAAGCAGCAATCCGGGCCGGCCCGCAGCCGGCTGCCGGGCCGGCGTACGAACCACACCTACGTCTGATGCATCGAAATCGGGAATGGTCGCAAGCGATCTTTCCGGAGACCGGGAGCGCTTCGTGATGTAGACGGCGCCCGCCGCCAGCACCACGGCAAAAACTCCGAGGATGTACCAGCGATATTTTTCCAGCGGATCGGGAGCGTCGATCGGCGGGCCCAGCCCGCCTCCGGGACGGGAATCGCGTCCGGCGCCGGCTGCGCCGCTCTCGGCAGGCGCGGGAGCGCCCGCGTCGCTCTCTTCGGCCAGGGTCCCGGTGCCCGAAATCTTGAACCCCAGGGGCTGGCCCAGTGCGGTGTTCGACGCCACCTGCACCGTGGCGCCCGGTTCCCGCGGATTTGCCCTGGCCTCGAAGCCGGTGCCCGGAGCGGCTGAAAACTGCATGGTCTTGGGCAGCATGACGACAAAGTGTTGCGCCGGGTACAGGGCCTTGGGATCGATGCTCAACTCGCCGCTATAAGGGAGTTCGAAGCCAACCTGAAACAGGGTTTGGCCGGGGCGCAGCGGAAAAATGAAGGCGTAACGGTTCCGTTCCTTCTGGGGAACCGGGTCCGTCTTGAGCGGCTGCCCTCCCGCGGTTTCGGCGGAGGAATCGACGATCTTCGCTCCTTCGGGCAGGTAGAACTCAAAGTTCTGGTCGTTCATCTGGGTCCGCGGCGGACTGGACGGGTTGTTCACCGCGAACAGGCGGGTGACCTGCAACTGGTCCCCTTGCGCCTGAAACCGCATCACGTCGGCGGTGACGCTGATGTCGTTGAGCTTGCGGGAAACGTCGAAGACTTGTACTTCGACGGAATTCGTTCCCGGGGGCGCCATGCTGTGGTAGGTCACGCCCTGGTGGACGGCGCGAATCAGGTGCGGGCCGGTGTCTGGAAGTTTGAAGCTGAAGTGACCGCCGGCGTCGGACTTGGTGCGGGCAGCTTCTTCCATCCCCTGGCCCAGTTTGATCAGGATGACGTCGTCCCCGGCGGCAGGCTTGCCGGTGGTTCCGTTCTGAAGAGTGCCGTTTAAGGTTTGCGCCGAGGCCAAGCTGCCCAGCAGACAGGCCAGAGCGGCCACAACAATTCTCGAGGAGAGCCTCAAACTCGCGCTCCCTTTCCGGGGTGGAGTGCAGCCGTCGCGGTCTGTTCAATCCGCGCCATTTCCGCCAAAATGCCGGCCGCTTCATCCTCAAGCGATGACTTCAGCGACTGATAGTCCTGATCGGGAAGTTTGCCCGCCTGGTGTTCGAAATTCAGATCGCGCAAGTTCTCATACACCATGTCCTTGCGCTCCTGCAAATATGCCAGCCGGGTTTTTTCCGGGCCCATCTGCAATCTTCCCGGAAGATAAAAAACATAGAAGAGGACGCACAGCGTCACCATGGCGCAGGTGAGAGTTGCGACGCTCATAGTTGGGTTTCCTTTCGGGCCTGAGTACGAAAGCGTTCCAGCTCCCGGCCGCTCACCGGCAAGACGCCGCCCGGAGTAGCCAGCGCGGGCCTTTTTCTCCAGGCCAGCACGATGAACACGGTCGTCAGCAGGCCCAGGACAAGCGCCAGAAACGGCATGATCCATGCGACCCGGTTGAAGCCGGTACCGGTCGGCGCGGCCAGCACGGTGGGGCCGTATTTCTGCACGAAGTCCTGCAGCGTCAAATCGTCGTTTTCGCCGCGATCGAGTCCCGCCATGAGTTCGCCGCGCATGCGGTCGGAATAGGTGCAGCCCACGTGGTTACATTCGAGCAGGATCTGGTTGCAGCCACAGACGCACATCAGCTTGTGGCCCAGACTGTTGAAGCGCGCCCCCTCGTCACCCGCGCCGAGGAAGGCAAACACCATCACGCCCAGCAGCGCCACCTGCAGACCGCGTCGCAAGATCGGGTTCGGTGTTGGCATCTTCTTCATGGGACATGCCGGGCCGGATGGCGTCTGCCTGCCTTCCGTTACCCCGGAAACCAACCGCATCAGTCTCCAGCTCCCACGGGAGCGGGCTCAATCCGGGCCGGAGCGGGGACTCGGACCAGCGCAGCGTTCGGGATCAGGGCCAGCACAGTTCCGCCGATCATGATCAGGACTCCCACCCAGATCCACATGACCAGAGGATTCAGGTGCGCCTTGATGATGGGACGGCCGGTCTGTTCATTGAGCCCTTCATAGGTCAGGTAAAGGTCTTCCTTGTAGGTCGAGCGAATTCGGGGCAGGGTTTGCGGCTGCTGGCTGGCCTTGTAAAAGCGCCGCTCGGGATACATGGTCTCGATCTTGCGATCGCCCTTGAAGACGTTGATGATGGCCCACTCGTTGCTGTAATTCGGATTGTCATCCTGGGTGTACGACTCGCAGACCAGGGTGTAGGGGCCGATGGTCATCTTGTCGCCAAAGCCCATCTCCTTCTCTTTGTCCTGGTTGAAGGGCGTGCCCAGGATTCCGATGATCACAACCGCCACGCCAAAATGCACGACGTATCCGCCGTAGCGGCGCGTGTTGCGATGCCACAAGTGCCCGATCGAAGCCAGCAGGTTTTGCCCGGTATGGCGCGAGATCACGCGGCCCCCGCGGATAAATTCCGAGGTCACGGTCAAGGCGACCAGCGCCGCCAGCATGGCGGCCATGAGCGCATAAAAATAAGCAATATCCAGCCAGGGACGAACGCCGAAGGCGACCATGAGGATTCCGACCACAAGCGCGCCCAGAGCCGGCCACTTGAAATTCCGCTGCAGGCTCTCAAATGACGTCTTGCGCCAGGCCAGCAACGGGCCCACCGCCGTCAGCAACAGCAGCAACAGCGTAACCGGAATCGCCACCTTGTTGTAGAAAGGAGGCCCCACCGTGACCTTGTTGCCCTGCACATACTCCGAGATCAGGGGAAACCACGTGCCCCAGAGCACCGTGAAGCAAGCCAGCAGCAGCAGCAGGTTGTTGAACAGGAAACTCGACTCGCGCGAAATCAGCGATTCGAGCTTGTGCTCGCTGCGCAGGTGCGACTTGTTCTTGAAAAAGAAAAACGTAAAAGTGACGAAGGTGATCAGCAGAAACCACTTGAACCATCCGCCAATCGAAGACTGCGCAAAAGCATGCACCGAACTGATGATTCCGCTGCGGGTGAGGAAAGTCCCCAGAATGGCCAGCCAGAACGTGGCGAAGATCAGCCACATGTTCCACATCTTCAGCATGCCGCGTTTTTCCTGCATCATCACCGAGTGCAGAAAGGCGGTGCCCGTCAGCCAGGGCATGAGCGAAGCGTTCTCGACCGGGTCCCATCCCCAATAGCCGCCCCAGCCCAGAACTGAATACGCCCAATGCGCCCCGAGAAACACTCCGCAGGTGAGGAAGGCCCAGGTCACCATGGTCCAGCGGCGGGTGATGCGGATCCACTTTTCCCCGGGATAGCGCATGATTAACGCGCCCAGAGCAAAGGCGAAGGGCACGGTGAAGCCCACGTATCCCAGGTACAGCATGGGCGGATGGATCACCATTTCCGGATACTGCAGCAGTGGGTTCAGGCCGGCGCCGTCCGCAGGCAAGGTCCCCTGCATGAGCGCAAAAGGATGGGCAGCGAAATTCAGCAGCAGCAGGAAGAAAACCTGCACCGCGGCAATAATGGCGGACGCATAAGCGAAAAGCCTTGCGTCGGTCTTGTGCCGCAACCGCAAAACCAGCCCGTACGCCGCCAGCAACAACGACCAGAACAACAGCGAACCTTCCTGCCCTGACCACAGTGTGGCAAACTTATACGGCGCCGGCAGATCGCGATTGCTGTGATGAAAAATGTAGGCGATGGAAAAATCATTCTGGAAGGCGCAGATGACCAGAATAAGGGCCGCGAGAAATACGACGGCAAAGGTCGCGATGCCGGCCCGCCGCGCGGTTTCTCCCAACCGCTCCGAGCCTGGCCCGGGTCGAGCCAAGGCTAGCACCCCCGCCAGGAATGAGTAGGTACTCAGTGCCAACGCGAGCAAAAGCGCAAAACTACCAATTTGAGGCATGGGGAAGCCCGACTCGGTATTTTTTCAGAAACGGCGGACTAAGGCAACTGGCGAGCGCGGAAGGGCTGAGCCAGAACGACCGGATAGCGCGCAGTTACTCGCTTTCCTGGCACCGAAACCAGGCCAAAAATATTCCCAACCCTGCGTCAGTACGACGCAAGGCGAAGGCGCGCCCCGAACCTCAGAGCCCTAAGCGTTCTGGAGATGGCCGTTGCGGGCCAGGACTTCCTGCTCCGCTACCAGCCAATCCTCATCTTCGTGGCCAGGCGTGTATCCACGCTTGGCGTACAGTTCGTACGCGCGCTGGCGGATTTCGCCCTCCAGGCCTGCGGTAGACGAGTTCTGGTTGCGCTCAAAAGGGTTAACTGCGGGCGCAGCGACGTGCTTCCTGCGGGTGTTGCCATTACCAACTCGGGCCATGATCGGCTACTCCTTAAGCAGATACCAGGTTCAGCAATGAGCCGAACTGATGAATGAGCCACTCACAAATTGGACGCCATCCCAGGATGGCTCCTGCAATAGATTGTGGCGGATGAACATATAAATCATAGACCGAATGGCTGTGGATGGGGAGGGGAGAAGCAAGAAAATATTGATTTGCTCGGAACAATTTTGGTAATCGCTTACCTGAGGGCTAGTAAAAATCGTGCGAACTGGTCTCGGCCCGGGTAATCAATAAAGGCATTACCCGCTGCGCCTTTACGGAGATAACGTTGTCCTGATTTTGCAGAATGCCCTCCACCATTAGAAACTGCTCAGAACTCACCAGCAGACGATTTTTCTGAAACAGGTCCGGCACAAGGATGGCATTGGCCACTCCAGTCTCGTCCTCCAGACTGAGAAAGACAAAACCTTTGGCGGTGCCGGGGCGCTGCCGTGCGATGACGCATCCTCCAATTCGCAGATGCTGCCCGTTGGGAATGCCGGCGAGATCGCTGGCTTTGCAAACTCCCATGGCGTCCATGCGCGCGCGATGATAGGCCATGGGGTGCGGTCCCACGGTCAGGCCGGTGCCACGAAAATCGGCCACCAGCCGCTCCTCAGGATTCATAGGGCGCAGCGGAGATTTGGCGTCCGGCTCGGGAAGTTCATCGAGTAGCGGCCCGGAGCGGCGGACAGAGCGTTCGATTTGCCAGAGCGCATCGCGGCGATGCAGTTTCCGGAGGCCGGAACTGGGAACCGGGAACTCCAAACTGGAAACTGAATTCAAAGCCCCAATTTCCCCCAGCGTATTCAATTCGTCCTTGCGCAATTCGGGTATGCGATGGATGAGATCGTGAATGGAAGCGAATGGTGCGAGGTTGCGCTGGCGAATGATTGCCTGAGTAGCCTCTTCGCGCAATCCACGCACATAACGAAGGCCGAGGCGTAGAGCCGGCGTTCCCTCGACTTGGTTCAGGACAGGCCCACCGTCCGGCAGTCTCGTTGAGGCCAGGTTCTTCCGCCCCTCCAGGGCTCCGCTCTCTTCTATCATTCCGTTCCCACGGCTTACGCCGTGGGCTACATTCTTGCGCCGCTCCGCGGCTGGAGTTTCAACTCCTTCGACGCTATCTTCCCGGCAATGTTTTTGGCCAACGACCAATGACGAACGACCAACGACCGTCCTGACGACTGACGACTGACGACCGACGACTGCTCCAACGACCGTGCACTCCCACTCCGACTTCATCACATCAATGGGAAATATCTTCAGCCCGTGGCGCTGCGCGTCTTTCAAAATCGTGGCCGGACGGTAAAAGCCCATAGGCTGGTTATTCAGCAACGCAGCCGTGAAAGCGGCCAGGTAGTGACACTTCAGATAGGCGCTGGCATAGGCGATCAACGCGAAGCTGGCGGCATGGGACTCGGGAAATCCATACAGCGCGAAAGAAGTAATCGAAAGCACGATCTGCTCCTGCGCCTCGCGTGAAATTCCATTGCGCGCCATGCCGGCGCGAAGCTTGGCTTCGATCTCCTGCATGCGTTTTTCCGAGCGTTTGAATCCCATGGCCCGGCGCAACTCTTCCGCTTCGCCGCCACTGAATCCGGCGACCACCATGGCCATGCGCAATAACTGCTCCTGAAAAAGCGGGACACCCAGGGTGCGCTTCAACACCGGTTCAAGCGAAGGATGCGGATAGGTAATCTGCTCGCGTCCCATGCGGCGCTGTAAAAAGGGATTCACCATCTGCCCCACAATCGGGCCGGGACGAATGATGGCAACCTGCACCACGATGTCATAGAAACGCATGGGACGCAGGCGCGGCAGGCACGACATCTGGGCCCGGCTTTCGACCTGAAACATGCCGATGGTGTCGGCCTTTTGCAGCGTGGCGTAAACCGCGGGGTCGTCCGCCGGCAGGTGGGCGAGGTCGACTTCTTCGCCGTAATGATCGCGGATGAGCGTGATGGAATCTTCCAGCGCGGCCATCATGCCCAGTCCCAGCAAATCCACTTTGATGATGCCCAGGTCAGCGCAATCTTCCTTGTCCCACTGCACCACCACGCGGCCCGGCATGGACGCGGGTTCGAGCGGGACCACGGAATCGAGTTGTCCCTGGCAGATGACCATGCCGCCGGAGTGCTGACCCAGATGGCGCGGCAAATCCTGCACCGCTTCACACAACTCAAAATATTTGCGCAGGCGGGGATGATTCAGATCCAGGCCAGCGTCGTGAAAGCGATGGTCGAGCGCGTCATGCGCATCGCGGTATTCCCAGGTGGAAACGGCGGTGGAAACTTTGTCCAGAGTTTCGGGATCGAAACCCAGGGCCTTGCCCATTTCGCGCGACGCCATGCGATTGCGATAGGTGATGACGTTGGCGGTCATGGCGGCGCCGCGTTCGCCGTAACGTTTGTACAAATATTGAATGACGCGCTCGCGCTGATCGCCACTGGGCAGGTCGAGATCGATGTCGGGCCACTCGCCGCGCTCCTCAGACAAGAAACGTTCGAACAGCAGTTCCATGCCGATGGGATCGACCGCCGTGATGCCCAGCGAATAGCAGACGGCGCTGTTGGCGGCGGAACCGCGTCCCTGGACAAGAATATTTTCCTCGCGGCAGAAGCGGACCAGGTCCCACACAATCAGGAAGTAGCCGGGTAGCTTGAGTTTCTCGATCAGAGCCAGCTCACGCTCAATCTGGCGCTGGGCACGGCTTTTGAGACCGGCTTCGGACCGGCCATAGCGTTGCTGAAAACCCACCCGGGTGCGTTCGCGCAGAAAAGACATCATGGTCTCGCCCGCAGGCACGGGGTATTTGGGGAATTCATACCCCAGAGCCTCCAGCGTGAATTCGAGCCGGGATGACAGCTCCACCGTATTGGCCAGGGCCTCGGGCAGGTCGGAAAAAAGCTGCTGCATCTGCTGCGGCGATTTCAGATGACGCTCCGAGTTGCGCGCCAGCAGACGCCCGGCAGTCGCCAACGTGCAATGGTTGCGAATCGCAGTGAATACGTCGCAGAGCTCACGCTCCCGCGGGGTCGCATAGCAGACACCATTTGTTGCCAGCAGCGGGAGCTTGAGCGAGCGGGCAATCTCGATGGTGGCGCGGTTGCGCACTTCCTGCTGGCGATCAAAGTGGCGTTGCAGTTCCACATAAACGTTGCCCGGGCCAAAAATGCCGGCCAGAAATTCCACTGAGCGCCGGGCTTCTTCCACGCCGCCGCGGGCCAGCGCGGCAGCGAGCGGGCCATCATCGCCGCCGGTAAGGCAGATCAACCCGGCAGCATGTTCCTCAAGTTCCTCTCCGCGGACAGCGCCTTCGCCTTTCTGTGCCCGCAGTTTCATTTTTGTGATCATCCGGCAGAGGTTCTGGTAGCCGGCGCGGGAAGAGACGAGCAGGGGAAGGCGGAATGAATTGCGGATTTTAGATTTCAGATCGCAGATTGATTCGGATTTACTGGATTTTAAATCTGTAATCTTCAATCTAAAATCTGCAATCTCGCACGTCACCTCCGCCCCCATATGCGCCTTGATCTTCGCCTTCTTTGCCGCCATGTAGAAACGGGGCGCGCCATAAACGCCGTCCCGATCGAGCAGCGCCATAGCCGGCATCTGCAGGTGCTGGCACATGGCAATCAGGTCCTCGGGCAGAGAGGCGCCTTCGAGAAAACTGAAAGCGGAGCGGGAATGGAGTTCAATGAACATCGTCCCTGGCTGGAGGGATGTACTCTAGTTTCGCTATTTATTCGCCTATGATTTTGCCGCGCAAGAGTCAGGTTGTCAACTGAGGGGGGACGGACCATTCGCGGAAAGACTGAGGCTGAGGTGAAGATGAGCAACAACGCGAGATAAACCCAGTGTTTAGTTTCTGGTTCTCAGTTCTCAGTTGCAGTGAAATGGCGGCGTGCTTTTGAGGAGGCCTGCCGCCATGACCAGGGACCTACGCTGGGACTTTGGTGCGCTTGCTGGCTTGCTTGATCGTGACCGGATCAAGGAACGTCATCATGGCCCGCAATTCTTCTCCTACTTTTTCGATCTGCTGCTCTTGTTCTTTCTCGCGGATGCCTTCGAACCATTCGCGGCCGGTCTCGTTTTCTTTAATCCACTTCCTGGCGAAGGACCCGTCCTTGATTTCGCGCAACAACTGCCGCATGGTTTCCCGGGTTTGCTCGGTGACGATGCGCGGTCCGGCGGTATAGTCGCCATATTCGGCGGTGTCGCTGACCGAGTAGCGCATGTAGTTGAGACCTCCGCGGTAGATCAGGTCCACGATGAGCTTCAACTCATGCAGGCACTCGAAGTAGGCGATCTCGGGCTGGTAACCAGCTTCGACCAGGGTTTCAAATCCGGCTTTCAGCAGTGCGCTTACGCCGCCGCACAGCACCGTCTGCTCGCCAAAGAGGTCAGTTTCGGTTTCCTCGGCGAATGTAGTCTCGATGACTCCGGCGCGAGTGGCGCCGATGGCCTTGCCGTAAGAGAGCGCCAGTTGCTTTGCCTTGCCGGTGGCATCCTGGTGGATGGCCAGCAGCGCCGGTGTGCCGCCGCCCTCCACGAACACTTCGCGTACCCGGTGTCCGGGCGCCTTGGGTGCGATCATCGAGACATCGACATTGGCCGGAGGGGTGATGGTCCCGAAGCGGATGTTGAAGCCGTGGGCGAACATCAGAGTCTTGCCAGCGGTCAGGTTGGGCGCGATTTCTTTTTTATAAACCTCGGAAGCAACGGTGTCCGGCACCAGCACCATGATTACATCGGCCCAGGCGGATACTTCGGCCGGAGTGCCAACGGTCAGGCCGCTGGCTTTGGCTTTTGCCCGTGATTGGCTGCTGGCCGGCAATCCGACTCGCACATCTACGCCGCTGTCCTTCAGGCTGAGAGCGTGGGCGTGACCCTGGGATCCGTAGCCGATGATGGCGACTTTTTTCGCCCGGATCAACGCCACATCGGCATCATTCTCGTGATACATCTTAGGCATTGGTGTTCCTTTCAAGTGGATAAAAAACGGTTTGATTTGTACAGAATTTGCTTAAGCGAACCAGGTTAGACGGAATATGACACGCCTTCATCGGCCACAACTTCCGGCGCCTTCGTCTGCGCCGGGTTGGCCGCGGCCGACGTAGTGCCGCGCCGCATGGCAACGATGCCGGTGCGCACCATCTCCACCACGCCGTAAGGACGCAATACTTCCAGCAGACCGTCAATCTTGTCTTCGCCGCCAGTGATTTCGATGGTCAGCGATTCGGGCGCCACATCCACCACGCGAGCGCGGAACACACTGGCCAGTTCCAGCACGTGCGAGCGCGCTTCATGAGTGGCCGCCACCTTGATCATGGCCAGATCACGGGCAATCGCCGGTTCGTGGGTAATGTTCTCGACCAGCAGCACGTTCACCAAATTATAGAGATTGGCCTCGATGCGCTTGGCCTGGTCCGGGTTGGTGTCCACCGTGATGGTCATGCGCGAGACTTCGGGCTTTTCCGTGCGCCCGACGGTGAGCGAGTCAATGTTAAAGGCGCGGCGGCGGAACAGCGACGCCACCCGGGTCAGCACGCCCGGCTTATTTTCGACATATACGACAAATATGTTCAGCATTTTTCCCTTATTCGTCCGCGGCGGTTTCGACAATGGGGCTGGGCCGCCGGATCATATCGTTCAAAGACGCACCGGCTGCGACCATGGGGTAGACGGTGTCTTCCTGCTCCACCTTGAAGTCGATCAGCACCGCGCCGTCGTGATCGCGCGCCGCCCGCACTGCCGGCAATACTTGCGAGCGCTCGGTCACCGCCATACTGCGGATGCCGTAAGCTTCCGCCAGCTTCACGAAGTTGGGATTCAGCAGCGGCGTGGCCTCGTAGTTGCGCTCGTAGAAGAATTCCTGCCATTGGCGCACCATGCCCAAGAATCCGTTGTTGATGATCGCAATGTTGATCTTCAACTTCTCCTGTTGAATGGTCGCGAGTTCCGACATGGTCATCTGGAAGCCGCCGTCGCCGACGATCACCCAGACCTCGGCTTCGGGCCGCGCCACTTTGGCCCCGATCGCCGCGGGCAGAGCAAAGCCCATGGTTCCAAGTCCGCCCGAGGTGATCAACGAGCGCGGTTTTTCGTGCTTAAAGTATTGTGCTTCCCACATCTGATGCTGGCCGACGTCGGTCACGACCACGGTCTCGCTGTTGCGGGTTTCGCGCCACAGGTCGTTGATGACGTGCGCGGCGTAGAGGTGTCCGTTGTCGGGAAGCTTTTGCACGTCCCGCACCGCGGAATCGCCTTTTAACTTGTCAATGGAATCCAGCCACTCGGTGTGGTCGACCGACTCGACGCGAGGCAACAGCTCGCGCAGAACTTCCCGCAGGTCTCCAACCAGCGCAACATCCACCTTGACGTTCTTGTTGATTTCAGCCGGGTCGATCTCGATGTGGATCTTCTTGGCATCCTGCGCGTAGGTCTTCAGATTGCCGGTGACCCGGTCGTCAAAGCGCATGCCCAACGCCAGCAGCAGGTCGGCTTCCTGAATGGCGTGGTTGACCCAGGCCTCACCGTGCATTCCCATCATGCCCAGATTCAAAGGATGCGAAGCCGGAAACGCTCCCAGGCCGAGCAGAGTCAGAGCTACCGGGATGCCAGCCTTCTCCGCCAGGGTCAGAACTTCCGCCATGGCGCCGGAGACGATAATGCCGTGCCCGGCCAGGATGAGAGGCCGCTTGGCTTTGTGGATCAACTCCAGCGCCTGGGCATACTCCGACTCTTCAGGAGAAAGATCGGGACGATACCCCGGCGTCTGCGGCTTGGCGGCTTCCCAATCGAATTCGCAGGAAGATTGCTGCGCGTCCTTGGTGATGTCTACCAGAACCGGACCGGGCCGGCCGGAACGGGCCACATAAAACGCTTCGCGCAACACGCGGGCCAACTGGTCGGCGTGAGTGACGAGGTAGTTGTGCTTGGTGATGGGCAGGGTGATGCCGGTAATGTCGGTTTCCTGAAAGGCGTCCGAGCCAATCAGCTTGCTGCCCACCTGGCCTGTAATACAGACAATCGGGGAGGAATCCAGCATGGCGGTGGCAATGCCAGTCACCATGTTGGTCGCGCCCGGACCCGAAGTCGCGACCGCCACGCCAACCTCGCCGCTGGCACGGGCGTACCCATCCGCCATGTGGGTGGCGCCTTGCTCGTGGCGCACCAGAATGTGATGGATATCGCTGTGCTTCAAGGCGTCATACGCCGGCAGAATTGCGCCCCCCGGATAGCCGAAAACGTGCTTAACGCCTTCGCGCTCCAGGCATTCCCACAGAATTTGCGCTCCCGTTTTTGTCATGGACCCAGTCCTCGATCTTGAACCTTTGCACCTATGGCACGGATTCCGCACCCTGAACTACGCCGGCAGCTTCCACGCTCTGAGAACTGAGAACCAGCAACTGACCGCTGGTTTCAGTCTTCAGTCCTGCGGGCTGTCTCAAGTCCGGCTGAAACCGCACCCAAAACTAAGCAGTAATCATACTCCCCACAAATAATCTTCCTGCTCGCCTTCGCGCTCGTTCGAGTGTGCCGCTTGGCCGGCGTGGGCTTTTTCTTTCGGATCGAGATGCGTCGGCTGCACGTCTTCCTTGCTCACCGCCGCCATCCACGTAGATGCCGTCTTGGCGGCGCTATCCGGAAGAGTCGAAGTCCGGCTGGGCACCTCGCGCACCAGTTCGAGCAGGTGTCCATCCTCGATGGTCTTGATCTTGTCGGCCAGGGCCACGAAACGGCGGTACACATCGTCGAGTTGGGTCCGTTCGAAGGTGAAACCCAGATTCTCGTACCGAACCCGCAGGGCGTTCCGGCCCGAATGCTTGCCCAGCACCAGCGAGTTGTGGGGAGCGCCCACCGATTGCGGCGCTATGATCTCATACGTCGACGGGTCTTTGATCATTCCGTCCTGGTGAATCCCGGCTTCGTGCGCAAATGCGTTCCGCCCCACGATGGCCTTGTGCGGCTGCACGTAGACTCCCGTGATTTCGGACAAGAGTTGGCTGGACGGAAACAGCTGCTTGGCGACGACCGAGGTCTCATACGGATAGTGCTCCGCCCGGACCCGCATCACCATGACCAGCTCTTCCAGGGACGTATTGCCGGCCCGCTCGCCGATACCATTCACCGTGCATTCCACCTGGCGCGCACCCGCGCCGATGGCTGCCAGTGAGTTTGCCACAGACACTCCCAGATCATCGTGGCAGTGCACCGAAATGGTCACGCCGTCGATGCCCCGCACCCGGCGGCGCAGGGTCTGGATCAGTTCGCCAAATTCGTGGGGCACGCTGAAGCCGACCGTGTCCGGAATGTTCAGAGTCGTCGCCCCCGCCTCGATCACCGCCTCCAGCACCTCGCACAGGAAGGTGATGTCGGTGCGGCTGGCATCTTCGGCGGAGAACTGCACGTCCTTGCAGAACGACCGGGCCAGTTTGACGCCGTCGCGCGCCTGCTCCAGGCACTGCCGCTGCGAAATCTTGAGCTTGTGCTGCAGGTGGATATCGGAAGTGGCCAGAAAGGTGTGAATACGGGGACGGGAGGCGCCCTCGAGAGCGCGCCAGGCCCGCTCGATGTCGCCTGGACAACTACGTGCCAGGGCGGCGATTACAGGCCGGCGGATCTCACGTGCCAGCACCCGCACCGCCTCAAAGTCGCCTTCCGAGGCGATGGGAAATCCGGCCTCGATGATGTCCACCCCCAGGCGATCGAGCTGGTGCGCCATGCGCACCTTCTCGGCTACGTTCATACTGCAGCCCGGAGACTGTTCTCCGTCGCGCAAGGTAGTGTCGAATATGGTTACATGCTCTGGTTGTGCCAAGTCTTCCTCCCGGCCCAGCGGGCCCTGCCGGCCAATGCGCAGAAACTAAAAAAGCCATCATCCGATGCGGTGGATGATGGCCTCTTGCTGATCTTGATATTGCTAAATCATCCACCGCTCTCTATTTCGTGAGGTGCAAGCACCAGGCCAGGAATGGCCACGCTAAGGGCGAGTACCGGCAATCGCACCTCCCGGGCAGAACCGCTCACGATGATTGCCAGACGATTCATGAAAATTCAGCCTGATCTGTATGTAAACAGGGTAGTGGCGTAGGCTGCACCTGTCAATCCAAATTGCCGCTTTAGCCTATCTGTTTTTTCGATACATCGGTGCCGCGGGCAGGAGAGCATCCGCCGGAAGCGGCCGACAGCGGACCTCATGATTGGGCCGAGGTCCGAGGTCCCGAGTCTGATGTCTGCCTTGAGGTAACGAGACCATCCCAGGTCCTTCCGTAATCTGCTGCGCGGGGTCGACAAAGAGGATACTCATTCTGTGAATGCCCTCCCCCAACCTAACCCCGATCGTCGGGCGCCGCGATTGAATCTGTCCGACATCACTCCCGCAGTTCTTCGCTTTGAAGACGGCCATCGGACCCAAGGACAACTGGAAGTCATCTCGCTCACCGGGGGCATACTCTGCCTGCCCAAACCGCTGGTTCGTGAGTCCCGGGTGAAGTTAATGTTCGTGACCCCGACCGGACCGGTGCTGGGCACCGCGGAAATGCTGAAACCGGTTTCCTGGACCCAGCAACCCTTTCGCTTTGTTGGTCTCGACCGGGACGATGAGCGCCGGCTCCAGGAGTCGATCCAGTCGTCGTTTGGTCGAGCCTGCAAGGACCAGGAGTGGATCGATAAGTACCGGGCCGCCCTCGAGGACCAACCCCCTCCGCGCCGACGCCGTTTCAGCTCATCCCTGGCCGCGTTTACCCTGGCCATTCTGTCTTTGGGGAGTGCGATCTACCTTTTCAACATCTTCAACACCTTCAATATTCATCTGCACTAACGCGGGATGTGCCAGGCAAACCCTGTTCACTTTGAGTTAAACGATTGCACCGCCGCATCCTCGTCTTCAAAAGTTTCAAACAGGTTCAGGACGCCAATCAGTTTCAAAGTTTGCACCACGAACTTCGAGGGTGTGACCAGCTTCACGCCGCCGCCGCGCTGCTTCGCCGAGGCCATCGCCTTGACCAGGATGCCGATGCCACTGGAATCGATCATCGGTACTTCGGCAAAGTTAATGACCAGCCGCGTGTCCCCGGCCGCCATCGCGTCGTCCACCGTCTGACGAAAGCTGTCCACTCCGGGGCCCAGCCGTAAGGCACCGCGAATCTGCACGATCTGAACCTCTGAAAGTCTGCGGACGTTGATTTCCATCTTGCTCCTCCGGAGCCAATCCGTGCGGGACGCCCCGCCACTGGGAAACATTGACAGAGGCCAGGCGATTTGTTAGATTGCCCGCTCAACTTACGGGAGCCGCCGCGAATTTGCAAGTGCGCGGGACCCTCGCCCTCCCCCACAGCTTCATTGAGTCTTGCGACCGGCAACGGGCGGCTGCCAAACAAGAAATGCCGAAGTCGACATCTGTCGATGCGCAGGCCCGGTTCCTGAGTGCCCTGCTCCAGGAACGCGAAGTCCAGCCACGTGCCTTCCTGCTCGCCCAGCAGATCACCGAAATCATGCCCGGCTCCGCCGCCGCAGTGTATCTCCTGGAAGAACATCAGGGAACAACGCGGTGGTCCGCCAAGGCAGTAGCCGGCGATATTCACCTGGACAACGACGTGGCCCCCTCCGATTCGGGCACCCTGGGCCTCCTGGCCAGGGAGGGCCAACCCTTGCTTCTGTCCGGGGCGAATCTCATACGGGAAGACTATGCCCACCTTCACGCCCGGCGCACCCTCCTGTCTCTGGCCTACGTTCCCATGATCGTCAATCAGACTCTCATCGGGGCCCTGGAAGCAGCCACCTTCGATGAGGCAATTGACGAAGCCGATCTGTCTGGATTGGTGGAACTGGTCGAACATGCCGCTCCCGCGTTTTCGAACGCGATTCACTACGAAGCGGAACGCAACTCGCATCTCGGATCCATTTCCCGATTGACCCAGCTTTACGACGTGGAAAGAGTCTTTAACTCCACCCTGGAAATGGACGAACTCAATCCCATCATTACCGCCAAGGTGCGCGAACTGCTTGAAGCTCAGGCGGTGAACCTCTGGCTGGTCAAGGACGAGCGGGAACTGCTGCTGATCGACCGGGCCGGGCGAAGATGCCACCTGCGAGGTGGGTGCTTCGGAAAAAACAGGAGAAGGTTACGTGGCCGATGTCTCCGACTCCGGGGAACCCCTGATTATCGAAGATGCGGGCGACCCGCGCTTGCAGCGACGAAATGCAGGCCGGAACGGCGGTATCTTTTCTGTCCTGGTTGCGCCATTGGTGGCCAAGGGCTTCGAGGTTGGCGTGATCGAAGTCATCAACAAGGCGGATGGCTCCGCATTCGACGAAGACGACCTTTTCCTGCTCAATTCCATCGCTGAGAGCGCGGCGTCGGCGCTGAACAATGCCGGAATGCTCCAGGCTGAGCGCAAAGTCGAGATCCTCGAAACCCTGGTCAAGGTAAGTGCGGAAATTACCTCCACTCTCGATCTGGACCGGGTATTGGATGCGATCGTAACCGGGCCTGGCGCCGTCATTCCCTATGAAAGGGCGGCCATCGCCCTGGAGGAACGGGGACGGCTCAAGGTCCGCGCCATTACCGGCATGCCTCGCATCAACCCGCAAGACCCGAATGTAGTTCGGCTGCAGGAGTTGCTGGAATGGGCCTCGCTTTCGAATGAAGCGCTGTCCTTTTCGCAGCATGGAGAACAGTTCGAAGATCCACGCCTGGAGACACAAGCCAAGCTAGGCAAATATTTCTCAGAGACCGGTATGCGTGGCTTTTACGCTGTGTCTCTGGCCGACGACGACGGCCGCGTCGGGACCTTGTCGTTCGAGAGCAGCGATCCCGATTTCCTGGGACCGGCGCACCTGGAGATGATCAAGATTCTGGCGTCGCAGGCGACGGTGGCGCTGCGCAATGCCTCGCTGTACCGGGAAGTTCCCTTCATCGACCTGCTGAAGCCGGTGCTCGACCGGAAACGCAAGTTCCTGGCGCTCGAAAAGCGGCGCCGGGCGGTGCTGGTTGCAGCCGCGGTCGCGGCCCTGTTGTTCCTGCTGCTCTTCCCCTTGCCGCTGCGCGTGGTGGGCGACGCTTCTGTCAGCCCGGCGCAAAGCGTTCTCATACAACCGGAGGTCGAAGGCGTAGTCCAACGCGTCAATGTTCGAGAGGGTGATGTGGTGAGCGCCGGAAGTGTCCTGGCCAGTCTTGCGGATTGGCAGTACCGTGCTCAACTGGCGGCCGCCCAGGCCAAGTATGAAACCGCGGTCTCCCAAATGAATCGGGCATTGAATAACAACGACGGCGGCGAGGCCGGCATTCAGCGCGTTCAAGCCGACTATTGGGCCGCGGAACTGACCCGGGCCCGCGAACGCCTCGACCGCACCCAGTTGCGGTCGCCCATCAACGGCGTGGTCGCAACTCCGCACGTGGAAGATCTGATGGGCCGCAAGCTGATGCCCGGCGATACCTTTGCCGAAGTTGTCGACACCTCGCGCGCCGTTGTGGACGTGGCCATCGACGAAGACGATGTCCTGCTTCTTCACCCCGGCGAGAAAGCGTCCATAAAGTTGGAGGGATTTCCTACCCGCACGTTTCATGGCGTGGTGACCGTGGTCAGCCCCAAAAGCCAGGCGCAAGGGTCGGACCGCTTCTTCTTTGTCCGCGTTCTTGTGCCCAACCCCGACGGCGCGATTCGGGACGGCATGCAGGGTCGAGGCAAAGTCGTCACCGGATGGAGCCCGGCCGGGAAGGTGCTGTTCCGCCGGCCCGCGATATGGATCTGGTCAAAGCTGTGGTCCTGGTTTGGATGGTGAACTGGGTAGGGCCGGCGTGAAGCTTCCAGCGGAGCGACATCCGAAACGCCGCGAAGCGGCGCAAAGAATGTAGCCCACGGCGCAAGCCGTGGGTCGAAAGCGGGGGTTAGCTCTGAAGGGGTGGAACAGAGACACGAGGCATGGGACACAGACAGGCGGATCAACCCCCTCTTTCGCCCCATTGGGGCTCGGCCTTGCTCAACCCTTGAACCCACGGCTTGCGCCGTGGGCTTGATTCTTTGCGCCGCTTCGCGGCTGGCCGGACAGGCGCATGAAATCCTGCCCGCCGAGTAGCCGGCGGCACACGATGAGTAGATAAACCGGGGGTCCCATGAAACGCGCTGTCATGCTCGCTCTGCTGATGATCCTCGCGCTGGCTCTAGCCAGTTGCAGCGACGCTGGCGACACTTCCAAAGTGGCCGCGGCCGCGCCGGCAACACGCCCCGCCGCGCCCGCGCCCGCTCCTGCGCCGTCGACTCCCGCCCCAGATGACAGCGCCTTTGTGGCGTCGGGCCCGATCGTGGTGGAGAACCAGGTGGACGTGGCTGCCCTGCGCGAAGGCCTCATCGTCTCCATCTTTGCCGAGCCCAATACTCATGTGCGCAAGGGCCAGTTGCTCGCCCGGCTCGACGACCGCCAGATTTCCGCCGACCTCGACGCCGCCTCCGCCAAAACGCGCTCCATCCAGGCCGACCTGAAAAACTGGCAAGCCGAGACCAAGGTGCTTGAATCCGATCTGGTGCGGGCTCAAAAGCTCTGGGAAGCCGGCGTATTCACCAAGGAAACGCTGGAGCACGCGCAATACAAAGTGGAAGCCGACAAGTTCGAAATCAGCCGCGAAACCGAACTCCTGACCAACGCTCAGGCGACGGAGCGATCGCTGGCGCTGGAAAAAGAAAAGACCCGGATTACAGCTCCGTTTGATGGGGTCGTCGCCCGCCGTTATGTGCGCATGGGGCAAAAAGTTGGGATTGGCGACCGCCTGTTCTGGGTCACCGCCGTGTCGCCGCTGGAAGTCAAGTTCACTCTTCCGGAACGGTTCCTCGGAAAAATAAAGAATGGACGAACCGTGCGGGTTGAATTGGCGGACGGCTCATCCGCGGTTTATCACATCGCCGTGGTCACCCAGATCAGCCCGGTGGTCGATCCCGCGAGCGGAACCATCGAAGTGCTGGCCCGGCTTCAGGGTCAGGCCCCGGACTTGAGGCCGGGAATGCTCACCAACATTCGCCTGACGAATCCGCAATGAACATCCTTGAAGCTCTTGAAGTAGCGCTGCCGGATCTTCCCGCAAGCGCCGCAAAGCGCCGCTATCCCAAGCTGGACCCTCGCGTCATCCACAAGGAGCACGTAGAGCAGGGCGAACGCGTGGTGCTGGCGAAAATGCCTGGCACCGAGATCTACCTCCGCTTCGCTCCGGAGCAGTGGCAACTGCTCGAGCTATTCGACGGCGAGCGCTCCTACCAACAGATTTCTGACCTCATTCTCCAGCAGGCCAATCTCTCTTATTCGGAAGAAGAGGTCAGGCAGTTTGCCTCGTACATGGAACAGGGCGGCGACCTGTTCTACAAGACCCCGCTGGAGAAGAACATCACACTCCGGCAAAAGATAAGCAGCGAGCGGCAAAAGCGGGGCCGGTTTCATATTGCCGACGTGACCAACATCACGCTGCACACCTGGGCCCGCGCCGACGACTACCTGTCCCTGGTCCAGCCTTACTGCGAGTTCATTTACAGCACCTGGTTCATCCTGTTGACCCTTTTCCTGTTCGCGGTCATGGGCTGGATGTGGGCGGACAAATTCAGCGAAGTCTGGCGCGACAGTTTTGCCTTCTACAACTTTACCAAGAAGAGCACATGGGACCTGGTGGAGTTGTGGTTTCTGTTTGGATCCCTGGCTTTCTTCCACGAGGCCGGCCATGGTCTGACCTGCAAGCACTTTGGCGCCCGGGTGGAAAGGATGCAGCTCATCTTGATGTTTTTTGAGCCCACTTTCGTCTGTGATTGCACCCAGGTCTGGATCGTGGGCGACAAGAAAGCCCGCATTTCTACCATCGCCGCGGGAATCTGGATCGACCTCATCCTCTGTATGGGCGCCACCATCGTCTGGTGGGGCACGGCTACCGGGATGTTTGTCCACGACTTTGCTTACAAGATCATGATGATCACCGGCATCGGCGTGTCCCTGCTGAACCTGAACCCGCTGATCAAGCTGGACGGCTATTACCTGCTGGCCGAATTGATCGACGAAAGCGACCTGAAGGAACGGTCGACGGCTTTCGTCTCCAGCTGGACACGCAAGTATATTTTCCGCTTGCCGGCTGAAGTGGAATACGTCCCGCGGCACCGGCGGGTGTTGTACATCGTTTATTCGTTGCTTTCGAGTTTGTACAGCTACACCTTGATGGGCCTGGTGGTGATCTTCGCATACCACATCCTGAAGGCCTACACGCCTGAGTGGGCGTGGTTGCCGGCGCTTTTGCTGGCCCTGCGAATCTTCAGCTCGCGCATCACCATGTTGGAGAGATTCATGAAAACAGTTTATCTCGACAAGAAGGAACGGGTCGTCGCCTGGTTTACTCCATTTCGCGCCGCCCTGGTGGGTATGGCCGTTCTCGCCGTTCTGTTCGCGCCGGTCTGGCCCAGCTTCGTGAGTGGACGTTTCGTGCTGGAGCCGGTTCGCGCAACTTTGATCCACGCCGAAGTGCCGGGAACCGTGACCGAGATCCTGGCCGACGAAGGACAACCAGTCGCCGCCGGTGGTTCGATTTTGCGATTGCGCAACCTGGAACTGGAGTCGGCAGCCGGCCAGGCCAATGCCGATTTGCGTAATGCCTCTGCTCGAGCCACCCAGGCCAGCCTGCGCTATGAGAATTTTGGACCCGCCGAGCGCGAACGTCAGCAAGCCAGCCAGCGCCACCGCAGCTTTACCGAAGAGATGAAACATCTGCAAGTCACCAGCCCCATTAATGGCACCGTCACCACCCCGCGGCTGCATGATCTCTTGGGTAAATACTTGAAGCCCGGGACTGAAGTCGCGGAAGTAGCCGATTTGTCTGTCATGAACGCGCGCATCTACGTTCCTGAATTCGGTATGCGGGATGTTCAGGTGGGAGCTCCGGTACGGCTTCATGCCGAGTCGCAGTTTGAACCCTGGTCTGGGACGTTGGCTTCGTTGGCGCCCGCGTCCTCATCGATCGAAGCAGGATTGGTCGAGACCCAGAACCTGGAGGGCATTCGTTCCCCCAAGTTCTATGTGGGAAACGTGGAGCTGCAAAACCGGGGCGACTTAAGAGAAGGGATGAGCGGGGAGGCCAAGATCCTGGTGGGCCGTCGCAGTGCGGCGGGATTGGTCTGGCGCTTCGCCCGCGACCTGGTTGGACGCCGCATGTGGTGAAGCGGGGGACAATCGCCTGCCAGGGTGGGTAAAACAGGTGGGTAAACAAAAGGGCTGCGATATTTCGCAGCCCTTTTCACGGCGCAACCGCCTACAACTTGGCTCGTTACCAAGAGCTCCCAGGGGCCGTGACGCCCGGCCAGAGGTTGCCCCCGGGGATGCTCCTGTTTAGACGCCCCCACGACGCGCCGTGGCTTTGGCTGGCTTGTGCGCGGGCATTTTCGCTGGCGCTTTTGCGGCCATTTTCGCCGGTGCCTTTGCGGGCATCTTCGCAGGCGCTCTCGCGGGCATCTTTGCCGGCGCTCTCGCGGGCAGGGTCGCCGGCCTAACGGCGGGACGATTGCCTGAAGTCTGGGGCGTGGCCAGAATTGCACTCTTTACTGCGGACCGCTGGCTGATCAAGGATTTCTTTTGTACCGACATGACGTCCTCCGTCAAAAGATGAATTTGATTTTCCGACCGGCCAGCTTTATCGACCTGCTCTGTCCGGTTCGGCATTGTGATAAGCAAAGGTGGGGCCAAACTCCTCCGGTCGGTGCCAGCGGCGAAATAATCAATCAATTCAGAAAGATAGACCTGGAGCCGATTGTGGAAATCCCGACCCTCCAGGAAAAACGTTCTCCGCCCGGTTAAAAATTAACCCAAGCAGGGTTAATAATTAACCCTGTAGGCCATACTTCCGGCAGAGGTACTTCATCTTCTGGGCATTGATCTGGAGCAGGGCCGCGGCCGCCACCTTCTTGCCCCCGGTCCGGCGCAGAGCGGCTTGCAGATAGGCCAATTCAATCCGGGCCATCTCTTCATCGAACGAAATTCCCTCTTCGGGAATGAGCAGCGCCTCCTGTTTGGCGGTGCTGCTGTAAAGGATCTGCTGGGGCAGGTGCTTGGCGGTGATCACCGCCCCCGAGCCCATCACCACCAGCCGTTGGACCAGGTTCTCCAGCTCCCGGACATTCCCCGGCCAGTGATATTCCTCGAGAATTTCGAGCGCGTCCGAATCCAGGCGCTTGAGAGGAACGCTGCCGGCGGCGCAATACATGCGCAGAAAGTGGTCCAGCAGGATGGCCACGTCTCCCGGCCGTTCGCGTAAGGGGGGAAGGACGATGGGGACCACGTTGATGCGGTAGTACAGATCTTCCCGGAAGCGTCCCGTCCGCACCGCCTGCTCCAGATCCTCGTTGGTAGCGGCGATAAGCCGGAAATCGATCCGCTTGCTGCTCCGGCTGCCGATGCGCTGGATGATGTGCTGTTCCAGGACCCGCAGCAGCTTGCTTTGCAAAGCCAACCCCAGAGTGCCAATCTCATCCAGGAAAAGCGTTCCGCCGTTGGCCGATTCGATATGGCCGGCCCGGGATTCGTGGGCATCCGTGAAAGCCCCTTTTTCATGGCCAAACAGCTCCGCCTCGATCAGGCTTTCCGGGAGGGCGGCGCAGTTCACGCTCACGAATGGCTTGTCTCGCCGCGGGCCGCTGGCAACGATGGCCTGTGCCACCAGCTCTTTTCCGGTCCCGCTTTCGCCCCGAACCAGCACATTGACGTTGCTTTCGGCCACGCGGCTGATGGCGTCATACACCAGTCGCATGGGCTCGCTGCCGCCGATCAGCTGGCAAAACGAATTTCGGTTGCGGGCCTCTTCCCGAATCCTGCGATTCTCGATTTCCGTCGCTCGTTCCTGCAGGGCGCTGTGGAGGACGGCCTGCACTTCCTCGAAATCCACCGGAGCGACGAAACAATGGCCGATCCCAGCCTGTTCGAATTGATTTCGCGAGGCCTTGTTGTGCGCTCGGGTGAAGCCCAGCAGGACCAGATTCTCGTCATGAGCGCGCAGTTTGCGTATCAGCCGCAACATTTGATCGTCGGAGGCCTGTGCGGTTTCAAGGTCCAGAATCACGGCTTCGACGGTAGCCTCGTCGAGCAGCGGCAATACCTGTTCTCCCGAATCCAAGAGCGTGGCGTGGAAGGCAGACGCCAGTACTTCCTGCACCGCCAGCTGGACGGATTCATCCGTCGACACAACCGCTATGCGCGGGGCCGCGCCGGTGGGTATAGTATCGGTCGCCATGGGAAGGCCTCGGAATCCTCGAACCTCCTGGGCAAGAACATGCAGGAGGCAGGATTAAGCCAGGGATTATAGGTCAATTTTTCACCCAGGGTGGGGAAATAATCGACCTTCTCCGGGCAAGGGTCGGGGGCATCAATTTCAGGCCGGGAGGCGGAAATGCTGGCTTCAAGCAAGGTGATTGGCTTCGTTCCTACCAAAGATTCCACCGGCGCCCGCGCGTTTTACGAAGGCAAACTGGGATTCCGATTCGTCAGCGACGACCCGTTTGCCCTGGTGTTGAGAGCCGGCGAAACCATGATCCGGGTCGCCAAGGCGGAAAACTTCACTCCCGCCTCGTACACCGTTCTGGGTTGGGAAGTGCGAGACATTGAGGCCGTCGTCCGCTGGCTGCAGGAGCGCGGCGTTGCCTTCGAGAAATACCCCTTCGTCCAGGACCAGGAACTGGGAATCTGGACGGCGCCCGGTGGCAGCAAAGTGGCCTGGTTCAAGGATCTGGACGGAAACGTGCTTTCCGTCAGCCAGCATGAGTAGGGATTGCCACCGCGCAAACAAAAATGGGGAGGCAGACGCGAACGTCCACCTCCCCTGGGGAGAAACGAAGTGCAACCTTGCTACATGCCGCTGTCGCCTTGCCCGGGCTGGGCCGGATGCAGCACACGGAACGTACTGCCGCCGTTTGACCACACCAGCACCAGCGCATCCTGTCCCTGGGGCACGCTGCTCAGCGCCTTCTGAACCTCGGACGCGTTGTCCACCGGCTTGCGATCCACTTCCACGATCACATCGCCAGACTGCAGGCCGGCGTTGTCGGCCGGGCTGCCCGGCCGCACTTCCTGGACCACCGCTCCGTGCAGAGTGTTGGGCGCCTGCAATTGCTGGCGCATGTCCGGAGTGATATCGGCCAGCCCAATTCCCCAGCGCGGCTTGCCGTGTCCGGCATCCGCGTTTTCGTCGAGGGCTTTGTCGTGGCTGCCCATGGCTTCCAGGGTCACCGGAACTGCCACGTTCTTGCCATCACGCATGACCTCCAGATGGACGGTCGTGCCTGGGTTCTTCTCTCCCACGACTACCTGCAGAGAGCCCGCATCGCTTACCTCGTTGCCATCGATCTGGGCGATTACGTCGCCGACCTTCAGGCCAGCCTTGGCGCCGGGCGAGTCAGGATCGACCTGGGTCACCACCGCTCCAACGGCTTTCTCCATGTGGAAGAACTTCGAGTTGTCCGGAGTGACGTCGGAAATTCCGATTCCTATGTAGCCGTGCGTCACCTTGCCATACTGGATCAGCTTTTCCACCGTGGGACGAACGATCTGGGTCGGGATGGCAAATCCCATGCCCGAGAACGAACCCGAAGGCGAAATCAGGAAGGTGTTAATCCCGACCACTTCCCCGTGCGCATTCACCAGCGGCCCGCCGGAGTTTCCCGGATTGATCGCCGCATCGGTCTGGATGAACTCACCCGGCTTGTGGGCGTCGTCGGACGATGGGTTGGGACGGTTCAGCGCGCTGACGATGCCGCGCGTCACCGTAAAGCGGAATCCGTATGGATTGCCGAATGCCAGAACGGTCTGGCCCTGGCGCAGTTTTGTGGAGTCGCCCCAGGGGGCGTTGGGCAGGTCGTGACCCTCGATCTTGATGACCGCCAAATCGGTCAGCGGATCGGTGCCCACCACCTTGGCGGGCAGAATGCGGCGGTCGCTCATGGTGACACGAACGTCGGTCGCACCCTCGACCACGTGATTGTTGGTCACGATGTATCCGTCGGGGGAGATGATGACCCCGCTGCCCAGTCCATGCTCAACCCGCTGCTGCGGTTGCGGCATCATGTGCCGCGGCTGCATCTGTTGTCCGAAGAACTGTCCGAACGGACCAAAGAATTGCTGCATGTCCTGAGCGTTGTCATCAGACGAGCTGACCTTGGTGTGCGATGTCACCGTGACATTCACGATGGCGGGGGTGACGCGCGCGGCCAGGGTTTCCATGGCCTGGTCGAGCGAGAGCAGCGCCCCCACGCTGTTGTTATCGAGCGCAGTCGTGGTGGGACCAGCCATCGCAGCCTTCGCCGGCATGGCCTTTACGAAATCGTAGGTCACGAAGCCACCCACCAGGGCGATGGACAGAATTGGGATGATGAGACGTCGGCTTGCGATCGTCTTCCAGTTTGTGAGCCAGTTTTTCATTTTTGTCACTCCTGTTTTCATGTATGCAACTAATTATTTAGTTGTTGAAAGCAAAAAAAAACTCAAATCGACTTGGCGATAAATCCCGCCACCACCTGGTTCGGCCCCGAGCCGACCACGGTTACCTGCCACACGCACAGGTCCCACACCACGACCGGCGCAGCGTCATACTGTCCGCCCTGCACCACCTCGGTTTGCATCACGAGAAACAAAGTCCGAGGCGCGACCGCGTCTTCTCGCATACTGCTGCGAACCAGCATCGGGGCCCTGACTCGATGCTCGGCCGCGCTCGCGGGGAAGACTTCAGGCTTGCGCATCCTTCTGAACGGGCTCTTGACCGCGGACTTCGCGATTATGGGAACGGAACTCTTGCCTTCCAGCGGAACACTCTCCCGTCGGACCTCTTTCCGTTGCAACTGAAGCCTTGCGGGAACCACGTGCGCACCCATGGACGCCATCGCACTCGTCGCAAAATCTCCAGATGGGATCTGACTCGTAAGCGACGAGGGAGCGGCGGTGTTGTCGAACGACACCAGCCGGGTGGGTGCATGTGACAACGCCACCAGGCAGACCAACGACACGCCAGTCACCAGGACTGGCGCCGGCCTCCACACCCGTGTGGCATTCGGACGGTTCACGTCCAGAATCTGCGATACCCGCAGCGAGACGTGCCGCAGGCGGTCCACCGCGGCCTGCGCCAGGGCGGACCGTCGCCGCAGGCAGGTCTTCTCGGCCATTGCCACCAGACACTCCGCGTACGCTCGCGGACTCGTGGCCTCGGCCAAAACCAAATCGTCGCAGGCCATCTCGCGTTCGAGCGCCAGCTTCTTCTCGATCCACCACACCGCGGGGTGGAAGAACAGCAGCGCGCCTAAAATCTTCTGCACCAGATTGGTCCAGTCATCACGCCGCCGCAGATGGGCCAGCTCATGCAGCAGGATCGTGTTCAGTTCCGGGGTGGAAAGGTCCCGCATGGTCCATGCGGGGATGACCACGAGCGGTTTCATGAACCCGATTGCGGTCGGTACTCGCAACTGATCGGAGGTACAGAGCTTCACCGCTCTCGACGAGTCGAACTCTTCCAGAGTCTTGCGCAGTATGGGACTGAGTGCCGCCACATCGACGGGCACGCAACCTTTGCGAAGCCGGTGCAGGTGCCAGAAACCGATGCCCACCCTGATCAATCCTGCGCTTGCCATCAGCAGCCACGCGGCGGAGATATAAAGCGCCCACGCCCCGGGCAGGGTGATCTCGGACCGTTTCGTCAGCTCGGCTCCACCCGCAGCCCAGTTGCCGATAAGGGGCAGGGCCGCGATCCCCAACAAAGCCGCAAACCAGACCGCGAAGCGGGTGCCCGAATTCTGCCGGCCGACGGCGCGCAGCAGGAGCCAGGCCAGTAGCACGATGATCATCCCTTCCGCCGCGCAGTTCAGGATGTGCTCGGCGGAAAGCTGGGCTACGGATTGCAGATTGAGCGCCGCGATCATCATGGATCTCTTGCTATTTCTCTTTCTCTTCTCTCGATTGCAGCAATGCCCGAAGGTGCTTCAGTTCCTCGGCTTCGAGGGCCTGGTCTTCGAGAATATTCAGGACCAGCAATTCGTGAGAATTTTTGAAGAACCGGCCGACCAGGTGCCGGATTTCGGAGCGCGAGGCTTCCTCACGCTCCATGATGGGTCGGTAAATGTGGGCCCGGCCGTCTTTGACGTGCTCGACGTAGCCCTTGTTTTCCAGGACGCGAATGGTGGTCAGGACGGAGTTATAGGCCAGCGCCGGCTTCTGGGGAAGCGCATCGAGCACCTGCTGGACCGTGGCCGCGCCCTTTTGCCAGAGCACGTCCATCAGGCGCAGTTCAGCCTCGGTCAGGGTCTCAGACTTTCTCGGCGGCACAAGCCATCCTCCTCCTGTTCTTATTAGACGCAATGCGCGGACCAAAGGTCAACTAATTATTTAGTTGCTGACTGGTCTGATTTGGTTGTCTGGGGGTCATTGCCTGTAACACTCTCCATCGATTCGTTGTAGTCGCCGAACTGGTCGAGCCCGAGGACGCAGATGCCGCCAGATTGTCGGCTCCAGTTTGCCAGCAGAAGCCTGGCTCGATGTCGAATGCAGTAACGAGTCCTGAAACGATGTCCGCCCCAGAATTTCGTGCCGAGCCAGGCCTCTTGGGGCGCATAGATATGCATCTAGACCACTAGGTTCTGTCTTGCAGACCGTGTACGGATACGGTTATAACTGCAGGAGTTCCGTTGTTCCGACAGGCTCGGGGGTGTATGAGATTCCGTACCGTTGTCGTGGTTCCGACCAGAGTTTGCATTGTCCTCTCTCTCCTGACCGTGGCCGTTGTGGCCCAGGAAAGCAACCAGGAGAAGAAGGAAATCACCTACACCGTCGGACCGGGAGCGGTGGTCTCGATCACCAATAATTACGGTCCCATCACGGTCAAGCCCTCGGGAAGCAGACAGGTCGTGGTCGAGACGGTTTCGCACTCGGATGCGGTCAGCCTGCTGAACGAGCAACACGGCGATCGCATTGAGCTGTCTTCGATCTCGAACCGCCAGGGCACCAATTTGGTGGAGTATACGGTCCTGGTACCCGCAGAGGCGGTGGTCAGCCTGCGTTCCTCCGACGGAAGCCTTCGGGCACAGGGACTGCGCGGGGATGTAGTCCTCGAAGCCGCCACCGGTTCGGTGGAAGTGACGGATATCACGGACGCCCACCTGCATGTGAAAACTTTGAGCGGGCCGATTACCTTGACTGATATTCGTAACAGCCGTCTGGACATTCACTCGGTCAGCGGCAACGTCGATATCCGCAACGTGACCGGACCGTCGGTCGAGGTCAACTCGGGCAGCGGTCGAATTTCCTACGCTGGCGATCCCGGCCCGGTTGGAGAATACCTGCTCACCAGTCATTCGGGCGACCTTGACATCTCGATTCCCGCCAGCGCTCTGGTCAGCATCAAGGCGCGCTCCATAAAGGGGGAGTCTGATCCCGAGTTTCCTATTGCCAGCGGTTTTTCCGCGCCCGGAGCTGGGAATCTGCTGATCAAACCGGGGACGATTACCGGGTCCCTCTTTGAGCTGCGTTCCTTCCGAGGCAAAATCCGCCTCAAGCGTCCCTGAACTTACATCCTAAACAGGACACCGGGCCCCCGTGGGCCGCAGTGGTTACCACGGTGCCGGGACCATTGTGGGCGTCAGCCATTACAGACCGGTAGACACCGGTTGCGTTGAGTTCCATCCCCAGTGTAAATTCTTAAAACGTGTTCGTGCCGTAATCGTTATGCGGTCATTCTCGAAACAGATAGCGTTTCTGTGCCTGCTGCTGACATTGAGTTCAGCCGTGGCATTTATTGCGCATCACCATTCGAGCGCAAACGACGCTGCCAAATGTACGGTCTGTGTGACCGCACATTCCG
>CAWBGY010000009.1:0-1201357 GCA_963788505.1 Terriglobia bacterium
GTGTGGCGCGGATGGCGATCTCGACTTTCCGGTATACGAGCGTGCAGGAGCCGAGGACGGCACTGCGGCTGCGGATTCGCGAGATCGCTCAAACTCGGGTTCGTTACGGCTACCGGAAAATCCGGGTGCCGCTGAATCGCGAGGACCGGCAGCGCATTCTTCGCTGCAACGTTACGCGTCGTCCGACGAGCACCTGGATTGCGCAGCAGTTGCGAGAAGCCTTTCCTTATCAGTCTGCCCCCGAGTTCCTGATCCTGGATCATGACGCGACATACGGGTGGGAAGTCCCCTCCGCGCTTCGGTCGATGAAGATCATTCCCACACGAACCTCGATCCGGAGTCCTTGGCAGAACGGCGTTGCCGAACGCTGGGTCGGAAGCTGCCGCCGAGAGCTGCTCGACCATGTCATCCTTCTGAACGAGCGGCATCTGAGGCGGCTCCTCTCGGAGTACGTCTCTTACTACCATGAGGACAGGACTCATCTCGGGCTGCGCAAGGAACGCCTGGCGGCAGAACCCGTTCTCCGGCGACCGGCTCGGTGATCTCCCAGGCCCGCCTGGACGGCTTGCACCATCGTTACAACCGCGCGGCCTGAAATCGGCGGTGGAAGAAGGCTTGGGTTATTCCGGCGTGGTTAGCAGGTGTGTCGACTCACCCTGCCGATTCTCAGCAGATCCCGTCGCATCTCAAGGTCCACATCTGGCAGCTAGTCACCGCTGGGGGTTGGACACTCTTGAGCGTCCACTCCTCGGCACGTTTTGAATTGTGGCGAACGACAACGCACAGATCACGGCAATGGCAAGAAACGATCTGCACGGACTGAACATTGGACAGTTTTCCTTACTTCGCCGTCTCTCTTACTTCGCCATCGGTGCCGGCTCGGGGACGGTTAGAAATTGATCGGCCTTGACGTTTTCCAGTGTTTGCACAATCCCGCTGGGCCAGCGTATGCGAATGACCTTCACGACGCCAGCAGTGTCCAACCCAAAATGAACCCGCCGATCGCTTGATGATTCGTAGCTACTTGCCGTAGTCACGGTTGCATACTGTTTGCCGGCATCCGTTTCTGCCTCGACCTGTGCTCCAATGCCGTCACGGTTGCTCTTGACTCCAACCAGCTTGAGCGTGATCCAGTGGTTGTGATTCGGCGTCTCGTTGCGCAACACCCATGCTGGGCCATCGTTCGAGGTCACGACCAAATCGATCCTGCCGTCATTGTCGAGATCGCCGGTCGCCAGCCCGCGCGCGATCCATTTCTGTCCGAAGACCTCGCCAGACTGGGCCGACACATCGACAAACGTCTTGCCCTCCTGGTTGTGCGCAAGCAGTGGCGGCTCGCGGTAATGCAAATGCGGCTCCTGAATCTCGATCGTATCCATCACGTGAGATTGCGCGACGAAGAGATCTTGCCAGCCGTCGTTGTCGTAGTCCAGAAACTTGACTCCCCATCCGGAGTGCAGCAACGTCATGCTGCCTAGACCCGTTGGGCCAGTGACGTAGGTAAACGTGCCGTCTCCGCCATTGGCAAATAGCGCATAGCGCTGATTGGCCAAATCGGTGATCACAACGTCGGGCCACCCATCATTATTGTAGTCTCCAAAGTCCACGCCCATGCCGGCGAAGGTGGCTCCGCTGCCGTCGAGCGCAAGGCCGGAAACCAGGCCGACTTCTTCGAACGTTCCGTTGGCTTTATTGTGAAACAAGTATTCGGGAATGGAATCGTTGGCGATGAGAATGTCCATCCAGCCGTCGTGATCGTAGTCGGCGACCGCCACTCCCAGTCCTTTACCAGGCTTGTCCGCGCCCGCCCGATGAGACACCTCTGTGAACTTGCCACCACCGTCGTTGTGATAGAGAAGAATGGACGCCGGCTTGAAGATATCGGGATGACAATAGGCGCGGTACCCGTCTTTTCGCTCACCGCAGTAGATGTCATCGAAATCCCATTGCATGTAGCGGGCAACCACGAGGTCCAGCAGTCCGTCGTTGTCAAAGTCCACCCATGCCGCGCTGGTGGCCCAGCCTGACCCCGCGACCCCGGCGTTGTCGGTCACGTCGGTGAATGTTCCGTTTCCGTTGTTGTGATAGAGCGTACTGCGCCCGTAGCCCGCAACGAAGAGGTCTTCGTATCCATCGTTGTCGTAGTCAGACACCGCTACGCCAGTGCAATAGCCGATCCCGGCTAGGCCCGCCTTTTCGGTTACGTCTTCGAAGGTTCCGTCTGCTTTTTGGTGATAAAGGCGATTCCAATACTTGGGAGCATCCTTCTGCGGGATAGCACCTTTTGGCATTGGATCATTGAGATGCGCGCCGTTGGCGAAGAAGATATCCAGGCGCCCGTCGTTGTCGAAGTCGAAGAGGGCGACGCCGGAACCCATGGTTTCGAGCAGGTATTTCCTGGATGTGGGAGAAGCCTCGTGCTTGAAGTGAATGCCCGATTTGTCGGTGACGTCGACAAATCGTCCCGCGGGGGGAGGCGTGGGCGGGGCTTGTCCAAAGATGGAGCTCGCGGCAAACGCCAAGACCAGGGTGTTTCGGGTGTTGCGGACCAATCCCTTACGATGCTTTCGCATACTCGTGGAATGCTCTCGACATTCTCCATCGCTCGGCGATAGCCCGCGTAGCATCTCGCAAACCATGGAAGGCCGACGTGACCAACAAACCAGATGTCTTTGTGGCCTAACGCTTGGAGATAGCGGGTGATGTCGTATCCACCCTGGACGTCGTCAGTATCCACGGTATTGTAGACGCCATCCGCTATGACATCTAAAATGTTGTTGCCCAAAGTGGCAAAAGGAATTCCCTCTTGCCTCAGTGCGATCAGTAGGTTTTCTGAGTTCGTACCAGCGAGCACCGCGGCCTGGACGACGTCGCGACGTCTCCGCACTTTGGGCAGGATAAGCTCATACCACGGAGCCCGAGCCGGATAATCCAATGACAACTGGCCGCCCGTTGCACCCACTCAGGCACTACATTGCCCGTCAGACTGAACAGATCAACCAGCGCAACCCTTGAACGGTCTCATTGCGCGCGTTCCTTGTTTGGCTTGGAACGCTTCGCCGAGAACGACCGTACTCCCGCGGTAACTTGATTGAGCGCCTCGACCATCAGCACGTACTCGCTGCCCATGGCGATCCAGTCGATCCCTTTTTCGATCCAGTAAGTGAGCTGCGCCAGGTTAATACCTGTACCGATGCCCACCGGCACACCAGCTTTGTGCCCCGCAACGATCACTCGCTCGATCGCTTCTTTAACCTCGGGATGTTGCGGCTCGCCCATGCGACCCATAGAGCCCGACAAATCGTTAGGGCCGAGTACAAGGCTTGCAATCCCCGGAACAGCGGCAATCGCGTCAATATTGTTTACGGCGTTGATGTGCTCAATTTGGAGAATTGTCAGCACCGACTCGTTTTCTGATCGGCAAAAGTCCGGGCCGCTGAGCCGGCCAAAGGCAGACGGCCTGCGGGGGCCATATCCTCGAATGCCGTCCGGAGGATAGCGGCACGCCGCAATCGCCTGCTGCGCTTCTTCGACACTACGAATCATCGGTACGATGACACCATCGGCGCCCACATCCAAAACCGGTTTGATCAGAACGGCGTCATTCCAGGGGACTCGCACTATTCCAGTACAGTCGCCGCCTTTTGCAGCCATCAAATGGCCCTGGACTCGCTCCACGGTGAGCGGAGAATGCTCCATGTCAATCCACACGAAGTCCATGCCGTAGGAGAGCGCTTCGGTTATACAGGGATCCGGCGAGCCCACCACCGTTCCGAGGACAACCGAGCCGCTCTTCAACTTTTGCCTGAATTTGGACGCGTTCTGCATACGATAGAAGATCTCCAGACACCAGAATTGTGTTCAATCTATAAATGATGTGATCAGTATGAAGTCAGATCGCTCTGTTCTCTAAACCTCGACCTATCTTTTCTTCAGCCCCTCGACGTATCCCACACCCCATTGTTCTTTTCGGCGTGCACGGAAGTCCCCCGTGAGCGGCATAATCGCACTTTGGCCGCCGTCACAGATGATTGTCTGACCGATGATGTACCGCGATTCGTCGGAGGCCAGGAAGATCGCCAATCTGCCGATATCCCTCGGCGCACCAACAAACCCAGCCGGCGTTGCCTTGCCCGCCGACTCGACGTCGAATTTTTCTCCCAGCACCTCGCGATGCCCTTCGGTGAAGATCCAGCCGGGAGCGATGGCGTTCACCCGAACGCCCTTGCCAATCAATTCCAACGCAAGCGCACGAGTGAATGCCACAATAGCCCCCTTTGTCCCTGCGTAAACAGAGTGCTCCGTCAATCCGGCAAAAGCATGCACTGAAGCGACGTTGATAACGATTCCTTTTCCTTGCTTTTGCATAGCTGGCAGGAGCGCCTGGATGAGAAAAAACTGGGCGCGAATGTTGACGTCGTAGAGTGCACCAAACACTTCAGGAGTTACGTCCTCAAACGAGAGGTTAGCTGTGATGCCTGCATTGTTAACCAACACATCGATTCCACCGAGGAAATCCGTCACTTCACTGGCCAGCTGTTGGATGGAGTCTATCTTCCGGAAGTCGGCCTCGAATATCTTCGCCTTCCCGCCGCCCTTGACGATTTCCAGCCTTGCTGATTCAGCACCTTCCGGGTTGGGCCAATAATGAATGGCAACTGTGGCGCCCTCCCGTGCGAATTCCAGCGCCACTCCACGGCCGATACCGGTGCCCGCGCCCGTAACCAGCACTTTCTTGTTTTCCAGTTGTCGGCTTGCCATCTTGTCGCCTTCCAATCCGCTTCGGCGGTTTGACGTCGTTTTAGACTTCACAGTTTAGACTTTACAGGCAGCCTAAGCCGGCCCAGTTGGAACGTTTGGCAGTTGCAGTGGAGTGTTAGTGTAACGACTTGTTCGACATTTCCGTAGTCGTCGCGGGGGGTGTGGAGATGTGGGAAACGCGGAGCGTTGTCCACATCTCCACACCACTCTTGCTTTGGCAAGATCGCTTGCGGTGCCGGGGGTGGATAGCCCCGCGCCGAGTACGGCCGCTCCGTGTTGTATTCCACTCGCCACCTCTCAGTCAGAATCTGCGCCTCCTTCACAGTGAGTAAAAGACCTCGCCGTTCAAGAACTCATCGCGCAACTTCCCGTTGAAGCTCTCACAGCCCCCGTTCTCCCACGGACTCCCAGGCTCGACGTACAACGTCTTCGTGCCCAGCTTTCCCAGCCACTTCCGCAACTCCTCGGCGATGAACTCCGGCCCATAGCACCCTCGGGAACGTAGCGACCGGAAGCTAAGCCAACAGGCCATGGTCAGTCCAGAAGCCTCCTATACCGTGAGTGTGCCGAACATTCATCTTCTTCTCCTTGGATCGGCTTGTGTCAGCTTGATTGGTCGAGCCAAATCCCCGACTCGGTAGTGCCCTGCTGTTTCCGCTGTTTGGCGACGGAAGTTACCAGGAGCGAATGATGTGCGCCGTGGTGAGCGGAGCGGCTTTTTTCATGGGTGCGACATCACCGGTCAAATAGCCGCGGTCTTGGTACGCGGGATAGATGACGGAAACATCGAGTTTGCCACCTTCCCACGTTCTACTCTGATCTCCCTCAAGCGATCTGACCTTCATGGCGGAGCCTGCCTTCAGAACTACCTCGTACTTATACCGGCCCAGGGCCTTGGGCTCCCGGCCGCGGTTTCCGTAGTCATCCACTGTAAAAGTGCGCACTTCTTCATGGATTGGGAACGCCAGCGTCACGACTGCGGATGTGGGCACGCGTTCGAGCAGCAGATAGTTGCCCACAAAGTGCACGGGAACAGGACTGCCATTGACGCGGCAAGTGACTCTATGCCGCTGCGTCCATCCCGGGATGCGAATCAAAACTCGCCGCGCCTTTTTGTTGCGCAGCACGACCTTTCCCTGGTAAGGCAGATAGCTCTCCACATCCAGCCAAGGGGACTGGCGGTTCAGCAACAGGTTCACAGTTGCGGTCGCGTCCTTAAACTGCACGATACTTTCCCAGGCGGAGTACAGAGACTGCGCGCCGTTCGCCATGCAGCAATTCTGCAATACCGTGCTTAGGGCGACCGGAGATCCCCAGCCGCAATAGGTCCCCACGGCCCGCTCCAACAGCTTTTCCTGCTCCGGGGTCAGGTTGGAGTTGAGCCGCTTCATCTTTTCGAGATCAATGAATTGGCCCTCGGTCAAGTGGTTCCTGACGTAGCCGTCCACGTCATCCCAGTAATCTCCAAGGCCAGCGTAAGAAAGATGAAGAGCGAGGGAAATCATGTCGGCCAGGCAGCAGGTCTCATGCGAATGCTTGCCAGCGTATTCCTCGCACCAGCCCAGCGGACCGATACCAAGATTGCGCGAGAATTCGTATCCGTCCCGCGCAAACTGCTGCATGCCGGTGTCGTTAGTGGCAATGCCGCAGGCTAGGATTCCGCGCAGCGCCATCACGTGCCCGTGAAAGTGCCCACGGTAGACACCATGTTCGGCCGGCGCCACTCCGCGGGCATACTCCTGCGGAACCCAGCCAGAATCGGGCAACAGGAGAAAGCGGGTGAGTTTCGTCGCCAGCTCGAGCGTCTTTTCATCCTGCAGCCGCTCCGCCAGTCGGACCAGCGGCAGGATCGTGCCCCCCAGATACATGGGAATTCCAAAAGTATCGTCCGGCACATCCGCCATGTTGGGTTGCGGCTTGCGTAGAAGTTCCGTCACTTTCCAGCCGGATTTCGGATAACTGAAGACGTCGCCGTAGCCGGGCGTCGTCGGGTAGTAGACGTAATCGTCCTTGGCAATGGCGATCTCGGCTAGGCGATTGCCGATCTTGCGGGCTCGTTGCATCCATTCCGGATTGCTATCGTAGTCGTGCTGCGCGAGCAAGGCGCGAATCATGCGCCCCTGACCATAGATGTTGGCGTAGTCTTCAGGACTACTTTTGTCCCAGGGACGTTCGGGCCCGATTTTGCAGTAGAACAGCCCGTCTTCCTCAATGCAGCTCAGCATGAATTTCCGGTAGCGCTCCTCCATGTCGTTAAAGCGCTCACTCGCAGTCATAGCGCGCATCATCACCACGGCTTCCCAGTACTTCGGCCCGCAGGCCGCAAAGCTGATGGCATCATGAATGAACGTCGGCGGCGCCAGTTTCACCCTGAAGTAAAATTCCGGCACATTTCCCCAGTCCATCGTCCCGATCAGGCCGTTGAGAGCAAAGTTCCCCCGTTCCACCAGATCCAGAGTGGCGGGGACTTCCGTGGACGAATTCTTTGACTTCGTATCTATTTCCGAAGCCCGCACAGAGCTTGCCACGAGCGCCAAACTCGCGGCTGCCGCCGAAGCATCTCGAAAGAATCCCCGTCGTGTGGTCTTCATAGCTGCCATTTCCCCCTTGTCGCTAGACTCTTGTATTGGCAATCCCACTGGAGAAGCGAGCAGATCAGTGGTGTCAATATCAACATCACGTTCTATTTTATAATACGAAAGCAGATGCGCATTTGTCAAAATCGAAACATCTGATATTGAGCGCAATATCCTCCATATGTTTAATGAAAGTTGCTTGACAAATGGACCTAATTTGCATGTAATAGTAATGTAGCTTCTTATCCAAAGAAACACTATGTGACAACCGAAAAAGAATCGGCCGGATGGAGATGGATATGCGTCCTTTTCGCTGGGACGTTAGTAGTGTTGTTCTCCGTGGTCTTGTTTGCCATTGGCGTTGCAGCCGGCCAACTTGCCTCTACGGGGCGTATTGTCGGCTTATTACTTACCCGGGCTTTGGCCAGCTTATGATCCGGGCCCCGATCGGAAACAAACGTGTATCATGGAGTGCAATTGTCGGCTGAACGACGTTACTCACGAGGGGTGACGTTTGAGGCAAGTTATACGGTCCAGAAAAACCTGGGTCTGGCCCGTGTAAATAACGTCGCGAACCAGACCGGCTCTCTTACTCCATATCTATTCGACCCAGCACACGACCGTGGTCCGATCCAGTTTGATGTCCCACAGAAAGTTGTGATGTCTGGCGTGTGGAGCATTCCGCTCTTTGCGCAACAATAGGGCATCGCGAGGCAGGTCCTAGATGGTTGGGACCTGACGACAATTGGATATTGGCAAGGTGGATTTTCGATTACAGTCGGCGGTGGGGGCGACAATTCGCGAACCGGAGAAAACCTTGATCGCGCGGACGTGGTCTCCGGCGTTAGTTTCAGTCCGGCAGGTGGACGGACGGACGAAGTAGGAGGCCTTTGGTTCAATCCTGCGGCCTTCCAACGCAACGCAGAAGGCACTTTTGGAACATCTTCTTGGGAATTCTTCGCGGATCGGGAAGCTGCGACATCGATGTCGGAATTTACAAGAACTTTCCCATGGCCGAGTCACGGCGCCTGCAATTTCGCGCCGAGCTTTTTAACGCACTCAACCACGAAAACCCATCGTCACCGAATACCAACATTAACGATTCCCAGAATTTCGGAGTTCGGGCTGAAGTTTACCTTGAGAAAATCATAACTGGGGACAATCATTTGGGAGACATCATGAATCGTCGTGGATTTCTTTCGAGCTCTACCGGAGCTCTGCTGGGTGCTTGCCTGCCCCTCAAGGAAATCAGCAGGGCTGCGGTTATAACTCCTTCGCAGGGTCAGCGGTACCGTAGCACCGTTCCAGACACCTTGGACTTAGTTGAGCGCGCTAAGTTAGCGACTAATGGTCTAGTCGGCACTATTCCGACGGAAGGCGTTCCAGAATTCTACTTTAGAGTGACCTTTTCTCCTCCTACGATGGTGCACGATGACCATAGCTTCTCAGCTTGCGGTCCAAAATATTGGGAAGGATTTGTAATGACCCGGGCCATGACGGGCAGCGATCTTCATGAGGATGTCCAACGACGGTATATTTCCTACCTTGTGTCATGCATTGATAAGGACGGTTTGTTCTATTCGCGCGTAGGGCCCGAGCGGCCCTGGGACAAGGCTCCGGAAGACTGGGCGAACATTTATGGCCAGGGCCGTATCATGAAGGCCATGCTCACCCAATACTATGCCGACGGCAATCCAGAGTGGCTGCAACGTATACGTGCGACTGCGGCGAAGCTCGCAGCCATCGCGCTTTACAGGCGGGATGAGGCTTACTTTCCTCTTCGGCCCGGCGCCGCGGACTTACTTAGCTACCCTAAGTCAGGCTGGAAGAAGGATGAGATCCAAAACGACCTGCCGCAACATATTGATAAGTTGCCAACCCACACGATGGGGGTACCAGGCTACGTAGGAGGCGTTGTTCTTGCTCTAGTCCGAGGTTACGAGAAGACTGGTGATGAGGCATCTTTAGAGTTAGCTGGCAAGTTAGTTAAGTTCATGATGGATCGTGATGTTGGTTGTTGGAGTCCTGATGGGTACCCGCGCGGAATTACGCCGTACCAGCACGGGCAGTTCCGTGGACATGCCGTTGGGCGGACTATGGGCCTAAGGGGGGTACTCGCCTATGGTATTGCGACGAACGACTCGTACCTGATGAACTTCGCCCGAGATGGCTACGAGTATGTTCGTTTGTTTGGGATCAATCGGCTGGGATGGTTCGAAGAATATACGGGCAAGCACTCGCACGAAACCTGCGGCCTGGAGCGGATACTGGCGCTCGCGATCCATCTCTCCGAGGCGGGCATCGGGGACTACTGGGACGACATCGATGGCTACGTGAGGAATCACTTGACTGAAGGACAATTTATCGACCTCCGGAAGCTGAAGGCGCTGAATCCGACGCTTTCATCCTCCCAAGAGAAGTTGCTTGAACAGTCGGTGGGAACCTTTGCGGGTTGGGGAAGTCCCACTGAACTCGCCAGCGTTTTGATGAACTGCTGTATGGGCAACGGGTCTCAGGCACTTTACTATGTGTGGAACAGTATGCTCAGATACTCCGACGGCACAGCTCGCATCAATCTGCTGCTCAACCGCGCATCACCCTGGATCGATATCGACAGTTACCTCCCGTATGAGGGGAAAGTCGTACTTCATAACAAGCAGGCCAAGCGCATCCACCTTCGGGTGCCTGGATGGGTGGACCGTCGGTCACTGAAGTGCGCTATTGCCGGGCGGTCTGTCGGCCCGATGTTCATTGGGAACTATCTCGTTATGGAAGCAGTGCCTGTCCATTCGACCGTTGTCATTACATTTCCCATCCGCGAGGATTCTGAAACGTATTGGTTGGACGACTACGGGCGAATTGACTTCCAACAGGAGGGGGCAACGCGCGTTGCCACGTATCGCTATAACATCAAGTTTCGGGCAAACACCGCGATCGAAGTTAACGTGGATCACAAACCGATACACGCCTACGTCGGCAATAACCTGGATCCGGCTCCAACATATGCGGCGTACGATGATCGACAGCGGTTTCGTCGAAACGAAGCCCCAACTAAGACGGTCGAACGCTACGCAGCCAGTCTTGATATTCCTTCCTGGTAGTGTGGCATAGTCAAGGGGCACTGCCTCCCGGGTCGACCACTTGTTTGACTTGTCAAAAGTGCCAGACACTGACGGCAGACTGTAGTTCCGCTGTCACGAGATCGTTCAGTCGCGGTATGCAATTACAAATGACTATGCCAGGCCGCGGGGCGAGCGGTGGTGGGTTGTGGCATGTGAAAGGCCGACGTGAATCGAGTGCCTGCGAAGCACGGAAGGAATCCAGTCACGAGATGTCCCACTCGGCTCGCGTACACCTTGGTGACCGTGTGTATGTTTCTCAGTCTGCCTTCAGCGCACGGTCACATCCGGGTGCCGTCATTGATCAGTGACAAGATGGTGCTCCAGGCCGACACCGACCTGACGATATGGGGAACGGCTGAGCCAGGCGAAAAAGTAGTGGTATCCCTGAATCATGTAAGAAGTGAAGCAACCGCGGATACCACAGGTCAGTGGAAGGCTAAGATCGGCGCTCTACAATCAGGCGGCCCTTTCGAAATGACCATTGCTGGCCAGAATACAATCGTCATCCACGACGTTGTAGTAGGTCAGGTGTGGACATGTTCGGGTCAGTCGAACATGGAATTCCACCTTTCACCCGGGCCCGACGCTGACGAGAACGGTGCAGTCAACTATCCAGAGGAAATCGCATCCGCAAATTATCCAATGATCCGGCTGTTTTCTGTCCCGAGAACGGTCGCTTCTCGGCCACAGGCAAATGTCGAAGGGAAATGGGAAATGACAAGTCCGTTAACCGTAGGTCACTTTTCCGCGGTGTGCTATTTCTTTGGCCGGGATCTGTTTAACTCCCTGCACCAGCCAATCGGCTTGATTCTCAGTGCCTGGGGTGGAACCCCGGCTGAATCCTGGACAACAACGCAGACGGTGGAGGCGTATCCTGATTTCAAGAGTATCGTCGATTCGTGGCGACACTTTGTGAAGCAAGGGGAGGCGGTGTTGGGTAATTTCGAGGCTGATTTTCGGCGATGGGAACGGGAGGCGAATGAAGCTGAGATGCAGGGTAAACCCGTCCCAAGTCCACCTAAGATACCAGATGACCCACGTCGGAGCAACATGCGTCCAGGCGGACTGTTTAACGGAATGATCGCACCTCTCGTAAATTATCGGATCAAAGGGGTAATTTGGTATCAAGGTGAAAAGAATCTCAACCGTGGGATGCAGTACCGGAAGCTTTTCCCGGCAATGATCGACGATTGGCGTCGTGCCTGGGGTTATCAGTTTCCTTTCCTCTACGTTCAGCTCTCGAGTCTTGCGGCGCTACCCTCTGTTGTGTTTTTCCCGCTTGTGCGAGAGGCGCAACTAATGACGCTTTCAGTGCCAGACACGGCCATGGCGGTAACAGTAGACATTGGGGATCCGCGTTCTTACCATCCACGAAACAAGCAGGAAGTCGGCAGACGGCTGGCGTTGGCTGCGAAAACGATGGCCTATCAGGAGCGGCTCACCTACTCAGGCCCGATCTACAAAGGCATGAAGGTTGAAGGGAACGGTATTCGTGTGTATTTCACACACTGTGAGGATGGTTTGGCGAGTCGTGCTGACAGTCAGCATCTTCGAGGCTTTGAAATTTCTGGCCTGGATGAGAAGTTCTACGCAGCGGACGCTGCTATCGACGGAAACACGGTTTTTGTGCGTAGTGACAAGGTTCCCTCTCCGATCGCCGTACGTTACGCCTGGCAGAATTACCCAGTCGCTGATTTGTTCAATGAGTCAGGCTTGCCCGCATCACCCTTCCGAACAGACAGCTGGAGTGAAGCTACGGAGGTGCTTGCAGAACAGTGTATGGTGCACTAACTGACCGGAACTGCAATTCCGGTATTGCAACAATTCGAGCAGGGGTTCGCACAGGACAGCATGCCGCTGCTAATGTCGGATATAAGACTCTGGAACCGGGTAGAAGCGACCGGAAAATGGAGGAGTGCCAGCGATGCGATCTACATTATTTGCGGCCATGCTGATGACCGGACCGAGTTTTTGTACCAAGCGTTGTGAGAGTCTACATCACAGCTTTGAGCTCTGAAAATGAGCTCGTCGGAAGAGGTGGGCTGCGGGCCGTCGGGGTGTGTCCAGACTTTTGTGTAAACGACCGAGGTTTGTTTTTGGGGATGGGGTGCCGGGGAAGGGGGCAGTTTCCCTTTCCCCGGCCCATCTCTGTAGAAGTGGGATACGCATTCATCGCGTAATTCTCTCCAGGGCCGGCATCCGTTCCGGCCACAGATTCGTGAAGTGGTTCAGGGCTTCCCGCCAATGATGGATCGGCATGGTCGACTTCTTCGCGGCTTGCCGAAGCGCAAAGAAACAGCAACTTCAGCGCCGCCTCTTGGTTGGGGAATCCGCCGCGGGTTTTGATGATCTTGCGCAGCGACCGGTTCAGCGATTCCACACTGTTGGTGGTGTAGATCGCCTTGCGGATGTCCGGCGGATAGTTGAAAAACGGCGCGATGCGCGCCCAGTTCCGCCGCCACACCTGGCTCACACTGGGATAGGCTTTCCACTTGCCCTCCAACTGCGCCAGATGTTGCTCGGCCTCGGCCACCGTGCCGGCACGGTAGATCAACTGCAGGTCCGCCGCCACCGGCTTGCGCGCTTTCCAGGGCACGTAGTTGAGCGAAGCCCGCACCAGATGCACGATGCACAACTGCACTTCGGTACGCGGATATACTGCCTCGATCGCTTCCGGAAATCCTTTCAGCCCATCCACGCAGGCAATGAAGATGTCCTTTACGCCACGGTTCTGCAACTCCGTCAGCACCCGGCAGCCAGAACTTCGCCTCTCGCGTCGGGGGTTGCCATGCCGGCAGGCTTTCCGTGTAGGCAACCATGTCCTGCCAGATCTTTGCGAAACCCTGAAGGTCCTCAGTGACCTGAATTCCGGAACTCGTCCAGGATCGCAGGAACTCTTCGACCCAATATCGCGCGGCAGGCCCTAGCTCGAGGATGGACCGGAAGAAGGTCCTGGCGGTCTCGATCGAATTTGTGTATGCTATGAATTCCGCAAGGCGCGCGGAAATCCATCGGTCGGACTCGTAAGGCATTCCGACACAACGCTCCAAGGCGCTCGACGAGTGCTAGCCGGGCTTGGTATATAAAGATCGGTCCGGTCAACCCGGTGACGCACAAATCGACTGCGCCACTTGCCCACCATCTGCTTGCTGACGCGCCGCTGTCTGGCCGCGGCCGTGTTTCATTCCAATGGCGCAGTCCATTACGATTGCTGCCCGCCCGCAGCGCCAGCGCTTGTGCCGAACTGCGCCGCCGCACCCATCGTTCCAGCGTGGCTCGTTCTTCCGCGCTCACGATCAACTCCGTCATGGGGCGCCCAGTTCGCATATGAGATCTCCTCTCCATCTTAGACGCATGGGCGACCGATTTGCTTATATAACTTCAGTTACAGGGCACTAACTATGGGGAACAGACACCCAGCAAGTTCGCGCAGCAACCGGAAAACTCACCCTAGCTTTGGATTAAAAATCACGGGCCGCTCAGTGATGTAAACTGTCTCCCTTCGCTTGGTACCAAAGCCCGGGGCATGTCAGGGCGACCACCATTTTCAACGCGATTTGCATGCGTCTCGCGACGCAGAGTTTATACGACCATTGACCACAGGTGGCTTCAACAACGGGTCGAGTGAGGCCGCTTTTTCAAACTCGCGTTGTGATTCACAAATCTCTCCTGATTTTCGAAGGGACAATCCTAGATTGTAGTGCGCGGGTGCATAATTCGGGTTTAAATGGACTGCCTCTCGGAATTCAGCTATGGCAGCCTTAATGTTCCCATGTTCGACTTCGGCAAAACCAAGGTTATTGTGGGCTTGGGGTGATTTTGGATCAGCTTCAACAGCAGAATGGAAAGAATTGATAGCCTGATCTAATTCGTGCTGCTCAAGAAAGTGCTTCCCTAAAATCCCCTGAATTCCTGCACGGTATGGTGCAAGACGTGCACTGTTGAGCTCAAGATATTTTTGAAGTTCGAGTCGAGCCCCTGTTTTGTTGCCAGTTCTTTCCAAGGCATGGCTCAGAGCATAATGGAATGTTTCACGATCGGGATCAAGTTGTACAGCTCTTTTTAATTCGGCCACTGATGGTTCGAGTTTATTTTGGCCGAACAACATAATGCCAAGGAGATAATGTGCGCGAGCACTTTCGGGGTCAAGTTGAAGTACAATATGCACCACCCGCATTGCATCTTGTGATTTGCCTGCTTCGAGTAGTGTCTCTGCTAGATTACATCGGGCCTCGATGTAATGTGGCTGAATCCTAACGGCGTTCTCAAATTCGTTGATACTCTCGTCCAGAAGTCCCTCGTACTTCAGGGCTAGCGCATAGTTGTTAAGAATTTTTGGATCATCCGGAGAAAATTTGAGGGCAGTTTGAAATTCTTCAATAGCACGACTCAATGAGGACCCGTGTTTTATTGCTATCACTTTCCAATAGGCCAAAGCGAGATCATTATGCAGAAGCGCATTCTGCGGTTCAATTGCGAGGGCATGTTCGAATTCCTTAATAGCAGCATTCGGGTCGCCAGAGTCACTTAGCATAAGGCCGAGGTTATTCAGCGGGTCAACATACTCCGGGTCCAGCTTGGAGGCTTTGCGGAACTCATCAGCCGCTGAGGTTACATCTCCCATCTGCCAATAGGCAAGACCGATCCCATTGTGCACTACCGGTGCCGAGCCTCCGGAGGCGAGAGCTTTCCTAAAGTAAGCAATCGCCGCATGATATTCGTGACGCTCCAGAAGCTTCGTAGCTTCTGCATAATCTTGTCCAGCTTGAGTATAGGACCTGGGAAAAGCTGCTTGTGCAAGCCCGACTTCGGTTATAACCATGACTATCCAAAGGAGAATTGCGATTCGACCAATTATCGAAAATAAGTGCGAAGAGAACCCGAGTCCAATAACCCTTCTCATAATTGAAAAACGAACGAGTTCGGCCCTCTTCCACATCACTTTAGCGCCGGAAAAATGCTCGGAGAGTAAGTTGCAATGCATTTCTATTATTTGTGATATGTCGATTGTGAGTTCCGTTAAATCGTCGTAATTATTCCAAGCTGGGGGTAGCTGAAAATAAGTGAACGGTGCTCTGAACAACCCGAACCTCAGTCACCCCCATGTATCCTTCATAATCTGAAAGGTGCAGTATCCACCCTACCTAACTCTTGCAGGTTCTTCTGACGTGCCTCGATTTTCTCATCATGTAGAACTCAGGATCTCAGTGTCTAGGCGAACTCATTGGGCGTACGATAGCCCAGGCTGCTGTGGGATCGCTCGCCGTTATACTCCTTCCGCCAATGTGAGATCTTCCCCTTGGCATCGACCAGGTTCCGAAACCAGCTGGCGTTCAAACGCTCATCTCGCAATCGTCCATCGAAAACTCTCCACGTGGCCGTTCTGCATGGGCCGTCCCGGCTGGATCAACTGGATCTTGCGCTCCTCGTACCAGCCCAAGAAGTGCCGTGAGGTCAGCTCCGGCCCATTATCACAACGAATCGACTCCGGCATGCCTCGCTGCTCAATCACTTGTTCCAGAGCGCGAGTTACGCGCTCGCTCGATAGGCTGGTGTCGACCTCCAGCGTCAGACACTCCCGTGTGAACGCATCCACGACAGCCAGGATGCGGATCCCGCGACCGGTCGCCGAGGCATCGCAGGTAAAGTCCAAAGCCCATTCCTGATTGGAGCGTAACAGCAGCCGTTCTTCGTTCGCTGGACGCACCAACCGTTTCCTCCTCAGCCGCCGAACCATCGGTCGTTCCTCCCGGTACAGTCGGCAAATCCGCTGCGCACTGGCCAGATGTCCCCGTTTACTCAACAGCACATGCAATCACCGGTACCCGTAGCGCGGTTTCTGTCGCGCCAACTTCACCAACTCTTCTCGCAGCTGCGCATTGTGGTCCGCTCGCGGCTCATAACGATAACCGCCGCGGCCTAGCTCCATGAGCCTGCAGGCCCGAGCAGTTCTCGTTGGCAATACATTGACTGTGTTTCATTCTGGGATATTCGCATACATGTGTCAACAAGTAAACTTGTTACTTTCTGGGGGCATATATGGACCCGGCCCGCGCTACTAGGACTGTCAGTGTGGTGGCGTGAGGAAAGACTGCGTGCATATATCCGGCCTCGAAGTTGAGGGTTATCGCCCTCGAGCCCTGATGGAATCTGCGCCTGTCTTCCTTAAACAGGTCATCGGCCTCGAAAGGCCCCAGTTCCCGTGGCAGGTTCTAGACAAGCCGTTTTCGGCGTTTATGCCATCAATCCAATCATCCTTGCAGTCCCGTAGGAACTCGTTATTCTGCACCTAAGCCGCGCGGCGGTAAGGTTCGTCGCCCGCCAACAGCGCCCAGATCACTCGCGCATTCTTGTTAGCAGCCGCAACGCAGGTCTTCGCCGTGCCCAGCTTGCGCTGTTTCTCGGCTGGTGGGAGCGGCGCAATCGGCGGCACACCACGATGCCGAGTGGCGGCGTTTCGTGCACCTGGCCATGCGGCGCGACCCGCGCATCGCCAAGGTGGCGCTGGCCCGCAAGCTGGCGGTGAGTCTGTACTGGTTGTGGCGCAACGCCGAACCCGAGGCCGGCGACGGCCCTGCTCGGTTCGCACGTGGGGCAGCTTGAGTAACCGTATATTCGCCGATGACGCTACTGTTAGCCATCTTTAGAGCGGCAAACGGCGAGGTGTGCCTTGCCGTTCGTGGTTATGAGCCCGTCGCTCGATCTGCCCCGGTCCGATGGGCAGCAGGGGTTGCGTGCGATCCGAGGCCTGGATTTGAGTCTTTTCGTCCCGCGCAACACCATGGCTGGTTCGGGCGGGTTCAGATAGGGCCCCACGATGTCCAGTACATTCTCGACAAACAGCGGATCGCACGACAGTTGAAACGTCTTGGTGCGATGGGGCTGCAAGGCAAGCGCTCGCCAAATGTGGCTGGACAATCGGGAGTTCGCCCAAAGGGCTAACGAGGCATCGGATATTGCAAGCGTTTGATCGACTTGCTCCGAGCACCGGCTGGAGAACGTCCTAAATTGATATTTCTCGCTGTCTCTGCAATCTGAATCCCAATCGGCGCGTGTGGGAAACCAGGGCGGTCACACGCAATCGCAAGCCTCTCGAACGACACGGTTATGTCTGGATACAACAATCTCGGTGGCGGATGACCACGCCGAAAGACAGACGGCGGAGAAATTGTTGAATCGCTTTCGGCGACCGACCGGAGCGAACTCGATGACGATTTGTTATGGTAGCTTAGCCACCCGCGGTGCTGGAGCCTCGGCGGGCCGCCGCGCTGGCAAATTCCTCACCCAGCGCCTGGTTCAGCCCCAATTGCCCCGTCCCTTCCTTCCGGATCCAATGCAGTCGTTCAATTCTTCCACCACTGTTGACCGGCGTCGATCCTTTTTACTCAATCGCAGCTCCTACTCTCTCATCCCCAACTTTCCACCAATCCGAGCGGAACTTTCTACTTTGCTCGCAGAGCGACTTCTCCCTATGCGGCGACATACATAAAAAATCCTTGACAAGCATATACAGTCGTGATTAGACTCCGCGAATCATCGGTGGCATTAATGAAATGCCGTTTTACAGCATGCAACGCGTGAGCCATGTTTCTTATGAAGGAATTCCCTAACTTGCGTGCAAGTATGTTCAAGGTAAATCTCGGCTCAATAGGATCCATGAGGCAAACTCTGCGCTTGATTCAAAACCGCAAAACGCGGCGGAGAGGCGAGGGCGTTCCAGTGGTTGTGTTGCGGGCGTACAACTGCGCCAAAGATAAGGTCAACGAACGATGTTAAGTGGGCATCGATTTAACGATTTCGAAATGAAGAAATGTGCGGGAGGAAACACTCATGAACATTCGTAGGGTTCTGCATATGGCCTTAGCGGTGTTAGCATTGGTTACCACGTATGTTACCCAAGGTATAGCACAAACGGGAACCTCTGCCGCCCTCGGGGGATATGTGGTTGACTCATCGGGAAGCGCAATTCCCGATGCTCCTGTTCGGATTGTCAATTTTAATACAGGATTAGCTCGCATAACCCAAACCAATGCCAATGGGTCCTTCGACGTCCCTTCCCTTCCGATCGGCACCTATGACCTGACAGTATCGAAGCAAGGGTTTCAGACATATGTGCAAACGGGAATAGTCTTGCAAGTTGGCCAAAAAGCAAGTGTGAATATCATGCTCAAGGTCGGCCAAGTGAGTGAGACGGTTAATGTAAACGCGCATGCTCAAGTGCTGGAGACCCAGACAAGCAGCGTCGGCCAAGTAGTATCTGACCGCTACTTGGCAGACCTCCCATTAAACGGCCGAAATCCCGCGGCGTTGATGTCTTTGGTAGCCGGGACTACAGCGTCAAACGCTCCTGCGGTTTACTCTGGTATTCGGGCGGGGTCGACAGCCAACATCAATGGAGGCCGCTACAACGAAGTCAACTATCTCTTCGATGGAAATAACTACAGTTCTGGATACTTCAATACAGGATTGGACTATCCAAATCCTGACGCGCTTCAAGAGTTCAAGCTAATCACCCACAACTTTAGCGCAGAGTACGGTCGGAACGCAGGTGCAGTATTAGCTGCTATAACGAAGTCCGGCACGAACGAGTTCCACGGCGACGCGTGGGACTTTGTACGCAACGATGCACTGAACGCGACAAATTTCTTTACGAAGACTGTACCGCGTCTCAACCAAAACCAGTTTGGCATTGCTGGAGGCGCCCCGATCAAGAAAGGAAAGTTGTTCGCATTCGGTTCCTACCAAGGGTTCCGAATAAAGCAGGTAGCCTTGGAGACGAACTCCCCGGTAGGAACACCCGCTGAACGCAATGGCGATTTCTCAGAGAGACTGCCGACCACCATCATTAGAGATCCTCAGACGGGACAACCGTTTCCCGGAAATATAATTCCGCCGGATCGATTAAACCCTGAGGCAACGAGCTGGTACAATACTTATGTTCCCCTCCCCAACAATGCGACTGGGAATGGCTTGACTACATCGGCATCCTCCCCTGTCAATATCAGTCAGTATCTGGCAAAGGTCGATTACCAAATCAACTCAAATCACCGTCTGAGCGTCCGGTGGTTCTACGATTTGCCGCGTGTGACGCTTGCCTTAAGCGGGGGTAACACTCTTCCGAATTATCTTGTACCCACGAATACTAGCAAGGTGCAGGATGTCGCTGTTTCAGAAACTTGGATCATCAGCCCGACGTTGCTCAACGATGTGCACGTCGGCCTGAACCACAATCACACCCGGATCGGAATGACGTCAGACTCCAGCGCTCTCAAGGTTTTCAACTCTACGATGGGGCTCAATTTGCCCGATTGGGATATGGCAGGTAATACCAAATCGCCTTGGATTAACATTTCGGGGGACATCGCACAGCAGGGCTCGACGTACGATGAGTATACGATGGAGCCTCAGGTCTCCGACACTCTCACCTGGATTCACGGCAAACACAGCGTCAAGTTTGGGATGCAATTTGCTGTTGACTATTATCACGACCGCGCCTCGGGCGACGAGAGATTCTATTTCAACGGATCGTTCACCGGCAATGGCCTTTCTGATTTCTTGCTGGGCCGTCCCTCAACCTTTCAAATGTTGACTCCTTACGTCGTCGACATGTACGCCCCAAGATACTACCCCTTCGTGCAGGACGATATTAAACTTACGAAGCGTCTCACAGTGAATCTGGGATTTCGCTATGAGCTCAACCACCCGTATACACTCAAACGAAAGGGCAGCAAATTCCCATACCAGAGTGCGATCTGGATTCCAGGGAGGCAGTCGACCGTATTTCCTGGCGCACCTCCGGGGTTGCTCTACTACGGGGATCCTGGCGTTACGAAATCTATGTATCCCACCTACAAGGGGAACTTTGAACCCCGTATCGGATTCGCTTGGCAGCCAACAGGCTCCGGAAACTGGGTTATCCGAGGCGGCTATGGAATATTCAGCGATGTTGGAATCCCTGACCAACCCGGGCAGACATACAGCAACCAGCCGTTCCGTTTGGCCGTAACACTCCCTGGACCTTCAGGAGGGTTTACAGATCCTTTTCTCGGTCAGCCAGGCGGTGACCCCTTTATACCGGGAAATAGCTTCGGGTATCCGGTACCGTGGGTTTTCGATCCCGACCACGTTGCGCCGTTTGTTATGCCGGCTAATGTTCAGACAAGCGACCCGAATTACAGAGACCCTTTCATCCAGCAGTGGAACGTGGGCATGCAAAGGAGTTTTGGCGCCAATTGGCTCTTCGATTTGTCCTATGTGGCACAGGCGGCAACCCATCTGAACTGGTCGACGCAGGGAAATCCTGCCCAATATATTCCAGGAGTTGACGCAAACGGAAACCCACTCTCAACGCCCGGGAATGTCAATTCTCGCCGCATTTATTACCCGGGTCAGATCGGTTCCGTTCAACATGCCGCATCCACCGGCAACGCGAATTTCAACTCGTTACAGTTCACAGTTCAAAAGAGGTGGGGATCTGGCCTTACGTTCTTGTCGTCCTACACATGGTCGCACTCAATTGACTTCTCCTCCCAACCCAATATTGGAGGAGGCATTCAGCTAAATTGCCAGAACCCGTTTGACTGTGCAGCTGAACGGGGGGATTCTGATTTTGACATTCGGCATGTATATGCCCTGTCTATCGTGTATGAGGTCCCGAAGTTCAGGACAGGCACTGGCTTCGTGGATCGGTTGGTCAACGGCTGGGAAGTCGCTACGATCTTCACAGCGCGAACAGGAAGCCCGTTCACTATTACATCAGGGCCGAACAACTCCCTCACTGGAGATGGCAAAGACCGTCCGAATCTTGTCGGAGACCCACTAAAAGTCGATCGAAGCAGTCTGGAGCAAGCGATGGCGCATTGGTTCAACACAGCCGCCTTCCAAATAAATCCAATTGGCACGTTCGGCGACTTGGGCCGTAATACGATGCGCGGTCCGGCCTACTGGGGAGATGATTTGTCAATCCTGAAGAATATCCCCGTAAGTGAAAAGTTCGGTAGGCTTGAGCTGAGAGCGGAATTCTTCAACCTTACTAACAGAGTGCAATTGGGGAATCCAGTTAGCGTTGTCTCGTCGTCCCAATTCGGGAAGATCACCGGCGGCGGCGGCTCGCGTTTAATCCAGTTGGCGTTGAAGTACTTGTGGTAGGGGCCCCACGCCAACTCCATCGTCTTGATCCTTTGTGAGAACGTGTCGGGTTTGGGTCAGAAAAACGGGGCCGGTACTCCACTACTAAGAGCACCAGGAAGACCGGTCCCGGCTCTGAAGGAAATTCTTGACTAGGGCGAATGATGAGCAATCATGATTTGAGAATAGGATTCAGCAGACGAAAGTTCTTGAGCAAGGCCAGCGCGGCTGTGGCTGTGGGGTCTTTTACTTCCAGCCTGGCTGCCGCGCCAACCGCTAAGGCCGCCGGAGGCGGGATGGCTGCTAGTGTAGTGTCCCACAGATAACTAGCCTAAGTGGAAAGTTTAGGATAAGTTCCGTGCATGATTACGGGACGCCCCAAACCCTCCCTTGTCCTGGCGCCGGACGAACAGACCCAATTTCGCAGCCTGGCCGCTTCCCGCACTCTGCCACACGCTCTGGTGGCGCGTGCCAAACTCGTGCTGTGGTCGGCGGAAGGGCAAAGCAATACCCAGATCGCCCGTCGTCGGCGTTGGAGAAATGCCACCGTAGGCAAGTGGCGGCAGCGTTTCGTGGAGCACCGTTTGGCCGGGCTCTATGTCCGCGCAGCATCGAAGGCGAGCAAGTAGCCACCTTGCTCAAGCTCAAGCTCACGCTCTCCCGCAAACTGGCGGGGAGCACGCATTGGAGCATCCGGCAAGCCGCCCACGCCAGCGGGATTTCCCGCTCCACGGTGCATTGCCTGTTTCAGACTTTCGCTTTGCAACCGCACCGCAGTCGCAGTTTTAAGCTCTCCACCGATCCCTTTTTTATCGAGAAGGTTTGCGACATAGTCGGTTTGTACCTCAACCCGCCCGACCCACAAACACCCCAAGGTACGCACTTGGCTGGCACAGCGACCCCGCTATCACATGCACTACACCCCGACTTATTCCTCCTGGCTTAACCAGGTCGAACGCTGGTTCGGCCTCATCACCCAGCGCGCCATTCGTCGTGGCTCCTTCACCAGTGTCAAAGACTTAGTCCAGAAAATCGATGCCTTCGTACAGCACTACAATCGTTGCCGTCACCCCTTCGTCTGGACCGCTACTGCCGACTCCATCCTGCAAAAGCTCGCCCGACTTTGTTCGCGTATTTCCGGGACACGACACTAGTACTACTGTGTTACAAGAGCGGAGTTCCACAAAAAGGACAACCCGAGAGTTGCCGGAGTAGAACCCGTGCAATCATTTGGCGAAGGGTGGCAATGGACCAAGGGTTATGCCGCTCCACGCGCACGGGACGAACCCCGAGGATGGAACTTGGGCGGCATTTCGGGGACGGGTAAGTCCACTTGACCGGCGCGAGCGGAGGGGAAAAAACGGCTCCGTTCGGCCACCAGGAACCCATAGGCCGCGATGCAGAGGGTAGCGTGATGGTGAAAACCGCGCCAGCCTCGTCCTTCATAGTGGCCCAGTCCGAGTTCTTGCTTCAGCTCTTCGTAGTCGCGCTCGATGATCCAGCGCTGCTTGGCCAAGCGCACCAGGTCGGGAAGCTTAGTGTGGGCGGGCAAAGTGGATAACGAGTACCGGGTGGGTTCGGCTTCCTAGCTTGGCCACTTGATCAACAGCCACTCCTCCGAGCGAGGCTCGCTGCTCCAATAATCGCGATGGGCCACACGCACGCGCACCGCCGAAAAACGGGAACGGAGGGGTTTACGAGTTCCTTCCCTCCAGCGCACCATCTTCCAGCCCGAGGAAGGCAAGCTTATCGCCAACGCGCGCACCGCAACCGGAATATGTTTGCCACCGCGGCGTAACAGCTTGGTGGGACGTCCGATTCCTTTCCACTTTCGCTTGGGCAGCGGCGCCTGGCCCGGCGCGGTCTTTTGGTAAGGAGATATTCACTTTATAATACAGTAGTACTGCAGGTTGTGGAAAAACTCCATTAAAGCGAGCGTAGAACCAGAAAGCTCTCTTGTTCCCACAACAGAAGCTGATAAGAAGAGGGTATGCGTGGAAAAGACGAGCAGCACTTCTTCCTATCAGGTTGTGTTGTGGAAACAAGAGAGTTTTCTGGTACAGTTTCGACTTCGCCTGAAGCCGTGGCGACAGAAGCAATCCCAATGTTCAAGGCGATAGACGTTTGGAAACGAATCACTGGTTCGAAGCGGTGCGGTACAGATGCTTCCAGAATCTTCAGACAGGAAAGTATTCCGTCCAGAGTGCCGATTTCTACCGCTTGCTCCAGAATCCGGCCCAGTCGGCTCAGCTCGAACGGCAACACATCGAACTGTTCGTCGAGCAGCCTCCTGACGAAAGAACAGGGATCCCACGAGACGTTAGAAGCAGCAATCGAAGCCCACGAAGCGGAATTCGGTGCAGCGAGTTAGGCGCGCTACGCCATCGCACTCATTTGTACTGAGTTTTTCCGCATCCTGCTAGAGTCTGCCCGGAAGTCTCCGAAGTCGTCAATTGAAACACTCTGCGTTTCCTCGCGAATCGGAAAAGCGATCGCGACTGACGTCCCCGGCTGCAGCGGCTCGATGACCAGGTAATTCGACACCCAGAAAGTCGAAGTCTTTCTGCCACCAACGGAGCAAATCACTTTCGTTTTGTCCACCCAGCCTGGGATCCGCACCTGAATTCTTTTCGCCTTCTTGTTATGCAAAACTACACTGCCTTCGTAGGGAGATAGCCGTCGACATCAAGCCAGGGGGGAAGTTCGGCTGAGCAGAAGATCCAATTTTTGCCGTGCCGTCTTGAAACCTCAACATGCTCTCCCAAGCTCCATAGAGTGCCTGCGACCCGTTGGCCATGCAGCAATTCTGGAGTACGGTGCTCAGGCCTGTAGGAGTTCCCCATCCGCAATAGGTCCCGATAGCGCGTTCCAGAAACTTCTCCTGGGCCGGAGTTATCGATTCATTCGTCGCCTTCATTTTGTCCAGATTATCGACCTGTCCTTCGACCAGATGGTTTCGAATATAATTGTCAACATCGTCCCGATAGTCGCCAGGCCGGCTTCGGAGAGATGGATAGCGAGAGGCACCATGTCCGCGAGACAGCAAGTCTCATGGGAATGTTTGCCGGCAAATTCTTCGAACCATCCACGAAGATGACTCGTTTTCTAATGCAGCCTGACTCAGCATGGGCTGCCACCGAGCTATAGCCGGGGCATCACCCCTGGTTCGGCTGTATGACGCAACCCAGAGCGAAGAAACTCTGGTTCTAGCTGACGTGCTGCAAAAACAATTATGCCGACTTGTTTTCATAATGCAACGCCCCTTTTTGATCTCATTACTTTTATCCGACAATCACTTCGCCATCGTGAAATGATTTCCCAGACCCACGATGAACACTGCGAGTACTTCAAAAACAATTCCGGTGTACATGAGCCGGAGAACTCTCGAGCTTGCGTTAGCCCATTCGCCGGTTTTGAGACCCAGCAGGGTTGAAACGAGGATCATTGCACCCATAAAGATCGCTGCGCCCACCGGGACACCCAAACTGCCAAGCAAGGTGAACCCGATCGTGTAACAAACTCCCTGCCCGAGAAACCAGCAAAGTCCGATCGCGATGGCGAGAAAGTATTCGCGCCCAAGCCGATTCCCCTGCCAATAATTCTTGAAGGTTCGGTCTTTCGTCAATTTCACAATGCAGTAAAGAAGGTTGATAGTGAACATTCCCGCGAACAGCGGCACCATATTGACCACGGGCCAGAGCGTTTCCTTGATGCCAAATTGCTGGATAGCTATGGCCTTCAGGCCCTTCTGGAACTCAAACGAAAAGTAAAAAAAAGAATTCGCAACGCCGGAATAAAGAGCAATGAGAATGCCAACGCCCAGATTGCGCATCTTGGCGCGATCCCCGGTCGCTTGCTCGCGCAAATGGCCCGCTCGGCCTGAAAAACATACGCCGAGGATCAAGACTACCACTCCGATCATCAACGTAATTCCACCTGTCGTTCGTATCTGCTCTGGATGGCCGACAATGAGGGGAACCAGCACACCGGTTGCGGCGATCAGACTGATCATCAACGAATACCCTAGCGAAAGACCCATCAGCATGATGCCGTACGTGAAAACCAGTGCCCCCGTTCCTTGCACCAGGCCGAACACATAAATCATCGCGACGTCCCGCGGATTGGAAGCGCGAAAGATTTCAAGAAATTGTGGCACATAGATGCACGCTTCAACGAGGGGGAAAATCAGGTACATGCACGTTGAGCCCACAAGCCATGAGTTCTCCCAAACCCACCCCTTGGAAAACTTCAGAGGCAGTAGAAACACGCCCACGCCAATGCCCGCGAGCAAACATAGCAAGATGCCGAGAATTTGCTCCATTCGTTGCCTCCGTCCTAGTGAAGAAATCCTGTCTGCCGCGTTAATTCACGACGGAGACAGACTTATCGAGCCTGTAATGCCGTCCGCAAGCTTCGCATGTCATTCCCCAGGAACCGCTTCATTCCTACCCAGGCCACCGTAGCGGCGAGCACGGCCAGCGGACAAGCCGCCGACAGCAATGTACCGCTCCCAGTTTTCTTGACCAGCAACCCGAACCCAAGGGTGCCGATGCCTCCTCCAAGCATTCCCGCAAAGTTGAATACGCCGTAGGCTGTCGAGCGGACCTCGGGAACGGCTACGTCGCAGATCACCGGCATGTTGTTGCAATCCCAAAGCCCCCGACCGAGTCCAAAGGCCAGCAAGGCGACCACAGCCCATGCGAGCAAGCGGGTTTGGCCGATGATCAGTAGGAACGGTGCGGGAATCAGCAGGCCTGCAACTTGCACTGCCATCCGCGCGCGCCCGTCCCTACGTAGGGCAAAGTCCGCCAACGGCCCCCCTAAGCCAATGCCGAGAACACTCGTGGCTTGCATGTAAGCGTTGGCGACACCGCCCGCCCGCGCCAAGCCCATCCCAAATTTCTCAAAGAAAAATAAAGGCAACCAAGCGGTGAGAGCCCAGAAGTAGATCGAAAATATCAGGACGACCGCGGAAAGGACCAGAAGAGTGGGGGTCTGAAGAACCACTCGCATGCTGGCCGCCAGCGATTGCGCGCCGGACTTTTTCGAGTTCTGTCCCCCCGGATCACGCGCACCCCTTGGAGCTTCGCGCAGGGACAACCAAAGGAAACACGCAAAAAGGATCCCGAACGCACCGAGAGAGTGAAAGGCATGCCGCCAGCCCCAATGCTCTGCCACGTAACCCGCGAATGCCCCTCCAATGGCGGCCCCAAAGTAAATTCCAGTTTGATGCAGGCCCACCGCCGTCGACCGCCTCTCCGGCGGGTGGTGATCACTGATCAGCGCCAGGGCCGCCGGCATATAACAAGCCTCGGAGACTCCCATCAAACCTCGAAGAGCAATGATTTCCACAGACGTTTTTGCGAACCCCGTAGCAAACGTCACCAGGCTCCATAGGGCAAGCGTGCCCACAATGATGTTGCGCCGGCTGAAGCGGTCACCTAAATATCCGCCAAAGGGAGACATCCCTCCGTAGACCCATAGAAACACCGTGCCAACCAGACCCAGGGCAACATTCGACATCCCCAAATCTTTCCGAAGCACTGGAAAGAGCGAGAAAATTGCCTGCCGGTCAATGTAGTTCAGCATTGCCACCACCCAAAGCAACGAAACCACAAACCACCCATACTTAGAGCTCTGCTCCGGTCCTGGCGCCGCAGGTGGTGGTCCCATTTCCGTCGTCTTCAGTGGAAGCTTCAGCAAATCGTCCCCAGCAACTATTGCGAGACTGCTGTTTCGCGCGCCAACTGGCCGGAAAGCCAACTGCTAGGAACCGGACCGAACTGCTCTGGACTCCGGTCCGGTACGGCCGCATTCACCATCGACAAAGTCGCTCACCGGCCGGGAATTCAAGGAAATTTCAGCTTCCGCTGGCGACAGGTTAGCAAGCCAACTCCCGCAACTAATGCGGGAGACGCACGATGAGCGGCCAACTCATGAGATGAAGGCCCTTTACGATCGAGCCCTCGGCTTTTCGTTCAACTTGCAGTGGCTGTTCCGTCCCATTGAGAACATCGATGATCGTCGCTCCTGCACCTGATTGGCCTTTCAAGACGAGGTCAGCACTCACCGTGTAGCCTGCCCGCTCCTCAGCCACACCGGGCAGCCAGAACGCAATCAGCTTTTCGCCATTCTTGCGGGCAAAGCCGTAGCTCTCAATCTCTCGCCGATTCCCGCTGAAAGTGGCGGCCACGTCCGCTCCCCGCGCATCCGCAAGCACCGTAGAAAGCGTGCGAAAAGCGTAGTAAACCGGCTCAGGCTGCGTAGGACTTATGACTTCATTGGAAAAGGTGTTTCGAAAAAGACTAGGGCCGCGCATGGTTTGTTGCGTTTGGAAAGTCTCGTTCCAGAGATTCACGATGTTCAAGTGTGCAAAGGTGATCGACAGCCGCGTCGGGTAAATCGCCTTTTGAATTTCGCTGGGAATCTCGCGGTCCACATAGCCAGGCAAATCCGAAGGAGGATAGGCCGTGAAATGGTCCCATTCGCTTGCCATGTACGATCCCTTGAATCCATAGCCCGCCAGCATTTTCTCGAACTTCGCAAAATCTTTTGGGAAGGAGGCGAGATGGGGATCTGCCGGCGAAGGATTGTAAAAGGGATGGAACCCAATTACATCGACCTGTGAGATCAATCCTTCTTCTCCCAGGGCGCGGAACCAACCAAAATTGTCTTTCACCAGCCAGCCCGGAGATGCCGGCATGATCTTGGCCTGCGGAGCCTCTTGGCGAATAATCGGGATCACCTGCTTCAACAGCACGGCGTATTTCTTCGCCTCGTCATAGGTGTAGGGACTCCACTCGTTTTTTGAAGTGACGGACCATGAACCGCACTAGTTGAGGTAACCCACCAGCATGGGATTGTATTCCGCGACCTTCCCGGGATTGTTCGAGTAGGTCTCCATAAGATCTCTCGTCCGATCCGGCGTCTTCGGAGACGCAACCTACAGCCAATTGCCCTTATCCAGGGTCATCACGATCTGGACACCGTTTTTCACGGCCTCCGTCACGGCCTCATCAGTGCGTTCATCCACATGCGGCTTTCCCTTCTCGCGCCCCACATAAGCCCATTGGTACAAGCTCATGTCGTGACCGACCCGGCTCCATGAACCCCAGGTCATATTGGGTGGGCCACAGCATGTCTTGCGTGAAACGGTCCATGCCATAACCCGTATGCGCGGCCGAAACCTCATCGCCGGCCCCACGGATAATCAGTGCCTCCTTTTCACCCTTCGTCGTTAGGACTTCGACCTCCGAAATTGAGAAGCAGTGCCCAAAATGACGCGTTGGGGGCAGGTTGGATCCGATAATCCAGATCTGCTTTGCAAAATGCGGGTTGAAAGGAATCTCGTTTCGGCCTTGACGTCGCCGGGCGTGTAGGCGTCACTCTTAAAGACGGTGTCCCAGTGCCATCCGTCACGGCTGGTGCGGATTTCAAGTCGGCGTGGGAATGCCTGCCCGGCTTTCACGCTGCCGGTGGTGGGGTTGAATTGCTGGCTTTTGCCCAGACCTTCGGGATAGCCAACCAGTACCACCCGGTCTATGAAGGTCTCGACGGGCAAGTCGACACGAATCCATTCTGGATGCTCATCTGCCTGGTTCTGGCCCTGGCTCGCCCAACTGCTGCGGACGTCGCCGTCGATCAGATGGACTCCGAGCAGAGGCTGATCGTCATTCGCCGCGGTGCGGGGTTCGCGAGCCCGAGTTGAGCCAAAGAGATTGTCTTGAATCTCCCATGATTTCTTCGGCTGAATCTTGCTCACCGGCGCGCTGTTGTTTTCCTGCAGGACCACACCCGGAAAGAAATCCGGGCTGACGCCGTAGACGTACGTGTATCCGAAGGCGTAGACGGGGACATCATGGTCGTGAGCCTCGATCGTCGCCCATTTGGAAAGATCGTGCGCTTCCTGCGCAAGCACGGGAAGGGGCCGGATTGCCAACACAACCACCGCCAGAACTAAAACAAGCCGAGGCAGGCTCGATCTACTTGGTCTGATCATTATTATTATTATTTATTGGTCCTCTTGATTGAAAGTCTGTGTGGTTCGAGATTTCCTTGGTATACACACCTCTAAAACACATGCGTTTCATATATACATACATATCACCAGTATTGTCAACGTAAATCTTGCTAACTTGGAGATATTAAGTTTTTTGTTGATTACATGGAGCCAGTGGTTCGTGAACCCTCGGAGGATGACGGGCAGAGCTACTAGACTGGGATGAGCGACTGCAGTGTTAATAATCTAAGATGCGCGGCTAAAAACACTTCGCAGAACTTCTTAGCTCAAGATGGAGGATCACCAGAAGATCGCCGCCAGCACTCCCATCATCCCGAGCAGGCCGACGCCCCAGACTGTCGGCTCCTGATACCACCGGCCTGAACGCCACGGGAAGTTGGCGCGCGAATAAACAAGCGCCTTGAAGTTCCGACTCGGGCCGCGGCGCGCCCGCGAGACTCACCCCGACGATGACAAGAAAACTAATCAGCCAGCCCACGACAATAATGTAGGCGTTCGCGGCCATATCGGTCCTGTATTTCAGAACGGCGGAGTGATAGAGGCTGTAGTGCGTGAGGGTCGAAACGACGCCATGATCATTCCGTAGAAAGCGCCGTCGGACGTAGCTCGCTTCCAGAACATGCCCAGCAGAAACGCTGCCGACATGGGAAAAATAAACAGGGAGAATACAAGGACCAGATAGTCGCCCATGTTGGCGAATCGGGTTGCGATGTAACTCGTGCCCACGCTAAGCAGAGTTCCGACAACCGTAGCTGCTCGCCCCATCCGAACGTAGTGTCGCTCGGATCGATCCGGTCTGAATGTAGGCCTGATAGATGTCATAGGTCCACACGGTGTTGAATGCGGTGACATTCCCCGCCATACCGGACATGAAGCTCGCGATCAGAGCTGTCAGTCCAATCCCAAGAAGGCCCGGCGGATAGTATCTTTCGAGAAGCAATGGAATGACGAGGTTGTAGTTCCCACGAATTTGATTCGGGGATGACGACGAGTGCAATGAGCCCCGGCACCACAATCATGGCCGGCGAGAGCATTTTGAAAAACGCAGCGATTAAGGGAGTCTGGCGCGCGGCCAGCAAATCCCGGGCGGCGAGGGCTCGCTGCACAATCAGGAAGTCTGTACACCAATACGATGTACCCGCGAACATCGTGAACGCCACCACGATGGTATACCAGGGAAGACCCATTGGATTGTCGTGGGAATTGCCGAGGATGGCATAGGCATGGACGTAATTGAAAGGGAGCCGCTGTGCCAAGCCGTGCCAGCCGCCTACTTCGCGAAGTCCAAAAAACGTTAGAGGCAGCAGCCCAATAAACACAAGAAAGAATTGAATAACCTCGTTGTAAATGGCTGCTCTAAGGCCGCCCATCACAATGTAGACCATCACGCCCAAGGCTGAGACCAGCGTGCTGACCCCTATCGGCCAATTCAAGAAAACTTTGAAGACCAGCGCCAACGCATACATGTTGATGCCGGACATCAGAATGGTAAGCACGGCAAAACCGATGGCATTGAACGCGCGGGAACGCTCATCAAAGCGCAACTTCAAATACTCAGGACTGCTGCGGACCCGATTGTTGTAATAAAACGGCATCATGAAGATGCCGAGGAAAACCATCGCCGGAATCGCCCCAAGCCAGTAAAAAACACTGGCTGCCATCATGCCGTACTTGGCCCCATTGGCCGCGTGCCCCATGACTTCGAGGGAGCCCAGATTGGCCGACATAAAGGCAAAGCCCGTGACCCAGGCCGGCAAGGATCGGCTGGAAAGGAAAAACTCCGAGGAGCTTCTGGTTCGCGCCCTTAGCCGAAATCCCACTGCAATGACGCTGGCAAAGTAAGTCGCGATGACACAATAATCAAGGAAAGAAACTCGCATGGGGCATTTCGAACTCTCTCGCCGGAGGGCCAACGCTGATTCGGGCCGGCGTATTCGAAATCTCTCTTAGCTCTAGCGCCGTTGGTGGCCTTTCAAAAGTGCTTCAACCTGCTTGTCAAGTGAAAACATCTCAACCTGCGTTTGACCCTTCAGAACTTTCGCTAATAGCTCGTTTTCGTAGTCCACGATGTCCAGCGCGAGCCGTAGAACTGGTTTCGGCTTTTTCCTTTGGAACCACTACGACTCCATCGGAGTCCCCCACGACGATATCTCCGGGCGCAACTACGACGCCTCCGCACTGGATTGGGACATTGACTTCACCGAGCGAACCGCGCCCCACCACGCGAGGAACCGTGCCCCGCGCGAAGACGGAGAACTTCCGCTTGCGAATTCTATCGATGTCTCTTACGTTGCCGTCAACCACCAGACCGGACAATCCTCTGCGTTGGGCCTCGGCGGTTGTGATTTCTCCCCACAGCGCAACGTCCGGTTGTCCTTGATTGTGAATGACCAGAACGTCTCCCTTTTTGCGCTACACCCAAGCCGAGTCAGGTAGCCACAAAGTCGCCCGCGCGCGTGGACACGGTGCATGCTGGACCGCAGATACGCGCTCCGGGACTCATCGCATGGATTCCCGAATCCATCGTGTCCAAATTACCGCTCGCATCGCTCAGGTTTGCCGTAGGCAATTTCGAGAGTCGCACCACCAGCTTAGGATCGGGCCTGACGATCTGCTTTCGGACCAAGAAGAGCAGATCTCTATTTCCACTCGTATCGGAATCTCGTGCGGACTTCTTCATTGCGCTTTCCTCGCTCTCGTATTTATGTGCCTATGAAAACTGACCTGCCCAACCCTGGCGCAGCCGGGATGGTGCTAATCCATCAATGTTTGAGCACCGACGGATTAACCACATGAATTGGACGCTGATCGCTCAACACACGCACAACCGCTTCCACGGCGGACCTTCTCACTCTTCCTAACGCAGCCCTTGTGTGCGCCGCGGTATGAGGAGTTAAAACCACGCGCTCGCTCAGAAGCAATGGGTTCTTGGAAAAAGGCGGCTCAGGATCGAAGACCTCCAGTCCCGCCCCAGCCAGCAAATTTTGCCGCAGCCGCTCCGCTAGCGCCGCTTCGTCGACCAAGGCGCCGCGTGCCGTATTGACCAAGACTGCGGTTGGCTTCATGAGCGCCAAAGTCCTAGCGTTGATTAGGCGATGGGTCTCCGGCGTGGAGGGAACATGGAGCGATATGAAATCCGCGCTCTGCAGCAGAGTCTCCAAATCGCACAGAGTCGCTCCCTCCTGCTGCGCCACAGCCAAGCTGAGGTACGGGTCATATGCGAGCAACTTCATTCCGAAGGCACGGCCGCGTTTGGCGACCGCACGAGCGATTTTGCCGAAACCGATGAGTCCCAACGTCTGCCCCCCGATTTGTAACGCTTCCGCGATTTTGGAGGACCGCCATTCGCCCTGTCGTACCGACCGATCCGAAGGAATCAGATAAGACGCGCACGCCAGGAGCAATGTCCATGCTCTATTTGCAACGTCTTCGGTACAGAACTCAGGTACATTGGCGACGGGGATTCCGTGCGCGGTTGCCGCTTCGACATCGATGTTGTCCACCCCTGTGCCGAAACGCGAAATAATGCGGCAACGGCGAAGCGATGCAATCAATGTTGCTGTCAATTTTAAATCTGCGTTAAGAATGGCATCGGCGTCTTCCGCGACTGCGGGAAACTGCTTTTCTTCGGAACGAAACAGCACCACTTCGGCATTCACCTGTTGCAATAGGCCTTGCAACGCATCATCCAGCGGATGGAGCTCGGGATCGGTATGGATGACGCGAAACTTTGGCATGACTTTCGGCTCTCCTCAGCGCCCGATCGGAGCAGCTTGGCAGGCGACATCCTTAAATGTAAATTGCGCGAACCATTGATCGAGAGTGTTAGTGCGTGATTCCCATCACAGTGCAGGGAGCGCTATCCACGCCGTCGATGAACAGCGGGAGTGCAAACACTTGATTCAGTCGCGATAAGTCGTAGTCAAGATTCATGTCTTCGATAATGAGAAACCTTCGACCTTCGCCACCGAGCAAGACGCGATGCGCCTCTAGTCCTTCCTCCAAATGCTGCATGCAGGCCAGGGAAACCGTGTCAAGCCCCAAAGCCCGGAGCTTGGGAAAGTTCTGCGCAATATATTGCGCGCCTTCGGCCGACATGCCAGGCGCAAACGTCGAATACCTGGCCGGGTCGACGCGGCGCACCCGCGTATAACCGGTCCGCAACAGGAGCAAATCGCAATCCGAAATCGCCGCGAAATGCGGTTCGAAATTGGAGGGCCGTAAAATCTCACCGTCCCCAACTGAAATATCCAGGCAAAGTGGCCGTTCGAAGACAAACTCCGACAAGCTGAAATTACCGATAGACAGGCCATCTCGCGCGAAGTGACGGGGTGCATCAATATGTGTTCCCGAATGGTTGCTGAATCGGAGAACGTATAGGTTGGAGACATCGCCGCGTTCCATACTGAAGTGGTGCCGAAACTCCACCGGCGGCACGCCTGGCGGGATTGGCGTGTCAACGCTCAAATGGTGCGAGAGTTCCAGGTACAAGAGCCAATCCTCCGAGTCGCTTACGAATGTGGAAGCCGGGCACGCCACAGGCACGTTCACTGAGAGCAGTAGCCACCGTCCACATACAGCGAGGTTCCGGTAACCCACGCAGCTTCGTCGGACGCCAGGTACACGACGGCCAGAGCCACATCGATGGGTTCGCCGACGCGACCCAGAGGGTGAAGCCGAAGAACTCCCACCCATGGCTCACCGCCGCGCCTCTCCATCTCCGCCAGCTCTACGCGATTCATCTCAGTCCTTACCCAACCTGGGTTCACGTTGTTGCAGCGGATTTTATGCTTCGCGAAATCAAGCGCCACGCATTTCGTCAACACCTCGACCCGCCTTTGGCCGCATTGTAGGCGCCCTGCAGACGGTTGACCGATCGAAGCGGAAATGGAACTCATGTTGACGATTGCGCCGCCACCGCTTTTGATCATCTCCGGAATCGCGTACTTACAACAGAGCCAGACGCCCTTCAGATCCACCGCCAGGGTCTGGTCAAATTCCTCTTCCGTGAGATCAACGACGGTGGAATGGCTTGCCCGCACGCCGGCGTTGTTGACCAGCACGTCGAGCCTGCCGAATCGCTCCACAGTCCTGCGTACCAATTCGCGGACCTGCTCAGCGCTCCGAACGTCGGCTTGTACCGCCAGGGCCTCACCACCAGACGCTTCCACGCGCGAGCGCCGCTCTGAATGCCATCCAGGCGAATATCTGCAAGGGCCACTCGTGCGCCCTCTTGAGCAAAGAGACGCGCGGTAGCGGCGCCAATGCCACTTCCTGCTCCGGTCACAATCGCCACTTTGCCCTTTAACCGTTCCATAAGTGTCTTCAGATTTCCTGCAAGGGGCAGAGTTCGGTTTAGCCCCTGACCGTGCCGTGGTCGAGTTCTGTTCCTTCCTTGCCAGCTAGTAATTTCTCGATCTGAACCATGGAAAGGCGTGCCGCCTCGCGCGGATCATTTCCCAGTATGCGCGAGTAATATCCGAACGATTCAAACTCCACGGAGAAGAAACCCTTGTATCCAATCTCTTCGAGCGAGCTGAAGAAAACGCTCCAAGGCACCTGTCCTTCTCCTAAAAGTGGAAACATGAAATCGCGCCCCGGATCTCCGACCTTTCCAAAAACATCTTTCAAATGCACATGGCTGATTCTTTTCGCCCACTCACGGATGACCTTGACGAGGTCATTTCCATAAAGAACAAGATGGGATGGATCAAGGTTGATGCCCAGCCATTCAGAATCAAGGCGGCGGAAGAGTTCCTGGGTGGAGTAGTAATCATGGCAGAGCATTTTGAACGCCGGCTCAAGGGCAAGACTGACTTTATGCTTCTCCGCCAACTCGACCAAGGGCCCGTAACTCGCGAGTAGCAAGTTCCCAGGCAGCTCCCTCCGACATCTCTTCCGGAATACGAAGAGCGCCCGGTTCCCAGGCAGCCGGGCCACTGAAAACATTGATAGTTGTCACACCACTATCGGCCGCGGCGACAATGCAATCCGCGATAAGTTTTGCCCTCTGATCGCGGAGTGACCGATCGGTCGACAACAAATCTTGCTGGACAACGATTTCAGATACCTGCAACCCGCCGGCATGGGACAGCCCGAACAAGGGACGCCAGTTGATGTGCCGAATGCTTGCGCGGATCGAACTGTGCCAGCGTCCACTCAACCGCCCCGTAACCGATTCGGCGAGCGCCTCTACTGTTTTCTCAGGCGGCCATTGCGCAAAGTTCGAGTGAGGCCATGAAACCGAGTTGTTTTCGGCCATCATCCATTACGCGCCTGGCAATGTGCGCTCGAGAACCCGGACGAATCGACCGCCAGATCGCCTAGTCCCGCGAGATGCAAGCTCGCCAAAGTTTCTTGCTAATGCGGTTCAATGCCGTGCCTTCAGCTTCCGCACTCCACAGTCGGCCAGGACGCCGGAAAGATAGTTGTACGTGGCCGAGACCCACGAGTTCGGGTCGATGGGGTGAGCGGCATAGATCTGCGCAGTGATGTAGTCGTCGTACCCCGCGTCCCGCAGGGCAGCAATGAAGAGTTCCCAATTGACCGTCCCCTTGCCCGGAATCATGTGTACCAGCCCGATCCCGTCTCCGTTGTTGTCGCTGACATGAACATAGTACAGGTGCTTGGATACTTTCTGGACCGCGGTGGTGAGATCGGGGTCGGTAATGTTCTGGTCCGCGGTATCGATCATGATCTTGCAGCTCGGCATATTGATTTGCTGATGCATGTCGATGGCATCGTCCAGGGTGACCACCACCCGCGATTCAGACGGAGTGAGAGTGTGCATGCACATGGTGACATTGTTCTTCCCGGCATGCTCGCACACCGCCGCCATATTTTCATAGTTCCATTTCCACGCCTGGTCCCGGGTCGTATCGGACATCATGTGACCGCTAATCAGGTTGATGCGCGGGGCACCCACTTCCGCCGCAAGATCGATGCATAGCTTGTAATAGTCCAGCGTTTCGCGGCGTATCGGCTCCTTGCTGTAGGAAAAATTATAGCGTCGATTGAGAGATCCCGCCGTTCACCGACAGCGCACAGATTTCCATTCCCTCATCGGCGACCTGCTTCTTGATAGCCTTACGATAAGCTGCATTCTTAACTAGCGGATCCAAGTGAGGACTGTCGGCCCACATATCGATTCCCTCAAAGCCTGCTTTGGCAGTCCGTCGAATGGCTTCTTCAAGAGTCACGTAGTCGAGGTAAATCATGGTGCATAACCCAAGCTTCATTGCCATTTCACTTCCTCCTTTAGGATGCGACTGGCGGTCAATGACCCTGCCGCGTCGTTCTACCTCGGCCAACAAACTCATGCTGCAGTCGCTTCGTTGATCCCCGGAACTAGCCCTGTAATCACCCTGGCCTCCTCTGGAGAAGCGATGCCACGCCCAACCTCGCGCGCAATCCGAACAGCTTTTTCAACCAGCTCCGCATTGCTTTTACTGAGAGTCCGCTGATCGTCAAGATAGGGGCTGTCCTCCATCCCAACTCTTATGTGTCCTCCAAGCAGGATCGCCTGCGTCAAAACTTGCCAGTGGGTGGGAGGATGCATGTCGCTGACGCTGTAATTGAAATTTGCGGGCTTGTGATCGTGCATATACTGCATTGCCTTCACTGTGGACGGAGTCCAGCATCCCCCGGGCCATCCTAGAAAGAATGTCGTCCAGACCGGAGTATCCAGAAGACCTTCGTCAATCATCCGGTGCGCGTTCCAGATTGCGCCATAGTGAAAGGACTCGACTTCCGGCTTTACGCCATTCTTCCTGGTCTGCCGGCAGTATTCTCTTAACTCGTCGCGATCATGAATTCCGTAGAGTTCGACCGGGGGATAGTCCATGTCTGGCTGGAAGCACTCGTCGTGGGCATTGAAACAGATCGACATCATGTCGGGTCTCTGTTTCATGAGTTCGACGCGCTGGGGAAAGCGGCCGTTGGCAATCCCGTACTGAATGATGGGCTTGGCTCTTGAAGTGATCAGATCTTTCAGCCGCTGCCAGCCTGGAAGGTCGAGATCCGAGAGCTTGGTGCCATCGGGTCGGATCTTCTCATCTAGCGTGTACGGACCGTGGAGATGGCAAATCGAAGCACCGGCGCCGATAGAGCGCACATACTCGTCAGCAAGAGCCTCAACCCCTTTGGGATTGTATGGATTCCGCGGGTACGACATCGTGGAATCACAAGTAATCGTGATCACGAGCTTGTCCATAATGAGATCCCTCCAAAGTCGGGTGTTCCGTCACTCCTCCGCCAATGCCAAGGTCGATTGTCAATTTATAGTCAGAACGATCCTGCCCACCACTTCCGCTCGACGGAGTTTCTCCAAAGCTTGGTTCGCGGCGGAAAGGGGTATTACATCTCCCACCGGAGGCTTGACTCGGCCCGATGCGACCAACTCAATCGCCTGCGCGGTATTCCGGTAACCTCCGGACCGCGACCCACGAATGTCCAGTTCACGCACCGTGATCTCGCGCGGGTCCAAGGGATATCGATCCTGGGTATATCCCACCGTTACAAGACGGCCCCCGCCGCGCAGGCACCTTATCCCCAGCTCCAGCGTCTGCTGCGCGCCCACGCAGTCGAAGACCGTATCGACGCCTGATCCATTCGTCCATTGCGAGATATGCTGTCGGATGTTGCGGTCATCGGAAAGAAAGGTTGCCTCCGCCCCGAGTTCACGCGCGTGTGACAGTTTCTTATCGCCTAAATCCACGGCGATCACCCGGGCGCCGCAAGCTTTCACCACTTGCAATACACACTCGCCCACACCTCCAACCCCTACCACCATGACGAGTTCAGAAATCTTCACCTCAGCACGATCGAGCACGGCGTGGACCGCGCACACCACACTATCCGCAATGACTCCGCCCTCTTCGAAGGAGATGGAATCAGGGAGGTGAAAGAGTTGGCGCCCGGGGATCTTGAAGTATTGCGCGTACGCGCCATGGTGCCCCAGTACGCCTAAAATGCCATCCAAGTTGATGCACAGAGTTTCCCGACCGGCCCGACAATGAAAGCAGTACCCGCAGGCATAAAATATGTTTGGGACGACTCGGTCGCCAACTTTGAACCCTTGCACATCTTCCCCGACGGCGGCCACGATTCCAGAGGGTTCGTGCCCCAGTACGTGAGGTAGGTCCGGGACGTAACCCCAGCCATCGATGATGTGCAGGTCAGTTCCACAGATGCCAACGGCTTTGGTTTGAACGAGCACCTCGCCTCGACCGATCACAGGCTCGGGAAAATCTTCAAAGACGAGCGGCTCTTTGACCTTCCGTAGCACCGCGGCTTTCATAGACACACTTCTCCCTCGCCTTGAAGCGGGCGCTTTTTCGCTCCGACTCCAAGCCATTCGAAGGCATTAGAGTGTTTCTAGTGCGGAACCCACCACATCACAGTTCGCGCATCTCGCCAGGTGCGGGGTTTCCCCGCCCTTTTCGGTCCGGCAGTTTCGCAGAAGAGTCGCCAGCAGAGGCTTCTGCTTTGTCTCCCACAAACCCGAGTTGCCGTGAGATCTTGCTCGCACACTCTTTGACGACATGCGCGAGAATCGGTATGCGTTCGAACAGCATGCGCTGCGTCGGACCCGAGATACCCACCGCCGCAACGACGATTCCGCGATGATCAACCACGGGCGCCGCTAAACAACGCACGCCAAGGTCAGTCTCTTCATCATCCAACCCGTATCCCCGCTCTCGACTCTGCTGAAGATGCTGATGGAATTGCCGAGGATCGACGATCGTTTTTTCGGTGAATCGCTGCAGTCCTTTGATGGCCAGTATGCGGTCCACTTCTTCCGCGGACAATCCACACAGCAAGGCTTTGCCGACCGCGGACGAATGCATGGGCGCCCGCCCCCCAATGATTGTGTTCACCGTGATTACGCCGGCATATTGTTCACTGTCGAGGTACATCACTTCGCCCTCGGTTTGAATAGCCAGATGCACGGTTTCGCGGCTCTGCGCCATCAACTCCTGTATGGCCAATCTTGCGACCTTAAGGAGCCGAATGGTGCGTAACTTCAGCGCGGCCACTTCGATCACCCTCAACCCCAACATGTATTTGCGCGTTTCTGGGTCTTGTTCGACAAAACCTTGCCCACAGAGCGTGGACATGATGCGGTGGGTCGTGCTCTTGTCGATATCGAGCCGCCGACTCACTTCATTGACGCCCAAAGGTCCACCATTCTCCCCCAGAATGAGAAGAATCCTCAGACCTCGATCGAGCGAGTTAATCGTATATTTCCGCTTAACACCAAGCAACATATCATCTCCTTAAGAAGTCGTTCTAGAAATCCTTACCTCGAGCCCTGGGTATCCCGTACTAGGCGGCCATCTGATCAATTTCTGCCTTCAAGAATCGCTTACAGACAGACCCGACCGATTCCCGGCGCGATCGTATGTGGAACGTTCGATTGCGATAGGCGAAAGACTCCCCTGGCTTTAGAAACAAAGCGGGCGACATGGTCTCCAGTTCATAGGAAAGACCAGTGGGTCCGCCAACCTTCTCCGGGCCATCGATATAGACGCTCAAAGCATCGCCATCGAATGCATCCGTGTACGACCGCCAATAACCCGTCGCATAGTCCGACTCAGGATAAAAATCGTGATCGACGAGTATCAGGTGGTCATTGTTCGGATTGTAGCTACCCAGCCTTCCCGTAGCCCGCTCTTTTTTTACGCCAATCTTGCCGCGCACTTTCCCGTCCGCCTTCAGGAGTACGCATCCTTCGAAATTCACACGACATTCCGCAGGGAAAGAACCACCCAGACAAAAATCCTTGAAATACTCGTCGACGGTTGGCGGAGAAGGAGACAACCCGACCGCCGGCCGCACCGGAACAATCACTGAGAGCTGTGGATGTTCCAGGAATTGACCCAAGCACCACATCGCAAGCGTCCCACTTTCGCGAATCCAGGGCGATGTCCCGATGTTGGTCACAACGTTGTCGCTTTGGAACGCAACCGAATCAACCGCGCCGGAAAGTTCGAGAGCGTACGGGTTGGATCTGAGCAGGCTGATTCGTCGTTCCACGCGCAAGTTGAACTTGGTCCGGCTGCCGTTGCTAAGGATCATCTCTGCCTTTAGAGTGACCGATCGTTCGTCCTTACCCACGACCTGATAACTCAGGCTGGTCATGCCGTCTTGAACCAGATAATTCTCAAAGCTGGATTTCTTTTGCCCAAACATTAAGCCGAACGGCCCGCCTTCGGGGGCGAACCAGAATCGCTCTTCGCCACCGAAGTTATTGAATACAGGATCAACTCTACCCTTCTGGATGGCTTCCTGATTGATCCAGGCGTTAGCTTCCCCTGTGCTGGAATCGAAAGTTGAGCACATGACTCGCCCCACCAATCCAGGCGCAACCACCAGACCTCCGCGGTTTGTCGGGTCGCCCAGCAATATCGGCGCGTTGTCAGTGGACGCTAACAGATCAACCACATCCGAGAATCTCACTTTCGGCCCTCTGCCACAGTAGTAGCTCTTATACGACCTTCATCACTTTAGTGTCAATAGTAAAATGTTATTCTATTTATGACAACACACTATCGAATAGTCGGCGGCGCGTATTCTTTATGGTTGAGCCATTCTACCTGCGCGTCTGGAACTTGACCCAAAACCCAAAAACTGGCGCAGGCGAAAGTAGAGGTAAGCTGGGGCAGAAGTCCGGAGAGGAGACGAGGACCATGCCCAAGAAGGGTCACACGGAAGAGCAAATTGTGTCTGTTTTGGGCCAGGTGGAAGCGGGCGCTCGGGGGGCAGAGATTTGCCGCAAGGTCGGGATCGGCGAGGCGACTTCTATCTGTGGAAGCGACAGTATTCGGGGGTGGGGTGGGCGTGGGCGAGCTGCGCGCTACGACCATCGGCGACTTTTCCGTTGGTGATCTCGACTGGGCCTTGTCTCCCCTCCGCCATTCCGCCGTTCACGAAGAGACTGAAGGTCTCCGTGGGGAACTCGCGGGAGACCTGGGCGATTGTGGTGATCGCGGTGTCCCCGCTGTTGTGGTCAAAGAAGCAATCCCTTCTCTCCCACCAACCACCGTCCGCTCTGAGAAAGTTTTTAGCAGCCTCTTCAGCGACAGCCGCATTCGGCCCGCTGACCTTGATTGAAGTGTAGTTTCTATCGCTCATGTTGTCCTCTTTTCTCCGACAAGATTTGCCGGTGTGTCTGTCGGGAGAAGTCGCCTGTCGTTCCGGTCTTTGGCCACCGTACAAACAGCAACGCCCATCCATGAATGTCTCCGCGAACGGGCGTAGGGTTCCCCACAGTCTGAGCGGTGTGGGAAATGTCGAAACTGAAATTGGTCAAACGTGGCTCAGACGTATGACGGGCGAACCCAACCGTGCTGCTTGCTTGTTTGCGGAGAGGCGTGTCCGCATCACGTCGTGCTGCGTGTTGTCCTGCTCGTCCGTTCAATGACTACCGGACGGTCGTGCTGGGCTGCCCTTAGGCGGGTGCCGTCAGGTGCAGTGCCCTCAACTGCAAAAAATCCAGCCCCGCGTGTCAACCTTTTTATTCGCTCTTTGTTCGCATGGACTGAAGGCGTGTACAGTGTATATTCCTAGAAAATTTTTACCCGGGGGGTGTTCTCGAACCGGGCCAAAAAATCCCAGCCAATCGTGCCCATTTAGCCGAGAGAAATCCAAAATCGCAGGGGCAGCACGCTGAGGGAAGCGGTTTGCTACGCGGCACCTCCAGCACTTTGGTAACACCGGCTGGGGTGCCCGCCCCGGGCCACTTCGATCTGGTTAAGACCCCCTATATCAGTACCTTTCGCCTTGCCCAAGCCCTGATCTGCCATTGGCTCCTCGCTTCGGCTGATGCCTCTGGCCCGGATCTCAGGAGAGCGTCACCAGAGCGTCCACAAATGTAATTCTGCCGCCAGTTAAGCCGCCATTTGCAACGCGTTAAGGGGTTGTCGCAGAGTTCACACGGAGGGCCGGACTATGCAGTAAACCGTGCAGTGCCGAAAAGCGCCACGGTTAACGACTTTGGGGTCAATCATTTACGTCCCATCCTTTTCGTCGCACCGTCAGGCTAACCGCCGCAACAGACGAGGGGCACCCCAACGTATGATTTTCATAGATCGCAGAGGACCGGGATTGATATGAAGATGAGCGTCCAGCGTGGCCAGACCCAGTGGTGAAGTCCAGTCACAGTGGCGGTTCCCGTTTACTTTGTACACTCATACTGCGTCACCCCGTGCTACCGGAGGCGGACGTTCGTTATCCCCGTCTTCTGCGTTGCCCGGTTGGGCCGAACACGTCACCCTCGTTGCTCCTGCGATTCGAGCCACGCGAGGATGCTCGACCGCCGAAACCGCAGACCGCACGGCAACCGTAGAACGGGCACCGGGTTGTCGTATCGTGCCCGACCTCTGGTTCTCGTGAGATTGTAGACGCTGGATTCCTTGCACTTCAGGATGACAGCAAGGTCACTTACAGTGAGAAGTTCGTCGCTTTGCGGAACGCTTAGATCTGAAGGCATTCATGTGCCCTCCGCTTTGGAGCATTCCAGCCCCGTCCAAGGGTCGAGCATCAGGGTTGACTGCGGGACGAACCCTTACCTGAAGTCCATCTTGGATGCCCATGCCATCTGGGTCTTGAGTCCTTCGTGACCGAAGGGGAACAACACAAAGAGCCTCGGCGTGTGTTCTGCCAGTTCTACTCCTAGTACTCGGCCGGCCTGGACGGGCAACTCGCTTAGCCATCCGCAAACAAAGGGCACTCAATAGATAGCCTATGACTATCTATAGGTTCAGTCGCCCGGTTTCAATGTCACACTTCCTGCTCGGGGATTTCGAACAGCGTCCGCTGAATCTTTCTCTCCTTGCAACTGCACGAACACCCACTACGCTTGCAGCGACGATGATCGCCATTCGAGCACCCGTGGCAGGGCTTGTCGCCCAGTGCAAACTTCCTGCGTGCATCTACAAGTTCCACGCCATTACGACCAGGCTTTTTCGGACACGAGCAGGAGCACACAGTCTCGTCGAGCCTGACTCCACGGCATGCCTTGTGGTTTCCCGTCTGGCAGTAACGGCACGGGGTGTCGCCATGGGCACGTTTTAAAGTAGTCATACACACTCTCCCTCCGTTAGGATACACCACAACATGCCCGCCTGTCAACACTTATTTAAAAGCGCAGCTTGCCAGGCCGACGTTCTTGCGACGCGGGACGGGGAGATTGGCTGGCTGAGTCGGCTCAGCAGGCAGAAACCCCGCGGGGAGTGCCGGCGTCACTTCGTGGAGTGGCAGTGCGTATTTCCTGGGGGAGTTTGTTGCTGTCGAATGTTCGGTGGCATTAGCGTACAAACTGGGGTTGTGCGTTTATATGTGATATCCAACACTTGACCATGCACGCCGTGCTGTCGGATGGTGACAATACTGTCAGGTAAGACCCTGGGGTAGGGCGAACAACGGCGCAAGCTTGTGCTAACGCTCGCGGGCCGTAAGGCCCTAAATAGACAGTTGAGCATTATTCAGCCAGACGAACTGGACGGGTCATTGGGGAGTGACCTACGCCCTACTGCAGCTTAGCGTACTCCGCCTTGGCTTCCTTCAGAATGGGAATGTCCGAGTCAGCGTCTTTCCACAAAGCGAAGAAGTGCTGGTAGGCCTTGCGGGCGCCTTCTTTGTCGCCACTCATGATCTTGGCTCGACCCAGTTGCAAATACGCCAGTGCGCCCAGCACGAAATTTTGTACGATGTTCCGGTGGTCGATGAGTTTCTGAAACTCGGCTGCTGCTTGCGCGCCCTGGCCAGCTTTCAGGTAGGCCTCGCCGCGTACATATACAGGATAGAGACTCGCCGCGAAGGGCGGGGGAGCACCCAGTTCATAGCCAGACGCCGCCTCCAATATCCTGATAGCTTTTTCAGGGTGGTTACGGTTCAGTTCGACGGCGGCTAATATTGTCGGCAGCCAGTAACCATTCAGCACCGTATTCAACGGGGAACGCTTGGCGATGTCATCAGCCATCCTCTGTGCTCCATCTGTTTCTCCTGAACGGGCCAAGGCCAGAGCCACCAGGATTTGGGAATCGCGGTTAGAGGCTAACGTCATCGCCGCAGTACTCTGCTGTCGTGCCTGGGCCGAGTTTCCAAGTTCTGCGTCCCGGAGGGCCGCGTTCAGTAGCCATAGTGCTCCTGTTTCTTTCTGGTCGTTGCGTTTTGCCACATCCGCGGCCCTGGCGGAGAGTTCTCTCGCTTTCGTTGGGCGTCCCGCACTCGCCTCAGTATCCGATTGCAAAGATAGGAATAGGTCCTCCGCTTCGGGCTTGCCGATGGACCAAGCAACCTGTCGTTGCATTTCTGCCGCGTCGCCTTCAAGAAATGCTATCCCATAGCGGATTGAGTGGATACCGTCGTTATCCAGATTGCGTGCTAGCGCGAGTGCAAAAAGAGACTTGGCTTCGTCGAGACGACCTAAAAATACATAGATCAACATAAGATTCTGATAACTAATTCCTGTGTCGGGGTTGAGGCGCAGGCCTTCCATGAGCCTTGGTAAGGCTTTCTCATACTGTCCGACATCGGAGAAACTAATCGCCAAGTACTGCTGGGGTACAAAATCTCGAGGGTAGCTTGCCGCCCACTGTTCACTGACCTGATTGACCTTGTCCAATTCCCCCGTTATGGAGAAGTAGTAGAGACTAGAAATATTGAATTTTTCCTTCTCGCTTGTACGTTCTCGTAGCTCAAATGCCCTCTGCAAGTTCTCGTTCGCTAATCCCAACTCACTGAGATTTAGATATGTTTGCCCGAGCCAGCCATACGCCATAGCGAAATTTGGATCAAGCTCGATGGCTCGCTTGAACATCGGGACAGCTGCTGTGTTGCCGTCTTCCAGAAGAGCTTTCACACCCCTGCTGTAGGCCTGTAGCGCTTCCAGCGACGGCGTTGTAGCCTCCTCTAGCGGAGCGTCGTGTTTCCGCACGGTGGTGAGTGATTCTCCAAGCTTCGTTCGCAGGCTGGCTGCTGCCTTGTCCAGCTCCTTCAGGACCGTTTCTTTCGACGCTGCCTCAACCTGTTCCAGCGCCAATACGTCCCCCACCCTGCAGTTTGATGCCTTCAGCCCGATTACGTAGTGGCTTCCGAGGCTGGAAATTGAGCCAACCAGCGATGCCTTGCTGTTAGTGCGCAAGCAAATCTCCCGCGCAACTACCTGAGTGACCCGGTCTCCAGGAGCGCGTCCCATTAACTTCAGGGTATCGCTTACTTTCTGCTCGGGGAGAAGATTCAGGAAGGGCGATTGGGAAAGTGAAGCGGAGAGACCTTGCTTGAGCGTATCGTCGAAGACCGGGTCGCCTGTGCTGTTGGCAAAATCGCCGAGCACGATGGTGTCCTTCTCGGTCAGCGGCTTGGTGTGATGCGAACGATAGTAAAGTCCGCCTGCGATCAATGCCATTACCACCAGGGCTGTCGCTGGGGTTACTACCTTCCAGAGCTTTTTATTGTGAACTTCGGGTGCCTCGGTGGTTTTTAATGCAATGGACGATGGAGATGAAGACAAGCTGGAAGGCGAACCCGATGCCGACACGGGTTGTGGAGCTGCCGCTTGAGAACCACCCTCTTGCTCCGCCTGGACGTTCCCAGAACTGGCAATTCCAACCCGCCCCGTCTCTGTGTCCCGCTTCAACCTCTGCAGTTCCGATCTCATGTCAGAGGCGTGCTGATAACGCAACTCACGGTCCTTCTCCAGCGCCCGGTTGATTGTGTCTTCCAGCTTTGGCGGCAAGTCTGGATTCAGCCGTAGCGGGGATAGAGGGGGCCGGTTCATGATTCCGTCGAAGATGACACCTGAACTCTCACCACGAAACGGCAGAGTGCCCGTCGCCATCTCATACAGCACCACTCCGAACGAGAAAAGGTCAGTACGGGCGTCGAGTTCTTTGGCTCGAACCTGCTCCGGCGACATGTATGCAACTGTTCCTAAAGCCGCTCCCGGACTGGTCAGGTGTTCCTCGTCCACTGTGCCCGTCTCCGTGTTGGCCGCCGCGATCTTGCTCGAAGAGCTGGTCGCAGGGGTAACTTTCGCCAGGCCAAAGTCGAGAATCTTGGCGTGACCACGCTTGGTCACGAAGATATTCGCGGGCTTGATGTCGCGGTGAATTATGCCCTCGCTGTGCGCTGCATCCAATGCGTCGGCTATCTGAATCGCCAGCCCGAGCAAAACATCGGTCTCGATGGGTTTTCCGGCGATGCGATGCTTTAGCGTCACTCCATCCAGATACTCCATGGCGATGAACGCTTGGCCGTGCTGATCGTCTATTTCGTAGATCGTGCAGATGTTTGGGTGATTGAGGGCCGATGCGGCCTGCGCTTCTCGTTGAAAACGGGCTAGAGCTTGGAGGTCTTTGGCTACTTCGTCGGGCAGGAATTTCAAGGCTACAAAGCGATGGAGTTTGATGTCCTCGGCCTTGTACACCACACCCATCCCCCCGCCTCCGAGCTTCTCGACGATGCGGTAGTGCGAGATGGTCTGGCCGATCATGGAGTCGAGCCATGGTAGGTTGGGTGCGATGGCAAGTCAACGCAAGCCGACAATTTGGCGGTATCTCAAAACCGTTGTTGGCGAAAAATCCCTATTACAGTGCGCCGGGGTAAACCGGCATGAAGTAGAGGATGCAAGAGCCTTACGAGAAAGGAGTAGCGATCCGCTCGGCCTCGAGTCTTGCGCTGCTACCGCGAGGGACACAGCGAAGCGTAGACAGAGGATAGGCGGGGTGGGTATTCAGCTCCGAAAAGATGCAATCCGGACGCCGACGTCTTTGTAATGCGCGGAAGGCAACATGAACAGGCGCGATAGCGCGAGCTCCTGCTCAGTCCGGCGTAGTCGAAGACCCCAGACACGCCTAGAAACTTCATGCACGAGAACCGGGAGACCTCGCAGACGCCTGCGGCACGAGTGAGTCGCAGGACGGCGGGAGAAGGCTTAGGCCACACGGCCCGCATGTACGTCTGCGAGGAGTCGGACAGCGGCATAGTACCGATGAATCATTCGAACAAAGACGGCAAGCACGTCGGCGGAGAGTGAGGAGGGAAGGCTGCTGATCAAGGAGAACACTCTCCCTCTCGACACGTGCCCGACATAGAGCGGGACCGCGCGTGTTCCACGGGTGGGCGAGTGTACGGACAAGCAGCATGCTTGGCCGTTATTCATCTGCGATAAGAGCCGCATGCGCTAATGAGCGCTCGTGCGGATCCGCGCGGGGGGCGATCAGCAATGGTCGTCCCTACCGCGACCCAACAACCCCCGGGCCGACCCTCCGCCTAGCCCAAGCCGGAGTGATTGGTGTAATCTGATTTCGTCAACAACCCTCAGCATCGCTGCCGAGAATTGTCGGATCACACAGGAGGACGTCTTAATCTGAATTCGGCAGCAAGGTTGCCGAGATCGGGGAATATGTCGCCCTTGCGGAACCCACATAAGTCGATTTCGAACGCCACCTGCCTAATGTACTGCGCTGGGATGGTGATCTGACTCAAGTAACGTTCCCACCTGCTGCGCTTATTAAGTGCCGTTTTATCCGAATGAATGGTAAAGCACCCTTGCTGAACGAACATTCGCACGTCCTTTTCAGCGGCCATAGCGCAGAGAACCTTTCCGGTTTCGCGAGCACCGACGGTGAATGCTGGTTCTAGCATCTTCTTACACATGTGAGCGTCTATGGATGGTGTGATTGGGCCGAAACCCTCAACTTTATTCAACACATGGGGGTCCAGAACCCAAATGACTGCGTCCGCAGGTTCGATGGAACGCTCGTATATGTAGCTCTCTACGGCAAAATAGGCCGCTACTAAGGGCGAGCGCGTCCAGTCGAGCAATCTCGTCGGAAGCCCATAGTGCTGCATTAGACTCAGCCATGTAGCGCTGTCGTCGTACTGCGGCAAGGACTGGTGTCGAGTCGAAGCGCGTGCGCGAAAACGGTTCGTAAAATTGCGTTCATTCTCGGGCTTGTATTCCCGCCATATAGTAGGCTGGACGTGCCAAGTGGCCGACCGCTGTCCTCGATACCAAAGAATCTGCCCGTCCAGCGCAACACGCGCTTTGAGGTGATGAATCAGTTCACCTACATTTCTGGCGATTTGACGATCCTTGCTTGCCGAGTCCGTCATTGCTCTTGGTGCTCTAGATTTCAGAATACCTCTGACTGACTTCCGATAGTTGGCGAACAATCGCGATTCCACTCACCCCCCCCGACTCGGATACCAGTCTGTGTCCGATACCTGGGGTCTCGCCAAGGTTGTCCGCAAGGTCGAGTTCAAGCTACTACAGTTTATAAACGGCCCCAAGCTGATGAATCGTAATGTAACAGCGGCAAGTCTTTCGCGTGCTGAGACCTGCTTCGAATCTAGCGATCCGGCGTCGTAATGTAACACGCAAAAATTTTGGAGAGCATCGTCTCCGGCTGGAAAGTCTCACTTCCCGTCAGCCGTGTCGCCAGTCGCAGCGGCTTCGAGGAGCTTGATTCCCTTCAACAGAGCCTCGGGGATCGCCTTGACGTATTTGTCGGTAGTGACAGCGATGTTCTTGTGGCGGAGGAGTTCCTTCGCAGCGAGAGCGTCCCCGGTCAACTGCGTCAGTATCGTCGCTGCCCCACGTCGGCCTGCATAGAGCGTTTTCCATTCAATCTTTTTCGCAGCGAGTGTCGGAACAATCGTTCGCCCGATGACGCTCCTCAAATCGACAGGCTTACCCTTCGCATTTGGAAAGAGCCAACCTTCGACAGGATTGCCACGCTTCGCACGCCACAGATTGAGCGGGATGAGCACGGGTGCAATCAACGGGAGTGATGCGACAGATGATGTCGTCTTGGTCTCACCAATGACGTTGCGGGCCACAGCACGACGGATGTGAATCCACCGCAAGCCTTGGTCGTCTGCCACGGAGTCGACATCCTCCCAGCGGAGACCTTGAATCTCTCCGGGCCGAAGTCCGAGGAAGAATGAGAGAGCGACGATCAACTGACAATCGACGTGCTCGACGAGAGCACTGATGATGTCTTCAGCCTCTTCAAGCGTGTAGTGAGCCGTCTCGCCGGGTTCCTTAGTCTTCCCGAGCACCTTGACATCGTGCCACGGGTTGGACTCGATGACACCGACGTTGACCGCGTGGGTGAAGATGCCGGACGCAAGAGATCGGATGTGATGAATCGTCGCCCGACCGAGTTTCTTCGCAAGGGACGTGAGGAACAGACTCCCCATGTGCGTCTTGTAATCCTTCAACGCTGTCGTGCCGAAGTGAATGCTCAGATGCTGGCCCCAAATTTGTTTGTAGCCGTGAACCGTCGAGGCTCGGAGATTCTCCTCCGCGAAGGGCAGGTACGTCTTCTCCCAGAAGGCTGCAATGGTCTGGTCGTTGACCGGAGCAGCGTTCGAATTCACGGTGTCCATGTGCTCGGCGGCTTTCTGCTTCACCGCCTTGCACGTCCGGCTGTGGTATTTGTCGTCCTTGCCGCAGAGGCGATAAGAGCGTTGCACCCGAGTCGCCTTACCGTCTACAATCGCGGGGACGTAGTAACGAACGAAAAATGCACCTGATGCTTCATAGATGTGACCAGACTGGTATCTGCCCATGTGCCCTCCCAAGGACAGCGTCAGAATACCAATCATGCAGCAAAAATGCAGTAAATCTTAGGTAACCATAGTAAGTTGTTTGTTTTCAATCGGAGAGGTGGCAGAGCGGCCGAATGCGGCGGTTTGCTAAACCGTTGTACTGGCTAATACCGGTACCGAGGGTTCGAATCCCTCCCTCTCCGCCAGTCCTTAGTTATCTAGCAGTTGCAAGCTGGTGATACCTACACTGAGTCTACGGGGTGTACCTTTTTTGGTTGCCCCGCCAAGGAGCAGTGGGGTATGGCCGAGCAATGGCGCGACATCACTAGGACTGACGGCGTTTATCAAGCCTCCGATCTGGGGCACATTCGCAACACCCAAACCAGCAAGATTCTTCAGCCCGTCAAATTCAAGAACGGACGCCTGTACGTCACGCTTTCTAGTGGCGGCTTCCAACGAAAATGCACGGTTCATGGTTTGGTCGCGGCCGCGTTTCTAGGCTCGTGTCCGCCCGAACACGAGGTCACCCACAAGAACGGCGATTACACAGACAACTCGGTCTCGAATCTTGAATACGTCACCCGGCGAGAAAATCAGAAGCGGTTCGTCCTTCGGGCCGGCGGGTATTCCGTCAATCTCACTAAACGGGTCCAAACTGCGCATGGCATGCGCTATCTACCTGTCGCCATTTCTCCCAATGGTCGCGTCAAGCCCGACGTGGTCTTGGTCAATGGAGGTGAGGAGCGACACCCGGAAGGTGCGTATTACCTGGAATGGAGGGAAAACGGCAAGCGGGTACGTCTGTCGGTTGGGAAGGACGCAGCCGACGCTAGCACCAAACGGCAGCGTAAAGTATCCGAGCTTGATGCTCTGAACAATGGCGTGACCGTGGTGCCAGATGGGCAGAATGGGCACCGGTCACTCTCAGCCGCGGTCGCCGAGTTCCTCGACGAAACCAAGCTTGCCAAGAAGCCGAAAACCCACTCAGCCTACTCGACGGCTCTGAACTATTTTCTGGAGTCCTGCCCCAAACTCCAAGTGGAAGACGTCGATCGCAAGGACCTCCTGAAGTTTTCTGCCTTCTTGCGCGATGAAAAAGAACAGTCCCCCCGCTCCGTCTACAACAAGTTCGAGATCGTGATGACGTTCCTGAAAGCCCAGGGCATCCGTGGCCAGGTGGGTAAGAACGACTGGCCACGATTTGTGGAGGAAGAACCCGAGGTGTACGAGAAAGAAGAACTCGACACCCTATTCGCAAAGTGTGATGCCAAGGAGCGACTCTGGTTTGAGTTCTTCTTGATGACGGGAATGCGTGAACAGGAGGTCATGCACTGCTCTTGGGCAGACATCAATCTCGCGCGCGGCACGGTCACCGTGCGGTTCAAACCCGAATATGGGTTCAGCCCCAAGAATTACAAAGAACGCGAGATTCCCATCCCCGCAAAGCTCGTCTCGAGCCTGAAAGTGGAGAAGGAAAAACGCGAGAAGTCTTGTGGGCTGGTCTTCCCAACCGCCGGCTGCCGACCCAAACTCGATTTCTTGGACATCCTGAAAGCGGTTGCCGAGCGGGCCAAACTCGACAAAGCAAAGTTTTGGCTCCATAAGTTCCGGGCAACTTTTGCGACGTGGTCGTTGTGGGCGGGAGTTGATCTACGTACGGTGCAGCAGTGGCTCGGGCACTCGGATATGGAGAGCACGATGCGATATCTGAAGCCATCTCAGAGCCAGAAGGTGCGAGAGAAGGTGAACGAGATCTTCGCGTAGAAGGCCCACCAGGTCTTACAACAATTACTTCCGGCTGGCCGTCATTTCGGAGCAATCCGGAACCGTCAGGGCGACTCCGGCCAATCACTTCAGCTATGCGGACTTCCTGTTACCAATCTGGCCAACTTCCTCGAAGCCCGTTTCTGGATAACTTCCGGTTGGCCGACGATTCGCCCGGAACCTCGGGATTCGCGTTCCAAGTCCGGAAACAGCATCCACTTACTTCATCTGGTTCTCGAGGAAAGACGTCCCTACTTGGCAGTGGCCGAACAAACCGAGTCGATAGCGACCGCTTCGGGGTTGGGGAAATAATGACGTTGAAAGTAGAGGGCCACGTTGACGAGTGCGACCATGACAGGTACTTCTACCAGTGGCCCAATGACAGCCGCGAATGCAGCTCCCGAGTTGATGCCAAATACCGACACCGCGACTGCGATCGCCAGTTCAAAGTTGTTAGATGCGGCCGTGAATGCCAGTGTGGTGGTCTTGGAATAGTCCGCGCCCAATTTCTTGCCCATGTAAAAGGACACCAGAAACATCAGCACGAAGTAAATCAAGAGCGGCACGGCGATGCGCAGGACGTCCAAGGGCAGACGAACGATGTACCCACCTTTCAGAGAGAACATCACCACAATCGTGAATAGCAGGGCAATCAGTGTCAGCGGGCTGACACGGGGAACGAAGTTCCGGTTATACCAATCCTGCCCTTTAGAACGAACCAATGCGGTACGAGTCAGAAATCCGGCGAGAAACGGGACTCCTAGATAAATCAAAACACTCTTTGCAATCTCTGCTATCGACACATTAACGATGGTGCTCCGAAGGCCGAGCCTGGCGGGGAGAACCGTAATGAAAACCCAGGCGTAGAGCGAGTAGAAAAAGACCTGGAAGAGAGAATTGAAGGCCACCAGGCCAGCCGCATATTCCGTATCGCCTCGCGCCAGTTCGTTCCACACGATGACCATCGCGATGCAACGCGCGAGACCGATCATGATCAACCCAGCCATGTATTCCGGGTATCCGCGCAGGAAGACAATGGCGAGAACAAACATCAGAATCGGCCCGACAACCCAGTTCTGCACGAGTGAAAGGCCGAGCACGCGCTTGTTGCGAAAGACCTCATGCAGTTCCTCATATCGCACCTTCGTGAAAGGTGGATACATCATCAAAATCAATCCCGCTGCAATCGGAATGGAAGTCGTCCCGACGTTAAAGCGATTCAGAAACGGTACAACTCCGGGCACAAGCCAGCCCAATACAACGCCCGCGACCATAGCGGCGAAGATCCACGCGGTCAGATAACGATCCAGAAAACTGAGACGACTGGTTGCCTTCATGTGGCGATCCCTATGTGTTCGGCGAGCCCACCGAAGCGCAGGCTCTTGAGAACAGATGTTGCTATTCGCTGGTGACGGGTCTCATCGTTTGACCGATATTGTCAAGCTCCCTCTTGAGTGCAAGACTGTCCAGACTCTTAAGGGGAAGGCAGAGGAATAAACTGATTCTGCGATCCAGGATAAAAAACGCCTCGCGAAACGCCCGTTCCACCTCTGCTTCGCTCCCGTAAACTGCCGCCGGGTCGGGAACGCCCCAATGCGCGGTCATCGGCTGCCCGGGCCAGATTGGGCAGACCTCTTTCGCCGCGTTGTCGCAAACCGTAAAAACAAAGTCGAGCTTCGGGGAGCCAGGCAGAGAGAATTCATCCCATGCCTTGCTGCGCAGACCCTCGGTTGGTAAGTGCGCCATTTCGAGCTGTCTCAAGGCTTCCGGTCGGACAGCTCCTGAGGGATGGCTTCCGGCGCTGTGGCCGGTGAAATTAGGCCTGCCTTTGAAGTTTAGAATTGCCTCGGCCATGATCGAGCGTGCGGAATTGCCCGTGCACAGGAACAAAACGTTGTAGTGTCCTTGCATACTGTTCTCTCCTAGTTGCAGCAGGTCGGTCCGCAGCACGCTTTCGCTCCTGCGTTTGCGGGCTTGACGGCCCGAACGAAGGCGCTCAGGAATTTGCCATCTACCTCCGGTGCAATCGCGTCGACATCGACGCCAGCCGCCGAGAGAAATTCACGCGCATCTTCTGCCCGATAAATTCGCGTTGGCTCGATGTCGATTTGCTCAAAACCCGCTGCGGAGAGTTTGCTGCGATATTCGTCATCTCCGAGGGCCCCTGCCACACACCCAACCCACAGGAGCACGCTTTGGCGGATTTCTGGCGCGACTGCGCCTCGGGTAACGACATCGGAAACCGCAATGCGCCCGCCCGGTTTCAGCACACGAAACGCTTCTCGCAATACACGGTCTTTATCCGCCGACAGGTTGATCACACAATTCGAGATAACCACGTCGACCGAGTTGTCCGGCAGAGGGATGTGCTCGATCTCGCCTTTCAGGAACTCGACGTTCTCAGCGCCCGCTTTGCGCCTGTTCTCATTGGCAAGCGCCAGCATCTCGTCTGTCATATCGAGACCGTATGCCTTGCCGGTGGGCCCAACCCGTTTTGCAGAGAGTAGGACATCGACACCACCGCCGGAGCCGAGATCGAGAACGACTTCTCCTGCTTTCAGTTTCGCCAAAGCGGTTGGATTTCCACATCCTAACGAGGCGAGCATGGCCTCCTCGGGAACTTGGCCCGCCTGGGAGGAGTCGTACAGATTGGAAGTGATCGGGTCGCAGCCTAACCCGCTTGCGGTGGCTCCACAGCAACTACTTCCGCCACTCTTCACGCGCAAGGCTGCCTGGCCATACTTTTCTTTGACTACGTCCTTAATATCGGTACTGCTCATGGTGACTCCTTCTCCTATTTACAAAGCTGAACGATATTTTGCGGTTTGACTGCTTTGTTTCGAGTGCAGCATTCGGCATAGAGGAATTGCAGAAGTTCCTGGAGCGCCTCCGTGTTGGCCGTGTACCGCAAGAAAGTACTCTCGCGGCGGACGTTCACGAGCCCTTCATTCTTCAGCTTTTCCAGGTGGTGCGAAAGCGTGGAGTTCGGAATGTCCAACTCCGACTGGATATGGCCTACGACCAAGCCGTCGGGATGCGCGGATAGCAGCAATTGCATGATGCGAAGGCGTGGTTCGGTGCCCATCGCGGAGAGCATCTCGGCGTACTTTGCCACGTGCTCGGTGTTTTTCTTGACTGATGCTACTGGCATGTTTCGATAATTGCAGAAATATGGGGTCGGCGTCAAGTAAATTCGGGATCGCTCCCAGATGACGGGCAATGCGGAAGTTATGCCCAGATGGACTCTCAATGACGCTGGCCAGAAGCCGGCTTCGAGGAGACCGCCGCTGGTCTCCGCCAAGCCCGTTTATCGTTACCGATCCGGTGAAATTTCCCACAAGCGGACTTGTGGGGACTAATGCTGTGTTCTCCAGCGGTTTTTGACTTCAAGCGTCGGCTAAGATGTTCCTGCATTGGAGGAGAGCTTCATACGGGCTTCAGAAAAGGACCGTCTGGCTGCTGAAGTGGGGGACTGCTGGCTGGATTTTGAGATGGCTCTTTCGGACAAACGCAGATACCCAGTGCAACAGTAAATTAGGAGAACATTTTCGGGGCCGCTCCCCTTAAGGGACGCTCGCGGGAGGCCTGCTGCTCTTGCACGTCCAGGATTGAATGGCTTGCTATTCAGGACGCTTCATTGGCTCCATGCGGAACTTGTAGCGATATTCTCGTGTTGCCGCGAGTCTGTATTTCGGCAAAGGACGTGCACCCCAGCCGTCGTCCCCGCCCACGCCCATCTGCCGGTAATCGATATTGACCGTGATGTCCTTGGAGAACTCAATCTCGGAAGGGTGCCGATGACCGTGTACTCCCGAGGGAGCAAAGTGGTCGAGTTCCGTCATGCGGAACGGCCACGCACTGAAGTCAAATTGAGGCAGGCCCGTGATCTTCCAGACCTCGCCACGCCCGTTGGTGAAGGTGACCCAGCGGACGTCGGTGCGGTTTCCGGTTTCCTGCGGCTTGAGATAGGGGAACCACATATCGTCGACTGTTGCGGAATAGCGGCTCACTGGTGAACCTGTCTTGCGATCCCAGTAGTTTTCGCCAGGGCCGTGCCCGAACCAGGCAATGTTCTTGAACTCGCCTGGAATCTGAAATTGGGTACCTACTCGAGGCAAGTCTGGCAAATCACCCCTGGGCGAGAGAACGCTCTCAAGCTCGATCGAACCGTCACCGTAAACCTCGTATTGATACTCCAGGATCGACTCGGCCGCAGGCACGGCCAACTGCACTTCCATCCAGACCAATTGTGGCTGCGGCTGCTTGTATGCGATTGCCTTAACCGTGGAGTTCGGTCCCGCATCACGCCAGACCGCCAGTTTCTGGGACATGCCGTATCCGTTGTCGTCGGCGGTCGGCGGGCGCCAGTAATTCGCCCTGATCCCTCCGTTGAGCAGTTCCTTCCCAGACAGCACATACGATTCCAGTCGTCCCGAGCCTTTGCTGATCTTGGCCGTGAAGCGTCCAGTTGAAATCGCGTACTGCGACTCCGATTCCGTGACGCGCAGCGCCGGCATGGCAGCAAGGTCAGGGGATGTTACGGGGACAGTGGAATTCGGCATTTCCAATTGCTCGAACGCCACAATATGGCCCGCTGGCGCCCAGGATGAATCGGCAGCAAGCGCAAATTCTGTCTTCAGGAAGTACTCCGCTCCCGGCTTCGGCGAGTAAGTTCCCCGCGTCTTCCGCACACCAAATTTCTCCGCACGCGGTAATTCCGATCAACCCTTGGATTCCTTTTCATTAACGTCACGGGGCCAAATGGGCGCGGTGTTGTTCGAAGGATCATCGCAGTCTCTGCTGAACAAAACCTCGATAAATGGACGGAGATTGGGAGGGATGTCGTCGTCAGATAGGTTCGTTTTGGCCGGGACGCCCCTCACAACTCTTCCCCAAACGAATAGTCCTGCCTAGGTTGTACAAGGCACTGGGGGAGAGGCGAAGGAACCGCTTCTGTTGAACGCACGATTCCCATTTTCCGCATCTTTCCGATGAGGGTCGTGCGCTTGAGTCCGAGTCTTCTCGCCGCACCCGTAGGGCCTCCCACGACCCAGCCGGATTCTTTCAGAGCTTTCAGAATGTGCCCGCACTCGGCCTGCGCCAGCGTCTCGGGCTGAGACTGAGACGCTCGGTTGGCCCAATCTAAGTCCTCCAGCGGCGCCCGAAGTTCCGAGCCCGGCGACAAGATGAGGGCACGCTCGATGAAATTCTGGAGCTCGCGGACGTTGCCGGGCCAGTCATACGTGGCGAGAACTCTTATCGTGTCTGCGGGAATGGTCTTTACTCGTCGATTTATCCGGCGGACACAATCCTCGGCGAAAAACTTAACGAGGAGCGGTATGTCCTCGCGCCGCTCCCTCAGCGGAGGGACCGACACAGGGAAGATGTTGAGCCGGAAGTAGAGATCACTCCGGAACTGCTTTTCAGTCACCATCTGTTTCAGATCGCGATGGGTTGCGGCCACTAGACGTACGTTGACTTGCTGAGTTTGGTTACTACCCAATCTTTCAAACTCGCGCTCTTGCAGAACTCGCAGCAGCTTGGCTTGCAGTTCGAGGGGCACATCGCCGATTTCATCGAGAAAGAGGGTGCCCTTGTTTGCCAGTTCGAAACGGCCAATCTTCCGGGCGACAGCGCCGGTAAACGCTCCTTTCTCGTGACCGAAGAGTTCACTCTCTAGCAAGCCGAGAGGAATCGCGGCGCAGTTGAATCTCACAAACTGGCGATCACGACGCGGGCTTAGATTGTGAACTGCACGAGCGACCAATTCTTTGCCCGTTCCAGTCTCCCCTTGAATCAAGACCGTCGCGTCGGTCGGAGCCACGGTGGTGACTTGTTCCAATGTGCGTCTGAGCCTGAGACTGGAGCCCACTATTCCTTCCAAAACTTGATGCGCCTCGCCATCGCGCTCAAGGCTAGTTTCGCTAGTTTCGCTGTTTAGCCGAACGTCTCCTGGATTCTCTATCGCAATGTGCGCCCGCCGCGGACTCGACTGACTACGCCAGACCGACATCTTGTACTCCCCGGCACCATTTCTTGAGGACACTACTGACAGGGCCGGGCTAACAGAATCCACGGCTCGTCGTCTTCGCGATAAGGTTTCGCCGGCAATGTCCCCTAATCGGCTGGCACCCAGAGTGTTAGTGCTCATTTTCGCTAGCCTCCGAATGGAACTGTCGTTCACGGTCCATCCACTCCCTGATATATTGCGGGCTATTCACGATCGGAACGCCAGCTGCTCTACAGGCTTCCAGGAATCGGACTACTTCCACATCAACGACTGTTATTTCCCGTAGATCCAAAACAACTAGCGGCCCATTCCCACGGACCTGCCTTGTCAATTCCCCGATGTGCTCCCAGTGAAAGTGACCGATCAGGCGAATTGTTGCCGTTCCTCTGTCAGACTTCACTTCGATCTTCAACTGTGGCGCACCCCGCTAAGTGGTGGGCAAATTTAGTGCCAATGCAATCCATTGAATCGGCGAACCGTTGGATCCATGAAATTGCCGATTTGTCAGGAAATCCTGAATTCTCGGGAAAATCGCAAGATAATTTATCCTTCCGGAGGGAGAGGGCGAATTGGCAAACGGGAAGAGTTTGTTTTTTGTCCCGTTCGCAAGCAAACCGAAGGTGCTTTTGTAGAGTTCGGCTGTCGCTCACAAAGAGCGCCGCACGAACCTCCGTTTGTCTATTCCGAGGGCGGTGATTTTGGACTCCAAAGTCTGATGCGGAATTCCGAGCTTTGCTGCGGCACCACGGGGACCTGAAATTCGACCTTCGCATTCCGCTAGTGCGGATTCGATTGCTTCTCGTTGGCGGTCGGCCGACTCCTTCTTGCCCTCCGCAAGAATGCCAGGGCGAGGAAGTTGCCCGGCGTGTTGGCTTGGTCTTCCCTGTAGCCACGTCTCTTCGACCGAAAACGTCTGTCTATCACACAAGATTACGGCGCGCTCGATCACATTTTGCAGTTCCCGGATGTTGCCGGGCCAATCGTAACTCTGAAACAGATCAAGTGCCTTCGTCTCGATATCATTGATCCTCTTTCCGTTCCGCTTGGCATATCGTTGCAAGAAGTACTCAACAAGGAGAGGAATATCGTCCTTCCTCTCCCGCAGGGACGGAACACGTACCGGGAAAACGTTAAGCCGATAGAACAAATCTTGGCGAAAACTCCCGGTGCTTACCGCAGTTTCAAGATCTTGGTTTGATGCGGCAAGGACTCGCACGTCGACGGAGATCGGTTGGCTGCTCCCAACCCGCTCAAACTCTCGTTCTTGAAGCACCCTCAGCAAGGCAGTTTGGGTCTCAGACGAAAGTTCGCCAATCTCGTCGAGAAAGATGGTTCCGCCGTCGGCAGCTTCGAACCGACCTGCACGACGCTGAAGCCCCAGTAAAGGCGCCTCTTTCGTGACCAAAAAGTTCGGAAGCAATCAACGACGGTGGAATCGCAGCGCAATTAACTCGTATGAACGCCCTCGACGAGCGCTTAGAGCGCTTATGAATCGCGCGGGCGACGAGCTCTTTGCCGGTCCCGGTTTCGCCTGTTATCAAGACCGTAGAGTCGGTTGGGGCAACTCTTACGATGTTGGAGAGGAGAGTCTTGAGGACTTGCGATGAGCCCACAATTTCCTCAAACATGAACGCCTGATCAATTTGCTCTCGGAGCGCCAGGTTTTCTTTGAAGAGTCGCTCCTTTAATAGCTGGATTTGGGCAAAGGCTTGTAGGAGCTCAAGCTCAGCGCGCTTCCGGTCTTCAAGATCAGTGTTCGTTCCGTACCACTTGACAACTTCCCCAGATTGGTCGCGCAAGGGACTGCCACGGAAAAGAAACCAGCGAAATTCTCCGTCGAATCGTCGAAAGCGACCGTCCAATTCAAAAGGCTCTCCGGACTCGACAGCTCTCTCGAACACTTCCATAACTTTCGGGAGGTCTTCCGGATGAATCGCTATCTTCCAGCCCAAATTTAGGGCGTGTTCGGCGGAGAGGCCGGCGTAATCCAGCCAACGCCGATTGAGGAAATCGACAGACCCGTCTGGCAGGGCGCTCCACGCCATCGTGGGAATCGTGTCGATGACCAATCGTAAATCTCCGGCTTGCCGAAGTTTTTCTTCAGCCCTCTTGAGATCCTCAATATCGGCATTAGTTCCATACCACCGGGTGACGTTTCCCTGCTCGTCCTGTACCGGCACGGCCCGAATCAGGAACCACCGATACGCCCCGTCAAAGCGCCGCACCCGTGCCTCCACTTCACCCGGTTCTCGGGAAGCAAGGATGGATAGCCACGTACGGGTTAGCCTCTCAAGATCATCGGGATGAACCGTGACTTTCCATCCCCAGTTCGCCGCCTGCTCGCTGGAAAGACCCGTATAATCGTGCCACCGTTTGTTGAGGAATTCGACGGAACCATCCGGAAGACTGCACCATGCCATCGTTGGAATGGCATCAATCATCGCTTGCAAGGATTTCTCTGAGAGAATCATAGGCCTTCGAGGAGATGACACTTTCGAACACGCGACGCAATTGTATAGGAACCACACCCTAGGAGTTCCTATATACGTGACGGTGCCCGTCGAAGACTGTGCCAGCACACTTCGCAAGTTTTGGAAGTGCAAACGTGCGAGCGATGCCGCTCTGATTACCAGCTTAAACTAATTAGCAGATGGGATTGCCGCTTCATCAAACGAAGCCGTCAAGCGCTATTCTCCGGTTTACGGTCTTGCAGCCGTAGCAACTGCAAAGCTGTCCTCTAACATCTGGAAGCGGGCGATCTTGCCGTCGGAGACATGCAGGATTAGCGCAAAAGGTGACTCGATAGTCCTTCCAGTCGCGTTGACCTTGGAAGCGAGGTCGCCGAAGATGACCGCCCCATCGTCGTTCGCCAAGATTCCTTTGACGTCGAAGCGAACGCGCGTTAACAGGCTGCGCGTGCCGCGAATAAAGTCGGAGACGGCGCCGCGCCCTGTACTGCGTCCGATCCAAGGTAGTGCACCAACGTCGCCGGGGACTTCAAACTGGGCGTCGGTACTGAACAGTGCTGCTATTTCATCGGGCTCGGCCCCGGTTCCAATTTTAGTGAGAAGTTGCTGTGCAATTCGGACAGTCTGTTCCTGGCTCATGCTCTCGTCTCAAGGAATGTAGGTTGAAAACGTATAGTCCTGTTCCTTTTGTGGTGTGTGGCAGGCAAAACACGCTGTGACGGCATGAACTGCATCAGGGACGAGCGGCTTCGACGGGTCACCGCCGCCCCATACCTGGAATCCCCAACCGCCAGTCGTAGGATACTTTCTCGCATCCTTCACCATCACCGCGATCGCCTTCTTGTTGCCTTCGACGTAAGAACCGTCTTTCACTGAAAATTCGTGAACGTCATCCGCAAAGATGGTTCCGTCAGGATAAGGGAGCGGACCGCCGCTCTTGAGCGTCGGCAATCCCTTGGCGTTCACATGGATCAAGTGCATGCCACCGAGTTCCCCGAAAATCGGGCTGTCCCTGGTCACGATCATGGAGTTCACCTCGAACCAATCTCGTAACCCGGTGGGGAATGGAACGTCGTAGCCGGTTGTCTGCGCGGAAACAGCGCCCATCAACAGCAGGGCTCCAACGACGCTGAGAATACTTGCATGCGTGTGCTGCATAGTGGTCCTCCAGGGCAAGATTGTGAAACGACAGACAGTCTTAACTTTCAGTTTTCAAGAGGCCGGTACACCCGCCAGAAGCAGAATGTACCGGCGGAAAGCGGTCACGCTGCTTTTTCTTGGGCGTTTTGTTTGATGAACGCGAGCAGATCGGCATTGATCTGGTCCGCATGGATGATCGGCATGCCGTGAGGAAAGCCTGGATAGACCTTCAACTCGGCATTCTTTACGATCTTCGATGACATCAGAGCGGCCGAACGAATTGGGACGATCTGATCATCATCGCCGTGAAGAATGAGTGTGGGCACATCGAATTTCTTGAGGTCTTCGTTAAAATCTGTTTCTGAGAAGGCTTTGATGCACTCGTAGTGGGGTTTCATTCCGCCTAACATTCCTTGCAACCAGAAGTGGTCCCGTATGCCATCCGAGATCTTCGCCCCCGGCCGGTTATAGCCGAAGAACGGGATTGTCAGCTCCTTGTAAAACTGCGGCCGATTTGCCGTAAGCTGAGTGCGGAGATCGTCGAAGACCGAGATCGGCAGGCCACCGGGGTTCTTGTCCGTCTTCAACATGAGTGGAGGCACTGCACTGACGAGCACGGCCATGGCGACACGTTTTGAGCCATGCCGGCCAATGTAACGTGCAACTTCTCCGCCGCCAGTGGAATGGCCCACGTGGACTGCGTTTTTCAGGTCGAGTTTTTCCGTGAGGGCTGCAAGGTCGTCGGCATATGTGTCCATATCGTTGCCGTCCCAGGTTTGGGTCGACCTGCCGTGCCCTCGCCGGTCGTGCGCGATGACTCGATAACCGTGCTGACCGAAGAACAACATCTGTCCATCCCAGGCGTCCGCATCCAGCGGCCACCCGTGGCTGAACACGATGGGCTGGCCCTTTCCCCAGTCCTTGTAATAGATCTGCGTCCCGTCTTTCGTCGTGATTGTCGGCATGCCATGTTCTCCTTTGATGTGATTTGAGTTAAAGACTTCCGTTCTTTTTGTCCAGTCGAGAGAGTTCCTTCCGGAGCTTCTCGTTTTCCCGCTCTAGCTCGCGCATCCTGCTTTCTGCGGGAGCGACCGCTTCTCGAATTTCTTCCTCCGTGTCCCGAGGAACAATATGCTGTTGGCAATTCCAGTCGAAGGCTTCGATGCGGATTACGTAAACACCAACGTCGAAAAATGTCGGCCCGCGCATCAAACGCTCATGCGTTGACGCGCTCGCGTCACTTCGAATCAGGGGAGTTGGGACCGGGTAAGGTGAACTTCACCGTCTCGCTGGTGATTACTCGGTGCGTCGGATCAGCCAGTTCGATCAAGACCCTATGTGGGCCAGGTTTCAGACCCACAACGATTAACGTTTCGCCGCTGGCATCGACAAAGTGCCAGCCTACGTCGTCGACTGTGACGTGAATATGGCCCACGCGCGGCGACACTTCGAGAGCGCCCTTGCCGAACACCGGGGCAATGCGCAAGTGTTCCGTCCGGTATTGGATAAAGACGAGGCCTCGCGACAGCGGTTCGGGAAGCGGTGGATCGACGATGAGCTTGGGCGGTGCTTCGTTCTCGATCGCGATTAGCGGCGATGGACCGCGCACGTCCCTGGCACTCTGTGTTACCGCGGCGGACGCGCATAGCACCATCGAGGCTGCGATCAAGGTGACAAGCGCATGACTCATAACTGTCCTCTGATGTGGTTTCTCGCGCGACTCCCATCCGGGATCCACGAAGGTCCACGGAACGCATCCCATGTGGCACTTGTCCTGCCAAAGCTCACAACGCGATTGAGCGTTCTGAATGAGTTGTGAAAACAGCCCGTATTCTCTGATCGAATCTCGGCGCTTCCACGCGCCAGTGTGCTGGGTTCTTATCCGCTCGAAGCTTTCAGGCGACGGATCCACGACTCCTGCACAGCCATGTGTCATCCTCATGACACTTCCCCGCAGCACAAACATCTCGAAAGTCACGGAACATAGGCTGAATCCTGCGAATTTGCAAAAACGGAGGTCCGACGTCCCTTTGGCAGCGTTCATGCATAACATCCACTGAGCTGGGAGCGGCCAATGATCACTCAACCGCATACCGACATCTCACGACGTAAGTTTCTGGTTGCAGGAGGGTTTGCGATCACTGCGACTTACTTCGCTCCGAGGAGCCTCTTCGCCTGGCAAGGAGACGAACTCGTTCCAGGGGCGATGCGAGCATCCGCAACGGCAAAGATCACGGTCCAAACTCTTCGCCGCAATATCAGCGTCCTTTTGGGTCCTGGTGGAAACATTGCTGTCCTCACCGGCCCTGACGGAAAGTTGATTGTGGATGCAGAGATCGTCACCGCGCGTCCGAATGTCTCCGCAGCTCTAGCGAGCATCAACGCGGACCCCATCAAGCAGCTGATCAACACGCATTGGCACTGGGATCACACCGGCGGCAACGAGTGGCTCCACGAGGCCGGAGCCAGCATCCTGGCGCAGGAGAACACACGCAAACATCTCTTGGAAGACACGCGGGTTGAAGGGTGGCACCACACTTTCCCAGCCTCGCCGGCAGGTGCGATTCCGTCCACCGTATTCAAGGAGGACTACAAGTTGCGCGCCAACGACACGACTCTTGTTCTCAAGCACTACTCGCCAGCCCACACGGATTCCGACATCTCCGTACTCTTTGAAGAGGCCAACATCCTCCATGTCGGCGACACTTTTTGGAACCGCGATTACCCATTCATCGACTACTCCACCGGAGGCAGTATCGACGGCCAGATACGCGCGGCACAAGCAAACCTGGCTAAGGTCGACGAGAAGTCGATCATTATTGGGGGGCACGGGGCTGTCGGCGACAAGGCTGACCTGATTCTGTTCCGCGACGTGTTGGTCGAACTTCGAGACAAAGTTGCAGCCCTGAAAAAACAGGGTAGGACTCTCGCGGAAGTTGTCGCCGCCAAACCCGGCGCTCGCTACGACGCCGAATGGGGCAGGTCATTTATGACGCCCAGCGCGTTTCTTGAGCTGGTGTACCAGGGAGTCTGAAAGAATCAACCCCTTATGGAGGGGACAAGTGATCAAAATACTTCGCTGGATTGAATTTGGGTTTACTCATCGGCTTGGCCTGCGGGTGGTTCGATCTTCCACCGCCTGGGCCGCCCAAAGCTGTAGGAGTGCTCTTGCTTGCTTCTATCACGGTCGGTTACGTGGCGACCGATAAATTAATTGCTGTCACAGTGTTCCTCCCAGCTCGGGGACATTTGAAGCGATGCGGAACACGCACGCGCCCTTCGATGATCCTTGCCATCGTGCTTTCAGTCGCTCACTTTGCATGGTGCCAAGCTGCGACGCCAGCGGTGTCAAGTGCTCCGGTCTCGGCCACACTCGTTTCTGAGCAGACCGCCCGCATCCTTGGCTTTGAACCCCTGCTGCAAAGGCTCGCCGCCGTAAAACTGGAGAGGGGGTGCGGCCTGCCCGCAAGTCTCGAGGAGCTAACGATGCGTCAACAGTTTCTTGAGGAGGTGCAGTCAGCCACTCTGGATGTAGACGGTGTAATCGCCGAGATAGCGAATGAGCAAGGCCAACTGTCAAACCTGCGCACTTCGCTGCAAGCGCGGCGCGATAAGACTGTCGCCAAATTTAACGCCGCAGCCCTTATCACTGGATCCGCGGCAGGAGCCGCATTGAGTGCGACTCAATTCAGCACGCTGGGCAGCAGGACTAATAACGTTGGCGATGGGTTCGGGATCGGCGCGGGGGTTGCATCTACCATTTTCTCCGTTATTGCTACCAGGAAACAGAATGGGCCGATTGGGACAGTGGGAGAGATTCCCAACATGCTTGCTCCTCTCTTCGAGGCGGCTCCCGTTCTAAGTACGTATTATCCTCCTGTGGTGCTGCAGTATCTCCAGACTGTTCCCGGGAATGAAGACCCATCGCGCGGAACCCGCATTGAGCAACTCAAAACGCTGTGGGCCCAATCCGGTCGCCTCGAAGGATCAGATACGGCGACGCGTCAACGTCAACTGGTAGCTCTTACGTCGAGCTCCAACCGGAGTGTCAAAGTCTCGATCAATGACTTATCAAACAGGATAGCCATGCTAGTCGATGTGTCTGGACGGGTTTCCTTAATGAAACGCGATCTCGCGGTCATTATGCGTTCCTCCATGAAAGAATCTGGCGCATGCGCAACCCCGTAGCTTGACAAACTAGGTTGTGGATCGAGTCCGGCGACGTTTGAATCACAAATGGCTTAGGAGAAATGAACACGGATCTGGTACGTGTCATGAAACTCAATAGAGGGGTTGCAGAAATGAAAGTGCGGACAAGTTTGGCGGGATTTCTGATTAGCACAGCCGTCGTTGCGCAGGTTTACTCTCCCGCTGCGCGGTTCATGCAGGATATGAACAAAGGTATGACTGACATGCACCGTAATATGGCTGCGGCGCCCATGAATGGCAACGTGGACCATGATTTCGCCGCGATGATGATTCCGCACCACGAGGGCGCGCTTGACATGGCAAAGGCCGAATTAATGTATGGCAAAGATCCCCAGATGCGCAGGCTGGCCCAGGAGATTGTTACTGATCAGCAATCGGAGATCGAACTGATGCAGCTTTGCTTGAAGCGGCGCGAGTCTGGTTCGCCGAGGTAGTCAGGGGGCGGGTTTACATTCGACGGTGGGGGCAAACGTGAGAATCATTCGCTGGTTGTCGGTCTTGTGTTTCGTATCGTTTGGATTTGCCCAACAAGCACCTTGGGGACGAGCCGACATCCCCGTTTCGGCGCATGATCGAGTTTACGCAACGGATCAAACTTCGAATACCGTTTCTGTTATTGATCCCTCCAGCAATACGCTTCTCGGTGTGATCAAACTCGGCGATCCGGTGCCTGGCGCCTTGAGTCCTCTCTATAGAGCAGAGTTGCTGGTGCACGGACTCGGGTACTCGCCTGATTCGAAGACCCTCGCGGTTGTCTCCGTCGGCTCGAACTCCGTCACGATGATTGACATGGCGACCAATGCGATCAAAGGAAAGATCTACGTAGGCCGTTCGCCCCACGAACCATTTTTTACGCCCGACGGACGCGAACTGTGGGTTACGGTGCGCGGCGAAAACTACGTCTCCGTGATTGATCCGACGCAGATGAAAGAAATCCGCCGCATCGAACTGGCCAACGGTCCAGGCATGACCATGTTCGGCCCGGATGGCAAGTACGCTTTCGTCTGCTCAAGCTTCACTCCAGAGCTTGCCGTAATCGATGTGGCATCGCATCAGGTGATCAAGCGCCTTTCGCAGGTAAGTCCATTTTGCCCGAACATTTCCGTGAGTCCGGAGAACGATGAAGTATGGATCACTCTCAAAGATGTGGGGAAGGTACAGGTATTCAGCGCACAACCACCGTTTGACCAAAAGACTGTGCTGGAAACAGGGCCGATCACGAACCACGTGAACTTCGTAAATAACCGAAACGGCAAATTCGCCTATATCACGATCGGCGGCGCAAACGAAGTGAAAGCGTTCCGCCGCGGCGCGAAGCCGGAACTGGTTGCCACTATCCCGGTTGGAAATCTTCCACACGGTATCTGGCCGTCGTGCGATGGTTCCAGGATTTACGTCGCCTTGGAAAACGGGGAACACGCCATGGCGATTGACACGCTCACGAATAAGGTCATCGCCGAAATCCCGATCGGGCAGACAACGCAGGCCTTGGTCTATGTTCCGGGTGCCGTTCCAAATGGCGCCGGCACGGATAACCTTGTGCCTCTTGGGCAGGCCGGCAACACCGCGCGTCTGCACTTGGAAGCAGGCGGAATCGTCCTACCCAACGCGCAAGCGTCGGTGGCAGTGAACTCGCTCGGCCTTCTGGATCTCGTACAAATCGCGGCGGGAGGACTCGCTCCAAAATCGCAATATCAGGTCTATCTCGCGGGGTCTAACCAAGCGCCCTTCGGGAAACTGGAAGCCCTGGCCGTACTGAAGACCAATCCGGATGGAGCGGGAATTGTCCAAGCCATCGGTCCCCTGAAAGCCCTCGCTCGCGGTGGCGCTGATGGCCCCGCGGGTCAGTCGGAAAGATACCTTGTTGTGACCGATATGAACGATGCATCACAGGTTGTACTGCGACAAAGTGCCGCGTCAAGCGTTCACTAAATTGATTCGCTTAGAGGAGAATTCATGACAAACAGACCTCCGCTACCTCCATTTACGCGCGAGACCGCGATCCAGAAGGTACGTCTCGCTGAAGACGGTTGGAATACGCGCGATGCCGAAAAAGTCGCCCTCGCATACTCGCTTGATTCGCGTTGGAGGAATCGCTCAGAGTTTGTGAACGGAAGACAAGACATCATCGCCTTTCTCGCTCGCAAGTGGGTCAAAGAGCTCGACTACCGCCTGATCAAGGAACTGTGGGCGTTTACGGATAACCGCATCGCCGTGCGCTTCGCCTACGAGTGGCACGACGATTCGGGAAACTGGTATCGCTCGTATGGCAACGAGAATTGGGAGTTTAACGACGATGGCCTGATGCGACTGCGATTCGCGTGCATCAATGATCTTCCAATCAAGGAATCGGATCGCAAATATCATTGGCCGCTCGGCCGCCGCCCCGATGATCATCCTGGATTGAGCGACCTTGGTCTCTAAGCGGCTGTTCGTTACCCCCCCCAGATACGGGGTTCTCGAAGTGCGAAGGTCGCGATAGGCACAACACAAGATCCAACCAGAAATGAGGGAAAGATGTCGCAGAGACTTGCAGGAAAAGTTGCCGTTATTACCGGGGGAAGCAGTGGGATCGGGCTGGCGACGGCAAAGCGGTTCGTCGATGAAGGGGCGTACGTCTTCATCACGGGACGCCGCAAGAGCGAACTCGACGCTTCTGTGAAGGAGATCGGGCGTAATGTGAGGGGGGTTCAAGGCGATGTCTCAAAACTAGCGGACATCGACGCGTTGTATGCGGACGTCAAAGAGCAGAAAGGCAAGCTCGACATTGTTTTTGCTAATGCTGGCACCGGCGAGTTTGCTCCGCTTGGCCAAATTACTGAGGAGCATTTTGACAAACAGTTCGACCTGAATGTGAAAGGGCTATTGTTCACTGTACAAAAGGCACTACCGTTGCTGCAGTCAGGCGGAGCGATTGTGCTGAACGCATCGATTGTTGCGACCAAAGGGAATCAGATGGGATGAGAAGGCCGGTCTCCGGACGGGATGCTGTACGCTCCCAAGTTATCGACGTGCTCGAAGCACAGATAAAAAGGAGACCGGCAATGAAGAAGATTAGCACCGTAGCAGTGCAGCAGAGCAGGAATGTTTCTCAACCAAAGCTGACGATCGGATTGGACCTGGGCGATCGCACGAGCTGGTATTGCGTGCTGGATGAAGCCGGCACGATAGTGCTGGAGCAGAAGGTGGGCACGACTCCGAAGGCGATGAAGGAAGTGTTCGGAGGCATGCCAAGCTGCCGCATCGCCCTGGAAACGGGCATGCACTCGCGCTGGGTAAGCCGGGCGCTGAGCGAGTTGGGGCATGAAGTGATCGTGGCGCATGCCGGCAGGGTGCGGTTGATTGGAGAGAGCCGAAAGAAAGATGATCGGCTGGATGCGCAAACACTGGCGAGGCTGGCCCGGATCGATCCGCAGTTGCTGTGTCCGGTGAAACATCGCAGCGCGAAGGCGCAAGCCGATCTGACCGTGATTCGGGCGCGAGCCGGGTTGGTGCGGGCACGAACGGCGCTGGTGAACACGGCCCGCGGACTGGCCAAGAGCTACGGCGAGCGGCTGCGCGGGTGCAACGTGCGCAACATGAATCCAGAGAAAGCCCAGGGGCTGAGTCCGGAACTGCGAACTGCACTGGAGCCTTTGCTGGCAGGAATCGAGTCGCTGAGCGAACGCATCCGCGAGTACAACGAACGTATCGAAAAGCTGGCGCAGGAAAGCTATCCGCAAGCGGCGCAGTTGAAGCAGGTGAAGGGAGTGGGCACGCTGATCGCGCTGACCTTCTTACTCACACTGGAAGACGCGCATCGTTTTCGCAAGAGCCGGGACGTGGGCTGCTACTTGGGATTGCAACCGGGACGGAGAAACTCGGGCCAGAGCGAACCGCAAATGCACATCAGCAAGGAAGGCGATCCTTATTTACGAACCCTGCTGGTGCAGGGAGCGCACCACATCCTGGGGCCATTCGGCGTCGATTGTGATCTGCGCCGCTGGGGTTTGAAGCTGGCGGAGCGCGGTGGAAAGAGCGGAAAGAAACGAGCCATCATTGCCGTGGCGCGAAAGCTGGCCGTCTTGCTGCATCACCTGTGGGTGAGCGGAGAGCTTTACGAACCGTTGCGTAATAGCAAGCAGAGAGCGATGCCGGCGGCTGCATAAAACCAAAAACGTTCTTCGAAAGGAAAAGCCAAAGCCTAAAGCCGAGTTCCGGTGACTGCGTTAAACGCCTGGCCCAGCTTTCATCTTGGAGATGGAACCGAGGTCGACAATCAGGTGGCAGCACCGGCTGAAACGAGAACACCCAACTTGCACCGAGCGAGCTAAGTCGCTCATCAAAGAGTGCGGATGGAAGGGTGGCGACAGTGGCGACTCGGCCGGGAAGAAAACAGCATGACCAACAAAGTCCAAAACGAATCCCCTTGACTCCGACCGGCCTTCTCATGGAAGGCGTTTAGTGTTTATAGCGCGAGCAAAGCCGCAGTGCGCTCATTTGCGCGCACTTGGTGTGTGGACCTAAAAGACCGCAAGATACGAGTGAACGCCATTAGCCCTGGGGTTGTGCCAACTCCGGGCTACAACACCTCGCTGGGAATGACGCCGGAGCAAGTCGACCAGTTTGTGCAAAGCTCCATCGGCGGCATACCCCTTGGCCGTCCCGGTACTGCCGATGAGATCGCTAAAGCCGTCTTGTTTCTGGCCTCTGATGACAGCAGCTATGTGAACGGTATCGAGTTATTTGTCGACGGTGGTCTGGCTCAGATTTAAGGACCACGCGCCGGATGAAAGATCGAATTCCATGAAGCGAGTCTCCGAACATATTCCGGGATATTCGTACGGAGCGGCCGAGGTAGCCAAGTCACTCGTCTCGACACTGGACTTGGAGAAGTTGAAAACCAGTGCTGGATTCACCGAGGAAGATCAGCGCTATCTGCAGCTCGCGGGCGAAGTGCTCACGGGCCAGACGAAGCAGATCGTCGATCACTGGCGCAGTGGCATCATCGCCAGCATCCCCAACCTCGCCCGACATTCTCGTTCTCCCGAGGGGACCGCGATCCCCGAGTACTTGGCGAAAAGCAATCTCCGCTTTGAGCAATGGATCCTGGACACTTGTCTACGGCCTTACGATCAGGACTGGATCAACTATCAGCAGGAGATTGCGCTCCGACACACGAGCGCAAGAAAGAACCAGGTTGACGGAGTTCAATCAACTCCGTTTGTGCCGCTCCGCGACGTTATGACCTTCGTCGCGGTAATGAACGACACCATAAAACCGTATCTAGCGGCGAGAGGAAACTCCGCCGAAGAGGTGGAAAAAATGCATCTGGCATGGTGTAAGTCAATTCAGATGCAACTGGCACTTTGGATCGGCCCGTACGGAGACACGAGACAGCCACCAACCGAGTGGTGACCGTCCTTAGATTGAATCTGCGATTGTTTTGTGTCTGCTGTTGGATCGGTTGGAGTCCAAGAACAGGACGGGGCTATCTATGGCGGTCGCTGCGGGACAGGGGATTATCAGTACGCCATGCAATCATTCAGTGGACCAGACAGTGGAAAAGCTCAAGGGAATTCTGGAGGCAAAAGGAGTCTTCCTGTTTGCTCTAATCGACCATAGCGGCGAAGCGGAAAAAGCGGGAATAAAAATGCCTCCCACCAAGCTGCTGATCTTTGGGAGCCCCAAAGCCGGCACACCCTTGATGCTGGCCGTCCCGAGTATAGCCATCGATCTTCCTCTTAAGATCCTGATCTGGGAAGACATCCACGGTAAGATCCGGGTCTCTTACAACAGCCCTGCCTATCTGCAGGGACGGTATAACTTGCCACCAGAACTCGATGGCTTGACCTGCAACTCGCCAATCCTATCACTCCATTCTTAGTGCCTCAATGGGACTCAAGTTCGCGGCCTCGCTGGCGGGGCGGTAGCCGAATAGCACCCCAACTCCGCTCGAAACTACGATCGCGACAAAAACAGCCATCCATGAAATGTCGAGCGGCAAGACATGTTTGGTCGATACGGCGACAGACCAAACCAAAGTAAGAGCCATTACGACTCCTGCCAAGGCACCTGCCAAGCTAATGAAGAATGCCTCCAAGAGGAATTGGAGCCGGATCTCAGCCGATCTTGCCCCTAGAGCTTTTCGAAGTCCGATCTCGTGAGTTCGCTGTGAAACATTGACGAGCATGATATTCATGATGCCCGTTCCAGCTGTAATCAGTGTCAATGCGGCGATCGCGAGAAGCACAACGCTCATGGCGAACGCAATCTTGCTGGCGGTCTGAAGGAGAGAAGAGAGGTTCTCGACCAGGTAATGCGCTCCTTTGCGGTGGCGGCTGATCAACAACCGCTCCATTTGCTCCGTCAGTGTCGCAACCTCTTCAGGGGATACTGCCTGGGCATAAATAACCTGGAAGAAGTTGTCACCTGTGATGTCTTTGACCAGGGGAAAGGGGATGAGCAAGGTTTCGTCCTGTATCTCGGATTGCCCGAAAGTGGGCACGCCTTCCTTGAAAGTCCCAATGATGGTGCAACGAAATTGCCCGACCTGAATAGTATTGCCGACCGCGGGATCCAGGCCAAAAGCGGCTTGAACCATACGGTCCGTAATCAGGCAAACTTTGAAGCGGGAAAGAAAATCGTCCCGGTCGAAATATCTACCGGAGATAATTCGCAAGTTGCGGATACTTTCGAATTCCTGAGTAACTCCGACCAATCGAGGATGGAACGCTTTGCCCCGGAGTTGGAAATCGACCGGCAGGTCGTAGGTGCCAGCAACCGCTCGAACGCCTGTTAGAGTCTGACGCGCGGCGGAGAGGTCGCCGGGCGTTAACTCATCCTCCGGCACGGTGGTGGTTCCAGCCCGATCAAGCGTGGCATACGCAAGGTTGGACCCGATCCCTTCGATCTGAGAGATCATGTAAACCTTGCCGGTGGAGGCGATCGTGACCACCAGTACGATGGCGGCGCTGCCGATGACAACTCCCAGCATCGTGAGAGAAGCCTTCACCTTGTCCACTGCAAGAGCCCACACGGCAAAGCGAACGCTCTCCTCCCAATGGACAATGGATCCGTTTTTGGCATCAAGGAATCGCATAGTTGGTCAGTAAGTAGTTCCCTGAATTCTCAGTCACGAAGCGCAGGTTGGACTCACCGACTAGTTGCGCCAGATGCGGCATTTCCGTGCCATAGGCGAGAAGGTAGCATCGGCTCGGTCCCATCCATAGTGACACGAACTCGCGGTCATCAATGAACCTTCGCGGGGCTCCGGGGGCGTAAGATCCGTACTCGAGGTTGTTGTTGCGGCCGTTCAGCAGCAACCCCGTCCGACCCGTATAGAAAAACACGGATGAGAAAGCGTAGTAAGAGTCGGATTCGATCAGCTGACCAGGGGGACTCTGTTCTAGGCCCTGCGCCAGAGGATAAGACCCCAGATATGAATCGAAGCGGACGAGCGCAATCCGGGCGGCCTGAAAGAAAATAATCATGCCGACGGCAACAACAAATACTAGCCTCCTGGATTCACTCCGCCATTTTGCGGTCCCGATAGCGATCCCTCCGAACGCCAGCGCAGCAACAGACAGCGGCAGTTTCAGGTAGGCGAAAGCATTGAGGGTCAGGTCTCGGATGTGTCCCATCGACAGCGTGTAGAGTTCCGGGTGTTGGGTGAGAGCCCCTGAAATATTACCCACTGCAGGCAGGCGCCAAACCAGCACCAGCAGGGCGGTGAGCGCCGCACACACGATCGACGAAATAGTGCAGAGAACGGCCGCGGCCGTGCCAATCCTGCGACCTCCGGCACTGATGGCCGATCCAACCAGCAGTGCCAGCGCGGGATAGATCGGCATGGAGTAGTACTCCTGCGTGGTTGAAAACGTGAAGAACAACAGCACTACGCCCACCCAGCAAGCCGCCATCAATCTGGTTCGGTCAGCCCGGGAATCGGCATTGAATGACAACTTTGGAACGCCGATCAGAAAAGGCGTCCAAGGGAATATCCAGACCAAGTTCAGCAGCCAAAACCATAGTCTTGGCACGGTGTTGTAGTCGCGCGGGTATCGCAGATTCAGAAAGCGCAGGAGATGTTCGTTGATGAAATAAAACCAGAAAAATCCCCGATATTCGCCGGACGCACTATGCATCGAAAATGCAAAGTAAGGCGGGTTGCGTAGGGTCGCAAGCACATGCCACGGCACGGCGATAGCTAAAGCGATGGTGACCGCTGTGCCCAGCGCCAATCGCAGCCACGACTTGATGGAGAAAAGTTGCCGAGTCAGGGCCATGTAGGCAATACCTGCCAGCACCGGAAAGACCACGGCGATCAGGCCCTTGAGTAACAGGCCGGTTCCCAGACACGCACCCAGCATGATCGACCATCGAAGTGGGAGACTCTGCTCCGGTTCAAGCAGCGACAACCATGCCCAGATGGCGCCAGCGATGGTCAAAGTAAGGGCGGCATCGGGAATCAAGATCCGCGTGAACAAAAACAGTCCAACCGAGGTGGCGACAGCGATGCCGGCGTACAGCCCTGCTTTCTCGTCAAACGCCCAGCGTGCAAAGCGATAGGTAACCCAGCACAGCATGACGGCCGCGAGGGCGAGCGGCAGACGTGCAGCCCAATCGCGAACCCCGAAAGCTTTGTACGACAGTGCGATCAGCCAGTAAGTGAGGGGCGCTTTCTCGAGATAGGCAATGCCATCAAGACGCGCCGTAACCCAGTCGCCACTCGCCAGCATGTTGCGAGCGATCTGTGCTTGGACCGCGTCCACGTCGTCCATGAGACGAGGCGGGCTCACGATATTTACCAGAAAAACGAGGGAGGCTACTAAGACTACAATCCAGCCCCGTCGAGGACTTCGACGCTTGGGATCAAGGGTCTCGCCTCTTCTGACGCCGGCTCGATTTTCCATCGCTTCATCCAGATCAATAGAACTATCAGGCCCCATAGGTGATACCCGAGATTCGCTCTTCTTTCCAGATGCGCGCTGATGTGTTGCTTTACAGCAGGCCAGTGAAATAGCCCGGTCGCCAAGACAGCTTCCTGTGACAGCGTGTCCAGTAGGAGTGGCCGCAGAACCCCGCGCAGCCACTCATGAATGGGGACATCGAAGCCAATTTTCGGCCGCTGCAACACCGTGTGGGGCAACTTGTCTTTCATCAGACGGCGCAGCACATACTTGGACTGAGATCCCCGCAGCTTGAAGCGTTCCGGCAAGCTGGCAGCGAAGTCGACGATTCGCTGATCGAGGAAGGGCGGGCGGACTTCCAGGGAATGAGCCATGCTGATGCGATCCACCTTATACAAAATGTCGTCGGGCAAGTAGTACCGCTGGTCGAAGTCCAGATAGCGTTGTAGACCACCGCCGCCAATCATCTTTTCCAGCACGGCATCCAGGGGACCGGAGTCTGCAAACAAGAATAGTCGCTGCTTTTCCGCCTCCGAAAATGTTCCGTTCCAGAACACATGTGCCAACTCTGGCGATAACAGAGAGCCTTGGAGGAATCGCTTGATTTTGTATTCCAGGCTGATCTTTTCGTCGGACACGGGAAGAAATGTGGCCAGCGACAAAGCGGCCTTACGCAGTTGATGGGGGACCTTGCGAGCCATCGCATTGTAGCGATCGGCTCGGTAGGTCAGGTAGCCTCCGAACAGTTCATCCGCCCCCTCGCCCGTAAGGACGACCGTAACATCCCGGCTCGTCATCTGGGCCAGGAACCAGAGGGGCAAGGCTCCGGCATCCGCACCGGGTTCGTCGGAGTAGTAGGCGATCTGGTCGATAGCGTCCACAAGCTGGGCGCTCTCGCTAAGGTCAAATTCCGAATGCCTTGTGCCGAAACGGCTGCTGATTTCCTTGATGTATTTGCTCTCGTCGAATGAACGCCCCCGAAAAGTAATGGAATAGGTTTGTAGTGGACCCTGTTGCGCATGCGCGGCGTAGTGCAGGATGGTGGATGAGTCCAGGCCGCCACTGAGCCAGATTCCAACCGGCAGGTCAGAAACAAGTTGCTCTCTCAACGATTGGGTCAGCAGGCTGTCCAGTTCGTCGCAAGCAGCATCAATGGAGGTCGGTGGCTTTTTCGCATCTGAAGCCGTGACATAAGAGCGCACGCGACAACGTCCGCTCTGCCATTCGAGAGAGTGGCCCGGCATCAGCTTGACGACGCCCTCGACCAAAGTGAGAGGGCCAGGAACGTAGTTGAGACTGAGAAAGCAATTGAGACCCGAGAGACAGAGGTTACGCCTGACCGCGGGATGGAGGAGAATGCACTTCAGCTCAGAACCGAAATAGATTTCTCCATTCTGAAGACAGTAGTAAAGAGGCTTGATGCCCATGCGGTCGCGGGCGAGGATGAGACGATCCTCGGACCGTACCCAGATCGCGATCGCGAACATTCCCCGGAGCCGCGCGAGGCACGATCCCCCCCACCGCAAGAAGGCGTTGAGCACGACCTCGGTATCGCAACGCGTTTTGAATCTGAAACCCTCCACTTCCAGCTCAGCGCGCAATTCGGAATAGTTGAAAATCTCTCCGTTAAACACAACAACCACGTCGCGGTCCGAGCTGAACAGGGGTTGATCACCTTCATCCAGATCGAGGATGCGAAGGCGAGTGGCCCCTAGAGAGATCCGTTCTGAGTAGAACGTGCCCTGATGATCAGGGCCTCGATGGACTAGAGCCTCCAGGGCTGTGGCGAGAAGTCCTGCGGGCACTGATCCAGCAAGATGGGAATACCCGAGAATTCCACACATTTGCGGCAGCTCCAATTGGCCGGTGAAGTTATCTGACACGCCCCATGGGTACACAGTCTTAACCAAGTAAGACTTGTTGTCAACTGGATGCACCCAGAAGGGCAAATGGTTGTCCTCATCTGTCGTCCGACCAGACGTTTCAGATAGGCGTACAGCTGCGTGACAAGCAATCGAATGCGGCGACGTTTCCTTTCTTGACAAATTATGTCTTAACGGATTAAGAAGTAAATAGTGCTGCCGCGAAGGGCGATTGCGACTACAGGGAAAAGTGGAGAAGGCGGGCGCCCTGCCGAATCTGGATGAGTGGGAGTCCGAATTACAAGTGGTGTGTGAAAGGTGTCAAACGAGCCCCGCCTTCTTTAGCTACGAACTGTTCTCGGCCGAGCGTCTCGTTAAAGGCAGTCGCTGCGCTGGTTGCTTTCTATATCTGCTTCGAGAACTACGTGCTACGAGTGTGGGGCACTAGAGCACCTGTGCCATAGATTTCACTAGGACACCGAAAAATGGCAAAGGGCCGGCTAAGCTCAACTCGCGGCTCTCAACGGATGTACCTTTAGAGCGCGAGGCTGGCATTTGGGAAAGAATTAAGATGAAACGCTGCGAAATTGTCTTGTTTATCACGCTGATGGTCATACCCAGCTTGGTCCCCGGCACGGGGTTTGCACAAACCCGATCCACCAAAGGGTCCAAGTCTGTGTCAATAACAGGCTGCTTAGTCAAGGGCGATGAGCCCGGCGAAGTCTGGCTCGCACAAAAAAATGGGAGGATATACGGCCTCGAGTCTGGGAAGATTAACCTGAACGCACACCTTGGTCAGAAAGTCATCGTGACTGGGTACGTTCTGCCGGAGGGTAAGGAAGAAGCCACCGAAGAAGCACAGAAGGAAGACCAGGCCGGGAAACAGGAAACCGCCGACTTCCGTGTGCGCATGCTGAAGATGATCAGCAAGAGCTGTACGCACAGCGATCGAAATTCGCCCTAACGTCGGCCGACGATAAAAAGAGAACTCTGCGGAGTCAGCCCCGAAATACGGATACCGCTGACTGGCAAACCGCGGCACCAAATTCATTCGGCAAATAGCAGAGAGAGAAACTGAATTTGGCTAGCGCGGTTAGCGAGTTCGCTTGCGTGGTCCGTCTATATCGTCTGGATCAACTTGCCCGGTTACCATTCCTACAGCCCCGTTGATTGCACCAATCGCAAGCGTGCGCCATTTCGGGGGACTCGCGAGTGGCATGGGAGTTTCGTCCCAGACAGCGTGTCTGCTCTGCAATCCGACATCCTCCTTGACGCTCGTGGATCCCGCTGCGGTATCGTCGCCGGCGGTCGAGGGATTCAGCAGGGGTAAAGCTGCAGGCCGGATATCTAGAAGGGATTTGATTGATTCCTCTGCGCCAGATCGGGGCGTCATTTGCCGTCTTTCCATTATCAATGTCTTCGGCGTGGAAGAACGAGCAGTTTTGGCCCATAGCCGTTTCCTACGCACTGAGGACGGACGGACACTCTCAGACGGCACCAACAATCTTGTCAGACGAATCGGTGAATAGAGAGACAGTCCCAGGCCTGGAAGTAACAACAAGACAACAGTTGCGACAATTGAGATCAGCCCTGCACGAGCCGCTTCGCGAGGAGCGGAGTAGATCGAGGGTTTGCTCAGAACGGCACGGACTCTGACTTTGAGCAAGGATTCGGAAGAAAAAAAAGTTATTCCCGGCGAAGACATTCTTTTCGCCATGAACCAACGGGCGAGGTCAGTAAGACACTCTGCATACCGCAGGCGCGCTTCGCTGGATTCCCTCACGACCTCATAGTCGCAGGCCAACTCTCGCTCCCATCGCAGATGACGATAGGCTAACCACACCAAAGGATGAAAGAAAACCACCCGGCATCCCAGAGCTGCCAGCCGATCCCACAAATAGTCATGTTGTCTGACGTGGAAAAGTTCGTGTCGCAATACATCTTCGAGCTGATTGTTATCGAGGTGTGGGACCAGCTCGAGGGGAAGCAAAATGTGACTGCGCCACCAGTAACACATAGCCGGGGAGCGTAGGTCGGCGGCCAGGCGTAATTCACAGCGTCCGACATGTAATTCGCGGCAGAGTCGTTCGAAGCAAATCTGCAACCGGGGCGATGGCGGGTGAGTTCGTCGCAGAGCAGATTTGAGTCGTCTTGACTCGAAAAATAGATACAGCACTGAGATTAGCAAAAAGGAGAGATAAAGGAAGGCGATGGCGGGGGTAATTCTGGCGAAGTATGATGCCCAGGAGTCAGTCACTGGCATGGCTATATGCAGTTCAGCCGTTCGTGGCAACTGCACCGAATGAAATATGGAAAGAACTGGTCGAGTTTCTTGGGCTGGTATCCACAACAAGACCCAGGCCGCAATCGTCCAAACCAAGAACCCGCCCCAAAGTCGGACACGGACGCGGGCGTTGCTAATGAAAGCACAGATCGACTGGGTCGTTACGTAAGCGACTACAACCTGAACAAAATAGGTGATACCAAGGCCTAAGCTCGTAATTGACCGGTCAAATTGCATCATATTGCCGCTCTCTTAACGATGATTCTTGCGATCAGCAACGCTTGCCTTGCGATAGGTGCGGATCAAGCCTTCCAGTTCTTGCAGCTCACTGTTCTCGATCCGCTCGTCCTCCAGCAGATTGACGAGTAGTTCGGTGCGAGACCCTCGAAAATATCGTTGGAGTAAAGACCGCAAGGAAACGCGGCTAACCTCACGGCGCTTTACTCGCGGTCGATACACAAAAGCACGACCGCGCATCGAGTGACTGACAAGCTTCTTGTTCTCCATGATGCGCAAGACGGTTTGGACTGTCTTGTAATTCAGCCGGCTATCCTCGGAGACCCGCAAAAGATCCTCGATGGTGCCTTCCTCGAGGACCCAGAGCATCTCAAGCAAACGGAATTCCGCGGTGGTGGGTATGACAATCGGTCGGGACAATTGACCCTCGTGTAAACCTCAAAAGCGTTCTGCGGCGAGTCCCCCATTTCAAGAGGAACAAATTTCATTCAGAAGCTTAGCAGTTCATCAAAGGGCTATCAACAGAGGCCGCCTCGTAGTGTCTCCGCGGCATACCAATAACTAGAAATCAAAAGAAGTTTGGTATCTCGCCTTTTTTCAATGAAATAGCGACGCCTCACCAAAACCAACCCAAAATCTTCGTATCCCGTATTTCAGAAGCACCGCATATTCCCTTCCTCGCGGGTTCGGCCATCATAACGGACGGGACGGGTTTGAGCGCTTCGTTTCCGCTTTGCTAAAGAGTCAGAGGTTAACGTTGTCCAGATAGTGAGCTCGGTCCAGTTTTCATGTTTTGGTCGTATCAACTCACCAGACACGTTGGATGGAGCACAAAAAGGAGCACAATAATTGCCGAATGAGAGATACTATGCTCGACTTGCAGGGTTCGGCTACGACTGTAACTATCTGAAAACGAGTGAGGGCATCGAGAACGATTCATTTGCTAAACCGTTGTACTGGCTAATACCGGTACCGAGGGTTCGAATCCCTCCCTCTCCGCCAGATTTATTGAAAGCCGCGCTTCGCCTGAACCCCGGTCAGTGAGCGCTATCGCGATATTTCAACGGTTGTGCCCGTAGACCCTGCCAGCCGATACTTTGTGCATGCCGACAGCTTACGTTTCGCGGTCTCGGGGGAGAGTCTCTTTGCGACTCTTCTAAGGTGCGCTCATAGCCGCCGAGGTTGCCGGCCGTCACAATTATTTGTCTGTTCTGATAAACGTGCCAGAATTTTCGTGCCGTGGGGTTGCCGGCTCGCGGATCGAATCCAACGCAAGTACCCACTCTGAACGACGGCATCCGTCGCGCTGCAGCTAACTTGAAAACCGTGATCGGAGACACGTGCTTGCGGCTTCGGAGGGGTATCCATCCGTATGTCCGCGGGGAATCTAGTCAACCCATGTGGGACGGCTCGCGATGTAGTGCCAGCCAAAGCTGACGCTATCGCCGGGACGTAGTGGCTCAACTCTGACCATGCGCGCACAAACAAGCTCGCCTACGAGCTGATCGTGCCCTGTTCCGGGGGGCCGATCGCGATTCATTGCTCGCCCGAAGCTCTACGGATGACTGTGAATTGAGGCTTGCCGGCCGGATCGGCCGGCCTGTCTGCCTGGAACTGAAGGGAACACTGTGCGCAACTGCCTTTAGTATTTTTATACTATTCCTGTCTTCTGCCAAACACTTTAATGTGTTCGCGCACTCAACAGCGTGCGGGCGGTGTCTTCTGATGCAGGAAAAATCACAGGGCAAAGGCTTCATGCGTAAGAGGGTATTCCCCGGACTATTTTTGTTTCTATTTGTCTCCGCCGTCTATCTCTATCCGTTTCCCCAGCCCAATCTGCTTTACCCCGTTGTGGTCCTGCTGCACGTAGCGGCGGGCGTGGTGGCGACCGTTCTGTTATTGATCTATCTTGTCGGACTCTTGCGGCAAGGCAATTTCATATCTCGCCTGGGCTGGCTTTTGTTGGCCGCCGGAGGGGTTTTGGGCTGTGTTCTGATCAAGGTGGGTACGGTTCGAGCCGAGCTGAACCTCCTCTACATCCATATCGGCTTGTGTCTGGTCGGGGTTGGCTTTATATCCGCGGATTGGCTGGGCAGGCACGGGTGGCTGTCGTCGGGCAAGGTTTCTGCCTTCTTGCGAACTACCGCTTGCCTGCTGGTCCTAGCTGGATTGGCAGCGGGCGGGCAATATCTGCGTACTGCTCGCTGGTTGAACAGCGCCCGCATTCAGAATCCGCTTGACTCACCACCCAGTATGAACGAGGAAGGAGACGGCTCCAATGGTCCTTTCTTCCCCAGTTCCGCGCAGGTTTATGGTGGCCAGAAAATCCCCAGCAAATTTTTCATGGAGTCGGATTCCTGCAAGCGTTGCCACCAGGACATTTACAAGCAATGGTCAAGTTCAGCGCACCACTTTTCTTCCTTCAATAACCAGTGGTACCGCAAGAGCATCGAGTACATGCAAGACACCATAGGAACAAAGCCATCGAAATGGTGTGGAGGATGCCATGATCCGGCTGTGCTCTATGCCGGCAAGATGGACCGGCCCATCAAGGAGTTTGTGCATGCCCCGGAAGCGCAGGCTGGCCTGGGTTGCATGATGTGCCATTCCATCGCGAAAGTGAAAAGCACGATGGGGCAGGCGGACTTTTATCTGGAATACCCCAGGCTGCACGAGCTGGCGGCGAGCAAGAATCCGGTCGTCCGTTCACTTCACGACTTTTTGGTTTATCTCAATCCCGAACCACACCGCCGCGTCTTTCTGAAGCCTTTCATGCGCGACCAGACCGCCCAGTTCTGCGCGACCTGCCACAAGGTGCATCTGGATGTGCCGGTGAATCATTACCGGTGGGTTCGCGGCTTCAATGAATACGACAACTGGCAGGCCAGCGGCGTTTCGGGATTCGGAGCGCGTTCCTTCTACTATCCGCCCAAGCCGGCCCAGTGCGCTGATTGCCACATGCCGCTTACCCGGTCGAGCGATGCCGGCAATACGGATGGCATGGTTCATTCGCACCGTTTTCCGGGTGCCAATACCGCTGTGCCAGTGGCCAATGAAGATGGCGAGCAACTCAAAGTCGTGGAGGATTTTCTCAAGAATGACATTCTGAGCGTGGACATCTTCGCTCTCTCTCATGAGCCAACTCCACTGAAGGTAAAGCCGAACGCTTACAGTCCTTCGGAACTCTCCACGACGTTTGCGGTGGGAGAAGAATCCGAATCAAGAATTACACCGGTGAATGTAGGCGAGGTGGCTCCAGTCACAGCGCCGCTCAACCGCGTACAGCCAGTCGTGCGGCGGGGGGAGACCGTGCGTGTGGATGTGGTTGTGCGCACCAAGAAAATCGGCCACTTCTTTCCCGGCGGCACGGTGGATGCGTTTGACGTGTGGCTCGAACTCAAGGGAACTGACGACAAGGGACAGACCGTATTTTGGAGCGGCGAGGTTGAAGACAACGGCCACGGTCCGGTCGAACCCGGCGCCCACTTCTACAAATCGCTGCAGGTGGACGAGCACGGAAACACCATCAACAAGCGCAATGCCTGGGCTACGCGCTCAGTGGTCTATGTGCATCTGATTCCGCCCGGCGCCGCGGACACCGTTCACTACCGCATGCACATCCCGGAAAAGGCCGGGAACAAAATTACCCTCCATGCCCGTCTCTGCTATCGCAAGTTCTCCTGGTGGAATACGCAGTTTGCCTTCGCCGGAGTTCCTGATCCCAATCAGACACCGAAACCGCAGACCACGCCGGACTTTGACGATACCAAGTTTGCTTTCACCGGGCCCATGCAAGGTCTATCCGCTGAGAAACAGAAGATTCCTGATCTGCCGATTGAGGCCCTTGGCGAGGACACAGTCACTTTGAACGTTGCTCCTGCGAGCTCACCGCTGCCGGAACCCAAGATTGTCATGGAAAAGGACGATTGGCATCGCTGGAACGACTACGGCATTGGCCTGCTGCTGCAAGGAGACCTCAAGGCGGCACAGGCGGCGTTTGTCAAAGCCACGGAAGCGGACCCGAACAACCCGGATGGTTGGGTCAATATTGGCCGGGCGGCGGTGCAAGAAGGCGATATGGACCACGCTCGCACCGTGGTGCAGAAGGCGCTGGCGCTGAGCCCGAATTTAGCCCGGGCGCACTACGTTTATTCGCGTGTACTCCTCAGCGATGGCCGCTACGACGATACCGCCGCGGAACTGGGAAAGGTTCTGACACAATATCCCTATGACCGGGTCGTCCTCAACGACCTGGGGCACGTGCTTTTCTTGCAGCGGAAATATGCCGATGCGGTGCAGGCTCTAAATCGCGTTTTGGCGATTGATCCCGAGGATTTGAACGCACAGTACAGTCTGATGCTCTGCTACAAGGGGTTGGGCGATGAGAAAAATGCTCACGCCCACGAGGAGAGATACCTGCGGTTCAAGGCGAACGAAGCCGCGCAGGCGATTACCGGCCCGTATCGCCGTGAGCATCCATTTGACAACAACGAACGCCAGGCCATTCACGAACATCTTTCCGTTCCCTTGCCGGCGCTCGCCTCCGGTTACGCCGAGAAGTTGGATAAGCCGGATGTCGCGCCCGGGTATCCTCCCACGGCACGTTCGGTTCACCACAAACGGCGGAATCTGGCCTACTCGAAAGCCGTCGTGCCTTCCGAGGCATCCAGGTGATGCACAAAATCACAAACTGTCTGCTCGCATTGCTGCTGCTGGTTCTGGTGGTTCCGTTTTCCGCCGCGCAGCAAATCCGCTTTCGTGAGATCACAAATCAGGCTGGTCTTCGTTTTCGCCACAACCCCGGCGCTTTTGGAAACAAATACCTTCCAGAAACCATGGGGCCGGGTTGCGCGTTCCTGGACTACGACAATGACGGCTGGCCCGACATTTTGCTGCTCAACGGCCAGAACTGGCCTGGTCATCCCGGGCCGGTCACGACGCTCAAGCTGTACCGTAATAACCACAATGGCACGTTTACCGATGTCACGGCGAAAGCGGGCCTGGCAATTTCCATGTTCGGACTGGGAGTTGCCATCGGGGACTATGACAATGACGGCTATGACGATATCTTCATCACCGCCGTCGGCCAAAGCCATCTTTTTCACAACAATGGCAATGGCACATTTACGGACGTAACAAAATCTGCGGGGCTCTGGGGACCGAATGAATTTTCCACCAGCGCTGCGTGGCTGGACTATGATCGCGACGGCAAACTCGACCTAGTTGTTGCCAACTACGTGCAATGGTCCATCAAGGGCGATCTGTTCTGTACGCTGGATGGAACCCACAAGTCCTACTGTACGCCGGAGTCGTATAAAGGAACCTCGGTACGCCTCTGGCACAATCTGGGCGGTGGAAAGTTCGAAGATGTTACACAGAAGGCCAAGCTCTATGATCCGACCTCCAAGAGCCTGGGTATAGCGGTCATGGATTTCAACAGCGATGGATGGCCCGACATCTTCATCGCGAATGATACTCAACCCAACAAGCTGTACCTCAACAAGCAGAACGGGACTTTTGAGGAGACCGCGGTTTCAGCCGGAGTGGGATTCAGCGAAAATGGCGTGGCCCGAGCCGGAATGGGCGTGGACGCAGCCGACTACGACCGTTCCGGGCGCCCCAGCCTCATCATCACCAACTTTGCCAATCAAATGCTTTCTCTCTATCACAATGAAGGCAACGGACTGTTCGTCGATGAAGCTCCGCAGTCCGAGGTTGGACGTGCTTCGCTGATCACTCTCGGTTTTGGCTGCTTCTTCTTCGACTATGACAACGACGGCTGGCCCGATATCCTGGTCGCTGACGGCCATATCGAAAACCAGATCGAGGAAGTGCAAAAGCGGGTAAAGTTCGCCGAGCCGCCGCATGTATTTCGCAATCTCGGCGGTGGCAAATTCGAGGAAGTGACGGATTCCCTCGGCGTAGACTTCGCCAGCCCGAAGGTAGCGCGCGGGGCAGCATACGCGGACATCAATAATGACGGTTTTCTTGACATCCTGATCACGACTAACGGCGGCCCCGCGCACCTTTTCCAGAGTGAGGGGGGAACAAACCATAGCTTACGTATCAAGCTCATCGGCACAAAGTCCAATCGCGATGGCATTGGTTCGCTCGTGCACGTGACGGCGGGGAAGGATGCGGAATCGAAGCTACTGCACAGCGGTAGCAGCTACCTTTCGCAGAACGAACTCGTCCTTACCTTCGGCCTGGGGCTGCATACCAAGGCGGAGTCGGTTGACGTGTTCTGGCCCAGTGGACAGGTAGACAAACTTGCCAATGTGAATGCCGGACAGACCATTACGGTGCAAGAAGGCAAGGGAATCGTCGAAGCGAAACCTTACCTCAAGCCTGCGGTGTCCGTGGCACGCAAATAATCACCCTGCCGGGCGGTTGTTTCGCGGCGGTAACATTGATTCAAAATCCTGACGGGACGGGTGGCCCACTCAAGCCCGGTTTTGGCTTGAGTGGGGGATGTTCACAGGTCAGCAGTCAAAGTCATTTCGTCACATCCAAGGTGAAGCAGGGTTATGCGATCGTCCAAAGGAGTGGCAGTGGAGCAGCTTTCTCCACTATGCCACCGGCTCTGAAGGACGAGTGGAGATCGAGTCGGAATGGACGGAGCGAAAACGCGAACGAGCGGCGGGAATACTCAGTCCAGCCGTCGAACTGGCCCACTCAAGCCAAACCGGGCTTGAGTGGGCCACCCGTCCCTTTCCCATCGTGATCAGGCCACCTCGAAGCGATCATGGTCCATCACCTTGGTCCATGCTGCCACGAAGTCCTTCACAAACTTCTCCTTCGAGTCCGAGGATGCATAGACCTCCGCGAGGGCACGCAGCTGCGAGTGCGAACCGAAGATCAGGTCAACGCGGGTGCCAGTCCACTTGACCTGGTTCGTTTTCCGGTCGCGCCCCTCGTACACGGCGCCGGAGCCGTTGGATTCATTGGACGGCTGCCATTGCGTGCGCATGTCGAGCAGGTTGACGAAGAAGTCGTTGGTCAGCGTGCCGGGCTTCTGAGTGAAGACACCATGCTTCGAGTTGCCGGTATTCGCACCCAGCACGCGCATGCCACCGACGAGGACCGTCATCTCCGGCGCCGTCAGCCTCAGCAACTGCGCCTTATCCACCAACATCTCCTCAGGCGACAGGCGCTGCTTGCCGTGGACATAGTTGCGGAACCCATCGGCTCTCGGTTCGAGCGGTTCGAAGGATTCGACGTCGGTTTGTTCCTGCGACGCGTCCATGCGCCCTGGCTTGAAGGGGATCTTCACGTCGGTTCCGGCGTCTTTCGCGGCTTTCTCGATCGCCACATCGCCGCCGAGAACGATCAGGTCGGCCAGCGAGACCTTCTTCCCGCCAGATTGTGAAGCGTTGAACTCCTTTTGGATCGCTTCGAGCTTCTTTAGCACCTTCGCCAGTTCAGCCGGCTGGTTGACTTCCCAGTCCTTTTGCGGCGCGAGGCGAACGCGCGCGCCGTTCGCTCCGCCGCGCTTATCCGAGCCGCGGAACGTTGACGCCGACGCCCAGGCAGTCGAGACCAACTGGGAAACGGACAGGCCAGACGCGAGGATTTTCGCCTTCAGAGCGGCAATGTCCTGTTCCCCGATCAGTGGATGGTTCACGGCGGGGATGGGGTCTTGCCAGGGCAGGTGCTCCTTCGGAACGAGCGGGCCGAGATAACGTACGATCGGGCCCATGTCGCGGTGCGTCAACTTGAACCACGCCCGGGCAAACGCGTCTGCGAACTGGTCCGGATGCTCGTAGAAGCGCCGTGAAATCTTTTCGTAAGCAGGGTCGAACCGCAACGAGAGGTCCGTGGTCAGCATGGTTGGCGCGTGACGCTTTGCGGGATCGTGCGCGTCCGGCACGGTACCGTTGCCGGCGCCATTTTTCGGCGTCCACTGATGCGCACCGGCCGGACTCTTGGTGAGTTCCCATTCGTAGCTGAACAGGTTGTTGAAGAAGTTGTTGCTCCACTTGGTGGGCGTTTGGGTCCAAGTGACTTCCAGACCGCTGCCGATGGTGTCAGCACCACAACCCTTACCGAATTTATTCTTCCACCCGAGGCCCTGGTCCTGAATATCGGCACCTTCTGGTTCGGGGCCCACGTAGTCAGCGGGAACGGCGGCGCCGTGGGTCTTTCCGAAGCTATGCCCGCCGGCAATCAGTGCGACCGTCTCTTCGTCGTTCATGGCCATGCGCTTGAACGTTTCGCGAATGTCCTTGCCCGCCGCAACCGGATCGGGCTTTCCGTTGGGCCCTTCCGGGTTCACGTAAATCAGACCCATTTGCACGGCCGCCAGAGGATTCGCGAGATCACGATCGCCGCTGTAGCGCTCGTCCGCCAGCCACGTGCCTTCCGGACCCCAGTAGATGTCCTCTTCGGGCTCCCATGTGTCTTCGCGCCCACCGCCGAAACCGAACGTCTTGAATCCCATATCCTCGAGGGCGACGTTGCCGGCGAGAATCATCAAGTCGGCCCACGAGATCTTGCGGCCGTATTTCTGCTTGATCGGCCAGAGCAACCGACGCGCCTTGTCGAGGTTCACGTTGTCGGGCCAGCTATTCAGCGGTGCGAAGCGCTGCTGCCCGGCTCCGGCGCCGCCGCGGCCATCGCCGATGCGGTAAGTGCCGGCACTGTGCCACGCCATGCGGATGAACAGCCCTCCGTAGTGCCCGAAGTCGGCGGGCCACCAATCCTGCGAGTCGGTCATGAGCGCATGCAGGTCTTTGACCACGGCATTCAGATCAAGACTCTTGAATTCCTTGGCGTAGTCGAACTCCTTACCCATCGGATCAGACAGTTCTGAGTGCTGGTGCAGGACCCTCAGGTTCACCTGATTGGGCCACCAGTCGCGGTTCGTGGGGGTGGAGGCTCCGTGGTTGAACGGGCACTTGGATTCGGTTGACGTGTTCTTGCCCTGATCTTTGACCTGAACTTCGGGAGAAACCGTCCCCGATGAAGAGGCAAGTGTGTTTTCCATATGTTTTGTGTTTTCCATATATTCTTCCTTTGAATTAGTTCAAAACTGTGATGATCTACGAACCCATCAGACTGCGGTTCGCACATTCAGGTGCCGAACGCGCTTTCCCGATCGGCTTGTCCAAAAAGTTTCTACACATCTCCAGACTTAACGGGAAGCACGCGGCGCGCACTTCGTGCAGAGCCCCCGGAAAATGAGTTCGCATTCGCGAACAATTCGCTTTCCCAGAGAACGCGAGGCAGGCCTGGGCACGTCGTACCACTCCACGTCCTCAACCTTGCCGCAGCGGTCGCAGATGAAGTGGTGGTGGCGCATGCCTTGCAGATCGAATCGTGCGGCACGGCCCTCAACGGCCACTTCACGCACCAGACCCGCTTCCACCAGGTCCCGCAGATTGTTATAAGTGGTGGCCCTCGACGAGCGCGGATCCACCCGATTCACAGCTTCGAAGATTTCCGCCGCCGTGGGATGCCGGTTGTGTTCCATCAGGAATGCCATCACGGCGTAGCGCTGAGGAGTGCACCGCAACCCGCTGCTTTCCAACGACCGTTTAATCGCCTCGGCGTCCATGACCAATATAGAATATATCTAATGTGATAGTTTATCAAATCTTATGGCTTGCGATTGCTGCTGCGCAGGTACCGGGCTGAAGTCAGACGTGGAATCAGCAACACACAATTGCCCAGCACCGAGCTCGTGACCGAGGCTCTTTGGTAGCTTGCGCGTCGAAATCCGAAGAGGCTATACCCTGAAAGTGAAAGCGAAGCCGTCGCAGATGCCCAGCATTATTCGACATGCGCAGGCAAACTGAAATGAAAAACTGAGCCCCGGCCGAGTTGGCTGGTCACACCGATGGTGCCGCCATGGGCTTCGATGATCGCTTTTGCGATGGGCAATCCCATGCCTGTACCTTGGACTCCTCGCTGGCCACGACCACGGTAGAATTTCTCGAAAATCAGCAACTGCTCGAACTCATCGATCCCGGGGCCCTGATCCGCGATACTGACGCATACGCTTTTAACCGCGCTTTCGGCCGTTACACGGATGGGAGTGCCTGCCGGCGAATATTTGGCGGCGTTTTCCAGCAGGTGGCGAACGACTTCGGCGACTCTCTGCTTATCGACCCGGACGCGGGGAAGATCGGCGGCGACCAGTAGTTCGACTTTACGATCTCCCAACAGCGGCGCAGATTCTTGCAATGCCGCATCGATCGCGGCGCGGATGTCCAGGACCTCCAACTCAAGATGGACCTGGTGTGCGTCGAGTTGGGCCATTTCCGCAGCCTCGCCCACCAGACGGTTCAACCGGTCTGCTTCCTCCTCGACCACTGCGACCAGATCATGCCGCGCCGCGTCGTCCAGATGGACGCTCGAGGACAGTGTTGAGGCTGCCGCCTTGATGCTGGTGAGCGGCGTCCGAAATTCGTGGGTCACGGCATCGAGCAGCGCCGAGCGCAGATGCTCGCTTTCTCGTGCCGCCTCTGCGTGCGAAAGCTTCTCCACCGCCCGGGCTCGTTCGGTCGCAATGGCGACCAGGCTGCCGATGGCTTCCAACGTTTGCCGGGAAAGGTTGCCGATCACCGCAAAGCTGCCGACGCTTCGGACGCCAATCCGAAGCGGGATGAATGTAATATTCTGTTGGGGCCGGGCGATCAGTTCGCCGCGCGCGCTGACTGCCTTCAGTTCCTCGGCGGAAAGCAGATTGTGTGCGTTCACGTCCGAATAATAGACCTTTTGACCAGAGGTTAAAAAGATCGCTGCGGCGGCGACGGAAAATTCATCGACAATGATCATTGGCAGCTCGTTCAAGAGTTCAAACACGTTCTCCTTGATGAGCAATTGCTGGCTGAAGGTATAAAGCCGTTCGATCTCTTGGCGTCGACTTTCGGCCGATTCAGCCTGGCTTCTCGCCTTATCCGACAGCTGGCTGGCAATCATGGCGGTCATCAGGAACACCGCCAGCGCAACCCAATTCTGCGGATCAGCGATTGTCCAGGTGCGTACCGGGGGGAGGAAAAAGAAGTTAAAGCATGCGGTCGCGATCAGTGACGCAAACGCCGAGTACCTCAACCCCCAGGCGGCGGCCACCACCAAGACCAGAAGCAGGAAGGTCAAGGCCACCGTAGTCGGGTTGACGCGTAAGAAACGAGTGTAAAGCGCAGTGATGGCAGTCACCACCACCGAGCAAACGGTGAATCGGACCAGCATGCGCTGAAGGGGTCGCCCCACGCCCAGATTCTATTCGAGGACCATGCGGGCCGTATCCCCGCTGTTGTCGAAAGTCATAAAAACTGCATAAATGATGGGCGCGTTCGGGTGCCGCTAGCTGACAATAGGGTCATGACCGGCAAGACGCCAGAACAATGGCTGGAAGAAGCGTCTCCAAAGAAGGAAGCGCTGCTCAAGCTCTTTCTCGGCTATGCGCCCGGTGTGGGCAAAACCTACAGCATGCTGAGCGAGGCCATTCGCAGGCATAGCCGTGGCGAAGATGTGATTGTGGGCATGGTTGAAACCCACGGCCGGAAGCCGATCGTTGAATTCGCAGCCAAGCTGCCGGCCGTTCCACGACGCACGCTCGAATACAAAGGGGCCCTATTCGAAGAAATGGATGTTGATGCCATCATTGGACGGAAGCCGAAGGTCGCCGTTGTCGACGAACTGGCCCACACCAATGTCGAAGGCAGCAAGCACGGCAAGAGGTACGAGGATGTACTCGAACTGCTGGATGCGGGCATCGACGTGCTTTCGACGATGAACGTCCAACATATCGAAAGCATGACACCAATGGTCCGCAGCATCACCGGCGTGACCGTGCGGGAGACGGTGCCCGACTGGCTGATGCAGAGGGTCAACGAAATTGTCCTCGCCGACCTCACTCCCGAGGCCCTTCGTCACCGCATGGAACGCGGCGATATTTATCCGATCGAACGCGCGGAACGGGCCCTTGAACACTTTTTCAGGCCCGGCAATCTCATTGCCCTGCGTGAACTGGCATTGCGCCAGGTCACACAGGTAGTTGACCGGAGCCTGGAATCGTATCTTGAACGAGAGCACATTGAGCAACCGGGCGTGCACGAGCGTATTGCAGTGTGCATCAGTTCGAACCCTGCCGCACAGTACCTGATCGCCCGCGGCTGGCGAATGGCGCAAGCCATCAAAGCGGACCTTATCGTCGTGTATGTCGATACCGGTGTCGACGACGATCCCGGGGACCAGCGCACGCTGCGGCGCAATATCGAGTTCGCGGAGAATCTCAGGGCAGAGGTGGTGAAGCTCAATGGCGACAGGGTGGCCGAGACGGTCGCGATGTACGTGCGGGAGAAGCACGTGACCCAGGTTATTTTTGGGCATTCAGCCACCAGCGGCTGGCGGCGTTACCTTTATATGTCTGCTGTGCAGAGATTTCTGCGCGATGCGCCATCCGTAGACGTCCACATCGTGGCACAAACCAAATGACGGATCGCCGGCACATTCTGGTGGTTGATGACGAGCCGCAAATCACTCGGGTATTACGCACGGCCTTGACGGCGCATGGATACGATGTGCGCATTGCTCACGACGGGGAGAGCGCCCTGGAGTTGATGAAAGATTGGCGCGCCGACTTGGTCGTAACGGACCTCGCCATGCCTAACGTGGACGGCGTCGAACTCTGCCGCCGGATACGACACGTATCGGAGACGCCCATCATTGTTCTGTCGGTTCGAGACCAGGAGAAAAGCAAGATCGAGGCCCTGGATGCCGGAGCCGACGATTACGTCACCAAGCCTTTTTCGGTCGATGAATTGATGGCCCGTGTCAGAGCGAACCTGCGCCGCATGAAGGAAGTTTCTGCCACTCCATCCCTCATCGAGGATGGCCAGTTTCGAATCGACCTCGATGCTCACAGCGTCGTGGTGTCGGGCCGCGAAGTACGACTCACGCCGAAGGAGTTTGATCTCCTCGTTTACCTCGCGCAGCATCCGCGGAAGGTCGTGACCACGCGCAGATTACTCGGAGCGATCTGGGGCGCCAACAGCACCGAGCAACCCGAATACGTGCGGGTATTTGTGAACCACTTGCGGAAGAAGCTCGAACCCGATCCGGAGAACCCCCGCTACATCCTCACCGACCCCTGGGTCGGTTACCGCTTTGAACCCGGCGACTAGTCTTTATGCACTTTTAACGCTCTTTCTATTCGGGCTTTAGTCGCCGCGGATTCCAATCCATTGTATGGAAACATTCACGCGGTTCCTTATGACTGCCGGAATTCGGATCCTCGAAACGATGTTCGTCCTGGGAATTGCGGGTTCCGCCCTCGTGGTCGTCCTTAGCGCGATTGAAGACCTGCGCGAGATCTTCACAAAGGACGTTGTGCCAGGAAAGGACACGGACTGACCATGCAGGACTTGCTCTTTATCACGCTCACCATCGGCTTCTTCGTCTTGGCCGCTGTTTATGTTCATTTTTGTGACCGCCTGAGGTAAGCATTGACGATCGAATCCATTCTGATTCTTGCTGCCAGCGCCATCTTGGCCCTGTATTTGTTTTATGCGTTGTTGCGGCCGGAGAAATTCTAAGATGACTGCGAACGGCTGGTTTCAGATCGCTTTGTACCTCACGCTGATTCTTGCGGTCACAAAACCTCTGGGCGTGTTCATGGCCCGCGTGTTTAGCCGGGAAAAGACCTTTCTGGATCCGCTGTTACGTCCGCTTGAGCGGCTCATCTATAGGCTCACGGGAGTGGACGAAGAGCACGAAATGCCGTGGACGGAATACGCCGTGGCGATGTTGCTCTTCAGCGCGGTGTCCATGCTTGTTCTGTACGCCATGCTGCGGCTACAGGCATATTTGCCGTTCAATCCGCAAAAGCTCGCCGGTGTCACCCCAGAACATCTTGCGTTCAATACGGCAGCATCCTTCACCACAAATACGAACTGGCAGGCCTACTCGGGCGAGACCACAATGAGCTATTTCACCCAGATGGCGGGCCTGGCATATCACAACTTCGTGTCGGCAGCGGTCGGCATCGCGCTGGCAATCGCGTTCATCCGGGGTGTCGCACGAAGGCAAATGGCCACGATTGGCAACTTCTGGGTGGATATGGTGCGGGCATCGCTCTGGGTGCTCTTGCCATTTTGCGTTGTGGGCACGCTGCTGTTGGTATCACAGGGCGTAGTACAGAACCTCCGTCCCTACGACACGGTGAAACTGGTTGAGCCGCAGCAAGTGCCGAAGAGCGGTCCCGATGGGCTACCGACGGTCGATGCCGCGGGCAGGCCCGTGATGGACGTGGTTCAGCAACAGACGATTGCGCAGGGGCCGGTCGCGTCGCAGGAGTTCATAAAGGAATGGGGCACGAACGGCGGCGGTTTTTTTAATGCGAATAGCGCTCATCCCTTCGAGAATCCCACGCCCTTATCGAACTTGATCGAGATGTTCGCCATCTTTGCCGTCTCGTCAGGGCTGACGTACACGCTCGGCCGTATGACCGGTTCGCAGAGGCATGGCTGGGCGGTCTGGTCGGCGATGGCGATCCTCTTCCTTGCTGGCGTGAGTACCGTCTATTGGGCGGAAGCGCGCGGGAATCCGCTGCTTGCAAGCGTGGACCAACGGACGACCGCGCTCCAGTCCGGCGGAAACATGGAAGGCAAGGAAGTCCGCTTTGGAATCGCGAACACCGCGCTTTGGGCCACGGCCACCACGGACGCGAGCTGCGGCGCCATCAACGGCTGGCACGATTCCTTCACTCCGCTGGGCGGGATGGTGACACTGGTGAACATCATGCTCAGCGAGGTGATTTTCGGCGGCGTTGGCGCGGGCATGTATGGAATGCTGATTTACATCATTCTCGCGGTGTTCATCGCCGGATTGATGGTCGGCCGCACTCCGGAGTACCTGGGCAAGAAGATCGAAGCGTATGACGTGAAGATGGCGATGCTGGTTACCCTGATCTTCCCGCTGGTCATCCTCGGATTCTCGGCGATCTCCGCGGTAAAGGGGTACGGAACGTCGGGCATTCTCAATCCCGGGCCGCACGGGCTGAGCGAGATTTTGTACGCCTTTAGTTCCGGTGGCGGAAACAACGGCTCCGCCTTCGGCGGCCTGACGGTCAATACACCCTGGTACGACACCACCATCGGGCTCACCATGCTGGCCGGCCGTTTCCTGATGATCATTCCCATGCTCGCGATTGCCGGCAACCTGGCCTCAAAGAAATACGTTCCACCTTCGCTGGGTACCTTCCCGGTGACCACTCCGCTCTTCACGGTGTTGTTAATTGGGGTCATTCTGATCGTCGGCGCCCTGACTTTCTTTCCCGCGCTCAGCCTGGGTCCAATCCTGGAGCATTTGCTCATGTACACCGGCAAGACATTTTGAGGATACCCATGGCCACGAAACCATCACGCAAATCCGTCTGGGAAATAAAGATCGTACGACGCGCGCTGGTCGACGCCATCCTGAAGCTGAACCCGCACACGATGATGCGCAATCCCGTCATGTTCGTCGTGGAGGTTGGCAGCCTGATTACGACCATCCTGCTGATTCGGAACCCACACCAGTCATTTGGCTTCAATCTGCAGATCACTCTGTGGTTGTGGTTCACCGTGGTATTTGCCAACTTCGCGGAAGCCATGGCGGAGGGCCGGGGCAAAGCACAGGCCGACACCCTGCGGAAGACCCGGTCAGAAACGATTGGCAATCGTGTTTGCTCCAACGGTTCCATTGACCAGGTCCCGAGTTCACAACTCCATACCGGCGATATCGTGCTGGTCGCTGCGGGAGAATTCATTCCCGGAGACGGCGAAATCATCGAGGGGGTCGCATCCGTAGACGAGTCCGCCATCACCGGGGAGTCCGCTCCGGTGATTCGGGAGTCTGGCGGCGATCGCTCCGCAGTTACCGGTGGCACGCGAGTGCTGTCGGATCAGATCAAGGTGAAAATTACTTCCAACCCCGGCGAGACGTTTCTCGACCGCATGATTGCGCTCGTGGAGGGCGCGGAGCGCCAGAAGACTCCCAACGAAATCGCACTCAACATCCTGCTCGCTGGATTGACAATCCTCTTCCTGCTGGCGGTGGTCACACTGCAGCCATTCGCGATCTATTCCGGATCGCCGCAAACCATATTTGTCCTGGTGTCGTTACTCGTCTGCCTGATTCCGACCACCATCGGAGGGCTACTCTCCGCGATTGGTATTGCAGGCATGGACCGCCTGGTTCAGCACAACGTGCTTGCGATGTCTGGGCGGGCGGTCGAGGCGGCAGGGGACGTCACCACGCTGCTACTGGACAAGACTGGCACGATCACTCTCGGCAATCGGCAAGCTTCGCGTTTCCTGCCTGCGCCAGGCGTCAAAGAGACGGAGCTCGCCGACGCCGCGCAGCTTTCGTCCCTGGCCGACGAAACTCCGGAAGGCCGCTCGGTCGTCGTGCTGGCCAAGGAGAAGTATGGGCTGCGGGGGCGCGACTTTGGTTCGCACCAGGCGCAGTTTATTCCGTTTTCCGCCCAGACGAGGATGTCGGGCGTGAACCTGAATGGGTTCGAGATCCGCAAGGGCGCGGCGGATGCGATCGGGTGCTACTTGCGCGACAACGGCGCCTCTTTGCCGGACGAAGTACGGGCGAGCGTCGAGCAGGTTGCCCGCTCCGGAGGTACACCGTTGGTGGTGGCGGAGCGTCAGCGCGGCGCGCTGGGCGTGATCGAGCTCAAGGACATTGTAAAGGGCGGAATGCGGGAACGCTTCGACCAGCTTCGCGCCATGGGCATCCGCACGGTGATGATCACGGGCGACAATCCGCTAACCGCTGCCGCCATCGCACGCGAAGCAGGTGTCGATGACTTTCTCGCCCAGGCGACTCCGAAAGACAAAATGGACTTGATACGCCGTGAGCAAGCCGAGGGCAAGCTGGTCGCGATGACGGGCGATGGCACAAACGATGCGCCCGCACTGGCGCAGGCCGATGTCGGCGTTGCCATGAACAGCGGGACCCAGGCCGCCAAAGAGGCCGGCAACATGGTGGACCTGGATTCCAATCCCACCAAACTTATCGAAGTGGTGGGGATCGGCAAGCAACTGTTGATGACGCGAGGTGCGCTTACAACATTCTCGATCGCCAACGACGTTGCCAAGTACTTCGCGATCATTCCAGCCATGTTCGCAGGCACATTCCCGGTGCTGAACGTCCTGAATATCATGCACCTGAGAACACCGCAGTCGGCAGTGCTGTCGGCGGTCATTTTTAACGCGGTCGTCATTATCGCCCTGGTTCCACTGGCGCTTCGCGGAATCAAGTATCGCCCTATGGGCGCGGCCGCGCTCCTCCGGCGTAATCTTCTGGTTTACGGCTTGGGAGGTATCGCGGTGCCCTTCGTCGGGATCAAGCTCATTGACGTGCTGATCACCGCCGCCCGGCTGGCTTGAAGAACTGTCATGAAAAAGAATCTCATTATTTCGATCTTGATGACACTCGTTACGACCCTTCTGCTGGGCCTCATCTATCCATTGCTGATGACAGCTATTTCGCAACTTCTGTTTCCCGATAAGGCGAACGGACAACTCGTCGTTCGTAGTGGGCAGGTCATCGGTTCGCGAATCATCGGCCAGCCCTTCACGGGGCCAGGGTACTTTCATTCGCGTCCGTCTGCGGCAGGGAGCGGGTACGACGCCGCGAATTCAGCCGGGACCAATCTTGCGCCGACCAACCAAAAGTTGATCGACAGGGTGAAAAGGGACACGGCCACGCTTCAAGCGGAGAACCCAAGCGTACCGGTTCCCATTGACCTGGTTACGACCTCCGCCTCCGGACTTGATCCTGATATCACGCCCGCTGCCGCATACTTTCAGGTACCCCGGATCGCCCGCGAGCGCCACTTGAGTCAAGATGAAGTAATGGCACTCGTCCGCGCTCACATCCAACCCCGGCAGTTCGGATTCCTCGGAGAACCACGAGTGAACGTGTTTGAGCTTAACCGCGCTCTCGATGCCCATAGCTAGCTATTTGCGCCCACCATGGGGTCGCTAAGAATACAGGTTCGGAACAAACCTCTCTCTCTGACCATTTCGTTTCGAACACCTACAATCACGCCAACGGCCACAGAGTGAACCCCGGCACAACCGTCTGAAACTTGTATGTCGACCGTCTACGTTGTGGCTCGGTGTAAACTCAGGGCGCGTTCGAGAGTCCAAGGGAGGCCTCGGATTGATTGTGCGAAGATCGGCTGTTCGGGGCGGAATGGCCGGATTCGTAATTGCCGGCGCGCTCGCCTGCGTGTGGGTTGCGCCGGCGCTGGCTCGCAAGCACCTCAACCTCCAGCAACTGCCTGAAGCGACGGCGGCCGCAACGACAGTTCCGGAATCGACGTCAGTGGCCGGAACCGCACGGGTGAAGCGGGACAAGGCGCGGGAGCAGCGTGACTGGGCGGTATGGGGCGGAGATGCGGAGAACAACCACTACTCTTCCCTGGCGCAGATCAATCGCCATAACGTAAGCCGGCTGGCGGTGGCCTGGACCTTTGATTCCCACGAGGAGGGCGGATTGCAGACCAGTCCCCTTGTGGCCGAGGGCGTACTTTACGGGATCACGCCGACCCAGAAAATCTTCGCTCTCGATGCCGCCACCGGCCACCTGTTCTGGAAGTTTGATGCCGGCGTAAAAGGAACCCAGCCGGACCGCGGACTGGCATATTGGACTGATGGCAAGGACAGGCGCATCCTCGTCGGAATCATGAACTTTGTTTATGCCCTGGATGCGGTCACCGGCCGGCCCATCGCAAGCTTTGGAAACCAGGGCCGCATCGACTTGCGGGAGAATCTCGGCCGCGAGCCCGCCGCTTCGCAGTCTGTTTACCTGACCAGTCCGGCGGCCATTTACAAGGACTTGCTGATCGTCGGTGGCCGGAACCCCGAGACTCCGCCATCGCCGCCCGGTGACGTACGGGCATTTGACGTGCGAACCGGGAAGTTGCGCTGGTCCTTTCATACCATCCCTCGTCCGGGCGAGACGGGATACGACACCTGGCCCAAAGATGCGTGGAAGACCGCCGGTGCAGCCAACAACTGGTCCGGCATGTCGATTGATGTCAAACGTGGAATCGTATACGTTCCCACCGGTTCCCCCGTGTTTGACTTTTACGGTGCGGACCGGGTTGGCGATGATCTGTTTTCGGATTGCCTGATCGCACTGAATGCCGAGACGGGTGAAAGAATCTGGCATTATCAGGCAGTCCGGCACGATATTTGGGATCGGGATTTCCCCGCGGCCCCGGTTCTTCTCACCGTGCAGCGCGGCGGGAAACCAGTTGACGCGGTGGCACAGACCACAAAACAGGGCTTTGTGTACCTGTTTGATCGTACGAATGGAACGCCCCTTTTTCCCATCGAATATCACAAATATCCAGCCAGCACGGTGCCCGGAGAAGTGGCCGCCTCTCAACAACCTCTTCCCACCCGCCCCGCGCCTTACGCTCGCCAACTCCTCACCGAGGACCTCCTCACCAACCGGACTCCCGAGGTCCATCAGTGGGCGCTGGAAAAGTTTCGCAAATTCCGAAGTGAGGGAGAATTCCTCCCCTTTAGCGTTGGTGCTGACACTGTGGTTTTCCCCGGCTTCGATGGCGGGGCGGAGTGGGGTGGCGCGGCAGTGGATCCGGAGACCAGCCTCATTTACGTGAATGCGAACGACGTGGCCTGGACCGGGGCCCTGGCGCTAAACACCGGCGAGAACAGCGCCCGTGGCATTTACCTGAGTCAGTGCGGTGTATGCCACGGAGAAAAGATGACCGGCTCGCCCCCGGCCATACCTTCGCTCGTAGGCGTGGGAGATCGCCTGGCTGCGCAGCAGATCGCGGCTACGATCAAGAGTGGGAAGGCAAGAATGCCCGGCTTCCCCAGTCTGTCGGACGATCAGATGTTCGCTCTGATCACGTTTCTCACGAGCGGCGAAAGCAAGGAATTGCAGAACGGCGAGCCGCCGCCGGAATCCCTGAAGTATCGCTTCACCGGATATCACAAGTTCTTGGACCCAGACGGGTATCCGGCGGTGCTTCCTCCCTGGGGTACATTGAACGCCATTAATCTCAACACCGGCGAATACGCCTGGAAGATTCCGCTGGGGGAATATCCCGAACTCGCTGCCAAGGGACAGAACAAGACCGGAACCGAAAATTACGGCGGGCCTATCGTGACAGCGGGTGGACTGCTGTTCATTGGCGCAACCAACTTCGACAAGAAGTTCAGGGCCTTCGATAAATCGACCGGAGCATTGCTCTGGGAAGCGACGCTGCCATTCTCCGGCAACGCAACGCCGGTCACGTATGAGGTGAATGGCCGCCAGTTTGTTGTGATCGCCGCGGGAGGGGGTAAGGACCCCAAGTCTCCGTCCGGTGGAGCCTACGTAGCTTTCGCACTGCCGTGATGGCAGCGGCATCCCTTCACAAACCTTGGTGTGACGAAAAATAACGGGCGCTGCATGGGGGCCCAGGTCAATGCGGAAGTTGCTCAAGGGCTTTTTGAGCCTGGGCATTGTCGGGATGTTGTTTGAGAAGTTGGAGCAGAACGGTCCGCGCTTTTTCCGCCTTGTCCTGCAATGCGTAAACCTGCGCCAGATCCAGGTAGCACCGGCTGAAAGCGGGCGCGACCCGGATGCACTCTTCGAAACTTGCCACCGCGTCGTCGGGCCGTTGCGTGCGCAGATAAAGAATGCCGAGATTGTTCAGAGCTTCCGGGTAATCCGGACGGGAACGCAACGCATTCTGCAGATATTCGTAGGCCCGCGCGTTGTCGCCGGTTTGGGCGAAGACCATGCCCAGATTGTAATTTGCATCCGCATCATCGGGCTTCAATTTCAAGGCTTGCTCAAAGGTTTTGCGAGCCTCATCCCAATTTTGCAGATGCCGATACGCGGTTCCCAGATTGTCGAGAGCGACCATGTGCGCTGGATCCAGCCGGAGCGCCTCCTGAAAATACGATATGGCCTCGGGCATATTCCCCTCACGTGCCGCCAGAAGGCCAAGGTTGTTCCAGGCGTCGGTCAGAGTAATTGGATAGTTGGTCTTGAGCTTAACCGTACGTTCAAAGCTTGCTCTCGCTTCGCTGTTCCTTCCTTGGTTCAGATAGACGCTGCCGAGGCCGTATAGAGCCTCGGCGTTCGATGGATCGTCCTTCAAGGCCAGCAGAAACCAGGCTTCGGATTGATCGTAGTATCCACGCTGGAAGTAAATCGAGCCATAGCCGTAGTAATTCCGCCGAAATTCAAGGCCGTTACTCAGGCCTGAAAAAGGAAGCGACAATGCCAACCGCTGCATGTCAGTTTGGGGAATATTGCGATGGTCCTCGTCGATGTGCGCCGGATCGATCGGCCCCTGGTACAGTTTGACGATGTCACCCTTGGCATCGATCAGGAATGAGGTGGGAAAGCCAAGATCACGGTGCCGGTCAAATAAGTAACGGTAAAGAAGGTTGTAAATGGCAGCCACATCTTCCGAGGCAAGAAGAATGGGGAAGGAAAGCGCGCGCGCCTGCGCTCGTAACCTTTCGGGATCAGCGGGGTCGTCGACAATTACCGTGAGTAGCTGGAGCCCCTGGCCCGCCCAACGTCTGTGCGCCTGGTTGAGAACCTTCAATTCATCCTGGCAGGCAGGGGAAGCGGTGGTCGAAAAATTCAGCAGCAACGGATGGCCGCGAAATGACGCGAGGGCGTGACTATGCCCAGCCAGGTCGGGTAGAGAAAAGTCAGGCGCGGAAACCGGTACAAGCAGCCAGGTTTCCACTTTGCGCGGCAGGGGCTCGGGTTTCATCGATCGCGCAGCGGACGCTCCTGCGTGATAGCTTTCACGGACGGACTGAAAAGGTTCAAAGCGGGACGGCTTGGAGCCCTCATCGATCCATACTCGGTGGTTAAGCGGAAGGTCTTGAATTTCCTGCACCAATCCACTTGGCCAGCGGACGGATGCCCGTATTGGACCTTTGGCCCCGCCCAGTCCGAAGAATAATTCCTTGCTGTGCTGGGAAAGAAACCCCGATCCTGCCTGCAAACCCCGAGTCTGGCGGCCGGATTCCGTTTCCACCGTCACCACCGCGCCGATGGCATCGCGATTGCTCCTGGTACCGCGGAGACGGAAAGCGATCGACGGCGGGAGGTCCTTCATCACATTTTTCAAAACACGTAACTGCGGGGCGTTGCGGTTTTTCAGAAACGCTTCCAGCCGGCCGTCGTGATCGAAATCAGCCAGAGCGAACGACCTGCCATCCTCGAGAAAGTCCATCTCTACTACGCCGGACACATCGGAAAAGCTGCCGTCACCATTGTTCGCGTAGAAGACATTGCGCTCGAACCCGCTCCATGTGCCATCGGAGCGAATCAGTCGATTGATCGCGTCCCAACCTTGTTCGTAATCGTCCGCAGGCTTGCCCTCCGCCGGTGACTGCGCAACCACCTGCCGCCAGAAAAAACTGTTCAGATCTTGTCGAGACTCGCCGGAGATCATGCCATTGGTGATGTAAAGGTCGGGAAAGCCGTCGTGATCGAAATCCCATGCGTCACTCGTCCACGACCAGCGGCCCATTTCAACTCCGGCGGCTGCGCTCTGGTCTTGAAAAGTAACGCCGTCGGTATTGTGAAACAGGGAATTGCCCATGGCATGTTTACGGTACATGGCGCGAACATTCTCGGGTGCGTCCTGCTCAAAAAGTTTCTGCGTCGAAATGCGTTTGCCGGCGGCGGTCCACATGTTCGCGACGTAAAGATCCTCGTTACCGTCGCCATCGTAGTCCAGCCAGCAGACGCTCATGCCCGCGCCCAAGTCTTCCACTCCCGCCTTGGACGCGACGTCCGTGAAAGTTCCGTCGCCATTGTTGCGGTAAAGATTGTTGCGGCCAAAATCGTTCACTACGTAGAGGTCCGGCCACCCGTCGTGGTCATAGTCGCTCCAGCCGCAGCAAAAACTGTATCGCTTGTTCGCCTGATCGAGGCCCGTCTCAGCAGTGACATCGCGGAAAGTACCATCCCGCTGGTTGCGCATGAGGAAGTTGGGAGGCCCGTTTTGCGCGTCGTAAAAAGGAGAGGGAGATTTGTAGGGCTGAGTACCCCGATAATAGAGATAAAGACAGAAGTAGATATCCAGCCAGCCATCGCGATCGTAGTCAGCAATCGCCGCACCCGCAAACGTCCCTTGCGGAGGGTTAGCAAACCGGAATGCGTCCAGCTTCTGCCGGAATTTACCGCCGCCCTGATTCAAAAACAGGAGGGGAGCGCTTTGGCAAACGACGATCAGGTCCTGACGCCCATCGTTATCAATGTCGGCAAAAAGCGCGCAGGCCGTATCCTCCAGTACCCCGACTCCGGATGTTTCCGTGATGTCCTCGAACGTTCCGTCCCCGCGATTTCGATAGAGCCGGTTCGGCAGGCTGGCGGCTTGGCAAACGTAGAGATCATCAAAACCGTCATTGTCGATATCTCCCATCGAAACGCCGTTGTGGCCGTAGATATCGATGCCGCATGCGACGTCGAGAACCGTGCGCCAATAGTCCGCACCGTGGAGAAGCTGAGCGGAATAAGAGGTATTGCGACCAAGCGCCTCGCCGGCGATATCGGCAAAGACAGGCTCGGTGGAACGGCTTCGGGTTTCATCCAGCGCCCGCCAGTTTCGCAACTGGAAGCCACTTCCAGAAGGGGCTGCTTGCCACTCGAGTTCCCATTCCCCCACGCGCTGCTCACGGTCGAAGTCTTGGCCCGTGCCCACCAGTTCATAGCGCACACGCGTCCGCAGCCAGTCGGGGATTGGCGTGGGGCTGGCATCAATCGCCACGACCTGGAATTCGGCAGTCACTAATTTCGTAAACACATTCATCGCGGACTGCATGCTCTGGAGAAAGGCGCCGCCTCCCAAAACAGTCTGGCTGGCGAATTTATTTCGACGGACTTCCAGAGCCGGTCCGGTCCGGAGCACGCGCGACTCGGTGGCTGCGAATGAAGAGCCCGAAAAGTTTCCGGAAAGCACCTTCTCGATCGCGCCTGTAGCGCCCGGAGTTTGTTGCAAGGCAGCGCTCCATTCATTCAGAATGGCCGCGATCTGGTCGGCATATTTTTCCGTGATGAACTTGTCAGAGCCTGCCTGTACCCTGGCCAGTGTGGCTTCGATCGGCAATTTAGCCCGATAGTGAGGATGCAGGTAGAATTCGCGATCGGTCGAGCGTGAATTGAGAGACTCAAAAGCAAGACCGGGAGAAAAGGCGAGGCCCCGCAGACTTGCCGGAAACAGCGCCGCCGAAACCCCCTGGCAGCAGCGAACGAGAAAGTTACGCCGGTCACGGCTAATGAGCAGAGGATCCGCCAAGTGCTGTGGCCTTGCCTGACTCAGAGTGCCGCCTCCGGAGCCTTTACGCAGGGAAAACCAAAATCCAGGCCAGAGGAGGCAAACGTCACGTATTGTTTCCGCGGCGAACTGCCGACAACGGATTGTAGATCGAGATCCCGCAACCTCGGCGGCGAAACGAACCGCTCCTCGGCCACCAGCAGCGGCTGGCAAGCCGCAATCAGCGCCGGAATGCGGACGGCCTCCCTCAAAATCATTCTTGCCCTAAAATGAACTCAAGTGATTTTACCTTCACCCCGCCAACTTGTCCTTTGTGAGAATGTGCTGAAACGCACCACGAGGATGGACCGTTGGGTTCAGGCCCCTGACGAAACTCCGGCTCGACGTCTGTTTTCTGGCCGTCTTGACTCCCTTTTGGCTCCTAGTATCTCTTCCGCCACTCGCCGTCTCACCGTTCGCCGCAACGGTCACTTGGAGAACGTGCGGACATGCTAAGTTTCAGCGCATGGCGCGCGATTGACTCGTTCTCAGGCTTCGGAGTAAAGTGCTCTTCAAAGCCAATCCCTCAATGGTGGGGGGAGTGTCTCTATGCCAAAATTTGTGATTGAGCGCGAAATCCCCGGCTTAGGAAACCTGTCCGATCAAGAATTACGGGCAGTCTCCCAAAAATCGGTGGATGTTCTCAGGGGACTGGGTCCCGAAATTCAGTGGCTGCACAGCTATGTGACCGGCGACAAGCTTTATTGTGTGTATCTTTCCCCCGACGAAAAAACCATCCGGGAGCACGCAAAACGAGGGGGGTTCCCCGCCAATCGGATCTCTGCCGTGCGTCGTCTCATCGATCCCAGCACTGCGGAATAAGCTTCCGGGTTCAGCATGCAGGCGGCGATCGCAGCTTGTTCCCCATTCCTCCCGATTGCAAGTCGAGTCTTCGCAGTAGCTGTGGCGTGCCTGCCGGCTAGCCGGCTCGCCTTGCTGGTTGCGGTTTGACTCTCGCGGGCTTGATGTTCTGATTCACGTGGAACAAATTCCCCGGGTCGTACTTCGCCTTGATGGCGGCCAGGCGTGGGTAATTGCTCCGATACGTCGCCTTCACCCGGTCTTCGCCCTCGTCCATCATGAAGTTCACGTAGGCGCCTCCAGCGGAGTAGGGATGCAAGGCTTCCCAGTAATTCGACGCCCACTCGACCAGGAGCTCTTTTTTCGCCGGGTCCGGATCGACTCCGGCGATGACCGCCGCCCAGGTTGAATCCCGGTAGTCCCAGGCGGTGGCTGTCCGGCCGACGCGGCGCGCGGCGCCGTTGATGGGATACATGTGCATGGTGGACCACATGGTCGGAATCTCGCGCGCATGCCGCAGGTGCACGGCGATGGCGGCGTCACTCAGTTGGTTGAAAAAGTCAGCCTTCCAGTACCACTGCATGCCCGTGGGATAGATCGGATCGAACATACTCTGGAGTGCCGGATGGGGGATGGGGCCAACCAGGTCGAGGTCCGGTTTCAGCAAACTGCGGATGGGTTTGAATTTTTTCTCGGCGCCGGCTTGCGGACCCGTGTAACACCAGACCAGACCGAACATCTTCTTGTGGTGCAGATGTTCGGGGAAAGGCGGCCCGGGCGGGACCACGAGAAAGGCGAGAAAGGCGCTAACATCGTCGGCTGCGTCAACGATGAAGTCGCGATACCATCGCATGACTTCTGGCGCGCGGTCGAGTTCCCATAACATGGGCCCGCCATAGTCGGTGTGCACGCGATGAGCCTTGAATAGGAATGAAGTGACGATGCCAAAGTTTCCTCCGCCTCCACGTATCGCCCAGAACAGGTCTGAGTTGCGGCGCGAGCTGGCAGTGACGAAGCTACCGTCGGCGAGAACCACATCGGCTGCCAACAGGCTGTCGATGGTGAGCCCGTACTTACGCGTAAGATGCCCCAACCCGCCGCCGAGGGTCAGTCCGCCCATACCCGTGGTCGACAAGACGCCACTCGGGACGGCGAGGCCGAAGGCGTGAGTCGAGTGATCGACATCGGCCAGGGTGCAGCCTCCTCCTACCCTGACTGTTTTCGCCGTGGGATCGACGTGGGTGTAGCGAATGGACGACAGATCGATCACCAGTGCATCGTCCCACACGCCGAGTCCGGCTGCGTTGTGTCCCCCGCCCCGGACGGCTATGATCAGACCGTTTTCACGGCCAAAATTGACGGCGGAAATGACGTCGGCGACGTCCGCGCAACGAACAATCATGCGCGGGCGCTTGTCGATCATGCCGTTGTAAACCTTGCGAGCACTTTCATACTTCCCGTCATTGGGTTCGATCAACTCTCCTCTCAGCCTGGTCCTGAACTGCTCTGTCGCGGTTTGATTCGACATGGCTGCCTCCCTGAAAGTTGTGGTTCGGTGCCGCCTTACGTGGCCCCGTTACGCACTCGATCGTTGCATTGGGTGATGCGGGCAAAAATCAGCAGTCTGCGTCTGAAGTTAGCGCGTCCTGGACGGCTTTGTCGACCGGCATCGCCCAGCCCTCTAACCACGCAGCGGAAGCCGCTGAATGGGTCAATACTCGTCTGGCGGTTTCGAGGCTTTTCTCAAGTCGGGCCTGCTCGAGACGTGGAAGAGGCGCGCCCAGCACCTGGCGCAAAGCGGCCGCTGCCCCCGCCAACCGCAGCGCTCGTTCCGCTTTCAACTGCGCGGCCGCGGAACAGGCAAAACCTTCCAACAAGCGGGCGATCCCGCGCTTGTGCCCCAACTCCTGGAAGATATGAATGCTTTCGCAATAGAGTGCCTGCGAGGTGGCGTAGTCCATCAGTTCGCACGCCAGATTTCCCAGGTCGGCCAGTGATCCGGCAATCCCCCAGGGATCACCGCTGTCCCGGAAGATGGCCAGACTTTTCTCGTAGAGCGCGCGGGCGCCAGCCAGGTCCCCCTGGCCGTGCGCCAAGTCGCCTTGATAGTTAAGTGACCATGCCATTCCCGTGCGATCCGCCAATTCCTGGAAGATCGAAAAGCACTCCTGATAGAGAGACCGCGCGAGCACATAGTCCCCTTGCATCTTGATGACGCCTGCCAGGTTGCTCAGGGAGCGGGCCACTGCCGCACGGTCGCCCAGCTCTCTCCACACCGCCACGTTCTCTTCAGAGAGGGAGCGAGCGGCCGCAAGGTCCCCGCGGTTTCGTGCGTTCACCGACAACCCGTTCAGGGCAATGGCCATGCTCCACTTATCCTTCAATTCTCGAGCGATTTCCAGACTCGCCTGAAACAACTTCAAGGCGGAATCGTGATCGCTCTGGTCCCCAGCCAGGACGCCTGCGGCAAAGAGTGCCCGTCCGCGGACGTTAGCAGGAGGCGCTGGTCCTTCAAGGCTGAGAAGCCTCGCGAGTCGTCCCCGCCCTTCCGTGAGATGATCTCGGGTTTCCCAGAAGCGGAAGAGGCCTAGTCCAAGGCTGAGTCCCCAATCCGTATTTCCAGTTTGGGTCAGCCAATCGAGCGCCGCACGGGAATTATCGTGTTCCTTCTCGAAGAGATCGAGCCATTCCCCCTGCACTGCATCCGCACCCCTCGATGCTCCTTCTTCGGCGAGCACAAGATAGTAGGCGGCATGGGCACGGCGGATCGCCGCCTCCTCCCCGCTCTCCGCCAGGCGCTCCAGGCTGTACTCGCGAATCGTGTCCAGCATGACGAAGCGGGATTCGCCTTCCGCCCGCTCGACCTGCCGCAGCAGGCTCTTGTCCACCAGTGATGCCATACCATCAAGCGTGTCCAATTCAAGATCTTGCTTCGTGTTGCAAACCGCCTCCACCGCCTCGAGGCCGCATCCGCTGACGAAAACCGAGAGTCGCCGGAAGAGCATTTGCTCGGACGGACTCAGCAGGTCATAGCTCCAGTCGATGGCGCCGCGCAGAGTCTGCTGTCGAACCGGCAGGTCTCGCGCGCCACCGGTCAGTAACTGCAGGCGGCTTTCCAGGCGTGCCTGCATGGCGGACGGCGAGAGCATCTTGATGCGAGCAGCGGCGAGCTCGATCGCCAAGGGCAGACCGTCGAGGCGGGCGCAAACTGTCGCCACGGCCATTGCGTTGTTTTTGTTGATGGCAAAATCAGGTTTAACCGCCCGGGCACGCTGGATGAACAAGGCCACCGCTGGATACAGCACCAGCGTCTCGCCCGCGGGAAGGGATTTGAGGTCTGGCAGGGCCAGCGGCGGCACGGGAAATTCATGTTCGCCGTAGATGTGCAGCGGTGCGCGACTGGTGACGATCAACTTGAGCTGGTCGCTGCTGGTCAGCAGCTCTGCCACCATGGGCGCCTCGTCGATCAGGTGCTCGAAGTTGTCGAGCAGAAGAAGAACTGGCGTTTGTAACGAATGCCGCAAATAGTCTTTCAGGCCCTCCAGTGACGATTGACCGCCGGTTTCCCGCAGACCCAGGGTCTGCGCGATCGCCGGAGCAATGAGCTTGGGATCGGTGACCGGCGCCAGGGGAACGTGATACACGCCGCCCGGAAAATGCTGGGCCGCGTTTTCAGCCGCCTGCAGCCCGAGGCGAGTCTTGCCAATCCCACCCGGACCGGTGAGGGTAACCAGGTGCACCCCGGGGCGGAGTAAGAGCTCCATCACGGCCGCCAGTTCCTGCTCGCGTCCAACGACTGCAGTGCGTTGAATCGGCAGATTGCTGGGACGAGTCTGGGGACTGCGAGGCGGCGCCTCCGAGAGCCGGTCTCGCACCGCCGCGAGATCGCGCGCAAGGTCGCTGGTTGAGGCGTAGCGCTGCTCCGGTTGCTTGGCCAGGCAGCGTTCGATGACCCAGCAGAGGGGCGCTGGAGCCTGCGGATTCAAAGAGGCAATGGGCTCCGGGTCGTCCCGCAAGATGGCCGCGAGTGTTTCCGCCGCGCTGCCTTTCTGAAAGGCGGATTTGGCGGTCACCATCTCATAGAGTACGGACCCAAAGGAAAATTGATCGGATCCCAGGTCCACCGGCCGTCCGCTCGCCTGCTCTGGAGACATGTATTCAATGGTCCCCATCACCACGCCAGGGAGAGTTTGCAAATCCCCCAGGCTCCGAGTGTCAAGTGAGTCCCCGTCCAACGGCGAGGTGAGTTTTGCCAAACCGAAGTCGAGGATCTTGACGAACCCGTCGCGAGAGACCATCAGATTCTCCGGCTTCAGGTCCCGGTGGACAATGCCGGCGGTATGCGCTTTCGCCAATCCGTCGGCGACCTGGGCCGCAATCTGAATCACCTTTTGTAACGGAATGGAGCCGGACGCCAGCAGCTCGCGCACCACATCTCCCTCCACCAGCTCCATGGCGATGTAGCAGGTAGTGTCCACGTTTCCGAGTTCGTAAATCGTCACAATATTCGGATGGTTGAGGGCCGATGCCGACCGGGCCTCTTGCTCGAAGCGTTGGACCTGCTCCTTATCGGGACACAGGTTGGACGGCAGAATCTTGAGGGCGACCTCACGGCCCAGGCGGGTATCGCGGGCCCGATAGACTTCTCCCATCCCGCCCGCTCCAATGGGGGCGAGAATCTCGTAGGCGCCGAATTGCGAGCCGACCGAGAGTGTAAAGCTGTCGCCGCTGCGTGGCGATGGCGCTCCCTCTTTCAAGTCGGTCTTGCCCGCGGACATGAACCAACCCTCCAGTGTCTTACTATATAGGGGTCGACAGGGCAGCCGCCAAGGCAAGCTTCACCCGGCGGGTTCTCGACTTGACGACTGATGAAGAATACCAAAATTGAGAGGCATCATGGATCTAAGGTCGGTGCAACAACCACTCAAGGAACAATACCGCCGAGAGCCGGGTAGTTCCCGGATCACGCTGCGGGCGAAAGGCAGCGAAACCGCCACTCCAATGGCATGCTCGGTGGATATCGGCCGCGCCATCTATCAAGCCGAGGCGCATAAGGGAGTTGGAGGAACAGGGAATGCTGCTTGTTCCGGCGACCTGCTTCTCGGGGCACTGGCGGCCTGCGCTCAGATCACCTGTCAGATGGTGGCTGCAGCTATGGCGATACCCACCGAGCATATCGATGTGAGCGTGGAAGGAGATTTGGATCTTCAGGGCACCCTGGGCCTTTCAAAGGACGCGCTGGTCGGCTTTGAGAGCATTCACCTTCGCTTTGACATCCGCGCCCCCAAGGCGACGGCGGACCAAATGAGCCGGTTGCAGGAAAAGACAGAACAGTATTGCGTGGTCATGCAGACCCTGATCCGGCCGCCAAAGTTAGAAACCGAGTGGGTCCAGCCGGTGTCGTCTCAGAATCCGCGTGGTTGTGGAGCAAGACCCGAGAGAAATCAGGGGTGAGCGCGGGCAGTTCTTAACCGCGTCGGCCAGCACGGCCCTGAATCATGTTGCCCTGTAGTCGGCGTACAGGAGAAAGGGCCCGAGACTAGCGTTGTCCGTGCTGCTCCTGCAGGGCCGAGCTGCTGGTGTCGGGTTTGGTGGTTCGGGCGAGTAGCTGGGCCGCTCGTAGCGGACCACTCCGCACGGGGTTGGCGGTGAACATCTCCTGGCCCGCCACCAGCAAGGTTGCCGGATGGCGCGTGCTGCGGCCTAATTTCAGCAAGTTTCCCGGCGTCATTTCCGCCAAGGCCCGCAAGGGCACGCGCAGCGCGGGCACGATCAATTCCAGAGCAAAAGGACAATTCAGCAGACGGGCGCGCAGGCGGCGTTCCGACTCGGGCCGGAGGCGTGGTTTGGCCGCGCTCCGATCCGAGATCTTGTGCAGCAGAATGTTCGACACCAACGCGGGAACTACCAGGTTCAGCGCTCCCCGTCTCTCGAGTACGGTGATCTCGAAGCTGAGCAGAAGAATTTTGTCGGCCGCGGCCATCAGTTGCTCCACCTGTTGCAGGTGTTGCTGGCGCTCGAACCGGAATTCGAGAGAAAGGGCCTGCCACGCATCCTGCAGCACGCGGCAGATAATGTGCATCACCGTCTCCAGAATCTGCGCCTCGATCTCCGTGATTCCGCGCGCCGGATCATCCCCTTTTCCTTCGCCACCCAGAAGCACATCGATCAGGGGAAAGGCCACGGCGAGATCCAGTTGCAACAGGGCGGTGGCTCCCACCGGAGACAGTTTGCAGGAACCCAGATAGGTGACTTCGGGGATGTTGTGCAGGAACTCGCCGTAACTTATGTGTTGTCCCGAAACCAGCGCGACCGCGAACTGGATGCGCAAATATGCGGCCAGCGAGTGGCTCAGGTTGCGCGCGACGGTCTCATGCAGCCGATTGATGGCCTGCATATGCTCCTGCCCGATTTGACCCGCCAAACGGCCGTCCCACAACGTAACCGAATGGGGCTGGGCTGTTTCCGCCGGGGACGCCTGGGTCCCTCCGGCCTCAGCCGTGCGAACCATCTCATCGATTTCTTCCTGGCTTAAAACCTTCTTCGTGGACATCTCTTTTTCCTTACTTCGGATTTGTTCCTGGATCCATGAACCGCCGAGACCGGCCGCCAATTCTGATGGCCAGACAGGAGAGAGCAATTCGGCGGCCAGATGTGGCGCACGGGTTTTGCATCATGTGCGGTGGCTTACAAGGCCCGATAACCGCCTACCCGGCGTGCGCGGAACGGGGAGCAAGGCTGAGGATGGACTTAGCCGTCAGCTAGCCAGGGGAGCGTGTGGGCCGAAGATTAGGCTCCGTTCATTAGTGACGGTTAAGCGATTGGGTAGATAATAATCCGACTGGCAGACACTTCTTCGCAGTGCCGGCATCCTGTCGGCTTTCCAGCGGGCGTCTCGCCCGCCCATCGAGCCGCCGGGACGACGGCGCCACCCCGTTGATTTCGGCATGTGCATGGCCGCTGTGTTTTCTGCTGATCGGGAAACAGTAGCTGAAGCCGGTTCCGCTCCTCGCCGATAGGACACCGAGAGGGGCGCAACCGTTCCATGACCGAACTCCAGGACCCGAATATCTTCCGGATCGTGCTGGACAGCCTGCAAACGGGAGTGTACCTGGTCGGCCGCAACGGGAAAATCCTGTTCTGGAATGATGGCGCCGAGAGAATCACCGGCTACCGGCGTCATGAGGTCATTGGCCGCTCCTGCAGCGAAAACATCCTTGCCCCGTGCAACCAGCAGCACTGCGTTCTTTGCGGCGCTGCTTGCCCGCTCACCGGAACCATGCAGGAAGGCAAGGCCGGCCATGCCCTGGTGCTTTTCTGTCACAAGGCGGGCCACCGGGTCCCGGTGCAAGTGCGATCAGTGCCCATCCGAGGCGATAAGGGCCTGCTGGGCATCGCGGAAAGCTTCGATGAACAGTGCTCATTGGCCGAACCGGAGAACCATCAAAACCACCTGGCCGCGCACGGTTGCCTCGATATCACCAGCGGCGTCATGAACCAGGCTTTGACTCGATCCTATCTGCGGGAGCATCTGGCTTTCTTCGCCGAATATGACCTGCCGTTCGGGGTATTGTCCATCCGGATTGAGGAGTTGAAGCAATTAGGAGCGACCCGCGGGCGTGAGGCAGCCGATGACGTTCTGCGCGTGGTGGCCGAAACCATAAAGCGCTCCCTGGGCACGTCCGGGTTCCTGGGGCGTTGGACGGACGACCAATTCCTGGTGATCGTGCCGAATTGCGACAATGCGGAATTGAAGCGCAGCGGCGACAACTTCGAGAGCATCGTAAATTCCTCCGAGATCAAGTGGTGGGGAGACTTGTTATCCATTACTGTTGCGGTGGGCCGGACCATGGTTCAGGCGGGGGACACGCTGGGGCTTCTTCTGGAGCGGGCGCAGCCCCTGGTCGGCGCGCTTCCCATCAAGAACCACGAACCGCCGCAGTGAATTCACAGAGCTGAGCCACTATGTTTGCCATCATCGGAATTGTGGTTGTTTTCGGCGCGGTGATAGCCGGGTACCTGATGGAGCACGGCAACCTCAGAGTGCTCATGCAACCGGCCGAACTGGTGATCATCGCCGGCGCCGCCGTCGGGACCGTGCTCATCGGCAATCCCCTTCACATTCTCAAACAAATGGTCGGAGGCCTGGCGCGCGTCTTTGGCGGATCGAAATTCAGCAAAAAGATCTATCTCGAATCGCTTAAGACAATCTACGACCTGCTCAACAAGGCCCGCCGGGAAGGGCTGGTGTCGCTCGAGACCGACGTCGAAGAACCGGGAAAGAGTCCCTTCCTGTCGAAGAATCCCTTGTTCGTAAAGGACCATCACATACGCGACTACCTTTGCGACACCCTGCGCATGGCGGTCAGCGGCATGGAACCCTTTGACCTCGACCAGGTCATGGAGCTCGACATGGAAGTCCATCATCAGTGTGCCGGCCAGCCCATCGCGGCTTTGAGCACCATGGCGGATTCGTTGCCCGGGCTGGGAATCGTGGCCGCCGTGCTGGGCGTCGTCATCACCATGGGATCGTTGGGGGGGCCGCCGGAGGAGATTGGGCACAAAGTCGCCGCGGCCCTGGTGGGCACGTTTCTGGGCATCCTGCTGTGCTATGGGCTGGCATCTCCGCTGGCCGCGAACATGTCCAAGGCCGCGGACGACGAGAACGCCTACCTGCACGTACTACGCGTATTCATCATCTCGTTTCTGAAAGGAACGGCCCCGATCATGGCGGTGGAAGTGGCGCGTCGCGCCATTCCCGGACACGTTCGGCCGTCTTTCCAGGAAGTAGAAAAGGCTTGCCGCGGAGGCGGCGAACCGGCGGCGAGCAGCGAGCCTGTTGTGGCCGCAACTCCAGAATAGACGAGGGCCGGAATTCCGTGGAGAACAGCACTCGTCCCATCATCATCGTCAAAAAGAAAGTCGCTCATGGCGGACATCATGGCGGCGCCTGGAAAGTCGCCTATGCCGACTTCGTCACCGCCATGATGGCGCTCTTCATTGTGCTGTGGCTGCTGAATTCCAGCAAACAGGTGCAGGATGCGGTGGGCGGATATTTCAAAGATCCATCGGGAACGTCAAAGAAAGTGGGCACGAACCTGGTCGGCTCGGGAGAAAATTTCTCCCTGACTAAAGACAACATGCCCAAGCTCAAGGAGGAATTGCAAAAGTCCATCCGCCAGATGAGTGACTTCGACAAGTTGAAAAATCAGATCGAGATCACCATCACTTCCGAAGGATTGCGCATCGAACTCCTGGAAACGCAGTCGGGAGCGTTTTTCGATAGCGGCAGCCCCAACCCCAATGCGAAAGGGGAAGAGCTTCTGGCCATGCTGGCGAGAGAGTTGGGAAAACTGCCAAACAAGATTTCGATTGAGGGCCATACCGATTCCAAGCCCTACGCGGGCAAGCGCGACTACGGCAACTGGGAACTCTCAGCCGACCGTGCCAACGCTGCCCGGCGCCTGATGCAGCAAGATGGCTTGGGGCCAACGCAGGTCTCGCAGGTCCGCGGCTTTGCCGATCAGGACCTGCGCAACAAGGATGATCCGCTTGATCCCTCGAACCGGCGCATCACCCTGATTGTGCAATACATCGTAAAGGATGCAGATGACGCTTCGCAGCCCCACCCGGGACCTGCCGAGGGAACAAAACCGGTAGCGGGAAAAGCCGAAGCAAGCAAGCCGTGAGCGTGAGCGCGCCAGAGGTTGCCCGCGGCGGCGAGGGCAGAATATTCCCATTTTCACCCCCGTTCCTGAAACTGGGAAAGATTTGCCGACAATTGATGTCTCTAATCTTCTACTAATCTCCTTCTTAACCTTCCGGCATGAAATTGCAACATGATCATTCCGGCGACACTGGGCATGGTTCCTGGCGGGGTGTTGGTGGCCAGTGCGAGCGCTGCGCTGCGCCAACAGGTCCGGAACAGTTTTCATGACTACAGCTGGCCGGTGCAGGAGGCCCTGGGGGGCGCGGATGCGCTGCTTCAGCTCGAAACCGGGCACTGGCACGCGCTCTATCTGGACCGGCATCTGCCTGACCTCGATGCTCAAGAGCTGATCGAGACCATCAAGCGCCGTTTTCCGGGAATTGCGGTGGTGCTGGTGGAGTCAGACCCGGGGAAACCCTGGCCCGAGTTCCACGCTGGCGGGAAGCGGGAGACCGAAAGGCCGTCCGAGGCCCTGATGGAGGCGGCAGAGGGGGAGCAGCCGACCGCGGCGCAGGCGGAGCCGCGAGCCGAAGCCCTGCCGGGAATGATTGGACGGGCCGCCTCCATGCAGCGCCTTTATCGCCTCGCCCGGCTGGTGGCCCCGCGCTCGACTACGGTGCTGATTACGGGAGCCACGGGCACGGGCAAGGAGCTGGTGGCGCGGGCGCTGCATCAGCTCAGCCCCAGGGCGGGGCGCCCGTTTCTGGTGGTGAACTGCGCCGCCATTCCGGAGGCTCTGCTCGAATCGGAACTGTTCGGCCACACCCGCGGCGCCTTCACCGGCGCGGTGCAGGCCCATGCCGGCCGCATTCTGGCGGCCCAGCATGGCACGCTCTTTCTGGATGAAGTGGGAGAGCTGGGGCTCAGCTTGCAGGGCAAATTGCTGCGTTTTCTCGACCAGAAGGAAGTCCAGCGCCTGGGCAGCACGGAGGTGGTGCAGGTGGACGTCCGGGTGGTGGCGGCCACCAACGCCAACCTGATGCAGCGGGTCTATGAGGGCCGCTTCCGCGACGATCTGTACTACCGGCTGTCGGCCTTTCCGCTGGAGGTGCCGCGGTTGGCGGAACGGATGGCCGACATCGAGGCCCTGAGCCTGCATTTTCTGCGCCTGGCCACCGCTCCCCACCCGGCGCCACAGCTGAGCCGCGAGGCGCTGCGGGTGTTGCAGTCGCACCCCTGGGGTGGCAACGTGCGGGAGTTGCAGCAGGTGTTGGAGCGGGCCTCGATTCTGGCCCAGGGCGACCCCCAGATTGAAGTGGAACATTTTCTATTTTCGAGTGACCGCGCGCCCGCCGGCGGGAGTGGAAAGAGCAGTCCCAGCCCGGGTTGGGCCGCGTCAGCCGCCTCGGCCACTCCCCAGTGATTGCGCGATCGGCGATCAGTAATCAGCGACCAGTAATCAGCGACCAGTGACAGCGATCAGGCGGCGAGCAGTGACCAGCGATCAGGAATGAGTGATTCGTAATCAGAAATGACGGGTAACTGAACCAGGAATACCGACTATGCACATCTCCAGTCCGTTGTCGTCGGCCGCGCCGCCCGATCCAGCCTTCGAAGCAGCCTCGATCGTGCCCGCTCCGATGTCTTCCCGGCCCGGGTTCGAGGAGCGCCATCTGGCCCGCGCGTTTGCCGGATTTGCCGCCGCCGCCGTCTCCCTGGAGCGCTCTTACACCCAGCTGCAGTCCGAACTGGCGCGGCTGCGCCACGAACTCGAAGACCGCAATCGCGCCCTGGCCCAGAGCCTGGAAGAAAACCGCAGCCTGAGCCGACATCTGGACGGCATCCTCGAGAGCCTGCCCTGCGGGGTGCTGTTGATCGAAGCTGACCAGCGCATCTCGATGGCCAACCCGGAGGCGCGCCGCTTGATCGCTGCCTTCTGCGGCAGCCCGGTTGCGGGTCTCGAACCGGCTGCGCCCAGCCTCGAGCAGTTGATCGCGGAGGCGCGCGGGGGCGCGACTGAGCCGGGCGAGCGCGAGTATCGCTGCGCGGGCGGAAGGGAGGGCGGAGGTGGGCCGGCGGACGTGCAGTGGATCGCGGCCCGCCCGGCACGGCTGACCACCTGCGCCGGGCAGAACTCAGTCCTCATCTTGATCTTGCGCGATATCACCACCGCCAAGCAGCTCGAAGCGGAACGGGAGCGGATGCGCTGCCGCCAGGCCCTGGCCGAGATGTCGGGGCTGCTGGCCCATGAGATCCGCAATCCTCTAGGCAGCCTGGAACTGTTTGCCGGTCTATTGGCGGGATGGGCATTGGAGGAGCAGCCCCGAAAATGGGCCGAACAGTTGCAAGCCGGGTTGCGCTTTCTGGCGGCCACGGTGAACAACGTTCTGGACTTTCACAGCCCGCCACCGAGCGGGCGGACCCCGACCGATCTGGGAAGTCTGCTGAGCTCGATGGAGCAGTTCTTGCGTCCGCTGGCGCAGCAGGCCGGGGCGCGTCTCGAACTGGGTCACGACCTCGACGGAATCGAGGTGGCGGCGGACCGTCATCGCCTGGAACAGGTGGTCTTGAATCTGGCGCTCAATGCTTTTCGTTTTATGCCGGAAGGCGGCACGCTGCGGATCGCAGGCGGAGTGTATCGGAAGGGAAAGATGTGGCGGGCAAGAGTGGAGATCGCCGACACCGGCTGCGGTATCCCGGCGGAAAATCTGCAGCGCATTTTTGCCCCCGGCTTCACCACCCGGGCGGGAAGTCCGGGACTGGGATTGGCGGTCTGCCGTGCCATCATGCGGCAACATGGGGGAAGCATCACGGTTTCGAGCCAGCCCCGGCGGGGCAGCCGCTTTGCTTTGGAATTTCCCCTGCCCGACGGGAGCCAGAATGCAGGCGCGCGGGCGCTGGGGGCGGGCGCATGACCGAGCGCGGCCACAGACAAGTGCTGGTGGTGGATGACGAAGCCGGCATGCGGGCCGCCCTGGCCGCCAGTTTTCTGCGTTGGGGCTGGCGGGTAGAAACCGCGGCCGGAACCACGGACGCGTTGGCGCGGTTCCGCGAGCGTACCCCCGACCTGGTGGTGACCGACATGCGCATGCCTGATGGCGACGGCCTGGCAGTGATGCGCCAGGTGCAGGCCCTGGCGCCTTCCACCGCGGTCATTCTGCTGACTGCCTTTGGCAATGTGCCCGAGGCGGTGACGGCGATGCAAAACGGGGCTTGCGACTATCTGGTGAAGCCGGTGGCCTTCGAGCATCTGGCGCTGGCGGCGGAGAGAATTTTGCAGCGGGCCGAGGGCCGAGGGGCGAAGGGCGGGGGCGCCGACGACCGCAGTCCCGGGAACCTGATTCGCCGGACGCGGCAGGGGGAGAGTCCAGACCCGGAGCGCAATCCCTTTGTCGGCCAGTCGGCCAAGCTGGGCCGGGCCCTCGAACGCGCCCGGCAGGCGGCCGCCACTGATGCCGACATCCTGCTCGAAGCTGAAAGCGGCACCGGAAAAGAGTTGCTGGCGCGGATGATTCATGACTTCAGCCCGCGCCGTGGCCATCCCTTTGTGGCGGTCAACTGCGCCGCCTTTCCCGAGACCCTGCTCGAAAGCGAATTGTTTGGACATACCCGGGGGGCGTTCACCGGAGCGGTGGCGGCCAAGCCGGGAAGATTTGAGCAGGCCGACGGCGGCACCCTGCTGCTCGACGAAGTGGGAGAGATGCCGCTTAGCCTGCAACCCAAACTGTTGCGGGCGCTGCAGGAGCGCGAGTTTGAGCCGCTGGGCGCGACCCGCAGCGTGCATGTCGATATCCGAGTGATTGCCACCACCAACCGCCGCCTGGCAGCCATGGTGAAGGCAGGAAGCTTTCGGGCCGACCTCTATTACCGGCTGAATGTGATTCCCCTGGCTTTGCCTGCGCTGCGCGAGCATCCGGAAGATATTGCCGAACTGGCCGAATATTTCGCCCGGCTGTACGTCCCGGTAGGCCGGCCCCGGGCCCGGCTGGGAAAAGAATTTCTGGCTCGCCTCGAAACCCACGATTGGCCGGGAAACGTGCGCGAACTGGCCAACCTGATGCGGCGGACCGTGGCTTTGTTTCAGCACCAGGATCATGGCCAAGACGACGACGAAGGTAGGAATAGAGAAAGAGATAAAGATAGAGATAGAGATCAAGACAGAGATAGAGATCGAGACAGAGATAGAGACAAAGATAAAGATGAAGATCGAGACCGGGAAACAAAAGCTGAGGACCAACCTGAAGCTGGTGAGGATACGGACACAGACGAGATCGGCCTCGAAGCGTTGGAGGATTCGGGCCTGGCGGCCCCGGCCGCCGCGCCCGGCGGGGACTACCTGCGGGCCGGGCTCTCGCTCGGAGACATGGAGCGGCGTCTGTTTGAAGTCACCCTCCATGCCACCGGAGGCAACCGTTCCCTGGCGGCCGAGATGCTGGGCGTAAGCCTGCGCACCGTGCGCAACAAGATCCGCTGCTACGGTTTGCCGCCCCGGGCCCGGGGAAAGAGAGAGCTCTGCCCATGACCATGTCCCTGATCGACACCCCGCTCAGCCAGGCGTTGGGACGCTTTCTCGACCTGGCGGTCAACCGCCAGGCGGTGATCTCTTCGAATCTGGCCAACATCGATACTCCGGGCTACCGCACCCGCGACCTTAACTTCCGTCAGGAACTGGAGCGGGCGGCGGGCGGCGGCGAGATTTCTTACGCGCTGTTTTCGCCGGTGGCACGGCCGGTGCCGGGCCTGACCGAGCGGCCCGACGGCAACAACGTCAGCGTGGAACGGGAAGGGCTGCTGCTGGCCGAAACCCAGCTGCGCTTCAATCTGGGCATTCAACTGTTGCGCGACGAGTTCCACAACTTGTCGGCTGCCATCAACGGAGGAGGGACGACGTCATGAACCTTTTTGGCCTGCTCGAAGTGAGCGCCTCGGCGCTCACCGCCGAACGCCAGCGCGCCGAGGTGGTGACCGCCAACATGGCCAATGCGGAGACCACGCGCACCCCCGAAGGCGGCCCCTACCGGCGCCAGTTGGTGGTATTCCGGGCGCGGCGCCTGACACATTTTCCCCTGCTGCTGGCCAGCCACCCGGGTCCCGCCACCCCGGGAGTGGAACTGGACCAGGTGATTGCCGATCCCTCGCCGCCTCTGGTCCGCTACCAGCCTGGACATCCCGACGCGGACGCCAAAGGGTACGTGGCTTATCCGGCCATCAATCCGGTCGAGGAGATGACGGATTTGCTGGGCGCGGTACGCGCCTACGAGTTGAACGCGTCGGCGGTGCTGGCGGCCAAGACCATGATCACGCAGTCGCTCGATCTCCTGCGCTGACCCGCTCTGTGTTTCGGGGCCAGAGCAGAAGCCGGGAAAGGAACCGCCGCCGATTTGGCTCCTAGAAGATTCACCGAAAGCGGGAACGCAGCATGACCGATCCAGTCACCATCTTACGCAACCTTCCTTCGAGTCTCGAGCCGGCGACCGGCCGCGGCGGAGCGCGGGAGTGGGGATTTGTCGAGACCCTGCAAGGCGCCATGGACCAGGTCGACCAGTTGCGCGAGTCTGCCGAGAGCAAGGTAGGAGGCCTGCTTGAAGGCAACGGGATCGATGTGCACAGCGCCCTGATTGCGGTCGAAAAGGCGGACCTTTCCTTCCAGCTGATGATGCAGGTGCGCAACAAGATTGTGGCCGCGTACCAGGAAATCTCGCGCATGCAGTTCTGACCAGCCTCCGCCCCGAACCCACTCGACGGCGGCGCCCGATAACGAAAGAGCGAGAACAAGGAAGCGCGGTGGCCGCTTCCCGCCGGCGAGCGCATGACCATGCCGGACTAGGAGACCAGAGTGGCAGTCGAGAGGCCGAAGTCGTTCAGCCAAACCCTTAGCCAGGCCGGCGACCTGCTGCGCGGGATGAGCCCGCGGCAGCGGCTGTGGCTGGGCGGAGGGGCAGCGCTGGTGGGGATTACGCTCTGGATTTTTGTCGGCCTGCTGGGAAAACCCAGATACGTAACCCTCTATTCAGGTCTGAAGCCAGGGGAAGCGCAGGCCCTGGGCGGCCGGCTGGCGGCGAAAAACATTGCTTATGAACTTGCGCCCGACGGTTCCAGCCTGCTGGTCCCGGCGGAGCAGCTGGATGCCAGCCGGCTGGAGACCGCGTCGCAAGGCTTGCCCCGCAACGCCCGTCTGGGCTTTGAAATCTTCGATACCCCCAACTGGGCGGGCTCGGATTTCACCGAAAAGGTGAATTACCAGCGCGCCCTCGAAGGCGAACTGGAGCGGACCCTGCAAACGCTGAGCGAAGTGGAGGCGGCGCGGGTGCATCTGGCCTTGCCCCGGGAATCGTTATTCACGGAACAGGAACAGCCGGCCAAGGCGGCGGTGATTCTGAAGACCCGGGGGGGACGCTTGTCCGAGCAGGCGCAACTCGCCATTCCGCAACTGGTCGCCAGCGCGGTCGAAGGCCTGCGCCCGGAGAATGTCACGGTGGTCGACGCCGACAGCAACACTCCGCTGCTACGTTCCCGGGGCGGAAGTGGTGGGACCCCGGCCTACGATCTGGACGAAGAGTTGTCGAAGACCCTGGTGCGGACCCTGGCCCCGGTGGTCGGGGCCAATCACGTGCGGGCCAGCGTGCATGTGGAGTATGACTTGAGCACCAGCGATAATACCGAGGAGATTTACGATCCCAAAGCCACCACTGCCCTGACCCAGCAGAAATCAGAAGAGAACATGGGCGGAGCCGGGCCCGCGGGAATTCCGGGCACGGCCAGCAATCTTCCGGCCAGCACAGCTCCGGCGGCCGGCGTGGCCGCCAGCGCCGCCCTCAACCGGGAAACCCAGTCTTCGCGCTCCGAGAGCACGACCTTTGCGGTCAGCAAGAGCGTGCGCCACACCGTCTTTCCCCCGGGACGGATCAAGCGCATTGCGGCGGCAGTGCTGCTCGACGACGTGGTTGAAACCGTCGAAAAGGACGGCAAGAAAAGCAGCACGCGCCGCAAGCGCAGCGACGAAGAGCTGAAGCAGATTGGCCAACTGGCCGCGGCTGCGATCGGACTGGACACGCAACGCGGCGATTTGCTTTCGCTGGAGAATCTTTCCTTCCAGGACATCACGCCGGAAACTCCAGAGGCGCCGACGCGCCTGGACCGCGCCTTCCGCCTTCTGGCGGGATGGTCCGGCCTATTGCGTTATCTCGGGATTGCGGCCTTGTTCGTGATCGTCTATATGCTGATGCTGCGTCCGGTCCGCAAGCAGCTGCTCAACACCTTTCGTGAGCTGCCGGGGCAGATGGCGCAGGCCGCGAAGGAAGCGGGGAAGACGAACATATCCCTGGCGGCTGCGCAGGGTGCGGTCGAGATTGAGGCACCCAGCGGGGCCGAGGAGGGCCGGCGCGCGGGGGCGTTGAAACGTCAGCTGACGGACAAGGTCAAAGCTGAACCTGCGGCCGCCAGCCGCCTGGTGCAGAGCTGGATCCGCGAGGACCATGCCCAATGAGCGCCGCCGTCACGACTCCGCTCAATGGAGTTCGCAAGGCTGCCATCCTGCTGGTGTTGTTAGGCGACGAAGTGGCCAGCCAGATCTATCGCAATCTGCCGGAACACGAACTGGAACAGCTGACCATGGAAATTGCGGAGCTGAAATACATCGATCCGCGGACCGCGCTGACCGTGCTCGAGGAATACCATCGCCTGACCATAACCCAGGATTACCTGGCGCAGGGGGGAACCGACTACGCCCAGAAACTGCTGGTGAAAGCCTTTGGCGACGACGGCGCCCGGCAGTTGATGGCCCAGGTCACCCAGGTGGCGCGGGCGAGCACCAACCGGCTGGAGTCGTTGCAGAAATCGGACCCGCAACAGCTGGCGAAATTCCTGGAAAACGAGCATCCCCAAACCATCGCTCTCATTCTGGCCCACCTGGACTCGAAACAAGCTTCCGCACTCCTGATGAAACTTCCGGAAACCCTGCGGGCCGAGGCCATCAAGCGCCTGGCCCAATTGCGGCAGTTTTCCCCGGAAATTGCACAGCGCATCGCCTTGTCGCTGCACAAACGGCTGGAGGCCCTGGGCGAACAACACCGGCGCGCCTACGCAGGATTTCAGGGGGTGGCGGAAGTGCTGAATCGGCTGGATCCGATTTCCGCCAAAGCCATTCTGGAAACCATCGAGAAGGAGGATCCCAAGCTGGCGCTCAACATTCGCAACCTGATGTTCACTTTCCAGGACCTGCTGGGAGTGCCCGAGGCTGGAATTCGCGAGTTGCTGGCGCAGCTCGACAAGAAGACGCTGGCGGTGGCCTTGCGCGGCGCGGGCGATGACCTGAAAAATCATATTTTCAAGTCCATGTCTACGCGTGCCGTAGACATGTTGAAAGAAGACATGGAAGTGCAAGGGCCGCTGCGCGCGCGCGACGTGGTCAAGGCGCAGCAGGAGGCGGTGGCCGAGGCGCGCAAGCTGGAAGCGGAGGGCAAAATCAGCTTGGGAACGGACAACGAAGATGAGTACATCGCCTAGGCTCGCTGCCACCACCCCGCCCGGGCCCGCGGCCCAGCCTTTTCTCTACGCCGAAGCCCAGAAAGCGCTGGACCCGGCGGCGGAGGCTGCAGCCAGCGCCGCTTCACTCGAGGACAGATTGCGCCGCCAGGAAACGCTGCGGGAGGCTGGCCGGAAAGAAGGCGAGGCTTCTGCCCGGACGAACTTTGACCAGCAACTCACCTCTATCCGCGAAAGCATGAGCGTCACGCTGCGTGATTTTGCCCAAGAGCGGAAAGCTTACTACCAGCGGGTGGAAGCCGATGTGGTGGCTCTGGCGATGAGTATCGCCCGCAAAATTCTGCATCGCGAAGCGCAGGTTGATCCCCTGCTGCTGGCGGGTCTGGTGCGGCTGACGCTCGAGCAAATGGCCGGCGGCAAGGTCGTAGTCAGGGTTTGTCCCCAGCAACTGGCCGAGTATCGCGGCTTCTTCTCGCGGCACATGGATGCGGAAGCGGTTCCCGAAGTGGAGGAGGACGCCGACCTCGAGCCCGACCACTGCCGGCTGCAAACCACGATGGGGACGACGGAACTAGGCGTGGAGTTGCAGCTGAAGGAAATTGAACGCGGCCTGATGGATCTGCTGGCGCAGCGTCCGCAGGTGAACGGGTGAATGCAGGCAATCTGCTGGCGCCTTATTTTGCCCGCTTGCAGTCCTTATCGGCCTTGCGCTGGCAAGGCCGAGTCACCCAAGTTTCCGGACAACTGGTGTCATCGGAAGGGCCATTCAGCTCGGTGGGCGAGCTGTGCGAAGTCGTCAGCAGCACCGGCCGCATCTTTCCCGGAGAGATTGTCGGCTTTCGCGGCACCACGGTGCTGGCCATGCCCCTGGAGCAGCCGACGGGAATCCGCTACGGCGACCGGGTGGTGACCTGGGGAGCCAAACCTGAGTTGCGCGTCGGACCGGGCCTGGCTGGACGAGTTATCGACGGCCGCGGCGAGCCAATGGATTCGCAGGGACCTTACGCCGGCTGCGACTTTCAACTGCTGGACGCGGCGGCGCCACAACCTCTGGGCCGCGCCGCCATCCGGGAGGCGATCGGTACGGGAATCCGCGCGGTGGATGGTTTCCTCACCTGCGGCCGGGGCCAGCGCCTGGGCATCTTCGGCGGCAGCGGAGTCGGCAAGAGCACACTGCTGGGGATGATGGCCCGCAACACCAGCGCTGACCTGACCGTGCTGGCGCTGGTCGGAGAACGAGGACGCGAGGTGCGGCACTTCCTCGAGGAGGTCCTCGAAGACGAAGGCAGAAGGCGGTCGGTGGTGGTAGTCTCCACCTCCGACCAGTCTCCGCTATTACGCATCCGCGCGGCGCTCGGCGGCCACGGCGGTGGCGGAATATTTCTGCGCCCAGGGCAAGAACGTTCTGCTGGTTGTGGACTCACTTACCCGGCTGGCCATGGCGCAGCGGGAAATCAGTCTGGCGGCGGGAGAACCGCCCACCGCCAAGGGCTATACTCCCTCGGTGTTCGCGCTGCTGGCTCGCCTGATCGAGCGCGCCGGGAAATTCAGCCACGGCAGCATCACCGCGTTCTACACCGTGCTGATGGAAGGCGACGATCAGCAGGACCCGCTGGTGGACGGCGTCCGCGCCCTGGTGGATGGGCATCTCATGCTGGATCGCAGGCTGGCGGCGCAGGGGCATTATCCGCCCATCGCTATTCTCGACAGTATCAGCCGGCTGATGCCCATGCTGTGCACTCCGGAACATTTGCAGAAAGCCCAGGGCCTGCGGCGGCTGTTGGCCGCTCACCACGCTTCTGAAGATTTGATCCGCATCGGGGCCTACCAGAAAGGCGGAGACGCGGTCCTCGACCAGGCCCTGGCCCTGATGCCGCAGCTGAACCAGTTTCTTGACCAAAGCGCGCAGGAGCGCGCCCCTCTCGAAGATACCTTGAGCAAGCTGTCGGCGATTGGCGGCTAGGGGCGGGGAGTCTATGGCTTTCAGGTTTTCCTTGCAGTCGGTGTTGCGCTTCCGCCAGGGAGTGGAACGCCAGCGTCTGCTGCTTCTGCAAGCGGCCAATCTGCGGGTTGCCGCCCTGCGCTCCCAACTTGAGGCACTGGATCGCGCTCAAGCCGGGATCAGGTCGTCGAGCGCCCGAGATCTGAGTGCCGGAGTCAACGCAGCCCAACTCCATTTCAACGAAGTCTGTCGTTCCGCCCTCTCGCAACGGCAAAAAAAGTTGCAAGAGGAATTGCTGCGCGGCGAAGAAGAGTGCATGTGCCGCGGGCAGGAATTTCAGCAAGCCAGACAACAGCGCGAGGTCCTGGACATCCTGCGGGACCAGCATCTCGCCCGCTATCGCGGGCAGCAGGATAGGCGAGACCAGCGCCAACTGGATGACACCCTTCTGCTGCACCGCGCCTTCCTCCGTCGTGGCTAGTCTTGCCGATTGGCCTAGGCAAACCTTGCCCCAATCATGCTCCAGGGACGGCGAACATCAGAGCGCCCGAACCGCGCTTCAAGCCTTGCTTTCTATTCTTTATCCGGAAAAGACTTCGGGCGCGGGCTTTGGCCGACAAGATGCACGCAAACCACCGCTTCCGATAGGAACAATCTTGGTCTCGGCTTTGATCCAACCCGGTGCTTCGCTGGCACTGACTGCGGTTCCGGCAAAAACGGTCGGCAACGGCGCATTCAGCAATCGTCTGCAGGACATGACCAGCAACGCGTCACCACCCGAAGCCAGGGCTTCGGACCAGGCGCTGCCGGCGGGGGAGGATCGAAAGCTGCCCCGCTCTAAGGAAATCAAGAAAGAAAAGGACGGGGGCAATGCGAGCCTGGCTCCGGCAACCTCTGCGCCCGTCCCGCCGGGCAGCGAAAGCCCGACGCTGCAAGCCCTCGCGTCGCATAATGTCGCGCCCGAATCGGGCTTAGGGAACGCGAAGAGGTGTGCCGGCCCGGGCAGTGGAGGGACGACAGAAGTTGGTCAGGTGAGCGATGCCACTGTCCCAGTCGAACGGGGAGCAAGCTTTGATCCGCCAGCCACTCTTGCGTCCATCGAAGTGCTTCCGGCGATCCCATCATCCTGCGGCGTCGCTGACTCCCTCGATCCTTTATTGCCCATGACCGGCCCGCGCCCGCAATTGACGCCGGTCAACGCAGATCAGCGCGGCGCCGCCGAGGAAGTTGTGCCGCCAAAGGCAAGTCTTCCCAGTGCATTACCCGATTCGAGCCAGCCGGGGGCCACGCCTTCCGCGGACCGTTCAAGCCCGGGACCTTCTCAAACAGGAAAAACGGATGCAAGTGCGTTCCGGGCGGCGCGAGGCTTGATGCCGCGGATCCTAATGCCGCAGATGATGAGCGGTGATTTTCGAAAAGCGGGGATCGAACCGCCGCCAAGCGGACCGGTTCCGACGCTTACGGCGAAGATGCCGTCCTGGTCGACCACATCAGGGCCAGCGCCTAACCTCGAACCATTTTCAAACTCCAGCGCTGGAATCCTGGCCTCGGCCGAAATGACAACGATGCCAATCGAATCGACGAGGACGATCACAGTCGAGCTGACCTCACCTCCTGTCGAGGCGGGCGCGGGCACGATTCCGTCGGTGTCAGCCCCGTACTCGAAGTCTGGTCAGCCGTTGCGGCCGCGGTCCGAGGATGAATCCATCACAGCCAAGCCGAATTCAGGATCCAGACCGGGGGAAGCCGGCGGCGGATCGAATTCAGCCCCTCCCTCGATTCCGGCCGGCAGCAGCGGGACCGCCGGGAACGTGCTCGCAAATGTGAATCTCGCCGTGCCCGGTTCCCCGACCCCGAGCCTGAAACCGATGGACGGAAATCCCACCGACGGAAACGCAGGACCAGGATTCAACTCACCGGTCCGGCGCGCCGATCCTCCTCCTCTGCCGGCGCCGGGCGTGAGCGGGCTGCAAGTGGCTCGCATGGTGGACGGTATGGCGCAATCGGAGATGCACATTGGGCTACGCACGGCATCGTTTGGCAGCGTCGAAGTGCACACCGTGGTGCGGGACAGCCAGATTGGATTGTCGGTGGGCAGCGAGAAAGGAGATTTGCGGACCTTCCTGGCCGCCGAGGTATCGGGCCTGCAAACCAGTTTCCAGCAGCAGAACTTGAAGTTCGACGCCATTCGTTTTCTGAGTTCGGGAGCGGATGTGAGCTCGGGATTCTCCGGAGGGTCGAATTCACATTTCGGAGCATTCAGCCAGAGAGACTATGGGGCGAAGACCCTGGGCCGGTTCGGCGACCGTCCGATCGATATACCTGACCGGGAAACGTCTTTCAGCCCATGGTCCGGCCTCAATGTGCGGGCATGAACACAAAAAAGAACAAGGAGTAAGAAAACGAGGAGGAGATATGAACATCAATCCACTGACAAACATGATTCCGGTGGTGGCGCATAGCGCAAGCTCCGACACTGCCACGACAACCAATCCGGGCGACGCCACCAACGACATGTTCCTGCAGTTGCTGACGGCGCAACTGAAGAACCAGAGCCCGCTCGACCCCGTCGATCCCACTCAATTTACTTCGCAACTGGTGCAGTTCAATATGCTCGATCAACTCACCCAGATCAATCAGACGTTGCAGAATTTATCGTCATCGCCCACGCCCGCCGCGGTTGCGGGGAGCGGGGCCGCAAAGACCACTCCAGGAGCATCCTAATGCCTAATTTCTCGATTCCTCTCTCGGGCTTGACTGCCGACGCCACCGCGCTGTCCGCCATCGCCAACAACCTGGCCAACCAGAACACGACCGGTTACAAGACTGTGCGCGTGCTCTTTCGCGATGTGTTCTACCAGAACTTTGGCACCAGCGGCGCGGGCGATCCCATCCAACTCGGCGCCGGAGCCCAGGTGGGGATCGCTGCCCGGGCAATTTACCCAAGGCACGGTGCAAACCACCGGAGTGCCCACCGATGTTGCCATTCAAGGCGGCGGCTTTTTCGTGGTCCAGAAAGACGGCGTAGTGAACTACACCCGCGACGGAACCTTCTCGGTCGACAAGAACAACTTCCTGGTGACCTCCGAAGGACAGCAGGTGCTGGGCTACCCCGCAGTCGCGGGCGTCATTACGCCGGGTGTGGGATTATCCGCGCTGCAGCTGGGCGCGGGAACCATCAGCCCGCCGCTGGCCACCAGCAGCGTGCAACTGACCACCAACGTTGACGCTTCGGCGGCGGTGGGCGATACATTTTCGACCCCGGTCACGATTTTCGATTCGCTCGGCGCCAGCCATGTCCTGACTTTCACTTTCACCAAGACGGGCGCCAATGCCTGGAGCTACGCGCTTTCCCTGCCGCCCGGAGAATTCACACCGGCGGCCGGCGATCCCGCCGGACAAGTGGCGACCGGCAGCCTGACGTTCGACGGCAGCGGCAACCTGACCAGCCCCACAGCGGACGTCGCCGGCATCACCATCCCGACCCTGACGAATGGAGCCAATGACCTCAGCTTCACCTGGAAGCTGTTCGATGGAACCAATTCGCTGCTGACCCAGGTCGCCGGTCCCAGCAGCACATCGGCGACCCAGCAGGATGGCGGGAGCAGTGGCGCTCTGGTCAACTTCAGCATCGGCGCCGATGGAGAGGTCTCGGGATCGTTCAGCAACGGGAAGACTGCGTCCCTGGGCAAATCGCGTTAGCAGGATTTGCCGACTGGAAGGAACTACAACGGACAGGCAGCAACGATTTCACCGAAACCCTGGCCTCGGGGCAAGCTGTAATCGGGACTCCGGGCACGGGAGGACGAGGAAGCTTGTCGGGCGGAGGCCTGGAGCTTTCGAATGTGGACATCGCCACCGAATTTGCCAACCTGATCGTGGCCCAGCGCGCCTTCGAAGCCAACGCCAAGGCGGTGACCACCTTCGATCAGATCACGCAGGACACGATCAATTTGAAACAAGGTTAGAGGTTGAGTTGAAATTGGCTCCGTGCCCGGCCGCGAAAGGTGACCGGGCACAACCGGGTGAGACGTCCCTAATGAACGCCGCCTAATCATCGCGTTCAATCCGCACATCTGTCTCTGCTCGGCGGTGTCGCAATCCAAAAATTATTACGCCGCATGTGCAGGCTGGAGTAGGCGGTCCCACACAGTCTGCAGTCCTGCTTGAGTGACAAAAAGCGCAGCCGGGTTGCGGCCCCTGATGTGCTTCTTACTCCGCCTGTGGCGGAATCCGATCCCAAAGCAGGAGGCAGACCCCCGGCGGAGATTCCCCGACGCAGAAGCCCATGGATTGTGCCGTTGTTGTTGCTGCTGTTGGGAGTGCAGGCAGCCTGGCTTTTCTGGTGGCGAGGCGCGTCGGAAGCCCACTCGACCGGCAAGGGAAGGATCACGTCGGTCCTCAAGCTCGAGCCTTTTGTGCTGAATCTGACCGATCCCGAGGCCAAGACCTACCTGCGCGTGACCATGGAGCTGGGCTTGAACAAGCCGTCCGCGGGCAAAGAGAAGAAGGAAGGGGCAGCGGATGCGGGGCCGCCCGTGGGGTTGGTGCGGGACACGATTCTGACCGTGCTGGCGGTGGGGAAATCGGAGGAATTGCTCACACCGGAGGGGAAAGCCAAGCTGAAGGAGGACTTGCTGAGTGCCTTGCAGCAACGGGCACCGGACCTGGGCGTTGAGGAGATTTACTTTACGGAATTTCTGATTCAGCGCTGAGTGTCCAGCCTCGGCTCCGATCCGGCACGAAGCGGATCCGGGTTCGGGAAGAGGTCAGGGAAAGGGGCAAGAAATGGAAGGTAGCGCAGGCACGGCGCCGGCACGGGAAGCGGCCGCGCCAGCGGGAAGGCCCGCGGGCAAGGGGTCCGGCCTCAGCGCCCGTGCGGGATGACGGTGGGCGAGCTGGCCAGTGCCCTGCGATGTCAGGGCTGCGCGCGGGCCGCTGCTGGGCATGGGCCCCAGCGGGGTTCCTGGTGCGCACGACGGCGCCAGTATCCGATGTGCCCCTGCAGGTGAACGGGCAGGTGATTGCATGGTGCGAATTCGAAGTGGTGCGGGAGCGGTTGGGTGTGCGCTTGACGGAGCTGGCATGAACGCATGGCAATTTCGGCTCGAAAAATCTTCTGGCGGCCTGGCGGCGGCGACTGGTCGCGGCGCAGGGCCGGGCGGCTCCGTCTGGTGGAAGCGGAACGGCTGCGATGGGCATGGCGGCGCTGGCACGCGCGTCCGCCGCGACAACTGCGCTGCGCGAGACCTCGCTCTCGGCGACCGGCGCACCCGGGATCTTGGTGGAAGGGCGGCGACTTTCTGATTGGCACAACGCACGCATCGGTCACTTGCTGGCGGAACTGGCGAGTGGAAGCGGAGTGGAGAAACCTCCGCTCATCGCAGCCGATGACACCGCTCCGCAGCCCGCTCCAGAGCCACTGGCATCCGCCTGGCGGCACGAGAGCGCAGCGTGAGCGTGACGCGGTGCAACGGCCTCCCCGGAATGGAAGCAATGGCTGTGCTGCTGGCGTATTGCGCGTGGGCGGCGAAACTGCGGCCGCGGGCGGAAAGGCGGTCTGGGCTGGACGGGGTGGAACGGGGCTGGCGGCTCCATGCCGTGGAATATTGTCGTTCTGCTGACGCTGCTGACGCTGCTGCCCGCACTGGTGCTTTCGATGACGCCGTTCGTGCGCCTGCTGGTGGTGTTCCACTTTCTGCGGCAGGCGCTGGGCACGCAGAGCGACTCCCAGCAATCAGACGCTGATCGGGCTGTCGCTGATTCTGACTTATTTCCTGATGCAGCCGGTGGGCGCGACCATTCAGCAGGTGGCGGTTGTGCCTTTCGAAGCCGGCCAGATTACCGCGATGGAGGCGGTGGAGCGGGGCGCCGGGCCGCTGCGCCAGTTCATGCTGCAAGTACGCGCGGGAAAAAGATCTGGCCCTGTTTCTCGAACTGGGCCACGCAGCCGCGGCCCGCCCGGCCCGGAGGACCTGCCCATGCGGGTGGTGGTGCCTGCTTACATTCTTTCGGAATTGAAAGCCGGATTTCAGATTGGCGCGGCGTTGTTTCTGCCCTTCCTGGTGATCGATCTGGTGGTGGCCGCCGTGACGACCTCGATCGGCATGCTGCAGCTGCCGCCGGTGGTGATTTCGACGCCGCTGAAGATTCTGCTGTTTGTCATGGTGGACGGCTGGAATCTGCTGGTGGGTTCGCTGATGAAGAGTTTTTCTTGAGGAGGTGGGTTTGGACCAGGCGAATTTGAAGGAGGACCGATGCCGTCCGGAGACGTAGTCGAACTGGCGCGCCGCACTCTGGAAGCGGCCATCTGGCTGGCTGCTCCCCTGCTGCTGATTGCGACCGTGGTCAGTCTGGCTGATCAACGTGGTGCAGGTGCTGACCTCGCTGCAGGACACTACGCTTTCGACGGTGCCGCGGCTGGCGGCGGTGGCCGCGGCGGTGGTTCTGCTCTTGCCCTGGATGGTGCGGCGGCTCGCTGATTCACGCTGCACGCTGTTTTCCGACTTTCGGCCCGTACTTCCACTAGCGCAAGGCAACGGATGATGGAACTTCTGCATCTTCGAACAACTCGTGGCCGCCGTGGTGTTCGCCGGCCTGCGCGTCGCCGGCGTGATGGTGTTTGCGCCTTTTCTCGGCAGCGACGCGATTTCGGTGCCGGTCAAAGCGGGCTTGACTTTGCTTCTACCGCGTTGCTCTATCCGGTGTATTCCGGCGGCGATGCAGATCGGGCTGGCGCAAGCGGCGGACTCGGCTGGGTCGAGATCGCAGGCGGAGAAGTGGTGATCGGATTGTTGCTGGGACTGACGCTGCAGTTTGTTTTGGAAGCGCGCGGAGTGGCGGGCCAGATCATGGGCATCCAGACCGGCTTCTCTCTGGTCAACATTCTCGATCCCCAGACCCAGGTCGACACGCCGGTACTTTCCGCGTTCCACCAGATCATCGTGCTGCTGATTTTTCTCCGCTTGAACGTTCATCACTGGCTGTTGCGCGGACTGGCCGCCAGTTTCTCCTATCTGCCGCCCGGTGGGGACGGGGTGAATTTTGCGGCCGTGGGCAGTCTGCTGCGCGCGGCGGCGGCCTTTGGCTGGCCGGAGTGCAGATCGCGGCCCCGCTATTGCGCCACGCTGCTGTGCGACGTGGCTCTGGGGTTTCTGGGCAAAGCTTCGCCACAACTTCCGGTCATGTTTTTCGGGGTGTCGATCAAGAGCCTGCTCGGCCTGTTGGTGCTGACCGGTACGCTCGCCCTCTGGCCGCGGTTCTGGAACAGCAAGTTTGTCGAGGCGATTGGCGCTGAGCGAGCGGCTGCTCCATTTAGCGCGTGGTAAAGGAACATGGCGGAAGCGAACAAGACCGAGAAAGCGACACCGCGGCGGCGGCAGAAGGCGCGCGAGCAAGGCCAGGTAGCGCGCAGTCGCGACCTGGTCGCCAGCCTGGCCACGATCACCAGCCTTGCTGGTGGCGGCGCAGGCGCGCGCGCTGTCGGCCAGTGGCGTGGCTTGCTGCGCAAATGGCGCTCGGGCGAGCCAGCAGCGAATTGCGTCCCGACTCCCCTTTGCTTGAACCGGAGTAGGGCCACTGCTCCGGGCGACCGCGTGGCGATGGGCTTGAGTTGGATGGTCGCGCTTATGGCGCCGGCGCGCCAGGGCGGTTTGGTCTTTGCGCCTGCTGCGCTCGCTCCGCAAGCTTTCGCGGCTAAGTCCCGCCACCCGTCTGGAACAGCTGTTTTCTCTCACGCCGCTGGGCCGTTTGCTGAAGTCACTACTGCCGGCGACTGCCATGGTGTATCTGACCGTGACCGTTCTCATGCGTGACTGGAGATGCGTACTGGCCTTGCCGCACCGCAACGGTGGAGGCCTCACCCGCTTCAGGCTGGAGCGCGTCTTTGAAATCGCCTGGAAATCGGCGCTGGTTCTGCTGCTGTGGTCGGGCGCGGATTACCTGCTCGAACGCAGAAGCTCGAGGCGAGCTGCGCGATGAGCCGCCAGGATCTGGCGCGACGAGTTCAAGGAGACCGAAGGCAACCCGCCATCAAGGCGCGCATCCGCCGTCTGCAGCGCCAGGTGCGCCGCCGCCGCATGCTCGAAGCAGGTGAAGCGCGCCTCGGTCGTGATCACCAACCCGACGGAATTCGCCGTCGCTCTCGAATATCGGCCCGACATGGCCGCCCCGGTGGTGCGTGGCCAAAGGGCGCAATCTGCTGGCCCAGCAGATCAAGCGAACTGGCCCGCTGGCACGGCATTCCGCTGGTCGAGAATCCGCCGCTGGCGCACGCTCTCTACCGCGCGGTCGAAGTCGGACAGTCGATTCCTCCCAAACTCTACGCCGTGGTCGCCGACATTCTGGCCGCGATCTACCGCGCGCAGCAGCGCGCGCGCGGCCAGCCCGCAGCGAGGCCGGCCGAACGTGGCCGATGGCGACCAGACATGGCGCGAATCCGACCGCGCGGTCAGCCCAAGCCGCTCGTCGAGTGGATCGTGCCCATCGCGGCCGTGGGCCTGGTGTTCGTCATGCTGGTGCCGCTGCCGTCGCTGCTGCTCGACCTGCTGCTGGCGACCAGCATCACGGCTTCGGTTCTGGTGTTGCTGTCGGCGCATCCACATTCTGCGGCCGGCGCAGTTCTCCGTCTTCCCCAGCCTGCTGCTGCTGCTCACTCTGTTCCGGCTGTCGCTGAACCTGGCCTCCAGCCGCCGCATTCTGCTGCACGGCAATGAAGGCGCCGGCGCCGCGGGACACGTGATTGAAGCCTTCGGGCAGTTCGTGGTGGGCGGCAATTACGTGGTCGGCTTCGTGCTGTTCCTGGCCCTGATCGCCATCCAGTACATCGTGGTCAGCCACGGCGCGGTGCGCACCGCCGAAGTGACCGCCCGCTTCACCCTCGATGCCATGCCCGGCAAGCAGATGGCGATCGACGCCGACCTGAATGCCGGGCATGATCGACGAAGCCCAGGCGCGCGCGCGCCGCGAGCAGATCGCGCGCGAGGCGGAGTTCTACGGCGCCATGGACGGCGCGGCGCGCTTCAATCAGCGCGACGCGCTCGCCACCATTCTGATTACCGCGATCAACATCATCGCCGGATTTCTGATCGGCGTCTTCCAGCTCGACATTCCCTTTCGCGAAGCGCTGAAGACCTACACCGTGCTGACCGTGGGCGATGGACTGGTCACCATGATTCCGTCGCTGCTGGTGTCGATGGCCGGCGGCATGGTGGTGACCCGCGCCTCCTCCGACACCAGCCTGTCGGTCGATCTGGGACAGCAGCTGTTTCGCGCGCCGCCCGTTGCTGGATTGCCGCGGGCGTGATGCTGGCGCTGGCGGCGATTCCCGGCCTGCCGAAGTTTTCCTTTCTGCTGCTGGCGGCGGTGACGGCGTTTCTGGCCTGGCGCGCCCCGAAAGCCTGCAGTCACGCCGCGTCCGAGCGCAGCCGACGCCGAAGCGCGACAAGAAGCCGGCCGCAGGAATCGCTGGAAGATCTGCTGAAGCTCGACGAACTGAGCCTCGAAGTCGGGCTACGCGCTGGTGCCGCTGGTCGACGCCAGCAGGGCGGACAGCTGCTGGCGCGGGTCAAGCGCTGCGGCAGCAATCTGGCCCTGCAGCTGGGATTCATCGTGCCCCCGGTGCACATCACCGACAACCTCACGCTTGAAGCCGCGCGAGTATGTGATCTCGCTGCGCGGGGTGGAGGTCGCGCGCTGGGAGATGCACGAGGACCAGCCTGCTGGCCATCAGCTCGGAGGTGCGCTCCGCCGCCGCTGCCGGGAACGCCCACGCGCGAACCGGCCTTTGGCGTGTCCGCGCTGTGGATTGCGCGCAGCGCTGCAGAACCAGGCGCTGGCCTCGGGCTATGCGGTGGTCGATCAGACTTCGGTGCTGGCCACGCATCTGGCGGAGGTCATCAAGCAGCACGCCTCACGAACTGCTGACCCGGCAGGAAGACCAAGCGCCTGCTCGACCGCTGGCGGAGAGCCATCCCAAGCTGGTGGAGGAACTGGTGCCGAAGACTGCTGAGCCTGGGCGAAGTGCAGAAAGTTCTGCAGCAGCTGCTGCGCGAACAGGTTTCGATCCGCGATCTGCCGACGATTCTCGAGACCCTGCTCGACACCGCGCGCCGCGACCAAGAATCCGGTGCTGCTGGTCGAGGCCGCGCGGCAGGCGCTGGGACGCGCGCTGGTGCGGCCGCTGCTCGGCGAAGACGGCGGCCTGCGGGTGGTCACCCTCGACGGCGGCATCGAAGAAGAGCTGAGCCGCGCCTTCATCGGCCCAGGCCGCGCCGCGCCAGCGACGGCGCTGCAGCCGTCGTTTGTGCGCCGCATTCTCGATGGCCTGCGGCACTGGCGGGCGAGCAGGTCGCGGTGGCCAGCCCGGTGCTGCTGTGCTCGACTCCGGCGCGCTTTCACCTGAAGCGGCTGCTCGAGCCGTTTCTGCCCAAGCTGGTGGTGCTGTCGCCGGGCGAGATTCCTCCGGTGGTCGCGGTGCAGTCGGTGGGAATGCTGCGATGAAAGCCTTGCGATGAACCACCCGGCGATCCACCGAGTCGGCAAGCCGGAAGAACGAACGGAGAAGTCATGACCGAAACGAGCAAACTGGCCTACACCGGTTGGCAGGACGAGGAGGAGCGCGAACGCCTGCTGCTGGAACAGTTGCCGCAGGTGCGCTACATTGCGCGCCGCATTCACGAACGCCTGCCGCGCCACGTTCCGCTCGAAGATCTGGTGCATGCCGGCGTGGTCGGGCTGATCGACGCGCTGCACAAGTTCGACCGCGGCAAGCACGTGCAGTTCGGTTCCTACGCCAAGTTCCGCATTCGCGGCGCCATCCTCGACAGCCTGCGCGAAATGGACTGGAGCCCGCGCGATCTGCGGCGCAAGGCGCGCCGCCTGGAGGAAGCGCACAACAAGCTGCGCTCCGAGCTGGGCCGCAACCCGACCGAACCCGAGCTGGCGACGGAACTGGGCATGGACTTGCGGGGCCTGCAGCATCTGCTGGGAGAGATCGACGGCCTCGAGGTGGGCAGCCTGCGCATCGAGTCGCCGCGCGACGGCCGCGAAGAAGACTTGTGCGAGTATCTGCCCGACGATCCCGAAGACACGCCGCTGTTCCTCTGCCTGCGCTCGGAGATGAAGGAGTTGCTGGCCGCGCGCCATTGCCGAGCTGCCGGAGAAAGAGCGGCAGGTGCTGGCGCTCTACTACTACGAGGAACTGACCATGAAAGAAGTGGGAGCGGTGCTGGGCGTCGGCGAGTCGCGGGTCTCGCAGATTCATTCCCTGGCGGTGGTCCGGCTGCGGGCGCGGCTGGCGGAGCTGAGCGGAGAAGCCGGAGGGCCTGAGATTGCGAGTGGGGCGGCGGGGGAGCGTAGCTTCAATACGTGCGTTCGGACCTGCAAGAACCCCGTTGCCATAGCGGCCCTGCCTGCCAGCGGAGCGCAGGTCGAAATTCATCTTTGACAAAGGACAGGACAATCGAGCTAGCGGCCGCGATTGTCTTTCCATATCCACTTAAAAAGCATCAAGTAGAAAGCAGTGCCGGCCAAACCGCCAAGCAAGCTGATCACTCCACCGGGTATCGAACGCTTATGTGTGTAACCAAGCACAAAGTCGAATGCCGCGCATACAGCGAACACGATTACGATGTTGCGGGCACTATTTCTTACGCCCGAAAGGCGATTTACATCTTGGGCATGGGGCGGGATTAAAGAGACAGGCGGTCGAAGCGTGGCCCCGCACTGTTTGCAAAAGATGCGTTCAGTGTCAGCTGGGGCGCCGCACCGGCGGCAGAGTCCTCCGCCAGGTAGGTCTTGATTCATGCTTCCCATCATTGCTCGGCAGATTTTGCCGCAATCAACTTGCCCAAGCGGCAGGTTGTGCCTCCGTTTTTTTGCTTCGATCTGATTCTCCCACGAACCTCTGTATCTTCAACAATCTCTCTTCAACCAATCGGATGGCGAAGTGGCTCCCGGCGTGCTCATACCAATACGAGGTTAAAAATCTTGGACAGCGGATATTACGCGGCCTGTGCCGGCCTGCGAACTCAGACTCAGGCGCTTGATGTGCTGGCCAATAATCTGGCCAACGTCAACACCGTGGGCTATCGCGGCCAGGAACCTACATTTCATTCCCTGTTGGAGAGTACACAGGGCGGAGCGGGCGCGCTGAACCGGGTCATCAACGACTTCAACGTTCTGGGTGGCGGCTCGCTCGACCTGAGTGCGGGAAATATCCAGCAAACCGGCAACCCGCTCGATCTCGCGCTCGAAGGCAACGGTTTTTTCGCGGTCAAGACCCGCGCCGGAACCCTCTACACCCGCAACGGCAACTTTCAGGCTTCGGCGCAGAATCAGTTGACCACCTCGGAAGGCGATCTGGTGCTGGGCGAACAGGGCAAGCCGATCCGGCTGCCCAGCGGCGTGATTGCGATCAGCACGGATGGAACCCTGTCGGTGGATGGAGCGGTGGCGGGCCAGTTGCGCCTAGTGGAATTCGCGCCCGGCACACAACTCGAGCCGGCGGGAACGTCTTATTACGCTGCACCCGAGACCGCCGCCCATCCCGCCACCGGCACCTACGTGCGCCAGGGCATGCTGGAAGCTTCGAACGTGAATCCGGTGACGGCCGCGGTGGAGCTGATTACGGTGCAGCGGCACGCGGAAATGCTGGCCCGCGCGCTTTCTTCTTTCTATAGCGACTTCAACCGCATCGCGGCCGACGAGCTGCCCCGGGTCTAGTCCCGGTCCAGGCCTCGAGCCCAGGAGACGATGGCCATGTTTCGATCGCTCTACACCGCGGCCAGCGGCATGATGGCGCAGCAGATGAATCTGGACAACGTGGCCAACAATCTGGCCAACTCCGGCACCGCCGGGTTCCGCCGCCGGCGCTTGCAGTTTCAGGACCTGCTCTACCAAACCCTGGTCATGCCGGGAGCCGCAGCCACGCAGCAGACCACGGTGCCCTCCGGGCTGCAAGTGGGCTTGGGAACCAAGACCGCCGCGTCGGAGGTGATCCAGTTGCAGGGCGACTTCAACGCCACGGGAAATCCGCTGGATCTGGCCATCGAAGGCGCGGGATTTTTCCAGGTCACGCTGCCTTCGGGCGATCTCGCCTACACCCGCAGTGGAACTTTTCATCTGGACGCGCAAGGCAACCTGGTGACCTCCGATGGAGATCCCCTGGAGCCTTCGATCACCATCCCGACCGGCGCGACTTCGGTCACCGTCGGCACCGACGGCACGGTGAGCGTCACCCTGGCGGGACAACAGGCGGCCCAGGAGGTGGGAACCATTCAGATGGCGTTGTTCCCCAATCCGGGCGGGTTGAACAGCATTGGCAAGAACTTGTTTCTGGTGACCACCGCTTCGGGCGATCCCATTGTAGGCACGCCCGGCGGCAGCGAAGGTCTGGGCACGATCCAGCAGGGCATGCTGGAACAGTCCAACGTGAACGTGGTGGATGAATTTATCCAGATGATTCTGACTCAACGCGCCTATGAGGCCAACTCGCGCGTGGTCAACACCGCCGACCAGATGCTGCAAACCCTGAACAACGTGGGGCGATAGAGAATATGGGATTGAAGGTTGAGCAATTTGCGGATTGACGGCTGACGAGTTGAGAGATGCGCCGATTTTGCAAATCGGCATTTCGTAATCCGAATTTTGCAGGTTAAGGAGCGGCGTGAAAGTTTTTCGAGCAAGCGCGAGTCTGACTCTGCTGCTGGTTGCCCTCTTCGCCGGGGCCCAGGAGAAAAACGCTGTGCCCGCGCTTTCGCGCCCGACCGTCTTGCGCTCAACCGTCGAAGTGACCAGTGGCGTTCTGACGCTTTCGGATTTGCTGCCCGACGATGCCGGGGCAAGGCTGCGCGCGGCGGCGGGGACGATCGAACTGGGGCACGCCCCGCAGCCCGGCCGCCAGCGGGTTCTCGAGGGTGGACAAATCACGCGCGGGCTGGCCGCACGACCTGCACTGTTGCGGCAGTTGTCCGTGCCGGCGCGCATCACGGTCCGGCGCGCGGGCTGGCCCATCTCGCGGGCCGCGGTGGAAAAGGCAGTGGCCAGATTTCTTCCTGCCGACGATGGAAAGAAGGACCGCGAACTGGACGCGGCGGCGTTGCTGTGGAACGGCGAAATCAGCGGGGCCGAGGATGCGGCGATCGAAGCCACCGCCGCCCACTGGGATGTGCAGCAGAAGGCGCTGGCCGTCCACATGCGTTGTGTCGAGCCTTCGCTCTGCGGCAGTTTCCTGGTGCTGGTGCGGGGAGTCAAGCCGGGGCTGGCCGAAACGGGCGGGCCGAGAACTTCTTCTCATCATCCTTTTTATCGTCCTTCCGATCATCTTTCTTCCGTTCATCCTTCCTATCTCCGAGGGGAGTCGCAGCGTCCCAGCGAAGTCGCGGAACGCTCGCGATTCCCGAGATCCGGACGCACCCTGGCCGAGGCGGGGAAGCCGGCCAGGCTGCTGGTCGAAGGCGACGGTTTTCGCATTTCGATGCCGGTGATCTGTCTGCAACGCGGCAGGAAGGGACAAACCATCCAGGCCCTCGACGCCGCCGGTCACCATGTTTTCTGGGCGGAAGTGATCGGCGCTGGACGGTTGCAGGCCATTTTCTGAACCCGCAAGCAGCCGGGGCGCAAACGTCCTGCGGAAAAGAGTCATGAAAGAGGAGAGGTTGCCATGTTCACGCGAAGCGCGGTTGCGGTTGTGCTGTTGTCCGCTACCTTTGCCGGGGCGCACGACAAGACCATTCAGGGCGAAGCGCTGGGCGAATATATCCAGCGCATGCAGCAGCCGGCGCTCGAACTGAAAACGGCCAACCCGGGCAGCCTGTGGAACGACAATGGACAGTTCGCCCATCTTTCGTCGGACTACAAGGCGCTCAAGGTGGGAGACCTGATCACCATCGTGGTGGTGCAGGATGTGAACGCGCTGAATGCGGGGACGGTTTCGACCAACCGGACGTTTACCGCCAACTCCAGCATCGCCGCGCTGGCCGGGCACGTCAGCACCAGCGGCTTGCAGAACATTTTCTCGCCCAGTTCGTCCTCCGCCCTGGCGGGGAAAGCGCAGGCAGCCACCACCTCCAGCCTGCGCACCAGCCTGGCGGGACGAGTGATGGCGGTGCTGCCGAATGGAACCCTGGTGATCGAGGCCGAACGCCAGCTCACCATGAACAACGAGCGCCAGACCATCCTGCTGCGCGGACTGGTGCGGCCCGGCGATGTGGCGACCAATAACACCGTGCTCTCGAATGCGGTGGGCAACCTGGAACTTGAACTGAAGGGCAAGGGCGTGCTCAGCGATGGCACGCGCCCACCCAATCTGATTGTCCGCTGGATATTGCGGATCGTGGGATTTTAGAACGCCGTGAAAAACGTCAATCGAGACGGGCGCGTGGTTCAATCGGCTGCGGTCGAGAGCGGGATGGCTCTGGGCCATCCCGCGGGACAACGGTGCTACAGGATGAATCGCATGCGAATGATGCAGGCTTCGGTCGGGATGGCGCTCTTGCTGGCAACGCTGGCAGCGCACGCGGTGCTGGCTGAAGATACCGTGCGAAAGGCACTGATTCGCGACATCACCTCGGTCGAAGGGGTGCGTGAAAATCCCGTCCTGGGTTATGGCATCGTGGTCGGCCTGAAGGGCACGGGGGACAAACAGCAAACCCTCTTCACCACCCAGACCCTGGCCAACGTTTTGCAGCGCATGGGGGTGCAGGTCCCGCCGGGCTCGATCCAGATCCACAACGTGGCGGCAGTATTTGTGACCGCGACCCTGCCCGCGTTTGCCAGTCCCGGGACCCAACTGGATGTGACCGTATCTTCCGCCGGAGATGCCAAGAGCCTGGAAGGCGGAGTGCTGCTGCTGACCCCGCTCTACGCCGCTGACGGCAAAGTCTATGGCGCGGCGCAAGGCCCGTTGACTCTGGGCGGCTACAGCGCGGGCGGTTCCGGGAACAGCAAACAGCTGAATCATCCCACCGTGGGCCGCATTCCGAATGGCGGCCTGGTGGAGCGCGACAGCTCGCTGGACTTGCGCAAGCTGGAAAAAGTCTCGCTGCTGTTGAGCGATGCCAACTTCAGCACGGCGGAAGAAGTCGCCAGCGCCATCAACCGGGAATTCGGCAAGAGCGTCGCCCGCGCCGCCGACAGCCGCCGGGTCGATATCGATGCGGCCGCGTCCGGCGCCGCCGACCTTCCGGCGCTGCTGGCGCGGGTGGAAAATCTGCCGGTCGAAGTGCGGCGCCGCGCCCGGGTGGTGGTCAACGAGCGTACCGGCACGGTGGTGCTGGGTAAGGACGTCCGGCTGGGAGCGGTCTCCATTCTGCACGGAAATCTTTCCATCGAGGTGGCCACCGAATTTTCGGTCTCGCAGCCCAACCCGCTGGCCCAGGGAGAGACCAAGGTGGTGGCCCAACCCAGCGTGGCGGCGGAAGAAGCGCCGACGCGAACCATCGCGCTCACGGAAGGGGCCAGCGTCGAGCAGCTGGTTACCGGCCTGCTTCGGATCGGAGCGACGGCTCGCGATGTGATCGCCATCCTGCAAGCCATCAAAGCCGCAGGCGCACTCGAAGCTGACTTGGAAGTAATTTGAAACGGAGATGACGGGATGAATGGGCTATCACCTGCACCTGGCCTCACAGCTTCGAACCCCGCCGGGGCCAGGCAGGACGCCAGAATCCGGCACGCGGCGCAAGAGTTCGAGTCGGTGCTGCTCCAGTCGCTGCTCGAACCGCTGGAAAAGTCTTTTTCCACTCTGCCCGGCAAGGACGACCTTTCGGGCGCGGATACCTATCATTACTTAGGGACCCAGGCGCTGGCCTCGGCGCTGTCCCAGTCAGGAGGGGTCGGACTGGCCGCCATGATGGTGCGTACCATGTTGAAACCACACGGCTTATCCGCTAAAGTTCCAGGCCATTTGGCCGATGAAATCAAGCAGTAGCAGGGCCGCGGAAAGGGCAGCCGGAATCTTGATTAAAGGTTTCTAATGGGCCGCCGATAGTTGAATTGCAGGGCAATTCACGCGGAGAAGACCAATTATGAGAATCGACCCAAACAGCAGAACTACGGCGCCGGAGAGTGCGGCGACCACCGCCAGCGGCCGGGCCGGGTCAGCGCCGGGAGGGCAGCGGTCCAAGGATGCGGCTGAATCTCCGGCGCTGCAGACGCGGGCCGCGGCATTGGCCGCGCAAGTGAACCAGCTTCCAGAAGTTCGGGAGAAGAGAGTGGCGGCGATCGCCAGCGCCGTGCGGGAAGGAACCTACCGGGTTTCGCCGGAACAGACGGCGGAAGCGATTCTTTCCGAGCTGCATGCCCGCAGCGGGGCTGCCGCCTAGCCAGCCCGGGGGGAAGATCATGGCTGATCTCTATACCGACCGGCTGGGACCGGCGGCAGGGACTTCGGAGCCGCTGGCCCGGCAATCGCGCCACGATCCCGGCGCCGGCCTGCGGCGCCGCCCGGCAAAACCTGCTGCCCGGGACAATGCCGGCGCGGAAGATAGGGGAAGCGGAACGAAGATAAGCGGAACGAAAATTCCCGGAACGAAGATGCGCGGAACGAAGAGGCGCGTAACGAAGACGCGGAAACTCCGCCGCATCAGATTGACCGCTTGGCGTGATTGGGATGGTCTGCGACATGAGCACAAAAATATCCTCGGGTTTGCTCCGGTCGGAGCAGGAGCTGCGCTCGATGCAGGAGCTGGTTTCTGTGCTGCTGCAGGCGCAAGCCGCGGTGCTGGCCCTGGATGTTGAGAGGCTCGAAGTGCAGACCGAGCGGCAGCAGACTCTGTGTGCGGAATGGAGCCGGAGACTGGCGGGCGCAGGATGCCGCGGGGCCCAGGGTAGGAGCGAAGCGCCAGAAATCGTGTCCCGCCCGCTCCGAAGCACGGACCCTTCTTCTTGTCTTGCAACTCCTGACGCGGGCTTACTGGAGCTGAGGAGCGTGGCCCTGCGAATCCGGGATTTGAACCAAATCCAGGCGGCTTTACTGCGGCGGGCGGTGCGGGCACTCGGGATCCTGGCCAGCCTGCAAACCCGATTTGCTTTGACCTATGCCCGGCCCGAAGCAACCACAGAATCCCCCACCGCTCAGGCCAGGAACCTGTAATCATGTCCAGCCTCTATGGCGCTCTGTCGATCGCAGTCGGGGCACTGCAGGCCAATCAGGGCGCGCTTACTGCCACGACCAACAACGTGGCCAACGCGAATACTCCGGGCTATTCACGACAGCGGCCGGTCCTGGTGGAAAGCGATCCCGTAGTGCTGGGCGCGCTCACTTTCGGCACGGGAGTGACCTTGCAAAATCTGGAAAGCCTGCGCGACCCGATTCTGCAGCTGCGTATTCAGCAGGAAACCCAGCAGCAAGGCCAGTTGAATACCTCGGTCTCCGCCCTGCAACAGACCCAGGTACTGTTTAGCAGCAGCAGCAGCGACCTGGGCGCCCAGATCTCGAATTTCTTCGACAGCCTCGACCAGCTTTCCGCCGATCCGACCAATATTTCCCTGCGTCAAGCGGTATTGACTGCTGCCGGAAACGTGGCCAACACCTTTCACAATACGGCTGACAGTCTGATCCGGCAGCGATCCAGCCTGGACCTCAGCGTGACCCAGACGGTCACGCAGGTGAACACATTGACCAGCCAGATCGCCAAACTGAATGGCCAGATCACCAGCCTGCAAAACACCAACCATGACGCCAGCGCCTTTGTCGATCAGCGGGATGTCTTGATCGGACAGCTGTCCAGTCTGGTCGATGTGGCCACCATCAAAAGTGACAACGGTCTGACCCTGACCACCTCCAACGGTACGGCGCTGGTGGCCGGCAACCAGAGTTTCACCCTTACCACCCAGACCGATGCTTCCGGAACGCAACATATTTTTTCCCAGGGCGCCGACATCACCGCGCAACTGACATCGGGAAGCCTGGCCGGTCTGATCGAGGTCCGTGATCAGACTCTTCCCGGGCTGCTTTCCAATCTGGACACGCTGGCATCGGGACTGGCAAACACCATCAATGCGGTGCATCGCGGCGGCACCGACCTGACCGGAGCCGCGGGCGGAGACTTGTTCGTTGCTCCTTCCGCGACCGGGCAGGGCTACGCAGCCAGCATCGCGGTCGAGATCACCAACCCCTCATTGATCGCCGCCAGTTCGGATGGCAGTGCCGGCAGCAATGGCAATGCGGCCCTGCTGGCCGGAGTGCGGGGCCAGCCCGTGGCCGACGGCCAGACGGCGACAGATTTTTATGCCAACGTCGTGTTTGGCGTGGGCAGCGCTGTCGCCAACGGCTCGGCTGAGTTGAGCGCCTCGCAGCTGGCGTTGCAGCAATTACAAGACCAGCGGGGCAGCATTTCAGGAGTGTCGCTCGATGAAGAGGCAGCCAACATGGTTCGTTTCCAGAATGCCTATGATGCCGCCGCCCGAGTGGTCACCACGGTGAACCAGATGTTGGAGACCGTTATTAATATGGGGACCTTGCCATGAACGCAATTCGCGTCAATCCGAATCCCACGCCCGATCTGCTGGCGGCGTTGGCCGAAGTACAACAGCAAGTCAACACGGCGACCCTGCAACTGGCCACCGGCAGCCGCATCAATCAGCCCTCCGACGATCCCGCCGGTGCGGCGCAATTGGTCCAGATCCACGCCCATTCCAGCCAGGTGGACTCGTTTCAGCAAAGCACCAGCAGCATCGCCGGCCGGCTGCAGACCGCGGATTCCACCCTCAGTTCAGTCGTGACTGCCCTCACTCGCGCTATCAGTCTCGGGGTCCAAGGCGCGAATGGCACACTCTCCGATTCCGACCGCGCCGCGGTGGCGCAGGAGGTGAGTGGAATCCAGACTCAACTGCTCGACCTGGCAAACGTCTCCTATCAGGGCCAGTTTGTTTTCTCGGGCACGGCAGTGGTCCAACCCTTCGCCGCCGATCCGACCGACCCTTCCGGAGTGCGCTATGACGGAAATGCTGGAGTGAATTCGGTCGCCATTGGGAACAACTACCAGTTGCAGGTGAATTTGCCGGGATCACAGGTCTTCAACGGAACGGGACCGAACGGGTCCGGCGCGGGCGTGTTCCAGGCGATCAACACCCTGATTGTCAGCCTGCAAACCAACTCGGGAATCGATGCCGCAGTGGTGGGAGTGAAAAACGCCTTCGATTCTGTTACCGCCCAGCGGGTGTTTTACGGCAATGCCCTGAACCAGATTGACGCTCAGCAAACCTTCTTGAGTGGCGAGAAATTGAATCTGAGCTCGCAGGAGAACGTCGTCGCTGGAGCCGATCCCACCGCGGTCGCCAGTCAACTCGTCAAGGCGCAGACCTCGCAAAACGCGACTTTGGCGGCCATGGGCAGAATACCCCAAGTCAGCTTGTTCGATTACCTGAAGTAGCTAGAGCGTCTCTTTCGAAATGCTCGCCCACGCGGTCACGGCTGCCAGATGGGAGCGGGCGCCTTCCAATCGGGCCCTTTCCGCCAGCAGGCGCCCATGGATTGCGGGCAAGGCTTGCTGCAGGCACTCCAGGCGGTTGCGATAGTCGGAAATTTCCTTCGCCCATTCGGCATCGAGCATGAAATGGGGAGGGACGTGGCGCAGCCAGGCGGCAGCCCGCGTCAACTCTTCGAGCAAGCTGTAAAAGTTCCCTGCCTCGACCAAAGGCGCGAAACCGGCGGCGGTGCCACCAACTTCTCCCGCTTGCATACGCGTCATCAACTCTCGCACCCGGCGATTGATCAGCCGGATGGTTTCGATCATGTCAGGCAAGATGGATGTTTCCATTTCGTATCTCTTCGAATCTTTGATTCCGAATCCTTATTCCGAATCCGTGGTTACAGCTTGCACCGCGGTGAATGTTTCCCGGTCCCCGCCGGTTCCGGCGGACGAGGCAGGAGAGCTTTCTCCCGTGGCCCGTTCAACCTCGATCCAGGCTTCCCGCACGGACAACAGATCGCGAATCTGCTCCTGAAGAATCATCGGGGACACGCTTACTTGAGCGTCGATCAGGCGACCCCGCACCCGGGTGTAGTAACGCTCCAGGTAGCGGACCACCTCGCCGCCCCGCTCCCGGTCCAGCGTGCTCTGCAAATGGCCGATCACACTGACCGCGTGATTAATATGCCGGGTGCGAATTTCAACTTGGCCTCGTTCCATGGCCAGGGCGGCCCGTCGCAGGTCCTGGATCGCTTGCTCGTAGAGGAAGATCACGAGCCGAACCCGACTCGCGCCCCGGACTGCGCCTTCCCGGTATGCCGACCCTGCGTCCATAGCTGCCTTATAACCCCGAAGTGAGAGTTGGGTGCGACAAGCCGGAAGCGCCTGAGGCGTTCACGCTGGAACTGGGCAGACTGCCCAGAGTCTCCGTGATTTGCTGCAACAGTAACGGATAAGCTTGCAGGGTGGCGTTGACCTGGGCGTAGACCGTCGTCAGCGAGGCCTGTTCCGCCGCCAGTTGGTCCTGGAAATTCTGGATGCTCTTGCCCAGATCATGACTCTGCGCGCCATTCTGGGCGATATCGGTGGTCAAAATTCCCTGAGTTGCATCGATCAGATTGTTCAGGTCGGCGCTGAAAGTATTGGCGAAACCCGTTCCCGCGATATTCTGGAAAAAGTTCTGGACCGCGCCTGGATTGGTGGCGAGCACACTGCTGAGGGAAGGCTGGTCGGCAGTTGCGGTGTCGTTTACCGACAGAGTTCCATCGTTGTTCAAGTCGATGCCCAACGAGGCCAGGTTGACCAGTCCGCTGTTGCCGGTAATCGAATAGGTTATGTCATGGAGCAGGCTGGATTGCAGGGAACGAAGCGAACTGTCCGAGCCCAATGGCCCTTGCGTGTTGGTGGTGGGATCGACGGTGAACTGGGTGTTAATGCTTTGCACCACGGCATTGTAGGCGGAGACGAAATTATTGATCGCGGCGGTGATTTGCGCGGAGTCGGTCCCAACCGTGACTTGCACCGAAGTTCCCGGATCAGCGCCCGTCAGATTCAGCGTGACTCCGGGGATTACCCCGGCAATGGTGTTGCTGGCGCTGCTGATGGGCACTCCGTCCACGGTCAGCGAGGCGTTGCCCCCTGCCGTGGTGTTGAAGTTCAAGCCTGCCACCGTATTGGATGAAATGCTGATGCTGCCCGGTTGACCCGCGGTGTTGCTGAGCAATGAGAGCCGTTCGCCGTTGGCGTCACTAATGACATTCGCGGTGACGCCCAGGTTCGAGGTGTTGATGTAGCTGGCCAACTGGTCGAGCGTTTCGCCGGCGGTGACTGGCACCGCAACGGCTGCGCCACTTCCAACCTGGATCGAGAAACTGCCGGCATTCAAAATGCCATCGACCACCGGATCGGTATAAGTCAGCGATTGGGTGGCCAGATTGGTCACGGTGATCTGATGGACCCCGGCCGCGGCGGAGGTTTGGACCGTGGCCGTCAGAATACTGTCTTGCGAGGAGGTCGCGGTCAAAGCAGAAAGCGCGCCCCGTGGATCCACCAATTCGTTTACAGAGGTGGTCAGTGCGATGAGATTATTATTGATCCCCTGCAGCAACCCGGCCTGGGTCGAAAGGTCGGTTTGTTGCTGCTGCCAAACCTGTAACGGCCCGCTCCTTTGAGCCAGAACCTGTTGCACCACACTCGAAATATCGATGCCTTGTCCTGACAGGAGCGTGGCCGGGTTCAAACTAATTGCCATTGTTTCCTGCTCCTGTGCTTCCGGCACCTTCTATCGTGGCTTCCGCCTGCCGCGCGTTTTCTTGTTGAGTTAATTTGTTCTGCAGAGATTCCCGGATGCCGCGGCTCACTCCCAGCACCTGTTCACTGGGCACTTGCAGAATCAACGCCCCGGACTGATTCACGAATTGATAGATCCTCAGATGGGCTGACGTGTCCCATTGCACTTTCACTTCATCCTGCTCGATCGAAGCCGCTGGAGCGGCCTCCTGCGTCTTTTGCACCTCTCGCAGGGGTGCCGGGCGCACTTGTGGCGCTGACTCCTTAACATCGATCGCAACCTCTGAAAACCGGGCGGGGCCAACATTCATACCGAGCTACTTCGGGCAAGAATTCGGGCGGGAACGGGCTCTTCCGTCCCCGCCGAGTACCATTATTGAAGCAGCTTGAGCACCAACTGCTGTTGCTGATTGGCCTGGGCCAGAGCGGAAATTCCAGTCTGTTCCAGGATCGAATACTTGGCCAGGGTTGCCACCGTCGATGGAATGTCGGCGGCGCGGACGCCGTCTTCAGCACCGGTCAGGTTCTGTACCTGATTGTTGATGACGTTGGCGGCGCTTTGTAAGCGGTTGACTGTCGCACCGATGGTGCCGCGAAGAGCGGCCACCGTCTGGATGGATGTGTTGATGGTGGCCAGTGCAGCCGTGGCGTCGGGAATGCTTGACAGATCATTCGGAGTGCCAACCGCGCCGCCGGCAAAAGTCGCGGTCGCGAAGTCGCTGCCGCCGCCCGTTGCCGTCGAGGCCAGCGCGTTGCCGCCGGTACCACCGGCCAGGGCGGTGAAGACGACAGTCGTTGGGGTTGCCTGGGCCGTGGCATCGGTGTTGGCCACGGTTGGACTTCCATAGGTAGTTCCGGCGCCCGCCCCACCGTTGACGGCCGCCGCCAGATTCGCCAAGCTGAGTTCTTCGGTCGAGCCGACCAAAACTTCATTTGCGGTCGGAGTGGTGTTGAGGGCAGTCACAAAAGTGTAGGTGGTGGAACCAACAGTCACGGTGTCGCCGTTGGCTGCGATGCCGGTCCCCGCGATGGCGTCGGCTCCGCCGGCAAAGACTGCGCCGGCAAACGTGTTGCCGGCAGTGCCTGTTACGGTCGAGGCCAGACTGTTTCCCCAGACGCCGGCAGTTGTCGCCGTGAAGGTGGCAGTGGTTGCGTCAGACGTCGCCGTCGCAAAAGCGTTGGCAACGGTTCCGGTTGCATAGTTAACGCCGGCGACCCCTCCTCCGTTGACGGCAAGAGCCAGATTCGCCAGGGCCGCGGTTTGATCTGCACCGAGTGCGACCTGATTCGCCGCAGGCGCGGCGGTCACATCCGCGACGAACGTATAGGTTGTACCGGCGACGCTCACGGTATCGTTTGCGACGATAGGAGCAGTGGTGGTGAACACGGCCTGGGCCGCATCCGCGGGAGTGCTCCCCCCTTGGACCAAGGTCGCCGTTGCAAATGTGGTGCCGCCCAGACCCAGGCCGGCGGAGGACAACAACCCGGTACTTACGCCGATGGTGCTGTTGCTGGTGGCGCCGGCGTCACTCAGGAAGACATCGAGAGAAGCGGCCGAAAAAACCTTTGCGCCGTTATAGTTGGTCTTTGATCCGATCCGGTCGATTTCCGCCTTGATGGCTGTGTACTCGGCGTTCAGCGCGACCCGCTGCTGATCGGAAACGGTACCGGTGGCGGATTCAGTGGCCAGAGTGACGGCACGATTGAGCAGGGTGGTGACCTGCGCCAGCGAACCATCCGCCACCTGCAGCTCGCCGACGCCATCGTTGGCATTGCGAGCCGATTGGGTCAGGGCGGTGATGTTGGCATGCAAGCCGTCTGCAATCGCCAGGCCAGCGGCGTCATCCGCACCGCTGTTGATGCGGGACCCGGACGACAGTTGGAACAGGGACTTCTGCAGATTGCTGTTGGTAATCGACAATTGGTTCTGCGCAGCCAACGACGCAATATTATTAAGAACGCTGAGTGCCATCTGAGTTTCTCCTTGGTTTGAGTTGGCTCTGTCTCGCTGGAACCAGTCCCCATGCGTCTCCGCGGGAAACCTGTTCCTGCTTCTGAACCTGTGTTGCCTTCACACATCCATCGGCAGAGCGCGGATGGGCTTTAGGCCGGGGCAAGACCAAAATCTCGCGACTTAAGTAACCACCTACCTCCCACGGGGAGCTAAGTCGGCTCGCGGTTCAGCCGATAGCACGCAACAGGCACCGAGAAACCGACGTAAACGTGTGCCTTTGGATTGCGCGCCCGATGATTTGGCTGACTCGCTTGAACGCTCACCCTCTGGCGGTCAATTCGGACCTCATCAAGTTCGTTGAGCAGGCGCCCGACACCGTGCTCACCCTGGTCAACGGAGAAAAGATTATTGTGCGAGAAAGTGCGGAGGAGGTCTTGAACCGCATCATCGAATTTCGGCGTTCCGTCCTGCGAGGTATTCCGGGGCGAGAGCAAATGCCGGTTGCGACTGTGCATGCTGAAAATGCCCGAGAGCAGGCCAGGTAAGCGCGCGTGGATAAAGCCACCTGGAGCGGTATCGTTCTGGCCCTGGCGGGGATCGTAGGCGGCTTGTTGATCGAGGGCGGGCAGCTTTCCCAGATATTGCAACCCACGGCCGCGCTGATCGTTTTTGGGGGCACCCTGGGCGCCGTCCTGATCCAGTTTCCCCTCACGATCGTGCTGGGTGCTTGTAAGCGCCTGACCCAGGTTTTCATGGAGCCGAAACACGATCCCGTGGCCACGGTCCAAGAATTGGTGAAATATGCTTACCAGGCCCGCCGGGAAGGCATTGTTTCTCTCGACGCGAGATTGGAGGAGATCGATGATCCGTTTCTGAAAAAAGCGCTGATGCTTGCGGTGGATGGGACCGAACCGCGTGAACTGCGCCAGGTGATGGAGTTGGAACTCGACAACCAGGCCGAACACGAAGACAAACTGCCCCAGGTATTTGAATCGGGTGGCGGCTTCGCGCCCACGGTGGGGATCATTGGGGCGGTCATGGGACTGATCCAGGTCATGCAACACCTCGACAAAATCGACGAAGTAGGCCGCGGCATCGCGGTCGCTTTTGTGGCCACGATTTACGGAGTGGGATCGGCCAATTTGTTTCTGCTTCCCGCGGCGGGCAAGCTGAGAATTCGCATCCGTGATGAACAGCTCAAGCGGGAGATGACTCTGGAGGGGGTAATTTCCATTCTGGAAGGCATCAATCCGCGAATGCTCGAGACCAAGCTGCTGGGGTTTCTGGCCGGCTCGGGATCGAGGGAAATGGAACGTCATGCGGTGGAGAGCCTGCAATGAAGCGGCGGAAGCGACTGGCATCGCATGCTAATCACGAGCGCTGGCTGGTGTCGTACGCGGATTTTGTGACGTTGCTATTCGCTTTTTTCGTGGTGCTTTATTCGACCTCGCAAGTGGACAAGAAGAAGGTAGGCCATTTGGCGCTGGCCATCCAGGTGGCGTTCCAGGAGATGGGCGTATTTCCCGCTTCCAATACGCAGATTCCAGTGGATACAAAAGATCCCATGCCTTTCAGCACAGTCCAGGCGGTCGAAACCGCTCAGCGGGTTGCCGCCATCGGCCGGATTGTGAACCCGCCGGGGCGCTCACTTTCCGGGGCAGAAGAAAATGGCGATCTTTCATCGCTGCAGAAGGAGTTACAGCAAGCCCTGGCGCCGGAGATTTCGCGGCGAGAAGTAGCGCTGCGCACCGTGCCGGACGGTTTGGTCATCAGCTTGCGCGAAATCGGCTTCTTCGAGAGCGGTTCGGCGGACATCAAGTCCAGCTCTCAACCGGCCTTCAGCCGGATCACATCCCTGTTGGCGCAGCGCAACTATCGCATTCGAATCGAGGGTCACACCGACAATATTCCCATCCACAATTCCCGCTACGCTTCCAACTGGGAATTATCTACCGCGCGCGCCACCGAACTGGTCCGCTTGCTCATGACGAAATACAAATTCGCGCCCGCGAGACTCTCGGCCGCGGGCTACGCCGCATATCACCCGGTGGCCAGCAACGACACGGCCGAAGGGCGGGCGCAGAACCGCCGCGTGGACCTGGTGATTTTGGGGAGATTTGCGCCTCCAGACTAGAGCGACGATCGGCGGATTGCTGGCTGGGGCGACGTTATCTCTTGTCGGGTAGCGAAACGATTTCGAGAACACGCAGGCCGTAATTTCCGTCCATGACCACGACTTCTCCGCGCGCGATCACTCTACCTTCCAAAAGCAGATCGGCGGGTTCCTGCACCTGGCGGTCGAGTTCCACGATTGAGCCCGCGTCAAGCTCCATGATCTCTCGCAAGGTCAGGCTGCGTTGTCCGAAACGCAGGATGACGTCGAGTTCCACGTCCATCAGAAGATCGAGCTTGTTGGCGGCAGGTTCGGATGCCTTCGCGGGTACGCTCGCCGGTCCCTTGCCGGGGCCCGCGCGGAGGGCTGCGATCAGGGCTGAACTCAACTGCCACTCCAGGAACACGCGGCAGGGAGCTCCAGCGGCCGACACCAGCCAGCCCTCTGCCCCGGTTGACCAGGTTGGAGACGCTGCGGACTCGACCCGCAGCTGGGTTTCGCCTCCGCGCGAATTCAGGGCGGTAGCAACCTGGCCTGTGATCTGGCGCAGCAATTCCTGCACAGCATCGCGGTGGTCCGGTTTCGCTTCGGCGGTTGCATCCTGAGGTTGGTGCAGAAATAGTTGCCCCAAGGCCACCTCCGCAATTCGCGGCACGCGCAGGCCCATTTCGCCACGCAATGACCCGGCGGCCACAATCGCAACCTGGACGTCGTGTTCGTCCGCGGCGGGAGCGTCCGGAGGGGCCACGAATAGCAGCTCAACCCCGAACGCGGCTCCGGCGATCTGAGTCAACAACTGGCTCATGCTCGAGGCCCAGACCTTCATGTACTCGTGGACTTCATGGTCTAGAGCAGGCTGCGGAGAGGAGGCGGTCATGGGTCTCTTGGGAGTTCGCTTCCAGGGCGAGCTTGGGATCGGCGACCGCCCGTGGGACGGAGAGCACCTCAGTGGCCGCGCCGAGGTCGCTATCTCGCTCCGCTGGCGACGTTCAGCAAATGGCTATAAGCTCCTGCCCAGCTTGCGGATGCGCCATCTCGAAGCCAGTTCTGCGAAACCAGCGTGTGGCCCGCCGAGAGTCGATTCAGCGAGGATCAGGAATTTTTCATTAGAGTCACGTAATATTCCCGCCCAGAATTAAGCCTCAAGTGTGGGATGGCTTCACTCCGAGGCCTACGCGCTGGTCTGCCGCGCCCATTGCATAGCCAGCCAGTAGATTTCGGCGACTTCACTCTCGCCAAGGTTGAGGGACCTGGCCAGTTCCGCCGTGCGCAGCCAGTCCCCGGATTCCTGCGCCAGCATGAGCTGATAGAGGGGGCGCAACGGGCTGGGCTGACCCAGGAGTACGGCTTTGGTTTCCTGATCGAGTGGGACCTTGTCGAGTACCTCGACCATCGGAATTTCCAGGACGGCATCCATGAGAGAGAGTAAGCCCAGCAGAAACAGATCGGATTCGCCATGTTTAATCTTGGGCGAAAGCAGTTCGCAGAAGCGGGCCCGTACCAGGGCGGAGAGCACGATATCGCTTGACTTGTCTTGCCCCGCGGCCAGAGTGACCACCAGCCGCACCCAGCGCCGAACCTCTCGTTCTCCCAACATGGAGAGCGCGTGCCGAACCGAGTGGATCTCGCTGGCGAAACCGAAAGAGGCCGAGTTCATGTAGCGCAGTAAGCGGTAACACAGAGAGGCCTCTCCCTTGATGGCGTCCTCGATCTCACGCGGGTCGAGATCAGGTTTGGAAACCGCCTGCAACATCTTCACATAGTGGAGCCGGTTGCCTGGGACTTCGTGCCCTCGCAGAACTTCCGGCTTGCGAAAAAAGTAGCCCTGGAAATATACAAAGCCGGCCTTGCGGGCGGCGACAAATTCCTCGCGCGTTTCCACCTTCTCCGCCAGCATGCGGCAACGCCAGGGGCCGTGGCGCTTGACCAGGTCGGCGCGTTCCTCCGCGGAGGTGGCCCGCACATCGACCTTGATGATGTCGGCGACGTCCGTCAGGACTTCCCGTGGGTCGTCCACCGCGAAGTCATCGAGCGCGATCATGTAGCCCGCTTCCTTGAGGCGCTGGCAGGCGGCCATCACCAGGTCATCGGGTTCGACGTTTTCCAGAATCTCGACCACGGTCTGGCTGGAGGGCAACAGGGTTACATAGTCCTTGAGCAGCATGTCGCGAGTGCAGTTGATAAAGGCGCGTGAGCCGTCGCACAGTACGTCAAGCCCCATGAGCAGCGAACTGTCCAGGGTGCTGCGCGAGGCCGCCTCGGGGTCCTCGGGGCAAAAATAGTTCTCAACCCCATTCCGAAACAGGAGTTCGTAGCCGAAGATTTTTTCGTCCTTGGTGAGAATGGGCTGGCGGGCCACGAAGATGCCGGGCCGGGGAGCAGCCTTGGCCGTATGGGGGCCGGGTGCAGGTGCGGAACTGGTCACTTCCAGTCTATCGGCAGGCGAGGAAAAAGCTTAACCTGCTTGACCTGTCTCGCTGCAGGTCGAGGCCCAGACTCTCGCCTTTGAGAATTGTGGACAGGAGCGCACCTCAGGTCTGCCCGGCCATTGCTGCCGCGGGCTTGGTTCTCGGTATACTCCAGAAGTGGGCGGTACTCGCCAGGAAGTTGTCCCCATCCCGATGAACTACGACGCGATTCTGGTTACTTCCTTCGGTGGTCCGGAGCAGCCTGCCGATGTAATGCCGTTCCTGGAGAATGTTCTGCGCGGCAAGAACGTTCCGCGTGAGCGCATGCTGGAGGTGGCGGAGCATTACTACCGTTTCGGAGGGAAGAGTCCGATCAACGAACAGAATCGGCGGTTGATTTCACTCCTTGAGGCCGAGTTGGCCCTGCACGGCCCCAGGTTGCCGGTCTATTGGGGAAACCGCAACTGGCACCCGACTGCTCCCCGATACTTTGCGCCAGATGAAGGCGGATGGAGTGGGACGCGCTCTGGCTTTTGTGACCTCGGCTTACAGCGCCTACTCAAGCTGCCGGCAATACCAGGAGGACATAGCACGCGCCCGGGAGCTGGTGGGCGAAGGCGCGCCGCTGGTGGACAAGATTCGCGTGTTCCACAATCACCCCGGGTTTATCGAAGCCACTGTGGATCGGATTCAGCGGGCTTTCGATCAAATTCCTTCGCAGCGACGTTCCGCGACACAATTGGTCTATACAGCGCACAGCATTCCTCTCGCGATGGCTGCAAGTTGTGATTATGAAGAGCAGATGAAAGAAACCGCGCAACTGGTTGCGGAACAACTGGGGCACAAGAAATACCGGTTGGTCTACCAAAGTCGGAGCGGCCCTCGGTCCCAACCGTGGCTGGAGCCCGATATCCTTGAGTCTTTGCGCGAGATCAAAGAGCGCGGAGACACGTCCGACGTAGTGATCGCGCCGATCGGCTTCGTTTCCGACCACATGGAAATTCTTTTCGATCTTGATACAGAGGCCAGGCAGTTGGGCAAAGAACTGGGCCTTACCCTGGTGCGCGCCGAGACTGTTGGCACGCACCCCAGATTTATCCAAATGATTCGTGAATTGATCTGGGAGCGGCTGGACGAGAACAGGCCGAGGCTCGCGCTGGGCGTAATGGGAGCCCGTCCTGACGTGTGCGCCCTGGACTGCTGCCCGATGAGCAAGCGTCCTGGAACCACGTAAGCCGCCGGATCCCTGTGAACCCCCGCTCGGCGCCCAGCAGTGTCCTGATTCGGCGCTTTTGCCCTTCTTTGCGCCCTTTGCGGGTCTTCTTTGCGAACTTTGCGGTTAAGAGTCTTGAATGACTCGGGAGAGATCAAACCCTTTACCGCAAAGGGCGCAAAGAAGGGCCGCAGAGTTCGCAAAGTTAAGATCGCGCACTCGAGCTGATCTGACAAATTAGGACACTACCCGGCGCCCTATCTCAGCATGTTTGGGCGTATGGTTGGGTTAGAATACGCCGCGAGCGCGGGCGCCGCTGTGGCAGGCCGCTGAGCGGCCTCGTGATCCTGAGCGGCGGGGAGCAGTAGAGCAATGCCGGATGTTGTCCTCAAACCGGGAGCCAAGGACCAGTCCTCCGAGCCGATTGCGGAAATCGATGTCCTGTGGATAACGGCTGGCCTGGGCTGCGACGGGGACACGATTGCGATGACGGCGGCTACACAGCCGAGCATCGAAGACATTGTCACTGGAGCCCTGCCCTGGATTCCCAAGGTCAATTTTCTCAACCCTTTCCTCGCGATTGAGAACGGCGATGAGTTCATGAGGCGTTTTCATCTGGCGGCAGAGGACAGGCTGGGACCTTTTATTCTCGTCATCGAAGGATCGATTCCGGATGAAACCAATAAGAAGGAAGGGTATTGGGCTTCATTCGGCACCGATTCAGCAACCGGTCAACCGATCACCACCTGCGAATGGATCGATCGCCTGGCGCCCAAGGCATGGGCTGTGATCGCGGCAGGCACCTGCGCTACCTACGGCGGAATCCACGCCATGGAAGGAAATCCGACGGGCTGCATGGGGCTGCCGGATTATCTGGGCTGGCAGTGGCGTTCGAAGGCGGACATTCCCATCGTGTGCGTGCCGGGCTGTCCGGTGCAGCCGGATAATTTCATGGAGACGCTGCTGTATCTGCTTCATATGGCGGCCGGGCGCGCGCCCATGATTCCGCTGGATGAGGCGTTGCGTCCCACCTGGCTTTTTGGCAACACGGTGCACGAAGGCTGTGACCGGGGCGGCTTCTACGAGCAGGCCCAGTTTGCCGACGAATATGGGTCGCCGCTATGCATCGTTAAGCTGGGATGCTGGGGCCCCGTGGTGCAGTGCAACGTGGGCAAACGAGGCTGGATGGGCGGAATTGGGGGCTGTCCGAACGTGGGCGGAATCTGTATCGGCTGTACCATGCCTGGTTTTCCCGACAAATTCATGCCGTTCATGAATCAGCCGCCCGGTTCGCTCTTGTCTTCAGCGGCGGTCCAGACTTATGGACGGGCGATTCACGCCTTGCGCCGGTTCACGCAGTCATCGCTCAACAAAGAGCCGGGATGGCGCAAGCGCCCGCGCTGAATGTGCGGGTCGGACACTCCCTTCGACTTCGCTCAGGGCAGGCTCTGTCCGACGCCGTTGGGTTTGGGTTGTTCTGTTTGGGTGTTGCGTTTTGCTTTTTTTGGGCGAGCCGATTTTTGTTATTGAGTGCATAACGTGAAAATAGGTTCAGACATGCCGGAGTCAGAGTCAAAGGCGGCGGACAAGAGTGTCCGCCCCACTCTCCGGCCCGTCGCGCTGGCCGATCCGGATCTTGATCCGGTACAGGCTGAGGAAATTCTCCAGGGCTTGGCGGGAGTCTTCACCCACAATTCCAGCATTGCCCGGCGCATCGTTTATCCCCCTGAACAACTGGCCGAGGCGCCCGCCGCAGATCCACAACTCCCCAATCTGGAAGCCAGATATCGTGCCCTGGTGGAGCAGATTCCGGCCGTGGTGTTCATGGCCTATCTGGATCGCGGCATAGGCGAGGCCTATGTCAGTCCCCAGATCGAAGCAGCATTGGGATTCTCGCAGGAAGAATGGCTGGAAGATCCGGTTCGCTGGTATAGCCATATCCATCCTGATGACAAGCAGCGCTGGAGTACGGAAGCGGCTGAGATGTTCCTTACCGGCAATCCCCTGCGCTCGGCCTATCGTGTGCTTGCACGCGACGGGCGGGTGATCTGGTTTCATTGCGAAGCCAAGATGATTCGCAAAGAGGACGGGGAGCCCTGGTTCATTCACGGCGTCGGATTCGACATCACCGATCTGAAGCGGACCGAAGAAGCCTTGCAGGAAGAGCGCAATGTGGTCTCCGCCATCCTCCACACCGTGGGGGCATTGGTGGTGGTGCTGGATCCGGAAGGCAGGATCATCCGCTTCAATCGGGCGTGCGAGCAGACCGCGGGATACTCCCTGGCCGAAGTTGCCGGCCAGAAGATTTGGGACCTGCTCATGGTTCCCGAGGAAGTGGACCGTTTCAAGTCAGACTTTCAGCAACTCTGTTCGGACCACTTGCCCGGCGAGTACGAAGGATACCTGGTGACGCGAGAAGGCGCTCGCCGGTTGGTCGCCTGGTCCAGCACGGTCCTTCCTGGCAACGACGGATCGCCCACCTACATTATTGCGACCGGAATCGACATCACGGAGCGCAAACACCTGGAGCAAACGATTCTCGAGGTCAGTGGCCGGGAACAACGTCGCATCGGTCAGGATCTGCATGACGGCCTGGGCCAGCATCTGACCGGGATTGCATTCATGAGCAAGGTGCAGGAACAAAAACTCACGGAAAAAGGCCTCTCCGAGGCCGGTGATGCGGCCAAGATCGTGAGACTGGTCAATGAGGCCATCAACAAGACGCGCGAGCTGGCACGAGGCCTGCTGCCGGTCGTCTCCGATGCGCAGGGACTGATGTCGGCGTTACAACAGTGGGCGGGTGAAGTGGAAGACTTGTTCGGAGTTTCCTGCCGCTTCCAGTGTTTTACCCCGGTGCTCATTCACGATGACACGGTGGCGACGCACTTGTACTACATTGCCCGGGAGGCAGTAAACAACGCCGTCAAACATGCTCATGCCAGCCAGATCGTGATTCGCCTGGCCGCCGACCAGGAACTGGGCGCGCTTACGATCACCGATGACGGTTCAGGGATCGCGGACATTGCTGCCAACAATGCGGGCATGGGACGCCATCTGATGAACTACCGGGCCAGGGTGATTGGCGGGTCGCTCGAGATACAGAGCGTCGCTACAGGTGGGACCACTGTGATTTGCTCATTTCCCGTGCAGCCGCCAGCGGATGCATCGATTAAAGAAGCCGAGGAATAGAGAATGAAGACAGACCCGAGCGTCAGCCCCAAGCCGCAGAACCAGGCCGCGCCAAAAAAGAGCAGGATTTTGGTAGTGGACGATCATCCTATCGTGCGCCAGGGTTTGGCCCTGCTGATCAATCAGGAGCCCGATCTGGTGGTTTGCGGAGAAGCGGAAGAGGCCACCGGCGCCATGCACGTGCTGGCTTCGTCCAAGCCGGACGTCCTCATCGTGGACATTTCCCTCAATGGCCCCGACGGCATCGATCTGCTGAAGAATATAAGGAACAGCCACGCAAGTCTTCCGGTGCTGATCCTCTCTATGCACGACGAGTCGATCTATGCGGAACGCGCCCTGCGAGCCGGGGCCAATGGCTACATCATGAAGCAGGAAGCGACGGAAAAGGTTCTGGTGGCGTTACGCCGCATTCTGGGCGGCGAAATCTATGTAAGCGACCGCATCGCGAACAAGATGCTGAAACACTACATCACCGGATCGGGCACGCTGAGACATTCTTCCATCGCCGATCTGAGCGACCGCGAGCTGGAAGTTTTTCGTCTGATCGGCGAAGGTCATGGGACCCGGCAGATTGCCGAAGAATTGCACCTTAGCGTAAAAACTGTCGAATCCTACCAGGCACACATCAAGGAGAAATTGTCCCTTCGCAGCGCGCGCGAACTCATGCAACACGCGATTCAGTGGAGCATGAACGAAAAGACCGCATAAACTTTGCGTCCTTTGACGGTTAGGAATCTTTGACCGCAAAGTTCGCCAGGGTACCGCCAAGGTCGCAAAGAAGGTCTCCCTCCTGCTACGACTTCCCGTTTTGGGAATAGAAGGGCCGTCCGCCATATTAACCCGCCAAGCATCAGGGAAACCCTGATGTCAAAAATAGTGCTTCCCATGAAACTGGAAAAGTGGGGCTCCCGCTTGTGACGGTCTTCTGATTTGTTGATGCTAGAGGCGTCGTCGCAGCAAGTCACACTTTCAGGTCGCATTGCTGAAGTTCTCAAACAAGAAAACTGCCACCAGGCCAAAGCGTTAGAAATATTCACTCATTGTCGGAATAATTCGGCACAAAGAAATTCGGCAACTCCCGGCCTCAAGCAGTGAGGCGGGAAAGGAGAGTCGAGCTATGGCAGCGGAAACGGTTCCGTACGGTCGCAAGACGCAAAAACCATCGCCGGTCGCCGAGGTACACATTCTCTGGATCACAGCGGGTCTGGGTTGTGATGGAGACTCGGTTTCGGTCACCGCGGCAACTCAGCCCAGCATTGAAGACGTTCTGCTGGGAGCAATACCGGGCCTTCCCAAGGTGCACTTGCACAATCCCGTCCTTGCCTATGAGAACGGCGATGAGTTCATGAAATTCTGGTACATGGCCGAAAAGGGTCAGCTCGATCCTTTCGTTCTGGTGGTGGAAGGCTCCATTCCCAACGAGAAGATCAAGAAGGAAGGGTATTGGGCTGGCCTCGGAACCGACCCAAAAACCGGCCAGCCGATCACCACCAACGAGTGGATTGACCGCCTGGCACCGAAAGCTCTGGCGGTCGTGGCTTGCGGCACATGCGCGACCTACGGCGGCATTCACGCCATGGAAGGCAACCCCACGGGCGCGATGGGCCTGGCGGATTACCTGGGTTGGGACTGGAAATCCAAAGCTGGATTGCCCATCGTCAATGTTCCGGGATGCCCGGTGCAGCCGGACAACTTCATGGAAACCGTCCTCTACCTGCTGTACCAGGTGTCGGGACTCGCGCCCATGATTCCGCTCGACGACCAGTTGCGTCCCACCTGGTTATTCGGCAAGACCGTACATGAAGGCTGTGACCGCGCCGGCTATTACGAGCAAGGCGACTTCGCGGAAGTGTATGGCTCTCCGAAATGCATCGTGAAGCTGGGATGCTGGGGCCCGGTCGTGAACTGCAATGTGCCTAAACGAGGATGGATGGCTGGCATTGGCGGATGCCCGAACGTAGGCGGCATTTGCATCGGCTGCACCATGCCCGGTTTCCCCGACAAGTTCATGCCCTTCATGGATGAACCGCCAGGCGCCCGAATTTCCACTTCAGCGGTCGGTGCTTATGGCCGCGCGATTCGTGCCCTGCGTTCGATGACCCAGAATACGGCCAACAAAGAGCCGAAGTGGCGTCATCCGCGCGCAGAACTGACCACCGGGTACCATCCCAGGGCCTACTGAGAATCCAAAGGAGCGATCGAATGAGCACTATTACCGCACCGACAAAGGATGTACCCAGCAAAAAGGGAAACCTGGTGGAAATGAACTGGGACCCGATCACCCGGATCGTGGGCAGCCTGGGCATCTTCACCAAGATCGACTTCGAGAACAAGCATGTGGTCGAGTGTCACAGCACCTCGTCCATTTTTCGCGGGTACAGCATCTTCATGAAGGGTAAAGACCCGCGCGACGCTCACTTCATCACCAGCCGCATCTGCGGTATTTGCGGCGACAACCACGCCACCTGTGCCACCTACGCGCAGAACATGGCGTTTGGGGTCAAGCCGCCTCCCATCGCGGAGTGGATCGTCAATCTCGGCGAAGCGGCCGAGTACATGTTCGATCACAATATCTTTCAGGACAATCTGGTCGGCGTGGACTTCTGCGAGCAGATGGTCAAGGAGACCAACCCCAAGGTCTGGGCCAAAGCGCAATCGACCGCGGCACCGCACGCCAGCGCGCACGGCTACCGCACCATTGCCGATATCATGACCGCGCTCAATCCCTTCACTGGAGCTTTTTATCGCGAAGCCCTGGTCATGAGCCGCATGACACGGGAGATGTTCTGCCTCATGGAAGGCCGCCACGTTCACCCGTCCACGCTTTATCCGGGCGGTGTGGGCACGGTGCCGACGGTCCAGTTGTTCACCGACTACCTGGTCCGCCTGATGAAGTATGTGGAGTTTATGAAGAAGGTCGTGCCGCTGCACGATGACCTGTTCGACTTCTTCTATGACGCACTCCCCGGTTACGAGGAAGTGGGCCGGCGGCGAGTGTTGCTGGCGTGCTGGGGATCGTTCAACGATCCCGACGTCTGCGATTACACCTACAAGAACATGACGAACTGGGGCCGCGGCATGTTCGTGACTCCGGGCATCGTCGTCGACGGCAAGCTGGTGACCACGGACCTGGTGGACATCAACCTGAACATTCGCATCCTGCTGGGCAGTTCCTATTACGACGAGTGGAAGAACTCGCAAACCTTCGTCAAGACTGACCCCCTGGGAAATCCGGTGGACAAGAATCATCCCTGGAACCAGACCACGATTCCCCGGCCACAGAAGCGCGATTTTGGCGGCAAGTACACCTGGGTCATGTCGCCGCGCTGGTTCGACAAGCGGACGGGCGACCATCTGGCGATGGACACCGGAGGCGGTCCCATCGCTCGCCTGTGGGCGACGGCGCTGGCCGGACTGGTGGACATCGGATACATAAAGGCCACCGGGACCAGTGTAAAGATGTATCTGCCCAAGACCACTTCGCTGCCCGAAGTCGAGTTCGAGTGGAAGATCCCGAAATGGAGCAACGCCATCGAACGCGACCGTGCCCGGACCTACTTCCAGGTGTATGCTGCCTGTGCCGCACTGCACTTCATGGAAAAGGCGCTGGCGGAGCTGCATGCCGGACATACCAAAACCTGGACCGAGTTCAAGGTTCCGGAAGAAGCCATCGGCTGCGGCTTCCACGAAGCGGTGCGAGGCGTGCTATCGCACCACGTGGTGATTAAGGAAGGTAAGATCGCCAACTACCATCCCTATCCTCCGACGCCCTGGAATGCCAATCCGCGCGACATCTATGGCACTCCGGGTCCGTATGAGGACGCGGTGCAGAACACTCCAATTTTTGAGGAAAACGGGCCTGACAAGTTCAAGGGAATTGATATCATGCGCGCGGTAAGGAGCTTCGATCCGTGTTTGCCTTGCGGCGTGCATATGTATCTGGGGAACGGCAAGGTGCTGGAGACGCACCATTCCCCGATGTTCGGTCTTCAACCCTGAACTCGCACCATGCTGGACCGGGAGTGAGGGCGGTAGCTAGGAATCGCCAGGTACGCCTGAGAGGGACCCGGCATCTCAAGACTGCGCTCGCACTCCTATTTTTTTGCGTTTTGTCATCCTGAGCGAAAGCAACCCATTCGCTTCGCGAATGGGTTGGTGAAGTCGAAGGATCCCTGGCAGCTTCAGGGAACTTTTCCTTAGGGACTTGGCGGTGGCGATGAGGCAGGGGTCCTTCGACTGCGTAGCGGATTCGCGAAGCGAACCCGCTACTCCGCTCAGAATGACAACTACTTGGGATTTACGTTCTTTCAAGGAGCTTTGTGGCTGACGACAGAGATTTTCGGGAAGACATGCAACGCATCGGCGGATTGGTCCAGGAGCTGGAATCGATTGCCGATCCCGCGGTACGTGCTGCCACCAAGGACCTGGTGCAATCGCTCATGGACCTGCACGGTGCAGCCTTGGAAAAGGCCCTCGACATCGTCGCCGAGGCCGGAGAACCGGGGATGAACATCATTGGCCGACTGGGCCGCGATCCGCTGGTCAGTAGTGTCCTGATTCTTTACGGCCTCCATCCCGAGGACCTTGAAACCCGGGTGGTGAAGGCGATCGACCGGGTGCGCCCGCAGTTGCGCAAACAGGGTTGTGAAGTTGAACTGCTGGGGATGAGCGACGGTGTTATCCGCCTGCGAGTCGAGACCGGCTCCCACACTTGCGGCTCAACCGCAAAGACTGTGCAGGCCTCGCTTGAAGGGGCCATCTACGACGCTGCGCCGGACATGAGTTCGCTGGTCATCGAAGGGTTGGAAGAGAAGCCCGCCTCCGGATTTGTGGCTTTGGGAAGCTTGAGCGGGTCGCTCACCCCTCCGGCAGCCATCAATCCACCGGCGACGTTAGAGCCGCAAGGCGCGGATTGATGGCATCAACATAGGTTCGAATCATGAGTGCGGGACAATTTACGGAATCCGGCGACGGCTTTGGCATGCTGCGCCAGTTCGCGCGCCGCGAGCGGCCGCTCGAACGCTGCGAGTTGTGCAGCGCCGGCTTGTCGCCCAGCCATTCCCACCTGATCGAAGTGGCGCAACGCAAGCTCCTCTGCACCTGCGAGGCCTGCGCCATTCTGTTCAGCGGCCAGGGAGTGAAGTTCAAGCGCGTGCCGCGGCGGGTCCGCTCTCTTCCCAGCTTCAATCTCAGCGACGCCGAGTGGAATGGCCTGATGGTCCCCATTAACATGGCCTTCTTCTTCAGGAGCAGCCTCGAGGACCGGGTCATTGCGCTGTATCCCAGTCCCGCGGGCGCTACGGAATCCCTGCTGGCGCTCGAATCCTGGAATGACATTGTGGCGCGAAATCCGATTCTGAACGGGATGGAAGCCGATGTCGAAGGCCTGCTGGTCAACCGGTTGGGGTATTCCCGGGGATATTCCGCCGCCGAGTACTACCTGCTTCCCATCGACGAATGCTACAAACTGGTCGGCTTGATTCGCATGCATTGGAAGGGCCTTTCCGGGGGAACGGAAGTTTGGCACGAACTGGGTGAGTTCTTTACCAGCCTGAAAGCGCGATCGGTCGAAGGCAAAGAGGTACCTCAGGTGCAGGAGGAAGAGGAATCGCATGCCTGATCTGAGCTTTCAGGTTGAGGCGGCCGAGGTCGTCGCCAATGCGGCCACGCCGCTGCTGGCCTTCAAACTTCGCCTCACTGACGCCAATCCCGAACAGACGATCCACACCGTCGCGTTGCGCTGCCAGATCCAATTGGAAGTGACCCGCCGCAAATATACAGCGGAAGACCAGGAGCGGTTGCTCGATCTGTTTGGCGCGCCCAGCCGCTGGGGTCAGACCCTGCGCAACCTTTTATGGACCCACGCCAACCTGGTCGTGCCGTCGTTTCAGGGAACGACTCTGGTTGATCTTCCCGTGCCCTGCACTTTCGATTTCAATGTGGCGGCCACCAAGTATTTCGACGGGCTAGCGGACGGCGACGTCCCGGTTTGCCTGCAGTTCAGCGGCACGGTTTTTTATGCTGCCCCGGAAGGTGGTTTGCAGGTCGCTCCCATCTCCTGGGACAAGGAAGCGCGCTTCAAACTGCCGATCAAAATCTGGCGCCACATGATGGAGTCCTACTATCCCAACAGCGCCTGGCTCTGTCTGCACAAAGATGCTTTCGACCGGCTGTATCAGTACAAAGTGAAACACGGCATCCCCACCTGGGAAGAAGCGTTAGAGAGCCTGATCCCGGTGGAAGAGACGGTGATCTGATGAATCTCGGAGTGGTGGAGCAGATCGCGAAAGCCGTGCTTTACGAGGGCTACATGCTCTATCCCTATCGCCCGTCCTCGGTGAAAAATCAGCAGCGCTGGAATTTCGGCGTGCTCTGTCCGCAGTCCTACAGCGAGGCGCAGAACGGCAGCGAAGCCTGGACCATGCAGACCGAATGCCTGCTGGAAGGCAGTTCGATGACCGGGCTTGAAGTTCGAGTGCGGTTTCTCCAGTTGGTGTCGCGTACGGTTGGCGAACTGACCCTGCCGATGACCGAATTGCTGCCCGGCGAAGTGCCGGAGTTTCGGTTGGTGGACAAACTGACGGTGAATGATCGCGTCTACCAGCCCTGGCAGGAAGCCATCGAGCGGGAGGTGTGTTTACCGGTCTACAACGTAGAGGCGCTGGGCATCCGGCCGGAGTCTCACGCCTTTATTTTTCCCGCCGAGAAACAATTTGAGCATCTTCGCGACAGCAGCGGGCAGATTGTCGGCATCATCGTGCGCGAACGGAGCCTGCTTGCCGGCGCCGTCGAAGCGATGGCCGGGAAAGTTGCGGACGGACTGTACAAGATCAACGTTCGCATTCGCAACACGACGGCTTTTGCAGGCGCGAACGACGCCAGGCGCGACGAAGCCTTGCTCAGCTCCATGGCGTCGGCACACACCGTTCTGGGCGTGCAGGACGGCAGATTCGTTTCCCTGCTCGCGCCTCCGGAAGCGATGAGCGAGTTGGCGGCAGGTTGCAAGAACGTCGGCACCTGGCCGGTGCTGGTGGGAGAGGAAGGACAACGCGATACGATTCTTTCCTCGCCGATTATTCTTTATGACTATCCCCAGATCGCGCCGGAAAGTGCCGGAGACCTGTTCGACGGAACCGAGATTGACGAGATTCTTTCTCTGCGCATCATGACCTTGACCGACGACGAGAAGCGCGAGATGAGCCAATCGGACGAGCGCGCCCGCGCCATGCTGGAGCGCACCGAAACCATGCCGGTAGAGCAGTTGATGAAATTGCACGGAGTCCTGCGCGGGCTGCGCCCACTGAAGGAGGAGACCCAATGAATGAGTGGGAATGGCAGCTTCTGGAAGAAAAGACTCCAGTTGATCACCTGGAAATTTCCGGAATGGAAGTGAGGACGGGGAGCCGGGTGCGACTCTTGCCGCGTAAGGGCGGCGACGTGATGGACATCGCTCTGGCCGGGCAGACTGCAACCATCGAATGCATCGAGCAGGATTACGAGGGCAAATGCCACGTCTGCGTCGTTCTGGATAGTGATCCGGGCAGAGATATGGGCCTGCTTCGCCAACCCGGACATCGCTTCTTCTTCGACGCGGAAGAAGTCGAACCGCTCACCGAAGACGAAGCCCGGGAACACCAGCCGGCGCAGAAGCCCAGAATTCTTATCGCTGGCATTGGAAACATATTTCTCGGCGATGACGCCTTTGGCGTGGAAGTGGTTCGCCGCCTGGCTGGCCTCAAGCTGCCCGAGAGTGTGCGCGTGTCCGACTTTGGCATCCGGGGCTTCGATCTGGCGTACGCCCTGCAGGACGGCTACGAAAACACAATCCTGGTGGATGCTTGTCCGCATGGGCAGGCGCCAGGCACACTCTACGTTATTGCGCCGGATTTGAAGGCCTTGGACGATCCGGAGGCGCCACAAGCGGTGGTGGAGGCACACGCCATGAATCCCATGAACGTGCTGCGCATGGCCAGAGCCATGAATATCGAAGTGAAGAACGTTCTGCTGGTAGGCTGCGAGCCCGAGACTCTGGGAGGGGAAGAGGGTCAGATGGAATTGAGCGCGCCGGTGGAGGCCGCGGTGGATGAGGCCGTCAAGCTGGTGGAGTCGCTGGTGAACAGAATTCTGAACGGGGATGGGCCTGATTCCAACGTTGGTTCCGAACTTTAGACATTCTAAAAAGGAGACGGGCAATGGAAAATGGTAACGGGAGCTTCAGCGACAAGGACACGCTGTTCATGCTCAGCGGTGTGGCTCTGCTGGTTTTCGGGGCCGGATTGATTCTCACCAGTCCCATTGCGAGGCGTTACTTGGGACAGCTGGGGGTCGGCGATCTGGCCAATTTGGCCCTGCCGGATTTGGATCGCTACTTGAAATTGCGGGCCATGTAAAGAACTTGCTTTGGGCAGGGATGGCATCTGGGCTGAGGGGGGAACCGACGCCTTGATGGACAGCGGTTCGTCAGGGCATGGAGGTTAACACTTCTATGGTCCCCACGAGTGCTGCGAGTGTTTGTTGTGGATAGGCGGGTGAGTCATGTGCGGTCAACGATCATGCGTTTGTCGCTCAGGTCGCTCTCGGGGTTGACACCGCGCGGGCGTACGGCGAATTCAAGATACGGCAGACCGACTACGGTATTCGGGTGGCTTCGATCGCCGGGGGTACTCTGCGGCTGCAGGATGAACTGAAGTTTTCTTTGTATGTTGTGGCTCGGAAGCAAACGTAAGCAAGGGTTCAACACATCCAACACTCGCAGGAGGACGCTATTCCGGAGGTTTCTATTTTGCATTACGCCTTAGATCAGACCCGAACACCGGAGGGTGCCACGGTTCGTTACCAAATTGACGGTAAGGGAAGCAAATTCACTGTGCGGGCCTTTGCCACCGGCCTGCTTTCGGCCTTTGGCCATAACCCGACGATTGCCATTCCGGATTTCGAAGGTGAGGCGCTGGTCAACCCCGCCGCTCTGGAGCAGAGTTCGCTTCACCTGGTGATTCGTGCGGCTTCGCTGCTGGTTACCGATGACATGAACGACAAGGATCGCGCGGAAATCGACCGCAAAATGCATGAGGAAGTGCTGGAATCGGACAGTTACTCTGACATCGTCTATGAATGCTCCAAACTTACAGCCAGCAAAACGGGCGAAGGACAATACTGGGTCGCTTTGAACGGAGAACTGTCACTGCATGGAGTCACGCGCAGCCAGCCGGTGTCGGCGCGGGTGACGCTGGGCGGAGACACATTGCGCGCCGCCGGAGATTTTTCGGTGCGCCAGAGCGATTATGAGATCAAGCCGGTTTCAGCCGTTGGCGGCGCGGTCAAGCTGAAGGACGAACTCAAGTTCTCCTTCGACATTACCGCGCGGAAGGCTTGAAAGGCGTCGTTGGCCGTTGGTCGTTGGTCGTTGGCCCTTGGTCTTTGGCTTAAGGCAAGACCGATTACGGCGGCCTGACCAAAGCTAACAGTGCGCGGTAGGCGGTTGTGGGTTTGGCCAACGACCAACGACCAAGCACGAGTCATGCCGGGAGGATGTAGCATGTGTTTAGCCATTCCAGGAAAGATCGTCGAAATTTCTTCCGACAACGCGGATTCGGCGCTGGTCGATGTAGTGGGCGTGCGTCGCAAGATCGATTTGGGCTTGTTGCAGGACGACAAGCCGGTGCCGGGCGACTGGGTGCTGATCCACGTCGGTTTTGCCATGAGCAAGATCAGCGAGCGCGATGCGCTCGACCAGATGAGCACGCTCCGGGCGCTGGGAGAGATCGATGGCGCCATGCAGGAAGTTCAGGGATACGGCCTGGAGGACGTGAATTGACGCCCACCCGCGTCCAGCCAATGAGGGAGGGATCGGCATGAAATTTGTTGATGAGTTCCGCGAACCCGAACTGATTTCGAGAACGGCTGAGGAAATTCGCCGGTTGGCGGGCCCCGACCGGCACTACCGCCTCATGGAAGTCTGCGGTGGCCACACTCACGCCATCTATCGCTTCGGCCTCAAGGACATACTGCCCGAGAACATCGAACTGATCCACGGGCCCGGATGCCCGGTCTGTGTGCTTCCCATGGGGCGGATTGACGATGGCTTGTCCATCGCCCAACGGCCCGATGTAATCTTTGCCGCGTTCGGAGACATGATGCGCGTGCCCGGAACCCAGGGGAGCCCGCTGGAGCACAAGGCCCGCGGGATGGATGTTCGCATCGTGTATTCGCCTTCCGACGCGCTCAAACTTGCTCGCCTCAATCCCGACAAGCACGTCATGTTTTTTGCCATCGGCTTCGAGACCACGGCGCCGTCCACCGCGCTCACACTGATGCGCGCCAAGGCCGAGGGCATCCACAATTTTTCGGTGTTCTGCAATCACGTAACCATCATCCCCGCCATCCGGGCGATTCTGGATTCTCCCGACATGCGCCTGGATGCCTTTATCGGTCCGGGGCACGTTTCGACCGTCATCGGTTGCCGTCCCTACGAGTGGATCGCCAAGGACCAGGGCAAACCCATCGTCGTCTCGGGCTTTGAACCACTGGACATGCTGCAATCGATCGTGATGCTTCTGCATCAGTTGAAAGCGGGCGAGGCCAAGGTGGAGAATCAATACAAGCGCGTGGTTCCCTGGGAAGGCAACCGCGCCGCCCTTCGCGCTATGGCTGAGGTGTTCCAGTTGCGTCCCTACTTTGAATGGCGGGGCCTGGGATTTATCTCGCAATCGGCATTGCGCCTGAACGACAAGTACGCCGCATGGGACGCGGAGCAGCGCTTTGAGGTGCCCGGCATTCGGGTGACCGATCCCAAGGCCGCGCAATGCGGGGAAGTGCTGAAGGGCGTGCTGAAGCCGCATCAGTGTAAACTTTTTGGCCGTGAGTGCACTCCCGAGCATCCGATCGGGGCGCTCATGGTCTCATCGGAAGGATCATGCGCCGCTTATCACAACTACGAACATCGGAAAGCAGCAATGGTGACCAGTCTAAGCTCGATCGCTTGAGCGTTCCGACTGCGCTGGAAGCCACGCCGGTTGCCATCCGATTCCGCGATCCCCAAATCGAGATGGCTCACGGAGCCGGAGGTAAGGCGAGCCGCAAGCTGGTCGAAGGTCTTTTTGCTCCCTTGCTTTTTGGATCCGCTTCCGGTCCTTTGGGAGATGCCGCGCACGTTGACTTCAGTGGGACGACGGTTGCGATCACGACCGACAGTTTCGTAGTCAAGCCGTTGAGCTTTCCCGGAGGTTCCATCGGCGAACTTGCGGTCAACGGCACCGTCAACGACCTTGCCGTTTCGGGGGCCCGGGCTGAAGCTCTGGTTGTCACCTACGTGCTTGAGGCTGGGCTGCCTACTCCGGTGCTGGAAGCGGAAGTTCGTGCCATGGCCAAAGCCGCGCGGGAGGCGGGTGTACGCATTGCGGGCGGCGACACCAAAGTGGTTGAACACGGCAAAGCGGACCTGATGTATGTCACCACTACCGGCATCGGCCGGCTGATTCATGGAGCGACCGTGGATCCACGCTCGGTACGGGTTGGCGACAAGATTCTGCTCTCCGGACCCATCGGCGATCACGGTATCACCATCCTGCTGGCGCGCGGCGAGCTTGATCTAGAAGCCGATCTTTGTTCCGATACGCGCTCCGTGCTGCCCTTGGTCGAGACACTGGTTCGAGCCGCCGGCCCCGGCATCCGCTGGATGCGCGATCCGACCCGTGGCGGGGCGGCTACATCGCTGAACGAACTGGCCCGCGATTGCGGGCTGGGCATGGTTCTTTTTGAAGACCAGATTCCGGTGCGCGACGTGGTGCGCGGCGCCTGTGAGTTGCTGGGACTCGATCCGCTGCACATCGCGAATGAGGGCCAGTTTCTCGCGGTGGTTTCGCCCGAATATGCCGATGCTGCGATCAATGCGCTGAACCTGGCTCCGGGCGGAGGTGAAGCCCAGATGATCGGGGAAGTTCGGGAACAGCCTGCCGGCACTGTGCTGGTGACGACCCGGTATGGGGGCAGCCGGATCGTGGATATGCTGGTCGGCGATCCGTTGCCGCGAATTTGTTAACCGAATTCTCCGGTTGAGAAACCTATGGCCACTGCGGTTGAACTCGCGAGCCAAGTAGAAGAGCGGCTGCTCGAGCGCAACGAACTATTTGAACAGTTCTTTTCGCGTGAAGCGCCGCGACTGGCCGAAGCTTGCCTCGAGATGTCGGAAAGGTTCCTGCGCGGAGGGCGTCTGCTGGCCTTCGGGCGCGGGCCTTACGCCACCGACGCGCAACACGTCTCGGTGGAATTTGTGCATCCCGTGATTGTAGGTAAGCGTGCGCTGCCTGCGCTGGATTTGTCGATTCTGTTTCGTCCCTGGCTCGAAGCCATCCTTCATCCCGAAGATATCGTCATGGGTTTCGGTCCACCCGAAGGCGATCCCGAAGTCTGGGCCACGCTGCAGCAGGCCCGCCGGCGAGACGCGATGACGTTCGCTCTTCCGGGCATGGAAGGTTCCTATGCGCTCGACGCTCCCACGCAGGATCCCTTCATGCACCAGGAGATGGTCGAAATCCTCTACCACACGCTTTGGGAAACGGTGCACGTCTTCTTCGAGCATCGCGAACTGGGCCATGAAGTAGGAGAGTCGGGATTCTTGTATCCCTTTCTGGGCACGGAGAAGCAGGGAACCACAGACCTTCTGTCCGAAGTCGCAACCTCGATTCTGATGAAGGTCCATGATGACGCCAAGTTGCGGGGCCAGGTCGGGCGAGAGCAGTCCGAGCAGATTGGCAACACGGCGCTCGCGATTCATCAGCGTCTGCGGCGTGGGGGCAAACTCATTATCTTCGGCAACGGTGGCTCGGCCACGGATGCCAACGACTGGGCCATTGATTGCGTGCTCCCTCCACCTGGCTTCAAGCCGATCCCGGCGGTTTCGCTGTCTCTCGAACCGGCCAACATTACGGCCGTGGCCAACGACATCGGCACCGAGGCAATTTTTCTGCGCCAGCTTATCGCGCAGGCCCGTCCGGAGGATGTCGCCGTCGCCATCTCCACCAGCGGCGGATCGCGCAACATCATCATGGCGCTGGAGGAAGCTCGCAAGCGAAACATGTTGACCGTGGCCCTGCTCGGCTACGACGGCGGAGAGATCAAGCGCCGGCAACTGGCGGACTTTCCCGTGGTGGTGCAGTGCGATTACATTCCTCGCATCCAGGAAGTGCAGGCTTCGATTTATCACGTGATCCGGGAATCGTTGGAAAGGTTGGACCGTGGCCAAGCTTGAACTCTACGGCACCGCGCGCTGTCCCTACACGGGGGAGATGCGCGATTGGCTGGAATGGAAGCGCTGCGAGTTTGTGGAGTACGACGTCGAAGCCGATCCCGTGGCCCGTGTGCGCCTGCGCGAAGTCGCGGGCGCGCAGCGCAACGTCCCCCTGCTGGTGGAAGATGGCAAGGTAGTGCAGGTCGGCTGGCAGGGTCACAGTTGCGTTGTGGATGTGGAGTGACCATGGCCAGTGCCTGTTCCATTCGGGTCCGCGGAGTGGTACAGGGCGTGGGCTTTCGTCCGTTCGTCTATCGCCTGGCGCGCGCTAACACCCTGGGCGGCTGGGTGCTGAATGGCGAGGAAGGCGTCGAGATCTACCTGGAAGGCGCCGAGCAAGGGCTGCAAGCGTTCGTGCGCCAGATGAAGGCGCAGCCTCCCCCGGCCGCGAACATCGCGGAAATGGACGTCCAGTCGGTCGCGCCTCTGGGAGTGAACGAATTTACCATCCGGGAGAGCCAACGCCGGGAGCGGCCGACGGTCCGGATGTCGCCCGACCTGCCGGTTTGCGCTGATTGCCTGGCGGAACTCTTCGATCCCCGCAATCCGCGCCACGGTTATCCCTACATCAATTGCACCAACTGCGGCCCGCGCTACACGGTTGTGCTCGGTCTGCCCTACGACCGGTCCAATACCACGATGAAGGACTGGCCTCTGGATGACTATTGTGCCGGAGAATTCAGGGATGCCGGCAATCGCAGATTTCATGCGCAGCCGGTTGCCTGCCCGGCGTGCGGTCCGAATTATTATCTGCAGCCGCAGGCGAAGACGCTGGCCGGCACCGAAGCTGCCATTCACCATGCGGTCCAACTCTTAAACGCCGGCAAAATCCTGGCGGTAAAAGGGCTGGGCGGTTATCACCTGGCTTGCGATGCCCGGAACCCCGCTGCTGTCGCGGCTGTGCGCGAACGCAAATATCGCAAGGAGAAGCCGTTCGCGGTCATGGCACGAGATCTTGATGAGGCCCGCAGGCTGGTGGAGCTTTCTTCGGAAAGCGAAAGATTGCTTACCTCCCCGGCTCGCCCGATCGTGCTCGCGCCCGCGAAAACGGAACTGATCGGGGTGGCCCCGCACAATGATGAACTGGGCGTGATGCTCCCCTACACGCCCTTGCATCACCTGCTCTTCGCGGCCGGTGCCCCGGAAGCTCTGGTCATGACCAGCGCCAACCGCTCGAGTGAGCCAATCGCCTATGAGGATGAAGACGCGCTGCAGCGTCTTTCCGGAATCGCGGACGCATTCCTGATTGGGCAGCGGCCCATCGCGCGCCGGGTTGACGATTCCGTTGCTCGCGACGGAGTGTTTGGCCCGGTCATTCTGCGGCGCGCGCGCGGCTATGCTCCCGGGGCGGTGGCGAAGTTGCCCTGCGAGGGGCCGGTGCTGGCGCTCGGCGCCGACCTGAAAAACACCATTACGCTGGTGGTTGACGGCCAGGCCTTCGTCAGCCAGCACATCGGCGACCTCGAACACTACGAGGCGTTTCGCGCGTTTCAGGAAACCATCTCTGACCTGGTGGCGATGTATGAAGTTGATTGGGATGAACTGCTGGTGGCGCACGATGCCCATCCTCAATACGCCTCGGCGCTCCATGCTTTGGAGCTCAAAGTTCCCCGCAGGGTCGCGGTGCAGCATCACCGCGCGCACGTAGCATCGGTGCTGGCCGAGCGCGGCGAATGGGACAAGCGGGTGGTGGGAGTGAGCTTCGACGGTACGGGTTACGGAGACGACGGCGGCATCTGGGGCGGCGAAATCTTTATTGGGAGCGTCAAGGACGGCTTTGAGCGAGTTGCTCATCTCCGCAACGCGACGCTGGCTGGCGGTGATGCGGCGGCGCAATACCCGGTCCAGGCGGCTGCCGGCTTCCTCTCGCAGCTGGATGTTTTGCCCGACATGACGGCGGCACCGTTCAACTTTCCCGAGCGATTTGGAAACGCCCTGGAGTTGGTGACGAAGGGTGTGCGGACTTTCTCCACCACTTCCATGGGCCGGCTTTTCGATACCGTAGCAGCCTTACTGGGGTTCACCCGCGAAATTTCTTATGAAGGACAAGCTGCGATGTGGGTGGAACAGCAGGCCCGTCGTGTTTCGACCACCGAGGCGTATTCGTTTCCCTTCGCGGACACGGAACTGGATTTTCGTCCGCTGCTGCAGAGCGTGGTCAGGGACCGACAACGGGGCCGCGATCCGGGCGAGATTGCGCGCGCCTTTCAGCGAGGCGTGGCGGCAGGCCTGCGAAACTGTGTGACCAGCCTGTGCCGGGAGTACTGCCTGGATACGATTGTGTTGTCGGGAGGAGTTTTCCAAAACGAGCTGTTGCTGGCTGATATCAAGCCACTGCTGGAGGGCGAAGCTTTTCACGTCTGGACGAATCATGTAGTGCCGCCTAACGATGGAGGGATCAGCCTGGGCCAGGCGGCGCTGGCGGTCTTTGCCCCTGCTCGACCCTGATTAACGGTCATCCCGTGCTTAGAGGATGTGGCGTGAGATGGCCGGCGCATGGGCAACGGCAGCGTGGATGGCAGGAAGCAGAAATCGCATGCATGAACTTTCCATCGCGATGAGCATTGTCGAAATGGCGCAGGAAGAGGCGCTGCAGCGCGGAGTACAGGTGAACGCAGTGCATCTCAAGCTGGGAGCGCTATGTGGCGTGGTGAAGACAGCTCTGCTCTCGTCCTACGAAATGGCGTGCTACGATACGCCGCTGCGAGGATCGCGGCTGGTCATCGAGGATGTGCCGGTGGTGATCTTTTGTCCTCAATGCAAAGTGCAGCGTCCTCTCGGCTCGGTACAATTATTTTGCTGCGGTGAATGCGGAACCCCGACTTCGGAGATCGTTCAAGGCAAGGAACTCGAAGTGGTTGCGCTGGAGATACAGTGATGAGTCCGGAACCGCGGTTAGTGGAAGTTCGCAAGAACGTGTTGAAGCAGAACGATGTGGTCGCACGCGCGCTCCGCACCCGCTTCCGATCTGCGGGAGTGTTCGTGGTGAGCCTGGTTTCCAGTCCGGGCTCGGGCAAGACGGCTTTCCTCGAAAAGACGCTGACCTTGCTTCGCCCCCGTTGCCGGGTGGCCGCCCTGGTGGGAGACCTGGCCACGGAAAACGATGCGGCACGCCTGGCTCGCAGTCAGGCCCCGGTCAGGCAGATCATTACCGGGACGCTTTGTCACCTGGAGGCCGCCATGGTGCAGAATGCCGTGGACGAAGAGGAATGGAACCTTGGCCAGTTGGACTTCCTGTTCATTGAGAACGTGGGCAACCTGGTTTGTCCCTCTTCCTACGACCTGGGCGAGGATCTTCGCGTGGTGCTGCTGTCCGTGACCGAAGGTGAGGACAAGCCCCTCAAGTATCCAACGATTTTCAACGGCGCGGACGTGGCCATCATCACGAAGAGCGACTTGGCGGGCGCGGCCGAGTTCGACTGGGAAACCGCGCACCGCAACATTCAGGCGGTCCGGCCGGGCATGCGGGTATTCGAGCTTTCCGCCAAGACCGGCGAGGGAGTGGAGGAGTATTTGGAATTCCTGGTTGCACGTCGAGCCGAGGCACGAACGGCAACCGCGGTCTAAGCGGGCGGAAGCGGAAGATTGGCGGACTCGAGGATCCGGTCGTTTCTAGTAGGTGGCGCGTCCGCCGCTCAGATCGAATACCGCCCCGGTCGTAAAGGAGTTTTCCTCAGATACAATCCAGGCGACCATGGCTGCGATTTCATCGACTTCGAGAAAGCGGCCTCGCGGAATCTTGGACAGCATGTAGTCGACATGCTCCTGCGACATCTGATCAAAAATCCGCGTCCGGGCTGCTGCCGGAGTAATGCAGTTGACCGCAATGTTGTGATCGGCCAATTCCTTTCCCAGTGACTTGGTGAGAGCGATCACCCCTGCCTTGGCCGCGCTGTAGGCGGAGGCATTCGGATTTCCCTCCTTACCCGCAATGGACGCCACGTTGACGATCCGGCCATACTTCCGCTGAAGCATGAAAGGTATTACGGCGCGACAGCACAAAAATACTCCGGTCAGATCGACGTCAATGACCTGCTTCCAAACCTCCACGGGATATTCCCAGGACTTCAGGTTCGGGCCCGAAATGCCAGCGTTGGCGACCAGAATATCGATCCTGCCGAACTTTTCCGCGGTCGACGCGGCCGCACTGCGGACATTCTCGGCATCGGTCACGTCCGCGGCCACGGCGTCGATGGTGCCGCGGGGACCAAGCTCTCGCACGGCGGACGCGAGCAGTTCCTGGTCCCGGTCCCAAAGCGTGACCGAAGCGCCGGAGGACAGAAAGCGACGCGCGATAGAGAAGCCTATGCCTTGCGCTCCGCCGGTTACGACCGCGTGACGATTGCTCAGGTCAATCTGGTTCATTGGATTCAACTCAACGGAAACCGACGATATTGCACAATACAACACAAAACGTCCCAGACTCTATTGAGTCGTGGGACGTTTGTCGAACAGCCCTCCCCCGAAGTCTGCTCAACAACACCATACAACCGGGGAGGGTCGGTGAGAATGGCCCGTATGGGCTACTGTGGAAATCCGTAGTGCGGGTGGAACGGACCCTTCGACGCGAGGCCGCCACGGCCCCCTCGCTTGCGGATGGGCGGACTGGCGTGGCCGGAGTGAGGAGCCATTGACGATGGAGATGACAGCCGGGATACACTGCTGACAAGCTGTGGTTCATGGCGCGTCGGGGTGCGAATGTCAGCGGGTCGCGCGGATCTGGCGGAAGGAGCTGGGCCGGATTGTAACCGTCTTCCGATGAGCGAAGAAAAGCAACACTGGCATCAAGTGGATGGACGTGCTGTGGCTCGTCTTCCTGCTGGGTCTGGCGGTGTTGCCGCCGGTGGGGGAGCGGCACAAGCAACTGGCCTTGCTCGCGATTGGTATCGTGCAGTTGGCCGAAGGCAGAATCATTGCGAATTGGCCGCGCTACGGGCGCGCCGTCGTCGTTCTGGTCAAAATCATCCTGGCCACCCTGCTGATCAATCACACCGGAGAGCTGGGCATCAACAGCAGCTACTATCCGATCTATTACGTTCCGATCGTGACTGCGGCCATCTACTTCGGGCCATGGGGCACGTTGCTTTGGACCTTGCTGGCTTCGACGGCTTACTGTGCGTATCTCTATCCCGCGCTGCAGGAATACACTCTCACTCCGGCCGGCGCGGCTGAGCTCGCCATCCGCATCATGTTCTTCTTTTTGGCGGCAATTGTGGTGAACCGCTTCACCATCGAGAACCGCCGGAAGACGATGCAATATCAGCAGGCGGCCGAGGAGTTGACCGAAGTCAACCGCCAGCTGGAACGCGCCCAGGCCGAAGCCCGGCGTTCCGAGCGGCTGGCCGCCCTGGGGCAGCTTTCCGCTGGGCTGGCGCATGAAATTCGCAATCCGCTGGGTGTGATCAAGGGGTCGGCGGAAACCCTCAACCGGAAGCTGGAGAACTCAAATCCCCTGGCCAGCGAGCTGGCGGGCTATATATCGAGCGAAGTGAACCGGGCGAGCGCGCTGGTGACCCGCTTTCTCGATTTTGCGCGCCCGTTGCACACCGAAACGCGTCTCCAGCGAGTGACCGACCTGATTGATCAGGCCCTGAAATCCGTGGCGGAGCAGTGGAAGGGAGGCACGGTGGTGGTGAGCCGGGAATATCAGAAAGATTTGCCCCTGGTGCCGCTGGACGAAAATCTTTGCGAGCAGGCGTTCTTCAATCTGGTCCAGAATGCGTATGAGGCCATGGGCAGTGAAGGTGGAACCTTCCGGGTAGAGGTTTCGGACGTGAGCCCGAACGGGCGTAAGGGAGTTCAGGTGCGGCTGAAAGATAGCGGCCCCGGCGTGCCGCCGGAAATGCGTGAGCAGATTTTCAATCCCTTTGTGACGACCAAGAAGACCGGCGTCGGATTGGGGCTTTCGATTGTTTCCAAGATTGTGGATGAGCATCAGGGCACCATCCGCCTGGAGAACGCAGACGAGAAGGGGGCTGGTTTCGTCATCTTCTTCCCTGCGGTGGAAGAGATTCGGCAGGGAGCTGGAGGCTCATGACGAGCGCGAATGCGACCATTCTGATTGTTGAGGATGAGCCAAAAATGCGCCGCCTCCTGGAACTCAATCTGGGAGACGACGGTTTTCGGACCTTGTCCGCGGAGGATGCGGAAACCGGTTTGAAGCTGCTGCAGAACAATTCCGTCGATCTGGTAATCACCGATCTCAAGTTGCCGGGAATGAATGGGCTGGACTTTTTGCAGGCGGTGAAGCGCCTTCAGGCGGCGCTGCCCGTGGTTGTCATGACCGCGTTCGGGACGGTGGAGACCGCGGTCGAAGCCATGAAGGCGGGCGCGAGTGACTATGTTCTGAAGCCGTTTTCTCTCGATGAAATGCGTATGGTGGTGCACAAGGAACTGGATGTGCAGCGCCTGCGGGTAGAGAACCGCTCGCTGCGCGAAGCCCTGAAACAACGCTATCAGCACCCCAACCTGGTGGCGCGCAGCGCCAAGATGCAGGAGGTGCTGGCCACGGTGGAACGAGTGGCCCCGACCAACTCGACCGTGCTGCTGGGCGGTGAAAGCGGCGTGGGCAAAGACCTGGTGGCGCGTGCCATCCACGAGAAGTCACGGAGGGCCTCTGGGCCGTTCGTCAAGATCAACAGTGCCGCGATTCCAGAAAATCTGCTGGAAAGTGAATTGTTTGGTTACGAGAAAGGCGCCTTTACGGGCGCGACCGGCAGCAAGCCGGGAAAGTTCGAACTGGCTGACAAGGGAACGCTCTTCCTCGACGAAATCGGAGATGTGCCGCCCGCGACGCAGGTGAAGCTGCTGCGCGTCTTGCAGGAGCGTGAGTTCGAACGACTGGGCGGCACCAAGACCATCAAAGTGGATGTGCGGCTGGTGGCAGCCACCAATCGCGACTTGCGGGCGGCGCTGGAAGATGGGACGTTTCGCGAGGACCTTTATTACCGGCTGAATGTTGTGCCCATCGATATTCCCCCGCTGCGCGAGCACAAGGAAGATATTCCCGAGCTGGTCAATCTGTTCCTCTCACGCTTTGCCCAGGACTCGGCCAGAAAAATCAGCAGTGTTTCACCGGAAGCGTTCAAGATGCTGATGGACCATCATTGGCCGGGAAATGTTCGCGAACTGCAGAACATCATGGAACGGGCGTCGGCGCTGGCTGCCGGCCCCTCATTGGAAGGCAGCGATATTCATATTGATTCGCCACGGGGCAAGGCGGCAGACTTCCCTTCCAGTCTTCTTCCCGAAGGCATGACCCTCGAACAATGGGAAGACGAGATGATCCGCGAAGCTCTGCGCCGCGCTCATGGAAACAAGAGCCAGGCGGCGCGCATGCTGGGACTCTCGCGCAATGCGCTGCGCTACCGGCTCTCGAAGATCGGCATCAGCGACGAACCGGAGAAGGAGAACGAGGAATAGGGAATTGACGCTTTCGGAATCGCTCCGCTCAATCGCGACGTGGAAGAGCGGCGCTTCAGCGCCGCGCAGCGAGGCAATCTGAGTCGGGCTTTAGCCCCGGTGGCGCCACTCGGCCTAAAGGCCGACCTCGGGTGGCATGAGAACGCGGCCCTAAAGGGCCGCTCTTCCACGATGCGGGCCACGCCTTGTTCCTGGTTCAACTCGCCCGCGACATCGGCCTTGAGTGAGTACCGGTGGCTCAAAACCACCACATCTGGCTGAGCCCGGCCAGGGCTGCCTCCCGGGCGCATCGAGGCCATTTCGTAGTAACCCCAAGTTGTTGAAAAAGAAGCACTTATTTTGTATCCTCCGATCCGGTTTGGCATGGCAACTGCATTGCCAATCATGCGCGAGTTCTTTCTCGCGAGAGGTGGGCCATGAAAAACCGATGGGCATTAATGGTTGGAACACTGATCCTGGGCCTGTGCGCAATGACGATGGCACAGGAGCAGCCCGCACAGGAACAGCCCGCGCAGCAGCAATCCGACGTCCCGACCAGCGTGGGACGCATCAGCTTGATCCATGGAGATGTTTCGACGCAGCGCGGTGATTCCGGGGATTGGGCGACTGCGGCGCTGAACCAGCCCGTGGTGAGCACCGACAAGGTTTCGACCGGCGTCAACTCGCGGGCTGAGGTGCAGCTTGACCACGGAAACATCGTGCGGCTGGGCGACAATACCCTGACCGGCATTGCGGGCCTCTCCCGAAATCAAATTCAGATACAGGTCGATCGCGGACTCATCGACTATTCGGTTTTCAACGGCAGCGATGCCGCGGTTGAGATTGATACTGCAAACGTTGCCGTCCGTCCTGATCAGAGGGACGGTGTTTATCGCATCGAAGTAAATTCGCAGGGCGAGACCTCGGTAATTGTTCGCAAGGGTTCGGCACAGATTTCCACGCCCCAGGGCAGTACTCAAGTGGAACAGGGCCAGATGGCTGTCGTGCGCGGCGTGGGAGACGACACCCAGTACAAGTTGGAAAACGCACCCTCCAAGGACAGTTGGGATTCGTGGAACATCGAGCGTGACCATACGATTCTCAACGCCCAGTCGTGGAGAAATACCAATCGCTACTACGTGGGTTCAGAAGATCTCGATGCTTACGGCCGCTGGGTGACGGTTCCGGACTACGGTCCGGTGTGGGCGCCCGCGGCAGGTCCAGGATGGGCACCGTATCGCAGCGGGCGCTGGGTGTGGGAGCCGGGTTGGGGCTGGACCTGGGTTTCCTATGAGCCCTGGGGTTGGGCGCCTTATCACTATGGGCGCTGGTTCGTTTACAACAGTTCGTGGGTGTGGTGGCCGGGGCCAGCCTATGGATATCCCGGGTATCGGCCGGTGTGGGCGCCCGCGTATGTGTCTTTCTTCGGCTTTGGCGGCGGCGTCGGGGTTGGATTCGGATTCGGTTCGGTGGGCTGGTTGCCGATTGGGCCGTGTGACACGTTCTATCCCTGGTACGGTCGTTATCGCTCGCGCTACAACGTGGTCAACATCACCACCATCAACAATTTTGGCGGGCGAGGACGCGGGTTCGGAGGTATCGCCCCGCTTCGCGCGGGTGGCGCTTACTCCAACCTGCGGCTGGCCTCGATGAACCAGAGAGTGCGTGAAGGCATTTCCACGGTTCCCACTGGCCAGTTCGGCACCGGACGATCGCGTGCGGTGGCGGTGAACGGCGAAGCCTTTCGTGGCGGGCGCCGGATCGAGGGCAATCTTCCCGTGGTTCCGACGCGTGCGGCATTGTCGGTAAGCAACCGGCCGGTGGCGGCGTCCACGCTGCCGCGAGGCAGGGAGCAGCAACACTTCTTCTCACAATCCCGGCCGGCAGCCGCGCCGCGATCGTTCGATAAAGAAGTGACGCAAATGCGGCAGTCAATCCAGCGCAGCGGAAATGGGGCGGGGCAGGCGTTCTCGCGGGGAGAGAGGCCCAACCAGAATTCCGCGGTCGCCAGACCGGCCCCCGGAGTTCGTACTTCGGCAGGCGGCGGACTGAACAACGCTTCCGGAGCGCAACGCGCTGAAAGAGGCGGCAGCTTGAGCGACAACCAGGGCTGGCGGCGCTTTTCCGGTTCGACTTCAGTCCAGCATGAAGGCGCGGTGGGCCGGTCAGCGGGACGGTCGTCACCGGCGGTGACCTCGAATGTTCCCAGGCCGGGGAATTCTGGTCGGCCGGAAGCTTCGACCAATGACGGAGGCTGGCGGCACTTCACACCACAGTCCGGCGGAAGCTCGTACGAGCGTATGAACGGCGGCCGTGTTTCCGGTCCCGACTTCTCGTCGCGCAATCAGATGTCTCGTCCGGAGAGGCAGTATGGCGGCGGGCGCGGCATGGCGCAGGAGTCGCCGCGGGGCTACTCCCGGCCGCCTTTGGAAATGCGGCAGCCGATTGTGATGCCGCGTGTTTCTGAAGGAAGGGGAAGCGCGCCGCGAGAATCGGCTCCATCACGGGGCGGCGGAGGCGGTGGAGGCGGAAGCCGCGGTGGATCGGGTGGAGGTTCACACGGCGGCAGCCCACACGGTGGGGGCGGCCGGCGCTAAGATTCTCAACTAGCTTTTACTGATTGGGGACGGCATCCCGCACGGGATGCCGTTTCTGCATTGGGCAATGCGGCAGGAGAGCCTGCTTCACATGCCAAGCGTCGGTATCTTCGAAGTGCTCCATCGCTGCGAGCTCCTTGATCCTCCTGCTAAGCCAATGCTACGTTACCGGAATGGCCGCTCGGATTCATGGGAGAATCACGCGCTGGATTTTCGACCATCTACTCTGGGACACCGCGGGTATGGCGGCTACGGGATTCTGGGGAGGACTGTGGGCGACCCGAAAACTCCTAATCGCGGTTGCGGGTACGGCTTTGCTGACCTGGCGGGAATGGGTTGAGCACCATCCTCCTGAAATCGTGATCGCGGCGCTTATCCATTTCGTGTTCGTATTCGCGGTGATTGGCCTTTTTGTTTATGTCGGGCTATGGTTCCGCGACAAGAAGGCGCCCAGCGAATAAAGGTTTAAACTGGTCTTCGTGCCGGCAGAACAACGGGATAACGGGCAACAGGTCAGGAAAACGAGATCCGGCAGGAGATCTGGTTTTCTGGCGCATCACTCCCTGAGTATCGTGAGCGTTGCCGTGTTGCTTCTCTGGACCATCCTCTATTCCGTCTCCAGCCCCAAGACCCACTGGGGCTCGTTCTTTGGAAACGCAATTGCCGATTGGTCAGGCGTGGTGGTCACGGTACTGGCCACCAAATATCTGTATGAACGGGGCTCGGCGGAGAGCAGAAAACCGCCGCTGAGTTCTCGGAGCCCGGTCTGGGAGGCGATCAATAATCATTCCCTGACGCTGTTCCTGCTGGCCACCGGCGTGTGCTGGGTCGCCGTCTACAAGCACGCCGACCCAGAGTCGAAATGGGGACAGGTAGCGGGGAACATCGTCTCGGAGTGGACCCAGATTCTGGCGCTGGTGATATTGACCAAGCACCTGATTGAGACCCACTCCAAGGAGAGCAAGAAATAAGCTCGCCGCTCAGACCCTGCCTGTCAGTGCCAGTATCACAACGATGAGCAGCACAAGTCCGAGGCCGCCGCTCGGGTAGTACCCCCAACTGCCGCTGTAGGGCCAGGTCGGAAGGGCGCCGAGCAATAAGAGCACCAGAAGTATGATCAGGATTGTTCCCATTGAAGTCCTCCTCGCATTTTCTTCACAGCAAGTTTGCTCGATAAAGTTACAGGCGGGACGGGACTGGAACAATCAGGGCATTCCTGTAATAGGTGGAACATCTCCACGTAGACGATGATTGAAGGCCAAATGGAGGACGGGCATCCCCGCCCGTCTGGTCTGCCCAATGACGGGCAATGACGGGCAATGACGGGCGAGGACGCCCGTCCTCCATCTTGCGAAGCGATCTACTGATGAATTCTTGCGGCCCAGCCTCCGCCGGGAGCGAGAGATATTTTCAGCTTGGTGTCGCGGGTAATTTGGCTCCTGGTCTTCTTGTAGTCACTGGCGATGCGGTCGGCGTTAACTCCGTCCTGGTAGGCTTCCAGCCAGAACGTTCCGGCGGGCAGGAAAGAAAAGTCCACTTCCAGGTCGCGTGCAGTCCAGTTGGTCATGGCGCCGACATACCAATCGTTGCCGCTTCTTCGGGCGACTAACGCATACTCCGCAATACGGGCGTCGAGCACTTTCGTGTCGTCCCACACGGAGGGAACGGGAGCCAGGAACTCCATCATCTCCGGCTCGCGCAAATAGTTGGATGGACTGTCGGCCAGCATTTGCAGCGGGCTCTCAAACACCACATACATTCCCAACTGATGGCAGCGGGTGCCGAGGCTCATGGGGCGATCGAAGACGGGCGCGAAATCTTTCTTGGTCGCATTTAACATCGCGCCGGGAGTGAAGTCCATCGGTCCCAGAAACATGCGGGTGAAGGGCAAAGTTATGTTGTGTTGGGGTTCGGTTTCAGCGCTCCACTTGCTCCATTCCAGGCCTCGGACGCCCTCGCCGCTGATCATATTCGGCCAGGTGCGGGTCATGGTGACCTGGCTCTGCCCGCCGTGGAAATCGACCAGCATGTGCCGCTTGGCAGCTTCGCGGGAGGTCTTGAAATAAAAATTGATCAGCTTCTGATCGTTGCGCTGCATGAAATCGATCTTGAGGCCCTTGATTCCCCATTTCTCGAATTCGTCGAACGCCGGATCGAACTGGTCGTCCAATGTCTTCCAGACCATCCATAAGATGATGCCGACATTTTTCTTTTTGGCATACGCGGTCAACTCTTCCATGTTGAGGTCGGGAGAAACCTCGAGCACGTTGCCCAGCTTGTACCAACCCTCATCGAGGATGATGTACTGCAGGCCATACTTGGCGGCGAAATCCACGTAGTACTTGTAGGTCTGGGTGTTGACTCCAGACTTGAAGTCGACGCCCTCGAGGTTGAGAGCGTTCCACCAGTCCCAGGCCACTTTGCCGGGCTTGATCCAGGAAGTGTCCTGGACCTGCGACGGCTTGGCCAGGAGCCAGACCAGTTGATTGGTGATCAGATCGCCATCCTTTTCGGCAATGCCAAACAATCGCCAGGGAAAGCTGCGAGTGCCGCGGGTGACGGCGATGTAATCGGCGGCCTCGGTGACCTTGAAGTCGCGGTCTTTTTCCAATGTTTCCTTGAGCGGATAGGGAGGAAAGGTGGCCGCCAGTCCATTGCCGCCGGTGCCGCGCAGCCAAAGGCCGGGGTAGTCCTCAATGTCGGATTCGGCCACCGCTACTTTCACGCCGTTCGCGGCCTCGACCACGGCGGGCAAACTCGCAATGGCGGTAGGCGCGATCGTCTTCAAATTCATAGGCAGGTAATGCCGCTCGTTGTGAGAAAAGAAGCTCTCTTCCAGAGGGTAGTAAACGCGATAGTCATCGGGGAAATTGAAGCTGGCTTCCTCGCTGTAAACTTTCACTTCGGTTTGGGGCAGGGAAGTTTCCAGACGGTAAGCCACCCCTTCGTTGTAGGCGCGAAAGACCACCGCGTAATTGCCTTCCATGGTCAGGCGAAGTTCGTTGTAGTTCTCGCGGACCCTGGCAAATTTCTGCCGGACCGGCGGTTGCAGCGTGCCATCGTAGCTGCGTTCTTTGACCGCCCTGACCTTGGGTTGCAGGCCCAGGGTATTGTGATCAATGTCGATGGAGAACGTGGAGTTCTGCAGCAGCGGCGTTCCCTTGAAAAGGACGTCGTAGCTGAAACGCTCGCCAGTCCGGATGGTCACCTCAATTCGCTTGTCGGGAGAAAGCAGGTTGTAGCTGGTTTGCGCAAACCCGGTCCCGGCCAGGCCGAGCAACGGGATCAGTATGAGCGCCGCATGGTTCCAGAAAGGTTTCATCGAATGTTCTCCTCTTGGCCAGAAAATCCAGGCAACAATCCCCGACTTCTGGCGCCGCAAAGCTATTCAGTTTCTACACCGGCTCGAGTATGAGCCCGCCCGCAACGACGCTTATGGAACTACGACGACCTGCTTTCCGGAATAGGGCACGGTCTTGTCCGGTTGATCTTCGGGATCGATGCCCGCGCCGTGTTTCTCGCCGACGAATACGACGTGGAATGCGCGGCTTGCCAGCATGCCGGGGAACTGCCCCGTGCGGTCGCCGATGGTCAGCGCCTGTTTGGCGTCATCCCAATGCAGAGATATGGTCGCGTAAGCGCCTTTTTCGTAGTTGTAGTTGTCGTTTTCGTCTTCGTAGAGAGTGAAATCTCCATCCGCGCCCCGGTAGACCCGAAGCTCGATCGGATCGGCTGGCTTTTCCGTGGACCATTCTTCATCCGGGCCGAGCGGAAGAATCGATCCGGCTCGGATGTACAGGGGCAGGCGATCGAGCGGAGCGCTGGCGTCAACGGTTTGGTTTCCCGCGACGGCTGAGCCGGTCCAGAAGTCATACCACTTCGATTGCGGCAGGTAGAGGCGCCGCGTGGTGGCGTCGGGTTCGGTGACCGGGCTTACCAGGAACGCCGGGCCAAACATGAACTCGTCGCCAGTGTTCTGGGCGCGAACGTCGGTGCGGAAGTCCATCACCAGCGGACGCATGGGAGTGTAACTCTCGCTGGTTGTCTTCCAGGCCAGGGAGTAGATGTAAGGCAGCATGCGGTAGCGCAGGCGATCGAAGTTCACCAGGATCTTCTGCGCATCGGGTCCGTAGGACCAAAGCTCGTTTTGATTTGTCTTGCGGGTTCCGTGCACACGCAGGATGGGATTGAAGGTGCCGTACTGAAACCAGCGGATGAAAAGCTCGCGATAGGCGGGGTCGTCGGGATCTCCGGAGACGAAGCCGCCAATGTCGGTGGTCCAGTAGGGAATGCCGGAAAGGGCGAAATTCAAACCCGCGGGAATCTGGCGGCGGAAGCTGAAGAAATCAGAGTTGATGTCGCCGGACCATGCCGTGACCGCATAGCGCTGGTCGCCGGCAAATGCCGATCGCGAAAGAATGAAGACGCGCTTTTTGTCTGAAGCGCCGCGCTGCCCGTCGTAAACCGCGCCCGTGGTCATGAGCGGATAGATGTTTACGTAACGATTGCCGCTGCCGGCAGCGAGTTTATGGCCCAGCAGGATATTTTCTTCCTGGCCTTCGGTCTCCGGTTCGGTCGTGTCCAGCCACCAGGCGTCGATGCCGATGTTGAACAAGGCCTTGTCCATGAGCTGCCAGTAGTATTTTCTGGCTTCGGGATTGGTGGCGTCATATACCGCCATGCCGGCGGTGTGATAGGGCGGCTTGGCGAACTTGAATTTGTCCACGAACCAGCCGCGCTTGTCCATCTCGTCATACACCGCGGAGCCGGGCTCGAAGAAGGGCCAGACCGAGATCATGAGGTGGAAATTCTCGGCGTGAAGTTGGTCGACCATGCCTTTCGGGTCGGGGTAATTCTTGTTGAAGACGTGTTCTCCCTTGCGATTCCACCAGAACCAGTCCTGCACGATGTTATCGACGGGAATGTGCAGCTCGCGGTATTTCCGGGCGACACCCAGAATTTCTTCCTGCGACTTGTAGCGGTTCTTGCACTGCCAGAAGCCATAGGCCCACTTTCCGAACATGGGCGCTTGACCGGTCAGCTCACGGTAAGCGGCGATGATCCGGTCAAAATCAGGGCCGTAAAAAAAATAATAGTCGATGTTGTCGGCCACTTCGGAACTGATGTACAGGTAGTTGGCAAAGCGGTTGTTGAACCGGCTGCGCGAGTCGTTGTTCCAGTAGATGCCGTAGCCCTGGCTCGAAAGCAGCAGGGGAATGGAAATGTTCGTATTGTCCTGGGAAATGTCCACCGACTCGCCGCGATAATTCCAAACCCCGGCCTGGTGCTGACCGAGTCCGTACAGAGCTTCGCGGGAGCCGTAAATGTTGATAAACGATTCGGCCCGATAGGTGTCCTCGCCATTGACCTTGACCGGGGTCAATTTCCGCGTTGCCTCCTGCAGCAGTTGTTTGCCGGCCAAGTCGCGATACGTAATGGCGCCATCCTTGCGAGTGACGGTGACCGCCAGGCGCGCGGTGGTAAGGGTTACATCATCATCGGTGGATTGCATCTCCCATTTGGTCGCGGGCCAGCCCGTCTTGATCACGACGTAGTCGGGACGCTCGGAGAACGCTGCTGTCGGAGAGTAACGCACACGAATAATGGAATCGGTGCATACCTGCAGCTTCAGCGTGCCCGCCTTCATGGTGAAAAGCACACCGTCGGGTTGCCGTTGCACGGCGGTGACGGGATTCCTCGGGGCCCACTGGGCCTGGGCTGCGGCGGTGAGCAAGGTCAGAATGCAAAGCAGAACGGATGGGCGGATAAATTGGTGCCGTTTCTGCATGATCAAGAAGTCCCGAGGTTAAAGTCTGGAAACTGGCCGGACATGAGGGCTTGGGTTCTCCGTCTACTTGTTGTGCGACAGGAATCCGTTGTAAACGTTTTCAAGCGCCACCAAATTAACATAAAACCAAACCTGGGTGGCCCGGGAAGTTGGGGAACTCCCTCGTTCAGGCCGACCTCCAGCCTGGATGTAATAATGGGATGCCGGGAGGCGCGAAGTTGAATCTGGACTACACCGCGATGCTCGTTGTCGCCTTGGCTGAGGCCCGCAAGGGGCTGGCCGAAGGCGGGATTCCGATCGGCGCGGCGATTTTCGACGCGCAGGGCAAACTTCTCGGCGCGGGTCACAATCGCCGGGTGCAGCAGGGCGATCCCTCGATGCATGGCGAGACCGACGCTTTCCGCAACACGGGACGGCAGCGCAGCTATCGCAACCTGATCATGGTCACGACCCTGGCGCCCTGCTGGTATTGCAGCGGACTGGTCCGGCAATTTGGTTTCGGCATGGTGGTGGTGGGTGAGAGTCGCAATTTCCAGGGCGGCGTGGAATGGCTGCGCTCGCTCGGTGTGAACATCGTCGATCTGGATTCCGAAGAGTGTGCGTCGTTGCTGAGCGAGTACATCCGCGCGAATCCTGAAGTTTGGAACGAGGACATCGGGGAAGAATGAGTTGAGGCGGCATGAACTCCTGCAATGGTGCGAGACGCGATCGGGATGCGGTCTATGGGTTGCGGCCCAAGATTTTCTATCGGGCGGGCAGCGTTAAGCAGTGACGGTGCGCTTTTATGAAAGTTGATAAGACGCTACTAAGCAAGTTGCCCAAGGTGCTTCTGCACGAGCATCTGGACGGAGTGCTGCGGCCGCAAACCGTCATCGATCTGGCCAAGGGAACGAATTATACGGATCTTCCGACGAGCGATCCCGCTGCGTTGGCGCAATGGTTTCATCAGGGCGCCAACAAGGGGAGCCTGGCCAAATATCTGGAAGGCTTCGCCCACACCATCGCGGTGATGCAGACGGAGGAGGCGCTGGAGCAGGTCGCATATGAGCAGGCCGAAGACCTGAGCAAGGATCGCGTGGTCTATTTTGAAACGCGCTTTGCGCCAGTCTTTCACACCCGCAAGGGACTGACGCACCAACAGGTGGTTTCAGCGGTACTAAAGGGCCTGGAGCGAGGTCGGAAGGACTTCGGGACGGCATCAGGACTGATCATCTGCGCCATGCGAAATATGGATGTGTCGCTCGAAATGGCGGAGCTGGCGGTTGATTTCCGAGAACGCGGCGTGGTTGGTTTCGATCTGGCGGGTGAGGAAGGCGGATATCCGCCCAAGAAGCACGTCGACGCCTTTCATTACATTCAGCGGCAGAATTTCAACATCACGATTCACGCTGGCGAGGGCTATGGCAAGGAATCGATCTGGCAAGCCATTCAGTACTGCGGAGCGCACCGCATCGGGCATGGGACGAGGCTGATTGACGACATTGCCATTGCAGACGGCAAAGTCGTCAAGCTGGGCGACCTTGCCCAGTACGTTCTTGATAAGAGAATTCCGTTGGAAATTTGCCTGATCAGCAATGTCCATACTGGCGCGACCCCGAGCCTGGCGGAGCATCCGTTCAAGATTCTTTATCAGGAAAAGTTTCGGGTTACCCTGAACACCGATAACCGGCTGATGAGCGACACTACGATGACCCGGGAATTCGAGGCGGCCGCGGAAACCTTCGGCCTGACGTTGGATGACTTCGAGAAAATTACTATCAACGCGATGAAGAGCGCATTCCTGCCCTACCGCCAGCGTTGCGACTTCATTTATCGAGTCATCAAGCCTGGATACGCGAAGATACGGGAATCCTTGGCGCGTACGTAGCGAGGGGTCCATCCTTAGTTTTCCCATTGTCATCCTGAGCGGAGCGGTTCGATTCGCTTCGCGAATCGAATCGCGGAGTCGAAGGACCCCTATAAGCTGATGAGTCCGCGCTCAGGTAGGGGTCCCTCGACTTGCTCTCACCGCGCCAGCGCGGCTCGAGCGGCGCTCGGGATGACACGGTTTCTATCCGAAATTACGCGGGCAGTTTTCTGCGGTGCCACGCCAGTAGAAGAGCTGAGCCGATGATCATGAGGCCGCCGCACAGCCCGATCCATACTCCGACCGCGCCCCATCCGAGTCTGAAACATAAGAAATAGCCCACGGGGAGTCCGATCAGCCAGTAGGCGATGAAGTTGGCGAGCATGGGAGTGTTGGTGTCTCCGGTACCGCGCAGAGCTCCGGTCGCGACCGTCTGCACGCCGTCGAATAGCTGGAATGCGGCCGCCACCAGCAGCAGCCTGGCGCCGGTGCGAATGACCATCGGATCGGGAGAGAACAAGCGGGCAATCAAGGTTGGCATGGACACGAACACCAGGCCCGAGCAGGTCATGAATCCAGCGCCGAGGATGATGGCGGACCATCCCGCGCGACGCGCGCCCTCGGGATCTTTTCTCCCTAATTGTTGCCCTACACGCACGGCCGCGGCGGAACTGATCCCCAGCGGCACCATGAAGGCGAGGGCGGCGCAGTTCAACGCGATCTCATGGCCCGAGAGAGGGACGGGCCCCAGCCTTGCCACCACCGCGGTAGCGGCCGAGAAGGCTCCGATTTCGCACAGAATCTGGGTTGCGGCCGGCGCTCCCAGCTTGAGCAAAGCCCAAACTCGACGTAGATCGACGCGGGCTGCGCTTGTCCACCGGGGCAGCGAGCGCCTTGACTCCACCCAAAGCAAAGTGACGGCCAGCACGCCCGCCATGTAGATGCGGGCGACACAGGTGGACCAGCCGGAACCAGTGATGCCCATGGCGGGAAGCCCGAGATGTCCGTAGATCAGCGCCCAATCGCCAACCACATTCACGATGTTGGCAGAGATGAGAGCGAACATGATCGGAATCGCTACGTTGACCGCTTGCAGATAACGGCGGAGGGCAAAGTAAGCGAGCAGCGGCAATGTGCCCCAGTTGAGCGCGTGCAAGAACGGACGCATGGGCCCCACCAGTTCGGCGCTGATGCCGAAGCGCTGCATCAGCGGCGGCCAGAACGAAACTAACAGCATCAGGATTGGGGTCAATGCAAAGGCGAGAAACAGTCCGTTTACAAGTGAGTGCCGCGCGTCATCCAGATCCTGGCGACCGTAAGCCTGGGCGACGAAAGTATCCAGTCCAAGCAGCAAGCCCCCGCCAAAGATAGCGATGCTGTGGTAAAGGCTCTGGCCCAGGCCGGTGGCCCCGATGGCGACGGCGCTGTCGGGCAGCCGTCCCACCATGATGGTGTCCACGATGCCCATGCTCATCCAGCCGACCTCGGCGATAATGAGCGGCAGAGCCAGGCGCAAAGTCAGCACAAAGTCCGCGCGCCGCGGAGCGATAGAAGCGGGCTGAGATTCGACGGCCATCGGGCTCATTGTGACTATATCAACTGACTTGTGTGGTGACCTGTGTGGACTGTGTGGCCGCGGGCGACTCGCCCGCGAGGGTCGACTCCAAACTCAAGAGCCGGGGCCTGAGGATTAACCCCAACGTCAAAAGCCGCGGGCGAGCCGCCCGCGACCACACAGGTCTGACAGACCACACATTCCACACAGTCCGCTATACTGTCTGGCTCGGAAGGCATCCCATGAGCAATCCCTTCATGGCGCGCGCGATTCAGCTTTCGATCGAGAACGTTCAGTCTGGCCGGGGTGGACCCTTCGGCACCGTGATCGTGCAAACCGGCCGGATTATTGCGGAAGGCGTGAACCAGGTGACTGTGACCCATGACCCCACCGCTCACGCTGAAATGCTTGCCATCCGTCAGGCCTGCCAGAAGCTGGGGCTCTTCGAGCTGAAGGACTGCGAACTCTATACTTCGTGCGAGCCCTGTCCCATGTGCCTGGGCGCGATTTACTGGGCGCGTCTCGGGCGCGTGTACTTTGGAAGTTCCGCGGCTGACGCATCGCAGAACGGATTCGACGATTCGTTTATCTACGGCGAAATCGCCCAACCCCTGGCGCAGCGCAAGATTCCGATGATCCAGATGATGCGCCAGGAAGCGCTGGCGGCGTTTCGCGCCTGGCAGGAGACGCCGGACAAGACCCGTTACTAAACCGGCTCGAACGTGGGGGAGATCGATTGATCGAACGCTATTTCAGGCTGGCCGAGAACCAGACGACTGTTAGACAGGAGATGCTGGGCGGCCTCACGACCTTCCTGACCATGGCGTACATCGTCGTGGTGAATCCGCAAATCCTGGCGCAGGCGGGAATGCCGGTCGAGGGCGTGGTGTTTGCGACCTGCCTCTCCGCCGCGGTAGCGACACTGGTGATGGGGCTTTACGCCAGGTATCCCATTGCCCTGGCGCCGGGCATGTCGCTCAATGCCTACTTCACGTATTCGGTCTGCCTGAGCATGCACGTTCCCTGGCGCACGGCGCTGGGCGTGGTTTTCCTTTCGGGTGTTCTTTTCCTGGTGCTCACGGTCACGCGGGTGCGCGAGCAGATCGTGAACGGCATGCCCGATTGCCTGAAACATTCGACTGCAACAGGCATAGGTTTCTTCATTGCGTTTGTCGGGCTGCGGAATGCGAAGCTGGTAGTGGCCAATGCGGCAACGTTTGTCGGCCTGGGAAGTTTTGCCGACAAAGAGGTGCAGACCGCCTGCTTTGGGATTGTGCTGACGCTGTTCCTGATGGCGCGGAAGGTGAATGGCGCAATCCTGATCGGGATTGTCGGGACCACGCTGCTGGGCATGTCGCGCGGCATCTCGCAGTGGCCGGCGGCAATCTTTTCGATGCCCCACCCGTCGTCTACTTTCCTGCAGCTTGATCTGCGCGGCGCCATTCATCTGGGATTTCTCGAAATCCTGTTCGCCTTCCTGTTCGTGGACCTTTTCGATAATGTTGGCACTCTGGTCGGAGTATGCGAGCAGGGCGGTTTTATCAAGGACGGGAAGATCCCCAGGGTGGGGCGAGCCCTGGTGGCGGACGCGACTGGGACCATTTTCGGGGCGCTCGCGGGCACGTCCACGGTGACGAGTTACATCGAAAGCGTTGCCGGAATCGCGGCCGGGGCCCGCACCGGACTCAGTAACGTTGTGGTGGCCGCGCTTTTCCTCGTGGCCATGTTTTGCTCACCCCTGGCGGCCGCAATTCCCGGCTATGCCACGGCCCCGGCGCTCATTCTGGTGGGCGCCCTGATGACGCAATCAATCGCGCACATCGATTGGGCAGATTTCAGCGAAGCCGTCCCGGCGTTTATCACCATGCTGGCCACGCCGCTGACCTTCAGCATTGCCACCGGACTCAGCCTGGGGCTGATTTCCTACACCGTGGCAAAAATCGCAGTCGGAAAAATCCGCGAGATCAACGTGCTGGTCTGGATTCTTACCGTGTTGTTCATTCTGCGGTATGTGTATCTGGCGGCGGCGTAAGGGCACGGTTGAGTAGAACCGTTTGCCCTTTATTTTGTCCGCGGGGCGGCAGTTTTTCGGAGCGTGTGAAGCCTCATCGCCTTGAGGCCGACCGTCGTTTGTCAATTGTTATGTTGTGAGTTTCTTTGATGGACCCGAGCAACACGCCACCATTCCTGCTACCCAAACCCACATGGACCGCGTCTAGCAACAACGGGGCCTAACCAGACTGCCGACCCCAGACTGAGACGAAACCGCTTAGCCGTGCGGAGTCCGGCCACCTCATCTAGAAAATTCGAAGGAGTGATCGTATGCGCCGAAATAGTTTCAACCGCTTGCTGCTGGCTGTGGTTGCGTTAGGAATGGCAATGTGGGGCGGCTGTGAAAAGCCGAATGCGGGGGCGGCGTCCGCGGCGCCGGACTCTGGCGCCAAAATCCCTATCACCACCAAATCAGAAGATGCGCGGAAGGAATTTCTGCAAGGCCGGGAGCTTTCGGAGAAGCTGCAGGCGCAGGATTCGGTGCAGCATTTTGACCAGGCAATCGCACTTGATCCGGAGTTCGCTTCGGCGGAACTGGCGCGGGCCAATGCGGCTGCTACTGCCAAGGAATTCTTTGAGCATTTGAATAAGGCGGTGGCCTTGGCGGACAAGGTTTCGGAGGGAGAGAAACTTCGTATTCTCGCGACCCAGGCCGGTGCCAACGGCGACGTGGTCAAGCAGAAGGCGTATTTCGAGAAGCTGGTCGCTGCTTATCCGAATGACGAACGGGCGCTTTTCAATCTGGGCGCGTTCGAATTTGCTCAGCAGGACTATGCCCAGGCCATCGAGCACTTGAAGAGAGCTCCCGAGCTGGCCCCCAACTATTCGCCGGCCTATAACATGCTGGGTTACGCCTACCGGCAGGCGGGCGACTATGCCAACGCCGAGCAGGCCTTCAAGAAATATATCGAGCTCATTCCGAATGACCCGAATCCTTATGATTCCTACGCCGAATTATTGTTGAAGATGGGCAAGTTTGACGAATCGATCACGCAGTATCGAAAGGCGCTCATGATTGATTCGCATTTTGTGCCGTCGCACTTCGGGATCGCGGCTGATCTGTTGTATTTGGGCAAATCGGACGAAGCTGCGGCCGAACTGCAAAAGATGGCGGAGCAGGCGCGCAATGATGGAGAGCTCCGGACTGCGCTGTTTGGCATGGCCGTGGTGGCCTCGGATAGCGGCAAGCTGGACAAGGCAGTGCAGGCGATGGACAAAGAATATGCCGTAGCAGAAAAGAAGAATGACGTAGCGGCCATGGCGGCTGACCTGCAGGCCAAAGGCAACATCATCGCCGAGATGCCCAAGTATGAGCTGGCGGCCCAGCAGTTCGACCGCTCTTTACAGATGGTGGAGGCCTCAAGTCTGTCGCAGGAGATCAAAGACAATGCGAAGCTCTTGCATCACTTCAACCTGAGCGCGTTGGCGATCGGGAAGAAGGACTACGCCTCGGCAAAGACCCATGCCGAAGAATTCCGCCAGGGAGCGGAGGCGTCGAAGAATCCGGCACAGATAAAGCTGGCCCATGAATTGGCGGGCCGGATTGCGCTGGCGCAGAAACATTATGACGATGCGATCACGGAGCTGGAGCAAGCCAACCAGCAGGATCCCCGCAACCTCTATCGTCTGGGCCAGGCGTATCAAGCCAAGGGCGACAAGGAGAAAGCGCAGAAGTTCTACACCGAGGCTGCTGGGTTTAATTCACTGCCGGCGCTGAACTACGCGTTTGTCCGGTCGAAGGCGCAGAAGATGGCGGCAAGCACGAAAGGATAGTCGAGGAGAGTCCAGAAGAGCTGCCAATCAAGGAATTTCTGTCCTGCCCTACTGGAGAACGATGAGGTCGGACGGCCGCATTCTTCTGGATGAAATGCGGACTTGTCGGGTATCCCTCGCTCCGAGCCTTTTCCGTCTCAAGCCGAGCGCATTGTCGCCGCCTTCAATGTAGAATGCGACGTTATGGCCTTGCGACGATGGAGACGGGGGATGCGCGATCGGTCGCGAATATTCCTGATCCTGCTCTTCATCTTTCCCTTCGCGGCCGCACAAGAATCACACAGCCACGGCGTACCCGAGAAACTGGGGAGAGTATCGTTTCCGATTTCATGTGCTCCCGCGGTCCGGATCCAGTTCGACCGAGGCGTGGCCCTGCTTCACTCCTTCGCTTACAGCGCCGCTGAAAACGCATTTCAGGCCGTGGCCGAACAGGATCCGCGCTGTGCGATGGCCCATTGGGGAATTGCCATGACGTACTTTCACCAGGTGTGGGACCCGCCCCTTGAGCCCGCGACGATTCCGAAGGCGCAAAAAGAAATCCGGCGGGCGCAGCAGATCGGGGCCGGCTCTGAACGCGAGCGCGGGTTCATCAATGCCCTGGGATTGATATATCAGGACGCAGCCACCGTTCCATACCGCACGCGGGCGCTGAACTACGAGCACGCGATGAGGGACCTCGCTGCAGAAAACAGGGAAGACGTCGAAACCCAGGTGCTATACGCACTCGCACTCCTGGCAAACGCATCCCCTGCCGACAAGACGCATGCAAGGCAGAAACAGGCGGCCGACCTGCTCGAGCCGCTGTATCGCATCTACCCGCAGCACCCAGGTATCCCGCACTACCTGATTCATGCTTACGACAACGCGGAATTCGCGCCAAAGGGCCTGGCGGCGGCCCAAGCCTATTCCCGGATTGCTCCCTCAGCGCCGCACGCATTGCACATGCCATCGCATATATTCACGCGACTCGGCATGTGGGAAGACTCCATCGCGTCCAACCTTGCCGCAACGGATGCGGCACGCCTGCAGGGCGACACAGGAGATGAGGTTCACGCCATGGATTATCTGGTGTATGCCTATCTGCAGAGTGGACGCGACGCAGATGCGGCTCAGGTGATTCGGCAACTTAAGAACATGCCGAAACTGGACACGGACGATTTCAAGATAGCGTATGCCTTGACCGCGATGCCGGTGCGCTACGCGGTCGAGCGAGGTCAATGGGGCGAGGCTGCCGCCATCGTTACTCCGGCCGGTGCTCCGCCTCAAGTCGTCGCCATTGCGGTTTGGGCCCGGGCCCTGGGCCTCGCCCGCACGGGACATGTTGCCGAGGCGCAAACGGAAGTTGATCGATTGCGGCAGATCCATGAGCGGCTTCGCAGGTCAGGCGAGGACTATTGGGCCACTCAGGTGGAAATTCTGACGCGTGAAATCATGGCGTGGTCAGCCCAGGCGGAGAGGAAGCCGGAAGAGGCCGCAGCATTGATGCGCGCGTCAGCCGACGAGGAGGACTCGATCGAGAAGCTGCCGGTGACGCCCGGGCCAATTGTTCCGGCCCGTGAACAGTTGGGTGACTTGCTGCTGGAGCAGAACCACCCGGACCTGGCGTTGAAGGAATTTGAGGCAACTCTCGCAGTCGCGCCTGGGCGGCGCGGGGCACGGCAGGGTGCGGCGCACGCTGCCGAACTCTCCAGTCGATAGCCTGATTCCCCGCAAACTCAGGATGGCGACGGGAGAAGAACAAACCAAGGCCGAGTGTAGGATAATAGACAGAATCTGCTCCAGATCTGTTCGCCAAGGGCCGGGCAACGCATGCCAACTGCATATCTCGAAGAAGTGAATCCCTGGGAAGCGCAGGTTGCGCGCTCCGACGTGGCCGCGCAGAAGCTTCAGCTCGCTGACGGCTTGTGGAGAATACTGCGCGAGCCCAGCCGGGAATTCATCGTGCACATACCGGTCCAGTTGGACGATGGGCGCCTTGAGGTATTTACCGGGTTTCGGGTGCAGCATTCGATCGATCGCGGGCCGGCCAAAGGCGGCATTCGCTATACCCCCAACGTCACCCTGGATGAAACGCGCGCCTTGGCGAGCTGGATGACCTGGAAATGTGCGGTGGTGAATATCCCGTTCGGCGGCGCGGCCGGGGGAGTGATTTGCGATCCGGACAAAATGTCCAGACGCGAACTGGAGCGGCTTACGCGCCGCTACACGTCGGAGTTGATGGAGGTGCTGGGGCCGGAAAAGGACGTACCCGGCCCGGACATCAATACCGACGGGCAGATCATGGCATGGATCATGGATACCTACTCCATGCATGTGCACCATACCGTCACCGCGGTTGTGACCGGCAAACCCCTCGAAATCGGCGGCTCGCATGGGCGCGTTGAAGCGACAGGGCGCGGCCTGATGATCGTTTGTGACGAGGCGGTCAAGCGGCTGGGCATGAGCCTGGAACAGACCCGGGTGGTGATTCAAGGGTTCGGCAACGTGGGCTCGAATGCCGCTCGCCTCATGCGCCGGAGAGGGTACAAGATCGTCGGCGTCTCCACCAGTAAAGGCGGCGTGTATAACGAGAATGGCATCGACATTGAGGCCCTCTCGAAGTATCACCAGCGTGACCGCACGCTGGAAGGCTTTCCCGACGCGGAAGCGACCACTTCCGCCGAATTGCTGGTCGCGGACTGCGACATTCTTATTCCCGCGGCGACCGAAAATCAGATCACCACCCGCAATGCGGAACGAGTGCGGGCCAAAGTGCTCTGTGAGGGAGCAAATGGTCCAACCACTGCCGAGGCCGATGAGATTCTGGTGGACAAGGGCGTGTTTGTGATTCCAGACATCCTGGCGAACTCGGGCGGGGTCACCGTGTCCTATTTCGAATGGGTGCAAGACCGTCAGGGATATTTCTGGTCGGAAACGACAGTGAACGAACATCTGCAACACACCATGCGAACCGCCTTCACGGAAGTCCTGAAGTACGCTGAGACTCACCGCGTCAGCAACCGGATTGCGGCCTACATGCTGGCTATCGACCGGGTTGCCTACACGCTTCGGCAGCGCGGAATCTACGCATAAACCGGCCCATGAAGCCATCTCCACTCTGGCGGCGATGCGTAAGTTTCGCGGGACGCGGATTCGCGCTGCTTCTGGTCCTATTGCTGACCGGTTGGTCGATCGCCGCGTTGTATTTCGACCTGCTTTCCGGCACCTCACTGCGAACTTTTGGAGCCTCAAGCTACGGCATCGCCATGGTAGGGGCCCTGCTGGCTTTCCGGGGGCGCGGGAAAGGGATTGCCATTTGCCTGGCAGGATTTGCCCTGGTGTTGGCGTGGTGGCTTACCCTCAAGCCATCGAATGACCGGGCCTGGCAGCCCGACGTGGCTCAAACCGCGTGGGCAGAGATCGACGGCGATCGCGTCACCATTCACAACGTCCGCAACTGCGACTACCGCACCGAAGGTGACTACACTCCGCATTGGGAAACACGCTCCTACGCTCTTGCACAGATACGGGGCATGGACATTTTCCTCACCTACTGGGGTTCGCCCTGGATCGCGCATCCCATTGTAAGTTTCCAGTTCGGCGACAACGACTATATCGCCATGTCGATTGAGACCAGGAAAGAAGTGGGGGAGCAGTATTCGGCCATCCGCGGCTTTTTCCGCTACTACGAGCTGATTTATACGGTGAGCGACGAACGCGACGTGGTGCGTCTGCGGACCAATTTCCGCAAGGGGGAAGAAACATATCTGTTTCACACCCGAGCCACGCCCGAACATGCGCGGGCCACATTTCTAAACTATGTGGGGAAGATCAACCGGATACGAAATCATCCGGAGTGGTACAACGCCCTGACCAACAACTGCACCACGAACATCGCGACGCTGGCGGGCGAGCCCAAATGGGACTGGCGTGTGCTGCTGAATGGGCACGCCGACCGGATGCTCTATGAACGGGGAGACCTGGCGACGGGAAACCTTCCGTTTGCCCAGCTCAAGCAGCAGGCACACATCAACGCCGCGGCGCGGGCGGCGGATGACGCTGCTGATTTCTCTCGCCGGATTCGGGCAGGGCGCGTCGGGTTTTGAGGTTCTGGGTACGATCCCCAGCCAACTGCCGGACGACCAGTTTCAATCCCTTTGGGGTGGATGACATTTTGTCCCGGCCGGGTTCTATGGCAGACTCCTTGGGGCGAATATCAAGATATGTTTGGCGCGATCGAAGCGGGTGGGACCAAATTCGTTTGCGGAGTGGGAACTGGGCCGGCGGACCTGAGGACCATGCAGTTTCCCACGACTTCCCCCCAGGCCACGATGGCGGTCGTCATCGACTTTCTCCGCGAGGAATCCAAAGGCGAATTGAAAGCGGTGGGGATCGGTTCATTCGGGCCGATTGATCTGCACAGCACTTCGCTGACGTTCGGTTATGTTACGTCCACGCCGAAGGTGGGATGGCAGAACTACAATCTGGCGGGCACCGTGCGCGATGCCCTGGACGTGCCGGTTGGTTTTGACACCGACGTGGACGCCGCCGCGCTCGGCGAGGCTCGTTGGGGCGCGGCTCAGAACCTGACTGACTTTCTCTATCTCACCATTGGCACCGGCATCGGCGGCGGCGCCATTATCAACGGCCGCGTCCTGCATGGGCTGGTGCATCCAGAGATGGGACACATCCGGATTCCGCATGACCTGGTACGCGACCCGTATCCGGGCGGTTGCCCTTACCACGGCGATTGCCTGGAAGGATTGGCCTCAGGTCCGGCGATGCAGGCACGCTGGGGGAAAGCTGCCCAGGATCTCCCGCCGGACCATCCGGCATGGACGTTGGAAGCGCACTATCTGGCGCATGGGTTGGCGAATTGGGTGCTCACCTTGTCACCGCAGCGCATCCTGCTGGGCGGAGGGGTATTGCGGCAAACGCATCTCTATGCTCGAATCCGGCAGGAACTGGTGGAACTGCTCAATGGATATGTCCGGGCCACTGAAGTGATGCGTGACATTGACCAGTATGTGGTCCCGCCCCAGCTCGGCAGCCGGGCCGGTGTCCTGGGGGGCCTGGTGCTGGCGGAGCAAGCTTACTCCGGCCTTGACCGCGAATGACGTGGCGATCGAGCCTTCTGACCCGCCGGAGTCGAGCCACGCCAACTACGTTTCAGGCGTATTAGAGACGGCCTTGGGCATTTCTATCAAGGGAATGTGGCATTCGTACTGTTCCAGTTCGAAACGGGCGTCCTTCTCCCGGGTGTGATCTGAAGTCCGGCCGCACTTTATGCAGAACCATTCCTGCGTGGCGGGATTCCAATTGATGTGTTGATGTTTCATCGAACGTGAGGCATTGCGGGCCGCAGCAGGCATCGCCATCGCCCTAGGGCAGGGGGCCACGCGGCGAGTGTGTTGTTTTTTTATCGAGCTGCTTCTGGATCGCGGACCACATCCGCCCGGCGTTCACGTCCGGCGAAGCTCCAGTTGCTTCGAGTTCCAGCTTGGCAGTGGCGGCGTCCAAGACTTCGAAGGAAGGGGCGGCATAGGGTTTCTTCGCGGCTTTGAGGTCCCGAACCACAAATACACCTCCAACCTTCAGGTGTGGCAAGGTGGTCGGGTCATCCCCGGCAACCTGGCCAAATTTGATCTTTAAGAGCGAATGACCTGGAAGGGATTGTTACAGCAAAAAAACTCCGGGTGAGAAAAAGACCATTCGAGTCGCTTTTCCGACGTGGGTTGGGTAGTGGGCCGCGATGCACGTGGAGTGCGGGAAAGGCCGCAGGTTGGATCCGGTAGAAAATGGTCTGAGGCGGCGCCGACACGCAGCGAGCGGTGCGCGGCCGTTTCTTAGCCGGACTGGGTTCGGGGCAATGACCCGCCCTCCCAAGGTCCAATCAGGATCTTCGGCTGACCGCTGAATGCTAGTTGGATGGTTCCAGAACACCCTCGGTGGTGATCCGGTTGGCCTTGCGGATTTCGGCGGCTACTTTCACCAGCGCCTCATCGGCCCGAGCTGGCCCGTCATCAGAAATCATCGAGCTGGCGGCCAAGGTAAAGAGCAGCGCGTCTTCCTGCTTGTCGAAATAAAGAACCACCTGACTCGCTGCCATGTGAACTTCCTCCCAGATCAGTCTCCAAAATGATAGGCCGAATCGGCAACGGAATGGATGTACTCTCTTGATGCCTCCAGGGGGCAGGGGGGTGGGCAATCCCCGCAGCTGGCCCTGGATACACCGCCGGCCACGGAGATCCGCGTCGGTGCGCTGCCAGAACCGTGCAGTTCGGCCAGGCCGACCGGGCGGAGAGTGGGCCTTGCGCCGCTTCTTAGGGCAAGGTTCTCACCACTGATGGCAGCAGCGCCAAAATGCTACAGTTAACGGGCCAATGTCTGCTCCCGAATCCCGCTTTGTGAAGGCTTGCCGGACGCTTCCGGTGGATCGGCCGCCGGTCTGGTTCATGCGCCAGGCGGGCCGCTATATGCCGGAATACCGCGCCGTGCGGAAGCAGTATTCTCTGATCGAAATATGCAAGCGGCCAGAAGTAGCAGCCGAGGTGACGATCACGGCGGCTGAAGCGCTGGGTGTGGACGCGGCCATTATCTTTGCCGATTTGCTGCTTCCGCTCGAAGTCATGGGCCTGCCGTTCCATTTTTCACCCGGCGAGGGGCCGGTGATCGAGAAACCGGTGCGCGACCAGAAGGATGTTTCCTGCCTGCGCACCGACCGCGCTGGCGATCTGGGATACGTTTCCGAGGCAGTGCGGCGGGTGAGCAGGCACTTCGGAGCGCGCCTGCCGGTGATTGGATTCTGTGGGGCCCCCTTCACCCTGGCCAGTTACATGATCGAGGGCGGCAGTTCGCGCAATTACCTGCACACCAAGAAAATGATGTATTGCTCGCCTGCGGTCTTCGATGAGCTTCTGGGCAAGCTGGTTGCCGTAGTCTCTGAGTATGCGGCGGAGCAGGTGCGGGCGGGAGCGGACGCCATCCAGGTATTCGACAGCTGGGTGGGATGTCTCAGTGTCGATGACTACCGGCGTTATGTGCTGCCCCGCACAGCCGAGCTGGTGAAGGGGTTGCAGAGGGCGGGAGTGCCAATCATTTATTTTGGAACGGACAGCGCCACGCTTTTGCCGTCGATGAAAGAAACCGGCGCCGAGGTGATTGGGCTGGACTGGCGGATTCCACTGGACCGAGGCTGGGATGCGGTCGGGTCCGGGGCGGTGCAGGGGAATCTGGATCCGGTGCTGCTGTTCGGGGGCTGGAACGAAATCAAGGCAGGCGCGGCAGCCATTCTGCGGCGAGCCGGCGGACGTCCCGGGCATATTTTTAATTTGGGGCATGGCATTCTGCCGGAGACGCCGGTGGAGAACGTCAAGGCGCTGGCCCGGTTTGTTCAGGAATTTTCGGCGTAGACCGGCCTCTAGTCGCAGGCACACCCGTTGCGTCATCGAATACCTATGAAACGCATCGCCATTGTGGGCGGGGGCATTTCCGGGCTGGCGGCGGCGTTCGCGCTCGAGGAGCGCCGGCGCGCCGGCGCCGCGCTGGAGTTTGCGGTTTACGAATCAGGGCCGCGCTTCGGTGGCGTATTGGTCACCGAGCAAGTGGGCGGTTGCCTGGTTGAGGCCGGTCCGGATTCCTTTCTCACGGAAAAGCCCTGGGCTGCGGACCTCTGTCGCCGGCTCGGGATCGAAGACCAGCTGATTGGTTCCACGGACAAGGACCGCAAAACTTACATCCTGGTGAAGGGCCGGCTTGTGCCCCTGCCCGATGGCCTGATGTTCATGGTCCCCACCAGGCTTGCTCCGGCATTGTTATCGCCATTGTTCTCCCCAGCCACAAAGCTCCGCATGATACGGGAATGGCGAGCATCCCCGCGCCCGTCGAATGGCGACGAGAGCGTAGCCGCGCTGGTGGGTCGCCACTACGGCGCGGAAGTGGTCGAGCGTCTGGCGGACCCACTGCTGGCCGGCATCTATGGCGGTGAAGCGTCGCAACTCAGCGCGCGCTCTGTGCTGCCGCGTTTGGTTGAAATGGAGTCAAAACACGGCAGCCTGGGGCGAGGTTTGCTGGCGGCCCGCAAAAACATAAAACATTCGCCGGCCGGACCGCCGATTTTTACTTCTCTCAAGGCAGGAATGCAGAATCTGGCGGAGGCTGTGGTGTCGACGCTTTCTCCCGGAAGCTTGCGGGCAAACTCTCCCGTGCAGGCCATCCAAAGGCAAGATCGAGGCTGGGTTGTGTCCGCGGGATATGCTTCCGATCACTTCGACGCGGTGATTGTGGCCACTCCGGCACCAGCCGCCGCGCCTCTGCTTGAGATTGCCAGCGCGGAACTTGCTTCCGAACTGAGGGCTATTCCATATAGCTCGTCCGTAACGGTTGCGCTGGGCTTCGGCAAAGATGTGCGGGCCGGCTTGCCGGCGGGTTTCGGTTTTCTGGTGCCGCGCAGCGAAGGCAAGCGCATGCTGGCTGCGACCTTTGTCCACAACAAATTTCCCCATCGCGCTCCACCAGACCGGGCCTTGCTGCGTTGCTTTCTCGGAGGCAGCCGCGACGAGCAAGTCCTGCAACTTCCCGATGAACAAATTCTGGGCATCGTGCGCGAAGAACTCCGGCAAATCCTTGGGCTGGGCGCGGAACCGCTGTTCACCCGCGTGTACCGGTGGAAGGGGGCGATGGCACAATACACCGTGGGTCATCTGGAACGCATGGAACGAATTGACATCCAGCTGAAGCAATTGCCCGGGCTGGCTTTGGCGGGCAATGGCTATCGCGGGATTGGCGTGCCCGATTGTGTGCGTTCGGGAGAGGCGGCGGTTCAACAGGTTCTAGAGGGGTAGGCTCTCGTAGCACCGCTGGTCCTCGAGGGATGTTACGGCCGTAATACGGGTACCTTCTCTTCTATTGCAGAAACATTCTGGCTCCGTCAGGGTTAATAGAATCGGTAAGCCCTATGAGCAGAAGGATTCTGGCCCTGTTTTTGCTCACGCTGTTCGCGCTCCTGCCTCTGTGGGCGCAAGAGCAGAAATCGCAGGATGACACTCCGACTGGGGACAAGCCTGCTCAAGTCTCTCCGGCTGACGTGCCGCAAGACGCCTCCGAGCCGTCCACCGACACAGCCCCCGCCGCATCCCACGAACAAAAGATGAGCGGGATGCCCATGCCTGATTTGCCGGGGATGAACCATGACGGCAGCGCCCACGCCATGCTTTCCATGGCCGATCGCAAGATGGACATGGGACCGCACATGAAGATGACGACCCTGCGCGATCTGAAGCCGGGAGACCAGGAGAAAGCGGACCAGGTGGTGGCCGCCGCGCGCGAGGTAGCGGAAAAATACATGGACTACAAAGTTGCGCTGGCCGACGGTTTCAGGATCTTTCTACCCAAGCTGCCGCAAAAGCAGTATCACTTCACCAATTACCGCTATGCATTTGAGGCAGCCATCAAGTTCAATCCGGAGCATCCCACATCGTTGCTTTACGAGAAGAACAGCGACGGGTACAAGCTGATCGGCGTGATGTATACGGCCCCGAAGAATTCGACCTGGAACGATCTGGACCAGCGGATTCCGTTGAGCGTTGCCCAGTGGCACGCGCACGTCAACCTGTGCCTTCCACCGGCCGACAAAAGGGGAGAAGCCTGGGGGCCGAATCCGAAGTTCGGTCTGGCGGGCTCCATCACCACCCGAGCGGATTGCGACGCGGCCGGCGGAAAGTTCATGCCCCAGATATTCGGCTGGATGGTGCACGTATATCCCTTTGAACAGAAGCCGGAAGATATCTGGTCGGTCGAACGCCAGGCCAGCCATCACATGGACTGAGTTTCCGTCCGATCTGCTGCGAACACATAGCCATCGCTGACCAGAAAGTTGACCACGGAACACGCCGTGATCGTGATTCCGTTGGCCAGCAGATAATTCATGTGCCCGAGGCCGACCAGCAGCTTCATCAGCGCCAGGTTTCCGGCGATGGAAAATAATCCAGTAGTCAGATTGAACTTCAGCAGGCGGGTAAAGCCCGCTCCAGCGCGGTCCGCCCAGGTGAAGCGTTCGTGCCAGAGAAAATTGTGGATGACGGCGGTCTCGACCGCCAGAGCGGTGGCGGTCAAGTAATTAAGATGCAACCCGGTCTTCAGCACGACCAGCACGAGCATCTGCACGGCGATGCCGATTCCGCCCACGAGATTAAACTTGAGCCAGCGATTCGCGGTGGAACGCCAGCTGCGCGGCGTCATCGGAGTGGCTCTGCGACGTAAAGGCGGCGCGTGTTGCGAAGCGTGAAGAAAATCAGCATGGCCGACATGCCAGCCAGTCCAACCGCGCCGCCCACGTCGAACAGGCGGTAGCGCCCATGAAGCACCATGGGGTGATACAGCAGCGCCACGTTGCCGACGGACAACAGGATGCGCAACTCCGTGGGACCGAAGCTCCAGAACGAAAGCTGAAATTCTCCCAGAGTGTAAGTGGCCAGGTAGGACTGGATGGAAAGCAGAAGGAATGCCAGCAACAGGCCGATCGCGATGTAGGGGTGCATGTACCCGGATAGCGCCATCCCACCCATAAGCGCGAGGCCGCCGAAGCTGTCGACGATGTGGTCCACATAGAAGCCGTAACGCGGGCGTTGCTGCCAACGCACCCGGGCCAGGGTGCCATCAAGACTGTCTCCCAGCCAGTTGACGGCCAGAAAGAAAATGCCGGCGAAAAGCCAGTAACGGTTCGAGCGAGCCAGAGCATAGCTGGCGCCAGCCAGCACCTGGGCCACGAAGCCTACGGCGGTAAGGTGGTCGGGGCTGATCCAGCGCGGCGTGCGCTCGGCCATCCAGATCAGTACCCGCTTCTCGGGATTGCTGGTCAGGCCGTTGTGGATCCGGGTGGCGTTCTCCAAGCGCTTTATGCGACGTACCTCGGTCAGCACGTTAGGGTTCGACTGTTCGCAGAAATCTGTCATTGGGCTCGCCATTGTTTGTACTCGTGAGCCAGTTTGGCCGGGAGGCGAGGATGGTGCAATGCACTGTGGGTAAACTGCGGATCAATCAGTGATCAACTCCTAAGTGATTGAAAGCAGGCGGAAAATCGCAGCCGGTCAGGTCGATAGAGACAGGATCCCTGGTCCGCCCAAGTGCAGGCGAGACCCCACGACAGCCGGCGGAACGCCGACGCTACTTGGGGCTGGCTTCCTCGATGGATTTTCTCAGTTGGTCAACCGCCCAATCGATCTGCTCGGGAGTGATGACGGCTGGCGGCGCGATCAGCAGGTGATCGCCGGAGATGCCATCGACGCATCCTTGAATGGGGTAGACCAGCAGACCGCGCTGCAGGGCCGCACTGGTCACACGTCCTGCGAAATTCAGTTCCGGGGCGAAAGGCTTCTTGGTTTGCTTGTCGGAAACGAACTCGACGCCGCGCAGCAGGCCGATGCCGCGCACATCGCCGACATTCTTCAATTCGAGTAATGTCGAGAGCGAGCGCTCCAGCCTGGCGGCGACAGTTCCGTCGCGTCCGGAGTCGGCGGCCCGCACTAGCTTCTGTTGCTGCAGGCGTTGCAGCACGGCGCGTCCAGTTGCCAGGGAGACGGGATGAGCGTTGTAGGTGAAGCCGTGCAGAAATGTTCCGGAAGCGATGCCATCCACCACTTTTTTCGTCGCGATGACCGCGCCCAGCGGGGCGTATCCGCTGGAGAGGCCTTTCGCCGCAATCAGGATATCGGGCGCAACGTCCCAGTGCTCGATGGCAAAGTTTCGTCCCGTGCGGCCCATGCCCGTCATCACTTCGTCGGCAATCAGCAGGACGCCGTGGCGCCGGCACACTTCGGCAATCTTTTGCAGGTATCCCGGCGGGGGAACGACCGCGCCCAGCGTGGCTCCGCTCACGGGCTCGAAAATGAAACCTGCGGCCTCGCCCTGCGCGGCTTGGATTGCTTTTTCCAACTCCGCCGCGTACTCCAGTCCGCAGTTTCTGCAGCCGTCCGTGCAGTCATAGTGGCAGCGATAGCAATATGGAATTCCTACGTGTGCGAACTCCCGCACCATGGGCAGATACATTTCGCGCCGGCGCTGGTTGCCCGAAACTGAAAGCGCGCCGAGTGTTGCGCCGTGATAGCTCTGGGTCCGGCTGAGCACCTGGTAGCGTTTGGTTTGGCCGATCTCCACCTGGTATTGCCGAGCCAGCTTCAGTGCGGTCTCGACTGCCTCTGAACCGCCGCAGGTGAAATACACGGCACCGCCGCGAAAATTCGCGCCGGCAAATTCGAGCAATTCCCGGGCATAATCTTCCGCGACCGGAGTGGTGAACTGGCTGCTGTGGACGAACTCCAGATGCCTGGCCTGCTCCGTCATCGCCGAGGTGATCTCAGAGACGCCGTGCCCAATAAGATTCACCGCCGCTGAGCCGGAAAAATCGAGGTAGCGCTTGTCTTCGGTATCCCAGAGATAAACGCCTTCGCCGCGGACGGCCGAGGGGAACGTCTTGCGGAAAGAGCGCCGGAAAACGGCGGAGCGAGGCGGCTTCTGCCCTGCAATGGGATCGGACACAGTGGGGATTATCCAGCGTGGCTTACGGTAGTGTCAAAATGCGCGGGCGACCGCTATTTCAGGCCATCGACTACCCAGAGATCGGAGAGCACCCGAAAGTATGAATAGGCATAAGCCTTGTCGTCGGCGCTGAAGCGGGCATCCAGCACAGCTTGCACTCCGGCAGGATCAGGCGGAGTGATCTCGAGGATTTCTTCCCGGCGTCCGCTGTCGAGAAAGACGCGGGAAATTTTTGCCGGAACGCCGCGCTGGGATATCAATATGCTTTTGCCATCCGGTTCAAATTTCACCAGTCTTTCGTTCTCGTTCAGGTTGACGGGGAAGGGCTTGGGTTCTCCACCCGCAAGCGGGTAGAGCCAGCGTTTGCCCTGCGCATCCGAGGCGAGCAGAAATTTGCTGTCTGAGGTCACGGCGGCCCCGGCTGTTCCTTCGGGAGTGATCGCGCGGGTTTTCCCGGCCAAGTCCATCCAGTAGGATCGTGGCGGGTGATTGGGTTCGGCCGCCACACAGACCAGACCACTGCCATCCGGGATCCAAACGGCGCGGATATGCTGGAGCGAGTCATTGGTCAGGCGCCGTGGCTGTCCCGCGCCAATCGGCAGCAACTGGATTTGTGCGGGAGAACCGAGGTCAAGCGAGGCCACCCACTTTCCATCCGGCGACAAGCTGGAAAACGCCCCGTCCCCGAGTCGCACCGCCGGAGATCCATCCGTCTTGCGGAGAAACGAGCCGTACCTGGCTCCCACCGCCTCGCCACTCTCGTCGAAGATGAGGGTTTTTCCGTCGGGAGAAATGTCGGCGAGAAGGGACCAATCGAACCAGGAAAGATTCTTCTCGTTCTTTTCCCCCGGAGGCAGGGCCATCATCATGATTTGTGGAGTGTCTTCGGTGATCAGCACGCGCCCGTCCCGGGTAACGTCCTGCAGCGAAAGTGTGCCCGGAACCCGCAACACCAATCGCTCTTTGCCGGCCATGTTCATGGCGTAAAGGGCGCGCGCGGCCCCGGCGGGGGAGGCGGTAAACCACACTTCGCTTCCGTCACGCGACCAGGCAAGGCCCTCCACCGAGGAGTAAAAGCTCGATGTCACTTTGCGGTTTCCTTCGCGATCCACCACCACGACCCGGCCGTCGTCCCCGGTAGGAACGTGGTCCGCAAAGGCGAGCAGCTTACCATCGCGCGAAAAGCGCACGTGACTTACCCAGCCCTGGGGCTGGTAGATGACCTTGTCGCTGGGAAACTCCAGGACATTTCGTCCGGACCGCGTCCGCGCCACGGCCAGGTCCAAACCATCCGGCGTCCAATCCGCCCACTCGACACCGTCCATCACTTCTCGCGGCGCGCCTCCGGCCAGAGGGACCCGGGCCATGGTGCCGCTCTCCACAAATGCTGCCGAGGCGTGCGCGTTCAGCGTGACGGCGATCTCCCCGCGGCTTGAGATGCCCAGCAACTCTGTCTTTTCCAGCCCGAGAGGCCGCGAATCAGTGCTGTCAAAGCGGGTGGTGAAGATCTCCACCGGTTTGCCTTCCAGGGCGGCTCCGTACAGAATGGTCTGCCCATCCGGCGAAAAGCGGGCGGACAGAATCGTGCCGCGACGGAATGTCAGACGATGGAAACTCGGTTCCTGGTGGGTTCCCCACCGGCGGGCAACAAAATAAGTTCCAGCGCAAGACGCCACTAGGAGAAGCGCAGCCAGCCACGGAAGCAGCCAGCGCCGGGACGAAGGCGCAGCCACGGCCTTCAGTCCAACTTTGCTGGGGGCCGAGATTTCGGTCAGCGATTCGAGGTTGAATGCTACGTCGCCGGCGGACTGAAAACGCTGTCCGGGATTTTTCTCCAGGCAGTGATTCACGATCCGCTGCAAGGCGGGCGGAATGTTGCGCCCGGTTTCGGCGAGCTCCGGCGGATCCTCTTTCAGGATTGCGCTCATGGTGTCCGCCGGCGAATCTCCATGGAAGGCGCGCTTTCCGGAAACCATTTCGTAAAGAATGGAACCGAAAGAGAAAATATCGGAACGGTGGTCGGCCGGTTTTCCCCGCACCTGCTCGGGAGACATGTAGCCGACCGTTCCCATGACCACGCCCGGATCGGTCGCCACCTGCATGGTGGGCGCATCGCCTGAACTGGAGCTCTCTTCCGGATGGATGAGCTTGGCCAGACCGAAGTCCAAAATCTTCAACCGGTTGTCGTGCGTAATGAAGAGATTTTCGGGCTTGAGATCGCGATGAACAATGCCCTTTTCGTGCGCGGCCGCGAGACCGTGCGCCATCTGCAGAGCGAAGTCGATTGCCTTTCGGGTGGACAGCGCGCCGCTGCGCAGCCGGTCCCGCAGCGTCTCGCCTTCCAGCAACTCGGAGACCACGTAGGGCGCGCCCTTGTCTTCTCCAATGTCAAAAATGGCAAGAATGTTGGGATGGTTCAGCGCAGCCGCGGCCCGAGCCTCCTGGGCGAAACGCTGCAAGCGGTCGGGATCGGAAGAAAATGAAGCGGGTAAAACTTTTATGGCTACGTCGCGTCCCAGTCGCGGATCGCGTGCCTTGTAAACTTCGCCCATCCCGCCCGCGCCGATTTGTCCGGCGACTTCGTAGGGACCGATCTTCTGTCCTGCTACTACGGCCATGGGCTTGCATTATAGCTTTGGCGGGTATTTTGCGCCTAGCGATGGAACCTCCACGAAGTTGTGACATCAGCGCATTTGCGGGCGAATGCACCGATTTCGCTCAGAATGAAATACGTGCCGATATCTTTGGGCTTGACACGAAATGCGCCAGACCCTGAGACTTCTCGAGCACTTCGATCCCGGATTCTCACCCAGGAGCGGCCCTTGAATCTCCATATCTCGAAGCACGTAGTGCTGGTTTGCCTGATCATTTCATCGGTCGCGTTTGCGCAGGCCCCGGCCCCTAAGGTCAGCTACATCCTCGCCGGCCGCCTGTTTGACGCTACCAGCGACAACGTTCGCGAAAACGTTGTGATCGTAGTTGAAGATGAACGCATCAAGAGCGTTGCCTCCGCCGCCGAGGTCAAGATTCCGCAAGGCGCCAAAGTGATCGACCTCTCGCAGGCGACCGTCCTGCCCGGCCTGATCGATTGCCACACGCATCTGGGTTCGCGCGCGGACCGGTATAACGAGATTTACAACTTCAAGGACACGCCGTTCGACCACGCCTTCGCTGCTGTCCTGAACGCGCGCAAGACCCTGGAGGCGGGTTTCACCTCGGTGCGGGATGTGGGGTCCGATCCGTTTCTCGCGGTGGACCTGCGCAACTCGATCAATGAAGGTTTTCTGGAGGGGCCGCGCGTGGTGGCGAGCGGCCCGGCGATCTCCATTACAGGCGGCCACGGCGACCTGAACAACTTCTCGCCGCAGACCAGGGTCACGATGTTTCCGGAAGAGCGCGACTTTCAAATCGCCGACAGCGTGGACCAGATTCGCCACGTAGTTCGCGCTCAGGAAAAGTATGGAGTGGATGTGATCAAGATCCTGGCGACCGGTGGCGTGCTGTCGAGAGGAGACAGTCCGGGAGCGGCCCAGTTCACGTTCGAAGAACTTAAGGCAGCCGCGGAAACCGCGCACATGGGCGGCCGTAAAATCGCCGCGCATGCCCACGGCACCGAAGGCATCAAGAATGCCATCCGGGCGGGCATCGATTCGATCGAGCACGCCAGCCTGATTGATGACGAAGGCATCCGTCTGGCGAAGGAGCACGGAACTTACCTGGTGATGGATATCTACAACGACGACTACATCCTGAACGAGGCGCCGAAGTACGGACTGCCGACCGAAAATCTCGACAAGGAGAGGATGGTGGGGCGGCTGCAACGGGAGAACTTCCGTAAGGCGTTTCAGGCGGGCGTGAAGATGGCGTTCGGCACGGACGCGGGTGTTTACCCTCACGGCGATAATGCGAAGCAGTTCTTCTACATGGTGAAGTATGGCATGACGCCGGCACAGGCGATCCGCGCCGCGACTTCGAGCGCCGCCGATTTGATCGGGCGGGCCAAAGATGTAGGCACGCTTGAGGCCGGCAAATATGCCGACATCATTGCGGTGAATGCCGATCCGCTGGCCGACGTGCGCGCCCTGGAGCACGTCGACTTCGTGATGAAGGGCGGCGTGGTCTACAAGGACACGCGGGTGCAGCATCCGCCAGCAAACTGAAATCGCTCGTGTAGGGCGGGCGCCCTCGTCCGCCGATTTTGGGGTTGTTCCTGCCTGGTTTTCGTGGATACACGCCCTCGAACTCATTTGAATATCTGAAAAAGTCAAAGGCGGCGGGCGGGGGCGCCCGCCCCACACTTGCTTTACACCCGTGAACCATTTGGCGTATCAGGTGCGCGGAATGTTTGCGTGTAGAATCGCCCCTTGATGGCGAATTCTGAAGATTCTTCCGAAGCGCGTCCGGTTCGCGGCTTCGCTCGCCTGCTTCGGTTTCTTAATCCTTCGCACCAGCACAGCGCTTTCTCGGCCACGCTGCTGCTCATGACGGCGGTCATGCTGTCGCGCGTGATCGGATATGTGCGCGAGGCCTATATTGCGTACGCCTTCGGTGCCGGCCCCGCGACCGACGCCTACGTCGCCGGCTTCACCATCCCCGACTGGCTGAATTATCTGGTGGCGGGTGGAACCGCTTCCATTACGTTCGTTTCCATCTATACGCGGTTTCTAGCAGAGAACAGGGAAGAAGAGGCGCAGAAGACTTTTTCCGTCATCATCACGGTGATGACCGCGGTGCTGGGCGTGGGTGTGCTGCTGGCGGAATTCTTTACCCCGGAAATTACGCGCCACCTTTTCCCCAAGTTCAGCGCGGAACAGTTTGAACTTTGCGTTCACCTGACGCGCATTCTGCTGCCGGCCCAGATCTTCTTTTATGTCGGCGGCGTGGTCTCGGCGGTGCTGCTTTCGCGGCGGTTGTTTCTGTTTCCCGCCTTCGGGCCGTTGCTCTATAACGCGGCCGTTATTGTGGGGGGCGTGCTGCTTTCACGCCGGCTGGGCATCGCGTCACTCGCCTACGGCGCGGTAGTGGGAAGCTTTCTGGGGCCCTTCCTGATCAATGCCATCGGCGCCGCCCGCATCGGCACCGGCTACAGCATTTCGTTCGACGTACGCAACCCAGCCTTTCGCGAGTGGGTGCGGCTTTCCATTCCCCTGATGCTGGGGGTGTCACTGGTTACCGCCGACGATTGGATTCTGCGCTACTTCGCATCCGGAGCGGTGGGCGATATCACGCGGCTCAACTATGCGAAGCGTCTGTTCACAGTGCCCATCGCGGTGTTGGGGCAGGCCACCAGCCAGGCCTCACTGCCATTTTTCGCCAAGCTCTTTGGGGAAAAGCGGATGCAGGAGTTCGCCGACACGGTGAACGGGTCCATCTACCGCATTGTGGCGACGTCACTGCTGGCGACCAGTTTCATGATGGCGGCGGCCCTGCCGCTGGTCGATCTGGTGTACCGTCGCGGGCATTTCCAGTTTTCCGATTCTCGGGAGACCGCGACGTATTTCTTCTGGTTCGCGCTTTCGCTTTGCTTCTGGGCGGCGCAAGGACTGTACTCGCGCGCTTTTTACGCCGCCGGGAACACGCTCTTGCCCATGGTGGCCAGCAGCCTGATTACGCTGGCGTCCATTCCCATGTACTCGGCGCTGTTCCACAGGTTCTCAACCGTGGGTTTGGCCGTGGCCTCCGACCTCGGAATCGTGGCCAATACTCTGGCTCTGGCCTTGCTTCTTCATCGCCGTCAACTCGTCCGTGTGAGTGGATTGCATTGGGCGGAGATCGGGAAGACGGGAGTCACGTCAGTAGTGGCCGGCTTGCTCAGTTATCAAGTCGCCCGCGTCTTGCTGGTGAACGACAGCCGAGTCGCGGACGTCAAAGCCCTTGGCCTGATTATCACTACATGGGCGGGCGCGGTGGCGGCGGGACTCTGGCTCACGCGGTCTAAGTTGCCCGGCGACCTTCGCCGCCGCAGGCGCACGGCTTATCCCCGAGTAGCGGAACGGCAAGCGGAAGAGCTGAGCAAGGGGATAGAGCCCTAGGCAGGTCTTGAGATCTCGGCTCTTCGTTCGCTGTCTCCAGACAAAAGAAAGCGGCGGACGCTCTTGCATCGAGCAAGAGTGTTCCGCCGTGATCTTCTTGCGAACTTATACCCGGGCTGCCGCGGCGCTTTCCGCCGAAGCCTTGACTTCTTCGCCGTTGGGCTTCTGGCCGGCTTTGCGGATGTCGATGCCGCCCTTGAAGAAGGCCCCGTCTTCGATGGAGATGCGGGCTGCCACGACGTCACCGGTGAGGGAGCCGTCGCTGCGGATGTCCACGCGGTCGCTGGCAGTGAGGTTGCCGCGCACCTTGCCCAGGACAACGATTTCGCGGGCATTGATGTTGGCCGAAACCACTCCGTTGCGACCTACAGTCACGCGGTTGCCGGACAGGTTGATGGAACCTTCCACCCGGCCATCGATGTAAAGCGACTCCGAACCCGTTACCTCGCCTTTGATCACCAGCGATTTGCCGATCGTAGCCTGGTCCGCCGTGGTGGTGGTAACCGGACGCGGCACCGAGGCGGGCTCACTCGCGGCAGAAGGTACGGCGGGGGCGGGCGCCGCCGGGCGCTCCGGCTCACCTGGCCGGCCTGGGGTCGTAGGCTGATTCGTGGGTTTCCACATGTGGCAAAAGTCCTTTCCTCGTATGGATTCAGGCTAAACGCCGCACTTCGGTGACCAACTGGCATTTTACTCCAGCAAGCTGCAAATCGCGCCTGTGAAAAATACCTTTTTGTTGAAACGGCGGGACATGCAACGACTGGACGTGGGCACGATCCACAGCGCCCTTTCACGCCAGATGACCGCGATGACTACCGGACCATGCAAATTCCTCCGGGGCCGGTATTTTCTCCGCAGCGTCTTCTTCGTCGCCACCATGATTACATTTGCGGAGAAATAGCGAAACGGATAGCCACAGGGAGAGGTTACTAGTGTAATGCCCCTTCCCGAGACGGAGGCACAATCGGATCAGATTCCTTTAATCTTGGAACGCCTGAGAGCCGCGTTCCTTCATCTGCCGTTGGAGAGTCATGAAATTCCTTGGCCGTTGTATTCTGACTTTTGCGCTGTTTCTGGCTTGCCTTGGTCTGGCCAGCCCAGCCCAGGACCAGCCCCGCCAGCAACACGTGGGCCGGGTCCTGGATTGGAGTTATCATCATGTAACTCTGAGCGGCGGATTGCCGGCCGCCGACCTGGACCGGGCGAAGGCGGAACCTCGCATTCTCTTTCACCTGGCCGAGCGCAATCTGTACCGAGCTTCCTCGGGCCCAGGCGGGAGGGGAGACGGGGCTGGCCGCGACCCGAGGCGTCCGTCGCGTCCCCGAAGTCACGGCCTGAAAATCGACTGGAGCGTTCCTCTGGGCACGGGCATTGTGGCGCCCTACATGTTTCCGGCCAAGTACAGCTTCGACATCGCTGCGACGCCGAACTGCACCAACGATTACGTGGTATTCGGTCTGAATGTGGCCGGCGCCACGCCCGGCCAGGCCAACCTGGTGGGCGTGAACAATCTATATAGCGGCGCGACGCCCAGACTCTGCCTCGCGAATCCCACCGTGAACTGGGCCTACAACGGGAGTACGGCCGGCGGTTCGGTCCTGACTTCCCCGGTAATTTCCCTGGACGGCAAGAGGATTGCCTATGTGGAGAGTGCCGCCGGATCCGCTGTCTTCCACGTCCTGGCCTGGAAGGCTGGAGAAGGTACTTCCGCCACGGCTGCCGCGACTCCGACGCTCAACGGCGCTTGCACGGGTACGGTCGCCAATCCCACCAGTTCCTGCCTCAAGTCCGTGGCCTTCTCGGCCGCGGCCACGGCTACGCTGTCTTCGCCGTGGGTGGATTACTCAACCGACAAGGCTTTCGTCGGCAGTGACGACGGCAAGATTTATCGCATCAGTTGTGTCTTCAATTGTGGCGTCAATACGCAGCCCACAGTGGATTGGACGTTTACATTGCCCGTTGCCGGCACCGGAGGTACTACGGCGATCCCGAATGGCTCGGTTTACGACTCGCAGAGCGGGCGCTTGATCGTGGGGGATCAACTGGGGGAACTGTGGACCATCAGTGCCAGCGGAGCCACCCCCAGCGTCTTTGCCGGGCCGGTCATGATTGGAGGTGGAGGCTGCTCAACTGCGCATCCACCGGGACGCACCGGCACGGGAACGAACTGCACCGCCAGTGGCGGTTCTTTCGGCATCCCCGATTCCGTTATTCTTGACGCCTCGTCCAGCAAGATCTTTGCCTTTTCCGGCAACGACGGCACCGCCGGCGCCAGCGCCGTGGTGGCCCAACTCAACGAAAACTTGACCGGTCTGGTGCGGGTTCACGTCGGTCGGGGCAGCGTGGGAAGTACCATCGCCAACTGGAATATCCACAGCGGCGCCTTTGATAATGCCTACTTCGGGGCCACGCCGAGCAGCGGCCATCTCTTCATGTGTGGTACGGGCGCAAGCGATACCCAGCCCTGGCACTATTGGATCGGATTCACCGCATATCCCACAATGAATTCCACTCCGAGCGGAAGCCTGCTCCGTTATGCAGTCGCCGATCTTCCGTGCGCTCCCTACTCCGAGCTCTTCAATCCGAGCATCACCCTCTCGGGCGGGACGGGCGATCACGATCTGCTGGTCAGCGGGCTGGTGGGCGCCGGCGCCAATGGGTACATCATCACTAATGACATCAGCCTGGGCGCCATCACCGTCGGAGAAGCTTTCGTAAATTACCCGGGCGGCGTGAGCGGCGTCATCATCGACAATGTCAGCAGCTCGGGGCAGGCTTCCAGCGTGTACTTCAGCACCCAGGGCGTCGTCAACGTGGGCAGCTGTGCCAATGCCCGGTGCGCGGTCAAGCTGACCCAGCTCGGTTTGCAATAGGCATCGGTGTCGGCGGCCTGCTGGACGAGGGCGGAACATGCAACCGCCCCATGGCGGCCCTTCCTCCCTAAAGACTCCCAAGACTTCCCGCGGCCGGCTCGGGTATGCTGACGGTTGAGAGTCGGTCGCTGCGAGGGTAGTCATGACATTGAGTCAGTTGGTGGTCGCCAGGCCCGAGTCGAACGAGTACGCCCCCTATTACGGCAAGTATGTTTCTCTGGTCCCCGCCGGGGACATCCTGAGTGCCTTGAACCTGCAGCTTCCGGAAACGATCGCACTGCTCTCCGCCCGCACGGAGCACGACGGAGATTTCCGCTACGCACCGGGAAAGTGGAGTGTGAAGGAAGCGCTCGGGCACGTCATCGACGCCGAGAGAGTGTTCAGCTACCGGGCGCTGCGTATTGCCCGCAACGACCCGACTCCGCTGGCAGGCTTCGAGCAGGATGACTATGTGAAATATGGACCGTTCGGCCAGTGCAGCCTGGCCTCCCTGTTGGAGGAGTTCACGGCAGTGCGAAAGGCGACGGTGGCGCTGTTTCGCCCGCTGGATGAAGCCGCGTGGGCCCGCCGGGGAGTAGCCAGCAATCATGAAGTGACGGTGCGCGGCCTCGCCTACATCATCGCCGGTCATGAGCTGCATCATCGCAGGATTTTCCAGCAGAAATATTTTCCCAGACCGGTTTCCTGAAGGGACCGCCTGCCCGGGCCGGCTCAGGTATCCTTACAGTGATACCCAACGGTGTTACCCGACACTGACCCGGTCACTATGCTTTCCGATTCCGCCATCCTGAAGAAGATCGAGAACCAGCCCAAACGCACTGCCGGCTTCAAGCAGCTGACCCGCGAACTTGGGGTGCACGGCGACGCCCGTCGCGAGCTGTTCGAGCGCTTGAAACACCTGGTGGCCAGCGGACAACTGCAGCAGGTTGGGCCCGACCGCTATGCCATTCCGCAGCCCGTCGGCAAGAACATGGCGGTGGGACGGTTGAGCATGCACCGTGACGGCTTCGGATTTGTGATCCCGGAAGCCAGTTCGCTTGATGAGCGCCTGAAGGCGCGGCTGGCCGGCGATATCTTCATTCCGCCTCCCGCCGTGGGGTCTGCGATGCACGGCGATCGCGTGCTGGTGGAAATCGGCAATATCCGTCCCGACGGCCGCGCCGAAGGGCGCATCGTGCGACTGATCGGACGAGCGCACGCGACCGTGGTAGGAAAATTTCACTATGGAAGCCGGCGCAACTACGTTGCCCCGATTGACCAGAAGATTACCCAGGAGATTGTGATCCCGCCAGGGATGGAATATCCGGAGAAGCTTGCCAGTGCCGCCGGTGAGGATGGCGCTTTACCGGCGACCAGCGAGAAGACAAGCGAGAAAGGGAGAAGCAAGCAGAGTCCGCACCGTGTGCTGGGCCGGGAAGCTGCGCGGAAGGCGGATTGGGACGATCTGGAGAACGTTGTCGTGGACGTCGAGATTACGGACTGGCCTACAGCCACGCAGAATCCTCGCGGCCGGGTGGTGGAGATTCTGGGCTACGAAGACGACTTCGGGGCGGACGTCGAGATCATGATCCGCAAGCATCACCTGCCGCATCGTTTCCCGCCTGCCGTTCTGGCGGAAGCGCAGGATGCCGAGCCCATTATCCGCGCCGCTGAGGTGCGCAAACGGCGCGACTTCCGCGCCTTGCCGATTGTCACCATCGACGGAGAAACCGCGCGGGATTTCGACGATGCGGTCCTGGTCCAGCATCTCGAGAACGGAAATTTTCAGCTCCAGGTTCACATCGCCGATGTGGCCCACTACGTTACGCCGGATTCGGCGCTCGATCAGGAGGCCCGCCTGCGCGGCACCAGCGTATATTTTCCCGATCGCGCCGTGCCCATGCTTCCGCTCGAACTCTCGACCGATATCTGCAGCCTGCGTCCGCAAGTGGACCGCCTGGTGATGTCGTGCGTCATGGAGATCGATCACCACGGCGAGATTGTCGGTCATGAATTGAGCGAAGGCATCATTCGCTCCGCGGAGCGCATGACCTACACCGACGTGAACGCAGTGCTCGAAGGCGACGCCGCGGCGCGTGAGCGCTACAGCAGGCTGGTGGCCGACTTTGAGCGGATGCGCGATCTTGCCCTTATCCTGAACCGTAAGCGCGAGCGCCGCGGGTCGATCGATTTCGATCTGCCCGAACCGGTGATCGAGTTCGACGAATTTGGACTGATGAAGAGCATTACCCGTTCCGAGCGAAATATTGCGCATCGCCTGATTGAGGAATTCATGCTTTCGGCCAATGAGTGCGTGGCCTCGTATCTGGAAAATAAGCGGATTGCTTCGCTCTACCGGATTCACGAGAAACCTGATGCCAAGCGGGTGTACGACTTTGAAGTGATCGCCGCGACCTTCGGTTACTCGCTGGGGGTTGGGCCGCTGCCCATTCAGCGGGTGCAGCTCAAGACCGACCGCCGCGCCAACTATGGAACGGGCAAGCGCACCCGCGAGATCGAGATTCCGAAAGAAGTTCACATCACGCCGCGCATGTATCAAAAGCTGACGGAGAAGATTGCCGGCAAGCCGGAGGAGCGCATTCTTTCTTTCCTGATGCTGCGCTCATTGAAACAAGCGCGTTATTCCGAGGAGAACCTGGGACACTTTGCGCTGGCTGCCGCCGCCTACACCCATTTCACCTCGCCCATTCGACGCTATCCGGACTTGATCATTCACCGCATTCTGAAGGAAGTATTGCGGCAGTCTGACGGTAGCGCCGGACTGGAACAGACGGTTTCGGGAGCCGCTGAAGAAGAACGATCGAGTACGTCTTCGACCGCGTCTTACGGGGAGGCGGCACGCCCCGAATTCAAGCGGGCTTCCAACCCGCAATCGGGCCGGCAAGATGCCGGCGCTGCAACGGCATCCCCCTGGTCCAAACGCCGTGACCACTCCGCCCATCGCGAGGCAGTCCGGCCCGAAGGCGGTCCCATACCGATCGAGGAACTGCACGATATCGCCGAGGAATCCAGCCAGTCGGAGCGCCGCGCGGACGATGCCGAGCGCGAATTGATGGAATGGAAGAAAGTGAAGTTCATGCAGGACCGCGTCGGAGAGGACTTTGACGGCCTGATCATCAGCGTGACCAAGTACGGATTGTTTATCGAATTGACCGACCTTTTCGTGGAGGGCCTGGTGCCGCTCGATTCGCTGGCCGACGACCGTTACACCTATCACGAAAATACGCGCGAAATCATCGGCCTGCGGAGCCGCAAGATCTACAGCCTGGGGCAAAGAGTACGAGTGCTGGTGGACCGTATCGATCCGGTGGAGAAGAAGATCCAGTTTGCGATGTTGGAGGAAAAGCCGGTCCCGAAGCGCAAGAACCGCTGAGGCTGGTGTAAAATCCTTGAGTCAACCCCACCGCCGCCTTTGAGAACGCGGCCGGTTCCTTCCAGTCGGGACGTGGCTCAGCCTGGTAGAGCACTCGCTTGGGGTGCGAGGGGTCGGCAGTTCAAATCTGCCCGTCCCGACCAATCAAAAACATAGTTTCGGATAACGGCGCATGAGGGTGCCCCATGCTTTTTCGCGTAGTTTGCGAAAGAGGGACGAACGATGGTTCAGTCGCGTTTGTGGAATTGGGTGGCAGCCATGACAAACAGCGGAGATTGAAAAGAGGTACAGCTTCGAAACAGACTCTTTGGCCTGTCAAGGTTCGATACTCTGCCACCCTTCGTAAAAAGCGTGAAGGATGGGACATCCTTGTGTGCCTGAGCCTCCGCGGTTGTGCGCGGCCGCCCGTCATCTCGTGCTCAATCTGGCGATTGGAGGGTTAAGTCTTGGAGCCGGAAGGTGAGATCAGCATCCACGTGACGCTTTTCTCGGTGCTTTGCCGGTGCGGTGTTCCCCGCGGGATTACCAGCATGTCCCCTTTCTTGACCTCCATCGTAGTAGCGCCATCCGACTCGGTTGCCAGCCACTCCCCGGGCCTGGTATTCCGCGGATTTTTTGGCGTGCCACCTACATCGAAATTCGTCGCGCCTTCCAGGATCAGAAAAATATGATCGCGCCCGTCGTGATATTCAAACTCCCCAGCGCTCTTTGCGTTCTGGGCGGTCATGGCGATGGTCAAGGGTAGACCTTTAGGCTGATAGAGGTAGTGCTCGCCCAACTGCGCCTGAAAAGCTTTCATCGAATCAGAAAGCTTCTCCGCCGTGAAGAGCTGGACGCCCTCCATGTCAGTCTTCGCTTCCGGTGTGCCGGCGCTCGAGGCGAAGAGCATCCTTTCGGTTAGAGGAAGGCTTACGGCCACGGCAAGCGGTGCCGCTCTTAGAAAATTTCGGCGAGTGTGATTTTTAGCCATGCGAGAGTGAAGCATACCCCCCGGTAGGCTGCCAAGTGTTTCTATCCGTCAAGAAAACTGGTCCCAGTGCGCAGCCCCGCGTCTCTGGAGTGTAAAGTGCCAGCCATGCATTAAATGTAGCCATGGCAAACCTGACGGAATTTACCCTGCCCGTCTCCTGCACTCCCATAGCTGCTGATGCACTGTTGCGTTGACTGCCCAATACGTGGGTGCATGGCAATGGGAGAAACCCGGGACAGACGGGACGTTTCCCAATTTTCTCGGAAACCGAGTTCGGAAATCGTCTGCCAGAGTGTAACCAATCGGTTTAATTCAGCCTTAAACAGCTGAAAGTGTTAGTTCAAAAATATCGGGGTCGTGCAGAAAAGTTCGAAAATCGTCTGCTAGGGCCGACCAATCTAGAATCAGTAATCTCCGCTGAAGTCTAGAATGAACCCGTCGTACAGTCTCCTGACGCAGAGGTCGGTTCATTCACGCCGCAATGCCAGGAGAGGATCTTTGCGTGCCGCGCGAAGTGCGGGGATGTAACTTGCGGTGACGGCGACCGCGAAAAGAAGAAGAGCGACGCCGGAAAAGATCGCAGGATCGCTTGGGGATATATTAAACAGCATGGATCGAAGAGTGCGCACAAAGGCCAGCGCCCCGACCGACCCGATCATGATCCCGCCCAAGGCGAGAAAGATGCCATGCCCGACCACTCTGCCGATCACGTTCGCTCGAGTGGCGCCTAAAGCGAGCCGAATCGCCAACTCTTGTGTGCGCTGCAGTACCGAATAGCTCATTACGCCATAGATGCCGATGGTCGCCAGCAGCAGGGCTATCAGGGCAAACGCGCCCATCAGGATGGAGCGGAATCGTGGGAGAGCTACCGACGCATACATACTCTCGTCCATCGTGCCGATATGGGAAATTGGCACGTTCCCATCAAGTGCCGCGACTCGGTTCCGAATCGCAGGAATCAGCTGATGAGGATCGTCATGGGTTCGAACCACAAGCCACATAGGGCGATCCGGCACCTGAGAACTCGATTCGTAGTAAACGGGTTCGTCCGGAGAGCCAGCACCCTCATATTTGATGTCGGCAACAACGCCAATGATTTCCATGTAGGGGTTAGTCGACTGCGGTCCACCGTGCTTGAGGTGTTTTCCGACCGGGTCTTCGCCTGGAAAATATCTGCGAGCTAGATTCTCACTGATGATCGTCACAGGTGGTGAAGCCGGAGTATCGCGACCGTCAAAGGTGCGGCCACGCAATAGTGGAATCTCCAGCGTCCTGAAATATCCATTGCTAACGATGGGCACCGGAACGACGGGGCCGCCATCGGGTGGGGTCTTGCCTTGAATCTCGAAGCTGTCGCTCATTGCCGCATGGTCGGGCGGAAGCCAAATTGAGAGGGCTGCGGAGCGCACGCCAGGCAGACTGCCGACTTCGCGAATGACTGCATCCCAGTAAATCGCGAGCCGCTGCTGTTGACCATAGGTATCGCCGCTGGGTGCAACCTGCATGCTCAACAGATGGTCAGGCCGGGCACCAAAGCCGATCGGAACTTCTCCCAGAGTGAGAAAACTGCGTATGAGTAACCCCGCACCCGCCAGCAAGACCGCTGCGATGGCAATCTCTGCAACGACAAAAATATTCCGCAGCCTCCGTCGCCTCAGACCTTCTCCTCCGCCTCGCCCGGCTTCCTGGAGAATCATGCTTAGATTCGGGCGGGTTGCGCCAATTGCGGGTACAAGGCCAAAAGCCACGCCGCTGAGAATGCAAAGCAACAACGTGAACAGAAGAACGCGTCCGTCAATGCTTAAACTCTCCAGTCGCGGTATGCCGGGAGGCGGACTTGCTCGCAACAACCGGGTGCAGATGAAAGCGACGAAGACCCCAATGCCGCCGCCGGCGAGGGCCAGTACGATGCTTTCCGTGAGCAACTGTTGAATCAAACGCTTGCGCCCGGCGCCAATGCTGAGGCGGATGGCGATCTCCTGCTCCCGGACTGCTGCACGAGCGAGCAAGAGATTGCCGACGTTAAAAACGGCGATCAGCAGGACCAAGGCGACCGCGGCCGCTAGCGCAACCAAAAGGGGTCGAACGTCGCCGACGATAGCCTCGGTGAGCCCAACGACCGGATAGCGGAGACGCTCCAATCTCTTGGGGTCGGCACGCTCCACACCTTGGGCCAAACCTGCCATCTCGGCATTGACTTCAGCCATAGTCACGCCTGGCTTCAATCGGGCAATGCCGCGAAGGATAAATGGTCCCCGGCGCGTTGGAGGCGTCAAAGGCAGGATTCTCCACACGTCGGCATCGGGAAATACAAAGCGGAAGGAGGATGGCATCACGCCAATGACCGCGACCGGCTGGCCATCGAGAACAATGCTCCTGCCCAAAATATCCGTTCGCGCGGCGTACCGGCTGCGCCAAAGACGCTCGCTGATAAGTGCGGTTCTTTCGCGGCCGGGCTGATCCGCATCTGCAGCAAATGTCTGTCCCATCAGTGGCCGCACGCCGAGCGTGTCGAAGAACCTGGCAGTGACGTCGGCCCCGGCAAGCCCCTCAGCCAGCCCATCGCCGGTTAAGGCAAAATGATCCCCGGTGAAGGCGGCGAGTTGAGCCAACGATCGCGCCCGCGTCTGCCAGAGCAGGAAATCTTCCATGCAGGCGCTCCAGCCGCTCCTATCCCCCTGTGTCAAACCGTCATGGATCCACACGAGGCGATCAGGATCGGTATACGGCAGCGGACGCAAGAGCACGGTCTCAACCACACTGAAGACTGCCGTGCTTGCCCCGGTTCCCAGCATCATAGCCGTCAATGCCACGATGGTGAAGCCGGGATTCTTTGCGAGTGTTCGGAGCGTAAAGCGGCAATCCCGCAGCAGGTTCTCCACCCATGGAAGGTGTTCGGCGTCTCGATAGGCCTGCCGGGTTGATTCCATGCCGCCCAGCTTCATGATGGCCTGCCGCCGCGCTTCGCCGGGGCTCAGCCCCGACTCGATCAGATCGCGCACGTGCATTTCAAGGTGCGCTTCGATCTCCTCAGCGAATTGCTCATCGCGGCTGGCACGAAATACGCCTCGGAGTCGCAGCAGCCAAGCACGAAGAGGTCTCATGAAATCTCCTCGCCCGGAGGCAGAAAGTGCGCGAGGATAGCGGTGGCCTTTCCCCACCTTTGCGCTTCCCTGCGGACCTGCCTGCGGCCAGCACGCGTGAGTTTGTAATATCGGGCTCTGCGATTATTCTCCGAGTTGCCCCACTCCGAGGCGATGTAACCCTCCTGCTCCAGTCTGAGAAGGGCTGGATAGATCGTTCCGTAGAGAATGGTCAGTTGACCCTCGCTGATTTGCTCGATGCGGCGAGCTATGCCGTATCCATGAAGCGGCCCCATGGTCTCAAGAGTTCTCATGACCATAAGGGCAAGGGTGCCTTGCCAGACGTCACTGTCGTTGGGCATGCATTACCTATTTACCGACAATAGGAGAATACTCCAGCTACATATTGCAATGCAATAGGTAGCTGCGCGGCAGGATTAAGCTGGCACGTTATTGGTGTGGTCGGCCATCCGGAAGTTTAAGACTTGGCGCGGGTTCGGAAATCATCTGCCAGAGTGTAACCATTCGGCATAATTCAATCTTAAACGGCTGAAAAGGTCAGTTCAAAAATACCGGGGTTAAGCAGAAGAGTTCGAAAATCGTCTGCTAGGGCCGACCAACACCCCGCGTTATCCGCCCGCGCGCCACCGCACGCCAAGGAATAGCCCCAATTTTGCGGGAAGGCGACATACGGAAAACGCCATATTCATATGTCGAGGGGCCGTTACCCAATCGACTGAATTCGCTCTCGCGGAATCGAGCTTCCAGGAGAAATTAGTTTTCACGCCGTGGCAGCCACAACGGCCCTATAATGTGCCGATCATTGTCAAATGGAACGCCAAATCCCTCCAACCCCCGCTCTTCAGCAGATCTCAACCCGCACCGGGAATTCACCTAAGGGTTCGCCACTCAAAAATGTCTTCATCGGTTTGAATGGAGTGCGGTCCGGATGGAGAGTGCTGCTGTTTTACTCTCTGCTTGCTTCCGTTATCTCCTTTTTGGTCGTGGCGATTCGGGCGATCCGCGCCTTGTTAAGTTTGCCGCATCACACCACGAACGTCTTGACCCCTGGCCGGGGGTTATTGAACGAAGGCGTCTTCTTGTTTGGAGTGCTTTTTACGAGCGCGATCTTTGCGCGATTCGAGAGACGCAGCTTTGCGGATTACGGACTTCCCTTCCGAGGCTCATTCGGCGCACGATTCTTGGAAGGATTACTTTGGGGCTTCGCTCTAATGACCGGTGTGCTGCTGGTGCTGAGGGCGACCGGCAATTTCTATTTTGGTTCGCTTGGCCTGACAGCGGCAAAGATTCCGGCATCTGCGGTACTCTGGGCAGCGTTTTTCGCAATGGTAGGTGTGGCCGAGGGGTTTGCCTTTAGCGGATACCCTCTCTTTGCGCTGACGCGCGGGCTCGGCTTCTGGCCCGCAGCCGCGGTTTTGGCTGTCCTCTTTGGGGGTCTTCACCTTGTCGTCAATGCTGGAGAGAACTGGCTGGGTTCGGTGAGTCTTGTCATAGTGGGCTTTCTGCTGGCTTTCACGCTACAACGTACGGGCAATTTGTGGTTTGCCATTGGTATGCACGCCGCGTGGGATTGGGCTCAGAGCTTCTTGTACGGAGTCGCCGACAGTGGCGTCACCGTCGTCGGGCACTTATTGAACCCATCGTTCAAAGGCTCCAAATGGATGACTGGTGGAACTGCGGGACCGGAAGGAAGCGCCGTCACGCTGCTCGGATATGTATTTGTGTTTGCGTTCATCAATTTTCGATTCCCTGAAGCACGCCCCAAAGCGGGGCACGACGAGCGCTACTGATGGCAGTGGACGTTCATCAGGCCATCGCTTCTCGGACAATATACTGTGATCGCTGTCAAGTGGGTTGTGAAGGCGTGAGACGACTCCGGGCGACTTGTCGGCCATCCGGAAGTTAAGACTTGGCGCGGGTTCGAAAATCGTCTGCCAGAGTGTAACCATTCGACATAAATTCAGCGGTTTAAGACTGAATTCATACTGAGCCGAGTGGTTGCGCCGGAACTGGTCGTCGGCGCGCCCGTTGGTCATACGCAGATAGAACGCCTCATACCGCGTTCCATGATCTTGCACCCGGAACGCAACGCCGATAAATCCTCTGGTGCCTGGCTTGGCTCCCTGGCGCGGGAAACCGGCAATTTCGGCTTCAATGATGCCGTCTTTGAGATCAGATCCCTTGATGATCGCGAGAACCTGGCCACCGCTCACCGTCCCGATCGGGCCGTCGTCGTTGACAAGCCGCACAGCGCGGCGACCACGATAGTTGCCAACTCCCGACTGAATTTTCACCGGGACTGCGTTTTTTTCACTGATGCCCAGCATTTCAAGCCCGTTCATCGTATCCAACGGGAGCGTTGAAACCTGTATCTTGCCGTCAATCAGGGCCAGCCTTTCCGGCGATTTTGGCCCTCCGGGCGCGAGTCTGGGAGTGGAATCGAGCTTTGAAGCGACGGCTTTCGGTGACAGTACGAAATTGAGGCCCGTCTCGGTTGCGGCGTACCATGCTCCAGCGGATGCAGAGCCCAGCAGGCGAACCGCCTCTCGTCGAGTAATCATCTGTGTGTCGTAACCTCGCGCCTGCCTGCGGCTGGTCCGAAGAAGCTCAAGGAGTAGACGGCTTTGGCATGGAATCGGTAGCATCGGCGAAGTATTCCGAACATCTGGGATAATTGCAGCCCTAGTGTGCCGAAATGGTGCGACCGCCGCCACGCGGGTCGTTTTTCTTCAAGACAAAAGACAAGCCAAACATAGCGAGGGCCGCAGCTCCGAGCACCCAGAAGGTGTCGATGTAGGCCAGGGAGGCTGCCTGCGCCTGAACCGCAGCGTAGATTCGGGCCATGGCCTGCCTTTGGGCGCTGTGCAAGCTCAATCCACCATGGACCAGCTGTTGAACAAGACCACCCATTGCATCGTGAAGCCCTGCGCCCATATTTCTGCTGGCGACCAGCCGCGCCTGATGGAATTGCGATCGCCTTACAATCATCGTCGTCACAATCGAGGTTCCCACACTGCTTCCGATATTCCGCGTGAAATTCACCAGGCCCGCGACCGCGTTGCTCTTATCCTCCCGGATTCCAATGTAGGCGGCCGTGGTGGCGGGCACAAAAATGAAGCCCATGGGCAAATACTGGCCGATACGCAGCAACGTGGCGGAACGGAAGCTGATCAGCAGATCCAGGTTTTGCGTGGAAATGTACATGCCGATCGCCAGCGTGATCCAACCGAATGCAATGAGGTAACGCGACTGGAAGGCTCCGATCAAACGGCCAACCAGGGGTAACTCAAACAGAAGCAGCACGGCCGACACCGAAAGCACCATCCCCGCCGCTTCTGCCGTATACCCCATCAGGGTTTGCAGATACTGCGGCATCAGGACGGTCGTGGCGAACGAGACGGCGCCGACCATGAACATCATCATGTTCGCGGTGGCGAAGTTCGAGTTCTTGAAGAGACGTACATCGACGATGGGGTCGTCGTGAAACCACTCGTAGAAAACGAGGGCGGTCAGGCATAGGCCCGCGGTAATGGCCAAAGCCAGAATGAAGTGCGAACTAAACCAGTCATCCTCTTGTCCCTTGTCCAGCATGATCTGCAAAGCGCCGACTCCCAGGGCGAGCAGTGAAAATCCGACGTAGTCGAGTTTGATCTGGGATATTTTTCGGCGCACCACGTGAGGCGGGTCCTCGACCAGTCGGTATACCAGCGCCAAGGCCAGAAGACCGACTGGCAGATTGATCAGGAAGATCCACCTCCACGACGTGGTATCGGTGAGCCAACCGCCCAGGGTCGGCCCAATCGCGGGGGCACAAACCGCCGTAATGCCGTAGATGGAAAACGCCAGGCCACGCTTCTCGGGCGGAAAGGTATCCGCCAGAATGGCCTGCGCCATGGGTTGCAGACCTCCGCCGCCCGCGCCCTGGAGCACGCGGAACAGTAGCAGAAAGCCCAGGCTGGGAGCGAGTCCGCAGAACAGGGAACTCAAGGTGAAAATACCCATGCACGTCATGAAGAAACGCTTGCGTCCGAACAGGCTCACCAGCCAGCCTGTAATCGGAAGAACGATCGCGTTGGCTACCAGATACGACGTAAGCACCCAGGTGCTCTGATCATTGCTCGCGCCCAGATTCCCGGCGATATGTGGCAACGCGACGTTGGCAATGGCAGTGTCGAGCACCTCCATGAATGCGGCCAGCGAGACAGTGACAGCAATAAGCCAGGGATTGCCGGCGGGGCGCCAGGCCGCTGCCTCACGGTCAAGAGAGATTGCGGTACTCATCGCATTCTCCCGCAGCGCTCCCGGGACGAACCTGGGTTCTGTAATTCTTCAACGTGAAAACTCTGTCTGGGAAGGCAATCGAAACCAACGCGGAGCGGGGTACCGGGCAGCAGAAGGCAACGAGATCCCAATCTCACGAAATTCGACGCGCCCTTAACGCCGTTCGTTCGACCACAATCAGGTTGATCTGACCTCATCTCACGATGGTGCCCCAGCTATGCTCTGGATGCCGTTGTGCAAAGCCCGCCCCCGGACGCCGGGCACATCGAGCGTCGCGAGGTCCGCCGCAAACATCACGGCAAAAGCGGCGGCCAGAAGCCAATCATAACGTAAGTCATTGCGAACGAATCGGGATGAGGCCCACAATTCTGATGTTGCCTTCATCCGGTTGCTTGAGTCCAACGCGCCAGGCATGCATCTACGTAAGCATGGCAAACCTGACGGAACTCAAATTGTCCGAGGCCATCGCAGTTCTCACCCGAACTCCCGCAACTCTGAATTCGCTGTTGCGCGAACTGCCCGACATATGGGTGCGCGGTAACGAAGGAAAGGATACCTGGAGTGCGTTCGACATTGTGGGCCACCTGATCGTCTGTGAGCGCACCGACTGGATGCCGCGGGTGCGTATCATTCTGGAGAACGGCGAAGCGCGGCCCTTTGATCCCTTTGACCGCTTTGCGCAGTTGAAAGAGAGTCAAGACAAGTCGCGGACGATCGACCGGCTACTGGACGATTTCGCCCGCCTGCGAAGGGAGAACCTGGCTGCGCTGCAGGCGCTGAATCTACAGCCCGAAGACTTGGGCCGGCGAGGAAGGCATCCGGCCCTGGGAGCGGTGACGCTGTCGGAACTTTTGGCCACCTGGGCGGTTCACGACCTCACTCACGTACATCAAGTGGCGCGCGTGATGGCCCACCAGTATCGTGACGCCGTGGGCCCGTGGAGCGTCTATCTGGGCGTGCTGCGGTGTACTGGTCATAGCTCCGCGTAGGGACCGCCGCCCAGCCTGGACACTCGGCGATCATCGTGTTCTATTTCCTGTGATGAGAATTTTGATATCGGGCGCCGGAATCGCCGGCCCGACTCTGGCATACTGGCTGGCCCACTACGGATTCACGCCCACGATTGTGGAGGCGGCGCCACGCTTGCGCACCGGCGGCTACGTCATCGATTTCTGGGGCGCAGGCTTCGACATCGCGGACCGCATGGGTCTGTTGCCGCAGATCAAGCAGAAGGGGTACATGTTCCGGGAAGTTCGGGTTGTGAACGAGAGCGGACAAAGGGTAGCAGGGTTTCCCGCCGCCGCATTTTTCCGGATGAGTCATGGCCGATTTGTAAGTCTTCCGCGAGGAGATCTATCGGCATTGATCTTCGGCAAGATCGAGGGCAAAGTCGAGACCGTCTTTGGCGATAGCGTGAATCGCATTGAGCAGACCGAAAAAAGCTGTTCGCGTCACTTTCGAAAGCGGGGGCGTACGCGAGTTCGATCTCGTCATCGGAGCGGACGGGCTTCATTCACGCGTCCGCGAACTGGTTTTTGGGGCGGAAAGCCGATTTGAGAAGTATCTGGGCTACAAAGCCGCAGCCTTCCAGGTCGAGGGCTACAGTCCAAGGGACGAACTGGTTTATGTGATGTACACGCAAGTGGGTCAGCAGGTGGCACGATTCGCCATGCGGGACGACCGCACCATGTTCCTGTTTACGTTTGCCGATAACGATATTGGCGGAGCGCGATAACGTTCAGGCGCAAAAGGCCCTCTTACGAAAGCGCTTCGGAACCGGCGGGTGGGAGTGTCCGCAGATTCTGGACGCGCTCGACGCCACGAACGATCTCTATTTCGATCGAGTGAGCCAAATACGAATGGATCCGCGGCAGGGATTGTGGACGCGGGGACGGGTAACATTGGTTGGCGATGCGGCTTCCTGCGTTTCGCTGCTCGCCGGGCAAGGTACGGCTTTGGCCATGGTGGCGGCCTATATCGTGGCTGGTGAACTGCACCGGGCCAACGGCGACTATGCCAAAGCCTTTGCGCGGTACCAGGACCTGTTCGGGCCGTTCGTTTTCGGCAAGCAGAAAGCCGCGTTACGTTTTGCGGGTGCATTTGCCCCGAAGTCGAAGTTCGCGCTGTTCCTGCGTAATCAGATCTTCAAGCTTATGGCAATCCCCTGGATCGCAGATCGTGCCGTCGGCCGTGATATCGCCGACAACCTCGTATTGCCGGACTACCAATAGGGGTTTTAGCCAGTAAATCTCGATCGAACTGCCAGGCAATCCGGGCGCGGGCGGGCGCCCCCGCTCGTTTTCTGGGCATCAGTTCATTAGCTGGCTCCACACTCTAGTTACTTGTCCCTGAAGGCGTTTCGCGATGCAATGGCGGCATAGGGAGGGAGCCATGGGCCGTGCTTTTGGTTTTTTGGGCATCGTCGTTGTGATGGCGGTCGGCATGTATATCTATTCGATTCAGTTGAAGACCGTGTCTGCGCCCGGTGGGGGCGATACTCCCACTGGAGCGGCCAACATCGTGGGTGTGAAGAATGATCTGATCAGCATTGCCAATGCGGAGCGCGGCTACTTTGCCACGGAACAGAAGTACGCGTCCCTGGATGAGTTGATTTCAGGAAACTACATCACCATCGAGAGGCAGAGGCCTCCTTACACCTACGATGTTGAAACCACGTCCAGCGGCTTTCGCGTAACCGCCACTCGGGACAGTGCCGGAGCCCCGGCGCAGCTCTGGATCGACGAAACCATGCAGGTGCAGTCGTCGAATTGAGTGTGTGTTCACGATACGTCGTTGCGCGGGGGCCTGCGCAATTCAAGACTGCCGCAAGGATTTCTTCCTGCGTTTCCCTGCATTGCCGCAACAGTTCCTGACTGCGATTTGAGCGGGGCTGTATTATCTATCGATCAGTATGACGAAACCGATGAGGCGCATTCTGGTTACCGGAGCTGCAGGCAAGGTCGGCAGTCATTTCATCGGCCAGATTCTGCAGTCTGATCAGGATGTGATGATCCGGGCGTTATGTCATAACCGCCTTTTGCAATCCAAAGACCGGCTGGAGGTCGTCGCGGGGAGTATTTCGGACCGGGCGGTGGTGCGCGCGGCCGTGCAGGGTGTGACACACGTGCTGCATTGTGCCACCTGCAAGGAAACTCCCGATGACGTGATGGATGTTACAGTCAAGGGCCTGTTCTGGTTGCTGGAAGAGTGCCGCATCAGCGCGTCTTTCAGGCAGATCATCCTGATTGGCGGCGATGCTGCCCTGGGACACTTCTTCTATCCTCATCCTTTGCCCATCACTGAGGAGCAGAAACACAGCGCGTATCCCGGCTGCTACGCGCTCTCCAAAGTGCTCGAAGAAGTGATGCTGGAGCAATATTTCATTCAGTATGACCTCGCAGGTTGTTGTTTACGAGCGCCCTGGATCATGGAAAAGGACGACTTCAAGTACTCGCTGTCGTTCGGCGAAGATGTGTTCGGGGGGCCGCGATGGCGAGACCTGGTGGGCGCCAAGCGCGCCGATGAATACGTGAAGAGCGGCGCTGTGCCTTTGATGCTGGACCCGAAGGGGAAGCCGGTGCAACGCAACTTCGTGCATGTCAGTGACCTGACCGAGGCGATCCTGCAGGCCCTGGACCATCCCAAGGCCCACCAGCAGACCTTCAACATCTGCATGGACGAGCCGGTGGATTACCAGCAGGCGGCAGATTATCTGAAAGCGACTCGAGGACTTTCCTCGGTTGCGATCGAGACTCCTTTCTGGTCAACCTGGCTGGACAACAGCAAAGCGAAATTTCTGCTGGGCTGGCGGCCCGCTTTTGGCTTGACGCGTCTGATCGAAGAGGCCTGGACTTATCAACGAAGTGAGGCCGATCCGCGCCGGGTCTGGTATCCGGGTTAGGCCGGAGAGTTATTCGGTAAACATGCGCATCGACGCTCATCAGCACTTCTGGGTCTATGATCCGCGCCAGTATGACTGGATCGACGATTCGATGGCAGCGTTGCGCCGCGATTTCCTTCCGGACGACCTGAACTCCGAACTGGAACACGCCGGGTTCCAGGGCTGCGTCGCGGTGCAGGCGCGGCAGACGATCGAGGAGACACGATGGCTTCTCGAACTGGCGGCTTCGTCGCCATTTATTCTGGGAGTGGTCGGATGGGTGGACCTGCAGTCTCCCGACGTCCGGTCGCAGCTGCAAGCCTTGGCCGGGAATCCCAGGCTGGTTGGGATTCGCCACGTGGTGCAGGCCGAGCCCGACGATCGATTCCTGCTGCGTCCGGAGTTCCTTCGCGGCATTTCCGGGCTGGAAGAGTTCGATCTGGCCTACGACATTCTGATCTACACCAAACATCTTCCAGTGGCGGCGGAATTCGTCCGGCAATTTCCCCGCCAGCGTTTCGTGCTGGACCATCTGGCCAAACCACCGATCAAGAGCGGAAGTCTGCATCCCTGGGCTAGCGGAATCCGCGAGCTGGCGGGGTTTTCGAATGTCTTTTGCAAGCTGTCCGGATTGGTGACGGAAGCGGATTGGCAGCACTGGAAACCCGAGCATGTCAGGCCATATCTGGATGTTGCCTTCGAATGCTTCGGGCCGCAGCGGCTCATGATCGGGTCCGATTGGCCGGTGTGTACTGTGGCCGCTTCTTACGCCCGTGCCATGGGTGTGGTGGACGATTACCTTGGCGGCCATTCGGCCCAGGTGCGGGCTGCCGTCCTGGGAGGGAATGCGCAACGATTTTGGAAGTTGAAGCTTCCGCCAGGGCCGGCACGCGGCTAGATTTGGCCGCAAAGTCAGGCCAGCCGCAGTTCGGCCGGGACAGCAACAGATCACCCACGAATCAGGCCTAATGAAACGCCCTGTTCTACAATAGAGGAAATGGTCGACCGGATTTTGCAACTCGATTCCAGGGACAACGTCCTGATCGCGCTTACTGACCTGAATCAAGGTGAGCAGATCGAATTCTCCGGCAAAAACTACATTCTCGTTTCCAACGTATCTGCCAAACATAAGTTCGCGACGCAAGACCTTGCCATGGGCGCTGAAGTGATCATGTATGGCGTGCTGGTGGGAAAGGCCGCAAAGCCAATCAGCCGGGGGGAAAGGCTGACTACCAGCAATGTTCAGCACCAGGCATCTGATTTCCGTGACCAGTCCGGCGAGTACCATTGGGAGCCGCCCGATGTTTCGCGCTGGAAAGGCCGCACCTTTTCAGGTTATCGGCGGCCGGATGGCCAGGTCGGCACGCGCAACTACTGGCTGGTGGTTCCCCTGGTGTTTTGCGAGAACAGAAATATTGGCGTTCTGAAACAAGCTTTCGAGGAGGAACTGGGTTTCGCGGCGCCCCAGGTCTATCGCCGGCAAGTGGCCGCGCTGGCGAAGCTCTATCGGGAAGGCAAGCTGAATGAGACCGTTGCTCCCAACTTGCCGGGGAACGGTCCGGACCCGCAAGGGTCCCGGTTGTTCGAGAATATTGACGGCATTAAATTTCTGCTGCATGAAGGCGGCTGCGGCGGGACCCGCGAGGATGCCAACAATCTGTGCGGGCTGATCGCGGGATACATCAACCACCCCAATGTCGCCGGAGCGACGGTCCTCAGCCTGGGTTGCCAGAATGCGCAGATTGGCATCCTGCGGCAGCAGATCGAGAAGCGCAACCCCAGTCTCGGCAAGCCCGTGATCATCCTGGAGCAACAGAAGAGCGGAACCGAGTCGGCGATGCTTTCGGACGCCATCCGGCAGACCTTTCTTGGGCTGGTCGAGGCCAATAAGGCGGTGCGCACGCCGGCGGAGCTTTCTCGTCTGTGTCTAGGCTTGAAATGCGGCGGGTCGGACGGATTTTCCGGCCTTTCGGCCAATCCGGCGATCGGACATACCGCCGATCTTCTGGTGACGCTTGGGGGCCGGGCGATTCTTTCTGAATTTCCGGAATTGTGCGGGGTGGAACAGGAACTCATCAATCGCAGCACGCGCAAGGAAGTCTCCGACCGGTTCGCGAAGCTGATGCGCGACTATCAGGCCCGCGCACGATCGGTTGGATCCGGCTTCGAGATGAATCCGTCTCCGGGGAATATCCGTGATGGACTGCTGACCGACGCCATGAAATCGGCGGGGGCGGCGAAAAAGGGCGGGAAGTCTCCGGTTACGGCGGTGCTGGACTACCCGGAATATTCAACCGTCGCCGGCTTGCACTTGCAATGTACGCCGGGAAATGATGTTGAATGTGTTACGGCGCAGGTGGGCGCGGGAGCAAGTGTAGTCTTGTTTACCACCGGCCTGGGCACACCGACCGGGAATCCGATTGCCCCCGTGGTGAAGCTCTCCACCAATTCGTCACTGGCCCAGCGCATGAACGACATCATTGATATTGATACCGGTGGCATCGTTTCGGGTCAGACCACCATCGAGCGCATGGGGGAAGATATCCTGGAACTGGTGATCAAGGTGGCGAGCGGCGAGATTAAGACGAAGGCAGAGCTGAATGCGCAGAATGATTTTATCCCGTGGAAGAGAGGCGTCTCGCTCTGAGTCAACCAGAGGGCAATACTAATTTCAGGCTCGACGGCAAAGTGGCCGTGGTTACGGGCGGCGGCAGCGGCATCGGCCAGGCAATTTCGCTGACCTTCGCCATTCATGGAGCCGCGGTGCGGATCCTGGATGTCAGCCTCAACGAGGCGGAAGAAACCTGCCGGCAGATTATCTCAGGGGGAGGAAATGCCGCGGCTTACGCCTGTGATGTCACCGACCAAAACCAGGTCAAAGACAGGTTCGCAATGCTGGCCGCACAGGGGCCGGTGTCGATCCTGGTGAACAATGCGGGAATCTCACACATCGGCACGGTTGAAAGCACGACCGAACAGGACTTTGACCGCGTCTTTCGAGTGAATGTGAAGGGATTCTACAACTGCATGTTGGCCGCGATCGGCCCCATGAAAGCGGGTAACGGAGGCGTGATCCTGAACATGGCGTCGATCGCGGGCTCCGTCGGGCTGGCCGACCGCTTTGCCTATTCCATGAGCAAGGCGGCCGTGATCGCGATGACCTATTCTGTCGCCAGAGATTATCTGGGTCACAAGATCCGCTGCAATTGCATCTCGCCGGCCCGGGTGCACACCCCTTTTGTCGATAATTACCTGCGCAAGACTTATCCTGGGCGCGAACCGGAAATGTTTGCGAAACTGTCACAGACGCAGCCGATCGGAAGAATGGCGGAACCCGGCGAAGTTGCCTCGCTTGCGCTTTTCTTGTGTTCGGATGAGGCTTCCTTTATTACCGGGGTGGATTATCCGCTTGATGGCGGCTTTCTCAATCTGCACGGCTAACCAACTGATGGATCTGCGGCGGACCGATGGATCTGCAACTGGATGGATCTACAACTGAAGGATAAAGTCGTCGTCGTGACCGGCGGGGCCAAGGGAATCGGCGCAGCCATCGTGCGGGCCAGCGCCGCCGAAGGCGCGGTGCCGGTGATCGTGGACCGCGATGCGGAAGCGGGGAGGCTATTGCAGAACGAGTTGCGCGACAAGGGCATGGCCGTTGGCCTGAGCATGGCCGAACTCTCCGTGCCGGAAGACTGTTCCCGGGTGGTCGAGGAAACTCTCAAGACATTTGGCCGGCTTGACGCCCTGGTCAACAATGCGGGGCGCAACGACAAAGTTGGCCTCGAGCAGGGAAATCCGAACGAATACGTGGCCTCGCTGGGGCGCAACCTGGTGCATTACTACAGCATGGCCCACTACGCCCTGCCACACTTGAAGCGAGCTCAAGGGGTGATTGTGAACATCGGCTCAAAGACAGCCGTCACCGGACAGGGTAGCACTTCGGGCTACGCGTCCTCGAAAGGCGCGATCATGGCGCTCACCAGGGAGTGGGCCGCGGAACTGCTGCCGTACAACATTCGCGTGAATACCATCCTGCCGGCAGAGGTGATGACCCCGCTCTATCGGGAGTGGCTGGCGACCTTCCCGAATCCCGAGGAGAAGCTGAGCGCTATCCTCTCCAAAATTCCTTTGGGGAAGCGAATGACGACCACGGACGAGATCGCCGCCATGGCGATTTTCTTGCTCTCCGGCAAGTCCGGGCATACTACCGGTCAGCATATTTTCGTGGACGGAGGCTACAGCCATCTGGATCGGGCCTTAACCTGAACCGATTGAGAAGAGCGAAAGAATCGGAGACCCCTAAAACATTCCGCCGGTCTGCACTTCGAGAATCGCGAGCGCCATTTCCAGCTTATTGATGGCTTGGCCGATTTCGGGGTGCTCCGCAACTTTGTCTTGCAGAGCCTTCAGCAAGCTATGAGCCCCTGCCACATGTTCTGCCGCTTGACGTGACCTGGAGTCCGGTTTAGGTTCACCTTGCGTTTGCATTGCGAATTCCTCCAGTCGATTTTAACCCGGCTGCGGTCAGGCCAACGATCAATGTCAGACGATCAATGGCAAGCGATCAATATCAGTGGATCAGTGTCGTCGGACGCTGGGTCTTGATGTATATTGGCGCATCTCGAAAAAGGCCCGCGGTCAAAAACACTTCAGGAGAGTCCTCATGTGCCATACCCTTCCATTTCGGACCTTCGCCCGTCTAATTTTGCCGTCAATCTGCGCCCTGATTCTTGCCGCTGTTTCCGTCATGCCCGCGCTGGCGCAAGATTCTTCCTCTCAAACCCTGCAGGCCCAGGCGTCGACGAATCACTACCCTCCCGGACAGTACCCGCCGGGACAGTACCCGCCGGGACGACCACCGTCCATCACGGCTCAGTGCCAGAATGCCCTGGCAGACCGAATCAGTGCCGATGCCCGCCGACGCGTGAACCTTAGCCTGGATACCCAGGACCGCTACTCGCCGTCTCATGGGCGGCAAGGTCTGCGCGGGAGGCTGCGCTATGGTATCGGGGGCCCGAACAGCTGGAGGACTGCAAACTACGACTGCGTTGTGGATATCGGCCGCAATCGCGTGGAACGCGCGACCTATAGTCCGCGAGCCAGCAGCAGCAACTGGCCAGGTGGTCCCGGCGGCCCTGGCTATCCTGAAGGACCGGGCGGTCCCGGCATTCCTGGTTATCCTCGGGTGAGAGTAGATACATCGGGACGAGGCACCTTCAACAGCAGATCTGCCGGGAACGTCAGAATCACCCGCGGATTCGTGGACAGCACTGGATCGCGTACGTCGGTTTCGCTGCGGGGCGGAAACTTCATGATTACGTTCTACGGAGTGGTCGAGCGTTCGGATGGTGGCGGATTCACTATGCGAATTACCGGTTCCGACCGGGGATCGGCTCAAGGAACGGCCCAAGCCCGGCTCAACAATGATCGCAACGAGGTTGAATCGATCACGTTGAGTGGAAGGCTGGGGAGGGACAAGTTCACGGGTAATTTCAGCCGGTAGCCAGGGCAGCCGGTTCTCAGCCTCGGCGCCTAGCGCCGGGCTGAGAGCAGGGTGAGAATGTCCTTCAATCCCTGTCGAATGTATTTCAGCTCGGAGGTTGGACGTGCCGGGAAGGGCAGGGGGTCCTGTTTCCTGTCGGTCTTGATCTCTGCCCGCAGATGCTGCCGCGCGCCCGGGATAGTGAACCCTTCCTGATAAAGCAGTTGCTTGATGCGGAGAACGCTTTCGACGTCCTTGCGGCGGTACATACGCTGACCCGTGCTGCTCTTCACCGGCTTGAGCTGGGGAAACTCAGTTTCCCAGAAACGCAGCACGTAGGCAGGCAGGTGACACAGGCGGGAAACTTCTCCGATGCGGAAATAAAGCTTTTCAGGTATCAGCACATCGGCTGCAGCGGACTTGTTGTTGGCTCGGGTTCGTGGGCTCATGTTAAGTTTCCAGAAGCCGCATTCGATCGTAGGATGCGTTGTTCCCCAAACGCGTTTCTAGCATGACCGCGCCTCCGGGACAACCACATTCTAAAGCAACCCGGAGTTTCTGGCCGCAGGGACGCAAGAAAGCAGCGAAAAATGAGCGACACGAAGGGCTCCCCCAGTTGACTTGCACGGGGTATCGTACACTGGCGGCAGGCTGGGTCAGCCTCGACACAGTCTGACTTATGCGAACGGATCCCATCGAGCTGGAAATCTTCAAGAATATTTACCACTCCATTGCGGAGGAGATGGGCGCGGCGCTGCGGCGGACCGCGTTTTCTCCCAATATCAAGGAGCGGCGGGACTACTCCTGCGCCATCTTTGATTCTAACGGCGAAGTGATTGCCATGGGCGATCACATGCCCGTGCATCTGGGTTCGATGCCGATGTCGGTGCGCGCGGCCATTACGAGCCTGCCGCTGGGCCCCGGTGATGTTGCGATGCTGAACGATCCCTTTCGCGGAGGCACCCATCTGCCGGACATCACGCTGGTGGCGCCGGTCTATGTGCTGCGAGAGCGTCGTAGCCGTCCGGATTTCTACGTCGCTTCACGCGCCCATCACGCGGACGTGGGTGGAACATATCCGGGATCGATGGGCCTGTGCCGCGAGATTTACCAGGAAGGCTTGCGCATTCCTCCGGTGCGAATCGTGCGCTCTGGAACCATGGACGCTGACGTTCTGGCTCTGCTGTTAAATAACGTACGCACACCGAATGAGCGCGAAGGCGACCTGGGAGCGCAGATTGCCGCCTGCCATACCGGCGCCCAGCGGTTGCGTGAAGTTTGCGAGCGGTATGGGCTGGCGCGGGCGCGCTCCGCGGCGCGAGAGTTGTTGACTTACTCGGAGCAGATGATGCGCGCGTTCCTGACGCAAGTGCCGAAGGGCACGTACCGGGCGGAAGACTTCATGGACAGCGACGGCATCAGCGACCGTCCGGTGAAGATCGCCGTGGCGGTGAAAGTTCATGGTCATCGCGGCCGAGTCCCCCGCAGCCACGCGGTTACGGTGGATTTCACCGGTTCCGATCCGCAGGTTCAAGGAAGTATCAATGCGGTCGAAGCGATTACCTATTCTGCTTGCTTTTATGTATTCCGATGTCTGTTGGCTGATGATGTGCCGGCAACCTCAGGGCTGATGCGGCCGATCCGGGTGGTTGCGCCGGCAGGAACGATAGTGAATGCCCGGCCTCCGGCGGCCGTGGCGGGCGGGAACGTCGAAACCTCACAGCGCGTCGTGGATGTTCTGCTGCGGGCGCTGGCCCAGGCTGTTCCAGAGCGGATTCCGGCGGCGGCTTCGGGAACCATGAACAATCTCACCATCGGTGGAATGGACCCGCGCACGGGCGAGCCGTTTGCCTATTATGAGACCGTCGCGGGCGGGATGGGTGCTCGTCCGACAAAGGCGGGCGTTTCGGGTGTACATACTCACATGACGAATTCGCTGAACACGCCGGCGGAAGCGCTGGAGTATTCATATCCGCTGCGAGTGCGCCAATATTCTCTGCGGACTGGAAGCGGAGGCGGCGGCAGGCATCGCGGCGGGAACGGCATCGTGAGGGAAATTGAAGTGTTGGCGGACGCCGAAGTCACCCTGCTGGCCGACCGGCGTACGCGTGGGCCTTGGGGACTGAGCGGAGGCGCCGATGGTTTGCCCGGAAACGCATCCGTGATCCGGAGAGACGGCAGGGTGGAAAAATTGCCAGGCAAATCCCATGTGCGGTTAGTCAAGGGAGAACGGATTCGGGTCGAGACACCGGGCGGAGGCGGTTGGGGAAACTCAAATCAAAATCGCTGAACTGCAGGAGGGGTGATGCAACGCATAAGATCGGTGGGCGTTCTTTCCTGTGCCAAGATGTTGGGAGTCTTGTACGGCTGTATGGGGTTGCTCTTTATCCCTTTCGCCTTGATCGCCGGGCTGGCCAGTATAGCGACGCGACAAGCGAACAGTGCCATCGGCGGCGCAGCCATGCTTGCCTTCGGCATCCTCGCGCCGGTCCTCTATGGCGCGATGGGGTTCGTGTTCGGCGCCATAGGGGCCTGGATTTATAACCTGATCGCGAAGCGACTGGGCGGGATTGAGATTCAGTTGGAACCAGCTCCCGCGGTCACTGTCTAGTAAAACCCGCTTTCAAGCGCCAATATGCAGGCGCTCTCCCCAAGCCCGAGTGCCTGACCAGCCGGGTGCTAAAATCAAGAGTTCGGCTGGTCATTTCAGACTCACAGGTTGCCCTTTTCATGCGGAAAACGATGCTCGCGGTGGTCAAGCCGGAAGCCGCGCCGGGCGCTGAGATCCGCGAGGTCAAAATTCCGGCTTTTGGACGGAACGAGGTTCTGGTTAAGGTCAAAGTTGCCTCCATCTGTGGCACCGATCTGCATATCTATGAGTGGGACCGCTGGGCGCAGCACCGGATCCATCCACCGCTGATTCCCGGGCACGAGTTTTGCGGCGAGGTGGCGGCGTTTGGCGATGAAGTCACCAGCGTGAAGGAAGGCGATTTTGTTTCCGCCGAGATGCACGTGGCTTGCGGCAAGTGTCTGCAATGCCGCACCGGGGAAGCTCATATATGCCAGAACGTGAAGATTATCGGCGTGGATGCCGACGGCGCATTCGCCGAGTATGTGGTGATTCCGGAGTCCAATATATGGAAGCTCGACCCGGCCATTCCCCAGGAGTACGCCTCGATTCTGGATCCGTTGGGAAACGCCGTCCACAGCGTGCTGGCCGGGGAGATTGCGGCCAAGACCGTGGCGATTACCGGCTGCGGGCCTATCGGATTGTTCTCGATCGCAGTGGCGCGCGCGGTGGGGGCGACCACGATTTTTGCCATCGAGGTAAACGAGCATCGGCGGCGGCTGGCCCATGACATGAAAGCGGACTGGGTCCTCGATCCCTCGACCGAGGACGTGCGCGCTATCGTGATGGAGCGAACGGGTGGTCTGGGGGCGGATGTCGTGCTCGAGATGGCCGGCCATCCCAGTGCGATACGAACCGCGTTTGACGTTGTCCGGCGCGGCGGACGTATTTCGCTTCTCGGCCTCACCTCCAAGCCCATTTCGCTGAATTTTTCCGAGGACATCATTTTCAAAGGCATTACGGTTCAGGGCATCAGCGGGCGGCGGATGTATCAGACCTGGTATCAGATGACCGCACTGTTGAAGGCGGGGAAACTGAATCTGCATCCGGTGATTACCGACCGCATCGCAATGAAGGACTTCTCCAAGGCCATGGAGCGGTTGAAGACGGGCGAGGCGAGCAAGATTCTGGTTTATCCGAACGGGACGAAATAAGTTCAGTTTTCAGATCTGAGTTCTCGGTTCTCAGCCAATTCCATCTCATCGGATACAATTCCAAAACGATGCTTCGTTACTACACTGCCGGGGAATCGCATGGCGAGGCGCTGGTTGCCTTTCTTTCGGGAGTGCCTGCCGGACTGAAAGTGGACCAGGCCTTTCTGGACCGTGAACTGTGGCGCCGGCAACAGGGGTTCGGCCGTGGCGGGCGGATGAAGATCGAGACCGACAAAGCTCATATTCTGTCGGGCGTGCGCCACGGGACAACCATTGGATCGCCTATCGCGATCCTGCTCGAGAACAAAGACTGGAAGAACTGGCAGGAATCGCTTCCGGTCGAGGAAGGAGACGCGGCCAAGCATAAGCGGGTGGCTTCGCCGCGTCCCGGTCACGCCGACCTCGCGGGGGCGCTGAAATACAATTTCCCCGAGGCCCGCTACGTGCTCGAACGGGCGTCGGCGCGGGAATCGGCGGCGCGGGTCGCGATTGGCGCCGTGGCCAAGTTGTTCCTGCGCGAACTGGGAATCGAGGTGCTCAGCCACGTGGTGGCCGTGGGCGGCGCGGCATTGAAAAAGGATGTTTCATGGGAACAGATTCGCGGTCTTTCGGAGCGCAATGAGGTCCTGCTGAATTGCGCCGATCCTGAAGCTGAGCAGCAAATGAAAGACGAGGTAGACAAGGTACTGAGGACGGGAGATTCCGTCGGAGGCATTTTCGAAGTCGTGGCCCATAAAGTCCCGCCGGGACTGGGCACCTACGCGCAGTGGGATGAACGGCTTGACGGTCTGCTCGCGGGCGCGGTCATGTCGCTGCAGGCGGTGAAAGCGGTCGAAATCGGGGCCGGGGTGACGGCGGCGTCCTCTCCGGGTTCCGCCGTGCATGATGAAATAGGATATGGGGCGGCGACCGGATTTACCCGCAGCCGGAATAACGCCGGAGGAATCGAAGGTGGAGTGTCGAACGGCGAGGACATCATCGTACGCGGATATCTGAAGCCGATTTCCACTTTGCGGCGTCCTTTGCAGTCGGTGGATTTCGCCAGCCGGGAGCCGGTCAAGGCGGCATACGAGCGATCTGACGTGTGTGTGGTGCCGGCCGCGGGAGTGGGGGCGGAGGCCATGGTGGCGCTGACTTTGGCGCGCTGCGCCCTGGAGAAATTCGGCGGCGATTCCATGACGGAAACTGCACGAAACCTCAAGGGATATCTGGAGCAAGTAAAAAATTACTGAGTGCCAAGGCTGACGATCGAAACCTGCATGATCTATCCCATTGTGAAATTTGGAAATCCGGTCCTGGAGAAACTTGCAGAACCGGTTATTGTTTTTGACGACGATTTGAAGAAGCTGGTCGATGACATGTTCGAGTCCATGTACGCGGCGCACGGGGTGGGATTGGCGGCGCCGCAAATCGGAATTTCGAAACGGCTGGCGGTCATCGACGTTACTTTCAAGGAAGACCCGGACGCCAAGCTGGTGATTGTAAATCCGGAAATCATCAAGACGGAAGGCCGCCATAGCCAGAACGAAGGCTGTCTGAGCATTCCGGAGTTTCGCGAACCGGTGGCCCGCCCCCGCAAGGTGACCATCCGGGCGCAGGATGTCAACGGGAAGTGGTTCGAGAAAACAGGTGAGGACCTGTTGGCCCGCGCCTTCCTGCACGAAACTGATCATCTCAACGGCAAGCTCTACATCAGCCACATCAGCGCCCTCAAGCGGGACTTCATGAAGCGCAAGATCCGCAAGCTGATGAAAGCCGGGGAATGGTAGGAATTGGGTAATTGGGTCTTGAATTACTCAATTTCTAAATTCCCCAATGACTCAATCCTCGGATGCCCTCGTCTCTCAATCTCGTTTTTTGTGGCACGCCAGGGTTCGCGGTGCCTACCCTCGAAAAACTGGTGGGGGCCCGGTTTGTAGTGCGTCTCGTGGTGACGCAGCCGGACCGACCCAGGGGCCGGGGCATGGAACTTGCGCCTTCGCCAGTGAAGCAGCGGGCCCTGCAATTAGGATTGCCGCTGAGCCAGCCGGACAAGATCAAGAACAACCAGGAATTTGAAGCGCGCCTTGCGGAAGTCGCGCCTGACGCAATCATCGTCGTCGGATACGGGCGGATCATTCCAGCCTGGATGATCAGTCTGCCCCGGCTGGGAAACCTCAATCTGCATGCGTCCTTGTTGCCCAAGTATCGTGGCGCGGCGCCGATTCAGTGGGCCATCGCCCGCGGCGAAAGCGTGAGTGGCGTTACCACCATGCGAATCGATGCCGGGCTCGACACCGGCGACATTCTTCTCCAGAAAGAGATTCCGATCGCGCCCGACGACACGGCGGTGACCCTGTCTCCGCGAATGGCCGCGCTCGGCGCTGAACTCATGGTTGAGACCCTGCATGGACTGCAGGATGGGAGGGTCCGTCCCCGGCCACAGGACGATGCACAAGCCACCCTCGCGCCGATCCTGAAGAAAGAAGATGGCCAGGTTGATTTTCAGCTCACGGCGCAGGAAATTGCGAATCGCCTCCGCGGTTTTCAGCCCTGGCCGGGCGCCTACACCAGCTTTCGGGGAAAGAACCTCCACATCTGGAAGGCGCAACCCGCGCACCATGCCGCTGCGGCGGCGGAAATCGTGGTGCAAGATGGTCATCTGATTGTAGGTTGCGGAGTGGGAAGCGCGCTGGAACTGCTCGAAGTGCAACTCGAAGGGAAGAAACGCATGCCGGCGACCGATTTCGTTCATGGCCATCAACCGCGTACGGGAGAGAAGCTGGGCCACTGAGAACTGGCAACCAGTCACTAACAACTGAACTTCTGAAATCCATGTCTACGTCTCCCGCTCGTGCCGCAGCCTTCGATGTTCTGCTTCGCATTGAGCGGCAGGCTGCTTACGCCTCCGAGCTATTGCACGCGAGCCCATACGCAAAGCTCTCGCCGGCAGACCATGGCCTTACCACCGAACTGGTGATGGGTGTGCTGCGCTGGCGGTCGCTGCTGGATGCGGAGATCAGCCGCTTCTCCAACACGGGGATGGAAAAGCTCGATCTTGAAGTGCTCACGGCATTGCGCCTGGCGGCATATCAATTGTTATTTCTGGACCGGATTCCGGGACGCGCCGCGGTGCATGAAAGCGTGGAACTGGTGAAACGCGCACGCAAGCGCTCGGCTGCTCCCTTTACGAATGCGGTGCTGCGCAGGTTGGCGGAAGGTACATCAACGGCGAAGGCTGCGGCAAAAGATGAGGGCTTTCTCGCCACGCTTAGGAGCGCCGCCGAGCGCGGAAGCGCGGCAGAGTTGTCGCAGAAACTGGCGCATCCGCTCTGGCTTGTCGAGCGATGGGCGCGGCAGTTCGGGCTGGACCGGGCGCGACTGGTTTGCAGCTACGACCAGCGGGCCCCAGAGGCTGCGGTTCGATTCACTGACATTCGCACAGAAGCGGAACTGAGGCTGGACGGAATCGAGCTTGCCTCCGGCCAATTGCTGACTTCGGCGCGGCGGATTCGGGCCGGTAATGTGTCCCTCACGCGGGCCTTCGCTGAGGATCGAGTTGCCATTCAGGATGAAGCCTCCCAGTTGGTCGCGCTGGTCGTGGGCAGGGGACCGAGAATCCTGGACTGCTGCGCGGCGCCGGGCGGCAAGACTCGCGTGCTGGCGGAGCGCAATCCCGATGCCCGAATCGTCGCCCTGGAGTTGCATGCTCACCGGGCACGTCTGTTGCGCAAGCTGGTTTCTGCCAAGAACGTCGAAGTGATTAACTCGGACCTGGGCAAGTTCGCGGCGAGCGCAAGCTTCGATCGGGTGCTGGCCGATGTGCCCTGCTCGGGCACCGGCACTCTGGCGCACAATCCTGAGATCAAGTGGCGATTGCGAGCTGAAGACCTCGCCGATCTCGCGGTGCGGCAGTTGGCGATTTTGCGGGCGGCCATGCAGCATGTTGCGCCGGGAGGCAGGCTGGTTTATTCCACCTGCTCTCTGGAGCGGGAGGAGAATGAGGAGGTGGTGGAGCAGGCGCTCGCGGCCGAACCCTCATTTCGCGTCATCGACTGCCGGATAGAAATGGAACGGCTGCGGGCGGAAGGAGAGCTGGTGTGGAAAGATATTGATTCCCTGGTGAGCGGGCAGTTTCTGAGGACGATCCCCGGCGTGCATCCTTGTGACGGATTCTTTGTGGCGATCCTGCAAAAAAGCTAGCCGCGGATTCCGGGATGCGCACGGACCAAGCCGGTTCCGTCACGTGGGATGGCGTAGAAAGAAGGAAATCAGCGGACTTCAAGATTGACAATTGTGCCCGCGGTCACCTTCTCTCCGGCTGGGGGATTCTGGGAGACGATGGTGCTGCCGGGATAGGGGGCTTGGGCTGGTGGCAGCGCGGACGACGAACCCTCGGGACGTGGTGCCGTGGCTACGGTTCCCAGGGTCATTCCGGCATCCCGCAATGCCTGCGTGACTCTGCCTAAAAGCTGTCCCGCCAAGTTGGGCATCACCAGGGCCTGGGGTTGCGAAGGCGCAGCCACCAGCAGGCTGATTTTGGGTGCGGAGATGCCGCTCGCATTTGGGGGTGGCGCTTGCGACAGGATTTGACCGTCGGGGGCATCGGGCGATTGCATTTGCGCGACCGCGCCGACGTCCAGGCCGCGGCGTCGGATGTTGAGGCTGGCGGCGCGCTCGGTCTCGCCGATTACATTGGGGATGGCGACTCGCTGCGGGCCCAGGCTCTCGGCGACGCGGACTTGCCAGCCGCTACGTACCTTGCTTCCAGCGGGCGGGAGCTGGGACAGGATCTTTCCTTCAGGCACCGTGGGGCTGTAGTACTGCCGTTCAACGTCAAGTTCCAGTCCGCTTTCTTCGGCGATCATGCGGGCGGCGGCGGGGCTCTTGCCCACCAGATCGGGGACGGCGACTTCATGGCCATGGATGGCCAGCCGCATGGCGGTGAGCGCGGAGATCAGCGCCACGATCAGCAACACCAGCGCCAGCAGGACCAGCCGGAAAAAAGATTTCATCAGGCGAGATTATAGTTGCTTTCCCGATTCAGGATCGACGTTGTGTGAGCACCCGCCTTCCACAGCGCACCGCACCATCTATACTGATCAACATGTCCGCGGCAAACCCGACGCCGGTACGCGATCTTCTGAGCACTCTGCGGCGTCACTGGGGATACGACTCGTTCCGGCCTTTGCAGGAACGCATCGTGCGCAGCCTGCTCGACGGACAGGACAGTTGCGTAGTCATGCCGACCGGGGGCGGGAAGTCACTGTGCTACCAGTTGCCGGCGGTGATGTTAGGACAGACCGCAATCGTGATCTCGCCCCTGATTGCGTTGATGCAGGACCAGGCGGCGCAGCTGGCGCAGATGGGAATTCCCGCCGCCGTGCTGAACAGCTCTCTGTCCGGGGACAAGCAGACCGAGGTCATGCGCAAAGCATCGGCGGGCGAGTACCGCCTGCTGTATCTTTCTCCGGAGCGGCTGGCGAGGGCCGATACAATCAGCTGGCTGCAGCGGATTCCAATTGCTTTCTTCGCGATCGACGAGGCACATTGCATCTCCGAGTGGGGGCATGAGTTCCGTCCGGAATACCGGCAGCTGAGCCGGTTGCGGGAGCATTTTCCTGATCGTCCCATCGCCGCTTTTACCGCCAGCGCGACCCGGCGGGTGCGTCACGATATTCTTCACCAGCTGCAGCTGCGTGATCCGCACAAGTGCATTGCCAGCTTTCACCGGTCGAATCTCCGCTATTTGGTAAAGGAATGCGAAGGAGGCGAGCAGCCGAGCTTGTTGCTTCGAGCCTTGCGCAACTACCAGGACAGCAGCATCATCGTCTACGCGCCGACTATCGCGAAGGTCGAGGCGACGGTGGACTATCTGGACGAGCATCAGATTCCCGCCATCGGGTACCACGGCAAGATGGAAGCGGCGAAGAGACGAGACCACCAGGAACGCTGGATGTCGGACGAAGTCCGGGTGCTGGTGGGCACGATCGCTTTCGGACTGGGCATCAACAAGGCCTCGGTGCGGGCGGTGGTGCATCTGGCGCTGCCCAAGTCGATCGAACAGTACTACCAGGAAGCCGGACGCGCGGGACGCGACGGGCAGCCGGCAGATTGCATCCTGCTCTGGCAAAAGCGAGACGCCGCCTTGCTGGCGTATTTCGCCGATCAGATCGTCGATCCGGCCGAGAAAGAGCGGGCCTGGCAGCGCTATCATGCCATCCGCGGCTTTGCCGAATCGAAGGGCTGCCGGCATCGCGAGATTTGCGTGCATTTCGGGGAGAGCCCGAAGTGGACGACGTGCGGCGCTTGCGACGCGTGCGGCTGTGAATCCGAGTGGCTGGTCAAGTCGGTCAAGGTGGAACGGTCCAGGCTGGAGCCGCCAACCGCCGTGGTGGCGCCGGCTCGGCGGCTGACGCCTGCGGCCGTGACCGCAAGCCTTCATGTTGACCCTGATCTGCGCGAATATTTGCGAGAGTGGCGGCGGGCTACGGCGAAGCAGCAGGGCGTTCCTGCTTTTGTCGTGATGCACGATTCCGCGCTCGACGAGGTCTGCCGCAAACGCCCGGGTTCGATTCCCGAACTGCTCGGCATCTCCGGATTCGGCGAATACAAAGCCGCGCTCTACGGTCCCCAGATTTTCGCCGCGTTAGAGCAATTCCGCAACGGCGCCCGCGCCGCTCCGATGCCACAGACAGGCGCAAAGCCGCGTCCGACAAAAGCGGGCTAGTGGTTTATGATGGTTGGTTTCAAGCAAGTCCCACATCCTGAATGAGGCGTTCCGCCTGAGGTCCAGCATGAGCACTACGACTGTTCCGGCTGAGAAGTCGCACCTGACGCGGGAAGAGATCAATCGCAAACAGAAGGAATACGTTTTTCCTTCGGTCTCGACCTACTACTCCGATCCCCTGCCCATGGACCATGCGTCCATGCAGCACGTGTGGGACGTCGAGGGAAAAAAGTACCTCGATTTTTTCGGTGGCATCGTGACCATCAGCGTTGGTCACTGCAATCCGCGGGTGACTTCGCGCACCAAGGACCAGATCGATCGCCTGCAGCATGTGTCGACCTGCTTTCCCAATGTGCCGATGGTCGATCTGGCGGAGAAACTGGCGCAGATTACGCCGGGCGCGCTGAAGAAGTCTTACTTCACCAATAGCGGGACCGAGGCCAATGAAACCGCGATTCAAGTGGCGCGCATGCACACCGGGAACTTTGAAGTGGTGGCGCTGCGGCAGGGTTACAGCGGACGCTCGTCGCTGACCCGCGGGCTCACAGGCATGAATACATGGCGCAAGGGCACGATTGAAGTCGGGATTGTGCATGCCATGAATCCGTACTGCTATCGCTGTCCACTGGGGCTGAAGTATCCCTCGTGCGAAGTGGCGTGCGCGAAGGACATCGAGAACGTGATCCAGTTTTCGACGTCGGGACGCATCGCCGCTTTCCTGGCGGAGCCGATTCAGGGCGTAGCCGGTTTCATCACGCCGCCCAAGGAATATTTCAAGCTGGCCTTCAATATCGTCAAACAATACGGGGGCGATTTTATTTCCGACGAAGTGCAGACTGCCTGGGGACGGACGGGGCATAAATGGTTCGGCATCGAGCATTGGGAAGTGGAACCGGACATGATTACCGCTGCCAAAGGGCTGGGCAACGGCGTGCCCATTGGACTCACCGTGGCCAAGCCCGAAATTGCGGATTCTTTTCAGGGCATGACCATTTCAACCTTCGGCGGCAATCCCGTGACCAGCGTGACCGCCCGGGCGGTCATTGACATCATCGAGGAAGACGATTTGCGGACGAATGCCGCAGTGGTGGGCGAGTATTTCCGCAAGAAGCTGGAAGAACTGCAGGCCAAACACGCGATCATCGGCGACGTGCGCGGCATGGGGCTGATGCAGGCTCTGGAACTGGTGGAAGATCGCGAGACCAAGAAGCCGGCGTCCGCGGGCACGAATGCCTTGATGGAAGAAGCGCGCAAGCGCGGCTTGCTGGTAGGCAAGGGCGGGTTCTACGGTAACGTCATTCGCATGTCGCCGCCTTTGAATATTGCGAAGGCGGATGTGGATGAGGCGGCGCGGATTCTGGATGAGAGTTTTGCGGCGCTGAAAAAATAGCTCTCGCGGAGTTCCACCCAGCAGCCGGCCGCACTGTCATCCTGAGCGGAGCGACTCGATTCGCTTGCGAATCGATCGCGAAGTCGAAGGACCCCTACCGGTTGCAATGGCGCTGCCGCGGTTCGTTTCCGCGGTTCGTTTCTTTGAGATCGTTGCGGTCGTCAAAAATCTGGCCGAGCTTCGCTCGGCCGGGCAGGTGGGACACCTGCCCCTACGTGGGCGGGGGTGGCTTAGTGCGCTTCATCTCCCGCCGGTGCCGTGTCCGGCGTGTCCACCTTTTGTGCCGACGCGTTCGGCATAGCGTCTGGGGGCGGTTGGAACTCTCCCGGGTCTTTTCCTGCTAATGCGGCCTTCATGAAGTCCATCCAGATGGGTAATGCGGCTCGGGCTCCAGTTTCCCGTGCTCCCAGAAATTTATCCTCGTCGTAGCCGACCCAGACGCCACAAGTAATGGAAGGTGAGAAGCCGACGAACCAGGCGTCGGTAAAGTTGTTGGTGGTGCCGGTTTTCCCCGCCAGCGGATATTTCAAACTCGCTGCGGCAATTCCAGTGCCGTGCAACACGACCTCCCGCAGCATGGCAGTCATGATCCGCGCGGTGCGCGCGCTGACTACGTCCTTCACGTCGGGGAAATCTTCTTCCAGGGTGCGGCCTTCGTAGTCCGTTACCTTGGTGATGTAGCGGGGCGTGATGCGCACGCCGTCACTGGGGAAGACGCTGTAGGCGGATGTCTGCTCCAGGGGAGTGATTTCAACTGCGCCCAGGGCGACCGGCAGGTAGGGCGGAATGTTAGAGGTGATGCCAAAGCGATGCGCGTAGTCGATGACCGTGTTGATGCCGAGGTTGTCGGCCAGCTTCAGGGCCGGAATGTTGCGAGACTGGGCCAGTGCGCGGCGAAGCGTAATCATGCCTTCAAACTTCTCGTCGTAATTGTGCGGCTCGTACGGAGGGCCGGAAGGCATCGGAAACGAGATAGGCGCGTCAAGGATGGTGTCATCCGGCGTGGCGCCGCGGTCGATGGCCGCGGTATAGACATAGGGCTTGAAGGACGACCCTACCTGGCGCAGCGCCTGGGTGGCGCGATTGAATTTTGACAGATTGAAATCGCGTCCGCCGACCATGGCCTTGATCTCGCCGGTGGCGTTGTCGATGGCAACCAGCGCGCCCTGCACCCCTGAGTCTTCTTCCAGGCTGACTCGCGCTTTTCCCTCAGGGCTCAGCCAGAGGATTTTCACGTAGGCGATGTCGCCGGGTTTCAGGATGGACGGGAGCTTGCGGCGGGTCCAGGCGGCATCGGCGGGCGTGAGTGTCGCCGAGTAGCGGCCAAATCGGATGCTCGCGGAAGCCGGGCCCACGGCCACCACCAGGGCATGGACATAATCGTCAATCTCGGGTTCGCTGTCCCAGTCGGGATGCTGGTAGTTCGCCAGGGTCGCGTCTCCGTTCAAAATATTCTGGAGATGGCCCCTCCAGCCATGGCGCCGTTCATAAGCGGCCAGGCCGTCGAATAGAGCGCGGTTGGCGGCGCGCTGCAGATCCATGTCGAGCGAGGTGTAAACTCGCAGCCCGCCTTCGTGGACCTGGTCACTCCCGTACTTAGCTTCCAGATAGCGGCGGATTTCCTCGACAAAGTAGGGCGCCAGGGAATCAGGATCGTGGGCCAGTTCGAGGCGGATGGGCTGATCGCGGGCCACGGTCGCCTGTTGCGCCGTGATCTCTCCGTCCTCGAGCATGGAATTGATGACCAGGTTGCGGCGCTTCAGCGCATGGTCGGGATGAGTGATGGGCGAATAGTAAGTCGGCGATTTAGGCAGGCCGGCGAGAAGCGCGGCTTCGTCGAGGGTCAGTTTTTTTGCCGGCTTGCTGAAGTAAAACTCGGATGCGGCCTCGAATCCGTAGACGCCGTGGCCGAGATAGATCTGGTTGGCGTACAGGGTAAAGATCTGCGGTTTGGTGAAACGCCGCTCGATCTGGACGGCCAGAAGCGCTTCCTGAATCTTCCGATGAAAAGAGCGGTCGGGCGAGAGAAAAAGATTGCGCGCCAGCTGCATGGTCAAGGTGGAAGCGCCTTGCACTCTGCCGCCGGATCGGATATCGCGGTAGGCGGCGCCGGCGATTCGCCAGACGTTGATCCCCCAGTGCCGGTAAAAATCCTTGTCTTCGATGGAAATCAGCGCCTGGCGCAAGACCTGCGGATAGTCGTCATAGGTGGCCACCACGCGGCGTTGCAGCGCGAAGGACCCGATGGTGTGCCCCTGGTCGCCGTAGAGTTCGGTGATGGAACTGGGGCGATAGTGCTCAAGTTGATCGACTTGAGGCAGGTCGGTGGAGTAGACGAGGAGGAGACCGGCGGTCGCGCCCCCCAGGGCGGAGACCAGCACCAGCAGGCCGATCACAAGGCGGCCCACCATTCTGCTTTCGGCAGTCGCGGACGCCGGGGAATCTTGCACCTGAAATTTCACAGAGACTGAATTCAGGATATCAGGAGGGGAGTCGCCGGTCTCGTAGCCGCTGGTCGTTAGCCGTTGGTCGTTAGCCGTTGGTCATCAGTCAATACCAGGAAGCATCATCCATGTGCGCATGTGGTACAGACGCTGATGACGCCCATCGTGAGTCGGACTGTTCCGAGGCGGCCGATAGCTTTACCGTACGGATGACGGGCGAACCTCTTCCGGGGAACCGGAACTGAGCGAAGATGCGGCTCTTGCGTAATATCCTTTTCGGGCGCGAATCTCCATCTTTTCTCCTGTCTTTTGCGCTTCGATTTTGATGGTTCGATAGCGGCCGTCAGGCGTGAAATCCGCGGGCTTGTAGGAAACCGCGTACCGGCTGCGCAGCTCCTGGCCTATTTTTTCGAAAGCTTTCGTCACATCCTTGGGGCTGCGCGGAGTAAGCAGCCGACCCCCGGTTTGCTCCGCCAACCGGCGCAGATTTGAATTACCGCTTTGCGCGTCAAAATCTGTCTCAGGAGAAGACGTCCGATAGTTCGTGCTGATGGTATAGATAGTGACTTCGGCTTCCTGCGCAGCATCGATGGCGCGTTCCAAACTCACGACACCGGCATTGTTAAGGCCGTCCGAGAGGACTACCAGCACCGGCGCCACCATATCCTGTTCCGGCCGGTGCAGAAGCTTCTGGCAAGCGGCACGAACTGCGTCGTAGAGGGCCGTTCCCCCTCCAATCGTCAATCGCTCCACGCCTTTGGCGAGCAGATCGGGATCGCCAACGAAATCCTGTGTCACATGAGGGTGATTCTCGAATCCCATCACGAAGCCGAGGTCGCCATTTCGATCCATCACCTCCTGAAAGAACAGGCTCGCGGCAGCCTGCTCAAAGCGGAATCGCGAGGTCACGGAATTACTGGTATCGATGACTACTCCGACGCGCAATGGGAGCGCCTGCTCGGTTCGAAAGCGCAAAATGGCACTGGGGGGCTTGTTGTCGTCGCGGACCGAGATGTCAGCCTGGGACAGGTTGCCAACAGGTCTGCTTTTGCGTGCTGCTACAAAAAGCACGTTGACTTCGGTCACCTGTTTGGTCAACAACCACTCACCCGTGGAGATAGGCTCTTCCACATCGGCGGTTACGGCGCATCCGGGACAGTCCTGTGTGAAGGCTGTTTCGCAGATCGCCCCAAAAGTGGCAAAGGCGGCAAACAGTAGCCACAAACCAAAGGTACAGACGGAACGTTGCGTCGCCATGGTCCACCCCCAAGCGCGAAAGCCGAGCAACATCAGAGCCGGGAGCCCCGTCAAGCTGTAGCCCAACTACCCTTACGGTCCTTGATGACTGCAGGTGGTGGGCCAAAAACTCCATAGATTTGCGAAGGTGGAGTTGTTCCTCCCAACTCTGTGATTCGCAGTACCTTGTGTCGAGCGCTTGACCTGGAGGCACAGCGTGAGCGCGGAAGGTCGGGCGGTTCACGCTAACCCAACGGTTAAGCCAACCATCTGTTCGGTTAATCGATAGCGTCCTCCCAGAATCAGCGAGCCACTGGCCCGGAACCGCCGTCAGCCGCCAGGCTGGTTGCCGAATGCTACGCTTGAGGTGCGGAGACTGCAAGCTAGCCTCTGGCGAACTTCTGTTGTCACCAGAAGGCTGGCTGTGTCTACTTAGGCAAAATGCGCTGGAGTGAATTTCACATGGGAATCTGACGGTCTGGGCGTCCTAAAACAAGACCGCGCGCCCAAGGGCGCGCGATCAAGACCAACGAACAATGACCAACGAACAATGACCAACGAACAATGACCAATGACGGACGACGAGCGACCAACGACTAACTGGTCTTGCTCTTCAGCACCTGAATCGCCTTGTGCAGCTGTTCGTCCTCTTGCGGAGGTTTCGTTTTGTCTTCCTCTGCCGGGGTGGCGTTGTCGTCATCGTCCGGAAGTGCGGCGTCATCGTCACTATCCGCGATCACAATGTTGGGGGTGACGGCGCTGTCCTGGATCGCCTTGCCGCTGGGCGAGTAGTACTTGGCGACCGAGAGGATCAGGGCGGAGCCATCGGGGAGTGGAATCGTCTTCTGGATCGATCCATCGCCGAAAGTCTTATCGCCCACAACATCTCCACGGGCATTTTCGAGCACCGCGGCGGCCAAGACTTCGGCCGGTCCGGCCGTGCCCTTGTTCACCAGGACGACCAGGGGCAGGTTGGTGATGGCCTTCGAAGCGTCCGCGTTGAAAGCCTCACGAGGGTACTTCTGGCCTTGAAGATAAGTGATGGTGCCGTGGTTGAGGAACAAATTGGCAGCGGCGATGCCTTCCGATTCGTCGCCCTCGGCGCAATTGCGCAAGTCGAGAATCAGCTTTTTAGCTCCGGATTTCTCCAGGGCGCGGACCTTGGCCGCGATCTCCTGTGCCTTGCCCTTGTTGAAGGCATCCACCTGAATGTAACCGATACCGTCGTCCACCATTTTGTCAGTTACCGGCGGCACGGTCACGATATCGCGGGTGATGACCATCTTCTGCGGTTCGGCGCGACGGGCTCGAACCACCGATACGTTCAGGTTCGAACCGGGCTGGCCCTGTAGCAGATTGTGAATTTCGGCGAGTGACATCTCGCGGGTGCTCTTGCCTTCAATAGCTTCGAAGATATCGCCGTCCTGGATGCCGGCCTTGTCCGCCGGACCGCCAGGAATGACCGAGATGACCGCGGCATAGCCAAAGCGCTTGGACACCGCAGCCCCGATTTCGCCTTTGGCCTCGGTCTGATTGGACTTGTACTCCTTGAACTCAGTCGCCGTCAGATAGCTGGAATTCGGGTCCAGCGACTCGAGCAGCCCGTGCAGCGCGCCATCGGTCACGAGGGGGATGTTGGGCTCTTCCACGTACTCGCTGCGGACGCGCGAAAGGACCTCGCTGTAAACCTCCAGCTGGCGGTAAGAGCCATCGTTGTTGGAGGCGCGAACGCCGTCCAATCCGCCCACGTAGATGAACAGCAGAACAGCGGCGGAGGAAACTACAATTGCGGCCTTAGTCTTCATGGACATCGGATTTATTCTTCTTTGGAAGAGAAATTACCACTACGAGAATATTATATCTGCTTTGATGCGGTTTTCCTGTTCTTTGCTTCGAGGAAAGGCGACCCTTCAGTAACTGGCCGGGCCTGGGCTGGCCCTCTCGCGTCGTTCCTCGCAGCGGACGTTCAGACAAAAGGACTTACCTCGTACCGTGAACACAGCTGTTTGGTGTATATTTCTCCCGCCTCGAAAGGTGGAGACTATGCGATTTCGGCTGGCATTGATGGTTGTGGTTACGGCCTCGCTCCTGGCGGGGATTCTACCGCCCGCAGAGGCCCAGTCGGGAGAATGGAAGCAGCTGTTCGACGGGGTGGATCTCGTAGGGTGGAAGCATGTTGGCCCTGGGGGAATGACCGTCGAAGATGGGTTGATCCGCACCCACGGCGGCATGGGGTTGCTCTATTGGACCGGTGGGACGCTGGGGGACTGCGTGATCCGCGTGGTCTTCAAGATGCGCGACCACAACGATAACTCCGGAGTTTACATTCGCATTCCCATCGAACCGCGAGAAGCCTGGATGCCGGTGCACTACGGATATGAAGTGCAGATCGATAACGAACCGGAAAAATCCAAGGAAGACGAGTATCACGTGACCGGCACGCTCTATTCGCTGACTAAACCGCTGGCCCGTCCCGGCAAACCCGGGCCCGAGTGGAATACCATGGAAATCACTTTGGACGGTCCGCACACGACGGTCGTGGTCAACGGGGTGAAGGTGACAGAGTTCACCGAAGGCGACCCGGTGCCAGCCAAGAAATTTGAGTTTGAGCCGGAACGCGGGCCCCGGCCGCAGGAGGGTTACATCGGCCTGCAGAACCACAGCGACAATGACGTCGTATTCTTCAAGGAAGTTGCCGTGAAGATGCTGAAGAAGTGAGCTCTTAGCCTTTAGCCGTTAGCTTTTGGCTAAAAGCCAATGGCTAAGAGCTAAAGGTTTTCAAAAATCTCGCAATCATCGGTGGAGGCTTGATGAACAGGAATCGCTTCTCGCGTCGTGAATTCCTTGGACTAAGCGCAGCCGCGGCAGGTGCGTCGTTGGGGTTGAAGACCATCCTGCTGGATCCGGACCCGCTCTGGGCCTTGCCCCAAGCCGTGGCGCCCAGTGACCGGGTGCGGTTTGGCATGATCGGCATTGGCATGCAGGGGTCGGGACTTCTTACCAACTCGATCGAGCTGCCTGGAGTGGAGTGCGTAGCTGCTTGCGATCTTTACGACGGCCGCCACACTCTGGCCAAAGAGATTGTGCGTCCTGATCTGCCCACCACGCGGCGCTATCACGAACTGCTGGAGAACAAGGAGATTGATTGCATTGTGGCCGCCGTCCCCGATCATTGGCACAAGCAGGTGGTGGTGGATGCGGTCAGCGCCGGTAAAGACATCTACATCGAAAAGCCCATGTCGCACACCGCCGAAGAAGGCGTGGAGATGGTGGCGGCAGCCAAAAAGACCGGGCGCATTGTTCAAGTGGGCTCGCAGCGGGTAAGTTCGGTGATCTGCGCCAAGGCCAAGGAACTTGTGGCGCAGGGTGTGCTCGGCGATCTGATGCTGGTCGAAGGTTCGCTCGGCCGCAACGATCCCACCGGGGCCTGGGAATATCCGCCGCCGACCGATCTTTCGCCCCAGACACTGGACTGGGATACCTGGCAAGGAACAGTGCCCAAGCGGGAATTCAATCCCCTGATCTTCGCGCGCTGGCGCTGCTGGAAGGAATACGGAACTGGAGTGGCGGGCGATTTGCTGGTGCACCTGATCAGCGGAATGATGTACGTGCTGGGCATCAACGAGGCGCCCAGGCGGGCCATGGCCATGGGAGGGATCCTGCGCTGGAAGGACGGCCGGAACATGCCGGACGTGCACTGCACCCTGTTCCAGTACGGCGAAATCCCCGTTTACATGCGGCTTAGTCTGGGGACGGAAACCCCTGAAACGTATCGCTTCCAGGGCTCGAAAGGCATCCTGGAGTTGACCGAGTACAGCCTTACCTACACTCCGCAGTCGGGCGAGGATACGGCCCCCAGTTACTACGCTTCGGGCTTTCCCAAGGCGATGCGGGAAGAATATTTCAAGAAATGGCACCAGGAGCACGATGCCACGCCGGGCAAGGAACCGGCGCTGGAAGGCACCAACTACCGCAGCGTTTCCTGGGACGAGGAAAAACCTCACCTGTGGAATTACTTCCAGGCGGTGCGGACGCGCAAACCGGTGGTGGAGGATGCTGTGTTTGGCCATCACGCGGCGCTGGCTTGCCACATGTCGAACCAATCGTACTTCCGCAAGAGCGGGGTGACCTGGGATGCGGAATCGAAAAGCATCAAGAGCTAGGGCAGTCGTCGGTCGTCAGTCTTCAGTCGTCAGCATTCACCTTTTGCGCTTGCTGACGCCGGGCGTCTGACGGCGGGCGGACGTTACAGGCGGCGCAATACCGCGACTACGCTCCCCATCTCATTTTCCTGGAACAGTCGGATTCCCGCGATTCCGGCGGCGCCTGCCTGAATGCAGGATTCCGCGTTCTTTATGGTGATGCCGCCCAGGGCCAGGACCGGAATCTTTTCCTGACAGGCTTCTCGTAACGCTCCAAGACCCGCTGGGCCGGGGTGTGCCTTTTCCATCCGCACCTTTCCGAAGACGGGCCCGAAGACAGCGAAATCAGCGCCTTCTCTGGCGGCGCGCGCGACCCCGGCCCGGGTATGACAGGAAATCCCCACAGTCACGCGGGCAGCAGCGCCCGTGGCAGATCGAGCGTAAATTTCCCGAACTTCCATGGGCGAAATATCGTCAGAGCGCAGATGCACGCCGTCGGCGCCGCAGGCGAGGGCAACGTCGGTGCGGGAGTTTATGAGGACCGCAGTTTTCAGTTCATGGTTCTCGGTTCTCAGGCGGCGGACGGCGTGGCGAGCCAGGGCTTCGAGTTGGTGAGGGGAAAGGTCTTTCTCGCGCAGTTGGATGTAGTCCACGCCGCAGCGAGCCGACTGCAGCAGGGTTGCGAGCAGTCGAGAGCGACGAGAGTCTTCGTCACCGGGGAAGTGGGAACGATCGGTAATGTAGTAAAGAAGCAACTTGGTGGTCGGTCGTCAGTCTCGGTTTCCGCGTAGCCTGACGACTGAAGACCGACGACTGACGACTGTATTATGGGTTGGTCTTGGCAATCTCGGGTGCGGCCTCGCCGGTTCGCCGCGGTTGCTGCGGCCCAAGATGATGCTTGACCAGGCCGTCGCGAAGAAACTCGAAGCCCTCCTCCGGCGAATCGACCATGCGGAACAGGTCCAAATCCGCGGCGGAAATGGTGCCGGCATCGATCATGGCATCAAAGTTGATCAGCCGCTTCCAGTACTCGCTGCCGTAGATCACAACCAGGATTTTCTTGGCCAGTTTCTGGGTCTGGGCCAGGGTCAGGATTTCAAAGAGTTCGTCCAGAGTGCCGAAGCCGCCGGGAAAGATCACCAGGGCTTTGGCCAGATACGCGAACCAGAACTTGCGCATGAAGAAATAGTGGAACTCGAAATTGAGTGACGGCGTGATGTAAGGATTCGGGTTTTGTTCGGAGGGCAGGTTGATGTTGAGGCCAATGGTTTTTCCGCCTCCTTCCTGAGCGCCCAGGTTGGCGGCTTCCATGATGCCGGGGCCGCCTCCGGTGGTCACCACGAAGCGGCGTCTGCGGGCTGGAATCTGGACTGACCATTGGGTGAGCAGGAAAGCAAGGCGGCGCGCATCCTCGTAATAGCGGGCCATGTCTACAGAAGCCAGCGCCTTTTTCCGCTCGGCCGGATGCTGCACGCCCAGTCCTTTTTCCAGTTCAGTAAGGTTTCGATTCGCTTCCGCGTGGCTGTGAAAGCGCGCCGAGCCGAAGAACACGACTGTGTCCTGGATCTGCTCGCGCCGGAAGCGGGACAGCGGTTCGATGTACTCGGAGAGAATACGCAGGATGCGCCCATCCGGGCTGTTGACGAAGGGTTCGTTCTCGTACGCCAGGGGCGCGGACTTGAGTTTGCCATCACTCATGATGAGGTTGTCTTTCCGTCAGTGACGCGCGTCCTGGAAGTGAACTGCCTCCCAGAATCCGATCCAGATATCGAGCAGTCCCAGGCCGCTGCACAGGCCGCGAACAAAACCGCTGGAGACGAACGCGCGCAGTCCGGGAGAACCAAGAAGAAAATGGTTATCTGTCCATTCCGGCCTCCAGGGCAGGATGACAAGAAGAACCCCCACCGAGGCACAGAAAAAGACGAACAGCAATACTAGAATGCGACGCAGCCAGAACTGAAAGTCTGTCTGAGGCCGGGTACTGCCCCCCGGGGTTTGGCCGTCCAGGCCGGTTCCACCAAGCGCTTCATTGGGCAACTTCCCGGGCAGGGACTCGGGAGGAATTTTGTCGATGGAGGAATCTGGACTTGCGGTCACATCGCGCTCCCTTGGGTCGTGCATGCGACCGGTTGGTGCTCTTCCGCACCCGCTCCCAAGCCGACAAAGAAACCCATATTTCCATTCTACGACTTCAGAGCTTTAATGCGCTCGGCTACATCCCGGTAGTCAATGTTGGTGCCGTACACCTCCATGAAATAATTCAGGGCCGTGGTCTTGTTACCGGCAGCTTCGTAGGAGGAGGCCAATTCATAGTTCAGGGCAGCGCGGGTCTCTTCGTCAATATTCGGCAGCTTGAGCGCGCGTTCATACCAGCGGATCGCCGCTTCGGCCACGCCCTTGTCGAGGAAGCACTGGGCCAGCCAGGTATAAGTCTGCATGAGTTGGGGGAAACTGTGACCGCGGTCCACAGCCTGGCACACTTTCTGCAGTTCACCGATGGCTTCATCCAGCAATCCCATTTCGCGGAAGGCCACGCCGAGATTGTAATGGGTCTCGGGATCTTCCTGAGTGTTCGCCGAGTCCTCTTCGAGTTCGTGCTTCAGCTCGCCGAACATGTCCGCCAGATCCACGCTGGCAGCCGCCGCCTGAGGCATAGCCGGCGACACCTCGGGAGCGAGGGTCCGCTTCTTGGTTGGCTGATAAGTGAAAGTCGGGGACGGTGCCTGCTGGACCGGAGCCGGAGCGGGAGCTGCCGCCGCTGCCGCTGCTGCACGTGCCGAGGTCGCTGCGATCGGCTCTCGTCCAGCTCGGGGCGGCGCTTGCGGCGCTGGCGGCACGGGAGGGGCCGGCAAGAAGCCGTCGCCCAAAGAAGCTTCCAGGTCGGACACGAACTCGCCCAGTACACCCGCGGGTTCCACCTCCGGGCTGGCCTTGGCGTATTCCGCCACCGCCGGTTCGGGTGTGGGCGCAATCGGCCGAACCGGCATCTTGAATTCTTCCGCGGGAGCCGGGCTGGGCGGGGAAACAAAGTCCCTGGCGACGGCGGGCTTCGATCTTGCAGGGTAGTCGCTTTCGATCTCTTCCGCGGCCGGGACCTCATCCGCTTCCTCGACCGAAAACTCTTCCACTGCCTCGGGCTGCTTCGATCCGGTTTGGGCCTCGGCTGCTTCAATTTCCTGCCACACTGCCGCCAGCCGATCCGCTCCGGGCTTCAGCTTTTCCAGCTTGGTGAAGACCACGCGGGCCTGTTCGACCATGCTGTGTGCGAGGTAAAAGCGAAGCTCTTCAACGGTTTCGGTAATGGTCTCGACCCGGGCCTGGTCGTCTTCCGCGTCAGGGGTTTGGCTAGCTCCGGCCAAGGAAGGAGCGTTTGGTTCATCAGAGACCTCGCCCTCCCACTCGGCAGAGATGTCAATTTCACCGTCAGCCGCGGGCGGCTCGGCTCGGACCTCAAAGTCGCTGGACGCGGGCGCGGTCGACGAAGCCCCCTGGTGAAAGAAAAGTCCAGACGCTGAGGATTCGGAGACCGAAGAAGCGGGAGCGCCTGCCCCTTCATCAGAGGCGAAGTGATCGAACCCGGGCGGGGCAATGGTCGGGGCCTCGAACGGCATCGCCGCCGCTGCCGCCGCGAGCTCTTTGTGAGGCTTGCTGGAAGTGCGCTCTTCGTACTTGCTGGCCAAGTCCCGGTAGCGGCTGGCCTCGTCCGGATGTCCGGCATCGTGATACAGCTGTTCCAGATTGCGGCAGCAAACCGCGGCTTCGCCGAAGCGGCCTGCCCGGGTGTGCAACGCAGCCAGGCGCTGGTTGAGGCGCAAGTCGCGAGGGGCCTTGGGCAAAGCAGACATCAAAGGTCCAAGGGCCTTGGCCGGCATGTTGTAGGAAACGAATAGTTCGGCGTCAGTCAGGGCGGCCCGCACTGCCAGGGCAATATCGTCATCGTAGCGCTGGTCGACGAACGGCGCGGTGGCTTCGAGCTCTTCCACCAGGACCGCGCCCTCCTCGGGCGTGATCAGTCGCGAGCCGGAGGCACCACCACCCAGCTTGCCCAGCACCTGCTCATAGTTGCGCGTGTGCAGCTGATTCTGTGGCTCCAGTTGCGTCAGCTTCAAATAGTAGTCGCGGGCCTTCTCGAGATTTCGGGACTGCACGGACGCGTGCGCCAGCAATTCATAGAGTTCGGTGATGTGGGTTGTGTCACCGGCCTTCTGCGAGAGGTCGAGAAGGATTTCCAGGGCCGGCGCATTTTCGCGCATATGACCGATGAGCGAATGCAAGCTTTCGAGGACTTTGCCTGAGTCCGTAGCCACCAGACGATCACAATATTGCTGGTAGACCTGCAGGGCATCGTTAAACTGTCCTGCGGCCATGAGAGCGTCGGCATAGCCGGTGATGGCGCCGGTGTCATTGTGGACAGTGCACAATTTGGCCGCCAGGGTCCCGGCTTCCGGCAGGTTTCCGCTTTGCACATAGGCTTGCATGAGCGCGCGCAGGCCGTCGGCGTGGCTGTCAAGGTCTGCCACTTTTTCCAGGTTCTTGATCGCCGCGGGCATGTCGCCGGCATCGAATGCATTTCGGCCACGCAGCAGCAAAGCCTGACTGTTGCCCGGATCCAGGGTGAGCATCCGGTTCAGGATTTCTTCGGCGGGGCCCAGTTGGCCACGCCCGCGCAAGCTGTCAGCGGCGGCGGCGAAAAGCTGCCAGGCTTCCGTTTTCTTGTTGAGCCTGACATATACCTCGGCCAGCCGGGTACGCATGGCGACGTTTTCCGGGTCCATTTCCAGCGTCTTCTGGAAAATCCGCACTGCCTGTTCCAGTTCGCCGGAGCGCAGGAATTCCTCCGCTACCTGCAGATATTGCGCCCGGGCATCGTTAAAGAGTCCCTGTTGGGTATAGAGCTCGGCCAGTCGAAGCACGCTCTCCAAGGTGGGTTTCAGCTTGGTGAGCTTCTTGTACATGGCGATGGCTTTGACCGTAAAGCCCTGCGTGGCATAGGCGTCGCCGACGCTCTTGAAGGATTCGACGGCCTTGTCGGCCTGACCGAGACGGGCGTAGAGGTCTCCGATCGTGTTGGAGACGGTGAGTTCCTTGGGGTCAGCTTTGAGAACTTTTTCGTACTCAGCAATGGCATTTTGCAGCTTGCCCTGCTGGACGAATTTCTCCGCAGCACTGAGAGCCTTCTGTTTGTTGAAGCCAAAACCGAACGCCATAAGATTGCTGACTCCAGCTCCCGGTTTATTTCCCGCCAGAAAACATCTCCGTGAGAAGGTTCACCGACGGGTTGGCCATCCGACCGGCCATGTCTGCCGATCATACGAGGGATGGTCTTTCGGACAAGGGTCATTGTAAGACGGGTTACCAAGAATCGTATGGTTACTAAGGGTTACCGAAAGGGAGTGTACGACCGAGTTACGGCCGGAATCAGCCGGAGAACTGGAACAAGATCATGGAGGACGGGCGTCCCCGCCCGTCGGAGATGAAAGCATAGGGATTTAGAGCTAACTAGATGATCGGGAATGCTGTCGGAGGTGGCCTCGCCGAAAACCCCTGCAGCATCGCCAGCTTTGGAGAGAAATCGGAGAAACGCCCGGGTGAGTGGATGGCAGAAGAGCGACGGGCGGGGACGCCCGTCCTCCATTACCGAGTCCCGGTTTCCTCAGCCGTCACTACTGCTGGCGGAATTGTTCTTGTAAGATCATTCCGACAGCTTCGGCGTCCCGGGGGGGATCGCTGGATTGAGGAAGACCTCGCTTCGCTACATTCGCCGCATTCCTACCAGGAAGTAAGGAACGTGATTCGGCCCAGGTATTCTTTACCCCCTGCGGCAAATGAGGGAGAACCATGGGCAGATGGCTTACGTGGGTATCGCACCAACGCTTGACGGGCTGGGCGTGTTCCCAGTGCGGCTGGACTTTTCCGGTGCCGGCCATGCTGACCGATCAGGAAGCCAAAAGTGCCTATGACCGTCTGGCGGCAAGCCGGTTCCAGGAGCACGATTGCTCGGCGCACGGCGAACCGGCGGTGCTTGCCGACACTGAGAGTTTCGCGGCGCGCGCGAGAAAGCTGGTCACACGAGGCTTCAAGCCCAAAGACGCGGCCCAGATTACTTTGCAGGAAATCAGCTTCGAAAATCGCAACGATCCAGGTGCCGCCAAAAAGGCGCAAGTTGACGCGGAAGACTTCCTTCGCCGGGTGAAAGACGGGCTGATCTAACGGCCACGTGAAATTTTCGAGTGATGACCTGGATCCGCACTATTCCGGTTCCCAAGGCGATAGCAATTCTGCAGATTACGTTGATCGCCTCCTGGTTCAACTACATTAAACCGCGTGGCGGACGCGCTAGGAGTCGGAAGGGAGTAGCGGCCCTGCCCGGGCCGCTACTCCGTTTCCGGGTCTATTGTCGTTTTTCCGGCTGCGGCTGCGGTGGACGCCTGTCGTTTCCGCCGAGCGGCAGATCAACCCGGTTCTCACGCTCCGCGATCCACTCCCAGGCCCGCCGGCCATGTGCATCCAGCGAACACCGGGCTTCGGTGTAGTCCGCTAACCGGTTCAACACCGTCGTCACCGAGGCAATGGGGTCCTTGTGGCGCTCCAGCACTTCGGGGAACCGCTGCAGCAGCGCCTGGCACACCAGTCGGGCGCCGAGTGGTTTTTTTGCGTCCATCAGGACCCACCGGCAAGCGCGGGTGAAGCCCGGCTGCCGGCTGGAGGGTTTGCGGTCGAGCAAGGTGAGCAATTGGTCGCTGAGCACGCCGTCTCCGAAGATATTTGCCAACCCGGCCAGAGTCTGCTTGATGCTGCCAATCCGCTTCATGAGTTCTGCCCGCCGCTCGAGCAATTCCTGAAGCTCCCGTTCCGCGGAGCGGATGACCTCCTGAACGTGCAGGTCAGCCGCTTGCGATTGTCCGTTGCTTCCATTTATTCCGGTATTCATTGAGCCCTCACTTTGTGGACACGATTGGTAAGTCTCTAGCGCGGATTGCCCACCTCGGCAGTTTGGACGTGCCGGGAGGGCCTCCGGACAGCAAGGATGGCTGATCTTGGCCGAAGGATTTGCTGGCCCAGAGAGTCACTTTCCTGCCAGACCTGGGTCAGGATGTACTGACCACCCACGTGGTCGAATCGCAGCTTCGGTTGATCTGGACCGGTCAAGGTCTGGACCGATTGGGTCAACGCATTGGCCAAAAAGCGCCCTTCGGAGTCGCGCAACTCGAGCAGCCAAGGCTCGGTACGCTTCAGCGAGTAGCGCCCGGCAGGAAGAAGATAGTTGCCCGCTGTGAAATCGAATGGGATGTTTACCTTGATGACCCGCTCGGCGCCTTGCGCGTGGGCGATGGAGCCCAGCGTCAGCACGCCGAGAAGAAGTGAAGTCAGTACGCGTCCAATCAGGTTCTTCATAACAACCTCCCCTTGTTTGTCTACCGTGTTCGTTAAACTGCGGCCTTCGCGAACTTGGCGAAGGTCAGAACGCAGTCTGCGGCGAAAGTAATGACGCTGCCATCCGCTTCTTGCCGTCAAAGCGATATCGCCGCATTTGGGTGTTGGACGAGGCCGGCTATCTATGAGATTTATTGTTTGTTTTCATCAACTCGATGAACTATGCTCATGGATGAATGAGCCCGAAACTGGAAGTACGACACCTGAAACTGCTGGTGACCGTGGCCGAGGAAGGCAGCGTGACCGAAGCGGGCAAGCGCCTGCACCTTACGCAATCGGCACTGAGTCACCAGTTGCGCGATGCGGAAGAAAAGCTGGGGACAGCCCTGTTTTTACGGCTGGGGAGAAAGATGGTGCTCACGCCGGCCGGCGACCGGTTGATTGCATGCGCGCGCCGGGTGCTCGATGAATTAAGCGCTGCCGAGGTTCAGATCGGAGGCCTGAACGGCGGGGCGCGGGGTGAGATCCGGCTGAGCACGGAGTGCTACACCTGTTATCACTGGCTGCCCCCGGTCTTGCAGAAGTTTCACAGCAAGTTTACGAAAGTGGAAGTCAATATCGTTGCCAGCGCGACGCCGAATCCGGCGGCGGCGTTGCTTGAAGGCAAACTGGATGTGGCGATTGTCAGTTCTCCGCCGCGCAACAAGAGTCTCCGAGCGACACCCATGTTCGAAGACGAACTGGTCCTGGTGATGTCCCCCAGGCACCGCCTTGCTTCCGTGAGCGTGGTGCGGCCCAAGGACCTGGAGACGGAGACGATTCTCATCTATCCTCCGCGAGAGGAGAGCACGCTGATTAACCGTCTGCTGAAGCCGGCCGGGGTGGAAGCGCAACGGGTCATCGAAGTCCCGCTCACGGAAGCGATTGTTGAGTTGGCCGGCGCGGCGACAGGCATTGGTTTTCTGGCGCGGTGGGCGGTGGCGCCGGCGGTCGAAGCGGGAAAGGTTGCCATTCGACCTCTGAGTGGCCGCGGGTTCCGGCGGCAATGGTTTGCGCTCACCCTGCGCCATCAACCCACGCCGCCGTTTCTGGCCGAGTTTCTGAATCTGTTATCCAACTTCTGTCCGAAAAATGCGCGGCGCATGTCGGCGTAATCAAAACCCTCTTCCACCTGTCATCCTGAGCGCAGCATGCACTTCGCTATGCGAAGTGCGTGCGGAGTCGAAGGACCTCTATGGTTGCGATGCTGCCGGGTTGCGTTCGCGTGGGCGCAGAAGCGCTGGCCCCAAGCGTTTTGCCGGGTGTAGGGGTCCTTCGACTGCATGGCTGCTTCGCTGCGCGAAGCAGCCACTTCGCTCAGGATGACAGCGCGGTTCAGCTGCCGAAGCGATACCATCCTGAACATGGAGCGCCGCTCTGTCGTCGAATACCTCGACAGCTCTCTACAACGAGGACGGGAGTGCGCTTACATTCAGCGTTGCGGGTACCGGACCGTGCGCTGGACCTACCGGCAAGTCGCTGAGGCCGCCTTTCGCTTTGCCCGTGAACTGGAACTGCGTGACGTCGGCAAAGGCGAGCGCGTGCTGCTGTGGGGAGCGAACTCGGCAGAGTGGGTGGCGGCGTTTTTTGGCTGTGCTCTGCGTGGCGTGATTGTTGTTCCCATCGATGATGCCGGCGCTGCCGAGTTCACTCAGCGCGTCTTTCAGCTGGTGGATGGCAAGCTGCTGGTGTGTTCGCGTGAACATGTCCAGCCTGCGATTCCCGCCCTGGTTCTTGAGGACTTGCAGAAGACACTGTCGGCTCACGCGCCTTCGGCCTATGGCGCGGACGCGATAGGCCCTGACGATGTTCTCGAAATCGTTTTTACTTCCGGGACGACGGCCGAGCCCAAAGGCGTAGTGATCACACACGGCAATGTGCTCGGCAATATTGCGCCGCTCGAAACGGAAATTCAAAAATATCTAAAGTACGAACGCTGGGCCCATCCCATTCGCTTCCTGAACCTGCTGCCCTTGAGCCACGTCTTTGGTCAATTCCTCGGAATATTCCTGCCGCAACTGATGGCAGGCACGGTGATATTCCAGGATGAGCTCAATCCGAGTGAAGTCATTCGCACCCTACGGCGCGAACGAGTGTCGGTGCTGGTGGCAGTGCCGCGCATGCTGCAATCGCTGAAGGAAAAGATCGAGCGCGATCTGACCGATCAAGGCGGGCTGGAAGATTTCCGGCGGCGCTTCCAAGCGGCAGAGGGAAAGCATTTCCTGCATCGCTGGTGGATCTTCCGGCGCGTGCATCGCCGGTTCGGATGGAAGTTCTGGGCATTCATCTCTGGTGGGGCTGCGCTCGACCGCGTGACCGAAGAATTCTGGGGGCGGCTCGGATACGCCGCCATCCAGGGTTATGGGCTCACGGAAACCACCTCCATCGTCAGCGTGAATCATCCCTTTCGTCTGGGCAGAGGATCGATTGGGAAAGTACTGGCGGGGCGCGAGGTCAAACTGGCACCGGACGGCGAAATTCTGGTTCGCGGCAGTGGCGTAGCCACCGGATATTGGACGGGACACCAGCTGCAGGCGATGACAACGGAACAAGGATGGTACGGCACCGGAGACATCGGCGAACTCGACGCCGCAGGCAATCTATATTTCAAGGGGCGCAAGAAAGATGTGATCGTCACCCCGGCCGGCATGAATGTTTACCCTCAGGACCTGGAGGCCGCGCTGCGAAGCCAACCCGAAGTGAAAGACTGCGTGGTGATCGCATTGCCGCGAGATGGAAACGCGGAACCATGCGCGGTGATGATCATGCGGGATGGCAAGGCTGATCCGGAGCCGGTGGTGAGCCGCGCCAACGAAACCCTGGCTGAGTACCAGCGCATGAGGAACTGGTTTGTGTGGCCGGAAGACGACTTCCCGCGCACTTCCACGCAGAAGCCCCGAACCAGCGCGATCCTGCAAGTTGTGCAGGCGCGGCTGGAAGAGAGGCCGGCAGGACAAGCCGGATCGAGCCCGTTGGCCGACTTGATTGCGCGCGTGAAAGGAACGACCGCCGGGAGAGTTGGGCCCGGAGGCGAATCTGGAAACCGACCTGAATCTCAGTTCGCTCGATCGGGTGGAATTGTTAGGCGCGCTCGAAGATCGCTATCAAGTGGATCTAAGCGAGACCCGGTTCGCCGCGGTGAAAACGGTTGGCGATCTGGAGCGCATGCTGCAAGGCAAGCTTCCTCCACGGGCGTCCTATCACTATCCGGCATGGGCGCAGCGGTGGCCCACGACCTGGGTGCGGCTGGTCACTCACTACTTACTTCTGCGTCCGGCGGTATTCCTGCTGGGATGGCCTCGCATCACGGGGCGGGAAAACCTGCGGGGACTTCGCGGGCCGGTGCTGGTGGTGTGTAATCACATCGACGACGTGGATGTCGGTTTCGTGCTGACCGCGCTTCCTGCCCGTTTCAGGCACCGCCTGGCGACGGCTACGGGAGGCGAGGCGCTGGAGGGGCTGCGCACCCCGCCACGAGACCGAAGTTTGTTGGGCCGAGTCTATGACCGTGTGAAGTGGATCCTGGGAGTCTCGTTGCTCAACCTGTTTCCCTTGCCGCGCGAAGCTGGATTTCGGGAAAGTTTCGCCTTTGCGGGAGAATCCGTAGACCGGGGCTACAGCATTCTGCTCTTTCCCGAAGGCCGACACACAACGGACGGCAAAGTGGGCCCGTTTCGCGCGGGCGTGGGCCTGCTGGCGAACAACCTGGCAATACCGATCGTGCCTCTGCGGATTGACGGACTCTTTGAATTGAAGAAGGCAAAGAAGAAGTTTGCGCGGCCGGGGAAGATACAGGTGAAAATCGGCGCGCCGGTGCGATTTCCGCCGGACAGCGCTCCGGAGCGGATTTCCGCCGAGCTACGGAAGACGGTGGAAAACTTGTAGCCAGGTTGGCAAGAGATGCAGGTCCACATTGTTTATCGATCTTGTTACCGTGAGGACAAACCCGCAGAATGGTCTCCGCATCGAAGTTTCAGCATGTAGTATTTTCCCAGGTTACCGGGTTGCATCCGTACTGGTCGGAGAAACTCGTCCCGGTACAACCAGTTTGCAGCAACAAATCTTTCGGAGGTAGCGAGATCATGCGTTTCGATATGAAGCAGGTATCCCGAATCGCGACAGTATTCGTACTGGCCGCGTTTTTTGCTCTTCCCCAGAACCTTTTGGCGGAAGCGGCGAGGCATGTGGTGAGTCCTGCTGAACTGCAGCAGGCGGCGGTGCAGGCTTCGGCTGTGCGCCAGCAAAACGTGGAACAGGTCCGGCAATTTCTCTCCTCGGAGACGGCCAACAAAGCCTTGCGGTCGGCGCACATGAATCCGGAGCAGGTCAAGAACGCTGTCTCCAGTCTGGATGATGCCGAACTGGCTCAACTGGCTTCGCGGACGCAGAAGGCGCAGGCTGATTTCGCAGCCGGCACGCTCAGCGATCGTGACCTGATCATTATTCTCGTGGCTGTGGCCGTGCTCATTCTGATCATTGTCGCGGTCCGATAGAGCGTTCCCATGCCGGGTCGCATTGTCAGGATCGCGGTCATATTGTTTTGCGTTTGCGGTCTGCTGGTGGCCGCGGACGCGCCCAGCGTCTGGCTCGACGTTCCCTTCGTGAAGCAGCAGAAAGATGGTTGCGGCGCGGCCAGCATTGCCATGGTGATGCAATACTGGCGGGCCCAGCAGGGCCGGCCCGCGAACGAGAGTTCGGACGCGACCCTGATTCAGCGCGCTCTGTATTCGCCCCAGGCCCACGGCATCTACGCTTCCGAAATGGAGCGGTACTTCCAGGAGAATGGGTTCCGCACGTTTACAATTCGCGGAGAGTGGGAAGACCTCAAACAACATCTGGACAAGGGGCGTCCTTTGATCGTGGCCCTGAAGCCGGCAATGGGCGACACTTTGCACTACGTGGTGGTGACTGGCCTGGGGCCGGAGGCGGTGATGGTCAACGATCCAGCCCAGCGCAAGTTGTTGCAAGAGGACAGGTCAAGCTTCGAACGGGAATGGGCCGCGGCCGGAAAATGGACATTGCTGGCACTGCCTCGGGCCCAAACTCGCTGATCCCAACCGCCGTTCTCATCCTCCTTATTTCCAGCTTTGCAGCCCTGGCGGGCGCCCAAACATCGGACGGTCCATTGCTGGACCGTGTCAGGCAGCTTTCCGCCGAACAGCGTTGGCAGGAAGTTGTCGATCTCGTTGCCTCCGAACCAACGCCATCGGCTGAACTCGATTTCTATCTCGGCACCGCCTCGGCCCAGTTGGGACGTTGGGAGGATGCGCAACGGGCGTTCGCGGCAGGAGCGCGCCTCCAGCCTGGCGACAAGCGTTTTCCACTGGAACTGGCGGGGGTGGCATTCAAGCAGAAACGGTATGAGGTCGCGGCGCGCTACTTGCGGCGGGCGCTACATCTTGATCCCACGGACGCCTATGGCAACGATTTTCTTGGCACCGTTTATTTCCTCCAGGGAAACATCGAAGCCGCGTTGAAGTACTGGAACCGCGTCGGTAAGCCACAGATTGTCGAAGTACGAAGCCAGCCCACGCCGCGAGTGAACGCCGCGTTGCTTGATCGCGCCAGGGCTTTTGCGCCGGCCAGCTTGCTGCGCTTGCCCGATCTGCTGACGACCGAGGTCCGCATTCGCGGGCTGGATATTTTCCCCACCTTCCAATTTGATCTGCAGGCCCGTGACGACGGCAGGTTTGACGTTCTTTTCCGCAACCGCGAGCGCGAGGGATGGGGCCAGGGCAAACTGGAAAAATTGTTTCTGCTGTTCCGGGGCCTTGCCCTTTCAGAGCATTACTCCCGAGGTTTATGACCTGGGCCATCAGGCCGTCAACTTCGTCTCCCTCTATCGCTGGGATGCGGAGAAGCGCCGGGTGCGGGCGCAACTTTCAGGCCCATTCAAAGGAAATCCAAAATTTCGTTATGGACTGATCGCCGATTTGCGCAGTGAAAACTGGGACATCAGAAACTCGTTTCAAGGCCCGGCCCCAGTGCTCGCGAGCTTGAATCTGCGGCGAGAAGCAGTGGGCGCGGACTTCGCTTCCATGGAAAGCGGGCGATGGCGATGGTCTGCCGGGGCCGAAATTTCGCACCGCGACTTCCGCAGTGTGATTCCGGGAACGACTCTGACTCCGAGCCTGTTGGCCAAGGGATACCAGCTCAAGCAACTCTCCCAGCTGGACGCCGAGCTTTGGCGCCAGCCTGAGCGAAGAGTCACGCTGGAAGGCGGCGTGTCCTCGCAGGCGGGGCGCATCTGGTCGCAGCCCTCGCACTCTTTCGAGAAGCTCCAGGGATCATTACGATTTCACTGGTTTCCTCAAGCTCAAGGCGACGATTACGAAATGCAGCACCAGATCAGGGCAGGCAAGACGTTTGGAGATGTTCCCTTCGACGAGCTCTTCATGCTGGGTCTGGAGCGCGACAACGATCTGGAGATGCGAGGGCATATTGGGACCCGGGACGGCAGAAAGGGCAGCGCTCCCCTGGGGCGGAATTATTTTCTATCCAATTGGGAAGCGGACAAGAACGTTTACCGCAACGGAATTTTCACAGTGAAACTTGGGCCGTTTCTCGATACGGGCAAGATTACCGACGCCTCGGCAGGATTGGGCTCGCACGAATGGCTTTGGGACCTGGGGGCGCAGGCGAAAGTGCGCGTCTTTGGAGTCGGAGTTGCCTTCTCTTACGGAAAAGATCTGCGATCGGGGAACAATGCCTTTTATGTCTCGATGCGGTAGAAGCGCAAAACGTGGTCGCGTTATAATGCGGAGGCCATGAAAATCAATCGATCAATTTCGTTCGGCGTAGCGTTGTGTTTGCCGCTTCTCGCGCTATCCATTACAACCGCGGCCAAGGCGACTGCGAAAACCGTTGTCGAACTGAAGGATGCTCAGGGCAAGAGCGTAGGAACGGCGGTGCTATGGAGTAAAACCGGCGAAACCGGCGTATCCATGAAGCTCAATCTTCATGGGCTGCCGCCCGGGGAACATGCGTTGCACTTTCACCAGAAGGCGCAGTGCGATGCGCCGGATTTCAAGTCGGCCGGCGGGCACTTTAATCCGGATGGAAAGAAGCACGGCCTGGAGAATCCCGAAGGTCACCACGCCGGCGATATGAATAACTTCGTCGTGAACGCCAAAGGTCGCGCCCGGTTCAAGGTTGTGAACAAGGACGTAACTCTGGGCGACGACAGTCACTCTCTATTCAGCAACGGCGGCACGGCACTGGTAATTCATGCCAAGGCGGACGACATGAAGTCCGACCCAGCCGGAAACGCAGGAGCCCGCATCGCCTGTGGGGTGATCACGAAATAGACAGATTCGCCGGGAAATCGGAAATCGCACAGATTGAACAGGTTATGCACAAATTCCAGGCCTAAAAATACAGAGAAGACCCTATAGACCCTGAGCTTTTGCCCGCCCCGGGGACGGGTCCTCAGTCATAGTTTCCCTCCACCTGCCACTGCCCGTTGAGCAGGTCCCGGACCAGGCGATAGAGCGTAATGCCGGTTGCTTCCTGCACCGCGATGTCCCACTCGTCGCGGGCCCATCCTTCCTGCTCCCACCAGTCTCCAGAGGTCCGCCAGGGACCCGCGGCCCAGAGGATTTCCCCACATATTTCCTTACGCCTGGGACAAACGATGCGCACCGGCCTGCCTTCCTGCAGGGTGATCGTGGCGCGCAAGGCTGGGCGGAAGATGCGCATTGCGGTGACCGCGCCTTCATTTTGTTTTTGCAGTTCCGGAGCTTCCCTGGGTTTGGCATTCCGGGATGCTTTTGGCCCGCGCGCCGTTTGTTCCGGCATCTGGCCTGGGGCAAAACGATGCATGCGGAATGCTTCCGGATGGTGAGTGTCCACCAGTTGCAGCGCCCCCACTTTATTTTCGCCGACAATTCCTGCAATTCTTGCCAAGGTGAGCTCAAGTTTTTCCGGCTCTGGGGAAGGTGGAAGGAATAGTCCACTCTGCGCTGCCCGCGGCCGCACCGGTTCCGCCGACAAATGAATCTTCATGATGGGAGCGCCGGGGGGGTGCGCATTCAAATCAAGTTGCAGCAATTTGAGGAAGACCTTGGAGTCCAGCAAGGGGACAGGCAGGCGCAGGGTGCGATGGAAGTGCTGTCGAGCTTGCGCTTGACCAGGACGGACGGGGGCGCCCGTCCCGACGGGGTCTGTAGCGTTGCATTCCAGGGTCAGGTCCAGTTTCAACTCCTGGGTTGCCAGGGCCCGGGCGCCCAGGCGGGCACACAACTGGTCCAGTAAGCGGCCCAGTAGAAACGCCAGTGGTTCGAGCAGCACCAGCGGATATTCCAGTTCGATCGCCTCTTCAAAGACCAGCGGCGGCTCAACCGGAACCAGCGATCTGGAATTGCAGCCACGCGCCAACTGTTGCAGGCGAATGCCTTCCTGGCCCAGGCGCTCGCTCAGCGCGATTTCGGGCAAAGCGGCCAGAGCGCGAAAATTGCGAATGCCCCAGCGCTCGAATACTTCCAGGGGTTGGAGATCGTGACCACCGGTAAACAAAACTTCCAAGGGAAGATTGCCCAACTGCTCGGCCTCTTTTCCTTCAGGAATCACGATCACCCCGCAAAAGCCGCGAGCGGCGAGTACGGCCGTGTCCGGATTGGAAGCCACGGCAACATTGGTTTCGAGGCCGAGATCGCAAGCGCGGCGCGCCACGTCACGCGCGATTTTGGGCAACGGCCCGAAAAGAGGTTCCAGACCGGCAAGATCCAGGAGGACGGTGTCACAGTCCGCATCTTCCACGCGCGGCGAGAATGACTGGGCGCAGTCGAGCAGCGCAGCATGGGCGGCGGCTTCCTGTAATAAAGAGCGCGGACGCAGTCCAAGATCAGAACAGGCTTCCACCTGAAGTTTCGTCATTCCCAGGGAAACTCCGGCGTGGCGGGCCCTTTCGTTCAAGGCAACAATCGTTTGCAGCGGCGCTTTGCCTTCGAGCACGGCCAGAGCTCGTGTGCGCAAGGCGGGTTCGGCGCGCAGCAGGGCCTCCACCGGAAAGTCAGGCACGTAGATGCAGGCAAAAGGCATTTCAGTCGTCAGTCGTCAGTCTTCAGTCGTCGGCTTTCAATTCGTTGCGCGAGCCATCGGAATCCGGCGACTACGAAATCCGTGCCGCTTTTGTGGCGAATGCTGTAGTGACGGACTGTGCCGGTTTCCGCTGCATGCGCGAACGCAGCAGCTCTCCTTCAATTTGCAGTCCATCCAGAAGTTGCGCATGAGCCGGCCAAAGTTTGTTGTTCACCAAGAGCGGAGAACCGATAGCTGACAGCTTCTTCCCCGACTGCAACCTGAGCAGAAGAGAAGCACAGGTTTGAGCGCAGGGCGCCTGGGCCACGACCAACAACACCGTGGAAGTGGGCTCCACGGCGCGCTGGAATCGAAACCAGGAAGCCAGCGGAATACGTCGTGCCGCCGTGTCCGGCACATCGCCGAGATCAATCGCCACCAGACCAAATCCCCCGCTTTGCAGAAGCAGATCGGTGACTCGCAGTGCCTGCTCGAGAGGCCGGACGTCGGGCCTCACCCCTGCGCTCGGAGGTCTGACGTCTGAGGACTGAGGGCTGAAGCCCGACGTCCGGGTGCAGCGAATCCACAGTAATCTTTCCAGTTCAACTCCCGTTGCTGCTGCCGAGATGGAATCGAGCGCGTCCGTGGTGTCCACCAGAGCGCAGGCTTCCTGGCGCCGGGTAGCTGCCGCCAGAGCAGCCAGCAAAACGCTGGTGCGTCCGGAAGAGGCGGGTCCGCAAATTTCGCTCACACATCCCCGCGGAAACCCGCCAGTAAGCTCATCGATCTCGCGAATTCCGCTGGAGACCATTTCCGGCGTGGGCCGCACCTCCAGCCGCGATGCCGCCGTCACGCCTGCCAGCTTGGGCAATGTCGCCAGGTGTCGTAAAACCAGCGCCGGCTCCTTCCTGGGAGCAAAGACAACGGCACGCCCCACAGGGGCGGAAAAAAATGGGGAAGACATGGGAACCTCTATATTTCAGGGAACGCCGGGGCGGCTGGCCGAGGCTGCGAATTGCATATTCGCTTTTTATTCGCTATCGAGTATTTAGCTCCAGGAGGGAAGGATTGTCAAGAGCGAAGGTATAGTTGGCGGGAAGCGACCCCTAGGCGGAAAGCAAAAAAGCAACGTGGCTCTTTCGGGATCAAAGCAAACCGTACGGAGTCAAGATCCGATAAAGTACGGCGATCAATGCCCGGCAATTGCCAAATGGAGGATGCCGTATGCACGGCGGTGCCAGTACCGGACCGCGCCCTGCCGAAGGGTTGGCGCGGTCGCGGCGAGCGCGCTGGAAACATGGACTTTACTCCGCCGAGACCCTAGCGGAGCAAAAGCGGATGCGTGAGCTGCTGAGCCAAAGTCGGGAGCTCTTGAAACAAATTCAAGCCGGCTGAACCGGCGGCTGTATGGTGGATTGCCACGTCAGGCCGGGAAGAGATCAGGACTTTCGCGGGCCCTCCGGGATTTGAGAACATGACTGACATGACGAATCAATTCACAACAGGCGAAGCAACTATTCTTGCCAGGAGCAGGCGATCATGCTGGTGACCCCGGAGAGGAACCGGCAAAACCGCAGTCATGCCCTTGCCCTGACTGGCGCGGCAGCGGCGGCGTCCGTAGTGGCAGGCTGGTTTTGCCATCCCGTTTTTCTCTCTCTGGGTCTCTCTCCGTTCATTTATTGGTTGCTTCGACGGCGATGCGTGCGCCGGTTGCGGATTATGAAACAACCGTTCCCCGCATCGTGGGAACAGGTGCTTCAGTCTCGCGTCGCCTTTTTCCGGGCGTTGCCGGCCCGTGAGAAAGAACGATTTCGACAGCTGGTCAAAGTTTTCCTGGATGAGGTCCGCATCACGGGTGTCCAGACCGAGGTCGACGACGCCATTCGGGTTTTGGTTGCCGCCAGTGCGACGATCCCGATCTTCGGATTCCACGATTGGGAATACCATCGCCTGGGTGAAGTGCTCGTCTATCCCGATTCGTTCGGAGAGGAATATCAAACGACCGGGAGTTCCGACGAGAATACTCTTGGCATGGTGGGACTCAGGCAACTGCGGGGCGTGATGATTCTGTCCAAGCCGTCTCTTCTCGCGGGGTTCGATACTCCGGCCGCCGGGGACAATGTGGGTATCCATGAGTTCGCACATCTAGTAGAGCTAGAAGCGGCCGAAAACGGCCTCCCCACCGAGGTCCCCCGGCAAGCGGTTAAGTGCTGGGTGCAATACGTCGCACGGGAACTTTCCCATCCTTCCAAGAATCGTTCCTACATCCGCGATTACGCTTACACGAACGACCATGAATTCTTTGCCGTGCTGGCCGAGTATTTCTTCAAGTCGCCGGGTTTGCTCGAAAAAAAAGATCCGCAATTGTATGGAATGCTGCAGGAGATGTTCCAGCAGGACACAGCATCACTGATGAAGCCGTTCTCGCGCCGCCCGAGATACGATCGGAATGCCCCTTGCCCATGCGGGAGCGGAAAGAAGTACAAGCATTGCTGTTTGTTGAAGGCGGTTGAAATGAGAACGGCAAATGCGATTGACAGACAGTCCTCGGCCTTGGCGAAAAAGCAGGAGAATTAAACCGTGACGACGAGAACGCTGTCCCGGGAACTGCTCGACGAAATTGGTGCCTATGGGCGCGCGCCGTCAACTATCTGTCGGTCGGACCGATCTATCTTTACGACAATCCGCTACCGAAGCGGCCGTACTTCCCTCAGATTGCGGAAAATCTTGCCGACACGAAAGCGGGGCGCGAGCTGCTGAGCCAAACTCGAGAGCTCTGGAAACAGATGCAAGCCGGCTGAGCCGGTGGCTGCACGGTCGATCCGACGCTGTTGCTGCCCGCCGCTTGATCGTTGGTCAACCCTGGTCAATGTCACGGCGTGTGCTGCCGCCGGCCTCGGCACCTTGACCAAGGTTGAAGGCAAGCCATACGACCCGCTATACTTCGGTCAGCCACTGCATGACTTGCGCTGTTCGGCGGTCAGGAACCTCGTCAACGCAGGCGTGCCCGGGCGAGTTGCGATGAGCATCAGCGGCCACAAGACGCGAAGCGTGTTCGACCGCTATCACATCGTCTCGACTGAGGATGTCACCAATTGGCAACGGTCCCAGAAAGCCGGCGCACGGTGACAATTTGGTGACAAAGCCCGCTCGTCGCATACGTAAGTCATTGATGGCGCTATCGTCTAGGGGTTAGGACGGAAGATTCTCAATCTTCAAACACGGGTTCGATTCCCGTTAGCGCTACCATTCAGTCTCGCCTGCAGAGAAATTTCACTGAATCACCGACGAAACACAAGAAATAGCCGGTAGTTTGCGATGCTTCTCCGAAAGTCTGCGCCAGAGAAAACAGTGCTGAGTAACGACAAGCCGTTCTATCGCGCGTTTTCTCCAAGGCCCGAGGGGAGGTCCGACTTTGCAAACCTGGCTGGCGAATTGTTGGCGATCACAAACCGAAGACTTGGCGAACCCGACTTGACTTCCTTTTGTTCTCGGGGTTGCGAGCCGACAAAAGTAGTACCGAGGGTTCGAATCCCTCCCTCTCCGCCACCCAGTCTGGGATGCAGAGAAATCGGGCAGCATTGCTGCAAGAATCTCTGAAATCGCCGCAATTCTGCAGCTTTCGCCTTCATTTGGCACTGGAGAAGTGCGGCGTTAAATCCCGCAGGCTAGTTTTCGGCCGTTTTTCTCTGGAGGGCACACACCCAGTCCTGTTTCCGCGAATCCGTGAGGCGAATGCAAGGCGATCACAGGCCGATGATGCGGCGAAAGCGCCTTGACTTCTTGATCAATTGGGAATGCCCCTTTTTCCCACAATCGCATTTCCGAATATTTTCCGGTTGGCCGACGGGCCGGGTTGGTCAGTCAACAACCACCAGGGGACGGCTTCCGCGTCATGTCCATGAACGAAGCTGCCAAATTGGGCGATGTGTTCTGCACCGTCACCGGCAACAAGAGCGTGCTGACGAAGGACCACTTCGACGTCATGAAAGACGGCGCCATCATCTCCAACTCAGGGCATTTCAACGTCGAGAGAGCGTCGGAGGAATTCTTTGCATGGCTCCGCGACAATGACGGCGGAAGGTTATGGAGTTTTCCACTCCTGGATTCGAGTTTCGCAAAATACCAGATCGCTGCAACCGTCAATAAGCTAGACGCGCAGGACGCCCCGACTGCCGAAGATTTCGATCAGATGTCGGACGAAGAAATCGAAAAGACGTTGACTGAGGCCAGGAAGTTACGTGCGAGGAACCAACTCCGCTAAAAGTCTTGCCGGCTATCCTGCTCATCGCGGAGATCGTATGATGTGTGCAACGGGAATGCGCTCCGTTTTTGCCCAGCTAACTTGATCAGCCTCTGTAGCCCGGCGTCGAATTCCGAGGTTTGCATGTAGTCGGCAAATCCACGAAACGAGCTATTACGCCACCCCATATTGGAAGAATCGCGTCGCGCGTGGCGCAAGCCTCCGAGCTTTCGCAAGTGCACGTAGCCGATCCTCGCAGCCCGCAGCTTTGTGCGCAGGGTCTCCTGGTTGAACTGAGGATTGTGTCGTGAACGCGGGATACTGCGCACATCTATGACACGCTCTACTCTGTGTGCTCGCAGAAGGTCGAGAAAGACTTTCCACATGCGCGTGGAATGCCCAATCGTCAAGACAGTAGAGGTACGAACCTTTTGAGTCAGATCCCCGCCTCCTGGCTGAAATACTGATAATCCTCTCGCCAGCCGCCTTGGCCCTGGCCAATGGTTGTGTAGTCCTCGATAAACTCGATCGCACGGATGTACTTCACCATGGTGAATCCAAGCTGCGTTTCGACCCGAAGTCGGAGCGGTGCTCCGTGCAGAATCGGCAGCGGCTGGCCGTTCATTTCGTAAGCAAGAATCGTCTGCGGATCTTCCGCCAACTCTAAGCGAATCGTGCCGTAGAAGTACCCTGGTCCTTGAGCGTGTGGCTCCGACGTAGATTTGTTGTCGAACGCGTAGAAAACGATGTAGCGGGCGGCAGGACGCGGATGGCAAAGTCCGACGATGTGATGCAGAGATACTCCGCCCCACTCTGCAATGCCTGACCAACCCTGGATGCAGCAATGCTTTGTAATTTGAACTTGTTTAGGCATTGCGCGGAGGTCAGCTAGCGTCAGGCACAAAGGCTTATCAACCAGTCCGCTAACTTTCAAGTTGTAGTTTGCGAATTGATCGCGTGACATTGCCAAATAACTTTCTTCTTTTGGCGGGCGACCGTTCACCCAGAAGTAAGGCGAGATGTCCGCAGTGGAGTAATGCTGTGCAGAGTGTTCATGGCCGAAGAGAAGAGTGCGCAGCGGGTCGGTGATTGACTGAGTGGCTTTTTGAACGAAGCGGGGGCGGCGACGCGAACACACGGTGGTCACGACGTGGATCGCGACGATGCCCGTCAACCCAGAAAGCCAGACCACAAAAGCCAGCGTCAGGTGTGGATTGTGCGTCTGCCCCAGAACAATCAGCGCCAGCTCGGTCCGGAAACCGTGCAGAGCGACGATCGTGACGTGTCCAACGAAGAATAGAATGAACGCGCAAAGAGCCAGAAAATGCAGGCTTCGGGCGCTCTGCCGTCCGTGAAAGATTTTGATATACCACGGGAAACGAGCGGCAACGGCTGGGGACATTGCTATTCCCGTTGCAATGCTTAACGGAGCGAGCAAGAATATGACCGCCGCATAGCTCAACTGCTGTAATGCGTTATATGCTCCCGGCGTTTCCACGACGTGGAGGCTTAGATAGCGAAGCAGGGCGTGCCATGCCTCCGGGACAATCTGCCAGGAAGTCGGAATCAGCCGTCGCCACTCCGGCGTGACGAAGAGCATTACCACGTATACCAAGCCAGTCAGCAGCCAGGCAAAATCCGCGAGAAAGTGCCAGTGCCGTCCGAGACCCAGATTGTCATGGCCGGGCAGGGCGATCGCTGAGGGAAATGAAGTTTCCTCGTCACTCGCCGTCCATAGTCGGTCCTCAGGTCGCTGCTTCTTCGTGAACTTGAGCCACTCGCTACCCGGCGTGCAGTGATCGTTCCAGTAGAATCTCGGATGCGCACTCAAGATTTCGAGACCACTGCGGACAAGGAGCGATAGGAGGAGAAAATTGAAAAAATGCGCCGCTCGAAGCCATAACGGGAAATCCAGAATCGTCACTAGGGCACACTCTCGAATCCGGGCCGATAGGTTCTCACGTAGTGCCTCTCGCAGAAATGTCGCGCACCTGGATCAAAGCCTTTTAGTCCCGGCGCAACTCACGCAACGCGAGTAGCCCGACTGTCGCTCTTTCGGGCTGACTGACTCTCAAGCAGCGCGCTCCGTTTCTTCTTCAACGACGCCAGCAGTTCGTCCAAAGAATGCGTGAAGGCGGTGATGCCATCGGCCAGCAGTTTTTCTGTGATTGCCCCGAGGTCAATACCCAGCTTGGCCAACCGAGCCAGCAATTGTTCGGCGTCTTGCTCCCGCTTCGAGGGTTGGCTGCACCCGGCCGTGATCGCGAAATGCATTCAGGGTCGCGGGTGGAATGGTGTTGATGGTGTGTGGTCCGATTAACTCCTCGACGTACAAAACATCCGAGAAAGCTGGGTTCTTGGTTCCGGTGCTTGCCCACAATGGTCGCTGCAGTCGTGCCCCTCGACGCTTGAATTCCTCGGAGGGAGTTCCCAAAAAGATTTCGCGAAAGCGCCGATAAACAATTTTGGCATTCGCAATCGCTATCTTTCCTCGTAGCGACAATGCCTCTGGGGTTCCGATCGCCTCCAGCGCCCGGTCCACTTCGGTATCCACGCGGCTGACAAAGAAAGAGGCTACCGACGAGACTTGGTGCGGCTTCGCATTCCGCTTCAGGCCACGAAGGTAGGCCTGAGCTACGGCTTCGTAGTGGGCAAGTGAAAACATCAGGGTGATATTGATATTGATTCCCTCCGCGATCAGGGCTTCCACCGCCTGAACACCCTGCTCGGTGGAGGGGATCTTCACCATCAGATTGGGCCGGTTGACGGCCTTCCACAAACGCTGCGCTTCCGCGATGCTTCCCGCGGTGTCATAAGCCAGTCGCGGGGAGACTTCGATGCTGACGAAGCCATCCGCACCCTCAGTTTGATCGTAAACGGGCCGCAAGATGTCCGCAGCCATCTGGAGATCCTGGATTTCGAGACTTTCGAACAGCGTCTGGGCGTCGCTGTCAGGATCGGTCGAGAGCAGCAAGTGCAACGCATCGTCATAGGCAGTTCCCGCCGTAATTGCTTTGTCGAAGATGGTTGGGTTGCTGGTGACACCATGCACGCCATCTTCCTCGACCAGTCGCTGGAACTCACCGCTGGTGATCAGATCGCGACGAATGTAGTCCAGCCAGATGGATTGCCCACAGTCTTGAAGTTGTTTTAGTGAATTCATAGTTTTTCTCCGGGCGCAAACGTGACAATCAATAGCCACATCTCAAGGCCGAGTTGACCACGCCAGCTTGCTGTCCCGATATCTCAGTAGCCGGCAAACTCTTCTGCCCGAATGTCGTCCTCTTCGACCCCGGCACCTACAAGTGTCTGCCGCATAGCCGCAACCATCGTTGGCGGCCGGCAATGTAGTAGATGGGTCCCTGCAAGACGGCCAAATGCTTAGATAACAGCTCTTTGTCTATCAGGGCCGTCTCGCCCTTCCAATCCTTTTTGGATTTTGACATTTCTGTCATGGTGCAGATCAAGCGGAAATTAGGATTAGTCTTCTCCATGTTCTGCAAAGTGCCCAGGAAAGCTGCATCTTCGGGCCGCCGATTGGAATAGAAAAGATACAACCTGTGCGGGAGGCGGTCGTGATCGGCTTGCCGCACAATGCTGAGAAAAGGCGTGATTCCGATTCCGCCTGCGAGGAACACGGCTGGCTTTGCCGGATTCTTGTGTAGGGTGAAGGAGCCTGCGGCTGAGCCTATCTTCACGTCCGTGTCTAGTGGCACTTTCTTCAGCGAGCGCTTAAAAGCGGTGTCACGCATCCGGGTGGTGAACACTAGCTCGTTTTCAAACGGAGGACTCGCGATGGAAAAGGTGCGTGTGTTTCCCTCGGCGTCAGTTTCCGGTGGGTTAGTGAGTGTCACATCGGCGGACTGACCTGCTTTGAAGGTGAACCCGGACGGCTTCTCGAAGTGAAAGGCCATCGTCCCTTCCGCAACTTCTTCCCGGCGTATCAACCTGGACTTCTGATCTGCCATTAAAACCGCTTTGGTGGCCATGGCCACCTCCTTACAGATTGTGTGATGCCTGTCCGGTTACAACGACCTGGGCGGAACCCGCAATCGTTGCGGTCACCAAACACAAAGCACAACAAACAATTCGTACAGCAACCCTCTTACTAAAATGCTAGGGTTGGCCTTCTTTTGCCGGACCGGACGGGCTCGCCACAGCGTCAGGGGCGCCACCTTCATCATCCATTCGCGACACCGCCTCTTCGTCTAAGTGCCGCTGAGTGGGTGAAAGCGACTCCGACATATCACTCTTCTCTCTTCGCCAAGAGATGGTCAGCAATAAGGCACTCTCTTCCAGCGCTTCGACGTCGTGTAATACACCGCAGTCCAGCACCAACAAATGACCGGCTGACATATTCACTTTCCGATCGGCTAAATGGATACTGATCTGACCCTCCAACAGTTGAATGGAGACCCTTCCCTCTGCCTTGTGCTGGCGCATTCGTGTGCCGCGCTTCATCAGAATTAGAACGATTCGCAAATCTGGATATTTCGCGAGCGTTTTGGAGCTTCGCCCCGTCTCCCGCTGCCAGGAGTCTTCTTGCCGGAGTTGCTGCAACTCTCGTTCCATGTCGATTTGTAATAGAGGTTCCGCTAACCCGGGCAACCGATTCAATGCCTCAATGCCGTCGCCGGGATGGCAAATGCTAAGATCCGTAGCCATAATGAATACCTTTCGCCTGTGTTCTGAATCGTCGTCGTGATTATGTGGGGCTACCGAGCTTCAACTACGGCAGGCGCAGCCCATCTCTCAAACCTCAGAAAGCCCGAGAAGACGATGATCGACGATATGTTGCGGCAAAACTGGTCAACATTGCACAGTCCTTTGATAGATCTCGATCCAAAGCAGACTGTCACTGAGTCTTCGCCGCGGAGGCCCCAGTTTTCGGGACTTGCTTCTGGATTCTTTCAAATACATTCTTCACAACTCGATCACACCGCACGGCATGAAAGTTGAATGCTTCTTTTCTTTCCATTCCAGCACGCGCGTAAAGACTCTTGCGTAACAACGCCCGTGCTCGATGGAGGCGGACTTTGACGTTGTCCTCGGTGATTTCGAGGACCTCCGCGGCATCGGTCGTGCTCATGTCTTCTACGTCGCGCAGCATGAAAATGGTTCGGTAAGCGTCCGGCAGCTTTTCGACCGCTTCTTCCAGCAACCTACGAATCTCCGAGTTTGACGCTTGCTGTTCTGGATCCGGCGCCAAAAAGGCAAACCTGTCCATGGGGTCTCCCTCCCGTTCTGATGTTGGTTCCAACTCCTGGTATCGGTTTCCGCGATGCTGTCGCGCCAGCGCTTCGTGTACCGCAATGCGTGTCAACCAGGTGGAAAACTTAGCCCCCTCCCGGCAAACTGGTCCAGATGTTCGTACGCGCGCACGTAGGCGTCCTGCATTACGTCCTCAGCTTCGCCATCGTTTCGCAGAATAGCCCGAGCCACGCGGTAGAGGCACTGGTTATGACGGCGCATGACGATTTCAAACATCGCCGTCTCGCCGGCCAATACTCGGGCCACAACTTCTTCGTCAATCAAGGGCTCTTGTGAAGTAGCCACTTCCGTTGGGCTGACCATACACACCCTCCATAGGATGGAGGCACGACTGCAATAAAGGTTACAGATCAAGCTGCCGCGGCTCAGAAAGAGAAATGAATGCGTCGGCTGTAACCGATTCGCTCCTGCCAACTCCATTCTCTTGGCGGCAGGCACACATGAACAAGGGATTTGATTCACGATTGGACCAGGGCTGGTGGGTGCCGCAGATCGGACTCGGGGTGGGACCGTTCCTGGCGGGCCTGGACAAGTATTTCAACCTCTTAACCAACTGGACTGGGTACATCAGTCCGCTCGCCCTCAAGATATTGCCGTTCAGCGGACAAACCTTCATGCACATCGTCGGCGTCATTGAAATGATCGTCGGCTTGCCGATTTTGACCAAGTGGACGCGCCTGGGAGCGTATGTGGCTTCAGTATGGCTGGTGCTTATCGCCATCAACCCCGTCTCGACGGGAATGTTCTTTGATATCGCAGTGCGGGATGTAGAGATGGCCTTGGCGGCTTTTGTGCTTGCGCGCATAACTGAGGTTCGCAGCGATGCGCTACAGACTGACATCCCTCGCGAAGGTGCAAGAGGACCTGTCGCCGCCTGATGCGAACGGCGCGGGTCATATCCGGCGCTGTTTGTAACGCTGCCAACCGATTTCCAGGGGCTGTGTTTTGGATTGTGAGAAGACATGCGAGCGATACTTGAATCCCAGTCGTTAGCCGATACCGGTCTGCAGGAACTCAAGCTGGCGCCCAAACTGAGTAAAGCTCCCCAACCGCCGCTGTCACACGCTGGAGCGGTCCCGGACTCAGACCGAGCCAAGAAGCCACCTCTCTCCGAGCCCTCTGCCATGGGCCAGGAACTGGCTCCCGGAGATCGGGTCGAGGGTTTGGGCGACTTTGGAAAGCCGAATGGGGAATTGGGCACAGTTGAGCGAGCTAACGAAGAAGACGCGGTCGTCAAATGGGATGATGACGGTCGTACCATACTCCACCAGCCGCGGCTCAAGAAGCTTTAGACCGCAACAAGGCCGGGGGATCTGCAAGTCTTAGGTACTCCGTGTTCTGGAAGACATATCGTTCGTTGTTCGGACTCACTTCTATTCGCGAATGAAAATATGAAAGTGCTTAGGCTGTGGTTGTTGGTCACGCTGCTAGCAGTTGGAAGTCTCATGGGCTGTTCAAGGTCATACGCAACTGCACCAGCTGCGCCTGATAGCATCCGCAGGTCACTTGAGACCGGTCCCGAACCTACAAAAGGTAAGCCGTCGGCATGCAAAAAGTGGGTCAAAGGTTCAGGACGGACAAATAGACCGCTCCGAAAGGCTGTTAAGGCCACCGAACCCGGTTAGGTTATTTTCACAAGTGTGCAGGTTTGACCAGTCGCGCCACTGTGCTCACTCTTATCATCTCGACTGTTAACGAAGTCTCAACTCTTGGAGGGCTATCCATGAATCTTACAATCGTGACAGGAGCTATTGCATTGTTCGTGTTTGCGGGAGCATCCGGACTGGCTACGGCACAGGAAACAGCAAAGACCACCCACAAGAAAACGCGGACGCTTACAGGATGTCTTCAGAAAGGCGAGGACGCCAATGAGTACAATTTTACCGCGAAGGGCGGCGGCACCTGGGAGATCAAGAGCGACAGCGTCAAACTCGACGAACACGTCGGGCATACGGTCAAGGTTACCGGCGTGGTGTCCAACGCCACAGCCCACGGGATGAAGGAAGACGCGAAGGGAGAGATGCAAGAGCACGGTATGGATAAACATGACACCGAGCACGGTCATATGGCGGTCACGGATTTGACCATGGTCAGTGACAGCTGCCAGAAGTAATGCAGTTGAAGTCTCGAGAATACGAATCGTGGCCAGTTTGAAAAAGCTCACATATGATCAAGCGGACGTTGATGGCAATGGCGGCCCGGTCGAAGTCCTAGTTGTCTCGGACACTCTGACTCCGTAAGACGGCTTTGCTGTGATTGCCTTGCTTCGGTCGTAGTCGGCATTTCTGCGATTTGCGTCGGCTTGTGAGTGAGTCGCCCCGATTCTTCTTCTGCCCCAGACGAACTCTCGCTAGAAGCCTTAGCGCTAAATTACAAGACGATCAATTCTGACCAGTCTTCTGAAGCCTAAAGTTTGATACTGGCGACTCACAACGTCTTACGGCAGAACTTCGTGAACCAATTTGGTTGGACATTCTTGATGCAGGGAGGGCCTGAGTACGAGCGGGCGGTGCAGAAGCATGGGTCAGAACGAAGACCCGATGGAACGCGAACGTTTTTCGAAACAGTGGGAGTCCGTACAGTCTCGTTTTGTCGATTCTCCTACAGGGGCGGTCACAGAAGCCGATGACCTGGTGGCTTCTTTGATGAAAAGTCGTGGCTATCCGGTATCCGATTTCGATCAACGTGCGGCCGACATTTCTGTCGACCAGCCCCGATTGGTGGAGAACTACCGGTCTGCGCATGAGATTGCGCTGCGTGTCGTGAAGGACGCAGCGACTACGGAAGATCTGAGAACGGCGATGATTCACTACCGCTCTCTATTTGTGGAACTGGTGCAAGTACCAACGATTGTTGAAAGAAAAGAGGTGGCGTAATGGCTGAAATGAAGCGAATAGAGGAGGAACTTCCGACGGCCGACCTGGCAAGTGATAGCATTCCCTCAAAGCGGCCAGCAGTGGAGCAAGCTCCAGACTGGGTTCGTGGACGAACCGCGCCGGACGGTCGAAGACGCAGACAAGCTGGTAGCCTCGGTGATGCAGCGACTCGCAGAAGGTTTCGCGAACGAGCGATCGGCCTTGGAAAAGCAGTGGGACAACGGCGACAACGTGTCCACTGAGGACCTACGGGTTGCCCTGCAACGATATCGTTCCTTTTTTGACAGATTGTTGAACTTGTGACGACGAAACACGCGTCGGGTACAGCGGTTCACGTACTTATTTGTTATTCAACGACAAGGAGAGAACAAGATGAACCCGAGTACTAAGGATGAGATTAAAGGCACTGTTCATGAAGTGAAAGGCAAAATCAAAGAGACGGCAGGCAAAGTTACGAACAATCCTAACTTGCAGGCCGAAGGCAACGCCGAAAAAAACACTGGCAAAGTTGAGGAAAAGGTCGGACAGATCGAAAAAGTGTTCGAGAAGTAAATTAGGCGGGCTCAAGCGTTCGGAACAAGTACTGCCGTTCCCGAGTACTGGTGAGACCGGCGGACACCAGCTCGGCGCTCGGAGTTCTGTATCGAAGCGGGCCGAACATATTAGCCCACGACGCATCGCACGAATCCGGGCGGCTGGCTCGAGCGTGCCCAACGTGAAGCAGGTCGTGAATAATCCGCAGGTTAAGAATCAGAAAGCGAGCTCTTTGCAATAAGAGTTGCAAAGTTGATCAATCGCGGAGAACGGGCGGGCTGCTGACCGGACCGAGTTTTTGTACCAAGCGTTGTGAGAGTCTACATCACAGTTTTGGGCTCTGAAAATGAGCTCGTCGGAAAAGGTGGGCTGCAGGCCGCCGGTGCCGGCGGCCTGTAGCCCAGCGCCGAGTGCGGCCGCTCCGTGTTGTATTCCGCGCGCCACCTCTCCGTCAGAATCTGTGCCTCCTTCAGCGAGTAAAAGATCTCGCCGTTTAAGAACTCATCGCGCAGCTTCCCGTTGAAGCTCTCACAGTACCCATTCTCCCACGGACTCCCAGGCGCGATGTACAACGTCCTCGTGCCCAGCTTTCCCAGCCACTTCCGCAACTCCTCGGCAATGAACTCCGGCCCATTGTCCGAACGAATGTGCTCTGGGATCCCGCGCACCAACATCACATCCGCCAACGTATCGATCACCTGCAAACTCCCCAAGCGCCGCGCCACCCGCAACGCCAAACATTCCCGCGTATACTCGTCGATCAGCACCAGAATCCGCAGGGCTCGCCCGTCGTGCGTCATCCCCTTCACGAAGTCATAGCTCCACACATGATTGGCTCGCTCCGGCCGCAGCCGGATGCACGAACCATCGTGCAACCACAATCGCCCTCGTGGCCGCTGTTTCTGCGGTACTTTCAGCCCCTCGCGTCGCCAGATCCGCTGCACTCGATCCTTGCCCACCTGCCACCCCGCATTCCGCAGCAACACGGTGATGCGCCGGTAGCCGTACCGCCCGTACTTCACCCCCAGGGCCAGGATCGCCTGTGTCAGCTCATCTTCGTCCGTGCGCCGTAGCGGCAAGTAGCGTTGTGTCCCACGCCATTGCCTGACCACCCGGCACGCCCGCCGCTCGCTCACCTCGTACTTCTGGCGGGCGTGCTCCACCGCGCACCGACGTCGCTCAGGGCTTAGAAGTTTCCCTCCGCAATATCCTTCAGGATCTGTTTGTCCAGCGCCAACTCCGCGACTAGCCGTTTCAACTTGCCATTCTCCCTCTCCAGTTCCTTCAGTCGCTTCGCCTGGTCCATCTTCAGCCCGCCGTACTCCTTCCGCCAGCGGTAGAACGTCTGCATTGTGATCTCCGCTTCCTTGCAGGCTTGTGGGGTGGTTTTTCCGTTCGCGATGCTTACTTCGATCTGCCGCAGCATCGTCACGATCTGCTCTGCTTTGTACCTCTTGATCGGCATGACCAGCTTTTCCTCCAAGTGGATTCTCTCTCATTCCACCTGGTACAAACATCCCCGGTCACGTCAGTCGATCACGCTGACACCAACCTTTCAATACCAGCGTTTCTTCGCTCGAGGAGACCTTTCGTTTGTTCGGTCGACCAGCTTCACGCCGGGCGACGTCTTTGGTCCTTCTGGCACGAACCCAAATCAGCCACGTGGCGTGGTTGAAGTGGGCTTCATGTTTTGAGGTCAAATCAGCTGTCACTAGCATCTTGACGTACATCATGCTCGCGCTGATTCCTATCGTCATTTTTCTCATGCCCTTGGCTACCGCGGGACACAACTGAACCATGGTGCCGCCTTCAGCCGAAGATGACGTATGAACCCGCTGATCGCAGGACGCCCCGCCCCATGGACATTGCGAAGTAAGAAAGCGGTATCCTCATAGCATGGTCTCGTCGACCGGATCGAACATTAGCTCCGTCTCCGAAAGCCTTCCGCACAAAACCGGACGCTTGACATTGCGCCTTCTACTTGCGTTGAGTCTCGTCGCCGCGATCACGTTTGTGTTTTTTCGTCTGATCCACGTGAATCCCACAACCGCAGGTTTCTCCTATCTAGTTGCTATCCTCGTGATTGCTACGTGGGGCGGACTTCTGGAAGCAAGCGTGTCTTCAGTTGTTGCGATGTTGTGCTTTAATTTCTTTTTCTTCCCACCGGTTGGGACATTCACCGTCGCTGATCCGCAAAACTGGGTGGCCCTATTTGCCTTTTTGGCTACGGCTCTTACTGCCAGTCAGCTTTCAGCTCGATTGAAACGACAAAGAAGATCGGCTCTGCAGCGGCAGCGCGAGATGGAGCGATTGTACGCCCTTAGCCGCGCCATACTCCTGACCGATACGACGCAGCCCATAGCGAAACAGATTGCGCATCAAATCGCGCAAGCGTTTGAGTGTCCTGCACTTGCGCTGTATGATCGCAACAGCCATGAAGTCTATGTGGCTGGCCCAGAAGTCCTTCCTAACCTTGACGCTAAACTGCGCGAGTCCGCGATTCGATCCAGTGTGCTACACGAGGAAAGGGACGAAATTCTTATAACACCTATCCGACTCGGCGGAGAACCGATCGGCAGTTTGGCAGTCAAACACGCATTCATGTCTGACGCCGCGCTGCAGTCCCTTCTGAGCCTGGTGGCAGTGGGACTGGAAAAGGCACGGGCCCAGGAGGAGGTCAACCGAGCCCAAGTTGCCCGCCAGAGCGAGGAGCTGAAATCCACACTCCTGGATGCGATTGCCCACGAATTCAAGACTCCCCTCACATCGCATAGACCGCACACGACGCTCAGAAGTTCGAGACCTTTCTTCAGGCTGGCGTTCTTCTCATCCCGCAGCAATCACGTCACTCTCCGGCTTTTGCCCGCAGCAAGCTCAAAATGTGCAGGGCCCGGGTGATGGCTTCCTGCTCTTTCCCACTGTTGGCTCGCGACTTTGATACCCTTCGTGATCGCTCGACAATCGCGGCCTCTGCGACTTCGATCCGCTGCAGCAACTTGCTCCGTGCTGGCTCGATGATGGCGGCGCGATAAAGCTTTTCCCAACCTTGCTTGACATCACGCTTTGCGCTTTGGCTCTTGGCTCTTGGGTGATTGGGCACAAACATGCAACGTAAACTCCTTGTCGCGCTGCGACTCAAAGTTGCGCACCGATTCATTGAAAGATTTGCCAGTGGGCGCGCCAAAAGGGTTAAAGACCCAGGCGCATTCGGAGCAACCCCAACAGCGCAAACTTGGTTGTTCAACCCATACCAGCTTCCGACTCATGGCTGTCCTTATCGCCCCGCCCGTCGCGGTCTCACCCCACGCGTAGTACGGTGATCCAATCTAGGCGCGGCCGAGGATGCGCTAATAAGCTGTAGAAGCTTACACGGTGTCAATTCGGATGGTCTGTTTGGCATCCTACATACGCACAAAGGGTTAGCTCGCGCCACACGCCCGATTCCGGGCCTCCTTGTCCGTCACGCTTAGCAGCGGCGAAGCCAATGTCGGATACCCTACGGAAGCGTGTTTGCGGGAGCCCTGTATACTTTTCCGGCAGTAGCGCGAATAAGCAGGGTTGCTGTTTCCCGGACCTGGGCCGGCTTTTCGCCTGTGATCCTAATTTCTTCAAGGATTGATTGTGGAAAGCAAAGGCCTCCAAATCGTACAGTCTGGCGAGCGGACGAATGCCGATGGAAAACCAATTGGCAACAAAATACTTCTATCGATCTCCGATAGCGACTACAGATCTCTTCGTCCTCGTCTCGAATACGTCAGCTTGCCAAACCACCTGGTCCTTCATGAGGGGGGTGGAAGGCTGGAATTTGCGTATTTTCCCAACGGAGGTTTGATTTCTCTTGTAGTTGTAATGAAAGATGGAAGAACCGCCGAAGCGGGCATAGTTGGGAATGAGGGTTTTACCGGAACACCGGCAGCGGTTGGTCTGAGCAGGAGCCCGCTTCAAGCGGTGGTGCAAATCACTGGAGATGGATTTCGGGTAGAGACCGCAGCTCTGCAAACCACTTTGGAATCCACTCCCCACCTTCAATCGCTGTTGAGCCGCTATGCAGTAGTTCAGGGAATGCAGGTTGCACAAACCGCCGCGTGTAATCGGCTGCACGATATTAAGCAGCGCCTTGCGCGATGGTTGCTGATGACTCAAGATAGAGTGGATTCGGAGTCGCTGCCCATAACCCATGATTTTCTCGCAACGATGCTGGGGACAGATAGACCTACCGTGAGCTTGGCGGCTGGTATTTTGCAAAGGAAGAAGATCATCGAGTACACCCGTGGAGCGGTGAAGATCGTGAACCGCAAGAAACTTGAAGACTCCGCCTGCGAGTGCTACGGGATTGCCCAACAGTACAATGGCGAGCTTGGCTTGAAATAGAGCGCGCAACTCGTCACCAGTGTTACAACCTCCGCAGGGGTCGAGTCAGGCTTGCAGGTTCTGAATCGTTCTCGGGTAGCGGTCTTAAGCACTGTGTTGCTAAGGTCGTGGGTCTTGGCTCAATTCTGCTGCGATCAATCGGCGGTCGCGATGCGACTCTTTGCGGGATTGACCAGTGCTCAGCTTGCACTTCTCTCCCGACTTAGAACCACAAGTCGGACAACGGACAGCGAGTATCTGTTTTGGGCTGAGTTCTCTTTTCATGACGGAGAGATATTGCCCCAAACCCATATACAGAAATGGTCAATCCTGAACAGTTATGGCAATTATCCTGCTTGCTTTACAGGGTCATGCTGGCCTCCTTCCAGGGAGATGGTGGCGCCGCAGTCCTTGCATGCCACGCGCTCGTGAGTACATTCGACCTTCACCGGCGCGTAGCGAAGGATGCCGTCTGCCGGCGAGATTTCACGGCGTGCCAGTCCACACTCGACCAGAGCCTTCAGCAGTTTTCATACGGTGCTGTGCGACGTTCTAGGGTCAGCCTTTTTCGTCCGAAGCCAGAGATCGGTGATGGTGACCGGCTCGGTCCCGGCTAAGAAGACAGCCAGGATGGTCCGACGATTCTTGGTGAAGTGCAGGCCTGCGCCACGCACGTGGGCCAGAACCAGCGTCTCTTGGTGAGTTGCTTCGACTCGTGTGCTCATTGCTCCTCCTTGGCTGATGGAAGGCACAGGCGAGTCCTGCGTGTCGCGGCTATCTCTGGGTGCGGGATGATCTCAACCACCGTGGCCTTCCGTCTAGACTTTGTTGGCTTCGTCGGCTCAGGCGACTTCTCGTCCAGTGCTGCCGCCATGACTCAAGTTGACCCCGGAGCGCATCAAGGAAATTGCAATTAAGGCTGATCCTGATTTACACGCGATCAATTCTGATCAGTTTTCTAAAACCTAAAGCTTGATACTGAAACTGTTCACAAGGTTCTGAGACCTACGGAACTTTGTAGACACATTCCAGATTGTGAACATTCTTGATGTAGGGAGGTTTCGATGAATCTAAATCTGATGGATCCGAAGCTGATTGTGCTCGCCGCCGTAGTGATCCTTCTCATCGCAGTGCTGGCTTGGCTGTACATGCGAAAACGCAGGAGTACGACTGCTGGCCTGCGGCAAAAATTTGGCCCCGAATATGAGAGGGCGGTACTGGCGCATGGATCTGAACGAAAAGCAGAGGTGAAATTAGCGGATCGAGAGAAGCGAGTTGAAAAGCTCAACATTCGCGATCTTGATCCGGCGGAGCGCGAACGCTTTTTGAACCAGTGGGAGAACGTACAGTCGCGTTTCGTTGATTCTCCGAAAGGGGCAGTCGCAGAAGCCGATGACCTCGTGTCCTCTTTAATGAAGACTCGTGGTTATCCCGTGTCCGATTTCGATCAGCGTGCGGCCGATATTTCTGTCGATCATCCGCGCGTGGTGGAGAACTATCGGTCTGCGCATGAGATCGCGCTGCGGGTTGGGAAAGACGCAGCGACTACAGAGGATCTGAGAACGGCAATGATTCACTACCGCTCTCTGTTTGAGGAATTGGTGCAGGTCCCGAAGATTGTGGAACGGAAAGAGGTAGCGTAATGGTTGAATTAAAAAGAAAAGAAGGGGAGCTTACGACCGCTGACCTGGCTAGCTTTGGCATTCGGCCGGAGCATCCCGAAGGACTCAAGCTGGTGAAAGGCCAAGAGCCGGAACCTCCGAATGGTGCGGCTGCGGTTTCGGAGCCTATGGCGGCAGTGTAACTTGTCGATTGGCGGCGGACGCTGATAGACATGACTATCCCTGCGCTGAAGACATCGTTCATCGTGAGTCTCGTATTTCTCATAGGAACAGCCACAGCTACAGCTCTGCATGCGCAGGCCACCAAACCAGCCCCGCCAACCCCTATCGATGAGAAGAAGGTCGAGCTCGGTGGCACACCCTGGAATCCACAATGGGACCAGATCATCGAGCAGGCACTTCCGCCCGAAATGCTTTCTTCGCGGGTACCCCAAGGAGTCCGTCAATTCTGCCCGCGATTTTACGAGATGGGCGAAACAGACAAACGCGCATTTTGGGCTTACTTCTTCCAGGCACTCGCGGGGGCTGAAGCCGGCCTGAATCCGAACACCAGCGTCGCGCATACCGAACCGGACGTCACGAAACGCGATGAAATAAGGGGGACGGCCATACGCACCGAAGGATTGCTGCAGCTTGCATACGCAGACCAGAGGCGTTACGGCTGCGATTTCAATTGGCAAGCAGATCGGGCGCTAAAGGCGAAAGATCCGGCCAAAACCATTCTCCAGCCGAAGAACAATCTCGAGTGTGGAGTAAAGATTCTGGTTAACCAGATCATCATCCGGCACAAACCCTTGCTGACTCGATCAGGATACTGGTCGACCTTGCAGCCTGACGGGCCGAGCTACCGTGTATTTGCCAAGCAGATGACAAATCCCCCAGTTGCCTGTGGTCTGACCACCAAGTCGACGATCGACAAGTCGGCTACGACGAAGTCTGTGCAGGATGATGCGAATCGGGATGAAACTCCACAATAGTTTGGCCCCGACTGTCCCTGTTAGTTAACTCCACGATGCTCACTCCGCGCGGGCGAATCAAAGAGTCCGCGCTCTCATCTCCGCTAATTAGTCGGAGAAGGTTGCCAGTTATGGTTCTCGCCTGCGTGGAATTGAGGAAGAAGGGATTCTCGGGTGTGGTTTCTTCCTTCGGTAGTTTTCGCTGTTAAGTGCGGCACACTGAATAATAAAATGTTTGCGGCTGCGGGACCGTCTCCCCATGAAGCCCCCCGGAATCGCTCAAATTCCGCTTGAACTTTCCGTCGTAGAGAGCGGGAATGTGGTCGGCGCCTAAGGAGGCACTATGCCCAATTCGTCCACTACCAATCAGTTGTCCTCTCTACCCCGTTTGCACAAACCAGCTTTGACCGAGCTTTGGCAGCAGCTTTTTAAGACGGACCCTCCGATTCGAATGCGCAAGGAGCTAATGCTCCAGTTCGTGGCATATCGCATGCAAGAGCAGGAAGTTGGTGCGCTCAGCAACAGTAGCCATCGTCGTCTCAGAGAACTCGCAAGTGAAATCGAAGTCAATTCCAATGGCCCCGATTCACAAAGGCCGGCGATCAAACCGGGAACTCGGCTCATCCGGCAGTGGAAAAACCAAATCTATATCGTGAACGTTGAAGAAGGGAACTATGAATACAGAGGTGCTCGCTACGAAAGCCTTTCGGAGATCGCTCGCCTGATCACCGGCACCCGGTGGTCGGGACCGCTCTTCTTCGGTCTAAAATCAAGCCGAGACCCTCGGAGGCCAAATGAGCTCCGATCCTAGGCGGGCAGTGCGATGCGCCATTTACACGCGCAAGTCTTCCGAGGAAGGACTGGAAATGTCCTTCAATTCTCTCGACGCCCAGCGAGAAGCCTGCCAGGCCTTCATCGCCAGCCAACGGCAGGAAGGATGGAGGGTGCTCCCGACTCTGTACGACGACGGTGGATATTCGGGTGGAAGCATGGAGCGACCCGCGCTAGGGAGATTGTTGGAAGACGTTGAAAACCGACAGGTCGATACCATCGTTGTCTACAAGGTCGATCGCCTGACGCGGAGCCTGGCCGATTTTGCCAAGATCGTTGAAGCTCTCGATGCGCGCGGAGTTTCCTTCGTCTCCGTCACCCAACAGTTCAATACCACCACCTCGATGGGGCGTCTGACCCTCAACGTTTTGCTCTCCCTCGCTCAATTCGAACGAGAGGTCACCGGGGAAAGAATCCGGGACAAGATCGCGGCTTCTAAGCGCAAAGGAATGTGGATGGGTGGCAGAGTGCCTCTAGGCTATGACGTGAAGCAGCGGAAGCTGGGGGTGAATCAAGAGGAAGCCAGGCTCGTCAACGATCTTTACCGCTGGTACCTCGAGTTAGGGTCGGTTTCCAAGCTCAAAGACTATCTCGACCACCAGAGCATCAAGAGTAAGAAAAGGATTAGCGCAGCAGGGCACCATTCGGGCGGAGTATCGTTCTTCCCTGGGGCCCTCTATCTGATTCTGCAAAACCCGATTTATCTGGGGGAGGTTCGACATCGAAACGAGTCCTATCCGGGTGAGCACGAAGCCATCATTCCGCGGGACCTGTGGGAGCGGGTACAGGCTAAATTGAAAAGTGACAATCAGGGACGCAGGGATGGCGTAAAGACGAATTGTTCCAGCATGCTCGTCGGGTTGCTGCAGGATACAGTGGGCAACCGATTCAGCCCCACTCACACGGTGAAGAACGGGAAGAGATATCGGTACTATGTTTGTCACGCAGCTGCTAAGGACTCAGACAGGCAAAGCAAACCGATTCGCCTGCCAGCATACGATATCGAAAGGCAGGTTTCGCTCAGGCTGCAGTCTTTCTTGCAATCGGCAAACGAGGTAATAATGCGTCTCGCAATTCTTGGGGACCATCCTGAACTCACGCATCAACTCATCATGTCTGCCAAGAAACAAGCAGAGGAGTGGCCAACTGCCTCTCCTGCCGCCGTACGAGACTTTGTGAGAAGAGTAGTGCGGCGAGTTGTAGTAGGCCCAGACAAGATTGACGTGGAAACGAGCAAAGGCGAACTCCGCGCTTCCTTCACCGACAACCAACTCGGCGCGTCATGCCGAACAATACAGCAAGGGCAAGAAGCCAGCTCGGATGACCTCATTCGTCTCACCGTCGAGGCGCGGCTCACACGTTGCGGCGGCGAAATGCGGCTTGTCGTCAGTCTCGATTCTCCAAGGCCACAGGAAATCACGCCAATATTGAAGGCAATTGTACGAGCTCATAGGTGGCGAGAAGGCGTGTTAGCTGGCGAAGTTCCAAACTGGACAGTGGCTTCGAAACGACTCGATCTCAATGAGGAATATCTTCGCCGGGTTTTGGGGTGTGCCTTCCTTGCTCCGGATATTCTTGAAGCCATCCTCGACGGGCGTCACCCTTCGGACCTGACCGTCAAAACACTGTCCCGCCGTCACCTACCGCTCGATTGGGCAGAGCAACGAACACATCTCGGATTCCCGCCGGCGCGAGTTGCGGGCAAGTAAACTGGCGATTCCTCTGGATCGGGCAGCGTGGGCCAGTTTAGGATTCCTGCGGGCTCTTCGCGACAAGTCTTTAGATAAATTCACTGTTCCAAGGACAAACAGACAACGACTCTCCCTGATATGCCCCTGTTAATTCCCTGTTACGATTTGAGCTGGACCGCAGCTTTCTCCAGCAGGATGTGCAGTTTCGAGAGATACGAACCGCCATTTCGGGGACAAATTTCGCAAATTCCCTGTATTTTTCCCTGTTAGCAGGGAATCTGGCGGAGAAAGGTTAGCGCCAGACTGCTCTCTCTACCATTCACAAACCCATTCGCAACCGTCTGCCTGAGTCCCCTCCCACCAACAAGCCGAAGCCTCAGCGCATTGACGAAGCGATAGATCAGTACTTGGAAAATGTCAGCACCAAGGCAGCCCGTACCTCCTCAGGGTACGTCTACACCCTCCGTCAATTCTGGGCTTCAATGGGCAACCAGCCAATCTTTTTGACCGACATCATCCGACAGCATCTCTACGATTTTGTCGGCTACCTGCGCAAGGAAGGACCGGGTGACAGAACCGTTCATAATCGTTGCGGTGAAGTGATCACATTTTTGCGGCACTTCGGATTCAAGGAAGTGACCATCAAGGTGAAGTTCACGGAGTTGAAGGTTCGTGCGTATCGGCCTGACGAACTGCAAGCAATGTTCACCGTACCGTCACTCGGTGGTCTGGCCCCTCTTTTCGGTTTGAAGAAGAGTCAAACTCTCGCCGCTAAATAATTGAGCAATGATTGAGCAAAATTGGTTATATACATTGACAATTTGCGAGAATTGTTGCATACATGTCATATGATGATCGATCATCAGTGGGCGGCTGATACAGCAGGCCTTGGGACATTGATTGCCGAGTTCAATCCCCGTCGGCGGGCAAGGTCCTTAGCGCCGAGACGCCACGTCGAATTCAGTTTGCTTTGAAGCTGCGCGAATGGTCCCCACCTGTCGGTGAAAGTCCTGGGAACGGCGCCGCTGGCCTCGGTCACCATCGTTAAGAACAATCAGGATTACGTTCGCATGGAAGGTAAGGGTCGCCGGGAATTGGAATTCGAATACGGACAACCGCCCCGCCCAAAGACACAGATTATTACTACGTCCGGGTTATCCAGGAGGATTTCGAAATGGCTTGGGCCAGCCCTATCTGGGTTTCACGGCCTTAGCTTGATCACCGTCCTTCTTCAACCGCACACGATCCCAGACTCAGACATCACCATTTAGGGGGCCCGATGAAACGAAACTTTGTCATGAGCTCAGGAAACATGCTTGTCAGAGTTATCCTCCTGGGATTTTTCCTAACTTGGCTGGAAGCCGCGCCCGAGGCGGTCGCGCAGGTTGCTGGTGACGCCTCGCGGCTCTTGCTGAATAAGGTCGCGATTCTGGTGGATAGCAGCGAGCCCTCTTACGTCCAGTACGGCGCTCAGGATCTTGGCGCTTATTTAGGAGAGATCAGCGGTGAGCCGACAATGGTGGCATCGTCATCGGACGCAGCGCGAAAGTACAAGTCGATCATCGTGATCGGCGAAAAAATGGCAATCACGATGGCCGTTGACCTGGGTACCATCGGCGAATTGGGTGACGAAGGATCCGTGATTCGCACTTTCGACAAGGCAGGAACGACGGTCGTCGTGGTGGCGGGCCGAAATCCGCACGGTACGAATTTCGGCATCGCCACGTTCATGCAGATGATCCGCGCGGATGCGAAGTCGCCGTATCTCGAGGGTCCTCTCAATATCCAAAACAAGCCAAGTATCGCGATTCGCGGCTTGCAGACCGGCGCATGGCCATTGAAGTATCCGTATGCTGCATGGAAGGAGCGGGACTGGGACCGATTTATTGATATGGCTTGGGTCGACCGGATGAACCTGCTGTTGCTGGCTCCGCTGTTTGAAATCCTTCCGGTTCCGCTATCGCCCGAGGACGAAGCCTATGTGCAGGAGGTCCGGCGCGTCGTTGACTACGCTCAGAATAAACGCGGTATGGAGGTATGGGTCGGAATGCCCGCAAACCGCATCGCCATTTCCGATTGCGGGGTTCGCGATCCACACCTTCGTCCCTATTGGATCAACGGCTGTCAGAAGGACATGAATCCAGCGGACCCGCAACAGTTCGCCAACATTGGGAAAGCGATCGAGCCCTTTTACCGAATTGTCAACAATGCGGACGGTATCTTAATGGGCGATGCCGACCCCGGCGGTTGGCCACAGAGTCCCTTGAGTGAACAAGTGAAACTTTTCCAGTCGGCCCGAAAAATGTTGAACCAATACAACATTCACGGAGAAAAAGCCAAGCTGGCGGATTTCATGTGGATCGGGTGGGGACGGCACAAGTTCTTTACTTCGACGGACCGCCTAGTAACGGGATTCGATTGGACCGCCAAGAACCCGGATGAGAGCGATATCGCGTTCATGGCGGAGACGATACGCAACTTCAAGCAGAATCTGGCTGAACCCTGGGAGGTCTTCGCGGGCATGACTCCTTATTTAGAGTCCGCCAGGCGGGAGTCAGTGCTGAACAAGACCATCTACTTTCCCTACGGCGCCATCGAAGGCGAGCCAGCATTCCCCGCAACCAATACTAGTCTGGAGCCGGTGCGCGAGGTCCTCGATAAAGAGGCGGAATACCCGCCGCTTAGCTCGTTGATGGGGAATAACCAGGTCATGCTGCTGCAGTTTCCGCGCACCTATTACTTCTTTGCCAGCACATGGAACTCCGCGAACAAGAAACGAAGCGAAGAAGATGTACTCCAGGCTGCCTCAGAACAGATTTATCCTGAGCATAAAGAATTGCTTGCGGAATCATTTCTCGCGTTGCGCGAGACCGACCCGGATAAGATCCGTGCAACCAGCGCTCGTCTCGCAGCTCTGGTGAGTGCGGGCAATACCGGACGGCCCGGAGTCCTCGGACGCTACCTTTTTCCTGACCGGCTCATAGTGGCGAAAGACTTAGTGACACAACTGGATATTCGCGTCGCCCGTCAAACGCTGATTAAGGCATTACGTGGTAAACCCAACGTCGACGAATGCGCTCGGCTGATAGAGGAGTACTTCGACAAACTCCTGGCCTGGAATCAGCAAACGGGGTGGGAGAAAATTATCGACACGGGAATCTGGACACAACCGATTTACGAGCGGGATAAATATCTTACTGAAGCCATATCCCACCTGAAGGAGATTCTAGGAAAGGGTGCTCCCTACACCAGCTACGCCCAAGTGAATGGCTTCTTCGATGGAATTGCAAAGGACCTGCTCCAAAAGTACGGACAGAACTCCGTCATGATTGGATGCATCGAGCCGTTTAAGTCGGCTGTTGTGCAGGCTCAATAAATATTTCGACGAGGCAAGCCTAAATTATTGACCTGTCGGCCCAGAACATCAGGATGCAGGTTCTGTTTCGTTCTCTTCGGAGTACAGGCGCGCAGCTTGTTCCGCCCAATCTTTCATTGCCAGGTGGAAAGCGCGCTTGGCCTTCTCAGGCTCTCCGGCGGAGATTGCGTCCAACAAAACCCGATGGTCCTGAAGATCCTCTGCCAGATTAAATCCAGGCTGCGTAGCGACGCGGATTGCACTGAACCCGAAAAGAGGAACAACCACACGGCGCAGGCATTCGACCAGGCAGTCATTGTGAGTGGCTTCCCACATGGCAATATGCCAACTCAAGTCGCCGCGGATATATTTCTGAAAATCGCGGGCGCGCACGGCTGTCTGGGACTGTTGATAGAGTTCTTCCAGTTTCTCGATATCGGCAGGCGTCGATTGGCGCGCTGCCTCTTCGGCTGCGAAACACTCCAGAGTTCGTCGAACTGAGATCGTGTTCTCGAGATCGCGCTGGCTGAAATCGGTGACAAAAGTAGCTGAATTTGGTTTCTTGCTGACATGGCCTTCGAGTTCAAGTTGGATCAGGGCTTCCCGAATTGCCGATTGACTTGTGCCGAGCGTCTCGGCAAGTTTTCGCTCCACTAGTCGCTCGCCTGGTATCAACGACCCATCCAGGATTGACTCTCGAATCTTCTCGGCAACTTGGTGACGCGCGGGTTGGTTATTCAGCTTGGTTGCTTTTAATGGCATCTTTTTTCCTTACGTTGGACAGCATTCTATCCGCTCACGCCAAATCTTGTTTCGGCTGTCGCTAAGGGGCCCATTTTGACGTCTAGACCCCTTTAGATACAACACGATCCCCTGACTGTTTGATTATAATCGAGTGCCATCTAATAACAAAGGCATCAGAATATGAATAATGATCGATCAAAAACTGTGTGTTCTATTGTAGAATCCTAGATACTGTCTCGGCATACAGATGTGTAATCGGTCATCAAAGATACCTCATCGGCGGTGACAGTAGCGATGGCTTGGAGATGAGCGCTGAAAGGCCTATTGGGATTGGCAAACGAACGAACCTGAACGGGGTGGACGCAGGTGCCACAAAATTCAAAGCTAAAAGCGGGGGCGGCGGAGACCATTATCACTCCTCCCATGGGGGCTCCCACCCTCGGAACCATTCAGCGGAGCACTGGAGTACATGACGATCTGTATGCGCGTGCTCTGGTACTGAATGATGGCAAGCAACGCGTTGCAATCCTGTCGCTCGACCTGATCGGAATGGATTTTGAACTCTCCGACGAGATTCGAGACGCCATTCATGCGCGTACCGGAATCGCCACCACCTTAGTTCATTGCACCCACAATCATTCCGGGCCTTTTAACATCCCTTGGAGTGTGCTGGGTCCGCGATGGGTTGCGGGGCCGGGAAAGAATTGGCGGGATGGGCTTGCTCCAAAGCTGACGGAGTTGGTCGCGCAAGCGGAAGCCAAAAGCGAAAGCGCGACCTTGCGAGCCGGCCGGTCGCCGGTTCACCTGGGCACGAATCGGAGACTCTACTCCGAGCAAGGCGTTGTGATGAAGCCCAACCCATCTGGCCCGGTCATACCCTGGGTCGATGTTCTATGTGTGGAGCGAGTCGATACGCGCCCGATTGCTGTTTTGTTCAGTCATGCCGCCCATCCTGTCATCATCCACGGATCAAGCCGTTTGGTCAGCGCGGAATTCCCCGGCTTTGCGGCGCAGAAGCTCAAAGAACATCTCGGGGGAGACGTAGTTGCGATGTTTGGACAAGCCTTCGCCGCGAACATCAATGGCGATCCGCTGCGTGGTGGTCTCGAAGCGGCGGCGCATGCGGGCGAAGTTCTGGCGGAGGCCACTCTGCGGGCAATGTCCAACAGTAAAGTTATTCCGGATGAGGAATTCACCATCACTTCCACACATGCGGGACTGCCGCTGCAGGCGCTGCCTTCACGGCAGGATTGCGGTGAAGTGCTGCGAGCTGCGGAGGCGCGTCTCCTGAAACATTACGGCAAGACGAACTTTTCGGATGAGCAGTTGTGGGATATGCAGGACGATGTCGAAACCGCCAAGAGTCAACAAGAATCCAAGGCCGCGGACGATGTTCAGCCGATGGAAGGAAAAGCCTGGTGGATGACGGACACCGTGTTGTGTCTTCGTGACCTGCTACACAAGATCGAACAAAAGGACGAACGTCCGCTGCGCTTTGATGCCCACCTGGTGCGAATCGGTGATCATTGGTCGCTGCTCGCTGCTACCCACGAATTGTTTGCCGAGTACCAGTTGATGCTGGATGAAGCATCTCCCGCCGAACACAACATGATGCTGGCCTATACCAATGGCTGTGAGAGTTACATTCCCATGGATCGCGACTTGGCGTTGGGTGGCTATGAGGCCGCGACGTTTCCCGATCTTGACGGGGCATCGTTGCGCTACCGGCATCGTAGAGCTTTGAGATTGGGCTTTGAGAAGGAGGTCGTAGAGAAATTGCGATCGTTGTGGCGCTGAATATTTTGCCTGCGCTGTACAGAACCGAGGGTTAAGGAGAAAGCATGTTCGTAGGATATCTGTTCGCAGTGCTCGCAATGCTCAGCATCGGCACGTTGGGAATTCTGAGCAAGCTGGCAGATCGCTACGGCTGTACGCCGCTCAACACTGCTCTGACCCTGTTCGGCGGTTCCACGGTTTTCATGGCCTTATATGTTTCCCTAGTGGAGAAATCGAGTTTAAAGCCGCCGGCCGCGGTCAGCGGAACGGCGACTATCTTTGGGGCGTTGGCCATCCTCGCATTTTGGGTTTTTCTCTACGGACTGCAGTTTGGAAAGATAACCACCAGTTGGATTTTCATGAATCTGTCCGCCGTGGTGCCGGCCGCACTTTCAGTAGTCATCTATCATGAGGTCGTCACGCTGGCCAAGGCTCTGGTGACAGCTTTGGTAGTGGTATCGATCGTTCTACTTTGGAAGGACAAGCAACAGGAAAGCGCGCAGGGTTCGACTGCCGCCGATGAGCCTGCGCGCGCCAACGTGAAGATATGGATTACAGCCATGTTGGCTGCTTTCCTGTTGAATGGAATTTGCCCGTTTGGCCTTCGCGTCCTGGCAGGGTGGGGAATCGCCCAGCAATATACTGCCGTCTATCTTGTCTACTGGTACCTGGCAGGTTTTGGCTTTGGCTTGCTGGGATTGATCAAAGTACGTCAGCGCCTGTCGCGCGCAAATCTGATCATTGGACTGATCATGGCGGTGGCGAGCGTTGGCGGACAATTTTTCATGGGACTTGCGTTGTCGCATGCCGTTCCCGGCAGCGTGGTCTACATGCTTGGCATGGGCGCCAGTATGTGTGTGGTGGTTCTGGGCGGTATTCTGTTTTTTCACGAACGAGTTGGGGCGTACGCGAAGTGGGGAATCGTCGTCGGACTTGCCGCTGCCGTGTTGCTGGGCCTCGCAGGCTAAGGCTTTAACCTCAGTCTGGTTTCCCTCGCAAACTCAGGACCAAAGTTTTGATCTGGTTACGGCCGAGCGACAAGGTCACGCTGCTGGGGGTTGAATCGATTTCAGTCTGGCGCTCACCTAGCACCGATCCCAGATACGCCTTTTGAATTTGGCCCTGGGGCAATTGAAGATTAGCTCTGATGTCTTTGTCGGTTGTGTTTTGAACTCTTACCAGGTAATCGTCACCGTTCTCCAACGGGCGAATTGTTAAGACTCTGACTCCTTCAGGTGATGTGCTGACGAATGCGCTTCCTTTGTCGGAAAGCGTCGGGTCCCAGCCCATGTTGTAGTGGCGAATGGCGAAGAATGGCGAACGCTGATCTGCAGCCAGCGTCATTGCTTGTGTGGTTGAGATTTCATGCCCGCTGCTGAATGCATAGCGAAACGTGAATAGTCCGCCCTGCCGCGCTGGTGCATCGGTATACCAGTAATTGTTCATTGCGTAAGAAAAAATCGTCCCGTTTTTAATTTGAATGTCCTCAGGCCACAATCCACGATTGATGTCTTCAAACGTGACCAGTGGAGCATCGACTGTCGCCCAGGCAATGTTGCCCTTCGCGCCTTTGCCCCAGATTCCGCCTTGGGTTGTGAACCATTGACGGTTGGCGCCGGGAAGCATATCCGTAACCGGATCAATCCACTCCGTGGCTCCCTGGTATTTCAATTGCGGCTGCTCGAGAGCAAAGGGATAGGCGAAATAGATCCCTTCTTTTTTTAGCGTTGCAGTCCTTTGCACCTGATTTTCAACATTGATCTGCTTTCGTGCGTCGAGCAGAGTAATTGTCGAAACAATCTCCTGCGTATTCGGTGCTTGCGCGTGAATTGTAAGCACGGTTCCCCAGGGAAACTGGCGCGCCTCCGGTGCGCGAGTCAGAACTGAATGGTTGATCGTAAGCTTCGGCAAGGGAAGCGTAATGTCCGCCGCGAGAATGCGGTTGTCCTTGAAACTTCCATCGATAAAACTACCCGGATCGCCACCGCTAACATAGAGGTATTCATTGAGTCCGTACCCGGAGGAAGAATTAGCCAAATCCAGGTCTGACGCCTTGTCGATCAAGTGAGCGATTGATCCCGTCTGTGGATCGAGTTGCAGTTTGTAGTATGGGTTTTCCACCGTGGGAGTGGAAGGATCAATTGCCAGAACCATTCCCTCCGGAACCTCCCCTTTTGTGATGGCGTAAAACTTGTAGCCCATAGCCGGAACATCCGAGGCCCAGCAGCGCACTTCCTTGTAGCGGCTCAACGATTTCATGGAGCCGCAAGGAATTGCTTGTCCGGTTGCCGGATCCACCAAGGCTTCGTCCCCTTCCAATTCGAAATCGAAGAAATCGCTTCGCTGCCAGCTTTCTGGATTTAACACGACCGTACCTTGTTTATCGGTCCCGACCAACTCAGCGATCTTATCCGCCGCAATCAGTCTCAGATCGCTGGTTTGTTGTAGCGCTGCTTCGGCCCAGGCCCGATGGCTGGCTTCGCCTCCGCGTGTGCGGTAGCTGTCCGGTCGGCCGAAGGAATTTGCGTCGCTCCATACGTAGGAATCGGCCAACAGTACATTCTTCCACGCGGCATCAAACGGCTGTTTATCAAACTTGAGGTGTGGCTGTAACCAATTTGCGATACTTTCAAATTTCTCGGCTGCAGCCAGTTGCGTTTGAGAGGTACGTATCATGGCGGCGATTTTTGCATCGGCGCCAGCCTCATCCTCCCAGTAGGCGCCACCGTCTCCACGGAACGTCTTGATTTGCCCGGCAAAGTTTGTGGTGATGTGGGTGAAGAAGTCGCGCTGCGTGCCGGGAATAATCCTCGGGTATGCGTATTCCTTGTTCCACATCTCGATGACGTCAGCGTCTCCCCAGTGACGCATGGGGATCTCGTCATTGTGCAAGCCGAAGAGAAGCACAGCGTCAAAGGGAAAATCTTCGCGTTCGTATTGCGAAAGAAAAAGCGGCAGAGAATGAGTCAAACCGAAGAGAGAGGGAGCGTATTGTGCAGTCTCGACAGATTTTGCATTCCAGCCGCCCCAGGTCATATCGTCCACGGCGGTATACGAAATGCCGCTCCATACCAGAACCTTCGCGCCGGTGGCAGCCTCCCAATAGAACGGCGAATGAAAATTGAGATGTCCAATCGGATTCATCGCACCACGAATTGGATCACTGCCGTTGGTAAAATATTTGATGCCGGAGTCGGCCAGAATCTGGGGAAGAGCCGACGTGATTGAAGGCTCATCGGTCTGCGATGCGGAATCGACCGGGAATCCCAGCGTCTTTCCTGTTCGCAGAGAGTAATCGAGGGTACGAAACAGCTCTTCGGCAGTCGCCAGGCCGGTGAAGAAGTTTGTATAAAGCGCGTTTATGCCCCACTTCCCGTTTCGCAGATAGTTGAGCAGTTGTTTGCTATGCGCCTCATCGCGAGTTGCAAGGTAAGAATCGAGATTCGCCGCCGCATCCAAAGTGAACGAATACGAGGGATATTTGCTCTGGATCTGTAGAGCCCTATCGATGAAGCGGTTCTCCCATTCCAGCGTACGAGCAGGTAGGTCGTTATACCCAAAGTCCGCCTGCTCCATCGGCAGAGCATAGACCTGCCATCGCCTCCGGGGCGCGAAGGTCCCGCGATACACAGGATCTTTGATTCCGGAAACACTCAGCGTGACGGGAAGGTCTTTGTCTGCTGCTGGCACTTCAATCATGGTTTCAACATCTCCAGCCTCGCTCTGGTTGACCTCGCTTTCAACCACGCCCGACCCGACGACGACCTTCAACTTTGTGCGGCCCAACGCGCGAGTAGTTCGTATGTGCACTTTTGCCAGCTCAACCAGGCCCGAGGGGCGGCTCTTATAAAGCACAGATGGTTCCACCCAGGACTCGGTGATGCGAGGAAGATTCGCATTTGGGTTATTCGCGAGTGAGAGATGGTCGTAAAAGATTCCGAATCCGTCCAGGCATTGCACGGACAATGTGTTACTTCCCTTAGCGAAGGCAGAAGCCGGGAAGTGCATGTCCAATGATTCATATCCAAAATATTGCATGTTGCCATCACTCTCACCGCCGTTCGGCCACCACAGTTCCGGAGAAGGCCGGGGATTAAGTTGATAACTTCCGGCAGGTTTTCCGTTGATGACGACGGCATAACGCGGCGGCGCAGGTCGCCGGTAGCGGAAGATGGCATCGAGGTGAAGAGTAAAAGTTCCCTTGGTCGTCGACGTAAGAGTGAACACCACCTGGAAGGGTTTGAGAGATGAATCTGAGGAGGGCGGCGGTGCGCTGATCCAATCGTGCTGCATGGTGCTGCGGCCGACGATCAGATCCAAGGGGCCAGGTTGGTAGGCGTACCAATTCTTGTCTGGCGAACTTTCGCCGACGCGGTAAATGACCGGTTGCTCTGGCTTGTGATTATGGACGAACTCGCCAAAGGAGCCATCCTTGGTGCCGATGTCGAAAACCCGGATAGTCTGACCCTGGCAGTTGCCCCCGGCCAGAACGGTGAGAATGAGAGTCGAACAAGCAATGAGGCGGGTTCTGTGCATTGCATGAACTCCGTTATCCACAAAGACTAATAGCCAGCTCAGTGAATAATGATCGATAATATATCAGAAATATCTTTACACCGGATTGGCTTGCGCAATAAAATCCATGGGTTAGCAGGAGAAGATATTCGTTAATGGATTCCAGTGATATCGCCGTGGGAGCCACTCCGAGGGGACAATTTGACGATGGTGAACGGCATTGCGGACCGATCAGTCCGAATCGAAATGATCCGGGAGTTGACCCGATTGTCCCCACAATAGATCGTTTTCTTTGACGACGGGCGAATCTGGATCCGGGAGGTTTCAGTGAGCGGAAAGTGGCGTATGAGTGGCAAGAATTGTCTTGTTCTGTTGCTGGAGGTGCTGGCCGTCTCCGCGGCAGCTGCGCAGAGCAATCGTCAACGCATTTCGCTTGATGACGCCATCGTACTGGTGAACAGCAGCGAACCTTCTTACATTCAGTATGCGGCCAAAGATCTAGGAAATTATCTGGCCGAAATCAGCGGCAGGCCAGTACGAGTGAGTGCATCGGCATCGGTTGGCGAGAAGGCCAAGTCCGTTCTTGTTGTGGGCAAAACGATGGCGCAGGCTTGGAGACTTGATTTGCCGTTGCCGGCCGATCTCGCAGATGAAGGTTCAGTGATCCGCTCTTTCGATCAGGGCGGGACCCGGATCATCGCCATCGCAGGGGCCCACCCGCACGGCACCAATGCCGGGATCGCAACCTTCTTGCAGATGATCCGTGCCGACGGAAAGTCGGCGTACGTGGAGGGGCCGCTTGATTTCCACAGCAAGCCGAGCTTTTCGGTTCGCGGCATTCACCTCAACGGATGGCCGCTGAAATATCCCTACGCTTTCCGCTCCTGGAAAGAGGCAGACTGGAAACACTTCGTGGATATCGCGTGGGTGCAGCGCATCAACTTGCTTTTCCTGTGGCCGTTCATGGAAATCATTCCGGTTCCATTATCGGCGGAGGATGAAGCATATTTGCAGGAGGTTCAGCGTGTAGTGGAATATGCGCAAAAGCAGCGTGGCATGGAAGTGTGGATTATGCAGTCGGCGAATCGTGTCGCAGTTTCTGACTGCGGTAGTAAGGATCCCAGATTTCGCATCTATTGGGTCCCGCGAGACTGTCAGGAAGATATGAACCCCGCTGATCCAAAACAGTTCGACAATATTCTCACGCATTTTGAAGCACTGTATAAGATTGTCAACAATGCAGACGGCTTCACCTTCATCGACTCTGACCCGGGCGGCTGGCCGGGCAGTCCCTTGAGCGATCAGACCAAAATTTTCAATGGAGCCCGCAAACTGCTGGACAGGTACAACGTTCATGGAGAAAAAACCAAGCTGATCGATTGGATGTGGCTCGGATGGGGGCGCCATTCAACCGGCGAAGAGAGCGGAAAATACGCTGTTGCGCTGATGCAAGACACCATCCGCAACTTCAAAACCAATCTCGCCGAGCCCTGGGAATTGATTTCCGGAATGTCGCAATATTTGGAATCTGCCAGGAATGAGTCCGTCCTCGGTAAGACGATTTATCTTCATTACGGCGCGATCGAGGAGGAGCCGGCTTTCCCCGCCACCAACCTCGGACTGGAAACCATGCAGGAAGTTTTCGACACCGCGTCCAAGTACCCTGAACTGAAGGGAATCATGGGCAACAACGAATTGATGTCTTTACAATTTCCACGCACGTTTTATTTCTTCAACCGCGCATGGGACAACGAATACAAAACGCGCCAGCAACCGGAAATGTTGCTGGATCTGGCCGAGCAACTCTACCCTGACCACAAGCAACTCATTGCGGATGCATTCCAAAAATTGCGCGAGACCGATCCAGACAAGATCAGTCCCACTCTTGCAGAGCTTGCGAAGATCGTTGAGAGCGGAGATGCGGGTCGCCCCGGGGCAATCGGCCGTTATCTCTTTCCTGATCGGTTTACTGTTATCCACAATCTTCAACAACAGCTTGAAATTCGTCTCGCCCGCCAGCGTCTCATCAAAGCCATGCAGGGGAAGCCGGGTATCGATGAGAGCGCTCGGTTGGTGGAAAACTATTTCGACAAGCTTCTAGCCTGGAACGAAGAGACCGGCTGGAACAAGATGATCGACATCACAATCTGGCGAACCCCGATCTACGAAGATGGCAAAGATCTCACCAAAGCGATGACCGGGTTGAAGAAGGTCATTGCGCAGGGCAAGTCGTACACCAGTTACACGCAAACGCAAGAGTTTTTCGATGGAATCAGCAAGCGACTGCTGCAGAAGTATGGGCGCGATTCGGTGATGATCGGCTGTATCGACCCATTCGAGCTCGCGGTGATTCAAGGTTGGTGAAATGTCGCGTGAAATAGGAGGTCTCATGAAAACAACCTCGGATATAAAACGAAGAACATCTTCTATTCAATCGGGCTTTGTACTTTCGTTCCTGATGCTCACCGCTTCGTTGTTTGCCCAGGGTACGAGACGGATTGTGCTCGACGACGCGGCAATCCTGGTTGATAGCAGTGAGCCTTCTTATGTGCAGTATGGCGCCAAGGATCTCGCCACTTATTTAACGGAAATCGGTGGAAGGCCGGTAGTCGTCAGTACGACGATGAATGCTGGCAAGAGAACGAAATCAATTATCGCGGTGGGAGAAAAAGCAGCGCTCGCGACGGGCGCTAACCTGGACGGCGCAAAGGAACTGGGCGACGACGGCTCCGAGATCCGCGCATTCGACAATGCTGGAACGCACATTGTCATCGTCGCCGGGCACGATCCTCACGGTACGAACACCGGCATCGCGACGCTGATGCTGATGATACGGGCCGAAGGGAGATCAGCTTATCTCGACGCCCCGCTCGATCTGAAAAACAGACCGAGTTATGGCGTTCGCGGGCTTCACCTTAATGGCTGGCCGTTGAACTATCCATATGCTTTCCGTTCGTGGAAAGAAGCGGATTGGAAGCGCTTCATAGACATCGCCTGGACTCAGCGCGTCAATCTTTTTTTTCTGTGGCCGTTCATGGAAATCATGCCGGTCCCGCTGTCCACAGAGGACGAAGCTTACCTTCAGGAAGTTCAGCGGGTGGTGGACTACGCGCAAAACCAGCGCGGGATGGAAGTGTGGATCATGCAATCGGCGAATCGTATTGGGATTTCCGATTGCGGTACGCCAGATCCGCGATTCCGCCCCTATTGGGTCAATGAGTGTCAGAAGGACATGAATCCCGCGGAGCCGCAGCAATTCGCTCGCATCCTGAAGTCCTTCGAGGCGTTTTACAAGATCGTTAACAATGCCGATGCCTTCTGCATGATCGACTCCGATCCTGGTGGATGGCCGCAAAGCCCATTGAGCGATCAAGTGAAGATTTTCCAGGCAGCCCGGAAGCTATTGGACGAATACAGCGTTCACAAATCACAAACCAAGTTGGTGGATTGGATGCACGTTGGCTGGGGCCGCCACAAGTTCTTCACCTCCAGCGATTCGGTAGTCGGTGCTTACGACTGGACGAGCAAGAATCCGGATGAAAGCGATGTCGCTTTCATGGGGGAGACGATTCGCAACTTCAAACAGAATCTGACAGAACCTTGGGATTTGATTGCCGGTCAGGCTCCCTATCTGTCGGTCGTCCAGAGCGAAGACGTGTTGCGCAAAACGGTCTTTTTGCGGTACGGCGCGATCGAGAGTGAGCCTGCATTTCCCGCCACTAATCTGGGACAGGAATCGGTCAAGAAAGTGTTCGACAAGGCCAGTCAATATCCCGGGCTCCGGGGAGTGATGGGAAACAATCAGTTAATGCTGCTGCAACTTCCGCGCACTTATTATTTCTTCCAAACCGCATGGAACAAAGATTACGAAACCACACCAGAGGACAAGGTGATGGCGGACCTGGCCGGGCAACTCTATCCCGACCATCAACAACTTATTGCCGACGCTTTTTTGGCGCTGCGCGAGACCGACTCGGACCGCATCAATGCCACGCTCGTCCGTCTGCGAGAAATGGTGCGGCAAGGCGCTGCTGGACGCCCGGGAGCGATCGGACGTCTTCTCTTTCCCGACTTCCTGACGGTGGCTAGAAACCTTCAAATGCAGCTCGAGATACGTGCCGCTCGGCAGGCACTACTAAAAGCTCTGCGAGGTAAACCAGATGTAGGCGAGTGCTCGAAGCTGTTGGAAAACTATTTTGACAAATTGCTGGCCTGGAACAAAGAGACGGGCTGGGACAAAATGATCGACATCACTGTTTGGCAGCAACCCATCTATGAAGGCGGGAAGGATCTTGAAGCGGGCATGTACAGGTTGAAACAGATTCTGGCGCAGGGAGCTCCCTACACCAGTTATGCGCAGATAAGCGCCTTCTTTGGTGGTATCAGCAGCAATCTTTCGCACAAATATGGCCAGAATTCGGTGATGGTAGGTTGCATTGAGCCTCTAAAGCTCGCGGTTATTCAGAGTCAATAGGCATTGTGAAATCTAATTTATGAAGTCCTCTAAAGCATTGTTCTGTAATCGTGCTTCATGGCAATGTCGTCAGGCCTACGTCCTCGGGAACAACGTTATACGCATGACGACGCTGACCGGCGGAGGACACATCGCCGAATTCCAATTGGAAGATTCGCCGAGTGTGAGCCCTCTGTGGGTGCCACCCTGGAAGACGATTGAACCACACGAATATCGCGAAAAAACTCACGCTCGGGATTACGGCACGATTACCGAGGGCAAACTCCTTTCCGGCCTGGTGGGTCACAACATCTGTCTGGATTATTTTGGTTCTCCGTCGGTAGAGGAGGCTCAGCAAGGGCTCTCCCAGCACGGAGAAGCTCCCTGGTCGAAGTGGCGGAAAAGCGGTATCTCGGTGAGTCAGCAAAAAGTCGCTTTGGAAATGTCGGTAAGGTTGCCCGTGTGCGGTTTGAGGTTCAGCCGGAAAATCGAGTTGAGGAAGGGTGAATCCGTCGCCTACTTCAAGGAAGTGGTTCGCAACGAGAGAAGAGCGGATCACTTCTTTCACTGGACTCAGCACATCACTTTGGGATTGCCGTTTCTTTCGCCTGAAGATGCCACGATCGCCCTCCCCGGAACGAAGTCCATTACCTTTCCCCACGGCTATGACGAGGGGAAAGCGTTGCTCACCTCCAACGAAGAATTTCAGTGGCCCAACGCCCCCCTCCTAAAAGGTGGGAAAGTCGACCTCACCCATCCGTTCGTGCAAAGAGGTTTGGGATTCGTCGTGGCGGTTTTGCTGGATAAGAAAACAAACATCGGTTTCGTAGCCGCCATCAACCGCAAGCTCGGGCTTCTCATCGCATATTGTTTCAAGCGCAGTGATTTTCCCTGGGTGGCCATTTGGGAAGAAAATCTCGGCATCTCCGCTGCACCCTGGAAGCAACGCACTCAGGCGCGAGGGTTGGAGTTCAGCACTACTCCGCTGCCAGTGTTGCGCCGCGAAGCATTTATTTCCCGCGGACAGCTCTTCGGTGAACCGACATTAACTTGCGTGCCAGCTAGGGGAATCAAGACCGTCCACTACGTGTCTCTGCTCACCGGGGTTCCAGAGAAGTTCGCCAACATCCGCGACATCAAGGTCGTTTCGAACCAGATCGTGATTTACGGAGATTCAGGGCCCCCGATTGCAGTGCAGGCCTCTGGCATTAAGGATTCACTGCAGTAGTCGATTTCACGCCGAAATTGAATTGCAGCGCGGCGGGCCAATAATCCTTCTTCAATGGTCATCCAGAACAAGAGTCAGTACGAAAAGCAAAGAACGGTAGGGTTTTGAAGGGCCGACCCCGGCCTGGAGGAAGAAAGCGAACGCGGAGGTTGGACAGCTATGACGTCATGTCGGGCTTTGCGGATTATGGTCCTGGCTCTTCTGCTATTTCTCACGTTGGCGTCCCGCTCTGCGACCGCAGCCTCGGAAACCGTCTGGCGGATTGGAACCTTCGACGAGGCCTCTATTGAATTCGAAAAGCACATTGATTATTCCAATCCCGCAAGCGATCCGATCTATGTTGTAGGCAAAAGTATTGCTACAAAAGATTGGCCTGGCTATCAACCGGGTTCCGCCAACGGACAAGCTGGGTATCGTCCTCATCCTTTTTCTATCGAGTTTGCCCTCCCCCAAAATCCCAACGGCCTATACGTTCTGAAAGTGGCGTTTCTTGTGGATACACCGCGGATTCCGCATCTGCAGGTGGACATCAATGGCCACAACTCCTGGTTTTACCCACAGCCAAAACTGAACTACAAGGCAGGTGATCCCACCGGGAACAGCCCAACCTATGCAAGTGATACGATCACAGTTGCATTGCCCACGCAATATCTGCGCCAGGGGGCGAACAAGCTGGTGTTAACAGCGATTGACGAACCAGGCCAGCGTGACGATGCAGTGCCGCCGCCTGGACGACTGGGTGATTCCGGCCTTTTCTACGATGCCCTCGAATTAACGCATGACAACTCTAAAGAATATCGCTCCGACGAAATTGAGGCCGAGGCTGTTCCCACCATCTTCTACAAAGAAAGAGCTGCTAAGCTTTTCGAAATAATTGAAGTATGCGTCCACTTCGGGGAACGACCGGTTCAGGGCACTGTCAGTCTTACTGTCGGGAACTTCAACTCAACCCAAGAATTCAAAACGGACCGCGATTTCGGCCAACAAAAGCTGGAGTTCGAGGTCCCCGAGTCCCAGGTTGCGGAAAAAGGCGAAGTTATGATCTTCGACCACGGGCGCTCGACATCAGTCCCCATTCAGCTAGCCCCAGCCAAAAAGTGGACCGTGTTTGTGGTTCCGCATGAGCATCTGGATATTGGGTATTCTGACTACCAGGCGAAAACCTATGAGGTACAAAGCCGCGCTCTCGATCAAGCGATCGATACGATCGAAAAACATCCATCCTTCCGTTACACCCTTGACGGCAATTGGGTGGCAGAGCAGTTTCTGAAGACCCGCAGCGCTCCGCAACGCGATAAATTTATCCAGCTGGTAAGGCAGAACAAAATAAAAGTCCCCGCGGATTATTTCAATGTACTGACCGGATTCGCGTCATCCGAGGAGATGATCCGTTCGCTCTATTCCGGTTACAAATTTCAGCAGGAATATGGCGGCGGCTTCGACTACGCCAGTATTACCGATGTTCCTTCCTATAGCTGGTCGTATGCATCGGTTTTGGCCGCTGCAGGACTTAAGTATTTGGTCGCAGCGAGCAACAACGAACGAGCACCAATACTCCGACTCGGCCATCTCAACGCCAGATCCCCCTTCTTCTGGGAGGGGCCAGACGGAGCAAAGATCCCGATCTGGTATACGCAGTCCTATCAACAGATGCCCCATATCTTTGGATTACCGCCGCAGGTCGCCGGCGGGCGCGACACATTGCCCATCTTTCTTCAGCATTACAGCGGTAAGACATATACCTCTGACGGAGTCATCGTTTACGGCACCCAATGGGAAAATACCGCGCTCTATACCAGCCAGGCAAGTCTCGATGACGATTGGAATCGAGTGTATGCATATCCACACGTTCGATTCTCCGGCTTCGCCGAAGCGATGGACTACATAACTGGACAGACGGTTGACATGCCCGTCATCCGCGGCGACGGCGGCCCTTATTGGGAAGATGGAATCGGTTCGGATGCTTACTACGCCGCGTTGGCTCGGCAGAATCAACAGCGTGCGATTTCTGCGGAACAGTTCGCTACTATCAGCGCTTATGTAAATTCGAAAATTCGTCCCGACCGCAGAACTCTGGACTCGATGTGGAAAGATTTGCTGCTTTTCGATGAGCACTGCTGGGAAGCTGACCGCAGTATCCAGGACCCCGAGAGTCAGCTCAGCATTCAACAACGCGAGGTCAAGGAGTCACGGGCAGTTGAGGGCAAGCGCCTGATCGACGAAACAGTTAAGCGGGGACTGTCAGTAATCGCAGACTCGACTGACAACCCAAGCGGCACTGTACTGGTATTTAATTCTCTGAATTGGCCACGCAGCGCATTGGTTGAGATGGACCTTGATAAACGCCACGAACTGGTGGATTTGTCCACAAACCAGATCGTGCCGTTCGAGGTCCTGTTTACTGGAAACCAATTTGTGCATATAAGATTCTGGGCAGAGGACGTTCCGTCAGTTGGCTATAAGAGCTATGCGTTGCGCCCCAGGCATGACAAGGGAGCCGCACTAGCCGTGATTGCAACTCCGATTTTGGAAAACGCCTACTATCGCGTGACACTCGATTCGAAGACGGGAACGATCCAGAGTATTTTCGATAAGGACCTGAAGCGGGAACTCGTGGACTCGTCGAGCGCTTTCCGCTTCAATCAGTACGTTTATGTCACCGGCGCAGATAAAGAGCCGAACCGCTTGACTCGCTACTCGGCAGTTCTGCCGGTACCACAGATGGAACCACACCCAGCGCGGGACGGCCGACTGATCTCCGTGACAAGGACGGCTTTCGGCATTGTCGCGCGTCTGTCGAGCTCCAGCCTAAATACTCCTTCGATTGAAACGGAAATTGTTCTCCCTGATAAACAGAAAGCAATCCTGTTTACCAACCGCGTGCATAAGAAGAAGGTGTACACCAAGGAAGGTGTCTATTTTGCTTTTCCGTTCGCGGTGAAGCACCCGCAATTCACGTACGAGACCCAAAATGGATACGTCAATCCGGCGAAGGACTTGCTGCCGGGCGCTGGCCAGGAATGGTTTTCCGTACAACATTGGGTGGCTGTGAAAGAAGACGATATAACCGCCGCTATCGTACCGGTCGACGCGCCATTGGTCGCTCTGGGCGATATCGTCCGGGGGACATTTCCCAACGAGTTCGGCGACCGCAAGGGCACGATTTTTTCTTATGCGATGAATAATTACTGGACCACGAACTACGTTGCCGGTCAGGGCGGAGACTTTGTTTTTCGTTATGTTCTGAGCAGCGGAAAGAATATGACCCCGGCAGCGCTCGGCCGCTTGGGACGGGAGGCAATGTCGGAACTAGAGGTGAACGAAATATTCCCGCAGGATAAAGTAGATGATGCCCCTCGCCCGCTGCCCGCATCAAAAGCCAGCTTTATGCAAGTCGATCAGCCCAGCGTGATGCTGAACGCATGGAAAGAAGCTGAGGATCAGAAGGGAACCATTTTGCGATTTATGGAGCTTGATGGCAAGGCGAGCACGGTGAAGGTGACAGTACCGATTGTTGACCTGCAATCCGCATGGACGTGCAACGCGGTTGAAAAATGCCGGGATCTTTTACCGGTGTCTTCTCATAGTTTCAGTTTCGAAATCAAGCCATTTCAGATTGTTACCCTGAGGATTGAAGCGAAGTAAAGGCATGAAACCTCCGGAATGGATGAAGCCAAAGGCGCTCTTCTAGAAGGATGCATCAGGGAGGCGATGTGCCTTTGCTGGTCAGCGGTGCCAGGGGAAGCCTATACGGCCCAGGGCAACCTTGCCTGTGTCGCGCAGTTTTTTCGCAAGACATACGATGACACTGACGAACCTGAGCTTGGGCGAAAGGGATCGCGCTGCCAAGACCTTGTAGGAATTTCGTGCCTCGACCCAAAAAACGGGAGCGAACCCCAGGTGACCGTTTTCACTGCAGCGATGGCCTGATCCCCAAGGTTGCAAGAAAGTCTTGAATTGTCATCCACACACGCAGATTCTCCGCGGAATTGAAATCACCATGGCCCTTGTCATGAATGGTAAGCAATTGGTTCTTCACTCCCGCTTTGGTTAGCGCTTCATGGAATCGCACAGCCTGTGAATAAGGTACGTAGAGATCTCGGTCTCCATGAATGGTAAGGATTGGGGGCAGTCCAGCGCGTACGTATGTTTGCGGGGACATTTGCTCCGCCAGCTCCTCGCGGTTCGCCCGGTTGCCGAGCCACGTCACCGCGTAGGCTTTGGTATTGCGGCCATGGAGAAGGTCTGCGACGTCCGTAATGCCAAACCAATTGATCACGGCCGCGACCTTTGCGCGATAATTCGGCCACAGACCTGCACCACCCTTGTAGTCATCATCGTTCGCGCACTCCGCTTCAAATCCCGCCGAAGTTGGAATCACCGCGGTTGTCAGTGCCAGGTGCCCTCCGGCCGACGATCCGGCGACAATTACCTTGTCGAGATCCAGGTTGTACTCCTTGGCATGCCTCCCCACCCAGTGCAGAACGCAAAGACAATCCTCCACTGCCGCAGGCGCAGGAGAAATCTTTGCCAGGCGGTATTCCACATTGATTACGGCAAAGCCCATTGCCATGAAGGGAAGCGTTTCCATCACGACGTCTTCTTTAGTGCCGTTCACCCAGCCGCCGCCGTGAATGTAGATCACCACCGGTGAGACGGTGTCCTTTGCCGGGCGGTAAATATCGAGTTTTGCCTGGTAGTTCTGGGCGGTCACATACACGATATTCGGCTGAGCGATATAGCTGTCAGCGATGTGAACCGCGGCTTTCAACTCGTTCGAGGGGACTTGCGGTGGCTGGGCAAAAGCCGAGGCGCAGAAATTGATCATTAAAAGCCCAACGAAGGCGTGTTTACAAGGCAAAGGTTAAACCTCACGAGCAATCATCGAGCAAAACATAGAATAAACATTGACAAATCAATGTAATTAATATGAATTGTACAGTGATGATCGGTCACGCTGCCACCAAAATGCTTCAAATCCAACCTAAGCGGCTCATCAACATTGATAGGGTCCTTCTGGCAGTTTTGGTATTGAGCACATTTTTGACCTGCTTACCATTGTCGATGGCGAGTATGGACCTTCCGGACCAGCGCATTTCACTCAGTTCGTCAGTGATCCTGGTGGATAGCGGTGAAGCGACGTACGTCCAGTTCGCGGCAAAGGACTTATGTGCCTACCTCACCGAAATTAGTGGAAAACCGGTGACTCTCAGTTCCAGTGTTTCTCCGGATGTTTTGCGAAAGGCGCGAACGGTAATTGCCATCGGCGAAAAAATGGCACTTGCAATGGGTGCGGACTTGAGCGCCGCCGCCGAACTCGGTGGCGAGGGTTCGGTAATCCGATCGTTTGACAAGGCGGGAACCAAGATCGTGGTTGTCGCCGGGACCAATCCTCACGGTACGAACCTTGGCGTGTCGACGCTGATGGGAATGATTCGCCGTGAAGATAACTCTCCATACCTCGAAGGCCCACTCGATTTACGGAACAAGCCCAGCATTTCCGTTCGCGGCTTCCACATGAACGGCGGATGGCAGTTGAACCATCCCTACGGCTTCCGCACCTGGACGGAGGAGGATTGGAGGCGCTTTGTTGACATTGTGTGGGCAGAGCGTGGAAATCTGATTTTTATATGGCCTTACGTGGAGACCATGACGGTTCCCTTAACCGCACCGGACAAAGCCTATCTCGAGGAGTTCCGCAGAATCACGGAATATGCGCAGCGGCAACGCGGGATGGAAGTGTGGATTATGCAGTCCGCGAACCGGGTTGCGGTTTCTGACTGCGGCGTACCCGACCCGATGCTGCGACCTCACTGGATCAATGGCTGCCAGAAAGACGTGGATCCAGCCGATTCAGGGCAATTCGAGAAGATTGAGAAATCCTTTGAAGCTTTGTATCAGGTGGTGAATAATGCCGACGCCTTCTGCCTGATCGACGCCGATCCTGGCGGCTGGCCGCAGAGCCCCATCAGCGATCAGTTAAAAATTTTTCTCGCTGCCAGAAAACTTCTCGACCGCTATAACGTCCATGCCGGAAAGACCAAATTGGTGGACTGGATGTGGATTGGCTGGGGGCGCCACAAATTCTTTACAGCCACTGACAGACTGGTCACAGGATTCGACCTGACGGATAGTCTGCAGGAAAGTGACGTCGCCTTCATGAGCCGAACCATTCGCAACTTCAAAGACCATCTATCCGAGCCCTGGGAGTTGGTTGCCGGGATGGCACCGTATCTTGATTCCTCCAAACAGGAATCGACCCTGAAAAAGACGATCTATCTTCCCTATGGCGCGATCGAGATGGAGCCCGCGTTTCCGGCCACGAACATGGGTTTCGAACCGGTCCGTAAAGTTCTTGATAAGGCCGAGTCCTATCCTGAGCTTCGCGGGTGGATGGGCAATAACGAGTTAATGTTGCTGCAATTCCCACGCAGCTACTACTTCATGAATTCATTGTGGGACGTGAGGTTCAGGAAGCGAGGCGAGAGGGAAGTATTGCAGGAGCTTGCGAAAGATCTCTATCCCGATTATCAAGACACCATAACCGATGCATTTCTGGCGTTGCAGGAAGAGGACCCGGAAAAAATCGGTGTGATGCTTTCGCGCCTGAAGGAATTACTCCAGGCCGGCAATGCCGTCCGTGCGGGAGCGCTTGGCCGGTTTCTGTTTCCTGATCGCCTTATTGTCGCCAGAAATTTAAAGATGCAGCTTGAGATTCGCCTAGCGCGCCAACTTCTGCTAAAGGCCCTGCAGGGTAAGCCGGACATCAACGAATGCGCGAGGCTCGTGGAAGACTACTTCGACAAACTTCTCGCCTGGAATAAGGAAACTGGCTGGGAAAAGACGATCGATATTGCGATCTGGACATTGCCGATCTATCAGGACGGCAAAGATCTTACCGAAGCAATGTCGCGGCTCAAGGAAATTCTAGGCGCCGGTGCCCCATATACCAGTTATTCCCAAGTGAAGGCCTTCTTTGATCCGATCACCCGGGATCTCTTGAAAAAGTACGGAGAAGAGTCGGTAATGATCGGCTGCATCGAACCGTTCAAACTCGCCGTCGCCCAGACCCAATAATTCGCGAAGACGAGCAATCCCCGACCTGGCACTAGGGGAATGGGAATTCGATGGGAGGCTCGTATTGTGTATTATGATTCATGATCGATCACCAATCTATAGCTGCTATTCTACCACTACGTCGCTTATTTGTTAGTTTTATGGAATTTTGCTAGCGATCATTGTTGACATCATCTGGTATCGGCGTTAGTCTGATGATCGATCATAAGTAACATTGCTTCAAATATGAAAATCACGCAGATTGATTGCCATGTCCTCCTCGACCCTGGCTATGACGTGGGAGCAACCAGTTCTTCACAGGATGACCTCGTCGTCGAGATTCATACCGATGAAGGTTTAACCGGGATTGGAGAGACCGACGTCAATCCCTGGATCGGCCGCGCCTGCATTAACGCCCCTGGCACTCATACGATGGGACTCGGACTCGCCGAAATGTTGATCGGCCAGAATCCCCTGCAACCCGAAGAGTTATGGGAGAAGCTCTATGTCGGTTCCGCGATGAACGGGCGGCGCGGCGCCGTCATCCACGCGATCGGAGCTTTGGACATGGCGCTTCACGATTTGCGTGGAAAGGCTCTCGGTAAGCCATGCCACGAACTCCTGGGTGGGGCGGTAAAGAAAAGCATAACGCCCTATGCCTCGCTTCAGCCAGAGGTCAGTTCATTTGACGCGTACCGCCGATCGATTGTGGAGTGGGCTCTACGCGCAAAGGCGCTTAACTTTCGCGCGGCAAAAATTGAGGTCACACCTTGCGGCCCTTACGCTCACAAAGGCCTGAAGGCGTCCCACGAAGAAATGACCGAAGTGATTGGGGAAGTTCGTAATGCGGTGGGACGCGACTTCACCTTGATGGTCGATGTGCAATATGCGTTTCCAGATGCCGATACTTGCCTGAAGGCTATACGTCCGTGGATTGATTTCGATCTGTTTTTTATTGAGACCCCGTTGCCTTCCGACGATTTGGCCGGTTACGCACGACTGAGCCGGGAACAGCCCATCTCCATTGCCGCCGGCGAGTGGCTGGCAACCCGCTACGAGTTCCTTGATCTGATGGATAGAGGAAAGATCAACGTGGTGCAGCCCGACGTTGGCCGGGTCGGCGGTTTTACCGAAGCCAAGCGGGTGTGCAATCTAGCCGAACAGAGAAAGCTTACGATTGTTCCGCATCTTTGGAAGTCGGGAATCTCGATTGCGGCTGCGGCGCATTTGGCTGCGACCACCGCAAGTTGTGCGTTCATAGAATTCCTACCTGACGAATTGTGCGAGTCTACCCTGCGCCGGGAACTTGTTTCCAATGAACTACAGATGGTCAATGGAGAGATTGCGCTTCCGCAGCGTCCCGGGCTGGGAGTGGATTTGAATCGTGAAGCGCTCGCCCGTTTCAAGCGCGAAGCGGATGCCGTGACCTCAACCCTGTCTCTCTGCTAGGAGAGTGTATGACCGAGCATCGCGTGGCGCTGGTGACGGGTGGCGCCTACGGTATTGGGCGCGGTATCGTCCAGGAGTTCGCCAAGAAAGGCGACGCTGTAGTCATCGCGGATCGCGATGCCGATCGCGGAGCGGTACTCGAGTCTTCCCTTCGTGCGCGCGGCAGCCAGGTTCTTTTCGTCCAGACCGACATTCGTATCGAGCAGCAGATTCAAGCCTTGATAGCGAAGGCTTCGGAGGCTTTCGGCCGCATCGATGTGCTCTGCAACAATGCTGGCATTGAGCGGTATCGCCGGGCTGACGAATATACGCTGGACGATTGGAACGCTATTTCCGAAACCAATCTTCGCGGGGCCTTTCTGTGCACCAAGTACGCTTATCCATTCCTGAAAAAGGCCCGCGGTTGCATCGTCAATATTTCTTCGGTGCAAGCCATCGCCAACGAGCCACAAATTTCCATCTACGCTGCGACTAAAGCTGGCCTGCTTGCGCTAACCCGTGGTATGGCACTTGATTTTGCGCCGGACGGCGTTCGCGTGAACGCCATCTGTCCCGGCGCAATCCAAACCGGAATGATGGAACCCTTCATTAAGAACGAGCCGGACCCGGAGGAAGCGGTAAAGAAAATCGGACGGACCATCCCCTTGGGGCGTGTGGGTCAACCCGAGGACATCGCGCAATCTGTCTACTTCCTCGCATCTGCGGCTGCCTCGTACATCACGGGCGCGGTGCTCGTGGTTGATGGCGGCCTGCTCAGCAGGCTCTCCACATGAAAATGGAGCGCGGTTCGTGGATTAATTTTGCAACCCTCATTCTGGTAAATCTGCTTTGGGCCGCGCAGTATCCAGCCTACAAAATCGCCGGCGACGGCATGGAATCGGCAACATTAAATTTCTGGACGCTCCTCTTTGCCGCGGTCATGCTGATTCCCCTGTGGGTGCGCGAAAAACGCAAGCGTAAAGACGTCGCGAAACCGCTTGGATGGACGACGGTGCGTGAGTATCTGCTGCTCGGCATCTTTGGCATCGTTCCTCCTTCGGTAATGCTCTCGTGGGGCATTACACATTCGTCGGCCTCCAATGCGGCAATCCTTTCACTTACAATTCCGGTACTGATGACCGGGCTTGGCGTCCTGATGCTCGGAGAAAAACTCAGCGTGATACGAGTTTTCAGCCTGCTCCTGGGACTGGTCGGTACTTTATTGGTTTCCACCAGCGATCTTTCGCATGCGTCCTTCAGCCGCACTTTGCTGCTGGGAAACTTCGTTATTCTGATCGGAGGACTAGGCAGCGCGTTTTACAACACCTACAGTAAGGACCTCTTGTCACGCTATTCGGAACTGGAGGTTCTCATTTTCAGCTATGCGGTCGGCGTGGTGGCTTGCGCCGTCATCTCCGCGGTATTCGAGGCCAAACCGTTTTATCGCGTTACGGGATATTCCGTTGCAACCTGGCTAGCCGTCGCTTTCCTGGGATTCTTGTCCTGGGGAATCGCGATGATTTTGTGGATGTGGGTGCTCAACCGGCTTGAAGTGGGGCAGATTTCAACCTCGATTTATCTGCTTCCTCTTTTTGGGTTGATTCTTTCGATTCTGACCGTCCACGATCACATTACGGTGCCTCAAATTCTCGGCGGTGCTCTGACGGTAGCTGGCACCGCCACCCTCACGTTATTTGAGGGAAGACTTACCTCTCATGCGACGGAGTCCGGCTACAAGTAATCCCTGGAAGATTTCGAATGCCACACTGCTCGGTTGTGATCGACGACGGCAATCTCTGTGGGGAAAGTCCACTGTGGGACGCGACTCGGCGTAAGCTCTACTGGACTGATTGTGCCGGATGCAAGTTCTACAGCTACGATTGGAAATCCAAGCAAATAGAAATACTGTTGGAGAATTTTGAAGTCAATGGATGCGCCCTCGACCAATCAGGAGGCTTTGTCTTCGTTAACAATTCCGGGGTCTGGTCTTGGAACCGGAGGAACCAGCCGGAGTTAATTGCCGGTGCGCTGGGAGACGTAAAGCTGCAGTTGAATGACTGCATCGCCGATCCACAAGGACGTTTGCTGGCGGGATCAAACTTCTACAACCCGGCGGCTGAATACCCACTTGGAAAGCTTTTTAGCGTGCAACCCGACGGCGAAATCTGGATATTGGACGAGGGTTTCCATCTCGCAAACGGACTCGGGTTTTCTCCAGACGGAAGAACGCTTTACTTTGCTGATTCGGTCGCCCGCGTGATTTACGCATACGCGTATGACGCCAACTCCGGTCAGGTGCAAGACCGGCGAGTGTTCGTGAAGGTTGACAGCGATGGCGGCCTGCCCGACGGATTGACCGTGGATGCGGAAGGCTTTGTCTGGTCGGCGGAATGGTACGGCAGTCGCATCTCGCGCTACGACGTGGACGGAAAGTTGGAACGCCAGATTCCCGTTCCTGCAAAGCAAACCTCTTCGCTAACCTTTGGCGGCCCCGACTTGCACGACATCTTCGTTACCTCCGCGGCCAAGTCAGAGCCCATGCCGGTTATGCCGTCCGGATATGATCCGGACACCGGCTATTTCGGCGGCGCACTCTTCCAATTAAACGCCGGCATCCAGGGAAGGCTCGAATACCGCACCAAATTCTGGGTGCCGGACGGTTCGCTTGTGAGATGACCGACCGACTCGCAAAAAAAGTTGGCATGCTCACCGCCGCCGGAACTGGCATTGGCCGGGCGTATTCAGCGGTCCGCTGCAATGGCGCGTAAACAAACTTTCCATGTTCAGAACTCGGGGATCATCGAATATCAAAGGACAGTGTCTTCATGCTGCTCTGGCCGGAGAAATCAACCTTCACCGACCAGAGATTCTTTTGGTAATCCCAAAACCAACCCTCCTTAGCCTCGGCAAGCCTGTTTAAGCTACTAACCTCTTGCAGCTCTTTGCCCCCTGACCCGACCCAAGTTGGGCGCGCAGATGAATAACCCGTCACCACAGGATTCTCCGCCTGGTTTGATATGACGCCTACGCGGAGCGCCGCGCTTCCCTCGGGTTCCACAAAAGCGATCCTCATATCCGCCATCGTCACGAATTTGTCGACATCGCCAATCACGGCCATGCCATTTGCCATTATGGGCGCAAGAACGAAATACTCATGCTTCGCGTCCTTCTCGAGCTTGATCATCGAGTCCGCACTCCGAATGGCAACCGTCTTTGCTTCATAGCGATAAACCGCCCACTTACCGTCTACGCCCAAATCCGAAGGCGCAAACTCAGGAAGGTAGCCCGCCGAGGGAAGGCTCAATACGTAGTACCAGGACCGGCCGCTGATGTTTGATTGGGTGTATCCTACCGCTCCGCCTTCTATATAGGAACGATCGAGAGGCACAATGGGTTGATCCGGCTTTAGGATTAGTCCATCTGCCCGGTACGTTTTGGCCAGAAGATCGAAGTTGCATTCTCCAATTCGATGACCTAGTTGGATCTCCCCTCCCAGAAGGTTTGCGATTAGCGTGTCTTCTTCGGCGTTGGGGTCGGCCACAGTCTGAATGTTGTCGCGAGAGGGCCAAATGCCAACCGCGCCATAGAATGCACTCGTAAAGAGCAGTTGCTTCCAGTCCACCGGGTCTTTGGTGTCATTGTGATAGTTCTTCTTTTCTGCCATGGGAACAAAATGATCGTCGGACCCTTGGAGTGAAACCAAAGCAGGATTCTCGGTCGACTCCATGACGTTTCGCGGCAGCTGCATGCAGTACTGCATGTCGATACTTTGCTCCCCCAACGCTCTCGCCATGTTTTTGTAGTACTCATTCATCCGGTTAACGTCGGACATCATCACGGTGTTGCCCTCATACGTACTCAAAAAATCGTGTTGCAGCAGTATGCCTCCCCAAGAAGAGATCTTTTTGGCCGTGTCTCGCCAATAATCGAGGGAAGAAAAAACGTCACCCATCGAGTCGCCAGGAGGAGCGCCGGGACCTGTTTCCAAAAAGGAATATTTCTTTCGGTACGGGCCGGGCGGCAGCCATGCGTAATACAACTGGAGCGGCTTGCCCAGCTTGTCGTGCAGCCAAGTTAAGCCATGAGGAAACAAATCGCTCCTGGGCTCGAACAGACCCTCTTTGTAACGTTGTTGCTCTAGGTCCAGGACGTGGTATGTGCCGATACGGAGACCGTGCTTCTTGGCTTCATCTTCCACCCCAAGGATGATGTCCTCGTATGATCTGTATCCGTTTTCCTTGAAGTCGTGATCGTAGTAGTACGCACCGTTGTCGTCCATGTACACCGGATACTTGAGAGTGTCATCTTGATACTTTGATGGGACTTTCTTGCCGGCTTTTGCGAGAAGCGCGCCACCCCATTCCTGGAAGGTATTATGGATTCCGCGGCCAGCCACGATAATGTGCTTGTGTTCGAATCCAGCCGGCAGGTCCTCCACCAGTCCCTCAATGCCGCAATTTATGCTGCCCCTGGAAATGCCGTTGAGTTTGGACTGAGGCTCGCTCTGCTGCGTGGCCACAAGGTAATTGCTGAAGGGTGACAGGATAAGAGCGTTGTACGAGCGATCAGCGAGGAGTAGAAAGTCGACGGTGCCTTGAATTGTGTAGGCGTCCCCGTAGGCCAGTCGGTGCGACCATATGCCGACGCTCGTCCACGAGTACAGATTGTTTCGCAACCCCCAATTTTGTGACGTGAACTGGGGAAAGACTACAGACGGCACGGTCCAATCGCCACTGGCATAGCCCTTGAAACCCTCCGGAAATTGTTGGACAAAAATGAGGTATGGATGATCTTGGTAGAGCCGGAAGCTGGTGATGAAGTTGGTCTTCGTTCCTTCCACTCTCCAGTAAAGATCAACGAACTGGTAATTGCCTGATACGTCATGATCCGAGCCGGTCCTGGCGTCAGAAGCCGAAAGTCTTCTGCTCTGGATGATCCCAAAAACCTGAGAGCTCCCGCTCCGATACCAATGCTTGTCCACAAGCACACTGACGGTGCCGGGTCCAAGCCAGGAGCCACCGTCGTACGAAACAAAATATTCACCCGTTTTCGGCTTCACTAACAACTCGAGGCCGAATTTGCTCTTAAGTGAATACTCTCTGTCAGGCTCTGCGCACCACGCAGGCAATCTCATGAAGAACATCAACAAGAGGACCAACGCTATAGTGTTGTTGTTCATCTTCGTGCTCTTGGCGAGCGAGAAATCCACGCCGGTGAGACCGGCGACGGTTCGTCCCTGCGAACACAAGCCCGAGCTTCTCTGTGGAGAGAAACTCGGGCCTGGAGCCGGCGTATGAATCACCTTTGACTACGCAATCACACGGTCACGGTACTAGAACTCCAGCCGAAGCGAGAATTGGATCTCCCTGCTGGATGCGGCGCCAAAGATCTCTCCGAACTGCGGCGTGCCAAACGTGGTGTTAGGGTCTCCCAGGTTCGTGTGATTCAGCACGTTGAAGAATTCGGAGCGGAACTGAAGGTTCACCCGTTCTGTGATGGGGGTGTTCTTAAAGATCGAGAGATCCACATCCACCGAACCGGGCCCAGTGATGCTGGCGATGCGGGCGTTTCCAAAAGTGAATGGGACCGGAGCCTGGAAAGCACTTGTGTTGAACCACTCATTGATGGTCTTGGGCCCGTTGTTCGGGTTGCCAACGACATTCGGGAGCGCAATTTGCGCACCAACATTTGGATTGTCAAAGGTGAGAATGGGGGTGAGGGGCTGCCCAGACGCAGCTGTCACAATTCCACCCAGCTGCCAGCCAGAGACTATCCTGCTGGCGACGGCCGACCCACCCGACCAAAAACGTTGTCCTTTGCCAACAGGAAGCGCGTACAACCAGCTCAGTGTAAAGCGATTCCGCTGGTCGTTCTGATCCAAGCCCCGGGCGGATTGCGGGTCGTATTGGTTCGAAACACAACCACCACTGGGCGTGACAGTAAACTGGAAGTCACAGCCGGAAGCGATCGCCTTTGACCAGGTATAGGACGACAGGAACGAAAGGCCGTTCGAAAACCGCTTCTCTGCCTTGACCTGTAAACCGTTATAGGATGAGTTCCCTACGGACATCTCACCATCAATTCCCGATACGTTGGTGTAAGGTCGTCTCGGATCGAGGGCCCCTGGGCCGGGGAGGAGTGGTTCGTTAGTATCTTGGTTCGATTCCTGGTGAGTTCCCTTGTTGCCGACGTAAGCTACCTCAAGGTTGATCCCTGCGCCCAAGTCGCGCTGTACCGCAAGATTCCAAGTCTGCAGATATGCGTTCGGCGTATGTTGAGGAATGTATTCAAAGCCCAACTTGCCACCCTGTGAAAGACCCGCATAGGGATCAGTAAAGCTGAAGCCTTGGAACGTCTGTGGGGTGTTGTTCACAGTAAAGGAGCCAACAAACGGAGGATTAGTTGCTAATATCGTGCTCCTCCCCATGAATTCCTTCTGAAAGAACACACCGTATCCCGATCGCACTACTGTACGGTCTCCCAGGCGATAGGCGAAGCCGACGCGTGGCGCAAAGTTCTTATTATTATTATCGAGTGTGCTGGGAGTTGAGGGCTTCGATAGCGGCAGATTGTCGAGAAAACACTGATGACTCGGAAGATCCGGTACACATTCGCCCGGGATTACTACCGTGGCGAGACCGCCCCCCGGCGGCAAGCGCAGGTTCGCGATAGCGCCAGTCACCGAATATGGATTTCCAAACCACTCGTACCGTAATCCCAGATTCAAAGTCAGGTTCTTCGTTACGCGCCAGTCATCCTGAACCCACGGCGAAAACGACCACGCACGCAAGTTGGGGTCGAATAGATCCGGTGCACCTATCCAGGTGTTCGGAATACCTAAGAGCATGTCGGCCATTGCGTACCCACTGAAAATACCGTTAAAGAAATATAGTCCGTTCGGTATGATCCGCTCTTGAAAAGTGTTATGCAGACGCGTCGCTGTAAGACCATAGCGCAGGTCGTGCTGACCGTGTTGCGAATAGACACTGAAATGGTACTCATAGCGTTCGTTGATCCATTTCCGGGGCTCCGAAATATTGGAGGATCCGATGGCATTGAAGCCAGCTACACTGAGAAACGGTGCATCGGAGGCGCGGGGATCGTCCGGTATCCCCTGGATGCCCATTATGTCACGCGCAATGTACGGCGTGGTGTTCTCTAGGTTGCCTCGCAAATCCTGCCAAAACCGCGCATAGCCGGCACGGAAGTCAATAATTGTAGTTGGGCTCTTGACGTATGCCGCGTGCAGCATGATGTTCTGGCTTCGGCTGTTTTGCGTCGCGCCGAATATTGGGTTGAGCGACACGGGCACGTCCGTCACTTCGTTATAGACGTAATGGCCATCCAGGGAGAGTTTCTGTGAGAGTCGGTGATCGAGCCGGGCCATCCCTTGATTGATGCTGTTCTGGTGAGTTTCAGCTATGACATAGTTTTGGTTGAGGCCGGGGAGATTGGGCAGCGGCACATACTTGGACAAGTAGGCCGGCCAAAAACTCGAAATACGATCGGCCGGAATGATGTTGCCTGGAAAGGGAATGCCGGTTACCGGGTCACTGATCGTGATCGGACTCGGTTGATTCAGTAACGCGGAAAAGTCGCCCGTTCTCATTGCGGCTGTGGGGTAAGTGCCGCTGAGGGTTTGGGCACGTCGCTCACGGAACCCGTCATAGCTCAGGAAAAAGAAGGTTTTGTCGTGAATTAGCGGGCCGCCAAAAGTGCCTCCAAACTGGTTGCGTCGAAGCGGCGGTTTCGGTTGATTGAAGAAGTTGGTGAAGTAATTGGCTGCGTCAAACTTGTCATTCCGCACAAACTCGTATGCGCTTCCGTGGAACCGGTTGGTGCCCGATTTCATTACCATATTCACCAGTCCACCGGCGTTGATGCCAAACTCCGCGCTGTAGTTGCTGCTTTGGGTTCGGAACTCCTCGATTGCGTCAATTGAGGGGTTGAACGCGTTTGTGTTGTTTTCCCATTCCTCAAAAGAGACCCCATCCAGGAGGAAGTCATTGTAGATGGGTTTCTGGCCATTTACTGAGAAAGCTCCTCCCCCGATATCGGTCGTCTGAGCGTCGATCTTCACAGTGGAAAAGAAGCCGTTTCGACCGGGAGTAACGCCGGGCAACAAGGTCTGCAACTGAAGGAAGTTTCGACCGTTGAGTGGGATCTCAGCGACCATCTTGTTTTCCAGGAGCGTCCCTAGGGACGATTGTTCTGTCTCAAGGGAACCAGGATTTGCAGTCACCCTGACCTCTTCCCCCTGTTGGCCGATTTGTAGGGCGAAATCAACCCGGGTGATCAGTTGCACCTCAAGTCTAACTTGGTCAACAATGCCCCGACGAAATCCTGTCTTCTCAATCACGACTTGGTAGACGCCCACACCCAGGGCGGGAATTGTGTACTGGCCGATGTCATTGGTAGTGGTCTTCTGCGACGTCCCAGTCGCCAAGTTTTTCGCAGTCACGGAGGCTTGTGGGACCACGGCCCCAGACTGATCGGTGATCGTGCCGACAATTCCGGCCTGCTGAGCTACCGCTACAAAAGGGATACCCAGTAGAAGAAATAAGAAAACAAGTTTTTTGCCTGAGAACATTGTCCAACCTCCTCAAGATTCACAACTGCCCGCCACCACCACCAGGGAGGGCAGCTTGGGATTCGCGGCACGATGACCGATCATCAGGCGAACACTATAAGCATCTCTCTATGTTACTGTCAAGATTTATCAGGCTTTCAATCGTATTGTTGATTGATTATAAGTCATAATAAATGTTGGTACATCCGACGCGATTACCCGGATTCCCAGGGGGAAGGGACCGCGACCTTTAAGCGCGTGAAGGCCGGATGGAGCTTCCGGCAGATCGAAAAGACTGAAAAATGAGTGCTGGAGATACCTTGCTGGTTCATTGGCTGAGACCGGCTGGTAGGCAGGCCAGTCGTAAGTGGCTTCACTTTCCCCCACCACAAGAGCCGGGTCCTGGGTGGGGTGATGATTATGACTAAAGATGGATAAATGATCACAAGTCGGAATAACTATGTTCCTTGGGTTTCCCGTGAACGCAAATGCAGGCCAAAATGATTGAATTGCCAGGATTAGCTGATCTTTCTATTGTTAAATCATGATACATTATCGATCATGTCGAACTCATCGCGGATTGGTGTGGTCGTGCGCGTCCTGGCAATAGCGTTTCTGTGCGGATGGAGTTTCTCAGCGATCAGCGCCGCGGCCGAGAGCCCTCGATATCGGGTCTTTCTCGAGGGCGGAAGCATTCTGGTCGATGCCACCGAGCCTTCCTATGTGCAATATGGCGCCAATGACTTGGGCACTTATTTGAGCGAGATCAGTGGGGCTGTATTTCGTGTAGGCACCACTGCGAACAGCGCCCCGACGAGCAAGTTGACCATCGTGATTGGGCGAAAGATGGCCGAGACATTGGGGATCGATTTTAAACGTGAAGTCGATTTGGGTGATGAAGGAGCAGTGATTCGCGATATCAGGCGCAAGGGATCGTACATTGTTGTTGTCGCCGGATCCACCCCGCAAGGCACTAACTTCGGGATCGCGACCCTTCTCCGCCTGGTTCATGCTGAGGGCCGAGTGCCTTATCTTGAAGCGCCGCTTAACCTTCGCAGCAAGCCTAAGATGGCGGTCCGCGGTAGCCATTTGAATGCTGGAGAATTCCTGAATTATCCATACGGATTTCGAAACTGGGGCGAGCAGGACTGGAAAAGGTTCATCGATATCGCCTGGACGGAGCGCGTAAATCTCATACTTCTGTGGCCATTCATGGAGATCATGCCGGTTCCGCTGTCTTCAGAGGACGAGGCCTATCTTCAGGAAGTGCGTCGCATCGTTGACTATGCTCAGACGCAACGAGGGATCAAGGTCTGGATCATGCAAGCGGCAAACCGCGTGGCAGTTTCTGATTGCCACACCCGCGATCCCCTCAAGCGCAGATTCTGGATTAAAGGTTGCCAGCAGGACATGAATCCTGCTGATCCCGAGCAGTTCGAGCGCATTCAGAGATCCTTCGAAGCTCTCTACAAGAACGTTAACAATGCCGATGGCTTCTGCATGATTGACTCCGATCCCGGTGGCTGGCCGCAAAGTCCGGTGAGCGAACAGACAAAGATCTTCCGCTCCGCCCGACAGATGCTCGACCGGTATAACGTGCAGGGCAAAAAAGCGGTACTGGCTGACTGGATGTGGGTGGGATGGGGACGGCATTTTCTTGGTCCAAGCGAGGAGTTCCCGGCAGGGTACCAGTGGACCAAAAATGACCCCAGCGAGCAGGACGTGGCATTCATGGAGGAGACGATCCGCGAATTCAAACAGGACATTCCCGAGCCTTGGGAGCTTGTGGACGGTATGGCACCCTATCTCAAAGCCGTCAAATCGCAGTCGGCGCTGGCAAAAACAACGTATCTGCCCTATGGGGTGGTGGCGCCCGACGGCTTTCCAGTTACTAACACTGACTTTGCCTCGGTTCGCCGGGTTCTCAATCAGGCATTCGACGCTACCGGACTGAAGGGGCTCATGGGGAACGACGTGACGATGCTTCAGTTCCCGAGCACGCAGTACTTTTTCGCGAGTGCGTGGGACCCCGAATATAGAGATCGTCGGCAAGAACAAGTTTTGTTAGATATCTCCGAGTTGCTTTATCCCGAACACAGAGAGATTATCGCCGATTCATTTTTGGGCTTGCGGGAAGTGGAGCCTGACAAGATCAAGGACACGCTGTCCCGGCTGGAAACCCTGATCAAATCGGGCGACCTTGGCAGGCCCGGAGCGCTCGGCCGCTTTCTCTTTCCCGATCGGTCGGTCGTTGCCAGAGACCTGGCTGCCCAGCTCAGGGTCCGCTATGCCCGCCAGAACTTCATCCAAGCGATGCAAGAAGGCAGGCCTGACGTAAACGAGAGCTCGCAATTGGTGGAAAAGTTTTTTGACGAACTTTTAGCCTGGGGCGACAAAACCGGCTGGACGAGCAGCGGCACACCGATCTACGACTCAGCGCTGTTGCGGGAATGCGGCTGCCAGGACAAGGAGCTCATGAAAGCGATGTCTCGCTTGAAACACATTGTGCTGCAGGGGAACGAAGGTAGCAGCTATGCACGAATCAGTGCTTTCTTCGATCCGATCAGTAAAGCTCTCTTGACGAAATACAGCGAAGACTCAGTAATGATCGGCTGTGTGGAACCGTTCAAGCTCTCCCTGATCCAGACACCTTGAGGAGTGGCCAGCGGCCTCTCCTTCCGCCGTACGGGACTTTGTGAGAAAGGTAGTGCGGCGGGTCGTGGTAGAAGTCGTGGTAGAAGAAGATGTGAATTGGAGAGCATCCGCAGCTTCCGATTCCTGTAGACAGCTGCCGCAATGAAGTCTAGATATTCCCAGCTCCACGGGCGGAAACAGAAAACGCGTTCCCTGATATGCTCCTGTTAGTTCCCTGCTGCGATGTGACCTCGACATCCGATTTTCTCGAGCAGAATGTTCGGTTTAGAAAGACTGGAGCACAATTTCCGAAGCAGGATTTTGCAAATTCCCTGTATTTTTCCCTATTAGCAGGGATTTTGGCGGAGACACTTTAGCGCCAGACTGCTCCCACTACCAAACCTTCAACCCAGCTCGATTTCCCCTGTATCGGGTGGGTGACATCCCTGGCAATCCAGTTCCTTTTTGGGTCGATCTTGTCCCACAAAATCTTCCCTGGATGAAATTCCAGTGAAAGAGTTCTTTGCTCGGCAAAGGAGGGGCGTTACAATTGCCGCTCCTTCCCCAGGCCCAAAACAAAATCGTTCCCTCAATCTGGAAACATAGCCGATAACGTCCTTCGGGACCCATTCGTGCGAGGTGAATACGCGATGTCATCTTTCGTGTGTTCCGCCGTGTGTTCCGCGGCGTTTGGATGCCGTTTCGGGTCCACGAAAAAGGCCAGCCTTACACCGAGGAAGGCGAACATGTTTGGCAGACTTGGATCCATTTTTCTGCTCCAACTGGTCTGGTTATCGACAGCGCTATCCGGCTTTGCTCAAGTTTCGGTGCTCACCCAGCATAACGACCTGGCGCGCACCGGCCAGAATCTCAGCGAGAGTATCCTCAACACCTCGAATGTGAACGTGGCCAGTTTTGGGAAGCTGTTTTGGCGCACGGTTGACGGTTACGTTTACGCCCAACCTTTGTACGTATCGAATTTGTTAGTAGGCGGAAAGACGCGCAACGTCTTATACGTCGCAACCGAGCACAACAGTGTGTATGCCTTCGATGCCGATGATCCGGCTCAGGCAGTGCCACTGTGGCACGTCAACCTGGGCACACCGGTGCCGAGCCAGGATATTTGCGTGATTTCTGGGAACACCAACCCCCAGAACTGTCCCTACCTCGATATCAATTCCGAGATTGGCATCACCAGCACGCCGGTGATCGATTCGGGAATCATGTATGTGGTCGCCAGGACGAAGACCGGCAGCAACGGTTATCACTTTGTCTTGCATGCCCTGGATATCACGTCAGGGGCCGAGCAACCCAGTAGCCCGATGGAAATTACCGGCCAAGTAATGGGCAACGGCCTCGGCAGTAGCAATGGCATTTTGGCTTTTGACCCGGCCTATCATCTTCAGCGCCCAGGGCTGCTGCTGATGAACGGTGTCGTTTATATCGCTTTCGGTTCAGTCGGAGACATTGGAACTTTCCACGGCTGGATGATGGGCTACGATGCCACGACTCTTCAACAAACGATGATTTTCAACGTTACCCCCAATGGCAAAGACGGCGGAATCTGGGAAGCTGGCCAAGGCCTGGTGGGGGACGGACTCAACAGCATCTATGTGATGACCGGGAACGGCGCCTTTGATGCAAATTCCTCTGGAAGAGACTACGGCGATTCGATCTTGAAGATGGACACGTCGAGCGGCCTTGTGGTCTCCGATTATTTCACTCCCTCCAATCAAGCCGCCCTTTTTGATCATGATACGGATCTAGGATCTGGTGGCCCGGTGTTGCTGCCCGGGACGAGCCTGGTTGTCGGTATTGGCAAGGACAAACTGTTTCGGGTGGTGGACACTACGAACATGGGCAGGTTCAACTCGGGTTTTGACGGCGATGTCCAAGAATTTACGGCGAGTTCGGATGACTATTTGGGGTCGCCAGTTTATTGGGACAGCCCGAACAATGGTCCGGTTGTGTATCTGTGGGGATCGCACGATTTTCTGACGGCCTACAAGCTGGCGGGAGGACAGTTTCAGACCACTCCGGCGACGCAAAGCACGGTGCAGAATAGCACTGGCTTTGCCAACTCGGCCCCCTACACGGCCGGCACGGGCGGAGGGACGATCAAATTCGTGCAGGTGATGGCAGCAACGCCGCAGACCCCCAGCATGTCGGTGGCGGTAACTTACCCCGGGGTCCAGACCGGGGGCAACCTGAATGTGGTGGTGGTGGGCTGGGATGACACCACTTCCTCGGTGAGTGCGGTGACCGACAGTGGGGGGAATGCATACGTGCTGGCGGTGGGACCGGTGACGGGGTCGGGAGGACGGGAGTCGATCTACTATGCCAAGAACATTGCGGGGGGGAGCAACACGGTGACGGTGACGTTCGACCACGCGGCGGTGTATGTGGATGTGCGGGTACTGGAGTACAGCGGATTGGATACGGCGAACCCGCTGGATGCGGGGGGGACGGCGCAGGCGGCGGGGACGGGGACGAGTGCCAACAGCGGAGCGACGACGGTGGCCTCGGGGAACGAATTGCTGGTGGGGGCGGGGAAGACATCAGGGCGCTTCACGGCGGCGGGGACGGGTTACAGTTCGCGGATCATCACCAGTCCGGATGGGGACATTGCGGAGGACAGGATCGTCAGCAGCGGGGGGAGCTACAACGCCACGGCGGCGGTGACTTCTTCCAATTGGGTCATGCAGATCGTGGCCTTCCAGGCGCAGCAATAGAAGTCATGCCGGCATAGCTTCGGGCCGCGTCGCCTGGCCGTTCTGGTTACAAACCATTGTGGCCCAGGCCCGCGCCGATTGCGACATCGAAGTGTAAGGCCTCGGGGTTGAAGCTTGGCGTGATCAAGTAGCTCGACGGTGAGTCGTAGTCATACGAAGCATCGGGATCGTAGGGCGGCGGATTGTCGTACACGCTGTCAGGGTAAGCCTGATAATAGTTGTACAGCGGCCACGGCGAATACCAATAAGGGTCGTACCACCAGGGATCCCAGCCGAACGCCCAGCCCGGTCCCCAGTAGCTGCCCCAATACGGCCATCCCACGCCAAAGCCCCAACCTCCCCAGCCATAGTTCGTCCCGAAAAATCCTCCGCCCCAACCGTAGCCGGATCCATACCCGTACCCGAAGCCTCTTCCCCAACCATAGCCATGCCGGCCGAACCCGCCGAAGCGGTTGCCGCGCCAGCCCAGGCCGCTGCTGAAACCACGGTTTCCAAATCCGCGGTAGCTGCCAAAGGAATTAAAGTTCGAGCTTCTAAACCGGGATGTGTTCGATCCCAATCGCGTGTTGCCAAAAGATCCGAACGTTGAGTGGGCCGAGCGCGATCCAGCGAAAGACGAATTGCCGAAAGTGGACCCGCCGAAGTGCGAACCGCCGAAACCAGCGCCACTGTGGATCGATGCTGCGCGCGAAGTCCGCCCCGCGTTTGTTGGCGAAGCGCCACGGGACGGGCCAAAAGAGTGCCAACCGCCGTCGAAGCTTCCGCGGTTATGAGCGGAAAGGCCGGAGGCCGCGAAGTTTCCGGAATTGCGTCCTCCGCCGGAACGCGCGGAACTGCCAGCGTTGCCGAACGAATGCCAGTGTCCATCATTGATCGCGGAATGAAAATTCGAGGAATGATTTCCGAACGATCCGGAATTGCGGCCCGATTCAAACCCGCGGCTTTGCCCGCTCATGCCGCGCGATGCGCCGAACCCGCCGTACGAACTCCTGCCCGCTCCGTAGTGGCCCGCGGCTGATCCCCCACGAAAACTTCCGCCCCGGTTGTAACTTCCTCCACCAAAAGACCGCGTGCCGCCGTAGGACGCGCCTCCTCGAGATCCCCCGCCACCGCGATAAAACCCGCCCCCACCACGGGAACTGCTACCACCGCGGAAGCTTCCACCGCCCCCGCCGTGGAAACCACCGCCGCCTCCGCCATGGAAACCACCGCCGCCTCCGCCATGGAAACCACCGCCGCCCCCGCCATGGAAACCGCCGCCTCCGCCGCCATGGGAGCCGCCGCCACCGCCGCCTCCGTGACCACCACGCTGACCGAATGCTGGATTCGGCATGAGAGCAAAACTCGTGAAAGCAGCGAACGCGATGAGGGATCTAAGAAGACCAAATCTGCTCATAACTTTCCTTCCCTTCGAGCGCGGTGGCGGATTTTCCATTGCGACTGTCGCACGATTAAGCAAGGCCGCATCGAAAAATTCTCGCAAGAGTCGCCGCGGAAACCCACGCTGCTCGCGGAAACTCCCGATACTAAAGATGCAGCTCGAGTGCCAATTGTCGTCTGAATTGCAGGCAATCATTAACCCCACTGTTCTCAATATGTCAGACGGAGCAAGAACAACCCGGATGGCCAGCGACTACAGGGCTCCGATGGCCCAATTCCACCAGAGTGGTGGTTTTCGGCCATGGAGATGGGGTTTTGGCGATGCCCATCCCATTCCTGCCGGGGGTTACCGCCGGGCGTCTTGCGGCCCGAGGCAGGAACACAGTCATACAACTTTTGCTGCCTCTTGAGGGTTCAATATAAGTAGCAGTATCCGGTTTGGAGGAGACCTTGAAGACTTCTTATTTTTTTGATGGACGAAACCGTTTGGCCCAGGTCAAAGCATTTTTTTCAGTCCTGGTCCTTGTTTGCGCCACAGCGTCGTCGGTCAGCGCTCAGGGCATCGCCTTCAGCCCCAATCAGGGCGAAAGTGACGGAGTCAGCGCCGGCGGAAAGTGGATGGAGTTTCATTCCGAAGACAAGATGACCGGCGCCAAGAAGGTCCGCTTTGAGCTGCTCTCGGACAATTACCTGAGAGAAGATCCGGACTACAAACCACGGATCCAGATCGTGTGCACCAATGACAAATACACCGCCGCCGATTTCAATCCCGGCATCCGGCTGGGCCCGCCCAACCGTCCCGGCTTTTGGGGACAACCCCAGATGGAGGTCATGGTACGCGTCGATGACAGCCACAGCTATCACGGCTGGAACTGGATTCGCAACCGTTTCCTTTCCATGGACAAAGGCACAACTCGCGAATTGATCGGGGCACACATCTTCAAGGTGGAGATCCGCGGCCGAAACGGACGGGAAATCGCGGAATTTTCGCCGGCTGGCCTTGATCTCACCCGTATGAAACAGGCCTGCGATTTAACCCCGAGAAAGCCCAGCAAGAACTAAGAGTAAGAGCCACTGTCATCCCGGGCACCCGGCGCGTCAGCGATAGGGCGCACCAGCAAGCCCCAAAAGCGCTTCGACGGCGCCGGGTTGCAGGATATGAGAGGCAGTGGCAAAGATCTTCCACTGTGGCAACTCCGTTCCACTCCGTAGCGCCTAATCGACTGCTGCATAAAGACTTAGCGATGGCAGGCCTCTTGCACTAGATCTCTGTCGAGGCGGTCTTATGAAGCGTTCGGCTGGAGTCATCATTCTCACACTGGCCTTTATGTTTGTGTGCAGCGCCTGTGGTGGAGGCAGCATGTCGCCTTCTCCAGCCCACGCATCTTCTACCTCGTCAGCCGGATCCAGCCCGCTGAGCGTTACGTTCTCGGCGCACGCCGGTTATTCGTGCGCGCCGGTCACCAACACCGATTTCTGCCCGGGCGAAGAGTTTGACAAACTGACGGTCATTCCGATTAAAGGGAGCATAACGATTACGAGGGTCACATTCCTGTACGCCGTCGGCCGCCCCATGTTGAACGCGGAAAATTTTCCGCCCGGACCCCGGCCGCTCGTGGCATTGCCATGCACCACTTCACCCTCTGTGAGCATCGGACCACCTGGCAGTCCTGCGTATAGCTTGAACTTGAAGTCCGGCGGCGACGCCAACTACCCTCTGGACACGAACCCTGCGCTGAACGATAGCGGGCCGATTGCGATCCACCTCACGGAGGGGGCAACTGAAGTGTATTACGGCTACGGAAACCCGCTGGACACGATCAATCCACCCAACTACGGCTGTTGGTACGGCGAGAATAATGGTTCCGTTCAGGGCAAGCTCACGATCCAGTACACAACACCTTAAATTATTCGGCTGCAAGTCAGACCCGTGAACATGCGATGGGCGCAGGCTGTCACGGCCGGCAGAATGTGATGGGCGAATTCTTCGAGAGTGCAAAAAAAAATGCCGTTTGGGTCCACCCAAAGCGTGCAAATTGCTCTCTTCCTGTACATCTACTTCTAAAGTTGCATGTTTGTGAACAATAGGTGATCTCCGCTAGTCGGGGACTGTCTTTTGTCTTTCCGCGACCGTAGGTCGTGCAACAAATAAATCTCTTTTTGTGCAAATCTCTTCACACCTTGCCTGCCGGAGTGGGTGGGCGCCATGATTCCATGATGCCCTTGGTTTGGAAGGCGGCGTGCTTCTTAGATAGTCTCCAATGCTCTATTCCTCCCCTCGAGCTTGAAACACAGATTCCAATTGAGGAGACCTTGAAGAATTCCAGCGTCAGCGTCGTTCGCCATCGCCATCGTCATCGCAGGCACAGCCGGAAGAACTCCCGGACCATGTTCCTGGTGGCGCTTCTGTTTGCTGCAACGGCCGCTGTTACCTGGCAGTTTGCCCGTCAACAGCCAGTATCGACGTTGTCTTACGCATCTTCGGAGCCTGACCAGCTTGGGCTGAACGCATCTGACCCGTCGGTGCCGCCGAGCGGCTCAAATGCCGCGTTCGTTGAGACGCGCCCGGGCCGTCCCGTGTACCTGTATTCGGTGATTCCCGGCGGAGTGGCGAGTGCGGAAGAACTGCGACAAGCCATGGAGCGTGATCCGGTGGTGGCCCGAGAATTCGAGGGATTTGATTTCCAACGGGCCCACCTGGTGGAGGTCTCCGGGAAGCAATCCATGCATCTCGCTTACCGCGTGGGAGACAAGGTTTACTGGACGCGGAAAAAGGTGACGCTGCATCCGGGAGAGACGTTGATCAGCGACGGCAAAATTGTGGCGCGTACGCGGTGCGGAAATCGGATCGCCATGGCCCCGCTTGGTCCGCCGGCGTTCACGGAACCAGTCGACGCAGACTTTGATCAGCCCCTTTTCTCCAACGACATGGTGACGCAGGAAGTCGAGCCGCAGCCCGAGAATTACGCGATGGCTCCGATGAGCGCTCCGCCGGTCGAAGCGAATGCGCTGCAGCCCACCAAACGCAAGCGGATGATCCCATTTTTCATTCTGCCGTTTTTCGGTGTGCCCGGAGGTGGTGGTGGTTCTTCGCACACGCCTCTGGCAGTTGCTCCTGAACCCGGTACTCTGCTGCTGTTTGCCACGGGGCTGGTGGGAGTTTGTTGGAAAGTCCGCAAGTCGAGGCGTAAGCGCTAAGTGCGAAGTCTCGCCTCGTTCATGGTCGATTTCCGCAAATCCAGTTGTCTCAAGACCAGGGCCGTGCTCTACGGTCAAGCCGGAATTCTCTTTCTACTGGCCGCGTGGCTGTACGCTCCTCTTGCGATTCGCCTGGCAACTCAGTGGTGGCAGGATCCGAATTACACCCATGGTTTTTTTGTTCCAATGTTTTCGCTGTTCTTGCTATGGGAGAGGCGCGCCAAACTGGCAGCGCTTCGAAGCGAGCCAGCCTGGTCGGGTCTGGTCATTCTCCTGTTTGCACTGTTTGCGCTGGTGATGGGCACGATTACGGGTGGATTCTTCCTGTACCGCATATCGCTCCTCCTTTTCATTGCGGGGTTAGTGGTCTTCCTGGCCGGTTGGAAACACCTGGCAGCGATTTCGTTTCCCCTGGCGTTTCTGGTCTTGATGATTCCTTCATCGACGCTGCTGGACCAGATCGCCTTTCCGCTGCAGATCATTGCGTCCAAGACCGCGAGTTTCCTGCTGATGCTGGCGGGAGTACCGACAGTTCGGGAAGGCAATATCATTCTTCTGCCCACGGCGCGGTTGGAGGTAGCGGAGGCGTGCAGCGGGATCCGCTCGCTGTTCTCGCTGATTACCCTGACCATTATTTACGGGTATCTGGCGGAAACGAAAATTGGAGTGCGAGTGTTGCTGACGTTGATGGCGGTCCCGATCGCGGTTCTGGCCAATGCTCTGCGAATCGCCGTTACCGGTCTGGTCGTCGAAAACTGGGGCCTGGAAAGTGCGCAGGGGACGCTCCACCTGCTTTCGGGATGGCTCATCTTTGCCGGTTCACTGGCGCTTATTTTCCTGCTCCACCATTTGTCTCGGACATTGTTTTTTAACAGGGACGAAGCCGGAGGGCGGGAGGAATACGCATGATCTCCCGGAGCGCACGCTTCGCAATCGTCGCCCTGCTGCTGGCTGGAACCGCGCTGTTCCTGCAGGCCCGCGCTGACCATCCATTTGTTTTGCCGCGGACAGCGTTGGCATCGTTTCCCCTTGAATTGAAGAACTGGGGTGGGACGGACGTCCCCATTCCCGAGGAGATTCTGAAAACTCTTCGTCCGGGAGAATTCCTGCAACGGACATACGAAGATAAGAGAGGCGACGGATCTTACGTCGATCTTTATGTAGCGTACCTCCAGAACAAGGGCGCGTTGTTCCGTCACCTGCCGCAAGATTGTCTGATCGGTTCCGGTTGGTTGCCGGTAGAGTCAGGCACAACCACGCTGGCGTTTCCCGGCGACGCCCCTTTTCCCGCCAATCGCTACCTGATTGCTAAAGGAGACGATCGCCAGCTCGTTCTGTTCTGGTACTCGGTCCGCGGCCGCCGTGTGGCCAGCGAGGACTGGATGAATGTTTACCTGACGTTTGATTCGCTTGGTTTCAACCGCACCGACAATGCCCTGATTCGGATGAACACCGAGTTGCGGCCGGGCGAGAAACCAGAGGAAGCCGAGCGGCGGCTGCGCTCCTTTGCCGGGTTGGTAAGTCCGCTGCTCAAGAGCTTCATTCCGCTTTGATGGTCAAGGCCCTCTGCCTGGGGACAATGACTGTTCGCCTACTTGCTTTTGGGTTTGACCGTCTCGACAATCCCGCTGCCTTCACGAATGGTGAGTATCTGATTGGCTTTCACTTGCGTGAAGCGTTCGATTTTCTGCGTGGTCGGCCACTTCACCTCGATTGCGTCCACGATCTGGGCCTTGCCCAGGCCGAAGTGGAGGCGCAGGTCGCATTGCGACATCACGCTTGAGCCGCTGTGGACTTCATCCATCTGGGCGTGGTGGCCGGTCACCACACGCACCCGGGCGCCGATGGCGGTGCGATTGCACTTGCTTCCGATCAGCTTGATCTTCACCCAGTTCTGCTGGTTGCCGCCTTCGTTTCGAAGCAGCGAAGGCAAATCGTTCATATTCAGAATGACGGCGTCGATGTCACCATCGTTGTCATAATCCCCGAAGGCGGCGCCGCGGCTGGAAAAGCGCTCGTTGATGCCTGGTCCTGACTCGGCTGAGACGTCCTTGAATCGGCCATTGCCCAGGTTCTTGTAGAGCAGGCGCGGATTCTTGAACGTCTGCCCGATATCGTGGCCTTCAATCTCCGGATAGACGTGTCCGTTGATCTGCATGAGGTCTGGCCAACCGTCGTTGTCATAGTCGAGGAAGCCGCAGCCCCAGGCGACGTAGCGGTTGTTGATTCCGATGCCGGATGAAAACGTGACGTCGGTAAAGGTCCCGTCTCCGTTGTTGTGATAAAGATTGCAAGTGTCGTCAGCGAAGTTGGTTTTGAAAATGTCGAACCAGCCGTCGCAATCGTAATCACCAACCGCCACGCCCATACCGGCCTGCTCGTGACCGTTGTCGCTGTAGGCGCAGCCGGCGAGCACGGCGATATCGGTGAAAGTGCCGTCGTGGTTGTTGCGGAATAAGATGCTGGGTTGCGAGTCCACTGCCACGTAAATATCCGGCCAGCCGTCGTTATCAAAATCATACGAGACCGCGGTGATGGAATAGCGGGGGCCCGGCTTGAGGATGCCGGACTTCTCGGAGACATTGCTGAAAGTTCCGTCGCCGTTGTTGTGATAAAGAACGTTGGTGTCGCCGGGCAGGCCGCGGGGACCGCACATGACGGGGATGCCCTTCCATTGGCAGAGAGGATCGTTGGCAGAGGGAGTTTTCGCGGGATCGAGCTTGATGTAGTTGCACACGAACAGGTCGAGGTGCCCGTCGCGATCGTAATCGAGCCAGGTGCAGCCGGCTCCCCATCGGTATTGTTCGTCGTAAACTCCGGCCTTGTGAGTGACGTCGGTGAAGGTGCCGTCACCGTTGTTGTGGAACAGGATGTTGTGTCCCCAGAAGCAGCAGAACAAATCGTCCCATCCGTCGTTGTCGTAGTCGCCGACGCAAATGCCGGTCTGCCAGCCGGTGCGCCCCAGGCCGGATTTTTCGGTGACGTCGGTGAAGGTGCCGTCGCGATTATTTTTGTAGAGATGCGACGTGGGAGCCTGGCCCGGAGGCCAGTGGGCGTCAAGGCGAGTGCCATTGGTGAAATAGATATCGAGCCAGCCGTCGTTGTCGTAGTCGAAAAAAGCCAGGCCGCTGCCTTTGGCTTCGATGATGTAGCGCTTGTGATCGACCGCGCCCCAGACATTGGGAACGTTCAAGCCAGCTTCGCGGGCTACATCCACGAAGGTGACCGGCGACGCCGCCGGCGGAGTTATCGGTGCGGCTTGGAGAACGGCCCCGTTTCTCCACTTCCAGAGTGGGGTGGTGAGCGCGTCCAGCAGCGTGCTGCCTAGGACGATGGCGGAGGAGCCCAGGAATTGGCGTCGAGGAAAATTCATAGGAGTCATACCAGTATTGTCATCCCGACCGAAGCGAAGCGAAGTGGAGGGACCTGCTGTTTCTGCAATCTCAACCGGTGCAGTGTGCGTTGCGATATGCCACAAACCCCCGTGAACGCGCACTGCGAGTGATGATCCCGTGTTCGCCACCCAAATCCCCACCCTGTCTTTCCCAAAGAACGGGAAAGACGAGGGTGGGGCACCCATCGTGGTCTTTGTCTTCTTCATTTGCTCGGCACCTTGGGGAATTTGCGCGGCACGATTCCCGTGCCTTCCTTGACTGCGATGATCTGGTCGATGGGGACATTGGTCAGGCGATCCACTTGTCCGCTGGGCCAGGTGATTTCGAGAGAATCGATTTTGGTCCGTTTGCCTAGGCCGAACTGGATTCGCGGGTCGCTGGCCGACATATAACTCATGCCCCCCTTCGCCTGTTCCACGTGGACCGCTCCTCCGGCGCTTAACTTCAGAGAGGCGCCGATGCCATCGCGGTTGGAGCGGGTCCCGATCAGCAGGACTTCCAGCCAGTGGTTGGCGTTTCCGCCATCGTTGCGCAGCAGCGAGGGGTAGTCGCCGCGGTTGTTGGTCACGATGTCGATATCGCCGTCATTGTCGAAGTCGGCAGTGGCCAGGCCGCGCCCGGCGATGGGGCGCATGAAATCAGGACCCAACGACTCCGAAACTTTTTCGAACTGACCTTTGCCCAGGTTACGGAACATCAGCAAGGGTTCCTTGTAGGACACTTCGCTGTGGTAAAGCTGAATATTGTCCAGCATGGCACCATTCAATTGCAGGATATCGGGCCAGCCGTCATTGTCGTAATCCAAAAATTTCATGGCCACACCGCTCAGCAGGACGGCCTTGTTTCCGATGCCGGAGCGGAAGGTCTCATCATTGAAGGTTCCGTCGTGGTTATTGTGGTACAGGCGATTCAATTCGAAATCGAGGTGGGTGACGTAAACGTCCTGCCAGCCGTCGCCGTCAACGTCGGCCGCGTCGATGCCCATTCCCGCCTCGTAGCGCCCGTCCTCGCTCGCCGCCAGGCCGGAGACGAGCGATACGTCCTCAAACGTTCCGTTGTGCTTGTTGATGAAAAGAAAATTAGGCCAGGTGTCGTTGGCGATGGCAATGTCGGTCCAGCCGTCGTTGTTGAAGTCGGCCAGCACCACGCCCATGCCCTTCGACTCGGGCTTGCTTATGCCGGACTTGTCGCTCACATCGGTGAAAGTTCCGTCATGGTTGTTGTGGTAGAGCTTGGTCTTCTGCCCTTTGTAGTTGCCGGGATTGCAGTAGGAGCGGTAGCCTGGCCGGCGTTCGCCGCACCACAGGTTGGTCTTCGGCGACCACTCGATGTAGTTGGTGACCAGCAGGTCGAGCCATCCGTCTTTGTCGTAGTCAAACCATCCCGCGCTGGCGGACCATCCGCCTTCGTCTTTGACCCCGGCTTTGGCGGTGACGTCGGTAAAGGTTCCGTCGCCATTGTTGTGATAAAGGATGGCGCTGCCGTAGCCGGTGACGTAGAGGTCAGGATATCCGTCGTTGTCATAGTCCCCAACGGCCACGCCCTGGCCGTAGTGTCCTTCCCCTCCGACGCCGGCTTTTTCGGTGACGTCGGTGAAGGTTCCGTCACCGTTGTTGTGATAAAGCGCGCTGCGCAAGGGGTGAGGTGGTTTGTAAATATCGGTCGCGGCGGACTGGACAAAATACAGGTCCATCAACCCGTCCTGATCGTAGTCCAGCCATGCCACTCCGGTGCCCATGGTTTCAAGGTAATACTTTTCATCGGTGGCAGTAGCATCCTGAAGAAAAGTGATTCCGGCGGCTTGTCGAACATCGGTATAGCGGACGGGCACGCGGTCGTTGGGCGGCTTCGGAGGAGACTGGCCGGCGAATGCCAGCAGGGTGAGGCCCATTCCGACTACTGCGATCAGTGCCAGGATCAAGCTGGTTCCGAGGCCAAGTTCTTTGCTCGTCTTCGACTGCTTCCGCATTCTCGTCTAGTTTCCCGTTGGTTCTCAGAGGGTCCGGTCGGCCAGCGACAGAGCCAACTGAAGCAACTGCTGCCGCGCCGCCATCGACATGGGTTCCTGGGCGGAAGAAGCTTTTGCCGGGGCCCGGGACAGCACTTCTTCAATACGATTCACATCCAGCCCGCCGGCGCTGCTGCCTTTAAAACGGTTCAGCACTTCGCGGGCCTTGGCGATTTGTCCAGTCTGGTAATAAAAAACGCCGAGCGTGGAATAGCTACCCGGCCACTCGGGCAAAAGGTCGACGGCGCGCTCCAGCCGTTCGGCGGCTTGCGCGGTGTTGCCTTCGAGCACGGACACAATTCCCATACCCCAGAGGATCTTGCCGGAGCCTGGAATTCGAGCCAGACCCTTCTGCAGGGTTGCTTTCGCGCCCGCGACATCCTTTTCGCGCAGCTGGACCAAAGTAAGCGAGAGGTAATACTGGTCGTTGTCGGGATTTCTGGCAATCGCATCGCGAAAGATTTCGGCAGCCCGCGCAGTTTCGCCCAGATGAGCGTGAATGTCCCCGAGCAAAGCCAGGAAAGCGGCGTCCTGCTGACCGGTGGCCGAAACCTGCTGAGCCGCCTCCAGCGCCTGAGGGTAGGCGCCTCTGCGGAAATAAGCATCGGCCAGGTCGAACTTTATGTCGTCGGAGTCGGGGCTGGCGCGCAACGCCGTCTGGAAATGCTGGATGGCGTCGTCGTACAAGCGAAAGCGGGCGAGCAGCACGCCCACTCCCGTCTGGGTGCGATAGTCGCCTGAACTTAGCTCGTCAAGCTGCGCGATCGTGCTTCGGGCATCCTCGATCTGTCCCAGTTTCAGATACGCCTCCGCCAGCAGGTAGAGGTCCTGGGGGCGGTCCGGATGTTTCTGGATCTGTGCCTTCAGTTCGGTCAGATCCAGTTGTGTGCGCTCCTGAGGCGCAAGGCTGGAACGGTTATCCAGGTAATCGAAAAGATGCTGGAAAGGGTACGGACCCGCTGACGCATCTTTGGAAAGAGTTTGAAATACGCTCAAGTCCCGTTGCGCCGCCTCCATCTGATGGAGACTCCTCTCGACCATGGCCAGTTTGTAGTATCCGGCGGCCGGATTGCGGCTGACCTTCACATATCTTCGGAGCAGGACCGCGGCCTGCTCAAATTTCTTGTCGGCGATTCGCAGGTTCGCTAACTCCAGCAACGCGTCGGAAAGATCAGGATTCGAGCGCAGCGCTGCCTGAAAAAACCGTTCCGCGTCCGCCTGATTTCCCTGCCGTCCTTCGATATAGCCCATGTTGAACAAACAGGAAGCGTTGTGCGGGTCCAGCTTGAGACCCTGCTCGAAATATTTTCTGGCTTCATCAAAGCGTCCCAGATGCCGGTACGAGAGCCCCATAAAGACATAGGAGCGCGCTGATGGGTCTAGCTCGATCAGTGCCTTGAACTCGTCGATGGCCTTTTCGGCCTTGCCGGACATGAAGTAGCTTTCGCCCAGAGCGGCGTGGAGATCGGCCCGCTTGGGAGCGATTTTCACGCCTGCTTCGAGCAACGGAATCGCATCTTCGTAATAATTCTGCGACATGCTGACCCGGGCCAGCAGAAAGATGACATCGGTATTTTCCGGGGCCAGCTTGTGGGCGCGCACCAGCAGATCGAGAGCATCCACCACTTTGGTCTGTTCGGAATCAACCTTCGCCAGCAGGTAAAGAGTTTCGGGCGAATCGGGTTTCAGCTTCAGTGCGCGGTTCAAGACCAGTTCAGCTTTCTTGTATTCCGCGCTCTGCAGGTAAACTTGTCCCAAGTTATACAAAATCTCAAAAGTTTCAGGTTGCAGAGCGCTGGCTTTTTCGAGTTCGAGCTGGGCTGCCGGATATTGCCTTGCGGACGCCAGCAGTACACCTAGCGTGAAATGCAGCTGAACGTCGTCCTTCTTCTGGGCGGAAAGCTCCCGTGCCATCTTCAGACCTTCGGCAGTCCGTCCGGCTTGCAGGTAGGCGCGAATCAGGTTGAAACGCGTCGCCATATCGGCGGGGCGTACCCGTTCAAAGTGGGAAATGGCCTCGGCCGGTGAACGTCTGGCCATCAGGACCAGCCCGAGATTGTAGTTGGCGTCGCGGTTGGTGGGATCAAGACGCAAGACCTTGCCAAATTCTTTCTCCGCCAGATCGAATTGTTCCTGGGCGACGTATACGTTCCCAAGGTTGTTATGAGTCCGGCTGGAGTTGGGGTCGAGCTTCAGCGCATGTTGGAATGCATCCACGGCGCCGGCGTAGTCTTTTTCGCTGCTGTTGACGATCCCCAGCAGGTTGTAACCCTCCACACTGGAGGGATTCAGTTTGAGCTGTTCTTCGATTTTCTGTTTGGCTTCAGCGATGGAACCCTGACGGAGCAGGGTCTCGGCTTCCAGGAAAGGTGACGTCGCTTTCGATGCTGGATGGGAGGCGCTCCGGGCGGGGGCGGATTGCTGGGCGGCAGATCCGCCGGCAAAGATGAAAACGGCGGCCAGCGCGATGATTCGGAGCAGTCCGGATCCGGGCACCGCGTTCCTGACCGACTGCTGAAATGAGGCGCCGATGACCATCTCCCGGTAGATCTCCGCGGGCACTTTGACTACAGGTCCCAAAGGCTCAATGTAGCATCTCCAGCGCCTGCTGGGCCATCTTGTGCTGCGGTTGTTGGCGCAGCAGCGCGAGCAATACCTCTCGGGCCTTTTCCTTGTCGTTCAGAATGACGTAAAGGCGGGCCAGATTGAGATAGGCCTGGTCGAAATTCGGGGCCACCCGAATGCAAGTCTTGAATTGTTGCTCCGCATCCGGATAGCGCTGTTCACGCACAAAAAAGACCCCCAGATTGTTGAGTGCGTCGGGGTAGTCCGGGCGCAGATTCACGGCCCTTTCGAGATACTGCAGGGCGCTCCGGGGCTGGTCTTGCTGGGCGTAGAGCATTCCGAGGTTGTAGTTGACCTCGGGATCGTCAGGTTCAATATCGTGAGCGCGATTGAGAAGTTTTTCCGCCTCCGCAAAATTCCCCTGCCTGCGGTAAAGGTTTCCGAGGTTCAGAAGAGCGATGGTGTAAGTGGGCCGCTGTTGCAACGACTGCTCGAAGTTGTGAACGGCCTCGGCCGGCTGATTCTCACGGGCGGCAACCATTCCGAGATTATTCCAGGCTTCCGGATAGTCTGGACGCAGCTTTACCGCCTGCTCGAGATATTCGCGTGCGTCGTTGAAAGCGTTTCTGCGTAGATATAGCGTTCCCAGGTTGTAACAGGCTTCGGGACTGTCGGGCTTGGCAGCGATGACCTGCTTGAAAGACGCTTCGGCCTGCTCCAGATAGCCGTGCTGGAAGAAAGACACCCCATAAGTAAAGTCGTTGCGTTGGAATGTGCCCTGGAAGAGGGTCCCGGCGAACGGCAGCGCCCTCCGCACGCGATCGGCTGGAGTATTCGGGACCGATTTCACATCTTCCAGCAACCGTTCCGGTTTCACCGGCCCCTGGTACACCTTAACGATCATGCCGTCCTTATTAAGGAGGAACGATGTGGGAAGTGGGAGGTCACGGCGGCGGTCGAACAGGTAGCGATAAACAATGTTGTAGACGCCGGCGATGTCGGGTGTGGCGAGCAGCGTGGGGAAGAAGACGCCCTCCTGGGCAACGAAGGCTCTCACCGCCTGCACATCGCGCGGATCATCCACGTTGATGCCAAGGATGCGAAGGCCGCTGGAGGCGAGCGATGGCCCTGACTGGCGTAGAAGCCGCATCTGTTCTCCGCAGGCGGGCGAAGCGGTGGACCAGAAGTTCAGCAGCACGAAGGCGCCGCGGAACGATTGCAGCCCCCATGACTTTTCCTCCAGGTCAGGCAGGGAGAAGTCTGGCGCCTTGACAGGCTCGATGAGCCAGGACTCGACCGATGATGGCAGCGGCTCCAGCTTCTGAGTTTCGCCGGGGCGCGAATAAGAAGGGGAAGAGACGGCAAAGGGCTTCGCCAGAAACTCATTCGAGCCTTCCTGAATTTCAATGCGCTGGTTCACCGGCAAGTTCTCGAAGGTCTGGGTGAGGCCGCTGGGCCAGCGCACGATGGCGCGTACCGGGCCCTCGATTTTACCCACTCCAAAGAAAAGCTCCTTGGTGTGCTGGGACAGAAAGCCGGAGCCGGCCTGGAGATATTTTGTCTGGCGATGTGCTCCCGCCTCGACTGTCACCGCGCTTCCAATTGCATCGCGATTACTTTTTTGTCCGCGCAGGCGGAATGCGATCGAGGCGCCGATGTCTTTCATCGCGTTGCGCAAGACGCGCAATTGCGGCGCGCTCCGGTTCTTGAGGATAACCTCCAATCGCCCATCGTGGTCCAGGTCGGCGAGGACAAACGATCGGCTGTCGTCCGGAAAGTCCAAACCCACCGCGCCGGACACGTCACTGAATTTTCCGTCCCGATTATTGGCGTAGAAAACATTGCGCTCGAGACTGGCCCATGAAGAGTCCGAGCGGACCAGTTCATTGATGGCGTTCCATCCCTGCTCGTAGTGCGACGACGGGTTGGAAGTCCGCGGCGACTTGCCCACAACCTGGCGCCAGAAGAAGCTGGAGAGGTCGCGAGGATTGGGTCCGGAAATATAGCCGTTGGCGATGTACAGGTCGGGGTACCCATCGTGGTCGAAATCCCATGCGTCGGAGGACCAGGCCCAGCGGCCCATTTCAACCCCCGCCGGGCCGCTTATGTTTTGAAATTTCCCGTCTCCCTGATTTCGATACAAGGAATTGCCGCGTGCGTGTCTGCGATAGATGGCGCGGATATTCTCGGGATCTTCTTCATGGAAGATCTTTTGCTCTGAAACCCGCTGGCCGGCGGCGGACCACATGTTGGCCACGTAGATGTCCTGGTTTCCGTCGTTGTCGAAATCGAGCCAGCAGGCGCTCATGCCGGCGCCGGCGTCCTCAACGCCCGCTTCGGAGGAGACCGCGGTAAATGTTCCATCGCCCCGGTTGCGATAGAGATTACCGCGCCCAAAGTCGTTGGCCACGTAGAGGTCGGGCGATCCGTCAGCATTGAGATCACCCCAGGCGCAAGCGAAGCTGTAGCGATCGTTTTCCACGTTGAGTCCGGCGCTTTGGGTTCGGTCGACGAACGTCGCATTGCCCTCGTTGTGCAGCAGGAAATTCGGAGGCCCATTGCGCGCGTCGAAGTAAGGAACGGGATAGCGGTACTGGTCGAGGCCGGCGTAGTAACTGTACAGACAAAAATAGATGTCGAGACGCCCGTCACGATCGTAATCCGCGATGGCGGCGTGGGTGAAAGTTCCCTGAGGGGGCTGGGCAAACTTGAAGGCGTCAGGCTTAAGCGCGAATCTTCCTTTTCCCTCGTTCAGAAACAACAGCGGGCCACCGCCGCAAACCACCAGCAGATCCTGCACCCCCTTGTTTTCGAAATCGGCGAACAAGGCACAGGCCGTGTCATCGAGTACGCCGACTCCTGATTGCTCCGTCACATCCTCGAAGGTTCCGTCGCCGCGATTGCGATAGAGGCGATTGGGCAGGCCCGCGGGCTGGCAGACATAGAGGTCATCGAGTCCGTCGTTGTCGATATCTCCCGCGGCCAGGCCGTTGTTGCCATACACGTCGATTCCACACGCTCCGTCCAGGACTGTGCGCCAGTGATCGACGCCACGAAGCATCTGATTTTTGTACGACGCAGTCTGGCCGAGGGCCTGGGAAGTGACGTCAATAAAGATTGAATCGCGGGCGCGCGTGAGAGTTTCTTCGGTTGCCTGCCACCGCCGGGCGCGCCAGCCGTGGGTTTCATCGCGCGACCAGCGGGTCAGCCAGTGTCCCACGCGCTGCTCGCGTCCCTGTTTTTTCGCGGCGCCAACCAGGTCATAGCGAATGTCGATATCGAACCCCTGCGACGAACCCGCGGTTTGCTCGATCCCGACGATTTCGAATTCAGCCGTCTCCACTCGCGACATTGGCGCCAGATAATTTTCCATCTCGTGGAGAAATCGCTCGCGGTCCAATATCGCGTCTTTCGCAAAGCGTCTTCGAACGACCTCGATTCCGCGGTCCGCACGCAGGGTGGCTTCTCCGGTTGGAAGCAGCGGAGCGGCTTCGATCGAAGCATCGAGAAAATTCGTCAGGGCGGCGAGCGCGGGGGGATGCGTCTTGAGGCCCCTGCTCCATTCGTCAAGCAAGGACAGGATCTCAAACGCGTACTTCTCGGTGAGATACTCGTCCGCGCCGGGAACAACTTTCAGCAGAACATCATCCAGCGGAGATTTCGCGGGATAGTGGGGAGTCAGCCGGAAATCAGCAAAGGGAAATGAAGAGGTAGGGTGCCGGGGCGTCTGCGGCTGCAGACGGCGGAACGGCGATGCCTGCAGGGGCGCCGGAAGAAGCAGCACAGGCACCCACCGCATTCCCCTTAGAAAGGTTCGACGTGAAAACAAGGTGGTTTTCGTCTTTGTGACACGCCATCCTCAGCTGTCCGTTGTCGTGATGGCCTAGTGAAGCGCATGTTAGCACCCGGGGTGAAGTTAATCCAAACCACCAGGCGATTCTTGTGCTGGAAGACCCGGCGGCGGAGGTTGTTAGTCATGCTGATGTAGGGTGCGCGGTGGGAACTGCTCGGCATGATGTAAACGTAGCAGCGATGTTCATGGGGCATGAACCACCAACCCACTGTCATCGCGAGCGGAGCGCCGGGTCCGCGGAAGCGGAATCGGCGCGGAGTCGAGGGACCTTGCGTTTTGCAGCTGAATCGTGCGCCCCTGCCAGGGTTGCGTATTGTGATAGATGTCACATTTTGCTCGGACATCCGGACAATGCAAGGTCCCTCGACTGCGCTCGGGATGACAGATTGTAGGCAGGGGCCAATCTGGGAAAAAGTTTCCGGCGCGGAGGCGATAATTCTCGGTCCGATGCTCCGCACTGTCGACTGGCGGGGGGTCGGGAGTGTGGCAAACGTTTGCTAGTAATGCAAACGTACTAGTTTTATTCTTGACAAGCTCTCCAAACCTGTTCTAAGGTGGTCCCGGTTTCGCTAATGTACACGTTTACATTCAGCGAACCAGTTGCCACCCCACGAAGGTTTAGGAGGAAAGGTCATGAAACTACAGGCCCTCTTCATTCGGATGCTGAGAACATCGCTGGCCATCGCAGTCGGCGCAATGCTGTTCATTCCACGACCCCTCCTGGCTCAGGTGGATACTGGCAGCATCCTGGGGACCGTCGCGGATCCTTCTGGAGCTGTGATCGGCGGGGCGACGGTCACCCTGACCAACGAGGGCACCAGCGCCACGCTTTCCACCAACGTGGAGTCGGACGGATCGTACAAGTTCACCCCGGTTCGAATCGGCAGCTACAAGGTCACCGCTTCCTCCCAGGGGTTTCAGACCACGGAACAGAAGAAGATTGTGGTCAACGTGGGATCATCTGTCGTGGTCAATTTTGTCCTCAGGCCCGGCGCGGTAACGGAGACGGTGGAGGTGACCACTAGCACTCCCGTGCTTGAGACCCAGGACGCTTCGGTTGGCCAGGTCGTCAACTCGCGCAACGTGAACAACCTTCCCCTTAACGGCAGAAACTTTACTTTCCTTGCCCAGTTGGCTGCAGGAGTGAACTCGCCTAATTCGGACACGCGAGGCAACGCGGCGAGCGGTGCCTTCGCCGCCAATGGTTCGCGGCCAGCCCAGAACAACTACCTGCTGGATGGAATTGACAACAACTCGGACACGGTGGATTTTCTCAACGGCACAAACTTTGTCGTGCTTCCTCCCGTGGATGCGATTCAGGAATTCAAGGTACAGACGACGGACTTCAGCGCTGAATATGGTCGGTCGGGAGCAGCTGTCCTCAATGCCACGATTAAATCCGGCACCAATAGTTTCCACGGCGCGGGTTGGGAATTTTTCCGCAACGATAAGCTGGATGCCGCGGACTATTTTGAACGCGTGGGCGACACAACTAAAAAAGGCGAACTGCGCCTGAACCAGTTCGGCGTAGCTATCGGCGGGCCGGTGATCAAGAACAAGGTATTCTTCTTCGGAGACTACGAAGGACTGCGTCGCCGACAGGGATCGCCGCACACCGGGAGTGTCCCCACTGCCTTGGAGCGAAGCAGCGGTTACACTGACTTCACAGAACTGATTACTGGCCAAACAGGTACGCAAACCGATCTCCTCGGTCGAACTATGCCAACTGGGACGATTCTCGATCCTGCAACGACGCGGGCGGTAGCGGGAGGATTTGTCCGCGATCCGTTTGGTACCTGCCCGGCAACTACGACTACCTACACGCTTGCCGCCTGCAACCTGAACATCCTTCCCGCCATGCGGCTCGATGCCAACGCCATCAAATTGCTGAACCTGTATCCAGCGCCAATCAATGGGGCGCTCGCCTCGAACTACACGGCTTCGCCGGCCATCAGCGAAAACCGCAACGCCTTTGACACACGACTAGATCTCAATCTGAGCGACAAGAACCAGATTTTCTACCGCTTCAGCTACGTCGATGATCCGCAATTCATCCCTGGAATCTTTGGCGGAGTGGCCGACGGCGGGGGTTTCCAGGAGGGCCCTCAGACCGCGCTGGCGCAACAAAGCGCGCTGGCCTGGACCCATGTGTTTTCGCCTACCATGGTTAACGTTGCACGGGCGGGGTTGAATTACCTGCACACCACGCGTGTTTCGCCTTCGGCCAATGATCTGAGCGGCCTGCCCGCTCAGTTTGGTATCGATGGCATCCCTCAGGACCACGAAAATGGCGGGCTTCCCGCGTTCGGAATCCAGGGCCTACAGACTCTGGGCAGCAACGCTTTCCTGCCGTCGGATGAGGTCAGCTCTACCTTCCAGGTGACCGACGACTTCACCAAGATTTACGGTAAGCACACGTTCAAGATGGGTTTTGAGTGGCAACACGTGAAATTCTCGACCCTGCAGCCACCGTGGTCGCGCGGACAATTCAACTTCGACGGTGTGTACACCAACATTCCGGGCGCAGGCCCCTCTGCGGAGAACACGGGCATAGCGCAGTTCTTGCTGACGCCGACAGCCTCGACGGTGGGAGGACCTGACTACGTTGGTGGTCCCGGTGTTCAGGGAGGCGGCAACGCTGTATTCGTCTCTAACATCTCTCTGACCGATAACGGGAAGAATTATTACGGCAGCTACGTTCAAGACGACTGGAAAGTCACTCCCAAGCTGACTATCAACCTCGGTTTGCGCTGGGATTTCTTCGGGCTGGTGTTTGAGCACCACGGAGCCCAGGCTAACTTTGTTCCGAGTGGGCCTCCGACAGGTAGTCCGTTGTATCTGCTTCCGGAGGGGACCGACCCATCTCAGTTCTCCTCGGGTTGCCCAACCTGCTTCACGGACTTGTTGGCCAAGGATGGCATAGGGATCGTGATCGGTAACAAGTACGGTAAAGGACTTGGAAGATCGCAAAAGGATAATTTTGCGCCCCGTTTTGGTTTTGCTTACCAGGTTACCCCGAAACTGGTTGCCCGCGGCGGGTTTGGTCTCTTCTACAATGGCTTTGAGAACCGCGGTTTTTCCCCGAATCTCGGTGAAAACTATCCTTTCCAGTTCAACTTCCAGTTCGCGGCAGCTAACGACAGTACGCCCATCACCTATCCCGGGTGTACCAGTCCATCGGCGACTCCCATTGGAAGTGCGACCTTGGAGACCGGATTTTCCTGCACTCCGCTTAGTCCTACTCTAGTCAACGCCAAGGGCTTGGCGTTGCGCGGAATTAATTTCGATTACACCACGCCTTATTCGATGGGTGGCAACTTGACCTTGCAGTATCAGTTGACCCCCTCGATGTCGCTCCAGGCCGGTTACGTGACCTCGCTGGGGCGGCATTTGGAGGTGTTTCCGAATTCCAACAACGTGACAGCGATCCTGCCAGCGGGTGCACCACAAGTGATTCCGTTCCCGGATTTCGGGCAAGGGTCCAGTTACGCGATAACGGAAGGCGCTAGTCACTACCACAGCCTTCAGGTCAAGCTCGAAAAACACTTTGCGGCCGGTTTGAATTTCCTGGGTACGTATACATGGTCCCAAGTGCGCTCGGACGCGATCGACTTACTTAATAACAATCGGAATGGCCAAGGCTACCGTGCTCCGGACGTTCCAGGATTCGGAATTAACGGTGATTATGGCTTGGCCGACTTCGATATTCGGAACGTAATCCACTTCAGCGGCGGGTACGAACTCCCCTTCGGGAAGGGCAAGCGCTTCATGTCCGACGGAGGGCTAGCGAACGCCGTGGCTGGAGGGTGGAGCATCAACTGGGCTGCCACACTACAAGGAGGTCAACCGTTCTCCATTCCTTGTCCTACGTCTACGACCGCAGGGACAACTTGCCGTGCGATCGTTACTGGAGACCCGTACGCAGGGCCCCACAACGTGACCCAGTTCCTAAACCCGGGAGCGTTCAACCAGCCTTGTGTGTTGGGAGCACCCACCGTTACGCCAACAGGATGTATTCCTTTGTCGGGCCTTGGCGCCTTGGGCGGCGACCCGACGCAGGTTGCCGGACCGGGATTTCATAGGCTGGATTTCTCACTATTTAAAGACTTCCAGCTCTCGGAGCGCTTCAAGTTGCAGTTCCGTTCCGAGTTCTTCAACATTCTCAATCACCCGAACTTCAACGCTCCCGGATTTGGCGGGAACGGCGTTGTGGCGATCGGTGGCGCCGTTAACTATACAAGTTCGAACTTTGGCAAGATCGGTTCTACTCGTGATGCTCCGTACGATCCGAGACAAATCCAGTTCGCTCTGAAGCTGTACTTCTAGGCTAGGAACTTACCTCCCCCGGCAAGGCGCTCATGGGCGCTCTGCCGGGGGAACACTTTCCAAATCCAGCCTCCCGCCTGTCCAGCGCGGTGGTAACATACGAAGACGTGACCATGAGACGCCCGTCGATTTGGTCTGCTGTCCTGGCTCTTCTGGTATGCGTGCCCATGGCGGCAGCCGGAAGCCAGCCCAGCCAACACCTCGACCGCAAATTTCAGTCGGCGGTAGCTCAATACGAATCTGGCCGCTTCGCAGAAGCTGCAGTGGAACTGGAAAGCCTGGTGCGCGAGGTTCCCTCAAGCTTTGAAGTCCACGAACTCCTGGGCCTGGTCTATTCCGCGCAATCACAGGACGCCAAAGCCAGCCCACATCTGCAGAAGGCAGTGCGCCTCAAACCCGATTCTGTCTCCGCCCGAACCAATCTGGCGGCCAACCTGATGCGCCTGGGAAAGGCGGAACTCGCTGGCGCGGAATTCCGCAAGGCGGTTGAGCTCGATCCGAAGAACTTCGATACCAACCACAACCTGGGGGAGTTTTACGTCCACTCCGGAAAAGTTGCCGAGGCAGCACGTTATCTCGGTCAGGCTCAGAAAATTGATCCGTCTTCCTACGATAACGGCTACGATTTGTCCCTGGCTTACGTTCTGACCGGGCGGCTGACGGATGCCCGGCCACTGGTGCAGGATCTGTTGAAAAAAAAGAACACAGCGGAATTGCACAATCTGCTGGCCGAGATTGAAGAGAAGGACGGGAAATTCGTGGCCGCCGCCAACGAATACGAAACCGCAGCCCACATGGATCCGAGCGAGAGCAACTTGTTCGACTGGGGCAGCGAACTTCTGATTCATCGCACGCTTGGTCCGGCTATTGAAGTTTTCCAGCAAGCCGCTGAGCGTTATCCCAAATCGCCGCGGCTGGTCATCGGTTTAGGCATGGCTCTGTACTCACGCGGCAATTACGACGAGGCGGTGAAGGCCCTGCTCCACGGGGCCGACCTGGATCCCTCCGACCCCAGCTGCTACCTTTTTCTGTCCAAGGCTTACGACAGTTCGCCGGGGCAGGCCGACGAGGTCATCCAGCGCTTCCGCCGATTCGCCGAGCTTCAGCCGAAAAATGCCCGTGCTCTCTATTACTATGCGATGAGCTTATGGAAGGGGAAGCGGGCGCAAGACCCGGACCTGGATTTGCTGCAAATTGAAGGGCTGCTGAAGAAGTCGCTCGCTCTCGATGACAAGCTCTCGGAAGCCCACTTGCAGCTGGGGAACCTTTATTCTGACCAGAACAAGTATGCCGAGTCTATTCCGGAGTATAAGCGGGCGCTCGAGCTCAGTCCCGAGTTGGCTGATGTTCACTACCGGCTGGGGCAGGCATACGTTCGCACCGGTGAAAAGGACCTCGCCCAGGAGCAGCTGCAGGTGTATCAGCAACTCCGGGCACAGCACCTGGCTGAGGTGGATAAGCAGAGGGCGGACATTCGACAGTTCGTATATTCCGCTAAGGACGGACCGTCCGCGAAGTGATGGATTTAAATGCAGGCGCGAGCGTCCACGCTCGTGCCGGCTGCTGCACGGGCGGGACGCTCGCGCCTGCACAGAACTTAGATTCAGATCTGGACTGGTAATGGCATATCACTTTTCATCGCAGACTGCGCGAGGCCGGGCCGTCGCCGCAGTTTCCACTCCTCGCGAGCTCGCCCAGCAGCTTGTCCGCAACCGCCGCGATTTCTTGCGGACTGCCGCAGGACTGGCCGTGGGCAGCGCATTGCTGGGCCCGACCGCCTGGGCTCGGGCGGTGGCGCCCCGCAAGAAGAGAAAAGTGGTAGTGATTACGTTTGGCGGCGGAGCACGAGATCAGGAGACGTTTGCGCCGGAAGGGCAGGAGAACATTCCGCACCTGATGCGCGAACTCATCCCGCAGTCGGCTTTCTTTACCCAGGTGGTCAATCGCGGAATTCTGGGCCATTACGTGGCCACGGCCAGCCTGGTCACCGGGGTTTATGAGACCTTTAACAACTTTGCCGCGGTCCCGCCGGCGAACCCGACGGTGTTCGAGTACTTTCGCAAGGACTTGAAGCGTCCCCGCTCGGATGCCTGGGTCGTGGCCCCCAGCAATGGATTTAACCGTATCGGAGAGAGCAACCATCCTTCCTATGGTGCGGGGTCGGGTGCGACCGTGATTCTGCCGAAGCACCTGTTGGCGGCAGCGTTATCGGGCACCAGCGGCGGCTACGATCACTTGCTGAAGGACAACTATGAAACGCCGTTCTACGCTCCCGAACTCGGCGGCAGCGAGTTCGAATTGCAGCAACTGGAGATGTTACTGAAGCTCTCAGTGGCAGACTTCAGGGCGCACGCGCGGACGTTGTCGAGCCCGGACGAGCTGTCCGTATATATTGCGCGTCAATTGATGCGACAAGTGGCGCCCAGCCTGTTGTGGATCACCATGCACGATATCGATATCGCGCACGCCGGAGCTTACTCGCTCTACATTGAGGGCATCCGGCGCACCGATCGACTGTGCGCTGAAATATGGCAGGCCATCCAGACCGAGCCGGAATATGCCGGCAACACGACGCTCTTTATCCTGCCGGATTTTGGACGGGATTCGGACAATGATTCCGCGGGCAACGGCTTTCAGCATCATCGTACCGGCGACGCCCTCTCCCGGACCACCTGGATGATGGCGCTGGGCACCGGCGTCCGCCCGGGCGTGGTGTACGACCGGGCCATGGAGTCGACCGATCTGGTGCCAACCCTGGGATCGATGCTGGATTTTTCCGCTTCGCTCGCGCAGGGCCGGCCGATACCCGAACTGTTGTAGCGCTTATGCTGCCAAGCGAACTCAAGCCGGAGCAGTTCAAGGACTATCCGCCAGAGGCCAGAAAACTGGTGACGGAATACGTGGGCGCTCTGCAGCGGCTGCCGCTGACCTTCGTGCCCAGTCTGCTGCGAGAGGTGATCGACTACGATTTCAAGTTTCCCGCGGAGCGCACAGCCATCGCCAGGGAACTGGCGAATCTGAAGTCTCTCTCCGCGCCACAGGTCAAGGAATGGTTTGAGGGATTCGACCACATCAGTCAGTCGTCGAAGCTCGAAAAACTCGATTGGGTAAACTCGCCGGCCCAGTTTGTCGAACAGCTATCGGCGCACCTTTGGAGCACACACCAACTGGACGCCTTTCGCAAGGCGGCGCTGGATTATGCCAGTCGTCTGCAGGCGGCGGAGCCGCCGGAGCAGCCTGCGACCCCGCGTCTAGGCATTGCCGTCATCGGCCAGGACGCGACCGGGCACGCCGAACCTCTCTTCCGCAAACTGCGCGCCCATGGCGGGTACTTCAGCCAGGTCAATCCCGAACACGGCTTGGAAACGTTGCTGGACGCAGTCGCAGCCCGAGCCAAAGCGCATCCCGCTCCCTATGCGCACTGGTACATTGACGGTGGCCAGGAGGCGGCCCACGACCCTGCTCTTACCTGCGTCTCCTACAAAGCTCTGGAAGCGGCGCGGGCGGTCCTGCTGCGCAAGATGCACGGAGAAATCCAAAAACCCGGTATGGGACCGGAGGCGCTGCGCACGCTGCTGGCCCAGATGCGTCCCGCGGACCTGGGCATCGAGAAAGCAGGCGTGGGCAACGCGGGAGATACAGTGCTGGATCGTTTCCAGGTCAAGATCCTGACGGAAGGTTCGGGAACCCAGATTTTCAGCACCACTTTCGCGCAATGGGCGGCGCGCGAAGCCCTGCGCCGCGCCCAGCCCCTCACCTTGCTGGTGCGCTTTGCGCCACGGCAGCGGCAGCAACCGATGAACGAGTTGCTGTCCGGAATCCGCTCCGATGCCGAGCTTGATCCGATGGGTTCGCTGGTAGACGCGGACATGGGCTCCTACTACACCTACCTGAATCAGCAGCGGTTGACCGGGGCGGAGAAGTCTTCCTTCCTGGTGTGGCTTGAAGGCCACGCTGAAGCCGTGGCCATCGGCCCCGCGTTGCCGCGTGGGACGGCATCTTCCAGTCCCACCGACCTCAAGCAACTCCTCACCTGGGCCAGCTAGCTCAGCCCAGTGTGGGTCGGACACTCTTGACAGCTCCTAGCACCTAGCTCTTTGGCCGGGATTGGCTAGAAGCTAGGGGCCAGGAGCTAGAAGCTTCCTTAGTCAAAGTCAAAGGCGTCGGACAAAGCCTGCCCTGAGCGAAGTCGAAGGGAGTGTCCGACCCACACATTATTGCTTCGACAGCACGGCTACGCCGTAGATTGGAAGCTTGACCGCTTGTTTCAATCCGCCTTCAAGCACATCCGTCATGGCGGACGGCAGTGAGACTGTTTGTGCAGCCTTCGAAAAGTTAACCAGGATGTAGACCGTGCCATGGTCGCCGTAGCGGGGATAGACTTCGACCCCGTCAGGAACCTTGCCCAGCGCGGGTTTCACGCCACTCACGTCAGTCATCCACTTTGCCGCCGCAGTCATGGCGGAGCCGTCCAGCCAGGCGCCGATGTACGTGATCCGGCCTTTACCTACCTTGCGCGTGATGGCCGCGGGCTTGCCATCGAGCCAGCCGTTGCTCTTGCCGTAGGTCTCGAGCACCTCGGTGTCTTTATCATTCGTACTCAGCAGCTCGGCCCATAACTTGCTTTGCCCGGAGCCGAACTTTCCTTCGATCGCCACCGGATCGACCAAGGCGTAATACTGCTCAACTCGTCCGCCCAGCAGATCAGCCAGCGGACCGGGCTGGCGTTCAGGCTGCAGTCCGTTGTCTTCATCTTTCATGCCAGAGCGCTGGCCCAGCACCAGGTGTCCACCTCCGCGCACGTAGGCGATAAGGTTCTTCGCCGCAGCATCTGAAAGCACGTTCAGTCCGGGGGCGACCACCAGTTTGTACTGGCTGAGGGGTGCGACCGCTTCGACGACATCGACAGACTGACACGCCGCGCGCAGCGGCCCGTAATAGCTAATCAGTTCAGCCGCAGGGTCGTAGTTCTGGTTGTGGCGCTGCCAATCGATGGCCCAGCGGCTGTCATAAGAATGCAGCATTGCAACTTCGGATTTGACCGACGTTCCCGCCAGGGCTGGACCCGCCTTGGCGAATTCCCGGCCAATCTGCTGCACTTCCGGATACAAAGGGACAGGCGTGCCATCAGCTCCCAGCAGTGTGCCGTGATATTCCTCCTGGCCATTCAAGGCGCTGCGCCATTGCCAGTAGCTCACCACATCGGCGCCATGTCCGACGTCGTGCCAGGCCATGGCCCGGACTTCTCCTTTATCGAGCGAGTTGTTGATCGGGGCCCAGTTTACCGAGCCCGGCTGGGTCTCCATGACCCAGAAATTCTTGCCTTTGAATCCGCGGGTCAGGTCGTGGGCGAATCCGTTCTTGGCGGGATCGAGGTGTCCCTGCCCGACGTAGTCGTCCCAGGCGGCGAGATCAAGGTCCTTCTCGACCACGTAGTGATCGAAGCCGTCATACCAACCCATCGTGTTCGTGGTGATGAACTGTTTGGGATCGGAATTGGCGCGGATGACGTCCAACTGGTTCTTCTGATAACTGCGCCAGGTATCGCTGACGAATCGCTTCCAGGCCAGCAACAATCCGGGATTCCCGTATTTCGTCTGAATCGGGATCTGGCTCCAGTCGAAAATCGTTTCGCTCCAGTAGGCGGTGGTCCAGCGCGTGTTCAGGTCGTCCAGCGTGCCGTAACGTGCCTTGAGCCATTGCTGAAATTGCGCCTTGGTATCGGGGTCGAACGAGACATCGGAATATTCGTTATCAATCTGCCAGCCCAGTACGTAGGGATTGTGGCCGAAACGCTGGGCCAGTTGTTCGGCGATCTTGCGCGCCAGTTCCCGATATTTTGCGTTGGCAAAATTGAATTGCTGACGATTTCCATGTTCAGCGCGGTGGCCCTCCTCGTCGACGCGCAAGGTTTCGGGATACTTCTGGGTGAGCCAGGCTGGCGGCGCGGCGGTCGGAGTGCCAACTACGGTGAAAATGCCGTGCTTCGCGGCGGCGCTGACGGCCCGGTCCAGCCAGTCCAGATCGTAGTGGCCCTCGCTGGGCTCCATGCGGCTCCAGGCAAATTCGCCGACGCGCACCATATGGATTCCGGCTTGCTGCATCAGAGCCAAGTCGGCGTCCCAACGCGACTCCGGCCACTGTTCCGGATACCAGGCAGTCCCCAGCATGATGGGCGGAGGAGGGGGCGTCTGGGCGCTGAGGGTGGGCGCTAACAGAAGAATGGCAGCAACAGCCCAAAACAGTGCGAATTCTATGGCTTGTGACGATCGAATCGTGCGCATGGTGACTCCTGATTCTTGCTGAAAGCTGAGGTCTGACGTCTGAGCTCTGACGTCCGCTCAGAGGTTGGTGCCGCGCCTCCCCAGGAAGAGCATGAGCGCGCCATAGGCGATCAGTAGCACGCCACGGTGTAAACGATTGCAGGCTTGCCGCGGCTTTGTCAACGAGTTTTGCCTGTCAATTCGAGCTGCCGCCCAAGCCAGTGTCATCCTGAGCGCAGTTTGTCCGTTCGCTTTGCGAACGGATGAACGGAGTCGAAGGACCCCTGGCTCTGGCAATCACCGTTTCCGCGCACAAAGGGTTGCCGCACGCTGCAGTGATGTTCGATAGCGATTGCGCTCATAGGGGTTCTTCCACTGCGTAGCTGCTTCGCGAAGCGAAGCAGCCACTTCGCTCAGGATGACACATTGCTTGATCGTCAGGGCTTCGAGCACAGTGATTTCAAATGCGCCGCCGCGCTTTCCGGAGTGATATCGCGTTGCGGCATGCCCAGCATTTCAAATCCCACCATGAATTTTCGAATGGTCGCCGAACGGAGCAGCGGAGGATAGAAGTGCGCGTGGAAATGCCATTCGTGATGCGGGTTGCCGTCGGTGGGCGACTGATGAAAGCCCATGGAATATGGAAATGGGACATCAAAGACCTTGTCGTAGGTGGACGTGACCAGCTGCAGTATTTCGGCCAGTTGGGCGACTTCTGCCCCGGTAAACTCAGGAAACGCCTTCAGGTGGCGACGACTGCAAATCAGAGTTTCAAACGGCCAGACCGCCCAGAAGGGCACCAGGGCGACGAAGCCATCGTTCTGGCAAACCAGGCGAACCCCCTGCTGGTCTTCCAGTTGAAGGTAATCACACAATAAACATTTGTTATGTTGCTCAAAATAGCTGGTCTGACTGGCGAGCTCTTTTCCCGGGATGTCAGGAACCGAATTCGTGGCCCAAATCTGGCAGTGCGGATGGGGATTACTGGCCCCCATCATCGAACCGCGATTTTCAAAGATTTGCACGTGATTGATTTGCGGCATTTCTCCCAACTCGTGGAATTGGGCGGTCCAGGTATGGATAACTGTTTCAATATCTTTAGGCGACATGGTGGCGAGCGTGAGGTCGTGGCGCGGGGAGAAGCAGATTACCCGGCAGAGGCCGGGTTCGCCTTCCGCGACCAGCAATCCCCGGTTTTCGAGGTCGAGGCGGTCTTTTCGAACTCCTGGCTTGAGCGCCGCAAAGTCATTGTCGAAAACGAACGTGCCGGTGTAGCGCGGATTCAGGACCCCGCCCGCCCGTGGGTTTCCCGGGCAAAGATAGCAGGTGGGGTCGTACTCGGGCTGGTGTTTAGCCGCGACTTTTTCGAGCTGTCCCTGCCACGGTCGGCCCGCGCGGTGGGGCGATACCAATACCCACTCATTGGTCAGGGGGTTGAGTCTGCGGTGCGGATCTTCGGTAAGCTTCAATAAACGTGCCTCCGACCCTTGGGTTACAATGTACCCGAAAGCCTTGCAAAGGTTCGAAATATGCCCGATAAAGTGTTAATTTAGCAGCAGGCGGTCGACGCATATTTCGACCTCCTGTAATCGCTTACATTGGGCAGTATTTCATATTCCCGGCTCGGATTTCACGTCCTGTTTTCCGATGTGCTCGCACTGCGTTTTCAACCATATATGAAGTCGGCAGAATTGGCTCGACAGTTTGAAGACTTGTTTGGGTCGCCGCCCCGGATCTTTTGTGCCCCGGGTCGAGTCAATTTATTGGGTGAGCACACCGATTACAACGACGGCTTCGTCATGCCTTGTGCCATCGGTTTCTCCACCCGGGTGGCCATTTCTCCCCGGCCAGACCGCAAGCTGGTTGTTCGGTCGGAAGAATTCTCGGAGCAGTTCGAATTCGATCTGGATCACCTGCCCAGCCGCGGCAAGGGCGTATGGTCCGACTACGTTCTGGGCATAGCTGTGATGCTGCAGGAGATCGGGCATGCGACCCCGGGCGCGAGCTTGCTGGTTCGAGGTGAAGTGCCGATTGGCGCCGGGCTCAGTTCCTCAGCCGCCATCGAGGTGGCCAGTGCGCTCGCCCTGATGAGCCTCAATGGCGCCCGCCTTCCCCTGCCCGAGGTGGCAAGACTGTGCCAAAGGGCCGAAAACGTATTTATCGGCGCCCGGGTGGGCATCATGGACCAGTTTGTTTCATGTCTGGGCCGGGCGGGCCACGCCTTGCTGCTGGATTGCCGCTCCCTGGAATACAAGTTGATTCCGATTCCAGAGGACGTTCGCCTGGTGATTTGCAACACCATGGTGAAGCATGAACACGCCAGCGGCGCCTACAATCGGCGCCGTGACGAGTGCGATGAAGGAGTGCAGATCCTGGGCGAGTGGTATCCGAATGCTCGCGCCCTGAGAGATATTTCCGTAGAGCAGCTTGAGCAACATGTGGCCGAGATCCCGGCCACTATCTACAAACGCTGTCTGCACGTGGTGTCAGAGAACCGGCGAGTGCTGGAAGGCGCCAGATACCTGGCTGCCGGTGATGTGGGCCGGTTTGGAAGCTTGATGCGGGAATCGCACCGCAGTCTGCGCGATCTCTTTGAAGTCAGTTGTCGGGAACTGGACATCATGGTGGAAATCGCGGAGTCCCTGGAGGGCTACTGTGGCGGACGCATGACCGGCGGCGGCTTCGGTGGCTGCACCGTGAACCTGGTGAAGAGCGCCGATGCTTCCAGATTTGCGGGGCAGATTTCCGAACGGTATCAGGCCGCCACCGGGATCAAGCCCGATATTTATGTGTGCTCCGCGGCCAATGGCGCCAGCGCCGATTAGATATCCACTCCTGCCTCCGCTTACCGATTCGCTGAAAATGCCCAACCCACAGGCCATTATCTCGATATAGAGGTCCTTTGACTGCGTGGCTGCTTCGCGAGGCGAAGCAGCCACTTCGCTCAGGATGACAGAGTGTGGAACTTAGATGGCGCGCGTGGAACCGCGCATCACCAAATGGGTTGGAATTGAGTAATCGACATGCGGCCCCTCGTCTTTTCGGATGAGGGCTTCGAGTGCAGCAAAAGCGGTGATCGCAAGCTGGGTCCGCGACAGGATCACTGTGGTGAGAGGTGGCTGGGTGAGGTGGGCAAACGAAATATCGTCAAAGCCAATCAGCGATATGTCCTCAGGAACTCTAAGTCCGGCGTGCAGAATCGCGCCCAGTGCTCCAATCGCCGTAAGGTCGTTCGAGGTGATGACCGCGGTTGGGCGCTGAGGCAATTTAAGCAAGCTTCTCATGGCCATGGCTCCGCCTTCGATCCGGTGGTCTCCCTTTTCGATCATGGACCGGTCGGAGAGCCCCCTGAACTTAAGACCGGAGAGGTAAGCATCGCGCCGTGTGCGCGCCGACTCCAGGTCCATGGGGCCTGCAATAAAAGCAATTCGCCGATGGTTGAGCGAAAAAAGATGCTGCATGGCCTCGTGAATGCCCTGGGCGTAATCGATGCGAATGTTGGTGCTGTGGGGGCCAGTTTTGCCGGTGTCCATGAACACGGTGGGAATGTTGCGGCGGGTCAGTTCGGTCACCATGGCAGGATCGGCTTCGGACGTCATGATGGCCACGCCGTCGACTTTGCGTTCCACCATGCGCCGGATGCATCCCGCCATCCGCTTGGGATTGTAATCCGTGTTCCCAATGATGACTTCCTGGCCGCGCTCGACCGCCTGATCTTCAAAACTCTTCACCAGTTCGGGGAAAAAAGGGTTGGTGATGTCAGAGATGATGAGACCCAGCATCCGGCTTCTTCCCGAAACCAGAGTGCGAGCGTGGGTGTTGGGATAGAAGTTCAGCTCTTCGATGGCTTGGCGCACCCGTGCCGCTGTACCGGGCCGGACCTTCTCGGAATCATTGATCGTGCGCGAAACCGTAGCGGTTGAGACTTTCGCGCGCTTCGCGACTTCTTTAATGTTCATGCATGTCCACGAGGCAGGCGACGAGGGGAAAATCTTATTTTAGCAATGATTGCCGAACAAGGGAATGTGCGTGTAAGCGTTTACAGGGGCCGGGTCAGTATTAGATAATGCACCCGCAATGATTTCAAAGGCAGCCCAAGGGGAACCATGGACCGTCGCAAGTTTCTCAAGACCACCGGCACGTTCATCGCGGGCGCGACCATCGCCCGCTCGGCATTAGCCACCAGCGCTGCGGAGGCCGACGCCGCCCCGGGACGCCTGGTCCTGCCCATGAACCGGAACTGGCGGTTCAGCCGCGCGGTCGCGGAAGGGGCGCACGCCCGCGATTTCGACGATTCCGGATATGAGCGCGTCGTAATTCCCCATACCAATGTCCGCCTCCCCTGGCACAGCTTCGACGAAAAGAGCTATGAGTTCGTTTCCAGTTATCGCCGTCGCTTCAAACTTCCGCCGGAGGCCCGGGGCAAGCGCGTGTTCGTGGACTTTGAAGGGGCCATGACTGCTTCGACCGTCTGGATCAATGGCCAGCGGCTGGGCGAGTACAAGGGCGGTTACACGCCTTTTTCCTTTGAGCTCACTCCGCATCTCGATTTTGATGGTGAGAATCTGTTGGCAGTGGACCTTGATTCCAGCGAGCGGCCCGACATTCCCCCCTTCGGCTATGAGATTGACTACCTGACCTTCGGCGGCATTTACCGAGAAGTTTCTCTTCGCATCGTTCCGGCGACTTTTATCGAAAATGTTTTTGCCAAGTCCAAGGACGTTTTGACGGATCATCCCAGCCTGGATGTAGATTGCTACATCCAGCGCATGGAGGCATCGCGAGAGCCGCTGACGCTCGAAGTCAGTCTCCGCCAGGGGAAACGCGTGTTGGCTAAGGGCACGCAGCGCGTTCCCGCCGCCCAAGCCTCCACCGAAGCAGCTGCGTACACGGTTCACCTGGACAAACTTGGCCCTATCGAGCTATGGGATCTCACCCATCCGAATCTCTATAACGTACAGGTCCGTCTGCTGCGCGGGGCGCAGGCAGTGGACGAAGTCTCACGCACCATCGGCTTTCGCGAAGCGCAATTCACTGATCACGGCTTCGAACTCAATGGCAAAGTGATCAAGCTGCGCGGACTGGACCGGCACCAAACCTTTCCTTTTGTCGGGCAGGCCATGCCCGGCCGCGTCCAGCGCCGGGATGCCCAGATATTGCGCAACCAGCTGAAGTGCAATATCGTGCGGACCTCGCACTATCCGCAATCCCGCCATTTCCTCGATGCCTGCGACGAGCTCGGATTGCTGGTGCTGGAGGAAATACCGGGCTGGCAGCATATCGGCGACGAGCCCTGGAAACTGATATCGATTGACAACGTCGGGCGCATGATCCGCCGCGACTGGAACCATCCCTCCATCATCCTGTGGGGGGTGCGGATTAACGAGTCGAAGGACGATCATGACTTCTACGTCCGCACCAATGCCCTGGCCCACAAGTTGGACCCGACGCGCCAGACCGGAGGCATCCGCTACTTTCAGTCATCGGAATTTCTCGAAGACGTTTTCACCATGAACGACTTCGGTTTTCCACTGAAGCCGCCCAATCACTCGCGCTACCTGAATACCGAATTTGTCGGGCACACCTATCCCACCAAGACCATCGACCAGGTGGAACGGCTGACCGAACATACGATGCGCCATGCCCGCATCCACGACCAGTTGGCTTCCAACCCGCAATACGCCGGCGGCATCGGCTGGTGCGCCTTCGACTACAACACCCACGGTGATTTTGGCTCCGGCGATCGCATCTGCTATCACGGCGTCACCGACATTTTCCGCGAACCCAAGCCGGCGGCGGGCTTCTACAAGTCGCAATGCGACCCCGCCGAAGAGGTCGTGCTGGAGCCGGCCTTCCACTGGGCGCGAGGCGATGCCTCGGTTGGATTCTCGAACGCAGTGATGTGCTCCAACTGCGACCAGATCAAGCTCTACATCGCCGACGAACTGGTCGCCACGGTTGATCCCAACCGGAAGGAATTTGCACATCTTCGCTATGCCCCATTCGCCGTGCAACTGAGCGAGCTCTTTCACAAATGGGGAGATTTGCGTCTCGAAGGCTACATTCAAGGCAAACAGGTCATCGTAAAGAAGTACTCCGGCAAAGGCATCGATCAAAAATTCACCCTGTTGCCCGACGACACCAGCCTGATTGCGGACGGTGCCGACACAACGCGCGTGGTGCTGCGCGTGACCGACGAATTTGACGCCATCCGGCCATTTGCCACGGACGCCATCAAGTTTGAGCTGGAAGGCCCGGCGGAACTCATCGGGGACAATCCGTTCGCCGTGATCGGCGGAACCGGCGCAATTTGGATTCGAGCCAAGGAGCAGGCCGGAACCGTTCGGCTGACGGCCACGCACCCAGTGCTGGGAAGGCAGCAGGTAGAGTTTGAGATTACGGCCGCCGCTCCGGAAGTGGTGTAGCGGGTGTGGCCGCGGGCGACTCGCCCGCGAAAAGCCACCAGCTGATGAGACCAAAAGAAAGCCGGAAACCTGGGCACTACTCTTACCCGACAACTCCATAGCGCAATCATCGCGGGCGAGTCGCCCGCGACCACACAAAGAAGGGCCGCTCTTCGACGGAAGCGCCGACATTTACGAGTTTTTCCCTAGCCTCCTACGTGGTCTTTTGCCGGATCAAATCTTCGACGTCGCCGATCTTCTCTCCCAGCAAATTCAGCTTGCGGGCCAGCCCTTGAATTTCGGACTCGGCGCGGCGGTTGACATCATAGTCGAGCTCGCCCCGCAGACGGTCCTTCGTGTCCTGCCGGTTCTGGCTCATCATGATGACCGGCGCCTGGATGGCGGCCAGCATGGAGAGGAACAGGTTGAGCAGAATAAAGGGATAAGGATCCCAGGCCTTTCCGCGCAACACGATATTCACGGCGGTATAAACGGTAATGGCGAAGGCAAAGGTAATGATGAATGTCCACGAGCCGCCGAAGCTGGCCACGCGATCGGCGATGCGTTCGCCGAAAGTCATGTCCGCCTCGATGATGTCGTTGGGGTTGCGGCTGGCGCGCACCCGCACCAGTTGCTGGGAGGCGTGAAACTGGCGGCCCAGCACGGTCAACATGTCCATGCCTGCCATGGGTTTGCGTTGCAACAGAATGGCGATGTCGTGCCGATCAACCTCCAGGCAGACCGCTTCGTCCATCGCGACGGCCTCGGTTTGGTGAGGCGTCTGTTCAAGCATGGAGGCGAAGCCTAAGAACTCTCCCTCGGCGGGCTGGTCAATCAGGACCTCCTGGTGGTCCTCGTCCACGGTGGTGACTCGCACCGAACCGGAGATCATGACGTACGCCTGTCCGCCTGGGTCGCCGATCTTCCAGATACGCTGGCGTGGAGCGAAGGTCTTGAGTTCGACCTGTCCCGCCAGAACCGCTGTTTCTTCTTCGTCAAGCAGGGCAAATAGGGGAACACGCTTCAGTATCTCCGGGCTGCACGCCATTGCTCACCTCGTCAGGTAGAAATAGATCGCGCCTGATCGTTCAGAAGGATGGCATAAAGGGCGAAATGCAACAACTGGCGATATGAACTATTTTTGTTCGGCGAAAACACGGGAGTGAAACTCCATCACTTCGCCCATGTGGGAGAGGAAATAGGTGAGGCTGTGATCGCCGGGATACGAGTGATATTCGTGCTTCACGCCTTCCGCCCGCAGTTGCTGATCCAAGGCGGCGGCTCCATCCTCAAAGCCAAAGTCATCCTGTTGGCCGCAGTTAAAGTAGATCGCCAGATGGCGCAGGCCCGATTGGTTTCTCCGGGCCAGAAGGAAAATATTGTTTTGTTTCCAATGCAGCACGTTGATGGGCTCGCCAAAAGCCGGTCCCAGCACTCGGCCCAGGGGCGTGCCGGAGCGTCCCGCGGCCGAGAGCTCTTGCGGGGTTTGCGTGATCAGCGCAGCGCTTTGCGCGCTGACCGCGGAAAACAGCTCGGGATAGGCGAAGGCGAAGCGCAGCGCGCCGTAGCCCCCCATCGAAACGCCGGTGATGGCCCTGCCTTTCCGCCCCGGGCGGACGCGATACCGGCTTTCGATGTACGGCATGAATTCCTGCAGAAAGAAATCGCTATAGCGAAGGGTGTTGCCGGGCGAATTGATGTAGAAACTGCGCTTGCCCTCCGGCGCCACAACCAGAAAGTCGTTGATCTTGTGCTGGCGGCGCAGGTCTTCGATCACGCTCCATCCGCCGGTGCTGAACAGCGTCTGCTCATTCTGGCCTAGGCCGTGGAGAAAGTAGAGCACAGGATAGCGCCGGGGCGTGGAGCCTTTGGCGTCATAGTCGGGTGGCAACTGCACACAGTAGTGAACTGCCTGCTTGAGGATGTGGCTGTTGATGACGTTGCAATCGGTCCGGCTCTGTGCCTGGGCCGCCAGCGGAGGAAGGACGCTCAGCGCGAGCAATAGCCGCCAAAATCGAGGCATGAATTTCAGTTTACTCGTAACGCAGCGCCTGTACGGGATCGAGACGAGCCGCGCGCGCAGCCGGGTACAAGCCCGAAACCAGGCTGACGACGAAGGCAAAGACGATGGCCGCGCCCACCAGCCACCACGGCACCGCCCAGAAACTTTCGGGCGGGAGGGCCTGGCGCTTCAGATAGATATTCGTGCCCAGGTTGATGATGTGACCGATGGCCCAACCCAGCGCCACTCCCACGACTCCGCCCAGCAGGCCCATGGCTCCAGCCTCGGCGAAGAAGAGCTTCTTGACGTCGCTATCGCTGGCGCCGATGGCTTTCATGATCCCGATTTCGCGGCGGCGCTCCAGAATGGCCATGACCAGCGTGTTGACGATGCCGATCGAAGCCACGGCCAGTGCCAGGCTGCCAAAAATCCCGAGGAAGAGATCGAGCACGGCAAAGAATTGCCGCAGGCTGCGCGTGGCATCGAGAATGGAAAAAGTATTGAACCCTAATTTCTTTATCGCCTGCTCGACCGCTTCAACCTGCTTGGGGTTCTTTACCCGCACGCTGACCGTGGAATAGCTGGGCTGCTTGTTGAATCCGCGCATGCTGTCGCGCACGTCGGAAGGCTGCATGACGCGCAGGTCCTGGGCCAGTTTCAAGGGCAGGAACACTCGCGCCCGGGCCGCGCCCCGCATGCTGTCCGGATCGAGATCCGAGACCCCGACGATTTTCAGTTTCTCCTCCCGCGAGATGACGGAATAGGCGGCGTCGGACGAAGGTCCGGCCGCGGTAGTGGATGAGGCGGAAATTGCAGGAGCGCCCGACTCCGCCGACGATGGCTCCGAAACGCGTTGCGCATAACGCATGGTCAGTTCCTGCCCTAAAAGCGGCTTGGCCAAATCGCTGACGGGGACATCGTCCTCGTGGCCGGGCGCCGGCGTTTTGCCCAGCAATTCCGCGGCGAACGATTTTTGCAGAATGACCTCTGGGGCAGCTTCAGAAGAGAAAAATCTGCCCGGAATTCCCGTGAAGGCGTCGTTCGACCGGGCGGAATCGGGAATGCCCGCCACCATGGTCAGATGAGGCTTGTCCTGATAGCTGAGTTCAGTGATGAAGCGGATGTCCGGGTAGGCCTCCAGCACGTCGGGCAGACGTTCGATTTCCTGGCGGGCGGGTTCATCCAGTGTGCGGCTTTCGGCGGCGGAGGCGGTGTTTCGTTCCTCGTTGCGATTAAAGCCGCGCATCTCGCGGCGCGAAGTCACGACCACGGTATCGAAAAGACCGGACTTGGCCAGGTGACGGGTGGCCAGCTTCTGCAGGCCGATGCCCAGTGAGAGCATGGCAACCAGCGACGCCACTCCGACCGAGATGCCAACCGTAGTCAGCGAATTGCGCAGCGACGACTCGCGCAGGTTGCGCAGGGCCAGCTCGGAAAGATCGTAGGTTTTCATCGCCGTTCTCCCTGCTCGCCGGTAGCCACTTGCGTCACGTTGGGTCCGTCCTCAACCAGTTTGCCGTCGGCCAGGAAGATCATGCGCTGGGCGTAGCGCTCGGCCAGGGCCCGCTCGTGGGTGACCATCACGACGGTCATGCCCAACGACTGGTTAAACTCGCGTATGAAATTCATGATCTCGGTGCCGGTGTGGCTGTCGAGATTGCCGGTGGGTTCATCCGCCAGCAGAAGCTTCGGCTGATTGATCAATGCGCGGGCCAGAGCTGCGCGCTGCTGTTCGCCGCCGGAGAGCTCGCTGGGGCGGTGGGTCATGCGGCTACCCAGGCCGACCCGCTCCAGCGCTCGCCGGGTAAGCGTCGGGCGCTGGCTACGGTCCACTTCGGCAAAGCGAAGCGGCAGTTCGACGTTTTCGGCCAGGGTCATCCGCGACACCAGATTGAAAGACTGAAAGACCATGCCCACCGTTCGCAGGCGATGCTTGGCCAACTCCTCGCGCGAAAGCTGGGCCAGGTTCCGGTCCTCGACGATCACCGCTCCCGAAGTCGGCCGGTCAAGGCCGGCGATGAGGTTCAGCAGGGATGACTTACCGGACCCCGAGCTGCCGAGCATGGCCACAAACTCTCCCGGCTGGACCTGGAGCGAAACGCCGTCTACCGCGCGGATCAGCGTCTCTCCCATCTGGTAATGGCGGCAGAGATCGACAATGCGGATTGCGGGGGCGCCGTTCTGGCCGTTCCCTGGGTTGGAGTCGGGGGTCATTTATGGTTGTTTGCCAGCTCGGTGTTTCCTTTGCGGCCTTTGCGTTCTTTGCGGTTCAAGCTTTGAATGCCGGGAGCTGCTACAACACAAGGTCCCTCCACTGCGCTCGCTGCGCTGCGCTCCGGTCGGGATGACAGTGTATTTAGCGAACCTCTCCTCTTATTAGACGCAAAGCGTCGGCCGAACTTACGTCGCCATCGTTATTTTTTGCCGGCACGCCCTCTTCGGTGGGCGGAGCTGTGTCTCCTTCGCCCGGAGCCAGAAACAGGTTATCTTGCAGACCCTGTTGCTTGGTGTAGAGGTCGAAATAGCGGCCTTGCAAAGCGTACAGCTCTTCGTGGGTGCCACGCTCGACGATCTCGCCCTGTTCGACCACCAGAATCTGGTCGGCTCGCCGGATGGTGGAAAGACGGTGGGCAATCACAAACGTGGTACGTCCCTGCATCAGATAGGAGAGCCCGTGCTGGATCATCTCCTCGGATTCGGAATCGAGGCTGGACGTGGCTTCATCCAGAATCAGGATGCGCGGTTCGGCCAGGATGCCGCGGGCAATCGAGATCCTCTGGCGCTGTCCCCCGGAAAGTTTCACTCCGCGTTCGCCGACAATGGTGTCGTATTTGTCGGGAAAGCCTTCGGCAAATTCGTCCACCCGGGCGATCCGGCAGGCGCGCATGATTTCCTCTTCGCTGGCTTGGGGGCGCGAGAACGCCACATTTTCCCGGATGCTGCCGTCAAACAGGAACGATTCCTGCAGCACCACTCCCAGGCGCGTGCGATAGGAGTCGAGGCGGACCGTACTGAGGTCAACTCCATCGACCAGGACTCGCCCTTCCGTGGGGACGTAAAACGCTGAAATCAGCCCGATAATTGTCGACTTGCCTGAGCCCGAAGAACCGACCAGCGCCGTCACGGTTCCTGGTTCGGCGAGAAAACTGACGTGGCGCAACACCGTACGGCTGCCATCGTAACTGAAACTTACGCGGTCGAATTCCACCTTGCCGTAAATATCGTCCAGGGTGGCCGTCCGCTTCGGGTCCTGGTCCTCGGGCCGCTCGTGCAGAATTTCCTGAGTGCGCTCCAGGCCGGCAAGGGCCTCCGTAATTTGCGTCCCTATGTTGACGATCTGAATGATGGGCGCGACCAGGAAGCCCAGGAAAAGTGTGTAGGTAAAGAAACTGCCGATGGTCAGCGTGCCGGCAATGATCCGGTGCGCTCCCATATACATGATGATGGCCCCCACCACTCCCATCAGCAGGCTTGCCGAAAGGCTCATCACGGACGTGGCGGTCAGGGTCTTCATCACGTTGTCCAGCAGTCGACGCACCCCGCCGGCGAAAACCTCTTCCTCGCGTTCTTCGGCGTGATATCCCTTGATCACGCGCACGCCGCCCAGCGACTCCGCCAGCCGGCCCGTGACTTCGGCATTGATCTTTCCGCGCTGCCGGAAAATGGGACGGATCGTGGTGAACGCCTTGTTCAGCGCGATTGCGAAGCAAAGTAGAAAGCTGAATGCCAGCAGGGTCATGACTGGGCTGATGCGAAACAGGACAACCATCGCAATGCCGGAGGTCAGCAGTCCACCGACCAGGTCGACCAGCCCGGTTCCGAGCAGGTTCCGCACGCCTTCCACGTCGGTCATGATGCGGGAAACCAGGGTGCCCGTCTTATTGGAGTCGTAGAACGCCACGGGCAAATGCGAAATGTGGGCTTGCACTTTCTCGCGAAGTTCGGCAATCAGGCGCTGCGCCGCTTTCGACAATAATTGGGTGAGGGCGAAAGAGGTAATCCCCTGAATCGCGGTCGCCAGCAGCACGATCAAAATCAGGCGCTGCAATAATTCAACCTGACGCTTGGCGATGACGGTATCGATCAGGAACTTGGTGGAATAGGGGAGGACCAATCCCGAGACTCGGTTGATCACCATCAACAGGAAGCCCAGAGCCAGCAGGCCCCGACGGGGACGCATCAGTTCCCAAACGGCGGGCAGGACGGTTCGCAGCCGTTGGGCGTTCATCGCGGGTTTGGGGCTCGTTGCCGGAGGCGAATTCACTGCTGTGTTTAGACTTTGCCGGGGGGCGGAAGGGTTCATTTTTGCGCGATGCGCCATGCGTCCTGGAGAACTGAAAAAGCGCGGCATGGGCCGCGCTTTCAGGGCATCGAATCGAAAATTGTCTGGCTATTCTTCCAGGTGCGAATTGGGAAGCGCCAACTGTGCGGCTGCGGCTGCGAAATCTTCTTCCGAGAGTTCAAAGGAGTCGGATCCAGTTGCCGGTTTTTCCAACTTTCGCTGGACTTTGCGCTCGGCTTTCTCACGCTGCTTCTCCTGCCGCGAGCGCTCTTTCTGACGCTTGGTGAAGCTGGAACGGCCTCGACCAGACATAGACACCTCCAAGGGACATTTTTTTGGCAGATCAGTAATCGTAGAGCTCAATGCACTATCGCGTGTTGCTCCTTACCAGCGCGGCTCTCGAGGCTGACGCGCATGGCCCTGATAATCGTCACGCCCTCCTCCGCCGCCGCCGGAACGTCCACCACCACCGGGACGTCCGCCACCGCCGCCAGGGCGTCCGCCGCCGCGGGGCGGTCCCCCGCGATCGGTCTTGGGACGGGCCTCATTAATGTTCAACGCTCGCCCACCCAGTTCTTTGCCATTGAGCGCGGCAATCGCTTTTTCCGCTTCGGCGGAATCGGTCATCTCGACAAACGCAAAGCCGCGCGAACGGCCGGTGTCGCGATCGGTCACGATGCTGACTTGCTCGATGGCCCCATGGGGTTCGAACAACGCCCGCAACTCTGCTTCCGTGGTGCTGTGGGGGATATTGCCAACAAACAGCTTCTTCATATGGTTCCTTGTGCTGCAGCTAAAGTGTAACTCAAAACTCAGGATGCGGGCTTTTCGGCAGCCCCGCTAGGCTTCTTGCTTGCCTCCGGCTTGGCAACCACAAGTCCGGCCGCCTGGAGCAGTGCCCGGGTACGCAGCCGGCGCTGAATATTCTGCTTCCGCTCGCGGTTGAATCTGGATTTGTCTCCGTTGAATCGCGACATCGATGCTTCCCTCCGGGAGCATACAATTACGAGTGTGCAGTCCGAGGCTTCCCTCAAAGCTGGTCAGGCCCTACTGATCTGCAAAGCGCCCCTGCATTGGGTCTAGACTCTGGTGCAGGGTGCTGGCGCGCCTACAGAGAAGCAGATCTCTCTCAATCTCGAAGGCGCAGGGTAGATTTGCGATGTGTCTTCGTGGTCAAGTAACTTCTAGCCTTAGAATTATACCTGCTCCCTGCGGAAGTGAAAGAAAATACTGATATTGAGGAAGCTCAGGGCTGTTCTTTGCGTGCTTTACGGATCCTTGCGACCTTTGGTTAAAGCGCTTCACCGCAAAGGTCGCAAAGGGATGCCGCGAAGGCCGCAAAGGAGGGGTTACCGAAGTCCTGAGGTTCCCGCCTCGATGAGCATTTTATCCACCTAAATCGTGCCTTTTCTGCTAAACTAATGGTGCGTTTGATTAGAATCGGTTGTTGAGCAGCTTCTTGCATACCAGCTTGAACCGCCCTTAGTACCTCCGATCTCACAGCGTAAATCGATTGAAAAGGAAACAGTAACAAAATGGCAGAACAAGGAACAGTAAAGTGGTTTAACGACGCCAAAGGGTACGGCTTTATCAGCCGTCAGAGTGGCGAAGATGTATTTGTGCACTTCTCGGCGATCCAGGCAGGCGGCTTTCGCAGCCTGCAGGAGGGCCAGAGTGTGGAGTTCGATGTGACCAAGGGGCCAAAGGGCTGGCAAGCTGAGAACGTCCGTCCGCTGTAAATAGAGCGGAAACTCTAGATAGAAAGCGTGCCCGCGCCGGAAACCAACGAGCGGGCACGCTCTCTCCGACCAACCAAACGCAAACGCAAGATTTCCACCAGCCAAACAGCGGGGTATCTCTGACGCGCGACGAAACCAAAGCTTCCTACGCCATCATCCGCCACAATATCCGGACTTACGAGTCCGGCGGAGTGGTTCTGGTGGTCAAAGGCAAGGAAAACGCCGAACTCAGGGTCAAACACTTCGAAACCGGACAGAGTTCGGAAGACCGTCACGCCGGCTGGCGCTACTTTGTGGAGAAATCCGACCTGAAGGCCGGAATGGACCCCGCCGAGGCGACCAACCTCCGGCAGATGAAGCTGGAAATCAGAGAATCAGAGGCGCAGCCGGATCCCATGTCGGTCGCCAACCCTCCGCGCCAAAACTAACCCCAACAAGCTAAATCGCCCACGTACACCGGGACGCCCTCGTCCGGGTGGACGGGCGAAGCTCGTCTGGTGTGTTCCTCCGGCACGTCCGAGTTCAGGACATCCCAAACCCGGCCGAGCTGCACTCGGCTGGGCGGACGAGGCGTCCGCCCCTACGTGTTCTGTGCTAGTGCCGGCGCTCGGTTTCTTTCAGAATGACGGCGAAGCTGCGGCCTCCGAAACTGAATCCCTGCGAGATCGTCCCCCGAACCCCAACCTTGGCGCCGTTGCTAGGCACGCCGTATCTCTGGCTGAACACCCAGATCTGTCCCGTCCCGTCCTCCACCTGATAGACGCCGGAACCGAGGAGTCCGAACGAATTGGACACCCGTCCCCCGATGGCAACTTCGCGGCCGACATAGCGTCCGGGATCACGGTTGATTCTTTCAATGCTGGTGCGCGTAGGACAAGCCGCCAGGACCAACGTCCCTGCGATGAGCATTGCGGCGAGTGAGAACCGGCTAAGCAGTCTGACCACGCAAACCTCCCCAACCATCAAGTGTGAATTTCTAATTCCAGCCTTTAACATTTTATCCGAGCGGCCATGTTCATGACCGGCGCGGAGGGCAGAGGCTTCCAACTATGATGCGCCCCGAAAATTTAGTGATGGCCGCTATTCCCAGGGAGTATATTGTTGTAGCCGGATTGCACACGAATTCGCAGTCAAAGGGAGCGCCAGCCGTGGCGCTCCCTTCGCTTTTTAAGGTTGGCTTAACAAAACAGTGTTTCGTCTATGAGGAGGAGCGCCATGCAGGAAACGCCGCAGCAGTACACCCAACGCATGCTCAATCACAGCCGCGGGAAGGAGCCGCTGCGCCTGCAGCAGGCCACTCCACGCAAGCTGACCGCCCTGACCAAGGGGCTCAGCAAGAAACAATTGACCCGGCGTCCGGGGCCGGGAAAGTGGTCGATCGCCGAAATCCTCGCGCACCTGGCGGACGCGGAGCTGGTCGTCGGCTTTCGGCTGCGTCTGATGCTGGCGTCGAACGGCACCCCGATTCAGGCCTTCGATCAGGACGCCTGGGCCGAGACCTTCAGCTACAAGCGCCGCGACCCGAAGACTTCACTCGAGACGTTTCGCACCCTGCGCCAGAACAATCTGCGGCTGCTGAGTTCCGTGCCCCGCCGGTTATGGGAGAACTACGGCCAGCATTCGGAGCGCGGAAAGGAAACCGTGCGCCACGTGATGCAAATGATGGCGGGCCACGACCTCAATCATCTGCAGCAGGTGGAGAAAATCGCGAAGAGCAGGCTCTCGTAGCACCCGGCGTCCCACCAGCAGTCCGGACGCCGCCGCTACAATGCTTCCGCGAACAGGCTTGTCAGCTTTTCGAACGCTCGATCGGCGTGAGCCTGGTTGTAGACCGGACTGTCGGGGACGGTCCAGCCATGGTATGCGCCTTCGTAGACTTCACTCTCATACTTGCCTCCCCATGCCCTGAGCGCCAGGTTGAGCTTCTCGATGGCTTCCGGCGGCATGCCCTTGTCGTTGATGGCGTGGCCGAAATACAGTCGAGCCTTGATGGAGGGACCGAGAATGAGGTGCGGGCTACTGGGGGCGCTGGTGGCGAGCCCGCCACCGTGGAATGAAGCTGCCGCGGCGATCCTGTCCGGCCGCGCCAGCGCCGTGTACAGTGCCATCTTGCCGGTGAAACAGTATCCCACCACGCCCATTGCGCCTGGTTTGACGGAATGCTGCCGCGCCAGGAAGTCCACGTAATCCGAGGCGTCGGAGGTGATGGCCTCCACGGTCAGCGGCGCCGATAGCTCGGCCAGGCGCTTGGTGGTGCGCTCCTCCCCGAATTTCAGCGGAAAATCAAACAGCGGCAACCCCCGGGTGCGATAAAACACATTAGGCATCAGGACGACGTAGCCTTTTGCGGAAAGCCGCCGCGCCATTTCCTGCTGCGAGGCACGAATGCCGCCGATGTCGGTGTACTGAATCACGCCTGGCCATAGCCCCGTTTCCTTGGGCGCATAGATGATGGCCTCGGTTCGTCCGTGGGCAGTCGGAATCTGGATATTCTGTTCAGTCATGTTCCGATTTCTCCAACTGCTGCGCCTGGGTCAAACCCTGCTGCGCCTCTGCGCTTTTCGGCTGCAGTAGCAACGCCGCTTCAAACTGGTCCTCGGCGTTCTTCGGATCTTTGAGGGCGAGGTAGACCCGGCCCAGGAGAAGTCGGGCGGGGAACTGCCCCGGAGTGAGCCTGAGGCTGGCTTCCAGCGCATCGCGGGCCCCGGCGAAGTCGCCGGTTCTCTCCCGCGCCTGCCCTTCGTAGAAGGCAGCGGTAGAGTCCTCGGGACGGACCTCCCGGGCCAGCCGCAGATGTTCGGCGGCCCTGGCATACTCTCTGGCGTTCAGCTCCAGTTCACCCAATTGTCGTAACGCCGTGGGCGACTTGGGATCGAGCTGCAGAACTTTTTCGAGCGCCTGCCGTGCCTCGTCAGAGCGATTGTCATCCGATGCGATCATGGCAGCGTGCAGCAGGTTCTGCTCTTCGATCTTGTCCTTGGGATCGGGAAGTTGCGAAATGCCGGGCGGCGAAGGGCTTTTGGCACTGATTTCAGCCAGCAGTCCGCGGAATTTCTGTACCGTGGGATTCGCCGCCGCATAGTGGTTCGCCAGCTCTCCGGGATCGGCGTGCAGATCGTACAATTCCGGCCGGGGCGCTTCGATGAACTTGAATCCTTCGGCGCGCACCGATCGCAGCGGGGCCCAGCCGAAGCGCAGCGGGTAGTCAGTCTGGCCAAAGGCGGTGCGATCCTTGTCTTCAGCTCCCGCAAGATATGGCTTCAACGATGCACCGTCCAGGCGTTCCGGCGGCGGGATTTGCAGCCAATCGACCACCGTGGGCAGGATGTCGGTGGTTCGCACCTGGCCCGTGACTACCTGACCAGGATGACTGCCGGCGGGCAGCTTTACAGGTGCCTTGACGATCAGGGGCACGTGGGTAGTGGAGTCGTAGAGAAAAATTCCGTGCGTGTCTTCGTGATGCTCACCCAGGCCTTCGCCGTGGTCTCCCACAACCACGATAAGCGCGTTGTCATACCGGCCCGTCTTTTTCAGATACGCAACCCATTCCGCCAACGCGGAATCCGCGTATGCGATCTCGCCGTCGTACAGATGATCCTTATAAGTCTGAGAGTACGGCGGGGGCGGTTCGTAGGGATCGTGGGGATCGTAGAGATGGACCCAGACGAAATGTGGGCCGGTGGGATGCGCGGTCATCCAGGCTTCGGCATGCTCTACCACCTCCCTGCCGCGCCGTTCTACCCGCCCCCAGCGTGATTTTGTCTGGGGATGCGCGGGAAAGTTGTCATAGAAATCGAATCCGCGGTCCAGCCCCGGTGCAAGCGTCTTGCTGTCGAGGATGACCGCGCCGATGAATGCCGCGGTGTGATAGCCGTCTTTCTTGAGCAGCTCTGCCAGGGTGGTATGGCTCGGGGCCAGAGGCACGCCAAAATCGGTCACGCCATGCGAACTGGGCAGCAGTCCAGTCAGAATGCTGGTGTGCGAAGTATTGGTGATCGGGCTGGGAGTGAACGCCTGGGTGAAGCGAATGCCGTCCTTCGCCAGCCCATCGAGCGCCGGCGTCTGAATGTTTTCGTAGCCGTAGCAGTGGACGTGGTCGGCGCGGAGCGTGTCAATGGTGACCAGGAAGACTTCGGGCCGGGATGCTTGCTTCCGCGCTTGTCCTGCCCCGTAGGAGGCGGTGACCAGCAGGAAAACGACCAGTATCCGAACGGCCTTCACGCATTTCAGACTAGCATAATCAACCCATGGGATCGTGCAGGGGCGCGGCGTACCTGGGATATAATTTTGTCAGCTGATGATTTCCTTCAGGTTTTCTGTAGTCCTCGTGACCGCCAGCCTTCTGCTCTGGGCAGCAGCGGCATTTGCGGCGCCGGCCGCGGCTCCGAATGTGGTGGTGATCACCATCGACACCCTGCGCGCCGACCATCTCGGATGTTACGGATACAAAGCCATTCACACTCCCAACATCGACGCGCTTGCCGCAGACGGCGCCCGCTTCGAGCGCGCCTATACGGCGGTGCCGGTTACGCTGCCTTCACACACCGTGATGTTTACCGGGACTTATCCTATGCTGAGCGGCATGCACGATTTCGCCGCCAACAAACTGGGTCCGGGCCAGCCCACCCTGGCATCCGTGCTGAAGGAGCATGGCTATGTCACCGGGGCGGTGATTGGCTCAGCGGTGCTGGATTCGCGCTTCGGTCTGAATCGCGGGTTTGATTTCTACTACGACCACTTCGATTTCAATCGCCTGCAGGAATCGAACCTGGAAGAAATGGAACGTCCCGGCAACGTGGTCGCCGATCTGACCCTGGACTGGCTCAGCAAGAATTATCAGAAGAAATTTTTTCTCTGGATGCACTTGTACGATCCCCACTATCCCTACCGTCCGCCCTCGCCCTATGCCGCAGAATACATGGACCGCCCCTACGACGGTGAAATTGCCTTCGCGGATTCGCAGGTGGGGCGCCTGATTCATTTTCTGAAATCCAAGGGCCTGTATGCGAATACGCTGATCGTCCTCAGCGGCGATCACGGCGAGAGCCTGGGAGAGCACGGGGAGAAAACCCACGGCTTCTTTATCTACAATGCCACCCTGCACGTGCCGTTCATCATTCATTTGCCGGGCGTGGCCCGGCCCCGGGTTGTCCCCGACCTGGTGAATCTTGCCGACCTGATGCCGACCGTGCTCCAGGCGTTGAAAATAGACGTCCCCACGCAGGTCCAGGGCCAGGATCTGCTGCCTCTGATGAAGGCAAAAGAGTCCGAAGAGTCCCGCAGCTTGTACGCCGAGACGTTCCTGCCCCGCCTGCACTTCAACTGGAGTGAACTGCGGGGAGTCGAAACCGAGAACTACCACTTCATCGACGCGCCCAAGCCTGAGTTGTACGACTTGACCAAAGATCCGGGCGAAACCCACAATCTGTTTGCCGAAAAGAAGGCGGTTGCGGAGGTAATGCGGGCCCGCCTGGCCAAGCTGATCCAGCTCTACAGCGCCGGCCCGGAACTGGCGGAAAAGACCGGCCTCGATCCCGCCCTGATGGAGCGGCTGAAGTCGCTCGGCTATGCCGGTTTTTCCGGCGGCGGCAGTCCGACCATCACCGACCGCGCCTTGCCAGATCCTAAAGACCGGATCCAGGTGTACGAATCGATTTCAGACGCGATCGCCGAAAGCCAGCACGGCGACTACGTCGATTCGACAGAGAAACTCAACCAGGCGCTCAAGAGCGATCCTGATTCGGTGCCCGTCCACTATCTCCTGGGGTTGAATTACTATCGGATGCATGAATTTCCCAAGTCGGTGGAGCAACTGCAGCGTGTATTGGAGCTGAGCCCGGACTATTCGCTGGCGAGCTTTCAACTGGGACTAGCGTACGCTCGCGCGGGAGATTTCGATCATGCCATCGAGACCCTGAAGCGGACCCTGGAGCTGGACGCAACCAATTTCTCCGCAGCTTACAATCTGGGGGTCGCGTATGTGCAGAAAAAGATGATGACGGAAGCCGCCGGTGCGTTCCGATCCTCGATAACGATTGCGCCCGAGTATGCCCCTGGTCATCGCGCGTTGGGGGAAGTCCTCTTGTACCAGGGCCAGGTCGACGAAGCGCTCAGCGAACTGCGGCGCGCGGCAGAGTTGGCGCCGCAGGACCCCGCAAACCATGTGGCATTGGCGAAAGCGCTTTCGACCAAAGGGTTGGCTGACGAGGCTGGGGAAGAGATGCGCAAGGCGCAACAGGGTCAGCCGCGGTAACGCGATCCACTCGGTCCGGGCCCGAATTTCCATTGAAGCAAATTCTCCAACTCTTGATGATCCTGGCAGTATTGCTCCCGCGTGGCCTGGCGGCGCCGGTTCCCGCGCGACGGCCCGCGCCAAACGTGATCCTGATCACCATTGACACGGTGCGCGCCGATCACGTTGGCTGCTACGGCGCAACCGGCGTCAAGACGCCGACCCTGGACGGCCTGGCCCGCGATGGCATTGTTTTTGAGCGCGCCATCTCTCAGGTGCCCCTGACCTGGCCTTCCCATGCCGCGATCCTGACCGGCACCTATCCGTTTCAGAATGGGGTGCAGGATTTTACCGGGCAGCCGCTCGACCCGCGCTTCCGTTCGGTGGCCCAGGTCTTCAAGCAGCAAGGCTACGCAACGGGCGCGGTGGTTAGCGCGTTTGTGCTGGACCGTAGCTGGGGACTGGCCCGCGGATTCGACTTCTACGACGACGCGTTCTCCGCCGAGACATTCCGACAAAAAGATATCGGCCTGGTCGATCGTAAAGCGGGCGAGAGCGTGACTCACGCGATTTCATGGCTGCGGAAGACTCCGCACCGTCCGTTTTTTTTCTGGCTGCATTTGTACGATCCCCACAGTCCTTACGATCCGCCGGAACCTTTTCGCACCCAATATCGCTCGCATCCGTATGACGGCGAAATCGCCTATGCCGACCACGAATTAGGGCGCTTGATTACGTGGCTCAAGCAGAATCGGCTTTATGATCGCACGGCGATCGTCCTGCTTAGCGATCATGGAGAGTCGCTGGGCGATCATGGCGAGAAGGAACATGGTTTTTTTATCTACAACTCCACCGTCCATATTCCCCTGATCGTGAAACCGCCTGCGGGAAGCGGCTTCCGGCCCGGACGGGTGGCCAGGCCGGTGGAGACGGTCGCGGTGGCCCCGACTCTGGTACGCCTTGCCGGTATGAAAGGCGAGATCCAGAAGCAGTTTTCCTCGCCCGCTCTTGTGGGTGACAGCTCGCAAAACGACGACACAGCCTACAGCGAGAGTTTCTATTCCTTCAGTTCGTTCGGCTGGAGCCCGCTGCATGCACTCGAAACCAGCCGCTATCACTACATCGAGGCGCCGACGCCTGAACTCTACGATGTGATCGCCGATCCCGAAGAAAAAAACAACCTGGCTCCGCGGCAGACCGCGACGGTCGCCGTGCTCGAAGACAAGCTGCAGTCGTTGCTGCGGCAAAATCCGTTCAAACCGGGTGAAGCCGCGAGCTCCGGGCTGAGTCCGGACGCGCTGGAGAAGTTGCGCGCGCTGGGCTACGTCGCTTACCGCTCGCCGGTTTCTGCGGAGGCATTGGCAGCGGGCCTGCCCGATCCCAAGAGCAAGTTGTGGGAGTTCAATGCCATCCTCCAGGCCGGCGATGCATTTCAATCCGGCGATTTTCAGGCTGGTGAAACATTACTCGCCCAAGTTCAGGAAAAAGACCCGCAGATGTACATCGTCCCTTTCATGCTGGGAGAGGCTGCCACGCGCCAGCAGAAATGGGAGGAAGCCTCGGCTGCGTTCCAGAGGTGTCTGCAATTGAATCCAACTTTCGACCAGGCCATGACCGGACTTTCTCGCGTCCTCATGTTCCTGGGGAAGCCGGATGAAGCCGCACAGTGGTCGCGAAATGCTTTAAAGCAGAATCCGGCGAACTATCGAGCCTGGTATCAACTGGGTCTGGTCGAGTCCAAGACCGACCGGAATGCGGCCATCGCGGACTACGAAAAAGGAGTGGCGATTCAGGGCAGCTTCGCCCCGCTCCGGCGCGACCTGGGAATGCTGTACTTTCAGCAGCAGAATTATGCGGAAGCTGCCAACAATCTCTCCAAAGCCGCCGAACTCGGCGTGAACGACCCTCCACTCTATAACTTTCTCGGGATCTCCTACGGTCACACCAACCGGCTGGCGAAAGCGGTGGAGAGTTACAAACACGCTCTGAAACTCGATCCAAAGATGGCCGAGGCCCACCTGAATCTCGGCTTTGCGTACCAGAAGCTGGGCCAGGCGGAGGCCGCGCGAAAGGAATATTCGGAGGCGTGCCGCCTGCAGGAAACATTCTGCCATCTGGCTCCCACGGCGCGTCCGTAGTCTGGTTTCAGGGATTCGCCGGCCCGCTGGCGGAGTCCAGCTTTTGCAGGACTTGCTTCGCCTTCGGGGCGAACGGGTCTTCGGGGAAGTTCTTCAGGAACAGGCGAAGCTCGGAAGCTGCGTCGTCATTGCGCTGTTGCTGCATATACAGATTTACCAAGGCCAGATGCGCTTTGGACATGAAGGGATCGAGTTCCAGGGAACGGCGCAGCGCAGCCTCGGCGTGGTTCGGTTGGCCGCTGTGTGCGTCGAGCGACCCCTGCAGAAAGTGTCCGAACGCCGAATCCGGCTGTTTGCTCAAGCCTTCCTCCACCCAATGCCGGCCTTGATCGTATTGCTGGGTCAGAAGAAAGAGGTTGCCCAGATTGAAGTATGCTGCGGCATCACTGGGATTTACCTTGACTACCTTTTCGAATTGCAGCTTGGCCTCGGTGAATTGAGACTTGCTCAGCAGGTCTGACCCCAGGTTGTTGCGCGCTTCGTAGAACTCGGGCGCGAGTTCTATTGCTTTCTGGTAGTGCCGGATGGCTTCGTCGGATTTACCAGCCTTGTCGGACCGTACCCCCTGGTCGTATTCCTTACGTGCCGGCTTCGGTATTTGCTGCGTGTATTGGGCGGAGTCGGCAAGACGGGTATTGCCGCCCTTAATCGATGGGGACGACTTCAAGCTGGTTTCACGCGGGACCAGATAAATCGTCAAGATCCGCATCGACGATGTCACCGGATCAACCGACACCTCTTCCTGCACCGGAAGATAGCCGTCTTCGTTGATTACGAGATGGTAAAGATTCGCGGGCAAGCCGTTGAACCCAAAGCGGCCTTCGTTATCTGTATAAATTGAATCAACGGTCGCGCCCCGACTATTCAGCGTGACCAATACCGGGGCTTTTATTTCAGTGCCAGGTGCAATGCGTATTTGGCCGACGATACTTCCACTCGTAGTCTGAGCGAAAAGCCATTCCGGAGACGCAGAACAAAGCAGGGTAATCAAAGTCGCGCAAAGCAATGGCAGCAACATCAGTCGCTCGCGCATCAGTTCACCATTTAATACTCTTACCAAATAATAAAGGGGTCTGATCCGTTTTCCGGAGCAGACCCCAGCTTTACGCAAGGATCCGTTAGAAGGAGATCTTCAGGCCCAGCTGCATTTGCCGGGGATTGAAGGCTCCGCCCGCCTGACCAAAGTTAGAGCTGGTGATCCGGTTGTTGGTGGCACTGTGCGCCCCGGGCAACTGGAAGTTGCTGTGGTTGAGGGTGTTGAATGCCTCCGCGCGGAATTCCATGTTGACCCGCTCAGTAATCAGGATCTTCTTGTGAAGAGAAGTATCCCATCCCACAAAGCTCGGACCAACGAAGGTGTTTCGACCCAGATTGCCTACGCAACCGAGACAGGGTGTGGTGAAGAAGCCGCCGCCCACTTGGTATTGCGGACCCCAGCCGTCTGCCCACATGGTATTGGACGTATCGACATGGTTAGCCAAGGCGTTTGGACGGTCATTGGCGATGCCATCAAGATTGTAATCGCCGCCGGCGTTGACGCAGTCGCCCGAATTCACATCGGCTGCAGTACATGTGTTTCCGGCCGAGTCCACCAGCTTCCGGCTGGAGGCCCGGAAAGGCTCCCAGTGCGCTCCCGTCTGCCAGGAGATCACGCCGACGTTACTCCAGCCACCCAGTATGTGTCCGAGGAAGCCATGTTGTTCGCGATACCACGGCAGTTCGAATACGTAGTTCGCAACCAGGCGCTGCCGGACGTCGAAGATGGAATTGCCCCGGTCCAGAGCGGGCTGGGTGACGTCGGTGGTGTAACCCTCGCCAGCCCCCGGACCGTTCGAACTGGTGGCTCCGCTATGCCATGTGGAGCCCTCGTCAATGGCATGACTCCAGGTGTAGTTCATATTGAAGGTCATGCCGTGAGACGCCTGCTTTTTCAGCGAAAGTTGAAGTGAATTGTAATTGGAGTTCGAAACGTTCTCCCAAACGCGCAACGTTCCGAAGTTAGGATTGAGACGTCCAAGCGGATTGGTGGCGTCGACCTGACCACACAATTGCCGGCCGAAATTGTCAGTCACGCAGGACCCTGCAGGCAAGCGGCCTCCAGGGATGCGGTTGACGTTCTCGGCCCGGAACAGCTTATGTCCGGTCGTTCCTGCATAGTTGGCCTCTATCACCAACCGGGGCATGATTTCACGCTGGAAGCCGAGGAAGTAGTTGTAGACATACGGATCCCGGATGCCCTCGGGATAGACAATGCCAGTCAGAATGGCGGTATTGGGATTGCTGGCATCCCAGCCCGTCAGGTTGCCGGTCGCCTGCGCTCCCACTCCCTGGTTGGGATTGGTAGCCGGACCGCTGAAGGTCGGAGTGGCGGTAGGATCCGGAGCGCACGTCGGGGTGCAAGCGTAGGGTCCGTAGATCACGGTGTCGGTGCCGCCATTGATCGAACCCGTGGCGGAGTTAAATGAGTAATAAGGCAGGTTCCAGCGCGAGTTGGAGAGCGGATTGTACAGCGTGCCCTCGTAGGAGACGCCGAAACCGCCGCGCAGCGATGACTTTCCATCGCCGAACAAGTCCCAGGCAAAGCCTACCCGAGGCCCGAAGTTGTTGTGATCTCCCTTACCCAGACTCTTGGCCGTGGTGAATCCACCCGGACCACAGACTCCAGCGATCTGGGCCTGCGCGATTTCGTCCGGCGTGTCGCAACCGGGCAGCCCGGCCGGAATGCTGGCGCTCTGAATCTGACCTACGCCAGTCGAGATGTTGTCGATGATCCCGCTCCCCGGTCCACGAATGAAGGTGGTGACCTGGTTGTTCAGCTCGTTGTGCCGGGTGTAGAGGTCATACCGCATCCCCAGGTTAAGAGTCAGATTGCGTGTTACCTTCCAATCGTCCTGGAAGTACGCGCCCATTTCCAAGTTGCGCCAGTGCCGGAAATTGCTGGCCAGATGCGCCGGCGATGCCGGACAGGATTCCAGGATCGACGCCCGCCGCCTGGGTATAAGGACTGTCCGCCGCAAAAAACAGCGGATCGAAGAAGTAGTACGACGGCCGCGCCACGTTGAACTCGCTATTCTCAATGTTCCTCCGTATGTCCACGCCCGCCTTCAGGCTGTGCCTGCCGTGGGAGATCGAGACCATGTCGGAATAGGAATAGATGTTCTCGTGGAAGGTTTGAGGGTAGCCGGCGTAAGACCCGAATCCCATGCTGCCGTCGTCGAAGCGCAAATCCGGAACACCCGGAGTCGCAGTGGTAACGTCACCAGTCACGTTTAACGTGTATCCCGCTCGGAACTCGTTCAAAACCGCGGGGCTGAAAGTATGGATAAAGCTGATCTGGCCGTTGGGGAATTTCTGGATCACGGGGTTGAGGAAGGCCGGGCCCCGACCGTTGCTTTGGCTCACCGTATTGGGGAAGCCGAAGTTATCGGACAAACGATTCCAATTTAGTTGGACGAACAGCCGGTCTTTTTGACTGAAGTTGTAATCCAGCCGAGCTGAACCTTCCCAGCCGTTGAAGAGGTTTCCCTCGCCAACGTTGTTCTGGTTCTCTGAACCGTTGAAGGCAATGGCACTCAGTTCGAATGGTACGCCCGTGCGGGGGAAGGTCCCTGCCTGGATCGGCAAAGTGGGACACCCCGCGGCAGCCAGGGCGGTGTTGTCTGCTGCCGTTACTCCGATCACCGCAGCGATCCGGCTCGCAATCAGAGGTGTGCTCTTATTGGCGCACAAATAGTCGGTGAAGCCTCCGAATCCGGATCCCGAAAAGCCCCCGCCCACATAGCTCGTGAGATCGCCCTGCGAAGCGCCGGCATGGGTTGGTTTGAAGTCTCTGTACAGCAGAGCCGCCGCGGAGTTGGGCAAGGCCGAGATCACAGCTTGTTCGAACTCAGGAGACTCGACTGTGACCGTGCTCGGCGGAGCGGATTCACGGAAGTGGTCTGCCTGGTAAGACAAGAAGAAGAATAGTTTGTCCTTGATAATGGGACCACCGAAGGTGCCGCCGAACTGGTTGAAGCGCAAGGCCTGGCGCCCAACGTTCGTATGGTTCAGGAAGAACCCGTTGGCGTCATAGGCGTCGTTGCGATTGAACTCCCAGCCACTGCCGTGGAAGCTGTTGGTACCCGCCTTGGTCACCAGATTGGTGACCGAGCCGGCGCTGTTGCCGTACTGCGCCGACATGTTCAGGGTCAACTGCTGGAATTCCTGCACCGTGTCTTCGATCGGCTGATTGACTGCGCCGCCGCTGAGACCCTTGTTCGACGCGCCGTTGATCAGGAAGCCGTTGAAGTCTTCGCGCAGACCGTTCACCACGGTGTTGGCACCGTTCTCTGAAACCACACCGCGCACGTTGACCGCGCCGGGAGCCAGCTGCATCAGGTCATAGATGTTGCGGCCGTTCAAGGGCAAATTGGCCACCTGCTCGGAGTTGACGGTGGATGACAGCTTCGAGTCTTCGGTGTTGATCGCGGCCGCTGCGCCTGTGACTTCGACGATTTCGCGAGCCTGGCCCAGTTGCATCCTGAAATCCACGCGAGCGATCGTGCCGGCATTCAGGTTAACGTTGTTATTCGTGACCGTCTTGAAGCCGGGGGCCTCGGCCACAATCTTGTAGGTCCCAACCGGCAATTCCCTGGCCACATATACGCCTTCCTGATTGGTGGTGGTCGCCACGGAAAGGTTGGTCGCAACATTGGTCACCGTTACCTGGGCATTGGTGACAGTGGCACCTGAGGGATCGGTCACGGTCCCGGTGAACTGACCATTCTGAATTTGCGCAAACGCGCCCAGCGACAGCGCCAGCAATGAAAACGACAGGAGGCACAATTGCAATTTCTTCATTGACCTACCCTCTTTCGAACCTTGGAGATGTTTTCCGTCTGAAACGGTAAACCTGGGCCCGGAGCTCATCGGTGGCTTGGCAACCCAAACATTGGGTGCACCGGACGGCTCTCAATAACACAGACTGTCATGGTCTGTTATTTGTATATTGCTGATTCTATTTAACAAACCCCACTAATTACGGTGAAAACACGTAACCATGCACGACAACCCTTGGGGATGCAACGGCACGTAGTTCGCCAAAGCATTCGTATAGTTATGTCAATAGCTTAGGGGGAATCGATCGAGTTAGCCTATGGCGAACGGTAGACGCTTGCTAACAGCACTCCAGAATTTGGAATGTTGCATGGCGTCCCCTGACGATCGGACCAACTATGGTGTGAAAAGTTGTTATAGACGATCAACCTTAGCGGATGGGTGGAGTTAGCGGGCGTTTCTCCGATGTTCCGGACCGGTGGCGGGCCACCACCCCATTTCCTTCTTCGACCACCAGTTCCTGGTCGGCAGCCTCCCTGCCAACGTGGTCAACTGTGCCGGAGGGCCAACGGACAGTGATGGAGTCGACCTGGGTGGCGGGTCCCAGGCCGAAGTGCAGCCGGGGATCGCTGGCGGACTCGAAGCTGCTGTTGGCTCGCACTTCGGCGCTTTGCTTCAGGCTGCCGGCCGTGACCTCGACCCGGGCGCCAAAGCCGTCGCGATTGGACTTTTTGCCCACTGTCCTGATGCGCAGCCAGTGTCCCTTCCGGGTGGACTGGTTGCGCAGCAGCAGCGGAGAACCGTCGAGGATTGTAACCAACAGATCTTCATTGCCGTTATTCAGGAAGTCGGCGCTGGCGGCGCCCCGGGCCACGTAACGCCGGGACAGAGGCGGCCCTGCCTTGAGGCCGATCTCGGCAAACTTTCCATCCCGCAGATTGTGGAACAGTAGCGGGCGCTCGGCGTAGGTCACGCCAAAAGAATGCTGGTCCACCTGCGGATTTACGTGGCCGTTGGCCACGAAAACGTCCGGCCAGCCATCGTTGTCGAAATCGAGGAACTTTACCCCGAAACCCAGGAAGGGGACGCTGACCGGGCCAAAACCGGCACTTCCGGCCAGGTCGGTGAACTCGCCGTTGTGATCGTTGTGATAGAGGTCGTTGGTGTCGTCGGAAAAATTGGTTTTGACAATGTCGGGCCAGCCGTCATGGTCGTAGTCGGCGGAGTCGATGCCCATGCCGGCTTGCTCGCGTCCGTCCGAGCTATAGGCCACTCCCGACTCAGCGCCCACTTCGGTGAATTTGCCTTTGCAGTCGTTGTGGTAGAGCAGACTGGGCGAGGAATCGTTGGCCACGTAGAGATCGAGGCATCCATCCTTGTCGTAGTCCAGCCATAGCACGCCCAGGCCGTAGTAGCTGTCGGGATCGAGATTCAATTTCTCGGTTACATCGGTGAAAGTGCCGTCGCCGTTGTTGTGATACAGGCGGTCGCGGCCGCCTTTTAGTCCGCGGGGGCCGCAGGAAACCGCAATGCCGCGATAGGTGCAGAAGGGGCCTTGCCCGAATTCGGGAAGATGATTGAGATCAAGGTCGACGTAGTTGGCCACGTAAAGGTCGAGATTGCCATCATTGTCGTAGTCGCCAAAGGCCGCGCTGGTGCCCCAGCGTCCGGCGTTTCCTACTCCGGCTTTGTCGGTGACATCGGTGAAGGTTCCGTCGTGGTTGTTGTGGTAAAGCACCCCGCCGTCGAGATAAGTGATGTAGAGGTCTTCCCATCCATCGTTGTCGTAGTCGCCGACGGCTACGCCGAATCCCCAGCCGCAGTGCGTGATTCCTGCCTTGGCGCTGACGTCGGTAAAGGTGCCGTCACGATTGTTGTGGTAGAGCTTGCCGGGGTGGCACTTGCCCGAGCGCGCGTCTTCGACTGTCGACCCGTTGACCAGGAAGATGTCCATCCAGCCGTCGTTGTCATAGTCAAGAACCGCCACCCCGCCGCACATGGATTCCATGATGTAGAGTTTTTCAGGCTCTCCACAGGTGAGGTGGAAATCGATGCCGGAAGCGCGAGTGACATCGGCAAAGGAAACCGGGCTCGCATGCGCAGCCTTGTTTGTGGGAGAAGATGCATGAACGGGCTGGCGCTGAGCTGACGCGGGGATGCCCAAAAGGCCAAGTACGAGCGGCATGGCTGCGGCGATTACTCTCAGGATCACACGCTTGTCCACTGCGGCCGAAGAGGTTCTGTGGCAACCTTGGCCACGAGCAAAATATGGACTAGCGGGTCCACAAAAAGCCGCGAAGCGGCGCAAAAATAAAGCCCACGGCGCAAGCCGTGGGTAAAGAGTGGATCGCGAGCGAGCCCCGAAGGGGCGAAAGAAGGGTTGTGACACAGTCTCTGAAGCTGCTCTCAGAAATGAATCCTTCATGGTGGCGCTGAAGCGCTGCTCCACCCTGGGTTTGACGGAAGATCGGGGAGTCAGACTCATTGAGGTCGGCCCGTGGCCATGCCTCCCATTTCCGGCTGGGCCTTCTTCAGTTCGGCAAAGCGTTGCCATTCCTGCTGGGCCTGGTCGGTCTTGCCCAACTTCTGCAGGGCACGAGCCAGTTGGTAGTGCGGGCTGGGATCGCCCGGCTTCAGATCGATCGAGCGCTGCAATGCGGTCACGGCGGCTTCGGTATTGCCGGCCAGCAGCAGTGCCTTGCCCAGATCGTAAGCCGCGTCCGGATTGGCGGGATCGAGTTCGGTGGCCCGTTTCAAGTGCGGGAGCGCGGCTTTCAATTCGCCGGTTTCCAGCAGACAGCGGCCGAGCTGATACAGAAGCAATGGATTTTCGGGGGACCGGACAAGTTCTTTCTGGTATTCGGCGATGGCTTCCTGGTTGCGCCCCAGGCTGGCGTATGCGAATCCGAGATGATAGTGCCCGAGAGGCGTGTCGGGATCGATGCGCAACGCGGTTTGAAACTGCTGGATGGCCTGCAGGGTGCGGTTGGTGTTCTGGTAGGCACGTCCCAGAAGGACGTGGGCGAGCGCGTGCGAGGGTTGAAGTTTGATGGCCTTTTCCAGTTCCTCGGCGGCTGGGGAATATTGAGTTTGCTGGAGCAGCACCAGAGCCAGGTCAAAGTGAATGTCGAAATGGCCGCCATCGAGGGTTTCTGAACGCTGCAGAGCTTCCAAGGCCGGACCGTTCTGCCCGGCCTTGAAGTAGGCGAGTCCAAGCCAATGCTGGAGCGGCGCGTCCTGCGGCCAGCGGGTGACGGCTTCACGCCCGACCTGCAAGGCTCCAGTCAGCTGGCCCAGCTGGAGAAGGCTCAGTACCAGGCCGCGGTTGGCGGGAAGATTGTCTGGAGCCATTTGCCGGGCGCGTTCGAAGCTGGCCGCGGCGTGGGCATAGTCGTCGGCGTCGAGTGCGGCCTGGCCGCTTCGCAGCAGAGCCTGAACGCTTGTCGACTGCGCCCAGGTGATGCTGCAGCCCGCCAGCAACCACGAGAGGGCCAGTGAGATCGTGAGTCGCCGGTAATTTGGCCGCATCAGCACTACCGTTCCGAATCCTAATGGTTCGCCGGGGCGGGCGCAATTCGGGCAAGAGATAGCGCCGGCCGGACAGCCGCTGGGACTGCGGCACTACGCGAACTGCTAGAATCTCCTGCGATGCACAAGCCCTTTGGATTTGTTTTTCTAGTCCTCCTATGCGGCCTCCTGTTTGCAGAGGAGCCGCCGCTGAAATTCGACCCCCTGCCGGTTCCGCTCACCAACAATGCCGTTGCCAGCGTGAAGAGCCGAGGATCCCTGATGCTCTATTCGCTGATGGGTATGGGGGCGAAGAAAACCTGGGATGCGGTCAGCAATGCCGCCTACACGCTCGATCCCGACACCGGGAAATGGGCCGAGATGCACGCCGTCCCGGGGACGGTGGGACGTCTGGCGGCAACGGCGGTCGGGGCCCGTGAACACGTGTTCCTTTTCGGCGGCTACGCAGTGGATGCGCAGGGCGAGGAAGCTACCTTGCCTGACGTCAATGTGTACGAACCGCTCACCGATCGCTGGTTCCGGGCCGAAGACATGCCGGTGGCGGTCGACGATGCGGTCGCCGGAGCTTATCGCGACCGTTACATCTACATTGTGAGCGGGTGGTCGAAGACGGACACGGTGCGCAACGTCCAGTTGTACGACGCGCAGAAGAACAAATGGTCGCAGGCCACCCCAATCCCGGGCACGCCCGTGTTTGGCCATGCTGGCGCGATCGTGGGCGATACGATTGTGTACATCGACGGGGCGCACAAGAATTCCGCGGCAGGCCAGCCCAAGTACATCGCGTCAGACGAATGCTGGATGGGGAAGATCGACCACCATGACCTCGCGAAAATCCAGTGGACCAAGCTCCCCAGCCATCCCGGATCGGCGCGCTACCGCATCGCGGCGGGAGGCTCGGAAAAAGACCAGAAGATTTACTTTTCCGGCGGTACCGATAATCCCTACAACTACAACGGCATCGGATACAACGGAGTACCGGCGGAGCCGTCTCCGGTAACCTTCGCCTTCGACTTGCGCAGCGGCAAGTGGGAAACCATCAACCCGCACACCCCGAACCCCACCATGGATCATCGCGGGCTGCTGGTGATCCCGGAGAGGCTGGTGATTGTAGGAGGCATGGAGGCGGGGCAGCAGGTGACTTCCCGCGTGACCGTCCTGACGAAACCAGGGAAGGCAAAGTAGAAGGACGAAGCCCCTCGCGATTGTCTCTAGAATTGAACCGGGGCACTGCCTCAAGTTCTTCCCGATTGACAGGGGCCGCGGGTGCGAGTAAATCTGGGTGCAGGGCAGGTTGTCTTCCATGAGGCGCTGGCAGCTTTCAATCCTCATTTTCGAGTTGGTGCTGTTCGCCGCGATCCTGGTTCTTCCGCAGGTGGCACTGCCCGCGTTCACCTGCCACGGGGGCACGGCTCCGGTGGCGGCGCATGCACGTGTCTGCGATCCTGCGACCCGCATCGCGATTGCGGTTGCGCCGCAAATTCTGCTCCCCAAGGCCATCACCCGGTTGCGCGGAGAGATTTCGAATGTCTCCGCTCCGCCGGCGATTCATTCCCGGCTGGCAAGGCTATGCGTTCTGATCTGCTAGACCACCCTGTTTCCTAGTTCAACCGAAATTTCATTTTTCTGCAAAAGCTTGCTCCGCGAGGGGCGTGCCTGTTCTGTATTTACGGGTTCGCGGAGCTTCGGGGAGGGCGGCGCCGGCCTGAGGCCGGGCCCACAATAAATGGCCCTGGACCGGCCGTGCTGCCGCCTTCTCCGAATACGTGGAATACGTGGCGCAGAATCTTCATTTTCTCAGGTCTGGAGTTCGGCGCTGCAGCACGAGCGGGACGCTCGCGCCCACATCAATCTCTCGCGCCTGCATCAATCTATTGGCCTCGCGCCAGCACCAGGGTGATGTCATCGGGCTGTTCGTTGGCGCCGATCCAATCGTCCACCGCAGCGGTGACAATCTCGCAGATTCGAGCCAAAGGTTGGTCGCGGTGTTCCCAGACCAGGTCGATCAGACGTTGCTCGCCGAATTCGCCGAAATCATTTTCCGGTTCAGTCACACCGTCGCTGTAAGCCAGCAAGAGCTCCCCCCGGCGCAGCGCGACCGACGCCTCCTGGTAGCTTCTGCGCTCGAACAGACCGATGACTGTGCCGCCCTGCTCCAAGCGCCGAATCGACCCGTCTTCGCCCAGGATAATAGGGGGCAGGTGACCGCCGTTGCTGTAGGTGAGCTTGCGCTGGCGGCCGTCGTACACTCCGAGAAACAGAGTTGCGTATTTTTCCGCTGGGGTGCTTTGGTAAAGCTGATGATTGAGCAAGGACAGCATCGCGCCCGAGGACAGCTCAGCGCCGGTTGAGCCGGAAGGCAATGCAAGACTACCTCCCGTGGCCCCGGCCCCCACCGGTTCACGCATGCTGGGCGCGCCTTCCAGGCTATAGGCGCGGACAGCCGAGTGAATGGTGGCCATCAGCAGGGCGGCGGAAATGCCTTTTCCGCTGACGTCACCCACTGCCAGGATGACCCTTTCTGAGTTCAGCGTAAGGAAATCGTAATAGTCTCCACTTACCGTGCGCGCCGGGCGGCAGAAGCCGTATACCTCCAGCGAAGCCAGCTGCGAAATATGCTGCGGGTAGAGCTGCTCCTGCACTTCCTGCGCGATGGTCAATTCATTCTGCAGCCGCTGCTTCTCCTTTTGCTCCTCGATCAGGTTCTCGATGGATGCCGTCATGGAGTTGAACGAGTTGGCCAAGGTAGCCAGTTGGTCGCTGGAGGTCACTGAAATGCGGTGGCTGAAGTCTCCGCGATTGATGTGTTCAGTGGCGTTGTAGAGTTGGGCGACCGCGCCCGTAATCGTGCGAGTCAGGCGTGTCCCGATGAACAGTGCCAGCAGTTCGATGATGGCGAAAACCACTGCCGCGAACAACAACAAATACTCAACGCCGGTGGCGAAGTCACCCAGCGTCGCGAAGAGGCGGGCGTAGAGCACCGACGGCCGGGTCAGGACCCGCAGCAGCGCACCTGTTTTTTTCTGCGCGCCGGTTGCCCAATCCACGACCGAAAGCGGTGTGGCAAAGGCGATCTCGCGATCAAGAATGTTGCCTGCAACCGGCAACGCGCCGGCGCTGAAGGCGAGACGAAGCTCTTCACGTCCGCGGTCGGGAGGCGCCCCATTCTTGCCGGGGCGGAAGTTGTCTTGCTTGTCCGGGCTCTCGATTGAAATGCGAGGGGCTGACCTCGCTGCCGGAGCCGGTGCTTCGGCAACCATCCGGGCGGAGTAGAGCGTGATCTCACCCAGGTCCTTCGCCAGTTTCTCCAATAGCTCCCGGTCGAGCGCCTCACTCGAGACCACGGACAGCTTCTGCGCTCCGGAACCGATTTCAGTTCCCGCCCGCAGATACAGTTCATCGTGGTCCCAAACAATGGCTCCGAAAGCCGGACTCAGGAAAGATGGAAATGTAAATGGAGTCTTCCCGGGTGTGGCAGTGGTACAAGCGTCGATCGGCTTGCCATCTCTCCAGGCACAAATCTGGCGCGACGCCCACGCGGGATCGTTTCGTTTTAAGCCCTCCAGGGATTCTGCAATCGCCGGTTGACCGCGTCCCAGCCGCGCTGCCAATTCATTCGCAATGGCCGCATTTGCCGATTGCAGGCTGCTCAGCCGGGAATCCAGCTCCGAGGTCACGACGAAGTTTGCGAACTGGCCTGCGAACAAATAAATCGTAATGAACGCCATGGCCATTAGCAGGACCACCGGGATCACGCCGATGAACATGTAGGTCACGATCAGGCGGTTCCGCAGGCGCCAGAGCAGCCTGGCCTTGAGCCAGCGGAAGGCGAGCAGGGCAAAAAGGATGATCGCGAGAAAGCTGAGGATTCCGATCCATACACTAAGAGCAAGGCCGTAGGAAACCTTGAATAATCCAAAGAGTCTCTGCAGGGCGAAGAGAAGCAGATCCAGTCCCAGCAGATAACAGGCGGCACGCGCCAGCCGGGTGCGAGGCAGCACCCCGGCAGCCCGCAGTCGAAAACGGACAGTGCGGAGAGACAGGTCCATTGCGCAAAAAGATTATAGACTCGGACGTCCGAGGTCGGACTTCGGGCGTCTGCCCTCGGACTTCAGACCTCAGACCTCAGGCCTCAGACCTCAGGCCTCAGCCCTCAGGCTTCGGACCTCAGGCTTCAGAATCCTTGGGGCGGATCTCGAAAATCGATTTTTTGATCCCGGTTCGTTCCTGTTCCTTCACGATGAGCCAATCAATCCGATGTCTGGGGTTGGAGGTCCATTGGCTGAGAGGTCTGAGGCTCGACGCCCGGAGTTTGAGGTCCGCGGTCCGCGCCTAAATCTCCGGGTAGAAATCGAAGAACGCTTCCAGGCTGGTCTTTAGCTGTTTCTCGATTTCTTCCTTACTGCCTTCGAGCACGTGCATGGTGACGTGGGCCTCGCGCCCGTTTTTCAGCTTGAGGGTCGCGTCGCCTACCTCCGAGACCTCTTCCGAGGGCAGGAGCCGCATTCCATAAACCAGGGTCAGATTTGCCATGAGCTGATTTTAACCCCGACGTTGGACAACGAACGTTGGACAGCGGACTCGCATGGATCCGTGACGCCGCGCGCAGCGGCGGGCAGGATGCCGTCCGGACAGCCGGCGGGGACGCCGGCGCGTTGGCCGAGGCCCGAAGTCCGAGGTCTGAGTCCGAAGTCCATAGCTCCTGCTAAAATCCCTTGGTGCACCGAACCATCCTAACCGTCGTGATGTGTCTTGGCCTGAGCGCGCTGGCGACTGGGCAACAGCGGTCTCAGCCGCAGGTCAAGGTAAACGTTTTGAACGTGTGTTCTCCTTCGGCCGGGGAGCAGCAGGAAATTGCGTCCGCGCTGTCCCGAGTGCCAAAAGAGCCTCTGTTTGGCGTGGACTTCGAGATCGATCGGGGAAGGTCCAGTCTGGAAGTCGGACCTGGATTTTTGCAGCCGGGATCGGGGGGACAAATGTCGTCCGACCCAGGCACGGCCAGTTGGGTGCGCATCCGGCGTGAGTTTGCCGTACAGGCGCTATTTTCCACGGTGCAGTATTCGTTCAGCGTGGACCCGAAGAATATGGTCGAGACCCTGGTCTTCCGGGTGCGCGAGCCTAAAGACCTGCTGCAGGTTTCAATTGAGGACAGCGCATCGGCCGTGACCACGCCCGCCACCATGCTGATCAGCAGCACGCCTGCCAGTCGGGTCAAGCTGGAGCGCTTTGGTAAATCGTCGGTCGTGCTGGCCCGGTGCCCTGGGTCGGAGACCAGTCCCGCGCCGGATCAAAGCGCGTACGAGCCCCTGTTTCAGAGCGCGTCGGCGATCCTTTCGAACTATCGCGGTCTGCTGGGGGCCCGCACTACGGTGCCGAACGAACTGGAGCGGATTGGCGGAACGGCGGAAAAGAAGGCACAGCACCCCTCCGCAGCCAGGAAGCCGGCGGCGAAAAAGAAATAGGACGGCGGAGGGCATGATGCCCTCCGGACAGCCGGCGGCAGGCCGGCGCTACTGGCGAGGGGCTGCATCCAAATCTGAATTTGGCAATCTAAGTCTGCACGTACTGTCGCGCGTAATTGCAACGAGCCATGGAGAATATTCGCAACGTCGTCATCATCGGGTCGGGTTGCTCCGGTCACACGGCGGCGCTCTACACCGCTCGCGCCAATCTCAAGCCTTTGGTGATTGAAGGACATGAGCCCGGAGGGCAGCTCTCGCTCACTACCCTGGTGGAAAACTTCCCCGGGTTCCCCGAGGGTATCCAGGGTCCCGAGTTGATTGAGAACATGCGCAAGCAGGCGGGACGCTTCGGGGCCCAGTATCAGCTGGGCCACGTGGTCAGCGTTGATCTGAGCCAGCGGCCTTTCGCGGTGAGTTTTGGCAAGGAAACGATTCACGCCCGCACTCTGATCATTGCCAGCGGGGCCTCAGCGCGCTGGTTGGGATTGCCCGGGGAAAAGGCGTTGATCGGGCACGGGGTTTCTTCGTGCGCCACCTGCGACGGCTTCTTCTTTTCCGGAAAGGAAATCGCAGTCGTGGGTGGCGGCGATTCGGCCATGGAGGAAGCCATTTTCCTCACTCGCTTCGCCTCCAAAGTGACCCTGATCCATCGCCGCGATGAATTCCGAGCTTCCAAGATCATGCTCGACCGGGCACAGCAGAACAAGAAAATTGAATTTCTGACCGGCACCGTCGTCGAAGACGTGCTTGACCCGGCCAAGCAGGAAGTCACCGCCCTCAAGTTGCGCGATACCAAAACCGACAAGGTCCGGGATTTCCCGACCAGCGCCATGTTCCTGGGCATCGGCCACATACCGAATGCCCGGATGTTCGAGGGCCAACTCGAAACCGATCAGGACGGATATCTGGTGACAACCAACAACGTGTTCACGCGGGTGCCTGGCGTTTACGCTTGCGGTGACGTGCAAGACCGGCGCTATCGGCAAGCGATCACCGCCGCCGGCAGCGGCTGTATGGCAGCCCTCGAAGCTGAGAAATTTCTGGAACACGAGGCCGAGTAGCGCAGTCACGAAGGTCCTTTCCGGAGGTAGTCGAAATGCCGCGTCCAGCCGCGACCTGTTCCCATCTGGGAGAAATCCGACAAGTTAAACCGAGTGGCCAAGGTTGCAAGGAGTGCCTGGAGATGGGAGACACCTGGGTCCATCTGCGGGAATGCCTCATCTGTGGTCATGTCGGCTGCTGCGATTCTTCGAAAAACAAACATGCCACAAAGCACTTTCACCAGACCAAGCATCCCATCATTCAATCGTTTGAGCCCGGCGAGAGCTGGCGCTGGTGCTATGTAGACGAGCTGTTGATGGAATAGACTCTTGTCCCGAAGCCCCGCTGCACCACGGTTTCCGCCCAATCCGTGCCCCTCACGCTTCTTCGATCCAGGGCCAATCTGCCGGGGTGACCTCCGACCTCTTCAAGCTCCGAAAAGGAACCAGTGCCGGTTACCTAGGTCATCTTTCCGAAATCGATCGACGCGAATATGCTGCAGTTGGTTTCGGACCTTATGACTCGCCTACTGACAGCTAGCCTGGTGTTAATTGGGGTGTTCGTCTGCGCCCTGGCCTCACCTGGCCAGGCACAGCAGACCGAAGGCGCTCGCAAGATAGTGAACCGGGTGATGCCCCAATATCCTGAAATGGCCCGCGCGATCCAGTTAAGAGGAAGCGTCAAGGCTGAAGCGGTGGTGGAGGCGAATGGCGCGGTCAAGTCGGTCGAGGTGAAGGGCGGAAATCCAGTCCTGGTCAGGGCGGCGCAGTCCGCGATCTACAAGTGGAAATGGGCGCCGGCCGCGCATGAAACCCGGGAACCCATCGAAGTCAAGTTTGATCCGCAATAACCCAGCCGCATTCTGAGCTCGTTCAGGCCCACCTCAGATTTTCTTCGAGTGTGATACAAATTTCCCTGATCTTCATGCGCGTGCAGGTCACCCGTCATCCCGACCTTGGCCCGGAAGGAACGCGGTGCTGAGGACACTTTTCATTTCTCTCTCCGAGAACCGCTCGCTGCGCGGAATGGCCGAGCGATCTGCCATCGGCCGCCGCCTGTCTGGCCGCTTTGTGGCCGGTACCCAGGTGGACGACGCGCTGCGCGTCACTCAAAAGGTCAATCAGGCCGGGCTCAGCGTTTCGGTGGACAATCTCGGGGAGAACGTCACCAACGCCGAGGAAGCCCAGGCCAGCGCCCAGCTTTACCATCAAATGCTGGACGAGATCGCCAATCGCCAGCTCAACGCGAATGTCAGCCTGAAGCTGACCCACATGGGTCTCGACGTGGACGAGAAACTCGCCCGCGATCTGGTGACCGGCCTGGTGGTGAAAGCGGCGGCCATGAATCCGCGTAATTTCGTCCGCGTGGACATGGAAGGCTCGCCCTACACGCAGCGCACGCTGGACTTTGTGCACGAACTGCACCGCATGCCGGGTCACGCCGGCGCCGTGGGCGCGGTGATTCAGTCTTACATGCGGAGCGCGGAAAAGGACATCGAGGGCCTTCTGGCCGAGCGAATTCGCATCCGCTTGTGTAAAGGCGCTTACAAGGAGCCGGAGGAAATCGCGTTCCAGAAAAAATTGGAAGTCGACGCGAACTATGTCCGGCTGATGAAGGTTCTGATGAAAAGCGGCGTCTATCACGGCCTGGCCACGCACGACGAGAAGATCATCAAGGAAGCGAAGGTGTTTGCCAGGCAGGAGAATATTTCACCCGACGCCTTTGAATTCCAGATGCTCTATGGCATCCGCCGCGACCTGCAGCGGCGACTGGTGCGCGAAGGCTGGCGCATGCGGGTCTACATCCCGTTCGGAACGGAGTGGTACCCATATTTCATGCGCCGCTTGGCGGAACGGCCGGCGAACGTGTTCTTCATTGCCAGGAATTTGTTGCGGAGATAGCCGCGGCCTTGAGCGACGGCGGCGGTGAGACCGGTCCGAACAACTAGAGACAATTCCCCCGCTAATCCTTTTTCCTTTTGGTCACTTCTGCTTGCAGCTTGGCTCGTGAATCAGGAGCACGGGCGAGGACGCCCGCGCCTACATTAAGAACCCAGGCTCACAGTTTGAGTTCCCAGATTTCCGATATCAAATCCTCGCGGCCCCAGTCGCGGTGCTTTTTTTGCTGCATCAGGCGGAAGCCGGCTTGCTGGTAAATGTGCCGGGCGGCTGGGAGCTCGCTTTGCGTCCATAGGACAATTTTCCTGTAGCCCGCCTGGCGGGAAAAGCGCACGCATTCGCCGACCAGGTGACCGCCGAGGCCCAGTCCGCGGGCCGATGGTTCCACCAGCAAGAGGCGCAGCTTAGCCACGGTCTTCGATTTCTTCACCAGGAACACCGAGCCAACGATCTCGCCATCCTTCTCGGCAATCCAGCAGCGCTCGTGCTTGGGGTCGAAATGCTGAATAAATTTGGCTGCAATCTCGGCCACCAGCGCTTCGAACCGCTCATCGTATCCATACTCCTGCGCGTAGAGAACGCCGTGGCGGTGGATGACCCAGCCCATATCCCCGGGCTGATGGGTGCGCAAGATATACGGGGCCTGGGGGGCCGGGGCGGCGCCGAGCAGGGTTTCGATGTCGCGCATGGCTTGCACCAGGCGGGATTGTTGGGCGGCTGAGAGGGGGAGCAACATGGTGGCAACTTCTTCGCTCTGCCGTGCGTCGAGAGCGGCGAAGGTGTCTCGGCCGCGGGCGGTCAATCCCAGCAGGCTTTGCCGGCCATCCGCCTGGGAGGCTGACTTGTGAACCAGGCCGCGTTTTGCCAGTCCGCGCAGCATGCGGCTGAGGTAGCCGGGATCGAGTCCCAGTTGCTTGCAGAGGTCGGTGGCGGTGGGCTGCCGGCAATTGGCGATTTCGTAGAGCACGCGCACTTCAGCCAGTGAGAACGGGCTCTTAAGCAGGCCTTCGCGCAATACGCCGATCTGCCGGGTATAGAAGCGGTTGAAGCGGCGCACCGCCTGGACGGTCTGCGGGGCTCGAGTGCGGGCAATGGCCATGGAGGTGCCTTCCGTACAATGTGACACTGTCAATTATATACTTGACTTAGTCATATAAGTGAAAGGGGGCCGGCCAGGGCAAGCTTCCGCGGCCAGTTCTCTGCCTCCCGGCGGGCTGGGCAAACATCTTGTCAAGGCCCCAAGGTCCGCGGATTTCCTCTAACCCGCTGGCCAGGTGGCAGATATAAAGTTGCCGGGCATGTCCCATTCACCCTCTGCCAATTGTTATTCTGGAAGTAGAGCAAGCCTGGAGGGCAATCCGGGGAGATCAGGCGCGCCGGCGTCGGCTGATCTGGGCATAGCGGAAGCACTCAATACTGTGGTCGTTGACCATACCGACGGCTTGCATGAAGGCGTAACAGATCGTCGAGCCCACGAAGTTCAGGCCCCGTTTCTTGAGGTCCTTGCTCATGGCGTCGGATTCCGGGGTTCGCGCCGGAAGCCGCTGTGTCTTGCGCCGGGCGTTCACGCGCGGCTTTCCACCCACAAATTGCCAGACATAGTTGTCGAACGAACCGAACTCCTGCTGGATGAGGAGAAAGGCCTTTGCATTCCTTACCGCGGACGCGATTTTGAGGCGGTTGCGAACGATGCCGGGATTGCGCAGCAAGCTTGCCAGCTTGCGGCGATCATAGCGGGCGATGCGTTGCGGATTGAAGTTGTCAAAAGCGGCGCGATAGTTTTCCCGTTTTTGCAGGATGGTGTCCCAACTCAGGCCGGCCTGGGCGCCTTCGAGAATGAGAAACTCAAAGAGGACATGATCCTCGTGCTGGGGCAGGCCCCATTCTTCATCGTGATAACGGATGGAGAGTGGGTTGCTGGGCCAGGCGCAACGGGTCAGGTTTGGAGATTTTGGCTTCATGCCGCCGAAGTTAGACTGCAATGATAGTTTACGGAATCCGACGGCTTGGTGCTGGGACGTACGCAGCATCCCCCCACAAGCTAAGTTGAAGGTCCGAAAGACCTTTGTCTTCGTGACCAAGCGTGTGCTCCTTTTGTAACTTGGCTCCGGCCCGGCAGTCCCCTAGAGTCGGACAATACCGGTAGTGGCGCGGCTTTCGGCCCGATACGTGCATCTAATTGAGGGACGAGGCCTTTAACGCGGTTTGGCGTGAAAATTTTGGATTGGCTGGGCATGAACTACACGAAGTGGTGTCGGTCGGCGGTGGCAGGGGCCCTATTTACTGCCGTGGTTGGATTGCCGGCACTGGCCCAGTCCTCGTATGTCGCGGCCTCCAGCACGACTGCGGCACCTTCCGCGGCCAACGGATCCGATCCCTCGGATCCCATTCTTACCATCAAGAAGCGGGTGGATGAAGTCAATGTGCTGTTTATTGCCACCGACCATCGTGGCAAGTTCGTGCGCAACTTGAACCAGGGTGATTTCACCATCCTGGATGATCACAAGCCGCCACAAGCCATCATAAACTTCCGTCGTGAGACCGATCTGCCGCTCGAGTTGGGATTGTTGGTGGACACCAGCGGATCGGTGCATAGCCGCTTTGATTTTGAGCAGGAAGCCGCGGTCAGCTTTTTGCAGCACACCTTGCGTGCCAATTTCGACAAAGCTTTCGTGATGGGCTTCAGCAGTCACAGCCAGGTCACGCAGGAGTTCACGGACAACGTTCGGCTGCTTGAAACCGGGGTGCGAAGCCTGCACAACGGCGGCGGCACCGCCCTCTACGATGCGATTTACCGGGCCTGCCGCGAGAAGCTCAGTAAGGACGGGCACGACCATCCGGTGCGCCGGGCCATCATCGTGGTCAGCGACGGCGAAGATAATCAGAGCGAGACCAGCCGCGCCTTGGCGGTGGAGACGGCGCAGCGCGCCGAAGTGATCATTTACGCCATTTCCACCGATGACAGTGGCTTGATTCTGCGTGGCGACAAGGCCCTGCAACAGCTTGCCGACGCCACCGGCGGACGCGCCTTCTTTCCCTTCAAAATGAAGGACGTCAAGAATTCGTTTGCCGCCATTGAGGACGAACTGCGAAGTCAGTATGTGGTTTCCTACAAGCCGGCTGACTTCGATGCTGACGGCCGCTATCGTTCCATTGAAATCACCGCGCTGAATAAAGACCTCCAGGTGCGGGCGCGCAAGGGCTACTACGCTCCGCGGCAGTAGAAGAAAACAATTCTCTAATCCCAGATTGCGGTTCGAAGCTATTTTGCTTCGTGCCCAGCGTGCCCATCCAGCGGAGGCACGGTCAGCGGCGTTTCGTGGTCGCAAATGAAGAAAGCGATCAGCTTTGCCGGTTCCTTGTCACTGGCGTTGGCCGATACCTGGTGGACACCGTTGGGCGCCTCGTAGAAGCTTCCTCCCGCCTTGTATACGGTCTCAGGCCCGCCCCTTACCTGGAAGCGAATTGCGCCTTGGGCGACGTAGCCGATCACCGTGCAGGGATGGCTGTGCGGTTTGTCGGCCTCGCCGGGCGCATAGTTCACTTCGACGACAATCGCGCGCAGGTGATTGCCATCGAGCGGTGGCAGGGAGTGAGAGAAATTGGCGGAATGGCTTGCTCCGGCGCTGGATTGCGCGAAGGAATCGCGCGCGCCCAGGCCCAGGGTTGTAACCATTGCGATAGTCAACAAGAGGGGCAGGAAAAATCGTATTGCGTGCTGTTGCTTGAGACTGAGTTTGGACAAGGGTGCCTCCTTCGCGGTGCCGCACAACGATATATCGCAACCGGGGAGGCCGCAAAATCAGGGAACGCTCCGCGTGGTCGCTTAGTGCAAGGGCAGGGGAACAAAGCGGAATTCAGTTGCCCACTGGGATTATCACCTTCACACAAGGAGAGTGGTACAATTCCGGGTCATGGCAGGTCTCTCAGTCTCCGCTCGACTGCTCGACAAATTTTTGAAGGGACTGGTGCCTAAATTGACCGAGAAGATCTTCGATTTCATCTTGGTGTGCCTCATTATTTTTTATCAATGGCATCACGGCAAACTTTCGCTAGAGGCATTTCAGGAAAATACCGCGGAGGCACTGTTCCCCTGGGTGTGGGGTATCAGTGCGCTGGCGGCATGGCATGTCCTAAAGAGTGCCCATGCGCTTCATGTGGAAATGCAAGATGAAACTGGCGAATCAAGACTACTTACAACCCTGTTTACTGATGATCAGGCATATGAATCTGTTCCTTTTTACCGAACGAAGATTTGGGTATTAAGTAGTCTGGGTATTTTACTACTTGCATATTGTTCATATCTAACTTGGAACCTGACTCGTCCTTTGCCATTGCCGCCTGGTGCACCTGTGACCGAGAAATCTCCAGGCGATCTCCCCATTTCTAGCGGCGCATCTGCCCCAGTTAGTCCCAGACCACCTACAGCCATCAAGATAATGAGTAACGCCGAACTCCTCGACCTGGCTGAGAAGGGCCACAGGGTCGGTATGCAAATGAAAGATATTACGAATGAAGCGTCGATGAATGCGCCAAACACGCTGTCACTATCCCCCCGGGAAGCTAACCAAATGAATGAAGAACATAGGCGCAGATTTCAAAAATACTTTCTCCCTCTGTTAAAACGGGCGCAGGAGCTAAGTGCAGAAATAATTATCCAAGACCCGCCAGAATACGTTAATGATGATCACAGAAACAAGCAATATGCTGACTTCTTTCATAAAGCTATCAACGGTTACGACTATAACGAAAGCGAGGGAGAAGGTGCTGCTAATTATCTGATTACTATTAGTGACAACCTTTCTGGAAAGATTAAGAGGGAGGAGGGACAAAAGTGATCTTAGGCGGCTTTGATCAGGTCCTTATATTCGAGATTCCCTGAGGCAATAAGTTTCTTGATGGTATCCCGAAATAGGAACGGATTCTTGCGGTTGTTGAAACGCCATGTCATCTCGTGGAGGTAGGCCGCGAGGTGTTTTCTACTGACACGATGCCACGGTCCCACAATCCCGCATTTGAGCAGAGAGAACGCGGATTCAACCGTGTTCGTGGTGACTACCATGCCCTTCTCTCGGCGCACGTATTCGTCTTGGCTGTGGTCGACACTCTTGTGCTTAACATCGCGGAATTTGCTTATCTTGAAGTTGTAGAGCTTCGATTCATCGGTCATTGTCACGTCAACGGAAGTATCGACATTGCTCTGGATGATCTTGTAAAGCGAGTCTTGGTTGAGGTTCTCAGCGCGAATGAAATGGAGGTGCCCGCCACGTTCGCGGATGCTGATTACAGCGGAGTTGTTTCGCAACTGACCCCCGTGGCCGCGCCGCTTGCCGCCCATGTACGCTTCGTCGATCTTCACGGCGCCAGACAGCTTGTGACCGTCAGCCTCAGCCATCGCAGCCCGAATCCTGTGGCACAGATACCATGCTGTCTTGTAGCTGATTCCCAAGGTGCGCTTAATCTGATTCGCGGACATGCCCTTGCGCGACTCACAGAGCAGGTACGTGGCAAGAAACCACTTCCACAAGGGAAGGTGTGTGTCATGGAAGATTGTGCCAGCGGTGACGGAGAACTGATATGTGCATGAATCGCAGACGTACTGATTACGGCCAAGGATGGGATAGACCTTCTCCGACTTGCACTTCAAGCATGACTTGGCGTCGGGCCAGCGCAGTTGCTCAAGATATTCGCGGCATCGTTCTTCGCTGCCGAATTGCTCAATTGGCTTGCAGAGATCAATGGCTTCTTTCATAGTGAGTGCTCATGCCGAAAAAGAAGAAGCACGCGAAACAGATGACAACGGATGAAGCGGTAAGGCATCTATTTCACAGGAAGGTTGTAGAGCAGGCTCAGACGACAGTGTTGGAACACGACGCCAAGAAGTCGAGGCCACCGAGGCGGGCGAAATAAATACCATGACCAGGACCATAGCAAATGGCCGATCCTTGTGTAAAGTATATAATGTGCGCGAGGGTAGAGGGAGTAAAGCGAAATTCACTCGCCCGCGCTCGAACTGCGAGAACCGACATCTACGTGCGATGCTACAATTCGCCTAGGCCGCAATCGGCATCCAACCCGGTGTAAGGCCGCGAAGCAGGTATTGTGGTTTTCTTCAAGTCAGTCCCGCGCGCGACAGTCTGGCCGGTTCTGGCATCCCTCTTGTTGTCCCTCGTGCTGTTGAATACGGCGTACGCCGCCCCGCAGCCTCAGGCGCACAAGCGTGCCGCCAAGGCGGCCCAGCCTGCGCCCCCACCTCCGCCCGCCCCGCCCCCGCCGCCTCCTACGTTGGAGCAGATGCCGGCCGTGCACCCGCAAGTCCGGTTCAGTCAGGGGTTGCTTACGATTGTGGCCGAGAATTCGACCCTGGGGGACATTCTCCGGGCCGTGCGAGCGCAGACTGGAGCCATGGTGGAGATTCCGGCCAATGCAACCGAACGCGTGGTGACGCATTTGGGGCCGGGGCCGGCGCGTGACGTCCTGGCATCCCTGCTGAATGGATCCCACTTTAACTATGTGATGCTGGGTTCGGCAGCGCACCCCGACAGCGTGGAGCGGCTCATTCTAACCTCGAAGTCCGGTGCGGCCCCTGAGCCTGCAGCAGTTGCGGCACCGGTGCAGAGTCAAAACGAGGTCCAGACGGATGACGGAGGGGCCCAGGGCGAGGACATCGCAGGGCAGTCCACGGATGACACCCCGGACAACTCCGCCGACGAACCGAACTCGCAGCCGCCCAACGGCCAGCCGCAGGTCAAGACTCCCGAACAACTGTTGCGTGAGCTGCAGCAACAGCAGCAACAACTGCAGCAACAGCAAGGTACGCCCCCCCGTCAAGGTAGTCCCAACTAGCAGGGGTTGACCCACAGGCCCCGGATTTCAGACTCGGAACTTAGGGGCTGCAGGCCTCGGTGTCAGCCGGAAGGAATTCCATGCGGGTCTCACAAGGGTTTGAAGCTTGTTCTGAGATCTGACCGTCAATCTCCGCTAGCTTGGCTCTGGTGGGGTACGAGGATGGCGGCGGTGGTGCGGGTGCGCTGGCGCGAACGATAGGCGAAGGCATATAAAATGCCAGTTACAGCGGCATAAGCCGCGAGGATTCCCACCAGTACAACGGTGACGGCTGTGAATGAAATGACGAACGCAACCAGTAACCCGCCCAAGTTCGGCCTACTTTCCTGTTAAGTCCCGGACCAGACACCCCGGACCCGTCTGGCGCAACCCCCCACTCTACCCGCGTTGACGCTGGCGGCTATTAACAACTAAGATACGTGAGTAGAAGTGCGCAAACCTACTTTCCAACATTTCTGTGGGGCCGTCCACATTACGGAAGGCCAGTCGTTACTTTCGCAATTTCATGCCAATTACCAAGATTTCGGTGCGCGGGGCGCGTCAGCATAACCTCAAGAATATAAACGTCGAAATCCCGCGACAAACGCTTACGGTCATTACCGGACTGAGCGGGTCGGGGAAGTCTTCCCTGGCCTTTGACACGATCTACGCCGAGGGCCAGAGGCGGTATGTGGAGACGCTCTCAGCCTATGCCCGGCAGTTTCTGGACCAGATGGAGCGTCCCGACGTCGATGCCATCGACGGGCTGAGCCCGGCCATCTCGATCGAGCAGAAAACCACCAGTCGCAGTCCGCGGTCCACGGTCGGAACGATCACCGAAATTTACGATTATCTTCGTCTTTTATTCTCCTCCATAGGGGTTCCGCACTGTCCCAAATGCGGACGGGCAATCGCGCGGCAGTCGGCGGAGCAAATCGTGCAGCGGGTCATGAGCCTGACGGCGGAAGATCGAGTGATGGTGCTGGCGCCCATCGTGCGCGGACGCAAAGGGGAGTTCAAGAAGGAGATCGAGAAGCTGGTGCAGCATGGTTTTACCCGGGCGCGGATCGACGGCGAATTGGTGAATCTCGAAGACGACATTCCCCTGGACAAGCGAAGAAACCACACCATCGAGGTGGTGATTGACCGGTTGCTGGTGAAAACCGGGATCGAACACCGGCTGGAATTGTCGGTGGGACTGGCCATGAAACTGGCCGGGGGCCTGGTGCAGGTGGCAGTGGTGGGGGGCGAGGAACAGCTCTATTCGGCGAAACTGGCGTGTCCGGATTGCGGCATCAGCGTGCCGCAACTGGAGCCGCGTTCGTTTTCGTTCAACAGCGCCTACGGCGCCTGTGCGGAGTGCCATGGTCTGGGCAGCCGCTATGAATTTGATCCCGCGCGGGTAATCAACGACTGGTCCAAGCCGCTGCTGGACGGTGGACTCGGGCCGGGGTCCGCGTCCCAGAACCTGATTCATCAGCTGCAAATTACCGCGGCCGCCCACGGCTTCGACCTGGGGACGCCCTTTGAAAAGCTTCCGGAGAAAATCCAGAACCTGCTGTTCTATGGTGAAGCAGGCAAGGGTGGGGGCGAATCCGGCAAGAGCCGGAAGACCGGTTTCCGTGGAATTCTCGGGTATCTCAAGCAGATGGTGGAAGAATCCACGTCCGACACTTACCGGGAATTTCTGCTGGACTACATGTCGGCCACGAAATGCCCGGCGTGCCAGGGCAGACGTTTACGGCCGGAGAGCCTGGCAGTAAAGGTGAACGGAATGTCGATTGCCGACTTCACGGCATTGCCGGTCTCGAAGGGCTTGGAGACGGCGCGGAAGATCAAGCTCAACGGGCGCGAGGCGATCATTGCCGGGCGCATTGTGCATGAGATCGTGGAGCGGCTGCAATTTCTGGATGCCGTGGGGCTGGGCTACATCTCGCTGGAACGCTCGGCCGCGACCCTTTCCGGCGGAGAAGGACAGCGCATCCGGCTGGCCACCCAGATCGGGTCCAAGCTGCGTGGCGTGCTCTACGTCCTGGATGAGCCTTCGATCGGGCTGCACCATCGCGACAATGGCCGGCTGCTGAAGGCGCTCGAGGAACTGCGCGATTTGGGAAATACCGTCCTGGTGGTGGAACACGACGAAGAAACCATCCGCCGGGCCGACTACGTGATTGACCTGGGTCCGGGCGCGGGACGGCACGGCGGTGGCCTGGTGGCGCATGGAACTCCAGAGGAGATCGAACGGGTGCCGGAGTCTCTCACCGGAGCCTACATTTCGGGCCGGACACAGATTGAAATGCGGGCCGAGCGGCGGCAGGCGAACGGGGCCGCAGTCACACTGCTGGGCGCGCGGGAAAATAATCTCAAGAATCTCGACGTGGTTTTTCCCCTGGGGGTAATGACGGTGGTAACGGGTGTCTCCGGATCGGGGAAATCGACGCTGGTGAATGACATTCTCTACCGCGCCCTGGCCCAGAAGCTTTACCGGTCGCGGGAAGAGCCCGGCGCCTTCAAGGCGATCTCGGGCACCGAGAACATCGACAAGGTCATTCGTATTGACCAGTCTCCCATCGGACGCACGCCGCGCTCGAATCCGGCAACCTATACCGGAGTGTTTGCGCAAATTCGCGATCTCTACGCCATGTTGCCGGAATCGCGCGAGCGGGGCTACAAGCCGGGGCGATTCTCCTTCAATGTTTCCGGCGGACGGTGCGAGGCCTGTCAGGGCGAAGGACAGCGGCGGATCGCGATGAATTTTTTGCCGGATGTGTATGTCCTGTGCGAGGTTTGTGGCGGCAAACGCTACAACCACGAAACTCTGGCGGTGAAATACAAGGGACAGTCGATTGCTGATTTGCTGGAAATGCCGGTTTCAGATTCGTTGCCGATTCTGGAGAATATCCCCCAGGTCCGGCAGAAGTTGCAGACACTGGTGGACGTGGGGCTGGGGTACATCCATCTGGGACAGTCGGCCGTGACCCTTTCCGGCGGCGAGGCCCAGCGCATCAAACTGGCGCGCGAGTTGAGCAAGCGGCAGACCGGGAAGACCATGTATCTGCTGGACGAGCCCACGACAGGCCTGCATTTTGATGATGTGAAGAAATTGCTCGAGGTGCTGCACCGGCTGACCGATCTGGGAAATACAGTTATGATCATCGAACACAATCTGGATGTGATCCGCAACGCCGACTGGATTATTGATTTAGGTCCGGAAGGCGGTGAAGAAGGCGGGCGCATCGTGGCGCAGGGCACGCCTGAGCAGGTGGCGCGCAACAAGAAGTCGTATACCGGACAGGCGCTGGCAGGATATTTTTCCAACGGGCTGCGGGAAAAAAGCTCGATTGCATAGTGTCAGGCTTGCTGTGCCGGGCGGGCGCCGCGATTGCAGTTGATTTCGATTTTTTGAAGTTGACATGTCGGCGCAGTAAGCAAGTGGTAGCTGAGTCACGCAATAAAAGCCAAAGGCGGCGGACCAGAGTGTCCGCCCAACATTTGCCCAGGAATGTCTTCACCAGACCATCTTGTTCCCGAAATGCAGGTCGAGCCGCCGGTTGAGCCGGCGCCGACCACCCACCCAGTGACGATCAATCCGGGGGCGGAGAATCCGCCCTGGAGCGGGCTTGACCTCCTGATCGTGGGGCTGGTGCTGGTGGTGTCCCTGTTTTTGTTCAGCTCGATATTTTTTGTGGTTGTTTTGCATAGTTCCCTGTCCCAGGGCATTTCCGCCGCCGAGTTAGGCAAAAATCCCGGGCCGCTCGTGATTGTCCCGAGCATGACGCTGGCGTATCTCGCCATGCTGATGGCTATGTATGGGGTGGTGACGCGTCACCGGCAACTTCCTTTCTGGCAGACGGTGGGGTGGCGCTGGCCGAAAAATCTGGGCTGGGCGGGTTTCATGCTGGGAGGGGCGGTGCTGGCCGTCGGGCTGGGCGAACTTTCGCGGCTCTTGCCAATTCCGAAATCGTTGCCCATGGATCAGTTTTTCCAGAACCGGCAAGGTGCGTACCTGATGATGATTTTCGGGGTAGGCATCGCCCCCCTGGCCGAGGAGATGTTTTTCCGCGGATTCCTGTACCCGGTTCTGGACCGGTGGCTGGAGACTCTGTTCATGACGCCGCGGCAGGTTCGCCGAGGTTGCGTGTACATGCTGATTATGGCCGGTTGGGGATATGTTGAGCATTGGCTTCCGCTGGCGTGGTCGGTCCTGGTGGCGGTGGTGGTTTTCCTGGCGGCCGGGGCGCTGGTTGTGGCGGGCAGTGTGAGGTCGGGAGAAAGGCCGTCGGGCCTGATGTTGCTACCAGCGTCTGCGATTGTGGCCTGGGGGCTGGCATCGGGACCGATCTCCGATCATGCTTTCGAAATCGTCACGACGGCCCTTCTGGTTCTGGCCGTACTGCTCGGGCTATTCAGCATGACGCCCATGCGGGACGCTACGGTCGCTGGAAGGTGGGGCAGGTTTCTGGCCGTGCTGGCGACGAGCTTCGCGTTTGCCATGGTGCATAGCGAACAGCTGGGTCGAGCCTGGGGACCCCTGCTGGTGCTCTTTGTGGTGGGCCTGGTCCTGACCATCACGCGCGTGGTGACCCGGTCGGTGACGCCCGGCCTTCTGATTCATGTGGGCTATAACCTCATGCTGTTCAGCGTACTTTATTTGGGGACCGATCATTTCCGCCATCTGGAACGCATGACTCAGCAGTAGCGTTTATGGAGCGTGGTATCGTAGGTTTTCATGTCCTCCGCACGTCAGGATCTGCTGCGTCTGCTGGCTTCCAAGTCGTTCCGGCTCGGGGAATTCAAGCTCTCGTCCGGAGGGACGAGCGACTACTACATCGATTGCCGCACCACCACTCTGGCAGCCAAGGGTGCGCGCCTGACCGGGCAGGTGGTGCTGGAGGAGATTCGGGCTCGCGGCTGGAAGCCGAAGGCGATCGGCGGCCTCACCCTGGGCGCCGATCCGATTGTGGTGGCGGTCTCGGTAGCCAGCGGCGATGTGGACGGATTTCTGGTGCGCAAAGCCGAGAAGCAGCACGGTACCGGGACGACGCATCGAGGGCTTCCAGGAAAAAGGCGCGCGGGTGGTGATTGTGGATGACGTCTGCACCACGGGAGCCTCGACGGTGCAGGCGATAGAGGCGGCGCGGGAATTCGGGTTTCAGGTCGTGGGCGTGCTGTGCCTGGTGGAACGTGAGGAGGCGGGAGGGCGTCCCAACGTCGAGAAAGCGGCCGCGCCAGCCCCGTTTGTTTCCGTGTTTACCGCCGGCGATGTCCGGCGAGAGCATCTGCTGCAAAACGACGAGACCTCCCCGGGAATGCCCGCGGCGGGCTCCGGCTGCGAGATTTGCGGCAAGACAGCGGTGGTGCATAACCCGAGAATCCGCTGCGAAGTGCATAAGAACTAAAATCGCCGTTGGTCCTTGGCCCTTGGTCGTTGGCCATTTGCTGTAGGCGACATTTACGAACTTACGGGGCTGAAGTCCGGCACCTAGTTTTTGATCGCCGCAGCCCAACGGCCGACGCCAACGACCAAAGGCCAACGACCAACGACCAACGACCAACGACTGCCCCTATGATTCAAACTCTCGAATGGACCGACTCCGGCGTGCGCTTCATTGACCAGACCAAGCTGCCGACCGAAGAAACCTACGTTACCTGCAAGACGTACACCCAGGTTGCGGATGTAATCCGCAACATGGTGGTGCGGGGTGCGCCCGCCATTGGCGTGGCTGCGGCGATGGGGATCGCGCTGGGGGTACAGGGTTCCAAGGCTGCAAATGGCGGCGATCTAAAGCAGGAGTTTGACCAGATTTGCGATGTCATCGGTAAGACCCGGCCGACCGCGGTAAATCTTTTCTGGGCGATCAAGCGCATGCGCGACAAATTTGAGATGTTGCGGGTGCGGCCCCTGGCCCAGGTCAAACAGGCTCTGGTGGAAGAAGCCAAGCGCATGCATGCCGAAGACATCGCAGCCAACCGGGCCATGGGCAGACACGGCGCGACTTTGATGCCGGCCAGCGGTGGCGTACTTACCCACTGCAATGCCGGGGCTTTGGCCACCTGCGGATACGGCACGGCGCTGGGCGTGATCCGTGCCGCCGTCGAACAGGGCAAGACAATCCACGTCTATGCCGATGAGACCCGTCCCTTCCTGCAGGGTTCGCGATTGACAGCATGGGAGCTGATGAAGGATGGCATTCCGACAACGGTGATTTCCGACAACATGGCCGGCGCCATGATGAATCAGGGGAAGATCAACGCCATCGTGGTGGGCGCCGACCGCATTGCCGCCAACGGCGATGTGGCCAACAAGATTGGCACTTACTCGGTGGCGGTGCTGGCGAAGGAACACGGTATCCCGTTTTATGTGGCGGCGCCGTTGTCGACCGTGGATTTCGACACACCCGAGGGCAGCGGAATTCCTATCGAGCAGCGCGACGGCAGGGAAGTCACGCACATCGCGGGCCGGCAGATGGTACCTGACGGGGTAGAAGTAGAGAATCCGGCGTTTGATGTCACTCCGGCGAAGTACGTTACTGCGATCGTAACCGAGCGCGGCATCGCGCGTGCGCCGTATCGAGAGTCTCTGCGGAGGCTTGCACCGGCGGCGCCGGCCGCGGACTGAAAGACGCGAGGGGTCTAAACCTGGTTTCATCTAAACCCGGTTTCATCTAAACCCGGTTTCATCTAAACCCGGTTTCATCCCTGGCAGCGTTTCGCGAGAGGAACCGATTTGAATAAGAACCCAGTTATCAGTTTCGGGTTGTCAGTTCTCAGTTCATGACCGGAACTTTTCGGGTTCTTTCCTCGTAACAACTTCTGGGAGATTTGGCCATGTTAGCTTTCCTTCTCTGGTGCCTTTTGTTTGTGCTGTGCTGGCCGCTGGCGCTGCTGGCACTGGTGCTCTACCCGTTTGTGTGGGTCCTGCTGCTGCCGTTTCGGCTGGTCGGGATAGCAGTCCATGGGGCGCTGGCGCTGGTTTGGGCAGTGGTCATGCTTCCGGCACGGATGCTGAGTGCGCCGTTCCGGATCTGAGACAGGTTGTCACTCCGCCGGTCCCTGTATTCCCGCTTTCACGGCTTTCAAGTCCAGATTGCGGACCAGTCGCAGTAGAGAATTGGGGTGCATCCCCAACGCTTTCGCAGCTTCTATGTAATTGCCATTCGCCTGTTGCAGGGCTTGCAGGATCAGTTGCTTCTTGGTCTCTTTGATGCTGCCGTGGTATTTGTCGGTCGGCGCCGCGGTTGTGGAGCCGGCTTCGAGCACCGCTTCGGGCAGGTCATCGGGGAGAATGGAATCGGTCGAGCCCAGGACCAACGCGCGTTCCAGCGCGTTCTCCAGTTCACGGACATTGCCCGGCCAGTCGTAGTGCATGAGGCAGGCCAGGGCTTCGGGTGAAACGGGCCGGCTCCGCGTTCTGCACTTGCGGCTGGCCTTGGCTATGAAATGGTCGGCCAGCACCGGTATGTCTTCGCGCCGCTCGCGCAGCGGAGGCATGTCGAGGGCGACTACGTTCAACCGGTAATACAGGTCGTTGCGGAAAGTGCCGGCCTTGACGGCTTCGGTCAAGCTTCGATTGGTGGCGGCAACCAGGCGGATGTTCAGTGGAATGGGACGGGTGCCGCCCAGGCGCTCGAATTCCCGCTCCTGCAGGACCCGTAGCAGCTTGGCTTGCAATCCGGGCGCAAGTTCGCCGACCTCGTCCAAAAACAAGGTTCCGCCTTCGGCCACTTCCACCTTGCCCTTTTTCTGCGCGGCGGCGCCGGTGAAGGCGCCCTTTTCGTGGCCAAACAGTTCGCTCTCTAGCAGGGTCTCGGCGATAGCGGCGCAGTTAATGGCCACAAAGGGCCGCTCCGCGCGGGAACTGTTGCGATGGAGGGCGTGGGCCACCAGTTCCTTCCCCGTGCCGCTCTCTCCTTGAATCAGTACGCTGGAATCCGTGGGCGCGACCCGGCGGATGAACTCGAATACTTTGCGCATGGCGGGACTGCTCCCGACCATATTGTGTTCGACATCAATTTCAGCCCGGAGTTCCTGGTTTTCCTGGCGCAACTTCTCCCAGTGACGCACGTTGTCAAAGGCCAGGCTGGCGATGCCCGCTACTGCGGTCATGACCTGCAGGTGGTCTTCGTCAAATTCGGTGTTTGGGCTGGCGCTGTCCAGGTAGATGGCGCCCAGAACTCTGCCGGCGACCCGCAGCGGAACGCAAAGCAGAGAGGTTATTTTCAATTCGGACAGGGTCTTGACCTGGCGCAGGGCTTCATTGCTCAGTACGTCTCTCACCATGAGGCCGACGCGCTCGCGCAAGACACGCTGTACCACGGTGCGACTGACCCGGACGGGATGGCCGGGGCCGCGTATCCGGTCCCAGGCAGCGGTCGAAGTGAACTCCTCGGGACGATCGCAGAGCAGGACGGCGCCGCGGTCGGCCGGGACCACGTCGAATATGAGGCCCAGGAGCTGCCATTGCAGCGAGTCCTGGTCGCGAATGCCGCCGATTCCGGTGGCGATCTTCAACAATGAGTTCAGGTCACGCGCCCGACGGGCAGTGGGAGGCAGGCTGGCGACCACCTTGTCGGGTTGAAGATAGAGCGAGTCCTCCGCGCGAAGCAGAAGCGGAGAACCCTCAAGCGCTGCAGTCTCCAGGAACTCGACCGGATTTCTCTCGGAGTGCACTCCGTCTTCCCGGAGCAGGAAGATGAGGACGGAATCACCGATATAAATCTGGTCGCCTTGCTGTATGTGCTGCTGCTGTTCCACAGGCACACCGTTGACCAGCGTGCCGTTGCGGCTCTTCAGATCACGAATCGAGAACTCCTCGCCCTCGGAAAGCACCAGGCAGTGCCGCCGGGACAAAGCGGGATCGGCGGCCCAGATGTGGTTGGACGAGTCTCGGCCGATAAACACTTCACCGGCGGGCAGAGAGAAGACGGTGCCTTTCAAAGGTCCGCCAATACCCACCAGCCTCGGATTCATTTCCGACATCCTGTTGCTGTTTAGCATAATCGGCCCGGGATGTACACGCCGCGAAAATTAACCTAAGGGATGGGCGCCGCTAACCGTTCGGTTAGCGGAGGGCCACGGCGGTGCCGGTTGAAAATTCGACCCATGCCGGAGACCCGTCTGCAACGTCAGGGTAATCAGTGACTTGGGACCAGAATTCGAATCGGGCGCGGGCTCTCGACGATCTGGCACGCGGCTTGCAATCAGGCATTGCGGCAACGGTTTTCAATCCGCTGCGAAAAGATCGGAGACGGCCGATAGCGAAACAAGGCAGCACGGCACCAAAGACAGGCTGATCCTGTGTGGTTTCACCGTCTCAAACGCGAGGAGGATTTATGAAAAACCCACTGTTTGCTCTTATCGGCCTGGGCCTGCTGCTGGCGACCGCCTCTGCTTACGCCCAGACCGGCGTGGTAAAGGCGAATGTCCCGTTCAACTTCATCGTAAACAAAACTGAACTTCCCGCTGGGGAATACATGGTCCAGAACCTGGGTCTTGCTGGAAGCGCGATAACCATTCAGAGCACTGACAGGAAGGTCGTTACGGTGATTGTGCCCAATGCCTGTGAATCGTTGACGGTGCCAATGGGCAGCAAGCTGGTTTTCCACCGCTACGGGGCCCAATACTTTCTGTCCCAGATCTGGGCGGAAGGAAACAGCCGGGGCAAGGAGCTGCCCAGGAGCGGTCGTGAAAAAGAGGTCGCCATGGATTACCCGGCCCAAGAGGTTGTCGTAGTCGCGGCACTACGCTAGATGCGCCCTTCGGGGGAAGACGCAGCCTGTGCGTGGTGAAGCATGAAAGGGGGCGCATCCGGCGCCCCTTTTTTACTTTCCGCCGGCTCCCCAGAACTTCCGCGTAGGGGCCAGCGGCAACTCCGAAGCAACTGGCGAGCCGAAGCCGTGCCTGCTACCATCGCACCAAGATGGCCGGTTCCAAGCGTAAGAAAGTCAAAATCGAAACGAAGAAAGGCCGCAGAAAAAGCGACCGGGCAGCCATGCGCCCGCCCGGCGAGGTCGTCATTATCACCGGCATGAGCGGATCGGGTAAGGCGTCCGTGCTCAAGGCGTTTGAGGACCTGGGCTACTACTGCGTGGACAACCTGCCGGTCGAGTTGATCCCGCGCTTTGCGGAGTTGGTGGGCGAGTCCTCCGAGATCCGCCGCACCGCCCTGGTGGTGGATGTTCGTGAAGGCACGCAACTGGAGTCGCTTCCGGCCATTGTGAACTCGGTCAAGCGCATGCTGCCGACGAAGGTGATTTTCCTCGAGGCCGCGGAGTCGATCCTCCTGCGGCGTTTCAGCGAAACCCGCCGGCCGCATCCGCTGGGGACAGGTACGACGGTGAAGTCGTCGCTGGCCACCGAACGCCGGCACCTGCGATATATCCGGGCCATGGCGGACCTGGTGATCGATACTTCCCGGTTCAATGTGCATGAACTCCGGGCCTACATCACCGAGCGCTTTCACAAGCGGGAGTCAAGCAAGAACATCCTGGTGTCCTGCGTCAGTTTCGGATTCAAACATGGAGTGCCTGAGGACACCGATCTGCTCTTCGATGTTCGCTTTCTGCCCAATCCGCACTTCCTGCCCGAGTTTCGCCCGCTCACCGGGCGGGACCCAAAAGTGGCCAAATACATCCGTTCGTTCCCGCAGAGCAGGGAATTTATTCGACGAATTTCGGAGTTGCTGATATACCTGCTGCCGCACTACATCCGTGAAGGCAAAAGCTACCTGACGATTTCCTTCGGCTGTACCGGCGGCCAGCATCGCTCGGTGATGATTTCTGAGGATGTCGGCAAACGCTTGCGCAAGGCGGGATACCGAGTGAAGGTGGTGCATCGCGATAGTCCGGGATAGCCGTCGTCGGTCGTCCGTCGTCAGCAGGGTCAAAACCTTCAACCGCGGACCGGCAACGACGTTGGGCTGATGACCGACGACTGACAACTGACGACTGAAGTAGAATAGCGACTTGCGATCTATGTCGATTTCATCAGGCGCGGGCCACGACCGGCGGCGCATCGGGAGCCCTGGATGCGGCAACTGACCCGCCTTCTGCGTTATGTCCTTCCGTTCGGGCTGCAGCTGGTGCCGGGTGTGTTGCTACTCGCCGCGGTTGGGTTCCTGGAGGCCTTTCGCCTCGTTCTGGTCAAGCCAATCTTCGACCGCGTTCTGAACCCGTCATCGGGGTCTGACAACATTCAACTCTTCACGATTCCTGGCAGCGGCCACGTGGTTTACCTGCAGCAGTTCGTTCCGACGCATTTTCATAATGCCTGGACCATTGTGGCGTACGCGCTGGTTGCGTCCACCGTCCTGAAAGGTATTTTCGATTATGCCGGCACATATCTGGTGAACCACGCCGGTTTCGGAATGATTACCGACCTGCGCAATGATCTGTACAACTCAGTGCTGCGGCGCTCCGCTGCCTTCTTTCAGAAGCACACGACCGGAACGCTCATCTCAACCATCATTAACGACATCGAGCGAGTGCAGTACGCCATGTCGAGCGTGCTGGCGGAGTTCCTGCAGCAGTTCTTCACCTTCCTGTTCACCGCGGTCGCGGTGGTGATTTTGGGGCGAAAGCTTGCCTGGGTGCTGCTCTTGTTTATCCCTTTCATCATCTACTCGGCGGTAAAGATCGGACGCCGGGTAAGGCACACGACGCGGCGCGGACAGGACAAGCTGGCTGATATCCAGAATATTCTGCAAGAAACCATCGCCGGTAACCGGATCGTGAAGGCATTCAGCATGGAGTCCTGGGAAATCGCACGCTTCGCCAGCGCGGCGCAGCGGCTGTTCCGCGCCAATCTGCGCTCGGTGGCGGCGGCGGCGATCAGTTCTCCACTGATGGATATTTTTGGGGCCATTGCCATTGCCCTGCTCTTGTTGTTGGGTCGCGCCAAGATTGCGCACAGCGAATTTACCCTGGGAACATTCGGCGCCTTCATCGCCGCCGTATTCAGTTTGTACAATCCGGTGCGGAAGTTCGCGGTTTTCAACAACAATTTTCAGCAGGCCCTGGGTGCGTCCACGGAAATCTTCAAGTTCATGGACACCAAAGACGACGTCCGGGAAAAGCCGGGGGCCAAGCCGATACCGCCATTCACCAAAAGCGTCCGCCTGGAAAATGTGTGCTTCTCCTATGCAACGGACGGCGACGAGGCGCGAGAGATTTTGTGCGACATCAACCTGGAAGTACGGGCAGGGGAAGTGGTGGCCGTAGTCGGATCGAGCGGCGCGGGCAAGAGCACCCTGGTGCACCTGATCCCGCGTTTCTTTGATGTCACCGCCGGACGCCTTCTGATTGACGGACGCGACGTGCGCGATACCACGCTGGCGTCGCTGCGCTCGCAGATTGGCGTGGTCACGCAGGAGACCGTGCTTTTCAACGACACTCTGCGCAACAACATTGCGTACGGGCAGCCCTCCATTTCGCAAAAGCAGGTGGAGGCCGCGGCCCGGGCCGCTTTGGCCCACGACTTTATTATGGAATTGCCGGCCGGCTACGACACTATGATTGGCGAGCGCGGGGTGCGGCTCTCGGGTGGCGAACGGCAACGCATCGCGATTGCTCGCGCCCTGCTGAAGAACGCTCCGATTCTGATCCTGGACGAGGCCACTTCGGCGCTGGATAGCGAGTCGGAAGCTCTGGTGCAATCGGCCCTCCAGAACCTTATGGTCGGACGGACCGTTTTTGTGATCGCGCATCGGCTTTCCACGGTTCGCCGCGCCGACCGGATTGTGGTGCTGGAGAACGGAACCATCGAGGACATCGGGCCACACGAGGAGCTCATGCAGAAGCCAGGGACCTACCGGCGGTTGTATGATCTTCAGTTCGTAGAAGTGGAGCAGCCGAAAGCGAATGCGATCCGCTAGTTGAAGCTTGTCCCGGGCGAAGTCGAGGCGTGTCCGCGGCCTCGCCGGCGCCGCACGGCGTCATATTCAGAAACGAATGCCTATTCGCTCCATGACCGGGTTCGCGCAGGTGAAGGGACAGGTGACGGATCCCCTGAGTCGTCTGCCGGGCAAAAGCCAGATCGGTTTCAATTTGTCGTTGAAGTCGGTAAACCATCGGTTTCTCGATGTGCACTTCCGCATGCCGTCGGACAGCGATTCGCTGGAGATGAAATTGCGCCGAGTGCTCAAGGAAAAAATGGCCCGGGGCCATGTGGAGCTGACCCTCAATCTGGAACGCGGGGGAGGCGAGAGCTTCGCGCTCAACCATCAGATCGTAGGGGGCTATATTCAGGCATTTCGCGCGGCAGCCGCCGAGTTTGGCCTGGCCGCCGAGCCGGATTTGAACGCGGTCCTGCGCATGCCCGGCGCATTGGACGCTGCCGCTCTTCCCGCCGATGGCGCGCTCGAGGCGTCCGTCCTGGCCAAAGTGCAAGAGCTTCTTAATCATCTGAACCAGATGCGGGAAGAAGAAGGACGCGGCATTGAACGGGAGCTGCGGCAGCGCATGGCCCGCGTGCGGGAGGCCGGCGAGGGAGTGGAGAAACATCGCCAGGCGGTGCTGCAGATCTACGTGGCCAAGCTGAAGACACGGATGCAGGAACTGATCGGCAGCCAGGTAGATCCGGAACGCTTGTTGCAAGAGGCGGCGCTGCTGGTGGACCGCAGCGATATCCAGGAGGAGTTGGTCCGGCTGGATACCCACGTGAAGCACTTTCTCGGCTTGCTGGAGGAAGGCGGCGAAGTGGGCAAGAAGCTCGATTTTCTGCTGCAGGAAATGAATCGCGAGGCCAACACGCTGCTCTCGAAGACCTCCGGCTTGGCGGGCGATGCGCTGAAAATCACCGAAATGGGGCTGGCGATCAAGACGGAACTCGAGAAAGCTCGGGAACAGGTGCAAAACATCGAATGAGTGGCGTGTATATCATTTCAGCCCCGTCCGGTTCGGGAAAATCCACGCTGGTGGACCGGGTTCGGCAAATTGTGCCCGGTCTGAAATTTTCCATCTCGTACACCACTCGGGCGCACCGTGGAGACGAGCAGGATGGCCGGGAATATTTTTTCGTCTCGCGCGCCGAGTTTGAGGAAATGATCCGCAAGGACGAATTTCTCGAGTATGCCGACGTGTTTGGCAACTACTACGGCACGGCGCGCCGCTTTCTGCGCGAGGCGCAAGATGAGGGGAAGGACCTGTTGCTGGATATCGACGTCCAGGGCGCGGCGCAGATCAAGGGCAAGATTCCGGAGGCGGTCAGCATCTTCGTTCTGCCGCCCAACCGGCAGGAACTGGAGAAGCGGCTGCGCAGGCGCAGTCTGGACGCGGAAGACGTGATTCAGCGCCGTTTGGTCACGGCCTCCCGGGAGATTGAGAAATACGACAAATACGACTATATTTTGGTTAACGACCGCCTGGAAGAATCTATCGACGCGCTGAAGTCGATTCTGCTGGTGAATCGGCTGCGGCGATCAGGAGCCCCAGGGCAGGAAGAGCGATCCGCTGACGACACCAACCTGATGGCCAAGGCAGAACGCTGCCGCTTGATCAACGTGCGTGAGCGGTTGCAGCCGATTCTGGCTTCGTTCGAGAAGGCTGCGGCACCAGGCAGGTTCTAGCGGCAGGGGAGAACACGATGAAGTTGATGGATGGGTTCGACAGCAACTATCGGTACATCCTGGTGGCCGCGCGGCGTGCGCGGCAATTACAGGGTGGCGCGCCTCCGGTCATCGAAACGCCTTCCCGCAAGCCTTGCCGGATTGCGCAGGATGAGATCAAGGCGGGCAAGGTGAAGTGGGTGATCCCCGAGATGCCACGCTCCGCGGCGGAGGTTGCCAGCGAGATGCTGGAGAAGGCGATTGCCAAGGACGTGTGAACTACGGATTGTCGATTTCAGATTTTTGATTTCAGATCTGTGACCTCCGGCAGCCGCGTCGTGGGATGGTCAATCTGAAATCCTCAATCTGAAATCTGCAATCGATGGGTGTTTTCCCATGAAAGTTGCGCTCGGCGTCAGCGGTGGCATCGCAGCCTACAAGGCGGCGGAGGTCGTCCGCCTGTTGCAGGACCGCGGGATCCGGGTGCAAGTGGTCATGACCCAGGGTGCGCAGCAATTTGTCCGCCCGCTTACCTTTGCCGCACTCTCCGGTGAAAAGGTCATCACCGACATGTTTGCCGCCGGTGGCGATGAAAGCGCTCAGCCCAACATCGACTCCGCCATCGAGCACATCGCGGTGGCGCAATCGATTGATGCGCTTCTGGTCGTGCCTGCCACCGCGGACATTCTCGCCAAATTCGCGCAGGGCATTGCGAGCGATTTCCTGACGACTCTCTATCTTGCGACCACCGCTCCGGTGGTGGTCGCGCCCGCCATGAATGTCAACATGTGGAACCATCCCGCGACCCAGGCGAACCTGGAACTCTTGCGCCGGCGCGGAGTGCGGATTGTCGAGCCGGGCGAGGGCTATCTGGCCTGCGGTATGACTGGTCCGGGGCGGCTGGCGGAAAACGATCTGATTATTGCAGCCGCAATGGAAGCCTTGGGGGCTTCGCAGGAACTGGCCGGCGAAACGGTGCTGATTACGGCCGGTCCCACACGCGAGAAGATCGACCCGGTGCGCTATCTTACCAACCGCTCCAGCGGCCGCATGGGATACGCACTGGCCGAAGCCGCCTTGCGGCGCGGAGCGCGAGTGCTGCTGGTGAGCGGGCCCACGGCCCTGACGCCCGCCGGTGGCGCCGAAGTCACGCGCGTCGAATCGGCAGAGCAGATGCGCCAGGCGGTGCTGAAACTACTGCCTGAAGCGACCATTGTGATCAAGACCGCGGCCGTGGCCGATTACCGTCCCAAGAGTGCGGCCGAGCAGAAAATCAAGCGCAGGGGCGCAATGTCGCTGGAACTGGAACCGACAACGGACATTCTGGCGGAGCTGTCCCGCAGCAAGAGCTCGCAAATCATTATCGGTTTTGCCGCCGAAACCGAAAACGTGCTGGAAAACGCGCGCAAGAAACTGATGTCGAAGTCGCTCGACGCCATTGTGGTGAATGACGTGTCGCGCGAAGGCGTAGGCTTTGATTCCGACCGCAACGCCGTCACCATCATCACCCACGGCGAGGTGATCGAAGTGCCTGAGACCACCAAGTGGGAAGTCGCTCAGCGCGTGCTCGACCAGGCAGTCCGCCTGCGAAAGGTGCCGCAGGCCAGGTAGCCGGCAATGGCTACGTAGAGACGGCTGCCCTCAGCCGTCGGGCCGAGCGACGCTCGGCTGGTATGGATTGCAACCGAAGCAAAAAGTCCTTCACATGCCCACGACCCTTGACCCCCAGTTGCGACACGCCCTGGCCGACCGCATCCGCTACTACAACGAACTCGGCATCTATGATTTTTACCGGCGGGATTTCTACCGCCGGGATGTTTCCCCGGGCGAGACTGCTGTCCAAATTCAGCCAGAAGAGCGAGACCCATTGCCCAGAGCCAAAGCCGCAGTCGTATCTCACACGGAAGGGTTAGTCGAAATTTCCACCCAGCCCGAGTCTGCTTTTGCCGACCCTGCCCAGGGACTGCGCGCCATCCGCGAAGACCTCGGCGATTGCACCCGCTGTCGCCTGGCTAAGCAGGGACGCAAGCAGATCGTCTTCGGCGTGGGCAATCCGCGGGCCGAGTTGATGTTCATCGGCGAAGCGCCGGGCGCCGACGAAGACCAGAAGGGCGAGCCTTTCGTGGGCCGCGCCGGACAGTTGCTCAACAACATGATCAAGGCCATGGGCTTGCAACGCGAAGATGTGTATATCGCGAACATCATCAAATGCCGGCCACCAGGCAACCGCACTCCGGAACGCGACGAGTGCGAAACCTGCTCCCCATTTCTGATGCGGCAGATTGCCACCATCAGGCCCAAGGCGCTGGTGGCCCTGGGCGCGGTTGCGGCCAAGACGCTGCTGGCGATCAATGCTCCGATGACTGAGCTGCGCGGCAAGTGGTATGACTTCCGCGGGACCAAGCTTGCCGTCACTTACCATCCTGCTTTCCTGTTGCGCGATCCCCGGCAGAAGAAAGAGGCCTGGAAAGACTTGCAGATGGTGATGAAAGACCTGGGTCTCGTGGCTCCGGCAAAGTCTCCTGAATAGGAAACTCGTCGAAAGAAGCATGGTCAGCGGTGCCTGGATTCTGTCGCTGACGTCAATAACACGACCTTGGCATTGAGCCAGCAGGAGGCGTCGACGGCTCGGAGTACATCTTGCCAGGGCACATCCGCCCCCGCCTCCACATACACCAGGTGTACCGGCTGCTTGCTGAGCTCAGCCCTTAGACTGCTACTTAAGTTATCCCACGACAGCGGTTTCGAGTTCAGAAACAGCTTTGGGGGCACAGTTCGGGCCGGCGAATTGTACCTTGAGCACCAGCGGCACAGCCCAGCGATCGATGTGACCCGGATGCGGAACACTCTTCATCACGAAAACCGCGAGTCCTTTGGAGCCGAAGCGACGATCGAACTGATAGAACACCATGTGGAACATCACCAGCCAGCTGAGCACCAGGGCACAAACCAGTCCGAAAGACGGCAGAGTGGTAAACGCGGGCTTGAGTGGAAGCATCTGGGCCCATTGAAAATACTGACTGACGGATTCGGAATCCGTTATGTCCGTGGCCGCGGAGAGTCTACGTCTGTAACGCGCCCGGACGAATCGCACCAGCATGCTTGCCCCTACCACCATGGCCAGAGCCGAAAGCCAAAGTGCCGGGGTTGTTTCGTCTTCATGGTCGCTTTTGCGGGTGGAGATTCTCAGCCTCGGATGGCCGGAATTGAGGCAGCTTGAATCGGACAGAACTTGTAAATCAAGATCGTAAGTTCCCTTATAGCTATAGAAATCGCCGATATAGCTGGGCAGATATCCCTGCCGCTCGCTCGAAAACACCTTTCCGCGATCGTGCAAGCCCCAGCGCACCTTAAATGGGGTAAGAGAGGCGCATTTCGGATCAATCAGATTGAAATCGCCGGCATCCAGCCAGATCTGGTACTCGCCCTCGAGGTTGATAAGGAATGATCCTGTTCGGGTCTGCCCCGGGGCCAGAGAAACCGGCATATCCACTGGAGTGAATGTTCGGGTGGCCATCCAATGCTGGATGCTCGCAAACCAAGCGGTCCCCAGGAGCAGGAGTCCGATGCCAGCCCACGCTGACCGCCGGAGGGGTGAACCGATCTCGATTCTTTGTTCGTTCCGAGAAGGGGACGGTCCGCGGCCTACCTGCAGCTCACCCGATTGCGGCGGTGGCGAAGTCAGAGAAATCCGGTGGGCTCGCTCACGACGTAGCGCAATCAACTGAAAGACTGCGGTGCCCACGATCAGAATCAGGCCGAGCGGCGAGAGAATTGTGGAAAATACACCGATTCCGGGTACGAAATACTCGACACCACCGGCGTAACGTAGAATGAGATCAAAGACGAGTCCGGCGAGAATCAGATAGATCCCGATTCGAGCCGAGAGCGGTGTCCGCATTAGTTATTCTGACCCCGACAAAGGCACGAAAGTTCCTGCGCAGATGCCCGATGTCTCGCACCTCTCACCCCGCCCATATTTCCAGAATGTTACGATGCCACTGCGCCGTCAAAAACGGCGCAACTATCTCCAATGCCTCAATTCTGTGACATAGCCCTGCCCGTACCGCTGGATATGGTTTTCACCTACGCCGTCCCCGAGGGGATGGAGCCGGTCGTGGGTGGACGTGTGCTCGTGCCTTTCCGCCAGCAGCGCATGTCGGGAATCGTCACCGCCGTGCACGGTTCCAAGCCGGAAGTTAAGACCAAGAATGTCATCAGCGTGCTTGATGCCGTGCCGGTGCTTGATCCGCAACTGATCCGCCTGGGCCAGTGGATTGCCGACTACTATCTCGCCCCCATCGGTGAAGTCTTCCGGACCATGCTGCCGCTGGGCGCGGAATTCAAGAAGGCGATCGGCTACCGCATCACGGAAGAAGGGCACCTGGCGCTGCACCTGGCTGGGATGTCAGGATCGTCCGCGCGTTCCCAGAAAACCCCCGAAGACCAGTTGGCCGAGTTTCGCGTGCTCGACTACCTGGCCGAACGTGAGATGACGCGGGAAGGAAGCCTGCGGGCTGCAACCCGGGTGTCCAATTCGCTGCTCGCCGGAATGGTGCGAAAGAAGTGGATCATCCGGGAAGATTTGTCCGAGGCCCGCGACGCGGCGCGCACGGTCAGGGTCGCGGTCTTAAAGAATGTCGAAGGCAAGCTCAACTCGAATCAACAAACGCTGGTTGACACTTTGGCCGGGGCCGGAGGGAAGGTACAGGTCGATGCTCTGCGGTCGTTGGAGGTCCCACGGACAACGCTGGGCACGCTGGCGAAGCGCGGCATTATAGAAATTGTCGACGAGCCGGCTGAGTTCACGGTATCGGTGCTGAAGGCCCGTCCCAGCCTGTTTGACTCGCAGTTCAGCGCAGCGCAGCAGGCGGCGCTCAAGTTTATCCAGCAGAGCGTGAACGCGCGCAAATTTTCCGGCATGCTGCTGCACGGCGTCACCGGATCGGGGAAGACCGCGATTTACCTTTCGGCGATGCGGGCGGTGCTCGAGGCCGGACGCTCGGCGATTCTTCTGGTTCCCGAGATTGGGCTGACTCCGGCTGTGGCCGCCGACCTGCATCAGTTGTTCGGAGAGAAAGTTGCCATTCTGCATTCAGGACTTTCCGACAAGGAGCGAGCCGAGCAGTGGCACCGCATCAAGGGTGGAGACGCACGCATGGTGGTGGGCACGCGCTCGGCGGTGTTCGCCCCGGTCACCGATCTGGCGCTGGTGATCGTGGACGAGGAACAAGATCCGTCTTATAAGCAGGAGGAGATGCCGCGCTATCACGCCCGTGATGTCGCCGTGATGCGGGCCAAGATGGCGAATGCGGCGGTAGTGCTGGGTTCGGCTACGCCGTCGCTGGAGTCCTACTTCAACGCAAAAAAAGGGAAGTACAAGTTGCTCGAACTGCCGGACCGGGTAGAGCAGCGGCCGCTGCCCGAAGTGGAGATTATTGACATGCGGCAGGAATTTCAGGAAACCGGAAGCGAGCAGGTGATTTCACGCAAGCTGGCAGAAGAGATCAAGGAGCGGCTCGAACGCAAAGAGCAGGTCATGGTGCTGCTGAACCGGCGAGGATATTCACCGGTGGTGCTATGCCGCGCCTGCGGCAAGACCCTCGAATGCAAGAACTGCGCCATCGCGATGACCCATCACAAACGCTCCCTCCGCATGGAGTGCCACTATTGCGGCTACACAGCGCCAGTGCCCAGGGCGTGTGTGCATTGCGGCAGCGAGTACGTCTATTTCCTCGGCACGGGATCGGAAAAGCTGGAAGAGTTGCTGCATGGGCTGTTCCCACAGGCGCGTATCGGCCGCCTCGATCGCGACACCGTACGCGGCCGCGAGGACTTCGAACGCGCCCTCAACGCTCTCGACGAAGGCGAACTCGATCTGTTGGTGGGTACGCAGATGATCGCCAAGGGCCACGACATTCACGGCGTCACGCTGGTGGGCGTCGTGGGGGCCGACATGGCACTGGGCTTCCCTGATTTTCGCGCGGCCGAGCGCACGTTTCAATTGCTGACCCAGGTGGAGGGCCGAGCCGGGCGCGGGCAGACTCCGGGTAAAGTCGTTTTGCAAACTTATTTTCCTGACCATTACGCAGTGCAGTACGCGGCGCAGCACGACTTTGTCGGTTTCTACGAAAAGGAACTGCGCTTCCGCAGCTGGATGCACTATCCGCCCTACAGCGCGCTCGCCAACGTGCTGGTGCGGAGCGACAAGCTGGATGAAGCGTTGCGCTGGTCCGGAATCCTGGGGAAGTGGTTCGAGAAAACGCGCCATGAGGGGATTCGGGTACTCGGTCCAGCGGCGGCGCCGATTGTGCGTTTGAAGCGCGATTACCGGTATCACTTCGTGGTGAAATCCGCGAGCCGCGAGAAGCTGAACACGTTGCTCAGGACGATGCTGGGGTATGCGGCCCAGCAGAAGATTCCACGTTCACAGGTGATCGTAGATGTGGATGCAGTGTGGTTGATGTGAGCTAGCGCCGCCGGCCCTGCCGGCTGTCTGGCGGCCGTCCCGCCCGCCGCCGAGGGCAAAGCTTGTGCTGAGCGTCGAAGGAATGCCGGCGCTACAATCCCTTCTGGCGCAAGAATTCCCTCACTACTTCCTTTACGCCGCGATGCTTACCGTCGACCGCGTAATTGAGACGGCGCATGTCATCATCGGAAATCTTTCCCGCGAGTTCATCTAGCGCTTTTCCTACCTCCGGATGGCGCGCCAGCATCTCTTGCCGAATGATCGGTACCGCTTCGTAAGGCGGGAAGTAGTGGCGATCGTCTTCCAGAACGAACAGGTCCAGCGCGGGAATCAATCCATCGGTGGTATTGCCTGCGGCGAGGTCGACCTGTTTGTTCTGGAGGGCGCGGGCCAGCAGGCCCAGGTCCATGATGCGCGGGGGTTCAGCGAAGCGCAGGCCGTAGGTTGCGGCCAGCCCCTTGTACCCGTCGGGACGTTCCATGAACTCGTAGCCGAAGCCGGCGCGCCATTGCGGCGTATAGGCGGCTGCCTGAGAAATAGTCTTGAGGCCGAGGCGGCGTGCGTCCTCGCCGCGGATCTCAATGGCAAAGGTGTCATCGAATCCGAAAGTCTGACCGACGACGAGATTGAAACGCTTGGCGTACTCCGTCTTGACCTGGTTGTACACCTGTTCCGGATTGCTGGAGGGTTGCTCTTTCAATATAGCGGTCAGGGCGGTGCCGGTGTATTCGGGATAGATATCGATGCGGCCGCCGAGAATAGCCTGATGGCAGATGTAGGTCCCGGCCAGGTAGAAGCGGCGTTCGACCGGAAGATAAGTCTTGTTTTCGATTTGCTGGGCGATGATTTCGCCGAGGACCAGTTGCTCGGTGAAATTCTTGGAGCCAATGACAATGCGGTCGGCGCGCGGCGGGCCGCAGGATGCAAGGAGGAGCAATGCCAGTAGAGCGCCGACGAGTCTTTGTGTCGCAATGAGTTTGGAGATCAACATGGTTTGGGCGGCCAGAGCCGGAAATCGGTGAATGAAGTTTCTTTCGCCCCGCCGGGGCTTGACTCGGCCTTTCAGCTTACCCACGGCTTGCGCCGTGGGCTGCATTCTTGCGCCGCTACGCGGCTCATCCGTCATCACGCCAGAAGAACTGGAACACGGTCTAGCGCGGAGTCAGGCGCTTCTCCAGCCATCCCAGGCTGGTGTCCGCGAGTATGGCCAGAGCCGCCGCGGGAATCGCGCCCGCCAGAATAACCTGATTATTGACCATGGCGAGGCCCCGAAAAATGTATTCGCCGAGGCCGCCGGCGCCGATGGCCGCGGCGATGGTGGCGACGCCGACGGAGAGCACGGTAGCGACCCGGACACCCGCGATGATCACGCTCAGCGCCAACGGAAATTCCACCTGCCAGAGCAGTTGGCGATCCGTCATGCCCATGCCGCGTCCGGCCTCCACGACGGCCGGATCCACACCTCTGATGCCGGTGTAAGTATTGCGAATGAGAGGCAGAAGCGCGTACAGCGTAAGCGCCAGGATCGCGAGGCGGTCGGCGCGGGCACCGATCCAGGGCGCGGGCAGAAGAAATCCGAACAGCGCCAGGCTGGGAATGGTCTGGATGATGTTTGCGCCACCCAGCACGGGCTTGCTCAACGCCGGCCAGCGCGTGATCATGATGCCGAGAGGGATTCCGATGAGCACCGCCAGCGCGATGGAAGCTCCCACCAGCCAGAGGTGTTCGGCGGTGAGCTCTAGAACCTCGGTGTGGTTCTGTTGGATAAATTGCAAAACATTCATGATTGACCTCTGCGACACGGTCTGTTTCGGAGATGGGGTTTGAAAGTATTTCGTCCGGATCTCCGAGGGCAGGATGCCCTGGGGACAGTCGGCAGGACGCCGGCGCTACATTGATCGTTCATCGCGGCTCCTTCGGGGCGGACGAGATTTCGGTTTTGAAGGCGTCCACGTAGGCGGCGACCATGGGGTCGGTGGAATGCAGAAAATCGTCGGGCGTGAGCGTGACCACCAGTTGGCCAGACTCCATGAGCGCGACGCGGGTGCCGAGCAACAGAGCTTCCCGCAGATCATGAGTCACGAAGACCACTGTTTTCCCCAGGCGTTGCTGCAGGGCCAGGAATTCGCGTTGCAGCTCGGCGCGGGTAATGGGATCGAGCGCGCCGAAAGGCTCGTCCATGAGCAGAAACGACGGATCGGCGGCCAGGGCACGGGCCACGCCGACTCTCTGCCGCTGCCCGCCCGACAACTCACGCGGGTAGCGCGATGCCAGTTGAGGCTCAAGGCCCACCAGTTGAAGCAGTTCCGTGACCCGGTGCTGAATGCGATCGGCAGGCCATCCCTCGATCCGCGGCACCACTCCGATGTTGCGCGCGACGGTGAAATGCGGAAAGAGTCCCACTTCCTGAATGACGTATCCGATCATGCGGCGCAGGCGAATTACGTCCCATTCGTGCAGGGAGCGGCCATCTACGTAAATCGCGCCTGCGCTCTGCGTGAGCAGGCGATTGATGAGTTTCAGAGTGGTGGTCTTGCCGGAGCCGCTGCGGCCCAGGAGCACCAGGGTTTCGCCGCGCCGGACTTCCAGATTGAGATCGCGAAGCAGAGTGGTCCCATTATTCAGGCGGTAGGCTACGTTGCGGAATTCGATGGCCGGGCCGGCTTGGGGAGAGCTGTTCATTCTGTTTTCTCGCGGCCATCTGAATTCGCTTCTGTGAGGGCGAGACGCCCTCACCACAACCGGCTGGCGCTGCCCTGAGGGCAGTCGAACGGCCGGCGCTACGAAACTTCGTATGCTTTTTCTGGCAGGCCGGTAATACGGATGCCGGAGTGGCCTTTGTGTCGAATATTCAGGCCGATCAGGAGCGCGGTGATCTGTTCCAGGATGCGCGCGTTTTCCAGTTTGCCGCCGTCGATGGCACGAACACCGGGAATTTTCGCCGCCAGCGTTCTTACTGTCTTCGAGGCGTCGGCGTCGTCGCTGCAGACAATGACGTCGCAGTCGATGGCGGCATCGCCATTCAGAACTTCCGCCGAAGTGTTATGGAACGCGGCTACCACCGACACTCCCGGAGGCACGAGTTCAGCGGTTTGCTGTGCCGCGGAGCCTTCCCAGATGCCGAGAGTGCGGGTGGCGCGGCCACCCACGCTGGCTGCGAGGGGCACAGTGGTGTCTACCACGATGCTGCCCTCCGGGATTGCCGGCTTGATTTGCTTGAGCAAGGCGCAGTGACCTTCAAACGGGATGGTGAGTACCAGCAGATCGGCAGCCGCACAGGCGGTGCTGTTTTCTTCGCCGGAAATCTTTGCCGTGCTGCCGACGGCGGCGCGGATTTTCGCCGCGGCTTCGCGAGCACGTGCAGCGTCGCGTGATCCGATGATCACGGTCTCGCCGGCGCGGGCCCAGCGCAGGGCCAGTCCGAAGCCCTCCGGACCGGTGCCGCCGAGGACTGCGATGACGCCGGGCATGATTACGCTGACTCCATCAGGCAAACTCCGGCTCGAGCGCTTCCTCGATCGCGGCCTGGTCAGGCGGCAGTCTGAGGCTGATCCTCGTATAGACGGTGTTGCGCTCGGCGGGAATGCGTCCGGTCTCAAGAATCAGCGATTGGAATTCCTCGCCGCTGGTGTATTGTCCCGCCGTCGCGCCGGCTTCACGCGAGATGTTTTCTTCCATCAGCGTGCCGCCGTAGTCATTGGCGCCGGCATGCAGGCATAGCTGCGAAAGTCGCCGGTTCAGCTTTACCCAGGACACTTGAATATTGTTGATGGCGCCCGCCAGCACGACCCGCGCCAGGGCGTGAATCTTCAGGTGCTCGGCCAGGGTGGGACCGGGTCGCGCGATTCCCTGATGAAACAGCAGCGTGTTCTGATGCACGAAGCCGAGCGGAACGAACTCGGTGAAGCCTCCGGTCTGCTGCTGAATGTCGCGGAGAAGCTCCAGTTGATTGACCCAGTGGGTTGGAGTTTCGACGTGCCCATACATCAGCGTGGAGGTGCTGCGGATGCCACACTGGTGGGCGGTGCGGACGACCTGCTTCCATTGTTCGGTGGAAAGCTTGTTGCGAGAAAGCACGAAACGGACGTCGTCGTCGAGAATTTCAGCGGCCGTTCCCGGCAGAGTGTCGAGGCCGTTGTCGCGGAGCATCTTTAAGTAGTCAGGCAGCGGCATGCCGGTAAGCTCGACGCCGTACACGATCTCCATGGGGGAGAAGGCGTGAATATGCATGTCGGGCACGGCCTCTTTGATCGCGCGCAGAATATCGCGGTAGTAGAAGGGAGGCAATCCGTGGGGCAGCCCGCCCTGGATGCAGACTTCAGTCGCGCCCAGCGCCCGGGCTTCGATGGCTTTCTGGGCCATGGTTTCGAGGCTGTGGAAGTAGCTGTCCTCCTCGCGCGGGCCGCGGCTGAAGGCACAAAACTTGCAGCCCACAAAGCAAATGTTGGTGAAATTAATATTGCGATTGACCACGTAGGTGACGATATTTCCCACCAGGTCGCGGCGCAGCATGTCGGCCGCCACCAGCAAGCCGAGGAGATCATCGCCTTCGGCATTGGCCAGCAACAGGGACTGTTCGCGAGAGAGGACGCTGCCATCCTGCGATGCCAGAACCTGATCGAGCGCGTTGCGCGCCTCCGAGGACATGCTCTCGGCAACATTTGACCATTCCAGCGCCGGAAAAGCTTCCAGTTCAGAATCGGGTAGGACTCGGGTCACGGCTCCTCCTCGGAAAACACGCCTCAGCGAACACGGCTCAGCGAAAAAGATCGCTGGCGGCCGGGCGAATCAGGTCACGCGCGCTGCCCCGGCCGGGACGATAGGCGAACCCTCGAATGATACACGCCGGAGTGCGAGCTAGCTTGCCGCAGACCAGGCCCGCGGCGCAAGCCAGCTGGTCGGCGTCAGCTTCAATACTAGCCTGCAGTTTGTATCCGTGCGAGTCAGGCAACCCGCGATAGTCGTTGAGGGCCTGCATCCCGGCTACGCCGATCGCCACTTCGGTAAGGCCTTCGCGCCAGGGCCGGCCGAAAGTATCCGTGATGATCACCGGGATGGAAAGGCGCAGACTTTTCTTCAGCTCGCGATGGATTCGCGCCGCGGAGCGATCGGGATCGTCGGGCAGCAGGAGCGCATGGCGGCCTCCGTCAACGTTGGAGACGTCCACCGCGCTGTTGGCGCAAATCAGGCCGTGGTGAGTTTCCGTGATGAGGACACCACGCTTGCGCCGCACGATGCGACGGCTTTGCCGGAGGGCCAGTTCGATCACGCGAGCATCGAGGCGATAGCGCTGCGCCCAGCGACGGGAAGCGGCCGTGGGCTTGACCTTTGACAGGTCCACCAGTTGGCCTTCCGCCTTGGAAACAATTTTGTGTTTGATGACCAGGATGTCGCCACGGAGCAGTGTGTGATGCTTTAGGGCGTTGAGCAGGAGCCCGATGAGAGAATCGCCGGGTTTGACCTCGGTTTTTATGGGGAGCGGAATGATACGGAGTTCGGCAGGCCACCCACGGCTTACGCCGTGGGCTTCATTCTTGCGCCCCTTCGGGGCGATCTTTTGTTGCGCGATTCGCACCTTACTCATTCGCGGCTGCGGGAAGATCATCGATCTGCCATTGCCTGACCAGGCGCTGGGCGCGAGTTTCGCCGGGGGCGGCTGCGAGGGCGCGCAGATCGGCGGCAGTGTCGATGTCGAGCGCGATGCCGGGCAGGGAGAGCACCACGCAGGACTTTCCCGTGGCCCGTGCCGCGGCATAGTGAGGTTCGAAACTGTCGTTGCCGAAGCGTGCGGGGAACAATCCGGCGGGGCATCGCCAGATAGCATTGGTGCCGCGTCCATCAGCCGCGCGCACCAGCACAGATCCCTGGGCAGGCGCCGCCTGCAGAATCTTTTCGAGCTCCCAGCTCTGAATGAGAGGAATATCGCCGGGAATTACCAGCGTGGTGTCGATGCCCTGGGCTTCGCAGAAACGGGTTGCCATTTCGATAGCATCCGTCTGGCTGCGATTCGCGTTGTCGGGAATCACGGAAAAGCAAAAATGCTTGGCCAGTTGAAGCGCAAAGGGATCGCTGGTCACGATGCTGACCTCGGGGCGGTCGGTCCATGTGCCCAAGGTCTCTAGCACATCAAACAGCATGGCCTGGGCAAGTTCGGTGCGGGTGGGTTGATCGAACAGGGCCGCGAGGCGTTGCTTGGCGCCGGAGAGATTCTTGACCGGAACCAGAATCATGACGGGTCCGAGCCCGCGTGGGCTGCGTTTTCGTTAGACGCCGGCGACTCGACCTGGGCCAGGATCTGCCGGGCCAGGTCAATCTTTTCGTCGGCTGTGCCCATGATCGTGTTGGCGCAGTGGACGCGCAGGCTAGGTTGTCTCAATGCCTCGGCCGCCTTGGCATCGCGGTGGTCAACCACCAGGAGGTCGAGAAACTCGCGGTAAGCCTGGGCCACGCCTGCGATTGAAACCGGAAGGCCCTGGGCAGCCATCAGAATGCCGGCCGGTCCGGAAACGGCGGCGTTGCCGACAATCGGGCTCACCGCCGCTACCAGGGCGGGAGTTTCCTTGAGCGCCTCAGTGATGCCGGGTACGGCCAGGATCGGGCCAATGCTGGTGACCGGGTTGCTGGGCGCGAGCAGGACCACGGAAGCCGACATGATGGCCTCGACCACACCCGGGGCGGGCTGGGCGTTTTCAATGCCGTCGAAACGGATCGACTTTACTGGATCCTGATACCAGCGCTGCACGAAATATTCCTCAAAGCTGAGTTCGCCGATGGGAGTGTCCACCCGCGTTTCCACGCGGGTATTGGTCATGGGGAGGATGCGGGCCTGCACGCCCATCTTGGCCGCGATTTCGGCGGACACTTCAGACAGCGTCTTGCCCTGCTTGAGCAGTTTCGAGCGCAGCAGGTGGACGGCAAGATCGCGGTCGCCAGTATGGAACCAGATGGGCTCTCCCAGGTCGCCCATGGCCTGGAGGCAAAAGAAATGTGTCGCCCTTTACGCCCCAGCCCCGTTCCTTGCTCAGCAGTCCGGCCAGAACATAGGTGATGGAATCGAGGTCGGGCGAAACATACAGGCCCCACCACTCCAGATCGTCCCCGGTGTTGACGATGATGGTGAGATCTTTGGATGGAACGACCTGGCGCAGGCCATCTACAAACTTCGCGCCACCCGTCCCGCCAGTGAGTACGACGATCATGCCGCCACGGCCCTCCCTGCGTAGCCTTCGCGATCGGCAGCCGCCTGGACCTTTTCCGACAGCAATCCGGGGCGCGAGGTAATGGTTGTCAGGAACTCAGGATAAACCGGCAGACGCTGACGCAAAATGTATCCTCTTGATTCCGTGCGGGCCTTGAGCTGCTCCAGATGGGGCCAGGGTCTTTCCGGATTGATGAAATCAGGGGTCAGGGGTGAAACGCCGCCCCAGTCGTTGATTCCGGCATCGAGCAGTTCCTCGTAATAGGGTGCGGAAAGATTCGGCGGCGCCTGGATATTGACCTCCGGCATCAGAAGTCGCGCCACCGCGACCGTTCGCAACATCTCACCGAGGGTCGGTTCCGGCCAGTCGCGCATGGGGATTTCCGGCTTGACGCGGAAATTCTGCACGATCACTTCCTGGATGTGACCGTAGCGGCGATGTAGTTCGCGGATGGCGAGCAGGGTGTCCACCCGGTCCTCGAGCGTTTCACCGATTCCAATCAACAGGCCGGTGGTAAAGGGAACCGCCTGTTTGCCTGCTTCAGCAATCGTTCGCAAGCGTTTGGCTGGGACCTTGTCGGGCGCGTTATCGTGCGCGGCGCCGGACGCGAGCAGGGCGCTGCTCGTAGTTTCCAGCATCAGGCCCATGCTGGGTGAAACGGCCGCCAGTCGAGTGATCCACTCCGCGCTCAACAATCCAGGATTGGGATGCGGCAACAGGCTGGTTTCGCGCAGAAGGAGTTCGCACATGCCCTCAAGATAGTGGAGAGTCGAGTTGTATCCCAGGTGACGCAGGGTCGCACGCATTTCAGGAAAGGCCAGTTCGGGCTTATCGCCCAGACTCAAGAGCGCCTCGGTGCAACCCAGCTTTTCGCCGGCCCGCGCGACTTCCATGACCTGGTCCGGGGTCATGGTGTGGGCGCCAGGTTCGCCCGGATCGCGACGGAAAGTGCAATAGCCGCAGTAGTCGCGGCACAGGTTGGTTAGCGGAATGAAGACTTTGCGGGAGTAAGTAATGATGCCGGGCTTGAATCGTTGCTTTAGATCCAGCGCTGCGGCGAGAAGGGCCGGAAGTTCGTCGTCTGGGCAACGAATGAGTTGGCAAGCCCCTTCGCGCGAGAGCGGCAGCCCGTCACCAAGTTCGTCGAGCGGAGCCGTGAACGAATTGTCTTGCACTCGCATGTCTTCTGTCTGGCAGGTCCGGAAGATGGGCTCACAGTAAGAACACGAGAATGATACATGAGAGCGATTCGAAACGCTGTGTGCGGCGTGCGAGTTTCCGCAGGCGGTTGAATTGTTCAACCCCACCGGTTTAGTGGTAAAACTCTTAGGGCGGAATCGGCAATTGCCCGGCTCGGCCGGAAACTCCACGAAACGTCAGGGCTTCAGCCTACACATGGCCGTCACTCAAGCGGAATTCCGCAGCGCGCTGGGCAGTTTTGCCACTGGAGTGACCGTGATTACGGTGGACTATGAGGGTGAAGTTCACGGCATGACGGCGAATGCCTTCAGTTCGGTGTCGCTCGATCCCCCGTTGGTGCTGGTTTGCGTGGACCATCGTGCCCGTACCCACACCCACCTCCATGCCCGGAAGCGGTTTGGAGTAAACGTGCTGGCGCAGGACCAGCAAATCATTTCGGAATACTATGCGCGCCCTGCCCAGGACCATCGCCACGCCGAGCAGGAAGCGGGGGCGCACTTTGATCGCACCGCCCACGGCACTCCGGTGCTGAAAGGCGCCCTGACATACCTCGAGTGCCGGCTGCACACCTCGCAGGATGCGGGCGACCACACAATTTTTATCGCTGAGGTCGAACAGGTAGTGGTGCGTGCGGGCGATCCGCTGCTTTATCACCGTGGAGAATATCGGACGATCGCGTGCTCCGAGACGGAAGCTCCAGCACCGGCCAAGCCGACGGGCACAAGTACGAAAGGAATCTGAGACATGGCAATCAAATTTGGCGGCGAGTTTGAAATCAAGCGAACTCCGGAAGAGGTCTATGACTTTCTCACCGACCCCAAAAAATTTGCCCCGCTACTCCCAGATTTCCAGGGCATGACGCAGCAGGATGATACGCATTTCACGGTGAAAGTGAATGTCGGCATTTCCTATATCAAGGGCGCCGCCGACATGAAGATGGAACTGAGCCAGGCTGAACGTCCCAGACGGGCGCAGTACAAAGGGCAAGGCAGCGCGGCCGGCGGGAAGGTTGCCATAACCGCTGGCTTCGATCTGGCGCCGGCAGCCGGGGGAACGAAAGTAGCCTGGCAGGGTGAAGCTCAGGTCTTCGGCGGTCTGGCTTCGGTGGCAGGCGGGCTGCTTGAACCCTTGGGCAAGAAGAATGTGCAGAAACTGATCGATGGCCTGCAGGCAGCGCTGCACTGAGAACGGCGCTCCTAGCGGGATGTGTCCTGGGTGGCCAGGGCGGCGGCCTTGCGGCCGTAGGCTTCCTCCCAGGAAATGATGCGATTGCGCAGGATTCCAATATTCTCGATTTCACATTCGATTACATCACCGACTTTGAGATGCCAGGCTGTTGCATCGCCGCGGGGCGCGGTCGAGCCGGAAACCGTGCCGGCAGAAACCACGTCGCCCGCGCTGTAGCCCATGGGCGAATAGCTAGCAAGAATCTCCGGAATCTTGACCGACATTTTGCTGGAATTTGATTGTTGCCGGGGCTCGCCGTTCACTCGCAGTTCCATGGCCAGGACATGCGGGTCGCGAATCTCGTCTGCGGTCACGATCCACGGGCCCAACGGACAGAACGTGTCGAGCCCGTTGCAGAGGCCTGGTCCTCCTGACTTCATCTCGCGACGCTGAATGTCGCGGGCCGTAATGCGGTTGAAAATGACGTAGCCCCCGACGTAACCCGCGGCATCTTCCGGCCCGAAGTGTTTACCGCTCTTTTTCAAAACGACGGCGAGTTCGACCTCGCAATCCAGTTCTTGCGTGAGGTGCTCGGGATAGACCACCGGTTCTTCATGCCCGATGATGGCGTCCACATTGCGGAAGCCTGCGGCATGAAAAAACTTCCTGGGGGCAATCGGCGCCTTGAGAGCGACCTCGTCGGCCGAATAGAAGATGGGCTCTCCGCGCGGCGCAGTGACGCTGGCGCTCCCCAGCACGTACTCAAAGGCCTTACGGGCCGCTTCCAGTCCGGTGTCGGCGCCGGAGAAAAGTTCGCGCATGTCAGGCGGGACCAGCGCGCCGGCCAGGCGGTAGAACGCGCTTTCGTTCTCGACCTCACGCAAATACAGGGCGCAGGCCGAGTTCAGGTCAACCAGCCGTTCGTCGGGAGCGAGGGCGCCGATGCGGGACCGCCGCGCGCTATCTTCAAAGGTGATGAGTCGCATACCAGGCTGCAGAACACCAGACTAGCAGTGTATGAACCGGCCTCACAGTTGTCCACCGGCGCGCCGCGAAGCGGGCAGGTAAGTTAAGATAAGTCGCTTCTGAAGTTTCAAGAAGTATTGTTCCGGGCGGAGGCTCAATGGCAAACCGAAGGGAGTTCATACGCACGCTTTCCGGCGTGGCGGCGCTGAGCATTACCACGGACGTGAACAGACTGGGCAGGGTGCGCTTTCTGCGGATGGCAACTTCCATGACAGACACCGGCCCGCACGACCGCCTGGAACCGGACTGGTATCGGCGCAAGATTGTCGACGTACAGGAGAAAATGAAAGAGCGCAAGCTCAATGCGCTCCTCCTTCTGGATGCGACCAACATCATTTACACCGTGGGATATTTCCATCTTTCGACCGAGCGTCCGCTGGCAGCGTTGATTCCAGAGTCGGGAGATCCCGTGATGTTCGTTCCCGGCCTGGAAGTTGATCAGGTCAAGACGTGGTGGGTGAAAGACTACGAGTCCTACTTCGATTTTCCCGGCCCGGTAAACCGGGTGCGCTGGATTTTCGAGCGCGTGGCCAAGCGCGGACTCGACCGGGCACGGATCGGCGTGGAGGAACCTCGGCCCAGCCGCTTGCATCAAATGAACCTGGGGGCGCCCAAGGCCAAAATCGTCGTGGCCGGAGATCTGGTCGAGGACCTTCGCCTGGTCAAGGACGAGGACGAACTCCGCATCATGCGCCGGGCCATGACGTATGCCGACTTCAAGGTGCAAGCCGGCCGCGAATTCGTGCAACGCAACGGCAACGTAACTGAGGACGAAATCCTGAAGGTGACGGCCGATGCCGTCGCTGACCGGATGTCCAAGGAGCTGCACGATGTAGTCGGCGTGGGCATCGATCCTCCCTTCGGTGGACTGGTGCCTTTCGGCAAGCGCTCGGCGTTCCCCCATGCGGTCCCGAGCAAAGACCGGTTGAAAACAGGAGACGCCCTGATTCTCAGTTTCGGCGCCCAGGTGGGAGGATACAACGTCGAGTGTGAACGCTCGTTCTGCGTAGGCAAGCCAACCGATTACGCCAAGCGCCTGTTCGACGCCATGCTGGCGGCCCACGACACCGGCGTCGAGAACCTGAAAGAAGGCGCGGTGGCCGAGGAAGTGGACCGGAAGAGCCTGGACCAGATTCGCAAGGCAGGGTTTGAGAAGTTTCTGAAACACCGCACCGGGCACGGCATTGGTCTGGAAGGCCACGAACCTCCCTGGATCGCCGAAGGCGACAGGACAGTACTGCGGCAGGGCATGACTTTCAGCTGCGAGCCGGGAGTTTACGATCCGGACTGGGGCGGATTTCGGCACTCGGACACGGTCGTCGTGCGCAAGGACAAGGGCGAAGTGTTAAACACTTATCCCACCCGCCTCGATGACATGGTCATCGAGATTTGAGGATCTGAAGATCAACAACTTAATAATGATTTGGAGAATGGAATGGCAGAGAAAATTGATAAGTCGGAAACAGAATGGCAAAAGCAGCTCTCGCCCGAACAGTACTACGTGACGCGCAAGGCGGGAACCGAGCCGGCGTTTAGCGGCAAATACTGGAAGACGAAAGATGCGGGCACGTATGCCTGTGTCTGTTGCGGCCAACCGCTATTCAGCTCAGAGAGCAAGTTTGAGTCCGGCACCGGCTGGCCCAGCTTTTTCAAACCAGTGGACGAAGCGGCGGTGGTCAATCACACCGACAAGACCTACGGCATGGTTCGCACCGAAACCCGATGCGCGCATTGCAATGCCCATCTGGGGCATGTCTTTGAAGACGGGCCCGCGCCGACCGGCCTGCGCTACTGTATGAATTCCGCAGCTCTCGATTTGAAACCGGAAGAGAAGAAAAAGTAAGTGAAAGTGTGGGTCGCACACTCGACCCACACCTGTGAACTAGACGCCCGCGACCGCGGCTGCCGCTTTCGGTGCCTCGGTTACGGCGGACTTGATCTCAGCTTGCGCCTGCTTCTGGGCCTGAGACTTGTCCTGTTTGTGCTCGACCGCGCGCACCTGCACGCTGCCCTTCAGCACAGCTCCATCCTCCACGCTGATGCGCTGGGTGATGACATCCCCGGTCAGAGCGCCTTCGCTGCGGATGTCCAGACGGTCCGTGCACTGGATGTTGCCCTGGACCTTGCCCTGGATTACAACTTCGCGGGCAGTGATATTGGCGGCGACGCTGCCGTTGCGTCCAATGGTCACTCTGTGCTCGGCAAAATTGACGGTGCCCTCGATTCGCCCATCGATGTAGAGCGATTCCGTGCCGCTGACTTCGCCTTTGATGACCACGGAGCGGCCGATCGTAGCCTGCTCTACGGGCACGCTGACCGTCTTGCTGGGGCTGAAGGATGGGTTCGAGGGTAACTGCGATTTTTGAGAATCTGATGGCTGCAGCATCGGTTGCGGCGCTCCTTTGAGTTTTCCGCGCGGCGCGCACTATGGCGTTACCGCATGCGGCGAGTCTGCTTGTCTGTGGCCGATTGGCCAAACTGACTATCGCACGGGAGCAGGCAAGAAAGCAGGTTACGGAAGAACCTGTACGGGTGTCGAAGGTATCGGGTAACCGGATGCTCAGGGAGACTGCTTAGGTGGAGCCGGGTCTCACCCAGCATTAAATGCTCTATTTTCAATACGGCTTCGGCCGCGGCAGCTGCCAGTCGCGAGCGCAAAGCTGGTTCAGGTCTCGAGTGTCTGGCCCAGCTGTTCCCATTCCACCATCCGCCGCTGCAACTCGGTTCGCGTAGCGCCGAGTTCCTGCGTAACCCGCTGTGTTTCCTCGGCGCTGACGAAGCTCTGCAGGGCGGCTTCACACTCGGCGATGGTATCTTCCAGGCGGTTGATCTCACCCTCAAGTTCGTGCACACGATCTTCCATTTGTTTGCGTTTGATGGGGTTCAGGCGCCTGGAGCCATGGTCCTCGGATTTCGGCGGTGGCCCACTGGCATGGCCATTCGCAGGCTGCGAATTGGCTGGCGACGTAACCGCCTTTTGCAACGCCGCGGCGCCGCCCTCTTTTCGCCAGCGATAATCTTCATAGTTGCCGGGATAGACCTCGACCCGGCCATCCCCGACTTCTAGAACTCGCGTCGCCAGTTTGTCGATGAAATAGCGGTCGTGCGAGACGAAGACCACGGTGCCGTTGTAGTCCGTCAGCGCCTTCAGCAGGACGTCTTTGGCCCGCATGTCCAGGTGGTTCGTGGGCTCGTCAAGCAGCAGAAAATTTGCCGGATGCAGCAGCATGCGCAGCAGCGCATAGCGGTTGCGCTCGCCGCCCGAGAGCACGCCGATGCGCTTGAAAACGTCATCGGCGGAGAACAGGAAGCATCCCAGAAGGCTGCGCAGTTCGGTCTGCGTGGAGCGGGGAGAAATCTCGCCCAGATCATCCAGGATGCGCGCATCCGAATCGAGTTCCTTGTACTGGTCCTGCGCGAAATAATCCGGCTCGACGTTGTGTCCCAGGCGGTACTCGCCCTGGGTCAGGGGTTCGGTTTGCGCCAGCAACTTGATCAGCGTGGATTTCCCGGCCCCGTTCACTCCCACCAGCGCAATCCGGTCGCCGCGCTCGATCAGGAAACTGACATCGCGAAACACTTCCTTCTCGCCGTAGGATTTTGCCACTCCAACGAACTCGGCCACGATCCGGCCCGCGGGCTTGGGTTGGGGGAAGGAGAAATGAATGGTCTTTTCTTCTTCCGGCAGTTCGATGCGTTCGATCTTCTCCAGTTCCTTGATCCGGCTCTGCACCTGCTTGGCCTTGGTGGCCTGATAGCGGAAACGGTTGATAAAAACTTCCAGTTGCTCAATGCGCTCGCGCTGGTTGCGATAGGCGGCTTCGAGCTGCTCCAGGCGCTGCGCCTTGGCGTTCAGATATTTTTCGTAGTTGCCGTGGTAAAGATGAACACGCTTGTTCCAGATTTCGACCATCTTGTTGATGGTCACGTCGAGAAAATAGCGGTCGTGGGAGATCAGCACAAAAGCGTAGGGATAGTTGCCGAGATACTCTTCCAGCCAGTTGCGGGCTTCGAGATCAAGATGGTTGGTGGGTTCGTCCAGCAGCAACAGGTTGGGCTGCTGCAGCAGCAGCTTGACCAACGCGATGCGCATCTGCCAGCCGCCGGAAAATTCCTCGGTCTGCCGGGTCCAGTCTTCTTTGCGAAAACCCAACCCGGAAAGCACGGTGCCCACCTGCGCCTCGATGGCGTATCCGTCGCGGGTGGTAAATTCGTGCTCGATGCGCTGGTAGCGTTCCGCCACCTGGGCATACTCCGGAGATGCATGGTCGAGTTCGGACATGCGCCCGGTCAGCTCTTCCATTTCCGCTTCCATGGCCCGCAGATGCGCAAATACCGACATACACTCGGCGAACACGGTACGTCCCGAGAGTGCCAGGCCATCCTGCGGCAGGTAGCCGGCACTGATGCCCTTGGCCCGGCTGACCGAGCCGTAGTCCAGGCTTTCTAACCCAGCCAGGATTTTCATCAGGGTGGACTTGCCGGTGCCGTTGGCGCCCACCAGGCCCACCCGGTCACGGGGCGTAATCATCCAGTCCGCTCCTTCGAACAGGAGCTTGTGGCCATAGCGTTTGCCGGCGGATGAAAGCTGGAGCATCCTGTTAATCGTCTCATGAGAGAGCTCGTTTGAAGAAGAACCTGTCATCCTGAGCGTAGCGGGAAGCCCGTGTACGGGCTTCCCACGGAGTCGAAGGACCCCTATAGCATGAGTGAACCCTTGCGATCGGGAATCTGGTGTCCGAGGGCGCTGTGGAAGGAAATAGAGATGCTTCGACTTCGTCTGGCCGGTCGCAAGCGACCGTCCAGACTGCGCTCAGCATGACAGGAGTGTGGGGCGCGACGCCCCGACGACAGCCGCCAGGACGGCGGCGCTACTTTTGGAAGGCTAGCGTGCGGCTGCGGCCTGAGTTAGGCCAATCTTCTCCAGCGCCCGATCGACCACCGCCTGCAATTCGCGCGCGTATTTCACTTCGCGGCCCTTGGCCAGGATCTTCCTGGCTTCGTCGGGGCTGAACCACGTAGGATTTCGGCTGTCCTCTTGCGGCGCTTCCGCGCGCTCCACCTCGAGCAGAAACGCCTTGATCACATATTCCCGCACTCCGGGTGGCTTCCAGAAAACGCCTTTGGAATGGAGGTAGAGGCAGAAGTGTCGCGGCTCGATGCGACCGCTGACGCCGGCTTCTTCCTGGGCTTCGCGTTGCGCTGCCTGGCCATGGGATAGATTGGATTCGGGATCGCCCTTAGGGAAGGTCCACTTACCACCGCCGTTTGTATTCACCAGCAGGAACTCGACCGAGGGGCCGCGCCGGCGGTAGCAGACCGCCGCCACCTGCAGCGGTAGGGCGTGTTGTGGAATCCGGGCCGCTCCCATCCTCGAAGCCTCCGCAGAACTTTCCCCGCCAACAATGCTAAACCAGAAGATATTTCAGTAGTGTTAAAGTGCAACGAAAAAGGTGCAACCCAGTATTACCAAAGGGTTAGGGGCATTTTTCGAACCGGGGCACCGCCCCGCCGGCGGTCACCGGTCCTTCCAGCAGGCGCATAGTGTCGAGGACAGTCGAAATGACGATTTCATCCCCCACGACCGTGTTGATCATCATGTGGTAGAGGCAGCGGGTGGGCCAATCGGCGCCGAAGTAGTGTTTTACAAATTCGATGCGGTCGCGGTCCACGGTGTCCACTAGTTCCTCGGCTTCTTTCTCTTTGTGCCCCATCAGCCGCAGGCGGCGCAGCTTTTCTGAGCGTGGCGCATAGAGGAAAACGTGGAATGCATCCGGGAGCTCGCGCAGAAAATAGGGAGCGCCGCGTCCGACAATTACGCAATTTCCGGCTGCGGCTGCCCGGGCCATCACCTCGTGGCCAATGGCTACGAAGCGATCCGTGTCGAAGGGTTCGGTGCCCTTCATGGGCATGCTGCGTTCGTAGCTGCCGCGCCAGAATGTTTTGGCCAGGCGGTGGAAGGTACTGTCCAGGCGCTCGTCACAATACATCACGGCAGAGCGGTCAACGTGGGCTTCGCGCGCGATCTCGTCGGTCAGGGCCTGGTCCCACAGCTTCCAGCCCAGGCGGCTGGCAATTTCGCGGGCAATCTCCGCGGCGCCGCTGCCGAATTCCCGTTCGACTGTGATCACCCGAAACAAAGTATGTTCCCTCTAGTGTCGACCCACACGCGGCCTAGTGGACGGCTATCTCCCCGCCGGTGGGCGGGCGCTTCATCAGAAAAACCAACGGGACCATCACTAAGATAGCTACTCCCAACAGCCAGAAGTTGTCAATGTAGGCCAGCATGCCCGCCTGTCGAAAGACATTCACCTGCAACAACCCGTAGGCCTTATGCATGGCGTCCGCAGGGGAAAACCCCCTGGCCTCTAGCGCGCGCGCCATGCCCTGAAGCGTGGACTGCACCTGCGGATTGGCGGTCGAAAGATGGCTCGACAGCCGGGCGATGTGATATTGCGACCTGCGGTCGAGCATGGTGGTCACAATTGAAATGCCCACGCTCCCGCCAATGTTGCGGGCCAGATTCATCAGGCCGGATGCGGCGTTGTTCTTTTCCTTGGGCAGGAACGCGTAGGCCGCGGTGTTGATGGGAACGAACAGGAACGCCAATCCCATGGTCTGGATCATCCGGGCGAACACCACCGTCCGGAAATCAACGCCCAGAGTAAAGTTGGTCATGTGGAACAGGGAGAAGGAAAGCGCCAGCAGCCCATACATCATCAGCTTGCGAGCATCGAAACGGGACAGCAGAAAGCCCACCAGCGGCATCAGCAGCATCAGGCTGAAGCCGCCGGGCAGCAGTGCGAACCCGGACTGTTCGGCGGTATAGCCCAGCAGGGTCTGCATGTAGAGCGGAAGCAGCACCGTGCTGCCGAGCAGCGCAAACCCCAGCATGAACATCAGGAGATTGGAAGCGGCGAACGTCCGATTTGCGAACAGGTGCAAATCGATGACCGGATCTTCACGGGTCCACTCCCAGTAGATCAGAAACAGCAGGGAGGCAGCGGCGATCACGGAGAGGATCACGATAAAGTGCGAATCGAACCAGTCGTCGCGCTGTCCTTTATCCAGCACAACCTGCAACGTACCCAAACCCAAAGCCACCAGGCCCAGGCCGATGTAATCGATTTTTGTTTCGGAAAGCTTCTTGCGCTGCATGAAAGGCGGGTCCTGGATGAGGCGCGAAGTCAACGTCAGGGAAAGAATGCCGACGGGAATATTCAGAAAAAAGATCCAGCGCCAGGTGAAGTTGTCAGTGATCCAGCCGCCCAGCGTAGGGCCGATGGCCGGCGCCAGCACGACCGCGAGCCCATACACCGCGAAGGCCATGCCGCGTTTCGCGGGAGCGAATGTATCGGCCAGGATGGCCTGTTCGCTGGGCTGCAAGCCCCCGCCGCCGGCGCCTTGCAGGATACGAAAGAAAATCAGCATGCCCAGGTTCGGCGCCAGCCCGCACAGAAACGAACTGACGGTGAAGATGGCCACGCAGCTCATGTAGAAACGTTTGCGTCCGATGATGGAAGAGATCCAGCCGCTAAGCGGCAGGACGATGGCGTTTGAGACCAGGTAGGAAGTCAGTACCCATGTGCTTTCGTCGGTGCCGGCGGAAAGGCTGCCGGCGATGTGCGGCAGGGCCACATTGGCGATGCTGGTGTCGAGCACCTCCATGAACGTAGCCAGCGTGACTGCCAGGGCGATGACCCAGGGATTGACTGCCGGACGCGGCAGGGCTGCGTCGTCCGCGGTCAGAGCGGCCGAACTCATCTGACCCCACTCATCTGGGCTTCCTCATCTGACCCAGACCTTAGGCTCGACCGACATTCCCGGGCGCAGAATATGTTCTTTAGTTTCTCCCGGATCAAACGTGATTTTTACCGGAATGCGCTGTACTACCTTCACGTAATTGCCGGTGGCATTTTCCGGGGGAAGCAGGCTGAACAGCGCTCCACTGGCCCCAGCGATGCTCTGCACGTGTCCGTTGTATTTCTTCCCGTATGCATCTACCGAGATGGTCGCCCGTTGACCCGGCCGCATATAACGAAGCTGGCTTTCCTTGAAGTCCGCGGTCACCCAGATGTCGTCCAGATTGATGATCTTCATCAGCTCCTGGCCGATCTGCACATTCTGGCCGACTTCAACGGTCCGGTTACTCACGATTCCGCCGACCGGAGCGACCACGCGGGTGTATTGCAGGTTCAGAGTGGCTTGTTCCAGTTCAGCTTTCTTCTGCTGGGCCTGGGCCAGTGCGGATTGGGCGCGCGCGCGGATCGCTGACATTTGCTGAGGTGCGGTCCCAGCGGAACGCAGGCTGGCTTCCGCTTGCTCGCGTTTGGCTTGGGCCTGCGACACTATCTGTTCGGCAGCGGCGGCGGAGGCCCGGGCCGCGGCGACTCCTGCCGCACTGGAGCGGGCCGCGGCGACCGCCTGGTCATACTGCTGGTGCGAGATTTCCTGCTTGTCCACCAGCTGCTTGTAGCGACCTACGTCGTTCTGCGCCTTGATGTCATTCGCGATGGCCTGCTCCAACTGGGCCCGCGCCGCCTCCAGTTGCTGGCGCGCCACCGAAACTCCCGCCCGCGCGCCCTCTACGTCGGCCTGGGCAGCGGACAATTGGCTGCCTGTATTCACCGACGTGATCGGAACATTAATCTGCAACGATTCCGCCGTGGCCTGAGCATCGCGGTAGGCGGCACTGGCCTTCGCCACCGCCACCTGGTAGTCCCTGGGATCGATTTCCACCAGGGGCGTGCCCGCCTCCACATACTGATTGTCGTTGACCAGAAGCTTGATGACGTGTCCCGACACGCGGGTGCTGATCGAGTTCAGGTGACCGTCGATCTGCGCGTCGTCAGTGGACTCGTAGCTGCCCAGGTAGCGCCACAGAAAGAAGCCCGCCACCAGCAATACAATTCCGCCCACAATCAGGGCCAGGCGAAAGCGGGGATTGCGCGAGGCTTGCTTCCAGCGGAGATCTTTCTCCGAAGCGGGCAAGGGAGGATGTTCGCGAGTTTCAACTGCCGGCGTGTCGTGCACGGTCGTGGTTGTAGTTGGTTCCATATCACTTACCGTTCAAATATTGCCGTACGCCCTGTTCAGCGTATCCCATGGCCCGCACCAACTCAATCTTGGCCAGGTTGTGGGCGTAAAGGCTCGAAATATAGTTTTCATGGGCCGCCGCGACTGTCTGCTGGGCTTCCACCACTTCCAGGTTGTCGCTAACGCCGGCGGAAAATCGGTCGCGGGCCTGCACCAGCGTCTGCTCCGCCAGATCCACGGAACTGCGCGCCACTTCCACCTGGTCGTCGGCGGCCGCTATGTCCAGCAGAGCGGTGCGGACCTCATATTCAATCTGGCCGCGCAAATTGTCCAACTGGGCGCGGGCCTGGCGCAGCGTCGCCTCGGCTTGCAGAGCATCGGCGTGGGCCTTGCCTCCCTGAAAGATGGGAATGTTCAGCCGCGCACTGACGCTATAGGTTCCGTGCGAGTCCCCGAAGTTAACTCCCAGGTCGCCATAGTCGGCGAGCAGATCCAGAGTGGGCAAGTGTTCCGCCGTGGCCGCCTTGCGATAGTGTTCGGCGGCGCGGACCTGTTGCGCCATTGCCAGATAATCCGAGCGGGAAGCATAGGCGCGCTGCAGGCTCTCCTCAATTCCAGCCGTGGCCAGCCGATCGTACGGGGCCTTGGAGGTCAGGGCAATTTCCTGACCTGTCGGGAGCCCGATGGCGCGCACCAGGGCCAGCTTCTGCTTGGCATACTCATTGCGCGCGACGATCAACTGCTGCTGCCGGTTCTGAAATTCCACCCGGGAGCGAAGCGTATCGATGGCTGGGCTGAGGCCCGCGTTCTGCTGGTCGGTGGCCTTGCCATACAACGCCTGCGCGGTTTCTATTTGCGCTTCTGCGGTTTCCACCCGCGCTGCGCCGGAGAGCGCCTGCAGATAGGCATTGCCGGTCGCCAGCACCACCAGTTCGCGCGCATCCTTGTAGGTGTATTGCGCGGCCTTCTCGTCTTCGGCCGCTCCACGCTCGCGGTTGAGAGCTTTGAGGTTCAGGATCGACTGGGTCAGATACACGCGGGCGTCGGTAAACCCGTAGGGCCCCACCACGGTGGGAAATCCGGGAAAGCGCAGCCCGCGGGCAGCCAGATTGTCCTGCGCGACACTTGCGCTAATTGCAGCACTTACGTTGGGGAGGAGCTCACTCAGTTCCTTCCATTTCTCTCCCCGGGCGGCGGTGTTGTTGTAACTCTGCAGCAGCACTCCGAGGTTATTTTTCAGGCCGAGATCAATTGCATCCTGGAAGGTAAGCGGCATCACTTCCGGCTTGACGGTGCCCTGGGGAACACTGCCGCCGAACGGGTTCTGGTTCGAGGGAGCCGTGATTTTTATCGATGCCGCGGGTGCGGAATCCTGGGCGGGGCTCGAGTATCCGCTGCCGCCTTGCCCCAGTGCTTCTCCCGACCACAACGCGAACAAACACAGAATGACAGCGGTCGAAGCGGCAGTTCTACTTGGGGGTAACGACCTGTCGAGGCTCAGTTCTTCCATATCGAAACGGGGAATGAACATAACCAATGCAATAGGTTATCTTGATTCCCGGTGCCGCATTATAGATGCAAAACGATTGCCGGCAGGGATTTTGGCGCCAAATGTCGAATGCCAATTCCGGAAAGCCCCCCGCCGAGCGCCCGATTTACAAAACTTTTCACTTTCGCCCGGGCAGGCCGTTGCATCTAAAGTGCATATCACCCCGGAGGCACACTTGAGACGGCTCAGTTTACTCGCAATTCTGGTTCTCCCTTTCTTCCTTCAAGGCATGGTACATGCACAGCAGTTTGATGTGGCTTTTGGCGTAGGCACGCTCACGGCGCCCTCGGCGTCGAGCGCGTCGGGAAACCATGCCCCGGTGTCGTTGACTGGCGGAGCTTACCCGGCCTTCAGCGCGGACCTGCTTTTGAAAGGACCGCTGGGAGTCAGCGGCGAACTGGCCTGGAGAGGCAGTCAAAACCTATACGGCGGCTTCCAGCCCTACCGTCCCCTTTTCTATGACTTCAACGGGATCTACGCTCCCAAACTGGGGAAGCACGCGGCCGCTGAAGTGATGGCCGGCATCGGATGGGAGAGCCTGCGTTTTTACCAGGGATTCACCAGCTGTGGCGCCATCAGTTGCACTGACTTCGTCAGCAGCAACCACTTTATGGGTCACATCGGCGGCGGCTTTCGCTACTACTTCCACGGCCATTTCTTTGTTCGACCGGAAGCCCACCTTTACATGATTCACAACAATCAGGAATTCAGTTCTCCCTACGCGACCCGATTTGGAGTGTCGCTGGGCTACACGTTTGCGCCGGGATTCTGAAGCGTGGCGCCTCTAAGTTCGTAGTGTTTTGATACGGCGTTCTTGGCGCGCTTTCTTTGCGAACTTTGCGGTTAAAAGTCTTGAATGACTCGGGCGAGATCAAACCCTTTACCGCAAGAGTTCGCAAAGCTAAGATCGCGCACTCGGGGTGATCTGACAAATTAGGACACTACCCCTGAGTCTACTTGATGGAAATCCTCAGCTGTTTCGGGTTAGGATTTGACCGCTGCCTGTACTGCCATGGTTCGCAAACGCAAAATCATCGTCTACATCGCTATGAGCGCCGACGGCTTTATTGGCCGATCCGACGGCTCCGTCGACTGGCTCGATCGTCCACTTCCCAAAGGCAACTACGGTATGGATGCGTTCTATAAATCGATCGACACGATCCTGTGGGGCAGGAAGACATGCGATATGGCGCTCGACTTTCAAAAGAAAGGCGTGAGCGGATCGGCCTTCGATACCAAGGTTAAAAATTATGTCTTCACGCGCGGTCGTCTGCCATCGCCAGCCCCTGCGGGCGTGGAGTTCGTGAGCGAACCAATCAAAGCGTTCGCAACCCGCCTGCGCAAGAAAAAAGGGAAAGACATCTGGATGATGGGTGGCGCCAGCATCATTGCGTCGTTTCTCGACGAAGGAGAAATCGACGAGTTCAGGATGCATGTGATTCCCACGTTCATAGGCGAAGGCATTCCATTGATCGCGCCCGGCCGCCGCACCGTGCCCCTGAAGCTGATCTCCTGCAAGAAGTTCACAGACGGCGTGGTCGAACTGCACTATGCTGTCTCCAAATAATCCTCCCGAGGCTACTGGGAGGAACGAGGCAGGAACCGCCGAATACCGAAGTCATACACCCCGGCGCCGATTACTCCGCCCACCAGCGGCGCCACAATGGGCACCCACCATGCCTGGCTCCCGTCGGTAATGCCGTTATTGCGAAAGCCCGCCAGCACCGTGAACAAACGAGGGCCGAAGTCACGCGCCGGATTGATCGCATAGCCATGCATTGCCCCAAAGCTCATCCCGATGGCCACTACGACCAGTCCGATCATGATCGGCGCCATGTTGGCGCCAGGTGGCATGTTGAATTCGTCGATGATGGCGAAGATCAGAAGTAGCAGCAACGCGGTTCCGATCACCTGGTCCAGGAATCCTGCTTGCGGCAAGTTGGGGAAGGCCGGAAAAGTGGTGAAGATCCCCGCCGTTCTTTCCAGATGCGGGTCTACCTGGTGGAAGGCGGGCAGGTAGTTTCGGTACACCAGCGCCGCGGCTACGAATGCCCCCGCGGTTTGTGCGATTGAGTAAGGCAGAACCTTCCGCCAGGGAAATCCTCGGAAAACCGCAAACGCTAGGGTGACGGCAGGATTCAAGTGTGCCCCCGAGACTTTCCCGGCGACGTAGATCCCCATGGTCACTCCCAGCCCCCAGCCCAAAGTGATATTGGTGTAACCGCCATGAATCACCTCGCCCGGCGTCTGGGTGGGAAACAGCACCACCATCGCGACCACACCCGTTCCGAACATGATCAACACAAAAGTCCCGAGGAACTCGGCAATCAACTCCGCCAGCAGCGAGAACTTGGGGTTCATCAAGGCTCCGGGGTCAACCCATGGGCAGAAAGGTCGCGCCGTAGTCTAACAATGAATGGTGTTAACGGGTGGGGAAAATGCAGGCCGGACGCGCTGACGCCAGGCCATTTCGAGGATGGGGTGGGAGACGGGAATTGAACCCGCAACGTCCGGAGCCACAGTCCGGTGCTCTACCGATTGAGCTACTCCCACCGTTTCTCAACGATTATAGCAACTGGGGTGAGAGGTGTCAGAAGTGTGGGGAGGGCTGTCCGGACGCCGGCCGAGTCCTAATGGCGGCCCAAACCGACGTACTGGAATCCCATGGCGCGCAGGCGCACCGAGTCGAGAAGATTCTTGGTGTCCACAATCACCGGGCGCTTCAGCAGGTGCTTGATGCGATCGAAGTCCAGACCACGAAATTCGGGCCAGCCGGTGCCGACCACCAGCGCATCCATACCCTCGGCAGCGGCGTAAGGGGTTTCACAATAGTGGACGGTGCCATTCAGTTCCATGCGCGCCTCCGGGATGGCTACCGGATCATAAGCGCGAACCCGGGCGCCCCGGGCCACCAGGTTTTGGGCCAGCCGGAGCGAGGAAGAGCCGGCCACCGAGTTGGTGTTGGGCTTGAACGCCAGGCCCAGAATTCCGACGTCTTTGTTCTGTACCGATTGCACCATGGTGGAGATCTTGTCGACAATGCGGTCGGCCAGACTGAGATTCACTTCCCGCGCCGCGCTCAACACCTTGAGCGAAACGCCTTTGTCGCGCGCCAGTTGGGCCAGCGACTCCATGTCAGACTCGGCGAAGATTCCGCCCATTCCGGCCCCCGGCTGCAGGCAGCGGGGCGCGATTTTCTTGTCCAGCCCCAGCGCCATCGCCAGACTGACGGCATCGGCGTTGACCTTTTCGCACAAACTCGAAAGTTCGTTGATGAAGGAAATCTTGGTCGCGACAAACGCCGTGGCGGATTCCCGCACCAGCTCCGCGGTCTCGTGATTGGTCACGATGACCGGAACGCCGCGCATCACCAGGGGATGCAGGATCTGTTTCAACGCGAGGACGGCATCGTTCGCCGCCGTTCCCAGGATGATCCGGTCGGGCCAGTTGAAATCCTCAACCGCGCAGCCCGGAGTGAGAAATACCGGCTGCGACACAATGGTCGCCTTCAGGCCGGCGTCCTTCAGCCGTTTCTCGACGCTGGTTGCGGTTCCAACCGGCACCGGCGTCATGATGGTCAGAATGGGAGGCTTCGGCGCCAGGCGCGCGATTCGAACGGCCAGGTCGGCGAGGTGCTGCGGCGTGTCTTCAGCCAGAAAGATTACCTGGGCCTTGCGGGCAAAAGACTCCATGTCGGTGGAGTAGGCCAGGCGTCCGGAGCGCACGTTACGCTTGATTACTTCGGTCAGATTCTTCTCGAAGAAGGGCACGTTGCCCTGGGCCATCTCAACCATTCGAGTACTATCGGGATGGCAGCAGGTTACTGGAGTTCCAAAGTCCGCCAGACAGGCTGAAACCAGAGTCCCGAGATAACCCGACCCGTAAACTCCTGTCTGCATTAAACCTCCTGGCTGTAATGTCCTGGAACCCGCGTGGGAAGCGGCTTTACGCAGCAACCCAACCTCTTGTGTACGCCCTGAAACGGACCTTGGCAATAGACGGGAAGGCCATGTACTTCGGGCGTCGGCGGCGGACCCCGGCCCTCAGACTTCGGCCCTCAGACCTCGGCCCTCAGACTTCAGACTTCAGACTTCAGACCTTTGGCCTCGGCTTACCGGCGTCGTGAGGAAAGTCTTTGAAGCATCCCTCGCGCGGGAACCTGGACATAGCCGTGGAAGAGCGGCGCTTTCAGCGCCGCGTTACCGGGAGAGAGGGGTCGGGCTTCAGCCCCGGTGGCGCCACTGGGCCTGAAAGGCCGACGTGTGCAGGGGCTGATAACGCAGCCCCGTAAGGGGCGCTCTCCCACCACGCCAGAAAAAGCTGCAAAAGGAGAAAAGCCGATCTTGCGGATGCATGCGGAAAAGGCAAGAAGAGTAGAAATGCTGATCCGCTGAAAATCCGCGAAATCCGCGGCCTGATTTTCCCGAGGTCCGAGGTCCGATTTACGACACCAGCTGGCGGCCCAGCGGGACTCCGGCAAGATCCACCCAGCAATTCTGTTCGTCTTCGCGTACGAAAGTCAGCTCGCTCACTTGGATGTCGCGACTGCATTCGAAGTGGACCCAGCGCTCGTAGGCCACGCGATAGGCCTGCTGCGCCATGGGCTCGGCGCTCATCTTCACGATGGTCAGGTGGGGCATGTAGGGCCACTCTTCCTGGGCGGCCAGGGCTTTGGTGTTGAGCTGTTCGTGAAGCTCGCGCATGCGGTAGGACCCTTCGGCAACCCGGATATAAACCGTAGGCGTCCGCGGGATGAAAGTTTCGACATCGCCCAGGGTGACCTGGAAAGGCGCGACCTGACTGCACACATCTTCCAGTGTTTCCACCGCCGACCGCTCAGTCCCCTGCAGGAGACGGGGCGGGAGCACGGTCAGATGGGCCGCAAGATGAGGGAGTTCGGGGTGCAACTGGCGGCGGAGGCGTTCGACAAATTCCCCGACAGGATTTCTTAAGTAAGCCACCAAAGCATAACGCGGGGTCAGCATGATCCAGACGGAATTATACGCCGTGTGCGTAAACGGAACACCGGATTCAGCCGCAGACTGGCCGCGAAGAGGTCGGCTATAATCGAAACAGATGTTTCTTTAAAGTCGGGGCGTAGCGCAGCCTGGTAGCGCACCTGCCTTGGGCGCAGGGGGTCCGCGGTTCAAATCCGCGCGCCCCGACCAACAATTTTCGACCTTCCGTATCAGGTACTTGCGAGTATACCCATCCGTCACTTTTGAACTCGGGGTCCGGGTCAATGAGTGTAATCACCTTCCATTAGAAGGCCGGTCGGAGTCAAGGGGATTCGTTTTGGACTTTGTTGGGCATGCTGTTTTCTTCCCGGCCGAGTTGCCACTGTCGCCACCCTTCCATCCGCACTCTTCGCTGAGCGCTTTGCTTCGCTCGGTGCAAGTTGGGTGTTCTCGTTTCAGCCGGTGCTGCCACCTGCGCGTCTTCCAGTGTGAGTAAGAAGGTCAGCGCGATCAGCGTGCCCACTCCCTTCACCTGCTTCAACTGCGCCGCTTGCGGATAGCTTTCCTGCGCCAGCTTTTCGATACGTTCGTTGTACTCGCGGATGCGTTCGCTCAGCGACTCGATTCCTGCCAGCAAAGGCTCCAGTGCGCTTCGCAGTTCCGGACTCAGTCCCTGGGCTTTCTCTGGATTCATGTTGCGCACGTTGCACCCGCGCAGCCGCTCGCCATAGCTCTTGGCCAGTCCGCGGGCTGTGTTCACCAGCGCCGTTCGTGCCCGCACCAACCCGGCTCGCGCCCGGATCACGGTCAGATCGGCTTGCGCCTTCGCGCTGCGATGTTTCACCGGACACAGCAACTGCGGATCGATCCGGGCCAGCCTCGCCAGTGTTTGCGCATCCAGCCGATCATCTTTCTTTCGGCTCTCTCCAATCAACCGCACCCTGCCGGCATGCGCCACGATCACTTCATGCCCCCACTCGCTCAGCGCCCGGCTTACCCAGGGCGAGTGCATGCCCGTTTCCAGGGCGATGCGGCAGCCTGGCATGCCTCCGAACACTTCCTTCATCGCCTTCGGAGTCGTGCCCACCTTCTGCTCCAGCACTATCGTGCCGGCTTCATCCAGCACGCAATACCAGCTCGTGCGATCGCCCAGGTCCAGACCGATCGTCAGCTGCGGTTGAGAAACATTCCTGCTCTGCTGCACTGCTACGGTGCTAATCTTCTTCATTGCCGGTCTCCTTTTTATCTGTGCTTCGAGCACGTCGATAACTTGGGAGCGTACAGCATCCCGTCCGGAGACCGGCCTTCTCATCCCATCTGATTGCGCCAATTGTTCTTGCCGTCTGGCTTGACATATATCTGTTGATGATATATCAGTTTATGGTATATGCGGAAAACGGAGATCCCAGATCCGGTTCGCGAGCTGCTACCTCTTAGTCCGGCCGTGTTCTACATCCTCTTTGCCCTTGCTGAAGGCGAAAAGCACGGCTACGCAATCATGAAGGAAGCGGAAACTGTCTCTGGCGGACAATTCACGATGGGGCCGGGGACGCTCTACACCACCATCCAGCGTTTGTTGGAGCTCGGGCTGATTGAAGAGACCTCGACCCCTTCAGACTCCGAACGTCGCCGCCGCTGTTATCGGCTGACCCGTAGCGGCCGCTCGGTGTTCGAGGCTGAGTTGAATCGTATGGATTCCCTCGTGCGCTCCGCCCAGCGCAGAAAGTTGGCTGCCCCATGAAGCACGTTAACGCCAACTCCTTCTCCGCCGTCCTCGAAGTCAGCCGCAAGCTTTACGCGACCTCTCTCGTCCTCTACCCCAAGGAGCTTCGGCGCGAATTTGGCACTGAAATGGTCGAAGTGTTCGATGAACAGGTCTCAGAAGCATACTCCCGACGCGGGTTTCCCGGCCTGCTTCGTGTCTGGTGCAGAGCGACCAGGGAGTTTTTCATCGTCGCTATACCCGGTCGGCTTGCTGAGAGAATGGTCCCCGCCGTTGCGGTGACGGCTGCATTGGCATTGTTGGTGTGGTTCGCGGGCTATATAGGCTACGTAATGAAAACAGCTTGTGCAGGCTGCGGCCATTAATTTATTTCGGTTTGTAAATTCATGGAGGTACTTATGAAAGGTTACGTTTGTCTGTTTCTCCTATGGGTCGGCACGGCGCTTTTCGCGCAGTCGAACCCGACACAGGAAGTGGCCGCGGTACTCCGGGTACAGCAGCAATGGTTGGAAGCATCACAGAAGGGCGACGGCGAGGCATTAAGTCAGATCATTGACGACAGCTTCGCCGGCAGCACGCCTGACAATCACATCATCAACAAGCAAGACCTCCTTCCGCCGAACGGCAGCGAGCCAATGTTCACCAATACCCACTTCGAGAACCTCAACGCAAGAGTGATCGGTAATACGGCGGTCGTATTCGGAAGCATGATCACCACCGGTGACCCGACAGTTTTGCGCTGTGCCATGGTCTACAGGGAGCGAGCAGGGGCGTGGAAGATGATCGCCGCTCATCTAGTACCCGTGTCAGAGACAAAGGATGCACACGGACAATAGCCCTGGTGCGTCCACGTTACTTTTCAGCGGAGGTCTTCTGAGGCCCTGATAATTGGCGATGAATCGCCATTACACTCATTGAGGGGGCGGCGGCCGTGTCCGGGTCAATGAGTGAAATCGCCGGTTATCAACAGTTGTGCCCAAGTACCACGGTAAAATGCTTCTGAGGTCTGCACAGCATGAAGGCAGGTGACACCGTAAAGCTGATTGGTATTCCTCCAAACCTGCAAGATGACGAGGACTTGCAAACCCGCACACTGTTCGAGAAGTGCTTGGGGCAGTTTTTTGTAGTTGTCGCAGTCGAGACCGTCGAGGGTGTGTCGTCCCCTCTGGCAAGACTAGATGTTGGCCATGTCCTCAAAGAAGAATCTTGGAAGCACACCATCTGGGTAGAGTCGGAATATCTGGAACGGGAAACTCCTGATGGCAGGTTTTGACTCGGTCGTGAGTGTAATCGCCTTCCATGAGAAGGCCGGTCGGAGTCAAGGGGATTCGTTTTGGACTTTGTTGGGCATGCTGTTTTCTTTCCGGCCGAGTCGCCACTGTCGCCACCCTTCCATCCGCACTCTTTGATGAGCGACTTAGCTCGCTCGGTGCAAGTTGGGTGTTCTCGTTTCAGCCGGTGCTGCCACCTGATTGTCGATCTGATCGCCGCCCGCAAGATCCCTCCGACTGTCGTGGTGATGGTCGACAATGTTCGAAACCAGCGTCTGGTTGATCTTGTTGCCAATCCGGAATTCGCCGACTTTATGGCAACGGAATTGATCCCGTGGGTTCGCGCACACTACAACGTCACTCGCGATCCAGCGCGCACCGTGGTGAGCGGTGAGAGTGCCGGCGGGCTTGCCGCAGCGTACATGGGCTTGCGGCACCCGGAGGTGTTCGGCAATGTGTTCAGCCAATCCGGTGCGTTCTGGTGGTCGCCTGAGCACAGCGGAGGCGTTTGCGCCTCGAAGTGTCCGGAAGACGGCGGACGGCGCACCGATCCTGACAGCGAGGATAGTCGCACCGAAGGAAACTGGATGGCGAAGCAATTCATTATCAGTCCGAAACTGCCGGTGCGATTCTTCCTTGAGGCAGGGACCTTTGAAGTAGACAGGGAGCGCACCGGCGCAGACATACTCGAAGCGACGCGGACCTTGCGCGACGTGCTGCTCGCAAAGGGTTACGAAGTTCACTTTCAGCAATTCGTCAGCGGCCATGAGGAACTCAGTTGGCGCGGCACGTTCGCTGACGGTCTGATTACTCTGTTAGGTCCGCCGTAAAGATTTGTTGCCCGCGGCCTTGATTTGCGCCGCCTGCATTTCGACTGTGGGTGAATTATCGGCCAACCGGAAGTGATCCAAGCCGCCAGCAATCGTCTCGGCTGGCGATAAATCTCTATTACACTAATCGAGGACGTTCAAGCCATGCCCGGCGGCAGAAAATCTACCCTCCCCATAGCTGGTCAACGACACTGGCAACCGTGATGTTGGTTGTGCTCTTGGCTGTGTTGCTCGCGGTTATCTTGACCAAATCGCACTGGTTTCGATGACTGGTGAAAAATCGCGATTTCCACTCATTGATCCTGTGAAAAGCCAAGGCTCAAGCCGTAAAGTATTGAAAAGCGTGGTATAGGAATTGGGCACCAGCAGGAAAGTTCGAAAATCATCTGCTAGGGCCGACCAAAGTTTTATCAGTCGTTACGCGGCTCCGCTACGGCGCGGATTGTACTCCCCAGGGGCTAGATCGGACTTCCGTTTTTGAGCCCGCCTAAAGCGATCTCCTGGACTGCGTGAACGGCGTGCGGGATGCCTTCGAATCGCTCTGTACCGTAATGCCGCCCCGAGAGTAGTATTTTTCTGCTGGTGCCGGGTCGCACTATGACCGCATCACGAAAGGTTACCTTCGTGAGGGGTGGAGGAAGTAATGAGAACAAGAATTGTTGGGACATTGCTTACGCTCTGCCTTTCGGCTCTCCTGTCGGCACAAACCTCAGATCAGAAATTAGTTAGCAACGTCGTTGCGCATTCGTGGATCACGGACACGACCGCCGCTGATGCGATTCGCGTTCACTCAAAAGCGATGGCCACGGTGTTTGAGACCGCACAATATGTAGTAAACAAATTCCATCGGATGGACGGCTCCGGTTGGATGAGCGCAAACAAGGACGACAAGGCTGACCCGAGTGGTTGGGTTCTGTATGACCTTATTTCGACAAGCAATGGAATGGATGAAATAAGACTCACGTATGAAGAGTCGCTTGTCCAAGAGCGCCTGCTCATCATTCCAACTAAGAAGAAATGGCTATTGTACCGGCTTGGTCCTGGGCCGGATCACGTGATCCACAATGACCAAATTGCCATGGGCGACATCGTAACCAAGTAAGACAGTTGCCCAGCGACTGTGCGTCGCCTCGCGGTGCGGAAAGCGGCAGTTCAAATCCGCTCGTCCCGACCAACACAAAACACAGGCACTATGCGATGTCGCTTGGAATTTTCTGGGCTACTTCGGCAAGCCCGGTCTCTTGTTCGCCTGTGAGATACCAGCCTGGACGGAACTGCCACGCATATCCACCGACCAAACAAGCGACTACTAGCAGCAATGCCGTGCTGCGACCCATCTTTTCAGGGATGCTCAAACTCTTCTTAGTGATCGATCCGCTCAGTCCGTACAGAAGACATATAGCCATTGCCACACTAAGCAGTTCTATCTGGGTCCAGGTCCGAGCACCGAGCATTGCAAGAGCGAATGTAAGCGTCAGACCTAACGCCGCTCCCTTAGATCGTGTGCCTGACATACGCAAGCCACGAGTTCACCCACTTCGAGGCGGGGTTACTTTGGTCACGTCACCCGTTACATCCTCGCGGCGTATAGTCTCGGCAATGAAACGCCGCTCGTTCTTTCGTCTGTTGTGGGGTGCTCCCGCGGTAGTGCTCTTACGACACGAGCGCGACGATGAAATGGTCGATGAATCTGGACCACTACATGAATGCGTGGACCGGCCCGAGTTGCCATGTCCGGCTTGTACGAAGTGGACCGGTGATCCGCTAGCCATCAGGAGTAATAAGTTCTTCCGCCGGACGGGCTAGCTGACCGGAGGCATCACAACCCAAACAGAGTCTTGTACAGATTGCCCTTGTCATTGCACGGAGGGCAATAGTGCCCGATTAGTTCCGATTCTATCCGGGTACGCTCAATCCCCAACGGCTGCCAGAGTGTACCCGTCCGACCTAATTCAGTCTTAAACCGCTGAAAGGGTTAGTTCAAAAATATCGGGCTTGAGCAGAAAAGTTCGAAAATCGTCTGCGAGGGCCGGCCGCCTGAATCACAACTGCGGCCGGCGCGAAGATTTGACAGCGATGTAAGATATTGATAATATTACACTTAGATGAGCGCAACTTTCAAAATCACCGCCCTGGTTCTGCTCGTCTGCGTCGCCGTCGTATTTATTTCGCCGACGTTCGATCTGGATCCAACGGCGTTGCGTGCGGTCCAGGCGGCGCTTGCGACCATGCTCGCACTGGCCGCGTTGCTGATCTGGTCCTTCTCGGTTCCTTCCCGTGTGAACTGGACACTGAAGCGCGCCGAGACCGACTGTCGATATCAGATTGATTTGTTCGGCCTGACCTGCTCCCTCCTGATCTAGAACTGTTGCAACATTTCGAGAAGATGCGCTGACGTAAACACTCGTCGTGGCGACCTATCTCCAATGAAACCACTGTCCACGAAAGGAACAGAGATGCAGACCGTCGAATCAGAACTGCAGCCGTAGTTATTTATTGCGAAGATCGAAAAACCCGGACGTGGCGCGCTCGCCCTGGACTACGATGACACATTAGCGCCATTTTATTGGAACCGTAGCGCAACCTGTCCTTACCTGGTGGGTTTCAGTCGCGGAGCAAGATGTTGGCAGGAGGGCGCACCATGGTCGTTCTGATCAACGTGGCCGAGTCGTGGATCAAGCCGCCAGCAGAGCCCCTGGAATTCTTCCAGGAGTGGTTCCAGCGCCGCGGAGGTGCAGGATGAAAAAATCTGGAAACTTAATTCTGGTTTCGAATCGGCTGCCTGCGACGATCGAACCGGGCCCCAACGGATTATGCCTGAAGCCCAGCTCCGGCGGCCTGGTGACCGCGCTCCGCCCGGTTCTGGAAGCCAAACATGGATACTGGATTGGCTGGCCGGGTGAGGCCTACGACGAGGCGGAACTCGCCCGCCTGTTGGCCAGCAAGGAATCCAGCCAGGGCTATCACCTGATCCCTGTGTCCCTGACCCAGGAAGAGAGGCGGGATTTTTACAACGGTTTTTCCAATGAGATTGTCTGGCCCCTGTTTCATGATTTGCAGTCGCGGTGCAATTTCGACCCGGCATACTGGAGGGCCTATGTGAAGGTAAACCGGAAGTTTGCCGAGGCCGTCGCCCGGGTGGCGGACAACCATTCCGTGGTCTGGGTCCATGACTACCATTTGATGCTTACGGGTGAGTTTTTGCGGGAGCTCGGCCTCCGGTGCCAACTCGGCTTTTTTCAGCACATTCCGTTTCCGCCGCTTGACATCTTTGAGAAGTTGCCCTGGCGCAGCGAGATTCTCCGCGCGCTGTTTGCATTTGACCTCATCGGATTTCAGACTCACCGGGACCAACGCAACTTCGCGGGCTGCGTGCGCCGTTTTCTGCCCAGCGTGGAATTGCACCGGCAGCATGACCAGCTGCAGGCCCAGATGGATGGCAGGACGATATCGATTGGCAGCTTTCCCATCGGGATCGATTTTGACGAGTTTGCCCGCGAAGCGGAGCGGCCCGAAGTGGCCAGCCGCGCCGCCGAAATTCGTCGCGATGTCATCGGCCGTCAAATCGTGCTGGGCGTGGACCGGCTGGATTACACAAAAGGTGTTCCGGAGCGCCTCCGGGCATTTCGACATCTGTTGAGCACGCATAAAGAACTGCGCCGCCAGATCACTCTGATTCAGGTGGTGGTTCCCAGCCGCGAGCAAATTCCCAGGTATAAGGAACTGAAGCTCGAAATCGAGACCTTGATCAGCCAGATCAATGGCCGTTACGGGGACTCCGGCTGGGTGCCGATTCATTACCTCCACCGTCATCTGAAGCGCGCCGAACTATTGGCGCTTTATCGGACCGCGGACATCGCCCTGATTACGCCCTTGAAGGACGGCATGAATCTGGTGGCCAAGGAATTCTGTGCCGCCCAGGCGGGCGACAAGGGAGTCCTGGTGCTCAGCGAGTTTGCGGGGGCCGCCGATCAGCTGCAAATTGGGGCCATTCTGGTCAACCCCTATGACATCGAGAGCGTGGCGGGGGCGCTGTATCGGGCCTTCAACATGACCGAAAAGGAACGCAAACTGCGCATGCGAAAACTTCGGCGCAAGGTACGAAATCAGAATGTGTTTCGCTGGTGCGAACAGTTCTGCTCCCAGTTGGAACGTCGCGGTTCAAAGGCTGGGGCCGATTCCAAAACCAGAAGCTCGCTGCCACGTTCCGTGGCCGCCAGCGCTAATTATGCGGAAGGGAGAGGTTGAGCATGCTCCCTGCACTCGAGCATTGGAGACCCTGGTTGTGGGCCGCCGCCGGCTTGACGGGCGCCGTCCTGCTGTCCCTCTTCGTGCACTATCTATTGTTCCTGCTGGCCCGGCGCCTTTCGCGGAAGACAAGCACCGTGATCGACGATTCCCTCATCCGCCATGGCCAGAGACCCACCCGCTGGATTTTTCCTCTGCTGGGCATCCTGCTGGCCCTGCCCCTTCTGCCAATTCGTCCGCAGGTCCTGGGACCCCTGCAACACGCTCTGGGCCTGGGTTTAATTGCTTCCGTGGCCTGGGTGGTCATTTTGCTGGCGGACGTTTTCACCGACGCTATCTCGGCCAAATACTCGATTGACGTGGCCGACAATCTTACCGCCCGCAGGGTTCGGACGCAGACCCAGGTCCTTCGCCGCATCTTCGTTGTGGTGGTCGCCCTCTTGACCCTGGGCATCATGCTGATGACATTTCCCGCGATTCGCACGCTGGGAGCCAGTCTGCTCGCATCGGCGGGGCTGGCCGGACTCGTTCTCGGCATGGCCATGCGTCCTACCCTGGCCAGCATCGTGGCCGGCGTTCAGATCGCGTTGACCGAGCCCATCCGCATTGATGACGTGGTGATCGTCGAGGGAGAGTGGGGATGGATCGAGGAGATTCGCACCACCTATGTGGTGATAAGAATCTGGGACCTGCGCCGCCTGGTTGTGCCCTTGTCCTACTTCATCGAAAAGCCGTTTCAAAACTGGACGCGGGTCACCGCCGACCTTCTGGGAACGGTGTTCGTGTACGTTGACTACACCGTTCCCGTCGAAGAAATACGGCAGGAGTTGCATCGCATTCTGGAAGGTTCCGGCATGTGGGACGGCAAGACCTGGGGGCTGCAAGTCACGGATGCCGGCGAACATACCGTGCAACTGCGCGCGTTAATGAGCGCCCCAAACGGGTCCCAGGCCTGGGACCTGCGCTGTCACGTCCGGGAGAAGCTGATCCAATTTCTGCAGGAACGTTATCCTGAAAGTCTGCCCCGGACCAGGGCCGAAGTTCGCATGGCGCAGGCAAGTTGAGCAAACCCAGAGGACGGGCTCGCATCCGGTTCGGCGATCTTATTCTGGCGTCTTAGGTTCTGGCGGCGTCTTGGGCTTCCCTTTGGCCGCGTCAAGAATATCCTCCAGCACGCCCAACCGGAAAGCGGGGGCCGAGTAGCTTTTCGGCAGATAATCTTCGGGAATCGCCATTTTGTTTCCATCCCGGACTGACGAATAATGCGGCGACGCGATTTCCACACCCGCCTCGTTGAACCTGTCCTGAATGTTCTGGTGAAGGTCGGAGTAGATGTTGGCCATGCGGCAGGGCTGGTCCGTATAGACATTCAACTCGTAGCGAACATAGAAATCGTCGAGGGCGGTCTGGAAAACAAACGGTGCTGGCGTCTTCAGGATATTGTCGGTCGAGAGCGCGGCGTCAATCAGGAGCTTGTGCACTGTCCTCCAGGGCGCGTCGTAACCAATCGTGACCGCGGTGTGCAGAATCAATCCTTCGTGCGTTCCGCTGACGCTGTAGTTGATGATGTGGCTGCCCAGGACCATTGAGTTTGCGATTGTGATTTCCACGTTCTTGATGGTGCGGATCCGGGTCACAAGAAGGGTTTTCTCGGTCACGTCCCCAATAGTGTCGGCGATCTTCACCCGGTCGCCGATGGTGAAGGCGCGCATATAAGTGAGGATGACTCCGGCAACCACATTGGAAATGGCCGAGGTGGAGCCGAGAGAGAACAACACTCCCAGAAAGATCGAAATGCCCTGGAAGGCCGGCGATTTGGATCCGGGCAGGTAGGGAAAAATTATGATTACGGTCAGCGCGATGACCATGAAGCGGACAATCTTGTAGGTCGGATCCGCCCACTCCAGGTAAAAATTAGGAAACGTAATAGTTCCGCGCCCCAATTCAGTGAAGATCATTTTGATGAACTTGTTTACGTAAATCGCAACCACGATGATCACCGAAATGAAAAAGAGGTTGGGCAGATAGCCCACCGTGGCATCGGCGATCAGCCGCAATGGAGACAGTACGTAGCCCACCAAAATCTGGGCATACCCGCGCGTCCAGGGAAAGAATCCCAGAACCAGCGAGGCGTAGAAGTAAAGGGCGACCACAACCGCTGCGAGGTGCAGCAGCTTTCCGACTCCGATGGCGAAACCGGTGATCCGGGAGGCGGGCAGGAGTTCGAACCTCTGGATCCGCAAAGAACGAATCCGCGTGCCTCGCCATCCATCCAGCGTCTTGTACAGTTTGGGAAATAAGCGGTTGAGCAAGCGGAAAATGAGAATCAAAACCAGGGTGGCGAAGAGGGCGTAGAGGGCGCCGAGAAGCAGACTCTTGAGACTGTATTCCCGGCGTAGCGCGATCAGTGCCGAGCGGATGCGCTGCTGATAGTCTCGCGCCAGCTCTTGCCGCGTCTGTCCCGCCAGCTTGGCATCCTGATCGGTGACACTCATCACGATCAGGTCTTTCACCACGATGTCCGTGGCCGTGGCGGCATCCACTACCGAAATCGATTCCGGTTTGAACAGGACATCTTTCGAAAGCTCCCTGATTCTCCGAGTGATGGCATCGGCGCGGTCCTGGGCCGGGAATGAAAGCACGCCCGGTACCGAAAACAGCGTCTTGCCCCCGACGGTGACGGGAGCCTGGGCTATCGGTGGGCCGTCTGGTGCTCGGGGCGTGGTCTGGCTGCTGACCGGAGGACAAATTACAACCAGAAAAAGCAGAAGCAATCCTGCATGAATTCCGCGACCAATCCGGGTGGAACTCATCGGATCTCCTTTTCAACTCTTGGCCCGCCGTCCAGCGGCGGGACGGGCGATAAAGCCCGAAAGAATCGTCAACGACAGGATGATATACCGGGAGTCATACGATCACCGCCAAGCGCTTCAAAGCCTCCCATAGGCAAGTGGATGAGCTAAGTGGATGAGGTAATTGGATGCCTCCCGCCCTCACGGCGCCCGGCGTTCCCCCAGAGCGCGCGCTGCCCAGGCGCAGCGTCGCCACACCTGAGAATCGATCAGAACCAGGCGATAAGGCTTGACTCAAGTCCGTCTAATTGGTATACTTAAGTTATAGAAAACAAGCTAAATAGGTCTGCAAGACGGCGTCGAGCCCCTGCCTTCGTCGAGCTGGAAGTGTCATCAAAAAGGCCATCATTTCGCCAGGGAGATTTGGAAGATCAAAATGAAAATCACTCGCAATGTGCATATCCAACTGAGGGATGGGAAGCAGAAGGAATTCATCCACATGTTCGAGTCGGAAATTCTGCCGGTTCTTCGGCAGCAGAAGGGCTTCCAGGATGAGCTTACCCTGGTCGACGGCAACCGGGTAGTTGCAATCAGCTTCTGGGATGATCGCAAGAACGCCGAAATGTATCACAGCAATGCGTTCCCCAAGCTGGTGGAAAAGCTGAATCCGGTGATTCAGGGACCGCCGAAGGTCGAGACTTATGAAGTCGCCACCTCGACCCTGGCCGTGGCAGCCTAGTCCCTTCCTACCTGATTGCAGTGGAAAGTTAAAGAGGCCCCGCCCGGGGCCTCTTTTTCTGCCCGGGGCTCGGCGGGGTAAGCTGGCTGCTGGATTCATCCCCGGCCCGCCAATCCTACGCGCCGAATGCCGCTGCTCAGATTGAAGGCGGTGTTTACCAGGCCGATGTGAGAGAACGCCTGGGGAAAGTTGCCCAGCAGGCGTTTCGCCACCGGATCATATTCTTCGGAAAGCAGCCCGACGTCATTCCGAATTTCCAGCAACCGCTCGAACAGCTGTTCCGCTTCCTGCTGGCGGCCCTGCAACCCATAGTTGTCCGCCAGCCAGAACGAGCAGGCCAGAAATTGACCTTCTCCATGGGGCATGCCATCGACGGCGGGATCGACAGTGTAGCGGGCGACCAAGCCGTCCTGCATAAGCTGATTCTCGATCGCCTTGACGGTTCCCACCACTCGGGGATCATCCGCGGGGAGAAATCCCACCAGCGGAATCATGAGCAGGCTGGCATCAAGATGCCGCGAACCGTAATATTGCACGAACGAATTGAGGCCGGCGTCGAAGCCCTGGTCGCAGACCTGGGCATGGATTTTGGTTCGCAGCGTCTGCCAATGGGCGAGGTCTCCCGAAAACCAGCCTCGTTTGATGGACTCAACCGCTCGATCCAGAGCCACCCAAGCCATCACTTTGGAGTGAGTAAATTGGCGCCGCGGACCCCGCATCTCCCAGATGCCCTCGTCGGGCTGTTCCCATCCTGTCTCCAGGAACTGAAGGAGCGCCTGGACGATGCCCTCGCCCATCTCCCGGTTTGGTTCGAGTCCGGCCTGCCGGCACTGAAAAAGAGTGTTGGCCACCTCGCCGAAAATATCCAACTGGAACTGCTTGTAGGCAGCGTTGCCGGTACGCACCGGCGCTGATCCTTCGTACCCTGGCAGCCACGGCAGTTCGAGCTCGGTGAGCCTGCGTTCACCTCGGAGCCCGTAAAGGATATTCAGTTCGGAAGGGCTTCCGGCCACCGCGCGCAGAAGCCATTCCCGCCAGGCCGCGGCTTCCTCGAGATAACCGGCGTTGAGAAAGGACTGGAGCGTGAGTGTGGCATCGCGCACCCAGCAGAAACGATAGTCCCAGTTCCGCACCCCACCGATGAGTTCAGGGAGCGAGGTCGTGGGGGCGGCGGCGATTCCCCCGGTGGGAGAAAACGTCAGAGCCTTCAGCGTGAGCAAAGACCGTAGGACTGCGTCCTGCCACTTCCCTTGATACGAGCAGCGGTCCGACCACGCCAGCCACCACTTCTCCGTGTTCTGGATTTCTTCCTCAACATCCAGCGGCGAGGGTTCACTGCGATGGGATGGATACCAGGTGAGATCGAAGGGAACTCGTTGACCTTCGGTGACGGTAAATTCGGCAACCGTCTTGAGGTTTTCGCCGCGAAGCTCGACCGCCGTCCGCAGGCTAACCATGTCGGGGCCGGCGATGGCGGAGATACCGTGGTCGGAATGCGTCACCCAGGGAAGCACGGACCCGTAGTCGAATCGAATCACCAGTTCCAACTTCATGGGAACCTGTCCGCGCTTGCCGATGACCAGCCGCAAGACCTCTGGGACGTCGTTAGGCGGCGTCATGCAATCAACCAGCAAGACCGATCCACTGTCGGTCTCGAATTCGGTCTCCAGAATCAGGGTCCCTTTTCGATAGCGGCGACGAATGCTCCGAATTGGCTCCGCGGGCGCAATCACCCAGTGCCCGTTTTCCGCGGTTCCAAGCAGCGCCGCGAAACAGGCGGCAGAGTCAAAGTGAGGCAGGCAAAGCCAGTCGATCGATCCCTGTTTTGAGACCAGGGCCGCCGTGTGGCAGTCGCCGATCAGCGCGTAGTCTTCAATGGGGATTGACAATCATCACCTCCACTTATGGAACCACAATTTGCAATGAGCGCCCTGTGAGACACTTTTGGAGACACTGGGCACGCGAACCACGGGTTCAGCATAAACTCTATGCGCCCAGCAAGGAGCACTACCCATGAAAATGTCACGTGGACGGCAAGTCGCGTTGTTCGGGGTCTCACTGTTGCTGCTGGTCGCGGTCGGAGCGCTCGGCACCTGGTATGCGCCGGTCTTCGGCGAGGCCGGGCTGCGCGTGCAGCGCTACCTCACACAGCCGCTGTTCCGCATGGGAGGACTGCCGATCACGATGGTCTTTCTACTCAAAACCGCGAGCTTTCTCTGCGTCCTGGTCCTCTTCTCTCATTTTACGATGCAATTCCTGCAGAAGAGAGTTCTCACCCATACGGCTCTGGAAGTGGGGCAGCAGTACGCGATCGCGAAAGTGATCTCGTATTTACTGTTTGCTCTCGGGCTGATTGTCGGTCTGCAATCTCTGGGTCTGAATCTTAGCAGCCTGGTGGTGGTTGGCGGCGCGCTGGGGATCGGCGTGGGCCTGGGCCTGCAGGCCATCGTGAGCAATTTTGTCGCCGGCCTGATTCTGCTGCTGGAGCAGCCCATCAAACTGGGAGACCGCATTGAGGTTGGCAATACCTATGGCGACGTGGTCCGATTGCGGGGGCGCAGTACCTGGATCCGTACCAATGACAATCTGGTCATTATCGTTCCCAACTCCGAGTTCATCGACCAGCGGGTGACGAATTGGACGGCAAATGACCGGCGAGTCCGCATCGCACTTCCCGTGGGGGTTTCCTATAACAGCAATCCCAAAGTCGTCCGGGAAGTCATCCTCGCCATCGCGCAAAGCCACCCGGACGTTCTCGCCGACCCCGAGCCCGAAGTGATCTTTCTCGATTTCGGGGACAGTTCGCTTGACTTCGAGCTTCGGGTCTGGACAATCCAGCAAGTGCAGACTCCAGCCCGGCTGAAGAGCGATCTTTATTTTGCGCTCTTTGACGCCTTCCGGGAGCGCGGCATCGAGATTCCATTTCCGCAGCGTGACCTGCACGTCCGGTCGATTTCCGAGCCGTTCTCGTCGGCCCTGGTCTCGGGAGGGCGGCCTTCGCCGGTGTAGTCTTCGGCGGGAAGAAAGAATCGAGGGGACACTGACCCATGACGCCGATTTCCACCGTCGAATTCCTGATATGGCTGCTGATTGCAGCCTCCATCATTGCTGTCATTGCCGCGCGTCTGCGGGTCCCGTACACCGTCGCGCTGGTTTTGGGCGGACTGGCCCTCGGATCGTTCCATCTGCCCATCGTGCAAAGCCTCTTCTCTCATCCGCCCGACTGGTTAACGCCCGAAGTGAGCTTGATTATTTTTCTTCCCGCTCTTTTGTTCGAGGGTAGTTTGAAGATTCAGCTCCGGCAATTGCGGGAGAGTCTGGTTCCGATTTGCTTGCTGGCTACATTCGGAGTGTTAGCCGCAACTCTGATTTCCGGCTTCGCGTTGCACTGGGCTCTCGGAATCCCCGTCCTGATTGCCTTGGTGTTTGGTGCGATCGTTGCCGCGACCGACCCCATCTCCGTGCTGGCCATCTTCAAGGACATGGCGGTTGATAAAAGGCTCACAATCATCGTGGAAGGAGAAAGCCTCTTTAACGATGGAACGGCGGTTGTGCTGTACGGAATTCTCTTTGCGGCGGTCGCCAGTTCTCACTTCGCCATCGTGGCCGGCCTTCGCGCTTTTGTGGTCGAGGTGATGGGCGGCGCCGCCGTGGGAGTGATCTCAGGTTACGCCCTCAGCAAGCTCACCCAGAGAATCGATGATCCCGAAATCGAGATCACTCTTACCACCATCCTCGCCTACGGGGCTTATCTTCTTGCCCAGTCACTGCACCTGTCCGGAGTGATTGCTACCGTGGCCGCGGGATTGATGATCGGCAATTTTGGCGTGCGCGCCGGGATGAGTTCGCGCACCCGCATCTCTCTGTGGTCATTCTGGGAGTATGCCTCATTTTTGATCAATTCGATCCTCTTCCTGCTCATCGGACTTCAGGTGCGTCTCGGCGATTTGTATCGTACCTGGAGCGCTGTGTTGCTGACTGTGGCGGCCGTTCTAGGGGGGCGAGCACTCGTGGTGTACGGAATCGTTCCCATCAGTAATCTCTTCTCCTCGCCCAAGATTTCTTTGCGCTGGCAGCACGTGATGGTTTGGGGAGGAATGCGCGGGGCGCTCTCCCTTGCTCTGGTTTTGAGCCTGGGGCGAAACTTTCCTTACCGGGACCAGCTCTTGACCATGACTTTCGGAGTTGTCGCATTTACGATCGTCTTGCAAGGCATCACATTAAAGCCGCTTATCCGCCTGCTTGGGATTGGGAAGACTGATGAAGATGATTATTCACGCGCGCGCGTCCGGCAGATCGCAATTGCATCTTCTCTTTCCGAATTGGAAGACATGGCGCGCAAACAGCTGATTTCACGCCCGGTACACCAGCAGTTACGCAGTGACCTTGAGGCTAGAAGTGAAGATGCAAACCGGGCAGTGGAGGCTATTTTCGGAGAAGACCAGGGGCGCCTCGCAGAAGAGCTTAACATCGCGCGGTCGCGATTGATCGTAGCGGAAAAGAGCGCGATCGAGCAGGCCCTGCATGATGGGCTCATAACCGCGGGCACCGCTTCCAAGATGATCGAGGAAGCTGATCGATACTACGAAAAACAGAATGATGCTCCCAAAGAGTCGGTTGTGGCCGAACAACATTAGAAGGGAAGGGGTGGGGATGGTAGGAGCAAACTACCCGCAACGGCCTCCGGCGATCTCGATGATTGCTGACAGACCCTCTTCCAGGACAGAGCCTATGGAGTATCTCGTGTGGGAAGAGCATGAGACCGTCTGACCGCACTGTTCCGAATTTGCCGGCGCGGCGCACCGAGTTGCCACAAAGCGCGCTGGGCAGACTGCTCCTCCGCGGTAAGCGGTTGGATGAGCCGGACACTGGCGAAGGCGCCCACCCGTGGTATCTGGTGCTATGGCTGACCGGCGTGGACTACTTTTCCACTCTGGGATATCAGCCTGGAATTGCGCTGCTCGCGGTAGGAATCCTTTCCCTTCCGGCAACAGGGATTTTGATTTTGGTCACCCTGCTGGGCGCGGTTCCCGTTTATGCGGAAGTTGCCAGCCGCTCGTACGCGGGACAGGGATCGATCGCGTTGCTCGAAAATCTGTTCTCTGGCTGGAAGAGCAAGATCTTTGTGCTGATCCTGCTCGGTTTTGCGGGAACCGACTTTGTCATTACCATGACTCTCTCCGCGGCCGATGCTGCCCGGCATGCGATTGCGAATCCCGTGCTGGAACCCTACATCGGGAATGCCCAGGTTGTGGTAACGCTCGTACTACTGTTGTTCCTCGCGGGTGTGTTTCTGCTCGGGTTTCACGAAGCGATCGGCCTCGCTGCGGCAGTGGCCATCCCATACATCGCGTTGAACGCGTTCGTCCTGATCTGGGGACTTCGGCTTGTCGTCCTGCAGCCGCAACTGTTTGCCCACTGGTACTGGAGTTTGCGTTCGTTTGGGGACTGGACGGCCATTTTTGTGGCATCCGCAATCGTGTTTCCCAAGCTTGCTCTGGGGTTGAGCGGGTTCGAAACCGGCGTATCGGTCATGCCGTTCGTGTCCGGGGACGATGACGAACCGAGGGGAGCACCACCGCAGGGCAGGATTCGCGCCACCAGGAAACTCTTGCTGACGGCCGCTCTCATCATGAGCATCATGCTGTTGATGTCAAGTCTGGTTTCGACACTGCTCATCCCCGAGAGCGCTTACCGCGCTGGAGGCCCTGCCGATGGCCGGGCCATCGCGTATCTGGCTCACCAGCTTCTGGGCAATGTGTTCGGCAGCATCTATGACCTTTCCACGATTCTCGTGCTCTGGTTTGCTGGTGCCTCGGCCATGACCGGTTTATTGAGTCTCATTCCGCGCTACCTCCCCCGTTTTGGAATGGCTCCTCGCTGGGTGGCATATCGCCGCCCATTGGTTTTGCTGCTACTGGCGATCGATGTCCTGATCACTCTCGTGTTCCGTGCCAATGTGGAGAGGCAAGGCAGCGCGTATGCCACCGGCGTCCTGGTGCTGATGTTGTCCGCAGCCGTGGCAGTTGCGCTGGCATTGTGGCGCGAATGCACGCTGAAACAACCCAGGAAGCTCTTGCTGGCCGCCTATTTTGGCCTGATCACCCTCGTCTTTGCCTATACCTTGGTAGCCAATGTTGTGGAACGGCCCGCAGGGGTAATCATCGCCGGAATCTTCATCGTGGTGCTGCTGTCGTTCAGCGCGATCAGCCGCTACTTTCGGGCCACTGAAATGCGCGTCGCCGACCTTAAATTTGTGGATGACGCCTCGGCCCGGCTTTGGGACTCCATCCAGGGTAAAAAGGTGAATCTCGTTCCGCATCATGCGGACGACGCTGCCTACCGTGCGGAATTGCTTCATAAGATTGAGGAGAATTTCAACGTCGATGGCCCCCTGGCGTTTCTTCATGTGAATCTTCTGGACAATCGAAGTGAGTTCCTCTCGTCTTTGCGCGTCCGAGTTGTCTCCGAAGGGCACAATTTTCTAGTGGAGGTGTGGGGAGCCGTCGCGATTGCAAATTCGATTGCATACGTCAGTGAACTGCTGGACCCGAAGACTATTGTCTTGGGGCTCACCCGGCGCAACCTGATGCAACAGTCGTTGGCCTACGCCCTGTGGGGAGAAGGCGAGATCGGCTTGACGGTGTATTCGATTCTGGTGAGATATTGGGAATTCACCAAGCGAGACTCAGGTCTTCCGCGCATTCTGCTCATGAGCTGATCGGGCCGGCCTTGGGCCGGTTGCGTCCAGTTTTGTGCCCAGCACCGGACCCGATGAGTGCTCGATTCTCTCCGCTCTACCGCGGTAACGAAGCAGTGCCAGGGCTGTGATGTCGTCGTGGGTCGGCGCGGTGTCCATGAATTGCTCAGCGGCCTGGAGGATGGCCAGGCACAAATCCTGGGCGGTTTGGGCGGTGGCCCGCTGAAGACTTTTCTTCGTGCCCTCCAGACCGAATTCTTCATCGTTGTACTCGGCCTCCACAATGCCGCGGGAAACAATCAAGAGCACCGCGCCTGGCCCCAGGGCACAAGTTGAGGCGCTGTGGGTGGAATGAGAGAAAATGCCGAGCGGCAGGCCGCTGGCCTCCAGTTGCGTGATTCCGGAATCGTCGCGCAGCAGTCCGGGAGTGTGGCCGGCGTTGGTGTAACAGACCGTGCCCAGGTCCTCGTTGTAGCAACCAATAAAAGCCGGACAGCTGCGAATGCCCCCGGCAACCCGCAGGATGGTAAGGTTGACTTCATGGGTCAGGCCAACCATCGCCTCGGCTTCGTTCAAGTTCTGCCCGGCAAACAGCTTGGGTGCAACAGTCCGAAAGGTGTTCTGCGCGGCGACCAGAATGGCGCGCGTGTCGTCCCTGCGGCCAGCCACGTCGAACAGACCGAACAGCACGCGAGACGGGCCCACGCGCAGGAATTCATAGAAATCACCCGCCACGCGCTGGTTATGGTACACGGCGGCGACCTCGGCCCGGCGCAGTACCGGTACGTCGGAGTGTCGCGGGTCCTTAAGGGGTAAGGTCGCTTCCCGGCGCGCGAACAGCAAACGCACGAAATCCGCCGGCGGTAGAGCTAGCGCGCGAAAGAGCTTGGTTGCACGTGTCATAGCGCAGTCCCCGGTTTTGTCCTTGCCCGGGCTTTCGGGCAGGGACCATGCGGGGTGCATACTTCTCCCGCATGCGAGGAGTTGCCTCCAAGAACCTGATCGGCACTTCTCCCTGTGAGCGTTAGGGGCGAGGGCTGGCTCATCCGCAGTGCTAGGGTTGGCTCAATATACCGAGGTCGTTTGCTGGCCGTGCATTCCCTCGCCGGGCGTCGGTAAACCGACTCTTGGATGTCTTTCAACCTCGAAGCTTTTTCCGATGACACAATTACGCCCGTGGTCCTGGCTTGAGGCCCTACATGCAAGATGCTGGGAGATGTGGGGCCTCCAGCCTCTAAGGCTCTTCGCCAACCTCTGGACCACGGTTCCGTTGCCTGTCCTGAGTTGACTTCCCCTAAAGCGAAGGTTCGTGCTTCCCTGTAGCCTGCTAGTGCCGCATGGCTGGCACTACCGAGCCATTTACCTCAGGCGAGAGGAAATTTAAGCTGCGGTTGAGCAGTTCTGGGGGAGGGCTGTTCGACGGGCGTCCCGAGACTCAAACCTGGGTCTGGGGCGCCTTCGTTTTTATCCCCAGATACGTGGCGGACCAGAGCGATTCCGGATGGTCACGTAGCCTGGGAGCCTGGCTGAGATTATCCCCGCCAACCTGCAAAACCACTAGGGCAGTGTCCCTTTAAATGTGCAAATCCCAAAGCTGGTACCCGTCATGCTGAAACAGCTGGCCGGTTGGAGTTCGAATTGGGCCTGGGACTAAGTGGCACCATCCACGCGGGTTACGAGTTCCTGGCGTCGGGGAAGAAATCCTCGACGCGTCGGCCGGCTGACGGTCAAATAAAATAGACCTTCGCTTCCACAAGCTTTCCACAGGATGTGGAAACGGAGTTGTAGTCAAATTTGGCCGCGCGGAATCCCTTATTCCGGTGACCCCATGCCGTCCTGGGCCATGGACTCAAAGCGGGTAGACCGCTTGACGAAAGCCAGCTTGATTCGGCCGGTGGGGCCATTGCGCTGCTTGGCAATAATGATCTCGGCAATGCCGTCCAGCTCGGGCTCGTCGGGCTTGTAGACTTCTTCCCGGAAGATGAACGCGACCACGTCCGCGTCCTGCTCGATCGACCCCGATTCCCGCAGGTCTGCGAGTTGGGGACGGTGGTCGCCGCCCCGGCTTTCCGGTGCGCGGCTCAACTGGGAAAGCGCCACCACCGGCACCTTGAGTTCCTTGGCCAGGCCCTTCAGGCCGCGCGAGATGGCGGACACTTCCTGGGTGCGGTTCTCATAGCGCCTGCCCCCGCCCGACATGAGCTGCAGGTAGTCCACGATAATCAGATCGAGCCTGCCTTGGGACTGTTGCAGGCGCCGTGACTTGGCACGCATTTCGCTGAGGCTGATGCCCGGCGTGTCATCGATGAAAATGGGTGCGTGCGCCAGTTGCTCCATGGCGTGGACGACTTTGTCCATATCGTCGCGCCAGAGCGAACCGGTGCGCATCTTGTGCGAGTCCACCCGGGCCTTCGAACACAGCAGCCGCAGCAGCAACGCCTCTCGCGACATTTCCAGCGAGAACATGCCAACCACTTTCTGGTCCTCGATCGATGCATTCTCGGCAATGTTCATGGCGAAGGCGGTCTTCCCCATGGAAGGCCGGGCGGCGATGATGATCAGGTCGGAGCGCTGCAGGCCGCTGGTCATCTCGTCGAGATCCGTGTAATGCGTGGCCAGTCCGGTGATGCGCTGGCCGCGCTGCAGCAGCGCATCCACCGAGCCGAAAGACTCCTTGACGATTTCCTGCACGCCCATGAACCCGCGCCCGATGCGTTTCTCGGAAAGCTGCATGATGGCGGCTTCGGCATCGTTGAGAACTTCTTCAGCGGGATCGCTCTGGTCGGCGGCGCGGGCAATGGCGGAATTGGCGGCGTGGATGAGTCCACGCAGCAGCGCCTTGTCGCGAACAATCTTGATGTAGTGCTCGATGCTGGGCCGGTCTGGCACTCCATCCACCAGGCCGGAGATGTAGCCCACATCGCCGATGGCCTCGAGTTCCTTGTGGCGGTCGAACTCCTCGACCAGGGTGATCATGTCGATCGGCCGGGAAGACTCGGCCAGGTCCATCATGCGGGTATAAATGCGGCGATGGGAGTCGAGCGAAAAGTCTTCCGGCTTGAGGTGTTCTGCGGCTTGATTGTAGGAAAAATTGTCCAGCAGGATGGCGCCGAGAATGGAACGCTCGGCTTCAACATTGGCCGGCAGGCTGTGCGCGAGACTGTAGTCGGTAGTTGCCAAGGTCGTGTTATCTGAAAATAAAATCAGCTTTGCAGCGCCTGGGCGATACTAGCCTTGAGGCGCTTGTGGACGTCGCGCGGCGTCTTCGGAAAACTGGAAACGAAAAGATTTTTTTCGGCCGCATACGTGCTAATGTCCTGTCCCGGAAATTCGTTGAATTGACATTGTCATCCCGACCGGAGCGGAGCGAAGCGAGCGCAGCGGAGGGACCTGCTGTTTCAGCCAACTGGACCAGCGCTGCTCACATTTCGATATTCCATGTATTTCTGGGACAGCACACTAGGTCAGTATAGGAGAACAAAAAGCGAATTTTCAAGCGTCAATTTACCAGCAGCCCTTGGGGTGATAATGATAGATCTGGCTTCGAATCTGTGTGAATCCGCGAAAATCCGTGGCAAAGAAGTGCAAAATAAAATGCGGCCCAGGCCAGCCACCTGGGCCGCATTGCTCGTGAGTGCGACGCCAACAGGTTTCACCGCGTTAAGCGGCAAAATGTGAACTCAGGCAACCGCATCCCCGAAGGAACGCACGTTTTACTGGAACACCCTGCAGGCAATCAATCCGCAAACTCTAGATTTGCAGATATTGCCCCGCGGCGACTGCGAGAGCGGGCGGCGTCAGTCCAGCTTTTTAGGGAAGGACTCTCTGAGGAGGCCGCAACGCCCGAGTTTCCCGAAACGCGCCGAAACGCATTTTTGAAAACCCTCCCGGTGGTTCACCCTCGAGAACCGCCGGTCACCGCCAACTCGGTCACAGTCGCAAACAGGATCAATGCAGCTCACGTTTGCACTGTGAGCACTCTGCGCGAATGCGGAATCATGCGCAATGGAAAATTGAGCCTCAGTTGTGCGAAAACTGTGGAGGATGAGACTTCCTTGTGGAAAGGGAAGGAAAACGCGGAGAAAATCTGGGCCACGGATTGCCCGGATGAACACGGATAAATCTTTTTTGTCTTGTCAGGGAGGCTCCGCGGCTTTGTCCATCTTCTACATTGCAGAAAACAAAAGGCACGGCCGAAGCCGTGCCCTTTATCTGTGAGATCCGTGAAAATCCGTGGCTAGGTTCTAGTCGCGAACCCCATCCAGGAACGCCCGCAACTTCCGCGAACGCGATGGATGCCGCAGCTTGCGCAACGCTTTCGCCTCGATTTGGCGAATGCGTTCGCGAGTCACTGCAAACGACTGGCCTACTTCTTCCAGCGTGTGCTCCGAACCGTCCTCCAGACCAAAGCGCATCTTGATGACCTTCTCTTCGCGCGGCGTCAACGTGCGCAGCACCTGCGAAGTCTGGTCCTTCAAGTTGACATTGATCACTGCCTCGGCCGGTGAAACGACGGCGCGGTCTTCGATGAAGTCACCCAGATGCGAATCTTCCTCTTCGCCGATCGGCGTTTCGAGAGAGATCGGTTCCTGCGCGATCTTCAGCACCTTGCGCACTTTTGCCACCGGAATGTCCATGCGCTTGGCGATTTCTTCCGACGTCGGTTCGCGTCCCAGCTCCTGCACCAGCTGCCGCGACGTGCGGATCAGCTTGTTGATGGTCTCGATCATGTGCACCGGGATGCGTATCGTACGCGCCTGATCAGCAATGGCACGAGTAATCGCCTGCCGAATCCACCACGTGGCATACGTCGAAAACTTATACCCACGGCGGTATTCGAACTTGTCCACGGCTTTCATCAACCCGATGTTACCTTCCTGGATCAGGTCGAGGAATTGCAAGCCGCGGTTGGTGTACTTCTTGGCAATCGAAACCACCAGGCGGAGGTTGGCCTCGATCAGTTCCCGCTTGGCCTGCTCCGCATCCATGTCCCCCTGGATGATTTCCCGTTGGGTCCGCTTGAGTTCCTGAAAGGAAACCCCAGCTTCGCCCTCCAGTTTTTCCAGTTCCGAACGGACGGACCGCGACTGGCGGCGATAATCCTTCTTCTGCTCTTCACTGCGGGTGGCTTCCGCCTTGCGTTCCAGGTTCTGGGACTGCCGGTCGAGCGACCGCATGGTATCGACCGTCTTGTTCACACGGTCGATCAGCCGTTTGCGCTCGGCGTTGGTAAAACCCAGCTTGCGGACGCACAGCGAAACCGCCACCACCGCGCGCGCCAGGTTCAGGCGATAGCGCCGATAATCCTTGGGCCGCTTCTTCTGGGAGACAGTGGCGAACTTCTCAATCAACTGCCCGGCCTTCTTGTAAGCCTTGGCCAGGTCATCGATTTTGCCGGTGAACTCCTTCAGGCGGTTCTGCAGGATCTCGTCGGTGATCTCCTCCTCATCGAAGGTGACCACTTCCTTGATGGAGCGGACGCCCTTCTTGAGGTCCTCGCCCATCGCCAGCAGTTCGTTGATGACGATCGGAGACCGCGAGAGCGCTTTCAGCACCCGCAGCTGGCCACGCTCGATGCGCTTGGCGATTTCCACTTCGCCTTCGCGCGTAAGCAGCGGCACCGTCCCCATCTCCCTTAAATACATGCGGACGGGGTCGTTGGTTTTTTCCAGAGCGCCGGGCGTGAGGTCGAGTTCGACGTCCTCGCCGGCTTCTCCTTCTTCTTCGAACTTCTTATCGAGCGCGGAGGAGGGAAGTTTCGGTCCCTCGAGCACGTCGATGCCCTGCGTACCAATGGTGGTCAGCAGATCGTCCAGGTCCTCGGGAGAATGCACGTCGTGCGGGATAAGGTCGTTGACCTGGTCATAGGTCAGATATCCCTTCTCTTTACCTGTGTCGATCAGCTTTTTGATATCGTCGTACTTGTCGTCAAGAGCCAAGACGGATTACCTTCTTTTCGTCCTACGAAAAGGACAGAGAGCGTTTTTTAGCGGTGGGAACGTGAAGCGGCGAGCTGCGCGCCGGGCACAAACCTTCGAATTATAGCATCGGATGGGTTCAGTGAATATCAGCGATCTGTTGATTTTTGACACACCCCGCCCATGTTCCCGTCAACTGTTCATTTAGATGTTATCGAACTCCATTTAGTTTCATAGTGTTTTGGCGGTTACGCCGGACGGGCCATGGGACCGTCGTCCGCCAGGCTGGGGTCCATCAGGGCCCGTTTGAGCCGCATTTTTTCCTCCAACAAAGCCTGAATCTGGCCGGTTTCCTGCCCCCGCGTGGCCTGCAGGTCGCGCTGGACCCGTTCCAGCTTCCTCCTGAGTTGGATGCGCCGCAGGCCCCGCACCGCGCCCTCCAGCCGCTCGGCGGTAAGCTCTTCGTCGTCCTTCATGAGAACTGAAGACAGCAGCTTTCGGTCGGCGTCGGACAAGGGCAGGTCCGTGACGTGGGTGGCTTCGGAAACGAGCAGAACTTCGATCAATGTTTCGGAGGCCACTCCCAAGTGCAGGCCTTCGCTTTTGAGGACGAACTGGGCCTGGCGGGCGGGGTCGAACTCTTCCTCGACGCCGTCGCGGGCAGAAAGATGCGCTTCCGAGGTCTGCACCTCCGTGGCCGAGGCCAGCGCCCGGATCAGGATTCGTTCCGCATCGGTAATCGGGACCTCCGCCGGGGCTTTCAGGCCGGCCGTGGAGCGGTTGGCGGCGGCGTGCTTCAGTTCCTGGCGCAGGACGGCTGAGTCGATGCCCAGCTTCTGCGCCATCTCCCGCGCCAGTTCATCGCGAACGATGCGGCTAGGCACCCGCTGGATGTGGGGCAGCAGGTAGTTCACCGCCTTCACCTTCCCCTCGGCGCTGCGGACGGGGAACTGCGTGCGCGCCCGCTCGATGAGGTAGTCGAAGTACTTCTGCGAATTCTTCAGACCGCCGGCATAGGCCTCTTTGCCCTTGCGGCGGATAAACAGGTCAGGATCAAAGCCCGATTCCAGGGTAAGCACCTTCACCTGAAATTCTTCTTCCACCAGCAGGCCAAGCGTGCGTTCCGTGGCCTTGGCCCCAGCCGTGTCCGGATCGAAATTGACCACAACGTTTTTCGTAAAGCGCCCCAAAAGCCTGCCCTGCAGCTCGGTAAAGGCAGTACCCGAACTGGCGATCACGTTGTGGAACCCGGCGGCAAAGACCGAGATGCAATCCATCTGTCCTTCCACGAGGATGGCGTAATCCAGCTTGCGAATCGCTTCCTTGGCCTGGTCGAGATTGAACAGCAGCCGCGACTTGGAATAAATCGCAGTCTCGGGCGAATTCAAATATTTGGGGCCAGCCTTCTCGTCGGCGGAAAGGGTGCGCCCGGTAAAGGCAATCACCCGTCCGGCCTCGCTGGTAATGGGAAACATCACCCGGTTGCGAAACTTGGAATACATGGAAGCGGTCGTTGGTCGTTGGTCGTTGGCCTTTGGCTTCAAATCCTTGGCTCCGACATCACTTTCCGTCCCCACTCCACTTCTGTCATCCCGAGCGAAGTCGAGGGACCTTGGGTTCTGCTGAGGTCCGCCAGCTGACGCCCGAGGTCCGCCTTCCGTCTTCCAGGAGAACAACCCGCTTTCCCGCAATATTTCTTCTTCGAACTCGCCCTTAAGCCGGTCGCGCAGCACGAACCCCGAGTCGGGCGCATAGCCGATCCGGAAGGTTTTGATCACATCCTCGTTCAGCCCGCGCGCCGCCAGATATTCCCGCGCATGTGCTCCCTCCGGCCGCCTCAGATATTCCTGAAAGAAGGCACAGGCGCGCTCGTGCACGTCGAGGAGCACGGTGCGCAGCCGGGCTTCCCTGGCCTCCGCCGGACTGGAGAACGTCACTTTGGGCAGCGCAATCCCCAGTTTCTGTGCGACTACCCGCACGGCCTCGGGGAACGTGATGTTCTCGACTTTCTGGACAAAACTGAAAACATCGCCGGACACCCCGCATCCAAAGCAGTGATAAAACTGCCGCGTGGCGTGCACCGAGAACGACGGCGTCTTTTCGTTATGAAAGGGACAGAGCCCGGAGTAGTTCTGCGCCCCCGCCTTCTTCAGCTTGACGTAATCGCCGACGATGCGAACGATGTCCGCCTGCTGCTTGACGGTTTCCTTGAAGTCGCCGGAGTCGGTCATGGTCGGAGGCAAAGCTGTCCGCAGAATTGTGAGGCTGAAAGCCGCTGTTTTGAATATACCGGAAGCAGATTGCTGTGGAGAAGCTGTGGAAGGTGCCGCTATTCAGTTGATGGCAGCGGAAAACTCACCTACTTACCCTGTGTCATGCTGAGCGGAGGAAGAGCGGTCGCTTGCGACCGCTCTTCCGCAGTCGAAGCACCCCTATCACCTTCACGCTCTTTTCATCCACGGGTACCACTCTTTGCTCAAATCCACCCACTGAGGGTTCATCGATTCGATCAGCACAATTTTCTTCTCCCGACGCCAACCTTTCAGCTGCTTCTCGCGCCCAATCGCTTTATGAACCTCATCGTAAGATTCCCAATAAAGAAGGCGCTCAACGTCGTAATCGTCGGTGAAACCCTCAATACGATGAAACTTGTGCTCGAAGGCGCGCTTGTGCAAGTTGCCTGTCATCCCGATGTAGAGTGTGCCGGAGATGCTGCCCACGATGTAAACGCAATACGTTCGTCGAGCGCGCATGAGGGTATAGGGGTCCTTCGACTCTCCGCTTCTTCGCCAGCGAAGAAGCGGCTTCGCTCAGGATGACAGAGTCAGGATGACAGCAGTAGAGAGGTTTGAAAAGGTTGGCTGTGACGGCCGTCACAAATTCCTCAATCTGTCCCAATTTGGAAGCCCTGTCATGCTGAGCGGAGGAAGATCGGTCGCTTGCGACCGCTCTTCCGTAGTCGAAGCACCCCTATCGCCACCACGAACCTAAACCCGCAGCTCCACCACTGTCGCCCCGCCCCCACCTTCATTCTGCGGAGGCTCGGTCACCGATTCCACATGCGGATGTTTCTGCAGATACTGCCGCAACGCTTTCCGCAAAATGCCCATGCCGCTACCGTGCACCACGCGCACTCGCGGCAGTCCAGCCAGAAAAGCGCGGTCCACAAATTTCTCCACCTCGCGGGTGGCGTCATCGACGGTGCGGCCGATGACATTGATTTCCGATGGCACGCTGGCGTTTTCTTTCTCCAGCGAAATCGAGATTCCGCGCGCCCGCGCAGCTTTGACCGGCGAGTCAGCCGCTCGCGCCAGCACTTCCGCAATGTCGTCGCGCGCGATCTTCATCTTCATGGCGCCGATTTCGACTTCAAAATGATCCTCGTCAACCTGCCGGCTGACCACGGCAGGCCGGCCCACCGACTTGAGTTTCACCGTGTCGCCCTGGGAAATGTGCTTCACTACCTGCGGTTGCGCATTGGGATCGCCCCGATCCGCCCCGGTCGTGTGCGCGACCACGGTGGAATCGAACTGCTCGCGGAATTCCCTCCGCAGTTTGGAAATCCTCCGCTCGGCGTCTTTCGATAACTTCTGCGAGGCCGCGCGGTCCTGGACAGCGTTCACCATCTCTCGCGCCTGGTACTCAAAATCCCGCAGCAGGGCCTCGAGTTTCTTCTCCAGCTCCTTGATTTTCGTCTGTTGCTCGTTCCGCGCCTCAACCGCAAGGCTTGTTTTTTCGCGCTCCAGTTGTTGCTCGCGGGCCTTCAGGCGGATGCGTTCCGCTTCGGCCTCGCGTAGATTGGCATGCAGGCTGTCGAGAAATTGGCCAACATCCCGGGCCTGCGTCCCCAGTTTGGACCGCGCGACCTCGATGATGGAGGGATTCAGTCCCAGGCGCTGCGCGATGTTGATGCCCGCCGAAGCTCCCGGCACACCGATCTTCAATTCGTAAGTAGGTTGCAGTGTGGCTTCATCGAATCCGACCGACGAGTTCACCACGCCTGGCGTATTCGCGCCAAACACTTTCAGGGAAGTGTGATGCGTGGAAATCACAGTGATGCAGCCGATTTGCCGGAAATGCTCCGCGATGGCCACTGCCAGGGCTGCTCCTTCCTCGGGATCGGTGGCCGAGCCCAGTTCGTCCAGCAGCACCAGCGAGTTGGCAGTCGCGGTGCGCGAGATGAAGTCGATGTTGGTGACGTGAGCCGAGAACGTCGAAAGATTTTGCGCGATGGACTGGTAATCGCCGATGTCCGCCAACACGGCATCAAACACAGGCAACTCGGCGCGGTCCGCGGGGACAGGAACGCCTGATTGCGCCATCAGGGCCAGCAGGCCAACCGTTTTCAAGGCGACCGTCTTCCCCCCGGTGTTGGGACCGGTAATGACGAGTTCAAGGCGCTCGCCTTCGAGTTCGATGCTGATGGGAACGACCCGCCCGCCCTTGGCCTTCAGGTTCCGTTCGAGCAGCGGGTGGCGCGCATTACGCAGGATCAGCCCACGTGCAGGTCCCCCAGAAGGTGGAGCCCTGGAAGTTAAGTCTCCCTGGTCTGCCGGGCTGAAACCCACTCCGTGAAATATTGCCTCCGCGCACCCATAGTCTTCGGCAAAGCGGCTTTTGGCGAATTGCAGTTCCAGTTCCGTGAGCGCGGCTACGGCCCGCAAAATTACATCCGAGCTTTCGCCGATGCGGCGCGTCATCTCCAAAAGGATGCGATGGATCTCAGCCAGTTCTTCGTCGAGCAGGCGCACCAACTCGTTGTTCTGGTCGATCGTCTCCAGCGGTTCCACAAACACCGTCTGCCCACTGGAGCTTGCGCCGTGGATCACGCCCTGCACCCGGCGCTTCTGTTCGATCTTGATCGGGATCACGAAGCGCTCGCCGCGGATCGTGATCAGTTCGTCCTGCACCGCGCCGCCTTCGGCCAGTCGCCGGAGATAGCCGCGCAGAGACTCCTGGATTGCCCTCTTCTGCCGCTCGATCTCGCGCCGGATGCGGGCCAGTTCCGGCGAGGCGCGGTCTTCGAGCGTCCCGTCGGGCTGGATCTTGTTGCGAAAAGCGCGCAGGAACTCGGTAAAGTCAACGATCGTGGATGAAAGCTCCGCCACCGCGCGCCACTCAACTTTCATCGCTGCCGGCGGGCTCAGGGCGATTTCGCGCCATTCCGCCGCGCGATCGACGACCAGGACCACGTCGCGAATCTCGATGGTTTCGAGGACCGCACCGTGAACGCGTGCCTTCTCGACCGGGCTTGAGACATCCAGCAGTCCGGAAAACTCGAAGCGGCCTCCCACCCGCCGGAACTCCCGAATTTCGCTGGTCAGCCGGTGCTGATTTTCAATCCATTGGCGATCGACGGAGGGAACGAGCGCGGCAATCCGTTCCTGCCCCAGCGGCGAGGAAGCGTATCCCCGAATCAAATCGCGCAAGGAGTCGAATTCCAGTACCTGGGCGCTGTCGTGGTTAAGAGCAGACTGCATCGGATTCATGGTACAAGAATCCGCCGTTGGAGAGGACCTGGGAAAGGGAAATCGAACTCACGTCAGGACCATCCTTCGCGTACTTTGCGGAGTCCTTTGCGCCCTTCGCGGTTAAGTTCTTTTTACCGCAAAGGACGCCAAGAAATGCCGCAAAGTACGCAAAGGTCGGGAAGTGGTCGCTTTCTGAAACCGACTCAACCGCCGCACGAAACCAGAGGTCAAGATCTCAGATCTAAAGCATGAAGTCCTACACCTTGGCGGTCTCGGCCATGGTCGGTGCCGACTGCTTGGCCGCCGGGAAACGAAGAGTGAAAATCGCGCCGCCCTCAGGCCGGTTCTCGCAGGCGATCTGTCCCTGGTGGTCCTGGATGACTCCGTACGTCACGCTCAACCCCAGGCCCATGCCCTTGCCGACAGGCTTGGTGGTATAGAAGGGATCGAAAATGCGCTGAGGATCCCGGATGCCGGGGCCGGAGTCGGAAAACTCCATCACCAGTTCGTCGCCTTCCCGAAGGACACTCACGGAGAAGGTTCCGCCACCGACCTCTTCCAAAGCGTCGGTCGCGTTCCCGATAATTTCCACGCAGCATTGAAAGAGTTGGTTTACGTTGCCCCAGATTTGCGGAAGGTCGGGCTCTATCCGGCTCTCCAGGTGAATGTTTTTGTTGTCCGTACGCAAGGTTTTCATTTGCAGGGCGCGTTGCACAATGGAGCCCATGTCCAGCAGGGTCTTTTCACCGGGGGATTGCTGGGCAAAGCTGAGCAAGTTGGAAACCAATTCCCGGGTTCGTCGTGCCTGCTGGCCGATCTTGCGCGCCATGCTGGCCTGATTCGATTCCAAATCCGCCTGGGCGGCGAGCAACTCGGAGTACCCCAGGATTGCTGCCAGCGGATTATTGATCTCGTGGGCCGCCCCGGACACCAATTGGGCGAGCGAGGCCAGCTTTTCTCTCTGCACCAGTTCGGTTTGCAGGCGCTTCATATTTGCCAGACTGGAGCGCGACTCTTCCAGCAGCCGCACCAGCTCCCGGTCCATCAGAAATTGACGCAGATATACGAACAAGCCCAGGACAAGCGTCGCGGCCAGCGTAACCAGCAGCCGGAACTCTCGAAGATGAGGAGGCGCAGCGTCGCGAAACCAGGCCCAATATCCCATCAGTGGAAGAGAAAGCATTGCCAGCATGGCCAGACGGGGGGCCAGCATTTGCCAGCGCGGGAGCTCTGACGGCGCGGGCAGCGAAGGCGGCTTCAAATCGCGCGCCAGCAAGGCGGCCCAGATCATCCAGCAAATCGAAGCGATGAAGGGGATGTCGTAGAGGCTTCCCGTGTGATACAGGCCGCGGGCGATGGCCGTGTTCAGCGCCAGGGAACTAACGGCGTAAAGCCCCGAGGCAATAAAGAGGTTCCAGTAGATCTCTCGCCACGCCCCCCGGGCGCTCCACGCCAGCATGCCGAGTACGGCCAGGAATGCCAGATTCTCCACCAGGTAGAGCAGGTCGTAGTGGGGGCTATACAGCGCGACATTGAGCACGACATACTCGTCCGGAAACACGATGAAAGCGTAGAGAAAAACCCACCACACCAGCAGCATCAGAAAGTTCAAAGTGCTGAAGTAGAGCTTCTTCTCCTCCTGTTGATGAGGACGCAACGCCACTGCCGCCATGAACGGCACCACGTGAACAAAGAGGATCACATCCCCGAGGAACGGTTCGGGGAGGCTGCGGCGCCAGATCACCTCATAGAGCGTCCACAAGGCCAGATTGGCCGACCACAACAGGCAGCCCACGGCCATAAGACCCCAAAACAACCGGATCTGGCCGCGGGTCGAAACCGCGTTGGCCAGCATGAGCAGGAAGGCCAGAAACAACAACGAGAATTGGGCAATGTCCCCGAAGGCTAGTAATCCGAAGCCTGCGGGTGCGCTCAACGACACGGAGGCATAGATCAAAGTGATGCCGATGATGCCGACGGTTCGCCACTGGCGCCTTGAGATCATGGATATACCGCATTCTAGTAGTTGAGATTGCAGCAGATCAGTTTCAGTGGAGGGCAAAGCGTTACTTTGGTACCCCGCTGGAAGCAGTCCTCAGTCGTCGGTCGTCAGTCTGCAGCTGTCGGTGCCGCTCTTTTGAATTGAAGACTGAAGACCGAAGACTGAAGACCGAAGACTGAAGACCGACGACTGAAGACCGACGACTGACTGCCTCTGCTAGAATCAGCCCATGACCTTCCCGGTCACACGCCTCCGCCGCCTTCGCCAAAATGAGCCATTGCGGACGCTGGTTCGCGAGACTCGGCTCACTCCTGAGGCCTTTGTTTACCCCTTGTTCGTCTGTCCGGGCCAGGGTGTGCGCAAGGAAGTGAGGTCGATGCCGGGCGTGTTCAATCTTTCCGTGGATGAAGCGGTGAAAGAGGCCCGAGAGACCGCCGCTCTGGGCGTTCCTGCAGTCATCCTGTTCGGTCTGCCGGAAACCAAGGACGAGGTCGCCACCGGAGCCTGGGCGGACAACGGAATCGTGCAGCAGGCGGCCCGGGCCATCAAGCGTGAAGTCCCCGGCCTCATCCTCATGGGCGATGTCTGTCTGTGCGAATACATGTCTCACGGACATTGCGGCATTGTGCGTCAGGGCCAGAGCCCGAAGTCGCTCGGCGCAGCCGCGATAAACGCCGTGACCGCCGTCGCCGTCAAACCGGACAAAAAAATCAAGGCGATCGAAGCTGCGGCAGCGATCGCAGCTGGCGCCGCCGGGCAGGAATTCGAAATCGTCAACGACGCCACGCTCGAGCTGCTGGCCCGCACTTCGGTTTCGCTGGCCCGCGCCGGCATCGACGTTATCGCCCCTTCCGACATGATGGATGGACGCGTCGCCGCGATCCGCAAAGCTCTGGATGAAGCCGGACTGGTTAGCACTCCTATCCTTTCTTATGCCGCCAAGTTCGCTTCAGGCTTCTACGGTCCCTTCCGCGAGGCCGCGGATTCAGCCCCTCAGTTCGGCGATCGCCGCTCCTACCAGATGGATGGCGCCAACCTGCGCGAGGCCATGCGAGAAATTGAAGCTGATATCGAGGAAGGCGCGGACATGATCATGGTGAAGCCCGCCATGCCTTATCTGGACGTGATCGCCGCGGCCCGAGAGCGCTTCGACCTGCCTTTGGCGGCTTACCAGGTGTCGGGCGAGTACGCCATGATCGAAGCCGCGGCGCGCAATCACTGGATCGACCGCGAGCGCGTGATGATGGAATCGCTGACCTCGATTCGCCGCGCCGGAGCCAGCATTATCGTCACCTATTACGCAAAGGAAGCGGCCACACTGCTGAGCTAGCAATCGCCATGTGAGGCCGCGCAAGGCTCGGCAGATCTTGCGCCCTTACGGCCTAATAACGTTGTGGAGCCTGCACGTAGACCACCCGGTCATTCTTGAAGGCCCAAATCAGGGCGACGATCCATCCGATCAGACTCCATCCCAAAAAGAAATTGAGCAGAAAGATGGAAACCGTGTCGTGCTTTTCTCGCAGCAGGGCCACAATCGTGGGCAGGAAATAGAGGAGAAGCCCAGATCCAAAGATCGGGAACAGGAAGAACCCAAAGACGTGCATAGAGGCCTCCTTACAAATAATTTTACGCCCAACATGGCCTGGAAGTTCCCCTCAATTTGCTTCTTGAACCCAATGGAATCGCTCCAGGGGGTGCCGCGCCCAAGCTTCGCTTGGGCAGGTGTTGCAGATCGGCGGCGAGCAAACCGCGATCTTGCTGCTCTGGTTTGCTGGGCGCGGTGCTATCGCAAGCTGGAGCCTGCCTGTTCTAGAATCAAAGACTTGCTGATACGCATCTCTTCTTAGTGAGGAACGCTACTTGTCCGAAACCATCTACGACATCGCCATTATCGGCAGCGGCCCGGCAGGCTACACCGCCGCCATCCGTGCCGGCCAGTACGGCCTGAAAACCGCCCTCATCGAGAAAGACAATGTGCTCGGTGGCACCTGCCTGCATGTTGGCTGCATCCCGACTAAAGCTCTGCTGTTCAATGCCGAACTTTGGGACCAGCTGAAAGACGCCAAGGAATTCGGCATCGAAGGCGTAGACGCGCGCAAGTTGAATTGGACAGCCGTCCAGGAGCGCAAGTCGAAGGTCGTGGCCAAGCACGCCAAGGGTCTCGAGTTCCTGATGAAAAAAAACAAGGTAGAAACGATCCGGGGATACGGTAAGCTCACCGGCCCGGCACAAAACGGTGTACTGACCGTCGAAGTCACTGCCGACAGCAAGAGCACTCAGATCAAAGCCAAAAACGTGATCCTCTGTACCGGGTCGGAAGCCCGCATGTTGCCTGGCCTCGACCCCGGCGATCGCGTCCTGACCAACATCGAAATTCTCGCGCTCAAGGAGATTCCCAAATCGCTGGTGATTGTCGGCGCAGGGGCAGTCGGCGTGGAATTTGCTTCCATCTTTCGTTCCTTCGGAGCGGAAGTCACGATCATTGAAATGCTGCCCCGGCTGGTTCCGGTCGAAGACGAGGAAGTCTCCAAAGAGCTGGCGCGGGTCTACCGCAAGCGCGGCATCAATTTCCACACCGGTGCCAAGGTCGAGAAGATTGAAAAAGGCAAGTCAGGAATCACCGTACACTTCAGCGTGAATGGCAAGCAGGAGAAGATCGAAACCGAGAGAATCCTGATCGCGGTCGGTCGTAAGCCGCGGACCGAGAACATCGGCTTGGAGAAAACCAAGGTCAAGCCCGACCGGGGCTTCATCAAGACCGACAGTTGGATGCAGACCTCCGAGCCCGGAGTCTACGCCATCGGTGACATCGTGCTGGGGACGCCGCAATTGGCTCATGTCGGCGCCATGGAAGGCATCGTCGCGGTAACCAGAATTGCCGGCAAGAAGGGCAAGCCCATCAATCCCGAGCACATTCCCAACGCAACGTACTGCCATCCCGAGATTGGCAGTGTCGGTTTGACCCAGGCCAAGGCCGAAGAGGCCGGCTACAACGTCAAGGTGGGCAAGTTCCCCTTCACCGCGAACTCGCGCGCTTCGATCGTGGGCCAGCATGAGGGCTTCATCAAAATCGTTTCCGATGCCGACTACGGCGAGATTCTGGGAGTGCACATCATCGGCCCGCAGGCTACCGAGTTGATCGCCGAAGCGGTGGCGGCGATCGAGGTCGAAGCCACCGTCGAAGATCTTATGTGGACAATCCACGCCCACCCCACGCTGTCCGAGGCCATGCTTGACGCCGCGAACAGCGTGTATGGGATGGCAATTAATGCCTGAAAACCTGGCCACGGATTTACACGGATCTAGCAGATAGATCTTGTTCTGATCCGTTAATCCGTGAGATCCGTGGCAACGAATTTCTTGATCTCCGTCCTCCAACTCGACACTGTCGACTATGCCACGGGCCTGCGCCTGCAAGAACGCCTCGTCGACCTGCGCAAGGAAGGCCGCATTGGCGACGTCCTGCTGCTACTTGAGCATTCGCCAGTCATCACTCTAGGCCGTAATGCAAAACAGAAAAACATTGTGGCGTCGCCCGAACTGCTGGCGCAACGTGGCGTCGAAGTATTTGAATGTGATCGCGGTGGCGACGTGACTTTTCATGGCCCGGGCCAGCTTGTCGGCTATCCCATTTTCGACTTGCGCGGCATTGCCACGCCTGACGGCAAGCGTAAAACTCTGGGCGCAATCGATTACGTGCGCCGCCTGGAAGAAGTCCTCATCCGCACCTGCGCCGACTTCGGCATTCCGGCCGCCAGAATCTGCGGCCTCACCGGCGTGTGGACCAACCCCCAAACCCTGTCATCCCGAGCGCAGCAGGACGATTCGCTCGCGAATCGCCCGGCGGAGTCGAGGGACCTGCTTTCCCCGCCGCAAGCCAAAATTGCCGCTATCGGCGTCCACATCTCGCGTGCCGTGACCTCGCACGGTTTTGCCCTCAACGTCAACACCGACCTCGACTATTTCAACCTGATTATCCCCTGCGGGATCACTACCAGGCCTGTGACTTCCATGGCAAAAGAATTAAGCAAGGAGCTCTCGCTACAGGACGTCGCCCATTCCATCTCCCGCAACTTCGGCACGGTCTTCGAGAGCCAGATGCTCTGGCTGCAGAGTCTGGACGCGCTGGTTGGGCAATCCTTGGGAGTGCCGCTAAAGCTGCCGGAGCAACTGCGTCAGCTTCACAAAGAAGAAGATACATTCTGGGCATAATGTCGGCGAAGTCTCGGGCCGCGACAAAAGGCAACTCCTCGCGTTAGCATGGATGACGCCGCACATGCCCAAGAAGCAGAACAAACGGTCCACCGCCCAGGCCACGCCCAAAGCCTCAAGCATGAACCAGCGAACCTACGACATCCCTGATCACCGCCTCGAAAAGCCGGACATCTCGATCCGCCAGGTCCGCAAAAGCGGCAAAGTCAGCTACGAAGTCGCCGGCGACCTCAACGCGCCGGTCCCGCCCATTCGGGAATCAAAATATCTGGGCAAGAAACAATGCATCGAGATCTACCGCTGGATGCTGCTCAACCGAAAAATGGAGGCCGCGCTCGAGAATCTCTACAAACAGGGCAAAGTTGTCGGCGGCGTTTATTTTGGACTCGGCCAGGAAGCCTGCTCCTGCGCTTCGGCATACGCCTTGCAAAAAGATGACTGGCTGGGCCCCATGATTCGCAACCAGGGTTCAACCCTGGTCCGCGGCTTCTCCCCGCGCGACATCATGATGCAGTACATGGCCAAGGCGGGATCCCCGACCCGGGGCAGAGACGCGTCGTCGCACTTCGGAGACATCAGGGAACGCAATGTCGTTTCCCCCATCTCGACTCTGGGCGACCTCATCCCGGTGCTCGCGGGCATCGCTCTCGGAGCGCGCCTGCAGGGACGCAACATCGCCGTCATGACTTATATCGGTGACGGCGGCCAGTCCACCGGAGTCACGTACGAAGGCTTGAATTTCGCCGCCGTGCAGGACCTCGGCCTGGTGCTGTTCGTCGAAAACAATCTCTGGGCATATTCCACGCCTTCCGATATGCAGTTCCGCGTGAAAGACCTCGCCGAGCGCGCCATCGCCTACGGCATTCCCGGCGTAATCGTTGACGGTACCGACGCCTGCCAGGTCTATGACGCCGCCCACGAAGCCTGTGAACGCGCCCGCCGTGGCCAAGGCCCAACACTCATCGAAGCCAAGATGATGCGCATGAAAGGCCACGCCATCCACGACGCCGCCGACTATGTCCCCAAATCGCTGTTTGAATACTGGCGCAAGCGCGACCCCATCACCCGCTTCGAGAATTTCTTACTCCATGTAAAAAAGTGGTTGAGTCCAGCTGAGAACCGGGAACTCATCGCTGGGGTTGATCAACAACTGGAAGCTGACCGCGATTTCGCAGTCGCCAGCCCAATGCCGGAACCGGAATCCGCCGCTGGTGGTGTGTATTGCGAGAATGGCTGCCATGAAATCAAGCCGAAGTACGGAATGCCGAAGGTCAGCAAGGGAACCTCGGTCGGTCCCGGCAACCTGGAGCCGGCAGTGCATTTGAAGTGACGTTTGCCAGCTATCGTTCCGCCAATCGAGGAGGATAAGCACAGAAACGCAATGCCCCAACTGACCTATCTCGAAGCCATTCGCCAGGGCATCTGGGAGGAAATGGAACGCGACCCCACCGTCTTCTGCCTGGGCGAAGACATCGGCATCTACGGCGGCGCTTTCAAAGTCACCGATGGCTTCATCGACCGCTTCGGCCCCGAGCGCGTCATCGACACGCCCATCGCGGAATCGGCCATCGTGGGCGCGGCCTTCGGAGCCTCGCTCACCGGCATGCGACCGGTCGCCGAGTTTCAGTTTATGGACTTCATCGGCTGTGCCTTCAACCAGATCGTCAACATGGTTGCCAAGGCTCACTATCGCTGGGGAGCACCGGCGCCGCTGGTCATCCGCGGACCCAGCGGTGGCAACGTTCACGGCGGTCCATTTCACTCGCAGAATCCCGAAATGTGGTTCGTGCACGCGCCCGGCTTGAAGGTGGTTTGTCCGGCCAGCGCCTACGACGCCAAGGGTCTGATCAAAGCCGCCATCCGCGACAATAATCCGGTCATCTTCTTTGAGCACAAATATCTCTATCGCCGCATCAAAGAAGAGGTGCCGGCCGAAGACTATATTGTGCCGCTGGGCAAGGCACGCATCGCACGTGAAGGCTGCGACCTGAGTATCATTACTTATGCTGCCATGGTGCACACCGCGCTGGAGGCCGCCGAGACGTTACGCCAGGAAGGGATCGACCTCGAAATTGTGGACTTGCGAACCGTCTCGCCTCTCGACCGCGAAGCCATTGCCGCCACCGTGGGCAAGACCGGCAAAGTGATCATCCTGCACGAGCATTCCCGAACGGGAGGTCTGGCCGGCGAAATTGCGGCTATCATTAATGAAGACGCTTTCGACAGTCTCGATGGCCCCATCGTGCGCATCGCTGCCCAGGATTCTCCAGTGCCGTTCTCGCCGCCGCAGGAGGAATACTTCCTGCCCCAGGTGAGCGATGTGTTGCGGGAAGCCCGGCGCCTGAAGGCTTACTGAGATTTCCCTGTCGAGTTGAAACTATGCACGACAACCTCGTAACCGTCGCCGTCTTTCATAGCCAGTCGGAATTCCTGTTGGCCCGCTCCCGCCTGGAATCAGCTGATATCGAATGCTTCGCGTATGATGAAAACATGCTTCGTATCGGTGGCTGGCATTCGCATATACTCGGCGGGATCAAGCTGCAGGTGCGAGAGTCGGAAGCGCAGGACGCCCACGCCATCCTGCATTACAAAGCACCGCCGGACAATTCGTAGCGGCGCTTTCTGCATTCATACGAACGTGATTAACAGGAGGCAAGAATGCGTAATTTCATCCTCGGCGTCGTTATTAGTTTGCTCCTGCTTCTCCTGGTAGGAATGGCCGTCGCCATGCTTGGCTTCCTGCCCACGAATGCCGATTCCACTCCGCCGAAGATCGAGCGCCGTGTCGCCAATTCCGCCATGGATGCCTCCATGGAGCGCCACGCTCCGCGCGTGACCAATCCCGTGCCGCCGACTGACGACAATCTGATTGACGGGATGAAAATCTACACCATGAACTGCTCCCTTTGTCATGGAACGCTCGACCGCAAACCCAGTCCCCTGGCGCGGTCCTTCTACCCGCCGCCTCCACAAGTGATCCTGCATCCCATGGATGATCCCGAGTGGCACATTTACTACGCGGTTCGCACCGGTATCCGCTACACCGGCATGCCGGCGTGGAACAAGGCTTTGAGCGACCAGGACATGTGGAAAGTCACCGCCTTCCTGTCGCGCATCGAAAAACTGCCCCCAGCGGTGCAGGACTATTGGAAAAAAGCCACCGGAGTCGCGCCACCCCCAGTCGATCCCAAAGGGGAAGAATCCGGGCACCACGATTAGGAGTTCCTGGTGAACCCAGAATATCTGGCCAGATATATATAATGTAGGTTTGCGCGCGCCCGGAAACAGAGGCGCGCGGAAGGGAATTATGCCGACTGATATCGTCATGCCCCAGATGGGCGAATCGATTTTCGAAGGGACGATCACCAGATGGCTGAAAAAGCCTGGTGACAAAGTGCAGCGCGACGAACCCCTGTTCGAAATCTCTACCGACAAGGTGGACGCCGAAATTCCTGCACCGGCTTCGGGGGTCCTCCGCGACATCAAAGTTGCCGAAGGCGCGACCGTTCAGGTGAATACCGTGGTGGGCACGATTTCCGCCGATGGCGAGGGCGCCGGGGCCAAGCCTGCAGCCGCAGCTCCGCCTGCACCAGCGAAAAATGAAGCAGCCCCGGCCAAAACATCTGCCCCAGTTCCAGAAACCAAGACCTCGGCCCCAGCTGCGCCGGAGGCTTCCCATGACGAGGAGGACCACGCTCGCTCGTCTCCATTAGTTCGCAAGATCGCTCGCGAACACAACATCAACCTCGCGCAGGTAGCCGGAACCGGACTTGGCGGGCGGATCACCAAGCAGGACATCACGGCCTTTCTGGAACGAGGCCAGCCGGATACTGCGGCGCCTGTCCCGGCCGCGCCTGCTGCTTCGGCGAAACCGGATGCTGGCGCGCCAGCCCCGGCTGCCATTCCCGGCGATCTGGTGCCCATGACCCAGATGCGCAAGATCATTGCCCACCGCATGATCGAGTCGCGCCGCACCAGTGCCCACGTCCACTGCATGTTCGAAGTGGACCTGACTCGCATTGTTCAGTTACGCAATAAGACCAAGTCCGCCTTTGAGAAACGGCATGGCGCTCGCCTCACCTTCATGCCTTTTTTCTCACGCGCAGCCATCATCATGCTGCAGCAGTTTCCCATCGTAAACGCCTCGATCGAAGGCGAAAGCATCCGCTACCATCGCCACGTCAACCTCGGAATCGCGGTCGCGCTCGACTGGGGCCTGATCGTTCCCGTGCTGAAGAACGCCGATGAACTCAACTTCCTCGGCCTGCAGCGTGCCATCAGCGATCTCGGCGAGCGCGCCCGCAACAAGAAACTTAAACCCGAAGAAGTGGAGGGCTCGACCTTCACCATCACCAATCCCGGCCAGTTTGGAGCGGTCTTCGGCTTACCCATCATCAACCAGCCGAACTCGGCTATTCTGGGCGTGGGCGGAATTATCAAGTCGCCGGTGGTGGTCACCGATGACGATGGCAACGATTCCATCGCCATCCGTTCCCTGGTCCATCTGACTCTCGGTTACGACCACAGGATTATCGACGGCGCCGTTGCCGACCAGTTCATGGCCCAGGTAAAGAAAACGCTAGAGAACTGGAGTGAAGAGATCGGATGAATCACGGCTGACCGGGTTTGGCCCAGGTGGAGGCATTCAAGCACAGAACAGTGCCGTCGATTACAGCGCTAAGGCCTTGCTTGAATTTCTCCGGGTCGACAATGTGACGCGAAGCTACGGCATCGGTGAGCTGCAGGGCCGCGGACACAAACGACATCGCCGCATCTTTCTTTTCGGTTCCCGATCGGCTGCCGAACAAACCCTCGATTCCGTTTACCACCGAAGGTACGAACGCGATCCCCTGCAGCAGCTTGGACAAAAAGTCCATCGCATTTCTCCTTGAATATGAATTACGCAATGTCTAGAGATGCATCGAAACTAAGAACTGAAAACCGGGAACTGAGAACTGAAGAATCAGAAGCCACCGGAAGCTCTCAAGGTTCGGCGTAAGTTACTTAAACAACCACCGATCATGCATGGCAATTGCCGCGCTGATCGCCACCGTGATGGCGGCATTCACAATCCGGTCGTAAACGCTACGACGTATCTCGCTCCGTTCCAACTGGTTGACCCGATCTTCGACGAGCTTCACGCGCCCAGGCTGCCCACTCCCGATTAGCATGTCCATTTTTGCTTCCAGGCGTCCCAGTTTCTCCAGGACCTCTCCTTGAAAGTCGCTGTCAGTGATGCGTACCACCAGTGGCTGTCTTCCCGCGGTTCCTGGATGGCAGGTGGCTGAAATGTCGTCCTGACGGTCTTTCATAATGGATCGTTGAGGTGCAAGGCGGTCGTGTACCGTGAATATTTGGGTGGTGTGGAATCGTCGTACTGTCGCAGGAAGTAATTTTGTATCTTGGCCAGCCGCGTCAAAGTAAAGGTCTGAGTGGAGAACCGGCCGGCCAGGTTGCGGTCATTATCTTGCCCCCAGCCAAAATCGGTCCAGCGCACTTCAATCCCGCCGCCGGTCGCGGGCGCGACTCCTGCATCCACATCCACGCTGGTGGATGTTGCCTGCGTGATTTCGGCAGCCGTCAAGTCCGGCAGAAACAGAGAGCCCACTTGTGCCGTGGTCATGGCGGTCAGGCTCAGCGGCAGGACCGCGGTTCCCGTCTGGAACTCAAATGCCAGTGGCGCCGCCAGGTCATCGGCCAGCCCGACTCGATACAGGCTGTGCTCTCCCTTCAGATCTTTGATTTCGATCTCGACTTCGCGCACGATTGCCTGGAACGCGGCCGCCCGGGAGGCCACGCTGACGCTCACCCCGTCCCCGGGGAAAATGTCTTGCGCGTTTCCCGGCAGAAAATCGCTCCAGGTGACGTACTCGCCCGACCAGGCGGTGCCGGCGGCGTCATCCAGCAATGCCAATGCAGCGTTCTCGCAATCCGCCGAGGTGCGCGGAGACGGCGATTGCACTTGCCGCACCCGCCCGCGCACGCCGTCATCGCTTCCATTCTGCTGTGCCGCGATGCGCGCTGGATCCGTGACCCGGGCCAGGGACCGTCCCCAGCCGCGATATTGCACCGCAATCAGTTCATTCGAGGCCGGAGCATTTTCAGAAAAAAACTGCAGGACGGAGGAGGACAGAATGATGCATTCCGCGCCCTCCGTCTGCGACCCAACCAGTCTCGTCCGGTAACTCTGCCCCGGAAGCGCGCTGCGTACCTCGGCATCGACCGGTTGCAGCATGCGGGTGAATGGAATTGTGCAATGGAGGTCCTGGGCATTCACCAGACCATAGCTGCAGAATCCGCTGACATTCCCAATGACGCCGTCATACAGAACGGTTGAAGGAGCAATCAGAGTTGCTGAGTTTGTGGGATCGGTGTCGTGGACCTCGAGCACGACCCGCAGGTCCGCCGCCACCGCATTTCCTCCGAATCCGCTGCCTGCAGGATGGGCCGCGGAATGAAAGATCTGCCGCCTCCGGTATATCTCGGTCGCATAAAAGCGGGTGGTGAGCGCGTAGTGATGTCCCGCGACAGTATTGATCGTCGTTCCCACCAAAGCACCGCTCACCAGGGCGCGAATTGCTGATTCTCCACTGTTCGGTGTGATCCGGAAACCTGCCAGGCATTCCGCGATCGAAATGCCATTGGGATACAAACCGCCGAGCACCCCGTCCGAGGCTGCGTTGAAAGCAACGTCACCATGCTGCAGGACCAGCGCTCCCCCAAGTTCGATCTTCTCGGAGAACAGTACCGTGCTTTGACCGTCCACGCCTGTTCCGCCTGCGACTTGCAACTTTCCGTTGCTCACCGTCAGGGCGCTGGCCGGATCGGCCGCGTTCCATCGCGTTGGGTCCAGTGCTGTCCCCGCATACTCTTCGTCAACCAGGGTCCGGCCGGGCCGGCTGAACGGATTCTGCGAAAGATAAAATTTCAGGCTGACCCCATCACCCACGAAGTAGTCCTTCACGTAATCTTGCGGCTCCGTCAGCCCGACTACGGTCACATCATTCATCAGCCCGTCCGAAGGCTGCAGCGAGAGGCCATCGGGCGAAAAGTTGGGGTCCGTTTCCGCGATTGCGTGCACGATTGTTCCCACCGGCAGGAAGCTCAACGTGCCGCCCATCGCCCGATAACTGGCGCGGGCCTCGATCGCGATCTCTGCCGCGTGCTGGGACCACATCTTCTGCGGATCGACGGGGTACCATAGCAGCGTGTCAACATCCTGCACCGCACTGGTATCAAATGCGCCTGGCAACAGGTCCTCGGTGAGCTGCCGCAGCGCATTGCCTCCGCCCCGGTCGACGAAAGGCGACCGATTGGGAAGCCGCTTACGATCCAGGACGGACTCGTCGCTTTTCGCCACCAGGTTGTACCGGTACACTGGCCCGCGCTGGCCCCAACCCAGGTATTCAAACACCGGCGCCTGCTTCAGATAGCCGGTGAAGACATCCTGCCCGTTGGTTCGTCCCAGCATGACTCGCGCGCCGTTCACCGGCACCACGAAGTCCGGACCATTGGCCACCAGGCTGAATTTCAATTCGGCCGGTTGGTTCAGGCGCCGCACTACCTGCGGCGAGCGCGAACTGTCGATCGCGGCGGTATAGTCAATCGGCCCCTGGCCGTCGAGATTATCGATTTGCAGTTTCATCTTGAACGAGTACAGAAATCTTTCAACGCCTTCCAATAAGTTGGATTCCACCGCCTGGTACGCTCGATCCATCCTGGCCGGGTGTAGCACCCACGCCGCAATTCAGCGCCGTTGCTCCAGGATCCGTCGTGTCGTCCCGGGGTGACCGGGGGGAAGGGCAGGGGAATATTCGCCGCGGCGCTCGGTAGAAGGTTAGGTGGCAAATTCTAGTAGACTGCCGCCAGACCTGCGGGAAAATAGCTGCGATAACATAGCACCACTTGCGCATCGTTCTCGTCGATGTACGGCATGGCCACAAATGCTGCCCGCAATGCGATCGCAGCAATCGGCCTGGTTACTTCTACTTCCTCTTCCCGCTGAAATCCGCCACCGGCCGCGGCGCTTCCCAGGCTGGTGGTGGGGCTCAGCCGGGGATAGAAAAAGCAAATCCGCCCGCCCGACTCCTCCTCAGCCACGAACAAGCCAGACCATTCCTGAAAGAACGATCCCCCTTCGCGGTCCACAAACGCGACTACCTTTTGTGCCCCCACTCCGGCAACGGGATCTCCTCCGAGTAACGGTTGCGCCAGCAGCAGAGAGTTCACCGTCTTTTCCGCAACCTTTCCCAGGTTGAAAGTCACCCGCCGAACATAATTCGGGTCATGATTCACGTCCGTGGGATCATTCACGTAAGCGGCGGCAATCCCGGTTCCCACGTATCCGGTCTGCTGCTGGTAATCGCCGTCCACCGCCAGCATGTCGCCGGCGGCGAAATCGTCAACCGCCCCCGCCCCTAGTACGATTTCGGTCGCCGTCGATCCCGGGAGCACCGCCACGGCTCCCACCGGGGTTCCGCCCGAAGGTTGCGCATCGGCGCTGGGATCGCTGGCCAGTACATTCATGTGCTCCGATCCCGAAGCCAGCGCCATCTGCAGCTTGCCCCACTCCCGGAAATCGAATTCCACGCGCGCGTCCAGTGCGCCACGAAACTGGGCCATGCTCACTCCCCGGGTGGACGACCGCAATCCTTCCGTGCTGGTCCCACAGGATCGTTGAAAATGGTCGACCCATCCGAGATCGAGCCAGGGTTCCGGAGGAGCGTCCAGCTGGAACGCGCCATGTTTGCCGGGATCGAAAATGGCGGGCGTTTCCGTTTGCCGATTTACCGGCGCAAAGTATGCTCGGACTCGCCGCGTGATCGGAACCATCGCGGCACGCAGCGACCACGTGCTCATAGCGTGTTTACCTCGGTGAAGAAAAACACTTTGAGGAGTGCCCTCCGTTCCAGCCGTGCCGACTGCCCTTTACCGGGCAGACCTTCATTCCTGGATCCGTCGCTGCCCGTAACCGGACCCAACTGCGGAGCGGTCCAGAAAATATTGGTTCCCAGATCCACGCTCGGCGTCTGCGTGAAATCCTGCTTGGTGGTCCGCGCCGGCTGGCAGATACCGGTCAGTTCCATGTCGAGCGCGGCCAGGGCTCGGCCGCGATCTACACCGCTTTCCACCGTTCCAATCGTATGATGAGAAATAATGCAATCCATTGCCATGAGCGCCCGGCTCCCGGCCTGGCCGTCGACCGTCTGGCTCGCCGCCCATTCGATGTAGAACGCGTCCGGCAAGGGATCCACGGGAATCACGAGTTCGTTTTCCGCCACAATCACGGCGGGCCGCGTGATCCCATTGAGCGTGACGGTACGCTGCGGATTCAGCGACGCCAACCGCTCCCGCAGCGCCATGTAGAAACTGTCTTTCGCAGATTGCATAGATCGGACCTCAGTCGTCGGTCTCGGTCGTCAGCCTGTTCCAGCCCTCTCAACTTAGTGTGTCGGGCGGTCCTGGCCGACGACAGAAGACCGACGACCGCCGACTGATGCCTTATTCCACTCCAACCAGCCGGTAGAGATAAGCCATTCCGGCGAAATATTCGGTGCTGAAGCCCTCGATGTGAAACAGGTCACTGTCGTACACGACTCCCATCACACCCTCGAAAAAGGCTTCGGCGGAGGCCACGTTCCGTGAACTCAGTTCGGCCATGACCGCGGCAGCTGGTATCAGGAACTCCAACCGGCGCCGCGGCCCGGTGTTGTCGGTCGGCAGGTTGCGCACAACAACGGGCGAGAGTCTTACTTCTTCGACGCCCGGGATCCGACAATCCCAGTTCTGCCGCGGGATCACCGCCGGCTTGAAACAAGGGAAGCAGAAGCCTTATCTCTGAGCCGCCGAGCGAGCGCAACATGGCGTCGGCGGCTCGCACCAGCGCCATGCCGAAAATTCCAAACTGAATTCCCGTCTGCGACATGTTCAACCCACTTTCTGTGCCACATAAGGCGCCAACAGGGTTCGGACGGTTTGGTCCACCAGGCTGTCGGAAAAGTAATCCAGATACATGCGATCCAGTCTTCCCGAGCGAACGTTGAGCGCCGGCGTCGCCTGTGCGTTGCGAACGATTTGTGCGCATGCGACTTTCACGGCGTCGGAAATCGTACTCAGACCAGCCGTGTACACCAGTTCGATCTCGCTGTAGCCCAATCCCACCGCATTGACCGGCAAGGTCAACTCGCCGGTGTCCGCGTAGACGTCGATGGCCGCCGGATCAACCGCATTCCATGTGCCTGGCAAGCCGAACATCAAGGCCACGTCGGAACTGAGATCATCAAATGGCCACTCGCCTCGCCGCGGCATCGCGTACCGCCCTCGCGCCGAAACGATCGGCGTGGATGCCGGCGCCACGGCCGCCAGCGGAACATAGGTCACCCGCACGGTGTTTCGGCCGGCGGCGATTCGCATCCGCTCCTCGTATTGCGCCACCCCCAGTGTGGCCCGTCGGCAATGCGCGTCGATCACCGTCGATGCCGCTGTCACCCAAGCCGCCGGTGTGGTTGCTTCCAGTCCATACGCTTCGTATTCCGCAGGGGAAAGATAGTTCATAGGAATTCTCGAATTGTCTAAGGAGCGTCGGTCGCTCTGTCATTCGTCGTCAGGCGCGTTTCCCTGACGACCGCAGACCAAACGACCGACAGCTGCCTTTACCGGTCTACCTTCACTTCGTAATGCGCGTAGGACGCGCCCTTCACCACCACGCCGCCGAATTTCACCACCACCATCTGCGATGCCAGTGATCCCGGCAGGCCCAACTGGAACACGCGGGGACTTGAATCCGTCAGCCAGTGATACTCGATCAGATCTTCGGTGACGATGTAGCAGGGCAGGACCGCCGTGCCACTGCCCGGCGTTCCCGTGTATCCGAGCGACCATTCCGGAATCAGCGGCAGATCTCCCGCTTGCGTGGAAAGAGTTTTCACTCGCACCCCGCCCGCGACTTCGGTCGTCGAAAGCACCACGTTGAATGCCGTCTTCATTTCCCGGTCGATCAGGTCCAGCAGCACCGGGTTGGCATAAATCGCAGTGGGCCGTACCTCGAACGAAGAATTCGCGACCATTCCCGCCACCACCCCTTTGATCCCGTCCACGATGCTCTCCGTGGTCTGGACCGTATGAGTGTTGCCTCCGGCTACGATCTGGCCAATCGCTCCGAAGTACTGCACCGTGGTCGGTGTGCTCAGCGACGTGTCGGTGCCGTTCCACAGCGCCACATCGTGAGTACGCATCAGACCCTCCACTGAGTCGGCCAGGTCCTTGGCCTGAAGAAATGCGAACTGGCTTTGCTGCGACCCCACTTCCATGTCGAAAAGGTTGTAGTTGATCTGTGAGACCAGCGCCTTCAACGGCACACTGCGTTCTACCCGCGTGGGGCTGCCGGCCGTGGCTACGATATTGCGTGGATCCACGAAGCCGACGGCAGCGGTGGGCGAGACGATCGCTGTTTGCTCGAAAAAGCGTGAGGGGTGTCCGGTCGCCGGCACCTGCCGGATGCGCTGTCCAAATGCTCCCCGGCGTCGCACGATGTCGAAAATTTCCGTTTGATACCGATTGACCTCTACCGCGCCCGGCCCCAGAAAGTCCGCCGCCGCTTGCAGATCAAGGAATTGTGCTTTCATGTTTTCTCCTGAAAGAATGTGTTAACTGCGTGTGATTACGTGATCGAAGTTCAGCACAAATACAAAAAGGCGCGACCAAAGCCGCGCCTCGCGCCGAGAACTAAGAACCAAGAACTGAGAACTGAAAATCGAAACTGAAAACCGAAACTGAAAAATCCGAACCGAAAGCCGGCCACCGAAAGCCGGTTCTCCCGGAACTCAACACCGGGCTATTCGATCATCCCAGCCCGGGCCATCTCTGCCTTAACCGCGATCCGCTGGTCCACGGTCAATGACTGCAGAGTCTTGTCCAGGGCCGCGGCCTCCAGCCTGTCCCCGGCTTCGCCGTTCTTGCTCAGCAGAGCGATAACCAGGGGAGGCAGCGTCTTTCGTGCCAGTCGAGTGGCCTGTGCCTTCAGGTCGTTATTGGTTTTTTCCAGGTCGGCTACGCGCTGCTGCAATGTGTGGGCGTTGTCGAGATCAGTATGCGCATGGTGCGCACTGGCGTCATCCAGTCGTTCCTCCACCGCGGCCACGATCCGGTCGACCTTTGCATTGAGTGCTTCTTGCTGGCCATCGAGTCGTCCCAGGACGCGGTCCAGCGCCTCGGCCGCATTTGCCAGCCGCTCGGCCGTGGCCACCAGTTGCTGTGTCATTTCTTCGTTCATGATTTATCCTTTCGAGAAAAATGTTGCGAGGCCGGAAGCCTCACTTGCGTGCTGCTTTACAAGCTTTCTGTTGTCCGCGTTAGCCCAGCTCAATCCAGGTGTCGCGGTATGCAGCCTTATCGCGGCGAAGCACGGCCGCGCCGGTAAAAGTAACGCGGGTGAGCGTCCATACTTTGCTCCGGATATCCGCTACCCGCGCGTCTGCGACTTCGTAGGACATACCCAGCAGGGTGTGAGCATGACCGTTCTTGCCGGAGGCCTGCAGCGCTGACCGTCCGCTTCCTTCCCCCGGGATCTGAGCTTGCCGGGTTCGGCTCCCCAGCCCAATTTCATGCACGATCTCGGGAAAGTCTTTGGCAAAGAGATAGCCGCCCAGTTCCAACTGTTTGCCCACGATTTCCGCCCGGGTAATCACACCGATCTTTCGCCGCGTATCGTGCCGGTCGAGTGATGGCGCATAGTCCAGTCCCATGCCCAGCAGCGACGCCAGGGCCGCATCTGCAGCGGTCCTGGCTAATACCACTCGGTGCCCGCGCGCCCCGGCCGGCGCCTTGTCCGACACCACATCCACCAGCGTCAGCACGCCACGGAACGGCTCCCGGTTGGGGTGTCCTGCCACGGGCGGCATCTCGATCGCCATCGATTCCAGTTCAATGTTCATTGGGTTTTGTCATCCCTGAGCGAGCTTGTGCCTTCGCTCGCCCATCGCGGACGAGTCGAAGAGTTTCTCCGTTACCAGATTGCTGGAAAACTAAAAGCTGAGTCCTGCTGGCCAGCCTAAAGAGGAGGCAGCCCCCTCATGCGCCTCACCTCATTCACGGTAAGCACGCCGTTCCTTATCAGAATCTCCTGGATTTGCGCCTGTTCGATCTCGCTTCCGGACGAGTCCACATCGGAAAACACAAACTCCAGGTCGTGCCACCCCAGCTTTTTGCTGATCGCATCGCGCGTGAGATGTTCCGCGAACAACCTGGCCGTCGGCACAATCGCCTGCCGGAATGCCTGGTCGGTCATTTCCGCCGCCGTGGAACGGTTCACATCTTTTTCCAGTCCGAGAGCCTGCGGAGGAAGATCAAAGGCGTCCGCGATAATCCGCAGCAAGAATTCTTGCCACTGCAGTCGCAGATCGGCGTCCGTGCCGCCGCCGAAGCGCAGCACTTCCGGCTTGTTCTCCACGGAGAGAATTGGTACTCGTCCCGTGCCTTCGATTTCATCCTGCCACCACCGGATCAACCGCTCGTGGTGTTCAGCGCTTAAGCCCTGAAGCCAAAGCGCATATTCCACGACCGAATTTGAGGCCAACCGCGCGGCGTACCGATTGGCTCCCAGAAACGCGTTGATCGTTTCAAACGCCACCTCCAATCGTCCCAAACCAAACGGCGTGTGCGTTCTCGGGTTCAGCCGGATATAGATCAACTCATCATCACTGAGAGCGATCTGTCCCTCTGGTCCCGGCCTTCCCGTGATCTGGGCGTACCGTGGCGACCCAGGCAGTCCGTCCCAATCACCCTTTATGCGAATGGATGCTCCATCCACCGGCCACAACGTGAGAGGCCGCAACGGGTCGCCTGTGTTCTCCAATTCGATCGCTCCGAAGCCGCCGACAATCACATCTTCGAGAACCTGCTCCGCCAGTGAGCGGAACGAATCGTCCGGGTTCGGCGCGTCGAAGTTTTCGCTGAGGATGTGCGCCCTTGACTTGACGTCCGTATTTACCAGGTTTCGTCCCGGCCGCGGCTGGATGCGCCAACGCATTCCGGCGATGCTGTCCTTGATCGTGTTGATCGCCTTCCGCGCCACGGGCGTTTCGGAAAAGCGCCGCAAATTGGCTGGCGACGGTTTCGGGTAAGCATCCGGCCGCGGCCCGTACGTATTGAGGATGGAAGGCAAGGGCAGAGTCCGCCGCTTGCCCTCCACACCCCCGGCCAGAGACACCCCGGTAATCCGGCGCATGGCGCCGCGCAACTTTTCTGTAATGTTCATGATTTGGTCTTGAATGTGTGGCGCGGGCGCCCTCGCCCGCGAAAAATTGTCCGACCCAAAACGACTTAGGCTCTCAATTCCAATCGCGCTCTCTCCGCGATCAGGGGCATCTCCGATATGGACGCCACCTGGATGTTCTCTTCTTCCAAACCGCTCATCGCAAACCGCACCTCGTCACGCCGTCGATCCAAATCATCGTCCACCACGGCGGTCAGCGATGGATTCGTCTGCGCGGTCTGCGCCATGCCACGTGCGATCTTCGGATACCGCGCCGCCAGCATGATGGCCTGCTCCACGCTGGTTTTCAGCGAAACTGCGTGGAATAGCTTGATCTCAGCCCCGACCCGATATCCGAAATCAAACTTGAAGGGGTCCCCAGGCCTGGTGTAGGGAGCTGCCGGGATCTCCTTCATCAGAGACGTCCATACTCCGGACTGTTCGAAGGCGCTTCGCATGCCTCGCAGAATTCGTTGCCGTTCTGAAGCCCCAACCCGCGTCACCCGCTTCGGTCCTTCGAAATACAGACTGGCCAGCGTCTCGATCTCCTTCGCCGGTTCCCGCGCCAGGCAGGCCTTGGTCGGTGAAACCTGTATCAGGTTGGAAAACGAGTCGTTGAGTTTCCGCAGCAGCACCTCGCGGCTGCCCGCCTCGCTCAGATGCTCTCGAATGTCGCGCTCCAGGGCTTCCAGCATCTCGACGTCCGCCTGGGGATCAAGGCAACGCACGCGCCGCCAATCGTGCGTGAAACGCACGTCCGCAAAGCCTTCGCCGTTCGCGCCCGGTTCCAGCATCACCACACCCACGTTGACAAACTCATCCTTCACCGCGTCCGGCACATACCGCAGCAGAAAGAATTCGAGTTGTTTCAACTCAGCCATGAACCTGTGACATCCTTCAACTGTGAACTGCCAACTGAAAACTGGGAACCGGTGTTCTCAGTGAGCAATTGGCAATTTGCCGTTGGCCATGTCGCATCCCGGAAAATATTCCGCACCAACCATCAAGTGTCAGATGCTGTTCTACGCCTCTACTCTCCAATTCGGAAACGGCCGCCGCGGCGACATTCGGAAGGCTGTGATCAACTCCCGCACCATCGCTCTCCGCTCCAGCAGCACCTGCACCAGGGTCTCCAGCGCAGCCCACTCATGGTTGTACCACTCCGGCGGAATCTCGCCCGCGGCTGTCCAGATCCGGTCGTCCCCCATGCCCTCGATCCTTGATAACCACGGCTCGAACGACTCCCAACCGCGGACACCGGCGTACACTTCGTTCCGCGCGTACACGCCACGCAGCGGATAATCCGGGAACGTCCATTCCCCGGCATTGAAGCAGTACCCCTGGTCGATGAACGCGACCGTATACTTCCGCTCCCGCATTTTTCGCCAGAACGTCGCCTGTCGACCGTTGGCGTTGCCCGTCCACTTATCGATCGCCAGGATGCCGGCAAATGTCTCCAGGTTCCGCACCCGCTCCAGCATATCGACCGGAAGATAGTCGAAGACCTGCCCTTCGAGCGGACTGACTACGTAGCGTGAACCAAATTGCAATCCCGGCTGGCAGGGAATCGTATTGCCCGCCAGTTGTATGTTCAGCTCCGGCGTATGCTGCACCAGCCAGTCTCCGACCTCCACAACTTCGGTTGCGGGTACTGGCAGCTCCGCTCCTTCCGCCAGCCGGGTCGCCAACAGCTCATTCGCCAGGACCCGCAAGTGCTGCGGATTGTTGCGAAATTTAACCACATAGAATTTCCCGTCGGAACAGCGCATCAGGTGTCCCTGAGCTCCGCCCCGCATCCTGCGCACGTGCTGGACTGCCGTCACTGCCAATGTCTGTCCCGCCGGGCGAACGCTCGGCTTGTGGTAGCGCCGGCCTCTCGGCAAAAATCGTCCGGCGGGAAATCGAGGCAATTCCACTGCCTCCGGCCTGTAGCCTACCTGTGCCCGTCAACCCTGTCTGTGACGAATGAACATTCACTGCTGTAATGCCAGACTGGCCACTTTCAGCACTGCGCTCCGGGACAAATCCCCCACTACGGCCCGCCGTGCCGCCAGGGCAATCGCCATGGCCATCACACAGTCGTCATGCGTGCCTCCGGCTGCCCCCGAACTCCCGTCTGGATACCTCACAAAGGTTCGGCACTCATTCAGGAGCCGGCGGCTCCGGAATAGCCTTGGCTCCGCTGCCAGCACCGCCGCCAGGTTCTCCACCATGGCCGGCCGGCTGGCTGCGGACGTCAGCCAGCCATCCTGCCCGCCGTCGCGGAAGACATTTGCGCTTCCTTCCGCTCGCAAATGAGCCAGCACTCCGTAGCCGTGGTTGTTCCGTTCCACGACCAGCAAAGCGTCATTGTAGGAACGTCCCAACGCGATCGTTCTCATGGCCAGCTCTCGTGGTGGAAAATGACCATGCAGTTCAGCGCACTGCATCGCAGTCCCGCGCTCAACCACCTGCGCGCACGCGTAGTCTCCTTCCGACCCGCCGCCTGCCGGATCCACTCCCAGGATGTATTGCTTGCCTGCCTGCGGCGGAAACCATGCCACCAACCGCCCGCCGTCTCGCGTTTCCACCGGTTCGCCGCACTCCGCGAGCGCCTGCTCGATCGCTTGCAGATCGAACACACACTCGCCCGACGCCCGAAAGCAGGTGACTGCGTCTTCGGCGAACTCCTGCGCTGCCAGTCCCCGCAGCTGTGCCCGGTTAATCCGCCGCCAGCCGATCTGCGCCTCTGTGAGCCGCTCGCGCTGCATCAATTGCTCTTCTTCCGGAGTGAGCGGCCGCACGCTAACGCCTTCATCCTTGAGGCGGTAGTCTCCGTCGTACCACCAGGGAAAGAAGTGTCGCTGGTACCCGGTTTCGTCGGCGCGTTGCCATTCTTCGTAGAACACCCCGCCCGCCCCATTGGGCGTGGATTCAAGCACGATCTCGCCTTGTTCCGGCACCGCCGCCCGCAGCGAGGCCAGGGTTTCCATTCCGTCGCGGGGCCAGCGGGCGACTTCCGAGCAATGCAAATTATGGATCGTCATCCCGCGGCCCGCGTTCGCGTCCGCTGCCGTTGCCACGCGGTATTCGCTGTCCAGCCGCGGGAAGACGATTTGGCGGACATTGGAGCGCGATGTCACCAGCGCGCCCCGGCGCATCCCCTCGGGCAGGTTCTCCCAGAAGCGATGCACAATCTTGAAAATTTCCTCGGCCGATTCCTGGTTGTGCGCCACCTGCACCGCCGTGGTTCCCGGCTGGGTGATGGTCTGGATGAAGAATCGCGCCGCAATGTATGTCGTCATCCCCAGCTGCCTTGCCTTGAGGACAATGTTTCTCTGGGTGCATTTCCGGGAATATTCCGTCTGCGCCCGGTTTGCCCGCAGGCGGACCAGGCCTTTGGTCTTACTCCGCACTTTGAGCAATCCCTCAATCAGCAGATCCTCGATCGTAGGACTGTACTGGCAGCTGGGTTCGCCGCCCGTCTCGACCGCATTTGCCGACCTGGCGGCGCCCGGCGCGCGCTGCCTGAGTACAGTTCCCAACCGCCTCAATAATTCGAGATCACACGTCACCAGGAGCCCTCGTTTGACCTCTGAACCGATGCGCCGCAAGCCGGAGACCCGCAAGCCGGAACCAGAAACCTGGTCACGGCGTCGGCCTGATGCGTCCTCCGAATTCTGGAACAAACACCTCGGGTCCAATTTCCCATCCCGAACCAAACCGCGCCTGGTCGATTCCCAGCAGGTCGTATTTGTATTCCGCGCCCAGATCAGCGCCCTGGTCCACCAGCGGCGACGTCTCCCCGGGACGAAAGTCTGCCGGCGCCCCCGAGATCGAGTCCGCGAAGTACGTCGTGCCTGCCTTTGGCTGTGCCCCAAGCAGGTAGGCCACCAGTTGGGAATTGCTCATCAGCGTCGCTCCCGCGGCCTTCAACGCATCGATCATGACTCCGACCTGGTGCGGTGAGAGTTCATTCACGTGGAAGAAAACTCCGATGGGAACGCCCCATACTGCCGCTTTGAAGACCAGAGCTCGCAGTTTGTTGGCGAGCTGGGAGTCGCTCAGGTTCTGGAAATTGGAGGCCACCCCCTGGCTCAGGATGTTCTGCACGTTGATGCCTGTTCCCAGGACTGTGTCGGCATCGGGCGATGGCTGCATCACGCCGCCCCCGCGCGCTCCCGCATAGCCCGCCGCCACCGCGATGGCTTCCGTCGACGGGTCTTCGTAGCTCCCCGGATACACATAGACCCAGCCCCCCGGGATGCTGGCGGAAACCTGGTTGGAGTAGGCAGACTCGCCCACCGCGTTCACCGCCGTCACTACGTAATACCAGACCTGCTGCGAGCTCACCTGGGAGTCGACATAGACTGGATCGATCACCGGGCCGGCAATCCGCAAATAGGGACCACCGCTGGCGTTGGAACGGTAGATGTTGTAACCCGTGACTCCGGTCTCTGCATCCCAGGCCAGCCTGACCGAGCGGTTGCCGCCAATCCCGTTGAGGTTGGCGTTCATCCAGGCTTTCGACCAGTTCAGTTCGTCATTCATCAGCCGGGCCTTATCCACGGTGAGGGTGTAAGGCGTGTTCGTGATGTCCTGTGAAGTGACGTCCGCCAGGTCTTCGCTCTTTACCGCTGACTTCATGTTCGGATCTGGCGTCACCGCGAACACGCCGCGCTGCTTTAACGTGGCCAAGATTCCGCCCATCGTATCCAGTCCGCTTGGTACCAGGTCCGTGCCTGAGGGACTCAGATCCCAATTCACCTGGGCGCTGGGGTCCCCGGGCGCGGTAATGGTCAGCTGCTTGTTTGAAATCGAAAGTGTCACATTCGACGCGGCGGTTCCCGTGTAACTCAGCGTGAACGCATTTGGAAATACGAAGTACTGGTGCGACACCGAATGGCAATTCAGGTCCCATCCCGCATTGATCCAGGACTGGAATGTCGGGATCAGCTGTTGTGAAAGATCATAGCCAGTCACCACCGCGATGCTCAGTGGAACATTCCTGGCCTGAAACGCCGATAGCAGTGACTGAATGTACTGGTGCGAACCATCGATCAGCCCCGGGTCGTCATAGGTGATGCTGATCCGCGCCGGATACCGCTTAAACCCGCGTACGTATGGCGGTGTGTCCACCGCAAGATTATGCCCGCCATTGATCGGTCCCGGCGTACCCGTCACATCGGTAGAAACTCCAGTCGCGAGATTGTTGGCGTAGAAATGGCAGTACGAATACGTCACCGCTGCCGTGTTGTCCATCAACCCGTAGGTTCGGTTCGCGTACGCCCGGCAATTCTTCAATTCGATCGCCGTGGCCGTTCCATCGAAGCGATAGCCCACGTAGTTGCGGTGAGCATCTGTGTTGTAAATGTGAATGTCCCCAACCGTCCCGCTGGTATGCACGTAAAACCCGATAGGCACAGTGGCATTCGGCACCTGGGAGTCGGCCACCATGTTTGCCAGCCAGACATGATCACTGTCCCCTTGCACCTGTACGCCATAGCCGTCATACCAGTCCAGTTGGATGTGTTGAATTTCGATGTAGCTGACGTCGTTGATGTTGATCAGACTCTGTCCACTCAGAATGATCGGCGTCACGGTGGTGAACGCGATTACCGGGTTTCCGCCCGCCGAGTACACCGAGAGGCTCTGCGTGCCTGCGTCGTAAAACCAGTCGCGGTCGTGCGCCAGCATGTTTTCGGCCGGCTGGGAGCTGCCCCAGATCGTTCCGAATTGCACAAACTTCAGCTGCGAGATTGCCTGGGTCGCGCTCAACGTTGTTTGCCACACGTTCCCGGAAGCGTTGGTCCATTGCGAAGCCGTGGTCGGAAAGTAGCCGGTGAACCTTGGTGGCCGCCCACTGCCGTAGGCGTCAAACTTGATCGGGCTTCCCGCCGTCCCGCTCGACGGTGGAGTGAGCCACTCATTCCATACCCCGTCGCGTTTGAATAGGATCACGTCTCCAGGCTGGAACGTCGAAATGCCCACCTTCAACAGACTGCGCCAAGCTGTGTCCCGGGACAGTCCATTGTTCGCGTTGCTGCCCTGGGGATCGACATAATACGTCGCCGCCCACGCCTGAGCCATGAGCACTATCATCGAGATGGCAAATCTTTTGATCATGAACTGGGAACCGACAACTAAGAACCAGGAACTGAAGTTTTGCGACTCGGGCACCGTCCGGGGGCCGATCAAAAAAAAGCGCCCAGCTCCAGCCTGGGCGCCAAACGACACGGCTTGTGAAAAATGTCGGCCAGCCTTCATTCCGCTGGCTTCTTCTAATATTTCTATTGCACCGAACCAGAGAGATTGGAGGGCGGTGAAGGTGGTACCTGAAATGTCCCCTGGCACTTTGTTCAGTCGCTGGAAACCAGGTTGCCGGCACCATCCCTGCCCACCGCGGTCACCGCAAACGTTCTCTGTCCCAGAGTCGACGTCTGAAACGTTCCGCTGATGGCTGTCACCTTTCCGCTCGCGTTCGAAGGGTTCGGCACCGCCGCAATGAGCACCGGCGTTCCCCCCGTCGCATCCTGCATCTCGAAGTGGTCCATGCAATTCTTGGTGACTGCCGCACTGCAGACCGGCAGCCCCGTATAGTCATAGCTCCATGAAAGGTTGACCGTTGACCCGCATGCTCGCGAAGCCACCAGCAAGAGAAATATTGCAGGCAGTAATCTTGTCATTGTGATGCTCCTGAAATTGTCGACCCGGCTTTTCACTGCAGCGACCAGGTCGGAATCGTGGTGGCCGTGTAGGCATCGCCCGGGATTGTGATCGAACTGGGTAGCGTGCCCCCCGCCGTGACGCTCTCCTGTACCGCGCCCGCAAAAGTGAATCCGACGCCGGTGGAACTGCCAATCAACGCCGCGCAGGAACTTGTGCAACTCGTAGTGATCGCCAGATAGTATTTTCCCTGCCTGATCGTGCTCGCTGAAGTCCAGCTCAAGGTTTTCCAGCCGGTCGTCGGCGCGAAGATGGTGCCCGCCGTGCTTCCGATGTGAGCCAACAGGCCGCCCGCGCTGCTATACAGCCCGATGTCATAACTGTTGGCCGTATTGTCCGCCGTCTGCACGTTGTATGTGACCTGTGTCGTCACCAGCGGGGTCGCGTTGCTGTACACCACGCCGTACAGCTTGGCGACGTTTGCGGTAGTTAGGAATGAAACGCTGCCGGCCGCGGAAGGCTGCGTAAACCATGGGGCTGAACTCGCGTTCCCCGAACTTGGCGGTTCCAGGCCGGCAAACACCAGATACGTTCCCGCGCCGCTGTTCGTGGTCACGGCGCGTCCGATCACCTGCACGCCAGCCGGCCTCGTCGCTCCCGCGTCATGACAGTCGGCGGCGTTGGTCGTGCTCGCAACCACGTAATCTCCGCCGGTTGTCGATCCATCAAAACTGCATTGCGCATACCCTCGGTAGACGACCACTGCGCTTCCGCCAGTTCCGCTGCCACCGCTTACGATTCCGATGACCCCATCGGTGTCAGTCGTCGTGGCCTTTACCGCACAGGACGAACTCGCAGCGTTGTACTTGGCCAGAAAGTTCAGGCTGGTCCCGGTTGTGCCGTCGTTGCATGGCTCAAACGTCAGAGCGCCTGAATTCGTGATGTCGAACGATGTGCCTGCGAAGTAGGTCCTGGTCCGCAACGTGCCCGACCCAACGTTGTAGGAATTGTCGGAAAATGGTTTCAGGCTCGATGCCGTGTCAATTGCCCACCGGATATTGTTCCCGATCCAAAACCCAATTCCGCGTTGGCTCCCGATCCCGCCGTTCTCGCTGGCCACTGCGAAATACCCGTCCGCGTTATCCCACTTGAAACCAATTCGTTCGTAGTTCGATGCGTCCGTGCGGGTGCCGTAGACCCGCAACACCTGCGGATTCGTGCCGTTGTACTCTTCCAGGGTGTTGGCGTCGCCGTTGAAAACGTTCAGCAGTCCCAGTTGGACCGCCTGGCCATTGTTGCTGATCACTCTCGGACAGTGGCAGCCCGAGTCAAACCAGAACAGCCCGTAGTTCGCCACGCCGCTCGGGGCCGTGGTTTCCGCGATCTGGATGACATCCGCAGTGCTGCAATTTGCATTGCCGTTGGCCTGAATGCCGGTGGCAAAACTGCCGGCGCACTGGGTTGGAGTCTGGGAGAAGACGAAAGAACCTGCCTGTACCGCGCCCGCCACCGTTAACGTGCCATCCATCTGCACATCCGTTTTGAACTCCTTAAGAGTGGTGGTCAAGCGTTCCAACCAGTTCGTTCCGTCCCCGACATTTCCGATGTAGCTGGAGAGTGACTGCGGAGCTCCGAAGCTGATCCCGACGTGGGCCGGGTTGCCGTCCCCCTGGTCGTAACCGATGAAGGCGTCGTTGGCGTCGTTGAACGGCCGGTTGTTCGCCGTGGCGATGGTCTTCTGAAAATTGGAGTCGGAAAGCGTGATGATGTGTCCGGGCCCGGTGCCCAGGGAAGAAAAGTTCATGCGGCCTTTCAGGTTGGTGCGCAGGCCGCCGTCGGCATTGGGTTTCACCGCCAGCAGGAAGGCGCCCTGCTCGTAAAACGCGGAAGGAGCCATAGCCGAATAACAGCTCAACCACAACGGGGTCCAACCGGAAAGGGAATCGCAATTGGTGGAAATCAGGGCGGGTGCGGTAGGGCCCTGGACCGCAACCACATTGGAGGGCGCACTATCCATCCAGGCTCGCGCTCCCGCCAGCACGCTGCGTGCCATCCGCGCTCGCGCTTAACACCAGGTTGCCCGGCCAGAAGTTCAGCAGCGGGAAGTAGGTGGGGAGGGCCACGTTGTAGGACTGGAGCGCGGCCTGGGTATCGGTGAAGGTGCACACTCCGTTGGTGCAGGCCGAGGCGCGAGCAACGTTCGTGAGCACGGCATAGTTTCCAGTTCCGTAAGGCGCTTGCTCGAGTGCGCCCGCCAGCGCTGTGGCTCGCAGCAAATCAAAGGTGCTCGCCCCGGCAATGTCCGGCGTCGTCACTGTGATGTTTCCTGTCCCATTACTCAGGGCGCTTCCTGCGTACAGCGGGTTCGAAGGACCCGCGGTGGCGTGATGCGCGACCACGTAGTAGCGGTAGGCCGTAGTTCCGGTATTCGCGAACACTGGAAATGCCCCAGTGGGCCCCTCCCCTCCTTGGATCTTGACGTTGTTGCCTTGCGCGATCACTCCGGCCTGCCCAATAGCGCCCTGTGGATTGGCGCACGCTCCCACCTCTTCGAAGACATTCGCCAGCTCAAAACCGCCGTAGCCACCGAGCCGCACGCCCGCCCGGACGCCATATTGCGCGTAGCCCTGGATCACGCTGTCGGAAATCCGCAACGTGTTGCCGGCCTGCCAGTCGATTCCATTGGCGGCGCACTGCAACGATATATTCAGGTGCTTCAGCCAGCCCACACCGGGGAAGGTGCCGAACGGTCCCGGCGCGTAAATCACCGGGTTGCATACCGTCGCATCGCATCGCACGCCGTAATTTCCCGCCCCGCCACCCAGAGTCGTGTCCAAGCCATCCAGCAGGAACGACTCATCATCATCCACTTGCACATAACTGCCGAATGTCCCGCCTCCCGAATTGATCCGGGTCGAGACATTGAACAGCCGGGTCTTCTGCGCGTTCACTTCAATGAATGGCTTTTGACCATTTACGATGGTCGGACGCCCGCGGGGATTGATCAGCGTGATGTCCTGGTTCGCATTGGCATTCGAGGGGTCGCCCACAAAAATGCAAGTATCGTTCATCCAGCACTCTACGATCGATCCCGTGAAGTCCACAGTGAGGTTGGAAGATCGAATCGAGACCCGCGCAAAGGCCTTGTACTCTCCGGGCGGCACGATCACCTTGCCGGATTGTGAAGTGCCCGTCGGGTTCGTCGGTGTAAACCGCGCCGCGATCAAAGCTTCCTGTAATCCGCCCGATGCGCTGCCGATGGTGTATCCGGCGGAGTGAGCATTTGATGTGGTAAATTCCAGCGTCCCGGATTGGCCGTTTCCGGTGCACGTTCCTCCGGTTACCAGCACGGCTTCTGCGGTCCCCGTCCCAGCGATGTAAACGTAATACTGCGGCTCTGAGGCCAGGACTCCTGCGCCGCACGCCGCCAGGTTTACCGTATGAGCTCCCGCGGTGGTCAGGGTCGTCGACGGCGACTGCGACCAATTGAAGTCCGACGAGTATTTTGTCACCGCCATTCCCGCGGTTACTCCTCCGCCGGCCCGCGGCTCGTATTTTCCCGAAGAGGCAACGTAGGTAATGACCTGGTTGTCGATGGGTGCCGTTGGGTCTACCGGGACATTCTGAATCGAGACCGCATTGCTGCTGTCTCCGCAGGCTCCCCAGCTGGAATCGCCATGCAGGCACAGGCCGCTATTGGCTGTTCCGTTGCCCAGTTGGCCACTGGGAACCACTCCGCCAATGACATCGGCCTTTACCGCCAACCCGCTGTCTACGTAGTGCTTCGTGGTGGCCTGGTTAGGCGCCACGGGATCACCCGGCAACTGCAGCGGGCCCGTCATCGAATCCCCGGCCTTGCTCACGAACGGTCCGTTGCCAGTGGTTGTAACTGCCGCATTTCCCGATCCCAGCACGGTCCGCACCGCCGCGATGGTGGTCGGAGAAGTTGAACCCACAATCCAGAACTCAGCTTTCACCGTTCCATCGTCAAGCTGATAGACCACCGTGTAGAAGGTTCCTGCTGGCGTCGCATCCGTGGTCGGAACCAGGGCCACCGACAACTGGCCATTTGGCCCCAGGGTCACGCTCTTCTTTCCCGCCGCTACCGACTGCCCGGCGGCCGTGCTGAACGTCGGCCAGGAAATCAGCAGCGTGCCTCCCGCCGGCGTGCTGTCCGCGCGATATACCACATCGCTGATGGTGGTGGTGGCTGGCGTCTGGGCCCACGCCACACCCAGCCCCATCAGTACAAATGGCAGCAAGCAGAAAAGCCGCCCCAACGGGCGGCGGTGCTCGTCGAACATGTTTCCTCCCCGTGCCGAAGTTTTCGCCAGCGTGAGGCAGACCCTTCCCCTTAACCCAAAAGGGAACGAGCCTCACTAAAATGTCTTGGGTTTACTAAAGGTTGACCGAGAACCGGGAACCAACCACTGAGAACTGCTTTCCTATTTTCCCGCCCTCACCTGCTGATCCAGAAACCTCTCCACGCTGCGCAAGTACACATCCGCAAAATCCACCACCGGACGTTCTTTCTCGATCAAGTCCTGTGCTGCGTCCGGCGTCCAGCCCATCGAGCACAATACCGCCAGGGTCATCATCGGCGCGCGATGCACTCCGGCGGCGCAGTGAATGAACAGCTTGGTTCCGTCCTGTTCGAGCGCTTCCGTCGCGAATTCCAGACCGCGCTGAAATACCTCGGGTGGCTTGGGCTGAAAATCGTCATCAATCGGGTTCCACAGCACTTCGATGGCATGCGGCTCGGCCAGCTTGGTGTCGTCAAATTCGATTTGCATATCGATGATGTGAGTTACACCCGACCGTGCCACCGCGGCCATGTTGTCTGCCGTCCAGATTCCGCCGCCGACCGCGATCCGGCCGGTTACCCACGTCATGTCCATCCCGAACGCTCCACGCAGTGAAGGCCGATATGCCACCGCCAGTCCCGTTTGCGTCGCGGTGCGGCTGCTGAAAGTGGCCGACAAACGATCGGCGGCTTGCGACCAACGACTGGCTGCCGTCGTCCAACTGCTGGCTTTCATTCTAAGCCATCCGCCGCGGATGCCGGGGACGGCCCGGAATCTTTGGTAACGCTCGGCTCCGCTATTGGCGTTTCGGGAAGACCCAGTCGGCGCAGCAGGGTTGCGGCCATCGACTCCTGTATGGGCGCGTCGTCGGTCGAAATCGCTGGATAAAGCCCGATCATCTCGAAAAGGTACTTCATGCCCAGATAGTGGCCCTTCCCCACTTCCTCGATCGTGGTCTCGACCATGCCCACAGCGCCATTTCCCACGAGATCCGCGATCTGCCGCCGGATCTCCGCCAGGTCCATCGGTTTTGGAAGCGCTGGCTTTGCCGGCGAAGGCCTTTTCGCGTCCTTAGTTCCCGTTCGCGGTTTCGTTTTCTTCATTCCCCGTGGTCGTCCCCGGCGTAATGGATCGCAAAAAAAAGCGCGCTCTGCAGCGCGCCCACAAAATTCTGTCTCGCTCGATCTCTGAATTTAGAATAGCAAATCGCTTGGGGGAAATGGGACATGGTCTTGGAAAATTTATTCCTTTTGTGGAGAAGTAGTTGCGGGAAGTTCGTCGACTTTTCGCTCTTGACAGTTTTCCGCCCGGGCGACGTCGTTGGCCGGCAGTCGAATCAACAACCCGGCTTCCAGAAAGATCTCAGTCATCCGATCCAGGGCTTCTGGAAAGCGCCGCCCTACGGTTCGCCGCCAGCAGCCCAGCCAGCGCGCAGTTTCGTTTTGCGTGTAGTCCTGGAGCGCGATCTTCGCAATCAGCTTGTGCTCGAACTCGCCCAGTTGTTCCAGCCCGCGAGCCACGTCATGTACGAAGATCACTGCATCTTCAAACGTCCCGGCGTGATACGAGGTCACTCGGGTCCGGAAAAACTCCCGTCCCAATAATGACGGCAGTCGTCCCACCTCCACCGACAGGCGCTGATACCGTCTCAGAATGCCGAGAGTGCGCTCCCGATAGAGCCATAAATCGGGATCGCGGCCCCGTTCTGGATCGGCCTCGCTCTCCCGCCAGCGTGAACCTGGCCGCGGGCCCGTGCGGTGTGGACGCGACTGATCTGCGACTTTCTCTGAACTCCGGGGAATCGCGGCATGGGACGCAAAGCTGGGAATGGCGGTCATGCCGTTCCTCCCTCTAGGCAGATGGCCGACAGATCGCCGGGCTGCGCCTTGACCTCGATCTTGTGGTTCCCCGGCAACCGCGGACGGCTGGGCACTCTGCGCGGCGAGGGCAAGTCCAGCATTTCCAGATCGCAGGGAGCGCAGTACACTTGCTGCGCGCCGCGCGGTCGCAGCCACAGGGCCCCGCATCGTTCGCAATACTTGAGTTCCAACTGGATCATTTCCGGATCTTCGATCTTCATGATTGCCTCCATAACGGATCGCTGACAGCAAAAATAAAAAGCCCTGTGCCGATGACTCGGTCACAGGGCTCGTTTCTCTTACGATGACCTGCTGGGATTATTTAGTTATAAGTGCCTGTTAGGGTTTGGGTGGGGAACTATCGGCCTAAACCGGACCTAGAAAACTGCCGGCTGGCGGAAATAGCCCTCCTCATAGCCGGATTTCAGCACGCGGCCATTCTGCACCACGACGCTGAGCCGGCCCGTAAACTGGAGCTCCCGCAATAGCCGCTCCATGGCGGAAGAAAGCATCTCCGCGGCCCGCACCTTGCGGCGGAATTCCACGAAGCTGTTCTCCGCGCTCTCGAATTGTGAATTGCTCGACATGACCTTGTGTGCCCTTGTGAGTGAAATTCCCCCTCAAGGAAAACGGCTATATAAGGCGCTCATCGTATAGCTCCTATTTTTTCAAGTCAAGAAAATATTTGCTCCCAGATGTTCACTCGCATGAGTGAATAGCAATATGCTATACATACGGTGCTATACTTTGGGCATGAAGTTCCGCGCATTGCAGGAAAATCTGCGCAAAGCGCTGTGGGAGCGCATTGAGGACGGCGACTTGACCGGTCTCCGTCTGGCCCGGCAGACCGGTTTCAAGCAGGCGCACATTTCCAACTTCCTCAACCGCAAGCGGGGTTTGAGCGTCGAGGGCATGGACAAGGTAATGAACGTCCAGCACCTGTCCATTCTGGACCTGCTCGATCCCGGCGAAGTCAACAAGCGCGCCAGCATTGCCCCTCCCAGCGAGGATGAGTTCGACAACGTCCTCCTGGTGGACGGTGCAGTGGCCGCGCGCCAGCCCCTGATCATGAGCATGAAGGTCAAGGACATTCTGAAGTTCAAGAGAAGCTTCCTGCGCAAGCTGCGCCCCGAAATGGTCGGTGACCGCGAAGGCTGGGAGCGTTTCGTGATCATCCGGGCCGACGGCCGCGAGGGCATGAGCATGTATCCTCGCCTACTGCCCGGAGCCAACGTCCTGATTGACCGCCACTACAACTCGCTCAAGCCCTATCGCAAGGGCGAATCCAATATGTACGCGGTGGCCCGCGACGGTAACTGTACGGTGAAATACGTGGAGGTTGCCGGGAATCACCTGGTCCTGCGGCCTCACAACCACGCCTATCCGGTCGAGGTGATGGCCATGGAACCGGCCAAGAAGGTTCACGACTACCTGATCGGTCGCATCTGCTACGTGGGAATTGAGACCTAGCTGGAACTATGGGTTGAACTCAGCCCGTCATTCTCCCGCCGGCCAGTCCCGCAGGACTCCTTCCAGCAATTGGACCGCTTCATCGAGCGTGGCCAGATTCTTGCCTGGTCAATCGGTCGAGGTGGCTGGCCAGATATTCGATTCTGCGCCGCCTGCCCTGGCGTAGCAGGCGCTCGCCACTCGGAGTGGCGTGAATCCGCACCCGGCGCGCGTCCTGGGCGTCCATCCTGCGTTCCGCCAGCCGGCTGCGCTCCAGTCCGGTGACGATCCGGCTCATGGTGGGCGGCTTTACCTGTTCGGCTGCCGCCAGTTGGCCCAGCGTCATCGGCCCGGCGAAAACCAGCACGGACAATGCCGAGAGCCGGGCCGGGCCTTCACCCGTGGCGGCGTCCTGTTTGCGCACCTGACGGAGCAGGTGTATGGCTGTGGAATGCAGCCGGTCGGCGACCACGGCCACCTTCGGCAAGGCGGTCTTTTTTTGCTTGCGTCCAGCCATGAAATATAGTTAGCTATGCTAACAATCTCTCCTGGAGGCTTACAGCCATGATTGCTGCAACCCTTTCCCTCGGGATCTCGCGGCTCGGCCAGATCGCGATCAACGTACACGACCTCGACCGGGCCACTGCATTCTACCGGGACGTGCTCGGGCTTCCGCTGTTGTTTACCGCCGGCGGCCTGGCTTTCTTCGATTGCGGCGGAATTCGCCTCATGCTGGGCCGCCCCGAGAAGCCCGAGTTCGACCATCCCAGTTCAATTCTGTACTTTACTGTACCGGACATCGCGGGCGCGCACCGGCAGATGCTCGGCAGCGGCGTCCATTTCGAGGACGCGCCTCATCTGATCGCGAAAATGCCCACCCACGACCTGTGGATGACTTTCTTCCGCGACTCGGAGCAGAATTTACTGGCCCTGATGTGCGAGGTCCCGCAGGCGGCGTAAGGTCCCACGACCACTTGATTGCCGGCATAAAAAGGGAGCCCCTGAGCCCGTCCACTCTTGCGGGCGACGCAAAAGGGTCGACAGACTTCAGAGGCTCGGGAGAAAAGTGATTTTGCACCTCAGACCTTGGACTCAGACATCGGCCTGATCTTGCTGGGCCGACGCCTGACGTTCAAGGTCCGACGTTGTTCGACTACTGCTGATTGTCCGGACTACCGCCGGCGGGAGGAGCGTTTCCCCCTCCTTTGCGCCACCGGTTCATTCGGTCTTGCTGCTCCTGCCGCATTTTGTCGAAGCTTTTCTGCTGATCTTCGTTCAGCACACTCTTGACCTGAGTGTCGGAGCTTTGCCGAAGCTCCCGCATCTTGCTGAACCGGTCTTCACGGGAAAGCGACGAGTCATTGTGAATCTGCTCCATCTGCTTGCGCTGGTCTTCGAGGATGGGTTTCAGTTTCGCCTGCTGGTCATCGCTCAGGTTCAACTTCTTGGTCAAATGCTTAAGCTGATCATCGACGGTCGGCATATGTCGGCCGCCCATGTGCCTTCCCATTCCCATCTGCTGGTCGGATTGCTGACCGGACGGCGGTGGTGCCTCGGACTGATCCTGTGCGAAAAGACTGCCCGCACCGAAGCCGAGGCTAAGCAAAGCCGCCAGAACGGCCGTGATCACTAGAGACCCATGCTCGCCTCGCTTGAAACCGAATCTCTTGGGGACTATTGAATTCCACATGTTAGTACTCTCCAATTCTTATTCTCGTCACGTGTCGGAAGCCGCTCGGCTCCCGCCAGAAAAGTCGTACCCCAGTTAGAACACCTGGCGATCAGCAACAGAGTAAAGACTTGGTAAAGTCAGGTAAAAATTCGTAAAGCAGTCGTCAGTGTGCATCAGTCGCCGGCTTGGAATGGAGATTGACGACCGACGACTGACGACCGACGACTGACGACTGTTTTACAAGACTTTACCTCCCTTGACGCACTCTTTACGCAGACATAGCAACTCTGAATCGCAGGCCTTGCATCAGTCGGTTTTTACTTCGCGTAAGTCCAAACTTTCGCAGCCAAGGGGTGAAACAGTGGGCCGAATCTTGCGGTTGATGTCGTTGTGTGCCGTCATCCTGTGTCTGGGGACGATCCTTCTCATTGCGGGATGCGGTGGAGGAGGGGGAGGCACTCGCTTCAGGTTGGTGAATGCGGTTCCGGACGAATCCGCTCTCGATGTTCTGGTGGATAGTACAACCGTGTCGAGCAACATCGCTTACGGCACCAGCAACGGATACATGTCAGTGAAATCGGGCTCACATCAGGTCGCGATCGAGCCTTCCGGAACGACGACTGCGCTCCTGCAACAATCCATCACCTTTGCGTCCGGTTCGGACACGACCATCGTTTCTTCCAACTACTCCTCCAACATCGCCAATCTCGTGCTCACTGACGATAACTCGGCGCCAGACTCGGGCAAGTTCAGACTTCGCGTGGTGAACGCGGCGCCCGGCCTGGGGCCGGCCGACGTCTATATTGTCGCCCCGGCAACCGATCTGAATACCGTCAGTCCTACCTTGACCAATTTGGCCTTTGGCGGGACTACCGGCTACCAGTCCGTGACCGCAGGCAGCTATGAGGTCGTGCTTACTCCGGTGGGGCAGAAATTCACCGCGATCGACACCGGTTCGGTCGCCTTCAGTTCCGGCCAGGTCCGGACCTTCGTGAGTTTGAACAGCCAGTCCGGCGGCTTCTCCTACGCCCTGCTCCATGATGTGAACTGACATGTTGTGAACTGAGGAGTCGTCGCCCAGAGGCAAGGATGGAAGAAGAGTCAGAAGAGGAAGTGGGTCGCCGGACCCACTTCCTCGGGTCCTCCCTGCGGAGGATCGGCCAGGATAAAGTCTGGAGAGCGGAAAAACCGTCTCCTCCCACTGCGCACATCGGCCAATCCGCCCTAAGCTTGAGCCAAGGCCTTTCCGGCCGTCAGGTTCCGACCGCAGACCCCGGTCACCCTACACTGAAGTCTTCTGTTATCATCAGCTTTTGCCGAATTCTATTTTCTCGGATGGACCAGAGAACCCCAGCATTCGGTCACACGGGAGGCATTCATGGAGGAAGTATCGGGCGGGGCCACTGGATCACGCCGCAACGAAGATATCGCGCTGGATCTCATGAAGTTTGTCGCCATGACCACTGGCTATGGCCGAACCAGTTCGACCGGAGTCGGGTTCCAGGGTACTGGGGCGGCGGCAAAGCCGGAAGAGTATGCCGGACATCTGCTTGAGCTCTATGGCAAGTGCCTGCAGGCGGTTGCGGGGAAGAAGTAACCTGCACCCGGCGCCCAGTTTTGGTCAAGAAGTCGATCCTGCTGCAAGCAGTCAAAATTAGGACATTACCTCAAGCGGACTGGAAAGCCTGACCAGAAGATGCCCAGCGGTACTTCGATCAGGCGCTGGAACCAGACCCAACCCCGCCACTGACCGGCTTGCCAAACTCTAGTCCAGGGAGCAGAATGTGCCCTCTGAAACTCGTCCGAGGGAGGCACACATGGTTGCACGACCGACCTCGTTGTTACGGCAGGCTTCCGCATGGTCCATTGTTTGGGGAGTCCTGCTGATCGTCTTTGGGATCGTGGCCATCGGCTCGCCGCTGCTGGCGGCCGTGGCGGTTAATGCGCTGATTGCCTGGCTCATCATTCTCGCCGGAGTTGTCCACCTGGTGGTGGCGTTTCACGCTCACGGCGCGGGCAGCCTGATCTGGAAGTTGCTGGTGGGTGTGGCTTACATCTTCATCGGCGGATATCTGCTCCTGCATCCTCTCCTGGGAGTGGCTTCGTTGACGCTCCTGCTGGCATCGCTGTTTCTCGTCGAGGGCGTGCTGGATCTAGTGCTTTACTTCAAGCTCCGCCCCGCGCGAGGTGCAGCCTGGGTTCTGTTTGATGGCCTGGTGACCTTGCTGCTGGCGCTGTTTATCGGCTTCCACTGGCCCTCAAGTTCGGCCTGGGCAATTGGCACGCTTGTGGGCGTGAGCATGATCATGAGCGGGGTCACGCGCGTGATGATGTCGCTGGCGGTGCGGAAGGTGGCAGGAGTGACGACGCTGCCTAAAGCAGCCTAGCGCAGCTTCGGGGGCAGCGTCACTCCGTTGGCAACCGCTGAGGGGAATCCTCGTTCGGTTGCCCCCGGGAATCACTGCGCGGACAAACGCCGACCTAGCGGCGACCGCGTTTGCCCTTGCGACGAGCTTTCTTTGTCGCCTTGCGGGTTGGCCTTCTCTTCGCGACTTTTTTCCGGGCAGGCTTGCGTGCGGGTTTCTTCTTTTTAGCCGGCTTCTTGCGGGCAACTTTTCGGGCCGGCTTTTTCTTGGCGGGCTTTTTTGCCGCCGGCTTGCGCGGCGTCTTCGGCGAGCCTCCGCCACCAGAAGGTCGTGGCGCGACTGGAACAGGCGTGACGGGTTCCGGTTGCGGCTCAATCATGCCCGGCACCTCGGCTTCTTCTTCCTCTTCTTCTTCCTCGTAATCCTCTTCCAGCGAATCGCCGTAGGCGCCGCTGTCGCCAAATTCATCCATCTCGTCGTCACGTGCGTAGAGGGTGTCGTCGAAAGTCATTCTTTCCTCCTGGTTTTGGGCCGCGCCGGGCGCGGGCCGCCGCGCCAGCGCTACGGGTACTAGGGAAATAAAAAGACAACTGAAAGACTAGTACATTTGGCTGAACGGGGCGCGATTATAGCACAGCGTTTCCGCGTGACCGCATCGAGAACCGGTTTGAAGCGGTCCGCAGTTGCATATTACACCGACATTGCAGAATGGAGTAGCTGGGCCAGGACATTTCGCCGCACTTTTTTTTCGCGGCTATTGCGCGGGTCGTATGACCAGGACCATCCCCGGTCGCAGCAGCGCTCGGTTGCCATTGTCCCGTTTCAAGGCCTCGACCGTGGTGTGATGGGTGTTGGCGATTGAGATCAGTGTCTCGCCGGGTTGCACTTTGTGATGCTGCACTGCCTTGTGGCTGACCGGCCGTAAGTTGTTATCGGAATTTGACTTGGAAGTGGCCGGTCGTTCTCCCGACGAGGTGCTCGGGGTCACCGGCAAGTGAACATAAACGATTCGGCGACCATGCAGGCTGTTTCCCCGCAGGTGATTCCAGCGGCGAATCATGATGGGCGGAAGACTGAAATTGTCGGCCACCGACTGCACCGTGTCTCCCCGGCGCACCCGGTACCGGGTGGTGTGGCGGGCATAGCTGGCCACCTCTTCCGCTGCCGCATGTTTGCCGGGCGGGATCGGAATAAGCAGCTTGCTGTCCGGTTTCAGGCCATCCTCGCCCGAGAGGTGGTTCTCCGTTTCGATGGCCTGTTTGCTGGTGTGATAGCTGCGGGCAATTGAAGCCAGCGTGTCGCCTTCCGCAACTTCATGGTACCTCCACCACACTCGCATCGGCGGCGGGATGGGTGCGATCGCCGCCAAATAGCGATCTTTGGTGCCGACTGGCACATGAAGCTCAAAAATCTGGTTCTTCGGAGTGGTCAAACGCAAGAGGCTGGGATTCAGGTCCTGCAGGGTTGCAGGCGGGACATCGAGGCACTGGGCCACCAGGCGCAGGTCCACCGAATAGTCGATCTTGACCGAATCATAGGGAACCGCTTGCTCGGGAACAATATCATCCAACCCATATTGGGATGGGTTCTTGGCCATGATGGTGACGGCCAGAATAATCGGCACATAGTTGCGCGTTTCCTTGGGCAGCACATTGCGCTTGTAAAGCTCCCAGAAATCGGCGTAACCCGTGCGCCGAACCGCGCTCTGCACCGTACCCGGTCCGGAATTGTAGGCGGCCATCGCCAGATACCAGTCCCCGAACTGGTTGTAGAGGTCTTTCAGATGATGGGCTGCCGCCCGAGTGGATTTTTCCGGGTCCTGCCGCTCATCAACCCATAAGTTGTGCTGCAAGCCATAGCCGCGGGCGCGGCTGGCCATGAACTGCCACATGCCGCGGGCCCCTACCCGCGATAGCGCCAGGGGATGGAAACCTGACTCGGCCTGGGCCAGATAGATCAATTCCTCAGGAACGCCTTCCTCCCGCAGCGTGCTCTCGATCATTTCGCGATAACGCCCGCCGCGCTCCAGCGCATGTTGCAGCGTCTCGTGTCCCTTGGTCGTAGAAAAATAATTGATGAAGCCTGCCACTGGATCGGTCAGCATGAGCGGCAGGTCCGAATGAGTAGCCTTGACCTCGGCTTCGGCTCGCGCTTTGACATTAGGGTCAACCGGAGGTGTGGCATCGTTGACCTCATCAATCGGCGCCGGCTCGGCCTTCTGTTGCGGAGGCGGATTGTCCGACTGCAGCGCGGCCAGCTCCGGACGATTCACACCTTCGAGCACCTGCTCCAGTTCATGCTGCACCCTGTCATCCGAGCGGATCTCGGTCGGACTCTGCAATAACATATCGGCCGCATGATCGAAGCTGCGCTTGGCCGCTTCCAGGTCTTTGGCGGTCAGACTCGCCTCTCCCGCCTGGTATTCCTTCTCCGCGTTTGCGATCAGGTCTGCAACCGGGTCCGGTTTGGGCGGAGGCGCGGCCTGGACCTCTTTGGCCGCGGGCGGCGTTGGTTCAGGTGTCGTTTGGGCAGTGGGGGGTGGAACCGTAGTAGCCAACGCTGGTGCGTTGGCTTGGGGCGCCGGCAGCTTCCCCTGGCGCTGCTCGGTGTGGCACGCTGTGCCGGCCAAAACCAGTATCAACACGGGCGCCGTCAACAGCTTGAGATTCCTGATCCCCATATTTATCTATAACTTACATTGTGGCTTACACTGCCTGCGTATCGGATTGGCAGCCCAAAAATGTTGAGATTATGAATCGTACTCTTCCTCAATTTGAGGGGTCAATTCGTAATGGGGTACTCCCCGTTACTTTAGGGACAGGCCGCGCCTGATACTAGCGGACCCACCCGACCGGCAAAGAGGTTTGCACCAATCCAGGCGACCCCGTACCAATGGGGGTTTCCCTCTTGCACCGCAGGTTTATACTCCACAGGTAGAGGGGGACTCGGTGGACACCTGCCCGCAGCTCTTTCGTTGTCATCCCAATCTCGACGATGTAGTAAATCGCAACATCGTGGAGTCGGAGATCGAAGGCGGCGCGTTTCTCCACGATCTTCCTGCCCGGACCATGCTGCAGATTCAGACTCAGCACCGCTGGTACACGGTGGTGCATCGCGGCCAGGGCGAGGCCTGGATCTGGGGTCATCCCGCGTTCTGTCCCGAGCCCGTGCTGGTGAGAATTGAAGGTTCATCCTGGGGCGGCTCCATGTTGAAGATAGGTTTTGTCGGCCGAGGCATGCATCTTGAATTCCGGCATCCTGCCTATCGCACTCCGATTGTGACTTCACGTATTCTGGAAATTCGGCAGTGCGATCAGCACACTGCTGAAATGACGACCGCGAATCAATCCCGCCCTGCGAACTGACCGGTGTGGGTCGGACACTCTTGTCCGACGCCTTTGAACTTGCTCTTGTTTTTTTGTTTTCGGTGTTGACTCCAAGCCTCCAAATCTAAAGTCCACGTCAAAGGCGTCGGACAAGAGTGCCCGATCACACCATCTACAGCTGCCGGGCAGCGCCTCAGGTTGAACAAACTGACGCACCATCTGCTGCCGTCTTCTCTTGACCAAGCTTACGGCGACTCTATAACCTAAGCGGTTTTCGCGCGTCTAATGATATTCCGATGTTCCGGTGTCTTCAGACTGACAGGAGAACCATGAGCCGCAAATGTATCGGGTGGTTGTTTGGTTTTGTCTTAGCAGGCGCGAGCTACCTGTGCACCGCTCAGGAACCGATGCTGGCGCCAGGAGCATCCAGCTATCTGGCCGGTACTCCTGAATCTTTCCTCGCTTCCTGCCGCGGCGATCTTGACAGCGGCAAGAAGCGAATCTCCGCCATCAAGGCCAGCCCGGCTCCGCGCGATGCCATGACCACTCTGCAGGCATTCGATACCGCGCTGGTGGTGATCGGTGATGCCGCAAATCGTGCTGGACTGGCCGAGCAGACGCATCCTTCCAAACCCTTCCGCGATGCCGCTCAGGTTTGTGAACAGGAAGTCAGCAGTGTGCTCACCGATATTTCATTGGACCAGGAAATGTACAAGGCGCTGGCATCGCTGGATGGGTCGAAGCTGAACGCTGCCGGCGCCTACTTTCTGAAGACCACGCTGCTCGACTACCACCGGGGCGGGGTTGACCGTGACGATGCCACCCGGGCGAAAATACGGCAACTGCAGGACGACCTGGTAAAAATCGCGCAGCAGTTCGAGGAAAATATCGCCGGTGACGTGCGCAAGCTTCAAGTGAACGCCGCGGACCTCGATGGTCTCCCGGAGGATTTCAAACGCTCTCATCCCGCCGATGCCTCGGGCAAAGTGACCCTCACCACCGACAATACGGACTATTTTCCGTTCATGGACTACGCCAAGAGCGAGCCCGCCAGAAAAGCATTCTTTGTGCTCTACCGCCAGCGGGCCTATCCCCAGAACATCGACGTCATGGCGCAGTTGCTCGAGAAACGTCACGAACTGGCCAACACGCTGGGATACCCTGACTGGGCGGCTTACGTCACCGAAAACAAGATGGTGAAGACCGAGCAAAATGCAGCCGACTTTATTGAAAAAATCTCGGCCGCCGCGCAGGCAGGTTCCACCCGCGACTACGCCGAACTGCTGGCGTACAAGAAGCACGAAGATCCGAAAGCGGAAAGCGTGAATGCCTGGGACGTCGCTCACCTGTTGCGCGGAGCCAAGATCGAAAAATTCGGATATGACTCGCAGGTCATGCGGCCCTATTTCGAATACTCGCGCGTCCTGCAGGGAATCCTCGACATCACCAGCCGCATGTACGGCATTACTTACAAACCGGTGACCGACGCCCAGGTCTGGCATCCCGAAGTGACCGTGTACGACGTTTTCGATCACAACCAGCGGATCGGGCGCATTTACTTCGACATGTTTCCCCGGGCAAACAAGTACAAACACTACGCCACATTCACTCTGGCCACCGGCAAGCAGGGCTTCCGGCTTCCGGAATACGTTCTGGTCTGTAACTTTCCCAAGGCCACCGGCGAACCCGGGCTTATGGAACGCGACGACGTCATCACGTTCTTCCACGAGTTCGGACACCTGGTCCACGGAATCATGAGAGGGAATACCGAGTGGGCGACCGGCGATCTGGAAAATGACTTTATCGAAGCGCCTTCGCAGATGTTTGAAGAGTGGCCCCGCGACCCGGCTATCCTGAAGCTCTTCGCGCGCCACTACAAAACCAACGAACCGATGCCGGCGGAGTTGGCCGAGAAAGCCCGTGCCGCCGATGATTTCGGCCGCGCCCTGAACGTACGCACCCAGATGTTCTACGCTGCCATCAGCCTGGATTTTTACAACCGGGACCCGAAGGGACTCGACCAGGACCAGTTGGTGGCCCAGCTGCAGACCCGCTATACGCCCTTCAAGTTCGTGGCCGGCACCCACATGCAGACGGCTTTCGGTCACCTCGACGGCTACTCCGCCGTGTACTACACCTACATGTGGTCGCTGGTCATCGCCAAAGACATGTTCACCGAGTTCAAAAAAGATGGACTCCTCAATCCCGAAGTCGCGGCGAAATATCGCAACTCGGTTCTCGCGGCCAGCGGCACCAAACCGGCGGCGGAACTGGTGCGCGATTTTCTGGGACGTCCGTATTCGTTCCAGGCCTATGCTGACTGGCTGAACGGAAAATAGAAAAGCGTCGTTGGCCCTTGGTCGTTGGTCGTCGGCCAAACAAAATCAGCCACGGATTTCGCGGATTTCTCGGATTTGCACCGATCCCCGCCTTTTGTCTGTTGCGTTATCCGTGCGAATCCGTGAAATCCGTGGCTGATTTTGTTTGGCCAACGACCAAGCGACCAACGACGCTATCTTTTGCGCGAATACGCCTGCACGTATGCCGGCACCGGCGTCTTTCCGTCCAGGCGCGGATCGTTGATCGGCTCACCCGGAACGAGTTCCAGCGGAATTACTCCGGCCCAGGTGGGGAAGGAATAGTCTTCCTCGTCGTCAATGGGCGGGCCCTGCCTCACCTTGGCTGAAAATTCCTCGATCGGCAGGCGCAGCACCAGGGTCTGCTTGAGTTCTTTTTCGTTGGGTTGGCGTGACTCCGCCCAGCGCCCGGGCAAAATATGCTCGGAAAGCCGTCGCAAGGCTTCCAGCTTTTCTTTTGGGTCCAGCACCGCCGAAGCCGTGCCCAGCACGACCACGGAACGATAATTCATCGAATGATTGAAGATCGACCGGGCCAGCACCAGCCCTTCGAGCAAGGTCACCGTGATGCACACCGGAACCCCCTTGTCGAGGTTGCGCAGCATCCTGCTGGCCGCCGAACCGTGGATGTAAAGACTATCCCCCGATCGTCCGTAGGCGGTCGGAATGACGAACGGCTGCCCGTCCACGACGAATCCCACATGGCAGATGAAGCCTTGATCGAGAATTTCGTAAGCGGCCGCCCGCTCGTAAACCCCGCGATGAGCTTCGCGGACCACACGCGTCCGCGCGGTGGGTGAATGGGTATCAGACATTTGGAGGAGTCTCCGGCAAGCGCCAAGAATAGAAAATCAGTTTAGCAGAGGGGAGACGTCGTTGGTCCTTGGCCCTTGGTCGTTGGCCAAAATCTCTTGAGAGAGTGTCACCGCTCAACGGCCAAGGGCCAACGACCAACGACTGTCTTATCTACCAGTTCACCTTCAACGCGAATTGAAACTGGCGCGGGTCGGAGGCCGCGGTAGCCTGTCCCGCGCTGCTGAACAGCGGATTCACGTCGGCAACGTTATATCGGTTGGCCAGATTGAAAATGTCGGCGATCAGATCCAGGCTCATGCGCTCCCCGAAGTTGATCCGCCGGGAAACCCGCACGTCGTTGAATACCGTCCACGGTCTCAGGCCGGCGTTGCGGCTGAGGCTGCCGTCGAATGCCGCCAGGGTCGGCGTGCCCCCTGCGGCAAACTGGACATAGCATGGTTCCTGGAAGAATCCCGTCGGCGAAAACTTCGAAGCCACGGTCGGGCCGCAGGGCGTCGCCGGCGTGCCCGGGGCGACCACGTTCGGACGGCTGGTGCTGGGTGAAAATTGAAAATTGTCCGGGTTGCCGGTGATGATGTTGAACGGTCTGCCCGGAGGCAAACTCGAGAATCGGCGCCAACGTCCAGTTACTGAAGAAGCGGCTGGCGAAACCCGTCCCTGAAAGCTTGCCGCTCTGGTACACCCCGCTGAAGACCAGGCGATGACGCTGGTCAAACAACGACGTCGAACGCTCGGCGCTCGGGAAATAGCTGTCCTGCGGCGCCAGTGGAGACTGCAAATCGGTCGAGTCGTCGATGGCATGCGACCAGGTGTAGGACGCCAGGAATTCGTAGTGATTGCCGAACCGCTTTTTCAGGTTGGCGGTAAGCCCGTGGTAAATCGAACTGCCGTTGGAGTAGTTGGCGTCCATGTCGCTGAAGGGGACGCAGCCGGTCAGGGTTGTGGGATCGCAGGCGGCGCTGAGTCCCGGAGACTGCGCGAACACCAGTGGCGCCACGCCTTGCACGCAACCGGCGGTGCTCGGGTCCGAAAGCAGAGCGATTGCAATCGCCGGATTCAGGCCCGAAGGACGGAAGAAATTCATCAGCGCGGTGGGCACGTACGGACCTCCAGGCCCTACGCCGCAGCTGTTGACGAACAGCGGATTGTCCGTGGGCAGCGGCCGCCCCGGCCGCCAGCGCCGCTTGCCAGTTTTTCACCAATAAATCGCCGCGCGTGGTGTTGGCATTGATGGGACGGTTCAGATGGCGTCCGCCGTTGAAGTTGTATGCCAGGCTCAACGACATGTTATGCCCCAGGTCCTGCTCGAAAGTCAGGTTTGCCTGTTGCGCGTAGGCATAAACAAAACCCTTTCCCTGCGGATATCCAAAAGGCTGGAAGGCCACGGGAAAAAATGTAGCCGGGTTCAGATAGTTCTGGTTGATGAACAGGTCGGCGTTCGAGGGATCGAAGCGCTGCTGGTTCGGCTGGTATCCAGGGATGGTGCAGACATGAACTGGTGTTGAGGATGCCCTGGAAGATGTTGGTTGCGTTCAGGCTCGCCGCGCCGGGCGTAACTCCTGGATTGCATGGACTCCCTCCGGCAAACAGCAGTTGTCCACTCTTCGAACCATCCGAGGCATCGCCCAGAAAGTACAAACCCAGCAGCGGGTGATCGTAGAAGATGCCATAGGAGGCGCGAACTACACTTTTGCCGTCGCCGTGGGGGTCCCACGCCACGCCGATGCGCGGCTGAAAGTTGTTTTTGTCCGTGGCGATGCCTTTTTGCAGGCCCAGTTGGTTGTAAGCCGCCAGCGGCAGCCCGCTCAGCTTGGCCAGTTGGGGCGGGAACTCGATGTCGTAACGCACGCCCAGATTGAAGGTGAGATTTGATCTCACACGGAAAGAGTCCTGCCAGAACAAGCCCAGGGGCTTGTTGGTAAAACTGTCTTTGGGATTGCCGATGCCCTGCACCAGCGTGCTGGGAATGCCCAGGCCGAAAGCCTGCAAGCCGGTGAAGCCAGGAAAGTCAGGGCATAGGGTCGTCGGCGCCACGCCCGTGCACGGATTGGAAAAGCCCAGGCTGGCGGCATCGAGCGAACTGAAGTTGTAAACACCGCCGTAGTTCACGGTGAAGGTGGCGGTCAGCGGCAGATAGTTGAAGTCCACTCCGAATTTGGTGTCGTGGCGCCCGATGGTCCAGGAAAAATTGTCGGTGAACTGGTAGCGCTGCTCTACTCGTTGAATGTAGGAATAAGGCTCGCGCCCGACAAAACCAAAGCCCGCGATGTTGGACGCCACGTTCGATCCCCCGGGTGCGTCGGAATAGAAATACTGCAATCCACGGCGGCCATATTGAAAGCGCAGCTCGTTGACCTTGTTGGTGCCGATGGTCATCGTGTCCTGCGCTACGCCGGTGACGTCACGGTAGGTCTGCGACGAGGTCCGTGAAAATGCGTTCTGCCCGTAAGTCTGGTTCTCGCCGTTGACCTGAATGCCGGTGACCGTGCTGGGACTGACGTTAGCGCGAAACATCAGGCGGTTGCTGTTATTGAGGTTGTGGTCCAGACGCAGCGAGTAAAGGCTGGTGCCCTCGAACACGGGATAGTTTCCAGCCTGTGGCGCCAGGCCAAGAAACCGGTTGGGCAATCCGTTGCAAAGGAAATTCGGCGCACCTACATTGCATGAAGACGGAAACTGGGTCAGCGGATTGCTGCCATTCCCGGGAACAGGAATCAGCGTGCCTTCGAGTGCCTGGAATGAAGCCGGATAAGTTCCGTTGAGCGCGATCCCCGACGAGCCTCCGACAAAAGCCGCGTACAGTGCCGCTTCCTGACCATAGCCGGCAGCCAGCGCCGGGCTGATGGCGCCCAGTTGCGCCAGCGCAGCCGGCAACGTCTGCTGGAAATACGCTGCCTGCTGAGGCGTGGCCTGAATGTTGAAGCCCGAACCCGGCGGCGCGCCGAACACCGGCGAAGCGTCGAAGTTCACCATGCCGAAGGTCCCATTGGGAGAGCCCACGCTGGAGAATCCGGTTTCGTGCCGGCGCGTGACTTCGTAGGAAAAGTAATAAAACGTTTTGTCCTTCTTGATCGGTCCGCCGAACGCGGTTCCCGCCTGCACCCGCGTGTATGCCGGATCGGGGACCGTGCTGAAGGGATTCACCGCCTGAAAGTTGCGGTTGCGTAAATAGCCATAGACATCGCCGTGAAACTGATTCGATCCGGAGCGGGTAATGATGTTGACCACGCCGCCGGAGGCGCGGCCGTACTCCGGGGCGTAGCCATTGGTGATGATCTGAAATTCCTGCACCGCTTCCTGCGAAACCGTGGAGCGAACCCCGTTGGTCGAATTGTCAGTGGCATCGGCGCCGTCCACGTTCACCAGGTTGGCGCGAGCGCGCTGACCGCTCATGTTCAGGCCGGAGGTCGGAGCCGCGCCGATGCTGGGCGCGTTGTCGCGCAGCACCTGCGAGTCGGTGAGCGCGAAATTGATGTAGTTCCGTCCGTTGATGGGAAGATTGTCAATGCTCTTCTGGTTGATGGTGTCGGTGGAAGAAGTGCGCTGCGTTTCCACCAGCTCCGCCTCCGAATTCACGTTGATCACTTCCTGGGTGCCTGCCACCGACAGGACGATGGGAAGTTCCGCCATCTGTCCCACGGTTACCGCAACGTTCTGTACCGTGGCCCGGGCGAAGCCGGGCGCCTCTACCGTGACCGTGTACTGAGCCGGAGGCAGCAACAGGATGTGATATTGGCCATCTGTGTTCTCGCTGGTGGCGCGCTCCAGCCCCTTGGCCTCATCCCGCGCCGTAACCGTGGCATTGGTCACCACGCTGCCCTTGGGGTCCCTCACAGTGATATGCAGATCGCCGGTTGAGGCTCCCTGAGCAAAGCCCAAAGCGGCGAGCATAACCATCACACACCCAACTGAGACCAGCTTTCGTACGACCATAAAAGTTTCTCCGTGGAAGGAAGGACCCTGAGTTCTCGCCGTCGGCAGCGAGGACCCTTCGTAGGCAGGCATTGATCCAGCACGTTTTCGGACACGCAAACGCCGCACGGTTTTTACATCAGGTGGGATAGTGAAATCAAGCTAAATTACTGACTGGAACAGGCTTAGTTAGCCCGGCAGCAACTGGCAACTGACAACTTATAACTGGCAACTGAAGTTAATTCTTCCGCTCGATGCCATAACTCTCATGCTTTGATGTCTTAAGCGCCCACGCCATACGCGGCGTGTTGTGCGCGATGCCGAAACGCCCGCGGGCATCCAGCAGGATCATGCCGCCGTGCCCGTCCACCCGGTCCTTGAGATAGTTGATGGCCTCGGCGGCCACCCATTCCGGCAGACTGCCGGTTGCGACGCGATCCGCGGCCCACTTGGCCAGCACCAGCTTCATGATTGGCTCGCCCCATCCCGTGGTGGAGGCCGCTGCGGTCTGGTTATCGGCGTAGCACCCACATCCGATGAGCGAGGAATCGCCGAGACGTCCGGGAGCTTTATTCAGCGTGCCTCCAGTCGAAGTAGCGGCAGCGATGTTGCCGGCACTGTCAAGCGCCACCGCGCCCACCGTGTCGTGAGAGATCGTGGGCGCAAACAAGTCAACCTTGGCGTCCGTGGCCCGCGCCTGAAATTCGCGCAAACGCTCGACCTCGCGGGGAATGATCAGATCTTCGTTCCGGCACAGCGGAATGCCATGCTCGGCCGCGAACCGCTCGGCCCCCTCGGCCACAAAGTACACATGAGGGCTGTCGCTCAAAATCTTGCGCGCCGCGCGGATGGGATTGGCGATGCGCTCCACGCAGCCCACGCCTCCACCGCGCAGGGTGTTACCGTCCATGATGAAAGCATCGAGCTGTACTTTGCCGTCGCGATTGAGAAAGCTGCCGCGACCGGCATCAAAGGTCTCGTCATCTTCCATGACGACGACGGCCTCCTCCACGGCGTCGAGGGCCGCTCCGCCCCGCGCAAGCACCCGCCAGCCCGCAGCCATGGCGTTGCGCACACCGTTGAGATGAGCTTCCACCATGTCATCCGGAATGGCCCAGGCGCCGCCATGAATTACCAGAACTGGATCAGACAAAAGGGGTCGTCCTCAGGAATACGAACTTACGCTGCCTGCCCCGCCTTGTGCGGCAATGCGTCCGCGCCTTCGGTCCGGGTGTAGGTATAGCGGATGCGATGGATGACCGTGATCGTAGACAGCACGGCGATCAGCCACAGCACCGGCGCCATGCGATTGAACAGGGCTCCGATGATTACCAGCACCAGCCGTTCGGGGCGCTCCATGAAGCCCACGCGGCAGGAGCCAATGAGCGATTCGGCGCGGGCGCGAGTGTAGCTGACCATGATGGCGCTGATCATCACGAAAGCGGTCAGGACGACATAGAAGAATCGGTCGCCCCGGGCGAAGAAGACCAGGAGTCCAAAAAATTGGGAGGCGTCGCTATAGCGGTCAATGACCGAATCGAAGAACCCGCCGAAGCGGGTCACCTGGTTGCTGGCCCGGGCCACCCGTCCGTCGACCAGGTCAAAAAAACCGGAGCCGATGATCACCAGTCCGGCGTAGCGAAACATGCGGGCCTGGTTATCGCCATTGGCGTAGCCGAACAGGAAGGCCGCGATGGTATTCACCACCAGGCCGAGGAAGGTGAGCACGTTAGGGTTGATCCGGGCCAAGGCGAGCCAGCGCACGATCGCGTCGAGCAGCACACCGCAACCCCGGCCGAAGGCGCTAGTCCAAGTCATGAAACTCCGTCATCGAACCCCTGTCACTTGGCTTCTGTCTGCTCGTGGATCGTGGTCAGGCCCAGAATTTCCATTTCGCGGTTGCCGTTGGGCGTGACCACCACCGCGCTGTCGCCGACCTTCTTGTTCAGCAGGGCTCGGCCGATGGGTGAACTGGTCGAGATCCTGCCCGCGGTCACGTCTGACTCTTCGCTGGTTACCAGCTTGTATTCCACTTCCGCATTCTTGGAATTGTCGTAAACTCGGACGGTCGAACCCAGCCCCACCTTATCTTTAGGGATATTATCCATGTTGATAAGGGCGAGCTCGGCCATGCGCGCGCCCAATTGCCGCAGCCGCGCCTTGACGAACTCCTGCCGCTGTTTCGCCATGTGATACTCGGCGTTCTCACTGAGGTCCCCCAGCGCGGCGGCCTTCTTTATTTCCTTCGGAAGGTCATGGACGAGCTCGTGCTCGAGCACGTTCATTTCTTCCTGCAATTTCCTTTTGATCTGCTCAGTCATGTGCCTGAGGATTATAAACCCGGGCGTCGGACTTCGGACCCCGGCCTCAGACCCCGGACCTCGGCCCCCGCCCCGGACCTCAGACCTCGGACCCCGGACCTCGGGCGACTGCCAGTGGGCCGAAGTCCGATGGCCGAGGTCGGACGTCCGACGTTGCCTTTTGGACCTGATTCGGATAGACTAAAAGAGTGCAGTTCCTCATTTGCCCTGCCCTCGTGGGTGTTCCCTCATGATCAGCGGCGACGGTAATTTCCACATAGGCGACAAGGTTGTCTATCCCAATCATGGCGTTGGAGTTATCGAACAAATCAGCAGCCGCACCATTGGCGAAACTGTGGAAAAGTTTTACCTGCTGAAGATCAAGGCCAACAGTCTAAAAGTGATGGTGCCGTTTCATAACGTAAATACGGTCGGGCTGCGACGCGTGGTCAGGAACGGCGAAATCCAGAAAATCGTTGATTTTCTTACAGATGGCGAGTGCGACAACAACGCCGACTGGAAATACCGATTCAAGGAAAACTCGGAGCGGATGCGCACCGGTTCGCTGCTGGAAGTGTCCGCGGTCCTGAAGGGCCTGCTCCTGCTGAACCAGTCTAAACCCCTGTCCTTCCGCGAAAAGAAGATGCTGGAACGCGCCCGCTACCTCCTGGTCAGCGAACTGGCCATGGCCAAGAACTGCGACGAAGCTATGATTGAGGAAATGCTTTCCCGAGCCCTTTCCAAGAGCAAACTACGCTTCCCGGAAGCCTCGGATTTTGTAGCCTAGAGGCAGTCGTCGGTCGTCAGTCTTCGGTCGTCAGAAAACCCACATCCACCTTTGCAGCTTGTCCACCTGCGATAGAGCTTATCGCCTTGATCAAACCATTAAGCATGCGGGCGATTTCGCCGGCGGAATTGCCTAGTCGGAGACCTTCAGTTTCTGGCATGTAGCCGAGCCGAGCGGCGATGGTCAGCTGAGTCTCAACTTCGAAGACAGATCCGCGGGCGTGATGAAGAAATTGCAGAAACTCCCTATCGGTGCGTCGGCCCTTGCCTTCGGCGATATTGCTCGCAATTGACACCGCTGCGCGCCTCAGTTGACTTGCCAGGCCGAACATTTCCTCTTTCGGAAAACTACGAGTGCAGGAATAAATGTCCACCACCATCTCGATGGCCCTTTGCCAGACTTTGATCTCTCGGTAAGAACCGCCCATCACCAACCTCCTGTCTTACGCTTCTAGCAGGCTTGGCATGGCGGCGTCTGTGACCCATGAACAAGAGGAATGGTTGAAGGAGATTGACGACTGAAGACTGACGACCGACGACTGACGACTGACGACTGATTCACTCCCCCATCCAGGCCCCATACGGCTTCAACGAATCGATATGGTCGAACACGATCTTCATGGCGGCTGTGATGGGGATGGCCAGAACCAGGCCCATTGCGCCCCATAGCCATCCCCAGAGCAGCAGGGCGATCGTCACCGCCAGGGGATTCAACTGCAGCCGGTTGCCCAGGAACTTGGGGTAGAGCATATTGAGCGCGATCAGGTGCAGCCCCAGCACGATCATGACAATAACCACCGCATCTCCGGAGTTGATTTGTCCCAGGCTCACGAAGATTGGCGGCGCCATGGCCAGCACCACTCCCAGATAGGGGACCAGGCTCAGGAACCCGCTGATGAAACCGATGAAATAGAAGAACGGCAGATGCAGAATGGCGAACGCGATCGTGCTGGCCGTCCCCAGAAATAGACCAATCAGCAGATTCCCAACCATAAAGCTGCGAATCATGGCGGAAATCAATCCCAGGGTGACGTAGGCGGTGTTCCGGTTCTCCAGAGAGAACAGCATTACCGTGGCGGAGCGGACATGCTGTTGCCAGCTCAACATGAAGTACACCAGGAAAGGAACGAAGGAGGCTGCGAACAGGGCTTGCGAGACGGAACCGAAGCCGCGCGTCAGCAGGCCTTCCCAATCGGGGCCGGAACGGGGCTGCAGGGCAGCTTGCCCGCCTGATTGCCCCAGCGATTCCGCCTGCTGCCGGACTTGCGAAATTTCCTGCTGAATCTTCTCCGTGTATTTAGAGAGATCGTGGGCAAAGATCAGGGCCTGGTTCGAAAAGTAGTACACCAGCCCGGCAATCACCGTGAGCATCAAAATCACCGCCACGGCGGCCGCCAGACCGCGGGGAAGGCGAAGCAGGATAAACAGTTCCATCACGGGCGCCAGAATGAACGCCAGCAAGACCGACACCAGCATCACGGCCAGCACCAATTCTCCCCAATAGCAAAGACCCAAAATCGTGGCGATTCCAATCGCCGTCAACGCCCAGTGAGGTCTCTGTGGCTTAGGCGGCGGCACTGCCAGAGTTGGCGCTGGAGGTCGGCCGATCTCTGCCTCGTCAATGGCCATAGCGGTATCGTAGCCTAACAGCGAAAATGTGTGTGCGACATATAATCGCCAGGTGCCTTCCCACCAAACCGGTTCCTCCGAGACGGGGCGTCCGCCAAGAATTCTGGGCCTGGACGTGGGCTCGAAGAGGATCGGAGTCGCCGTCTCCGACCCTCTGGGCATTACGGCGCAGGGGCTGGCAACGCTCCACCGGCAAAACAAGCGATCCGATTTTGCCCAACTGGAGCAGGTCATTCGCGAGTACAAGGTGGCCGAGATCGTAGTCGGTTTGCCCCTCCGGATGACCGGCGCTGAGGGGACGCAGGCCGGGAAGATGCAAGGTTTCGCGGAAGAAATCCGCCGCCGCTTCCGCTTGCCCGTCCATCTCTGGGACGAACGCCTGTCTTCCGCCCAAGCCAACCGCTTGCTCCGGGAAACCGATATGTCAATCAAGCGCCGCGGAGAGGTGGTCGACCAGATGGCGGCAGTGCTGATATTGCAGAGCTGGATGGACGCTAGAGGCGGTTAGTCGTTTGGTCTTTGGTCGTTGGCCTTCGGTCCTTGGCAAAACCCGGCCACGGATCCACGCGGATTTTCACCGATCTAAACTAAATCCGTTTCTGTCTACCCCCTTTTGTCTTAATCCGTGTAAAACCGCGCAAATCCGTGGCTGTAATTTTGACTCCCAACGACCAACGGCCAACGACCAACGACTACCTTCCAACGACCAACGACCACGACCAACGGCCCGTCTTCATCTAAACTATTGTTGATTTGCGCAAGTTCCTGATACTCCTGCTGCTCGCCGTCCTCGGAGTTGGCGGCTGGTTGGCGTGGGCGCTGTGGCAGCCCGTTACGCCGGCAGGGCAGAAGTTCGTCATGTTGCGGCCAGGCTACTCCACCCGCCGGATCGCGTCTGAGCTTCAGTCTGCCGGAGTGATCCGAAGCCGCTTTGCCTTTATCCTCTGGCATCGCTTCCACCGCCGGCAGTCTCTGAAAGCCGGCGAATACCTGTTCGAAAAGACTGCGAGAATGTTGGAGGTGAACGACCGCCTGGTCCGGGGTGACATCTATGTGCACACGGTCGTGATCCCCGAGGGCTTCACCATGTTCGACATCGCGCGCGCCATACAGGATGCAGGCCTGGGATCAAGCCAGGAGTTTCTTGCCGCGGCGCAATCGGACCGCGAATTGATATCAGACCTCGCCCCCGAGGCCAAAAGCCTCGAAGGCTATCTGTTCCCCAACACCTACGAGTTCACCCGCACCCAGAGCATGAGGGACATCGCGGCAGTCATGGTCAAGCAGTTCCGCCAGGTGGCGGCACAGATCGGGCTGACCACCGGCGGGCAGGGAACCGAGGTGCAGAAGACGGTGACGATGGCGTCCATCATCGAAAAGGAGACTGCCGTCCCCGAGGAACGACCGGTCGTGGCCGGCGTTTACTACAACCGGCTGGCGCGAAACATGGCCCTGCAGGCCGACCCCAGCGTGATCTATGCCGAGCTGCTCAATGGAGATTACTCCGGAGCGCTGCATCATTCCGACATGGGGTTTCAGTCTGCGTACAACACCTATACTCATCCCGGACTTCCGCCAGGGCCGATCGGGAATCCGGGACGCACTTCTCTCGAGGCGGCAATGCATCCGGCACAGACGGACTATTACTACTTTGTCAGCGACGGCAACGGCCATCATCGTTTTTCCCGCAGCCTTGAGGAACACAACCAGAATGTGGCCAAGCTGCGGCAGGCAGCGCAGCGAAAATAGTAGCTTCTAATGCTCCGAACCACCGCCGGGTGCTAGCCTTGACAACCCCCGAACCGGTTGAGCGGTCGATTGTTCGCATATACTTACCTTACTGGTGAACCCAACTGCCTTCTAAGGAATCCAATCCACTTTAAATGCATACTTTTCCCCGTTACCGGGTCGCACTTACCTTGCTGGCGGTGGTCCTGCCTCTGACCGGGTGTCTGTTCCGGTCGCACCGGGTGGAGAGGCAGGTCAGCACCGCCCCCTTGAAGTCCGCCACCCAGGCGGAATTAATCGCGTACATCAATACCCAGGCCGCCAAGATCAAGAGTTTGCAGGCGACGGTGGATATCGACACGTCCGTGGGCGGGGTCAAAAAAGGCAAGGTCATCGACTATCAGCAGATCCGGGGCTACATCCTGGTGCGTAAGCCGGCCATGCTGCGCATGATCGGATTGATGCCCATAGTCCGCAATCGCGCTTTTGACATGGTGAGCGACGGCCGCCAATTCAAGCTATGGATTCCGCCCAGGAACCGCTTCGTCATCGGTCGCGATGACGTCGAGACCCGCAACCCGCAACAACCCCTGGAAAACTTGCGCCCGCAGCATATTTACGACGCCCTGATTCTGCGGGAAATCGATCCTCAGACTGAAATCGCAGTCATGCAAAACAGCTTTGAAATCGTGACCGATGCCAAACACCACCAGGTACAACAGCCCGACTACGAAATCGAAGTTGTCCGCAAAGGCGAGCATGGCTGGTTTCTCTCTCGCAAGATCGTCTTCAGCCGAACCGACCTGCTGCCCCATCGCCAGCTGGTTTACGATCAGGACGGGAACCTGGCCACGGATTCACGGTACGAAGGGTACAAGGACTACAATGGCCTGAATTTTCCCTCGCAGATTGAAATCTGGAGGCCGCAGGAGGAGTACGACATCACCCTGACCATTGTGAAGCTGCAACTGAACCAGCCCCTGCCCGACGACAAGTTCACGCTGGACCAGCCTGCCGGAGCCCAGGTCGTGCAACTGGATCAGTCCCAGGCCAGGCGGGTAGACCAGGATGAGGCGGACAAGAATTAGCTGGTACTCAGTCTTGCGATCGACTGACGGCCCACGATTGGGACCGACCCATCCATGATGAACAATCCATGATGAACAAAATGATCGTCGCCAACCTGGTGCACCGGCCCATCCGGTCGCTGATCAGCATTGTGGCCGTTGCGCTCGAGGTGACGCTGATCCTGCTGATCGTGGGACTCTCGGTCGGCATGCTGAATGACGCCCGGCAGCGCCAGGCCGGAATTGGCGCCGATGTGATCGTGCAGCCGCCTAATACCTCCTTCATGGCGGGCGTAAGCAATGCTCCGATGTCGATCAAAATCGGCAGCGTGCTTGCAAAATTGCCCCACGTCAAGACCGTATCGCCGGTAATCTGGCAGCTCACCACCACCAAGAACCTGGAGCTCATTTACGGGATTGACTTCAAGAGTTTCGAGGCCCTGGTCCCTTTTCACTTTCTTCATGGCGGCCCTTTCCAGGGTCCGGACGATTGCCTGGTGGACGACTATTTTGCCCAGTCGCAGCACGTGAAGGTGGGATCCACCATCGAGATTCTCAGTCACTCGTTCCGGGTCGCAGGCATCGTGGAGCATGGCCGGGGCGCACGAAAATTCTTGCCCATGGGCACACTGCAGGAACTGATCGGCAGCGAGGGCAAGGCGTCGGTGTTTTACGTGAAGCTGGACGATCCCGCGAATGCGGATGCGGTGGTGCAGGAGGTCAAGAGCGTGCCGGGCATGGAGGACTATGGGGTGCGCTCCATGCGGGAATATCTTTCCATGATGACCGTCAACAGCTATCCCGGGCTGGCTACGTTCATCAATGTGGTGATCGGTATTTCCATGGTGATCGGTTTCATTGTCATCTTCCAGGCCATGTACACCGCGGTGATGGAACGCACCCGGGAAATTGGGATCCTGAAATCCATCGGAGCGTCGAAGCTGTACATCGTGAACGTAATCCTGCGCGAGACGGTGCTGCTGGCAATTGGCGGCATTATCGTCGGTGTTATTTTCAGCCTGGCTGCGAAAGCCGGCATACGGTACCGCCTGCCCACTCTGCCGGTGGTAGTCACCGGCAAGTGGATTTTGATCTCAACGGTGATCGCCATCATCGGGTCCATTTTAGGGGCGCTGTACCCCGCCTATAAAGCGGCGCAGAAGGACCCCATTGAGGCCCTGGCCTACGAGTAGGGCAGACGTCGGACGTCGGACCTCAGCCATCCAACCTTGACATCCGAACTGGAAATGTCATCCTGAGCGAAGCCGCTTCTTCGCTTGCGAAGAAGTGGAAAGTCGAAGGACCCCTATATGCTTATCTGTGGTCGACGAAGCGTACGTCCTGCGTGCTCGATACAGGGGGATGGCAGTGGTCCCGTAGTCGACATTCGGATGCGGCTAGAGAATGCAAGGTGTGTGAAGAGGGTAGGGGTGCTTCGACTGCGGATGAGCGTCCGCAAGCGGCCACTCATCCTTCGCTCAGCATGACAGAATCTTAAGGGAAGTGAAGATTGCAGCTCAGCTGAATTCTGCCCCGAGGGCTGAGGTCCGAGGTCTGGCGTCCGACGCCCGAGGTCCGGAGTTCGCGTTGACAATATCCGGTACCGTACGTTATCTTTAAGTCTTTAGCAGTCCTGCGGTTGCCCGCCTGGTAGCCCTGCGCCTTCGGCGTTGAAGTGGGTACTCAGCGGTCTTCTTTGTTTTTTTAATTTTCTGGGAGACTCGTAATGTCAACCTATTTCCCCAAAGCGGGGGAAATTGTGCGCAAGTGGTACGTCGTGGATGCCTCGGGGCATACGCTCGGCCGGCTGGCTTCACAAGTCGCCCGCATCCTCATGGGTAAGGAAAATCCGCGCTACACGCCGTTTATCGACACCGGAGACCACGTCATCGTCATCAATGCCGAGAAGGTCAAGACGACGGGAATGAAATCCGAGCAGAAGGTGTATCAGCATTACACCGGATATCCGGGTGGGCTGCGCACGGAAGAGTTTCGCAAGCGTTTTGACCGCAAGCCGGAGCTGATCGTCGAAGAGGCGATCAAGCGCATGTTGCCCAAGACGAAAATGGGCGGTCACATGATCAGCAAGCTGCAGGTGTACCGCGGCGACAAGCATCCTCACGAAGCCCAGAAACCGGAAGTGCGGGTGCTGGAAACGCGGGCGTAAGAGAGTTTCGAGTTTTTGTTTAGAAGCACGACAGTCTGGAATTTTTTGAAAGGTTGAGCACCGGTTGGCTGAAAGCTGACGGCTGAGTGCTGAGAGCTAAATGGCAGAGTTAGTGCAATATTACGGTACAGGACGCCGCAAGTCGGCGATCGCGCGCGTCTATCTGCGTCCGGGCAGTGGCGAGTTCAAAGTCAACGGACGTCCCTTCGAGCAATATTTCGTGACCGAATCGCAGCGCTCCAGTGCGAAGCAACCATTGCTTTCGACCGAGACTGCGGCGACGTTCAATGTTCTCGCCCGAGTCAGTGGCGGCGGAGTGAACGGCCAGGCTGATGCGGTGAAGCTGGGTATCGCCCGCGCCCTGATGCTGTTCAACCTCGAGCTGAGAAAAAAGCTGAAGGCGGAAGGCCTGGTCAGCCGTGATTCGCGTTCCAAGGAACGCAAGAAATACGGTCAGAAGGGCGCACGCAAGCGGTTCCAGTACAGCAAGCGGTAGGTGGATGGGTCCGAGCAGATGGAGATTCCTCCTCTTCGCTTTGCGCAAGGGTCGGAATGACAAGCTTGTTGGATGTTGGTTTTTGCCAACGACCGACGACCGACGACCAACGACGAGTTTTTAGGTGTTCAATTCTTCCTGCGCCGCACAGGTGCGGGGCGGGAATGGCAATCCGGGGCAGCCTTACGGTAAGCGCCGGATGCAGACCAAATGAGGAGGTTGATTGGCTAATATCACCATGAAGGAGTTGCTCGAAGCAGGAGTTCACTTCGGGCATCAGACCAAGCGCTGGAATCCCAAGATGAAGGAATTCATCTTCGGAGAGCGCAACGGGATTTACATCATCGACCTGCAGAAGACGCTGAAGATGTTCAAGGAAGCGTCCAAATTCGTGGCCGAGCTGGCCGCGGCAGGCAAGATTGTGTTGTTTGTGGGCACCAAGCGCCAGGCCCAGGATGCGATCGCCGAAGAGGCTACCCGCTGTGGCGGCTTCTATGTGAATCAGCGCTGGCTGGGTGGGCTGCTCACCAATTGGGTGACGGTGCAGAAGTCGGTCAAGCGGCTCAAGGAACTCGACGAGATGGCCACCGACGGCCGCTACGAGTTGCTGCCCAAGAAAGAAGTCATCAAGCTGGAGCGCGAGCGCAAGCATCTGCAAGCCAACCTGGCCGGCATTAAGAACATGAACCGCCTGCCGGATGCGGTCTTCGTGATCGATTCGAACAAAGAGCAGATTGCAGTACGTGAAGCCCGCAAGCTGGGCATTCCGGTAGTCGCGGTGGTCGACACCAACTGCGACCCCAGCGAAGTGGATTACGTCATTCCGGGAAACGACGACGCATTGCGCGCGATCCGTTTATTCGCCTCGAAGATCGCCGATTCGGTGGCCGAGGGCGCGCAGCTGATGACGGACAAGCAGGCCGCTGATCTGGCCGCGGCCGTTTACACCGAACCCGAGGCAGCACCGGCGACAGAGACTGGTGGCGAGGTCGATGCGACCGCCGCACCCGACGCTGGATCAGAGGACATCAGCATGGAAGATGTCCTGGGCAAAGGCGTGCGCAAGCAGCCTGCGGCCGCCAACGAAACCGTGGACGAAGACGTTCCCCAGGTGGAAACCCAGACGTATTAAACCCGTCGTTGGCCCTTGGTCGTCGGTCGTTGGCCAAGACCTAAGCCCCTGAAGGGAAAATCGGACCCGCGCGGGTCGTCCGGCGCGGGTCAAAGTTTGTAGAGCAGTCGTCAGTCGTCGGTCTTCAGCTTGACCCTCGAACCATACTCTGAACTGACGACTGAAGACCGAAGACTATTTTTATGAGCACATCTACCGTGAATATTTCCGCTACCCAAGTGAAAGAGCTCCGGGAAAAGACCGGGGCGCCGATGATGGATTGCAAACAGGCTTTGACCGAAGCCAAGGGCGATCTGGAGCAGGCTGTCGTCCTGCTGCGCAAGAAGGGCATCTCCGTGGCCGGCAAGAAGGCGAGTCGGGTGACCAAGGAAGGCGCGGTCGCGAGCTACATTCATGCCGGGGGCAAGATCGGCGTTCTCGTGGAAGTAAACTGCGAGAGCGACTTTGTGGCCCGTACCGACGATTTCAAGGAGCTGGTGCACGACATCGCCATGCACATCGCCGCCAGCGACCCGAAATTCGTGCGCAAGGAAGATGTGACGCCGGAAGCTTATGAGCGTGAAAAGGACATTTACCGCGCTCAGGCCGCCGCCACCGGCAAGCCGCCCCAGGTGGTGGAAAAGATCGTGGAAGGCAAGATGAGCAAGTTCTACGAAGAAGTGTGCCTGCTGGAGCAGCCTTTCATCCGCGACCAGACCGTCAGCATCGGCCAGCTCGTGGCCACCAAGGTGGGCAAGCTGGGCGAGAACATAGCGGTACGCCGCTTCGCCCGCTTCAAGGTGGGCGAGGTCGGGGAGACCGTCGCGGTGACCAAGCCGGAACAGAAAAGCGAGTGATTCATGGGGCGCCTTCGGGCGCCCCTTTTTTTGCAAGTGCGCCGGCGGAACGCCGGTGCTACAAACCACCATGCCGACTCCGGTCTTCAAACGAATTCTGCTCAAACTTTCCGGTGAGGCCCTGGCTGCCAACCAGGGTTTCGGTGTGGATTCCCTGCGTATCCACGAAATCGCCGCCGAACTGGCGGACGTCCACTCCCTCGGCATCCAGATTGCCATCGTAGTCGGTGGCGGGAATTTTTTCCGCGGCGTGGCCGAGCAGGCGCGTGAGATGGATCGCGTCTCCGCCGACCACATGGGCATGCTGGCCACCGTGATCAACGCCCTGGCGCTGCAGGATGCCCTGGAAAAACAGGGAATTCACACCCGGGTGCAATCGGCCATCGAGATGAAACAGGTGGCCGAGCCTTTTATCCGTCGCCGCGCCATGCGTCACATGGAAAAGGGGCGGATCGTCATTTTTGCGGGCGGCACCGGCAACCCTTATTTCTCTACCGACACTGCGGCGTCCCTGCGCGCCATGGAAATCAAGGCTGACGTAATTCTCAAAGCCACAAAGGTGGACGGCATCTACGACGCCGATCCCATGCTGGTGAAAGACGCCAAGAAATTTGCAGAAATCAGCTACATGGACGTGCTGAGACAGGGACTCAAGGTGATGGACTCAACCGCCATATCCCTGTGCAAAGACAACAACCTGCCCATCATCATTTTCAATCTCAATCAGCGCGGGAATATCCGCAAAGTCGTTACCGGAGAGAAAATCGGCTCGCTGGTGAGCGCGTAAGACCTGCGCCACCCCGTCATCCCGACCGGAGCGGAGCGCAGTGGAGGGACCTTGTGTGCTGCTACCCCCGGCGCGACCCGGTCCGTGGTGATTGATGTGGTTGATGGTCTTCGAGCGTGGCGGCGCTGGTCGAACACAAGGTCCCTCCACTGCGCTCGCTGCGCTCGGCTCCGGTCGGGATGACAGGGGTTTTAGCGGTTCCAAGGTTTATAATTCAGCGTTTTGATTTTGAATCATTTGATTTTGAATCAACGGAGTTGATCATGGCTGATGCCGGCCCGCTTAGAGATATCCGCATTCAACTCAAGACGCGGATGGATAAAGCAGTGGAAGATTTTCGCAAGGCGATGGCTGCCACCCGCACCGGGCGTGCGTCGGTGCACATGCTGGATGCGGTCAGCGTGGACTACTACGGTTCGCAGATGCCGCTGAACCAGATTGCCCAGGTGCACGCGCCGGAGCCGCAGCTGATCACCGTGCAGCCTTTCGATCCCTCGTCGCTGACGGCCATCGAGAAGGCGATCCGCACCGCCGATCTTGGTTTGAACCCCATGAACGACGGCAAGATTATCCGCGTGCCCGTCCCGCCGCTCACTGAAGAACGTCGTAAGGACATGGTCAAGCACCTGCACAAGATCCTGGAGGAGCACCGAACCGCTGTCCGCAATATCCGCCGCGACGGCAACGACGCCATCAAGAAGGCCACGAAGGAAAAGAAAATCGCCGAAGACGACGAGAAGCGGGCCATGGACGAAATCCAGAAACTGACCGACGACGAAATCAAGAAGATGGAAGAAATGAGCAAGGGGAAAGAGAAGGAAGTGATGGAGATTTAGTCGTCAGTCGTCGGTCGTCAGTCTTCAGTCGCCAGAACCCTCGGGCCTGAGTGAGCGCGTTTCCGCTGGCCCAACCCCTCCAAAACCCGCGTCCAGAGCGGAATTACCCAGGTACTTTGTCCAAAAGTAACGCAACTTCTCTAATCTGGGAGGGTTTTAATCCCCCGTACCACGAATTCCTCGATTTGCAGAATTCAGGAGTTTTCATGAAACGGCTTTTACTGGTTTCGTTGCTTCTTGCCCTGTGCGGTCTCACGATAATCGGCTGTGGAGGTGGCGGCACCACTCTTTCCACCAATCCCCAAGCCGGAGCGGTTTTCGTCACCGGGGAGGACGCTCCGCTGCCGTCCGTGGTAAGCCTCAATCTCACGATTAATTCGATTACGCTTACCGGGGCCAGCAATTCTCCGCAACTGGTGTCGTCACCCATCACGGTTGATTTCGCCCGCCTGGTGGGGCTGCGCGCTCCTCTGGCGTTCGATGCGGTCCCGGCTGACACCTACACCGCAGCGACTTTTGTGCTGTCGAGTCCGGTCATCGACTACATCAGTCCCGGCACTCCTCCGCAGGTGAGCACGTTGGATGGCACGTTTGCCAGTCCGACCAGTACCAATCCGCAGACCACATCGGTGACTGTGACCTTCCCCACGCCGATGGTGGTAACAGCAAATGGTCTGGCAGGAATGCATACCGAATTCGACATTCGCCAGTCCCTGGCGGTCGACAACACGGGCCAGATCACCGGCGTGATCAATCCGGTAATGTTTATCCAGGCGGTAAAAGCGATCAATCCCGAAGGACAGATCACCGACCTGACGGGCACGATCGTTTCTGTCAACGTCGCCGGCAATTCATTCGTGATGCAAGGACCGTTTGGACACCAGTTCACGGTCAATGTGAATGGCAGCACCAACTACAACGCTGGCTACAGTCTGGCTACTCTGCCGACCTCGGGGGGATTTGTCTCGCTCCAGGGCACGGTGCAGCTGGACGGCAGCGTCCTGGCCAGCGACGTCGAGTTCATCACCACCGACCTGGCGTTTGTCTCCGGACGTATTCTGGCCCTGAACCCGACCACGGGACCGGTGCAGACCGTCACTCTGTGGGTGGGCGAGACTGGGGGCGGAGCTTCGAGCCTGGTTGACACGGTACAGACTGTAGATGTCAGCGCTGTATCCAACTATGCCATCTGCTTCTTCAACAATAGCTGGTTCAGTCCCAACAATCTGTTTGGCAATTCTTCGATGCTGGTGGGCCAGCGCATCTTCATCGGCGGCAGGTTCAGCGGCACATTTACGCCCGATTTCATCTCGTTGCGACGCCAGGGGGTGTACGGACTTACCGTCCCCGGCAGCGTGACCGTCACCAGCGGCAATGCCGGCAACTTCCAACTGCTTAATACTGGCCTTCTGGGACTCTCGCTGGGCGGGCCTCTGACCGTGAATACGGGCGCTGGGACCCTGTTCTTCCAGGGCAACAGCAACGTTCTGACCCTTACCGATCTGCAGACCGCGAGTGCAACGGTTTCGGTACCGGTAGTGGCGCGCGGCATTGTCCTTAAAGACTCGGTCAGCGGTGACCCTGTGCTCTGGGCCCATCGCGTGCGGGAAACGCAAGTCCCGCAGTAATTGCGAGCGCACGGTTGTTCGCGCGGGGCGGCCCCAAGCCGCCCGTTCTTTTTAGGCCTTATAATCGATCCAGCATGAACAAGGTTGTCCACGCCGCTTGTCCGCACGATTGTCCTGATGCCTGCGGCGTTCTGATCACGGTGGAAGGTGACCGCGCCACACGGATTCAGGGCGACCCCGCGCATCCCGTGACCCGCGGCTTCCTGTGCGCGAAGGTGGCCAAGTATCTGGATCGGGTCTATTCGCCGGATCGGGTGCTTTATCCCATGCGGCGGGTGCGGCCGAAGGGACCCGCGGGCGAGTCGCCCGTGGCCACACCAACCTTTGAGCGCATTTCATGGGACGAGGCGCTCTACGAAATTGCTTCGCGCTTCCGTACCATTTCTTCCGAGTTTGGCAGTGAGGCGATTCTGCCTTACTCCTATGGGGGCACGCTGGGCGCGCTCAATGGCGCATCCATGGACCGGCGATTCTTTCATCGCCTGGGGGCTTCGCAACTGGCCCGCAACATCTGCTCCGCGGCGGGCGAGGCAGGGCTGAAGTCCGTGATCGGCATCAAGATGGGCACCGACCCGGAGCAGTTCACGCATTCGCGCTACATCATCGCGTGGGGCGCGAACATCCACGGTAACAATGTTCACCTGTGGCCTTTCATCGCGGAGGCACGCCGCAAGGGCGCCAAGCTGGTGGTGATTGATCCTTACCGAACGCGCACCGCGGCCTGCGCGGACTGGTACCTGCCCATCAATCCTGGCACCGACGCGGCACTCGCGCTGGGCATGATGCACGTCATCATCGGCGCGGGATTGCATGACGCCGATTATCTGGCGCGCTACACTGTGGGTTTCGATCAGCTGCGTGAAAAAGTGCGGGAATACCCGCCGGAGCGGGTGGAGAAATGGACCGGCATCGCGGCGTCCGATATCGTCAAACTCGCCCACGAGTACGCGACCACGCATCCGGCGGTGATCCGGGTGAACTACGGTGTGCAGCGCTCCGAGGGCGGTGGCATGGCGACGCGCGCCATCACGATGTTGCCCTGCATCACGGGTTCATGGAAGGAAATTGGCGGCGGGCTTCAGCTTTCGACCAGTGGCGCTTTCGGGCTGAACCGGGATGCCCTGGAGCGAGCCGATCTCATGGAACAGGCGCTGGGGCGGCCCGCGCGCACCGTGAACATGGTGGAACTAGGGGTGGCGCTCAATACTCTGGAAGATCCGCCGGTCAAAGCGCTCTTCGTCTACAACTCGAATCCCGCGGCGGTTTGTCCCAACCACAACGAAGTGATTCGAGGATTGCAGCGTCCGGACCTGTTCACAGTCGTGCACGAGCAGTTTTTTACCGATACCGTCGATTACGCCGACATCGTTCTTCCGGCGACTACCTTTTTCGAGCACAAAGACCTGCAGGCCGCCTACGGTCACTACTATCTGCAAATGTCGGACCCGGCCATCGAACCTCTGGGCGAGTGCCGTCCCAATGTCGAGGTGTTTCGCGCTCTGGCCGGCCGCATGGGATTTGGCGAGGACTGCTTCCAGGAATCGGTTGACCAGATGATCGATGTCGCGCTTAACTCAGAAAATCCCCGGCTGCGGGGAATTAACCGCGACCGGCTGCAACGCGAAGGGCATGTCAGGCTTAATTTTGAAGAGCGGTTCTCAGCATCCAGTTCTCCGTTCCCGGATTTCTTGCCCTTTGCCAAAGGCAATTTCGGTACCAGAAGCGGTAAAGCTGAACTCTACAGCGATGAACTCAAGAGGCAAGGACTCGACCCGGTCGCGGCCTTTACGCCGCCCGTCGAATCGCGGCACAGTTCGGTGGCCAAGGATTTCCCCTTGGAACTTCTGGCCCGCAAAGCGGACAACTTCCTGAATAGCACTTTTTGCAATCTGCCGGTCACGCAGGAGATGGAAGAGGTTGGTTTATTGGAGATGAGTGGGGCCGATGCCCGGACTCGTGGAATCATCGATGGTGACCTTGTCCGCGTCTTCAATGGCCGCGGCGACGTTCTACTGCAGGCGCGGGTGGATGGCGCCGTGCAGGAGGGGGTAGTTTCTGCCAAGCTGCAGTGGGCGAAGTTAAGCCCGGGAGGCCGCAACATAAATGTGCTTACTTCGGAAAAACTTACGGACCTAGGCAACTCGGCCACGTTTTATTCCGTCTTGGTTGAGGTAGAGCTCGTTAAGCCGTCTCCCTGAAAGGGGAGCGGTTTGGACGGTCTCCACGGCTCTACCGTATAATTGCCACTTTCCATACTCCCAGGATCCGAGGTCGTAACGATTCTTCGTTTTCATCAGGATAGCCCTGTAGTGACGAAGATCGGGGCGGGCCATGCGTGGCCTGTTCCGGCTGGGGCATCGCCTTCATCTTCTTCAATCATAAAGATTTGTAATCTGCGATGGCCTTTCTTCTGCCTGCTCTTTCTGGCGCTGTCCTCGGTGGGATGGGGCCAGCAGGAACTGATTGTCGGTATTGAGGTCCACGGCCAGCGCCGGATTCCCGCCGAAACCATTAAGTCCCGCATTTTCACCCGCCCCGGCGACGTATACGATGCGGCTGCCCTGGAGCGCGATTTTAACTCCTTGTGGAATACGGGATATTTCGAGGACATCCGGTTCGAGCGCGAGCAGACCCCCAAGGGCTGGATCATCCACGTTTACGTGAAGGAGCGCCCCACCATCAGCGAGATCGAGTACCTGGGGCTGAACTCGGTCTCAAAGAGTGACGTGCTCGACCGTTTCAAGGAGCGCAAGGTAGGGCTTTCTCCAGAAAGCCAATACGATCCGACGAAGGTAAAGAAAGCCGAGGTCACAATCCGCGAATTGCTCTCCGAGCACGGCCGCCAATTCGCCACCGTGCGTACTGAGGTTCGCCCCATTCCGCCGGCCAAGGTAAGTGTCACCTTCGTGGTGAAGGAAGGACCCAAGGTCAGCGTCGGTAAGATTACGTTCATCGGCAACAAGCACATCAACTCGCGCATCCTTCGCGGCGCCATGAAGAATCTGAAACCGATTGGGATTCCGCACTCCATCTTCCTGGAAAATATCTTCGCCAAGACCTACGACGCCACCAAGCTGGATGAAGACACGGAACGGGTGCGAGCCGAATTCCAGAACCGCGGCTACTTCAAGGTGGTGGTGCAGGATGCCAAGACCGAGATCCATGATACCGGCCACCCGGGTTTTCACATTCCGCTGCTGATGAAGGGGCCGGGCAAGTCGGTCGATATCACGATTCCCATCGATGAAGGGGAGCAGTATCGCCTGGGCGGGATTACGTTCAACGGAAACAAGGAAGTCACCAACTTAAAAGCTTTACGCTCGCTTTTCCCCATGAAAGACGGCGAGATCTTCTCCCGGGAAAAAGTGGCGAAGGGGCTGGACAATCTTCGCAATGCGTATCGCGAGTTGGGCCACATCAACTTCACTTCGATTCCCAACACCACCTTCGACGAAGACAAGAAACTTGTGTTTCTTTCCATCGATCTGGATGAGGGCAAGAAGTTTTACGTGCGTAGAATCGAGTTTGCCGGCAACACCACGACCCGCGACAAGGTCATCCGGCGCGAGGTCGCGCTCGAGGAGGGGCAGGTTTACGACGAGCGCTTGTGGAAGCTGAGCCTGTTGCGGCTCAACCAGTTGGGCTACTTCGAACCGTTGAAGCCGGACGACCCGAACGTCACCGAAACTCATCTGGACGAAAAGAATGGCACGGTTGACCTCACGCTCAAGGTCAGGGAGAAAGGCAAGAACAGCATCGGACTGAACGGCGGCGTGAGCGGCCTGGCCGGCGCTTTTGTTGGGATCAACTACAGCACCAATAACTTCCTCGGTCTGGGTGAGACCCTGGCGGTCCAGGCCAGTATCGGCAACAGCCAGCGCATCCTGTCGTTCAGTTTCACCGAACCCTATCTTTTCGATCGCCCGATTCAGGGCGGCTTTTCGGTCTTCACCCAGAAATACAACTACAACCAGGCGCGGCAGGAGGCCATCCTTACCGGCCAGCAAATCAACCTGCCTTCCACCTACCTGAACAACCTGCAGAACTACACCCAGTCCAGCAGCGGCTTTACCGGTTCCCTCAGCTACCAGTTGCACCATTCGTTCAAACGGGTGGGGATTACCTATTCTTTCGACCGGTCCTCCATTGTCGCGGTCAGCGACGCGTCGAAGATATTGTTCACCGACCTGGCGTTTCGCGGAATCAGCGGCCCCAACTCGCTCGAGGGAATTATCACCAGCAAGGTCCTTCCCAGTTTCTCGTTCAGCACCATCGATAGCCCGATCTCACCCAAGAAGGGCACCAGCGTGTTTCTGGGGGGAGAAATTGCCGGACTGGGCGGGACTGTGCGGTCGGTGCGCCCGATTGTTCAATACAAACATTTCAGGCCTATGCAGAAGGGCCGCAACACGATCGGATTTAACGTGCAGGGTTCCTTCCTGGCCGGGTACGGTGGCGTGGTGGCGCCTCCTTTCGAGCGTTTCTACCTCGGGGGCGAAAATGACATACGTGGTTTTGATATCCGTTCTGTGTCTCCGGTCGCCTTTCTTCCGGACAAGGGCAGCGTGGCGCTGCGCAACCCCGACGGTACCGTCGTGCCCAAGGACCCAGCCAATCCTCTTCGCGGCGCCTACACCATTCCGGTTCCGGTGGAGCGGATTGTGTTTCCCGGGGGGGACGCGAGCCTGGTCACAAACCTGGAATATCGGGTAACCATCGCCGGGCCGGTTGCGTTGGCTCCCTTCGTGGACTTGGGGATGAATCCTATTGTCCGGGGGTCGCAACTGCGTATCAATCCCGGACAACTTGCCGACATCAACAACACGGTGTTTGGCTGTCCGGCGCTTGATATCGCTCTCAACTGCACCGGCGGCCACCCTCAGACGCCTGCCTTTTCCCAGAATCTCCAGATCGTGAACTCCAGCAACTGGATTCCGAGAATGTCCACAGGGTTGGAACTGCAGGTATTTCTGCCCGTCATCAATGCGCCGTTCCGGGTCTATTGGGCGTACAATCCGCTGCGCCTGGACAATATTACCCAGGGCCCAGTCCCCATTACGCGCGAAATGTTCCCGCCCGGGGCTGCGGGAGACTTTACCTTCGAACAGGCTGCCCGGAGCCTCTCTCCCCAGTTCCAATTGCGCGAACCGCGCAAGACCTTTCGCTTCAGCGTGGCAACCACGTTCTGAAAGCGGACCCCGGACCTCCGACCCCGGACCTCAGATATCCAACCTCAGACCTTTCGAACTTCGGAATCGGTACTCGTAGTTGTTTTGGTCCCGAGGCCCTCATAGCCACACTGTACAGGTGTGCTTTATTGCTCAGCTTCCACTTTCGATCCAGGGTACGCTGGCGGACATTGGGGAGGTAACACACTATGACCCAGCAACCGAACAATTGGCGACACCTGGCTGAACAAGCCAGTAAAGAACTTGATCCAGAAAAATTAATGAGCCTGGTACATGAATTGAATCGCGTCTTGGAGCAAAACGAACGACCTTCTACGCTGTTTCAAAATCACACATCCGTTTAACTGTTTTCGTCTTCCCCCGGCCCGACCCAGAATCGGGCCTTTTTTCTTTGGTCTCCAAGCAAACTGAGTTAAGACACTACCGACGCCCGGGGTCCGGTTGACCTTAACCGGAGCCTATACCTATAATGGCACTATCCACGCCCTGAACAAAGGCAGCCAACGGGGTGGTGACCACGCCGCTTCGGGTTAGGGCGTGAGGCGCTGGGAACTCCGGCCCAGCCTCTTCCGTTAACAGCGAACGGTTGAGTTCGTGCTGAGGCGCGGCCAGCATCGGCTTGCAGAAGAATCAAACCGATTTCCCGGGACAAATTCCAAGGAGTTCAAAATCAACCACATGACAAGCAAGTTCACGCGATCTCTTATGTCCACTGTGTTCGCCGTATCCGTCGCGGCCCTGGCCCAGACCGCCGCGTTACCAGCGGCTCCCAGCGCTGCGGCGAACGATGCCGCCGCTCCCGTCGCTAGTACCGCCACGGGAACCAGGGTGGGTACGATCAATGTTGAGCAGGCTATCTTTGCCACCAACGAAGGCCAACGTGATTTCGAAGCTTTGAGCAAAAAGCTCGAGCCCAAACAGAAGGAGCTCAAAGGTCAGAACGATGACGTCGAGAGCCTCAAGAAGCAGCTGAGCACCCAGGGCGACAAGCTGAATGAAGAGAGCCGGGGCATCCTGGTAAAACAGATCGAGCAGAAGCAGAAATCTCTGGAACGGGCGGTACAGGACGCGCGCGACGATGCCCAAAGCCAGCAGAACGAAATCGCACAACGCATCCTGCAGAAGATGGGGCCGATGTTGGTGAAGTACGCCGGAGACCAGGGTTTTGGCGTGATCATCGATACTTCGAACCCCTGGCCCAACGGGCCGGTGCTGTGGGCCGGGCCGGCCGTGGACATCACCCGGTCGGTGGTTGAGCTGTACAATGCGCAGTCCGGTGTGCCTGCGCCGAAGCCCGCCGCAACCTCCCCGGCATCAAGGCCTGCGACGGCAGCGCCAAAGGCACCAGCCACCAAACCAAAATAGCTTTTTGCGAAAAGCGTGTTTGCGACACCGAGTGTCGTGAAAAAGTTCCTGCAGGCCGCGTGAAAGCGCGGCCTTTTTTCTTTGCCGAACTGCGCTCCGAATGCGGCTGAAAATTGCATCTCTGGTGTCCTTACACATAGCCTTTCCCACCTTGAGGAGGACACCATGTTTGCCGATTCTTTTTCAGACTCCGATTGGTCCAATCACTCCCACCGTGCATGGACAACCCTGCTCTCGTTTGCCCTGCAGGCACTCGCCGTCGGCGGCCTGCTCCTGCTGCCACTGCTCTACACCGAGGGATTGCCGAGGCTGGCAATCCTCGGGCCGCTGCTTGCGCCCGCCCCGCCCCCGGCGGCTCCGCCAGTGCCGCGCGTCCATCCTCCTTCAACCGCCCAAAGCAACCTGATAGGAACCGCGCTGATCAGTCCGCGGGAAATCCCGCCAACCGTAACCATGCTGACAGAAACCACGCCGCCACCTCCGGTCGATCCTGGTGCAGTTGGCGTACGGCACGGAATCGGCAATCCGAATAGCCGGGGGACGGTTTTCGATTCCATCATCGGCGTCAGTCTGCTCCCGCTTCCTCCCGCGCCCGCGGTCCGTCACCCTCCGGTTTCGCACATGATGGAAGGAAATCTGGTCCTCCGCGTCCAACCCGACTATCCACCGTTGGCGAGGCAGGTTCGAGTGCAGGGCCGGGTGGTGCTGCGAGCCATGATCAGCCGGGAAGGCACGATCGAAAATCTGCAGGTATTGAGTGGCCATCCCATGTTGGTACAGGCCGCCGTCGATGCCGTGCGGCAATGGCGATATCGCCCCTATGTGCTCAACGGAGAACCGGTGGAAGTGGAAACCGAGGTCACGGTGAATTTCGTTTTGTCAGGGGGGTAGCGGATTGCTTCCCGGCTAACGGGCGAGTAGCGCAGGCGCAACCTCGCGTTGGCACAGCCGTAGAGCACTTGCCCCTTGAAAAGAACCTGCCGAATGTCAATAGACCCGTTTCACTGCGAACGCGCTGACCTGCCGCCTCTGCCTTTGTTATGCTGAATTATCAATGCCTTCCCGCTACCAGCAGTGGATGTATGACTGGGAGACCCGGCTTACGTCGGTGGACAACAACCGCGTGGTGCGCCCGCTGGAGTGGGGTGTCGAGTGGGCGCGGGATTGGCCATGCCGCAACGGCTTTGCTCCCGGGCATACCCCCGGAAACGCCGATTCCGAAAAATTCCTGCGCGAGTACAACCGGCGCATCATGGCGTCGAGCGACGAGTTTTATTCCTATGTCTCGCCTTCGGATTTTCGCCTGGAGCACCGTGAAGTCCAGGTTTTCAGCACGCGGGAAGTTCCAGATCCGAGGCTGGAGGCGAAGGTCCGGGGCACGCATGCCGATTTCCTCCGCTTCACTTCGCCGGTACGTACGTCCTATCCGGAAAACAATCTGGTGAACGCCCGCTGGTTTCCGGCTCGGGGGCGCCGCGCCATGGTGCTGCTGCCGCACTGGAATTCCGATGCCCTGGCTTACACCGGACTCTGCCGGGTGCTGAATTTGATGGGCATCGCGGTGCTGCGCCTGAGCATGCCGTATCACGACATTCGCATGCCCGCGGACACGCGCCGCGCCGACTACGCCGTTTCCGCCAACATCGGGCGCACGCTCGATGCCTGCCGCCAGGCGGTGGTTGACGTGCGATGCTGTCTCGACTGGCTGGAGCAGAAGGGATACAGCCGCCTGGGCATTCTGGGCACAAGCCTGGGGTCCTGCTATTCCTTCCTTGCCGCGGCGCATGATCCGCGCATCCGCGTGGCCGCTTTCAATCACGCCTCCACCAATGTCGCCGACGTAGTCTGGCACGGACAATCGACCCGTCATATTCGCGAGGGTCTCGAACCGCAAATCGATCTCGATCGGCTGCGCGCGTTGTGGAGCGGCATCAGCCCGATTTCGTACTTTGAGCAGTTCGCCCGCTGGCCCAAGAAGTCGCTCATCATTTATGCGAAGTACGACATGACATTCTTGCCCGAACTCTCCCGCGATGCGGTGGCAGAGTTTGAACGCTACGGCCTGGACCACAAAGTCGTGGTACTTCCCTGCGGCCACTACACCACCGGCGAAACGCCGTACAAATACATGGATGGGTGGCAACTGGTTTCGTTTTTGCGGACCGCGTTTGAAAATTAGCTTTTAGCTCTTAGCGATTAGCTTTTAGCGTGTCATCCTGAGCGCAGCTTCTGGTTCGCGTGGCGAACCAGAAGTGGAGTCGAAGGATCCCTATGAGCTCATCACTGCTGAATTGTTGATACGCTTTGGCAAATTCTCCGCGACTCCTGAAGACGTTCGCGGAACTATAGGGGTCCTTCGACTCCGCGATTGCTTCGCGAAGCGAAGCAATCACTCCGCTCAGGATGACAACGCGCTCAGTCAGCCTTCACGTGAACTCCGAGGTTCTGTGGCTGGAGCTAAAAGCTAAAGGCTAAGAGCTAAGTTAGAATGTTTCACAGTGCCGCAGAATGGAACTACTCATGAAAACTGACCGCATGTCGCTCCCGCTCAACGAGGCCGATCCGCAGGTGGCCGCCGCCATCGACAACGAAGTTCGGCGCCAGCATGAAGGCCTGGAACTGATCGCCTCCGAGAACTTTGTCAGCGAAGCTGTGCTCGAGGCCATGGGCTCGGTATTTACCAACAAGTACGCCGAGGGCTACCCGGGCAAGCGCTACTACGGCGGTTGCGAGTTCGCCGATGTGGTGGAAGAGCTGGCGCGGGACCGGGCCAAGAAACTTTTTGGCGCCGAACACGCCAACGTGCAGCCCCACGCCGGCTCCCAGGCCAACATGGAAGCGTACGCGGCGGTGCTGCAACCTGGCGATACCATTCTCGGGCTCAACCTGGCCCACGGCGGGCACCTTACTCACGGCCATCACCTGAATTTCTCCGGCAAGACCTATCGCATCGTTCCTTATGGAGTCACGAAGGAAACCGAAACCATCGATTACGACGATCTGGAGAAGCTGGCCGAAAAAGAACGGCCGAAACTGATTATCGGCGGCGGCAGTGCATATCCCCGAATCATCGATTTTGCCCGCATGCGGCAGATTGCCGACAAGGTGGGAGCGCTCTACCTCGTCGACATGGCCCATTTTGCCGGACTGGTGGCGGGTGGCGTGCATCCGTCGCCGGTGCCGCACGCGCATATCGTCACCACCACCACGCACAAGACACTGCGTGGACCCCGGGCCGGGATGATCCTGAGCAAACAGGAGTTTGCCGCTGCCATCGACAAGGTTGTGTTTCCCGGAATGCAGGGCGGACCCCTGGTCCACATCATCGCGGCCAAAGCGGTCAGTTTCCAGGAAGCGATGCAGCCGGAATTCCGGGAATATGCACGGCAGATCGTAGCCAACGCCAAAGTACTGGCCGAGACGCTTGCCGCAGAGGGCTTCCGCATTATTTCAGGAGGCACCGACACTCACCTCATGCTGGTCGATGTGTTCTCCCAAGGAATACTCGGCAGTGAGGCTGAGAAAGGCCTGGGCGAAGCCGCCATCACGGTCAACAAGAATGCCATTCCTTTCGACGCCAATCCGCCGATGAAGCCGAGCGGCATTCGCATCGGCACGCCCGCGCTGACCACCCGCGGCATGAAAGAAGAACAGATGAAGCAGGTGGGGCGCTGGATCTCGGAAGCCCTGCATCATCGGACGGAAGCGCCGGTGCTGAGCAAGATCCGCAACCAGGTGTTGAGCCTGGCGGAGGCCTTCCCGCTGTATCCCGAGCGGCGAGCGCGGGCCCAGGTCGAAGTACGGGCCTAGAGGTTGCGGAAAAACTCGTAAATGTAGGCGCTTCCGTGGAAGAGCGGCCCTTCAGGGCCGCGGAAGCCGTCAGGAATTTGTGCGGGCTTTAGCCCCCGTGGTCGCTTCGTCCGGGCAAATTGAGTTTTTCCGCAGCCTGCTAGAGGTTGGAGGACGGGCGTCCCGCCCGTCCCAGGGTAAACTTCTCGACTTCCGAGTCTCCAAACCTGACGGGCGAGGACGCCCGTCCTCCATTCGCATTCGCTGGCCGAACCTTGTTCTCTGTGGTTAAATCTCCCCGTGAGAGTCGCCATCGACATCCGGCGGATGACTGAGTTCGGCGTGGGCACATACACCCGCAACATCGTGCGGGCTCTGGGCCGACTGGATAGCGAGAGCAAATATTATCTGATCGGACCGCCGGAGAAAGTGGCGGAGATCGGTCCGCTTCCGCCCAATTTCCACACCGTACCCTTGCTGGGAAGCGATGCCACGATCAAGAATTATTTTGACTACCGCGCCATCCTCAAGCGCTTGCATTGCGACCTGGTGCATATCCCGCACCTGTTCTGGCTGCCGCGAAATCTGCCTTGTCCTTACGTGATGACCGTGCATGATGTGCTGGATCACATGTACCGCGCGCGCGACCAGTCGGGATTGAAGCGCTCTTTGCATTTTTACCTGACTCACCGGGCGCTGAAGGGCGCGGCGCGACTTTTTGCCGTCTCCAAATTCACGCAGAGCGAGGTGGAGAAGCTGTTTGCCATTCCCGCCGCCCGCATCGAGGTGGTGTACAACGCGATTGACGAACGGTTCCTGCGCGGCCACGCCAGCGAGGCCGACCGGCAACTCCTGGCGGAACGCTATTTGGTCAACCAGCCTTTCCTGCTCTACACCGGCCGGATCAGTCCGCATAAGAACGTGGTTCGGATCATCGAGGCCTTTTCGGCGCTGAAAGCGGAACTGGAGAAGGAAGGGCTGTTTCCTGGCCTGAAGCTGATCATCATCGGGGACGAACTGTCCAAACATCCCGATCTGCGCCGCACCGTGATTCGCAGCCGGATGCAGAATGAGGTGCGCTTCATGGGATTTGTGCCCATCGAGGTGTTGCGCATCTTTTACGACGCGGCGAAAATCTTTATATTTCCGTCGCTCTATGAGGGATTTGGGCTGCCGCCGCTGGAAGCCATGGCACACGGCACTCCGGTGGTGACGTCAAATACGTCCTCGCTGCCCGAGGTCGTGGGCAACGCCGCTGTGCTGGTGAATCCGGAGAATGTCTTTGAGATCATGCGCGCCCTGCATCGTGTGCTGGTCGATCAGTCGTTGCGCGACAAGCTCAAGGCGAGAGGTTACGAGCAGGCCAAGAGGTTTTCCTGGGACGCAGCCGCACAGCAGATTCTCCGCGTGTACCACGAAGTGTGCGAAAAGCCGCCGCCCACCCGCCCGCAACTGACGGACGATCCCAACGTTATCTCGAGCGCGGCAATCTCGTAGGCCCGGCTCAGGCGTTCTTGAGCAGCGGCTGTCCAGGGGAATTCAACCCCTGACGATGCAGTTTAGCCGTAATTCGGGTGCGATCCGCTTCGGTTGAAGCGGCGTTGAGGCGTTTTCTCAGTTTGGCAATCTTTTCATTGCGTGTACGGCGGCGGCGAATTTCAGGCCGGCGGCTGGGTGCGGACATGGGCACACTCCTGATGTTGGCTTGGATGCAAATTTGTGGCAGCCGGACCTGTAAGCCGAATTCTGTCCACCGGATTGCTCCGGAGGGACGGTCATTCCTCTGGGCCGGGCATTACTGCGCGGCTCAAGCGACCTACCCGGAGGTTGTGACGCACCGAGCCGGCACGTGCCCAAAGCCGAAGCCTCAGGCTCCCTCCCTATTTGGTCTTGCTCCGTGTGGGGTTTGCCCTGCCCGCCGCATTACTGCGACAGCGGTGCGCTCTTACCGCACCTTTTCACCCTTACCTCGGCGTTGCCGCCGGGGCGGTATGTTTTCTGTGGCACTTTCCGTCGAATGGACCCGCCCAAGCAAGCTTGGACGGGGCACCCTCCCGGACGTTATCCGGCACACTGCTCTGTGGAGTTCGGACTTTCCTCCCCCGCCACTGACGCGGCGAGAGCGACCGTCCGGTCCAGCTGCCCACAGTGTCATTGTAACAGTCATCAGTCTTCAGTCGTCAGTCTTCAGCTTCCCTGGATTCGCTCTGCTAAACTCAACGTAGCGCCGTTTTACTGACGACCGAAGACTGACGACCGAAGACTGACCACTGCTCCATGACCACCCTTGAAGCCATCCGCATAGCGTTATTGTCGCTGTGGGCGAACAAACTTCGTTCTGCGCTGACTCTGCTGGGCGTGGTCATCGGCGTGGCTGCCGTAATCGCCGTGGTCACCTTTGTGAACGGGATCAACGGCTATGTGGCGGAGAAGATTTTCAATCTGGGCGCCGACGTTTTCATCATCAGCAAAGTCACTCCGGTGATCACCAACATCGACCAGTTGCTCGAGGGCCAAAAACGCAAAGACCTGACCATGGACGACTACCAGGCCGTGCTGGAATCCTGCAAGCATTGCGCCATGATCGGGGCCTCAACCATCAACACTTCCGGCCACGTCCGGTACGAGGAACAGTCGATTACCGACACTTGGATTCGAGGCCTGACGCCGTCGATGGCCCCGATTCTTGACCTCGATCTCACTTCCGGCCGCATGGTCAACCAAAACGACGAGGAGAACCGTTCGCAGGTGGGCGTGATTGGTACCGACGTAGTGGACAACCTCTTTCCCACGGTGGATCCTCTGGGTAAGGAAATTCGCGTCGAGGGCCAGCTGTACCGCGTGATCGGCGTGGGAAAGAAGCAGGGAACCACGCTGGGCCAGAGCCGCGACAATTACGTGGCCATCCCCATCACTACTTATCTGAAACAGTTCGGTTCGCATACCAGCATTCGCATTTCGGGCAAGGCCAACGGTGTGGGTATGCAACTGGACGCAGCGATTGACGAGGCTCGCGCCGTTCTGCGGGCCCGGCGCCATGATCTGCCCGGGCGTCCGGACAGCTTTGCCGCCGAAACCAACGCCAGTTTCCTGAGCATCTGGTCGAATCTGAGTGGAACGTTTTTCATCGCCATGATCGCCATTGCCGGGATTTCGCTGGTGGTGGGCGGCATCGTGATCATGAACATCATGCTGGTGTCTGTAACCGAGCGCACGCGCGAGATCGGCATCCGAAAGGCGATGGGAGCGCGCCGCCAGGATGTTCTGCTGCAGTTCCTGATCGAGTCCGCCACCATGGCGCTGGTAGGCGGTCTGTTAGGAGTGCTGTTTGGGATTGCTTTTGCCAAAGGCATCACCGCGATCATCGGCATGCCCTCTGAAATCAAGCTGTGGGCAGTGGCGGCCGGCCTGCTGGTCTCGGCCAGCGTGGGCGTGTTCTTCGGCGTGTACCCGGCCCGGCGGGCGGCGATGCTGGATCCGATCGCGGCCTTGAGGTTTGAACTGTGAGCTTCACCACGGAGACACCGAGAAATCCGAAGGAGAACCTCAGTGCCTCTGTGTCTCCGTGGTGAAAAGAGCTGACCATGCTGCGTAGAAGCGATTACGGCGAAGTGGTGAAGATGGCGCTGGACACTATCCGCACCAACAAAATGCGGTCGGCGCTGACCGTGCTCGGAATCGTCATCGGGGTAGCCGTCGTGATTGGCATTTCCTCCGTGGTGCGCGGCCTCAACGACAACGTCAGCCAGGTCATCAGCAGCCTGGGCTCCAACATTGTTTTTGCCTACCACCAGCCTTTGACTTTTGGCCGGCCCACGGAAGAAATACGCACCCGCAAAGAACTGACATTCGACGATTTTCAGGCGGTGCAACAATTACCTCACGTAAAGATAGCCACCGTCGGCATACGCTATTTCCGCCAGGAATTCGGGACCGGCACTTACGAGGTCAAGTACAACGGCCGCAAAGTCAAGAATACGATTCTTGAAGGGGACACGGGCACCTGGAAGGATGTGTTTGATCTGGACATCGCGTCCGGCCGCTGGGTGAATGAGATCGATGAAGAACATCACTCACCAGTCATTGTCCTGGGTTCGGACACGGCGGAAGAACTGTTCCCCAACCAGGGCGCACTGGGCAAGGAGATCAATATCGATGGCCAGTTGTTCACCGTGATCGGGGTCGCGGCGAAACGCAAGAGCGTGTTTGCCGGGGGCAAAAACCCGGATGACAACATCGTGTATTTTCCGCTGTCCACTTTCCGCAAACTGCATCCCGAGTTGAAGCAATACTGGATCAGCGCCAAGGCCACTTCGCACGACGATATGCCCAAGGCCATCGACGAGATCCGCGAGCTGTTGCGCCGGCGGCGCAAGGTAGCCCCGGACAAGCCGGACAACTTCGCGGTATTCACTCAAGACTCGCTTTCCGAGGTATGGAACCAGGTCACGGGCGCGGTCTTTATTTTTATGTTCGCGGTTTCCAGCGTGGGCCTGATCGTAGGCGGTGTCGGCGTCATGAATATCATGCTGGTTTCCGTGACGGAACGGACGCGGGAGATCGGAGTGCGCAAGGCGATCGGCGCGCGCAAGCGCGACATCCTGCTGCAATTCACGCTGGAGGCCATCACCTTGACCGCTCTGGGCGGAGTGCTGGGCGTGCTGCTGGGGGCCATCATTACCTGGACGATTCCCGCCATCTGGAGCTCGCTGCCGGCGCGGATGTCGCTTTTCTGGGCTGCGTTTGGTTTGGGCGCGGCCGCCGCTGAGGGACTGCTGTTCGGGATTTATCCGGCCTGGAAGGCTGCGAATCTCGATCCGATCGAGTCGCTGCGCTACGAGTAGTACTCCTTCGTGTACCCTAGTGGTCGATTTCAGATTGAAGATTTCAAATCGCAGATTCACCGCCCATCTCTGAACCGATCTGAGAACTGAGATCTGAAACCTGAGATCTGAAATCTTCAATCTGCAATCGACCAGGGATGCCAAGGTACACGAAGGAAATCCACGGGTGATTCATCGTATTGTTGCCGTCGCTTCGACTGCTGCTGGGGCGTTTGCCGTCTGTAGCATGGCTTATTACCTGGTCTGCCTGTATGGCGTCGCTCGATTTCTCGGCGAGCGGAAGGCGGCGGGCGAGGGCGCCCGCCCCACAGCCCCCACACCCTCCACCCCGCCGGTTTCCATCCTCAAACCGCTTCGGGGGACCGATCCCGAAATGTATGAGAGCTTCCGCAGCCATTGTCTGCAGGACTATCCGGAATACGAAATTATTTTTGGGGTCTGCGATCCTGCCGATCCTGCGCTCGAGCTTGTCGAACGGCTGAAGCTGGAGTTCCCGCAGTGTGCGATTCACTTGATGGTTTGTTCCCAGAACCTGGGTGCCAACACCAAGGTGAGCAATCTGGCGCAGATGCTGCCCCGGGCAAAATACGACTACGTTCTCGTAAATGACAGCGACATCCGGGTTCAGCCCGATTACTTGCGGCGGGTCGCGGCTCCATTGAGCGATCCGCAGATAGGGCTGGTCACATGCCTTTATCGAGGCATTGCCAGTTCCACTCTGGGTTCGCGGCTGGAGTCGCTTGGCATCAGCACCGATTTCTCCGCCGGCGTATTGGCTGCGCGACAACTCGAAGGCGGTATCCGTTTCGGGCTGGGTTCCACGCTTGCTTTCCGGCGCCGCGATCTCGAGGCTGTGGGCGGATTCGAAGCGTTTGTGGAGTACCTGGCAGACGACTATGAGATCGGCAGGAGTATCGCGGAGCGCGGGTTGAAGGTGAAGCTGTCGGATGTGGTGGTCGAGACCGTTCTTCCGGCGTATACCCTGCGCCAGTTTGTGGACCACCAGTTGCGCTGGGGTCGTACCGTCCGCGATTCCCGGCGCTGGGGATATCTCGGCCTCGTGGTGACCTTTGGCTTACCCTGGGCGCTGCTCGCCCTATTGCTGAGTTACGGTGCGCTCTGGGCGTGGGCCTTGCTGGCTGTGGTGACAAGCCTTCGGTTGGCTGTGGCTCTGGCCGTGGGACGGTCGGGTTTGCGCGATCGCCAGGTATTGGGTTTGCTGGTACTGCTTCCGCTGCGGGACTTGGTTGCATTGCTGATGTGGTTCGCCAGCCTGGTCGGGCATAAAGTGGTCTGGCGAGGGCATTCCTTCACATTAAAAAATGGCAGGCTGGCTCGGATCGATTCCTGAGGGCTGCAGCTGAAGCCGCGTTTCCGGCCCTATAGCTTCCCTCCTACCGCACTCTCTGCTGCCCGGTTCTGCGGAATGATTCGGCCGCCCTTGCTGAAGCGATAGGTTTCCCCACGCCAAAAGAAAGTGCGGCTGCCGAAGCTGGCAAGCCAGGTGAAGAAGCCCACTAGGTCGCGGACAGGATAGAGCCACGACAAATACAACGCGCGCCGATCGCCGATAATTCCCCATCCCACGGCAATCGCTTGCACCACCCGATTCAAGAACGCCGCGGCGAAGAGCCCAACTCCCAAAGCCCAATGACCCAGCGCGGCCGCCGAGATCAGACCAAGGACTCCGAACGGCATGGCGTAGGTGAGCCCGGTCCCGATATGCCCGAGGGGACGCGAAAAGCGAGTGCTCTTCATCCAGCGCAACTGGTCGCCCAGGGTTCGCTTCAAGGATCGCGGCGTGAGCACGTGCTGGATAACGTGATGGGAAAAGATCACTTTATAGCCGGCCGCCCAGACCAGGTTGCCCAGAACGAAATCGTCCGAATAATAGTCGGCCGTCGCGGCGATGCCGCCAATCTTTTCCAAGGCCTCGCGTCGCAAGGCTACTGCCGGACCCAAGGCGAAGCGGATGCCCTCCAGCATGTCCGCGACCATGACTCCGGACGGCATTTCTACGGACATTCCCAGCGCTTCCAGGGTCGACCAGAAATCGCCCGCCGCCACTCCGCGGTAGGGGCAGGTCACGAGGCCGATCTTCCGGTCGAGCAGGGCTGGAACCACCTGGCGCAGAAAGTCAGGCGAGACCCTTACGTCACTGTCGCTGATGACGAAGTAATCGTTGGCTGAGCCGGGAATCATCTTGCTCAGGGAGAAGACCTTGGCGTTGGGCCAAGTGGGCGGGCCAGAGACGACGATCCGGCTCTTTACCCCCGGATATCGTTGCCGAACTTTTTCCGCAACCTGGAGGCCCGCGTCATCGGCATCCCGGGCGCCAAGAACGACTTCGAACGCCTGGTAGTCCTGCCGGAAGAAGCTTTCAAGATTTTCTTCCAACTGGGCTTCCATGCCGTGCACGGGTTTGAAGATGGTGACCGCGGGCAGCGCGGACGGGGCCGTGGCCGCGGCTGCCTGTTGTGCAATGCGGGCCCCGTGGCGCCACCGGACCGCCGCCAACAGAACCATGAACAAAAAAATTGTGGAACTGAAGATGCCCAGCAGCGCGATGCCCAGTAGTCCATGCCACAACACGGACGCGATGGTCACGACGCCCGCTCTCTGCGGGCAGGAATGACCATGAATGGCGCGGCGGACTGGTTCATGCAGGATTCCGGCAGCAATTATACGAGAGGAGAGGAGCGCGCCGGGACAAGTCAAATCTTTACTGGCAAAGGATCGCAAAGCAGGGATTGCCCCGTTGAACCGGACTTAGGGAGGGCACGGATCTTAAGTGGAGGCTGCGGCTCGAGCGGAAGCTGGCGTGTCCAGAACTTCTCTGATCTTGCGCGCCAGGGCTTTAAGGGAGAAAGGCTTTTGCAGGAAACGTATGGTCACATCGATCTCACCATGGCGTTGAACCGTGGATTCGGCATAGCCGGAAACGAACAGCACTCTCATGTCGGGCCGCTCGGAGGCTAACTCCCCGGCTAGCCTCGCACCGCCCATCTGGGGCATGACTACATCGGTGATCATCAAGTGGATCGGTCCTTTGTACTCTCTTGCGATGGCCAGGGCCTCCGTCCCGTTCGTGGCTTCAAGGACAATATAGCCGTTCAGGGTAAGAAACTCGCGAGTGGACTGCCGGACCGCCGCTTCATCTTCCGCCAGCAGCAAAGTCTCGCAGCCGCCACGGCAGGCTTCCACCGGCTGGAGAGGGGGCGGCACGCTTTTGGTTTCCCGCGCCCGAGGCCAGTACATTTTGAAAGTCGTTCCCAAACCCACCTCGCTGTATACCCAGATGAACCCGCCATTTTGTTTCACAATGCCATACACGGTGGCCAGGCCCAGCCCGGTGCCCTTGCCTTCCTCCTTGGTCGTGTAAAAGGGCTCGAAAATGTGTGACAGATGCTCAGGCGCGATTCCCTGGCCGGAGTCGGTAACCGCCAGCAGAACGTAATCTCCAGGAGGGACGATCGAATGCCCCTGGACATATGCGTCGTCGAGTTGCACGCTGGCGCTTTCGATCAGCAGCCTGCCGCCCTTGGGCATGGCATCACGGGCGTTGGCTGCAAGATTCATCAGCACCTGCTCAATCTGTACCGGATCGGCCTTGATTTTGCCCAGTTCCGCCCCTGGGGCAAACACCAGTTCGATATCTTCTCCCAAAAGACGAGGCAACATTTTGTTGATGTCCTCAATGATCAGGTTCAGATCGAGGAGTTGCAGGGTTTGCATCTGCTTGCGTCCGAAGGCCAGCAATTGCCGGGTCAGCTCGGCAGCGCGGCGCGAGGCCTTTTGGATCTCGTTCACGTTGCGGCACAAGGGATGCTGGGGGGCCAGCGAATCCAGCATCAGCTCGGCATAGGAACTGATGACCATCAGGAGATTATTGAAATCATGCGCCACTCCTCCCGCCAGCCTCCCAATCGCGTCCATCTTTTGCGCCTGCTGAAGCTGATTTTCCAGCCGGCGCCGGTCCGTAATGTCGCGATCGTTGGAGATAAAGTGAGTGATCCTGCCCTCGCTGTCACGGAGAGGGGTAATGGTTTTCTCAGCGACAAAAGTCTCCCCATTTTTCTTGCGGTTGACCATGATGCAGCGAAAAACGTTGCCCAGGAGAATGGTTTGCCACAGCTCTTTGTAGACCTCCGAGCTCTGGTGGCCTGATTTCAGGACACGCGGGGTTTGGCCCGTCAATTCCGCGGGAGAGTAGCCGGTGAGCAGCTCGAAGGCCGGGTTCACGTACTCGATGATCCCCTCACGGTCGGTAATCATGACCAGGTCCGCCGATTGCTCCACCGCGCGCCATAGTTTTCGGAGCGTGTCCTCCGCTTTCTGGCGCTGCCGTTCTTTGGAATACACATCGAGCGCGTGACGGATGGTGCCGGCAATGGCGTCCTTATCGGCATCCCCGGTCGTTGTCTCGGCCAACTCGCGGGCGCGAGCTTTCAGTGCAGTGTCCACGGCGGCTTCGTCCATGTGGTCGCTGAGAAAAATTACCGGCGCGCCAGGGCGGCTTCGGCGCAACTCGTGCAGCAGGCGCAAGGCTGCGCCATCGTCCGAATTGTATTCGCATAACAACAGATCGTAAGGCGTCTGGCTCAGGCGCGCCAGCGCTTCCTCGGTAGTTTGCGCGACGTCCATGCCCAGGTGTCCATTGCCGCTGCGGGTCAGAAGGTCGCGTAGATACCCGAAGTCCTCGCTGTTTCCCACCAGCAAGAGTTGCATCGGCGTACTGCTGACGGCGGCTTCTCTCGTGCTTTCCATGCGTGGCTTTTGCTGTGGCTACGGTTGTTACATCGGAGTTCGGCTGCCTGGGCATGGCGAGTGGAGAAGAAGTTACGGACAGAAGGTGAAATCGGCATATCAAATCGGGAAGCCTTCAATTTCGGGACATTAAGTCAAAACTGTTCAACCTACTGAGCCTCGGGTTCGTCCGGCCGTCGAATACACGCCAGCCACGTCCCGGTTAGACTGATATTCGGCTAGCTGGCCAGCGACGATGGAAACCACCTTCTTCAGGGATCTCGCCTATGTCTTCGGTGCCGCGGTTGTGGGCGGCGGTGTGGCTCGGGCGCTGCGGCAGCCTCTGATTCTGGGGTACGTGCTCGGCGGATTCCTGATTGGACCCTTTACTCCTGGCCCAACCCTGTCGGAGGTTCACCAGTTCGAAACTCTGGCCGAAATTGGGGTCATCCTGCTGATGTACTCGATCGGCCTGGAATTTTCGTTCAGCGAGTTGCTGCAGGTGAAGTGGGTGGCGGTGTTTGGCGGGCCCCTGGGCATCTTGATGTCGGTCGCGCTGGGCGTCTCCGTGGGGTGGTGGCTGGGCTGGAGCACAACCCAGGGAATCGCGGTGGGCGCGATTGTTTCTGTGGCCAGCACCATGGTGCTCTCCCGGATGTTGTCGGATCGCGGCGAATTGCGCTCGCCGCACGGCCACGTCATGATCGGCATAACTCTGGTTGAAGACCTCGCGGTGGTGGCTTTGACCGTTCTGCTTCCTTCCCTTAATAATCTGACGGGAGGCCACTTCCTTGCATTAGGGATCGCTGTAGGCAAGGCCCTGCTGATATTGACCCCGGTCATGTTCCTGGCCGCGAAGCTGGTGCCACCCCTGATGAAACGAGTGGGCCGCGCTGGCAATGAGGAACTCTACCTGCTCGTAGTGTTGGCCTTGGGGTTTGCCACGGCTGCGGTCACACAGGCGGTAGGGTTGTCCCTGGCGCTGGGAGCGTTTTTGGCCGGCCTGATCGTCAGTGAGTCTGGGATGACCCGCCGGATGCTGGACAAGTTGCTGCCCTTGCGCGACGCTTTTGTGGCCCTGTTTTTTGTCACGATTGGCGCCCTGGTGGACCCGCGCATCCTGATCTCGAAACCTTCCTTGTGGGGCACGATCGTGATTCTAACCATGCTGGGCAAGTTTGTAATTTGGACCGCAGTTGTCTGGCTGTTTCGCTATCCTCCGCGAACTGCCGTGCTGGTGGGCCTGGGACTTACGCAGATCGGTGAGTTTTCCTACGTCCTGGTCCGGGTGGCCCGCGACGCCCAGTTGGTCACTGACGATATTTATCACGCCATTCTGGCCGGTTCCGTCATCACCATCCTGCTGAATGGCCTGTTGATGAAAGCGCTGCCCAAAACAGCAACGCCAGTGGCCTAGAAACCGCGGTCCCCGTTGCTGCTTCTGGGGGGAATCCAGCACGTTTCCCGTCGCATCCGTTATTCTAGTATCAGACATATGGCGACCCGGCCCAAACCTGCTGCTCAATCTTCCGCAACCAGCGTCCTGGAAGCTCCCAACGGCGAACGTGAGCGCGTATTCGACCTTTTCCGCCAATGGGGATACCTCGAGGCCGACCTCGATCCACTGGGCTTCCTGCCTCCGGTGACGCACCCCAGCCTGCGCCTGGAAGGCGAACTCGCCGAAGAGGCGCGTCGGGTCTATTGCGGCACCGTGGGCGCGGAGTTCATGCACATTACCGACCCCGAACGGCGCCGCTGGATTCAGGAACACATGGAAGCTCCCCAGCCCGCGGTGGACCAGGAACGGGTGCTCGACCAGCTCATCCGGGCGGATCTGTTCGAGCAGGTGCTGCAGCAACGCTACCTCGGCACTAAGCGCTTTTCTCTCGAAGGGGTGACCGCCCTGCTTCCGCTGCTGGATGAAATCCTGGATGCGGCCGGTCAGCGGGGCGCGGTGAATCTGGTGATGGGCATGAGCCATCGCGGCCGGCTGAACGTGATTGTGCAGGTGGCAAAGCGTCCGGCGGAAGAGGTTTTTGCGGGATTTGAAGACGTGGACCCGCGCAGCGTTCTGGGCAGCGGCGACGTGAAATACCACATGGGTGCGACCGGCGAATATGTGACCCGCTCGGGAACGAAGATCAACATTCACCTGGTTTCGAACCCCAGCCACCTGGAAGCGGTGGATCCCGTAACGGTGGGCCGTACCCGCGCCAAGCAGGACCGCGCGGGCCAGGAAGGTCCCCAGAAATATTTGCCTTTGCTGGTCCACGGCGACGCCGCTTTCGCGGGTCAGGGCGTGGTGGCCGAGACCCTGAATTTGTCCGACCTGAAGGGCTTTACGGTGGGCGGCACGGTGCATATCATCGCCAACAATCTGCTTGGCTTCACTACTTTGTACAGCGAAGAACACTCGTCGCGGTTTTCGGCGCAGCTGGCCCGGCGTCAGTCCATCCCGATTTTTCACGTGAACGCGGAGGACGTGGATGCCGTGGTGCGAATCGGCCGCCTGGCCCTTGATTACCGGTACACCTGGGGCGGCGACGTGGTTGTGGATGTGATCGGCTATCGCCGCCACGGTCATAGCGAAGTGGATGACCCTACCGTTACCCAGCCGCTGTTGTATAAGGCGATCAAGGACCATCCGCCGCTGTGGGAGATCTATGCCGAAGATATCGGCGCCGCGGACGTTCAGGAGCGCGTCGCAAAAATCCGTGAAGAGCTGGAAGCGGCGCAGAAAAAAGCGAAAAATATCCGCAAGAAGCCGCTGCTGCGCGACCTGCCGCAATATTGGAATGACTACAAAGGCGGCCGTTACAAGCCCGAGTACGAAGTGGATACCGGCCTGTCCGCGGAAGAACTCAGCGAAATCACGGCCCGGCTGACCACCTACCCCGCCGATTTCCACATCCATCCCAAGGTCAAAAAGCTGCTGGAGCAGCGGGCGGAAATGGGCGCGGGCAAGCGCCCGGTGGATTACGGCATGGCCGAGGCGCTGGCGCTGGGCGGGCTGGTTAAGGCGGGAGTGCCGGTCCGGCTCACCGGGCAGGACACTCGGCGCGGTACTTTTAACCAACGCCACTCGGTGCTGCTCGACATCGAAAACGAGCAGGAGTACGTTCCGCTCGAACATATTTCCGAGGGCCAGGCGCGTTGCCAGATTTATAACTCTGCGTTGTCCGAGGCGGGCGTACTGGGATTTGAATACGGTTACAGCCGTGACTATCCCGAGACCTTGGTCATGTGGGAGGCGCAGTTCGGCGACTTTGCCAACGTGGCGCAGGCGGTGATCGATCAATTCATCAGCGCGGGCGAAGATAAGTGGGGACTGCTCTCGGGCGTCGTGCTGCTTCTGCCGCATGGTCACGAAGGGCAGGGGCCGGAACACTCCAGCGCCCGGCCCGAACGCTTTCTGCAACTCGCGGCCCGCGATAATTTCCAGATCTGCCAGCCCTCGAATGCGGTGCAATACTTTCATCTGCTGCGCCGCCAGGCGCTGCGTCATTGGCGCAAACCGCTCGTCGTGTTGACGCCGAAGAGCATGTTGCGCCATCCCGACGCAGCTTCTCCCATAGAAGACTTCACCCATCAGCGCTTTCTCACCGTGTTGCCGGACGTGGAGGTCAGCGATGCGACCCGCATCCTGATCTGCACCGGAAAGATCGGCCACGAATTGCGCGCCGAACGCAAGAAGAGGAACGACACGGCAACTGCGATCATCTTTGTCGAACAGCTCTATCCGTTCCCGGAGAAGGAACTGGAAGCGGCGATCGGTCAATTTGCTTCGGCGCGGGAGATCGTCTGGGTGCAGGAAGAGCCGGCCAACATGGGCGCGCTGTTCTACGTGCTGCCACGGCTGCGCCGCATCGCGGGCGAGCGTCCAGTCCTGTCGGTAAAGCGTTCCGCCAGCGCCAGCCCCGCCACGGGATCAGCCAAGGCCCACGAGGTGGAGCAGAAAACTTTGCTCACGCTGGCGTTTACCAACAAGACTTAGATGCGGAAGGGCCGGTCTAGGGGGATGTTACCCTTCCGCTTTGACTTCGATGCCACGCCGCTCACGAACTCAAGTCCTATATCTCGCCATCGACACCGGCGGTACCTTTACCGACTGCGTCTGGGTGGAGCGCGGGCAGGTCCGCATGCTCAAGGTCTTCTCCACACCGGCCGACCCTTCCCGGGCCATTGTCGACGCGCTGCAAAAGATCGGACTGCCTGGCCCGGTGGTTATTCTGCATGGCACTACTGTGGGCACGAACACTTTGTTGCAGCGTAAGGGCGCGCGGGTGGCTCTGGTTACCACCGCCGGTTTTGAAGACGCCATCGAGATCGGCCGTCAGAACCGTCCCAAGCTTTACGACTTCTTTTTCGATCGTGTGGAACCTCTGGTTACCGCAGACTTACGCTTCGGCGTCGACGAGCGCACGGCCAGCGACGGTGAGATCATCCGGTCTCCGACGCGGCAGGACTTGCAGTCTCTATCACGGAAACTTCGGCGGAAACATCCCGAGGCAATTGCCGTCTCATTGCTCTTCTCGTTCGCCAATCCGGCGACTGAGAACGCCGTGGCTCGAGCTCTCGACAAGCTGGGCCTGCCGCTATCGGTCTCGCACCGGATTCTTCCCGAGTTCCGCGAATACGAACGCACTAGCACGGTAGTCGTGAACGCTTACCTGCAGCCGGTAATGCAACATTATCTTCAGAAACTCGATCACCGGGCGCGAGGCTCATCGTCATCCGGCGCGGCGCGGTCCCGTATCTTCGTCATGCAATCGAGCGGCGGGATTACCGCTCTCAGTTCCGCTGCCCGTGAACCCGTGCGCACCGTGCTCTCCGGGCCGGCAGGCGGAGTCGTAGGCGCGGCCGCCATGGCGCGCCGCAGCGGCTTCGAACGAATCATCTCATTTGATATGGGCGGCACTTCGACCGACGTGGCCCTGGTCGACGGTGAAGCCCGGGCCAGCAGCCAGGCTGAGATCGCTGGCTTCCCCGTCGGCGTGCCCATGCTCGACATACATACCGTAGGCGCCGGCGGAGGCTCCATCGCTCGTTTCGACGCGGGCGGGGCCCTGCGCGTCGGTCCCGAATCCGCCGGAGCCGATCCCGGTCCCATCTGCTACGGTCGCGGGACTCAGCCTACGGTCACCGACGCCAATCTGCTTCTTGGCCGTTTGCAACCGCGCCACTTTCTTGGCGGAGAGTTCAGGCTGGATCTCGAACGCACCCGCCGATTGGTCGCCGAATGGCTCAGGCGGCACCGATCAGAGTTTAGGCTGGAACAATTTGCCGCTGGAATCGTCCGCGTGGTCAACGCCACCATGGAGAAGGCCATACGCGTCGTCTCCATCGAGCGCGGCCACGATCCGCGAGAGTTCGCGCTGGTGGCCTTTGGCGGTGCTGGCGGTCTCCACACCTGCGAACTGGCGGAAGCGCTCAGCATCCCGCGAGTGATTGTTCCCGCGCTGCCCGGCGCACTTTCTGCTTTCGGCATCCTCGTCAGCGACGTGGTGAAGGACTATTCGCGCACCGTGCTCTGGCGAGTTGCAGACAAACTTCCTATCGAGCGACTGGAACGCGAGTTCGCTGCTTTATGCCGCCGTGCCGAAGCAGATTTCCGGGATGAGAAATGGATCGGTACGATCCGGCACCAGCCGAGCGTCGATGTTCGCTATCGCGGTCAGGGCTACGAACTGAACGTTCCCTACACGCGAAAGGTGATCCAGGATTTCCGCAACCAGCACCAGCGCCGTTATGGCTACGACTATCCCGCGCGTGAGGTGGAACTGGTGACGCTGCGCTTGCGCGCCACAATCAAGTCGCAGCAGGCAAATATGCTCAAGGGAACCACGGGCCACGTAGGGACGGGCGCCCTCGCCCGTCCAGGCCGGGCAAGACCCGGCAACGTTTTGCCAGACCGGGCCGCGGTGTTCTTCTCGGGAAAGAAGTTCGCAGTGAAGGTCGTGTCCCGTGACGCATTGCCGCCCGGGAAGAAGCACTCCGGTCCAGCCGTAATCACGGAGTACAGCGCGACCACGGTGGTCCCTCCGGGCATGACTTTCCGGAAAGATCGCTCCGGAAATCTGATCATCGAGATCGGGAGATCCTCTGGAAATTCTCAGGCCGGTCGCCCTGCGCGCCCGATCCCTCGAGACTGAAGTCTCTCAGAATGACGCCCGGATAGAGGAAAATAGGCCGATTCCGCAAGACTAGGTCTCCCGCAGGCCAGCCCGCTACAATACCCCCATGAAATCCAGCATCTTTGTGGTCGAAGACGATCCGGATATTTCCCGCCTGGTACGGCACCATCTGGAGGCGGACGGATTCGCGGTGAAAGTGTTCTCTACCGGAAACACGGTCATCGCCGAATCCGAACGGCAGCGGCCGGCGCTGTTCATTCTCGACATTATGGTTCCGGGCAAAGATGGTCTGGAGCTTTGCCGTCAGATCAGACAGATTCCGGCGCTGGCGCCAACTCCGGTGATCTTCCTGACCGCGAAGAGCGGCGAGGCCGACCGCATTCTCGGCCTGGAACTGGGCGCCGATGATTACATTCCCAAACCGTTCAGTCCGCGTGAACTGGTGGCTCGGGTCAAGGCCGTGCTACGCCGTTTCGAACGGCCCTTGTCCCAGGCGCCAGTGAAGATCGGTGATATCGAAATCGATCCTGGCGCCATGACCCTGGCGGTGCGCGGCAACCTGGTGACCACGACCGCCACTGAGTTCCGCCTGCTCGATTATTTCGCGCGTCACATCGGCCGGGTGTTTACCCGCGACCAGTTGCTCGATTCTGTCTGGCGGGACACCGCTTACGTCACTCCACGTTCCGTGGATGTGTACGTGCGCCGCATTCGCGAAAAAATCGAACCCGATCCCGAGAGCCCGCGTTATCTCAAGACCGTGCGGGGGGCGGGTTACCGGTTCGAGGCCCCGAAGTGAGGAATCGGATATTCCTTAAATTGATGGCGGTGTTCGCCCTGGTGATTGGGGCGGCCACGTTGACCTTCGACTTTTCGGTCCATCACGCTTGGAAAGGCGCCTTACTGTCGTTCGTGGTGGCGCTCGTGGTCTCTGCCCTCGCTGCCCGGTCCACGGCGCACCGCCTGCAGCGCATCGTGCGGTTTGCCGACCGGGTTGCTGCCGGAGACCTCTCCGCCCGCATCGAGGAGCCATTGGGAGACGAAATCGGGCAGGTGGCCACCTCACTCGACAAGACTGCCCGCCATCTGCAAGAAAGCTTTTCCGAGCTGCAGACCAGCCAGCGCCAGCTCGAAACCCTGCTCAACAGCATGGAGGATGCGGTCATCGCGGTCAGCGCGGATGATCGCGTGCAGTGGGCGAACCAGACCATGGACAAACTGGTTCCCCAACGTACCCGCAAGAACGCGCCCCTGGTCGAAACCGTTCGCGACCCCGATTTCCTGACTGCGGTGCGGGGCGCGAATGAAGCGCGAAGAGTGTTTACCGCGCGGGCCGCCTCCATTGTTCCGGGCCGCACCTTTGACGTGACCGCCGCTCCCATGCCCGGGGGCGGCGCCGTAGCCGTGCTGCGCGACCTCACCGAGACGGAACGTATCGAGAAGACGCGCCGCGATTTTATTGCCAACGTGTCGCACGAGCTACGCACACCGCTGACTTCGATTCAGGGCTACACCGAAACCTTGCTGGATAGCGCGCCGGACAGCGATCATGCCCGGGAGTTTCTCGATATCATTCGCAAGAGCGCTCTGCGCATGTCGCGCCTGACTGAAGATCTGCTCACCCTGGCGAGGGTGGAATCAGGGGAACAACGCTTCGACATCCAACCCAGCTCGCCGGCTGACCTCCTGCAGGAAGCGGTGCAGAGTTTTCGCGAGATCGCGCGGGCGCAAAATATCGAATTAAAGGTCGAGGACAATGCGGTTGTCCAGGTTGGCGCTGATCCCGAGGCAATCCATCAGGTCTTCTCCAATCTTGTGGACAACGCGCTGAAATATGCTGCATCGGGTGGCCGGATTGTGCTGGGAGCACGACCCATCGCAGAGGGCGTCGAATTTTATGTACAGGATTTCGGTCCCGGCATTCCCTCCGAGCACTTGCCTCGCCTGTTCGAGCGCTTCTACCGGGTGGACAAGGCGCGCTCCCGTGAATCCGGCGGGACCGGACTGGGGCTGGCCATCGCCAAACATATCGTCCTGGCTCATGGCGGCTCCATTCGCGCCCGAAGTGAGCTTAATCACGGTTCGACTTTCCTGTTCACCCTGCCCCTGGCCTAGAGAAGGGGACCCCGACAACCGTTCAATAGCAGCGTCCTTCGCAGCTTCAAGCTCCGCCGCGAACCGATAAATTTACGTCCTGTTAACCAAACCCTTGCAAAAACAACCTATGCTCCGGTATTGACCATCCACAGCAGCACAAGAGCAGGATCAGAGCGAGCGTGGCGCGGCCGGCTGGGGCCGCCTCCGGGAGGGGGTCGCGAGTGAGTACGGCCATTTTGAGAAGTCCGGAACCGAAATCTCCCTACGCCTACCTGGTGAAACGCACGATCGAGGCTTGCTGCGTTGCAAAGGAGGCCGCCGCCACCGCCGCCGAAGGTATTGCCACGGCATCCGTCCCTCTGTTGAACACCCTGCGGGATCGGGAAAAGGAGCTCGATCGCCTGGACATGGAAATCGACGCCGGCGTCACCGAGATCATCACGCAGGTCTCCGAATCGGAAGCGCGCGAGCTCCTGGCCTGCATGAAGTTCATGATCAGCCTGGAACGTATCGGTGACCTGCTGCTCAGTTTTGCCGGCAGCGCGCAAGCGGTTTGTTCCCGCCTCGATCCGCAAGACATTCGCGATCTCACGCACATGGCGACAGTGCTCGAGAAAATGCTGGCGGACGCCGGCACCGCTTTCTCCACCCGAGACGTCAAAAGAGCGGTGGATGTGTTGCGCGCTGACGCCGAGATCGACCGCCTGCGAAACCTCATCTTCCTCCGTCACATCGAAAACCCCGAGAACCTGGAGCGTCATGCAAGTTTGCAGGTCATTTTCATGACCCAATCCATCGAGCGGGCGGGCGATCACGCCAAGAATCTGGCCGAAGAGGTGTGCCATTTCGTCAGCGGCCACACCGTTCGGCATGTCCTGATGACCTACGACAAACCCATTGAACAGATGTTCCTCGATTGGCTGCGAGCCCGCGAAGAGCACTAACTCTTAGCCCGTACAGTGTTCCCCGTAGCTCGAAACTAGGGGGAAGACTTGTCCTAAGGGATGCAAAAACTTCCACCCCTTGGAATTTCGATCCGGCGTAAGTTGCAGCAAAATAGATGATCTGGGCGCTGGCATTTGCCGTGCTTTGCTGGAGTACGGATACCATCTGCTCAGTCCGAATCGAATTGGGAGGATGCGTTATGAAGAAGAATCTCAGTTTGTTAGCCACCGTTGCCCTGGCGCTGGCATTGTCCCCAGCGGCTTTTGCACAGCAGGATCGATCTGCCCAGCCCGGCGCAAATGATCCACAAACCCAATCCACACTAGCCCCGGACGCTTCCGCTGATGCTCAAGCCCAGAACTCGTTTTCCGGCACCGTGGTCAGAGTGGCGAAGCGTTATGTGCTGAAGACCGACAACATGACCTATCAACTGGATAACCAGGCGAAGGCCAGGCGTTTCAATGGCAAACAGGTAAACGTCAGTGGCACTCTGGACAAGCCGACCAGCCTGATCCGGGTGAGCGACATCCAACCCGCCTCGTAGCGCGCCCCTTATTTGCAGAGAGGACCGGAGCAAGGAAGGACCCATTTCCTCGGAAATGGGTCCTTTGGTTATCCCGAACCAGTCCTGTCCCCAATGTGACATCCGTCACAGCATAGGTTGGTCACTGCGATCTACACTCTCGCTACCCAAAGCCCATGTTCTCCCGCCTTACCCACGCTACGATTCAAATCCTCGACTGGATGGCGAGGCGGACGCTGCCACCGGACACTCTCCCGGCGCATTTGCGTACCGGCCGCCGCGGCGAGGAAGACGCCTACTTCTATCTGCGGAAGCTGGGATACGTGATGGTCGCCCGCAATTTTCGTTCGCCCAACCGTCGCGGCGAAATCGATTTGATTGGCTGGCATGAAGATGTTCTGTGCTTCGTCGAGGTAAAGACCCGAACTTCCCACGACGTGAAGCCCGCTGAAGCGGCAGTTGATCGGGACAAGCGCCGTGAACTGCTTGCCGTTGCCCGCGAATACTTGCGCCACCTGCCGCCTTCCTGCCCCTGGCGTCTCGACATCATCAGTGTGTACTACGACGAGCCGTCCGTCCTGCCGCAGATCGAACTATTCCGGAACGTTTCCTCTTAGGCGTAAAATAGCTGCATTCGCTCCGACCAGCCCGCCCGGCGAGCTGCGGAAAGGATTTCAGTATTGCCTGAGCTTCGAAAAGACCCGATCGTGGGCCGATGGGTCATCATCTCGACCGACCGCGCCAAGCGTCCCACCGACTTTGCTCGCGAGGGAGTCAAAATCAAGGGCGGGTTCTGCCCCTTCTGTTACGGTAACGAATCCAAGACTCCGCCTGAGATCCAGGCTTACCGCCCGAATCCCAACGGCGGGCCTCCGCCGCAACGCGATAGTCCGGGCTGGACCGTGCGTGTCGTTCCCAACAAATTCCCGGCGCTCGGCATCGAAGGCAATCTCAACCGGCAGGCAGAGGGCATGTTCGACCGCATGAACGGCATTGGCGCGCACGAGGTCATCATCGAAACCCCGGACCACAATGCCAGCCTGGCCAACCTTCCACCCAAGCGCATCGAGGACGTGCTGTGGACTTTCCGCGACCGCATTCTTGATCTGAAGAAGGACCGCCGCTTCAAGTACATCCTGATTTTCAAGAACCACGGAGAAGCCGCCGGGGCCTCGCTCGAGCATGCGCACTCGCAGTTGATTGCTCTGCCCATTCTTCCCATTTACGTGACGGAAGAGATCGAGGGCGCCAAGCAGTACTACATTTACAAAGAGCGCTGCGTTTTCTGCGACGTGATTCGCCAGGAAACCGAGACTGGGACTCGGGTGGTCGCTGAAAACAGCGACTTTCTCACCCTCGCTCCCTACGCGCCACGTTTTCCCTTCGAGACCTGGATCCTGCCCAAACAGCACGAATCGGCTTTCGAAAATTCTTCTTCCCACATGTTTGAAAATCTGGCCAAGGCGCTGAAGACCTTGCTCACCAAAGCCGAGCGTGTGCTGGATAATCCTCCTTATAATCTGGTGATCCACACGTCGCCGGTGCAGGACCCCAACAACGACCACTACCATTGGCATATCGAGTTCATGCCCAAGCTGACCAAGACCGCCGGGTTCGAGTGGGGAACGGGTTTCTACATCAATCCCACGCCTCCGGAAGAAGCCGCGAAATTCTTACGCGAGGCCAGCGTGGAAGAAGCCGCGGTCACGGCCAGGGCCTGACGGAAGCACGCCATCACAAGATTGCGCGCCGCAGTTTGACACCTTTTGCCGGCCCTGACTAAGATTGCCGCGCTCTCGAAATCGCTATGAAGCGCCTGATTTTCCTTTTGCTGATGCTTGCGCCGTTTGGCTATGCGGCCGCGAACCCGCCTGCACTGATTCACAACATTCCCAACCGCACTACCATCAGCCTGGATGGCCCATGGCAAGCCATCGTCGACCCGTATGAAACCGGCCTGAACGCCCGCTTCTACCTGAATGCCAAGGCCAAGGACAAGCATGAGCTCGTAGAATACGATTTCGACAAGTCCGATGTCCTGAATGTTCCCGGAGACTGGAACTCGCAGAAGAAAGAGTTGTTCTTTTACGAAGGCCCGGTGTGGTACGAGAAGTCGTTTTCCTACCGCAAGCGGGAACACACCCGCGTGTTCATCTATTTCGGAGCTGCCAACTACTTTACTCGCGTCTATCTCAACGGCCAGGCACTGGGCGAACACGAAGGCGGATTCACGCCTTTCAATTTCGAGATTACCGACAAGATTCGCGAAGGCGACAATTTCGTGGTCGTGGAGGTCAATAACGCCCGCCGCCGCGATGCTGTCCCTTCGGTGAATACCGACTGGTGGAACTACGGGGGGCTCACTCGCGATGTGGAGTTGGTCGAGGTCCCCGAAACCTTCATCCAGGATTACTCTGTGCAGCTGGCCAAGGGTTCGAGCAGCGAGATCTCGGGATGGGTGGAGCTCAATGGCTCTACGTCAGCGCAGCAGGTTGCGATTGAAATCCCGGAAGCCAAGATCAAGCAAACCGTTACCACGGATGCCGCTGGTCGGGCGGAGTTCCGTTTTCCCGTCAAGCTCGAGTTGTGGTCGCCGGACCATCCCAGGCTTTACGATGTTGTGTTGTCGAGCGGTTCTGACAAAGTGCACGATGCCATCGGTTTCCGTACCATCGAAACCCGCGGCACGCAAATATTGCTCAACGGCAAACCCATTTTTCTGCGCGGCATTGCCCTGCATGAGGAGGCCCCGGTCCGCGGTGGCCGGGCGTTCAGCCAGAAGGATGCAGAGACCCTGCTGGGCTGGGCGCGGGAACTGGGCTGCAATTTCGTTCGCCTGACTCACTACCCCCACAGCGAGAACATGACTCGCCTGGCCGACCGCATGGGCATCATGGTGTGGTCTGAAATTCCGGTCTACTGGGACATTGACTGGGAGAACCCGGCCACGCTGCAGAACGCCCAGAACCAGCTTCGCGAGGTGATTGCCCGCGACCACAATCGGGCTTCGGTCGTCTTCTGGTCGCTTTCGAACGAGACCCCGGTGAAACCCGCGCGGACCACGTTTCTGCGGCAACTCGCGGACAGCGCGCGCCAGCTCGACTCGACTCGCCTGATCACGTCAGCCCTGAATCATGTCGACGAAGCCGGACCGGACGTGAGGGCCCTCAATGACCCGGTTGGCGAATATCTCGATGTGCTGGGACTGAATGAGTATCTCGGCTGGTATGGGGGACGTCCCGAGGACGCTGATCGCATGCAATGGAAGTTCGCGTGGGACAAGCCCGTGATCGTGAGCGAATTCGGCGCCGGCGCTCCGTACGGCAGACACGGCGAAGCCGACGAACGCTGGACCGAGGAGTACCAGGCCAACCTCTATCAGCACCAGATCGTTATGCTGAAAAAGATCCCGTCCCTGGCGGGTATGTCGCCATGGGTCCTGATGGACTTCCGCTCGCCGCGCCGTTTGCTGCCCGGTATTCAGGATTACTACAACCGCAAAGGACTGATTTCGAATATGGGACAGCACAAGCAGGCGTTCTATGTATTGCAGAAATTCTATCGAGGAATGGAATCTGCGAAATAGGCGGCCGCTTGCAGCCTAAGCTTGGGTGCGATCCAAAAATTCCGAGTGCCAAGCCATCTGGATAGCTTCCAATTTGCCTTCGTTCGACTTCTTGGGATCGTCCTTAAACTCGGGCAGTTCCGTTACCAGGCGGTGCAAATCGGTGTAGCGCACGGCCAGAGGATCAGTTTCAGGATGCTTCTCGGAGAGCAGGATTCCGAGGTCGTCAGCATCATCCCAGGTCAGCTCTTTCGGCATGCGTTTGCTCCTTGGAATTCGTCGTTGGCCATTTGGTCGTTGTTTGTTGGCCAACGGCCAATGGCCGACGACCAACGACTGTTCTCTAGTGTTCTTCCGAAACGTAATTCCGATTCCAGGCCGGAATCTCAACCACGACCTTGCCGGGCTTGTTGATCACCGCCTGGCAGCCGAGTCGGGAGTTTAACTGTAAGTCGGCAGCCATGTCCAGCCGGTCGGCTTCGTCGTCATCCATCTCGGAAAGGTTCTCGGCGCCTTCCTTCACCCAGATGTGACAAGTGGTGCAGGCACAATTGCCGCCGCAGGCGTGGTCCAGCCGGATGCCATTGTTCAGTGCCACGTCGAGCAGCGATTCTTCCTTGCCGTGGTCTTTATACGGCAGCTTGCCGTGCTCGAACTGCACCGTCTTGCCTTCCGGCAAAAATGTGACCTGGACGGTGTTCTCGCCCGGAGGATCGACCGTTGCCGTTCCCGCGCCCTGAGTTTTATCTTCTGCCATTACGACTCCTAATCTATGACTCTTCGACGTCTGAACTGACGACTGATGACTGACGACTGACGACTGTTCTATTCAAACTCCGCCTTGGCCACCGGGTGGGGCGCGTCCGGTCCTTCTCCCATGTCCGCCTCGTCCATGGTCTTGCCCTTGAGGGCGGTTGAGACCGCGCTATCCATCATCAGTTCGGCCAGCCGCATCGTGCCCTGGTTCAGCGCGTCGATGGCGGTGCGGATGGCCTGATAGTCGTCTTCACCCTTCAACTGGTTCAACCCTTTTTCCAGCTTGGCGATGCGCTTCTTTTCGTCGCTGGTGAGCTGTCCCCATGCTGGACTCTTCTTCCCTTTTTCAAGTGCAGCCACGATGGTGTCAGCTTCGTTCCGCGCCTCGATCACCTGGCGTTGACGGAAATCTTCTTCCGCCGAGTCAAACGAATCGAGAATCATGCTCTCGACTTGCTCATCACTCAGTCCGTAGCTGGGCTGAACTTCGATTTCCGCTTCCTTCCCGCTGCGCTGTTCCCGCGCGGAGACGTGCAGAATGCCATTTGCGTCGATCAGGAACTTGACCTCGACGCGGGGGATTCCCGCCGGCATCGGCGGAATGCCCTTCAGGTCGAAGCGCGCCAGGGACCGGCAATCCTTTGCCAGTTCCCGCTCGCCCTGAAGAACGTGGATGGCAACATTGGCCTGGCCGTCCACTTGCGTGGTGTAGTGCTGCGTGGCCGAAGCGGGAATCGTCGAATTGCGCAGAATAATCTTGTCGGTCACGCCGCCTGCCACTTCAATGCCGAGCGACAGAGGCGTCACATCGAGCAACAGCATGTTTTCCGTGGCTTCGGAGCCGCCGGCAAGAATATTGGCCTGCACCGCGGCACCCAGGGCCACAACTTCGTCCGGATTCAGGTCAGTGTGCGGCTTGCGGTGGAACATTTCTTCGACCAGGGCACGTACTTTGGGAATGCGGGTGGAACCGCCGACCAGCACGACTTCGTCAATCTGCTCCGGCTTCATGCCGGCGTCTTTCAGGGCCTGCTTGCACGGGCCCACAGTGCGATCGACGATGGGCTGAATCAGTTGCTCGAACTGCTCCTGCGTGATTTCCCTCAGATAGTGCCGGCCGTCCGGCAGTTCAACTTCGAGTTTGGCCACGGGCTGCGAAGAAAGCGCAATCTTGGCCTCAATGACGGCCTTGCGGATAGTCGCTACCACCTCGCCATTGCGCGAAACATCGAGACCCATGTCACCGCGAATATCGTCGAGCGCAATCGTGATCAGCAGGTTGTCGATATCATCGCCGCCCAGATGCGTGTCGCCATTGGTCGCGACGACTTCGAAGATTCCGTCATGCAATTTGAGGATGGATACATCGAAGGTGCCGCCGCCCAGGTCGTACACGGCGACAATGCCGTTCTGCTTCTTGTCGAGGCCGTAGGCCAGGGAAGCAGCCGTAGGTTCATTGACCAGGCGGAGCACTTCCAGCCCCGCGATTCGGCCCGCATCTTTGGTGGCCTGCCGCTGGGCATCGTTGAAGTAGGCAGGTACGGTGATGACCGCCTTGGTCACTGGCGCGTTGAAGAATCGTTCGGCATTGCGTTTGAGTTGGCGCAAAACGAATGCTGAAATCTCAGGCGGCGTGAAGGTCTTCTCGCCCAGCCGAATCCGTAGAACTTCGCCCGGCTGGAGATCGTCGGCCAGGCGAAAGGGGAACAGCTTCAATTCCTGCTGGATATCTTCGATACCGCGCCCCATCAGCCGCTTGATTGAGTACACGGCGCGTTCGGGAGTTTCGATCAGATACTTGCGGGCCGCGTTGCCCACGATGATCTGATCCTCGTCGTCCAGCGCCACCACGGAAGGCACCAGGTTCAAACCATCCTCGCCCGGGATCACGACAGGCCTGTCCCCCTGCATGAAAGCCACCAGGGAGTTGGTGGTCCCGAGGTCGATGCCGACGATGCGTTCGTTAGACATAGTATTTAGCAATTGGCACTTGGCAATCGGCCACGAGAGGTTTTTGGAACTCAGCCATTCGGGGTCCAAGAGCTAATTGCCAATTGCTAAGTGCAGCCTTCCAGCGCTTCATTCACGTCCCGTACCAGATTCCTGATATAGCTTCGCCGGTTTAGCAGATCGACCATCCGATCCAGCGCCGCGCGCCGTTCTTCCCCGCTGTCGAGATCAATTGCACGATCCCAATGATCCCAGTGATTCTTCAGTTCTTCTGCCAACTCTTCGTACTTCTTTTCGAACTGCGCCCGGTGCGCTTCCAGATCTTTCACCAGGGCGGGATCGGCCTCGCCCATCTTCTGGTTCATGCGCAGCTCTTCGAGCTGCATATTCAGTTCAAACACTTCCTCCAGCAGATCAGGAGGCACGATCTGTTTTTTCACTTCGCCACTGGCGCGCGCCTGCTCGGTGGCGGTCTTCGATTGTTCTTCGAGTTCTATCCCCTCCAGTCGCAGCAAGTACTGGGTGCGCCGGATGGGATCTTTCAAGGTGCGGTAGGAGTCATTGAGCAGGGAACTCTGCTGTAGGCTCCATTCCTGTTCCTGCTTCTCCGAGCGGGCGTTGAGGTCGGGATGCAGCTTACGGCTCAACTCGTAAAACTCCCGTTCCAGGCGCGCAACATCCAGGTTCAGCTTCCGCGGCATTCCGAAGAATGAAAAGTAGTCCACCGGCAAGGGTGGCTGCACTTTGCCGCACGCGTGACAGAACTGGGCGGCCCGCATCTCGCCGCACGACCAGCAACTGGCAGTCGCCTCGCTGCCTCCGGACGTTGCGATCGTTTTGGAAGTATCAATCGTCATTAATCTTTGCTCGTGTGGCCTTGCCTGTGTGGCCGTGGGCGACTCGCCCGCGACCGGCGCATGCACAACAAAACCTCAGGGATTTCCAGTCATTTTTCTCCGGGGATCGGAGAAGCCAAGGCGGAGCGCGGAGGGCCTTGCCGCTCCAGGCTTTTCGCGGGCGAGTCGCCCGCGACCACATAAACCGCAGCACACAACCAGACAGACCGCACGGTTACCCTGAGAATGACGTCCCGCAGCCGCATGACTTGGATGCATTCGGGTTGACGAACACGAATCCCTGCTGCATCAGAGTCTCCTGATAATCCAAAACCATCCCGTTCAGGTAGATGAACGATTTCGGATCCACAAACACGCGCACATCGCCGAACTGGAAGATGCGGTCGCGCTCGCGCGGCTGGGTATCAAACCGGATGTTGTAGCTCAGGCCCGAACACCCACCGCCCTGCACGCCCAGACGCAGTCCACCCTGTTCCGGCGAAATGCCTTCCTTGACGATGGCCGTCCGCACCTTGGCCAGCGCTTTGTCCGTGACCTTGACGCCGCCCTTGGCCGGGGCGGTTGGCTTGGTCGTGTCTTCCGTCATCGTTGCCATAAGTGATCCAAATGCCGATGTTGGGCCGCTCTTACTGAGAGCTGAAAGCTGATAGCTGACAGCTTATTTCGCTTCGGCTGCTACCGGCTTCGCCGCGCCCTGCTTGGCCTTCCAGTCATGGATCGCCGCCCGGATGGCATCTTCCGCCAGCACCGAACAGTGAATCTTCACCGGAGGAAGCGCGAGCTCCTTTACGATTTCCGTGTTCTTGATCTGCAGCGCCTCGTCCACAGTCTTGCCCTTCACCCACTCGGTGGCCAGGGAAGACGATGCGATCGCGGAACCGCAGCCGAAGGTCTTGAACTTCGCGTCTTCGATGATGTTGGTCTGCGGATTGACCTTGATCTGCAGCTTCATTACGTCGCCGCACTCCGGCGCGCCCACAAGACCAGTGCCGACTTCGTTGCTGTTCTTGTCCATCGAGCCCACGTTGCGCGGGTTTGAGTAATGATCGAGAACCTTGTCGCTATATGCCATTTTGACCCTCTCCTGAAAAATTAAACTCGTGTCATCCTGAGCGGAGCTTGATCGGTTGCTCTGCAACCGATCAACGGAGTCGAAGGACCCCTACTCCCTCAAGGGGTGAAGTGGAACGTGATGCCGGCCCTCTTTCGCCCTTTCAGGGCTGAGCCGTTTTCTCGCTTCCTACCCAGGGCTTGCGCCCTGGGCTCTATTCTTGCGCCGCTTCGCGGCTCGCCAAACTGATTCCACCGCTTTGCAGCCAAACTTACTCCGCTGCCCACTTAACGCTCTTCAGATCCACGCCTTCTTTCGCCATTTCGTACAGGGGCGAAAGCTCGCGCAACCGTTCGACCGTCTCGACGACCCGGTCGGCCACGTAATCCACTTCGGCCTCGGTGTTGAAGCGGCCGATGCCGAAGCGAATCGAGCTGTGCGCCAGATCGTCTCCTGTACCGAGTGCCTTTAATACATATGACGGCTCCAAGGTCGCCGAGGTGCATGCCGATCCGCTCGAAACTGCGATGTCATTGATGCCCATCAGCAGTGACTCGCCTTCAACATACGCAAAGCTGATATTCAGATTGCCGGGCAGGCGATGCTCCCATGAGCCGTTGATGTAAACCTCGTCCAGCCGTCCCATGATGCGGTCGCGCAGCCGGTTCCGAAGTCCCGCCAGATGGCATGCTTCCTTCGCCATCTCTTCCGAGGCGATGGCGCAGGCTTTGCCGAGGCCGACGATTCCGGGGACGTTGAGGGTCCCTGAACGCATGCCGCGCTCGTGTCCGCCGCCATCGATGATGGCTGAAATCTGCACCCGGGGATTCTTGCGTCGCACGTACAAGGCGCCGACCCCCTTGGGTCCGTACATTTTGTGGGCCGAGATTGACATCACGTCGATGTTCATCTTGTTCACGTCGATCGGAATCTTGCCCACTGCCTGGGTCGCGTCGGTATGGAAGATCACGCCACGCTCGTGACAGAGTTTCCCGATTTCCGCTACCGGCTGCACCACCCCGATCTCGTTGTTGGCCGCCATGATCGTCACCAGGATGGTCTTGTCATCCATGAGGCGCTTCAACTCTTCCAGGTCGATCAGGCCGTCTTTCTGCACCGGCATGTAAGTGACGCGGTAGCCGTACTTCTCCAGCCGCTTGCAGGTATCGAGCACGGCCTTGTGCTCGGTCACGGCGGTGATGATGTGGTTGCCCTTTTCCTTGTACATCTCGGCCACGCCCTTGATGGCGAGATTGTCGCTTTCCGTGGCTCCCGAAGTGAAAATGATCTCTTTGGGGGTCGCGCCCACCAGCTTGGCGACGCGCTCGCGCGCGGTCTCGACGCCCTCCTCGCCCGCCCACCCGAACGAGTGGTTGCGGCTGGCGGCATTGCCGAATTTCTCCATGAAGTACGGAAGCATTTCTTCCAGGACCCGCGGGTCCATGGGCGTGGTGGCGTGGTTGTCCATGTAAACCGGCAGCTTCACTCCGTTGGCGGCAGTGCGCTGCTCGTGCGTCGGCGCTTCCTGGTGTCCGTTTGTTCCCTGGGGGATCGTCTTCACATCCGTGCTCATAATTGCTCTCCTCAGAACCTGCTTATCCGATCGTGACCAATTCCGCTACGCTCTTTACCTTGACCTTGTCACCGCCAACCTTGTCGCTTCCTTGCGCGGGCTCATCTTTCATCTCCAGAATAGTGATGCCGCGAAGCAGCTCTTCGATTCCGTGGCTTACCCGCCGCAAGGGCTCCCGAACATTGCAACGATCGCTCTGGTCGCATTCGCCCCGCACGGTGACGCAGGAAGTAATAAAAAGTGGACCATCGATGGCCCGGATTACCTCGAAGGCCGAGATCATTCCCGGGTCGCGAGCCAACGTGTAACCGCCATTCGTTCCGTGCTGCGAATGCAGCAGCCCGGCTTTCACCAGACGCTGCAGAATCTTGGCCAGTGCCTCCTGGGGTATACCGTAGGCGTCCGCCACATCCTTGGCACTGCAGGCTCCCTGCTCGGCGTGTTCGGCCAGATGCTTCATGGCCATTAGTCCGTAATCCGCCTTTTTGGTCAGCTTGAGCATGCAGGTCAAATCCGACCTTTTCAGTCGGATATATCTATATTAGACGCCAACCTGCTCAAAATGCAACCCCTTACAGGCAATGGTTGAAATATGCCATCGAAGGGTCAGCAGACGGAGCTTAATCGCTTATGGCACTGCGACTTGGGCACAATGGAATTCCGGTGGTTTTGGGAGGAGCGTAGAACCATGCCTTCCGGATCAATGGCAGCAGCCCAAGGTAAAGCATCGACGGAAAGACTTGACAACTGGAGAAGCCGTTCTAAAATACCGCCAATTTCCGGCGAAATCCCCCGGCCGTTTGACAGGGACCCCAAGACCCGGATTTATGACTCCATCCCCGCCGTCCCAACTCCCCGAGCAGAGCAGCAATCCGGCACCGTGCAAGCACCCCCGTGTGCAAATCGTGGCCCGCGAAGAAGACGCTGAATTCGTTGAATGCAAGGAATGCGGTGAAGTTTTCGAATCCAGCGAATTCAAGGACATGATTATCGAAGACACGAAACTATCGGACGAATCCTGATCCGGCCGTGCGCACTTGTCTGCCGGAAGCTTGTCTGCCGGAAGAGCGACCGGAAACGCATCCCGCGCGTGACAAAGGTAACCGGCGCCCGCCCTTTACGCTTGTTGCGGCCATAACAATTTGTTAATGTCGCCCGGGGAATATCTTGTCTGTAAAAAGTCAAACTCCGCTTGTGGCCTTGGTTGTGGACGATTCCATGCTCATCCGGCACACCGTGTGCAGGTTTCTTGAGGAGCGTGGCTACACCGTGGAGTCGGCGACCAACGGTGAGGAAGCGCTGCCCATCGTGACTCGGATTCATCCCGACATCATCATTACCGACATGCAGATGCCCAGGATGACCGGCACCGAACTCATCACTGCCCTCAAAGCCCGGCCCGAGACCGCCGATATCCCGATCGTGATCGTGGCCGGCAAAAACAGCGGATTCGATGCCCAGGAGCACCGCGCGAATTTCGCCATTTTCAAGGACATCGAGATCGAAGCCCAGCTCACAAAAGCGCTCGAAGCCTTACTGGGAAGCCGCGTCACCAAAGTCACAGTCGAAGCCAAGTAACTCTAAGTGCGCAACCTGGAAGCCGGGAACCGCTTTTGGAAACAACCAGACTCACCTAAGCTTCATTCCTGCCTCAGCCGAAAAATCCATGGCGGCAAAGTCTTCGACCAGAAACCTGGGGTAGGCGGCCGCCGCGATCATGGCCGCGTTGTCGGTTGAAAGCGGACGGGAAGGGAAATACACCGGCAGGCCCTGCATGGCGGCGTCCTGCTCAAACCGCTGGCGTAACTCATGGTTCGCGGCCACGCCACCGGTGACGAACAGGGTGGCGACGTCGCAGGCGCGGGCCGCGGCCAAAGTCTTTGCGGTGAGATCGCCTACCAGCGCCCGCTGAAAGGAAGCCACCAGATTCAGAGTTTGCCGATCGCAATGCAGGAGATAGTCCTCAAGCCTGGGCTTCGCTGTGCCGGCCAGCGCTTTTCGGCGGGCCTCAATCGAGGCCTGCATCGCATGAACCTCGACGTAACGCAAAACCGACGTCTTGATACCGCTGTAGGAGAAGTCAAACCGCGGTCCGGCTTCAGCTTCGCCCTGATCTTTCCGGTCCCGATGCTTCAGCTGTGAAGCGGGAAATTTTACCGCCGTAGGATCGCCGTGGGTGGACAACTGGTCGATGATGGGGCCGCCGGGATATCCCAGTGCCAGCAACTTCGCCACTTTGTCGAAGGCTTCGCCGGCGGCATCGTCGCGAGTGTGGCCGATGTTTTTGTACGACCAAAGCTGTTCCCGCCGTTCAGCCAGATAAAGATGGGTGTGTCCGCCAGAAACCACCAGGGCCAGCACGGGGAAATTAATCTCGTGATTATTTTTCTGACGCTCCTCGAGCAGGACGGCATGGATGTGCCCTTCCAGATGATTCACCGCGATCAGGGGCTTGTCGAGGGCGAAGGCCAGAGCTTTGGCGTAGCCGATTCCGACCAGCAGGGCGCCGGCCAAACCCGGCCCCTGGGTCACGGCCAGGGCGTCAATCGATTGGTAGGTCTGCGCGGCATCGGCCAGCGCTTTGCGAACCACCGGCACAATCGCCTTCAGGTGTTCCCGCGAAGCCAGCTCCGGAACCACGCCGCCATAAGGCTGGTGGGCGGCGATCTGCGAAAAGACCACGTTCGAGACGACTTTCTCTCCCGAATACACGACCGATGCTGCCGTCTCATCGCAGGAGCTTTCAATGCCGAGAATGTAGGCGCCGGCCATGGTCTCCAGTCTAAATCACGAACGATGGGGGGACGGGTAGGTCGGGACACTCCCTTCGACTTTGCTCAGGGCAGGCTTTGTCCGACGCCTTTGATTTTGACTTTTTACGGCCAGAACAAATATCAGACACCAAATTCCAAATCACGATCCAAACCAAAGCCAACGTCAAAAGCGTCGGACAGAGCCTGCCCTGAGCGAAGTCGAAGGGAGTGTCCGACCCACACGTTCGCTGGAAGGCTACAATGTTTCGTGATGTCGAGCGGCAACCCGAGCGCGCCACCCGCCACCGAGCCGGTCAGTTCGCTCTACGATACCCGGCTGCCCCAACTCTCGCGCTGGCGGCGGATGCAAATCCCGGTCATCGCCTCGGCGGTCATCGCCATCATTCGTGCGCTCGGCCCTACCCTGCGCTTCGAGGAACTGGGCATGCATCACTACAGCCAATCCCGTGCCCGGGGTGTGCCGGTCGTTTCCGCCTTCTGGCATCGCTGCATCATTTCCGCCACCTGGTACTGGCGCAACCGGGGCGTAGTGGTGATGAACACCACCAACTTCGATGGCCAGTGGACGCGCCGCGTGATTGAGCACCTCGGCTTCTCCACTGCCCAAGGCAGCTCCACTCGCGGAGGCTTGCGCGGACTTGCGGTTATGGCGCGGCGCATGGATGAAGGCGTGGACTCGTCGTTTACCATCGATGGCCCACGGGGGCCGCGCTACGTTGCCAAACCAGGGCCCGTGATGCTGGCCCGGAAGACCGGCCGGCCCATCTACGTGTTTCATATCGGAGTCGAAAAGGCGCACACGCTGGCAAAGGCCTGGGACCTGATGGCGATTCCGCATCCCTTTTCGCGGGCAGTGATCGTAAGCGCGCCTCTAATACTGGTCTCGCCCGACGCGGATGCGGAAGAACTCGAACGCAAGCACGCGGAGATGCAGGCCGCGCTCGAACGCGTCCGCGACCTGGCCGAATCGTGGTTTGGATTGAGCGAAGAGGAACGCGAACGGTTGCGGGCGGAGTGGAACGCCTGAATCGTTTTTGAACCACGTGGGGACAGCCGTCCCCGGCTATCCAGTCGTGCGCAGGGGGACTACCAGTTCGGCAGAAAGAATGTCTGAGACCAAAGAATTCGCTGAGCGGATCATTCGCTCCCTGCGTGACGCAGGCCACCAAGCCTACCTGGTTGGGGGATGCGTGCGCGACCTGTTGCTCGGTCGCGAGCCTGCCGACTACGACGTCGCCACTGATGCCACGCCCGACGAGGTCATGCGAATCTTTCCTGAGACCTATGCAGTTGGCGCGCAGTTTGGGGTCGTTCTGGTGCCGGTGAGGGACGCGGCGGGCAACGTCGTCGAGGTGGCCACCTTCCGCAGCGACATCGGCTACAGCGATGGCCGCCATCCCGACCAGGTGCGCTTCAGCAAAAGCGCTCAGGAAGACGTCGAGCGCCGAGACTTCACCATTAACGGGTTGCTGCTCGATCCCATCGAAGACAAAGTGCTGGATTTCGTCGGCGGGCGCAAGGACCTCGAAGCTGGAATCATTCGCACTATCGGCCCGCCCGAACGGCGCTTCGCCGAAGACAAGCTGCGCATGTTGCGCGCGGTACGCTTTGCCGCCCGCTTCGGATACACCATTGAAACGGAAACTTTTGCAGCGATCCAAAAGCTGGCAGCCGGGATCACTCAAGTCTCGCGTGAGCGGGTTCGCGATGAATTGACCAAGATGCTGACCGAGGGCCACGCCCGTCAAGCTTTCCTCCTGCTCGACGAAACTGGGCTGCTCCGGGAAGTCCTGCCCGAGATTTCGGCGATGAAGGGGGTGCAGCAACCGGCCGAATTTCATCCCGAAGGCGACGTTTTTGTGCACACGCTGCTCCTGCTCCAGGAGTTGCCACAGCCTTGTCCGGCGACGCTGGCCTGGGGCGCGCTCTTGCATGATGTTGGCAAGCCGCCCACGTTTCGCGTCGCGCCGGACCGCATTCGCTTCGACAATCACGTGGACGTGGGCGTGAAGATGGCGGAAGCAATCTGCCGGCGGTTGCGTTTTTCCAACGACGACACCGAGCAGATTCTCGCTCTGGTGGCAAATCACATGCGTTTCGCGCATGTGCCACAGATGAAGGACTCCACCTTCAAGAAATTTGTGCGCATGCCGCATTTTGACCAGCACATCGAACTGCATCGGCTGGACTGCCAGGCCAGTCACCGCGACCTGACTTCCTACCGCATGACCCGTGAGAGAATCGCGGCAACCCCCCCGGATGCGATTCGTCCCGCACCGCTGATCACTGGCGATGACCTGATCGCCGCCGGCTACCCACCCGGGCCTCGTTTCAAGGAAATTCTTTCCCAGGTAGAAGATGGCCAGCTTGAAGGCCGGCTTCAGTCGAAAGAGGGTGCCCTGGAGTATGTAATGCGAGAATTCCCCTTGCAGGCGGATCATTCCAGCCGGAATTGACCGGCGCGCGACAGGATGTCAACCCCCGCTGCGTGCGGATTTGCCGTTAAGCGGTTGAGAGCAAAAGAAAAATATTGTCTCTCTGCATGTCCCATTTGCCTGGGGCGAATTGCTATTCTAGAAACATAGAAGCCGATGAAAGTGTGGGGAATGGTAAAATCACTTTCGTTCCCACCAAAGAATGATTCGTTGATGATCCGAGCAATGGAACAAGTCGGCGCAGGACTGGAAAAGATCGTTACGGGCAGCCTGCGGCGCGCCCCTGTGGGGCAGGGCCCGTTGCTGGCGTGGGCATTGGCCTGTGGACAAGCCGTCGCGGCGCGGACCCGGGCGGTCGATTTCGGTCAGGGTATTCTGCGGGTGGAAGTTCCGGATCCGGGCTGGCGGGCCGAGTTGCAGGCGCTGGCTCCTCAGTATCTGGCCGTGATCAATCGCTACGTCACCGAGAGCGTGAAGCGGATTGAATTTGTGATTGTGGAGAGAGTCGCGGGCGAGGGCGCCCGCGCCACACGCGCATGAAAGTTACAGAAAAGGACGTTGCCTATGTGGCCGACCTTGGCAATCTGGAGTTGACCACGGAAGAGCGCACTCGCATGGTGCGTGATTTGAACTCGATTCTTGGTCACATTGACAGCCTGAACGAGTTGGACACGACGAATGTCCCGCCCATGGCGCAGGTGTCCGACCGTTACGGCGTGGACCAATCCAAGCAGGGAACTGAACGCTTCGCCTACGCCAGCCGCGAAGATATCCTTGAAGGCTTGCGTAAATCGCTCCCGCATGACGTTGCACTGGCAAATGCCCCAGACTCCGACGGGACGTTCTTCAAAGTACCGAAAGTGATTGAAAGATAGGAAAATCGTCGTTGGCCCTTGGTCGTTGGTCTTTGGCCAACCACCAATGGCCAACGACCAACGACCAACAACCGGTTCCCATGAATCTCGGCCTGCTCACCATTGATGCCGCCCGCTCCGCCGTGCAGGAGCGCAGGACCACCGCTGCGGCCCTGGTGGAATCGTTTTACGCCAAAATCGAGAGTGACGATCCGAAGATTGGAGCCTTCCTGACTCTTTGCCAAGAGAGGGCGATGACGAAGGCGGCAGAGATGGACGCGCTGGCGGCAAAAGGCGAGAAGCTTCCGCCCCTGGGCGGTGTGCCGGTCGCGATCAAAGACGTGATGGTCACCAAGGGCATTCGCACCACGGCGGGATCCAAAATTCTGGGCAATTACATTCCGCCCTACGATTGCACGGCGGTGGCCCGGCTTGAAGCGGCCGGGGCGGTGTTGCTGGGCAAGCTGAACTGCGACGAGTTCGCGATGGGTTCGTCCAATGAGAACTCGGCCTGGAAGCCGGTGCACAATCCGCGCGATCTTACCCGCGTTCCAGGCGGTTCCTCAGGCGGCTCAGCGGCGGCCGTGGCGGCGGATATGGCGGTGGCGGCGCTGGGCTCGGACACGGGCGGTTCGATTCGCCAGCCCGCCTCTTTCTGCGGCGTGGTTGGGATGATGCCGACCTACGGGCGGGTTTCGCGCTATGGTTTGATCGCGTTTGCTTCGTCGCTCGATCATATTGGGTCGCTCACGAAGACGGTGAAAGACGCGGCCATCGTGCTGCGAACGATTGCCGGCCGGGATCCCATGGATTCGACGTCCGCCGATGTCCCAGTGCCGGATTATGTCGCCGAGCTGGAAAAGCCGGTGCGCGGTCTGAAGATCGGCGTGGCCAAAGAGTATCTGGGAGAAGGGCTGGATCAGGAAGTTCGCAGCGCCATTGAAGCGGCGATTCAGAACCTGGCCAAACAAGGCTGTGAGATCGTGGAAGTTTCGCTGCCGCACACTCGATACGCAATCCCAACTTACTACATCGTGGCCACGGCGGAGGCGTCGTCGAACCTGGCCCGCTTTGACGGCGTGCGCTATGGCTATCGCGCCAAGGATGGCCGCACCCTGTCCGAAATGTACCGGCGCAGCCGCGATCAGGCGTTTGGCGCGGAAGTAAAGCGCCGCATCATGCTGGGAACTTATGCTCTGAGCGCGGGCTATTACGACGCCTATTACCTGAAGGCGCAAAAAGTTCGTACCCTGCTGACGCGCGACTTTGAAGAGGCATTCAAGAAGGTGGATGCCATCGTGGCTCCGGTCAGCCCAACAGCGGCGTTCAAGCTAGGCGAAAAAGTGGATGACCCGCTGGCCATGTATCTAGCCGATATCTACACCGTGACCGCGGACCTGGCGGGAATTCCAGGAATTTCCGTGCCCTGTGGTCAGACCAAAGAAAAGTTGCCCATCGGGCTGCAGATCCTGGGTCGGCATTTTGATGAGAGCACGATTTTGCGGGTGGCGCAGGCCAGCGAGAAGGCCGCCTGACCCAAGGCACGGGCAAGTTCCGGCCACGGTTTTGAAATAACTCCGAAAGTTTCCGAAAGAGAATCGCCATCGGCTCCGGCCGGTGGCGATTTTATTTTTTGCCTACGGCTGCGCTGAACGTTGCTCCGCCGGACGGCCGGGTGCGGCTGTCCCCAGTAGCCGTGGCGCTCGCATCCGCAAATCCAAATCATACGAACAATCCAGATAGGGAGAAAACACTCATGAAGTTGAATTCAATGAGCAGAATTGTATTGGCCGCTGTGATGAGCCTTTCACTCATCGCCACGGGGTGCAGTGCACAGTGGATCAGCGTGGCGCTGGCCGATTTGCCGGTTCTGACCCAAATGGCACTGAACATCGCGGCGCTGGTGGCAACCCTGCAATCGGGAAAGCAGCTGACTCCCGCCGAGGCTCTCGCCATCCAGAACATTTCCGCGGAAGCGAGCAAGGACCTGACTCTCCTGGAGGCGCTGTACAACGCCTATAAAACGAATCCGAGCCTGGACACGCTGCAGAAGATCGAGAGTCTGATTCAGGACACCAACCAGAGCTTGCCGGCACTCCTGCAGGCTGCCCACATCAGCGATCCGGCGCTTTCCGCCCGAATCACAGCCGCGGTAAACCTGATCCTCACCAGTGTGAGCAGCTTTGCCTCGCTGATTCCGCAGGCCCCGTCTGCGGCGGCGAAGAGGGCGCAGTGGAACGCCGTCATCCCTCATCCCAAGGACTTGAAACGGCAGTGGAACCAGCAGGTATGCGCTCCCAGCGGCAATCCGGCCCTCGATGCCGCACTCAGCGAACGGGTGCTGCGGTAGACGGAAACAAGAAAGCAGAACCAGAACCAGAGGCAAAAACCAGAACCAGAGGCAAGGGCCAGAAACAAAGAACCGGAAATCAGAACCGGAAACAAGACCCAGCGACCAGTAATCAGTTCTCCGTTCTCAGTTGCATTTTGGAGGCGAGGTTTTTCTTATGACTCTACCTGTGGTTGCAATCACAAATGCATCTACCTGCCTCAGTGACAAGCAGGTCGCGGCTGCGATTCCAGCGTTGCAACGGCAGGTCACTCTGGATTTCAGAGCCTATTGGGACGCGGATTGTCAGTTGACGTTTTTACCTAAGGAAGAGGCGCTGGCCGAGGGTTGGTGGCAGATTTCCGTGACTGACAATCCTGACCAGGCCGGCGCCCTCGGCTATCACGAATTGACCAGCCGAGGAACACCCCTGGGCAAAGTATTTGCAGGTCTTGATCTCCAGACTGGAGGGTCGTGGACGGTTACGCTGAGCCACGAGTTACTCGAGATGCTGGCAGACCCGTGGATCAATTGGTGCGCGCAAGCTTCGGACGGAAGAATTTATGCGCTGGAAGTCTGTGACGCCGTCGAAGCCGACCGGTTGGGGTACAAGATCGATGGCGTGCTGGTTTCTGATTTCATCACCCCTGCATGGTTTGAGCCCACACAGGCCGATCGCGTGGATTTCAAGCGGCGAGTCCTGAAGCCGCTGCAGCTTGCGCCGGGAGGGTACATCTCGGTGCGGGATGAGAGCGGCGGGTGGACGCAGGTCGCGGCGCAGGGCGAGTCTGCAGCTCCGATTCCATGGGGAAGCAGGAGGCAACGGCGCAGCCTGGATAAAGCGGAGTGGAGGAAAAGTCTGTTGCGCAGTTAGAACGAACCCAGGGCAGTGACCACAAGCACCGAACCTACTTCCGGCGCCAGCGAACCCCATCCTTGGTGATTTCGACGAGCACCCCGGCGGAGGTCAATTCGCCGCGAATGGCGTCGGAAACCTGGAAATTGCGCGCCCGGCGCGCGGCTTCCATTCCAGCTATTTTCCCCTGGATTTCAGCATCGGACAGGGCCTGCGTTCCGACGGCGTCCAGCAATTCCTGGCTGACATCTTGCTCGCGTCCCTCCAGCTTCGCCCATTCCAGAATAGCTTTCATCTTGGGGGCGTCGTCATCGCGCAAGACGGCGAAGATTTCATCAAACTTGCCGATGGCGGAAAGCAGCGGCGCAACGTCAGCTTGCCGGATTTGTCCTTTGTCAATTGCGACGTTGGCTTTCCGCACCATGTCGAGGATGGCCGCCAGGGCCTGGGCAGTGTTGAGGTCGTCGTCCAGGGCGGAAGTCATCTGCTCGATGGCGTCACCGGCCAGCGTGGAATCGGTGGCGCCGGATGGGAACTGGCCGGCCTGCAGCCGCAGCTGGAAGTTTCGCAACTTGTCCACGTTGCTGGCCATCTGTTTCAAGCCATCGAAGGTGAAGTTTAACTGGTGACGATACGGCACCGAAGCCAGCAACAGCCGGATCCAGGAAGGTTTGTAGCCCTTGAGCACAAGGTCGCGCAGAGTAAAGAAATTGCCCGCGCTCTTGGACATTTTTTCGCCTTCCACCAGCAGAAAGCGGGCATGAAACCAGAAGTGCACAAAAGGCTTGCCGGTCAGCGCCTCGGATTGCGCGATTTCGTTTTCATGGTGAGGAAATATCAGGTCCTCGCCGCCCGCGTGCAGATCGAAGGTTTCTCCCAGTTCCTGCATGGACATGGCAGAGCACTCGATGTGCCAGCCCGGCCGCCCCGGTCCAATTGAACTTTCCCAGAATGCCTCCCCAGGCTTGGGTGCCTTCCACAGGGCAAAATCACGAGCGTTGTCTTTTTCGTATTCGTCCACATCCACCCGCGCACCGTCTTCCATTCCTGCAAAATCTTTTTTCGAGAGCTTGCCATATCCGGGAAACTTAGCGATGCGAAAGTAATAGGAACCGTCGTCGGTGCGGTAGGCGAAACCTTTTTTCTCCAGTTCAGCCACGCAGCGCGCCATTTCGTCGATGTGGTCGGTGGCGCGGGCGAGAACCGGCTGCTCGATATTCAAGGTGGAGCTGTCTTCGAGAAAGGCTTTTTCGTACTTGGCCGTATATTCCTTGACGCCCAAGCCCTCCTGGGCGGCGTTGCGAATGATCTTGTCGTCCACGTCGGTAATGTTCATGACGTGGCGCACCTCGAACCCGCTCTGGCACAAGAAACGCCGCAAAATATCAACCGCAACAAAGGTGCGGAAGTTCCCGATATGACCGTAGTCGTACACCGTGGGCCCGCAGGCATACATGCGAACCTGGTTGCCTTGCAAGGGATGAAACTCTTCTATTTTGCCGGAGAGCGTGTTGTAAAGGCGCAGAGCCATGGGGCGGGAAACTTTGCGGACGGAATCCTCAATTCTAGGGGGACACGAGAAAACCGGTCAAATCGAGCTGCTCGCCGACTTGGGAGCTTCGGCAGAAACATGGTTCTCGGCGTGCAGCCGCTGCCCCACAAGAAGCACATAGTGCAGGGCTGACACAACGGTGAAAGCCACGGTGGCGTGCAGAAAGGTGGTTTGAGTAATCCATATCCAGCGGGCATGCTTGATCTGAAACAGCAGCACAAAGAAAATCGCGGCCACCTGGGCAAAGGTGTTGGCCTTGCCGAATATGCTGGGACGGAAGTCGCGCAGGCCGGCGATGGCGTAGAGCACCGCGCTGGCACATAGAATCGAGATATCACGGCTGAAGACCAGCACGGTGTATTTCCACGCAATCTTGTGCAAAATGGCCAGCACCATGAACATGGTGCTGAGCAGAAGCTTGTCCGCAATGGGATCGAGGTACTGGCCGAGCATGGTCTGCTGCTTGAGGGTCCGGGCCAGGATCCCGTCGAGACCATCGCTGAAGCCAGCCAGCACAAACAAAGCGAGCGCCCACCGGTAGTGGCCGGCAACCAGGTTGATCACAATAAAAGGCACGAACATCATGCGCAGCAGGGTCAACTGGTTGGGCGCAGTGAGCAGTTGGGAAAACTTCATTTCCGCTCTCCGGGCGCTGGGAGACCGATGGCCAAGCGGCGGCTGAAAAACGAAGCCGGATCGAGTCCTGTCTTCTCTGTGAAGCGTTGAGAAAGGGACGGAATGCTGCCATCCGATGAATCAAGCTCCACCCGTTCAATGCGATGCATAGGAAAGAAGACTACACCGAAAGAGCCGAGATCGCCCGCCTTGATCATGGATACGAGATCTTCGAACGAACCCAACTCAATGCCAGACAGACTGAGCCCGTGAGCGGTAAGGCCAAGAATCGCTCCCCAAAACTTCTCGCGAGGATTGCCCAGGGTCAGCAGCACCATGGCGCCTGGTTGAAACGGATTGCCACCACTGGCGTTCGCGGTGTCGCGTGAGTCGGCTGGCTCCACACCAGATTGTCGCCGCCAGCGGGAGCATTTTGCAAACGGGCGACCAAAACACGGCCAATCCCGCCCCCAGATCATGAGCCCGGCACAAGCGGCTCGGCACCCGAGGGCCCATCCTGTCGGGCATAATTTACACAAGAAGTCGTTGTTTTGTTATGCCTACGGTGGCTACAGACAATTAGCCCGAATCCTGCCACGCCTGTCCTGAATCAAATGTCCTTATTGAGTTCAGCCCCCGGGGCGGCGTTCGCAGAGGCGGTCCCGTTTCCCGAGGCGGCTAATCACTTTCCGGTGTTTTCTTTCTGATTTAAGGGGAAGTAATGGCAAAGAGAATGGTCCTGATGTTGGGCGTGACAGTCGTAGTGCTCGCGGCCCTGGGTTTCGTCAAATTCAAGCAGGTTCAGTCGGCGGTGCAGGCCGCAACGTTCCAGCCACCCCCCACGGCTGTCACCAGCATCGTGGCGAAGCGGGAGCAATGGCCGGCGACGATGGGTGTGATCGGCACCATGGAGGCGGTTCATGGGGTCATGGTCAGCGCAGACCTTCCGGGCTCCGTAGCGCGAATCACTTTTGATTCCGGGAAGTTCGTACGCCAGGGGGAAGTCCTGGTCGAGCTCGATACTCGCCAGGAACGGGCACAACTGGCCGCTCTCGAGGCGCAGCGCGACCTGGCGCAGGTGAATTTCACCCGAATGAAGCAACTGGCGAAAGACGGCGTTATTTCGCGAATGGAGTACGACCAGGCCACAGCCCAGCAGAGACAAACCGAAGCGAATGTTGGGGAAATCCAGGCCACGATTGAGCGAAAGACGATCCGGGCGCCGTTTTCCGGAAGGCTGGGCATCCGCAAGGTCAATCTCGGCGAGTATCTTGCGGCCGGCAGCGCGGTGGTCCAGCTCCAGTCCGTCAGTCCGATTTATGTGAACTTTGGTTTGCCGCAGCAGGCATTGGGCCAGGTGCGAGTCGGCCGCAACCTGCGGGTCACCTCTGACGATCTCGTGGGCCAGGGGTTCGCGGGCCGGGTCACTGCGGTCGATTCGGTGGTGGACCAGGCCACGCGGAATGTTCAAGTGCAGGCGACCCTTTCTAATCCCGAGGGCAAATTACAGCCCGGTATGTTTGTTGAGGTGGAAGTGGTCCTGGGCGCGAGCCGCTCGGTGATTACGCTGCCGGCATCGGCCATCAGTTACGCCCCGTACGGGGACTCGGTCTTCGTCATCACCGATCTGAAAGACCAGAAGGGCCAGACCTACCGTGGAGTGCGGCAACAGTTCGTCAAGCTCCAGGGGTCGCGCGGCGACCAGGTAGCGGTCGTATCCGGGCTGAACGCGGGCGATGAAGTGGTCACGTCGGGCGTATTCAAACTGCGCAACGGCGCCGCCGTCCAGATCAATAACAAAGTCCAGCCGGGAAACAATCCCGCTCCCAAGCCCGAGGACAGTTAAATGAAGTTCACCGATCTGTTCATCAAGCGACCCGTCCTTTCGATGGTCGTCAGCCTGGTCATCCTGATTGCAGGCTTGCAGTCCATCCGCTCGCTGAGCGTGCGTCAATACCCGCGCAGCGACATCGCGGTGGTGCAGGTTTCGACGACTTATGTGGGCGCCAACGCGGACCTGGTTCGCGGATTCATCACCACTCCGCTGGAGCGCGTCATCGCCAGCGCCGACGGTATCGACTACATGGAATCGTCGAGCGCTCAGGGCCTCAGCACCATCACGGTGCATCTGAAGCTCAATTACGACACCAATGCGGCGCTCACCCAGATCCAGGCGAAGGTGGCCCAGGTTCGGAATGACCTGCCGCCCGAAGCGGAAGCGCCGGTCATCGATCTGCAAACCGCGGACAATCAATTTGCCGCGATGTACATCGGTTTCTCCTCGAGCGATCTCGATCAGAACCAGATTACCGATTATCTGACGCGGGTCGTTCAACCCAAGCTGAGCGCCATCAGCGGAGTGCAGCGTGCCGATATCCTCGGTGACCGTACTTTCGCGATGCGAATTTGGCTGAAGCCCGACAAAATGGCGGCGCTGGGCATTTCCCCCTCCGCCGTGCACGACGCCTTGGCGCACAACAACTACCTGTCGGCGCTGGGACGAACCAAAGGTTCAATGGTATCGGTCAACCTGGTGGCCAACACCAACCTGACCACTCCCGAGGAATTCCGCCAGCTGGTGGTGAAGAACGACAACGGGGTGGTGGTTCGGTTGGGGGATATCGCGGACGTGGTGCTGGGCGCCCAGGACTATGACCAGGAAGTCCGCTTCAACGGTGAGACGGCGACCTTCATGGGAGTCTGGGTACTGCCGACTGCCAACTCGCTGGAAGTGATCAAGAACGTTCGAGCAGCCATCCCCGGCATTCAGGCGCAGCTGCCCACGGGGATGAAAGTGGGCATCCCCTACGACTCAACTGCCTACATTCAGGATGCCATCAACGAAGTGCTCAGGACTCTCAGCGAGACGCTGCTCATCGTCATCGTGGTCATTTTCCTCTTTCTGGGCTCGTTTCGGTCTGTGCTCATCCCGGTGGTGGCGATCCCGATTTCGCTCATTGGCGCCGTGTTCTTGATGCTCCTGGCCGGCTTCACCATTAACTTGCTGACCCTGCTTGCTATCGTGCTCTCGGTCGGATTGGTGGTGGATGACGCCATCGTCATGGTGGAAAACGTGGAGCGGCACATTCACATGGGCAAAACTCCACGACGCGCTGCCCTCGATGCCGCCCGCGAGTTGGTGGGCCCGATCATCTCGATGACCATCACCCTGGCTGCGGTCTACGCCCCCATCGGCATTCAGGGCGGTTTGACCGGGGCGTTGTTCCGCGAGTTCGCGTTCACACTGGCGGGAGCCGTGATCGTTTCCGGAGTGGTGGCGCTGACGCTTTCTCCGATGATGGGATCGAAATTGCTGCGGGCAGGAGACACTGAGCGGGGCTTCGCGGGCTGGGTCAATCGTCGCTTCGAGAGCGTGCGCCAGGCTTATGCGCGCACTCTTTCGGGCACGCTCCGTTACCGGCCCGTCGTGCTCACTCTGTGGGCGATCGTCGCCCTGCTGATGATTCCGTTCTATATGTTCTCGCAGCGGGAACTGGCGCCGGCCGAGGACCAGGGTGTGGTCTTTGGAGTAATTCAGGCTTCTCCCAATTCGACTATCGACCAGACCAAGCTGTACACCAAGCAGGTTTACGACGTGTACCATTCCTTTCCGGAAAGCCAAAGCGTTTTCCAGATCACATCGCCCACTGGCGGCTTTGGCGGCATGGTCACCAAGCCCTGGAGCGAGCGGAAAAAGACCACCCAGCAGCTTCTGGTCGAATCCACCGGACCACTGTCGAAAATCGCGGGAATCCGGGTGATCCCGCTGACTCCGCCGCCGCTGCCGGGCGGCGGAGATTTTCCGGTTGATTTCGTAGTTGCCTCGCCGGCCGAACCGCAGCAGCTTGTAGATTTTGCCAACAAGCTTGTGGCCAAGGCTTTCGCGAGTGGTCTGTTCATCTACGCGGATTCCGATCTGAAGTTCGATCAGCCGCAGACCGAGGTTGTATTCGACCGCGACAAACTGCGCTCCCAGGGAGTTGACCTGAGCCAGGCCGGGCAGGACCTCTCCACTCTACTGAGCGGAAACTATGTCAACCGGTTCAGCATCCAGGGCCGAAGTTACAAGGTCATTCCACAGGTCAAACGCGCGGACCGCTTGACGCCCGAGCAACTTTCACAGATCTACGTCACGGGATCACAGGACAAACTGGTGCGGCTTTCCACCTTCGCCACTTTGAAGACTACGACCGAGCCCAGGGACCTGAAGAAATTTCAGCAGCTCAACGCCGTGCGCATTCAGGGGGTGGTGCCGCCTGGAGTGCCGCTCGACCAGGCGCTGCGTGTGCTGGAAGACGAAGCCAAGACGATTCTGCCGCAGGGCTTCACCGTCGACTACGCGGGCGAGTCTCGCCAGCTTCGCACCGAGGGCAGCAAATTCCTGGGTACTTTTCTGCTTTCCGGAATCCTGATTTACCTGGTGCTGGCGGCGCAGTTCGAGAGCTTTCGCGATCCTTTCATCATTCTCGCCGGGTCGGTGCCGCTGGCCATTTCAGGGGCGTTGCTGTTCTCGTTCCTGGGGCTGACGACGCTCAATATATACAGCCAGGTGGGGCTGATCACGCTGGTTGGACTGGTGTCGAAAAACGGCATCCTCATCGTGGAGTTCGCCAACCATCTCCAGGAGACGGGAATGGACAAGCTGGCCGCAATCATCGGGGCGGCTGAAACGCGGCTGCGACCGATCCTGATGACAACTGCCGCCACCGTGATCGGCCACTTTCCGCTGGTCCTTGCCAAGGGCCCTGGAGCTGGAGCGCGCAACAGTATCGGCATCATGCTGGTGAGCGGCATGATCATTGGCACGCTCTTTACCCTGTTCATCGTGCCCTCGATCTATATGCTGGTGGCGCGGACCCACACGCGGGTGTCAGAAGTGGATGCGGACTCGGACTCGGAAGGTATGCTCGAGCCGGCAGAACCTGCCTTCCAGTAGAGTGGATGGGCTTTCAGGCGGCTGCCTGCGATCACTGCCGCATGTTCAACGGCAGCGCTTCCTGAAATAGCGCCAATTGGCCGCCGGTGTGCCAGAAAAGAATGTCATCTTCCGGTGTAAATGACTCGCTGGCTGCCCACTGTAGAAATCCGGCCATCGCCTTCGCAGTGTAGACGGGGTCGAGAACGACCCCTTCCATCCGCGCGAGAAGGTCGGTCGCGGCATCGGCTGCGGGACTTGGGATTGCGTAGCCAGCACCGATGAAACGCTCGTCCACCTCGACTTCCGCGGAAGCAAATTCGCGAGACAATCCAAGCAGTTCGTTGACGCCGCCCAAAACCTCTCTGACTGTTTGGGCGGCCTCTTTGGCGGGATCCTCGACGCTTATGCCGACGACTCTGGTCTTCTCCGGCCCAAAAATGCCGACGCCGGCAACGAGGCCCGCTTGCGTGCCCCCTGAGGAGGTGGCATGAAATATGCCGTGCAGGTTCAGCCCAAGCACGGCCGCCTGGGCAGCCAACTCGCGAGCGCCTTGTACCAATCCGAGCGCTCCGATCGGCGTCGATGCCCCGATCGGAATCACCATGGCGGTTTGTCCCTGCCGTAGGCCGGCAAGCCCTAACTGCCGATGTCAACGCGGCGATTCGAGGCCTCGCAGCCGGAGGGGCGGGGCCGATCTGGGTTCAGGATGCGCACAGTTCCGGCAATGATCGCGAGCCGGACCTACTGCTGGCTCAGCTCGACCCTCGGGCAAAGTTCGATTTCAGGGCCTACCGGTTTGATTCCACCACCACCGGCCTTGATGGCTCGGCGGACGCTATCGTGTGTATCGGAATGCACGCCCGGGCTTTTACCGACGGCTATGAGGCCCATACCGAGTCTTTCGGCGCGAACTACCGGATCAACGGAGTCGATTTCAGTGAGACCCATGTGGAAGCGCTTTCGGCGGCACGCTGGGGCATACCCGTCATCATGGTTTCCGGCGACAACGTGCTGGGGGAACAGCTGAAACCGGATTTTCCGGAGATGGAATATGCCGTCGTAAAGACCGCCAAGAGCCGCATGCTGGCGGTGCCTTTTCCGCCGGAAGAAGTGTCGCTGAGGATTGAAACTGCCGCGAAGAAGGCGATGCAAAAGTTTCTTGCCGGTGAATTCCGGCCATACTATCTGCCGGCGCCCTACACGTTTGAGCTCACATTTGACGACTACGAGCAAGCCGACAAAGCCGCGGTGTTTCCTGGCGTAAGCCGGGTGGGCGAGCGGAGCATTCGTTATGAGGCGGCAACCTTCGTCGGGGGCATGGAAGAGAGCTACGTACTGCTGAATCTCAGGAATGACTTTCTGGAATTGCTGACGCGAATCCTGAATCATGATCCGGCAGGCAGGAAATATCTGGATCAGCTGGAAACCCTTCGATGGCAGCGCAATCTGGACCCGAAGAATTTTCCGGACTGGGCGAAACCGGCTCCCGAGCGGTCGCACGACGCGCGCTTCTGGGGTGACGATTAAAGAGGACGGATTGACCTGAAGCTTCCTGTCGGGGTCATTCCCTTACCCTGCTGTTCCGAGTAATTTTGCCTTTCACCGCATGATCAGAGGTGGGAAATGCAGTCGATCCGCTGGGCAGATATCCCCATTGAAACAATGAGTTCGAGGGTAACGCGTCAAGTTGTTTGGGGAGAACACTCCACCTTGGCTCGCTTCTGCTTTACGAAAGGTACCCACATATCTGCGCACAAGCACGATAGTGAGCAGCACACGTGCGTACTGCAAGGACTTGTGCAGGTGCGTACAGAGGGAAGTTCCGAGGTAGTCGTGAAAGCGGGCGAGATGTTGCTTATCCCCGCCGGCCATGAACATGAAGTGTGGGTCGTGGAGGATTCGGTGGTTGTGGATTTCTTCGCTCCACCTCGGTTTGACTGGCGCGATGGAGCTCACCGATATCTCACCGGTGATGGAGAGTAGGAAATTGCCCAACGCTTCCGAAGTAGCGAAAGGCCGCTCGTCGACGCAATGTATGCTCGATCCAGCGAATGAGTTACGATCTCACTTGCCAAGCATGAGGACCAATGTTCGACAGAGAGTTCTTTACGCCCCAGAACGGCGTTGTCTATCGAGAGAGTGTCCTTAAGGCAATAAGCGCCCTCCAAGAGGCCTTGCCGGCCAATGCTTACTCTGGGAAGTCCGCCTCCGAGCTGGCCGAGCTTCTTGAGTGCGATGTGCTGCCTGCCGGCGAATCCTCGCTGGCTGAAGTTTTGCGCCACCTGCAGCCTGTCATCGCCAATTCCGTGGTGCTCACACACCCCAACACGATCGCCCATCTGCATTGTCCCCCGTTGATTGCGTCGCTCGTGGGCGAGGTTGTCCTTTCGGCCTTGAATCAGTCCATGGATTCGTTCGACCAAGCTCCTGCCGCAACCATACTGGAGCTCACGGTCTCGCGGTGGATCTGCGCGGAAGCGGGCTTGCCTGCTGGTTCCGATGCGATTTTTACATCGGGAGCCACACAATCGAACTTCATGGCTTTATTGCTGGCGCGGGACGTCATGATTGCGTCCCGCTGGAGCAGGTCCGTTCGACGGCAAGGCCTTCCTCCAGAGGCAGCTTGCCTTCGCATCTTATGTTCGGAGGTCGCACATTTTACGGTGGAGAAGTCGCTGTACCAACTGGGGCTGGGCACCGATGCTCTTATCAAGATTCCCGTGGATGACTCCTTCCGCATGATTCCGGACGCGCTTGCCGAGCGTCTGGAACATTTGCGAAAGAACGAATTGGTTGCCGCCGCCGTGGTGGCAACGGCGGGCACGACGGATTTTGGTTCAATCGACCCGCTCCCGGAAATTGCCGCCCTGGCCCGCGATGCTGGCGCCTGGTTTCACGTGGACGCAGCCTACGGCGCAGCCTTGCTGCTAAGCGAACGACACCGGACTGCTCTGCGCGGGATCGAGCAGGCCGACTCAATCAGCATGGACTTCCACAAGAACTTCTGGCAGACGATCAGTTGCGGGGCTTTCGCCCTTCGCGACGCGTCCCACTTCCGCTGCCTTGAGGTGCATGCCGACTACCTGAATCCAGAGAGTCACGACGTATCCGGCATTCCAAATCTTGTAAACAGGTCCCTGAGCACAACGAGGCGTTTCGATGCCCTGAAGCTCTGGCTGTCTTTCCAGGTCTTGGGGCGTAAAAAGTTTGGCGAGATGATTGACCGAACTGTGGAACTTGCGGCACATGCTGCCACCATCGTTCGTCAAACTCCGTCACTGGAGCTTGTTCATGAACCGCAATATGGTTGTGTCGTGTTTCGCTATCGCTCCTCCAACCGGCAAGCCGACGACAACGTCCTGAACGCAACCTTGCGCCAGCGGCTGTTCGAGCGCGGGCTGGCTGTGATCGGCCACACGCGAGTCAGGGGCCGGCAGTGCCTGAAGTTCACATTTATGAACCCTTCGATTTCCGAAGAAGATGTGGCCAGACTCCTTCATCAGATTGTCGAGCAAGGACTTGAAATAGACAGTTCACGATGAGCTCAGCCAGTGCAAGTTCCAAGAATGGAATTGTGTTGATAGTCCGCGACAACCTGAGCATAGTTCTACGTCCCGTGGCGTTGCTCTGGACACCGCTCGCAAAAGCAAGCTGGTCTTCAAACGCTACAACTCAGATTAGATGCCTCTATTTGGGGAAATGGCCTCACACAGCGAGCGGAAGCTCCTGGCCGCAAATCCTCAGGGCGGCGAAACGAAGACGGAGACAGTTTCTTTATGAACGTAGACTTACATGGGCGCGTGGCATTGGTTACGGGAGCACGCCAGGGCATCGGCAAGGCGATCGCCCTGGCATTTGCTGAAAACGGGGCTCAGGTGGCGGTGAATGACATCAACCCGGAAGGCGAGGAGACGGCGGGGGAAATCCGTCGACGAGGAAGGGAAGCAAGATTCTATTCCGCGGACGTGGGCGACCCTGACGCCGTCAATGAGATGGTGGCGGCGGTGACGCGAGCTTGGGGAAAAATCGACATACTCGTCAACAATGCTGCCGTCTACGTGGCAGGGGACCACCAGCAACGCCTTCCGATCCACCAATACCTGGACTCTGACTGGCGTCGAATTCTGCGCGTGGATCTGGATGGAGTTTTTTATTGCTCGCGCGCCGTTTCCGCCGGATTCGTGGAACGCCGGAGCGGAATCATCATCAATATCGGTTCGGTCGTAGGCATTGTTCCCCTCCGTTTGCAGTGCGCTTATGGCGCTTCGAAGGCGGCAGTCATGAATCTAACCCGCTGTCATGCACTGGAAGTGGGCCCCTACGGCGTGAGAGTCAACGCCATTGCGCCCGGCTCCACGCTCACGGATGCGACGCGGGAAATGTTCTATAAGCCTGAGGCCCGCAAGCTGGCGGAGAGTCTGGTGAGCCATATTCCCCTCGGCAAGCCGGGCGAAGTTGAGGACATCGCAAACGCGGCGTTGTATCTGGCTTCCGATGACGCGAAATATGTTACCGGGCAGGTGTTCGTCATCGATGGAGGTTGGACTGCCGGCTACATGCGAGAGTGGTAGGAGTAAATGGGCTGGCTCGGCGCTTCAGCCGATTCAGCAGATAGGACCTGCGAAAGCACGAGGACAACCGCAATGAAAGACCAGCCCTCGCCCGCGGCGAGCTGTTTCTCCACCCCATGGGACGCGCCTTTGGTTCCGAGGTTTCCGTTCACCTACCGGAATGTTGAAGTCATGACCCTGGTGTACCGCAGTACTCCGGAGGCCATCTCAGGCTTACTGCCGCCGCTGCTCGAAAGAACGTCGGACCTGGTGCTGATACACATCTACAACATGCATGACGTGGAGTACCTGGGGTCCTACGGTGAGTGCAACGTGATGGTCGGTGCGCGCTTCCGTGACCAGGCCGACGGCGGATATTCTCCATATCTTTTTCTGGACAGCGATATCGGACTGGCGCAGGGACGTGAGGTGCATGGCCAACCCAAGAAATTCGCTCACCCTTCCATCAAACTCCGCCAGGATTTGCTGGTAGGAGTGGTCGAGCGGAATGGCATAGAGATCATTACCGGCACCATGGCCTACAAGTGCCAGCGGGGCGACCTGGAAGTGTTGCGGAAAAAGATGGATTTCGTGACCAACCTCAACTACAAAGTCATTCCGCACATCGACGGTACGACTGCGATCCGCCAGCTGACCAGTCGAAAGCTCACCAACGTTAAGGTCCATGAGTGCTGGACCGCCCCTTGCACGGTGGACCTGAAATCCAACGCCCTGGCTCCGGTCTACAAATTGCCCGTGTTGGAACTGCTCGACGGTTACTACTGGCGCGCCGACTTCACCCTGGTGGAAGGCGCTGTCATTCATGACTTTCTCAAATCAGACGACTCGTTGGTACAGGGATGAAACGGGTCCGCGAACCATCCATAGCGAAATCAGGGACGTACCATGCCGGAACAGTTCTTCAACCTTAGCGGACAAGTTGCCGTCGTCACCGGCGGAGGCCAGGGCATTGGCGAAGCCATTGCTAGGCGCCTGCATGCGGCGGGAGCGCGGGTTGCCATTCTTGATCTGAACCAGCTGAGCGCTGCCGTGGTGGCAGAGTCGATTACGGGATTCAGCATGCAGTGCGACGTCGGCAGCGCAGTGTCGGTAGAGCACGCGATCTCCGAGGTCCGCCGCAATTTTGGAACCATCGACATACTCGTGAATAACGCAGGAATCCTGGGCAGGACCGCATGTCTCTGGGACCTCCAAGAGACGGATCTCGACGCGCTATACCAGACCAATCTGAAGAGCGTCTTCCTGATGTGCCGCGCGGTGATTGCAGAAATGCGGGAGCGCCGTTACGGCCGCATCCTCAATGTCTCTTCCATCTCCGGCAAGGAAGGAGTGCCAGGACTCATACCGTATTCCAGCACCAAAGCCGCGGTCATCGCTCTCACCAAGGCGCTGGCCAAGGAGGTCGCGGGGCAGGGCGATATCACGGTGAACAGCATCGCACCCGCGATTATCCACACCAAGCTCCTGGATTCCATGCCGCAAGCAACCCTCGATGCACTGGTGGGCCGGATTCCGATGGGCCGCCAGGGAACAGTCGAGGAAATTGCGGCATTGGTGCACTACCTGGTTTCGCGTGAGGCGTCATTCACCACAGGCCAGTGCTACGACATCTCTGGAGGACGGGCCACCTACTAGAAAGTGGCCGGATGGTTGGCTGGGACGGTCCGGCAATCAAGCTCCGCCGTTTTCATGATCGGCGGGAGAAGTTGGCGAAGAAAAGGATCTAATTGTTGGGCGCAGTCCCGCGAGGCATGGCTTCCAGAAGATTTCTTGAAATTTCGGTTGCCACTGACATCACTTCTTTGCCGCAGCTGGAGATTCGCCAGGCCGGGAATAGCGTGGTTGATCCTCGCACGCAGATAGATGCCACCACTCGCCCGATATGATTAAAGATGGGGGCGGCCAGGCCTCGTCCGCCAATCGCCGATTCTTCGGTGTTGAGTGAAAACCCTCTGGCCCTGACCTGGGCAAGGTCCGCCAAAAGATGTTTTCGAGAACAGACGGTGGCTTCGGTATATCGGGTCAGGCTGGCCTGCTGAAAGATGCTTTCCACTTCAGGTTCTGCCAAGTAAGCGATTAAAGCTTTGCCCATCGCCGTGCAATGCAGCTCGAAGTGATGACCAATTAGTGCCCCGGGATATTCGTCACGAGGCGAGGTGGCCTTCAGGATGACGACGCCTTCGCTGCCGCGGCGAATGCCGGTCAGCACCGTCAGTCCGGTTCTTTTTGAAAGGTCTTCAGCAAACTGGGAGCAGACCGCCCCCAACTGCAAATCGGCATCGGTGATGCTGTTCGCCAGATCGCGCGCGCACATTCCCAGAATGTAACGACGGGCGCTGCCGATTCGCTGAAGATAGCCATGGGCCAACAATGTGTACACCAGGCGGTGCGCACTGCTTTTCGGAATTCCCAGGGCTTTGCCAACTTCTGAGAGAGTGAGACCGCCATCGGATGTGGCCGAAAGTTCGAGGAGCTTGAGAGCCCTTTCGACTGCGGGCACCCCTTGGACGGGAAGGGGAAATCGGGTCGAGCCGATTGTTGCCATAATCTGATGCTTCCGCTCGCGATTATTAGCACAAGTGAATGAACGTTATCAAGACAGATCGTAGCGCAGGGAGGAAATGCGACTCTAAAGTGAAAACGATAGACAGGGTACAACTCGGGCGGGGGAAATGCCATCAGAGTGGCAGCGGAGGGCAGTCCTCCGGCTCGGCCCGCCGCTCAACCGCCCGCGGGGCCTGCCACACGCCCGATCACGTCACGCCGGACAACGTCGCGCCAATCCACACACACTAGCGACTAATCGCCGCGATCATCTTTTCAATCGCCTGGGTACGAGAATCCACGACAGACTCTATGCTGTACCAGGCGGTGTGGCTGGTCAAAATTACATTCGGCAGCGGCCTCAGTGGCGAATCAGCCAGCAAACGTTCGGGTTCGTAAACATCCAGCGCAGCTCCCGCCAGCCGGCCGCGGTTGAGCGCGTCGGCCAGTGCGTCTACATCGATCAGTCCGCCGCGAGCCACGTTGATCAGCAGGGCCCCCTTTTTCATCCGCTCGATGGAACCGGCATTGATGAGCCCCTTGGTGCTGGGCAACAGTGGACAGTGCAGAGAAACGATGTCGGATGACCGGAACAAGTCGTCGAGATCCACCTTGCGCAAACCCGGCGGAGCCGATGGGACCGCGGGATCCGCGAACAGGATTTCCTTGACCATGGGACGCATGAGGTCTGCAAGTTTGGTCCCGATACGGCCCAGGCCCACCAACCCCAGGGTCAACCTGCTGAGCCGAGTAATCGGATTTGGCGAGGTGATTCGCCAACCGCCCGAGAGCAGGTATTTCTGTGTAGCGTCCAATTGGCGATGTAGCGACAGGATCATGGCCGTGGCATGGACGGCAACTTCTTCGGTGGCATAATCCGGCGTGTTGCTGATGGTGATGCCACGTGCAGTCGCGGCGGGAATATCCACGGTGTCCAGTCCAATACCCACGCGCTGCAGGTGCTTGCAAGTGGCCGGAAGGGCGTTGATCACTTCCGCTGGCAGCGGGGCCAACAAGAACAGCACACCATCAATACGCTCAGCGCTGCGGATTCGTTCCAGCAACTGCCGCACTTGCTCCTCAGCGGGCGGCGGAGGCGGAGACCATGCGGGCAACGACCAGGTGATGCTTTTGGCCGTCAAAATCTTTGCCTCCAGTTCAAAGTCGGGAAGCAGCCAATCAGCGACCAGGATATGAGCTTTGTCCAATGCGTGACCTTCAGTCAGGGTAGATATTAAGGCGGCGTCTTGCGCCATCAGCGACTGTCGCTTTGTAAATACATGACAGCGCTATCGTTGTGTATATGAATTCCGATTTCCTTTCGGGTCAATATGTTTCCGCATATGGAATCAGCCAGAACCGCAGCTGGGCCTGCCATGCGTGGTGGCTTGCCCTGTCCCGTCCGTCCGACCCGGAGCGCCGGCCAACCCCGGTTCCGGACGCCGATTTCCTTCTGTCCCACCTATTGAACGTTGTTGACGTATCCCGATAGGGGTGGGTAAATGAAACGCTGTGGTTGGCGCCCCTTTCAGGCCTGTTTGCTCAGGTGGAATGTGGCAGCCCTCTCCAGGGCGATGTTGCGCCGCATGACATGAAAGGATGACGTAGCCCCCGTGCCCCCTTCTAAAGATACGATCCTGTCGTTGTACCGCGGCATGATTGAAATTCGCGAGTTTGAGCTCAAGGCGCGGGAGATATTCCGCTCGGGCCGGATGCCGGGCTTCATTCATGTTTATGTCGGGGAAGAAGCTGTTGCCGTCGGGGTTTGTCATCAGTTGCGGACCCAGGACTACGTAGCCAGCACGCATCGTGGGCATGGCCACGCTCTGGCCAAAGGAATCTCCGCCCGCTCGGTCATGGCGGAATTGATGGGCGCGGCGGATGGCTGCTCCGGCGGTCGCGGCGGCACCATGCACCTTTACGATCCAAAGGTTGGGTTCTTGGGCTCGAATGGCGTGGTTCCGCCAGGGATTCTGATCGCAGCCGGGGCAGCTCTAAGCGCCAAAACCCGCGGCACCGACCAAGTGGCGGTGGCCTTCTTCGGAGACGGCGCGGTAAACAACGGCGCCTTTCACGAAGGCCTCAATATGGCCGCAACCTGGGACTTGCCGGTTCTGTTTGTCTGCGAGAACAACCTTTACGCCACCGAAATGCCCTTTGAGCAAGCTACCAAGAACACCAATGTGGCCAGTCGTGCCGCAGCCTACAAAATGCCGGGTATCACGGTAGATGGCAATGATGTTCTGGACGTCTACGCGAAAACGGGCGAGGCGGTACAGCGAGCGCAGCGTGGCGAGGGTCCAACCCTGCTCGAGTGCTTGACGTACCGCTGGTTCGGCCATCATGAAGGTGATCCGGGCACATCCTACCGGACCAAGGAAGAAGTGGCTTCCTGGAGGAAGAACGATTCCATACAAAAGCTTCGTGAACGAGCCATCGCCGAGTCCTGGGCGACGGCGGCGGAATTTGACAAGCTCGACAGCGAGGTCCGGCGGGAGATAGACGATGCGGCGGCGCATGCCCTCGAGAGCCCGCAGCCTGACACCAGCACCGCGCTCGACCACGTTTTCAGCACTTAAAGACCAGAGGATGGGGAGAAATGCCTGGAGCCAAGACCGAGTCCCAGTCTATAACCGCGGAACCTCCCGCTAAGGAACGTGTGATCAGCTACGCGGAGGCTGGCGTTGAAGCAGTTCGCGAAGAGATGCGCCGCGACCCCAGCATCTTTTACATGGGACAAGGAATCGGGCCACGCGGCGGAAACTTCCAGCAAAGCCGCGGATTGTGGGCCGAGTTCGGAGCCGAGCGGGTCCGCGATACTCCGATCGCAGAGCGCGGCGAGACCGGGCTGGGCATCGGCGCGGCGCTCGCCGGCAGTCATCCCATTGTCGATATCGTGTTTTTGGATTTTTTGCTGGAACCGATCGCCGAGATCATCCAGCAAGCCTCCACCATCCACTACATTTCCAACGGCCAATTCAAAGTTCCGGTCGTCATACGGGCGGCGGGAGGCGGAATCCGAAGCACGGGGCCGCATCACTCGCATACTTTCTATTCTTTCTTCATGCATATTCCGGGGCTGAAGGTAGCGCTGCCGGCAACCCCATTCGACGTCAAGGGCCTGCTTAAGTCCACGCTGCGGGATGACAATCCGGTCATCTTCATCGAGCACAAGGCGCTTTACGCCGCCAAAGGCCACGTTCCCGAAGAGGAATATCTCATTCCTTTCGGTCAGGCGGCGATTCGCCGTCCCGGCGAGCACGTTACGCTGGTTGCCTTGAGTCTGATGGTGCACAAGGCGATGCAGGCAGCGGCCCTGCTGGAGAAACAAGGCATCTCAGTCGAGGTAATCGACCCGCGGACTCTGGTTCCCTTCGATAAGGACACGATTCTGACTTCCGTGGCAAAGACCGGCCACCTGGTCATCGTGGATGAAGCCTATGCCTCCTGCGGCGTCTCCGCCGAAATCGCCGCCATCGTGGCCGGCGAGGCGCTGTACGAACTCGACGCGCCCATACTCAGAATTTGTGCTCTGCCGACGCCGCATGCCTTTAGTCCGTCACTGGACAATTACCTGGTTCCCTCGGTTGACCGGATTGTGACCGAAGTGGTTGCCATGGTGCGAAAGAAGCGTTAAGCCCAACGTCCCGCGGCCTATGGGGAACAGTTTTTGAGGAGAACCGTTGCATGAGTATCGCGGTCGTGATGCCTCAGCTCGGACTGACGATGGAGGAAGGCACCGTCAGCGCATGGCTGAAGAAGACCGGCGACACGATAAAAAAGAATGACCTGCTGTTTAGCGTTTCGACCGACAAAGTCGAGATGGATGTGGAATCCGTAGCCGAAGGCATTCTGGGCGAGATCATCGAGCCCGCCGGCAGCACGGTGCCGGTGGGGACCGTACTCGCATACATCGAGGCGTCGGGGGAAGATGGCGCCGCAGCAAATTCGCTAGTCATTAAAGAGAGGCCGGCGCCGGGCCGGGTCCAGGAAAGTCCCACGCTTGGCGAAGACCATGCCCCGGTTCATCCGCCATCGAAGGCCAACGGCGATGGCAGAGATTCCAAGAAAGCGGTTGCCCCTCGCCGCCAAGTGTCTCCTCGCGCCAGGAGACTGGCCAAGGAACTCGGGATCGATGTGGCTGAAGTTGTCGCCGTCAGTCCGGACGGCCAGATTACCGAGGCAGATATTCGCGCGGCAGCCAGTCATCACGAGAAGGGCTCTCGCATCGATGGAAATCACCGTCAGCTCATCGCCGAACGGCTGACCCGCAGCGTGCAAACGATTCCCGCGTTTTCCGTGGCCGCCGAAGTGAATGCTGAAAACCTCGTGGCGCTGAGTGAGAGTCTCAAGACCTCGCTGGGCCAGGCAGCCGGAGTCAAGCTGACGATCACAGATCTTTTGTTGAGTATTTTTGCGCGAGTGCTGAAGAGCAGTCCGGAAGTAAACGCCACCTGGGAAGCAGACGGAGTTCGCGCTAACAGCTCAGTGGATATTGGCCTGGCGGTGGCCACTGCCAAGGGTGTCGTCGCTCCCGTGATTCGCAACGTCGATACCATCGATCTTCCAGCCCTGGCGGTCCGGCGAGTTGAACTCGTGGAGAAAGCCCGTCTGGGCCGGCTATCTCTGGGCGACCTGGAGGGCGGCGGGGCAACCCTGAGCAATCTCGGAATGTACCGGGTCGATCATTTTCAGGCCATCATCAATCCCGGCCAGAGCTCCATTCTCGCGGTGGGCCAGATTCGCGAACGGCCCTGGGTCGATAAAACGCTGATGATCAAACCAACCCTGATGCTCAACCTGACGGTCGACCACCGGGTCGCCGACGGGGCAGCGGCCGCCGTATTCTTGAGCAAGATGATCGAGATCATTGAGGACCCGCATGAACTTCCATGGAAACCGGATTCGTTTTCCGGAGACGGTGCGGGCAGGAGATCGAATGGCTAACTTGGCTGAACGCGTCGCACAGCGCAAGGTAACTCCGGGGCACCTCGCGATCTACTGGCTTTGCCAGTCTGGTTTTCTCTTCAAGACCAGTTCGCAGGAGCTGGTGTACGTCGATCCATATTTTTCGGATGTGGTCGAACGTCTGGCCGGATTTAAGCGGATGATGACATGCCCGCTCTCGATGGAGGACGCGCGCGCCAACCTCGTCGTATGTACTCACGAGCACGCCGACCACATGGATACGGATGCTTTGCCGGTGCTGGCGCGAAATCCGCAAACCCATTTTGCCGGCCCGGTCGAGTGCATGAAGGAATTCGGCAAGCTGGGTATCTCTGCTGAACGGTGTCATCTGCTGGAGGAAGGCAAGAGCGTCACCGTGGGAAACGTTAAAGTGAGCGGCGTCTATGCCGACCACGGTGAGCTGGCTCCAGACGCTTTGGGAGTCGTGCTCAATATCGACGGCATAAGGATCTACCACACTGGAGATACGGCGTATCGTCCGGAGGAGTTTCGTCCGGTGATCGAGATGCGGCCCGATATTCTACTGCCCTGCATCAACGCGGCTTTCGGCAACATGGACGCGCGCGAGGCGGCCCTGTTGACCGGCCTGATCAACCCAAAGATCGTAATCCCCACCCACTTCTGGATGTTTGTCGAGCAAAACGGAGACCCACGCGGCTTCCTGAACTACTGCAAAGAGTTTGCTCCACAGACCCAAGCCCTGCTGATGAAGCCCGGAGAGGAATTGCTGTTTAAGGCGCAACCGTGATTCCCTCAGCCCTGATGGAGACGCTCGAATCCGTGGGCCAGCCGCCCGAGCCATGGGAGAGCACCGACGGCACCAGCGTCTTGGTTCTGCCCCACGGCGGACGAGTCCTCGGAGTGTTCGCCCCGGACGACGAGAGTAATTTTCTCTGGACCCATCCCGCGCTCAGCAATGTTGCGGCCGCGCGCGATTTCTTTCGGAGCAAAGAGTGGCACAACTCCGGTGGTGAGCGTACCTGGCTGGCGCCGGAGGTGGACTTCTTTTTTCCCGACTTTCCCGATCGAGAGCGTTATTGGCAACCACGCGAACTCGATCCCGGCCATTACGAAGTCACGCGGAAGGACGACAAGCTGACTTGGACGAACCGCGCGACTCTGGCCATGTCCCGCTCAAATCGGAAGGTTGATGTCGAAATCACAAAATCACTGGCGCCGGCTTTGAATCCCCTGCGTCACGAACGCGACCAGGCAAAGTCCAAGGTAAAGTACGCCGGATACACGCTTCGCAGCTCGCTTCAACTCCTGAATTCCAGGCACCTTCCCCAAATCGGCCTATGGCATCTCGTGCAGATGCCCCACGGGGGAGACATGCTGGTGCCGACATTTTTCCGCAGCCAGCCGAAAGTCTATTTTGGAGCGATCGAGTCGGAAGACCTTATCGTCAACCCTCACCTGATCCGCTACCGGATGCGCGCGGCCGGCGGGCACAAAATCGGTGTACGCGCCACGGCGGTGACAGGGCGGGTTGGTTACCTGTACGCGACCGGAGACGAGGCCTCGCTCGTAGTTCGGAACTTCAGCGTAAATCCCTCGGGAGAGTACGTCGACGTGCCCGGGGAGGAACCCGACAATTTCGGCTTCGCCTTTCAAGCTTGCAATGTCAACACCGCTTTGGGCGCTTTCAGCGAACTGGAGTATCACGTACCCGCCACCGGGTTGTCACCTGGCGGCTCGCGTTCCGAGGACCAGTCGCAACTTTGGGCGTTTCGCGGAACATGGTCAGCGATCCAATCGGTCGCGCGCCGTCTGCTTTCTGAAGAAATCGAACAAGGATCCACACCTGACAAATCGAGGGGTATGCAATGATTCTGTTGACCGCCATCACGCCGCATGGACCGCGTCTGGCCCTGAAAACAAGTTCGGGGATCGTGATTCTCGAGAGCGCCGGGAAAAACAAATCTGCAGTGCCGTTGACGCTCGGCCAGGCCCTGGTCGAACCGGGTGGCTTCGAGTTCGTCCGGCAATTTGTCGGCGAGAATCTGAGCGACAACGCAAAGGTGCGCAAGTTGGCGGTGCCGGAAGCGGAAATTCAGCTCGGCCCCCTGTTCCGGCCGCGGAATGTGCTTTGTATCGGCTTGAATTACAAGGATCACGCGGCCGAGAGCGGACTGCCGCTGCCGGAAAAGCCCGTCATGTTTGCAAAACTCACAGGCTGCATCACCGGGCCGGGCGCGCCCATCGTATTACCTCCCGACACCACCGAAGTTGATTACGAGGCAGAACTCGCCGTGGTTATCGGACGCCTGTGCCGCGGTGCATCCACTTCCACCGCGCTGGACTACGTGGCCGGATACACCTGCCTGAACGATGTGAGCGCGCGCGATTTCCAGCGCGGCGATGGGCAATGGGTGCGGGCCAAAAGCCAGGACACCTTCGGCCCCATGGGCCCCTACCTGGTTACACCCGATGAGATCGCTGGTCCGCAGAGCCTGCCGATCCGGTGTTGGGTAAACGGACAGCGGGTGCAAGACTCAAACACCAGCAAGATGATTTTTCCTGTCAATGAGCTGATCGCCTTCATTTCCCGTGGGATCACGCTCGAACCCGGCGACGTGATCAGCACAGGGACGCCCCATGGAATCGGCGCCGTTCGCAAGCCCCCAATCTTCCTGAAAGCAGGCGACGAGGTGGTGGTCGAAATCGGAGGCGTGGGACGCTTGACCAACCCGGTCAAAGCCGCCCAGGCTTCCGTTTGAGGTACCGGCATCGGAGAGCATCTGGGTTGAGAACGGAGCTTGAGCCGCGATGAATAATCTCACTGGCTTTCTTTTGACCCTGGTGGCAGGGGCCTCGGTTGGCTTCAGCATGTGGCCTCTGAAGTGGGCGCGCACCTGGAAATGGGAAAACTTCTGGCTTTTTTATGCCTTCTTTTCCTTGATTGTCTTTCCCGTCGGATTGGCTTTCGCAGTGCTGCCTCATCTGGCTGCCGTATACGGGTCGCTGACTCTGCACGAGGTCCTGTTGCCTTTGCTGCTGGGATTCTTGTGGGGTTTCGCACAACTTGGCGCAGGTGTCTGCGTTCAGCGTCTCGGCCTGGCCGTCACGATCGCGGTTCTGAGTGGAGTGGGCGCCGCGTTCGGCACCATCATTCCTCTGATTTCGCTGCATCGGGAAGCAGCTCTTGCATCCACCGGCTTGTCGATCCTGATCGGCACTGCGCTGATGTTGGGGGGAGCGGCTTTTTGCGGCTGGAGCGGCTATCTTCGGGAGGCAGAAGCCAGAAAGCGCGACTTGGGCAGCGGCTTTGGCAAAGAACAGGTTGCGATGCGGCAAGAGAGCATGGGCGGAGCGGCCTACTTGCTTACCTTGGGAATTGCCGTGGGCTCGGGCGTTCTGGCTTCCCTGCTGAACATCGCCCTGGCTTATGGCGGCGGCATCACCACCGCGGTGGAGGCTCAGGGTGCTCAAGCTTCGTGGGCCCCATTTGCGGTATGGCCGATTGCCCTTCTGGGCGGGTGCGTCGTCAACCTCGCCTACAGCGTGTTTCTGCTGACCAAGAACAAGACATGGGGAAACTTTCGAGGCTTCTCTTTCAAGGAAATGCTTAACCCCGTATTCGCCGCATTTCTGTGGATGGCAGGCATTGCCATTTACAGCAGCGGGACCACCTTTCTTGGCGCCCTGGGCGTCTCCATCGGATTCGCCGTCTACATGATCGCGATGATTCTGAATAGCCAATTGGCGGCGGTCCTTTCGGGTGAGTGGCACCTGATGAAACCAAGAACTTATCGGCTCTTTGCCCTGGGGATAGGCCTCCTGGTGGTGGCGGTGCTCACCATGGGAGCGTCCAAGTATCTGGAGAGGTGAGCGTTTTGTGGCCGGGAAAATAATTTGAGATGTGAAGGAGCCCGATGAAAGTCGACCTCAGCAATCGGATCGCCATGGTTACCGGGGCAGCGGGAGCAATCGGCCGCTCCGTCGCTCTGGCGCTGGCGGAGAACGGGGCAATCGTGGCGGCCACTGACCTGCACAGCCCCGAGCCGACCTGTCAGGAGATCCGCAAGCGCGGAGGCAAGGCGTGCGGATATCCTGCGGACATTTCCGATCCTGCCGCGGTCAACGCGATGGTCGCGCAAATCGAATCTGATCTCGGGCCGGTTGACATCCTGGCGAACTGTGCGGGAGCCAGTTCCGGCGAGCACCGGTTTCCTGTCCACCAGTTTCCCGACTCGGAGTGGCACCGGATTCTGAGCGTCGACCTGGATGGCGTCTTCCATTGTTCCCGCGCGGTGTCGGCACAAATGGTCGAACGCCGCAGGGGGACCATCATCAACATCGCTTCAGCCTTTGGAATTGTGCCCGCGCGTCTACAGTCCGCTCATGCCGCGGCCAAGGCGGGAGTCGTGAACCTGACCCGCGCCCACGCTTTGGAGATTGGCCAGTACGGCATACGGGTCAACGTAGTGGCGCCCGGTTTGATCCTGACCGAAGACGCTAGTGCCGCTTTTTACAACCCGGAAAACAAGCAGCGTGCGGACAGCTGGCTGAGTCATATTCCGCTCGGCGTGCCCGGCCAGACAGAGGACGTTGCGGCGGCGGTGCTTTTCCTGGCTTCGGATGCGGCAAAAAACGTTACCGGCCAGATTTTTGTCATTGATGGAGGATGGACCGCGGGGTTCTCCCGCGACTGGTAAGGTTATGGCACGTCCCTGCTTGACTTCGGCTGTGCTTCAAGTCGCGGGGCGGGCTATTTTTTTCACACGGGAGTCATTGCTATGAGCGAACCAGGCAGACTGGCGGGAAAACGAGCGCTGGTGACCGGAGCAGGAACTGGAATCGGCCGTGAGATTGCTCTCGAATTCGCGCGCCAGGGCGCCGATGTTGTAATTCACTACAGCCACGCCCCGGAAGGAGCGGAATCGGCCGCGCAGGAGGTCCGGACATTGGGCCGGCGGGCAACGATATTCAAGGCCGATTTCAACGACGGCGGCTCGGCGAAAACTCTGGCGGACTTCGCTCTGGACTTTCTCGGCGGAATCGACTGCCTGATCAACAACGCTGGCATTACGTTCAATTCTCCCTTTCTCAAGATCACATCCGAGGATCTGGATGTCCTGTTCAACGTCAACTTTCGGTCCCCCTTCCTGCTCACGCAAAAGCTTACCGAGCCGATGATGAAGCAGGGGAGCGGAGCCATTTGCAACCTGGCCTCGATTCACGGATTGCAAGGTGCGCCGGAGCACTCGGCTTATGCCGCGACAAAGGGCGCCATTATTGCCTACACCCGAGCGCTCGCGGTGGAGCTTGGACATCGAGGAGTGCGCGTCAACGCAATCGCTCCCGGATGGATCTCGGTCGAAGGCCATGCCACCGCGATTCCGGGTTTTGATCTCAAGCAGGCCGCGGCGGATGCCCGGGAGCGGGTGCCGGTGGCCCGCTTCGGAGTTCCTCTCGACGTCGCCAAACTGGCCGCGTTTCTTTGCTCGGAGGATGCCGGCTTCATCGCCGGACAGACTTTCGTGGTCGATGGAGGGACAACGTCGCTCATGTCCCTGATGACGGACTTCCGGACTGAGTCGACGGCCCGGTTTGGAACCGGGTATATGCCGCACCGTAAACGGGAAACCCCCTCTTCCTGAACTGAATGGCTTTGTATTGATACATCTTGTCTCCTCCATGTTGCGGCGACGATCCACGGGCCCCTGGCAAGTTTCCTCGCTTCAATTTCCCGCCATCCGGCGACCCCCCCTGCCCTCGGGCGCGGTCCGCGCGCACGTGGCTTTCGGCACCGCCCTTACAGGTTGCGGCGCGTCTCCAGATTCCATATGTGGAAACATGTTGACCATAAAAGAAATCAGGCTTAACACACGTAACAGTACGCAATGAGATTTGGTGCGCGCGATTTGATCGATTGCAGGGCCAGACTTGGATTTTCATCGGCAGGCAGGATCACGAGGGATTCAAGTTGCGGTCGGCAGCCAATTTCAGAGCGTAAGCAGCAGGGCAACAGCAGCGCCGATTGGGCGTTCCGGCTGCCGGCAAAATCAGGAGGAGGCAATATGCAATCTGGACTTACTTTGTCCTCGCGAATTTCGAAGTTGGCGGCACTTGGTGCAGTCTTCATAGTTTGGGTGCTGATGGGGATTGCCAACAGCTACGCCCAAGTCACCACGGCGACAATTCTCGGAACTGTGACCGATCCGAGCGGGGCCGTGGTTGAGGGAGCAACTGTCACAGCGAGAAATGAACTCACTGGGTTCTCCCGCTCGGCGACGAGCGGCGCCGATGGATCGTACCTGATCCAGTTCCTGCCAATCGGCAAGGATTACCGGGTGGAATCGCAGCACAACGGATTCAAGACTGATCTCAGACAGGGAATTGTCCTCCAGGTCGGGGAAAACCTGAGAGTGGATATTCACCTCGAAGTGGGAGAAATCGCGCAGAGAGTGGAGGTCACTTCCAGCGTGCCGTTGATCGACACCTATTCGGCGACCAACGGTGAGGTGGTTGACTCCGTGAGGCTCACCGAGCTGCCCCTGAACGGGCGGAGTCCGTTACAGCTGGCTTCGACAGTCGCCGGCGCCACGGTTGTCTCGGTGCCCATCGATCTGTCGGGCGGGAGCCGCGGTGGAGCCTACATAAACGTGAATGGCTCGATCAAGGAATCCATGGACCAGCAACTCGACGGCATTCGTTTCGCGGGAGCTTACAGCAACTCGGGACTCGACTACCCTAATCCGGATGCGCTGGCGGAATTCAAGCTCATCACCAATCCGCTGAGCGCCGAGTATGGCATGTGGTCGGGCGCCGTTTTCACGGCGGTGGTCAAGTCAGGCACGAACTCGATTCATGGCGAGGCTTTCGAGTTTCTGCGCAATACCAGCCTCAACGCGCGGAATTACTTTGCCAGCAGAAACACTCCGTATCATCAGAATCAATTCGGAGTAAGCGCGGGCGGTCCAATCATTCGTAACCGGCTGTTCTGGTTTGGTTCTTATCAGGGCTTGAGAATCAGCCAGGAGTCGTTGATTTCCTCAGTACCGTTGACCGCCGACGAGCGCCAGGGGCTCATCACCAGCGCGACTCCTGTCAAAGATCCCGCTACCGGGCTTCCCTTTTCGCAGAATTCCGCGGGACAGTATGTGATCCCGACCAATCGATTCGACCCGGTATCCAGTTATCTTCTGAACAATTTCATTCCCGTGGCGCCGCCAGGCGGCACGATTTTTACTTCGAGCGCCAGCACAAACAACGCTGATCAAGGCGTGGGTAAAATCGACTTCAACATTTCGCGCTCGGATCAATTGAACGGTATGGTGTTTTACGAACGGGTGGTGCCTTTGAATGCCTTCCCCACCGGGCCTTACGCCGGGTATGGATCGTATAAAGCGAGCGGTCCGCAGACCGACATTGCAATTTCGGAGACGCATACCTTCAGTCCGACTCTCATCAACGAAGCGCGCTTCGGCTACGCTGCTCAACACGAGACGCGAAGCGAAGTCGATGGCACATCGCCTGCAACCATGGGCATTAACGGCTGGGATTACGACTACTGGTACCAGAATCATCCTTCCGTCCCCATGGTTTCTCCGACCATTGGTGTGGCAGGCCGTTTCACCATGGGCGACTACGGTGCCAACAACTGGATTGAAGGCGGCACCAACTGGCAAGCTTCCGACTTTGTGACCTGGCTCAAGGGGAAGCACAACATGAAGATGGGCGTCGACTTGTACCGCCGCCAACATCACCTCGATGTGGACGAAGTCCAGACCGGCGATCTCGGCTTTGATGGGACGAAATCCGGTAACCCCACAGCCGATTTTCTGTTGGGCGCCCTCGACAGCGCGTTGCGCATCCAGTACGTGTTCAATCCAGGCTACGAATCCTGGAGCCGCATGTTCTTCTTTCAGGACGATTGGAAAGTAAGGCGTAACCTTACCTTGAATCTCGGCCTGCGATACGAACTCCACGAACCGTTCAAGGAGTACCGGGCCAATTCCTCAGAGTTTCACCTGGGAGCGCCCGGCTTCGGCACTTTCGATTTCCCGGCATATTATGCGGGCGTCCATTCCACAGTGTTTCCGTTCGCCCCGTTGGGGATGGTGTACCCCGGCGACGTTACGCCGGACTATCCCGATGGCGTGCCGGCGAACCTGATACCGACCGACAAGAAGCAGATTCAACCCCGCATCGGCCTGGCCTGGGATCCATTCGGGAACGGGAAAACCGCCGTGCGGGCAAGCGCCGGGCTCTTTACCGACGCGTTGTCGGCCTGGTCAACCTCATTTGCCGGCAACAATCTCCCCTACATCGCGATCAATTCGAACCCGGACCCTCCGGGCACTCTGAGCGATCCCTACGCCGGTCTGCCAGCCTTCCCCCAGGTTTCCGCGTCGAGCATTCGAACCGACCCGGCGTTCTTCCAACTGCAAAGCGACGCTACCTCCTGGCCCAAGAATTTTGTGCATCCCCGGATTACGTCGCTCACCTTCGGCGTTCAACAGCAGCTCACGTCTAACCTGATGATCGAGGTTGGTTACGTCGGGAAGCTCACTCGCCATCAAGAGTTGTGGGTGTCCCGCAACCTGGCGGTTTTCATCCCGGGTATCGATCCAGGGACCGGCCAGCCTTATTCCACTACGGCGAACATCCAGCAAAGAAGGCTTATTGATCCCGGGCAGTTGGGCGCAATCGGCCAGTATCAATCGGTGGGCAACGCCAGCTTTAACTCGCTGCAATCCACCGTTCGGTATCGCAGGTCCGGCTTTACTTTGACCAACTCCTATACCTATTCACATTCCATTGACATCGCGAGCTGCGACTTCGCCTGTCTCGCCGGCCAGGATCCGAACAATCTGGTCGGAAGCCGGGGTTCGTCGGATTTCGATCGGCGGCACGTCGATGGACTCTCGTTGGTGTATGAGGTACCCAGTCCTTACCGCGGGGGCAATTCGTTCCTGGGACAGGTATTCAATCACTGGGAAGTCACCGGGCTGATGGAAGCCTCGACCGGGGCCCCCTTCTCCATACTCGACGGCTACGACGCCTCCTTGACTGGCGCCGGATCTCCGTTGGGCGGAACTCAGGGCCGGCCAAATCAAATCGGAGATCCCAACTTGAGTGGCAGCCGTTCGCGAGCTCAGAAGATCGCCGAGTGGTTCAATCCGGCAGCTTTTCAAATCAACCAGCCGGGCACCTACGGAACGAGTGGCCGGAACAGCCTGTACGGTCCTGGCTCTTTCAACACTGATCTCGGACTGTTCAAGAACTTCGTCATTCGCGAAGGGATGCGTCTGCAGTTCAGGTCCGAGTTCTTTAATGTGTTTAACAACGTCAACCTGGGGAATCCGAACAACTCGATGCTATCGCCGACAATCGGTAGTATCAGCAGCGCCGGCCCTCCCCGCATTATCCAATTCGGGCTGAAGCTCGGTTGGTAATGGTAATCGGTCGCTGACCAGGGGGCCTTGGCGCGAAATGCGCAGGGCCCCGCTTTTTCGTGTAAGAGAAAACAAGCGGGGCGAAGTTGGACGAGCTTCGCAGAGCGACATGAATCGGGGAGATTCCGGAATGCGAAGAAGCACGCTGTTTCTCGGCACGGTATTGAGTATCACCGTTCTGGCTGTCCTGCCGCCTTCGCTCTTCTCGCAGGAAGCACCAGCCAGCCGAGAGACGTCGTTTAACCGCTCGTGGGCAGAAAGAGCGTTCGCCGACACGCCTACTGCGGCAGCGCCGGCCAACCGGATCGTCATTATTCATGAAAGCGCTCTGGGTGATACCAAGAAGGACCTTTCTTCGGGCGGCAGCAGGATGCAGTTGGGCGAAAAGCCATACACCAGCGGCCTGGGAGTCAGCCCGCAAAGTGTAATCCGGGTTGAGCTGGCTAAACCGGCATCCCGGTTCACGGCCGACATTGGGGTGGATCGCCCTTATGCCTCAGCCAATTCTTCCGTGAGATTCTCGGTGGAGGTGGGCGGGAAGAAGGTCTTTGCCAGTGATTTCATGAAGTCATCGGCCGGGCCGCGCACCATCGACGTCCCTCTAGAAGGTGCGCGGACCTTTGATCTGGTTGTGGAGGGAGCGCATGAGAACAAAGGATTCGCTCCCGCCGACTGGGCGGATGCGAAGGTGCTGCTTCAGGATGGTGAACGCCTGGGGATTGACGACCTTGCCGACCAATGGGACGTCGAAAGCGATCTGCCATTTTCCTTCATGCTGGCCGGTCAATCATCCCGCGAATTTCTCGGCCAATGGAAGCGGGATGTTCATGTGAAGCAACTCGACAACAACCGGGTCGAGCGCACCGTTTCTCTGCAGGATCCCAAGAGCGGTTTGGAAGTGCGGGCGGTTGCCATTATTTATACCGACACTCCGGGAGTTGATTGGACTTTGTATCTTTCCAACCACGGCACCGCGGACACCGCCGTCATCGAGAAACTGAACGCCATGGATGTAACGGTCGACCCGGGGGTCGGCACAACTCCGCTGCTGCAAAGGTTGCAGGGGAGTGATGCTTTGGCGAACGACTGGCAGCCGTATGACGACGCGCTGAAGCCGGGGCAGAAAATCGAGTTCGGGCCAACCCGCGGCAGGTCCTCGGAGGGCGCCTGTCCATTTTTCAATCTTCGCTATGGCGGCGGAGGCGTTATCACCGCCGTCGGTTGGTCCGGCGACTGGAGCGCCGCAACCGAATGGCAAAAGGATGGCAAGTTACACCTGCAAGCCGGTTTGCGGAACCTGCACCTCAAGTTGCATCCGGGTGAGAGTATCCGAAGCCCGCGCATCATGCAGCTCTATTGGTTTGGAGCCGATCAGTTCCACGGCTACAACCTCTTTCGCGACACCATGTTCAGCCACATCATGCCCAGAATCGATGGGGCCGTCGTCGTCCCTCCGATCGTCCATTTGAGTACTTCGTTCTACGAATTTAACGAAAGCACCGAAGCCGATGTCTTGTCGCATCTGGAATCGATCAAGGGCTTAGGATTTGAAATGCTGTGGCTCGACGCCTACTGGACCAAGGGCGGATTTCCTGAGGGCATGGGGAACTACGGTTTTCCCATCCAGCGGGTAGAACCCGCCGACCGCTTTCCGCACGGCCTGAAGCCGATCAGCGACGCAGCCCATCGGGACGGCATGGGATTCGTGGTCTGGTTCGAACCGGAACGCGTGTACCGGGGAACCTACCTGGCCAAAGAACATCCGGATTGGGTCATTACTCCGAGCAACGCCGACAACGGCCTGTACAACCTGGGCTTGCCGGCGGCACGCGAATACATGACCAGGTACCTGATCGCCGCCATCAAGGAATACGGCATCGACGGCTTGCGGATTGATTACAACATCAGCCCGGGAGCTTACTGGAAGCAGGTCGATGACAAAGATCCTGATCGCGCCGGCCTGGCGGAAATTCGCTACATTGAGGGTCTTTATAAGATGTGGGATGACATTCGCGCGGCTTATCCCCATCTCTTTATCGATAACTGTGCCAGCGGCGGGCGGCGCATCGACCTGGAGACCGCCTCCCGCTCGATTCCCCTCTGGCGAACTGACGGCACCATTGAACCGCTCTTGCGACTGGACTTCAACCAGGCCGCGCTGCAGAACCAGGTGATGACCGCCGGCCTCAGCCGGTACGTGCCCTTCAGCACCAGCGGCGAGATGGGAGCCACACCGTATCTGTTTCGTAGTGGCTTCAACGCAGGCATTTCCTTCAGCGAAGACGTTCGCCCGGCATCCTACCCTCGCGACCTGCTCAAGCAGGCTATCGAAGAAGGCAAGCGTATCCGTAAATATTACTTCGGAAACTTTTATCCGCTGAACGAAGTCACGACCAGCCCGGAAGACTGGTGCGTACTGCAATACCACAGACCGGCTGAGCAGGACGGCATGATCATGGCATTCCGTCGGGACCAGTCGCCATATGACAGTTACCACAGTGTGCTGAACGAGATCGTGCCAGAGGCAAAATACGAGGTGAGCTACCACCCTGCCTACGGCCCAGGCAAGACTGTCACAATGAACGGGATTGACCTTCAGCATCTCACTCTTGAAATCACCGATTCACCCGGTTCACTACTGATTGAATACAAAAGAGTCCCGCTGTCTGGTCCGCCCTTGCGATGAGGTGGAAGGCCCCGCCCTTCAAGACTTTGTCTCTTGCTTGGAGTGCGGAACGTGGAGGAGGCTTGTGCCCATGGCACGTAGGTTTGTTCGGTGATGGCCGCTTCTCGGCAGGCCTGCCCGGCGGGCTTGTGATTGGCTACTTCAACTTCGATCTGTCGAAGGATTGCGACGATCTGTTCAGCAGTGTGTTTCATGCCTCGATCAGCACAAATTGGATATTCTTGTTGCGCTGTTTGGAAATCGGCGTGCGAACCGACTTCTCGGCTGGACTTCTTTCGTCACCGCAGAGCCCGCAGTAACTGATCGCTTGTCGGATCGATGGGAAGCGCGAAATCTCGCCCATCTCCAGAGCCCAGGTCAGTGCAGTAAATGGGCCCGACTCCTGGAACAGTTCTAAGCCTTTTGATTCTCGCGGTCAGCCGGGATCTCGCTGCAGTGATCTCACGAGGTCTCGTTCCGTTTTCTGCAGTCGCGCGATCGTATCCCGGCTCAGTCGGAGCAGGGGTCGAATACTCTCACTCACTTCTTCGTTGCTCGCGAGCAGTTCGCGGAAATATCCCACTTTGTGAAGCCGCTGCTTGTTGTGAGTCACTCCGGTTTCAATGAGCAAACCTGAGATCCGATTCTTTGTTTGCACCATCTGCCGTACCAGCAAATAGCGGTAGGCAACGTTCGCCGTCTGTCCCGAATCTCGGTTGGTGCCATGTAGCATTCCGGCAGAAAGTCGCAGCGCAAGCAATCGGCGATCTTGCCGGCGTCGACCCGATCGTTCTTTTTCTTGGCAGCTGCGATTGCGAAGACGTGAAGGTCGTGCAAGAGAGCTCGCGTCACGCAAACAGCAGGATCACGCTGGATGTGTACACGCAAGGCCTGATGCCGACGAAGCGCTTGGCCCAAGGACGCGTGGTAAAATCCTTGTTGGCCCCGCGTGGCCACATGCCGGGAACGTCTGTTGTTGCAAGTGCTTGAAAATAAACGTAGGCGCGTAGCTCAGTTGGTTAGAGCGCTACCTTGACACGGTAGAGGTCGCTGGTTCGAGTCCAGTCGTGCCTACCATCTATCTCAAACACTTGCGAAAGCCTTCCTGGAAGATCTGGGTCCATCCTTCCCAGACAGATGGCGACCGGATGCGCTATCGGGCCAGTTTGGTTGGGTCGAAGCGGGTGTCAAAGCTGCCACTGACTGAAACTTGAAATTCTTTTTCGAACGGAGAACCTTCGATTCCATCGGCAATCAAGTGGATGGTGAAGGTGCCAGAGTGAGTGAACGTGTGCGATACCGTTTGTCCAGCAAAACTTGTGCCGTCTCCAAAGTCCCAATGATACCCAAGGGCCGTAACCCCCTCAGGCTCGCTTTCCGCTGAAAACTGCGCGGGCACACCGACGGTGGCATGCTCCGGAATTTTGGCACTCACGGTTGGCGCCGCTTGCGGGATTGAGGTGTTGATGATTTTCAGCATCTGCACCGAGCGGGGCGCAAGAGTTACTGAGATTGACTCCGCGTTTTGTGGGATTGACGTCCCCCCTGCAAAAATGTCGCGGACTTCGAATTTCCCACTCGCCAAACCAAGCTCCGAAAATCCGAAATGTCGCGACCTTTGCTTCCCGGTCCAGTTGAATACCGTCAAGACCGTCTGGCGTTTGCTCTCATGCAAGATGAAATTGCTCGGAAATTCGTCTTCTGGAGCATAGGTCATCAAATCCAACGGTGTGGAAGCGCGAGCTAACCGGGCCATGTCGATCAAGTCGTGATTCTGCACCAGCGCCATGCGATCCGGGTCCTGAAACAAGGTGGGCAGATCGTCGCCAATTTCGAACATGCCTCCCGCAACCGCGGCCAGAGCGATGGAAACACGTGCCTCATCGAGAGTGAGAGGACGTTTACCGCCATGCCATTCCTGTTCATCAACGGTTTGACGTGAAACGGTAAATGCGTCTGGATCGCTGAGAAAGAAGTTGCGGTTCATGTAATAGCGCGCCGCGATGCCGGTGGCAGCATCCCGGCTGGCTTCGAAAGTGTGCCCCGTATCCTGAGAAATTCGCCCGCAGTCGACAATTCCCACCGGATTCAGCATGGGACTGCCGTCCTTATCCAGGATGACATCTTCTCCGACAGCCTCACGGATGAGCTGCAGCCCTATGCGTTGAGCTTCCAGCGCGGTCGTATGAGGGCGAAAATAGTGGCCTTCGACGGCCGTGTCGTCCATGAAATCGAGTTTGATGTAGCGAATTCCCCAGTCCCTAACCAGTGTCCCGTAGGTCTGACGAAGATAGCTCTGTGCCCCGGGGTTGGTGACATCGAGAATGTATAGCGCGTCCAGATGCTTCTTCTTGCTCCGGCTCGTGATCACGAATCCGGCATGAATAGGCTGCCGCTCGGCGTTGTGCAGCAGCCAATCTTTATGGGTCTGGTAAATCCAAGACCGCTCAGACACTTCAAAGGGCGCGGTCCAGATTCCCGGGACCAGTCCCAGGTTTTGCGCTTTGCGTTCCATCGCTTCCATGCCGTCGGGGAAATTGGTCGCATTGGTAGTGGTGTATTCCCCGCGTGCGTACTGGTAGCCTTCATCGATATGGAAAAATCTGTAGCCCAGATCTTTCAGATGCTGGGATAGGACCTGAGCATTGGTCAAAGCCGCGCCCTGGTTCAAACCGAAATAGTAGGCGGTCCAGCTCCACCAACCCATGGGCGTCGGCAGGCCGATTCTGGCGTGATGCAGGTTTCGAATCAGATTGCCGTAGGCCTCCAGCTGGGCGTGGTAATCCGCCCCGAGTTCGGCCATAACTTTTTCCGAAAGGATGTTGGTTCCTGGGGGGATCGGCAAGCTGAGTTCAATGCGGTCTTCCGGGGGCGAGCCTTGCAAAGAATTTTCAGATGCGAGTTCGGTGGTTCCGACGGAGTCCACCTCGTAGCCCGTGATCGTTCCCGCTTGCGGCTGCACTCGCAACCTCAAAACCGTCAGCCACCGATCCGAAGTCAGGGCCCCCAGAAAAAGGCTCTGCCCGCTTTGCCGGTTATAAATCAGCTGGCTGCCTACGCCCTTGTGTACTCCCGTGGAGGTGTCGGACAAATCGTGAATCGCCATGGCCGGCCGGTCTTCACTGAAGCTATCAGAGAGAATCCGATCCGCGGATTCCGGGCCGCCGAGGTCCAACATCCGCGCGCTACCGAATTCGACAAGGCGCAGCGCTTGCACCTCAAGTTGTTTCGGCGTCGTATTACGGACCTCGACCTGAATCTCGGCGTGCGGTGGGCTTGAGTAGAGACGCAGAAAGCAAATCAGGTCCGGTTTTCCGGCCAAACCAGTATTGGTAATTGTCAGTTCAGAATCGTAATCGGCCCCGCTTCCCGACGCCGAGTGCGCCGAATGCTGGGGGTAATCGCTGGAGTGGAGCCAGCTACCATTGACCTTGGCGGCGATTCCGGCGGTAAATCGGGCCGCACCCGTTCGTTCCTGCAAGGTATATTGTCCGACGGCAGAGTTGGCGCGAATCAACAACCCCGAGTTTTCGATCTGCCCCAATCCTGTTTCCGCCAAGAGACCGGTGGAGGTTGCAAGCGCCGCCAGGGTCACCAACACCTTGCGAATTAGGTCCGGTCTCTTGATCATTCCATTTCCAGCCAATCTCAAAACCGAGTCCGCGTGTTCGTGTCTTGGACAAACCCGGCAGTTGCGGTATATTGCGAACGATTACTTTTACTTTCGTTTACGGAAGTTGTCAACCCGAGAAAGTAAGACACGGAAGGGGCTCTCGATGTCCATGAAACCGACAACAGCCTTCTTGTTATTCATGAGTCTCATACTCTGGCCACTATCCCGTGCTGTCGCGAGCCCACAGGCGGGTGCGAAAGAAGAAATCGGCTATCACTCGGCGGCGGATGCCGAGCAGAAAAAGACCCTGCTGCTGAAAGACTTCCATCCGGTTCCGATGCTCCATACTGCAGCCCACAACGTTGATCGGGCAAAGTATTACGTCATTGACGTTCATAATCACACCAATGACGCCATGCGTATCGAAGAGCACCTGCCGCCCTCGCGCGTGGTAGAGATCATGAACAATACCAATGTGCGGACGGTGGTCATCCTCACTGGAATGTGGGGAGATAAGCTTCAGGGGGTGATCGATGAGATGGTAAAACCCTATCCTGGACGCTTTATTGTTTTTTCGCAGATTGACTGGAGCAAGATCGACGATCCCAACTTCAGTCAGGAGATGGTTGCCCAACTCGATGATTCAGTGGCGCGCGGCGCCAGAGGCCTGAAACAATTAAAGGACCTGGGATTAAGCATCCGGGACAAAAGCGGGAAACTCGTGGCCATCGACGACCCGCGGCTTGACCCCATCTGGGAGGAATGCGGCCGACTGGGAATTCCCGTCTCCATTCATGTTAGCGATCCGGAAGCATTTTTTCATCCGGTGGACAATACGAACGAGCGCTATGAGGAGCTGATCGAACACCCGGATTGGAGCTTCCATGGCCCGCAGTTTCCCAGCAAAGAATCGCTGCTAGCGGCCCGAGATCGCATGTTTGCCAAGCACCCGCACACCACCTTTGTCGCGCTGCATATGGCGAACTGGCCGGAAAATCTGAACTACGTGTCTCACCTGCTGGACACCCTCCCTAACGTAATGGTCGAGTTTGGTGCACGGGAAGCAGAACTGGGTCGCCAGCCGCGTCGCGCTCGCGATTTTTTTATCAAGTATCAGGACCGCATCATGTTTGGGACCGATAACGGGATGGACGAAGCCATGTACCGCAATCATTTCCGGTGGCTGGAAACTGCCGATGAGTACTTCGACTACTGGGGGTATCCTGGGCAGGGCCGCTGGAAAATCTATGGCATGGATCTTCCTGATGCGGTATTGGAAAAGATCTATCACAAGAACGCCGAGCGCATGTTTCAGCAGTTCCGGGGGACCGTGAGCATGCGGGAGAGCGGAAACAAAAGCAAACCTTAGACAAGGGTGATCTGCACCCCGGCTTTCCTGATGGCCGCTAGATCTGTCTTGGCGATTCCGCGGTCGCAGATCAAGTGTTCGATCTCCGAAACTGGCACAATGGAAGACAAGCTGCGCTTTCCGAACTTGCTCGAATCACAGACAGCAACCACAACCCTGGCCACATCCATCATGGCGCGGTTGACTTTGGCTTCGAGCAGGTTCGGGGTGCTCAAACCATAATGCACGTCGAAACCGTCGACGCCCAGGAACAGGATATCTGCGTTCAAGCGATGCAGCGTCTCCTCGGCGATGGGCCCCACCAGAGAAAACGAATTCTTCCTCAAAGTGCCGCCGGTAAGAATGACTTCGACCGATGACCCAGACAGCTCCGCGGCAATGTTCACGGCATTCGTAATGACCGTTAAGTTGGCGAAGTCGCGCAATGCGCGTGCAATCGCCGTGGTTGTAGTCCCAGAATCCAGAATCACGACCTGGCCTTCTTTCACCATGCGGGCAGCTGCGGTGGCGATTTGCAGCTTCTCTTTCCGGTGGAGCCTTTCCTTTTCCCGGAGACTCGGGTCTTCCAAAACGCTCTTCTGCGAAGGCAATGCGCCACCGTGGCTGCGATGAATTCGCCCGTTTGCCTGCAGCAGATCAAGATCCTTGCGAATGGTGACCTGAGAGGTTCGAAATTGCCTGGCCAGATTTCCCACCAGGACGCGACCGTCGCGGTTCAGTATTTCCAGAATTAGCCGGCGGCGTTCTTCGTTTAGCACGGTTTGCTCCTACTCAGATTCGGCTCAATCTTCCTTCGCGACATTGCGGCCTGGGACGGCCCCTGCCCGGAAGAAAGCGTATTTTACACTTGACAGTGTAACCAGAGCGAAAGTAAAAGCTATAAAACGAAATCATACGAAAGTCGCCAAGACAGGCGAGGGTACTCCGGATGGCGCCTCTAGGCAGCACAAGACGGTCCTGCCAGTTCTGGTTTGCGCTCATCGTGCCCCTTGCCCTGGCAGCTCATGCCGCCCCCAACGCCGTGGAGCAGAACTGGACCCAGTTTGTTCGCATTGGAGCGTACGGGCTGAAGGCTGACAACGCGGCTCAAATTGTCGAGAACGCGCAACAGGATGCCGTATTTGGTATCGAAGTGGACAACGATATCCCCGGCCGATATGAGAGCTTTCTGAATCCCACGGAAAAGCTGAAGGCCATTGAGCTGGTGGCCGAGAAGGCACACGCGGCGGCGAACTACGCCTTCGTCTACATCGCGGGGACGGAATGCATCACGGCCAATGCTGATCAGACGCCGCACACCTTGGCCAAGGATCATCCGGACTGGCTGCAACGCAAGCTTACTGGCGAACCAGCCGTCTTTGGGGGAGGCGCCGCCTTCTGGATTGCCAAGGGCGACGAAGACGTCTGGGTCAGTCCCTACGCTCCCGCCTGGCGCAAGGCCTACATGCAACGCGTGAGGCAGATCGCGGCCACCGGTATTGATGGAATTTATGTGGATATCCCCTACTGGATGACGCACTTTGAAGGCTGGGAAGACAGCTGGGCCAGTTTCGATGACTATACCGTCGCGGCGTTTGCCAAGCAGACGGGCTTGAATGCCCGGAAGGATCTGAGACTCGGGGATTTTTCCGACCCGAACTTCCGAAAATGGGTTGAGTTCAGAATTCAAACCTTTACGGACTTTATGCAGGAAATCGCCAGGAACGCGAAGGCGGTCAATCCTGCGATCAAGGTGATTCCGGAAATCTATCCCGGAATTGAAGAAGAAGCGGTTCGCGTGGGCGCCGACGTTTACCGGCTTTACCCGGTCGTCGATGCCATTGCCCATGAGTACGAATTTGGCGAAGGCGATCACATGGCTTCGTCCCGAACGCAGCTGGACTGGTTCGAGTACCAGGTCGGGATGTACTCGTTCCGGGCGTTCGCTCAAGGAAAAGCCACCTGGATCTTGAACTACTCATGGGATGGAGATCAGAAAGTGGACCCCCGCGAGGCCATGAAGAACCTGGCGGCATCGGAGATCATGGCCGGAGCTAATTTCTGGGATGCCCCGGGGCATTCGATGGCCGGATCGAATGATCGGCCGACCCGAAGACAGATATTTTCGTGGATCAAGGCCCACGAAGATGCTTTTTATCATCCCCGTACACCGATTTCTCCGATCGGCGTTTACTTCTCTCCGGAATCCCGAGACTACTACGCCGACGAATTTATTCCGTCCTACCGTGGCATTTTGATTCTGCTCATGCAAAAGCACCTGGAGTTTCAAATTGTTACGCCCCGGACGCTTGAGGATTTCCGGGGAGACACTCTGATCCTTCCCGATGTCCGAATCGTGAACGATGCTGAGAAATCCTGGCTGAAAAATTACGTGCAGACCGGCAAGACGCTGGTGATCACAGGACGGGACGCGACGGGAATTGGCACTGCCGACAATGTTGCCCGGTTCGGTAAGTGTCCCGGTGCGGACTACAGCGCCGCTTTGAAAAACAATTTCGAGTCTGCGAGCCCGGAGCTGGAGCAGACCTTCCTGGAACGGCTAAAAGGCGGAAACGCCGTACTCGTAGTTGCTTCACCCCGGATCGCAACCTCCATTTCGCGGGTTGACGGCAAGACTCATGTGTTCTTTGCGAACTTTGCAGGGCTGCGCGGGAGAGTGAACCCGATCCAGACTCCGCAAACCGGGACACAGGTCGTGATCACCGGGGCTCGAAAGGGGCACGGATTTTTTCTTCCGTTTCTTGGAGACGTGGCCACCATCGAGGGAATTGCCAACGCCGGCAATCTCACGTACAACCTGCCGCCGATTCAGAAGGGAGCCGTGTTCTGGTGGGAGCCATGACTGCCAAACCGAGCGGAGGCAGTGCATTTGCGCATGGTCGAGGAATTGGCGAACGTGAATGAACTTTCCAAATTATTGAGCCTGTCAGAGTCCGAGAAGACGAGCCGGGGTCTCGCCTATGCTCCTGCGGAAATCGCGCACCAGCCCGAAACCTGGCTTTCCACCTTCCAACTATTCCAGAGGTATCTGTGGATATCCTTCTCGCGGTCAGGCAACAATTCGGAAGGAGTTGCGGTGTTGGACAGAGCATGTAACGACCGGCCCGACATTCACCATATTGTGGTTTCGTTCAACAGTCGGTTACTCGCGAGGGAGGCAGGGAAGCGTTTCGGGACCGCTCCGGGTTGTGGAACATCGTGCGGCAGAATTGTGACCCCGGGGCGTGGCCATTGCCAGCGAATGCGAGCGAAGCGGCGTTCGCGCCTGACTTGAAGAAGTAGATAAATGTGCATTTGTTGGCCCGCGTTTGGGGGCCGTCAACCGAAGCGGTCGCAGGGATACGAAATGGAGGCTCACCATGCATAGGATGGCACGCATGTCGCGTTGGATTTTGGTTGCCTGTTTGTCGGCAGGCTCTGTCGGGTTGCTTTTCGCCCAAGGCAGCTACCGGGCCCAAGTCCGGGGCGTGGTCACGGACGCAACCGGGGCCGTGGTGCGCGACGCGAAGGTGACGATTACAGATGCCGGCACGAACATATCCAACACTGCTCGCACCGATGACAAGGGTAGTTACTTCTTCACCGGCCTTCGGCCCTCCACGTATTCGGTAAAGGTGGCGGTGGCGGGTTTCCGAAGCGCCGAGCGGCTTGGCGTGGTGCTGGCCGTGGATCAGGAAACAACGATCAATTTCGCTCTGACTCCCGGTGCGGTGACCACCACGGTCGAAGTCAATGCTGCGAGGCCACTTATGGATACCGGGAATTCGACCTTGGGCACGGAAGTTACAAGCCAATACATCAAGGACATACCCTTGCCAGGTCGCAATTTCTTTGGGCTCACCTTTCTTTCCGGCGGGGTCACCGAGGCCGCAGGATCAGGCACGCAGGACAATTATCCAGCCGGAACGAATTTTGTCTCCAATGGGCAGCGCAATGCAACCGCCGAAGTGCGGATTGACGGCTCCTTGATCAGCGCACCCGAACAGGGAGAAGGTGCTACCAGCAACGTGTACTACGAACCTTCGGTCGAGGTGATCCAGGAGTTCAAGGTCCAAAACAACAGTTTCTCGGCGGAATTCGGGAACAATGGCGGCACGGTCGTAAACATGGTGCTGAAGAGCGGAACCAATGCGTTTCATGGCAGTGGTTGGTGGTTCGGGCAGCGGGCGGGGACCGATGCTCGCGATTTTTTCAATCCCGCTCCCAACGGAAGACCAAACCACGCGCGGGACCAATATGGCTTTTCATTGGGCGGCCCGATTCGGAAGAACCGGACGTTTTTCTTTTTCGACCTGGAGAAGGTGCGAGACGACGAACCCATCAACATTGTGGCTTCGGTGCCGATGAATGGAATGTTTCCGGGGACGTCGAATGAGCGAATCGGCGATTTTTCAGCCGCGGCGACTCCGATTTATGACCCGATCAGTTGCAGTCCCGACTGCTCGACCAGGAGTCAGGTCCCGGGGAACATAATCAACGGTGGTGAAATCGACCCGATTGGACAGGCCATCATCAACCTGTACCCGCAGCCCAATCTCCCCGGGGAATTCAACAACTTTCGTCTGGCCACTCTGTCGCATGCTCCGGACTATCAGTTCGACATCAAGTTGGACCATCAAATCTCGGACAGCAACCGGGTGAGTGGGCGATACAGCCGGAGCCACAGCCGCTATTCCACGCCGACGATCCTGGGTGATGGTGATTTCAATGACGGCGTCACCAGCGATCCGGTAACCGCACAAAACGGTTCTTTCGAATACACCTGGACACTGAGTCCGAGGATCATCTGGACTAACCATTTTGCAGTGGACCGGGTTCGTGAAGCAGAGACCACGAATCTTCCCAGCCTGACCAGCGTCGGCTTGCCCACGGTGCTGGAAGCCAACGGACTCGACCGTATGCCGACGATTCAAATGACGGGCGCGTCGCCGTGGACCAGCCTGTACGATCAGTGTTGTCTCAATACAACTTTTGCCCACACCCTTTATAGCTATTCCTCCCAGTTGGTCGTCTCCAAAGGGTCGCATCTGATGAAAATTGGGGGCGAACAGCGGATCTTCTTCAACAACTTCTTTCAACCCCCGTACCCTACCGGTTTGTTGAACTTCACGGACTATGTGACCTCACCGTTTCCCGACAGCGAGACCGATATCAACGGCAACCCCACTGGTAATCCGTTCGCTAGCCTCCTGTTCGGATATTCAGACAACATCAATGGCGGGGACAATGGGGTCAGTTCGATCAATATCTACCCGGCAGTGGCAACCAAATCGAAGGAAACCGGTTTCTACTTCCAGGACGACTGGAAAGTGAACGAGAAACTCACGCTCAACCTGGGCCTGCGGTATGAATGGAGCACGCCTTATACGGAACGCAACAATCAGCTGCAGTTCAGCGATTTCGCGGGCAGTAGCAATATGTCCATCGATTTGAGCAGCGGCGGACAGACGCCGGGATTGGGAACCGTAGCGTTGAACGGGATTACCCTGTTTCCCTCATCGGGTATGAGAAGTGTCCCTGTCTACCGGAAGAACTTTGGGCCGCGGCTGGGCTTTGCGTACCAACTGGATTCAAATACGGTAGTCCGCGGCGGCGCCGGTATCTACTACGGCATGAGCGTAGCCACCAACTTCCAGTATCCCGGTACGGCATTCCGCAAAAGCGCGACAATGTTCTTCACGCTGGATGACTTTAACACCATGGCACCGGGCACAAGCCTGGCCGATCCTTTCCCCGGCGGCCTGACCGGTCCGCAGGGAAAGCAGTACGGCCCTCTGGCGGAGTGGGGCTACGGAAATGGGAATGATCTGGGGACAACGGCGGGCCGGAATGCAGACATCTACCAATGGAATCTGGGGATCCAACGGCTGCTGCCGAGCCAGATCGTCATCGGGGTTGACTATTCCGCCAACCGGAGCATTCATCTTCCCTGGGGCGGTTATTCCAGCACGCGCAATCGGGATTTCATATCGTCGAGTCTGCTGGCGCAGATTTCGGCTCAGCAGCACGCGTTAGACCCTGCCTGCGACGCTGACGGCTGTGTCAGCAATTATCTGCAGACAGGTGTCGCCAATCCATTCTGTTCTTTATTCGGCGGCGGTGCCAGTTGTTCGTACAACGCCGGGCCGGCGATTTTCAACGAGCCTAACTCCAATTACGGCCAGGCGACGCTTCCGCGGGTGAACCTGCTCCGCCCGTATCCCCAGTTCGATGGAGATTTCGAGGCCCTTCCGCTGCTCGAAGCCAGTTCCTGGTACAACTCGATACAAATTCGCTTCCAGAAACGGACTACCCATCACGTGAGCTTCGAAGGCAGTTACACCCTTTCCAAACTGACTGATGACTCATCGGTGGGTGCGAATGCGTTTGTCGGCACCCTCAACAATGGGAACCCGCAACAACTGGACAATTTGAAGGCGGAACATGGAATCAGCGCCAACGACACACCGCAACGGCTGGCGGCAGCAGTCATCGTCCAATTGCCCATCGGGCGGAAAGAGTGGATCGGCGGCAATATGAATCGTATTCTGGACGCTATCGTGGGCGGATGGTCGATCTCGACCCTGATCACGGAGCAATCCGGCCAACCGCTGGCAATTCCCATGGCCAATTCACGGCTGACCGATGGGAACCAGCGCCCCAACGTGCTATGCGGCGGCGGCGTGGGGATCAGTTCCAACCAGGCAGCCATCCACCAGGTCCCGTACTTGAACATTGATTGCTTCGCCGATCCCGGCGATCAGACTCCAGGGGACGCTCCGCGATATTTTTCTGGCCTGAGAACCGACGGCATTCACAATTTGGATGTGAGTCTCTACAAAGAGTTCGTACCTAAGGAGGGAATGAGTCTGCAGCTGCGCGCGGACGTTTTCAATTCCACGAATACCCCGCGCTTTGCGTCTCCCGACACGGGCTACGATCCCGGCAACACAGACTTCGGCATCATCAGTTTGACCGCGCCTGGCTATACGCCACGCAGAATCCAGTATGGCGTCCGGTTCGAGTTCTAGACTCAAGAGATGGCTGGACACTCGCCTCCTTGCGGCAAAGATGGCAGGCAGAGTCGGCATTCTACCTTCGGAAAGTCCGCGGTTGCCAAACCGCTCGCATGGCAAGTTTATGGCGCCGACAAGCGTTCCCCAGTGCTCTGCCAAAGGTGGCTGCCAGTGCCGTTGAATGTCAATCCGTTACCCTAAATGTGACCTTGACACGGACTTGCCAGTAGCGAGCGTTAGCGATCGCCGGCTCAGAAGCTGTAGGAAATCCCGCCTAAAGGCACGACCTTGGCGCGCAGGCCGCTGTCATTCAGTTTGAAGAGAACGTTGCCCGTAGCCACCAGGTTCCGGAACAGGCGCACCTTGCCGCCGACTGACGCGTCCACCACGCTTATGTCAGTGTTTGCCTTGAGGGTGGAAGTAGGGATGGGATTGCCTGGAGTGACGACCGCGCAATCGGAATCATTGCAGGCCCCGAAGTCGTCCAGGTGTCCGGAGAGCAGTTGCGAAGCTTCGAATATGCGTTGACCATAGAGGTCAAAGGCTGCCGTGAAGCGCTTAGTGACGGCGATATCGGCGCCGGCCACATACAGAAAGCGGGACGGAAGCCCGCTTTTGGTGTTGGTCGGAACCGCCACAAAATCCCCGTAGAGAAGGGAATTCCCGTTCAGTTCATAGCCTACGGAGGCATGGGGCGAGATCCGGCCCTTGTAGGAAAAAACTAGAAATGGCTTCAGGCCCAGCGCCCCGGAGCCAAGGAAGTTCTCTTCATCCCCGGTGGGCAGGCGCGCATCGAGGCCGGCAGCCCACCCCACCCGTTCTCCCGAGTAGAACTGATATTTGGCGCGAAGGATTACGTCGCCCAGGCCCGTCACACTCCTGGAGTCGGAGAAGACGGCATCAAAGCAAGGCGCCGCCGGGCAATTGGGTACGCTTGTGGTTGGGGGCTGTGGGGCCTGTGCCATTTCGGGTACAAAGAAATTGAAGCGATCGACCGCATATGGAGGCTGTGGGGCGAAGGAATTGGGTACGATCGTGGCCTTGGCCACCACGCTCATTCTGACGTTCGAAAAAGGCAGAGCGGCCGAGATCTCCAGGTGTTGGGTCAGGCCGTAACTCAAATAGAAAATATACTGATGCACCCGCAGGTCGATGTTGTAGTCGGTCTTGACAAAGTCACGCACAAAACATGGGCTGCCGTTGTAGGAGCCGTCGGCAGGGAAACCCGTTGTGTTGCATGCTGGCGTATCGAAGGCGGGAGGAATAAGGGCCGCCGGAACTGGATTGGAGTGGAAACTAAGCGGGATATCGTCCAACTTGTGGCCGTCGATGGAATCGAAGTTAAAGTACTGATAGCTGAAGCCGACGAAGAATTTGTGCGGGCCGATGGTGGACGCCTGCTCGCCAAAGATCGGACCCAGACTCTGGTCGGTAGAGGGAATGAATGTTTTCAACGTCGAGTCATACGCGAAAGTGATGCCGGAGGATGGAGAGGCGATGGGAAGTTGCGAGAGGCGAGTGCCCACCGCCTGCGTAATCGGTTTGATGTTGGGAAAGGGCCGGTTATCCAGAATGCCAAACAATGCGTAGTCGAAGCCGGACGAGCCCAGCGCTTGCGGAAGCATGCATAAGAGTTTGCGGCTGCCCACCCCGTTCAGCGGGCATACCGACTGCGCCCCGGCGACATTCGGGGCAAGGATCAGCAGTGCCAAAGCACAAAGCAGAGCAGTGGTACGCACTTTTCGGTCTCCCCAAGCTGAGGAATTGTACACTAAGCACCTTCCGCCTATGTCAATTGGGAGTTAATTCGCCTCGGGTCGTCAATCCTCGGCAGATCGGGCCAGTTTGTGAGCGGCTTCACCTTAACAAGTCACGACGCCTGCGGCGTTTCTGCATCGGCTAAAGCCGAAGGTCATGCTAGATTTCCTCCTGGACTCATGAATTGCTGCCTGCACATAGGAATCCTGGCGGCCCTGGTGCTCGGAGGCGTAACCGCGCCGGCGCTGCAGGGTGACGCCGGGGCGGACGCGTGGTTGCGTTATGCACCCCTGGAAACCGTGGCGCGCGCGAAATACGATGCGCTTCCAGCCGCGGTAGTAGTTCTGGGAGATTCCGCCGTGCTCGCCTCGGCCCAGGACGAGATGGTCCGTGGAATCACGGGAATGCTGGGCAGATCTCTGCGGAGGGAGCAAGCTATCCGGGAAAGGGCGATTCTTCTTGGGACACTTTCCGCGATCCATAACATAGCCCCCGAATTCGAGCCGCCCCGGCCACTTGGGGCAGATGGTTTCTTACTCGCGCACGCGCAGGTTCGCGGTTTCGATTGCCTGATTGTCACGGCGACGACGGCGCGGGGCGTTCTGTACGGCGTGTTCGCACTGCTGAGCAAAATCGCTCGCAACGAACGCCTCGCGACTCTGAACCAGGAGGAAGGACCCGATGTCCGGATTCGCTGGGTCGATCAATGGGACAACTTGAACGGCACCATCGAACGCGGCTACGCAGGCCCATCGATCTTCTTCGAGAATGGCGCTGTCCGCGCGGGTTTGACGCGAGCCGGGCAATACGCGCGCTTGCTGGCTTCAGTCGGCATCAACGGGTGCACGATCAACAATGTGAATGCCGATCCCCGAATGATTGACGACAGTTTTATTGCGCAACTGGCCCGCATCGCGGACGTCTTTCGCCCCTGGGGAGTGCAACTGGCTGTGTCCGTCGATCTGGGTAGTCCGAAGACTACGGGAGGTCTGGATACTTTTGATCCGTTGGATCCACGGGTGGCCGAATGGTGGAAAGCCAAGGTCAGCAGGATTTACCAGCAGATTCCGGACTTCGGCGGGTTCGTGGTCAAGGCAGATTCAGAGGGCCGCGCCGGTCCTTCCTCGTACGGCCGAACGCCGGCTGATGCGGCCAATGTGATTGCGCGCGCTCTCCGCCCGCACGGAGGCATACTTTTTTATCGCGCTTTCGTGTATGACCATCACCTGGACTGGCGAAACCTGAAGAACGATCGCGCCCGGGCCGCTTACGACATCTTCCATCCACTCGACGGAAAATTCGACGACAACGTCATTATTCAGATCAAGTATGGTCCCATTGATTTTCAGGCCCGCGAACCCGTCTCGCCGCTTTTTGGCGGACTGGAGAAGACGAACCAGGGCATCGAACTGCAAATCACGCAGGAATACACGGGGCAGCAGCGGCACCTTTGCTTTCTGCCGCCCATGTGGAAAGAAATTCTGGATTTCGACCTGCGCGTGAACGGGCGCAACACTCCGGTCAAGGATATGGTCGCGGGCAAGATCTTCCACCGTCCCACAGGCGCCTTCGTCGGAGTGGCGAACGTCGGCATGGATGCGAACTGGCTCGGGCATCCACTTGCCATGGCCAATCTCTACGGATTCGGTCGCCTGGCGTGGAATCCCAATCTCAGCGCGGATGCCATCGCAGAAGAGTGGACCCGGCTGACATTTGGCAACGATCCGAAAGTGGTGAAAACGATCACTGACCTGCAACTTGAGTCCTGGCCCACGTATGTGAGCTATACCGGTCCATTGGGCGCGCAGACGCTGACCGATATTCTGGGAAGCCACTACGGACCGGGGATCGAATCCTCCGAGCGCAATGGGTGGGGTCAATGGCATCGCGCTGACCACCAGGGAATCGGCATGGATCGAACCGTGGCCACCGGCACCGGTTTCGTCGGACAATACTCTCCCGCCGTTCAACATCTATATGAGACAGCAAAAACCACGCCGGACGATCTGCTGTTATTTTTTCATCACGTTCCGTATACCTACGTACTGCATTCGGGCAAGACCGTGATTCAGCATATCTACGACTCCCACTATGAGGGCGCAGCCCGGGCAGCGGATTTTGTACGGCAATGGAAATCTCTGGAGCACTCCATCGACGACCAACGGTATGCCGAGGTCCTGGCCCGGCTGGAATATCAGGCAGGGCACGCCATCGTCTGGCGGGATGCCATCTGCAACTGGTTTTTCCGGGCGTCCGGAATTCCCGATGCGAAGGGGCGCGTGGGAAATCATCCGGACCGGGTCGAGGCGGAAAGCATGCACCTCCAGGGATTCACGCCCATCGATGTGGACCCCTGGGAAGACGCTTCCGGAGGTAAAGCGATTGCATGCGAGAAAGTGTCGGGCTGCGCGGCTACATTCCGTTTCGACCGCGCCGCCGGAAAATACGAAATGGATGTGCGCTATTTCGACCAGAACAACGGCGTATCGAAGTTCCGCGTTCTGGTGGATGATCGACCGGTGGATGAATGGGTTGCCGACGATCACCTTCCCGCCGTCAAGCCGGGCGGCGACTCTTCCACCTGGCGTAGAATTCCCGGGCTGGCACTTCGTCCCGGGGACGAGATCCGCATTGAAGGATTTCCGGATGGCCAGGAGCATGCCGCTCTGGATTACATTGAGTTGCATGCCGTACCCAAATGAGAAGTGCTGCCGAGGCTAATAGATTCCACTCATGAAGAAACGCCGCTACTGCTGGGTCATTGCTGCCATGCTCATGGGCGTCAGTGCGAGCGCCCAAAGTCCCCGCGCCAATTACGACGAATCCCAGGTGGGCACCTACGTGCTTCCCGATCCCCTGGTGTTCAACAACGGTCAGCCGGTTCGCAGCGCGCGAGACTGGCAGCGACGGCGTGGAGAAATTGTCGAGCTTTTCGAAGCCAACGTGTTCGGCCGCAGCCCGAAACCGAAACGCACCACCTTCAAGGTGTTTGATGTCGACAAGACGGCGCTCGGCGGAAGGGCAGTCCGCAAACAGGTAACCATCTACTTTTCGACCAAGAAGAATGGGCCGAGGGCCGATTTGCTGATTTACACGCCGGCCGGCGCGAGCAAGCCGGTTCCGATATTCCTCACTCTGAATTTTTGGGGGAACCAAGCGGTCATCAACGATCCCGGCATCAGGTTGCCCACCATCTGGGACCCGAAGACCCATGTGCGACAGCAGGCTAGCGAAGCATCGCGAGGGAAAGACACCGAATTTGAAGTCGAAAAAACCCTGGCGCGGGGTTATGGCTTCGCGACTATCTGCTACCAGAACATCGAGCCGGACTTTAAAGGCGGATACGTGGACGGCATCCGCCCATTGTTTTTCAAGCCCGGACAGAGCGAACCAGCGGCGGATGATTGGGGCGCGATCGGGGCGTGGGCCTACGGTTTAAGCCGCGCCATGGACTATCTGGAGAAGGATAAAGAGGTTGACGCCAGGCGCGTGGCGATCATGGGCCATTCGCGCCTGGGCAAGACAGTCCTCTGGGCCGGCGCGCTGGATCGGCGCTTTGCCATGGTGATCTCAAGTTGTTCGGGCGAAGGCGGGGCTTCACTCTACCGGCGCAAGTATGGAGAGATGATCGCCAATCTCGTCGGTGCGTTTCCTTATTGGCTCAGCATCAGCTTCGAAAAATTTGTGGGTCACTCCGACCAACTCCCGGTGGATGCACACGAGTTGATCGCACTGATCGCGCCGCGTCCGGTTTATGTGACCGGCGCTGAGGATGATCGCTGGGGCGATCCCAAGGGCGAGTTTCTCGCCGGCGTTGCCGCGGGGCCGGTCTTCCGGTTGCTGGGAGCACGGGGATTGGGGACGGACCAGATGCCGCCACTGAACCAGCCGATCATGCACACGGTGGCCTTTCACATCCGCACCGGCAAACACGCGGTCACAGCCTTCGACTGGGACCAATTTCTCACTTTTGCCGATATGCATTTGCGATGACGGGCGGCTGGTGGGACGGCAGTTTCTTTGGTCGCAAGCGGAAGCGGGTGAGAGAGTCAGGTGTCACCTGATTTCGCGCAGAGGTTTCCCTTCTTCGACCGTGACGATTCGGTCGACTTTTGGGACCGCGATCTGCTGCTTCAACCCGCTGGGCCAGTCGATCTCGATCTTGTCTACGGTCGTGGCGGCACCCAAGCCGAAGTGCACTCGTTGGTCAGAACTCGAGCCGTAACTTCCGCCGCTGAAAACATCGGCCCGTTGTCGCACTCCAGCCGCCGTGAGAAAGACTTTCGCTCCTATTGCGTCGCGCGGACTCTTGGCTCCGCCAATGAGTTTGAGCGTCAACCAGTGATTACCGTTCTTGAGCACATTGCGCAGAAGCGTGGGCGGAGAGTCAACGTCATTGATGACCACGTCAATGTGGCCGTCGTTGAAGAGGTCGCCGAACGCAGCTCCGCGACCGGTAATGACGTCCGCCAGGCCGCTGCCGGTGGCGGGAGGGACCTCCCTGAATTTCGAGCCATCGAGATTGCGGAACAGCTGCGGCCGTTCCGCCCAGGTCGTGCCCCAATCCTGGCGGTCCACTTCGGGGTAGACGTGCCCATTGACGACAAAAATATCGAGCCAGCCGTCATTGTCGAAATCAAGAAAACCGGTGCCCCAAGCCAGAAAAGGAACGGTGGGATCGGCCAGCCCGGCCCCGTAGGTGACATCAGAAAAATTGCCGCCGCCGTCATTCCGGTAAAGGGTTTTGTAGTCATCCGAAAAAGTCGTAGTGAAGAAATCCACTTTGCCATCGTGGTTGTAATCGCCCACAGCGATGCCCATGGAGGCCTGTTCGCGCCCGTCCTCGCTGAGCGCGAATCCTGATCCGTAGCTCACATCTTCGAAGGTGCCGTCATGCCGATTGCGGTAGAGATAGTTCGGCGTGGAGTCATTGGCCACCAGCAGGTCCACCCATCCGTCGTCATCGACATCGACAAAGACGGCGGCCAGGCCGTAGTAGCCGTCGGGGTCGGAAACACCGGCCTTGACGCTGACGTCGGTAAACGTGCCATCGCCGTTGTTGTGGAACAGATGGTCGCGCTCTCCAGGCAGGCCCCGGGGCCCGCACATCACGGCGATGCCGCGAAACTGGCAAAAATTGGGCGGGATACTGCCTTGTCCCGCGATCGGCGGATGATCGGCGTCGAACTTCACATACCCGGGGACAAATAAATCGAGCCTGCCGTCGTGGTCATAGTCGCCCCAGGTCGGTCCGGTGGACCAGCCGCCGAGGGTCACGCCTGCTTTCTCCGCAACGTCGGTAAATGTTCCGTCGTGATTATTGTGATAAAGGCGGTTCTTGCCATAGTTCGCCACGTAGATGTCGGGCCAACCATCGTTGTCGTAATCGCCCACGGCCACGCCGAATCCCCAACGCTGATTGCCGACGCCGGCTTTGTCCGTGACATCGGTAAAGGTCCCATCGTGATTGTTGTGAAAAAGCATGGCCCGAGGCGGACTTTCTTTTCCCTGCACCGCCGCGAGCGTGGAACCGTTCAGAAGATAAATGTCGAGCCAACCGTCGTTGTCGTAGTCGAGCAGGGCAACGCCGGACCCGGGAGTCTCGATGATCGAACGTTTTTCGGGCGTGCCGGAGCGATGATGGAAGCTTTCCAGGCCGGCTTTTTTGGTGATGTCCTCGAACACGATCGGAGCGTTGTCCACGAACCCGCCGGCTGTGATCGGGCGGGACTTGGAGTCCTTGACCGCTGGATGCGCAGCGCCGGTCGATACTCCCATGCCCTGGGATAATTCGGTTTTCTTCTCGTGATCCGGGTGGGTGCCCTGCTGGCCGACGACCGGGGAGGCAAGAAATATGGTGGCCAATAGAAACAGTAGCCGGGTTACCGCGACAGACAGGGTCGCGCTGTAGGGTTTGTAGTGTTGTCCGCTCCGCAAGATCACCAATTTTTGTTCCTGGCGGCCGGGGTTAGTTCCCGTCCGATCTAGAAATTCCTGCTCGTGGCCATAGTAAAACGTATGTCCCTGTGCTTCATGCGGATCTCCGGCGGGGTCACCCTCGCGCAAAGGGTTTTGAGCAAAAGCGATGGAGTATAGCATCGTGAACGTCCACGGTGGCACCAGCCGGTTCCCGGGTTGCCAACCGACCGGGGCCCTCCGCATTGTCTGGTAATCGCAGTGGGCGGCGCAACACCCGCTTAGCCCGCACGGAAGCCCGCGCTCCAGCGAAGGTGGCCGAGCTGCGGTTCAATACTTACGGTTTCAACCTCGGCGGTGAGGCTCCCTTCTGGAAGAGTCATCCCACATTCTTCTTCTACAACATGGAATGGCGCAGCCTGATTCAAGGGCAGACACTCAATCAGACGGTTCCATTGCCCAGCACCTACGGTTTCGAATCCCTACAGCTACTCCTACGATAACGGGCCGTCGAATTTGGATCGCAGGCATATCGCCTTCGTCAATTTCATCTACGGCATCCCGTTCTTGAGGGATAGTTCCAACCGCTTGCTGAAATCCACGATCGGCGGATGGCAGGTGTCGGGAGTCGTCAGCCTGGTATCGGGGAATCCCCTGAATATCACTGAGGGCGGAATCGCCTACGATGCGGTCGCAGGCACGGGCAACATCAGCAATACCCTGCCCAATGCCAACAACCGGCCCAATGTAAATGGTAGCGTCAGCACGCCGCACACCGTGGACAGTTGGTTTGGTACGTCCGCCTTTTCGCCCACGGCCGCTGGAGAGTTCGGCAATTTTCCGCGCAATTCGGTGTATGGTCCGGGTCGCCAGAACTGGAACGTAGCGTTCTTCAAGAGCTTCGTGTTCAGTGAGTCCCGGGGCAGCCGTCTCGAACTACGTGCGGAAACCTTTAACACATTCAACCACACCCAGTTGAAAGACGTCAGCACCACGTTCTCGTCCAGCAATTTCGGCGCGGTCACGACCGCCCATGATCCCAGGGGTCCAGCTGGGCGTGAAACTAATCTTCTAGGCAAAAAGCCTTAGAAGTCGTTGTCCCACTCACACAACCCCGTTCGCATTAAGCGAACGGGGTATTTTTTGTCCCTTCGCTTGTGCCTCTGCGCCGCAATCTCTGAACGACCAGAATGATTGCTTCATCCGCAGGGACTGGCTATTCTGAATTCCTGGTACGTATGGAACCCGCTGGCAAAACATTCTGGTCAATCTGGAAGTCTCTGTTGGTTCTTGCCGCGCTGGCATTGCCGACGTTTGCCAGTCCGCAGACGCCGAGTCCGGCTGAGGCAATGGCGCTCGAGCAACAGGGGAAATTTCCGGAAGCGGAGGCAGCATGGCGGACAATCACCGTGCATAATCCCCAGGACGCGGGGGCGTTTGCCAGCCTGGGCGTTGCCCTGGCCAGAGAGACGAAATATAAGGAGGCCGCTGCGGCCTATCGCAGGGCGATTGCTCTAAATCCGAGGCTGCCCGGCATTCAGCTGAATCTGGGGCTGGCGGAATACAAGCAGGGAGAGTTTCAGGCGGCCATTCCTCCCCTGAGAGCAGCACTGCTGCAGGATCCCAGGAACATGCAGGCGCGCATTCTGCTTGGCCTGAGCTGCTACGGCGCGAAGCGCTTTGCGGAAGCCGCGACATACCTCGAACCCGCCGCCCGGGCGGATCCCGACAACGCAGAACTGCATCAGGTCCTGGCGCAAAGCTGCCTGTGGGCGAAGAAGTATCCCTGTGCGCTCGAGCAGTTCCGCCAAATACAGCAGCGGAATCCAGACTCAGCGGCCGCACACATGTTGATGGGCCAGGCCCTGGATGGTCTGCAAAGGACCCAGGAGGCGATTACCGAATTCGAGGCGGCTGCGAAAGCGGCTCCGCAGGAACCCAGCGTGCATTTTGGTCTCGGCTATCTGCACTGGAAGCTGAGGCAATACGATGCCGCGAAAGCTGAGTTCGAACGTGAATTGGCCAGCGATCCCAACCATGCGCAAGCGCTGGCTTATCTGGGCGACATCGAGATGAAGCGGGGCAATCCGGAGAGCGCCCTGGTCCTGCTCAAAAAGTCGGTGCAGCTCAGAAACGACATTCGCATCGCTTACCTTGATATCGGCGCCATTTTGGCGCAGCAGAAACACTATGCGGCTGCGCTCGATGCGCTGTTGTGTGCCGAAAAACTGGATCCCACTCGACCCGATGTGCACCTTCGGCTGGGCCGTCTTTACCAGGACACGGGAAAAAAGGAGCAGGCGCAGAGGGAATTTGCCAAACTGCGCCAGTTGCACGAGAAGGCGGAGGAGGACATAACTTCCAAAATGTCCGGCGCTCCCCCTGCATCGCATCCATGAGCTGGCACGAAATGCGCGCGGGTCCCGTACATGGATTCCTGTAGCTCAAAATACATACTGTACGGTATCGAACCAAACGGAAAGGTTCGCTACACTTATAAATCTGCAAGGCCAGTTCTCTGGCCGCCTTGCTGAAGGCTTGAAATGTCTGCAATCCGGATTCTAGTCGTCGATGACCACGAAGTGATCAGGCGGGTGATCTGCTCCCTTCTCTCCAGTGATCCCACTCTGAACGTGATTGGTCAGACGGCGGACGGGGAACAGGCAGTCCTCAAGGCCCAGGAACTACAACCGGATCTGGTTCTGCTCGACATCAGCCTGCCGGGAATCAGCGGCATCGAAGCTGCCCGGCGTATTCGCAGCAGCTCTCCGAATTCGCACATTATCTTTCTGAGCCAGCACGATTCCCTGCAAGTCGTGGAAAGCGCGATGCGCATGGGCGGCCACGGATACGTTGCCAAGACTGATGCGGGATCGGACCTGCTGAAAGCCATCCGAGCCGTGCACGAAGGCAAGCGGTTCGTGAGCGAACGGATTGCTTCCATGGGCTGGCGAGCCGAAGCGTCCTGGTAGCCTATCCTTAACCGGTCGGGATTGCTCCCAGGCGTGATTGCCTTCGAGCCCGTTGAGGGCGGCTCCCCACCGGTCCCAACGCTGCCTAGAGCTGACAGCCTCGGCATTTGTCAAAAGGTTCTTCCTAACCCGAATCGCACCTGAAACGGTTCGACGGGGTGGAAAACGTCTGTGAATGCCGGCGTGGCTGTTGGCGTTATTCGGGAGGTATAGGCGTAGTCAATGTCGTGATCGCGGCGGTTCAAGCAAATTCAAGAATTCGGCCGAAACGCGCCATTTCTCGCTAATTTGATAACCGACCTCCGCATTGAGCAACGCCGTTGCCTTTGAGCGATAAATTCCGTCGGACGTCAAATCGCGCGGGCCAAAGTAGCGCAGGCGCAAACTCGCCGAAAAGCCTTTGAGATCGTGCAGTGTGACGCCCGAGGAAATCACCAGCCCAACCGCTTCGGGCACACGCCTGCCACCCGGGCTGCCCGGCGCCGCATCATCTCCGTCTATTTCGGTAAAAAGGGCTTTGGAGTTCGCAAGGTCAAAATCAAAAGCCACATGTTCCAGTGGCGTGTAGTAGTTCGCCCATTCGACGCCATAGCGGTCGCTCGGCTGTCGTGAAGCAGTCGTGCCTCCGGTGTCGCCAGACTGCTGCAGTTCGGAAGCACTGCGGAGATACCAGAGCGAAAGGGTGCTTTGCAGATGTGGGACGGCCAGAGTGCGCACGCCGATTTCCGCGCCTTTGGTTGGGATCAGGGCGGGAATTCGGCGAGGCGGGCGTATTGGGGTAAGGATTTTCCCCCGAAACCGGTTCGACCGTTTGCGTTGTGCCACGCCCGTCGTTGCTGTGAAAACCGAATCCGCCCTGTACATAGAACTCCGTATTGGACCACGGGCCGAAAATCAAACTTAATTTTGGGCTGGGCAGGAACTTGCTGGCCGTGCCGGAATTGGCCGCGGTAACCAAGCTGGTGACGTCAAAGTATTCCAGGTCGCCGCGCAGGGCCGCGACCGTGCGGAATTTTTCCGCCCACTGGATTTTATTTTCCGCATAAAAACCTACTTGCGTGTCCGTAAAGCGATCCGCTTGCGTGGTCGCGGGCAAAGTGTTGCCGGTGGCGGAATCAGTTTTGTCCACGCGCACGCGATTTTCCGTCTGGTAAAGGCCGTTGTGGATCCAATCGTTGCGGACCTGCAGGCCGAACGTATTTTCCACCTTGCGGCCAAACCATTGGCTGAAAATCGTGTGGCGTGCGTCCAGCCCAGCCACCCAGCGCCTGTCCTGCTGTTCGAACTGGTCGCCGCGAATGGGGTCCGTCAGGAAGTAAGTGAAATCGGAAAACAAATCGAGATCATAATAAAATCCGTAGGCCATGATTTTCGTCTCGGAATTTGCGCCTCGGCGATGCCATTCAGCCTGCAAGCTATAACGCTGTGAATTGCCACCGTCAGTCGGGTTCAGCGTGCCGAAGAAACCAACCAGGGGCACGGCGTTCTCGGCGATTTGATCGCTCGAGTGCCATTTTCCGTGGTAACCGCGGGCCGTGATGCTGAAACCATCGGCGTCTCCGCCCTGGCTGTAGGTTAGAAGGCCGTTGAATTTGTAATAATTATCCGGATGCTTCCATGGGCCGTCATCGTGATACACCTCTCCGCCGTACAGCAAACTGCCCGAACCGAGCTTTTGCGATACGCCGAAAACGGCCCGCCCATAGCCATACATGCCGCCTTCCACCTTGAAGAAGTTCTGGGGCAGCGTCTTGAAAAACACCAGATGGGCCGATCCAGCCGAGCCATAGTTGCCGACATCAGCGTAATAAGGACCTTTCTCGAAATTCACCCGCTCCACAAACTCCGGGATGACGGTGTTCATGTCCGCGTACCCCTCGCCGTGCGCGTGCGACGGCAGGTTAAGCGGCATATCGTCGAGGAAAATGGCGAAATCTGTGCCGTGGTCGAGATTGAAGCCGCGAAGAAAATATTGGTTGGCCTTGCCGCCGCCGGCGTGTTGCGTGATGATGACACCGGGAATCGTCTCCAAAACTTCTCCCGAACGAAGAATCGGACGATCTTGGATTTCCGTTGCGCCCACCGTTCCCTGGGTGGCGGACTCGGCAATTCCGATGAGGCTATCCTCCCGGCCCTGCACGTTTATGGTGGTGCTCACGGAGCCCACAGCCAGAGAGATGCGCAGCGGGGCCGGCGCCTCAGTGGTCCCTATGGTGACGGGGATTTCTTTGGTTTCAAAACCGGGATTCGATACCACGAGTCGATAATCACCTGCCGCGAGTCCAGAAATAATGAAGGAGCCGTTCGTGTCCGACTGTGTCGTTATTTGTACAGTACCGTTCGCGCTTCGAACCTGCACGGTAGCCCCGGCAATCACCGCGCCAGACGTGTCAACGACCGTTCCTGATAGCTGAGGCGAATAAGCCTTACTCGCGGCGAGCGGCGTCGTCTCCTGCGCGGCAACCAAGAGTGGAGTAGCGGAAGTCAGGACAGCGAGCAGGATCAGCAGAGTCGCTTTACGTTGGAGGCAAGCCATGGCGTCCCTTCTCGCGCGGGTTATCCGGCTCTGCGGGAGTATTACTATTATCATATTCGTGTTACTAAAATGCCTGATTATGGGGCAAACCCGTAAACCGCCAGTAGCGGACTTAACCTGTTTGTGGCTACGGGGTTTCCCTGATCTAAGCCAGTGTCTTGCCAGTAACACGAAGGGTACAATTGTGCTACTCTGGCGGCCTGGAATGACCCCGATGGCCGTGGATGCGGCTTAGGATCCGCTGACCCATGCACATTCCTGATGGATATCTAAGCCCGTCGACTTGCGCCGTGCTTTACGGCGTCGCGATACCGTTCTGGTATGCCGCTTCCGCGCGAGTGAAACGCCTTCTGAACACGCGCCTGGTGCCGTTGCTGGCGGTGGCCAGCGCGTTCTGCTTCGTCATCATGATGTTTAACGTTCCGCTTCCGGGCGGGACTACGGGGCACGCAGTGGGAGTGGGGGCCGCGACAGTCGTGTTGGGGCCTTGGGCGTCCATGCTCTCGGTGTCGATCGCGTTGCTGATTCAGGCGGTGTTTTTTGGCGACGGCGGAATCACCACCTTCGGCGCAAACTGTTTCAATATGGCGATCGTCGGCTCCTTGGTGGCGCATTTCACCTACCGCGCGGTGGCGGGCAGAACGGCGATTACATCCTCGCGCCGGGTTGTGGCGGCTGGGTTGGCAGGTTATGCAGCCATCAACGTTGCGGCGTTTGTTGCGGCATGCGAGTTGGGAATTCAGCCTCTGTTCTTCAAGGACGCGAGCGGCGCCCCTCTGTATGCTCCCTATGCGCTCCACATCGCGATTCCGGCAATGATGCTCGGACATCTGACATTTGCCGGATTGGCGGAACTCTTTGTCTCGGGCGGCGTAGTGGCGTATTTGCAGCGCAGCAATCCCGCGCTGCTGGGGCAGAGATCTGGGACGAGATCGGGGCCGAACTCCGGGCAAAGATCGGCGGGTGGCACGGAAGCTGGCAGCCCGCTCTCAGGCTGGCGGACAACCCGCCCGCTTTGGATTCGTCTGGCCCTGCTCATGCTGCTGACTCCTCTCGGAATTCTGGCGGCGGGCACAGCCTGGGGGGAATGGGGAGCGAAAGATTTTTCCAATCCGCAAATGCGGCAGCAGATCACGGCCGCCTCGAGGCAAGTTGCGCCTCCGGCCGAACTGCCGCGGGGCCTGGTCCGGCTCTCTTCTTTATGGAGCGCGCCCTTTCCCCAGTATGCTCCTCCATTTGTGCGCCATCCTGCTTTTGGATATGTCATGTCTGCCATATTCGGCAGCGGCCTTATTCTTGGATTCTTTTTACTGATGGGCTGGGTGATCGGCAGAGGCAGGCGGGATGAGTCCAGGGCTTCACCGTGACCCGCGCCAGAAAAAACTCGCGAGGCGTGGTTGAGCGCAGTCTTGCGTCTTTTGTCGGTGCCCTGGAGCAGGCATTCTATGCCGAGGAACTGGCGACGAGAAACGGGCTGCTGCAAAAGCTTGATCCTCGCGTCAAGCTTGTTGCCATCCTGCCGCTGATCGTGATTGCAGCCCTGGCCCGGCGATTGTGGGTGATCGCAGCTCTTTTTGCAGTCGCGGTCGCTATCGCTCTGCTGTCGAATGTTCCTTTGAGCGCGCTGGCGAAAAGAGTCTGGTTGGGCGTGCTCACGTTCACCGGATTCATCTCGGTTCCGGCCTTGTTTCTGACTCCCGGCCAGGCGATCTACGCTCTTCCGCATTTCGGCTGGACGGTCACCGCGCAGGGACTGCGCGCTGCCGCGTATCTGATCATGCGGGCGGAGACGGCCGCGACTTTTTCGGTCTTATTGGTGTTGTGCACACCTTGGAGCAAGCTGCTGAAGGCGCTGCGCGTGTTCAGGCTGCCCGTCGTCCTGGTGGTGATCCTGGGAATGACTTATCGCTATATTTTCCTGCTGCTCCGGAACGCGCATGAAATGTTCAAATCCCGGAAGAGCCGGATGGTAGGTCGTCTCGATGGCCGGGAGCGGCGACGGGCGGCCACAGCCAGCGCGGGAGTGCTGATGTCCAAGACCCTTCAGCTCAGCGGCGACGTTTACCTGGCGATGCGTTCGCGAGGGTTTCAAGGCGAGGTCTATCTGCTGGACGAGTTCCGGACGGGTTGGCTCGATTGGATCGTGCTCGCGCTGTTCATATCGGTTGCGACCGCGGCTTTCTGGTTTGGACGATGAGAATGCGCTCGTCACCAGATCATCCGCGCGGACTTCGCCAGGAGGAGAATTCGTGACTGTTCCCATCTTCGAGCTAAGCGGGGTCACCTACCGCTATCACGAAGTGACCGCACTGGTGGAGTTGAATCTCACCATCGTGCCGGGCCAGAGAATTGTTTTGCTGGGAGCGAATGGTTCCGGAAAATCGACCCTGCTCAACATTCTCGACGGTCTTTGCTTTCCGGAGGAGGGCAGCGTTGCCTTCGAGGGGGAGGCCTTGACCGAAAGCCGCCTGAGCGGGGAAGTCGAGTTCGACTTTCGGCGCCGGGTCGGTCTGGTGTTTCAGAACCCGGACGTCCAGCTATTCAACCCAACCGTGTTTGACGAAATAGCTTTCGGACCCCTGCAGTTGCGATGGCCGAAGGAGCAAATCCGGGTCCGGGTCACCGAGATTCTGGAGGAGATGGAGATCGCGCATTTGAAGGACCGTTCACCTCATCATCTCTCTACCGGAGAAAAAAAACGGGTTGCGCTGGCCTCGGTTCTGATCCTCGATCCCGAGGTGCTGTTACTGGACGAGCCCACCGCCGCACTTGATCCCAAGAGCGAGAGCCAGATGATCGATTTTCTGGTGGGTTGCAGCGGTGGGCAGAAGACCATAGTCACCGCCACTCACGATCTCGACCTGGTAGAGGACATAGCGGATTACTGCCACATCTTTCAGCGCGGCCGCATCGTGGCTGCGGGGGCGCCGTCCGAGATTGTGAACGACCATGCACTGCTTCTGAGCACGAACCTCATCCACGCCCATCGTCACGCGCATGACTCAGGTGAGCTTCATTCCCATCCGCACCGCCACGGGCATGAACACTGACCAAAACTATGTCATCCCGAGCGCGCAGTCGAGGGACCTGTTGTTGGTTGGGACTGCATCCGGACGGTGCTGGAGAATTCCTCGGCGGAGTGATGGCGCCGGCAAACAGCAGGTCCTTCGACTCCGCAGACCGATTCGCAAGCGAATCGGTCTGCTGCGCTCAGGATGACATAGATCTGGGCTCAGGGGACATAGAGCTGCGCTTACGGCGACATTGAGCTGGGACCGAATGACATGGAGCTGCGCTTACGATGACATAGAGCTCGCTCAGGATGATTTAGATCTGCGCTCAGGCTGGCAATCAGTCAGCCCCGCTGGGCCGGGGAGAAAGCGGCGCCATCTGGTTCGGGTCCACATGGCTTTTGCGTCCCAGCATCAGGCGGAAGCGATCGAGATAAAGATAGACGACAGGCGTGGTAAAGAGCGTAAGCGCCTGGCTCATGATCAGTCCGCCGACAATCGTGATGCCGAGAGGACGTCTCAGTTCCGACCCAACGCCGGTGCCCAGGGCGAGGGGCAAGCCACCCAATAGCGCCGCCATGGTGGTCATCATGATAGGACGGAAGCGGCGGATGCAGGCTTCATAGATCGATTCTGCCGGAGTTCTGCCTGCCCGTTCCGTCTCCAGCGCGAAATCAATCATCATGATGGCGTTCTTCTTCACGATGCCGATGAGAAGGATAATGCCGATCAGCCCCATGACGTTGAGCTCGCTGTGCGTCAACATCAGGGCCAGGATGGCGCCCACACCGGCCGAAGGCAGCGTCGAAAGGATCGTAATGGGATGGATGTAGCTTTCATAAAGCATGCCCAGGACCAGGTAGACCGTGACCAATGCAGCGAGAATCAGGTAAGGCTCACTGGCCAGGGAGGACTGGAAAGCCGCAGCCGTGCCCTGAAAACTGGCATCGATGTCGGGTGGAAAGTTGATTGAACGCTGCGCGTTGTTGATTGCTTCCGTCGCGGCTCCTAAAGAAACGCCAGGCGCCAGATTGAAAGACAAAGTCACAGAAGGATATTGGCCCTGATGGCTCACTGCCAACGGCGTGTTGGAAGGACCGAAATGAGCAAAGGCAGCCAGCGGGACGGGGGTCCCGTTCGCGGCGCGAACATAGATGTTCTGCAGCGCATCGGGGCCGTTGGAAAACTCCGGGGCCACTTCCATGACCACATGATATTGGTTCAACTGCTTGTACATGATGGAGACTTGACGCTGTCCAAAAGCGTCGTACAGCGCATTATCAATATTCGACGCCGATACGCCCAGCCGGGCGGCCGTGTCCCGGTCGATGATTACCGTGGCTTCCAGGCCCTTGTCCTGCTGATCGGTATTGACGTCGCGCAAGTCAGGCAGGGAGCGCAGCTTCTGCAACAGGAGCGGGGCCCAGTAATTCAGGTCTTTCAGATTTTCGCCCTGCAATGTGTACTGAAATTGCGCCTGGCTCTGGCGTCCGCCGATCGTCAGGTCCTGGGCCGATTGCATGTAGAGGGTGGCGCCAGGCACCACCGCCAGTTTGCGACGCAGCCTGGCTATCACCTGGTCGGCGCTTATCTTGCGTTCCTCAAGCGGCTTCAGCGTAATGAACATGTGCCCATTGTTGGTCGCGGTATTCCCGCCCGCAAAGCCCACAATGGTTTGGACTGCTGGATCTTTCATCACCAGGGCGACAAATTGCCTCATCTTCTGTTGCATGGAGTCGAACGAAATGTCCTGGGCCGCTTGCACCGATCCCGCGATACGCCCCGTGTCCTGCTGCGGGAAGAAGCCTTTGGGAACGATGACGTAGAGGTAAACGCTGAGCGCCGCTGTCCCGATCGTGATCAGCAAGGTCAGAGGTTGATGGCGGAGGACCACCTTCAGCGCGCGGGCGTAAGCCTTATGGACGGTATCGAATATCTTTTCGCTGAAGTGATAGATGCGCCCATGCTTCTCCTTGTCCGTGGCGCGCAGAAACTTCCCGCACATCATCGGAGTTACGGTGAGAGACACGACCAGCGAGACTGCGATGGCGATGCTTAGCGTAACCGCGAACTCGCGGAACAAACGGCCAACGATGCCGCCCATCAGCAAAATAGGAATGAAGACCGCGACCAGCGAAGTGCTCATGGAGAGCACGGTAAATCCAATCTCCCGAGCGCCACGGAAGGTGGCTGCCACCGGAGGCACGCCTTCCTCGATGTGGCGGGTAATGTTTTCCAGCACCACGATGGCGTCGTCCACCACGAAGCCGGTCGAAATGGCGAGCGCCATCAGGGAAAGATTGTCCAGGCTATAGCCCAGCAGGTACATCACACCGAACGTTCCGACCAGAGAAAGAGGGACTGACACGCTGGGAATGATCGTGGCCCGGAAGGTGCGCAGAAATGCGAACACGACCAGAATGACCAGAACCACCGAAATAATCAGCGTGACCTCGATGTCGTGCACCGAGGCCCGCACCGTGGTGGTGCGATCCATGACCACGCTCACGTCAATCGCGGGCGAGATGGAAGATCGCAGCAAGGGCAAAGCGGCAAGCACTCGATCCACGGTTGAGATGATGTTTGCGCCGGGCTGACGGAAGACGATAATCAGAACCGCGGGTTTCCCCTCGGACAGCCCGATATGCCGGATGTCCTCCAGGGAATCGGTGACGCTGCCCACATCGCCCAATCGTACCGGCGCGCCATCCTTGTAGGAAACGATCAGCCGGCGGTATTGATCGGCGGTAAATATCTGATCGTTGGCATCCAGGGTCCAGGCGTTGCTTGGACCGTCAATCTCTCCTTTAGGCCGGTTGGCGTTGGCATTGCCCAATGCCGTGCGTACCGTGTCCAGGCCCACGCCCAGCTTGTTCAGCAACGTGGGATTCAATTCAGCCCGCACCGCGGGCCTCGAAGCGCCACCCACGAATACCTGGCCGACCCCTTCCACCTGCGCCAGTTTCTGCGACAGGATCGAATCGGCGGCATCGTACATGCGGGGCAAAGTGATGATGTCGGAAGTGAGAGCCAGAATGATGATGGGCGCGTCCGCCGGGTTTACCTTGCGATAAGTGGGATTGCCTGGCAAGTTGGCGGGAAGCTGGCTGCGCGCCGCATTGATGGCGGCCTGCACGTCGCGCGCCGCGGCATCGATATTGCGATTGAGATCGAACTGCAATGTGATGCCGGTCGATCCCAGCTGGCTGGTCGAAGTCATCTGGTTGATGCCGGCAATGCGGCCGAACTGACGCTCCAGTGGGGTGGCGACCGCGGAAGCCATGATCTCGGGACTCGCGCCCGGAAGCGAGGCCCCCACGGAGATGACCGGGAATTCCACCTGGGGCAGAGGAGCGACCGGTAAGTAATTAAATGCCAGCGCCCCCGCCATAAGCAGCGCCGCCGCCAGCAACGACGTGCCGACAGGGCGCTTGATGAATGGGGCGGATACATTCATGGCTTAGTCCGCGGAGGCTCCGCTCGGCTCCTCGATGGTGTTGCCTATGTTCAAGTGTGAGAAGCGCTGTGCCAGCCGGTCAAACCAGAGATACACCACCGGCGTGGTGTAAAGCGTGAGCAACTGGCTCACCAGCAGTCCGCCGACGATGGTGATGCCCAGCGGATGACGCAATTCCGATCCGGTGCCGCTTCCCAGCGCCAGCGGAAGGCCGCCCAGCAGCGCCGCCATGGTGGTCATCATGATGGGACGAAAGCGCAGCAGGCAGGCCTGGAAGATCGCCTCTTCCGGTGGCTTGTGCTCCACTCGCTCCGCTTCCAGCGCGAAGTCGATCATCATGATGGCGTTTTTCTTCACGATGCCGATCAGAAGAATGATGCCGATCAGCCCGACCACCCCCAGATCGTTGCCGGTCAACAGCAGAGCGAGGATGGCGCCCACGCCGGCCGAGGGCAAGGTGGAGAGAATAGTCAGAGGGTGAATGTAGCTCTCATAGAGCACGCCCAACACGATGTACACGGTGACGATGGCGGCCAGAATCAGCCAGGGCTCGGAGGAAAGTGAATTGCGGAACGCCGCCGCTGTCCCCTGGAAGCTGGTGTGAATGCTGGGCGGAAGGTGAATGTCCTGTTCCGCCTGCTGGATGGCCTGCGTCGCTTCTCCCAGCGAAACTCCCGGCGCCAGATTGAACGACAGCGTGACCACCGGGAATTGTCCCTGATGATTCACCGCCAGCGCGGTGTTCGACGTCTGAAAGTGGCTGAAGGAGGCAAGCGGGACCTGCATCCCGGAATTGGAGTGCACATAAATGTTCTTGAGCGAATCCGGATTCTGGGAAAACTGCGGATCCACTTCCAGCACCACATGGTACTGGTTCAACTGGGTAAATATGGTGGAGACCTGGCGCTGCCCGAAGGCATCGTACAGGGTATCGTCGATGGCCTGGGGCAATATGCCCAACCGCGATGCGGTATCACGATCGATGACCAACTCGGCTTTCAGGCCGCCATTCTGCTGATCGGTGGCGACATCGCGCATGGAAGGCAGTTTACGCAACTCCTCCACCAGGCGCGTGGCCCAGACCGACAGTTCCTGGGAGTCGGCATCTTCCATCGAATATTGATACTGGGTCCGGCTGACCCGGTCTTCCACGGTCAAGTCCTGCACCGGCTGCATATACAAGGTGATGCCGTTGACCTTCGCCAGTTCCGGTTGCAGCCTGCGGATAATTTCGGAGGCGGTCGATTTGCGCTGGTCGTGCGGCTTCAGGTTGATCTGAATGCGGCCGCTGTTCGGAGTAGAGTTGGTGCCATCGATCCCGATAAAGGACGAAAGGCTCTCCACGTCGGGATCTTTCAGAATGACCTTGGCCAGCGCCTGCTGGCTCTTCGCCAGGGCGGGGAAGGAAACATTCTGCGGCCCTTCCGAAATGCCCAGAATCACACCCGTATCCTGGACCGGGAAAAAGCCCTTGGGCACGACCACGTAAAGGAACAGCGTCAGAACCAGAGTCCCCGCCGTAACCAGCAGGGTAACGGTTTGATGCTGCAATACGAATTTCAAAGTGCGGCCGTAAAATTCGATGACCCGGTTGTAGAAATTCTCCGTGGACTTGTAAAAGCGGCTTTGATGTCTGGGGTCGTGGCGCTTCAGCAGCTTGGCGCACATCATCGGCGTCAGTGAGAGGGAAACCGCAGCTGAAACCAGAATCGTGACCGCCAGGGTGACGGCGAATTCGCGGAACAAACGTCCCACGATGTCGCCCATGAACAGCAGGGGAATCAGCACCGCAATCAGCGATACCGTCAGCGACACGATGGTGAAACCAATCTGACCGGCTCCCTTCAAAGCGGCGTCCAGCGGCGCTTCACCCTCCTCCAGAAAGCGTTCGATGTTTTCAATCATCACGATGGCGTCATCGACCACGAATCCGGTGGAGATGGTCAACGCCATCAGAGTCAGATTGTTCAGGCTGTACCCGAGCAGGTACATGACCCCGAACGTTCCCACTAGCGAGAGGGGGACAGCAACGCTGGGAATGACAGTCGCCGAGAGGTTCCGCAGGAACAGGAAAATCACCATCACCACCAGCCCGACGGTGAGCATCAGTTCAAACTGAACGTCCTTTACCGAGGCTCGAATGGTTTCAGTGCGGTCGGTGAGCACCTGCACCTTGATCGCGGCGGGCAGCGAGGATTGCAATTGCTTCAAGAGCACCTTGACCCGGTCCGCGACGCTGATAATGTTGCTGCCGGGCTGGCGCTGAATGTTTACGATCACCGCCGGTGTCGTGTTCATCCAGGCGGCCTGCTTAACGTTTTCCGCGCTGTCGATCGCGGTGGCGATATCGGAAAGCCGGACCGGCGCTCCGTTTTTGTAGGCCACGACCACGCTGTTGTATTGCGCGCTCGTGCTCAGCTGATCATTGGCGCCGATAGTGAAGGACTGGCGCGGGCCGTCCAGCACGCCCTTGGCCTGGTTGACGTTGGCCGCTGCAAGCGCGGTGCGGATGTCTTCCAGACTCAGTCCGTAAGATGCCAGCGCCGTGGGATTGGCCTGAATTCGCACTGCTGGTTTCTGTCCGCCGCTGATCGAAACCAGGCCGACGCCGGGAAGCTGGGAAATCTTCTGGGCCAGTGCGGTGTCTGCAAGGTCCTCCACTTGCGAAAGCGCCAGCGTGTCAGAAGTCAGGGCCAGAGTGAGGATGGGAGAGTCGGCCGGATTTACCTTGCTATAAATTGGCGGATTCGGCAGGTCGCGCGGAAGATAAGTGGTGGCGGCGTTGATCGCGGCCTGAACTTGTTGCTCTTCAACGTCGATGTTCTCGTTGAGATTGAACTGCAAAGTGATGATCGAGCTGCCCAGGGAACTGGTGGAAGTCATTTGGCTCAGTCCGGGAACCTGGCCGAACTGGCGTTCGAGAGGCGCAGTTACGGACGATGCCATGACATCGGGGTCAGCGCCGGGATAAAACGTCACGACCTGAATGGTGGGATAGTCAACTTCGGGAAGGGCGGAAACGGGGAGTTGGGTGTAGGCCACCAGGCCCACCAGCAGAAGTCCGATCATCAACAAAGTTGTCGCGACCGGGCGAAGAATAAAAATCCGCGACGGGTTCATGGCGCTCCCGTGGTCGATGATTGCGCGCCCTGGGGCGGCGCCTCTGGCGACTGTGCGCTCCGGTTTCCTCCTCCCGCCGTTGCATGCGGATCCACCTTGCTCCCGGCCCGCAACTTGTCCTGCCCGTCCACCACCACCACGTCTCCAGGGGCGACTCCGCTGGCGATCGAGGCGACGTTATTCTGGGTGAACGATACCGTGACCGGGCGGACATCAACCGTCTTGTCAGGTTTAACCGCGAATACATAGCTGCCCTGAGGGCCGGTCTGGACCGCGACCGAGGGTATCACGATGCTGTTCTTGTGGGTTTCCAGCAGCAAGCGGACGTTCACGAACTGGTTGGGCCAAAGCGCGTCGTCCGGATTATCGAACATCGCTTTTAGACGCCCGGTGCCGGTGGACTGGTCAATCTGATTGTCGATCGTAAGCAATTTACCGGTCGCCATCTTGGTGAGGTCGTCCCGGCTGTAGGCTTCCACCGGAAGCGTGCCCCGTTGCATGTGCTGCGATACGTTGAGCAGGCTGTCTTCCGGCAACGTGAACACGACCGCAATCGGCTGCAACTGCGTGATCACCAGCAACGGATTGGCGTCAGTGGCGTGCACCATGTTGCCCACATCGACCAGCCTCAGTCCGATGCGGCCGCCGATGGGAGCGGTGATGTGCGAATACACCAGGTTCAACTTCGCGTTGTCGATCTGGGCCTGATCGGCGCGAACCGATCCCTCCAGCTGTTCTGCCGCGGCCTTCTGCGTATCTACCTGCTGTCGCGAAATCCCACCTGAGTCGTCGAGCAAACTTTTGTAGCGCTCATAGTTCAGCCGGGCATCCTTCAGCTGGGCCTGGTCGCGAAACAGATTGGCTTGCGCCTGTTCGAGAGCTACCTGGAACGGTCGCGGATCGATGACTGCCAGCAACTCTCCCTTTTTCACATGCTGGCCTTCACGGAAATAAATCTGTGCCAGTTGCCCGTCTACCCGGCTCCTTACACTGACCGTGTTTGAGGCGGTCACAGTGCCCAGGCCCTTCAGATAAACCGGCACGTCGCGACGCTCCGCGGTTGCAACCGCCACCGGCACCACCGTCTCGGTCGAGGCCCGGGCCGTATTCGGCTTGGAACCCGCACTACAGCCGACCAGCGACGCGCATGCCATGGCCGAGGTGAGGGTCACCAAAAGATATAGGCGAGATGATTTCCTGGGTTGCCGCGCACGAGTCCGGCCCGCTCCTGGCCCGTGCCAGCCCTGTGCAATGCGTATGCTCACTCAGTCGCTCCCCCGCAACAGCGCTGCCGTCTCCGCCGCGGCGCAATAACGGCTCCCATATTGACGCTAGAAATTATATCCCGGTTGCGACTTATCTTCAGCCTTTACAAGACTTTACATTTCCCGAGCCGTTCCGTTTCAGGGTTACGCACGCGGGCTGGAAACCGGCCACTCGGGCTGACTTTATGCTCTGGGTCAAACGGTCTTGGGGCACCCGCTGGACCCGGACTGCAGCAACCACGATTTGTGGGTGCCGCCGACACGAATGTCAAGCGTACTTTATAACCCAACAGCTCGTGGTCAATACGGGGAACACTGTAGGTGGCTGACGTTTCGGGCCAAGAATTCGCATTCATGCAAGTTATTGCGCTATTGCATCTCAGTTGCAACTCAATGCAACTCAGGGGCGGCCCGAAGGGCGCCGGTGGAATCTTCGTCCGTAGAAAGCGCGGCACCCGTTGTTTCCGCGCGTCCAGATTTCAGTGCGGGAACTTGGGAGTTTTAAACCTTGGGTTGCTCGGTGGTGCGGCACTGGGCACAGTAACCGCCTACTTCAAGCCGGGTCACGATGATATGGAAGCGGCAATCTCTCTGGATCTGACCCTTCAATCGATCAAAAAGATCACTTTCGAATTCAGTGATCTTGCCGCAGCGCAGGCACGCCATGTGGATATGGTCCCGCTGGGGGCGGCGTTCGTAGAAATGCTTCTCGCCCTGCATATGCATCAGGTCGAGTTCGTCGATCAGTCCGTGCCGTTTTAAGAGCCCAAGAGTGCGGTAGACCGTGACCCGGTCGATCTGGGGGTCAATGCGGCGGGCGCGTCGCAGCAACTGGCTGGCATCGAGATGCTGTTTGGCGGTTTCCACCACACTCAGAATGGTGCGGCGCTGCCGCGTCATGCGCAGCCCGCGGGACATGAGTTCAGCTTGCAGACGGCCCGGAATCTCGGTTTCGGGTAGTGGCATGGGTCAGGTCCTTATTGCAACTCAGGTTCAAACTATAGCGCAAATGTTCGCCGCGGGGAAGACACCCAATGTGGCTATTGGCGAACCAGTAATGCCAGGCGGGGGAAGCGGAACTGTCCGGCTACATCGTCAATCACATTGACTTGGCAAGTGTAGAAACCGGGTTTGAGCCGGGTGAGCGGCACGTCAAGCTGGAAAACCATAGCCTTGCGGTCCGGCGCATTCAGTTGCTGGCTCTCGACGATCGGAGTTTCATACGCTTTGACGTTTCCCCGGAAGAACGCGACATTGGTCAACAGGCGGATAGACGCGGGGCTGCGGCCATTCGATGGCGCATTGGCGTTTGCCGCTGCGCGAGCCGGATCATACACTTCGTAGTAGAAGTACAGGTGCTGACCCGAGGAGAACACGTGGGTGACGCTCGGAATCACCTCGGATCCATCGCGCACCAGCGGGTTTTCAGTCTTGTGCTTGCCGCTGGGCTTCAACTGGTTGGCCAGCACAATGGAGCTCATCTTTACCGGAACGGTTTTCAGATCCGGAACCGTGAGATCGGTTTCGAATGAGCCCAGTCGTCCGCTCTGGTTCTCACGCACCACGAACTTGAGATGATACGTACCCGGCGGTAAGACGAAACCGCTGTTGTATTGTACGTTCTTGCGTTGCACCAGCTGCGATGTGTCCAGGGCAAGCTTCACCGTGTCTCGTATCTGCCCCACCGGCCGTTTGTCCGGGTCGGTCACAACTCCCAGAATATCCAGAGTGGCGCGGTCCTGGTCCTTGTTGTGGGTGAAGGGAATCTGGGATCCGGGCACCACAACCGATACCGGCACGTAAAACTTGCGGTCAGCGATGCGGAAGTAGGCCGCCGACAAATACACCGGAAGGTCGGTGGTCGGAAGGTCGGACGCCAGTTCCTCATCCAGTTGGCGCTCACGATCGTCGCGGGTGGAGTGTTGGAAATCCGCCGGAGCGTAGTAACCGCGCCGGAAGTCGATTTTGACCCCGGGCCGGTTGACCCGCACGGTGATACGCCGGAAACGCCCGTCCCGTGCCGGGTTCGTGCTGTGATACCCGAGCAGGTAGTAAAGCGAAGTGTCCTGCTGCACGCCGGTGAACACCTTGCTGAAATCGTTGGAGTCAAGAAACGCGCGTCCGCCGGTGTCCCCGGCCAGAGTGACCAGCGTCTCTTGCGATGTGGCATTGGAATCGAACTGCCCGGCCACGGACTTGCCGGAATAAGGCGAGGTCCCGCGCAAGCTGGCATTTTGTGCTTCCCCGCCCGGCACCAGGGACTGCAAGCCGCGAATGTCCATGGTGTAAATGGCCATGTTGGCCCGCACCGCCGCGTTGGTGGCGGAACGCAGCTGCGACTGGTTTTCAATGCCGGTCCGGTCCATGCCGCTGGAGAAATAGATCAGCGATTTTTTCTCGTCGATCTGCGCCAGCTTGTCCGCGATGGAGCGCAGGGCCTGCAGGCGGCGATCGGTGTTGAAGATGTTGTACTCGGTGTCGTCCACCGTGAAGGACCCGCCGGTCTCGGCTGTGCCCTCCGTGGCGCCCGTGCTGCCTTCCTCGAACCCCGCGCCGGCGCCGAGATTGAAGGCTTGCAGCGCTTGCTTTAGCAGGGCTCGATCCGAAGTGAAATCCTGATTCACACTCAGCGTGCTGCCCAGCGACACCACGGCGACCAGGTCCGCGGCTACCATCTGCTTGTCCACATAGTTCTGTGCCGCCGTGGTTGCCTGATCGATTTCATCCGGCTCCATGGAGCTCAGATCGAAAAACAGGATGATAAGCCGCCGGTCTTTCAAAGGACGGGTTGCGAGCGATGGCGTCGCGTTGGCGCCCGGCGGTTGGGCCGGGCGAAGCAATGCTGCTTCAGTCGCGGCAGTGGAGAGCACCGCGTCAGTATTTTCCAGATCGAAAGAAACTACCTGCTGCGGCTTGTTGTCTTCCAGCACGGTGAAATCTTCACGCTTGAGGTCGCGCACCGGATTGCCGTTCTTGTCCCGCACTGTAACATTCACCAGCACCAATTCCGTCTTGGAGCGGAACGTGTACTCGCTGGCGGGTTCCTGCGAAATCACGCTGGTGCTCAACATCCCGAGCACAAGCACAGACGCCAGGACGGAGCGACCAACTTCCTCGCATTTCCGCCGGTTGAACCTGTGCTCGTGAGCGATGACTATTGGCATCAGAATCTGAACCTCGCGGTCAGTAGCAGAGAACGCATCCCTCCCACGGAAATCACGCGGCCATACGTAGGCGAGTTCACGACGGTGTCGATCCCCACGTATTGGGGAGTGTTGAAAATGTTCGAGAACTGCCCTCGGAACTCCAGAAACCGCGACTCACTGAGCGGGAAGATCTTGGTGAATGCCATATCGAACAATCGACTGCCCGGTCCCTCAATACTGTTACGGCGCGCGTCGCCAAACTGTCCGGAGGGCGCCACGAACGCGGCCGTATTAAACCATTCGGCAATGGAAGGATCGGGCAGGCTGGCAATTTGGCCGGGCACTGCATCTGCCCGAATGGTGCCGTTGGTGCCGCGGTTCACGTCCGACGGGTCGCCGAGAATCCGCGGAGTGAACGGCAATCCCGACGCGATGGTCCAGTCGCCGCTCCAATTCCAGTCTCCGAAGATGGCGCGCAGCGGGCTGTTGCCGCTCAGCCACCGCCGCTCATGGCCGAAGGGGAGTTCCCACAGATAGTCAGCCGTAAACTGATGGCGCTGATCGAAGCTGGACAAACCGCGTTCGGCCGCCAGGTCGAAAGCATTCTGGGCAACGTTGGTGGTGCCGGAAACTCCGGCGCGTCCCGCGCCCTGCGCGACCAGCGGCTCGCCGCTTCCGATCGTGGATGCGTTATCCAGCGACTTGGAAAACGTGTAGCGGCCGCCAATCGAAAAACCACCCTGCAGCCGCTTGCGGACGCGCATCGAAGCCGCGTTGGCGGTCGAATCGCCCACCGAATCTTCCCAGTAAAACGGCTGTACGCCGGGGAAGAGCACGCCGGTCGCAGTGCGGTTGGGTGCTTCCAGCACGTCCAGCCGTGTGCCCTTGGTGCCGGTGTAGTCGAGGTTCATGATCAGCATGGGCCGAATCTCTTGTTGGAGGTCGACATTCCAGATCTGCACATAGCCCAGGCGGTAGTTGGGGTCAACGCCAAAATTGTTGGTAATGGAGCCGGGTGGAATGGGCGGAAATCCATTCTGCAATGTGAGGTTGGTGGTCGCGGATTGGGTGTTCGTCGCCGTGGTCGAAAACGGGGGTTGGAACGCCATGTTCTGCACGATGCTCTGATACGCGCTGGTGTTGTAGTTGATGCCATATCCGGCGCGGAGGACCGTGTTGCGCAGCGGCTTCCAGGCCAGGCCGAGCCGTGGAGCGAAGTTGTTGCGGTCGGGACGGACCAGCGTGACGGGAAGCTGGCCGTTGTACGGACCGGTCTGGCCCACCTGCACCGGGACTGGCGGAGAAGTAAAGCCCACGGGCAAATCCAGGTTCACAATACGGTCGTCCAGTTCGGAAAACGGGGAGATGTATTCGTAGCGCACGCCCAGATTCAAGGTCAGGTTGCCCCGCAGCCGCCATTCATCCTGTACGAACAGGTCCCAGGAATTGCCGCGGAAGTGGTAGTTGTTGTTGCCAAACTGCACCGAAGTCAGCTGGGGAAGACCCAGCAGGAAATCCGCAAAGTCGTATCCCGTATTCAAACCGGTAAAGGTGAACGTCCCGCGGGCGTTGCTGTCGGTCTGAGGGTTGACCTGAATCCGCCGAAAGTCTCCGCCCCAGCGCCAGGTGTGTTTCCCGCGCCGGTAGATCAGGCTGTCGGAAAAAGTCCAGGTCTGGTTGCGCAGCAATTGCTGGTTGGTATCGTTGAGGCTGCCGAAGTGGGTGAAAGACAGGTTGGGCAGTCCCCAGGCAAACGGGTCCGTGGAAACGCCGGCAATGCCGAGGCTTCCCGTAATGTCTTGCTTGAAAGCGTAAAGATTCTGGGTGCTGATCCGCGAGCGATTGAAGTCCAGGCGTGCGTTGTTGATCACCTTGCCAAACGTTCGCACGTACCCGATGGGCACATCAAAGCTGCGGGTATGGGTGTTGCCTCCGACGCTGGGAAACGGATTGGTCAGGTTGGCGCTCGCCGAGTGGTAATGGAAGCCGAAATTCAGATTATTTCGTGGTCCACGCCGCCCTCCCCGGCCGCGGCCGTTGCTGGCGCCGCCCAGGGCCTGGTTCAGCCGGATATTGAAGTCGTCGCTGTCGTTGAGCGTGGACGTTACAAAATGAAAGTTGGGCGCGTAGGGGGCCGCCCCCGTGACGTTAGGCAAGGGAATGTAATGCACGAGCCCCAGCGCCGCCGGATTGATGTTCAGTCCGGCATTTTGGAAATTGTTGCCCGGAATGGGCTGTCCGCTGCTGGGATTGACCAGCTGAATTCCCGCCACTCCGGAGAAATCGCCGCTGCGCTCGGCGGCCGTGGGCACAAAGGAAAAGGCATCGTAAGGCGAATCGCCGCGCGAGCCGTTGTAGTGGGCAAAGAAAAAAGTCTTGCTTCCGCCCTTGTAGATTCCCGGAATGTTCAGCGGGCCGCCCATGGCGACGCCGAAGCGCTGTTTCAAGTAGCTCGCTTTGTTGACCGAGCTGTCGGTGAGCGCGTAGGGGGCGGCATCCAGCGCGGAATCCCCGACCGAGTAATAGACCGATCCGTGCGGCCGATTGATGTCGAATCTACCTCTGCCGCCGCCCAGAGTCATGGGGCCGCCACGCCCTCCTCCACCGCCGAAGCCGCTGAACCCACCAAACCCACCGCCGGGGCCGCCACCACCGGGGCCCCCTCCTCCTGGACCGCCTCCACCCGGGCCTCCGCCGAACCCGCTCTGTTGTTCCCGACCTTCCCGCATCCTTTGGTCCAGTTCGTCCGTGCTCATACCGAACATCCCCACACCCGAGGTGCTGCCGGAAAACGAAACTGATTCTGTAGCGGCGTCCGGGGCGACGCCGGGAATCGGCATTCCGGCCGGCACGATCTCGTCTGCCCCACTGCCATTGCCGCCTTCAGCGCTGGCCAGCCCTTGCATCACGGCCAGGCTCTGAAATCCCCGGCCAGCTCGAGCCGTGGCCGGCCCCTGCTGGATGTGCGCGGCTGACTGCACTCGCGAAAGCAATGTCAATTCCAGGTCGGCACGCGTGCTCGCCTCACGCAGGACAATTTCCCGCGTACTCGGCGCGAACGCGGGCATTTCAACCCGCAGCTGATATTTCCCCTGGCCGCTCACCCGGAGCGAATAGGCGCCGTTTATATCTGTGGAGATTGCGGTTTTCTCTTCCGTGGAAGAATTGGTCGCGGTAACGGTTGCTCCCGGAATCGGCGTGTTGCCCGATTTCACTACACCGGTGATCGAGACAATGCGAACCGCGGGAGCGTCCTGTCCCAACGAGCAGATCGCGAGCAGCAGCAGAAGCACGAAGTGCCGCAAGGCGACTATCCACATCTTGGAGCCACGAGACGTTGGGACGCCACAACCGAATTCGGCGCAGCAGGTCATGCGCGGAAATTCCTATAAATTTCAGGAACCATCGATATATTCAACACTGCCCAGCCCACCCACCGGGTAAAAACTCGGTCAACAACCGTAAAGTTTCGTAAACCTCGGTTCGCCGTCACGTCCATAGTGAAATTAGACGCTGGCCGATGGTCAAAATCCAGCCTTTGGAGGTTACCGTGGGGTACAGGTGTCAGGGGAATGGGACCTCATCCATAAACGGGTTCAGGTCAAGCGGGCAAATCTGCGATTCGATTGGGGAAAATCAACGCCCGTGAGGAACCATGCCCCGATGCCACAGGCAAGCGCCACGAAAATCGAAGAAATGTGCGGCGCGGGTGGCGGTGATGGCGCGCTGTTTTTTACGGTTGTAATCAGCGCCCCCAACCCCAGCGTGGCCACCGCGACCCATTGGTATAAGCGCAGGCCGCCCACCACCGGCGTTTGCGGTTCTCCGCGATAGGCTTCTTCCACGAACCTTCCGGCGCCGGAGAGTATCAGGTAAACTCCGCCCACCATGGCGCTGGAGGCGTGTAGCAGATAGATCCTCGTTACTACCAGTGCCACCAAGACATTCCACAGCAGGGAATACAACGGTGTCGCGTGGACGGAAACGCCGCGAAGGGAAAGCACCCGCCAGACCCGCGATCGCGGATGAGTGTAACGGATGCCCACATGGTCAGCGGCGGGACGTCCGTGACAACAACCCTGCACCAGGCAACGCAGCCGCCCAATGCCCTGGATCCAGGGTGCGGCCACGACCAATGCCGCCAGCACCGGCCAGATGGCGGTCCGCGTCCACCACGCGGCGACCGCGCCGCAGGTCCAGGTCCCGATCATTCCGCCGTAGAAACCAAGCGGCCGCAGCAATGCCGGAGAGCCTTCGATGACCTGCGCCCATAACGCGGCTCCGACGCAGCCCCCCAGAAAAATCGCAAGGGGGATTGCACTCTTGCCGGGGCCTAGCAGGGTGTCGATGATCCAGATTCCGATGAAGACTCCAGCGCCGGCGTAAGCGCCGTGGTTGATCACGCGTCCGGAGCCGATGCGCCACTCCTTCCAGGAGTTGGCGATGTTTTCCGAAAAGCTGCGCAGGAACGACCAGACTCGATCCATCCGAATGACTGCTGCGGCCACCAACAAACCGGCAACCACGTCAGCCAGCGCGTGCATTCCGGTGGTTACACAACTGGCGGACACCAGCACGGCCCAGGCGCGCCATAGTCGTTTTTGCCAGGGACCGCGGGCCAGGGCTTCAGCCGCGATAAATGCCCAGACCACGTGAAAGGAAGGAAATGCCGCAGCGGCGCTGTCATGCGCGCGATCCAGATTCAGCCACTCTCCCAATCGCCCAATCGCAACGAAAGACCGAGGCGGAGCAATCAACGGCACCGCGAGGTAAAGGGGGAAAATGATCACCATCGCGAGCAGAGCTCGGCTGGAGAAGAGGCGAAGATCGTGTCGCGTGCGCACGATCAAGGGCACCAGCAACACCACTCACGTAAACGCTGCCATAGAAAATTTCGGTCCACGGCAACACCGGCAGGCGGGATTCAAACGGAAGATATGCGATCTTCGCATCCGGCGGGACTCCGAGCACCACGAAGGCTTCGTAGATCAGGAACCAGGGCAACAATACGGTCAGATAACAGCGAATGCGCTCCATGCCCGAAGGGGAGGATGGGTCGTCGGCGGGCAGCAGGCGCTGTCCGGGGCACGCACTGCCGAAGCGTGCCTGCAAATTGGGCAGCTCGTATCCCAGTACCAGCGCGCTACTCGCGAGGGCAACGGTGGTGGAGACCAGCCACAGGCCACTAGCGGAGCCTGCGGCGATCGCTGTGCCGACGCACACCAGCGAAAAGCCGACATAGATCGGATGCGAAAACAAACTATAGATTCCGCTCGAAACGTAACGCGGGGGCGGGAACGCGTTCATGGGAAGGCCGCCTCCGACCAGCCACAGCGAAGCCATTCCCAGCGTCACCAGCAATGACCCCACCGTGATGGCGCCGCTTCCCCAAGGCAAAGAGTGGATGGCCGGCAGCTTCACCAGTTCCCGGGTTTCGCTGGCCCAAACCGCCAGCAGAACCGGCAGGACGATGACGAACAGCGCTCCGTACAACAATTTGCCCACGCCGGATTTCGTCATTTCCACGTGACGATCTCATGGATCGCCCACCCCGATGTGTTACTGTTCCCGGCCCGCAACACGCCGCGGCTGCGCCACTTGCATTCTTCGACCGACAACATATTGCGCGGAAGCAGCTTCGCCAGGCGGGAGATTCCGGCAAATACAGTTTGCCCAAGCTGGCCGCTGCGCAGCACCAGTGCTCGATCAAGTTCGAGGCTGCTTCCGTCCGGTTCGAATAGTAGTTCCGATTCCGTCAAAGACTGGATTGCGCGCTCGTCGCCGTTATGAATCAGAGTCCGCCACGGCTGTTGTCCCCGCCAGTCGATCCAGACCACCGCGTCCTGCTCGGAGAGAAAGCGTCCCCAATGCAATTCTTCCAGAGGCAACTTCCAGGGAACGACCGAGAGCGTCAGGCACTCGGCATAGCCCAGCCCGGTGATTCGTGTCTTGCCCTGAAGTGACAGATCGACCTGCGCCATGGGCTGATGGCAGTGCCAATCAATGCAGCCCTTCTTGTCCTCAAACACGGTGTGCCGCACGGGCGATCGGAGGGCGTGCCAGCTTCCCTCGACGCTGAGATGGGGCAGGGTGAGAGTGATGGTTTCGCGGTCGAGTTGCGGAAGGCGCCCTTTGCGCAGCGACGAAGTGCAGTGGACACGACCCTGCAATACAGTGAGCAAACTTGCATAGCACATGGAGAGCTTGTTCCAGCGCAGGTCCGCCACATACACCACCGCTGCATCGCCGTTCTCGGCGACGCAGTCCAGATACCACTTCGTGAGTAGAAAGGAAGATTCTTTACTCAAGCTTCTGGATTTCTCTCTCAGAGACCGCTGTGGCGACCAGATGACGTAAGGCCGGTTGTAACCCCCAGGGATACTTCGAACTTCCCCGCCCTGTCTCTCCCAAAGAGCGGGAGAGACGAGGACGGGGCACCCTCGTTACTTCCACGCTGAATTCAATTTCCAAATGGTAAGCGAGACAACCCTCGCACCATTCCCCTTCGCATAAAGTTCGATACCGTCGCTGCCCGGCGGAGGGTAAATGCGATCGGACAGAACGCGTTCGCCGTCATTTACAAACACCTCGACACTGGAGCGGTCCACGAAGATATGCAGTTTGATGCGAGTTTTCTGCTCGACCTGGGCCGAGAAACGTCCGGGAAAGTCCTTGCTGAACGAAACGTCTCGCCCGAGCGGGTCCGATCAACGTAAACCTCGCGATGGACGGGGTCGAAACCCACCAGGGTCTCGGCCTTTTTGCTCTTTCGCAGACGAAATCCGATCTCATCGGCGTGCCCAGCTTGTAACTCGGCTTCGATCTCGTAAACCTCGCCTTTCGTCCCACTGTCGCGAATTTTCCGGTTCGCCTCGACCACACTGGCGTTCACCACGTGCAGCATCTCGTGGCGCAGGCTCTCCAGCTCCCGGACCGGTCGCTGGACCAGACGCAGCCCGTCAGGATAGCGCCGTAGCATCAATGTTCGCGGAATCGATTGAGCACCGCGCCACAGCACGGTCGGCTCGGCATTCGCATACTGCCAGTTGCTGAACCAGCCAATCCACACTCGCCGCCCGTCGCTCGGCGGCATGTCATTCCAGGCGTTGGTGGCATAGAAGTCCTTGCCCCAGTCGGCCCAAAGCGCGGGAGCGTCTGGAACTTCGCTGGTAAAACTCGTGCCGTCAAATTTGCCAATCAGGTAGCGAACACCCGTCCCGCCCGCCGGCGCCCCCGGATTGCGATTGATGATCAGCACCCATTTCTTTCCAGCGGCGCCCTCAACCGGAAGCTCGAACAGGTCGGGGCATTCCCACTGCCCCGCCGTATCTCCCGCGGGACCGAAGGTGGAGCGCTTGTTCCAGTGCTTGAGGTCGGGCGAGTCGAAGATGACGAGCGTTCTCTCGTCCGCCAGGACGGCGATCATCACCCACTTGTGTTGCGGCGCATACCAGAAAACATTTGGATCGCGAAAGTCGGGAGCGTCGAGATCAGCCACGGGATTGCCGGAGTAGTTTGTCCAGGTCCGGCCGCGGTCGTTGCTGAAGGCAATGTGCTGTTTCTGCCGGTCTTTGTAGGCCGCGGTGTAAATGGCCACCAGGCAGGAATGGTCTTGCGGGTCGGGATTCTGGCACAGGCCGCTGCTGTTATTCCAGTCGACCACCGCGCTTCCCGAATAAACCATGTACTGGCCGGGAACTTCGTGCAGCGCGACCGGCAGGTTCTGCCAGTGCACCAGGTCGGTGCTGACCGCGTGTCCCCAGCTCATGTGTCCCCACACATTGCCTTCGGGGTTGTACTGGTAGAACAAGTGATACTCGCCCTTGTAAAAAACCGTGCCGTTGGGGTCGTTCATGAAATTCTGCGGCGGTGTGAAGTGGTACTGCGGCCGCCAGGGCTGATCGTAGGCGGGCTGCTGCGCCGAAGAACGCGAGGCGAGCATCAGGAAAACCACAAGGCCTAACGACAACGACAGCGGAGGCATAACCTTCTTCATGGTCGTTGCGCAAAAACAGGTTCAAGGTTTGTGCTGGCTTTGCTTTTCGGACTCCTCAATTGCCTTGCGGAACTGCTCGACTGCGGCAACCTGGGGCGCGTTCAGGGCGTCCTTCGCGATGTAGCGCCAGACCGGCGATGCCTCCAGCGGGTCTCCCATCCCGGCCCGATAGACTTCAAAGGTATCGCCAGACGATCCGATCTGGCTGCCCAGTTCCGGGCCTCTGTTCCCCATTTCGCCAGGAGACCCAGACAGATTCGGAGGACGACCTACGGGCTGACCGATGCGAGTGTCTGAAATACCGGGCTGGAAGATGACCGGTCGATCGTCCGCCGGAGAATGATTGATGACGGGACCGCTTTTATTCCCTTTTCGAACCGCAATGATCAAATCCGCGGTTTGCGCATCCATCACCACATCGAATCTGCCCCATTTTGTGATTGCTCTTTCCACTGCATCCCGGGCGATTCGATTGGCCATGGGGTTGGTCAGGGGTTCGCTCGCGTCCGGATGAATGATAACCAGGACTCTCTGCGCCCGCAGCACCTCGTCCGGGAGCAACTGCTTTTTCTTGTTTTTTGCCTCAGCCTGCGGAACTGACACAAGCAACAGCGACAGTAAAAGGGAAACAATCGCAATGCGACTGGACATGATCGCCTCCGAACACGCCTGACTGTGCCCTGTGATTATACGGTCTCCAGGTTTACCTTCAGTGCGTAAACGAGAAATTCAGCCCCGTGGTCAGCTGAATATCATTCTGTTTGGCTCCCGCGGGCGGATTGGTCACATAGATATCTCCGAACGCGTTCTGCCATCCCAGCCATTTGCTGATCTTGGTCACCGTGCCGAAGTTAAAGGTTGCGCGGTACTCGCCGGTATCGTTCAAGTCCGGGAAGAAGTACAGCTTTTGGGTCAGCAAGGTATTCATCCCCAGCTTGTGACTCAGTTCCTCGCCCACTGAAGCAGCCGCGAAGCTGCGGCTGGGCAGCAGAGTATATTTTTCACGGGTGTAGTTGATGCCGCCCAGCAAGTCCAGTCTGGTGCGAGTATTCTGGATCGCGTGCAGGCCCAGTCCACCGCCAAACACGGAGCGCAGGTCCAGAGTCTGCAGAGCATCGGTCTGGAAATCGGCGCCCACGTAAGCGAACAGCCGTGGAGTGAAGTCGTGGTCGTAGCGGATTCCGCCCTGCACCGAGTTGGCGGTGGTGGCGGGGGTTGCGCCCGGCGCGTCATTCGTGGCATACACGCTGTTGGTGTACAGACCCAGATGATCGTGCAGGGTCTTGCGGTCGGCGGTGAAGGCCACGGCCAGGTTTTTGGTCTGGCTGTTGCCGCGGGTCAGGGCAAACCCCACGTCGGCCCCTCCCTTCCATCCTTCGAGCAGGCCCGGATGTAGCGATTTCTCATATGCCGCCTGCTCCGCTTCGCCGAACAATTTGGTGATCGACGCCTTTGGTTCGGTGACGGTGCCCGCGTTGGCTGTGGCCACCGCCAGGTTGCCATCCGAGGTGGTTACCGTCCCGACCACCGTCTTCCCGTCGCTCAGGCTCACAGACAGGGCCTGCGTCGAGGTGATCTCCTGGACCGCGGGCCACTGCACCGTGACCTCACCGGCGAACTCAGTCTTGATGATCAGGGTCTTGTCGTCGGACTTCTCGATGGTTCCGGTTAAACGATCGCCGTTCTTCAGCACGATCTGGTCAGCCAGCAGCGATGCGGGACAAAGGACTGCGAAAATCAGGGCCACAGCTTGTAGTTTCGACACGTCTTTCCTCCGGAATGAAAATACAGAAATCGTGGATTAATTCATGGCTAATGAAAGGCGCCACCCGCTGCAGAAGAAAATCATCAGCGGGGAACTTCGACTGGCGAGTCGCTCATTCTTGCCTGGGGTCAGCGCTCGGGCTGCGAAGACCATGGAATTATATGAGCGGGGAGCGGTAAGAGCAAAAAGTCGGCGGCGCACGTAGGGGAAAATACGGCGCGCCTCATGAGGCTTTCCCGGAAGGCAGGAGTCAGCTGGAATGGTTGGAAAGGTCCGCCGGCGCCGTGCTTTTGACCTCAGGGCTGGCGTTGGTGGCCTGCTCCCCCGAGGACTCCTTCATCCCTTCCTTCAGGGCGCGAATGCCCTCGCCAATTCCTTTGCCCAGTTCAGGCAGTTTCTTGGGACCGAAAACCAACAACGCAATAAAGAAGATCACCAACAGATGCATGGGTTGAAACAGGCCTTCAAGCATAAATCCTCCGCCGCCTGCGGCTGGCAGCTAGCCCAACATTATCGAAAGCGGCCACTAACGTCAACTCGCCGGCAGGCCAGCTGGCACCGGCCAAGGGCCAGTTACCTTCGTGACCTACCCGGACGCACTTCCGGGTTCTATGTTGCCAACTGCCAGCCGGTGAGATTGATTCCCCGGCCAAGGAGTCGGAAGTGCGCCGTCAGCCCCTGTTTTTTCTGCCGTTTTTTCTCTTTGTGGCGATTGCTTCTGCGCAACAGAATGCCCCCGCGGTAAATTGCACCCAGTTCATGGCGTGGACTGCTGGAGGAATGTCCAGCCAGCGGCTCAGCCGGCTTGCCCACGAGCGAGGAATTGCCTTTGCTTTGAATTCGGCTACATCCCAGTTGTTGTCCACCGCAGGGGCGGAGCCGGCATTACTCCAGAATTTGGTCTCGATCAATCCAGGCTCGGGCAAAGCGGAAGCCGGCAGTTGCCCAGCCTCACTTGCCCAGGCAGGCGAGCTGATTGGTCAGAAAAAGTATCAGGCAGCTCAATCCCTCGTGCAAAAGCTGATCGCGGCCGACCCCGGCAACGCCGCCCTGCACTTCGCCATGGGCTATGTTCACCAGCAACAGGAAGATTGGGACGAAGCCACTGATTCCTATCAGAATTCACAACGGCTCATGCCCGGCCTTTCCGATGTTCACGGCCGTTTGGCCTATGTGTTCTATCGCGCCGACGATGCCGACAGCGCCATAGCCGAGGCCCGCACCGCGCTCAGCATCGATCCCCGGAATGCCGAGGCGTATCGCTTTCTCGGACTTGGCCTGTACGCCAATGCCCAGTATTCAGCGGCTATCCACGCGTTCCACGAATCCCTTGCACTGCAACCCAATAATGCCGACGTGTACTACGACCTGGGCATCACGCTCCGCGACAAGGGCGATCTGGATGCGGCCGCGGCCGCTTACCGCAAGGCGATTGCACTGAACCCGGAGTTTTGGGAGGCGCACAACAATCTGGGAATGCTGTTGCACGACCGCAAGAGCCTCGGCGGCGCCATTGCCGAATACGTCGAAGCCAAGCGCCTGGCGCCGGAGGAGTCGGTTGTCCGCAACAACCTGGGCAACACCTACTGCGATAAAGGCGATTACACCGCGGCCATCGCCGAGTTCCGCGAACTCTTCCGCATGGATTCCGGCTGGCAGGGCGGTCACAGCTGCCTGGCCCGGGCGTTCATGTCCCGGCGCGACTATGGTTCCGCGATTGTGGAATTGCGGGCCGCCATTGTGCAGGATCCCACGAATCCGGACGAGCATCGCTACCTCGGCCAGGCCCTTCTTCTGGTCCGCCAGCAAGTGGAGGCGGTGCGCGAGTTGCGCCTGGCAGTTCAGTTAGACCCGGATTCCCCCCTGACTCATCATTATCTTGGGACCGCGTTCTTCAGCGCGGACGATTTCCGGGCGGCTGAAACCGAGTTTCGCCAGGCCTTACGGCTGCAGCCCTCGGCTGACAACCACTACTACCTGGCCGCTTGCCTGATGAGCATGGGGCGGTATGACGCCGCGCTCGCGGAGCTGGATACCGCCGCCCGGCTCAAACCTGCGCAAGATCTTTATCGCACTCGCAAGCAGGAACTTCTAAAGCTCATGCGGGCGTCGAGCGTGCGCTAACCGTTGGACCTACGTACCAGAACGGGAATTGAAACAGATCAAAAGGCAGTCCTTGCTGTGTCCGCCCTGATTTTGGTTCCACAGTTGCTATGCACGTTAGTGCAATAGGCCACATGAACTGCCGTGCGTCGGAGAACCGGACAACCGGACCTAAAATATCCTTGGATTTAGGCGCGAAACGAGCTTTTCGCACCGGGAGCAATTCTGATGAACTCCGCTACATCGCCACAGCCTGCCGAAATCGGTTCGATTGCATCGGCAATTCTTCCCAGTGAAACCGGTTTCCCGCGGGCCGCGCCGTCGGTGGAGAGTCTCCCGTCTGGGCTCGCTCCCCGGCGGACCGGATACGGTTTGCCATGCGTGAAGTGCAAGACCTACTACGCCGCCGATCTGCCGATGTGCCCGGTGTGTAAGACCGAAGAGCGGGTTTCGCCGGTCATGGACGCCTCCACCGGTTCCAGTCCAAGCCTTCCGGAAAGAGCTTTGCCCGTGCCCGACGAGGCTGCGCTGGAAGAGGAGCGTGAGCGCTTCTTGCGGGAATTCAAGTCCCAGGTCTATGCCTCCCATGTCCAAATTGATCCAGCCCAGATTGACCCGGCTGGGAGTATCGGTTGCAGCGTGGAAGCAAACCATCAGGGCGGATTTGAACCCGCCGCGGTATGCCAGCACTGCTACCTCCGTCTGCAGCAGCGGGTAGACCTGCTGGAGGCGGCCCTGCACATGGACTTGGTAGAAGCCACCAGGGTGGTTTACGAGGCGGTTTGGGCGGATCCTTCCGATCCCGGCAAGACCTATCAGAACGCTGCCGCCGCGGTTCTTACTGAATTGCGCAAGCGCGCCGGCATCCCGGCCGTTTTAGGGTCGCTTCGACCTCTGACGCACTAGAAACCGCTCTATTCGGCCTTCAGGCTGACCCATTTCCGGCCGGCATAGAGGCGGTACGCGCCTCCATCTTCCACCACCTTCAGCGGCACTGGATGCGCCAGTTTCGCGTCCGTCTTGCCGGCAACGCTGAACAGATCGTTGGCCCCCACGTCCATGACCAGAAACCTTCCGTCCGCGGAGAAGCCAAAACCATACTGGCCTGGCTGCAACTCCTTTCCCTCAATGTCGAGTTTCACTTCCGTGATCAGAAATCCCTGATACTTGGCTTGCAGGTCGGAGGCGTAGCCTGATGTATCCACCAGCCCGGCGAGAACGAATTTGCCTTCCGGCCCACTGAATCCCCCCGAATTGCGCAGCTGCACCGGGGCTGATTGCCCGCGGAAAAAATAAGTCGCGGGAACCACCTTCCGGATGTCATCGGGTCCGAGCACCCCCGGCTTGGGCGGCTGGGCAAAAAGCAGGCAGGAAAAAGCCACGACTACCAAACTCAAACGTCGCTTCATGAAGCACCCTCCATGGGAAATACGAACTGGGAACTGAAAACCGCAAACTGACAACTGATCATAAGCTATCGTGTTTTCTTACCCGCCGCGCAAACCGCAGACTCCCAAATGCATCCGGCAGGTGAAAATTTGGTTCAGGCGTACCCGTAGGCCGCCAAGCCAGGTACGCTCGCGGTTCTTGCTTCCCTTCAACCCGATAGAAGTTCGCGCGCCAAACTGCGTGCGAATCAAAATTCGGGGTCAGAGCCCTCAACGGGATGGCGAGCTCCGCCGCCCAGCGCCGCTCCTGCTCGTCCAGAAACACCGATCTCTTCATGCCGCTCTTAAGATCGGCGAGCCCTCCAGGAAAGATGTCCAGATCGATCCACATTCCGTTGGGGCTTACTTCAAACTCCCGGTAGTTATGCTCTCGCGAGGGATCGGGCTGGAGGAATGCTTCCGCGACATCGCGGTCCCACAGGTGGTCCCGGCGCCCGCTGCTTGCGGAGTCCTCGAAAAGATACAGCTCCCGATAGCGGCATTCAAATCTCAAATACAGGGTTTGTGAGGACCACAAGACTCGGACTCCGGTTTCCCGCTGCTCGTCAGGATTTTTCCCCTGCCAGTCGGAACAAAAGACGATCGGCTGGGCGGCCTGCCACTGGGTCGCGGGATGCGCAGCTTCGAGCCCAAAGTCGCTGGCAACGTGGGAGGCGACAATTTCGGCGGGGGTCGTAGCGCACTTCGACCGCTGCGTGGTCTGGCTCATCATAGGAATAGAAGAAAGTAAAATAACACCTGCAAAAGCCAGTATAAGTGTCGATGCTCGCATACGCATCACTGGGAAAATCGGTTTGAGCGCAAGATCCGGATAGTCCACGCCGCCGCCCAAGCTTAAGCTTTGGTCATTATGACAGCCAATGCGATACTCAATCTGACCGAAGTCAGCGACATGGCGCGCAGCACCGACAATCGTCGCGGCGAAACTCAGTGGCAGGCCGTTCTGGCCCGTGACGCCAGTCAGGACGGCAATTTCGTCTTCGCCGTTTCCTCAACCGGAGTCTATTGCCGCCCGTCCTGTCCATCGCGGCGTCCCCGGCGAGAGAACGTTGCTTTCTTTCGCAAACCCGAAGAGGCCGAGAAGGCGGGCTACCGTGCCTGCCTGCGCTGCCGCCCGAAAGCGATTGGCGGCAACAAGCAGACGGAAACGGTCAAAGCCGTATGCCGCTACATCGAGCGTCACCTGGATGAGCCAGTCACGCTGCGCCGTCTGGGATCGGAGTTCCGCCAGAGCCCGTTTCATCTTCAGCGCTCGTTCAAGGCCGTGCTCGGCATCTCGCCTCGGGCCTATGCTGACTCCTGCCGCATGAATCAGCTCAAACGCAATCTGCAGGCTGGCCATTCGGTGACGCGAGCGATGTATGACGCCGGTTACAGTTCGAGCAGCCGTTTGTACGAGCGCACAGCCTCGCAACTGGGTATGACTCCCGACAAATATCGCCGGGGCGCCATTGCAGCGCCGATCCGGTATACCGTCACCGATTCTCCCCTGGGGCGCATGCTGATCGCCGCCACCGAAAAAGGCATTTGCGCCATTCAGTTCGCGGATTCAGACGACGAACTCGAGCACGGCCTCAGGCACGAGTTTCCCTTCGCGGTCCGGCGGCGCGATGACGCGGCCCTCGAGACCTGGAAAAATCAGCTGCTTCGCCAGGTGCATGGGCACAAGCTGCGTTCATCTCTACCGCTCGACATTCAGGCGACCGCGTTCCAGCGCCGAGTATGGTCGCAGTTGCAATCCATTCCCTTCGGGACAACACAAACCTACGGCCAGGTCGCGAAAGCCATTGGGAAGCCAACCGCCACTCGCGCCGTGGCCCGCGCTTGCGCCACCAACGCCGTTGCTGTGGTCATTCCTTGTCACCGCGTGATCCGCCAGGGCGGAGAAATGGGAGGCTACCGCTGGGGAGTCGAACGTAAGGAAGCCCTGCTGGAACTGGAGCGCGACGCGGCAGTCGATGTCTAGGAAATTCCTCTGTGGTTGAGTCAAGGGTGAGCCAAACAAACGGTCTATCTAAACGATAATCTACTGCATGTGTTTATAGATGCCGCGCGCCGAGGAGAGCATATCCAGCACCGCCTTCTTCTCCGCGTCCGTGTTCCAGTCCTGGTTCGACTTGGCAGCGTCGATCATGCGATCGATCCAGGCGATGAAATAAGCCGCGTCTGCAACCGGTTTGGGATGTGACCCGGCGACCGTTACGTAGACCGGACTGGTGGTCGCGTAGGGATACATATCCAGCACCGGATGCTCGGCTTGCTCGCTCCAGGCGCGCAGCAAGCACCACCCGCTGCGTGAAATCGGGACCGTGTCCTCCACGTCCGCCTCTTCCCGGTTGCCGTCCAGTTTCAAATCACGCACCACTTCGCCGTTGCAGATCACCTGCAGGTGATCGACGGGCACGAAGGACCGCAGCCAGGCCGTGAACTTCACCTTGTTCTCGCCGCTGGGCAACGACAGGTCATCCCCGAGTTGTTTGCCCCCCAGCGAAAATCCCAGCAATGGCCCGTTCGTCGCAAAAGTGCGGCCGCGTTTGATCGAATCCAGCCACACACTGATATCGAGAGGGCCGTCTGGAACTTTGGCGTAAACCCGATTCAACCCCACGGGCCCGCGCAGAGACGCGTAGTCGGCCATCGCATCCGTGCCCGCCGCGGTCGGCAATCGGAATCCACAGTTCAGCAGCCGGTACCACACGTTCGCGGTTGATTTATGCTCCGCGAATCCCATGACTTCGATGTAATCCACCTTGCCCAGCGCCAGATCCACCGGCAGTTCATGGGTCAGGGACGCGTCCTTTGCCGGATCGGGGACTGAATCATAGGGATGAACATAACCGACCAGCGCGTGCTGTTCATGCGCCATGTCAGCCACCATCGCATTGGCGGGAAAGAGGCTGGCTGCTGCCGTCCCCGGATAGGCGGCGTAGCCGGGCAAAAGAAAATTCCGGGTGAGATTCAGCAAGCCCAGATGTCCCCAATAGCTGGTGTGAAATTCCTGGCCATGCAGCAACAGATTGGTCGCAGTCGAAGCCGGGTCGGGCCGGGGGCTGAAGTATGCGATATCAGGAATGCGTTGCTCTTTATTGACAACCAGATCTTCGACAATCTGCAGGTTCTCGGATGCTGCCTGCGCCACCAGGTGCTGGGGCGTGTTGCGATACGTGCCTCCGTAGTTCATATGCACGTGAACATCCCCGCTGACCCACTGCGAGCCAGCGTCCTTTGGGAGGCTGAGTGGCTGTAGATGAATCGTCAGCCCAGATGTTTGGTCCGCCTTGATGGTCACGCTTCGTCGTTCGAAACGGTATTCGAAACCCTTCATCACTTCGACTTCGGCTTGTCCCGCGGGGAGAGTCAATTCGGCCTCGCCCGAAGTGTGAAAGTAGTGCGACTCAAATGGGCGCTCGGAGCGCACGAAGTTATCGTCCGCCATCATCCACGCGTCATCAGGAGCGTAAGCGCGTGCATCTTCACCCACCACGAAGACACGCGCCGGCGCGGGATGTCCGGCCTGGTCCAGCACGGTAATGCTCAGCCGGCCCACGGGCTTCAGGTAATGCTTCTCTGTAGCGACAAGCTGCGTTTGCGCGCCGCCGGGAATTTCCTGCGTCCACAACGAGGTGTTGCCTCCGCGATTGGAAATGAAGGCGATTCGTTTGCCATCCGGCGACCAGCGGGGCGCAACGTTATCGAAATCTCCATAGGAAAGCGGGAAGGCATCGCCGCCTTCTGAAGGCAGCACCCAAAGCTGATGCCACTGTTGTCCCAGATAGGAGGCGTAGACGATGCGTTTGCCATCCGGCGAAAAGTCCGGTCGCGCCTTCCAGGAAGTTTCTTCGTAATGGATCTCGTGGGCTTCGGCGCCCGGCTCCGCTTTCATGCGCCAAAAACCACCTGTGCCGTAAATGTGGCCACGATTCGAAACGAAAAGAATTTCTTTCCCATCCGGCGACCAGGCCGGACTGATTTCATGGTCGAATTCGCTGTAGTAGTAGCGGTTGAGAGTGCTGCGGTTCTCGCCGGTCATGCGTTCGACGTCTTTCAATTCGCCGTCGCTGAAGCGCCCCACGAAAATGTGAAAGTGTCCGTGGAACGAAGTGGAGACGAAAGCAATCTGCTTGCCATCGGGCGAGAAACGCGGCTCCACGTTGACCGCCCCGCCCGTGGTGAGCTGCCGCGTGCGTTTGGTTTCCAGATCCAGCGCCCAGAGTTCAACCGCATCTTTGGCATAGGACGCATACACCACCCAGCGTCCATCGGACGCGCAATCGGGCTGATAATCGTAGCCGGGCCCGGCGGTCAATTGTTCCGCCACCCCTGAGTCGAGTTTCTGCCGCCACAGCGATCCCGCCATCGAATAGACCACGCTGCGAGAATCCGGTGTCCAGGCCACCGCGCTGGGGCCGGTCGTAAGCTGGGGCAAATACATTTCGCGGAAGTAGTAAGGATGCGGCAGGTCGATCTGTTTGAGCACGGGTTCGCGCTGCGCGCTGAGAGGTAAAGGAGGGATACACAGGGAAGCCATTCCCAACAGGAGTAAGAGGCTAATCGGGTTTCGCCGGGACAAGACTCCTCCGAGTCTGCGCATCGTCATCTCCGCGTCATCTTCGACGCCTCATCTTGAAACCACCGGCAGAACGATGCGCGAGGCGCGCCGGCGGTCGGTGTAGACGGATATCGTGGCGTTCTGCATTCTGGCCGACGAAGCTTCCAGCTCGCCCGACTGCAGGTTGCGTGAAAAATTCGGAAAGAAAGTCGCCGAAACCTGTACCCGGATGCGATGGTCCTTCCGAAAAACGTTGCTGGTAATCAGATTGTCGAGGCGCAGCTCATACACTCTGTCGGGGGTGAGCAGTTGCCGCCCTTTCTTCGGGTTGCGATAGCTGGCGCGCAGCACGTCCAGCCCGGGGCTCATAAGGTTGAAAGCAGTGCCGTCGGGAGCAACATCGAGCAAGCGGACCCACAAATCGGCATCGCGACAGTCACAGGCCATGTAGATCTGGGCATGGATCGGGCCGGTCACTTCGGTATCACGTTCCAGCGGTGGCGAGTCGAAAGTCAGAATGTCGCTGCGTTCCGCCAACGCCCGGTAGTCGTGCGCCCCCGAAGTGTTGTATGCGTTCACGACCGGCTTGGATGGGTCAGAGACGAAGGAGCTGAATGCCTTTTTTACCCTGGAGATCTCTGTCGACAGGCTCCCATGAAATTTGCCCGCTTCAGGGCTGACCAGATAGTACGGTGTGGGTTTCGATGCCGGCGGCCAGGCCTCGGCGTCGCGCCACTGATTGTCTCCCATCACAAAGTACCGGACAGGCTTTTCCCGCTCAACGCCATTCGCCTGGCCCCGCAGGTAGTGATCCATCCAGCGCAGGACAACTTCGTCGTAGTCAATTTTCGCCGCCGGCCCAAACTCACGCTCTCCTGATTTTGTTTTGGCCGTCGATGCAACTCCGTGCACCCAAGGACCGATGAGCAGACCGGTCTCGGCATCGGATGTCCCGGCCCGGGCCTTCAGCAATCCCGCAAAGTTGGTCGTGGCGCCCTCGGGGCCATAGTTGTCGTCGTACCAGCCGGATAGATTCAGCACGGCGGCATGCACACGATCATATTTGTTCCGCAAGTCGCACCAGTCCCACCAGGGATCATCGTAGGGATGGGTCAGCCAATCGTAGTAGTAAGGCGCAATGCCGCGCAGTTCGGCCAGTTGGTCCAAGGGCAGCGTGTACTGCATCTTGGGTCCCGCCTGACCCCAGGCGGCGGTTGCCTCGGCAGGAGTTTTTGGCCCCGGCAGATTCTTCTTGACCCGAATATCGGGCGCAATGTTGTCCCATATCCATTCGATCCACGACATGTCCCACAACCCGCCGGCATAGAAGAAATTCTGTGCCGTCGAAAATGTCATGGCCGGAACCATGGCCTTGAGGTGCGGCGGGTTCTCCACCGCAGCCAGCCACTGCACCGCTCCGGGATAGGAAAGCCCGAAAGTTCCAACCACACCGTTCGACCACGGCTGCCGCGCCGCCCACTCGATCGTGTCGTAGCCATCCCGGCCCTCATTCTGATAAGGGCGAAACTCGCCGTCAGACGCGTAGCGCCCGCGCACGTCCTGCACCACCACCGCGTATCCGCGTTCCACCGCGTGCCGAAACGTGGTGTATTCCTGCAACGCAGGCTCTTTTCCATAAGGCGTCCGGTACACCAGCACCGGAAACGCGCCCGCGCCGCGCGGGCGTAGCAGGTCCGCTCGCAGGGTCACGCCATCGCGCATGGGGACCGCAACATCTTTCTCGACGACAAAGTCTCGCGCTGGAGGAGGGGCTTGCTGGGCCCGGACGAAAAGACTGACTCCGCAAAGCAGCGGCAGCAGGAATTTGAATTTCATGGAACGGCGTAGCCTAGCAGCTTCCCGCCGCTCAATACAAGAATCACGAAACAAGTGTTTCGCCCGCCGACCGCTTACGTACCAGCAGCCAGTTGAGCATGGCCACCAGCGCGGTGGCCAGCAGGATCAAGGACCCGCTCAGGTTGACTCCGGTGATGAGTACCGCGCAGATCCCGACGCCCAACACCGCGAACACAGTTCCTCCGGGAAGCCGAAACATGGCTGCTCCCGGCTGCTTGCGGCGGAACACGGGTAAGGCCGCGCAGACCAGGCCGTAGTAAAGAAGTCGCGCCACCGCGGAGAGCGTCGCGTTCCATGTGAAGCTGCCCAGCAGGGCCAGCAGCCAACTGAACAGGGCAAAAGCCATGATCGAAACGTAGGGTGTCCGGAAGCGGGAATGGATCGCCGCGAAAATGGCAGGGAAGTCCCCGTTCTCGGCCAGGGCGAAAGTGATTCGGGGTACGCCCAGCATATTGGCGCTGAGATAGCCAACCACTGAAACCAGCGCACCCACAGAGACGAAGGCGGCGCCACCGTGTCCGAGCGCCAGCCGGGCTACATCGGCCAGCGGGCGTGCGCTGTGCGCCGGGTCGGGCAGGATTCCCACAACCACCCATTGGATGGCTGTGTACAGCAAAGTGCAGGTGATCAGCGCCGTGAACAAAGCGAACGCGGCATCCCGGCGGGGATTTTTAGCCTCGCTCAAGGGAGTGAGTGCAGTCTCGAAGCCTCCATAGGCGAAGACCAGCAGCAGACCAGCTTTCAGCCAGGCCCCGGTGCCCGCGCCGCCGGGCAAAGCGGGCGCGGCCGTGTGACCCGTCATCAGATAGAACATACCTGCGATCGCCACCAGAAATAGCGGCACCAGCTTCGCCACCGTGAACACGTTGCTGACCTGGGTGCTGGCGCGTACTCCGCGATAGTTGATCAGCGTCAAGACGCCATAGAGCAACGTCAGAATCAGGAATCGCGGAAGGGGTTCCTCGGCTTTCGGCCAGAATTCGCCACAATAAATCACAAACAGGTTGGTCGTGGCCGCCGGCGCAGCCAGTCGCACCAGCCAAAGCATCCAGCCCATTTCGATTCCGACCAGACGGCCAAAGGCTGCGCGAGCGTAGAGATAGGGACCGCCGGCCTGGGTGAATTGGGAAGCCACTTCGGCGAAACAGGCCATGATGACGCCGGCGGCAGCCCCCGCCAACAGGACGGCCCATGGACTGGCTCGCCCGATGAGGCGGGCGACGTCGGAAGGCAAGCCAAAAATCCCGCTGCCGATGATCGAGTTGACCACCAGCGCGGCCAGACTCCACCGTCCAATGGCACGCACCAAGCCGGATTGTTCGCCCCCAGGCAAGACGTGGTTGTACCACAGCTGTCAGCGATCAGCCATTAGCTATCAAGTCAATTTTCGATTTGGGACAGGTCAAAACAACGGGGATTTACTGAAGACTGACGACCGAAGACTGACGACTTCTACGCCGCGTCGTTCTCGATCTTGATGCGCAGCGATTTCAGAAACTTGAGATCCTGGTCGCTGATCTTGAACTCGGGATTCGTCGTCAGCGTGGTCACCATCGAGGTCTTATCGTCGGACTTCTCGCCAGGTTTACTCACTCCGATGGTCGCTTCCAGTACCAGAAAAATGTCATATCCGCTGTCTTTGATCTTGGAAACCACTTCGGCGATCTGTTCGCTGTCTGCCAGCGACTCGTTGATCGCCTCGCCCAGTTCTTTCATCAACTGCTTCAAATGCTGGTCCACGTGGCCCCCTGTAAAGCGGCAGTAACTGGTTACTTGGATGCCAGGATTGCGTTACCCGGTTCGCGACGCCACCGTCGTGCCTGGTCATTGTAACCCCGAACACTGTTAAAATCGACGCTGATGATGAATGTCTCGACCGTCCGCAAATTGAGCATCATGGCCCGGATTGCCACCCAGCGCGCCGGGCGTACTCGGACCGTGAGCGCGGTGTGGAAGGGCGTTCGCACCACGGCGACCCATTTCGGACGCGTCCTGCGTCAGCTGTGGCTCGAGGTCACAGGCTTTGTTTTCCTCGCTTTAGCATTCATCGGCGCCGGCGCATTTTTTCGTGAGTGGGCGCGCTACCAGGCCGGCCAGACTACGACGGGGCGTGTTCTGGTCGCAATCATTTTCACTCTGACTTTCACCTGGTTCGGCGCCAGTTCATTCTGGAGAGTATGGAAGAAAGGCTAAAAGCTGGAACCGCGACGGACACGAAGTGGCACGAAGGGAATCTCGATCCAATTGGTGAGATAGACCTCAGGCCATGGGATTCCCTTCGTGCACCTTAGTGTCCTTTGTGGTTATTGCTCTTCTTTTTCACGACTGACAGGTTTTGATGACTGACAGGCCGAAACCCGCGCCCGCCGACCCCGAAACCTCGTCCCACATCCCGATCCGCCCGCTGTACACCAGTGACCTGAAGTCTGAGAACCAGGCACTCGCGGTCGGATATCCCGGCGAGTACCCCTTCACCCGCGGCGTGCAGCCCACGATGTATCGCGGCCGTCTCTGGACCATGCGCCAATATGCCGGGATGGGCGACGCCGAGGAGTCCAACAAACGCTACAAATACCTGCTGGCCAACGGCACCACCGGGCTTTCTGTAGCCTTTGATCTGCCCACCCAGATCGGCCTCGATTCCGATCACCCGCTGGCCGTCGGCGAAGTCGGAAAAGTCGGCGTGGCCATTGATTCGATCGAAGACATGCAGCGCCTGTTCGATGGCATCGACCTGACCAAGATTTCGACCTCGATGACCATCAATGCGACCGCGTCAATCCTGCTGGCCCTCTATGTCGCCGTGGCCCGCCGTCAGGGCGCCGACATGCGCCAACTCTCCGGTACCGTGCAAAACGATGTGCTCAAGGAATACATCGCGCGCGGCACCTACATTTTCCCCCCGGCGCAGGCCATGCGCATCGTCACCGATCTGTTTGCCTGGACCAACCAGAACGTGCCCGAGTGGAACACGATTTCCATCTCCGGCTATCACATGCGCGAAGCCGGGTCGACCGCGGTGCAGGAAGTTGCATTCACCCTGGCCAATGGCATCGCTTACGTGCAGGCTGCCATCGACGCCGGCCTCGATGTCGACAAGTTTGCTCCGCGACTTTCCTTTTTTTTCAACGCCCATAACAATTTTCTGGAAGAGGTTGCCAAGTTCCGGGTCGCCCGCCGCATGTGGGCGCGCATCATGCGAGAACATTTTCAGGCGAAAAGCCCGCGCTCGTGGATGCTGCGCTTCCATACCCAGACCGCAGGCTCCACGCTGACCGCGCAGCAGCCGGAGAATAATATCGTGCGCACTGCGTTGCAGGCGCTGGCCGCGGTACTCGGCGGCACCCAGTCTCTGCATACCAACTCTTACGACGAAGCTCTTGCCCTGCCCACGGAGCAGGCCGCGCGCATCGCGCTTCGCACCCAGCAAATCGTGGCTTACGAATCCGGCGTCCCCCAAACGGTCGACCCCCTGGCCGGTTCGTACTACATCGAAGCCCTGACCAACGAAATTGAAACCCGTGCCAATGACTATCTGGGAAAGATTGAAGCTCTGGGCGGGATGATCAAGGCCCTCGAGCGCGGCTATGTGCAGCAGGAAATCCAGAACGCCGCTTACGAGTACCAGCAGCAGGTCGATCGCGAGGAAGCAGTGGTGGTCGGAGTAAACCGTTTTGCCGTCGACGAAGAGAAACCGATTCCCATCCAACGGATCGACGAATCGCTGGAACGCAAGCAGGTAGAACGTCTGCGCGCCCTGCGCGCCCGTCGCAATCCCAGGGCCTGGCAAGCCTCCCTCGAGGACATCGAAGCCGCTGCCCGCTCGGGAGAAAACCTCATGCCGCGAATCCTGGCCGCTGTCGAAGCTGAAGCCACCGTGGGCGAAATCTCAGACACCATGAGAAAAGTTTTCGGAGAATATAAAGAGGCCGTCGTCATTTAGGCCCTGGTCCTGTCTTCATTCGCCCGAGACCGCTATCCTCTCGATCCCACGAACGCTCCCGTCCTGACCAGCTTCATCTTGTCCTGTAACTCGCGTGCCCGCAAACGAATGTCTCGCGCAGCACCATTCATCGGTTCCACGGCAAAGTGGCTCGCCCTGGGGAATCGTCCCTTGGCGCGGACCAGTTCCTTGCGCAAATTGGCCGCGCTGTCGGCATGAATCGGAATCTGGATCTGGAACAGAACGTACACTCCCGGTTTTCTGGGGACCTTCGCGATTTCAGATTCACAGATGGGATGAAACTGATCGAGAGCCATTGGCGAGCATGATATATGACCAGCGAAATGCCTGCGGCAGAGAAGGCGCTGCCGGATCCTTCCGGCGAGCGCCAGACCGCCTCCGGAACCGGAATCCGGATCTAGTCGGAGACTTTGTAACCGCAGGCCTGCCGGCAAGGCGGGCAATAGTAGAGGCCATCGCTACACAGGCGGATGTCGACTTGCGCCTGGCAGGAGCAACAATACTTGTCGCAATCACACTTGTCCTCAGTCATTTCGCACTGCATGCAGTGATACTTGTTCTTGGTGGTAGTGGCCATGGGCGAACTCTAGCGCGGGTGCAGGGGAGGTGGAAAGTTCCGTTGGTAACCGCCGGTTCCAGACTGCCGATCCGGCCCGCAGCCCTTCGGTTGAAGCCATCGCCGAGCGCGTGTTAGGGTAATGAGTCCCACCATTCCAGCAGCTCAGCCACTGCTTTTGATCGAGGTGTCATTGCCCGCAGTTGAGGCGACTAGGCCGGCCGTCCGCAAGACCGCGCTTAACTCTGTTCATCGTCAGATGGGCGCCAAAATGGTCGAATTCAACGGCTGGGAAATGCCCGTCGAATACCCGTCCGCGGGCGGCATTATGGCCGAGCACAATGCGGTGCGCGCTGGTGTGGGTATCTTCGACGTCAGCCACATGGGAGATATCCGGCTGGCCGGGCCGCAAGCCCTGGCCGCCGTTCAGCGCATTTCCATGAATGACGCCTCGCGGCTCGCTATCGCCCAGGCGCAATATTCGGCGCTGCTTTATCCACAGGGAACGTTTGTGGATGACGTGGTCGTCCACCGGTTGGGCGAAAATGAATACTTGCTGGTGATCAACGCCGGCACCCGCGAAAAGGATTTCAACTGGGTGCGTGACCATACCCGGCAGTTCGATTGCACGGTGGAAAATCTCTCTGACGATTTTACCCAGATTGCGATTCAGGGTCCGAAGGCCGTGAATCTGTTGCAGAAACTCACCGACGCCGACCTCTCGGCGGTGAAGTTTTATTGGGTGACACGAGGGACGGTTTGCGGGCTGAAAAATACTCTCATTGCCCGCACCGGCTACACCGGCGAAGACGGTTTCGAGATCTACGTCCCCAGCGATGAACCAACCAGCGCCCGGGTGTGGAACGAAATCCTGCAAGCGGGCGAAGAATTCGGAGTGGTTCCGTGCGGCCTGGGCGCACGCAATACCCTGCGGCTGGAGGCCAAACTGCCGCTGTACGGCCACGAGATTTCCGACACCATCAATGTATGGGAGGCCGGCCTCGATCGTTTCTGCAAAATGGAAAAGCCGGACTTCATCGGCCGAACGGCCCTGGAGAGAGCGAAGGCTGAAGGGACCAAACGCGAACTGGTGGGACTGGAGATGCTGGACCGCGGCATCGCCCGCGACGGCTACAAGGTGCTCGACCCCGCCGGTCGCGAGATCGGCTATGTCACCAGCGGTTCGCCCGCGCCGTTTCTCAAGAAAAATATCGCGCTCGCGTACGTGCCCATCGAGTTTGTGGCCCCGGGAACCGAACTGAAAGTCGAAATCCGCGGGCAGGGTGTGAAGGCGCAAGTGGTGCCAACCCCGTTTTACCGGAAGCCGAAAAAGACTTAACCACCGAGGACTGGGAAAAACACAGAAGAACCGAAAGACGAAGAGCCAGCGGCCAGAAGCCAGCCGCTAAAACACCAGGAGCAGAAGCTACCATGCCCGTTCCGACCGACTACAAGTACACCAAAGAGCACGAGTGGATCAAAGCCGACGGCAAAAACGCCACGGTCGGCATCACCAGTTACGCCCAGGAGTCGCTGGGCGACATTGTTTTTGTCGACCTGCCCAAGCCGGGCGCCGAAATCACGTCCGGCAAAACCTTTGGTTCCGTGGAATCGGTGAAGGCTGTCTCAGACCTTTACGCGCCTGTTTCCGGTACCGTGACCGAGGTGAACGGCGACCTGGCGACAGCACCGGAAAAGATCAATAAGGATGCGCATGCCGCCTGGATGATCAAGATCACGCTGAAAGATCCGGCTGAGTTGGACGGGCTGCTCTCGGCCGCCGACTATGAGAAGTTTGTGGCCGAGGAGGGTGGACAGTGATGCATCGCGGCCAGTCAGCAATCAAAATGGCTTTGAGATACATCTAAAGAACCTCTATGCGTTATTTGCCCAAATCACCCGCCGACCGGAAAGCCATGCTCCAGGCCATGGGCGCGCGTTCGATCGACGACCTGTTCTCGCCCATCCCCGCGGAATACCGCTTGGATCGGGACCTCAAAGTGCCGCGCCAGATGGCCGAGTCCGAGATCGTGGACTGGTTTCAGGAGCGCGCCCGCGAAAACGGTGACCGCTATGCCACCTTCCTCGGCGCCGGCGCCTACTCTCACTACCGGCCGGTCATTATCGATTCGTTGATCTCGCGCGGCGAATTCCTGACCGCCTACACTCCCTACCAGGCGGAGATTTCGCAGGGCACACTGCAGGCGATCTTCGAGTTCCAGACCATGATTTGTGAGCTCACGGGAATGGAAGTGGCCAACGCTTCCATGTACGACGGTTCCACCGCCGCCGCCGAGGCGGTGATGATGGCGGTGCGTCTTACCGGCCGGCGATCGGTGATTATCGCGCGCAGCGTGCATCCCGAATACCGCGAAGTGCTGACCACCTATGCGCACCACCAGAGCCTGCCACTTTCCACATCCCCATTCAAGGATGACGGCCGATTGAATCTGGAAGAGCTGGAAAAGTCCATCACACCGGACACGGCCTGCGTCTTGATTCAATCGCCCAATTTTTTCGGAACCATCGAAGATGCCGCGGCCATCGCCGAGATCGCGCACAAAAAAGGCGCGATGCTCGTGGTATCGATCGCCGAAGCGGTGTCCCTCGGCATCGTCGAACCTCCACGCCAGGCGGACGTGATCGCCATGGAAGCGCAGTCGTTCGGCGTGCCCCTCGGCTTTGGTGGCCCCTACTGCGGCGTGATCGCCACGCGTGAACAATTCGTTCGCCAGATGCCCGGACGTTTGGCCGGCCAGACCACCGACCGCAACGGCAAGCGCGGCTTCGTTCTGACCCTGGCGACGCGCGAGCAACACATACGCCGGGAAAAAGCGACGTCGAATATCTGCACCAACCAGGCCCTGGTCGCGCTGATGGTCAATATCTTCATGACGATCTATGGCAAGGTGGGGCTAAAGGAACTGGCCAAACAAAATCTGGCCAAGGCCGCCTACGCTGCCGGTCAATTCAGCAAGCATGCCAGGGTCCTCTTTCCCGGCTCGCCACGTTTCAACGAATTCGTGGTGCGGACCAGCGAAGATCCCGTTGCCATCAATGGCCGCCTGCTGGGACATAACATCGTAGGCGGACTTCCGCTGAAAAAGTTTTATCCCGAGCTGGGCAATGCTGCCTTGTGGTGCTGTACCGAACTGACCACGCGCAGCGCCATCGATACCGCGGTGGGGCTGGTCGCGGAGAGCGAGCGCTCGGTCAAGGCCGCCGGGGAAGAAGTAGATGTGCAGGAGGTGGCGCGGTGAAGCACATGACTCGCAAGGCCACCCGGCATGTCAATCAGAACGAAGGCTTGATTTTCGAGAAATCATCCTCGGGAAAGGCAGCCTGGAAGCTGCCCCCGCTCGATGTTCCGGAAGTGGACCCATCCGCGCTGCTCGGGCCGTCCGAAAGAAAAGACCTGGGCAACATGCCGGAAGTCAGCGAAATCGAAATCATCCGCCACTTTACGCGGCTCTCCACCTGGAACTATGCCATCGATCTCGGCATGTATCCGCTAGGTTCATGCACCATGAAGTACAATCCGCGGGTGAATGAGCTGGTGGTGCGCCTCGACGGCCTGGCCAACGGACATCCCTATCAGCCCGAGCGGATTTCGCAGGGCGCCCTGCGCATCATCAAGACGCTGAGCGAATGCCTCACCGAAATTACCGGCATGGACGCCATCACCCTGCAACCTGCCGCTGGAGCGCACGGCGAGCTTACGGGCCTACTGATGGTCCGCGCCTATCATGGGGCGCAGGGCGCGCCCCGCAAAAAGATTCTGATCCCTGATTCCGCGCACGGCACCAATCCGGCGACGGCTGCCATGGTCGGTTATGCCGTGGAGAATTTGAAGTCGAACGCCCAGGGCATGGTGGATGTGGCCGCGCTCGCAGCGCAGATGAATGAAGATGTCGCCGCCCTCATGCTCACCAATCCCAACACGTTGGGCGTCTTCGAGCAGGAAATTCACAAGATCGCCGAGATCATGCACGCCAAGGGTGGCCTGCTCTACATGGACGGCGCCAACATGAACGCCCTGGTCGGGAAGGTCCGTCCCGGCGATTTCGGTGTCGACGTGATGCACCTGAACCTGCACAAGACCTTTTCTACCCCGCACGGCGGCGGCGGTCCCGGTTCCGGTCCCGTGGCCGTGAAGCAGAAGCTCGAACCATTCCTGCCCACGCCAGTCCCGGTCACCAAGCCAGACGGCACGCTCGCCTTCGAATATGACCGGCCGCAATCGGTGGGCCGGGTGCGCGCCTTTTATGGCAATTTCGGCATGTTCGTCCGCGCCCTGGCTTACATTCTCGCGAATGGCCCCGACGGCCTGCGCCAAACCACCGAAGACGCCGTGCTCAATGCCAACTACATTCGTAAAGGGCTGGAAGGCGCATACGATCTGCCCTATTCCACGCCCAGCATGCACGAGGTGGTTTTCAGCGATAAATTGCAGGCCAAAAAAGGCGTGAAGACGATGGACATCGCCAAGCGCCTGATCGACTACGGCTTCCACCCCTATACGACAGCTTTTCCCCTGATCGTTCCCGGCGCGTTGATGATCGAGCCCACGGAGAGCGAGCCCAAGGAAGAGCTGGACCTGTTCATCGAGGCGATGAAGTCGATCGCCGAGGAAGTGGAGGAAGATCCGCAAATCGTTCTGGACGCGCCCCACTCCACTCGCGTCTCCCGCCTGGACGAAACTGCTGCCGCCCGCAAGCCCGTGCTCAGGTGGAAACCGGCATCTTAACCACTCTTCGACTTCGCTCAGGGCAGCAAGACGTCTGTGACATTCGTCACATGGCAAAAAAGGTGCGCCGAGGCCAGAACCTCTGCGTCCTCCGTGTCCTCTGTGGTTAAATCCTTGCGTTGCCACCCTCTCCAGGAAAGCCCGCAGGTCTTTTCGCGGCGCCCGAAAAGCGCAATGTCGTCCTGTGCCTTCTTCTGGTAGTCGCGACCCTGGCGCTCTACAACCCGGTCAACCGCCATCCCTTCGTCAATTATGACGACGACCGCTACGTCACCGAGAACCCTCACGTCCACAAGGGCTTGAACTGGGACACCGTCGCTTGGGCCATGACCGCTACCGAGCAGGGAAACTGGCATCCGCTCACCTGGTTGTCGCATGCGCTTGACTACCAACTTTTCCATCAGAATCCTGCCGGACACCACTTCACCAGCCTCCTGATTCACGCCGCGAATGCCGTCCTCCTTTTCTTGCTGCTGATGTACGCCACCGGTCGTCTTGGGCCCAGCTTGTTCGTGGCCGCGCTGTTCGCCCTTCATCCCATCAATGTTGAGTCGGTAGCCTGGATCGCTGAACGCAAAAACGTCCTCAGCACCTTCTTCTTCTTCGCGGCCCTCGGGGCCTACTGTTGGTATGCGCGTAAACCAGACTGGAAGCGGTACCTGGCGTTTACCAGTTTGTTCATTTTGGGCCTGATGTCGAAGCCCATGGTCATCACTCTCCCGTTTGTGCTCCTGTTGCTGGACTACTGGCCTCTGGGCAGGATTGAGAAGGGTCCGAAGGGCCCTCGGCCGGTCATGCAAGCGCCAATTTCGAGACTGCTGTTTGAGAAACTGCCATTACTCGCGCTCTCGGGCGCCAGCGCCGTGATCACGATGCGAGCCCAGCAGGCGGGCGGCGCCGTGCGTTCCATCACTGCAGTTTTCCCTCGGCGTGCGTCTGGAAAATGCGGTAGTGGCATACGCGACCTATTTGTGGAAGATGGTCTGGCCGTCCCATCTGGCGCCACTCTATCCTCATCCGGGAGATTCGCTGGCGGCCTGGCAGGTCGTGGTATCCGGACTGGTGCTGCTGGCGGTGAGCGGCGTGGTGCTGAGGTTTCGCTCCAGGCGATATCTCATGACCGGCTGGCTGTGGTTTCTAGGCACGCTGGTTCCGGTCATCGGCCTGGTGCAAGTTGGCGACCAGGCCATGGCCGACCGCTACGCCTACATCCCGCTGATCGGAATCTTCGTCATGATCGCATGGGGAGCTACGGACCTGGCCGATTCGCGCCGCATCGGTTTCGCTGGACGAATGATTCCGGCGGCGTGCATTCTGCTGGCGCTCTCCTGGGCCACAAACCGGCAGGTGGGCTACTGGTCAAGCAGCTACGACCTCTGGACGCACACGCTCGCTGTGACGGACAGAAATTTTATCGCGGAGGATAATCTGGGAGGCGCGCTATTGTTGCAGGGCAAGCCCGATGAGGCCTATCCGCATTTTCAAGCTGCCGCCAAAATCAATCCGCGCGATCCCATGAGCCACTCCAACCTGGGCGCCTATCTGCAGCAACATGGACAGTTGCCCGAGGCCATGGAGCAGTACCAGCGCACCATCGAGCTCACTTCCGATGCCGGCCTGTTGGCCGCGACCTACGCCAACCTGGGAGCCGCCTATCGCAAGCTCGGAGACGACGAAAAGGCCCGCGACAGTTTTGACCAGGCTCTGCGGCTGAATCCGGACCAGTCCAACGCTTACCTGGGCCTGGGGCAGTTGCTGGAAAAGCAGAACCAGCTGGACGGCGCCATCAAAAATTATTCCAGGTCGGTAGAGCTGCGCCCGACAGATACGGGGTTTCTGCTCTTGGGTCATGCTCTCGAGAGCGCGGGCCGTCTCCCCGAAGCGCTGGCCGCCTACCAGGCCGCCTTGAAACTCTCGCCCGAAATGACCGAGGCCCAGCATGCGGTGGATGCGCTGTCCGGCAAGTCGCGCTGACCTCCACCGCATCCGGTTCACTTTCTCGCCCCTACTTTTTCTCGGTGATGTCCACCATGGCGCGCGTCTTTTCCCAATCCAGATGCATCGCGCATGTAGTCCCGGCCTGATCGAAGCCGATGGTGAAATTCTCCACTGCCGAGGGCAATTGCGACACTTTCATGTCCACGCGAGTAAAGTCCTCTCCCTCGCCCGGATAAGGGATGCCCCACTCCCCGGTTTTCTTGCTGATGATGAGGACCCACTTGTCGGCGTTAGGGACGGTAAAAATCGTGTAGCTCCCGGCGGGAACGTCTTTGCCTTCGATAGTGACGTTTGTGTCCGTGACCAGCGTGGTGGCCTCGTTCGCCCCGGCGCGCCATACCTCGCCATAGGGCACGAGTCCGCCAAATATCTTGCGGCCTTTCATGCGCGGACTGGAATAGTCAGTCTTGACGGTCTTGCCGTCGGTAAACTTGCACTGGGCCTGCGCCGGAGGGCTGGGGCGCTTACTCGCGTCCTGGGCACAGGCCAGCAGGGCGAACATGGGAAGCAAGAGAACGACGATTGCGATACGCGTCTTCATGAATCTCTCCTTGGGAAATTGTCAGCAAATTGGCACTTGGCAATTGGCACCGGGCCGCTTATCGCCGGTGATGACCTGGGCTCATTGCGAAGTGCCAATTGCTAAGTGCTTTGACGCAGGTCTGAAAGCTTGGACAGCGAACGTTCGCAATTATGCTCCACGCAACCCACCCGATACAATCAAGCCATGCCGGTATTCGACGAAAAACAGGAAGAATTGGAACACTATGAAACCATGATGGGCGTCCCTCGAGGTCGACTGGCGGTGACCATGGACATGATCACCGATGCCATGGCGCTGGTGGGTCAGCACGGCGTCTACTGCCAGAGCCAGCGCTGGCCGGGCAAGCCGGTCCTCGACATCCAGCTTGTGATGAAGGGCCTGACCGACGCGAAGGAACTGATCCAGAGTGTGATGGCGGAATTGAGCAAGCAGCCGCAAAAGACCGGCTGAGCAATCCCGTGGCTCTGCTTCCGCCAGTCCATTCGCCAGCGAATGGACCGCCTGCGGTCAGCATGACCCGGCCTCTGCTACGCCAGCGTATACTTCCCCCGCTCAATCACTTTCTGCGCGATCTGTTGCCGCAGCGCAATCGTATTGAACGGTTCGTGCTTCCCCAGGCGGCGCAGAATGGCCAATTGGGTGCGCAGCATGTCGCCCTCGGCTACGTCGGAGATAATTTTCCTGGCTGCGGCTTCGATCTTGTCCATGGCTTGTGACAGATACACCCGGGTCATGGCGATCGCAGACGCGGCTGCCGCTTCGCCGTTCTGTTGCGCCATCTTCTGCGCCCGCAGCACGGCCGACTCCATGGCGTAAGTCTCGATCACCATGTCGGCGATCGCGCCCATCACTTCCTGCTGGTCCTGTATCGCCTGCATATATTTCTGGGTCGCAGCCCCGGCCGCGAACAGGCCGAGCTTCTTGGCTTGGGCCACTAGTTTGCGCTCTTCCGCCAACGGGCCTTCCAGGTCTTCTCCTGCAGTAGGCCCGGCGAGCACTTCATCCATCAGTTTCTTGATCGCGGGCATCAGCGCCAGCTGTCCCGACATGGCCCGTTTGAGCAGGAAGCCGGTGATGATCAGCCGGTTAATCTCGTTGGTGCCTTCGAAAATGCGATTGATGCGCGCATCGCGATAAGCGCGCTCCGCGGGATACTCTTCGACAAAACCGTAGCCGCCATAAATCTGGACGGTTTCGTCCACCACGTAGTCGATCATCTCCGAGCCCCATACCTTGAGGATGGAGCATTCCACCGCGTACTCCTCAATCGCCTTGCGCGTTGCCTTGGCGGCATCGGCGCCGGTCTTGTCCACTTCGTTGAGCGCCACGTCCATCATGCCCACGGTGCGATAGACCAGCGCCTCGCCGACATAAATCAGCGTCGCCATGTCAGCCAGCTTTTCGCGGACCAGACCGAAGTCGGCGATCACCTTGCTGAACGCCTTGCGCTGCTTGGCATACGCGATGGCATTCTCCAGTGCCAGCCGTGCTCCGCCGACGCACATCGCGCCCAGCTTGAAGCGGCCCACGTTGAGGATGTTGAACGCAATGACGTGACCCTTGCCGATTTCGCCCAGCAGGTTCTCCACCGGAACTTTGCAATCGTTGAGGATCAGGGGGCAGGTGGAAGATCCGCGGATCCCCATCTTGTGCTCCTCCCCACCGACCGAGAAGCCCGGGAAAGTCCTTTCCACCAGAAACGCGCTGAACTTTTCGCCATCCACTTTAGCGAACACGGTAAACAGATCGGCAAAGCCGGCATTGGTGATCCACATCTTTTCGCCATTCAGGATGTAGTGCTTGCCGTCGGGCGAGAGTTGGGCGCGGGCGCGGCAGTTCAGTGCATCGGACCCGGACGAAGCTTCCGACAAGGCATAAGCCCCGACGATTTCCCCGGTGGCCAGCCGCGGCAGATATTTCTTCTTCTGCTCTTCCGTGCCGAAATACACGATGGGCAGCGTTCCGATGCCGGTATGCGCGCCCCATGTGGTGGCGAAGCCGGCATACTTGGCAATATGATCGGCGATCACGGCGGCGGTAACTTTGTCCATTTCGAGGCCGCCGTAAGCTTCCGGAATTTCAACCCCGCTTAAACCCAGTTCTCCGGCCTTCTTCAGCAAATCGCGAGTGATGGAGAAGTCTTTATGTTCCATCTTCTCGGCGTTGGGCAGGATTTCGTTGACCGCGAACTCCTCCGCGGTCTGCGCGATCAGCTGATGTTGCTCGGTAAAATCCTCCGGAGTGAATACCTCGTCTGGCTTGCGCTCTTCGAGCAGAAAGCTGCCGCCGGAAATCCTGGTGCTGGGAATCGCAGTAATGGTAGCCATTAAAACACCCCTTTTAACCACCGAGTACGACGAAGGAATACGGGGAATGATTTCCTTCGTGTGCCTTAGTGTCCTTCGTGGTTTATGCCTTTGCTTTCACTTCCACCCCGTCCCGTTCACAAATCGTTTGATGCCGTCCCTGAGATGCACAACGTTGAAGTTTATAAGCAGGCCGATGGATTTACCACTGAGTTTAAGGTACGAAAGGATTTGGGCCTGATGGACTGGAGAGATGCCGTCGACGGACTTGATCTCCACTACCACGAGGTCCTCAACGAGAAGGTCCATCCGATATCCGAGTTCGAGCTTTACTCCGCGATATACCACTGGAAGAGCGACCTGGGTGGCGGAGAGGAACCCGGCCCGCTTCAATTCGTACTGCAAGCAGGCAGTGTAAGTACTTTCCAGTAAACCAGGGCCGAGCTCGGTGTGGACCGTCATCGCGGCAGTTATGACCGCATGACTGACCTGTTGCGGGCTGGTTGCTCTGATCGGGACAGTGGCCATGGCAAGCCTCTAGCCATCCAGGGTTGTCGATCAGTACGGTACTGTCCAGGTCATACGTCACAATGGCGAAGAAAAATCTTTAACCACGAAGGACACCAAGGTTCACTAAGGGAGATCCCGAGCCGTTAGGACTTCCTTCGTGAACCTTCGTGTCCTTGGTGGTTAAAGATTTTCAAAGATGCCGGCTGCCCCCATGCCCCCGCCCACACACATGGTTACCATGCCGTATCGACCATTGCGCCGCTTGAGTTCGCGAATGATGGTGGCCGTGAGCTTTGCCCCGGTACATCCCAGCGGATGTCCCAGAGCGATTGCGCCGCCGTTAGGATTCACCCGCCCCGGATCGAGGCCGGCCTCTTTGATCACCGCCAGCGACTGCGCCGCGAAGGCCTCGTTCAGTTCGATCACGTCGATGTCAGAAAGCTTGAGCCCGGCCATCTTCAGTGCTTTCGGGATGGCAAATACCGGCCCTAGCCCCATTTCCTCCGGCTTGTACCCAGCGGTGGCGAAAGATACGTAACGCGCCAGCGGCTTGATTCCCAGCGCTGCAGCCCGCTCGGCCGACATGACTACGGCGGCGGCCGCTCCATCGGAGGTCTGCGACGAGTTGCCCGCGGTCACCGTCCCCTTGGCGTGGAAGGCGGGTTTGAGGGCGAGCAAGGCTTCAAGCGAAGTGTCCGCCCGCGGGCCTTCGTCCACTTTGAACATGATCTCCTGCCGTTTCGGCTTCGAACCGTTGGGCGTGGTGAAGCTCACGGGTACCGGCACGGTCTCATCCGCAAACCGCCCAGCCTGGATCGCGGCCAGCGCCTGGTGATGGCTGCGGAGCGAAAACTCGTCCGCCTCCTGCCGCGTGATCCCGAAGCGCTGCGCCACTCGTTCGGCAGTGAGCCCCATGGTGAGATACGCGTCGGGGTAGTGGTCCACGAGCCACGGATTCGGCGATATCTTGTGCCCACCCATGGGAATCATGGACATCGATTCCGTTCCGCCGGCCACAATGATCTCCGCGCCGCCGCTCATGATGCGCTCCGCCGCCATGGCGATCGCCTGCAACCCGGACGAGCAGAAGCGATTGATGGTGATCGCCGAAACCTCGACCGGCAATCCGGCCCGCAGCGAAGCGATGCGGGCAACGTTCATCCCCTGCTCCGCCTCGGGCGTGGCGCAGCCGAGAATCACATCTTCAATTTCCTTGGTATCAACCTGCGGCACGCGCTCGAGCGCACCCTTGATGGCGATGGCGGCCAGTTCATCGGGACGAGTTGCGCGCAGCGTGCCTTTAAAGGCGCGTCCCACAGGAGTGCGAACAGAGGAGGCGATGACGACTTCTCTCATAACGGTTTCCAGGAGCTGATGTGAACAAGTCTAGCACTCAGCACTCGTGCCACCGGCAGGCGCGGAGCCTTCCTGAATTGGATGCTCGCGTGCCGGTCCCGCTTGTCATCCTGAGCGCAGCGAAGGACCTATGCATTTCTACCTCCGCAGACTAAATGCATGGGTCCTTCGTCACGGCTTCCTTCGCAAGCGAAGGAAGCCATTCCTCAGGATGACAGCTCTTGGGGTGTGTGCCGGGCAGGTGGGACACTCCCCCGCAGCCCCTAGTTGCGCAGCGTTTTCCCCGTCTTCAGCGTGTACTGAATCCGCTCCTGCGTCTTCCTCTCTCCGCACAACGACTTAAACGCTTCGCGCTCCAGATCCAGAATGTACTGCTCGCTCACCGGCGTGCCCGCGGTCACGTTTCCTCCACACAACACCTCCGCAACCTTGGTGGCGATTTTCACTTCGTGGTCGGAAATGTAATCGCCTTGTCGCATGATGTGCACGCCCATCCGTAATGCTGCCAGAACGTTTTCCCCGGGCGCGGGGATGTCAGTACGCGGCTGCGGAGGTTCGTATCCGCCACGAACCAGTTCCAGGGCGCGGGACTTGGCATCAGCCAGCACGCGCTCCCGGTTCATCGTGATGTTGTCCGACTCATGCAGGAAGCCGAGACCGCGAGCTTCGTGGGCGGAGGTTGCGACCTTGCCAGTGGCGATGGTCTCAAACGCTTTTTTCACGGCTTCCATCAGTTCGATGGACTCGCCGCGTCCCGGACGAATCGCCGTGGCGCTATCCAGAGCGCGCAGCAGCATCTCTTTGCAGCCGCCTCCGCCGGGCAGCAGCCCGACCCCAACTTCCACCAGCCCGGCGTAAAGTTCGGCGTGAGGCTGGCGGGCGGCAGCGTGCAGAGAAATTTCAGTGCCGCCGCCCAGCGTGAGCCCGAAAGGCGCAACCACCACCGGCTTAGGCGAGAACTTGATGCTCTGGGTCATGCCCTGGAATTGGCGGATGGCGAGATCAACCTCGTCCCATTCTTCTTCCTGCACGGACATGAGCAGCAGCATGACGTTGGCGCCGACCGAGAAATTGTCGGCGTCATTGGTGATGACGAAGGCGTCGAACCCATCGCCCAGGTTGCCAGGCTTTAGGGTTTGATTAATAAGACCGACAATGTCTCCGCCGAGCGAGTTCATCTTGGAATGAAATTCGATGCAGGCGACGCCGTCGCCCAGATCGACCAGCGACGCGCCCGAATTTTTCTTCACCACTGCGTTGGACTTCTTTGCCACCTCGACTGACCACACGCCCTCTGGAACTGTCACAGCTTCGTACTTCGCCCTTTTCAGATCAAAATAAGCCCGGCCCGAAGCGGCCCTGGGATCGTCCAGGTACCAGGATTTCTTTCCTCCCGCCAGCAGTTGCTCGACATTTGCCGCCACCGCACGATCTTCCTTTTTCATGCGGGCCACGGTTGCCTCAATCCCGGCTGCGTCCCAAAGCTCGAAGGGGCCAAGCTTCCAGTTGAAGCCGAGGCGCATGGCGCGATCGATTTCCACGATGGAATCTGAAATTTCGGGAACGCGGTTGGCAGAGTAATTCCACAGATCGGACAAGACTGCCCACAGGAATGCGCCTGCTTTATCACCCTTTTGCGGGCTGCCCTCAAGTCCAAGCAACATGCGCAGCCGGGCCCCCGGGTCGTCAATGTTTTTTGCCATGTCGAGAGCAGGGAACCTGGGCTTCTGGCGGGGCCGATACTCAAGTGTCTTCCAGTCGAGCGCGAGACGTTCGTCTTCCTTACCGGCCTCGGCGGGCGAGGGCGCCCGCCCCACATTCTTCTTGTAAAAACCTCCCTTGGTTTTATCGCCCAGCCACTTGCGCTCCAGCATCTGCTTGTAGAAGTCAGGCAATGGGCTGGGGTGAGGCGGGTTCTCCTGCCCGCCGGCTCTCTCCATGTTCCCGACCACATGCCCCAGAATGTCCAGCCCAACCAGATCGATCGTGCGGAATGTGGCTGACTTCGGCCATCCCACGGCGTCCCCGGTCAGTGCATCCACCTCTTCGATGCTCAGGTCCATCTGCTGCATCAACTGCATCACATTGAGGACGGAAAACGTGCCGATGCGGTTGGCGATGAAGTTGGGCGTGTCCTTGGCAAATACCACGCCTTTGCCGAGATTCACGTCGCTGAAATGAGAAATGGCCTCGATGGCTGCGGGGTCCGTTTCCGGGGTAGGAATAATTTCCAGCAGCCGCATGTAGCGCGGCGGATTGAAGAAATGCGTGCCCAACCACGACTTGCGGAAATCGTCGGAAAAGCCTTCCGCGATCTTTCCGACCGGCAGGCCGCTGGTGTTGGTGCTGACGATCGTACCCGGCTTGCGGACGGCTTCCACCTTCCTTAATAGGGCCCGCTTGATGTCGAGATTTTCGACTACGGCCTCGATGATCCAGTCCACCTCGCCCAGTCGTTTGAGATCGTCCTCAAAGTTCCCGATCGTCACCAGGCGCGCCAGTCCAGGTTCGTAGAAAGCGGCAGGCTTGGATTTCCTGGCCGCCTCCAGTCCGGCGGCGGCGATCTTGTTCCGGGCCGGACCGTCGGCATCAGGAGGAACGATGTCGAGCAGGTAGCTCGGCACGCCGGCATTGGCGAAGTGCGCGGCTATGCGCGCGCCCATGGTTCCGGCGCCGAGAACGGCAACTTTATGGATACGCTTCATGAACTACCTCGAAGGAGCGACGCAACCACGATTGTATAGCGGCGCGAGTCAACTCATGTGGGGCGGACACTCTTGTCCGCCGCTTTTGAATTTGATCTTGTCTTGAATTGGGGCCTTCAATCTATCCAGCCCTCGTCAAAGGCGGCGGACAAGAGTGTCCGCCCCACACCTACGGCGCAGAATCACTAGGAGGCTGCAGAAAAAGACGGCGCTTCCGTGGAAGAGCGGCCCTTCAGGGCCGCGTAAGTCTAGGGCATCTTATCGATCGCCCACTCTCCCCTTCCGGCGCGGACCACAATGATTTGCGATCTCTGCGGGCGATCGGGCTGGGTCGAGTCGGAATGGGATGTAAACAGAGTGACGGGGAAGGCGTAGCGCCCGGCTTTGAGCTTTTTGCCGCGGGCGATTTCAAAAGCCCCATCGTTTCCGGAAGAGAAGAAACTGTCCGTGCGGTCCTGCGAGCTGTTCTGTTTCGCGGCATCCGTGAGCATGAGCAGGCCGGTCTCGTGGTCCTGGTTCTGCCAGGCTTGCAGAAAACGATTGGCCGTGGCCAGGGCGGAACTGTATCCGCGGTCAGGGACTGTGAAGGACGATGAATGTTTGTTTCGGCCGGCAGCTGATGTGGACAACAACGGCGCCACGGAAAGAATTATAAGGGCGAAAGCCAGAAGCCTTCCCCACAGCCGGCAGACCTGCCTTGAGCGATGCCGGAGGACTAGCCATTCAAATTTCACAATCAAATTATGCGGGAAGCTGCAAGATGCTCCAAGACACCAGCGAGGTTCTCTCTCGCCGAGTGCGATCCGGCAACGAATGAAAGTGGAGGACGGGCGTCCCGCCCGTCCACGCGGGCGACGGCGCCCGCGCCACAGGTTTGAATCTCAGGAAATCAACTTGGCCAGGGCGAAGGCCGCGGCCGCAGCCAGGCCGCCGATCACCATCGTCTGTAATGCACTGCGCCCCGGGCCGGTTCCCGTGTAACGTCCTTTCAAATAGCCGAAGATGCCGAGCGCGGCCAGAGTGACTACCGCGGAGTAGGCCAGCCCGTGCACGGCGTTCGAGAGAAGGATATACGGTGAAAGCGGAATCAAGCCGCCGGCAATGTATGAGCCGGCGATGGTGACCGCGCTGGTCGGCGCCCGGCTTGGGTCGGGCTCTTCCAGGCCCAGTTCGAAACGCATCATGAAATCTACCCAGGCGTCAGGCCGGCGGCTGAGCGCTTCGACCACCGGTGTGCTCTCGTCCGGAGTCATGCCATAGGACTGGAAGACGCGTCCCACCTCTGCCATTTCTTCTTCAGGAATTTCCTTGATCTCGCGATATTCACGGGCCCGCTCCTGTTCGTAGTGTTCGGCGTCGCCACGGGCCGCCAGATAGCCGCCCAGACCCATGGCGATCGATCCCGCCGCGATTTCAGCCAGGCCACCGATCACGATCAGACGCGTGTTCTGCACCGCGCCTGAAAGTCCAGCCGCCAGAGCGAAAGGCACGGTCAGGCCATCGGCCATGCCGATCACCACGTCGCGCACCAGGTTGGTGGCCATGAAGTGCGTCTCGACATGCTGGTGCGCCATGGATCAAACCTCCGTATGAGATTTCAAATACTGTTGAGCGCGCCGGACCACATCCCGTTCACCACGATACGCCAGCTTCCGGGGTGCTTCTTCCAGCGGAATCCAGAACGCCCGCTTCACTTCGATCCGCATCTCGCGGGCCACGTTGTCAATTTCGCCGGAGTGATAGCGCAGCAGGAAAAACGATACGATCTTGAACACCCGTTGCCCATCCCCCCACGAACGCACGTAGACGTACTTGATGTCAGCCAGCTTGGTAATCGGAGTGGCGATCAGTCCGGTTTCCTCGCCGACCTCGCGCAGGGCGGCCTGCTCGGGCTTTTCGCCCGGATCCACCATTCCCTTGGGCAATGCCAGCACCACTTTTCTCGAAGTTTTCCTGGCCGGGCGTGCCGAAACGGCCTCGGTTTGAGGCTCGATGACGGCCATTTCCCAGCCATCGCCGGCCCGTTTCACCACCACGCCCCCGGCCGAGATTTCCCGAATCATGCCCCCAACTTAACAGGAATGCAGGAGTTAGTCACCGCCAGGAATTGGGACCGCGGTGCGTCCATAAGTAACACTCAGGCGCTAACCAAGGTGCCTGGAACTATTGCTTGGGCAATGGCATCTTACATACTAGGCAGGGCTCAGGATAGGCCGGGGAGCCGGAGAAGTGAGGTTCCGGTGAACAAGAGTCTAGGCAAGATCATTCGTTCAGTGCAGGCCTTCGGACGCGGCCTGTCAGGCCTGCCCGGGCCTGAACCGGCGGAGCGTTCCGGTGGCATTGGATTGGCCCTGGGCGGCGGTTTCGCGCGCGGCATCGCCCATATCGGCGTCCTGAAAGTCCTCGAGGAAGAGAACATTCCCGTAAGTCTGGTCGCCGGCACCAGTGTCGGGGCCCTGATCGGCGCCGCCTACTGCAGCGGTGTCACCATTCCTGAGCTGGAACAGATGTCAAGACGGGTTCGCTTCAAGGATTTTGCCCGCTGGACCCTCTCGCGTTATGGATTCGCCAGCAATGAACGCATGATCAAATTTCTCAGCAGCATTTTGAAGGTTAAGACCTTCGAAGAGTTGCGGATTCCCCTGGCCGTAACCGCCACGGATTTCTCGACCGGCGCGGGAGTCGTCTTTCATTCCGGACCGCTGGTCGACCCGGTGCGCGCCAGTTGTGCCTACCCGGGAATGTTTCTCCCGGTAAAAATCCGCGGGCGTTTCCTGGTCGATGGCATGTTGGCCTACGCCGTTCCCACCGTTCCGTTGCGTGAAATGGGAGCTCAACGGGTGCTGGCTGTGCATCTCCGTGGGACGTGGACCAACGGCGATGCCGGGCCTCGACATCTGTTCGATGTGATCGGCCAGTGCTTTGCCATTGCCCAGGAAATGAACTGCGGAGTTTGGAAGGCGGCCGCCGACCTGGTCATCGATCCCGATGTCAACGGGTACAAGTACGACGATTTCGAGCACTCAGCCGAGTTGATTCGTTCGGGAGAAGCCGCGACCCGCGCAGCTTTGCCCGAAATCAGGAAGTGGCTGCAGCCGGCCGGACCAGATCGAAAACCGCTGCCCACCCACATCCACCAACCCGCCGTACTGGCGGCAAAGTAATCGCAAGAACTGAGAACCGCGAACAATCAACTGAAAACTGGTCTATTTCATTACCCCACGCGCGGCAATCCCAATATTGTCGCGAGAGGTGTTCTTGACCAGGTACATCATTTCATCTGCCTGGCGAATGACTTCACGTGGAGTCTTGGCGTCGTGCGGGTAGGTGGCCACACCCATCGAGGCGCGCACGTTCAAATTCAGTCCTTCCTCCTGGCAGAACATGCTGGTGCGGAGGCTGTCGCGCAAGCGTTTTGCCACGATCAGAGCAGCATCCTTTCCGGTTTGCGGTAACAAGACCACAAATTCGTCCCCGCCATAGCGAAAGGCATAGTCAATCAACCGAAGCTGCGCTTTGATCAGGTATCCAATCTCCATCAGCAGCTTGCTTCCGACCAGGTGTCCGTGTGTGTCGTTGACCTGTTTGAAGTGGTCAAGATCGATGAACACCACGGTGAACTCATAGCCATAGCGCGCCGAGCGGTAGACCTCGGTCTCCAGCGTCTTGTAGAGATGGCGGGCGTTGTAGAGGCCGGTGCAGTCGTCGGTGATAGTGAGTTCCTGGATCTTCTCGACCGCGCGCGCGTTTTCTATGGCAATGGCGGCGTAGTCACAAATTGATTGCAGGAAGAAAGACTCCTGGTCGGTGAAGTTCTCCATCCTGACATTGACCAGTTGAATGACGCCCAGCACCCGCAGCTTGGAGCGCAGGGGCACGCAGATGATGGAGCGCGTTTCCCACTGGGTCATTTCGTCAATACGCTTGGCGAAGCGGGGATCGGTGTACACGTCAGGCACCACGACGCGTTCGCCATGCTTTGCCACCCAGCCGGCGATGCCTTCACCGACTTTGAGCCGGACGTTCTTCAGGGCCTCGGAGGCCTTGCCCACTGCAATGGCAAAATAGAGCTCGTCGCGCTCTTCATCCACCATCAGCAAAGACCAGTTGTCGGGACGGAAATATTCCGCCATCTTTTCCATGATGGTCTGCAGGATGGAGTCCAGGTCGAGAGACGAAGTCAGGGCCTTAGCGACATCATGAAAGATGCCCAGTTCCTGCACTTTGCGATCGGCGGCGGCCTTGGTCATGAACTGCGGTCCTCGATGCGGGCAGGAAGTAAAGAAATTATATGCGGCCCCGGAAAGCAGGGGCAATCAACCTTAGTAACCAGAACCCCTGAAGCCACGCCCTAAAGGACATGGGCACGCCACCGGCCCGTCGCCGGCGCAGCCCGATCGTTTAACAGTACGGTTCTCGCCAGCCTGAAATTCATGGGCCTGAGATGCCTTGATTAACATATATTTATCTTCAAGATTACTCACTAAATCTTTGATGCGGCCATCGGCGGTTCAGGCGGCAGGAGACGGCCCAGGTGGAATCCTTCGGAGCACGGCTGAAGCGGGAACGGGAACAGCGCAAGATTTCCCTGGACGACATCGCCGTCTCTACCAAGATCGGCACCCGCTTCCTGGCCGCCATCGAGGAGGACCATTTCGACCAGCTTCCCGGCGGTATCTTCAACAAGGGTTTCGTGCGCGCCTACGCTCGCTATCTGGGTATCGACGAGAACCAGGCTATCGCAGATTTCGTGGTCGCCAGCGGGCCCAGCCTGCCCGAGAGCCCTTCGCAGGACGCTCCGGACCCGGTAGCCATGCCGGTCCGAGCGCCCAAAACCGCGGGTAAGAGTACTCGTGGTGACGGCATTCCGTGGGGTGTTGTTGCGCTCGTTCTCCTGGTGCTGGCTTTCGCCTTCGCCCTTTGGGGCTTCTATGCCCGTGAGAAGTCCTCCCGCCCCAGCGTCGCCGTTCCACCCCAGGTTGGAGCCGGCACTTCCCCAGCAGCCGGTCAAAGAGCCGCGTCCGGCACGGCGGAAAAGCCTTCCTCACTGGGAACGACCAGCCCAGCATCTCCGTCGCCACAACCTGAACCTACGGCCGGTAGCCGGGAAACAGCCACGCCCGCCGCGGGGCCTCCAGACTCTGCCCCGAATTCGGGCGACTTTGTCGTGTTGATCAAAGCGCGAGAGGATTCCTGGGTCGCGATCATTGCGGACGGTAAGCCGGTTCTCGAAGGCACGCTCGCCGCTCAAGCTGAAAAATCTATCACTGCCCGCGACCGGGTCGTGGTCAAGGCCGGCAACGTGGGAGCCCTGGATATCTCATTCAATGGAAAGGAGTTGGCGTCGCAAGGTCGCCGCAATCAGGTAAGAACCCTGACTTTCAGTCGCGACGGCTTGCAACCGTAGGTCCCCCAAAGGCGCACTGAACGCCGATAATCGCCCTTTCGCTGGCCGCAATTACCATCCGAGCGCCCAGGCTGACCGGTGGCTGGCGTTAATCTCCTTCCACCGACAAATCATTGCGCCCCGTTCCCCTCTCTGGTATCCTGTTGCAGTTCGTAAAGTGCTCATTTATAGGCTGCTTGAGTTCTGACCCCCCGCCAAGTAGTAAAGTCCAGATCGCTTGCAAGGAGACGCCGCTTGCCATCCAAGAACCGTTATCTTTTTACGTCCGAATCCGTGACCGAGGGCCATCCCGATAAGATCGCCGACCAGATTTCTGACGCTATCCTCGATGCTTGCCTGGCCGAAGATCCGGTCAGCCGCGTGGCTTGCGAAACTCTTACCGCAACCGGCCTGGTAGTCATCGCGGGTGAAATTACCACCAAAGCCTACGTGGATTTTCAGTCGCTGGTGCGAGGCACGATTTCCTCCATCGGCTACAACAATGCGCTCTACGGTTTTGATTCCAATACTTGCGCCGTAATTTCCACCATCAACAAGCAGTCCGGCGACATTGCCATGGGGGTCGACACCGGCGGCGCCGGTGACCAGGGAATGATGTTTGGCTATGCTTGCAACGAAAACCCCGAGCTGATGCCTGCGCCGATCTCTCTCGCCCACAAGCTGACGATGCGTCTCTCTGAAGTGCGCAAGCACGGGCGGCTTCCTTATTTGCGTCCTGATGGCAAGTCGCAGGTGACGGTCGAATACGACAAGAACCACAAACCGATGCGCGTGGACGCAGTCGTAATCTCCACTCAGCACTCGGAAACCGTGGGCAACGAGGAACTCCGCAGCGACATTCTGAAACACGTTATTCAAGCCACCATTCCCGCCGAGCTGCTCGATGAAGACACCAAGTACCACATCAATCCCACCGGACGTTTTGTGATCGGCGGCCCCATGGGCGATACCGGTCTTACCGGGCGCAAGATTATCGTGGATACCTACGGCGGCATGGGCCGGCACGGCGGCGGTGCTTTCAGCGGCAAGGACCCGACCAAGGTCGACCGCTCGGCAGCTTACATGGCGCGCCATATTGCCAAAAACATCGTGGCCGCCGGCCTGGCGGACCGCTGCGAGGTTCAGTTGGCCTACGCCATCGGTGTGGCTGATCCGGTCAGTGTTTTGGTCGACACGTTCGGCACCTGCAAGGTCGATCCCGATACGATTCCCGATCTGGTGCGCGCCAATTTCCACCTGACCCCGAAGGGTATTATTGACTCGCTGAAACTGCGCCGCCCGATCTACTGTAAGACTGCGGCTTACGGGCACTTTGGCCGGAACGATCCCGACTTTACCTGGGAATCCACGGACAAGGCCGCCAAGTTGGCCAGTGATGCTGGTTTGCGCGAGCCAGCGGGCGCCCGAAAGTAAATGCTTTAACCACGAAGGACACCAAGGTCCACTAAGGAACCCCGAGAACTTGATTTTCCTTCGTGTTCCTTAGTGTCCTTAGTGGTTTAATGATTTTAGGTTTATAGGTTCGAACAGGAGAGGTATGTCAACCACACCGACGCAACTGAATTGTGATGTGAAGAGTCTGGATTTTGCCGATCTCGGCAAAAAGCGGATTGATTGGGCCAACCAGTCGATGAAGGTTCTGCAAATTATCCGCAAGGAATTTATCAAGAACCAGCCCTTGAAGGGCATTCGGGTTTCAGCCTGCCTCCACGTGACCGCCGAAACCGCGAATTTGGCCATCTGCCTCAGGGATGGCGGCGCCGATGTCGTGCTGTGCGCCTCCAATCCTCTCTCCACCCAGGACGACGTAGCCGCCAGCCTGGTCCGCGACCACAACATTCCGGTCTTCGCCATCAAAGGCGAGGACAACGACACCTACTACAGCCATATTCTCGCGGCCATCGATCACAAGCCACAGATCACAATGGACGATGGCGCCGACCTGGTCACTCTGCTGCATACCAAGCGCCAGGACGCGCTCGAAGGCGTGATCGGCGGCACCGAAGAAACCACGACGGGCGTGATTCGCCTGCGCGCCATGGCCAAGGAAGGCGTGCTGCGTTTCCCCATCATTGCGGTCAACGACGCCGACACCAAGCACCTGTTCGATAACCGCTACGGCACCGGCCAGTCCACCATTGACGGTATCATCCGCGCCACCAACTTTCTGCTGGCCGGATCGAAGTTCGTGGTCGCCGGCTACGGCTGGTGCGGACGAGGCCTGGCCAGCCGCGCTCGCGGCGCCGGAGCTGAAGTCATCGTCACCGAGATTGATCCTACGAAAGCGCTCGAAGCGCACATGGACGGCTTCCGCGTCATGTCCATGAACGAAGCCGCCAAATTGGGCGATGTGTTCTGCACCGTCACCGGGAACAAGAGCGTGTTGACCAAAGATCACTTCGAAGTCATGAAGGACGGCGCCATTATCTCCAATTCAGGGCACTTCAACGTCGAGATCGACATTGTGGCCCTGGAGAAAATGTCATCCTCCAAGCGCACCACCCGCAGTTCGGTCGAAGAGTATTCTCTGAAAGACGGCCGCAAGATCAATCTGCTGGGCGAAGGCCGCCTCATCAACCTGGCCGCCGCCGAAGGCCATCCGCCGTCAGTGATGGACATGAGCTTCGCCGACCAGGCCCTCTCTGCCGAGTACATGGTGAAAAACTACAAGACGTTGGAGAAAAAGGTCTACAAAGTTCCCGACGATCTCGACAAGCGAGTCGCCAAGCTGAAACTCGAGTCCGTCGGGGTCAAAATCGACAAGCTCACGCCCGAGCAGGAAGAGTACCTGGCAGGCTGGTCGGAAGGAACCTAGTGTCATCCTGAGGAGGGGGCCCTTCGCTGCGCGAGGGGCTCCCGACGAAGGACCTATGCATTCTCCGGCTGATAGCGATGCCGGACGTACCACTCCTCACTCAGATCCCGCCATTCTGGATTCATTGATACGATCAAGGCAATCTTCTTCATGCGAAGAAGACCCTTGATTTGCTTCTCGCGCGTAATTGCGGCGTGAACATCCCCAAAACGCTCGAAGTAAACCAACCGATCGATCTTGTAACGCGCGGCAAATTCTCCTTTTATTCCTTGCTTGTGCTCGAACACGCGTCTCTCAAAGTGGCCGGTAACGCCGGTGTATAGAGTCTTCGAGCGGTTGGTCATGATGTACACGTAGTAGAAGTGGGGAGAGGAATGCACAGGTCCTTCGCTAGCTTCCGTCGCTGCGCGCCGGAAGACGGCGCTCAGGATGACAGAGGGAAGTTGATGCTGATCTCATATGCGGCCGAAGCTCTGTGGTAAATTTAAATTTCCCATGAAACTGATCGCCGACTGGGCCCTTGACGTCGCCAATCATCTCGGCACATCCTACGCTGACGTCCGCCTGGCCGACGACCGCCACCGCGCTCTTTCCACCAAGAACGGCAAAGTCGGCAGCGCTTCCGTGGCCGAGTCTTTCGGTTTCGGGGTGCGCGTTATCGTCGACGGGGCCTGGGGCTTCGCCGCCTCAGACGACCTAAGCCGCGCCGGGGTCGAAGCCACCGCTGCTCGCGCCGTGGAAATCGCCAAAGCGTCTTCGCGAGTCAAGCAGAGCGATATCCAACTGGCGCCTGAAAAGCCGGTCACCGCCGAATGGACTTCACCTTACCAGATTGATCCCTTCACCACCTCCGTCGAACAGAATATTGATCTGCTGCTGAAAGTCGATTCGGAATTGCTCTCCGTGCCCGGTGTCACCCTGGCTGAGACCAACCTGAACTTCCGGCGGGAAGAGCAATGGTTCTTCTCGTCCGAAGGCGCCAACATTCATCAGACGAGATATACCACCGGAACCGGCTACTGCGCGCACGCGTTTGCCGGAAACGAAATACAGAAGCGGTCGTATCCCAATTCTTATGGAGGGCAGTGGCAGAACAAAGGCTACGAACTGGTCGAAGAACTTAAGCTGGTCGAAAACGCGCGCCGGGTGGGCGAAGAAGCGGTCGCTCTGCTCACGGCTGACCAATGCCCCGAGGGCGTATACAACATCATCCTAGACAGTTCGCAGCTTGGACTGCAGATCCACGAGTCGGTCGGGCATCCCATCGAACTCGATCGGGTGCTGGGCATGGAAGCGAATTTTGCCGGCACGTCATTTCTTACGCTCGACAAACTACGCACTCTCCGTTACGGCAGCGACCTCGTCAATATCGTGGCGGACGCGCGCCAGGAGCACGGCCCCGGACTCGGTACTTTCGCCTTTGACGACGAAGGTGTTCCCGCGCAATGCACGCCGATCATCACCGACGGCCTGTTCACTGGATATCTAAGTTCCCGCGAAACCGCTCACACCATCGGCGCAACCCGCTCCGGTGGAACTCTGCGCGCCGAAGGCTGGAACCGCCTGCCCATCATCCGCATGACCAACATCAGCATTCTTCCCGGCGAAAAGCCGCTGACCCGGGAGCAACTTATCGCGTCGACCGAGAATGGCATTTACATGGAAACCAACCGCTCCTGGTCGATTGACGACAAGCGCTACAACTTTCAGTTTGGCTGCGAAGCGGGATGGGAAATCAGGAACGGCAAACGCACCCGCATGCTGAAGAACCCCTCATACTCGGGCATCACCACGGAATTCTGGAACTCGATGGACGCCATTTGTTCGCGCGATGAATGGACCTTGTGGGGCACGCCTCATTGCGGCAAGGGCCAGCCCCAACAGGTAATGGGTACAGGTCACGGAGCCGCGCCGGCACGATTTCGCAACGTGAAGGTAGGCACTGCGTACAAGGGAAATTAGATCAATCCCGTTCTTAACCTGAGTTGAATGCTGACCAAAGACAAAGCCGCGGAAATCTTCGAAGAGATAAAGAAGCATTCCACCGCAGACGAGGTCGAAGCCCTGATTTATGGGGGCAGGTCTGCGCTGACCCGCTTTGCCAACAACACCATCCACCAAAATGTCGCGGAGGAAAACTACTCGGTCTCGGTGCGGACGGTGTTTGGCGGACGCACGGCGCGAGCCACGACCAACAAGTTCGATAACGAAAGTCTCAAGCGGGTGGTGCAAGCATCCGAGGCCCTGGCCAGGGTCCAACATCCCGACCCGGATCTAATGCCTCTGCCAGACGCGGGCGAGGGCGCTCGCGCCGCACGTGCGGTTCCCAGCCGACATTTTGCTCAAACTGCAGCTCTCACTCCCGAATTGCGCGCCGACGCAGTAAAGCAGATTGTAGGAGTGGCCATTCGGCACAAGCTCACCACGGCCGGCATCTTTTCCTGTTCGGAGTCAGTGGAGGGAATTTTCAACTCCCGCGCACTGAGCCACTGGCACACCCACACATCGTCGGAGATTTCTATCACCATGCTGGCGGATGATTCGTCGGGATGGCAGAAAGCGAATTCCCCCGACGTCAATCAACTCGATGCCGGCGGTCTCGCGGAAATCTCTGCCCGCAAAGCGCTGGAGTCTGCCAGTCCGCGCGAAATTCCCGCCGGCAAGTACACGGTCATCCTGGAGCCGGCGGCTGTACTCGATATGGCGGGCTTCATGTTCTTCGATTTCGGCGGCCTGTCGATCCTCGATCAGCGGTCTTTTCTGAATAATCGCGTCGGCACTCAAATCTTTGGTCCGAACATCAACATCTGGGACGACGTCGCGCATCCCCTGCAGTCAGGCGCGCCCTTCGATGGCGAGGGGATCGCCCGGCAACCGGTGCATCTGGTGGAGAATGGCGTGGTCAAACGTCTGGTGTACGCGCGCGCCACGGCAGAAAAGATGAAGCATTCGGAATACAAAGACAAAGTCGGTCCCGTGGCGGCGACTGGGCACGGATTTCCCCTACCGAACGAAATGGGTGAAGCTCCCATGAATATCGTTTTCGACGCGCCCGCGGACCCCAAGACGATCGACCAGATGATTGCTTCCACGGAACGCGGCGTCCTGGTAACCCGCCTCTGGTACATCCGCGAGGTGGATCCCTACGAAAAGATTCTCACCGGCATGACCCGCGACGGCACTTTTTATGTAGAAGACGGCAAGGTGCGGCATGGAATTCTGAATTTCCGCTTCAACGAAAGCCTGATTCACATGTTCAGCAACGTGGAGTCGATGGGAACTCCAGTGCGGGCCAGCGGCGAGGAATCCTTCGACATGGTGGCTCCGCCCATGAAGGTGGCGGATTTTAACTTCACTGAAGTGACGAAATTCTGAAAGCAGCAATTAGCAATTGGCAATCGGCGCCATGGGCGTCTGGTGCCGTGGCCGATTGCTAAAGGCTAATTGCGCCCTACCTGCCCACTCTGCTCTCCAGGTCCACCTTGAGAATTAGCGACGTCAGCATTCTCCTCAGTTCTCCCAGCTGTCTAGCCAGGATGTCGTGATCGGCCGAGCTGAGAAACCGAAGGTCGCGTGAGAGCAGCAGATGATAGTCCAGTTCGCTCGCCGAACCCGAAGCGATCTGCAAGTAGCGCTGAAATTCGTTATTACCACGCTTGCCACAGCCCTCGGCAAGGTTGGCCGCTATGGATACGCTGCAACGTCGCATCTGTCTGGTCAACCCATATGTCTCTTCCCGCGGAAAGTTACCGGTTGCTTTGTAAATAGCCAAAGTCAGAATGTGAGACCTTTCCCACACCTTTAGGTCCCGAAAGTCCTTCATGCAGGTCACCCCGCCCAAGACAGATGCTAATCACCCACTGTTGAACATCGCAGTGATGTCCATCACATCGCTCCGGGAAGAGTGCCACATCCTCGGCGAAGGCCGTTTGCCAATTGCCAATTGCTAAATGCCCAATGCCCGCTTATCAACACCAAGCGCAGCTACCCTAATTCCATGATCCACAAGGCTTTATCCCTACTAGTTCCATGACTTCCGTAACTTTTATCTGCTGGTTCCCCGGTGTAATCTGCCTCACGTAATGTCGAACAATGGGCGATTTGCGGAGGACGGGAATCCCGGCGCTGGCGCAGAGGTTCGGAAGGAAAGCTCGCCCTCGGTATCGCCTGAAGCCGTGAACCCCGATTCCACACAGACCAAAGCCGCCCGCGCGCGTTATCCAGACATGCAAAGCGCGGTGCGATTTCCCATCAAGCTGCCGATTTCGGTGAAATCGAAATCCGGTGCCAACGCAGCCGAGACCGAGAACATTTCCGCCAACGGCGTGCTTTTCCATGTGGATTCGGAAATGCCAATTGGCTCGATGGTGGACTTTACCATCTCCCTGCCCGCGGACGTGGTGGGAGCGGAGGCCGATGTGCAGCTCGATTGCCGCGGCCGGGTAGTGCGAAATTTTGAAGAGGATGGCCGCCGGGGCGTGGGCGTGGTCATCGACGAATACCGTTTTGAGCGCCGTTAAGGGCAGGGAACTGAAGCGCAAGGAAACCGAATGGCAAGCACTTCCGCCAGCATGGAGATCAAGGCCGAACCGCAGCAGGAGGTTGACGGCCAGTTCATCCGCGTCATCGTAGCGGATACGCAGGCCATCTTCCGCGCCGGGCTGCGCAAGATATTTGCCTTGGAAGACGACATCCGGGTGGTTGGGCAATCAGAAACCTTTTCCCAAACCGTCTCTGCCGCCAAGAAATTTACCGCTGACATCCTGATCTTTGAAGCGGCCCTGGCGCCAAACCCCGTGGAAGCCGTTTCCGACCTGATCCGGCAGACCCCAGGTCTTCGCCTGGTGGTCGTTACCCAGGAGCCCGACCAGGAACTTACGCTCGAACTGCTTCGCCGCGGCGTGCACGGAATTGTTTCCCGCGAAGTCGAGCCCGAACTTCTGGTCGACTGCCTGCGCAAAGTTTCGGAAGGCCACCCTTGGCTCGATAGTCGCGGCATCCAGTGGGTACTCGAAGCGTATCGCACCCAGGGCGTGCGCCCTGCGTCGCCGCGACCCAAGGTGCAGCTGACTCCAAAAGAGTCGCTCATCGTCTCCTGCGTAACCCAGGGGATGAAGAACAAGGAAATCGCGTTGCGGGTTGGTACCACCGAACAGGTGGTGAAAAACTATCTGCGCAAGGTATACGACAAGCTGGGCGTCGCTGACCGCCTGGAACTGGCGCTGTTCTGCTTGCACAACCGGGTCCTGGACGCAGGCGTGAAAGTGCCGGCCGCTCCCGTATCGTCATCGGGAAACGGCAGCTCCCCGGATCTAGCCCCCGCGACTGCGGAACCCATTACAAAACCTTCCTGACCCCGCTGTCGCACCCAGTTGCGGTAGAATCAAAGCGCAACAACTCTTCTCCATCAAAACACCCCAGGGAGAGATGGCCGAGTGGCTGAAGGCGCACGCTTGGAAAGCGTGTTTACTCGAAAGGGTAACGTGGGTTCGAATCCCACTCTCTCCGCCATTACTTTTGTTATCTGGCACTTGCAAGCCGATGATACCTGCATTGATTCGGGAATCTCTCGTCTCCGAGATCCAAGCGAAAGGCGGACGCGCCAGCTTTGATCTCAGCCCTGGGGTCGCATTATCCACCGCGGAGGAATGCGACGATCGGCCAGAAGACACGTGCGAAAACCAAAAGATTCCAGTCCCGACAATGAAAATGGCGAACGCGCGTCCTAACAACTATTCCAGGGCTCGCGACGATGCAGCCGCCGACGCCTCCCGTGCGATCAATTCAAAGCCGATCTTCTTTTGCTTCCCTGGAAAGACCTCTGAGTTGGGCAATGGTGGTGAGAGCATCGTTGGCTCGCTCTCCTCCGACTTGGGCGTTTGCGAGATAGAGGCCGTATTCCAGGGAATCCGGAAAGAAACTAAATAGCGACCGATAAGTCTCAATGGCTTTCTCCCAATTCTTGGTGGCCTCGTAGTAGCGCGCTTCGATCAACGCGCGGTCCTCGCGGGAGTCCTCAAAGATCAAGAATTACATTTGCGTCTGGCTGTGAGCAGCACACCAGCACATTTCCCGGAGATGGCCTCTCCAGCGGTTCGGGAGCATAACTAATTGATCCGTTAATCAGACCAGTCATACAGGTGTGGCACACGCCAGTCCGGCACGACCATCTGACAGGAACGTCACACGCTTCCGCCAACTCGAGAAGACTCCCGAACTTTCCGTCCCACGCGACCGTAACTCCACTGCGTGCAAACGAGACTGAGGGGCCGGATCCCGGAGGACCTTGTGGGAGGTGTGGAGTGTGATTAGCCGGCGCCACGCCGGGTGTAATGCCTTCAAGAGCACCGAAAACTTCCATGTGCACGTTCCCGGCGAGCACTCCCCAGTTTCGCAACCCGTCGCTCATGTCTCGCATGAACGAAGATGGGCCACACAGATAGAAGTCGCTATTCGGTGATACGCCAATTTTCTCCAGCAAAGCTGCGTCGATGCGACCTGAAGCATCAAAACCCGCTCCGAGTTGATCGTTTGCTGCGGGGTTACTGTACAAGATGAAGCTTCGTCCGCGAGAGAGCTGTTTCAAAAGAGAACGCGATTCTTCTGCAAATGGATGCTCAGCGCCATTACGCGCTCCATAGATCCACCAGGTTTCCCGTTGCGATCTCTCGGTGGCGAGTGCGTGCAGTATCGACATCACGGGCGTTGCACCGACTCCGGCGCTTAGCAGAACCACAGGATTGTCACCGGACCGAAGGGTAAAACTTCCTCGCGGTGCGCTGACGTCTAATACGTCGCCTTGTTGGGTGCGATCGTTCAGAAATGAGCTTCCGATCCCATTCGATTCGCGCTTGACGCTGATGCGGAGGTGGTCGGCCGTGGGTTGATCGGACAACGAATAGCTGCGAAACACCGGAGGCTTTTTCGGATCGACAAGCAACCGCAGGACCACAAATTGACCTGCCGGCAAGGCAGGAAGAGGTTGACCATCTTTCGGCGCGAGAACGAAGGAAGTCACGCTATCGCTCTCCTTACGGATCTGCGCAACTCGCATTTGTCTGAATCCGGGCCATGCTGGGGCTTGCTCCTCGCTTGCGAGTCCCGGATTTCCCGCCTCGGTTTTGGGGCTCGAGTCTTGCTGGAGTAACGCCAGGAACGAACTTTGCCATCCCTTGCTCAGTGCGGGAACCCGAAGCGCGCGTTGCAGTTGCTCTCGGGAATGTCCTGGCAAATACAAGAGGGCGTCAACCTCGGCCACCGTGATTCGCTCTGGACCGTCAGTAATTTTTGCAATGTCATCGCCTGCACCAACTTCTCCCTCCTGCAACACCCGGAAGTAAAATCCTGGTCTTCGATGTGCTACGAGCAGCGCCGCCATACGAGTTTCATTCATGCGGATGCCGACGCGGTAGCACGTCACGCGTGGCTGCGTTACTTCAAATACTGCATCACCAATGCGGTATCGATCACCGATGCAAGCCTCGTCATCCGGAAGCCCTTCAACAGTGAAGTTTTCGCCAAACTGGCCGAAAGTAAAATCGTTGCGGCCCAGAAAGCGTTCCCAGTAGTGGTAAGAATCCATCTGGTAGACGAATACGGCGCGGTGCTCCCCTCCGTGACCCGTCAGATCGGCTTGCGCATCACCTTGAATATTGAGTTTGCGCACCATTCGCCGTCCATTGACTGGAGATTTCCAGACTGACGTTCGGACAGTTTTGCCGTTCCATGTCACGTCGCGCGGCAGGCCGACATTTACTGAGAGCAGACGAGCCATTTGTACCTCTTCGAAATCTGGGGTCCAGGACGTTTCAAAGGACCACTTGGCCTACTCCTTTTGTCCAATCGAGGCCGGCCCCGTACTGGCTTGCCGGTTCCAACCGTGGAAGCGCGAGAGGTCCCCCGCATTCCATGCGTCGCGGAGTCCAGGCGTGCTCAGATCCCAGTCTGGGCGGATTTCTCTCGTCACGGCGCGCAGGTCGTGCCAAAGATCGATGACCGACGGGCGGCCCCAAAACCAGTAGCCGTTGTAGATGCTGTAGATCACGAGGCCCGGCTTGAGCACGAGAGTATGCGGAATCATTGGATTATGCTCAGGGTCGGTGTACTCCTGGATATCGAGATCCTTCTGAACCGTTCGCTCGGGATCCGAAAGGAAGGTCCACGCGGCGCCGACTGACGCGCGGAATTCCTGGAGCGTGTGGTGATCGTCGGTGGCGATCGTGGCGATCTGAGTGTACGCCACCGCTATTTTGGGGTAGAACGCAGCAAGTTCCAGATGCTGCTGGTGCTCCTTTGGGCAGTAATGTCCGCGCGCGAGCGTGAGGATCAACGGATCATCGCCCTGTAGCTCGCTGAGCTTGCGCGGTTTGCCGGCGTGGTCCGGCAGTTCGTAGTTGGGGAAAACGCCTCCGGGCACAATATCAGGGCGCATGGCTTGACTCCTCCGATTTTGGATATGGACATTGCTTATACTGGCGGCTCGGCCCTGGGCGGCGACTGCCGGTGCCCCCCATAAATATCAAAGTTTCCCCGGCTTTCACCTTATCAGCCGCGTTCCGGGCAACTTCGATGAAGAGCAAAAGATGCTCGTCCAGCGCACGGCGTGCGCGGGCAAAGTCCAGGTCGATGAGGCGGCCGTAATAAGGCCGGCCAGCTGTCACCATGACGTGATCGATTGAGGTCGGCAGATCGCGGAAGAACTGCTCGAGTAGCGCAGGATCCGTGACGTCAAAAGCGGTAGTGCTCAGCGCATGGACTTCGTTCCCTGCGCGCTGGAGGCGCTCTGGACTGCGACCGGTGAGGATTAGCTTCGCTCCCTCCGCGCTTGCTCTTCGGGCGGTCTCAAGACCTATGCCCGCGCTTCCACCGATGACGACAACGGTTTGTCCCAGGAGTTCCAGTCTCCGCTGGATGTGAGAGGCGGTAGTTGCAGTACTCATGGTTCTTCCTATCTCGCGCCGTAAGTACGCTGCAGGAGGTGGCCCGTTTTTCGCGTATTTCGCGAAGCGCTCCGCAATCTGAATTGAGGCAAGCATCGCGTCGTCCATTCGTTGGAATGGCAACTAAGGTACCACCAGAATCGGCTACTGCGATATTCATCTTCCAATTCCGCTTCTTGGCCTCTGTCACGCCGGCGTCCCGGGAAAACAATAGAAGGCCGCGAAATTCTTCGAACCAGGAGCCCGTCTTTCGCCCGGACCTTCCGAGATGACCGTGCAACGTGAGCACCTTCAGTATTTTCGTGTTTCTGTCCTTTTCCGAGATGCAGGTTTGAATCCGTATCATCCGGCTATCAAGGCAGAAGGGCGTGGAAGGGACAATTAGATGATGGTATGGGCGATACTTTTGTATCAGTCCTGTGATCGCGCGTTCACCTTGCAGCGCGATCCACACCAAAAGTGAAGACAATAGAGGCCATCATTCGTTCAGGACGAGTTGGTCACAACAAAGGAGTAGAGTCGATCTGCCGGCTGTTAACGCTGAAGGTCCTCAGCGAATTGATTCCCGCACGCAGAAAGTTCCGTGGGCCGGGAAAAAGCCGATCAACGAGTTGGTGGATTACAAGGCTCCGGCTGCCAAAGCGCCGTAAAGGAATTCAGAACCAATCTGAGAACAGGCGAGTGCGACTCGCGAAACACTGCGGCGCCGCGGCAGCCGATGAGGAAATCGAAGTCCGCGCCTTTGTCCGCCTGGTTCACGTGATCGACATATAGTTGCCGATACCAATTCATAAGTTTGCGTTGGAGTGGGACTTACGGTCGGACCGCCCAGGCTAAACCGTCCGGCTCGCCGCCAACATCGATATGGCCCGTGACCTTTAGCGTCTTCAGGTCCAGGACAGCGACGTAGTTGTCAGGCCCACAAGCGATAAAGGCACGATTGCCGTCCCCATCCATCAGAATGCCCGCCGCTCCGTGGCCAATGTGCACTCGCCTGAACTCCTTGCGCGACGCCACATCGTAGACAACCAGGTCGCCATCTCGCAGACTTGAAATCAGCACAAGCTTTCCATCAGGAGTGAACTTCAGCCGGTTTGCACCGAACGTCTTCGAGTCCAGCGTGGCCGTCACGGTTCGCTTCGTAAGGTCAATCACCGAGAGCGTGCCGTCCTGAGCATTCGCCGTCCATAGCTCGCGTCCATCCGGCGATACATCAAAGCCTTCGTCGCCTTTACCGACCGGAATAACGGTCTGATTCCAATCCATACGGGGTTGATTTCCCCCCGGTGGAGGCGGAGGAGGCAGCGAGCCCTGGGGTGGCCGCATTCCCGGAGGTGGTCCCATCGGCGGAAGAGTAACCTGCTCCAGAATGCTGACCGTCGCGGAGCTAACGTTGGTTGTGTAGACCTGTTTCTGATCCGGGGTGACGTAAAGCATGTGCGTCCGGTTCTGGCCGGTGCCCATAATCCAATCGATCCTGGCAGACACAGGATCATAGCTCGCCACGGCCTTCGCCCCTTCAGCCGTGAACCAAACCTTTCCTCCAACAAAGGCGAGCCCGTGTGGGCCATTCAAGGCCCTGGTATCGATGTCGGGCCGCGCTTTCTGTCCGACCAGGTCGATAACCGAAAGAGCATGGTAGCGGCCACCACCATAGATCGAGACATAAGCTGTCTTCCCATCGGAAGACGCGATCACCTCGTGGGGATCCGGGCCCACGGGAGCGCGTGCGATGACCTGCAGCGTATTCGGGTCCACGATGGCGAGCGTATGGTCACGTTTCGAGAGCGCTAACAGGGATCGAGTCGGCGCCGCCGACTGAGCGACAACTCCGATCGCGGTGCAGAAGGAAGTCGCCAATGCGGCGACGGCGAAGAGTATCTCGGGAATTTTTGATCGCATCATTCTGCTCCGTTCCAGTTTGGTGTTCGGGGGTGAGCGGATTCAACCGATCAGTCCGTGAATCCTGCGGGCTTCGAAACCAGATTGCCCTCATAGCAACCCACTTCGCCGCTCTCCTCAACCCCATTCTGTGGGTTGTGCGTCGCCCGGTTTCCGTTATAGTACAACTCTTGGACAACGAGGTTTCTGCCGATGAGAACAATTTTCGCTGCCATAGCTTTAGCCCTGTTTGTTGCACAGCTTTCCCTGGCGCAGGTGGACACGCGCTGGAAGCCCAACGACCCGGACCGTCCATTGCCTCCGGTGATCGAGCCTGGAACGGCGAGCACGCAGGATGCGCCGGGACGGCCACCATCGGATGCCGTTGTGTTGTTCGATGGCAAGGACCTGTCCCAGTGGGTGGGCGAAGATGGACAGGCGGCGAAGTGGAAAGCAACGGATGGCTACATGGAAGTGGTGCCACATAGCGGAGCTATCCACACGCGCCAGCCCTTTGGCGATTGCCAACTGCACGTGGAGTTCGCGGAGCCCGTGCCTCCGGTGGGCGAGGGTCAGGAACGCGGCAATAGTGGCGTGTTTCTGATGGGCCTCTACGAAATCCAGGTCCTGGATTCGTATAAGAGCAAGACCTACGCCGACGGCCAGGCCTCGGCGGTATACGCCCAATTCCCTCCGCAGGTGAATGCCTCCCGGCCGCCGGGACAGTGGCAGACCTATGACATAATTTTTCACGGTCCGCGTTTTGACAAGGACGGGAAGTTGCTGCATCCGGCGCGAGTCACAGCTCTGCACAACGGAGTGCTGGTGCAGGACAATGTAGAGTTGTCGGGCCCCACCGGCCACCACGTGCGGCCGCCCTACAAGCCAACGCCGGACCAGCTGCCGCTCAGTCTGCAGGACCACGGCAACCCGGTACGCTTCCGGAATATCTGGATTCGCGAGCTGGGCGAGGGGCAGTAGAACTTAAGCATGGCCTCCGGCATTCGGCGGCCACGCCGTCTGGCCACCGCGGTGGTAGGCCAGGTTGCCGATGTGGCCCGCGCGGGCTGCGGAGACCCCGGTTTCTACCGGCGCGTTCGGCTCTTTTCGCGACTTGACGCAGGCCAAAAAATTCTCCATATGGGAGATGGTGCCGTCGCGGACGCTTTTTTCCGTGAGCACCGGATTCTGTCCCTCTTTGACGCCCTCGCGATAAACCGCAAAGCCAGTGCGGTCGAGCTTTAAGGTTGCTTCCGTGCCACGGAACTCGAGACCACCATCGTCAATGGAAGAATTCATCATGCCGTCGTACCCCACGTCAAACCCGGGATAGCGGAAGGCTGCCTGAATGGTGTCGGGACAATCCCACGCCTCGAAAATATACTTGTCCGCCAGCATCTGGGCCTGGCGCGGCTGGTCGGATTTCATGGCCCAGTGGACCACATCGATCCAGTGGCTGAACAAGTCGGTCATGGCGCCGCCGCCGAAATTCCAGAACCAACGCCAGTGATTGTATTTTTCTTCGCTGAACGGCTGGTCGGGAGCGGATCCGAGCCAAAGCTTCCAATCGAGCGCTTGTACGTCGATAGGTTTGGGCACCCAGTTCCGGTGATAGTTCTGCCACCAATAGGTTCGCACCTGCGGGACTCGTCCCAGACTGCCTGCCTGAATCAGATCGACGGCATCTTGAAAGTGTGTCCAACTGCGTTGTTGCATGCCGCATTGCAGAATCTGCTTGCTGGAACGAACCGCGCGCGTGAGCGTGGCCCCTTCCTCCAGGGTGTGGGTGACGGGTTTCTCCAGATAAACGTCCTTGCCGGCCGCCAGGGCATCAACCGCCATGCGAACGTGCCAATGGTCGGGCGACGCGATGAACACGGCATCGATGTCCTTCTCGAGTACCTCGTGATAGTCGAGGTGCGTAGTCGCGATACCGTTGGACCGTTCTCTGACGGCATCGCGGTGCGGCGTGTATACGTCGCTGACGGCGACGATCTGGTAGGGGCCAACCTGGTCGGCGGCGTCGAGCAAATTCCGCATTCGGCCACCCGCTCCTATGACTCCCACGCGCACCGTATCGTTTGCACCCAGCACTCTGGTCGAGGCCAACGCGGTGAGACCACTGGCGATGAGGAAGCTCCGGCGATTCAGCATACGCAGCGTAACCCTCCAGTCATTTTCGCGTCGATCTTATCAAGTTACGGCCTGGCACGCTGAAAAACTGTGTGGGGACGCGACTCAAAGTACGGACGCATCCAGGCACTGCCCGGATGGCGCCCCCGACCGTTGGTTACTTCAGTGACTTAGCGATCCGCAGGCTTATCCGTCAAACTCTGCTTCAGACAAGACATTTTCAGGAGATTCTGGTTGAAGTCGATCCCTATCGGTGCGTCATCCCGCGACGAGGTCCGCGAACTGCTTCGCGTCCGCGGGCTAAGCGTAAGTTATGCCGCTCGCGGCCACGCGCCTGGGTTGGCGTTGCGTGGACTCGATCTGGAGTTGTCCGCCGGAGAAGTGGTGGGAATCCTGGGAGAATCCGGGTGCGGCAAGAGCACTCTGGCGCTTTCCATTCTTGGATTGCTTCCCCCGGATGCCCGGATCGAGGGATCAATTCTTTTTCGAAACGAAGAGTTGCTGGGACTCTCCGAAGCGCAACTGCGCAAGATTCGCGGCGCGAAAATTTCCTTGATCCATCAGGAACCGGGGCTCGCACTGAGCCCGGTGATGCGCGTCGGCGAGCAGATTGCCGAGGTGATTGGCGCCCACCGCGGGCTCAAACGGAAGGCGCGCAAGCAGGAAGCTGAGGCGATCCTGCAGGAAGTCCACTTAGCGGATACCCGGCGGATTTATGCCGCCTATCCTCATCAGCTGAGCGGAGGAGAACTGCAGCGCATCGCAATCGCCCAGGCGCTGGCCTGCCGGCCCGATCTGGTGATTGCCGATGAGCCGACTCGATCGCTGGACGTGACTGTACAGGCCGGGATCCTGGACGTACTGCGGAACCTCAAACGGAAATTTGGCACCGCCCTCATCTTTATTACACATAATCCAGCCTTGCTCGTCGGCTTCGCCGATCGTGTAGTCGTCATGTATGCGGGTCGCGGGATCGAAGAGGGAAGTTGGTCGAGAGTTCTTGGCAGGCCGCTGCATCCTTACACCAAGGGCCTGCTCGATCTGGTAGCGCAATCTCCTCGGCGTGATGGCTTGGCATCTGGAATCCGCTTGCCCGCTATTCCTGGCGGTCCGCCCGACCTGAACGTTCTGCGCCAGGGCTGTGCTTTCGAGCCCCGGTGCTCGCGAAGAACTGAGAATTGCCAGACCGACGATCCAGAGGAACTCATGCCGGAAGCCGGGCACCGGGTGAGTTGTTTCCATCATGGCAGCTGAACAGGCCACAAAGCGCGCAACCAAACCAGCACTGGTGCGAGTGCAGGCCTTAAGCAAGCAATACGTACAGCGCCGGACATTCTCGCGCAGCCGCTTCCTGGTGCACGCCCTTCAGAATGTGGATTTGGAGATTCTGCCGGACTGTCTGACCGCGCTGGTCGGTGAGTCGGGTTCGGGGAAATCCACCCTGGCAAGTTGTCTCGCCATGCTGGAGAAGTCCGACTCCGGAGAAATCTGGTTTGAAGGGCAGGAGATATCGCACGCCACTGCCCGCGAGCTGGCGGAGCTGCGGCCGAAGATTCAAATGGTCTTTCAGGATTCAGCCGGTGCCCTGAATCCACTTTTTTCCGCCGCGCAGATCGTCGCGGAGCCTCTCGAAATCCAGGGTCGCGAGTCCGGTCGAAAGCTGAGTCAACGGGTTCGCGAGTTGATGGAAGAAGTGGGTCTGTCGGCGGACTGGGCAGATCGATCTGCACATGAGTTTAGCGGCGGCCAGCGACAACGGCTGGCCCTTGCCCGGGCCCTGGCCTTGCAGCCTGCATTACTGATACTGGATGAATCCCTTTCGGGTCTTGATCTGGTGACCCAGGCGCAAATACTGAACTTGCTTGCCGATATACGAGTCGCGCGCTCATTGACCTGCCTGCTGATCTCTCACGACCTGAGCCTGGTGGGGCAAGTCGCTGACCAAATCGCGGTAATGCACAAGGGTACGATCATCGAGCGCGGAACCCGGCAGCAGATATTTGAAAATCCACGACATGCCCACACCCACGAACTGCTGGCCGCTGCGCAGACCCTGGAGTTGGCTTTTCGGGCCGCCCAGCCGGGAGCGCGGCCATGAACTACCTTACGCGGCGGCTCATCCACGGGATGCTGCTTCTGATTGGAGCTTCGCTTCTCTGCTTTCTATTCACCGATCTCGCGCCCGGCAGTTTCTTCGACGAAATGAAGCTGAATCCGCAGATCTCGCCGGATACTGTCGCAGCTCTGCGCTCCCACTACGGATTGGATCAGTCAACACCGGTGAGATATGTGCGCTGGGCTGAATCTGTGTTCAAGGGCGAGTGGGGTTATTCCTTCGCCTACAACGCGCCGGTCAGCAGTCTACTGACCGTACGCGCAGAGAACACCTTGCTGCTGACGGGAACGGCTACTTTTCTGGTGTGGCTGATCGCGCTGCCATTGGGGGTTTGGATCGCTGCTCATCCCGGTCGATGGACGGATCGATTGAGCATGGGAAGTAGCTCGGTATTTCTGTCGGTGCCGGAGCTCGTCCTGGCACTGGGCCTCCTGTATCTGGTGGTCCGCACCCATGCGCTGCCGGTCGGAGGCATGGAGTCACTGGGATCTGATCAGCTCGGACCGTGGTCCAAAATCCGCGATCTCGCGGCCCACCTCGTGATTCCGGTCACGGCCCTGGTGCTGGCGAGCCTGCCCATCATGCTGCGCCATGTGCGCTCCAGCATGATCGAGGTTTTGAAAGCCCCTTTCATTCAGGCTGCCCGCGGACATGGAATCTCAAAAGCGAGGCTCCTTTTTCATTACGCGCTGCCCGCGGCTGCGAATCCCCTGATTAGTTTGTTCGGATTTTCAGTCGGCGGCCTGCTCAGTGGATCGTTGTTGGTGGAAGTAGTGACTGGCTGGCCGGGATTGGGGCCCTTGCTGCTGGAGGCAACCATGTCGAGAGACCTGTATGTGGTGGTCGGAGTGGTGATGTCGTCCACGATTTTCATGATTCTCGGCAATCTCCTGGCGGATGTGATGCTGGTGGCGGTCGATCCGCGGGTAAGGATGCAATAGCGAGCGGCGGACATACCCAGAATGACGATGACGAGCAGAGGATGACGAGCAAAATAAAAATCCGGGCCGCTTTGGTGTTTCTGGTGTTGCTGCATGCCATCATCTTGTTTGCCGGCTTCATCGCGCCCTCCGATCCCACCAGCCAAAACCGGGACTTCCCGTTTGCGCCACCGACGCACCTGCATTTCGTGGATGCGAATGGTCATTTTCACTTGCGTCCGTTTGTTTATCAGTTGACCTCGCGACCGCAAGGCTTGTACGAGTACGAGGAATCGCGCGACCGGGAATACCCCATCTATTTCCTGCTAAAGGGACCCAAGTACAAGATTGCGGGTCTGTTTTCGTCGACTATCCACTTGTTCGGTACGGCAGATCCCGCGCAGATTTTTCTGGCCGGCAGCGACAACTACGGGCGTGACCAGTTTTCGAGGATACTGTACGGCGGTCGTATCTCGGTGGGCGCGGGGCTGCTGGCCACCGGGATTTCCCTTTCGCTGGGGCTGCTGCTGGGAACCATTTCCGGCTTCTACGGACATTGGATCGACGAATCCCTGATGCGCACGGCGGAACTTTTTCTGGTTCTGCCCTGGCTTTACCTGTTGCTGGCGGTGCGGGCATTCCTGCCCCTGCATATCAGTCCGATGCAAACCTTTTTTCTCCTCGTGGCAGTGATCGGATCGGTTGGTTGGGCGCGCCCGGCACGTCTGGTGCGAGGCATTGTGCTCAGCGCCCGGACCAGGAAGTACGTTCTCGCCAGTCGCGGCTTTGGAGCCTCGGACAGTTATATTCTTCGCCGACATGTGCTGCCCCATACTTATGGGGTTCTGCTGACCCAGGCTGCCTTGCTGGTTCCGCAATATGTCATCGCGGAAGTCACCTTGTCGTTCCTGGGATTGGGACTGAGCGAGCCCCTGCCCAGCTGGGGCAATCTCCTGGCAAATCTGCAGCAATACAATGTCCTGGTTTCCTTTTGGTGGATGTTCGCGCCGGCGCTGGCGTTGGTAGTTTTCTCTCTTGGTTACCTTGCGGTGGCGGACGCATTCCAGCAGCGGTTACAATCGACCACGGTCTAATAAATCAGGCCGCATGACCTATATGCGCTGTTTGGCATGCCTCGCCGCCGTAATGTTGGTTCTCGGGGCTGGGTCTCTTGCCCTTTCTCCTCCGCAGGCGCCGCAAGCCGGCGAAGAACTGCAGATCACAGACAACCAAGTTGGCCGCTACGGCGGAAGTCTGGTAGTTGCCCAAGCTACCGAACCGAAAACCCTTAACCCCGTCACGGCTGCCGACGTTCGTTCGCGGGAAGTGATCGGCCGGATGATGGCTGATCTGATCCACATCAATCGCGACTCGCAAAAGACCGAGCCGGCCCTGGCCAAGTCATGGGTGACGTCGCGCGACGGGCGGGTGTTCACTCTGAAGCTGCGCCGCGGATTGCGATTTTCGGACGGCCAGCCCTTTAGTGCCGACGATGTCGTATTTTCCTTCCAGGTCTACCTGGACGAAAAGATCCATTCTCCTCAACGGGACCTCCTGATCGTGGGCGGAAAGCCGATCACAGTGCAAAAGCTTGACGCGTACACCGTGCGCTTCACTCTGGCCCAACCCTACGCCGCCGCGGAGCGCATCTTCGACAGCCTGGCCATGCTGCCGCGTCACCTTCTCGAAAAGGCGTATCGCGAAGACAGGTTCGCGCAGGTCTGGAACATCAGCGAGTCACCCGCGGCAATGGCAGGAATGGGTCCGTTCCGATTGAAACAATATGTGCCCGGCCAGCGGGTTGTACTCGAGCGCAATCCCTACTTCTGGAAAGTGGACAAGAAAGGCAACCGGCTTCCGTACCTCGACGAACTGGTTTTTCTGTTTGTCGGAAATGAAGATGCCCAGGTCATCCGCTTCCAGGCGGGGGACACTGCGATCATGGGCCGTATCAACGCCGAGAACTATGCGCTCTTGTCCCGCGACGCGCAAAATCGCGGCTATCAGCTATTCGATCTCGGCCCCAGCCTCGAATACAACTTTCTTCTCTTCAACCTTAACGACGTAAAGGTACCCGCGGCGAGTCGGCCCGGGTGGTTCTCGGACCTCAGGTTCCGGCAAGCGGTTTCCTCCGCCATCGACCGGGAGGGAATCGTTAAGCTGGTTTACGCCGGGCGCGCGACGCCGCTTTGGGGAAACGTAAGCCCATCCAACAAGCTGTGGATCGATCAGTCTCTGCCCCATCCTGCTCGCTCCCTGGAGCATGCTCGCGAACTGCTGAAGACTGCGGGCTTTTCCTGGCGCAGCGATGGGCGGCTGATGGACGGCCAGAGCCGTCCGGTGGAATTCTCCATCATCGTGAGTTCCTCAAATAATCAGCGAACGAAAATCGCCACCATCGTTCAGGATGACCTGAGCCAGCTGGGAATGGATGTCCATGTGGTTCCGCTGGAGTTTCGCGCCCTGCTCGACCGCGTGTTTCAGACTTTCGATTACGAGGCTGCGATCATGGGGCTGGGCGGTGGAGACGCCGACCCCAATCCCGAGATGAACGTCTGGCTGTCGTCGGGGGGCACCCATCTTTGGCACCTGGGGGAAACCAGGCCGGCCACGGATTGGGAAGCGCAACTCGATCAGTTGATGCAGAAGCAGATGGTCGAGCTGAACTACGACCGGCGCAAACGTCTTTACGATCAAGCCCAGCAGATCATCGCCGCCGAGCTGCCATTCATTTTCCTGGCGACACCCGACATTCTGGTGGGCGCGCGGAAGGACCTGGCCAATTTCAAGCCGGCCCTGCTGGAGCCCAACACGCTTTGGAACGTTGAACAGCTCTATTTTCGGGAGGGAAGCGGGAGCAGCGCCGGTGCCAGGCCGTGAAACCGGAACCCCAGCCGGCAGAGCTTTCATGGTCGAGCGAGCGCCTGGTTCGCGAGTGCTGCAACGGAAATCAGGCAGCCTGGGCCGCACTGATCGAGAAATATAAGAACCTTATCTTCTCGGTCCCGATAAAGTTCGGGCTGTCGCGCGAAGACGCTGCCGACATCTTCCAGGCGGTTTGCCTCGACCTCCTTTCCGATTTGCCCCGATTGCGGGAGCCGCGCGCTCTTCCCAAGTGGCTCATGCAGACCAGCTACCACAAGTGCTTGCGCACCAAAAAGCAGCGGATCGAGCTCTTCGATGACACCGTGGAAATTGAGGAACGGCCCGAAGCACACACCGAAGAATTGCCGGAAGAATTACTCTACCAACTGCAACGAGAACAAATGCTGCGCGACGCCATTGCCGCCCTTCCCGTCGCGATGCAATCGATTGATTGGGCTGCTCTTTTTTGACGACCCGCCCCGCCCCTATGAAGAAGTAGCCAAACAACTGAAACTCGCAACCGGTTCGATTGGCTTCATCCGGGGGCGCTGCCTGAAGTTGCTCCGCAAGCGGCTGGAGATGGAGGGTTTCAGTTGAGCCAGCCCACGCCGGCAACGAATCAGGAAAAGCTGTTCGAGCAACTTGGGGAGCTGCCCGACGAGGCGAGCCGGCGGGAATTGATTTTGCCGAATCCGTCCCTGCTTAAGCCAGAAGTGGTGACTGCACTCACCGATCATGTACGAGAACAGATACGGGTCGATGTGCAGCGGGCCCTGCGCCTGGCTGACGCCGCGCTCTTCATCGCCACCACCATCGATGATAAGGAGTCCCTGGCGCGCGCGCTGCGGGGGAAGGCGAATGTGCTGTATGCCCGGGGCGAGCATTCCGCGGCAATCGATCTTCACGAACAGGCGGTCGGCTGGTTCGAGGCGGTAGGGCAGAGTCACGAGGTGGCGCGCACCCTCAGCGGATCAATCCAGCCGATGCTTTTGCTGGGCGAGTACAACCGTGCCTTTGCTGCCGCCGAGCGTGCCCGGCAGATCTTCACCGCGGAAGGGAATGCCTGGCGCCTCGCCCGCCTGGATATCAATATCGGCAACATCTACTACCGGCAGGACCGCTTCAATGAGGCCCAGGCCTGCTATGAACGTGCCTACCGCGGGTTGCTGGACGAAAAGGATGCGGAAGGGATCGCGGCCGTCCTGAGCAACATGGCAACTTGCTACATCAGCCTGCACGCGTTTTCCAAAGCGGTCGAGGCCTACCAGCAAGCCCGCCAGTTTTGCGTAGAGCACGGAATGCCGCTGCTGGTCTCACAGGCCGACTACAACATTGCTTATCTTCATTACCAGCGGGGCGAGTACAGCAAAGCCATCGAAATGCTGCGGGCGGCGCGTCTGGCCTGCAAGAAAGTCGACGACGCCTATCACCTGGCGCTGTGCAACCTCGATCTCGCGGAACTGTATCTCGAACTGAACCTGAGCGCGGACGCTGCCGAACTCGCCCAGCAGGGTTATGAAGGCTTCAGCAAATTGAGCATGGGATATGAAAGCGCCAAGTGCCTGGCCTTTTCGGCTATCGCCGCCAGCCAGCAGGGGCACGCGTTTGAAGGTCTCAAGCTTTTTTCCGAAGCCCGAGAGATTTTCGTCCGGGAAAAGAACCAGGCGTGGCCCTCGCTGATCGACCTGTATCGGGCCCTGGTTTTCTACAACGAAGGGCGTTTGTTCGAAGCCCGCAGGCTCGCCGCCGAAGCGCTGGCATCCTTCGACGCGCTGCGCTTGCCGAGCAAGGCAGCCCTGGCGCTGATGCTGTTGGCGCAAATTGCGTTGCGCACCGAGGACCTGGATCAAGCGCACCGCTTCGGCCATGAGGCCATCGCGAAACTGGGGGAAGTGGGGGCGCCAGTGCTGGCCTACCAGGCGCATCTGCTGATGGGGAATATCCAATCCGCGGGTGGCAAACTCGACCAGGCATATTCGTCCTACCAGGCGGCCCGGCACGCCCTGGAAACTCTGCGCAGCAGCTTGCGCGGCGAAGAGTTAAAAGTCGCGTTCATAAAAAATCGCCTGGAAGTGTATGAGCATCTGGTTGATCTTTGTCTGAAACGAAATGGCGATTCCGCAGCGGTTGAAGAAGCGTTCACGTATATCGAGCAGGCCAAGTCGCGCAGCCTGATGGATTTGTTTTTCCGGCCCGTGCCCACCATTACGGAGGACCAGCCGGGCCAGAGCGAGCTGGTGCGTTCCATACGGGACCTGCGCGAGGAACTCAACTGGTACTACAACCTCATCGAACGGGAACAGCTTCAACCCGAGCAGCAATCGCCGGAACGAATTACTACGCTTCAAGAACAGGCGGGGACCCGCGAGAAGGAATTGCTGCACATGCTGCAGGAGGCGACGCAGACCGATGCCGAGCAGGCGGGTTTACAGGTTCCCACCAATCTGCCAATCGCGGCCATTCGCTCCGCGATTCCTCCCGACACCCTGTTGATCGAATATTTCCGGGTCCAGGACCGCATCCTGGTGTGCCTGCTGGGGCCAGGAACTCTCGAGATTCTTCCCGTGACGCTGGAAAGCAGGGTGGCGGAGATTCTGCGCTTGCTGCAGTTTCAGCTATCCAAGTTCCGCCTCAGCCCACAATACCTCGAAGTGTTCAAAGACGCGCTGGTGCAATCGACCCATGCGCACTTGACCGAGCTTTATGGTGAACTCATTGCGCCGGTTGCGTCCCGGCTGAACGCCGATCATCTGGTTTTCGTGCCGCATGGCCTGCTGCACTACGTCCCGTTTCATGCTTTGTTCGACGGCACGCAACATTTGATTGACCGCTACACTGTGTCCTATTCCCCCAGCGCCAGCATCTTTGCCTTGGGGCAGAATAGAACCGCGAATTCCTCAGGAGGGGCGCTGATATTCGGAATCCCCGATCCCCAGGCGCCGGCAATCCTGGATGAGGTCAAGGCGCTCGCCGGCATCCTCGACGGGGCAGAATTGTTTGTGGGGGAAAACGCCAGCGAACAGGTCCTGCGCGGCAAGGGCCCTCAGAGTCGCGTCATCCACATCGCGACTCACGGCCATTTCCGCCAGGACAATCCCATGTTTTCCGCCATCCGCCTGGGAGACTCGTTTTTGAGTTTGTTTGACCTCTACCAGTTGCGCCTTCCCGTGGAACTGATCACGTTAAGCGGATGTTCCACCGGGCTGAATGTAGTCAGTGCCGGCGATGAACTCATCGGCCTGGCGCGCGGCCTGCTTCATGCCGGGGCCCAGTCCTTGATCCTTAGCCTGTGGGACGTGCATGACAAAAGCACCGCCCAATTTATGGGCGTTTTTTACCGCCTTCTGGGGGAGGGGAAAACCAAGGCGGCGGCCCTGCGCCTGGCCATGCTGGAACTGCGATCGAGCTATCCCCATCCTTATCAATGGGCTCCGTTCGTCCTGGTGGGTAAGGCCTAAGCCTAAATATATTTTCGCCTCACCCTATATTTTTTCACCCGGCTGGGTCCCTTATTCCACAGAGTCCAAAAAAATTAGCTGGAGTGACCGCAGGCAGGTTCTGGGTCCGCTCCCCGGCGGAGGCAGGGGTGAAGCATTTCAGTGAAGAAGCTTGGGCAGATTTTGTGCGCAACCTGGCCGCACCTATGGTGAAAACGACGATGCAACGACATATTGACGACGGTTGCAACCAATGCGGAGCGGCGCTCCAGGTATGGCAGACAGTTCTGTCCATGGCCAGGACAGAGAACGCCTTTACTCCCCCCGACGACGCAGTTCGAGTCAGCAAAAGTCAGTTTGTATCCACAGTTTCCGCAGCGAAACACGGCCTTCGTCTTCTCTTCGATTCCAGTCTGCAGCCGGTAACGGCTGGAGTGCGGGGCTCGATTTCCGGCCGGCAATTTCTCTATGAGACGGACGAACACTACATCGACCTTCGTCTCGAACCTCGCCGGGGTGCGGATCGCGCCTGCGTGGTGGGACAAGTCCTGCACCGGAAACGCGCCGAGCGCGCGGCCCGGGAAGTGCCAGTCCGTCTGCTGGAAGGGAAGTCGCCGCTGGCGGCGACCACCACCAACCAATTCGGTGAATTTCAACTCGAGTTCGACGCGGGCCAGAACCTCTGCCTGTCGATCGGTCGCGAGGAGAACGAGATCATCCTCCCCCTGTACGGAGTTCAGCATAAGCCGAACAATCAAAACGACTTAACGTAGGCCGATTTGGCCCATCGGTAACTCGTTTCCGATTACGGCTGTAAGTTTAGCGAATTCTAACTTTGTCCTAGACTCATATTCCGGCAAGAACCGGGAAGGTTGAGTCAGAGGGGGAACCAGTGGGAAAGTTCGATCAATCCGAGACCGATCAATCCAAGACAGGCATCGCACCGCTCCAAAAGCCGAGGGCCAAGCGCGCGTATCTCGCGTTGCTTTTGGTCCTGTGTTTCGGGGTCCAGAGTCTGGCTGCGCAAGCAGCACCACAGACCCGGCTGGTGGTGAGAGACAAACTCGGCCTGACGAACCTGCTCAACCTGTGCAAGCTGCTTACCTGCAGCGTGGACCATGGACTGGGTGATCCTTCCGGCCAATTGTTCCTGATCAAGACGCCCCGGGCGCTCAATGCGATCACGGGATTGTTGAACATCAACCTGGGCGTGATCTCGATTGAGACTGACCAGGTGGTCCAGACGCAAGGAGCGGACGCTGGGCCGGCTCCCGACTATCTGACCGACACCACGCCGGTGAGCTATTACGGCACCACGGTCTGGCGGGGTTACCTGACTCAGCCCGGAAATCAACTGATCCTGACGGACAAGACGCACGCAACATTCAATGCAACCGGAGCCAATGTCATTGTGGCGGTCATTGACACAGGTGTCGACACCACGCACCCCGTGCTCAAGAATTCGCTGGTGACGGGTTACGACTTCACCCGCGGCCAGAGTGGGGGCTCCGAAACTGCGGATGTGAACCAGTCGACCGTCGCGGTGCTGGATCACCGCAAGCCGGCAAAGGTCAGCCAGTCGACGGTGGCGGTCCTGGACCAGTCGTCGGTGGCGGTTCTGGATAGTTCAGAATATGCGGCGTTCGGTCACGGAACCATGGTGTCCGGCATTGTTCACCTGGTGGCTCCGCAGGCGAAGATCATGCCGTTGAAGGCGTTTCATGCGGATGGCACCGGCTATAACTCGGACATCCTGAGCGCGATCTACTACGCCGTCAATCATGGCGCCAAAGTAATCAACATGAGCTTCAACTATTCCAGTTCCTCGCCCGAACTGGCGAATGCGGTGAACTACGCAAATTCGCTGGGCGTAATTTGCGTGGCGGCTGCCGGCAATGACGGTCAGCAAGCCACGGTCTATCCCGCGGCCCTGAAGAGTGTGATCGACGTGGCCGCAACCGGCGACAACGACATTCGCTCCACGTTTTCAAACTATGGGGCGCCGCCGGTGTGGCTGACAGCGCCGGGTGAAGGCATCATGACCACATATCCCTACGGCACCTGGGCGGCGGGATGGGGAACCTCATTCAGCGCGCCCCTGGTCTCCGGCACTGCGGCCCTGATGGTGGGCACGAGCCCGACCAAGGCGACCCTGAAATCGTTGTTGAACGGTGGCGGAGCCAAGACCCAGGCGGGGTCCGCTCTGTCCCATGCCCAGCCCATTTCAGATGTGCAGATGGGGTACGGACGGCTGGACACTTATCAGGCGGTGCAGGCATGGCGCAAAGCGATGGGGTTGAAATAACTTGGCGCAAGGCGACACTATGCTCTCGCTAAACAAAATGTCGGCTGATCTGTCGCGCGGTACAGACTGGCTGCGGATCAAGGAACTGGAGCAGCAACAGCACTCGCTGCTGAAGTCGGTGATCTGCGGCTTCAACCAGTTGCTTGATCTGCGCGACTTGGGCACCGGAGTTCACAGCACACGCCTGGCGGAGTGGGCGGTCCGGGTGGCCCGCAAGCTGGGAATTCCTGAAACCGGCCTGTATCAGATCGAAGTTGCGGCTCTGCTGCATGACATCGGGAAAATCGGTATTCCCGATGCCATCCTGAAAAAGGAAGGCAAGCTTACCGACTCCGAGCGCGAGCTGATGAACAAACACCCGGAATATAGCTGGTCTATCCTGCGCTTGCTCCCGGGTCTGGAGAAGGCCAGCCTCTATGCTCTTCATCACCACGAGAGTTTCAATGGAGCGGGCTATCCAGCGGGGCTGAAAGGCGAGGAGATCCCCATCGGATCACGCATCGTCGCGGTCATCGATGCCTATGACGCCATGATTTCGAATCGTTGCTATCGCCGCGGACTGTCCCATGACGAAGCGGTGCGGCGACTGGTGGAGAGTGGCGGAACCCAGTTTGATCCCGCCGTGGTTCAGGCCTTCGTGGAAATTGCCAAGCAAGAAGTCGCCGACGTCTTCGCCGCAACCGGAGTCGGCCCCAGCGCCGTGATCTAGGGGCTCGCCGGCAAGAAAACCATCTCCGCCCGCAGCCAAAACCAGCCCGTCAATCCACTCAAAAGTGTGCCCCGGCCACGGGAACCACCCACGGATGAAGGTCCTGCTCACCAGAGGCGGTCAGATTCTGTGCTGTGATCTTAAACTTCGGTAACTTTCGTACAATTTTTAGCCGTCTAGAATCGTCTCTGTGACGAAAAAGCGGCCGGCGGCATGACCCAAGAAGAACTCCCAACCGTTAGCAGGAACCGGCCCGCGCCGGCCCCGATCCAGAGATGGCAGATCGAGGGGCGCGAGTGGTGGCTATGGGGCCTGGCTGTCGTCGTAACTCTGGTGTTGACGTTCGGAATCGTCTCGTTGACCTATTTCCAGTTGCACCCGCAAACCGAGGGCGCGTATTGGACCGATCTCAAGGAATGGGTCCGCGGACTGGCCTTCGTCGTGCTGTTGTTCGACATTTACACCCTCTATCAGCACTTGCAACTCCAACGGATACGTCGCCAGCTCGCCGAGCGAGACCAGCTTTTTCAACTGATCACTGAAAATGCGGCGGACATGATTGCCGTCGTGGACGGCACCGGCCAGCGTATCTACAACAGCCCGGCATACCAGCACATCCTCGGGTACTCGGCGGAAGAACTGAAGACCACCTCGTCGATCGAGCAAATTCACCCGGATGACCGCCAGCGGGTGCTGGAGGCGGCGCACAAGGCGCGCTCCACGGGCCAGGGGCAGAGACTGGAATACCGGATACGGCATAAGGACGGTTCCTGGCGCATTCTGGAATCGACCGCCAGCGCCGTTCAAAACGCGAAAGGGAAGACGGAAAAGCTGGTGATCGTGAACCGCGACATCAGCGAGCGCAAGCGGGCGGAGGAAAAGCTGGCGCACAATGCCTTCCACGACGGTCTGACCAACCTTCCCAACCGTGCTCTGTTTCTCGACCGGTTGCAGCGCGCCCTGGTGCTGTCCAAACGGCATACCGATTACAAATTCGCCGTTCTGTTTATTGATGTCGATGAGTTCAAGGTTTTTAATGACAGCCTGGGACACAAAGTCGGGGACGAAGTTCTGGTTCAAATCGGTGAGAGGTTGACCGCATCGCTTCGGGAAATAGACACGATCGCACGTCCCCAGCTGGGTCAAGCTTCAAGAGACGACACGCTGGCCCGGCTCGGCGGCGATGAGTACACGATACTTCTGGAAGACATCCGCAACCCGACCGATGCCATACGGGTGGCGGAGCGCCTGCAAAGCAGACTGGCTGTGCCTTTCACCGTGCAGGGGTACGAAATTGTGGTGAATGCGAGCGTCGGAATTGCCTTGAGCACGGCCGCTTGCGCCCACGCTGAAGATCTGCTGCGGGACGCTAACATCGCCATGTATCGCGCCAAGCGAGCAGGGAAGGCGCGCTGCGAAGTCTTCGACACCGCCATGCATGAGGGCGCGGTCCATCGCCTTGAACTCGAAACCGAGCTTCGTAAAGGCCTGGAGTTGGGCGAATTCAGGACCCACTACCAACCCATCATTTCCTTGAAAACCGGCAGAATTACCGGTTTCGAAGCGCTCACTCGTTGGCAACGCGCGGAGCGCCTGCTCTCGCCGGTTGAATTCATCGCGGTGGCCGACGAGACCGGCCTGATCATCCCCATGAATCGATTGCTGCTGCGCGAGGCCTGTGAACAGCTGTGCTCGTGGCAGGCGCAATTTCCCGCGGAACCGCCGCTGAGCATGAGCGTGAACATTACCTCCAAGGAATTCGCGAACCCGAACCTGGCGAAAGGGATCTCGGAGACCCTGAAACAGACCGGGCTCGATCCCTACCATCTCCAGTTGGAGATTACGGAAACCATCGCGATGGGGGACCCGGAAAAGGCAGCTTCCGTGCTCTCCGAACTCAAGTCCCTTGGGGTCCGCCTCAGCGTGGATGACTTCGGCACGGGATATTCGTCGTTGAGCCGCCTGCAGCAGTTCCCGGTGGATTCGTTGAAGATCGATCGCGCCTTCATCTCCCATATGGACAGCGACGCGGAGAATCACAAGATTGTGCAGGTCATCATCATGCTGGCCCAGACCCTGGGCCTGGTGACCGTGGCCGAAGGGACCGAAACGGAAGAGCAAGTGAACCAGCTCAAGGCGCTGGACTGCGGTTTCGCCCAAGGCTACTACTTCTCCAAACCGGCCGATCATCAGGTGATTTCCGATCTGTTGCTGAGGGTGAATGGCAGGGCTGTTACGCCGGCCAAGGCGAATGCAGCAGTGGCGGGCGCCTAAAGCTGTTGTCATCCTGAGCGAAGCGGCGGCTTCGCTTCGCGAAGCCGCCGCGCAGTCGAAGGACCCCTATTCCCTCCTCGTCCATCTGAGCTGGCTGGCAAGCCACACCACGAAACAGATTGGCACCAATACCCTTCCCTGACTTTGTTACACGAATCGTGATTCGCAAAATGGTTACAGGCAGTCAAAATATTATCCGCCAAACCTTCCGCGGGCCCGGCGAAGTCTGCGACGTTGTGGCGCCCAACCGGGTGCGACGCCATCCTGTAGGATGTGTCAAATAAAAGGGGAGATCCGCGGCAATCCCACCTGCATCCAACCTCTACCGCTACAAAATCACGAGGTGTGGAATGAAAGTCGGACTCATCGGGCTGGGCAACATGGGATCGGGCATGGCGGCGAACCTGCTCAAGGGCGGGCATGAGGTCACGGTCTACAATCGGACGGCCAGCAAGGCGCAGGCACTGGTTACGCAGGGCGCGCGCTATGCCGCCCAGGTAGCCGATGCCTGCCGGGGCGATGCGGTGATTACCATGCTGGCGGATGACGGCGCGGTGGAAGGCGTTGTCTTCGGCGATGCGGGTGTAGCCCAGACTCTGGCAAAGGGTGCGATTCACGTTTCGTCGAGCACCATCAGCGTTGCGCTTTCAGAAAAAATGGACGCCGCCCACGCCGCCCGCGGCCAGCGCTTTGTCTCGGCTCCGGTGTTTGGCCGGCCCGAGGCGGCGGCTGCGGCCAAGCTGTTCATCACCGTCGCAGGCGCGCCGGATGTAGTTGACAAATGCATGCCTCTGTTCGAGGCCATCGGGCAGCGGACTTTTCGCTTCGGCGACCATCCTCCTGATGCAAATCTCATCAAGCTCAGCGGTAATTTTCTGATTTCCTCGGTGATCGAGGCGCTGGGCGAAGCCATGGCGCTGGTGGGCAAGGCGGGTCTGGACCAGCATCAGTATGTCGATTTTCTGACTTCCACGCTTTTCAACGCGCCGGTTTATAAAACCTACGGTGGCCTGATTGCCGACAAGAAATTCGAGCCTGCCGGGTTCGCCGCTCCCCTGGGATTCAAAGATAACCGTCTGGTGCTGGCCGCCGCCGAGAAGCTGCGCGTGCCCCTGCCGCTGGCCAGCCTGATTTACAACCGGTTCCTGACCTTGCTGGCCCGCGGCGGCGAGTCGTTGGATTGGTCGGCTTTCTCGCAACTGGCGGCAGAGGATGCCGGCGAGACCGCCCTGCCGGTACGCAAGTAGAAATCCATAGGGGTGCCCCGCTCTCGTCTCTCCGCTTTATGGAGAGACAGGGCGGGGTTTTCTGCTCGAGCCTGAACGGCTTCTTCCGGAGAGTCGAAAGCCCCATCCAGTGGTTCCAAAAAACGGAACCACGAGGATGGGGTACCCTCGGGCCGCGACTACTTCCTTGCCGCCACCTGCTTGCGCAGGCGCTCCTCCTGCTCTCTGAGCTCCGGCGTAAATTCGGCGCCGAAGTCTTCCGCTTCGAATACCTGACGGATTTCGATCTCGGTTCCGCCGTCGAAAGGACTGCGCTTGAGCCACTCGACCGCTTCTTCCATGGACCTCACCTGCCACAGCCAGAATCCCGCGATCAGTTCTTTGCTCTCGGTGAACGGACCGTCCGTTATAGTGTGCTTTCCGCCCGAGAATTTCACGCGCTTGCCCTTCGACGTGGGGTGAAGCCCCTCGCCGGCCAGCATCACGCCGGCTTTCACCAGTTGCTCGTTGTACTTCCCCATCGCGGCCAGGATCTCTTTGCTGGGCATGACACCGGCCTCTGAGTTCTTATCGGCCTTGACGATCACCATGAATCGCATTGTCCTGCCTCCTTATGGTTTTTTGGTTTGGGGCCGAACTGCCGGCCCTATTTAGACGTCGAACCAGGGGGTGTGGGATCGACCGGTTCGGGATTTTTTTTTGAAATCTTGTTAAGTGCCGGCAGGCCTTGACCTTATTCCTCTTGCGATACTGCCCTGAAGGTCCGGTTCTGCCCTGCCTGTCGGTCAGTGGTTAGGGATCATGGCTGAGGCCTGGTTTGAGGACGTGCTTTCCTCACCACCCGCGCTCACGGCCGTTACGAAGTAATGGTAGGTTTCTCCCTTGTTAACGTGGTCATCGACATAGGAGGGCGCGGACACGGTGGCAATCGGCTTGTAACTTCCGTCGCGCTGACTGCGATAAATCTTGTAGCCCGTTACCGTCACGCCGGCCTTGGGGATTGGAGGGTTCCACTTCAGCAGAACGCTATGGGGCTTCTCGTTAGCCCTGGCCCGGAAGAGCACTGCGCCGACAATCCCGACCAGCAGGACCGCGAGAATCGCAATTGGCAGGCGCAGCGCTCTTCGTTTCAAAGTCTGGTTGTCTTACTGGTGATTCACCAGCGAACCGGCTTCGGTAATGCTGCCCTTCACCAGTTCAGTCTGAAGCTTGAGCTTCTGGTGAGGACGCAGATCGACCACGGTCTCAAACGGCAGGTAGCCGGGCAGCGCGACACGGACGCTATGCCGGCCGGGCGTGAGCAGCATGGCCTGTCCTACGCCGTTGAATTCGTCTACGTGCCCGGCGAATTGATTGTCAACGAATACCGCCGCTCGAGTGGGAGTGGCCGATATTTTCAATTCCGCGTTGGCATCGCGGCTGGGTGGGTGCGCGTCTCTGACCAGCGCAACGTTCACCACAGTGGTTTTTCCAGGCTCCAGGATGACCTGCTCGGCATAGTCCTTGTACCAGGCCTGGCGCACCAGCACCTCATGCTTGCCGGGCAGCAACATGATTTTCTTGTCGCCCGTCAGCTCGTTTACGTAGCCCACATACTGTCCGTCCACCCATACGCCGGCTGTTTTGTCCGCCTTGCTGTGGGCCGCGAACTTTAATTCAGATTGCACCCGGTCCTCGGCATGCACCAGACTTACCAGAGCGATCATCGCCAGGATTGACGGCAAACTTCTACGACGAAACATTCACACCTCCAAAAGTACAGACTATAAACCACCATAAGGATGATTCTATTCGCCGGTGAAGGCTAGTAGCCAGAGGGATTCCCCGGGGCCGCCTGCAAAATGCCTCGCAGGCCGGGCCGTGCCAATCGAATCGACCGGATCTGTAACTTCTCGATTTCTCACACATCATTGTCTTCACGCCAGGCCATGCCCGGCGCAAAATCTCTGGAGGATTCCATGAAAAAGTTGATCGGTAAATTGATGGTGATGTGTGTCCTGGCTCTCTCTCTTAACGCCTTTGCGCAATCCACCCCGGACGCAAATCAGGATGGCATGAAGCATGACGACATGAAGCAGGACACCATGAAGCATGACGACATGAAGCACGACGACATGGCCAAAGATGACATGGCCAAGGGCAAGAAGGCCAAAAAGCTCAAGAAAAACAAGATGAAGAAGGACGATATGAAACACGACGACATGAAGAAGGACGATATGAAGAAAAAAGACGACATGAGCAAGGACGATATGAAAAAGAACTAATCGCCCGGAGCCGACCCGGGTGGTGGTTCCTCGCCGCCCGGGTAAGCTGTCGCGGAGTTTCTGCCCGAATCCTCCCGAGATTTCCGCGGAACGGCCAGGCTAGCGGTCTCGTGATTCAAATATCGGCGAAGACACCGAATGCAAGGCACATATCCCTCATGAATGGCTTCGGCCGCAGTCACCATGCGCACCTTGCCCCCGCCCTCGTGTTCATGTAGAAACTTGCAGCCCGGGACATGAAAAGTCTTGCCGTCGGCCGCGATCTCCACCATCATCTCCGGCGGAACACTGATGCCGGGTTGGGCGTGTTCGGAGCGCAGGGTGCTGCCTGGGGCCGCGTCAAATCTGGCCAGCGCGAAACTACCGGAAACCAGGGCCAGCGCGGCCACCGCGATGAGCCATCCGTACGATGTTCCTCTGGGACCGGGCATGGATTGGGTCAGCTTTCTTTGCCAGCGCTCGCTAAAACCTGGCGGCAATTCTACCAAACGATCGTCGGCATACAAGTGCACCACGTTTCTGGTCCCGTCGAGCACCGCCGTGCAATGCCGGCATTCACGAAAGTGCGCCTCCATCGCCGCCCGCAATTCCGGGCTGACCTCGCCTTCCAGATAGTTCGAGATTTCCTGCCAGACCTGCTCGCAATTGACTACCATGGCTTACTCCCTTTCCCGAACGGCGCACGGCTGAACCAGCCATCCGCCAGCGCGGGGGCCAGAATGTCCCGCAGCATCAGCCTTGCCCTCAGCAAACGGGTTTTGACGCTGGCAATCGAGATGCCCAGAACTTCCGCGGTTTCGTCGATGCTCATGTGCTCCACATCGCGCAGGAGAAATACTTCCCGGTACTTCTGCGCCAGGCTGGCCAGGGCCTTGGCCAGCAAGGCGCGGATTTCGCTTCTTTCCAGCGCTTCCGAAGGGATCTCACGCCAGTCGGCGAAGTCCCGCGGAGTGTAGGCTCCTTCGTCATCCTTCGCTTCGACAATCGGCTCAAAGAGTGCGGCATGCTGTTTCCGTTGCCGCATGCGGGCCTCATTCACCGTGATCTGGATCAGCCAGGTGCTGAAGCGCGATTCGCCGCGAAACTGCCGCAGGTTGGCAAAGGCCTTGAGAATGGCTTCCTGCGCCACATCCTGCGCGTCCGCGTCATTGCGCAACAGGGCCAGCGCGGTCACGTAGACCCGGCGCTCGTAGGGCCTGACCAGTTGGGCAAACAGGGAGGAGTCACCTTTACAGATACGTGCAATGAGAGATTGCTCGCTGTCATCACTGCTGTCAGCTGGTCTCTCGGCAATCGTCATGCGTCGCAGCATCCGGTTTTCAACCCCACAAGCTCTTGCTCAAGGAGGGCTAGCGCTCAAGATATTCGGGATTCTTCTTCCATCCCGTGAGCATGGACGCGAAATTATTCCAGCCGTGGAGAACGACCATGACGAGGTGTCCCAGAAGGAAGAACAGAATCGCCCACATCACCGCAAAATGCCAGATTCGGGCCCAGTGGAAACCGCCCATCATCCAGGCCAGCCAGGAAAACTGCACCGGCTTCCACACGGCCAGTCCAGTTACGACCGAGAGAACACCCAGGCCCAGTACTGATGTGTAGGCCAGCTTCTGCAGCGGGTTGTAAACCTCGCGGACAATCGGCTTGGGTCCAAAGAAAAAGTAATAGTGGACCATGGGCCAAACCCCGCGAACATCCCGCGGCATGAACAGCACCTGGCGATAATTCCGGCTGAATATCTGATAGCCCAGGTAGAAGAGCCCGGTGCCGATATAGATCCACATGAAAGTGAGGTGCCACTGCAGACCGCCGCCCAGCCATCCTCCCAGGGCGAAGGCCTGGGGCCAGTGCACCAGGTCCTTCTGCGGAATTTTTGCTCCGAAGCTGGGGAAGGCGCGAAATATCTGAAAGCCGCTGAAAACCATCACCAGCAACGCCACTGAGTTCAACCAATGGGAAAATCGCACCGCCCAGGGATGTTCGTAGGCGGCCCCTTCCACTTCTCCGGTCTTGAGCGACTCAATTTCGATTACGGCTTCACCCATCGTGCTCTTTCCATTCCCGGCCGGCTACAAACCATAGAACCAGGAGTAGCCCTGGTCTTCCCAGTAGCCCACTTTGTCCAAAACATTTGTAACTTTCAGGTCGGTCAAATACTTGGCCTGCTTGTAGCCAATTTTCGTCGGGATCTGCAATCGCACCGGAGCTCCGTGCTCGGCCGTAAGCGGCCGGTCGTACATTTCGTAACAAAGCAGAGTCTGCGGGTGCAGGGCGGTCGCCATATCCAGCGACTCGTAGTAGTCGTCCGCGCATTCGACGGTAATGAATCGGGCGGTCGTATCGGCGCCGATCATCTTGAGGAAGTCCGAAAGCCGGGCCCCCCCGAAGCGGCCGATCACGTCCCATCCTTCTACACAGATATGACGCGTGTTTTGCCGCACTTTGGGCAGCGCCTGGATTTGTGCCAGGGTGTAGTCGCCAGGCTTTTGCACCGCTCCGGCCACGGTGAGCGTCCAGGCTTCCAGATCGACTCCGGGATCTTCCACGTCGTATCCGTTGATGGGGAATTTCTCGAACGGGGTCAGCTCGGAGTCGGCAAAAACCGGTGCGAAATGGCGGGAGCGAAACAGTCGGGCCGAAGCCCAGTCGCTGAAGCCCAGCCCGGCCTTGAGCAGCGGTTCCTGCAGCGGAGGAATCGCGAACGCACCCAGGGCCAGCACCGGCGCCACTTTCAGCAATTCGCGGCGCGTGACCTTCCTGAACTTGCGTGAATCGATTCTTGTTTCCATTGCAGTCTCGTGTAGCCTGCCGTCCTGTCAGCCGTCCGAAGGGGGTCTCGCCCTCCACCGCAGAGCGCCAGTGTAACCCGCACATGAGATTCGTGGCGCATGAAAAAGTTACGCAAGCGATCCAGGGTCTAACTCTGTACCGTCTCCGCCACGAACCTGGCAAACTGTCTCACGTCCTGCTCGGTAGTATCGAAGGAACACATCCATCGCACCACGGATTGCTGTTCGTTCCACACATAAAAGAAATAGCGCTTTTGCAGTCTGGCAATCGCGGCCCGCGGGATTTTAGCGAAGACCCCGTTCGCTTCCACCTTGTAAACGACCTTGACTTGCGGAATCGCACTCAGTTGCTTCTGCAGCAGGCGTGCCATGCGATTGGCATGCTGCGCACTTTTGTGCCACAGATCGCCGGTGAACAGGGCGTCAAATTGCGCGGATATGAAGCGCATTTTGGAAGCAAGTTGCATGCCCTGCTTGCGCAAATACAGGAAGTCATGGGCCAGTTTGCGGTCGAAGAAAACCACCGCTTCTGCTCCCATCGCGCCGTTTTTTGTTCCCCCGAAGGAGAGCACGTCCACTCCCAGGTCCCGCGTGGCTTGCCGCAGGGTTTGCCCCAGACTGGCGGCAGCGTTTGCGATGCGGGCCCCGTCCATGTGCAGGAACATGCCACGCTGGTGAGCAAAGCGGGCCAGCGCTTTTATTTCCTCGGGCTGGTACACCGTCCCCACTTCAGTGGCCTGGGTGATGGAGATTACGCGGGGCTGCACGTGGTGCGGATCATCAATGCCATGATAGGCGTGGCTGACGGATTCGACCGTAAGTTTGCCGTTAGTCACCGGGACCGGAATCAGTTTGCAGCCCGTGAACTTCTCCGGAGCCCCGCATTCGTCGGAGTAGATGTGGGCGGCTTCGCCGCAGATTACCGCGTGATAAGAATTGGTCAGAGCTTTCAGGCCGAGGCAATTGGCGGCGGTCCCGTTGAAGACGAAGAAGACGCCAATATCCGCGCCGAAGCGCTGCTTGAATTTCTGCTCCACGGATGCGGTGTAGGGATCGTCGCCATAGCCGACTACATGACCGCGATTTGCCGCAACCACGGCTCTCAAGACCTCAGGGTGAACTCCGGCATTGTTGTCGCTGGCAAAACTGCGGCTAGGTTTCATGATCCGAAATAATGTAGCAGAAGCCTGTGGGGCGGACACTCTTGCCCGCCGCCTTTGAATTGGAGTTTGGGGTTCTGACTTTAGCCTTTTGGAGGGCCAAGCGGCACGCAGGTAACGGGATTTTTCACCCCCCCAACAAGGTCAAGCTTCAAACGCATCGGACAAGAGTGTCCCCCCATCGCTATGGCACGTCGGTGGTATTACTCTGCGGGTACCACCGTGATCTTGGCGAGGTCGACGGGTGCGCTTACATTTGGCCCATGGCACTCGTACTCATGATGGTGGTTCTGGCGTTCGGCCTGCTCTACGTCGCGGTCGTAGCCGAAGAACGGCAGATGCAGGAAGCCACCAAACCGCGCAAGCGCTAAATAGATTTCAGGCGCTTAAGGCTGGATCCCTATCCGGCCCCTCGTCCCGGATTCTCCCGATACGCTCCTCATTCGACTACTTTTCCAACAAGTTTCGAGTCTAAATTCCCGGCCTGGCATCTACCATGGTCTGTCTGACTCTATTTCCAGGGTTTGGCAGACCCAGCACAAACCGCCGTTTCGTGCGAATATTAAGTGTTACAAGGATGCAATCACTGACACGCAAGCGATATCCGCAATCGGGCGGCTCGTCGACGCCGCCAGCTGGGTTAGCGGTAACTCTGTTCCTGGCCGCGCTCGGTGTGGCTTGCGGCGGGGGTTCGGCCCGCGGGGCGCAGCCCCAGGGTCCTGCCGGCATACCGGTAAAAGTCGAAACCGCGCAACTGGTCTCAGTCGACGACACAACGGAATATGTCGCCACCCTGAAATCGCGCGAGTCTGCCGTGATCATGCCCCAGGTCGAAGGGGAGATCACCGATATCTACGTTCACTCCGGGTCTCGTGTCTCCGCCGGCATGCCCCTGATGCAGATTGATCCCGCCAAGCAGCAGGCCACCCTGAAAACGCAGCAGGACACTCTTGCCGCCAAGCAGGCCGAGCTGGTGTGGGACCAGCAGGAATTCGAACGCAACAGCGGGCTCTACGACGCCAAAGTGATCAGCAAGCAGGCGCTGGACCAGTCAAAAACGGCGCTGGATCAGGCCAAGGCCCAGTTACAGGCGCTGCAGGCGCAAGTTCGTCAGGAAACCGTGCAGCTGCACTACTACCGCGTGACCGCGCCCAGCAGCGGAATTGTGGGTGACATTCCCGTGCGCGTCGGCGACCGGGTCACGACGACCACCCCCCTGACTACCGTGGACAAGCCCGGAAGCCTCGAAGCCTATGTGTACGTGCCCATTGAGCGCTCGTCTCAGCTCAGGCCCAACCTGCCAGTACAGATCCTTGACCAGTCGGGCGCTGTGATCGCGGAGAGCCGCATTAACTTTATTTCTCCCCAGGTGGATCCCACGACCCAGACCGTGTTGGCCAAGGCCCCCATTGCCAACCAGAATGACAAGCTTCGCACCGCGCAATTCATCCACGCCCGCATCATATGGGGAGCACAGAAACGTACTGTGGTGCCGGTGCTCGCGGTTTCCCGTCTGGGAGGGCAATACTTCGCGTTCGTCGCGGAGCAGCAGGGTGGAAAGATGGTCGCACACCAGAAACCGTTGCAGGTGGGAGACATGACGGGCAACAACTACGTCGTGCTGGAAGGAATCAAGCCCGGGGACAAGGTCATTGTTTCGGGCACACAATTCCTGACCGATGGCGCTCCCGTAATCGTGCAGCAAGGGTAGAACACGGACGTTGAACCTCGGACTTCGAACCTTTGCGTCCTTGGCGAACTTTGCGGTTAGGATACGTAAGCTCGCCATAGTGCCAGAGAGAACGCGCGGCACGTGAAGAGTGCACATGCAAGATGAAGCCCGAGGGGCTCGCGTCCGAAGTCCGCAGGTCTAGCGCTCGAGGCCCGCTTCTAGATGTTCGTTGACTTCTTCATAAGACGGCCGGTCTTCGCCACAGTCTGCGCGCTCCTGATTATCCTGGCGGGCGCAGCCGTCATTCCCAGTTTGCCGATCGCGCAGTTTCCCACCCTGGCGCCGCCGCAGGTTTCCGTGACCAGCGTTTACGTCGGGGCCAGCGCCCAGACCGTGGAAAGCGCCGTGACCGTGCCCCTCGAGCAGCAGATCAACGGCGCGGAAGGCATGAAGTACATCACCTCGACCAGCAGCAGCAACGGGGTGAGTACGATCACCGCGACTTTCGACCTCAACCGCGATCCCGATCTGGCCGCGGTCGACATTCAGAATCGCGTGAACACGGCCCAGGGACGGCTGCCGAACGCAGTCAAGGCCACCGGCATTACCATCACCAAGGCCTCCAGCAATTTCGTGCTGGGCGCTGCCGTTTTTTCGCCCGACGGGCGCTACAGTCCGCTCTTCATGAGCAACTACCTGGACGTCTATGTCAAGGACTCACTGAAGCGCGTGCCTGGGGTCGCGGACGTCATCATTTTTGGCGAACGCAAATATTCCATGCGACTCTGGCTCGATCCGGTGCGCATGGCCAGCCGCGGGCTGACGGCATCGGACGCGGTGAGCGCCCTGCAGGAGCAGAACGTAGACGTCGCCGCCGGACAGGTCGGGCAGCCTCCAATCCAAGCGGGACAGGAATTTCAGATCAGCGTGCGCGCCATCGGGCGGCTCAGCGAGCCGGCTCAGTTTGAAAACATCATTCTGAAGACGAATTCCGACGGCACATTGGTTCGCCTCAAAGATGTAGGCCGGGCCGAGCTGGGCGCCGAGGACTACAGTTCGGACCTGATGTTCAACGGATACAACGCGGTCGGCCTCGGCGTCACCCAGCTCTCGACCGCGAACGCTCTCGAAGTGGACCGCCTGGTGCTGGCCGAACTGGACCGGCTGTCCCTGCACTTCCCGCCGGGGATGAAGTATCAGAATGCGTTTGATACCACCGAGGCCGTGGGCGAATCGATCCGGGACGTGCTCACCACGCTCATCCAGGCCATCGTCCTGGTCATCCTGGTGATCTTTATCTTTCTGCAGGACTGGCGCAGCACGGTCATTCCGGCGGTGACCATTCCGGTTTCACTGATTGGAACCTTCGCCTTCGTCAAGCTGCTGGGATTTTCGGTCAATACCCTCACGCTGTTCGGCATCACTCTGGCCACGGGACTGGTGGTGGATGACGCCATCGTGGTCATCGAGAACATCGAACGCCACATTCAGGAGGGTGAGCGCGACACCCACAAGGCGGCATCGGTGGCCATGTCGGAAGTGGCGGGAGCGGTCATCGCCACTTCGCTGGTGCTGGTGGCGGTGTTCGTGCCGGTGGCATTCTTCCCTGGCACCACCGGAATTCTGTTTCGCCAGTTCGCGCTGACCATCGCGTTCTCAATTTCGATTTCCGCCTTCAACGCCTTGACGCTCACGCCCGCGCTGTCCGCCATCCTGCTGGGCCGCGAGCATGGAGAGAAGAACTGGTTCTTCAGGCAGGTGGACCGGGTCATCAACGCGCGTCACGGAAGGATACCGGCGGGTGCTGCGTGTCTGGCTGCGCTTTCGGCTGGTCGCGGCCGTGCTGTTCTTTGTCGCTTTGGGCCTTACCTACATGATTTTCCAGCACGTGCCCAAAGGCTTTGTACCCAACGAAGACCAGGGCTATTTCATCATCGCGGTGCAGGCGCCATCCGGAGCCTCGCTGGAGTATACGAAGGGCATCAGCCAACAGATTCAGCACATTCTTCAGAGCATTCCCGAAGTAGAGGGTATTTTCGCAATTTCGGGTTTCAGCTTCAGTGGCAGCGCTTCGAACCAGGCCCTGGTTTTTGTCCCGCTGAAGCCGTACTCCCAGCGTCGCGGAGACGAACACACTGCCCAAGCCGTTATTAACCGGATTCGCGGCCGCTTGTTTGGCATCTCCGGCGCGATCGTCCTTCCATTTCCGCCTCCGGCCGTGCAGGGACTGGGCCGGTTCGGCGGTTTTGCCTACGAACTGCAGGACCAGGGCAGCCACACTTTGGATGAACTGGCGAGCGTGACCCAGAACCTCATCCGCCAAGGCAGTGCCCGCAAAGACCTGACTGGCCTCTACAGTACCTACACCGCCAACGACCCTCAATTTGTGGTGACCATCGATCGCGAGAAGGCCAAGAGCCTGCACGTTCCGCTGCAGCAGATTACCGACACGCTGGGCATCTACATGGGCTCCGCCTACGTCAACGATTTTGATTTCAACAATCGTTCCTACCGGGTCTACGTGCAGGCCGACAAGCAGTTCCGGGCGCAAGTGAAGGATATCGGCCAGTTCTACGTGCGCTCCGATAGCGGCTCGATGATTCCGCTGGAAAATCTGATCTCGATCAAGCAGACCACGGCACCGCAGGTAATCAGCCACTACAATTTGTTCCGTTCGGCTGAGATCGACGGTTCTGCCGCCCCCGGTTTCAGCTCCGGCCAGGCGCTGAACGCAATGGCCGAGCTCAGCCAGAAAGTCCTGCCGCAAGGATTCGCCTTCCAATGGACGGGCCTGTCGCTGGAAGAACTGAGTTCGGGAAGCACCACGCTGATTCTGTTCGGATTGGGCACGCTGGTGGTGTACCTGACGCTTTCCGCCCAATATGAAAGTTTTGTTCTGCCCTTCATCGTGCTGCTGGCCGTTCCCATGGCCCTCTTGGGGGCGTTGACGGCGCAGTCGTTGCGTGGTCTGCAGAACGACGTCTATTGCCAGATCGGGCTGGTAATGCTGGTGGGGTTGTCCAGCAAGAACGCCATCCTGATCGTCGAATTTGCCGAACAGTTGCGGCACCGGGGAATGCCTTTGCTGGAGGCGGCCGTGGAGGCGGCAAGAATTCGGCTGCGTCCGATTCTCATGACCTCGATGGCTTTCATCCTGGGAGTAGTGCCCTTAGTGGTGGCAACCGGCGCTGGCGAAAACGGCCGGCACTCGGTGGGCACGACCGTGTTCGGTGGAATGATTCTTTCCACCATCCTGAACCTGTTCTTCATTCCGGTGCTGTACCTGATCATCGAAGGGTGGCGCGAACGCGGCAAGTCGCCGGAGCCGGCTCCCGCGGCGAAGTGATTCCGAGTTTCTGAAAATGATAGGCTTTGCGCATGAGCCGTGAAGTCCTGATCCTGCGCGAGCCCGAAATTCGCGCCCTGCTCGATCCTAGCGCCTGCGTGGCCGCGATGGAACAGGCTTTCACCGCTTACTCCACCGGTCGGGCGCAACTTCCTTCCGTCATCCACCTGGATGTTCCAGAAAATCGCGGCGAGATTCACGTCAAGGCCGGGTACCTGAACGGCGGGCCTTGCTACGCGGTCAAGATAGTCTCAGGATTCCTCAACAACCCACAACTGGGTTTGCCGGCGAACGACGGCATGATCGTGGTATTCGATGCCCACACCGGCGCTCCGGCGGCATTTCTTCTCGACAACGGCTTTATCACCGATATTCGGACCGGAGCTGCCGGAGCCGTGGCTGCCAAGTATCTGGCGCGCCGGAAGATTGCCGCGGTCGCGGTGATCGGCACCGGCGTACAGGCGCGATATCAGTTGGAGATGCTGGCACTGCAGAGAAGCTTTAGCGAAGTGCGCATATGGGGGCGCGATCCGCATAAGGCCCGAGCCTGCGCCGACGATCTGGCAAACCGCCCCACCATTCCGGCTTGCAATTTTGCGGTAACGGAATCGGCGCGGCAAGCGGTGGAGGACGCCGACGTAGTAATTACCGTCACCGCCAGCCGCGAACCCCTGGTGCGGGCGGCCTGCTTGAAGCCGGGCGTGACCGTAATCGCAGTCGGTTCCGATGGACCCGATAAGCAGGAACTCGATGTAGATGTGCTGGCACGTGCGGACAAGATCGTGGCTGACAGCATCCCGCAATGCCTGCGGCTGGGCGAAATCCACCACGGAGTGGAACGCGGAGTGATCGCAAAAGACGAACTCTACGCCGAATTAGGCGAGATCACGGCCGGCCTCAAGCCCGGACGGACGTCCGAAGACGAGATTATCGTGTGCGACCTGACCGGCGTAGGCGCGCAGGATGTGGCCGCAGCCTCGCTGGTGCTGGAACGTGCCAAAGCCGGGAAGCAGGGCGAAAAGATTGTGGTGTAGCGCTGGCGTCCCACTGACTGTCCGGAGGGCGCCCCGCCCGCGGCCTCGAGGAAGGCAAGAAATTACGCTGCGCCGCGCCGTTCAGTCTCGCCCCGAACCGACTTCAATCGGCCCTTCTTCTTCAATTCTGCGAGCGTAAGGTCCACCCGGGCCAGACCGCGCAGCGTGTAGTCGACATCGTATCCATAGCCCACGCGGATGTAACGGCCCAACCCGAAATGGTCCCCCGGCGTAATCAGCACCGACCGTTCCTTGCGCAGCCGGTCAAAAAGCGCGGTGGAAGAGATCGGCAGCTTGTAGCGGAAAAAAGTGATTGCACCGGCAACGGGTGGGATATAGCTGAAGATGTCATCGTGGGAATGGATCCAGGATTCCAGTCGTGGCAGGTTGCGGCGAATAATCGCTCGCGTGCGTTGGAGGACTTGCTCGCGCCGCGCTGGTTCCATCACCATCCGCGCCAGCCGGTCGGACAATATAGTAGGAGTTAGTGTGGTGTAGTCATGGTAAGAGCAGAGTTTTGCGATGGTCTTCGGTGGGGCGACAATCCATCCCAGCCGCAGCCCGGGCAATCCGAACGCCTTGGAGAGTCCGGAAGTAATGAGCAGCTTGTCGTAGCGTCCCCAAAACGTAGGGGTGAGCGGCCCGCTTACTTCCGCGCCGCGATAAATTTCATCCACCAGGAGCCAGGCGCGGGCCCGGCGCGCAACCCGCAGAACTTCATCCATTTCCTGCTGGTTCAGGACTGCGCCGGTTGGATTGTTGGGATTCGTCACCACGATCAGACGCGTTTTCCTGCTCACCGCCCGGTGGAGACCTTCAATGTCAAGCGCCCACCGCGGCTTGCCGTTCTCGCTGCTTTCCACCAGGTAAAAGCCGTTGGTGCGGGCGGCGTAGGCGCGAGAGAGTCCCCAGGTCTGAAGATAATTCGGCAGCATCACCGCCGCGTGATCGCCTTTTTCCAGCAGTCCCCAGAGCGCGGTGAAGTTGGCCTCGGAACCGCCGTTGGTGACCAATACGTGGTCGCGGGTCGTGCCATACCAGAGGGCAATGCGCTCGCGCAGCTGCTCTGAGCCGTCGGATTCGGGATACTTCAAGCCAAGGGAAAGAAAGTCAGCCGAGTCCTTTGGACCCTGCAAAATTTCCTCGACACGCAGGGGAAGAACGCCGCTTTCTGACAGATTGAACTCGACTTCATTTTCATACAGGCACTGCGTTCTTTCCATGCGGAACAGTTCAATGCGCACGCTTCCTCCCGTCGGCAACAGAATCCGAGGTGCCAAATCTAGCAGAGAAAACAGGAGAGATGGAAGAGAGAACGCCTTTCTTTGCGTTCTTTGCGGTGCCTTTGCGTCCTTTGCGGTTCAAGCTTTTGGATGACAGCGCCAAAGATCAAGGCTCAACCGCAAAGGTCGCCAAGGCACACCGCAAAGGGCGCAAAGATTAAGGTACGACAAGGCTAGTTCTGTGCCCGTTCCTGCGCCGCGCCTAGAACCCGCCTCTGGCCGGCCTGCTGGATGAAAGCGATCACCCGCAAATTTGCCGGATCAGCTTTGGAAGGGAGCTTGACTTGAACGTCCTGCGAGAACGCCTCTCCCGGCTGCATCCTTCCAATTTTCGTAAGACTCTCGACCACATCCACATGACTGAGGCGGCGGCCGTCATTTTCGCCCCGCAGTACCTGCGACTCCGCGTGGTTCAGGGCCACGACCAGATAGAGATCGGCCTTGTCCGCCTTGAGTGCCTCCGGCAAAGCATCGGTGTCGATGTGCGCCCGCAGTATTTTCGAGGCATCCACGGAGATCCCGGTAATCCTTACTGAAACCTTCCGCTGGGCCAGGGCCTTTGTCACCGCCTGGTTTGCCGACCGCGAATCGTTGCCGACGAACTGGGTGGTACCGTCGACCACCATCTGCGGCGTGTAAACACTGCTCAAACCAAAACGGTCGGAATAGGTACTTTGGCGATCGCTGAAGAAACGCGAAGAATAGGGGTCAGCCCAGCCGAGGTGGTTCCAGTAATCCACGTGCTCACTGAGCACGATCAAATGCGCTCCCGGGACCGGTTGGGTACGATCCAGTTGCTGCAGCAACGCGTCCGCCGGAGGACAACTGGAGCAACCTTCGGATGTAAACAGTTCAACCAGAACCGGGGAAGGGGTATTGCCGCGAGGGGTATCAGGCTGAGACCCGAACATCCAGCCGGCAAGAACAACCGCCAGGAACAAAGCCGATACCTTGATCATTCCACACCCATCCAGCGCTCCGAGAAGTATCGCACGCTCCCACAATGGATGTGCGAACGGCGCCAAAAGTTACACGCTTTAACTTGCTGGCCCAGCCTGCGGGGTTGCGCGCTCGTGGGCTATAATCACGAAATTCTCCTCATCATGCGTGCACTGCTCTCGCTGGGCCTGTTGTTGTCGCTGTGCGCATCCGCCCAAACCGCCCAAACCGCCGGTTCGAAGCCTCCGTCGCCTCGATCCCCGGTATCCGCATTTTCAGTGCCCCGGTTCAAAGATGTGACCCGGGAGGCCGGGTTGACCGTTTCCCACATTTCCACTCCCGAAAAGAAATACATTGTCGAGTCCATGAGCGGCGGGGCCGGCCTGATCGACTGCGATAACGACGGCAAACTGGACATCATCACCGTGAACGGATCCACCATTGACCGCTATCGCCAGGGCGGCGATCCCATGATCACGCTCTACCATCAGGATGCGAATTTCAAGTTCACCAACATCACCAGCGCCGCGGGCCTGACCCGCAAAGGTTGGGGAATGGGCGTGGCCGTCGCCGACTACGATAACGACGGCTTGCCCGACATCTACGTCACCGGCTTCGGCGGGAATGCGCTTTACCGGAACCTGGGTAATTGCAAATTTGAAGACGTCACCGACAAAGCTGGTGTAGCCGCCGGCGGCTTCAGCACCGGCGCAGCCTGGGCCGACTATGATCGCGACGGCTTCGTTGACCTTTACGTTTCGCGCTACGTGCATTTCGATATGGACCACTTGCCCACCTTCGGCAGCGACGAAAAAAATTGCCGCTTCAAAGGAATTCTGGTCCAGTGCGGTCCCTGGGGCATGATCGGCGAATCGGACCTGCTCTACCACAATCGCGGCGATGGCACCTTCGAGGAAGTTTCGAAAAAGGCGGGCGTGGAAGATGTAAACCGCTACTACGGACTGGGCGTGATCTGGGGCGACTACGATAACGACGGCTGGCCCGACCTGTACGTGGCCAACGATGCCGGTCCTAATTATCTGTACCACAACAAACACGACGGAACGTTTGAAGAAGTCGGCATGCTGTCCGGCATCGCTCTGGGTGGCGATGGCCAGGGCCAGGGCTCCATGGGCGTGGACTGGGGCGACTATCTGCACCAGGGCCGGCTGTCCATGTTCGTCACCAACTTTCACGAACAGCCGGACACGCTGTACCGCAACCAGGGGAAAGACGGATTTTCCGACGTAAGCTGGCCCGCCAGGCTGGCCCAACCCACTTTCCTCAAAGTGGGCTGGGGCACAGCCTTCTTCGATATGGACAATGACGGCTGGCTGGATATTTTCATCGCCAACGGCCACGTGTATCCGCAAGTGGATACGATTCCCGGCGGACTTTCCTACCGCGAACCCATCCAGTTGTTCCGGAACCGGCGCGACGGCACTTTCCAGGATGTTTCCAGCACGCTGACGGGAATTCCACTGGAAAGCCGGCGGGGAGCGGCGTTCGGCGACATTAACAATGACGGAAATATCGACGTGGTGCTGGTGAACGTGGGAGCGCTTCCCACCCTGCTGCTGAACCAGGGCGGAAACCATAATCATCGCGCATTGTTCAAGCTGGCAGGCACGAAGAGCAATCGGTCGGCGATCGGAGCGCGAGTGACAGTCAGAGCAGGGAAGCTGGTGCAGTTCAGCGAGGTCCGCGCCGGAGGCAGCTACCTTTCACAGAACGATCCGCGCTTGCACTTTGGCCTCGGAGCAGAGACCAAAATGAACCAGGTGGAAATCAGGTGGCCGAGCGGCAAGGTGGAAGTGCTGCGCGATCTCCCGGCAGATTTTATTTATACGGTGGTTGAAGGGCAGGGGATCGAGAGCAAAACTCCGTTGCCGACGCCTTAACTTACATCCTGCTCCAGCATCTTCCCCAGCGTCGGCTTATGCTTGCCGGTCTTCTTCTCCCGGCGGTCCGGCACTACCCGCCCCGCCGGAGGCGCGCCGATCTGTGCCCTTGCCATGGCCTTCACCTGATCGACCGCGCTGAACTTCTTCGGCTTGCGCTTCTTCTTCGCCATCCCACTCATCTTGCCATAGCTTGTATGCGGCAAAGCTGCAATAATTACCCAAGAGAGAATGAACTGACCATGGAAGAGCGCGAATTTTTCGATGAACGGCAGGAGAAGAAGATGGCGACGCTGAACTGCCCGCATTGCCATCAGCCCGCCGAATACGAAGTGACCTGGATCGTTCGCACCAAGAAAAGACAACTGTCAGGACGAGCCGATGAACGCGATCGCGCCCGTTTCGCCAAGGCCCGCTCCTACATGCTGCGCAAAGACGATCTGATGGCCTGCAAGAATATGCGCTGCCGCAAGCGCTTCGAGATTTCCGGCGTGCAGTCCGTGGTCTTCACCGAGTAACCTGGCCATCCCGGCCGAAAACCGGGCGCCCTCCTGGTCGAGCTTCAGGGAATGACTAATTCCAGCTTCACGTCCGCTCCCATGGATCGGAACGAGCCATCCGCCAGCGATACATCGATTGTGTGCTTTCCGGGAGTCAGCCCTTCAAAGACCAGCCGGTTGGTCATGGGCAGGATGTAGGGGCCGTTGTCCACCCGGTACTGCAGATGCCCCATTCCGGAGCCGCTATCACGATAACTGATGGGGTCGGTCAGGGTAACGTTCTTCACATCGACTTCCACCACCGCGATTCTGCGGGCGGCATTCTTATCCCGATCAGCCAAGGTCGCCTTGAGCTGCGGCCCCTTCGCCGAGCCTTGCCATGAACCTTCCTGGGCAGTTGCCGGCAGGATCGCAAACCAAAATAAAAACAAGGCGAAGGCCAGTCCTTGCCAACGAAGCATGCGCATCATGTTCCTCCTGTCATAAATTTGGGCCTCTATTATACTTCTTCGGCTTGGCCGCTTGCTTTCTCCGGAAGCGTAGACCGCTCTTCGGTGTTTCCCATCCCTCATTTATACTAACTAGTTTCGCTCTCATTTCGTGAGCACGGCAGGGAAGGAGCTGACCTTTGAAAATACTGGTCTGCATGAAACAGGTGCCGCAGAAAGATGCGCCGCTCAAATTGAACGAGTCCGGTACCTGGATCCGCGAAGACGTGTCGTACGAAGTCAATGAACCGGACGCCTTCGCCCTGGAAGAGGCGTTGCGTCAAAAAGAGAAGCACAGCGGCGAAGTCGTGGTCGTTACGGCCGGTCCGGCGCGTGCCCAGCAGGTGTTACGCGAGGCCCTGGCCAAGGGCGCGGACCGCGCCATTCACCTTGAAGACAGCGCCTTCGTCGGTCTGGATGCGTCGAACACTGCCCGCGCCCTGGCCGCTGCGATCAAAGACGAACAATTTGACCTCATCTTCACCGGCCTGCAGTCCGACGATTACGGCTATGCCCAAACCGGCGTAGTGCTGGCCGAATTGCTGGGCTGGCCGCACGCCACCATCATCATGCAAATCGAAAAAACCGGCGGGGGTATCCGAGTCAAGCGCGAACTCGAAGCCGGCTATTTTCAGTTCGTGGATATGCCTCTGCCGGCTGTGCTCACCATCCAGTCCGGCATCAACAAATTGCGCTACGCCACGCTGATCGGCATCAAACAGGCGAAAAACAAGCCGCTGCGCAAGGTGACACTGGCCGAAGTCCAGCCGGCGATCGGCGCCAACCTGCAGAAAATCGAACGCCTGTATATTCCGCAGAAAACGAAAAACACCGAATTTCTGGAAGGCCCCCCAGGCGAAGTTGCAAAGAAGCTGGTAGAGAAATTACGAAACGAAGTGCGAGTCCTGTAAATCACTGAGAACCGAGAACTCAAATCTGGGAACTGTTTTTTCTAGAAATCACCCGCCCAGATCTGTACCCGAGACGAAAAACATGCCTGATTCCATCCTCGTCATCGTCGAACAACGTGAAGGAAAGCTGAACCGCGTTTCGTGGGAGACCGTTGCCGCCGGGCAGGCCCTGGCCGCCGAAACCGGCTGGACGCTCGAAGCGGCGGTAGCCGGAAGCGGAGTTACAGCCTTTGCCAACGAAGTTGCGGGCAAAAAGGTCGCGAAGGTCTACGCTCTTGAGTCCGCGAAACTCGAACCCTATACGCCCGACGCCTTCACGGCCGCGCTGAAGCAATTCATCGCATCCAAGCAGCCCAGACTGGTGCTCATGCCGCACACCTATCAGGTGCGGGATTTTGTGCCCAAGCTGGCCACTGCCATGGAGCGCACCGCGATCAGCGACTGCATCGGATACAAGAAGGATGGAGACAAACTGCTCTTTACCCGCCAGATGTTTCAAGGCAAGCTGGCCGCCGACGTAAGCTTTACCTGCGACGCCCCGTGGTTCGTCACCTTCCAGAACGGAGCTTTTCGCGGGGACAAGGTCGAATCCGGCGCCGCCGCCGCGCCCGTCGAAACCGTCAACGTCGAAATCACCGACGAAGTTATCCGCAACAAACCGCAGGAAGTCTTCAAGGAAGCCAAGCAGGCGGTGGACTTGACCCAGGCCGAAATCATCGTGTCGGTCGGTCGCGGAATCAAAGAGCAGAAAAACATCGAACTGGCCAAACAGCTGGCCGACGCACTCGGGGGCGAACTGGCAGCGTCGCGTCCCATCTGCGACTCGGGATGGCTCCCCATGGACCGCCAGATCGGGTCATCGGGGCAAACGGTTGCGCCCAAGCTGTATCTGGCGTTGGGCATCAGCGGCGCTATCCAGCACATCGTCGGCATGAAGGGCGCGCGCACCATCATCGCGATCAACAAAGATTCGGAAGCGCCGATTTTCGAGATTGCAGATTTTGCCGTGGTAGGAAATCTGTTCGACATCGTGCCGCCGTTGATCGAGGAAGTGAAAAAAGCCAAGGCGGGAACGTAAAATCCGCCACGGATTAACACGGATTTGCACGGATCAAATCCTCGGTTTGTTTTATCCGTGACAATCCGTGTGAATCTGTGGCCCAGTCTTATATATGTTAGTTTTCCGCAAACCGCTCCCCAACATCGACCGTCCCCAGATGCCCGCCGATGTGGTCATCGTCGGCGGCGGCCCGGCGGGCATGGCTTGCGCCCTGCGCCTCTCGCAGCTTATTGACCGGCACAACGCGAACAATCCTGACTCGCAGCTCAGCAAGGAAAATATTTACGTGCTCGAAAAAGCCCGCGAGGTCGGCCAGCACTGTCTCTCTGGAGCGCTGCTTGATCCCCGCTCCATGCGCGAACTTCTTCCCGGCTTCGAGAAGGAAGCGCCGCTCGACGCTGAAGTGACAAAAGAGGCGGTCTACTTCCTCACCCGGAAAGGCAAATTCAAGTTTCCCATCACGCCGCCGCCCCTGCGCGATCATGGCAACTACGTCATCTCGCTCAACCGCTTTGTGAAGTGGCTGGGCGGCAAGGTGGAAGAAACCGGGATCACGATTTTCACCGGCTTTGCCGGATCGGAACTGCTGCTGGATGGCGATCGTGTCACCGGCGTCCGCACCGATGACAAGGGCGTGGACAAGCAGAACCAGCCAAAGTCGAACTTCGAACCGGGCTATGACTTGCAAGCCAAGGTGGTCATTCTTGCCGAAGGCACTCGCGGCTCGCTCACCAAGCAGCTCATCGCGCGTTTCGCCCTCGACCGCGATCGCAACCCTCAGACCTACGGACAGGGCATCAAGGAACTCTGGGAAGTTCCCGCCGGCCGCATCGCGCCCGGCGAAGTCGTCTACACCATGGGCTGGCCGCTGACCACCAAGGAATACGGCGGCGCCTGGATTTACGGCGGAAAAGACAATGTGGTCTCGCTGGGCTTCGTGGTCGGGCTCGACTATCCCGACCCGCGTCTCGACCCTCAGCGCGTGTTGCAGGAGTTCAAGAAGCACCCGTTCGTCGCCCGGCTTCTCGACGGCGGCAAGATGATCCGCTACGGAGCCAAATCCCTGCCTTACGGCGGCTGGTGGTCGGTTCCGCCGCTGGCCGGCAACGGCTGGATGATCCTTGGCGACTCCGCCGGCTTGCTGAATTCGCAGCGCCTGAAGGGAATTCATCTCGCCATCAAGAGCGGCATGCTGGCCGCGGAGACCGCATTCGAGGCGCTGAAGAAAGACGATTTCTCCGCCGCCAGCTTGAGCGATTTTCAGCGGCGAGTGGAATCGAGCTGGATCAAAGACGAGCTCTGGAAAGTCCGCAACTTTCACCAGGGCTTCGAGCATGGTTTCTGGCGGGGCATGATCAACGCCGGCCTGCAGCAGTTCACCGGCGGACGCGGCTTGCGCAATCGCTACCCTTCAACCGCGGGATACCAGCGCCTGAAGAAACTCGCCGAACTGCCCGCGGATGGCGGTGACGAAGCCCATCTTCTCGGTCCCGCGAAAGGTGACGGCAAGCTGACCTTTGACAAGCTCACCGACCTCTACCACTCCGGCACAAAGCACGAAGAAGACCAGCCCGCGCACCTCGTGATTCACGATACCGACGTTTGCAACACGCGCTGCATAAAAGAATTTGGCAGCCCGTGCCAGAATTTCTGCCCGGCGAACGTGTACGAAATGGTGGACGACGCTACTCAGCCCAACGGCAAGCGCATCAGCCTGAACCCGTCGAATTGCGTACACTGCAAGACCTGCGACATCGCCGACCCCTACCAGATCATCACCTGGGTGCCGCCGGAAGGCGGCGGCGGACCAAATTACGACGGGATGTAGTGCGCCAGGGTCCGTGTGGGGACGGGTCTCTGACCCGTCCAGTCGAGCGCAACTCGACAAGCTGTTGAACTACAGGACAACGCTAAACCGCCCAATTCTGCAGCTTCAGACCACGCACTCGCCGGAACTCTCTTTCGTTGTTGGTGACCAGCGTCAACCCAGACGCCACCGCGTGGGCGGCAATCCAGAGATCGTTGTTTCCGATCATCTCACCCTTCGCTGCCAGTTCCGCGCGGATTGTGCCGTAGGCTTCCGCCGCGGCTTCCGGCAGCGGGAGGGCGGGCAACCAGTGGGCCAGTTCACGCAACTTCTCCAGTGCGGCCTCCCGCTGCGTGCTCTTCGCCGCCCCGTAGATCAGCTCTCCATAGGTGATGACCGAGAGCGCAGCTTCGCCGGGACGGAGCCTGCGGAACCGTCGCAAAACCGCTTCTGGCCTTTCCTGACGGATGTAAATGCAAATATTCGTGTCCAGCAGAAAGCGCGGCTCCACCTAAAGCCCCTTGCGCTTCTGGGGATAATCTTTTCGGCGGTCAACCTCAATGTCCTCCGGCAATCCAGCCAGCAGATCGAAGGCGCGCGCCATGGTCCCCTCCTTCTCTAGCAAGACGATCTCTTTTCCCCGGCGGAAAATCTCGACTTCTTTGCTCTTTACGCGGAACTGCTTCGGCAGCCTCACTGCCTGGCTGTTTCCCGAGCGGAATACCTTCGCCGTGCCCATGGCAGCCTCCCTGTATAATGTATATACATCAAGTATACACATTGCCGAAAGCGAGCGAAAGCGTTAGTTTGGCTTGCGCCCTATTGCGCGGGGCCAAGAGAGAAAAATTCTCCAGGTTGGCCGATCTTTAGCAGGTTCAGGAATAATATGCATCTGATCGCACGTCGCTTTATCAATTTGGCATCCTTCGTCTGCCTTGCGCTCTGTGCCTCGGCCCAACAGCAACCCGCCATCCCACCCACCGGCTTCGCCGGCCTTGACCAGTACCGAGCCTCACGCATTGCGGTCTTCACTGACGATTACGGACAACTCGCCCGCTACCGCGACGCCAACGCTGCCCTGAAGGCGCCCGCGCCCGGCGAGAACCGGGTTGTCTTCTTCGGCGATTCCATCACCGACATCTGGAAGCTCGAAGACTCTTTTCCCGGCAAGCCATACCTCAACCGCGGCATTGGCGGGCAGACCACGCCGCAGATGCTGGTTCGCTTCCGCCAGGATGTGATCGACCTGCATCCCAAGGTGGTGGTCATTCTGGCCGGCACCAATGACATCGCGGGAAACACCGGCCCCATGCGCCTGGAAGACATCGAGGCTGACTATGCCTCAATGGCGGAGCTGGCGCGGGTCAATCACATCGCCGTGGTATTTTCCTCCGTCCTGCCGGTGCACAACTACACACCCAAGTCACAGGATTTCTTCAAGCAGCGCTCGCCTGAGAAAATCCTGTCGCTCAACCGCTGGCTGAAGGACTATTGCGCCACCAACGGCCTGGTGTATCTGGATTACTTCGCCGCTATGGTGGACGACAAAGGCCTGCTGAAGGGCGACCTGGCGGACGACGGGCTGCATCCCAACGCCGTCGGGTTCAAGATCATGGCCCCGCTGGCGGAGGCGGCGATTGAGAAGGCGGTCGCGGCGAAACCTTAATTTGACTCACCTGCTTGCCGCGCGCATCTATAATGTAAGTTGAGTTTCCGACCGCCCCAGCCTACGGGCATACCCTGGCTGCGGCGGCGAGGATGGTTTTCTTTGCGTCCTTTGCGGTATCTTCGCGCACTTTGTGGTTAAGAGAGCTTTTGACCCCAAAGACCGCCAAGGATTCGCAAACGGTCGCAAAGAAAAGCCAGCCCGAGGGTGCAGGTGGAAACGCCGGCGCCTCCCGGCTTCGCGAGAAGCCATTGGAAAGGAAACAGCTGCCGGGATTTTCCCGCCTGTCTGTCCCTTTCCCATTTGGCCCAACGACCAACGACCAACGACCAACGACGTGCCCCTTACCGACAAATTCGGCCGCGCCATCACCGATCTCCGGATCTCGGTCACCGACCGCTGCAACTACAAGTGCGTGTACTGCCGCACCGGAAACGAGGGCGCGCTCTACGGCGATCTGGCTTTTGCTGACTATCTGCGCATGGCGCGCGTGCTCACAGGACTGGGAATCCAAAAGGTGCGCATTACCGGTGGAGAGCCGTTGCTGCGCAAGGGCGTGGTGAACTTTGTCCGCGAACTGGCCAAGTTACGCACTACCGACGGAGAGGAACTCGACATCGCCGTCACCACCAACGGCCATCTCCTGGCCGACATGGCGCAACCGCTCAAGGATGCCGGGCTGCGCCGGGTTACCGTGAGCATGGACGCGGTCGATCCCGACCGCTTCGCGCGCATCACGCGCGTACCCGACGGATACGACAACGTCCTGGCCGGCATCCGGGCATCCCGGCGTGCGGGCCTGTGGCCGGTGAAAGTCAATTGCGTGCTGATGCGCGGCTTTAACGAAGACCAGATCATCCCCTTCGGCATGTTCGCGCGCGAGGAAGGCGTAGTGGTTCGCTTTATCGAGTTCATGCCGCTGGAGGAAGAACGCACGTGGTCGCCGAATACCGTGGTGACGCTCGATGAAATTCTGCGCCGCATGGGCGAATACCGCCCGCTGGTGGAAATTCCGCACGCCCGCAGCGAAACCGCGCGCCGCTATCGCTTCGACGACGGCGTCGGCGAAATCGGCATCATCGCGCCCGTATCGCATCCCTTCTGCGGGCACTGCAGCCGCATTCGCATTACCTCCGACGGCAAGATTCGTACCTGCCTGTTCTCCATTTGGGACCACGATCTGCATGGCGAGATGCGCCGCGGCGCTTCCGACGAAGAATTAGGGGAGTTCATCCGTGGCGTGATCCAACGAAAAGAAGAGCGTCACCACATCGGCGAACCGGATTTTGTACCCGCCTCCAGAACCATGGTCCATATCGGGGGCTAGTCAAAATCGAAGCAGCTTTCCACAACTCTGTCATCCCGAGCGCAGTCGAGGGACCTGTTTTCTGCCGGAACCAATTCCGGTCTTGGCAGGGATCGACGACGCCGGCAACGACAGGTCTTTCGACTCCGGCAAGGAACTCGCAAGCGAGTTCCTTCCCTCCGCTCAAGATGACAGGGGTGGAATTGGTTCACGTCGTCAAGAGGGTGAGGTCTCCGCTCAAGATGACAGCGTGGAACAGGATCGATCTCCAGAGATGTTCGATTCTAGAGGGCGGGACCAAGTAACATCGACAGCATGATACGAGTTGCTTGGATGCTGCTGGCAACGGTCGTGATGAGCCCGGTTCTTTGCCACGGTGCGAACAGGGCATCGCAGAAACCTCCCACCTACCTGGGTTTCGACCGCAACGACTATCCGGGAGACGCGAACCTGAAACTGCTCCGTCAGACGTTTTCCTACGCCGGTTTCTGGCTTAACCTTCCTCCTGGCGAAAGGACCAACACCTGGGCCGGCAAGCGGCAGACCGTGCAATCGGCCGGCTTTGGATTTCTGGTGCTCTTCAACGGAAGGCGCTTCGCCCGATTAAAAACACTTGCCAATGCCGCCAGGCTGGGCAAATCCGATGCCCAGATTGCCGTCGCCTCCGCGCGGCGAGAAGGATTTCCCTCGGGAACGATCATCTTTCTCGACCAGGAAGAGGGAGGCCGGATGCTGCCCGCGCAGAAAGCGTACATCTACGCCTGGGTCGACGGCGTAGCCGCGGCCGGTTTCCGCGCCGGCATCTACTGCTCCGGTATCGCGGCGAAAGAAGCAGGTGGGTTGCCCATCGTTACCGCTGAGGATGTGCGTCGGAATTCGGGGGGGAGAAAGATCGCGTACTGGGTTGCGAACGATGCCTGCCCGCCTTCACCCGGATGCGCCTTCTCCGTGCCTCCGCCCAGCCCTGCCCGGAGCGGCATCGATTTCGCGTCAGTGTGGCAATTTGCTCAATCTCCGAAAAGACGAGACGTTGCCGCCGGCTGTCCCGCGAACTACGACCGCAATGGAAGTTGCTATCCGCCGGGCGTCGATCCCGCCCGGCACTTGCACCTGGATCTAAACACGGCGGCCAGCGCCGATCCATCAGAGGGAAGAACCCCCTGACGCTAATCACGGAAGCGTGGTGGTTCGGATTGGATTAGAATAACGACATACCCCCTATGGCCGACCGCAGTTTCACCCTCGAAGAAGCCCAGAGCCTTCTGCCGGTTCTGGAGTCGCTCCTGCGCACTGCCATCGACGGCAAAAAACTGATCGAAGCCGTCGACGCCGAATTTCAGGAACTCGCTCACCGGGTCTTCCTCAGCGGAGGGCTGTTGGTGAACATCATTCAAGTGGCACGGCGCAAAGCCGAGCGCGAGAAGACCATCCAGCGCGTAAAAGACACGCTCGCCGAGATCGACTCTACCGGAGTCCAGGTGAAAGACCTCGACATCGGACTGCTGGACTTCCCCTGCCAGGTGGAAGGACGTACCGTGCTGCTCTGTTGGAAGCTTGGCGAAAAGGGAATTACTCACTGGCACGATACCCGGGAAGGCTTCGCCGGCCGCAAACCCATCGACGAGAAAATCGCGAAGGCAAAAAGGACAAACTAGCAAGGCGGACGTCAGACCTCAGCAAGATTCCCGGCGGTTGATTCAGCCGAGGTCCGGCGGCTGAGGTCCGAGGGCTGACTTCAAGGCTTTCCTCCCTCACTCCACCTGGGCGTAAACGAAGAATTCACCAACCACTCGACCGGCCGCAGCAGCGATCCGATGGCTGCGTCCATGTGCCTGAAATCAATGTGGGCCAGGTCATCGCTGGGCTGGTGGTAGTCGGCGTGCAATCCGTAACTCGACACGGTTTGGGCGACAACACCCTTTTCCGCAAGGATGTAATTGTCGGAACGCGCGAAAAAATTTTGCTCGGGATGAGGGTCCCCGACGAGTTTGGCCCCGTGAGCCGCCAGCCAGGGCCCAAGGTTCGAGCGCTCCCATCCGGTGAGCCAGACTGTGTCCGATCGGACCGCCGGGTCGGCGCGCCCTAACATTTCGAACTCCAGGTTCACCGCGATTTCCTGCAGCGGCAAAGGGGGATGCTCCCGAAAAAATGTTGACCCCTGCCCGCCGGTTTCCTCGCTCCCGAACAAGGCGAAGATTACGGTGCGTCGCGGTCTGGGGCCGCTGCCCAGGACTCGCGCCAGTTCCAGCACCGCGGTTGTGCCTGAAGCATCATCGTCGGCGCCGTTGTAGATGTCATCTCCGTTCACCGGCTGACCGATGCCCAGGTGGTCCAGGTGCGCCGAGAGCAAGACTGCCTCGCGCCGCAGCTTCAGGTCGCGGCCGCGCAGGATGCCGACCGCATTCCATGTGTATTTCCTTTCGCCGGCCGAGGGACCGTCGAAGCTCAAAGTCGTCTCCTCAGGAAGCGCTTCGAGGGCCTTGGTCGCTTCCGGACTGGCCTCCAGCAGATTGAGATTGCTTTCCAGGCCGGAAGCGTCTTGTTGCTCGAGTCGCACTGGCAATGTGGGCAGCTGTCTGGCGCGCTGCTGAAACTGGGCGGCGCGTTCCGCACTGGCGGCAATGATCGCTGCAACGGCCCCTTCTCCGGCCAGCGAAGAAGCTTTGGCTCGCAGCCGGCGCCGGTCGTTTCCAAGAATCAGCACGACCGCGCCTGCAGCCCGCGGGAGGTCTTCGTCGACGTTAATCACGCGCAATGGACCTGAGAAGTGAGTCTGCGAAAGGCGAAGAGACGCGAACTCCTTGCCCCAGGTCCAGGTAACCTTTTCTCCGGCGGCGCCGGGCTTGGCAAATGTGATTTGTGGAGGCGCAGTAAATTTTGCTTGCAGCAGCGCCGCCCGCTGGAGATAGCCACCGTCGTCACCGGCGGGAGCGATGCCGTAGGCTCGCAGTTCCGAGGCGACATAGGTCGCGGCAACCAGTTCGTCCGCCGTAGCGCTACCCCGGCCGCGCAATGCATCGGAAGCAAGAAACTCCATATGCGCCCGGATACAGGCGGCGCACAGGCTCCGAACCGGCGCTGCCACGGCAGCGGGCCGCGGGCTTATCTGTGGTTTTTTGACGGCCGGTGCGGGCTGAGTCTGGATGACACGAGCCTGAGAGAAAAGGACAAACAGCAGCAAGGCGGAAGGAAGAAGAAATCTTTTCATCGTGCAGTTCGATGCGTGTCAGAGGCTTAAGGGTGACGCATCTTCCAAACCAACTTAGTCAATCACAATACCACGAAGCCGTGGGCCAGCCGGCAAAGGCACTCACTGCGGGACAGGATCTCTCTACTCTGGCAATGGCGGGCGGGAAGGGCGCAGCTCCACCTCCCATTGGCGTGTAGTAATTGACGCCCGCCACCGACCTTTGGTGCACCCGGAAGTGCATTGGCCCAGGCCGCGCAAAACCTTCTCTGCTACAATTCTTTGCAGCCACTCGTAGCGGACCGTGCCATGAAAGTACGTCTGCCGGGACCTTCTCAACATGCATTGTTCTAGTCGGAAGCTCCGTCTCTTGGCTACGTTTGCAGCGCTGTCCATGCTCGCTCTGGCGGCTGGTTGTCGCGGCTTCTTTGTAAATCCCACACTGACCTCGCTGGCCGTGACGCCTACGTCGGCATCGCTCATCCAGGGGCATACCCAGCAGATCACTGCGACCGGCACCTACAACGATGGCAGCACTAAGGATCTGACCGGAGGCGCTACCTGGGCGACTTCCGACTCGACCGTTGCCACTGTCAGCGGCGGAGGTCTGGTCACGGCCGCGTCGACCATCTCGAACCCTCCCGGGACCGCGGCCATCACGGCCACTTCCGGCACGCTTACCGCCACCTCCACAATTACAGTGAATACCGGGCCCCTGACCGCCATCACCATCAGCACGACTACCGCGAACCCGACCGCGGGTCAGACCGTCGTTTTTACCGCGATGGGGACCTACAGCGGCAGCTCGCAGCAGCAGGACATCACCGACCTCGTGACTTGGACCAGCAGCAACACGGCGGTCATCGCCACCATCAGCAACGGAAGCGGCGCAGTGCTTTCCACCGCCACCTCGGGTGCCACCACCAACGTCACTGCCAGTCTCAACGGCATCACCAGCAGCGCTTTGACCATTACCGTGCAATGACCGCCATCCGTTGTATCGGAATCTGCACCGGCGGCGGCGACGCACCCGGGCTCAATGCCGTCATTCGTGCTGTGGTCAAGTGCGCCTTCCTGAAATACAACTGGAAAGTCATCGGCATCCCGGATGGCTTCGACGGCCTCATCTGGCCGGAAAAATCCTACGAGCTCACGCTCAAGCACGTGAGCGGGATTCTGCCTCGTGGCGGAACCATCCTGGGCACCACCAACCGCGGCGATCCGTTCAAGTACAGTACCGTCGAGAACGGCCAGGAAGTCACTCGCGATATCTCCGATGAAGTCATTGCCAATTCGCGCAAGCTGGGAATGGACGCCGTGATCAGCATCGGCGGTGAGGGCTCACAAAAGATCGCGCTCGAACTTTTCCGCCGAGGCATGAAGATTGTGGGCGTGCCCAAGACGATTGACAATGATCTCTCCGCCACGGAAGTCACCTTTGGCTTCGATACGGCGGTCACCACCGCTACCGACGCGGTGGACAAGATCCACACTACCGCCGAATCGCATCACAGGATCATGGTGGTCGAGGTCATGGGACGAGATGCGGGCTGGATCGCTCTGGAAGCCGGCATTGCGGGCGGCGCCCACGTCATCCTGATACCCGAAATCCCGTTTTCCATCGACGGCGTGTGCGCCTTCGTAAAGAAGCGCGAGAGCTACGGCAGGCGCTTTACGATTGTGGTGGTGGCCGAAGGGGTCAAGCTTCCCCAGGGGCTGCAAGAGAACCGGCGGGCCGGCTCGGTAGGCAATCTGATTGGCAGCGCCATCGCCGCCAGCGCCAACAAGGAGGTGCGGGTGAGCGTGCTGGGACACATTCAGCGCGGCGGTTCGCCGACTCCTTACGACCGCATTCTGGCCACCCGCTTTGGCGTGGGCGCCGTGGACCTGATCGCCGAGGGCGGATTCGGCAAGATGGTGTGTTTGCGCAATGAGCGTATCGAAGCCGTCGACATCGCCAAGGCGATCGGGCAGCTCAAGACGGTTGATCCCAACGGCCAGCTGGTGCAGACTGCCAAAGCGATCGGGATTTCCTTCGGCGACTGAAGTTTTCTGGCGTAATCTGGACTAGAACCCGAAAACCTGACCCGGTCCGCCGCGTGTAGCGATGTTCCGGATTCACTTTCAGCGATCACCTTGTTTGCTTGGTCGCTGGGGAAATTTGCTCCGTGAAATACTGCCGCCCATTTCTCGAATTCTTCTTTGGGCTGTCCCTGCTCGCAGGCCTGGCTCTGCCGGCTGGCTGCGGGCCCGGCAAAACCAGCAGCCAGGAGGTTGCCTACGTGTCAATTCCGCAGGCATTTCTGCGCGATCAGGTGGCTGCGGTCTACAACAAGACTGGAAGCGTGAAAAATGGCGAGGCCGTCGAAGTACTGGGCCGGGACCGCCGCTTCGTGCGGGTGCGCACATCGGCCGGCGCTGAGGGATGGCTGGAACAACGCTACCTGGTGAGCCAGGAGACCTACGACGGTTTCCAGAAACTTGCCGAGCAGGCGCGCAACGCTCCCGTCCAGGCGACCGCGATCGCGCATAACCAGACCAATATTCACCTTCAGCCGGAACGCAGCGCCGAACACCTCTATCAGGTGGACCAGGGCGCCAGGTTGTCGCTGCTGCAGCGCGGCAGCAACGAGAGGGTGCTGCCCGGCGCCCAGGCGCGAGCGGCGAGCGCCGGGAAAGAAGGGCAAACTACGGTCGCCGCTCCGCCCCTGGAAGACTGGTGGCTGGTTCGCGATGAGCAAGGGCATGTGGGCTGGGTCCTGGGCCGCATGCTCGATATCGATGTGCCGATCGAGATCGCGCAGTACTCTGAAGGCCAGCGCCTGGTTGCTTCCTTTGTGCTGGATCGTGTCACCGACGGCGAAAAGAAGGTCCCGCAGTACCTGGTGCTGTTCACCGAGAACAAGGATGGCATGCCCTTCGATTTCAACCAGGTCCGCGTCTTCACCTGGAACGTCAAGCGGCATCGCTACGAAACCGCCTATCGCGAGCGCAATCTCGACGGCGTTCTGCCGGTCACGGTCTCGCATGAGACCTTTGACAAGGAAGGCGATCTGCCGGTATTCGTGCTGCGAGTGAAGGACGACGCGGGAAACCTGATCGAGCGCAAGTACAAACTGAATACGCCCATCGTGCGCCGCGTTCTGGCGCCAGGAGAACAAAAGCCAGTCGTCGGTCGGCAGTCGTCGGCCGCCCGGAAAAAGAAGAAGCGCTGAAGACTGAAGACTACTCCTGAACTATTTTCGGCAGTGGAGGCACCGGCGTACCCTCATCTAAAGCCCGCTGCCAGTTTGAAATCGAGGCCAGCAATCCCTTCGAGTCTATGCCGCCAAAGCCTTCCGGATATTGAGAGAGATTCCGAAAGGCGCGCCTCAGGACCGAGCGCGCCCCGGCCGAATTCCCATTTCCATGATGGTGCAGCGCTACCGCCACCTGAATCAGTCCCTGCAAGAATTTCTTCTCTGCCAGGGGCGCCGCCCGCCAGACGTCCTCGAGCGCCTCATGGGCCTCAAAGAAATCGGCGCGGTTGAACAGTTCGATTCCTGCTCGACATTGATCGAGATCCACGCAACATTGTGGCACACGCGCCAGAAGGGCTTTGCCGCCAAGAAATACTGAATTTCATAGTTATAGCGGTGAACGCTATCCATTTTTCAGTATCGGACGGGGGTATCTAGATTGTAAATGTTTGAAAACATTGCCTGTTATATTGAACTGTTTTGGAGCGAAAGTTGCAATGACTGTCTTCAAAGGCAGTGCTAAATCATACTGTCATGGTGTATTGTTTGTCCGAATCTGGCTCAGTATCAAAGCCCCAGGGACTTCCAGTTCTGAGGAGAAAACGCATGAATCGGTTTGCCTGCACTCTAAGAGTTCTGCCACTTGTACTCGCGATCGTTGGCGTGCTGACGCTGGGCGTTGGCCTGGCCTTCGGCCAAGCGATCACCGGCAATATCGTCGGAACCGTCGAAGATTCTTCCGGTGCCGCCGTGGTCAACGCCGACGTCAGCTCTGTGAACATTGCGACGGGTGTAACGGCAAGCGGCAAGACCAACAGCACCGGTCAATATCGCTTCGACAACCTGCTCTCGGGCACCTACCGCGTGACTGTAAGGTCGGCTGGGTTTCGCACCACTACGGTCGTGGTTGAAGTGCGGCTGAATGGAACCAGCACGGCGAACGTGAAATTGGAGCCAGGAGCCAGCACCGAAACCGTGGAAGTTTCGGGAGAAGCGCCCATCATCGACACGACTACGATCCAGCTGGGGAACACTTTTGAAGGCAAGGAACTGCGTGACGTGGCCATCGCCAACCTGGGAGTTGCCACCAACGGACAAAATCTGGGAGTGATCAACCTGTCGCTCCTGGATGCTGGCGTGGGCAGCACCGGTGGCTTGGGCGCCGGCACCGGGCCGTCGATCAGCGGCCAGCGACCGCGCAACAATAACTTCACGGTCGAGGGCATTGACAACAACGATAAAGGAGTGACGGGTCCCCTCATCTATGTGCCCGCCGAAGCGGTATCCAACTTCACTCTGTTGCAGAACCAGTTCAGCCCCGAGTTTGGCCACTCCACCGGCGGCCAGTTCAATATCACGGTCCTCGGCGGCACCAACGCCTTCCACGGCGCCGTGTACGAGTACTTCCAAAACCGCAATCTGAACGCGGTCGACTACAACCTCTCCAACCAGGGTATTTTTTCGAACCCGCGCTATGACAACAACCGTTACGGCGGACAGGTGGGCGGGCCCATCTTCAAGAACAAGCTGTTCTTCTTCGCGAACTTCGAGTACAACGCGGTTGGCCTGGCAGCAACGCCCGGCTCACCGGTGCTGGCGCCGACGCAGGCGGGATACACCACGTTGTCCGCTATCCCCGGCGCTTCCGCCAATAACATCTCTATATTGCAACAGTACGCAGTGGCTCCTAGTGCCTGCCCGCCCGCCTCACCATCGTGCCCAGCGGGTGGCACGGTCTTGGTTGGCGCAACCCCGGTTCAGGTTGGCATCTTGCCCATCGTGGCGCCGAACTATACCAACTACCGGGCGTTGACCACTTCGATGGATTACAACATCAGCGACCGGGACCAACTGCGCGGCCGCTATATCTACAACAAACTGGCCACCATCGATACTGGAGCTCAGCTGCCCGTGTTTTACACCCCGTTTGTGCAGCCCTTCCACCTGGTGAACCTGAGCGAATATCACACTTTCTCTCCGTCGATTACGAACGAGTTGCGAGCGGGATACAACCGCACGGGGCAGAACTTCACCGTTCCCAGTTTCTCTTTCCCGGGATTGGATCAATTCCCGAACGTTACCATCGACGACCTGGGACAACTAAACGTCGGCCCGGACGGAAATGCTCCGCAATACCAAGTGCAGAACCTGTACCAGTTAGTCGACAACGTGACCTGGACCAAGGGGAATCACACTCTGAAGTTTGGCATCGAAGGACGCAAGGCCATTTCCCCGCAGCTGTTCATTCAGCGTTCCCGCGGGGACTACGACTGGAGCACGCTGGAAAGCTATGTCCTGGATCAGGTGCCTGACTTCGGCCAGCGCAGTTTTGGTGCGGTCGGCTATTCGGGAGACCAGTACGGAGTTTTCTGGTATGTCAACGACATCTGGAAGATCCGGCCCAACTTCAGTTTGAATCTGGGTGTGCGCTATGAGTACACCAGCACGCCGTTCGGCTGGAGCCAGATGGCGCTGAACAGCATTGCCGACCTGCCCGGAGTCATTAACTTTACTTCGCCTCAGGCGCCTAAGCGAGACTACATGCCGCGGGTTGGATTTGTCTGGTCACCCGGTTCGAGCGGCAACACCTCGATCCGGGGCGGCTTCGGGATGGGCTATGACGTTCTCTACGACAACATTGGAACGCTCTCCCGCCCGCCGCAGATTGGGTCGACGAAGAACTGTCCCGATGTGGTTTGCCAGGACCCGTTCCTGGCCAACGGCGGAATTCCGCCTCAGGCCAGCAGCGGCATCACCATCCTGAACCAGGCCGACGCCCGCGACCAAACGTCGAGTTTCCTGCCCAACAAAGTGAAGTATCCCTATTCCGAGCAGTGGAACCTGGGTGTACAGCACGTATTCAAGAGGGACTACACCGCGGAAATTCGCTACGTCGGCACCCGTGGAGTCGATCTTGACGCGCAAAACATTATCGATTTCCAGCCAGTCACAACTCCGTCCCATCATCTTCCCACCTACCTGCAGAACCCGGGCCAGTCAACCCTGGATGCACTTCCGCTTACCTTGGGCACCATGCTGGGCGAGTTCAACAGTGGCGGGTTCTTCCTGCCCCAGTTCCTTAACAATGGGTTCGATTCTCCCATTACTGGCTTCCTTCCGTTGGGCGCATCCATCTATCACGGACTGCAGAGCCAACTGAATCGCCGGTTCTCCAACGGTCTGCAGTTCCAGGCCGCTTATACCTTCAGCCACATGATTGACAACGGTACGGCTGATTTCTTCTCCACGGTTATCGCTCCGCGCCGTCCGCAGGACTTCCTGAACCTGCCGGCCGAGCGCAGTAACTCGCTGCTTGATCATCGGCATCGCTTCACGCTTTCGACCATTTACGATATGCCGTTCTTCAGCAAGAGCTCCAGTTGGGCGGAACGAAACCTGCTGGGTAACTACGAGTTTGGGGCCATCTACACATGGGAAAGCGGCCAATGGGGTACGGCACAGAGTGGCGTGGATTCGAATCTGAATGCCGATTCGGCACCGGATCGGCCTATCTACAATGCAGCCGGCACACCTGGCGTCGGCAGTGGTGTGATCAATCTTTGCAATAGCAGTCTCCCGGCGGGTCACTTCTGCAACAATGATCCCGATACCACCTTCAACCCGAGCCCCTACGTGGTTGCGTACCAAGCCATCAATGGCAATGCGCAGTACATCGTTGCGGGGAAGGGAGCGTTGTCGAACACGGCCCGCAGCACCATCACCACGCCCCCGATCAACAACTGGGACATGACTCTAGGCAAGCATATTGCGATCACCGAGCGTGTCCACTTCGATATCACGGCCGGCTTGCTGAACGCTTTCAACCATCCGCAATTCGTGACGGGCAGCCCCAACCAGGCGCTGTCTTTCTCGGTTACGGGTGCGCAAAGAAATTACTTGATTCCAAACAAACCGAACTTCGAGAATGCTCGCGCCAGCTTCCCGAGCAACGCGCGCCAGATGGTGATCGGAATCAAGCTGGTCTTTTAGCAATTGACATCGGATGTCGGTGGGGCCCGTTCGGGCCCCGCCGGCTTCTGAGATTTGCGCTCAACCCTGCCAGGCCCATGTGCCACAGCATGGTTGACCTATGATTTTTCGTATCTTGGCCCTCTACAACTTCGTAGAAAGCACTAAAGTACCGGTGTCTTTGTTGATCCCGCCGTTCGTCTAAACAATTTAGAATCATATAGTTCACATAGACATCGTGACTGGCCAGCCAATTGCCAGCATGAGGATACAATCGCCTGTCGTAAAGTAGCAATCGGGTTCCAGCCAATTTCTGAGATTCGAGCCGACCGGGTTGGTCTACGGCGGCGAAACGGCTAACCGCGAGGAGAGAGAAAAATGCAGAGCCTGAGACTTCTTTGGGGAAGCATCCTGGTAATGCTGATGAGCGTCACGTTTTCGCTGGCGCAGACTGGCTCGATCCAGGGCACGGTAACCGACACCGTGGGCGCGGTCGTGCAGGGCGCGGAAGTCACGGTAAAAAACCTGGGATCAAACGCCGTGCGCACGGTGACCAGTGGCGGCACCGGGGCTTACAGCATCCCCTCCCTTGCTCCCGGCGTCTACGACGTTACGGTAAAGATGGCGAGCTTCAAGACTTTCCATGTGTCCAATGTTCAGCTCACCGTCGCCCAGGTGGTCCCCGTGAACGTTCAGCTGGAGCCCGGCGCGGTGACTGAAGAAGTCCAGGTGCGCGCCGATCAGATTCCCGATGTGGACCTCGAAACCTCGCAGGTCAGCAACCTGGTGGATGCGCGATCGATCAACGATCTGCCCCTCATGACGCGAAATCCGTATGAACTGGTTTTGCTGTCTCCTGGAACCTCACAGACCAACACGGCGCTGGGTGGTTTCACAGTCAACGGTTCACGCGAGCGAAATAATAACTTCCTGCTGGATGGCGTCGACAATAACGATACGTCGGTGCCTGGAATTGCCGGCGGCGTGCTCAACGCGAATCCGGATTCCACCGAGGAATTTCGTGTCATCACCAACAACTTCAACGCCGAGTATGGCCGCAACACGGGCGCCATCATCGATGTGGTGACCAAGAGCGGCACCAACACCTTCCATGGCGGAGCTTACGAGTTCGGCCGCTGGAACGCGTTCGGCGGAGCGCGAGACTGGTTCAACCGCGCCGACAACGGCCCGCAGGATCCGTACGTGCGCAACCAGTTCGGCTATTCCATTGGCGGGCCGATCATCAAGAACAAGACCTTTTTCTTTTTCAACCACGAACTGGACCGCTTCCGAACCACGCTGACAAACTCAGCCACCGTGCCGACCGCGGCGTTCAAGACCGGTGTCTTCAACTATTTTGGAGATCCGGTGGACCTCACCCAAACCGGCGCGAACAACGGAACCGGAGACACGCTCGGTTCGGGCCCAGCGGACAACGCGCCGCCCGACCCGACCATGCAGAGGGTATTTGCCCTGTATCCCAACCCGACCTTCGACAACGGAGACGGCCTGACGGGTACGCTGTTCTTCCCCAGCACTTCGGCTCAAAACAGCTACACCACGGTGGCCAAGATTGACCACCACATCACCGATCACCACACCGTCAGCTTGCGGTATGGGTACGACGACTTTTTTGATCCCAATCCTGGCCATGCCGACATTCTGCCTGGGAATATTGGGGGCTACGATGAAAAGGCCATTGGGCAGGGACTGTCGGCCAATCTTACGTCCACTTTGAGCAGCAACCTGATCAATTCGTTCACCTTTGGCTGGAACAAGATTTATGCCAACTTTGGTTGCACCGGGACCAGCGTGCTCGACGGAGCCATCCCAGCTGTGGATCGCTTCGGCAACGGCTGGGACATCAATATGAACCCGTTTACAAGTTTTGGCTGCACTTCGCTTGTATCCGACGGCCAGTATCGGGCAACCGGAACCACCAGCTACACCGACAGTATCAGCTGGTCGCACGGAAATCATACGTTCAAGTTCGGTGGAGACTTCCGCAACGTCCGCGAGTCGGGGCCGAATGGGTTCTTTTCCCGCCGGCAAGTCTCGGTCAACGGCCTGCTCATTAATTTTGGGGGCGGGGCTACCATCGTGGAAGGTGTGCCCAGCGATAGTTTTAGCCTGGAGACTGCAGCCCAGGCTTTCTACGGCATCGTAGACAATGATTTTCAGGCCGAATTCTTCAACAAAGCTGGAGCCCGCCAAGCCACTGACAATAAGCATTTCCGCCAGCATGAGTATGACTGGTTCGGGCAGGATACATGGAAAGTGCGGCGGAACCTCACCCTCACCCTGGGGCTGCGCTACCAGCTGGACGGTGTCCCGTATGAAGAGGGTGCCAACTTCTCCAACTTGCTGGGCGATCCCACCGCGGGCCCGGTGACAATGACGGTCGTTGGCCCGGGAACCGGAAAGCAGCTCTATGCGTCCGACTATTCCAACCTCGAGCCCAGGGTTGGCTTCTCGTGGGACCCGAAGGGGGATGGCAAGATGGCCGTGCGGGCCGCGTTCGGCATCTTTCATGATCGCGTCTTCGGCAACCTTTTCGGCAACGCCCGCGGCAATCCGCCCTTTGAACAGGACTATAACCAATTCCCCGCGGACACGATTGGCGGCTTCTATGGTGGCTCGGTCAACGGACCGTTTCCGCTGCCGGCGCCCCCGGAGACCATTCCCAGTCCCGTCATCCCTAACTATGATCCCGTCGCGGGTGTGGGTGCGCTGGCTCCGGTGCTGTTCGATCCCCATTTTCGCAATGCCGCCAGCAACAACTGGAACTTCGGCTTCCAGCGGGAGTTGCCTGGCAACAACGTTCTTGACATGGCCTACGTAGGATCGGAAGGCCATCACATCTATCGTCAGATCGACCCGAACTCACCCGTCCCTTCTCTGGTGAAGCAACTGCTTGCTTTCTGCGTTCCGACAAACCCTGATAACAGTGGATTTAGTTCTTCGACCGGGCAGTGTAGCGCGGACGATGTTAGTTTCACCAATCTGTACCTCGGAGCCCAGTTCGGTGCTCTCCCGTTCAATGCCGTAGCCCACAATGCTCTGCTTCAGCCCTTCTACCAGACCTCGAACGCGAACTCCATCTACAACTCCCTGCAGGTGAAGCTGACCCACCGTCTGAGCCACGGGACCCAAGTGCAAGCCGCTTACACCTGGGCTCACGCCATCGACAACTCCAATGATTCCTTGAATCCAGCCCAGGGCAACCGGGGCTTCCCCCGTAACTCCCGCATGCTGAATGAGGAGCGCGGAAACTCTGACAACGATATCCGCCAAGTTGCCGTCGTCAACTACATCTGGGAGCTTCCTTTTGGAAAGGGCAAGGGGTTCCTGAATAACGGCTTCGCAGGACGGGTGTTCGAAGGCTGGCAATTTTCCGGAATCACCACGGTGCAGACCGGACATCCGTTTGACGTCTTCACCTCTACCGATATGGAGCGCACCGGCTTGAGTGGCCGGGCGGATCTGGTCGGTAACCCCTACGCTCCCGGCGCCAACACTCCACAGAATTCGGGCGGCAATAAAGTGTGGTTCACCAATCCCGCTGCCTTCTCCGGTCGTACCGACGGGAGCGGCGCGCCGCTCTACGCCGGCCCGGGGACCAGCGGCCGCAATCACTTCTACGGACCAGGGTTCGTGAATTTCGATTTGGCGTTTTCGAAGAGCATCAAGTTCACGGAACGGGTCAACGCGGAACTGCGGGTTGAGGGGTATAACATCTTCAATCACCCCCATTTTGACAACCCAGGATTTGACCTCTCGTCGAATCGGATCACCGCCTCCAACTTCGGCCTGATTACCAATACTGCCAGCCGGCCCGACGCAACCACATCCGCGCGCCAGATGCAGGTGGCCCTGAAGCTGCATTTCTAGAAGCATAGTATTAGACTGGTAGCCTGCGGGGTCGCTCCCGCAGGCTTTTTTTCTGATCTCTGTGCATGGTTAAGCTTGGAGGGGGACACATCATGAAGTTCGGTGGACCGAGGTTCACACGAGTCGTGGCTAGGACGGGGATGGCCGCGCTGTTTCTGGTTTCTGCGTCTCTCCTGCTGCGCGCGGGGGATATGAAGCCGGAAGACGTCGTTGCCCGGCATCTGGATTCCATTGGTACGGCAGCCGCCCGAGCCGGCGTCAAGTCGCGGATCGTGCAGGGAACTTCACTTTTCAGAATTCAAGTGGGTGGCGGTGGCGAATTGCAGGGGACGAGCGCGCTGGTTTCCGAGGGGCAGAAGTCAGTCCTGATGATCAAGTTCAACAATACCGAGTACCGGGGTGAGCAGTTCGTCACGGATGGCGACAAGGTTTCCGCGGCCGCGACCACTGCAAACCACAAATGGTCGGATTTTGGCCAGTTCGTGCGCACCCAGGATCAGATTGTTCGCGAGGGCTTGCTGGGCGGGGAATTAACGACCGCCTGGGCCCTGCTTCACCTGCCTGAAAACAAGGCCAAGCTCACCTTCGATGGAGAGAAAAAGGCCGATGGCCGCCCCGCATATCAGCTGAGCTATCACTCCAAAAAGCGGGATGATCTCACCATCCATCTCTATTTTGACCCGCAAACTTTTCAGCACATCATGACGACTTATTCGATCACTCTGGCCTCGGGCTTGGGAGGATTTTCGCCGTCCCTCTCTGATCAATCAGGGCTGACCACGTCTTCCAACCCGGGAGGGGCGGACATCACCCAGAGTTCCAAGCAAAAAGAAACTCGCTACACGATTGAAGAACGCTTCAGCGACTTCAAGACCAGCGAGGGGCTGACCCTGCCCTCGAAGTATTCCATTCATTTCACCGAAGAACTTCAGGACGGCACCACCAAGGTGTATGAATGGGATCTCACCGCAGACGAGATTTCCAATAACCGGCCCCTCGATGCGAGGAATTTTCAGATCAAGTAGTCGGCTGTCGCTGCGATCTCGCGAAAACTAAAATGCCGGCCCGGAATCCTGGTGCGCAGCCTTTCGTTTCGGGCTGCCGTTCCCATCTCCCGGCTTTCACCTTCCCAAAATCGCGTAGTGCGAACTCGCGGCCATAAAAAATATCATGGGCACCGACAGGAAGAAATTCATGCGCGACGCCAGAAACGCCTGCCGGGCCAGAACCGCCGCATTCGCCGGAGGCGTGCCGGCCAGGGTTCCGCGGATGATCTTTTTATTGTTGCGCCAGATGATTCCCCAAACGTTGAACAGCATGATGAACCCCATCCCGCCGCCGATACCGATCGAAAGCACGTGGTTATCGTCCTGTCCCACCGGCGTGTAGTTCACAAACAGCCAGCCCGCGGCGCAAACCAGGAGGAGCGTAATCACGCCCAGTACATATCCGCTCGGCGTCTTTGAGATCGCGAAATAGAGAAGCATCGAGGCTACAACCCAGATCAGAAGAAACAACCCGATCGTGCTCCCCGCACCCACTCCCATGCGATGGGCGTCGGCGGCGACGTAGATCTGCGACCAGTACCAGAAGCCCACGAACACGGTCAGCATGGCGCTCCAGCGAAACAACTGCAGCGCAGGCATGGTCATGTACTGCAGGACCGTCGGCTTGGCGGCCGCATCCACTTGCTTCATGAAGGGCACATTGACCAGGTTGAAAAAGTACAGCAAGCCGACCCAGGTGATTCCCGCCAACAGATGAACCCAGCGCAGCATGAAGGCAAGCGCCTCCGTGCCGGTGTGGGTGGGCATGACGAATAGAGCGATCTCATGGTGCATACATGGCTCCCGAAAGCTCAAGGTGAGAGCGGCGTCAGCCGGACACGACCGCGTCGGCTCTTGAAGGCGAGAATGGTTGCATTTTGTCGTGGCGATGTCAATCGAGTGCATGCTGCAGTTTCCCCGGGCACGCCCACCTTGACCGGCCATCTTGAAATGCGGGGAGTAACGCCGTATCGTACTGTCAGCAGTCGGCGGTGTGGTTAGCGTACGGAGTCTCCGGGGAGCGTGCCGGCTGCCTGTTCATCTGTTCTTGCAACCGCTGTCGGGTTGAAGCCGTGGGAGCGGTTGGCGGTACAGACCTGAGCCGTCAGAATTTTTCAGCCAGGACCTAAGGAGATTGGCGATGGAGAATAAGCCGGCACAAAATATTCAGGATACCTTCCTCAATACGGCACGCAAGGAGCGAACCAATATCACGATTTACCTCTTGAGCGGAGTCAAGCTCACGGGGCGCATCCGCTCCTTCGACAAGTATTCCGTCGTGCTCGATACCAACAACCAGGAGCAACTGATCTTCAAACACGCGATCTCCACCGTGGCCATGGGAAAGACCCTGCATGGTCATGGGGAGAGGCCAACCATGGTGCCCGCGGCGGCCGTGGCCCCGTCCGCGAGTCCGGAGGCGGCTGCAATGCCGCGCCCCTCGGGCACCGAGGGATGAAGTCGCTTCGTTTTTCCCGAAGCGTGGCCGGGATGGATTCGCCGAGCCTGGCCGGGTGGGCGAATCTTCGATCCTTGGGGACTTCTTTGTCGTAGTCTTGAATCGTGCCCGAGTCTGGCCACCCTCGTGGCCGAGAATCCAACAAATTGAGCGGTAAACCTTCCAGGTCTTTCGGCAAGAACAGCGTCGGGCGCGGCCCGGCGGAGGACGGGAATCGTCCGCCCCGGGAGCGCGCGTTTCTGGTTGGGCTTGAGGTGCGTACGCGGCGCCGCCGGCCCGCATCCCCAAGGGCCCGGAGCGGTCCCCTGACCGCAGCCGCACAGGCTGCCCGCGATACTTCTACGAACATGGTCGCTGCGAAAGCCCCGGACATCCCCGAATTCAGCGCGGAAGAGTCGCTGGCCGAGTTGCGTTCTCTGGCGGTCAGTGCGGGGGCTGAGATCGTGGGGGAATTTTTGCAGCACCGTGATCGTATCGAGCCGGCCACCTTGATCGGCCTAGGCAAGCTGGAGGAGATTGCCGGCGCCACCGCTTCGGTTTCCGCCGATCTGCTTCTGTTCGATCACGACCTCACAGCTTCGCAACAGCGCAACATCGAGAAGCTGGTCAACACCCGGGTGATCGATCGCACACAGCTCATCCTCGACATTTTTGCGAAACACGCGCGGACCCGGGAGGGCCAGCTGCAGGTGGAACTGGCGCAACTCGAATACATGCTGCCGCGGCTGGGCGGACGTGGCATAGAGATGTCGCAACTGGGCGGCGGGATCGGCACCCGGGGCCCCGGCGAGACCCAACTGGAAACCGACCGCAGAAAAATTCACCGGCGCATCCGGCATGTGAAAGAGCAGATAGAAAATGTCAGGCGGGTGCGCGCCCAGCAGCGGGCGCGGCGGGAGGCGGAGCCAGTAGCGACGGTCGCGCTGGTCGGCTACACCAATGCAGGGAAGTCCACGCTGTTCAACGCGATGACGAATGCCGCGGTGCTCGAATCCCCGCGAATGTTTGCCACCCTCGATCCGACGATTCGTTCCGTGGCGTTGCCGTCGCGCAGGAAAGTGCTGCTCTCGGACACGGTCGGCTTCATCCGCAACCTGCCGCACACCCTGGTTTCGGCGTTTCGCGCCACGCTCGAGGAAGTACAGCGCGCCTCCCTTGTGCTTCATGTTTCCGATGCCAGCAGCCCCTTGTCGGCGGAGCAAGATGCGCAGGTGGACAAGGTTCTCAAGGAGCTCGAAGTTGACGGCAAACCGCGCCTGCGGATCATGAACAAAATTGACCTGCTGCCTCCCAAGCAACGCGAGTCATTGCTCGACGACGCGGGCAGAGTGCATGTCTCGGCGGCCAAGGGCATCGGGATGAGCACGTTGCTCGACCGGATCGACGAAATGTTGTCAGAAGATCCGGTGAGCCGGATACGTCTGCGGGTGCCTCAGAGAGAAGGAAAAATGCTGGCGCTGCTGGAAGCCCGTTCGCGGATATATTCGCGCAAATACAGCGGCGGATCAGTGGAGCTGGACGTGGAAGCGCCGGAGTCGGTGGTGAGAAAGGTGAGGGAGTGGGTGGTAACCAGCTCTTAAGCTTCCGGTTCTTAGCATTCAGCCAAACCTGCCTCAGAGCACCCGTATGCCAGCCTTACGGATTTTGGGTAGTGTCCTAATTTGTCAGATCAGCTCGAATGCGAGATCTTAACTTTGCGAACTCTGCGGCCCTTCTTTGCGCCCTTCGCGGTAAAGGGTTTGATCTCGCCCGAGTCATTCAAGACTCTTAACCGCAAAGTTCGCAAAGAAGGGGAAACGGCGCCGGATCAGGACACTTCGAGATTTTGGCTTTTGGTCTGCATCCGCCAGGGGCGACTGCAGAGCCAAGAGCTAAAGGCTAATTGCTAAGGGCTGAATTTAAATGGGCCGGCAACCAAGAAGCGGTGACTTTCCTTGGCTATCGGCCCATTCGATCCGGATTGGATCGGAGGTGATATCTATATGCTAGACCCGTTATGTCGGATGTCAAGCGACTTTCCGCGATTTCGCGAAATAGTTTGCCGGCCTGCATTCCAGTCTGGAAACCGCCGATTCCAGGCCCTGCCATCGCGTTGACACTCATTCCGTAACATGTTACTTTCAATGGTCTTAAGCCTCCTACGCTCTAGACCTGATCAGCACACAATGAACGAGATATTAGAACAACTAGGCGGATTACTGCTCGGGTCCGTGCCGACCATCATCTTTATCGTGGTGTTGTTCGTCATTTACACCGCGGTGGTGCACAAGCCGCTGATCAAGGTGCTGGCCGAACGCCACAACCGGACGGAAGGCGCGATCGAAAAGGCGCGGGCCGACATCGCCCAGGCCGAAGCGCGTACCGCGGAATATGAACAGCGGCTGCGGGAAGCGCGCATGACGGTATTCAAGAGTCAGGAAGCGCACCGCCAGCAGGCTTTACAAGCGCGAGCCGCGGCGGTGGCCGAGGCGCGGACCCGGGCACAAGCCCAGGTTGAGCAGGCGCGGGCGGCCATTGAGCAGGACAAGGTTGCAGCACAAGTCGGTCTGGAAGCGGAGAGTGGAAAACTGGCAACCGCAATCATTCGCGCTGTTCTTGAACCGGCGACTCAAGCCCCGGCGGGAGGCGACTGATGCCGGCTCCGCGCTTCATCCGGCGTGCCCGTCCGATTTTGGCTTCTCTCCTTCTGATGGGCCTTCTCCTCATCATGAGCGCGGGCGCCCAAGCCCAGGCAATTTCTTCCGCGAACTCGGAAAAATCCGCCGATACCATGAACGGCCAACTGGCCAAGGAAACGCGCGAAGCGGCAGGTGAGGACCAGGAGCAGTTCAAGCATTCGGGTTCGGTACAGTTGGTGGCGAAGGTCACCGGACTGAGCCTGGAGCATGCGTACTGGCTATGCGTGCTGCTCAATTTTGGCGTGGTTGTGGGCGCGGTGGTCTACTTCTCCAAGAAGAACCTTCCGGGCATATTCCGGAATCGCACCGCGTATATCCAGAAGGCGATGCAGGATGCGCGACAGGCAAGTGAGGAAGCCAACCGGCGTCTGGGTGAAATCGAGACCCGGCTCTCCCGTCTGGATACGGAAATCGCAGGGATGCGCGCGGCCGCGGAGACAGAAGCGATCGCCGAAGAAGCGCGGATCAAGGCCGCGGCGGAAGAAGACGCGCGCAAGATTGTTGCGTCCGCCGAGCAGGAGATCGCCGCTGCTGCCAAGCTGGCCCGGCGGGAGCTGACCGCATTCGCGGGCAATCTGGCGGTATCGCTCGCGGCCAGGCAGATCAAGCTGGATGCCGCCACGGATCAGGCCCTGGTGCGAGGCTTCGCCCAGGAGCTTTCGCCGAAAGGCCCCAACGGCGGCGGACCGAAAACCGGACGGGACGGACACTAGAGCATGGCTTCCGTGACCAGCACTTACGCCCGCGCCTTTGCCGATGTGGTTTTCGACAAGCACCTCGATCCCGCGAAGACATTGCAGGAAGCGCAGTCCCTGGTCCAGTTGGTGGCCAGCAGTCTGGAATTGCGCGAGGTGTGGGAAGCGCCGTCGATTCCGGCCGAACAAAAGCGGGCTCTGCTGGACGCGATCGTCGCGCGCGCGGGTTTGTCCCGCCCGCTGCGAAACTTTGTCGCGGTGTTGATGGACCACCGGCGTATCAAGTTTCTCGATCCTATCGTGAAGGAATTTGAGCACGAACTCAACCGCCGGATGGGTTTCGTCGAAGCCCAGATCATCAGCGCGCGGGAGTTGGCTCAGCCGGAACGAAGTGCGCTCGAAGGGCAGGTCGCGAAGCTGACCGGCCACAAAGTGCGCGCCCGATACGTGCGCGATGGTTCAATTCTGGGGGGCGCCATTGTGAAGGTAGGCAGCATGATCTATGACGGTTCGGTGAAGGGGCAGCTGGAGCGAATAAGAGAAGCTATTAGCTCTTAGCTGTTAGCTTTTAGCCTGAACCGAGTTTGAGTCGATTTGACGTCTGAAAGCTGCGAAGAACTTAACCGCAAAGAGCGCAAAGACGATCCGCAAAGGACGCGAAGAAAAGCTAAGAGCTAAAAGCTAACGGCTAAGAGCTGAACTTATGGCACAGATCAAGGCAGACGAGATCACACAGCTGATCCGGCAGCAGATCGAAAACTACGAATCCAAGATTGCCGTCGACGAAGTGGGGACGGTTCTCACCCTGGGCGACGGCATCGCCCGGGTGCACGGCCTCGACAAAGTCATGGCCGGAGAACTGCTCGAGTTCCCGCACGACGTGGCTGGCATCGCCATGAACCTGGAGGAAGATCAGGTAGGCGTTGTGCTGCTGGGCGACTACACCGAAATCAGCGAGGGCGACGAAGTCAAGCGTACGGGCCGCATCATGAGCGTGCCTGTGGGCGAAGCCCTGGTTGGGCGGGTGGTCAATTCCCTGGGACAGCCCATCGACGACAAAGGGCCCATCGCCACTGAGCAGTTCATCGCGCTGGAACGGCTGGCGCCGGGCGTGATCGATCGGCAGCCGGTGCGCGAGCCCATGGCGACCGGACTGAAAGCCATCGACAGCATGATCCCGATCGGCCGCGGACAGCGCGAGCTGATCATCGGCGACCGCCAGACCGGCAAGACCGCGGTCGCGCTCGACACCATCATCAACAGCAAGGGCAACGATCTGATCTGCATCTACAACGCGATCGGACAGAAGAGATCTTCGATTGCCCAGGTGGTAAAAATTCTCAGCGACGCCGGCGCCATGGACTACACCATCGTGGTGGCCGCGTCCGCGTCCGAACCCGCGCCCATGCAGTACATTTCCCCTTACGCGGCCTGTGCCATGGGTGAGTATTTTCGCGATTCCAAGCGGCATGCCCTGGTGATCTACGACGATCTTTCGAAACACGCGGCGTCGTATCGCGAAATTTCGCTGCTGCTGCGGCGTCCGCCCGGCCGCGAGGCTTATCCCGGCGACGTCTTTTATCTGCACTCGCGTCTGCTCGAGCGCGCTTCCAAGCTGAGCGACAAAATGGGCGGCGGTTCGCTGACCGCGCTGCCCATCATCGAGACCCAGGCGGGCGATGTCTCGGCCTACATCCCGACCAACGTCATTTCGATCACCGACGGTCAGATCTTCCTCGAAACCGACCTGTTCAACAGCGGCGTGCGGCCTGCGGTCAACGTCGGAATTTCCGTCAGCCGCGTGGGCGGCAGCGCCCAGATCAAGGCCATGCGGCAGGTGGCCGGCAGCATGAAGCTGGAACTGGCGCAGTACCGCGAACTGGCGGCATTCGCCCAGTTTGGCAGCGACCTGGACAAGGCCACGCAAGCCCAACTTAACCGCGGCCAGCGCCTGGTCGAAGTGCTCAAGCAGAAGCAGTTCTCGCCCCTGCCATTCTCCAAGCAGATCCTGATTATTTTTGCCGGCACCAACGGCTTCTTTGACGATCTCCCGGTGGACCAGGTCCGCGATTTCGAAGCCGAACTTTACAGGTACGTGGACGCAACCAACCCGGGTTTGTTGCGCACGATCATGGAGAAGAAAGTTTTGGATGACGCTCTCAAAGCCGAGATGAGCAAAGTGATCAAGCAGAGCAAAGAAGCGTTCGTAGCCGATCGACAAGCAGCGGCGAAGTAGCTGTTAGCCGTTAGCTTTTAGCTTGAGGCCAACGGCCAACGACGAATGACCGACGACTGAAGACTGACGACCGACGACTGATTCATGCCAAGCATTCTCGACATCCGGCGGCGCATACGCAGCGTGACCAACACGCGGCAGATCACCAAGGCCATGAAAATGGTCTCGGCGGCGAAGTTGCGCCGGGCACAGGAGCGCGCCCTGGCGGCGCGTCCCTACGCCCAGATGCTGACCAATGTTCTGAAGTCGCTGGTGTCGCGGGCCGAGATCTTTGATCCGGAAACGGGTGAACCCCGGCATCCTCTATTGGCCCGTCGTCCTGAAAGAAACGTTCTGCTGATCGTGGTCACCGGCGACAAGGGGCTGGCGGGAGCTTTCAATACGAATATCCTGAAAGCGGCGGCACGTTTTATCGAAACCAAGGCGGACAAGAACGTTGAGATTGAGACGATCGGCCGCAAAGGGCGTGATTTTCTGCGCCGCCGCTACCGGGCAGCGGAGCCGAGAACAGCCGACGCGCAAACGCCGCCGCAGACTACCATTGTGGGCGAGCAGATCGGCGTTTTGAACAAGGTCGAATACTCCCTGGCGTCCGACCTGGCTGAACGCGTCATTGAACGCTACGGCCGGGAAGAGATTGATGCTGTGTATCTGGTGTTCAACGAGTTCAAATCGGTGATCGCGCAACGCTTGATTGTCGAACAGATCCTGCCCATCGAGCAGATTGGCGCGCCCGAAGTGCGGATGGCGGAAGCCATGACCGAAGAGGAAAGGGACCGCGCTCTCGAAGCTGCGAAGGGTGCGGGCGTCGGCATTCGTCCCGCGGACACGCGCGACATTGACGCCGCGGCCGCCAGGTTCGCCACCGCGCCGGTCGACTATATTTACGAGCAGTCTCCGGAAGAGCTGTTTCGATCGCTCTTGCCGAAATACGTGGCCATACAAATCTTTCGCGGCCTGCAGGAATCGGTGGCGGCGGAGCATGCCGCGCGCATGACCGCCATGGATGCAGCCACCAACAACGCCACCGACATGATCGATTCGCTGACTTTGGCCATGAACCGGGCACGTCAGGCCAAGATCACGAAAGAGATTATTGAAATTGTGAGTGGAGCGGCAGCGCAGTAAAGCAGCTTTTAGCTATTGGCTGTTAGCTCTTAGCTGAATCCAGGCTGCACACCAATTTGGTCAACACAAAAGTTTTAGAGCTAAGAGCTAAGAGCTAAAGGCTAAGAGCTAGAAGCCAGCAGCCAGAAGCCGAGGTCCTATGCCAGAGAGAATTGGACACGTAATCCAGATATCCGGCCCCGCCGTGGACGTGCAGTTTGTCGAGGGCGCCATGCCGCCGATTTATGAGGCGTTAAAAGTCGTAAGCGACGGGTTCACCGTGCCCAACCCGGTGAACGTGATTCTGGAAGTGCAGCAGCACCTGGGCGAAGGCCGCGTGCGTTGCGTTGCCATGGAGGCGACTGAGGGCATGGTGCGGGGCATGAAAGCCATCGACCAGGGCGGGCCGATCTCGGTGCCCGTGGGCCGCGGTACGCTGGGCCGCGTGATGAACGTGATCGGTCAACCGGTTGACCAACTGGGACCCATCGAGCATACCAAGACCATGCCGATCCATCGCCCGGCGCCACTGTTTGAAGATCAGGCGACCACCGCCGAGATGTTCGAAACCGGCGTCAAGGTTGTCGATCTCATTCAGCCCTTTCTGAAGGGCGGCAAGATCGGATTGTTCGGCGGCGCCGGTGTGGGCAAGACCGTCTTCATCCAGGAACTGATCAACAACGTGGCCAAGCAGCACGGCGGATATTCCGTGTTTGCCGGCGTCGGCGAGCGCACCCGCGAAGGCAACGATCTGTGGCTGGAAATGACCGAGTCCGGCGTCATCAAGCCCGGCGATCCGTCGAAGTCCAAGGCGGCCCTGATTTATGGCCAGATGACGGAGCCCCCCGGCGCACGCCTGCGCGTCGCCCTGACCGGGCTGACCGTCGCCGAATATTTTCGCGACGAAGAGGGCGCGGACACGCTTCTGTTCATCGACAACATTTTCCGTTTCACCCAGGCCGGATCGGAAGTCTCCGCGCTGCTCGGCCGCATGCCCAGCGCTGTGGGTTACCAGCCGAACCTGGCCACGGAAATGGGCGAATTGCAGGAACGGATTACCTCCACGAAAAAAGGATCGGTCACCTCGGTGCAGGCCATCTACGTGCCCGCCGACGATCTCACCGATCCCGCTCCGGCAACGACTTTTGCTCACCTCGATGCCACCACGGTGCTTTCGCGCGCGTTGACCGAAATCGGAATTTACCCGGCGGTGGACCCGCTGGCTTCGACTTCGCGCATTCTTGATCCGCGCATCGTGGGTCAGGAGCACTACGACGTGGCCCAAGGCGTGAAAAAAACCTTGCAGACCTACAAGGACCTGCAGGACATTATCGCGATTCTCGGCATCGATGAACTGAGCGAGGACCAGAAGGTCAGCGTGGCGCGCGCTCGAAAAATTCAGCGCTTCCTGTCGCAACCGTTCCACGTGGCCGAGCAGTTCACCGGCTCGCCGGGCCGCTATGTGAAGGTCGCCGACACGGTAAAGGGCTTCAAAGAGATCAACGAAGGCAAGTACGACGACATCCCCGAACAAGCCTTTTACATGAAGGGCACGATTGATGAAGTGCTGGAGGCGGCAGAGAAGTTGAAAGCAGCGTAAAGCAGTCGTCAGTCGTCGGTCTTCAGTCGTCAGCACGACCGAACCCAACGACTGGCAAATTGTGAGGTGTTTGCTGAAGACTGAAGACTGACGACTGATGACTGATACATTCCAACTCGAAATCGTCACCCCCGAGAAGATGGTGGTGAAGGACGCGGCGGAGGAAATCCAGATTCCTGGCAAGGACGGATACCTCGGCATCCTGCCTGGCCACGCGCCCCTGATCACCGAGCTGGCGGTGGGTGAAATCAGCTATCGCAAGAGCGGCGAGACGCACTATCTATCTGTGGCCTGGGGCTTCGCTGAAGTTCTTCCCGACAAGGTCACGATCCTGGCTGAAACGGCTGAGCGTCCTCAGGAGATAGACGTGAAACGCGCGGAAGAGTCGAAACGCCGGGCCGAAGAAGCGTTGAAGAATGGCAAGACCGAGGCCGACTTCACTCACGCCGAAGACGCTCTCAAACGCGCGGAAACGCGTCTGGAAGTGGCGCAGAAGCACTAACCAGCAGTCTTGCGATTGTCATCCTGAGCGGCCCGAAGGCCGCGAAGGACCGTATTTTGGCATCGACTCAAGAGTTTCTCACCGAGACTCAATGCTGCTCCTGCAGTTCCCCCACCGGAACAATCCTGGTATCGGTACGAAACTTTTTGTAGTCGCGGTAGGTTACATCCGCTTCCACATTGAAGTTCTTCAGCAGCGCGACACGCACATCGATTTTGACCGCCACGTGCCGGGGCAGCCAGACTTCGTCGTTGACCCGAGTCTGGTCGATCAGCAGGCGCGATCCCTTGTGAATTCGCGCCAGGAACCAGCCCACGGAAACCGTATCGATGCACTCCGCGTCCAGCTTGACCCATTGTGATTCAGCCCGGTCGATCCAGACGCGAAAACGGAACTTGGGCAGGATCTTCGCCTCCTTCAGGTGGGGCTGGAAATCGGGACGGGGCTCGGCGTCGATCACGTAAGTCTCCCGCCCGTCGAGATTCTCCATATCAACCAGGCGGAAGTTGTACGCGTCGGCAACTTCGCCGACGAACTTACGTGCGTCTTCACGATCTTTTTCTTCCCCTTCCAGCCGCTTCCTGCGCTGCTCTTCGGTCTCATTCTTGCGTTTGTCGGTCAGCTTTTGGATTCTCTCTTCTTCTTTGGCTGCGTCCTTTTCCGACAGCGGCTTGTCGTCTTTCGCGATCAGGCGTTGTATCTGTTCGCCATACAGCACCATGATCTCCTGCGTTTTTGATTCGCTGGACCTCACTTGGCCTTTACTGTCGAGCTTGTGCTCTTCCTCGCGCTGAATGTAGGTGTAGTCGTTCTGCTTCTTGTCATTCTGGATATCTTTGTCCGCTACCTGCCGAATGAGGGCGCGAATCTGGTCCTGGGAAAGCTGTGGTGCTGCTGCCGCAGAGATGCGGGTTGAGGCTTCCGCTGGGTGGTCTTGCGCCAGCGCGGGCCAGGAAATGACAGCCAGAAGAAGGAGTGAGGCCGCGGGCTGCTTCATAGGGCTACCTGGAAAAGCACCTAGTTCTTGGCTCCCGGGGTGAACTGGACGACGATAAAACGGGCCGGATCCCCAGTCGCATTCAGAAATGTGGACTTTCGTCCTGCCGGGATCCAGACTACATCGCCCGACGACTTGCGTATTCTCTCGTACTCGCCAGCCTTCAGGTCTATGTCAGTGACAGGAATCAGCAGTTCCGGGCCCGGTTTCTCCGGCGGCGCCAGTGGGTCGCGGGAAAGCAGCTGAATGTCGCTCACGCGGGCCGTTCCCAGCAAAATCGAGTTCATGAACTTGGCGTGCGGATCCACAGGCGGGTTAATGGCGGCGGGTCCATAGTCCCACGTACCGCTATAGCCTTGATAGCTGTAATTCGTCACTTTAGGATCGAGAAATTCGACTGTGACATTGCGGTATTCCGTGGTGCGGTCATTGCGGATGCCCAGCGCGCGTCCGCCGGGGTAGTAGCGGACATCACCCTGGCTGAAGTGAAAATCAATAATGTCGGATTCTCCTTCGGGCCACATCACTGCATCGCAATCCAGGAGCGCAACCACCAGGAAGTTGTGATCGTGGCGCGCCATGGTCCGCTCCAGAGGTCTGAGCGTGAGCGCAAACACGCGCACCTGATCGTTGGCGAGCAACTGCCGGTAGTGCGGTGCCGACGCCATGTCCGGCGCGCTTTGGGCCCAGGCCATCGGCGTCAGGAGCAGCAGCATGAGGAGCCAGGAATTCATGCCTCGATTGTATTCCGGCAGGGAAGCCGGACGAAATCCCACGCCCGTGAGGCTGTCTTACCCCATTATTTGAGCGGAAATGAAGCAATGGTCCAGGCGTTCGCGCTGGTGATCACTGGACCCCGGTATTCGCCGATGTCGTAGATGGTGCAGATGTTGGGGTGATTCAGGGCCGATGCCGCGCGGGCTTCCCGCTGAAAACGCTCCCGCGCTTGAGGATCCTGTGCCAGGTCCTCGGGAAGGAACTTGAGGGCCACGCGGCGGCCCAGGCACTCGTCTTCCGCCTCATACACCACGCCCATTCCGCCGCCGCCCAGCCTTTCGACGATGCGGTAATGAGAGATGGTCTAGGCAAGCATGTGGCGGCTATGTTAGGCCGTAGACAGAGTCAAGTCAATTTGGGTTGGGGTGAGTGTGTACGCGATGCGTAGGTAGGCGTTGGAACATCGTCCGTTACACAACGACGCCCCTCAGCCACCTCTCCGGGGGGGGTAGACGCCTGCTAGCGCACCAAATTACCCGAACCGAAGGCGAACAATCGATAATGGCTGTCGTCAATAAAGACGGAAGGTTACTTGTACGTTGATCAGCACTGCAACAGGTTGACCGTTCTTCTTTGCTGGCTCAAATCTCCAGTCGGCCACGGCCGCAAGCGCCTGAGTATCCAATCCTTCGCCAAGGCCTCGGGTTATCTCTAGTACTTCGGGAAACCCCTTTTCATTCACAGCAATTAACAGAACTGTGGTGCCTTGCAGTCTGTCTTGCCGTGCGGTTTCCGGGTAAGCGGGATCTGGCGTATGGGTCGGCTTGGGCGGGTCTACCACGCCGGGATTCGCCAGATACACGGGCCGATTTCCCTCGAGTTCTCCAACGATGGCGTTCGGAGTGCTGGCTCGAAAAGCTTTCAGGTCGGTCGTCTTTGGTTTCCAATATGCGGCCACCCTCTCCAGCAGTTGGCCGCCTTGAAACACTTGTGACAAGATCTTGTTCACCTGCGAAACATCTAATGTCGACAGCTCCACCAAAATACGAACTCGGTCACCGGTGACGAGTGGGGTAATTTGTACGTCCGAAGGAAGCGAAGAATCTCTCGATCGAAGAGCAAGGATGACTCGCTTGCCATCAATCTCTAAGTGGTCCGGAGCCAAGGCTAGCTTCTCTACTTGCAGGAGGCCAGATGTCGACCATGGGCCTGCGACTGCCTTGCCAACAAGGGTTCCAGAGGAACCGAAGTGCAGCCTAGATCCGAAGTAAGGATTTCTCAAAGAGAGAAGCTTGTTCTGATAGGTTGCCCGAAGATCGTTCTCCAGGTTCTTCCGACCCTCCCCTCTGGCGTGCGTGGCCGACAGGGCAACGAAGCAACAGCAAACCCCCGCTATGAGGTGTTTGACGGTGGATCGCCTTTTCACAGAGTCCTCATGAAGTGACTCCCGATGAATGCCTCGCTACGACACTCTTCAGGCAACAGGGTACGCCGTAAGTGTTCGGGCGATAATTTCAAACAATGTCGGTGTGGCGAGCTAATGGGAGAGAGATACTCGATTGTTGACACTTTTTACCAACAGCCCTCGGTCGGCCCCGGACCCGCCCGGATTGTGAGCGAAAACGCCTGTTAACGACAGGTGAGAATCGCAGGCCACCGAATCCGCCTGTTCGAGGGTCAATCAGGATGACTGGGTCGCACGTGGGCACGACGGTGGGGGAAGTGGGAATGCGCGTGAAAGATGTGCTGACCAATGAAGTAGCCGAATACTCCTCCCACGGCCACGTCTGCAGGAAAGTGCCGCAAGCCAGTGACGCGTGTGACAGAAACCGTGGCGGCCGTGCCGTAAGCAAGAAATTGTACCCAGGGTTGCGGATACTCGTGTGCCAGCACGCTTGCCATAGACCAGGTCAGGCCGGAATGCTGCGACGGGAACGAACTGTTAAACGCATTGTTGACCCAAAAGCGACCGTGGCCGGAGCCTTCCAGCGGACGCTCCCGGCCGGCGATGAGTTGGGTCACGGCATCCACGACGAGGGTGTTCCCGAGGGCTTCAAATCCTAAGAATCCAGTTTCCCGTGCATGTTCGTCTTTCCTCACGATGCCGGAAAGGTACAGCACCCCTGTTGTTGCCATGGTGGAATACAGGCCGACGTTGGAAATGCGTTGGCTGATGGTCAGATTGTTGTTCGAGATCGCGCCAGCGACATATCGATCCGTAGCGATGAGCCCGCCAGTTGTGACCAAGAAAAGAGCGTCCCACTTCAGATTCTGGCGATGGAACGGAGCGGAGTAGATCTCCTTCTGATCTCGCACGCCCCGCTTGACGAGCCCCACGAAGTTCCGATCAGGGTCCTGCCGGTTGGCGGGTTGCGGGTGATCTTGCTGCGGAGACTCGCCGGCGGCCGGAAACCCAAGACGGGAAACCGGAGCCTCGCGCTGCTTTAACGTGGATGGTGCCTCTGGCAATGTCGTTTCAGGCACCAGTTGCGCTTTCGCCGACGCGAACGACAGAACACCGACACACAGCGCCACACCGAGACATAGCCTCGCCACTTCACAGCCTCTCTCGACTTCCCCATTCAAGGGTTGCACTCCCTCTAGCATGGTTGTGGACATGTCCAACCGGTCAGTATATTCCGGGCTCCACGGAACGTTAGGGTAGTTGGCGATAAACCACGACAGCGCTCAAAACCCCATTTCGGGGCGGCTGGAACTTAGATTGGTACCGGGGTAGAGTATTGATCTCGCTCGTATGTTTTTCCCGTCAGAATCAACGCCCATTGCCCCTGCCTTCTGTGCCAAGGCAGCATGACCCCTTTCGAACAGCCCGTCAATTAGTTAGGTCAGTGAAAATGTCAGCGGATCGCATAACCGCCGTCGACACGAATGGTAGTCCCGGTAACGAAGTCCGAAGCCCGCGAGGCCAGGTACACAGCGGTTCCGGCGACTTCCTCGGGTTGGCCCCATCGACCGGCGGGGGTCCGCGAAAGGATTTCGTCATTCAATGGCATGGTTTTGACGGGCGCCGTCATGTCGGTTTCGATCCAGCCCGGCGCGATCGCATTGACTTGAATGTTATGTGGGGCGAGCTCAATAGCCATCGACTTGGTCAGTTGGATGATTGCTCCTTTGGCTGCGCTGTAAGACGGGATGAGTCCGGATCCAAAGAACGAGTACATACTGCCAATGTTAATAATTTTCCCACTCTTACGACTAACCATCGATCTGGCAGCGAGCTTCGAAAGAAGGAAAACCGCATTGAGTTGGGTCTCGATGACGCTGTCCCAGTCCTCAGGTTTTTCATTTAACACGCCGCCGCTCAGCGACACGTTGCCGGCATTATTTACCAGGATGCCGATGCCACCCAGTTCGCTCTCGACCCGGTTCAGCGCGGGCTCCAGTCCGGAGCGATCGGTGACATCCACCATCACAGCCATCGCTGGAACACCGATTGCTTTCAATTCGGAAAGCACTCGCTGGTTTTTTTCGTGGTTTCGTCCCAACACCGCGACGGCAGCCCCGGCTTCGGCCAATCCGAGCGCAATGCCGCGGCCAATTCCGCCATTCCCACCCGTCACCACAGCTACCCGGCCGGTTAAGTCAAATAATGCCGGCGTTTTCATCAAGTACCCCATTTCTGATTTATGGGATGCGTTCCATCTGTTAGAAAGAGATTTCAGAGGAACGATCGTCGCACGTTCAATTGTCCAATCTCACCTTCTTCATCAGCGCCACGTAGCGCGGTTCCGTATGGAGAGTATCGAAGACCCGGTCCTCTTTGAGCCACCCCATCCATTGCGAGTCGGAGGCATAAGCCTGTTCCAGGCAGTCCAAGGCGCGCTCGCGGTCGCCCAGGCCAAGATAAACGAGTGCCAGGTTGAAGGGCAGAACCTTGCCGTGTGACCCCTTTTTCAGTTCTTCCATCTCTGCCATCGCGTGGGCCCGGTCGCCCGAAGCTCCATATGCGTACCCGAGAAATGCGGTAACGAAGGCAGGCGACTCCATCGCTTTGGATTTTTGGAATTCCGGGATAGCGTCGCGGATCTTTCCCGCCTGGATGTCGATCCATCCGTATCCCCAGTAAGGAAAATAGAAGCTGGGATCGAGATCGGACGCCCTCCTGGCTTCCGCTTTGGCGGCCTGGTACTTATGCTGCCAGGCAAGTGCCATGATATTGTCCAGCGGGATTTGCGGAGACAGCGGATCCAGCTCGGCCGCGCGCTTGCCCTCGGATTCCGCCTCTTCCAACCGTCCCTGGAATGCCAGTCCCAGACCGAACTGGTCATGCGCGAAGGCGTAGTTCGGATTGAGGGCAAATGCCCGGCGAAATTCGCTCTCGCAGCCCGGCCAATCAAATTCATAGAAAAGTTTGAATACCGCAAGGGACGTATGAGCCTCGGCAGCAGTGTCGTCGAGTTGAATCGCCTTCTCAGCCGCTGCCTTTGCTTTGGGCTTCGCTTCCGCGGCGGTAAGAACTCCTTCGTTGTAACCTGCCCACAGATAGGCATCGGACAGTCCGGAGAACGCCGGCGCAAAGTTCGGGCTTAACTTGACGGCCAATTCAAACTGCTCGATCGCCTTCTTCAGGTTTTCGTCGCTGGGGCGGTTAAAGAAATACCGTCCCTTCAAATAGGCGTCGTGCGCCTCGGGATCGACGCTCCGCGCGCTGGCCAACCGTGACTGCTCGCTCGGGGTTAATTGAACGTTGATCTCACTTGCGATGGCTGACGCTAATTCATCCTGGAGCGCCAGCACGTCGCGCGAGTTGCGTTCGAAGCTCCTGGCCCAGAGATGCTTGTCTGCCCGCGCGTCAATCAATTGCGCGGTGATCCGCACTTTATCGCCGGCCCGCAGGACTGAACCTTCCACCACCGCATCAACGTTTAGCGTTTTCGCGATTTCGGGAGTCGGCGGCCGGTGCTCGCCTTTGAACTGCATCACTGAGCCCCGTGAGATCACCCGGAGCTGGCTGATGGTCGCCAGGTCTGTCGTCAATTCGTCGGTCATTCCCTCGGCGAAATAATCCTGGCCGGGGTCGCCCGAGTAATTATCGAGTGGAAGCACGGCAATGGACCGGATGGCATTCGGGCTCGTCACTGCCTCCGGCCCGCGGGGCCCCGTGCGCAACCACCCGAAATGGGCGGCCAGATACACCATCAATCCGAGGAAGACCGCGAGACCGGCCACTGCCGGCCATCTCCGCCCAGCGGATGCGCCGGTACCGACCCGGTCCGGAATGGCGGCCCCGGATGAAGAGGCCAACCCGCTCAAATCGGCGCGTACATCCGCGGCGGACCCGTAACGATCCTCGGCCGACTTGGCCAGCAGACGCTGCAACAGCAGCGTCATCCCTTTTGGGATGTCGTGATCGAGATCGGGAGGATCGCGGAGCACGGCCGAGAGGGTTTCAACCGTTGATTGTTTCCGGAACGGATGCCGTGCCCCAGCCATCTCAGCCAGCACTACGCCGAAGGAAAACAGGTCCGAGCGTATATCGAGCGGCAAGCCCTTCACTTGTTCCGGTGACATGTAATCGGGCGTGCCCAGGATTGTTCCCGGTGCCGTTAATTGCGGGTTTGCGCTATCGAGGGTCGCATCGTCCGGCCTGCCCGGATCGGCCAATCGCCGGGCCAGACCGAAATCCATGACTTTCACGTGACCTTGTTGAGTCAGCATGATATTTGAGGGCTTGAGGTCACGGTGCACAATCCCCCGCTCGTGGGCCTCCTGCAGCGCCTCGGCGATCTCGCCCGCCAGGCGAAGGGTTTCCGGCAGAGGCATCCGGCCGTTCCGCAGCCGGTGATCCAGCGTTTCTCCGGCGACATATTCCATCACCAGGAACACGGCATCCCCTTGTTCGCCAATTTCGAAGATTTTGCAAATGTAGGGATGATCCAGTGCGGCTACTGCCATGGCTTCACGGCGGAGACGTTCCTGTGCTTGCCGGTCAGCTGCCAGGGCGGACGGCAGCAGCTTGATGGCGACTTGACGATCGAGCCGTGGATCGCGCGCCTGGAACACAACCCCCATACCGCCCTCCCCAATCGGGGCAAGGATCTCGTAGGGACCAAGGTGAGCGCCGGCAGCTAGGGTCATGTCCGTCCCACGGATTCTACGCTAGTTGAATATGCTGGTTGACGGATTACGAATGGCTGGCGCGCAACCCGGAAGTAGTCCTTGCGATTAGTCCCGGGAAACGCCCTCGCTGGCGAAGAGCCGGCTTGCCGTTACTAATCTGGCCAACTTCCTCGAATCTGATGTGATCTGTAACTCGAACTGCCGATTTCTTTGCCCGTCGCTCAGGAGAAATCTCAGCGTCTGTCCGCGGCGGAGCTGCCGGAAGCCGACTTCTGGCTCTGTCCGCAACGAGCACGGCGGCGAACCGGAGCCTCCTCAGCCAAACCTTATCCCTTTACGGGTGACTGGCCGCTCGGTCCTTCGACGGTGATATACTGCTGCGCATTCTGCACGGCGCGCTCGGATCATGAGGAGGCTTCGAATGCCCTTGTGTGTCAGCCAGAGTTGGTTTTGCGTTCTGGCTCGACGGCCAAGAATTGAAGCGATGAGTGGGGTGGTCTATGCGGCACGTCGGCCCGCTTGCAACGTCCCGAACCTGTATTTGCTTGGTCCTTCTTACCTTTTCGCTTGGCGCGTGGGCACAAGTTCAGGACGGCGAAATCACCGGCACCGTCGTTGATCCCTCAGGAGCCGTAGTCCCCGGCGCGAAGATCTTCCTGCAAAATCCAAGTACACGTTATGAGATCCAGGCTCAGACCAACGCTGAGGGAATCTACATAGTCAGGGAACTGAACGTTGGAGACTATTTGGTGCGCGTCGAGGCGCACGGATTTAAGACTGCCGAGGCCCGCCATCTGATGCTCAACGCGGGCACCGTGCTACGCGTCGATTTCAAATTGCTCCTGGGGGAGCGTAGCGAAGTCGTAGAAGTTGCGGATGCGAGCATCCAGGTAAACACAGAAACCTCGCGGCTGTCCCAGACCGTGGACTCGGCCCAAATTGCGAACCTGCCGCTGAACGGCCGCAATGTTTACGATCTGATTCAATACTCTCCTGGCGCCACCAACATGCGCGGCATCATGTACGAAAGCGGTGCGAACACGGTGGTAAATGGTGTACGCGAAAACTTTAACGGATTCCTTATTAATGGTGTTTCCAACAAAGGGTTGAGCGGAGGACCGGTCAATCAGCCCATCCAGGACACCGTGCAGGAATTCCAGTTACTAACCCTGAATAACTCGGCGGAATTCGGCAACAGCGCGGGAGCCATCACGGATTTGGTGACCAAGTCCGGAACCAATCAATTGCATGGCAGCCTGTGGGAATTTGTGCGCAACGACGTCTTCGACGCCAATCCATTCTTTGCCAACCATTTTCCGGATCCCGCAGATCGCCAGAAATCGCCGCTTCGATTGAACCAGTTCGGAGGAACGCTCGGTGGTCCTCTGAAAAAAGATAAAATTTTCTTCTTCGCTGCATACCAGGGGGACCGCTTCCTGACTTCGAATCCGGATCAGGTTTTGGCTGAGTCTCCCCAATTCCGGGCAGCCACCATCTCTGCCTTTCCCAACTCGGTGGCAGCTCTCTTGTATTCGAGCTTTCCGTCTGCCTCTCAAGGCACGCCTCTCATCACGCTCCGCGATTACGTTACCAGCGGCGCATATTCGGGCTTCGGATTGCCAACCTTTGCCGACTATCTCTGTCCCACCCCCGATACCGGTATCACAGCAGCACTGTCGGGTAAATTCTCCCGGCTTTTCGGGGTGGAGCAGGCGGACATCGATCAAATGAATGCCACCTGCCCCGGGGGCTCGCCCTACAGTTCACCCCAGTCCGGCGCTTTTGATCGCGACAGTAACTTCCTGGTCAGTGTGTTGAGACCCGGTAACTCGCAAGTGGACCAAAACCTCTTCGACGGCAATGAGGCATCTCTGCGGTTGGACTATAACTTCAGCGCGAAAGACCGCTTCTTCACCCAGCTTAACTGGGCCCACTCCAGAAACAGATACGATGCCAGCCCTAACTTGGGGCGCGGTTTTGTCAACCCTTCCACGACCAATACCCCTAACTTCCAATTTAGCTGGATTCACATTTTCACCTCCACCCTCCTGAACGAATTCCGTGCAGGCTATGCCGAAAACGGTTCCACAGTCGGGGTCACTCTTCCCGGTGTTCCATCCATCGGCTTTGACGATGGCACGCTGGGGTTCGGCTCTTACAATGGCTATCCCCAGACGTTCCGGGAAAACATTTACAACTACACCGACCTGGTTTCCATTAGCCGAGGCAAGCACAATCTGAAAGCAGGAGGAGAGCTGCGCCGCAACCTTGAGAACAGCGACTTCAATGCGGGACGTGCATCCTACTATTTTTTCGATTCTCTTTTCTTCGCCATCGACAGCCCGCACGCCGAAGCTGCTGGGGTAGACCCCGGAATCCTGAGCGGCGCGCCGGCTCACTTGGCGACCAACGTCCGGCACTGGCGCAACTGGGAAATCGGAGCATACCTGCAGGACGATTGGAAAGTCTCGAAGCGACTGACCTTGAACCTCGGCATTCGTTACGACCTCTATACCCGGCACACCGAACTGGATAACCTGGCGACCACCTTCCGGAAGGGGCCGGGAGAGAATTTCATCGACAACATTGCGACCGGTGCGGGGCAGATCAAGAATGCCAGTTCTCCATGCCCGGGCGATCCACTGGCCACCATTGCGGGAGAATGCGGTCCGGGAGGTTTCGCCCCGGCCAAGTCGCTGGGTAAGGGAGATCATAATAACTTCGGCCCGCGAGTGGGTTTCGCTTCGGATTTGTTTGGCAACGGGAAAACCTCCCTGCGTGGCGCCTTCGGCATTTCGTATGAGGGAACGCTGTATAACCCACTCTCGAATAGTCGTTGGAATCCGCCTTTCTACTCGTTCAACAACGTTTCCAACGCCCTGGGTGGGGACGTGAATGACGTAGTCTATGGCCCTGTCGATGGTGGCAAGCCGACATTTCTCGGCCCAGCGCCGGCTGCGCAGCACTCTGGCACAGGCATACAGGCCACTGGGAATATCAGTGGTTGGGATCCATCCAATCCGCAGTTGGCGTTCCTCTCCTCGATCGTTTTTCCTGAAGGTATTCGGGATCCTTACGTTGAAAACTGGTTCCTGGGGGTGCAGCACCAACTGGCTTCTTCACTCACCGTCGAAATGAACTACGTGGGAACGGCGGGACGCAAGCTGTTCCGCGCCGAGAGCGTAAACCGGATTCCAGGTGCGAAGTTGCCCGAAGGCACTTGTGTGACCGACACTTTTGGTCGGAAGTTGTGCAGCCAGATCGATACCAATCTGGCCAGCAACGGCATAGAGATCAATCCCGCAGGCAGGCTGAATCCTAACTACGGCAGGTTAAGAGTTTGGGAAAACAGCGTGAACTCGATTTATCACGGGCTTCAGCTTTCAGTCAAAAAGAAAATGTCCCATGGTTTGCAGTTCGATGGCAACTATACCTTCAGCCATTCCATAGACGGCGGCTCGACATGGCACAGCGGATCCACCACTGCCAACGGCTTCGCGGCGGGCGACGCCTTCACGACCGATGCCACCTTGCCGCAACTCGACCGGGGCAATTCGACCTTCGATATCCGTCATCGCCTCACCTCCAACTACATTTGGCAACTGCCGTTCATGCGAAACCGGCACGGACTCGTCGCCGGCGCGCTTGCTGGCTGGCAGTGGAACGGCATATTTTCTTTGCAAACCGGCGCGCACTGGGAGCCATTCCGAGGGAGTAGTAACCCCAGACTGGTTCCACTCGTTCCGGGCGCATGCGATGCGGGTACGTTCGATCCTTCGAAGTGTGTTAACCAGGGGGGCGACTACAATCTCGACGGCGAAGGCAACGACCGCCCGAATGCGATCGCGAATAATATCCACGCCACCCACTCCCAATGGGCCGACGGCTTCAACCTGCCTGACAATTTCTTTACTGCCCCCTGCCTGGGGTGCGTGGGCGATCTCGGCCGGAACACGTTTGTAGGCCCCGGCTATTGGGCGGTCGATACTTCCATCATCAGAATATTCCACGTTTCCGACAGGTACCAGCTTCAGTTCCGGGCAGAAGCGTTCAATGTCTTCAATCATACGAATTTTCAGCTCGGCGGAGCTACAGGACCAGCCGAGGGAAACAACCTGAACAACCCATTGTTCGGACAGGCCGGCGGCACCTCAAACCCGCGCAATTTGCAATTCGGTTTGAAGCTGAGCTTCTGAAGATGCGAACGGCCCGCACCTACAGGCCGAGCCAGGCTTATAATTCCGAGCACCTATGCCGCTAGCTGCTGGAACCAGGCTCGGCCCCTACGAGATCTTGGGAGAATTGGGCGCCGGGGGCATGGGCGAGGTCTACCGCGCACGCGACACCCGCCTGGACCGTACTGTAGCGATTAAAATCCTGCCTGAACATCTGTCTGCTGATCCGGCACGCCGTGCCCGATTTGAACGCGAAGCGCGCACGATTTCCGGCCTTTCCCATCCCAACATCTGCGCTCTCTTCGACATTGGCGACCAGGGCGCCATCCACTATGTCGTACTTGAATACCTTGAAGGAAAAACTCTGGCGGACCGCATTGCGAAAGGTCCGCTGCCGGTTTCTGAAGTATTGAAAGTTGGAGCCGGCATCACTTCGGCGCTCGAAGCCGCTCACCGCCACGGCGTTGTTCATCGCGACCTCAAACCGGCGAACGTAATGCTGACCAAAACGGGCACCAAGCTTCTGGACTTCGGTCTTGCGAAGCCCAGCGCCGCATTAGCTCCGTCTGGGACAGAGGACACGCTCACGTTATCGAAATCGCTGACCGAGGAAGGCGTCATCGTCGGCACCTTTCGATACATGGCCCCGGAACAATTGGAGGGCAAGGACACAGACGGTCGGACGGACATCTTTGCCTTGGGCGCGCTGCTTTACGAAATGGCCACGGGGCGGAGCGCGTTCAGTGGCGAGTCGCGAGCCAGCATCATCGCCGGCATCATGAACTCCGAGCCGGCACCGATCAGCGAAATCCAGCCTTTGAGCCCGCCGGCGCTGGATCGGGTGGTGCAAACCTGTCTGGCCAAAGATCCCGAGGAACGCTGGCAGACCGCTCATGATGTTCGCCTGCAATTGGAGTGGATCCGGGACGCGGGTTCGCAGGCGGGAGTCGCGCGAGTCGAAGGCCGGCGCCGGATTAATCGCGAACGCATAGCGTGGGCGAGCGCGGCGCTTCTGCTACTGGCTCTTGCAATTATGCTTGTGCTGCGTTTCTTTCAACCCTCGGCGCATCCCCAACCAGTAATGATGTTCACCGTGGAGCCTCCGCCGGGTTACGAGGTCCAGGAGCCCGAGATAGCCATAGCGCTTTCGCCAGACGGAGGCCGGATCGCGTACGCAATCACCGATAGCAAGGGAAAAGGGTCTTTGTGGGTGCGCGCCTTCGACTCGCTCTCGCCGCGGAGGTTGGAGGGGAGCGAGAGCAGTGACGGTTACTATTCGCCCGCGTGGACACCAGACGGCAGAGCAGTAATTGTGGCGGTGGACGGAAAGCTGGTGCGGCTTTCAGCAACAGGCGGCGCGAACGAAGTCCTATGCGAACGTTTTACCGGTTTTCCAAGCACGATCAACCGGGACGGTACAATCCTCGCGTGGACAGCGCCGCCAACCAAGATCATCAGCGTATCAGCAGACGATTATTGTGCTCTTCGTGACAAGTCGCCCTCTGGCGGGCCGCAATCGGATGTCACGTACGCGTACCCTCATTTTCTTCCGGACGGTAATCACTTCCTTCTTGCTGCCATCCGTAAAGACAAACATCATCAGGTACTTTTGGGTTCCTTGAGTAGCTCGAAGACCCAAGTCCTGATCCGAAATGGCAGCTTTCCAAAGTACATCTCGGCGGGTTACATCCTCTTCAGCCGGGACGGCTACCTGATGGCGCAGAGATTCGACGTGAAATCGAAAACGACCAGTGGGGAGGCATTTTTGGCATACCCTGATCAATTGGCATTTGAAGCAGCGTTCGGGTGGGCCGCCTTTGATGCATCCTGGAATGGCGCCATTGCCGCTCAAGAACAAGCCGCGTCGCCGATGTTGTTGCGCTGGTACGACCGGTCGGGACAGGTGCTGAAGACACTTGGGGAGCCGGAGTACGCAATCGCGCCTCGTCTTGACGCTCAGGAAACCCACCTTCTGCTCGACTTATATAGTCCCAGAACACACGCCGGCGACATTTGGTCCTTTGATCTGGAACACGGCACAAGAAGGCGGGAGAGCTTTCAAGATCGTCCAGGAAACGGGGAGTCGGCATGGACCGCGCACGGCGAGCGAATCGTGTACACAGTGCTTCTAGGGACTAAACAGGAAATGTTCATCAAGACCGCAGGCAGCAGCGATAACGGGGAAATGATCCAGACGGGGCTGGATGGATCGAAAATCATCAGTGATGTGTCGCCGGATGGCGATTGGATCTTGTACCAGGACTATAACGATACCGGCGCAGAGCCTGCCAACTATGGGCAGTCTCTTATCGACGGGAAGCGCTTCTTGATCGGTCCTGCTCCAGCCGACGAGCTACCGAGATTGTCGCCCGATGGCGGCTGGGTGGCTGCCCCGTCGAATGAGTCCGGCTCAGTCGAAATTGTCGTGAAACCCTTCGCCCCGGGTGCCGCGGGCGGTACGCAAGTTTCTTTCGGCGGCGGTCACGATCCGCGCTGGAGCCGCGAAGGTAAAGAGCTTTTTTACCGAACCAACGACTGGCACATCGTCGCCGTTCCGGTGGTTGATCTCAAACAGCATCGCTTCGGTAAGCCCGTCACCTTGTTCCAGCTTAAGGAGGGAGCGGAATACGATGTGGTCGACGGCAAGCGCTTCCTGGTAAATGAACCGGTTGGCTCTGCTACCGCGCCTCTGTTTGTGATCGCCAACTGGAGGCCTGAACCTCCGAAATCGGAGTAGAGAGCCGAACGGGCTGGGATGAAGTTAGCTGGATCGGTACTCGCAAACGCCGCGATCCATCCCTTGAGAGTTTCCGACGACGTTCTGGATTCGCAGGTAGCCTGCCGACTTCCCGATAGCAAGTTCATGATCGCGGGACCCGGCTACCTGCGGATTGACGACAATTCGCCGTCCGGGCTCTTTGATCTGACGGTCAAGGATCTGACGTTCAATGATCTGCCGCTCAATCCCAGGCTCTGATACTGTTCATCAAGTTCGATCACGCCTGGAGAGCGCAGAGTCCGAATATCCCGCATGGGCGGTTGGCCGAAGAAGCGGCTGTATTCGCGATTGAATTGGCTGGCGCTCTCGTATCCCACCTCGAAGGCCGCACTGGCGGCGTCCAGACCATCCATGAGCATGCGTTGCCGCGCGGCATGCAACCGAAGTTGCTTTTGATACTGAAGCGGGCTCATGGCGGTCAGCACCCGGAAATGGTGATGCAGCGTGGACACGCCCATGGCCGCGATTTTCGCGAGATCTTCCACCCGCAGCGGCTTGGCGTAGTTCGTCCGGATCCACGCGATCGCCTTTGCCGTCCGTTGGCTCTGATCTCCCAGGGTTGCAATCGCTCGCAGGCGCGCCCCCTCCGGCCCCCGCAGGATTCGGTAGATGATCTCGCGTTGAATCAGGCCGCTCAGAAAGGGAATGTCCTGCGGGGTATTCAGCAGTCCCATAAGCCGACAGCAGGCATCCAGCAACTCCGCCGTGGTCTCGCCGGTTGCCATGGCAGGACTATCCGACGCCGCCTCAGGCGCTTGAATCTCCTCATGGCTTAGAAGCTCTCGAACCACTGGAATTTCGAGCTTGAGCACGAAACAGAGATAGGGCACCGCGTCACTTGCCTCGATCACATTGCAGATGACGGGCAGGTCGAGCGACGTCAGCAGGTATCGCGACGGGTCAAAGATGAACGTGGTTCCGGCGAGGGTGGCTCGCTTCCGCCCCTGCGCGACCACGGCCAGGCTGGGCTCGTAGGTCGCGGAGGCCGGCGCCGTAGGGGCCGTCCGTCGGGAAAGCAGCAAGCCGGGGACATCGGTTATCAGTTTCTCTTTGGGTCCAATAAAAGAGGCAATTTGACGAGCCAGCTCGGTGCGCAACTCGCGCGCTCGATTTGATCGCGCAGGGCCGTTATTGCTAAGGTTTTTCATTGTATTGGTTCCTTGTCCCTTGCCCTAAGATAGCCGCCCCGGCTCCGGATACACCAATGATTTCTCACATGAAGAGAGGAATAGGCAATAAATCGGAAGGATCGGGCTACCACTTCCCTGGCATTTAATCCTAAGCTCGGAGTGAGAGAAACGGTTTCGGAAGGAGAAACAATGCAAAAACGCAAACTCGGAAAAAGCAATCTGGAAGTCTCAACTCTGGGGCTCGGCTGCATGGGCATGAGCTTTTCCTACGGGCCCCCCAAAGACAAGAAGGAGATGACCGATCTTCTCCACGCCGCGGTGGACCGCGGCATCACCTTCTTTGACACCGCGGAGGTATACGGCCCGTTCACCAACGAAGAACTCGTGGGCGAGGCGCTTGCGCCTTTCCGTGGCAAAGTGGTGATCGCCACCAAGTTCGGGTTCGATCTGAGTGGCAGCGACAATCGGCCCGGAGTGGCAGCCGTGAATAGTCGGCCCGAGCATATCAAGCAGGCCGTCGAAGGCTCGCTCAAGCGCTTGAAGGTTGATGCCATCGATCTGTTGTATCAGCACCGGGTTGACCCGAACGTCGCCCATAGAAGATGTCGCCGGCACGGTGAAGGAACTGATTCAGGCCGGCAAGGTCAAGCACTTCGGCATGTCGGAAGCAGGCGTAAAGACGATTCGCCGCGCTCACGCGGTCCAGCCCCTCACCGCATTGCAGAGCGAATACTCGCTGTGGTGGAGGAAGCCGGAGCAGGAAGTGATCCCCACACTCGAGGAACTCGGGATCGGTTTCGTGCCCTACAGCCCTCTGGGCAAGGGATTCCTGACGGGAGCGATCAAAGAGAGCACAACGTTCGCCAGCAATGACTTCCGCAGCACGCTGCCTCGCTTTACGCCCGAGGCTCTCAAGACGAACCATGCGCTGATTGACTTGCTCGGCAGCATTGCCAAACGCAAGAACGCGACTCCGGCCCAGATCGCACTCGCCTGGCTGCTGGCGCAGAAGCCGTGGATCGCTCCCATTCCCGGCACGACGAAGTTAAACCGCCTGGAAGAAAACATCGGAGCGCTGGCAATCCAACTGACGCCCGCAGACCTGCGCGACATCGATGCCGCCGCGTCGAAAATTACGGTGGAAGGAGCCCGGTATCCAGAACGCTTGGAGAAGATGACCGGCCTCTAGCTGGCCGGGTCGGGACGTGAGTGACGTGGTGCGAAACATGAAGAAAAGGCTTCTGTATCGATTGCCATACCGGCCGAATCGTTTGTGCGGGCAGTCGTCTACGCAATGAGTCAGCCGGAAGAGGTGGACATAAACGAGATTCTGTTCCGGCCCACGCGCCAGGAATTTTAGGGACAAGGAGTGCATATGCCAGCGCCTAACGATGCTCTGAAAGATCGCCTCTCCCGGTATCGTGAAATTGACCTCACCGTGACCGGCAGAAAATCAGGACGCACCATCTCGCAGCCGGTGTGGTTCGTATTGGAGGATGACAAGCTTTACCTCCTGCCGGTGCGGGGCTCGGACACCCAGTGGTATAAGAACGTGCTCAAACATCCTTCAATTCGGATCGGCGCGCGCGGCGCAGACGCTGAGCTTCACGCTGCTCCTATTACTGAACAAACACCGGTTTCGTCAGTGGTCGAAAAATTTCGCGCCAAGTACGGGGCCGACGATGTGAAGAAATACTATTCCAAGTTCGACGTGGCGGTTGTCGCTCAGATGCGGTGATGGCGTCTTTTCAACTGCCGGTCCACCCGCGGGTCGGCCCGAAGTTGGTAAGGACGTACATCCTGAAAGGCGTATGCGCCGGCTCACCAGGAATCCTCAGCCGGACTTCTTCGCCTTCCCTAGCACCTCGCCCTGGAACAACCTTTCGTCTACGCGATGCAAGTGCCCGGCCATCCCAGGTCGCAGCAGTTTGTAGTGATGGACTTCGAACAGGTGGTCCACGATGAACCAGATGGGTTTGTCCGTTGTCATCCAGTGCAGGTGATCGAAGCGGGCCAGGTGGACCGGCCGGGAGAATGTGCGCAGCGTTCGCTCCCGCCGGAGATTGAAATAGAGATTGAAGAAGCTCATGGCCAGTTCGCGCAGGGAGCGATAGACCGGTTCGCGATAGCGGCAGCCGGTGTAGTTGGATTTCGCCACCACGCCCCAGTGACCTTTCACCCGGTAAAGCGCGAGAACGTGATCGGTGTCGTGTTCGGCTTCAAGGTCCAGGAGCAATGGAGGGAAGCCATTGGCCCGCAGGGCCGCCGCGGCAAAGATCGCCCCTTCCAGGCAGTGGGCAGTATTTTCACGCAGCACACGGCGCGGTGACCAGGCAGTGTCGGCCAGATGGTAGGGCATGTCGTCGAGAAAGCGCTGGATTCCGTAGGGATCTTTCAGGCTGCGCAGCTTGCGCAGTTCGGCGGGAGTGAAGCTGGCTGTTTCTGCTGGCTTGTTCATCCTCGATGGCAGTTTAGCTGATGAAGGCAAGAACAGCGTTAACCACGGAGGACACTGAGGACACGGTGTCCGGCGATCAAGCGAACAGTTCCGCCAGTTCTTGTCGGCTTGTCCACCACCACGTCCGGCGGATCGTCGCGCAGGGTGTGCGGGGCGAAGCCGTAGGTCACGCCGCAGGTCCAGGTTCCGGCATTGCGGCCGGTCAGGACGTCGACGCCGGAATCGCCTACTATCAAGGTTTCCTGCGGCGCCATGGCCGTTTCGCGCAGGATGGTTTGCGCGCCCTCGGGATCGGGCTTCTTGGTGGAAAAGCTGTTGCCACCGTAAACCTGGGAAAAAAATCTGCCCAGCCCCAGCGCTTCAACAATGGCCCGTGAAGGGTTCACCGGCTTGTTGGTAAGCACAGCCATCTTGCGCGGCATGCCGTTGCGCGAATTCCGAAGAGCCGACAGCGCGTCCTTTATGCCCTCGTACAAGTGGGTGTGGTCCAGTTTGTGTTCGCGGTAGTAGGCGAGAAAGTATTCCAGGCCGGAGCGCACCAGCTTCTCATCGTCGGCCTCGTTGCCGAGCGCCCGCCGGATCAGCACCGGTGCCCCATCTCCCACGTAGCTGGCAATCACGCCGTCGGGCAGTTCGGGGCGATTCATGTGTCTCAGGGTGGCATTGACCGAGTGCACCAGGTCCAGGCGAGAATCAATCAACGTGCCGTCAAGATCAAAGATCACCAGCCGGATTGCATGGGGATCGAATGGGCGATTGAATTGGATCATGGGTGACAGTTCAGGATAACAGCGGGCGGCATTAGCCATTGGCACTTTGGCCTCGACCGTAGAAAAACCCGACAGGACTCTCGCCTGGCCAGAAGCCGATTGCCAAAAGCCAATCGCTGAAAGCTGAAAGCTGAAAGCTTCCCCCTACCCCCTATTCCCGATTTACAATGCCTCTGGGTCTTGTACACTCGCATCGAAGGGAAGCGGATGGCCACCACCAAGACTGACCCTAAATCGGCCGCGGTATCCGAACGCGAGGTCAAGAAATCCGGCAAGTCTTATGAAGGTCTCTCCCGCGAGCAACTGATCGAAGCCTACCGCCACATGTATACCTCCCGGCGGGTGGACGACCGGGAGATCATGCTCAAGCGCCAGCAGAAGATCTTCTTCCAGATTTCCGGCGCCGGCCATGAAGCCGTGGGCGTGGCGGCAGCCTTTGCCCTGAAGGCCGGCTACGACTGGTTTTATCCCTATTACCGCGACCGGGCGCTCTGCCTGGCCCTGGGAGCGACCGCCTACGACATGCTGCTGCAGGCGGTAGGCTCGGGCGACGACCCCAGTTCCGGGGGGCGGCAGATGCCTTCCCACTGGAGCCTTCCCGACCTCAACATTGTCACCGGCTCCTCGCCCACTGGAACCCAGATTTTGCAGGCTGTGGGCTGCGCCGAGGTCGGCCGCTATTTCGCCGCCCATCCCGAAGCCGCCCGCAAGGCCACGGGCGATTACCGGCAGTTCAAAGAGGTCAAGTTCCACGGCGACGAGATTACCTACGTTTCTCTGGGTGACGGCACCAGCAGTGAAGGCGAATTTTGGGAGGCACTGAACACCGCTGCCAATTCCCGGCTGCCGCTGATTTTCGTGGTCGAGGACAATGGCTATGCCATTTCGGTTCCGGTCGAGGTGCAAACCGCGGGGGGAAACATTTCCCGCCTGGTCAGCGGCTTTCCCAATTTCCACTTTGAAGAGGTAGACGGGACCGATCCGGTGGCCAGTTATGCGGCTTTTACGCGCTCGGTGGCGCACAGCCGCGCCGGGCATGGTCCTTCTTTCGTGCACGCCCACGTCATCCGGCCCTATTCGCACTCGCTTTCCGACGATGAACGGCTCTACCGGCCGGATGTCGAGCGTCAGCGCGATGCCCAGCGCGATCCCATCACCTGCATGCAGATGTTCCTGATCCGCGAAGGCATTTTGGACGAAAAAGGCATCAACCGGCTGGAAAAGCAGGTGGACGACGACCTGCAAGTCGCCGTCGACCGCGCCCTGCAGGCGCCGGCACCTACACCCGACAAGGTGCTGCAGTATGTGTATTCACCCGACCTTGACCCCACCTCATCTGCTTTCGAGACTCAGCCCGCGCCCTCCAAGCCTGAAGCAGCAGCCACGGATGGCAAGAAGGCCCTGCCCAAGACCATGGCCGATCTCATCACCGCCACGTTGCGGGACGAGATGCGCCGCGATGAACGCATTGTGATCTTTGGGGAAGACGTGGCCGATTGCAGCCGGGAAGAGTATCTCAAGCAGAAACTGGTCAAGGGCAAGGGCGGCGTTTTCAAGCTGACTGCCGGTCTGCAGATGGAGTTCGGTTCTGACCGGGTATTCAACTCGCCCATCGCCGAGGCCAACATCGTGGGCCGCGCCACCGGGATGGCCACGCGCGGACTCAAGCCGGTGGTCGAAATTCAGTTCTTCGACTACATCTGGCCCGCCATGATGCAATTGCGCAGCGAGTTGCCCCTGATCCGCTGGCGTTCCTACAACACGTTTTCCGCACCCTGCGTCATTCGCGTGGCCATTGGCGGCTACCTTACCGGCGGAGCCATTTATCACTCGCAATGCGGCGAAAGCGTCTTCACCCACATTCCCGGCCTGCGGGTCGTTTTTCCATCCAACGCACAGGACGCCGCCGGCCTCTTGCGGACTGCCATCCGTTGCGACGATCCGGTGCTTTTTCTCGAACACAAACGGCTTTATCGGGAGACCTACGGCCGCGCATCCTACCCCGGCCCGGACTACATGGTGCCGTTCGGCAAGGCCAAAGTAGTGCAGCCGGGAACGGATCTCACCGTGATTACCTACGGTGCGGTCGTCCCCCGGGCATTGCAGGCAGTGCAGAAACTGGAGCGCGAGCACGGGGTCAAAGCCGAATTGATCGATCTGCGCAGCCTGAATCCCTTCGACTGGGAGACCATCGCGGCCTCGGTGCAAAAGACCAGCCGGGCCCTGGTGGCCTACGAGGACACTCTGAGCTGGGGCTACGGGGCGGAAATCGCCGCCCGCATCGCCGACCAGATGTTCGAGCATCTGGATGCACCGGTGCGCCGGGTGGCAGCCATGGATGTCTTCGTCGCCTACCACCCCGACCTGGAAAACGCCATCCTGCCCCAGACTGCGGACTTGTTCCGGGCAATGAAAGAATTGTCAGAGTACTAGGTCTTCATCGCGCCGTCTCCCCGGCAGCTGTCCTTTGTCTCTCCTCAGCAGCAAGTCCGCGCCTTCATTCCATCAATTCCTTCCTTTGCGATGATGGGCACCATAACCAACGCAGCGATTGGGTCGGCCCACCACCATCCCAAGCCAGCGTTCAACAAGAGGCCTATTAGCAGAATGGCGGACAGGTACACACAGAAATCGGTCTGCCGCGCGTCGGCACGCATAGCGGCACTCCCAAGTTCCCTCCCAATCTTCCTTTTCGCTCGAGCCAAAAGCGGCATGACGACCAGCGAAACACAGGCTAGAACGATTCCGGGCATGCTGTGTTCTGCTGGTCTCCTGCTGAGAAGGTCCGAAAACGACTGGTACAAGATGTAGACCGCAAGAGCCATGAAGCAGACACCCACGATTCTCAGACTGAGTTGCTCATTTCGTTCGCGACTCCGCACGTCCCGATCAACACACATTCTCCAGAGCAGCACCGTTCCGGAGGTTACCTCTATGAAACTGTCGATTCCAAAACCAACCAGCGAAATACTCCCCGCAAGTCCTCCGGCTATCATCGCCACCAGACCCTCAAGACTGTTCCAGATGATTGTGAAGTACTCCAGGCGCTTTCCGCGCTCGGCTACAGCTTGGCGATCGGTAGCTATCTCGACCATTTTGAAGAGTCTAGCTCATTGGCCAGGCAAGTTTGGTTCGACCGCCGCTGGTGTCTCTCCCGTATTGAGGACGGCATCGATGACAAGCTGGCCCTCGGCGCAAACCGCAGGGATGCCCTCGCGACAGCCGGCGAGACGCCGTCGCCACCAGGATCAACCCCATCAGGGCCCGATATTTGCGGCGATTCCCCCGTTCTGAGGCCTTCCCGCCTGTCCAGATACCTGAGTAACGTCTGTAGTACTTTGGTTATGCAATTGGGGTACTGATCGAACCGACTGTATAAACACCACATTTACTGGTATCCATTATTTGCGATGGCACTATGGATGGTACCATCGTTGAACTCCCGCCCAGGCACTTTCCAGAAAACAGGTATAAAACCCGGTAAAACCCGAAGATACGCCTTGACCTTGGCACTTTACCGGTTGATATATGCTCAGCACACCTAAATTCACTCGAACGCAATTTGTACGAGGAATTTTCTCCCAACGTTTTGCCCGGCAGTCCGGGAAATCGGCTGCGTTACGGGCCTGAATCTGTGGAAAGGGTTTGGAACTATGGCCGACTCGCGTGAAGTCATGAACATTCGCCAGGCGTCGCAGTACCTGGGAGTGAGTCCGGACACGCTTTACAAGTATGTAGGCGAGCAGAAGATTCCCGCTTTCAAGCTGGGCAACCGCTGGCGCTTCAAGAAGTCGAGGCTGGACCAGTGGATGGAAGAGAAGTCGAGCCAGATGGAAGCGAAAAGCAAGAAGAAACCGAAGGCGGCTGGTAAGGCTGCCGGGCAACCGTAAAAGGCGGGCACATGTTTGGATTGGGATCAAAAACGATTGTGGGTCTGGATGTGGGATCTTCCAGCATCAAGGCTGTGGAGCTGAGGAAGGGACGCAACGGTATCGAAGTGGCGCACCTGGGCCTGGAGCCGCTGGCGCCGGATATCGTCGTGGATTCCATGATCGTGGATTCCGGAACGGTCTCGAGCGCGATCTCCAAGCTCTTCACCGACAACGCCATCAAGGCCAAGGCCGTGGCCACGGCGGTAAGCGGCCACTCGGTGATTGTAAAGAAAATCTCGCTGCCCTCGATGAGCGACCAGGAATTGGCCGATACCATCGAGAAGGAAGCGGCGCAGCATATTCCTTTCGATCTGGCCGATGTGAGTCTCGACTACCAGATCCTTTCCGAAGACGCCGGCAGCCCGCAGATGGACGTCCTGCTGGTGGCTGTCAAGAAAGACAAGATTCTGAACTACACCAACGTACTCTCGATGGCGGGCAAGACTCCGGCTATTGTGGACATCGACTCGCTGGCTTTGCAGAACTGCTATGAGTACAACTACGAACCCGCGCCGGGACAAGTGGTGGCACTGTTGAACCTGGGCGCGAGCGTGATGAACATCAACATCGTGAAGGGCACCACGCCGCTGTTCCCGCGCGACGTGAGCGTAGGCGGTCATCAGTACACGGACTCGTTGCAGAAAGAACTGGACCTGAGCTTTGACGATGCTGAATCGCTGAAGCTGGGCCACAAGGTGGGCACGGTCAGCGAAGACGCCAAAACGCCCATCCTGCAGCAGGTGACCGAGATTATCGTGCTCGAAATTCAGAAGACGTTTGATTTCTTCCGCGCCAGTTCGGCGGGCGAGCACATTGAGAAGATTTATCTGGCAGGCGGTTCTTCCAAGGTTCCAGGTCTGGTCGAAGCGCTGCGCCAGGAGTTTTCGTTACCGGTGGAGATCTTCAATCCGTTTCAGAAGATCGGCCTGCCGGCGGAAGGACCGGGAGTTCAGTTGATCGAGGAGAATGCCGGCCAGATGGCAGTTGCGGTGGGTTTGGCCTTAAGGAGTTTTGAAGACTTATGATCCGAATCAACCTGCTGGGAGCACAAAAGGGAAAGAAGCGGTCCGCGGCTTCGGCAGCTGCCGTCATGGAAGTGGGTGACGTCGGCTCACCGATGGTGAAGGTGCTGGTGGTGCTGCTGGTGGCTGCCCTGGTCAACGTGGGCTACTGGTACCAGTTGGACAAACAGCATCGGGACATTGCCGCCAAGATGGAAGTGGCGATGCGGAAGAACGCCGAACTGGCTGACGTCAAGGCTCGCTACATGGAGCGCCAGCGTGAAGCCGAAAACTACAAGCGCCGGGTGGACGTGATCGACCAGCTGCGCGCGGCCCAGGCCGGACCGGTCAATCTGCTGAACACGATTGGCCAGACGGTGAACAGCACGGAAGCGGTTTGGCTGAACAGCATGAAGGACCAGGGCGGCAGCGTGGATATCGATGGCATGGCCCTGAGCACCGACGCCGTGGCCACTCTGATCTCCAATCTGCAAAAGACCGGATACTTCAAGAACATCGAAATCAAAGAGACCTACCAGGATGACTCCTACAAAGAAATGCAGGCATTCAACTTTACGTTGACCTGCGAGAAGGCGAAGTCCTAGGGAGGCGGGAAAATATGGCTAACTTTAGCGAAATGCCGGGTATCAAACAGTGGGCAGCCTTGTTGGGTGGGGCGCTGGTACTTTCCGTCGCCTTGTATTTCACCTTGTTCAAGAGCCAGCGGGAAGCCAATGCGACGGCCCAGGCCGCCCTGGAGACCAAGCTCCGTGAAAACGCGGAACTGGAATCCTATCGGCCCAAGCTGGTGGATATCGAACGCCAACTGGCCAGCCTCAAACAGCAGTTGGATATCGAGCGCAAGATCGTGCCCGACGAGAAAGAAGTGCCGGGCTTCATGAAGATGATGAATGCCGAGGCTTCGAAAGCCGGCATCGAACTGCGCCGCTACACCTCGAAACCCACCACGGCGAAAGACTTCTACACCGAAGTACCTTTCGAGATGGAACTCGATGGCCCGTACTACTCGATGGTGAATTTCTTCGACAAAGTAGGCAAGCTGGAGCGCATCGTGAATGTTTCGGGTCTACAGGTGGCAACCACCAAGAAGCCAACGGACGCCAAGGCGAGACATACCTATCAGTACGCGCCGAACGAGAGCGTTGTGGCCACCTGCACGGCCACGACCTTCTACAGTCATGACATGGCACCAGCGCCGAGCGCGCCTGGAAAACCAGGTCAACCCGGGGCGAAAAAGCAGGGGACCATATGAAGCTGACGATCGGAATTCTTTTTCTGGGGATGGTGGCGGGAACTGCCTGGGGGCAGAACCCCGGCGTCATCAACAACACGCGGGACACGCTGAAGCCGGTGCAGCACAAATCAGCGGTCCACTCGAACCCGGCCTTGGCGGGCTCGCACGTAGGCGCGGCCAATCCGGCCCTGCCTGCCGGCGGTCCGGCAAAGAAAATGGCCGGCGCCTCGGCCACCAAAATTTCTGCCCGGCGGGTGTCGCTCAAAGCCAAGCCGGTCGCCGGACACAGGAAATCGGAGCCCCGGCAGCAGATCGCGGTAGAGAACCAGAAGAAGCCCGCGGAAGCGAAGGCGGACGCGCTCAAGCACATCGATCTGGCCAGCCGGCGGGATCCCTTCGTCAGTCCGGTGGTCAATCGCAGCATGCTGGGTTCGGGTTGCAGCGTTGGCAAGCGCTGCCTGGCGATCGACCAGATCAACCTCAAGGGTGTGGTGAAAGCTGATTCAGGCATGATCGCGGTCGTAGTCAACAGCTTGAACAAGGCCTATTTCCTGCGGGAGAACGATCCGGTGTTCAACGGTTATGTCGTAAAAATCACCGGTGATTCGATCATTTTCAAGGAAACGATACAAGACCGCCTGGGCAAGTCGGCGACCCGGGAAGTGACCAAGAAGATCACGACGTCAGCCGTTTAGGCGTCGATGGGATGGGCCGGGAAACCCGGCAGAAACGAATCTTGCGAGAAAGATACGGGGCGAGCCAAGCGCAAGGCCCGTGGGGGAGAAGCGAAATGCGAAAGCAATTCCTGATTGTTTTACTGCCGGTGCTGGTCGGGGTACTCCTGACCGCTTCGGCTCAGACCCAGAGCGCGGGCACGGACGCTCCCAAACACGCCGCCCTGCAGAAGGTGAGCGTCGTGCGCACCGCTGACGGCGTCAATGTGGAGATCCGGGCGCAGGGAGCGGTGAAGCCCCGACTGAGCACCCTGGACGGTCCCGCGCGCATCGTGGTCGATCTGCCGAATACGGTAGTCGCCACCTCGCACGGTCTTATCACGGTCGACGGCGACGGAGTGAAAGAGGTACGGCTCGGTATGGACGGCCGCACCACTCCGACGACTCGCATTGTGGTGGATCTGGCCAAGGCGTGCCGCCACGAACTGTTGGCGGGCAGCGATAACACGCTGGTCCTGAAGCTGTACACCAAGTCCGTGGTTGCGAAAGCTGCGCCCCAGCCGGTGGTGGTAAAGGCCTCGGCCACGCAGCCCACCCTGGCGCCCAAGAGCGTCGTTGCAGCCGCGCCCACGGTCGCCGAGATTGTAGCTCCGGTGCACGAAGCCAAGCTGGTGCAGGCCTCGGCTCACGCCACGGATTTCGCCTTTATCGAACCTTCTTACCGGCCCAAGGATTCCGCCGCCGCCGACGATACCAAACCGGCTGCGGTTGATCCCTCCGCGCGCGCCGTTGCGGCCGCCGGAAAGTTTGCCGCCCGACCGGACGGCAACCTGTTGCCCCCGGCCAGCGCCGCCATGCAGTCCAGCGGCGTTCAACCCGCGGTCAACATGGCTGCCGAGCAGAAGGTGCAGGCTGCGCAGCAGCCCGCCGTCACTGGCCCCAAGTACACCGGCGAACCTATCTCGGTAAACCTGAAGGATGTCGACCTGAAAGACTTCTTCCGCTTGATCCACGAGATCAGCGGACTGAACGTGGTTCTCGATCCCAACGTCAAAGGTACGCTGACCATCGTCCTCGACGATGTGCCGTGGGACCAGGCGCTGGACATCGTTCTGAAGAACAACGATCTGTCGCGGCAGCTGGAAGGCAACGTACTCCGCATCGCCACTGTCGAGACCATGCGCAAGGAAGCTGAATCACGGCGCGCCCAGATTGAAGCCGAGGCGCTGGCCGTGGACAAGGTCACGGTCACCCGTTTCCTGAGCTACGCCCACTCCAAGGATGTCGTTCCCACAGTGAAGAATTTCCTCACCCAGCGGGGCGATGTCATCTCCGACGACCGGACCAATGCTCTGATCATCCAGGACATTCCTTCGGTGATGCCGGCGATCGACCGCCTCCTGACCCAGCTCGACCGCAAGACCCAGGAAGTGGAAATTGAAGCCCGCGTCGTAGCCGCAACCCGCAGTTTCGCACGCGATATCGGCACCCAGCTTGGTTTCGGCTGGGGTGATGGAAAAACCGCCATCGGCGGCGCGTCGGCGGTAGGAAATTCGCCGACGACAGTCGGTGGTTTGACGCCGGGCTATATCACGGCTGGCAGCGCCACCTCGGGAAGCCAGATTCCTCTGTTCTCGAACCTGCCCGTCACCAGCCCCAACAGCGGCCTGACCTTCGTCAATGCCAGCAACAATGTGCGCATCGACGCTATCCTCACCTTGGCTGAGTCGCGCGGACTGTTGAAAATACTGTCCCGTCCCCGGGTGGTAACGCAGAACAACATTCAGGCTCTGGTTCGCCAGGGCGTGCGCGTACCCATCGTGACCCAGGCCCAGCTCGGCGGCCCGCCCACCGTGACTTACGTGGACGCGTTCCTGCGCTTGACCGTGGTTCCGCAGATCACGTCGGAAGGCACCATCTTCCTGAACGTGGATGTGGAAAACACAACTCCTGACTTCGGCCGTACGGTTCAGGGCAACCCGACGCTGATCACCCAGCAGGCAACCACCCAGGTCCTGGTGACCGACGGTGGCACGGTGGTCATCGGCGGCGTGATCCAGACCCAGAACTCGGTCAACATCTCGCAGGTGCCGTTGCTGGGCAACATCCCGATGCTGGGCAACCTGTTCAAGCGGCGAAGCGTCAGCACCTCCAACCAGGAGCTGATTTTCTTCATCACCCCGCGCATCATTCAGACATAGCAAGCAGTAGCCACAAGGTAGAAGTAAAGACAGCCGCCGGCATCCTGAAGTCTCAGGGCCGGCGGTTTTGCTTTGCCCGCATCCGTTTCCTCGTGGCGTGTGGAAGGGCACGGCTTTAGTGGTGGCAGAAAAATCGTAGTGTCATCCTGAGCGGAAACGGGCCATTCGCTTTGCGAATGGCCCGGTGGAGTCGAAGGACCCCTAGCATCTTGACGGGGGCTGGCCCACGTTCTCTCTGGCCCGTTGAGGAAGTTCACCGTTTTCGACGGGTGGGTGCCTCGGACTTCACCTTACCTATTCCTTGAACTCGTCACGTCCCACAGCTTCGATGTAACGATTCTTCGATGCTATAGCCGCGATCGTACTCTGCAAAAAATCAGGCGACAGCAAAAGTGTGCGTCGTTTCTTCGTTAAAAACCAGGGTCAATGATTTTTCGCCAATTCAGCGCTTGTTTTCGTGTTGTCGCCCCACCGCAACTTCCCCGAAGCCCGTTTCTGGCCAACCGATAGACGTTGATAGTTCGGTGGCCATAAGCGCGTTTGTCGATACTAATCCGACGGACGAACGATAACGTCCGGGTTGCCCGTGATCCAGGAATTATCTTGAGGTGTAACAAAATGCAAGTAGATCCTGCATGTGGCGACTGCCCGTCGTTTGGCCCGGACAAACCAAAAAAGGAAGAGTCTTGGGCAGCAGCAAGTTTGAGCCTATAATTCCGACCTTGAAGCACATACGCATTGGGATGTGCTTCCCAATGATGAGGGACTTGGCGCGTATCTCGTCCGCTGAACAAGACTCACCGTGGAACAAGAACTTTGGCAAAAAGTCGAAGAGCTCTTCCACGCCGCGTTGGAGCGGACGCCGGATGCGCGGCAAACTTTTCTCGATGGGAATTGCGGCGTAAACACCGAACTGCGACGTCAGGTCGAGCTACTCCTGGCAAAGGAAGCGCAAGCCGGGAGTTTTCTGGAAATACCCGCAATCGAGGACATGGCGGTCACGCTGACGGCCGCGGGGTCCCTGCTTGGCCGGCAATTCGGACCCTATCACATCGTGTCTCCGTTAGGTGCCGGCGGCATGGGCGAGGTATATCGGGCACACGATAGTAAGCTCGGTCGCGATGTCGCCATTAAGACATTGCCGCAAGAGTTCGCGCGCGACCCGGATCGGCTCTCTCGCCTCCGCCGCGAAGCGCGTACGCTAGCTTCCCTGAACCACCCCAACATTGCCGCGATTTATGGACTGGAGGAGTCCGAGGAAGCGGATTACCTGGTCTTGGAACTGGTGGAAGGAGAAACGCTGCGTGGTCCGCTGCCGGTTCAAACCGCGCTCGACCGCGCATGCCAAGTGGCGGCGGCACTGGAAGCCGCGCATGACAAAGGAATTATTCACCGCGACCTGAAACCAGCCAATGTAAAGGTCACGCCCCAGGGGAGGGTGAAAGTACTGGATTTCGGTTTGGCGAAAGCGATCTGGGGACCGGAGGGGAACCAGGACCTCTCGCAGTTGGCAAACGCGACTAGCGTGGAGTCTGTCGCCGGGCAGATTGTCGGTACGCCTGGCTACATGAGTCCGGAGCAAGCGCGCGGAAGAGACGTCGACAAACGGACTGACATCTGGGCCTTCGGATGTCTGTTGTACGAGTTGCTCACGGGCAAGCGTGCCTTTCCCGGCGAGACTCTACAGGACACAATTACGGCCGTGCTGGAACTCGAGCCGAACTGGCAGGCTCTACCCGCGAAAACCCCCGCACAAGTCCGCGAACTGCTGCGGCAGTGTCTTCAGAAGGATGTCGGCCGCCGCCTGTGCAACATCGCGGACGGGCGCCGAACCATCGAGAAGGCGCAGCGGGGATGGAACCGCTGGCGAGTCGCCGCGATTGCAGCAGCGGCGCTAGCCATGCTTGCTATTGGCGCTAACTTGTGGCTGCGTGGTGCTTCAGCAAGACGCTCGGCGCCGGTGACATCACCGTCCGAGTACATCCAGCTAACAAACTTCACCGACTCGGTCGTGGCCCCCAGCTTGTCGCCGGATGGGCGAATGGTTACATTCAAGCGCGGGGAGGATGCTTTCTTCAGCACCGGCCAGATCTACGTCATGGCGCTGCCGAATGGTGAACCGGTGCGACTCACCAACGACGTCGACCGCAAGTACGCTCCGGTGTTTGCACCGGACGGCTCACGGATCGCATATACAGACTTTAACGTCTCCCACGGTTCCTTTGCGTGGGACACCTGGACTGTTCCGGTAATCGGGGGCCAGCCGACGCGACTTCTGCCCAACGCCTCTGCTCTCACCTGGGTCAGCGGTCAGCAGGTCCTGTTCTCAGAGATCAAGGCCGGCGTTCAAACGGGAATCGTATCGACTACAGAGAGCCGAGCGAATCGGCGAGAGATCTACTTCCCGGCGAACGAGGACGACATGGCGCACTATTCGTATGCATCACCGGACCGTCGGTGGGTTCTCGTCGTCGAAATGGACCAAACGCACGCATTTCATCAACCGTGCCGCCTGGTACCGTTTGACGGCAGCGCTGCGGGCCGCCAGGTGGGGCCTCGAGCCACCTGCACGTCAGCCGCCTGGTCTCCGGACGGAAAGTGGATGTACTTTGGCGAGACGGTTGGTCGCAGCTCACACCTCTGGCGCCAGAAGTTCCCTGATGGAGCACCGGAGCAGATAACCTTCGGTCCGAGCGGGGAGGAGGGCATCGCGCTGGCGCCGGATGGCCGGTCGCTGGTGACATCTGTCGGGACACGCCGGAGCGCACTCTGGATTCACGATGCGGGCGGAGAGCGGGCCATCTCGTCGGAAGGCTACGCTGTCGCTCCCCACCTTTCCCGGGATGGCAGACGCATTTTCTATCTCCTCGCGCGGGACCTTACGTTGGGAGGATTGGGCTGGGTGACCTCGTCAGGCGAATTGTGCTCTTTGGAGATGGGGTCCGGAAGGACCGAGAGGGTGCTTCCCGGAGTATCGGTCGCGGATTACGATATTTCGCGCGACGAGAAGGAAGTGGCTTTCACGACGGCGGAGGACAGTGGAGAGAGGAATATCTGGTTGGCAGGCCTCGATCACCGCTCGCCACCCCGTCGAGTCGCAGAAGCTGGAGATCAAGTGTCCTTCGGCGCCGACAGAGATCTCATCTTTCGGTCGCTGGAGGAGAAAACTAATGGGCTGGTCCGGATCAAGAAGGACGGTCGGGTACGAGATCGAATAACCACCTTGCCAGTCCTGGAAAAGTTAACCGTTTCGCCCGATGGGAATTGGGTACTCATATTCTCACCAGGGACTAAGGCGGATATTGGACCTGCAATGCTTGCCGTGCCCATCCGTGGAGGCGCTCCGCAGAAAATCTGCTACCTAGTCTGCTGGTCAGGGTGGTCTCCCGACGGGAGATTTTTCTATGTGGGAATCCCCGGAGGAAAGGCGTTCTTAATTCCTGTGCCTGCCGGGGAATCCCTGCCTAATTTGCCCGCTACTGGAATTACCTCGGCTACGAGTGTGGGTGAGTTACCGGGTGCCAAAGAGATCAAACATGAGTCCATCACGCCTGGGCCCGATTCCTCGGCATACGTCTTCACCAAGACTGAGCTGCAGCGCAATCTCTTCCGCATACCACTGCATTGACCGTCGGTTAGTCACCGAGGTAACGGCCTCGGCCCCCCATACTTCCGAGATCAGTGGCAATTCTGGACGAGACCTTCCCACCGACCCCGGCATCCGGTTTCCGTAAGAAGTGGCTCGCCTGCCGCTGTGTTGGACGCCGTCCTGGTCCCTCCCCCAACGTCTCCGCATTCTGTCATGGTACGACCCAGAGCAATCTGTACCGGATCCCAGTCCCGGGAGTCTCGCAACCCGCAACCGCGACTAGTGACCAGCCAAGCAAACAGGTCGTTCGACAGTTTTGAAATCCCGGAAAGATGACCATGCCCGCTACGGCCGAGAAACCTGGCCCTACTCGATGGGCCAACTGATCCAAAGGGTAAAACGTTAGAAACCCCGTTCAACCGAAAGCCGAACGGGGCGGGTTGGTGTTATAGAGGCTTGCCAGAGTCTTAGTCAGAACCTGCGCTAACCGTGAGAGTGCCCTGGAAACACACGTCGCCGCCCGCACCATTCTGGGCGTTAACTATGCCGCAAGGGCTGATCACCTGGTATTCCCCACGCACTCGCGCGCCTTTCAGCGGTCCATCCGTGACCACCCCGTTGATTACGGCCGTGCCTTTCAGGTTGTTTTGAGTTATGAAGTTGTGCGCAGTAAACTTGAAGGCCCCGCCGTTGATGTGGTAAAGGGCCTCGAGCTTACTAGTGGTTGCTGTGTTTTCGGCGTTAAGAATCTCCCCGGCAAAGAGACCGCCGCCGACATCTCCACTAACGATGCCCGCCATGTTTGGAAAGTCAGTTATCCATTTCGTGAAGATGACTTCGACGTGACCACGAAATTTGTCTTGTTTCTCGGCTGTTTCACGCGGGCCACCAGCCAGGGCGGGTGAGACATTCAGCAAAAGCAGCATCGCTATCACAAATGAGGCGAAGAGGGTCTGAGTACGAATGTTTTTCATAAATCTCCTTTTAACTAACGGTTGCGGCAGCACTGGGAGAAAGAAACTGCCTGGGTACACAGCAGGCAACTGCTGAGCGTTGAAGCAACTTCGCGGGTCAGAAGTCGAGTAAGTTCCTCCTGCCTTGTATTCCGGGAACAGGCGGGAAAAAGGGTCATCCACGCCAATGTTTTTTGTGGTAAGTTCGGCACCGCCATGACGGTCGAGCGTCCGCCGGACATTAGCGGTTTGATTGCCGCCTGGGGCGAAGGCGATGAACAGGCGCTCGACCGGCTCCTGCCCCTGATCTATCCCGAACTCCGTCGAATCGCCAGGCGGCATATGGCACGCTGCCAGGCCGGCCACACCCTGGAGTCGGCCGCCTTGGCCAATGAGGCTTACCTCAAATTGGTTCGCGCGGGAGGTGTCCACTGCGAAAACCGCGTGCATTTCCTCGCTCTGTGCTCGCAAATCATCCGTCGAATTCTCGTGGACCACGCGCGCACCCGCGGCTACGCCAAGCGAGGCGGAGGCGCCGTACAAGTTCCTTTGGATGAGGGAGTGGTTGCGGCTAAAGCCCGTCAAGTGGACGTTCTCGCGCTGGATAGGGCGCTGGCCTCATTGTCCAAGTTCGATCCACGCAAAGGGCGGGTGGTTGAGTTGCGTTACTTCGGCGGACTGAGTGTTGAGGAAACCGCGGATGTTCTGGGAATTTCGCCGGAGACGACCAAGCGCGATTGGAAGATGGCCAAGACCTGGTTGTTTGCTGAGCTCTCCGGAGAGAAAAGACGCCCTGGCTCGTAGCCGACCGGACTGGCAAACCGCCGATCAGAGAGTTATTTCCACTCGATCAGGAGGGCCCTATGTAACGCTGGTCGTAATCGTCGGCAAGCAGGAACTATTCCAAATGGGCACAAGCGGATCAGTACTGACAAGTCGGCTAGTGTTTATTAGGGAGGGATGTGACGGCTGCGAATTCACGGAAGGATCTCCGTGGCGCGGGCCAGAAGTCGGCTTCTGGGAGATTGCACATTGATCTCGCCCAAGCCCGTTTCTCGATAGCTTCCGGTTGGCCGACCATCCGGGAGTCAATGAATTCAGTACACCTTCCGCGTTTATATTCACCAATCGGCGTTAGACTTTGCGAATCTGCTTCAGACGCCATACGACTGTTGTCCGGCGTAGAATGTACGGCACGCGATTTGAGGAGAAATCCCTCGCGGGTGGCCCACTCAAGCCCGTTTTTGGCTTGAGTGGGAGCAGTTCTACTGCGGGACGGAGTCTTTCTTCCGCTCGTTCGCGTTTCTTGCCGTCCATTCTGACTCGATCTCCATTCGTCCGATGCAAACGTTAGACTCAAGGTCCCTCCACTCCGCAGATCACCGCTTTCGCGGTGATCTGTTCCGGTCGGGATGACAGAATTGGGGAGATCTGGACAACCCCACTCAAGCCAAAACCGGGCTTGAGTGGGCCACCCGACCCGACCGGGCCCGCCGTCCGCCATGACCTTTGCGCCGCCCACTTGCTAAACTCCGAACATGGACTATGGAGCCCGCCAACTGCGTCTGCGAAAGACGCTGTCCACGCATCGGCTGGACGCACTGCTAATTACTCATCTTCCCAACCTTCGCTATCTTTGCGGATTCACCGGCAGCGCCGGAGTCCTACTGGTCACAGTCACCCACAGCGTCTTTTTCACCGACGGCCGTTATACAGACCAGGCCCGAGCCGAAGTGCAGGCTGCCCGGATCGTGATCGCCCGCAAAGGACCGCTCGCCGCTGCCGCCGCGTGGCTGTCTGCGCAGCAAAAGAAAGGCCGTCGATCTCCCTCAAAGATTGGGATTGAAGGCGAGCACATGACGGTCGCGGGGCGATCCCGGCTCGCCGCCGCGTTGCCTTCAGGCTTCCTTCTGCGTGAAGCCCCAGCCCTGATCGAGCAGGCCCGGATGGTGAAGGATGAGGAAGAGATCGCATGCCTCCGATCCGCGGTGACCCTGGGCTCCAGCCTGTTTGACCGCGTCCTGGAAACGATTCGTCCCGGCGTCCGCGAAACCGAAGTGGCGGCCGAAATGGAATATGCTGCCCGTCACGCCGGGGCGGAGGCAATGTCGTTCGAGACCATCATTGCTTCCGGAAAGCGCTCGGCGTTGCCCCATGGCCGGGCGTCGCAAGCCGCCATCCCCGCCCAGGGATTCGTGGTCTGCGATTTCGGTGTTATACTTTCGGGTTATTGTTCCGATATGACCCGCACCGTATACGTGGGTCGCCCCTCTGCGGAGGCCCGCGGAGTTTACCAGGCAGTGCAGCAGGCGCAGCAGGCAGCGGTAGACGCCGTGAGGCCGGGTATCAGCGTGGCCGAGGTCGACCGCGCTGCCCGCAAGTCATTACAAAAAAGCGGTTTAGCGAAATATTTCACGCATTCGACCGGTCACGGCGTAGGCTTGGAAATCCACGAGGCGCCGCGCGTGGCCGCTGGGCAGTCTGAAGTCCTGCTACCGGGTATGGTGATCACCATCGAACCCGGAGTTTACGTTCCCGGCAAGTGGGGTGTGCGCATCGAAGACATGGTCGTGGTTACCGAACACGGATGCCAGGTCTTGACGCCCACCAGCAAGGAACTTGTCTCGATTTGAAAATGACCGTCGTCTCCGGACGTCAGGAGATGCTCCGGCAGTAAGTTGTGCCTTTCCGGCGGGCGCACAAGAAGCAGAAGTCGGTCCCACCGTACGATGAACCAGCGCATACGATGAATCAGAAAGAGCTGAAAGAACTCATCGAGTTCTTAATTGAGAAAGACATCGCCGAGTTTGAACTGGAGCGCGGCGATGTCAAAGTGCGGATCAAGCGCGGGAGCGAGGCCTCGACCTCGGCCTCGGACGCGCGCTTCTTTACCGTGCACGCGGCGCCGCCTCCGGCTCCCGAGCTCGGCACCGCCCCGGTGTCAGCGACCGTGAACGCGCCACCGGCCGTCCCCGAGAAACCGCCTGCGCCCGAGGAAGGACTGCACATTGTGCGCTCTCCCATCGTCGGCACTTTCTACGAGTCGCCGTCTCCCGGATCTCCGCCTTTTGTAAAGCCCGGAGACCCGGTTGAAGCGGGCCAGATCCTGTGCATCGTGGAAGCCATGAAGTTGATGAATGAAATTGAGTCCGATGTGGCGGGAGAGATCGTAAAGAAGCTGGTTGCGAACAATGCACCGATCGAATACGGGCAGGAGCTGTTCGCCATCCGCCCGCGGAAATAACCACGTGCGACAGCTGCCTTTTACCACGGAGACACAGAGACACGGAGAAAACCAACTACCTGGATAAAGACCTTCCGACGGTGATAGTCCGGAGGGGACGTGCACATGGTACTTTGTGAATGTTTTTTTGCGTTTCTCCGTGTCTCTGTGCCTCCGTGGTAGGTTCTTCGCCGCACCATCTAGCGCATGTTCAAGAAAATCCTGATCGCAAACCGAGGAGAGATTGCCCTACGGGTCATCTGTGCCTGTAAAGAGCTGGGTATCCGCACCGTGGCCATTTACAGCGAGGCCGACCGCCACTCCCTGCCCGTGCGTTTTGCGGACGAGGCGATTTGCATCGGCCCGCCGCAGTTGGCGCAGAGCTATCTCAACATCCCTTCGGTGATCAGCGCGGCGGAAATCGCCAACGTGGACGCCATCCATCCCGGCTACGGCCTGCTCGCGGAAAATGCCAACTTCGCGGAAGTCGCCGAGACCTGCAATATCAAGTTCATTGGCCCGCCGCCCGAAGTCACCCGGCTGATGGGCGAAAAGGAAAAAGCGCGGGCGGCGATGAAGCGGGCGGGAGTTCCCATTCTCCCCGGCTCGGACGGAATTCTGGCCAGCGATGGCGAAGCCATGGAGTGGGCCCGCCAGGTCGGCTTTCCCGTGATCATCAAGGCCTCGGCCGGCGGGGGCGGGCGCGGCATGCGCATTGTGCGCAGCGAAGAAGAGCTGCCTGGGCTGTTCAAAGCGGCGTCGTCCGAGGCGGCGGCGTCATTCGGCAATGGCGATCTCTACATGGAAAAATTCGTGGAGCGGCCGCGCCACATTGAATTCCAGGTCCTGGCCGACCAGTACGGCAACGTGGCCAGTCTGGGGGAACGCGAATGCTCCATCCAGCGCCGCCACCAGAAGCTGTTGGAGGAGTCGCCATCCACCCAGGTTTCTCCCGAACTGCGCGACCAGATCGGACAAGTGCTGTGCAAGACCCTTTCCGACGTGGGCTACGTGAACGCGGGCACCATCGAATTTCTGATGGACGAAGACCGCAAGCTCTATTTCATCGAGATGAACACGCGCATCCAGGTCGAGCATCCGGTCACGGAAATGGTCACGGACGTGGACCTGGTGAAGAGCCAGATCCTGCTGGCCGCGGGCGAGCGCCTGGAGAATGTTCTGCACGGGCCGATCGTGCACCGCGGACACGCCATCGAATGCCGCATCAATGCCGAGCATCCCGAGAAGTTCACCCCCTCGGCGGGCAGGATTACGACTTTCAATCCTCCTGGCGGCACCGGCGTGCGCATCGATACCGCCGCCTACGCCGAAGGCGTGATCCCGCCCTACTACGATTCCCTGATCGCGAAGCTGATTGTGCGCGGCAAGGACCGCGACGAAGCGGTTTCCCGCATGAGCCGTGCCTTGGAGATGTTCATCATCGAAGGCATCTTCACCACCATTCCACTACACCGCAGAATTCTGGCTGACGCCGATTTCCGAGCGGGCAATGTAGACACTACGTTCATTGAAAGATTTCTGGCGAAGGGAAGCAAGCCCTGAGAAGAGAGAGTCTGTGTGTGGGGCGGGCCCCCTCGCCCGCCGCCTTTGCATTTGGTTTTGTTGTGGATGTTGATTGGTGTGAGACGGCTTAGTTTGGGTAAGCTCCAAGTCAAAGGCGCGGACAGGAGTGTCCGACCCACATACACAGACCCGCGATGATTCACCTCCCCCGGCTCTACGCCATTCTCGACTGCGCCCACTTCTCCGATACTGAAGCCCTTTGCCTGTCCGCCCTTGAGCTGGTCGCGGGCGGTATTACACTCCTGCAGTACCGAAACAAAACGGAAAATGCCCGCCAGATGCTGGAACAGGCCCGGGAGCTAAGACGTCGCCTCCCGAGCTCCGTCAAACTGATCATGAACGATCGTGCCGACCTATGCCTGGCGTCTGGCTTTGACGGAGTCCACGTTGGACAGGACGATCTCTCGCCCGAAGGGGCGAGAAAGGTGATTGGCAAAACGCTCTGGCTGGGAGTTTCCACCCACAACCCCGAACAGCTTGTCGCAGCCGATAAGACCAGTGCCGACTATCTCGCCGTCGGGCCGGTCTTCCCGACTCCGAGCAAAGCCAATCCCGACCCTGTGGTTGGACTCGAGGGAGTTCGCCGGGCGAGGGCGTTGACCGGCAAGCCGCTGGTGGCAATCGGCGGGATCACTCGCGAAAATTGCCGGTCCGTCATCGAGGCTGGGGCGGACGCCGTGGCGGTGATATCCAACTTGATACGGGAGCCCCGCAAATCAGCAGAGGAATTTTTCCGAATATTGGGATAAAGTCGGAACGCTGGCTTCGCGGGCGGGTCGCCCGCGACCACACCGGCCACACAAGCCACACAACCAGGAGGGCTGTGAGTACCGAGACCAAGCCACCCACCCCGGCCGGCGCCACCGACTGGGACCTCCATAGCCATCAAGACAAAGAACTGGTAAAGGGGCTGGGACTGACCAGCGCCACCATGCTGGTCATGGGCTCCATGATCGGTTCCGGCATCTTTATCGTCTCGGCCGAGATCGGTCGCGAGGTCAATTCTCCCGCCCTGCTGATCGGGGCCTGGCTCGTGACCGGCTTCCTCACCATCGTCGGGGCCCTCAGCTACGGCGAGCTGGCAGCCATGATGCCGCGCGCGGGCGGCCAGTACGTTTACCTGCGCGAAGCGCTCGGACCGCTCTGGGGATTTCTTTACGGCTGGACGCTCTTTCTTGTGATCCAGACCGGGACCATCGCTGCCGTCGGTGTGGCCTTTGGCAAGTTTCTCGGCATTTTCTTTCCCTCGATCTCTTCCGCGAACTGGATCGTGCATTTCTGGAAAGTGCCGCCGATTCACATCGGCCCCATGGTACTGGGGAACATGGAAACCGGGTTAAGCACGCAGAATCTGGTGGCGATTCTGGTGGTGGTGGCGCTGTCGGTGATCAACATCTTCGGCCTGAAGACCGGGGCGCTGATTCAGAATGTTTTTACCTTTGCCAAGGTTTCCGCCCTGCTGGGACTGGTCTTCCTGGGTGTGTTCGTGGGACGCAATGCGCAGGCTCTGGCGGCAAACTTTCAGGGAAGCTTCTGGCATAACGCGGGATTAGGCGCCCAACACGCCGTACAGGTGGGAGTCGGCGGTCCGACTGTGCTGGTCGGCACCCTGACCATCCTCGCGGTGGCGCAGGTGGGATCGCTCTTTTCCGCCGACGCCTGGAACAACGTGACCTTCACCGCCGGGGAAGTGAAAAATCCCAGCCGCAATCTGCCGCTCTCGCTGGCGATCGGGACGGGTGTGGTGATCGCGCTGTATGTCGCCTGCAATTTTATCTATCTGAGCGTCCTGCCCCTGGCTGGTACTGCGGCAGGCGCCACCATTCTGGAGCGCGGCATCAAGTACGCCACGGAAGACCGGGTAGGTACGGCGGTCATGTCCCAGATGCTGGGCGCGACCGGGGGGACCCTGATGGCGATCGCCATCATGCTCTCCACCTTCGGTTGCTGCAACGGCCTGATTCTGGCCGGCTCGCGCGTCTACTACGCCATGGCCAAGGACGGCCTATTTTTCAAAAGCGTCGCCAAGCTGAATCCCACTTACAAGACTCCGGCAGTGTCGCTCATGGTGCAGATGGTCTGGACCTGCATCCTGTGCGTCTCGGGGAGCTACGGACAGCTGCTCGACTACATCATCTTCGCGGTACTGGTGTTCTACATCCTCACCATTTTTGGTTTGTTCGTCCTGCGGCGGACACACCCCAACGCGGAACGGCCCTACCGGGCAATTGGTTACCCTGTACTTCCGGCAATTTATATTGCGATGGCTTTGTTTATCGATGTCGTACTATTACGCTACAAACCGCAGTACACCTGGCCGGGTCTGATTATCGTGTTGCTGGGAATTCCGGTGTATTTCATGTGGTCGCGGCAACTGCGCCCGGGAACAGGGGCTTCAGCCTAGCTGCCCAGGAGAAACGAAACGCATGGCAAATCTGCTGGTAACCAAGCCTCTGGACATGATTCTTACCGAGTCTAAGGAAGAGGGCGAACATTCTCTTAAACGCGCTCTCGGCGCCACCAATCTGATTACCCTGGGAATCGGGGCAATTATTGGGGCAGGAATCTTCGTTCTGACCGGCGCCGCGGCGGCGCAATATGCCGGTCCCGCCATCGTGCTTTCCTTTGTTCTCGCCGGAATCGCCTGCGCGTTTGCCGGCCTTTGCTATTCAGAATTCGCTTCGTTGATTCCGATCGCCGGCTCCGCCTACACCTACGGTTATGCCACGCTGGGCGAAATTTTTGCCTGGATCATCGGATGGGACCTGATCCTTGAATATGCCTTCGGGGCGGCAACCGTGGCTTCCGGCTGGAGCGGATACGTCAACAGCTTTCTTCAGGACTTTGGCATTCATCTTCCGCCCTCCCTCACCGCCACTCCCGGCACCGAACTGGTGAGCTATGCCGGCCGCTGGGAGCGCTTGGCCACCATCCTGCCCACGCTGAAGGCGCACGGTGTCGATCCAGCCACCCTTCGCCACGTACAAGGAACGTTTAACCTGGTGGCGTTTGTCGCGATCGCTGTCGTGACCGTGATTCTGATCATAGGCATCAAGGAGTCGGCGAACCTGAACTCGGGGATCGTTATCGTCAAGGTTGCGATTGTCCTGACTTTCATCGGCATCGCCGGTGTTTTTGTCTTCGCCCATCCTGAGATCGCAAAAGCCAATTGGCATCCCTTCGTTCCTCCCAATACCGGGGAATTTGGACACTATGGCTGGTCGGGAGTGGCGCGCGGAGCCGCCGTGATTTTCTTTGCCTACATCGGGTTCGACGCGGTCTCGACCGCGGCCCAGGAAGCCAAGAATCCTCAGCGTGATATGCCCATCGGCATTCTGGGCTCGCTGGTGATCTGTACCATCCTGTACATCCTGGTGTCGGGCTTGCTGACCGGGGTTGTCTCCTATACCGCGTTGAATGTCCCCGATCCGGTGGCGGTTGGAATCGACAGTACCGGGGTACGCTGGGGCAGCATCCTGGTAAAACTGGGGGCCATTGCTGGACTGGGCAGCGTGATGCTGGTGATGCTGCTGGGCCAGTCGCGCGTGTTCTTCTCCATGTCGCGAGACGGCTTGTTGCCCGAGTGGGCCGGAGCGGTTCATCCCCGCTTCCGCACACCCTGGATCTCCAGCATTATCGTGGGCATTTTCGTAGCGATTTTCGCTTCCGTGATCCCGATCGGGATTCTGGGCGAACTGGTAAGCATCGGCACGCTGCTGGCATTCGTGATCGTTTGTGCCGGTGTCTGGATCCTGCGCGTCCGGCGTCCGAACCTGGCTCGTCCTTTCAAAACCCCCTGGGTCCCGTTCGTGCCCATCATGGGAATCCTGATTTCCGGCCTGATGATGGCCAGTTTGCCCGGCGATACCTGGCTGCGGCTGATTATCTGGCTCGTCATCGGCATGGCCGTGTACTTTGGCTACGGACGCCATCATAGCAAGGTGCAATTGGCGGTTGCCGCTTCCCAAAAGCCTAAGCCAACTCCGTCCGTGACTGCCTGAAGTTCCGACGAAAGCGTTTCCTCGGCCCTACCGCACGGCGCGGCAGGGCCTTTTTGTTTTATAGTCAATTTGGTCGTTGGTCCTTAGTCCTTGGTCGTTGGTCGTTGGCAATGAGACACCCGCCCATTGGGAAGTAGCCAGCCACCAACGACGGACGACCAACGACCAACGACCATCTGCTCCCATGAAAGCCTTCCGCAACCTGCGACTGATCGGCCTTTTTGTTTTATAGTCATTTTCGTCCTTGGTTTGGTCGTTGATCGTTGGCAATACGACACCCGCCCCAATGGGAAGTAGCCAACGACCAACGGCCAACGACCAACGACCAACGACCAACGACCATCTACTCCCATGAAAGCCTTCCGCAACCTGCGACTGATCGGAGTGGCGTTGTTCGTGCTCACGCTGGTGGGCACGGCCGGCTTTCATTTCATCGAGGGATGGCCCTGGTTCGATGGCTTCTACATGGTGATCACGACCTTCACCACCATCGGATACCAGGAGACGCATCCTCTGTCGCATGTCGGACGCTTGTTCAACGTCGGCCTGATCATCGCCGGTGTTTCACTGGTTTTTCTCGGCATCGGGTCACTGACTCAGGCTTTGCTAGAATTCGAGCTGGGCAGCTTTTTCGGAAGGCGAAAAATGGAGCGCGAGATCAGCCGGCTCTCGGAGCACTATATTATTTGCGGCGCGGGCCGCGTAGGCCGCAGCGCGGCGCGGGAACTGGCGAGCAAGGGCGTGCCCTTTGTCATCGTGGATCAGAGCGTGGACCGGGCAGCGGGCGCCGATGCCGCCTGGCTGACGGTGGTCGGCGACGCCACCCAGGGACAGACCCTGCGCGACGCCCACATCGAACGCGCCCGGGGGTTGGTCGCCGCCACCACCACCGACGCCACTAACCTGTATATCGTGCTCACCGCGCGCGAACTCAATCCCCAGTTGAGAATCATCGCCCGCGCCAGCGAAGAAGTCGCGGAAAAGCGCCTGCTTAAGGCCGGCGCTGATTCGGTGGTTTTGCCCTACCTGTTTGCGGGACAGCGCATTGCGCGCTCGTTTCTGCAGCCCCACGTGGTCAGCTTTCTCGACTCTGCTACTGCTCACCTTGAGATGGACCTCGAGATCGGCGAAATCCGCGTGGCGAACGCGTCAACGGTCGCGGGAAAGACCATCGAAACTTCTCGCATCCGGCAGGATTGCGGCGCTGTCATCCTGGCCATCAAGCGGGAAAAGAAAATGGACTTCAATCCCTCGCCGGAAGACCGCATCGAGCCTGGCGACTACCTGATCGCCATGGGCGAATCCTCACAACTGCGCCAATTGGAACGAATGGCAGCGGCCCGGCCATGAAGATCGTTACGGCTGCCGAAATGCGTGAGATCGACCGCCTCACCAGCGCGCGCTTCGGCGTCCCCTCGCTGACCCTGATGGAAAACGCCGGTACAGCGCTGGCGGAGTTCGTCGCGTCGCAGTATCCCGCAGCCAAACGCATTGGGGTAATTTGCGGAAAGGGAAACAATGGCGGGGACGGATTTGTCGCGGCCCGAAAACTGCACGGGGCCGGCAAAGACGTGCGGGTGCTGTTGTTGGCTGAGCGATCGGAGCTGCGAGGCGACGCGGCGGAGATGTTCACCAAGCTGCCAGTTGCGCCGATCACGGCGTCGGCGAAGGAACAGCTGAAGACTGAATCCGCCCGCGCGATTTTCGACACGGACGTATTAATCGATGCCATCCTCGGCACGGGCTTCCGCCCGCCGGTCAGCGGGCTATACGCTGAAGCGATTGCCGCGATGAATGCGAACTCCGTGCCTATTGTGGCGGTGGATATTCCATCCGGCGCTGACGCCGATGTCATGGGCGAGCAGGTTGGCGCCGTGACCAGAGCCGATGCTGTCGTGACTTTTACCGCGCCCCGCCCGGCCCATGTCTTTGGCATGCTCACCACCGGGCCGACAGTAATTTCGCCCATCGGTTCGCCGGACGAAGCCATCGTCTCTGCTTTGGGCCTTAACCTGGTTACGGCGCACGAAATCGCGCCCCTGATCGGTCCACGGCCGCGGGCGGCCAACAAGGGAAATTTCGGCCATGTGTTGGTGCTGGGCGGATCGACGGGCAAGGCAGGAGCGGCTGCCATGGCCGGTATGGCAGTGCTGCGCGCGGGCGCGGGTTTGTCTACCGTGGCCACGGCGAATTCAGTGCTCGCGACCGTTGCCGGCTTTCATCCCGAGCTTATGACCGAGTCCCTCGAGGAAACGGAAGCCGGCAGCATTGCTCTGGCCGCACTGCAGCAAGGCCGGTTGGATGCCCTGATCAAAGGAAAAACTGTGCTGGCGGTCGGCCCCGGCATTTCGCGCCATCCCGACACGGCCGCGTTCGTGCGGGGCGTCATCAAGAAATACAAACTCCCCATCGTTCTGGATGCGGATGGCCTGAACGCCTTCGAAAACGGTGCCGCAGAACTGAAAAACAGGGCGGGTGCTCTGGTCATCACGCCGCATCCTGGCGAGATGGCGCGGCTGATCGGGTCTTCTATTCCTGCCGTGCAGCACGACCGCCTGAATGTCGCCCGCACCTTTGCCCGCGAACACGAAGTGATCGTCGTACTCAAGGGCCATCGGACTTTGATTGCCCAGCCCGACGGTACGGTTTGGGTGAACACCACCGGAAATCCCGGCATGGCAACCGGAGGCACCGGCGACATATTGACCGGCATGGTCTCTGGCCTGATCGCCCAGCACCCGGATCGAATTGCGGAGGCGGTGATTGCCGCAGTTCATCTCCACGGTCTGGCCGGCGATGTGGCGCGCGAGAGCATGGGCGAGCATTCGATGGTCGCAACCGATCTGCTCCAGGCATTGCCCGAGGCATTTCGCAGGACGCAGGCCGCGGCACAAATCCCGCGGGTCACGCTCTGCAATTAGTCCTGGCTCCGGGCCGCCGTCGTCCTTCGGGTCAGGGCCAATTCCGCAATAGGCCTGCATCCTCATGATTACATGAGAGGTTAGCCGCTCTCGCTCAACCTCGCCATCGGAATCCGTACATATGCCTTCGGTAACCTGTCCGGTCCAACAGCGCCGTGAAATAGTTTGTGGTATGACTCACTTTCCCCAAGTGCATCCTCAGCGCCGTGCTCCACGTATTAAGCTTGGCGGTTCAGTTCTGGCCTTAGTCATGTTGGAAGATGGTCAACGCGCCAAAGCCAAACTCCAAACGGTCTCCGTGACCGGCGGTCTCTTGCGCCTGGCGAAATCTCTGGGTCAGGGAGATTTTGTCGAGGTCGCTTTTCAAACCCAGTCTGGTCCAGTCCGAGGCATGGCTGAAATGCTTACCCCGGTTCGGGCGGCCAGTGGTGGGGCCCTGCAGCCCTTCCGTTTTGTCGCGCTCGGCGACGACGACCATCGCGCTTTGCGCATGGTGGTTGATTCGGCTGCCGACCGGAGTTTCCAGGGAATCAGGTCCAGCCAGTGGACCGCGCCAAAAACGGTTTGAGAGGCTGCGGCTCGAACCTCCCGATAGAAAAATCAAGCCTGTCATCCTGAGCGCAGCCAGCCCATTCGCTTGCGAATGGGCCGGTGGAGTCGAAGGACCCCTAACACCGTCACGTCATGTGGGGGGACATTGTTACAACAAGCCTGCGGCGAAAACGCAGCACATAGAGGTCCTTCGACTGCGCGGTTGCTTCGCGAAGCGAAGCAACTACTCCGCTCAGGATGACACCTTACCCGTCCCGGGGGAGGGAATCGCTATACTGGTCACTCGATTTCGACCAGCATGGCCACACAAGAATTCATCACCCACTCCCCCGAGGAGACCATTGCGCTCGGCCGCACCCTGGCCGGGATGCTCACTCCACCCAAGCTGGTGCTGTTACGCGGCGACCTGGGTGCCGGCAAGACTACTCTGGTCAAAGGCATTGCCGAAGCCTTCCGGGCTGCGTCTGCCGAAGATGTGACCAGTCCGACCTTCACGTTGGTCCACGAATACCGCGGCCCCCAGGCCAACCTCTATCACGTCGACCTTTACCGGGTTGATACCCCACGCCAGCTGGAAACATTGGGACTCGATGACCTGATCGCTGACAACAGCATTCTCCTGATAGAGTGGGGGGAGAAGTTCGCACGCTTCGAGCGCGAGCGCGATGTGGAGATTGCGCTGGAGAATATGAATGACAACGTCGGCGAGCCTGGGCGAGGTCTGAACGAGTCTGAACGAGGATCTGAAAATGACCGGCGCATCCGGGTCACTTCCTAGGTTGAACGCTCCCTTTCCCAGGTTTGCAGCGGGCGGAGGACTCGCTGCCATTCGGTCTGGGCTGGCAATCGTCCTCCCCCTGATCTGGCTGATGATGGTGACTAGCGCGCAAATCTGCCGCGCTCAGGACGCGGCGTCGCCGTCAGCCCCGAATAACGATGCCGCCGCAGGCCAGAACCATGCCCGGAAGGGGACCGATTCTTCCACCCAGCCATCCGGCCAGAAGCGAATGTTCGGCGTCATGCCGGCATACGGATTGGTTGAAGCCGGCATGCAACCGCCTCCGCTGACCTCCGGCCAGAAGTTCAAGCTCGCAGTGCAGTATCTCAATCCCTACACGTTCGCTTTTGTAGCTGTCGAAGCCGGTGTGAATCAGGCGCGCAACAGCCCCCAAGAATATGGCCAGGGCGCGGAAGGTTATGGCAAGCGGTATGGCGCCGGCTTCGCCGACGGTTTGACCGACGGCATCTTTGTCACCGGCTTATATCCGTCTCTCTTGCGGCAGGATCCGCGTTACTACCGTCTCGGCGACGGAGGTGCTTCTCGCCGCCTGGGATACGCAGTGAGCCGCATCGCGGTGACGCGGCAGGACTCAGGCCGGAAAGCGTTCAATTTCTCTGAAGTCCTGGGAAGTTTCAGCTCTGCGGCCCTGGCCGTGACCTACTATCCCAAAAGCCAGCGGGATTTTTCCAGTGTGGCCGAGCGCGCGGGGGTCCAGTTTGGCTTCGATGCCGGTTTCAATGTGTTGAAGGAATTTTATCCCGAGATCTCACGCAAGGTTTTCGGCAAGAAGCACAGGCGATAGCGCGACCTAAAACCCCATAATATTGTAGCCGCAGTCCACGTAAATCACTTCGCCGGTGATGCCGGAGCTGGCGTCCGAGGCCAGAAACACGCCGGTGGCGCCCACTTCGTTTACATCCACGTTGCGTTGCAATGGCGCGCGCTCGGCATGCGCCTTCATCATCTCGCCCAAGTCGCCAATGCCCCGCGCCGCCAGCGTTTTAATCGGGCCTGCCGAGATGGCGTTCACCCGGATTTTCTTCTTGCCCAGGTCATACGCAAGATAACGCACGCTGCATTCCAGAGCGGCCTTGGCCACCCCCATGACGTTGTACCGGGGCACAACCCGCTCCGATCCGTAGTAGGTCATGGTGATGATGCTCCCGCCATCCTCCATGAGCGGCGCCGCGGCCCGGGCGAGCGCCACCAGTGAATACACGCTCACGTCGTGGGCAATGCGGAAACTTTCGCGCGAAGTGGCCACGAATTCCGCTTTCAGGGCTTCGGGGGGAGCAAAGGCAACGCTGTGTACCAGCACATGAAGCTTGCCATAGCGCTCTTTGAGTTGGCTGAAGAGTTGCTCGATGGCAGCGTCGTCGGACACATCGCACATAAGGGCTTCCGCGCCGGGCAGCGAAAGAATCAGGTCTTTGGCTTCCATTTCCAGGCGCTGGTTCTGGTAGGTAATGGCCAGCCTGGCGCCCGCATGGTGCAGTCCCTGCGCGATCGACCAGGCGATCGAGCGTTTGTTGGCGACTCCGAAGACCACCGCAACTCGACCTTCGAGGCTGGATGACATGCAAGTCTCCTGGACTAAATTGGAACGGGAAAGAATAACAGTTTGAGCGGAGGGGAAGAAGTCAGAACTTCGATTTCAGATCGTGGCTCTGAGATTCGCTGCGGCGCGACCGTCTCGGCAGAACTGAGATCTGAGAACTGAAATCTAAGATCTGAATTTGGAAATCTACTCCCCCACTACCGGCCCAAGCGCCGGGGTCACCGCTGCCGCCGGCCACACGGCCGTCACGAAAGCCACCGCGTACACCATGCCGATAATGCAAAAGCCTGCGACCAGGTTCCACTGGGCGACTGCGCCGACCAAAAATCCCAAGATGATTTGCAACAACGTGCCGGCGAAGTAAAACGTGTTCTGCACCCTCCCCATGAAGTGCTGCGGCACCTGTTCCATGATGCTGGTGTTCATGGCCACCCCGCTCACGCCCCGGCCTGAACCCATGATGCCGTAAATCGCGACCGCGACCGCCAGCCAGGGCGAAAGAGGCACTACCGCCATGGAAACTGCCAGCAGGGCCATGGAAATTGAGATGGAACGGCGCGAACCTACGGCGGCGATGAGCATTGGCGCGTAGAGCGCGCTGAGAAACGCGCCCGTGCCCCAACCTGCGTTCAGCCAGCCGTAGCCTACCGCGCCGGCGTGAAATACGGAGTCGCTCAACGGAGCGGTCACCACCACCCCTGTCATCATCGCACCCAGAAAAAGTGCCCAACTCACTCCCAGCGTGACCAAAGAGCGGCGGCCGCGAAGAAAATCGATCCCTTCGCGCATCTCGCGCACAAAACGCCCGACCGCGGTTTCAGCGGCGACGATGTCGGCCCGCAGTTCCGCCGGGCGGGGCACCACGTGGCGTCCCTTACGCACTCCGAGATAAAGCAGGAAGGACGCCAGGTAGGTTGAGAAGTCGATCAGCAATACGCCGCCCAGTCCGATGTGGTTATAGACAAATCCGACGATCGATCCGGCGATCAACCACCCGCCCTGAATTCCCGCCAGCAGAAACGTGTTGGCGTGGACAAATTCCTCCCCCGGGGTCAACTCCTGAATGAGAGCCGTGATTGTCGGCCAGAACATCCAGAACCCCGCGGCCACCAGCGTGTTCATGAGGTAGAGTTCCCAGACTTTCACCTTGCCGGCGAAGGCCAGCACCGAAACCACAAGAATGATGACTGCGCGGATCGCATCCAGCATCATCACCAGACGGCGCCGGTCTTCGCGGTCGATGAGAACTCCAGTGAAGGGCAGCATCAACATGGCGGGCAGGGTTTGCAGCACCGCAAATGTTCCCAGCGCGATCTCCGAGTGGGTGGCCTGCAGAATGTACCAGGCAACGGCGGCGGAATTCATGCCACTGCCCAGCATCGAAATCATGTTGGCGCCGAAAACGTATCGCAGCGCCCGCTTCTGCAGGATGGCACGCATCTGTCAAATGTAAACGATTGGGCGGGACCCTCAAACCGGGCAGGGTTGGCGTGTCGAGTTCGTTTCCCTGCGTGCTTTGCGGTCAAAAGCTGTTCCCCGGCCAAGAGGGGCGGTCAAAAGCTTTTTACCGCAAAGAGCGCAAAGAATTCCGCAAAGAGCGCAAAGAACGCAAAGCCAATCCGCTCAATCACGGCCTTGCGGGGAGCGGCGATGGATCTGCACCCGGCTGGCTTCCCAAAATAAATACACGACCAGCAGAATCATCTCCGGTTCGATGGCGTGTTTGTAGCGGGGGAACGGGTTCACCAGGTAATACGGCAGCGGATAGATGAGCAGAAGGCAGGACAGCAGAAATCCTCCGGGCTTTCTCCCTCGCAGCGTCACCCAGAGACCCGCGAAGGCGAAGGCCGCGGGAAGAATGAACATGACATGGCGGGCGATCCTCAGATCATATCCGGCAACGATGTCAGCCTGGGGAGGTCCGATCCAGAAGTAGAGAACGCGGTTCAGGGTAAAACGGAAAAACTCTCCGGGATGTTCCCGGATGAATGCCCGGACCTGTTGTTGCTTCTCCTCCATGAATCGAATTTCACCCAGCTCTTGAAATCTGCGCATGGCCTCGGGATCGTTGCCGGGGTGCTGGCTGCGCGTCCACAGGCCGGTGGACTGGTCGTTATTGGCCATGTGCATTTCCAGGGAAAGATTGTCGCGAACAAAAACGAATTTGCCAAAGACGGTATAGTTGCGGACCAGCCAGGGGCTGACGACCATCCCCGCGGCCAGGATGCACAATCCCACGCCTACAAATTGGCGGGGCTGGCGGGGCAACCGCCACAGCAGGTAGAGCAAAAAGAATGGCAGCATCGAAAGCACCGCGGTATTGGTGAGCGCCAGGAGACCCCAGAGCATTCCGAATCCGATCCACATGCGCGGACGCGGCGGCCTGTCCGCCATGTTCAGGGTAAGCAGGAATGCCAGGCTCAACAGGAACGCGCTGAGACTCATCTCCCAGACCACGCGCACCGGCCAGTAGATGGCATAGGGAAACAGCGCCCAGGTCCAGGCTGTGGCCCGCGCCACCGCAACTCCGTAAATTTTCTCTCCGATTCGGTACAGCGTGAGACAGGTCAGTGCCGAAAAAATGCTATTGAAAGCCAGGATGACCCAGGCGGAAAGATTGCTGTAAATCCCAAACAGCTTAAAGACACCAGCCAGGATGTAAGGATAGACCGGCGGCGCCCAGGCGCTGGGTCCGGTGTAGAGATCCGTGGGAGAACTGAAACCCTGGCCCAGCGCAATTGAGCGGGCGATGCGTCCCATTTCCCATCCGAATTGGAAGTGATCGCGGCGGGGGGTGATGCGGTAGGTGTGGCCGATCGTGATGACGGCCAGGCGCAGCAGGAAGGCGATCAGCACGATGAAGAATATGGAATGCGTCCAGGGTCGACGCTGGAAGTCTGGTGCTGAACCTTCCGCTTGCACTGAATTTCTCTCGACTGCGGGCGAGTCCGTTTCCTCGCGACCCTGCATGAGCCCAGACTAGCACATGCGAATTTTGTGCCGATGGGCAATAGTTTTTCGCGGCGCATTGGGGCAAAAGCCTTCCGCTTGCATAACCCCATGCTTCAGAGCTACGATGCGCCGACGCAATTACGGAGGTGACGTATGAAGCACGGCCGCTGGCCCGTCCTGCTGGTTACCTTTCTGTTCGTTCTTATCTGTCCTGCCCTGGCGCAATTAGAAGCCCTCGTAATTCCGGCGGGTACTCCGGAGGACCAGGCGCTGCAGGCCATCACCAAAGAGCCGGATGATCAAAAGAAGCTGGCGATGTATGAGGACTTCGTGAAGCAGTTCACGTCCAATCCGGCCGCCGTGGCCTATGGCAACTGGCAGATTTCGCAGGCCTACCAAAGCGCCGGCGATATGCAGAAAGCGCTCGACTATGGCGACAAGGCTTTGGCCAGTGCACCGCACAGCCTCGATATCCTCGTGTCCCAGGCCAGCATCGCCCAGCAGATGAAGAACAACAGTAAGTTGTTGGACTACTCGGTGCGCGGCGGCGAACTCTACAACTCGATCGGCAAAGCAGCCAAACCGGCCGGAATGAGCGACCAGGATTTTGCCACCCAGACGGAACAGCAGAAGAGCTCTTCCGAAAAATCATACGAGTTCCTGGAGGCAGCCGCCTTCAATGTCATTGTTGACGAAACCAATGCCAAAGCGCGGATGAACGATATTGATCGTTTTACAGTCGCCTTCCCCCATTCCCGCTTTGACGAATCTGTTGCCTCGTACGCCATGATGTCGCTTTCCGAGCTCAAAGACGCGACCCGAGTGGTTGCTTTCGGCGAAAAAGCCCTGGCGGCGAATCCCGATAATTTGCCCGCACTCCTGCTTCTGGCCAGCACGTACGTTGAGGATCCCAAGCCCGGCAGCGTGGCCAAGGGTGCCGCTTACGCGAAGAGGGCGATCGCTGCAGCCAAGGCGGATGCCCCGGATGCCGACCGTACTCGCAAGCTCTCGGGCGGGGTTGCCTACTCCACCCTGGGCTACGCCTATATGAAGCAGGAAAAAACCGCGGCCGCGGTCCCTGAGTTGAAAGCCGCGACCGAGCTGCTCAAAGGGGTAGACGATCAGCAGTACGCGGTTGCTCTCTACCGGCTGGGCTTCGCCTACGCCAAGCTGAACCACGTCAGCGAAGCGCGTGCGGTATTGATGGAAGCCGCCAAAATTCCTGGGCCGGTGCAACCCCTTTCGCAAGACTTATTGTCCAAGGTAAACGCGGCCCGCGCCAAGGGAAGGTAGCGATGATCGCAATCAGGGCGAGAAACTGACAACCAGGAACTGGAAACCGAGAACTGATCTCCCAGGCGTTTAGTGTTTCACCAAGTCGTCCGAAAGCAGGACTGCTTTGGACGCGAGATTGTGCGCGCGCTGTAAATCTCCTGCCTTTTCCGCAGTCTTGGCTTGCTCCATGTACTTCCGAATCTGACTGATACTATCCTGCTGGCTTGAGTCCAACGAGCGGGACGAGATCTGCTTCAGATTGGCATCCGTCGCGGCCAGCAATTCAGTAGTGCTTTGGCGCTGGCTTGAGGCCTGCTCCGGGCTCATGCCTGGGGTGAGTTGGACCGCAGGATCGACCGTGCCCCCGTTGCGTACAACTTTCTTGTCCGGAGTTGCGCTTGTAGCCCCAGTGGTCTTCCGGTGGCGGTGTTTCTTTTTCGCCGTCTTCGGAGCCGGCGCCTTGGATTCCGGCTTCTTCGTAGCCGCTTCGGGCTGCGTCTTCTGAGGTTCTGGAGCGGCCTCCGGAGCAGGCGGGGCCGCAGTCGGCTCGGACTTGCGTTCCGCGCCGGATTGCGACGGTTCCGTCGCGGGACTCGGTGTACTGTTCTGCGGCGAATCCTGAAGGGAACCGGGGGGCGCTGCATCCGGCGGCGGCTGAGTCTCCTGCATGAGTTGAGGGGACCTTGCCTGAACTACGACGGCCGAGAGCGAAGGCGCCGCCAGCGCACAAAATCCGAGAATGAGAGCCAGATACATAGGCACGTAAAATTGGATGTTACGAACCGCCCGTCAGGGTTACCCGGAATTCCAGCGCCAGTGCTGCCGTCCCCACACTCCCATGGCCCAGAATTCACGCGACTTTCACACTGGGTTCCTTCCTAGCTTCGAGTTACTGCTTCCTGCAGCGCATTCGAGCGGGTCTGGACCAGCGGCAAACGCAAGCGAAAGGTCGTGCCTTCTCCCTCAACCGATTCGAAGTCAACCGATCCATAGTGCCATTGCAGAATCTGATAAGTCTGGGCCAGCCCGATCCCGGTTCCTTCTTTCTTGGTGGTGAAGTACAGCTCAAAAATCTTGTCCTGAGCCTCGGCGGGAATTCCGCTACCCTGGTCGCGAATTTCGGTGACGACCATATCGTCTTCGCGGCGCGCCGAGACCGTCAGCTTGCCCCCGTCCGGCATGGCTTGCACCCCATTGAGCACAACATTGAGGATGGCCTGCTTGATGAAATCAGTGTCCACTTTCACCGTCAAAGGCTGGGATGGCAGCTCACAGGCGATCGCCACACCGTGCCGGCTGGCATCGGGCCCGGCCAACTGCACTCCATCCTCCAGCAGGCGGCGCAGGTCCGTTTCCTCCAGATGCAGATCGCGCGGACGGGTGAAATCCACCAGGATCTGCACTACCCGGTCCAGGCGGTGAATCTCGCTGCCGATAATGTCCATGTGGCGCCGTGTGTCGGGATCGACCTGGCGCAGCTTCCCCTGCAGCAACTGCAGGTGCAAAACAATGGCGTTGATCGGATTCTTGACTTCGTGGGCCACGCCGCGGGTAATCCGGCCATTCGCAGAAAGCCGGCGGGACATTTCGATCTCGTCTTCGATGCGGCGAACTGACTCCGCATCGCGCATGGTCAGCAGCGCCCCGATGGGAGTTTCTTTTTCTCGGATAAGATCGAGAGAAATTTGCACTCGCCTCCCATTGGGAAACTCGATCTCACGCGGGGCGATCGGACTGCGCCGTTCAAACGCCTGCAACAGCAGCGCCCCGAACTCCGACTCGGAAGAAAAAATCCCGCGCGCCACCTGGCCCAGCAGTTCGCGCCGTGGCCGGCCCAGGAAGCGTTCCACCGACGCGCTCACCAGCACCACCCGGGTGTCGCGGGTGAACAGCATCAGGCCGTCCTGCAGATTGCCCATGATCTGGTCCACATTGTCTTTCAGAGCGGAAAAGATTTCCTTCGCGTCCCGCATCTGGCGTCCCAAGTGGGCGATTTTGAGGCTCACCAATCCATACTCATCGTGTCCGGCGTCGGGCTCACCCACGGCTTCCGCGCTGCCCGCTACGCTATCCAGGCTGCGATTGATCTGCTCCAGCGGGCCCAGGGCAATGTGCGACAGGCCGGCAGCCAGGATCAGGGAAAGAAAAATCGCGATGCTGGAGAAGACCACCGCCTGCTGCAACCGGGGCGTCAATTCATTTTTCAGGAAGACCGTCGATACTCCCACCCGGATGCTGCCGAAGCGCGCCCCGTCCAGTTGTAGAGGGATGCGCACGTCATACACGGTGGGCGGGTTATACACCATGCGGAGTTGCCGCCGAAAGCTGGCGTTCTCCACCTCATGGAAGTCAGGCCGGTCGGGAACGGGCTTGTGAATCAGGTCGGGATTGGTGTGCAGGATGGCTTTGCCGTCGCTATCGACGATGGCGGCGTCGTAAATGATCGGCCAGGTACCGACGACCGATTCCAGAAAATTATTGAGATCACGATCGGTGCCCAGGTAGTACGCCACCGCCCGGTGCGTGGCTTGGGGATTGGTGGTGTCCACCTTGGTGCTGCTCAAATCAGGGGCGGCGTTGGCCGCCAGGTACGCCAGGTTCGAAGTCAACTGGGCTGCCGATTCACGCGCCGTGGTGATTCGCTGGCGTAGCAATTCGGAGATGTAGACATAGGAAAACGCCAGCGCCAGCACCGCGACCATGAAGGTGATGGCCAGCACGATTTTGGTTTTTCGGCGCATGGGAAACTACTGCAATTGGCAATTAGCATTCAGCTACCACCCATGGAAATTGGCCAATTGCCAATTGCTAATTGCTGCTTCCGCCTACTCCTCCCTCACTAAAGCCGCGTCGGCCGTGGCGTTGCCGTACTCTTTAAGCTTGTTATGCAGGGTCTTCAAGCTGATCGCGAGAATCTCGGCCGCCCGGGTCTTGTTATTGTTGGTGGCCTCCAGAGTTTTCAGGATCAGCAGCTTCTCGGCTTCTTCGACCGTGGTTCCCACGCCCAGTCGTACCGTGTCGGAATCCTGGTCCGAACTCCGCAGACTGGATTGCCCGAACCCCGGTGGCAGGTGCTTGGTTTCGACCACTGCGCCGTCGCACACAATGATCGCGCGCTCCAGCGTGTTGCGCATTTCGCGCACGTTGCCCGGCCAGGAATAGCTCTGAAAGGCGTTGAGCACGGCTTCACTGACACCTGCGACCTTGCGGCCATGCTTTTCGTTCATATCTGCCAGCAACGCCTGAACCAGTTCCGGGACGTCGTCCTTATGCTCGCGCAGAGGGGGCATGTGAATATTAAAAACGTTGAGGCGATAATAAAGATCGTTGCGCAGTTCACCCCGGGCAACGGCCTCCTCGGGAACTTTGTTGGTAGCGGCCAGGACGCGGACGTCGACCGTGGTCTCCACCTTGCTGCCCAGTCGGCGCACCTTGCGGTCTTCGAGAACGCGCAGCAGTTTGGCTTGCGTGGCCACCGGCATCTCGCCGATTTCGTCCAGCAGCAGAGTTCCACCCTCGGCCAGTTCGAAGCATCCGGTGCGACGCTCCAGGGCCCCGGTGAAGGCGCCTTTTTCGTGGCCGAAGATTTCGCTTTCGATCAGCGTTTCCGGAATCGCAGCGCAATTGATGGGAACAAATGGTTTGTTCCGCCGCGGACTAAGCTCGTGAACGGTGCGGGCCACCAGCTCTTTGCCAGTCCCGCTGGCCCCGGTGATCAGCACCGAGGCGGTACTGGGCGAGACCATCTCGATGAGATGGAAGATCTCCTGCATCTTTTTTGAACTGCCAATCAGGCTGCCCAGCGAGCCGGCGTCGCGCAGTTTGCGGCGCGTGACCTCGAGTTCCGCGCGGGTTCCCAGCAAGGCCGATGCGTTTTGCAGGATGGTGTGCAACCGGTTCGTGTCAATCGGCTTGGTGATGTAGTCGTAGGCTCCCATGCGCATGGCCTGGACCGCGCTATCAATCGTGCCTTGCGCGGTCACCACCACGACCGCCATGGTCTGGGCGTCGGTCGCCAGCTTCTCCAGCAGCTCCAATCCGCCCATGCGCGGCATTTTCATGTCCGTCACCACAATGGAAGGCGCCCAGGCTGCAACTTTTTCCAACCCTTCGGCACCGTCTTTCGCAGTTTCGGCCCGGTAGCCCCAGCCCGTGACCAGTTCGGCCAGGCCCGTCCGCTCATTTTCCTCATCCTCGACAATCAGTACTTTTTCGTGGGTCATAGAGGTCTGGCAGCCATTATTTAGGCTTTCCCGCCCGGCTGCAAGCGTGGCCGCGGGTTTGCCAATCTTCTTGTCCGAAGAGAGGCGGATCTCTTCGATTCACAAAGACGGGTCGTGATGCCTTGGACCAGGTTCATAAGCCCGCTAGCATATCAAAATGAGACACTTAGCGCAGATCGTCCGACTGCCAAAAAGTGATCGGACCGCCTGATTTAGGGTAGAATCGTTTGCCGTAGTAAAGCCGGTATTCGGCATTCCACGCAAACTCCCGGGGCTTGCCCAGCATCCGAGCGTGGACGTAGAAACTGGATTCTTTGGAGGATTGCATGTCACTTCGTAGATTGCTGTCTGGCATCTTCTTCGGTTTATTGGCAGCATCGTTGGTAGCAGGCAGCGCAATGGCGCAAGAAGACAGTACGCCGAAAGAGGAATTCTTTGCTGGCTATCAGTGGCTGCATCCCGGTGCCACTGTGCCCTCGCCCTTCCAGCCTCCGACTGCTCCGGTGGCGCAGAAAATGGGCGATATTCCTCAGGGCGCAGGCGCCAGTTTTAACTACAACTTTACCCCGCACTGGGGGCTGGAAGCCGACTACGGCGGCAATAAGAACAAGTTCGGCGCGGAAAATACCCTATCGATCGGACCTCGCTTCGCCTTGCGGAGTGAGGGCGTCACTTTTTTTGCCCACACGTTGTTCGGATACAACCGTCTCACCGTGCCCCAGGTCGCCACCAGCAATGGCATCGGTGCGATTCTTGGCGGCGGGATGGACCTCAACGTTTGGCGCCGGCTCTCACTGCGCGTGTTTGAAGCTGACTACGTGTGGGCCCATCACAATTTTGGCGACGTGGTTTCGCCTGCGTTTCCGGAATTGCGGCGTTCCAGTTTGGAAGGTGTCCGGTTGCGGACCGGTTTGGTCATCGGCTTCGGCTATCCTTCGGCTGCCGTGCCGGCGGCGAGTTGCTCCATCCAGCCCAGTGAAGTCATGGTGGGCGAGCCCGTCACCGCCACCGCCAGTGCCAGCAATTTCAATCCCAAGCATACGCTCAGCTACAGCTGGGCCAGCACAGGCGGAAAGGTCACCGGTAAGGACACTACGGCGACGGTGGACACCAACGGAGTGGCCGGCGGCAGCTATACCGTCACTGCTCGGGTTAGCGACCCCAAAATGAAGAAGGGGGGCGAGGCGAGTTGCACGGCCACCTTCAGCGTGAAGGAGCCGCCGAAGAATCCGCCGACCATGTCTTGCTCGGCCAATCCGACGTCGGTCCAGGCGGGCACGCCTTCCACCCTGACTTGCACCTGCACCAGCCCGGATAGCGTACCGGTTACGGTCAGCGGTTGGACCGCCAGTGGTGGCAGCATTTCCGGCGAGGGCGGCACCGCCACTCTCAATACCACCGGGGCCACAGCCGGCCCGATCAACGTGAGCGCTACCTGTACCGATTCTCGTGGGCTCACCGCATCGGGTTCGAGCCAGGTGACTGTCGAGGTTCCGCCTCCACCGCCGCCAGAGGCCAGCAAACTGAGCGAGTGCGATTTCCCCAACAAAGTGAAACCCTGGCGCGTGGACAACACTTGCAAGGCCGTATTGGACGATGTTGCCCAGCGGCTGCAGCATGACCCCGATGCCAAGCTCGTAGTCGTGGGCAATGCCGAACCCGGCGAGAGGCGCAAGAACCTGGCTGGGGAGCGCGCGGTAAATTCCAAGGCATATCTGTCAGGTGGCGAAGCCAAGCAAGCCATCGATGCCAGCCGGATTGAAGTGCGCACAGGCAGTGCCGGCACCAAGACTGCCGAATACTGGGTAGTCCCGGCCGGTGCGACCTTCTCGGAGCCCGGAACCGCGGTGGTGGATGAGTCGATGGTGAAGGCTGTTCCCGATCACCCGGCTGCCAGGAAGAAAGCCGCTAAGCCCAAGGCTCAGTGATGGTTAATCTGAACCTAGGCCGGTCGAGTTTCATACTCGACCGGCCCTTTTTTATCTGTCCTTAGGTAACTTGAAAAGAGAGTATTACGCTGTCAATCTCAGCCGCGAGCGCATATTTCTTCGCTAGGGGCAAATTCACCTATGATTTCGCGTGCGATTTCAACGACCTCCAGTAAGTTGTTGATTACATTGGTTATTGCGATGCTTTCGGTTGCTACCCTGTGGGCCGGACAGTGGACTGCCCTGGGCCCGGACGGGGGCGATGTTCGGAGTCTGAGTTTCGACCCGCAGAATCCCGATCGTATCTACCTGGGCACCAGCACCGGAACCCTGTTCCTATCCACCGACGCGGGACACAATTGGTCGCGGCTGGCCCATCTGGGCAACGACGACAATGTGCTGGATCACATCGTGATTGATCCCAAGAATCCGAAACACATCTACGTTTCCGCGTGGAGCGTGGTGGATCAGCAGGCCGGCGACGTGTACCGTTCGCATGATGGCGGCAACAACTGGGAAGCCATGCCCGGTGTGCACGGCAAGTCGGTGCGAGCCCTGGCCATCGCCCCCTACGATTCCAAAGTACTGGTCATTGGCGCTCTCGACGGCGTGTTTCGCAGCCAGAATGGCGGCAACAGCTGGGAGCGGATTTCTCCCGTGAGCCAGGCCGAACTGAAGAATGTCGAGTCGATTGCGGTGGATCCCAAGAATCCCGACGTGGTCTATGCCGGCACCTGGCATCTGGCCTGGAAAACCGACGACAGCGGAGCCCACTGGAATCGAATCAACAAGGGAATGATCGACGACTCGGACGTGTTCTCGGTGATCGTCGATTCCACCAATCCGGCGGTGGTTTATGCCAGCGCCTGCTCCGGAATTTACAAGAGTGAGAGCGCGGGCGACCTCTTTCACAAATTGCAGGGCATTCCGTTTTCCGCGCGCCGCACCCGGGTTCTGAAGCAGGACCCCAACAATCCCGCAACCGTTTATGCCGGGACCACCGAGGGCCTGTGGAAGACCACGGACGCGGGCAAAACCTGGAAGCGCGTCAGCAATCCCGAAGTCGTGGTGAACGATGTGTTGATCGATCCGCGCAACTCCAGCCGGGTGCTGCTGGCTACCGATCGCAGCGGGGTTCTGGCCAGTGACAATGGGGCGGCAACGTTCGTGGCCTCCAACCATGGCTACACTCACCGCTACGTCAGTGCGATTCTCACCGACAAAAACGATCCCAACAGCATTCTGGTGGGCGTGGTCAACGACCGCGAGTTTGGCGGCGTTTTCTCTACCCAAGATGGCGGACAGAATTGGCAGCAGAAGAGCGCGGGCCTGGGCGGCCGCGATGTGTTCGCGCTGCAGCAGGTCCCCAATGGCGGGCTGATCGCCGGCACCAACAAGGGCATCTTCCTGCTTGATCGCAATGCCAGCCAGTGGCGTCCGATCAACACCATCGTGACCGAGAAAGCGACGGTGCGCTTGGTGAAGACTAAGAAGGGAAGGAAGAAAGTTCCGTCCCTGGTTGCGGTGCGTTCGACTCTGGATGCACGCGTGAGCGATATTGAAATCACGCCCCAGCGCTGGCTGGCAGCCACCTCGTCCGGATTGTTCAGCAGTTCGAACCAGGGCAAGACATGGACCGGTGGTCCGGTCCTGGGCAAGGCGGATTTCGTCGCGGTTGAATCGCGGGGCGAATTGGTGGTTGCCGCCACTCGCACCAACGTTTTTCATTCTTCGAACCATGGAGCGACCTGGCAGCAGGCTCCGCTCTCCTCCTATATCACCAGCATCCATGGCGTGACGCTCACGCCTGACAGCGAAATCCTGGTTGCTTCCCGCGAGGGCGCCTACCGGAGTTCCGATTCCGGAGCGACCTGGGAGCATATCGTGAACGGCCTGCCCGACAAGAACATCAACTCGATTGCGTATGACCAGAGCAAGAAGCGTCTGTTGGCCACCAGCAGCGCTAGTGGCGTCGTGTTCGAGAGCCGGGACGGCGGCCGCAGTTGGCATCGCGGGCCTGATTCCGGATATCCCCTGCGCCGCATCAGTGTGGTCCGTGGGCGCTTTGTGGGAGCAACCCCGTTCGACGGCCTGATCGTCCAGCCCGCGAACGAAGCCGCCAGCGCGTCAGTCGACTTCGGCGGATCATCCAACTAACCGGATACAAAACCGAAAACTGTTGTTCTTTCTACGGAGGAGCGGCTAAGACCCGCCTCCTCCGTTTTTGCTTGCCCGTTCGACGCCGCCCGATGACTTATGCGCTTGACAGGCGCAGGCGTCCAGACATAAGACGTCCTTAATGTTCGCGCCCTTCTACACTCTGTACGCGCTCGTCGTGGCGATCGCAATTGTGCTGTGGATCGTGATTCGCAGACTCCAATGAGACGGGTATGAGGTCATTACGTGAACCAGCGACCCACGACGTCCAGTATTTGCCCTTCAACCGGTTCGCATCCCCCCGAAACGTCGGTGAACTAGGGCGATAATACCGGCAATAACTACACTGCAGACTCCACCCATCAACTAAGTCGCTGATAATTCGGTCCCGGCAATGGCATCCATCTTGCGACTTGTGGGAAAGGGCGGTCTCGCGCCAGGATGTCTTATGAAGTTGTCGAATGGGAATTGGCGGAACGCCGCCGTGTTCTCCGTTCTGCTGTTGGGGTTGACTCTGGCCGGCTGTTCCCAACGGGAAAGCCTGCCGGGCGTCGAAGAGAACGCGGCCGCGGACCAGCAATTGCCTTTTGAGGCGCGATCCGAGAAGGCGGGAAATTTTCCCACCGGCGTGCTGGCGCCCACAACAATTCCCGCGGGAACGGCGGTAACCATCCATCTGCGGTTGTCTCTATCCAGCGCAAGTTCCCGATCCGGCGATCCTTTCGAAGCAGAGCTGGACCAGCCCATCATTGTCCGGGGGCGGACAGTAGTGCCACGGGGCGCTCTCCTGGCGGGAAAGGTGCTCGAGGCAAGAGCGGCTGACCGGTTCCAGGAACCGGGCTACCTGCGCCTGGCCCTGACTGCGATTTCCATCAACGGCAAGTTCCTTCCGATGCAGAGTTCCAGCATCTTCATGAAGCGGGGCTCGCATGAGCAACGCAACGTGACCATCCTGCGGGATGGCTCGGGGAAAAAAGGCGCGCTTATCGGGGCCTCAATCGACGCTCCCGGCACCACCTATGCCGCCGGCAGCATGGACGTGGGGGTTGCGCCCGAGCGTTCCTTGACCTTTCGTCTGGCCCAGCCCCTACCTCTCTAGAACCGCATCACTTCCCCACACGGCCGGCTACAGCGTGCTCATGAACGCCACCAGGTCAGCTTTCTGCTGGTCAGTCAGCAGCATATTGAAACGCTGATCGTAAAAATTCACCACGTCCATCAGGGTATCGGCCGTTCCGTTGTGGAAGTAGGGCGGGCGTGCAGCCAACCCGCGCATGCCCGGGACTTTGAATTTGCCAATATCGGCGCATTTACCAGTCACCATAGCGCGCCCGGGATCGGTGGACTCGGTGAGCGTGCCATCGTTGCATTGAATCAGGTACAAGGGGAGGGGGACCTCGGACGAACCGGTTCCAATGTTCATCATCGCCAACGAAGAATTACCGCCAACGTTCGGCGTGTTGTGACAAGTTGTGCAGGTACCGGTCACCTGCGATTGGCCCTGGACATCGTTAAATCCCGTTACCGCCGAAATCGTAAAAGGAAAATTATTAAACAGCATTTCTCCGCGCGCCACCGCCTGCTGCGACGCGGCGTTCGGGCCAGTCGCGCTGGTCCAGCTGGAGTATAAGGTGAACACGTCAGGGTCAAATGCCGAGCCTGAGTTCATTCCTGGAGAGAAGGGCAATGTCGAAAGGAACTTCGCACCGCCGTTGGCGCCCTGTGCGGTCAGGTCTCCGGCCAGATTGTCCTGCGATTGCGCGGTGAACAGAGAGGTTTCGAGGCTCACGATCTGAGTCAGCTGGGCGTCCGTCGGCGGACCGGTGGGTTCAGCATGCACCAGGGTTGCGTCCTTGGCCTGGGTTTTCAAGTCAGGTTCGCGACCGTCCCACATGATTCCATTGAGAAACTTCAGGTTGGTGGCGGGAAGCGGCCGCCGGTAGAGCGCCGGCAGGGTCGCGGTCGTTTCCGGACATTCATAAGGGTCGCTTATCGCGATAATGCTGAACTCAGCGTTCGCCGGCACCGGCAACGTCATCCGGATCAACCCATGATTCAGCAACTGGCTATAGGCCAAGGTTTGGGCTGCCAGGGTAGACACATCGGCGCTGGGGCAATTCGCGCCGTCAACCGGGCGAAATATCGGGTCCGTGCCCTGGGTGTTCTGGAAGCGCTGCTGCAGGTGCGCTGGAGTGATGCTCCACCCATCGCTGGCAACATGGCAAGTGTTGCACGTCCGATCATTCGTCCCTAATTTGGCGAAAAAGGGGTTCGAATTATCAATCTGGGTTTGGCTGAACGTCTCGACCGTGCCGCTGGCATCCGGAGACGTTTCCTGGAAGGTAGCTGGGGGTGTCGTCACGTTTCCAGGTTGAGACGCTGACCCGCCACACGCGGTGAAGCCTGATATCACCAACCCAGCAACCAGAAGTAAAGCCCGCTGTCGATTCATTCCTTACATGGCCCTTTAGTTCAGAGATGGGCGCGGCAGCGAAACCACGATCGCTCGGCCTGAAGTCTTGATTTTTCTAGAGATAGACAGCCGGGGAAGAGGACATCCAAATTATCATATCCAAGGCGAAAATCAAGTCGATAAACGACCCGCGATTCGGGCACTTTCGAGGCTACAAGTTGCATACAAGTTGAAGGCTTCATCGCACGTGATGCCCCCATGTTCTTACGTCACAGCCTTGTGTGACCGCTGCCCTTAGCAGTCTGTCTGCGGGCGTCTAAACTTCCCAAAATGGAGAGCGCGCCAAAGGGCGAACCTATCGCACGGGGTTTCCCAATTCGGGAGGGGGTAGGCCTTTCGACACCGCTCCCGCACCCATTTGGCGCTTTCCCAAAACATGCCCCTCGGCTAATGCTTTCGTTTGACGAAAGCTTTATGAAAGCCCGCCCCAAAGGTCTCACCAAGGGCTGGGAATGAACTTGGGAACGATGAATGCAATAGCGCAGTTGCGGCCCAACAGTCCGGAGTCCCTGGATCCCGCAGTCCTTCTGGCGGCCATTGGGGCCTTCCCGGAGAGCCTGGCGATTGTCGCGTCGGGCCTCATGGTTTATGGCAATCCCGCCTGGTGCGGAATGTTTGAATGCCTGGATCCGTCGCAGCTTCAGGGGCGGCCGGTGGAAGACCTGATCCCCGGACGCACTCTTGCCGCAGTGCCCAGGACGCCTTCGAACCCTGAAGGCGGTCACGCGGTGCAATTTGTGCGCACATGCAAGGACGGCACCTGCCTGCACATCGAAATGACGCGCGCCGATTTTCACCTGCGGGGTAGCGAATTTCAGGTGGTCCATGCGCGTGACGTCCGCCGGCAGAAGCAGGCTGAGAGGCAGTTACGGGAAGCACAGAGGATGGAAGCAGTCGGCCGGCTGGTCGGAGGGGTAGCGCACGATTTCAACAATCTGCTCACCGGCATCATGCTCTACTGCGACCTGCTGATCGGCGAATTGGAGAAGGGAAGCTCTCCCCATCGTCACGCCCAGGAGATGCGCCTGGCTGGCGAACATGGCGCCGCCCTGGTGCAGCAGTTGCTTGCAGTCGCGCGCCCCGCCGCCGAAGAACCTCGTGTGTTCGCGCTGAATGACGTGGTCACCGGAATCGAAGACCTGCTGACCCGCCTGATCGGCGAAAACATCATGCTGCGCACTTCGCTGGCTGCCGACCTGGGCGCGGTGAAAATGGACCCGGCACAGGTGCAGCAGATCCTGCTCAACCTGGTGCTGAATGCCCGCGACGCCATGCCTGACGGTGGCCGGATTACGCTCGCGACCCGGAACTGCGCCGGCCAACTCCTCGGGCCTGGGCCGCAATCGCAAATCGGGCCCTGGGTAGAACTGGCAGTAACGGACACCGGTTGCGGTATGGATGCCGAAACTCTGGAACGTGCCTTCGAGCCGTTCTTCACCACCAAAACGCCAGGGCGCGGCAACGGCCTGGGCCTGGCTACTGCCCGTCGGTTGGTCAGGCAGGAGGGTGGAACCGTCATCGCGGAAAGCGAGCCGGGGAAAGGCACAACCGTTTTTGTGCGCCTGCCCCAAGTCCAACCGGGCACTCCCATCAAGTTCGAAAGTAGAGAGGTGATTTCATGACCACCGCCGCACTCAGCGCCCTGAACCCTGTCCAGGTAGAAGCAGCGAATTTCCTCAACCTCCTGATCGTGGACGACGAACGCGCCATCCGGGAAATCTGTCGCGAAGTCGCGCAATCGCTCGGCTTTAATGCCGCCGTGGCGGATTCTGCCGAGCACGCCTATCGGATGCTGGACACGCAGAGCATCGATGTTGTACTGCTCGACCTGAAACTACCGGGTGCGGGCGGCCTGGAGGCGCTGCATCAGATCGGCAAGCGCAAGCCCGATGCGGTCATCGTGGTGGTCACCGGATACGGCACCGTCCAATCCGCGGTGCAGGCCATGAAGAACGGGGCCTATGACTACGTAACCAAACCTTTCAGCATGGAAGAACTGAGGTTGCTGCTGCAGCGGGTGTCGGGACATCTGAAGTTGAAAACCGAAAACCGGACCCTGCGCGAGAAGATCAAGTCCAAGCTGGGTTTCGGCAGCATGGTCGGCCGGGCGCCGGAGATGGAAAAGCTCTATCGCATCATCGGCAAGGCCGCCCACAGCAGCCACCCAGTACTCATTTTGGGCGAAAGCGGCACGGGAAAGGAAATGGTGGCACGCTCCATCCATTTCTCCGGCCCTTTCCGCGACAAACCATTCATTCCGGTGGACTGCGGCTCGCTGGTCCCGACGCTGATCGAAAGTGAATTGTTCGGTTACGTCAAGGGTGCCTTTACCGGGGCGGTGCAATCCCGCGATGGCTTACTCGCCATCGCCGAAGGGGGCACGGTATTTCTGGACGAAGTGGGAGAGCTGCCGGTGGATCTTCAGGCCAAACTGCTGCGGGCCATCCAGGAGCGGGAGATTCGTCCGGTCGGAAGCACGAAACGGATTGCCATTAACGTGAGAATTCTGGCGGCCACCAATCGCGACCTGGAACAGGCCGTGGCGCAGGGAACCTTTCGCCGCGATCTTTATTTCCGGCTCAACGTGCTGAGCTTGAAGATTCCTCCGCTACGGGAGCGTCGCCAGGACATTCCGCTGCTGACCGGCTACTTTCTGGAGCGCCTGTCACGCGCCGGGGGACACGAGCGGAGCCTGAGTGACGACGCCATGAAAGCGTTGCTGGCTTACGATTGGCCGGGCAATGTTCGGGAGCTCGAGAATTGCCTGGAGCGGGCCTGCGCCTTCACCTCGGGACCAGTAATCCACGTGGCGGACTTGCCCAGCGCCATCCTTGGAGCCCCCATCCATCCCTCGAATGGAAGCAACGGCAAGACTCAAATCATGCCCATGGCGGAACTGGAGAAGCAGACCATCCTGAGTACCATTGCCCAACTCAACGGCGACAAGCTTCTGGCGGCCCGCATGTTGGGCATCGGCAAGACCACGCTCTACCGCAAGCTGAAGGAGTATGTTGCGCAGGACTGAACCACGCAGGAGCAGATCCCCTGCGGTCGGACTAGAAAAGTTCGCGCGATTTAGCTCGCGAGAAAAAGCAGGTCCCTCCACTTCGCTCGCCGCGCTTCGCTCCGGCCGGGATGACAAATATCTGGGATCTACTGCGGCAGTCCTACGCGCCGTAGAAGGTTGGTAAAGCGTGGATCGGAGTGGAGAAAGTCGAAGGTTGGTTCCACTGCGACGTCCACCATGGAGGCATCGCGCACCTGATATCCCTTCTCCAACCACTCCAACGCGTGTTCTTTCTCGCCGAGGCGGGCGTAGATGGTTGCCACGTCAAGGGGCGAAACATATTTGTGGGTCGACTGGACAAGAAGATCGTCAAGCCAGGCTTGCATAGCGCCTCTATAGCCCGACACCGAGTACGCCTTGACAATCAGCTCCGCGGTTCGGGGGTCTCCGTCGGCGATGAATGCCTTTTGCCACTCCGCGACGGCTTCCTTGTACATACCTTTGCGATCGTATGTACCTGCGAGGCCGAAGTGAGCGGGGCTGAAGTTTGGGTCCAGCTCCAGGGTTTTCTGGTATTGCTCGATCGCCCGGTCGTATAGATGAGCGTAATACAACCCGTCCCCGACGTTGGTGTTCTGGATCAGGCTTAAGGGATCGAGCGCTACCGCTTGTTTGTGCTCAGCCGCGCCCTGATCAAATCGCTTCATTGAGTACAGAAAAAGCGGGTACATTCCGCGATTCGAGCTATCCAGTTCGATCGCGCGCCGAAACTCTTTCTCTGCTTCGGAGAAGTTCCAGTCGTATCGCCACAGCACCCATCCCAAAGCCGCATGAGCTGCGCCCACGGAATCATCCAGTTGCAGAGCTTTCGTTGACGCCGCTTTTGACCTGGGCATCATCTCTGAAGGAGGATTGTCGTATGCGAGCTCATGATAGGCATCTGCCAGTCCGACGTACGCCAAGGCGTAGTTCGGATCTTTGTCGATGGCTTCCTGGTAGTAGTCGACGGCCTTCCGCATACCGTCGTCGGTGAATTTGTTCCAGTAATAGTTGCCCTTCAGATACAGGTTGTACGCTTCCCAATCTTCGGTCTTCTGCCCGGTAAGCTTTTTCTGATCCTCGGGGCTGAGTCGCAATTTCAGCTTCTCGGAAATGTCCCGGACAATTTCCTGTTGCACGGCGGAAGTATCGGAAATCGGGCGATCGTATTGCGTGCCCCAGATCTCAGAGCCATCGCGTGCATCCACCAGCTCCGACTGGAGGTGGATGCTGTCGCCGTGGTGGACCAGGGTCCCCACCAGGACAGCTCCCACTTTCAGATCGCGTCCGACAGTTTGCGGATCGATGTTTCGGCCCTTGTAGCGGAACACCGTGCTTCGTGACATCACCCGCAGTTGCGGAAGCTGGGAGAGGCTGTCAATCAGGCCTTCGGTGATGCCATCGCAGAGATATTCCTCTTCCGGATTGCCGTTGGTGTTCACGAACGGCAGTACAGCCACAGAATCGACGATATTGCTGGAGCGGGCCCAGTAATACTTGCCTCCCACGAACAATGCTCCGCCCAGGAGAACGACGGCGATGGTAAGCGCCACGACTCTCGTGGGGGACCATTTGCCTGCCGGCGGAGTCAAAGAGGCTGCACTCTCCCCAACAGTTTTTCCCGATTCAGAATCACGCTTCAAACGCCTTAGATCTGCCCTCAGTTCGGCTGCGGATTGACACCGAATATCGCGGTCTTTCTCCAAGGCTTTGCTGATGATCTCTTCCAGCCGGGGCGGGGCATCCGGATTCAACTTGATCAAGCTCGCCGGTTCGCGATTGAGGATCGACTCGAAGGTCACTCCTGACGTATTTCCTCGAAACGGAAGCTGACCGGTCGCCATCTCGTATAACACCGTCCCAAACGAGAACAAGTCGGTTCGGGTGTCAAGTTCCCTGCCGCGGACTTGTTCCGGCGACATGTACGAGACCGTGCCCATGGCAGTTCCGGGACTGGTGAGATTTTCCTCTGCATCGATGGTCGCGGCGCTGTCGCTGGCAGTTACCGGCCTCAGGGAAAGTTTGGCCAGCCCGAAATCAAGAATTTTGGCTTGCCCGCGAGTAGTCACGAAGATGTTCGCGGGCTTGATGTCGCGATGGATGATGCCTTTGGCATGGGCTCCATCAAGTCCGTCGGCGATCTGAATACCCAGATCCAGCAGAGTTTCAATCTCGAGCGGTTTGGCGCTGATCAGGTGCCGAAGGGTCTGGCCTTCGAGCAGCTCCATGGCGATGAACGCCCGGCCTTCCACCTCATCAATTTCGTGGATGGTGCAGATATTCGGGTGGTTCAGGGCAGATGCCGCTTTGGCTTCCCGTTGAAACCGGCCCAGTGCTTGCGCGTCGCGGGCCAACTCCTCCGGAAGAAACTTGAGGGCCACGTGACGGCCGAGCTTGAGATCTTCGGCTTCAAAGACTACTCCCATACCTCCCCCACCGATTTTGCGCAGTATGCGGTAATGGGAAAACGTCTGTCCCAGCGGTGGGAGGGGGGCGGCCATTGGCGACGATGGTAGGTGCGCTTGCGATGAAGGTCAATAGCCGGGGTTGCACTGCAGCGGCGGTGCAGCGCTGGTAGCGCAACACCAACCTGAGGTTTCTGTTTCAAGGTCGGGAGCAACTTTCTCCGGATTGTGGATCAACCTTCCCGGAGTGGGAGCCAGTCGGCACTAATCGCTCAGTAACTCCTCTATTTTCAGTAGTGCGGGCACGGCTGTTGACGTGCAATGACTAGCCAGCATGCTGCTCGTGATTACGCCTTCTGCTAAAGCTCTGGGCTGCGCCCAGGCCATCCAACAGATCACTTCTGAAGAAACCCACGTTGTGGCGACCTCATCCCAGGCGCTGGCAAAGCTTCGCGCCCAGGAATACGTGGCCGTTCTCATCGATCAGGCTTTCCTCGAAACCGAACCGGTCGAGAGCGACATGGTGCTGGAACACATCGGGACGGCGGTGCCGGTACACGTGAACTTCGCGATCAACGGTATGGAGCGAGTCGCGCGCGAGTTGCGAGCCGCCTTGCATCGGCACAAAAGAGAAGTCTTGCTGGCCCGGCAAGAAGTACACCAAGCCTTGCGCAACGAACTCAAGGGCACGGTCACAGCGCTGCTGCTTTCCTGTGAAATGGCGCTGCACGTCCCCAACCTCCAAAGCGAAGCTGAGGCCCGGATGCGTGCCGTCCACCAACTTGCCCAGGAAATGCGGGTCAAGCTTGAAGGCCCGGTTTGAGGCTGGCTTAACGCCGAAAACCGCCGCAGCACCCATCCCCGGAGCGCAACATTTTGCGCACCCGAACCTGCGAATATCCTTCCCGGATATAGCACTTCCCGCACTACAATGACGCAGTAGAAAGAAATGCGGAGTCGCCACTCCCTGGCCCCGATCCGCCTTTCCCAGGTGAAATTCGTGCACGTTCTGGTCACCGCTGACACCTTGAGTGGTACGTGGACCTACACCCGTGAACTGGTCTCCGGACTGGTAAGTCGAGGACTGCGCGTCACCCTGGTGAGTTTCGGCGAAATTCCCCTGCCTCAACAGACTTTGTGGATGGATAACCTGCACGGTCTGGAATACCGCCCCACGGCATTCCGCCTGGACTGGATGGATGAAGGCCAGCACGACCTTAAGGATTCTGCGGCCTATCTCACGTCGCTGATAAAGGAAGTGAAGCCCGACGTGCTTCACCTGAACCAGTTGTGCTACGGCAGCCTGCCGGTTGCGGTGCCGCGCGTCGTGGTTGCGCACGGCGACCTGATCACCTGGTGGCGGGCAGTCCACGGACGGGAGCCCAAGCAGGACCGCTGGCTGCAATGGTACCGCGAAGTTGTCACCCGGGGCCTGGCCGTGGCCAGCGTGGCGGTGGCCCCTTCGGTCTGGATGCGGGACACCATCCGCGACTGCTACACCCGGGCCCGGCACGAAACCGTCATCTATAACGGACGCAATCCAATTTTCTTCAACCCTTACGTGGGCAAGGATGATTCCGTCCTCGCCGTTGGCCGGTTATGGGACGCCGGCAAGCAGATTTCGCTGCTTACCCAGCACACCCACCCTCTCCCCGTCTGCATCGTGGGATCGGACACGCCGGTCCACGGTCCGGCCAGGATTCCCATCCGCGCCGATGTCAAACTTTCGATCGACGAGGTGAATGTCGCGCTGAAAGGGTCCTCAGACCGAAGCCCAACTGCGCACCCTCTACAGCCGGGCCGCGATTTATGCCGCTACCTCGCGCTATGAGCCTTTCGACATGGCGGCGGTGGAAGCTGCATTTTCCCGCTGCGCCATTGTGGCCAACGACATTCCCGCGTTCCGCGAAATATGGGGCGATGCCGCCCTCTACTTCCGCGAAAATGACGGTGCCAGCCTGGCGTCGGCGATCCGCCGCCTGAGCGAACAGCGGGACCTGTGCCGCACCTACGGCAATCGTGCTTATCAGCGCGCTCGCGAATGCTTCACCTCCAAGCGGATGATTGATCAGTATCTCGAACTTTATGGAAACCTGATACAGACCAAGTGGGCGGCGGCGTAGCAGCTCTCGGCTGTCAGGTCATGTCCAATCAGCTTCCATCAAGGGGTCTGGCTCAAGGCTGAGAGCTTAAAGCTGGGAGCCTAAAGCTCTCAGCTGACAGCTGCTTTCTGCTATCTTCAATATCAGGATCGAACAGGGAGGCCTCATGGCAGTCAAAATCACCGTCCGCAAGAATGGCCCTTATCGGGTGGAAGATCCCGAGGGCTCAATCGAACTGTTCGACGCGGACGGCAACAAGTATGACCTGACCGGCAAGCCGGCGTTTTCGCTGTGCCGTTGCGGTGGGTCGACCACCAAACCATTCTGCGATGGCACCCACAGTCGCATTGGGTTCCTGGGCGCGGAATCGGCGGTAAAAAAAGCGGAGAGCAGCAGCTGACCGGGAACTTCCCTTACCATAAATAGTTTTGGGACGTGTAACGGACTGCGCGTCAAATTCGCTTGGGCGCTCACCGTCCTCCGCTGGCCGCCGTATTCTGCGGCCTCAAACCCTTGATGGAGCCCCTGTGAACGAATGGAAAGATCGAGAGTTGGGGATGGGCCGCCGGATTACGCGGCGTGATTTTTTGAACGGCGTCGCACTCACCGTTGGGGCGGCAATTCTTCCTTCTGACTTGCTGGCCGCCGATATGCAAGCCGAACGGCAAGACTCTCCCGGCTACTATCCCCCGGCCCTGACTGGACTTCGCGGCAGCCATCCCGGGTCCTTTGAAGCGGCGCACAGCCTGCGCGACGGCACCTTCTGGGAGCACGCGGGAGCGCCCATTGACACCGGCGAGACCTACGATCTGGTGGTGGTGGGCGGCGGCATCAGCGGACTTTCCGCCGCGCACTTCTTTCGCAAGGTCGCAGGCTCCAAGGCGCGCGTCCTCATTCTCGAAAACCACGACGACTTCGGCGGACACGCCAAGCGCAACGAGTTCCACTCCGCCCAGCGGACCATGCTGGGTTTTGGCGGGACGTTTTCCATCGAAAGCCCGGCCCCATACAGCGCCGTGGCCAAGGGCGTGATCGAGGAACTGGGCATTGACGTTCCGTCTTATCCCAAGTACGTAAACCGCGATTTGTACCGGTCCTTCGGGCTGGGCCCGAAAATCTTCTTCGACAAAGAGACGTTCGGCGCTGACCGGCTGGTAACCAACCCCATGCCGCGCGTTGGCGGAGAGAGCGAAGACGATACAGCGCGGGCCCACGCGTTGGAAATCTTCCTGCGAGATGCGCCCTTTTCGGAGGCCGCCAAAGCAGACTACAAACGCCTGGTCACCGAAAAGACGGACTATCTTCCCGGCTTGAGCTCGGACGAAAAGAAAGCTCGCCTGGCGCGCATGAGCTACAACAGCTTCCTGAGCGAACTGGTCAAAGTCAGCCCCGAAGTGGTGAAACTGTTTCAGGCCATGCCCCAGCCATTGTTCGGCGTGGGATTTGACGCCGTCGCCGCGCAGGACGCGTGGGGGCTCGGGGCCCCCGGTTTCTCGGGTATGAATCTTGACCCTGCTCCAGGGAAAGGCATGAGCCGCGATGCCGCGTTCAACGAAGTAGCGGAAAAATACTTCTTCCACTTTCCCGATGGCAATGCGTCAATCGCGCGCCTGCTGGTCCGCAAACTGATTCCCCAGGCCATTCCGGGCCGCTCCGCCACGGACGTGGTGCTGGCGCGAGCGAACTATGCCAAACTCGATGAGAAGAAGTCTCGCGTCCGCATTCGCTTGAACAGCACGGCCGTACGGGTGAAGCATCAGGGAGATCCCGCCAGCGCCAGGACGGTCGAAATCGCCTATGCGCGTGCCGGCAAGGTGTACACGGTACGGGCCGCGCATTGCATCCTGGCGTGCTGGCACGTCGTCATTCCCTATATTTGCGATCAGTTGCCGCAGAAACAGAAAGATGCGCTGTCGTCGGCGGCCAAGGTTCCATTGCTCTACACCAACGTCGCGATCCGCAACTGGAAAGCTTTCCAGAAGCTGGGCGCCAACGCGGTCTATGTTCCGGATGGGTATCACTCCTACATGAACCTGGATTTACCTGTGAGTATCGGCGGCTACGAATGCTCGCAGAAACCCGAAGAACCAATCGTCATCCACATGACGAAGACGCCGTGCAAGCCCGGCCGCCCGGCACGTGATCAGCACGTTCTAGGCCGGATCGAACTCTTCACCACCACGTTTGAAACCATGGAGCGAAACATCCGCCAGCAGTTGTCTCGAGTGGCGGGCCCGGGTGGTTTCGATCCCGCGAATGACATTACGGCCATCACCGTGAATCGCTGGCCCCACGGCTACGCTTACGAATACAACTCGCTCTGGGACAAGTTCTGGCTGGAGGGCGGAGAAACACCCTGCGAAGTGGCGCGCAAACCGTTCGGGAGAATCGCAATCGCCAATGCCGACGCCGGAGCATACGCCTACACCGACGGCGCCATCGATCAAGCGTATCGGGCGGTGGGAGAGATTACAAAGGGATGAGCACAGAGAACTGCGATCCGAGAACTGAAAACTAAGAACTGGTACTTAAACTCAGATCCAACTGCACATCGCGCCATCAGTGAATCGTCTTGGTCTTCCGCGACATGTAATCCATCAGCAGATACTGCCCCAGCGTATACGGCGTGGTGAAGTAGGCCTTGCCGCGGCACATCTCCGTGACTTTCTGCACGAACTGAACCAGACCGTAATCCGACGCCAGCATGAAGGTGTTGATCATCACGCCGGCCCGCTTGCACTTCGAAACTTCTTCCAGCGTCTGGCTGACCACCATGGGATCGAGGCCGAAGGCGTTCTTGTAGATCCGTCCGTCTTCCAGGGTCAGCGCCGAGGGCTTGCCGTCGGTGATCATCACGATCTGCTTCATGTCCTTGCGCTGCCGCTGCAGAACGCGCTGCGCCAGCCGCAGGCCTTCCCGCGTGTTGGTGTAGTAGGGACCGACCTTTACCCGGGCCAACTGGGATAGCGGAACTTCCTCCGCTGAGTCGTGAAACAGGACCAGGGAGAGCGAGTCGCCCGGATATTGTGTCCGGATCAGGTGCGAAAGCGCCATGGCGACTTTTTTGGCCGGGGTGAAGCGGTCTTCGCCGTACAGAATCATCGAATGTGAGCAATCGAGCATGAGCACGGTCGCGCAGGAGGACTGATACTCGCACTGGTGCACCTGCAGGTCGGAATACTCGATGTTCAGAGGCAGCTTCAAGCCTTCGCGCTCGATGGCGCTGGAGAGCGTGGCCGTAATATCCAGGTTGAGCGTGTCGCCGAATTCGTAGGGTCGGGATGCGCCGCTGGCCTCGATCCCGGTGGCCAGGTCGCGGGTGTCATGGCGACCGAAGCTGGATTTACCCAGCGAGCCCATCAGATCGCGCAGAGTTTTGAAGCCGAGAAAGTCCAGGCTCTTGTCGGTGATTTCAAATTTGGCCTGCTGGGCTTCGCCGGCCTGCCCACCGGCACTCGATTGCTGCGACGGGTCTTGTGGCTGGTCGACGCTGATGTAGTCTTCCTGTTCCATGCGTTCGATCAGTTGCTCGATCAATTCGTCCAGCGTCCCATCCATCTGCATCTGGTGCAGGCGTTCCTGCATTTCTTCGTCCAGCAGGTTCCCGTCGAGCAAGGCCTGCTCGATGGCACGGCGCAGGTCGTCGAGGGTCTGCTCCCCCTCGGGCAGGTCATAGAACATGTAGTTCTGGAAGCCGCTCTGCAGCAGATAGTCCGAAAGCGCGCTGAGCAGGTCTTCCATGCTCATTTCGCCGGCCGGATCGGGAACGTACTTGCTGTAGCGGATGCGTTTCATAAGAGCAGTCGTCAGTCGTCGGTTGTCAGTCGTCAGCACAACATTCGCCGAGCCTGGCTGACGACTGAAGACCGACGACTGACGACTAGTTATACGGTCTGCGGCCGCGAAACGGGTGTTCCTCGCGCTCGAAAGGCTTCTCGGTCGGTTTGGGTTGCTTCTCGCCGGCGGTGAAGACACGCTCTTCGTTGCGACCGATACGCTTGTGCGCGTGCAGTCCCTCTAGAATAAATTCGGCCGCGGATACCTGGGCCTCGGCACTGTCCTTGGGGCCGACGCCGACCTTGACTATCTTTTCCATCAGTCCCTGAATGCCTCGCAACGATGGCAAAGCTTCCGCAGCGCTGGCGGTGTCGGCCAACTGAATCTCTCCGCCCAGGTCAAACCATTGCACGATTTGCTGCATGTCGGTGCCTTTGAAATACGCGTCGTGCGTTTTGGCCACTGCCGTCCGAATGAGTTCGCGGCTCACGTGGTCTGCGCCCTTCATCTCGCCCTCGTACTCGAGTTCCAACTTGCCGGTGATGGCAGGCATGGCGGCGTAAACGTCAGCGATACGCGGCACCACCAGCTTTTCTTCCTGCTGAATGGCCCGGCGCTCGGCGTTCGAAATCACGTTCTCCATGCAGGAAATGGGCAGACGCTGGCTCACGCCGGAGCGCTTGTCGATCTTCTTGTCGTCGCGGGCGGCGAAAGCGATGCGCTCGATCACCTCCTGCACATATTTCGGCAAGTGCAGTTTGTGGCCGTTGCGCTGAGTCCAGGATTCCTGGGCCGTGATGGTGATGCCTTCTTCGACGGTCGCAGGGTAGTGGGTGCGGATCTCGGAGCCGATGCGGTCTTTCAAGGGGGTGATGATCTTGCCACGAGCGGTGTAGTCCTCGGGGTTGGCGCTGAACACCAGCGCGACATCGAGCGGCAGGCGGATGGGATATCCCTTAATCTGCACGTCGCCTTCCTGCATGATGTTAAACAGGCCCACTTGAATCTTGCCCGCCAGGTCCGGCAGTTCGTTGATGGCAAAGATGCCGTGATTGGCGCGTGGCAACAATCCGTAATGCACGGTGTACTCGCTGCCGAGTTCGTGCCCGCCGCGCGCCGCCTTGATAGGGTCGATGTCGCCGATCAGGTCAGCAATGGTAACGTCAGGCGTAGCCAGTTTTTCGACGTAACGCTGTTCCGGAGTCAGGTACGCAATCGGAGTATCGTCGCCGAGCTTCGCCACTTCCTCCCGGCAACGCCGGCAAATCGGCGCATATGGGTTGTCATGAATCTCACATCCGCTGACATAGGGAGCGTGGGCGTCGAGCAAAGACGTCAGGTCGCGCAGAATGCGGCTTTTGGCCTGGCCGCGCAATCCCAGCAGAATGAAATTATGACGCGAAAGAACGGCATTGACGATCTGGGGCACCACCGTATCGTCGTATCCCACGATGCCGGGAAAAATGGGGCCGCCCTGACGAAGCTTTACCATCAGGTTGTCGCGCATTTCGTCCTTCACGCGCCGGGTACGCAGCCGTTGTTCGCTAAAAGGACTTTGGCGCAGTTCGCCAAGCGTCCGCGGCAGACTCATGATGGACAACCCCCGTGGAAGCAGCTTCTGCTCGGATTATACGCCGTTGACGAGCAGCTCCGAGCGGCCTCTCTCGCCGGACTCGAACGGTTCCTGAATTCATAAATCACGAAGGACACGAAGTTCGACTTCCCTCGGCGAACTTCGCGGCCATCCTTTGCGACCTTTGCGGTTAAAAAGGTTTTCCGTGATCTAGTGAACGTGGCCATTTCCACCGGCCTTCTGACGCACCCGCACCGTCCGCCGTAAATTCGGCAAAATGGCCTCGAAGTAGGAAATCACCGCCTGCATGCGTTCCGCTTCTGATTTCATGCCCAGGAGAGTCTGTTTAAAATCGAGATCAAGCGGAAGTGGCCCGACCAGGCCAAAAGAGAGTTGTGGACCTTCGACCTCGGAAGCATTTGCGGAACCGGCCAATTCCATGATCTCGCCGCGCAGCTTGACCGCCTGGGCAATTTCCTCCGCCGTAGCCTTGTCGGGCCCATCTTGAAGGTAGAGCACCTCCGCCTGCAGAAACGACCGCTCCTGGCTGACCTGCATCACCTCGAAGCGTTCGCGTCCCTCGGTCATGATATCCATGCGCCCGTCAGGATATTTCTTGGTAACGGTGATAATCTCCGCTGTGCAGCCGATCTCAGCGACTCCCTCCTCCTTGGCCCGGACGACACCAAACGACTTCTTCCGGTCCAGGCATTCGGAGATCATCTCTCTGTAGCGCGGCTCGAAAATGTGCAGAGGCAGGGGAGTGCCCGGAAACAGCACCACATCCAGCGGAAATAGCGGGAGAAGGCTCACAAAATTCCAGAACAATCACGGTGCCCGCGTGCTGGCTCGATTGTACGCCCGCACTTGATTGAACAACATTGGGAGAGTAAAGATTGGACATGAAATCCAGCAAAGCGGATATCGCCGGCAAGGTGGTCGTGATCACCGGCGCTTCGATGGGCATCGGAGAAGCCATCGCCAAACTTTTTGCCGATCAGAGCGCCCGGGTCGTCCTGCTGTCGCGGGACGCGGGACGCGCCGAAGCCGCTCGCGACCGCATCGGCCACACCGAGAGCACCCTGGCGCTCTCCTGCGACGTTCGCCACCGCGAGGAAATCGACCGCGTCGTCAGCCTCACCCTGCACCACTTTCAACGCATCGATGTCTGGATCAACAACGCCGGCCACGGGCTCCTGGATTCGGTCGCTACGGTGGAAATGGACGCCTTGCACGAAACTTTCGACACCAATTTCTTCGGAACAGTCGCTTGCATGCAGGCTGCGTTGGCGGTGATGAAGCAGCAAGGCTCGGGAACGATCGTCAATATTTCGAGCGTCGCCGGTCACATTCCACTTCCTTTTCACGCCGTTTACAGTGCGACCAAGTTCGCCATGAACGCTTTCGGCAAAGCGGCCAACATAGAGCTCAAAGGCTCGGGCATCCATGTGATGACCGTGTGTCCGGGATATGTGCGTACGGATTTCAGCGCCAATGCCGTCAGGGGAAGAGAAGCCAAGACGGTGCGGCCGTCCTCGGTCCGCGGAATCAGCGTTCAGCGTGTCGCCCGCGCGGTGATGCGCGGCTACCTGAAGCAGAAACGGGAAGTAGTCGTGCCCTGGACCATGCATCCTGCCATCAAGGTCTATCAGTTGTTTCCCGGCCTGGTGGAACGAGGCATGGTGAAAATGTTGCGGCGAGTGGAATAGGACAGATTGTGGGTGTGGGGCGGCGGACAAGAGTGTCCGCCCGACACCAGTTGGTTGCTACCCCAGTTCCACCAGCATGCCTTCCATTTCGGACTGGGCATGGCTGTTCCCCGATTGCTTCGCGGAAGCAATACCCGACGCCAGCATCTTCCGGGCTTCTTCCGTGCGCTCCGCTTTGGCCAGCGTCTGCGCAGCCATGAAGTACCCCGCGGTGTAGTCAGGATGCGCCACCAGGAGCCTGCCAAACTCCTCCAGCGCCCGTTCAACTTCTCCGGCGTTTGCGTACTCCATGGCCAGGCCATAGCGCGCGAACGCATCGCTGGGATTTTGCGCGAGCACTTCGGTGAGTAGTGCGATGCGATCCATGAAGAAGGTCTTGGTTTTTACCTTTTAGCTCTTAGCTCCGCCCTCTGGGCGATCGATGTGATTCGAGATTACTACAACCGGGTTTCCTTTGTTCCCTTTGTGGTTGGCGATTTGGGGTGGGGATTGGCAGTGGGTCTTTCTGATGAGTACAATGCATCACGAACCGCGGAGAGCTCAATCTTGGCCTGCCCCTTCTTCATGCCGGTACAGAAATTGGACGGCTCCTGGATGCATCCTTCCCGCCTGCCCTTGGGCAGTGGATGGGATGGCCATTGTTCCGCCCCCGGGCATGAGGGTGACCAGCCTTCCGCGCAGGAGTTGCACGAATTCTGCAACCTGGGGTATGCCGCGAAATGTTCCCGTCTGCCCCTCGAGCGCGACTGCGATGCTGTCCGTATGTCGGTGGCCCGCGATCAGGGTTCACGCCTGCTGCTCTGGTTTGTATGCGAGGCCGGCCATCGCCCCGCAACCTACGGCACGCTGGAATACGACGTCGACCGGAACCAGTGGCCGTCCTCGCATTCCGATCCGCGCATCCAGAAGATGCTGGAATGTTACGTTCAGGCCTATTTGCAGCGTAGAATTCAGACTCCGTAGCGAGCGACAACTCATGACCCAGAGTGAAGATCTGGTATTGCCCCGGCCGGTCCGGGATTCGCAGTCAGAGATGGCCGAAATCGTCCTGCCCAATGATTCCAACGTTCTGGGCGCACTTCTCGGGGGCCGCCTGATGCACTGGATTGACCTGGCTGCCGCCATGGCCGCGCACCGCCATTGCCGCAATTACGTGGTCACCGCCTCCATCGATCATCTCGACTTCAAGGTCCCGGTGCACGTCGGCGACCTGGTCATCCTGCGCTCCTCGGTCAATCGCGTGTATCGCACTTCGATGGAAGTCGGAGTGAAAGTCTGGGTGGAGAATTACATTCTCGATCATTGCGAGCACGTGAGCTCGGCTTATCTCACATTTGTTGCTGTAGATGCCGCGGGACGGCACCTTCCGGTCCCGCCTGTCGTTCCTGAAACGGATGAGCAGAGGCGTCGCTATGAGGATGCCGGGCGCAGGCGGGAAGTCAGGCGCCTGGAGCTGGAACGCAAACACGCCGCCGGACACTAGAAAGCCGGCGTGACCTCAGCAGGAACTGACAACCAAGAACTGACAACTGGGAACTGACAGGGAAGAACTGATAGCTCAGACCCTGACAAGTCACCACTCCTGTCCCGTATAATCTCTGGAATGAGCTCCCCACTTCCCCCACGTCCCGGACAGCAACCGCCATCCCCACAGCCCTTGCCCGGCGTGGGCGCTATCGTCGCCGTCGGTTCCGGCAAAGGCGGTGTAGGGAAGACTACGCTCGCAGTCAACCTTGCAATCGTTTTGTCCAAGCTGGGACACAAGGTCGGCCTGCTCGACGCCGACGTATACGGGCCCAACGTCCCCTTGATGCTGGGCATCAGCGCCCAGCCCAAAGTTCTCGGCGACAATCGCATTGAGCCGCTCGAAGCCCACGGGTTGAAGGTGATCTCAGTCGGATTTCTGAATCCCGGCGACAAGCCTCTGATCTGGCGCGGCCCCATGCTGCATTCCATCATCAAGCAGTTCCTGGGTTCCGTGGTGTGGGGAGAGCTCGATTACCTGGTTGTGGATTTGCCTCCGGGCACGGGAGACGTGGCGCTTTCATTGATTCAGACCGTTCCGCTCACCGGCGCCATCGTGGTGTCCACGCCTTCTGACGTTTCGCTGCAAGATGCGCGCAAGGCCATCGAGATGTTCCGCCAGATGAAGGTGGACCTGGTGGGCATGGTCGAAAACATGAGCTACTTCGTTTGCCCGCACTGCAATCATCAGACCGACATTTTCTCTCGCGGCGGCGCGGAAAAGACAGCGGGCCAGTTTGGAGTCGCGTACCTGGGCGAGGTCCAACTCGATCCCGAAATTCGCAAAGCCAGCGACAGCGGCCAACCCACAGTGCTCGCCGGAGAAGGCTCTACGTCCGGCAAATCGCTTTTCGAATTCGCCCGCAAGGTAGTCACCCGCGTGGATGAGATTAAATCGACTGCCGGAGAGAGCGTCATCCAGATTCAATAGCAGGGCTCGCGTAGGGGCAGGTGTCCCACCTGCCCAGCGGAGCATGGCTCCGCAGATCGCTGGAGCGCAAGAGAGTTCTTGGTTGGACGGCTTTTCCGAGAGGGACGCACGACCGGGACGGTCGCGCCTACATAGGCAAGCCTATTTTCCAAATCTTGCCAGCCGGAACAATGGATCCGGGTTCTTGTGCTCCAGCACCCATCCCGCCACCATTTCCCCCAGCGCCGGACCGTGCTTGAATCCGTGCCCCGATCCGCCCCCAAGCAGCCAGACATTTTCGCGTCCAGGATGGCGGTCGATGATGAAGTCATTGTCCGGGCTGTTCTCATACTGGCAGACGCGCGACTCGAGCAGTGGCGCATCTTTCAGGGCGGGAAAGCGAAAACTAACGTAGTCGCGGATCGTTCTCAGGCCTTCGGCACTGACGGTTCTCTCGCCTGAGGTCGGATCAAATTCGGGGCCGCGAGTATCATCGGCGACTTTGAAGCCTCTCCCCTGGCTTCCCGGAATGCCGTAGATGAACCGGTCGCGATGGTCGGCCCAAACCGGGAGACTGGTCTCATTGAAACGTTCATCTCCGGCGGGCGCGCCAAAAAAGAATACGTCCTGCTTGGTCGGACGAATATGTCGGCCAATGGCTTCAGGGAACATTTTCCCCAGCCACGGTCCGCACGCGAAAACGTACTGGTCGGCATCGAGCTTGGAGCCATCCGACAGGGGCAAGCTGTCCCACTTACGGTCGAGGTCACGCCCAACCACAGCCGCCTGCCGGTATTCGCCGCCCTCGGCGAGAAATCCATCGAGCACCGCCTGGCAGGCAACTCGTGCGGTAAGAAACCCACCGTCGGGCTCGTAAATTCCCCAATGCACGGCTTCCAGATTGATCTGCGGCCAGCGTGTCGCCATCTCCTGCACCGACAGCTCCTGGTAAGCGGTCCCGGCATCGCGCAGCAGCGGCAAGGACTCGCGCTCGAAGTGATCGTCGCCCGCGGTGACCATCCACAGCACACCGGTCGGATGCAGCAGCTTCAGGTTCCAGCGCTTCTCATTCTCTTTCCACAATTGCGCGGCCCGGGCCGCCATCCTCGTATAAGGCTGGTTCGGTCCGTAGGTTCCGCGAATCACGCGGGTTTCGCCGCCCGAGGATGCGCGCGAGTTGCCCGGGCCCCATGCGTCCACCAGAGTTACGCGCGCACCGCGGCGCAGCAGATAGAGAGCGGTCCATCCGCCGAACGCACCCGCCCCGATCACCGCGATATGTGGTTTCGTTTCCAACTTGGTTTGGACCGACTGTTGGTCTGCCTGCTTGAGCATATTCGTAGAAGTGAATTTCAGGAAAGGGAACCCGCCGGCAAGGGTGCTTGACCCGCCAACCGCAGCGCAGACCTTCAACAGCCATCGCCGGGAAAACGAAGTCATGGTCCTTGAATATTAGACCTGGTCTTGGAGGACGGGCGTCCCCGCCCGTCCCGCACGGGGAGGACGCCCGCGCCCACATCGAATCCAAAAGATTAGCATTCTAGACCTCCGAGTGCTAAGCCTTGACAGGGGCGGCTGCCCTTCCTAGAATCGAGACTGGAGCATTGTTGGATTTAGCAATCTAAGTTTTTGGATTAAAAGTACTTAATATGCCGTCTGGACCACTCATCGGAGAGCGGGAACGCGAGATTCTGACCGCCATCGTGGAGACTTTTATTGCCACCGGAGACCCGGTGGGTTCGCGAACGCTGGCGCGGTCGAACCGGGAAGGCCTGAGCCCTGCCACCATCCGCAATGTGATGGCGGACCTGGCAGACGCCGGCTATCTGGAGCAGCCCCACACTTCGGCCGGCCGCGTGCCCAGTTCCGAGGCCTATCGCTATTATGTGGAGCAACTTACAGGCAAAGCCAGCCTTTCGCAGGAAGACCAGGGCATTATTAAGGATTCGCTGCGCGGGGTTTCGGACGTGCAGGAGTTCATGGAACGCACGTCTCGGGTGCTCTCCCTGATCTCGCACAATGTCGGGATTACCGTGGCTGTCGGCGGACCCAAAAATGCGCTCGAGCATGTGTACTTTTCCCGGCTGGGGGATCAAAAAGTTCTGGCGGTGCTGGTGACGCGATCCGGTCTGGTGCGGGACCGGGTCCTGCGTCTGGACCTTCCGCAAGCTGAACTGGACGCCGCCGCGCGCTTCATCAACGACAATTTTCGCGGCTGGACCATGGAAGCGATGCGAGCGGAACTGGCACGCCGCCTCGAACAGGAGCGCAGCGAATACGATCGCCTGATGAAATCGGTGGAGCAGCTCTACCGGCAGGGGGCCCTGACCGCCGACGAAACCGCGCAAGTCGTTTTCGTCGAAGGAGCATCCAATCTGGTAAGCGGCGAGCAGGATCGCCAACGCTTGCAGGAATTGCTGCATACCCTGGAAGAAAAGCAAAAGATCGTGGAGCTGCTGGGGGTCTATCTCGACGCCAAGCAGGAAGCCGTCAGAGTTGTAATCGGGCTGGACGAAGCCTTGCCCTCCATGCGAAATTTTGTGCTCATCGGCGCGCCGGCTCGAGTGGGCGATGATGTGATGGGATCGCTGGCGGTCATCGGACCGACCCGCATCGACTACCAGCACACCATGACGGCGGTCTCCTACATCGCGCGCCTGTTTGACAAAATTCTGAACGAATCCGAGTGAACAGGCTTTTATGGCAAGAGGAAACGGAAAATCCGAAGTCAATCCCACGGAACTGGACGCGGAGCACGAATTGCCCGCGGCCGAAGACGCGCGCGGCGACCGCGACCCGGCCCAGGGTTCGCGGGAAGATCGTGAAGCCGGCGGGCATGCCACCGAGCTCGACAAGCTGAAGACCGAGCGGGACACGCTGCTCGACCGCCTGGCTCGGCTTCAGGCCGAATTCGAGAATGCGCGCAAGCGCACCGCCCGCGAGCAACAGGAGTTTCGCGAGTATGCGGTCACCGACGCCCTGAAGGCGTTGCTGCCCACCCTGGACAGCTTCGAGCGCGCCTTGCAGACCAGCGCGTCCGACAAGTCGGAATTTCGCGGCGGAGTTGAACTGATCTACAAACAGCTTCAAGATGCGTTGGCCAAACTGGGCCTGCGCCCCATCCCGGCCAAGGGTGAGCCTTTTGATCCTCATCTTCACCAGGCCATTGAAATGGTGGACACCCGGGAAGCCGAGGATCATCATGTACTCGAAGAGTTGCAGCGCGGCTACAGGCTGAAAGACCGTCTGCTCCGCCCTTCGATGGTTAGGGTCGCGCGTAACCCCAAACACTGAACTCATTGCATCCCCCGAAAGGATTCTGGGAAAGGCCATTCTGACCAGCAACGGAAAACGCGATTACTATGAGGTGCTGGGCATCGCCCGAGCCGCCACCGAGCAGGAGATCAAGAGCGCCTATCGCAAGCTGGCGCTGCAGTTCCATCCCGACCGCAATCCCAACAACCCCGACGCGGAAGAAAAATTCAAAGAGTGCAGCGAGGCTTACGCGGTGCTGGCGGACGTCGAAAAGCGCAGCGTCTATGACCGCTTTGGTCACGCCGGGCTGGGTGGAGCCGGCGGAGCAGGCTTCGACGCCACCGACCTGGGCGATATTTTCGGCGACTTCTTCGGTTTGGGAGAGATTTTTGGCGGGGGCACACGGCGGCGCAGCCGCACCCAGCGCGGCGCCGACCTGCGCGAAGACATCACCATGGAATTCGAGGACGCCGTCTTCGGCACCGAAGCCAAAGTCACGGTGCGGCGCCACGAGACTTGCGAGGAGTGCAGAGGTTCAGGCGCCGCTCCGGGCAAAGCGCCCATTACCTGCCGTTCCTGCAATGGCCGCGGCCAGGTCCGCTACCAGCAGGGTTTTTTCAGCATCGCGCGTACCTGCCCTACCTGCCAGGGCACCGGCAGTGTGGTCACGGACCCGTGTGCCAAATGCAAAGGCGAAGGCCGGGTGCTGCACCAGAGGACGGTGGACGCAAAGGTCCCCGCCGGCGTGGAAGATGGGACCCGCATTCGCTTCACGGGATACGGAGAAGGAGGTCTCCACGGCGGCCCGCCGGGCGACCTCTACGTGGTCCTGCATGTAAAGGAGCATCCCTTCTTCGAGCGGGAGGGAAACGACCTGCACTGTGTGATCCCGGTTTCGTATGCGCAGGCCGCTCTGGGCGCAGAGATCAGAGTTCCTACCCTGGAAGGCGAACAGGTCCTGAAGGTTCCGGAAGGGATCCAGTCAGGCACGACTTTGCGCATCAAGGGCAAAGGCGTGCCCGTGCTCAACGGGCACGGCAAAGGTGATTTGTTCGTCGAAGTGCGGGTGCAGACCCCGGGCAAGCTGAACAAGCGCCAGCGCGAGTTGCTGCTGGAACTCGAGGGCATGACCCGGATCGAGAACCGGCCCCAACGCCGCACCCTGCTGGGCAAAGTCAAAGACATCTTCGGATAGGCTGTCATCGGATAAGGCTGTCATCCTGAGCGGAGTGGCTGCTTCGCTTCGCGAAGCAGCCGCGCAGTCGAAGGACCCCTATAGCGAGTCCGAGGCGGACGGGCGGGGGCCGTTCTGGACGTAAAAGCAAGCTTGGAGGAATGAGTGTTGTGTAGCGAGTAGGGGTCCTTCGACTCCGCACGTCCGCTCGCAAGCGAGCGGACTTGCTCCGCTCAGGATGACAGATGGAAGATTCGGAATGATGGCATTCTCCGTATGACCCGCCGCCGCTGGATCGCCGACGAAGTTTCCGGCAGTCGCGCTGCCTTGGTGGGCGACCACGCCCAGCACCTGGCGCGAGTGCTTCGCGGACGGGTCGGGCAGGAGTTTGACATCGCGGCCGGGGAAAGCGTCCGCCGCGGGCGTATTGCCAGCATCGCGGACGATCGGGTCGAGTTTGAGCTGGGCGAAGTTGTTCCTGTCCCGTCGACTGTCAGCCTGGCCCTGGTTCTCTCCATCTTCAAGTTTGATCGCATGGAGTGGGCCATTGAGAAGTGTGTGGAGCTGGGCGCCAGTAAAATCGTTCCCGTGGTGGCGCAGCGCACCGAGGCCCATCTCGCCAGGGCCGCAGGGAGGCGCCTGGAGCGGTGGCAGCGCATTGCGCGTCAGGCGGTTGAGCAGTCCCGGCGGGCCTCAGTGCCCGAAATCTTGCAACCTGTGTCCGTTCAAGAGGTCTTGACCTCGTGCGCCGGGACTCGCATCGTCCTCTCTGAATCCGAAGAACAGATGATGCTGAAAGATGTTCTGCAGACTTCCCCCGACGCGGATCAAGTAACAATGGCTTTTGGTCCCGAAGGCGGTTGGACCGAATCGGAACTGAAATTGTTCCAGAAGGCCGGCTGGATCGCGGCCTCTTTGGGAAAGACCATACTACGGGTTGAAACCGCCGCGATCGCCGCCACCGCCGTTGCCCTCGCCGAACTGCAATGACATCTCTTCAGAAAAATCCTTAGTCATCTCTGGTATGCTCCTGCAAAGTGGTAGCCGCAAAATCCATTTCACGTCCGCGGTCATTCGAGCCTGACGAGCGCCAGCGCGAAGCTATCGAACATGTCCACGGACCGGTGCTGGTCATTGCGGGCGCGGGGACGGGCAAGACTACCGTTCTCACCAGGCGCATTGCCCACCTGGTCCGCGAAGGACATGCCCGGCCCGACGAAATCCTTGCCGTCACCTACACCAAGAACGCGGCGCAGGAAATGCGCCAGCGGGTGGAGCACGAGTTGCGTGGAACCAACTCGTCGGGCCTCCGCACCGCGACCTTTCACGACTATTGCAACAGCCTCCTCCACCAGAGCGGCAAGCAGTTTGGCGTACTCGACGAGCAGGACCTGTGGATTTATCTGCGCCGCCGCATCCGCGAACTGAACCTGAACTACTACGTGCGCGCCGCCCGGCTCAGCAAGTTTTTCGACGACCTTCTGGCCTTCTTCCGGCACTGCCACGACGAACTGGTCAGCCCGGAACAATATGAGGAATACGTTCAGAGGCTGGAGCGCGGCGAGCTGCCCATCCCGCGGGTGAGCAAGTCAAAAGACGCCGGCACCCTGTCGGACGAAGAAGTGGTGGGGCGGTGCCGCGAAATCGCCGGCGTATTCACCACCGTGGAGCGCATGCTGCGGGAAGACAACCTGGGCACGTTCGGCCACATGATTACCAACGCTCACCATTTGCTGCAGCAGAACAACGAACTGGCGAGCCGAGCGGGCGCCCGTTTCATCCTGGTGGACGAATTTCAGGACGTTAATTTCGCCCAGGTGAAGGTCCTGCAGAAACTTGCGGGAATGGAGAAAAACGTCTTCGCGGTTGGAGATCCCGACCAGGCGATCTATCGCTTCCGTGGGGCCTCGAGCGCTGCCTTCGTTCTGTTTCAGCGCCACTTTCCGGGCGCAAAGCTGATCAAGCTGGAAAAAAACCGGCGCTCGCTGTCACCCATTCTGCACAGCGCCTTCGCCCTCATCGCCAAAAATCCGAACGTGTTTGACGCAGGACGCGGTTCCACCGCCTACCAGCGTTCCGTCCTGGTCTCGGCCCGCGAAGAAGATGCGATGCGGGCGGGCAGCGAGTTGCAGCGAGTGCCCGTGGAAGCGGTCGTACTCGATACCAAGGACACGGAATCGGGCGAAGTAATCACAAAGCTGCGTGAATTGCGCCGCAAGTTGCGTTGCCGGTGGAGCGACTGCGCCGTCCTGTATCGCACCCACCTGAATCGCGATCAGCTGGCTGCTGAAATGGTGCGGCAGGGCATTCCGTTCACCATCGAGAACATGGACGTCATGGATACGCCCGAGGCGCGGGACCTGCTCGCCTGCCTGGGCGCGGTGGTCTCGGACGCGGATGGCGCCAGCCTGTTTCGAATTGCAGCCCTGCCGCAGTTTGCCATCGATCCGGAAAAACTACGCTCCGGCATCAAGGGCCTTCCCCGCGACGCCGGCACGTCGGCCATCGCACTCGTGCTGTCCCGGATCGAGGGTGGCGGAGCGGTTCTTGACCGCGTGCGACAGACTCGCGCCGACATTGCCGGCGCCAACCTCAAGGGCCGTGCCGCGGTGGAAATCCTGGTCCGCAATTTTGCCTTGAAGCACAGCTCAAGAGTGCTGCAGGCAGTCCTCGAGTTCGTCAGCGAATGGCAGAAGAAGGCAATCACCAAAACCGGCGAGATTGCCGAGCTTCTCGATTACCTCGAATATTTCAGGGAAGCGCATGGGGTGATCCCTCTCTCGTCGAACGACGATGACGCGGTCCCTCTTATGACCGCGCACGCCGCAAAAGGCCTTGAGTTTCCTCACGTTTTCATTCTTCGCGCCAACTCGGGCTCCTTTCCCTTGAATTATCAGGAAGCCCTGATTGAGTTGCCCCGGGAGTTGTACGACAAGGACTCGATTGCCCAGGGCGACGATAAGGAGTTGTGTCAACAGGAAGAGCGCCGCCTGTTTTACGTTGCTATGACCCGGGCGCGCGATTCGCTCACCATCTACGCCAAGAAGGGGACCGGGAAAAAAGATCCCACTCCGGCCGGCTTCCTGCGTGATCTGCTGAAGGACACAAGCTTGCGCCGCTGGCTGGTGCAAGCTCCGGCCCGCGGCTTCCAGACCGACATGTTCGCCGAGGCTGCGGTCCCGGCGACCATGACCCGCACCAACCAATGGCTGGCCTTGCCACCGTCTGCCAACTTGCACTCCCGGCTAAGCGCCAGCGCGGTGCAGACCTATGAGACCTGTCCGCTGCAGTTCAAGCTGGAGCGGGAATGGAGAATTCCCGACGAGGTCCCAGCCGCCATGCAGTATGGCGCAGTCATGCATCGCGTGTTGCGCGCTTACTACGACTCGGTACGTCTGGAACGCCCGATGGCAGACGACGACCTGATGCAGTTCTTCCACGACGATCTCGCCCGGGCCGGCATGCAGGACCGTTACCAGCACGACCTCTACGAGGCGCAAGGGGTGCAGCAGTTAAAGGATTTTCTGGCCGCATTCCGTCGCAATCCCGTACCCCAGGTGCTCCACACCGAAGAATTCTTCGATGTGAAGGTAGGCGAGGTGACCGTGGTTGGGCGCATCGACCGCATCGACCAGGTGGCGGAGGGCCGGGTAGTCATCACCGATTACAAGACCGGCAGGGCCCAGTCGCAGGAAGATTCCGACGACAGCCTGCAGCTTTCCATCTACGCCCTGGCGGCGCGCGAGAAGTGGGGATATCATGCCGACCGCCTGGTCCTCTACAACCTGGAAGGGAACAGCGCGGTCGTGACCCGGCGCAGCGACCTGGAGTTGGAAGCGGCCAAGAGCCGGGTGCAGGAAGTATCGGACAACGTGGCGGCCGGGAAATTCCAACCCAAGCCCGGCTTCTATTGCCGATTCTGTGCCTATCGCAACCTGTGTCCCGCCACCGAAAAACAACTGCAGGAACACCCGCCGCAAAACAAAGCCGCCACCGCGCGGCAAAGATAGCCGTCATCCTCGGTCACTGTCATCCCCGGTACCTGTCATCCTGAGCGGAGTGGCTGCTTCGCGAAGCGAAGCAGCCACGGAGTCGAAGGATCCCTATGAGCTCAGCGATATTTAGGTGTAAGGGATTTTGACTTGGACAAGTGCGGCCAGTGCGCATCGCGCCCTCAAGCGCCACAGACCACGTGGGGACAGCCGCCCTCGGCTGTCCAGTCGAGCGAAGCTCGACAGTTCTTGCTGGCGCGGCAACAGCGGAGCTCCGCCGGACAGCCGAGGGCGGCTGTCCCCGCGTGGTCTGTGGCGCTGATAGGGGTCCTTCGACTGCGCCATGCGATTCGCAGAGCGAATCGCATTTCTCCGCTCAGGATGACAGGGGGCTTAGGTAAGAGGAATATTCAGGCCAGAAAAACTTAGGGGACGCTTCCGCGTCCCCAGTTTGCTGCTTGCTGCTACTTCTCTTAGTGCTTCTTTTTCTTCTTTGCCTTTTTCTTGGTTGCCATGGTTCTATTCTCCCTTTCCATTTTTCATGGACTTGCTATAGCAACGATCGTCCGTTGCAACTAATTGAATGTATAGAGTCATTAAAAAGTGATGTCAAGAAAAAAATGATGCTCGCTCGCGCATGCGACCGGTGAACCAAAGTCACCAGCGAGCGTCAGCGGACAAATTTCCACGAATGAAAGCGTCGCCATCAAATTTTTACGGGATGAAAGTCCTCTCGCCACTCACCTTCCGTGTTTCGAAAACGTCGCGACCCGCGTGCTCGTCTGTTCGATGCATCACGGTTGTGGAGGCGCGAAATTTCGATCTTTATCATGCTCCGCGCATCTATAATTGAAGACGGGCAAATCATCGCGGGAGCGTATGAATGGCTGCTTACGACGAGGTCGTCATCATTTCCGGCTGTCGCACGCCGGTGGGAAAATTCCAGGGAAGCCTTTCCGATCTCAGCGCCACCCAACTGGGTGCCATCGTGGTCCGGGAAGCGGTAAAGCGTGCGAATCTCGACCCGAAGCAAGTGGACGAATGCATCATGGGCAACGTGGTTTCTGCCGGCCTGGGACAGAATCCCGCGCGCCAGGCTGCCATCTTTGGTGGACTGCCGCCGGAAGTGGGTGCCATGACCGTCAACAAGGTTTGTGGTTCCGGACTGAAGGCGGTTGCGCTCGCGGCGCAAGCGATCCAGACGGAAAACAGTTCGATCGTGGTCGCCGGCGGCATGGAATCGATGACCAACGCTCCCTATCTTCTGCCGCAAGCGCGCAAGGGATATCGTTTGGGCAACGCGCAGATCGTCGATTCCATGGTGAACGACGGGCTGTGGGACATTTTCAACGACTACCACATGGGCGTCACCGGCGAGAACGTCGCGGAAAAATACGGCATCACCCGGGAGGAGCAGGACGAGTTCGCCCTCAACTCGCATCGCAAAGCGCTGTCAGCCATCAAGGAATGCCGCTTCAAGTCGCAGATCGTCCCGGTTGAACTGCCTGCGAAGAAAAAGGGCGGGGCTCCCGTGATTTTCGACAAGGACGAGTCTCCGCGCGAGGACACCACCATCGAGGTGCTGCGCTCGCTCAAGCCCGCATTCAAGAAAGACGGCACAGTCACGGCGGGGAATGCCCCGGGCGTGAACGATGGTGCCGCCGCGTTGGTGGTAACCAGTGCCAAGCGGGCGAAGGAACTAGGCGCACAGCCTATGGTGCGGATCGTGGCCCAGGCCACCAGCGGCATCGATCCCAAGTGGGTCATGATGGCGCCCGTGGGTGCCGTCCGAAAAATCTGGGAAAAGACCGGCTGGAAAAATGAAGATGTGGACCTCTATGAACTCAACGAAGCTTTCTCGGTGCAGGCGCTGGGGGTGATGCGCGAGCTTGGTCTCGATCCCAACAAGGTCAACGTCAACGGGGGAGCGGTCGCCATCGGACATCCCATCGGGGCCAGCGGGGCGCGGGTGCTCGTAACCCTGATCTACGAGATGACTCGCCGCAACGTCCATCGCGGCATTGCTGCGCTGTGTCTGGGCGGCGGGAATGCGGTGGCGATGGCAGTGGAACGGTAAACTCTGCGATTTACCGATGGAGGACGGGCGTCCTCGCCCGTCCATTTGGGGTCTCAGCAAAGACGGGCGAGACGCCCGTCCTCCATTTTGAGTAATTGCCTTTTTACTACACGCTCGCGGATGCATCCGGCACCGGCAGTGTGACTTTGAACACCGCCCCGCCCCCCGGCCCGGAACTGGCTTCGATCTCTCCACCGTGCTCCCGCAGAATCGCCTTGCAGATGCTCAACCCGAGGCCCGTGCCGCGTCCCGGGCGCTTGGTGGTATAGAAAGGATCGAAGATGTTGGGCAGCACGTCGGCGGCAATGCCGGGCCCGTCATCCTGAAAGGTGACCGCAACCGCCTTGCTGAGTTTTTCCAGACGGATTCGCAGGGTGCCACGATCGCGGGCCTCGCGCATCGCCTGTTCGGCATTCAGGATGAGGTTCAGGAAAATCTGCATCAACTGATGGGAATCACCGTTCACCACCGGCAAGGACGGCTCCGGCAGATAATCCACCGTAATATTGTTCTTGCGCAATGAGTAGGTGTGCAGGTGCAGGGTGCGCTGCACCAGTTCGCTCAGGTTGATCGGACCTCTGCCCGGAGCCGGTGGGCGCGAGAAGTACATGAGGTTCTGCACGATGTCGGCCGCGCGCCGCGCCTGCTGCTGCAGCATCACCAGTTGTTTGCGAGTGGTCTCCGCCTGTTCCCCTTCCTGCAGCAGTTCGGCCACGCCCATGATGCTGGTAAGGGGATTGTTCAGTTCGTGCGCGAAACCGCCGATCATCTGTCCCATGGCTGCCAGGCGCTCGCTCTGGATGATCTGCTGCTCCAGCTTTTTCTCCACGGTGATATCACGCACTGACACGATGACGCCGCTGGCTTTGCCTTCGGCGTCAAACAGCGGGCTGGCGGTGGCGCGCATGGTGCGCCAGCTTCCGTCGCGGTGCCGCGCCCCGAACTCGCAAAAGCCGAACTTTTTCGCGCCTGTGCTGACGTCCTGGTAGAGGGCGACGAATTCGGGTGATTGTTCCTGCTCAGCGTCATCCACCTTCTTGCCCATCATCTCTGCCGGGGCGCGGCCCAGCAGATCGCGGATGCGTGAACTGACAAAGCTGTAGCGCCCATCCAGGCCGACCACCAGAATGAGGTCGGGGAAACTTTCCAGCAAATACCGCTGAAATTCTTCCTGCTGGCGCAGGGCCTTTTCCATCTTGCGCCGCTCGGTGACATCCACCAGCGTGCCCTGGTAGCGGATGATCTTGCCGGCTCCGTCCCACACGGCGCGCGAGGTGTCCAGAAAAACGCCGGTGGTTCCATCTTTGCGGCGCAGCGTGAGCTCCCGGCTGCGCTCGCTCCCTCGATCATCGGCGCTCCTCCCCAACACCGCGCCCGAGGCAGGGTCGAGATTGAGCGCGCCGGGGTCGAGTGACAAAAGCTCGTCCCGGCTGTTACAGCCGAGCATGCGGACCAGCGCCGGATTGGCATCGAGCAGCTTGCCCTCCGGAGTGCTGAAGTACACGCCCTCCTGCAGGGTTTCGAAAAGCTCGGTGAAACGGCGTTCTTTCTCGCGTTCTTCGGTGACGTCCCGGGCCAGAGCGCTGACGCCCACCACCTCTTCACTCTTGATGATCGCGTTCAATACGCAGTCGAAATAAAGACTCCGCGTACTGTTCTTGACCTGAATTCGAACCAGTCCCGACCAGCGGCGCTTTTCCAGAAAGCGCGCCAGGCCCGGTTCGACATCGCGGCGCACAGGTTCGTCCAGAAAGTCATCGATCTTGTGGCCTACGACGTCGCCGTAAGCGAGTCCCAGCAACTGGGTGACGCGACGATTTACGGTGCGCAGGGTGCCGTCGAGCGAGCAGGCGAAAGCCACGTCGTCAAACGAGTCAATGAGTTCCTTGAAACTTCTCTGGGAGCGCTGAATGACCTGGGTCAGTTGGTCGAGCTGCTGGTCGGAGGGAGCGATGCCGGAGCGGTCGTGCAGATCGCGCAGCAGGTGCTTTAGCTCCGAGACCTCCCGCCTCCGGCCGTATACGTATGCGGCAAACAGAATCGCCAGCACCAGCAGGCCGATGGATAGCGCCCCCAGGTGATAGGGAAGGTCCTGCAGCCGCTCCCAGGAAAGCGCTGCCAGGCCGGTCGCCAGCAATACCAGAAAGGCAAGGGCCAGCCGCCAAAGCCGGGCTTCTTCTTTTTCCAGATGTCCTGGAGCGCGGGCCGGTCGTCCGGGTTGATGTTCTTCTTCCCCCATAAGTGTGGCAGCGGTTTCGGGCCGTGGACCCCGGAGATTCGCAGGTTGCTGTGGATGTAGCTGAATCGTAGTTCACCAGCCGCTTCCAGACAATGAGACTCTGTTGGGAACCTTGGTTCTTTTGCGCACCGTATTGGCCTGCGACCTGGGATACCCGCTTCCCCCTGGTTCGTCCGTCACCCGCCCTTGTGACGACCGTCACCGCTGGTTCGCGTAAGGCCGTGTATGGTCAGCACCAAGTGTGCAGTCAGCGGCCTGATCTTCATTGGTCATGGTAGCCGGGAGCGGAACGGTCAGTCTGGGAGCACACCACCTCATGCTCTATAAGACCTTGAGCGCAGCGGTGTATGGCATCGACGCCAGCATCATCGAGGTTGAGGTGGACGTTTCCGGCATCAAGACCAATGAAGATTACTTTCACACTGTAGGATTGCCCGATGCGGCGGTGCGCGAAAGCCGTGACCGGGTGCGGGCCGCCCTGAAAAACTGCGGCTACGACATTCCACCCACCCACATCACCATCAACCTGGCCCCCGCCGACATTCGCAAAGAAGGTTCAGGATTCGACCTGCCCATGGCCCTGGGAATCCTGGGTGCCTATGGCGGCTTGAACAAGAAAGGCCTTCCCGACTGCCTGTTCGTCGGCGAACTGTCGCTGGATGGAGGCATTCGCGGCGTGCGCGGCGCCCTGCCCATCGCCATTGAAGCCCGCGGCAAAAAGATCCCCCGGCTGATCGTGCCGGAATTGAATGCCCGCGAGGCTGCCATGGTGGGCGGAGTCGAAGTCTATCCCGTGAAGTCGCTGCTCGATGTCATCCGTTTCGTGAATACGGGCAACGGTATCCAGCCCCTGAAAGTAGATAGCGACACGCTGTTAAGCGAAGCCCAGCACTACATGGTCGACTTCAAAGATGTGCGCGGCCAGCAGACCGCCAAGCGGGCCCTCGAAGTAGCCTGCGCCGGCGGCCACAACATCCTGATGATCGGTCCGCCCGGTTCGGGCAAGACCATGCTGGCCAAGCGCATGCCGACTATCCTGCCTCCATTCAGTTTCGAAGAGGCGCTCGAGACCACCAAGATCCACAGCGTCGCTGGTGTGCTCGATGCCGGCGCGGGGTTGGTCGGGGTCCGGCCCTTCCGCTCGCCGCACCACACCATCTCCGATGCCGGCCTGATCGGCGGAGGCGCCGTGCCCCGCCCGGGCGAGGTTTCGCTGGCCCACAACGGCGTCCTTTTTCTGGATGAGCTCCCCGAATTTCCCCGCAACGTTCTGGAAGTGATGCGGCAGCCTCTGGAGGATGGCACAGTCTGCATCGCTCGTGCCTCCATGTCTCTGACTTTTCCGGCCCGATTCATGCTGGCGGCAGCCATGAATCCGTGTCCTTGCGGCTACTTCAATGACCGCACGCGCGAGTGCCATTGCACCCAGCCCATGATTCAGCGCTACATGGGTAAGATCTCCGGCCCGCTGCTCGACCGCATCGATATCCATATCGATGTGCCCGCCGTGAACTACAAAGAGCTGAGAGCCGGAAGCGAGCCGGAAAGCTCGGCCAAGATTCGTGAGCGCGTGCTGCGGGCCCGAGAGGTCCAGTTGCAAAGGTTCTCATCGTCGCGCTCGCGGCTCTACTGCAATGCCCAGATGGCTCCCCGCCATATTCGGACCTCCTGCGAGCTTTCCGCTGACTGCGAACGCCTGCTGGAACGCGCCATGACCCAGCACGGCATGACCGCCCGCGCCCACGACCGAATCTTGAAGGTGGCCCGCACCGTCGCCGACCTGGAAGGCGCCCCCGCCATCGACCCCAAACACATCGCCGAAGCCATCCAGTACAGGACGCTCGACCGGACGTTTTGGGCGTAGTGGGAAAGGCGAGCTGTCAGTAGAGAGCCGCGGAGCGGCGAGAGAATGTAGCCCACGGCGTAAGCCGTGGGTAGAGGAACAAAAGGCGAGTGAGCCCCGAAGGGGCGAAAGCAACCATGCCACACACCACCACAAATCTGTTGGTCCATTTCATCTTCAGCACCAAACAACGCTGTGCTCTCATCAAGCCCGACTTCGAAAAGGACCTGCATGCCTACCTCGGCGGCATCATTCGTCAAATCGGAGGCACCGCCCTCTGCGTTAATGGAACTCGCGATCACGTACATCTTCTAGCTCGCGTGCCGGCCAACCACTCCGTCGCCGACGTCGCCCGTTTGATCAAGACAAATTCCTCAAAATGGATACATGAAAAATGGCCGCAGCACCGACGATTCGCCTGGCAAACGGGTTATGGAGCCTTTACCGTCAGCGAATCGGGAGCCGGAGCGGTTCGAGATTACATTTCAAACCAACAGGAGCATCACAAGGTGAGATCGTTTAAGGAGGAGTTCCTGGTGTTTATCAGGAAAAATGGAATTACCGTGGATGAACGATATCTCTGGGATTGACGGTCTCTTTCGCCCCTTCGGGGCTTCCACCTCGAATCGCCACGAGACCCACGGCTTGCGCCGTGGGCTACATTCTGTCGCCGCTCCGCGGCGAAGCTAAATTTTCCCGAGATCGGCGGTAAATCCCCCGGGGACATGGGCGGTGCTGCCCAGGGTAGCGTCCTAATTCGTCGGAAGCCCGATCTTTGCGCTCTTTGCGGCCCTCCTTTGCGCCCTTTGCGGTAAAGGGTTTGGCCTCGCCGACTCATCCGAGACTCTTAGCCGCAAAGTTCGCAAAGAAAAGCCGCAAAGAGCGCCAAGAGGACCGAATCAGGACACTACGCTCCTCAGACACTGTTTGACCAACCCCGCCTGCCATGTTATAAAAGCCAGTTTTGTATCGGGCCCCCGGGAGTAAGCTCAGCACCCAAACTGGCGGCCTCTGCGGTACGAAACATCCGACGCGGCCAAGCTCAACACTCCTGTTCAATGCCGTGTAGTGGAAGCGTGTTCGGAACTCCAGCAATGCGCTCCCCGGCGCTCTCCATGAGAGCGTCCGGTTGGTGCTGTTCGCTGGGTGGCAGTGCCTAAACACGTGATGGTCCTGAAATAGTCTTCATCCCGGAGGAATTCCTATGCGCACCTGGCTGGCGAGAGCTGTGTCCGACGGACGCCAATTCGCCCAGATCTTCACCCGGACGGTGGCCGCCACCATCGCCGTCCTCAGTTTCGGTTCGATTTCCGCCCTGGCCCAGCCTGCTCACGAAATGGGCGGCGAAGCCAGTCTGAAGCTTCCCGACCTCTCCCAGGTATTGTTCCTGGGCGTTGACGGTCACCGCTTGCTGATGATCGGCATTCTGTTCTGTTTTTTTGGGCTAGGCTTCGGTCTGGTCATCTATACGCGCCTCAAAAATATGCCCGTGCATCGCGCCATGCGCGAGATTTCCGAACTGATCTACGAGACCTGTAAAACCTACCTGATCACCCAGGGAAAATTCCTGCTGATCTTGTGGCTGTTCATTGCGGTGGTCATCGTCCTCTACTTTGGCGTGCTGTCGCCCGTGCCGGAAAAGCCGATTGCCATCACCCTGCCCATCATTCTCCTGTTCAGCCTGGTGGGAATTGCGGGTAGCTACGGGGTGGCCTGGTTCGGCATTCGGGTCAACACCTTCGCCAATTCGCGCACCGCGTTTGCCGGTCTGGCAGGTAAGCCTTACCCGATCTACAACATTCCACTTCAGGCCGGCATGAGTATCGGCATGATGCTGATCAGCGTCGAGTTGCTGCTCATGCTCATCATTCTTCTCTTCATTCCCGCCGACTACGCTGGGCCCTGCTTCATCGGCTTCGCCATTGGCGAGTCGCTGGGCGCGGCCGCGCTCCGCATCGCCGGCGGCATTTTCACCAAGATCGCCGACATCGGCTCCGACCTGATGAAGATTGTCTTCAAGATCAAGGAGGATGACGCCCGCAACCCCGGCGTGATCGCCGATTGCACCGGAGACAATGCTGGCGATTCCGTCGGTCCCTCGGCCGATGGCTTCGAAACCTACGGCGTCACCGGCGTCGCGCTGATTACCTTCATTCTGCTGGGTGTGAAGGAACCGACCGTGCAGGTCCAACTGCTGGTCTGGATTTTCGTCATGCGCATCGCCATGCTGGTGTCCAGCGCGGCCGCGTACTTTATTAATGGAGCTATCGCCAAGGCCCGGTTCGGTACCGCCGACAAGATGAATTTCGAGACGCCCCTGACCTGGCTGGTGTGGCTCACATCACTGATTTCCGTCGCGGTCACCTTCCTCATTTCCGCCATCATCGTTCCGAGCCTCAACGGGGACACCACGCAGTGGTGGAAGCTGGCCAGCATCATTTCCTGTGGCACTCTGGCCGGAGCCATCATTCCCGAACTGGTGAAGGTCTTTACCTCGACCGAATCGCGGCACGTGCGGGAAGTTGTGACCTCCGCCAACGAAGGCGGCGCGTCCCTTGGAATTCTGTCCGGCTTCGTAGCGGGGAATTTTTCTGGCTACTATCTCGGACTTTCCATGGTGGGCCTGATGTCCGTCGGATACTACTTCAGCACCATGGGCCTGGATGGTCTGATGGTCGCGGCTCCGGTCTTTGCCTTCGGTCTGGTGGCCTTCGGATTCCTGGGCATGGGCCCGGTAACCATTGCCGTGGATTCCTACGGCCCGGTGACCGACAACGCGCAATCCGTCTATGAATTGTCGCTGATCGAGCAGGTCCCCAACATCAAGCAAGAGCTCAAAAAAGACTTCAACATGGACGTAAACTTCGAACGCGCCAAGGATCTACTGGAAGAAAATGACGGCGCCGGCAACACTTTCAAAGCCACCGCCAAGCCCGTGCTGATCGGGACGGCCGTGGTCGGCGCGACCACCATGATCTTCTCCATTATCATGGCGCTCACCAACGGCCTCACCGAGAACGTAAACAATCTTTCGCTGCTGCACGCACCTTTCATGCTCGGTTTGATTACCGGCGGCGCCATGATTTACTGGTTTACCGGCGCTTCCACCCAGGCCGTGACCACCGGCGCTTATCGGGCGGTCGAGTTCATCAAAGCCAACATCAAGCTTGAAGGCGTGGTGAAGGCTTCCGTCTCCGATAGCAAGAAAGTGGTTGAAATCTGCACCCGCTACGCACAAAAGGGGATGTTCAATATTTTCCTGGCGGTGTTCTTCGCCACCCTGGCGTTCGCTTTCGTGGAGCCATTCTTTTTCATCGGATACCTGATCTCCATCGCCATCTCCGGCCTGTATCAGGCGATCTTCATGGCCAACGCCGGCGGCGCCTGGGACAATGCCAAGAAAATCGTGGAAGTCGAACTGAAGCAGAAGGGAACCCCGCTGCACGATGCCACCGTCATTGGCGACACCGTCGGCGATCCCTTCAAAGACACTTCTTCGGTGGCGCTGAACCCGGTCATCAAGTTCACCACGCTGTTCGGGCTGCTGGCGGTTGAATTGGCGGTAAAGCTGACCGGGGAAACCAGCGCCACGTTCAGCCACATACTCGCGTTAGGGTTCTTTCTGGTGTCCTTCTTCTTCGTGTATCGCTCGTTCTACGGGATGCGCATCGTGAAAGAAGGGCCTGCCGCGGTCGCCGGGTAGCTCAGTCATCAAGCGTCGTCATAGTCTTCGGTCAAAGACTTGAGGAAGGCCACCAGCGCCTCGACATCGTCCGCGCTGAGCGACATCCCCTGGAACTCGGCTGGGGCGTTGCGCAGCAAACCCAGTCGCGCCAGCTGCGAACTGTTGATGTAGAACTCCACTACGTCATTAAACCGGGCCTTGCTGCCATTGTGAAAGTAAGGGGCGGAGTCTTCCAGATCGCGCAACCCAGGAGTCTTGAAGCGCGCAACCGTATTGCCCAGCCCCTGGTCCAGGGAACAATCCTGACTCGTGGCGCAGATGACGCTCTTGATGTTTGCCTGCGGCTTGGGCATAAGGATTGCAATCGACCCCAATAGCCCGAAAACCATGGGCCTCGTCGCGAGCGTCATTCCTGGCTTCCTTGCGGCCGATTGGCGGATGCCCCCGCGCCCTGTTCCCCAAGGCTCTTTACGTAAGCGATGATTTGCCAACGCGAGGGCTCGGGCAAGGAACTCCAGGACGGCATGCCTTTTCTCAGGTATCCATTTTTCAGCAGCGAGAAAATCTCGCCGTCCGTTGCCTGCTGCACCTCCCTTGTGCGCAGGCTGGGCCTCTTCCCCCGGCCCAGCGCATCCTCACCGTGGCATTTGGCGCAGTGGTCCGCAAACAGTCTCGATCCCCCGGCAATCGCATCTGGCTGATTGGCGTAAGGATTCGTTCGGGCTCGGTCCGCTTCGGAGACATGCTTCATCCAGCCGGTATCGGCCGCGCTACAAACCGAGGCTGCCAGAAGTGTCCATGCAAGAAGGCGCAGGTGTCTCATTTGTCCCGCCGATGAAAGTGGCTGAATATTTGTTGGAATTCGTAAGACACCTTAAAGCGGTAAATCACGCCTACGCTGTTTGCATTCAACCCGAAATTCGGGGAAAAACTCACAGTGGGGCCGCGCGGAATGCTGAACGCTACCGTGGGACCGGCATAGTGCGAGGTCGCCTCGAGACCGAAGCCGTCCATGTCGCCCAGACCTCCGTAGAGTTCAGCACCTGCGCTGAGATTTTCCCGGCAGAAGAAGCAGTTCCTGGAGCTCGCCGTGAGCGACAACGGACGGCTCACCCCCAGGGCATAGCCAAACTCCCAGGGTTCCGGCTCCGTCAGGTTCTTCTCGGAAATGAAGTTCTCGGAAATGTTCCAACCTCGCACATTGCTGGACAAGATGAGCTTCAGTTCCAGTTCGCGCTCGGTCACTGAGCGGCCCTCGGCGTTGGGCAGTCGCAAGTCGGAAATGCTGTCATGGCCCACGATCTCAAGCAGGCTGCGGTCGGCCTGGTTCAGGTTTTCGTATTCCACATAGAGCACCGGGTTGATGAAGTGCTCCCGGAATAGCGGACGGAAGCGGTTCTCCCAGCGATAGCCGTTGAACACCGTGCTGTCGTTGGAAGTATGCTGCCCCGAGAGATAAAGTTCCGTGGTCCACCAGGCGGTTGCACCGTATTCGAACTCGATGATGCCGCTGCTGAACGGGTTTCCATACTTGGGCGAGGCCTGGACGCCCTTCAATTCAACTTCAAGATTTCCGGGTTCCTCCAGGACGTGAGAGTAAGTGACGAAGTAGGGCCACTCCTGGGCCGCAACCGATGTCGCCAGGCTCAATAAAGTCAGCAAACAGACGGCTGAAATCAGCTTCACGGAGGTCCTTGAAAGAAGGGATATTAGTTGCAACTCAGTTGCATTTATTCAGGTACATATTAAATCTAGCGTGCTGCAGGAGAGCACGTCAATGTTCACCGCGATTTTGTGTTGCATACTGGTTGCAACTAGATGCAAGTCGCCCGGGCGCAACAGGCAGGGTTATGGGTCCGCGTGGGCCGGGAACTGATCATTCTGGGTAGAGTGACAGCAGGTGGGCGACAAGCACCGTGCAGCGATTTACGCCGCTCAGTAAGTTCCCTTCATCTTGTCTTTCACGCTGTGCGCCAGCTTCTCAATCTCTTCCGCCTTTTTGATCACATCCACGGAAAGGGTGCTCTCGTTGGTCTTGTCCACGGACTCTTTCAGTTCGGTTGCCAGCTTGAGCAGCTTGTCGGTATCGCGCTTGAGATCGGCCTGGCGCTCCTGATTGGCTTTCTTGGCCATCTCTTTCTCCATCCTGAGGCGGGGCTCATCTTCGGGACTGGGTTTTTGCTGCCCAAGCGGAGGGGGCGGCAGGCGTAAGGGATTGGTCTGGGACACCAGCGGAAGCGCGGCCGTGAGCAGGAACGCGAGACCTAGACATAAGAAGTTCTTAAGTCGCAAAGTCCACCTCGGAAGACCGAATTGTAGCGTCAGGACGGAAAAGTATGCAGAAAAACTCGGGACTTGTCATCCCGAGCGAAGTCGAAGGACCCCTATAACCAGTTCAAAGCCGGAGTGTGTGGAATTTCTTCAGAGCGACAAGCGCCCAGATCAAAGAGCGCCGAAAGAAGGTAGGGGTCCTTCGACTCCGCCCTGCGATTCGCAAGCGAATCGTATCGCTCCGCTCAGGATGACAAAAGCACGAGCGGGACGCTCGCGCCCACACTTCTTACAGCGAACTCATGTTCGCCAGGAACTCGCCATTCGACTTGGTCTTGCTCAACTTGTCGATCAGCAGTTCCATCGCTTCCACGGGCGAGAGCGGGTTGAGAACTTTGCGCAGAACCCAAATGCGGGTCAGGTCTTCCTTCGGGATCAGCAACTCTTCCTTACGCGTGCCTGAGCGCTGAATGTCGATGGCCGGGAAGGTGCGCTTGTCCACCAGCTTGCGGTCGAGGATGATTTCGGAATTGCCTGTGCCCTTGAATTCTTCAAAGATCACATCATCCATGCGGGATCCGGTATCGATCAGCGCGGTGGCGATGATGGTCAGCGATCCGCCTTCTTCGATGTTCCGGGCCGAACCGAAGAACCTCTTCGGACGCTGCAACGCATTCGAATCCACGCCGCCCGACAGCACCTTGCCGCTGGGCGGAACGATCGTGTTATAAGCGCGCGCCAGACGCGTGATGGAGTCAAGCAGGATGACCACGTCGCGCTTGTGCTCCACCAGGCGCTTGGCCTTCTCGATCACCATTTCCGCTACTTGCACGTGCCGGGCAGCGGGCTCATCGAAGGTCGAGGAAATAACCTCGCCCTTGACCGACCGCTGCATGTCGGTAACTTCTTCCGGACGCTCATCGATCAGCAGCACCATCAGCACAACTTCAGGATGGTTGGTGGTAATCGAATTGGCCACGTTCTGCAGCAGCATGGTCTTGCCGGCGCGCGGCGGTGAAACGATCAGGCCGCGCTGGCCTTTTCCGAGAGGGGTCAGCAAATCCATCACCCGGGCGCTCACGTTCTCGCGAACAGTCTCGAGCTTGAGGCGCTCCTGGGGATAAAGCGGCGTCAGGTTGTCGAACAGGATCTTGTTGCGCGCTTCTTCCGGCGATTCGAAGTTAACCGCTTCAATCTTGACCAGGGCAAAATACTTTTCGCCCTCGTGCGGCGGACGGACCTGGCCGCTGATGGTGTCTCCGGTTTTGAGGTCGAACTTGCGAATCTGCGACGGGGAAACGTAAATATCGTCCGGGCCAGGCAGATAGTTGTAGTCCGGCGAGCGCAGAAAGCCGTAGCCGTCGGGCAGGATTTCAAGCACGCCCTCGGCAAAAATGTGGCCCTCTTTTTCACTCTGGGCCTGGAGAATCTTGAAGATCAGGTCTTGCTTGCGCAATCCACTGGCTCCGGGCAAGTCCAAAGATCGGGCGATCTTGGTTAGCTCGGTAATATTTTTTTCTTTGAGTTCAGCAATGGTCATCAGTCACCTGCGAGGAGATTTTTCAAAGGGGGGTACGCGAAAGAGAAGGATCCATCCAGCGGGGCAGGGGGGCGGGCTAAATTACGCAGCCCGCCGTTGTGCCTCAGCAAAATGTTCCGGTTCGGCTAGAACTGACTGCCGCTCCGAACTTGCAATCCGATCCAGGACCTCGTTCATGGTCTCCTGGATTCTGGTGTTGGGCTTGTGAAACTTACGGGTAGCCTTCGATGCAAGCTGACAGAGCATATAACGGTTCCGCAAAGTATGTAAAGCATCAAAAACTCGATCAGAGCGCTTCATTATTCTTTCTCCTGACCCCAACCAAACGGCGAAATTCCCATTTTTGCGACAGGGCAAATCCTAGCCAGATTCGTAAGTCCTTCAGTTCGTATGGGTTGTACGGGAATGCTCTGGCTACTGGTATAGATGCTCCGCCTGACCCGAAAGTTTCTTCGATTTCGTACCGGGCCCACTTATCGGCGGAGGTACCGGGACCCCTAAAAACCGTCCCTATGTCCTTGGAACCTTGTAATTTAGCGGGTAACCGGGGCGGGGTCAAGGATTTTGTTTTTCCCCGCCCAAGGGCGGCCTTTGGGCGGCCCAAGTCGGGAAACGGCCCGGATATCATTAATATTCTGCCATGAGATTCGATTGCGTCATGCCTAACCTGTTTGTGGGGCCCGATCCGCGGGCACTCTCGGACTTCGAAGCATTGCGCGAAATGAAGATCACCGCGATTCTCAGCCTTCAGACAGCTGCTGATCTCCGGGACCGCGGGCGGGGATGGGAAGAAAGATCAGCCTGGGCAGCGCAGCTGGTGTTTCGCAACGTGCCCGTGAAGGATTTCGATTCCGCCGACCTCCAGCGCAAGTTGCCGGACTGTGTCTCGGCCCTGGACGGGATGCTCAAAGCCGGCCACTCCGTTTACGTCCATTGCACGGCGGGCGTCAGTCGTTCTCCCACGGTGGTGGCTGCCTATCTGCACTGGCGCATGGCGTGGCCGCTGGAGAAGGCGTTGGACCAGCTAAAGAAGACCCGCAACTGCTCTCCCAATGGTGAGGTCATTCGCCGGGCGGCCCGGCCAGCCGATCAGGCACCTGGAACGAGGGGCTAAGTCTCTTGACCGGCTGCTTAGCCGACCCGCGGAGTCTTGCTCCTGCCGGCGGTTTCCCGCACCCTGCCAATGTCGATGAATTGCACTTTCTGTAAACCATGCGCCTGCGAATCGCGAGCCGCCGACGCGGTCGAACCGCGCGTTCGCCGGATACGGGAGACGGCGCGGTCCACCACGCGAGCCAGTTCGGCGCCGAACTCGGCCCCACGGTCCTCCAGCAACCGCCGTTTTGCCTTCTCGGCTGAAAACCAGGTGGGATTTCGATTGAACTCCTGCGGTGGAACCAGCCGCATCACTTCACAAAGATGCGCGTTCACGACAGGCCCGGCCGGATTCCGCGGCTCGCCGCGCTTGCGGCGCGTGTACCGGGTGAATGAGGCTTCTTCCATCCGGCCATGCACTCCGGCCTCTTCAAAGGCCTCCAGGGCGGCGGCCTGGGCGTGGGTCAGTCCCGGCTCCACGCTGCCTTTGGGAAAAATCCAGCGTCCTTTGCCGGTCTGAACCAGCAGGAATTCCATGACATCGCCGCGCATCCGATAGCAAACCGCGGCCACCTGCTCGCATTGCTTCAGTTTCCGCAGCTCCGACAGACGAACAAATTTGGCCGATGCCGCATACGCCTGCACCTGTGCCCATCCGATGGTCAACCGCGATTCGCCGTTTTTTCTGATCTCAGCGCCCATAGCAGCAGAGTGCACGATGTCCTCCGCTTCTGACTAGAGCACAGCTTGGTTCCGGGCTTGCTGGACAGCCCGTCCATCCTCTGCCATGCTCAGTCTGTTCCATGCCCTATCATGTGGTGGCTCTCACGATGGCTCAAGTGCGGCAAGGCGCCCTCGAATTCCAGCGCCGGTTGAGCGCCGCCTTGCGCGAGGCCAAGGACTTGAAAGTGTATTCGGTGAGTCCTTTCGACCTCGAAGAACGCCGCCGCTTCAAGGACCGCTTCGGAGGCGATGTAGTCTACTTCTTCAACGACGCCGCCCGCGACCTGATCCAGCAGCAAGGCTCCGAGCTGAAATTCGTCGCGGAAATCGCCGATAACGAGCTGCCCCGCCGGCGCACCGTGGTGGTCGGCGTCCCGGAATAAAAGCGGCCACGGATTTCACGGATCAACATCGAAACGAAAGACCTTTGATCCGTGGAATCGGGGAAAATCCGTGGCTTGCTTTCAGGGAATCCTTCTGCGTACTTGCATCCGCCGATGGATGGCGCCAGTATTTCTCCTGGCCAAGGAAGTGACGTTTGGAAAACTTGTTTTGCCTGCGCTGCAACCGCGAGATCGAAGTCGGACACAAATCCGTGGCCGTATACATGTTCGCCCAGACCGTGGGCATCAGGCCGCGGCAAAAATCCTCGGCGCAGCGCATCTGTTTCTGTCCGCAGTGCTCCGTCTCCCTGGCCATGGGCCCCCCGCCTGAGGGCGCTCTGAACCTGGCGGCATGGAACATGATCCGCGACCTGGTCGGCGCCGACCCCGCACTCAACCAGGCGGCCTGGGAAAACCTGCGTGGAGTGGTGGGCCTGCTGCCCTCCGGCGAACCCGAAAGCATCCCGCGCCGCGCCGCTGCCGGAGGCTACTTCGAGTTCTGAGCAGCGCCTAAATTCCCGACGCTGCTCATCGATTGCCTATGTCTCAATCTACCGCATGACGTCTAGGCGCCGGGCATGGGCGTGGAGCCTGGGTTGAGAGGCAAGGCCACCACGTCCTGTTTGGCATCACGGATCAGACGCTTTTCCGATTGCTGCGGGTACAGAAATTCCTGACCGGTCAATTTCCCTGGATAGTACCAGTCCAAAAGAGCTTCCGGCGTCTGGTGGGGACGTTCTGCGAACTTCAATTCCACATTACCGGTCGCATGCAGTCGCTCCGTCGGTATCGTCTGCTCGGTGGCGTAAAGCTCCGTCTGGTCAGCATTGAAGATCTGAACCATCTGCTGGCCGCCATGATTGTCTGCCAGTACAAACCAATACGTACCAGCCGGCAACACCATACCCGGAATCTCTACCGGTTCGCTGAAATTCATCTTTGTTGCCTGGTCCCATGCATCTGCCGCGGCGGCAGGTAGAAAAACCATGCAGCTTAGAATGATGGAGAAAAGAACAACTAACAATTTCCTAGGGTTCATACTTGTACTCCTATCTTGCCTCACTACAAAATAGGAATGTTGGAGGAGGGAGATTAGTTGTCCGCATGCAAGAATCGGACATACCCTAACTGTTTTAGATTATCCCGCGCCGATCGGACTCGAAAGTGGAAGGTGACGGGAACCACCGGTGCATCCGAGCATCGGATACCCGGGGCGGGAAACCTTTTAGATCTAGGCGGGATGGAAAGCGCTCACTAGTGCCAGTTCCAGACCGGTTCTCCCTTGGCGTCGCGCAGCGCGAAGGTGTTGTTTCCTTTTACGACTTCCCGCGCCAGGACGAGGTCGGCGTCGCCTTGCTTGATCTTCGAGCCGGTGAGCGAGATTTCGTCTCCCTTGCTGAAGTCCATCCCCATGTCGTCCATGAAAGTTTTGGGACAAAGATAGACATCCACTGTGTCCGTCCCATCTTTCACCAGCAGATGCGCGATCTGTTTCTCGCTGCCTTTAGGTGGCAGCTTCACTTCCTCGATGGTTCCCTTGATCTTTGTCTCCGTCTGGAGATCGTACTTGGGGGCGTTCGGCTTGGGCGCGGCAGGCTTGGCGGCCTTTTGTGCACCAGCGGATGCAATCAGGAAGACGCTGATCGAGAGAAAGAGGAAATACTCCGGCAGCAACGATCCGAGCAGTTGAACTCAATTCCACAAGCCATGGCTCCGCCTCTCAGGAGATAGCCGGAGTCTGCAGATCAGAAATTAGTGGAAAAACAACCGACTCGCGGCCCTCTTTAATTGCGTAGGATGAAGCCAGCTCTTTCGTCCGCAATGGTACTCCAAATTCAAATGGACGGGCGGCGTGGTTCAGGTGGAGGCGAGTAGCTCCTGAGGTTCCTCTTTCGGTAAGCGAAGGGTGCCCCACCCTCTTCGCGTACTTTGCGAAAGGGTGGGTGAACGCGGGGCGACGCGACGAGTAGGCAAAAATCCTTCAACTTCTGCATCGCGGTCATTCCCCCGCAAGGCCCATCATCCGGAGCCGCTCCCGGAAGTATTCCTTCCAACTTTCCGGCAAGGCGTCTACTTGCAGGGCACGCTGCACCCAGGTCACGTCGTCATCGGCGTACCTCTTCGCAATATACAGTCGGGTAATTTCCGAAACAGGGACGCCATTCGGGTCACGCGCAATCCGCTTGATCTCATCCCCGGCGCCGACTTCCCCCTCGCGGGTGACGGCGAAATAAAAACCCGTCCGCCCGCTGGCCAGGAACCGCTTCACCATATCGTCAGCCTGAAATCTCACGCCCAGTTTGTAGCAGGGCAGCCGAGGCTGAGTCACGATCACTTCCGCGGAACCGACCGAGAATTGATCGCCCAGATGGACTGAATCTTCCAGCATGCCCTCGTTCTTCGAGACACTGACGGTAAAGTTCTCGCCAAACATCGCAATCGGCACTTCCCGTCCCGCCAGCTCTTTGCGCCAGTAGTCGTAATGCGCGACCGGATAGCAGTAAACCGCCTTGTACCTTCCTCCGTGGACCGTGAGATCCGCCTGACGGTCGCCGTCCAGATTGAGCCGGCGCAAAGCGACGCGGCCCTCGACCGGTTCCTTGAAGATCCCGGTCGTTACGCTTCTCCCGTGCCACATGACTTCGCGCGGAAGTCCGGTGTTCAGCGAAACCAGTTTCATTTCTGCCATGGTCTTTCCATCCCGGTTCTCTTCCCCAGTTCTCCCGGAAACCACACAGCGTGGTAATCATCATTGTATCGCCAGCATATGTTTCAAAAATGGAGGACGGGCGTCCTCGCCCGTCAGCACCACAAGCGTGGGCCTGTGTACGACTCCGTGAACCAGTGAAAATCTCCAGCAGCACACGACAAAAAAAGTCCCACCCTTCAAGAAACAAAGGGTGGGCCAGCCCGCACGTCAGACAAGACGATCAGACCGCAATTCCTCGTTATTTCCCGAAGACGTTCGCCGCCGCCTGAGCCGCCGCAGCATCTTCAATCACCGGATTTAGCTCCAGTTCGAGCACGTCTGCCCACTCGGCAACATGTTCGGCAAGACCGGCCGCATCGTCGCCTTCCAACAGATGCCAACCCAGAACCGAGCCCGGCACATGCCAGCGGCCTACGGTCTTGAATCCCTTTGGCGGACCGCCTCCAGTTTTGAGAAACTGCTGAACGGCCTGCTTGTATAAACCAGGGCGCGTCCTCCACGTCACCATAAATTTCATTGGTCACTTCCTGTGTTGGTTTTGAAAACGCAGGTATTGTACGCCCGAAAATAAGGGATCGACCGGGGACGATTTCGCGCTCGTTGGGAAAAGCGTGGGCACCGGGGATCATCGGTGCAACTGCACAAAACCACAATCTGCATTGCGCATAGCAATCTCGTGAAGTACGATCAAGTCCTTCCCCGAATCGTCCCAGGCCCAAGCTATCGGATCAACAGGGACTTGTGCATCACATCAAAGTGCTTCTCCCTGATCGTGCCTTTGGAGGGCAAATGCGACCTCTCGTCAGTTCTCTTGCGATATCACTATTGCTGTTGATCCCCTTGGCGGCACAAACAACCACAGCGAGCGGCCAGAAACCGCGAGTCTTCATTTCCGACAGCCAGTCCTGGGAGATGTCCGGCAACGCCGGCGGCGCTAACGGAACTTTCGCTGCCCATAGCGCGGGCGGCGCGCGTCCGCAAACCGCCGAAATCGTCAAGACATTCGGCGAGCGCTGTCCCGAAGTGATCGTAAATAACAAACCAGACAAGGCAGATTACGTCGTCCTGCTCGATCACGAAGGCGGCAAGGGCCTGGTCAAGCGCGACAACAAGGTGGCCGTCTTCAACAAGGACGGCGACTCCATCGTGAGCCATTCCACTCGCTCCCTGGGCAACGCCGTGAAAGACGCCTGCGACGCAATTACGGCCGATTGGCCCGCCCGGGCGGCAAAGGATGCGGCGCCAAGTCAGGCAGGCCAAGCCTCGTCAGTTGCCGATAGGTCGATGGAGCCTTCTGCAACCAAAATTTCAGTCTCATCAATTCCCGCCAGCGCTGATATCGAAGTGGACGGAAACTTTGTGGGCAACACACCGTCTCTAATCGAAGTAACTCCCGGAGAGCATTCAGTCGTCGTCAAGAAAACCGGCTACAAGAACTGGGAACGCAAGCTGAAAGTTACAGGTGGCTCGGTGAATGTCTCAGCAGAGTTGGAGAAGCTTCCGTGAGAACGGAGACAGGGGACAGGTAGCGGGTGCCCCACCCTCTTTCGCGCACTCTGCGAAAAGGGTGGGTGACGGAGACCACAGCGACAAGGGTGCGCCAGCCCGACAGCCCCGGGGGCAAACCCTGAATTCGAGGTCTGCCCCGTACATTCGGCTAGCGTACCGTGGAAGGGCACGGCTTCAGCCGTGCCGCACAGAACCCAAGAAAGACGCGGCTTCAGCCGCTGAGGGAACGAGGCCTTGCAGTTTTCGCCACGACGCTTGTGACGAGGCCGGCCCAGTTCTGGTCAATGAACAGCAGCCCTCGAAAATGAAAGTCCGGAGTCCACAGAGTATGGATGCCGCACCCAGCCCAATCCTCCCACCCTTGCGAAAGGCGCAAGGGTGGGGCAGCCCACCAAATAAAACCTAGGAACTTTCTAACGGCAAAGCTGCGAGGCCGCCCCATACTTTTCGCGCACTTTGCGAAAAGGGTGGGTGAGGGGATCACAGGGTGGGCCAGCCCGCTCCGCCAGGTCACCGTCCTGCAAGGAGACGATTTCCCTACAGTTTGATATCTTATTCTGCATCGTTATCGATCAAGTTTGTTGATTCCGACCCAAGGTCTGTTCAGCTATGGCTGGCAAAAGCAAGCCCGGTAAAATTCACCTTCGCATTATCGAGGTGATGAAACGATTTCCTGATGGGGTTTCAGGCGGACAGATAAGGCAGGAGCTTGAAAACGAGGGTCTGGAACCCGGTGACCAGACTCACTTGGACCGGCGAAAGAGGGACCTCAAGAAGTGGTTTGTCATTAAGAAAGGCTCGGCGAAGACAGTAGTCGGAGGCAAGAAAAGGAATGTCACACTCTACAAGTACGCTGGCGTCAGACACAAAGTCGTTGACCAGGGACAGATCAGCCTAAAAGAGCGGGCCGAGGTTATCCATGGCGCTCACGGCCGTTGTCAGATGTGCGGAAAATCCGTCGAGCAACATGGGATCACGCTGGTAGTTGACCACAAGAAACCACGGGACTGGGGCGGAACGAATGACCGTGAAAATCTCTGGGCGATTTGTGACGAATGCAATGCAGGGAAGAAAGCCTATTTCTCATCCTTGCACGTAGGCGCGGATCTTATGAAACGAGTAATGGCGCACGATAGCGTCCACGTAAGGATCGGTGAGGTACTAAAAGCTATCGGCGTTGGCAAAAGGACCTCTTCACACCTCATAGATGTTGTTGCTGACCAGGACGACTGGCAAAAGCGTTTGCGGGAGCTAAGGTATCCCGTCATTGGATGGGAAATTGATACGAAGCTTTATCGAGCAGATTCGGGCCGAAAGCAGTGCGACTACATATTGCGGAGTTTCAAGGCTTGGCCCGCCGACCCCAGCGGCGTAATCAGACGATTCGAGAACGAGCGAAAAAGACGCAACTCAACGGAGCAGCGCTAACAAGCAAGGAACTCCCGCAACTTCGTCGACAGGTAAACAGTATCGGCAACGTCGCACTCCCAAACTTCCAGCACCTGCCAGCCAAGTGCGCGGAGTCGTCGGCAATTTGTCTTGTCGCGTTCTCGGTTGCGCGCAAGTTTTGGAAGCCAGTAGTGGGTGCGTGATTTTGGGATGTGTGCCTCCGGGCAGCCCCGATGCTGATGCCAAAAGCAGCCTCGAACTTCAATTATTTTTTTGCGGCTACGGAAAACTAAATCTGGTTTACCGGGAAGATCTCGCGAGTGAAGACGGTACCGATAGCCCATCCGGTATACCATCGTCCGTACGACCAGTTCAGGCTTCATGCCCTTGCTTTTTATTCGGCGCATGTTCTCGCTTCGCCGTTGGCGCGAAATACTGTCCACCGTTTAAACCTTTTTTCTACCGGAAAGTCGCTGCGGGAATGCGAGCGCGCCGAGGCTCTTGTTTTCTCTTCATCCCACCGCTTTGCGAATTTGAATGACTCTGAGGCTGTGTCGAACCCTCTCAGCCACTGCCCGCGCCACGGGCGGCGGAAAAGCATTGCCAACCTGCCGGTAAGATGCGGTCTTACCCCCCGCAAATCCCCAATCATCTGGGAACCCTTGAAGCCGTGCTACCATTCGCAACGTCAGGCGCGGCATACCAACAAAATTGCGGTCCGGGGACTCATTTCCGATGCCGAGCCCATCAACATTTAGTGTCGCCCAAGCTTTACGGGCTCTCGTCGGGCCTAAGTCTGGTCCACCGTGTTTTAAACTTCCGCCGACGATGGTGGGAGCAATCTCATTTGCCTGCTCCTTCCACGCCCTCGCGCCCTTCCAACCCCTAGATGCCATCAGGTCGTACAACACTTCACCAACAGTCGGCGGTAGACCGAAACTACTAGCGGGCCAGCTAAAGTCATCGAAGCATTCTTTACGAATCGCGACAAACACGACCCTTGGTCGAAGTTGCGGAACTCCGAAGTCCGATGCATTAAACAAGTGCCAATCGCAGCGATAACCAAGTTTGGTGAGCTGGGTCTCGACCTGTAATCTGTAATCGAAGAATACCGCATCCAGAATGCCGCGGACATTCTCGATCATCACTGCTCTCGGCTTTGCTTCGGAGATGAGCCGGATCGCAGCGGGGAACAAATTCCTCTCGTCGTTAGCGCCCAGCTGCTTACCTGCCACGGAAAATGGCGGACAGGGCAACCCTCCCGAAACGATATCCACTCCTCGATACGGTTTGGCGTCGAACGCGCGGATGTCTGCTTGAATCACGTTCCACTTGGGGCGATTGAGACGGAGTGTTTGGCATGCATGTCGGTCCCACTCCACGAGCGCAACGTGTTCTATCCCAGCCTGCTCAAGTCCTAAGGCCTGCCCCCCAGCCCCGGCACAAAGCTCCAGCGTCGTCAAAGATTTCATTCGCAAGATGCTCTGTATCTTACCCGAAGTCGGTATTGCAAAACTGCATCCAGGCATGAGTAGGACTTGCACGAAAGGACGTCCTCTTGAGAGCGTCGGCGTCATCCCGACAACCCGAGCACCCGCTCGGGGCTTTTGTCTGATGGATGGTCAGCCAACGACCAACGACCACCGGCCAACGACCGCCCTACGGCTTCACCCCCAACTGCCAAAACAGAAACGAATAAACATCCGTCCCGTCTTCAATCTGCTTGGTAATCGGCTTGCCCTGGCCGTGCCCGGCTTTGCTGTCAATCCGCAGCAGAATTGGACGCTCTTTGCTCTTCCCGTTCGCGGCCTCGGCCTGCATCAGCGCGGCCATCTTTTTCGCGTGCATGGGATCGACGCGGCTGTCGCTGTCCGCGGTCATGAACATGATTGCCGGATATTCCGTGCCCGGCTTTACGTGATGGTAGGGCGAGTAGGCGTAGAGCCAGTCGAATTGCTTGGGGTTGTCGGCCGAGCCGTACTCCGGGACCCAGAATTTCGCGATCAGGAAATTCTGGTAGCGCAGCATGTCGAGCAGCGGGACCTGGCAGACTACGGCGCGAAACAGGTCAGGACGCTGGATCAGTACCGCGCCCACCAGCAGGCCGCCATTCGATCCGCCCTGAATGGCCAGGTGGTCCTTGTCGGTGATTTTGTCGGAGATCAGGAATTCGGCGGCGGCAATGAAGTCGTCGAAAACATTTTGTTTCTTGTCCAGCATGCCGGCGCGGTGCCAGTCTTCGCCAAATTCCGATCCGCCGCGCAGGTTGGCCACGGCGAACACGCCGCCATGCTCCAGCCAGAGATAGCGCGCGCCGGAAAAATTGGGAGTCAGGCTTATGTTGAAGCCGCCATAGCCGGTAAGCAGCGTGGGATTCTTGCCATTCAGCGCCAGCCCCTTCTTGTGCACGACGAACATCGGGACCCGGGTGCCATCCTTCGACGTGAACCAGAGCTGGGCCACTTCATAGGCGGAGGGATCGATGCCGGGCGTGGCTATCTTGTCCCACAGTGAAGTTTTACGCGACGCCAGCTCTACCTGGTACACCGAAGGCGGCACGGTAAACGACTGGAATCCGAAGAAAGTTTCCTTGCGGTCCCAGCGGCCGCCCAGCCCGGCGATGCTGCCGATGCCCGGCAGTTCGATGTCGCCCAGGGGCTTGCCGTCGAGTTCAAACAGCTTCAGTTGCGAGCTGGCATTCTGTTCGTACAGGGCCAGGAGTTTGCCGTCGACGATCGCCGTGCCCTGCAGAATGCCATCGCCCGCCGGAATGATTTCCTTCCAGTTGGCGCGCGCGGGATGGGCCGCATCCACCACGAACAAGCGATAATGCGGCGCGTCTTCATTGGTCGTGATGTACAGCTTGTCCCGGAAAATCTCGCCGTTATAGTTGAAATCTTTTCCGCTGGTAATTTCGACCGGCGGAGTGCCGGCTTTCAGGTCCTGCAAATAGAGTTCGCTCTTCGAAGGTCCTTCATAGGCGCCGAGCAGCAGCCAGCGATCGTTATCGTCCGGAAGCTGCGACACCAGGATGTCTTCTTTCCTGCGGCCCTCGCCCCAGATCAGCGGGTCTTTGCCGGGATCGGTTCCCAGTTGATGATAAAAGATGTGCAGGTAATAAACTTCGTCGCCTGCGGGCACTTCGCCCTTCTTCGGATTGCGTCCGTAGTAGAAACCGGAATTATCTTTTTTCCAGCTCACCTGCGCGATGCGCGTGTGCTCGATGTGGTCGGGCAAGAGTTTGCCGGAAGCGCTTTCCACCACATGCAGCGTGCTGATTTCCGATCCGCTGGCCGAAGTGCCATACGCCACGTACTTGCCGTCGTCCGAAGGGAACCACCAGTCGAGCGCCGTGGTGCCATCGGCGGACATCTGGTTGACGTCCACCAGCGTCCGGTCCTTGCCATGAAGGCCCTCGCGCACCAGCAGGAGGGGCTGATTCTGGTCGCCATCGCGCCGGGTATAGAAGAAGTAGGGCCCGCCCATCTGCGGCGTCCCAATCGTGCCAATGGAAAGAAGCTGGGTCAGCCGTTCATGGATCCGGTCGCGACCCGGCAGTGGATCGAGAATGCTGCGGGTGTAAGCCATCTCCTGCCGCACATATTCCTGCGAGTCCGGACTGTTGGCATCCTCCAGCCAGCGATAGGGGTCGGCGATCTTGTGGCCATGAATGGTCTCTTCGACCGCATCCACCTTGGCTTTGGGCGGCCCCGCCGGCGGGTGCGCGCTGGCCGTGGAGTTGTCCGCCGCCCACGCCACCGCCACCATCAAAGACAAACCAACGAAAATCCAGAGCAAACGCAGGCCTCCTGACATGACCACCTCGCAAGACGACTAGGGTATCAAAAACCAAACCGTCCGGCTTTGAGCAAGTCAGCCCGGATGCTAATATGGAGAGCGACAACTCAGGCGACGCGGCTTCTGCCGCGTCCCACGACACTCCTCAGTAGCTCAATGGCAGAGCACCCGGCTGTTAACCGGGGGGTTGTAGGTTCGAGTCCTACCTGAGGAGCCAATCTTTCAACGGCCGAGCTGGAATTTTTCTTCCGGGCCGATGGCCGGCCACGCGGGCTCGAATTGCGCTACCAAGCGGAAGTTTCTGCATCTAATTTCCTTTCGATTCCTGCGGAAGTCTAGAATTACCTTCACCGTTAAAGCTGAGACTGAATCATGGCAAAACCAATTTTGTTGAGTGTGGATGACGACTCCGACGTCTTGCGGTCGATCGAGCGCGATTTGCGTTCGAAATATGGCGCCGAATACCGGGTGATCGGGAGCGATTCTCCGGAAGGGGCGCTCGACCTGCTGAAGCAGTTGAAGGTGCGGAATGACAGCGTGGCGCTGCTGCTGGCCGACCAGCGCATGCCGCGCATGGATGGCGTGGAATTCCTGCAGCAGGGGATGCGGATCTTTCCCAAGGCGAAGCGGGCATTGTTGACCGCTTACGCCGACATGAATGCCGCCATCAGCGCCATCAACCAGGCCAACATCAACTATTTTTTCCTGAAGCCCTGGGACCCTCCCAGCGAGCACCTGTATCCGCAACTCGATGACATGCTGGATGACTGGCAGGCCTCCTATCGTCCGACGTTCGAGGGCATCCGCGTACTGGGCACGCGCTGGTCGCCCCGGTCGTACGACTTGCGCGACTTTCTGGCGCGTAACCACGTTCCGTACCAGTGGATCGACGTGGAAAGTTCCGCCAACGACCCGGAGACCAAGCGACTTATGGAGGCGCTTGGACCGGAGGCGGCGGACCTCCCAGTCGTACTTTTCCCGGATGGAACCAGGCTTCTGGAGAGCCTTCCGGCCGATGTCGCCAAAAAGGTGGGATTGCGGACACGGGCGCAGACCAACTTTTATGATCTGGCGATCGTGGGCGGCGGACCGGCTGGGCTGGCGGCCGCGGTCTATGGCGCGTCCGAGGGTTTGCATACCGTGATGATCGAAAGGGAAGCGCCCGGCGGGCAGGCTGGAATGAGCTCCCGCATCGAGAACTATCTGGGATTTCCGGCAGGGCTCAGCGGCAGCGATCTGGCGCGTCGCGCCGTGGTACAGGCGCAGCGTTTCGGAGTAGAAATCCTGTCGCCGCTGGAGGCGGTCAACGCTCGCACCGAGGGGTCTTACCGGATCATCAAGCTGGCGGACGGAAACGAACTTTCGTGTCACGCCTTGATGATCTCGACCGGCGTGCAGTGGCGCAAACTTGAGGCGGAAGGCGTTGCCCGGTTGCAGGGAGCGGGAATTTACTACGGCGGCGGCGCCACCGAAGCGCTCTCCTGCGAAGGCGAAATTGTTTACGTGGTGGGCGGCGCGAATTCGGCGGGACAGGCAGCCATGAACTTCGCCAAGTATGCGGAGCGCGTGGTCATTCTGGTGCGCGGGGATTCACTGGCCAGCACCATGTCGCAATATCTGATCGACCAGATCAAGGAGACTCCCAACATACAGATTTGGGCGCATGCCAGCGTGGTCGAGGCGCACGGAACCACCCACCTGGAAGAGATTTCCGTGCTTTGTTCGGACACCGACAAAATCGAGCGCGTGCCGGCCAGCTCGATGTTCATCTTTATTGGGGCGCTGCCGCGAACTGACTGGCTGGCCGGGCTGGTCGAGCGGGACGAACGCGGTTTCATTCTGACTGGACCTGATCTCATACGCGACGGGCAACATCCCAAGGGCTGGACGCTGGACCGGGACCCCTTTCTGCTGGAAACCAATGTGCCCGGCATATTTGCCGTCGGCGATGTGCGGCATGGTTCGGTGAAACGGGTGGCTTCCGGCGTGGGCGAAGGATCGGTGGCGGTGCAGTTTATTCACCAGTACCTGAGCAAGGTATAAGGCTAATGGTCGAGAAATCGGAATTGCTGCGCATTCCGACGTTTGAGGGTCTGCCCGATGACCAACTGGACTGGTTCATCAGCCAGGCCCAGGAGATCAACCTCAAAGCCGGAGATACGTTCTTGCGCCAGGGGACTCCGGCGGACGCCATGGTTGTGGTCCTGAACGGGAAACAGCAGATGCGAGGCGCACTGGGCGGCGAAGAGGTCACACTTCCGCTGGAGCCGGGCGATATCAGCGGGGTGCTGCCTTTCTCGCGCATGAAGGTCACGGTGATGACTGGCCGGGCGGTCACGCGATGGCCGCATCCTGAAGTTCTCTACCGCGAAATTCCCGGACCTGGTGCAGAAAATGCCGGAACTGGCGCAGCGGCTGGTGGGCATGATGTCCGACCGGATCCGCGAAACTACACGGCTCGAGCAACAGCGAGATCGGTTGGCGGGTTTGGGAAAACTCTCGGCGGGCCTGGCGCATGAGCTGAACAATCCCGCTTCGGCCGCCAAACGCGCCGCCAGCCTGCTGCGCGACGCGCTGAAGCGGATCAAGGACGCTGTCATCGAACTGGGGAAGCATGAACTTACCGCGGCCCAGAAATCAGAAATCGAAAAGCTGGAAGCCTCGTTCATGCAGCCAAATGAAAAACCCCTGGATACGCTGGCCATCAGCGATCTGGAAGATCAGATTGATTCGCTCTTGCGCAGTCATGGGCAGAATGATCTTTGGCAACTGGCGGGAGATCTGGCGCGCAGGGGCGTGAGACCGGAAGTGCTGGAATCCCTGTTCGCGACCCTCGACGCCGATGTTGCCCGCGCTGCCCTGGTCAGGATTGCGGCTTCGGTGGAGATTGCGAACCTGCTGATCGAGATTGAGAGCAGTACCTCCCGGATTTCTGATCTGGTGCGTGCGGTCAAGGAATACACCTACATGGACCAGACGCAGGCCCAGGATGTGGATATCGTGAAAGGTCTGGAAAACACACTGACCATCCTGAATCACAAGCTCAAGCGGGGAGTGACCGTAACACGGGAGTACGAAAAACTTCCCCTGTTGGTGAATTCGTTTGGCAGCGAGCTGAACCAGATTTGGACGAACATCATCGACAACGCGATTGATGCGATGGGTGGAAAGGGCGAATTGCGAGTACGGACTTACCGCGATGACAATTGCGTCGTGGTGGAGATTGGCGATAACGGTCCAGGAATTTCACCGGAGATCAAAGCGCACATTTTCGAGCCCTTCTTCACCACCAAGGGAGTGGGCGAGGGAACCGGGCTGGGCCTCGATACGGTGCAGCGAATTGTGAAGAAACACAGAGGCACGATCCAGGTCACTTCGAAGCCCGGGGACACGCGCTTTCAGGTGTTTCTCCCCCTGGTCGAAGCGGCCCCAGTTTAGAATCCACGCGTCACACTGCATGACCCAGGCCGGCCTCACGCAGGTCGAGTTCGCGCTCCAACTGCCGTAGAGTTTCGTCGTTGATGCGGCCTTCGTTGCGCAGACGGATCGCAGTTTGCCGCTCCAGTCGGAGCAGTTCGCGGGAAATACGCGATAAGCGTTCGTGGTGTTCGGGGCTGCCGCTCTCGGCATCCTCTTGCCCAGTCACATCGTCAAGACGGTGGCGATAATGGCCGGTAAGGTCCTGGTAGATCGAATCGAATTCGATCGTGTCTTTCTTGCGCTGGACTTCCAGATATGTCAGAGCGGTTTCCAGTATTTCCCGGCGCGCGCTCTCCTCTTCGACATTGGGGCCGGGCGGATCGGCCACACCCAGAACGCGGACCAGCCAGGGAAGCGTGAGTCCCTGCAGCACCAGGGTGACGAGAATGACACAGAAGGCTAGAAAGACAATCAGGTTTCTCTGGGGAAAGGGAGTGCCGTTGGCCAAGGTCTGAGGCAGCGCGATAGCGGCGGCGAGGGCGATCACTCCCCGCATCCCGGTCCATCCCAAGACCAAAATGCCCTGCACGGTTGGGCAATTCAGCTTCTGATGAAGCAGGCGGGTTCGACTCCAGTACGCAATATACGCGCCGGGGAATACCCAGATCATGCGCAACGCGATGACCAGTGCACTGAACAAGGCACCGTAGAGAACGAGCGTGCCCCGGCTGTAGTCATGGATTCCCGCCAGCACGTAGGGCAGTTGCAGTCCAATCAGGACGAACACCAGGCCGTTGAGGATGAAATTCAGGGCATCCCAGACCGCCCACGCCTGAAGCCGCACCCCCGGCGAAAAGAACCCGGAACTCCTGCGGCTGAGATAGAGTCCACAGGACACCACGGCGAGGACGCCCGATGCACGCAACCTGTCCGCCGTCAGATAGGCAGCGTAGGGAACCAGTATGCTGAGGGCAATTTCTATCGGACCGTCGTCGATTCGGCGTTCGATCTGGTCTACGATCCAGCCTGTAGTCAGGCCTATCGCCAAACCGGCAAGGCTCAGATAGGCGAGCCGAAGTGTGCCCCCGGCCAGGGTGGGAGTCTGATTGCGCAACACCATGGCAATGCCAAATTCGAGGGCCAACAAACCGCTGGCATCGTTGACCAGGCTCTCGCCTTCAAGAAGATCGGTAATCCTCTTGGGGATAGAGACGCGGCGGGCAATCGAGGTGGCCGCAAGGGCGTCGGTCGGAGCGATGACTGCTCCCAGCACCAGACCGAGTTTCCAGTCGAATCCGGAAAACAGCCACGGCGTGCCTTCCGCGACCCCGATCACGGTGAAAATGACCAGGCCAAAAGCCAGAAGCAGGATGCTGACCAGGTTGTAGGAAAATTCGCGCCAGGATGTGACCCATGCGGCGTAGTACAGCAGAGGCGGGAGAACAACGAAAAAGACAATGTCGGGATGCAGCGCGATTTTGGGAATTCCGGGAACGAAGCCGAGCAACAGCCCCGCGATAACCAGGACAATGGGATAGGCAATTTGAAGCTTTCGCGCCAGGGCCCCAAAGGCGACCACGAAGAGCAATAGCAACAAGAAAACCAGTTCCACCGCCTGGACATTGCCGGTCACCATCGTCCCCGGGATCTCCGTAGCGGGCCAGTTGCCCCCGGCAAGTATAAGTCAGCAGGGCTCGTGTGGCGCGGGCGCCCTCGCCCGCGGGGGTGTGATCGTCGAGGGTGGAGCAAGAGCAAGGGAAGGAGCAAAGAGCAAAGGCAAAAGCAAAAGCAAAGGCAAAAGCAAGAGCAAAGGCAAAGGCAAAGGCAAAGGCCGCGGGCGAGGGCGCCCGCGCCACATGGGCGGGCTGGCCTCGGTGGGGAGACTCTGCTAGCCTGAATTCCTCACCTTCAACGATACCGCCATGAAGCGATCACGTAAGGAGAAGTCGGAAGCGAGCAAACAGGCGATCGACACCGCGCTGCGCGCTTGCCTGATCGCAAAAGACGCCGCCTTCAATGCCGGGGATTACATCGTGACCGGTTCCCGGATCGCCTTTCTGGCGGTGCGGCAATGCGAAAAAGAACTGGACCAGATCGAACGGCAAGTGGACGATGCCACGCCTGCCGCAGTCACCCAGGTACCGGAGGCAGAAGCTCGCGAGCTGCTGGCCTGCCTGAAGTTTACGATTGATCTCGAACGCATAGGCGACCTGATCTGGTCGGTGGTGCAACGAATTCATGGTTTGCCCGCCCCGCTGAACTCGAAAGAATCCGGGTTTCTGATCGAGATGTCGCGAGTGTTGCAGGAAATGCTGGTACGGGTTCATCAGGGATTCGTGAGCCGCGATCTCGGACTGGCGGAATCAGTCATCAAGATGGACTACGACATGGATCAAGTCTGTCATTCGGTGTTTCGCCAGTATCTGGAAAAAGGAGCGGGCCGCAGGAGCTACGAGGTGACCAACCTGCTCTTTATGGCACAGGCGTTTGAACGCGCCGGTGATCACACCAAGAATTTGGCGGAGGAACTTTTTCATTTGGTCCAGGGTCACAGCGTGCGTCATATCAAGAAGTCCCGCTAGGTCGGTCCCAGCAGCAGATTAATTTCAGAGTAGATGGCCGAGGGCCCGTTTCCGTCGCGGGGCGCCCACAGGTCCCGCGATCCATGCGGTTTTGTTAAGATCAGTGGCTGAGGGGGATTCATGCCAAACCTGAAGGGACTAGGGTCGGTAGTCTCGCAACTTAGAGTGGAACGGACGAGTCTGGTCAATCAACTAAGGCACGTTGATGCCGCTCTTTCAGTTCTAGGTAAGCTGGACAACGGACGTTCCTACACCAAACCAAGGCGGAGAAAGCTCTCCATGGCCGCGCGCAAGAAGATCGCCGCAGCCCAGAGGGCACGTTGGGCCAAGGTAAGGCAGTTGAAGAAAGCAGCGTAGAAACCGATTCGCGATTTGGAAACAAGGGGCCCGCCGGACGAGAATCCGGCGGGCTCAGTGCATTTTAGAGGTGTGGTAAGGTTCCTACCGCGACTTGCAGGAGGAACCATCATGATCCGGTCCGTTGTCGTTCTTCTGTGCCTCTCGGCGTTCGCGGCCGGTCAAGCGATCGACCCTCTGGGAGGACTGTCCAATCTCAGTGACGCGGTTTCCAGACGGGCCTCGAGCGCCGACCCCTCCGGCGGCAACGCGGACTGGGTGGAAGTGAAGGCCAAGTCCACCGTCACCCTGGCGGAGATACCGGGCGCGGGCGCCATCCGCCACATCTGGTTCACCATCAACTCACCCAGCCCCTTTCATTTGCGCGAGCTGGTGCTCCGGATGTACTGGGACGGTGAAACCGAGCCCAGCGTGGAAGTCCCGATTGGTGACTTCTTCGGAACGGGATTCGAGTATGAAGATGTTCCCGGCGGGCATCGCGGCCAGAAATATCAATCCTGGTGGTCCTTACCCATCACCGTGCAGGACCGCGCCATGAATTGTTACTTCGAGATGCCATTCGGGAAGGGAGCACGGCTGACGCTGAGCAACGACGGAACCCAGGACGTGCCCAATCTCTACTTCCACATCGATTACCAGCAATACCGCGACGCGCGGGCGGTGGCCGACAAGGGCCGTTTTCATGCGCAGTGGCGGCACGAACTGACCCGGGCCGTTCCTGAATCCGAATCAGGGGGAAAGAACCTGGATGGCAAGAATAACTATGTTTTCATGGAGGCGAAGGGCAAGGGTCAATATGTGGGGACAATCCTCAACGTCTTCGGGCGTTCGACGGGATGGTGGGGTGAGGGCGACGATATGTTCTTTATTGACGGAGAGACCGGGCGCGCGACCATTAATGGGACCGGGATGGAAGACTACTTCAACAACGCGTGGATGTTTCAGAAAGAGTTTAACTATCCGTTTATCGGGTATTCACAGCGGGGAAACCGGGACTGGACTGGTAGCCACACCATGTACCGGTTCCATATCGAAGACCCGATCTACTTTCAGAAGTCCCTGCGCGCCACCATTGAACACGGGCACGCCAACGATCGGGAGGACGACTACACCAGCGTGGCCTTCTGGTACCAGACTGAGCCGCACCAGACGCTTTTCCCCTTACCTCCGGTCAAGGAGCGGCTGCCGAATGCCTTCTGGAAACTTCAAAAGCTCGATCAGAATTTGCCGAACTGAATGGCTTGGCTCACGGCGTGACACACTTGGCGAACGCCAGCCTGGTGTAGGCGACGCAGACCCCGAAGAGTCTGCGCCACAACCATGCTTCGCCCTTGGAAGGACCTGTCGTCCTGCACTTGCGAACCTTCTAGGGAGTAGGCAGGGCTGAAACTCCAGTGCCTGGCCACACCGGACTGAGGGTAGTGCGAATCACGTCCATCAGTTCGTTGTTGTCAGCGGGCTTTTGTAGAAAAGCGCAAGCCCCGGCCTTGAGGGTACGGTCCCGGTTGTACTGGGGATCGCGCGCCGTCAAGACGATGACGGGGATTGAGGAAAGCTGGGCGCTCTGCTGCAGTCGATCGAGCACCACAAAGCCGTCGCCCGCGGGCAGGCCAATGTCGAGAATAATCAGGTCCGGCCGTTCCTTCTGGGCCATGGCAATCGCGGAAAAGCCATCGGTGGCATAGGCGGTGTCGAAGTGGCTGGCGCGCAGGCGCAGGTTTAGACCCCGTCTCAAGTCGGGATCATCGTCAACGATCAGGATCTTCGGCTTCTCCATTGTGTGTCTCCTTAAGTTTTTCTAATTCCCGTTTTCCTGTTCAACCGCAACCCATGGTGCCCGGTCAGTTGGCGGAAGGATGGTTCCGCCGTAAGGCCGCCATGGTCATCTCAGTAATGCTATCGGCAACTTCCTGAACGAGCTTATCCACAGGTTCCTGGCGATCTGCCGCCGGGAGCTTCACGACCGCGGAGGAGACTGTGCACACGCAGTTGGCTCGCAGCCGGTCGGAGTGCTCCATTTGTTCACGGATACGCTTTTCGACCACGCTGGCTCCATGTTCGTCAGTGGAGGCTACGACCACCAGGGTTTCGCCTTGTCCGGCCTGGCCCAGAGCGGGAAGGATCACGTCCTTGTCGCCGAGAATGCAAGGCTCCAAAATCTGCAGGCAATGTTGGCGGATGTCTTCCCAGCTGCCTGCGAAAGGCTTGACCAGCGGCGCCAGCTCAACTGTGATCAGGCAAAGGGAATCCCGCAAGCGGCCCTGGTAGGTGATGATTGGGGCCAGGAATTTAGCCAGCGAAAACAGGGGCAGGGTAAAAACAAAAGTACTGCCGTGCGAGAGCTGACTTTCCACCCAGATTTTTCCACCGTGCAGCCGGACCAGTTCTTTCGAAATGTAGAGCCCCAGCCCCAGTCCTTTGCGGCTGTCGTCGATCGAGTTGGGGTCCTGGTATAGACGTTCAAAAATCAGGGCTTTTAGTTCCGGGCTGATGCCGCGACCGGTGTCGGCGACGGAAACGTGGACGAAATCCCGGTCGTCGTCGGCCAGGTAGGCCCTTACCATCACGGACCCATCGGCGGGGGTGAATTTGATGGCATTTTCTATGAGATTGGTGAGCACCTGGAGCACGCGGTTGGGGTCGGCGTAGAGGAATGGAATGCGGACGTCAACGCCTGCTTCCAGACCGACTCCTTTGGCGTGGGCGGTGGCCTGGAGCATGGCGGCGGCCTGCCGAATCACGTCGGCAATGACCACACAATGGGGTTCGATGGCGATCTTTCCCGACTCGGCCCGAGTGGCTTCCAGCAGGTCCGTGATCATGGACCGCAGCTGGTTCACGCTGCGGAAAACGGTTTCCAGATGCTCGCGTTGCTCGGGAATCACCTTGCCCGCCAGCCCATCGAGGATGAGCGAGACAAATTGGTGGATGCAGGTCAGGGGAGTGCGCAATTCGTGCGACACATGAGACAGGAATTCGTTCTTGAACTGGAGTTGCTGGCGCCGGCTGATGTCGAGAGAGGTCAGCAACGCCTGGCGCTCAATGGCATACCGCATGGCGCGCGCCAACTGCTTGCTGTCGAAACTGCCTTTGACCAGGTAGTCCTGGACGCCCTGATGGACCGCGCTGACCGCCATTTCTTCGTCGTCCAGGCCAGACAATACGACGATGGGGACGCCGGGCGCCGCATCGAGCACCTTGCGGTAGGTTTCCGCGCCGTGACTGTCGGGAAGATTGAGGTCGAGCAGCACCATGGCGGGTTTCTCCACCACCATCGAATCCAGCCCGGCGGAGAGCCGCGTGGCACAGGAGACGGCGACATCAGAATGTGCTTCTACCAGGCGCAAGCGCACCAGGTCGGCGTCTCCAGGGTTGTCCTCAATCAGTAAGACATGAGCACGTCCATTATTCATTGTTCCCCCTCGCGTGGCAGGCAAGAGCATCCGATCCAGAATTCGTTCATGAGCTTCACGGCCGAAACCCACTCGCCCAAGGTGGGCGGTTTGCTGACGTAGCTGTTGGCCCCCAGTTCATAGCTGCGCTCGATATCTTTTGCGGCTTGTGACGTGCTGAAAATCACAACTGGTATGCGGCGCAGCGCGGGTTTCGATTTCATGTCAGCCAGGACCGAACGTCCGTCCTTGCGGGGCAAATTCAGGTCCAGCAATACCAGGTGGGGACGGCTCGCGGAGGCGTACTTTCCCTCCCGGCGAAGATAAGCCATGGCCTCGGCCCCGTCAGAAACCGTACTCACGTGAGTCCGCCACGGGCTTTGAGCCAGAGCGTCGATGGTCAAGTCCAGATCGGCGGGATTGTCATCCACCAACAGAATTTCTGCCATGGTTGTCATCATGCCGTGCCCTGCCTTTCGACAGGTTTCCCAGCCGGTAAGGTGAAAGTGAAGATGGTGCCACCACCTTCCCGGGGTAAAGCCTGGATCTTGCCTCCGTGCCATTCGACGATCTTCTTGCAGATAGCCAGGCCAATGCCATTGCCGGGATATTCAGTGCGAGTGTGCAGGCGGTTGAAAATGATGAAGACGCTCTCGGCGTACTCGGCGGAGATGCCGATACCGTTATCGGCCACAGCGAAGATCCATTCGGTTCCTTCTTTGCTTGCTGAGATGTGAATGATGGGAGGCTGTGAACCCTTGAATTTCAGGGCATTTCCGATGAGGTTCTGGAACACCTGTTGCAGTTGTGAAGCATTGGCCATCAGCCGGGGCAACGGCCCATGGGTGACCACGGCCTCGCTCTCCAGGATCGCGGCTCTCAGGTTCTCCATCGCACGCTCAACGATTTCATTGCAGTCCGTTTCCTTCACCGCGGTTCCCTGCCTTCCCACCCGGGAAAATGCCAGCAAGTCCTGGATCAGACTCTGCATGCGGATGGCGCCGTCCACTGCGTAATTGATGTACTTGTCGGCTTGATCGTCGAGCTTGCCGCGATAACGCTCCGCCAGGAGCTGGGTGTAGGCGGACACCATCCGTAAAGGTTCCTGCAAATCGTGCGAAGCCACGTAGGCGAACTGTTCCAGGTCACGATTGGAGCGGGCCAGCTCCTCGACCTTCTGGGCCAGGAACTCCTGCGCCCGTTTGCGTTCTTCACGGCCGTTCTTGTCCTTCAGCGCGCCGCGCAATGCCACCGACAACCGGGCCAGGGAATCCTTCAGCACATAATCGGCGACGCCTTGCTTGATGCACTCCACGGCGGTGACATCTCCCAGAGTGCCCGAGACCAGGATCAAAGGGACGTCCAGGCCTTCTTCACGCAGGATCTCCAGCGCCTCCGTTCCCCTCCACTGCCCCAGGTTGTAGTCGGCCAGGACCACATCCGGACAGCTCGTTCTAATCCTCTCCCGGAACTCATCGGCGGTCCCGGCCACGTCGGCAGTGATCTCGAATTCACCCTTGCCCAGTTCGCGCAAAATCAAGTCCCGGTCAGCGGGATCGTCTTCCACCAGCAAGACGCGAAGATGGGGCTTGGCAGCGCTCGAGTTCCCAGCCTCGCGGGCCGTGCCGGTGGCGGTTGCGTTCATTTCGATCCTTGCCCCGCCGACTTGGCCCCGTGGTTGATGGCGGGACGCTGGTTGATCACCATCCAGTACAGGCCTAGCGTTTTCACTGTCTCCCGGAACTGTTCGAAGTTCACCGGTTTCTGGATATAGCTGTTGGCCCCGAGATCGTAGCTGCGAACCAGATCCTGTTCTTCCCGGGAAGAAGTCAGGATTACAACCGGAATGGCCTTGGTCCGCGAATCGCCCTTCATCTGCCTCAGAATCTCGATTCCATCCACCTTGGGCAATTTCAAATCGAGCAGGACCAGTTTGGGAGGGTGCTCGAAATAGCGCGCCGCGAACGGGCCGCGACAGAAGAGAAAGTCCAACGCTTCTTCTCCGTCTCTGACCACGAAGATGTTGTTGGCGAGATTTTCGCGGCGCAAGGCGTGGATGGCGAGGTCGGCGTCGTCCGCACTGTCTTCCACCAGCAGAATGTCGGTCTCAGTTGGGTTCATGGGTCACGCTCCCACTTTCATAGTCTCTTCTTTCACCTCGGAGCTCCGCAGGCCGCCAAGAGTGAAATAGAAGGTCGCACCTTTATCCAATTCCGCTTCCGCCCAGGCCGTGCCCTGATGTTTCTTGAGGATTCGCTGCACCGTGGCCAGGCCCACGCCGGTGCCTTCGAAGTCTTCGGAGCGATGCAGGCGCTGAAATACGCCAAACAGCTTGTCGGCATACTTCATGCTGAAGCCGACGCCGTTGTCGCGGACGAAAACAACCGGCTGCCCGTTCTCCCGGGTTTGTCCGATTTCGATTACGGCCTGAGCGCGCGGCCGCGAGTATTTGAGGGCGTTGGAAATCAGGTTTTGGAACACTTGCTTCAGCAAGATGGGGTCGCACTCGACAAACGGCAGATCGGTGATTTTCCATTCCACTTGCCGGCCCTCAATCTCCGGTTGCAGAATGCCGATCACTTCCCGCACCAGGGAATTCAGTCCAGTCACCTGCAGATTGGGCGCCTGGCGGCCCACCCGGGCCAGGGTCAATAACTCGTCCACCAGTTGGCCCATTTTCCGGGTCCCCTCCTGAATCCGCTGCAGATAACGCTGGGCCTCGGCACTGAGGGCAGGGCCGAACTCTTCCACCAGAATGCCGGAGAAGCCGGCAATGTGACGCAAGGGAGCGCGCAGGTCATGGGCCACGCTATAGGTAAAAGACTCGAGTTCCTTGTTGGCCTCTTCCAACTGCGCGGTGCGTTCGCCCACGCGGTGTTCGAGTTCTGCATTCAACTGTTGAATCTCACGTTCGGAGTTTCGTTTTTGAGTAATATCGCGGAATGCCACCACGCCGCCGTGCACGACGCCGTGCTTGTCCTTCAAGGGGCCGGCATTGGCCTCGATCCATGTTCCCTGGGCCAGTTCCGGATTGCGCACAAACATCTGGGCACTGCTGGTTTCGCCGCGAATGGCGCGCAGCCAGGGGGTTCTGGTCAGGCGGGAATGGGGTCACCGTGTCTTCCTGGAAGAGTCCGTAGTGCTCTGACCACTGCTGGCTGTCCAGGTTGGCCGCGCCCAGGCCAACGATTTTCTCTGCCGCCGGATTCCAGATGATGAATTTCCCCCGCTCGTCGGCGGCCACCAAACCCTCGGCCATGCTGTCGAGCACGGATTGCAGCATGCGGGTCTGCGCTTCGAGGGCCTGCTGCGAGTGCATCAGTTCGGCCGATTGCCGGGACAGTTCCAGGGTTTGAGCTGCGAGTTTTTCTTCCGCCAGCTTGCGCTCGGTAACGTCATGCAAGACCTTGGAAAAACCGCGCAGTTTTCCCGCCGGGTCGTACATGGGCAGCATGACCACATGGGCCCAAAATGAGGAGCCATCTTTCCGAATCCGCTGCCCCTGTCCCTCGAAGCGGCCGTCGGAGACGGCTTTCTGCAAGGCCCTGGCGGGAAAGCCACTGGCTTGCTGCTCCGGCGGATAAAAGAGGGAAATGGGTTTGCCCAGAACTTCTTCCGAGCTGTAGCCCTTGATGCGAGCCGCGCCTGCGTTCCAGCTCGCTACCCGACCCTCCGGGTCAAGCATGTAAACCGCATAGTCCTTGATGCCGTCGAGCAGCAGGCGCAGCATCTCTTCATTGGCCCGCAGCGCCGCTTCCGTTTGCTCGCGTTCGCTGACATCCCGCAGGATGACGGTGAAAAACTTTTTGCCATCAACTTCGACCTGGGAGATAGAGGCCTCGATCTGAAATTCCTCACCGTCAGCCCGCACCGCCCACCGCTTGTCCAACGTGCCCATGGCCCGATTGGTGACCCCGGTCTCCCCGAACTTCGAAATGTACCCGGCATGGGCGGCACGAAAACGCTCCGGGATGAAGCGGGTGATCGACTTCCCGACTGCTTCAGCCGCCGAGCAGTGGAAAGTTTTCTCGGCCGCGGTATTGAACATCACGATGCTCTGCTGTTCGTCCACGGTAATGATTGAGTCCATCGCCGACTGGATGACGCCCGCCAGCTGGCTTTGGCTCCCTTCCAGAGCCAGGGTGCGCTGCTGTATCCGCTGGTTGAGCTCGCGGTTCAGCGCGTTCGCCCGCACCGTCACATCCATCTGACGATAGATGGCGAAGCCGGCTCCGGCCAGGAAGCCCAGTACGAGCAGCGAGCCCAGGGCCAGGACCAGAAGCGCTGAATGCTGGGCTGAGCGGGTCTTGCGAGTGTTCTCCTCGAGCAGTCGCTCCTCATCGGCCTGCATCTGGATGATGGTGGCGCGTGCCGCGTCGCGTAGCCGCTTGCCTCGGTCGAGTTCCTCAGGGGTGGCGCTCGCCCCGGTTTGCCGTCGCGCCGCCACCAGCCTGGCGTTGGCCTCCATCTTGGCGCTCACCTGGGGCTCGAGTATGGCCAATCGCCGTTGCTGGCCGGAACTGTTCGCCGTCAGAAGCCGCAACCGATCCAGGTCCTGGCCGAGCGAAACTCGGCCCGACTGATAAAGCTGCAAAACCGGCTCATGCCCACTCAGCGAAAAGGCACGCGATCCAGCTTCCAATTCCGTCAGGTGGGTAATTGCACCTTCGAGAGTTTTCAGCACGACCTGGGCATGGATGACCTGGTTCGTGTGCTCTTCGGTCTGCAGCAAGGTACGACGGGAAAGAAATCCCAGCACACCCATCGAGATCATGGCCACAGCCAGCCACCAGGTCACGGTGCGGTGCAAAATAGCATCGTTGGGCGATTCATCGAATCGCTCCAGGAGGCGTTTCAAATCTTTTTCGCTCGCCTGCAGTGCTTCCTCTATTTTTCTTCGTTCCGCGTCGTGGCGGTCCACGATTGCTGCCGCCCAGGCAATGAGACCGGCGAGCAGAGCTGCCGACATCACCGTCGTCAGAACCGCCACCCCCCATTCCGATAACAGACCCGCAGCGGAGGTCTTCCAGCGCACAAAGCCGGTTAGGATCACAATGCAAATGGCGGCGGGAGAGAGCTGGCGCAGTAATGTGCCTCCCAGACTCCGACCGGCGAGAACGGCTCCCAGCCCCCATTCCGTGCGGGAGCACACCACCGCAAACGAGAAGACGACGAACGTAACCGCAGTGGGGACGGACAGGGAGATGTAAGCCGGGGCGAGGCGCGGGTCCACGATAAAGTTGAGCACCCCAAAGACAGCGGCTGCCAGCGCCGCGAGAGCGAGGGATTGGGCTGGCCAGCGGCCCCGCTGCGTCCTCTTGTTCAGGAACATCAGCGCCAGGCCCAAAAGTATGAAATCCAGCGACGTGATCGGGGACATCAACTGCGGCCCGGCCCGGCCAATTTTCTCTCCGGCTGACGCCGCGGACCACCAATAGTCGACTCCCAGATTCCAGTTAAATGTGTATTCCAATGCACTGAGCAATCCCACCAGGACGTCGGCGGCCGCGATGATCATAGCCGCGACCTTTATGCCCAGTTCGAAAGGTTGGGTGTGGCCTTTTCGCTGCAACCACAGGGAAGCGCCAATCAGAATGAAGCAGACGGCAGTGTTCAGCTTGAGCGTGGACGGTCCCGCCGCCCAGTTTTTCAGGAATTCAATGTGAAACGCCCAACCCAGAAGCGCCGAAACTCCGACCGCCATCGAGAATAGGCTGGCACTAGCGACAAAGGCGCTCAGCCGCTGCACCAGACGAGGGTCGGATTGGTCGTTCATTCGTTGTAACGCCTTCGTGACACGTCGGTTAGGCAAAGGGGGAGGGAGCTGTCAGGGTTCCACCGAATGTGCATCTGTCTGACTCATCGGCGGTTTAGTCGTCGGCTTTACGGGGAAGGCTGTGGGAAATTAACCGAATGGCCCGACTCGATTGGGTAAGACGGCGGCCTCTACCAGCCTCAGGGGCATGTACTTTCGGGGTGAGTATGTCGAGACTGCGCTCTCGAGTTCTAGGACCTTGCCATCTGGCGGTTAAAGAAAGGCTGCTCCCTGCCGAAGATACAGGGGTGGTTGTTTGCCAGCCGGCTGGAACGGATGCCTTATGAAACCGACGCAAGTCAGTGACCGAGTCCACAACGACGATCAACAAAAAGCGCAAACCATTGTGTCGACGCCAACAGCGGCTCTGGCCCTGAGTGCTTCCGCAAAAGTATTGTGGGGTAAACCCGAGGCCCTGGCACGGCTGGGCGGAGATGAAGACCTGCTACGGGAACTGTGCCAGATTTTTCTGGCGGAATCCCCGAAGCACTTGCAGGAGCTGCGCCAGGCGATCGCTCAGGCAGATCCGGAGGCGGTCAGGCGCGCGGCCCATAGTCTCAAAGGAGAACTTGGTTATCTGGGGGCGGGCGCGGCGGAGCAAGCCTCCCGAGCGCTCGAGGGCATGGGGCACGACAAGAACCTGTCTCAAGCCACGGAAGTGTTCGCTTCCCTGGAACGGGAAATGGCTGGTCTCCATTTTGCCCTGAAAGATTTCGCAGGAGCTGCGCGGTGAGCATTTGCCCGCCGGGCCCGGGGATCGATCCCGGTCAACCAGCGTCTCAGCCGGATACGGTGTTGATTGCGGAAGACGATCCCGTTTTCCGACACGTGCTACAGAGCTGGCTGCAGAAATGGAACTACCAGGTCACGGCCTTGGAGAACGGGTTGGATGCCTGGAGCTTGCTGCAACAGAAGGATGCCCCCCAGATGGCAATCCTGGATTGGATGATGCCGGGCCTCGACGGCATCGAGTTGTGCCGGAGAATCCGCAGTCACGAAGGCGGCCGTTATCGGTATGTCCTGCTGCTGACCGCCAAAGGGGACAAGGAAGATGTGGTCGCCGGACTGGAAGCCGGGGCCGACGACTACCTGATCAAGCCGTTTGACGTAAATGAACTGCGCGCCCGAGTCCGTGCCGGCAAGCGGATACTGGAACTCCAGGAAGCGCTGCTGCGAGTCCAAACCCAGCTGCAATTCGAGTCCGCCCATGACCATCTGACTGGCTTGTGGAACAGGGGCGCGATCATGGGTCTGCTGCATCGCGAAACCCAGCGTAGCGCGAGATTCGGCAAGCCCTTAGGGGTGATGATGATAGACCTTGATCACTTCAAACGAATCAACGACTCTTACGGGCATCAGACCGGAGACGCGGTGTTGCGTGAAGTGGCTCGTCGCATGCTTGGATCGGTGAGAAATTACGACTTCGTGGGCCGCTACGGCGGGGAAGAGTTTCTGATCGTGCTGGCCGAGTGCACGGCACCGGACCTGGTGGTTACCGCGGAACGGATGCGGGCTTACTTATCGCGAACGCCGGTTGAAACCGATGCCGGACCGATTCCCATAACGGTCAGCATCGGATTGGTGGCTGAGCCTGGGGACGGAACTGGGCTGGTGAAGGGAGAACAACTCTTGCGCGCAGCCGATACAGCGCTCTATCGCGCCAAAGCCCATGGCAGGGACCGCGTGGAGTGCGCCCCTGAACCAAGGCTGGCCAGTCGGGCAGCCGCCGGCCCGTAGTGTCCCGGTTCCTTATCTATATCTATTACCGATGCCTACGCCGAAGCTTTGAGTGGAGACATTGCAAAGTGTGGTGCCCGCGAGTTCTTGGTCACTTTCGGCACGCGGGCGAGGGCGCCCGCGCCACACTGCAGAAGCTCAGCGACGGTATGTCCCCATCCACTCCGCCTGGGCGAGTATAAAACTTTGCAGCGCCTGTTCCACTTCCTGCCGACTCGCGCCCGGCTTGAGATCGAGCTTTCGCTTGAGCGCGTAGATTTTGAAAAAATAGCGATGAGGCTTTCCCGGAGGCGGACAGGGGCCGTTGTATCCGATCTTGCGGAAGTCGTTGCGCCCTTGCCGCTCGCCGCCCGGCAGTTCGTCAATTTTGTTCACGCCCTCGGCCAGGCTGGTGGTGGTGGCGGGCAGGTCGAATAGTACCCAGTGGGTCCAGGTGCCGGCGGGCGCATCGGGATCGTCAGCGATGAGCGTGAAGCTCTGGGTTCCGGGCGGCGGCTCGGTCCACGAAAGTTCGGGGGACACATCGGCGCCGTCGCAGGTGAACTTCCTGGGAATATCGCCGCCATTCGGAAAGGCGGAACTGGAAATTGCAAATGCCATCTGACCTGCTCCCGGTGCCGGGACGGCTGAGGGCGGTCCGGCCTGGACTGCGGCTGCGCTTATTACGAAAGCGCCAGCGACGAAAGCCACGAATCTCACGAATCTACATGAATCAATTCTTTTTTCCAATTCCTGGTCCGGGTGAATCCGCGCAAATCCCTGGCTGCGGTTCTTGACGTCGGCTCAACGATCATTGAGTCGAGATTCATTAAGTCGAGATCACTGAGTCGAGATCGTGAAGTTTACCGTAATGCGGGCTTCAGTTTCGACCGCTTGACCGGATTGCAGGTACGGTCTGAAGCGCCATTGCTTGACTGCTTCCCGCGCCGCCGTCGAAAGAATCGTAGGTCCGCTGAGGACGTGCAGGTCCTGAATATTCCCGTCGCGTCCGATCAGGGCTTCCAGCACGACCGCGCCCTGAACCTTCATCTGTTTGGCCAGCAGGGGATAGTTGGGTTCCACCGGGCGGGAAAGGATCTGGGCGGCGCCCGGGGATATCTGGACGCGTCCAGTGGCATCGGCTACGCCGGCGGATTCCGCGGGCTGGGTCGATGGGCTGGGCGAAGACGGCGGTGGGTAGGACGCGAAAGGCGTTCTGGGCTGCAGATCCACTCTGACCGAGTTGCTGCTGGGCTGAACGGTTCTGCGCTCGTCGCCGGCCACCACTTCCACTTCGAGTGGAGGAAGCACGGCCCGGCTCATCACCACCGGCGCCAAAGCGGGTGCCGGGTTTTCCTCTACAGCCGCTGGGGGCGGAGTGCGCGGCTTCGGCTTGCGCTTCGCGGGAACCGCCGCTGGTGGCGCCGCAGTGGTCGCCGTTTCGGACTGCGCGCTCAGATCGGGCGATTGCTCTTCGACAGGTTCCACTTCTGACTGGGCGGGAGGTGCGGGCGGAAACCAGAAATCGCGGTCTTTGATAAGAACCAGAATCAGAGCTGCCAGCAGCAGGGCCAGGGCAATGAGCATCTGCCGGCGCTGCTTCTGTTCGGAATCATCCCCCACGGAAGGTGTGATGTCGGTGACTCGCTTCTCCTCCAACAACGGCATAACGCGGCGCCCTCCCGCCCGCAGGGGAGACGGGCCTGCCTAGTATGCCTCGAAATTTCGCTCGAATCCAGCGAAACTCGCGGTTCGGGAGCTATGGCTCTAACCTCAGGAATGGAGCGGGCAAAAGACGCCAAGAAAGGGTGTTTGAGAGTCGATTGGAAATGAAAGACTTACGCTGCAAGGTACCGCGATCGGCCACGGGTGTGGGTCGCGCAAAAACAACAACGCCCGGCTCGCACGCAGGCGGCCGGGCGTCTATCCTTGTTCCGCTAGGCCGACTTTTTCAGGTCAGTTGGGAACACGATAATCTTCCCACGCTGCTCCGAGGGCACCCACTTCACCTTCGGTTTGAAGCGGGTCGGAATGTAGAACGCAATCACCTCTGCCATATCATCCTCCGATCCACGGCAGCCCACCTATCTTGCTGGCATCACCGCGCCAGGTGTTCTGCTCAGTTATTTAATTAGATGCGGGTGGAGAACCGAAGAGTCAGGCGAGTACGTGATTATGCTGCGCAACTTTTGCCGGGCGGTGGGGTTTCGTGTCGATCGCGAGTACGGTTCGTGGCGGAAATAGTTCAGCAGGCGAGTTGATCGCGTTTCAGCTTCAGCCCGTTCAGGTTGCCGAGAACGGTCACCGCAATCGATTCCGTCTGGAAGAATTCATTGGCCAGTTCGGTCAACTGCTCGACCGTGACGCTCTCGATCCGTTCAATCAGTTCGTCGAGGCTGAAGAAGCGGTCGAAGTACATTTCCTGCCGGGCCAGATTGGACATGCGCGCAGCCGAGGATTCGAGCGACAGCATCAGACTGCCTTTCAATTGATCTTTGGATCGACGAAGCTCATCCTCAGGCACAGGTTCCAACTTGAGCTTGCGGAACTCGGAGACCACCGACTGCACAACTTTAGCCGCAGACTCGCGCGAGGTTCCGGCATAAACCGAGAGACATCCGGTATCGCGGTAAGGCGACAAATCGCTGTAGATGGCGTACGCCAGGCCCTGCCGTTCGCGAATATTCTGGAACAGGCGTGAGCTCATGCCGCCCCCGAGCAAGGTATTCAGTATGTAGGAAGCATGCCGATTTTCGTGGGCGATGGGATGAGAAGGCACTCCCACGCAGATCTGCACCTGCTCCAGCGCCTTCTTGTTGCGCATGATGATGCGAGGCGCAACCGTCGGCGGAACACCGTGGAAGCCGTTCTTTACCGGCTTCATGTGCTCGAAGTGCTTGGCCACCAGGTCCACGAATTGCTCGTGCTTCAAATGACCCGCGGCAGAAATGATCATATTGCCGGGCGCAAAACGCTGCTTGTAAAAATCCAACACCGGGTCGCGCTCGAATTTCTTGACCGTGTCCTTGGTGCCCAAGATCGGTTTGCCCAGGGGATGATCTTTCCAGAAATTCTGGGTGAAGATTTCGTGCACCAGGTAGTCCGGATTGTCCTCGTCCATTTTTATTTCTTCAAGGATCACGCCGCGCTCGCGGCCGATGTCAGAGGCGTCGAAGACCGGGTTCAACACCAGGTCGCTGAGCACATCCATGGCAATGGGCAGATGCTCGTCCAGCACCTTTACGTTAAAACCGATGCATTCCTTGGCGGTAAAGGCGTCCATGTTGCCGCCGATGGAGTCGACCTGGCGGGCGATTTCCTCGGCGCTGCGGTGCTTCGTACCCTTGAACACCATGTGCTCAATGAAGTGCGAGATGCCATTCCACTGCAGATCTTCGTCGCGGGAGCCGGTTTTGATCCAGATTCCAATCGAGGCGGAGCGAATGTGCTCCATTTCCTCGGTAATGAGGATCAGCCCGTTGGCTAGGACCTCGCGACGTATGTTGCGGACCTCCTGCACCATGTAAGTATTGTTGCACACCGTGACGGGCTCCGGCTAATGTCCAGTTAATCATTTAGAATCAAGGCTTTAATGGGTATCACTCAATGTTTATCTGCAAAAAGGGAGGGCCTGGGGCCCAGGGGAGGCAGCATCTTCTACAATCGAGATGGAGGACGGGCGTCCCGCCCGTCGTGCACAGTGCGATACCAGACGGGCGGGACGCCCGTCCTCCATTCTCACTGCAAAGGGCGCAAAGGCTAGGCTGTTCTGAAAATCACAGTTATGGATCAGGTCACGCACACCTCGTTGTTAGGACTTCAGCTTCCTGAACTGGCAGCTCTGGTGGAGGATTTCGGACAGCCACCCTACCGTGCCCGCCAGCTGTTTGAAGGTCTTTATCGTCAGAGAGTTGAAACCACCGAGCAGATTTCGACCCTGCCCCAGGACTTTCGACAGAGCCTGTCAGAGAAGGGAATTTCCGTCGGCCTTCCCCGGGTGGAGAAGAAATTTGTCTCGAGCGACGGAACCGTGCGCTACCTTGTGGCCTGCGGCGACGGACAGAGCGTGGAAACGGTCTGGATGCCGGAGGGAGACGACGGGGAAGCAGGCGACGGCAGCGAGGCCGGCAACCAAGCCGAAACGGCGGGCCGCACCCGGGAACGCGCAACCATTTGCGTGTCCAGCCAGGTGGGCTGCGCGGTGGATTGCCAGTTCTGCCTGACGGCGCTGCTCGGAATAAAACGGAACCTCACCGCCGGCGAAATCGTCGGACAGGTCTGCGCCGTGCTGAACGATCAAAGGGTTTCTTTGCCTTTGCACCGTATCAACCTGGTTTTTATGGGGATGGGCGAGCCCTTCCTGAACTACGGAAACTTCATGAAGGCAGTCCATCTTCTGGTGGAGGGAGTGGGCATTACTGAATCGCGCATGACAGTATCCACGGCGGGGATCGTGCCTGCCATCTACGATTTTGGATTGGAGCCGGTGCGTCCGAAAATCGCGATCTCGCTCAATGCATCGAATGACGACTTGCGTACCCGCCTGATGCCGATCAATCGCAAGTGGAACCTGGAAAAACTGATGGCCGCGGCCCGCGAATTCCCGCTGCGCAACCGGGAAAAGCTGACCTTCGAATATGTGCTGCTGGACGGAGTCAACGACTCCGCCGAGAATGCGCGCGAGGTGGTGGAGCTGGTTCGCGGCCTGCGGGCGAAGCTGAATCTGATCGCGCTGAATCCCGGACCCGGAATCGATTTCCGGACGCCACCGCAGGAACGGGTATTGCAATTCCAGAATATTTTGCGGGCGGCCGGTGTGCCCGCGTTCGTGCGCCGACCTCGCGGCCGCGATATCTACGCTGCCTGCGGACAGTTGAAGCGTACCCTGGACCTGGCGTCGTAACGGGTAGCGCCGGCGTCTCGCCCGCCGCCACGAAAGGCTAGGCGTGGGCTTGCGCGGCTGCGGGCAGAAGCCGTTCGATGGCCGCGACCAGATCATCGACATTAATTGGCTTTGAAACATAATCATCCATCCCCGCTGCAAGACAGCGCTGGCGATCGCCCACCATGGCATGAGCGGTCAGGGCGATAATGGGAATGTGCTTGCGGCTGGACTTTTCGCGTTCGCGAATCCTCGCCGTGGCTTCGAAGCCGTCCATTTCCGGCATCTGAACATCCATCAAAATGATGTCGAACGTTTGTTTCCGCCAGGCGTCGAGGGCTTTTTTCCCGGACTCGGCCAGCACCACGGTATGTCCTCTTTTCTCCAGGAATCGGACTGCAACTTTTTGGTTCACCACATTGTCCTCAGCCAGGAGAATCTTGAAGTGCCGCTGGTCCTCGGTGGGAACTTGCAGCGGGGCGGGACCATCGGCGGTCAGGGGCGGCGGGCTGGCGGGGAATTTCTGCAGTCCAAGCTTTAGCTTGAAATGGAAGGTGCTGCCTTGGCCAGGCTGGCTTTCCACCCAAATGTTGCCTCCCATCAGGGCGACCAGTCGCGAGGAGATGGACAGGCCGAGTCCGGTGCCGCCGTACTGTCGCGTGGTCGAGCTGTCGGATTGGGTGAATGCTTCGAAGATCAACTTCTGCTTTTCCTGCGAGATTCCGATGCCGGTGTCAGCCACGCTGAAGTGAAAGACGGCTTGGTCCGCAGTTTCGGCTTCCATCGCCACCCGTACCGCTACCTCGCCGGTCGCGGTGAACTTCAGGGCGTTTCCAACCAGGTTAATGACAATCTGACTCAACCGGGAGGGATCTCCGACCAATGCATCCGGCAGTTCGAGTGGAATGTGGCAGGCGAATTTCAGGCCCTTCTGCTGGACCCGCATGCGGAGCGTACTGGTAACGTCACCCAGAGTATTGCGCAGACTGAAATCGACGCTTTCGATATCCAACTTTCCCGCTTCAATTTTGGAGAAGTCGAGGATGTCGTTGATCAACGATAGAAGAGAGCCGGCGGAGCTCTTCACCATGCCTAGATACTCGCGCTGCTCCTGGGTGAGCTTGGTATCGAGCGCAAGTTCGGTCATTCCGATAATGCCGTTCATCGGAGTGCGGATTTCATGGCTCATGTTGGCCAGGAATTCACTTTTTGTCCGGTTGGCGGTTTCGGCGGCTTCCTTGGCGATAGACAATTCTGCCACCATGCGGCGCAACGACTGCGCCTGTTGACGTTGGGCCTCCGAGGCCTTGATCTGCTCGGAAATGTCGGTATAGATACCGAGAGCTCCGCGCTGCACACCGTTCACCACCAGGGGAACCGCCTGCAGATCCAAATCGAGGACCTTGCCGTCTTTGCGCTGGTGCTGCACCGTACCCCGAAAGGCTCGCCCCGAAAGGACCTGTGCCGAAACGGCAGGGGTATGGTCTGCGCCGGTAAAGGTGGAGGAGACGGATTCCCCGGCAGGATCGCGGAGAAAGAGCTTTTGGAAGGCGGGATTGGTCAACTCCACTTTGCCCTTCTGATCAAGAACGATGATTCCAAGCGGGCTATTCGCGATCAGCGAATTCAAATAACTGGTCCGCGCCTGAAGCTCATTGCCAATGCGCAGACGTTCGGTTACCACCGCCCCGAGGATCAACCCGACGGCGGAAACCACCAGCATGAAGAACGTGATTCGGGGAATCAGGGCGGGCGCCGGAGGAAATAGATTCATGGCGACTACCATTCCGAAAGTCAGCGCCAGCAATCCGGTCACGGCTCGCTTGATGCCCTGGCGCATCGCAATCCAGATAATCGGAATGAAGCTGAGATAGTCGAGCTGAAGCGCCGCCCATCTGGGCCCGAATATGATGAAGGGCACCAGCAATGTAGCGCAGGCTTGGCCAATTCCTTCCAACCCGGCCGCAGTTCCCCATGGCTGTCCCGGGAGCTGCTCTCGCGGGCGGGTCTGGCTTTCGTACTTCCGGCCAAACAACCCCTGGCGAACCCAGGGGAACACATAGATGAGAAGAAAGGGCGCAATGCCAAAGCGGCCGATGCCGTCGCCTGCAAACCACGCCAGTGCAGAGCTCCAGTAATCGCTCCAGGGAATCGTGCGATCCAGAGCCAGGCCGGAAACTCCCAAAAATGAGGCTACCAATCCCGCCACGGAGGTGACAACCAGGTAGCGGAGCACATCGCGCTGGCGACGCAGGCCCAGATCAATACGCAGCGGCCCGCGCAGCAGGTATGCCGCTGCCGCATAGCATCCGGAGGCAGCGACGCTGCCGAGCAACTCGCTGAAGGACTTCAGCGGCTGCTGGTAAAACAAAACGCTGGCGAGGGTGTCGGAAAAACAGGTCAGGAAGACATACCAGGGGCTGACGGCGAGCATCAATGCCAGCCCTAGAGCCGTGGCTGGATACCAGACCACGGATCCCAGCCGGGCGAGAAGAATTACATCCGGCCGGCTCAGCAGGAGGCTGATCGGGACGAAACAGAGACAGAGAAATATGTGCCGATAGATGAGTCGTCTCGGCTGCGTGAAGGGGGTTTCGGCCGGCCTGTTCGGTATCACCTTTTTTCCCCGGGGAAGCAGCCTGAACGATGCGACGCCGGCCGTTCGAGTGATCTATCGATGCTTCGGGCGGTTGGCAACGGAGGTCGCCGCTGGAGTGTCGACCAGACCACAGAGCTCTGCTGTTGCCCGTCGAGGCAGGTCGGGAGACTTGGCATGCCTGAACCATCGGCAAGAAAGCGAAGATCATTAGGAATTGTTACGAATGGAAGCAGAAGGCCCAGCCCCGCCTAGATCGGAGCGACTTTCAGGACTGAGCCGTTCTTGTTGCATCGGTTGCGGGGCAGTCTGACTTTCCGGCACAGGCACGCGAGGGCCAGACGCCGGCGCTGCTGAAAACCGGAGACCCTGGCTTCTTATTTTCCTTTCTCCAGTTCCTGCGCCGCCGAGTCGACGAGGGTTGCTTCATCCTGCAGGGCGTTGGCTGCGCGCATCATCTGCTCGTCTGCCTCTTTCCATTTTTTCTGTTCAATGGCCTCGCGCACGCCCGGTATCGTCTTGACGCCGTAGCCGGTGTATGCGCCGGGAGCGTAGATCAGGTGCTCGAACCAGGGACGGCCGGGCAGCCCTTCCGGGGAGGCGAGCTTGCGCTCGCTCTGCATCAGTTGCTCATTGAGCGCTTGCAGTACATTCGGACTTACTGCCAGCTCTCCGTCGGCGCTGACTTTTTCCAGCGCTTTCTGGTAGCGCTCCGCGCTGTGGGTAAGCGCATCCGACGCGTTCTGCAAGGGCGCGAAATTCAGGTGCGGCGGGACTTCTTCGGCGGGAGGCGGAGTCGAAATTTTCCTGGGGTCGGCAGTCGCCGAGAAAACTCCCTCCTGAAGTTCCTGGTTGCGTTCGATAGCTTCGTCCTTTTCGGTCTGCAAAAGCTTTTGCAGTTCGTCGAGGTAGCGGTGGATGGTGTCCGCCAGGCCGGTGAAATCGTACGGCAGCAAATCCGCATCGGCCAGCCTCATGACCGCAGTCCCCGCCGTCTGGGAAAGCGCGCGGCCGTAGGTGAAATCGGTGTCGGAGAAATGTGTGTACCAGTAGAAATCATCGTAGATGGAATGGTAGATTCCGCCGCCGTCTTCGTCGCCATAGCTCAAGTCCAATGAAGCGACGCCCAGATGGTCGAGAAAGACCGTCCAGTCCGAGCCCGAGCCCAGGGCATCAATGCGCAGGTCGGGGCGTTCGCGCACTTCCTTCCGCTCTTCGGGAGTCTTGGCATCGGCGATGTCCTTGAGCTGGTCGCGCTTCCAGACCGTGATCTTTGTCTCGGGATCTGCAATGTCCCGGGCCACGCCATTGATGAATCTCTCCAGCGAGTGCGAGCCCCCCATGTTGAGATAGCCGCGAGCGTTGGCGTCGCTGTTGATGTATGCCACGGCATGCTGGCGAAGTTCATCGGCGTGGGCCTCGCCCCACTCGGTGGAGCCCAGCAGTCCGGGTTCCTCGCCATCCCAAACGCAATAGATAATGGTGCGCTTCGGCTTCCAGCCCTGCTGGAGCAGTGTGGCGAAGGCGCGTGCTTCTTCCATCAGAGCGACTGTGCCCGAGACCGGGTCCTCGGCGCCGTTCACCCAGGCGTCATGATGATTCCCGCGCACCACCCATTCGTCGGGAAGGGTTGCGCCCGGGATTTTCACGATTACGTCGTAGAGCGGCTTGATGTCCCAATTGGATTGCACCTTGAGATGAACTTTGGCAGGACCGGGTCCCACGTGATAGGTCTGGGGCAGGGAGCCGCGCCAGCCCTCGGGAACCACTTCTCCCTTAAGAGCGGCCAGCAGGGGCTGCGCGTCCGCGTAGGAAATGGGCAGCACCGGAATTTTGGTGATGGTCTTTACATCTTTCAAGTCCAGACGCTTGGCATCTTTCGTGGCGCCCACGCCGGGGGTCAGGGGATCGCCGGGGTAAATGGGCATGTCCATCACACTGCCGCGTTGCACACCGTCGCGGGGACGCCAGGCGCCGTTGGGGAAGACGTCGCCCTGAACGTAACCATCATCGGCCGGGTCGGAATAAATGAGGCAGCCGACCGCGCCATGCTCGGCTGCTACCTTGGGCTTGATGCCGCGCCAGGAATTTCCGTAGCGCGCAATCACAATCGCGCCCTTGACCGAGACTCCCATCCGCTCCAGTTTCTCGTAGTCGTCCGGGATGCCGTAGTTGACGTAGACCAGCGGGGCGGTGACGTCGCCATCGGCCGAGTAGGCGTTGTAGGTGGGAAGCTGTTCGGCTTGCTGGTTGGAGGTAGGATCGATGGCCAGCGCCGGTTCCTGCAGTTTGGCGGTGAATTTCGTGGGTTCGAGCAGTTCCACGACCCGCACTTTAGGAGTGGGAAACAGCACATCGAAAGTCTCGATGTTCGCGTTCAGACCCCACTCCTTGAATTTGGCCAGCATCCATTCGGCATTGTCCTTGTCGTAGGGCGAACCGACGTGGTGCGGGCGCGCGGATAAGCGCTGCATGTAGTCACGCTGGTTCTGGGGCTCGGGGATCGCGCGGAACTTCGCTTCCCAATCCCGCTGGCTGTGGGACGAAGCCGCGGAATAACCATGCAGGGGTTGTTCAGTATCAGAAGATGCAGCCAAAAGCAGGAAACAGGAAAGAGCGAGCAAGAAGAGCCGGGCGCGAGAGCGCATTCATTTCCTCCGTGGAGAGTCGATCCTTGCGATCATGATTTCGGTGAACTTGGCATTATAGATTCTTGGGAGCGTTCCGTGGCGCAGCGATCACTAATTCTTTGTCCTCCTGAGCGGAGCGAGATGTTTCGCTTGCGAAACATCGGGCGTAGTCGAAGGACCCCTATAGTCGGATGAGTCCGCGGACAAATTGCGGTCCCTCGACTTGCTCTCACCGCGCAAGCGCGGCTCGAGGCGGCGCTCGGGATGACAGTTTTACTGGGCAGACGGTCTTGCCGCGGGGCACGAGCGAGGACGCTCGCGTCCACATTCGGGTTGGCAGATTACAAATCAACGGAGTAGGCTTTCTGTCCTATGCCGATTCTCCGTGCGCGGATTGTTTCACGAAGTGGACTCATTGCGGGTTTGCTGCTCAGTTGTTTTTTCCTGGCGGAGTTTGCGGCCGCTGCGAGCTTTACTCTCGAACAGGTGATGAGCTCGGCATTTCCGACGAACCTGGTTGCGGCTGCGCACAGTCCCCGAGTGGCCTGGGTATTTGATGCGAAAGGCGTGCGCAACATCTGGGTGGCGGACGCGCCTGATTTCGCGGCGCGGCAGGTAACCCACTACGAGGGCGACGAAGGCCTGCCCATCGCCAGCCTGCGGATCACGCCGGACGGCCGCAGTCTGGTGTACGTCCGCGGCAGCGAGACCAACGAAAGCGGGAGAGTTGCCGATCCCACGAACGGGGTTTGGGAGCGAAAGCAGCAGGTGTGGGCCGTCGATGTGGACGCCGGTGCTCCCCGCATGCTCGGCGAGATGGGCTGCGGCGAGGAGGACTGCGAAGACGTCCAACTTTCGCCCGACGGGCAATTCGCGGTATGGGCGGCGCGAAAGCAGTTGTGGATTGCGCCCGTTTCCGGAGCAACCGCGGCTCATCAGCTCACCGATCTTCGCGGCGACAATTCGAATCCACGATGGTCTCCCGACGGACGCCAGATCGCTCTGGTCAGCCAACGGGGCGATCACAGCTTCATCGCCGTCTTCGATTTCGGACGCGAACACGTCCACTATCTTTCTCCGAGCGCCGATCGCGATGGCATGCCGCGCTGGTCGCCGGATGGGCGGCGTCTCGCCTTCATCCGCCGCCCTGGCATTCAGGAGAAGGTCCCGCTGATTCCGGTCCGTCTGCATCCCTGGGCGATCTGGGTGGCGGATTCCGCGACCGGCGATGCCCGGGAAATCTGGCACAGCGGCAACGAGATGAACGACTCGTTTCCGGAAGACACGGCGGACCCATCTTTCTACTTCGCCGACAACGACAGGCTGGTGTTTGCCTCGGAACAGGACGGCTGGAATCACCTGTATTCGATCGCGGCGTCGGGTGGTCCGGCGACCCTGCTTACCCCAGGTGAGTTTGACGTGGAAGACGTGACCCTGGGCGGGGATCACCGTTCCGTCATCTATTCTTCGAATCAGGACGACGTTGACCGGCGCCACCTCTGGCGGGTTGATCTTCAAGGCGGGAGGCCGCAATCGCTCACCCAGGGAGAAACGATCGAGTGGAGTCCGGTGGAAACCGGGACAGGCAATCAGGTGGTCTGTCTTGGTTCGAGCGCTACGGTTCCCGCGATGCCGTTCCACCTGGTAGCGCAAGGCAGGGAAATGATCGCGCGCCAGGCGCTGCCCGCAGATTTTCCGTCAAACCAGTTGGTCACTCCCAAGCAGGTGATCTTCAAGAGCGACGACGGCCTGGAAATTCATGGCCAGCTTTTTACTCCTGCGGGGCGAAGCCGGCCCGGACCGGCCCTGATCTTCATGCATGGCGGCCCCATGCGGCAGATGGTCCTGGGCTTCCACTACATGTCCTACTACCACAATGCTTATGCCATGAATCAATATCTGGCGAGCCAGGGTTACGTGGTGCTCTCTGTAAATTATCGGCTTGGCATCATGTATGGGCGGGCGTTTCGGGAGGCGCCGAACACCAGCTGGCGGGGAGCGGCGGAATATAAAGACGTGGTGGCGGGCGCCAAATATCTGCAGGGGCTGGCCACGGTGGATCCGAAAAAGATCGGGCTCTGGGGCGGGTCGTATGGCGGATTTCTCACCGCCCTGGGGCTGGCCCGCAACTCTGATCTTTTTGCGGCGGGAGTCGATATGCACGGGGTGCACGATTGGTCGGTGTTCCTGCCTCGCTGGGAGAATCATCCGGACGCGCCGGACACAAAGGCAGCCGAGAAGCTGGCCTTTGATTCTTCCCCTGACGCCTCGGTTTCAACCTGGAAGTCGCCGGTGCTGCTGATTCAGGGGGATGACGACCGCAATGTTCCCTTTGGGCAAACCGTGGATCTGGCACAACGGCTTCGCGAGCAGCACGTCATGTTCGAAGAGCTGATTTTTCCCGACGAAATTCACGATTTCCTGATGTGGAAGAACTGGCTCAGGGCCTACGGTGCCGCTGCTGAATTTTTTGACCGGACACTGAAAGGAGTAAAACCGCGGTAGGCGGTTGACTTGCCGCTTTGCAAGTTCCGCTTGCCCTTCTTCGCTGCCAGCCAATACTATCGTTGGCATCGACCCGGTGAGTCGTACTCGATTGCCAATTCAAGCCCTGCGACATCGGTTTCTGTGGCGGCAGAGGGCTCCCATCGATCCCGGCGAAATACGCCGTACCGAGCGATGGCTGGCCACGGCCCGCGTTTTCCTCGCCATTTCTGCCTTGATCGCCATCCGGATGGATCCGGAAGAAATCCGCTACTCGTTCTGGGCCTATGGACTGTTGGCCTTTTATATCGCCCAGGGCATGGTTGTCATCTTGCTGTTGCGGCGGCGTGAACAGTCAACCGTATCCTTTCGCAGACTGGTGCATGCGGCGGACATTGTCTGGCCGGCGTTGATATCGATTTTCGCGACCGGCGAAGCCAATCCCTTTTTCCTGTTCTTTGTTTTCGTGCTGGCGGCTGCCGCTTATCGCTGGGGCGTGTGGGAGACGGTGGCGACGGCGGCGTTGGAGATCTCGCTCTTGTGGCTGGAGAGCCTCGCGTTTTACCTGGGTTTTTTTGCCTGGGTCGATCATCTGCTGGCGCGTTCCCATCTGCCGCGGCTGGGAGTCCAGGCTGCGGACTTCGAGCCCAAACGTCTTTTCATGCTCTCGATTTACCTGCTGGTGATGGGCCTGCTCCTGGGATACCTGGCCGAGCAGCAGAAGCAGTTGCGCTCGGAGAAGGCGGTGATCGCCCGCATTTTAGGCAAGGTGCGAGTCGAGGCCGGTCTGAGCGGGACCCTGCAGGAGATTGTGGGCGCGCTGCTGGTCATGTATGGCGCGAAGCGGGCTTTGCTGGCGTCGCAGGAGGCCACCAGCCATCGCGTCTATGTGGGTGAAATGGTGCTCCGAAACGGTGAGCCTTCCTTTTTCCGCTGGCTCGAACCTTTGCCTTCCGATCGCGAAACCTACCTCTTCGAGTACCCGGGAGAGACATCTTACGCCTGGCGAAACCGCCACCGAGGAAGCGAGAGTTATGTCGTGCTTGGGCTCGACCATGCCGGCCAGAAGATTCCCATCGCGTCTCCAGCATTTCTCGATTCGTTCGCAGGTCGACAGCGCTTCGACAAACTGATGATGGTTTCCTTTGTCTTCGGGAAAGAATGGTGGGGGCGAATTTTCTTACTGGAGCCGGGGACGACGGGAGAGATTACCGAAGAGCTGCGATTCCTGCAGGAACTGGTGCGTCAGATTGGCCCGGCGGTGTACAACGTTTATTTACTGCGGCGCTTGCGACTGCGGGCCGGGGCCCTGGAACGCGCCCGGTTTGCCCGGGAACTTCACGATGGCGCCGTCCAGTCGCTCATCGCCGTGGAAATGCAAGTCGATGTGTTGCGGCGGCAGTCCGCTACCCGGTCGGAGTTAGTCCCGGAGGAGTTGGGCCGAATTCAGGGATTGCTGCGGGAAGAAGTCCTGAAGCTTCGGGAACTCATGCAGCAGATGAAATCGCTTGATGTGGATTCCAGAAAGTTGATCGGATTTCTGGGGGACACAGTGGAAAGATTTCAACGCGAAACCGGGATCGCGGCGCGCTTTTCTTCCGACCTGGAAGAGCCGGACATGTCTCAGCCGGTGTGCCGCGAATTGACCCGCATCGTGCAGGAAGGGCTGGTCAACGTCCGCAAGCACAGCCGGGCGCACACCGCCGTGGTCCGGTTGAGCGCGAAGAATGGGCGCTGGACGCTGGTGATTGAAGACGATGGCCGCGGTTTCCCCTTTGCCGGCCGCCTGTCGCAGGCCGAGTTGGATGCCCTGGGAAAAGGCCCATTGGTGATCAAAGAACGGGTCCGTGTCATTGCCGGCGAACTCACGATAGAATCGAATCCGGGGCAAGGCTCGCGTCTCGAGATCAGTGTCCCGCAGAAGCCGGAAGCGGCCTATGGATAATCGAAGACCACAACCCGTACGGATTGTGATTGCGGATGACCATCCTATTTTTCGCGACGGTCTCCGCCGCCTTCTGGAAGCTGAATCCGATCTGAAGGTGATCGGGGAAGCCTGCGACGGGACCGAAGCGGTGAAGATGGCCCGCCAGTTGAAGCCGGACATCATGCTCCTGGACCTGGCCATGCCGCGGATGCCGGGACTGGAAGCCCTGCGTGAACTGAGCACCGGACCAGCCCACTCGGTTCGGGTCATTCTTCTGACCGCTGCCGCCGAGAAAAAACAAATTGTCGAAGCTCTGCAACTAGGAGCCCGCGGGGTTGTGTTAAAGGATTCCGCCACCCAACTGCTGCTCAAAAGTATCCACACCGTGATGGCGGGAGAGTACTGGGTGGGGCGGGAGAGCGTTTCCAACCTGGTGCAATACTTGAGGAATCTGGTGCAGTCTTCGGGAGAAGAGGCCAAACAGAAAAAATTTGGCCTTACCCCGAGGGAATTGGAGATTGTCTCGGCCGTGGTGGCGGGTTATTCCAACAAGGAAATCGCCGAATACTTCAAGATCAGCGAAGATACGGTGAAACATCATCTCAGCAACATTTTCGACAAACTAGGCGTGTCTACCCGCCTGGAACTGGCCCTGTTTGCGGTAAACCAGGACTTGCCACTGAAGACCATCGCCTAAAGATGTAGCACTTTCGTGCCATGTATTTCCACATTTGGGCTATTGGCAGTTTGGACCGTCCCAGCTAACCTATTGGCAGACTTCAACACTGACTTCAGAGCCTGCCAGTGGTTGAGGCTGGACGTGTATTCGGACAGGGAAATTAGGCAGGCCGACTGGCGGTCCAAGGAGAGCTCGTATGGCAAAGTGGCTGCAAAACATCTGGCACGACGATCAGGGACAAGACGTCGCCGAATACGCCGTGATGCTGGCCGTGATTCTGGTCATCGTGGTGGGTACGATTCGGTTGATCGGTTCCAACGCCAACAACGTATTCTCTTCGGTGGGTAGCTCGATTCAGTAGGCGCGAACCCGAGTTGGCTCCCCAGCCTCCAACCGGGTTCAGGTTCAGGGTCCCCCTTCTTTACTCCTCTCGCTGACTCCCCAGCCTACGCAAGCTTCCCGCCGAATCCTCGGGCCGCACCCGGGCAATACGTGCTGCTCCACCAGTTCGCCCGAAGTCGACCGCGGGCAAGCCTCCAATCTGCATGCGGACACCGTCAGTGGGAGCACAGGCGGATACGAATCGTGAGTCTTGCGGGAACTCGCTAAGCCAACTGAAACAGAATATGCACCATGGCGGTGTAGTCGGATGGTTGTCCATCGCGCTTGGCGGGCTTGAAGCGAATCTGTTCCGCGGCGTGCATGGCCGACTCGTCGAGGCCATGGCCCAGGCCCTGCACGACCCGCACAACGCGAAGCTTACCCGAGGCTTCGAAAACCACTTCCAGTACGACCTCGCCCTCGATGCGCAGGTTCCTGGCTTCAGGCGTGTAGGTAGGTGTGGGTTTGAAAATCACTTCGGCAGGAACCATCTTACCGGCGGAATCGTCGCTTCGCGGGGGGTGAAGTTGCGCCATGGAGACGGCCTGGGCATCGCCAAAGCCGCTCTTCTGCACACCATTGCCACGCGATGTGTTGACCTTTCCACTTCCGTCGCCGGTAGCGGTGCCATTGCCAAATCCGCTGCTGGCCACGACTCCACGAACGCCCTTGGCGCCACCGGTGCCATTGCCGTAGCCGGGCCCGGTGGGCAGGTCAAACGAACCCGCCTGGGCGATATTCACCGGACGGCCGTTGCTTTCACGCGCCGGGACTCCATTCGGATCGCCGAACCCCCCGGTCTGCACATTTTTTGGGGCCTGCGCAATCGTAGGTACGGCAGAGCTGCCGGTGGAGAAAACGTGAGTCTTTACCAGTTGCCGCGGAATTACTGCGGCGACAGGCGGAAGGGGTACGGGCTTGACGGCCGCGATCTCGATCCTGGGAGCAACCGGTGCTTCCGGCGGCGAAATCTTCGGTCGTGCCTCGGGCGGAGGGACATGAAGCACCTCAGCCGGTGGAGTTTCTACACGCGCGACCTGCGGGGGCGGAATTTCTCGCACCGGCGCCGGCTCATGGTTCACGACCGGTGGGGTCTCTACCAATTGAATGAAATGATAGTCGTGGATCGGGGTGTCCAACACCGCCAGGTTCAACACCGCAGCCCAAGCCAACACAAACAGGGCCACTCCCTGCAGGCCCATGGTCAGAACAAACTCTTTCCAGGGCGGTCGCCGGTCGGGAAGTAAAGAAAACGGGGCGTTTTGGTACATCTCAGACATAACTATGATCCGGTCGGGGGGAAATCCTACTTAATCTTGATGTGCGGCGGTTCCAAATAGCTGCCTTTGCCGGCAACCATTATGTCAATAATATTATCTCATCCTGGGCATCCAACGATGTCATCCCAAGAAAACGGAGCGAGCGGATCCCCGCCCCACCCAGGTCAGTGCAAGAAGATAGCCACTCCTGGCCGAGGAAAACGACGAAAGCTGCTTGTTCAACCGTGAGTTAGGTTTGCGCAGGAAACAGGCCAGCCAAAACCCATCGCGGGACGGGAAAACTTTTGCATAGGGTGGGTAGGTAAGTGTCGTACTGGGAAAAAGTGACGTAACCGGTCTGCAGCGCGAGTTTCTCTACCCGCGCCACCCCGCCCTAGCAGCGCACGATTTTGGGGCTATCAATGCCCTTGGTGGCATTGCGGGTGTCGACCACCAGCTGCGATTCGCGCACGATGCGTGGATAATCGTAGTCGGAATGATCGGTGACAATCAGCACGCAGTCGTATTGGCCCAAATTGTCCAGGGGGGCGCTTTTCATCTGCAGGTTGTACTTGCGGCCTTTTCCGACCGTGGGAACGTAGGGATCGTTGTAACTCACCAGAGCTCCCTGCTGTTGCAATAATTCGATAATGGTCAGCGACGGAGATTCACGCAGATCGTCAATGTCCTTCTTGTAGGCCACGCCCAGCACCAGCACCTTGGCGCCATTCAGCGCTTTCTTTTGCTGATTGAGTGCCTTGGCTACGTAATCGAGCACATGATAAGGCATGCCGATGTTGATCTCACCGGCCAGTTCGATGAAGCGAGTCCGGAAATCCCATTCCTTGGCCTTCCATGAAAGGTAGAAGGGGTCGACCGGAATGCAGTGCCCGCCCAGGCCGGGACCCGGGTAGAACGGTTGAAATCCAAAGGGTTTGGTGGCGGCAGCCTCAATGACCTCCCAAATGTCCAGGCCCATGCGCAGGGAGAGCAACTTCAACTCGTTGACCAGGGCGATGTTCACGCAGCGGTAAATGTTCTCCAATAGCTTGGTCATCTCCGCTGCAGCCGGCGATGACACGGGCACAATTCGCTTAAAAATGGTCCCGTAGAGCGCGGTCGCCATTTCGGTGGCCTGGGCATCGAGACCGCCCACCACTTTCGGAATATCCCGGCGCGCTACCGTGGTGTTCCCAGGGTCTTCGCGCTCGGGGGAAAAGGCGACGTAGATTTCATGTCCGTTCGGGGGGCCTCCGCGGACAGCCTTCAGGCCGTGTTTGTTGCCCTTTTCAAGGATCGGAATCATCACCTCTTCGGTAGTGCCGGGGTAGGTCGTACTTTCGAGGACCACCAACTGGCCAGCACGCAGGTGCGGGGCAATGGCCTTGGCCGTGTCCGTGATATAGCTCAGGTCGGGCTCGTGATATTCGTTCAGCGGCGTCGGGACACAGATGATGATGGCGTCCATCTCTCCCAAGAGGGCATAGTCCGAGGTGGCCTCGAATCCCTGAGAACGCGCCTGCTGAATTTCACTGGGCAGGATGCGCACGATGTAAGAGCCACCCTGGGTCAAGGTGGTTACCTTACGCTCATCGATATCAAAGCCGGTAACCCGAACCTTCTGCTCGGTATAAAGCAACGCCAAGGGCAGGCCGACGTAGCCTAGACCAATAATGGCGACTCGCGCCTGCCGCTGTTCAATTTTGGTTTTCAACTCAGAAACAGGATTGGTCGTGGCTACCGGATAAGTTGTCATTTGGGAAATAAATTCTGCCTTTTATGATTTTAACATGCCTGCAACATCGTCCCAGGGACAGGGACTGAACTAGGTTTTCAGATTTCCGGGCTGGCTTTGAAAGATTTCGGCAGATTGCGGTTACGGCAGTAACCGGCGCCAGCGACGCCGCCGAACGGTTGCGCCCGGTCCGCAGCTCGACATTCTGAGGGAGCGCTAAGAAAACCAGCTATAACTCGGATGAGCCATTGCAAATGATCTTCGATTTCACCGACGATTTAGCCGAGGCGGAACTGGTGCGAATGGCGATGAGTGCCTAAGCCTATTGTTTGGTAGCTTCTCTCACGATCCGGGCAGCGTTCCGGCTATCGTCTAAGCGCTTGTACTCATGTGCATCGAACTGGCTTTGAATGGTTTGCCGCGCCTCTTTGACGGCACTGTAAGACCTGAATTGAGTATTACAGGTTTCACAGATGCCGATGAGCGGGGAACCTTCCGTGACGATTCTCAGGGTGCGTTTTCCCATTCCGCAAGTTTCCCACAGTAACGGCCACGGCCTACCCTGTGGATATTCAAACTGCACCACTACGGCCAGCATATGCTAATTGACGCCTAACCCGGTAGGAGCTACGATGAGAAGAAGACTCATACATACCTAGTCGGAGTTGCGCATGAGTGTTTTCAGGCTACGCACTATTGCTTGCTGGATCATGATTGCGGGCGTGCCCGTGTCGCTGTGGGCCGCGGATTCCGGCGCGGCGATGCTCTACGCCAAAGGCACGGCGTGGATCAATGGCAGCGCGGTTCCCCGCACTTCGGCGGTTTTCCCTGGTGACATGGTGCAAACCAGATCCGACTCCGCGGCCAGCATTAACGCCTCGGGTTCCAATGTTGTGATCCTGGCGGATTCTCTGGTGAAGTTCGAAGGTCCCGGCGTTTCCCTCGAACGTGGCGCTCTGACCGTAGCTACCTCCAAGGGACTGAGCACGCGCGCCGGTGACGTCACGGTGGTTCCGGCATCGAATGGGTGGACGCAATTCCAGGTGCAGCACGCTGCGGATGGAACTGTCCAGATCGTGGCGCAACAAGGCGATGTAAACGTGAGTGACGGCTCCACCACCTCTACCCTGGCACAGGGGCAACAAACGACTGTCGACGACTCACAAAAGAAAAAGAAGAAGAGAAGAAAAGCCGGAGGCGCCATTCCGGCGGGCGGCGGCGGCGTTCTGAGTTCTCCTTACGTAATTTACGGGGGAGCGGCGGGGGTGGGTGGACTGTTGACCTGGGTGTTACTGCAGGACAACACTCCGGTCAGTTCGACCGCGCCCTGATTCCGGCTGCAGACGGTCTCTCCGGCTGTCTCTCGTTGTCTCTCTCATTGGTCAGACGCGACAAAACTCCCTACCGAATCAAGCCGGCGCACCGGCTTGCGCCGGGTCTTGCCGAATTTGGGTTCCATGGCGGCGACCACGCAGAGCACATAGAACAGGGACGCATTCGCTGGAATTTGCAGATTGAAATCCACAAAACTGTGGACCAGGATCCCGGTGACTCCCAGCATGGCGGCCAGCGCCACGGCCCCGTTGAGATCGTCAGTCCAATGTCGCAGCTTTCTTGCCGCATGGCGATAGAGGGCCCATAGAAACCAGAGCATGGTGGCAAATCCCAGCCCTCCCATCTCGACCAGCAGTTGCAGATAGTCGTTGTGGGCCTCATTGATAAAGAAATTGGAGGAAAAGCTGCGGAACTGCGGGTAGACATCCGGAAATACTCCCAATCCCCAGCCCAAGACCGGCTTACGGGCGAACATCCTGATCCCGTCCCGATCAATATTGAGCCTCGTGCCCCCGGTCAGCTCGGTCCGAGTCTCGTCATGAATGGTGGCCAAGCGTCGAGCGAGCTCGGCACCGCCCAGCCAGACGATGAGTGCGATTCCGACAACCAGAAAAGTGGTCAGGGTCAAGGTTACCTTGCGACTCTTCTGCCGCCAGACCACGACCGCGGCCAGCACGCCCATCTGCACCACGAACGCCAGCATGCCCCCGCGGGATCCGGAGAGGAAAATCGTGCTGGCCATCACAACCGCAGCGATCCCCGCCATGATTTTCCGGGGACCCCGCGCGCCGCGGGTCAGGCAAAAAACCAGGGGAATCGGGACCAGCATTTCCATGAGCCCGGCGTAGTGATTGTGGTTCACATAAGGGCCATAGATCCAACCGCCGGTGCGGGGAGTTCGAAGCCAGTACAGCTTCGAGGTGGAGGAGAGTCCTTGCAGCAGCGCAAATGATGCCAGCAGGAACCCGTACGTCGAAAGCGCCAGGGCAAGAGCCCGGACTTGCGCGCTGCGGCGCAGGACCTGGATCATCAGGAAGCAAAGAATGCCGTAGGCACAGTACAGCAGACCGGCGGAAAAAGTTTCATAACGATAGGCGGTGCGGCCGGTTACGAGCTGCAGCCCGATCCAGAAGCCAAACACCAGCATGGGCGCAAACAGTGGGCTACCGGCCACGGACAGCTCACCGTTTGCCACTTGCCGGATCGTCCAGAGCACCAGCAGCAGTGCGGCACCGGCCTCAAGTATAAAAATCGACCAGGGCTCGACTGCTCCGAACGCCAGAGGTCCGAACAGCAACAGGCCCAACAGTCCATACAAGACTCCGGACGCGGACGCCGAGGTGCGGGCGGGCTGAACGGCAGCGTCGGTGCCGGGCTCGGTCAGCACTGGGAAAACTCGAAGTGGCCAAGTGTCATTGTTCCTGTCCCACGAGACGAACGTCGTCGATCCACAATTTGCCTCGAATCGGCATGCCAGGAGGATCACGCTGTATGCGCAACAGCAAAAGCTTGGTATCGGGGCCGGTCGTGAAGCTTCCGCTAACGGCTTTCCAGAAATCCGCGTCTTTCAATTCATCGCTGGTGAAGTAGGTGGCTTCACTGTAGAGGTCTCGAATGGCGAAACGCGGTCCGCCTGCGCCCTGCATGTCTTCGGCCTTGAAGTAGGCCGAGAAATCGTAGGTGGTCGACGGCTTGACCGGCACCAGTTGCCCAATGCCCGCATCGTCGACCTTCTGGGCGTCAAAAGTGATCAACAGCGAACGATGTCCGCCGTGCGATTGGGTGGGGTCAAGAGCCAGCAAAACTTCCTTGGACTGGCGATACTGCCAACCGAATCCACCGTTCAACACGTTCAGGCTGAAATCGCCATTGATCACAAGATTTTCCGATGAAGGCTGATAGGCCTCCAACCCGCATAGAGTAGCAGCCTGTCGCCACACCATGCGCGCCTGATCGACCTCATGCTGGCCCACCAGGTAACGAATGTAGAGGAAGGCGAGCGCGGGGGCCACCGGCTGCTGCAGTTGTACCAGTCGGGTCCAGACACTGGCCGCTCCGGCAGACTCCTTTCTGGCGACGAGGAAGTCGAGAAAAGTCGCATAGGCATTCACCGTTGGGGGTACGGTGTCGCGCAAGAGAGCGTCAACGTCGGGCTTGATCCGCCAGCACAGAGTCAACGCAGCCGTCGTCATGGGGGGTTCGCTTTCCATGACCACGCGGAACTCTCGCAAAGCTTTCTCGGAATCGCCCTGCACCAGATAGAAACTGCCCGCTTCCCAGGCCAGATCGGGAGTGGTGGGGTCGGCCACCAGGGCGTGCTCCAGCGCTTGTTTCTGCTGCTCGGTATCGCCCAGCCACTGATAAGTTGCTGCCAGATCGAGCCAGTAGCGCGCCTGATGTGGATTTAACCCCACCGCCGCGCGATAGGCCTGCACGGCAGCTTCGGGAGATCGTTGAATCAGGAAGAAATAACGTCCCAGGCGATGGCGGTAATCGGCGTTGCCGGGTTGCCATCGGACGGCCCTTTGCAAGCTGGCAAGATCGGCGCGGCCAGAAAAGTAAGCGGCCCCCACTTCGCGGCTTGCGAACCATAGATATCCACCCGCCAGCAAAGCCGACGCCAGTACCAGGGAAATTTTCCTGGCAGAACTGGTAAGCGGAATTCGCATGTTGGTGTTTACGGGAAAAGCGCAGACGCCCGATCCCCTGCTACGCTATGCACCGCTCGAAGTGGCCCTTGGAACCGAGTCCTCGTCATCCGCGGGTTCGTTTTCCTGATAGTAGCGTTGGCCGTATTTTCCCTGGTATTCGTAATAGTAGTAATAGTCGGGAGAAGTGAGATCGACGGCGTTCAGCAGCACTCCCGCGACGCGGGCATTGACCTGCAGCAAGATGTCGCGGGAACGGCGAAGCGCCTGCTTGGTGGTTTGTCCGGATCGGATCACCAGTACCACGGCATCCGCCCGCGTGGACATGACGACCGCATCCGTCACCGACAAGGTCGGAGGGGTGTCCACGATGATGTGGTCATATTGTTCCCGCAGTTCGGCCAGGATGTCCTTCATGTTCGAGGAGGCCAAAAGCTCCGCGGGATTTGGCGGCGGAGTGCCGGCCGGCAGCACGAACAGCGTGGGCATGAGGGTAGAGCGAACCACCGCCTGTTGCAGGGTGGCGTTGCCGGTCAAAACATTGCTGAGGCCGGTCTTGGGGCCCATGCCCAGGGTCTTGTGAATGCTGGGACGCCGCAGGTCGGCATCGATCAACAGCACTCGCGTCCCCTTCTGGGCCAGCACAATCGCAGTATTGATGCTGGTTGTGGTCTTTCCCTCTTGAGGCAGCGCGCTGGTGACCAGGATCACTTTGGGCGGTCCCCCCAGCGAGGTCAGCAACAAGGAGGTACGCAGAGCGCGGTAAGACTCCGCCATTTGGGACTGGGGGCGGGCCTGGGTCACCAGTTCCACGGCTTCGCGGGAAGAGGCCACCGAAAACCGACGCGCCGTGGCCTCAAGACTGCCCTTCGAACCCATAGGAATCATGCCCAGGGAGGGCAGCGCCGAGATGGCTTGCGCCTGCTCCGGAGTGCGGACAGTGTTGTCAATGCCTTCCAGCAGAAAGGCCAGCCCGATACCGGTGCTGAGGCCGAGCGCCAGCGCGAAGGTTAGATTTCGGGGCACGTTGGGCTCGGAAGGATAGGTCGGCACCCGCGCTTTGTCGACACTGCGGATATTATTGGACCTGAGTCCGGCGGTGACCCCGGCTTCCTTCAGCTTTTCCATCAGGCCTTCGTAGAGAGTGCGATAACTCTCCACGTCGCGTTTCAACAGGCTGTACTCGATGGCGCTCTCGTTCAACTTGTTGGCTTCCTGCTTCTGGTTTTCCAGGGCCTGACGCAACATGCTTTCGTGCTGCAGGGAAGCGAGGTAGCCGCTGCGCACCCGCGACACGACCTTGGTCATCTCGCTCTGGAGCTGGGCATCCACTTCTTTCAGTTGAGTATTCAGCTGCACCACCCTGGGATAGGAGGCGCCGAATTGGGTGCCGAGTTGGGCGATCTGAATCTTGAGGTCCGCCTCCTGCGCCCGCATCTTCTCCATGAGCGACGAACTCGAGGAACTGCCGCCGGCGCTGACAGCGGCCGCGGCCGCGGTGTCCGGGTCTCCGGACTGCACCAGGCGATAGACTGACTCTTTTTCCATCCGGTCTGATTCCGCGGCGGTCAATTCCTTGTTCAGCTCATCGAGTTTGGAAGTGGTGATATTTTGCTTTTCATCAATTCCCAGGATCTCGTGTTCCTTCTGGTATTGCACCAGCTTTTCCTGCGAAGTCTGGACCTTCATCTCCAAGTCCACCAGTTGCTTCGAAAGCCAGTCGGAGGCCTGCATGGTGGACTCAAAGCGAGTCTTGAAGTTCTGCTCAATGTAGGTGCTGATCAGCGTATTGACCACGCTGGCAGCGAGATTCTTGTCGGGGCTGCGGTAGTGGATCTCGATGATTCTGGTGTTGGGAATCAGTGCGACTCGGAGACCTCCCTTGAACGTAGCCAACAGCGCGGTGGTTTTTTCCGAGTCCGGCTGCAGGACGTCGGTGGTGAGGCCCAGGGAGGTTGCAGGGGCCTCGGCACTGCCGCCAAAATCCGGCCGCTTGTCCAGGTTCAGCTGCTTGATCACCTGCAGGGCCAACAGATCGCTTCTCAGGATTCTTACTTCAGTGTCGAGATCGGTGGGATCGTAGTAGTCCGAGGCGCCGCCGCCGGCTGAATCCTTGAGATTGAGGATCGCGGGATCGGTTTTGTTGATGGCGATGCTCCCGGTGGCGTCATAAATGCGGGTGCTGCGCATGGTGGCCAGGGCCACGACTCCGAAGATAATCGCCAGGCAGCTGAATACGAGCCACTTGCGCTTGATCAGGACACGAAGGTATTCGCGCAGGGCGGAATCCTGCGAGGGCAATGCGGCGTAAGCAGAGGGTCCCAGCTGGTGATTTAATTCGATGGGATGATCATTCTGAACTTCGCGCAGAGCCTGGCCGTTGACCGGAATCAAAGGACCGGAATCCATCCACACTCCCGGGGAAATTTTAGCCGCTGGTAGGCACATTCTAGCACCGACGCGGAAAAGCGCTCGCGGTTAAATTTCCAGCGAGTTCTGATTTGGTTCCTCTGCGCGGCGAGATCCGTTCACGGACCACTCTGGGACGACTCTGGCGGTCAAGATCGTGCATTGCGAGGGTCGGAAAAACGGATGGCAAAATTCGCCCAGGTCGGGACCGCGATGTCCAAACCAGTCACGGTCGATTCGCAATCTCCGCTATAATCCTGGGGCATTCAAAAAGGGGCTGTACGGCATGAATTGGCAGGAACAGGTGGTACTGGTCACCGGGGGGACGGGGTCGTTCGGGAAAAAATTCGTGGAGGTGATGCTGCGCGACTACCATCCCCAGAAGCTCATCATCTTCAGCCGGGACGAGCTCAAGCAGCACGATATGCGGACCTCGGGTTTTGATCATCCCAGCCTCCGCTACTTCATCGGAGACGTGCGCGACCCGCAGCGCCTGGAGCGCGCTTTTTCCGGGGTAACGGTGGTGATCCATGCGGCGGCGCTTAAACAGGTGCCGGCCTGCGAATACAACCCCTTCGAGGCCATCCAGACCAACATTATGGGTGGACGCAATGTGATCGACGCTGCCATCAATCAGGGCGTACGCCGCATTCTGGCCCTGAGCACCGACAAGGCGGTGAACCCCATCAATCTCTACGGCGCCACCAAACTGTGCGCGGAAAAAATGTTTGTGCAGGCCAATGCCTATGCCGGCGCGCAGAACACGCGTTTCAGTTGCGCCCGCTATGGCAACGTGGTGGGCAGCCGGGGCAGCGTGATTCCGGTATTCATCGAGCAACGCAAGCGGGGCAAGATCACTCTCACCGATTCCCGCATGACCCGTTTCTGGATCACGATTGAGCAAGGTGTCGACTTCGTGATCGGGTGCGTCGAAAAGATGCACGGGGGCGAGATTTTCGTGCCCAAGATTCCCAGCATGAAGCTGTTGGAAATGGCGAAGGCCATCGCTCCCGGCTGCGAGGTGGAAACCATTGGCATCCGTCCGGGGGAAAAACTCCACGAAGTGCTGGTCTCGGAGGATGAGGCCCGCAACACTCTGGAACTGCCCGACATGTACGTGGTGCAGCCGGCCCATTCCTGGTGGCGCCGGGAAAACTGGGAAGGCGGACGGCCCCTGGCGGACGGGTTTCGCTATACCAGTGATAACAATCCGCGCTGGCTTACGAATCGGGAGTTGCAGCAACTGATTGCGCCCATTGCGCCAACCGAGTCGTCGGATTCCGTGCTGGCGCAGCCAGCTTGAGAAGTGCCGGAGTGCGGCGACGCGCTCCATCCCGGTAATTGAACCTCGGCAGGAGATCCAGATTGGCCACCAGCATCGCGATTGCATCCGGCCCCCAGGTTTATCTTCGGCCGCTTGAGCGCACCGACCTGGGCGAAAATTATCTGGCCTGGTTGAACGATCCCGAGGTCACGCGCTACATGGAGACCGGGACTTTCCCCACCACCGTGGAGGACCTCGACAGGTTTTATCAGGAAGTGACTGGGTCGAGGAGTCAGGTGATCCTGGCGGTGGTCGATAAGAAATCCGGGCGGCACATCGGCAATGTCAAGCTCGGTCCCATCCACTGGGTGCATCGGCGGGCGACTTTTGGAATCCTGATTGGCGACAAGAAATTTTGGGGCAAGGGAATTGGCGCGGAAGCAACGCGCCTGGCCGTGGAGTATGGTTTCTACCGCCTGAACTTGCGACGCATCGACCTGGGGGTTTTTGCCGAGCACGAATCCGCGGTGCGTTCCTACGAAAAGGTTGGTTTCAAGGTAGAAGGCCGCTTCCGCCAGGACATGTTCCAGGAAGGGAAGTACAGCGATCGCTTGTGGATGGGGCTGCTGCGCTCCGAGTACGCGCCGGTCAAGAAACGGAGAAAGAAATAATGAAATCGACCGCCCTCCGTTCCCGCGAGGATGCTCCCCGGGGCAACACGCCGGAGAAGGCGGTTCATGGCCCGCAAGGCGCTGCCATGATCGTCGCCATTGTTCAGGCACGTATGAGTTCCAGCCGGTTGCCGGGCAAGAGCCTGGCGGAAATTTGCGGTCGTCCCATGCTCTGGCACGTGGTCAACCGCGTGCGCCACTCGCGGCTGGTGAACAAAGTGGTGGTGGCCACTACCGACAAGCCATCGGACGACCCTATCGCGGCGCTGTGCCAGGACGAAAATATTCCGTGTTTTCGAGGGAGCGAGGATGACGTGCTGGATCGTTTCTACCGGGCCGCCCAGATGTACTCGGCGAATGTAGTCGTCCGGGTCACGGCCGACTGCCCCCTGATCGACCCTGCGGTCATTGACGAAGTTGTGTCGCGCTTCCGGGACAGCGGTTGCGACTATGTTTCCAATACGCTGCGTTACACGTTTCCGGATGGCCTGGACACCGAAGTGTTCTCCTTCCAGGCGCTCGAGCGGGCCTGGCAGGAAGCGGGCAAGCCCTCCGAGCGGGAACACGTGACTCCTTATCTGCGAGCGGGGAGATTCCGCACGGCCAACGTGGAGAGTGGCGCTGCGGTGAATCTCAGTCGTCAGCGCTGGACAGTGGACCATCCCTCGGACCTGGAGTTCGTTCGCGGGATTTACGCTGGACTTTCAGGCGATGGAAATTTTGGATTTCAGGACGTGCTCGACCTTCTGAGAAAGAGGCCCGACTTGGCCGTCGCCCAGACTGAAACCATCATGAACGAAGGCTACTATCGCAGTCTGTACCGCCAGGCGGTGGCCGGCGCCGCGCCCCGGCGGCGGCTCACGGAGTCCCAGGCGTGGCTGGAGCGCTCGCAGAAAGTCATTCCCGGGTGTGCCCAGACTTTCAGCAAGGGCCACACCCAGTATGTCCAGGGCGCAGCGCCGATTTTTCTGCAACGGGGCAAGGGATGCCGGGTCTGGGACGTGGATGGCAACGAATACATCGATTACGTCCAGGGCCTGCTGCCGAACATTCTGGGGTATGCCAACGAAGAAGTGGACGGCGCCGCGGCCGCGCAACTCGCCGAAGGCCACAGTTTTTCTCTGCCTCACCCGCTCGAGGTCCAGTTGGCCGAGCGGCTTACCCGGCTCATCCCGTGCGCGGAGATGGTGCGTTTCGGCAAGAATGGCTCAGACGCGACTTCCGGCGCGGTGCGCGCCGCCCGCGCCTTTACCGGCCGCGACCGGATTGCATGCTGCGGGTACCACGGCTGGCAGGACTGGTACATCGGCAGCACGACTCGCAACGCAGGAGTGCCCGCCGCGGTGCGTGCCCTGACCCATCCGTTCCGTTACAACGACCTGAGCAGTCTGGAACAAATGTTAGGCGAGCATCCGGGTGAATTCGCCGCCGTCATCATGGAGCCGACAAACTTCGAGGCCCCGGCCCCCGGTTTCCTGCAGGGGGTCAAGGAGCTGGCGCATCAGCATGGCGCCCTGCTGATCTTCGACGAGATTTGCAGCGGTTTCCATTTCGGTCTCGGCGGGGCGCAGAAGCTGCTGGGAGTGACGCCGGACCTGGCTTGCTTTGGCAAAGCCATGGGGAACGGCTTTCCGATTTCGTGCATCGTGGGTCGTGCCGATGTCATGAGCGTGTTCAACGAGATTTTCTTCAGTTTTACTTTCGCCGGGGAAGTGGCGTCCATGGCGGCAGCCATGAAAGTGCTGGACATACTGGAGAACACCGACGCGCTGGCCAGGATGGAGGCCAACGGCCGCACTTTGCAGGATGGTTTCAATACTCTTGCCGGGGAAGCAGAACTCTCGGACCAGCTCAAGGCCACTGCTAATCCCGTCTGGTCGTTGCTGAAGTTTCGCGATGGCGATGGCAATGATAGCCAATTGGTAAAGAGCCTCTTCCAGCAGGAAGCGGTGAAGCGCGGCATTCTTTTGCTGGCGACACACAATCTGAGCGCCGCGCATGAACCCGCCGACATTCATCAGACTCTGGAGGCCTACGCGGAGGTTTTCAAGACCTTGTCGGAATGGCTGCACGAGCCTGATCCCGCGCGCTTCCTGGAAGGGCCCGTGATTCAGCCCGTCTTCCGGGTGCGATGAGCGACCTCACGCTGGGAACGGCCCAGTTGGGCATGCAGTACGGTGCAGTCAACCAGTCTGGCAAACCTTCCCGTCCCCTGGCAGTAGCCATGGTGCGGCATGCCATCGCACGTGGCGTCACTGCGCTCGACACCGCCCGCGCCTACGGGGACTCCGAAGAAGTGTTGGGGGAAGCCCTAACCCCGGAATTGCGATTGCGCGCCCGTGTGATCACCAAGCTCGATCCCCTCGATTCACTTTCCGGCGACGCCGGCCGGGCTGAAGTTCGGGCCGCGGTTGAAGAAAGCGTCCGGCAATCCTGTGACGCCCTGCGGACGGACCGGCTCGAGACGGTGCTCCTGCATCGCTGGCAACATCGCCGCGCGTGGCAGGGAGCGGCTTGGGGCCGGCTGCTCGAATTTAACGAACAAGGAAAGATAGGAGCGCTCGGCGCCTCAGTCTATGGACCTGAGGAGGCCATGGACGCACTAGAGGACCGGAGGGTGAAGCACATCCAGCTTTCCGTGAACGTTCTCGACTGGCGCTGGAAGACGGCGGGATTAGACCGTGCAATTGCCAATCGTCCGGACGTAGCGGTTCATGCGCGCAGCGCGTTGCTGCAAGGCATTCTCATTCATCCAGCTGAGCGCTGGCCCAACCTGCAAGGCTTCGATGCCGTCGGCTGCATACGCCAACTGGAGGCCTTTGCCAGGCGCTTCGAACGCGAAAGCGTTGCCGACTTGTGCTTCGCCTATGTGCGCTCGCAACCCTGGGTGCACAGCGTGGTGGTGGGTTGCGAGACCATGCAGCAGCTGGACGATAATTTGAGATGGTTCCGCCGGCCGCGGCTCAGCGCAGAGCAACGCGACGAACTGGAGGAGGCCCTGCCCCGGGCTCCAGAGGCCCTTCTGGATCCCACAAAATGGAAGCGCAGTGGATGAAGAACAGGCGAGATCTTTAGCCTAGGCGCTTTGGCCTGGACTCTTTGGCCTGCACTGAAGGGTGCAATCCCGGGCCATGACAAACCGCAGGCATGGGCCTGACTTCCGATCGTTCTCCTCTATAATTCAACCTGCTACTTGCGCAGGCGCCGCTACCGGCACGGTCTGGAGCGGTTAAACGCAGCCGTGCGCGGAATGCTATGAACCCATGATTGTGACTCCGGCAAGCCGGGAAGCGTTGGCGATCCACGGCGGATCTCCGGTGAGGAAAACCATGCTTCCATACGGGCACCAGTCGATCGATGAGGGTGACATCAGGACGGTCGTGGACGTCCTGCGTTCCGACTGGCTGACCACGGGGCCTAAAGTGGCCGAGTTCGAAGAAGCGTTTGCCGCCTGGACGGGGGCGAAGTACGCGGTCAGCTTCAGTTCGGGCACGGCCGCGTTGCATGCCGCCGCTTTTGCGGCAGGACTGAAAGCGGGCGACGAAGCCATCACCTCCCCGATGACTTTTGCCGCAACCGCGAACTGTGTTCTCTATCAAGGCGCGACGCCGGTCTTTGCCGATGTTTCCGGCGACACGCTGAATCTCGATCCAGCTCAAGCCGCGCTCCGGGTTACGCCGCGGACCAGGGCAATTTTGCCCGTGGATTATGCCGGGCATCCCGCCGACCTGGGCCCCATCCTGCAACTGGCTGAACGCCATGGCCTCGTGGTCATCGAGGACGCCTGCCACGCGTTGGGGGCGGAGTATCGCGGCCGGCGCGTGGGCAGCATGCCGCACATGACAGTTTTCAGCTTTCATCCCGTGAAACACATCACGACAGGGGAAGGCGGAATGGTGACTACCGGCCAACCGGAAACGGCCGAAATCCTGCGGCGGTTCCGCAACCACGGCATCAGCAGCGATGCGCGGAAACGGCAGGCTGCAAACCAGTGGCATTACGAGATGGTGCTCCTGGGTTTCAATTACCGCCTGACCGACATCGCGTGTGCCTTGGGTGTGCAGCAACTCCGGAAACTCGACAACAACCTGGTCCGCCGTCGCGAGATCGCCGCGCGCTATGCCATGGCCTTCCAGAACATGCCCGGAGTGATTCCGCCGCCGGTGCGGGGCGACGTGGTTCCGGCCTGGCACCTTTATCCCATTCGCCTGGACCTGGCGACGCTTTCGGCTGGAAGGGGCGAGATTTTTCGGGCGCTGCGGGCGGAAAACATCGGAGTCAATGTGCACTACATTCCGGTGCACTTTCACCCCTATTATCGCGACCGCTTTGGCTACCACGGCGGTGAATTTCCGGTGGCGGAGGACGCTTACGAAAGGCTCATCAGCTTGCCGATGTTCCACGGAATGGGCGACGACGACGTGGAAGATGTAGTGCGCGCCGTAGGCAAGGTCCTGGCGCATTTCGCGAAATGAATCGCGCCGAATTTCAGGAGAGAGCGGGAGCCCTGGCCAGGGCCAGGAGCCCGGCCGACGCAGGCGAGCCACCAAGATCCATGCAGTTCGGCACCCTCATCATTCGCGCTGATGCCAGCGTCGCCATGGGGACCGGCCACGTCATGCGCTGTCTGGCACTGGCCCAAGCCTGGCAGGATCAAGCCGAGCAAGACCAAGCCGGGCAAGACCAAGCCGGGCGGCAAGATCAGGGCGGGAAATGCATCTTTGCCATGGCCGAGACGACGGCCAGCTCCGAGGAGCGGGTCCGCGTGGAGAAGTTTGAAGTTGCCAAGCTGGCTGCGTCGCCCGGCACATCGCAGGACGCACAGCAGTTGGCGGAGTTCGCGCTCGCCCATCAAGCCGATTGGGTGGTGGTGGATGGCTACCAGTTCGATGTCGAGTATCAGCGCAAGCTGAAGTCTGCCGGACTGAAATTGCTGGTGGTAGATGACACCTGCCACGCCGGTGCCCATGTGGCCGACCTGGTTCTCGACCAGAACGCGCATGCCAGCGAAAATCTCTATCAACACCGCGAACCGTACACCACGCTCCTGCTCGGGTCGCGCTATGCCATGCTGCGACGCGAGTTCAAGGCCTGGCGGGAGTGGAAGCGGGAGATTGCCCCTCACGGCCGCAAGGTTCTGGTCACTGTCGGCGGCACCGATCCGGACAACGTCACTCTCCGCGTCATCGAGGCGCTGCGGTTGCTTGCGAAAGATAATCTGGAAGCCACCGTCGTGGTGGGCGGTGGCAATCCGCATGGCGATTGTCTGGAACAGGAGATCAATCGTGCGGGTGGTGGGATCCGGTTGCTGAAAAGCGTGATTGACATGCCGGAGCTCATGGCCGACGCTGACGTGGCCATCTCGGCCGCGGGCACCACCTGTTGGGAGATGTGTTTTCTCGGGCTGCCGGCGATGCTGATCGACGTCGCCGAAAACCAGACCCCGGTGGCCCGGGAATTGGACCGCCAAGGCATTGCCATTCATGCTGGCAGCAGTCAGGAGGTCACGCCGGAAGGCATTGCGGCGTCAACTGAAATTGCTTCTTGCTGCAAAAGAGCAGAGGGAAGGGATGTCCGAACGGGCCCGGAAGCTGGTGGACGGATACGGCGCAGAACGCGCGGTTGCCGCCATGCGGAATGCAAACCTGGGCCTCAGGCGGGTTGAAGAAGGAGACTGCCGGCTGTTGTGGGAGTGGGCCAATGAGCCGGAGGTTCGCTCCGCGTCATTTTCGTCCTCGCCGATTCGGTGGGACGAACATCTTGAGTGGTTCACCCAGAAGCTGGGCGATGCGAGAATCCTCATGCTGATCGCAACCGATGAGCGGGGAGTTCCCGTCGGGCAGGTACGATTCGAGAGGACGGGCGATCGGGAAGCTAATATCGATGTCAGCGTAGTCCGGGAAAGACGAGGCGGTGGATTGGGGGTCCGTTTGATCGAAAAGGCCGTGCAAACAGCTTTCCGGGAGACGGACCTGGTCCGGGTGCATGCCTTTGTGAAGACCGGGAATCGGGCCTCCGCCAGGGCATTCGAGAGGGCTGACTTCAGGAATGCGGGAACCACGCGCGTGCGCGGTAGCGCAGCCGTACACTACGAGCGCGACCGGAACGGCAAATTAAGATGAGACTGACCGCCAATGCGAAGGTGCGGCGCGGCCAATCGCGGAAGGCCTATCTCGTGCTGGGGTGCAAGTCGTGGAACCGGCGCGTGTACGACGACGTGCTGGCGACGCTGCCCGGCGAGTGGCGTTACGTCGGTTCACCGGAAGAGTTCTCGCCCGCGCTGGTCCGCGAATACGCGCCCCGGTATCTCTTCTTCCTTCATTGGTCGTGGAAAGTGCCGCAGGAGATTATCGAGGAATTCGAGTGCGTGTGTTTTCACATGACGGATGTTCCCTACGGTCGCGGCGGAAGTCCGTTGCAGAACCTCATCGTTCGCGGACATCGCGAAACCAAGCTGACAGCTTTGCGCATGACCGGTGAATTTGATGCGGGTCCGGTCTACCTCAAGGAATCTCTGTCGCTCGAGGGAAGCGCGGAAGAAATCTACCTGCGCGCCGCGCAATTGTCCGCCGGCATGATCGAACGTTTCACACGCGAAACGCTGAAGCCAAAATCGCAGCAGGGGGAAGCCGTGAATTTCAAACGCAGGAAACCGGAAGAAAGCGAGATCGGCAACCCGGCGTCGTTGCAGGCACTCCACGACTGGATTCGCATGCTGGACGCCGAAGGCTACCCTCATGCATTCCTCAACCACGCCGGCTTTCGCTTCGAGTTCAGCCGCTCCGCCCTGTACGACGGGCGCATCGTGGCCGATGTAAAGATTACGCAGATGCGGGCGGGCGGGGAGACTCGGAGATGAAAGTCCTGGTAATCGCTGCCCATCCGGATGACGAAGTTCTGGGCTGTGGCGGGACCATGGCCCGACTGGCGCAGGAAGGTCATGCGGTGCACATTGCGGTCATGGCCGAGGGAATTACATCGCGCCATGCGCAAAGAAATGAGGCGGACGCGGGACAACTGTCTCGCCTGCACCAGCAGGCTCACGCCGCCGCCGCCAAGGTGGGAGCCCGGGACGTCCGGCTGTTCAAGCTTCCCGACAATCGTCTGGATACCGTTCCCCTTCTGGACATCGTGAAGCTGTTGGAAGACCTGCTCCAGGAGCTCCAACCCGAAGTGATTTATACCCATCATCCCGGTGACTTGAACATTGACCATGGGGTGGTACACAGGGCGGTGCTGACGGCAACCCGTCCGCTGCCGGGGCAGAGCGTGCGCGAAATTTATGCGTTCGAAGTGCCGTCGTCCACGGAGTGGGCATTTCAGCGGCTGGAGCCACTTTTCCGCGCGAATGTCTTCGTGGACGTGAGCACGACCCTGGAGGCGAAGCTGGCCAGCCTGGCTTGCTATGAAGGCGAGATCCGCAAGTTTCCGCATCCCCGTTCGCCGGAAGCATTGCGGGCCAATGCGGCACGTTGGGGAAGCGTGGTGGGATGCGAAGCGGCAGAAGCTTTTGAACTGGTGCGCGCCGTCCGCCCAAGAAATGGGCAATGATGAGCACTCACCTGAAAATCGGCGAACATCGGGTCGGTCCGGGCTGCCCGGTTTATGTTGTCGCCGAGCTCTCCGCCAATCACAACCAGGAATTCGATCAGGCGGTTCGCATTATTCAGGCGGCCAAAGATTCGGGTGCGGATGCCGTCAAGCTCCAGACTTACACGGCGGACACCATGACCATCGCGAGCGACCGCGAACCGTTCCGCATTACCGGAGGCACGCTCTGGGATGGGCGCACACTGTACGAACTATATCGCGAGGCGTATACGCCCTGGGAGTGGCAGCCCCGGCTTCAGCAGGTGGCCAACGATCTGGGCCTGGACCTGTTTTCGACTCCCTTTGACCCCAGCGCGGTGGACTTTCTGGAAAAAATGAATGTCCCGGCCCACAAGCTGGCGTCCTTCGAGTTAGTCGACATCCCGCTCATCCAGAAGATGGCGAGGACGGGCAAACCCCTGATCATGTCCACGGGCATGGCTACGATCGAGGAAATCGAGGAGGCAGTGCAGGCGGCCCGGCAAGCGGGTGCAACCCAGATTGCGCTGTTGAAGTGCACGAGCGCATATCCGGCCACGCCCGACGATATGAATCTGCGCACCATTCCTGAACTCGCGAGCCGCTTTGGAGTTGCCGCCGGTCTCTCCGATCACACCCTGGGGAGCGCGGTGGCGGTGGCGGCGGTAACGCTGGGAGCCTGTATCATCGAAAAACACCTGACCCTGTCGCGGTCCCTGAAAGGCCCGGATAGCGAATTTTCCCTGGAACCGCAGGAGTTCAAAACGATGGTCGAGGCCATACGCGCTACGGAACGGGCTCTGGGCGCGGTGCACTTTGGAAGCACCCCGCAGGAAGCCAGCAGCCGGGTTTTTCGGAGGTCGCTTTTTGTGGTGCAGGACTTGCGACGGGGTGAGGAATTTACCCCTCAAAACGTCCGCTCCATTCGGCCAGCTCATGGATTGCATACCCGCCATCTTCCCCAGGTGCTCGGCAAACGTGCCTCGCGAGACATTCTTCGCGGCACGCCGCTGGCCTGGGATTTAGTTGAGAATCAATGAAGGTAGTGAGTCCGCTTTTGAAGCACGCTGTGTTTCCCGGTCTGGCGAAACTGGGATATCTTCGCCGGCGTAACGGAGCCGGCCCGGCGATTGTGACCTATCACGGAATCTTGCCCAAGGGCTATCAGGTGATCGATCCCGATCTCGATGGCGGCCTGGTGAGCGCGGAGTCATTTCGCCGGCAGCTCCAGCTTCTGAAGCATCAATACAACGTGATTTCTCCCCAGCAGTTTCTTGACTGGTGCGAGGCTAAACAGGATTTGCCTCCCCGGGCGGTGCTGTTGACCTGTGACGATGACTTGCGAAACACCTTGACCGAAATGGTGCCCATGCTTCAGGAGCACGGGTTCTCCTGCCTGTTCTTTGTTACCGGTGCTTCCCTAAACGAGGTGCCGACCATGCTCTGGCATGAGCAACTGTATCTAATGTTGCTCGCCGTCCGGGGAACGATCGCCATGGACCCTGGTCGCGGTGACTTCCGGGTTCAGTCCTCGACTCTGCAGGAGAAACGACAGTTGTGGTGGAACCTGGTGAAGCACCTTTCCGAATTCGACATGAGCGCAAGGGCGAGGCAGCTTGACGAAGTCAGGGCCCAACTCCAACTGCCGAGCAATTGGAGTGCAGAGCATCTGCCTGCTTCCCAGCGCTGCCGGTTCCTGATGCTGAATGCGGTCGAAGTACGGGCGCTGGCGGCTTCGGGCATGGCGGTCGGCGCGCACACTCTGACGCACCCGGTCCTGTCCCAACTATCGCCCGAGGCTGCGTGGAACGAGATTGCCGAGAGCCGAGCCCGGTTAGAGAAAACGATCGGCAGCCCGGTCTGGGCCCTGGCCTATCCCTTCGGGGATAGTGCCTGTGTCACCGATCGGGAGCGGGAAATGGCGGAGCGAGCCGGCTTTACCTGTGCGTTCCTCAACGTGGGTGGCGGATTCGGCGCCCCACTGCCGCGCTTTGCTCTGCCCCGGGTGCACGTTACCGGTGATATGAATCTGGGCGAATTCGAAGCTCACGTTTCCGGGCTTTACCGGTCCCTGCGACAGCGTTTTCTGGGCGCTGCCTGAGGCCCGACATGATCATTATGCAATTGCGAGCAGAAACTTGCGCATAAGCGTGCACAGAGAGATTCCGCAAGACCAGCGGCTCCACGATCAATGGAATGCTCTGGTCCACGAGATGGAGCGGCCGGAGGTTTTCTATACCTGCGAGTGGGCGAAGGCAGTAGATCGAGCCTATCGCGCGTCGGTGAAGACTCTTCTGCTGCTGGCCCATGAAGGCGAGACTCTGGTGGGCGTGGCGGCACTGGCCACCGACAACGCTGAAAAGCAGATTTCCTTTTTGGCCGGAAACACCGCTGACTATTGCGACTTCATCTGCCGTCCCGAGCGGCGGGACGAGTTCGTGGAAGCTGCATTCGGAGAGCTGGCGAAGCTCCACCTGCCGATTTTGCGGCTGGCGAACCTGCCGGCTGACTCGGTTACCTCCCAAATGCTGAAAGGCGCCGCCGCGAAGCGCGGATATCTGGTATTTTCCCGGCCGGCTTACCGTTGCGCCCGAATCGTATTTGGTTCGTCACAGCAACGGCAGGAACTGAAACAGTCGGTCGTCAAACGCAAGGCCTATCGCTACTACCTCAAGGGTCTGGAGAAAACTGGTCCGGTCACGGTTGATCATCTCACCCAGTGGAATGAGGTGCGGGCGAATTTGCCGCGCTTCGTTGAAGCTCACGTGGCCCGCTTTGTGGCCGGTGGACGGAGCAGCAATCTGGCCAGCGCCGAACGGCAGGACTTTCTGGCCGGGCTGGCCGAACTGCTTTCCGAGGCGGGCTGGCTGGTGCTGACGCGCCTGCTGGCAGGCGACCAGCCGGTGGCCTGGAATTACGGATTTGAGTTTGCCGGAAGCTGGTTCTACTACCAGCCGACGTTTGATGCCGGCTGGCAACAGTTTTCTCCCGGGTTCTGTCTCCTCACCAAGATGGTCGAGCATGCCTGCGACCGCCCGGAAATACAGGTGCTGGATTTGGGCCTGGGTGAAGAGGGCTACAAGGAGCGTTTTGCCAGCGGTTACCGTCAGACCTTACACGCTACAATTACGAATTCACGGGCGGTGTGTCTGCGGGAAACGGTGCGCTATCACGCGGCTTCGGCGGTGAAGTCCTCGCCCCGGCTGGAACATTGGGTGCGACGGCTGGTGGGTGGCGCTTCGGGCGGAAAACGTAAAGGTATGAGAGTCCTTTTACTCCATCCCGAAGACCAACTTCCCTCCGCCCGTCCGGGCAGAACATGGGACCTGGTCGTGGACCTCGGCCGAGCGCCGGCTGCTACCTACGAGAGGTGGGGCAAGCAGGCGGGTTGCCGGATCGTCAGTTTGTACGACTTTGCCGAAGACCGCGGAGATCTGCGCCGGGTCCGGGAGTTGTTGCAGCTGGGAATGGGCCAGATGGTGGATGGTTCGGGAATCGATTGGTGGGACGTACTTTCGTTGATGATCGAGCCTGACCTTCGCCAGCTGATGCTGATCGATGGGCTGGCGCGGGAACTGAAAGCCGGGTGCGAGCTGTATGCCAGCCGCGCCACCAGCCTGGCGACAGCGTTGCAGGCTTTGACCGGGGGGAAACCGGTCCGGGTGGATACCGGTTTGCGCCCGGTTATGCGATGGGCACGGCACTATCGCGATGTTTTTTACCAGCTGGATACGGGGCAGATCAGCCAGGTTTTTCAGGACAAGTTCGATCGCGAACACCTGGTGCGGCGACGGCTTGCCCGCAACCGGCGCACCGCAGGACATCCGGTGGTGCTGTTGCCATCGGCGTACGTCAACGTTTCACGTACGGCCGCTTCGTACGCCGCGTTGCTGCCGGAGGAGAAATTTCTGCTGGTCTACGCCAGGGACAGCGCCCGTCTGAAAACTCTGCCGTCGAATGTTTCCAGTACCTCGTTGGATCCTTACTTCGTACCCGCTGATGCGGGTGAAGCAGCCGCTCTGGCGAAAGCCTGGGAGTTGCTGAAGGCCCGCCTCATAACCGGAGCGAAAGAATACGCGGCCGCGAATGTGACCGGGGTACTGGGGCGGATTCCGGGTTTAATGCGCTGGGGAATCGCGGTGCGGGACGCCTGGACCCAGGTCTTCAAATCGGAAACCGTCGTCGGATGTCTGTGCGCCGATGACAGCAATCCCTATACTCGCATTCCGCTGATTCTCGCCAAGAAGCGTGGTATTCCGACCCTGGTCTGCCACCACGGGGCGCTGGATTCGAGGATGGCGGTAAAGGTAGCCCACGCCGACATTTATCTGGCCAAGGGTGAAATCGAGCGTGATTACCTGCTGCGGTCATGCGGAGTGGCCGCGGAAAAGGTCGTGCTGGGTGGCCAGGGATCGCCATCCACGACCGACCCGGCGAAACCCGTGGCCCGATCGAATGCACCCTGGTTGGTTTTCTTTACCGAACCGTATCAGGCGGCGGGATGGCGTGTTGAAGAGGTGTACGCTGAGCTGCTGCCGAAATTGTGGTCCCTGGCCCAAAGCTGCCGACTCAAACTCGTTTTCAAGATTCATCCGTTTGAGAGCGTCAAAGGGCATCGGCGGATTCTGCGAAAATATCTACCCCACCAGGAACCGAGGATCGGAGTGATCCCGGGCACCCCGTCACCTCAACTGTGGAGGAACACCCGCTTCGCCCTGACCGTGCAATCCACGGTGGCGCTGCAGTGCGCTGCCCTGGGGATACCTGTGTTCCTGTGTTCCTGGCTGCGGGATCCGATCTCGGGATACGTCGAGCAGTTCTCGCGGTTTGGCATCGGCCATGTGTTGGAGTCGGCGGATGAATTGAACGAAATTCCGGGCCTGCTCGAGATGAAGGACAAGACGGTTCAGATACGACCCACCCTGTGGGAGACCACGGATCCCGCGAAACTCCGGGATCTCCTCTTGCGAACCGGCACGCTTCCAAAAGCGATCAGAACCCCGGCCTAGCCGCGACCTATGTCAGGAGCCTTGCCCGCCAAAAAAATGCCGTCGGCCGAAGAGGTCCAGGGCCTTCAACCCAGGCCGGCGGACGCGCCGAGCTTCCGCCAGCAGATGGGGCACATCTCGCGCCAGTCGGCGGTCTTTTTTGCGGGCACGATTTTTACCGCGGCCGCCGGGTACCTCTTCAAGATTTACCTCGCCCGCGTGCTGGGGGCGGAGGCCCTGGGCATCTACGCGCTGGGGATGACGATCGTGGGCTTGCTGGGAGTTTTCAACGCTCTCGGCCTGCCCTACTCGGCGGTGCGGTTTGTGGCCGCCTACAGCGCTACCGCCAGACTCGACCTGCTGCGCGGATTTCTGGTTCGCAGCATCGCTCTCTTGTTGATTTTCAATCTTCTGCTGGGCGGAGCCGTGCTGCTGGTGGGGCCCTGGGTAGCGGTCCACGCCTATCACACTCCGGGCCTGAGCCGGTATCTGGGCTTGTTCGCCCTGATCATGATTTTCGGCGCCTTGACCGGATTCCTGGGCCAGGTGCTGACCGGGTACAAGGACGTGGCGCGCCGCACCGTCATCACCAATTTCATCGGCAGCCCCTTGACCATGATCTTCACCCTGGCCCTGGTCGGGGCCGGCCTCGGTCTCTGGGGTTACATCTTTGCCCAGGTGGCGAGCGCGCTGGTGGTGTTTGTCCTGCTCGCGGTGGCCGTCTGGAAGCTCACGCCTAAAGCGGCGAGGGCGCTCTCGGGAAGTCTGGCTCCGGTTGAAAACGAAGTGATTTCCTTTTCAGTGACCGTATTCGGAGTGAGCTTTCTGGAATTTCTGATGTCGCAAGCGGACAAGATCCTGATCGGTTTCTATCTCAATGCCCGTGAAGTGGGAATTTACGCCGTGGCCATGGCGCTGGTGGCATTTGTCCCCATCATCCTGCAGTCGGTCAACCAGATCTTCTCTCCTACCATCGCGGATCTCTATGCGCGCGGACAGATCGAACTGCTGGGACGGATCTTCCAGACTCTGACTAAATGGATCCTGGGGCTGACCCTGCCGCTGGCGGCGGGTATGGTGATCTTTGCGCCGGCCCTGATGAGAATTTTCGGCCATGACTTTGAGGTGGGCTGGCCCATCCTGATCATCGGCACGCTGGGCCAGCTGATAAACTGTGGCGTCGGCTCCGTCGGCTACCTGCTGATGATGTCGGGAAACCAGCGCCGTCTGATCAGGATCCAGGCCGTGATGGCTTGCGTGATGGTGGCGTTGAACCTCGTGCTCATTCCAAAATGGGGAATTACAGGCGCCGCGATCGGGGCGGCCGTGACCAACGCCGTGACCAATCTCTGGTATCTCGCGGAAGTCCGGCGCAGGTTGAGTTTGTCCCCGTACAGCCGCAGCTATTGGCGCCTGTTGCTTCCGCTGGGCGGAAACCTCGCAGTATTGCTGGTGGTGAGATCGACCCTGAAAGCGGTGCACCCGGAATGGATGGTGATCGCGGCGGGATTGTCGCTGGCGTATCTTGCGTTCATCGTCATCGCCATGGCTTTCGGGCTGGATGCCGATGACCGGCTGCTTGCGGTCGCAGTCTGGTCGAAGGTGCGAGGCAGGTTTCAAGCCGCGGAGGGAAACGCCTGATGTCCACCGATGTGCGTGAGGTGCGCCTGCCGGCCGAGCTCTGCACCGATGCGGAGCGGCGCTTTGCCGCGCGCTTCGGCAGCCTGGAGGATCTTCTGGTATTCGTCTTGCGAGAGTTGCTCCGCGATGGAGCGGTCCAGATGGACCAGGCCGAGCAGCGCGTCATCGAGCAGAGATTGAAAGATTTGGGATACATTTGATGGGCGCGCTTCCTTGCAACATCTCTGAAACTCAATGCCACCGACGGAAACGCTGGAGCAGGTCCAAAAAGCGGGCAGGGAACGGCTCTACCCTTCGATCACCAACCCCAACTGGCTGGTCCTGAGAAAGCGTCGCGAGCTGTTTACGGGCTGGCTGAAGGATATGCCGCCGGGGAATTTGTCTGTTCTGGACGTGGGCGGAAGAATTCAGCCGTACCGCGTGCTACTGGAAGAACGATGCGCCAGCTATGTGGCGATTGATCTGAGGCCAACTCCGCTGGTCGATGTCATCGGGCAGGCGGATCGCCTCCCGTTTCCGGATCAGCGATTTGATCTGATTCTTTGTACCCAGGTGCTCGAATACGTTCCCGAGCCGCAGCCGGTCATCGACGAGATTTACCGCACTTTGAGGACAGGCGGCGTTTTGCTGCTCAGCGCTCCGGCGGTCTTTCCCCGGGACTCCCCGACGGAGTACTGGCGCTTCCTGCCTTGCGGGTTGAAACGATTGCTGTCAAGCTTTTCGAGTGTTGAAGTAGCGCCGGAGGGGAACAGCCTGGTCGGCTTCATCCGCACGACCAATGTATGCCTCGTATCGTTCGCCAGGCCCGCGCTGCTGGGCAGGTTGTTGCGCTTCAGCGCAATTCCGTTCCTCAATGTATTGGGCGCCATCTTGCCCGGGCTGGCTCGGAGCGATGATGACCGGTTTTCCGCGAATTACAGCGTGCTGGCGCGAAAGTGAATGCGATGCCATTGCAGAAGCCCAAAGAGCTGAGCGAGCCGGAACTGCGGAGCCTGGTGCTGCAGTATCGCCAGCAGAACTGGCAGGGCATTCAGACGGCGCAGTGGCAGGAACGGATTGTCGAGGACATTCTTCGCGACGACGGAGAAACCGTCCTGCGGGCCATTGCCGAGTTTTGGACCGCGCCTCCGGGAGCCTGTGTGCTGGACATCGGTTCCGGCGTCGGCAGCTTTGTCGTCGCCTGCCGGAAGCGGGGATTTCGCGCGTTTGGCATTGAGCCCGATCGCATCGGGCAAGGCAGCCGGATCAGCTCCATTCAAATTGCGCGGCGCCGGCTGGAAAACCAGGTTTTCGCGGTCGGGGTTGGCGAAAGACTTCCGTTTGCGGACCGCAGTTTCGATCTCATCACCATGAACCAGGTGATGGAGCACGTTGCGGAACAAAGCGCTGTACTGGGCGAAGCCCTAAGAGTGCTGAAGGATGGGGGCGCGATCTACATTGCCAGTCCGAACTATCTCAGATTTTACGAACCGCACTATAAGATAAAGTGGTTTCCCCTCCTGCCCAAGTTTTTGGGCCGCTGGTACTTGCGGCTTCGGGGACGCGATCCGGTCTTACTGGAGCAGTTGATCTACACCACGAACGCTCGTCTCAGGGCGTTGTTTCGCGGCCTGGGGGCGGAGTACGTGGTCATAGATTTGCACCGCGAAACGTTTTTAAGGAAATGCGCGCAGCTCTCGTTTGCCAGCCGCCGGGCCCGTTTTATCGGAAGAATGATACGGGTCCCGGGACTTGGTCCGTGGATCCTGCGGGCCGTTCTTCAGTTCTGGCGAATCAGGGAAGGCGGTTGCGAAATGATGATCGTGCACCAGCCTAAAACGGCGGCTGCTTCATGCTGAACTCGGTGCGCAAGTGGTGGGGTGGAAAATCCGCGGCGCCGGCAGAGGGATTGAGCTTCAATCGGCCACTGCTGCTCCTGCACAGCGATGATTGGGGACGCGTCGGTGTTCGCGATCGCGAAGGTTATGAGCAGCTTCGGGCCGGCGGAATTCATCTGGGGGAAAATCCCTACGACTATTACTCGCTGGAAACCGCCGAGGATGTGATCGCCGTTCGCGACATGTTGAAGAGACACCGCGACTCGACCGGACGTCCGGCGTGCCTGGTCATGAATTTTCTGCTGGCGAACCTGGATTTCCAAAAGATTGCGGACGCCGGATTCAGAGATATTCACTTGACGCCTCTGAGCCAGGGGCTGCCCGGCGCCTGGAAACGGCCGGGACTCTTCGAAGCTTACCGGCAGGGCATTTCCGACGATGTATTCCATCCCGCGCTGCACGGGCTGACTCATTTCTGCCGCCTGGCGGTGGAGCGCGCGTTGATGGCGCCGGGCGATCGCAACAACTTGCTCCACACCTTGTGGAAAGCGGACACGCCCTATATTTACTGGCGAATGCCCTGGGTCGGGTACGAATACTGCAATCCCGAGAAACCACAAGCGGGCTTCCTCGATGCCGGCACTCAAGCCAATCTGATCGCCGAGGCTGCGCGGGAATTCCAGAAGTTTTTCTCGATGGCTCCGCTGTCGGCGTGCGCTCCCGGATATCGCGCCAACGATGAAACTCACCGGGCATGGTCTCAGTGCGGCGTCCGCGTGGCCCAGAATGGCAGCGGCGGGGCGTTGCCTCCCCACATGGACGAATGGGGAATGCTGAATCTGCATCGGACCATTGACATCGAGCCTTTTGAGCGCGGCCTTCCCCTGGAAAAATATATGCAGCTGGCTGACCGTTGCTTTGAGCGTGGCATCCCGGCCGTGGTTTCGGTGCACTCCATCAACTTCCATTCTTCGCTGAAGGATTTTCGCGGTCCCGCATTGCGGGTGCTGGATGAATTTCTTTCCGCTTTGGAGGCGAAGCATCCCAATTTGTTGTACGCGCACGATATGGACTTGTACCAACTTGTGACCCGAGGGAAGTTCAAAGGTCCACGGGGGGCGGTTTCGGTTGAGGTCACGCACGCCGCCGGCAGGTCGAGATCCATGACGCTTGGAGCCGGTTAGCATGCAGTCGCCGCGATCACTGCTTTTGATCACCGTGGACTGTTTTCGGGCCGACCATGCCGGCTTTCTGGGCTACGCTCGTCCCACCACTCCCTTTCTCGATTCACTGGCCGCGGAGGGCCTGGTATTTTGCAACGCGATTGTGGCCGGCGCTCCCACTTATTTCTCGTTTCCCGCCGTGCTGGGCTCCCGATATCCCCTCAGCCTGGGGCGCGACGTGGTGGGCCTGGCACCCGGGGAGCCCACGATCGCTTCCGCTCTGAGCGACGCGGGTTATGCCACGGCGGCATTTCTGGCCGCCAACCCATATCTTTCGCCGCGCTTCGGGTACGATGCTGGTTTCAGTATCTTCAAGGATTTTCTGGATACCGAGGCGGGCCGCCTGCCGTTGGAATCCAGGGGTGACAAGAACGCACGAACTCCGAACCGCTGGAATCGCCGTCTGGCGAAGCTTTCGCATGCGCTCGGGCCGGCAGGCGCGCTCTATGACGAACTCTACTTTCAGTATTGCCAGCGACGGGCATCTTCGCCCGCGCCGTCGCTCGACCAACTGCGGCGTTTTCCCGCCGCTGACGTGATGGTGGACCACGCCAGCGACTGGTTGACGAGCCTTGCCGGCCAGCCATTTTTTCTGTGGCTGCATTTGATGGATCCACACTCGCCGTACTACCCGCGGCGGGAAGCACTCGCACTGATGGGGCAAGACTCGCTCGATGCGCCGCGGGCGCGGTATCTGAATTCGTATTGGAACCGTGGCGATCTGGGAGCGCCACGGCTGCAACGGCACCGCGAGGATGTAGTCGCTCTCTACGACGCCGGCATTCGCTGGGTCGATGCCCAGGTATCCAGGCTGGTGGACAAGCTTCGAAGTCTGGGCCGGTGGCAAAATTGCGTCATGGCGCTCACGGCTGATCACGGCGAGGAATTTCTCGATCATGGCGGCCGCTACCATCCGCCCTCCAAGGTGGCGGAGGAACTGGTGCGTGTTCCCCTGTTGCTGCGCGGGCCCGGGGTGGCCCAGGCCGCGAAGGTGGCGGCCCCCTTTAGCCTGTTGCATCTGGCGCCCACATTGCTCGATTTAGTGGAAGTTCCGATTCCGGGCAGCTTTCGCGGACGGAGCCATGCCACGCTTCTGCGGAACGGAAAGAGCTGGGATGGTGACGCGGTCATCGAATGCATCGCCGGGTGCAACAATCCCTTCGTGATGGAAAACCGCTTACAAGCACGCGTACTGGCGGTCCGCGAGGCGCGGTACAAGATGGTGCTCGACTTCAACTCTGCGACGGAGCAGCTGTTTGACCTGGATGCGGACCCGGGCGAGCTGAGTCCACTGCCGGTCGACGCGGAAAAGCCCATACGCAGGCGCCTGCTCGACCGGGCGCGGCAACATCTCTCGGACTCTGTGCGCTCGCGAGATGCTGACCGGCGCCTGGCAGCGCGCCTGCGAGATCTTCGGCTAGAATGGACCAGCCCCGCTATCCGGACGCCCGCCTAGCATGGCCGCATTGCGCCTCGGAAAACGCGGCCGCTGGCCAGGTTACGTATGACCCCTGTGCGAATCCTCGTGGACAGCCTGGCTGACCAGGGGCTCACCAATGCCCAGATGACCAATGCCCGCGAGATCATCCGGCGGCTGGATCCGGACCGCTTTCACGTCAGCGTCTTTTGCGGGGGTGAGCCCGATCGCCTGATCGAGCGGCGTGATAACACCCGGCTGGTTGCTTTGCCCCAACGACGACAGACCGTCAGAATCCTCCGCGAATTTGTTCTGGGGCGCCATGACATCCTGTTCTATGTGAAGTCATCTCCCGCCAGCAGGCTGTACCTGGGGCTGCGCAGCCGGTGGAAGGACAGCCGCATCACCATCGGGACCGTCGAATCGCAATCGGACTTGCGCAATGAGCCCACCATCGCGCCCGAGGCGGTGCATCTCTGGGAACGAACTGTCCTCCGGTGCGACTATCTGTTCAGCAACTCGCGGTTTGTGAAACAGAGCTTGCAGCGGGAATACGATCTGCCCAGCGAAGTTGTGCCGACGGGCGTGAATACCAGTTTTTTCACGCCGGCATGGGACCGCCCAGCCAACCCACGGCCCAGAGTTCTGTTTGCAGGATCGCTGCGACCGTTCAAACAGCCGCAAGTGCTGCTGGACGCTGCTGCCCGGTTCCCCGGGGCTGATTTTGTCCTGGTGGGTGAAGGCCTCATGGCGGACGAGCTGAAAACGCGGATCGAGCGCGAGCGTCTCAGAAACGTCACTCTGACCGGATTGCTGGGGGCGGAGCGGTTGAAGCAGGAATATCGGCAGGCCGATGTTTTCCTGTTTCCCTCCGCGTGGGAAGGATCTCCAAAGGTGTTGCTCGAAGCCGCGGCATGCGGCCTGCCGGTGATCGCGCGGGAGAACTATCAACCGGAGACCGTGATTCACGGCAAAACCGGCTATCTCGTAGCCGCGAACGATGAACTGTTCGTCCGGCTGCAGGAAATGCTTTCGTATCCGGAGCAGCGCCGGAAGCTCGGCGAGGCGGGCCGCAAGCACAGCGAGCTGTTCGATTGGGGTCCCATCACCCGCCGCTGGGAAGAAGTGTTCGTCGACCTTATGTCGCGGAAGACGGCGGCCCGCGCCGCATGACCGCAGACCGTTCCACCATCCACGAACAGTCTCCGCCGGGGAATCCGCTCCATGTGCTGACGCTGACGCCGTTCTATCCCGTGCGCGGGGACGATGCCCAAGGTTGCTTTGTAGCAGAACCGCTGTCCTGGCTTGGACGGCTGGGAGTGTCGAACACGGTGCGCGCGGCGAGGCCATTCTATCGAACTGGCGCAGCGGCCGATGGCGCTGCCGTGCCCGCCCAATGGGTGCGTTTTTTTTCTTTTCCCGGAGGCTGGGGCCTGTCAAGTTCGGGAGCTTTTCTTTTCGCCAGACTCCTGCCCGAGATTCGGCGTCTGCATGCTTCGCATCCGGTGCATGTGATTCACGCCCATTCCGCTCTGCCCTGCGGCCACGCCGCCGCGCTGCTCAGCCGGGAATTGAAAATACCTTTCGTAGTCACCGTCCACGGGCTGGATGCGTTTTCTACCAGACAGGTTGGAGGCTACGCCGGGAAGTGGTGTGCCCGGGTATCGCAGTCGGTCTACCGCGCTGCGCGGTCGGTGATATGTGTGAGCCAAAAAGTTCGGGACCAGGTGATCGCGGGCGCGGCCGCGCCGGTGAACACTCGGGTGCTTTATAACGGAGTCGATCCTCAAATGTTCTCTCCCTCGGACGGCGAGCCGAACCCGCCTGTCATCCTGAGCGTGGGCAATCTCATCCCGGTCAAAGGGCACGAACTGCTGCTGCGGGCGTTTGCCGCCATCCAAAATCAATTTCCCGGGCTTTCGCTGGAAATCATCGGGGATGGTCCGGAACGCTCGCGTCTGCAGAAGCTGGCCGGCGAACAGGGCATAGCGGGCAGCGTTTATTTTCGCGGGCGCCAGAGTCGCCGCCAGGTGGCGGACGCGATGCGGCGCGCCAGCCTGTTTGCCCTGCCCAGCCGATACGAGGGACTGGGTTGTGTCTATCTGGAGGCAATGGCGGCGGGCAAACCCGTGATCGCGTGCCGGGGACAGGGAATTGACGAAGTGATCGAGCAGGGCATCAACGGCTGTCTGGTTGGGGCTGACGATTTGCAGGAATTAACCGACACTCTCGCCCTCCTCTTACGGCAGGCTGAACTTCGGCGAACGATGGGGGGAAAGGCGCGCCACACGATCATCCAGGGATACACCCTGGAGGAGGCGGCGGCGCGGCTCGTGCGACTCTATCGGGAGTGCCAGGCATGAAGCGGCGGCTGGTCATCCTGAGCGAGATTATTGCGCCTTACCGTATTCCCGTCTTCAATGCGCTGGCCCGGCATGAAGAGATAGATTTGCATGTGATCTTTCTAGCGGAGAGCGATCCCAAATTGCGTCAGTGGCTGGTGTACAAGGATGAGATCTGCTTTTCCTACCAGGTGCTTCCATCCTGGAGGCAACGATTCGCCGGACACAACCTCCTGCTGAACCGCGGACTGAAAGAGGGATTGCAGCGGGCAGCGGCTGACGTCATCCTGTGCGGGGGTTATAACTACCTGGCCTCCTGGCAGGCGATGCGGTGGGCCCGCAAGCATGGGGTCCCATTTCTTTTGTGGGTAGAGAGTACGGGTCAGGATTTTCGCCGCCATAATCCAATCGTCGAATTCCTGAAAGCAAGATTCATGAAGGCTTGCCGGGCCTTCGTCGTTCCCGGAAAGGCGTCGTTCCAGTATGTGATGAGCTATGGAATGCGCGAGGAGAAAATTTTTACCGCGCCCAACGCGGTGGACACGGAACTTTTTGCCCGGCAGTCGGCCGCGGTGCGACAGGAGGATGCGCAGTATCGGCAGGCGCTGCAGTTGCCTCCGCGCTTCTTCCTGTTCGTGGGCAGGCTGGTGGCGAAAAAAGGAGTGTTTGACCTGCTGGAGGCCTATGGCAAACTAACGGCTGAACAACGCGCCGCCATCGGCCTGGTTTTGGTGGGAGAAGGGACGGCCCATGCGGAACTGCTCCACCGCGCGAGTGTGATACAGCCTGGGCGGGTCCAATGCGCTGGGTTCGTCCACCGGGAACAGCTGGCCAGCTATTATGCGTTGGCTGAAGTTTTCGTTTTCCCCTCGCATACGGATACCTGGGGGCTGGTGGTGAACGAAGCCATGGCTTGCGGTCTGCCGGTGATCTCGAGCGCCGCCGCGGGAAGCACCGCGGACCTGGTGCAGGACGGCTGGAATGGCCGGGTGATTGGTCGCGGCGACGTTCTGCAACTGGCGTCGGCCATGGAAGAGCTGGCGCGGGATTCCGCGCTGCGGACGCAGATGGGAAATCACAGCCGGGAGCGTATCCTGAGATATTCGCCGGAAGCCTGTGCCGCCGGAATTGCCAGGGCGGCGCTATGGTGCGGGGCGCAAAGCCATGAATAAGAGCTACTCCAAATTTATCGTCCCGGGCGCGATTCTGGTCACGAGCCTGATGGCGGCGTATGTGGCGCTCTACCGGCCGGGATACCTCAGCAGCACCTACCTGGGGGGACTCATTTTCCTGCAGCTCCTTTTGGCCGCCGTGTGGAAATATGAGCAGCGATTTTTTCCCTTACTGGTAATTGTTTTTCTTTGGGCCGGCATGTCTCTTCCTTTTAGCGGCGTGTGGACTTCCGGACGTTGGGCGGTCCTGGCGGTGGGTGCGATTGTGGGTTTCGCGCTCTACATGCGGAGTGCAAGACATCGCTTCTCCAGCTTCCACCTGGTGGCCATGTTTTCGGTGCTGGCGGCGCTGGTGTCCGCCGCGATCTCCGAATACCCGACCACCTCGGTACTGAAAGCGTTGAGCTTGCTGTTGCTTTTCATGTATGCATCCACCGGAGCGCGGCTGGCGCTGGCCGGACGGGAAGAGACGTTCTTTCAGCGATTGTTGCTTTTCCTGGAGATCATGGTGTACGTCTCCGCGGTTGCCTATCTGGTTTTGCGGAAACCCATCTACGGCAACCCAAATTCCATGGGCGCGATCATGGGCGTGGTGGCCGTGCCGGTGCTTTTTTGGGGGGTGCTGACGACCGAGGGCAAAACCAGGTACCGCAGAATACTTTTCGCCTTTATGTTGAGTGGTGGCCTGCTGTTTTTCAGCCAGGCCCGGGCAGGAATCCTGGCTGCCGTAGTTTCCTGTGGCCTGACTTGCGTGGCCTTGCGGCGCTACCGGTTGCTGATCCAGGGGACCGTCGCCTTTCTGTGCGTGGCCGCCCTCGCCATCGCATTGACTCCCGCGCAGCAGATGGAGGACATGCCCACCCGCCGGGAGGACGCCTCGCTGCTGGACACCATCCTCTATAAGGGACACGAGGAAGGTGGAGTGCTGCTCTCGCGCGTAAGTCCATGGGACGAGACACTGTCAGTCATCCAGCAGCATCCCTGGTTCGGAAGTGGGTTTGGCACCAGCCTGACCACCTCGGGCGAAGATATCGGCGTGGGCAGCTACTCGACGGTTTCCGGAATCGCCCGCGAACATGGAAACAGTTACCTGGCGATTATGGAAGGAGTCGGATTGCTGGGCGTTCTGCCTTTTGTTGCCCTGGTTGGGATGCTGGCTTTGAAGGTGGGTGCCGTCTTCGCCTGGCTCCGCCGAAGCGCAAATCTGCGTCACCCCGCGGTGCCAGTCGCCATGGTGCTGGCGGCCGGGTTGATCCATGCCGGCTTTGAAGACTGGCTGTTTGCGGTGGGTTACTATCTCAGCGTCTTTTTCTGGGTGCTGGCGTTTTCCTTCGTCGACCTTCTTCCTGCCGCCGTGCCGGCCGCTGTCTATCGCCCCGTCACCAACTTCGCCTTCGGGGCTTTCCGGCGAGACGTTCACGCGATCGCGCCCGAGCGATGATGCATCTGTTCCTGAACGGCCTGGCCGCCAGCGCCGGCGGCGGGCTGACCTATCTGCGCAACGTTCTTCCCCAGCTTGCCGCGCGAGCGGACGTGCAGGTAACGGCTGCCTTGAGTCCATCGTTGCGGCAGGAGCTCTCCGGCCTGGCCCGCGTCTCGCTTCCTGAAATCGATCTTCCCGCTGGAGCGGTCAGGCGTTTCAGGCAGGAGCAAACTGCGCTGCCGGCGATCGTCCGGCGGAGCGGCGCCCAGGTGCTGGTTTCCGCCGGCAACTTTGCCCTGCGTAAGTCCCCGGTGCCGCAGATTCTGCTGTCCCGAAACTCGCTCTATACTTCCCCGGATTTTTTCCGGGATGTGGGCCAGCGCCGGGAGTATGGCCTGTGGATTGAAACCAAGATCAAGGGCAGCCTGGCTCGGCGTTCCATCGGCTGGGCAGAGGCGACGGTCGCGCCCAGCGAGGCTTTCGCGCAGGAGCTGCGGCAGTGGACGGGACGCAGCGTGGTGGCCATCCATCACGGTTTCGACGGCGAGGCATTCTTCCGCGACCCGGCGCCGCTGGCGGCGGACGTCCGGCAAAAACTCGACCTCGATCAGGACGCGCTGCGCCTGCTCTTCGTCAGCCACTACAACTACTACCGGAATTTCGAGACCCTGCTGCGCGCCCTGCCGTTGTTACGCCAGCGGCTGGGTGGCCGCAAGCTCAGACTTTTTCTGACTTGCCGGCTCCGTTCGGAAGACAATCCCGGCAGCTATCGCGCCCGGACGGCCGCAGCCCTGGTGACGCAACTCGGAATCGGAGACAGCGTGGTGGAGTTGGGGGCCATTCCTTATTCGTTGCTCCATCACGTTTATCGCGCCTGCCACATCTACGTTACGCCGGCCTACGCGGAATCATTTGCCCACCCTCTGGTGGAGGCCATGGCCAGCGGGTTGCCGGTAGTCGCCGCCGATTCCGCCGTGCATCGCGAGATCTGCCAGCAAGCCGCGCTTTACTTCCCGCGCTTTTCCCCGGAAGAACTGGCGGCGCAGGTCAGCCAGATCGCGGCCGGCAGCGCGTTGTCGAGTCAGCTTTCGGATCGCGGACGGGAGAGGTCGCGCGACTTCTCCTGGAAGAAGCATGTGGATGAGCTGCTGAATTTGGCGGCGAAGCTTCTTGTTACAATTGGCCCGGTTCGGGGACCAGGGGACTGAGCTCCATGATTCTCCGGGCTGAGGTCGCGGGGCTCGCTCAAGGTTTCGTGGCTGTCGAATCAACGTCGGCCGCCATTGCCATTTTCTAGGAACTTCTTCGGGCAATCACTACCAAGGAAGTCCCAATGGGAAGGCTGTGCCCGCGGCTGAGCCAAAGGGCTTCAAACTTCAACAGGGCGGTGAGCAATCCGTTGATCACCGGTATCACGCGAAATTCTTTTAGAGCCAGAGTTTTCGCGTCTTCGGAGTGCCGCCGCTGTCTCCTGTTGCCTACTTTCCGGAAGAGCCAGACGATGGGAAAAATACAACTCATGAACGGGCTCAGGAATTCCACCTCGAATCCAGCCCGGACCAGTTTGTCGCGGATCTCTTGCGAGGAGTAGCGGCGACAGTGGTGGGCCGCTTCGTCGAAATAACTCCATAGGTACTGATGTGCTGGAACGGTCAGCACCAGCCTGCCGCCCGGAGCGAGCGCCGCTCGCAGCGCGCTCAATGTCTCGAGTTCTTGCGGCACGTGTTCCAGGACATCAAACATGCCGATCATATCGAACGGTTTTCCGAAGGGGCAGTTGCGAACATCGCCCTGCACCAGAGGGCCGGCAGATCGATCTTGAGCGAAGCGTAAGCCGTCAAACCAGAGTTCCAGTCCGACCACCACTCCGTCCGGGCACGCTTGGCGCAAAATCCTGAGTACGTTGCCCGTGCCACACCCGACTTCGAGAATCAGATATCCGGGATGGAGCTTAGAAGTCAGTCGCTTGCTGATTGCAAAAATCAGGCGATTCCGCGCCTGAAACCAGAAATGACGGTCTTCGACCAGAGCCAATTGCTGGAAGAAAGATGGGTCGTATCCGCCAGTTGAAACGCTTTCCGCACCTGCGTCCATACAATGGTCTCGTCGCTTTGTGGAGCCCTAGTTATGTGTAAACCAGCGGTGGTACCAACGCTGGACAGATAATGGGAGGAATCCACAATGCTGATAAAGCCCTGTAGCGCCAGTGTTGCGTGCCTGGGTGACGACAGTTGCGCGCAGAGCTCCTTGCTGGGCGGACCACGCCAGGAATCTTTGCACCAGCGACCTGCCGAGCCCCGTACGAGCATGTGCCTCCTCGACACCGAGCAGTCCAATCTGCGTTTCCTGGCCAAGGGCGTGGCATGCAATGTATCCAACTGGCTGGCTTTCCACCTCGGGTACAAACACGATTTGAGCTGAATCCTCTAAACTCTTCTCAATCCACGTTTCGTACAGCAAGTCACATTTGGCGCGTTCGAAATGCGCATCAGAGTAAAACCGCGTCCCGTGGTGGAGAGTTCGAGCAAGCTTGCGCAACACCGCTACGTCGGATTCGCGCGCCAACCGCACTCGAGAATCCATTGACAAGGGTAGTTGGTTTTCTTGGGTGATTGGACGTCCGAGGGTTACGCGCACATCAACTTCAACGAAATCGTTTTGCTCAGCGAGGCGAGTTGTCCGCGCATCATCGGCATCCGCCAGGAAATACAGACAGTCGACTTTATCGTTGTCGCACCATGCCAGCGCTTTGGACACGTTGGATGCAGTCAACCGCGATTTATTCAGACGGGCAATGCGCTTTCCAAAGAAGGCGGAGTCCCAATCCAGATGGGTGCAAAGGTCGCTCGGTTCCCCTCGCCCGACACTCCCGAGGCTCGCGTCCGTCGGCACGGTCGAGGTCTGCTGGCTAATCATGCGGCAGTTCCTGCCCTGCCTTGCGTGGAGAGTCCAGTAACGCCGCTCACGATTCGTGCCTGCTCTTCCTCGGTAAGGTCGTTATAGAAGGGCAAGCGAAGGAGTCGTGAGCTAGAGTCTTCCGCCACGGGACAGCCCCCCTCCTGGGCTTCAAACTTGTGTCCCATCTCCGACAGGTGCAGAGGCACATAATGAAACACGCTCAAGATTCCCTGTGATTTGAGGTGCGAGATCAGCGCGTCGCGATATCCTGGCGAAGGCGCGACCAAGTAGAACATGTGGTAGGCCTGCTCACAATCCGGCGGAACAAAAGGCAGTTTTACGCCGTTCTCCTGCGCCCATCCCTGCAAATGCTCCCAATAGTATTCCCAGACCTGGCGACGCTTCTTCTGAATTTCGCGTCTTGCTTCTAATTGTGCCAGCAGGAAGGCAGCCAGAAGATCAGACGGCAGGTAACTAGAACCAACGTCAACCCACGTGTATTTGTCCACTTGCCCGCGGAAGAACCGATTGCGATTCGTCCCCTTCTCGCGAATGACCAGAGCTCGCTCCACTAGCCCGGGGTCATTCACCACCAGGGCGCCGCCCTCTCCGCAGGTTATGTTCTTGGTTTCATGGAAACTCTGGGTAGCCAGGCATCCGAACGTGCCTGTAAGTTTGCCTTTGTACCGAGCAAACAATCCATGCGCGTTGTCCTCCACCACTCGAACGCCGTGTCGTTGCGCAAGCGCGCAGATTGCATCCATCTCACAGGCGACGCCAGCATAATGAACCGGGACAATGGCCTTTGTGCGATGAGTGACTAAGGACTCCAGCCGGGTTTCGTCGAGGTTCAACGTGTCAGGGCGGATATCCGCAAAAACGATCCGGGCGCCGCGTAATGCGAAGGCGTTGGCAGTCGAGACAAACGTAAAGGAAGGGACAATAATTTCGTCTCCGCTCCGGCAATCCAGCAGAAGTGCTGCCATTTCCAGGGCGTGAGTACACGAAGTAGTGAGCAGCACCTTCGGTACCCGAAGTTCTTGCTCCAGAAGTTCGTGACATCTCCGCGTAAATGGACCGTCACCAGAAGCATGGCCGTTGGCAATGGCCTCTGCAATATACCTGTACTCGTTGCCTGCGAGGCAAGGTCGGTTGAATGGGATCAGGGAGGTCATACTTTAGATTGGGCCTGGGCGCCGATATTCGAAATACTACGCCAGGAGGCACACCTGATCACTATAAAGCACTCACTCGGCGGCTCTCCCTCTTTTCGTTGACTGCGCCAGAACGAACAACATAAGGGGGTTTCTGCAAACTTCTGAAGTGCATGCGAGCCAGGTACTCTCCGATGATTCCCAGGGCAAACAGCTGGGCTCCGGAGAACACGGCGACAATCGAGGCCAGAAAGGGGAAGCCAGGAACCGGGTCGCCGTGCATGAAATACCGGACCAGAACGTAGCCCAACACACAAAAGCCGAAGAACGTGAATACGAAACCTACCAGGCTGGCGATCTGCAGGGGCAGGGTGGTGAAGCCGGTCATCATGTTCATGGCGTGCGTGATCAGCTTGCGGAAGGAGTAGCCGGAGGTCCCCTGTTTGCGCGGCTCGTGCGCCACCGGCACAGCGGCGAACCGGTTCGTCCCCCAGGTCAGCAGAACGTCGATGGACACGAACGATCCTTCATAGTGGCTGAACGCCCCGGCCACCTCCGCGCGAAACGCACGAAAAGCGGAGACCTGACGGGCAATGGCTGCTCCCATGACGTTCTGCAGCGCCATCTTGGTCACTAACGAAGCCAGGTCCCGCAAGACGCCATGCTCTTCGCGCTCGGGCGTGCCGTAGACGACGTCGAATCCCTGGGCCAGCACCGCCAGCAACTTCGGAATCTCCTCGGGAGGGTGCTGCAGGTCGTCATCCAGGGTAACGATCACGTCGTATTGCGCTGCCCGAATGCCGCACAAAAGCGCGTTGTGCTGGCCGTAGTTCCGCATCAGGTTGATGGGATGAATCCAGGGATGGCTCTCGGCCAGTTGGCAGATTACGTCCCAGCTTCCGTCCGGGCTACTGTCGTTGACCAGAACCAGTTCGTAGCTGGAGGCGATTCGGGCGAGAACACTCTCCAGGCGTTGGACCAACTCGGGCAGGATGGCTTCACTGCGGTAAACCGGCACCACCACCGAAAGTCCGACGGGTCGCGAATCGATGCTATGAATCATGGTTTCCCTTCATCATTATAAGGGCCGCCATAAGGGCCGCCCGTTCCGTGACCGACCTCAGCGAGCGCATTTCAATATCAGGAGAGTGTACGGGATGCGCAGCAGATCGTGACGGACACTCGATTCGATGTTCGAAAAGACTTTTGAGGCAAGTTCCCGGTAGCCAGCCTCGCTGCGCACAAAGCGTCCGCGGTCCCGCGACAGCAGATATTTCACCACCTGAGATTGATCGTCGGTCCACACTCCGTCAAGAGTGACCAGTTTTCCTCCCGGTTTCATGGTGTCGCGGGCAATCTGAAACAGGGTCAGGGCCTCACGGTCGTCGAGGTGGTGGAGCACGCCGAGCGACAAGACCGTGTCGAAATAGTCGCGCTCGACCAGATCAGATCCGTCCACCTTCTGGCATACGAACCGCGCCGCCGGGAAACGGCGTCTGGCGCGATCAATGTATTCCTGCGCTGGCGTCAAGGCCGACGTACTCGGCACATTGCAGATAAGGCACACCACGAATAGGAAAGCAGCGAGCGCAGTCTCTTGATCATGGCGTTGGCTGGGGCGCGTTTTCGAAGCGGAAAACGATCTTGGGATCGCGCCGCCCCGCCCTTGGATATTCGCACAGTTTTCGCGGGTTTGTTAACATCGCCGTGCATCATTTCAAACAATACTATGTTTGCGTTTCCGCCGGCGGTTCCGCTGACGGAGAGCAACAGTCGTGCTGGAGGAGCATTTGGCGGTTCTGAGCTGGATGGCCTTGCCAGTGGTTCTCGTCCTGGCATGGTTCACGCCCCGGCTGGGGGATGCGTGGCTCGGACCCCTGGAAAGACTGGCTGCCCGCTTTGCAGCCAGGAAAACGGCTGTGCTGGTCGCAGCGCCGTTCGTGGTGATTGCTCTCCGTCTGGCATTGTTTCCGGTGCTGCCCTTACCCACGCCGGTTGCTCACGATGAATTCAGCTATCTGCTTGCAGGCGACACTTTTGCCCACGGAAGGCTGACCAACCCGCCCCATCCCATGTGGGTCTTCCTGGACACATTTCACGTGTTGCAGCATCCGACCTACGCCTCCATATTTCCTCCCGGGCAGGGAGCAGCTCTTGCGCTGGGACAAATCCTTGGCCACCCGTGGATCGGTGTGCTGTTGAGTATGGCGCTCATGACGATGGCAATCACCTGGATGTTCCAAGGCTGGTTGCCACCCAAATGGGCCCTGCTGGGCCTGGTGCTGGTGATATTGCGAATCGATCTTTTCAGTTACTGGATGGAGAGCTACTGGGGAGGCGCGGTGGCTGCCCTCGGAGGCGCGCTGGTCGTAGGAGCTCTGCCTCGGATCATCAAGTGGCACCGCCTACGAGACGCGGTCCTGATGGGAGTTGGCGCCGGCCTGCTGGCAAACAGCCGGCCGTATGAAGGATTCATCTTCTGCATTCCGGTCGGCATTGCAATCCTGGTGTGGCTGTTGTCGGAACGCAGCCCCGCTCTGAAGGTCACGGGTCCGCGCGTATTATTGCCGCTCGTCAGCGTTTTAGGGTTCACAGTGGCGTTTGTCGCTTATTACAACTGGCGGGTCACGGGCAATCCGCTTCTTTTTCCTCACTCGCTTTACGAGGCCCGGTACATTAACTATCGATTGTTCATCTGGGAGAAGCTGAAACCGCCACTGCAATACGGGAACCGGCAGTTCGACCAGTATTTTAATGGCTGGCTCCGCGGCCCTCATCGCTGGGGCCTCAAGTCCTCATTCATCGGGTTCTGGCAATTCTTTCTGGGGAGCACGCTGTGCCTGCCTTTCGTGACGTTGCCCTGGGTTGTCAGAGACCGCAGGACTCGCTTTCTGCTGTTCCAATTCGTTCTCTGTGCGCTGGGGTCGCTGGTCATCTTTATTTTCGTGGCCCACTATGCGGCGCCGGTGACCGCAACCATCTTTGCCCTGCTGGTTCAGGCGATGCGGCATCTGCGGCGCTGGAAAATCAAAGGTCGACCTGTGGGCATTTTCCTCACGCGCCTGGTCGTGCTGCTGGTGCTGGCAAGAGTGGCGGTCTATATCGTGCGGCCGCCGCCCATGCAAGAGGCGTGGAGCCGGACTCGCGCCGACATTGTCGCGCAGCTGGATGCCGCGCCGAATGAGGATCTGGTAGTTGTCCGCTATGCCCCCGATCACATACCCCATGATGAATGGGTGTACAACGCGGCCGACATTGACCACTCCAAGATCGTATGGGCGCGCGAGATTCCGGGGATGGATTTGAAGCCTCTGTTCGAGTATTTTCGGGGTCGAAAGATTTGGCTGCTGGAGCCGGATCGTGTTCCGATTCAACTCAAACCTTACTCCTCGGCGGCGCCGGCGGAAGCGCTCCATCCTTCGCCTTAATTGCGGGACGCCGCTGAGGCGCGTGCTACACTCGCGGCTCGTTCTCCGCGCGGCAATAGTTTCCGATCATGTACCAGCTCACAAATAAAAGGTCGCTGGAAAATATTCTGGTGCCGGCCAGCCTGGCGCTGGGGCTGGTGCACGCCTGGGTGGGACGATACTCCATGAATCCGGATGGCGTGCCTTATCTGGATCTTGGGGATGCGCTGGTTCGCCGCGATTGGGCGCATGCCGTGAACGCGTACTGGAGCCCGCTGTATGGATGGATCCTGGGCCTGACGGTGGGTGAAATCCGGCCTTCTCCGAAGTGGGAATTTCCGCTCGTGCACGCTGTGAACTTCGTCATTTTCGTGGTGGCGTTGCTTTGCTTCCGGTTTTTCCTGGGCGCGCTGTTGCGCTTCTGTCATGAACGAGCCGCGCACCCTGATGCCGGGTCGGAGGGCCGGGTGGCTTTGCCGGAGTGGGCGCTGGTCCTCCTGGGTTACGCGATATTTCTGTGGGCCACGCTGGAGCTGGTAACCATCTACGATGTTTCGCCCGACCTGTCGGTCCTGGCCTGTGTGTGCCTGGTGGGCGGGATGCTGTTGCGTCTGCGCTGGAATCCGGGCTGGCGTAACTTCGCTGTTCTTGGTCTTCTGCTGGGCGTGGGATATTGGATCAAGGCCGTTTTATTTCCCCTCGGCATCGTCACCCTGATCCTGGTTTACCTGTGGCAGCGCTCGTCCCGAACTTGGCGTCGTGGCGTGGCCGTGGCGGTCCTGGTATTTCTGGGGGCGTCAGCACCGCTGGTCCTGACGCTGTCCGCGGAAAAAGGCCGGCCTACGTTTGGCGATTCCGGAAGATTGAATTATGCCTGGGCGGTTTCCCCGCGAACCTTCTGGAGAAACTGGCAGGGCGAAGTCCCGGGGAGTGGCACGCCCGTGCATCCCACCCGCCAGCTGCTGCAACATCCGCCCGTATTTGAGTTCGATGGCCCTATACCCGGCACTTACCCGCCCTGGGACGATCCCTCCTACTGGAATGAAGGACTGCGCTGGCATTTCAGGTTGAAGGAGCAGGCGGAGGTACTCGCGACCACCTTGGTGAGCGAGACTCGTGTGCTGTTGCGCGCCCAACCGGGTTTGGTGATCGCTGTAGTCGTCCTGGCTCTGCTCAGCGGGAGTGCCTGGCTTGCGGGCCTGAGCCAGTTGTGGCTCCTGATCGCATGGCCCGTGGCGGCCTTCGCCGTTTATCTTCCGGTCCACGTCGAGGACAGGTTCCTCGGCGGCTTTGTCCTGGTTTTGTTTCTGAGCCTACTTGGCGCGGCGCAGCTTCGCCCTGCGGATCAAAGAAGCGCCGGCTATGTGGCCATTGCGGTGTTTATCACGATGGCATTGGGTACCGCCGATGTGACTGCCCGTTACGCCACGCAACATTTCGCCATCCCGGGCTCCGGCCCGACTTCGGCCTGGCACGATGTTGTAGCCGCGGAGGAACTGCAGAAAATGGGATCGCAGCCCGGCGACAAGGTTGCCGTGATTGGTGACGGCACCGGGGCCTTTTGGGCGCGCCTGGCCAAGCTGCGGATTGTCGCGGAAGTCATGGACGCTAATCATGGCTCGACGGAATTTTGGGGATCTTCAGAAGAAATCCGGCAAAAAGTGTACGCCGCCTTCGCCAGTGCGGGGGCGGGGCTGGCGGTGAGCTCCTGCCCATCCAGCAAGGCGAATGGCTGGCAGCCAATCGCGGGAACAAAATATTGCGTTCTTCGGTTGCGCCCGGGCGTGTCCAGATAACTCGCGCTGATATAGTCTCCATTCATGTGCGGCATCTTCGGCATTCTGGCGAGTAACGGCTCGGTTTCTCCAAAGCTTCTGGAGCAAGCCACCGATTCGCTGGCGCACCGCGGGCCTGACGACCGGGGAACGGTCGTGATTCAAGCCAATACCACGCCGCGCCTCGAGATCGGGTTGGGCAGCCGGCGGCTGGCGATTCTCGATCTTTCGCCGCTGGGCCATCAGCCCATGCAGGATGCTGAAACCGGGAACTGGATCGTCTACAACGGCGAAATCTACAATTTCCGCGAGCTCAGAACGCGCCTGCAGGGCGAAGGCGTGCGCTTTGCCAGCCAGTCCGATACCGAGGTGCTGCTGAAAGCCTATGGCCGCTGGGGCGAGAAGTGCCTCTCCGAGTTGCGGGGGATGTTCGCCTTCGCCATCTGGGATGCGAAGCGATCGCGCCTGTTGCTGGGCCGCGATCCCATGGGCATCAAACCTCTCTATTATTGTTCCGCGGGCCAATATTTCCTGTTTGCCTCTGAACTGCGGACCCTGCTGGGCACGGGCATCATGCCACGGAAACTCGATCCCGCGGGCTTGCTCAACTACCTGAATTTTGGATCGGTTTACGATCCCATCACCATGATTCAAGGTGTCTCCGCCCTGCAGGCCGGACACTACGCCGTATGGGAAAACGGGCGCCTGGCGGACGCGGTCTACTGGGACCTCGCACCTCGCGGAGAGGACAGAACGGCTTCGCGCCATCTGGTGGGCAATGAGGCTGCGCGGGAGGATCTGGAAAATGACATTTACGCCACGCTGGATCAGGCCGTCCGCATGCAGACGGTGAGCGATGTTCCGGTGGGACTGTTTCTTTCCGGAGGCATCGACTCCAGCAGCCTGGCCGCGATTCTGAGCCGGGCGGGGACCCGGCCCAACACTTTTTCCATTATTTTTCGCGAGGCGGAATACAGCGAAGCGGAATATTCCCGGGCCGTGGCCCGCGCTTTCGCGACCGAACACCAGGAGATCACGGTCTCGCAGGGCGACATGCTTGACGCCATTCCGTATGCGCTCAAGGCCATGGACCAGCCCACCGTCGATGGCCTGAATACCTACCTGATTGCCCGGCAGACGCGCGCCGCCGGGATCAAGGTGGCGCTCTCCGGCCTGGGAGGGGACGAGATGTTCGCCGGCTATTCCAGCTTTCGCGACGTTCCCCGCATGGAGCGCTTTGCCCGATTCTGGGGGCATTGGCCCGCGATCCTGCGACGCCCGCTGGCGCGCATGTTTACTTCGCTGACTTCGGACACGGACCGGAACCGGAAATTGGCTGCACTCGGCGGCGGCCCGGACGAGGCGATCCATCCCTATTTTCTTGCGCGCGCTCTCTTCACCCCTGAACAGCGCAATTCACTGCTGGCGTCCGTCAATGAGGGAGCGCTGGCGCGGGCAAATGCTCCCTTGCAGGAAAGCCTGCGTCACGCTCGAGCGCTCGACTCGATCAATCGGGTTTCGTACCTGGAAGCGCGTTGCTACATGCTGAATACCTTGCTGCGTGACGCAGACGTGATGAGCATGGCCCATGGGCTCGAGCTGCGAGTGCCGCTCATCGATCATCACCTTGCCGACAAGCTGATGGCCATACCGGGAGCCTGGAAACTGGACAACACCTTGCCGAAACCGTTGCTGGTTGGAGCGCTGAAGGGAGTGCTGCCGAGCGAAATCGTTCATCGCAAGAAGCAGGGCTTCACCCTTCCCTTTGAACGCTGGCTGCGGGAGAATTTGCGTCCTGAAGTGGAAGCGGCCTTGCAGAAGGTCGGCCGCGGCCCGCTCGGTTTGTTGCTCAATCAGGACTCGATTGCGCAGGTTTGGGACGATTTCCTGAATCGGCGGACTTCGTGGTCCCGCGTCTGGTCCTTGTATGTGCTGGAGCGGTGGTGCGAGTTGAATTCGGTAACGCCTTAGCCGCGTTGATCTTTCCCGGTCCCGGGTTTTTTCCCCGAGACCAGCAAGAACAGTCCCCACCTGCGGCCCAACCTTCTCACCAGAAACCGGGGATAGAATTTCCAAGCCAGCCGGTACAGAGGCGCTTGAAATCGGCTGGAAGGATGGTGGAGCAACAGATCGCCCGGACTGAAGACCTGCCGCATCACGACGCTTTCGAATCCTTCCATCAGCGAGGAGATTTCTGCCTGGGTGTAAGTCTTTGTGCCGGGACTCTCCAGGCGTTCATAGACGGTTTGCCGCATCGATTTCCCCGCCAGCGCGCCGTAGCGCAACCACAGCATCGCGCCGGTGAGCGAGCGATGGTGGTAGAGCATGATGCGGGCCGCGCCACCCGGCCGCAATACGCGCCAGGCTTCCCGCAGGCAGCGCTCGGTGTCTGGGCTGTGATGCATGACGCCATAGGAGTAGACGACATCGAAAGTCTCATCAGGGAAAGGCAGGTGCTCGGCATCGGCCAGGCGCAGATCGGGCTGGTATCCGGCGGATTGGCATCTGCGTCGCGCCCGCTCCAGAGAAGCGGCCGACATATCGATTCCCGTGGCCTGGGCGCCTGCCTTCAGCCACTCCACGTAATCGGCGCCCATTCCGACGCCGATCTCCAGAACTTTAAGACCACGGGCTGATGCGAACTGCGCGAATTCCGGAATATGTGGTTCGAGGGCGTAGCGAGCCCGGGAGTGGGCGTTGAAATCTTCCTGGCCGTCCAGGTAACGAGTGCCGCAGGGCTCGGAATTCCAGAACTCTCGAACTTCCTGCTTCAAATCGGGGTGCTGCAGATCGGGGATGGGGCGGGCGTTGGCCACGGCAGTGAACTTACGCCGGATGTTAACACAGTCGCGATGGGGGCAAAGTTTGCCCCGAGCAAGCGGAAGTTGCCGGGGTTCAATGTAATATGTTCAAAGGCTGTGTACCGCAATGCAGAAACTAGAGGAACCCGGGCAACTACAGGTTGCCGCTCCGCCCCTGTCCCTTCCCGTGAGTGTGATTGTGCCGGTGCGGAACGAAGCTTGTAACCTGCCGCGGTGTCTGGAGTCTTTGCGGGGAGTTGGGGAAGTGTACGTGGTCGACTCGCAAAGCAGTGACGAGACGGCGGAGATCGCGCGCTCTTTCGGCGCCAATCTGGTTCAGTTTCATTATGCCGGTGGCTGGCCCAAGAAGCGGCAGTGGGCGATGGATACGCTGCCCCTGGCCCATGACTGGGTCTTTCTGATCGATGCCGACGAGGCGCTTACGCCGGATTTGTCAGACGAAATCCGGCGGGCCTTGCAGGACCCGGAAATTGACGGCTATTTCATTGCGCTGCGCATGTTCTTTCTGGGCCGGCAGTTGCGCCACGGCGAAGCCGGTTTCTACAAGCTCTCGCTGTTTCGCCGGGGCAAGGGCCGTTTTGAGTGCCGGCTGAAAGATCAGGATGCCTCGATGTCTGACATGGAAGTGCATGAACATGTCATTGTTGACGGCAGGACAGCAGCGCTGAAAAACCCGTTGCTGCATTACAACGTGGAATCGCTCCATCGTTACATTCAGAAGCACAATGAATACTCGAACTGGGACGCGCGGGTGTGGCTTGAGGGCGAAACGAATTCCGCGGAGCTGACGCCCTCCCTGTTTGGGACCCAGGCGCAGCGGCGGCGCTGGTTTCGCAAGAAGTTTTTCGGTCTTCCCGGCTCGCCCATTCTGTTCTTCCTCTACAAGTACATTTTTCGCCTGGGATTTCTGGACGGGGTGCCCGGGCTGATCTACTGCGGCTTTCAAGGTGTCCAGTTTTTTCACATCAAAGCCAAGATTTACGAGTTGCGCGGCGGGAAGGATTGACGTCGGCTCATGTGCGGGATTAGCGGCTTGGCCAATTGCGGAGACAAAGAGACCCTGGCGCGCATGACGTCGATTCAGGCGCACCGCGGTCCGGACGACTCCGGCCTGTGGGAACGGCACTTTCCGGACGGTTCCTACATCGGTCTGGGCAGCCGCCGGCTGGCGATCCTCGATCTTTCTCCCGACGGCCACATGCCGATGTGCAACCCGCAGCGCACTCTGTGGATCACCTATAACGGCGAAGTCTACAACTTCCGTGAGCTGCGCCAGGAACTCAAATCGAAGGGGCACCAGTTCGTCTCGGAAAGCGACACCGAGGTGGTGCTTCACCTTTATGAGGAGGAGGGTCCGGATTGTGTCAAGCGGCTGAACGGAATGTTTGCCTTCGCCATTTGCGATCTTCGCTCCGGTACGCCCAGTCTCTTTATGGCGCGGGACCACTTCGGGGTGAAACCCTTTTACTACGCGCACCAGGGCAACCGGTTTGCGTTCGCTTCGGAGATCAAGGCCCTTCTGCAAGTCCCCGGCATTGACGCTGAACTCGATCCTGAATCGTTGCACCAGTATCTGACTTTTCTCTGGGTGCCCGATCCCGCAACCATGTTCCGCGGAATTCATAAACTTCCGGCAGGTCACTACGCGGTGTTCCGCGATGGCCAGCTGCAGCTCACGAAATACTGGGACCTGACATTCCCTGCGGCCGATGCAGCTTATGCCCGGTCGGAAGGCGAGCTGGCGGAAGAAATTCGGGAGCGCTTCCGCCGCTCGGTGGAAGATCAGATGATCAGCGACGTGCCGATTGGCGCTTTTCTAAGCGCCGGACTGGATTCGTCCAGCATTGTAGCCATGATGTCGCGCGCCGGCCGGCAGCCGGTGCGCACCTACACCATCACGTTTCCGGCCAAATATCGGGTCGGCGAAAATGCGCTTGACGATCCCGAAGTAGCCACTCGCCTGGCCCGCCGCCTGGGCTGTGAAAACCACCGCATCGTAGTTGAACCGGACGTGGCCGATCTGCTGCCTCGACTGACCTGGCACATGGACGAGCCCACCGCCGATCCGGCCATCATTCCCGCTTACCTGGTATGCCGCGAGGCGCGAAAGCAGGCCACGGTCCTGCTTTCCGGCGTGGGCGGCGACGAGCTTTTCGCAGGATATCGCAAGCACTCCGCGCACTACTGGGCGGAGGCCTACCAGAATGTCCCCGCATCCGCGCGCCACCTGATTGCCGGAACGGTCGCGGGCCTTCCCGGTCTGCGGGGCACCGCGGTGAAGGGAAGGCTGCGCCTGATGAAGAAAATGACCCGCAGCGCCTCGCTCGCACCGATGGACCGCTTTATGATGAACTGCACCTATCTGGACGCCGACCAAAAGCGTGCGCTCTATGCGCCGGCGTTGGGGAGAGAAATTGTCGGCTCCGATCCGGCGGTTCGTCACCGCGCAGGTTTCAAGGAAGTGCAGGGCTCGGATTTTCTGAACCAGATGCTTTATCTCGACACCAAGATTTTCATGGCAAGCCTGAACCTGAACTACAACGACAAGATGAGCATGGCCTCTTCGGTCGAAGTCCGGGTGCCGTTCCTGGATCGCGAGCTGGCTGAGTTCGTCGCGTGGAACGTGCCGCCGAGGCTGAAGCTGAAAGGTTTTTTTCGTCCCACCACCAAATACATTTTCCGCCAGGCGATGAAAGATATTTTGCCGCGTGAGGTGCTGTCGCAGCCGAAGGCTGGTTTTGCGGCGCCGATTGACTACTGGCTGGCCCACGACCTGAAAGAAATGACCGATGATCTGCTCTCGGAGTCACGGATTCGGCGGCGCGGCCTGTTCCGTCCCGAGGCCATCCGCGGGTTCGTGGACCAGCATCGTCGCGGCACCCAGGATTGGTCGATGCAGATTTGGCAATTCCTTACGCTTGAACTCTGGATGCAAACCTTTCTCGACGGCAGGACGCCCAAGTACGGGATGACGGACCTGGCCGGCCGCGCTACCGCATGACACCGCTCTTCGGGAAATCCAGCGCCCAATGCTGATCCTCGGCCTCAACATGTTCCACGCAGACGCTTCTGCCGCCATCGTGCAGGATGGCGAAGTCGTATTCGCCATTGCCGAAGAACGCCTCAACCGGGTGAAACACTACGCTGGATTTCCGGCGCTGGCGGTCCAGGCTTGCCTGGATGCGGTGGGCGCCAGGATCGCGGATGTGGACCACGTCGCGGTGGGGCAGGACAGCGATGCGAACCTGGCAAAAAAAGTGCAGTACGCATTGGCGAATCCCGCGAAGATCCTGAACTTCATCCGCCTGCGCCAGCGCAAGGAAGCAATGCGGGATGTGCGATCGCTGTTGGCCAAGGCGTTGGATGTCGATTCGAAAGAGTTGCATTTTCAGGAGCATCACCTCGAACATCACATTGCTCACATCGCCAGCGCCTACTATTGCTCGCCGTGGGAGCGGGCGGCCGGCTTCAGTTACGACGGTTCCGGCGACTTTGTTTCCACCATGATGGCGCGCTGCGAAGGGAACGACATCAACGTGCTGGAGCGTGTATTCCTGCCGCACTCGCTGGGCAGTTTCTATACCATGATCTGCGAGTTCATCGGCTATAAGAAATACGGCGACGAAGGCAAGGTGATGGGCCTGGCGCCGTACGGGAAAGACACGTACTGTGGCCAGATTCGCGAAATCGTCGAGGTTTGCGATCCCGCTTTTAGGCTTGACCTGAACTACTTCATGCCGTTGGGGAGCAATCAGGGCATGCAGATCCAGCCGGACGGAACGGTTCGGCTGGCTCGGCACTTCTCGGATCGCATGGTGCAGCTTTTCGGGAAGCCGCGCGAGCCCCACGCCGAAATCACGCAGCGCGATATGGACCTCGCCTACGCCATGCAGCATCGCTTCGAGGAAGTTTTTTTCCATCTGCTCGAGCAGTTGCACCAGCGTGTGCCTTTGGAAGATCTGGTCATGGCGGGAGGCTGCGCGCTGAACAGTGTCGCCAACGGAAAGCTGTTCCAGCAAACCCCATTTCGCCGAACCTGGATCCAGCCCGCGGCAGGAGATGAAGGACTGGCCATGGGCGCGGCTTTGCACACCTATCACTCAACCTTGCAGCAGCCACGCCGTTACCAGATGAAGAATTCGTACCTGGGGCCGGAATTTTCCGACTCGCGGATCGAAGCGGAACTCAAGCAGGCAAACTTAAGCTATCGCAAGCTGGAGCGGGAGCCTCTGCTCGATGCGGTGGCGGAACAGATCGCGGCGGGGAATGTTGTAGGCTGGTTTCAGGGACGGATGGAGTGGGGACCGCGGGCGCTGGGGAATCGTTCCATCGTGGCCCATCCCGGTCTGCCGGACATGAAAGATGTGCTCAATGCCCGCATCAAGCATCGCGAGTGGTTCCGTCCGTTCGCGCCTTCGATACTGGTGGAACGCCAGCATGAGTATTTCGAGTACGACCATCCCTCGCCATTCATGCTTCACGTTTACAAGATTCGTCCTGAGAAACGAGCGCAGCTTTGCGCGGTCAATCATGTGGACGATACTGGACGGCTCCAGACCGTGAGCCGCGAGGAAAACCCGCTGTATTACGATCTGATCCGGGCCTTTGAGCGCAGGACGGGGATTCCCGTCATTCTGAACACCAGCTTCAACGAAAATGAACCCATTGTCTGCACCCCGGAAGAAGCGATTGATTGCTTCAAGCGTACTCGCATGGACGTGCTGGCCATCGGTTCGTACCTCGTCCTCAAATCTGAGAACTGAGAACGAACGACCGGCAACTGGGTGTTGAGAAAAACGTCAAGGGTTGGGGACCCTTCCGAATTCAACAGGCAAAGGCAAACGAGACATATGGCTGCGCATGAAGCATCCCCGGCGCCTTCTTCCGAAGCCGATGCTTTGAGTCTGTTCCCGGTCGCTTCATTTCCACGCCTGCGGGCCCTGGCCTGGCACGATGATTGGCTGTACGCGTCCCGCGGGTACACCTTGCTGCGGGCCAGGATGAGTTCCGCTGCCATCGAGTGGCAGCCCGTGGCCACCTACGCTCCCGCGTGGTGGCGAAATCTGAGCGCATCGTCACACCTTACCTTCCGCCTGTTTCGCGACGGTTTCCATGCCCTTGCCACGCTTGTCTCCGGGCACATCGTTGCCGCCGTGCCGGGCGCGATTCTTACTCTCGCTCCTGGGGAAAGTCGAGTTTCGGCGGTCTCACCGGGTGCTGCGGGGCACGCGGCCGCTCCACATCACCGCCACCCCCGACGACCACGTTTTCTGGGGCGAGTACTTCGACAATCCCCATCGCGATGAGGTGCACATTTACGCTTCCACCGACCAGGGATCTGCCTGGGATGTCGCTTATACCTTTCCTCGCGGCGCGGTGCGCCATGTGCACAACATCGTCTACGACGAGTGGGCCAACTGTCTCTGGGTGCTTACCGGCGACAACGGCTCCGAGTGCCGCATTCTACGGGTTGCTTGCGACTTCAAGAGCGTGGACGTGGTCCTCTCGGGGCATCAGCAGGCGCGTGCTGTAGCCTTGGTGCCCACGCCCGATGGATTGTATTTTTCGTCCGATACTCCGCTTGAATCCAACCGCGTCTACCATCTCGACCGGGAAGGAACTCTGGCCGAACTCGCCCCAATGAGCAGTTCGTCGATTTATGGATGCCGCGCGGGAGGCGGAATCTTCTTCTCCACCATGGTTGAGCCCAGCCGGACCAACCCGGACCCCAATGTCCGGCTCTACGGCAGCCGCGATGGTTTTCATTGGCGCAGCCTGATGCAGTGGCGAAAGGATTTCTGGCCGATGTCGCTGTTCCAGTATGGCAATGCCATTTTGCCCGATGGGCGCAACACCACGGAATTTCTGGCGCTGTCTACCGTGGCGGTGCAAGGAGACGATCTCAAAACCTCGATTTGGCGCGTCCCTCCGGCAGTCATGCTATAGTTCGGAAAACCAGCGCACTCCCAGTTTCTTATGTCGGTTGCGGCTCGTCTGAACTACTACCGTCGCATTTCCAGCGCATATTTGTTGCCGGGGAAAAGCCAGCTCACGTTCTGGCATGATCGGCCGGAGGTGAATGCGGGCGCGTCCATCGGCCAGCTTGGAGAATTCTACATGCCCTTCCTGGAGAAGGCGGGCTACGCTGGGCCGCACGATGCTGACGGTATTCCGCTGCTCAACTACCACGGCAAGATTGGCTTGCAGTACAACCCCATCGCGATCGCTCAGTGGGGGCTGGGTAACTTCAATCTGTTTCTTCGGTCGAAGGGCGAAGAGCACAAACGAAAGGCGCTGGCTGCGGCGGATTGGCTGGTACAACGTCTGCAGCCGAATGCCTTCGGCGTTCCGGTCTGGAACCATTTGTTCGATTGGGAGTACCGGACTCCCCTGAAAGCGCCGTGGTATTCCGGACTCGCCCAGGGGCAGGGAATTTCTTTGCTGGCGCGGGTCGGGCAGGAAACCGGCAGGCCCCAGTATCTTGAAGTGGCCACCCGCGCTTTTATCAGTTTTTCAAAGTCGACCCAGGAAGGCGGAGTTGCTTTCACCGACGAGCGCGGCGACGTGTGGTTCGAGGAGTACATCGTTTCGCCACCGACTCATATTTTGAACGGCTTTATCTGGGCCGCTTGGGGCGTCTACGACTTCTTTCTGGCCACGAAAGAGAAAGCCGCGCAGCAATTGTTCGACCGGGCGGTCGAGACCCTGCGCAAGAACCTCGACCGGTACGACCTCGGCTTCTGGTCGCTCTACGAGCAGTCCGGCACACGCTTAAAGATGGTCGCCAGCCCTTTCTATCATCAGTTGCACGTGACGCAATTGCGCGTGATGCACCGGCTTACCGGCGACGACGTGTTTTCCCGATACGCCGACCGCTGGGAGACATACGCCCGCAGCCGTACCAAGAGGACCCGCGCCTTGTGCTACAAGAGCGCTTTTAAGCTTTGCTATTACTAGGGAACCGTGAAAATTCTCTACGTCTCACAATATTTTCCGCCGGAGATGGGAGCGCCCGCCGCCCGCGTGGCTGAGCTGTCGCGCTATTGGGCGCAAGACGGACAAGAAGTTACGCGTGCTCACCGGGTTTCCCAATCATCCTACCGGCGTGGTGCCGGCGGAGTACCGTCGTAAGTTCCGCCGTCTGGTGGCGCGGGAAAAAACGAATGGAGTGAAGGTCATCCGGACCTGGCTGTTGCCATTTCCCAACCGCAAAACGTACGAGCGCATGCTGAACTACAGTTCGTTTTGTATCTCGGCCGCCGGCACCGGCTTGTTCACGGAGCGTCCCGATGTGGTCATCGCCAGCTCGCCCCAGTTGCTGGTCGGCCTTTCCGGGTGGTGGCTGGCCCGGTGCAAGCGGTCACGCTTCATCTTCGAAGTCCGAGACTTGTGGCCGGAGTCGCTGGCGGCGGTTGGCGTGGGGAAAGCGGATTCCCTGGTGTATCGCTCGCTGGCGCGGATCGCCGGATTTCTGTATCGAAATTCCGACCACGTTGTGGTTGTGACTCCTGCTTTCAAGGAATATCTGGTTCAACATTGGGACGTCCCGGCGCAGAAGATCTCCGTGATCGAAAACGGAGTAGATGCTGAAGTGTTCAAATCGCAGACGCAGAGTAATCTGCGCGCCGATCTGGGCATCGAAGGAAAATTTGTCGTTTCCTACATCGGCACCATGGGTAACGCCCATGGCTTGCACACGTTGGTCGAGGCGGCGGCGAAATTGCAGAACTCGGCCGCCGAGATCCTGTTCTTGCTGCTGGGGGAAGGGGCGGAGAAGGAGCACCTGGTTTCGCTGGCGCGGGCGCGCGGTCTTAGCAACGTGCGTTTTGTGGATCAGCAATCGCGGGAGAAGATACCGGGCTTTATCTGCGCTTCGGATGCGTGTGTGGTTCTGCTCAAGCAGAACGAGATCTTCAAGACCGTCATCCCCAGCAAGATGCTGGAGTTCATGTCCTGCGCGCGTCCGGTGATTCTCGGCGTCGATGGTCAGGCGCGCCAGATTCTGGAGGAGGCCCAGGCGGGAATCTGCATCGAGCCGGAAAATTCAGCGCAACTGGCGCAGGCGGTTTTGCGTTTGGCCGCCGACCCGCAGCTCCGCGAGACTCTGGGCCGCAATGGGCGACGCCACGTCCTGCAACATTTTTCACGCCGCCAAACCGCGACGGCATATCTCGACCTGCTGAGAGAACTTATCGGGGAAGAAAAGCAACGCGCGGTCGCGGCCTGAAACCCGTCAGAAATTCTAAGGTCTGATGGCCACGATGCTTACCGCGGTCGCAGCCTGCACGGCGGCCTCGACCGTGCGAGTCATCACCACTTTACCCGTACTGCTGGGGACAAACAGGATGTCGTCCGCCTTCATGGGAATGTCCGCGACTTTGGCCTGAAGTATCTTTTTCAGTTGAACCGGCGTTTCCGTCATTCCGTTCGGCCCTTTGCGGAGGATGGTGACGCCATTCAGCTTAGCGGTCCGAGTGGTGCCTCCCGCCAGGGCGATCGCCTTCAATACGGTCAGATTATCGGTGTCCATCAAGAATCCGCTGGGCCGGCCTACTTCTCCCACCACGTACACGACGTCGGCTTTGTGTACCACGATGGTATCCCCCGGAAGAACGGCGATGTTGCTGGCAGGGTTGTCGACCAGCTTCCGGCTAAACGGCACAATCAGGGGCTTATCGGTCTGGTTGCGGTGGGTCACGGTAATGCTCTGGCCAGCCTTCTCGGTAAATCCGCCGGCCGCGGAAATGACGTCGAGCAATCGCGGCTCACCCACAATTGGATACACTCCGGGCCTGGAAACTTCGCCCAGCAGGTTCGCACCCTGGGAAAAGGACTGATCGACCAGCAGGGTAACGTGCGGATTCTTTACGAATCCTCCGTCTGAAAGGCGCTTTTCGATCAAGGCCTGCGCTTCTTCGACGGTGAGGCCGGCCAAATGGACGTAGTCCACCAGCGGCAGATACACATCACCGTTGTTGCCCAAGCGGCTCTTGGTGGAGAGTTCGGGCACATTGTAGACATTGATTTCGAGCAGGTCTCCAATGCCCAGCCTGGGGTCGGGCCCGGTTTCGTCATCTGCCGGGGAGGCTTCGGGTTGGGGTGTTGCAGGTACCGCTGAAGGGAAAACCTGTTCGGTCGCCTTCGCCGCAGGCTTGGGCGATTGATCTTGCGCCGCTCCTCTCACCCCAAACGACAGAATCAGCAAAAGGATAACCAGAACATAGGGAAGGCCGGTAGGAACCCTGGGAAGAGACGGCATCTCTGAACCTCTTGGCATGTGAAGAGAACAAAAGTCTAGCACAGGCGCGGCCAAAGATGGCCGTCCAAAAGGGCCGGGATTGCTGCAAGTATGCTCGCCGGCGACCCACCATGGGGAGGTTTCTGGTGAGGTTTTCCACAGCCCTTCCAAAATGCCGGTTGCGACATAATTTTGGTGGCTGCTATAGTGCAAGGCAGCAATCAACAAACACACGCAGCGTGTTGCTTCGCGATCGTTTCAGCCTGTGAGTCCGTCCTATCAAGATGGGCGCGAACGGGTTGATGCGCGAAACGTTTCAGGCAGCGATGGGTGTGGTTTTGGTTCTTCTCAAAGATCACAACTCTGAAATCTGGGCTGGCTGAGGCCGAGAGGGGATTAGGTTGACGCTTTTCTACCTGGGGATCTTTGCGGCCGCGGTGCTGGCCTCGTTTGTACTGACCAGGTATGTACGCAATCTGGCTACTGTCCAGGGCTGGGTTGCAGGTCCCGACCTGGGTCGGCACTTGCACAGTCGGCCGCTACCCCGTCTGGGCGGCGTGGCCATTTTCCTGTCGTTTCTGTTCAGCATCGGAATTGCCGGCCTGGTGAGTTGGTGGCACCCTCGCCTGAACTTCGGATTTTCATCAAAAGCGCTGTTTATCATTCTTTTCCCCGCCTTCCTGATTTTCCTGCTGGGCCTTTACGATGACCTGCATCCGGTGGGGCCCTACTTCAAGTTCCTGGTCCAGGTGCTGGCGGGCGCGATGTTGTTCGCCGGCGGACTTCGCATTCTCGATCTGCCGGTCCTGTTCAGCGGGTACCATTTTCCCTGGTTTGTGGGGCTTCCACTCACCATTTTATGGGTCCTCGGCATCACCAACGCGTTCAACCTCATTGACGGTCTGGATGGTCTGGCCGCTGGTTCCGCATTATTCTCCACTCTGGTGGTGTTCGTCGTCGCCCTTTTCAGCCACTCCTCGTTTGCGGCGGTCATGACGCTGATTCTGGCCGGCGCCATTCTCGGTTTTCTACGCTACAACTTCAATCCCGCGACCATCTTTCTGGGGGACTGCGGCAGCCTGTTCGTGGGTTTCATGCTCAGCGCGCTGGCGCTGCAAGGCATGCAGAAGTCGCCTACCATCGTGGCTGTCGCCATCCCCGTAGTCTCGTTCGGGTTTCCCATTCTGGAGACAGCTCTTTCGGTTGCGCGCCGCCTCATCGGTGGTCGGCCGGTGTTCACCGGGGACCGGGAACACATTCATCACAAACTCCTGCAACGAGGTTTTTCGCAGCGGCAGGTAGTCACGATCCTGTACGCGGTTTCCGCTGCCTTCGCCATGCTCAGCCTTTTCCTGCTCTGGCCCACAGGCAGCACGTTGGGCCTGGTGCTGGCGGTATTGGGCATCGGAATCTGGATCGGTGTGCAGCACCTGAACTATCTGGAGTTTGGCGAGCTCCGCCGCGTAGCCCAGCGCACGTTTGAGCAGCGGCTTATTTTTGTCAATAACCTCGCGATTCGCCGGGCCACCGAGGAGCTTAAGGTCGCATCCGGCTTTCCGCAGCTCTGCCGGATTCTCGAAGCCGCGTTCAGCAGCAATGATTTTGACGCCTTTGAACTTCGCTTGCCGGGTCCGCTGGACGAACTGGCCGAAATCGGTGGCCTGCAAATTGTCTCCGCTGACAAGTCGCGGTTTCACTGGAAAAAGCACGGCGTCTACCTCAGCCCGGAAGCGTTTCCCGGGTGGAGTCTGACGCTGGACCTGGTAGCGGCCAACAATCGCCCCAGAGGATCGCTCACCGTGTACCGGTTCTATAACGGGCGCGATCTGCAGCTCGACATGAATCTGCTGACCTCACTGTTTCCCGTGGCGCTGGCTGACGCTTTGGATCGCGTGTTGCGACCGACGGTCGAAACCATACCGGTGGAGAGTCCGGCCTCAGCGCGAGCGGCTAGTTGACTGCAGTTGCATATTCCTGAATTGTTCTGCTTCGCTTTCCCTCTTTGCCAGTCAGGGTTATCCACAGGCTGAACCAACCGCGTCACTTCTGACAAATCGCAGCTGCGTTTAGTTTCGTAGTTCGCTCAAGCGCAGGAGAACGCCAGCAAGATGAATTGGTCCAAGGCACGCGACACTCATTTTCTCGGCTTGCAGACTGCAGTGTTTTGCGTGGCCTGTGAATTGATCAGCGAAAATAACACGGCGCACTGTCTGGCGTGCGGGAGCCAGGCAGTAATCGGCCTGTCGCGCGTGCTGGGCGGATCAATCCTGCGGCAGCCGACAGCCCACCTGATTGCGGACGCCGAGCTCGATCGCCTGGTACACGAACTGCTTCGCACCGTGCCCTACGCGGCTTCGCCGGTGGTGGATGAACACCTGCCAGTCACATTCGCTGCGCTGGCTCCCGGGCGACACCACATCAGGCGTTCCGCCGTGCCGCTGCCCATGGTTGCGCCGGCCGGTTCCGGAGGGCAGACGTCGGCTGCGGAAGTTGACCTGGAGCCCGCGATCAGCCTGATCGCCGAGCGGGCACAAACCTTGACTGGCGCAAGCGGCGCAGCCATTGCTCTGCGCAAGGGCGACGAAATGGTGTGCCGCGCGCGCGCCGGGCGCACCGCACCGGACCTGGGCGTCCGTCTCCAGTCCGACTCGGGGATTTCGGCTGATTGCGTGCGCACCGGCCAGGTGGTGCTCTGTCACGATGCGCAAGACGATCCTCATGTCGACGTCGCGGCCTGCCAGCGACTGGGGGTGCGGTCCATTCTGGCCGCCCCGCTGCGCCACTTTCGCAGAACACTTGGAGTATTCGAGGTTTTTTCCAGCGCCCCTCATGCCTTTGCGGACCGCGACGTTGCGACCATGCAGCTTCTATCCAGTGTGATGGTAGCCGCCCTCTCCCGCCTCTCCCCGCTCCGCCAGACTGCGTAACCTACACCGGCGCCGATTTTCGTGGGTCCGAGCCAGCCCGGGAAAGGGATGCATCGAAGGTGCTGCTCTAGGTTAATATGTTAGGAACTTTGTATGGAGTTCACCGCGCCCAAGGCGGCCGGTATTTCCCGGCAGACCCGACCTGCAACTGAGCGCCGTCACACCGTGCGCCACAGGACGCACAGTCCCGCCTACGCCAGCTTGAACGGGCCCAGCGACGGAATCGTTTCCGACCTTAGCGAGATTCTCGATATCAGCTCGGACGGCATGTCCATCCAGACGTCCTCTCCATTGCAGGTCGAACACAATCTGAGCCTGTGCCTCGATCTTTCGGAAACCGGGGCGCGTATTCGCACCACCGGCCAAGTGGTGTGGTCGGATACTTCGGGGCGGGCCGGAATTCGTTTTGCCGAGTTATCGGGGCAGTCGCTGGACCAGCTCCAGGAATGGCTCTTTGTGAATGTCCTCACCGCATGCGATCATGCGCGCACCACCCCACCCCAGGAGGATGCCTGGAACGGCGCTTCCAACACCCTGTTGTCATCGCATACTATGCCGAAGGAAGAAGAAGTGGCGTCCGGAACTGCCGCGATTTCCGCCGAGAGCAGTGGTCCGGCGAAGCCGGAAGCGGCGCGGGGAGGAAACATAGCGGACGTGGAGCCGAGCCGATCTGATCGCGAGACTACGCTGCAGTTGATTGCCGAGCGTGCGCTGGCCCTGACCCGGGCCACGGGTGCGGCCATTGCCCTGTCCGAGGGCAACGACCACGAAATGATTTGCGTGGCCAGCGCCGGTTCCGACGCCCCGCCCTTTGGTATGCGGCTGCAGGTAGGTTCAGGATTTTCCGGTGAATGTGTGCGTACCGGCCGCTCCTTGCGCTGCGATGACTCCGAGACTGATGACCGGGTAGATCGTCAGGGCTGCAAAGCCCTGGGCATCCGCGCCATGGTCGCCGTGCCCATTCGGCCGGGGAACAAGGTCGCCGGGCTCCTGGAAGTATTTTCACCTCAGCCCTACGCCTTCAACGCCAATGACATCAGCGTGCTCCAACAACTGACCGGAAGTATTGTGTCCACGATGGGTCACAGCGCCGAGGCACCCTCTGCTTCCGAACTGCCCGCGGCAACTCCAATGCAGGCGCACCTGCCACGAATCGAAACGCGACCGGCAGAAATAGCCGCGGTAAGGGCCGAGCGGCACGTGGCTGCGGCAAGACCTTCGACCCAGCCCAGCCTGCACAAAATTCTTCTGGTGGCTGCGGTTGGCACTTTTGTTTTTGCCGTCTTATGGCTGATAGCACCCTGGGTCTCAAAGACGATGGGCTCGTCTAGCCGCACCGTTTCCCACGCCCAGGCGCCGCAAGCCCAGGTTTCCAAGTCGCCCAACCTACCCGACAACGTCACCGATCTGGCCAGTTTGCGCAAGGTAGCCGAAGGCGGCGATCCGGCAGCCCAGTTCGCCTTAGGGGCCCGTTATGCGACCGGGGAAGAGGTCAAACAGGATTACACGGAGGCGGTGCGCTGGTTCACTCTCGCCGCTGGACAGGGGCACATTCTCGCCCAGGCAACTTTGGGGGCATACTACTGGGCTGGGAGGGGTGTGCCCCAGGACTTGACCAAGGCCTACTACTGGTCGGTGCTGGCACAAGCCGGCGGGGATCAGGCCAGCAAATACCGGGTTGCGGTTCTTGCTTCCCGCATGAGCCGGAGCCAGGTCCTGGCGGCGCAAGAGCAAGCAAACGAGTGGCTGCGTAACTTTTCCAGCCAACCTCGGTCGACCCCGTAGGCTCGTCCTCGAGGATACCCATCGCCGGCGCTGCTTCGGCACTTTGAAATCGGTCTAGAATACAGGCAGAGGTTTCTGGTGCCCAGCCTTCGCGACATCGTTTACCAAAACGTCCGTAGGGGCGACCTCCACGAGCAACTCGACCGCAACCGGGTTCGTTGCTACGCCTGCGGGCACTGCTGCCCCATTCCGGATGGTCAACCCGGGGTCTGCAAAGTGCGTTTCAACCGCGGGGGCACGCTCTACGTGCCATGGGGCTACGTAGGCGGCGTGCAATGCGATCCCATCGAGAAGAAACCGTTCTTCCATGCCTACCCGGGCGCGCTGGCCTATAGCTTCGGAATGCTGGGCTGCGACCTGCACTGTGGGTACTGCCAGAACTGGGTGACCTCGCAGGCGTTGCGCGACCCTGACGCTGTGTCTCCGCCGCTGCAGGCGTCGCCGGAGGCCCTGGTGCAGGATGCATTGCGACAGGGAGCGAAGGTACTGGTAAGCACCTACAACGAGCCGCTGATTACCGCGGAATGGGCAGTTGAAATATTCAAGCAGGCCCGGGCGGCCGGCCTCAGCACCGGATTTGTGTCCAACGGAAACGGTACGCCGCAGGTGCTCGAATACATTCGACCATGGGTGGATCTCTACAAGGTCGATCTTAAGAGCTTCGACGATCGCCATTACCACCAGCTGGGCGGACGTATCGGGCCGATTCTCGAAACCATTCGCAGTCTCATGAGATGGGAGTGTGGCTGGAGATCGTGACCCTGCTGATCCCGGGCTTCAACGACTCCGAGGACGAACTCAAAGGGATGACCGATTTTCTGGCCGGCGTGTCTCCATACATCCCGTGGCATGTGACCGCGTTTCACAAAGACTACAAGATGGATGACCCTGACAACACTCGTCCGGCTGACCTGTTGCGTGCCGCCGAAATTGGCAGGAAGGCGGGACTGCGATACGTATATGCCGGCAATCTGGCCGGCCGCGTGGGCAACCTTGAAGATACCCGCTGTCACCAGTGCGGCGACACGCTGATCAAGCGGAACAGTTATTTTGTGCAGGACTACCGCGTGACTGCCGATGGAAAATGTCCCTCCTGCCAGGCCGTGATTCCGGGCCGGTGGGCGGCGAAATTCGAAGGTCAGATTGCCGATCATCCTTTCGCGCCGCGCGCTTTCTTGCCGCAGGGAAGCTCGCGTTTGGTTACAATCCCCAGCTAGGATGCGACGACAGCTAACGGCCCTCGTCTTCACGGCGTTGTGTTTTACGGTTGCCTGCTCGCCCCGCGACTTCCTTACGCGGCGGCTGGCGACGGACCTCATCGCGGGTTCTGAAACCTTCAAGACGACCCAGCTGTTCTGGCTGCGCACCGGCGTTATCCCCGCCAAGGATTACACCTCGCCGGAATATCTGGTGCTGCGCCGCAACGGCTGGATTACCGGCACCAGCGCTGCTTGCACACCCAACCTTCCGCCCCCTTGCTGGGACGTGGTGATCACGCCGCTGGGCGTTGACGCTCTGCGCGATTGGGTCGCCGCCACCGCCGCCACCACGCAGTACATCAGTGTGCCGGTTGCCCAGAGAGAAATGCTGGGGTTGACGGGTATCCGCAGAAGCGGAAATGTCGCGGACGTTGATTTTCAATGGAGATGGGCCGCCGTGAATGAAGTGGGTGCCGCCCTCTATGCCAAGGGCACCGAATACAGTTCCACGGTGGGGTTCGTTCATTATGACGATGGCTGGCGGGTGATCGAAGGCGGCCCCCTGAGGAGCAGCCAGGGGCTGAGTGACGCACTAAAGAACGCGGAACCAGCGCAATAGTCTACAAACCCGAATGCCTGCCGGCCGCGCTGGCGACATTCACGACGCGTGAAGTCGCGGTGTATTGCGCGATCCCCTTGTACAGTCCTTCCGCAATCTTCTGGCGATAACTTGAACTCTTGAGTTTGGCTTCATCGGCGGGGCTGCTGACAAAGGACACTTCCGCGAGAATTGCAGGCATCGAAGTTCCCGTGAGTACCACGTAAGAAGCCTTCTTCACGCCACGGTTGCGCATGCCCGGGATTTGCGTTGCCAGCGTTCGATAAAGAGCTCGCTGGACCGCCACGGCAAAGCGGCGCGATCTCTGAACTTTTTCGCGAATATCAACATCCGTCCAGTTGACGTTCTCGGTTACGCTGCCTTCGGCGTCGGCGTCGGAAGTGCGCGCTCTCACCGACGAATAGGTGTTGGTGTAGTAAGTCTCCGATCCGCGCGCCAAGGAATCATCGCTGTAGTTCGCGTGCACCGAAAGGAACAGATCAGCCTGGGCCAGATTGGCAATTTCGGTGCGCTTTTCCAGGGGAAGGTAACTGTCATCCTGGCGCGTGTAAATCACGTCTGCGTTCAGACGGCTTTGGACCAGTTTTCCGAGCCGGCGCACGATATCCAATACCAGGTCCTTCTCCATCAGACCCTTGCGTCCTACCGTGCCCAAATCCCAGCCGCCGTGGCCGGCATCGAGCACCAGACGGAACTTCGGCACCCGGGCCCGCAGGCGCCCGTCGAGCTTGTTCTCCGTCCGGGCAGGGGCCGCCGGGACGGGCGCGGCTTGCGGGAGGACAGCGGTGGCCTCAGTCTTGGGTAAATCAGCGACCGTGCCGTGCTCCGCTTTGTCTGCTTTCCGGATTTCCACGACCAGGCGGTAAGGGTTGGACTGCAGGCTGACCGAAAAATCAGTGGCGCCTGCGGTTTCCAGCACCACCCGGCTTATGCCTTTCCTCGGCTGTGCGATGCGAACTCGAGTGAGCTCGGCATCTCCGATTTCAATCGTCTTGCCGAACATGCCGGGCGCCAGCGACGTATCGTGGAGGTCAATATAGATGCGATCCGGAGAGCTCAGGCGGTGGGCTTCGTATTGCACTTCGCCCTGCATATCCACAATCACAGAGCTGACGCCGTCTGACGAGACATGGTAGATGCCGGTGACCAAGGTTCGAGAAGGCTTTTCGTCTGCGGCGGAAGACGGTTCATCTTCGGCGACCGGAACCGGCGGTGCGGGTTCTGCCTGCTTCTCCAGGGCCGGGGCTACCGGGGCGGATGCCTGTGGCTTCGCGGGTGTGGAAGGGCGGAATTTCCAGTAGAGTACGGCCCCCACGGCGACCGCGAGCGCAACCAGCAGAAACACGAGTGCAAAGCGCGATCTGATCTTCTGTTTCTTTCCCTGCTCCGGGGAAATTTCCGGCCTGTCCAGTGGTTCGACTGCGCCCGCCGCTTCGGCTCCAGCGGAGGCTTCGGAAGGTAAGGCCTCTGGCGCGCTGTCAACCCTGCCAGATGGAGTTTCAACTGATTCCTCGGCGACCAGGCGCTGCGAGATTTCGGCAAGCCGGTTCTCTTCTTCCGGCTTCATGGCGGCCAGAATCAGTTCGGCAAGCAGATTCAAACTGCGAACGTCGCTGTCATTGAAGCCGCGGGGCGCGGCGGAAAAGGCCTCCAGCAGGCCAATGGTGCCATGGGTCGAGGCGATGGGCACGGCCACGATGGAGCGAGTTCCCAGGCGACGACAGACTTCGACGTCGACCCGCGGATCGTTCTCCGAATCGTCACAGCGTACGATGCCACCGGTGCGCAGGCAGGCCCCGGAAAATGCCGATTTCGGGTCCAGCCGCGCGCCCCGCGCAGGCACGATGGTCCCGGCCGCGGCCCGGCAAACAATCGCATCTCCTTCGGCCATGGCAATGGCGACGCCATCAGCGCCGGTGAGGGTGAGGGCACGCTCAGCTACAAGCTGCAACACTTCGTCCAGGACGAATTGCTCCAGCTCCCAAACGTCGGCACTCAATGCTTCGCCACTTTTTTCCCGGGCGCGACGCTGGCGTATCTGTTCATGCAGGCTGGAAAACGCGAGCAGAGCCTGCAGAGCTTCATGTCCGGGCGCATAGCTGACGGATGCAGAAGGCAGCGCAGGGGCAGCCGAGGCTAAGCCGCTACCTTCGCCTGTGGCCGCACTGTCTGGCAGCTCCAGGCCCGTGTTGTGTGGATTGGCGCTCATCTGTGCAGTGAAAACTTCTGTGGATTATTTTTCCTCAGCCGACACGGCGCCGCGAGGGAAATGTCTCTCGAATCAACTCTTAGCCATCCACAGATCCGGTACGGCCATTGGGGGATCGCCGAACCAGTAGCTTTTAAGTTACAGTGGATTTGCTCTGATCGCAATATTGAGCGTGCACGCAAGGTCTGGGTCGCTCGGTAGCGGGTCGGCCAGATCGCATCGAGGCCCAGGGCGCAAACAGTTGCACTCGGCGCTGATTTAAGCGTATCCTTCTGATATAGAGGAGCTTACAGGCTGTGGCAGATGAATTGAAGAAGAAAAGGTCGCGCTGGCTCTGGCCTTTGGGTGTGACCGCTACGGGAATAACCGGGGCCGCCGTAGTGCTTTTACGGGGTTGCTGGCATAGCAAGATGAGCTGGCCGGTTCGCGCTCACGGGTATTCCTATCAGGTCTGCGTGGGCTGCGGGATCAAGCGTCTTTTCGACGAAAAGGCCTTCTGCGCCTACGGACCCTACCGCTACGACATCAACGGCTTAATTGCATGGGATCGCGCCCATCAAGGCGAGATTTACCCTCACGAAGAGCGTCCGGCCTCCTGATCAATGGTCTGGACCAGCATTGGCTGAACCCACTTGGCTGAACCCACCCTGGTTGAACCAGTGTGAGTACTGAGACGCGTCCGCGACCTTGGCTAGAATTTTTCCATGGATTTTCGTGCGGCGCCGTCACTGAGGGAAAACCCGGTCGGCCTCACACCGCTGGGGCGACGACATCGCTATCGTCATCAGATTCAGAGCTTGGCCTACGTGAATCTGGATCAAGCCAACGGCGGTATCATCCGCAATCTTGGCGATGCAGGCGTCGCCATTCAGGCCGTGGCCCCGTTATATGTAAGCCAGCAGGTGTCTCTGCGCTTCGATCTCGCCAACCCACGAGTCCGGGTCGAAGGCACTGGCCGCGTGGCCTGGGCTGACCCGGTAGGGCAGGCGGGTATCGAGTTTCTGGCTCTTCCGCCGCGCTCCAAGCGTCTCTTGAAGGAATGGATTTTAATTCAGCTCCTGGCCTCAGCCCAGCATTCCGCCGGGGATCTGGCGCGCCTCTACGACGGGGAAGCCCAGGAAGCTGATTCATTGCTGTTTTCCGCAGGGGCGCGACCGGCGATCCGCCTGCAACAGGGAGGCACGAGCACGGTGCCGGGCGCCGACTGGGACAAGCAGTCACGCGCGTTGCATTTACCCGGGTTTCCATTCGCCGTTTCGGCGCCCGCTCTTTCGCGATTGGTGGATGGGTTAATCCTACTGTCGGCCGTGTTGCTTTTCGCCGTGATCTGCGTGGCCATGGTTGGGGTTGTCCCGGCGTGGCCGGTGGCGCTGATGATGGGAGCCGGAGTGGCGGTGGTTTTCGCCGCGCTGTATCGGTTCCTGTTCTTGTTCTGGATTGGCGGCACCCCGGGGAACTGGCTGGCCGGTCTCAGCGGCGACGGATGCGGCGGAAATGAAATTCCAGCCGAGGACAGGCCAAGATTTCGGTAGCGTCAAGCATCCTCGACTTCCCGATTCGCCGTCGAACAGCAAGAAACCAGGTTTCAAAGTTTCAAAGTTTCCAAGTTTCAGGGTCTCAAGGTTGGGCCGTGATTCCTGCTCAGAAAAGGCACGCGATCACCTGATCGTCAAGGGATTGAGATTGGATTCCATGTAGCGGAATCTGCCCGGCTCAACGCCGTGGCGGCGAGGTCCGCCGTCCGAGGTCCGCTTTAGTGCATGAAGTACTGCCGCTCCAGCCAGAGCTGCAGTTCCCGCTTCATGCGCGGGGCGGCCTCCACGAAACGGATGCCGGCGTTGCCTTGCCGGTCCACCCACGCCACCTCACCCAGGAACTTCATCGCCTGCCTGGTGCCGGGCAGGGTAAAGTTTACTTTCACCTTGCCGGTGGAGTGTTGGGGCTTCTGCAAACGCACTCCAATGCCGCCCTGGCTCAAATTCGTGAGATGCGCCCGCCGACCGCTCCCGGCAGCGTAGGTGAGCGATACGGGCACGTCCAGAGTGGCGCGATGGTAGCGCAGCCTCTCATCCAGAATCATGTTCCGCGCCGCGGATAGAGTGTGTACGGCCTGCTCAACCGAGATCGGTTTTTCAAAAACGAATGAAGCGCCCTTGGACTCGAGGTGTCTCCGGCCGCCGGAACCGCTGACGATAATCAGCGGCACTGCATTCCGGATGCTGCCGTCCTGCAACCCTTTCAGAAAACTGGATGTGCCCTTGAGGTCACAGTCGATGATGAGGGCATCGATTTTTGATTTGGCCAGCTTGGCCCGGGCGCGTTCTGGTTCCGACTCGACGTCGACTCCAATGTGCAGACCGCCGAGAATACATTCGAGGACGCTGACTTCCTGAAAATCGCGCGAGACCACCATGGATGAGAGTGTCATCCCGCAACTGTAGCCGGGCTCGTAACTCGTCCCTAGATAACCAAGGTAATGAAGCGGACGGCGGACGTCGGGCGTCAGACGGCAGACCTCAGACCTCGGACCTCGGACCTCAGGCTTCGATCCTCGAACGCCGGGCTCGGGGGCTCTGGATCTCGTGAGCCGTGGGAGATCGCCGGTGTTGTGGAAGAGCGGCCCTTACAGGGCCGCGTTCTGCGAGCTGCGCGCGTCGGCCTTCAGGCCCAGTGGCGCCACCGGGGCTGAAGCCCGACATCTCTTTCATCCGCGACGCGGCGCTGGAAGCGCCGCTCTTCCACGGCAGTGAAGGCTGCGCTGCTCGCCGCGGGTCTCTGCTCTGTGGAACCTCGAAGACTCGACGGAATTTCAGGTCTGCGGTCCGAGGTCCGACGTCGTTTCTATGTGATCACAATCGTGACGATGCTGGCGCAGGTTTGTCCGGGGGTGAAGCTGGCGCGGACGACTTGCTGCGTCGGAAAACGGTTGCGCTCGTCGCCGCAGAAGCCAATCGTCGACGAGGCGCCGTCCTGCAGGAAAGTGACAAACGTGACTTGTACCGTCGTTCCACTGTCGCCAATAACCGCGCTCAGTTGCACCACGCTGACCAGGCCGCTGACGGTGGAGGAGTTCGGACCAACGGTGCCGCCCACAAAGATGTTTCCGCACCCAGTGAGCGTGACGATCATGCAGATCGCCAGCAGGAGGGAAAGGGAGGGTTTCATGAATCGCGTTCCGGTCAAGCTTAGCGGAAGTGTAAACCCGAGACTGAAACGCCGTAGAAGCCTAGGGAGCCGGGATCCGAGATGCGGCGTCGGCTGCCTGAAATCCGACACTCGAAGTTCGGTTCCGGATTTCCTGCCAGAGTTCCTGGCGTCCGGCTCCCGTCCTCGCGGAAAACGGGAGAATAGGAGACTGCGGATACTCCCGGGCCAGCGTCTGAAGCGCATTCCGCAGCTGGTTGCCGGAAAGCCGGTCGCTCTTGGTGGCGACGATCAGGGTGGGGCGTCCGATGCCGGAGAGAAAATCCAGCAACTGCCGGTCGGCGGGCTGCGGCGGCACGTTCACGTCGATGAGGGTCACGCAGAGCGCGAGGCAGGAACGTTCTTTCAAATAAGGATCGATGAAACTCGGCCACTGTTGCGAGATTTCCCGCGAGATTTTCGCATAGCCATAGCCGGGCAGATCGGCAAAGACCAGCTCCGGCTCGGGCTTTCCCGGCCAGCGAATTTCGAAAAAGTTAATCGACCGGGTGCGGCCGGGAGTGGAACTGGTCTTGGCGATTTTTGCGCCCAGAAGCGAGTTGATCACGCTCGACTTGCCCACATTCGACCGTCCCAGGAATGCGACCTCAGGCAGCGCCGGAACCGGGAACTGGCTGGCATCGCTTACCGACATCATGAAGTGGGCTAAAACACGCATGAATCAGTTTGCAGTTTCATCCCGGAAGTTGCAAGCGTAGTGGCCGCGAAAAAAGAGATGGGAGCATGCGGATTTTCCGGGCAATTGGGTTCGGCTGGGGCGGCTGTAATTCATTTCCGCATCGAGCCTGGCCCGATCTTTGAGTTTCCTTTGCGTCAGGGCGCCCGGTTGCGAGTTTTGCGCGGAAAAGCTCTTAACCGCAAAGGGCGCAAAGGATACCGCAAAGGACGCGAAGAAACGCTGTGCTCTGACAACAATAAAGGCCCGCCTGTGCGGGCCTTTATCGGGTCAGTCAACATCGCCGCTACTGGTGGGCCGAGGGGCTCTCCGCGGGCGGCGGGATGGGAGCAATGGGCTGTTCCGCTGCCTCTTCGCCGACATCCGGCAGAGGGCGTTCCAGAGCTACGGCCAGCACCTGGTCCATGGTGTCGACGAAGTGCATTTTCATGGCGGTGCGCAGGTTCTCCGGTACCTCGGCCACGTCCTTCTCATTGTCCCGAGGCAGAACCACTTCGAACAGCCCGGCGCGATGGGCTGCCAGCAGCTTTTCTTTCAGGCCGCCGATGGGCAGCACCTTGCCGCGCAGAGTAATCTCACCGGTCATGGCAATGTCGCGGCGCACGGGAATCTTGCTCAGGGCGCTGGCAATCGCGGTAGCGATGGTGATGCCCGCGGACGGGCCGTCTTTGGGGATGGCCCCTTCCGGCACGTGTACGTGGATATCGAGAGAGCGGTAAAAGTCGCGTGACAATCCCAGACGGTGGGCCCGCGACCGGATGTATGACATGGCCGCCTGCGCCGATTCCTGCATGACATCGCCCAGCTTGCCGGTAAGTGTGAGTTTGCCTTTGCCGTCCACCACGGTGGCTTCCGTGCTCAGAATCGAACCACCGACCTCAGTCCAGGCCAACCCGGTCACCAGGCCGATCTCGCTCTTTTCGTGGGCCAGGGTGTCGCGGAATTTGATTACGCCCAGGAAGTCGTTGACGTTCTCCTGGCCGATGGCGACGTTATAGGTTTCGCCTTCCTTGACCACCCGGCGCGCCACCTTGCGGCAGACGTTGCCGATTTCGCGCTCCAGGTTGCGGACGCCTGCTTCCCGCGTGTAGGAACGAATCAGAGCAGTGATCGAGTCGTCGGTGAACTTGATGTTCTTGTCGGTCAACCCAGCCTGCAGGAGTTGTTTCTTGACCAGAAACTGTTTGGCAATCTCGACCTTCTCCTGCTCGGTGTACCCGTGCAGACGCAGCACTTCCATCCGGTCCTGCAGGGCAGGCGGGATGGTGTGCATGACGTTGGCAGTGGCGATGAAAAAGACTTGCGAGAGGTCGTATTCGACGTCGAGGTAGTGATCGACGAACATGAAATTCTGTTCGGGGTCGAGCACTTCGAGCAGCGCGGCCGACGGATCGCCGCGGAAGTCCATGGACATCTTGTCCACTTCGTCCAGCATGAAGACCGGGTTCTTGGTGCCGGATTTCTTCATCATCTGGATGATCTGTCCGGGCAGGGCGCCAATGTAGGTGCGGCGATGACCCCGGATCTCGGCCTCGTCGCGTACGCCGCCCAGCGACATGCGGACAAACTTGCGGCCGGTGGCCTTGGCAATCGACATCCCCAGCGAAGTCTTGCCCACCCCCGGAGGTCCCACGAAACACAGGATCGAGCCCTTGGGGTTCTTTACTAACTGCCGCACCGCCAGGAATTCGAGGATGCGGTCTTTGATCTTTTCCAGGCCGTAATGGTCTTCGTTCAGGACCTTTTCCGCGCGGCTGATGTTGCGGATTTCCTTGGAGCGCTTCTTCCACGGAACCGCCAGCAGCCAGTCGAGGTAGTTGCGCGAGACGGTTGACTCAGCCGACATGGGCGGCATGGCTTCGAGCTTCTTGAGTTCCTGCACCGCCTTGTCGCGGACTTCCTTGGGCATGCCGGCGGCTTCGATTTTTTTCTTCAGTTCGTCGAACTCGCTCTTTTCGCCCCGGCCCAGTTCCTTCTGAATGGCCTTGATCTTTTCGTTGAGGTAATACTCTTTCTGGGCGCGCTCCATCTGCCGCTTGACTCGCGACTGGATGGTGCGGTCCATGTTCAGCTTTTCGATTTCTATGTCGAGCACGTCGCCGATCCGGGTCAAGCGCTCGCCGGGATCGAAAATTTCCAGCAATTCCTGCTTTTCTTCGATGGAAAGCTGCAGGTTGGCGGCGATGGTGTCGGTCAGCTTGGCCGGGTCTTCCATGCGCACGGCCGCGATCATGGTCTCGTAGTTCAGCGACTGGCAGAGCTTTACGTACTGCTCGAACAGGGCCGTGACGCGCTGCATGCCGGTTTCAATTTGCGGGTTGGTCTCGGTGGCGTAGCGGGCCACGCGGAGAGAAACCTGCATGTAGCCTTCGCTCTCGCTGATCTGAAGAACTTTACCGCGCTCGATGCCCTCGACCAGGACCTTGATGTTGCCGTCGGGCAGCTTGAGGCTCTGCACGATATTGACGATGGTGCCCACCTGGTAGATCTCTGTGGGCTTCGGTTCATCGATGCTGGCGTCGTGCTGGGTGGCCAGGAAGATCTTCTTGTCGGCCGCCAGCGCCTCTTCCAGGGCCCGAACGCTCGATTCCCGTCCCACGACAAACGGAGTCATCATATAAGGGAAGATGACCACGTCCCGGATGGGCATCATGGGAAGTTTCTTGGTCTCGAATTTTTCCTTAACTGTGGTCACTATTTCTCCCGAGCCTTAGTTTACCCCGCCTTCTCCATCATTGCGAGGGTAACGCTGCGCTTCTCCACCATCTCCCGGGTCACTTCGAACTCCTTGACCTTCTTCTGGCTGGGCAGGTGGTACATGAGATCGAGCATTAACTCCTCCAGAATCATACGCAATCCGCGGGCGCCGACCTTGCGGGCCATGGCCTGTCGCGAGATCGCCCTCAAGGCATCATCGCTGAACTTGAGCCGCACATTCTCGAATTCGAACAGGCGCTGGTACTGCTTGATGATCGCGTTCTTGGGGCGGGTCAGAATCTCGATCAGGGCAAATTCATCCAGATCTTCGAGCACGCCCACCACCGGCAGGCGGCCGACGAACTCAGGAATCAAGCCAAACTTGATCAGGTCTTCAGGCTGTATGTCGCTGAGAAGTTCGAAGTTCCGCTTGCGGTTGACGGCTGGAGTGTCTTCCGCTTCGGCGTCTTCCGCTCCGGCCTTGAAACCCAACGATTTCTTGCCCACGCGCCTTCCTATGATTTTTTCCAGGCCGACAAAAGCTCCGCCGCAGATGAACAGGATATTGGTCGTATCCACGGGAGTAAATTCCTGGTGAGGATGCTTGCGGCCGCCCTGGGGAGGCACATTGGCGATGGTGCCTTCGAGAATCTTCAGCAGCGCCTGCTGCACGCCTTCGCCGGAAACATCGCGGGTGATGGACGGGTTCTCATCCTTCCGTCCGATCTTGTCGACCTCGTCGATATAGATGATGCCGGTCTGGGCGCGTCCTACGTCGCCGTCGGCTGCCTGCAGGAGTTTGAGGATGATGTTCTCCACATCCTCGCCTACATAACCGGCTTCGGTCAGGGTAGTGGCGTCGACGATGGCAAACGGCACATCCAGCATGCGGGCCAGGGTTTGGGCCAGCAGGGTCTTGCCGGTGCCTGTCGGACCGATCAACATGATGTTGGACTTGGCCAGTTCCACGCCGTCACCGGCGCGCTGGCGATTCATGTAGATGCGCTTGTAGTGGTTGTAAACCGCCACCGCCAGCTTTTTCTTGGTCTGCTCCTGGCCGATCACGTACTCGTCGAGGAAGTTCTTCACTTCCTGCGGCTTGGGCAGTTGATTGGGGGTGGTGGTGGGAGGCGTCGCCGTGCGGTCATCTTCCAGGATGGAATTGCAGACGGCCACGCACTCGTCGCAAATATAGGCCCTGGGATAATCGCTGGGGGATGAAATAAGCTTGGCCACGGCGTCCTGCGATTTATGGCAGAACGAACAGCGCAACATCTCCTCGGTGCCAGTCCTGTTTTTCACTCGGCTTTACTCCTTCGTTAACCCTTACCCTCCCGCTCCCATGCACCCGTTGCCGGTTGGCGGGACAGATCGTTTCGCGCCGGAGACTCATCGGAAACGATCGGGCGAACCCCGATCATACCTTTATCTCGTCTTATAGATGATATCGTCTATGATTCCGTATTCCTTAGCCTGCTGGGAGTTCATAATGAAGTCCCGCTCCACGTCTTTCTCCACCTTTTCCAGCTTCTGACCGGTGTGCTTAGCCATTAACTGGTTAGTAATCTCTCGCATACGAAGAATCTCGCGGGCATGGATGTCGATGTCTGTGGCCTGACCCGACAACCCGCCCATCGAAGGCTGGTGGATCAGAATGCGGGAATTGGGCAGCGCCAGTCTTTTCTTGGGCTCGCCCGCGGCCAGCAACAGCGCCGCCATGCTGGCCGCCTGGCCGATGCAAATCGTGGTGACATCGTTCTTCACATACTGCATGGTGTCGTAGATGGCCATGCCCGAGGTGATGGAACCGCCCGGCGAGTTGACATAGAGCTGGATGTCCTTCTCCGGGTCTTCCTGCGCCAGAAACAGCATTTGGGCAATCACCAGATTGGCGATGTTGTCGTCAATCGGAGTGCCGATGAAAATGATGTTGTCCCGCAACAGCCGGGAATAGATGTCGTAGGCGCGCTCACCCCGGCCGGTCTGCTCGATGACCATGGGGACCAGCATCATTTTTGGATCGTTCACATTCACCGTCCACACTCCTGTTTCTGACCACTAGCTCTAGCTTGGAGGATCGAAAATGTCCGCGTCAGGCGGACTGGCGATATAGAAAATCGAGGGTCTTTTCGCTGCGGATTCTATTTCGGATTCTATCGAGCGCACCATCACGTGTCAAACGGGCCCGAATTGCTTCCGGCGGCTGTTTGGACTGTTTGGCGAGCGCGTCGATCTCCCGATCAATCTCCTCATCGCTGACCTCGATTTTCTCCTCCTCCGCGATCTTGTCCAGCACCAGCGAAGCCTTCACTTCCTGCAGCGCCTGGTCGCGCTGTCCGACCCGCAACCGGTTCAAATCCATCTTCTTGATGTCTTCGGCTTTCATGCCCTGGGCCGCCAGGGCGCGCAGGCCGCGTTCCAGGCGCACATCGATCTGCCGGTCCACCAGCGCCTCCGGCACTTCGAATTCGCTGCGCTTCACCAGTTCCGCCACCAGCTTGTCCTTGGCCTCGTGCTCGGCGGTGTGCTTGCGTTCCGATTCCATGCTTTCGCGAATGCGCTGACGCACTTCGTCCAGGGTCTTGAACTCTCCCAGTTGGGTGGCAAACTGGTCATCCAGTTCGGGCAGGCTCTTCTGCTTGATGGATTGCACCTTCACGGTGTAGGTAAAAGTCTTTCCCGCAAGGCGCTGTTCCTGGGCATCCTGAGCATAGGTCACTTCGAATACTCGTTCGTCTCCGGCCGATGCTCCGCGCAAATTCTCGGTGAATTCCGGCATGGTGTTCTTGCCCGCGATTTCGACCAGCACTTCATCCATGTGGACCGGCTTATCCTGTCCGTCTTTGGAGCCGTCCTTGGGTTCGCCATCGAGCGAAACCTGGGCGTAGTCTCCGTCGGCCAGCGCGCGGCCTTCCACGGACGTGAAAGTCGCATGCTGCTCCCGCAATCCGTTCAGCGACTGCTCGACTTCTTCGTCGGTAACCGTGACTTCGGGCTTTTCGGCGCGCAATTCCTTATAGCCGTCTACCTTGATCTCGGGCATCACTTCAAAGCTGGCTTTGAAGGTCAGGGGTTCGTTGTCTTTCAAGTGGAGGTCGGTAACCTGCGGCTGCGAAACCGGGATCAGTCCCTGTTTGTCGGCCTCTTTGCGGAAATAGCGGGGGACGAGCGCCTCCACCACGTCGCTCTTTAGATCTTCCGCGAACCGCTGGCGAATGACGGACGCAGGCACATGGCCGCGGCGGAAGCCCGGAATGCGCGCCAGCTTCTGATATTTCTGAATCAGGGAATTGGTCTCGCGCGTTACTTCCTCGACGGGTATTTCCACCGCGATCTCCCGCCGGGTGCTACTGCTGGTTTCAGTGGGGCTCACATTTGCCTTTCAGGCTTTGACCGTTCGAGCCGTTCCATTTCGGAACTCAACTGAGTGTCGAATGGCACTGGCTGTAATTCTGAGTGTAAAGACTAGACAAGAGCAGCGTCAAACGACCAAGGCCGGAAACAACGTGACAAACGTAACCTGAGGCGAAACAGTCGAAGCGCGCCAGGCCCCTCTTTGCGACCTTTGCGGTATTTCTTTGCGACCTTTGCGGTTAAAGGGTTTGACTTTGCCTGCACCGTCCCAAAATCTTTAACCGCAAAGGACGCAAAGAAATACCGCAAAGGTCGCAGAGACCCGGAAATCAGGATCGGCGATGCCCGGGTAACGGCTGGCACCGCGCTTCCGCATACAATGATTCGGATGCCAGCCTGGCTTTCTCAACTGAACCGCGAAGTGATTGCCTGCACGCGTTGCCCGCGCCTGGTGGAATATCGGCAGAAGATCGCGCGCGAGAAGCGCCGCGCCTACCTCGATTGGGAGTATTGGGGGAAGCCCGTGCCCGGCTTCGGCGATCCCAACGCCCGTGTCCTGGTGCTCGGCCTGGCGCCTGGGGCCCATGGCTCGAACCGCACCGGCCGCCCGTTTACGGGCGACGCGTCCGGAAAATTCATGTATCCGATCCTGTATGAGGCTGGATTCTCCAATCAACCTGACGCCACAAAGCGCGATGACGGGCTTGAGCTGCGAGATCTCTACATCACAGCGGCGGTCCGGTGTGCTCCTCCCGATAACAAGCCTCTGCCGCAGGAGTTGGCGAACTGCGCCCCTTATCTTGACCGCGAAGTGGAGGGGCTCAAGAGCGTCAGAGTGGTTGTGGCTCTGGGCAAAATTGGATTCGAGGCTTACCTCAACTACCTCAAGTACCACGGTCTGCTATACAGCAAAAATCCCTACCCGTTTCGCCACGGAGCCAGTTACGAGATGCCTGACGGGAAAATCTTGCTGGCTTCCTACCATCCCTCAAACCAGAATACCCAGACCGGCAAGCTGACCCGTCCGATGTTTGCCGCGATTTTCCAGGAAGCGCGACGCCTGGCCGAAAAGCACGGCGTCCCCCAAGGCAGGAATTGAGTTAACTGATGATTATGTGATTTACTTAATCATGGTTAAGGCAGGCATATTCCACGTGGCCGGCAGTTCGGCCCTGGTCTTTGCGTCGATTATTCTTCTGGGCACCAACTCCCTGGGCCAGCAGGCGCCGGCGCCCAGCGCCGTACCCGGCATTCAGGACAACAGTTTTCTGGTGGAGGAGGCTTACAACCAGAATTTTGGCGTAGTCCAACACATTTCCAGCTTCACCCGCTTCTTCGACAGCAAGGACTGGAACTACAGCTTCACCCAGGAATGGCCAGCTCCCGGCGACGAGCGCCATCAGCTCAGCTACACTCTGGTTGCCTTGCATTCCGGGTCTTTTCCCGGCTCCGGCGTTGGCGTCGGAGATGTCTTCCTGAATTACCGCTACCAGTTGGTTGGAAGTGGAGAGACTCGTGTTGCCTTCTCCCCGCGCCTGAGCCTGATTTTTCCCACCGGCGATTCCACCAAGGGTCGAGGCTCGGGCAGCTTCGGTCTGCAAACCAACCTCCCCTTGAGCGTTGTGCTGGGCAGGAAGCTGGTCAGCCACTGGAATGCCGGCGCCACTTTCTTTCCCCACGCCCAGAACGCCGCCGGTGATCGCGCCGCGACGGCCGGCTACAATTTCGGCCAGAGCTTCATCTGGCTCGTCAACCCTCGTTTCAATGTCATGATGGAAACCGTGTTTGCCCGCTCCCAGATTGTGGTTGCGAGTAATCACACCGAGTGGACAAGCGCACTCTTCCTCAGCCCCGGGATCCGTTGGGCCTACAACTTCAAGAATGGGCTGCAGATTGTTCCGGGGATTGGCGTCCCGCTGGGAGTCGGGCCCAGCGCGGGTGAACGGGCCATCTTTCTCTATTTGAGTTTCGAGCACCCATTTCGCACGCTGCCCAAGAAATAGCAAGCGCTCTCATTTGATCTTGGCTGCGGTGGCTTCCAGTTGAAACTCGCGCCTCGAGTTGGGATCATCCACGCTACCAATGACCATCGGCCTTTCCGGAACCACGAGCGTTCTACCGCTAAGAACCATCTGACGCACCAGCGGTTGTCCGCGTGTAGCTTGATCGGCGGAAGCCAGGCTACTGACTTCCACCCGGACGTCCAGGGTCAACGAATTGTTATTCAGATACAGCTTGGCGGAAATGGATGTCCCCAGATCGATATACTGAAACTTGCCCTCCTCCGGTTGCACGGGCACACGTGTTCCAATCTTAAGTTCCTTGGTTGCGCTGTCATCGGTCAGATTCATGGAGTAGTGGCGAGTATTGATTTTCTTTCCATCCTCCAATTCATTGATGGAGAGATCCAGGCGATAGCCGGTGGCCTGGGCCGCCGGAGGTCGCGCAGCGCCAGACTCCTGTGCCCATGATCGCGGAGTTCCGCTACAAAGAAAAAGTCCCAGGACGAATGCAATCGCCGTAGTTGATCTGCGCATGACCGTTCTCCCTATGCTTGACTATGGTTGCGAGTCCGTTGGTGGTCCAGCCGACAGCAGAGATGCGAATGGCTGGCTGTCCTGCTTCAAAAGTTCTGCTTGCGCACGCGCCATCAGCGCCGCGTCATGCGGACGCTCCCGGATGTAGCGAACCAGGCTCTCCTCCTCTTTGCTGAGCGGTGCAGGAGAAGGGAACTGCTCCAAACGTGGTTCAGCGGAGAGGGTGGCAACCCGCCTTCGGGCCCGAACACTTGGACTCCACCGGCTTCCGGCACTCAGCGTTTGCACCGGTGCTGGATTTGTGGCGGCCGGGGCAACCCGGGCAGCCGTTTCTACCGGCGACCGGTGGATCCGCAGTTCGAGGCTGTTCCCGGGCTTTCGGATCATGAACAAGGCTCCTGCAGCCAAAGCGCAAAGCGCGACAGTCGCCCCGGCCTGCCACCACGGCCGAGCGCGCGCAACTCGGTTTTCCTGCATCGCCCGCAGATTTGCGAGTACCCGCGTTTCCAGTCCCGTTCGTGGTGAGGCGTGGCCGTACTGCTCCAGCCCGCTATCCAGCAGGTTGTCGAGGACCGAGTCTTTGTCATTAGGTTCCATAACGTTGTTCCAGCAACACACCCAATTTCTCGCGCAGAATCTGCCGCGCTCGGAACAGCCTCGAACGCACCGCGGCTTCGCTGATCTCCAGCACCGCGGCAACGTCCCCTGGTGACATATCCTCGACCGTGGAGAGAGTGACAACGTCCCGCAACCGGCGCGGCAACGCAGGGACTAATCGTTCCAGCGCCTCGGCAACCTCACGCCCAACCATTGCCTGATCAGCCGGCATTTCGGTAGAACGCAACTGCGTCACCGCCCCGCCGGTTTCTTCCAGCGATATCTCGGGAGACTTCTTCCTCCGCCCCACCGCGACCCGCCAGGCGATGCGTGCGAGCCACCGCTGCGGATCATCTACCGTTGCCAGCTTCCTTCGCGCCCGCATCACCCGGACGAAGGTTTCCTGGGTAGCGTCTTCCGCGTCTTGATGATTGCGCAGCACGGAATAGGCAATCCGGTACACCATGCGTGCATACTCACGGACGGCGAGTTCCAGTTGGTCCTCTTCCGTCCGTGCCAGTGCCATGGCCTCGCTCAGGGTCACTTGTCCGACCGCCACTCGCATGCCCTCAAACATGAAGACCGTCCAGCGGGTTGAATTGTTCGGAATTATCTTTGCCGCAAGCCTGGAGCCAACCGGGGTTTAGAACTTCACGTCTGCGACTGACAACGCGCCGTCGAACTACCGCTAAAATCCCACAAACACAGGCTCCGGTTCGAGCCGTATGTTCCAGAGTTCTTCCACGCGCTGTTGAATGTGGTCTTTCAATCCCAGGATGTCGGCGGCGGTAGCGTCTCCGCGATTCACGATGGCCAGGGCATGCTTGCGCGAAATGCCGACGTGGCCGCTGCTATAGCCCTTGCTGAAACCCGAGTGCTCTACCAGCCAGGCGGCTGAAACCTTTCTCAGAGCATCGAGCGCGGGATAACTGGGGACCTGCAATCCCTTGGCCTGGGCGCGCCCGGTCAACTCGTCGTACTGCGTGCGCCGCAAGCACGGGATTCTTGAAGAACGAGCCCGCACTGCGACAGTCCTCGTCTCCGGGGGTGATCAGCATGGCTTTGGCGGCGCGTATCCGGCGCACGGCTTCGCGGGTACTGGTCAATGAGGGGGCATTCTGAAAGCCTGCGAAATGCCTTTTCAGGTCCGCATACTCGATGCGAGGATTGCCGCCCGGCGTCAGGCTGTAGGTCACGCGCAGGATGATGAAACGTCCCCGTTCGCTGGTATTGAAGATACTGGTGCGGTACTGAAATCCGCAGGCTTCGGCACAGAGATCACGGACCTGGCCGTCTTTGAGATCGAACACCAGCACGGACTCGATGGTTTCGGAGACCTCCTGGCCATAGGCTCCCACATTTTGTACCGGGGTCCCGCCGACGCTGCCGGGAATGCCGCTCAGACATTCGACTCCGGCGCAATTTCTGGCGACGGCGCGGGTCACGAATTTGTCCCACTCTTCACCGGCTCCCACTTCGAACCGGGTTTTGCCGTTCTCAGTGCGCTCTTCGATTCCCGAAATGGCCAGTTTCAAGATCAGGCCCGGCCAACCCGAGTCCGAGACCACCAGGTTGCTGCCGCCGCCCAGCACAAAAAGAGGAAGGTCCCGTGAGCGGGCAAAATTCACGGCTTCCGCCACCTCAGTAACGGATTTTGGCTCAGTGAAATAGCGCGCCGGCCCCCCCACCTTGAGGGTGGTAAGCGGCGCCAGGGGCACGTTTTCCAGGATCGTCATGATGGTATGATGGCTTCACTATATATGACGGGAAGAGGGGCGGTTGCGGCCTCGGGGCAGTACGTCGGGGCACATCCTGCGGTGACTTGCGCAGCTTAAGACCTGAGATTCCGCGTCGTATTTAGAATGAGGTTAAGGAGAGAAAATGTACCCAGAGATCATGGTGATGCCAATGCGCGAGGAGCTGACCCGTCTCGGCATCGAGGAACTCCGCAGTGCCGCTGAAGTCGACCGCGCCCTACCCAACCAACCCGGCACGACCATGGTCGTGGTGAATTCCATTTGCGGATGCGCCGCGGGTCGCATGCGTCCCGCAGTCCGCGCCGCGCTGCAGCATTCCAGCCATCCGGAAAAGTTGTTCAGCGTTTTTGCCGGTCAGGACAAGGAAGCCACCGATCGGGCGCGCTCTTATTTTGTTGGATATCCGCCATCTTCTCCATCCATTGCGCTGTTGCGCGACGGCAAGGTAGTTCACATGATGCAGCGCAGCGACATCGAGCATCGCGAGGCCGTGGATATCGCCGCCGAACTGAAGAAAGCATTCGATAAGTTCTGCGACAAACCCGCTCCGGTCGCGTAGGGCGGTCTTTCTGCTTGAATCACATACGAATCCGTAGGGGCAGGTGTCCCACCTGCCCGGCGGAGCGAAGCTCCGCAGTTCGCTCAAACCCTGGCGAGCTTTGCTCGCCTGCCCAGATGAGGACATCTGGGCCTACGTGGACCAGGTCTAGAAGCGGAACAGGTACGACGCTTTCACGAACAGTCCCCGCGCGTCATTCTTCAGGCGGCCGCTGTGCAGAAGGTCTCCGTCCACATCATTCCCCAAAGGCAACTGCACATTTTCCAGATTGCTGTTGTAGCCGACGTAGAACGCGGTGCTGGGGTGAATCAGATAGGTGATGAGGAAATCGGCGTTGAAATTCCGGGTTGTCTCCAGATAGGTGAAAGCCGGGTTGGCCAAAACGGCGTTGTATTGTCCAATGAAGCGGAACGAGAGTCGCTTGGTGTACTGATAGTTCCACTTGGAACGGATAATGTGATTGTTCATGCTGCCGGTTGGCCCCAGCCGGTTGTGCAAGCGAAGCAGCAGATAGGTATTGTCTACGCGCAGCGACTTGGTGGGTCTTACGACGAGGCTGGCCGTGACGCTGCTTCGGCCCGCCAGAAACGGCGCCACGCCATCGGGCGAGTCGTAGTTGATCCGGCTGCCGAAGCGATAGTCCACATCGAGAAGGACGGGTCGGTAGAGGCTGGTCTTGAACTCGACTTCCGTGGTGTGGCGAACGTACTTCTGATTGCTGGTCAGCACGCTGAAATCCCTCGGCCGCAGCAGTTCCATTTCCTTCGCATAGTAGAGAGTGATAAAGGTCTGGCCCACAAATTCCGCTCTCAGTGACGGGAGATAGCCTGAGTTCAGGTAATTCCCGGCGTGATCGAAGGTGTGGTAAACCTCCATCCCCGGTCCCCAGGAAATGAGGTGCTTGCCTTCGGGACGGAAACTGTAGAGCAACCGGTGGTAGAGATTGTGAATGTCGGGCTGCGGATCGAAGCCAGCGAAAGTGCGAAACCCGTCGCTGCGGTCCGTGTAATCCATGAAGTAATTCAGTTTGCGGCCATCGCGCTGCAGCGTGACCTCGGCGGCGGGGCCGGCGAGATAGGTCCCGAGGGTGCAGACGTTATTGCGAGTGTCGCTGCACAGCGTGGAGCTCACAACGCCCTGAAAGGCCGCCACCCAGTTGGCATTGAGTTTGAAGCGGCCGTCAATCCCTCCCACCCGGTTGAAATAAGGACCCACTTCACGATCGGTGAACATCACGCCCAGGGTCGACTGGCTCCCGATATCGCGGCTGACACGCCCGACGGCAAAGTAAGCGTGGGTTCCGAACAAAGGGTCGTCGGGAGCGACCTCTGCGCCAGGAGAAGCATCATCAGCCACGAGCATGCCCACGGCCCACGGTCCGTCTTTCCCCGTCAGACGCACGCCCCACTGGGGATCGACAATTCGGCGTGTAAAAAGCAGCGGAATCGGAGTCTGGAAATAGTTGGAGTTTTCCAGAAAAAACGGACGCGTCTCGGGAAACTGGACTTCGAAGCGCTGGTTTACCGTCACTTGCGGCTCGTCAGACTCGATTTGGCTGAAATCAGGGTTCGCGGTCGCGTCCACCACGAACTTGTCCTTCAGGACCACCTTGGCATCCAGCCCGATCTGCCCGAACGCATCGCGCTGGGTGAACTTGGGATGGTCCGGATCGCGCAGGTCGAGATCACGGTACGAACGAAAAATTCCATACGGTATGAGCTGAAAATTGTGCCCGGGAGAAATATTTTCCAGACCGGTGGCGTCGCCTTCCTGATTCAGGCGGCCGCTGATCCGGCTCGAGTTCCGTGGCCAGAAAGCGCCCTCATTGTCACGCTGGATGTACCGGTTCAGCATGATCCCCCAAGTTTGCGGATCGGTGGAGGCAAAACGCAGGCTGCGAAAAGGGATGGCCATCTTGATCACGAAACCCTCCTTCGTGATCTTTCCCTCGGTATTGAAGACGGTGTCGAAGGAGAAATCAAAGTCCTGGCCTTCGGTCCAAAGCGCGTCGGATTGTATGCCCAGTGGATTGGAAAAGAAGGCATAGGCCCGGCGGTGATCGTGAAACGTGTCCAGCATCAGTTCGACATTGTCATCATCAAATATTTCCTCGCGCCGCTCGAGATGGGCGCGAATCTTGCGCGGCTGATTGTCGAAGCAAACGAAGACGACATACAGGTTCTTGTTGTCGTAGCCCAGGTAGGCCTCGGTCCGCTGCGTGATCGGCTCTCCGTCGCTGGGGGTGCGTTGGATGAACCGGTCGATCTTAGCCATCTTGCCTTCCCAGGCCGGACTCGGTTTCATTTGCAGAAAATCTTCCAGACGGGGAGGACTGCTGACTCGGGGAATGGTGACCTTGCCAAAAGTCGGTGGCGGGGCCGCAAGCACGACACCCGGCAGAGCCGTTAGGATAATGGCCGCCGCGCAGCACACACTCTTGCCCAGCCAACGCATGCCCGCCTCCGCGGAAGTCATTCGACTCTTGCCGGGTTAGACGCAGGCGAGCGCGCAAAGTCACGAGAGCGCACTCTCCCCGGATGTAAAACGTTGTGCACCGCTAATGCTATCGTTTGGCGTCCCGCACAGCGCGGAATGTCATCTCCTGGGCACGGCTTCGGGTTCGCTTTTTCCAGGCAAAGAACAGTCCGGCGTAGGTCTCCGTTATGTACGACTGGCGGTCTATGCCCAGTCGGTGGGCAGTCCGGTCAATCCACCGGGACGGCCCTTCGATCTCGCCAAAAAAACCGATGGGGGTTTCATCCAGAACCACGTGCCCCGAGCCGTCGCTCCACTCGGCGCGAAATTTTTCGTATCGGAAGGAAGGAACATAGCCCAACGCCCGCAAGATCTGTTGAAATTGTTCACCATCGTCAAGCCCGGTTTGAGTTTCTACCCGGACCTTGTGCCGGGACGTTTTGCCCTTGGCCTTGTGGGTCAGCAGCCAACGGGTCCCATACTTGCGCAGGCGCAGCAGTTCGCCTCGTTTCCGCAGGGTTTGGCCGGGAAGGTCGAAAAGAGTGTCGGTTTCGTGCGTGCGCGGCGTCACCTGACGAAACTTTGCCGCTCGCAGCCGCCGCGTGAGTTCGCGAACGTCGTTCACACGAAACTTGATTTCAATTTCCTTGGACATGCGTCGAGGCCAGCTCCACGAACCACGTAGGGACAGATGTCCTCATCTGTCCAGTCGAGCTCAGCTCGACTGCCTTCTGCCGCGAAAGAAAATAGCGGAGCTGCGCTCCGCTGGACAGAGGAGGACATCTGTCCCTACGTGGTCTGTGCCGTCGCCCGATTCACGAAAATGTTGGCAGCTTCACTAAATCGTCACGCGGAACCGGTTCCAGCGGATTGCCGGCCTTGCGCCAGGCCGACAGTCCTCCCACGATCACGAACGCGTTGAAGCCTTCCTCCCGCAGCATATGCGCCACCCGGGCGCTGGTCGCTTCGCGTGCTCAGGTACAGTAGACATAAATGTCTTTGTCCTTGGGTATACTTTTCAGCTCTTCCTTCAGGTTGTTGGGCTCCAGCCGGATCGATCCCTTGATGCGCGCCGCCTCGGCGTCATAGTAGCCATGGCTGCGAACATCCATGAGGACGATCTTGTCTTTGTCTACCGACGCGAGCATACGCGTCAACTCTTCCACATGGACCCGCGGTACAACCCGATAGACGCCGTGCTTGCGATACAGCCAGACGCGGTAGAGGGCATAGCCGATGAGCGCAAGGACGGTGACCGCTTCCACGGCACGGCCCGCGGTTTGAAAGACGCGCATCAGGGAAACCAGAAAATCGCGAAACAAATAGCCCACGGCAATGTAGACGGTGGCGTAGAGAGACGCGCCCGCGAGATCGAGCCGCAGAAAACTGTCAAATGGCATTCGCATGCTTCCCGCCAGCGGCGGAGCCATGGTATTGATTCCGGGAATGAATTTGGCGAACAGGAGTGTGGCCTTGCCGCGCTTATAAAAGGATTCGGCCGACCGCAGGATGCAGGTTTCAGGGTTCACCGATAGTTTGCAGAGAAAGCCCAGCAGACCCCATCCCATGTGGCGTCCCGCAACAAATAGCAGCGAATCGCCCAGCAGCATGGCCAGGACGGACAACAGTAAGAGCCGGGAGAGACTCAGAAGTCCGGAGGCTGCAGCCGCGCCACCCGCCACCAGGGCAATAGCCGCGGGAACGGGCATGCCTAAGGATTCGGCGAGGACAATGACGAATACCAGGATGTATCCATGGTGTCCGATGAGTGAAATTAATGGTTGCATCCACGAGCCGGATTCCAGCTGCGTTAGTATAAAGAAAAAGGGCTGCCTTTGCCGCCCTCCAGTGTTCCAGGTCAGGAACCTGCAGGAGTGGGCTATCCAGAGTTGAAGCCGCGCCTTAAGGATTGATGATTAGCGGTCCGGGCCGGCTACTTTTCTCTCGCGACAACAAAATCCGGCGCCCACAACAACGCCCGCTTGAATTCGCTGTCCGGAAAACTGCAAATCGCATTTCGCGCCAGGGTGGCGTACTGGAGGGCACGGGCATTGGCGGCTTCGAGCGATCCATAGCGTTCCAGAATTTCGATGATTTCGCGATGGGTAACGCCATCGAACGCCCGCTCCTGCACGACCGTGTTGATCATGTCGCGTTCGCGCGGCGTGCAGCGCTCCAGGGCATGGATCACTGCCATCGTGACTTTGCCTTCGCGCAAGTCGCTGGCCACGGGCTTGCCCAGGACCTGCTCTGACGCGGTGAGGTCGAGCACATCATCCACGATCTGGAATGCCATTCCCAAATCGCGCCCGTATTGTCCCAGACTTTCTTCCTGCTCGGGGCTGGCCCCGCCCAGGATTCCGCCCATCCGCATGCACACCGAAAAAAGGCAGGCGGTCTTGCGGAAGATCAGATCAAAGTGCTCGTCGAGCGAAATCAGTTTGCCCAGCTTCTCCATCTGCAGGAGTTCGCCCTCGACCATTTGCTGGGTCAATTCGATCAGAGTATCGAGAATGCGGAAGTTGCGCTCCTGGACCGCGACCTTGAAGGCCTGCATGTAAAGCCAGTCGCCGGCCAGCACGCACTTCGAGTTTCCCCATTGCGTGTTGGCCGCGGGACGTCCGCGGCGCGTCTGGGCTTCGTCAATAATGTCGTCGTGCACCAGCGTGGCGGTGTGAATGATCTCGACCACGGCGCCCATGCGGATCGCGCCGCGGCCCTGGTAGTTGAACAATTTGGCCGCCAGCAGCAACAGCGCGGGACGGATACGCTTGCCGCCGCCGCCCCGCAAATATTCGCCGATCTCAGTAATGGCTTCGACGCCCGAGACCGTGTCGCGTCCAAATTCGCGTTCAATTGCCGCCAGGTCTTCGCGCAGAAGCTCGAAGATTTCTTTCCCGTTGATGGCGGCCGGCATGCTCATATTCGTCTTCTTCACCACGGAGACACCGAGTCACAGAGAACCGATTCGCTAAAAAAAACATCGGTGGCCGAATTCATGGACCGTTATTTCTCCGTGCCGCTGTCCCTGCGTGGTGAAATCTAGTTCGTCCGATAATTCGTAAACTGCATGTCGATCCCGAAATCCTGCTGTTTCAGCAGGGCGATGACCTCCTGCAACGTGTCGCGGTCCTTGCCGCTCACACGCACGAGGTCTCCCTGAATCGACGCCTGCACCTTGTTTTTCGACGTCTTGATCAGCTTCACAATTTCTTTGGCTTTTTCCATCGGGATACCCTGCTGCAAGGTGATCTTCTGCTTGGCTGTGCCGCCGAGGGCCAATTCGACCGCGCCGTGCGTCAACCCTTTCAGGGGCACACCGCGTTTTGCCAGCTTCTGCTGCAGCACGTCGCTCACCGATTTCAGTTTATATTCGTCAATCGAATGCAGGACGATCGCGTCGTTACCCTCCAGTTCGATTTTGGACTTGGAGTCCTTCAGATCGAAGCGGGTGTGAACTTCTTTCGTCGCCTGCTGGATGGCATTGGAGACCTCTTCCAGATTGATTTTGCTGACGATGTCGAAGGTATTTTCGGGCATGTTCCTGGCGCTTTCTTCAAACTATGAAAATGTAACTTCTGAGGTTATCAGAAGAAGTGGTTTCAAACCCGCAGTTCTTTTGCTTCGGCGGCGATTGCGCTGGCTCTCTTCGCGTCCTTCGCGGTAATGGGTTTGGCTATATCGTTCAGAATCTTGAACCGCAAAGGCCGCCAAGGAGGACCGCAAAGGATGCAAAGAATCTCGATCAGGCGCCACCGTGCTCAGACTAGTTTGAAAAAATTATAGAAGTTCACCGCGGTCTGCGTGCCGACCTCTTCCGTCGAAAGCCCGCGCAGCTCGCCCAGCTGGCGGGCGACTTCCTTCACAAATACGGGCTCATTGCGCTTGCCGCGGTGCGGCACGGGGGCCAGAAAGGGGGAGTCGGTTTCGATCAGCACACGCTCCAGCGGAACCTCTTTAGCGCTATCGCGGATCAGTTGTGCTTTGGGAAAGGTCAGGTTGCCGGCGAAGGAAATCATGAAGCCGAGATCGAGAGCCCGTTTGGCGTAGGGCCATGTCCCGGTGAAGCAGTGCAGAATTCCTCCCAGGCCGCTGGCCCTCCAGTGCTGTTCCAGAAGATTGAGGCAGTCATCCCAGGCGTTATCGCTGCCGGCGGAGGGCCGGCAATGGATCACGATCGGCAATTTGGCCGCTCTGGCCAACTCCATCTGCCGCAGGAAGACTTGTTGCTGCAGTTCGCGCGGTGAATGATCGTAAAAGTAATCCAGGCCAATTTCACCCCAGGCGATGACCTTGGGCCGCCGCGCCAATTGCTCAAGTTCTTGAAAGTCCGCATCGGTGGCTAGTTTGGCTTCGTGAGGATGAATGCCGATGGTGGCGAGGATAAATTCATGCTGCTCGGCCAGTTGAATGCCGCAGTCCAGAGAACCGGGGCCGGTTCCGCTACCAATGGCGACGATCTTTTCAATGCCGCCGTCCCGCGCTCGGGCGATCATCGGCTCGCGGTCGGCGTCGAACTGCTCCATTTCGAGATGGGCGTGGGAGTCTATGAACAAAGTCGTTGGTCGTTGGTCATTGGTCGTTGGCCCTGCCTGTGTGGGGACGGGTCTCTGACCCGTCCAGGCCGAGCGAAGCTCGGCTGGTTTCCATCTATTTCAAACGTGTTCCCACCGGCACATCCTCTAAGAAGGCCGCCAGCACTGGCTTTCCGCCTTCGGGAGATGCGGCGACGATCATTCCGTTCGACTCCAGTCCGCGCAGCTTCCGCGGAGCCAGGTTGACGACGATCACGACTTTGCGCCCCACCAGAGTCTCGGGTGCATAAGCCTCGGCGATTCCCGCTACCACCTGCCGAATTTCAGTGCCGAGATCTACTTCCAGGCGCAGCAACTTGTCGGCCCCCTTCACTTTTTCGGCGACTTTCACCTGCCCCACGCGCAGTTCGACCTTGGCGAAGTCTTCAATGCCGATTTTGCCGTCGGGTACGGTTGTGGCGGGTTTCGGCGGGGGTGCGCTCGCCGGTGCTACGGGGGCCTTTTCTTCGATCGCGACCGAAGCACTGCGTCCCTGCTCTTCCATCTGCTGCATCCTTTCGATTGTGCTCTTGTCGGCGCGGGGAAAGACGGGCAGCACATCGCCGAGCTTTGTCCCCAGCTTGAGTTGTCCCCACTGCAGATCCGACAGGGGAAATTTGCGGATATCTCCCAGCCCCATCTGCGCCCAGATTTTGGCGGTCGCATCGGGAATCACGGGATGGGCGAGGGCAGTCACGATACGGAGGGCCTCCGCGCTGTTGTAAAGAATGGTTGCCAGCCGCGAGCGGCTTTCGTCGTCCTGCTTCTCGCCCAGCGCCCAGGGCTGCGTCTCGACGATGTATTTGTCCACGGCTCCAACCAGGCTCCAGGCCACTTCCAAAGCCCGCGAAAAATGGCACTGGTCGAAGAGAGTGTTGCATTCCGCGATGGTCTGGCGCGCGGTCTCAACCATGGTATTCTCTTCCGCCGTGCGGGTGGCAGCACGCGAGGGGTAGGGCACTTCGCCCTTGAAGTAGCGCGTGATCATGGTGAGCGTACGGCTGGCCAGGTTGCCTAAGCCGTTGGCCAGGTCGGCGTTGTAACGCTGCACCAGGGCGTCAAAGGAAAACGATCCGTCCTGCCCGAAGACGATTTCGCGCAGCAGAAAATAGCGCAAGGCGTCTGAGCCCAGCACGTCAAGAATGGTCTCCGTCCGCACGATGTTCCCGCGCGACTTCGACATTTTATTTTCTTCGAACAGCAGCCAGCCGTGGGCCATGATCTTCTGCGGCAGCGGCAGACCCGCAGCCATCAGAAATGCCGGCCAGTAGACACAGTGAAAGCGCACGATCTCCTTGCCGATCATCTGCACATCGGCCGGCCAATACTTATCGTATTTCGCCGTATCTTCCGATCCATAACCCAACGCGGTGATGTAATTCGCCAGCGCATCCAGCCACACATAAATCACGTGCTTGGGATCTTCCGGAACCGGGATGCCCCAGGAGAAGGTGCTGCGGCTGACCGAAAGATCGCGCAGGCCCGAGCGCACGAACGACATCACTTCATTGCGTCGCGTCTCGGGACGAATAAAATCAGGTTGCCCGGTGTAGAGTTCGAGCAGTTTGTCCTGAAATGCGGACAGCTTAAAGAAGTAATTCTCTTCCTGCACGGTTTCGGTGGGGCGTCCGCATTCCGGACAGGGCGCGCCCGGTCCAACCGCATCCACGTAGAGTTCGTCGAACACGCAATACTGGCCGGTGTAGTGCCCTTTGTAGATGTAGCCATTGTCGCGGATGCGGCGCCACAGCGCCTGCACCCCCTGCTTGTGCCGGTCGGAAGTGGTGCGGATGAAATCGTCGTAGGTCAGTCCCATCCGGTCCCAGAGCGCGCGAAACTCAGCGGAGACTTCATTGGTAAGCTGCTGCGGAGTTTTTCCCGCGGCCTGCGCGGCCCGCTCGATCTTTTGCCCGTGTTCGTCGGTTCCGGTCAGGAAGTAGGTATCAAAGCCCAGCATGCGCTGGCGGCGGGCAATAGTGTCGCAGGCAATGGTGGTGTAGGCATGTCCGATGTGCGGACGTGCGTTCACGTAATAGATCGGTGTCGTGATGTAAAACTTCTTGTTCATTTGGGTGCCAGCGCTTGATCCGGGCAGTTCAGGGCCCTCAGCTTCTCAGGGCTTTCAAATAGGCTTCCATGGCCTCATTCATCACGCTCTTCAGCGGCACATGGTTCGCAGCAGCGATTTTCTTGCAATCTTCGTACTCCGGCGCGTAGTTGGTGATGGTGCCGTTCATGCTGGCAATTTTCAATCGTACGTCTCCCCAACGGGTGACCACCTTGATCCACTTTCGCGTCAAGGTCTGCCGTTGCTCCTCTCGCCGCCGCACGCCCAGGGTGCTGGTTTCGGTGAAGATAATCTGGGTCAATCGGGGTGCATCTTCCGGTCTTCGCCAGCACGGTCAGCAACATTCCCGGACGATTCTTTTTCATCTGCACCGGTACGGCAAAAGTATCGAGCGCTCCGGCTTCGAGCAGACGTTCAACCACGTAACCGAACACCTGCGGATTCAGATCGTCGAGGTTGGCCTCGAGCACGGTGACGGTTTCCTGCGAAGTGTTCTCCGCCAATCCTGCCTGGGACTCGCCAATGGTCAGACGAATCACATTGGCATGGCCGGGAAAGTCGCGACTGCCGGCGCCGTATCCGGATTTCTCAATCCTCATGGCCGGAAAGGGTGTGAACCGTTTAGCCAGCGTCTTCACGATCGCCGCGCCGGTCGGAGTGACCAGTTCTACCTGAATGCCCGAGGAATAAATGGGAGCACCCTGCAAAAGTTCGACCGTGGCCGGGACTGGCACGGGAAGAACTCCGTGCGCACACTTCACGGTGCCCCCGCCGACGTTCAACGGGGAGCACACAATCTCATCCACGCCCAACGCCTCGGCTCCCACGGCGGCGCAGATGATGTCCACCATCGCATCCACGGCGCCCACCTCGTGGAAGTGCACTTTTTCCACATCACTGTTATGGATTTTGGCCTCTGCTGCACCTAACGCCTCGAAAACGGCAATCGCGGTTCTCTTCGCGCTTTCGCTGATGCCGGCCTGGCGTATCACTTCGCGTATCTCTTTCAGACCTCGGCCAGGTTCGTGCTGGTGTGGCGCGGGCGCCCCCGCCCGCGTGTTTTCTCCCTGCGGCTGACTGTAGTTGTGTTCCCGCAATTCAACATGTTCCGGCGCGTGCTTGTGACCGTGTTCATGTCCCAGATCACGCCTTTGCGCCTGACTTTGTTGCTCGAAGAACACCTCGCGCGGCAGTTCCTTTTCACCGTGTACGAAGACATCGACTTTGGTAGCCGCGATACCGCTGCGATTGACCCGCGAAATTTCCAGGCGCGCGCCGATGTTCAGGGCCGCGACCGTCTCTTCGAAAAGCCTGGCCGGCACTCCCGCATCCACCAGGGCGCCGAGAAACATATCGCCGCTGATGCCGGAAAAGCAGTCGAGGTAGGCTATACGCATGGGAAAACCGGTCTGTTGGCCATTCGTCCTTGGTTCTTGGCCACTGGCTTCGGATTGGGACGCTTTGACCGCAATAACAGATGGGGACCGAGCCAACGACCAATGACCAGTTTTCATCATAGGGAACCGCTGAACCCGCGTCAAACCTCGCGAACTCGCCCGGTTTGCTACAATCACTCTTTTCTTCAACAGCTTAGGGGAATTCTTGTACCGCCATCTCGAACGCCGGCTCGCCCAACACGTACGCGAATTTCTGCGTCGCACCTACGACCTGGATCTGCCGAAAATCGTCATCGAGCAGCCGCCCAAGGTCGAATTCGGCGAGTACGCTTTGCCGCTGGCCTTCGAGTTGGCCAAAAGACTGCGCAAGGCTCCGCGCAAGATTGCGGAAGAGATCGTGAACGGAATTGGCCCCATCCCGGGCTTTGAGAAACTGGAATTAGCAGGCGCGGGCTACATCAACGCCCGCCTTCAACGCGCAGAGCTCGGCGCCACCCTGGTGGCCGACGAAAAGCCCCGGCCTGAAGTTCCCGCGGGCAAGATTCTGGTTGAGCACTCCAGCATTAATCCCAACAAAGCGGCCCATGTCGGCCATCTGCGCAACGCCATTCTCGGCGACACCTTCGTCCGGCTGCTGCGGTTCACGCGCAGGGAAGTGGACGTCCAGAATTACATCGACAACACCGGCGCGCAGGTTGCTGACGTGGTCGTGGGTTTTCTACATATCGAGAAGAAGTCGCGCGCCGAAATCGAGCAACTGACCCGTCAGCCCCGCTTTGATTATTACTGTTGGGACCTGTATGCCCAAGTCTCGCAGTGGTACTCGCAGGACAAGGAGAACTTGCAAGTCCGCCAACAAGTGCTGCACGCCATCGAGGAAGGTAACAACGAAAGTGCCGCCGTTGCCGACGTCATTTCCATTGCGGTCCTGCGCCGTCACCTCGAAACCATGGACCGCCTCGATATCGAATACGATTTCCTGCCCCGCGAGAGCGAGATCCTTCGTCTTCATTTCTGGGATGCCGCCTTCGCCAAGTTGAAGGACGGCGGAGTGCTTTTCTACGAAACCCAGGGCAAGAACCAGGGTTGCTGGGTGATGCGGCGGGCGGGGACGACCAAGCCTGAAGGCGCAGAAACCCTGGAGGTTGCCCCGGACGGCGCAGAGAAAGACGAGGTTGCCGAGGAGGACCAGAAGGTGATTGTGCGGTCGAACGGAACCGTTGGCTACGTCGGCAAGGACATCGCCTACCACCTGTGGAAGTTTGGTCTGCTGGGCCGCGATTTTGGCTATCGGAAGTTCTATCGCTATCCCAACGGCCACGATTGCTGGCTTTCGACCGCGGTGGGCTCCCTGGACCATCCCCATTTCGGCAACGTGGCGGAAATCTACAACGTGATTGACGCCCGCCAGGCAGAGGCACAGAACACCGTCATCGAAGCCCTGCGCGGGCTGGGATATAACGAACAAGCCGATCACTACACACATTTCTCCTACGAGATGGTGGCGCTCACCCCGCGCTGCGCCGCAGAACTGGGCTACCAGCTTTCCGATGAGGACAAGGGCCGCCCGTATATTGAAGTTTCCGGCCGCAAGGGGTTTGGGGTAAAGGCCGACGACCTGCTCGACCGGCTCATCGCCGCGGCGAAGAACGAGGTGGACGGCCGCCATCCGCAACTGACGGAAGGCGAGCGCGCCACCATTGCCACCCAGATCGCGGTCGGGGCGCTGCGCTATTTCATGCTGAAGTTCACCAAGTCGTCGGTGATCGCGTTCGATTTCAAGGAAGCGCTAAGCTTCGAGGGCGAAACTGGTCCCTATGCGCAGTACGCCGCGGTGCGCGCAGCCAACATATTTCGCAAGGGTGGTTTCGATCCCGAAGAATTTGACAGGAACCCGGCGGAGCGCCCTTCGGCGGCTGATCTGGCGAAACACCTGACCGGCGAAGCGGGGAACGAAATCTGGGAATTGTGGCTGGCCGCCGCGAAGACTTCCTACATCATCGAACAATCGATTGCCACCACCGAGCCCGCGTACCTGGCCAAACACGCGTTTCAACTCGCCCAACTCTTCAATGCCTTCTACCACCGCCATCCCATCCTGAGTGAAGCAGACGAGGGCCGTAAGAAATTTCTACTGGCAACCGTGGCCGTGGTCCGCCGGGAATTGACGCGGGTATTGGCGGTCATGGGAATCAGCGTTCCGGCCGTGATGTAACAGATAGTTTCCTACTGGCTGACCACCAACAGCACGAAGCTGTCAGGCAAAATCGCTGGCCGGGGACGGGGCTGTTCCGCCGTCGGTGCCGGGGGCGGTCCGAATTTCGCGGTCACCAGGAAAATCCGGTGCTTCGCGGGATCGAGCGCCAGGGTACGGGCGCCGCGTTCGGTAGGAACATTTTCGGCGACGCTGAATTTGTCCGCCGAGTCCTCATGCACGACCGTGAGCACGCCCTCGCCGCAGGAAGCGAATGCCAATCCAGTCTTGGGATCGAACCCAGTGGCATCCACGCCCCGGCCGATGGGCAGGGTGGAGATGACTTTGCCGCTGTCCGCATCCACGACGGCCATCTGCTGGTTGCTGCACCCGGAAAACAGCCGCCGATGTTTGCGATCAATGGCCAATCCGGTCGGCTCCTCACACGGGGCCAGCGGCCAGCGTGACTTGATCTGCAATTTGTTTGGATCCAGCGCCAACAATTCGCTCTTGTCTTCAAGATTGACGAAGATCTCTCCTTTTTCGTCACTGACTGCAAACTCAGGCTTCCCCTCCAGCTTGATCGTGCCCACCACCGTGCCACTGGCGGCATCGATGGCGGTGGCATCATGGCTCCTGCCATTGAACGTGAACACCCGTTTACTCGCGGGATCGTAAAGGATCGCATCCGGGTTTTCACCGACTTTGATCTTGCTGAGAACCTTCAGACTATCCAGGTCGAAAACACTCACCGTGCCCTCGCGACCGTTGCTGACGAAGCCGCGGCCGAATTCCGGGGCCAGGGCGATGCCATGAACTCCAGGAGTGTCCGGGATATCGCCCACGGGCTTGCCCGAATCCGGGTCGATCACGATGACGTGCGTGGAACGCGAAATGTACAAACGCTTCGCGGTGGCGTCGAGCGTCAGATAGTCCCAGCCTCCGTCGCCGCCCAGTTTGTAGGTTTTTATCAAGTGGTACCCCGGCGCTGCAGCCAAACCAGACGTAACCGGCAACAGGGTGACCAGCGTGACGCCGACGGTCGTAAGGCAGAATTGCTTCAAGCGCTTCATTTGCATCAGCCTCGTAAAGGTAATAACCAAAGTACTCGACCGTAACTTTACCCTGTTTCCAAACACTCCTAGACTATTTTTCATGCATTCCTGGGAAGGAGATCCGCGTCCTGCGCCCGCGCCCGAGTACGGCGCCATACGGCCCGGCTCGAGCCTGAAGCTGGATCAGTCTATCGATCCGCAGTCGGGCAGCTGGCGTATTCTGTTCGCCGTTGCCGCGGGGATTCTACTGGCGGCATTCTTTGCCACAGGCAATGCGCGGGCCGCATTCGAGCAGGTTGCCAGTTTTCTTTCTCTGGGAGGCAAGCCGGAAGCGGCTTCGCCCGCAGTGCTTTCTGAGCACGAGATGGAAACCCTGGACCACCAGAGCCCGCAACAACAGGCGGAGCTGCTTCTGGAGCGCGCCGTGAACCACTATGAGGGGGCCAACGAGCAGATCGCGGGGCGCGTCGAAGGCTGGTGGGGGAAGCTGAAGTTTACTCCCCGGTTCAACTCCCTGATCACCACCGCGCTCAACTCCAATGACCTTCGGGTCCGGGCAGCTGGAATCGAGTTAGATCTGGCCGCCATGGGCGCCATCAAATCGCCGGCGACGGTCGAGCGCCTGGCCCAGGAGGCAGAACGCGGACAGCGGTCACAACGGGTGTGGGCGCTTTGGGAGTTAGGTCTTCTTGGCAACCGCGGCGTCGAACCCGAACGAGTGAACGAGATATTGGTCAGCCAGCTTCGCGACTCTGATCCGGAAATCCGCCACTGGGCAGTGGAAGGCCTGGCCTATCTGGGGACCAACGAGGCCATCGCTCCGCTATTGCGGACTTTTCACGACGACTCTTCAGCCATGGTCCGGGAGCGCGCCGCTTGCAGCCTGGCGCAATCCGGCATGCTCACCCAGGAACAGCGCCGCAGCGTGATCCCGCAACTACTGGACTACGCCGACGACGCCGCCCTGGACGCGCAGACCCACGGCTGGGTTTATCAGGCGCTGCGCGACATCACCGGCCAGACTCTGCCCAATGACTCATCCTCCTGGAGAAGCTGGTACGGCGCCAACCGGGGATGATGAAGTAGCTTCCAGTCTCCAGACCAGAAGCCACAAGCAGCGTCCTACTCCGCCATCTTGGCCACGTGGAGATCAAACCCGGTTTTGGGCAGCAGCGACGTCAATTCAAACGCTCTAAAGCCATCGCCCGCAATTTCTGTCTGCCGGTAGAGTCCGGGTTCGCTGTCAACCGTCTCATGACGTCCATCCAGATGGTTGAGAAATTCCCGCGCCTGCCTGATGTCAGCCGTGCCGTCCTTAGTTCGGGTCACAACCGCTTCTGCCGCATAGGATCGCACCAGCTTGGGCCAGTATTTCTCCAGAAGGTTAGTGCTGGCGAAGATGTCGGCCCAGACCACCTGGCCGTTCACCGCCACCACCACGCCCACAGCATTCTGATCGCGGAGCTGTTGAATCAGGCTCTGGTAATTTCGCTGGATGGGTTCCGCTACTGAGTCGACTTTCTGCTTAACCTCGCGGTTGTCCATCACGCGGGCGTACGAACTGGTTCCGTTGATGGCCTCTGCCGCTCCCGCGACGGTCACAGTTTCGGCCATTGCTGTCCTGGTTTTCGCCACCTCCGACCACACCTGCTGCTGGTCTTTGTCGGCCATCGCCTTGGCGCGGACATTCGGCGCTGCCATCGGCGCTTGTACCGAACCGACCGTTCCTCCCACTCCAAATCTGTCGCTGCTGCCGGTCCAGCGCCCCGGCTCAACGCAGAACACGCCGAGATCAATCGGATCGCTCTCGGCCGGGATAATGCGGTCTTTGCCGATCACCCGGTCCTGTTTCCCTCCGGTCACGATCTCGCCTGCCAGCAGGATCAGGGGCCGTTTGGAGTTGTTCACCAACACCAGCTGGTTGACCTGGGCGCCGCCCAGGAAAGGCGTTGTTCGATGCCGGCGCATGAGCGGTTGCACGCTTCCAGATTCGGTTACGATCACCTCGCCCGAGCGCAGACCCTCGTCCAGGGTAAGGAATTCCGCGGTGTCATAGGAGCGCGCGGCAACCACTGGAAACACGGTCAAGTTCCCGTGGCGGATGGGCTCGAGAACCTTGTAGCCGGAAGGCAGAGCCGCGTCTCCGGCAGGGGCGGTAGCGGGCACGAATAGAGCGATCCCGGCAATGGCCAATGCCGGAAGCAATGCAAATAGCTTGAACTTCATTGCGTTCCTCCTGTAGCGCCGGCATCTCGCCGGCTGTCCGGTGGACGTCCCCGCCCACCGCCCGGCAGTGCCCGCGCTTACACCAAGGAACGGCAAATATTCAGCTTCTTGCGTCACAAATGTTGATAGCATCCGGATGGCTGCCCGCCATGACCGATCACGGTGTCCAACCCAAAGTGGAAGTGTCCGCCGGGTTGGAATCCATGCTTACCGAGCTCTACGAAAAGAGTGGAAAGTCGGGTCTGAGCCGGGAGCAGTTCGCCGCCGTGCTGAACGAGGTCGCCGCCAAATATCTGCCGGCGGATGCCTCTGAACGGCAGACCGCGGAATTCCTTGCCGGCTTGCGGGTGGAAGAGCTGGCGCTGGCCCGGGCTTGCGCCGCCGGCCAGGAGCGGGCCTGGGAAGTTTTCATGGCGCGGTACCGCGAGAAGCTTTACGACATCGCGGGCTACATTGCCAAAGAAGACTCCGCCGCTCGCGAACTCGCGGACTCGCTCTATGCCGATCTCTACGGAACCACCACGCGCGACGGCCAGCGCGTCTCGAAATTGGCTTCGTACACCGGTCGCGGCTCTTTAGAAGGCTGGCTGCGCACCGTGATGGCGCAGGAATTCGTGAACCGCTTTCGCCGCCAGCGCCGGCTGGTCAGCCTGGACGAAGAGAGTGAAGACGGCGAGCAGTTTGCCGCGGCCGGTCCCGAGCCGGCCATGGTGGTCGATCCGCGAGTTGAAGCCACGACCGACGAAGTCCTGTCCAGACTCGCCGCGGAGGAGCGCTTCATTCTGGCATCTTATTATTTGGATGGCCGCACGCTGGCGGAGATTGCGCGCGCGCTCAAGGTGCATGAATCCACCATCAGCCGCAAGGTGGACAAACTGGCCAAGTCCCTGCGCAAGCAGATTCTGGCGGCGCTCGAGCGCAAGGGCATGAGCCGCCGCCAGGCCGAGGAAGCCTTGGACGTGGATGTGCGTGATTTGAGCTTGAATGTCCGGGACCGGGTGGCGCAAGAAACGGCTCCTCAGTCGTTCTCTGATAAGGAGGGAGAGTTGCGGGCGCCGGACGTCGGACCTCGGGCGTCTGGCGTGTGACTTCCGACGCCTGAGTTGGGGCGGAACGCCCGTTGGCCGGTTGGCTGCCCGATGGGGCCTCCAGCCGCGAAGCGGCCCAAGAATGTAGTTCAGGGCGCAAGCCCTGGGTAAGCGAACGCGAAGTAAAAGCCCCGTTGGGGCGAAAGAGATATGGAGCAACTTCCAAAAATCGTGCAACAGCGCTTGCAGCGGCCTGCGAAGCCCGGGGTGCATCCCGATCCCGACCTGTTGACTGCTTTCGCCGAGAAATCATTGAAAGACCGCGAACGCGCCCAGGTCCTGCAGCACCTGGCGGAGTGCGCCGATTGCCGCGATGTGTTGTCACTTGCCATGCCCGAGATCGAATCCGCACAATCGCCGGGCCCGGAACCTTCACGTTGGCTGAGTTGGCCGGTGCTGCGCTGGGGGGCGCTGGCGGCATGCGTGGTAGTGGTCAGTGCGGCGGTGACGCTGCACTATGAGCGCGGGCCAGAGCTTCAGCCATCGCTTGCGGAAAACGCCCCGGCGGCGCCGGCCAAGCTGGAAAGCGAGGTCTCCAAACAGTCTGGTCAGGAGCTGGCGGCCAATGTTGCGCCACCGGCGCCGGCCCAGTTGGAGCGCGACATCACGCCTGCGGGCAAGGTGTCCAAGCCACGCGAGAAGAGTGCGGATTCAGGGACGATTGCTGCGCGGACCGGCGGGTCCGTGCCACCCGCGATGGCGCTCGATCAAAGCAAAAAAAATCAGGAGCCGGCCAATAATCAATTGGCAAACGTTGAGGCGATTCGATCTGCTGACATGCCGGCGGGGCCTGTGCCTGAAGCGGGTCCCATGCCGTTGTCCGCCGCGAAGACAGCCGGAGCAGCGCAACAGACCAAAGCCAGGAATGACGCCCTGGATTACTCGGCCAGAGCCAGCACGCAAACCGTCATGGTGGAGGGCGCGCCGGCTCCGGCCGCCGAAACGGCGCAACCCACGGAGCAGAAGGCAAAGGACGAGTCACGAAGGAACGAATCGCGAAAGGAAATTCAGTCCGTAAACGGCGGAGCAAGTGCCGGGTCGCTCGGAGATCGGAAGGCGGACATGCTCTCGGCGGAAACCGCGCAGACTAAGTTAGGCAAATATGCCGGGCGGCCGCTTGCCGGCAACAACAACATGGCCCGCTGGACGATTTCCGCCGACGGCGCCGTGCAACGCTCGTTCGATTCCGGCCAGACCTGGCACACAATTCCGATAGCGAGCAACGTCGTTTTCCGCGCGCTTGCCACAAATGATTCTGATATCTGGGTGGGTGGCTCCGCCGGCGTTCTCTACCATTCTTCCGATGCCGGCCAACACTGGACCCGGATCAAGCCGGTGGCGGATGGCAAGTTCCTGACTGCTGATATTGTCGCCGTTGAATTCAGCGATATGCGACATGGCAAACTGACCACCAGTAACCGCGAAACCTGGACCACCAGCGACGCGGGGGAAACCTGGCAAAGCAGGTAACCCGCGGTTCTCCATGATTGTCAAAGGGCTTGTTGCCAGGTACAGCCAATCCCGTCATGATTCCCGAAGTGACCAACACCAGTTCCAGAGTTACCAAAGTGACGTTTACAGCAACATGGGGTGGCCCTAGTATCCATCTCGTGGTTTGGCAGTTCTGGGGGAGGGCTGCCGAGGCGTCCTGAACTGAAAAGTTCGGGACGTTTTTTTTGCCCATCCCAATCCTGTCCATTCCCCTCCCGGTCTGGGAGCGCAAAGTCCCGCCTTTGCGACTTCTCCGCTTACGGATGCATCTAATACAGTGTTACGATACTGGCAGCCCACGTAGGCTGCTCAACCGTTTCTCGCATCTGCATTCGCGAGCAGCGGACTCGCGGAGGACAAATGGCAGGTAACGGAATTCTGGAAGTGACGGACGCAAACTTTGACCAGGATGTTCTGAAGTCGGAGCAGCCCGTTCTGGTGGATTTCTGGGCGGCCTGGTGCGGACCCTGCCGCGCCCTGGCTCCGATCGTCGATGAACTGGCGAAGGACTACCACGGCAAGATCAAGGTCGGCAAAATGGATGTCGACAGCAATCAAGCCACGCCCATGCGCTACGGAGTCCGCGGCATTCCCACCCTGCTCGTGTTCAAGGGCGGACAGGTCAAGGAACAGATCGTAGGCTACGTGCCCAAGGAGACGATCCAGAAGGCGATTGACAAGCACGTGGGGTAAGGCAGTCGTCGGTCGTCAGTCGTCAGTCTTCGGCCAGGCAAAAACCTTCAAGCACCCGGGCAAATTGCCCGGGTGTTCGTGTTTTAGCTAAAGGCTGTGAGCCAGAAGCCAGAAGCTGCTTCAGTATTTCCGCAGCACTCCGATCACTCTTCCCTGAATCTCGACCGACGCCGCCGGCACAATGATGGGTTGCATGCTGGCGTTGGAAGGCTGCAGCCGGATATTTTCGCCCTCGCGATAAAATCGTTTGAGCGTGGCATCGGTGCCTTCCACAAGGGCGACGACGATATCCCCGTTGTGCGCCGTTCTGCTTTTCTCCACCATCACGTAATCGCCATTCAGGATGGCCTCATCCTGCATGGAATCGCCGCGGACTTCGAGCACGAAAACTTCCTTGGAACGGACAAAATCCGCGAGCGAAATGGTCTCATTGCTCTGCACCGCCTCGATGGGCTGGCCGGCGGCGATGCGGCCTACTAACGGCAGCACCATCGTGGTGTTCACCGCCATGGCTTGCTTGAGCCGGCCCTTGGGCGGCAGCAGGTCGATCGAGCGACTGCGGTTGTAGTCGCGCGTGAGCAAGCCCTTTTTCTCCAGATTGGAAATGTGCTTGTGCACCGTGGCCAGCGAACTGAGTTCCAGGCCCTGTCCGATTTCCTCGAACGAGGGCGAGTAGCCGTTCTTCTGCACGAATTCGGAGATGAAGTCGTACACCTGCCGTTGCCGTTTGGTGATCGCCATAGCGCAATTTTGGGCGAAGGGAAGGCGAATGTCAAGAAAACAATAGCGCCTGTCATCGGCGCTGTCATCGGAGCTTGTCATCCTGAGCGGAGCAGGCCCATTCGCTTGCGAATGGGCCTGTGGAGTCGAAGGACCCCTACGGGCTTATCACAGCCGGGAGGGCGATTCACCGTGAAGTTGTGGGAGCATGTTGACGCCTGGTACGAAGCTAGAGGTCCTTCGACTCCGCAGCAGCTTCGCGAAGCGAAGCTGCTGCTGCGCTCAGGATGACAGCCACATTCAGATTGGGCAGCCCTTCTATTCCGAGGCCACTGCTTTCAGGTACCGATAGTAGAAATCTACCGCCCGGTAAAACGAATCCACGCGGATGCGTTCGTCCTTGCCATGGGCGCGGATGTCGTCGCGATCGATGGCTTCTCCCGACACGCAATAGGAAGGCATGCCCGCTGCGTTGGTGTAGATGTCGTCGGAGGCGCCGGTCGACATATCGGGAATCACGGCCAGGCCGGGCCACATCTCGTTGACAACTTTTTCCAGTGGCTGGAAGACATCCGGACGCAGTGGCGGAGGCGGGTACGAGCGTCGATGATCCGCGCCGCCAATGGCTCCCATGTCCTTCACGGAAATCTTGGGATCGGCCAGGACCTTTTCCAGTTCCTGCCGGATCTCTTCGGGCGAATGACCAGGAATGATGCGGCAGTTCACGTTGGCCTGGGCCATCTGGGGCAAGGCATTGTTGGCATGGCCAGCGTTCAGGCGCGTGGCCACGCAGGTGGTGTGCATGATCGAATTGTCGATGGGGTCCTTCGACAGCCGCGCCACCGCCGCCATGTCCGGAGGGTTTTTGAGAATGGCACGCATGTCAGCCGCCCGCTCGCCGCTGGTGATCTTTGCCATGCGCTCGTAATAAGCGCGGGTGATGTGGGTCAGCTCGAACGGAAACTGGTAGTGCTCCAGCCGCGCCAGGCCGTCAGCCAGATGGTAGATAGCGTTGTCCGGTCGGGGCAGGGAACTATGGCCGCCGGGGTTGGTCACCGTCAGTTGATAGTCGGAATATAGCTTTTCCGAAGCGTCCACCGTCATGAATTGCGGCTTGCCGTTCTCGGACAGGATTCCGCCGCCATCGTGGTTGAGCACAAATTCGGCATCGATCAGTTCGCGGTGATTTTTGAGCAGCCAGTCCACCCCGTTCGAGGTACCGCCTTCTTCATCCGCGGTGAGCGCCAGGATGATGTCGCGGTCGGGCACGAAGCCGTCCTTCTTGAACCGGATCAGGGTCGTGACCATGATGGCGTCGCCGTCTTTCATGTCCTGCGTGCCGCGGCCGTAGTAGTAGCCGTCTTTCTCGACGAACTGAAAGGGATCGGTGGTCCAGTCTTCGCGCCGTGCTTCGACCACGTCGAGATGTCCGATGAGCAGCACCGGTTTGTGCTGGCCGCTGCCGTGCAGGCGGACGACCAGATTCTTCTTGCGATCGTTCGGCCCCATGATCTGCATGTCGCTGTCGGGAAACCCGGCATCGCGAAAGCGCTGCGCCATGGCTTCGGCGGCAGTGGTCACATTGCCGACTGAATCGGTGGTGTTGATTTCGATCAATTGTTTAAAAATGTCGTGGGAGAGTTGCCGGGTGGCGTCGTCAATCTGCGCCGGTGAAGGGATTGCCAGGAAGAGGAAAGCGACCGTCAATGACCAGTTCCAATATTTCAATCGAGGCTCCTTGGTAGCGCCGGCGTTCGTTCAACTTCGCTCAGGACGGGCCCGCCGGCTGTCCGGAGGGCGTGCCGCTCTCCGCGTCGTGCTGCTGAAAGAAATGCCCGTCTACAGTACCAAATTTGGCTTTGAGGGCGCATCTTGTGACCGCAAAAGTGGGCGAGAGCCGGGCTGTTATCCTGAACCAGTGAGCGCTCCCGACGGAAAATGCGCCATCCCATCCCCAACCCGGACTCTGCCAGAACTGCATTCATGCGCGGCGCATCGAGTCCGACCGCGGTTCGGTGTTTTTCCTCTGCCAACTCGCTCTGACGGATGGCCGGTTCAAGAAATATCCCCGACTGCCCGTCCTTTCGTGCCTCGGGTACGAACCAGAAGTAACGCCAAATCTGTGACATGTAGATCAATTGGTCTCGCGAAACTTTTGTTCGCCCCGGAACTCTAATAAACTGTGAGTCCGCCAGCGGGCCGCAGAGGTGCCTTCATGTTCAGATTTTCCGCTTATATCTTTCTGTTGTTTTTGGTCCTGATCGCAGGCACGGTGGCGTGTACTGCGGGAAATGCAGCCGGAGTTGCGGTGCCGGGCCCGGTGGTTGACCAGGCCAAGGCGGCGAAAGCCGGCGAGCAAACCGCGGTGGTCGCCGGAGGCTGCTTCTGGGGCATCCAGGCGGTCTTCCAGCATGTGAAAGGTGTAATCAGCGCGACCTCGGGATATTCCGGAGGCGAAGCCAAGACCGCGCAATATGAAATCGTAAGCACGGGCGACACTGGCCACGCCGAGTCCGTGAAGATCGCTTACGATCCATCGCAGATCACCTACGGTGAACTGCTGCGAGTGTTTTTCTCGGTGGCGCTCGATCCGACCCAACTGAACCGGCAGGGTCCGGATGACGGCACTCAGTATCGCTCGGTGATTTTTTACGGCAATGAAGAACAAAAGAAGATCGCGACCGCGTACATCGCGCAACTGGACAAGGCAAAAGTGTTTCCCCGGGCGATCGTGACCCAGGTGGTGCCGCTGAAGGCGTTCTATCCGGCGGAGGCCTACCACCAGGATTACGCGACGCGCCATCCCAACCAGCCCTATATCGTTTTCAACGATGCGCCGAAAGTGGCGCATCTGCGGCAGGAATTTCCCGAATTGTATACGGGAAAGCCGTAGGCTTCTGCCGGGACCAGTGGCAACTTTGGAAGTGAGCTATGTTCGACTCTGAGCTTGATCAAGATGCTTCGTCGGTGAACGTGAGACGGCGCGCGTTTCTGGGGATCTCGGTTTCGGCGATCGCCGGCGCTGCCCTCTGGTCGCTGCGCAAGCCGCGGCTGATTGAAGCGGCCCGGCCCAAGGGCGATCCGGAAGAGGTCACGATTGTCCAATTCTCCGATTCCGGTCAGCGCCTGGGAAAGGTTCGAGTTCCCAAGGTGGTGAAGAGTGATGACGAGTGGCGCCAGCAACTGTCCTCCGGACAATTTGACATTACGCGCCGTGCGGACACTGAAATCGCGTTCAGCGGGAGGTACTGGAACCTGCACGACAAGGGTCTGTACCGCTGCATCTGTTGCGACAACGCCCTGTTCAGCTCGCAGACCAAGTTTGAATCCGGCACCGGCTGGCCCAGCTTCTGGGAACCCATCGCGCCCGAAAATGTTCGGACCCTGAACGACACCAGTTATGGCATGGTGCGGAACGCGGTGGCGTGCACCCTGTGTGACGCGCATTTGGGGCACGTCTTCGATGACGGGCCCCAGCCTACCGGGTTGCGCTACTGCATGAACTCGGCTTCGCTGAAGTTTGTGAAGCAAACGTAGGTCCCTTCCAACTCCCCCAGATCAGGTCCCTCGACTTGCTTTGTCGCGCATGCGCGACAAAGGCTGCGCTCGGGATGACAGGTTCAAAGGATGAGAGGTTAAAATAGAGAGGAAGATGAATTCTCCTCCTTCATTTCGGGCGCCCAGCGCGACCGAGCGGGTATTCAATCGCGCTTTTGGATTTGTGGTGGGTCTTGGTTTGGGTTTTTCCTACAACTACCTCCTGCAGGTCCGGGGACGCAAGAGCGGGAAGATATACTCCACCCCGATCGATCTTTTGGAATTCGGCGGAAAGCGGTTCCTGGTGGCCCCGCGTGGCCGCACGCAATGGGTGCGCAACGCGGAAGCGGCGGGAGAAGTTACGCTCAAGAAGGGAAGCCAGCGGCTGCAGTACCGGCTGCGAGCTCTCTCCGATCAGGAGAAGCCGGAAGTGCTGAAGGCTTATCTGGATCAGTTCAAGCGCGAGGTTCAAACCTACTTTCCGCTGCCGGCCGGATCACCGGTGGAGGCTTTCCGTGAATTGGTGACGAGCTATCCGGCGTTTGAATTGATGCCGGCGTAGTTCACCGTCGAGCTGCGCTCGACCAGGACGGGTCGGAGACCCATCCCTACACGGTTCTTGCCGAGGTTCGTCGTCTCGAGGACAGGCGTCGCCCTACTCCAGTACGCTGTCGTCCAGCTTTTTTCTTCCCCAGTCCGCCGCGGCTTGTACGAACGCTTGCACCAGAGGATGAGGCTTGTCCGGCCGGGAAGACAGTTGGGGCTGGAACAGGGTCGCGATGTAGAAACGGTGGGTGGGCGACTCGATGGCCCGGATCTCGCCTTGCGGCCCACGCGCCACCACGGGGAATCCGGCTTCCATGGCGGCCCATTCATAGTCGGGATTGACTTCAAAGTTGCAGAAGAATTCCTCGGCGACTGTGTCCTGCGAATAGTACGACTGCAGATAGGAACCGGGGCGCAGGCGGATTTCCGGTATGGAACCGGATAGTTTGGGCGCGCCCTTCGCCCGCCCGGGAACGGCACAGGCGACCGGATAAATAATGATGTTTTTCGACCCGGAATTATTCTCGGCGCTGTCCGCATCCTTGATTCCCAGCACGTTGCGGGCGCACTCGATCAGCGCATACTGAAAGCCGCCGCAGGTGCCCAGGAAAGGCCAGTCGCGCCGGCGGGCGAATTCGATGCCTTTCAGCATGCCGTCCAAACTCTTGTAGGGACTGCCGGGCGCGGCCCAAATTCCGTCGAAAGTCTCCAGCTTTTTCTGGGTGTTGGGATCAAGCAGGCTCGGAGTCGCGATCCACTCCCCTTCGACCGGCAGATTCAGCTGGGCAGCGGCGTGCTGCAGCGATTTCTCGACTGCGGGAAGAGTCGGAGACTTGGGATCATAATCCCCCAGAATTCCAATGCGGACAGGATCGCTCACTGAGTCATTTTATATGGGCTGCGCGGATAAGGAGGTGAGAAGGCTGGTGACCTCCTTGCCTGCCGACTTGTCCGCCGAGCGTTGCTCGGCCGCACGAGCGGGACGCTCGCGCCTACATTTGGCGGGCGAGGGCGCCCGCCCCACACCGACACGATTACTTTGCGGTCACCGAGCGCTCTTTCAGGATTTCATCCACCGCCGCGATTGCCGTTTCCAGTTCCTCATCTTTATTGTAGAAGTGCGGAGCCATGCGCACGCCAGCCTGGGGGCGATAGTCCACCAGGATGTCCCGCTTGAGCAGTTCGCGGCAGACCTCCTCGGCAGCGGGCATGTCGATCGAAACCGTTCCGCCACGCTGCTCCGCGTGGCGTGGCGAATTCACACGCCAACCATGCCCCGAAGCCAACTCGATCAATCGGGAAGTCTGCCGTTTCGACTTTTCTCGAATCCGGTCGATGCCGACCTCGGCGATGATTTTCAGTCCGGGACGCGCAGCTTCCAACGCCGGGACGTGGGACGTGCCATTCATGAAGCGAAACGGGGGCTCGGTGTAGCGAGTCGGTCCGATTTCAAAGGCAAAGGGATTCTGGTGGGCAAACCAGCCGGTGAATTTTGGCTGCAGCTTCCTGCCCAGGTCCGGACGAACATATAAGTAGCCCACGCCCGGGCCCGCCACACAGCCACTTCAACACTCCGCCACAGGCGAAATCGACATCCAGCGCCTGCACATCGACGGGCACGGTGCCCAGCGACTGAAAGGTGTCGAGCAGCACGTGGGCGCCAACCCGGTGGGCCTTCTCGATGATGGCCTTCGCATCCTGGATGTACCCGCTGCGAAAAATCACGTGTGAAACCGGGACCAGCAGAGTGTGTTCATCGATCGCATCCAGCAGACGTTCCGTGGGAACCGTGATCCCGTCGTCGGTCTGCACCATCTTGACGCGCGCGCCATAGGCCCGTTGCGCTTCCCAGAAATACATCACCGAGGGGAAGTTCAAATCGCTGTACACCACCTGGTTGCGTTTGCCGGAGAAATCGAAGCAGGAAGCTGCTACGGCCTGGCAGGTCGTGACATTCTGATGGGTCGAAACCGAGCCAGGAGCGGCGTTCATCAGGGCGCCAATCTCGTCTCCCACCTGGGCCGCCAGCATCCACCAGCGTTCTTCCCACGCCCGCACGCCGCGCGTGGCCCAGAGGTCGGCGTAGCCCTTCATGGCTTCGTAAACCGCTTGCGGCATGGCACCCAGCGAATTGCTGATCAGATAGGTGGTGCGTTCCAAAATGGGGAATTCGGAACGATAGCGGAGAAGCTCATCAGCCATACGACGTATTGTACTGCGCGCCCCGCCTGTATACTTCGGGCTGGCCGACAACTCTACGACTTCTCCACGCATCCTAGATTTGAATTTTGCGCGTGTATTGGATTCCTTGTATTGGATTCTTAGATAGGAGAGAAATGAAAGCCATGAAAATAATCAGAAACATTCTGGGGACTGCAGGTCTGCTGTACGCTGGGTATGTCCTCGTCGCGAGTATGAAGGACGTCCGCCGCTACATTCGGATCAGCACGATGTAGGAGAGCATGGGACAGAGACTCTTGTCCTACTTCTTCAGCGCGAAATAGGCCGCTGTCAGCACGACCATGTACACCGCGCCGCTGATCAGCGTCAAGTGAGAGTTCCAGCCGGTCTCGAGGAACGCCACCAGGATGAGCACGAACCCCAGCGCCGAGCCCCAGGCTCCAAGAGGAGAACGCATCGGCAGGGCGGAGAGTTGGCCGGCTGGGAGCTTCCGGCGGAACTGGATGTGCGCGGCCAGTGAAACCAGCCAGGACAGCAGCATTCCCACCAGGGCCGCGCCTAGAATCGAAACGAAAGCATCCTTCGGCGCCCACTTCTCCAGCACCAGCGCGACCACGATACCGTAGGACGACGCCAGCACCGCCAACTTGGGCGATCCTGACGCATTCAGCCGTCCCAGAACTGCCGGCGCCCATCCTGTTCGCGCCAGGGAGAACAAAACCCGCGAAGCAGCATAGAGCGCAGCGTTCGCCCCCGACAACGCGGCCGTCAGGATTACGAAGGTCATGATGTGCGGCGCGGCCGGGATGTGCGCGTGCCGGAATACGGTGACGAACGGGCTTTCGGTAACGCCGGCACGGTCCCACGGCATCACGCCTACCAGAACGACGATCGCTCCCAGATAGACGGAAGCCAGTATCGCGAAAGTCAGCTTGACGGCGCGGGGAATCTCCTGGGCCGAGCGCGACTCTCCCGTGGTAATGGCCACAAATTCAATTCCTCCAAAGGTGTAAAGAGCAAAGCCCATGGCCAGCAAGGGCGCCAGAGCTCCCCGAGGGAAAAATCCGCCATGCGCCGTGTATTCCGGCGCCACCCGGCCGCTTAACAACAGCCCCGCTCCCAGTACGATGAAAGCCGCGATGGTGGCTACTTTGATCATCGCAAACCAGTATTCAAAGCGGGCGTAGTTGCCCACGCTGCGCAAATTGATCAGCAACAGAAAAAAGGAAAAAATCAGCACCCAGAACAGGGCCGGAACGGTAGGAAACCAGTAAGCAAGATAGGTGGCGGAAGCCACCAGTTCCGCGCCGATTGAAATTGAGATGGCCGCCCAATAGCCGGCCCGAGCGACGAATCCTGCCCACTGGTTCAGATAAAGATCGGCGTAGACTCCGAACGAGCCCGCCGCCGGATGCACACTGGAGAGCTCGCCCAACGCCATGGTCACGGTCAGACCAATCAATGCAGCCAGGACAAAGCTGAGGATCACTCCCGGCCCGGCGATTTCGAGGGCGGCGGCCGACCCCAGCAACAGCCCGGTGCCGATCGACCCACCGACAGCGACCATGGCCATCTGCCCGGCGCCGAGCTGGTGGCGCAGTCCTCGTTCCTCTGGCTCCGCTGGCATCCGGCAGCTATAACAGACAACCCCTTTTTCCACCAAAGACATTATCCGGCGTGACCTTCGTAATCCCCGCGGCGCCCGACTTCGTTGCCGCTGCCGGAACCGCCCCCTAAAATCTCAATTGGGTTACCACGCACGTTACCCGTGTCTCTCATGCCAGACCCGACCAAGCGAATGGACCGAGCCGAGATCGCCCGACGCATCGAGCGCGCGGAGAAGCTCTTGCAGAAAGGCAAGACCGGCGATGCCCTCGATGAGTACATGCAGGTCCTGGCCGACGACCCGCAGAATGACAACGTGCGCCAGATGGCCGCCGATATCTGCCTTTCTTTGCAACATACTGCGGAGGCGGTCAAGCTTCTGGGCGAATTGTTTGAGCGCCAGATCGCGGCCGGGGAGAACACTCGCGCCAGTCTTACCTACAAGAAGCTGGCCCGGTATGCCGTCCCGACCAGCGCGCAGAAGGTCCACTTCGGGCAGATACTTGAGACCTCCAACCGGAAACTCGCGCTCGAGACTTACGAGAGCGCGCTTGAAGACCTCACCCAGAATGGACGTCCGCAGGATTGCCTGGCGGTGCTCAAGCGCCTGGTCGCGCTCGAGCCCTCGGAAAGGAACTTCCTGCGACTGGGTGAACTGTGTTCGCAGACCGGAGACAAACAGGAGGCGTCAGCGGCCTTCCTCAAGCTGGCAGAAATGACGGAGGGGTCGGGAGCCAACGCCGCGCAATGGTTTGAACGGGCCTACGCCGAGGATCCCACAGAACCCAAGATAACCCTGGGTTATGGCAAGAGTCTGATGGCACAAGGCCAGGTCGGGGCAGCCATATTTGTCCTGGAACCACTGGCCAAGACCGATGGAGCGAGCGCCGAGACGCGTGAGACTTACGTCAAGGCACTCCTGTCCGCGAACCGCCTGAGCGATGCGGAGCCCTTGGTTTGGCAGCTTTTTCAGCAGAATCCCTCCCGCCAGCAAGAAGTTGCGGACCTGATCGGGCTGCTGGTGGATGCGCAACAGGACGCAGAGGCGGTTGCGCTGGCCCGAAAGCTGGAGCAATTCCAGCGGAACCGGGGAGACCGTCGCGGTTTTGTCGCCATGATGCAGGATGTCATCGCCAAGCATCGCGGGTCGCCGGACCTGCTGGAGTTCATGAGTGAGCTGTTCAATGCCTCCAACCGCGAAGGAGACTATTGCCAGACCTTGCTCAAGCTTTTCGATCTGCACTGCGGCATGGGTAACTACGCCAAGGCCGCCGAATGCCTGGATCGCGCGGCCGACGTGGATGCCTACGAGCCCGGCCACCAGAAGCGCCTGGAATTGCTGCGCGGCAAGATCGATGAAAGCCGATACAAGGTCATCGCCTCACGCTTCACCAGCATGGCGAAAACTGCGTCCGAGCCGGCCAAGACCGAAGGGCCGACGCTGGGCGCCGCTGCTCTGCAGGACCTGATGCTGCAGGCTGAAATCCTGGTGCAGTACGGCATGCGCTCCAAGGCGATTGAACGCCTGCAGCGCATTCAGGAACTCTTTCCGCGCGAAGAAGAACGCAATCAGGATCTGCAGCAGCTGTACCTGTCCGCGGGCTTGACTCCGCAGCATGCGAACTCGGCCCCTCCGCCGTCCGGAACTGCCGGCTCGGCAGCGAAAGCCCCGTCCGAGTCTGCGCCGGCTCGGACGTCCCCACCGGCGGAATCCGCCGATGTCAACAGCTTCACCAAAGTCGCCGACATCACGCGCAAGCTTTATCGCCAGACCAATGCCGATGCGGTGATGTCTACCGCGGTGGCGGAAATCGGAGCGCAATGGAAGCTCAGCCGCTGCATCGTGGCCATGCGCAAGCCGGGAATGGTGCCGAGCGCGGTCAAGGAGTACCACCGGGAAGGGGTAAACGCCGGGGAAGCAAAAGCTTTGAGCAAGCTGGTCGCGGCGGTACAGGACGCCGCCATCAGCCAGGGAACTCTGACCATCACCGACGCACCCGCCGCGCCGGAGTTGCAGGCAGTTCGGGAAGTTCTGGTGGAGTTGGGCATCACTTCACTGCTGGCGCTGCCCCTCAGTGACGGCCAGGACCAGATGGGGGTGCTCCTGCTGGCGCAAAACACCGCCCGAGGCTGGCATTCCGCCGACGTCGTGGTGCTGAAAACTATCAGCGAACAGATTGTGATCGCGCTGACCAACGCTGGCCTGCGCCGGCTGGTCAAGAGTTTGTCGGTCACCGATGAACAGTCCGGATTGCTCAAGCGGGCATCCTACATCGATCTGCTGATGGCGGAAACGCGCCGCGCCGTCCAGCAGAGCACTCCGGTGACGGTGACCTTGCTGCAGTTCGGCAAAGGCTCGGCCATGCTGAAGGAGCACGGAGAAAAAGCGGTGGAAGGAGTCATGCAGCAGATTGGGCAACTTTTTGGCGCCAACATCCGGCAGAATGATCTTGCTTTCCGCTACGGCAAAACCACGATCGCGCTGATCCTGGGAGAAACCGGGGAAAAGGAAGCCATGATGGCGGTCGAGAAATTGCGCAAACTGCTGGCGGACGTAAAGCTTTCCGGCGAGATTGTCCCCTTCAGCGCGGGTCTGGCGGAAGCCGTCGTGCGCCAGCAGTTCGATCCCGTGGACATTGTCACCGAGGTCATCAATCGCGCCGACAAGGCGCTCGATTCGGCAGTGGCCCAGGGTCTGGGACGCATCGTCAGCCTGGCTCCGTCGGCCGCCGCCGCCGCAGTCGCATAGCGTGGCAGAGTGCCTATTCCCGCTGTTAAACTATCCAGTTTGATTACCCCACGCTTCGCTATTCTGATTTCAAAGAGCACCAGGAAATCCACATGCTGAAACCCGGCGACATTGCGATCATAAGCGGAGCTCGCACTCCGTTTGGGCGCTACTGCGGCAAGCTGAAGGACTTTACCGCCCAGGAATTGGGCGCCATTGCCGGCAAGGGCGCCATCGAACGGGCTGGGCTCGATCCCAAGGAGTTCGATCACGCGGTTTTCGGCAATGCGCAACAGACTTCGGGTGACGCTATTTATGGCGCCCGGCACGCGGCTTTGCGTGCGGGTCTGCCTATCGAGACGCCGGCCCTTACGGTCAACCGGCTTTGTGGAAGCGGCATCCAGGCGATCGTCAGCGCCGCGCAGATGATCCAGGTGGGTGAAGCGAATGTGGTTCTCGCCGGCGGCATGGAAGCCATGTCGCAGGCCCCGTTTACCATTCGCGGACGCGACGGCTTCAATCTCGCGCCCGGCGGCAAAATGGAAGACTCGCTCATGGTCGCCCTGCTCGACAGCTATTGCGGCCTGTACATGGCGAATACGGCCGAGCTCTATGGTTCGCAACAAGGCATCACACGCGAGCTGCAGGATGAATTTGCCTTGCGCTCGCAGCAGCGTGCCGATGCCGCCTATAAAGAAGGACGTCTGCAGGAAGAGCTGGTTCCGGTGGCGCTGAAAAATTCCAAAGGTGAAGCCACCGGCGAATCATTGACCGAAGACGACCACCGGCGTCCGCAGACCACACTTGAAGGCCTGGCTAAACTCAGGACTGCATTCGGGAAAAACGGTACGGTCACGGCCGGCAACGCCAGCGGAATCGTGGATGGCGGCGCCGCGGTGGTCATCATGTCGCTCGATGAAGCCGGCAAGCGCGGTATCCGTCCGCTGGGGCGCGTAGTGAGCTGGGGCATTGCCGGAGTCGATCCCAAGGTGATGGGCCGCGGACCAGTGCCCGCGACGAAGATTGCCTTGCAGAAAGCTGGTCTGACTCTGGATTACATCGATCTCATCGAAGTGAACGAAGCCTTCGCCGCGCAGTACCTGGCGGTCGAAAAGGAGCTGGGCCTCGATCGCGAAAAAGTAAACGTCAACGGCGGCGCGATTGCTTTGGGACATCCGCTGGGAGCGACGGGCACGCGGTTGGTGATTACACTGCTGTACGAGCTGCGCCGCCGAAAGAAGAAGTATGGGCTGGCAACGGCGTGCATTGGCGGCGGGCAGGGGATCGCGATGGTGGTGGAGAGCATGAACTGATCTTTAATTTTGTAGGAGTGTAGAAGGGTGAGATCTGAGACCCGCATTGTCCTTCGCGCCCTAGTGTCAATTGTTGGTGGGCTTGTCTTGGTTATCGTCATTTCAGAAGCGACATGTATTGCGAGCAACAACGGTTGTGAAGCACTAGTGAAGCCTGCTGCTTTTCTTCTGAACACGGGGTTTGAAGGTGGTTTGGTCGCACTGGGTGCGACATGCCTTTTTCTGTGGGTCGTTTTCAGCATTTGCATCTGGTTCGTCCTGAGGAAATGGGGACGGTTGCGTCGGGTAGTTGATCGCGAGGATTCGTAATGGAAATCAGGAACGTGGGTGTTCTCGGTTGTGGTCTGATGGGCTCGGGCATCGCGCAAGTCGCGGCCACGGCTGGGTTCGACGTCACCGTTCTCGAAGTCGAGCAGAAGTATCTCGACAAGGGATTCGCCGGCATCGAAAAATCGCTGGCCAAGTTCGCGGAGAAGGGCTCAATCAAGGAAACGCCGCAAGTCATCCGCGCCCGGCTTCACGGAACCACGAACATGCAGGACCTGGCTGGCTGCGACATTATCGTCGAGGCGGTGATCGAAAACGTCGATGAAAAGAAGAAGATGTACGCCGCGCTCGACGGCATCGTAAAAAAAGACGCGATCTTCGCCTCCAACACGTCTTCCATTTCGATTACCGAGCTTCTGACTTCCACCAAACGTCCCGAGCGTTTCATCGGCCTGCACTTTTTCAATCCCGTGCCGCTCATGAAACTGGTTGAAGTGGTGCGCACCATCGCCACCGCCGCCGACGTGTACGATACGGCCTACGAATTTGCCAAAAAGCTGGGCAAGGTTCCGGTCCGCACCAGCGACAAGACCGGATTCATCGTGAACCGGCTGCTGGTGCCCTATCTGCTCGACGCCATCCGCGCCTACGAAGAGGGCGTGGGCTCGATCGACGACATCGACAACGCCATGAAGCTGGGCTGCGGCTATCCCATGGGGCCCTTCACGCTGCTGGATTTTGTCGGACTGGATACGACGTACTACATCACCCACGTGATGTACGACGAATTCAAGGAGCGCCGCTTCGCCTCGCCGCCGCTGTTGAAGCGGCTGGTGATGGCGGGATGGTACGGCCGGAAGTCGGGTAAAGGATTTTACGATTATTCGGACCCGGCGAATCCGAAGCCGAATAAGCTTTAGCGGAATAGTGTCTCGTACGATTGCCATCCCGTATGATTGTCATTCTCAGTGATTGCCATCCTGAGGCGGCTTTAGCCGCCGAAGGACCTATGCATTTGCGATGCTGCCGGCAAAATGCCTAGGTCCTTCGCTGCGCTCAGGATGACGAGATTGGAACAGGAATCAGATCTTGAAGTCTCCATCGAAACCGCGGCTTAAAGCGATTGAAGGCAAACTCAGCGCTGCGGGAAAGCGCTTCGGCATCGTAGTTTCCCGATTCAACGCGTTTATCACGGAGCGCTTGCTGCAGAGCGCATACGACGGGCTGGTGCAATGCGGCGCCAAGGCGAAGGACATCAAAATCATTCGCGTCCCGGGCGCCTTCGAGATTCCTTCCGCCGCACGCACCCTTGCGGAAACCGGAAAGTACGACGCCATCATCTGTCTCGGCTGCCTGCTGCGCGGCGACACCGCGCACTACGATGTTATCGTCAACGAAGTCGCTCGCGGGATCGGACAATCCGCGCAGGAAACCGGAGTGCCGCACGCCTTCGGTGTCCTTACCTGCGAAACCCTGGAGCAAGCCATCGACCGCGCCGGACTGAAGATGGGGAACAAAGGCTTCGAAGCGGCGCTGGCGGCGGTGGAGATGGCGAATCTGAAAGCGGACCTCGGACCTCGGACTTCGGACCTCGGCCAAAACAAAGGCCAGCAGAGAAACTCACCTTCCAGGAAACGCAAGTCTTGAAATTTTGCTTGCCGCTCGAAATCGCACAATTCTTGTAGACTGAAGTTCGACGTCTGAAGCCCGACGCCCGACGTCCGAGGTCCGCTTTTGGGAACCCGCCGCAAATCTCGCGAGCTTACGCTGCAAATGCTTTTCCAGGCCGACATGGGAAAGCAGACCCCGCAGCAGGTGCGCCAAAGCTTTTGGCGCGAGCGCGGCGACGTAGGCGCCGACGTCCAAAGCTTTGCTGAGGATCTGTTCCGGGTCGCCACCGACCGCGCTACCGAAATTGATGCCCTGATCGAAGGGCATGCCCAGCACTGGCGCATGGAACGCATGGCTGCTGTCGATCGCAACCTGATGCGAGCGGCGGTGGCGGAACTGATGGGCTTTCCCACCACTCCCCGCGCCGTCGTGATCAACGAGGCGCTCGAAATCGCGCGCAAGTTTTCCAGCCCGGAGTCGGTGCAATTCATTAATGGTGTGCTGGATAGCGTGGGCAAGCAGCTGGAAAGCAGTCGATAGGGCAGTCGTCAGTCGTCGGTCATCAGTCGTCAGCCCCGAGACAATGCCACCAACCAACTTAAGCGTGTACGTCGTTCCCCATGCACGAGCGGGGACGCTCGCGCCCACATGTCCTGGCTGACGACTGACGACTGACGACCGACGACTGCTTTACGGCTGGACCGCGATCAAATCCGGATTGCAAGTGAAGTCCGTGCCATTACACAGGCCAGCCTGAAAAATAGTGGGATCGGTGGGAAAAGAAATCTGCTGAATGTCGCCGCCGTTCTGCGTGTCCAGGATGTGGACTTGGCCGTCGGCAGCCGCAATGTAGAGGCGGCTTCCGTTGGGAGTCAGTGAAGCCTGGATCGGGACCGCATCCCCGAACAGCGGAATGGCGGAAGAGGTCTGATTGTCGATATTGAACACCAGCACGCTGCCCCGGTTGCTGGCAATCACGTAGGCGCGCGCCGCGTCCTGCGACACAATCAACTGGATGGGCACAAAGCTGCCCTGGCCCAGATTAAAAGATGTCGCCGTACCACTGCTGGCCGGCGACGAACAGCCGACCGGCGCCCGGGCCACCCGGAAGAGGTCGATTCCAGGTGAATCCAGCGCCAAAACGGACGTGATCGCAGTGGCGGTGCCCGCCGTGGGCGGGTCCGCCAGATTGGCCGCATCCCTCGGAAGCGCCTTGAGGAACGACGGAGTTGCCGGCAGGATTACGTTGTTGGTCAGCGCGGAATTCACGCCACATGTGCTCCAGGCTGTAACCGAGGAGGTGCTCGATCCGCCGGCCAGGAAAGCAAAGGCTCCTTCGGGCGAGAACGACACATCCTTGGCCGGGGCGGTGAGAGGAATTTTTTTCAGCGAATCCTGCGCCGACCACACATACAAATTGGAGCCGGCCGCGATGAAGGCCCTTAGATTGTCCGGGGAAAAATCGGCCGCAGTGGCACCCGCGATGTTGAGCGTCGTACTGGTGTTGCTGGTGGTGTCGAACACGATCACCTGGGTGGCAGGCGGAGGAGTCGTACTCCCGGGAACAGCCACCGCGTTCGGATCGGCGCCCGACAGAATCACTTTCTTCCCATCGGGAGAAACGGTGAGAACTTTCCCAGTCACGGACTTGAACTGGGTGACCGTGGGCGGACTGGCGACGGTAACCTCCATCAATCCGCGGCTTCCGAAGAATGAATAGTCCGTGCCCATGTAGGCCTTCGCCCCCTGGCGGTCGAAGACCAGGGAATTCGGGGTCGCCGGCAATCCCACTGCGGCGCCCACGGTGTTGTTTGGCGACGCGATTGGAATCAGGAGACTCACGCAGCCTGCCGTTGTCGCGCAGTTGCCGGGAGGGGAAGAAGAAACTCCGGTGCTCGATACGTAGACGGTGGTAGTCGTGGTCGTAGTTGTAGTGGCAGCCGGAGCCACCACCAGGTCGATGGCCTTCTCGGGATAGACCGGCAGGAGCGGATTCAATCCGATATTGCAAGTCGGCGGAGTGCAAGCTGCGGTGACGGTTCCGCCCCCACCCTGCGAAGTCGTAATAGCACCGGTGGTGCCCACGGCGACGGTCGACGGATCTGACGAACTCCAGGTCAGCGGCACGAGTGTGATGGTATTGCCCTGAGTGTCCACCACGGTCGCCGTCGCTGTCTTTCCATTGCCTGACGTCAGATTGATGGAATTGCTGTTGCTGCCTGTGACCGCCAGGGTGATGGATTGCACGGGGCAAGTATTGAAATCCAGAGGCTGACTGGTGACGTTGCTGGCGCTGGCAAACAGCGACGTGATCCCCGGGGTGTTCGCGGTGACCCGGGCCTGGCCGGTCACCAGGCCAGGCACGGGAGTATTCGCGGCCGCCACTGCCAGTGTCGCTACGGCGCTATTGACCGCCTGCCAGGTGAAGGGTCCCACGCTGGGCGTGATATCCAGGCCGCGGCTGGAGGCAGTGGCCTGGTAGTTAAAGCTCTGGCCCTTGGAAAAGCAGGGAGCGGCAGGCGGGGTTTGTCCCGGGATCGGGCTGATCACGATTTTGTCGACGTGCTGATGCACGTACACGGTTGTCGGCGGGCTGCTTACCCCGTGCGATGTTGCCGTCACCTGGGCGACCCCGACCGGGCCGGGGGTGCAGATCTGCGGCGTGCTCAGTGAATCCCAGGTGCCGGCACAAGCTAACCCGTTGCTGGCTATGGTCAAAACCGCGGTATTGCTGGAAAGAAACGCGACCGGGGTAGTGATCGTAACCCTCTGGCTGTTTTGCGGGGTTGCGGTAAAGCCCTGAGTGGCGCTGCCCACGTCCAGCGAAACCGCGTTGGCGGGTGACAGAGTGATGTTGGCCGGGGTGGGGAACTTGGTGGCTGCAGTCGGACCGCTGCTGCTGCAGCCGGTCAATACCGCGATCAAACCGGCGATGATGATGATAAGGATGAAACCCGACCGTACTATCGCGGACGACCTACCCATGCACCCTCCCCGCCCCGGTGGATCCACGGGGCGAGCTTGTATCCACACTTTCTTGAAAACCCCAAGTGTAGAGGCTAGAATTTTTTTCAGCAAGTTGAGGCGCCTGCGCGGCGTCTGAGCCGCGCGCCGAAATCCTGAGCGCAGCGAAGGATCACGTTCGAAACCGGTGCGCCAGTTTCCGCCGCGACCCACGCCCACAAATCCGCACATTCCCATCTGATGCCGCCAGACACCATTGACGATGTGTGCAGCGAGTTGCTATATTTGTAAGGTTCCGCGAGTTAAGTCTGGCTTGCCTGTAGGCAGTGGGTTTTGCCGCGCTGCGCGAGTGCGTGTGTGGGAAAATCCTGAAAAATGCAGCTGAGCTTTAGCAACAAACGTCCCCGGAGAAACGCGAGCTGGGGCGTCCTCGCTGAAAACGTCCTGCGCGCACCTTTCACCCGTTGAAAGGCTATGCGGGGCGGTGCTGACGAAACGGAGCAGCTCCCGGAAGGTTCGGGCTTGGTGCCACCGTCGGCGGCTTTAGTCTGAACGGGAAACCAAAATCTTCCGCTGGCGCGGTGCGCGGCGGGAAGCATGGTTGGCGGGTCCGCCGGCCAGTCCTCGAAATCGGGGAACAGCAGATGAGGCCGTTCTGCGAGCGTGTGCCCGAACGGAGCGCCGGCAGCAAAGGCGTAGCGGAGCAATACCGGGAATTCGCAGCAGTCAGGAATAGGAGCACCAGGAACAGTATGCCTACTTTCAATCAATTGGTGCGTGCCGGCCGCAAGCGGCCGCGGTACAAGACGGCGAGCCCGGCCTTACAAGGGTGTCCGCAAAAGCGCGGTGTGTGCACCCGTGTATATACCCAGACTCCCAAGAAGCCGAACTCAGCCCTGCGTAAAGTCGCCCGCGTCCGCTTGACCAACGGAATCGAGGTCACCACCTACATTCCGGGCGTCGGCCACAATTTGCAGGAGCACTCGATTGTCCTGATTCGCGGTGGCCGGGTGAAGGACCTCCCCGGAGTGCGCTATCACGTGATTCGCGGCACGCTCGACGCCGTGGGCGTCGCCGGCCGCAAGCAGAGCCGTTCGAAGTATGGGGCGAAACGCCCGAAGGCGTAGTAGTCGTCAGTCATCGGTCGTCGGTCGTCAGCCAAGCGGTGACGAATCGGTCGAGCAAGGGATCGAAGGATTAGATCGAAAGGGTTGGACTGAGAGCTGACAGCTGAGAGCTGACAGCCAGAAGCCAGGAGCTAGAAGCTTACATGCCTCGAAAAGGATATATCGCCAAGCGGAAGGTGGAGCCCGATCCGGTTTACGGGTCGGACCTGGTCACGAAGTTCGTCAACTCCATGATGTGGCAGGGCAAGAAGAGCACTGCGGAAGGCATCTTTTACGAGGCGCTAACGCGCTTGCAGGAGAAGGGTGGCGACGAGCCCCTGAAGCTGTTCAAAAAAGCGGTGGAGAACGCCAAGCCGCTGCTCGAAGTGAAGAGTCGCCGCGTTGGCGGCGCTAATTACCAGGTTCCGGTTGAAGTGAATGCCGACCGGCGCACCTCGCTCGCGATCCGCTGGCTCATTACCTATTCTCGCGGACGCGCCGAGAAGGGCATGATCGACAAACTGAGCAACGAGTTGCTTGATGCCAGCAATAATCGCGGCGCCGCGATCAAGAAAAAGGAAGACGTGCACCGCATGGCGGAAGCCAACAAGGCGTTCGCCCACTATCGCTGGTAGAAAAGCAGCTCTTGGCCGTTAGCTCTTAGCCTTTCGCTAAGGCAAAACGGATCAGGCTAAGAGCTAAAGGCCAAAAGCTGAATCAGATGAGTACCGGTACCAACATCGCCGGCGAACAAGAGTCTCGCAAGGAAGAGAAGAAAAAAGCTGTGTCCAGACAAGTTCCATTAGAACGGTGCAGGAACATCGGCATCATGGCCCACATCGATGCCGGCAAGACCACTACGACCGAGCGCATCCTTTTCTATACCGGGAAGACGCATCGCATCGGAGAGGTCCACGAAGGCACGGCCACCATGGACTGGATGGAGCAGGAGCAGGAGCGCGGCATCACGATTACTTCCGCCGCCACCACCTGCACCTGGCGCGACATTCGCATCAATATTATTGATACTCCCGGACACGTGGATTTCACCGCCGAAGTGGAGCGGTCTTTGCGCGTGCTGGACGGCGCCGTGGCGGTGTTTGACGCGGTGCATGGAGTGCAGCCGCAATCGGAAAAAGTCTGGCGTCAAGCCGACAAGTATGGCGTGCCGCGCATCTGTTTCATCAACAAGATTGACAAGATGGGCGCCGATTTCGAGCACGCCGTCGATACCCTCCGCAAACGCCTCAATGCCAAGCCGGTCGCGATTCAAATTCCCATCGGCCAGGAAGACAAGTTCAAGGGCGTCGTCGATCTCATCGAAATGAAGTCGATTATCTGGCAGGACGATACCATCGGCGCCGAGTACATCACCGGCGAAATTCCCGCCGAATTGCAGAAAAGAGCCGAGGCATTTCATGCGGCGCTGGTCGAGACCGTGGCCGAAAATGACGACGAGATGCTGCACAAATTCCTCGAAGGCGAGACGATTTCGCCCGCGGAACTGCGGGCCTCGTTGCGCAAATCGACCATCGCTTTGAAAGTATTTCCCGTCGTCGTCGGTACCGCGTTCAAGAACAAAGGGGTGCAGCCGCTGCTCGATGCGGTGGTGGACTATCTGCCGTCGCCGCTCGATGCCGGCGAAGTCAAGGGCGTGAACCCCGACAACGGGGAAGTGGTGACTCGCAAGCCCGCCGACAGCGAACCGTTTTCCGCGCTGGCCTTCAAAATCATGGCCGATCCGTTTGTCGGCCAGTTGACCTTCATCCGCGTCTACTCCGGTCAGCTGAAATCGGGTGATTCGGTGCTGAACGCCGGGCGCGGCCGCACCGAGCGCATTGGCCGTCTGCTTAAGATGCACGCCAACAAACGTGAAGATATCAATGAAATTCTCGCGGGCGACATCTGCGCGGCCGTGGGTTTGAAGAACGTTTCGACCGGCGACACCATCTGCGACGAGAAACATCCTGTCGCCCTCGAAAACATCACCTTTGCGGTTCCCGTGATTTCGGTTGCGGTCGAGCCCAAGACCAAAGCCGACCAGGAAAAAATGGGCATGGCGCTTTCCAAGCTGGCCCAGGAAGATCCCACCTTTAAAGTCCACACCGACCCCGACAGCGGACAAACCATCATCAGCGGCATGGGCGAGTTGCATCTCGAAATCATTGTCGACCGCATGATGCGGGAGTACAAAGTCGAGGCCAACGTGGGCAAGCCGCAGGTGGCGTATCGCGAAACCATTCGCCGCAAGTCGGAAGCGGAAGGCAAGTACATCCGCCAGACCGGTGGCCGCGGACAGTACGGTCACGCCAAGATTCGCCTCGAGCCCAACGAGCCCGGCAAGGGCTACGAATTTATCAACGACGTGGTCGGCGGTTCGGTGCCCAAGGAATTCATCAAGCCCATCGATCAGGGAATCAAGGAAGCCATGGAAGGCGGCATCCTGGCCGGCTACGAGATGGTCGATGTAAAAGCCACCCTGTACGACGGCAGCTATCATGATGTGGATTCGAACGAAATGGCATTCAAGATCGCCGGTTCGATGGCGTTCAAGGAAGCGGCCCGCAAGGCCTCCCCGGTGCTGCTGGAGCCGGTAATGGCGGTGGAAGTGGTTACGCCGGAAGATTACGCCGGCGTCATCATGGGCGACCTGAGTTCGCGCCGCGGACGGATCGAAGGCATGGAACATCGCGCCGGTTCGCAGGTGATCAAGGCCATGGTGCCGCTGGCCGAGATGTTCGGCTACGCCACGCACATGCGGTCGAGCACCCAAGGCCGCGCTGAATACTCGATGCATTTCGCGCGCTATGAAGAAGTGCCGCGCAGCGCGGCGGACGAGATCATTGGGCGTTCCCAGGGACCCAAGCGGTAGAGGAAAGGGCGCGGGCAATGGCGCCCGCGCCACATGAGCAGGGCATACGGAGCTTAGGATATGGCGAAAGAGAAATTTGAGCGGAATAAGCCGCACTGCAACGTAGGGACGATTGGTCACATCGACCATGGCAAGACCACGTTGACGGCGGCCATCACGAAAGTGTTGCAGAAGCACAACCCGAAGATCGTGTTCCGGTCGTTTGATTCGATCGATAACGCGCCGGAAGAGAAAGCCCGCGGGATCACGATCGCGACCGCGCACGTGGAGTATGAGACGGCGAACCGGCACTATGCGCACGTCGATTGCCCCGGCCACGCCGACTACATCAAGAACATGATCACGGGCGCGGCCCAGATGGATGGCGCGATTCTGGTGGTGGCGGCCACGGACGGTCCGATGCCGCAGACCCGCGAGCACGTGCTGCTGGCGCGGCAGGTGGGCGTGCCCTACATTGTGGTGGCGCTGAACAAGTGCGATGCGGTGGATGATCCCGAACTGCTCGACCTGGTGGAACTGGAAGTGCGCGAGTTGCTGAAGACTTACCAGTTTCCGGGCGACGACGTGCCGGTGGTCCGGCTGTCGGCGCTGGGGGCGCTGAACGGGGAAGCCAAGTGGGAGAAGCAGATTGACGAGCTGATGGCGGCGGTGGACAAGAGTGTGCCGCAGCCGGCGCGTGAACTGGACAAGCCGTTCCTGATGCCGATTGAAGATATCTTCTCGATTTCGGGCCGGGGCACGGTGGTGACGGGCCGGATCGAGCGCGGCAAGGTCAAAGTGGGCGAGGAAGTGGAAATCGTCGGCTTCCGCGATACTCGCAAGACGGTGGTGACGGGCGTCGAAATGTTCAAGAAGCAGCTGGACGAAGGTCTGGCGGGCGATAATGCCGGGCTGCTGCTGCGCGGCATCGCGAAAGAGGATGTGGAACGCGGCATGGTGCTGGCGAAGGGCGGATCGATTACGCCGCACACCAAGTTCAAAGCGGAAGTTTACATCCTGACCAAGGAAGAAGGTGGACGGCACACGCCATTCTTCAAAGGCTACCGGCCGCAGTTCTACTTGCGGACAACGGATGTGACTGGAGTAGCGGAGTTACCGGCGGCAACCGAGATGGTGATGCCGGGCGACAACGTGCAACTGGTGATTGAGCTGATCACGCCGGTGGCGATGGAAAAGGGCTTGCGCTTTGCCATCCGCGAAGGCGGGCACACGGTCGGTGCCGGCACCATCAGCGAGATTATTCAGTAGCGGACACTGAATACGGGAACTGAATACAAAGAACTGAGAACTGAAAGATCAGAAACCAGTGATCAGTTGCTGGTTCTCAGTTCTCAGAGAGTTTGAGCTAGGAGCTAATAGCTAGGAGCTAGAAGCTGCATTTAAGCGGCTTGCAGCATGCCGCCAGTTCTTTTCTCCCGGTGAGCCGGGGGAGCGAAAGAGTGAAACATGGTTGGAAAAGAAAGAATTCGCATCCGGCTGAAGGCGTACGACTACCGCATCCTGGACCAGTCCACGGGTGAGATCGTCGACACCGCACGGCGCACTGGGGCGCAGATCGCCGGTCCGATTCCATTGCCCACGATGAAGAACAAGTACTGCGTGCTGCGGTCTCCCCACGTGGACAAGAAATCGCGCGAGCAGTTTGAGATTCGCACCCACAAGCGTTTGCTCGATATTCTCGAGCCCACGCAACAAACGGTAGATGCTTTGATGAAACTCGATTTGCCCGCCGGTGTGGACGTCGAGATCAAGGCCTTTGGCAAGGAACACAAATAGCCGTCAGCTTTCAGCTGTCAGCTTGAGCTGATTCAGCTAGCGGAGAAGAATTGAAATGGCGAAAGTAACCGGAATTCTGGGCAAGAAAGTCGGAATGACGCAGCTCTTCGACGACAAGGGCGATGTGCATCCGGCCACCGTTCTGCAGGCGGGTCCGTGCGTGATTACCCAGCACAAGACCCAGACCCGCGACGGCTACGATGCGGCGCAGATCGGTCTGGTCGAGTTCATGAAGGAGTCGCGCCTGACCCAGCCCATGAAGGGTCATCTGGGAAAACACAACCTGCCGCCGGTGAAGTTCATGCGCGAGGTTCCGATTGAGGTCGAGAAGGCGGAAGAGGCAGCCGCGGTGAAGGCCGGAGACCGGGTGCTGGTCGATATCTTTGAAGGCGAGAAGTTTGTGGACATTGTAGGGATCAGCAAGGGACGCGGTTTTGCCGGTGTGGTCCGGCGCCATCACTTCGCCGGCGGTCCCAAGTCGCACGGCTCGATGTTTCAGATCCCAGGGTCGATTGGCTCGTCGGCGTTTCCGTCCCGCGTATTCAAGGGCATGCGCATGTCGGGGCACATGGGGGTGGACCGCGTCACCCAGCGCAATTTGCGCGTCCTGGGAGTGGATAAAGACGAAAATCTGCTGGTGGTCGAAGGCAGCGTGCCCGGTCCGAACGGGGGATACCTGGTGATTACCAAGGCCAAGAAGCCGCCCCGCGAGCGGCGTGGATTTGGCGGCGCGGCTACGGTGGATCCGTTGAAGGCAGCCAAGCGGGCGGCCAAGAAGGCTTAAACGCAGTCGTCGGTCTTCAGTCGTCAGTGATCGGCCAAAGCAGCGAGTGCGGATACGGAACAGACATATGGCAACTATCGACATTCATAATCTGAGCGGGGAGAAGGTCGGCACCCTGGACCTGGCCGAAGAGGTCTTCGGCGCGGTCAATGAAGACCTGCTGTGGGAGGCGGTCAAGCACTACCGCGCCACCCAGCACGCCGGCACTCACGCCACCAAGAACAAGAAGCTGGTGTCCGGCGCCGGCAAGAAACTGTGGAAGCAGAAAGGGACGGGGCGGGCCCGGGTCGGCTCCATCCGTTCGCCGCTGTGGCGGCACGGAGGCACGGTGCATGGCCCGCAACCGCGCTCCTATGACTATGCGTTTCCGCGCAAGAAGCTGCTGGGGGCGTTGCGCTCGGCGCTGGCATCGAAGTTTGCCGATGGCAAGCTGATCGTGGTCAACGCGTTCGATGTGAAGGAACCGAAGAGCAAGCAGTTCCGTCAGGCCCTGGACGCGCTCGAGGTCGAAAGCACGGTGCTGCTGGTCGAAGTCGCGCGGCACGGCAACCGCAACCTGGCGCTGAGCTCGCGCAACCTTGATGGGGTCGAGCTGGTCAACGGCAACGAAGTTCATCCCTACCATCTGTTGCGTTACGACCGCGCGATTTTCTCGCAGCCGGCCATTGAAGCGCTGCAGGTTTCGCTGAAGAACTCGATTTCGAAGCGCCAGAGGAAAGAGACCGAAAAAGAAAGCGCGAAGAAGGCCACTCGCGCCCCGCGGCGCCGGGTACGTCATGAAAAAGCGGCGGAGGTTGCCTGATGAAAACCGCGTATCAGATCATTCGCCGTCCCGTGATTACGGAAAAAGGCCTGGCCATCAAGGAAAACCAGAACACGCTGGTGTTCCAGGTGGCGCCGGCCGCGACCAAGACCGAGATTCGGCAAGCGGTGCAGTCGATTTTCAAGGTGAAGGTGCATTCCGTGCGCACCGCCACCTATCCCGGCAAAGAGCGCCGCCGGGGAAAGTTTGCCGGCTACCGTCCGGACTGGAAGAAAGCGTACGTGCGCCTGAAGGCGGGCGAGAAGATGCCGGAGTACGCGCAGAATTTGTAATTCGCCGTTGGTCGTTCGTCGTTGGTCGTTGGCCACCACGAACGCAGGCAGCGGCGGGAAAAAGCTAGAAGCTAACAGCTAGAAGCTAAGAGCTGATTTTTATGCCCATCAAGACATACCGACCGACGACGCAGACCCTGCGCTACCGCACCACGCTGGTCAACGACGATATAACGACCCGGCATCCGCATAAGCCGCTGGTTGAGCCCAAGCAGCGTACCGGCGGACGCCGCAACAGCGGCGACACCACCATCTGGCATCGCGGCGGCGGGCACAAGCGCAAGCTGCGCCTGATCGACTTCAAGCGCGACAAGAACGGAGTTCCGGCCACCGTGGCTTCGATCGAGTACGATCCCAACCGTTCGGCGCGCATCGCACTGCTCAGCTACGCGGACGGGGAGAAGCGCTACATTCTGCAGCCCGACGGGCTCAAGGTGGGACAGAAAGTGGTCAGCGGCCCGGAGGCGGATATTCTGGTGGGCAACGCTTTGCCCTTGAAGAACATTCCGCCCGGCACCACCATTCACAATATTGAGTTGAAGCCGGGCAAGGGGGCGCAGATGGTGCGCTCGGCCGGCGGTTCGGCCCAACTGGTGGCCAAGGAAGGCGAATACGCGCTGGTCAAATTGCCTTCGGGCGAAACCCGCAAGGTGTCGCAGGATTGTATGGCCACGATCGGCCAGGTGGGGAACCTGGACCACGAAAACATCACCATCGGCAAAGCCGGGCGCATGCGCTGGCTGGGCCGGCGGCCGGTCAACCGCGGAGTAGTCATGAACCCGGTCGACCATCCCCATGGCGGCGGCGAAGGCAAGACTTCGGGCGGCCGGCATCCGGTCACGCCGTGGGGACAGCCCACGCGGGGCTACAAGACGCGCAACAACAAGCGCACGGACGCGTTCATCGTGAACCGGAGAGGGAAGAAGTAGGAAGGCGTCGTTGGTCGTTGGCCTTTGGTCGTGGGCAAGACCGGGAAATTTGCCGCGGACGGCGGCAGGGAATTACAAGAGTTTTGGATTTAGCCAAGAGCTAGGAGCTAACAGCTAGAAGCTGACTTTATGGCACGTTCAACCAAGAAGGGTCCGTTTGTGGATGGCTACCTGCAAGCGCGGGTGGACGGCATGAACTCGCGCAATGAGAAGAAGGTGCTGCGCACCTGGTCGCGGCGCTCGACCATTATTCCTGAAATGGTGGGCCACACCATCGCCGTGCATAACGGCAAGAAATTTATTCCGGTGTACATCACGGAAAACATGGTGGGCCACAAGCTGGGTGAGTTCAGTTTCACCCGCCAGTTCAAAGGTCACTCCATGCGGGCGGCCACGGAAACGGCGGCCCGTCCGGCAGGCATTCCCGGCGGTCCGGGAGCGATCACCCCGGCGGCGGGTTCGACGCCGGCACCGGCGCCCAAGGCATAGCGGAGACTCGGGGTTAAGGAGACAAACATGGAATTTCGAGCGCAAGTCCGCTTCACCCGGGTCTCGCCGCAGAAGGCGCGCCTGGTGCTGGATTTGATCAAAGGTCGCAGAGTGGAAGATGCGCTCAATACCCTGGTCTTTACCAAGAAGCGGGTGGCCGCGACGGTGGAGAAGCTGCTGCGCTCGGCGCTCGAGAATGCCAACTATTTGAGCAGCGAGAAGGGCCTGGACGTCGATGTGGACAAGTTGTACGTGAAGGATGCGATCGCCAACGATGGGCCGCGCATGAAGCGCATCCGTCCCGCGCCCATGGGCCGGGCTTTCCGCTACGTGCGGCGCATCGCGCACATCGAAATCGTGCTGGCGGAGCGGGGCAAGAGCGGAGAAGAGCTGGCCACGGTGGTGGGCGAAGAGACCACCGCCAAGTCGAAAGCCTCGTCCAAGACCCAGGCCAAGTCGAAAGCCCGGGCCAAAGGCAAGGCGCCCGCCGGCAAGAAGAAAGTAGGAGCCAGATAATGGGACAAAAAGTTCATCCCTACGGTTTTCGCCTGGGCTACACCAAGCCCTGGAAGTCGCGCTGGTTTGTGGAGCGCGATTACGACAAGCTGCTGCTCGAAGACGTCAAGCTGCGCAACGAGCTGAAAGACAAGCTCAAGTCGGCGGGCGTGAGCTCGATCGAAATCGAGCGTCCCGGCAACAAGCTGCGAGTCATCATTAAGACCGCGCGTCCGGGGATCATCATCGGCCGCAAGGGCGCCGAGATCGACAAACTCAAGGGTGACGTGCAGAAGCGGACCGGGCGCGAGGTCTATATCGATATCCAGGAAGTGCACAAGCCCGAACTGGACGCGCAACTGGTGTCGGAATCGATTGCCCTGCAGCTGGAAAAGCGGGTGGGCTTCCGCCGCGCCATGCGAAAAGCCGTGGACTCAGCGCTGCGCTTCGGTTGCAAAGGCATCAAGGTGCGGGTCAGCGGACGCCTGAATGGCAACGAAATCGCGCGCTCGGAGTGGTACCTGCAGGGCCGTTTGCCGCTGCACACCCTGCGCGCCGACATCGACTACGGTTTTACCGAAGCCCGCACCACCTACGGCGTGATCGGGGTGAAGTGCTGGGTCTACAAGGGCGAAATTCTGCCGGCCAAAAAACGCGAACCGCAGCAGGCCGGCGCGTTCTAAGAGGTTTTGCTGAGAGCTGAAAGCTGAGAGCCGACTTTTATGTTGATGCCAAAGAAAGTGAAGTACCGCAAGCAGCAGCGCGGCCGCATGACCGGCAAGGCGTGGCGCGGGAGCCAGCTGGCGTTCGGCGACTTCGGCCTCAAGGTGCTGGAGCCCGGGTGGATTACCGACCGGCAGATTGAAGCGGCGCGCGTGGCCATGACCCGGTTCATCAAGCGCGGCGGCAAGATCCAGATCCGTCTGTTTCCCGACAAGCCGGTCACCAAGAAGCCGGCCGAAACCCGTATGGGTAAGGGCAAGGGAGCGCCCGACCACTGGGTGGCGGTGGTGCGGCCGGGCAAGATCCTGTTTGAGATGGAAGGCGTCACGCAGCAGGATGCCTCGGAGGCCATGCGATTGGCTTCCCACAAGCTGCCGCTGCGGACAGTGTTTGTGAAGCGCGAAGGTATTCACTAGAAACAGCGCGTGCAAGAATTTGGAATTGAAAGCTGAACTGCTATGAAATCGGAAAAAGTACGCAACTTGACCGCGGAGGAGCTGGTTTCGCAGGAGCGCGAGCTTAGCGAACAGCTGTTCAAGCTGAAGTTCCAGCTCAACATGGGACAGACAGAGAGCTTGAAGAAGATTCGCGGCCTGCGCCGGGACATTGCGCGGGTCAAGACCATCGCTCGCGAGCGCGAGCTGGCCGCCACGAGCGGGACGGAGAAAAAGTAGCATGGCTGAAACCAGGACACAATCCGCGGAACCGCAAGAGCAACCGCAGGCGGCCGGACGGCGCAAGATCGTAGTCGGCGAGGTGGTCTCGAGCCGCATGAACAAGACCATTGTGGTGCAGGTGGTGCGCAAGAAGGCGCATCCGTTCTACAAACGCGTGGTTTCGAAGGCCAAGAAGTTTTACGCCCACGATGAGAAGAATGTGGCCCGCGTGGGCGACGTGGTGCGCCTCGAAGAGACCCGCCCGCTGTCCAAGCTGAAGCGGTGGCGGCTGAAGGAAGTGGTGCGGCAGGCCGCCTTGGTGCCGGAAGTGGCGCTTCCGGAGGTCAGTTAAGCGGTTGGTACGGGCAGCAGCGCAGAGGGAGATTCGATTATGGCTGTGATGATGAGATCGATGCTCGAGGTGGCCGACAACTCCGGCGCCCGCAAGCTGCAGATGATTCTGCCGCTGGGGGGTTCGACCGGTTTGAATGCCGGGCTGGGTGACGTCATCACCGCCAGCGTGAAAGAGGCGGCCCCGGAAGGCCAGGTGCAGAAGGGGAAAGTGGTGAAGGCGGTCATCGTGCGTACCCGCAAGGAACACCGCCGCCGCGACGGCACCTACATCCGCTTCGACAGCAATGCGGCGGTGCTGATCAACGACGCCGGCGAGCCGGTCGGGACCCGCGTCTTTGGGCCGGTGGCCCGTGAACTGCGCGAGCGCAAGTTTCTGAAGATTGTGTCGCTGGCGCCGGAAGTCCTTTAGCCGCGCGGATTGGGACTGAGTATCAAGAGCTGAAAGCCGGGAGCTGAGAACCGAGAATCCAGAATACGGGAATCCAGAATGAAGACAGTCGAGAGAGCGAACAAGCGGGTTGACCTTCGGCGCAACGATACGGTCAGGGTGGTCACCGGGCGCGACAAGGGAAAAGAAGGCCGGGTGCTGCGCATTTTTCCCAATGACGACAAGGTCCTGGTCGAGCATGTGATGGTGGTGAAGAAGCACGTGCGGCCCAACCCGCAGCACAACGTGAAGGGCGGAATCGCCGAGCAGGAGAGCCGGATCGCGATCTCGAACGTGGGACTGATGTGTCCGAGCTGCAAGCGTCCGGTCCGCATCGGACACGAGTTCCAGGGCGAGCGCAAGGTGCGCGTGTGCCGCAAGTGCGGGGCCACGCTCGATAAATAGCTTTGAGCCGTTGGCTCTTGGCTTTTAGCCCGGGCCCACAGTACTTAGATTTTTGAAGGAACTCACGCAGCGGTAGACGTTGGAATTTCAGAGCTAACGGCTAAGAGCGAATAGCTAAAAGCTGAACCCAACAATCCGACACCGTGAGAGAAGGCAACGTAAGCAAATGGCAAAAGAAAAAAGAGACAAGCAAGGCGAAAAGCAGCAGCAGGAGGCGAAGCCGGCGCAGGCGCATCACAGCGCCAAGGAGACGCCGCGGCTCAAGGGTCGCTTCAAGGCCGAGATTGCGCCCGCGCTGATGAAGGAATTCGACTTGAAGAATCCCATGGCGGTGCCGCACCTGCACAAAATCGTGGTCAATATGGGTGTGGGTGAAGCCACGCAGAATGCCAAGATCCTCGATCCCGCGGTCAATGAGTTGGGCCAGATCACCGGCCAGAAGCCGGTGACGACCAAGGCCAAGAAATCGATTGCGGCCTTCAAGGTGCGGGAAGGCCAGGCCATCGGCGCCATGGTCACGCTGCGCGGCGATCGCATGTGGGAGTTTCTGGACCGGCTGCTGAACGTTGCGCTGCCGCGAGTGCGTGATTTTCGCGGAGTTTCCACGAAGTCGTTCGACGGGCGCGGCAACTACACGCTGGGCTTGCACGACCAGCTGATTTTTCCCGAGATCGACTATTCCCGCGTGGACAAGACCAAGGGAATGAACGTCACCATCGTGACTACGGCAGGGAATGATGATCAGGCGCGGGTGCTGCTGAAGCACCTGGGGATGCCGTTCCGGCCGAATTGATGGGCGGGGAACGGCGATCGGGGTGGCAAGAGCACAAGAGCAAGAGATTGATCAACCAGTCTTAACTGAGAGCGGACGGTGGGAAGCAAAGCGCGAGAAGCCGGACGCTAGGAGCCAAAAGTAAATTGACAACCGCAAAACGAGTCAAGGACGCGAAGATCGAGAAGACGTTTGAGAACGCGCGCAACGAAAAACAGGCCAGGCCGAAGTTTTCCACGCGGCGGCACAACCGCTGCAAGCTGTGTGGGCGGCCGCGCGCCTATCTGCGCAAGTTCGGCATTTGCCGCCTGTGTTTCCGCGGCCTGGCGTTGCGGGGAGAGATTCCCGGGGTTTCGAAGTCGTCCTGGTAGGGAAGTCGTGGTAGGGAAGCGGAAACGAATCTCCCACCCTGCGCAAAGAACGCGCCAGGGTGGGGCACCCGGGTCCGGGTGAGATCGTCGTCGCGGGTTCTTCGGTGCACGGCAGATGGGGCCGAAGCAAACGGGCGGCGGAGGAGAAGCAAACGATGAATTTGACCGATCCGGTCGCAGACATGCTGACGCGCATTCGCAATGCGATACGCGCCCGCCACCAGAAGGTTGACGTTCCTGCCTCCAAGCTGAAGCTGGAGATTGCCCGCATCCTCAAAGAGGAAGGCTATATCTCCAATTTCAAGCCGGCGGAGGAGGAAGGCCACAAGGTCCTGCGCATCTATTTGAAGTACGGCAACAACAACGAAGCCGCGATCTCGAATGTCGAGCGCGTGTCCCGGCCGGGTTGCCGGGTCTACGTGCGGCGCAGCGAAATCCCGCGCGTGCTGGGCGGGATGGGCATCAACATTCTGACCACGCCCCGCGGAGTCATGACCGGACGCCAGGCCCGCAAGCAGGGCGTGGGCGGCGAAGTGCTGTGCGAGATCTGGTAGGGAAAACCGGCTCTTAGCTCTTAGCCTTTGGCTTTTAGCCAAAGACTGAGGCGTAGAGCGGTGGTAAGAAGCTAAGAGCTGACAGCTAAAGGCTAAGAGCTGACTTTATGTCAAGAATTGGAAGAAAACCGATCCCGCTCCCCAAGGGAGTCGTGGTAAAGCTGGAAGGCACCATGGTGAACGTGCAGGGGCCCAAGGGCAAGCTGGATACCCAGCTGCCGCGCGGCATCCGCATGGAGCAGCAGGATGGCAACCTGGTGGCGATCCGGGAGAATGACTCGCAGGCCGCGGTCCATGGCCTGGCTCGCGCCCTGGTCAACAACGCAGTTGAGGGCGTGACCAAAGGCTGGACCCGGGAGCTGGAAATTGTCGGCATCGGGTATCGCGCCGAGCTCAAGGGAAAGACCACGGTGGTCTTCAGCCTGGGCTACTCGCATCCCATCGAATACCCGCTGCCGGCCGGAATTGAAGCCACCGTGGACCCGAAGCAGACCAAGCTCAGCGTCACCGGCATCGACCGCCAGAAAGTGGGACAGGTGGCGGCTGAAATGCGCGGCCTGCGGCCGCCCGATCCGTACAAAAACAAGGGTGTGCGGTATGCCGGCGAGCGCCTGAAGAAGAAGGTGGGTAAGACCGGAGCGAAATAACCGTCTTTGGCCCTTGGTCGTTGGTCGTTGGCCAACCCCGAACGGCAGCGGACGGAACGCTACGAAAATTGTTGAGAGTCGTGATCTCTGGTTTTGCGTTTTTGCCAACGACCAAGGACCAACGACCAAGGACCAAAAATGCTGACCCAGACATCGAAGAATGCGAACCGGCGGCACGTGCACAAACGTATCCGCAAGAAGGTTGTAGGCACGTCCGAGCGTCCACGGTTGAACGTGTATCGCTCGTTGAATCACATTTATGTTCAGCTGATCGACGACCTGAAGGGCGCGACCCTGGTTTCGGCGAACTCCGCCGAAGGCAAAAAGGGCGAGCGGCGCACCGGAGGCAATCTGGCGGCGGCCAAGAGTGTAGGCAAAAACATTGCCGAGCGCGCCAAGGCCAAGGGCATCGACAAAGTCGTGTTCGACCGCGGCGGATACATTTATCACGGACGGGTCAAGGCCCTGGCCGATTCCGCCCGCGAAGCCGGACTGAAGTTTTAACAAATTGAGTCATTGGGTAATTGAGAAATCGGGTCATTGAAAAGCAAAGAAGCGATTGAAACGGGCCGCGGGTTTCAAATTACTCAATTGCTAAATTGCCCAATTACCAAATTTTCGAAATGAGAATCAATGCCAACAGTGATTAAGAAGCTTGATGCGAATTCGTACCAGTTGAAAGACCAGGTGGTTTCGATCAACCGCGTCACCAAAGTGGTCAAGGGCGGCAAGAACCTTTCCTTCGCGGCCCTGGTGGTGGTGGGAGACCCGAGCGCGGCGGTCGTGGGCTATGGTTCGGGGAAAGCGAAAGAAGTTCCCCAAGCCATTCGCAAGGGGATTGAGTCGGCGAAGAAGAACCTGATGCGGGTCAACCTCACGCAGACCAGCATTCCGCATCTCGTGCTCGGGCGTTATGGCTCGGGACGGGTGCTGCTGAAGCCGGCTCCGGAAGGTACCGGGGTGATTGCGGGCGGCGCGGTGCGCGCGGTTATGACGTCGGCGGGCATTCAGAATGTGCTCACGAAATCGATTGGCACCACCAATCCGCACAACGTCATCAAAGCGACGTTTGACGCGCTGAAGCATTTGAAGAACCGCAGCGATGTGGCTGCCATGCGCGGCAAGTCGGTCGAGGAACTGTAATCATGCCCAATAAACTGGCCAAGAAACCGTATGCCGGCGGCGCCGCCAAGCTCCACCTGAAGTGGGTGCGCTCGGCGATTTGTGCTCCCGTGCAACAGAAGCTGGTGGTCAAGGGCCTGGGTTTCACCCGGTTGAACCAGGTCATCGAGCGGCCGGACAACCCTGCCATTCGCGGCATGGTAGCCAAGGTGCCGCACCTGGTGGAGATCGTTCAGTCGTAAGTCATCAGTCATCAGTCCTCAGCCAAAACTGAGAGCTGACAACTGACCGCTGAGAGCTTATTTATGAATCTTTCGAACATTCGCGCACCAAAGAAGGCGACGGCCAACAAGAAACGCGTGGGCCGCGGCATGGGTTCGGGTATGGGCAAGACCTCGACCCGCGGCCATAAGGGCCAGCGCTCGCGCAGCGGTTCGCGCATGATGCGCGGTTTTGAAGGCGGGCAGATGCCCTTGCACCGGCGCATGCCGAAGCGTGGATTCACCAACATCTTCCGCCAGGAATTCAATATCGTGAACCTGGAGAAGCTGGCGGCGCTGGGCGAGACTACCATCACTCCCGACGTATTGCGCAAGGCGGGAGTGATCAAAGGCAAGCATCCGGTGAAGGTGCTGGGAGATGGGGAACTGACCAGCGCGCTCACGGTGCACGCCCACAAATTTTCCAAGTCGGCCCAGGAAAAGATCACCAAGGCCGGCGGCAAGTTCGAGGTGCTGTAGCCGATGCTGGAGAAACTGACCAACGTCTTTCGCATCCCCGACCTGCGCAAGCGCATTCTGTTCACGCTGGCGCTGCTGGCGGTATACCGCCTGGGCGGACACATTCCCACGCCGGGGGTGAATGCGGACAAGCTGCAGCAATTCTTCGAGCAGAACAAGGGCAGTCTGCTGGGCTTCGTCGACCTGTTTTCCGGCGGGCAGCTCCGCCGTCTGACGATTTTTGCCCTGGGCATCATGCCCTACATCACGGCCTCGATCATTTTGCAGTTGCTGACCGTGGTCTATGAGCCCCTGGCCAAGTTGCAGAAGGAAGGGGAACTGGGACGCAAGAAGATCACGCAATGGACCCGTTACCTGACCTTTGGTTTGAGCGCGGTGCAGTCCTTCGGCATTGCCTGGCAGTTGCAGCGGGGCGGAGATTTCGTGATGCACCCCGGCCCTTCTTTCGTTCTGATGACCATGCTGACCCTGACCACGGGCAGCGTATTCATCATGTGGCTGGGCGAGCAGATCACCGAACGCGGAGTCGGCAACGGGATGTCGCTGCTGATCTTCGCCGGCATCGTTGTGGGTCTGCCGCGCGCCGTGATTGATCTTTTCGACAAGGTCCGCACCGACGCCTGGGGAGCCTTTACCGCCCCGGCGATGATTCTGCTGATCGGGGTCATGATCCTGGTGGTGGGTTTCATCGTGTATGTGGAACGCTGTGAGCGCCGGATTCCGGTGCAGTATGCCAAGCGCGTGGTGGGCCGCAAGGTCATGGGGGGACAGTCTACGCATCTGCCCTTGCGGGTGAATTCGGGCGGTGTGATGCCGGTAATTTTCGCCTCGTCCATTCTTACCCTTCCCCAGACCGTGGGGTATGGGCTGCGCAACAGCCGTTATTTTGGGGACCTGATCCGCTGGTTGGGATGGGGTGAACCGCTCTACACGGTGCTGTACGCGGTCGGGATCGTCTTTTTCGCCTATTTCTATGTCTCGATTGTCTTCAACCCCAATGAGGTTGCCGACAATATGCGGAAATATGGCGGATTTATTCCCGGCATTCGTCCGGGCAAGCGCACCGCAGACCACATCAACGAAATCCTGACCCGCATCACCCTGGTGGGTGCGCTGTATCTGATCATCATCTCGTTTATTCCGGAATGGATGATCACCGGTATCCATCTGAACCATCTTTACGGGCCGGTTGGGGCGTTTTTCGAGCGCCTGCCCACCTGGGTCACGAACGGGTTGAACGTGAACTTCTATTTTGGCGGCACGTCGCTGCTGATTGTGGTGGGCGTGGCCATGGACACGGTGACCCAGATCGAAGCCCAGCTGGTGATGCGTCACTACGACGGCTTCACCCCGCGCAGTGGACGCATTCGCGGGCGTCGCACCTGGTCTTAATGTAGGCGCGAGCGTCCACGCTCGTGCGGGCAGTGGCAAAGACTTTGGTTGTTGAGATGGGCAGAAATTGAAGTGGGACCCGCAGTCGTCGTGCTGGTCGAATCAAATTGGAATCGGGAGGCGGGAGGACCAGTTCGATGGCGGAGGCAGCCTCACGCGGCATCGGACCGGTCATCCTGCTTGGCTCGCCGGGCGCGGGCAAGGGTACGCAAGCCAAGCAGATCGTCGAGCGCTATCGCATCCCGCAGATTTCTACGGGAGACCTGTTGCGGGAGAATGTGCAATGGGGCACACCGCTCGGGGTCGCGGCCAAGGATGTGATGGCGCGGGGTGAGCTCGTGCCCGACGATCTGATTTATGACATGGTGGCGCAGCGCTTAAGGCATGCGGACTGCGAGCGCGGCTTCATCCTTGACGGTATTCCCCGCAATCCGGCCCAGGCCGGATGGCTGGACGCGTTCCTGGAGAATGAGTTCTTTGAAAATGCGCAGCGCGGCAAGTGCCTGCCCATTGTGATCCGAATTAACGTGGACTATAATAAGTTGTTGCGTCGAATTACTGGACGCCGTTCTTGTCCCGTCTGTGGACGGATCTATAACGTCTACTCCCAGCCACCCCGTGTCGCTGATCGATGCGATATTGATGGTTCTACGCTGGTGACCCGCGACGATGATCGTGAAGAAGTCATCCGGGATCGACTGGCGGCCTACGAACTGCAGACCAAGCCCGTAGCGGAATACTACGCGCGCAAGGGGCGGCTGGCTTCTGTGGATGGCGACTTGCCGATCAATCAGGTCACCGAGCAGATTTTTAGAGTGATCGAGAGCCAGCGCGGTGTGGCTTTGGGCGGCAACTAGACGATGGCGATTGTCTGCAAATCGGCGGCGGAGATCGAGAAGATGCGGCGCAGCGGCGGCATCGTGCGCGAGGTGTTGAACCACGTTCGCAGCCTGGTGGTGCCGGGTGCGACCACGATGGACCTGGAACGCGCGGCCGAACAGAAGATCAGGGACCTGGGCGTGAAGCCGGCCTTCAAGGGATATTTCGACTATCCCTGTGTGCTTTGCACCTCGATCAATGAAGAGATTGTTCACGGCATCCCGTCGGAGAAACGGGTGTTGAAAGCCGGCGACATCGTTTCTATCGATTGTGGAGTGGTGCTCGAGGGCTACTACGGCGACGCCGCCATCACGGTCCCGGTGGATGGTTCGATCACGCCGGAGTTGGCCAAGCTGCTCGAAGTCACCGAGGCGTCGTTGTACCGGGGCATTGAGGCGGCGCGGATCGGGAACGCAGTGGGAGATGTCGGGGCTTCGGTGCAGGAGTTTGTGGAAGCCAACGGCTTCAGCGTGGTGCGGGAGTTTGTCGGACACGGCATCGGGACCCGGCTGCACGAGGAACCGCAAGTGCCGAATTATGGCACCCGCGGGCATGGGGCCCGCTTGCGCGAAGGCATGGTACTGGCCATCGAGCCCATGGTGAATTCCGGCAGTCCGGGGACCCGGGTTCTCGAAGACAAGTGGACCGCCGTGACCGCCGACGGCAGCTACAGCGCCCACTTCGAGCATTGTGTCGCGGTCACCAAAGAGGGCCCGATGATTTTGACGCAATAAAGCAGCTATTAGCCTTTAGCTCTTGGCTTTTAGCTAAGAGCCAAAAGCTAAAGGCTGATTTTAAGGAGTCGATGAGCAAAGAGGACGCGATTGAAGTGATGGCGACGGTCGTCGAACCGCTGCCTAATGCCATGTTCAAGGTTGAACTGGAAAACAAGCACCAGGTGCTGGCCCACGTCTCGGGAAAGATGCGCAAGAACTTCATTCGCATTCTGCCCGGCGACAAGGTCGCAGTTGAGCTTTCGCCCTACGACCTGAACCGCGGCCGCATCGTGTATCGCTATAAATGAAGCGCTGTCTTGTCAGTCGTCCCGGTATGCTGACGGCTGAGGGCTGACGGCTGAAGGCTGGTTTATGAAAGTACGAGCGTCGGTAAAGAAGATTTGTGATAAGTGCAAGGTCATCCACCGCAAGGGCGTAGTGCGGGTGATCTGCGTCAACTCCAAGCACAAACAGCGCCAAGGATAAAGGATTCGAGGAACACTATGGCACGCATAGCAGGCGTCGATCTACCGCGCAACAAGCGGACGAATATCGCGCTGACCTACATCTATGGCATCGGCGGCCCGCGCGCGGCCCGCATTCTGGACGCGGCCAGCGTGGACCCGATGAAAAAGGTCCAGGACCTGGGCGAGGACGAAGTCAATCGCATCCGCCAGGTGATCGAAGGGGAAGGCATGGTGGAGGGCGACCTGCGCAAGGAAGTTTCGATGAACATCAAACGGCTCATCGAAATCGGTTCCTATCGCGGCTACCGTCATCGCCGGAACCTGCCGGTCCGCGGACAACGAACTCACACCAACGCGCGCACCCGTAAGGGTCCACGCAAGGGCACAGTGGCGGCCAAGAAGAAATCGGCGGCCAAGACTTAAAACCAGCTATCAGCCATTAGCTCTTAGCCATTAGCACAACAACGCTAGGGACTTTCGAGAGCTAAGAGCTAAAGGCCAAGAGCTAAGAGCTAACTTATGGCAAAACCAGCAGCACCAGCAGCGGCAGCGGGGACCGGAGCAGCGGCGCCGGAAAAAAAGGGCAAGAAAAAGACCTTTAAGAAAAAGGAGCGGAAGCACGTTCCGCACGGCATTGCCCACATCCAGGCTTCGTTCAACAACACCATTGTGACCATCGCTGATCAAGCCGGGAATGTTCTGGCCTGGAAGAGTTCGGGTTCACTGGGTTTTCGCGGATCGCGCAAAGGCACTCCGTTCGCCGCCCAGCAGGCCGCCCAGAACGCCGCCAGCATGGCGCGCGATCACGGCGTGCGTAGCGTTGAAGTGCGGGTGAGCGGCCCAGGTTCGGGACGTGAATCGGCGATTCGCGCGTTGGCTGCAGCCGGCATTGAAGTTCGCAATATTAAAGACGCTACTCCGATTCCGCATAACGGTTGCCGTCCGCCGAAGCGGAGACGAGTGTAAGAACGAGCTTTTAGCCCTTAGCTTTTGGCTTTTAGCTAAAGGCTAACGGCTAAGAGCTAAGTGCTGATTTTTCGTCCGGGACGAAGGGTGAAGCCAAACCTGTAAACCGGTCATCTAACAAGGAGAAAACAACTTGGCCCGTTACACTGATCCCGTCTGTCGTCTCTGCCGCCGCGAGGGCATGAAGCTGTTCCTCAAAGGCACAAAGTGTTTCAGCGATAAATGCCCCATCGAAAAGCGTAACTTCGCTCCCGGGCAGCATGGCAAGGACCGCAAAGCCAAAATAGTTGGCTACGGTCTGCAGCTGCGCGAAAAGCAGAAGGCCAAGCGCATTTACTTCACCCAGGAAGCGCAGTTTCGCAACTACTTCGAGAAAGCCGCGCACACCCGGGGTGTTACCGGCGAAGTGCTTTTGCAACAACTGGAGCGCCGTCTGGACAACGTGGTTTACCGCCTGGGCTTCGGAATGTCCCGCCGCCAGGCCCGCCAGCTGGTGCGCCACGGCCACATCCAGGTGAATGGACGCAAGGTCAACATTCCCTCGTATCAGGTGAGCGTGGGCGAGGAGATTGCGATCCGGGAAGGCAGCAAGAAACTGCCCATCCTGGAGCCGGCCAAGGAATTTGCCAGCCACCAGAATGCGCCCAACTGGCTGGAGATCGATCGCGACAACTACAAAGGCAAGGTTCTGGCCCTGCCCAAGCGCGAAGACATCAACCTGCCGGTGAACGAGCAGTTGATTGTGGAGTTGTACAGTAAATAGTCGTCAGTCGTCGGTCTTCAGTCGTCGGCAAGAATGTTTTGCTGACGACCGATGACTGACGACCGACGACTGGTCCCAACAATTCGAGCCAGATCAGCCTGTTTCTGACGCTTGACCTGAATGAAACGCGGACCTGTTCAGGGATGTCAGGACTGAGCCAAACGGCCGAAGGAGAACAACGTAATGCTTTGGAAGGGATTTCAAAAACCCAAACGTCTCGCCGTCGACACTTCAACCTTAACCGACAAGTACGGCATCTTCTGGGCCCAGCCATTTGAGCGCGGCTTCGGCACGACCATCGGCAACGGCTTGCGCCGCGTCATGCTTTCTTCGATCGAAGGGGCTGCGGTCACCGCGGTGAAGATCGAAGGCGTACTGCACGAGTTTCAGTCGATTCCCGGCGTGGTGGAAGACGCCACGGACATCATCCTCAACCTGAAGCAGATTCCGTTCAAGTTGAGCGGGGATGCTCCCAAGGCCATCTACCTGCGGAGTGACCAGCCCGGCGTGGTCACTTCCGGCATGATTGAAGCGGATGCCGACGTCGAAGTGCTCGACAAAGACGTCTACATCGCAACCGTCAGCGAAGGCGGCAAGCTCGACATGGAAATGCGCCTCAAGCGCGGCCGCGGGTACGTTTCCGCGGACAAGAACTTCGACGAAGATCTGGGCATCGGTTTCATTCCCATCGACTCTGTGCATTCTCCGGTACGCAAGTGCAACTACACGGTGGAGGCGGCGCGTTTGGGACAGATTACCGATTACGACAAGCTGACTCTCGAAGTGTGGACCAACGGCTCCATCACGCCGGCTGATTCCATCGGCCTGGCGGCGAAGCTGCTGAAAGACCACATGAACATCTTCATCAACTTCGAAGAGGACATCGAAACTTCCACCTCGACCGACGACCGCAAGCCGGAGATCAAGAACGAGAACCTGAACCGTTCGGTCGAAGAGTTGGAGCTTTCGGTGCGCAGCTACAACTGCCTGAAGAACGCCAACATCCAGACCATCGGTGAGCTCGTCCAAAAGACCGAAGCCGAAATGCTGAAGACCAAGAACTTCGGCCGCAAGTCGCTGAACGAGATCAAGGAAATTCTGTCGTCGATGGGCTTGAGCCTGGGCATGAAGATCGACGAGCACGGCAATGCCGTGCCCGGTCCGACTTCCAACCAGGTGTTGCCGGCATCGGCGTACGGTCCGGATAACGATTTATAGAAATCAGGTTTCAGAGGTTTCAAGGTTTCGCGTTTCAAGGCGGTGGTTGCGGCTTGAAGCGATGAAACCTTGAAACTTTGGAACCATGAAACTCGGGGTTTGCCATGCGTCACAAAGTAGCTGGATGGAAACTGGGACGGAACACCAGCCATCGCCGCTCGTTGCTGCGAAACCTGGTGACTTCGCTCATCATCGAAGAACGAATCGAAACTACCGTGCCCAAGGCCAAAGCCATGCGTCCGCTGGTCGAAAAAATGATCACGCTGGGGAAGCGTGGCAATTTGGCTGCGCGCCGCCAGGCGCTGGCCTACCTGATGACGAGCGCTGCGGTGGACAAGCTTTTCGACACCATCGGGCCCCGTTTCGGGGACCGCGAAGGTGGATACCTGCGCATTGTCCGCGCCGGTTGGCGAAAAGGCGATGGCGCCGACACCGCTTTCGTTGAACTTCTGGGCAGCGAAAAGGTGCAGGAGGAAAAGCGCGAGAAGCGTGCCGCGGTCCGTTCCAAGCGTGCCGAAGAGGCCAAGAAAGCGATGGACGAAGCCGAAGCGCAGCAGGGAGTCGAACATCCCGCCGACCATGCCGAGGGCGCCGACAAGGTCAAGGACGAGGAAGAATAAGTAAGATGAAATGGGATGGGTCTAACGGCCCATCCCTCCTGCCAGATTTGCCCCCCAGTCGTACATGTCCGCTGGCGTCTATCGGCCGTAATCTTGCCCTTGTTTGACCTCACGTTAGACTGATGTGAGGGCCATGGAATTCTCGCGAAACCAAATCGCAATCGCGGCCGGCGCCGGGGTTCTTCTGCTGATCTTTTTCTTCGGCTATCTCATTCATTTGAATGGTCAAGGTCCGGTGCTGGGACGGTCGGAAGAGCGCGATCCCCTCTCCGGCGTCCCTAACACCATTTCGCTGAATCCTTTGCGGGACCGCAGTTCAGAGCGGGAAGCGGCCAAGTTCATCCGCAGCATGCGGGACGGAGACTGCAAGGAAGAACTGGCGGACTGGTTCAAGGACTATCGCAAGAAATACGCCGCCTTCATCTGCGACTCGGAGGCGCAGCACCCGTTGGTCTCCTGGGAAGTCGCGGACTGGGAAGACACTCCGCCCTTGCGCATTCTCCGCTACCGCGGCAAACGCCGCAACGCTCCCGATCAAAAAGGTACGTACAAAGAACTGTTCTCGGTGACGCTGGAGAGAAAAGGCAGGGAATGGGTCGTCACCAAATACGACTCCATGTACTAAGAAACCGTCGTCAGCCGTTGGTTCCCTTTGCGAACTTTGCGGGCCATCTTTGCGTCCTTTGCGGTAAAAGGTTTGACCTTGCCGGGCTCGCTCAAAAATCTTAAACCGCAAAGGACGCAGAGAAATTTCGCAAAGGTCGCATAGAGTCATGAAAGACCCGACCGGTCAGGAGACCTTCAGCTGCGGGCTGGGTTTCAAAGCGCTTCGCCGCAGGATCAAGAAGAGGACGACTTGCGCGATTAGAGCAGCCGTGCTGTCCAGCAGAACGTCGTGGAGATTTCCGGTGCGGCCGGGAAGATAGGTTTGGTGCCACTCGTCCAGGCATGCGACCAGGGCAGTCATGAAAAAGGAAATTCTTGCCCACTGCATCGACCACCGGATGCCCGACAAGGGGAAGGTGTCCCGCCAGGCGCGGAACAGAAGCCAGCTCAGTGTGAAATAGCCAATGAAGTGGCCCGTCTTCCGGATAAAGAAGTGCCAGACGGGAAAGTCAACAGGCTGTAGCCCAAAAAGGAAGTGCAGCAGCGGGTAGAAAATTCGGCTGGTGTTCGCGGCCGAGCCGAAATTCGTGGATTCGCCCACGATGAGGCCAAGCCACAGAATCGCCGCGATCCAGGTTTTCAGCAGGTGCTTTTGGGCCGGGTTCAAGAGCGGATTTCCCGGCCCCTACTCCACGGCATAGTTCGGCGCCTCGCGAGTGATCATCACATCGTGTACGTGACTTTCGCGCAGGCCGGCCCCGCTGATGCGCACAAACCGGGTCTTCTGCAACAGTTCCGCGATGGTGGCGCAACCGCAGTAGCCCATGCCGGATTTCAACCCGCCGACCATCTGGTGCACGATCATGGCTACGGAGCCGCGGTAGGGAACGCGCCCTTCGATTCCTTCGGGGACCAGTTTGCCCAGGCGATTGGCGTCGTCGGCTCCTCCCGACATGGCGGTCGAAGCGTCTCCATCCGCGTTCTGGAAATAGCGCTCGCTCGAACCCGAGGCCATCGCTCCCAGCGAGCCCATGCCGCGATAGGATTTGAACGAGCGGCCCTGATAGAGAATCAATTCGCCCGGACTCTCATCGGTCCCGGCAAACAGCGATCCAATCATCACTCCGGAAGCGCCCGCGGCAAGCGCCTTGGTAATATCGCCCGAATACTTGATGCCGCCGTCGGCGACCACGGGAACGCCGGCGTCTTTGGTGGCGCGGTAGGCTTCCGCGATGGCCGTCATTTGCGGCATTCCGGCTCCAGTCACGACCCGGGTGGTGCAGATCGATCCCGGGCCAATACCGACTTTGATAGCGTCAGCGCCCGCCCGGGCCAGTTCGCAGGCTCCGTCGAAAGTTCCGACGTTGCCGGCGATCAGATCCACCTCGGGCAGTTTCGACTTCACCATTTTGATAGCATCGAGTACACGCGTGGAATGTCCGTGCGCGCTGTCAATGGCCAGCAGATCTACCTTGCACTTCACCATTTCCTGAGCGCGCTCGAGGAAGTCACCGGTGGCGCCGATGGCCGCTCCCACCCGCAGCCGGCCCTGCGAATCCTTGGCGGCGTTGGGATACTTCAACTTTTTCTGAATGTCCTTGACCGTGATCAGGCCTTTGAGATTGTAGTTGTCGTCGACCACCAGCAGTTTTTCCACCCGGTGTTCGTGCAGGATGTTCTCCGCGTCTTCGAGGGTGGTGCCCACGGGGACGGTGATGAGATTGTCCTTGGTCATCACCTTGCTGATGGGAATATCGAAGCGGGTCTCAAAGCGCAGGTCTCGATTGGTCAGAATACCCACCAGTTTTCCGTTCTTGGTGATGGGCACGCCGGAAATTTTGTACTTGCGCATCATTTCGAGCGCGTCGGAAACCTTGGCATCGGGCGACATGGTGACCGGATCCACGATCATGCCGCTTTCCGAGCGCTTCACTTTGTCCACTTCGTTGGCCTGCTGTTCCGGAGTCAGGTTGCGATGGATGATCCCGATGCCGCCCTGCTGGGCCAGCGCGATCGCCATGTGCGATTCCGTGACCGTGTCCATGGCCGCGCTGATGATCGGAATGTTCAGGCGGATATTGCGCGTAAGCTGGGTCTGGGTATTGGCCTGCGCGGGTACAACGTCGGAGCGTGCCGGCAGCAGCAACACGTCGTCGAAGGTAAGCGCCTCAGGGACAGGAAAATGGATCATCGGAGTCGAAGCCTCGGGGATCAACCACCATTCTAGAGAGACAGTCTGGTTCGTGGCAAATCGCTAATGACTTGAAACCCGATGCGAAACGTAATAGCTTGGTGCCGATTCTGAGTGCTGAGGAGACTCGTATATGTCACGAACCCGCTTCCAACCGCGCTGGGCGTGCCTGGTTGGTGTCGTTGCCATAGTGATTACGGTGGGTGGCTGGTTTCAGGCCGCACCTTCCACTTCCGAGGTCCCGGCCCCCACGATTCGCGTCAGCACCCATCTTGTGTTGGTCGATGTAGTGGTAAGCGACAAACAAGGCAAGCGGGTCACTGGATTGAAGCAGGACGATTTCGTCATCCAGGAAAAGGGGAAGACTCAAAAGATCGCGTTCTTCAGTTCGCCCGGTGAATCCGAGAAGCAGCGCGCGCCCGCACTTCCGCCCGGCATCTATTCGAACAAGCCGGAGTACCGCTCGCCCGGTGGGCCGCTCGTGGTGCTGCTGCTCGATGCAGCCAATACCCCTTTCAAGGATCAGGCCTACGCCCGCGAACAAATGCTCAAGTTCGTGAAGGAGGAGTACAAGCCTGGACAGCGTGCCGCCATATTCACGCTTACCAACTCGCTAGGGGTGTTGCAGGATTTCACCAGCGATCCCGATGTGCTATTGAAGGCCTTTCAGAAGTATCAGCCGCAGGCGCAGGAAATGACAAACGCGGCGGGCCCTCGGGTCCCCGACACCAGTTCGGACGGGGGAACCGGGCCGCAAGTTGCGGCTGCGGCAATGGCAGAAAACATGCGTGCCTTTCAGAACGTCCAACTGGCGTATGTGCTCGACCGGAGAGTTGAGACTACTCTGGCGGCGATGCGGAGCCTGGCCAGAATTCTGGGCGGCATTCCAGGGCGAAAGAGCGTGATCTGGGTTACGGCAGCTTTTCCCTTCAGCCTGATTCCTGAGGACCGCAACGTAAGCGAAGCCGAGTTGGCGGAATCTCTTCCCAGCCAGGCGCAACTCGGTCTGGACACTCGGGCCGGAGGCGCGATTGCCGGCGTCGAACGCGATAGCCATGCGCAGGAAATCCGGGAAGCCTCTGCCCAACTGTCCAGTGCACAGGTCGCCATTTATCCCATCGATGCCCGCGGGCTGATGAGTGGCGTGGAGGCGACGATCGACGACGTTCCCGGCCGGCAATTTACCACGCTCTCGGGTGCGGCCACGGTGCGTATGTCAGATGCCGCCGCCAGTCAGGAAACGATGCGCGAAGTCGCGCGCGAGACCGGCGGAACTGCTTACGTCAATCAGAACGAAATCAAGGAGGGCGTGGCGATGGCCATGGCCGACTCTGGCGCTTCCTATACCCTGGGCTACTATCCGGAGGACAAGAAGTGGGACGGCAAATATCGTTCCATTAAGGTGAAGGTGAATGGCGATGGCCTGGAATCGCGCTACCGTCGGGGCTACTACGCTATCGATCCGGCCTCTTTGAAGGACCGTAGCGCGGAGCAGGGTGCGGCTGAAGCTTTGCAGGACAGCGTCCCCGACACGCTGGTGACGTTCAGCGCCCAGGTGAAGCCTGCGGGAGCCGGCAAGCTGAGTGTGGATTTTCTGATCGACGCGCGCACCCTCTCGACCGAGGACGTTTCCGGCGGAAACAAGAAATTCAACGTTGTGCTTTACACCGCGATCTTTTCCCCGGACGGCAAGATGCTTGGGAGCCAGAGCCTCAAGGTGAACCAGGCCTTCGACGCCGCCACCTATCAACAGATCGTGAGCAAAGGCATGCTGCTGCACATGGACCTGAATGAACCGCCCGGCAAAAATCAGTTGCGGATGGCCATCCGCGACAATCGCACCGGCCACACAGGGAGCCTGACCGCGCCTCTCTGAGGGTTAGGGAACCGCACAGCATTACCCCGAAGCGGAATCATCCTGAAGTAACAGGTCTCCTGACGGGCGGCGATTCGCGGGGCAAGCGCCCCGGTGCAATTTGACCGCTGGCTGCCTGCCGGGTGGTTTGTTTTTTGGCACCTCGCGGCGTATATTGATAGCTGGAACTGTTGTGTAGTTACCAGCACGTGGCGAGACACACCAGTGGGCGCAAGCCCACTTTTTAGTTTAGGCCCATTTTAGAACCGGGAAATCGGCCTTAAACTATTGATTTCATGGCACTTGAAATTGACAAGGTCCGCGAGATCGCTGAGCGGGTTGCCGCGTCCAGCGGGCTGGAGGTAGTGGAAGTCGAACTGCGCGGCGGGGGCAAGGCGCGCATGCTGCGCATCGTGATTGACAAGCTTTCCGGCGTCACGCACGAGGACTGCGCGAATGTAAGCCGGGAAGTGGGCACGATACTGGATGTCGAAGATGTGATTTCCGGTTCGTACACGCTGGAGGTTTCTTCTCCGGGACTGGATCGAAAGCTGATTCGTCCCGCCGATTACGAACGCTTCACCGGGAGCCGGATCAAGTTGACGACCCAGCAACCGGTCAACGGCAACCGCCACTTCGAAGGCCGGCTGGAAAGTTTCGAGCACGGACGTTTGACCCTGGACCTGAGCGCGGCCAGAAAAAAGCGCCGTCCGGAAGAAAGCGCTGCACCCAAGCTGGAGATCGACCTGGCGAACGTCGAGAAGGCGAACCTGGTGCCGGAAATCTGAAAGCGGGCGTCAGACCTCGGACGTCGGCCAAAACTACCGGCTTCCGCATCGTGAGGTTTGCCGAGGTCTGAAGTCCGAAGTCTGAGGTCGGTTTACTTATGGCAAGTGAGCTTTATAACACCATCGACGCGCTGAGCCGGGAAAAAGGCATTGATCCGCAAATTGTCGTGAGTGCGGTGGAAGATGCCATCGTGGTCGCGACCCGCAAGTATTACAAGACGCAGGAGAACCTGCGTGCCGAACTGGACAAGGAAACGGGTAAGATCCGGGCTTTTGCGGTCAAGACCATCGTGGAGACGCCCGAACAAGTAGAGGACCCTGTTCTTCAGGTCACGCTGGACGATGCTCGCAAGATCAATCCCGACGTCGAGTTGGGAGGCGAGCTGCAGATTAACAAGCAGACCGAGGGCATTCTGGGACGGATCGCGGCGCAACTGGCCAAGCAGGTCATCTTCCAGAAGGTGCGCGAAGCTGAGCGCGACACCGTATACAACGAGTACATCGGCCGCGTCGGCGAGATTGTGAACGCCACCGTGAAGCGAATCGAAGGTCCGGATGTGATCTTCGATATTGGCAAGGCGGAAGCACGCATGCCGCGCAAGGAGCAGTCGCGGCTGGAGTCGTTTGCCATGGGCGAACGCGTCCGCGTCGTGATCGCAAGGGTAGAGCGGGCCTCAAAAGGGCCGGCAGTCGTGGTTTCACGAGCGGCGCCGGAACTGGTGCAGCATTTGTTCCAGACGGAAGTCCCCGAAATTTACGACGGCACGGTTGTGATCCGGGCCATTGCGCGAGAAGCCGGAGAGCGCACCAAAATCGCCGTCATGTCCAAGGACAAAGACGTAGACGCGGTGGGCGCCTGTGTCGGGATGAAGGGCATGCGGGTGCAATCCATCATCCGCGAGTTGCGCGGCGAAAAGATCGATATCATCGAGTACCACGAAGATGCTGTGACCTTCGCCGAAAAGGCTTTGCAGCCCGCCAAGGTCAGTCGCGTGACCGTGGTGGATTCGGCGGACAAACATCTGGAAGTGGTGGTGGACGACAGCCAGCTTTCTCTCGCCATCGGCAAGAAGGGACAGAACGTCCGGCTGGCGGCAAAGCTGCTGGGCTGGAAGATCGATATCAAGAGCGAGGAAGAGAAGCGGCAGGAAGTGGAATTGCAGATGTCCGCCCTGGTGGGGAATGCGTCCACTCCGTTGGAGAATGTGCCCGGCCTGGGCGAAGGGCTGATTGAAAAATTGAGCGCCGCGGGCGTGAGCACGGTGGAAGCCCTGGCAGACATGACCCCGGAACAGCTCGAAGCCATCGAGGGTATCGGTCCCAAGACGGTGGAAAAAATCAGTCTGGCGGTGAATAATTATTTCTCCAGCCTGGAAGCGGGGGAAGGCGGCACAGCCACGGTGGAAGGTGAAGTGGCTGCCGCAGAGCCGGTGGCGGAAGAGTCAGCCGCCAGCCCCGATGACGACACCGCCGAGGTAGCGGCGGCGCCGGAAGGCACGGCCGAAATGGCCGAAACCTCGACCCCGGCGGTTACCCCTGACGAAGGAAATAGCGGGGCGGAAGAAGCGGTTGAATCCACCGAGGAGGCTGCGGCCTCCGAGGAAAAGCAGTAAGTGCGATCCTGTCGCGTTGACGCAAGCGGCAGCGCGAACCTGAAAACTGACGCCGTGAGGTTGATATGAAGACTTAGCGGAACAGTCCGGAGGGCGAAAGGGCGGATGAGCAAGATTCGAATCAACGATCTGGCGAGGGAGCTGGAAGTTAAAAGCAAATCGATTCTCGATGTACTTCCGGAGATTGGGGTCACCGAGAAGAAGAGCCATTCCAGTTCTCTCGAAGACCATGAAGCGGATAAAGTGCGTGCCCGCCTCCGCGCCACCAGCCCGGCGACTTCCAGCCGGTCATCGCGGCCGCTCCGGCCCGACGCCGATGAAATCAAGACCAAGATCGACCTTTCCCATATTTCCAAGCCTGGCGACGCTTTAAAGGCCATCATCAGCAAGCAGCAGGCGCCCGCGTCGGCGGCAGCTCCGCCAGCAGTTACGCCGTCCCCGATCGAGACCAAGCCGGTCTCGACCGCGCCGCCACCCGCGCCGACTCCGGTACCCAAAGCGCCGGTGGCTCCGCCGAAATTTGTAGTTCCGGCCTCAACTCCGAGGCCGACGTTTACCGTCCCAGTACCGCCGCCGGCGCCGCAATCGGCCGCGCCGGCAGCTGCGGCACCTCCAGTCGCACCGCGGCCAGCGGTTGCGTCAGCTCCGCCGCAAGCTAGCGCCACAACCCCGGCAGCGTCGGTGCCACGGTCCCCAGGAGCCTCGGCACCACCAGCAACCATGGCTGCCAGACCGGCGGCTCCGAGTGCGCCGGCACAGCCCTCAATACCGCCACCACGAATGATCGTGCCGCAGACCGGGCCGCGTCCGGTGTACAAAGCACCCCTGCGGCCGGCCGCGCCTGCAGGAGCCACCGGAGCCACCGGAGCTACCTTGCGTCCGGCTCCAGGACGCCCAGTGCCGGGACAGCCCATTTTCCAGCGTCCGCGACCGGGTGCGCCGACCAATCGGTTGCCGCTGCGTCCGGGCGAACGCAGGCCGATGCATCCCACGCGTCAGTCACCCACGGGCACACGTCCGCTGGGAGTAGGGCCGGGAGCTGTGCCGGGTGGGCCGACAACCAGGCCAGGCAGCAGGCCGGGCGCGCCCTCACGCAGGCCGGGACAGCGGTATGTGCCTCGCGGCGTGAAGGAAGGCCCGATGAAGGGCTACACGCCGCCGCCGCGGTTGTCGCTCTCGAACGAGCCGCAGCCGATTACGCGCAGCATCACGATTACGGAAGGGATCAGCGTAAAAGACCTGGCGGAAAAGCTGGGACTTCGCGCCAAGGACTTGATCGCGCGCCTGCTCACTCGCGGCGTATTCGCCACCATCAATCAAACGCTCGATACCGAACTGGCCAGCGAAATGGCGCGCTTCTTCGGAGCCGATACCAACGTGATCACCTTCGAAGAGCAGGCGGCCAAGGAAGTTTCCGAAGCTACGGTGGGTGAGGAAGGTGCGCCCACGGAGGGTGTAACCCGTCCCCCGGTTGTCACCATTATGGGACACGTGGACCACGGCAAAACCACCTTGCTTGATTCCATCCGCCTGACCAACGTGGCCGGAGGTGAGGCTGGTGGCATCACGCAGCATATTGGCGCCTACAAGGTGACGATTCTCGACAAGGAGTCGCCGGCATACGGCCGCCAGATCGTGTTTCTCGATACCCCGGGCCACGAAGCCTTTACCCGCATGCGGGCGCGCGGAGCCAAGGCCACTGACATCGTCGTGCTGGTGGTGGCCGCCGATGACGGCGTTATGCCGCAAACCCTCGAAGCCATTGATCACGCCCACGCCGCGGAAGTTCCCATCATTGTGGCGGTCAACAAGATCGACAAGCCTGGCGCTTTGCCGGATCGGGTAAAGAAGCAGTTGGCGGACCGCGGTCTGATGCCGGAAGACTGGGGCGGCACCACGGTATTCGTCGATGTTTCGGCCAAGCAGAAGACGAACCTGAACCTGCTGATGGAAATGATCTGTCTGGTGGCGGACTTGCAGGAACTCAAGGCGACGCCCGATCGTCCCGCGACCGGCGTGGTCCTCGAAGCCAAACTGGATCGCGGGCGCGGACCGGTGGCTACGCTGCTGGTGCAGAACGGAACTTTGCGCAACAGCGACAACTTCGTCGTGGGCAATGTGTATGGCAAAGTGCGCGCCATGTTTGACGATCGTGGCAACCAGCTCGAAACCGCGCCGCCTTCCACTCCTGTCGAGATCCTCGGTATGGAAGGATTGCCCCAGGCCGGCGACCAGTTTGTTGTGGTGGCCGATCGTGACAAAGCGCGCGGAGTTTCCGAGTACCGCGAACAGAAAGCTCGCGAAGCCACTTTAGCCAAGAGTTCCCGCGTGTCCCTCGAAGGCCTGGCGGAGCAACTGAAGACCGCCGGCACCAAGGAACTGAACATCATCCTGAAAGCGGATGTTGGCGGCTCGGTCGAAGTGCTGACCGACCTGCTGACCAAACTGTCGAACGACAAAGTGCGGCTCAAGGTCCTGCGTTCGGGGGTGGGCGCCATTACTGAATCGGATGTGTTGCTGGCTTCGGCTTCGAACGCCATCATCATCGGGTTCAACGTGCGTCCGGAGCGCAAAGCGCAAGAGTTGGCGGAGCAGGAGAAGGTTGACATCCGGTTGCACTCGATCATTTACGAGTTGCAGGATGAGATCAAGCGTGCCATGACCGGACTGCTCGAGCCCACCATCAAGGAAACCTATCAGGGCCGCGCTCTGGTCAAGGAAACCTTCCGCATCCCCAAGGTGGGCACAATCGCAGGATGTTCCGTGTCCGATGGCTTCATCAAGCGCGACTCGGAAGTTCGGCTGCTGCGCGACAACAACGTCGTATTCACCGGGAAGGTGGGATCGCTGCGCCGCTTCAAAGATGACGCCAGTGAAGTGCGCAACGGCATGGAGTGCGGCATCTCGATCGCTAACTATGGCGATATCAAGGTTGGCGACGTGATCGAAGCCTTCGTGACCGAGAAAGTCGCCGCTGAAGCCATAGCTTAAGAGCAGTCGCCAGTCGTCGGTCTTCAGTCTTCAGGCTTTGCTGACGACTGAAGACCCTGACGACTGTATGATCGCTTTTCTCACCCTCGAACTGCAGATCGAAGCGGCGCAGTCCCTCAAAGACAAGCGCCAGGTGGTCCGCAGCCTGAAAGACCGGCTGCGAGCGCATTTCAACGTCGCTGTCGCCGAACTGGATCCGAGCGGGCTATGGAACCGGGCCACGGTGGGCGTCGTCGGTATCTCGGATTCACGCGACTACCTCGACGGTCTGATGAAAAACGTCGAGCGTCAAGCCACTCGCATTGCCAACAACGGCGGCGCTGATATAGCAGACTCATTCGTGGAATATATCTAGCAGCAGATTTTGGTAGCGCCAGCGGGACGCCGCCTCGACAGCCCGGCAGGATGCCGGCGCTACGAAATTCGAGCCGTCCGGTTGGGCGGTTTTTCTGATATCCTCATTCGTTTTACTCAAGAGGTGGGTGTGGAGAAGCGCGGCGCGAAATACCATCGGGAGCGCCTGGGAGAGGCCCTGCGGGAGGAGATCGAGACCATTGTGGAGGGCGAACTGGGCGATCCTCGCATCGGCCTGGTCGCCGTCACCAGCGTGGTCCTGGCGGAGGATTCACGTTCGGCGCAGGTCTATGTCACGCTCGAAGGTGATGACGCCGAAGCAGACCGTTCTTTGGAGGGCCTGACCGCGGCGGTTGGATTCATCCGTCGTGAGGTGGCGGAAAATTTACACCTTCGCCGCCCTCCGGAGCTGTATTTTCACCTCGACCACTCCGATAAATACGGCGCAAGAATCGATGAATTGCTGGGCCGAACGAAGAAGAGGAAGTAAGTCTTCAGTCCTCGGTCGTCCATCGTCAGCCCAAGATCGATGACGACTAATGACTAAAGACGGATGACGGAAGACTGAAGACTGACGACTGTTTTATGGTGAAGGACGTTCTCAAGCAGATCGAACAGCGGAATCGGTTCGTGCTGACTTCGCACGCCAGGCCGGATGGCGACGCCATCGGTTCGGCGCTGGCCTGTCGCCAGATCCTGCGCGCCATGGGCAAAGAAGCTGACGTAGTCCTGCGCGATGGTGTGCCACGCATTTACCAGCCCCTACCCTACGCCCGCGACGTGGTCCAGTCGGAACACGTCGACCGCGACTACGAAGCCGCCATCATTCTGGAGTGTGACAGCATCCAGCGTACCCGGCTGCACGGATTGGAAAACAAGTTTCTGATTAACATTGATCATCACCAGAGCGGACGTCCGTTTGCCCAGGTGAACTGGATTGATCCTAAAGCCGTGGCCACGGCGGAAATGGTCTATCGCCTGGCGCGCGAGGCCGGAGTGAAAATTTCTCCCGAAATCGCGACCTGTCTCTACACCGCGGTGCTTACCGATACGGGGTCATTCATGTTCGAGGGCACGAACGCGCACACTTTCGAGCTGGCGCGTGAACTGGTGCTGGCGGGCGCCGACCCGGCCTACTGCGCACGCAACATTTATTTCGGACACTCCACCGCCAAAATGCGGCTGTTGGGTGCGGCGCTGTCCAACCTGCGCCGGGAAGGACCCCTGGCATGGATCTCGGTGAGCCAGGAACAGATGCAGGCCTGCCACGCGAAGGAAGAAGATTGCGAGGGCCTGGTGAATTACGCGCTTTCCATGCAGGGTGTGGAAGTGGCCCTGTTCTTCCGTGAACTTCCCGACGGCCGCTTCCGGGTAAGCCTGCGCAGCAAGGGTCAGGTGAACGTGGCTGCAGTGGCCGAAGGGCTGGGCGGCGGTGGCCACCAGTGCGCCAGTGGTTGCGCCCTCGATGGACCGCTGTCGGCCGCGACGGCGCGAATTCTCGCGGAATTGCGGATCGGTTCCTCCATACAATAAGTCTCGTTCTCGATTCCCGATTGAAGACTTCCGACTAGTGATTTCGACGCCTGCCAACCCGACAGCGACTACCACGGCGGCGGACGGGGCTCAACGGCCCCTCATGGATTGGGCGCTTCTTGCCGGCTTCTGTGGGTTCCTGTTTTTCTTTGGCCTGGCATACTTCGGCCTGATGGGAGCGGACGAACCGCGTTATGCGCAGGTGGCGCGTGAGATGCTTGCCCGTCACGACTGGATCACGCCCATGCTGGGCGGCAAGCCCTGGCTGGAAAAGCCGCCGCTTTATTACTGGCAAACCATGCTGGCCTACAGCGTTTTCGGCGTTAGTGACTGGGCTGCCCGCCTTTCTTCCGCGCTTGATGCCACGCTGATGGTCGTTGCTGTCTATCTTTTCCTGCGGCGCTTTCGCCGGGGCTTTCAGCTGGATGGAGCGCTGATCGCGGCTTCCGCCAGCGGCGTCATCGGCTTCGCGCGAGCGGCCTCCACGGACATGCCGCTGGCTGCCACGTTCACCATCGCCATGCTGGCCTGGTATGCGTGGTACGAAAGCGCACGCCGGCGCTACCTGGCGCTGTCATACATTTTTCTGGGACTGGCGATGCTGGCCAAGGGCCCGGTGGCGCCATTTCTGGCGGCGGCAATTGTGGTGATTTTTTCCCTGGCCAAGGGCGATCGCCGGCTCATGGCCCGGACCTGCTGGATCCCCGGCGTTGCCTTGTTCGCTTTGACGGCGCTTCCCTGGTATGTCGCGGTCCAGTTGAGAAACCCGCAATTCTTTCGGGTTTTTATTCTGGAACACAATCTGGGACGGTTTGGCAGGGACCTCTATCACCACACCCAGCCTTTTTGGTATTACGTGCCCGTTGCCCTGCTGGGACTTGTACCCTGGACGATGTTTGTCACCGCCGCTGCGGTGGAGAGCATTCGTGCCTGGTGGACGAAAAAAAGACAGTTGTTTCAATCAGAGGACGCATTGCCTGCGTTTCTTCTCATCTGGCTGATTTTCCCGGTTGCGTTCTTTTCATTCTCGGCATCGAAGCTGCCAGGCTATATTCTGCCCGCGCTTCCCGCCGGCACGCTGCTCCTGGCGGAATACGTTCGCCGTCATGTGATCGACGAGGATCGCCCCAGCGCGCTGCTCATTGTCCTGCATTCAATGGTGGCCACCTTACCGATCGTTGCGGCGCTGATGATGCAATACATCGTGTTTCAGCACCGCCTGCCATGGGGACGAGCCGCTGCGATCTCAGCCGGATTTGCGGTGGTGCTGGCTATTGGAATCACGCTGACTCTGCGCCGACCGCTGGGTCTTCGCCTGTTGCGCTTCGTTACCCTGGTCCCGGTGGTGTTGGCGGTGGCGGCGGTGCTGCGGCTGGGAGCTCCTGCACTGGACGCCACCCTCTCCGCTCGTCCTCTCGCCCAGGAAATCAACCGGGTAGACAACCGGTCTCTTCCCCTGGCCATTCTGCGGCTTCCGCGAGAGACCGAATATGGCCTCCACTTCTATCGCGATCAGAAGATTGCGCGCTACGAAGCCGGCGACGTTCCCGCCGGCGAACATCTATTGATCACGCCCGAAGGATGGCAAAAGAACATTGCCAAGTGGGTGACGGGCCGGAGAGTTACTTATCTGGGAAGCTTCGCGCCGCAAGGCATGGATTATTACTGGGTAGGAAAAAGCAGCAATTAGCAGTTGGCAATTGGCAACTGGCATTTGACTCAGTCTCAGTACACTCAGCGAGGTATTCGGCCGCGCGTGGGGCTTAGCTAAGTGCCAATTGCTAATTGCCGGGCGCTACCCTCTGTTACCCAACCTTGTCCCCCCGTTTGCCTCCCGGCCAGACGAAGCACTACACTCGCTGTTCGCAGCCCGCCATGAGCGCGCTTAGCAAGCCGGAACCCTCCAGGAGCCTCCAGGTGGAGATTCTCGACCTCAGACACTTTTCCTCTGTCGATCTGCGTCCACTGCTGGAGGACGAGGTTCGGGAATGGGGCCGCCTGCTTTCCTGGGACTATAGCGGTTCGGCGGAAATGATTCTGCGCTATGTGGATGCCAAAATTCTGCCCGGCTATGCTGCCATCGAGCGGGGACGGATTGTGGGCTACGCTTTTTTTGTCTACGAAGGCAGCAAGGGCGTGATCGGAGACCTCTTCGTGGCCAACGGGGACCGGCTGCCCGATCCGCACGAGGTGGAATCGCGGCTGCTGCTGCATGTGATTGAGACCTTGCAGCAGTCTCCGGGAATCCATCGCGTCGAAGCGCAATTGCTGGTGCACGAGGCGGGCGTGGTCGCCCGGCCATTTGTGGAGCAGGGGTTTCAGCGGCACCCGCGGCTTTTCATGGTGCAGCCGTTAACCACCACGCTAAAGCCGCCACCGCCGCTGGATGCTGAAATTGAGATCAGGCGCTGGGCGGAGCCAGACTACCAGGCGGCCGCGGCCTTGATCACCAGCGCCTACCGCGGTCATGTCGACTCCGAAATCAACGATCAATATCGCACCCTGAGCGGGTCCCTGCGGTTTCTCAATAACATTGTCCGTTTTCCGGGATGCGGCACGTTCGATCCAGAAGGTTCGTTCGTGGCCGTGCACAAGCGGGCGCGCAGCCTGGTAGGACTTATTTTGTGCTCCCGGGTACGCCACGACGTTGGCCACGTCACTCAGGTGTGCGTGCTTCCCGACTACCGCTCCCGCGGTCTGGGACAGTTATTGATCGCGGCCACGACAGGAAACCTGCGCCAGCGAAATTTCTCGTTATTGTCGCTCACGGTGACGGAGGCAAATGCACGCGCTGTAACCCTCTATCAGCGCCTGGGATTCGACATCAAGCGGGTGTTCGATGCATTCGTGTGGGAAGGATGAAGCAGCTTCTAGCTGCTAGCCTTTAGCTCTTGGCTCTTAGCTTTTAGCTCATAGCCCAATGACCATCACATTGCCAGATATTTGTGCAGAGTGCGTTCTGATGTTTGGCCATGTTTGGCCTTCCGTGCAATTCCAAACCGAAAGGCTTATAGCTAGAGCTAAAAGCTAAAAGCTGCCTCTAATGCCGCAGCACCCACATGGCCCATCCCGCCACGATCACACCTCCCACGAACAGCGCGAAGCAATATAAGCCATAGCGGATCTGTTCGCGGGCGTTGTTGCGCTGTGTGATCCCAAAAATGACCGAAGCGAAAACCGAAAACAGGATGGCGGCAGTGAAATGGGTGAGTTCCAGGGTCATTCCGTTTTTCCTGTCACGGCTTCTTTCCAATGGCGATGTGGTAGGCGTCCGCCGCGCAGATGAAATTCAGCAGCCCGGCCACGATCAGAAACTTGGTGCCGTAGTCGGCGGTAGCGTGGGCAATCGCGCCATGTCCCCAGCCCTGCATGCGGGTCACGATGTAAAGGGCGCCGGTGCCCACGTCGCCTACGAATCCCAGAATATCCAGAATATCGCCGCCATTGGGGTGGTACACGCGTCCCTGCATCAGCAGGCCGAGTACGAACATGGTCGTGATCGAGGCCATGATCAAAAATCCGCGAATCCAGCGCTTTTGCACCAGATGCCCCATGCCCGGAATGAACCAGGCGACCGCCGGGGCGATCACCGACATGCTGGGGGACGGCGAAGTCGCCATCTTATGCGCTTCCGCGGGAGTGGTCTTAGCCGAATTTGCCATTCAGATGGTTACAATTTCACTTTGAATTTTGCCGGTTACTTGCGCCGCATCGGGCCCGATCAGCATGTTTACCTCACTGCGCACGCCGAATTCGGGCAAGTAAATGCCGGGTTCGATTGAGAACAATGAGTTGGGCAGGATGCGGCGCTCATCATGAATTTCCAGGTCATCCATATTAGCGCCGTTGGCATGAACTTCGGTGCCAATCGAATGCCCGGTGCGATGAATGAAGTACTGCTCGAAACCAGCGCTCTTGATGTAGCTTCGCACCGCATGGTCAACTTCCCATCCGGCAATGGCTTTTCCCGCGCTTACGCCCTCAACCACAGTTTTTACCCCAATGTCGCGTGCCTGGCGTACCAGGTGAAAGATTTCCCGCATGCGGTCGGAAGGAGATTCGCCGACGAACCCCGTCCAAGTAATGTCATAGTATACGGCCCCGGGCGTGTTCTTCTTGGCCCAGACATCCAGGAGCACGAAATCACCTTGCCGAATCGGCTTGGAAGTTTCCGCATGCAGCGCATAGTGCGGATCGCCGCTATTCGCATTGACCGCGACCAGGGGAGGATCGTCGGCTACGAGATTTTCGCGCCGGAAGGCCTCCAGAAACCACTGCTGGATTTCGTATTCGTGAGTTCCGCCGTTGCGCACGCGCCGGCCAATCTCCTGGAAAGCCGACGTGGTGATGGCGTCAATCGCATCGCGAGCGGCGAAGTGAGACTTGATCTGCTCCTCGTTCAATGTAGCTTCGAACTGCGCCACCAGATCGCAGGAGCTGACCACGTTCTTGCCCAGTCCGCGGATCAGATCGATGGTGCCGCCATCCACCAGTGAAATGGTGAAGACCAGATTATTAGGCGAATACTGCATCGCGATATCACGATGACTGGTGAGTATTGCCTTTACCTGATCGAACAATTCCTGCCAGCCGGAATACTGCCGCTTGCTGCCGGGGAGCGAGTCGAGATGTCCGGGCTCAATTTTGTGGACCAATTTCACGGGTTCGCCGCTGGCTGGGATCAGATAGAACCAGCGCCGGGTGACCATTTGATCCATCGGCAATCCCAGCACGCGGTATGCGATAGGGTCGCGATGATGGTGATCGTAAAAAAGCCAGGCGTCAATGTTGCGCTCGCGGAGCGCGGCTTGTATGGCGGGAAGATCCATGGGCAAACAACTATTCTAAACAACCGGGGCAATTTGAGCGAATCGAGCCGTCGCCTTCTCCAGGTCCTGATACGACCTCCGCGCCTGGCTCTGATGTTCTAAGCCGCCGCAGGCCGTATGACTTTGTCATAAATCAGGAGCAGCCCGGCGGTGACAATGCCCACGGCGGTCACGGCCCACCACATTCGTTCTGGCTGGTGCGTGACTTCCCCGAAGTGGTGGGCAAGCGTTCCTCCGAACCAGCCGCCGATCAGAGATCCGATGCCAATCGGCAGGAATGCGAAGCCCATGTACGTTCCTTGCTGACCGGGCGGCGCGAGACGCGAAATGTATTCGTAATAGCGCGGCGATTGAATGATCTCGCCCAGGGCCAGGACAAACAGGGACAGGACTGCGCCCCAGACAGTCGGCCGGAAGGCGAGGATCAGCCATGACGCAGAGGTTATGACCGTGCCTAAAATGATGGCCTGAAACGCCGGGACCTTGCGCGTCAGATAATTCACCAGAAGCGTGAGGCAGATCACGGTAAGTCCGTCGGTCACCAGAATGAGTTCGACGTCGGCGTTCGCGTTGATATACCCGTGGATGTATCCCGGCAGGCTGATGTACTGTTGCCAGAACACGACCCAGTAGCCCGTGAACAGCACCAGAAACCACATGAAACGGCTGATCCCGGCGAGCACAAGCAGAAGAAGCCCCGTCCAAATCCACCAGGGCACCGTGAAGGCGTACCAGAACATGACAATGCGCAGCAGCAGGGCAGTCCCCAATACCGGTAAGACCAGGCGGTGGTTGCCCACAACAACGCAGAAATTCCGCGCCACGGTCGCCAGCGAAGGTGGGGGCGCGTCGCCGGCCTGGTGCGGTTCCCGGAAGAAGAACAGAACCACGAAAAACATCGCGAAAACACTCAGGGCAGCCACGCGATAGACATTCTCCACACCCAGGTGGCGATGGGCCCAGGAAGCAAAATACGGACCAGCCGCGCCGCCAATGTTGACCATCGTGTAGTAAATCGAATAGCCGATCGAGCGGACGTTTGGCTTGGAGGCGCGCGCCGTGGTGCCGACTACGCTGGGCTTGACCAGCGCGATGCCCAGCGCGGGAAGAATCAGGATGCAACCCACAAACAGTCCGAGAGGGACTGCATTGCGCACCGGCGCCAGCCAGGATGCACCGATGGAGCCGATCAGAAAATAGGCGGCGGCCAGCACCAGGTAGGCAATCGAAAGCGCGCGGCGGAAACCCAGACGATCAGCCGCGGCCCCGCCGAAGATGGCGAGGAACCACACCATGCCGCCGAAGATGCCGGTCAGAGTTCCGGTCTGTTCGGTGGAGAAATTAAGCTTTCCCTGCAGGTACAACGCGAGCGACGCAAAAGCCCCGTAGTAGGAGAGGCGCTCGAAAATTTCGGTGATATTGGCGATCCAGAAGGGCCGCTCGAAGCCGGTGCGAATTTCATTGAGACGCTCAGAGAAGTTCAACAGGGCTCCCAGGTGTTGGCGCGACACTCTCTGGCCGCGTCTAAATCCCCAACCGCTTTCGCACTTCGCCAGCCGAGATTCCGCTGACCCGAATCACCTTCTTGCGGCTGCTCTGGCCGGACGCTATGGTAACGGAGGAACGCGGCAGGTTCAAAAGATTTGCAAAAAATTCGATGCAGGCGGCGTTAGCTTTGCCTTCAACCGGTGGTGCCGTCAAAGATAGCTTCAGCGCGTTTCCCAGTTCGCCGGTGATGGCATTCTTCCGGGCGCGAGGATGGACCTTAACTGCGAAGGTGACGCCCACCGGCGTATCTTGAATCGAAACCATGCAAAACGCTCTAATCACGGAGGACGCTGAGGAAATCTAAAAGTTCTGACCTCCGTGCTTCTCCGTGTCCTCCGTGGTTAATATTGTTTTCTTTGCCCGAAGATTGCCGTACCCACGCGCACGCAGGTCGAACCTTCTTCAATCGCAATTTCGAAGTCATGCGACATGCCCATGGACAGCACATCCATGCGGATCGCGGACAGATGCCGCCCGGCGATCTGGTCGCGCAGTGCGCGCAGCTTGCGAAAATACGGACGGGCTTGCTCAGCATCATCCGTGAAAGGAGGGATGGTCATCAACCCGCGGAATTCGAGATGATCGAAGCGCGGAGCCGCGGTCAAGAGCTGTTCCAGTTCGCCTGAGTCCGGGGCCAGGCCGCTTTTTGCCGTTTCGCCCCCCAGGTTGATCTCGATGAGCACACCCAGTTTCTTCCCCAGCTTGCCGGCCGAGGCATTCAACTTCTCCGCCAGCTTCAGGGAGTCGAGCGAATCGACCGCGGTGAACATTTCAGCCGTGGCCGCCGCTTTATTCGACTGCACGTGACCGATCATGTGCCACTCGGCCTCTTGCAAGTCCCGGACAACATCGAGCTTGCGGGAGAATTCCTGCACCCGATTTTCTCCAAAGAGTCGAACGCCGGCATCGTAAGCTTCCCGAATGCTTGCGGCCGGAAATGTTTTGCTGACCGCCATCAGGGCTACATCTTCAGACCGTCTTCCCGCGCGCTGCGCGGCGCTCGAAATCTGCTGGCGGATGATCGCAATGTTTTCTGAGATGGGCATAGCGAACCAGAAGGCGCAGGGGAGCCAGAAAGGAAGACTGTTGCCGGCTCTTGCCGTGCTCCGCGCTCTTACATGATGGCTGTCGGGGGCGCCGGCTCGCTCGGATCTCCTGCAGCCGATACCGGCAGCAGGATCATGAGGGCGGCCAGGCCTGCCAAAACAACCATGCCCCCAACAAGATAAGACGGATTGCTGAAGAGCTGGGGCGGGTGGTTCGGAGCTTTCCATTGCGGCACGAATTGCAGGCCGGCCCAGACCAATCCCAGCAAGGCTTCGCCGGCGATCAAGCCTGAAGCGGTCAAGACTCCTGCGTTTTCGACGCGTGCCTTCTGTGCCGGGTTGTAGCCGCGGCGCTCCGCTACCCAATCTCCGATGGAGCGGATCACGCCTCCCACGAAAATCGCAAAGGTCGTACCGAACGGCAGATACATACCCACCGCGACCAGCATGGGACTCTTCACCTGCATCATGATCATCGCCACGCCAAACAGGATGCCTACCCCGACCAGCGCCCACGGTATATTCCCGCCTACGATCCCTTCGGCCAGCGTGGCCATGAGCCCGGCTTGGGGAGCCGGCAGGTCAGGTCCGCCAAACCCAACGCCACCCGCGTTGATACTGCCCTGGTGAAGCAGCATCAACGGCCAGTACATCACCAGGCTGGCAACGACCACGGCAATCAGTTCCGCGATCTGAATGTTGCGCGGCGTGCCGCCCAGAATGTATCCCACCTTGAAGTCCTGCAACAGTTCCCCGGCCACCGAGGAAGACACACAAACCACTGCGGCCACACCCAGGACGATCGCCACGCCCTTCCCGCCGGAAACCCCCAGCGATACCATGAGCAGGGCTGCGATCAGCAAGGTCGAAAGGGTCAAGCCGGAGACGGGATTGTTGGACGAGCCGATAAATCCCACCAGATTGCCGGAAACCGTGGCGAAGAAGAAACCCACGATCAGCATGACGACAGCCGCCAGAATCGCAGGCCACATCAAGCCGGAGATGTGGACGTAAAGCGCACACATCAACACAAACGTCAGGGCGATCAGAACGAGCACTGTCTTGAAACTCATGTAGCGCTCGGTGCGGATCAGTTTGGCCCGCTCAGCGGCGCTCTGGCGCATATCCAACAGCGCCTTGCTGAAACCGGAGGTCAAACTTTTTCGCATCTTGAACAATGTGTGCGCGGCGCCTACCAGCATGCCGCCAACCGCGATCGGCCGGACAATATATCTCCACACCGCGTCGGCGGTGTCTGCCCAATCCTTGGTCGAGCCGGCGGGAATGTATTGCTGCAGCCCGGGGCCGAGGAAATAGATCATCATGGGAACCAGGAGACCCCAAGCCAGGACGCTGCCGGCGAACTGAATCGAGGCCAGGCGGACTCCGATGATGTAGCCCACTCCCAGGTAGGCGGGGCTTACGCTGGGAGCCGAGAATACGGTGGTGCCTCCGGTTGCGACAACTTTGATGCTGTCCGCGGTTCCGAGATGAATCTGGGTATGCCCCAGATTGCCGAGGGTGTAGGGGAAATCCTGATCGGCGGAAAACAGCCCGAATTTTCCGAGTATGTAGATCACGCCGCCCACGCCGATATTCCAGAAGAGATATTTCGCGGCTTGAGCTCCGCGCTGTCCGGCTTTGTGGATTTCCGACGCCGCCAACGATTCAGGGAATGGTAATTCCGGATCTTCCACCATCACCCTTCGCACCAGGGAAATAAAGAGCACGCCAAGGACGCTACCTACCATGATCAGCGCTGTGGTTTTCCAGTATGCGTCTCCAGGGCGAAACGAAGGCCAGGCCTTGGCGATCAGGAACGCCGGGATGGTGAAAATGGCGCCGGCCGCGATGCCTTCCCCGATCGAACCTGCGGTCCGGGCGATGTTTTCCTCCAGCAGCGACCCTTTCCACGCCCGCATCGCCGCCATGGAAATAACGGCCGCGGGATAGGTTGCCGCAATCGTGATGCCGGCACGCAGGCCGAGGTAGGCATTGGCTGCGCCCAGGACGATGGTCAGCGCGAGTCCCAGCAGAATCGCTCGCCAGGTGAACTCCCGCATCTCCATGTCCTCGGGGACGAAGGGCCTGAATTTCTTTTCGTTCTCACTGACATTCGCGGGTTTTTCTGGACTCATGGTCGAGGATCCTCGGACGCCGAAGGGCAGATAGATATCTGATGATAAAGAGGTTCAGGTGATAAATGAGACGGCGCACGTTAACACGCGTGGCGCCCACTTTACAAGTGCCTGGCCCGCGGCTTCCGAGGGAGCAGGGACGCGGCGCGGGGCTGAGGATCGCCCGCCAGATCCTGTGAGATGCCGCGCTGGTAGCCAGTTCTTGCTATGATAGCAAGAAGCTGTTCGATCCGTTTCCCGAGGCCCCGGCCATGTCTCCCAGACTGTTTGAATGTAAGGACTGCGGTGGCTTCAACGGCTACCGCTCACGTCCACGGAATTTCAGAGAGAAGTTCTTATTGCCTTTGCTCTTTCGGCGGCCGGTGCGTTGCGGTGACTGTTACCGGCGGACTTACCAATCGGTTTTGATTCCGGTGCGACCCCGGCGGGAATCCAAAAAGGCTCAGGGCGCGGCGGTCTGAGACTTGAGACGTTGCCTGGGGCATTGCGGCCCGCTATACTGAGGTGGGTTTGCCCGCTCATCCTTGCGGCGCCGGGCGAACGCGGGAGGCTCGTCTTCAGCAGTAGCGAAGACCCAATCCGGGCTGGCAGGACCCAGGATTTGACGCGGGACCGTTGGTTAGTGTCAAAGCTGGTTTCGTCAGTGAGCGGTGTTGCTGAAAGTCTCTTCGCTACTCTCTTCCCTTCCGATTGTCGTCTTTGCGGTGCCCCCCTGGTCAATATTTCCCTGCTGCCGGTTTGCCGGTCATGTCTCTCCGAGATCCGCCCCATCGCGGGCGGGGTTTGCGGGGTGTGCGGCGAACGAGTGCTCAGTCCGTATGCCGTGAGTGGCCCGGCAGCCGAGACTCGCTGCGGTTTATGCCGCCGGCTGGAGCCGCCGTTTGTCAAAGCGGTCGCGTACGGCAGCTATGATGGCGGGCTGCGCCAGTTGATCCACCTGCTGAAATACGAACAGGTGCGACCCGCCGCCGCGGTCTTGGGCCGCATGCTGGCGGAAGCGCTGAGCGGGCTGGAGTCTTGCTGGACCCAACTTCCCGTGGTGGTTGTGCCTGTACCTCTGCACGTGCGGAAGCTGCGGCAGCGCGGCTTCAACCAGTCCGAGCTGATCGCGAGGGCTGCCATCAAGCAGGATGCCATCAAGCTTGGAGCGCGAAGCGGGCGGCTGGTGCTTCGAGCCTCGGTCCTGGAGCGGCAGCGCGAAACCCAGTCTCAGACCGGGCTTACGCGGCATCAGCGCCGTGAAAATATCCGTGGTTCATTCGCGGTGGTCCGGGCAGAGGAAATCGCCGGTCGTGAGATCCTGCTGGTCGACGACGTGTTTACCACCGGCACTACGGTCTCGGAATGCGCGCGCGTTTTGCGGCGGGCGGGCGCATCCAAGGTATTTGTGGCCACCGTGGCCCGCACGCTTAAGGCTGAAGCACAAAGCGCAGTTCTGCCGCAGGCTTTCGCTGAAGATGAGCGAACCCTGGCGGCAACTGGATAGGCACGGAACGGGATCACACGGCGGACGTCGCGGCCGGCCGGTAATCTTGTTCAGTGACAATATATGTCGGGGAAGTGGAACAATTCGATGAACGGCCCGATGACGAGGCATGCGCCTCCGCTGCCCGTGCATCGCGAGGGCAACGGCCATGCCCTGCACGCGCCCGTGCTGGTGTTGAACGCTTCCTACGAGCCCATCAATGTTTGTGCGGCACGCCGGGCCATCGTGCTGGTGTTGAAGGGAGTGGCCATGACGGAGGAAGAGAACGGACACTTCCTGCACGCCGCGCGCCTGGCGATTCGAGTTCCCTCGGTGATTCGCTTGCTCGAATACCGCCGCATCCCGCACCAGACCCGTGCGCTCTCCCGCAAAAACATTCTGCTGCGGGATCGCAACACCTGCCAATACTGCGGAGAAGTATTGGCTTCGAGCGAGTTGACCCTCGACCACGTCGTGCCTCGTTCGCGAGGCGGAACTTCCACCTGGGAAAACCTGGTGGCCTGCTGCCATTCCTGCAATCGGCAGAAGGGCAACCAGTTTCCGGTCGAAGCCGATATGAAGCTGCTGCGCGAGCCGCGAGCCTTCAACTTGCATACCAGCCGCCACATCATGCGCCTGATGGGCCGTTCGGACGACAAGTGGCGCAAGTATCTCTTCTATTAATCTATCGATACGTAGGGGCAGATGTCCTCATCTGCCCAGTCGGAGCGCAGCTCGACAGCCTCTTGCATAGGGCGAAAGATAGTCAGAGCTTCGCTCCGACCGGGCAGATGAGGACATCTGCCCCTACGCAAGTCGAGGATTACCAGGCTTTATTTTATTTCTGAGGCTTGTCAGGCTGCGGTGGCTGCGGTTTGTCCTTCTCGCCGGGCCCTTTAGGCAGTTCCTGGCCGTCGTAGGTAATCTTCACGTTCGCCCCAAACCGCTTGTAGTCGCTGTATTTCACGATTTCAACGATGTGCACATCGCCGCTGGAGAAGTGCAGGGTGTCATCGGCCTTGGTGTAGGTAGGAAACCAGTACTTCCCGTCGATCTGCTCGCGCCAGGTGGTAAACCTGGGAAAAAGATTCTCCTGCCCCTTTTTCTTGCGAATGTCAGGGACGGTCTTGCCGTACGTCTTGACGATCTGAAAATCGCGGTCATCCACCCAGATGCGGCCCTGGAAATAGCGCTTCTTGCCGACGATCTCTTTCGGTGCAATGTCAAACACGTAACAGTGCAGTTCGTCTTCCTGCTGCTGACCCACATAGAGGATCTGGTACTCGGGAATTTCGTCACTGGTGAGCACGAAGGGCAGCCGATGACGGATATCGTCAACGTCTTCGGGTGACATGGAGATCAAGTTCAATGAGGACTGGGGCGCAAATACCACATTCTCCAAACGCTTGCCCTCGTCATTAAAGAGCACGTCGAAGATTTCGTGATACTCGCCACCGTCATCGGGGGTTTTCACGATGACGTCCTGCCGGTAGGTGTACTGATCGCGCGCCAACTGGAAATCCTTCTCTTTGGTCGCGAAGTGCTGAATAATCTCTTCGGTGGTGACTCCCTTGGGCGGCGCGGGGTCGAGCGGCCCTTCCTGGGCAAGACTTCCAGTCGACGACAGACAGGCAAAAGCCAGGAGGAAGACGGCGCCTGGCGCCACTCCAAAGCGCAGCATCGATTTCATAGAGATAGTGTAACGAAACCTGAAAGGGAAAAGCTTCCCAATCTGACCGCGGCTCCTCCCGTGTCCGTCCCTCTCCGCTCAGAGGGCCGAACACAGGAGAGCTGCAGTTCTCTTCGATCTGTTAGATGCCAAACGGCGCGACGAGTTGCCGCGAGAATGCAATTGTGGTCTCGGTGTGCCTGCATTCGAACGTCACCGGGATAGAAGGCGGGCCCGTCCCGGTCGGTCTCAGGGGACCCGTCCGCCGGTTGACGCGACGAGCCAGACGAAGTCGAGGGCGTCACTGGCGGAAGAGACTGCAACTGGAAGGGAAGCAGGTTGATTCCGGCCGCGGCCGTTCCCTGAATCACAAGCGCTCCTTGGGTCCCGCCGCTTGAAGGTTGAAAAGTCGCCAGTCCCAGGCCGTCGGACAGCACCGATACTTGTGACGATGACACGATGACCGGCGCGGGAGTTTTGGTTACGATAATTCCGCCCAGCGAAACCGGCGGTGGTGCGGTCGCGGGACGGGAAACCACCACCTGAAAGGTGACGTTGGCTCCCAGCACCGGGTGGGAAGGAATCGCCGAATCGGTGACCCGCACGGTAACGGGTTGGAACTTTTGACCTGCGGCAAGCACCTGAACGCCTCCTGCAACCGGCTCCAGCCTGAGCATGGAAGCCGGTACGGCGGTGGCCGCGAAGATCTGGCAGGGCAGGTTGGCTGGGGCCACACATGCGCTGACCTGCACATCCCCGGCAATGGCCGCCACTCGCAGAGTGCTGTCGGCAAATCCGTTGACGTCGCTGCTGGGGCTGGAAGAACTGAGCGTGCCTGATCCTTTGACGAGTTGGTAGTTCACTGCGGTCGCGGGGACGGGCAGACCGCTCGAGAGCAGGCGGGCGGCAAGGGCAACGTCCACTGTCGCTCCTTGCGCAATCCAGGCAGACGGCGGAGCCAGCGAGAGATCCAGGGAAGACGTGGTTCCAAGGATCGTCGCCTGCACCGATTTCGGCGTAGGGTACGACGCGGGCGCCAGCAGCACGCTGATATTGATTACGGCGGCTTGCAGAACCGTGACTCGTGTGGAGGCTCGACCGCTGTCGTCGGTAAGCAGGGTACAACTGGCGGCGCCGCCGCAGGCCGACAACGAAGAGGCGGGCGAAGAGGTGAAAAAAACGCTGGCGCCCGCTACAGGCGATGTCCCATCCGGCGCCAGCACTTGCACCCGAATCGGATTGGGTGCTTGCCCCCCTACCGGCGTCGCCGGGTTCGATCCCTGGACCAGCTTGATGGTGTCACTGGGTCCGGCGCCATAGGTGAGGACATGAGTCATCGTGGATGAGGCGCCGGTAGCGGGGTCTCGTAAAGCCATATTTTGCAACCCATCGGCCATGGCGGGAGCCGCCACGATCACACTGCCTGCGGCCGCTGCCAGCACGGGCACATTTACGGCCGCGAGCGTAGCCGTGGTATTGGAGCGGAAACCCATGCCCTGCACCGTGATCGCAGTGCCGCCGTCTACGCGAGCTCGCGCCGGGAGCGTGCTGTCAGCGTAGAAGATGCGGCCGTGGTAGCTGTAGTCGGGACGGCCGTCGCCCCGGTAGTCGAAGATTCCCAGTCGAAAAGCGGTGCTGACCTGGAGGGTTGCGTCCAGTCGCGTCATGCCGGGATTGCTGCTGTTGAAAGCCAGGCCGGTGTTGGCAGGCGCGGGAACGGTGCCTTGGTCGGCCAGCGCCCACATGCCGATGACTGGCTGTGCTTTTGCCAGAGACGCAGCTTTCGCTTCGTCGAGCGCCGTCACTTCCACCGACAAGGTGCGGTCGGACTGTGCGATGAACCAGAAATAGTCGGCATTGCCCGAGCCGCTGAGGGTCCCGAGCCAGTCTCCCGAAGGCGGCAGAATTGCGGGTGCGGCAAACGAGGTAGGCTCGAACCAATCCCGGACCTGCTGCGCGCTTTCCTGCATCAGAACATCCTGTTGCAGATCGCCACCTTTGGTCACGGTCACGATCAGAGGTTGGAAAGTACCGGAGGGCAGCACCTGCCAGGGCCCATACGGCCCTACCGGCTGCGACCACGTGGGATCGAGAGCCTCCACGCTCAACTGATATTGCGCGCTGCTGGCGTCATTCGGAATCTCCAGCCCGGCCAGGTCAAAAAATCCCTCAACCGCGGGATCGTCGGAGCCGAAGCGATCCAGCGCTTGTCCTGAGCTGTCGTTGAACCCGGTGGCAGGGTTGCCTGCGTTTCCCCGGAACAGAAAGCCTGAAACTGAAGCCGCCGTGTACGTTCGAGACGGTTGGCTGGTGGCGGGATCAAGCCAGCGCGCGACGACGTTCACGCCCTGCATGGGCTGTGCCGGCTGGCCGTTGGCGTCAGCAAAATACACCGTCCCGTGGATGTGCGCGGTGTTTTCGAAAAACAACTGCTTCCCGGGAAACGATGCCTGGTTTTGCGGGGTGACTGGGTACAGACGCGAGAGCGCCGCCCGGTCGTCCATCCTGGGCTGGTCTGCGTTGGGATAACAGAGTGAAATCGGAACGCAATTAATCGGATCCATGGCATGCATGATGGTGAGGCCGGCGTAATCGGCGGAGGTGGCTGCCGGGCTGCGGGTGAAAACGTTGACGTTCGTCTGCGACCAATCGAGCCCCAGCACTCGTCCCAACACGCGAACCAGGCGATACTCCACGTCGGGCAACTGTCCCGCCGTGTGGGCACAGACTCCGTTCACGATCACCAGCGCATGCTGCAGGTGAGCGTCGCTGCCGAAGCTGTCCACGCCGCCGTAGGCCGCGTTGCTGAAGCAGGATCCCGCGCTGCCTGCGCCCTGACCCAGCAAGGCATTGGTGACAGCGCCGTCAGCGTCGTAGACGATAGCAACAGGGAAGTTTTTTGCCGAAGGCAGGATGTCGATGGGCAGCGTCGTCGCGCTCACGTTGGCGCCGCTTACATCTTCGGCCAGTTGACCGGCCCGCACCGCCGAAACCGCCGCTGTTGAAATCGAAGTCCATCGGCTGAAAGCATCGGCCACGAAGGCGTCGGCGCTGGCCGCGGGAAGCACCGGGCTCAGGTTTCCGCGATCAGTGTAGTAGCTGATGACGCCCTGGCTCCAGGTTAGTGGAGTACCCTTGACCGCGGGATCGAAGTAGCTGCTTCCGGCAATCGTACGAGGGCCGCCCGCACGCAACCATTGCGGCAGCACGGCAGGCAGGAGAAGTTCGATAGCCAGCACCGAGAGCAGGCAAGAAACCATCCCGCCCAACCGGTGTGGCCGTCGTTGGTTCGCTCTGCCTTCCATAATCTACTCCGGGTCCTGGTGTTGGATGGCCAACGCCAGGGCGCGAGCATTCACCCGGTTCTTCTGGCGCAACTGGGCTTGTGAAGCGGGGTCGAACGACAGGGCGGGAAAGCGCCCTTTTTCAAACACCGCATTTCCGCCGGAGTCCACGGCGAAGCGGCCTAACGGGCCGCCGACCGCGCTGGTGAGGCCCAATTTGCTGGGACTGTAGAGAAACAAGAGAAGACGTTCGCCGGGGCGGTAGCGTTCCCCGGAATTCCATAGCCCAGCCCATTCTCGAATCACCAGTACCTGCCCGCCGCGAACTCCACGAATGGCCTGTTCCACGCGAAAGGTGATTTGGACCATGGCCACGCCGTTGGTTTGGTCCGGGGCCACCGGTTCCACGGACATGACCGTGCCATCGAAAATGTAGCCCGAACCGCGGGTCAACTGCCCCAGGGCGGAGAGCGTAGGAGACGACGGTTTGGCGGAAGGATTCTGTCCAGTGGCAGACCATGAAATCAGCGCCAACCCCAGCGCAGGGAGCTGCCGAAAGGCAAACCGCATGGCAGAGCCTCGTTTCAAACGAGACCAGTTGGGACGGGGAGTACAAGCGATGCTAAAGGCAAGAGAAGCGGCAAGATGTGTCAGCCGTCACAGCGGCATGTGACAGACAAACACAAGGCTCACGCCTGCGTTGAAGCTCGCCGATTGTACCCCCGGGCCGACAGGTGCGCCCCTGTCAGCATCAACAGACCGGTAAGAAATGCCCAGAACATCAGGCTGACCGACAGAGCAAACGGGCCGTAGACCTCCTGCAAGTTCAGCCGGGGCAAGGCCATGATGTAGGCGTACTTCAAGGCTTCGGACATCAGTCCCATAATCACGGCAGTGGAAAGCACGGCCCGGGCCGGCACCTTGCCGTTGGGCAGTACCCAGTAGATCAGGAAGAAAATCGCGATACTGGCGGAGACGGCGAACGCCTTCATCATCAGAAAACCGCCCAGCCGGACCACAAAGGGCCCGTGGCTGCGCAACGAACTTTCCAGGAATCCGATATTCCCGGCGGTCAACGCAATCGAAAGCAGGGCAAGGCCGCCGCAAATAAACGTCAGCGCGAGCGATATGAGTTGGTTGCCGAAATAAGATCGGTTGTTGGGGAATCCCCAGATGCGGTTCAAAGCTACTTCGAGCGGCATGAAGATTCCGGTTGAAGTAAACAGCAAAATGACAAGTGAAGCCAGCTGCGCACGATTGCGCGCGTCGACCAGAGCATTCAGATTGCGAATCACGAAGTCCTGCCCGGCGGGCAGGAAGTCGCGCAGCAGCTGCACCACCACGTCATTCATCACCCGAGAGTGAAATACGTGCCGGATCAGGGTCATGAGCAGGAGTACAAAAGGGAAAAAGGACAGGATGGCATTGGCCGCCACGGAAAAGGCAAACGTATGTACCTCGGTGCGTAACAGATATTTCACCGTGGAACTGACCAACCCTGGGGGGCGGTCTTTTGGCCGGGAAGAGGCTGCTGGACGGATTGCCGGAGGCGGCGGGTTCGCCGATCTTGACTGCTGGTCATCAAGCATTTTCCCCAATCCTATCAGACAGTTGCAATTTACCCGATGGCACGGAAGGACATTCCGCTCTTCTCCGTTTTTACCGGCCTGCCGTGCTGCCCGCCAATCCTCATGTTTAATCGTCTCACGCTTCAGATTTCTTTTCTTGCCAGGACTGGCGTTCCTGAATATTATCTTCTGCTCGCTGCCCTGCAATTTGGGCAACGAGTCTGTCGCTTTGGGGTAGACGGTCTGTGTCTTGTAGTCATAAATCGCGCCAGCACCATGGCTCCGAAAAGTTTGTGCCGTAGTTTCTCTGCCACGGCCTGAACTGACGGAGCTTTTTTGTGGGCGGGGTTTTCAGGAAGCACCGGCCGGCTGTGCTTTCGTTTCCTTTGAAGGGGGTCAGTAGAGGAGCATGCGCTTCACGGAGGATGCGAAAGTTAAATTACAGAGTAGAGGCGAAAGGAGTTCTTTGTGAGAGAGAAGGGCACAGTAAAGTGGTTCAACGGAGCCAAGGGATACGGGTTCATCCAGCGCTCTACCGGGGAGGACGTCTTCGTTCATTTCTCCGCCATCCAGGAGAATGGTTATCGCACGCTGAACGAAGGCGAAACGGTGGAATTCGATCTGCTCAAGGGGCCAAAGGGCTTTCAGGCAGGTAATGTGGTGCGGGTGCAATAAAAACGGTCCCGGGTTCAACCACTGCGAGCCCTCTCAGCTTCCCCTGGGAGGGTTTGTTATGTGCGGGTTCCGCGCACCGCCAGATTCCCTCAAAAAAGAATGTCATCCTGAGCGAAGAAACTGCTTCGCGAAGCGAAGCAGTTACGCAGTCGAAGGACCCCTATGAGCTTAACGGTGGCGGGAGAGCAGCGTATTTTTCTGACGATTGAAGCTGAAAGTCCGGGACTTTCAATATAGGGTACCGCTATAGGGGTCCTTCGACTACGCGAAAAGTTCGCTGCGCGAACTTTCCACTCCGCTCAGGATGACAGTTTGCGCGGGTAGGTTCAGCTTGCACTCCGGGCAGGCTTATTGCACTTCGACCGAGACCAGATCACCGTCCGCTTTTCCCCCGGCTTTATAGTTTGCAATCACGCTCCGGTCCGCCCATTCGCAGGAGAACTCGTCCGCTCCCACCAGCAGCAGTGATTTGTAGTCGTCGGTGCGCAATCTCATGGTTCGAGCGCCTGCCCTGATGGTCAAAATCGCCACCGGATTCTGACTGCAGTCCACGCGCAGCAGCTTTCCTCTGACGAATTGTACTTTGCGCCGGTCCAGCACGGGCTCCGGCGGGCTCGCTTCGCCTTGACTGGAGTTCGCATTCTCCGCCACCGGCTCCGCGGCAGTCGGCGTAGCGGTCTGCGCCGCCGCCGCGTTCTGCTGGGGCAAGATGCCGTACTTCTTCAGGGTGGGAAGGTCTTCCAGACTTTTTCTGGCGGTTTGCGCGATTGCCGGGCTGGCGCTGTCTTTGAGGCGGTCGAGCAGAGCCGTGGCGTCGTCCCACTTCTTTCCGGCCAGATCAATCTGGGCCAGGTTGAGCAGATACTGTTCGTTCCGCGGACTGAGCTGGATCGCCACTCGTATCGACTCGGTCGCCGAATGAACGCCACCGCCCTGGAGCCTGGCCACGGCGAGCATGTTGTGGGCCTCGGCAAGGTCGGGCTCTTTATCGACCACGAAGATCAGATCCTGAATCATGTTGGACACGCCCTCGATCGGTTTCCCGCTCAACTGGGCGGCGCGAAATTTCACCAGCGCAAGATAGTAGTGGGTCCAGGTATCGCGGCTGTCGAGCTCTCGCGCTCTGGCCAATTCCTCGTTTGCCTCATCGAATTCCTTTCTCTCCATACGCACCCAGGCCATCGCGCGGTGCGCGATCACGTTATCGGTCTTGGGATCGGCGATGACCGCCTCGAGATCTTTCTCGCCCTGATCGCGGTGTTCGGGCATGCGCACCGCCATTTCAGCCACCAGCGCTTGCGCTTGGCCTTCCGTTACATCCTGGATACTGGCTCCGACATCGAGAGGCCCAACCGGAGCGGGAAACTGGCTTACCTGGCCCCCGGCGCTGGCCGCACCCGGCTTGGTGTTGGCCTGGACCGGCGCCGCGGCAAAAGAGTGAAAGTAATCTTTCACGGCCTGTTCGAATTGCGCGGCGCTCCATGCCGAAGGCCTGCTGGATGGCCTGTTCGACCGGCACCTTCCGTATTTGCACCAGCCCGAAATAAGCTCCGGCCTCGGATAATTTGTTCTGGTGGAGCAGATAGTGCATTACGATCCACGACTGCCCGTAAAACATTGCAGGATATCCGGAAGGTCCTGAGCGCATGGTGAACAACTCCGGGATGGACAACCACCGGCTGTTCAGCAACTCCAGAAACGATTTGGGCGGGTTGGTGTCGGCCGGGGATTGGCCCGGAAGGGCATGGTTCCAGGGCTGGTTTTTGGTGGGGTCGCCGCCGATTTGCACCTGCGTGTCGGTCAGGCGCAGGCTGGAGAAATATTGGGCAAAGCCTTCGTCAAACCATTCCTGAGTGGGAGGATAGTTGAAGCTCAGAAACAGACGCGCAAAATCGTGAGACACCGCCCCCCAGCTGTCGTCGGCGGCAAGATCGAGGACAATGTAGTTGCGGTCCTCTCCGGGCAAAAAGAATCCGGGAGCGGAAGTGGGCTGGCCCTTTCGCAGCGGCGCTACTCGAATGTATTCGTCGTCCGACTGCAGCGCGATCACATCCAGTGGTTCGGGCAACCGCAGCTTGGTCTTCAGGAAGAGCTGGGCAAAGACTTCGCGCATCTGCTCCAGGCGCAAGCTTGCTTCCCGGCCTTTCTTTTCACCTGCATCGGTGAGGACGGAGAAGTGAGCGGAGTTTACCCGGATCCACTTGGGTTCAGAGCTGCGCGCGAGCATGACTGCGGAAGGCGCTAGAACCAGAAACAGTACAGCGGCGAGGAGGCGTCGCACGACAGAACAAACGCTGGGCATGATCAAACCGGCCGAATAAAGGATGCTACCACGCCCCGGCAGGAGGAATCGCCACGAACCACGTAGGGGCAGATGCCCTCATCTGCCCGGCGGAGCGAAGCTCCGCTATCTTTTCGCCGCATGCAAAAATGTCGAGCTTCACTCGACTGGGCAGATGAGGACATCTGCCCCTACGTGGTTCGTGGCGATTCGCCCAGGAGCCTTCTGGCTGCCCACCCGGCACTCTCTGCCACAACTGGATCCTCATCCACTTTCAGCTTCTCCAGTAACGGTGCAAAGCGGTGGTCGCCGCTGTTGCCCATCGCAATCACCGCATTTCGCCGCAAGCCGCTGCGCTTTGCGCGTCGCACCGCGGATCCGCGAAATTTCTCCCGGAAATCTTCCGCGGTCATCTCCGCCAGCCATTCCAGCGCGGGATTGACCAGCCCTTCCCGCGGCTGAAATTCCGCGGCGCTCGTGACCGGAGCCTTGCGGTTCCAGGGACAAACATCCTGGCAGATGTCGCAGCCAAAAACCTCGTGACCCATGCCGGGACGCATCTCCTCGGCGATGGACCCGCGCTTTTCAATGGTCAGGTACGAAATGCAGCGATTCGAATCCAGTTGATAGGGCGCGACCAGCGCATGGGTGGGGCAGGCATCGATGCAGCGCGTGCAACTGCCGCAGCGATCGGGCGCGGGCAGGTCTGGTTCGAGTTCGAGCGATGTCAGGACTACGCCCAAAAAAAGCCACGACCCCAGGTTTTGGTTGATGATGCAAGTATTCTTTCCCACCCATCCAACCCCCGCGTATTTAGCGTAGACGCGCTCTACCACCGGCCCCGTGTCCACGTAGCAGCGCGTTTGCAGTTCCCTGGTTTGTGATTCGCCGGCGGCATCACGCAGCTTGCTCTCCACGGCCCGCAACCGTTTCAGCACTGCCTCGTGATAATCCTGCAGCCCCCAGGCATAGCGCGAAATCCATCCCCGCTGTGGATCATCCACCTGGGTTGAGTAAGGGTGGGCGGTGTTGTAGTTAATGGCGCAGACGATTACGCTGCGGACCCACGGCAGTGTCGCGCGCAGCGATGCCCGCTCGAGAGAACCCGACTGGTCGCGGGCCTCCATGTATTTCATTTCTCCCGCGCGTCCCGCCGCCACCCACTCCCGAAAGCGGTCCAATTCGTCAAACTCGTGGACGGGAGCTATTCCGGCCAGTTCGAATCCGGCTTCGCGCGCGGCCTGTTTTACCAGGCTGCCGATTTGGGAGATCTGATTCATGGCGAGAGCTACTACGCTACCATCCTAGCGCGGTACGGTTGGTGGCTGACTACGTTTTTGGTGCTTCGGGGCCTGGCGCTGGCCGGCTAGGATTTTTTAACCGCAAAGGGCGCAAAGAGGGTCCGCAAAGGTCGCCAAGGCGTAGCACTCTTTTGTCGCTGACGAAGGAATCGAGGATGGTTGCACTGAAGGTGCGAACGAGAACGGCCAACGACCAACGGCCAACGACCAACGACCAACGACTAGCCTCTATATTCCCAGCTTCTTTACTTCTTCGTTGTAGTACTTGCGGTAAAGAATGTCCCACTCCTGGCTGCCTTCGAGAATCGTGCGCTTCTGGTTTTCGATCTTCAAGCGAGCGCTTTGGTCGATTCGGGCTTCCTGGTTCAGCAGGTCTTCGAGGATCTTGCGTACTTCGAGCCGGATAGTGTTTCGATCTTCGACGAAATCCACCGCGTCGAGTTCAGCCAGCGCGTCGGTGACCACGTGCGCAACCTTATTCACTTTGTCGCGGCTGAGTCTCACAGCACCGCCTTGTACTTGCGGGTCAATTCGCTCTTGACCTTGCGAAACATCTCCTGATAGTTGGCGCCGGTGCGGCGCATCTCCTCGGAATAAGCCTCGAGAATGACGCGTACCTCGTCATTGATGCGGTCCTCGAGCGACAACTCCTCGAGCATCGCGGCATGAACCTTTTCCGTGACCGCGGGCACGGCCTTGGTTTCAATATGCCTGCCAGCAATCAGCTTTTTGGTGACTTCGCGGGCCAGGTAGCCCACATATTCTTTGGAAAGAAGCATAGCGCGGATCGAAGGTGGTCTGTGAAACAGGTAGTGTAGCACAGGGTTTGGTCGTTGGCGGTCGGTCGTTGGTCTTTGGTCGTTGGCTCTTTAATGTTCCTGCCCGCGAGGCCCGATGACGGCCCGTCCTTCTCACACGCCGCCAATGCGTAGGACCAACGGCCAACGGCCAAGGACCAACGACGAATTTCCAACGACCTCTTACCGACGACAAACGCTCGAATTCAGGCATACAATGCAGAAATAAATGTCTCCTGCGCCTGACAACCTGGCCGTCCTCAAAGACGACATGATCGCCTTCATCGAAGGCCATGGCATGCGCCGCTTTCACGGCTACGTCGATTATGAAGAAGTGCAGAGCGTGGTCTGGAAAACCGAGGACAATCCTGACAGTTGGAAGGATTTCGTGGAACTGGCCAAGGCGGCGGCCGCGCCCTTCCTCACCATGGACTCGTGGACGCTGCGCCCGGAGGAGCTTGACCAGATGATCGAACGCCTGGGCCACGCCGAGTTCACCAATGACGAAGACGTGGATGAGGCGCGCTGGCTGCGGACCTACATCGGCAAGACCGGGTTCGTCCAACTCGGCTTCGCCCACCAGGGCATCATGATGGTCTACGAAGCCTCCACCGAATGGTACGACCACTACCAGCGTCTGTTGGAATTGTCGGAAGACTTTGGCGGAATCCCCATCGACGAACCCGACCAGGACGACGAAACCTGATCCGCGCACTAGAATTGCATTTTTGCGACCTTTGCGTCTCCTTTGCGATCTTTGCGGTTAAGCTTTTAACCGCAAAGGACGCAAAGAACCCAAAGAGACCCACAACTGTAAAAGTCCTTCCAGAAGTCCAGAATTGTCATGCCTATGCGTTGGGATTTGAAGACCGCCGACCTTAATGCTGTTGCAGATCTAGCGGCGGAATTGAGTTCTCAGCCATCGCTTCGCCTGAAAAATCCCCAAATTGCCTTGACTCTCGCCCGCCTGCTGGTGATGCGCGGCATCACAGAGGCCGAAGCCGCGGAGCGTTTCCTGGCCCCGGAACTTTCTCACTTGCATTCGCCCTATTTGATGGCGGGCATGAAGGCGGCAGTCGACCGGATCGAAGCTGCCATCGAGAATAAAGAACCGATCCTGATCTATGGCGACTACGACGTGGATGGGACGACGGCGATCGTGGTGCTCAAGACCGCCATTGAGCTCTGTGGCGGCGCGGCTGAATTTCACGTTCCGCACCGTATTCGCGACGGCTACGACATGCGCGACGATGTCATCGAGCAGGCCGCGGCCGCCGGCATCAAACTCATCATCAGCGTGGATATGGGCATCCGCGCCTTCGCTCCGGCCGAGACCGCCCGGCGGCTGGGCGTGGATTTGATCGTCACCGATCACCACCTCCCCGGTCCGCAGGGTATTCCGGTCGCGCTGGCTGTGGTGAATCCTAATCAGTCAGGCTGTGCTTATCCATGCAAGGAGCTGTGCGGCGCGGGCGTCGCATTCAAATTGGCCCAGGGCCTGATCGAGCGGAGGATTCCGGAAAACGACCGGACCCGGCTGTTGAAGTCGTTCATGAAAATCGTGGCGATCGCCACCATCGCCGATGCCGTGCCGCTGACCGGAGAAAACCGGGTCTTCGCCAAGTTGGGATTGGAAGGTCTGCGGTCGCCGGTGAATCCGGGCCTCAAAGCACTGCTCGAAGTCGCGCAACTGAGCCCTGGCCGCACGCTCACGTCGGGTGAGGTCGCATTCCGCATCGCGCCGCGCATCAACGCCGCCGGCCGCATGGACGTGGCCCGCGACGTCATTGAACTTTTCAGCGTGAAAGATCCGGTCCGGGCTCGCGAGATTGCCCACAAGCTCGACCAGCTCAATGGCGATCGGCAGGAGGAAGAACGCCGTATTTTGCAGTCCATCCAACTGCAGATTGAGGAAGAGCCGGCGCTGCGGGAAGCGTTCTGCATGGTGATCGACGGCGAGGGCTGGCACCGGGGTGTGATCGGAATTACCGCCACGCGGGTGGTGGAGCGCTATGGACGTCCGGCACTGGTGATTTCCCGGAATGGCGACGAAGCCCACGGCTCGGGCCGGTCGATTCGCGCGTTTCACCTGCTGAATGCGTTGGAGTCATGCGCCGGCCTGTTCACACGTTACGGTGGACACGCTCATGCGGTTGGCTTCTCGTTGCCCGCGGCAAATCTTCCGGAACTGCGTGCTCGTCTCGACGAGTACGCGCGTGCCCGTCTGACGCTTGCCGACTTCGAGCCTGCGCTCAACTTCGACGCTGAGTTGTCGCTGGACCAGGTGACACCCGAGTTCTTCAACCTCCTGCAGAGGCTGGAACCGTTTGGCGTGGGCAATCCGCAGCCGGTTTTCGCGGCCCGCGCGGTGCGCCTCATGGCCTCTCCCCGCATCATGAAAGAGAAGCACGTAAAGCTGAAGCTGGCTCCGGCCGTTGGGTCGTTGTCGCGCGGTCTCAACCAGGGAGGACCAGATCTCGGCATCCTGACCACTCCGCGCTGCGATCCCGATTCAGCCGCTCTGCGCCGCAGCGAGGTGCGCCAAGCCACGAACAACCGGCAAGCGACAGACGGCACCTGGCGCAGCGCCGTCACTTTCGATGCCCTGGGCTGGCACATGGCGGAACGCTGTCAGAAGGCGGGCCTGCTCGTCGGCGATGCGCTCGATATCGCGTTCACCATCGACTACAACGATCACCCGGAGTATGGCGGACTCGAACTCGGTCTGCGAGACTTTGCGCCACCGGAGAAAGCCGCCGACGGTACCCGGTCGGTCGAGCCTGAGAAGACCGCCGCCGGACTGTGAATTGGTTCCCAGCGAAGGCTCGTGGTGCGCAAGGCTGAGAGCTCGTTCACTGAGATCTGAGAACTGCTTTTAACAATTAACGCCGGTTCGATGACACTATGTCGTCTCTACCACATGTGGTAGTAGCCGTTGCGCTGGTCCACCTCCACCTTGGTCCTGAACAGACCCGCCAGACGATCCGGCCGCAGCATCTCATCTTTTGGCCCGTCCGCGGTGATGCGGCCGTTCGACATCAGGAGCACGCGCTCGATTTCCGGAATCAAGTCGGAAAGATCGTGGGTGACCAGGATGATTCCGATGCCGGTTTTCGCCAGTGAACTCATGCCCTGACGCAAACTGTGCCGGGCGAAGACGTCCAGTGAGTTGCTGGGTTCATCAAACAACAGGGCTCGCGGCTTGTGAACCAGGGCGCGGGCGATGAGCACACGCCGCGCTTCACCCGAAGACATCTCGCAGACCGGACGTTCCGCCAGGTGCGATATTTCCAGCTGCGCCAGAGCGGCCTCGGCCAACTGCCGATGCCGGGGATCGACCACGTGGTGAGGGAAGATGCGGGCGCTACTGAAGAAGCCGGACAAGACTACATCGCGTCCGCAAGCCTCACCGGAGCTTTTAGAGAGAAGATCGTTCGACACAATACCGAGCATCGAACGCAGTTCGAAGACATCCCAGCGGTCCTGCCCCAGGATGGTCATCGAAGAGCCGTCCCGGGCTACGGGATAGCATTCCCGCGTGATGGTCTTGATTAACGTGGACTTACCACAGCCGTTGGGACCCAGAATGGCCACATGTTCGTCGCCGCGGATGACCAGGCTGAAATCTTCCAGCGCGATTTTCTGGCCGCGCATCACACAGATATTCTGCAAATCCAGTAAAGCAGGCTCTTGCCGGTTCATGGTGCTTCTGAGTTTAGACGATGACTCGATTCTTGTTGAGCAGCTGTCGAAAGATGTAGGCGCGAGCGTCCCGCTCGTGCGGCAGCGTTTGGGGTGACGCCGCACGAGCGGGACGCTCGCGCCTGCATGTAGACTTGTCCGTGGATGTCTATTCAGATTTCCGAGCTTCGTCGCTGGTTTGCGATCGGCGCCATCGGCCTCTTGCTGGTGGTAGCGGCGGTATATTTCTACGCCCGCAACAAGGTGCAGAATGCGCTCAAGGAAGTGCCCGCGAAAATCGGAGTTGAAATCCAGCAGAGCGCAAAGGGTTTCACCGTTTCCCGCTCCGAACAGGGGCACACCATATGGAAGATTCAGGCCAGCAAGGCGGTGCAATACAAGCAGGGCGGGCGCGCCGAGTTGCATGACGTCACCATCACGCTTTACGGTCGCGATTCCAGCCGCTTCGACCAGATCTATGGCGCGGATTTTGAATATGATCCGCAATCCGGCGATGTCATCGGCAAAGGCGAGGTCCAGATGGATCTGGAGGCCAACCCGGAAGGCCTGCTTCATCCCGACCAGGCGACGCCCAAAGAGCTGAAAAATCCGGTCCATCTCACCACCACGAACCTCCTTTTTAACCAGAAAACCGGGAACGCGATCACCCGTGAGAAAGTGGAGTTCAGCCTTCCCCAGGCCAGCGGGTCCGCTGTGGGCCTCAGCTACGTCGCCAATACAACCATCCTTACTCTGCAGTCGCAGGTTGATGTCGTCTTCCATGGCGCCACCCCGGCTCGGCTGACCGCGATTCATGGCACGATTACCAAGAATCCGCGAGTGGTTGACTTCGATCTTCCGCGGCTCGAGAGCGGCGCCCGGCACGCCTCAGCCGACAAAGGCACGCTTTTCCTGCGTCCAGACAACATGGTGGAACGTATTCTGGCCAGCGGAAACGTGCAGGTCGAATCTGCGGACTCGGGCTCCGAGAAAGTTCAGTCCAACCAGTTGGAATTACTCATGGCGGTTCGGCAGGAGACTCTGCGTTCCGCCACTTTCTGGGGAGATGTCAGGATAGAGAATTCGGGTCCGCAGCCCCTGCAAGGAAATGCCGGCCGGGTTGTCCTGAATTTCACCGGAAACAACGTGCTGCGCACGGTGCACAGCCAGGACAACGTCAGGTTGGTGCAGCATCAGAAACCGGCGACGGCATCCGCCGGGGCACAGGATGTAGAGATTACGGCGTCAGCAATAGATTTCCTGGTGGCCGATGGCCGCAGTCTGCAACGCGCCGATACTTCCGGACCCGCGCAGATTGCCCTCCGGCCGACTCCCGCGAACGGACAGCAGACCCTGGTGACGGCAGCCAAGTTTCAAGCCCGCTTCGATGATTTGGGACAGCTGGCTTCCGTCCATGGCGCCCCGAGTGCCCGCATCGTGTCGCAAGCGCCGGGCCAGCCGGACCGCGTCAGCACCAGCAATGTGCTTGAGGCCTCCTTTCACCCGGGAAGCGGCATAGATTCGATCGTGCAGCAGGGAAACGTCGCTTACCGGGATGGCGATCGCAAAGCCTGGGGCGACCGCGCCATTTACACGCCTGCCGACCAGATGCTGGGGCTGAGCGGCTCTCCGCGCGTCATCGACGGCGGCATGACCACCACCAGCCGGACCATGCGCCTGAATCGCGCGACAGGGGACGCCTTCGCCGAGGGCGAGGTCAAGAGCACCTACAGCGACTTGAAAGCGCAGCCCAACGGTGCGCTTCTGGCTGCGTCAGACCCCATACACGTGACTGCCCGCTCGATGACGGCCCACAGCAGTCCGGCCATTGCCCTGTACACGGGAGACGCGCGCCTCTGGCAGAACGCCAACGTGATTCAGGCCCCGTCGATCGAATTCGACCGTGAGCACAGGTCGGTCGTTGCCCGAGGGTCGCCAGCCCAACCAGTGTCCACTGTGCTGGTGGAGACCGAAAAGAGTGGAAAAGTCACCCCGGTGAAGATCACTTCCGACCGCTTGAGCTACACGGACAGCCAACGGAAGGCCCACTTCGAGGGCGCCGTGCAAGCCCAGGGGGGAGATCTTACGATCACCGCGAATGTGATGGATGTGTTTCTTCAGTCTCGGGACCAAGCGACTCCGAATCAGTCACTTGCAGGAGCGGGGAAGATCGACCACATCATCGCCAGAGAGCAGGTGGTGATCGTCCAGCCGGGACGCAGAGCCATCGGCGATCAGCTGGTTTACACCACGTCCGACGACAAGTTTGTCTTGAGCGGCGGTTCTCCTAGCATTTTTGATGCCGAACACGGCAAGATTACCGGGGTTTCGTTGACTTTGTTCAGGCACGATGGTAGGGTTTTGGTCGAAGGCAATAATACATCCCCTACCGTCACCCAGACGCGAGTGGCACGTTAAATGCGTACCCTGGCCACAGACGAAATCGGCAAATCTTACCGTGGTCGACGGGTGGTAAACGGGGTCAGTATTCGCGTGGGGCAGGGCGAAGTTGTTGGTTTACTTGGACCTAACGGCGCCGGCAAGACCACAACCTTCTACGCCATCGTCGGTCTAGTACCGCCTGATACGGGCCGGGTGCTGATCGACGAGGAGGAAATCACCGACGTGCCCATGTACCTGAGGGCACGCCAGTACGGGATAAGCTACCTCCCTCAGGAAGCTTCGGTATTCCGCAAGCTTACGGTTGAGGAAAACATTCTCGCCGTGCTGGAAGCCCAGCCCATCTCCTGGCACGAGCGCCGGGAAAAAATGGAAGAACTGATCGATCAGTTAGGTTTGGAGCATATCCGGCAGAATCGGGGATATGCCCTGTCGGGGGGAGAGCGGCGGCGGGTGGAAATTGCCCGCGCCCTGTGCATCAGCCCCACATTTATTTTGCTGGACGAACCGTTTTCCGGGATCGACCCGATCGCCGTACTCGATCTGCAGAAGATCATCAGCGATCTGAAAACGAGCGGAATCGGGGTATTGATCACCGACCACAACGTGCGCGAGACGTTGGCCGTCACCGACCGGGCCTACATCATAGACGGCGGACGAATTTTAGCCTCGGGAATGCCCGAGCAGCTGGCCAGCGATCCCCAGGTGCGGAAGGTGTATCTGGGCGAGAGTTTCTCGCTGGTGTAGGAGTGCAGTCGTCAGTCGTCGGTCTTCAGCCACCCCAGCTTCGGCCAACGAGTGACGGACAAGCTTTCTCTGACGACTGAAGACCGACGACTGACGACTGAATATGGTTCTTCTTCAACCCAAGTTGCACTTGAGACTGTCGCAGCGGCAGATTCTCACGCCCGGCCTGGTGCAGATGGTCAGCGTGCTCGCGCTCAACAAGCTCGAGCTCCGCGACATGATCACTGCCGAGATGGTGGAGAACCCGGTGCTGGAGGAACTGGAAGATTCCGTTCCCCTGCTCGATGATGCCGCCCGCCAGGAAGAAGATCGGGAACGGATCAAGCCGGAAGAAAACACAGTCACGGCGGAAGAAAAGAAAGATCCCTTCGAGGAAATCGATTTTGGCTCGTTCTTTCAGGAATATCTCGATCCCGGCTATCGCAGCCGGAGCGAGATGGAAGAAATCGAGCGGCCGTCATTCGAGAATTTTCTCTCCAAGCCTACGACTCTCTCCGACCACCTGGCGTGGCAGCTGGGAGCCTTGTCGGTGCGACCGGAAGTTCGCGAAGCGGCCGAAGTCATCATTGGCAATCTCAGTGAAGATGGATACCTGATCGCCAGTGACGAAGAGCTGCTGGGCATCGCTCCGCCCGCCGCTCCGGAAGTTGACGCGAGCATCGCGGAAAACGTGGTCAAGGAAGCGGCTGCGCTCGGGCTGGCCACGGATCCGGAAGAAGCAGAATCACCAGCCGGCGAGGCTGACGCCGCGTTGTCTTCCGACTGGGACGCACTGGATACTTCTGATCTGGCGTCTGCCGTCGGCAGCGACGGAGCGGCAGTTGCGCCTGCTCCGGAAACGGTCACACCTGCTCCCGCACCGCAGCCCGAGCCTGTGGCTCCGAAAAAGTCGGCGCAACCTCTCTTTAAGCCCAGTTTCAAAGTTGACGATCTGCATGAAGCCCTGGATCTGGTGCGCCAGATGGATCCTCCCGGGGTTGCCTGTCGCGACTTGCGCGATTGTCTGCTCTATCAATTGCGCTACCACCAGGCGCAACTGGCCACGCACAAGAATGGAAACGGCGAGGCCACCGCACGCGTGCTGTCGGATGCGGTTGCCATCGTCGACCAGCATCTGCGCGCTTTACAGAACAAGCAGTACAAGGAAATCGCGCGCGCCATCGGACGGACCCCGGAAGCGGTGCAGGAAGCGCTGGACTACATCCGCACGCTCGATCCCCGCCCCGGCCTGCGCTACAACAAGAGCCAGCCGCGCCTGATCGAACCCGATGTGGCGTTCATCAAGCATGGCGATGAGTGGCTGGTGATGATGAACGAAGACGATGTTCCGGTGCTGCGCCTGAATCCCGCCTACAAGCGCCTGCTGACCCGCGACACCAACGACAAAGACACCCGCAACTACGTCAAAGAGCGCTACAAGAGCGCCATCCAGCTGATCAAGAACATCGAGCAGCGCAAGCAAACCATCACGAAAGTCTGCTATGCCATCGTCACCCGGCAGCAGGATTTTCTGGAAAAAGGCATCGACCAGCTCAAACCGATGATGATCAAAGAAGTCGCCGAGGAAATCGGCGTGCATCCCTCTACGGTAAGCCGGGCGGTCGCCAGCAAATATGCCCACACCCCCCAGGGCGTATTCGAATTGCGCTATTTCTTCAGCGAGAGCGTGAACGGCCCGCAAGGCGGCAACACCTCGTTGCTCATCCTGAAGCGCCGGGTCAAGAAGCTCATCGAGGAAGAAGACCCAAGCCGCCCGTTGACCGACGAGCAGATCACCAGGATTCTGCAGTCACAAGGCATCCAGGTCACGCGCCGCACGGTGGCGAAATACCGGGAAGACATGCGCATCCCCAGCACTCATCAGCGCAGAGTTAAGAAATAAAGCGGGAAGCTGCGGAAGACTGTGAGTTGTCATCCTGAGCGGAGTGAAAACTTCGCTTGGCGAAGTTTCCACGCAGTCGAAGGACCCCTAGGCGCTGCACTTTCGCCGCAAAATTTAATGAAAATAATGCATTCCCGCTCCCTTGCGACATTTAAGATGCGAGGGGTCCTTCGACTTCACCAGACCATTCGCAAGCGAACGGCCTGGTTACGCTCAGGATGACATGGCTAGAGTTCCCGCACTCTCTTAAGTCCGTTCCTGGAAGAAAAGGGGCGCTCATGAACGTAGAATTTACCGGCAGACACTACGAAATCACTCCTGCCATCCGCAAGTCGGTCGAAACCGGCCTGACCAAAATCCGCAAAATCCTGGGCGACAAATTCGATGCCAAGGTCATTCTGGCCATCGAGAAGCGCCGCCACAAGGCGGAGATCACGATCAGCCCGCGCAACGGGCCTCTGGTCGGCGAGGCCCAGGCCGGCGACATGAAGTCTGCCGTCAACGCAGCCCTCGACCACCTGGAAAAGCAGGCGGTCAAATACAAGACGCGATGGCGCAGCAAGAAACGCCATGACCTGAAGAAATGGAATGGCAAGGAAGCCCAGCAGGATAGCCTGCCGGCCGCCATCGGACTCGGCGAAACCACAGAGATTTCACTGGTGGTGCACAAATTTCCCGCCGTCGCCAAGTCGACAGAAGTGCATCTGGTTCGCTCCGAGGACGCCGTCGCCCTGCGCCCCATGACGCTGGAGGAAGCGATAAAGGAGGCGCACTTCCGCGACCGCGATGTGTTCGTCTTCCGCGATCCCAAAGGCAAAGTGATGGTCCTGCACCGCAACCGGGACGGAAAGCTGGAACTGATCGAAGCACCGTAAGAACAGTCGTCGGTCGTCAGACGTCAGTCGTCAGCCAACTTCCACTGCTCGTGTGGGGACGGGTCTCCGACCCGTCCAGGCCGAGCAGAGCTTGGCTAGGTTTGAGTGTAGGGCGGGCACTCCTGCCCGCCAACCCGTGCGGCTGCATTGCCGTAACGGGGCTATTCAATCACGCGGCGGGAACTTCTTCCGTAACCACGGAAAACCCAGTCAAGTTGGCAATTCCAAAAGATGTTGTAATGGCGACGTCAGATGCGTCCCTGCCCGTCGCCATCAACACCCGACCAATCCGCGGCTGGGTATGACGCGCATCAAATGTCCACCAGCGATTTTGCAAATAGACTTCGAACCAGGCGCTGAAATCCATGGGTGTGAGCCCTTTGGGGACGCCGATGTCGCCCAGGTATCCGGTGGCGTAGCGGGCTGGAATGTTAAGGGCGCGGCAGAAGGTGACCGCCAGGTGCTGAAAATCGCGGCATACTCCGGTGCGCTCGGTAAACACGTCCAGGGCCGTTTTCGACGAACGTGCGTGCTGGTATCCGAACGCCACTTTCCAGTTCACCCAGCCGCAAATGGCCTGCACGCGGCTCCATCCCGGCTTCAGGTGGCCGAACAATTCGACCGCGATATTCGACAGCCGGTCCACCTCGCAATAGCGGCTATTCAGCAGGTAGCGAAGCAGGTCTGGTGGCAACTCTTGGACCGGATGCTCCTGTGCATCGGGGTCAACCGCATCCGGCGTTCCCGGGTCCTCGATCAAAGTGGAGCTGCTCAGTCGAAGAGGGCCTGCGGGCGCGACCCATCGGGCACAGCGGTTACCGTAGCTGTCGATGTAACTTTCTACTTTTACTTCCGGGCTTATGCTCAATTCATCCGGTTCGCGCAGGTCGGAGACACGGGATGGATGCACGTGCAACATCCCGACCATGGCCACGGTGGCTGGGATTTCGAATTGAATGTCGTATCCCAAACGGATCAGCATGGGTAGAGCCTTCTTGGTCTTTCCCGCAGGAAAGACAGTACGACGTGGGCCGGTCGCTGCCGGCGATCATTATTACCTATCGGGAGGCATGCGGTGGATTCAAAATCCGAATCGGCGCTACTAATATACTTCGGCAAATCGCTGAAACGAGTGGAGGGAACTCCAAGATGATCCGACTCCGAGAGGCGGTTCTTACCGCGCTGCTCGCAACTGCTTTCGCTTTCGGCCTTCCGTCGCTCGCGGCGCAAACATCGCGGCATTCTGGCCCAGACGCGAAGGCATGCCAGCTCATGCCGGCTTCGGACCTGGAGGCAAGCTACGGGGGCAAGGTCGCAAACCCGCATGGCGCCGATGGAGATTCTTCCACCTGTACGGTGAACATTGGCGGACTCGCGGTCAAGCTGCAGAGCGCACCGCCGGGAACCGCAGGAGTACCGACCTCGATCGAGCAGGGACTGCTGGGAGCTCGCATGATGTTAGGGGAAGCCAAACAAGCCCCCAAGACCAATATCAGAGACTTTGGAAAGGTCGGATGCCTGAGGATGAAGATGACGAAAGAATTCGACGGCAAACCTCTGGCGAAGCCTTTGCTCACCACCTCGTGCTTTCTGGTCGAGGGCGGCTACTTGAACCTGTCGGTGGCCAGCGAAAATCCCAGGCAAGTCGGGTTCGACCTGGTTAAGCGGTTGCTGGAGAAAGCTGCTGCGAGGCGATAGGGCTGTCTTGGTTCGCGAGGATACGGCCATCGTGCGGTTTTGCTGTGGCTTTTGATTGAGCCGTCAAGAGGAGGAACAGCAGTGACCAGAGACGAAGCTTGGGGTCTGGCCAATCATTGGGTTGCGGCTTGGAACGCGCATGATCTGGACTTGATCATGACGCATTATGACGATGCGGTCGAGTTGATCTCGCCCGTCGCTGCCCGTCTTTTGGGGAAGCCGGATGGCAAGGTGGCAGGGAAGGCAAACTTGAGAGCTTACTTTCAGCGAGGGTTGGAAGCCTACCCGGAACTCCATTTTCGTCTCGAGGACGTGCTCTGGGGCATAAACAGCATCGTTCTCTATTACACAAATCAAGCGGGAACACGCACCGGTGAATTCATGGAACTGTCTGCGAACGGGAAAGTGCTGCGAGTTGTGGCGAACTACAGTTCCTAGCAGCTAGCCAGGCGCGTGCCCAGGTTTCCGTGTGGGGTACACTGGAGAAAGAACCATCGCTCGTGCCCGTCTTCTCACCTGTCATCCCGACCAGAGCACAACGATCCGTTCGGATCGTTGCGCGGAGTGGAGGGACCTGCTGTTTGCCCCGAGCTCACCAGAGTCATTGAGCGCGGCAGCCCCGTTGTTGATTTACTTCTCCCCTCTCACGACGATGCCACAAAACGAGGATCCTGCCGCACTTCATCCTCGGGCTGGGCCACTTCCGAATTTATCCATTCGATCACAGCCGCGTGGCCAAGGCTCTCAGGGTCGTGCAGCAGATAGCCAGAGACAACGCCCATTACCTGGAAGCCCTGCCGCAACTGAAACGACAGAGTGGGGTCGCTGAGTGTCCCGCGAATGACCGCTATCACGTAGTCCTCTGCGCTCATCTGATCGGCATATTTGTGGTAATCGCGCAGCCTGGCCCCGGCCCGGATGCGCAGAAGTCTGAGCCGCTGCACCAAATCGCGCCGGGCCTGGTAAATCTTCGAGCCGATGCCTTTCCCCTGCATAGATGGCAACACCATGACCTCGGCGCCGTACAGGGTTCGGCCATGCACCGGGTCATGATTGGTGAACATGCCGTGATCGGTAAAGTCCCGCCAGCTGGTCTGCAGGTCGTAGTCGTCCCAAAAGACGGCCAGACTGGCGGCGGTTCCTACCACGCGCTGGGACTCGGATTCCACCGCAACCAGTTGTCCTTCAGGGAACACGCGGAGATGAGACGCCAACTGGTCTTCTTTCCAGGGGATGCTGGTGGGGTAAACCTCGCGGCAGGCCGCGATGATTCCGGGAAAGTCCTCGGGTCGTGTGTTGCGAACCACGATGGAGGATTCCGGATTCATATGGACACAATTTCCGGATCTGTAATCACCGATGCACTGCGCTCGCTATCGAGTAAGGGAAGAACCGTGCCGCGCTCACGCGCCTCCGCGATGGTTGCGAGGTTGAGTTCGCCAATCACCATCATTTCCTGGTTCGGGTGGCCCTCCGCCAGAATTCCGTCGCGGGAGAAGGCAAAATCGCTGGGCGTGAGAATCGCCGCCTGACCATAGTTCAACGATACCGCCGGCACCATGGGAAGTGAGCCTACCGTATGCGACTGGATCACGTAAATCTGATTTTCGATGGCGCGGGCATGAGAACAATAACGCACCCGAAGAAAACCCTGTCTCTCGTCCGTGCAACTGGGCACAACCAGGATGTGGGCTCCCAGACGGGCGGCGGCGCGCGCAATGTCAGGAAACTCGACGTCGTAGCAAATCGCGATGGCCAGCCGCCCGAAGACGGTTTCGAATATCTTGAGGCGCGAACGGGGAGAGATTTTCCAATCTTCCTTCTCAAACCGCGTCATATGCAGCTTGCCTTGCACACCGATTTTGCCGGCCGGACTGAAGAAGTAAGAATCGTTGTACAACGCCTCCCCATCTCCCAGCACCGGGATCGTCCCCGCCACGATATACATGCTGTGCTTTCGGGCAAGACTTTCCATCAGCTCCAGAAAAGTGGGAACTTGTTTGGCCAGATCCTCGATCTGTTCGCGGATTGGGCGCTTTACATTGCCCAGGGTCAACAATTGAACGGTGAAATATTCCGGGAAGACGAGCAGCTGGCACTTGTAGTCGGCGGCGGTTTCAACCAGCGCCTCCACCTGATCGCGAAACTGGCTGAAGGTCTGAACCGGTCGAATGAAGTACTGCAACGACGCCACACGGATACGTTCCATGTTCTCACTATACGACGAAGCTGATGCTGACTTATGTGCGGAAATACGGCAGACAGACGGATGTTCCCAATTTCCCATGTACTGATACTGGGCCCCCATTTTGGGCAAAAAGCTAGGGAATGTCCTGTCTGTCCTCAGGGTTCGCCCCAGGTTTCCGTCCCAGGTTTCGCGTCCCCAGGGTTCGCCCCAGGTTTCCCCAAACTCTGTCATCCCGACCGGAGCGCAACGATCCGCCTGGGATCGTTGTGCGGAGTGGAGGGACCTGCTGTTTTGTCCCCGAGCTCGCCAAAATCATCGAGCGCGCGTCGCATTTCGGCCGTGAGTTATGTGGAAGAAGGAGGCGTGATTGATGTCAGCAAAGATCCGATCGCTAGCCGCCGTTTCGATGAATTAATCGAGGCAGCGCAAATCGCGCTTGAGCCTGAGTGGAAGGCGGCGGGGGAGAACGAACGAGTCGACCCCTGAGTTGCGGCACCCCCCCAAAACAGGTCCCTCGACTGCGCTCGGGATGACAGGGTAATTTTAGGTTTTGATGAATCGACTCGAGGCCGCGCAAATCAGCGTCTCTACGCAAGCGCCATGTTCAGATTGTCAATCGCCTCGTCGATTTCGGCGGTGTTTTTGTAACCGACGGTCACGCAATCGACGCCGGCATTCTTGAACGCAAACTTCATCGCCTGCCGCCGGTCCTCGCGGTTGAATGTGCCTTCGCCGATGAGCTTCATGGAGATTACGCCCATTCCTTCTTTGCGAACTTCCTTTACGCGTGTGACCACTTCGGGGACATTCCCTAACCCTTGGGTGGCGTAGTCTTCGGCGTCCATGCTCTTGCCCTTGTGATTCATCCGGATCATGGCTACGTCGAGCCAATCATTCCCCGGGACCCGTCGCAGCGCGGGCAGGCCGTGGACCGACGCGCCGTGGCTCACAATAACCTTCTTCGCCTGGGCTTCCAGAATCGCATCCTGCCATCGGCGGGTGTCGGCGGGCCAGGTCGCGGTGTGTTGCCAGTGCAGCAACATGATGTCGAAATACTCGGTGTTCGCCAGGGTGCGCAACTCGTCGAACTTCTGCTGCGGACTTACGCCATCATGAGTGGTGACCTTCGACATCAGTTGATAACTCTCCCGCGGAATGCCTTTCAGGGCGACGCCCAGCATCTTGTGCATCTCACTGTAGGATTCGGCGGTCTCGAAGAAGCGAATGCCCCGGTCGTAGGCGTAGCGCACCAGGCGGGTGAACGTTTCCTGTCCGAGATCTCGCTGCACCTGGCCGCTGAAGCTTCCCGTGCCAAAAGCCAGGCGCGTTACTTTCACCCGGGATCTGCCCAGGGTTACGAAGTCGGTTGCTGTCTGGCGCTGTGCCATCAGCGGGAGACTTCCAGCAACCGCCAGCGTTCCGGCTGCAAGCCCGGTTTTGAGGAATTCACGCCTGGTGAAATTGGACATTGGGTCTCCACGAAGCCCGAATAGGTCAAATCTTATCAGACCCTCGGGGCTGGTTTGAAGTCTGAAAGCCAAACCAGACTTTGCTTCTCCTACGCGCCGGATGGGTGGCCCACTCAAGCCTGGTTTTGGCTTGAGTGGGGCAGTTCTTACGGCCCGGACAAACTCTTCCCGCCGCTCTTCCGCGTTTTCGTGCCGTCTATTCCGACTCGATCCTCACCCATCCGATGCAAACGTTGAACAGCAGGTCCCTCCACTCCACAGATCATCGCTTCGCGATGATCTGTTCCGGTCGGGATGACAGAATTGAGAAGAAACTGAACATCCCCACTCAAGCCAAAACCGGGCTTGAGTGGGCCACCCGTCCTCCCTGGGCCAAACGCGGGGACAGACGGGGCCTTCCCCAATTTCCAGTTCTGTGAATCTGCAGGGGTCCTTCGACTCCGCCAAGTCATTCGCGAGCGAATGACTTGGCTCCACTCAGGATGACACAGCTTCTAATGGGATGTGAATTACGCGTCGCGGTGGACCGTCTCCATGGCGAAAGCCGGCAGGCATACGGCAATGTATTCGGCTCCGCCTTCGGCGGGAGTGGAATATTGGATCCATTCGCCGCTGTGGGCGATGACCGCCTGGCCGGCCGTGACGTCCAATTCACCCGTCTTGTGTTTCACGCGGAGAGTGCCCTTCAGCACCAGCGTGAATTCGTCGAACTCCGGAGTTTGTCCGGGCTCTTCCCAGCCCTGCGGACTGCGCATGTGGGCAACGCTGACTCCTGAAGTTCCGGTGTTGACCCGGCCGATGAATTCGTCGATCAGCTTGGGTTTGGTGCCTGCGGCTCGTATGCGCGTGGGCTGCACGACCAGTGTGGGCATTGCTTCTCCTATCAGAAATGAATCCAGGGATGAAACCACAACCAATTTACCAAGAGAAGAGCAGAGCTGCGGTGAAGAAATCGCGTTCGAGGGGGCTAGGAGCTAAGAGCTAAGAGCTAAAAAAAACAACGCGCCTAAACCGAGAGCAGACGCGCCTTCTCGGCCTGGGATGCCGCCAGGGCATCGAGGGCGGGAATGGAAAGCGGTGTGGTCAGCGTGTTCTCGGGTGGCATGGTGCCGGTCTGCAGGGCTTTGACCAGCATCTCCAGCGCCTGGCCGGTGTTGGGCCCGGCAAAGATGGTTGCGGTCAGCAGTCCCCGCTTCACCCAGGCCTGGCCAGTCTTGGGCAGTCCGTCGCATCCGATAAACGGCAGGCTGAGCCAGCGTTGCCGGGCGGCGCTGTCGGGCAGTTCCTGGAAGGCTTTTCGCGCGCCCAGGGCCATGCCGTCATCCTGGCCGGCAATCAGGTCGATGCGGTTCTGGTGCGAGGTGGACAAGCGCAGCCACGAGCTGACGGCCCGGTAGGAGCTGGCTTCGGTCCACTGTGCCCGCATCACTTTCACCTGGACATCGGCCGGCTTGGTCTCATACATGCCGGTGGTGCGTTGTTTGGCGGCCAAACTCTCGGACGGGCCTTGAATGTGCAACACGCTTCCGCCCTTGGGCAGAAGCGCGGCAAACTGATGTCCTTGAATACGGCCAATTTCCTCGTGGTCCGAGCTGACGCCAAAAATCGGGACCCGATGAGCCTGGCGGATCTCCGCAATGTAGTCGACACTTCGGTTCAGGACGACCCAACTGATGCCAGCGGCGGCCGCGGCCCGAGCCACCTGCGGCAGAGCGGTCCCGCCCACGGGTTCGAAGATGATTCCATCCGGGTGAGAGTCGGCGTGGGACTGGATGACGCTCAAAATCTGCTGACTCTGGGTGATCGAATCGTTTTCCGCGTAGATAATCCGGACTTCCACGCCCAGTCGCCGGGCCGCCTCGTCCGCGGATGCGGCCTGCTCAATCTGGTAGTCGTTATCGTTGGTAGTCAGCGAAACCAGGAATTTTAGTTTCTTCATGGAAGTCACGGTTCAAAAATCATACCTTGACCTTCATGGCTGCGCACGGTGACCGAAGTAACTGTGACCGTGGGCAATGCTAAAATCCACAGCTTCGGGAGAATCCCTCATGCGCAACGCTCTGATTTGCAGAATCATGATCGTGGCGGGATTGCTGGTTTCCTATGCCCATCTGGGCTGGTCGCAGGCCAAGCTGTCGGTCCATTGGGAAGAACTCACTGCCGCCGATTTCCGTTCTGCGATCGAGCGGTCCCAGGGCACCTGCCTGTTGCCTTTCGGCATTCTGGAAAAGCATGGTCCGCACCTGCCGCTCGGAACCGACCTGCTCGATGTCCGCTACGCCGCCTTGCACGCCGCCGAGCAGGAATACGCGGTAGTTTTCCCGGAGTATTACTTTGGCCAGATTTTCGAAGCCCGGCACGAACCCGGCACCGTCGCCTACAGCAGCGAGCTCCAGTTGCGGCTGTTGCAGGAAACCACCGACGAGATGGCCCGCAATGGATGCAAGAAGGTCATCATTGTGAACGGTCACGGCGGCAATGAGAATTTGCTCCCCTTTTTCGCCCAGAGCCAGTTGGAAAAACCGCATGACTACGTGGTGTACGTGCTGGGGTTGGTCGAAACGCCGCCCGGCGGACCGCCCCGGAAAAGCACCGGTCCGGACTGGCACGCGGGCGAAGCCGAAACCTCGGCCATGCTGATCGCACGTCCCGAACTGGTACACCAGGACCGGGCCAAAAGCGAGTCCGGGGCCGACCTCGGCCGGCTGCAGCTGCCGGACAACGTCTATACCGCAATCTGGTGGTATGCGCGCTTCCCCAATCACTATGCCGGGGACGGTTCGCTGGCCACTCGTGAATTCGGCCAATTCAAGATGAATGCGTGGATAGACGGAATCGTCAAGGCGACCCGCGCGGTCAAGGCAGACCAGGAAAGCCTCCGGCTGCAGAACGAATTCTTCGAAAAGGCAGCCCATCCCCTGGAGACGCGCCCGTAAGGCGGACCACGACCTAGCGGGTCCATCCCAGGACGTAACTTGGGTAACGTTGGCCGGGCATCGTGCGCATGCTACCCTCCCGCATACGTAGGAATATCAGCAGTTTGCAAGGAGCGGAAGAGCTATGCCGGTACGTTCCCCTGCGCGGTCTCGGGCGCGCCACCCATAGCAGGCGAGACCGCCAACCATGCCACGCATTCCCATCTTCAGACTCGGACGCTCGGCAGAGGAGGCGCTGCCTCCCGAGCTCAGCAGTTACACGCCGAAGCTTACCCTGGAAGGTTTGCAGCTGGGCGTGGACAATCTCCGGCATGACGTCCATCTGAGCCCCCGCTTCGTGGAACAGGCGCGGTTGCTGATCGCGCGTCTCATCGTGCGCCATGGCGACATGGAAGGACTATTGGCGGCGGAAAAGACGGAGCGTACCGGCGGCAACCACTTCATAGGATCGATTCCGGCGGCGAAAGCGCTGTTTAAGGCAGGGCCGTCTGAACTGAAGCCACTTCTGGCCGACCTGCATGTTGCCGTGTTGAATCGCGCCAAGGCTGTCGAGAACCTTTCGGTGGATGTGCTGGCACGCGCCGCCATCATTAAATTTCTGCGCATCGAGCTGAACTCGCAATTCGCGCAAATGCTGGAACGCGGCCGCATGATGCTGAAGAGTTACGAAGGCGTGCGCCAGCAGAAGGCGCTGGAGTATCGCGAGCGCGTGGCCAGCTTTCAGGTGGCCAAGAAGATTATCCTGCGCAAGACTGGACAGGAACTATTCCGCATTTTGCGCGAGATCGAAAAGGAAACCCTGGCCCGCATGCGCCGGTCGCTGTTCGGCAATCGCGGCGAGCTGGAATACAAACTCTTTCTCAACCCTCTGGTCTTCACCGAAGACGGTTGTGACACTTACCTGAATGCCGATCACTACGTCATGCTGGGAAACTTTGATCGCGATCCCGATCGATTTTCCAATGTGCGCCGGGTCACGCGTGAATTCCTGCTCTCGCTGGATCTCGGTTCGAAAGCCGGCGATGAAGCTGTCATCGATGGCTGGCTGAACGTCCCGGAAAACGCCCAGGAACTGGTGGGCTCGGGGCAGCCGGACGAGACCACCCGCGAAGGGCGCAGCCAGAAAGCACGACTCGAAGTATGGGTGGAATTGCTGGAGCGCGAAAAGCTGATGGATTACGTGATTGCGTCCTACGAGACGGTGCCGCTTCTCGCCGAATACTCGCCCCGCATCAACGCGCAACAACTGAAAAACGCCCTGATCTCACGCGAAGAGCGCAACCGGGTGGAAAAGCTGATCGAAGAACACGGCAAGCTTTCCACCCAGAGTCTGTACTCGGCGGCGTCGCGCGTGGCCGGCTGCCGCGGCCCCGACCGCTCCAAAATGGCGGCGCGCTTTTTACGCGACTTTTTCCGTTATCACCGCGATCTGCGGCGCCTGGAGGCGTTGAATTCCGCCCTGGATGGCAGCAATCTGATCGGCAACTGGAAGATACGGGAACTCTCGGCCATGAACGGCACTCTGTACGAGTTCCTGTTGCCGGACGAACAGAAGCGGTCGGCGGACAAAGTCCTGCGGCATGTAATTTTGAAAGCCGATATCCGGGATTCGTCACGCCTGACCCGATCGCTGCTGGAGCAGGGCATGAACCCGGCATCCTATTTCAGCCTGAATTTTTACGATCCGGTCAACAAGCTGCTGGCCAAGTACGGGGCCCGCAAAGTGTTTGTCGAAGGCGACGCCATCATTGTCGCGTTGCTGGAACACGAAGGCGAGGCTCCCCTGGCGGTCAGCAGGGCCTGCGTGCTGGCGCGGGAGATCATTGACATCGTGGGCGGCTACAACCACCTGTTGGAGCGGGCGGGCATGCCAGGCTTGGAACTCGGAACCGGCATTTCATTCCAGGATTCGGCGCCCCTGTACCTGATGGATGGCGAACAGCAGATCATGATTTCCGACGCGCTGAACGAGAGCGACCGGCTGTCCTCCTGCAACAAACGCGTGCGCAAGGCGGTGGCAGCGGTGGAGGGTCCGTTTAACGTCTATGCCTTTCAGACCGTGAAGGATGCCGATGCAGGCGAAAGTCCGGAAGATTTCATCCTGAAATACAACCTGAACGGGATTCGCATCAGCGAAGCCGCCTTCCAACGGCTGCAGCAGGAAATTTCTCTGGAGCCGTGTTCGATGGATCTGCCCAAATTGTGGGGCAGCGAAGCCTTCCAGTTGCACAGCGGCCTGGTGCCGGTGGGCAATGAGATTTTCAAGAAGATCCTGGTCCGCTCCAGCGTGATTCCTCAAATCGATCCGCACAAATTTTCGCTGCAGCACTGGACCGAGCGCCGTTATTTCGAAGTGTGCACGAACCCCGCGATCTACGCCATGCTGGAAGGCAAGGCTGCGAAAGGCAGTTTCTAATTTCCGGTGAAGGCCTGGCCCAAAAATCAGGAGCCCGCGGCCAGCCCAGGGCGTTCCTGACCCTTCGCAATCATGAGCCAGGCAACTGCGGCACTTGCCAGAGACAGGCCCGTGCAAATCAACATGACAATTCGGAATCCGAAGACAAACGCCTGCGCAATGGACTCCCTGATCGCGGCCTCGGTGCTGGAATCGAGGCCAACGGGGAGCTGCAAGCCAGCGAGTTTGATCTCGTTGGCGTGGAGCTCCTGCAAAATGCCAGGCGGAAGCGGAAACTGAGCCAGGTCGTGGTCTAGTCGAGAACCAAAGGCCTTCACCATCACAATGCCAAGGACCGCAATCGCCAGCACGCCTGCTACGCGCGCCACCGCATTGTTGATTCCGGAAGCCGCGCCAACTCGGTCTTGCTCGACTGAATTCATAACGACGGTAGTGAGCGGAGCTACCGTGACCGCCATCCCAAGCCCCAGGACAACCACCGCCGGAAAGAATGTCTTCCAATAGCTATCGGCAACCGAGGGCACGGCGAACAGAACGAAACCCAGAGCGGCAATCAGAGGGCCAATCATCAGTGGACCCCGCGGGCCATAGCGGGCGACCAGTCCGCCAGACCAGCGGGAAAGAAAGAACATGAGCAGAATCCAGGGAAGGATGGCAGCACCGGTCGCGGTTGCGGAGTATCCCTGGACCTGGATCAGGTCCAAGGGGAGCAGGAAAAAGAAAATTCCAACCGCGGCGTAGAGAAACAGCGTGAGCAGGTTCGCGCCACTGAAGCTGAGGGATTTGAACAACTCGAGTGGGAGCATCGCCGTAGTGACCTTCGCCTCGACAAGCACGAACACAACCAGGCAGCCGAAGCCAACGATCAGAGTCCCAAGAACCAGCTGATTTCCCCAACCCAGGTTGACCGATTCGATGAACCCGCTCACCAAGCCACCGAGCCCAACGGTGGCTAGAATCGCTCCTAACCAATCCGCGCGTCCTGCAACCGCGCTGCGGCTCTCCGGAATCCACAATACCGAAATCGCCATCACGGCCGCTGCCAGCGGCAGATTGATGAAGAATACCGACCGCCAGGAAGCGTGTTCCACCAGCCAGCCGCCGAGGACCGGCCCCACCGCGGTGGTGATCGCGGTAAAGCCTGACCACGTGCCGATCGCCTGGCCACGACTCTTCTCGTCGAACGACGTGCTGATAATCGTAAGGCTTCCGGGCACCAGGAGGGCGGCCCCCACGCCTTGAATGCTTCTCGCGATGATCAATTGACGGATGTCCAAGGCGAGGCCGCAACCAGCCGAAGCCAGGGCGAAAATCGCCACACCCAGCAAGAACATCAGACGGCGGCCGAACCGGTCGCCCAGCGAGCCGCCAACCAGGATCAATGCGCTCAGAAAAAGTCCGTAAGACTCGACCACCCATTGCACATCCACCACGGTTGCGTGAAAGCTTGCTTGCAGCGCAGGCAGAGCGACGTTGACGACCGTGCTGTCGATGAAAGCCATGCTGGAGCCAAGAATCATCGCAGCGAGTATCCAGGTTCTGGCTTCCGGCCGGCACGGAACCGCGACACGCGCGGTTCGGATTACGGCTTCTTCACAGGGTGGTTTCATCAGCGTTACAGATCAATTTCAAATTGCGTAATTAAGCACGTGACTGAAGCACGGGGATTCCCACCCAAATTATGGTGTTCGAGTAACGGCTACGCCGACTCATGGCACTTCTAGAAAGCGGACTTGAGCCGTGATGGCTTGAACGGGATCATCACCACGGCTTCGAGATCCACCGGGGCGCCGTTCTTGGTGGCGGGCCGAAAGTGCCAGTGGGCAAGAGCGGTGCGAGCGTACTGGTCGAGTTGGTCATCTATGCCGCGCAGCACCCGTACGTCACTTACCGACCCGTCATTCCGGATGACAGCGTAAAGGGTGACGGTGCCGTGCACGTTGCGGCGCATCAAATCCAAAGGATAGGCCGGGTCCACCTTCTGGGTGGCCTCGGGAGCAGTCAGGTCGCCCTTGGTTTCGCTGGGGTTGAGCTCGGCGAAGCGAATGACCCAGCTTCCGCCCGCGGAATTCAGGTTCGGCATGTTCAGGGTCATGGAATAAAACTTCTTGTCCCCGAAAATCCATCGATCCACGTCGCTCGCCCGGTCTTCGGAGACTTCGGAAAGCGGATGAGGCGGAGTCGCGCTGACTCGGGGCGGCGTGGCATCGGCCAGCATGCGTGTGTTGTCAGAGCCACGCTCTCGTCCCGCGCCGCTGCCGGTCCCGTTTCCCTGACCTTGACCGGCCATCGAGGACCGGTTCTGATTGTCGGGACCCGCGCCAACCATCAGGCCGGAAGGAATGCCGTCACGGTTCTTGCCGGCCCCGGAACCGCTCCCGCGCCGGCGTTTGTGTTCGCCGCGATATCGGGAGTGCCGGGCGCGCCCGTTTTCCCGGCAGGAGTCGCGGCGAAGGTTCCACGACGATTTCCGGCCGGCATTTGCATTCCGTCACTCAGCGCGGTGGGGTGAATACCCAGCGCGATGATCCGCCCACCGGAATTCGAGCCGGCATTTCCCGGAATCGAAGGCGGAGGCGGAACCACCGCCGAACCTGTGCCACCGCCGAGCCTGGCGGCCGCCCTGCCGGCCACTGCGTATTGCTCGGCCACGGGCAATTCCGGCGCGGGTGCAACTACCTGAGCGTGCCCGATGTTGATATCTCCGAGCCTGCGGACTGTAGCGGAGTCCAGGCGTGGTGGAGGCTGCACCACCGCCGCCTCGGGAGTGCGCAGAGTGCGCGAAGTTTCCGCGTCCACTTCCGGGGCGGGTGCTACGGCGGTCTGCGAAAACATCGGCGTTTGCTGGCGGTTGGCGGGAAGTTTTTCTGGCGCGGGCGCGACCGCCGCGACCGGAAGCTCGGGCAGCCTCAGGTTGGCCGCGGCGCTGGTCGCTGCGAGCGGGACCGCGGGCTGCGCCTCGGTCTGCGACCATGCCACGATATTGGGCAACGGCACATCATGATTCAGCTTGAGGTTGGAAGGAGTGACAATCGTCTGGGTGCGATTGTCAGCTTCCGCCGGCACTGAGATGATGGGCTGCGGCGCATGTTCCGGTTCGCCCTTCTGCGGAAGGGGCCGCCGCGCCCCACCGGTATCGAGCGGCGGAAGATATTCGGAAGGCGCGTAGTAGATCACGTCCGCACGACTAAATACTGGACGATCCAGCGCCTGGGGTTTTTGCGGCCAGAGCTGCACCGCTCCCCAAAACGCGGCAATGACCGCGAAGTGAAACATTACCGACTGCGCAAACCGGTTCCAGGGAAGACCAGACGCTACGAAAACATCCGGCCAGAATGAGCCCGGACGAGAATATAGACGGAGAGACGAATCTCCTGGCCGGCGAAACAGGTCCGCGAGGTTACGCAGGAAGACCGTATGCCAGGGCGCCAAATCCACCAGGAACGCCGGTGCGGGCGTGGCCCTTAGCTCTGATTCGGACGTGGGTTCCAGGAGCACCGAGGCTGGTTTCATCGGGTAGACCGCAGGGGCAAAACGTTGATTATATCCTGCGGCCCGGACGGCGGATAACTATCAGTTCATACGCGACGGAGGACGGGCGTCCCCGCCCGTCTGGCCGGAGCGCGGGCGGGAATGCCCGCGCCACAACGGACCTGGATTCACGCCGCGCTCATGCGTTCCATGCTTTAATACGCACATGGCCAGACTGTACTCGCTTCTTTCCGGCGTGCTGCTGCTGACTTGCGTGCTTTCGAGCGGACAGAATACCGCGCCAAATCCGCCCGCGCCAAAACCCGCCGAAGACTATTCCGGCATGTATTCCTTTCTGCAGGACGGTGAGTTTGTGCAAATCACGGTCGAGGATCAAGGGCGGGTAACCGGGTTTATTTCACGCTATGGCGAGGGGGAAAGCGATCGAGGCGAGTTTCTCGATTTATTCTTCAAGTCCGGCAAACTCGAAGGCAAGAACTTGAGCTTTACCACGCAAACGGTGCACGGTGCGTGGTACGAGTTCAAGGGGACAGTCGAACGTGGCCCCGGGAAAAATCCCGGCGACGAGGCTTATTACCTGCTGAAAGGCACGCTTACCCAAAACAACACCGATGCGAACAAGAAGACCTCATCGAAGTCACGCGATGTGGCCTTGAAATCCTTTCCTCAGGATTTGGACACGCCCGCTCAAAAGTAAGATTCCTCTGTCATCCTGAGCGGAGTGGAAAGTTCGCTTGCGAACTTTCCATGGAGTCGAAGGACCCCTATTGTCACCTGCGACGCGGAGTTTTTGTCATCGACCTCTCTGGCACGCGCTGTGTGGCCCCTGGTTCGCAGAGCTGGCAGGGGTCCTTCGACTGCGCGGAAACTTCGCTTCGCGAAGTTTCCACTCCGCTCAGGATGACAGGGTGCGGGTGACTGCTTCTGGCGGTGGCAGTTCACCTGCGCGTTGTATTCTCGCGCCTAACTTGTCACTTGCGACGCGGAGTTTTGTGGAGCCATATCTCGACCTCTCTGGCGCGCGCTGTGTGGCCCCCTGGTTCGCAGAGCTGGCAGGGGTCCTTCGACTGCGCGGAAACTTCGCTTCGCGAAGTTTCCACTCCGCTCAGGATGACAGGGCGTCAGGACGACAGGGTGCGCGGCGGATTGCCTCCCGCAGTGGCAGTTCACGCCAGCGCGTTGTATCCTCGGTTCGTGCCGCGCCCACATGCGCCTCATCGGTCTCCCACTCCGGGACTCGTCTTGGGGCTGATCATTACCCTGGCCGCCGTGGTGGCCTACTCGGGATACATCACGGGGCAGATCTCCCGTCTGCGCGAATTGCAGAACAACCTGGTGGATCGAAACCGCAAAGACTCGCTGCAGTTGCTGCGCATCCAAAACGATCTCAACACCCTGGCGCTGGCCATGCGCGACATGCTGGATAACAACGAGCCCTATCCCCTGACCGCGTGGACGGCCCAATTCCAGCGGGTCAGGGAGGATTTGAGCGATGCGCTGCGCCGCGAGGAGCAGGTGGCGGTGGCGGACCGCACTCCCGAACAACGCCAGTATCTGCAAAACTCCATGTCCCAGTTCTGGGACGCGGTGGATCGCACCTTCGCGCTGGCCGCAAACGGCAGACCGAGCGAAGCCCGAGCCCAGATCCAGCTTTCGTTGCAGGCGCGCCAGGCCGCGCTGAGCACCGCAGTGGCCCGTCTGCTGGTGCAAAATAACGAAAGTGAGGAGCAGGCCGCCCTGCGCATCGCCCAGATCTATGACCGGGTGCAGCGGCAAGTCTATTTGTTCCTCACCCTCACCCTGGTGGCGATCCTGCTCACCGGGCTGTATTCGATCCGTTCTAACCGGCAGTTGTTCGCGCAACTGGCGGCGCTATCCGCCCAACGCAGTGAGCTGGCGCAGAAACTGATTTCGACCCAGGAATCCACGTTGCGTCACATCTCCCGCGAGCTGCACGACGAGTTTGGACAGATTCTGACGGCGGTGGGAGCGATGCTGTCGCGGGCGGGCAGCCAGGCGCCGGAAGGCTCGCCGTTGCGGGCGGAGCTGCGCGAAGTGGCCGAGATCGCGCAGTCCACGCTGGACAAGGTCCGCAGTCTTTCCCAGGCGTTGCATCCGGTCATGCTGGACGAGAACGGGCTGGAGAGCACCCTGGACTGGTATTTGCCGGTGGTGGAACGGCAGGCGGGTATTCACATATCCTATGAGAAATCGGGCACGCCCTATCCCGTGGATGGGAATGCTGCTATTCATGTATATCGGGTCTTGCAGGAAGCGCTTAACAATACGACGCGACATTCCGGAGCCGCGGAAGCCTGGGTGCGTTTGCGGTATTTGCCCGGGACCCTGGAACTGGAAGTGGAAGATCACGGCAGGGGGTTCATGGTGAACTCAGTGAAGCAGGGAATTGGGCTGGTGGCGATGCGGGAGCGGGCGGAACTGATGGGCGGCGCAATCGATTTTACCCGGCCAGCATCAGGCGGCACTCTGATCCGATTGACCGTTCCCAGAGAGAAGTTGGAGTCGCATGCCGGATAAAATTTCTGTCTTGTTGGTGGATGATCATAACCTGGTGCGACGGGGATTCCGCCGCATTCTGGAAGATGAGCCCGACATTACGGTGAGCGGTGAAGCCGCGGATGGCGCGGAGGCGGTCCGCCTCGCCGGAGAGCTTCACCCTACCGTGGTAGTGATGGATTGCGCCATGCCCAACATGAATGGTCTGCAAGCGACCCGGAAAATTCTCGAACAACGGCCGCAAACTCTGGTGCTCATGCTCAGCATGCATCCCGAGGACACGCTGGTGCGCCAGGCCCTGGATGCGGGCGCCCGCGGATACGTCCTGAAAAATGCCGTCGACCTGGAACTGGGAGCGGCGATCCGCCGGGTCGTGGCGGGAGAAACCGTGCTGGATTCGCAGCTCAGCCGTCCCGCCAAGCTGATCGGAGACCGGAACGAGCATCTCACCCCGCGCGAACTTGAAATCCTGCAGATGATCGTCGAAGGCAAATCCAACAAGGAGATTGCCACGGTGCTCGATCTGAGCGCGAACACCGTTGCGGTCCATCGCGCCAACATCATGGACGCGCTGGGAATCCACAAAACCGCCGAGCTGGTGGTTTACGCAATCCGCAACGGCCTGGTAAATCTTCCGTGAACCGGCGTCACTTCCTGGCGGGCATGGCTGGTCTCGCATCCACTTCAGGTCTGCGGCTGGATGCGCTGGCCGCGCCCGCGCCGGCGTCTTCGCCGGGCTTCCGGTTGGTGGACGTGAGCCAGCGAGCCGGCGTGCATTTCCGTCACAACAGCGGCGCCTACGGCGGCAAGCTGCTTCCTGAAACCCTGGGCGCCGGTTGCGCTTTTCTGGACTACGACGGCGACGGCTGGCAGGACATTCTGTTGATCAATGGCATGGACTGGCCGGGTCACAAGCGGGAACGCAGCACGCTGCAGCTTTATCGCAACAATCGCAACGGAACTTTTTCCGATGTCACGCGCAGCGCCGGCCTGGACGTCGAAATGTACGGCATGGGAGTGGCGGTGGGAGACTATGACAACGACGGCTATCCCGACATCCTGGTGACCTGCGTGGGACAGAATGTGCTGTTCAAAAACACCGGCAAGGGCAGGTTCCGGGACGTAACCAGGGCCAGCGGACTGGGCGGACGACGGGCCTTCAGCACTTCCGCGCTCTGGTTTGATTTCGATCGCGACGGGTTGCTGGACCTGTTCGTCTGCAACTACGTGAAGTGGTCTCCCGAGCACGATGTGTTTTGCAGCCTCGACGGAAAGCGCAAATCGTATTGCACTCCCGAAGCCTATCGCGGTGAAACCTGCTGGCTGTTCCGCAATCTGGGGAATGGGAAGTTTGAAGACGTCACCCCCACCAGCGGAGTTTTCGACAGCAGCTCGAAGTCCCTGGGCGTGGCCATGCTCGACTACGATCAGGACGGCTGGCCGGACTTGCTGGTGGCCAACGACACGCAACCCAACAAGCTCTACCGGAACCAGCGCAACGGGACCTTCAAGGATGTTGCCGTGGAGGCCGGAATCGCTTTCAGCACCGAGGGCAAGGCCCGCGCCGGAATGGGCGTGGACGTGGCCGACTTCAATAACTCGGGAACTCCCGGCGTGGCCATCACCAACTTCGACAACGAGATGATCGGTCTCTACCGGGCTTCGGGCGATGGAAGTTATGTGGACGTGGCTACCCAGAGCGGGGTGGGACTGGCCTCCAAGGACCGATTGGGATTCGGTTGCGTATTTCTGGATGCCGACCTCGACGGCTGGCTCGACCTGGCGGTCGTCAATGGGCACATCGATGATACGGTGCGCAACGTCCGCGGAGTCGGCTACGCCCAGCCGCCGCAATTGTTCCTGAACGATGGGCAGGGAAAATTTCACGATGTGGCCGGCGAAGTGGGCGGCGGCTTCACCCAGCCCAAGGTCGGGCGCGGACTGGCTCACGGCGATTTTGATCGCGATGGCGATCTCGATCTGTTGATGACCACCAACAATGGTCCTGCCTATCTTTTTCGCAACGACCAGCTGAGCGGAAACAAGAGTGTCCGCATTCGGCTGGTCGGCACAAAATCGAACCGCGACGCCATTGGAGCACGGGTCCGTATTTTTCACGGCGAATCCGGTCAGTCGCGCCTGGTCAAAGGCGGATCCAGTTACCTGTCGCAGTCCGAACTTCCTCTGACTTTTGGCTTGGGAAAGAGAGACCAAATCGACCGTCTGGTGATCGATTGGCCAAACGGCGGGACCGAGGAGCACAAGAACCTGGCCGCGGGCCGCGCCTACGAATGCGTGGAAACCAAGGGAATTAAAGCGCTGGCGGGATTCTAGTATTTTTCCAGTATTGCGCCGGGATGGTCCCGGTAGTTAACTTGGAACAACTTCACATCCTCACAACGTGGCTTTCCCCGGTCGCGGTTTCGAGGAGTTCACCCCACGAAAGAGGCAGGCAACCCGTCTGCCTCTTTAATTTTTATTCACCGGTTTTGTGCGCGCGGCTTTGGTCAACCCGTCCATGTCTGATTTCATGCTCAACGCGACTGTCTTGCCTTCTGGAGTGGAGATCAGATCGGCGGACTCTCCCGGATCTCGCGTCCAGTCGTACAGTTGATCGCCAAGCGTGGCGTGCACGATCAGTTGCCACCTGGAGCTGACAATCGACCTCATCGCGCCGCTGGTCGCGGTGGGCACAAGTTGATCGGCTTCTTTGTCGCGCTTGCCGGGATACTTGTTCTGCGCCAGCTCGGCCAACGGGTCGGGCCATCCGGCTTCGACCATCGGCGTTCTCCAGAGCGCGCTGAGTGCAGGTCCGGGAAACGCGGAGTCATCCCCTCCGACCAGATCCAACACCGTGGCGGGAATGGCGGCGTTGGTCACCGGCCTTTCTATCTTCAGCCCGGCCGGAAGATGCCCGGGAAAATAAATCACCAGCGGAACGTGGACCAGTTCCCAGTAAAGCGCTCGACCGTGAGTTTCAAGGTGGTGCTGGCCCAGAGATTCGCCGTGGTCCGAGGTGATGACGACCAGAGTATTTTTCGCCAGACCGCGGCGGTCCAGTTGGTCCATCAGTTGCTGAATGTAATCGTCGACATACTTCACTCCATCGTCATAGGCGTCGATGCTGGTCTGCTGCGGCCAGGCAGGTTTGGGATAGGACCGCGGCCCTCCGTAAGGATCATGCACATCGAAATAGTTGAGGAAGGCGAAGAACGGCCGGCGGCGGTCCCGGCCGATCCATTTCAATGCTTCCTGGTTGACCACGCCGGCGCGTTTGCGGACTCCGAACGCGCCGCCGTAACTGCCCGAGCCTTCCGCATCCTGATCGAGCAGGGAAGTCCAGCCGAGCCTCCGGAGAATGCGCTTGACCAGGCTGTGGTCGCTGCGCTTCAGATAAATGCGGGCAAACTCCCGGCCGTAGAGCGTCCGCACAAACATGTCGGCAGGGGAGTGAAAGTAGTCTTCGAAATGGATAAAGCTCCGTCCGAAACCCAGGTCGCGCGAGAAGTAAGTGCGGTTCGCGGAAAATGCTCCGGTGCGGTAACCCTTCTGCTCCAGAGCTTCACCTAGCGTGGCATAGCCGCCGAGGCTCTTGTCATCCCATCCCAGCCAGGGCTCGGGCTGGACGTTGCCAACCCCATGTTGGAAAAGATACCGCCCGGTGACCAGAGAGACGTGGGAAGGCAAGCTCCAGGAACTGGGGGAGATCGCGTTCTGGAACCATACGCCCTGCTGCGCGATGCGATCGAGATTCGGAGTGGTCGGCCGGGGAGTAGCCGTAGGAAGAAACATGGTCGGCGCGCAACGTGTCCACGACGATCACCAGCACGTTGGGCGCGCCGGATGTTGGCGAAGGCAGATGGGCCACGGCACTCCGCTCGTGCCACCACTGGCCGCCCTGGATCCCGGCGAATACCAGCACCCATGCGGCGACCATGCGGGGCGCAGTCCGCCGGCAGAATTGCAGGAAGGCGCCTTCCCGCCTGCCGCACCAGCGAGCGAAGGCCACGCCGGCCCCGAGCGCCAGCAAAAGGCAGGCGCGATGGTAGAGCCGGTTGGTGAGCGTCAGCCAGTCATAGACAGTCAGGAAGGTCAGCAGAAAGACAAGCGCCCGAACTGCCGGAAAGCGAGGCACGAAGCGGGCAGCCACGCCCACGATGAGGGCCAGGGAAAAAAAGAAAACGGCATCCACCAGCGGCGAAATCCAGAAAATCTCTTTGGAGACGTGCATCATCGGACCCCAACGGGCCCAATTGACTCGTTGAAACACGAGCAGGAGGGCGGCTTCCGTCAGGCCGGCGGCAATTCCCCAGCCCAGGCCAATCAGAAGGATCCGGCCTGTGCTGGATGGAATTGCCCGGACCGGCGTGACTTCTTGATCCCTACTCATTGTCCGCTGCTCGCGGGATATCTCCATGACCTGCCGGAAGTATGGTTACAGTCTAGCAGCCGGACGCGAGTGGAACTTTCGCGCATGCTGAAGTAAAGTGAACTCCCCGCGAACGCAGCGGGCCTCAGAATGACCCGGCCGGAAACTGTTCCCCCGACATCGCCCCCGCTCACGCCGGCAAATCCTCCGGCTGCGAGGCGGAGGTGGCTGCTTCCGGCGCTGTTGGTCTTTCTCTATGCGGCGCAATGCGGCTGGTTCATCCGCACCCAGTCGCTGACCTACGATGAGCCGGTGCACATCGCGGAAGGACTGAACGCCTGGCGTTACGGACGATTCGAACAATACAACGATCATCCTCCACTGGCCCGCCTGTGGTGCTCGCTCCCGCTTCTGGATCAGAAGTGGCAGGTGGACATACAGCAGCAGGCGGACTCATTCCGAGCCACTCGCATTGCACCCGATCCGGTATCGCTGGCATGGCGGGCCCGGGTGATGAATGTTTTCCTGGGCCTGGTGTTGGCCGGGCTGGTATGGCAGGCTGCAGATCGGCTGTTTTCCCGGAGCGCGGCAAATTTCGCGCTGGCCTTGTTCGCATTTTCGCCGTCCCTGATCGCGCATTTTTCGATCGCGGCCACCGACGGCGCCGCCACGTTGTTTATTTTCGCCGCGGCCTGGGCCCTGGTGCGCTGGCGACGGACGCCATCCTGGATTCATACGTTTGGGTTCGGGTTGCTACTCGGCCTGATGCTGCTCGCCAAGTTCTCTACCGCGCCCATGTTCGTGCTCGTTCTGCTGTGGATGCTGGTTCTGGGGCCGGACAAAATCGTTCGGGCACCCAGGCACTGGAATTGGAGCAGGACGGTGGCGGCGTTGCTGCTCGCCTTATTCGTTGTGTGGGCGGGATATTTCTTTCACGTCTCTCGTCTCACCGTCCGCGACGGCACCTTGACTGCCACCTTTCCCAACTGGAATGAGCCCATTGTCAAGCCGGTGCGTGAGCAGAGAAACTACAGTCTGCTGATTCCAGCGGGAGAATATGTTGAAGGCTTTCGTGAACTGGCGCGCCACAACCGCCATGGTCAGCCTTCATTTTTCCTGGGACAAGTTTCATCTCATGGCGGTTGGAAGCTGTACTACCCGGTCGTGATCCTGCTGAAGTGGCCGACGATTGTGTTGGCCCTGTCGTTGACCGGCCTGGCGATTGCCTTGCGAAGAAAGGTGCGCGTCCCACACGATCTCTGGATCATGTCGTCGTTTCCCGCGGCCTACCTGGCAATGGCGATCTTTGCCCGCTTCAACCTCGGAGACCGGCACGTGTTGCCCATGTATCCGTTCGCCATTTTGTTTGCGGCAGTGGTGTGGGAGTGGGCCGGGAAAAAACGGGCCGGCGTATCCATACTGATCTTGCTGGCGGCGCTGAACGCAGCTGACGCCCTGCGCTACGCTCCGGGCTATCTCTCGTATTTCACGCCGTTCGTGCGGCCACAGAACAGCTACCGTCTGCTGACCGACAGCAACCTTGATTGGGGGCAGGGACTGCTGGCTCTGAGAGACTATCAACACAACCATCCCGGTGAGCGGCTGTGGCTATCGTATTTTGGAAGCGTCGATCCCCAGGTTTACGGAATCCAGTCTGATTTCTTTGGAGGGGACAAGCAAGTCTCCGGCACTGTGATTGTGAGCGCAACCAACCTCTCGGGACAGTACCTGGCCGAACCGGAGACGTACCGTTGGCTGCTGGAACAAAAACCGACGATGATCCTCGACCACTCGCTCTATGTCTTTCAGGTTCACGGCAGCGAGGGCCACGAGTAGATTCCTGATTCCCGGAGCCACGCAGTGCCGGTTCCAAATGAAATGTGTTAATGAAATGTGTTATGGCTGTCGAAGGGAAGCTGGACGCTGAAAGACTACTGGCCCGCCCGCAATGGCGAGATCAGAAGCCGGCCGGTTGCTTTCTTCGTGGGATCGGCCTTGTCGTCCCGGTAGGACAAGTCAAGCGAACCCTCGGCGGTTGGCGAAGCCTGGGCCAGAGCGGACGCCAGGGAGCGGAAAGAACGTCCAATGTCGGTATTTTCCTGCAGCGCCACCGGAACGCCCTTGTCGATGGCGGGTGCAATCGACTGGTAGTTATTGGGAATCTTCCACAGCAGTTTGCAGTTGGTAGCCTTCTCGACATCCTCGTCGGTGAAGCCGGGAATCTTCTTGTAGCGATTGAGTATGATGCGGACCCGGTCCCGGGTGGCGCCCTCTTCCAGAAACGCGCGTATGCGGCTGGCGCTCCACAGTGAAACCACATCCGCCTGCGCGACCATCAGGACCGCATTGGAATGATCGCACAGCAGCCGCGCCGTCTGGTCCACGCGACCCGAGCAGTCGACGACGACATAACGGAAATGGGCCACCAGCAAATCAAACAGGCGCGCCAGTTCGGCCGCAGTCGGGGCCAAACCCTGGGGTTGTTGCGGACCAGCCAGTAACTGCAGTCCGCCCTTGCACTGCGTCATTAGGCCTTCCAGCAGCGAGGCATCCAGGCGGTGCAGATTTTGCAGGGCATCCACCACTCCGAACGTGGGCCGTACATTGAGATGAAGAGCGCAATGACCCAAAGGAGCAAAATCCACCAATAAAACTCCGCCCACGGTTTCCTGAAGCGCAATGGCGGTGTTGACGGCAACGGTGGTGCCGCCCGCTCCACCTTTGGAATTCATCACGGTGAAGATGCGGGCGCGCCCTGAGGATGTCCGGCCCTTGCCGCGGGAAGCCGTGAACCTGGTAAAGGCTTCAATCAGCGCCTCGGAGGTGGCTTCGCGTTCCAGGAATTCGACCGCGCCGGCGCGCATGGCCGCCACAATGGTGGACGGGTGATTCATTTCACCGACCGCAAAAACCGCGATTTCGCTGGTGTTGGCCTGAATCAGTTCGATTGCGCTGATAGCTCGCTCAGCATTGTGGGCATCAATATCAACGACCACAACTTCCGCCCGGACGTCCTGGATTTGGCGCAGCACCGGGTCCGTGGGGCTGGTGGGAAATCCCACGTGGCTGAAGACGTTGCGGCCCATCCCGGTTCCCTCCAGACGATGCTGGAGTACCGACAGCCGCTCTCTGTCTTCGGTCAGAAGAGTTACCGCTACACCCTGCATGGCATCACTCTCTGTTGGCTCGCATCAGTATGTTATTGAGACATAAGGGTTACGCCAAGTGACTTCCGTAACTCGATTGTATTTGCCGGAAGATCCGAATTCCCCGCGCACTGCGGCACACGCGTAGTGCATTTTCGACGGTTGCGGGGGGACAAGTGCGTCAGGAGGAATCCGAAGCCACTCTTCCATCTGTATTCAGCATTCTATGCAAAAGTGGCAGGATTGGGAAGGAGTAAAACCGTGGAAAACCGCGCCCCACAACCGTGGCACCATCGTTGCCGCCACGAACCGCAGGGACCAAACTATGCCTAAGCCCCGATTACCCTTCCGCCGCGACGGTGGGCGAACCTGGCACCGCAGGATTTTTTTGCGTCTGATTCGTGTTTTGGACGGTCGAGATTCGCGGGAAGCTGGCCGACGCTTGCGCCGCGCTGGCGGCTTCGGCGAGATATTCGTACCCCTCCAGATGTACCGCTACGCCGAACTTGCGCTCCACGGGTAGAACTCGGGTGACCCGGCCGCGGCAGCGGACCCGCATGTTCTCGGTCAATGTAATCTCCGCGGGCATTACCAAAGTCAGCTCGACCGCAGCGCCTTCCGTGACCTGAAAATCGGTATAGAAGAATGCTCCACGACCACTCAAGTCCTGGGTAAAGCCGCAGCCCTCGCGTTCCGTGCCCACCAAACGTATTCCCACCGGCAGTTGGAAATCGAAGCGCTGCGAGGCGCGGCGCTCAAGGTGAACTTGATCGGTGCTCATGGTTTCTCCGATAGGGGATGTTTCAGCATCAGGATGGCTTGCCAGAGGAGACATCGAGGAGGAGTCTCTGCGTGCGTCGCGTGAGATTCCAGGGTCAACGAGTGCCCAGCCTCTATACTAGCCAAACATGTCGGAAACTCCCGGACAACCCGACGTCGAACATCGACTACTCTACTCCAGGTCGAGGCAGCGCGGAAGCTAGAAGTTGCTGCCGCTGTTCAAAATTCCAATTTTGGGCCGCGCCGGCCGCAGTGGTTTCAGGGATTTGCCGGCGACACCCAAAACAGCAAGACTGAAAGTGAGCGACTTGAGCATTTCCAACGAATCCAGCGGGCAATTATCGGTGAACTCCGGGCAGGCGCCGCAAAAGATGGGCTGGCTGCCTGCGACCCTGCGCGCCTTGCGTCACCGCAACTTCCAGCTTTTCTTCAGCGGACAGCTGATATCCCTGACTGGTACCTGGATGCAAAGTATTGCAGAGTCATGGCTGGTCTATCGCCTGACCGGCTCCGCGCTGCTGCTGGGGGCTGCGGGTTTTGCCAGCCAGATTCCGGTATTCCTGGTGGCCCCTGTGGGCGGTATCGTGGCCGACCGCTTCAATCGCCAGCGGGTTGTGATCGGGACCCAGATTTCGTCCATGATTCTGGCGCTTGTCTTTGCCACGCTTACCCTTACCGGCGTCATACGGGTATGGCACATCTTCGTGCTGGCGGCGCTGCTGGGAGTCGTAAACGCTTTTGATATTCCCGCGCGGCAATCGTTTCTTGTGGATATGGTGGGCAAGGAAGACTTGATGAACGCCATCGCGCTGAATTCTTCCATGTTCAACGGCGCGCGAATTATCGGTCCCGCGATCGCGGGAATTCTGGTAGCCAGGATTGGGGAGGGCTGGTGCTTTCTGGCCAATTCTCTCAGCTACATCGCGGTGATCACCGGTCTGCTGATGATGCGGGTGTCGCGGCCGGCGCGTCTGGCCTCACGCGGTCCGGCCCTGGCGCACCTGATTGAAGGCTACCGTTTCGCACGCCACACCGCCCCCATTCGGGCACTGCTGCTCCTATTGGGACTGGTAAGCCTGGTGGCCATGCCCTACACCGTGCTCATGCCTGTTTTCGCGGACCAGATACTGCACGGCGGGGCCCGCGGCCTGGGAATTCTGATGGGAGCGACGGGCGTGGGAGCGTTGCTCGGAGCGCTGACCCTGGCCACGCGATCCGGGGTGGTGGGACTGGGCCGCTGGGTCGCGTTTTCATGCGGCGGCTTCGGTCTCAGCCTGGTGCTGTTTTCCTTCTCGCGCTACTTCTGGTTGTCGGCCGTTCTGCTGCTGCCAGTGGGATTCTGCATGATGCTGCAAATGTCGTCCTCAAACACGTTGATTCAAGCCATGGTCCCTGACCATCTGCGCGGCCGCGTGATGGCGATGTACACCATGATGTTCATGGGGATGGCGCCGTTCGGATCTTTGTTTGCAGGTGCCGCGGCGGAACATCTGGGAGCCACGTTTACCGTTTCGGTCGGCGCCGTGGCCTGCATCGGCGCAGCGGTTCTATTCTTCTTCCACTTGCCCAAGATTCGGATTGAAGCCCGGCGGCTGATCGTTGCCCAGGAAATCGCGGGCGGCGAACCATCGGTCGAGATGACCGCCAGAGTGGTTGAAGATAACTGATTTCCCTTGTCATCCTTGCCCGCGTATCTCATGCACGACCTGCCGCAGAGAGCTATGCGCGAACGGCGCCGGCGTCAACGTAACCAGCATCATGAGGAGAGCGAACACCGCCAGCCAGCGCCGCCCCGGAGTTACCCCGGGCCATTCCTCCACCATGGGATGTCGCATGCCGGTGATGCGCAGCAGAATCGCCCACAGCAGCCAGCCCGCCCAGAAATAATACGCCATCGGAATCAGGGCCAGAATGGTCAACCTGGACACGATGCGGTGCGCCCGCGGATCGATCGCGAAAACTATATGTCCACCATCCAGTTGTCCGCCGGGCAGGAGATTGAGCGCGGTGGCGAACATTCCCACCCAGGCAGCAATCGCGGTGGGATGAAAATAAATATCCTGCAGCGCCGAAGACCCACCATGCGCGCCGGCGAGCGGCAGCAGCATCCGCAGCAGATGGAAGATCAACGGATATCCCATCTCCACGTCCGAATTCGCCATCACTCCCGGCAGCACTCGGGAATGGGGCATCGCGATCACCAGCACCACCAGCGCGACCACAAACCCGGCGATCGGCCCCGCGATCCCGATATCGAACAACGCGCAGCGGGAACGGATGGGAGACTTTATCCGAATGACGGCGCCCAGAGTTCCGATCAGCGTGGGCGCCGGAATGAAGAATGGCAAGGTGGCATAAACCCCGTAGTAGCGGCAGTAGAGGTAGTGCCCCATCTCATGGGCCAGAAGAATCAGCAGCAACGTGGCCGAGAAAGGAATGCCGAGCAGCAAACGGGACGGTTCCTGAAGCGCCCAGCCCACGGGAAAAAGGGGCACGATCTCATCCCCATGAACAAACGGAGGCAGATTGTGCAGAAAATCAAATTCCATCTTCGCCCCCACCACCAGCGTGGTGAAGATGGTCGCCGCAAACAGCAGAATGTGCAGCCAATACCTCTGATTGGAAGGCCGGACTACATACACTTCGGCGGGCAGGTACTCAGGCGGTGGAGCGGGAAGTGGGGAATTGAAGTCAGGCATGAAAACTTAGACGCTATGCTGCGGCGTGGAGACGAGGGTTGTTGCCGTGCAGGTCGCACCGGCGTCTCGGGGCGCCGGGACTGAACGGAGACGATCGCGCAGCCCTAGTCGATGGACTGCAACTCCTTGCCGGGCTTGAACCGTACCGCCTTGCCGGGCGGAATCGAGACCTCGGCGCCAGTGCGCGGGTTGCGCCCGATGCCGGTCTTGCGCGGCCGCACATTGAACACGCCAAAGCCCCGCAATTCAATACGATCGCCCTTGGTGAGGGAGCGCCGCATGCTCTCGAAAACGGTTTCGACGGCCAACTCGGCCTTGGTCTTGGTAATTCCGGTCTTGTTCACCACTTCGTTGATAATGTCGAGCTTGATCACTGGCGGCTCCCGTCGGCAGACTGAGAATAACCTACCAAGTGATTGATGCTAAGGGACATAAGAGAGATTGTCAACGGAAGCTTCTGTCCCGTAGACTCACAGTCGTATCCCAGTCGTCAGTCTTCAGTCCTCAGTCTTCAGCAAAAGCGCCGTGCTAGCGTATGCCGAGGGGTTTTCCTGACGACTGAAGACCGACGACCGACGACTGCATTCCAAGGAGCTGCATGCTTAAGAGCGACCGCTGGATCCGCAAGATGGCCATAGAGAAAGACATGATTAACCCCTTTTCCGAGAAGCAGGTGCGGGAGGGCGTGATTTCGTACGGGCTGTCTTCTTATGGCTATGACCTGCGCGTGGCCGATGAATTCAAGATCTTCACCAACGTGAACTGCACGGTGGTGGACCCCAAGAATTTTGATGAGCGATCTTTTGTTACCGTAAGTTCGGAATGCGCCATCATTCCGCCCAACTCCTTCGCCCTGGCGCGCTCGGTCGAATACTTCAAGATTCCCCGCGACACCCTGACCATCTGTGTGGGTAAGTCCACCTACGCCCGGTGCGGCATCATCGTGAACGTCACGCCCTTCGAGCCGGAGTGGGAAGGCTTCGTCACTCTTGAGATTTCCAACACCACGCCGCTGCCCGCGAAAATCTATGCCAATGAGGGTCTGTGCCAGATCCTTTTCTTCACCGGCGACGAAGTCTGCGAGGTCAGCTACGCCGATCGCAAGGGCAAGTATCAGTCGCAGAAGGGAATCGTGCTGCCGAAGCTGTAGAGAGCTGTCAGCTCTCAGCTGTTCCACGAGGTGTTCGCCGCCACTCGGCCGGCACGCCTGGCGAACAACGTGCGGGCTAAGATCGGGCCTCCCGGAACAAATAAGTTCAATGCAGTGTCATCTTCTAGTGTGAATGGCTCCTTCATCAGCTTTAGAAAACTTCGCTGGACCCTTGTCTTCCCCGCAATCATGGTTTCGGTAGCACTTCCTCTGTCCTATTTGGATAAGGTCTGGCTGCGAGGAGCCGGCGTTTGGGATGATATGCCGGTGACAACGGCTCAAGGCTTGGCCGCGCTGCTGATTGGGCCGTCACCGCTAATCGTAGCGAAGTTGCCAGCTCGGCTCCTGGGTGTGGCTGCTTTCTGGACGTGGTTGGGTTTCTTGTTAGATCGGAGGTTTTCTGGCATCCGGGGGCCAATCATTCGCAATGTTTGGCTGCGCGTTGTCCTGTATTCTCTGGGCTTTATCTTTGCGCTTATGTTCGTCCGGGAAGGGGCACTGCACATGTCTCACGCTGAACTCGACTATTTGTGCCGCGCTCTTAGGAGCTCATCTCCGCGCCGGACCTTGCTCGGTCGGGAATTGACAACCGTTGCGCGTTTGCTTTGGGGTGTTGGTTATACCCTCTATTTTTCGGTCAAGTTATGGCAGGTCGGGCGATTCGGCAAGAGCGGGGCGTGCTGAAAGCTGAGAGCTGACAGCTGAAAGCTACTTCTTGCTATTCTCGCCCTCTTTAAACATGTACTTGATCGCGGGCTTGTAAATCAGGAGGTTGGTCTGGCCGTTGCGGGTGACTTTCAGACAGCTCTTGTCGTACCACTCGATCATGCCATGAATTTCCTCGCCGTCGCGCAGCACAATCACCATCGGGGTTTTTGACTGCATCTGCTTCTGGTAGTAGAAATTCTCGGCGTTGGTCTGTTCCGGAGGGGCGGCCTTTCTGCCGCCGGCGGGCCGGTCGTTGCGATCCCTATCGCTGCGCTCGGAACGATCAGGGCGCTCTCGGTGCTCGCTGATCGGGGCCTGGGCATGATTGTTGTGGTCGGCGCGGTTCAGGGAAGGGCGGATCAGTTTTCTATTGGCGAAGCCCTCTGCGTCCACAGATCGATCGGCTGGAAGTGAATCGACTGCATCTTTCATGGCGCACCCGTTAGACACGCTTTTTTGCGGGCCACAACACGCGCTAGCTGTGATTGTGGGATGAAGGCGTGAGTTGTCCTTAACCTAGCACAGCAACCGGGGCTATGACAATGCCCAAGTCGTGGGGGAGAAAGCACTTAGCAAATCAGCACTTAGCAATTGGCACTTGGCAATTTAGCTCTGGCGATCTGATTTTGTGCCGGCGCAACGATGGGCGATCCAAGCTGAGTGCCAAGTGCCAATTGCTAGGCGCTTCTTTCCAGCGCCGTCGCAAACGCATCCAGAGATAGCGAACGCAACAGGTTGCGACGCATCCCGCGCTCTACATCATTGAGGCGCTCAGCGGCGAACGCGAGCCAGCCGAAGTCTGCGGCTTCCGACAGCTTCTTCAGCTCAGCCTCGATATCGGTATTGCGGACCAGCTCCGGTGTGCCTGAATTGAGGAAGGTAAGGTCCTGGAGCAGGCTGTAAAGGGTCCGTAGCAGCTTTTCCAGCTTGGCTCGGCCGTCGGCCCCGGCACGGTAGGTCTCAGTCATCTTGAACAGTTCGGTGTGATCTGTGCCACGCAGCGCGGTGTTCAGGATAGTCAGGGCCTGGGCGCGAGCGGAGGTGTATCCGGCGAGATCGAAGCTTCTGGCTGCGCCGATAGCGCCATTGGCCAGACGAGCGGCCAGCCCGCGCTGTTTGGGGGTCCACTCCGGACGAAGCTTGGCCAGGTCCAGTTCAATTTCTTCCGCTGGCAAGGCCGCCAGCGTGACGATCATGGCCCGCGAGCGAATGGTCGGCAGCAGTTCGCCCGGATTCTCGGTCAGCAGAAAGATGGTGGCAAAGTCGGGCGGCTCCTCCAGCACCTTCAGCAGCGAGTTGGCCGCCTCCTTCATGAAGGAGGACTCGGTGAAGATGTAAACCCGCTCCCTGGCCTCGCCCGGACGGTAGTAAATGGTCTCGATCACGCGCCGCACCTGGTCCACTTTGATCATCATCTGTGGCGGATCGGGCGGGATCACCAGCACGTCGGGATGGGTCTGGACAAACAGGCGAGTTTCCTTCTTGTCCGTCTCGCGCAAGTTCTCGCGCGCCTCGACTGCCTCCTCGAAGCGGGCATCGAGGTCTGCCGACTGCGCGATGCGGACACAGTTGGAACATTTACCGCAGAAGTCGGGCAGGCCGTCCGTGGTGATCGGCGAAAGGCAATTAATTGCCTGGGCCAGCATCAGCGCCAGCGTGTATTTGCCCGAACCCGCGGGACCCGCAAGAATCACCGCTTGAGGAAAGCGGTCGCGCGCCAGCATCTCGCGCAGGCGATGGACGACGTCGGAGTTGCCGTGGAAGTCGGTGAACAAAGCGATCAGCTTTCAGCCGTCAGCCAATTAGCAATTAGCAATTGGCAATTGGCCGGGCCGGATTTGCCGAGTCTAGCAGATCAGGGCGGGCCAATTGCCAATTGCTAATTGCGAACTTCTTTCACTGAGAGCTGAGAGCTGAGAGCCTGATCACGCCGTCTTCGCCGCTAACTTCACCTTCCGTCTGACGATCTCTACGATGCGCGCATGCGTCTTTGCCGCCGTTCCGCGGGCATCGACCAGTTCGACTCTCTGTGGTTCGCGAGCCGCAATCGCCAGATAAGCGCTGTGTACCCTGCCGAAAAAAGCGCGACTCTCCTGCTCAAAGCGGTTCTCGTCGTGCCGGGCGCGGCCGTTCCTGGCGCTATCGGCCTTGTTGCGGCGGCGGGCGCGTTCCACGCTCGCGGCCACATCGGAATCCATCAGAATCGTGAGATCAGGCTGCAAGCCGGGGCACAGGATGCGATGCAGGGCCAGCACCGGTTCGCTGCCCAGCTTGCGGCCGCCGCCCTGATAAGCTTCCGTGGAATCGGTGAAGCGGTCGCAGAGCACAACCCGGCCTTCCGCCAGCGCCGGCTGGATCACTTCGGTGATGTGTTGGGCGCGCGAAGCAAACATCAGGGCCAGTTCCGCCATTGGGGAGAGGCCGGCGGTCGCGGTATCGAGCAGCAGCCGGCGAATTTTCTCTCCGGTCGCGGTCCCGCCCGGCTCACGCGTCACCACCACCGACAGTCCTTGCGCGCGGAGCACGCCTGCCAGCTTTTCCATCTGGGTGCTTTTGCCGCAACCGTCGAGTCCTTCGAAGGTGATGAAGCGGCCGCGATGCGCGTGCGGGGACACAGCGAAATCATAAATCAGCGGTTGGCGTTTGGCACTTGCATTTGCGCTGAACTACCGACGCTTTGTCATCCTGAGCGCAAGCCGCCCATTCGTTTACGAATGGGCGGGTGGAGTCGAAGGACCCCTGCCAGCTGTACGTGCATGGTCGTCATGCGAGATGCAGACCGGCAATGCCATCTCGAGCGGGAGCAGAGAAGCTTATAGGGGTCCTTCGACTCCGCCCGGGCTTCGCATCGCGAAGCCCCGGCTCCGCTCAGGATGACAGCTGGGCGGGCCGGATTCGCGTGACCGGATTCAGCGGCTGACATATTCATCTGTCCTTAAAACGAATCACTAGAGGCCCAGGAGAACGTTCGTGACCGCCTTCCCCGGAAAAACTCTTCGCCATGTATTCCTCGCCACCGACGCTCTGTCATCCTGAGCGCAAGCCACCCATTCGTTTACGAATGGGCGGGTGGAGTCGAAGGACCCCTGCCAGCTGTACGTGCATGGTCGTCATGCGAGATGCAGACCGGCAATGCCATCTCGAGCGGGAGCAGAGAGAAGCTTATAGGGGTCCTTCGACTCCGCCCGGGCTTCGCATCGCGAAGCCCGGGCTCCGCTCAGGATGACAGCTCGGCGGGCCGGATTCGCGTGACCGGATTTAGCGGCTGTTATATATTCATCTGTCCTTAAAACGAATCACTAGAGGCCCAGGAGAACGTTCGTGACCGCCTTCCCCGGAAAAACTCTTCGCTATGTATTCCTCTTAATCGTTTTTGTCTCACCCCTTTTCGCCGCGGGCGCGCCTGCCCCCCATGTGAGCATTTCAGTGGACGCCACCGAGGCGCCCCGAAAGATTTTTCATGTTCGGATGACGATTCCCGCCAAGCCGGGTAGCCTCACTCTCTACTATCCCAAATGGATTCCGGGCGAGCACGGCCCCACCGGCCCGATTCAAGACGTTGCCGGACTGAAGTTCACCGCCAATGGACAGGCCCTCACCTGGCGCCGGGATCTGCTGGATGGCTGGACGTTTCACGTCGAGGTGCCGGCCGGCGTTTCGAGCATAGAAGCCGCGCTGGATTTCATCTCGCCCGCAGGTTCGGAAGGCATCTACACTGGCGGAGCCACGGCCACCGACCGGATGGCGGTCCTCAACTGGAACGATGTGCTGCTGTATCCCGAGGGATGGACCTCGGATGAATTGACCTACACGGCCAGCCTGCGTTTGCCGCCGGACTGGAAGTTCGGCACATCTCTGGCAGTGACCTCGCAAGCGGGAGGAGAAATCAAGTTCGCTCCGGTTTCGCTCACCATGCTGGTTGATGGCCCGGTCATTACCGGGGAATATCTGAAAGTTGTTCCCCTCAACCCGGGACAAACTCCGCCCGTGGAGATGGACGTGGCCGCCGACAGTGCAGCCGCGCTGGATGCTCCCCCCGAAGTCTGGCAACACTACAAGAACCTGGTCGCCCAAACCAACGCGCTCTTTGGCGCGACACATTACCGCGACTACCACTTTCTCTTCAGCCTGAGCGACCACGTGGCGCACTTCGGCCTGGAGCATCATGAATCCAATGACAGCCGGCTGTGGGAGCGCGCCCTGGTCGATCCCAAGAAGCGCCTGCTGGGCGCGGGATTGCTGTCTCACGAATTCGTGCATTCCTGGAACGGAAAGTACCGGCGCCCCGCCGATCTCGCCACTCCCGATTACGAAAAGCCCATGCAGACCGACCTGCTGTGGGTGTACGAAGGACTTACCACGTATCTGGGTGAGATCCTGAGCGGCCGCATGGGGGCACGAACGCCGGAGCAATTCCGCGATGCTCTGGCGTACACCGCCGCCGTACTGGACCACACTCCGGGGCGGGCGTGGCGCAACCTGCAGGACACCGCAGACGGCGTTCCCGCGATGCAGGATGCGCCGCCCCAGTGGAAGTCATGGCGGCGGGCCCTCGACTACTATGACGAAGATGAGCTGAACTGGCTGTGGGCGGACACCATCATTCGCCAGCAGACTCATGGCCAGAAATCGCTGGATGACTTTTGCCGGATTTTCCACGGACCCCCGAGCGGGCCTCCGCAGGTGAAGACCTTCACATTCGACGATATCGTGAGCACGCTGAACCAGGTGGCGCCTTACGACTGGCGCGGATTCTGGACCGAGCGCCTCACCAACCACGGGCCCGGCGCTCCCCTCGAAGGCATCGAGCGCAGCGGCTGGAAAGTGGTCTATGACGACACTCGCTCGGCGCTGGTGACGGCTCTGGAGGGCGAACGACATTTCGTAAACGCGGCCTTTTCGATTGGATTGTGGCTAACAGAAGACGGACTGGTTACCGATACGGTCGAAGGCATGCCGGCAGCCCTGGCCGGAATCGGCCCCGGCATGAAACTGATCGCGGTTAACGGAAGAAAATTCTCCAAGGATGTGCTGCGGGATGCGCTGCAGGATGGCAAGAACAGTTCCGCGCCGCTCGAGTTGCTGGTCGAAAACACGGAGTATTACAAGACCTACAAGCTCGACTATCACGGAGGAGAAAAATTTCCCCATCTGGTGCGGGATGAAACCAAGCCAGACGTGCTGAGCGAGATCATCAAGCCACGCTAGACCGTCGCAGTCGCCGGTCTTCAATCGTCAGGAAAAGCCAATCGGTTCAGGTCGGGGTAGGGCACAGTTTCTGACGTTCTGGGACTGAACCTTCACTGCCGAAGGTCGACGACTGCCTTTGCGGCTAGTCGCTGTCCTCCACGATTCCCGCGAACAAATCATCTTCTTGAACGATTGGGCCACGCTTCACCGCTGCTGCCAGGTGAAATCGCTCCTGGCCTTGCCCTTCCCGTTCGTACTTTTCGAACAGCGTCCACAGAGGCTGTTGGCTGGCGTGGGCGCGGAATGCCTCAATCTTGGTTTCCAGATAGTCCCCCATCTCGATCGTGGCGGTGCTTGGAGCGACGGTGACGGGCTGCCGGCCGGGGAGGACGGAATCGCTGGAAGCATAGTACAGCTTCTGTACTCGATGAGCCGCGACCGAACCGCTCAACTGGTCAGGAAAGCGATTGCTGCGCCCCGCCCAGTGGAAGGCCAGCGTGGCGAAGACCGATGCCATCGTATGATCGGTGTGGCCCGTCGCTCCGCCCGCCGGATCAAATGTGAGCAAGACCTGCGGACGAAATTCCCGGATGCGAAGGGTGAGATCGGAAACGACCCGTTGCAAGTCCAGGCGGTGCAGCTGGCCGTCGGGATAGTCAAGCACGGTTCCGCGGGAGACTTTCAGTATTTTGCAGGCGGAGGCAAATTCTTCGCGCCGGGTGGCGGCGAGTTCCTGATCGCTATGCGCTCCGCCACGATGAGTGGCCGCTTGTCCGGGCGTCAGGCAAACGATGCAGATTTCGACGCCCCGCTCGCTATAAAGCCGCAACGACCCGCCGAAGCTGCTGGCTTCGTCATCCGGATGCGCGGTTACGACCATCATGCGCAGCATGCAGGGATTGTACATTCCCCTCACGGTTCTGGGGTTCTTCCTCCGCCGTTTCTTCCAGCATGAACGCCAGCACATCTTGCGGTACCGGCGCATTCCATACCGGCGCGAATGACTGGCGGTGCAGCGGAGAGGGCCCATGCTGGCGCAAGGCCGCCAGATGCCGAGGAGTGCTGTAGCCCTTATTCGACGCCAGTCCGTAGATGGGAAAAACCGGGTCCCATTCAACGATCATGCGATCGCGCTCGACTTTGGCCAGGATTGATGCCGCTGCGATAGAAGCCGAGAGGGCATCGCCGTGAATAATGGGTTGTTGTGGCAGTTCGCAGTCCAGGCGCAGCGCGTCCACCAGCAGGTGGTCGGCTTTTGGGTCGAGGCCGAGAACGGCCTCCCGCATGGCCAGGCGCGAGGCCTGGTAGATATTGATCTGATCAATGCGGGCGGCATCGACGGCTGCAATGGCCCAAGCCACAGAATGCTCGCGGATTCGCTCCGCCAGGATTTCACGGCGCTCCGCTGGCAGCAACTTGGAATCCCGCAGACCTCGTATGCGATATTCCGGATTGAGGATCACGGCAGCCGCCACCACCGGTCCAAACAGGGAGCCGCGTCCGACTTCATCAACTCCGGCGATAAGGCGCGCGCCCAGTTGCCATGCCTTTTTCTCGAACCTCAACGTGCAATGCAGTGTCTTCAACAGACGCAGCTTGGCGGCAGAAGCAGAGAGTGGTTTCCCGGGCGCGGACGTGAGCTTGGGCGACACAGAGAGGTCATCTTCGCCCAGTCGACCCTGATCGCGCAATGTGGAAAACCGCTCGAAGAACCAGATTGCCATAACCATGGGCTGAAGCGAGTCCGGGAGGATATCCCATGTGGGTCTGGGGCAGCCGGCCTGACGTGTTTAGGCTGTGATTCCCCGTGCAACTGCCATGGATTCATCCGCCCAAAAGTAACCATTACGTGCTATTACCGCGGTAAATTGACCAGCGAACGGTCAGTTGCTAGCTTCAGTAAAGAGAGTTGTCCACGCGGCGGACCCACTTGACAGAAGAGCATTCCAAACCATCGCCCGAGCGCCAGAAGAAACGCCTTCAGGTAGCGCTGCCCATTCGTGTCACCTACTGGAATGACGAACAAAAGCCCTGCCTCGAGATTGCCTGCACTTACGATATCTCCGAGCATGGAGCGCGAGTCACGGGCCTGCGCTGTGTGAAGGAAGCGGGAGAAGTCGTTGCCATCGAACGGGGCCGAAGCAAGGCGTTCTGCCGCGTGGTATGGGTCGGCGAACCAGATTCGGAGTTGCGAGGTCAAATCGGCCTGCAGTGTGTGGAGTCTGACCGGATTCTGTGGGAAGCGGAATTGCGGGACATGGTCGAAGTCTACGAACCGGTTACTCTGGATGGAACCTCGAAGCGGTCTCGCGCCTTCGGTCCTAGCGAGCGCCGGCGTCGCCGGGAGCGCTTTAGCCTGGACGGGACCGTCGAACTGGCTGAACCGGACTCCGCCAGTGCCAAGGCCAGCGTCGTTTTGAAGAACATGTCGGAGATCGGCTGCCTGGTTATGACCAGACACGTATTGCCGGTCGGCACCGAGGTGAAACTAACTCTGCATGTCGATAACTACGATTTGACCCTGAAGGGTCAGGTCCGGCATGCCGAACCGCAAGCTGGGCTCGGAATCGAATTCCGGGAGATCCGTAAAGGGGAGCGCCAGATCCTGCAGTTCCTCATCCGCAAGCTAGCCGAGAAGCACCTGGAAGATACCTTGCAGTTCGAAATCCACAAATAGCCTGGGCTCTCGCCGGCCAAGTCCGAAAGATGCGCTGCTACTTAACCGCGACTTCGGCCACGGCTTGTTCGCGATCGACATCTTTGAGGCGAGCCGCCTTGCCCTTGAGGCTGCGCAGGTAGTACAGCTTGGCGCGGCGGACCTTGGAAGAGCGCAACACCTCCACCTTATCGACCACCTTGGAATGGAGCGGGAAGATGCGCTCTACGCCGTGGCCGAAGCTGATCTTGCGCACGGTGAAACTGGCCTGTGGTCCGCGGCTGCGAGCAATCACCACGCCCTCAAATGCCTGCAGGCGCTCCTTGTCGCCTTCCTTGATCTTCACGTGGACGCGCACGCTGTCGCCGGGCACGAATGCAGGAATGTCGGTGCGCTTGGTTTTGGCCAAAAGTTTTTCGATGATAAGGTTCGTCACGATCTTGTCCCCCAATGAGAGAAGTCTGTCTCAATTTTCCTTGCCCGCAATGCGGGCCAGCAATTCCTTGTCTTCGTCGCCGAGCACGGCGCCCTCCAGCAGATCGGGGCGATTGTGCAGCGTTTTCTCTAAAGCCGTGCGCCGGCGCCAGCGGCGTATTTCTTCATGGTTGCCGGAAACCAAAACCTCAGGCACCTGCAAACCGCGAAAATCCGCCGGCCGGGTGTAGTGCGGATAGTCCAGCAATCCACCGGACGCGCAAGTAGAGTCGGCGCCGCTTGCTTCCACGGTTGCCGACGCAGTGAACGACTCCTGCCGCGTCGAGGCCTCATTCCCCACCGCGCCAGGAATGAGCCGCGTGACCGTATCCAGAATCACGGCCGCACCCAACTCGCCGCCGCTCAGGACATAATCTCCGATCGAGAGCTCACGGTCGGCGAGATGCTCTCCGACACGCTCATCCACGCCTTCGTAGCGGCCGCAGATCAGGACAATTCGTTGCAGCGCCACGAGTTCCTCGGCCACTGCCTGGTCGAAACGCCGCCCCTGTGCCGACAGCAGCACCACACTCTGCCTGGCGCCAACCTCAAGCCGCTCCGCACGGCTCTCGATGTCGAGTCCTTCAATACATTCAAAGATCGGTTCCGGCTTCAGCACCATGCCTTCGCCGCCGCCGAATGGGCGGTCATCCACCGTGCGGTGCCGGTCGTGCGCAAAAGCCCGCAAGTCGTGGACTTCGATCGTCGCCAGACCCGCTTCCCGGGCGCGGCGAACAATGCCGTAATCCAGCGGTCCGCGAAAAAAGTCAGGAAAGATCGTGAGGATGTCGATCTTCATCGCTGGACCTTAAGAACTACACAGCAAGTTGTCATGCTGAGCAACCGAGCCGCGCTTTGCGCGGCGAGAGCGTCGAAGCACCCCTGTAGCCACTGCATCGTTATGAGGTAGGGGTCCTTCGACTCCGCCACTGCTTCGCGCCGCGAAGCAGTGCTCCGCTCAGGATGACAATTTCTTGCTGTTCCTTTGCTGCTCTTTCTCTTCCGCCGTCAACGGAGCGCTCAACTCGAGCATGCCCTCCGGCAGAATCATGAAAATCTTTTTATGCTCAAGGTCGGTACTCTTCAGATACGCTTCCGCGTAAGGAATCTCGTGCTCGTTCGATCCGGCTTTTACGATCAGCAGGGGCGCTTCACCGGCTCCAAACTGCACGTCGCGAACCTGCCCAATCTCGCGATCGCCGTCGAACACCGTACATCCCACCAGGTCGCTCACGTAAACCCAGCCGGGCTCCAACCTCGAGCGCTCACCGGCCGGGACCTGCAACTCGCATCCCACCAGGGCTTCGGCTTCCGAAATCGAACCGACAGCCTCGAACTTGAGGACCAGATGACCCTTGTGGGGCCAGAGTTCTTCAATTTTCAACTCGCGCCGCGGTCCGCCTCCATCCTTGGGCAAGGCCCACAGCCGCATACCCGGTTGAAACCGGTCCGGGACGTCGCTGTGCAGTTCGGTTGCGACTTCGCCGCGGCGTCCCTGGGTCTTGAGAACGCGCGCCAGCGTAATGAACGGGTCGGCTATTCCAGAATCTCCAGCGTGAAGCGCTTGTTGGACTTCAAACCGGCCGCGCCCAGCAGGTTGCGCATGGCGCGCGCGGTGCGTCCCTGTTTGCCGATCACCCGACCGAGATCGTTCGGGGCAACCGTCAACTCAAGCACAGTGCCCGCGCCTTCTTCGACCTGATTGACGGTAACCTGCGCCGGATCATCGACCAGAGCTTTGGCGACCTGTTCGATCAGGACTCGCACGTCCCCGGTTGGTTCGCTCATGCTTGGCTCACCCAAAGCGGAATACTGTGATATGCGGCGTGTTCTGGCATGATGCGCACCCTGACATCAGGCAACAGAGGCGGCAGCAGCCGGCGCCGGCCGGGACACGATCTTGGTGACCCGGTCCGACATCTTGGCGCCCTTGGATACCCAGTAGTCGATGCGCTCGCGCTTGAGCTCAATGCTGGCGGGACTGGTGCGAGGATTGTAAGTTCCCACCACCTCGACCGGACGCCCATTGCGCGCGCGTTCCTTCTCGATGACCACCACACGATACTGCGGTTGTTTGCGCGCACCCGTGCGCGACAGACGAATCATTAACACAGAGCTTATGTTCCTTTCCTAATTGCTTCAGGCAGGCTGAGACAAACCATTATTTTTGCAGAATTTAGCGGGATTAGCAAGTTTTGACGGGGTAGGGTAGTGGTCAATTTGAAATCCGCAAGGGTTGGCGCCGGCAGCGGGTGCTCGAAAATCAAGTTTGGAGTTGGCGGGGATTAGTGGGATTATTAGGCTGGAACGTAGCAGGGATGGCGGCATGAGATACCGAATTGCGATGTGGGCGAGTGCGGGCTTTCTCGTGGCGGGTTGTTGGGCGCTCTATGCCTTCGGAACCAACCCTCCAGCGATGACCTCTGCCGACCCGATTGTGACTCTCGTAGAATTTACTTGCCCAGCTGTGTTTGCGAGTATCCATTTCCACTTTGCCCTTGGGTTATATTGGTCGCTTCTTGCGAATGCTGCCACGTATGGTTCGATCGGGCTGATCGTGGAAACCCTGCGGCGGCAACTTCGTCACGCGGGCTGATTCGAGATTGAGCCAATACCGGGGGAATAGCGTCGTAGTTCAACTACCCCGGATTTGGATTCGTACTCATTTCCAAAGCAAGGTCCAATGCTGCAGGGGGGCGTCCGTCCTTCAATGCTGGGCGGCGCTGAGCTGTTTAATATTGACCCCAGAACCTGTACCCAGCGCCCGCATTCTTGTAATATAAGCAGTTCAGTACAGTTCGGTACACCAGGGAGACAAGAACAATGACTTACGTGATCGCAGAACCGTGCATAGGGACCAAGGATACTGCCTGCGTGGACGCTTGCCCGGTGGACTGCATTCATCCTAAGAAAGATTCTCCGGCGCACGCCGAGGAAGAAATGCTGTACATCGACCCCGTAGAGTGCATCGACTGCGGAGCTTGCGTGCCCGTCTGCCCAGTGTCTGCCATTTTCGCCCTGGATGATCTGCCGGAAAAGTGGGCGTCGTTTACGGAGCGCAACGCAAAGTATTTCGGACGGTAAGAACAAGCTCTTAGCTCTTGGCCTTTAGCTTTTGGCTCGAACTCCTCGTCACGGAGTGTGATTTTAAAGAGCTAATGGCTGAAAGCTAAGAGCTGAAAGCTGCTTAACTTCCCATCTCCCCACTACTCCATTACAATCAGACGTTAGTCTGCTGGGCTTCCATGGCACTCAAGGAGTCGGAAGCGATCGTTCTGCGCACCTATCCTTTGCGCGAGGCCGATCTGCTGGTCACGTTGTTCACGCGAGCGGAAGGGAAAGTTCGCGGCGTGGCGCGCTCAGCCAAGAAATCGAAGCGGCGGTTCGGCGGCGCTCTCGAGCCGCTCACTTACGTTCGGGTCTTCTACGAAGATCGCGAGCAGCAGGAGCTGGCCCGGCTGGATTCCTGCGAAGTGCTGGAATCGCCGCTGGCGACGGAAGTGGGTTATCCGCGGGCGGTAGCGCTGGCGCACGTGGCGGAATTGCTCGATGAGTTGCTGCCGGATCGCGAAGCCAACGATGCCGTGTTCCGGCTGGCGCTTTCGGTGCTGGCGGGATTGCGGGGCGCCGATGTCTGGATGCCCGTCACCTATTTCGAGCTGTGGATGACCCGCCTGATGGGCTACTTGCCGGACGTCGGCGAATGCATTGTTTGCGGACGGACTTTGAACGGCGACCGGGCGTTTTTCCACGTATTGACCGACGGCCTCATGTGTGCCGACGATAAACGTCTGGCATCATCGGAAATATCCGCTGAATCGCGAGCGCTGGCGGCCCAGATGTTTCGTGCGCCGGTGGAAAGTTTTGCGGGAACACCATGGCCCAAGCCGCAGGGAAGCGATCTGAGAAAATTCTTGATTCAGATCCTGCAGCGGCACATAGAGAAGAAACTGGTCACCGCGGGGATGCTGGAGAAGATCAGCTCTTAGCTGTAGGCTCTTGGCTTTTAGCTGTTCCGGAAGCGATCGCAGAGTTCGGTGTGAATGTTATCGAGCTAAAAGCTGTAAGTCCATGCCAAGTCCCAAACCCAATCCGCTTACGTTCCAGGAATTGATCCTGCGATTGCAGACCTTCTGGGCGGAGCGCGGCTGCGTTCTGCAGCAGCCGTATGACGTTGAAGTCGGTGCGGGCACGATGGCGCCGGAAACTTTTCTGCGCGTGCTGGGGCCTCAACCCTACAAAGTGGCTTACGTGCAGCCCTCGCGCCGTCCGGCGGATGGACGCTATGGAGAGAATCCCAACCGCCTGTTCAAGCACATGCAGCTGCAAGTCATCCTGAAGCCCCCGCCGGAAAACGTGCAGGAGCTCTATTTGGAATCACTGGGCGCGATGGGCATTGATCTGCGCCAGCACGACATCAAGTTTGAAGAAGACAATTGGGAATCGCCTACCCTGGGCGCCTGGGGGATCGGCTGGCAGGTCATGCTCGACGGCCTGGAAATCACCCAGTTCACCTACTTCCAGCAGTGCGGCGGCGTCGATCTGGACCCGATTTCAGCCGAACTCACGTATGGACTGGAACGCATCGCGTCGTTTTTGCAGGATAAAGACTCGATCTACGACATTGTGTGGGCGCGCGATCCCGAAACCGGCGCCGTCAAGACGTACGGCGAGGTCCGCCTCGCCGATGAACTGCAATTTTCGGTGTACAACTTCGAGTTGGCCGACGTCGAAAAGGCCTGGAAGCATTTTGAGTTGTGCGAGGGAGAGTGCAAAGCCCTGCTGGAAAACTATGCGGCATTGGGCAAGGAAAAGAACGATGGAGTTGGACACGACAAGAAGCGTTTTCCTCTGCTCGCAGCCTACGATCTTTGTCTGAAGTGTTCTCACCTGTTCAATATCCTGGATGCGCGCGGCGCGATCTCTGTGACCGAACGCGTCGGGGTAATCGGTCGCGTGAGGGCGCTGGCGGTGGGAATCGCGAAGGCCTTTGTAGATCAGCAGCGCGCCGAGCCTGTGGCGGGATCAGGCGAAGACCCGGTGGCGGAGACAAAAGTAAAAGTAAAGAAGAGGGAAGTAGCACCCACAAGTGCGTAGTATTGTCATCCTGAGCGGAGTGGAAACTTCGCAAAGCGAAGTTTCCGCGCAGTCGAAGGACCCCTATCGGCGGCAGGAGTGCAGATTCCTAGGGGTCCTTCGACTCCGTCGCTCTGCTCGCAAGCGAGCGGAATGACTTCGCTCAGGATGACAGGGACCCCTATAACCGGCGCGATTGCAGAGTTCCAGGGGTCCTTCGACTCCGTCGCTCTGCTCGCAAGCGAGCGGAATGACTTCGCTCAGGATGACAGGGATTGACGTTAATGCCAGATTTTCTACTCGAGATCGGTTGCGAAGAGATTCCGGCGCGGATGATTGACGCGGCGTCGCTGGAGCTGCGCCAGCGCCTGCACAAACTGCTCGACCGTGAAAGGTTGTTGCCCGCGGATGCCTTGGCTCATCTCGATACGCCTCGCCGCCTCGCGGTGCTGGCGGCGAATATTCCAGCCGCGCAGCCCGATGTGGTCGAGCAGCTCACGGGCCCGTCGGTCAGCGTGGCTTTCAAGGATGGGCAGGCCACTCCCGCCGCGCATGCCTTCGCAAAAAAGGCCGGCGTGGATATTTCCCAGCTGCAGCGCAGTGCCACTCCCAAGGGCGAGTACCTGTCGGCGACGGTCACACGGAAGGGACGCTCCGCCGCCGAAATTCTGGCCCAGTTGCTGCCCAAGGAGATTGCTTCCATTTACTGGCCGAAGAACATGTACTGGAACAAGCCCAGCGAGCGGTTCGTGCGTCCGGTGCGCTGGCTGGTAGCCATGCTGGACGCCGAGGTCATCACTCTGGAATTCGATGGCGTTCGCGCCGGGAACCAGTCGCGTGGACATCGAATACTGGCCGATGGATCGGTCACGATTCCCCGCGCAGGAACCTCGTATATCGAAGCTCTGGAGAAAGCCAGAGTCATCGGCCGCGGGCAAAGAGAGAAACAGATTCGCAAATCTCTCGACGCTGCGACGCGCACTATTTCCGGCGCGCGCTGGCGTGAAGACAAGCCGCTGCTCGACACCGTGATCAACCTGACCGAATGGCCCGCGGCCATTCTGGGCAGCTTCGATCCGGAGTTTCTCGAGCTGCCCGAGGAAGTTCTGGTTACGGTCATGCGCGACCACCAAAAATATTTTGCGGTCGAAGACTCTCGAGGCAGCCTCTCGCCACACTTTCTGGCCGTGCTGAATACCGACGGCGATCCCAGTGGCATCATCCGGCACGGACATGAGCGCGTGCTGCGCGCCCGCTTCAACGACGCGCGCTTCTTCTGGCAGACCGATCAGAAGCATCCGCTGCGGGAGCGGACAACGTGGCTCAAGAACGTAACCTTCCAGAAAGATCTGGGCAGCTATTACGACAAAGTTCTGCGGGTGCAACGGGTGTGCAGTTGGCTATGCGGAAAGATTCGCCAGGACGGCATCGCGGTTCGCCCGGGCGTGGTCCACAAAGCGGCCCTGCTGGCGAAGACTGATCTGACAACCGAACTGGTCAAAGAGTTCACGGAACTGCAGGGCATCGTGGGCGGGCTGTACGCCCGGGTCCAGGAACTCGATCCTGACCTGAAAGCCGATGCGCGCGAAGCCGTCGCCATCGCAATTTACGATCACTACAAGCCCGAATCGATGGAAGATTCAGTTCCGCGGACCGTGGAGGGAGCGGTACTCTCGATCACGGACAAGGCGGACAGCATCGCCGGCATGTTTGCGCTTGGACTGCAGCCTACGGGATCGAAGGACCCGTTTGCCCTGCGGCGGCAGGCCAATGGGATCGTCCGCACAATCGCGGAGCATAAACTGCCCATCAGTCTCAGCCAGCTGTTCAAGGATGCGCGGGAAGCTTACCGTGGCTCAGCCGCCGAAGCAAAGTTTGATGCGTCGGTCGATTACAGCGGGGTGGTGAAACATTTCCTGCGTGAACGCCTGGAGTTCTATCTGCGCGACGCGCTTGGCTTTCCCTACGACGTTGTGAATGCGGTCCTGGCAGCGGACGCCGACGATGTGGTGGATGTGGTGGCACGGGCGCAGGCAGTCAAGGGTGTCTTGCATATGCCGGAATTTCAGGCCATTGCCGCGGCTTGCAAGCGTATGCGCAATATCCTGAAGCAGGCGAAGGCAGCCGGCAGCGAGCCTGCCGCAACATTCCAGTATTTACCTGATTCGGCTCATGAAGAAAAAAGCCTGATGGCCTACGTCGAGACTTATGCTCGCAGAGTTGAAGCGCACCGGCAGGAAAAAGAGTACCAAGACGCGTTGTTTTTGCTGTCGACGGCGCGAGAACCAGTGGACACCTTCTTCGACAAAGTCATGGTCATGGTCGAAGATGGGCGAGTCCGGGCCAACCGTTTGGCGCTTCTGCAAACTCTGTTAAAGGAATTTTCCACCATCGCGGATTTTTCCGAGATCGTAACCGAGGGCAAGGAATCCAAGGAATCTTCGAAACAATAAAGGACGAAAATCTATCATGGCGACGCAAACTCTCCCCGAAACCAGCGTTGAGAATACAGAAAAGAATTCAGCCACCAAATATGTCTTCTCCTTTGGCGGCGGCAAAGCCGATGGCAACGGCAAAATGAAAGATGACCTGGGCGGCAAAGGCGCCGGCCTGGCAGAGATGACCAATGCCGGTCTCCCCGTGCCCCCGGGCTTCACCATCCAGACCGAAGCTTGCCGGGAATACATGCGCAGCAACGCCGTCTCTCCTGAAGTCGAGCGCCAAATGGATGCGGCGCTGAAGAAGTTGGAGGAATTGCAGGGCCAGAAGCTCGGCCAGGGAGCGAATCCGCTGCTGGTAAGCGTGCGCTCGGGCGCGAAATTCTCCATGCCCGGCATGATGGACACCATTCTCAACCTCGGTCTCAACGATCAAAGCGTCGAGGCCCTGGCCAAGCGCAGCAACAATCCCCGCTTTGCGGCGGACTCCTACCGCCGCCTCATTCAGATGTTCGGCGCCGTGGTACTGGACATCCCGAAGCCCGCCTTCGATGAAGTGTTCGAAGCCAAGAAGAAACAGAAGAAAGCCAAGCTCGACACCGATCTCGATGCCAAAGCGCTGAAGGAAGTGATCGAGGAATATAAGAAGGTGGTCAAGAAGCACACCAAGCACGACTTTCCCCAGGACCCCCACACGCAACTCGTCATGGCGCGCGATGCTGTGTTCCGCTCCTGGCAGAACGACCGCGCAAAACACTACCGGCGCATCAATAACATCGACGACATGCTGGGCACGGCGGTCAATGTGCAGGCCATGGTGTTCGGCAATCTCGGAGACACCAGCGGCACGGGCGTGGGTTTCACGCGCAATCCTGCCACCGGCGCGAAAGAGTTCTACGGCGAATTCCTGATGAATGCGCAGGGCGAGGACGTGGTGGCCGGCATCCGCACCCCGGTCCCGATTCTCGAATTGCAGAAAGTGATGCCGGCCGTCTATGACCAGCTGCGCGAGATCACCACGCGTCTGGAAAAACATTACAAAGACCTGCAGGATTTCGAATTCACCATTCAGGAAGGCAAGCTGTACATGCTGCAGACCCGCAACGGAAAACGTACGGGGCCGGCGGCGGTGCGGGTTGCCATCCAGATGGTGGACGAAGGCCTGATCACCAAGGAGGAGGCAATTTTCCGGGTCGATCCCAACCAGTTGTACGAATTTCTGCTGCCGCGTCTGGATGAGAAAAGCGCGAAGCTGGAAGTCCTGGCGACGGGCCTGCCGGCATCGCCGGGAGCAGCGGTCGGGCAGATCGTCTTCACCGCGGATGAAGCGGTGGAGAAAGCCGGCCACGGCGCCACCAAAAATCCCGTCGTTCTGGTGCGCGCGGAAACCACGCCGGAAGACATCCACGGCATGGAGGTGGCCGCCGGAATTCTGACTTCGCGCGGCGGCATGACCAGCCATGCAGCCGTAGTCACGCGCGGCATGGGCAAGTGCTGTGTGGCGGGCGCGGGCGATATCGAAGTGGACGAAAAAGCCCGCGAGATGCGAGTCAAGGGTCACGTATTCAAAGCCGGAGACTGGATCTCGCTCGACGGCACTACCGGGCGCGTGATCAAGGGCAAGCTCGGCACCATGGCGGCGAAGCCGGACGATCCAGAACTCATGAAGCTCATGGGCTGGGCCGAACCCTTCCGCAAGTTGGGTGTCCGCGCGAATGCCGACATTCCGCGCGATGCCATCCAGGCGCGAGCATTCGGCGCCGAGGGCATCGGCCTTTGTCGCACCGAACACATGTTCTTCGGCGAAAAGAAGCTGCCCCACATGCGGGCCATGATTCTCGCCAACACCGAGAAGGACCGGCGAGCTGCGCTCAAGAAGCTGCTGCCCCTGCAGCGCGCGGATTTCGTCGGCGTGTTCAAGGCCATGGACGGCTTCCCGGTTACGATTCGCACCCTTGATCCGCCACTGCACGAGTTTTTGCCACGGCGCGAAGACCTGATGGTGGAGATCGCCGTGCTCGAAGCCACCAAGCCGCGTTCTCCGAAACTCAAGGGACTGAAAACGCTCTTGCGGCGGGTTGAGGAATTGCACGAATTTAATCCCATGCTCGGACATCGCGGTTGCCGCTTGGGAATCACCTATCCCGAAATCACTGAGATGCAGGCTCGCGCCATTTTCGAGGCGGCCGTGGCAGTGGCGAAGGACGGTGTGAAGGTTTATCCCGAGGTGATGATTCCGCTCACTGCCACCTTAAAGGAGATGGCGAACCAGGCGGCAATTGTGCATCGCGTGGCCAAAGAAGTCTTCGAAGAGAAGGGAAGGACAGTCGATTACCTGGTGGGGACGATGATTGAGTTGCCCAGGGCTGCGCTGGTGGCTGATGAGATTGCCAAGGAAGCGCAATTCTTTTCGTTTGGAACAAATGATCTGACGCAGACAACCTTCGGTTTCTCGCGCGATGACATCAACAAGGTGCTGCCTACCTATCTTGAAGAAGGCATCCTCAAGCAGGATCCCTTCGCCGTGCTCGACCAGGATGGAGTGGGCCAGTTGATCAGGATCGCGACCGAGCGTGGAAGGAAGACGCGGCCCGGCCTCAAAGTTGGAATTTGCGGCGAACATGGGGGAGAACCGTCGTCCGTCGAGTTCTGCCACAGGGTAGGACTGAACTACGTGTCGTGCTCGCCCTTCCGGGTGCTGACGGCGCGTCTTGCCGCCGCCCAGGCTGCCGCGACCGACAAGTTGAAGGTCGAAAGCGGAAGAACCAAATAATCAGGCCTGGATAATCCCGGCCTCAAGCAGGGAGCACGAAGTTTGTTTCGTACTCCTTCCTTGATTCTGCTTTTTCGCTTGAGGGTGCGCTTATTGCACTTTCTGCAAACGGGCAATCAGCCTTTGCGCGAAGTTCTGTTCCGATTCCGACCACAGCAAGCGCGCGTTGGCGCCGGAATTCTTTTCAACTTTTCCGGTGAACTCCACCAGCCTTTGCACGTTGGCGCGCACTCTCGCCGCCGCCTCAACGGTCAGGGGAACGTCTTCCTGCAGAAAGGGCGAGTCGAGGCCGAGATCCACTTCGATGTGGCCTTCCTGCTGGTAGACCCCTTCATCAAATTCGACACCATGGACCAAAAACTTCACCGGAGAAGGACGCAGCGTCCACTCTCCATCTTCAGCAACCACCCATAGATCCCAAAAGCCTTCAAACATGTAAGCATAGTCTTCATGCAACAGGTCGGACGCGATGAGTACCGCCTCTTCCGGAGAAACCCCCGGCCGGAAGCGCCGCTCAAGAATGGTCGGTTCATTCCAGGAAACCGGATGAAGGGCCAAATTGGTAATCCCGGGCTGCGCCACGGAAAACGAAAATTGACGCATCACGGCCAGGGCGTGAGGCAACATGTCGTCCACCTCAAAAGTGGAAAACCAAAGACTCAGGTAGAGAGGATCGGGCATACGAGATTCGCGGCACCTCTGCCGCCGATTATTCTAATGCAGGGCGTTGGCAATTCGCTCCACTACAATGCTGGTCGCGGCAAAATAACTTTCACCCTGCAGCCCCGCTCATCAGGCCGGCTCGTCAGTTCGAGAGAACCACCATGCGCTTCCGCAATCTGACGGGAAAGGACAAGTCCGATACCGCTGCCGGAGGGCTTGGTTGTGTAGAAGGGAACAAACGCGTTGCTGGGGTTCAGCAGGCCCGGGCCGTTGTCTTCAATGGTCAACTCCGCGGCTTTTTCGAGCAGTTTCCAGCTGATGACCACGGTCGGCTGGAACTGGTTCTTCGGCGGGGAACCGGCTTCGTTTGGGCTTTTTGCAGCAGGCGGGCCTCCCAGCACGGCTTCCGTCGCGTTGCGCACCAGATTAATGAGCATCTGCTCTAGTTGATCCGGATCAGCCATGACCGTCACCTCGGGTCCCGGAATCACCTTAACTTCGATTCGGGTTTCCAATCCAGCTACGCGCTTCACCAAGGGCGACAGGACTGATTTTTTGAGGATGGGCGGCGGCATTTGCGCCAGTTGCCGATAGGCTTGCAGGAAGCGGTTCAGCGACGCGGCCCGAGCTTCGATGATGCCCAGTCCGCGTTCGAAGTCCTGACGCTCTTCGGCGGCCAGCGTGGTTCCGGAAAGACGCGCCTGCAGGCTTCCTGCGATTGACTTAATTGGCGCCAACGAGTTATTCAGCTCATGACCCATCACACGAATTAGTCGTTGCCAGGCGAGCCGTTCTTCTTCGCGCAGGACGCGGCTCACGTCGGAGAGCACGACCAGGGTGTGCGGCACTCCTCGCTGCCGGAACGAGCTCCGCCGCACAAACCAGCGGGCGTCGCTGTTGAAGTGCAGAGGGACCACGGACGCGTTCTCGGCGGAAAGACATGGTTTCAGGCCCAGTTCCGCGGCCGTCCGACCGAGAAGTCTCGGAGAAGCCTGGTGCAGGAGCCTTTCGCCGGCGGTATTTACCAGCCGCAGCGCTTCGCCGGGATCGAAGGCAAAGAGCGGAATGTCTACCTCTTCGACGACTCGCTGCAGCAGGGCAGTGGCTTCAATCGCTCCGATGCGATGCTCCGCCAGCAGGTCGGCGAGCATGTTGACTTCAAGGGACAGCTCTCCCAGAGCGTCCTCGGGAACCGCCATGCGCGCGCGAAAGGAATAGTCTTCTTCCCGCAGAGCGCCGACCACATTGGCCAAGGTCTGCAGGGGACGAATAATCTGATCGTGAAGAGCGGCAACAATCAATGCACAGATGACGAGCTCGACGAAAAGGAGGGCCAGCTTTGACTCGAGGGTCCAGTCCTGCAGCCAGATCAGTACGCCGCTGGTCACGAGTCCGGGAACGGCCAGCCACAACGAGGAACGAATAATCCGGCGCTCAAAAGGGGCTCGGCGCGATTTCCTGCGTTTGAGCGCTTCCGCCTGGCGCGGGCTAAAGCCCATACTTTTCCATTCGACGGTACAGCGCGCCGCGGCTCAGGCCCAGCGCTTCGGCAGCCTGGCTTACATTGCCCTGGAAGCGCTGCAGGGCCTTCCGGATGAGAATTGTCTCCACCGATTCGAGGCTTAGTTCCTCCAGGTTCTGCGCCTGCGACCGCTGCAGTCCCAATCCGAGGTCGCCAGGCTGGATTTGCTCGCTGCGGCACATGAGGACAGCCCGCTCCAGCGTGTGCTCCAACTCGCGAACGTTGCCCGGCCAGGAGTATTGCATCAGGGATTGCAGTGCCGACGGATCGAGCCCTCGTATCGCGCGACGGTAGCGGGAGGCGTAATGCGACAGGAAGTGCAGGGCAAGAACCGGAATATCCTCGCGACGTTCGCGCAGAGCCGGCAAGTGGATCTCAACCGTATTGAGACGGAAGAGCAAGTCCTCACGGAACTGGCCGGCCTGACACGCGGCCTGAAGATCGGAATTCGTGGCGGAGACGAGGCGCACATCAATCCGCTTGGAGCGTGACGATCCCACACGCTCGATTTCGCCCGATTCCAGCACGCGCAGTAGCTTGGATTGCTGGCGCATGGGCACGTTGCCAATCTCATCGAGGAAAAGCGTGCCGCCATCCGCCAGCTCGAAACGGCCGATGCGGTCCGTGCGGGCATCGGTGAACGCGCCCTTCACGTGGCCGAAGAGTTCACTCTCAAAAACGCCTTCGGCCAGGCCGCCGGTATTCACGGCGACCATCTGACGCGAAGCCCGCAGCGACAGGACATGAATCGTCCGAGCCACTATTTCCTTGCCCGTCCCATGCTCGCCGGTGATCAGAACATTGGCGTCGGACGGAGAGAAGCGAGTGATGGCTTCGAGCACCGGCACCATCGACGGCGCGGTGGCAATGAACTCGGGCCGGCCTTCAACACGCAGCAGTCGATTTTCCGCGGCCAGCCGTTCCGCCCGTTGCAACGCGCGATGAAGTTCGACCTGGGTCCGCAGGATAGCGAGCAGGCGCTCGTTCTCCCAGGGCTTTTGAACAAAGTCCCGCGCCCCCCGGCGCATCGCTTCAACCGCCAGGTCCACATTGCCCCATGCGGTCATGACAATCACCGGGAGCGTGCTGTCCATGGCGACGATATCTGAAAGCAGATCCAGGCCTTCCCCGCCGGAGGTGGTGTCGCGCGTGTAATTCAGATCGATCAGCACCGCGTCGTAGGAAGAACTGGCGAGGGCCTCGCGCGCGAGTTCGGGAGATCGGACGCCGTCAACCGCGTAGCCCTGCGGCTTTAGCAGGAGCTCAATGGCTTCGAGGATGTGTTGCTGATCGTCGGCCGCTAGAATGCGAGGAATTTTGGATGCGCTTTGCGCCAACCCGGCGGAAAGCCCAATCTCCCCGGTCTTGGTTGAGCTTGGCATGTGCTAAGGGCTTGGATTGGAGATGGTGCCGTTTACCGCGTCCTGCACCCGGATTCCATTATGTTCCAAAGTCGTGCCGGTTGCACGATCCAGCTCAACTTTCGCCTTTTCGTAGATCGTCATGGCGGTGACCATGTCCAGTTCGGCGATGGAGAGGTCACGCTGGGCGGTCATGGTCTGAAAAGTCGATCCCGCCCCGAGCGTCTGTTCCTTCTGCATGATCTCGAACGTGCGCTGGGCCAGGTCCCGCGCCTTTCGCGCCGCTCCGACCCGCGCCCCGCTCTGCTCCAGCGCATATTGCGCGTTCCGTACTTCGATGCGGATTTGCTTTCTCAACTGTTCCCGGCGCAACTCGGCTTGCCGATATTCCAGCTCGGAGCGGTACTGATCTGCCTTGGCCACACGGTTTCGCAAGGGGATGTTGAGATTCAGTCCGATGTAATAGTCAGGCGAGGAATTGTTGAAAGCATTCTGCAGGGCCCCCGAGTAGTCCGTAGGCACGTTCGAAGAATTCGGAGTGGGAAGGTTGTAGATCGGATTCAGAGGCCCGGCCAGACCCGATCCTCCATAGAAGCCGACCAGGGACAGCGACGGCAACAGCGCGTTGCGCGCCGCCTTCCCGCTGATTTGCCGGTTTATCAGGTCAACATCAGACTCGGCCAGTTCAGGACGCCCCCGCAATGCCTGGGCGATCAGGTCCTGGACCGTTTCCGTGGCCTGCGTTTCGACCGTCTCGAAGTGGTCGACAGGGACGACCGGCACGGATTCAAGCACCGGGTCATCGAGACTCCTGGTGAGTGCGTTCTTGATGAGCAACTCCTGAAGTTGCAGGCTGGTGCGCGCCACGGTCAGATCCTGATCGCGCTTCGATACTTCAGCCTCGGCGCGCATCACGTCCATGGCAGGAACACTCTCAAGGTGGAGTTGCTTCCTGGCATTGTCCAGTGACTGCTGGGCAAACTCCAGTGACTGCTCGTTGACCCGCGCCTGCTCATAGGCGTTGACCAGGTCCCAATAGATATTCTTGATCTGGGTGATGGTCGCGGTCACCTGATCTTTAAACGCGATGTCAGAGATTTTCTTGTTGTTCTTGGCAATGGTCAGATAGCGCAGGTTGGGCCCAAAGCCAAATCCCGCCAGCAGCTGCTGCTGAAAGGAGAAACGGTACATCGAATTCAGCACAGGTGACAGATTGAAGAACGGGCTGTTGGTGGTCTGGCGGCTGTTGTTGAATTCCACGGTAAAACTGGTGCCCGTCGGAAAAGACTGCGAATAAGTAACGCTGGCCTGTCCGGTGTTCGATTGCAGCGACGGCACACCGTAAATCTGCTGATTGGCCAGAGGGGTGGTTTGGTGCTCAGCGCCTATCGAAGCAACGATCGAAGGATCATACGAAGAAACTGCAGTGCCCGCGCCCAAAGTAGACTGCACCAATCCGGACGCGCCCGCGCCCGCTCCGCCCGCGCCGCCGGTGGTGCCACCGGCGCCCGCTCCGGGAGCTCCGGTGCCGAAGCCGCCAACTCCGCCGCCAGGTGTCCCCTGCACGACGCCGGCATTCACGCCGCGAAAAATCCCGCCGGCGCGAGTGCGTAATATATCCATGTTGGCGATGGGCAGATTGTAGCGGGCGATGGCCAGGTCCAGATTGTTTTCGAGTGCCAGCCGGATCGCATCCTTGAGGGACAAGTACAGCTTGCCATCGCGGATCAACTGATCGAGCAGCGGAGAATTCGTAAGGTCCGGGCCAGGAACATGGTCCGCCGAATATGCACTAAGAGGATTGTGCGATGCAGGCATGTCAGAGCGAACCGACACGCTTGTCTGTGCCGAAGCCGTCGCGGTCACAGCGACCAGCAACCATGCCCCACAGCGCGCCAGAAAGTTGGGCCGGCGAGCGATCTCCTTCATTGCTTCACCACCTCGTAGGGCTGCAAATCCGGGTTGGCCGTGTCGCCCACCATCCAGCCATCGCGCAACTGAATGGTGCGTGAGCCGTAGGCCGCATTTGCTTCTGAGTGCGTCACCTGAACGATGGTCGTTCCCTTTTGGTTGAGCTCGCGAAAGAGTTCCATAATTTCCTTGGCCTGCGAGGAGTGCAAGTTTCCCGTGGGCTCGTCGGCCAGCAGGAGCGCGGGCTTATGGATGACTGCGCGGGCCACGCCTACGAGCTGCTGCTGCCCTCCGGAAAGTTGGCTGGGAAACAAATCCTTCTTGGCGACGATCTGAAACCGGTCCAGTGTGTCAGCCACCAGACTCTGCCGCTGCCCGCTCGGGACATCTTTATAAGAAAGAGGAAGGTCGATGTTCTCGCGCACGGTCAGGTCGTCGAGCAGGTGGTAGCTCTGGAAGACCATGCCGATATTGCGCTTGGCCAGCTCGCCACGCTGTTTGCGTTTCATCTCATGAACAGCCTGCTCGCGAAACCAGTACTCGCCGAGCCACTGATCGTCGAGCAGCGCAAGCACATTTAGCAGAGAAGACTTCCCGGCTCCGGACGGCCCCATGAAAGTGACAAACTCGCCCTGGCGAATCTCCAGATTGATGCGGCGCAGGACCCAGGTTTGTCCCGCTGCGGTTTTGTAGCTGCGTTCGACATTTTTAAGTTGGATCATCTTTCTCCTAGCCAGTCCTCTAATCGACCGGACATATCATTCGGACCGCAATGCGGACATTGGGTCTATCTTCGTCGCGCGACGTGCGGGGACCCAGCAGGCGATTGCTGCAGCAAACGACACGATGCTGACCGAAACTAAGATCTGCAACCAGTGCGCGGATCCAAGCCCCACTACCACCCGCCGTAGCACACTCATCAGTCCCATGGTCGCTGCCGATCCGAGGGTAAGGCCCGCCGCCACGGCTAGGAAGCCCTGACGAAATACCAGGAATTGAACGTGGTTGCGAGTTGCGCCTAGCGCCATCCGAACACCGATCTCCTGTGTTCTGCGCGAGGTGGTGTACGAGACAACTCCGTAGACACCGGCGGCAGACATAACCAGCGCGAGTAACGCTGTGACAGCAAGCAGACTCGCGATAAAGCGGCGGTCCGCAAGCGAATCCGCGATGAGCGACCGCATGGACACGCTAAGAAAAACTGGCTGTTTGGGATCGACCCCTGCAATGGCAATGCGGACGGCTTTCTCCAAACTATCGGCGGGCTGCGCCGTCCTTACGACGAGGAATTGAGCGTGCTCCATGGCTCCCGCTGCCAGATAAAGGCTAAATGGCCTGTGCTCGTCGATCGCCGCATGGCGGACACTCGTGACGACGCCCACCACTCGCTTCCAGTTGCGCGGATTTTCCGGTGTGCAGTAAATGCAAATTTGCTTGCCAATGGCGCTAGTCCCCGGCCAAAACTTTGCGGCGGCGATATCATTCATGAGGACGGTATCGCTCGACGTTTTCATGTCGTCTTCGCGCAACCAGCGGCCTTCGATCAGGCGGACTCCCAGCGTTTGCAGATAGCCGGCGCTGACGATGTCGACTTCGGCGAGCACTTGCGTGTTTGGCTGCATGACTTGCGTTGTCGTGCTGGCAATCAGTCCACCAGAATTCTCCCCACTGAAAGGCAAGGCGTCGACCGTGCCAACGCTCTCGACCCCGGGCAGGGCACGAACGGCATCTACAAATCGCCGATAAATCAACCCTCGTTGTTCGGGTGTTCGATACCGGTCGGAGGAAGGCAGTACCACCGAAGCCAGAAGATGGTCTGCCTGGAAACCAGGATCCGTGCGAAGCAACTCGATGAAGCGTCCCATGAACTGCCCGCCAACGACTACCAGGGCCACGGTGATTGCCACCTCCGCAATGACCAGTGAGCCGAGAATTCGGTCGCGCCTTCCAGTTACCATGCTGCGTGTGCCGAAATCGCCGTTGGCGGATGCACGCGTTAATCCAGCACGCAGCGCGGGCACCATCCCGAACAAGAGTCCGTTGAAGATAGCCACGGCAAGAGCAAAACCCAGTACTGACCAATCCGCCCGCGCTGCCGCAAGCCTGGGAATGCTCACGGGAGCGATGGCTGGCAAGACTTTCCAAGCTGCCGCCGTAAGAACATAGCCGCCGAGACCGCCCAGCAGCGCCAACACACAGCTTTCAGTAAGGAATTGCCCGACAATACGTCCGCGCCCCGCGCCCACGGCAAATCGGATGGAGATTTCACGTTGGCGGACAAGGCCGCGAGCCAGCAGCAAATTAGCGACGTTCGCGCATCCGATCAGGAGAAATAGCGAGGCGGCGGCCATGAGCAACCAAAGTGACTTTCTTGCACTCCCAACCGCTCGATCCAACAATAAACCCACGCGCAGGTTGTGATCACGATTCGTGGCGGGAAATTCGCGGCTTAGAGCAGCGCTGATCGAAACGAAGTCTTGCTGGGCATTCGACACAGAGACACCATGACGCAGCCTGGCTACCACTCCCAGCGCGCCGGCGGTAGCGCGGGGGTTCTCTTGCAGAGGTGCCCAAAATTCCACATACGGAGAAGGCGTGTGCGCCGCGGCCCTGCGCAGCGGGAAGTTGAATCCGGGCGGCATGACTCCGATGACAAGGCAGTCATGGCCATCGATATTGACGCTGCGACCGACGATATTTTGGTCGGCATTGAACCGGCGGACCCACAGCCCATAACTCAAGATCATTTCATTCGCATTTCCGGGGTGGTCTTCTTCAGGAAGAATGTTGCGTCCCAGCATTGGGGTGACACCCAAGGTTGGAAATAGGCTCGCCGAGACGCGCAGACCATACAGAGCTTCGGGAGCAGTCGAACCATCCCCCGCGAGATCAAAAATTGCGTTGCTGTATATGCCGACGGACTGGAGAGTGCGAGTTCGCCGGATAATCTCCTGCGCATCATTCCAAAAGGCCCAATCCGTCTGCGATGGCTCGAATTTGCCAAACTCGGTCCTGATTTGCACGAGTTCTTCGGGATGCGCGTACGGCGGCAGATCGATAAGAACGGATCTGATTGCCGCGAATACTACACTGGTTGCACCAACGCTAAGCGCAATCGATAAGACGGCGATCGCAGTGGTCGAGACGTTCCGCCGAAGCAGACGACAGGCAAACCGAAGATCGTGAAGGACCAACATTTATCGCTTTCTAGAGCCGAGTGCCCTGCATGCCCTCATTCATTATGGTTCTCTCTCACTCGTATCTCAGCGCCACCATAGGATCGACATTCATGGCCCAACGCGCTGGGATGTAGGCCGCCAATGCTGCCACCAAAGCCAGCAGGAACGTGAGCAGAGCGAATGTCACAATGTCGATCTGAACCACGCCAAAAAGCGCGCTCGAGAGAGCGCGGGTCAGCAGCAACGCGAGTACGAATCCAATGCCCAGCCCGATCGTTGCCATTCTCAGCGCTCCTCCAACCACCAGCCTGAGGACGTCGGAACGGCGGGCGCCCAGCGCTACGCGCACTCCGATTTCATGGGTGCGTTGCGTGACGGAATAGGCCATCACGGCGAAGATCCCGGCCGCGGCCAGAGTGAGCGCGCAGGCAGCGAAGATCAGCATCATGTTGGCGGACGACTGGATGCCGCTGAGGTTGTCCGAAACAACCTGCTCCAGGCTGCGCACGTCATACGGAGGCTGGTCCGCATCCACATCGCGCAATTGCTTGCTGACCGGGCCGGCCAGTGTCAGAGGATCTCCCGCCGTGCGCACCACGATGGCCGAAGCATTTTGAGGTTGCTGCGCAAACGGCACGTACGCGGTCGGAGCGGGGTCGCGATCCAGCGGGATCCGGCTTCACATCACCGACGACTCCGACAATCGTACGTAAGGGTAGACCGGAATCCGGCCGTCCCATCTGGATATGCTTGCCCAACGGATTCTGGTCGGGCCAGGTTTGCCGGGCCATGTCTTCACTGATGACCGCGACTGGAGGCGCCTCGGGCCCGTCCTGATCGGAAAGCAAGCGCCCCTGGCGCAGCGGAACCCGCAGCGCCGAGAAGAAGCCCGGGCTCACGACTTGCGAAATGACGGACGCCCGGTCTCCGGGAGTTGCTGGAGGCTTGCCCTCCGCCGTAAATTCCGTCCAGTTCCACGTCCAGCCTGAAGGCAGACTGGTGACAGCCGCCGCGGATTCGACACCGGGCAGGGCCTGAATATTTCGCAAGACCGGTTCGTAGTAGCCGCGAATCCGGCCCTGGTTGCCGTACTTCGCGTCCGGTAACACGACATGAAAGGTAAGGACGTGGTCGCGATCAAAGCCCATATTGTTAGTGGTGAGAGTGCGGAATCCCTTCACCATCAAACCGGCGCCCACCAGCAGAACCAGAGAAAGAGCAATCTCCGAGATCACCAGCAGGGTGCGAAGTCGCTGCCCGCCGGAACTGGCGCTGCTGCCACGCACGCCCTCTTTCAAGGTGTCATTCACATTAGGGCGTGAAAAATGCCAGGCCGGCGCCAGCCCTGCGATGATGCCGGTAACAACGGCCAGCAGCAGAGTGAACCAGAACACTCGCAAGTCAATGTGCAAGTTCTTCAGCCCCGCAACGTGCTCGACGATAAAAGGGGGAAGGCTGCGGCGTAAAAGGTTGATACCCCACGCCGACAAGAGGAGTGCCCCTGCGCTTCCGAGTAGCGCGAGTAAGACGCTCTCCACCAGCAACTGCCGTCCTACCTGCCAACGGCTGGCCCCGAGGGCAGCCCGTAGCGCGATCTCCTTTTGACGCCCGGAAGCGCGGGCCAATTGGAGGTTTGCGACATTGGCACAGGCCAGCAGGAGAACAAAGGCCGCCGCGCCCATCAGCATCATAAGAAACTGTTGCGAACCGAAGGTAAGATCATCGACCGTATTCTTGACATTGATTCCGTGGCCGGCGTTGGTCTTGGGATACTGCTGCCCCAGGTGGGTGGCAATCGTCTCCAGCTTCGCCTGCGCCTGAGAGATGGAAACGCCATCCTTGAGCCGCCCAAACACGGTCAAAGAGTGGTTCTCGCGGTCTTCGTTCGCGGGACCGGTCAGGTCGAGTGGAGTCCACACTTTTGATCCGGTGGGGAAATCAAAATCCGGAGAGGCAATGCCGATCACGGTGAACTTCTGACCGTTCAGGAGCAATGGCCTGCCGACCAGTCCAGGATCGCCGCCCAGATGCTGTTGCCAGAATCCGTGGCTGATAACCACCACGGGAACGACGCCATTCTGGAAATCTGCAGTCCCGATATTGCGACCCAGCTGCGCGGACATGCCAAGCAAAGGAAAAAAATCGGCCGTCACCTGCGAACCTTCGACATGCTCGGCCACGTTGCCGCCAGTCAAATTCGCGTCCCAGCCTCGGACAGCCGCCAGTTGACTGAATTGCGTACTTTGCTCAGCCCAATCGCGGAAGTTCGCGGGAGCCGGGCTCAGGTGGGTGGCATTCTGCTTGGGCGCGGTCTCCCAGACGGTGACGATGCGATCCAAGTGCGGGAAGGGAAAGGGCTGCAGCAGCATGGCATTGATGGAATTGAAAATGGTTGTATTCGCACCGATGCCCAACGCGAGAGTGATCACCGCAACGGCGGTGAAGCCGGGACGCTTCCACAACATGCGCAGCCCGTAACGAACATCCTGCAGCAGACCAGTCATTGTGTATTCCTCATTCGTGTCGAAGAGCTACCATGGGATCGACCCGGGTCGCGCGATAGGCCGGAATGTAACTGGCCATCATCGCGGCCGCGAAAAGCACGACGCACACAGCCGCGAAAGTTGCGGCGTCCGTGGGAGCCACGCCAAAGAGCAAACTTGCAATCAGCCGCGCAGTGAGCAAACCGCCCACGACGCCGAATGCAACTCCGACAAGAGCCAGTTTCAGACCGCTCCTGACTACCATCCTCAGCAAGTCGCCGCGCTGCGCGCCCAAGGCCATGCGCAAACCAAGCTCGCGCGAGCGCTGCGTCACGCTGTATGCCAGGACGCCATAGAGCCCCAACGTCGCAAGCAGGAGCGCCAGAGCGGAAAATCCGCCAATCAGGTATGCGGGATAAGCCCGCAGCATCATGGTGGGGGAGGTCGAAATGAGTTGCGCCATGCTGCTCACTTCGAAGAGGGGAGCCTGGGGTTCGAGTTCGTGGACGGCCCGCGTCACGGCGCCGACCAGGGAACCCGGCTCTTTCTTCGTGCGGATCACCAGGCTGAAATATGGGGATGGGCTCTGTGCGAAGCAGTCGTACACGATGGGCGTTGGCGCAGCATCCAGACTGTGGATATTTTCATTGCCCACCACGCCGACGATCTGGACGTAGTTGGGCTCATTCGTATAGGTGAAGTTGATGCGCTTGCCAATCGGGTCCTGCTGGGGAAAGACCATGTCCGCCATGGCCTGGTTGACGATCACGACGTGAGTTGATTTGTCGTGGTCCTGCGAATTGAAGAACCGCCCGGCGCGCAACGGAATACCCATCACGGAGAAGTAGTTCTGTGAGGCCGTGCGAGTATTGGCTTCGTATTCCCGGCCGCCGCTCTTCTTGGGGTGTCCCTCCAGGTCAAAGCGGGAGGTATTGCCGTTGCCGGACATGGGCACAGTCGTAACCGCCGCCACTTCCTGGATTCCAGGAAGGCTCCTGATTCTGCTCAGCAGTTGCTGCTGAAAAGCCAGCTGTTTGGGACCATCGGAATATTTGTTTGCCGGCAGCCCCACCACGCCGGTAAGCAGATTGCGAGGGTTGAAACCGGGGTCGGTCCCCAGCACACGGTGCAAACTCTTGAGCATCAGTCCGGCGCCCACCAGCAGTACGACCGCCAGAGCCATTTCCGAAATCACCAGCACGCTGCGCAGCCGGTGGGTGGAGCCGACGGAACCGCGGCCGGCTTCCTGAAGGTCCTCTTGCAGGTTGGGATTGAACGTCTGAAGCAGCGGCGCCAAGCCAAACAGAATTCCCGTCAGCAAAGAAATTCCGAGCGCGAACCAGAGTACTTTCGCATTCACCGTCAATCCCTGAAGTTGGGGCGTAGCCAGCAGAATGTCGCGCGGAAACAATGAGATGACCACGGGGACCGCCCAGTAGGCAGCGAGAACCCCCGCCCCACCGCCGATGAGCGCCAGCAAAATGCCCTCCGTCAGCAACTGACGGGCAATGCGGTTTCTCCGGGCGCCCAGCGCCAGACGAACGGAAACTTCCTTTCGGCGAGGCAGGGATCGCGCCAGCAGCAGTCCCGCCACGTTGGCACAGGTAATGAGCAGGACGAAGCCGATCGCAGCCATCAACACGAGCAGCACGGGCTGTATCTGGCCGACAATCTGCTGTCGCAGGTCAACCAAATCCGCGCTCACGCCGGCATTCGAGTCCGGATACTGCATGGCCAATCGCCGCGAAATGGTCTGTATCTCGGCTTGTGCCTGCTCCAGGCTCACGCCCGGCTTGAGGCGGGCCACGGGATGCAACCAATAGCCGTTTCGCCGCAGGAAAAATCCGGATACCCGGGGAGACATCCACAATTCCGCCGACTGGGTGGGGGCAAAAACAAAGTTCTTTGGAAGCACTCCCACCACCGTGGCCAGTTCGCCATCCAGCACCAGTGTCGTACCGACTACGCCGGGGTTGCCGCCAAAACGCCGCTGCCAGGCTCCGTAGCTCAGGATGACTGGAGAATTCTTCTGCAGGTCATCTTCGCCGGCCGCGAACGTCCGCCCCAGAACGGGCTGAACCCCCAAGGTCTCAAAGAAGCCGGTGGTTGCCACGGCCACCAGAAGCTGTTCAGCACCCTCCTTGCCCGTCAGAGTCACGCTGTTCTTCGAATATCCGCCCATTTGCGAGAAGACTTTGTTCTCCCGTTTCAGATCCAGATAGTCGGGATAGGAGAACTCAAATTGCTGGAACGGACCCTCGGTACGCTTCTCCCACATCTGTACCAACTGCTCGGGCTTCTCGTAAGCCAGCGGCCGCAACAGGATGGCGTCGAAGACCGTAAATACGGCCGTCGTGGCTCCAATTCCCAGGGTCAACATGATCAGGATGATCGCGGTCAGCCCGGGACTCTTCCGCAACATGCGTAATCCATAGCGGACGTCTTGCATCAATGTTTGCATCGTTCTCCTCACTCGTAACGCAGCGCCACCATGGGATCGACTCTGGCCGCACGGCGCGCCGGAATAACAGAGGCGACAAGCGCCATAACCAACATCAGCAGAATGCTCCCTGCGTAGATGAGCGGGTCGGTGGCGCTGACATCGAAGAGCAATGATCGGATCAAGGCTGAAGTCGCGAAAGACCCAAGTACCCCCAAACCGCAGCCCAAAAGAGTCAGCTTTGCGCCAGAAACAAGTACGAGTCGACCAATAGTGGAACGCTGAGCACCAAGCGCCATGCGAATGCCAATCTCCCGCGTGCGCAGCGACACGGAGAAAGCGACCACCACGTAGATGCCCGTAAGTGCAAGCATCAGCGCAGCTATGGCAAAGGCAGCAATGAGCGCGGTGTTGAAGCGACGTGGTGCCTCGACCGTCGAGATCACGTCGTCCATAGTTTGCACATGCTCCAAAGGGAGAAGCGGGTCGATTTCAGAAACTGTTGCCCGCAAGACATGAATCAGCTTTTCGGGTGGAAGAGCTGAGCGTAGCGCGATATATCCGCCACCAGGCAGGTTTCCGCTCTCTCCAGGACCGAGAAGAATGGCGGGCTGCTGGATTGGGCTGTACCACTGCTCGATGCTGGGTTCATCGCGAGCGCCTAACTTCGTGTCGGCGACTACGCCCACGACCGTTGCCCATGGCAGCTCCTTCTTCGGGCTGCCGACATGCATGCGCTTGCCAAGAGCGTTTATACCCGGCCAGCAATGTTTCGCCATGGTCTGGTTAACGATGATGACCAGAGGTGCGCCAGAGCGGTCCTCCGGGGTGAACTGGCGGCCCTCGATCAGCGGAATGCCCATAGCGTGGAAATAGTCGCCATAGACAGTAGCGAAGCCTGCGAATTTCAGGTTCCAGCGATCGGAAGGTTGGCCCTCCACGGTGTATGCAGCCTTCCCGCCGCCGGAAGCGGGCAGAGTATCAGTAATGCCGACAGCGACAATTCCGGGCTCGCTCGAAAGCCGGCGGACAACTTCTTGGTCGAATGCGTCCGAAGAAGCGCGAGTTGAATATTGCGCTGCTGGCAATTGAAGGCCGGCAACAAGCACATGGTCAGGGCGGAAGCCGGGGTCAACGGCCTGCATTTTCTCGAAGCTGCGCAAAAAAGCACCTGCCGCGGTGAGCAACACGAGCGCTACAGCGATCTCGGACACCACCAAGGCTGCTCGTAACCGAGCATGGTTCGCAGAGCCCGTGCCGATGCGATCACCTTGCTTCAGGCTTTCAATCAGGTTCGTCCGCAACGCCGCGAAGCAGGGCGCAAGGCTACAAATGGCGCCAGTCGCCAATGAGAGGAGGAGAGCAAACACGGCAACCTTCGCGTCGATTGAAATTGAGTCGATTCGAGGCATTGACTCTGGCAAAAAATGCAGCGTAGTTCGAACAGCAATTGCGGCAAGCGCAAATCCAAGCAGACCTCCAGAGACGCTGAGGAGCAGACCCTCCAAGACCGATTCGCGAAGAATAGCCCAGGAACTGGCGCCGAGTGCGGACCGAACCGCGAATTCGCGGCGACGCCGGATGGCCTGGACCAACAGCAAGCCAGCCACATTTGCACAAGCAATCAGCAACACAATGGAAACGGCTAGAAGCAAGCTCCAAAGCATTGGCCGGATATCCGATACCTCATGTTCCCGCAATGGTGCGACGTCTCCGCGAATGTGAAGCGACGACTTGCTGGGCGGAAAATCGCGCATGATCTGCTTGGCCACGCGGTCGGCGTCTTGCGCTGCCTGCGAGAGGGAAACACCATCCTTGAGCCGCGCGACGATGTCGTACGCCCAAAAACCGGAGGCGGGGGAAAGCTCTTCGGCGGTAGGGCTCATTGGAACCCAAAGCTGTACCTGGCTTAAGTGGCCGGGCTCTAGAGGGAACTCAAAGCTGCGTGGCATCACGCCGACAATCGTGTACGCCTTTCGATCGAGAAGGATGGATTGGCCTAAGACATTGGGATCGAGGTGATAGCGGTTCAGCCATAGGGCGTAACTGACAACGACGAGCGGCTGGTGCCCATCTTCCTCCGCCTGTGTGAAAATGCGCCCGACGAACGGGCGCACGCCGAGGGTCGGGAAGACGCCTGCGGTGAGTCGTGCACCGGTAACTTCTTCCGGCGTGGGGCCGCCCGACAGTTCATAGTTTCTTCGATACACGCCGCCAAGAGAAGCAAAGGCGTTGGTCGCCTTTGCATAGACGCCAATCTCGCGAGCGGTCACGCTAATCCCAGGGTTGTTTCCCAGATGATCTCCCAACAGGACCAATCGCTCAGGATGGCTGAACGGGAGCGGGCGCAAAAGAATCCCTTCGACGAGCGAGAAGACTGCGGTGCCGGAGCCGATGCCAAGGGCCAGCGTGACAACCGCTACGGCCGTGAATCCCGGGCTCTTTCGACGCTGGCGAATCGCATAGCGAATCTCCTGAAGCAGGCCGGTCATGCTGTTCATCTCCTTCTTAGTTATTACTCGTAGCGCAGCGCCACCATGGGATCGACTCTGGCCGCGCGGCGCGCCGGGATGTAGCAAGCCACGAGCGCCACCAAAACCAGCAGCAATGCGACCAGCGCAAAGGTGAGCGGATCGGTCGCGCTCAACCCGAACAGCATCGATTGTAGGGTGCGGGTCAGGACCATCGCTCCTGCCAGTCCGACCGCCACACCGATCAGCGCAGTTACGATCCCTTGTCCCAGCACCAGTCGCAGGATGTTGCCCGAAGATGCTCCCAGCGCGGTTCGCACTCCAAACTCTCCGGTGCGCTGGGTGACCGCATAGGCCATCACTCCGTAGAGCCCAGCCATGGCCAGCAGCAGCGCCGTGCCTGCGAACACGCCCACCAGTGTGAGGTTGAAGCGCCGGGCCTTAAGAGAATTCGACAACACTTGGGTAAACGTACTGAAGTCCGGCGGGACGTTGGGATCGAGCCTGCGCACAATCTGGCGGGCAGAAGAGATCACGGCAGCCGGCTCGGTCAGGCTGCGTAACACCGCCGTAAAGTGGTACGTAGCCTGCGGACGCTGCCGGTAGTTCACATAAATGGTTGGGCTGGGAGGCGCTTCCAGGCTGTCTTCACGCACATCGCCAACCACACCGACGATGGTGAGCGGACGCACATCGCCATCCATGTTTCCGAATTCGATGCGTCGGCCCAGCGGATCTTGTCCCGGCCATTTTTCATTGGCGAGGGACTGGCTGACCAGCGCCACATGCGGGGCATCGATGGTGTCCCGGTCGTCGAATAGCCGCCCGAGAAGCAGTGGGATACCCAGGGCCCGAAAATAGCCTCCACTTGCCGGGCAGTAGTTGGCGTACCCGGTGTGGGTGGCCTTGTGAGACCAGCTCTCCAGCTCCGCCATGGCGTGGGGCGGCTGCTCTCCCGGCGCCAATATGACGTAACCCCCGTCTGCCAACGGTCCGGTGAACGGCAGGCTTCCTGTGCCGCCAACTTCCAGCACTCCGGGAATGGCGCGCATCTGCGCCAACAGTTGATCGAGAAACTGAATGCGGCGTGTCTTGTCGGCTTCCTTTTCGGCATATGACAGCGCTAGACCCACGGTAATGATGTGCTCGGTATGAAAGCCCGGGTCGGTGGCGAGCACCCGCAACAGACTGCGTCCCAAGAGGCCAGCACCGGTGAGCAACACTAATGTGATGGCCAGCTGTCCGGCGATGATGGCGTGGCCCAGACGCTGGCTGCGCGGCAGACCGCTCTGCGACCGGCCCCGCTCCGCTAACGCGGGCTGCGCGGCCCCTGAAGTAGCCCGTAGCGCACTGAAGACTCCCAGTCCAGCCGCCACGATCGACGAAATTCCAAGGGCAAAGAGCAATACGGGCAGGCTGATGGAGACCTTTCCTGCCAGTGGCAGTTCAGGCGGAGCCAGACTTACCAATGCAACCACTCCCCAGCGCGCCGCCAGCACGCCTGCGGCACCTCCTGCCAGAGAGAGCAGCAAAGCTTCCGTGAGAAACTGCTGCACCAGCCGTCCTCGCGTGGCGCCAATTGCTGCGCGGACCGCCAACTCCCTTTGCCGCGCGGCAGCTTGTGCCAGGAGCAGGTTCGCCACGTTGGCGCAGGCAATCAGCAAGAGGAAGCTGACCGCGCCCAGCAAAATGATTAACGCCGGACGCACGTCGCTGGTCATTGCATCCTGCAGACGAGCCACCGCAACGTTGGTCATGTCCACATCTTGTCCGTACTGCTGATGGATTTGACCGCCAATCAGCGCCAGCTCGGCCCGTGCCTGCTCCGGAGCAATCCCGTCACGCAATCGTCCCAACACATGCCAGTTGTGGGCACTACGGCTCGGCAGCCGTCTGTAGATTTCTCGCGGCATCCAGATGTTTGAGTCATCGGGGAAACGGAAGCCGGGTGGCAAGACGCCGATGACCGAGACTGCCTGCTCCTCGATGGTCAACTTGACCGCCGAAAGGTCGGCGGCGCTTCCCAGATATTGTTGCCAGTATCCGTAGCTCACCAGCGCGGTGGGCGCTGCGCCGAAGCGCTGGTCATTGGGCAAAAAGCTGCGGCCCAGCGCCGGCCGTACGCGCATGAGCGGGAAGAAGTCACGGGAAACCGTCGCCACCGTCGCCCGTGTCGGCTCGGAGCCGCCGGAAACCGATTCTGGGAGGGCCCGGTACTCGGCCAATCCTTGCAGAGAATGGTTCTGCGAACGGATGTCCTCAAAATTCGGGTCGGTAAAATTCATTCGGTGGCCGCGTGCATCCACCTCCCAAAGACGGACAATCTGGTCGGGATTTTTGTAAGGCAGCGGCCGCAGCAGGACTTCGTACGTCACGCTGAAAATCGCCGTGGTCGCACCGATCCCCAGGGCCAGTGTAAAAAACGCCACCAGGGTAAAGCCCGGGTTCTTCCGCAACATGCGGAATCCGTATCGCAGATCTTGAAGGAAACTTTCCATATTTCTCACTCATACCCGGCGTCGGATCACTCCGCTCATGCATGCACGTCCGCCATCAGCTTCTTCAGTTCTTCTTCCGCCACGACTTTCCCGTCGAACAAATGCACTTCGCGTTCGGCGTGCTTGGCGAAACGTGGATCGTGCGTGACCATGCAGATGGTTGCGCCCTCGCGGTGCAGGTTCTGGAGCAGCTCCATGACGGCTTCGCCGTTACGCGAATCCAGATTTCCTGTGGGCTCGTCCGCCAGGAGAATGGAAGGTTTTCCGCCCAGGGCGCGCGCCACGGCCACGCGCTGCTGCTGGCCGCCGGAGAGTTGCGAGGGATAATGCCGCACCCGGTGCGCCATGCCCACGCGCTCCAATGCTTCCATCACGCGCTTCTTGCGTTCGACCGCGGGCATCCTCTGCCGGTAGGTCAGCGGCAACTCGACATTTTCATAGACGGTAAGGTCGCCAATCAGATTGAAGCTCTGGAAGATGAATCCGATCTCCTGATTGCGGATGCGCGAGCGCTCCGCGAAGCCCAGGTTCTCGACGGGCTGGCTGTTCAACTGGTAGCGCCCGCCTGTGGGCGTATCCAGCAGGCCGATGATCGAGAGCAGGGTTGACTTGCCGCATCCCGAGGGACCCGACATGGCGACGTACTCTCCCTTGCGGATCGACAGGTGCACGCCCGAAAGGGCGTGGGTTTCAACTTCGTCGGTGTAAAAGACTTTGGTGAGATCTTCAATCTGGATCAGCGCTTGTGCGGCTTCAGTCATGGCGTGTGCCTCAATGGGTTGTCTGATCGAACTTGTCCGATTCCACTTTTTTAGTCGAGCCTGATGCGGTCAGTGTTATCAAAGCGCGACATGTCGGAAAGAATCACGGTGTCACCCTCGTGCAGCCCTTCAATAATCTGGATTGAATTTACGGACGCGCGGCCCACTTTTACTGGAACGCGGACCGCGCCTTTGCCGTCCGCATCCAGTTTGAACAGGCTGATGGTGCCGTTTTCCTGTCCGAAGGCTGGACGTCCGACGTAGAGCACGTTCTCCAGCCGCTCCAGATCGATGGTGCCGTCGACGCTCAGATCGGGACGCGCGCCCTTGGGAAGGTCGCCGGTAAGTTGCACGTCAACCGTCACGGTACCGTTCTGTACCGCGGGATCGACTCGCATCACCGTCCCGGAAACCGTGCCGTTGTGAGTATCGATCGTGGACGGCTGACCGATCTGTATGTCTCGCGCCTGGGTCTCGGCAATCTTCAATTCCGCAATCAGATGATTAGGCTGGATGACCTTGGCCAGCATCGCGCCCGGCAAAACGTGTTGCCCAACCTGCAATGGCAGATCGACCAGAACGCCGTCGATGCCGGCGCGGACCTTGAGTGCGTCCAGTTGCTTCTGCTTCAGTTCCGCGAGCGCGCGCATCTGGTCCACCTTCGCCTGCTGTTCCGCCATCTGCGACTCGATCGCTTTCTGGTTGATGGACAGGCGCTCATCTTCGATGTTATTTCGGATGGTAAGTTCGTCGGCCCGTCCCTTCGACGCCTTGTAGGCAAGGCCTGAAATCACACCGAGGTCGTATAGTGCCTTGTCAGTCTCCGACTGTAGTTTGGCCTGACTGTAATCCGCGGTCACCGTGGCAGCGCCGGCTTTCTGGTTCATCAGGTCGCTCTGCAGCTTGACTCGCAGACTCTGATATTCAGCCTCGGCAGCTTTCAGTTGAAGCCTTGCGTCGAGCGCCGCCTGCTCGACTTGCGGATTGCTCATCTCGAGCAGAATGCTGTCAGCTTTCACCTGGGACCCCGGCAACATGCGGATGCGAACGACAGTGGCTTCTGTCTCCGCGGGTATCTGACGGGTGAACTCCTGGCTGGGAATCAGCGATCCCAGCCCTCTGACCTGACGCAACATGGGGCCGCGCTTGACGGTGTCGGTCCACACCGTACTGCGTTCCACTTCCTGCGCCGCCGGTTTTAGCCGGGAAACGCCGATGGTGACGATGCCGAGAAGTACCACGCCGACCACAACTCCGATAATTTGCCGGCGTCGTCTTCTGGCGCTTGATGTCTGGGCGTGCGATATCCATCAGAGTTCCACTTCGCAACTGTCGAGCCATTCGCGATGCGGCGGTAAGTGTATGCCAGAGCAGGAAGATGTCGTCACATTCGAACTGCTGATTGGTCTGACGTTGTCCGCTATCGAACTTGAGTGTCCATTTGCGAACACTGCAACAAAAACTGTCAGTCTGTCAGCTCTCAGCTATCAGCTCTCCCGGCAAACACCTCTGCGAAAAGCCGCGACGTTGCCGGAAGTGCGAAGTTCTGACCCTCAACTGTGCGAGTCATCCTGAGCGTAGGAGGTGCTTCGCCATGCGAAGCACCTGCGAAGTCGAAGGACCCCTATCGCCAGAACTGAACTCGCCATCACAAAGGTTCGTGCCACCGCTTCAGGCGGAGAGCGTACGGGTAGGGGTCCTTCGACTCCTCCGCCTCTTCGCCAGCGAAGAGGCGAACTCGCTCAGGATGACTCGGCTTTCTTTAGAAGCTGAACTCCGCGCCGCCAGCGTCTTCCTGGCCAAAAGCCCCGTCTGAAACCAAGCGTGGCCGAACGATCAAGCTGCTCACTCCGTCCGCAGATGCGCGGATCGGCTCCAGAGTTGCCGCTTTGCGTGCGGGCAGCACCGTAGCGATCAACGCAGCCAGACTCAGCACCAGCGACGTTACCAGCAAAATTTCGGGAGAGTACGGCTTCACTCCAAACAATTGCGTTGTCATTGCGTACCCCGCCAGAATGGTGGCTGGAATGCCGATCGCGAGTCCGACCCCAATCTGCACGAACGCTCCCTTCAGCACCAGCCGTAGAACATTCGACCGGTCGGCACCGAGCGCCATGCGGATTCCGATTTCACTGGTACGCCGTTCGACCGAATATGCGGTCACGCCGTAGAGTCCGACCGAGGCCAGCACCAGCGCCAGCAGCCCAAATAACGACGTCAGCCTGGCCAGCATCTGGTTCTGGGAGAAATTGCCATCCACTTGATCCGCAAAGCTCATGAAATCGATCAACGCAAGATCGGGGTTCACCTGGGCGAAAGCTTTCCGGACCTGAGGTTCAAGTCCCGGAACCGGGCCCTGTGTTTGCAGCACTGCTGTACCCAGAAAGTGGCTGCTGTCTTCGAAAGCCTTAAAACGCGGATCGTCATAGACACTGTGCTGGGCCTCGGGCAGGAAGAACATGGGAATGATCTCGTCGGTCGGGCCGTGGTATTGCGTGTCCTCCGTGACTCCGACGATTTCGAAGTTTCCCGCATACTGCTGGCCCAGATCTCCGAAGTGTTTGCCGATGGGGTCTTCGTCCTTAAAGTATCTTTTGGCAAAAGTCTGGTTGACCACGGCGATATTGCGCGTGCCGGCAGTGTCCTGCTTGGTAATCGTGCGCCCCTTTACGATCCTGGTGCCGATACTTTCAAAATAGCCGTCGGTGACACGCACCCAGGATGCATGGTTTTGATTGCTGCCCGGCGGAGGGGGAGCCTGCCCCTCAATAAAAACGGCTTCGCCCCAATTATTGCCCTCCATCGGAGTGTAAATCGCAAAACTAACGCGGATCACGCCTGGAATGGCCACCAGGTTGTCATGCAGCTGGCGAAAGAATGCCGGCAGCCGCTCCACGGTGATTCCCGCCATCTTGGGATCGAGGTGCATGATGTAGCGGTTCGCAATATCGAAGCCGAAGTCCTGACGCTGCATGTTGCGCAAGCTTTGCGTAAGCAATCCCGCGGCGCAGAGCAGGACCAGCGACAGCGATGCCTGCACCACCACCAGTGATTTCTGCGCCCATCCGCCTCCCTGGGTGGTGGAGCGGTGGGCCCCGCGCAAGGCGTCGGCGGGATCGGCGCGCGCCGTCATCCAGGCCGGCGCCACTCCGAAGAGAATTCCCGTCAGCAGTGAAGCTCCGAAGGTGAAGGCCAGCACCGGCAGCGAGGGCGTGGCGGTAATGGCTATATGCTGGTCATGAAATGCCAGCCTCAGGATGAGGCGGGTGCACCAGAACGCGAATCCCACACCCACAATCCCGCCGAACAGGGCGAGGACTGCGCTCTCCGTCAGTACCTGCAGGATCTGCCGTGATCGCGGAGCGCCCAGCGCGGTCCGAACCGAAGTATGCTGCCGGCGGTTCGCGGCCCGCACCAGCATCAGGTTGGCGACGTTGGAACACGCGATCAAGAGCACGAAGCCGGAAACCCACATCAGCAGGTGCAGGCCCGACTGATACTCGTCGCGCATCATCTGCACGCCGGCTCCGCCGGGCGACAGATGCAGAGTCTGTTTCGGTACCAGTTCCGCCTCTCCGGGCTGCAATTTGGCATTGGGGCCCAACAGCCACTGCCGGAGTTCCAACTGCATCTGGGCCTCAATGCGTTTGGGATCAGCCCTCGGCGCCAGCCGCCCGGTGATGTCGAGCCAATCCTGTTCCCCAAATTGCAGCAGGTTGAGAGGCCCATCGATCGCCACTTCCGCGTTGAGCGGAATCCAGAATGCCGGTGCGGCCTCCATCCGGTCGCCGTAAAACTTTGGCGGCGCAACTCCGATCACGGTAAAAGGCAGACCGTTGAAAGTGAAACTCGACCCGATCACGGACGGATCGTGCCCGTACTTTTGCTGCCAGGTGGCATAGCTCATCACCACCACCGGCTCCGCTCCCTGGCGATCGTCGGCCGACGTGAACATTCGCCCGGCGTATGCGCTGAGGCCAAACATCGAGAAGTAGTTCCCCGATACGAACTGGGTGCGCATCGACTCTGCAGGCTGGTTGCTCGCATTGCGCCGGACTCCCATAAGACCGCGGCCCGCCTGGAAAGCAGCCAGTTCGGTAAACCCTTGCGTCCCGTCGCGAAAGGTTTTGTACTTGTCGTAGGAGAAAATCGACCAGTTATCCTGCAGGCCGCCGTTCACACAACAATTCTCGTTGTCGCCGACTCGGATCAGCTCACTGGGCTTGGCCACCGGCAGGGATTTCAACAACACAGCATGCACCAGGGTGAAGATGGCCGTCGTCGCTCCGATCCCAAGGGCAAGCGTCAACACTGCCGCCGCGGTGAAACCGGGGGCATGAGCAAACTGCCTCATCGCATAGCGGACATCGTCTATGAATTGCATGGCGCTCTGAGCCTCTATACGGGAGAGTCTCATCCCTAGTTCCAGAGCAGTACGGGAGGAGGTATCTCTTCGCTCAGCCCGCAGGGGTTGGACGCCCGTAATAGTCCTTCGTAAGCAAACCTGGGCAAGGTGGTCGCCACTGCCTTATCGATTTTGCCCGGACAGCGGCGACATCGGAGCACTCTTCCGGACGAGCCATTTCACACCGCGCAGGCCCGGACGCCATCGTCCTCGCCGGGCGAGCGCGACAGCCCAAGGCTTCTGTGCGGCTGAGCGAAGACCTGCCGGGCTTCGCCCGGCTGGGCGGGTGAGGGCACCCGCCCCTACGCGTTTCCCGGCGGTAACCACGTCCCGACTTTCTTACTCGTAGCGCAGCGCGGTCATCGGATCCACCCGCAAGGCCCTCCGCGCCGGCCCGGTGCAGGCGATCGCGGCCACCAGGCCTAACAGAAAGGTGACCGCCAACAGAATGAACGGATCGCGCGAGCTTCCTTCCGCCCATTGCGCCAGGACTTTATTCAACGCCAGTGTCAGCGTCACTCCTGCCACGATGCCGCTGCCCACACTCAACGCCGTGGAGGCAAACACAATGCGCAGCACATGCCCACGCTGCGCGCCCAGCGCCACGCGAATACCGAACTCGTTCGTCCGCTGGGCCACCGAATAGGAGACGACGCTGTAGAGTCCGACCGCCGCCACGGCCAGCGCCAGTACCGCAAATGCGCCGAACAGCCACGCCACCAGGTGTTCCCTCTTCCACTCCTGCTGGCTCGTGATCCAATGCTCTAGGTCCTGCACGTCCTGCCCTCGAAGTGGGGCGGGCCGGCGGCGCTACAAAGCCTCGAAAAGGTCTCCTACTCGCACCTGAGCGCTGTCATTGGATCGACGGCCAAGGCCCGTAACGCAGGAACCAGGCAAGCCAAAGCGGCAACCACAATCACCAACAGCGAAACTCCCAGCACCACCAACGGATCGTGCGCCCCGTTATGCACCCAGCGCGTGATGACGCTGCCCAGCCCGATGCTGAGCGCCAGGCCGGCAGCGAGGCCGATTGCCACACTCGCGCCTGCCGACCACACCACGATTCGCAACACATCCCCACGCTGCGCGCCCAAGGCCATTCGAATGCCAAATTCCCCGGTCCGCTGCACCACGCTGTAAGACACGACGCTGTACAGGCCCACCCCGGCCAGCACGAGGGCAAGACCCGAAAACGCACCGAACAGGATGGAGATCAGGCGTGAAATGGCAAATTCCGGTTCTCGTCTGATCCATCCCTCGAGGTCTTGCACATCCGAGTCCACCTGCTGATCGGGATTGACGGCGGCGATCTCCTTGCGAATGCCGTGCAGCAGCGCCAGAGGTTCACCCTGGGTCCGCACCAGAATTTGCGTTCCCATAAACATGTAGACGGTGTACGGCAGATACAGCGCCGGCGCAATGGGTTTATCCAGCCCGTCGTCGAGCGCGTCGCCGACCACGCCAATGATTTGCAGCCAGCCGTCACTCCCGGTTGCGTTCAGCCGGTAAGGGGGCTGGCCGATCAATCGAGGCATGCGCACCGAGTGGCTCAGCACGTCTTCGCCCGGAAAATAACGGCGCACAAATGTCTGGTTGACCAGTGCAAGCGTGGCACCGCGCACGACTTCGCTCTGCTCCCACAGGCGTCCTTCAACCAGCGGAATATGCAGGATGGTGAAATATTCCGGACTCACAAAATTCGCCCGCGCCTCCTGTTGCTCAGCCGCCGTCTTACCCAGGATTTCGAAAGATTGAGTCGACCCGTTGCTCGGCGGCGTGGCATTACTCGAAATGCCCGCGGAAATCACTCCGGGCGTGGCCGCGATCCGCTCGCGAAGTTGGGCGAAATATGCAGCGCGCTCCGCCCACCCGTTGAGGGTATTTTCGTGGACAGGGATTCCGACCGACATCACATGGTGAGGATCGTAGCCCAGCGGCCGTTGCATCATGCGGGAAAATCCCTGGATGGCCGCGCCCGCGGCGGTGAGCAGTAATAAGGTAAGGGCAATCTGCCCGGCAATCAGTCCGGTGTGCATGCGCTTGCCGCGTACGCTGCCCGCCATTTTGTGGCTGCCGGCCTGGATCACGTGATTGATCTCCCGCCGCGCCGACTCGAGCGCGGGAAAGACGCCGAAGAGTATGCCCGACACCACCGCCAGACTCACACTGAAAAGCAACACCGGCAGATTTACGTGAAAATCGGCTTCGTGAGGGAAGGAATATTCGGGCAGCCGGGCCACGATGAATCCCAGCGTCCGGTAGGCGAGCACTACCCCCAGCCCCGCGCCGATCAGGGAGAGCAGCAGAGACTCGGTCAGCAGTTGCCGCACAATCCGGAAGCGGCTTGCGCCCACCGCCGACCGCACCGCCAGTTCGTGCTGGCGGGCGGTGCCCCGCGCCAGCAACAGAATCGAAACGTTGCCGCAGCCAATCGCCAGCAGTAGGGCCACTGCCCCGAAGAGCAGATAAAGTGTGCCTCGCAAATCACGCACGTAGAACTCACCCATTTTTCGGACGGCGATTCGATAGTGTGCGGGATAATAATTGGGCCTTTCTTTATCGAATTGTTGTAACAACGGGCGAAGCTCTTCCTCGGCGGTGGTGGTACTGACGCCCGTCCTAAGCTTCAGGCTCACGTTATACGTGACGTCCTGCGCCTGCGACATCTTGAGCGGGAGATAGACATCGCCATCCATCCAGGTAAAGCGAGGTGGCAGGACTCCCAGGATGGTGTAGTCCTTGTGCACGAGCTGGATGTTCTTGCCCACGACGGTGGGATCGCCGTTGAAGTGACGCCGCCAGAAGGTGTAGCTGAGGACGGCCACCGGTTGAGGGTCTTGCAGGTCGGGCGCGTCCGAGGGCAGGACGTAACGGCCGAGCAGCGCCGGCATGCCGAAGAATTGGAAGGCGTTGCCCGTAAAGTAAACCGCGTACAGGTTTTCCGGGACATCACTCCCGGTCATGACCAGGTCCCACCGCTGCATGGCGATCACGTCTTCTACTCCGCTTACCTGGCGCAGTTGGCGAATCTGCGGTCCGGTAAAGCCTGGCCCGCCTTCGTTTCCAGCCTTATCGATGGTGTCGATCTGGCAGGCCCGGTCAAACCCGGCATAGGGCCATGCGTTGAGCACCGCGCTGTAGATAACGCTGAAGACAGAAACCGTGGCGCCAATCCCGAGCGCCAGCGACAGGATTGCAGTCAGGGAGAAACCCGGGGTTCTCGCCATCTGTCGAAAGGCAAAGCGCAAGTCCTGCAACAGACTCTGCATGGAGGCCTCGCTCGGGGAAAAAGGCAAGATAGACGCTGGTCTGCGTCAGGGCAATTCGCGAGCCACCATCTGGGTTCGTTAAGTTGCTCATTCTACTCAGAAGGCTGTGGTCAGTGCAGCGTCAGACTGTCCGGTTTCCGCTATCGGCTGTTCGGAAACGGACAAAGCCTTCTGGTTTGGACGGCCGCATGCCTGGGAAAGGTGGTCGAGGTCTCAAGTTCTCGTAACATTTGTCATGCCGATTGTGATGTTACAGCGCCTCCGGTTCTGGTTTGACAATTATTGTTCGCGAAGCAGTTCTGCCGGATCAATATGCAGGGCGCGTCTCACGGGACCGGCAACCGAAAGTGATCCAGTGATCAGCAGGGTGAATGCAACCGCAGCAAGCACGAATGGATCCTGTGCCGACGCCTGGTAGACGATCGCCGAAAGCACCCGGCTTGCGGCGACACCGAGCAGCATTCCAGCCACTGACCCGATGGCCAGCAGGATCAACATGCGACCGAGCGCGGCCGAGAGGATCTGCTTCGCCTGTGCGCCGAGAGCGACCCGAATGCTCAGTTCGCGCAGGCGCTTGCTGACGGTGTATGACGCCAGGCCAAAGGTCCCAGTGATCGACAGCAGCAACCCAAACGCACCGAACAGGCCGAGGGCGACAGTTGCCACCTGGGAGACGAAGAACGTCAGCCCAAGCTGGTTCCTCCAGGGGCTCGATTCCCGGATAGGAATAGTGGGGTCCAGATCACGCACCACTTTGCGAAGGGTGGCTGCCATATCGTTCGTGGCTGCTTCCGAAGAATCAGGTGGTAGCCGCACAATCAGCGATGTTTTCGTGGTTGGCCGCTGCGAGATCGGGAAGAACACTGCCGCTTTCTGGTTTTCGCTGAGCAACAGATATTTTCCGTCGGCCACGATGCCCACGATCTGGATTTGCGCGCCGGATGAGTTTTTGAAATAGCGGCCAATCACGTCTTCGGAGTGGAAGAGGCGCTGGGCGAACTCCCGATTCACAACCGCGACCGCCGGGGTCTTCGCGTTGTCGGAGAAACTTACATCGCGTCCCGAGAGCAGTGGTGTCTCAGCAGCGGCAAAGTATCCCGGCGAGACGTCGTAGCCGTAGGCACCGAATGCCCGGTTTGAGGGTTTGAAATCGGTGGTCTGTTGAGAGAAGACATCGGAAACGAACGTATCCTGGGAGAGCGGCGTGGATTGCGCGTACCCGGCTGCTTGCACGCCCGGAAGGTGCGAGACTCTTTCCAGCAACTGGCGTTGGAAGTGGTCAACAGCTTCGCCCGAATAGCCGGCCTGACTCAACTGGAATTTCGCCACCACCGCATGCCTGGGATTGATGCCCATGTTCATGGTCATGGCTTTGCCCAGGCCACGCAGCGAGACAAAGGCGGCGGTGACGGTGACGCAGCAGAGCGCGATCTGGGCGGCCAGCAGGACATCGCGAAGCGCCCAGCGGCGTCCGGCGGTGGATTGGCTTCCGCCACTCTTGATCGCATGATTCGGATCGGTCTTGAATATCTGCCACAGCGGCATTACCCCGAACCCTACACCGGCGAGCACCGAGATCAGGAACGCCATCAGGATCAGCGATGACTGCGGCATGATGTGGAACTTGAAAGGATATTCGGTGGGAGGATGCCAATTAGCCAGGCCGGTGAGTGCAATCCACGCTAAGCCGCAGGCGCATATGCCCCCGAGGATCGAAATCACAAAGGCCTCGACCAGAACCTGGCGGACAATACGCCAGCGGCTCGATCCAATCGCCATGCGTATGGCAATCTCGCGGGTGCGGTCCGCGGTTCGCGCCGCGAACAGACTGCCGAGGTTGGCGCAGGCGGCGAGCAGCACAATACCTGCGAGGCCCATCACGCCGGCCAGAAACGCGCGGGTGGGGCCGCTGATAAAGTCGCCGACCAGGCCAGGGCGGGTCAGTTTGAGGGTCAGCTTTTCTTCGTCTTTCGGATACTCGCGAGCTTCGCGGGCAGCAATCGCAGTGAGTTCAGCCTGCACCTGGGGTGTGGTGACGCCGTCCTTGAGGCGCACGATCGAAAAGATATTTTGATCGTGCCGCGATTCAAGCCAGTTGTAGCCGCTCAGCGATGCTTCATTCGCCATGGGAACGAAAATGTCAGGCTGCAAAAATTTTTCAGTGCCATAGAAACCTTCCGGAGTAACACCGACAATGGTGTAGGGCTGCTTATTAAGACGGATGGTCTTTCCTACAATGTCTGGGTCCGCGCCAAAATCACTCTTCCAGGCGGGCCAGGAAAGCACTGCGGCCTCTGATGCGCCGGGATGATCATCGTCCGCGCGTTGCAGCAGGCGCCCGAGGAACGGCTTGAGCGCAACGGCCTCGAAATATTGCCCGCTCACCTTAAAGCCCCACACCGGCCGGGTGACGCCGTTGGCCTCCAGGCCAAAATTATCGACGTCAAAGGCGCCAACCGCGGAGAACACCGTATTTCCGTCCCGGACATCGCGCACTTCCGGATAGGAAAAAATCGGATAAGACTCATTCGTGTGGGCGAGCGTCATCACCTGCTCGGGATGAGGCACATCAATGGGCCGCAGGATCAACGCCTGGATCACCCCGAAAACGATGACGTTGGCAGCAATCCCGAGCGCCAGGGTGAAGACCGCAGTCAGGGCAAAGCCGGGAGAACGGCGCATCTGGCGAAGGGCGAATCGCAGGTCCTGCAGCAGGGTGGTCATGGTCGGCCTTTGCGTGACGATATGGCTACATGGCCAGAAATGCAATTCGAGAACCAAAGTGCCGTGAATGCAACTCTATGAGAACGAAGCGGCCTGCGAGATCTCGCAGGGGTTTGAACGAAATTGTGTGTCCGGTTTCACCGGTGGGTGTCCGTGAATGAACAGTGACGATAGCGGCCTCATGAAAACTCTCGGCCGTCGCCGCCAGCATAGCCGTACTGCCGGGTGCGACGAACGCCGCTCTGATCACGTGATCCGATTCATTACTGCCAACGCTTCGGTCCGGTTGTGGACGAGCCGTCGGCAGCTTCGGGGATGAAACCTTCGACAGCACGGCAGAGTGATCGCCTTGGGACGCGACCTCAATTCGTGGCGGGGACTGAGGATGGTAGAATGACCAGTGTTTCATTCCTCAGTGGTCCCCGTCGTCTAGCCTGGCCTAGGACATCGCCCTTTCACGGCGGTAACACGGGTTCAAATCCCGTCGGGGACGCCA
>CAWBGY010000010.1:0-16138 GCA_963788505.1 Terriglobia bacterium
CGACATCGCCATCCGCATGCAGCAGGCCTGCGGCATGGGAGCAGAAAGCGCCAGGGCTGCCGGAACAAACGTGCCCGCAAGCAGCAGCACAAGCAACAATCTGGCGGTCAGGCGATACATGGCTGGTTTGCTGAGTCTGGGTTCCGCCGGTTCCAGGTTCGGCCGTTCATTGACCGGCGAACACTGACCGGCGAAACGTTCGCCACCAGAATAAGTGACGCGAAGCCAGCGCGCAAGCATTACCCGGTTACTCTAGTGCATCAGTTTGGCGGACTGAGATTGGTTCCCAAAACCATCCGCCAGTTGACAGGCTCGCTGGCTACTTCAGCAGTACCCAACGGCCGCCACCGGTGACCAGGATGACCAGGTTCATCACTACCAGCATGAGATCGTAGTGCCAGCCGTAGGTGTTTTGACCCCAGAACCCGGTATGCCACACGAAAATCTTTTTCTGGATCGCCCCCAGCATAATCAGGATCAGCCCGAGCGCGGCCAGTTGAGTCAGAATCCCGAGCATGACACCCAGGCTCCCCGCCACTTCAGCGGCGCCCAGGACAATCGTAAAGCCCGGGCTCATGTCGATGCTTTTGCTCCGCGCTTCGGAATGCTTGAGATGGCTCCAGCCGCTGGCAATGAAGACCACGCCGACCATGAGCCGGAGAAGCAGAAATCCGACATCCGCGAATCGGGCTAGTTGCGGAAACATGGTTCCTTCCTGGAGTCGGCAAGCAACGCGTCGCTGATGGTACGCCTCCAAGTTTTCCGGACGCCGACCGCTTTAGAATACCCGAACTCGATTTTGCTGCACACCTTGAGAAGGCACCCCATTTTGAGGAAGCCAACACCCTATGACCACGATCGTCCTGCTCACCATCTCCAACATCTTTATGACTTTCGCCTGGTACGGCCATCTGAAATACCGGCAGGCGCCTTTGCTCAAAGTCATCGTCATCAGTTGGGGCATCGCGTTTTTCGAGTACTGTTTTCAGGTGCCCGCAAATCGCATCGGATCCTACGAATTCAGCACTGTCCAACTCAAGACGATTCAGGAAGTTATCACCCTGACCGTGTTCTCGGTCTTCTCGGTGCTCTATCTCGACGAACAGATCCGGTGGAACTACCTCGTGGGATTTGCCCTGATCGTGGCGGCGGTGTTCGTGATTTTCAAGAAGTGGTGAAGGAGCAGCGTTCGGCGATTTACCGGCGGAATCGAAAACCAGTCAATGTGGAGGAACGGGATCGCGTGCATCCCGAGTCGTATTCAGTCCGCAGGCATGCGAGACACAGTAGCGGTTCCGGGCAAACCACCGATAGCAGGTACGCATGAGCCCATTGAATCCTGGAAGGCTGAAAACGGCATATAAGGGCCACGCCCACCAGATTCGTCTGGTCACTTGCAGATAGACATCAGCTCCTGAAACCAGCTGACGCTCGCGAGTGAGCAGGCGAATGTCGTACAGAAGCTTCTCGGGCGGAAGTTGTAGTCGTTTCACCACCCAAGGCTCTTGCAACGCGACGCTGTTGAAACCGTATTTTGCCAGAGTTGGCTGCCAGAAGAGTAACCAGCGCGAACAAAAGCTACATTCACCGTCGTACAGCACCCACCCTTTTGCCGGCTCGGCGGACGAACTAGAGTCAGACATCTTTCTTACAACCTCCTGCTTTTGTATACCGTAACCTCAGAACCCTCGGCGAGGAACGCGGACGCTGGTTTCTGCTTTAGTACGGCGGCGAGGTCGTTGCCGTAGAGCTGTTCCACATCACCTTCAAACTGGGCATCCAGTGCGCTCCACACCCTCCACGCTGGATGTGCGACCTGATATTCGACGGAGCTGCCATCTTGCTGACGCGCGTATCCCCAGTAATGCTCGGTAATGAATCGCTCCTCTGAACTTGGCCCGGGAAGCACAGGGTGTCGCTTCACTGCCAGGCTCATTCTGTTCCATCGATTGTCGGACCTCCACGCATACATCACTTTTATATTCTCATCGACTGCTGATACTTGGTGCGACATTGGCAGGGAGACATAGCTCTCGTTATACAGGGTGCGGGCCAGGGCTGCGATTGCCCACCGAGGGACAATCTCGCGGATGAAAACGACGCCACGCTTGATGAGACGTCCGTCCTGTCGTTGCACATAGAGGCGGAGGTTAACTTCTTCGAAATTAGAATGAAATGGGAAGGAAATCCCCAAGACCCTGGCATTCAAAAAACGAAATCCTACCAGGCTAAGGAATGCGTGGCCGTTCCACAATTCTAGTTCGGTCCCGGCGGGAACAAATCGATGGAGCAGGGCGGGATCCACGACATAGTTCAGCATGGCAAGATCGCGCCATTCCGCCGTAAGCAATACTTCGCTAGGGTTCATGTGCCTGACGCCCCTTTTCATCAGGGCACTAATATTATGATCCCGCAGGCAAGAAGTCTTGCACTCTGGGCTTCAGTCTGTGCCTGGACGAACGAATTGAGTTGGCACTATATTCCTGGAGCAGTCATTCCCTGAAACCACGGGACTTGACAATAAACAACATGGCAAAGCTCGCCCGACTTGGCCGTTTGCTCTTTGCCATCGCCATGGCGGCCTTCGGTTTCCAATACCTGGGCCATGCCTTACTGGCGACACCGGTGCCCGGGCCTCCCTGGAGTCCGGGGCGCCCGCTGTGGGCGTACGCTGCTGCGATGGTGCTGATCATTGTTGCCGCCGCGTATATCGCCATCGCGAAGAAAATGCGTCTGGCTGCGGCGCTGCTGGCGATCGTGCTCCTGCTGCGCGCGCTCGTGGTATTCGTGCCCCGACTCGTCGCGCATGTTCACGATCCGGGCCCGTGGACCAGTGGATTTGAGATTCTCGCGATGTGTGGCGCGGCGCTGGTGCTCTCCGGAACGCTGGTTTGGCTGGGGCGGATCCTGTTTGCCGTTCCGCTCCTGGTTTTTAGGGCTCAGCATTTCCTCTATGCGCGGTTTGTGGCCACACTGGTGCCGGCGTGGATTCCCTGGCATCTGTTCTGGGCAATTTTTGTGGGTGTGGCATTTGTCGCTGCCGGCGCTGTCCATCCTTGCCCGGCAACGTGCGGGGTTGGCTGCTACGCTGTTGGGACTGATGTTTTTCTTGTGGGTGTTTGTGGTGCATCTGCCTCGAGTGGTTGCGGCCTCGCACAATGGAAACGAATGGACCAGCATGTTTGTGGCCCTGGCGATGTGTGGAGGAGCCTGGGTGGTGGCGGGGAGTCTCGCGCGAGCAAAGAAACAATAGGTCTTGTCCGACTGGTGAGGCCGAGTCTGGGCCGAGGGGGACCAGATCAACGCATGGAAAGACCGCCGTTCGCCCTTCCATTTTGCTCTCGTGCTTGCGAAAATGAGTGGCGACAGCGAGGGAGTCTGGTTGCGATGCGCACCATTGCCCTGGCGATTATCTGCCTGCTCATGGCTCTGGCCTCCGCGGCCCAGGTGCCGGCCGGGGGCAACGCGGCCAACCAAAAGCAGCCCGCTCTATGCGCCGTCTCCGGGCAAGTCGTCACTGCGGCAGAAGGCGCTCCACTCAAATCCTCGCGGATCGTTCTGATCCAGCAGGACACAAGTTCTCAGTCTTCTTCCGTGTTCGCGACCACCACCGACAGCGACGGCCGCTTCGAGATCAAGAAGATCGCCCCTGGACGGTATACCTTTTTCCGCTTCTCACGCGGGCTACCTCACTCAGCAATACCAAGCCAAAGGACGTGAGCCAGGGCGCAGTGTTGACCCTGCACGCCAGGCCAGGAGGTGAATAATGTTCTTTTCCGCCTGGTGCGAGCTGCCGTGGTTACGGGGCGCATCGTCGATGAGAGCGGCGAGCCGATGGCGAGGCTGGTCAGTCATGGCATTGCGCAAGCTGAGCGCCGAAGAGAAGGAGGACTGGGGTCCCCGAAACCAGAAAGGTGCAGGTAATTGGCTTCGTCCGCCGCTGTGACCGACGATCGCGGCGAGTACCGCATCTTTGGACTGAAACCCGGCGAGTACTATGTGAAGGCAGCAGAGTCCGATGCGTGTTGCCTGGATACGCAGGACGACAGCACGAGCTGGATCGTCCGAAGTAATCTGGGCAGCCAATATGCCGCGGTGTTCTACCCCGGCGTCATCCAACTTGACCAGGCGCAGTCCCTCCAGCTTGGCCCCGGCGAGGAAGTTGAGGCCGATTTCACCATGCGGACTGTGAAGACCGTCGAAGTCGCCGGACGTGTCATTGCTCCCGACGGCAAACCCGCGACCCATGCGTATGTCGATCTCTACGTTCCCGAGACCGGCAAGTGGAGCTGACGAACTCTCTGCCAGTACCCGAGCCAAGGGGGAATTCAGCATCAAAGGTGTTCCGCCGGGGAGCTATGTCCTGAGCGCCCAGCAACGCGATGAAAACGGCTTTCACATGGCGCAGCAGAAGCTCGAGGTTGGCAACGAGAATCTCGACTCCGTCGTAATCGCCTTCGGTAAGGGAGCTACCATACCCGGACGCATCGCGGCCCCCAGCGCGATCGCCCTCGACCGCATTCAGCTTGAGCTCGAGTCTGCAAGCGAAAGCGATACCGCGAGTTTGGCTATAGCTCAGGGTCAAGCAAGACGGCTCATTCGAGATCACCGACGTTTCCGATGGCAACTATGCGCTCCGGATCTCCGGGATCGAACAAGGCTGGTACATGAAGTCGGCCCGACTCGGAGCGCAAGACGTCCTGCAGAAAGGCCTGGAGCTGGAACAAGGCTCTCCCACTGGAACATTAGAAATCGCGCTCAGTTCGGCCAGCGCGCAACTGGAAGGAACTGTAACCCAGCAAGACCAACCGGTACCCGCCGCGCAGGTTCGGGCAAAGCCCGACCCGGAAACGTTCTTCAACCAAATGAATTCGGCGAGCGCCAGCACCGACCAGAACGGTCACTTCACGTTCACCGCCCTGGCCCCAGGCAAATACCGGATTACCGCCAAGCTGCCTTCGGTTTCATCAGAGGCGCCGTCGATTATCTCCGAACCGAAGACCGTCACCCTGGGTGAGCATGACCATCAGGCTGTGCAACTCACGCTGGCAGCGCCGCAAAGTGAGTGAGTCAAGAGCCCTGCCGGCCGATCCGCTCCCCGCGAGATGCGCCCGCAAGCTCGGCATAAAACGCTGCCTGCGGACGCAGATTTCAGGCTGACCATCGTCCGCATCCCGGCTGGCTTGAGCGGCCAAATTCCGCTGTGGTAGCATCGTAGGTTTTGACAGGCTGCCGGGCTCGGGTCTATAAGTTGTCCTCTTCTATAAGTCCTAATATGAGCCCGCCTTTTTCTCAAGGAGCGAACCTGTGAAGGCATATGAAGGCGCGAACATCCGGAACGTAGCGGTGATTGGGCACGGACACGCGGGCAAGACCTCTCTGGTTTCCGCCATGCTGTACGCCGCAGGGGCGAACCAGCGCATGGGCCGTGTGGACGACGGCACCGCCACCACCGATTACGACGAAGAGGAAATCGCGCGCAAGATGTCCATTTCCGCCGGCCTGGCCCACGTGGAGTGGGGCAAAACCAAAATCAATATTGTGGACACGCCCGGTTTCAGCATGTTCGTCCACGAAGCCAAGCTGGTGTTGCCGGTGGTGGATGCAGCCATCGTGGTGGTGGACGGCGTCGCCGGCGTCGAAGTTGTGACCCAGCGAGTATGGAACGACTGCGAAGAATTTCAGACGCCGCGCCTGATCGTGGCCAGCCGCATGGATCGCGACCGCGCCGACGCGGAGCGCGTCCTGGAATCGCTGACCAACGCCTTCGGGCGGTCCGTGATTCCGCTGGAGCTACCCATCGGGAAAGAGAAAAACTTCCGCGGCGTGGTCGATCTGGTCACCATGAAGGCCTACACCTACGAACTGGGCGGCGATGGCAAAGGTAAAGAAACCGAAATTCCCGCCGACATGAAGGACGAAGTCCAGGCCCAGCACGAAAAGCTCGTGGAACTGGTGGCCGAAGGCAACGACGCCCTGCTGGAAGAATTCTTCGAGAAGGGAACGATTCCGGAGGAAGACCTGATCCCGGCGCTGCACAACGCCATTCGCGAGGACAAGATCTTTCCCGTAATCTTCGGCTCCGGTCTGGGCAACATCGGCGCCGACCGGGTGATGGATTTCATCGTGGATTACACGCCGGCGCCGTCGGAGCATGAGTGGGTGCAGGGCGACCCGGCGGAGTTCGAGCAATGGCGAGCCGACGAGGCGGCATGAAACCGATGCCGAGCCCGTGTCGCTTTACGTGTTCAAGACGGTGTCCGATCCCTTCGCGGGACGCATTTCCTATTTCAAAGTCTTCTCCGGGGTCCTCAAGAACGACGCGACCCTGGTGAATTTCAGCCGCGGCTCCCAGGAAAAATTCGCGCACATCTCTATCATGCAGGGAAAAACCGCCGTGCCGGTGACGGAGTTGCATGCCGGCGACATAGGAGCGGTGGCCAAGCTCAAAGACACGCTGACCGGCGACACTTTGGGCGACAAGTCGGCTCCGATTCAGTATCCGCGGGTAAAGCTGCCTGAGCCCGCCATCACCTTTGCCATCGAACCCAAGAGCCGCGCCGACGAAGACAAGCTGGGCCCCGGCATCCACAAGCTGATGGAAGAAGATGCCATGTTGCGGTTCTTCCGCGATCCCCAGACCAAGGAATTCCTGATCGCCGGTACGGGCCAGCAACACATTGAAGTGGTCGTCTCCAAAATGAAGAAGCGGTACCACACGGAAGTGGTGCTGAAAGCGCCCAAGGTGCCGTACCGCGAAACCATTCGCGGCAAGGCCGACGTCCAGGGCAAGCACAAGAAGCAGACCGGCGGACACGGCCAGTACGGCGACTGCAAAATCAAGATGGAACCGCTGGCCCGCGGCGGTGAGTTCGAATTCGTCAACGACATTTTCGGCGGCTCGATTCCCAAGAACTACATTCCGGCCATCGAAAAGGGAATCAGAGACGCGGCCGCCCGCGGCTATCTGGCGGGATTCCCGGTGGTGGATTTCCGGGTCATCCTCTACGACGGCTCGTATCACGATGTGGATTCGAACGACATGTCATTCCAGATGGCCGGCCGCATCGCCTTTAAAAAGGCCATGGAGGTGGCGAAGCCCACGCTGCTCGAGCCCGTGATGGCGGTCGAGATCACCGTGCCCGACGATTTCGCGGGCAGCATCATGGGCGACCTCAACAGCCGCCGCGGACGCATCCAGGGCATGGACAACAAAGGCGGCAACACGGTGGTGAAAGCGGAAGTGCCCATGGCCGAAATGCTGACCTACGGCGTGGACCTCACCTCAATGACCCAGGGCCGCGGCAGCTTCAACATGGAAATGCACCACTACGACACCGTGCCGGGAATATTGCAGGAGAAGATTGTCGAGAAGGCGAAAGCGGCGCGTGGGGATGTGAAGGAAGAGGAAGAATAGGTTGTGTAGGGCGGGCGCCCCCGCTCGCCGTTTTTGCCTTGAGACTTGGGATACGCTGAGCGACGCCAGTCAAGATCACGATCAAGATCAAAAGAGGCGGGCGAGGGCGCCCGCCCCACACTCTCAGCACGACTCTACCGGCGCTTAAGCGCCTCCAATGCTTCGAGCGTACGGGGCCAGTCCGACCGCAGCAGCCGGGACAAACTGCGATCGGCCAGAAGTTTCCCACCGGTTTGGCATCGCGCACAGTAGTTGGTTTCGTTGTCCGCGTAGCGAATGCGCTGGATTTTTTCGCCACACCTCGGGCACGGTTCTCCGTAGCGGCCATGAACCGCCATCTCCCTGCGAAATGCAGTTACTTTCTCTGGGAATCCAGACTCGGCCTCTACGCGTAGCCGGTCGATCCACAGTTTGAGCGTGTCTCTCGTCGCAGCAAACAGCCTTTGCCATTCCTCCGGCTGTAACTTGTGCGTCAACGTGACCGGTGACAGCTGGGCGGAATGCAGGATTTCATCCGAATAGGCGTTGCCGATGCCGCTGACGATGCGCGGATCGGTAAGAGCTCTCTTGAGCGTGCGATTTTCGACCGTAAGAGCGTCGCGAAACGAGTTGAGATCGCTGGTGAAGACGTCAATCCCTCCCGCATCCACGGAACGCAAGGCTTCCTCTCCGGCGAAAACCGACAACGATGCGCGGTGCTTCGTGCCGGCTTCGGTCAGCACCAAAGAGCCAGTGGGAAAATCGAAGGCCGCCAGGCTCTTGCGCCCAGCCAGCTTTGCGAGACGAGCCTTCCAGTGCAGCCGTCCGGCGATCATCAGGTGCAGCACCAGCCAGAGATCGCCTTCGACACCAATCGCGATGCGCTTGCCGATGTGCCGCACTTCGCGCACCAGGCGTCCCTCCACACTCGCAATTGGGGGCTGCACAGTGCGAAGAAGAAAAGGACTGGCCAGTCGCACCTGCTCGAGCGTCTGCCCTACGATGCGTTCTTCAAGCGCCGTAATGTAAGCGGCAATATCGGGTAATTCCGGCATGCTGATAAAGACTTTATTCCGAAACGATTTTTGGACTTAGCGATCTGCACTTTCTCCACTCGCTTGCCAGGTGCCGCTGTTTGGTTATGTAGCGAAGCGAGAGAACGAACCGGCACTGTATCAGCTAACCTCCAGCTCCGTGGATGATCTGCAAAAAGCGGCCAGCGCAATCAAACCGGCAGCCGCACCTGCGAAGTAGTTTGCAGGGGGAGCGGGGAACAAACAGTTCCCACCAGCGGCTTATGTTTTCGCGCTCTCGTCGTTCCCGGCAACTAGTTCGAGGTCGGTGGTAGAGAAATCGGTGCCCTTGGCCAAAAGCGGTTCGCCTGAGGACTTGGCCAGGGCATACGCGAAACAATCTCCGAAGTTGAGTCCCGCCGGATGCCGGCCTTTGCCATATTTGCGCCATGCGGAGCGCGCGATTTCGACTTGTTCGCTGTCCACCGGGACGACTTGAAGATTGGCGCGAACCAGGAAGAGATCAAACTCGCGACCTGCGGCTTCGCCGCGTCTGGCTTCCAGCACAATCCCGGTTTCGAGTGCGTTGGCGGCGGAGATGAGCCGGGTTGCAGCCTCGACGATCCGGTCGAGAAACTGCCTGCGTTCGGCCTCAGCCAGGAAGATAGCGATCAGCGCGGAGGTGTCGATCACCATCAGCGTGGCATTCCATGCTCGTCATAGCCCAGGATTTCGTCTTCCGGCCGCGTGTCGATAGCTGGCAGGGCGTCCACCCGGCGCAACACGTCTTCGAGCTGGCTGGTCAGGACTCGGCTCTTTCGTCCCGCCCTCAGCCGCTCCCACCGCTCCCGCAGAGCCTCATGAATCGCCTGGGTCAGAGACTCGCCAGTCTCGCCTGCCACCTGACGAGCCAGCCGTTCCGTGCTGTCGTTCTTGATACTCAAAGCCATACTTCCGTATATTATACCATGCTATAGGTACGCATATAATAGTACCTATTAACCATAAACATAATATTATCAATGTTGTAGCAGCACATATCATGTCTCGCTTAGATCAATTTGAACTAAAGTATTCCACTACCGGTCCCTGGAAGAGATACCAGACGATTATCGTCCGGACCATCACTCCCAGACCCGTCCAGGCCAGCCTTCCGAGTCGAAAATCAATCAGGGCGCTGGAGACGCTGGGCAGCAGCAAGACGAGGCCAATCAGGGCGACAAGAATGGCCAGCCAGCGGGCCCAGCGGTGTAAGAAACACAGCCCAACCGCGATACCCGCGCCCAACGCTCCTATGAGCAGAAACATGTAGGGGCCAGCGAGTTCGAGTCCGCCCAGCAACGGAGCGCCCGCCGCCATCGAAACCAGTCCGGGACGGGCCAGCATGGTGAGCCCGACCGCCAGCAAGTAGGCAGCGGCGAGAAGAAACACAGCCGCCACCGCAGTCACTCCGGCGGGGCGCTCAACCGGCATTACTTCTTTTCTGCCGGCTTCTTCTGCGCGGTTGGCGGCAGCAGGCCGTTCAGTCGGAGATACATGGCGGCAGCGCCGTAGTGATCAGACCAACTGCCGGCCAGGGCCAGCGCCGCCCAGGCGCGCGGCCGCGTCTTGCCCATGAAATCCTGAATGGGATCGCCGAGTTTCGCGTCTTCCGCTTTAGCCAGAGCTGTCCCGCAAAAGTCGAACGATGCCTTCACCGCCGCGACCAGCTTCTCCTTGCCGGCAGTCTCCGTCACTTCCTCAACCTTCGGTGCGGCAACGTCGCCAACCTTGGCACAAAAGAAATAGTTGGCTTCAGCGATGTGTGCCGCCAGATGGCCGAACGACATCTGTTCCGGCGTAGGCTTGAAGCCAAATTTGTCAGCCGGCATTTCGTCAATAGCCGCGACCGTATTCTTTTGACGGCCGGCCAGAGCGTCCCGCAAAACATCGGTCACGGGATTCTTTGCTTGTTGAGCGAAAGCGGCGGCGGATAACGCGAGCATTGCAAGCCACAATTTCATATTGCCTCCAGAAAACGCAGGTACAAAGCATAGATGATTTCACGGAAAACACGTAGGGGCGGGTGCCCTCACCGGCCCAGCCGGGCAAAGCCCGGCCGGTCTTTCGCGGCCGGGCCGCCAAACCCAGAGGGTTTCCGCATAACCACCAAACCCGGCGAGCTGCGCTCGCCCGCCCGGACGAGGGCGTCCGGGCCTACGTAATTCATACGGCTACACCGCGATTTCAGGCGTGGCTTCAAGCAGGCTGCGCGTGTATGGATGTTGCGGCCGTTCCGTAATCTGCCTGGTATCCCCAGCCTCGACGATCTTTCCCCGATACATCACCGCAATCCGGGTGGCAAGATAGCGCACCACCGGCATGGAATGTGAAATAAAAAGATAGGTCAAGCCAAACTCGCGCTGCAACTGCGCCAGCAGATTCACGATCTGCGCCCCCACGCTGACGTCCAGCGCGGAAACCGGCTCATCCGCCACGATGAATTTCGGACGCAGCGCCAGCGCGCGCGCGATCCCGATACGCTGCCGCTGTCCCCCGCTGAATTCATGCGGGAAGCGGGGCAGGGCCGATGGGTCGAGGCCGACCGCGCCCAGCAACTCGGAAATGCGGGAGCGGCGGGCGGTCAGACTCATCGCTTCATGAATCACCAGCGGCTCGCTGATGATGTCCTCTACATTCATGCGAGGGTCGAGCGAGCCGAACGGGTCCTGGAAAATAATCTGCATGTCGCGACGCAGGCGGCGCATCTCGCGGTGACCGGCCGCCAGCAGGTCGCGGTCCTCGAACCGCACGCTGCCGGAAGTGGGTTCAATCAGCCGCAACACCAGGCGGCCCAAGGTGCTTTTTCCCGATCCCGATTCGCCCACCAGCCCCAAAGTTTCACCGGCGTTGATATCGAGCGACACATCGTCCACGGCACGAACTTCACCGTTGGCACGAGCGCCGAACAGCGACTCGCCGAGCGGGAAAACTTTCGTCAGATGGTGAATTTCGACGAGAGGCATAAGGGTGTGTAGGCGCGAGCGTCCCGCTCGTGCTGTTCGAACGTTGCTGCACGAGCGGGACGCTCGCGCCTACACGATCCGAATCACGCGTGTACGGGCGCCGGTTTGCTCGCAATCAACTGTCGCAGTACGAACTGCAGAATGCCGCCATTGGCGTAGTACTGCGCCTCCTGTGGCGTGTCGATGCGCACCAGCGCATTGAACTGTTTCTGGCCGGCGCGGACTTTCACTTGTCTGCCGGCCGTGAACTTTCGGACCAACTCGTTGACGGCGGAAATCTCAAAGACTTCTTCACCGGTCAGGTTGAGCGATTGCGCGCTCTCTCCGCCAGGAACTGCAGCGGCAGGATCCCCATGCCCACCAGGTTCGAGCGATGAATGCGCTCGATAGCTTTCCGCGATCACCGCGCGCACGCCGAGCAGGCGCGGGCCTTTGGCGGCCCAGTCGCGGGATGAGCCCGAGCCGTATTCTTTTCCGGCCAGGATCACCAGCGGCACTCCCTCCGCGATGTATTTTTCGGACGCTTCGAAAATCGACATTTCCGCGCCGCCGGGCAGATGACGCGTGTATCCGCCCTCGAGGCTGGGGACCATCTTGTTGCGCAATCGCACGTTGGCAAACGTGCCCCGCACCATAACCTCATGATTGCCGCGCCGCGATCCGTAGGAATTGAAGTCGGCAGGCTTTACGCCATGTTCGACCAGATATTGTCCGGCCGGGCTGTCTTTCTTGATCGAGCCGGCAGGAGAAATATGATCGGTGGTAACGCTGTCGCCAAGCACGGCCAGCACTCGCGCGCTCCTGATGTCTTCGACCGGCGGGGGCTCGAGCGTCATGTCGTCGAAATAGGGGGCGCGGCGGATGTAGGTGGAATCTTTTTCCCAGGTGTAGGTTTCGCCTTTGGGCACGGGCAGTCCGCGCCAGCGGTTGTCGCCGTGATAGACCTCGCCGTAACTTCGGGTGAACATGTCGGAGGAGATGGATTTGCGGATCGTCTCTTCCACTTCGCGCTGGGGCGGCCACAGGTCCGACAAATAAACCGGCTGGCCGTCTTTTCCTTTTCCAATCGGGTCCTTGCGCAGGTCTATATCAATCCGTCCCGCCAGCGCGAACGCTACCACCAGTGGCGGTGACATCAGATAATTCGCGCGAACTTCGGAGTTGATGCGCCCTTCAAAATTTCGATTGCCCGAAAGCACCGAAGCTACAACCAGGTCCTTTTCGTCGATTGCTTCCGACACTTCTTTCGGCAGCGGCCCGGAGTTCCCGATACACGTGGTGCATCCGTAGCCCACGATGTGAAATTTGATCTTCTCGAGATAAGGGAGCAGTCCGGCCTTCTCCAGATAATCGCGGACCACTTTCGACCCGGGAGCCAGCGAAGTCTTTACCCAGGGCGGGACCGTCAATCCCTTCTCCACCGCCCTCTTCGCCACCAGTCCGGCAGCCACCATCACCGACGGATTCGAAGTGTTGGTGCAAGAGGTGATCGCCGCGATCACCACGCTGCCATGGCGGAGCGATTTCTTCACATCCGGTGGAACGTGTTCTTCAACTTTGTGGTTGTCGATCCCGATCGCACTGGGACTTCCGCCTTCCTGCTCCCAGCGGTCTACTTGCTTCGAAACGCTGCCCGAAGGCGCGTTGCCGGAAGCGACCGCGGTGGGCGCCGCCACCTGCGCGGCAGCCTTTGGCTTGATCAGCGAAGGCAGCGCGATCCGGAATGACTCTCCCGCTTGTGCGAGCGTCACCCGGTCCTGCGGACGCTTCGGCCCGGCCAGGCTGGACTCGACGGTGTTCAGATCGAGCGTCAGCAGTTCGGAATATTCCGCTTCGGGTGTTTTGTCATCGTGGAACATTCCCTGCTCACGGCAGTAGGCCTCGACCAGCGCAATCTGTTCTTCCGAACGGCCGGTAAGCCGCAGGTAGGCGAGACTTTCCCTATCGACGGGAAAGATGCCGCAGGTAGCACCGTACTCCGGCGACATATTGCCGATGGTGGCGCGGTCTGCCAGCGGCAATTCCTGCAGTCCGGGGCCAAAATACTCGACAAACTTACCCACCACGCCGTGATTGCGCAGCATCTCGGTGATGGTGAGCACCAGATCGGTGGCAGTGGCGCCCTCGTGAAGCTTGCCCGTCAATTTCACTCCGACCACTTGCGGGATCAGCATGGAGACCGGCTGCCCCAGCATGGCGGCCTCGGCTTCAATCCCGCCTACACCCCAGCCCAATACGCCCAGGCCGTTAATCATGGTAGTGTGCGAATCGGTGCCGACCAGAGTATCGGGATACGCCGAGCGCCGGCCGTTCTGCTCCTGCACGAAAACGACCCGCGCCAGATATTCCAGGTTCACCTGATGCACGATGCCGGTATCGGGCGGAACAATGGCCAGATTGTGAAACGCAGTCTGTCCCCAGCGCAGGAAGGCGTAGCGCTCCTTATTACGGATGAACTCGAGTTCAGCGTTAAGTTGAAAAGACTGCGGCGTGCCGAATTCGTCCACCTGTACCGAGTGATCGATCACCAACTCCGCCGGCTGCAGGGGATTGATCAAAGTCGGATCGCCGGAAAGCCGCTTCATGGCATCGCGCATGGCGGCCAGATCGACCACTGCCGGCACCCCGGTAAAGTCCTGCAGCAATACACGGCTTGGGGTGAATGCGATTTCCTTGTCGGGCTTCGATTTGCGGTTCCAGGCGGCGAGCGCCTTGATGTCGTTCGCGGTCACGTTGCGCCCGTCTTCGGTGCGCAATAAATTCTCCAGCAGAATGCGCAGCGAATAGGGAAGATGCCTGGTGGAGATGCCTTTTTCGTCCAACGCCTTAAGACGGTAAATCTCGTATTCCTTGCTGCCCACCCGCAGGACAGACCGGCTGCCAAAGCTGTTCATGGATGATTTGCCTTCTTGTATTAGTTTAATCCTTGCGCCAGAAGATTGGCACGAACCACGTAGGGGCGGGTGCCCTCACCCGCCCGGCCGGGCGAAGCCCGGCAGTCTCGCCAACGCAACCGCCACCCCGGCGAGCTTCGCTCGCCCGCCCAGATGAGGACATCTGGGCCTACGTGGGCCGTGCTAACCGCTCCCGCGCGCTGCCTCCACCGCCCGCAACACCGCCTGTGCCTTGTTCATGCACTCTTCAAACTCGCGCTCCGGATCGGAATCCGCGACGATCCCCGCTCCCGCCTGCAGGTATGCTTTCTTGCCCTGCATCAGCATGGTGCGGATGGCGATGCAGGAGTCCAGGTTGCCAGTCAAAATCGGCGTAAAGCACCGCACCGCCGTAACATGCCACGGCGCGTCGGTTCCAGCTCTTCGATGATCTGCATGGCGCGGACTTTCGGCGCGCCGCTCAGCGTGCCGGCGGGGAAGCAGGCGGCGAAGGCATCGAGCGCGTCCAGGTCGCCGCGCAACTTGCCTTCGAGCGCCGAGACCAGGTGCATGACGTGCGAGTAGCGCTCCACGTACATCAGGTCTTTCACTTTCACCGAACCGTATTCGCTCACCCGGCCCAGGTCGTTGCGTCCCAGGTCGACCAGCATCACGTGCTCGGCGCGTTCCTTTTCGTCGTGCAGCATCTGCTGCTCCAGGCGCTGGTCTTCGGCCTCGTCGCGGCCGCGCGGATGGGTGCCGGCAATCGGACGGTATTCCAGCTTGCGCCCGTGACCCGCACCAGCATTTCCGGCGACGAACCCAGAATATGCGTGTCTCCCATGCGCAGAAAATACAGGTATGGCGACGGATTCACGGTGCGCAGCGCGCGATACATGTCGAACGGCGCGACCGACGGAGTAAAGTCGAGCCGCTGCGAAAGCACCACCTGAAAGATGTCTCCTGCCGCGATGTATTCCTTGGCGCGCTTCACCGCCTTGATAAACCGTTGCGGCCGGTGCCGGCATGAATTTTCAGCTTGCCTTTGCCCGACCGGCGGCCTTCTGCCAGTGCGCCGGGCGCAATCCCGCGGCCAGCTTCTTTTCCAGCACGGCAATGTCCCTCGCGGCACGGTCATAGGCGCGCCGCGGACTCTCACGCGACACATCGGCCGTGGCGATGATGTGAATCTGGTGCCGCAGATGATCGAAGGCCAGCAGACGGTCGAAGAACATCAGGATGCAGTCGGGCAGCGAGAAGTCATCCTTGGCGTGCTCGCCGATATTTTCCAGTTGCCGCACGGCGTCGTAGGCGAAGTAGCCCACCGCGCCCGCGGTGAACGGAGGCAGCCCCGGCACGGTCGCGGGGCGATGCTGCCGCAGCAATCCTTCGATGACCTGGACCGCGCTTCCCTGGCGATGCTCCTGCCGTTTGCCGCGCTGCACCACAATGTCGTCGCCACGCGGGCCGTCACCTGCATGTAAGGGCGCGCACCCAGAAACGTGTAGCGTCCGATCTGCTCGCCGCGCTCGACCGACTCCAGCAGAAAGGCGTTCGGCTCGTTCTCGGCGATTGCGAGAAAGGCGAAACCGGGCGGTTCGCGGAATAGCCGCGACCGACTTGACCACCGGCACCAGCGTGGCCTCTCGCGCCAGGCGCGAGAACTCCTTGTAATCGGGCTGCAGCATGGGTTGAGTCATCTGGGCTGAATCATTCGGGTTTTACCCATTATAGAGAAGCACGCGCCGCGCGGTGGAACCGCCTCTGGCAAGGGGGCTGTAGAATCGGACTGAGCAATCATCTCGACTTCTTATGTCCGCGATCCCCCGCCCGCCCGGCCCGCCACCCCGC
>CAWBGY010000011.1:0-309742 GCA_963788505.1 Terriglobia bacterium
GCGGCGAGTGATTTCCTTGGCGAATGAATCAGACACGTTCGTACCTCCAGTGGGAGATGAACCATTCGTGCGGCGCCAGTCTACAGCAGTTGCCCGCAGACCCGGCTGAAAAATAGATGCCCCGTCCTCTTCACGCGAAGGTGAACTGCTTGCCTGAGCCTTCGCAACGGGACCAACCGATATACTATTAACGCGCAACGCCGAGCACAGAGCATTCGGGAGGCAGAACAATCTTGAGAATATCGGGACACTCAATCATCGGATTCCGTTCAGGCACCGACGCCGGGCCAACTTTTCGCGCCACGAATCCCCGCACCGGCGAGCGCCTGCCGCCGGACTTCTTCGGCGCGGGAACCGACGAAGTCAATCTGGCGGCAAGTCTGGCGCATGAAGCTTTTGCCGCCTACAGCCAGTTTTCGGGCCGCGAAAAAGGAAAGTTCCTGCGCACCATTGCTTCCAAAATCGAAGGCGCGGTGGACGCAATTGTGGAGCGCGCCGAACTGGAGACTGCTCTGCCCAAGGCGCGCCTGCAAGGCGAGACCGCACGCACCTGCGGCCAGCTTCGTCTTTTCGCTCAAGTCGTCGAAGAGGGATCGTGGGTCATGGCCCGGATTGACCGGGCGGACGCCAGCCGTAAGCCCGCGCCCAAGCCTGATCTGCGTTCCATGCTGCTTCCCCTGGGCCCGGTAGTTGTTTTCGGCGCGAGTAACTTTCCCCTGGCCTTCTCGGTGGCCGGCGGAGACACTGCCTCGGCGCTGGCCGCGGGAAATCCCGTGATTGTCAAAGGGCATCCCGCCCATCCCGGCACCAGCGAACTGGTCGGCCAGTTGTTGCGGGAGAGTGTTGAGGAATGCGGCTTGCCGGAAGGAGTTTTCTCACTCTTGCTCGATTCAGGCGCCGAGGTAGGTGTGGCCCTGGTCAAACATCCTCTGGTGAAAGCCGTGGGCTTCACCGGATCGCACCACGCCGGAAGAGCACTGATGGACTTGGCGGCCGCCCGCGCCGAACCCATCCCGGTGTTTGCCGAAATGAGCAGCACCAATCCGGTTTTCATCTTGCCGGGCGCGCTGCGGGAAAACGGCGACAGCATCTCGACCGGAATGTTTGCATCGCTCACTCTGGGAGCGGGACAGTTCTGCACCAAACCTGGAATCGTCTTCCTGCCCGAAAGTGCCGACGCCACAATCCTCATCGACAAACTACGAAAACTGGTCGGTGAGTCCAGCCGGTTCCACATGCTCACCGCTGGCATACGTGCTTCCTATCAATCCGCCACCATGCGCCGCCAGACAGAAAAAGGGGTCAGGCTCCTGGCCGCCAGGCCTGCCGCTGCCAGCGAAGATGAAACTGGCCAGGAGCACAGCGTAGGCGCGGTGCTCTTCGAAGCCGACGCGGAATCATTCCTGCAGAATCCAGACCTGGCAGCCGAAGTCTTCGGTCCTGCGACTCTGGTCGTCCGCCACTCCACTCGCGCCCAGCTACTGGAACTCGCCCGCAACCTGCGCGGCCATCTGACCGCGACCATTCATGGCACCGAATCCGATCTTCGCGAGTTCAGCGATTTGATCGAGGTCCTGAAACATAAGGTTGGCCGGCTGGTCTTTAATGGATTCCCCACCGGAGTCGAAGTTTCCCCCGCCATGGTGCACGGCGGCCCTTACCCTTCAACTTCCGATGGACGCTCGACGTCGGTCGGAAGCCAGGCGATTTTCCGTTTTTGCCGTCCTGTCTGTTATCAGGGATTTCCCGAAGCCCGGCTGCCCGACGAATTGCGAGACTGCAATCCCCTCGCGATCTGGCGCATGGTCGACGGAGAAATGACCCGGGAGCCGCTGCCGACTTGATCGTGCAGAGCCCCCCGCGACATGCTAAAGTTTAGTCCACGGAGAGGTGGCAGAGCGGCCGAATGCGGCGGTTTGCTAATCTCCCGAAAACCCTTGCTGGAAGCCTGTTTTCATCGCTTTAGTAGTTGGCAACAGAGTTGCGTTGACCGCATTTGACCCCGTCTGTAGCTAATCGTGCAGTAAATCATGCAGTAGAAAATCCCCTGAACAAACCGCCGCACACTTCGATTGTTCACCTTTCCGACGTTTAACCATGCAGTAGAGACACAATCGTGCAGTAAGACACGGCACGAAGGTGGCATTGTTCTGGGCACGGTGAGTCAGTAGAATTCAGACAGCATCAAGAGCAGCCCGTCCGTTCGCGACGGTGCTCACCAACCGAGGGGTCAGGGTTTCGATCTCCACGGTGGTCGCCTCTAGGCAGATGCGGCGGTCAACCCGCAAAGGACAAACCCATGAGACAGGCTCAGATCAGACGTGTACGTCGGCACGCTTTGACGTTGGTCAAATCAGGACGCCAGAACCATGCCACCCCATCCCCGCTGACTCAGAAACTGGCTGAGACGCATTACGCGGACGCGACCGAGCAAGAGCTAATGGCTGTGGCCCAGAGAATTCTTAGGGCCGCACGCTTGACAACGTTCGTGCCCCAGACCAAAGCAGACGCAGTTTCGATCATCGAGGGCATCCGGCCTGCCGGGAGGTCATATGCACGATGAATCGAGGGTGTCGCAGCCTGACGTTCTCGTCAACAACGTCGGGACGCTGTACACGTTCTGTCCCTTGACTCTTCGGGCTAAGGAATGGATAGACGAGCATGTCGATGACGATGCTCAGTGGTTCGGGCACGCACTTATCGTCGAACATCGTTATGCGTGGGGACTGGCTCAGGGGATGAAGGACGACGGGCTGGTGCTGGAGTGAGACGACCAAAGGACAGGCGGTGAATCATGTGCCTCGAATACTACCCTGAGTGCGGCGACGGCGGGGACGGTTGCTGCGAACGGTCGCTTCGTCGTGCCCTTGTCTACGCCAAACGAGATACAAAGCGAAACGGGTCAACTGTCACCAGAGTCTATTGTCAGCGGATCGGCTTCCAGTTGTACGCTTGCTGGGAGGTCAGAGGCGGCACTCGTATTTCGGAGTTTGTCGATGCTTGCTGTCCCGTATGTGCAAAGGCCGAGTTCATCGGCAGACTTTTCGATAAAGCGTTGGACGAACTAAATCGGATGTATTCGCTCACCGACAACCGAACGGAGAACCGATGACGCCTGAGGTTAATAGCTGGAACTCGATCTAACGGACAACGCCGCCGAGTCGCTATTTGTCGGACAGCGAGCAGCATTTCCGATGGGGGTTCCCAACTTCCGGTTTGCCGACGATCCGGAAGTAAAGTGCCGAGAAGCGCGTTTCTCGTTACTTATCACGCCAAGGCTTCTCAAAACCCGACTTCTGAACGGCGAGTAATTTCCGGTTTGCCCGTGATCGAGGCACAATCCCAAGAGACGCCGCTATTTGGCCGCGGAGGTGACTTCTATCTAGCCGACTGCCTTCGACAGTGTTTGAGGCTATAATTCCCGCCAATGGGGCATCGGGGCTTCTCGCGTCTTACGAACGACGCGTCCTCGGCATTGCAGCCCGCTGGTTAGCACAAGGACTGCGGTTGTAGTAGTCGTTCACTCGACCGGACTCGGGCATGAAACAGGAACCTTGGCGGAAAGCCGACGATCTCTTCCACGCAGCGCTGGAGCGGACGCCGCGTGCGCGGCAAACATATCTTGACAGTGTTTGCGGCGCAGACACTGATCTGCGAAAGCGGGTCGAGCTACTACTGGCAAAAGCGCAAGCCGGAAGTTCTCTGGAAGAACCCACCACTGACAACGAGGACCCGTCCGTCATCCTGACGTCCGCGAAGTCATTGCTTGGCCAGCGCTTCGGACCCTATCAGATTGTGTCTCCGTTGGGTGCCGGTGGCATGGGTGAGGTATATCGGGCTCTGGATGCCCGGCTCGGTCGCGAGGTCGCCATCAAGATTTGCCAGGAAAGGTTCAGCGCGCGTTTCGAACGGGAAGCTCGGGCGATCTCATCCCTCAATCACCCACATATCTGCACCCTCTACGACATCGGTCCCAATTATCTTGTGATGGAGTTGGTAGAAGGTGAAACTTTGCGCGATTGGCTCAAACGTGCACCTGCCGTGGAGCCCAGTCTCGAGATTGCAAGGCAGGTCCTGGAGGCGCTTCGCGCAGCCCATCGTGCGGGCATCATCCATCGCGATCTGAAGCCAGAAAACATCATGGTGCGTTCTGATAGCTATGTGAAGGTGCTGGATTTTGGTCTGGCTAAAATGATGCCGACGTCTCCTCTGCTCGGGACTCAAGCAACGGCAGGGGAGTCTTTGAGCCGGCCGGGGCAAGTCGTCGGCACGGTCGCCTATATGTCGCCGGAGCAGATTCTGGGTCAAGACACCGATCAGCGCAGCGACTTGTTCTCGTTTGGCATCATCCTCTATGAAATTCTGACCCGGCAACATCCGTGGCCCCGCAGTTCATCCGTGGACAGGCTGCACGCGATCCTCCACGATGACCCTCATGCCACTGCTTTGATGAGCGCGGAATTGGCCGCCATTGTGAATAAACTGCTGCGCAAGAGTCCCGCGGAGCGGTATCCGTCAGCCGAAACGGTTCTCGAAGCCTTCGCCAGCCGCGGGTCTTCCCCAGGAGTGCTCGCGGCCGGCGCGAGTTCGAAGCCTCTAACTTCCATTGCCGTACTGCCCTTTGTTTTTTTGAGCGACGTCGAAGAATACAAGGCATTTTCACTAGGCTTTGCCGATGCTTTGATTACCATGCTGGGCAGCGTTGAGGATGTTACCGCGGTTCCGACATCGGCGATTCTCAACTACGCTGCCGGGAGCGACCCGGCGCACACCTGCCGCGATCTGGGGGTGCGCCACGTCTTGCAGGGGAATGTCCAGAAGCTGGGAGCGCACTGGCGCGTCTCGATTCAACTCTTCGACAGCAAGACCCAAAAGACAGCCTTTTCGGAAAAGCGTGACTTCAACATGGAAAACGTGTTCGAGGTGCAGGATGAAATTGGACGCTGGGCAGTGGAATCGCTGCAAAGCCGGTTTTCTCCAGCTGTGCCAAAGTCTCGCGACCGTTACAGCAGTGACCCGGACGCGTTCGACGAATTCGTGTCCGGGCTGCGCGAGAGTTACTCGAACCAGCCAAAAATACTGTTAAGCGCCATCGAGCACTTGTCTGCCGCCGTCGAGCGGGACCCCGAATTCGCGCTGGCCCACGCGACCTTATCGTGTGTCTGCATGAACCTGTACTACGAATTCGACCCACAGCGCGATTGGCTGGAGAAGGCCGAGCACCATTGCCGCGTGGCCATGACGCTCGACCCTGCCCTTCCTGAAGCACACTATGCACGCGCATTCATCCTGTGGAGCCCGGCGAGGAATTTCCAGGCTGCTGAAGCCATCGCGGCTCTGGAACAAGTTTTGGCAGCACAACCTAATAATGAGCGGGCCCACAACCGGATGGCTGCGATTTGTTTGCATATCGGATGGCTTCAAGAAGCGCGGATGGCTTGCGAGCAGGCGAAGAGGTCGAATCCGAAGACTCGAAGTAACAACCTGCAGTTTATCTACCTCTACAGCGGCGAATTCGCGCGGGCGGAGAAGGAAGCGGAAAACTGGATCAAAGACGAAAGCGGCCACGGCACGTATGCTCTGTGGTATTACGCGCAACTTCCGCTGATGACCGGAGACCTGGATGTAGCCGAACAACGGTTAGCGGTAGCTTTGAAGAAACTTCCCGACGAGCCCTTGATCACCAGCTTGCAAGGCCTGTTGCATGCCCGGCGGGGCCAACCCGACCTTGCATCACAGTGTGTGAGCCGGGCGCTGGATTCCGCGCGTTCCTTCGGCCATACTCATCACACCTACTATCAAATTGCCTGCGTTTACGCCGTATTGCGCGAAACCCATAAGGCAGTGGAGTGGCTGGAGCGCAGTGTACACACCGGATTCTCCTGCTGGCCATTCTTCAGGATCGATCCCAATCTCGAAAACCTGCGTGAGAAGCCTGACTTCGAGCGACTCGTCGCTGACCTGGAACACAAATATACCGCCCGAAAGATCCAGAGGTCATAGCGAGAGCACCCACCTGTCTTACGTACCTGGGTCGTCGCCCGAGGGGCCGTAGATCGATGGAACCTGGCCCCCCATCGGCCGGATGTAGGTGCTCAACTGGCCGCGGTGGTGGATGGCATCGAAGAAAATGTACCAAAGGAACTCACCGAGAGACGCTTCTCGGTACAGTTGGTCGTTGACGAGAAGCTGGGCCTTGCTCTGCCAGGAGTCTTCGTCAAGCCGTTCCATGCGATCGTCCAAGTCCGCGGAGTGTTGTCGAAAGGTGGAGAGGATCGTTTCTGGATCCGTCGGCGGAGGATCTGGTTTCCAATTCACCCGTCCGGCGTCAACGAGATCACAGCAGGCCTTGGTCTCCAGGGCGAGTGTCCACACGATCTGCGCCGCCGAAGGCGACCGCTCGTGGGGGCTATAATCGAACCGCTCCTTGGGAAGCGCGTTCAGAACTTTTATGAATACCGGATACTCCGTTTTCCGGCGGCTCTGCAAGAATTCTCGTACAGTCATGATAGGCACTCCTTCCGGGGCTGCTGCAACCGGCCCCCATTGTGTTCAACCAGCATACATCTGATTAACAGCTGGTCGCGTTGGTCACGAGGTGAAGACTCATTGTCTGTGTCCCAACTAACCGTTTCCCAAGAGCCGATCCCCGCTGAGAGAGAACACTTTCCCGCCTGGTTATGAGGGATCGTAGCCCGCCGGCCGAACAGACCTCACCCAAGCGAATGGCCAGGTTGGACCTACAAATCTCCGGGCTCAATCGCCACACATGTGGCTGCGCGGGCTAGCCCGCATCATTCTTTTTGATGAACTGTCAATTCTCTGTTCGGCAAACAGGTAATGATAAATCGGTTTATGGGAAGTGATCGATTGCTCCTGAGTCACGGGCAAACCGGAAATTACCCATGTTGTTGACGGCCCGACGCGGATTAGGTTCAAACGAAAGCGGGCGGGGGCGCATCAAGGATTGGAAATAATGTCTGGCGACGGCAGTGCCACAATCGTACGTTTCCGCTCCGCCATGCTCCTGGAGATGCTCGATGGCATCGCATCATGAGGCATCTGAACCAGTCAGCGCAGCGATTTGAGAATTGAAGGCGGTTCTGTTGAACGCCTTGACCCTGACTCCGTAATTCTTGCCATCGACCTGGACTTTATATCCCCGGGGCCCCTTACGGGCCCATCATGTTCTTCATCGCGGTCATATGTTTATCCATGTGATCCAGTAGGGATTGCCACATGTCTATGTTGAGCTGTAACTGATTCCTCATGTCACGGTCGGACACTTTGCCGATTTCATCTTTCATCTTTCGCAGGTTGGAATGCATGCTGTCTAGATCACTCTGCATATCTTTCATCATCTGCTCGTGCATTTTGGACATGCCATGCATGTGATTCATGCCCATCATGCCCGTGCCGGTGGATTGGTCTTGGCTCATACGGCTGCCCGTCTCAGGCTTGTCGGGTGGATTCTGGGCAAAGCTCAACACTCCGAGAAAGGCCATGCCAACCAGTAAAGTTGCAATACGTTTCATAACCACTCCTTTCGACATTGCACCACGCCTCAGAAATAACCCTGTCGGCCGGTTCCTGCTTCAAGTAGTTCCATCTTGGCTCCCGTGTTTTCTAACCATTACACCTGACCCGGAGTGAAGCGGTGACGAGGATCACATGGCACAGGGAGGCTGATCACGTGAGTGCCCCGGCTCTTTGTATAGGCTGGAGGCGAAGTCTGGAGGAACTTATGTCAGCCGTTGCCCAGATCCGAGAGCAAAAGCAGCACGTCGGTTTCAAGCGCGTTCTTGTGGCCACAGATTTCTCGGCTACCTCGGAGCGAGCCCTCGCCTACTCGCTTCCGATCGTGCGGCGATACCGGTCCAAGCTGTCGATCGTCCATGCGATTCCCTTGGAGGTGCGGGAGACCATCACCTGGGATCCGCTGCCTCGGGAGCTCGACCGTCAACGACTTGACGCCGAGGAGGAGATGGGGCGCCTGGCCGAAGAAGCACGCATCAAAGACATCAATCCGCACATATTTCTTACGCAAGGCCCGGCATGGGATGTGATTTCGTCGATCATTCAGCGCGAGAATACTGATCTGCTGGTCCTGGGTAGTCACGGACGCGGGGGACTAAAAAAACTTGCGCTCGGATCGGTTGCGGAAGAGGTATTGCGCCTGGCTCCGTGCCCGGTACTTACCATCGGCCCCAATGTTCCGCCGGTAAACGCTGGAAGGGCCGAATTCAAGACCATTCTCTTCGCAACTGATTTTGGTCCTGCCGCGGATAAGGCCTTTCCCTATGCCCTTTCCCTGGCTGAGGACTGCCAGGCCAAGCTTGTCCTTGTGCACATGGTGCTTCCGATACCGGTTTCAGACATGGGCCCAGGCGCCTACTGCCCCGGCGTTTACGCCGCAGAAGAACTGACTGAATGGCAGGCCACCGCCAAAGAAGAGAGTGTGAGAAGACTAAGGGAACTGGTTCCGTCGGGAACGAAGCTCACAAGGCAACCCGCATACGTGGTTAGAACGGGTTTCCTGCCCGAAGCGGTTTTGGCAACAGCGGCGGCGCATGACGCGGACTTGATCGTCATGGGAGCGAACCGGACGCCCGCTGTGCACATGATTACACACTTCCCTTGGGCCCTCACGCACAACGTGATATGTGAAGCCAGGTGCCCCGTTCTGACGGTCACGGGGTAAATGTGTTAAGGGGAGGATCGCCGGTACGCCAGTTGTCGCGTGGTCGACACGGCGAGCACATGGAGTGCTGACTTGATCGTGCTCGGAGTTCGCAACGGCGACAAGTTTGGCATAGCGGCCCATTTCGCGGGCACAACTGCGCACCAGGTGGTGGTGAATGCCTCCCGCCCGCTTCTGGCCGTTCGTGGCTAGCAACTTCTGACACTGCGCCGATCGTCGCGGAGAAGCATTCCTTTGGCAAAGTCGACCAGCACGAGATAAGTCACAGTCGAGATGGCGAGAAATAGAAAGAACGGCGCCGGCAGGGGAACGAATCCGAACAGTTTGCTAAACGGCGAATAGGGAAGGAATATCCCGGCAGCCACGATCAGAATGGTCGTGACCGCCAGCGGCAAGCTGGGCCGACTCTTAAACGGACTCCCCAAGGTGCGAATCACGAAAATCACAAGCGTCTGCGTAGCCAGAGACTCGACAAACCAGCCGGTGTGAAACTCAGGCTGGCTGGCGTGGAAAAAATGGAGAAGCACGTAAAAAGTCAGAAAGTCGTAGATCGAACTGATCGGTCCAATGAGCAGCATGAAATTGCGGACTACCTTCATGTCCCATGGCCGTGGGCGCCGGATGTATTCCTCGTCAACGTTATCCGAAGGAATGGTGAGCTGCGACGCATCATAGAGAAAATTGTTCAAAAGGATCTGCGTCGGAAGCATGGGGAGAAATGGCAGGAACACCGACGCCGCAGCCATGCTGAACATGTTGCCAAAATTAGAGCTGGTGCCCATGAAAAGGTACTTGAGGACGTTGGCGGAAGCCTGTCGGCCTTCAAGAATTCCCTTGTGAAGAATATTCAAACCGGGCCTCAGCAAAATGATGTCCGCCGCGTCGCGTGCCACGTCCACGGCTGAGGCCACGGAGATGCCAACATCGGCGGCATGCAGCGACGGAGCATCGTTGATCCCATCCCCCATGTAGCCCACCACGTGTCCGCGGCGCTTGAGGGCATGGATGATCCGGTGCTTTTGCATTGGCGTTACGCGCGCAAACACGGTGGTTTCTTCCGCCCGATGCTCGAGCGCCGTATCGCTGGTAGAGTCAAATTCCTCGCCCAGCATGACGGCAGGATTCTCGATGCCGACCTGTTCGCAGACGTGACGTGCCACGAGTTCGTTGTCGCCGGTCAGGATTTTCACTTCCACGCCGTCGCGTTTTAGCGCCGCGACCGACTCTGCCGCATCCGGACTCGGCGGATCTGCAAATGCCAGGTAACCGGCCAACACCAGGGAATGCTCGTCCGCCGCTGAAAAGCTTCCACGAGGGTCCACATCGCGATGGGCGACGGCCAGAAGCCGAAATCCTTGCCTGCTCAGGTCATTAAATGTCTTGCGGCAGCGATCTTTCAGGCCGGGGTCAAGAGGGGCGATTCGCCCCTCACTCTCATAGAAGGTAGAGAGTTCAAGGATGCCTTCCGGGGCCCCTTTCACAATCAGTATTCCCAAAGCGGCGTGATTCCCATTCTTTTCCTTGACCACGATCGAAAGTCGCCGGCGTTCGAAATCGAAAGGAACTTCATCACATTTCTCGTAGGCATCCGCGTCCAGCCGTTCCATCTTGAGGATTGCGACTTCGAGCGGACTGCGGATGCCCGTCTCGAACTTGCTGTTCACGTAAGCAAGTGCCAGTGGACGATCGGATGGGCGGCCAAGGTAATCCACGGAGGAATCCAGGACCATTTCTCCCGTCGTCAGGGTGCCGGTCTTGTCGCTGCAGAACACATCGATGGTGCCGAAGTTTTGAATGGCAGGCAGGTGCTTGACGATGACATGGTCCCGAGCCATGCGGATGGCGCCGCGTCCCAGGGTCACCGAAGTGATCATGGGAAGAAATTCCGGGGTCAGGCCCACCGCCAGGGCGACCGCGAAGACGAAGGACTCGAATGCATCCTTGTGCATTGCGATACGCACCACCAGGATGAACAACACGAGAAAAAGGACGGTGCGTGTGATAAGCATGCCAAAGCGCCGCAGCCCGCGCTGAAACTCGGTTTCCTCTCGGTCGGCTAGCTTCTCCGCGATAGTTCCGAAGGCGGTATGGGCGCCAGTAGCAACCAAGCGAGCCACTCCGGTTCCGCTCACGACCGAGGTTCCGAGAAACACCCAATTGGGCGCCTGCGGAGTCCCGGCTCCACCTTGTTCTCCGGCGCGCACGTCCTTCTCCGCAGGCATCGATTCACCTGTAAGTGCGGCCTGCTGCACGTAAAGATCGTGGGCCTCAATAAGCTGTCCGTCCGCAGGAACAAGGTCGCCGGCCGATAGGCGGACGAGATCACCCGGCACCACCTCTCGCCGATTTATTTCCTGCCATTGGCCGTCACGCATGACGGTGGCGGTTAGACTCACATGTTCTTGCAACCGATGAATCGCGCGCTGAGAACGATAGGTTTGAGCGAAATCGATGGTGACGCTGAATACAACTATGACGAAGATAATTTCCGCCTCAATCTTTTGTCCCAGAAGGGCGGAAATCACGCTGGCGACGAGAAGAATGATGACCAGCGGATTCAGGAACAGGTGCAACAATTCAAATGCGAAAGCAGCGCGGCGCTTGGCACTCGGGTCGTTGGGGCCGTACTTCGAGAGGCGCGCTTCAGCCTCTTGCGAGGTTAGGCCGACAAGAGTAGCCGGAAGATCATGGGTGTCGTGGGGCGACGCTGTGGGTAAGGAACCCATGGACCTCTAGCCTCAGGTTCTACTTTTTCTGGATGCCGCCAAGGTATTCCGTCACGTTCTGAAGCCGGACGTATCCCAAGTCCCGATCATATTCGATCTGGTGGAAGATGGGGCCCCAGACCGGCATCTCCCGTGAACCGTGGGCAACGTAACGCTCATCACCGGCGATGATGCCGCGCACCCGGACAGCGGGAAACTTGCCGCCGTTTCGTCGAGCAAGGGTGGTAAGATCCGGAACTTTGGTCTTCAATGCTGGTGCAACTGGGCCATTCCCCTTACCGTTCACCCCGTGACAGGATGCGCAATAGTTGCTGAAGATTTTGCCTCCATCCAGAGGCATAATTGCGCTTCCGATGTGAGGCCGCGCCGACGTTGTATCTTGCGGCGCGGCGGTTCCCGAGGTACATGCGAGCCACGGTAACGCGGCGCAGCAGAGCGCGAAGCTGAAGACGGCTAATCGAGTTAAGTGCATAAGTTTTGACATCTCGCTAGCGAATCCTCGGATGGTTAAGGCAGAGGAAACACCCGCCTATGGTGGTAAGGGCCACTCGAGTTACCTCTTCCCCCGCCCGGGCTTTCGGGATGGGCACGTTTTCCAGGCTGATTTGTCCTGGCCCGTGAAACATCAGCGCCCTCATGGTCGCGGTGTCGTGATCCTTTTCCGTGAAGAGTGCGTATGAGCTTTGCGACATGGTTTTCTCGTTTCACCTGAAATTGTAGTTATTCTCACGGAGAAACCTGTGACGATGGCTACGTCCGGATGTGATCGCCGTCACTGGCGCCAAGTGATTTCAAAAGTCGAGGACCGCCCGCATGGAGGTGGGATCATCCGCTGCCCGAGATCGGAAGCCGAGGTTTCTAGCGATCTTTTTCATGGCGAGGTTGTCCGGCAAAATTTCTGCATTCACGTGACTCAGTTTCTCGTCGCGCGCAACCTGTATGACGCGCCGGAAAAGTTCCATTCCGAGACCCTGGTTCTGCCACGAATCCGACACCAACACTGCAACTTCCCCTTCGTTCCGGGCGTGGGACTTGACCAGTCGACCGACCCCGAGGATGTGGTGCTGCCCCGTCTTCGCGTCCCGGTGATCCGCGACAATCGCCATCTCCCGGTCGTAATCCACGAAACAAATACGCACCAGACGATCGTGCGCCACGCGCGAACTCAGGCTGAGTGAGTAAAAATAACGCAAGTACACGCTACGATCGGAAAGGGCCTCGTGAAATTTCACCATCAGAGGTTCGTCTTCCGGCCGAATCGGCCGCAGGGTGACCTCAGTGCCGTTCTTCATTACCCACCCACAAACGTACTGGGAAGGGTAGGGCCGAATCGCCGGTCTGGGAAGATGATCAGGATCAGTCCCTGGCGGGTGCAGTACCACCCGGGCGTCAAGCGCCAGCAGTCGCTCCGGTGAAGCCAGCAGGGGATTGATGTCGATTTCAGAGATCCACGGCTGCTCGACTACCAGTTGACTGAAGCGGACCAGTAAGCCAGCCAGCGCCGGAACGTCGACAGGCCGACGGCCACGCACGCCCTTGAAAGCTGTAAAGATTCGCGTTTGCTCCATCATGCGCCGTGCAAGGGTGCTGTTCAGCGGTGGCAAGGCAAGGGCTCGATCGCGATAGACCTCGACCAGCGGGCCGCCTGAACCAAACAGGATTACGGGCCCAAACTGCGAGTCCACGCTGCTGCCGAGGATCAGTTCGTAGCCTTCGAGGCGCACCATGGGTTGCACGGTAACGCCGGAGAAATGATCAGGCCCGACTGTTTTGGCGACGGAAGATTTAATGGCCTGAAACGCGGAGCGGACGGATGCTTCGTCTTCCAGATTCAGTTTAACACCGCCAACGTCAGTCTTGTGGGTGATGGTCTCGGAAAAAATCTTCAGCACGACCGGATAACCAAGTTCGTGCGCCCACGCTACCGCTGCGTCTTCGCTGCGCGCGATCCGGGTTTCCACCGTAGGAATACCGTAGTGCGACAGCACTTGTTTGGATTCGAACTCGTTGAGCAACACCCGGCCCTGGCTGCGGGCGGTCTCGAGGATGCTTTCCGCCTGGCGGCGGGAAGATGGGTCGAGTTCCTGGCCTTCCGCCAGCGACGGCGTTTCGTAGAGTCCGTGCAGGTTATAGCTGTAGCGCCACATGTAGGTGAATGCCCGGGCGGCCGTATCGGGGTAAGGAAACGTGGGGATGCCGGCGGCGTTGAGTGTCGCCACGGCCGGGGCAATGCTGGTGCCTCCCATCCAACTGGTGAGCACGGGTTTTCCCGACGATTTGGCGTACGGCTTCAAACCCTCCGCAATTGCGGCCGGATCGGTCATGCCCTGCGGCGCGAGGACGACCAGGAGGCCGTCACTATCGGGATCGTTGGCGGCGATTTCAAGGGATCTGGCGTAACGCTCGGAGTCCGCATCGCCGAGAATGTCAATCGGATTGTTGTGGCTCCAGTGCGGCGGCAAAAAACCATCCAGTGCCTGCAGGACTTTTTCGGAAGGAACGGCCAGTTCTCCGCCATTCGCCACCAGAGCGTCAGTGGCCAGGACGGCGGGCCCACCGGCATTGGTGACGATCGTGAGCCGCGGCCCCTTTGGGCGTGGCTGTTTGCTAAGCACTTCCGCCATGTAAAACAAGTCCGCGATCGCGCTGACCCGCAATACGCCACAGCGCCGGAAGGCCGCATCGAGAACATCATCACTTCCAGTCAGTGCGCCGGTGTGCGAGGCTGCGGCCCGGGACGCAGCTTCCGAGCGACCGGCCTTGATGACGATCACCGGTTTCCGTAACGCCACCTCCCGCGCGGCCGACAGAAACGACCTGGCGTCGCCGACCGACTCCATATAGATAAGGATGCTTTGCGTGTTCGGATCATCGCCAAAGTGGTAGATCAGGTCGCCCCAACCCACGTCCAGCATGGAGCCCGTGGAGACGATGGCGCTGAAGCCCACCTGCTCCATTTGGCCCCAATCCAGAATCGCGGTCAGCAACGCTCCGCTCTGGCTCAGAAAAGCCACGTTGCCGGGACGGGGCGCGTCCTTGGCGAAGGTCGCGTTCAGGCCGATTGTCGGATTCATGATCCCCAGGCAATTGGGACCAATCAGTCGCATGGCGCCCCGACGCAATTGCTCCTGAATCTGCTGTTCGAGTTTGACGCCCTCGGCCCCTCTTTCACGAAATCCTGCCGAGATCACAACTGCCGCTTTCACCCCGGCATCGACGCATTCGCTGATAATGTGGGGAACGGTGACGGCGGGCGTAGCCACGACTGCCAAATCTACTTTGTCGGGGACGGCGCCAATGCTCGGGTATGCCTTCAGCCCACAAACTTCCGCGTGCCGTGAATTGACGGCATATACCTTCCCGTGAAAGGAGGGATGCCTTAAATTCTCGAGAACCGTTCGTCCGACCGTGCCGGGGCGTTCGGTGGCTCCAATCACAGCCACAGAAGTCGGCAAAAACAGCGCATCGAGGCCAGTCCTGGAGATTGGCATGGTTTCGTTCTTCACACCGGATACTCTATGCCCAAGACGTGTCCTCACGATACCCAGAAGGTGCCCCTGTCCGCACCGCTCATGGCCGCTTTTTGTCTTCCGTTGGAGTGCTCTTTTTGGTTAGAGATCGAACATAGTTAACCAAATTCCAGAGCTCATCCGATTTCAGGCGGGTACCCTCCGGCGGCATATCGCCCTTGCCGTTCTTGATGACGTAGAAAAGCTCTCCGTCAGTCCTGTCTTTCAACGTCGCCGGGTCGGTAAGGTCGCTCACCTTCAGCTTCATGTCCGCCCCGACCTCTCCCTTGCCATCGCCGTCCTTGCCATGGCACATGGCGCAGTCGTATCCGTACCATTTCTTGCCTTGAGCGATCGACTCTGAAGTCGGCTTGACTGGGTTGGGTTGGCGCACGGCGTCGGGCGGAATTGTGTAGGGCACAATCGGCGCTGCTTTAGGGGGAGGTTGACTCTGTTGTGCGACGGCAAAGAGCCCAAGAAAGAATAACAGGGACACAATCAATGAGGTCTTCAACACAGTACCCTCCTACGATCGATGTGTTTGACGTATCGTCGCCAGAAAACCATCGAACCGACCGCTCGAACCATACCGCCATCGCGACCGTACGTTCATGGGCACGAAGTACTTTTGTTGGTTGGTGAAGCTAGCGCTCTACCATCTCCAGGTCCTCTGACGGAGCGTGCTCCACATTCCTCGCTCCGCCGTGCAGCACTTCGTACACCGCCTGCTGGTCTTTCCGGATTCGTTCGACGAGAGCACGTCCGCAGTCGCTGAAGTCCGCGATCTTCTCCGCTACCTCGAGAGCATGGCCGAGCAGTGCATACGCCACTGCATCATTCTGGTAATCGCGATGCAGGTTGGCGAGGATGTACAGGTTTCCGGCAAACGCCAACTCCTGTTGTCGGCGAAGCGGCTCCATTCCGTTCGAACTAATTCCCGAACGCTCGGAGTCTCGCTGTATTTCGATCCGGCTGATTTCTTTGCGCAGCCAGGCGGCCAGGGCCTCTTCCAGTTCCAGCTGCGTTCCACAGCGATAGAAATAATCGATCGTTTCACCCTTGTCTGTAAGTGGAATGAGCCGGCACGGAGAAGCCTGGTCCTTAAGCTCGCTGGGAACAAACCTCATCAGCAGACATTCTGTGCACGGATGTGGATGCGCCGGATCGCCGAAGTTGGGACAGGTAGGCGAGTCCTCGAAGGCTAACGGACGACGCCACGGAGTATGGGGGGAGCGTCCATAGCCGCCATCTTCCAGGAAGTTCAGCTCGAACTTGAGCACATCCAGCAGGTCCTTCTGATCTTGTGTCATATAGCACCTCACCCTAACCGTAGCTAGGATCGCAGAAATGCCCCCGCGATGCCGTGGCTGCCGTTACAGAGCCTGGTGATCAGGATCACACACATGAATCGTTGCGTCAGCGGACCCCTTGCAATTCGGCGCTGCACAGCTCCGCCATCGCCGTGCGCATGCGGCAGCCACAAATACGCCCGTGCTCCTAGCCGCGGACCGTCAGTACCGGGCAGTTCGCTTGCGCCACCACCTGGGAAGCGGTGGGCCAGGGTGAATGCTCCTGCATGGCCCGCCCGCCCGCCTGTTTCACACCCATGACGATCAAATCGACGCTGCGTTCCCCGGCGAGGCGCAGGATGCCCGGAACCGGGAAGTCGAAGCGCGCCACGAACTCAGGTTTGCACCACTCCTCTGCTTCGGCAGGCACTAACGCCCGCAGTGCCTCCCGAACGCTGGCCTCCTCCGATTCCTGACCCTCGTAATAAGCCAGAGGCATTATCCGTAAGAAGATGAGATTGGCCTGGTTCTCTTCGGCCAGGGACAATGCATAGGGAAGGGCCTTCAGGGAAGTTTCGGAACCATCGGTGGGAAACAGGATGGTCTTGAGCTTCCAGTTCAGGTCGCTCATGGGAGGAACTTGGGGGCCGATGGTTAGTACGGGACAAGTCGCTCTGCGATAGATCTTTTCCGCCTCCGAGCCCATCACCAGTTTCTTCAACCCCTGCCGGCCGTGAGTGGCCATAACCACGAGGTCAATCTTGTTCTTCTTGATAATGTCAGAGATCACATCCCAGACATCTCCGCGCTCCAGCAGCATCTTCGCGGGTTTCACCCCGAGAGAGTTGCCGAGAGCAAATTTCGCCAGGTAGCCTTCGGCTTCCAGCCAGGCCAGATCAGCTTCGATGGGTACCGCATCCAAGGGCACGCCCAACCTCGGTTCCGGGCTGAGCGCGTGCGCCACCAGAATTCTCGCCTCATATTGGCGGGCCAGAGCTGCCGCATACGGCATGGCAGCCTTCGAAACCTCCGAGAAATCGGTCGTTACCAGGATGTTGGTGAGCGAAATACGTGTGTTCGTGCGAAGGGCTTCCATGGGTGGCCTCCTTTGAGATTGGCATTACTTCTACACGCTTCATATATAGAGGCACCTGAGAAATCGGACAGTGATTCAAATCACTCCCCTCGGTGAGGGCAGCCACTGTTATTCAAAGCTGCAAACCGTAAAAAGGGTTGTCGATATCAGGGGGAAAAGAGACATGATCCGGAACACAGCCATTCTGGACGGGAACGAAGCCGCTGCCTCGGTAGCGTACCGGCTCAATGAAGTGATTGCCATTTATCCCATCACTCCGGCTTCTCCCATGGGAGAGTGGGCGGACCAGTGGAAAGAGGAAGGCCGCAAAAACATCTGGGGTGCGGTGCCTGCCGTGATCGAAATGCAGAGTGAAGGAGGCGCCGCCGGGACTCTGCACGGAGCTCTCCAGGCCGGTGCCCTGGGGACAACATTCACCGCGTCTCAAGGTCTGCTCCTCATGATTCCCAACATGTATAAGATCGCGGGGGAACTGACCCCGACTGTGATCCATGTGGCGGCCCGCTCGGTGGCCACCCACGCCCTGTCGATTTTCGGCGACCACAGCGACGTCATGGCCGCGCGGGCAACGGGCTTCGCGCTGCTCGCCTCGAATTCCGTGCAGGAAGCCGGAGATTTCGCGTTGATTGCGCAAGCGAGCGCACTCGAGTCACGCATCCCCTTTCTGCATTTCTTTGACGGCTTCCGCACTTCCCACGAAGTCAACAAGATCCTGCTGCTTGAGGATGAAGATCTGCGTGGGCTGATCGACGACACGCTGGTCCGCCAGCATCGGCAGCGGGCATTGTCGCCCGATCACCCTCTGTTGCGCGGAACGGCGCAAAATCCCGACGTATTTTTTCAGGCGCGCGAGGCGGTCAATCCGTTCTACCGGGCGTGTCCGACCATTGTGCAGGACGTCATGGATCGCTTTGCGGCGCGCACCGGCAGACGCTATCACCTGTTCGATTATGTCGGCGCCCCCGATGCCGAACGAGTGATTGTGATGATGGGCTCCGGAACAGGGGCGGTGGAGGAGACCGTAGAGCATCTGCTGCAGCAGGGCGAAAAGGTGGGGCTTCTGAAGGTCCGGCTTTACCGGCCCTTCGCGGCGGAAGCTTTTCTTTCGGCGCTCCCGAAGACCCTGCGGACCGTAGCCGTCCTCGATCGCACCAAGGAACCAGGTAGCGTAGGCGAGCCGCTCTACCTGGACGTGGTAACCGCGTTGAGCGAATCGCGGGCGGCCAGTGGCACGGGTTCACAGGTTGTTCCGCGGGTGATCGGCGGCCGCTACGGTCTGGCGTCGAAAGAGTTCACCCCGGCCATGGTGAAAGCCATTTTCGATGAACTCAAGAAGTCCACGCCGAAGAACCACTTTACGATCGGGATTCACGACGACGTCACCCACACCAGCCTGGACTATGACCTCAAATTCTCCACCGAGGATCCCGCGACGGTGCGAGCGCTTTTCTACGGACTCGGCTCCGATGGAACCGTGGGCGCGAACAAGAATTCGATCAAGATCATCGGCAAGAATACAGACAACTACGCCCAAGGCTATTTCGTATATGACTCGAAGAAGGCCGGATCGGTCACAGTTTCACACTTGCGTTTCGGTCCGCGTCCGATTCGTTCTTCCTATCTGATCACCAGGGCGAGCTTTGTCGCCTGCCACCAGTTCCAATTCGTCGAGCGTATGAACGTTTTGGAGTGTGCCGAACCGGGTGCCACATTTCTGTTGAATGCACCCTTTGGAGCGGATGAGGTCTGGGACCACCTGCCGCAGTCGGCGCAGGACGTCATTATCCAGAAAAAGCTCAAGTTCTACCTGATCGATGCTTACAAGGTCGCACGCGAGACCGGGATGGGTAGCCGTATCAATACGGTCATGCAGACCTGCTTCTTTGCCATCAGCGGAGTTTTGCCGCGCGAGCAGGCGATCGAAGCCATAAAAGGTGCTATTCGCGAGACGTACGGAAAGCGCGGTGAGGCTGTGGTCGCCAAGAACTTTGTTGCCGTGGACCACACCCTTAGTCATCTCCAGTTGGTCACCGTGCCCACCGCGGCGAGCAGCAGGTTGAGAGTCCTGCCGCCTGTCCCCGAGCGTGCACCGGGGTTCGTGCGCGATGTAATTGGCCCCATGATCGCGGGGCACGGAGACGCTCTTCCTGTAAGCGCCATGCCCGTGGACGGCACCTTCCCAACCGGGACCGCGATGTGGGAAAAGCGAAACATAGCGCAACAGATTCCGGTCTGGGACGAACAGCTCTGTATTCAGTGTGGCAAGTGCGTGTTGGTTTGTCCGCATGCGGTTATCAGGGCCAAGGTCTACGACGCCTTGCTGCTGGGAAATGCGCCGGCAGGGTTCAAATCTGAAAAGCCGCGATGGCGGGAATTCGAGAGTCTGCGTTATACGCTCCAGGTCTCTCCAGAAGACTGCACCGGGTGCGAGCTTTGCGTCGAGGTCTGCCCTGCAAAGAGCAAGAGCGAAGCCAAACACAAAGCCATCAATATGCAGCCGCAGGCGCCCCTGCGCGAGACAGAGAGTGCGAATTGGGATTTCTTTACCAAACTGCCAGATGCCGACCGAAACCGCCTCGCGCACGGTCAAGTGAAAGACGTCCAGCTTCTGGAGCCGCTCTTCGAATTTTCCGGGGCGTGCGCCGGCTGTGGTGAGACACCGTACATCAAATTGCTCACCCAGCTTTTTGGCGACCGCCTGATGATCGCGAATGCGACTGGTTGCTCGTCGATCTACGGCGGCAATCTGCCCACGACCCCATACACCCTCAATTCCCTGGGGCGGGGCCCGGCCTGGTCCAATTCGCTGTTCGAAGACAACGCCGAGTTTGGTCTGGGGATGCGCCTGGCGGTGGACCAGCAGGCCGCCTACGCACGCGACCTGGTCACCCGATTGGCCTCGCAACTCGGTGACTCGCTGGCAAGCGGCCTCCTGACTTCGGACCAATCGAGCGAGGTTGGAATCGAAGCTCAGAGGGAACGCGTGGCCGAGCTAAAGAAGAAGATAGTATCGCTACATTCGCCGGAAGCGCGCGATCTGCTGGCAACTGCCGACGCGCTCGTGCGCAAGAGCGTTTGGCTGGTGGGCGGCGACGGTTGGGCCTATGACATCGGCGCCGGTGGACTCGATCACGTTCTGGGTTCCGGGATGAACGTCAACGTCCTGGTGCTCGACACCGAAGTCTATTCCAATACGGGCGGGCAGATGTCCAAAGCGACACCGCGCGGCGCGGTGGCGAAATTCGCCACTGGAGGAAAACATGCCAGCAAGAAAGACCTCGCGATGGAGGCGATCAGCTATGGATCGGTTTACGTTGCCCGCGTGGCCATGGGAGGCAGCGATACGCACACCGTGAAGGCATTCCTCGAGGCAGAGGCTTACAACGGGCCGTCACTGATCATCGCCTATAGCCACTGTATTGCTCACGGTTATGACATGAGCCAGGGGATGGCACAGCAAAAGGCTGCTGTGCTCTCCGGCTACTGGCCGTTGATGCGCTACAACCCGCAACTGCGCCTGGAAGGGAAGAATCCATTTGAGCTTGATTCCAGGGCGCCCAGTATTCCGTTCAAGCAATACGCGTATCAGGAAGCTCGCTACACCATGCTGGCACGAAGCAATCCTGAAGTTGCGCGCGAATTGCTCCATCTCGCCCAGGAAGATGTTCACCGGCAATGGGGCGTGTATTCAAGTCGTGCGGCCATGCCAGGAGCTGCAGAAAGTCCCGGCAGTAAGCCCCCAGAGCCAGCTTTGTCCACAGCGCAACCGGCGAGGGCAGGAGGAGAGAAATGATCGATATCACAACTACTTATCTGGGCTTGCCGATGAAATCTCCGATTGTTGCCTCGGCGTCTCCGCTCTGCGAGTCGCTGGAAAACATACGTCATCTGGAAGACGCCGGCGCCGGCGCTGTCGTGCTGCCCTCTCTTTTTGAAGAACAGCTCGAACGGGAGAGCTACACGGTCGATTCCGATCTTTCGCGCGGCAGTGAAAGCTTTGCGGAGTCGCTCAACTACTTGCCGGATCTCCATACCTATAATCTGGGCGCCGATGGTTATCTCGAGCTCATTCGAAAGGCCAGGGAACGGGTTTCAATTCCCGTGATCGCCAGCTTGAACGGAGTCTCCCCCGGCGGCTGGGCACGGTACGCCGGCATGATGGAGCAAGCTGGTGCTGACGCGATCGAGTTGAACATTTACGCCATTATCACCGACCCCAACATCATCAGCGCCGACGTCGAGCAGAACTACTGCGATCTGGTACGTCAGGTCAAAGCCAACGTCAGTATCCCGGTAGCAGTGAAGTTTTCGCACTTTTTCACTGCGGTCGCAAACATGGGCAAACAGCTGGACGCGGCGGGGGCAAACGGACTGGTTCTTTTCAACCGCTTTTACCAGCCGGATTTCGATATTGAATCTCTCGAAGTGGTGCCCAGCCTGACTCTGAGCCGTCCGCAAGAATTGCTGTTGCGGTTGCACTGGGTGGCCATTCTCTATGGCTGGGTGCGCGCCAACCTCGCGGTTACCGGCGGGGTGCACAGCGCAGAAGACGTCCTGAAATCCATGATGGCGGGAGCGCATGTTGCGATGATGACTTCCGCGCTGTTGCAGCATGGGATCGATCACCTGGCGTCTGTTCTCGCGCATCTGGTTCGCTGGATGGAAGAGCACGAATACGACTCGATTCGCCAGATGCGGGGGAGTATGAGCCAGCGTTCCGTATCCGATCCGGCGGCTTTCGAGCGCGGCAACTATATGCGCGTCCTGAGCTCCTACGCGGCAGCAAAGGCGCATTGAAGGATCACAGCGGACGGTGACTAGCGTCACCGCTTCCGACAAGGCCCGAGTGTCATCCTCGCATTGAATGGGAGGAAGTTCGGTATGAGAGAACCAGAAAACAAACGGATACTGATTGTAGACAACGATGAAGAAGAATTGCGTACGCTTGAAGGGATGCTGAAGCAGGCGGGCTGCGATTCGAGTGCCACGTGGAGTGGGCTCGAAGCGCTTGAACTCTTGAAATCTCGAATGTACGACATACTCCTGGTGAGCACTTACCTTCCCGATCTCTATGTGGGAGATTTTTTTGAGCGGTTGCGTCAGCTACCCACGCAGCCTTGCACGCTTCTTATGCAGGAGGATCGCGACACTGCCTCGACGTTACAGAAGGTAAGCTGCATGATCGGACAGAAAGCTACGTGCCAAACGCGCATCGTTGGGGGCGGAACCTCTGACAGCTGCAGGTGAGCCTTACCACCAGACCCCGTGATCCGGATCACAGCCATGGCACCGATTTCGGAACAGACTGGCGCCATAGCTTTTGGAGGCTGGACATGGCGAACAAGAAGCGCGATCTCCTGGAGGTTCTAAAACTTGAGCTCGAGTTCCTTAGAAATTAAGAGAAGTGCGGTTTACAAAGGCTTCCAGATTCGCGACGACCACGGGATCGTTTTCGTTTCCAACCAAGGTGACATTTATCCCTCTGGTTTCTTACCTCTGCGCTGCGGCAACGTACGAACCAGTTCGTTGGTGGACGTGTACCGGCAGGCGCCCCTCTTTCAATCGCTGCACTCGCCGGAACGGTTCCGAGGAAAGTGTGGCAAGTGTGAGTTCAGCCACATTTGTGGCGGATCCCGTGCCCGGGCCTTCGTGCATACCGACGTGCTGCTCCTCGACAAGGGCGACACGGGTTTCATGACCGAAAGCGAAAAGGCCGCGCTCGAAGGGTTCATCAAACGAGGCGGCGGGATCGTTTCGATTCATGATACCTGTGCGGTCCGGATCCGGCCTACTTCGCGACCCTGTGGGCGGGGGAAAGAAGCATGGCCAGGTCAACTACGCGCTGGGCGCAGACATTCCCTACACCATCGTGGACCGGTCAAACCCGCTCATGGAGGGCATGTCTGACATCACCATCTTCGATGAAGCGTTCTTCAACATGACGTGGTCCAAGAATCCGCCGATCCACCTGCTGGCCACGACCGTGATTCCCGGGACCCCGAGTGCCGGCTCACACCAGGGCGAGGTGGTGCCGCAGATCTGGACGTTCGATCACACTCTGCCGGGTGGGGTTCCGGCGCGAGCCTTCGTGTGGATGCAGGGCCACACCTATGCCAACTTCGCTTTTCCCCAGATCCAAACCATGCTCCTCAGAGCGATTGCGTGGGCGGGGAAAAAGCCGATCAACGAGTTGGTGGACTACAAGGCTCCGGCGGCCAAAGGGCCGTAAAGGAATTCAGCACCGATCTGAGAACAGGCTAGTGCGACTCACGAGGCACTGCGGCGCCGCGGCAGCCGATGAGGAAATCGAAGTCCGCGCCCTTGTCCGCCTGGTTCACGTGATCGATGTATAGCTGCTGATACCCGCCCTTCATCAGCGGTTCCGGCTTGCGCCACTGGGCGCGTCGCGCTTCCAGTTCTTTCTCCGACACTTCGAGATGGAGCTTTCGGGCTTCCACGTCCAACTCGATGATGTCGCCGTCGCGCACCAGCGCCAGAGGTCCGCCAATCGCGGCTTCGGGAGCCACATGCAGCACCACGGTACCGTAGGCGGTCCCACTCATGCGGGCGTCGGAGATGCGGACCATGTCCTTGACTCCGCGCTTGAGCACTTTGGGCGGCAGACCCATGTTGCCGACCTCGGCCATGCCGGGATAGCCGCACGGCCCGCAGTTCTTGAGCACAAGAATGGAATTTTCGTCCACCGCGAGATCGGGATCTTCGATGCGTTTGTGATAGTCCTCGATATTTTCGAAGGTCACGGCTGGACCGCGGTGGCGAAGCAGATGAGGCGAGGCCGCGGACGGCTTGAGTACGGCGCCATTGGGCGCGAGATTGCCGCGCAACACCGCGATCCCCCCGTGCTCGGTGAGCGGCTTGTCCAGCGGCCGGATGACTTCGTTGTTCCAATTGGGAGCGTCCTGCGAATTTTCCCAGATCGTCTTTCCGTTCACGGTCAGCGCGTCGCGATGCAGCATGTTGTTTTCGCCCAGCAAACGAATGACGGCGGGAAGGCCGCCGGCGTAGTAGAAATCCTCCATCAGAAAGCGTCCGGAGGGCATCAGGTCGACGACGGTCTTGACCTCGCGGCCCAGTTCGTCCCAGTCGCTCAGGGAAAGTTCAATCCCGCTTCGTCCGGCGATCGCCAGGGAATGGATAACGGCGTTGGTCGATCCCCCGATCGCTCCGTTCACGCGGACCGCATTCTCGAATGCCTGGCGGGTAAGAATTTTGGAGATACGCAGATCTTCATGCACCATTTCGACGATGCGCCGGCCCGCCAGGTGAGCCATGGTCCAGCGCCGGGCGTCCGGAGCCGGAATGGCGGCATTGTGCGGAAGGCCGAGTCCGAGCGCTTCCACCATGCAGGCCATGGTCGAGGCCGTGCCCATGGTCATGCAGTGGCCGGCGGAGCGCGACATGCAGACCTCCGCCTCCCGGAACTCGACCTGGCTTATGGTGCCGGCTTTAACTTCCTCGCTCAAGCGCCACACATCGGTTCCGGAGCCGATATCCCGGCCGTGGAATTTGCCGTTGAGCATGGGACCACCGGAGAGCACCAGCGTGGGCAGATCGCAACTCGCCGCTCCCATGATCAGAGCGGGCACGGTCTTGTCGCATCCACAGAGGAGGACCACTCCGTCGATAGGGTTGGCGCGGATGGATTCCTCTACGTCCATGCTTACCAGATTGCGAAAAAGCATGGCCGTCGGCCGGGCGTTCGTTTCACCAAGTGAGGTAACGGGGAATTCGAGCGGAAATCCGCCGGCTTCCCAGACCCCGCGCTTGACCCGGTCCGCCAGATCGCGGAAGTGCGCGTTGCAGGGCGTCAGCTCCGACCAGGTATTGCATATTCCGATGACCGGTCTGCCATCGAACACGTCTTCCGGATAGCCGCGCATCCAACTGCGATGAATGAAGCCATCCTTGTCGATTCGACCAAACCACGCACCTGAACGAAGAGTTCTCTTCGACTTCACAGTGTCCTCCACAGCCAGCCGTGACTCGACAGATGCTGCAAAAGCGGTTTTCGGGCAACTTGCATGGGCGATACTCCTCCGGGCTTGGCGGTCAAGCGCATAACATGTTAACGCTTGTTGCTGGTTTGGCGCGAACTTCCCTGGGCGGAGGTTCGCTCAATCCGCCCTGCCCAGGTTCTGTTTGGTCCGATTCTCCCAGCCAAGAGGAGTGTTTTGGCGGCAGGCCGAGAAGAATGCGGGGAAGACCGGTAGGCGGTGTTACCGCCCCGGATTCGATCTGAGTAGAATTGCATTTGGGGACGCAAAAGCCGTATCTGTATACTAAATGCGGATTCCAGTGTCAAATCTCCGGGTCGGGAAGACCTCGGAAATTATGGTGCTCCTGGCAGATCCACCGGCGTGGCGCCCTCCATTCGTGTCGCCGGGTTGGCCCGTTGTGTCCCCCGCCGCCGGCCTCTCTTATTTCCGTGCGACTGGTTTCCGTGCGACGGGACCAAGGGGCCCTGAAGTTTCACGGCTGCTCCGACCTTCCGCTTGAGACGCGCAGGGAGAGGCATGGCCGGCGTAGCCAGACTGGAGAACCGTTCCGGCTCCGGATAAGACATCCGCAGATGCATCACGATTGCCTCTTGTATATCCAGTTCCCTCGGGCTGAGCACCACGTCGAGCAGAGCACGATGGTGATTGAGGCGCCATTTGCGCAACTCGTGGCTGACATGCTCAAGCGTCATGTGAGCAAACAGGACAGTTGCGAGCGAGTCCAGCAGTCTCACCAGATACTCGTTACCCGAAGCCCGCCACAGGGTCCTTCTTTGCGCCCTTTGCGGATCTTCTTTGCGAACTTTGCGGTTAAGAGTCTTGAATGACTAGAAGGCGAGATCAAACCCTTTACCGCAAAGGCGCAAAGAAGATCCGCAGAGTTCGCAAAGTTAAGATCGCGCATTCGAGCTGATCTGACAAATTAGGACACTACCAGATTTAGAGTTCATATGACCTGCGAGCGTGCTTGTTGCACCATCTCGACCAGGACCTTTCGAGCTTCTGCCGGGTTGCTCACCTCTTGCAGAAATGCGATCCGAGCCCCGCGGATGCCGTCCTGGGTCTTCAAGCGCACATGAAAACCGAGGCGATCGACCGCCGTCATGGTTGCTTCCTGCGACTCAATGCGAGCAAATTTCCGGGCAAGGAGGACGAGCGCATCCTTGTGGTCGGTGTTCATGTGCTGAATGATCCCGGCCATTGAGTCAGCAAGAGGATCGGGTTGGCTGCCGTCATATTCGGCTGCGGATACCCAGCCCATCACACCGAAGCCGCCCACGTAGTAAACGTCTACTACTTTCATGCGGTAGAAAGAGAAGTCTTCAAAATCTACCCAATACTTGCTGTTAGCATGGCGCGCCAGATAGAGCTTTCGAGTCTCGGCGACTTCGGCGTCCGGTGCCGGTAGAACATTTCCTACGAGTGTGACCCTCGATGCGCCGAGCGGTTCGCTGTCGCTGCTCTCCTGGGTAACAAGCAAGCTGGCGCGGGAATCGGCCTGCAAGTTCTGCGTGTGCATGGCCATTGTGCTGATAAGGAAGATTGGACGCCCGTGATCGTCCAACCCATAAGGCATCAGGGACCCGAACGGGAAACCTGGCTGTTTTCGTGACAGGGTCGAGAGGCTGCCGATTCGGCCCAAATACACCAATGTGCGCGCACGCTCGGCGAACGCGGGCTCGGGAACCGGCGGCTGGTCACTCGCTGGCCCAGGCCCTGCATGTTTTCTGGCAGATGAGGCTGTCATTCGTGGTCTTCCTTCCTATGTGTCTTCGTCGGGCGGTCCCCCGGCGCCAGCAAGATCCTGAGGCTTGATCTTCTCGACGTCGAACTTTGCTAGACGCTCGCGCATCGTCTTCAGAACATCTTCGAGAGGCGGGGGGGCGCCCTTTGATCCACCGCAACGGGTTGATGCGAGCCGCGACGAATGACGGGCAAACTGTTTTCCGACGGGCCGAAAGGACATCCCCACATTGATACCACCCATTGCATCGACTGCGGCACCTGTACCTCCGTCCGCCCAGAGGGAGATGCGCTTGCAATGCTAGCAGGCAAGGCAGTCATTGTTAATGGGCATAAATGTATCGGCTCGTATCAGGAGTCCACCCTTTCGGTCATTTTGTGTTGATTCGTAGCTTGGGCATCATGGACACGCCTGATTGCCGCAACGTATGATACGTCGGCGTCGCATTATCAAGGGCACTTGGCGCACGCGCTGCCCGGTAATTTGCCCAGTCCATATCGGCTACTTTTTTACGCCACGAGCCTTACGCGCGCACGATTCGCCAGGGTTTTCGCATTTGGGGACTTGGTTCTGGGAAGGTCCAGGCAGTTTGAGAACGGTTGCGCAAAGTCAGGAGAGATATGCAGATTCAGAAGCTAAGACGATTCCAGCGATGGGCAGTCGGCGTACTGGCAGGAACAATGGTTTTAATGACGGCCGCGGGTTCCGTCATGGCGCAGAACGCGAGCCAGCCCTGGATGAACTCCAGTCTCTCTCCCGAAGAGCGGGCCGAATTGGTCCTGAAGCAGATGACTCTGGAGGAAAAGATTGCGCTCCTGCACGGCAACGGCATGGCACATGCCTCCCAATGGCAGATGCCTCTGACCCATCTCTCCAACGGCGGCGCAGGCTACGTGGAGGGAATAAAGAGGCTGGGCATTCCGCCGCTATTCGTTTCTGACGCGGCCTACGGCATTCGCGACAGCGGAGCCAATGGCCGCTATTCGACGGCGCTCCCGTCTGACCTGGCAGCTGCTTCGAGCTGGGACACGCAAGGTGCCTGCGAGTACGGAGCGCTTATCGGTCGCGAATTACGAGCGCAGGGCTTCAATATGTCGCTGGGCGGAGGCGTAGATATTACCCGTGAACCGCGGAACGGGCGGACCTTCGAGTACGCCGGAGAAGATCCGCTGCTGGCCGGAACCATGGTGGGCAATCTGATGAAGTGCGAACAGGCGCAGCACGTGGTCGGCGACATCAAGCATTATGCGCTCAACGATCAGGAGACTGGTCGAAACATCGTGAACATAATCATCTCCAAGCGTGCCATGCAGGAGAGCGATCTTCTCGCCTTCCATATTGGCATCCAGATTGCGAACCCGGGCGCGGTCATGTGCTCCTATAACCGCATCGACGGCGACTACGCCTGTGAGAATACCTACATCCTGCACGACGTTCTAAAGAAGGATTGGGGATATAAGGGTTTCGTCGTCTCCGACTGGGGCGGTACCCACAGCACCGAGAAGGCTTCGGCGGCCGGCCTGGACCAGGAAGAACCCATGGCCGATTTCTTTGGGCCGGCGCTCTTGCAGGCAGTGAAGGACGGCAAGGTGCCGATGGATCAAATTGATGACCACGCGCGCCGGGTTCTTTATTCCGAGTTCCTTTCCGGGGTGGTGGACCATCCAATCGAAAAAGGCGTCGTCGATGTGCAGGGCGGGCTGGATGTCGCGCAGCACCTGGAAGAAAAAAGCATCGTGCTTCTCAAAAACGACAAAGCGATCCTGCCCCTTGATGCGGCCAAGATTCGTAGCATCGCGGTGATCGGCGGGCACGCTGACGTGGGCATGATCTCCGGAGGCGGCTCAGCCCAGGTGGATCCGCCTGGAGGCAATGCGATTGCGCCTCCCGGGAAGGGCGCGACGCACTGGCAGGACCACATCTGGTTCCCCACGTCGCCGCTCAAGGCGCTGCGGGCGAAGCTTCCCAACGCCAAGATAGAATTCAACTCTGGCCAGGACCTAACGGCTGCTGCAGCTCTGGCCAAAAGCGCCGACGTCGCGATCGTTTTTGCCTACCAGTGGGAAGCGGAAGGCGTGGACCTGGCAACCCTCTCACTTCCCGACAATCAGGATGCGTTGATCGAACAGGTAGCAACCGCGAATCCCCATACGATTGTTGTTCTCGAGACCGGCACTGCAGTGACCATGCCCTGGATCGGAAAGGTGAGCGGCGTGGTAGAAACATGGTACGCGGGTAGCAGCGGTCATAAGGCTCTCGCCAACGTGCTGACCGGAGAGGTGAATCCTTCCGGCAAACTCGCCATGACCTTTCCCAAGAGCGATGCGGATCTGCCGCACCCAGTCATTCCGCCACTTTCCGCGGAGGATAAAGGTCAAGGCAGCGGCGTGGATAATGGGCCTACGCACGTCCAATCCAAGTACACGGTGCATTACGACGAGGGTGCGAAGGTCGGCTACAAGTGGTACGAGTCCGAGCACAAGCAGCCGCTGTTCCCGTTCGGATTCGGGCTGTCTTACACGACTTACGCCTATTCCAACCTGAAGACCGACAATGCACAGCGGACGGTAAGCTTTGCTGTGAAGAACACCGGCAAGCGCGCCGGCGCCGAGATCGCACAAGTGTACGCGACACTCCCGGAGGCTGCCGGCGAACCATTCAAACGGCTGGTGGGATGGCAGCGTATCGAACTCGCCCCAGGCGAGTCCAAGACCGTCACAGTTGCCGCCGATCCTCGGGTGATGTCCATCTTCGACGAGCAGAACAACGCCTGGAGTCTATTGCCGGGTGCCTACAAGATCTTTGTTGGTCCGTCTTCGGGCGAGAGTCCGCTGAATGGGACGCTCCAGATCCAATAGTTGTGCTGGCTTCGTTTGCCCAGATCGTAATCGGAGCCGCGCGTTTACCCGAACCGGCCGGAGGACCATAGCGCGATGGATCGGCGCGGTTTCATAAAGTCGGCTTTCGCGCTGTATGGCACGCTCGCATCCCGCCGGGGCGCTGCTCTCTCCATGCAAACGGCTCCGGCACCGGTAGTGCCCAATTTGCAAGTGAAGCGCGTCTTGACCATGTTCAAGTGTCACTTCGACGCCGGCTTCATCGACACTCAGGCAGCGGTCGTTGATCGCTACTTCACGCAATACTTTCCCCAAGCCATTCGCACCGCGGAACACATGCGCCAGACCGGCAGCTATCGCTATGTCTGGACCACCGGCTCATGGCTGCTCTATGAGTACCTCGAACAGGCTGCGCCGGAAGACCGCCGGCGCATGGAGCGCGCCATCTCGAACGGCGATATCGCCTGGCACGCTCTCCCCTTCAACTGGCAGACCGAGATGATGGACCGGTCGATGATCGCTGCCAGCATCGCGCTGTCTCAATCCTTGGACCGGCGCTTTGGCCGCACCTCGACCGGAGCCAAGATGACCGACGTTCCCGGCCACACCCGCGGCCTGATCGCTCCGCTCGCCGAACAGGGTGTGAAGTTCCTCGATATCGGCGTGAACGGCGGCAGCACGCCGGCCGAAGTGCCTCCCTTGTTTGTCTGGAAAGACACGAGCGGCGCGGCGATCATCGTCATGTATCACCATGACTACGGTAGCGTGGTCTCGGTCCCTGGCTCCGATCTGGCAATCGCCATCGTTGTGCGCGACGATAACAGTGGTCCGCATACCCCGGAAGAGATCGTAAACACCTACTCCGATCTCAGCCGGCAATTTCCCGACGCCAAAGTCATCCCCACCAGTCTCACCGAGATTGCAAATGCCGCCGAGCCGTATCGCGGTCACCTTCCAGTCGTCACCCAGGAAATCGGTGATACATGGATTTACGGGGTTGCCAGCGATCCCGTCAAGGTCGCCCGCTACCGCGAAGTTTCCCGGCTTCGCCAGGCGTGGATCGCCCAGGGCAGTTTCCGCTCCGGCGACGCGACGGATGTCGCTCTGCTGCGGCATCTTCTTCTGGAGGCCGAACACACCTGGGGTACCGACACCAAAACCTGGCTGGATTTCGAACACTACACGCCGCACGATCTGGCCGAGATGTTGAACACCAAGAATTACAAGGTCGTCCAGTTCAGTTGGACGGAAAAGCGCCAGGACCTCTTTGACGCCATCGCCGCGCTACCCGCGCCGCTTCGTGATCAGGCGCAGACCGCGGTCCGCGCCCTCACGCCGAAAGAGCCTGAGCTCCGGAATGCCACTGTGCATTCGGCCAGCAAGGAAGTGGAGACGGCGCATTTCCTTTTGCGGCTCGATCCAGTTACGGGAGCGATCCATCGGCTGCGCGACAAGAAGTCGGGAAGGGAATGGGCCTCTCCCGAGCACCCGTTGGCTCTGTTCTCTTACCAAACGCTTTCGCAGCAGGATTACTCGCGGTTCCTCGCGAACTACATCATCACCCAGGCGGATTGGGCGGCCAAAGACTTCGGCAAACCCAACATCGGGCGCTTCGGAGCAGAAAGTCAGAATTGGCTGCCATCTCTCGCCGAGCTTGACGTCGAGAAAAACGGGGACGGCCATCGTCTCCTCGCCCGCCTGGAAATCCGCGACCAGGAAGCTCTCCGTTCCGGACGCGCCTCGTTTCCGCAAAAAATGTACCTGGAACTTCTGCTTCCTGACGCCGAACCCGCGCTGCATCTGAATTTCTACTGGTTTGGAAAGCCCGCCACTCGCCTTCCTGAAGCGCTGTGGCTCACCTTCAACCCGATCGTGCCTGACCAGCGGGGCTGGACAATGGACAAATCAGGCGAACCGGTCTCTCCCTTTGATGTGGTTCCCGCGGGCGGCCGGCACATGCACGCGGTTTCGACCGGATTCAGTTACCGTAATGAAGATCAGTCGCTGGTCGTGGAAACGCTGGATGCGCCCTTGATCGCCGTGGGAGAGAAATCACCGCTCAACTTTTCCCGCGCTCAACCCGATCTTTCGAGCGGCGTGCATTGCAGTCTCTTCAACAACGCCTGGGGGACGAATTACGTCATGTGGTTCGGGGAGGATATGCGCTTCCGTTTTGTCCTGCGCGTGACGTGATCAGGCGGCGCAGGCATTCCCTTTACGAAAACCGCGTCCTGCGCCACAAGCTCCACGTGCCTCCAAGCAGGCTCAACAGCAACGCCACGCCCAGCACCGCAATCCAGCGAACGTTCATGGCCAGCGGAGGCACCACTGCCCGCACGCCCAGCCATACGAACACCCCGATCGCCACTGCGATAATCACATAGTCCCACCAACGTCGCTGCTCGTTCTGTCCGCCAGACTCGTCCCCGCCCAGCGACGCAATCGTCCGCTGGTAGTCCAGGCCGTATCGCTCACACTCCCGCAGCACCGCCTCATGGGTCGAGCTCTCCTCTCGAGCCGAAGCCACCGCCGTACTGATCGCAAGCGCTCCAAGGATCATCACAATCGATCCGGCCACCACCAGCAGTTCATGCGCCTTGTCCGCTGTGGCCAACTCCCCGAACACCAGCGCTCCCCACGCCAGCCCCCACAACTGGTTGGTATTCGAAAGCGGAATTCCTCGTCCAATCCCCAGATACTTTGCCGCGAACTGCTGAAACAGATCGCCGATCACCCAAACAAATCCGCCCAGGAACAGCCAGAACAGAACGCCGGGAATCCGGAACAACTGAAAGGCGGACGAATGCAGGCCGCCATCGAGTGCCAGGGTTAAAGCCAGCACCGTTCCCAACTCGCCAACGGTAAATGCAGTCACAAACGACAGCGGATTCATCCCGCTCAGATAAGCCTTCCGGTAAGGAATGTACATAGTCCCCCACATCAAGCCGGCGCCAAGTGCCGCAAGAATTCCGCGGAAGGCATGGTGTCCGGCAGCGGCCTCGGCCGTTCCGCCGTCGAGCGTGCTGAAACCCAGCATCACCGCGGCAGTCACGATCGCTACCGCGCCCACCACGACCTTGCCGATGTTGGTCGCGCTCGCTCCCTTCAGTTCGCGGAACAGCACCCGCCCCCACAGCAGCCCGATCAGAGAGTTCATATTCCAAAGCGGAAACGCCACCGCCAGCCCCACATCCCGAATCGCAAACACGGTCAACGTATTCGCCACCGCCCACAGCGCCCCCGCCAGCAGCGCCCACACAATCAGGTGCTTCTTTTCCATCAGGTCCGCAAAGACGTAGCTCGTCCCTTTCAACAACGTAGGGAATGTCCAGCGCGCCGTAAACACGCCGGCCACCATGCACAGCGAGATGGCAAAAGGAGAGAAGCCCGCCATCACCAGCTTGGTCGGAGCCTCGGCCGCGCCCAGCCATACCCCCGCGGTCAACCCGCAGATCACGCCCAGGCCATGCAACGACGGACCCCGTTTTTCCGCCCTCTCGGCCACACCCGCCATGCCAACCTCCGGCCAGCCACACTTCAACTGCATTCCGGCCACGCTTTTCAGCCGAAGCACCCGGCTATCGCAACGCGATCAAAAGAGCTATTCCCGCGAGAAGTACAAAAAATGGCACCAGAAAATGGCTGTCTCCCATCACTGCCTTCATCCCACGAACAAAACTCATCCGGACTCCTCTCCAGAAAATCGACAAAGGCCCTGATGTAAGCGCTTAGGTAGCGTTGAACCCTATATCCCCTTTTGCCTCACTGTCAACGTTCCCAGAGCGGAAAACGGCATGCATGGCGGAGACGTCGATTGGAGCATGGCGCGGGCAACGGGCAACCATCCGCTAGTGTTTCGTCTCTCCCGCGCCTGCGACTTGGACAGGCAAATCGCCATGACCCAATCGGCGATGAAAGAAATCAAAAACCAGACCGTATAACTGATATGCCAGTTCAGGGTCATAGCGGACACCCTCGTCGCGCATGAACGCGTGCGCGCCGTTCACCTCATGCCAACTGAACTTTGCGTTCACCTCATTCAATCGGGCCAGCACCGTCATCCGTCCTTCCAGAGGAATGTGCGGGTCCTGCCGGCCCCAGATCATCAGCAACTCGCCCTTGATGTCCTTCGCACGCTGCAGAGAATCGTCCTGCATCCCTTTGCCCAGGCTGCCCTTATGGATATCGGTTGCATAGAAGCACGCGGCGCCCAGGACGTCGGGATTCATGGCCGCGCGGAAGGCCAGATGACCACCGATGCAGATGCCCAATGCGCCCAATTGACCGGTGCAATCCGGACGCGACTTCAGATGGTCCAGCACGGAACGGGCGTCGGCATCGAAGCTCGCAAGCTCCTTGGTCGTCTTCCACGCGTTGCCGCGATCGGAACCTCCCTGGTCATAGGCCAACACCGTCCCGGCAGCTTCGAACTCGTGATAAATCTCCGGGACCGCGACGATGTATCCATGTCCCGCAAGCATGGCCGCGGTTCTGCGAATCGGCCCGGTCACTTGGAAAATCTCGGTAAAGAAAACGATTCCGGGATACTTGCCGGGCGCTGCCGGTCGGAAAATGTGGGTCCGCATCGGCCCGTAAGCTGTAGAAAGATCCACGTGTTCATCGCCAATCAGAATCATGTCGCTGGCTCCGTTTCCACTGCTGGTGATTCTAGCGTTTCGAGCCGAGTTCAAGCCACAAACAGCATCCGGTCAGGACATGCGGCCACGATCCGCAAACTTCGGGCGAATGCCGCGATATCGGGTATTTACAGTATGGCTCCAAGGCGATCAACACTGGGATAATGGATTAGGCCGTAACACACCGGCAAGGCTGGCATGGTCGCGATCAAAAGAAAAGGCATCTTGTGGTATTTCTTTCGGGTGCCGGTGTACCTCTATCGCTGGCGGCTAGGCTGGCTGTTCGGAAAACGGCTCTTACTGTTGACTCATATCGGCCGCCGCAGCGGCCTGCGGCGTCAGACCGTTCTGGAAGTCGTCGAGTACCGGAAGGAAGGTCCCGAGGCCGTGGTGGCGAACGGTTTCGGCCGTGATTCTGACTGGCTTCGCAACATCGAGGCAAGACCCGGCGAGGAAGTGACAGTCGGCTCGCAGCACTTCGTGGCCTCGCATCGCTTTCTCGGCGAGGAAGAAGCGATGACAGTCATCCAAGGTTACGAGCGCCGGAACCGGTTCATCGCCCCGATTGTTCGCCGTGGTTTCAGCTGGCTGCTGGGGTGGCAATATCGTGGCGGCGAAAGTGATCGCCGGCGGCTGGTCAGACAAGTTCCGCTGCTCGCGTTTCGGCCGCGATCTTGAGGAGTGATAAATTGTAGTCACTACAACTCCGCGCTCGCGGGGCGGAGAAACGAATTTCGTGTTGTGGCCTTCCTTCGCGAGCCGGCCAACCTCACGCTGCGTTGCACTGCAGCTAAACTGATGGAGAACAAAAATCGGGCCCCGGCGGTCGAGGAGGCCGGCGGATGCGGCTCGTGCAAGACGGACATGGGAGGTCCGCACAATGAAATTGATCCGATTTGGTGAGCCGGGCAAGGAAAAGCCGGGCGTGCTGCTGCAGGAAGGCATTCGTATCGATGCATCCGGGCTGGGTTCGGACTACAACGAAGAATTCTTTGGCAACGGCGGTTTGAAGCAATTGGATTCCTGGCTGCGGAAAAACGCATCGTCCGCCCCTCGAGTAGCTGCGTCGGTGCGCCTCGGGCCTCCCGTTTGCCGGCCCAGCAAGATTGTCTGCATCGGACTCAACTATCGTGATCATGCGGCGGAAACAAAAGCGGAGCCGCCAAAGGAACCGGTGCTCTTCTTCAAGGCGACGACGTCCCTGGTGGGGCCGAATGATGCCCTGGTCAGACCGCGGAACTCAAGCAAGGTGGATTGGGAGGTTGAGCTGGCGGTGGTCATCGAAAAAAGGGCCTCATACGTGTCGAAGGATAAGGCCCTCGACTACGTCGCAGGATACGCCCTGCACAACGACTATTCGGAGCGCAACTTTCAGCTGGAGCGTGGAGGCCAATGGGTAAAAGGCAAGAGTGCGGATACGTTCGCTCCTTTAGGTCCATTTCTGGCCACGGCGAACGAAATTCCAGAGGCTGGCAATCTCAAGATGTGGCTGAAGGTAAATGGAAATTTGCGGCAGAACGGTTCCACGTCCAACATGATCTTTGATGTGGCAACGCTGGTTTCGTATACGAGCCAGTTTATGACCCTTCTTCCGGGCGATGTGATCAGCACCGGAACGCCGGCAGGAGTTGGTATCGGAATGAACCCGCCGGTGTTTCTGAAGGCCGGTGACGTGGTAGAGCTGGGCATTGAGAACCTGGGAGAATCGCGCCAGGAAGTCAAGGAATACCAGTAGCCGGTAGTGGGTCAGTTCAAACTGACCCATACCAGTAGCCATGGACCGCATGAAGTGGTTCGGAGAGAAACGCGCAGCGGGGCGCGGCCGGCTGATTGTGCGTCTGGTGTAATATTGTCGCGAAAAATCGGGAACAGGCCAGCCCCGGTCAGAACGCGAGAAATGCGACCGATTAGGATTGGTTTGCGCGCGATCGTCCTGCTGCTCTTTGCGGCTTTGTTTTGCTCACGGATTTTTGCCCTCGAAGAAGGAGGTTTTCGTGCGCGGAAAACAAATTGTATTGCTGCCGGTTCTGACTGCTGTCTTTCTGTTCGCCGGTCCGGTCTTGAACCACTCGTGGGCGAACTCCGTAGCCACGCCAATTGGACTATTTGAAGACCATGGCGACGTCGGTACGGTCCTGCACCCCGGCACGGTTGAATATGACCCTTCCGCGCAGAGCTACACCCTCACCGGCAGCGGCGAAAACATGTGGTTTACGACAGACGCCTTTCAGTTTGTCTGGAAGAAGGTCTCGGGTGATGTCACCTTGACGGCCGACGTGTCATTTCCGACCACCACAGGAAATCCGCACAAGAAGGCGGTTCTGATGATACGGCAGAGTCTCGAAGCCGATTCTCCCTACGCCGACGTGGCGCTGCACGGGAATGGGATGACAGCGCTGCAATATCGCGACGAGAAGGGAGCTCTCACTCGAGAGATCCAATCGAATCTATCCGGGCCCAAACGGTTGCGGATCGCAAAGCGGGGCGATTACGTGTACATGGCCCTGGCCGCCGCTGACCGCGAGCCTGAAGTGGCCGGCGGATGGCTGCGAGTACCGCTGCAGGGAAGTTTCTACGTCGGGATCGGCGTCTGCTCCCATGATAAGGACGTCATCGAGAAAGCGGTATTTTCGAAAGTCGATTTGGCCGCGCCTGCACCCAGTGCGGCCCAGCCGACACTTTACAGCACGCTCGAAACAGTAGCGGTCGATTCCGGCGACCGGCGAGTAGCTTATATCGCGCCAGAACACTTTGAAGCCCCGAACTGGACTCGCGACGGTTCGGATTTCATATTCAACAGCAACGGTCGCCTCCTGCGCCTGCCTGTGGCCGGGGGAAAGCCTGAAATGATCGATACGGGTTTCGCTACGCGCTGCAATAACGATCACGGCATCTCGCCGGACGGTACTCAGCTCGCCATCAGCGACCAATCGCAGGAGGAGCACCAGTCCCTCGTCTATATCGTGCCGATTAGCGGCGGCGCTCCCCGGCGCGTCACCAGGAACTCGCCTTCGTACTGGCATGGCTGGTCGCCGGACGGGAAAACTCTCGCATTCGTCGGACAACGGAATGGTGAATTCGACATCTACACTGTGCCCGCCGCCGGAGGCGAAGAAACACGTCTTACCACCGCCAAGGGCCTGGACGACGGCCCGGAATATTCGCCCGACGGAAATTTCATCTACTTCAACTCCGAGCGCACCGGCATCATGCAGATCTGGCGCATGCGCCCAGATGGCAGCCAGCAGGAACAAGTCACATCGGACAATTTCAACAATTGGTTTCCGCACATTTCGCCCGATGGAAAGTGGATGGTCTTTCTCTCTTACGACCGCAGCGTGACCGGACATCCCGAGAACAAGGACGTGACGCTTCGCCTGATGTCGCTGAGCGACAAGAAGATCAAGCTGTTGGCCAAACTCTTCGGCGGCCAGGGGACGATCAACGTTCCTTCCTGGGCGCCCGACAGCAAACAACTGGCCTTCGTGAGCTATCAGTTAATCCCGGACGAAAAAGCAGGGAAGAAATAGGGAAAGCCGCAGGTTCTACCTTCACCGGATCGTACCCGGCAAGCACGTTTGCAGGAAGCCGGTCCGGCCGGTATACTGGCCATCATTCTCCAGGGGGACTTATGGACTTTAGCAGGCAAGCTGACGCATGGACGCCTTATGAAGTCAAAGCGGCATCGATTCTGTACGAACGCCGAACCGAAGACCATCAGTTAGAACAACTTCGGATTCGCCTCCAAAAAAAGATGCGGGAAGCGGAAGACAAAACCTCCGCCCCGACAGCCGCGTAATTTTTTCCTCTTCAACATAAGGTTCAAAAACCGGTCGCCTCCGCGACCAGAAACTTCTTCAAGCAGTCTTGGCCAGCCCATATGGCGTTGTTGGACTGATCTCAGCACCGGGCAGCTCAGGGCATGCTGAATGTGGCTCTGCAACCCTAACCTCCCGTGCGGACCAGCATCTTTGGAGCCCAGGTCCGCCGCCTGGAAATGGCTCTTTATCATTGAACAATTCCTGCCAGATAATCCAATTCATCAGATTTTCATGTTCTTGTAACCATCCCGTAACACTGCGGAAGTAGAAGAGACGGTACTCAAAGATTACGGGAGAGCGACAGGTGAGCTTTCGCTTCGAGCCTGAGTGTGTTCGTTAGCCATCCAATTTCTACGGCCGAAAGTGCCCGTAACGACTGCTGTACAAACTCGATTCTGTGGGTCCTCTGCCAAGGCCAGAGGCAAAAAGGAGAAATGATGAAGTCCGTACTCAGGTGGTGCGTAGTTCCGCTGTTGGCTGGAACGCTGGTAGCGCAAACTGCGGCTAAACCGCGAGCCAAAAGGGCCGCCAAGCCCGCCCAACCAGCGGTAACCCTTCAGGACATCCAATCCTTGAAAGATGCGTTGGCTGCCCAACAGCAGCAGATTGAGCAGCTTAAACAGGAGCTGCAACAGAAGGACCAAGCCTGGCAGCAGTCGCAACAAGAGCTTCAACAAACCCAGTCCGCTGCGACTGAGGCCCAGCAAAAGGCCGCGGCCGCCGAAAGCGCAAGCAGCGAGCAGAAGGAAACTGTCAGCAAGCTCTCGTCTGACATGACCGATGTCAAAACGACGTTGACCAACACTGCCCTCAACACCATCGATGAGCAAAAGAAGTTCGCGGCCCTGGAGGGCGCGGTCGGCCATATCAAGATGAGCGGTGACCTGCGTCTCCGCTTCGAGCCGTTCTTTGGTGGTGGCGCCGCCAATGCGACCACGCCTGAGGCCCGCCTCCGGGAACGCTTTCGCTTGCGCTTTAACGTCACCAGCCAGATCAGCAACGATTTCGCCGTGGGTTTCTCTGTGGCATCCGGCGATTTAGGTGATCCCGTCTCCACCAATTCCACCGAGACCGGCTTTTTCACACGCAAGCCCCTGGCCATCGATAAGGCATACGGAATCTACAACCCTCACTACTTGAAACCCTTCACCCTGACCGTGGGCAAGTTCGGATATACCTGGCAACGCACGGAATTGACCTGGGACAATGACTTGAACCCGGAAGGCGCCAGCGCAGCCGTGAGTTGGGACTGGAAGAAAGGCTTTATCAACCACTTTGCCGCGATTGCCTATGGAACGCCGATTTTCGAAGTCGGTGGCGGACCGGATACTTTCATGGCAGGCGGACAGGTCCAGGCGGGCTTTACTCTCCTCCCCAAAGTGAAATTCGGGGCCAACCTCGCGTACTATGATTTCCAGAACGCCGATACCATTGCCCAGAACCAGGCGCAGAGCCCCAGCAATGGTTTTGCGACGCAGGGCATCACGAACGGTGGCGGCGGCAACTTCGGCTTCAGCGCTTCTGGTCAGAGCAACAATTTCGGAGTCATCAACGGGAAACGCACTTTCGCCTCCCAGTACGGCATCGTGGACGCGATCGCGCGCCTGGACTTCGACACCGGTCTCAAGCGGTGGCCTGTCTACGCCTTGTTCGACTTTGCCCAGAACACCAAAGCCTGCGACAATCTGGCGGCCTTCGTCGCCGCTGGAGTAGCCGCTCCAGCCTGCAATTCGCACGAACGTCACGGTTACTGGTCAGAGTTTAAAGTCGGCCAGACCAAAAAGAAGGGCGACCTCCTCCTCGGCTATACCTTTGCTCGCATCGAGCGGGACGCGGTCCTCTCCGCGTTCGACTTCAGCGATTTGAGGGCGCCGACCAACGTCGTCGAGCACCGTCTGGAGGCCTATTACCAAGCCTACCCCCACGTGCAGATGGGGGTCACGGGTCTGATCGGCCGCCAACTCTTGAACGCACAGAGCCCCACCGAGGAGCGCTGGCTCAAACGCTGGCAGTTTGACACCATCTTCAGCTTTTAGCCGGGCTACGGCTGGAAGTTAGACCAACAGGAAAACGGGCGCCGCTGGTGGCCAGGCGGCGTCCGTTTTATTTCCACTGAATCAGGCCGGCTTCATTGCAGGCGCTGAGGTAGTCTTCCACGACTTCGACGGGTAACGGGCCATACTCTGCCGAAACTGCATCCCTGATTTCTCCCACGCTCCGCTTGCCATCGACGAAATTTACGATCTCGTACGCATACAACTCAGAAAGGTCCTGAGTGTTGAGCAAAGGCGTGGCTTCGCTGTTCAAAAGCTTGATCTTGGCCACGCGCTCCGGGCCCAGGCGCGCCTGCAGAACGTTGTCGTTCTGATAGGTCAGCGGCCCGAAGTCGCCGATTCGCACCGGAATCTTCGCTGCCGCCGCTACTGCTGCCCAAGGCGCTTTCGGCTCCGTACCCTGAACCCCTCGAGACTTGGCCTGGCGGTCGATCCAGGTGTCGAAGGTGGTCACCTGGTCCGCCAGGGCCTTCTCAGCGGCCGCATCGTGCGGCTCGGCGCCGCCAAATTGCAGCATGGAAGACAATGTCGCGAGCTCCCGGCGAAGTCCCTGCCGTAGCAGGTTGCGTGCCTCGTACCACGCGGGGTTGGGCTCCAGCTTCGGGTCCTCGACGACCTGCTTGAGCTCTTTGGAAGAGCTGCGCCAGGCGTATTTCAGACTGCGATGCAAGGAAGGGAAGCAGTTCCCGCGAACGGTCCGCATCCAGGCTGGCATACACGTACCCGGCCGCCGCCCCCAGCAGCGCTACCCGGCGCAGCTTGGTGGGATCGATTTGTTGCAGGGTATCGTGGTCGGTATGAATATAAATGTCCGGCCAATCGCGCAGATAGAGCGAGGGAATCGCGACAGTGGATGAGTCGTAGTCGTCGTGATCGCTACCTGCGGCATAGGGTGTGACGTCCTGCAGAAACTGGTTGCGCGTGCCTTGCTCGCCGGCGCGTGTCTCAAGTACAGCAGCTTCCGGGGAGTCACCGCTTGCCGCATAGTTGGCTGCTGCCGCGCGAATGACGTCTGCAAGGGTGGACCCGACGTCGGTCACAAAACTGGGCAGTGACCAGGGCGTCTCGGTCACATGCAGGATGGATTTGTTCTTGAAGGGATCGCCGCCCACCATGTCCATGTGAATGTCGGCGCGCATTCGGGCGCGGATATCGGGATGACGGCTGAGATAGGCCATGGTGCCTTCCACCTCGGGCCCCCAAATGAAGCGCAGCGTACGTTTCGGACGGGGCAACGCTCCGCTGCCGACCAGCCGCGCGATGACGCGAGCCGATTCGAGAATGGTCACGCAGCCACTCCCGTTGTCGTTCGCGCCGGGCCGCTCGTGATCCAGATGACAGCTGTAAACGATTTCGCCGCCGGCCGGGTCGGTCCCAGGGATGACGCCGGTCACCACGGTCCAGTGCCCGGGGCCAACTTCCGCTTTCACGTTGGCGTGAAGAACGATCTGCTCTCCCGCGCGTAAATGTGCGCGCAATGACTCTGCCGTCTCCCTCGAAACCATGAACGCGAATCCCGCCGGCTGGCGCGCATCCAGATGACCCCAACGCACCAGGGTGCGGTCCAGGCCCGACCAGGCCGTGGTCTGGTTCGGCATGTCGCTCACTATGCCGGCCGCTCCGTATTTGGCCACTGCCAGCGCCTGGACTCGGGCCAGTACACCATCGGCCAGGACAATCTTTCCCCGCACGTCCTTGCCGCCGTAGTCGGATTCGTGGGCGCCGTCGCCCACGTCCACCAGCGCTGCTTCCACATCCGCGGTATGACTGTAGTCAGCCAGCCGGATGGGGTCGGTGGCCCAATCGCCCAGCAACAAGTGTTGCGGGCGCACTTCCCACAATTGACCGGCCGCGACTTGCCAGCCCAGGTAGGAACGCATCAGCCCGTAAGGCGTCTTCCCGTCGATGGGAAATTGCTCACTCTGGACCTCGGCCAGTCCGTACTCGCGCGCCCGCTGCAGAACGAACTGGGCAGCCTGATCAAATTCGGCGGTGGCGGGCACGCGATGCCAGCGAGTCAGATAGCGCAGATTTTCGTAAGGCGCCGCGCCGTTGGCCTCATCGCGCAGCTTGACCCATTGTTCTGAGGAAAGAAACGGCTGCTGAGCAAGCGAGAAAGTGGCAACTGACAGGAGAACGAAGCCAGCGAAAAGGGTGCGGACCATGGAGGGAGAGCATACCTTTGCACCGTCCCTCGGCGCAATGCTCGCCGGCTACGCGCTGAGCGCGACTCCGCTCGACTGGTCAAAGCCGCGGCGGTTCCGCCATCCTGCCTGGGGCGAGCAGTGTTGGTCATAGACCCCGTTGGCGATGCTCCAGACGCTTTCAAAACCGTCGTGGTCCGGCAGGACGAGAGGGGCCAGGGCATGAATGAATTGGTCGCGACTGTCGAGTCTGTCCAACTGCTTTACGAATTGTGGATCCTCAATATTCCGGATCAGGGGCATGGCGCATACTCCTGAAAATCACGCTACACGTATAGATGATGTTCTGAGTTCAGACGAGGCGCAATCCGGGAGATATGGGATTACTTTAGTATCAGGAGCAGAAGCGCAACCGGACAACCTTGCTACGGGCCACTTGCCGTGCGGGGATGTGAATCAACTTTCACCGAGGGCAGGTTCGCGGAATTCCATCCTCCACCCAGGGCCTTGATCAGAGAAACGCTGGCGGCCATGCGCCGGCGCAGAATATCGACCGCGGCCCGTTCATCGGCCAAGGCCGTGCTTTGCGCCGTGGTCACCTCCAGATAGCTGACCACGCCACCCTTGTAGCGGTTGGTGGAAAGTTGCAGTGAGTGCTCGGCCGCGGCCACTGCGGCCTGCTTGCGCTTTGGCCTCGTCGCTGAGAATACGCAATACAGCCAGATTGTCTTCCACTTCCTGAAAGGCGGTGAGAACGGTCTGGCGATAATTCGCCACGGACTCGTCGTAGGCCGCGCGGGCCTGCTCGGAGACGGCGCGACGGCGGCCGCCATCAAGGGCAGTCACGGCCGCGGCGGCGCCCGCGGTGAGGAAGCCGCTGGGACCCTGAATCAGCGTCGTGATCGCGGTGCTTTCAAATCCGCCCGAGCCGGTCAGGGTAAAAATCGGGAAGTAGGCGGCCCGGGCCACTCCGACCTGGGCGTTGGCGGCGGCCACGCGGCGCTCCGCCGCTGCGATATCCGGCCGGCGCTCCAGCAGTTCCGACGGAAGACCGGGCGGAACCTCAGGCGGCGGGGAGTTCCACGCCGCCACTGGAGCGGTGAAAGTGGAAGCGGCCTGTCCGATCAGGGTTGCGATGGCATGTTCGTTCTGCGAGCGCTGGATCAGCACATCAATGGCTTGAGTACGGGTATTTTCAAGCTGAGTCTGGGCTTGCGCGACGTCGACCGCTGATGCCACTCCGCCTTTGTAGCGGTTTTGCGTCAGTTCCAGCGCTCTTTCAAAAGCGGTCACGTTCGACCGCAGTAGCTGCTCTTCCGCATCGAGCGTACGCATCTGGAAATAGGCGAAGGCAAGTTCAGCGTGCAGGCTCAGGCGCACCGATTCCAGGTCGGCGGCGCTGGCTTGCGCATTCGAACGAGCGGCCTCCACCGAGTGCCGCACCCGTCCAAACACATCCGCTTCGTAGGACACATCCACCGGGATTACCAGGTCGGTTCCGTCGGTTTTGGTGGAGGGGGAAACCAACGGGCGGTGCTCGGAGAGATGTTCGCGTTCGGCCGAGGCGCCCGCCGTCACCGTGGGATAGTAAGCCGCGCGGTTGAATCGTATCAATGCCCGGGCCTGCTCGAACTGGGCTTCCGCCGCTTTCAGATTCTGATTGGAGACATTGACTTGTTCTTCCAGGGCGTTCAGTTGCGGATCCTGGAAAATCTCCCACCATTTGCCCCGTGCGATTTGATCGCTGGGTTGGGCCGCCTTCCAGTCGGGAGGAACCTCTTTGTAGCTCGGCGGCGCGGGTGCTGTCGGCTTCGCATAACGCGGCCCAACGGCGCAACCACAAAGCAGAAGCATCACAGCCAGGCCTGCGGCTGCGGACTTCGGGTGCGGGCAAGGCAGACGCTTGCGGTCCGCGGTCCGACGCCCGAGGCCGGGTTTCCTCACTGCGCCCCCTCCGATGTCTGGGCAACGCGGACGGTCTCGCCTTCCACAACTGAATCCGGAGGATTGACGATTACGTTTTCATTTCCGTCCAAACCCGCAACGACTTCGACTTCATTGCCGAAATCGTGGCCCAGCGTGATCGCCTTCAGCTCCACCTTTTCGTTCTGGCCCACCGTTGCCACTCGAAGACCTTCGGAGCGAAAGAGCAGCGTATTGACCGGAAGGATTAGCGAGGATTTCGGTGTTGGCACCTTGAAATGCACCTCGGCGTAGGAACCGGTGAACAGCTGCCCGGTCGGATTATTCACGGCAATCTCAACCAGCAGAGTGCGAGAAGCCGGGTCGATGGCATTGGCCGTGCGCACCAGCGTTCCCCGGAAACGGCGCCCGGGGAACTCCGCCAGAATAAGGTCTGCTGCAATCCCAGGCTTGGCCACTTGAGAATAGATCTGGGGCACGCTGACGTAGACGCGCAGCTTGTCCGGCTGCGCGATGTGAAACAGTTCATTCCCATTGCCCTCGCTGCTGCCGGAATTGATCAGGGCGCCGACGTCGGTATGGCGCGCCGTGATTACGCCGGAGAAGGGAGCATAGATCTTTTGAAAGGATTGCAGCTCTTCCAGTCGCTTTACATTGGCCTGTCCGGACTGCAACGCGGCCTGCTTGGCTTCAAAGTCCCCGGCTGCGTTATCTGATTCCTGCTTGGAAACCGAGTCCGTCCGCAACAGTCCTTTGTACCGGTCTGCCGTAATCTTCGAGAGATCCAGGTTCGCCTGGGCAGTGGCCAAATCGGCGCGCGCTTGCCGCAGTTGCTGATTCACTTCCGGAGTGTCAATTTCCGCGAGAAGTTGGCCCGCTTTTACGTGACTTCCGATATCCACATACCAGCGTTTCAGGTAACCATTGGTGCGGGCGTAAATCGGAGCGTCGGCAAAGGCCTGAACATTGGCCGGAAGAACGATCTCCTGCGCCGGTGCTGATCGCTTGGGCTGGATCACGACCACGGTAGGGACCGCCATCCGCAGGGTTTCCTGGCGCAAAGCCGTGCGCGCCTGAATGCGAGGCAGAATGCCAAACACGACCAGCAGCGCAGCCGCAGCGATGACAACCACCGGAATCCACCAGCGCGACCGGCGATCGTGTTTTGTACCACCCGCTGGGGCCGTCACTTCGGGGCCGCCTTGTCTATAGATGCCGTTTTCGTTTTCCACCTTCATTCAATCTCCGGACTCAGCTAAATCGGCCGATGAAAATACAATTGTACCTAGGGTTCAATCTTCAAATCCTGTTCTGACTGGCGGCGTCCGTGCAACAGGCTGAAGAATACCGGAACAAAAAACAGGGTCGCGGCTGTGGCGAAGATCAAGCCGCCAATCACGGCGCGGCCCAGGGGCGCGTTCTGCTCGCCGCCTTCCCCTAAGCCAATCGCCATCGGTACCATGCCGATGATCATGGCCAGGGCTGTCATCAGGACGGGGCGGAAGCGGGTGAAGCCCGCCGCCAGAGCGGCGCTCAACGCGTCCTGGCCTTCCTGCATTTGCTCCTTGGCAAAGCTGACCACCAGAATGCTGTTGGCCGTGGCCACGCCCATGCACATGATCGATCCGGTCAGGGCGGGCACGCTGATGTTGGTTCCGGTCACGAACAGGAACCACACGATTCCAGCCAGCGCGGCCGGCAGTGCCGAGATGATGATGAACGGATCCAGCCAGGACTGAAAGTTCACCACGATGAGCAGGTACACCAGCAGGATCGCAAAGGCCAGGCCGGAAAAGAGGCCGGAATAGGAGGACTTCATGGTCTGGACTTGTCCCCGAATCACCAATTCCGATCCGCGCGGAAGCTGCTTGCGGCTGTCGTTAACGATCTTCTGAATGTCGTCCGCGACTCCGCCCAGATCACGTCCCTGCACCGATCCGTAAATGTCCACCACCGGCTGTATATCGTAATGCGAGACCAGGGCCATACCGCTGCCCCGCTGAATCGACGCCAGCGAGCCCAGAATCGCCGGAGCCGCGCCACTGGCACCGGTAATCGGAATGTTTTCCAGCCCCTGCAGCGTATCCAAACGATATTGCGGGGTCTGGGTTGCGATCGAATAGCTTACCCCGTTCTTGGGATTGAGCCAGTACGTTGGCGAAGTCTGAAAGCTGCCGCTCAGTGAGATCAGCAGATTGGTGGCAACGTCGCGCTCCGTGAACCCGGCCAGCTGCGCCTTGGTTCGGTCCACATTGATGTGCAGATACGGTTGATCGAAGGGCTGCTGAATGCGCATGTCCGCCGTTCCCGGAACCAGCCGGACTCGTCGCAGCAGCGTGTCCGCAAACAGGCGGTTGGCTTCCAAGTCGTACCCGGTTACCTGAATGTCAATCGGAGCCGGCAGACCAAAGTTCAGAATCTGGCTGACGATGTCGGCCGGAAGAAACGAAAAATCCACCCCGGGAAACTGTTCTCCCAATCGCAAACGCAAATTATGGACGTACTCTTCCGTCGGTCGATGCCCGGGTCTCAGGCTGACCAGAATGTCGGCGTCCGCCGGGCCCGTGGGGGCGGAATTGCTGTAGGAGAGGTTGATGCTGCTGTAGGGCAGACCGATGTTGTCAATGACGCTGGAGATTTCGCGAGGTGGAATCTGTTCGCGGATGAAGGCTTCGATCCGGTCGCAAAGACCCGCGGTCTCTTCGATTCGGGTGCCGGCCCGAGCCCGCAGGTGCAGTTTGAATTGTCCGGCATCGACTTTGGGAAAGAAATCCCGCCCCAGCCAGGGCACGATGAGCGCGAACGAACCCGCGCACACCGCCGCGAAGCCCCACAAAAATGCGGTGCGGTGATGCAGGCAACGCTCCAGCATCTCGTGATAGCGGTCCCGGAACCTTTCGAACGCCAGCTCAAAGCCGACCTGCATCCGGATAAAAGGATTGCGGCTCGAGGTATTCAGGTGTCCTGCTTCCTGTTCGTGGCCGCGCAGCAAATACTTGGCCATGGTCGGCACCAGGGTCCGCGACAGCAGGTAGGACGCGAGCATCGCGAATACCACCGCTTCGGCCAGGGGAACAAACAGATATCTCGCCACACCAGTCAGAAAGAACATGGGCAGAAACACAATGCAGATGGCGAGGGTTGAAACAAAGGCGGGGACAGCGATCTGCTGCGCGCCATCGAGAATTGCTTTCTGGATCTCCTTGCCTTGGGCGATATTCCGGTTGATGTTTTCAACTTCCACGGTGGCGTCGTCCACCAGAATGCCGACCGCCAGCGCCAGTCCGCCCAGGGTCATGATGTTGATGGTCTCGCCCAGCGCGCTCATCACGATGATGGAGGTGAGAATCGAGAGCGGGATGGAAACCGCGATGATCAAAGTGCTGCGCCAGCTCCCCAGGAAAATCAGAATCATCAGGCCGGTAAGGCAGGCCGCAATGACGCCTTCCCGCAACACACCGTTGATGGAGGCGCGCACAAAAATCGACTGGTCGGCCAAAGGCTTGATCTGCAATTCGGGCGGAAGCTGGGCCTGGATTCGCGGCAGCATTGCCTTGATTCCCGAAATGATGTCGAGAGTCGAAGCGTTCCCGGTTTTCTGGATCGTCAGCAGGGAAGCCCGATGCCCGTCCACCCGCACAATATTGGTTTGCGGCGGGAAGCCATCGCGCACGAAGGCCACGTCGCGGATGTAGATGGTCGTGTTTCCCACCCGTTTGATGGGAAGGTCGTTCAGCTCCGCCACCGTTCGCGGGCTACCGTTCAGCTCTACGTCGTATTCGAACTGTCCGATTTTGGAGGTTCCGGAGGGAAGAATCAGGTTCTGAACACTGATGGCGTTGACCACATCGCTGGGTGACAGGCCGTTCGCCTGTAAAGCGTTGGTGTCCAGGTCCACCTGCACTTGCGGAAGCTTGCCGCCGTAAGGATAGGGAATGGCGGCTCCGGGAATTGTCACCAGCCGGGTGCGGATGAAGTTCACCCCATAGTCGAACAGCTGCTGCTCGGAAAGCTTTTGTCCCGACAACGCCAGCTGCAGAATAGGAACGGTGGAGGCGTTGTAGGTGATGATCAGCGGCGGTGTGGTTCCAGGCGGCAACTGCCGCAACTGGGTTTGACAAATCGCGGTGATCTGCGCGATCGCCCTTTCAATGTTGGCGTGGGGCTGGAAAAATACCTTTTCCACCGCGATCCCGTTCAGAGACTGCGACTCGCTGTGCGCGATGTCGTCCACCGTAGTGGTCAGTACGCGTTCGTTCAGGGTCACGATCCGGTGGGAAATCTCCTCCGAATTGAGGCCGGCGTAGTTCCACAGAATACTGACCACGGGAATGTCGATGTTCGGAAAGATGTCGGTGGGCGTGCGGAAGATGACGATCGGACCCAGAATCAGGAGCAGCAGCGCGAGAACGACAAAGGTATACGGCCGCCGTAGCGCCAGCGCAACAATCCACATGAGGACCCTCTAGTTCAGTTCTTCCGTAGACGTATATGGATGTGCGGATCCTCGGTTTGGGTGGCAATTTTTGTGAAGGGCCCCCTTTATCGAGCCACTGCTCGTACCCAGCGGGGCCAGACAAAAAAGGCCGGCTGAATGCCGGCCCATGAGAAGATTTACAAAACTTTACGGATTCGGATTCGGATCCGGTTGGCTGGAATCCGGTTGACTATTGTCTGGCCGATTCAGAATTGGCCGGTTTGGGTCCGACTGGTTCGGATCTGACCGATTCGAATCCATCCGGTGACGTCCTTCATTCGGTCCCCGGTTGGTGGCCACCACGGTCAAGGGAGCCTGCAGGGTGAAGTTCAGCACGGTTTCCGAAGGCAGTCTGATTTGCTGGCCCTTGCCGGCTGCTTGCACGCCGCCCCCCAGACCACCGCCCGCGGCCGCGCCAATCGCCGCCCCTTTGCCACCCCCGGCGATGGCGCCAATGATGGCTCCGATGCCGGCGCCGGCGCCCACTTTTTCCGCCGTATTCTTGCCGCGCGACGTGCCCTGCCGCCGATACTGGTCGGTTTGCAGGTTGTAGTATTTGCCTCCGGCAGAAATGCGATCCAACTGCAAAGCCAGGATCGACTGACCGGCGAATTTACCCGCGCTCTTTACGTCCACGATGTGGCCTTCGACGTCATAGCCGGAGGGAATCGCTACATCGCCCTCGTACGACAGCGGCGAATCCAGCGTGGCATGGAAAGTCTGACCGGGCTGGCTGGTTTCCGAATCAATGGTGTCGACCAGCCGCACTGCGAGAGTTGTCCCCGAAGGAATCGTGACCTTCTTCGGTGGCGGCGGAGGCGGCGGCGTGGCAGGCACCACAGCCACTGGCGCCGGCGGCGCCATTGCAGCGACGGGAGCGGGCGCAGCCGTGTCGCTGGAAGAAGTACTGGAAGAAGCGGGCATGCTGCGCATGCGCGGCTCATGCCGACGATGCCGGGGCGCCTCGGCCGGAGAAGGCTTGGCTTCCTCTGCCGGAGCCGGCGGCGGGGTGGCTTCTGCCGTCTCTGTCATCGGCGGAGCGGCCACCTGCAAATTGTTAATGACCTGCTTGACTCCCGGCTCGGAAGAAGCATAGCGGGCGGCGGCGTCGCGTTGCCCATCGTTGTCCACTGTGCCCGTCAGGGTCACGCTCCCGCCTTCGGCTTTCACGCCCAGTTGCTTGCCCATCAGACCGGAATCGGAAGCCAGTTTGGTCTGGATGTCGCTGGCCAGTTGAGCGTCATTCGGGGCCTTGGTGCAGCCCACGCCCGCGGTTAGAATCGCGAGCATCACCGCGATGACGCAGAGGGAAAGTTTCGCCTTCATAGAGAAATGCTCCTGATTGAGCTAAACCGACTACACGTAGTTTAGATGCAGAAACGTGCCGGATCTTGGTCAAAATTATGTTCGCAGAACCCGCGGACACCGAACGCCGAAGGCGGGTGGCTTAGTACGATTTGGGCCTCGGACGAGGCCGGGTTGGGGTAGGTTCCCTGACTTTTCTCCGGTCAGTGCTGGCGCAGGAACTTGTAGTCGAGAATGGACGCGGCCAGGCCGATCGCCTCTGGATCCTTAAGATCCTTCCGCCGTATGATGCGCCCCTGGCAGAGCACGGTACTGTTTTTCTGGCCGGAAATCTCTTCTGGCATCTCGAAGACCATTTCCACCAGGGTGTTATCGGGCAATTGCTGGGGGCCTTGCAATAACACCCCGGACTGGCTGAGGTTCTCGACGGTGCCCTCATGCCAGGTGCCCAGGCCCTTGGGGCGGTAGCGAACTGGAACTTGCAGCGTCAGGCGTCGGGCACGCGGAACCCAGGTCGGCTTCTTGTTGTTCTTGCCCCGTTGCGGCTCCGTGCTGGTTTCAGGCGCGCTGGCCACGCGCTTGATGCGCTTCATCGTCTTCCAGTCGTACTTGTACTCTGCCGCGCACAGCAGACACACCTGGTAGTAGTGGCCATCGGCAGCTCGCCGGGGCCAGGAAAATTCGTGGGAGCAGCGGCCAAGCATGAGGACATCCATTAACTTCTGTGGCATGGTCGTTTTTCTTCCGGAGGGGATCACCGGGACGAACTATCATCCAACAGGGGTTGGCAGTTGGGCTAGGTTACTTTCGTCTAATCCTATCGTGGTGCCGCAACTGCTGGAAATAATGAGAGTTCTGTGAGTTGGGCGCCAGCGTCCTGGGCAACAAAACGCCTCACCCGCGGATCCAGGGGATCCGGGCTGCCTGGGAACCGCGCCCACCCTGCAAAGCCAGCGATCCAGGCGTGTATGATCACGGCGTGGATTCTGTAACTGCGTTTGTCCTGGCAGGTGGTAGGAGCTCTCGCATGGGCCAGGACAAGGCGTTCATGCAGCTCGGAGAACGAACGCTTCTGGAACACGCTTTGCAACTGGCAAAGGCCGCGACCGGAAGTGTGCGGATTGTTGGTAGCGCGGAGAAATTCGCCGCGTTCGGTCCGGTGGTCGAAGACATATATCAGGGGCGCGGGCCCCTGGCGGGGATCCACGCGGCGCTGGCCGGGACAAACACCGAGCTGAATCTGATTTTGGCCGTGGATATGCCATTTATTCAGCCCGAATTTCTGACCTATCTGGTCGCTGAGGCGCGGCAGAGCGCGGCCGTGGTGGTTGCGCCTGAGGCGGGTGGAGGTCTGCAGCCTCTTTGTGCTGTCTACCGCAGAGACTTTGCCCCAATCGCGGAACGGTCCCTGCGCGCTGGAAGCTACAAGATCGACGCGTTGTTCGGGGAAATTCAGACCCGCGTAATCGAACCAGATGAGCTGGAACGGAACGGCTTCGGGGAGGCAATGTTCCGCAACCTGAATACCGGGAAAGACTGGCAGGAAGCGAAACAAGAACTGTCAGCCCGGTGATTTCAGCATTTATGATTGAGTGCATCAGTAGTTGGCTGGCGAGCAAGAACAGGTTTGCGGCTCTTGCGGGTTTCTTGCCGCCCTTCGCGGTGCAGAGCTTTTAACCGCAAAGGTCGCAAAGAACGGCGCAACGGCCAAGGCAACGACCAACGACCAACGACCAAACCCATGTCCACCAACGGAAAGTTCGCACCCTATATCGAGTTCAAGGATGTCTCCAAGGCTTTTGGCGACAATCGCGTGCTCGATCACGTCAGCTTCAGCGTGATGCCGGGAGAAACGGTGTGCATCCTGGGCCGCAGCGGCGTGGGGAAATCGGTGTCGTTGATGAACATCATGGGATTTCTCAAACCTGATTCGGGCCGTGTGATCGTGGCCCACGAGGACATCACCGACTACGGAGAGGAAGATCTGGAACGCATTCGCAAGAAGGTCACAATCGTGTTCCAGAACGGGGCCTTGTTCGATTCGCTTACCGTGGGCGAGAACGTGGCCTTTCCGCTGCGGGAACGGCGCCAGCTTTCAGAAGAGCAAATTTATCAAATCGTCGATGGCCTGCTCGACATGGTCGGAGTGAAAGAAATGCGCGAGCAGTTGCCCTCCGATTTGTCGACCGGGATGAAACGCTCGGTGGCGATCGCGCGCGCCCTGGCTGCCCAGCCCGAATGCGTCCTCTACGACGAGCCCACCACCATGGTCGATCCCCTGATGGCCCAACTGCTCGGCGATCTCATCAAACGGCTGAAAATTCAGCTGCATCTGACCAGCGTGGTGGTGACTCATGATATGCGCCTGGCCGAGAAACTAGCCGATCGGGTGGTGTTTCTGCATGAAGCCAAAGCACTTTTTTTCGGGACCTATGAGGAAATGGAGCGCTGCGACGAGCCCATCGTGCAAGAGTTTCTTAGGCTGGATGCGCCAGGGATAGAGTCATCGATTGATCGGAACGGATCAACCGACAAGGGACCGGCGGATGAGGATTGTACGACGCCGTGAGCGCTCACGATGGTACGATAAGCGTTAAGGAATAGCGATTATGCCGCACTCCGAGAACAGCCGTCTCCGGGAATGGTTCAAGAGCATCAAGCGCTTCTTCAGCCGGAAGCCCGACCTGCCGGAAGATCCCTACGCCTACGTGACGGCCCCGAAGAGACCCAGGCCGCCGTACCGCAGTGCCGCCGCTGTGGCGGACCGGCCTGAGGATTGAACTCGCGGACGCGGAGAAATATTCTAGAAGCCTTCGCGCACTAATCGTTCCACGGTGAGAGAGGAGTTGGCGGATTCTCCCTTCATCATCTTCTCGACATACTTTGCCACCACGTCTACTTCGAGGTTCACGGGATCGCCTGGCGTAAGCGATTTCAGGTTGGTCATCTTCACGGTGTGCGGAATAATCGCGGCCGTCACTTTTGTCCCTTCGATTTTGGCCACGGTCAGGCTGATGCCTTCGATGCAAAGCGAACCCTTGAAGATCACATAGCGTGCCAGTTCCCCCGGTATTTCGATCTGCAACCAGAAGTCGTCGGCGTCTTGAACTTGATCCAGCGCCAGGAACTTGCCGGTGCCGTCCACGTGGCCCTGAACGATGTGGCCGCCGAAGCGGCCATCGGCGCGCAAGGGAAGCTCAAGATTCACCAACGCATCTTTCTTGATTCGGGAAAAGGAAGTGCGCTTCCAGGTTTCAGACGCCAGGTCCGCGGCGAAGGACGTGGGCGTGATTTCGACGGCGGTCAGGCAGACGCCGCTGACCGCAATGCTGTCACCTTCCCTGAGTTCCTGGCATAGCCGGGTGGCAGCGACGGTGAGGCGACGGTTGCCGTTCTGGCGGGCGATGTCCCTGACGCGTCCCACTTCTTCGATGATGCCGGTGAACATGGAGTCTCCGCAGACATTGTAGCGCCGGCGCTAGTTTGTCCTACTCCGCGTACGGGTCCCGCAGGTATCCTTCAACCGCAAAATCTTCGCCAAAACGATGCAGCCTGATCGATTTCACGTAGGCCGCGTCGCTCATGTGGGCGAAGCCCGGCCCGGTGGCAAAGGGCACCGAACCCGTGCTGGCAAGGATCTTGGGAGCGTAGTAAAGAAATACCTTGTCCACGATACCCGAGGCCAGCGCAGCTCCGTTGATCATGGCTCCGCCCTCGACCAGCAGGCTGGTAATCTCCATGGTCCCCAGGCGGCGGGCGATCTGGGCCATGTCGGGACGTCCGTCCCCGACTCCCACCGGGACTTGCTCGACCCGGATTCCCTGGTCTAACAGCTCGCGTTTCCTTTTCTCCTCAGCGAAAGAGCACAGCACGAGCACGTCGTCCTTTGCCGTCTTGACCACGCGCGATTCCGGTGGCAGGCGCAGCCGCGAATCTACAATCACCCGCAGCAGCGGCCGGCGCCGCGGCAGGCCGCTGCGATCGGTGAGCAACGGATCGTCAGCAATGATCGTTCCCACCCCCACCATGATGGCGTCATGGCGGTGACGAAGCTCCTGCACATGGTCACGGGCAACCTCGCTGGTAATCCATCCGCCGCTCGCGCCCCCGCCGCCGAGCGCCGTGGGATGGCGAAACTCACCTGGAGGAGGGGCGATTTTTCCGTCCAGCGTCATCGCCGCCTTGAGCGTGATCAAGCGGCGTGCGATGACGAATATATTTGGCGAAGGCCTCATTCAGCGCTTTCGCTTCGTCGTCCAGGATGCCGGAGGCAACGGAGACTCCGGCATTGCGAAGACGCTCAAAACCTTTGCCGGCAACCAGCGGATTGGGATCTTGCATGCAGGCCACCACGCGCCGGACGCCGGCCGCAATGACGGCGTCGGCGCAAGCTCCGGTGCGGCCCTGATGCGAGCAAGGTTCGAGGTTGATGTAGAGAGTTGCGCCCCGGGCTCTTGTCGCCGGCCTGCTCCAGGGCGATGACTTCAGCGTGCTTGGTCCCCTGAAAGATGTGCGAGCCTTCACCGATGATCTGCCCGGCGGGGTCGACAATTACAGCGCCCACACAGGGGTTGGGCGAAGTTAAACCAATACCTTTACGTGCCAGCTCAAGTGCATGGTGGAGCAAGTGTTCGTCAGTTTCTCGACTCGACGACTTCGACCCAGGGGGAGGCGAGGATTTTCGCCGCTTCTTTTCGGGCTTTCGCGTTTGATCGTTTTCTTGGGAGTCATCAATAATTTTCGGCCCGGATAAGGTTTGATGCCAACGCCAGGCTAAACGAAAAGCGAATCCACAAAATCCTTGGGATCGAAGGGCAACAGGTCTCCGGCTTTTTCGCCCACCCCCACGTAGCGCACCGGAACACCCAGTTCGCGCGATATGGCGACCACCACGCCGCCCTTGGCCGTGCCATCGAGCTTGGTCAGGACGATGCCGGTTACGCCCGCGGATTGGGTGAACTGCCGCGCCTGTTGCAAACCATTTTGTCCGGTGGTGGCGTCCATCACCAGCAGCGTCTCGTGGGGTGCGCCGGGAATGATGCGCTGCGCCGTGCGTCGCATCTTGTCCAGCTCCGCCATCAGGTTGGTCTTGGTGTGCAGGCGTCCGGCGGTGTCGACGATCACGTAATCGGTGTGCCGGGCGGACGCGGCCTGCAGCGCGTCGTAGAGAACGGCCGACGGATCTCCGCCCGCCTTGGTGCGAATGACTTCCGTCCCGGTGCGTTGTCCCCAGACTTCGAGCTGCTCGATGGCTGCCGCCCGGAAAGTATCGGCGGCACACAGCAGAACCGTCTTGCCCTCCGCACGCAGGACCTGGGCCAGCTTGCCGATGGTGGTGGTTTTTCCCGTGCCATTCACGCCCACCACCAGAATGACCTCGGGCGTTCCCTCCACCCGGGCTACCGGGCGAGAATCCGCGACGGTCAGGATGGCGAGAATTTCTTCCTTGAGCAGCCGCTTGAGTTCATCCACATTCCCGATCTGCTTGCGATCGGCCTTTTCGCGAAGCTTTTCCAGTACCTCATGGGTCGTGGTCGATGCCCAGGTCAGCCCCCAGAAGCGTGGCTTCAAGGTCATCCAGCGTGTTCCGGTCGATCTCCTTGCCGAAGGAGACCACCTCTTCGATGCGTTCGCTCAGATTTTCCCGGGTGCGGGTCACTGCTTCCTTCATGCGATCCAGGAAGCTGGGCTTCTGCTCTTCGTCAAGGCTGCCAAAAAGAGTCTGAATCATGGAATTTCGGGACTTCCGAGTCCGAAAGTCAATTATAGCGGGCGTGGCGTTAAGTCCGTGGCGGCGATTGCCTCTTAACCGCAAAGTTCGCAAAGAATACTTTGCGTTCTTCGCGGTGCTTTCGCGGCCTTTGCGGTTAAAAGCTCTTGCCTAAGGCTATCGTCCGGAGACTTCCGCGGCGGCCACGGCGGCACGAGCCTCGGGGGCAGACGAGGGCGTAGCCGAGGCCTGAGCTGAAACGTCTGGGCGACGGCGGCAGGTGGAACCGACACGGTCGGGTACCTGTACGCGGATTTCGCCCCGCTTGTAAATTGCGGTCAGGGCAGCGACCGCGGTCGGATCCAGCCGCTTGCCGGAAAGGTTGTGGATGATGCGCAGCGCGGCTTCCGGATCGTGCGCCTGCTGATAAGGACGGTTCGTCGTCAGCGCGTCGAAGGTATCAGCGACGGCAATGATGCGCGGCAGCAAGGGAATCTCCGCGTCCTGCAGGCCCCGGGGATAGCCGCGCCCGTCGAGCGATTCGTGGTGCAGTTCGATGCCCGGAATCATGTCTTTCAGCTGGGCCACCGGGCGCAGTATGTTGGCGCCCTTGGTGGTATGGGTCTTCATGATTTCGAATTCTTCCGGGGTCAGCGCTCCCGGCTTCTTAAGGATGCGATCTTCGATGCCGATCTTGCCCACGTCGTGCAGCTGGGCGGACACGCGCACGATTTCCAGAAATTCCTCGGGATGGCCCATTTCTCGGGCGATCATCATCGAATAGCGGGTCACCCGGTCGGAGTGTCCACGAGTGTAGGGATCCTTTTCGTCGACCGCGCCGGCCAGCATCTGAATCGAATTCATGAACAGTTCGCGATTCTCGGTGGCGGCGCGTTTGAGGTCGAGCACGAATTGCTCGAGCTCCTCGGACATGGTGTTGAAAGTCGCGGCCAGTTCCCCGATCTCGGTGCGGCTGCGCAGCTGGACTCGCTGCGAGAAGTCTCCGCGAGCGATGGCCCGGCTGGAAGCGGTGAGCACTTCCAGCGGATTGGTGATGCGGCGCGCGGCAAAAATACTGATGCCGACACTCAACAGAATGGCCAGGAACGCCAGCAGCCGGGCGCTGCGCTGCATCTCGAATACGCCGCGGTAAGCCTCGTCCCGCGGCTTCTGCACGATCACGGCCCAGTCCAGATTGCCCACCGGGCTGTAGGTGCCGAGCATCTTGGTGCTGATCTTGCCCTGGGTGACGCTGAATTCCCGGGTGGCCGCGACCAACTGCGCCTGCCCGCCTTGTTCGAGGAAGTTCCTTACGATCTCGGAGTTGGTCATGTCCTGGCCCGTGGCATAGTCGGGAGTAGCGCCGGCCACCAGCCGGCCTTCGCTATCGACCACATAAGGCGTGAGCCCGCCGCGGTTGACTTCCTGCAAACGCCGGATCAGGAACTGCAAGTCCTCGACCGCCCCGATCATCCCCAGAAAGCGTCCGCCATACATGACCGGAGTGCTGACCAGCATCACGGTGCGGGCGGACTTTCCGCTGCCGACCACCAGTGCCTGGCCACTATAGGCGCGGCCTTCGCGGGCGGCGTCGTAGGCGCGCACCAGATCACGCTGCAGAAAGGCATCGGGGGCGATACGTCCAGCCGAGATTCCCTTGGACTCCGAGTTCAGCAAAGTGGCGTAAGCCAGGTCCGCGGATGAGGACACGAAATGCTCGAGCAGAGCGCGCAACTCGGGCGCTTCCACATGCTCGTCGGTAATGTCTCCGCCGCTCGCCACCTGCAGGGCGGAAGACAGATTGGCCAGCATCATGCGCAGCGATTCCTGGTGCTGCGAGATGTCGTCCGCCAGGGAGCGGGTCACGGTATTTTGCAGCAACCGCTCGTTGGTGATCAGGCGCTCGCGATTGATCGCTTCCACCTGCTCCGAATAAAAGTACATCGGTACGACGCTGATCAGCGCGAGCACACTTAGGATGACGTACAGAATGGGGATGCGTGATGGGAGGGGTAATTTCAAGACAAAGTGGCCCGGCCCCGCCTTTTACCCACTGGCGGCTATGATTTCTCTTGGAATTCTACCGGGTGAGAGCGCCCGCGAGGTAGAGACCGAAGGCCATGTCTATTACCAAAGTGCCAGGAAATTCCGGATGACAGGGCAGGAGGCCAAAAGCTAATTCTTACAGATAACAAAGGGCTTTCTCCCGGTTTGGGGGCACTGGCCGCGCATCGTGCTATCGCGCTGATTTGGACCTTGGAGCCACTTGGTCCCGCCCAGGGTCGCACCGGGTTCGTGGCGAGGTAAGGGTTCGAAAGCTCTAAGTCCTTAGCTCCGCCGAGCGTTAGCCAGGAGCCAGGAGCCAGAGAGCCAGAAGCCAGAAGCTAAGAGCTAAGAGCTAAGAGCTAAGAGTTGTTTCACTCTTCACGCTGCGAGTCATCAGATCGCGGATCGCCTCCGCCGGAGCCTTGTGGCGGTGCAGAATCGCATCCATTTGCTCGGTGATCGGCATCTCGACCCCGCGGGCGCGAGCCAATCCGACGGCCGCCTGGGTGGTGAAGACACCTTCCGCGACCGCCCCGTGCATGCCGGCGATGATGTCCGGCAATTTGCGGCCGCGTCCCAGTTCGACGCCCACGCTGCGATTGCGCGAAAGTCCGCCCGTACAGGTGAGCACCAGATCGCCCAGGCCGGCGAGCCCGGACATGGTTTCCTGGCGGCCGCCGCAGGCGACGGCCAGCCGTGTGATCTCTGCCAGACCGCGAGTGATAAGAGCGGCGATCGAATTGTGGCCCAGGCCCAGTCCGTCGCATACCCCGGCGGCGATGGCGATAATATTTTTCAGGGCTCCCCCGAGTTCCACTCCGACAACATCGTCGTTGGTATAGACCCGGAACCGCGGATCGCTGAATTCGCGCTGCACTGTTTCCGCCAGTTCCGAATCTTTCGAGGCCACGGTGATGGCGGTGGGATCGCCGCGTGCCACTTCCTTGGCGAAAGACGGACCACTCAGCGCGCCGATGCGGGGCCGAAACCCACACTTCAATCCAATCACCTGCGCTGCCACTTCGGTCATCCGCAAAAGCGTGTGCTCCTCCAGGCCTTTGGTGGCGCTTACAAAAAGAATTTCGGGCTTGAGATGTGGGGCCATCTGTTGAAACAGCGGACGGCAATGCTGCGAAGGCATGACGCTGACTACAATTTCAGCCTCGTCCAAAGCTTCCTGCAGGCTTCCGGTGGGCGAGACTGTTTCCGGTATGGCCTGCCCGGGAAGGAACAGGTCGTTCACGCGGCGGGTTGAGATCGAATCGCGGACTTCTTTTTCGTGCGCCCAGAGCCGCACCCGGTGATGGCCGCCGCGTCCCAGCACGATCGCGAGACCCGTGCCCCACGCGCCTGCCCCGATGACGGCGATCCGGCTCATCCGCGTCTCCATTGAAAACGAGGTTCCGTTCCGGCCAGAAGCCGGCGGATGTTCTGGTGATGCCGGGCAATGATCAATACCGACGCGATCGCCATCGACAGGAGTACTTGAGGCGCATTGCCGTAGTCATGCAGCCACCACACGAGAACAGGGAAGAGAGCGACTGCCAGGATGGACGCCAGAGAGACGCGGCGACACACCAGCACCACCGCAATAAAAACGCCCAAGGTTACGAGCAGGGTCTTGGGCGCGAGCAGTGCAAAAGAACCCAACGCCGTGGCTACGCCCTTGCCTCCACGGAATTTCAACCACAGGGGAAACATGTGTCCCAGGATCGCGAAAAGCGCGGCCAGGCCGGCCAGGACGTTCCGTCCGGGAAAGAAGGCGCGAGTGAGCGCAACCGCAGCCAGCCCCTTGAGGGCATCGAGAACCAGGGTAAACACGCCTAGGGTCAGCGATGAGCGTGCCACATTGGTGGCGCCGATGTTCCCGCTGCCCGTGAGCCGGACATCCTGCCCGCGAAAAACGCGCAGCAGAATAAGGCCAAAGGGGATCGATCCCAGGAGGTAACTGACGGCGGCAGTGAGAAACATAATCATCGCTCTGCGATTCCTGTAGCGCCGGCGAGGACGCCGGGGCTACTCCAAGCCGAAGCTCGCAATCTTTGTGTACCGCGCGCCGCCCCGCAGGAGTTGGCTCTGATACAGGAAGAACTCGCGGGCGGTCATCGTACCAAAATCCAGCGCCGTCATCGCTGCCAATTTTTCCTGCAAACGCTGAAACACCGGGTTGGGGCCATCGCTCTTGCGCGGGTGAGGAGCGGCGGAGCTCCCTCGCCGGGCCAAAGTCAGATGCGGGCTGAACTCATGTTCTTCTTTGGGCACGCCAAGCGCAGCCGTCGCTTCATCCACCGACTTTGCCAGAGCCGCCAGCTGCGGCCCGGCTGCAATGCCGATCCAGAAAACACGAGCCGCCCTGGGAGTAGGAAAAAATCCGTAACCGCGAAATGAAATCTCGATGGCACCGGCTCGAAGGGCGCTCAGGGCCTGCTGGATTTCTTCCACGGCCTCGGAGGGTTTCTCCCCGATGAACTTGAGAGTCACGTGCATCGACTCGGGACGCACCCACCGTGCCTCGGGGGCAAATCCCCGCACCCCATCCAGGAACTGCTGCAGACGCGCCGCGGATGGCATCGTCGATATCGAGAGCAATAAAGACCCGCATAACCAGTCGTCAGTCGTCGGTCGTCAGTCGTCGGTAAAAACGCAGGCTGCCGGCCGCTGGTTCTGGCTGACGACTGACGACCGACGACTGCCCTACATCAGCTTTCTTCTCACCATGTCCAGCGCCAGCTGGCTCGCGAACCAGCGGATGCGCTTGCGATCGCCAGAGAAATTTCTCTCCGCTACTTCGGTCCCTTTTTCACTCGCCAGCGCGTGGAAGACGAGGCCCACGGGCTTTTCCGGCGTGCCACCCGCCGGGCCCGCCACCCCGGTAATGCCAATTCCCAGGGTCGAGCCGCAGCGCTGACGAATACCCTCGGCCAGCGCCGATGCCACTTCGCGGCTGACGGCGCCATGCTTTTCGATCAACTCCGCGGGAACATCGGCGAAGGCAGTCTTCAACTGGTTGGAGTAAACCACGGCTCCGCCCAGGAAGTAGCGCGAACTGCCACTGACCGAAGTGATGCGCTCCGCCAGCAGTCCACCGGTGCAGGACTCAGCCACCGCCAGCGTCGCGTTGCGCATCTGCAGGTAGTAACCGACGATTTGCTCGAGCGAATCCCCGTTGTCCGAAAAAACATTGTCCTCGAGCTCTTCTTCGATTTCTTCCGCCAGCTGGTCCACGCGTTGCTGTGCGGCCTCGAGTGACGCCGCCCGGGTTTTCAGGTGCAACTGGATTTCGCCCGCTCCTGCCAGGATCGTGGTTTGCACGTCGGCATAGCGCTTGTAGATAGGCGCCACCTGCGCATCGGCCTGCGACTCCGGCATCATGGCGATCTTCAGGACTCGGGTTGCCATGAATTGTGGCGGCAGCTTGGCTCGCAGCCGGTCCATGCATTGTTCTTCGAACAGGGCTTTCAGTTCATGCGGCGGGCCGGGCAGCAGAATGATGATCTTTTCTTCCCCTTCGTACTTGCCGCTGATCCACTGGCCGGGGGCGCTGCCATTGGCGTTCGGCAGGACCACGGCTCCGGCAATCACGTCCGCCTGCTGGAGATTGTTGGCGGACATCGTCTTCCAGCCCCGCGCCGCGAAGCGTCGTTCCAGGCCGGCGACGATTTCAGGATCGCGGCGCAGTCCGAGTCCCAGGGCATCCGCCACGGCTTCGCGGGTGAGATCGTCTTCGGTAGGCCCCAGGCCGCCCATGAAGATCACGATTCCGGCGCGCGAAAGCGCCAGGCTGGCCGCGCCCGTAAGATGCTCGCGGTTGTCGCCCACGATCGTCTTGAAGATCACATCGACGCCCAGCAGATTGAGCTTTTCCGTGAGATAGAGCGAGTTCGTATCCTGACGAAAGGGGGTCAGCAGCTCCGAGCCGATGGCGATGATCTCGGCATTCACGGCTAAGAGTGTAAATGAACCATAGCGACGCGGAGGACACAGAGGTTCTGACGCGAAGGCCCAGGCGATACAGAAACCGTGACGGATGGCTGACAGCTGAGAGCTGGCTATGCCAGATCCGGCACCAGCGGCGCTCCCTGTACTCCCCACGAGAGATGATGCACGGCGCCGGTGGTAGCCAGCACGGCGGAGCGGCCCGGGGCGAAGGCCAGACCCAACCAGTCCCGGCCCAGCAACTTCGAGCGAAGCCTTGGCGTCGGGTGTGATCTTGACGATGCCACGCTTTCCGGAAAGCGAAGCCGCCACGTAAAGATTGCCGTCGACGTCAAACGCCAGACCTTGCGGACGTCCCAGGCCCCGGTAAAAGGTCGAAACGCCGTCCATGAGAGTCGATCTTGTACACGGAATCGAAACTGGAGGTCGTGGGCCCGGTAACAAACAGGTCTCCGCCCGGGCCAAACGCCAGGTGGTAGGCGGAAACGCTGGGCTCGAGTGTGGCAAAGACAAAAATCTGACGGTCTTTGCCGATCTTGAAAACTGTCCCGCTGCGATCGCCGACATAAAGATTTTCGGCGGGATCGAAGGCGATGCCTGTGGCCACTCCCATGCCCTCGGCGTAGGTGGACATGGTGCCGTTCGGCGCCACCCGGTACACCGTCCCATCGAACCGTGAAGAAACATACATCTGGCCGGCTCGATCAAACGCGATGGCCGTGGCGTTGGTCATCTCCGCCAGGAACGGCTTGACGTTGTAATTGGTGTCGATCTTGATAGATCGCCACCGGAACTTTCTGCCCCCGCGATCCGGAGAAGGTGACGTAAATGTTGCCGTCGGCGTCGAGCGCCGGATTGGTAACCGGGTGCAGGTTCTCCGCAATCAGGGCGGCGACTTTGATCTGATGCGGGTTGCTCGCGGCGCCGTTGGTCGATACCACCACGGGTCCGGAGGAAGCGCCGGGAGGAACGCGCGCCACCAGAAAATCGTCGGAGCTGATGACCACCGCGCCCTCAACTTCTCCAAAACGAACCTGCGGCCGGCGCAGTTCGTGAGGTCGCAGGCTCTCTGCCCGATGATGCGCACTTCACCGCCCGGCAAGGCGGCGCTGGGATGCACCGCCTCAATGTGGGGATGGCCATTGACGTTCTTCTTGCCCAGCAGACGGTCGGAAATTCCCATGGACTCCAGCTTCCTCGAGCTGCGCGCGGCATCTGCTAGCGCGGCAGCAGGCCGAAATGCAGCACGATCTGCATCACAGCCAGGCCGTAAAGGCCGGCCCCCACGTCATCGACCACGATGCCCACTCCTTCGGGGAGGCGTTCGAGGCGGCGCACCGGCGGCGGTTTTACGATATCGAATGCTCTAAAAAGTATAAAGCCCAGCAGCAGAGATTGCCACGCGATCGGCGCCGCAATCAGAGTAATGAGCTGGCCGGCGACTTCGTCGATCACCACAAACTGCGGATCTTTGCGGCCACTGGCGCGGGCGACTCGAGTGGCGGCGGGAATCCCGGCCAGAATCGCAGCGAGGGCCAGGAGGACCGCTGCCCAGGGCTGCCAGCCGGGCGCGATCCAGCGCGCCAGAAGCCACCACAGCAGGACGGTTGCCGCCGAGCCCCAGGTACCCGGTCCAGGACGCAGATACCCAATCCCGAAGAACGTAGCGATCAGCGTTGCCCAGCGCGGTGCGCGCGGGCGGGACGCCCCCGCGACAGCCGGCGGGACGCCGGCGCTGCGGTCGGAAGCATCGTCTGCTGTCAAGAAGAAGACCCTGGTTTTCGTAACGCCGGCGCCTCGCCGGCTGTCGGGTGGGCGTCCCGCCCACCCTCAGAGAGTCTTCATCGGAGTCTCGCGAGAGCTCTTCGATCCCATCGTCCGTGTCCTGCACCGGCGACGAAATCACATACGCGCCGCTGGCCCATTTGCCCAGGTCAATCAGGCGGCAGCGCTCGCTGCAAAAAGGGAACTCCGCGTCCTGGCTGGTTACCGGCTTCTTGCAGATGGGGCACTTCAGCTTGAGATTGCGCTTGCGAGCCATTTGACTTCCTACACGATCTCGTCGCGACCAGGTCGTAGTCGTGGGCCTCGGTGATCTGGCAGCGATAGAATTCGCCGGTCTTCGGCTCCAGCCCTTCCGGAACATCGTTGACGAATACCTTGCCGTCGATTTCCGGCGCGTGCATCGGGGTCCGGCCTTCGAGCAGCAGGTCGCTTTCGTCGGAGATGCCTTCGAGCACGAGATCGAATTCCTGGCCCACCAGGGCTTTCTTCTTCCGCTTGCTGATCTTGCGCTGGATTCCCATCAGGTGCTTGCGGCGGCGTTCGATTTCGCGCTCGGGCAGCTTCTTTTCCTCGGAGAACGCGCCTGCGCCTTCCTGGTCGGAGTAACCGAATGCGCCCATCCAGTCGAACTCCGAGTCGCGCACGAACTGACAGAGTTCTTCAAACTCCGTCTCGGTCTCACCCGGAAATCCGACGATGAACGATGTGCGCAGCGTCACCCCGGGAATGGTGCGCCGCATTTTTTCAATCGAGCGCAGGAAGATGTCGGCTCCCGCGCCCCGCTTCATGCGTTTCAGAACGCTCGGCGACGCATGCTGCAAGGGCACATCGATGTAGGAACAGATCTTTTCATGGGACGCGATGGTTTCGAGCAGGCGGCCGGTAATCTTGTTGGGATAGGCATAAAGAAACCGCACCCAACGCAGGTCTTCGATTCCAGCCAGTTTTTCCAGCAGAAGAGCCAGGCCGTCTTTCAGGCCGAAGTCTTCGCCGTAGCAGGTCGTGTCCTGGCCGATCAGGGTGATTTCGCGCACGCCGGAACGCGCCAGGCGCTCCGCCTCGGCGATGACCGACTCAAACCGCCGCGACCGGAACTGCCCGCGCAATTGGGGAATAATGCAGAAAGCTGCACGGATGATCGCAGCCTTCGGCAATCTTGATGTATGCGGTATGGCGCGGCGTGGCCAGCACCCGGGGCGTGGCCTCGTCGTACAGATAGTTGGGCAAGTCGGCGATGGCGCCGTCCCAGGTCTCGCGCGAAAACCGGCCCTGGGCGGCGCGGGCATCGCCTTCGGCTCGCGACTGCAGAGATGCTGAATGGAGAATCGACTGCCGGCGCGGGCGCCAGGCCGGCGGCGGCCAGTATGCCTTCCAGCTCTCCCGTTCCCACCACCGCATCCACTTCCGGAATGTTCTGGCGAATATCGTTGCGGAAACGTTCCACCAGACAGCCCGCCACCACCAGCTTTCGGGCGCGCCCGGTGCTCTTGTGCTTCGCCATTTCCAGGATGGTGTTGACCGACTCCTGCTGGGCGCTGGCGATGAACGAACAGGTATTGACCACGATGACGTCGGCCTCTTCGGCGCCCGAGACCAGCTCGGCACCGGCCTGCTGCAGCAGGCCCATCATCACTTCGCTGTCCACGAGATTCTTGGGACAGCCCAGGCTCACAAAACCGACCCGGGTAGGACCGGCGGACCTCGGCGTCGCGGCTTCAGTCGCGTCCTGGGTCAATGCGGGTAAGGTTTTCGTAGGCATGCAATCTGTTGATTTTAACACTCTTGCTGGATTGTTACCTGAGGGCCAGGGTGGCACCAAACGAGGCATCGCTTTCCCGAATACGGCTCACGTTGCGCGTGCTAACCTTTAGCCAGGCTTGGTCGAGAGACTTCGCGGGAGGCAAGATGGGACGCACACTATTTTCATTTGCAGTTCTGGTGTCGCTGGTGGGGCTGACGTACGGCGCCACCGCCCAGGAGAAGAACGAGCTGTCCGGACTCATCGGCCGCACCTTCGTCAGCGACCATGCGGCTACGGACACCATCACTCCCGGCGCTCTTCTTACCTCGGGAGCCGGCCTGAGCCTGGAAGCCAATTACGGCAGGCGGCTCATGGACCTGGGCATTGTTGGGCTGACGGCTGAGGTGCCTTTCGTGGTGAACCTGGACGAAAACGTGCACTACAACCTGAACCTCGTCCCCAAGGACTACAAGTCGTTTTTCGTTACGCCCTCGCTTCGCGCCAATCTTTTTCCGGGAAGCGGGATTTCTCCATGGGTGAGTGCAGGTGGAGGTTTTGGCTATTTCAAAGAGAATTCCTCGCTGGAGTTTGGCGGGACCAACCCAGGCGAAACCGGGACTACGACCGGAATCTTCCAGATGGGTGTCGGACTGGACGTCAAACTATTCAGCCGTCTCAGCCTGCGCGGAGAAGCGCGAGACTTTTACTCCGGCGTGCCCCAGTTGAACGTGGATATCGGGAAAAAGCCGCCAGCATAATATCTTCGTCGGGGCCGGAGTTATCTGGCATTTCTGAGGTAAATCTGCAGCCCTCTGATGTGAGACGTCTTTGCGTTCTTTGCGGCGCTTCTTTGCGTCCTTTGCGGTAAAGATTTTTGCCGATAACCGGCAACCACCAAACCTCTTTACCGCAAAGAACGCAAAGAAACACCGCAAAGAACGCGAAGAAAACCCTTTGTCAGGTCTCAGCGGCGCGGGCTCCCTGAAATTTCCTCGTACAACTCGGGCAGGCGCCGAACATCCTCGACGGAATCATCGAAACGTGCGCTTTCGTAGTGCCGGGTAAATTCCGCGACCCGCTGGCGGATGCCGGCATCGTCAATCCGGGAGACGAATTCGTCGGGAGTTTGGGTCGGCGATTTGCGCCAGCCGCGCCGGGCCACATACGTCAGTCATTCGCTCGTACCAGATCGTGGCCGCCAGACGGGGAGACCTCTCCGGCCGCGACGCCAGCCGTCGTTTGCCCAGGGCCTGCAGCAGCCGCGAAGCGTTGACCACAAGCAGAAGCACAGCAGCCAGCAGCAGTCCTCCAAGACCCCAGCGCAGAGGGGACGCCACAACGCTGCTGCCGGTGTGGCGGGCAGCCGCCAGCAGGCTCTCATAATGGCGGTGCCACCAATGCCGCAGGGCCCAAAACAAACGCCGGCTGCGGCTGGTGGCGCTGATCGCCAGGGATCGCTGGTGACCCACGTCGTAGTTGACGACCCACTCCCGCCAGAATGAAGCCAGGGCATCAACGTACAAACTCATTCGACTCCAGCCGGTGCGCGGCGGGATCGACGCGCCCGGAGTGGGATCAAAAGCCACCCAGCCATGGTTCGGGAAGTAGGCCTCTACCCAGGAGTGGGCATTGCTCGCCCGTACGACATATTGTGAGGTCAGGTCGTTGAACTCACCGCTGCGAAAGCCGTTGACCACGCGCGACGGAATGCCCAAGCTTCGCAGCATGACCGCCATCGAAGACGCGAAGTATTCGCAGTGTCCCTGTTTGCGCTCGAAAAGAAAGTTGGCCAGGGGATCGTGCGGCAGCTTGCGCGACAATTGCAGGGTATATCCGAAGTGAGTGCGAAGGTAGGTTTCGAGAGCCAGGGCCTTGTCATAGTTGTTGTCCGCCGTTGCCGTAACCTGTTGCGCCAGCCGCGGAATCCGCGGATCGATCGCCGGCAAACCGAGATAGCGGGAAAGCACCTCGGCGGGATAGGTTGCGCCGGCTGCACGCAGGTCGTCGGCCCCAGCTTGCCCAATGTCCGAGGTCGCCAGGTAGCGACTGACCGGATGCTCGGGATCCAGATCGAAAACTGCTCCTTCTCCGTCGATGGCCACATGTCCGTAGTTGCCTTCGAGACTCTCCGGTGTGCTCGCCAGGAAAAAAACGTTCATTCCCACCGGCTCCATCAACACCTGATAGTGAATGAGGCGGGAAGGGCTTCTCCGGGCGCTGGCCCGCGTCGACAACAATTGGAAACGACCATCCGGTTGCGGCGACAGCGGGCGCTCGTCCCGGTTGTTTGACCAGGTCCGGCCGTCGAAGTTGCTGAGCGCTACTCCACGCCATTTCAGGTCGAAGCGGCCCTGCTCATCTCCGTCAATCTGAATGTGCATGACCACCGAACCGGACTGCTGGATCTCGCCGATGCGCCCCAGTTCGACCGTATCGCTGAAGCCGGTGGTAATTTCGCCGCCCGGAGCGTATGCCCCCAGATAGCCGGCCGAGACGCGGGGCAGGACGAAGAAGATCGCGGCCGCGCCCAACAGGATACAAAGCACCAGGACGGGAGAAGCCACGGCCAGCGAGGTCGCCATGTCACGATAAGTCAGCCCGGTGCCGGAGTCCCGCGAATGAACCCCAGCCTTGGCGGAGATGTGCCGCATCTCCATCAGGATGAAACACACCACGGCCATCAGCATGAAGACCGCAAACGCGAACAGGAAAACACTGTCCACGGTGAGCAGCGCGGCCGAGAGCACCATGAGGAACGCAATGACGGAAAGAAAGTAGAAATCGCGATCGTGACGTGCTGAAAACAGCCGCACCACCATTACGAACAAGACCAGGTGAACGGTGGCGTTGAGAAAGCCGCCCGAGATCAGAAGGTAGTCCGCCGCGTAGAACGCCATGTAGCCCGCGGTAAGGACGGTGGTCCAGCGCTCGGGAATGAGTCCGGCTCGACCCCGGAACATCAGGTATCCGCGGAACAAAAGCGCCGCGCTCACCAGCAGCACGGTCGTAAAGCCCAGCCCCCCGGTAGAAGCCAGCGTGCCAAAGCCTGTCACCACCATGAGATAGAGAGCGACCTCAAAGTAGCGCTGGAGGACGCCTGGGAGCCCCGTCGTTATGGGCTGGGGTTTGCTGGCTGAAACCATGGCTGGTTCCATTGTTCGCCATGCCGGTCCGGAAGGGAAGAGTACAAAGGTCAGTTCCAGTCGTCAGTCGTCGGTCGTCAGCACCGGACCTCGGACTTCGGACTTCAGACTTCAGACGTTAGCTCTCGCTAACTGATAAGACCGCAATGGCAGTGGGAAGCAAGGGGGTGGCCAACGACCAACGGCCAATGACCAACGACCGGAGTCTAACGACTGACCACCGATGTTAGAATCAAAAACGGTCAGGCATCGGTCCCGCGCGACGCATTCTCGCCAACCCCGCCAGGTCCGGAAGGAAGCAACGGTAACGGGCTCTTGCGTGTGCAGTGGGTGTCCGGTGCCTGGCTTTTTTTTCGCCTGGTCTCTCACCGGGGCACCCACTACACGACGAAGTTCAACAACTGGTTGGAGAAGTTGGGCAGATTGGGGAAGATTGTGGGTAGATCTGCCGTGGGCACTCCAAACCAGTTGGCCAGGCTCCCGGCGTACTGATCGAGGGAGGTCGTCGGAATCCAGCGTCCTTCGTCGGTGGCATCGTCGGGACCAGCCAACGCCAGAGTGGGGAAGGTACCGTAGAAATCGCCGCCTTTAACCGCTCCTCCCATGATCAGGTGATGACTACCCCAGGCATGGTCGGTGCCGGAAGTGCTGTCCGGGGCGTAGGTCCGGTTGAAGTCCGACAAGGTGAAGGTGGTGACCTGCGAGGCGGCGCCGATTTCGACGGTCGCCTGATAGAAAGCGTTCATGGCCTGACTGAGCTGAGTGTAAAGGCTATTGTGCGCATTCAGTTGGTCGCTGTGGGTGTCGAAGCCGTCGATCGAAACGAAGAAAATCTGCCGTTGCAGTCCCAGCGCCGAGCGCACCGAGATAATCTGCGCCACCTGCTTCAGCTGGTTCGCCAAGCCGCTGTTGGGGAAAACCGTGGCCATCGTTGGCCGCGCTGCCAGAGCATCTGCCAGCGCCTTGCTGTCCTGCAAGGCGTTGGTGGTGGTGGTGCTGGCCGCCTGGATCAAGGACAACCCGGTATCGAATGTCAGCAGGTTCTGTAGCGCGGCCATGCGATTCTGGGATTCAGCCGAACTGCTGAAGCCGGAGAGCAATTTCGTGGGATCGCCGCTGGACTGGATCGCACGCGCAGACAGGCCCTCGCAGAAAATGTTGGTTCCTGCCAGCGAAATAATAATGGGAAAGTTGGCGCCGTAGATGGATTGGATCTTGTCCGCCGTCCTTCCCGCCCATCCGGTCTGTCCGTTGGTATTGAGCGTGGCGGTCTGCATCTGTGCCTGCTGGTCTTCGTGCGAAAAAAGATTTTGCGGAAGATTGGCCTTGCCTTGCTGAAACTGAGTGCGCGTCGTGGGGCGGACCAGCGTGCCTACATTGGCCATCACGGCCAGATGCTTCTGGTTGAACAGGGCCTGCAACTCGGTAAACTTGGGATGAAATCCGAAAGAACCCGCGCTGGGCGGCGCGATGGGAAGCAGGCTACCCTGCGTCAGGGCCAGCACTGAGCGGATCTGCTGGTAGGAAGCGTATCCGCTGCTGCTCGAAGGGATGACCATGTTGTTGCTGTCGTTGCCGCCGAACAGGAAGACGCAGACCAGAGCTTTGTAGTCCTGAGCGCTCTGCGCCAGCGCGTTCACCAGTCCGAACCGGTTGAAGCTGGCGGCGGCGAATCCCGCAGCCGCGGTGCAGCAAGTCCTCTTCAGAAAGTCACGTCTCGAAAATGCCATGGCTGTTCTCCCTTTAGTGTTCGACCTGGAACTGCGATGAGCTTCCCATCAGATAGAAGGCCGCCTTGGTGCGCCGCGTGTTGTCGGAAATTCCGGAGAGTGTGGTGACCAGGGTCCCCCGCATACTGTCCGACACCTGGCCGTGCAGCATTACGGCGGCCACCGCCGTTACCAATTGATCCGGATTGGCCGCCAGCGGCACGTAGCCCGAGAGATCCACGGTGGTGGTACCGCTCACCGATCCGTAGACCAGGGTGTTCACGAAATTGATTCGGGCTATGTCGGTGCTGGTGTTGAAAATCTCGAATTCGGGACCCAACAGTGTGGTGCCGTTAATTACGTGATCCGGGTGGTAGAAATTGAAGACTGTCGGTGAGAAGAATGGCGGCTGCTTCATGTCCGAGGCCCGATCCGACAGGGATGCGCCGTCCGATACTCCATTCATCGCGCGCAGCAGGTTGGCGATGAACAGTACCGGCTCTTTGAGCTTGCCATCGCTGGGCTGCACCTGGGCAGGATCATCGCCCCGCCTGGCCTCTGGATCGAGCAGGATCGCGGTGACGACTGCCTTCAGGTCGCCCCGCACCCCACTGCCATTGTCAGCGAATACGGCTGCCACACGGCCCAGATATTCCGGAGTCGGATTGCTCGTCACCAGGCGCTGGATGAGCTGCTTGGAAATGAACGGGCCCACGTTGGGATGATTGAAAATGTTCTGCAGGGCAGCCGTCAGATCGGCTTGCGCCGTTCCGCCTGCCGGCAGGGTCACGCCATTCAGCAGCAGCTTCGTACCGGTATCGTGATGGCTGTCGAAGGGGATCATCGGCCCGCCGTAGTACTCAGGGTTGCGGAAGCGGGCAGTCGCGCCCGGTTGGGTGGGGTACGTCCATCCGGTAAAGGTATGGGAGAAACCCTCAATTGTGTCCTGGTCATAAGTGGGGATGGGGTTGCCGGAGCCATCCAGTTGCACCGTGCCGTCCTGATTCAGTTGCTCCAGGCCGATGGAGAATAGCTGCATAACCTCCCGGCCATAGTTCTCATTGGGGTCAACGCCGTTGTTGGGCTTATCGTTGTTCACCATGTCGAGATAGTTGCCCATCGTCGGGCTCAGCGTGACATCCGTCAGCAAAGTCGAGAAGTTGCCCAAGGCGTCGTTCTGAAACATGTTTTGCCAGAGCACAAAGGCGCTGGGATTATTCACCTTCACCGCCGAAGCCACCATGATCTGGGAAAGCGCCCATGCCACCCGCTGCCGCAGCTGGTCCTGACCGGTAAGCGCGTTGGTGAAAAATCGCTTTTGAACAAAGGACATGTCGTCATCCGTTCCGGGCGCGGGATAAGTCGAGATTGGCGCGGCGAACTGCTCGTTCAGGAAAGCCTGCATGCCTACTGCCTGCACGTGCGAGAGGGACTGCGGGTTTACACCCCAGGTGGACTGTTCGAGGAATCGTGCCGCCGCTGCGGCGCTCAACGTATTGGCTGAAGTGCCTACCTCCAGCGCAAACTCGTTGGAGGTCTTCGAGCCGGGATCGGGATTGATCACCGTAACCTGCACCGTGCCGGCTTGCGCACTGGTCGCGGTGCCGGTCGCTGTGAGTTCAGTGGAGGAGATGAACGCGGTGGGCAGGAATGTGCCTCCGAAGGACACCACCGCGCCACTGGCAAATTTCTGGCCGGTGACCACCAGGGTGAAATCACCCACGGGAATCGTGGTGGGCAGCACTGCCGTCACTACGGGCGCCGGATTGGTGAGCGTTGCCGTGCTCGTCGAATTTGCGGTCGCATCCGCCACGCTGGTCGCTCGTATCTGGATTGAGCTGGGAGTCGGAACTGTGGCCGGCGCCTGGTAGAGTCCGGTCGCGGAAATCGTGCCAATCGTTGCATTGCCGTTCGGTATCCCGTTCACCGTCCAGGTCACTGCCGTGGTGGCGCCCGCGCCGCTTACGTTGGCAGCGTACTGAAAAGAAGATCCAGCCGTGATCTCGACCGCCGGCGGTACCACTTGTACCGCGACCTGTCCCGCGGTGGCCACTCGCACGTTCAAGGACGCCGTCGAGGTAACTTTGCCCGGATCAGGATTTTCGACCACGATGTTGACCACGCCCTTTTGCGCCAAGGCGGCGGTTCCCGTGGCCTTAATCTGGGTGGGGGACACATACGTGGTCGCCAGCGGCGTTCCCCCAAAGATGACTGTCGAACCGTTCACGAAGTTGCTGCCCCCGATGGTGAACGAGAAATTGCCGACCACAAAGAAGTTGGGGCTGATGGTCCAGGGTACGGGAATGGGATTCTGCAGACTGACCGAACCGGTGGCGGAAAGGGATTTGTCAGCCGTGCTGACGGCCTTGACTTTCACCGAATTCGGAGAGGGGAGGGCGCTCGGGGCTTTGTATTTCCCGGTTGCGTCGATGGTCCCCACGGTCGCATTTCCGCCGGCGATTCCGTTGACTGACCAGGTCACGGTCTGGTTCGTGTTGCCGGTGACCATGGCCGCAAACTGGGTGCTGTCTCCGGCGCGAACCACGGCGGTTGGAGGCGTAACCGTCATTCCGTTCGCGGTCGAGTCCGATCCCGACCCGCCCACGTTCATGCCTCCGCCGCAACCCGACCATACGAAAATGGCAAACGAAAGGACGACACTGCCGGCCCATCTTGCACCGTTAGACTTTGCGATTCCGATCATCTCTGATCCCCTTTCCTGAAGATCCGAGTACAGAAGGAGCGTTCAATGGGCGCGTCGCCGGGGCGCGTCGCAGGTTTTCGAGTGGCGGATGAAGAGTAATGAAAGGCCGCTGACAAGCGAAGGTCTCCATGGTTCCATTCCGGGACTGTGCCAATTCGGTACGCGGGCTGCTTTTCGGCGGTCCCGTCGGCGTTGCTGCGTCGCGGTTTTCGCTTCTCCAGGTACATGTCCTTGGGTAACGTCGCGGGAATGATCCGGGAGGGGAGTTTCTTCCGCCCTGAATTGAGCAACCCTCTGGGGCACATACAGTTGGACATTGCCGCAGGGGTGCGTCAAAATAACGGTTCGGCTTCGAACCCAAGATTAGAATCTGGAGAACTGATCGAGTGAGCCAACTGCTGCGCGCCAAGATTACTGCCCTGGGTGCTTATGTCCCGCCTCGTCTGCTGACCAACGATGATCTGGAAAAGCTGGTGGAGACTTCCAATGACTGGATCGTGGAACGCACCGGCATCCGCGAGCGCCACGTCGCGGACCCGGGCGTGGCTACCAGCGACCTCGCCACCGAAGCTGCCCGTCGGGCCCTCGCCCAGCGCGGCCTGGAGCCCTCCGAGCTGGACGCAATCATCGTGGCCACGGTCACGCCGGACATGTTCTTTCCCTCCACCGCCTGCCTGGTACAGCACAAGCTGGGGGCAAAAGGGGTTTGGGGATTCGATCTTTCAGCCGCCTGCTCGGCATTCGTTTATGCCCTGCAGACCGGGGCGCAATTTGTCTCGACCGGCGTCCACAAGAAAGTCATGGTGATCGGAGCGGATGTGATGTCCTCGATCATTGACTACACCGATCGCGCCACTTGCGTGATCTTTGGCGACGGAGCCGGCGCGGTCATCCTGGAGCCGGCCGAGGATGACTCCGTGGGCCTCATCGACTTCATTCACGAGGTGGATGGGTCAGGAGGCTGTTCGCTGTACATGCCGGGCGGAGGAAGCCTTCACCCCGCCACCCGGGAGACGGTGGACAAGCGCATGCACTACGTTCACCAGGACGGCCAGGCGGTTTTCAAGTTCGCGGTCCGCAAGCAGGCGGAAATTTGCGAAAAGATCCTGACCCGCAACCATCTGAAAGGCAGCGACATCGATACCTTCATCCCGCATCAGGCCAACCGGCGGATCATCACCGCCACGGCGGACCGTCTGGGGATGAGAGCGGAAAGCGTGGTCGTCAATATCGATCGTTACGGCAACACCACTGCCGGGACCATTCCCTTGGCCATGGACACTGCCCGGCAGGAAGGTAAGCTCAAGAAGGGTGACCTGGTGTTGTTGGCGTCGGTGGGAGCGGGCTTCACCGTGGGCGCGACCCTGCTGCGCTGGGCCTTCTAGAAATTCTGTTCGATGTAGGCGCGAGCGTCCCCGCTCGTGCGGCAGCGCCACAGAAGACTCCGCACGAGCGAGGACGCTCGTGCCTACACTCGCCTATCCGTTCTTTTGCCGCTCGAATGCCTTCTGCAAATACCTTCGAGCCTCGTCCAGGGCGCCCTGGGTGTTGTCGTTGGTTTGCAGAGCCTGACGGTATTCATTGATTCGATGTAGGCGCGAGCGTCCCCGCTCGTGCGGCAGCGCCACAGAAGACTCCGCACGAGCGAGGACGCGCGCGCCTACACCTGCCTATCCGTTCTTTTGCCGCTCGAATGCCTTCTGCAAATACCTTCGAGCCTCGTCCAGGGCGCCCTGGGTGTTGTCGTTGGTTTGCAGAGCTTGACGATATTCGTTGGTGGCGCGCTCGCGTTGCCCGGTGACGTCAAATATCTTGCCCAGCTGGATGTGGCTCCAGACCTCGGTCCAGCGCGGCTCGCCGTCGCCGTTCAGGCTGTCGCGGTAGGCATTGGCCGCGGCCTGGTAGTTGCGCTGAAGGAAGAACACCTCGGCGATGCGGTAGTGCGCCAGGGAGCTGTTCTGGTTGACATCGAGCGCTTTATTGAACTCCAGCAGCGCGCCGGCAAGATCGCCTTGCTGGGTCAGGCCCTGGCCACGCTGGATAGACGCTCTGAGCCTGATCTCGGCGGAATTTTTCAGCACCCGGTCATCCGGATCGATCACGATGCGGCGGGGCTTGCCGTAGGTTTCAATGTTGAACGGCGAATTCGTACCCACGACTTCGATGCGTTTCTCCTCTGTCTTGCCATCGGTATCGATTTTGAGCTCTACCGGCATGCGGAAAAGATCGAGGTCCTGGGAAATCTCTCCTACCACCCGAAAGCCCTTGCCGTTGCCCAGCCGGTAGATGGTGTACTTGTCCTTGAATTCCGGCGCGCCGGTAGAGTCGAGCCACTGGGAGAAGAACCAGGTGAGCTGCTGGCCGTAGTTCTGCTCGGCCAGAGCGCGAAAATCGTCGATGGAGGCTGATTTCCCGGCATATTTAGCGGCGAAAGTGCGCATGGTCTGATCGTATTTCTGATCACCCAGCACCCAGCGCAACATATGCAGGATCATGGCGCCCTTGTCGGTCACCAGAGACTGGAATTCGGGCGAGAACAGGTCAAGCTTCCCGGCGCTGGAAAGAGGGACAGTGTCGTAGGCCAACGCGCCGACCGACATATCCTTGACCACCTCCTCCAGACCCGCCACCCCGGCCGCCTGTTCGACGTAGCGCGCCTCGGAATAACGGGCGAAGCCGTCGCTCAGCCACCAGTCATCACGGGAAGCGGGACTGACCGAGGCGCCCCACCACTGGTGCGCGATGGTGTTGGCCAGCAACCGGTAATTCACCTTTTCGGTGACTGCCCGGCTGGCGATCGCTGCAATTCCGGGAGCCCAGGCCGCGGGAACTGTATCGTCCGGAATCTCGACCACTCTCAAAGTGGTCGAAGGCGCGGGGCCGTAGAGGGTCACGAAGTAAGTGAATTCCTTGACTGCGGTGTTTGCATAACTGGCGCCCAGATTCTGGTGGTCGGGTTTTAGAAAGACGTGCAGATCCAGTCCGGCTTCATCGCTCTTGAATTCCTGGAAAATGCCGGCCACGATGGTGCCCGGGAAACTAGGCTTGTCCCAGCTAAAAACAAAGGTCTTGGTGGGCAGCGAGCCCGCCGGACGTTTTTCGGCGGGGGCGCTGCCGGCGGTTTCGCTTCCGCTGCCGATGACGGTCATGTGCGCCGGCACGGTGATGTGCATGGTGGCGGTGAAGCGGTTGATGCCGTACGCATTCACCGGAAACCAGCGTCCGGCGTACAGCAGGTAACTGGTGTCGTCGCCGATGTAGGCCAGCTTGAGGCCCTGCACCGGACTTTCATCGGCGGAATCCAGCACGCCCTCATATTCGAAAGTGAGCGAGGTCGAAGTGTCCTTCGCCAGAGGGGTGGCAAGCTGCACCCGCACGGTGGAGTCCTGGGTAACGCGCTCCGCGCTCAGCGGCTTGCCGGCCGCGTCGAGCACTTTGGTTACGCGCAGGGCATTGTGCAGGTCGAAAGTGGCGATATTCAGATCTTCTTCAAGCGCGGTAAACCGGACCACGGCCCGCGCGGTGATCTTGTGCAGATGGGGCGTGAGTTCAGCGTCAATCTGGTAGTCGTCTACCCGCAAGCGCATCTTCTCGGCGGCCCGGGCCGGTAACGACATCAAAAGCAAAGAGAAGCCAAGGCAGAGGAACAGGGCTCGACGCTGGCGCCTAAGTTGAAAGGGGATCAAAAGCACTCTCCTAAGACAAGTACGATAAACCGTAAGATGAAGATTGTGACTCAAAAGATGCTGGCAGGACAAGGTTTAGCTTGTTTTTGGCACCCGGTCCGCGGCCCACACCGAGAACACCGCCTGGGCGGCACGATCCACCGGGTGTAGTTCTCCCTCCGTGGGCCCGCGGAGGCTTGCCTTTACAGCGTCCAGCCCTGCGATCATCCTCTCCCGGGCAGTGCCGTCGGGAATGATCTGATTGAGCTTTGCCACCACGTTTTCGGCGGTGAAATCGTGCTGCACCAGCTCGGGGACGACCTCCTTTCCCGCAATCAGGTTCACCATGGCGAAGTAAGGCACTTTGACTCGGGGACGACCCACCCGGTAGGTCAAGGGCGAGACCCGGTAGACCATTACAAAGGGCGTTCCCATCATGGCTGCCTCGACGGTAGCCGTGCCGCTGGCGATGATCCCGGCGCGCGACTGGGCCAGAGCGGACAGGGCTTCTGGAACCAGGCGAATGGAGGAACGGTCCCCGATCAGTGATTGCAGGAAGCTGCGATCCAGGGTGGGCGCAACCGGGAGCAGAAATTCGTAAGCCGGACCTAATTTCGCTGCCGATTCCAGAATCACCGGCGCATTCATGCGCACTTCCTTTACCCGGCTGCCGGGCATGAGCGTGATCCACGGCTTTGCCGCATCGAGTTGATGCTGCGCGGCATAGGCATCGCGATCGATTTCGGGGCGGGGAAGGTCGGCCAGGGGGTGACCGACAAAAGTCGCGTCCACGCCACGATCCCGGTAGAACTTTTCTTCAAAGGGAAAGATCACCAGAGCTTTGTCGACGTATTTCCGCAGCAGGCGCACCCGTCCCTGGCGCCAGGCCCAGAATTGGGGACAAACGTAATAGACCACGGGAATGCCGCGCTTGTGCATCTGCCGGGCGACTCTCCAATTGAACGCAGGAGAGTCGATGACGATGGCGAGATCAGGCTTGCGCTTGTCCGCTTCCGCAATCAGCTTGTGAAACAGGCCCCAGATCTTGGGCAGGTGGCCGAGAATTTCCGAGATGCCGACGACAGCCAGGTCTTTGGCGTCGACCACGGTGTCGCACCCCGCGGCCCGCATGCGGTCCCCGCCCACCCCGAAAAACTCCAGCCTTTGACCTGGTGCGGTCTGTGTGGTCGCGGGCGACTCGCCCGCGAGACGCTGCAAAGCTTCCATCAGCAGCGCGCCGTACATTTCGCCGGAGGCCTCCCCGGCGGAGATGAGAATTCGCACGGAGGACATTGTAACGAACCAGGTGGAGACAGAGACTCGATGTAGGCGCGAGCGCCCCGCTCGTGCGGCAGGGGCAAGGACGAGGGCGGCGACCGATGATGCTGGGAAGAGGGAGCACGAGCGAGGACGCTCGCGCCCACATCTGACCCGCGCGGCCGGGGTCTACCTAGTCGTCCGCGCCAGCCGTGACCTGCCCGCCGGCGCCGACCGGAATCTCCTGGTCTTTATATTGCAGCTGGTAGAGCTTGTAGTAAATGCCGCGCTGGGCCAGCAGTTGCTGGTGTGTACCTACCTCGCGCAGCTGGCCCTTGTGCATGACAATAATCTTGTCGGCGCGCTGGATGGTCGAAAGCCGGTGGGCGATGACCACGGACGTGCGGCCCTCGACCATGTGGTTGAGCGCATCGCGTACCCGCATCTCGGTTTCGGTGTCCACACTCGAAGTGGCTTCGTCCAGGATCAGAATTTTCGGGTCGTGGGCCAGCGCCCGGGCAAACGAGATCAGTTGCTTCTGGCCGGTGGACAGCGTCGAACCGCGCTCGCGCACTTCTTCCTGGAACCCTTGAGGCAGCGTGCGGATGAAGTCGGCAAGATTCACATCCTCGGCAGCTTTCTCCACGTCTTCATCCGTAATCCATCCCGTGCCCAGGCGGATGTTGCTCTCGACCGTTCCGCTGAACAGAAAGGGATCCTGCAGCACCACGCCGTAGCGGCGGCGGAGTTCCGGCAGGTCCATCTCTTTCACGTCCACACCGTCGATTTTGACTGCGCCCTTCTGCACGTCATAGAAGCGCATCAGCAGCGAAATGATGGTGGTCTTGCCCGCGCCGGTATGGCCGACGATGGCGACGGTTTCGCCGGGTTCGATGGTGAAGGAAACATCGCGCAGGATCCAGTCCGGCTCGTGATCACTGCCCGCAGGTGTGGCGCGGGCGCCCTCGCCCGCGATCTTGCCGATACTCTTGTCCTTTACCTGTCCCTGTACCTTTGCCCTCAGCATCTTTGCCGTCAACCGGCGTATCGCGATACGCGAACCAGACGTGATCGAATTCGATGCGGCCAGGTCCGTCCGGCGTCTTGGTGACCGCGGGCGATGTGATCTCGGCGGGAGTGTCCAGCAATTTGAAGACGCGCTCGCTGGCCGCCATGGCCGACTGCAGGATGTTGTACTTTTCGCTGAAATCCTGAATGGGGCGGAAGAAACGTTGCGCGTACTGGATGAAAGCCGCCAGAACTCCGATGGTGGTCGCCCCCCGGATCACGTCGTTCCCGCCAAACCAGATGACGCAAGCGATCGCAGTGGCCGAAAGAATTTCCACCACCGGATAATAGACGGCGTGCGCCATGATGGCGTCCATGAAGGCGTCCATGTGGACTGCGTTCACTTCCGAAAACTTGTCGTAGGCGCGCTTCTCGCGATTGAAAAGCTGCAACACCACCATGCCGCTGACGTGCTCCTGCATGTAGGCATTGATGCGGGCGATGGCGACGCGAATGCGCCGGTACGAGTCGCGTACCTTGTCGCGGAAAATCTTGGTGGCGATGGCGATCAAGGGCAAGACGGCGAAGGTAATCAGGGCCAGGTTCCGGTTCATGCGCAACATGAACCACACAATCCCGGCCAGCACGAAGACATCTTCAAAGATCGAGACCACGCCGGAAGTAAACATCTCGTTCAGCGCGTCCACGTCGGAGGTGGTGCGGGTCACCAGGCGGCCGACGGGGTTCTTGTCGTAGAAGCCGATGTGCATGCGCTGCAGGTGGCGGAAAATCTGGCTGCGCAAATCGAACATCACCATCTGGCCCGCCCACTGCATGAAATAAATCTGAAGGTAGTCGAGCAGAAAGCTGAAGATCAGCAGGCCGACTCCGATGGCGGCGACCTGGGCGATTCCGACCAGCGGCCGACTGCTCAGGAACGGGTCCAGAAGCGTGTGCCCGCCCGGAACCGGCGCCAGGTAGCGGTCGATGACCACCTTGGTAAGGTAGGGACCCAGAACGTCGGCCCCGACTTTCAGCAAAATCGAGCCGAGGGCGATCCCGGTTTGCCATTTGTAGGGGCGTAAATACTGGAGCAGCCGCTTCATCAGGCGGCTGTCATACGCTTTACCTAATACTTCTTCTTCTTGGGCCATCGGTTATAGCTAAAGATACCCTAAATAGATTAGGAAAGAGGAGCAGAGGATGGAAAAGCTTTAACCGGCTACGTAGGCCCAGATGTCCTCATCTGGGCAGGCGAGCAAAGCTCGCCGGTTCTTGCGGAGCCCTGCTCCGCCGGACAGGTGAGACACCCTTCGACTTTGCTCAGGGCAGGCTCTGCCCCTACGTGTTCCGTGCCGCCATCAGGCGGTCTTCTTCAGCACCAACGCCGAGTTCTTCGATCCGAACCCCACGCAATTGCAGATCGCGTGTTCGATCTGGGCTTTGCGGCCGATGTCAGGAACATAATCCAAATCGCATTCCGGATCGGGCGCGTCCAGATTGATGGTGGGCGGAATCTTGCCGTGCTCCATTGCGATCAGGGTGGCTGCCAGGCTGGCCGAGCCGCATGCCCCCTGGGCGTGTCCGATTTGTGATTTCAGCCCGGACATCGGAATTTTTCTCGCGTGCTCACCCAGCGCCAGTTTCAGTGCCCGAGTTTCCACCCGGTCATTCATTTCGGTGGAGGTGCCGTGCAGGTTGACATAATGGATGTCTTCCGGCGCCAGGCCGGCCTCTTCGAGCGCCAGCGTGATGGCGCGGGCCGGCTCTTCCGGCGAGTCGCTCATGCGCACCCGGTGGAATGCTTCGCAAGTGGAACCGTAGCCGGCGATCTCGGCGTAAATGTGAGCGCCCCGAGCGCGCGCGTGATCGTAATCTTCGAGCACGAACATCCACGAGCCTTCGGCGATGACAAAGCCGTCGCGGTCGGCCGAAAACGGGCGCGACGCACTCTCCGGAGCGTGGTTCCAGGACTGCGTAAGCGCGCGCAGCAGCGAATATCCCTTGATGATGCCTGGCGTGATCGGCGAATCCACCCCGCCCACCAGGAACATGGGCAGTATGCCGGCCTGAATGTGCTGGTAAGCGTAACCGATGGCGTCGGTGGAAGAAGTGCAGCCCGCCGTGACCACATGGCTGTAACCGCGAAATCCGAAGCGCATGCTGATTTCGCTGGGCAACGTCCCCATTGTGCCGCTGGGGATGCAGAAGAGGCTCACTTGCTTTACGTGTCCGCTGTGCCACAAGCGGTATTGCTCTTCGGAAAATTCCTGCGCGCCGCCACCTGTCCCCAGAATTACGCCAATCTCCCGTTTTTCGTCCATCGACATGGCGGCGGGATCGAGGTTTGCGTCCTTGATCGCTTCCGTCGAAGCCGCAATCGCCAACGGGACGACGCGGGAAACATGCTTGCGTTCGCGCGCGTCCACCCAGGCCAGTTCGTCAAATTCGGGAATTTCGCCGGCAATCTGCACCGGCAGGGCCGACGGATCGAAGCGGGAAATGCGCTTCACGCCTGATTTGCCGGCAAGAAGGGCGAGGCAAAAGGCTTCTTTGCCGATGCCGTTGGGGCTGACCACGCCCAGTCCAGTGATTACGACGCGAGGAACCATAGGTTTTTGTCTGTCATCCTGAGCGAAGCAACGGCTTCGCGAAGCGAAACCGTCGCGCAGTCGAAGGACCCCTATAAGCGGCACCAGCCTGCAGTTGCAGGGTACTGATCTCTATGCCGCTAGAATACGCCGCTAAAATCCTCAGCCCCAGCGACCCCTGGAACTATAGGGGTCCTTCGACTTCTTGGTTGCTTTCACAGGTGAAAGCAACCACTCCGCTCAGGAGGACAAGTATATTCAGCGCTGTCCACGTTACGCGAAGTGGGATAATTAGTCACGATGTCTCTGGGCCTCTACATCTCGGTGCCATTCTGCCGCACCAAGTGCAGCTACTGCAACTTCGCTTCGGACGTCTTCTCCCGCACCGTATTCCAGCGCTACGTGGAACGCGTGGCTGCGGACATCGGCCATGCCGGTGAAATCGCCGCACAGATGGGAGGCCAGTTCGAACCCTCGGTTGACTCCATCTTCCTCGGCGGCGGCACTCCTACGATACTCGATATAGCCCAGCTGGAGCGGCTATTTGTCGCGATCTCGCAGAAATTTGCGGTTGAGCGCGAAGCTGAAATTACGGTCGAATGCGCGCCTGGCACGCTGACCGCCGCGGTGCTCGAGGGGTTCGAGCGCTGGGGGGTGAACCGGGTGAGCCTGGGAGTGCAATCGTTCGTGGATGCCGAGGCTGCGTCCGTGGGACGGCTGCACCAGCGCGCCATCGTGCTCGAAGATATCGCACGTTTGCGCGCCGCTGGAATTGAAAACATCAACATCGATCTGATTGCCGGGTTGCCCCACCAGACGGACGAGAGCTGGGAGTTTTCCGTCGCCGAGGCGATTGCCACCGGCGCGCCTCACGTCAGCGTGTACATGCTCGAAGTCGACAGTGATTCCCGCCTGGGACGTGAGCTGCAGGCAGGCGGCACCCGCTACCATGCGCATTTCGTTCCCGACGAAGACGTCACTGCGGACTTCTACGAAGCCGCCTGCCAGCGGCTGAACGCGGCGGGAGTGTGCCAGTATGAAATTTCAAACTTCGCCCGGCCGGGTCAGGAGTCGCGACACAATCTGAAGTACTGGACCCGGCAGCCCTATCTGGGTTTTGGCGTGGACGCGCATTCCATGCTGCATGGCCCGGGGAAGACGGCTGAGGCAGTGCGGTTCTCCTGGCCGGACTCGCTCGAGGAGTACGTTGCCGGCGCGCCGCTCAACAAAATGCCGGTTTCGACCACCGCCGCGCTCGAGGAAGCTTTCTTTTTAGGTCTCCGCTTGACCTCTGGCGTCGACCTGGAAAAAGTCGCGGCGGATTTCAGCGAGTCAGCGGTCCAGGAATTCAGCGAGACGATTGCGGAATGCGTCGATTTGGGGTTGATCAATTGTGAGGGTCATGGAATCCGGCTGACCGGGCGCGGCAGGCTGCTGTCCAACGAGGTATTCGAACGATTCCTTCTGTGTGGGGCGGACACTCCTGTCCGCCGCGGTTGAAGTTGGTTTTGTTTTTGGGCTTGGGAGTGTGATTTGAATGCAGGGTGCCGGAGTCTCTACCCCGCGAAGTCAAAATCAAACGCGGCGGACAAGAGTGTCCGCCCCACACACCCCACGTCCCGCCGGTAACTTTGTCCGCTGAAATTCCTGTGTTCTAATCCAAGGGTGATACCGGAGACAGCACCTTGGATTTCCAGCTCAATGACGAACAGCTACAACTGAAGAAAAGCGTGCGCGAATTTGCCGAACGCGAAATCGCGCCCCACGTGATGGAGTGGGATGAGCACGGCGACTTCCCTCTGGCGACAATCAAGGAACTGGGCAAGCTCGGCCTGCTGGGCATTGTTTTTCCGCCTGAGTATGGCGGTGCCGGCATGGGCTATGTGGAATACGTCACCGCCATCGAAGAGCTCTCGCGCGTGGATGGCTCGGTGGGAATCATCGTCGCCGCCCACACTTCGCTATGCTCGAACCATATCTTTCTTGCCGGGAACGAAGCCCAGAAAAAGAAATATGTCACGCCGCTGGCCTCGGGCGAGGCCATTGGGGCCTGGGGGCTGACCGAGCCCTCCTCCGGATCCGACGCGGGTAGCGCGCGCATGACCGCGGTGCGCAAAGGAAATAACTGGGTGCTGAACGGCACCAAGACTTTCTGCACCAATGGCCACTACGCCGATTTTCTGGTGGTCATTGCCGTGACCGACCGCGCCGCGCATACGCATGGGCTGTCAGCCTTCATCGTGGAGAAGGGGACCAAGGGCTTTCGTCCGGGGAAAAAAGAAAACAAGCTGGGGTTGCGGGCGAGCGACACTGCCGAACTGATCTTTGAGGATTGCGTCATTCCATCCGACAACCTTTGCGGCAAGGAAGGCGGCGGATTTATCGACGCCATGCGCGTGCTCGACGGCGGCCGCATCTCCATTGCGGCGCTCTCGCTGGGCATGGCCGAAGGCGCCTACGAAGCGGCGCTGAAGTATTCCAAGCAACGCAAGCAGTTCGGCAAGGCGATCAGCGACTTCCAGGCTATCCAGTGGAAGCTGGCCGACATGGCCACCGAAATCGAGGCGGCGAAACTGCTGACCTTGCGCGCCGCTGCGATGAAAGATGCAGGCATGAAGACCACGCTGGAGTCGTCCATGGCCAAGCTCTACGCCAGCGAAGTGGCAGTCCGATGCGCCAATGAGGGGGTGCAGATTCACGGCGGCTATGGATTTATTAAAGATTATCCCGCGGAAAAGTTTTACCGCGACGTGAAGCTGTGCACCATCGGCGAGGGGACCAGCGAAATCCAACGGTTGGTCATTGCTCGACAGTTGCTGAAGGATTAGCCTCAAGGTCTGGGCGTGCCGGAACCAGGTTGGTTGGAGTTGCCGGTGCCTGGGCAAGAGCATGGTCGAAGCAATGCAGCTCGGTGAAGCACCGCCAACCCTGATCGAGACGACTCCGGCTGATCCAAGTCTCGATGAGCGGACCATGGCCATTCTGGCCCACGTGTTGCAGATTGTGGGTTTGTGGATCGCCCCTCTTATTATCTTCGTGGTCAAAAGGGAATCGAGGTTTGTCTCCTTTCACGCGCTGCAGGCCCTTCTGCTCCAAGTCCTGTATTTGGGCCTGATGGGCGTCGGCGTGTTTATTTGGTTTGGTGCCGTCGTTCTTACCATGATGGCCGCCCACGCCACCGGGGACGCGCCTTCACCACCGGCATTTTTCATCCTGATGCCCATGCTCTGGCTGGACTGGATGGGCTTATGGGTCGCCATGCTGGTGATCGCCGTCGTATATGGCGTCAGAGCCGGACGTGGCGAATGGGCGGAGTACCCGTTTCTGGGGCCGCTTGCCCGAAGAATGCTAAGGCTCGGACCGGGAGGCGTACCCGTCTGATTCCACTGTTTCTTCAGGCGCCGTTCCGGTTTGTCCCGCCTCTGCTTTACACTGAACAGTTTGAACCAGAACATCCAACCCCTCGTTGACCAACTGCGCGCGGGCGATCCTCGCGCCCTGGCCCGCGCCATCAGCACGGTCGAGAACCGCACGCCGGGATGGTCTGAACTGCTCAAGGCCCTCTTCCCGCATAGTGGCCAGGCGCGAATACTCGGACTCACGGGCCCGCCGGGCGCGGGCAAGAGCACGCTGGTGGACCAGCTCGCCCGCCACTATCGCCAGGAAAATCGCACGGTGGGCATCATCGCGGTCGATCCTACGAGTCCCTACACGGGCGGGGCCATTCTGGGCGACCGCATCCGCATGCAGGAGCATTTTTCCGATCCCGGAATCTACATTCGCAGTATGGCGACGCGCGGCTCGCTGGGCGGCCTGGCGCGCACCACGGCGGATGTGGCGACCGTGCTCGATGCCTCGGGCCGCGACCTGGTCATGATTGAGACGGTCGGAGTCGGGCAGGATGAAATCGACATCATGCGCCTGGCCGATGTCACCATCGTCATTCTGGTGCCCGGAATGGGCGACGATGTACAAACCATTAAAGCCGGCATCATGGAGATCGCCGATATTTTTGTCATCAACAAGTGCGATCGCGATGGCGCCGAGCGGGTGGAGCGGGAGATTCGCGCCCTGCAGTCGCTGGCCGTGCGCAGCGATAACTGGACTCCACCGATTGTGAAGACCGTGGCCAGCGAAGGGGTGGGCATTACCGAACTGGCGGCGGCGATTCGCGACTATGAGACCTATCTTCGAAAGGAAAAGCTGGTCCTGAAGCGCAATGTTGAAAACTGGCAGAATCGTCTGGTGGAGATGTTGCGTGATGCGTTGCTGGAGCGAGCCCAGGAGCAACTGGGAAATGGGGCTGTAGCCCGTTACGCCGCTGAGGTGGCGGAGCACAAGCGAGATCCTTATTCGCTGGTGGAAGAAATTGTGAACAAGCTGGGAAAGTGACGCTCTTACTGGAGGACGGGCGTCCCCGCCCGTCCCGCACGAGCGGGACGCTCGCGCCTACATTTGAATGGGAGTTTTTCTGATGTTCAGCATCGACCATATCGGCGTGGCCGTGAAGTCGCTGGCGGCGGCCAAGGGCATCTATGAAAAACTCGGGCTGAAGGTCTCGCCCGAGGAAGTTGTCGAAGCGGAGCAGGTCCGGGTGGTGATGGTGCCGCTGGGAGAGAGCCGCCTGGAACTGCTGGAGCCCACCTCACAGGACTCGGTGATTGCGAAATTTATCGCCAAGCGAGGCGAAGGATTGCATCACGTTTCGCTGCGCGTGCCCGACCTGGAGGCCGCGGTCGAGCGGCTGAAGCAGGATGGCGTGCGGCTGATCTCGAACGAAATCAAGGTTGGCGCCGGCGGGCATAAATATGTTTTTGTGCATCCCTCGAGCGCCGGCGGAGTGCTGCTGGAACTGGTGGAAGCGGCCCCCTGACTGTGATTGTATGACGCGGGCGCCCTCGCCCGCGTCGGCCGGCGGAGAGTCAAAAGCCGCGGGCGGGGCGCCCGCGCCACATGTGCACGGATTATGCTTCTTCTCGCTGCCGATACTTCGGGCAGGCATGGCAGTATCGCACTGGCGCGCTGCGGGCCGGACAGCGCCTGCCAGGTCATCGAAATGGTGCCGCTTGAGGGCGGGACCTTCTCCGCGCAACTGGTGCCGCAGATCGCCGCTCTCCTCGCCAAGCACGGTTTCAGCAAGGGCGATATCGATGGCTTCGCCGTCGTCACAGGCCCGGGCTCATTTACCGGAGTCCGCGTCGGATTGGCGGCAATCAAAGGGCTGGCGGAAGTTTTGGCCAAGCCGATCGCAGCCGTGTCCCTGCTGGAGGCGGTCGCGGTTTCAGGGGGTTCACAAGGCAGATTGACAGCAGTGCTGGATGCAGGGCGGGGCGAAGTTTATGCAGGCCAGTACGAAGTTCAGGGCGGAGATTCCCGTCTGCTCAGCGAGCGGTTGCTGACCCGGGCAGAACTACTGGAGGCGGCGATCGGATCAACCGTCGTGGCGGCAGACCCAAACCTGGCCGAAGCGGCCCGGGTGGCGGGCTTGCCTGTGGACGAGATTGCACTTCCGCGTTCTGATGTGATTGCCTGGCTGGGATGGAAAAAAATCCATGCCGGAAGAATCGTCTCGCCCGAAGCGCTGGACGCGAATTATCTCCGCAGTTCCCATGAGATTTTTTCGAAAAGCAGTTCTTAGTTTGTAGTTCTCGGTTCTCGGTTGAGGAACGCAGTGAAACTCTCCATCCGCAATGCCACTTCTGGCGACTTGCCGGCGATGATGGCCCTGGAGAAGCACGCGGCTACGGCGGCGCATTGGTCTGCGCAACAGTATGAAGCGCTGTTTCGTGGGTCCAACCCGGAACGAATGGCGCTGATCATCGAGGAGGGGTCTGGTCTCGAGGGGTTCGTGATTGCCAGGGTTGTGGATCGGGAATGGGAGATCGAAAATATTGCCATCGCCGGTCCCGCCCGCCGCCGCGGACTTGGGACGCGTTTGTTGGGGGAGCTTCTGGACCTGGCCCGAGGGAAGGGCGCGGAGGCGGTATTTTTGGAAGTCCGCGAATCCAACCGCGCGGCGCGGGCCTTGTACGAAAAATGGGCGTTCCTCGAAAACGGGCGCCGACCGCGATACTACAAAGAGCCTGATGAAGACGCCGTTCTCTATCGTCTTGGTTTCATTTAGTTTGCACCATCAATAGTGCAAGCTTGTGCACTATGAAAACCCGTTCATCTGTGGAAATGGGATTGAAGCGGTTTGGGTGGTGTGGTAGGTTAGGGCCGTACATACGCTCAGGAGGGTCTACTGGATGACTCCAAAGGACCAGCTCCTGGTCAGCGACGAGGAATTCCGCAAGCTGGCTAAGGAGCACACGCAGTACGCCGAACGTCTCGAATCACTCACCCAAAAACGCTATTTGACGGAAGACGAAAAGCTGGAAGAAGTACGCCTTAAAAAGCTGAAGCTGCGCCTTAAAGATCAGATGGAATCGATTGAGCGGAAATTTCGAGTAGTGGTGCAACAAGGCCAGGTAGCGTAACTCATTTCCTCCAATGGATCGCGGCTGTGGCCGCCAACAGGTTTAATATGCTTCGAACACGGCGCTGCTAAGCGCCTTTTTTATTGTGACCAGGCGTCGAGGCTGACCGCCTTGCCCTGCCTGCACTATAATTCAGCTACCTCTCGATGGTCGTTGACGGCTACTATTACGCGCTTGCGCTGGTTGGATCCGCTGTGCTCGTGGGCTGGCTGGCTGGGCCGGCATGGGCGCTGCCGTCATGCCTGCTGGCAGGTTTCTTCCTGTGGTTTTTCCGCGATCCCGAGAGGCTGATACCGGACTCTGCCGGCGCCGTGGTTTCGCCCGCCGACGGTAAGGTGACGGATGTGTCCTCCATGCTAATGAATGGCATCCCGCGCACCCGGATCAGCATTTTCTTGAGCGTGTTCGATGTGCATGTCAATCGCTCACCCTTGGCCGGCGTCATCCGGGAAGTGCGCTATCAAAAGGGAAAGTTTCTCAACGCCATGAATCCGGCGTCGGCCGAGCACAACGAGCAGAACTCGGTCACGGTCGAGGGGGGCGGACAGACCGTGATTTTCAAGCAGATCGCAGGACTGCTGGCGCGCAGGATCGTGTTTAACAAGCAAGTTGGGCGATCCGGTGAAACGGGGAGAACGGGTGGGTCTGATCAAATTCGGTTCGCGGGTTGATGTCTTGCTCGATGCCTCCGCCACGCTGCAGATCAAGGTGGGAGACCGGGTGAAGGGCGGGTCCAGCGTGCTGGCCTATCTGGGCCGCGTGCCAGAGCCCATGACCGCGGTCGGGGCGGAACCGACTCGTCAAGGAGCTCTGTGATGGATCCCGAAGTTCCGGAAATCCCGAGGCAGCGCAAGAGGCAACCTCCGCGGCGGCTGAGCAAGGGCTTGTACATTCTGCCTTCGTTATTTACCACCGCCAATATTGCCTTCGGGTACTACGCCATTCTGCAGATAACGCACGCCACCGTTGCCGATGCGTGGCATTTCGACAACGCCGCCAAGGCCATCGGGTTTGCGGTGCTGTTTGATGGTTTGGACGGCCGCATTGCGCGTATGACCGGAACCAGCAGCGATTTTGGCCGGGAACTGGACTCACTGGCGGATGTGATCACCTTCGGCGTCGCACCGGCATTGCTGGCCTGGACCTGGGGATTTCGACAGTTGCCGCCAAGCATGGGCGATCTGTACACCAAGCTGCTGCAATTCGGCGCAATTGCCAGCTTCCTGTTTCTGATGGCCGGCGCCAGCCGGCTGGCCCGCTTCAACATTTCGGCCAACCCGCAGCCCTCCAACCCCGGTCGTCCGGGCAAGAAATATTTTGTCGGGATGCCGATTCCAGCGGGTGCGGGTGTGATCGCCGCCGTGGTGCATTTTTCCAATGGCGATCCCATCGCCTCCTGGTGGACTGCGCTGACCTGGATGTTGATGGTGGTGGCGGTAGGCTACCTGATGGTGAGTACCTGGCGCTTTTACAGTTTCAAGGACATCGATATGGGTTCGCGGCAGCCATTCCGCCTGGTGATCTTATTTGGATTGTTGTTTGCGGCGATCCGCTTCTATTCCCAGTGGGTGCTGTTTCTGATCGCGTTGCTCTACGTATTTTCCGGCGTGTTCTGGCGTTTGAAGTGGATCTTCCGGCGGAAGGGAAGCCCGCCACCTCCTCCGGCCTACACCGAGGCGCCGCAGGCTTCATGAGCTCGAACTTCAAATCCGTTCCGGCTACGCATGCGGATCCGGTGCGGGCCGCGAATCTTTATCGCCTGGCCATCGTGGGCGCGGGCACGCTCAAGGGGAAAGAGGTAGCCGAGGTCCTGGGCGACCGCAATTTTCCTTCGCTGGACATCAAGCTGCTCGATGACAACGAATCTCTGGGCCAACTGGAGTCGATAGGCGACGAGGTTTCCTTCATTCAGAGCGTACGGGCCGAGCAATTCGAAAAGATTGATTTCACTTTTTTCGCGTCCGACCAGGAATGCACCCGCCAGAACTGGAAAAAGGCGCAAGCCGCGGGCAGCGCCATCGTCGATCTTTCCTACGCTCTGGAGGACGAACCGGATGCGGATGTGAAAGCGCCCTGGATCCAGCGGCAACTGGGCCAGACGCTCACGCCGGAGTTGCAGCCCGGGCCGGCGGTGGTGGCCGATCCTGCCGCCGTGGTGCTGGCGCTTCTGTTGTTGCGACTGCAGAAGGCCGCGGCGGTGAAGCGGGTTGTCGCCACGGTCTTCGAACCGGCATCGGAACACGGGCAGAAGGGTATGGACGAACTGCACGAGCAAACCGTGAACCTGCTTTCGTTCCAGCAGCTGCCAAAGAAAGTTTTCGACACCCAGGTCGCCTTCAATATGGTGGCGCGCTACGGTGAGCAGTCTGTCCCGGCGCTAGCCACGCTGGAACGCCGCGTGCTCAAGCACTATCAGCGGATCGCCGGCAAAGACGCGCCTCTGCTCTCGCTCCGTGTTGGTGCAGGCGCCCATCTTTCACGGACACGCGTTTACCCTGCACATCGAAATGGAAAAGCCGGTCGAGATCGATGGCATCTCCAAGGCTTTGGCGGGGGAGCATGTAACCATCACGGGTTTGGCGGAAGAGTCCCCCAGCAACGTGAATGCGGCGGGACAAGGAGACGTTCTGGTCTCGATCCAGCCCGACACAAATCTGGCCAACGGTCTGTGGTTGTGGGCGGCCTCGGATAACCTGCAGAATCGCCGCTGCCACCGCGGTCGAATGCGCCGAAAACATGGCCGCCACCCGTCCCATAGGAAAGATCCAATGAGCCGTGTGGAGCCAGAGCTTGATGTGGTCGCGGGCGACTCGCCCGCGAGAGGCCGGCGAACATCCGATCAGCTTTCAAGTCCGAGGCGATCGCTTTTCCTCATCCCGCTGATTCTGGTCTTCAGCACCGCCTGCGGATATCACACCGCCGGCCACGCCGTCACGCTTCCCACAAACGTCCAGACCATCGCCATCCCCGCCTTCGTCAACCGGACGCAGACTTACAAGATCGAGCAGAGGTTGACTGCGGCCGTGGTACGCGAGATGGTGACGCGCACCCATTACCACATTCTGAACGAAGCCAGCGATTCCGCCGATGCCACGCTGCGCGGTACCGTGATCAGCACTTCGACTTCGCCCTTGACCTACGACTCGCAGACCGGGCGGGCCTCAAGCGCGCTGGTAGTGGTGACCGCCAAAGTGACGCTGACCGATCGCCAGGGCAAGGTGCTGTACGAAAATCCCGCCTACCTGTTTCGCGAGGAGTATCAGGTATCGCGCGAGCTTTCCAGTTTCTTTGAGGAAGACTCGCCCGCCCTGGAACGGCTGTCGCGCGAGTTTGCGCGCACGCTGGTGAGCAATGTACTGGAGGGTTTCTAAGTATGGAGGGTTTTTGATGCGGGCCTTCGCCCAGGCCGATCACTTCGTCTCCGAGGTCGAAGCGCGCAAGCTGCGTCCCGTATATGTTTTCGTGGGCGACGAAACGTTCTTTCGCAAGCGTTGCCGCGAGGCCCTGCTCAAGCACCTGGTACCAGCCGACCTGCGCGATTTCAGCCTGTTTGATTTCGATCTCTCCGAGACCGATCTGGCGGAAGTTCTCGATCGCGCCCGCACGCCTTCGTTGATGGCGCCCTTTCAGGTGTTCTTTATCCGCGGGGTCAAGACCCTGTTCGGACGCGGATCGAACGAAGAGAAACTGGCCGCCATCGAGGCCTACAGCAAAGATCCCAACCCCGATGCGGTGCTGATTTTTGTGGCCGACCACATCAGCATCCCGGCCGATGCCCGGCGCATGGACATGACCGACAAAGAGCGCTACGAGCGTATCCGGGAGACCCTGGGACGGATATTGCGCCATCGTCGAACTGGCCCGGGTCGAAGAGAGTGAAGCGGTCCGCTGGATCGGCGAATACGGCAGCACGCGCGATGTGAAGATTGACGCCGACGCCGCCCGCGAACTGGTGGACGCCCTCGGCGGAGACATGATGATGGTCTCGAACGAACTGGAGAAGCTGATTCTCTACGTCGGCGAGAAGAAGCGCATCACCCTGGGCGATGTGGAAACCATGGTGCTGGCCGCGAAGCAGCGATCGCTCTACGAACTGACCGACGCTATTTCTTCCAAAGACCGGGTGCGCGCCCTGCAAATGCTGAACGCCATCCTGAGCACGGGCGACGGCGACGACGCCGCCATCGGGCATCTCTACATGCTGGCGAAAACCTTTCGCCAGATGCTGGTGATCCTGGAACGAAATGTGCGCGACCAGCGCATGCTTTGGGCCGCGCTCTGGCAGGGGTTTCGCGTCCCTCCCTTCGCCGCCGATGACATCATCCGGCAAGCCCGGCGTTACAAATCGAAGCGCGAACTCACCCGCGCCCTTCGCCTGGTCGCAAAAACTGACCTGGCCTTGCGCTCCAATCCGCCCACCAAGCGCTTCGTGCTGGAAAAACTGATCCTCGATCTTACCGCCGAAGCCAAGCCTGAAATTCCGGGATGGTCGCAGGAAGAACTGCCGGTGTAGGAATGGTTCGATGACAATCAGACACGTATTCCGCCTTCTGTTACTCCTTCCCTGGGTCATATTCCTGATTTATTGGATCATCGGTGCGTTCAAGACGCGCGCCACTCGCGAAAAGGAGTCGTTCGCCTCCCGGTACCTGGTTGTAGTGGTGGAGGTCGTCGCGTACCTGCTGGTATTCAGCCATGCAACAGAAATCGGATTTTTGGGTCAGCGATTCATTCCGCACACTCTGATCGGAGCGCTTTTGGGGGTGTTGCTGACCTGGCTTGGATTAGGGTTGGCCATCTGGGCCCGCTACCATCTGGCGGAATACTGGAGCGCAAGGGTAACGATTAAAGAGGACCATCAACTCATCCGCACGGGTCCGTATGCTCATCTCCGGCACCCCATTTACTCCGGGCTGATTTTGGCCACGATTGGCACGGCCCTGGTAATCGGCAAGTGGCGATGCCTGCTCGGCCTTCTCCTGGCGGTGATTGGGTATTGCATCAAAGCCCGGAAGGAAGAGGAGATGCTGACGCAGCAATTCGGTGACGCCTTCGGCGAACACCAGAAGCACGCCGGCTTTTTGTTGCCGCGCTTTCGGTAAATCCCGTGATTGTGCCATCCGTGGTTTCCGGTTATCTGCAGCGTATCGGGTATACCGGTCCGCGCCAGCCGGATCTGGAAATGTTGCGCAGCCTGCATCGCGCCCACATGCTTTCCGTACCGTTCGAGAATCTCGATATTTCGCTCGGCCGGAACATTATCTGCGAGGAAGATAGCTTTCTGCGCAAGATCGTTGAACGGCGGCGCGGCGGGTTTTGTTATGAACTGAACGGCGCGTTCGCGGCCTTGCTGCGCCAGCTGGGATTCAAAGTCACGCTGCTTTCGGCGCGCGTGCCGCGCGAAGACGGGAGCTCCTCGCCGGAATTCGATCATCTGGCGCTGCGAGTCGATCTGGAAAGGCCCTGGCTGGCGGACGTTGGCTTTGGCGACCTGTTCATCGCTCCCTTACGACTGGAAATCGGCCAAGAACAGGAACAGGATGGGCGCAGGTTTCGAATCGTGGAGCAGGACGGGCGCCTTCAACTTGACCGCACCGAGCCCGACGGTAAATGGAAACGGCAATATTCTTTTACGCTCGTCCCCAGAAGTCTGGATGAGTTCGCATCCATGTGTCACTACCATCAAACCTCGCCGGAATCGCCCTTCACCCGCAGAAAGGTTTGCAGCATGGCGACCCCCGATGGACGGATCACGATCTCAGATTACAAGCTGATCATCACCAGAAATGGTGAAAAGCAGGAACGCCCGCTCAACTCAGAGGATGAGCGGCAGTGCGCCCTGCAAGAATATTTCGGAGTAGTTTTAGGCTGAAACCAGAAGCTAGAAGCCAGCAGCGCTTTTCTACTTCAGCGCATTCACTCGCGCGTTCAGGCGCGACTTATAGCGTGACGCAGTGTTCTCGTGGATCACGCCCTTCTGGATGGCCTTGTCGAGGGCGGAAACAGTCTGTCTGAAAACCACCTCGGCGCCGGCCTTGTCGCCTTTGGCCAGGGCCTCACGCAGGTCGCGCAAAGCTCCGCGCAGGCGGGAGGTATTAGCGCGGTTGCGCACGGTTCGGGTCTCGGTCTGACGGGCGCGCTTCAGCGCCGAAAAATGATTTGCCATGTCTGCTTGTTACCTTCGTTTCTATGGAGAGGTATTCCGATTGCTCTGGAATAGGCTATTTTACGGGAGTAAGTCGTTGCTGGTCAAACCTTATGACGGATCCCCTCGAACGTCTGAAGATCCTGCTCAGCTCTTCCACTCCAATCGTCGTGATGGAGACGGTGGAAGAGATGCGCGCGGTGCGGCTGGTGCGGGCCGCGTGCTCGTCGCTGAGCCTGGCTACCTTCGAGTGGAGCATCGCCAGCGGACTGGTCCGCTGCGGCAGCGATGTCGGAGAGTTGGTCCCGGAAACAGGCTTTCCCGCTCACGATCCCAATCAGTCCGGCGCCCAGGGGCTCTACAACAGCCGGGAACCCGCGCAGGCGCTCAGCAACCTGGAGGCCATGTCCTTGGAAGCGGCCTTCGTCCTCAAAGACTTCCATCGCCACATGGATGACCCCGTCGTGGTGCGACGGCTGCGCGACGTGGGCCAGAAGTTTTCCGCCAATCGCCGCACCGTCATCATCACCGCGCCTTCCATCACCATCCCGGCGGAACTGGGCAGCCTGGTTGAATTTCTGGAACTCCCGCTGCCGGATCGACAGCGCCTGCGCCAGATCATCGACGAGATGACGGTCAGGGTAGGGAAAACGCGTACCCTGAAACGCACGTTAGATGCTCCGGGCCTGGATGCCATGGCGAACAACCTGCGCGGCCTGACTGAAGAAGAAGCGGAACGCGCCGCTTCCCAGGCAATCGTGACCCGGTATGGAATTACGGCAGAAACCGTCACTGACGTGCTGCAGGCGAAAAAGGAGCAGCTGCGCCACTCCGGAATGCTGGAGTTCATTGACGCTTCGGAGAATCTGGCCAGCGTGGGCGGCCTGGACAATCTCAAGCGCTGGCTGGCGCAGCGCCGAGGCACCTGGGAAGACGCCGCTCGCGAATTTGGCCTGGAGCCGCCGCGCGGCGCCATCATTCTTGGAGTGCAGGGCTGCGGCAAGAGCATGTGTGCGCGTGCCATTGCCGGAGAATGGAAACTTCCGCTGGTCAAGTTCGATACTGCCGCCATCTTCGACAAGTACATCGGCGAAACAGAAAAGCGGATCCAGAAAGTATTTCGCGTAGCCGAAGGACTGGCGCCCTGCGTGTTCTGGATCGACGAACTGGAAAAAATATTCGCCGGCAGCGGGGCGGATTCGGCCTCGGTCGACGCCGGGGTTTCTTCGCGTATCCTGGCCGCCTTTCTGTCCTGGATGCAGGACCGCAAAGCGCCGGTTTTCGTGGCGGCCACCTGCAACAATGTGACGGTTCTGCCTCCGGAGCTGATTCGAAAAGGACGCTTCGACGAGCTCTTCTTCGTCGATCTGCCCAACCAGGCCGAGCGCAAACAAATCTTTGCGATTCACCTGGCAAAGCGGAAACGGAATCCCGCAGAGTTTGATCTGGACCAGGTAGCCGCTGCCGCCCGGGGATATTCCGGGGCGGAGATTGAGGCCGCAGTGCAGACTGCCCTGTACGCCGCATTTGCCAACAAACAGACGGTGACCACAGCAGGCTTGCTGGACGCGCTGAAGGCGACCGTGCCGCTGTCGGTTACCCGGTCAGAGGAAATCGAAGAACTGAGAGCCTGGGCCAGTCAACGGGCGGTGCCGGCATCGCTGGCGGATGCAAAAGCGGAGGGAGCTTGAGTTGCGAGAGGCGTGTCATCCTGAGCGGAGCGGCTGCTTCGCTCCGCGAAGCAGCCACGGAGTCGAAGGACCCCTTTAGCCGGCACGTACCCCGCCCCGATTTATTCTGAGAACCAGGCAGAGCCAGGAAATCCCGGCGTGGACACGTCGTTTTCCCAATAGGGGTCCTTCGGCGCGTCTGCCCCTTCGCTGGCGAAGGGGCATCCTTGCTCAGGATGACAGCCATAGGCAGTTGGTCACTTGAGTAGATTCCTCAGCAGAGCGACCTCCGCTTCAATTCCCGTGTGCAGCGCGGGATCTACGTCAGGAGCAAACAGGGGCGAATGATTCGAGGGCAAGTTCGTTCCCGTGGATTTCGCTTCCGCATATTTTTCCGGGTCCGCTCCTCCCAGGCTGAAATAGAACGACGGCACGCCCTGGGCGGTGAAGTAGGAAAAATCCTCCGAAGCCATCCCCGGCTCCTCGACCACCACGTTGTCTTTGCCGAGCGTGGCTTCGAGAACACCCTGCATGCGCCGGGCCAGGGCTGGGTCGTTGTACACGGCGTCCGTGCCCTCGACGTGTTCAATCTTGGGTTCCTGGGTGGCGCCGGCGGCGTTCGCTTCCGCCTTGGTGATCCGCTCGATAGCCGCCAGCACCTGTTTGCGCACTTCAGGCTTGTAGCTGCGGACGGTCAGCCCCAGTTCCGCGTGATCGGGGATGATGTTGTTCTTGGTGCCGGCCTGAATATATCCGACCGTAACGACGGCCACTTCTCCAGGCCTTACCTCGCGGGAAACAATGGTCTGTAAAGTGACCACGACGCGGGCCGCGATCACGATCGGATCGATCGTGCTGTTGGGCATCGAGCCGTGTCCGCCCTTTCCATAGATCGTAATGCGCAGGGAATCCGCATTGGAGAACCGGTAGCCAGACCCGACCCCGACCTTCCCCGCAGGGAGCTCGTTGCCCACATGCAAGGCCAGGGCAACATCCGGCTTGGGGAAACGCGTCATCAGGCCGTCTTCGATCATTCGCTTGGCGCCCGTGATCGTTTCCTCGGCGGGCTGGCCGATCAGGATGAGCGTTCCGTGCCAGGTGTTTTTGCTGTGCGCCATGATGTCGGCCGTCCCGAACAATGCGGCCATATGAACGTCGTGCCCGCAGGCGTGCATGACCCCGACTTCGCGTCCGGAATCGTCTTTGGTACGGACCTTGCTGGCGTAGGGCAGGCCGGTCTTTTCCTCGACCGGAAGGGCGTCAAGCTCGGTGCGAAGCATCACGGTTGGCCCCGCGCCGTTCTTAAGGATGGCCACCACCCCGGTGCCGCCTACGTGTTCGGTCACGGCGTAGCCCAGGTCCCGCAGGCGGCCGGCCAGTTTCTCTGCAGTCTGTGTTTCATGGGAAGAGAGTTCGGGATGCTCATGAATATCCACATATAAGGCGTGGGCTTCGGGATAGACGGTTTGTACCTCGGCGGTGGGGGACGGAGTCTGGGCCCAGGCGATGGCGGTCAACATTACAAGCAGGAAAGAATATGTCAGTTTCATCGTGGCCGCATGATATCCGGACTGAGGGACGGCCTGCAATCGTGTGGGACGGACACTCCGGTCCGTCGCGTTTGACTTTGACTTTGCTGTCTAACTTGTTCAGCCAGAGGCAAAAGCAAATCACCGAAATTCCGAACCGGAATCAACAGCAAAGGCAGCGGGACCGCAGTGTCCGTCCCGCCTTGGCCAGCGTTCCCCAACAGTAACAAAATCCGCATTGCCGCCATTGACTCCCCTCGGCGAGCAGCGGTACCCTTTACCCCAATGGTAGTTGCTTGCACTTCGGGGCGAGCATCCTCGGCTGGTTCCACCTCCAGACATGAGAATCGTTTGTCCGCCATGGGTGGCAGTGTTTCTGCCCTCCACGCACAGGCAACCCAGCATCTAAACGCGCCGGAGGAAGCGCCAAATACGGAATGAAGAAGAGCATTGAAATCAGTCCCCACATCGAGACTCTGTTCGGCACGCGCGACGAAAATGTGCGCCTGCTGGAAGACGGCCTGAATATCAACATCGACCTGCGATCGGATTCCATCGACCTGGAAGGGGCGGCGCGCGACGTGGCCCGGGCGGAGCAGGTTTTTGCCGATTACGACCACCTGCAACGCTCCGGATTCACCTTCAACAATGGCGACCTGGGCAGCATGCTGCGGGTTCTGCTGGCCGACCCCAAAGTTACACTGCGCGGTTTGGCCGAAGCGGGACGCCAGCGGTCCTTCGGACGCCGCACCGTGCAGCCCAAAAGCGTGAATCAGCGGCGCTACCTCGAAGCCATCGAGAGTCACGACATGGTATTCGGCATCGGGCCGGCGGGGACGGGCAAGACCTACCTGGCCGTGGCCATGGCAATTTCCGCGTTGCAGTCGAAACGCGTGAACCGGATCATCCTGGCGCGTCCCGCGGTAGAGGCGGGCGAGCGTCTGGGGTTTCTTCCCGGTACCCTGCAGGACAAGATTGACCCTTATCTGCGTCCCTTGTACGACGCCCTGTACGATTTGCTGGAGCCGGAAAAGGTCGATCGCTATCTGGAGAAGAACGTGATCGAGATCGCGCCAATTGCGTTCATGCGCGGGCGCACCTTGAACGATTCATTCGTGATCCTGGACGAGGCCCAGAACACGACTTCCGAACAGATGAAGATGTTCGTCACCCGCCTGGGATTCAACTCCAAGGCAGTGATCACCGGCGACGTGACTCAGATTGATTTGCCCAACGCGCGGCGCAGTGGCCTGCTGGAGGCGGCGGAGGTGTTGAAGCACGTGGAAGGCCTGACTTTCGCTTACTTCGACGATACCGACGTGGTGCGGCACCAGTTGGTGCAGCGCATCATCCGCGCCTACGATGAGCACAAGGCGAAAGCGGTGGGGGAGCAACTGCCGCTGCTGGACTCCAGGACGAACGGCAAGGCCAACGGGACTGGGACCGAGACGGCGCCCGGACAGAACAGCAGCCTGTCCTCGTCGGAAGTAGAAACCAACGAGTAGAGCAGGTAAGATTGAACAGGAGGGCGCCCGGATGAGGCCCTCCTGTTTGCTTTTGGTGCCACTCGGGAAAAGAAAAGCCTCTACCGCAAACAGCGCAAAGAACCCGCAAGCAAAGAAGAAAAGCTTGGTGATCATTCGCAAACCCGTGACCGGATTGAGCGATACCGCTTTGGCGAAGTTCGTCGCCCGGGCCAGGAGTGCCAGCCAGCTCAAGGGCGCGGTCAACGTACTGGTGACCGGCAACTCTGAGCTGCGCTCGCTGAACCGGCGTTTTCGTGCGAAAGACCAGCCTACGGACGTGCTCTCCTTTCCCGCCGGGCCCGGCCCGGCCAACGGTCTGGCCGGGGATATCGCGATTTCAGCGGACATCGCGAAGCAGAACGCCCGCCGGCTGGGCCATTCCGCGGCCCAGGAGGTTAAAATCCTGGCGCTTCACGGCGTGCTGCATCTCGTGGGTTACGATCATGAACATGACGCGGGCGCGATGGCGGGTAAGGAAGCGGATTTGCGGCGGTCGTTGGGGCTGCCTCCGGGTTTGATTGAGAGGAACGGAAGGATGGGGCGGGGTACGCGCAGGGCGCGGCTCAAAGCCGCAGGCGGGGGCGCCCGCGCCGCGCAGGCCCCCCGGATCCGATGAACTACGCGATCGCAGCTGCGTTGCTCTTGCTGTTTTTCCTGCTGACCCTGGTGTCCTACGCGGAGCGGGTGTACGCGGAGATGGGCAAATTTCTCTCGCGTGAGTTTCAGGACAACATTGCCACCTTCGAGCAGAAGGTCGAGCCGAGGTTGGGAGTCGGCCGGGCGCGGGCCGCCCTCTCGGTCGCGGTGCTGACGCAAATTATCACGGCTGCGATTGCTTTGCTGGTGGGTTTCGCGGTTTTCCGTGACCGGGGCTGGGGTATTTACGAAATTCTGCAGGCCACGCTGAGCCTGGCCCTGATCGTTATCCTGTTTAATCGCTTCCTGCCGTTCGTCTTTTTTTCCCGGACCCGCGGCGAATGGCTGGCCCGCTGCGCCATCGTGCTGCGCCTGCTGATCTACCTGGCGCTGCCCCTGACCCTGGTGTTGGGGTTTCTGAAATCGGTCACGGCCCTGACCAAGGAGCATTCCGACGAAGCGCCTGAGACCCAGGCGGAAGCAGTGGACGCGCTCATCGAGGCGGGCCGGGAGGAAGGTATCCTGGATGAAAGTAATCGGGACCTGATCCAGTCGGTGGTGGAGTTCAGCGAGAAAACCGTTCGCGAGGCCATGAAACCACGGCCCGAAATCGTGGCCGTCCCGACCAACACCAGCGTCGAGCAGTTCATCGAATTGCTGCGCACCCAACCTTTTTCCCGGGTACCGGTTTTCGAAGGCACGATCCACAACATCGTGGGAATTGTCTTTGCCCAGGACGTGCTGCAGGTGCCGGACACCGAGGCCCACACGCGCACCGTGGATACGATCATGCGCCGCGATGTCTATTTCGTTCCCGAGAGCAAACTGGTCAGTGACCTGCTGCGCCAAATGCAGCAGAACAATATCCGCATGGCCATTGTGGTGGACGAGTACGGTGGAGTGGCGGGGCTGGTGACCATCGAAGACCTGGTCGAAGAAATCGTGGGAGAGATCCGGGACGAGCACGAAAAATTGGAAGTGATCCGGGAAAACGAGAATTCCTACATCGTGCCCGGCAGCATGGATGTGGACCGGCTGGTGGAAATGTTCGGCATACGCCCCGAAGGCAAGGAGTCAGCGACGGTCGCGGGACTGGTGAGCGAACTGGCGGGCCGCATCCCGCACCGGGGTGAAGTGGTCGAGGAAGACGGCCTCCGCTTCGAAGTGCTGGAATCGACCGAGCGGCGCGTGGAGCGGGTAAGGATCTCGGTCGCCAAACCGACGCAGATGAAGCTGATATAGTCGGATTCTCGAGGCGCCGCCGGACAGCCGGAGACGCCGGCGCTACGAAACTACTTATGGCCTTCCACTCCGGATTCGTCTGCATTCTGGGCCGTCCTAACGCAGGCAAATCCACCCTGCTCAATGCGCTGGTCGGCGAGAAGCTGGCCATTATCAGCCCCAAACCACAGACCACGCGCAACCGAATTCTGGGAATTATCCACGTGCCCGGGCAAAAGGGCAGACTCGGCGGCCAGGTCGTTCTCATCGATACTCCGGGGGTTCACCGGCCCGACACTTCTCTGGGCCGGAAGATGATGGCGGAGGTGCGGGAGGCGATGGTGGGCTGCGAACTGGTGCTGCTGATCGCGGACGTGACCCGCAGGTTCACGCGGGAAGATCAGTTCGTGCTTGAGATGGCGAAAAAGTCAGGAACGCCGGTGTTCCTGCTGCTGAACAAGATTGATCTTCTCCGCGGTACGAAGAAAGAAAGACTGTTGCCCATCATGGACGACTATCGAAAGCTCCACAATTTCCGGGAAATTATTCCTCTCTCCGCGCGAAAACGCGAAGGCCTCGAAGTACTCCTGGAGAAGGTGCTCCGTTTCCTGCCGGAAGGTCCACACTATTTTCCTGAAGACCAGGTTACCGACCAGCCTGTCCGTTTCATGGTGGCAGAAGTCATCCGGGAACAGGTCCTGGTGGAGACGGAAGAAGAAGTCCCGTACGCGACCACGGTTGCGATCGAGCAATTTGAGGAAGGAACAAAAGTGACCCGCATCGCCGCCGTCATCTACTGCGAACGGAGCGGACAGAAGGGAATCCTGGTGGGCAAAGGCGGCCAGATGCTCAAGAAGATCGGCACCGCGGCCCGCTTGCAGATCGAAAAAATGCTGGGAAAGCGGGTTTTCCTGGAACTCTTCGTGAAGGTCCGTGAAAACTGGCGGGAGTCGCACGAGTTCGTCGAGGAACTCGATTGGCGCCGCCAGGGGGAGCGCCTGGCGGGCAGCGGCAAGCCATGAGCGGGCGTCACTTTGCTCGAATGCCAGGATGGCTGTAGAATCCCGGAACGCGGGGGCGCATCCAACCAGTAGGCATCCAACTATCGAAACGAAAGCAGGCCATGACCGATAACCCGGAAATGCACAATTTCGAAACCGGCAAGTTGAAGTTGAAAGTTACGCTCGCCGCCGACCGGACCGCTGTGGATCCGGTGGTCCAGAGCGTAATGGACCTGGTGAGGCAAGTGCATTGCGACGCGGAGAAATACGATGCTATCGAATTGGCGCTGACGGAAGCCCTGGCCAATGCAGTCGTTCACGGGGCCAAGGCTGACCCTTCGAAAATCGTTGAATGCGACGTGGTCTGCAACGAAGACGAGAGCCTGTTGATCGTGGTTCGCGATCCCGGCAACGGATTCGATCCGGGCAAAATTCCCAGCCCACTCCGCGGCGAAAGCGTCTATTCCGATCACGGTCGCGGAATCTTTCTGATCAACCAGCTCATGGATGAGGTGAAGTTCCTGAAGAACGGCACCGAAATCCACATGATCAAAAAGTAGCGCCGCTGTCCTGTCGGCCGTCGCGGTGCCGTCCCTCCCACGCAGGTGAGGGAAAGGTTCCCTCCCACCCCGAACTTGGGGTTCACTCCTTCACGGCGATCCCCAGAGTCTTCATCTTGCGATACAGGTGGCTTCGTTCCAGACCCAGCACCTCGGCCGTCCGGCTGATGTTGCCGTGGTTGTCGTCGAGTTTCTTCAGGATATAGTCGCGTTCATAGGCGGCGCGGGCCTGGTGCAAAGTGGAAAATTCCGCCCCGATGGAGCGGCGGGTGCCATCCCGGTGGACCAGCGGCGGCAGGTGCTTGCGGTCGAAGCGGGCCGTGGTGGGATTCATGATGACGATGCGCTCGATTACGTTGCGCAGTTCGCGCACGTTGCCCGGCCAGGAATATCGCATCAGGGTGTCAATCGCATCGTCAGTGACTTCGCGTGGCCTGCGCCCGTAGGTGGCGGAGAACTCCTTGAGAAAATGGCGGGCCAGCAGGGGGATGTCCTCCTGGCGTTCGCGCAGCGGCGGGACGGAGAAGGGAATGACGTTAAGACGGTAGAACAAGTCTTCGCGAAAGTTGCCCCGCGAGATTTCTTCGTCCAGATCCTTGTTGGTGGAAGCGATAAGGCGGGCGTCCACGGTGACGGGCTCGTCGCTTCCCACCGGCGTAAAGCGTTGTTCGTCGAGCGTGCGCAGGACTTTTGACTGGGTCTTCAGGCTCATGTCGCCAATCTCATCCAGGAAGAGGGTGCCTCCGTGGGCGCGGTGAAACTTTCCTTCCTTATCGGTGGTGGCGGTGGGAAACGAGCCTTTGCGATGGCCAAACAGTTCGCTCTCGATCAGGTCTTCGGGAATCGCGGCGCAGTTCAGTTCGACGAACATCTCGTTCTTGCGCAGACTTTGCGCATGAATGGCATGGGCCACCAGCTCCTTCCCCGTGCCCGACTCGCCGTAGATCAGCACCCGGCCGTTGGTCGGGGCCATGAGCAGAATCTGCTGGCGGAGCGCCTTCATAGGGACGCTTTCCCCTTCAATCACGCTGCGAGGAGTGAGCTGTTTCTTGAGCTCGCGGTTTTCCTGCTTCATCTGCTTGGCATCGATGGCGTGCTTGATCAGGCTGAGCGTCTTATCGATGGAAAGCGGTTTTTCGAGAAAGTCGTAGGCGCCCAGCTTGGTGGCGCGCACCGCGGTTTCAATCGTGCCGTGGCCGGAGATCATGATGACCTCGGGGGCATTATCGATGTCCCGGATCTTTTCCAGAGTTTCGAGGCCGTCCATTCCGGGCAGCCAGACGTCGAGCAGCACAACGTCAAATGAGCGTTTGCGCAGGATCTCCAGGCAGGCTTCACCGCTGTCCGCGGCCGAGGCCTTGTAGCCTTCGTCCTCGAGCACTCCCTTGAGCGATTGCTGGATTCCGGATTCGTCGTCCACGATCAGGATGTTATGCATGCTGGCGGGTGGGTACGGGGGTGAGCAGGATTTCCCCGGCGACGGGCAACTCCACGACAAACCTGGTGCCGACCGGTCGATTCTCCTCGACGCGAATGGAGCCGCGGTGGTCTTCGATGATGCGACTGACGATGGCCAAGCCCAAACCCGTCCCCCGTTTCTTGGTGGAGAAGTAGGGCAGGAAGAGCCGCTCTTTCAATTCCTGGGTGACGCCGTGGCCAGTATCGGCGACCGTGATTTCGACCGCGTCCCGGCTGCCCACCAGGGAGGTGGAGATCTGAATGTCGCGCACCAGCGCACCTTGCATGGCTTCGGCGGCATTGTCCAACAGGTTGGCCAGGGCGCGCTTGATGGCCTCGGCGTCAGCCATCACCTTGGGCAGGTCGGCGGCGAGGAACGTCCGCACATGAATCCCGTCCAGCCGGCCGTTGAACATGGCCAGCGTATTTTCCACGATCGAGTTGATGTTTGCAGGCGCGGGCTTCGCCGTGGGGAAACGCGCCAGGGTGGAAAATTCGTCCACCAGGGTGCGCAATGTTTCCACCGCCCCGCCGATGGTTTCGGCGCAACCATGCAGAACTTCGAGCGAAGCCGCGTCCGGAGGAGAGCCGCGCTCGAGATGGCGGCGAATCCGTTCCGCTGAAAGCGCAATCGGCGTCAGCGGGTTTTTGATTTCGTGCGCCACCCGCCGCGCCACTTCGCGCCACGCTGTCTGCTTCTGGGCCTTGAGCAGATCGGACAGATCCTCGAAGACCAGAACATACCCCAGTCCCTGGCCTCCATGCAGCAACGTGGCTACTGTGACTGCGGCGTTGAACCGCGAGCGATGCAGGGCCACCTCGAGCTGTGTGGTGGTCGTGCCCATGCGGTCGGCGCGCCGCAACAAAGGCTCCAGATCTTCCAGGATCTCCCGCGGAAGTACTTCCGGTAGCGCCGCGCCGATCACGATCAGATTCGAGGCGTCCGGCCCGGAAGGGTTGAACATGCGAATCAAGGCCTGGTTGACATGAGTGATGCGGCGATTTGCATCCAGCGAAAGCACCCCGGTGGGGATGCTCTCCAGAATGGTCTCGATGTGCTGGCGGCGCTGCTCCAGCGCCATGTTAGCTGCGCCCAGATCGTGGCTGGAAGCTTCGAGCTGATGGCGGCTGGTTTCGAGCTCTTCCGCCATGCGGTTGAAAGACCGCACCAGGTCGCCTATTTCGTCGGCCGCGCTGACCTCCACCCGGTAATCCAGACGTCCCCGCGAAATCTCCTGCGTGGCTTCGGCCAACGCTACCACCGGGCGGGTCACCAGCTTGGCCAGGTACAGCGCCAGCCAGGTGGTGGAAAACAGCACCAGCACCGTGAGCAGCAACAACAGCTCCATGTAAGTGCGGCGCACCAGCCGGCGTTGACGGTAGAGTTCGAGATAGCGGTGCTGGCTGGCATCAAGTTGTTTGACGGTCTCGGAGAATTTTTGGGGTAAGGGCATGGCCACCACGATCAGGCCGCGATCGCGCCACCGGAGCGCCACTCAAAATGTAGTCGGTGTTTTCCCACTTGAAGGGGACCACGGCATCGGACGTCAGGCGATCCAGCGGGATTTTCGGTTTTATCAACGGCCAGGGGGCGGGAATATCGATGCTGGCTTCCGCGTTGCCCTGCTCCAGGGCCACGGCAAATCCGCCCTGCAACGTGGTTTCGTGGCGCCGGAATTCGCTCATGACGCTGGAAAAGCTGTGACCCGCATAGGCCCGCTGCGTCTCCGGGGAGGCCGCGATGGCCGTGGCCTCGGCGCGAGCGTTCTGGGCTGCGTACTTCGAGACCAGCGAGGCCACGGCCGCCGTGTCTTCACGCACCTCTTCGACCGGGCGCGAAAACCAGCGTTCGAGAGAGCGATTCATCAGGCCGTAGGCAAACCAGAACATCATGATGACCGGAAGGAACGAGAGCAGCAGTCCGCCCACCACCAGCCGGGTACGAAACTTCGAACCCAGTACGCCCAGCCGCCGTTCCGCGAAAAGTTTCAGGAGGTTGCGGGCCAGAACGAACGTCAGGGCCACGAACAGCAGAAAGATCACGATGGTGAGGGCGGCGAAGAATAAAAGAGGAAAACGCTCCTGATTGGTGTCCGGGTTGAGGAAGGGCAAATCGAAAGATGACTGGGAAAGAAGAATCCCAAACGACACCAGGATCCCGATCGCCAGCAAGATGATCACTTTCTTGCGACTGGTGGTCGGTTTGCGGGTTGGACTGGGAGCAGGCATTTTACTGACGGGCTCGGGGAAACGAGAGCGCTCCAACATGAGTATCCGGGCCTAAGTGCCTCATTATAAGCCTCAGGTACTGAGCTTGACCGTAGCCGATCGTGCTCCCTCAAGGAACGCCGAAGCAACCACCACGTCAATTTCTGATTAGCCAGAGCGCTGCTCCGCCTTTTTCTCCGCACCGCTAAAAAAGTGGCGGGCGGGCTGGCCCCTGCTTTTCTCCGGCCGGGTGCCCCACTCAAGCCGTTTGTCGGCTTGGGTGGGGTAGTTTGCGGGTCTTAAGTAGCGGCGCCCATCAGTGATGGATGCCGACGCCAACATACAACCTAGCCCAGATAAAGGGCTTAATGAAAGACCGGAGTTGGATTTTGACAGAATCGGCACGGGACACGGCCACGCAACTAGGCTTCGATGAGGAAGATATCTACGACTGCATCGTCAACTATCTTGAGGAGACACATTTTTACAAGACAATGGAAGCTACAAAAAAGATCGGGCTAATGCAGGACGTTTATTACATCACCTATGAAAGCCAACGTTTATACGTGAAGTTGCAGGTGAATGTCGACGCTGTGGTCATCTCTTTCAAAGAGCAAGAGTAGATTTGGGACGAACAGAGGAGAAGCAAATGGCATGCAACGTGTGCGGTGGTTCGACAACCAAAGTTAAGGAAACCAAGCAGGCGAAATATCGCGGTGAAATCGTCGAGGTGGTGACGGAGTTGTTCCGTTGCGATTCCTGTAAGGAAGGCTTTGTTACCCCGGAGCAGATGCGTGCTCACGTTCGTACCGTAAAGAATGAGGTAAGGAGAGAGCCTTTCACGGATACGGTTCCGCAGGCTCGAAGCGAGAGCTGTTCAGGATAAAGCTCTCGAGAAGGCTTTCGCCCATCTTGGGAACAGGAATGCGGCGGACCGCCGCGAAAGCGATCGGCGACTTCAAGTTAGCGTATGACGCGCTTGCTTTCATCCATGCATTTTTCTCGATGTGTCACTCAGATGCAACCAGACTTCGCTGAATTTTTCACCGACGTGGGTTTCTCCCTAGGCTTTCCTAATCGCAGTTCAGCCGGGCGTCCGGCAGTTGTCGGCTTGGGTCGGGAGTTTGCGAGTCCTAAGTAGCGACGCCGAACAGTGTAGAACGGCACTGAATCTACGACTGCAGGATTCAATCTGAAGACGAGCAGAGCCGGTCACCCCAGTCATTCGCAAAAAGCGCGAATGAATGGGGCACCTTGCTGTCGGTCGGTCCAACTTCTTGCCTCACGCTGGGTTCAACTCCACCAGACTGGAATGCCGCTGCCAAATCTCCGCCCCGACAAAGTGTGGGAAACGGCGACTGTTAGATTTTGGCCTTTGGATGGTTTGCCGATTTTGTGGCCCCTAAGGTCTTACTTCAACGACGATTCTTATTTCGACTTTCGGGATCGATGGCAGCTTCCAATCTTGTGGTCAGAAAATGGCGCTGCCCGTCGGACGTGAATAGATGGTAATCGGCGACGAGGCTCTTGTCACAGATGCACGGCCCGCCCAAGGGGAGCTTGGACGGCGCAGCCCGAGATGAAACTGGGTGTGTTCGTCCGGGCCTCCCGCACAGACCCACCTTTGCAGAAACGCAAGAGTCGGGCAGGCTTGCCGGTCGGCCCGACCTATCCGTATTTTTCCGAGGGCCAGCTCAGCAGCATTACCGAAGTCATTCAACCCCGCTGCCCTGTTTCCGCCCTATTTTTTCCTCGCATCGCGGCCTTTGCCCTGTAATCGCGCGGTTTCTGCGGGAGTTGAATCTCTGACCTTGCAAACGACTACCCACTAGTCCTACGCACTAAAGTTACTGGTGCCGTAACCCAGTTACGTTGACAATTTGTGTCAACGCGATAGGCTGCAACTTCTCCCCTCGAAAACGCAGCTGTAGTTGCGCCGCATTTCGCAAGACCGAATTTATCTGATAGGCAGATAGGAGATCGAGGTATGTCTCAACGGCTGGGTGATCTTCTTGTCAAAGAGAAGGTCATCACCAGGGAACAGTTGGAGCAGGCGACCAAGGTCCAGAAAGAGACCAACGTTCGTCTGGGCTCGGCTTTGGTCAAGCTGGGCTTCCTCACCGATGAGGATGTCACCAACTTTCTCTCCCGCCAGTACGGCGTGCCGGCCATCAATCTCTCCTACTTTGAAATTGATCCCTCCGTCGTAAAGCTGATCCCGTTCGAGACCGCGAAGCGTTACCAGATTCTGCCCCTGAGCCGCGTGGGAGCTTCGCTGACCATCGCCATGGTGGACCCGACCAACGTCTTTGCCATGGACGATATCAAGTTCATGACCGGCTTCAACATCGAGCCGGTGGTGGCGTCCGAAAGTTCCATCCTCGAAGGCATCGAGAAGGCCTACGGCACGACGCAGCAGGAAGATCTGGAACAGGTCATGCAGTCCATGACCGAGATCGGCGATGCTGACGTCGAACTGCAGGCGGAAGAAACCGAGATGGAAGCGGCCGACCTGGAGCGGGCGGCCGATGAAGCGCCCATCGTGAAACTGGTCAACCTGGTGTTGACCGACGCGGTGAAGCGGGGGGCCAGCGACATCCACATGGAACCGTACGAAAAGGAATTCCGTGTGCGCTTCCGCATTGACGGTGTGCTGCAGAGCATCATGTCGCCGCCGCTGAAGTTGAAGGACGCCATCACCTCGCGCGTGAAGATCATGGCCAAGCTGGACATCAGCGAAAAGCGTCTGCCGCAGGACGGCCGCATCATGCTGAAGATGAGCCTGGGCGGGCGCAAGAAGCAGCTCGATTTCCGCGTCAGCACACTTCCTACGCTGTGGGGCGAAAAGATCGTCATGCGGTTGCTGGATAAAGAAAACCTGCGCCTCGACATGACCAAGCTCGGTTTCGAGCAGGAGTCTCTGACCAAGTTCGAGAAAGCCATTCTCAAGCCCTACGGCATGGTGCTGGTGACCGGCCCCACGGGATCGGGCAAGACCAACACTCTGTATTCGTCCATCGCGCGCCTGAACACGCCCGACACCAACATCATGACCGCCGAAGATCCGGTCGAGTTTCAGCTGGCCGGAGTCAACCAGGTGCAGATGAAGGAACAGATCGGGTTGAATTTCGCGGCCGCGCTGCGCGCCTTCCTGCGGCAGGATCCGAACATCATCCTGGTGGGCGAAATCCGCGACTTTGAAACCGCTGAAATTGCCATCAAGGCCGCTCTCACGGGTCACCTGGTGCTGTCCACGTTGCACACCAACGGCGCGCCGGAAACCATTACCCGCTTGATGAACATGGGTATTGAACCCTTTCTGGTCGCGACTTCTGTCCACCTCATTTGCGCCCAAAGGTTGGTGCGCCGCATTTGCCGTGAATGCACCGAAGTGGTGGACATGCCCGTGCAGGCGCTGATCGAGGAAGGCTATACCCCGGAAGAAGCCAAGACGGTCAAAATCCAGAAGGGCAAGGGCTGCGGCACCTGTAACAACACCGGGTACAAGGGCCGTACCGGCTTGTACGAAGTGATGGAAGTGGATGACGAGATCAAGGAGCTGGTCCTGGTGGGCGCTTCCGCGCTGGAATTGAAGAAAAAGGCCATCGAGCGGGGCATGATCACGCTGCGCCGCAGCGGGCTGATTAAAGTTGCCGCGGGCCAGACCACGCTGGAAGAAGTGGCACGCGAAACCATTCATTAGAGTTCAGGAAGGAAAGGGAAAAACTATGTCGCTCTCGTTAAGTGATCTGTTGAAAAGGCTGCTGGAGATGGGGGGAAGCGACCTCCACATCACCACCAACTCACCGCCGCAGATTCGGGTGCACGGCCATCTGGTCCCGCTCGACCTGCCGCAGTTGACGCCGGCCGAAACCAAGCAACTGGCCTACAGCGTCATGACCGACTCGCAGAAGCACCGCTTCGAAGAAAACCTCGAGCTGGACTTCTCTTTCGGTCTGAAGGGTCTGGCCCGGTTCCGCGCCAATACTTTCAACCAGCGCGGCGCCACCTCGGCTGTCTTTCGGCTGATTCCCTTCGAGATCAAGTCCTTCAACCAGTTGGGACTTCCCGCTATCGTGACCAAGTTGTGCGACAAGCCGCGCGGCCTGGTGCTGGTGACGGGCCCGACAGGGTCGGGCAAATCGACGACTCTGGCCGCCATGATCGACAAGATCAACAGCGAGCGGCATGACCACATCCTCACCATCGAGGACCCCATCGAATTCGTGCACATGAACAAGAATTGCGTGGTCAACCAGCGCGAGTTGCATGCGGACACCAAGAGCTTTGGCGACGCGTTGCGCGCCGCCCTCCGTGAAGACCCGGACGTCGTGCTGATCGGCGAAATGCGCGATCTGGAGACCATCGAATCGGCATTGCGTATCGCTGAAACCGGCCACCTTACGTTCGGCACGCTGCACACCAACTCGGCGTCCTCGACCATCAACCGGATTATTGACGTGTTTCCCGCTCACCAGCAGCCCCAGATCCGGGCCCAGCTGTCGCTGGTGCTGGAAGGCATCATGTGCCAAAGCCTGCTGCCCACGTCGGACGGCAAGGGCCGGGCCATGTGTATGGAGATCATGGTTCCCAATGCAGCCATCCGCAACCTGATCCGCGAAGACAAGATCCATCAGATCTACTCTTCCATGCAATCCGGTCAGGATAAGTTCGGAATGCAGACGTTTAACCAGGCGCTGGCCACTGCGTACTTCCAGAAACAGATCACTCTGGAAGTGGCGATGGCGCGCTCCAGCAACACTGACGAGTTGACGGAAATGATCAACCGTGGCGCGGGCTTGAATCGTAATCAGGCCGCCATGGCGAAAGGTGCCGCACCCAGCAAGCGCTGAGCAGCATGACGCGGGTTAGGAATTAGCCGTCTCTCCCGCCGGTAGCGGTAGAGACGAACGCAAGGAATCGCGGTTCCGGACGCAGAACGACGCGCACCGGGGAAGAGAGATTTGCAGCGAGGAGACGTTTACCATGCCAGTTTTCACATTTTCAGGGAAGAATGCATCCGGGGCGAAAGTCAGTGGCGAGCGGACCGCCGCCAACAAACAGGTGCTCACCAACCAGTTGCGGCGGGAGCACATCACCCCAGGACCCATCCGGGAAAAGGGAAAAGAATTTGTCATGCCGACGTTCGGCCTGAACAACGTCAAGACCAAAGACATTGCCATTTTCTTCCGCCAGTTCTCGGTCATGATCGACGCCGGGCTGCCCCTGGTGCAGTGTCTGGAAATTCTGGCCGCCAACCAGGAAAACCCGGCTTTCCAGAAGACCCTGACGGGCGTGCGCACCACGGTCGAAGGCGGCGCCACCCTGGCCAACGCCATGAAGCTCTTTCCCAAGATCTTCGACGACCTCACCACCAACATGATCGAAGCCGGCGAAACCGGCGGTATTCTGGACATCATCCTGCAGCGTCTCGCGATCTATATCGAGAAGGCGGTCAGGTTGCGGGCGGCCGTCAAGTCAGCCCTGATCTATCCCGTCTCGGTGGTCAGCTTGGCGTTCCTGATCGTAGGCGCGCTGCTGAAGTGGGTCGTTCCGATTTTCTCCAACTTGTTTATCGGCCTGGGTGTGGCCTTACCGTTACCTACTCGGATCGTGATGGGGCTGAGCGCGTTTGTGGGGCAATTCTGGTGGTTTTTCATCATTGGCATTGTCGGCCTGGTTTTCGGTCTCAAGCAGATTCGCAAGAACCCCAAAGGCCGCTACGCCTTCGACTACTGCCTGCTGAAGCTGCCCATTCTGGGTGTGCTGCTGCGCAAGATCGCAGTGGCGCGCTTTACCCGGACGTTGGGTACTTTGATCACCTCCGGCGTACCCATCCTGGAGGGCTTGAGCATTACGGCCCGGACCTCGGGGAACGCCGTGCTGGAAGAGGCATTGATGAAAGTGCGCAAGGCCATCGAAGAAGGCCGCACCATCGTGGATCCGCTGCGGGAATCGGGAGTATTCCCCAACATGGTGACCCAGATGATCGGCGTCGGCGAGGCTACGGGCGCGATGGACGCCATGCTGCAAAAAATTGCCGACTTCTACGAAGACGAAGTCGACTCCGCCACCAAAGACATGCTGGCCATGCTGGAACCGGTCATTATCGGTCTGTTGGGCATCATGATCGGCGGCATCGTTATTTCGCTCTACATGCCGCTGTTCGCGATGATCGCCAAACTGGCGGGCTGAGTACAAGAGCAGTCGTCAGTCGTCGGTCGTCGGTCGTCAGCTCTTTTTAACGACTGAAGACTGACGACTGACGACTAGCACAGGGACTTGGATCTCGCATGCAATCCATTTTTGATGAGCGGCTTTGGCTGGCCTGGCTGGTCAAGGTTCGAATCATTATTCTGACAGTTCTGCTGGGAATCGAGCTGGCCATCGCCCGGCTCACTCCCAATCCGTTTCCTCTGCGCTTGTTCGTCGATGTCATTCTGCTCTGGTATGCCCTTTCGGTCTTCTACCTGCTTCTGCTTTCTTTCTGGGAGGAGCGCCGCATTCAGTCGCTGCTGCAAATCATCACTGACCTCATCATGGTCACGCTGTTGGTATATGCCACCGGCGGCGTGGACAGTTCGCTGAACTTCTTTTATCCCCTCGTCATTATCGTGGCTTGTATCCTGTTGCCGCGGGTCTGGGCGTATCTGACCGGGGCACTGGCATTCATCCTGTATGTCGCGGTTCTCGAGCTGACCTATTTCCAGGTCATTCCTTCGTATTCCGCTACGCATCCCGGGCTGGGCGCGCTCCAGGCCATCATTTTCGTCAACCTGTTCGGCTACCTGGCGGTAGCCTATCTGGCGGGACTGCTGGCCGCGAAGTTGCGTCAGGTCGACGTAAAGCTGAAGTTCACCAGTGGAGCGCTGGAAGATCTGCAGGCGCTGCACGAAAATATTATTCAGTCCATCAGCGGCGGGCTGATCACCACCGGGCTCGACGGCTACGTCACGCTGGCGAACACCGCGGCGCAGACGTTGTTTGAGCGCTCGGAAGCAGATTTCCTGGGCCAGCCCGTCGGCCAGCTCTTCCTGGACCCGTTGCCCACCGTCGATTCGGAACGCGCCCATGGAGAAGTGCGCTTTGTGGCCTCGAACGGCTTCTGCAAAACTTTTCGGGTCATGGCGACTGCTCTTGCCGTCCCCGGCCGGAAGACGATTGGCTACGTCTACACCTTCGATGACTTGACCGAGATCCGGCGCCTGGAGCGGGACCTGCGCATTCAGGACCGCCTGGCCGCCGTGGGACGGCTGGCCGCGGCCATCGCCCATGAGATCCGCAATCCGCTGACTTCGATTGCCGGCTCCGTGAGCATGCTCTCCGAAATTGCCGACCTGAGCGACGAGCATCGGCAACTGCTGCAAATCGTGACTCGGGAGTCAGAACGGCTGAACGGCATCATTACCGATTTTCTGGCCTATTCCCGGGGCAAACAATATCAATTCGCCGCGGTCGACCTCTTGCCCCTGCTCGAAGACACGCTGACCTTGCTGGAGCACCGGATGGTGGCGCAGAACACGGGCATCCGCATCGAACGGAACTACCAGTCCAAAGCAGCCTTCGCCATGGCCGACGGCGGCAAGATCAAGCAGGTGTTCTGGAATTTCTGCGAAAACGCGGTCCGCGCCATGCACTCGGGCGGAGTTCTCAGCGTTTCCCTGGAGCAGACCGGCGACGATTGGCAAATCAACTTTGCCGATACCGGTCCGGGCATGAGCCGGCAACTGGTGGAAAAAATCTTCGAGCCCTTCCAGTCCCAGTTTGAAGGCGGCACCGGACTGGGTTTGGCCATCGTTTATCAGATCGTCCAGGCCCATGAAGGCAAGGTCTGGGCGCGTTCCAGAATCGGAGAGGGAAGCGTCTTTGTTCTCCGGCTGCGCCGGGTGGCGGCGGCCGAGGACATGCCGGGGAAGCGGCCGGTCGCCAAACCGCAACTCCTTCCCGAACCAGGGGAAACCGTCGCCACCGCAGGCGGGATGCGAGGTCGAGCGCATGGGTAACATTCTGGTTTGCGATGACGAGCGCTCCATCTGCGAAATGCTGGATATTGCCCTGCGCCGCGACGGCCACAAGGTCGAGACTGTAAAATCCGGAGAGGACGCAAAGAAGAAGCTCGACAGCGCCCTGTACGACGTGGTCGTCACCGATATCAAGATGCCAAATACCGACGGCATCGAAGTGCTGCGCTACGCCCATCAGGTTTCACCCGATACCGCGGTCATTCTGATCACCGCAGTAGACGACTATGAGGCCGCGGTGGAAGCGGTCAAGGCGGGCGGGGCCACCGATTACATCCGCAAGTCCCCGGGCCTGGTGGACGAAATCAAGATTGCCATCAATCGCGCCCTGGAAAAGATGACCTTGAGCCGGCAGAACTTTGCCTTCAAACGGGATGCGGCTACCCGCAACTCGCTGGGCAACATCGTGGGTGCCAGCCCCGCCATGGAAAAGCTAAAACAGACGATTCGGACCGTGGCCTCCACCCAAAGTACGATCTTGATCTACGGCGAGAGCGGCACCGGCAAAGAGCTGGTGGCGCGGGCGGTACACGTATGTTCACCCCGTGCCAGCGAACCCTTCGTTTCGATCAACTGCGGGGCCTTTCCGGAAACCCTGTTGGAAAGCGAATTGTTCGGCTACGTGAAAGGCGCCTTCACCGGAGCCAATCAGAATAAACGGGGCTTGTTTGAGGTGGCGGACCACGGAACCATTTTTCTTGACGAGATCAGTGAAATGACGCTGACCATGCAGGTCAAGCTGCTGCGGGTGCTGCAGGAGCGCAGCGTGCGGCCGGTAGGAGGCACCACCGAGATTCCCATCGACGTGCGCGTGATTGCCGCCACCAACCGCGATCTCGACAAGCAGGTGGCCGAAAATACCTTTCGCGAAGACCTGTATTACCGGTTGAGCGTGATCCCGGTATCGGTGCCGCCGCTGCGGGAACGCCGCGACGACATCCCGCTGCTGGTCAATCACTTCCTCAAGAAATATGCCCCTGCGGCCGGTAAAAGCATTTTGCGAGTGAATCCTCAATCGCTGGGCGGCCTCTGCGGCTATGACTGGCCGGGCAATGTGCGCCAGCTGGAAAATACCATCGAGCGGGCGGTTGCGTTGGAGACAGAAGAAGAGCTCAATGTCGAACTTCCCGCCGAACGGTCGAAAGCACGGGCGGCGGCAGCCGGTGTCGGGATAGCGGCGGACCGGGTTCCAGCTCGGTCTTGCCTGAGGGTGTAGACATGGAGAAGTACGTTGCCGACATTGAGCGCTCGCTCCTGCTGGCGGCCTTGGCTCAATCGAATGGGGTGCAGACCCGGGCCGCAGAAGTGCTGAAGATTTCGTATCGCTCGTTCCGGCATCTGGCCAAGAAGTACGAACTTTAGTCGTCGGACGTCAGTCTTCAGCCACTCTCTGACGACATATGACGGACGACTAACGACTGCCCTTCAGTTGCTGCTTCCATCCCAGAATTCTGGCTTTGTTGGCCTCGGCTTCGGCCTCCGGAATCATGCCCTTTTTCTGGTATAGGACGGACAGGCTGGTATAGGCCAGGACGTCGTCGGGATCGAGTTCGGCGATTCGTTTCGCCACCACGATGGCTTCATCCAGGCGATTGAGGTCCTGCAGCGTGCGGGCCATGCCGTGCATGGCTTCGGTAAAAGCGGGATCGGCGGCGAGGGACTGCTGGTATTCGGCCAGGGCACGCTCCTGTTCGCCTTCGGCGACCAGATCGAGGGCGGCGTAGTAGTGGTCTTCGGCTTTCTGGCGGGATCGTCGGCCATGAAGCAGAAATTTTAACAGGTCTCGGGAAGTCTTCAGTCGTCGGTCGTCGGTCTTCAGTCGTCAGCGAATCCCTTTGCGCCCTTTGCGGAGCTCCTTTGCGAACTTTGCGGTAAAGATCTTAACCGCAAAGTTCGCCAAGGATTCCGCAAAGGTCGCAAAGGAGGACGACTGAAGACTAGCCTACGCTATACTCAGGAACAGCGATGCGCTACATGCTTCGATTTATCTGGAACGCGACCCGCGGACATCGTCTCACGCCCTGGCGCAGTCCCTATCTTCTCTGGCGGGTGGAGACCTACTGCGGGGTCAAGATGCAGCAGATCGGCTTCCTGGAATTTTGGGAGTTCATGTGGCGGGAGCGCGGCAATCTCTGGCGATTTCTGAAATGGACGGCTGAAATCGAACGCTACGTCCATCCCAACCCGACGCACCGTTAGATCACAGCCCGCGCTACAGCCATCCGCTAGTTCCCATTGCCGACGGCGGCAGCGCCTTCCAGCGAGATGGTTACCTCGCCACCCTTGCCGGTTCCGACGATCTTGGCTGCGGAACCCCGATTGACCGCAATCTCCAGGTAGCCCATGCTGCCCAGGATGCCAAAGACCTCGCCCGGCGAACCCTCGGAGTAAGCGGGCAGGATTTCCGTAATCTCGTGCTTGCCCACGAGCATCTTGAAGGGAGCTGGTTCGGAAGCAAAAAGCATGGGAGCGTCCTGGGGCGTGATGTTGGTGATCAGATTGCCAAAGCGGTCCACTTTCAGGATCACGCCGCGCAACGTGTTGCCGTTTACCGGTTTCGGCGTGGGCGGATTGAAGCGGACGAAATCGGAAATCTCATCGCCGAATTTTTCCGGGTCAAGCCCTTTGGCCAGCCAGGCGGCCACCGGGGCGAAAATATCGCGGGCATGGAAGGTGTTGCTCACCGGTTGTAGAGAGTAATGCTCGGCGGTGACATGACGGATGTGCAACCGCTCCTCTCGGGCGTAGACCAGAGAAAGCACGCCATTGTCCGGCGCAACAAAGTGATGCCGGTCGCTGGTCACCAGGATGGGCCGCCGCGCCGTTCCCACTCCCGGATCGACCACCACCAGATGCACGGTTCCAGAAGGGAAATAGGAATACGATTGCGCGATCGTAAGCGCGCCATCCAGCACGTCGAACGCCTGTACGGAGTGGCTGATGTCCACGATCTGGATCTCCGGAACGATGCTGAGAATTACCCCTTTGATCGTCCCCACGAAGTGATCGTTGATCCCAAAGTCGGTAGTCAGAGTGATGATCGGACGATGCGCCAATTTGTCCTCGCTGGCAGGGCAGAATTTTCCCCGGAAACCCCGAAAGTAACCTGTCACGAGGGTGGAGTCAAGGAACCGAGGTAACGGGGAACAGTCTCCAGTCGTCAGTCGTCAGTCGTCAGCAAATCCTTTGCGTCCTTTGCGGTTCCTTTGCGAACTTTGCGGTCAAAATCTTTAACCGCAAAGGACGCAAAGAGGTCCGCAACCGCAAAGGACGCAAAGGGATTCGCTGAAGACTGAAGACTGACGACTGACGACTGCTACTGAATCTGAATATCCCCCGATCCAGTTTCCACTTCCACCGGCACACCGCCGCCACCGACCCGGCCGCGTACCTCCTTGCGCCCGATGGAGCCTTGCACGGTATGCGGTTGGTCGACCGAGATGGAGCCGGAGCTGGTATGGGCGTCCAGATCGAAAGCCGCGTCGGAAGGCAGCTTCAGTTGCACCCCGCCGGAGCCCGTGTGCACCGTCCAGGCTCCGGTGGGGCTGCCCTCCGCCTGGATGGTCCCGCTGCCGGCCTTGGCCTCGAGCGAGCCGTGCACTCCGTGCAATTCCATGCCACCGGACCCGGTATCCACCCGCACCGAGCCGGGCGCGGTCTGTTGCAAGGTGATGTGTCCGCTCCCGCTGTCCCCTTCAAAAGCGCCGGCGATGTCGCTGGCGTCAATCGATCCGCTCCCGGTCTTGGCGTGCACATTGCCTTTCACCCGGTCAATATCGATATCGCCGGAGCCTGTCTCCGCGTGCACCCGGTCCCCGATCGACGAAATTCTAAGACCTCCGGAGCCGGCGCTGACGTCGAGCGGGCCTCGAATGCCCTCCACCTTCTGATCCCCCGAGCCGCTTTGGACGCGCAATTCAGTGTCTTCCGGCACCACCACCTCGTAACTGATGGAAATGTTGTGCCGTAATTCCGGGTCATCAATGCGGCCGATTTGAATCTCGTTGCCGTTTTGCTGAATGGGCGGATTCGCCTCCAGCCGTTTGATCTTTTCGTCGACATTCTCAGCGAACCATTCCGTTGACCGAATCTTTCCCGTTACTTGTACCTGACCCGAATTGCCCTTCCGTACCTCGACCCTGCCCGCGCCCGTGGTCAAATCGAGATGCACCGCTCCGGTCACGTGCAAGGAACGCTGGAACGAGCCTTCCGCGGCGGCCGCCGCCGGCAAAGCCGGGAGACAAATCAGAATCCCCGTCGTCAGGCCGGTAATGAACCAGCTGGGGATGGACCGGGCCGAGAGCATGGAGGGGACAACGTTTCGGCGTTTCATATTTCCTCCCGAAAGCTGAGTAAGAGATATTTAATTCGCGAGTCGTATCGAGGCTTCAGAACCGGGAACATACTCTTTGCGCTTTTTCGCGGCGCTTTGCGAACCTTGCGGTAGGAGCTTAACCGCAAAGTACGCAAAGGGTTCGCAAAGCGCGCAAAAGAAACGTCCTGGGTCCAGTAGTTCCCATGGCCCTTACTGCAGCACTACCTGGTCGCCTTCCTTCAGCCCGCTGAGCAGTTCGGTCTTGGCGCCGTTGGAGATGCCAATATTGACCGCGATTTTCTTCTTGCCGTCCTTCGCGCTGGGATCGGGAATCTCGACCGACGCTTTCTTGTCTTTGTCGTAAATAATTGCGCCCTCGGGAATCTGGAGCACATTTTTGTGTTCTTCCAGGATGATTTCGGCGTTGGCGGTCATTTCCGCTTTCAATTCGCCCCCGGGGTTGTTGATGGAGACGCGTACTTCGAAGGTGGTCACGTTGTCCTTCTCTACGCCCATGGGTGAGATCTTGGTGACCACGCCATTGAAAGTCTTGTCCTTGAACGACTCCACTTTGATTCGTGCCGGCTGGCCCAGGTAGACCTTGCCGATATCGCTCTCGTCGACTTTTCCTTTTACATAAACCTGGCTGGTGTCTCCCAAGGTCATGACCAGGGTGGCGGAGGAGCCCAGGACCAGAATTGAACTCACGGCGTCGCCCATTTCCACGTCACGCGACAGGACAACTCCGTCGATCGGCGACACGATGTCGGTATAGCTCAGTTGTTCTTCGAGCTGTTTCAGGTTGGCGCGGTCCTGGGCCAGTTCTCCCTGGGACTGGGCAATCTTTGCCTTCAAGACCGTGGCTTGTGCTTTCGACACGTTTTGCTTGTTCAACGCCAGCTCGTAATTTTTCTCGGCATCCTCGAGGGCGGACGTGGAAACCACGCCTTCCTTGGCCATCCCAATGGCACGATCATAAGCGCGCTTGAGTAAAGGCACTTCGGGCCCTTCGGCGTCCACCCTGGCGCGTTGATAGTCGGCCTCGGAGCTGGTAAGACCGGCTTCGGCGGCTTGCACTGCGGCCCGTGACTGCTCCACTTGGGCTTCAATCTCTTCTTTATCCAACTGGGCCAACAGTTGGCCCTTCCTGACTTTATCGCCGGCGTCCACGAACAGCTTCTTGACGATTCCACTGGCTTTGGACTTTACCTCAACCTTGGTGATGGGAGTGACTTTGCCCGTGGCGACCACGCTCTTGGCCAGGTCACCCTTTTCCACCTTCTGCAGTTTCGAGGGGTCGATCTTGGTGCCGCCGCGCGTGGCTGCAATCAGCCCACCGGCGATCAGGAGAACAAGCACGAGTCCGATACCGCCATAGATCCAGCGCTTACGCCGCTTCTTGCTGCCGTTCCCGTTCACATCTGCCTCCTGAATGGATAGTGCACGCGTCTATAGTAATTACGAATGGGACCTTCAGTTTGTTCCCTTGAGGTGGCATTCCGATCATCCGGGTCAACAGGACAAGAGCACACTGGTTAGACCCACGAGACCTTGAAATGGAAGCAGAGAAACGCCAGCATCGGGACGCCCGAACGAGGATAGCCTGATTCTACAAGGCGTTGGCGCTCGAAGTCATGCCATACCTCTTTGGAATGTTAGAATTAGCCTTCCATGATTGCCTATGTGCTGCTGCGGGTGTTCCTCATCCTGCTGCTGGTGGCGGCCAACGCTTTCTTCGCAGCGGCGGAATTCTCCCTGGTCAGCGTGCGCGACACTCGCATCCAGCAATTGATCGCGGCCCGCCGCATCGGCGCCCGCATCGTGCAGAAGCTGCACCGTAACCTGGACGAGGTGGTCAACGGCGTCCAACTGGGAATCACCATCGTCAGCCTGACCCTGGGCTGGGTGGGGGAGCCGGTGCTGGCCCAAATGATGCTGGGTCCGGTTCGGGACCTGCCTCACGCCTCGGTTTACGCGCATGGAATTGCCATCTTTATCGCTTTCGGCCTGATTACCTGCCTGCACGTCATTCTGGGCGAACTGGTCCCCAAATCGCTGGCCTTGCAGCGGTCCGAGCAGGTGGCCCTGGCCGTTGCCGGGCCGATGGACGTCTTCCTGACTTTGACCCGCCCGTTGTCGTACGTCATGAGCCGGGCAGCCGGCTGGGTCCTGCGGGCGCTGGGTTCGCGCCGCATCCGGGAAGGAGCCGTTCACTCGCCCGATGAGCTCAAGCTCATCGTGACCGCCAGCCGTCAATTCGGGGAGATCCCGCCGTTCCAGGAAGAAATGATCCACCACGCCCTGGAACTCGACAATATCACCGTGCGCGAGGTGATGGTCCCCCGCCCCGCCATTTTCTCGCTTCCCGGCGATCTTACGATTGCCGATGCCCTGGCCCGGGTGGTGGAGGAACAACACTCGCGGGTTCCGGTCTACGACCCGCAGCGCGGCCCGGAGCACATCGTCGGAGTGCTCTATGCCCAGGACCTGATGCGCTGGACCCGCCTGCGCCTGACCACCGCTCCCGACCAGCCGGTGGCAGCACGAGTCGCGGCCATGAAAATCAGCCAGATCATGCACGATGTGCTGGTCGTGCCTGAAACCAAGGTCCTCACCGAATTGCTGGAAGAATTCAAGGAACGCAAACGGCACCTGGCAGTCGTGGTCGACGAGTTCGGCTCCACCGCCGGCGTGGTCACGGTCGAAGATGTTCTGGAACAGATCGTTGGCGAAATCGAAGATGAATTTGATGTGGCCCCACCGCAGCAGGCCCTGGTCGAAGGCGAGATCGCGGTCGTCCTCGAAGGTTCGGTCAGCATCCGTGATCTGGAATCGCAGTATCAGCTTTCGCTGCCCCGCGATTCCGGCTTCGAAACCCTGGCCGGCTTCATCCTCGCCCGTCTGCAGAGAATCCCCAGGCAGGGTGAGAGCTTCGAATATGAAGGCCACCGCTACACCGTGCAGGAGATCGAAGGCCACCGCATCGCCAAGGTCAAGATTGAAAAACTGGAACCCAAACCCGTCCCCCAGGCAGGAGACTGAGAACCGGGAACTCAAAACTGGAAACTGGGGTTGAAGAAAGAAACCTGAAGCCGACACTGACAGATCCGTGAGGAAATCGAAATGCAATCCCTGACGCCAATGCAAACGCACGACTAACGACCAACAACTAACGACCAACGACAAGCTTCCTCCATGCCCCGATACCTGTCCCTCCGCGTTCTGTACACGCTGCCCGTGATCTGGCTGGTGGTCTCGATTGTCTTCCTCCTGATTCACCTCGTGCCCGGCGATCCCATCCTGCAAATGCTGGGAGAAGGCGCTCCCGTAACCGATGTGCAGGCTGCCCGCCACGCCTATGGCCTTGATCTTCCCCTGGGCCGGCAATACCTGAATTACTGGGAAGGTGTGCTGCGCGGCGATCTCGGGCCGTCGCTGCGCTTCAATCAAAGTGTGACGGTCCTGATTGCCCAGCGTTACCCCTACACCCTGGAGTTGACTCTGGCGGCGCTGCTGGTGGCCGTGCTGCTCTCGGTTCCGGCCGGCGTACGCTCGGCGCAACGGCGCAACCGGTGGGACGATCGCCTGATCAGCGTGGTCAGCTTGTTCGGCTTGTCCTTCCCTAACTTCGCCCTGGGCCCCATTCTCATCCTGGTGTTTGCCATCAAACTGGGCTGGCTGCCAGTTTCCGGTTCAGGCTCTCTCGCCCACCTGGTGCTTCCCGCGATCACCATGGGCGGCGCGCTGGCCGCGATCCTCACCCGCATGGTGCGCACCTCGATGCTGGAAGAGTTGGGCCAGGACTACATCCGCACCGCCCGCGCCAAGGGACTGTCGGAACGCAAGGTGGTCTATGGCCACGCCTTGCGCAACGCCATGATTCCCGTAATTACCGTGCTGGGACTTCAGTTCGGCGCGCTGCTGGCCGGCGCCATCGTGACCGAAACAATTTTTTCCTGGCCCGGAATCGGACGGTTGACCATCCAGGCCATCTCCAATCGCGATTACTATCTGGTGCAGGGTTGCATCCTGGCGATTGGGTTGACGTATGTGGCAGTGAATTTTCTGACTGATCTGCTGTACTCGGTGGCGAACCCGAGGATACGGCAGTAATCTTGAGGAGCGGTCCACTCTAGTCTATGCGATGGTCGCTGCGCGAGCCCTCACACTAGTTCAATCACCACTCGCTGACCCACCAGCGCGGCTGCCCGCTGCAGACTCGATAGCGTAATGTCGCGTTTCGGATCGAGAATACGATCCACCTGGGAACGGCTGGTCTTTAACAAGACTGCCATTCGCGCCTTGGAAATCTTTTTCTTCTTCATGGCCTTGGCGAGCTGCCAGGCCACGACCTCCTTGATCGCCTGGGCCTGCGCTTCCGCAAAGATATTTTCCTTCCTAAGGAAGTCGTCAATGCTCGATCCCATATTCTTCCTGCTCATTCTTCCAGCTCCTTCTGGCGCTGGCGTGCCAGCGTCAAATCGTCCTTGGGAGTGCCTCGCGTTTTCTTGATGAATCCGTGCAGGGCCACGAGGTGGTTCCGGTAAAAACAAATCAACACGCGGGCGGTGCGGTTGTGGGGCAGATTAGTTCGTATCTCCCACAAACCCTTCCCCATGGGACGGCACAGAGGCATACCCACCGGCCAACGCCACTGCGCTCGCAACAGGTCTGCTCCGATGGCTCGGCGATCCACTTGGTCGAGATCCCGCAGCCAGTCGCGGACTGGTTCGCTACCTCCTTCATTGCGAAAGAAAACCAGCGGGATCTTCCGAGGCGTCCTTTCGGAGGCCATCGCCTAACCTCCTGCATTAGTGTACCACAAAAGGTACAGCACAAGCTCCGCAGCAGCCGCCCTGGCTGGACGAATCAGTTAGACTGCGTATGCAAGGACGTAGGGCCTTTCGTCTTGTCCACACTCTCCATTTCGCTGCCCCGCGCCGCCCGCCATAACCCGCTGGCTACCACAGGCGTGGTGTTGGTCATCATCTTCGTGATCTTCGCGCTGTTCGCGCCGTGGCTCGCGCCCCAGGATCCGGCTTACATCGATTTGCCTACGCGCCTGTCGCCACCCTCTGCGGCGCACTGGTGTGGCACCGACGAACTCGGACGCGACATCTTTTCCCGCCTCATCTACGGTTCGCGCATCTCCATGCTGGTGGGCAGTTCCGTGGTTGCACTCTCTCTGGCGCTGGGCCTGATCGTGGGATCGATCGCCGGCTACTACGGAGGGAACGTTGATCGCTTCGTCAACGTCGTGCTGATGAACGCATTTCTCTCGTTCCCCGGCATTCTGCTGGCCATCTCGTTTGTGGCGTTCCGCGGTCCGGGAATTTTCAATCTTATCTTGGCGCTCTCTCTCGGAGGCTGGGTAGGGTATGCCCGCCTGGTTCGAGGACAAGTTCTGGCCGCCCGCGAACGCGAGTTTGTAGAAGCGGCGCGGGCCCTGGGTGCGAGCGATCTGCGTGTGATTGTTCGTCACATTCTCCCCAATATTATTCAGCCGGTGGTGGTGCAGGCTGCCATCGGCATGGCGGGCGCCATTCTCGCCGAAGCTACCATGAGCTTTCTCGGTTTGGGTGTGGCTCCGCCCACTGCCAGTTGGGGAGCGATGTTGAACGACGGCCGCGCCCACCTGTTCGACGCTCCGCATCTGGTTCTTTTTCCCGCGCTCGCGGTGATGCTGGCCGTACTCTCGTTCAACTTCATCGGCGATGCGCTGCGTGATTTTCTCGATCCCCGTTCGCGTATTGAAGTCGGACTCTAGCTGCCAGCGCTATGGCTGAGTTCTGCTAAAGCTCTCTCCTCCGAAGCAGCCTTGCCGCCCGGGGTTCACCCACTTTAGTAACCATCAGCATGCGCTTGCGACCTTATAAGTGTTGCTGTTTCGGCGCAACATTCCTCCGCGCCCGGTGTTAAAAGATGTGACCCGAAAAACGGGCAAAGCAATTTGATCCAAGGGAGCCAGGGAGACCACATGAAATTACAAAGCAAGGGCTTTATCTTGACCGCAGTTATGGCGGGCCTCATGCTGCCATTAGCGGCGCAGACCGTCACTCCGGCAGGCCAGCCGGCCACCATCCACCAGCGCAAGGAGAACCAGCAGGACCGCATCGCTCAGGGCGTCAAAAGCGGCCAGTTGACCGCGGGAGAAACCGCCCACCTGGAAGGACGCGAAGCCAGGATCAACAAGGAAACTCACAATGATCGCGTCGCTAATGGCGGCAAGCTGACTCCGGCCGAACGGCGACAGATCACGCGCCAGCAGAACCGTACCTCGCGCGCGATTTATCGCAAGAAGCACAACGCCCGCGTGCAATAGTGCGCGTCGAAGTGCGACAGGGCAGCGCCTCCGGAAACGGAGGCGCTTTTCTTTGCTTCAATGTAGGCGCGAGCGTCCCGCTCGTGCGGCAGCGAAACGGTCGATAACCAGGAACCACAATCGCAAACCTGGTACCGCCTCCGACCCCTCAGCCGTAAGCTCAAGAAAAGGCCGCAGATCGAGTTCTTGACTGGAATAGCAAATAGAGATATACATATAGCGATTTGCAATATACATATGACTTTGGCTGAAAAATTACGCTATTTGCGTGAAGTTGAAGGCTCATTGCGCGGCCTGGCTCGTCCCATGACCCAGCAGGAACTGGTGCGCGCCATTCACCAGGAGCAGGGCAAGAGCATCAGCCAGTCCTATGTCTCGCAGATCGAGGGCGGCGTGCGGCCTCACATGACGCAGTCCACCCGCACCCTGCTGGCAAAGTTTTTCAAGGTTCATCCCGGTTTTCTGGTGGACGATCCCGAGGGCTACCACACCGAGCTGGTGTCGGACTTGCGCACCACGGAAGGCAAACTCGATGTTTGGCTGCTGCAGGGTTCGGAACGCTTCGCCAGCGATCCCCAGGTGAGTGACGTTCTGATCAAAGTTGCGCGGGAAAAGGACACGCGACGATGCTTTTTGCTCCTGGGCGCGATTCTGGATACGCCGGGGCTGGCCGACCGCTTGCTGGAGGCCCTGCATCCCGAGCACGGGAGAACCCGGACCCACAGCCAGGAAAGGAGGGGACGGAGATGACCTGGGCGGATTTTTATCTGATTTGTTTCGCGGTGGGATTTTTCTTCAGCCTGGCGTCATTCCTGGCCGGAGGTCTGCGCTGGCACCTGCATCCGCCACATTTCTCTCATGCCCATGTGGCGGCGCCCCACGTTCCCGCTGGGCATGGCGCGCCGGGCGGACAGTCGCCGGCAAGTCCGGCGCCTGCCGGGAAGGCCTTGATGCACGGCCAGACTGCCCACATTTCCCCTTTCAACTTCATTACGGCGACGGCCTTTTTGGCGTGGTTCGGGGGGAGCGGTTATCTGCTCACACGCTTCTCTGGTGTCTGGTTTGTGACCGGACTGGGGCTGGCCATATTCACCGGGGCGGTCGGCGGAGCGATTGTGTTTCTTTTTCTCAGCCGGGTGCTGATCTCGCCGGAAGAAAGCATGGACCCCGCCGACTACGAGATGACGGGAGTGTTGGGCCGGGTGTCGGTTGTGATTCGCGAGAAGGGCACGGGAGAAATCATCTATTCGCAAGCCGGGACGCGGCGCACGTGTGGCGCTCGCGGAGAAGAGGGAAGCGCCATTGCCCAGGGAACAGAAGTGGTGGTCACGCGCTACGACAAGGGAATCGCGTACGTGCGCCCCTGGACGGAGATCTCAGGCGGTGAAGATTCCATGTAGGCGCGAGCGTCCTCGCTCGTGCTCCAACGACATGGGCGTTGGCCGCAATGGTTTTGCGAATGAGTAAAGAGGGAAGTTTGATGGACAACAAACTCTATCGTGCACTGACCGCGACGCTGTGGCTGGCTCTGCCGCTGATAGGCCTGCAGTATTGGTTAGTCTGGAACCGGTTGCCCGCCCGCTTGGCGACTCATTTCGGAGCGACCGCCCAACCCAACGGCTGGATGTCGCGAGAGACCTCCATCATTTTCCTGCTGGTATTGCTGGCCTTCGTGTTGGCGACTTTTACCTGGGTACTTGCCCGGGTTCGCAAGCCCGATGCTCTGGCCTGGTCGCTGCTGGCGATGTTCTACGTTGTGATCGGCGTGTTTCTAAGCATCAACTCGGCGCTGCTGAACTACAACCTTTACGAGCGCCCGGTCGACATCGTGCCCGAACTGGTTGTGGTATTTGTGGCTGCATTTGCGGTGATCGGAATCGCCCTCAGCAGCAAACGCGGCCCAGGATTGCCGGGCCCAACCGTTTCTGTGGAAGCCGAGGAAGTACACGCTTCTCCTCTCTGGGCGATCATGTTCGGCGCTCTTACCGCGGTCGAGGTCGGCGTCATCGCAGTCATTCCCCTGCACGGACTGCGGCTGGTCATGGTTTTGCCCGCGCTGCTCCTGCTGGGAGTCACAGCTCTGGCCTGGGGCGGCTTTCGCTACCGCTTCACGGCTCACGGAGTGGAGATCAGCACGCTCGGTTTTCGCCTGCGTTCCATTCCGCTGCAGAACATCAGGGCCTACAGCGTGCAGCCGTGGAGTCCAATGGGTGGCTACGGGATTCGCGGCATCGGAGACCGCCGTGCCTACGTTTGGGGCAACACCGGCGTACGCATCAAGCTTTCGGACGGAGAAGTATTTCTCGGCCATCGTGAGCCGGAGAGGATCATGAACGACCTGAACCTGATCCGGCAGAACCGGAAAGCTCGCGAAGATACATGAAGGGAAGGCTCGTGATTTCCTTCGTGTAGCTTCGTGCCCTTTGTGGTTGAAGTTTTTGTCGGGGCTATCGAAAGAGGAGGCGATATGTTCGGGATTTCACACATTTTCGAAATTTGGATTTTCGTTGGGCTGGGCGTCATGGTCATCCTGTTCCTGATGAGCAGCATGGCCAGGCTCTATCGCAAGGCCGGCCCGCATGAGGCCCTGATCGTCTACGGACTGGGCGGAACGCGGGTAGTGAAAGGCCACGGCACGCTGGTATTTCCCATGGTCCAGATTTGCCGCGAGCTTTCGCTGGAGTTGATGTCGTTCGACGTGGCGCCGCAGCAGGACCTTTACACCAAGCAGGGCGTGGCGGTCACGGTCGAAGCCGTGGCCCAGATCAAGGTCAAGTCGGACATGGAGTCCATCCTGACCGCGTCTGAGCAATTCCTCACCAAGACCGACCAGGAGCGGGAAGGCCTGATCCGCCTGGTGATGGAAGGCCACCTGCGCGGCATTATCGGACAACTCACGGTGGAAGAGATCGTCAAGCAGCCGGAGATGGTCTCCGACCGCATGCGGTCCACGTGCGCGGAAGACATGAACAAGATGGGTCTCGAGGTGATCTCGTTCACCATCAAGGAAGTCCGCGACAAGAACGAGTACATCACCAACATGGGCAAGCCCGATGTAGCGCGCATCAAGCGCGACGCCGACGTGGCCACCGCCGAAGCCGACCGCGACACCGCCATCAGGCGCGCCCTCGCGCAACGCGAGTCCGCAGTGGCCAGAGCCCAGGCCGACCAGGAACGAGTGCTGGCGGAAACGCTTTCCCTGGCCAAGCAGGCGGAAGCGCAGCGCGACCTTGAAGTCAAAAAAGCGCAGTACGTCGAAGTCACCAAGCGCCAGCAGGCGCAGGCGGACAAAGCCTACGACATTCAGACCAACATCATGCAACAGCAGGTGGTGGCCGAGCAGGTGAAGGTGCAACAGATCGAGAAAGAGCAGCAGGTCAAAGTGCAGGAAGCCGAAATCAACCGCCGCGAGAAGGAACTGATCGCGACCGTGTTGAAGGCGGCTGAAATCGAGCGTCAGCGCATTGAAACTCTGGCGTTGGCCGAAAAGCAACGGCTCATGTCGGAAGCGGATGGTCATGCGTCGGCGATTCGCGCCCAGGGCGAGGCTGAAGCCGAGATCATCTTCAAGAAGGGCGAAGCCGAGGCCAAAGCCATGAACGTAAAAGCCGCAGGCTTACCAGGAGTACAACCAGGCCGCGGTGATCGACAAGCTGTTCACCGGCATGCCTGAAATCGTGCGGGCGTTGGCCAGTCCGCTGGCCAACGTGGACAAGATCACCATCGTGTCCACCGGCAACGGCGATGCGTCCGGAATGAACAAGATCACCGGCGACATCGCCAAAATGGCGGCGCAGGTGCCGGCGCTGTTCGAAACCCTGTCGGGAATGCCAATGGCGGAGCTGCTGGGCAAAGTCCGCCAGATCGGCGACAAGACGCCAAAACCAGACGCGCTGCCGTCGAACGGCGGAGCAGGGAAGTGATGAAAGGTGATCAATGGAGGACGGGCGTCCCGCCCGTCCTGCTTTTCGCAGTATCCGAAGTTGAGGACAGAAACATGAAGAGACCGTCAATGCAAATCGTCCTCGGCATAGTTCTCGGCGCCGGCATCGGCACCGCGATGGGCATCGCCGCCGGCCACGTCGCCGTATGGCTGTCCGTTGGAATCGCCATTGGAGTGGTAATCGGAAGCAACTTTCGTGGCACCAAGTGCGCCGAGTGCGCAGAGGTCCACGAAAAGCACCAAGCTAGAAGCCAGCCGCTAGAAGCTGATTCAAAAAGGAGTTCATCATGGCATTACTAGAGCGAGTATCCACATTAGTCCGCGCCAATCTCAACGACCTGGTCGACAAAGCCGAGCACCCGGAAAAAATGATCAAGCAGGTAATCCTCGACATGCAGAACCAGCTTCTGCAGGTCAAGACCCAGGTGGCCATCGCCATCGCCGACGAGCACCTGCTGGAAAAAAAGCAAAAAGAAAATGAAGACAAGGTCGCCGAGTGGATGCGTAAAGCAGAGCTCTCCGTCGACAAGAAGCAGGATGATCTGGCCCGTGCCGCCCTGCAACGCGTGGAAAGCTATCGCGACTTGAGCGAAGGCTTCGCCCAACAGGTGACCGACCAGAAAGCCCAGGTGGAAAACTTGAAAACCGCGTTGCGCCAGCTTGACCAGAAGCTTACCGAGGCCAAGGCCAAAGCCGATCTGCTCATCGCCCAGCATCGCCGTGCCCGGGCCGTGGGCAAAGCCAGCGACGCGAAAATGGCCGCCGGCAACGGTTCGAGCGCCAACGCCTTCGATCGCATGAAGCGCAAAGTGGCCCACGCCGAAGCGCACAGCCAGGCCAAATCCGAAATCGCCGCCGATGACGTGGAAGAACGCCTGGCCGCGCTCGAAAAGGAAGACCGCATCGAGCAATTGCTGGCGGAGCTGAAGACGAAGCGGGGTGCGTAAATGGTCCGTGTGGGGCGGACACTCTTGTCCGCCGCTTTTGGATTCGATTGTGAGTATTCATGCCACTTGGTCGGGTGCCCCATGCTTCGCGCACTTTCCGAAGCGTGGGAGGCCACGGGCTGGGACATGAAAGCGCTGACTGTTAAGCAGGGTAGGGGTCCTTCGACTTCGCATCTGCTTCGCGAGGCGAAGCAGATGCTCCGCTCAGGATGACATCTCTATTGGGCTATGTTTTGCTCCAGTCCTCGATTTTCAAAGCCTTCACGCGCCGGAACACCCGGTCGTGCGTGACCAGTACTGCTTCCACGGCCAGTGCGTGGGCGGCAATCAGCATATCCATGTTTCCCATTGGCCTGCCGGAGCGTTCGAGAACGGCGCGGATCTCATCGTAATGGCGCGCAGCGTCAGAATTCCAGGGCAACACTTCGACTCGCAGCAGGAACTCTTCGACCAGACTTTTCAGACGGACGGCTGCCGGCAGTCGGGCCACTCCGAAACGCAATTCAGCTTCGGTGATGACGGAAATTCCGATCTCAGCCATGGGAGTACTCAGCAGGCGCGCGCGTACGCTGGCCACGTTGCCCTTGATGGCATAGCTGGCGGTGTTGGTGTCCAGCAAGTAACGGGGCATCAGAACAGCTTCCGCTTTTGCGGTGGCCGGTCGTCCCGGTCGGCCATGAACTTTTCAGGCAGGTCAGTGGCGTCTGCCAGCTCGAAAAAATCCTTCCAGGACTCCGGCCTTCGAGACAGGACAACATCGCCCGTAGCTGGATCGCGGCGGATAAAGACTTCCGATCCCTGGAAGCGGTACTCGGCAGGCAAGCGTACGGCCTGGCTGCGTCCGTTGTGAAAAAGTTTTGCGGTGCGAGGCATTAGCTCCCCCTAAAGATATATACCATGATAGCTTACAGCATGGACTCTATCAAGATATATATCCATAAGGCATTGACCATGAAGCGGCACATCAAATCGGCGCTTAAGCTGTCTTGCGTCGGCCAACGTCGGCCCGCAGAAGCTTCTTTGCGGCCCGCTGCTCGCTCCGGTGGCCTCGGCGGTCCTCGCGCGCAAAGCTTTTTTTCTTCGCGGCCGAACCGAAAACCTGGCTCCACTTCCCGTTCTTGAGGATGATCTGATATCCGCCCGAAAGAATTTGAAAGGGCTTCGTGATCTTGTTCAGTTGATCGAACCGTACCGACCCCGGTTTGTGAAACGCCTCGAAGTACGACGGATAGATGAAGTCGCTCATCTGGATACCATTGACATCGAAGCTCAGTGCTTCGACCGGATCCGCGCTCTCGTAGGCGTAAACGAGTTTCGGGTCAGGGCCGGTGGTCATCAGGTTAATGGCGGGATCAACCAGCATCTCAACCAGTTCGTGAGATGCTGACACGCTTACCAAATCATGATTCGCGAGTGTGGTCTTGACGAACACCTTCGCCTCCGGCAGTCCGTCGGGAGTCAGGTCATGGTATGCCAGGGCGTCAGGCTGATCGGCATCGTCGAGGAACACGACCGCCCACGCTCCTTTCTGGAAGCCCTTGGTCGCGACCAGCTTCGCCGGTGTTCCCCAGACGGGAGCGACGTACTTGTCGACGTATACCTGCATGGCCGCGATCAAATTATCAAAATCCACGCCGAGCGCGACGGTTGCCTTATTGAAACAGGCGATTGTGGGAGCCAGGCCTTGATTGAATGCGCCAAATGTCGGATGAGTAGCCATCACACACCTCTCCTTCTAAAAAGTTGCGGAGCTGTTTTCTGAATTGTTCCTGGGATGGGGCCTCGGGCCGAGGGCCGGGGAGAAGTGAAAGCGATTATGCATCCGCGCTTGAAAGCCGTCAACCACGCTGGACAGGTGAGCGGCCGCTCTATCTTCGCGTCTGCCAGTAAGCGATGGATCGAGGGTGCCACGATCTTTCGGCTCTGTATCTGCCTGGCTCAGGGACGCCGAGCTGCTATGCGCTTGCTTTATCGGTCAGCGGCAGAGTCCCGTCCTCGTCACTCTTGGAGGTTGTCGCCGCATCCAATTCCAGCTGTTCCTGCCCACTAAGCGCCGTGACTTTGCCGCGGTAAGTCTTCAAATGTCGCTGGGCCGTGTCGAAGGCTTCCTGGGCCTTATTGAGATTTTTGCCGACATTTTCAAACTGGTTCTGGAAATGGTCGAAGGACTTCTGCGCTTTGGCCAGCTCCAGGCGGCTCTTTTCGAAACGGCTGGCTACTTCGTACCATTTGTGCACCAGCGCAATCGTATGCAAGGTCATCAGCAGAGTATTGGGTGAAACCGGAAACACGTGTTGCGCGTTGAGCCAGTCGGCAAGTTCGCGGTTGCGGACCGCTTCCATGTAGAGCGTTTCGCTGGGCAGGTACATCAAGGCAATATCTGTGGTGCCGTGTTCGGGCTGGATATAAGCTTTGATCCGCCTGGCTTCGGTCTTCATCACGCGCACAAACTCATGCCGGGCCTCTTCAATTTCGGATTCGACGTTGCTTTCGAAGAGCGCCAGCACCTGTTCGCGGGGAAATTTGGCGTCGATCGGGAGGCGACGATCCGGAAACTGGATGACGGCATCCGCCCGTCCGCTGCCATCGCCGGCGGAAGATTGTATTTCGAACATGTGCGCCGGCAGAAAGTCGGACAGCAAACGCTCGAGGCTGGCCTCGCCAAACTGGCCGCGCAGGTGCGGCAGCTTGAGCATGTTGTTGAGATCGTTGATGGAGTGTCCCAGCGCGCCTACCTCGCGCAACTGCTCTTCCGCGGCCTTCAAGTGCTGCTGTACTTTTTCAAACTGGGCAAATCCTTCCTTGATGTTCTGGTCGAGCTTCAGTTGTACCTGATCGGTGATGGCGAGCAGCTTCTGGTCCACGCGATCGCGAATTGAATCCAGGCTTTGCGCCGTTTTCTGATTGAGATTTTCAAATTCGACTTTGAGCTGGGAGGTGGTCAGTGCCAACGACGTAGTCAGTTCAGTCCGCGCCTCCCGCAAATCCCGAGTCTGCTCCCGGCGTCCACCACTCAATTGGGCTTCCACCGAACTGCGGATTTCGTTGAATCCCTGGGTGAGGCGGTCCGTCACTCCCTGGCGCAGGTCCCCCTTGGTGCTCTCCAGGCGCGTGGCCATGTCGACCGTGGCATCGTTGAACTTCTGGCTGAGGGACTCATGCAGCAGCGCGGTTTGTTGGGCAAGCTCCGTAATTTCAGTTGTTTGCGTAGGGCCTGAACTTCGGCGAAAAATGGCCGCAAGCAGTACCAGAAGTACTAGGTTCACAACGACAAGTATGCCCAGCAGTAATGTCCCCATCGTAAGGTGCTCAGATTGATTCTAGGGTCTAGCGTGAGGGAAGCAAAGCGGAAGTTTGATTTCGCATCCATCCAGCCGCGGCGTGACGACTCACATGGCCCCTGACCTGAAAGCTCTCCTGGCGATTGTTCTTGCCACCGGCGTCGTGCTGGTTGAGGCTCGGCCAGTGCGGGCGGCGGAACAGGCGTCCACCGCCGCAGCGACGGAATCGCAGCCCTCCCCTTATTACGACGCCGAGGCGGAACGCCAGCTTCTCGAAATGGCGAACCGGGAACGAGCCAAGGCCGGGCTTCCGCCCTTGCAAGTGGATGACGGAATGACCCGGGCCGCGCGAGCCCACGCTTCTGCCATGGCGGCACAGCAAAAACTTTCGCACCAGCTTTCCGGCGAGCCCAACCTGGCGCACCGCTTGGCCGCCAATACCAAAACGCACCTCGATCGGTCGGGAGAAAATGTAGCCTTCGCCGGCAGCGTGGACCAGGCGCAGGACAGCTTGATGCGTTCTCCGCCCCATCGCGCGAACCTGCTCAATGCCAACTACAACGTGGCCGGGTTCAGCGTGGTGCGCAGCGGATCTTTGCTGTATGTGGCCCAGGACTTCGGACACAGTTTGCCCAGCTATTCCGATGCCGAAGCGGAGGTGCTCGTCGCCAGGAGCGTGGATCAGATGCGGGCCCGGAGCCACCTGGCGGGGTTGCAGCGCATGGACGGCAAGAAAGCGGCGTCCACGGCTTGCGCCATGGCCGAGGCTGATTCGTTGGGCACGCCAGGGCCGAGAGCCCGCGCAGTCTTGCGCTACACAACTTCCGAGCCGCAGGTCCTTCCCGAAAAGGCAGCCCGTGTGATCCAGGACCGGTCGCTTGGCGCTTTCGCCGCCGGCTCCTGCTACGCCCGCACACGCGCCTATCCCACGGGAGCGTACTGGGTTGCGCTGCTCTTCTACTAGACCGCACAGCACCATGGCGCGGGCGGCCAACATCCGGCGCTAAAAGAGCGTCACGTTTGAGCGCGGTGGCGGCACGGGTGAAGGGGTTGCGGAAGCACTCAATTTGCCGAACGAGGCGACCACGGGGGCTAAAGCCCCCACACCTTCCTGCGACCGACGCGGCCCTGAAGGGCCGCTCTTCCACCCTGCGACCGACGCGGCCGTGAAGGGCCGCTCTTCCACGGAAGGGCCACTTCGCCCTTACCAGGCTCGCGGCACGTAGGACCTATCCAAAGTGAATTGCCGCGTGTGCTAGTCTGCAGGCATCTAATTGCGGAAAGCAAAGTTCGTGGACGCAACCTCGCCAATCCGTGTCGGCACTGCCGGCTGGTCCTACAAGGACTGGGAGGGCATCTTCTATCCGCCGGGCATGCAGCACCGGAAACAGCATCCCCTGGAAATCCTGGCACGCTGCTTTGACATGGTGGAGATCAACACTTCTTTCTACGGGCACATCAAGCCCCATCTGGCCAAGCTCTGGGTACGAAAAGCGGAGGCAGTGAATCCGAATTTCATGTTCACCGCCAAACTGCATCGCTCGTTTACTCACAATCCCATGGCGATCATGGAGCCCACTTCCGCCGCGTCCATCCGGCCGAACGACGAAGACGAAGCCCTGGCGCGCGAAGGACTGGAAGCGCTGGCCGGAGAAGGGAAGTTGGGGGCGCTGCTGATTCAGTTTCCGGTTTCATTCAAGAACACGTCGCTGAACCGGGAATATCTCGAGAAGCTGCTGCGCCAGTTTATCGAATATCCGCGGGTGGTCGAAGTACGGCACGATAGCTGGGAGAATCCCGATACCATCAACGACTTCATGCAGAAAAGTGTCGCGTTCTGCAACATTGACCAGCCGCTGCTCGGCCGCTCGCTTCACCCCACGGAACATGTAACTTCTCCAGTGGGCTACGTGCGCTTGCACGGACGAAATTATGATCAGTGGTTTGACGCGGAAACCGGCGCTGATCGCTACAACTATCTCTACAGCGAAGCCGAACTGGCAGGATGGAAAGAAAAAATCGTTCACATCGCCGCCAAAGCCGAGGTCACCTACGTAGTGACCAACAACCACTTTGAAGGCAAGGCGGGAGTCAACGCTCTGCAACTCAAGCACATGTTGACGGGACATCGCGTAAAGGCGCCCGAACCGCTGCTGGAGCACTATCCCGACTTGGCCAAGATCGCCGATCCAATCTTCGACGACAGAGCGAATCCGGATTTGCCGCTGCTGGCATAGGTTTGAATGTAGGCGCGAGCGTCCTCGCTCGTGCGGCAGCGAGGGAAAGTCGCAGCCCCCATCTCGGCATCAGGCGGTCTTTGCCAGAGTCGAAACCCACAACCACCGATATTCCATGGCCTTCTGCACCAATCCCGCCCGCACCGGGTTTTGGACCATATATTCAACCTTCGCGTGAACACTCTCCTCGCGCCGGAGCACTCGATCAAACGATTCACGCTGCCAGACTTGCCCGCTACGATGCAGCAAACGATTGATCCTGTGCGCGGAAGCGCTCTTGATGCCTTGCATGATCTCAGCGACGCTGTACAAGCTATCGCCGTTATACAGTGGAGTGAAAATCAGGTGAACGTGGTCCGGCATGACCACAACTCCCCGCAGATCGAAGCGAGTTCCGTTTCCTTAGGTGCAAGATGCAAGAACGATGGTCCGAGCCTCTGGAGGCAATATCCAGCGCTGGTGGGTGGAGAATGTTACGAAGATAGCTTTGCAGTCGCCTTGATAGTGGGGCAGGTGACGACGGTATTCGTAAACTCGGCGCATCCGACACGAATACCACAAAGAGCCGGCACGAACGTGATAGTGGGACTTAAAGTGAAATTCTTAGTTTCGAAATGGGAAAAACACTTGGGATGCGTCTTTGCCGCTGCCGCACGAGCGGGACGCTCGCGCCTACATTACTTTGCGGCCAGTTCTTCTTTGGCGGCGTAGTGCGACTCGACGTAGTCGTCGAGAATCTTGATGAACTCGGCGACGATCCTGTCGCCCTTCAGAGTGGTGAACAAGCGGCCGTCTACGTAGACCGGCGCCTTCGGTTCCTCGAACGTTCCCGGCAGTGAGATGCCCAGGCTTGCATGTTTCGACTCGCCCGGGCCGTTCACTACGCAGCCCATCACCGCGACCTTCATCTCTTCCACGCCGGTGTAGCGTACCTTCCAAACCGGCATCTGGTCGCGCAGGTAAGACTGAATCTGCTGGGCCATTTCCTGGAAGAAGGTGCTGGTGGTGCGGCCGCATCCCGGGACATGCCGTCACCTGGGGCGTGAAACTTCGGATGCCCAGGGATTGCAGAATCTGCTGTCCCACTCGAACTTCTTCAGTGCGATCACCATTGGGCGCAGGTGTGAGTGAGACTCGAATGGTGTCGCCGATGCCCTCCTGCAACAGCACGCCCATGGCGGCGCTCGAAGCGACAATTCCTTTGGCGCCCATGCCGGCCTCGGTCAGCCCGAGGTGCAGGGCATAGCTGCAGCGCGCGGCCAGCGAGCGGTACACATCGATCAGGTCCTGAACTCCGCTGACCTTGGCGCTCAGGATGATCTGATCAGGCCGCAATCCGTACTTCTCCGCCAAGCCGGCGGAATTCAATGCGCTCACCACCATGGCTTCCATGGTGACTTCCCGCGCGTCTTTCGGTTCCGGCAGGAGTGAATTCTCGTCCATCATGCGCGTCAGCAGCGCCTGGTCGAGCGATCCCCAGTTCACGCCGATGCGCACCGGTTTCTGGTTCTCGACCGCAACCTCGATCATGGTGCGGAAATTGTTATCGTCCTTGCGTCCAATTCCTACGTTGCCCGGGTTGATCCGGTACTTGGCCAGGGCCCGGGCGCAGTCGGGATACTTCTTGAGCAGGATGTGTCCGTTGTAATGGAAGTCACCAATGATGGGTACGCGAATGCCCTGTTTATCGAGTTGCTCGACAATCGGCGCCACGGCCGCGGCAGCTTCTTCATTGTTGACGGTGACTCGAACCAACTCCGACCCGGCGCGGGCCAGCGCCGCAACCTGCTGGACGGTGGAAGGAATATCGGCGGTGTCGGTATTGGTCATCGACTGCACCACAACTGGTGCATCGCTGCCCACCCTCACCCCGCCGACCGAGCCGGTAACTGATTTTCTGCGTCGAATGTCTGCCATGGAGAGCCTTTATTTTAGCACGGGGAAAGTTAGCTCTCAGCGATCAGCTCTCAGCTTTCAACAACTAAACGCCACAGAATGAGCGGATTATGCAGGGTGATGCATTCGGCACCCAGGTGTGGGGCGGAGACTCTCGTCCGCCGCCTTTGAAGTTGATCTTGCCTGTTGGTCTGGTTTGGTGCGGAAGCCTCGAACTTGCTGGGACGCTCCTAAAGCCCAATGCAAAAGCGGCGGACAGGAGTCTCCGCCCACATCTCACACGTACGGTTGCGCTTGAACGCTGCCCAACAGCAGGTCCCTCCACTGCGCTCGCTTCGCTTCGCTCCGGTCGGCAGGACAGAGCTTCTTGCGGAAACGCTGAAGGCTGAGAGCTGAAGGCTGAGAGCTGCTTTAAGGCATTCTCCCCATCATGCCCGGCAGCATTTTGGCCACGTCGTTGTAGATGACCATGACGGCGAACAGGACCAGGAACACAAACGCCGCCTGGTAGATGCGTTCTTTGATCCGCAGGCTGATGTCCCTGCGGATAATGCTTTCGACGAACAGCAACAGAATGACTCCGCCGTCCATTATGGGAATGGGCAGCAGGTTAAAGATGCCCAGGTTGAGGCTGATTCCGGCGGTCAATTCCAAAAGCGGCGTCCAGCCTTTCTTGCTGGCTGCCTGCCCGGCGGCGCGTCCGATGCCGATCGGCCCCTCGACGGAACGGATCGAGATCTTGCGCTGTATCATTTTTTGCACCAGCTCCAGAATCAGGAGCGAGCCCTGCTCGTTCTGCACCAAGGAGCGGCGAAATGCCGCCGCCAGCGGCAACGAGGATACCGTCATAGGCTCACTTGCGAAGCCTACGCGGTACCGTTCTTCCCCTGAGGTGTCGGACAGAACCGGACGCATAACGAAACTCAGCGGCTGGCCATTCCGCAGGACCGCAATCCGGATGGGTTTGTCCTTGGTCTGCTTCAGGCTCTCGATCATGGCCTCGATGCCCGGCATCGGCTGCCCGTCCACGCTGACAATCTCGTCGCCCAGTTTCATACCGGCCTGTTCGGCTGGCATGCCAGGCTCCAGGATGGTAACGGGGAAACTCGGCTCCTTGGGCTCCCATCCCGCGGACCCCATCTGATTCGGCCCCAGGGCCTCGGGCACGATCGTCTTCGATAAAGTCTTTCCTGCACGCTCAATCGTGAGGTCGAGAGGCTGGTTGGGATTCAAAGCTACCCTGGGTATGACCTGGTCCCAGGTCGGATTTTCTATGCCCTCGATGCCAGCGATGCGGTCTCCCGCCAGGATTCCGGCCTTGGCTGCGGGCGTATCATGCTGCACCCATCCGATCACGGCAGGCTCGTCAAAAAATGACGGATATTCGTAATGCACCATGTAGACGCCGGTGAGCAGGCCCACGGCAAACAGAATGTTCATGCCGGGACCGGCGATGGCGATCAGGAAGCGGTGCCATCGCGGGTGCGACATAAATTCCCCGGGATCGCCGCTGCGCTCATCCATCGGGTTTTCGCCGCTCATCTTGACGTATCCGCCCAGCGGCAATGCGTTGATGCGATAGTCGGTGTCGCCTCTCCTGAAACCGAACAGGCGTTTGCCAAAGCCAATGGCAAATTGCTCCACCCGGACCCCCAACAGTTTGGCCACGGCGTAATGGCCAAACTCGTGAATCAGGATCATGAATCCCAAAATCACGCCGACGGCGAGCACAGCAATCAAGAATCCAGACATATATGAGGTTTTTCCTACTCTACCCGTATCGCGGTTGGGACCGGTCTCTGACTTTCCGACCTGGCCTCCACCCGTTCGACTCTTTCGCGGGCCAGTTCACGCGCCAGGGAGTCGGCTTCCAAGACCTGTTCTATAGATTCCAGTTTACCTACTTCCGTTGCAGAGAGGACTTCCCGGATGACCTCAGGAATATGATCGAAGCCGATACGGCCCTGCAGAAACGCCGCCACCGCCACTTCGTCCGCGGCGTTGAGTGCCACAGTTTTCGCACCCCCGGCCTCCGCCGCTTCATAGGCAAGGCCCAGGCAAGGGAATTTTTGCATATCCGGCGGCAGGAATTCGAGATGCCGTAAGTCCATGACCGGGAAATGCATAGCCGACGGAATGCGATCCGGATAGGTCAACGCATAGAGGATGGGCAGCCGCATGTCCGTCACAGAAAACTGAGCAAGTATGCTGCCATCCACGAACTCGACCATGGAGTGGATTGTGGACTGGGGATGCACTATCACCTGCACCCGGCTGGGCGGCAAGTTGAACAAACGGCAAGCCTCAATCACCTCAAAACCCTTGTTCATCAAGGTGGCCGAGTCGATGGTGATGCGCTGGCCCATTTTCCACGTGGGGTGGTTCAGGGCCTGGGCCACCGTGATCGAAGAAAATTGCGACCCTGGTGTGTAAAGAAATGGTCCACCCGAGGCGGTCAGCCAGATCCGCTCCACTTCTTCCATCCGTCCACCCCGCAGGCATTGGTGGACCGCGTTGTGCTCGCTGTCAATAGGCAGAAGAGGTTTGCCCCGGCGGCGCGCTTCGGCGGTGATCAATTCTCCGGCCGCCACCAGGCATTCCTTGTTGGCCAGTCCCACCGTCTTTCCTGCTTTTACCGCTTCGTAGGTGGCTTTGAGCCCGGCCACGCCCACAATCGCGCTGACCACGAAATCCACATCCGGATGAGTCGCGACCCTGACCGTTCCCGCCGGGCCATGTACGACTTCGATGTTTTTCATGCCGGACGTCTGCAGGCGGGAGCGCAGAATCTCGGCATCGACGGCGGTCGAAATCGAAATGAGCCTGGGCTTCCAGCGCCGGGCCTGCTCGAAGGCGGTGTCCACGTTCTGTCCGGCCGCAACAGCGACGACCTGAAAACGCTCGGGATAGGTTTCAACCACGCTCAACGTGCTGCGGCCAATCGAGCCCGTAGATCCCAGGATGGCAATACGTTTCATAGCTAAAATTCAGGGTGGGGCGTAGCCAGGGGGGCGGCCTACTGCATCACGCGCCAAGCCGCATAGTACCACAGCAGCGGAGCGGCAAAGAGCAGGGCATCAATTCTGTCAAGCATGCCGCCGTGGCCGGGAAGCAGCGTTCCGGAATCTTTGATCCCGGCGCCCCGCTTGATCAGCGATTCCACCAGATCGCCCAGCTGGGCGGCGATATTAATGCCTGCGGAAAGCAGAATGATCGGCCACAGCGGCGCCTTCTCCAGGGCGAACACGCCGTCTTTCCGCTCGATCAGGTGTGCATTCAGCAGGGCGGTGCTGATGGGCAAGGCGTAGTTATACAGCAACATTCCAACCCCCACGCTGGCCAGCATCGAGGCCAGCGCTCCTTCCCACGTTTTTTTGGGACTGACGCGCGGCGACATCAGGTGGCGTCCCAACGAACGTCCCACAAAATACGCGAAAATGTCTCCCGCCCATACCAGCAGGAGCAGGTATAGCAACAGGAATGCCCCCGAGACCTGTTCCCGAATCTGCAGCAGGCATGCCAGCGGCAAAGCAATATATGTGAAGGCAAATGCCGAAGTCATGGCTGCCGGAAGTGCCGTGCCGAGATCGGCCCGTCTCATGCCGATCACCAGAAAAACAAACGGCGCGATGACCGCCACAAACGCCGCGCTGCCGGCAAATACAGATGTGGAAAGCAGTGGAGTCTCATGTCCGGGATTCACCGCCAGGAACAGGAAGAACAGCCCGATAAAAATGTAAGTTGGCCAGTGAAAGGGCCTGATCTTGTAGGTCTCCGAAATTTTGAGCAGTTCCTGGACCGCCAGCAATGCCACCAGGGCCGCCACCAGCGCCAGTACCGGCACCGGTGCCCGCAAAACCAGCAGGAGAACAATGGGAATCAGGAGCGCCGCGGTGAGGATTCGTTTCAGTAGTTGCAAGCCGTGTCAGCTCCGGCCCATCTTCGATTGGCGCGAATGAGAGTTGTGCGCATGGGCGTCGCCGGCCAAGCCGCCGTAACGCCGCTCGCGCTTCTGATATTCCGCGATACCTTCCAGTAAGTGCACCCCGCGGAACTCCGGCCACAACGTCGGCGTGACGTAGATTTCCGCATAGGCCAGCTGCCATAACAGGAAGTTGCTGAGCCGCATCTCGCCGCTGGTGCGGACCACCAGATCGGGGTCCGGCAAATGCCGGGTGTAAAGGTTCTGCGAAACCGCGTCCTCATCGATGTCCAGATGGTCGAGACCACCATTGCTGGCGGCGGCGTCCACGATGGAGCGGAAGGCATCCACCAGTTCGGTGCGCGCGCTGTAATTGAGTGCCAGGGTCAGCACCATGCCGGTGTTGCCCGCGGTCGCCTCCCGCGCCCAGGCCATCTTCTCCTGTACCGAAGGGGGCAGCTCATGCTGGCGGCCGATGTATTCGAGGCGGATGTTGTTCTTGTTGAGAGTCGGGACCTCGGCCTTCAGATAGCGGCACAACAGGCCCATCAGGAAATTCACTTCGCTGCGGGGACGCTTCTTCCAGTTCTCTTCCGAAAACGCATACAGGGTCAGCCACGGGATCCCGATACGCGCGGCGGTTTCGACGGTCGAGCGCACGGATGCAACTCCGGCGCGGTGTCCGGCCATGCGCGGCAAGTGGCGGCGGCGCGCCCAGCGGCCGTTGCCGTCCATGATGATGGCGATGTGTTTCGGGAGCCGTTCCGGATGAAGCTGCTGGTAAACTTCCGCTTCCTTGCGATCCAGCCCGGCAGGAATCGTCGCTTGCAAGCTAACCTCTGCTGTTTCAAGAAGCTAACATAGGGGGCCAGAGCTTGCAATGATACTAAAGGGGCACCTGTGGGCAGACACTGCTTGTCCGCCGCCTTTGAATTTGATTCTAGCTGCCAGGAAAGAGTTTTGCTCGCCGCAAGCCTCGACACCTGACATCCGCGAGAAGGTCAAATTCAACAGCGGCGGACAAGAGCGTCCGCCCCACATGTACACCGTAGACTCCGGCCGAACTCGGCTGTTCCACCTGGCATGCGGCCCCGCTCGCCGTCACGCGGGCGAGGGCGCCCTCGCCACACGAATTACCCGGTTGGCGACTCTGCGGGCACGATTTCCAGTTCCAGCTTTTCCGTCCAGCGCAGCACCCTAAGCGAACTACTGACACCCACTCGAGCGTCGGTGAGCAGGCGGTGCAGGTCATCCACGCCTGCCACTGGTTTGCCATCCAGTGCGACAATCACGTCGCCTTCCCGTAATCCCGCCTGCTGTCCGGGGCTGCCGGCAGTCACGGAAATCACCACCACGCCGGTTTCCTGCGGCAGGTTGTAAAAGCGCACCAGGCGGCGATGCAGGGGCGTGGTCTGGGCCTCCACTCCAATGTAGCTGCGGCGAATTCTTCCTTCTTGCAGCAGACGTCCGGCCACAAACTTTGCGGTGTTGATCCCGATGGCGAAACACAGCCCTTGCGCGCCCATGATGGTCGCCGTGTTCACTCCGATGACGTGGCCATCGGAAGTTACCAGGGGCCCTCCCGAATTGCCCGGATTGAGCGAAGCGTCGGTCTGGATCACATCATCAATCATTCGTCCCGAGTAGGAACGCAACGACCGCCCCAGAGCGCTGACCACGCCGGCCGTGACCGTGTACTGGAAGCCGTAAGGATTTCCAATCGCAATCGCCAGTTGTCCCACCCGCAGCTTCTGCGAATCTCCCAAGGGAGCTGCCACCAGGCTGGGTGCGTCGTTATTGGGGACATCCACGCGGACGACGGCCAGGTCCGTCGCCGGATCGTCGCCGATGGTGTGAGCCGGAAAGCGCCGCCCGTCGGCGAATGAGACCTGGATTCGCGTGGCATCATGCACCACGTGGCTGTTGGTGAGAATCAGGCCGTCGGGAGTGAACACGAAACCGGATCCGCCACTTTGCCGCTCACGGGGCTCGCCGGAACGGCTTTTCCCCGACTGGGCAACATCGATCTTGACCACCGACGGGCTGAGTTTCTCGGCGGCGCCGACCACGGCCTGCGAATATGCATCGAGCAGGACGCCATCATTCAGCGCGCCCTCGCCGGATGTTACCGCCGCCGGCCCGGAATAGCTCGCGAGGGAGAGGGGAACCACTTCTTGATTCATGCCTGCTAGATGAAAAAAACCGTGCCCCGGATTCAGGGGTCAGCACATCCCGCACCCGCCTGTCATCCTGAGCGCAGGATTTGCTTTCGTTTACGAAAGCAAATCCGGAGCCGAAGGACCCCTACCTGTGAATGTGGTGCCTGCAGCTTGGTGGTGGACAGTGAATATTAAAGAACCGCTTTGCAGTGTCCCCGTAAGCGATAGTGTCCTTCGACTCCGCTGCGAGCATATTGTGCCTGCAGCTTGGTGGTGGACAGTGAATATTAAAGAACCGCTTTGCAGTGTCCGTGCAAGCGATAGGGATCCTTCGACTCCGCTGCGAGCATATTGTGCCCGCAGCTTGGTTGTGGACAGTGAATATCAGAGAACCGCACTGCAGCATCCGTGCAACCGCTAGGGGTCCTTCGACTCCGTTGCGGCTTCGCGGCGCGAAGCCGCACCTCCGCTCAGGATGACAGGGCTACTGCTTGGATCGCAGTCGCGTGGCCGCGGTGGGCAAGATACAGGCGTTGGAAGCGTTCGCCAGAGAGTGCTGGAGGGCCGCACCCACTGCGGAAAGCTCCTCCGGGTTCATGAGCCTCTGCATACCTTCAAACAGCTCGCGTTCTTCCTTGCGAATATGGGACGCCAGTTTTTCCACCAGGACCTGTAATCCTGCCAGGTGCAGGGTGCGAGTGGCCGCGCGAGAAAAGAAATCACGCAGCAAGACGTGTCCGGTGACAAGTTCCTGGACCAGAGGCTGCAGCTCCGGAAAGCGCGCGGCCACCGGAAACAGCTCTTTCTCTTCAGCGGCAAAATGAAAAGTGATCTCCTGCTCGAACATCTGCTGAATCTCCGCTTGCCATGCCTCCAGATCGACCTCGCCCGACTGGAGGGCGCGGTCCAGACGCACACACAACGCCAGGCAATGCTGGTGTTGGTGCGAGAGAGGAATCAGGTTCTTGTCGCGGAGCATGTTTACCTATTGTCGGCGCAGCCTGGCCATAGCGCAACCGAGGCCGCGCCACGCCTGGTGACGCTCGTCACTTGGATGAAGGGAACAGGAGACTGGATTCAGGCACTGGCGGTCACAGCCTCGGCCTCTTCCTTTACTGCCGGCCGCAGGGTCAGCCAGTCGGTTCGCACGCTGTCCCATTCCTGGATCAATATCCCGTAGGACTCGAAGAAACGGCGAATTTGGGCCCGCTCCCAGCCCACCGTTTCTTCCAGGATGGGCCCGAGAACGGCGAGGGCGTTGGTGCTAAGCACGGTTCTCCTCGCGATCTGAGAGATGTGCTTGGCTTCCGATACCGCAATGGTAAATCCGTCCCGCAGCTTGACGTGCAGCATCACGTTGATGTCGGAGCTGCCATCGCCGGTGTAAATGATGTGGTCCGGCCCGATCTGCAACTCCGCCTGTAACTGGTCGAGGGCCGCTACTTTGCCATAGCCGGCGGTGGCCCGCACCAGACTTTCGATCTCGCCGGATGGGTTGTAAACAAATTCGGTGCCGTAAATGTGGTCCCGGGGAACGATTCCCTCCAGCGCCGACTGGATCACTTCCACCGGGGACGCGGAAATCACATAGAAGTCGAAGTGATAGCCATCCACTCCGTTCTTCAGCACCTGGTAGAGCAGCTCGATATTCTCTTTCAGGCGGATGTTCTTGCCGACTTCGTACAGATGCTGTTTGCGTACTTTCTTGCGGAACTCCGGGTCATGCAGCAACAGGTAAGACAACTCCGCCCCCTGCTGCACCAGGTTCAGCTTGGCCATGCCCTGAGCCTTACGTTCAAATTCCGCGGTCGGAATGCCGACCAGCTCACTCAATACATACCCGGAATCATCGAAAGTAAGGGTCTGGTCAAAGTCGCTGGCAAAAAGGTAACGCTTCAAAGGTTTGTCGCTCATGGGCATATTAGATTCCCCTGAGACCCGGATGGCCCATAAATAACATCGATAGCGAGTATTACCAAAGTGATAACGGGTTGAGGTATGTAAAGCAGCCATTTAGCTGCATCGGACCCGTCGACTGGCCTGGAAAGACTGGAGTTGCAGGGGATTTGCTCGTTTACTTCGTGATGGTTGCGGGAACACGCGCACACAACCCCTCGTGCCTTTACTAATCTCTGCCTACCATTGAGAATGGATACATCAACTGGACAGCGGGCAACAGGAGCAGGTTTAACTATGGCAGCTACCGGAGAACTCATCCGCCTCATCAACTACGTCGACGACATCAACACCACGCTGCGCCGCATCAGTGCAGCCATCCCCATGATGGACGCGGATGAACGTAAGCGTCTTGCCGAAAACATTCGCTCCGCCAGCACCAACCTCAATTCTGTCCTGGGACAATTGGAAAAGGGATAGTCGTGCCTGAGGTTCGGACCATCGCCGTTATCGGCGCCGGCCGGGTGGGCCGAAGCATCGCGCAGCTGGCGGCCAGGGGCGGCTATCGCACGATTCTGGAAGATTTGCTGCCCAACGCCTTGCGCCGGGCGGAGAGCGAAATCCGCTTCCACTTTGACCGGGCCGTAGAATCGCATGTGGTTTCCTCTGCCGTCGCCCAGGCTGCATTCTCTCGTCTGGAATTCGCCGGCACTGTGGAAGACGCTGCCCGCCAGGCGGACCTGGTGATCGAGGCGGTCCCGGAAGAACTGGAATCGAAGATCGAGATCTTTACCCTGCTCGACAAGATCTGCCGCCCCGCCACGATCCTGGCTTCCCATCTTTGTTCGCTCAGCATCACTGAGATTTCCCGAGTAACCTATCGCGCCCGGAATTGTTTGGGCATGCATTTCGCTGAACCGGTGGACCTCGAGAAGAGGCTGGAAATCATTCGCGGTCAGGAGACCAGCGATGACACCCTTGCCACCGCGGTGGAAGTAGGCAGGCAAATGGGCAAGCAGATTGTAGTGGTCGAGGACCTGGCAGCGGTGTAGCGCCGGCGTCTGGCCTGAAAACGTGTGGGGCGGACAAGAGTGTCCGCCCCACATAGGATCCTACTTGTTGATGTCCTCCTTCGCCTCCAGCCGCTTGGCGAACGCCAGTAACGGCTGCTTTTGACCGTCCGGCGCGGCTGCCGCGGCCGCCTTCATTTCCGTGGCCGCGTTCGTGAAGTCCCCCTGCGCGGAATACATGCGGGACAAACCAACGTGCACGATCCACTGATCAGGATTCTTCTTCGCATTTTCGCGGAAGATGGCGAACGCCTCAGTCTGCTTGCCGTCAATTTGCAGCTGGCGGGCATAGGAGTGGAGCTGGTTTGCATTGGCCATGCTGAGCGCCTTGTTTCGCGCCGTCGAGGCCTCATCTTTCCGGCCCAACATGTCCAGGATTCGAGACTTGGTCATGAAGTTGTCATAGCGCGCTTCGCTCTCAATCGATCGGTCGGAATACTTCAGCGCCTCTTCCAGATCGATCTTTTCCTGGAGCAGATAGTTGGCCGCATCGTCCCATCCGTCCCAGGCGTACTGGGCCAGCCCGCGCAGCTGATTGTGCAGGTTCTGCTCCACGATTTCGTGGGTATTCAGGCCGACTTTGAATGGGACGGCAACCTTCTCCCAGCGCAGCGTGATCACCGAGGAATCCGGAGTCACATCGTCGAAGTCATAGGTGAGTGCTTCGTGCATGTCCGTCGTCTGGGGCTTGACCGTGACCCGAAGCGCGTCCTCGGCCTGGTCGTAGGTGAAACTGCCCCACGAAGTAGAGTTCCTGGAGAAAATCACGGTCCATTCATTTTCGCCCGGAATCATATGCAGGCCGTAAGTACCCTTGGCCAGAGCCTGGCCTTCGATCGTCACCGGATCGCTAAACTGAATCGTCGTATTTTCGTTCGCTCCCGCCCGCCAGACCTGACCGTAGGGCACAAGACCGCCCCAGATTTTCCGCTTGTTCACCATCGGGCGGTGATAGTTGATGGTGACATCGGTAATTCCAATCCGTTGCGTGACTACCGCATGCTGGCTGGCCCGGGGCAGATCCAGAACGAAGGATTGCGCATGGCCCACTGCTCCCAGCAGCAACAAGCCTTCCATCACACACAGAGAACGCACAAGTAGCTTGAACACGGTGAAAACCTCCCGATCTGAGATGTGTTTGTTATGAGAAATCGAACCCGGCCTGGACCCGTCAGAACGGTCGTTTAGACGCCGTGCCCCCAACCTGGTTAGCACCGTAGACGGGGCGGCACGGCGTCGGCAAAAAATGGGGCTATCCTTTCGCCCTGCAACACGGTCTAACGACAGAACGCACGAAATTGCGGGAACCTGCGGCCCTCTCGCGCCGTACCAGACAGGGAAGGTTGTGGGGTCGGAAACTGTCTGAAAATCGCCACTCCCCGCTCGCCGCGGCGCGAAGCTTATGAACGTGCTTTTCGACATCGTTCGTCAGTCCCTGGCCACCCTCTGGGCGCACAAGCTGCGCTCGTTCCTGACCATGTTCGGCATCGCCTGGGGCGTAGGCTCGCTGTTATTGCTGGTGGGTTTGGGGGAAGGCTTTCGCAGCGGCCAGGTGCGGAACCTGGCAACCCTGGGTCAGGACATCATGTTCACCTTCCCCGGGAGAATTCCGGCGGTGGCGGGAAATTTGCAGTCCGGCCAGACCTATCACTTTACCTACGAAGATTATCTTGCCATCCGCAATGAAGCCCGTAGCCTGCGCGCCTTGTCGCCTGTCATCAACCGCGAGGACATCCGCGCGGTGAGCGACTACGGTTCGACCAACGGTCAAGTATTCGGGGTGACACCGGAATATAACCAGATCCGCACCGTGCCCATCGGTACGGGCCGCTGGCTCAACGACCAGGACAACAGCGAACACCGCCGGGTAGCAGTAGTCGGCTGGGAGCTGCTGAAGAATGTCTTCCCCGGACGTCCAGCGGTGGGCGCGACCATGCTGCTGAACGGTATTCGCTTCGACGTGATCGGGGTGCTGGCCAAAGTGGGGAAGGACGGCAACAACGGCACCAACGCCCGCATTTTCGTTCCGGTTGAGACCATGCGCAGCCTGTTTCCCCTGAAGCAGGAGAACTCGGAGGGCGCGCTTTCGTTTATCAACTATCGGCCCCTGAACAAGGCCGAGCACCTGCGCTCCAAGGCGGAGATTCACCAGATCATTGCCCGCCGCCACGGCTTCGATCCCAAAGCGGAAGATGCTTTCGAGGACTGGGACACGATTGAAAACTCGCAACGCGTCGACAAGATATTCGACGCCATGGATTATTTTCTCGGGGTGGTGGGATTCGTGACTCTGGCCCTGGGGGCGATTGGCATTGTCAATATCATGCTGGTCTCGGTCGCCGAGCGCACCCGGGAGATTGGCCTGCGCAAGGCCTTGGGCGCCACCTATCGGAATATTCTGACCCAGTTCTTCATCGAGGGCGCATTCCTCACCATCTTCAGCGGCGGCATTGGGCTTTTGATCTCGACTGCATTCGTGACCGCGTTGGCGCAGTTGCCGGCTCCGCAGGGATTCGACACGCCCCGCATCGTGCCCATGTCCGCGATTGCGGCGATTTTGTCCCTGGCGATTGCCGGCATTGTGGCGGGAATTTATCCGGCGCGGAAAGCGGCGTTGCTGGCGCCGGTTGAAGCCATGAGGCAGGAATAACCGTGATCCACGAGCTTGCCGCCCAGGCCTATAGCGCCCTGCGTTATAACAAGCGACGCAGCATCCTCACCATGCTGGGCATGGCCTGGGGCATCGCCACCGTGGTGCTGCTTCTGGCTTATGGCGCGGGCTTCGAACGGGGTTTATGGGCGGCTTTCCGCTCCTTCGGAACGAACCTGGTCTTCGTCTTCCCCGGTCGCACCTCGCTGCAGGCGGGCGGCACCAAAGCGGGAAGCGAGGTCCGTCTCACGGTCAAGGACCTGGATTACGTCCGCGACGAAGTGCCTCTGCTTAAGCGGCTCTCCCCGGAAGTTTTCAAGCAGTGCACGGTGGCCTGGGGTACCCGCAGCGCCAGCTACGGGGTGAGCGGCGTGTATGCCAACTATCCCCGCATGCGCCGCATGGAATTCGCGGAAGGAGCTCCCTTTGGTGAAGCCGAGGACTTCACTCACGCCCGTGTCGCCTTTATCGGAGCGGACGCCAAGAAGAAGCTTTTTTCCGGCCAGAATGCCATCGGCGAGAGCATCCGTGTGGACGGCATCTCATACCAGATTGTGGGCGTCCTGAAACACGTGATCAACAACGGTGACGACAATCTGAACGAGCACATCTACGTGCCTTTTAGCGCCATGAGCGATCTCAAGGACACCTACTATCTGAACTCGATTGTCATGGAATACGAGGGCGAGAATACCAAGGTCGTCAAAGCGCTACGGAACTCGATGGCGTTCCATCATGGCTTCGATCCCAAGGACGAGCGCGCGGTCTTCGTTTTCGACGTGTTTTCCGATCTCCTCGACCTGCGTGTGATCACGACCGGAATCAAGATTCTCCTCGGCTTCATCGGCCTGCTGACCCTGGGGATCGGCGGCGTGGGGCTGATGAATATCATGCTGGTTTCGGTGACCCAGCGTACCCGCGAAATCGGTGTGGAAAAAGCCCTGGGCGCGCATCGCTGGCACATCCTGTTCCAGTTCCTGGCGGAGGCCATGGTCATCACCGCGCTCGGCGGCCTGCTGGGCGTGGCCTTCGCCTACCTGGTTTCCTGGTCCGTTCCCTCGCTGACCTTGTGGAGCGCATTTCAGGAGGGCGCCGATGAGGGCGATATCCACCTGACCATCGACGCCGCTACTCTCATCTGGTCCACTGGCATTCTCAGTTTCGTGGGAATCATCAGCGGCATGCTGCCCGCCATCAAGGCGGCGAAGCTGGATCCCATCGAAGCCCTAAGATACGAGTGAGACTGAGAACCGAGAACGATTGACTAAGAACCGGTTTTAGAAATTCGCCAGCCGCTGTTCTCACTGTATTGTCCCCGGGGCAGAGCACATAACCGCAACTCCCGTTAGAATCATGTCGTGGCCGACGACGCGAACCAGCGCCTGCAACGTGTACTGGAGCAACTGAGACTCTACGAACATCCGCTGCTCGATTTCTCCGCGCGAGCCAAAGGTGACGGCGTCGAAGTCAACATCCAGTTCAGGAATCCTCCGGTTCCGGTGCATGTCTACGCTTTCGACCTTCATCCCCGGGACCTGGATCATTCCCAGTTCGAGTGGGAATTCCAGCGCCAGCTTTACGACTGTCTGCACGACTACATGGTTGAAATGTTCATCCGCACGCCCCAGGACCGGGCGGAGCGCCAACGGAAAGGCCTGTGAACCTGCGCCAGATCATCGAGCGTGAGATCGGCGAGCACGGGCCCATGCCGTTTTCGCGTTACATGGAGCTGTGCCTCTACCATCCCGAGCTGGGCTACTATTCGCGCAGTGTTGAGCAGTTCGGCAAGGTCGGAGATTTTTACACTTCGAGCGACGTGAACGCGGTCTTCGGACGTCTTCTGGCCCGGCAATTCGAACAGATATGGCGGGCGCTGGGCGCCCCCGCGCAAATTGAAATTCTGGAACTCGGTCCCGGACGCGGACTGTTCGCGCAGGACGTGCTCGACTGGTCAGAGAAAAAGTTTCCCGAGTTCTTTCATGCTTTGCACTACTCGCTGGCCGAACGCTCACCTGCATTGCGGGCCCGGCTCCGGAGCGGGCTCACCAGATTTCTCGAAAGTGGTATCGCGTCTTCCGTTTCCGAGGGCGCGACCGAGGCCCACGTCGCTCCGGGACTCAAGCCCTGGTTCTCCTCTGCGTCCGGAGGCACGGCTGAAGCGGCGTCCTCCCACGGCCAGGCCGGCAGTTTCTACAACACGACGGGAGACGCCCGGGAGGGTTCGTCAGTGGCGCCCAACAGCGCCATGGACCAGCGCGCCTTGGCCCCTGACGTGCCTGTCATTGTTTTCGCCAACGAATTCTTTGACGCGCTTCCGGTAGAGATCGTCAGCGCCCAGGGATCGCTTCGCATTGCCGCTCAGGACGGCCGCTTCACCGAAGCCTGGGTTCCGGCGTCGGCGGAAGAACTGGAATTTCTCGACCGCTACGGCGTGCACCCCGAACCGGGAGAACGCATCGAGGTCCCGCTGCTGGCACAGCGCTACATGGCGCGTCTTGCCGCGGCAATGCGAAAGGGCCTCATCATCGCTGTCGACTATGGCTATACCCGCCAGGAGCAGCTTGCCGGTCGCCATCGCGGGACGCTGATGACTTACCGCCAGCACTCCACGTCTTCTAATCCTTACCAGGCCCCCGGCGAGCAGGACCTCACCGCGCACGTGAACTTCACCGCTCTCTCCGCGGCAGCGGAACAAAACGGCATGCAGCCACAGTCCCTGGTCACCCAGTCTCAATTCCTGATGGGAATCGGTGAGGCCAATCAATTTGCGGATGCCTTCGAAGACTGCCGCCTGCCTCAGGAACGCGCCAAAGTCGCCTTGCAGCTCAAACACCTGGTGACTCCCGCCGGCATGGGCGAAAGTTTCCACGTTCTGGTTGCGGCGAAGGACGTTGACCAGCAACACGTGACGGGCCTAAGCGGGCTGTCTTTTGCCAAAAGCAGACTGTAAGAATGGCATGAGCGGAAATTCTCCCGGGCATAAGAAGTTTTCATGACATAAATATGGTTCCGGGGGGATTCGCGGAACATCTATCAGGCCATCAAGTTGGTCAGCAAAGCGGGATTGGAGGCGATCCAGATGGAAATCGAAGCCCGGCCGCCTTCCTGGAAAATCCTGCTCGCGTTCTCCATGATTTACTTCGTGTGGGGATCGACCTTCCTGGCGATTCGCGTCGGGGTCCACGAGGTCCCTCCATTTCTGCTGGCGGCGGTTCGTTTTTCCACCGCCGGTCTGGTCATGTACGCCTGGCTGCGCCTGCACGGCACCCCGGCGCCCAGCCGTCGCGAATGGACCGCCGCCGCCGGACTCGGGGGACTCATCTTCGTGGTCGATTACGGCTGCCTGTTCTGGGCCGAGCAGCGCGTGCCCTCGGGAATCGCGGCGGTGGTCCTGGCGACCATTCCGGTGTTTATCACGCTGATGGAAATCGTCTTCCTCAGAACGCAACGGCTCACGGTCCGTCTTGCGCTGGCGCTTCTGGTGGGCTTGTGCGGGGTGGCCGTGCTGATGAACCATTCGTTCTCTCTCGGCGAGGTGCCCATCAATCGCGCCGGTGCCATCGCCTTGCTGGTGGCTTCGGTGACCTGGTCGTTCGCCACCATCTTCACTCGCCGGCTTCCCCTGCCGGCATCGAAGCCGATGAGCGCGGCCGCCCAGATGCTCACCGGAGGCGCGCAATTGTTCGTGCTCACCGCGCTGACGGGCGAGTTCAGGGGATTCCGGGCGCAGGCAGTCTCCTGGAACGCGTGGTTCGCTCTGGTCTACCTCATCATCGCGGGCTCGATCATAGGCTTCACGGCTTATGTCTGGCTGCTGCATTGGGAGTCGCCCACCAAGGTCGGCACGTACGCGTACGTGAATCCGGTAGTGGCGGTTGCCCTGGGATACTTTCTCGGCGGGGAAGTGGTTGGCACGCGCACGCTGCTGGGAACGCTGCTGGTGCTGGTGAGCGTGATCACGATTACGACCATGAAGAAGAAAGCAAGCCCGATTCAACCCGCATCCAGCTCTCAGCTGATTGAAAACAGAGGTGAACAGCCGATTTGAGCCGCCCAGACGAGGACGTCTGGGCCTACGCGGTTCGTGCTACGGCCGCGTCATCTTCTCCGGCTTCATCAACTGATCGAACTCCTCGCCGGTAAGGTGTCCGAGCTTCAGCGCTGCCTCGCGCAGGCTGCTGTGTTCGACGTGGGCGGTGTGGGCGATCTGCGCCGCTTTGTCATAGCCAATTTTTGGGGTCAGTGCAGTCACCAGCATCAGCGAGTTCTTGAGGTTCGCGTCCACTTTGGCGCGATCGACCTCGATGCCTTTGATCATGTACTCGACGTATCCGTGGCAGGCGTCGGTGATCAGCGTGACGGAGTGCAGAAAGTTGTAGATGATCACCGGCTTGTAAACATTCAGCTGGAAGTTGCCTTGCGAGCCGGCAAAACCGACCGCGGCAGTGGCGCCATGGACCTGCACACACACCATGGTCATAGCTTCGCATTGCGTGGGATTCACTTTGCCGGGCATGATCGACGATCCGGGTTCGTTTTCCGGGATGATGAGTTCTCCCAGGCCCGAACGCGGGCCGGACGCCAGCCAGCGGATGTCGTTCGAGATCTTCATCAGTGAGGCGGCCAGAGTTTCCATCGCGCCCTGGGCAAACACGATTTCGTCGTGCGCCGAAAGCGCGGCAAACTTGTTGGGATGGGAGCGGAAGGGAAGTCCGGTAAGTTTGGCGATCTTCTTCGCCGCGCGCTCGGCAAATTCCGGATGCGCGTTCAAACCTGTGCCCACCGCGGTTCCGCCAATGGCCAGGTCGTAAAGTCCGTCGAGGGCCTGCCCCAGGCGTTTGATGTCGCGCTGCAGCAGGCTGGCCCAGCCGCCGAATTCCTGTCCGAAAGTCAGGGGAACGGCATCCTGCAAGTGGGTGCGTCCAATCTTGACAACGTTCGCGAATTCCTTTGCCTTGGCGGCAATCGCGTCGTGCACGGTCTTGATGGCGGGGATGAGCGCGTTCTTCACCTGCTCCGCGGCGGCGATGTGCATCGCCGTGGGGAAAGTGTCGTTGGACGACTGCGACATGTTGACGTCGTCGTTGGGATGAATCGGCTTCTTCGATCCCAGTTCGCCCTCCGCCAACTCAATGGCGCGGTTGGCGATGACTTCGTTCACGTTCATGTTGGTCTGGGTGCCGCTGCCGGTTTGCCAGATGCGCAAAGGGAACTGGTCGTTGAGCTTGCCGGCGATGACTTCGTCGGCCGCCTGCACGATGAGCTGGGCTTTGCTGGCGGAAAGCTTACCCAGGTCCTGGTTCACCAGCGCGCAGGCCTTCTTGAGGACGCCGAACGCCCGGATCAGCTCCGGCGGCATGGTGTCGCGGCCAATATTGAAATGCAGGAGCGAGCGCTGCGTCTGCGCACCCCAGTAGACGTGGGCCGGGACTTCGATTTGTCCCATGCTGTCGGATTCGGTGCGCGTCTTCGGTTTCGCGGGCGCTGCCATGTCGTGTCCCCGATGGGCGTGTGGAGATCAAAGCAACCGGGCATTATAGCGCGGACGATCGATTTGCTTTGCGTCCTTTGCGTCCTTTGCGGTTAAAAATCTTTTCACCGCAAAGGCCGCAAAGCGGACCGCGAAGGTCGCAAACAACCTGATGATCTCCGCGCAGCTACTTCTTCCCGATCACCACATTGAAAAACGTCGGCGGCAAAGGATGGTTTTCCACTGCACTGTAACCTGTGTTACGAAGCATGCGCTGAAGTTCGGCAAAGGTGTAGGCCTCCCCGCCCGGAGTTCCGGCCAGCATGGTCAAACTGAAATGCGCCGGCGTGGGGGGAGAAACCCGATCCTCGTTGGGGACAAATTCCAAAATCACTGCCCGGCCCCCGGGCTTAAGCGCGGCGTGTACTTTTTTCAGCAGCTTCTCGCAAGTCGGCACGTCGAAGTGGTGGAGAAAATTCGTAATCAGGACAAGGTCATAGTCGGTGCCATATTCCACGTCAAAGGCGCTGCCGGGGATGGTGTGGTAACGCTCCGCGATTCCCGCCGCCGTGGCATTCTCGCGGGCAACTGTGAGCACATTCGGCCAATCCACGGCCCACACCTCGGCGTTGGGGTTGTGTTTGGCAAGGGTAATCTCGAACAATCCATGGCCCACTGCGAGGCCCAGGACCTTCCACTTCTTTCCTTCATCCGCCTGCACCAGTTTCGCGATCAGTTCGGCCGGCATTTTCATCAAGGGCGCCATGCCGCGGGCGAAGTCCACCCACATCGGGTGTTCCGGCGTGGTGCTGTCCTGGTCTATAACCGTGCCGCCTTTGCGGACTGCCGCCGCCAGTTCCTGGAAACCCGCCATCGCAGCCGGCGCCAGCAGAAACTGGATGGCACCCCCGAGATAGCCAGGCGACCGCCGGTCGAGAAAAATGGCTGAATCATGGGTGAGGCTGTAACTGGATTCGTCTTTTTTGAGGAAACCGATGATCACCAGGGAGTCGCAAAGAATGCGAATGCCGCGTTCCGAAGCCTGGCAGCGCCGGCCGATGGTCGCCGCGGTCTGGTTGCCCTCGCCGATGGCGCTAAAAATTTCAAGCTGGATCGCCGCTTTCAACGCCGCGGTCTGATGGAAGGCATTGACGGTCTCAAAAAACAGTTGGGGAGAAGGCGGTGCGCCTACTTGAGTTTCAGGCATGTCGTGACCTCCTGGAAGTTCGTTGGGTTTCGCCCAAATATTCTACAGCGAAGGAATTGCAATCCGGGACGGACCGAGTCCCGCAGTCCCTGCATGCTAGAATCTTTACCTTCCAGGGCCGGCGTAGTCACTCCTGCCACGCCCGGGCAATCAGGACGAACTTCAGCCGAGACGACGATTTGGCCACCAAACATACTTCCGGCGTGACCCAACAAATTCCCGATACCCTCCCGCGCCCGCAGACCAAAGGTGAGCCTGACACGAGTGCCGATGTAGTTGTGATCGGCGCCGGCCCCACCGGTCTTGCCTGCGCCATCGAGGCCCAGCGGGCCGGCTTCAAGACCATGGCCATCGACAAGGGATGCGTGGTCAATTCCATCTACCACTATCCCGCCAACATGTCGTTCTTCACCACGCCGGAGCTGCTGGAAATCGGCGACATTCCCTTCAGCACCGCCCGGCAGAAACCCACGCGGGAGGAGGCTCTCGAATACTACCGCAAGGTGGCCGAGCATTATCATCTCGATATCCGCCAGTATCAGTGGGTCAAGACGGTGATGGGGAGTGACGGCGACTTTCAGATCACGGCAACCGACAGCCTGGGCCGCATTTACGACTACCGCACCCGCAAGCTGATTGTTTCGACCGGTTACTACGATCTGTCCAACCCGTTAAACATTCCCGGCGAAGACCTGCCCAAGGTGTTTCACTACTATCGCGAGCCGCATCCGTTTTTCGATATGGATGTCATGATCATCGGAGGCAAGAACTCGGCCGCCATTTCTGCGCTTGACCTCTGGCGGCACGGCGCGCGCGTGACCCTGGTCCATCGCGGCGCCAAATTACATAACCACGTCAAATACTGGATTCTGCCGGACATTGAGAATCGCATCAAGAATGGCGAAATTACTGCCTATTTCAGCAGTACAGTTTTGGAAATCGGGGCAGACTACGTCGATCTCGACACTCCTGAAGGCCCGGTCCGCCGGAAGAACGATTTTGTCTTCGCCATGACCGGCTACCATCCCGACTATGACTTCCTGCGTTCGATGGGCATAGAGCTCTCCACTGAACAATGCCGTCCGGTATGCGATCCGCTGACCCTGGAGAGTAATGTGCCCGGCATCTACGTCGCGGGCGTGATCGTGGCCGGATCCAGAACCAACGAGATCTTCATCGAAAACGGAAGGTTTCACGGAAGGCAGATCGCCGAGCACTTGAAACAGAAGCTGTCAGACCCGTAGCCCGAATTCTAGGCCAGCGTAACCGCATCCTCACCTAATTGCTGATTGATCAACCGGGACACCAACACTTTGAGTCCCTCTCCGGTCTTGGACAACACAAAATCCTGCTCCGCATCCGACCAATCCAGCTTGAAACTGGTGGCCAGCGCGGAAATCCAGATTTGCCGCACCGGGGCGTTGGGCGAGATGACGAACTTGCTGCCGTCTTCGAACGAAATGTGCAAAGCGCCGGACTGGTCTTCGACTTCGATGTCGGACGACTCCTCAGCCCGCATGAGCGCTTTCTTCAGTGATTCGAGCGCGCCATCCGCCCGTTTGCGAAAATCGTTTTCATCAAGCATGCGTAGATTATAGTCGTTGGCTTTGGTCGTTGGTCCTTGGCCCTTGGTCGTTGGCCGAAGGCCAGAACTCGCCACTGTCGGTTTGCGGGATCAACAATTAAGGGCGCAAGGCCGAAGGCCAACGGCCAACGACCAACGACCAAAGGCCGCTGGGCCTGGGCCACGAGCCATGCCAACCCCACCGCAGACTCGGGGTAACCGGGCGGCCGTTTACCCGGGGTACAACTGGTCAATCTTGGCGGCCATGATGAAGTCGCTTTGCGTCAGCCCATCAATCGTGTGTGTCCACAGGGTAATCTCCGCTTTCCCCCATGTAAGCAGGATGTCGGGATGGTGCCCCTGTTTTTCCGCCACCTCTCCCACGCGATTCACGAAAGCCAGGGCCTGCTTGAAATCGGGAAAGGTGAATGTCCGCGTGATGTGATGCTCATTGACCGCTTTCCACTGTGGCACCAATTGCAGGATGCGCTGCAGTTCTTGTCCCTTCATCGGAGGCACGCCCCCACGGCAGGGAACGCAGGTTTGGCTGGCAAGATCTTCTGGCACGATCGGTTCTCCTTCTACCGCAGCGGCCGCATGTCCACCTGATTGGCCGGACACTCGCGCACGCTCTGGGTGCAACTCTGATAGTGAAGGTCCTTGTCCACGCAGACTTCGAGGCTGACCAGTTCCCCGGCGTGACAGGAAGTACGAAACGCCCCGGCAGGCGCGTGGTTAGCGTCCGCAAAGCTCTTCTCCAATTCCGGCACGCTGAATCGCTGCTCGTGGTCCAGCTTCGGATACTGCTCCGGCACCCGCACACTCTTAAAAGCCTGCTCGGCTTTGGCGAAATAATCCTGGGCCGAGAGGCCGCTGCAGGTGCCGTGTTCCTGCCACTCATGCTGGATCAGCCCCCGGCTGGGCATGAAGTTGAGCATGTGATCGACGGTGGCGGTCGCCACCGGGCTGGCCGTCGAGCACGACATCGGGGGCGCCCCGCTATTGGCTTGTGGCCAGAGCCCATGCAGCACGAAGGCGGTGTGTCCGCCGATCTTACACTCGCTGGAATGGTCATTGGGATGACCTGCGCAGTAATTGGGCGCCCAGGAAAGCGCCAGAAGGTAGTAATCGAAGCTGCCGCTGGATCGGGCATCGTCGTCGTGGTGATGACGATGATGCTTGGCCCATGCCGTGGGTGCCATCGCCAGCAACAGGATCCACGCACCGAGCAGACAAGAAGCAACCCAAGGTTTCATGGAAGGTTCCCGAATGGCGCCAGAGAAGGCTTGTCCTGACAGCTGCAGGCTGCCCTAGAACGGAATGTCCTCATCGCTGATCGGGGACGAAACCGCCGCCGGTTCCGCTTCCGGCACGCGCTGGTCGAAGTTGTTTCCGCCAGACGCGGCCCGCGAGCCGCCGGAGTCTCCTCCGCCTTCGCCGCGGCCGCCCAGCAGAATCAGATCGCTGGCCACGACTTCCGTCATGTATTTCTTCTGGTTGGTCTGCTTGTCATCCCAGGAACGGGTCTGCAGACGGCCCTCGATGTAGACCTTGCCGCCCTTCTTCAGGTACTCACCGGCAATCTCCGCCAGGCGCTGCCAGAGCACCACGTTGTGCCATTCGGTGCGGTCCTGCCATTCACCGTTCTTGTCCTTGAAACGCTCGTTGGTCGCCAGAGCGATCTTCGCCACGGGCGTGCCGCTGGGCGTGTACTTCACCTCGGGATCCTTGCCCAGATTGCCGATGAGAGTGACGCGGTTAAGACTCTTGCCTGCCATAAATGCTGCTCCTTCCGCCCCTTGCGCTTGGATGTCAAACCAGGGAGCCGGGAAAATGAAACGGAATTCGAGGGGCTGGGAGGCCACTATATCAGAATCCCGGTAGAGCGATGTGACGGATGAACAACGTCCGCGGTAGGTTATAATATTGGCGATGCCTGAAGAACCGCTCAGGGGAATCGTCGGCATGGTGCCCGACGAGTTCAAACACGAACCCAGGTCCAAGGGTCTGCTTACCGCTCGTAAGAAGAAACCCAAAGAGTTGGCGGTAATCACCGAGTGTTGCACCGGCTGCGCCGGATCCCCCGCGTGCGTGGAATATTGTCCGGTGGAAGACTGCATGTTCTGGGTCCCGGACGAGGACAATTCTCCCTTCGGCCGCATTCAGGTCGACCCCATTCTCTGCATCGGCTGTAACAAGTGCACCAGCAAAGGCCCGGATGGCTCCTTCCTCGATGGCTGCCCCTGGGATGCAATCGTAATGGTGGATACGGCCGAGATCGAAAAAGAAGTCGGCATCATGCCATTCTGACCCCACCAACTGCGAACCGAGAACTAATAACTGACAACTGAAGTTCTATCCAGATCTGCGGAAGCAATGCCCAGTGTAGACCTGCAGGAATTCCCGAATCGCCCCACCCAGAAGCTTGACTTAAGAAGAACTTGATTTAAGACGTCCGGCCAGCGAAGGACCTACTTGGCCCGTTCCCGTATCGCCTGTTCGGTTGCCACGGCTTGTTGGCGGACATGATCGGGAACCTCGGGCAGCTCCCGTTCATAGGGTCGGATTGCGGGAATGTCTTCAGGCCGACCAATCAGATATAGCGCGCGCAGCGCCTCCCAAACCTGCTCCGTTCCCGGATCGAGCGCTGCGATTTCGTCGCCGGCCGAGACGGTTTGCCCGGTCTTTACCGTCAACTCGCGCAGCCGTCCGCTGATCGGCGCGCGCACTTCCACGGTTTGGCCGCCGGATTCAAGCTTGGCGATGATGCCGCCGCGATGGATCGGTGTTCCCGGCGCGCTGAAATCGGTGATTTTTCCTGAATCGGGAGCTGTGATCCTGGCGGGCTGCAGCAGGGCGATGATCTGCGGTTCCCCGGTAGCATCGCCGAAGCGGACCAGCGACAGCGCTGCATTGCCCCGCACCATGAGCGAAGGGTCGTTCAGCATCTTCAACAGCGCTTGGTGAAACCCGGCCCGGGCTGCGTCTTGGCTCGAGACATCCTGTCCCATGACCCAGGCATCGGTGTTGCGGACTTCCTCAATCGGGTAGGAGGCCAATCGCACCACCTCTGGATACCAGCGCGTAACACTGGCGTCATGGCGCGTGACCCGCTCACCGATCTGCACCAGGGCGTGCTGGATGTGACGCGGTTTCTTGTCGTCCTGCAGGTACTCGGCCAGCTGCTTGTCAGAAAGTTGCCGCCCGAACCAGGTATTCCACCAGAACAGAAACGGCATGAGGACGATCAGCCAGGCCGTGACAAAAAACAGCACCCGGTTGCGGGTGGACATGCGAGGCTTGGCTGAGGTTGACGCAGATTCACTGCCGGGCGACGAGGTTGGCTGAGGCGACTCGGGAAGCGCAGACATGCAGACCCACCGAAAACTATATCAGAAGGGAGCGCGGGCCCTGGCCAGCAGCCTGCAAATCGCGCCGTGCCGCCCTACGCGGTGGTCTGCGGGGGAATTTCAGGGACGCCTACTCCACCACATCCGCATCCAGCACCCGGTCCTGCTCCAGGTAGTGGGAGACCGCGTACTGCGCCAGCAACGGCGTTTCCAGTAGGATTTCCGCGCCAATCCACTCCCCTTTGGCATGGGGCAGGTCGGCGGCATGCTTGCAAGTGCCACTCGATCCGAATTTTGGGCCGAAGGCGGCGCCCTGGATTTCGTCAAACTGGCGCAGGTTGCGCCAAGCCTCGTCTCCCACCGTGCCGGAAACATCGATCTTGAGTTTCACAGTCGTCATAATGTGATTCGACCACGGCGACACAGAGACACAGAGAAAAACAGGAAGGGATTCTCCGCGTCTCTGTGACTCCGTGGTAAATGAATCATGTTAAGCGGCGAACAAGTGATACAACATCACGTAAATCACCACGCCCGTTACCGAAACATAGAGCCACAGCGGGAAAGTCCAGCGGGCGATCCTGCGGTGCCGGTCGAAGCGTTCTCGCAGAGCCCGGCTCAGCGTAATGATCACCAGGGGGACAATGGTGACCGCCAGGATGGTGTGCGAAATCAGGATGCTGAAATAAACCGGTCTCGACCACCCTTGTCCCTGGAAATGGACTGAGCCGACGTGCGCGTGGTAGTAGAGATACGATGTCAGAAACAGGGTGGACGAAATCAGCGCGGCGATCATGACCGCGCGATGGGCGGCCATGTGCCCCCGTTTGATGTAACCCCGCCCCACCAGAAGCAGCACCGCGCTGGTGCCGTTCAGGGTAGCGTCGATCACCGGATAGATGGCGTATTGTGCGGAGACTTGCATCATGCGGCCGGCTTCGTAGTCCGGCGGTTCACCAGGATGAAAGAGAGGCCGAACATCAGGGCAGAGAACAGCACCAGCGTCGCCAGCGACGAGGCTAACGGAAATTCCGCCAGATTCCCGGGGTACAACAGATCGCGCAGCGCCTCGACCCCATAGGTCAGCGGATTGATTCGGATAAGAAATCGAATCCAGCCGGAAGCTCCCGCCAGCGGAAACAGTGCCCCTGAAAGCAGCCAGAGCGGTATGAGAAACAGGTTGATGATGGCATGGAAGGCCTGCGTTGAATCCATGGACCACGCGATCGTGAACCCCAGCGCCGTGAGTGCAAAGGAGACGAGGAAGACTGTGAGCACCACCAGCAGGAAACCTGTCAAGGTAAAATGCACCCCGACCAGGGGAGCGAAGAGAAGGAAGATCAGGCCCTGAATCGTCGACAGCGTGGTGCCGCCCAGCACTTTGCCCAGGACAATTGCGGATCGCGGCACCGGCGCCACCAGCACGGACAACAGAAAGCCCTCCTTGCGGTCTTCAATCACGGACATCATGGTGAATATCGAAGTGAAGAGCACAATCATGATCAGGGCGCCGGGATAGAAGTAATCCAGATAGTGCTGCTGTCCCACAGCGTCGCCCGAACGAAACGAGCTGCCAAAACCTGAGCCGATGACCACCCAGAACAGCAGCGGCGACGCAATGACTCCCACCACGCGAGCCGGCTGGCGGTAGAAGCGGACCAACTCCCGCCACCACAGCGTAAACGCCGGCAACAGGATGCCCGATTGGGGAAGAGGATACGCTTGCAGAGCTGGGTTCTGGGCAGCCACATCATCTCGATTTCTGCGCCGGCGGCGCCTTCTTGGCGATGAGTTTCTTACGCACTTCCATGAAGACGTTCAGGAACAGTATGCCGGACAGCGCCAGCATGATGAGACTCATGAACAGACCATCCACGGTCGTGATCATTCCGTTTAAGGCGGTCCAGGCAATGCCTGCCAGCGGAACGAGTCCGAAGACGAGAGAAAGCGCGAGCATCATAGGCCAGCTCCTGGTCGCGCACGTGTCTCGCCGACTGGCCGGCGTGCATCCTGCCCGCCGCTTGGGCAAAGGCGACGCGTCGTGAGCGAAACCAGAATGCCATGCCTCCCCGGATGAGACGGCGAGACCGCCTCGACAGCCGCCGGGACGGCTGCGCTATGAAGGCTTCTCATCTTGTTCTTCTTCCTCCGTCCAGAACTTGTGACCCGTGCGGTGGATGAAAACATCTTCCAGAGATGGCTTGCTCACCGAAATCGCTTCGATTTCGCCGGGGAAGGCTTCCACTACGTCGGTAATGAAACGGTGGCCGTTTTCCCGTTCCAGGCGAACCTGGCCTGCCAGCACTTGCGCATCCACGTTGAAACGCGCCCGAATTTTTTCTGCCATCGATTCCGCGTCCCGGGTATCGAGCAGAATTACGTCGCCGCCGATTTCGCGTTTCAGTTCGGCAGGAGTTCCCAGCGCCACCAGCTTTCCTTCATTGAGGATGGCCAGACGGTCGCAGCGCTCCGCCTCTTCCATCAGGTGCGTGGTCACAATCACCGTAACTTTTTCTTCATCGCGTAAGATCTGGAGATACTGCCAGAGATCGCGACGAGCGCCGGGATCAAGGCCGGTGCTGGGTTCGTCGAGCACCAGAACAGCGGGATGGTGCAGCAGACCCTTGGCCAGTTCGAGCCGGCGCTGCATCCCGCCGGAGAAGGTTTCTGCCTTTTCTCCGGCGCGATCCGCCAACCCGACCCTGGCCATCATTTCCGTGATCCGCGTCTTCAGCGCCGTGCCGCGCAATCCGTACAGATGGCCCTGGTGCCAGAGGTTTTCGGCCGCGGTCAACTTCAGGTCGATACTCTGGGACTGGAACACCACTCCGATCTGACGCCGCAATCGGGTGGGCTCTTTGGCGGCGTCAAACCCCATGATGATGGCTCGGCCGCCGCTCGGCACCATCAGGGTCGAGAGGATGCGAAACATGGTGGTCTTGCCGCTGCCGTTGGGCCCCAGCACCCCGAACAGTTCGGCGTGGCGGACGTCGAACGAAACTCCGTTCAGGGCGGTACGTCCGTCATAGCGGTGGACCAGATCCTGAACCGAAATCACGGCAGGAGTTGCCGGCGCGGCGCCAACTTGGGAGTCCAGCACGACGTAAGCGGGAGCTTTAGAGACCACAGGGTATTTTATCTGGAACTGGCGAGCGGTGCTTGGTTTGAGCGTTCCATCGATTGCGTGGCACACTCCGGAATCATGATTTTGTGTTCAACATCATCAGCGCGAACAGCAGGGGCAGATAGAACACGGTAGCCTGCAAGAGCTGTCGTGCCCGCTGCTTGGACCGCGCGTTCGTACTCGCAACCTTCAAGGATGCCAGCCGCCAACCGAAATAGAGCAGGGCGATGCCAAGCACCAGGGCCGCAACCAGGTACAGCTTCCCGGACATCCCGAGAAAAGTAGGCAGCAGACTGATAGGAATCAGCGCCACCGAGTAAAGCAGGATCTGTCTGGCGGTGGACTTGCCGTCCGGTTCCACCACCGGCAGCATGCGGATTCCGCCATCCTCGTAGTCCTGGCGATAGAGCCACGCGATGGAGAAAAAGTGAGGAAACTGCCAGAAGAAGACAATGGCGAACATCACCAGCGCGCCCCACTCCAACTGGCCTCGGGCGGCGGTCCAGCCCAGCACGCCCGGCATGGCTCCCGGGAAGGCGCCCACGAATGTGCAGATAGGATGCACCTTCTTCAGGGGTGTATAGGCCCCAAGATAGACCGCAGACGTGGCCAGCGCCAGCCAGGCGGTCAGCGGATTCAGCACCAGACCCAGATAGAGGGCGCCGCCGAACGTCATGAACGTGCCCACCAGCGTGGCATGCAGCAAGCTGAAGCGTCCGGCCGGGATGGGGCGCTGCGCGGTGCGCCGCATGCGGCCATCGGTTTTCCATTCCATCACTTCGTTCAGGGCCGCCGTCCCACCAGAAACCAGGCCGATCCCCAGCAACGCGTGAAACAGACCCCACGAAAGGGAAGAGACACCGGACTTTAAGGCTCCGAAGTAGTAGCCACACCACGCGGTCATGATGATCAGGGTGGTCACGCGCAGCTTGGTCAGTTCCTTATAGTCGCGCACTACGCTCAAAGCGCCGGTGCGGGGAACTGCCAGAGGTTGTGTCGCCGTGCTCATGCGGCTACCTGCTTCTGTTCTCGATCGGGGATGTGCGCTTTAACCACGGGGACATGCCGCCATACCTCCGCCGCCAGGACTACCGTTGTCGCCAGCAGCAACGCGCCCACCGCCACATGCGCGACCGTCGAAACCACCATGGGAAGCTCGGGCTGGACCGCGTCCCGTCCCCAGGCCACCCGGGTAAGAAACGCCACAAAGCCCAGGCACAGTTGGGCGATCATCAGCGAGAGTACGGTGATGGCAGGGCGCCGCACCGCGTCCAGGCCGGAATAGCGTGACAAGGCACGAATCGAAGTCCAGGTCAGTACGATGGCCACCGTCGCCGCATTGAGCACGTGCGGCCACCAGCTCAGGCCATGATGACGGAACATCGCGCCCAGAATCAATTGGACATAAAGCACAAAAATCGAGAACAGGACCAACGTGAACAGACTCGGGCGCTGTCGATCGACCTCTACCAGCGGAATTTCTTCCACCCAATCCCGGCCCGTGAACAGGGCGATGAGAACCACCACGCAGAAGAACGTTTGCGCCAGGGCGGCGTGTGCCGATGAGATCGCGGGCGGTAGATAGTAAAGCACCGTGAGTCCGCCCAGAATCCCTTGTGCGATCACCAGGACCAGTGCGGTCAACCCCAGGTATTTCATCCAGCGGCGGGGGTCGACGCGCCAGGTCCAGATTGCGAGGAGGATGCTTAGAAATCCGACAAACTGGGCAATCATGCGATGGGTATGCTCAAACCTCACGCCGCCAACCAGGTGAGGAATTTTATAGAGCGAACCAAACGAAGTGGGCCAGTCAGGGACGGAGAGGCCGGCGTCATTGCTGGTCACCAGGGCCCCGGCGATGATGAGCAGAAACGTGGCGCACGCAATGAAGACCGCAAATCGGTGATGCGCGCGGTTATAGCGTAGGGCAGCGGCCTGCAGAATCGGCTCCTTGGAGGTTGTGTAGCGCCGTACGGACGGCGCCACATTTTAGGTCGCACTTGCTACTGTTTGAAGGCCTGATCGACGGTCTTGCTGTCTTTGGCGGCCAGGGTAACTTTCTGGTCCTGCTCGCCCAGCTTTTCCTGGACAAACCCCAGCGTGTAATCCCCCGGAGGCAGGCCTTTGATCTCGTACTTGCCGTCCGCGCCGGTGACCGCGTAGAAGGGCGTTTTCACCACGTTGATGTACATCTTCATCCAGGGATGCTGATTGCACTTCACCGGCAGCATGATTTCTTCACGGGCGAAATCCTTCTCGATCGCGGCCGACTTCGGAGGCTGGGATTCGTTCCACTCCCGGTTGTCTTTGGGAGTGGGGTGAATATTGTGAGTGGTTTCGTCGTCGTTGCGAATCTCGATATTTTGCCCCGCCATCACGCCCAGCACGTGAGGATGGTAGCGGCAGCCCTTCTGGTCAATGGTGACCGACTCTTTGGGAACATCGAACGTGCGATCGCCCAGGCCATCTTTCACGTAAACGAAAACGTTGGCCAGCTTGCCGCCATCGACCACGATCGTTTCCGCCGTGTTGGTGCCCTTGCAGGCCGCATCCTGGCTCATGTCAATCTTCGCAGCTTTAGGTGCAGTGCCATCGAAGCTGACCGTACCGCTCACGCTGGCGGCAGTGGCCGGGTCAATGGGAGTCGCGGTCGCCGCCGGCTTCATCTCCGAACTCGGCGAGGTGCCTTGTTCCTCGTTGGTGTTCTCTTTCTTACTGCAACCTGCCAGCAGCCCCAGCAGGCAAAGCACGAACATTGCCGCCCATAGTTTCTTATTCATTATGTCGCCCTTTCCTCAGGTGTAAGTCTCAGAACCGTCGTTGGCCATTGGCCTTTGGTCGTTGGCTAAAATCGATGGCCTGGACAGAGGCCAACGACCGAGGGCCAAGGGCAAACGACGGCTTTCAAAACAGAACATTCTACCGCGAACCACCGCCGCTTGCCGCCCCGGACGGATTGGCCGCCTGCTTCTGCCGGCTCCGCGGCTGAACCGAGGCCCGGGCGTGTCCCATGGACGCCGCCACCCGCCGCTGTTCCTCCGGCGTGAGTTGGAAGATGTAGTCCACCAGCAGCTTGCTCTGGTCTTTGTCGTATCCCTGGAACGACGGTGGCGTCGGGCCGGAGAACACCCAGTGATTGTTTTCCCGCTTGAATAATCCCGAAGGCATGGCCGTACCCGGACTGATCGCCTGCGGATCAAGAATCCAACGCTGTGCCCAGTCCGGCTTCAGCCGTTCTTTCGCCAGCAGGAAATTGGGCGCGGTGGCGATCTTGTCATGCTGGGGATCGCCGGTGGCGTGGCACTTCAGGCAGGGTGCCGCCGTGCTCGAGAACAGGCTTCGCGCCATGTCCGTTTCTTTCGTGGTAAGCACGGGCACCTGCTCCGGAATATAAGGCATGGGCTGCTGCGACAGCGCCTGGAAGAAGCGCACCAGCTTGCGCAGTTCGTTATCGGAGAAAGAGAACGTCGGCATGCGCACCTGCAGGTACGGCCGCACGCCGTTGCGGTTCGTGTCCGTGGTGCTCAGCGAAGGATTCGACAGGAACCGCTGCAGCCATTCGGGATCAACCCGCGCGCCCTCTGTCAGCAGCTTTGGCGGCAATTGCTCCTGTGCATCCTGATAGCGCTTCATGCCCATCAGCACCGTGTCCTGCCCCGGCGTGAACTGGTGGCAGCCCACGCAGTTGTACTTCCTGACCAACCACCAGCCTTCTTGAATGTCGCGGCGCGCATCACCGGGTTGGTACAGATAACTCTCGGGCAGGGAAGTTTCCTCGCTCCCCAGCAGGAAAGTCGTGAGGTCCTGGATCTCCAACTTGGAAAGATGCAGGTTGGGCATGCGGAGCGCTTCCGTCGCCGACTTGACCTTGCCCTTGTCGTAGACATTCGGCTCCGCCAGTTTGTGCTCGAAGAATCCCTTGTGGTCATACCATGGTTCTTTGGCGGGCCCCTCCGGCAGTCGCGCCAAGTCTTCCGGATTGGTGATGGGTTCGGCATGCTTGCCGCCCCGCTGCGCCACTTCCGTGAACAAGGCGAAATCCAGACGCTCGATAGGCTTGCTGCCTTCATAGGTCAGCTCGGTCCCGATGCGGCCTTCGTCCTCGAAACCGGAAATCTCGTGGCAGCCGGCGCAGCCGAAGTGCCGGATCCAGGTCTTGCCTTCCTCCTTCAGTTCCGGATCGTCCATGTAAGGAGCCTGGGCGTACGCGGAAGGCTCCTCCTTCTTTTGCGTCATGAGGTAGGTGGCGATATCCTGCGCGTCCTCCACACTCAGGCGGAGGCTGGGCATCACCGTCATGTTCTGCACTTGCAGTTCGTGGCCATCGTTGGGGCACTGGCTGTGCTGCAGGTCAAACTGGTAAGGCAGGCCCTTCTTGGCGTAGTCCTCTGGACCGATGTCCTTCTTCTCGTACGGGCAATAAGGACGCGTGCGCTCCCGCGCGTTGTGAATCCAGCGCACCAGGTAATCGTAATTGGCCTTCTCGCCCTCGCGAGTCAGATTGGCGGCAAATGTGCCGCCTTCCATCTGGTCGCCTTCTCCGATCGAGTGGCAGGCCAGGCAGCCGCGGGTTTCAAACAGTTGCTTGCCGTGCTCGGCGTTCCCCGGCTTTTGCTTGGCCAACGGGTCGGTCAACGCCGATTGCCACAGATAGGCCGAGATAGTCTGGATCTGATGATCGGTCAAACGGAAATTCGGCATCTTGGTGGTTGGCCGAAAGTCGGTCGGCTTTTTCAGCCAGACTGGAATCCAGTTCTGGTTCAGTTTCAGCCGAATGTCCTTGAGATTCGGCCCGACCTTTTTCATGTCCTGCATCAGGCTGTGGGTCTGAAAATCGAGCTGCTGAATGCGTCCATCGATCTTGCTGTTGGCCACGCGGAGCGCCACTGCCTGCTGGTTCAGCCGATTCGCCTCGTCGTTGCTGGCAGCAGCGTCGGCCTGTTTCATCAGGTCAGCGGAGGTTTTCGAATTGTCAATCTTCTGCTGATCGAACAGCTTCATCTGCTGGGCAATCGATGTCAGGTCTTCCGGTTCCTTGTCATAACCTTCGTAGCGATGGCAGCCCATGCAGCCGCGCTGGCGGAAGAGGAATTTGCCGTTGGAGATGTGCTCGCCCACGTCACCAATCGCCAGCCGCATATCGGCGGCGTGGCAGGTCTGGCAGCCGGCCTCCACATTCTGCTTGGGAAACAACGGCCACAGCCAGTGCTCATAATCGCCGTGCGCCTTTGCTACGCTGGTGGTCGCGCGCCCGTTGCCCTGGTGACACGGAGAGCAGCCGAATTTGTCGGGATCGTGCGTCTTCAGCAATTCCGGTTCAGGATGGCTGGTAAAGGCCAGGGCGTACTCATCCGGCCTCTTCTCGCCTTTGGGCGTCATGACCGCTGCTGTGACCCGGATCGGCTCCCGCGCATTCATGTGGCAGGACTCGCAGCGGTCCACGATATTGGCCTCAGGCACGTTGATCTGGACGATTTTGGGGTCCCACTCCGCCGCCTTCTTTTTCAATCCGTCAATCTGGGTGGGCGTCAGGTCCACCATGTGGTCCGTAATATAGGCGGACATGGTGTTACTGGCTTCGGTGACCGGCTTCAGCACTTCCCCCAGCTCGGCGCTGACCTTGGTTCGCTGCGCCTTGAGTGAGTTATACGTCTCTTCCAGTTCCTGAAAGTTGTATTGCTGTTTGTGGCCGTCGGGAAATTCGACTGTGGCCTTCCTCTTTTTGTAGTCGTCGATGTCCTCCTGCTTGCTCTTCTTCCCGGACGCGCTGGTCTCGGTTTCGAGCTCATAGGTGAGGGCATTCACATAGGCGCGACGGTCCGTGAAAACGCTCTGGACAGCCAGAATCTTCGCGCTGAAATCTGAGATCTGTTTTTGCAGTTCGTCCCGGCGGGGCTTGGCGGTCTCGTAGGCGTCCTTATAGGCCTGTTCCAGCTGCTGGTACGAAGGATTCTGTTCGACTTCCTTTTCTGACTGCGACGACTTCGACCGCGCGCTGTTCAGGAAAGTGGTGTAACGGTCCTTCCACGCATGTTGAAACGCCTTCCAGGGGCGCTCTCCGAAGGACTCGTCCCACAGCGCCCAGAACAGCGTCACCATGAGGATCATCATGGCGATGACGTAATACGCGGCGTAAGACTTGCTTACGATCGGGTCCTTCTCGGGGACAGGCGGCACCAGAGTCCTCCAAACCGTCGTTGGTCCTTGGCCCTTGGTCGTCGGCTAAACCAGAATCCTTTGGCGTTGGCCAACGACCAAAGGCCAACGGCCAACGACGGGGTCTAAACGTTAAACCAGGGCGTTATCCACACATACTTAATATGCCACGCCAGCCGCAGCAGCATCTTTCCCGGCAGGGCGACCATGGTCAGCACAAAAAACATCACGATCGAATACTGCAGCAAGCTCATGCGCTTGTAATCTCTCGGGTTATAGCGCCGGAACAAGGCATGAAAGATGAAACCACCGATGGCGTAATAGCCTCCGACCACGACCGCGCCGAAAATTGCCTTGCCCAGATTGGAAGTAATTCCAAACAGGTCAGGCAGATCGCGGTTCACTTCATAGATCAGGCGATTGTGGTCCCATGTTTGCCCCGGCCAAAACCACTGCCAGCCAGGGCCGCGGATGAACGTCCCAATAATGATCATCGACACCCATAGCACGATGAAGCCGAACAGGAACGTGCCGATGGAGAATTTGCGCTGCTTCCAGGTGTAGTAGCCGCTACCCAGCGGGTTCGTGTCGATGTAGGGAATCACCATCAGACCGACGATGATCAACGTGGGCATCACCACGCCCGCAATCCACGGATCGAAGTACACCAGCATTTCCTGCAGCCCCAGAAAGTACCAGGGCGCCTTCGCCGGATTCATGGTCAGGTTGGGGTTCGCCGGTTCTTCGAGCGGCGCGTTCAAGGTGATCGACCACACCATCAGAATGATGGTGACAATCATGGCGGCGAGAAATTCCACCCGCAGGAGAAAAGGCCAGACATGGATCTCTTTTTGCCAGCCCGGACGGAAAGGCCAGCTCTTGCGATGATGGGTCTTGGCCAGCGCCGGATTGGTTTCCAGTTGGCCGATCAGTTCGTCGTTGGCCTTGGCCTGCTTCCACGCCAGATAAATGTAAAAAATAAGCAGAGGAATCAGACCTACGATGGGCACGTTGTCAGGCGCCGAACATATCTCCCAGAGTTGTCGCCAATCCATAGTTGCTCCGAAAACCGGTCCACGTAGGCCCGGACGCCCTCGTCCGGGCGGTCGAGCGAAGCTCGACAAGGTTTTGTTGCGACCCGCAAAGCTAGCCGAACTACTTCCTCGGTTCCTTTACTTCCGACGCCAGCATCACCGGTGCGGGTCCCGAGATTCCGCCATCTTTCCGCACCCGCCAGAAATGCACGATCATCAGCACCGAAGCCACAATCGGAATCCCGATGCAGTGCCAGATGTAGGAACGCAACAGCGCGTTGGCGTCCACAATCGAACCGCCCAGCAGTCCGAAGCGCACGTCGTTATAAGGAGTCATGTGGAGCATTGCGCCAAACGGCCCTTCGTGTCCCAGCAGCGGCGTGGCCCGCGCCATGTTGGTTCCCACCGTGACGGCCCAGAAGCCCAACTGATCGTCCGGCAGCAGGTAGCCGGTGAACGATAACAACAATGTGAACACCAGCAGCAGCACACCGATATTCCAGTTGAATTCGCGCGGCTTCTTATAGGAGCCGGTGAGGAAGACGCGAAACATATGCAGCCAGACTGCGATCACCATCAAGTGCGCTGCCCAGCGATGCATGTTGCGCAGCAGCTTGCCGAAAGGCACGTCGTGCTCGAGATACAGGACATCGCGGAACGCCTGCACCTTGCTGGGATGGTAATAAAACATCAGCATTACGCCGGTGAGCGTGAGCACGATAAAAAGGTAGAACGTGATTCCGCCCATGCCCCAGGTGTAGCTGTAGCGCACGGCGTCACGGTTGATCTTGGCTGGGTGCAGATGCAGGAACACGTTGGACAGCACGCCCAGCGCCCGGTTGCGCGGCGTGTCGTCGTGCTTGTGACGGAAGATCGACGTGTAGACCTGGGTCTTGGTGGGATCTTTGAGGCCGTCGATCTGGTCCTTGGCCTTTGCCGGTATATCGGTCTTGAGCGACTGAACGTCTTCCTTGACGCCCGCCTTCACCCGTTCCAGCAGTCCGACCCGCTTCCCGTTTTTCCCGTTCCCGTTCCCGTTCCCGTTCTCTTCAGGCATGCAAACCTCTCCCTAATCTCACATAGGGGCAGGCATCCTCACCTGCCCAGTCGAGCGCAGCTCGACGGCTTCGGTTACGTCGGCAAAAACGCCCCAGGGTCGTTGAAATGAGTCGGCTGTCCCTTGGGCCACTGGTAAAGCTTGGAAACGTCCACCAGAATTTGACCGTCGGGCGCTATTTCCAGTCGGGCCCGGTCCATCGGACGCGGAGCCGGTCCCTCGAAGTTGATTCCTTCGCTGTCGTATCCGCTGCCATGGCAGGGGCATTTGAACTTGTTCTCGGCCGGCTTCCAGTCAGGAGTGCAGCCCAGGTGAGTGCAGCGAGCATAAATCACGAAAATCCGGTCGGGCGTGCGGTCCACCCAGATGCGGTATTTCTGTTGAAACTTGGTGTCCACCCCCAAACCAAAATCCGCCGGATACCCGATCTTGAACGACGTGGCCGGCTCAAAGAGGGTGCGAGGCAGGAAGAAACGGAAGAAGGCGATGAACCACGCGGTCATGAACGCGGCGAATGCGGCCCAGGCAAATCTCCGGCGTCCCTGATTGATCTCGTTGTCTTCGGGTCCGACCGAGGCCACGCCCGCGGACGCAGCTGCTCTGGAAGTTCCCACCGCCGGCGTGCCAACGTATGTATTTGATTCGCCGCCACGCACAACTGTCGCCGCGGCAGAAGGCGGACCGGCGGCAGGCCGGGGCGCTGCAGCGGGTCTTGCAACGGCAGCCGCAACCGGGGCCGCCGCGGGCGCTTCGGCAGCGGCCGGTTCTCCCAGCAGGGCGAACACTTCCGCATCGGTGAGCGCGGGCAAGCCCTTGCGGCCACGACGTGCCTGCTCGGCGGCGATCGTGGACTTGCTCCACTTGTTTCCCTGGGCGACCCATTTGGCGACTTCTTCGCTGATTGGACCACTTGGGGCTTTCGCCGCTGGCGCAGCTGCAGCCGGGGTCGAAGCAGCGGCTGCCGCGGGAGGCGCGGTTGCCTCCACCGGCTCACCCAACAGCGCCGACATCTCCGCATTATTCAGGGCCGGCAATCCCTTGCGGCCACGACGCGCCTGTTCGGCCGCGATCGTGGACTTGCTCCACTTGTTGCCTTGCGCCACCCATTTTGCGACTTCCTCGCTGATGCTTTCCGCCGCCGCGGCCGGAGGCGCAGCCACCGCTGGTGCTGAGGCGGGAGCCGCCGGCGCTGCGGCCGGGGCCGCGGGCGGACTCGCCTGAACCCCAGCGCCGCCTTCCTCCCACGGCATCGGTTGACCTGCCTTGAGGGCCTCGATGTCGGCGTCGGTCAGCAGCGTCAGTCCCTTGCGCTGGCGATAGGCCTGCTCCATGCCGATCACGGAGTTGTTGAGCGCCACTCGAGGCAAGGGCGGTAGGTGCCCCAGAATTCCCGTTTTGGACTCGTCTGCCATCCGCTCCTTTACTCCTAACCATCAGGAATCTCGGTAATCACGACTGGGTGATCACCATCCTGGCCACGCTGAACCTGATGACCGCGACCTCGGAGACACGTCAATCCATATTATCGGTCAAAATTGCACCCTCAGTCGGCCGCGACCAGCCGCTCCGAATGTTGCGCCTGATCTGCGTCCTCAGCCATCGCATTCACCACCAGATCCGCCAGCGCCGCAATGAACGTCGGCGAATCATTCAAACCTGAAGTCATCTCAAACTGCTGTATTCCCAGCTCTGCGGCCTCCTTGCGCATTTCGTGGTCGATCTCGCCCAGCGTTTCCACGTGATCGGACACAAACGCGATAGGCACGACACAAACTTCGCGCACCCGCTCCGCCGCCAGATCGCGCAGGGCGCGGTGCAGGGACGGTTGCAGCCACTTGCTGGCCCCGACCTTACTCTGATAACAGAGCCGGTGGCGGTGAGACCATCCTCCACGCCGCATCACCAGTTCGACGGTCTCTTCAATCTGGCGCTGATAGGGATCGCCCTTCTCGATGACCGATAAGGGCACGCTGTGAGCGCTGAATACAATCTCCGGGCAACCGGATTCCGGGAACCGAGCCAGCGCTTCATCGATCTTCTCGACCAGCGAGTCCAAATAGAGCGGATGACGATAGAACGTCTCGATCGTCTGCGACGGCAGGTCGTCACGAAACAGGCGCCGCCATTCGTTGAGGCTGCTTCCGGTCGTCGTACTCGAGTACTGGGGATAGAGCGGGAGGAGCACGACCTGCTCGCAGTTTGCCGCGCGCAATTGCTCGACTGCGGCTGCCGTGAACGGGTGCCAGTAACGCATAGCTACGAAACAATGAGCATCAATGCCATCGGCCCTCAGCCTGTTCTGGAGCGCATCGGCCTGCTGCTCGGTAAAGCGCCGTATGGGCGAGGCTCCGCCGATCGCCGAATAGTGGTGCTGCACTTTTTTCGCCCGCGTCGTGGAAATCAGCCTCGCCAGGGGCTTGCGCCCAAGGCGGGCGAAAGGAAAATCGATGATATCGGGGTCGCAGAAAAGATTGAAAAGGAACGGTTCGATAGCTTGCGGCGTGTCGGGGCCGCCGAGCTGGAAGAGTATTACACCTACTCGCCGTGTTGGGTTAGCCATCCCCCGGGTGTCCTTGCAGAAGGAGGATGTTACTCAATCTCTGTAGGCCGCGTCAACGAAGAGTTGCAGCGGGGCATTGGCTCGTTTTGAACCTGCCCCGAAAAGCGCATTGTCATCCCGAGCATTTTGACGTGTCATCCTGAGCGGAGTGATTGCTTCGCTTCGCGAAGCAATCACGCAGTCGAAGGACCCCTAGCTTTCCACCGGCGTTTCCAGCGATCTGCCGCGACCTGGCACAAAGCGTAAAAGAGGTCCACAGCCATGAGCTCGTAGGGGTCCTTCGACTCCGCATATGGTTCGCCAAGCGAACCATATGCTGCGCTCAGGATGACAACTCAAAATGCTCAGGATGACAACTCAAAATGCTCAGGATGACCCGTCAAAATGCTCACAATGACGCGCCAAACGTCAGGATAACAACTCTGATAGGGGAATTTATGCGTGAGAGGATTCGGCCTGCTTGGGCACATTCGTGCTGGTTTCCATGAACTGGATAATCGAATCCGCGAACTCCGAAGTCCCGGCTTTTCCGCCTACATCGCGAGTCGTCTTGTCCTGGGTGCGATAGACCTTTTCCAGTCCGTCGTGAATCTTGTCGGCGGCGTGGTGTTCGCCGAGGTGGCGCAGCATGAGTTGCGCCGAGCGGATGACTGCCGTCGGGTTCGCCAGGTTCTTGCCTGCAATGTCCGGCGCGGAGCCATGCACTGCCTCGAAGATGGCGCAGTGATCGCCCAGATTGGCGCTGGGCACGAACCCCAGTCCGCCCACGAACGCGGCGCAGAGATCAGAAATGATATCGCCGTAGAGGTTCTCCATGACCAGCACGTCGTATTGATAGGGATTCATGACCAGCTGCATGCAGGTATTGTCCACGATGTGCTCGCCGTATGTGATCTCGGGATATTCCTTGGCCACGTCGCGGCAACAGCGCAGGAACAGGCCATCGGAAAGCTTCATGATGTTGGCTTTGTGAATGGCGTGAATCTTCTTGCGGTGGCTCTTGCGCGAATATTCGAAAGCAAAACGCGCGATGCGGGTGGAGGCCTTTTCGGTAATGATCTTCAGGCTCTCGACCACCCCCGGAACGACCTCGTGCTCGATTCCGGAATACAGGCTTTCCGTGTTTTCCCGGACAATAATCAGGTCCACGCCCGGATAGCGGGTGGGAATATGCGGCAGATTTTGAATGGGACGGAAGTTGGCGTAGAGCTCGAACTTTTTTCGCAGGGCCACATTGATGCTGGCAAAGCCGCCGCCCACCGGCGTCGTCACCGGCCCCTTCAGCCCCACCCGGGTGCGCTCGATGGATTCGATCAGTTCCTTGGGAATGTATTCGTTATATTTGGCAAAGGCCTCGGCGCCTGCCTGAAAGATTTCCCAATCGAACTTGATCCCCGTCGCTTCGAGAATCCGCATGGTGGCCTGCATAACTTCAGGCCCAATGCCATCGCCGGGAATGAGTGTGACCTTGTAAGCCATTTGTGTGGTCGCGGGCGACTCGCCCGCGCTTTTGAATTGCCTTTGATTTAGCCTTTGCGCCAGTCGCGGGCGAGTCGCCCGCGACCACACAAGACACGGATCCACAGGAAAGCGCCTTAGCTCTTGACCGCGCCTTTGCTGCGCACGTCGGGTGCTTCCTTGCTCTTCAGCAGATCTTTCAACTCAGTCATGAACTCCTGCACATCTTTGAAATCCAGATACACCGAGGCAAATCGGACGTATGCCACTTTGTCATAACGGCGAAGCCGGTTCATGATCAGTTCGCCCACTTCGCTGGTCTTGCGCTCCCGCTCTGCCGACTCGATGACAAAAGCTTCCGCCTCGTTCACAATCTGTTCCAGGCGGCTGATGGGGACGGGACGCTTCTCGCAGGCCCGCAGCAGGCCGTTGAGCACTTTCTGCCGGTCAAATTTCTCGCGGCGGCCATCCTTCTTGACCACCATGTAGGGGATTTCGTCGATCCGCTCGTAAGTGGTAAAGCGCTTGCCGCATTTCAGACACTCGCGGCGGCGACGGATGGAATCGGCTTCCTTGCTCTCGCGCGAGTCCACCACTTTGTCATTCTCAAAGCCACAGAAAGGACACTTCATGTCAGACGAGGAGTTTCGTCTGCATTGTAACAGGACAAGAATGCGGGCGCGGGCGTCCCGCCCGTGCTGCTAGTGCCCTAACTCGGTGTGGGCTCTGTCGCCGGCCCTGGTCTTAAGGCGCTGCCTCGTGCTGCGGTGAGCGGGAAGATTGCAGGGCGCTCTACGCCCAGGAATCAGCCTGTGGGAGGCGAAACGACTTCCTCCTCCTCCTCCTGATGACTTTCCCGGGAGAGCGTCCGCAATGATAGCCGTTCCCGGTGGGCCAGCAACAGGCCCAGCGGGATTACCGCCACGAACGTCACCAGCCAGAGCATGATGCCGCAACTCGCCGCCATTTCCTTGGGCACGTCGAAGATATGTTGCAGGGCTGCGATGGTAGCCAGTTGCGAACCGCCTCCCACGCCGGGCAACTGAATCACCGAGCCCACCATGCTTGACCCCATGAGCAGAAGAACCTGGCTCTGCGGTATTTCCAGCGCTTCCGAGTGATAGGCATGGGTCACTTCCTTGTACGCGACGGCGATCATTCCCCACATCACGATGGAAACCACCGCCAGCATCACGAAGGACCAGGTATCGTGGATCGTATCCAGACCGCCGCGAAATTCTCGAATTCGCATGGCCACCTTGTGACCCAGATTGGCCGCCAAATGTGCGAACTTGCGTTCGACCCAACTGGCCAGCGCTTCTCCGCGCCGGCTCACCACGATCGCGCCAATGGCCAAGCCCACCGACAAGGCCAGGAAAATGAGGCCAGCCTCCTGAAAGCTGCGGTGATACGTCAGTCTTTTCGGCGCAGTGGCGAAGAAAGCCGCCAGCACCAGCAAAATGGTGAAGGCCCCAATGTCGAAGATGCGCTCCACCGCCCAGACCGCCAGCTGGGACGAGAACGTCAGGTTCTCCCGGCGCGCGATCAGATACGGCCGGATGAGTTCCCCCGGTCTCCCCAGCAGGGCCAGGCCGGTAAAACCAATCAGGGTGGGCGGGATCAACTTCCACGTGGAAGCCCGCGGTCGCACCGGGCGCAGAAAAATTTTCCAGCGAAGCGCCCGTATCGCATACCCCAAATAGATCAGAGTTACCGCGTGGAAGAGATGGTAGATGTGCGGGGGCCGGACCAGGTTCCTGCTTTCCCTCCAGAAGGTGGTCCAATCGAAGTTGCGCCAGGTTCGGAACTGCATGTACACCAGCACCGCGAACACGGCGAACGCCAGCGAGTACAAAAAAGCGCGTTTTCTGTCCATTTTGGAGTGAAAGATCTGAACCGCTGGCACGGCGCCGGAGCAGGGCACTGGCGAATGACCCGGAGCAACTGATCCAAGGTAAATGACGCCGGGGCGCGGGTCAACGCGTCATCCCATCACGGAGTGATTGTGCATTGCTGAATTGGTGAACGATTCAGGGCGAACTTTGGGACGCAGGATCGGGAAGCGCCGCCTGCTTTACGACTGCAGGTTGTGGCAACGCTCTCCTGGCGCGGCTATTTTTCGCGGCTGCTGCCGCGGCTTTACGCTGGGCGATCTTCTTGCGATTGAAGTCGCGAACGATGCGGGCCACGTAGGCGCGGGTCTCATAGTAGGGCGGCACGCCACCATACTGTTGCACGCGCTGGGGTCCAGCATTGTAAGCGGCCAGCGCTTTGACTACATCGAAGTTGTAGCGCTGCAGCAACTCGCTCAGATAGCGCGTGCCTCCCTCCACATTGGCCCTGGGATCGAAGGCATCGGAAACCCCCAGCTTCGACGCGGTCCCGGGCATCAGTTGCATGAGCCCTTGCGCCCCCTTCGGCGAAACCGCATGCGGATTAAATCCGCTTTCGGCGTGAATCACGCTGCTGATGAAATCGGGGTCGAGGTGATGGCGGTCGCTGATGGTATTGATTACGGCATTCAGGTCCTGGGGCTTCCGGTCCTGGGACTTCCGGTCCTGGGACTTCAGGTCCTGGGGCTTGGCCAGCGGGGCCGGCGCAACGGCCGGCGAAAGGTCCTTCTCGAAGCGTTCGATCTGGTCGGTGGCAATATCCACGTAACCCTTGTCGGCGCCAAGGTAGAGACGAGTCACGGAGCCCAACGTTTCCCGCCGCTCGTGGCGAATCGAGAACCCGTTGTGCAGAATAGCCAGGTCGCTGCCCAAAGCCGGCAAGGCAAGAAGTAACAAGGCCAGCAGGATCTCGACTTTGTAGAATCGCAACATATGTGAAACAGCCGCCGGCTTGGCGGCGCTATAAGGAACTTCTACCCAACACCTGTTCAATTGCCGCGGCCACGCCATTCTGATCATTCGGCAAAGTCACACTCCAGCCGTCGCGGCGCAACTCCTCGACCGCATTTCCCATGATAAACGGCACTCCCGCGAACGCAAGCATTTCTATGTCGTTGTAATTGTCACCAATGGCCATGACCTCTTTACGAGGGATGCCACGATGGCCCGCCCAGCGTTCGAGGGCATGGCCCTTGGAACATCCCCGGTTGAGCACGTCGACAATGGAGAGATCGCGGGCCCCATACTCGGTCCGAAGCACAGTAATGTCCTGCTCCAGGTTACTGGACGCCAGCGCCGCCAATGCCTGCCGCATGCGCGGGATCGGGCCACAGAACATGGCCTGCACCGGATCGCTGGTCAGCGAATCCTCGATGGGGATGACAAAGTCTATGTATTCCAGGTTCTTTTCCAGCCAGCGCCGAATGCTTACACTCAATTCATCCATCTGCTCCAGCACAATCGCGCCTTTGCTTTCGGTATCGAAGGTCAGGACCGTGTGGCCGCGAAATTCCTGCATATGGGCGCAGAGCCGGCGGCAGGTTTCGACAGGAAGCAGATCGCGATGAAAAGTCTCGCCGGCCAGCGAACGCGTGATGGCGCCATTCGAGCTGATGACCCACAAGTCGAATCCCAGCTGCTGCACAATCGGCAGGGCAAAGGCGTGGCGCCGTCCCGTGACCACCACCACCTCGACCCCTTCGGCATGGGCCCGGCGCAACCCAGCCATGTCCGCCGGAGAGATTTGAAATTCTGGGTTCAGGAGAGTGCCGTCGATATCGACACCCAAAAGGCGGATGGGAGGGTTCACTTCAAGGATTCTAGCATCGGGACTTCAGCCTGAAACTACTCTGCAGGCTTTCATCACTCCCCGGGCCGCGTACTATACTGCTGCATCGGCGCATGGGGTCTTTATTCTTTTTCGCGTTTTCGTGGTGGGGCATCCTGTTGCAGGCGTTCGCGATTATCCACTTCATCCGGCGCCGCCCCGACACGTTCTGGTTGTGGATCATCCTCATCGGCGGCTGGCTAGGGGCCCTGGTGTACATCGTGGTGGAAGCAGTTCCCGATGCCGGCCTGTTGCGCCAGTCCTTTAAGGTTTTTCCGCGACGCAAACGCATCCGCGAGCTGGAGTCGGCCATTCTCGACAACCCTTCCGCCGGAAACTACGAAGAACTGGGTGACCTCTACCTGGAAGAGGGGCAGTTCGCGCGGGCACGGCAGGCTTACGATACGGCGATCTCGTCCCGCACCGACTCTCCCGACCCCTTCTACCGTCGCGCCGTGGCTGCCATCCAGATGGGCGACTTTGGGGCCGCGCTCCCCGATCTGGAACGCGTGGTGGCAGGCGATCCCACTTACGATTTTCACCGCGCCGCGGGATTGCTGGCGCACACGTATGCCAATACCAGCCAGCCTGAAAAAGCCGATGCGCTCTTCCCGCAGGTGACGAAAATCTCTACCTCATCCGAAACCTACTACAATTACGCCTGCTTCCTGGCCTCCCAGGAACGCAGCGCCGAGGCTCGTCAGTGGGCCCGGCAAATCCTGGCGAAGAGACCCACGATGCCGGGATATTTGCGGCGCCGCGAGCGGCCCTGGTTCCGCAAGGCGAATGGCCTGCTCAATCGACTGCCCACTCTCAACTGAGAACCGAGAACTAAAGAACTGAAAACTGATATTCAAGGCCAATCAAGTCGTAGCTACAGCGTGAAACCCACCCCAAAGCCATTCCCCACGAATGCTAAACTTCAGAACGTGTCCACGATCGCTTATCTGGAATGCACCAAATGTGGTGCACACATCAGCGCCGACCAGCCGCAGACGGTCTGCCCCAGCGATGGTGGCGTCCTCTACGTTCGGTACAACCTTGAAAAGTTGAAGCATGACTTCAGCCCGGCTTCGTTGGCGGCTCGTCCGGCAAGCATCTGGCGCTACGCCGAAGTCCTGCCCGGCGCCCCTCCCGTTTCTCTCGGGGAGGGCTTCACGCCCCTGCTCCCCAGCCGGGAGTTTCCCCATGTTTTCATTAAAGACGAAGGTCTGAATCCGACCGGCTCGTTCAAAGCCCGCGGCATGTCGGTCGCGGTCACCATGGCCAAGGCTTATGGTCTGAAGAAATTGGCGGCGCCTTCCGCCGGAAACGCCGGCAGCGCCCTGGCTGCGTACGCCGCGGCCGCCGGTCTGGAAGCCCACATCTTCATGCCCCGGGATGTCCCCCTGGCCAACCGCGTGGAGTGCGAAAGCTACGGGGCGCACCTCACGCTGGTCGACGGTCTGATCAGCGACTGCGCCCGCATGATCGCCGAGCGAAGAGAGAAAGAGGGATGGTTCGATGTCTCTACCCTCAAAGAGCCGTTCCGGGTTGAGGGCAAAAAGACCATGGGATACGAGGTAGCCGAGCAGTTGGGCTGGAAGCTGCCGCAGGGCATTATCTATCCCACCGGCGGAGGGGTTGGCCTGCTCGGCATGTGGAAGGCCTTCGATGAAATGGAAGCGCTGGGTTGGATTGGATCGGATCGGCCGAAGATGGTCGTCGTACAATCCGCGGGTTGCGCCCCCATTGTTAAAGCGTGGGATGAGGGCAAGTCCAGCGCCGATTTCTGGCCCGGCGCCTCCACCCTGGCCGCCGGACTCCGCGTCCCCAAGGCCTATGGCGATTACCTGATTCTCGAGATTTTGAAAAAGAGCGCCGGCACGGCCGTCACTGCAACCGACGCAGAAATAATGGATGCATTCCGGCACTGGGCCCGGATCGAAGGAATATTTGCCGCGCCCGAGGGGGCGGCATCGCTGGTGGCATACCGCAAGCTGCGCGCCCGCGGTTTTTTCTCCGCCGAAGATCGGGTTGTGTTGTTCAACACCGGTTCGGGTCTGAAGTACCTGGATGTGATCGAAGGCCAGAAGAAGCCACCAGCCTCGCGACAAATCGGCGGCATCATCGGGCCATACTGAGAGCCCCATGTCATCCTGAGCGCAACCTCGGCTTCGCTTCGCGAAGCCGAGGTGGAGTCGAAGGACCCCTATAAGCGTGAATGCAGTCGCAGACCTTGGGGTCTGAATTTCCGGGACGGTGCAAATTCCAACAGGACCCGCGCGCGACAGTCAAGCTGGCAGGGGTCCTTCGACTGCGCGGAAAGTTCGCTTCGCGAACTTTCCCCTCCGCTCAGGATGACACTCGGTCGTGCTACATTTCCCACAGCGGACCTGGGGCTTCATCGAAATCATGGAACAGCGACTCATCCTCATTAATCTGCTGATCAAGCTGGGTGTGGCGGCCTCTGCCGCTAGCATTCTGGGGCGCTCGGTGGAGTTCAAGTCGCTTCTGTTCCGTGATGAACGAACCTGGAAGCAGAAGACCTATCTCGTCCTGTGGATCGGCATTCCCCTGGCCTTAGGGGTCTGGATCCGGTTTGGCGCGCGGAGTTTTGTTGCGGGCGATTTGTCTTTCGAGACCACGTTGCTGCTGGGCGTGATTGGCGGACGGCTCACCGGCGTGACGGGCGGCATTCTGCTGGCCCTCCCTGCGCTCTGGCACGGGGAATGGGCCACTCTTCCATTCAATGTGCTGTGTGGCTTCGTCGCCGGGCAATTGCGCATCATCGCTCCCAATCGCGAGGACATCTGGTCGTTCTCCCCATTTGTGGACCTCAGCATCTACCGCTGGATCCGGCGCAACCTGCCCACCCCGCACCCGTTCGAATGGCAGACCATGTTTTTCGCCACCATCGTGGGGCTGCGCTTTGTGCAAACCGAGCTTTCGCGTTTTGTCCCCAACCGGACTTTCAGTCTGGAAAGCCCGACCTGGTGGGTGGAAGCCCTGATCTATGCCACATCGGTCACCGTCATCGGAACCGAGCTTAAGATCTGGAACAGCGTGCGCATTCAGATCAAGCTGGAAGAGCAGGAACGTTTACTGCTTCATTCCCGCATGGAGGCGTTGCAGAACCAGATCAATCCGCACTTCCTTTTTAATACGCTGAACTCGGTGTCCTCCCTGGTGCGCTTCGATCCTGATACCGCCCGGCAGCTGATCATCAAGCTGGCCAACATCCTGCGCCGCTTACTCAACAGCAGTGATGCCTTTGTCCCGCTGCGCGAGGAAATGGAATTCATCGACGACTACCTCGATATTGAGGTGGTCCGTTTCGGCCGTGACAAGTTGCGGGTGGTCAAGGAACTCGAAACCTCGTCGCTCGATACCATGGTGCCCAGCATGTTGCTGCAGCCTTTGGTCGAGAACTCGATCAAGCATGGCTTGTCGTCGAAGATCGATGGCGGCAGCATCTACCTGCGCAGCCGGCTCACCGACTCGCATCTCATCATTGAAGTCGAGGACGACGGTGTCGGCATGGCCTCGGCCAGTCTGCTGGAGCGCCCGAGCGGGCTCGGGGGGACGGGTATCGGGATGGCCAACGTGGCCGAGCGGCTCAAAGTGCTCTACGGCGATACGGCCCGCATGACCATTGACAGCCGCGAAGGCAAGGGAACGCTGGTCAGGCTGCGCCTGCCGGTTCTGCAGGGATCGGGTGCGATTCCGGAAGCCTTCTATGAAGCGCGTTCCAGCACGCGCCGGTAAAACTCTTCATATTGCGGGATGATCCGGCTGGCGCAAAAGCGCGATTGCGCCACCCCCCGGCTGGCTTTGGCCATTTCCCGCAACGCCTTTTCATCGCGCAGCAACTCAATGGCATAACGCGCCATGGTGTCTACGTCGCCGACGTCCGCCAGGTAACCGCTCTTGCCGTGCTCGATCAATTCAGGGATGCCGCCCACGCGGGTGGCGATGGGCACAACTTCGCAGGCCATGCCTTCCAGAGCGGCCAGCCCGAACGATTCCAGTTCGCTGGGCAAGAGCAGGATGTCAGCCAATGCCAGCTTCTCCTGCACCTGGTCTTGCTTGCCCAGAAAAATTACGTCGTTGTGAATACCTTTCTGCACCGCCAGCCATTCGGCGCGGGAACGGTCGGGACCGTCCCCGATCATCAACAGCTTGGCAGGAGTTTGCTTGCGTACCCGGTCAAAAATCTCGATGCAGTCGGTCACGCGCTTCACCGGCCGAAAATTCGACAGATGCACGAGCAGGCGTTCGCCATTCGGCGCGTACTCTTGCCTGAGTTCTGAAACTGCTTCGCCCCGGCAATACACGTCGCAATTGACGAAGTTGTAAATCACCTGAATGTTGTTCCGAATATCGAACTCGCGCAGGGTGCGCTCCCGCAGGTATTGCGAAATGGCGGTCACCCCGTCGCTCTGCTCGATGGCAAAGCGGGTGATGGGGAGATAAGAACGGTCGAGCCCTACCAGCGTGATATCGGTTCCGTGCAGCGTGGTCACGAACGGAAGCTTGCGCCCGCGCGGCTTGGCGGCCATCATCTGACGCGCCAGCAACGCACTCACCGAGTGCGGAATCGCATAATGCACATGCAGAAGATCAAGGTCGTAGAGTTCGGCGACTTCCGCCATGCGGGAGGCCAGCGCCAGATCATAGGGCGGGTACTCGAACAGCGGATACCGGGAAACTTCCACTTCGTGATAGTGAATGTTCGGATGCGGACCGCTTAACCGAATGGGCTGAGCGTAGGAAATGAAGTGAACTTCATGGCCGCGCTCCGCCAACTCCAGCCCCAGTTCGGTCGCGACCACGCCGCTGCCTCCATACGTGGGATAGCAGGTGATGCCGATTTTCATGCCGGTCCCTTCCGGATCAGCGCTCTGGTTCTTAACATTCGATGGCGGGCGGGTGGCCGGGATTCAGTTTTTGGCGGTTGCGGGAAACAGACCTCGTGCGCCGGACCCAGGATTGGGGATCCGCATACTCGTAAAATCGCTGGCTCTTCTTCGCGTCCTTTGCGCTTCCCTTTGCGTCCTTTGCGGTAAAAGCTGTTAACCGCAAAGAGCGCAAAGGACGCAAAGGGTCTGAATCATCAGCCCGCGCCTTGGGCGTTCTCAGAGGTCTCGGACTCGGCGACCATGGCCTCGATCTGCCGCTGCAGCCGATCCTGGGTCTCTTCGTCAAGACCCGTGAACTCGATCCCCATGCCCACTCCGCCGTCGCAGGATCGGATTATCGCGGGTGTGCTGACTTTGTGAGCATCCAGCCACAGATTGATATTCAATATCTTTCCTATCGGAAGCGGCAGCAAAGTCTCCACATAACAGCCCCGGCCGCTTATGTCTGCCGACTTCGTCCTCATGTGCGAGCCGACGGCGTCGGGATCCTGGATTTCAAGGGGAAAGGGAACTCGGCACCGCGGAAATTTCCTCTTGTTCTTATCGGAAGGTGCGATTCCAGCATCGGGTTCAGGAACCTGCTGAGCCTGCTCCATCTCTTTTTCCCAGGGACAAGGCTGCCCCTCGATCAGGTTCACTCCAACTTCGATTTTCTGCGACGCTCCGGCATCGACCACCCAGATCACCTTGCAGCGGGCTTTCTTGTCGCCGACCTGGACTCCGATCACATCTCCCGGCTTCAACTGCGTCTCCAGGCCGGCCAGCTTGGCTCCGTGAACGCTGATATTCCGGGCCCGCCCATTTTGCAGAAAGGGACGACCGTCCGCACCCATACCAAATACTCGGATCGGCAACTCTACGTCCAGCCGGGGCTCTGTTTTTTCTGACATGAAAAGGGGGGCAAACCGTCCGCCCGAGCAAACCGCTAGCATTAAATCATAGATTGCAGCACTGGAACCTTTTCGTTACCAAAGTCTGTATTCCGTCGAGTGATGGCCCGGCGCCGTGAAACTCATCTCTCGCCGACTAACTCCCGGAACGAGATGACTTCAATCCGGTTCGCGGTCAGCAAATCGCGAGTCGATTGCGAAGTCAGGAGACGCAATTCCTGTTCCCGTGATTCCCGCAGCCGGGTGCGAACCCGCTGCAGATCGGCGTCATTATAGCCCGGGTGACAAACCAGTTCCCAGGTTCCATCCGGAAGATTTTCCATCATCAGGCGGAGCAAGCGCTCGTTAAGCTCGCCGGTGGCTACGACAGCCAGGGTCCCGTCCGGTGTAGACATTCCGGCTTGCTGCACCGCCTCGCGAAATTGCCTCGCCAGACTCCGCAAGATGCCGACTTCGGCCCAGCGCCTCCATAAACGAGGCGACGCAGCCAGTTGCGAGCCCTGGATACGCTCAAATGGATTCCTCACCGCCCGGACGCCGCAGCGCTTCGCAGCCCGCAAGAGTGGCCGCAGGACGTGCGGGAACAGGTGAGTGTGCTTGTGTGAGTCGAGGTGGGTCACCGCAATGCCAGCGGATTGCACTTTGCGGATCTGGGCCGTGGCTTCGGCTTCGATCTGGTTTGCATCCAGACGGCCGAGCAAAGCGAGTGCGCCAAACTTGCCAATTCCCCCGCGGAAGCGAGGACTGCCGGTGCGGTCGCTGGCGGGATCCATCAGACTCTTCACCTGCGCCGGGTCAAGCAGGGGAGCGCCATCCACCAGGACCACGTGGCAGCCTACCCCCAGTTCAGGCCGGGATTGTGCCAGATCAAAGGCTTCTGCAAATGCTGCGCCGTTGGCCATCACTGTAGTCGAGCTAATGACCCCGTGTTCGTGTCCTTCCACGATGGCGCGATTCACGCCCGCGGTAAGACCGAAATCGTCGGCGTTGATGATCAGGCGGCGCACGCGCCAGTCTAGCAGGGATAATATGGGATTACGCTTTCAGCCAGATGGCTGAGTGCGCCAGGAGCCGGCTACGTCTTCGCGGCCCTGACCTTCGCCCAGCGGGCTTTCTGGGCGCGGCGGATTGCGGCCCGGCCCTTGGCGCTCAGAGGACGCCGCTTCTTCTTCGCAGCTGGCGGGCGCTTGCCTTCGCCATCGCGGTAGACCCCGGCAAAGGCGGCGAGCGCCGCGTTCAATCCCGAGAGTTGCTGTTGTAACCGGTCGCGCTCTTTCTTCAACTGCCCGACAATCCTGGTCAAGTCCGCCATTGATATAGGTTCCCCCTGCGGTTGATTGTAACAGCGCCTAGAACAAGAACATGACATCCAATGGTAGGATTCTGGTCCGAGGCGAGGGTGTAGACCATTATGAAACTCTATCGGACAAGTTCTAGATACGTCGTCGAAGAACGCGATCGGTTTTATTTACCCGGGACGGACCTCGGGCACGGGGAGTCATTAACGGCGAAGGACGATCTGCATGGATACCTTCGGCGCGAGATCCACAGTGGAAATTGGATTGAAGGAGAGCGCCCCGCGCCCGAAGACTTGCGAGCTCCAATCGAAAATCAGGAAGTGTGGGCAGCCGGCGTCACTTATTATCGCAGCCGGGAAGCGCGCATTCAGGAATCGAAGTCTGCCGGCGGCGGTGATTTTTACGATCGCGTTTACGATGCCGAGCGGCCGGAGCTCTTCTTCAAGGCAACGGCGCATCGCGTGGTCGGCCCCAACGAAAAAGTTGCCATACGCGAAGACTCTACCTGGTCGGTGCCCGAGCCGGAGCTGGCGCTCCTCATTTCCCCGCAAGGAAGAATCACCGGCTACACCATCGGCAATGACATGAGCTCCCGCAGTATTGAAGGAGAAAACCCTCTGTATCTGCCACAAGCTAAAGTGTACGACCGAAGTTGCGCTCTTGGTCCCTGCATACTGCTTGCGCCGGACCCTTTACCTTCGTCCACGGAGATCAGCCTGGAGATCGTGCGTGGGACGAAGCGCGAGTTTGCCGCTACCACTACGCTCTCCAGCATGAAACGAGATCCGGCGTCGCTGGTGGAGTATCTCTACCGGAGTAACAGTTTTCCCAGCGGCTGCTTTCTGCTTACCGGCACCGGGATCGTGCCCCCGGATTCGTTTACTCTCGCGCCCGGTGACGAGATTCGAATTGCCATCACCGGCATCGGAACCCTCGTCAATACCGTGGGTTGATCACGGAGTCGCACCCGCCGAAAGCCTTCCCACCCCCAGGGCCCGGCGGCCGTGCCGCATCCCGGAAGCGGATTTCTTGGTAAGATAGCCGCATTGCTCCTCACGCCCTGATATCAAGCCGATCGAACTCCTAGATCGAGTTGCAGGGACTGACCGCGAGATGGGCGGTTAGCTCAGCTGGTTAGAGCGCCTGCCTTACAAGCAGGAGGTCGCAGGTTCGAATCCTGCACTGCCCACCATATTTCCTCAAGCTATTCATGTGATTAGCGGCGCGGCGCTGACCATCTCTTGAGCGAGTGATTCAGCGCTGTGACCAGAATTGTGCCCACCCAGCCGCGCCATAGCATCCAGAACCGCATCTTCGGAAGGATGATAAGGCAAATCCAGCCCATCGCCCAAAACCGGAAGGACACCCTCAAAAACCGAAACCAGCCTGTAATTCTCGGTGACATTAAATAGATATCTTGCTATAGTTTGCCCGCCGCTTATTCGTCTGCCGCATTAGCTCTCTGTGTTGCCGGGTCCTTCGTCTGGCTCGGCTCAAAGAGTTTTTCCTTATCCAGCGACTGAAAAGTTCGCTTACTTAGGCCCCTGCAATTTTTTCTCTGGCCATTAGGGATTGGTCCGCCAATCCCCATCCCCTGTATGAGAGAGAGATTTCTATGATGAGGGTGATCGCTTTAGTCTTTGCAACTCTTCTCCTCGCCAACACTCCATTGCTTGCCAGCGGGCCGACCTTTGTGCAGGCGACGTCGGCGACCCCGCAGACGGCGAGCGCGTCGGTGATCGTGACCTATCCGGTGGCGCAGACGGCGGGGAACCTGAACGTGGTAGTGGTAGGGTGGAACGACACGACGTCGACGGTGAGTATGGTGGGCGACAGCCTGGGGAACAACTATGCGCTGGCGATCGGACCGACGACTGGGACGGGGTTGAGGCAGTCGATCTACTACGCCGCAGGCATCCGGTCGGGCATTAATACGGTAACGGTAAGGTTCAACCAGGCGGCCAGGTATGTGGACATCCGCGTGCTCGAGTATCGCGGAGTGGACCCTGCTAATCCTGTGGATGTGACGGCGGGAGCGGCGGGCAGCGGGTCGACCGCGAGCAGTGGTGCGGCCACGACCAGGTCAGCGAGCGACTTGATCTTCGGAGCGGGGACGACCGCGCAGCGGTTTTCAGCGGCGGGAGTGGGATTTATTTCGCGGATCATAACCAGTCCGGACGGGGACATCGCCGAAGACGAGACGGTCAGCACTTCAGGAAGCTACAATGCGACAGCGTCAAACACCTGGGGTAGCTGGGCAATGCAGATGGTTGCCTTCCGCGCAAGCGGACAAGGTTCGGGTAATCCGGCGGCGCCGACTGTGAGTGCGATCTCGCCGAATACCGGCACCGCAAATGGCGGCACGGCGGTGACCGTCACGGGTACAGGTTTCCGGTCGGGAGCGACGCTGACGATCGGCGGCACCGCGGCGACCGGCGTGACCGTGGTGAGCAGCACGTTGATTACGGCGACAACTCCCGCGCACGCCGCAGGAGCGGCCGACCTGGGAGTGGTGAACACGGATAACCAGATGGGCACATTGAGTGGTGGCTACACCTACACCTCAGGCACGGGCGGCGCGCCGACAGCTCCGCCGGGCGCGACGTTCTTCGACAATTTTTCAAGTGGATCGCTCGATACTTCTAAATGGATCCCATCCAACTGGGGCGCTCCCGGCGGAGGCACGTTCGTTCCTTCATATCTCGACTTCTCCTCCGGGATGCTGCGGATCAAAGTCACGCAGACCTCTTCGGGCGGCGGGGTCGCGTCAGTGGGCGGCGAATTGCAGTCCAAAACGGCCTTTGGCTTCGGAACCTATGAGTGGGTCATGCGCGCTTCTTCGACCTCAAGCACTCCCACGGGATCCGGTGTAGCCGTCTCCGGCCAGATCAGCTCGGGCTTCATCTTTGTGAACAACTCACAGACCGAGATCGACAGCCCGGAGATTGAAGGACAGAACCCCGGTACGGTCTGGTGGACAAGCTGGACCAGCGTGAACACGAAACAATATACCGAGACGCAAGCGCCCTTCGCACCCGAGCAAGGCTTCCACTCTTACAAGTGCGTGTGGACGTCGACTTCAATCAAGTTCTATATGGACGGCGTGCTGGTGGCGACGCACACTGGCGTCGTCCCGCAAACCCCAGCGTTCGCTATGATCAACCACTGGGGAACAAACAGCACCGGCTGGGGTGGTCTAGCCACCACCAACATCACTCGTTATATGTTCGTGCGGAGTTTCAGTTTCAGCCCGCTTCACTAGCCGCGGGGAGAATTTTTCGTAGGGGTCTGAGCGACTGTGAGGACGTGTGTGCCCCAGGTGAGCTGGCGGCGCGGCGGGCGTGGTATGCCCTCAGGGTCTGCATTGATGGTTGCTGAAACAACGTCATTGCACTCATTGAGCCGGATTTTGGCGAACAAACGGCGCAAACTGGTGCTGCCTGTCTACAGCAGCTATCCCTTTGCTTTAATGACGTATCCCGACTTCGCCCTCTGAATTAGGTCAGATGTTGCCGAGCATCACGTCAGAAATGACAGTCCGCCTGCTGCTTGACATTCGTGCATTCGCCCCCGCCAAGGGCGGTGCAAAAATGTTAGGTTGCTGACGAGCGATTTCGCTTGTCTTCGGCGATAGGAGCATACAAATGCCAGGGGAATCTGCAGACGAACGGAAACTGCGAGAGCAAGGATACATTCGGATCGACAGGTTTTGTAATGCGTTGGACACATGGGCCCGGGTATGCCAAAAAGAGCTACCCACCGATCACGAACGTCATCGCCGATGGCGCAACGAGTTCGGTGAGCATTGGCAGTTCATACGCTTAGCGATCGCAAAGAGTTGTCTGTTGGATCGCCTCATCTACGGCGGCGAACAGCTTCGCAAGGAGATGTGTCCGACTCACAAGGGGCAATGGAGCGGCTGCAATATCTCGGGGGAGAAGCCCTGCGAATGCCAGCACGACACCTGCATTACCGGCTGGCTACCAAATCCAGGCGACCCAAAGTCGCAGGCATCATTCAGGGTGACATTACTGAGCAATATCTTGAAACGGGGCCAGGGCTAGCAGTCTGCAAAGTCAGATGGCCCGCTCTACCGGAGGTGGTAGCTACAGGGACGAACAAACAGCGCAAACTTGCGATAACGCCTGTTAACAGCAGGTTACAGTCACGTTTGCCAGACTGGTGCTTGGGACTCCTCGATCCACTTACCATCTCGCAAGCGAAACACGTAGACGGCACCACCCCCAGCCATGTGATCAATTCCGTCAGTCGCATAGAACAACGCAATGGTCTTCTTGGAGTCGAAGCCAACCCGCGACAGAGTCACGAGCCTAGCATCGCTACCATATCGGCGATGGAACCGTGACCATCCGTTCCTCCCTCTGAATAGCTGCTCGTATTGTCGCTCAGAAATCCGTCGCAAATTCGGGACTCCCGCAACGGAGGGAATCTGACATGTGGGTTTCTGTTTTGCCTTGAAGTCATTTCGCACGTCGGAAGGAGTTCCCTGACCACTGATTGCCAATCTCAAATTGGCATAGTCAATGTCGATCCCGGTCGCTTCGGTGGTCGTGACAACGACTGTGAGGTTGTTCTTGTGCGCTGACCATTTCAGATAGCTGACCAAGACACGCATCTCGTCTGGTGGCACGACGCACCTTGACGATGCGTTCGCTGCGCTCTTCGCATTCGCGAAGGGGACTAAAATTATCGATACAAGTACAACAAAGCCAGCCGAACGAAGGCTCATCGCAGTCTCCCTTATATTGTAGACACCGCACGGGTTCGGTTGTTTGGTACTCAGGTAACTGACGTAACATCGCCTCTCTGACAATGTCGGCGGTGTCAAGTAGTTTTCGAGCACACTGCGGCGTGCACTCGAATAAGAGCGCCATTTCGCTCTAGTTGAAGAACTGCCAATCCAACCACGGCTCGCATCTTAATCGTCTCAGGTCGGGAACTCGGTCCGACCCATGCATCTCTTCGGTCGCAAGCTGCGATCATGATTACTACTTCAGACTCCCCCGGTGAAAGGGGAGCGGGACGCCGCAATCAATTACTCGGTGTTCTACTGCACACCATGGCGATGTCCGGGCTGTCCCGCGTGCGAACCGAACTTTTTCACCTGCTCGTAATCCCATCCCTGGCGCCACATCCAGTACAAACCAATGGCGAGTCTCCGCGCCATCGCCACCTTGGCGATCTTCCGTCCTCGCCGCATGGCTAAGTGAAAATACTTGCTGCGCCATTCCGGCAGGATACGTACCGTGACCTGGGCTGCTTCCACCAGCAAGAAGCGCAATAGAGAGTTCCCTTGTTTGGTGATATGCCCCAGTCGACGCCGGTTGCCGCTCGAGTCCTCCAACGGCACCAGTCCCAGATAGCTCGCGATTTGCTTCCCACACTCAAACCGCTCTGCCTTTCCGATGATCAGCACGAAGGCCAACGCGGTCAACGGACCCACGCCGGGATGGGTCATCAACCGCTTCGCCTCTGGACAGTTTTCGACTTCTTGCTCGATCGCCTGGCTCAGCTCCGCGATGGTCGGATTCAGTCGATCCAGCAGCTCCAGCAGATCGCACCGTCGCCGGCTGGCCCACGGAGCCAGGCGAAACGATTCCAGTTGCTGTCGTCCGCGCTCCCGCCATAACCGCTTCTTGCAACGCAGTCCCTGGTTCAGCGCTACGGCCTGCAGTTGGTTCATGATGCGCGTGCGCGCCTGCACCAGGCGATGCCGGTGCCAGAGCAGTTGCCGCAGATCCCGATTCTCCCAACTCGGCACCCAGATCTGCGGAAAGTCATCCTTCAGCATGAGTTTCAGAATCAGCTGCGCATCTTGCCGATCGGTCTTCTGTTTGCGGACTCGCTTGGCGCGTATCTGGGCTGCGTCTCCGATCCACAACTCCAACTGCAGCTCGGCCAGCAGTCGTTCGAACCAGCGCGCGTGCCCACTGGCTTCCATTCCCACACGCACTTTCTTGCCCTGCGCCGCGAGATCGCGGTAGAACTGCTCCGCCTCCGCGGGATGCGCCAAACGTTTTTCCTGAAACTCTCCGCTGTCGGTATCCACCGAAGCAATTTGTTGAAACTCGGGGTGAAAATCTACACCTATAATAATCATCGTTCGGCTCCTTTCTCCCGAGCCTGTTGGTTGGTGTTGGCACCACCAACTTTACTCGGGCGTCGGAGCCGACATTGTCATGGAATCAATTACACTCATTGACCGGAACCCGACCCCGCCGATGTGCAGTCTCCATCCCCAGGGGGCTGCCGGAATACAAAAAAACCAGGGGCGCGTGGGTGCCGGGGGGTGATCGATCCGGCAGCACAGGGGCGCACGCGGACCGATGGCCAGAAATTAAGTGCGCGGATGATGGCGTGGAAGGTTAAAACGCGCCAATTGTAGACATGATGTTTTGCGTTTCGCGATGGCAAGTGTAATCCTCGCAAACGGAGAAACAAGCCATGTGCTTTTCAGCGACAGCGAACTTTGTGGGCAGTGGAGTTCTGGGCGCCGTCGGCGTCGTCACTTTGACGAAGGTAAAGCATAGACGCGAAGTCTTTTTCGCAGCGCTGCCCCTGCTCTTCGCGATTCATCAGTTCACTGAGGGATTCGTATGGCTGGGTTTGGACGGGATCCTATCGCCTGCGGTGGCGCACGACATGGGTGCGGCCTTCATGCTGTATGCGCAGGGATTGCTCCCTTTCTTCCTGCCGCTGAGCGTGCTGCTGTTCGAGCCTGACCGCAAGAACCGCAAGCTCATGCTGCCGTTCCTCGTGCTCGGCGGAGCCACGGCGCTCTATATCCTGTGGGCGCTGACGGCATTCCCACTGCAGGTTTACGTCAGAGGAAACAGCATCGTCTACATCAATCAGGCGACAAACAATACGGCGGTTGCGGTGCTCTACGTGATTGCTACTTGCGGCGCGCTGTTTTTCTCGCAGATCAGGATGATGGTGGTGTTCGGCGCGGCAAACCTGGTGATTCTTCTGGTTGTGATGGAGGTCAAGCGGTACGCGTTCACCTCGCTGTGGTGTGCCTATGCGGCGATTGCGAGTGTGATCATCCTCGCCTACTTCTGGAAAAGCATGGAAGAGCGTCCGTTCCGCTACGCGTAGCCAACGCCTTCAGTCTTCGGTTCGCGACAGTTTTCTTTGGGTGGATGCGGACTTTTTCAAACAGAGCCCTGCGACAGCATCTTCACACTCATGACGTGAATCTGTCCCTTGTCGGCATAGACGTGCGCGCTCACTTGGACACGATCTCCCACATATCCCTTCAGGGCCTGGGGATTGATCACGTCCCACGACTTCTTGTCCTTATCGGAGACAAACGTCAGTTTGTCGCCATCTGCTTTTACCGTCCCCGTGATGTTCTTCAGAGGTGCCGCGGGCACTGCTTGGGGCGCTGTGCCCCCGGCTTTGGACATGTCCTGACCGAACCCCGCGACACCTGACATGACGGAAACTGCCAGTGCGAGAACTAATAACCTTTTCATATTTTGAATCTCCTTATCCGAGATTGTTTTGACCTCGAAGACGGCAAAGACTACTCGTGTTGCCCTCGATGAGTACTTGGAACCACGGACAGCAGGAATCCATGCAAGACGCCATCGAGTGTCCCATAGCCCACAATTTGTGCCTTGTTATTGATACCTGTAGCGAAGTTCAAAACCCAGCCCGGAGCATCGACCAGGTTGTTGAGATCGATCATTTTCTGGCCGGGCCTCCAGAAAAACGCGGTACTCGTTCCGGTAGCGTTATTTTGGGAAGCCCCCACAACCTGCAGGTGCGAATTGATACTGGAAGGGATACTGCTGTTGTCACCCGGCAGGATTCCAAGGTCAAATGCGCCGAGGCGGCGATGCCATATAAAGGCATGGAGATTATCGGTATCGCACTGGCTCGGTTTCAAGCAGCTTGAGGAGCCGATCACAAAGCCTTCGCTGATTCCAGTTGCGAAGCTCGACGGTATCGGTATTTGCTTGATGCCGGTCGCCTTGGTCCAGAAAAATGAAGTTCCGGAAGTGTTGTCACCCATGGACCCGACCACAGTGCCATCCGCACTTATGGCGCTAGCTTCGTAAAACAGGATACCGGCTGGTGGCGGGCCAATGTCGACCATCCCTGCTTTCCTTGTCCACAAGAAGGACTGGCAACAGCCCAGATCTCCGGTTGCCTGGCGTGCGTCATTAATGGCGTTGGCGCTGGTGTTGCTGATGACCGATGGTCCAAGGTCGATCGCAGTTCGACCTGGACGTGGCCACAGAGTCGCGTGGAAACTGTCGCTCTCCTCTTCCTCTGAATCGCCAACCACGTCACCACGGTTATTGATTCCGTGCGTAAAGCTGAGGGGAAAACCGGGAAGCGGGTCGAGGTCCGTAAATCCGGATTTCTCAGTCCACAGCGAACCGCCCGGAACCCCGCCGCGCATAGCGGCTACTTGCCCCTTGTCATTGACCCCCGCCGGAATTACGCCAGGACCGAGATCCGTTATGGTGAAGACCTGAGCCGAAGCGAAGCTAGTCGAAAACAGAACCGCAGTCAGCAAACTACGTGTGACGTTCATTGCGTTCTCCTTGGGGAGATGTGGATTGCTCAAATCGGCGTATAGGTGTGAAACGGGGCCCTTCGCCTCAGGGGCTGCGGCATCCCGTGCAGGGAGCTGCTCTTCAGGGAGGCGGGTTCGAGCAGGATTCTGGTCCTGGTGCGACCAGGGAGTCAAGAGAGAAATGTCGGGATGATGTAGTCGGATGGAAGGCGAGTACAACCGACCCAGATTAGGCTTTGAATTGCACTGTGGATAACCGGTCACTAACCGGCCGCAGGCGCTGCGTGGCCACGAATGCCCACGGCAAGGGGCAACACACCTGCAATGACCAGAGCTACCACCAGGGCCGCAAAGCCGGACCTGAAGGAGTGGGTGCGTGCCGCCTGATAGCCGACCAACGCCGGTCCGAGGAAGCCTCCGAGGCCCGCCGCGACACAGTTGATGGTGCCGGTAGCCATGGCCGCGGCAGAATCACACAGGAATGCGGATGGCATGGCCCAGAAGCTGGGCAAAAAGGCGAGCAGACCGGCGGCGGCGATTGAGAACAGGAAGAGCGAAGGTACCGTTCCCCAATCCGCCCTGCTGAGCACCAGCAACGCTGCCGCGGATACCCACAGCGGAATTGCGGTGTGCCAGCGCCGTTCGGCAGTGCGATCGGAATGCCAACCGTTCACCTGCATGGCGACAAAACCCAGCAGGTTCGGCAACGCCACCATTAGAGTGACCTTGAAATCGCTCGCTCCCGACAAGCGCTTGAGCATGGTGGGCAGCCAAAAGGCCAAAGCGTACGCCGAGCCATTCTGCACGAAGTGCAACGACGTCAGGATGAGAACGTCGCGATGCCGCAGCGCCTGCCACATGGTATAGGTGTGGACGGATTTCTTGGCCTGCTTCTCGCTCTCCAGTTGATTGATAATCCACTCCCGCTCATCGGCGGGTAACCACTTGGCCTGCCGCGGCCAATCGGTCAGATAAAACCAGGTCATCACCCCGAAGAACAACGCGGGCAGACCTTCCAGAATGAACAACCACTGCCAGCCTCGCAAGCTGCCCCAGTGGACTCCCAACAGCAATCCCGAGATGGGGGAACCGACCGCGAACGATAGGGGAATGGCCGCCATGAAACCGGCCACTGCCTTGGCGCGATCTTCATAGACGAACCAGTGGGTGAGATACACGATGATCCCGGGGAAGAATCCCGCCTCCGCCAGCCCCAGCAAAAAACGTACCGTGTAGAACTGATGCGGGGTACGGATAAAGGCCATCCCCATGGTGACCAGCCCCCAGGAGACCATGATGCGTGCGATCCAGCGCCGCGCGCTCCAACGCTCGATGATGAGAGTGCCGGGAATTTCCAGGATGATGTAGCCGAGGGCGAAGATGCCCGCTCCGAACCCGATCACGCGATCGTCAAAGCCGAGATCATGCGGCATTTGCAAGGCCGCCGTGGCCAGATTGTTGCGATCGAGATAAGCAATTACATACAGCAGGAGCACATAGGGCAGAAGACGCAAGGCAATCCGACGGCGGGCCCGGCGGGCCACGTCATCGGCGAGAATGGCTGGGGCAGACAATTTTGTTTTCTTGAGGGTCGGATTGGTTGGGCAGTGCACGCCGCCCCAAAAATCACGCGATTATATACCCGGCTCCACTCGGGTGGCCTGTTTGAGGCGGCGTACCATGCCTTTTTTGCCCCGCCATAGCTTTCGGCCGCGTCGCCAAAGGTCGATAACGCTCCAAAAGGTTCCAAACGGGTGGGTAATCGCCGTTGACTTTACCGGAATTGAGGAGCATATTTCATGCCGTCCGAAACCCGGAGCAAAGCCCATGGAAACTGCCATTGGAGTGTTTTCTTCTCGCGAGCGCGCCGAAGCCGGGGTACGAGAATTATGGGAGAGCCACATCCCCGAAGAGTCGATCGTCTTTTTGACCCGATCCGAGCCTGAATCGGTGGCTCTCGGCAAGCAAGCCGGCTCGACCGTCGGCGGTTTTGTGGGAATGGCCACCGGAATGTCGGCCGGAGTGGCCGCTGCCACATTGATGCTCACAGGCATCGGAACGGTTTTTGTTTTGGGTTTTGGGGCGGCCGCGCTGCTCGGTCTGGCAGGTGCCGGAACCGGCGCAGCCGTGGGCAAGGCCATGACCGTAAGCGGCGAAAGTCTGCAGCCGACGCCGGACGAGAAGTGCTCCGAAGATGTCCTGTTCTTCCGCGAGGTCCTCAGAGAGGGGCGCTCGCTGGTGGTGGTGCGAACCGAGTCCAAGGAGACAGCCAGTTCCGCCTGTGCCATCCTCGATCGGTGCGGTCATGGCATTCAGGGAAAAACTCCGGTAAGGATGCGGACGAACATCCGTCAGGTCGAGGACATCGCGATCGTGGATGTCAGCGGCCGGATCACGGTTGGCGAAGGCAATGTCAAACTGCGTGAAGTAGTCCTGCAACTGCTCGAAGCAGGACACAGGAAGATTGCGCTGAACCTGCACGAGGTGGGCTATGTCGACAGCTCAGGCATTGGAGAGCTGGTGAAGGCTTACACCACCGTGCGCAATCAGGGCGGGCAGTTGAAACTGGTCAATCCCAGCAAACGGTTGCAAGACCTGCTTCACATAACCAGGTTGTCGGCGGTCTTTGCCATCGAAGCGGACGAGGCCAGCGCGATTCAGTCATTCAGTGCTGTGCCGGGATCGAAGGCGGTCGCTTAGTCCAGCCCCGACCGGATCTACATGCCTAAAGCCACTCCATCTCCACGTCTTCTTAACTAGCCTTCTTCATCGGGACCTTCGCCCCCTTTTTGCGAGCTTCGGAAAGACCGATGGCGATCGCCTGCTTCCGGCTGGTCACCTTTCCGCCTCTGCCTCCTTTGCCGGAGCGCAGGGTTCCGCGCTTTTCCCGCCGCATCGCCAGCTCAACGCTTTTGCTCGCCGCCTTGCCGTACCTGCGCCGACTGGACCTCTTTTTGGAACTCGCCTTCTTCCGTGTTGCCATGAGCATCCTCCTGCATCTTAGAGGCAAAACTCGGCGCGCAGGTTGTCGCACCAGGATGTTGCGGGCCACGACGTTGCAGGACACGATGTTGCCGGATAGAGATCGATCCCGGGGTCTGATTCCCTGGGCCGATCCACAACCGCAAAAGAGATGCCTACGGTATCAGCAGCAACTTTCCGGTCGTCTTGCGCCCTTCCAGATCGCGGTGGGCTTGCGCGGCTTCCCGCAAGGGATAAATATGCTCGATGCGCAGCTTGAGTTTTTTTGCCGCGATCATGCCAAACAAAGCGCTGGCACGCGCCTCCAGTTCGTCGCGGGTGGCGATGTAGTTGGATAGCGAGGGCCGGGTGAGAAACAGCGAACCCTTTTGGGTGAGGGTGAGGGGATCAAAGGGCGGCACGGCTCCGCTCGAGCCCCCAAACAGCACCATCATTCCCCGCGGACGCAGTATGTTCAGGCCCTTTTCAAAAGTGGTCTTTCCCACCGAGTCATAGACCACGTCCACGCCCTTTCCGCCGGTCAGGCGCTTGGTCTCAGTTTCAAAGTCCGCCTGGGTATAAAGAATGATTTCATCGGCGCCCGCGTCCCGCGCCAGCCGGGCTTTTTCCTCTGTCGAAACCGTACCGATTACACGGACCCCAATATTGTGCGCCAACTGCACCAGCAGCAGCCCCACTCCACCCGCCGCCGCGTGAACTAACGCGGTGTCCCCGCGCTTCAGGGGAAAAGTGGTGTACGCCAGATAATGCGCCGTCGTACCTTGCAGCATGACGGCGGCGGCTTCGCGCTCGCTCACGCCTTGTGGAATCTTGACCAGTCGGTCGACGGGGGCAGCAACGTACTCCGCGTACGAACCCAAAATTCCCGTCCATGCCACCCGGTCGCCCGCTTTGACCGATTTGACCTCTGCGCCCACCGCCGAGACCAGCCCGGCGCCTTCCTGCCCGATCACGAACGGCAGCGCGAGCGGATACCTGCCCTCGCGATGGTAAACATCAATGAAGTTCACACCCGAGGCCGCGATCTTCACGACCGCCTCATTAGCTTTGGGTTGCGGAACCGGAATTTCCACGAGTTCGAGGGCCTCTGGCCCCCCCGTCTTTGTCACCTGAATGGCTTTCATGTGCGCTTGGATTATCCCACGTGACCAAAGGATTCAAACCAACGTAGCTTACTCTCCCCCACGCCACAGTTGCAGGTTGCCATCTGCCCCTCCGCCAGTTGGCGGCATCATCAATGTCCTAGAATGGAGGCGGCAAAGACGCCAGGAGAAATGCAGCATGAAAACGGTGGGAGTGATCGGAGGCATCGGGCCGGAGTCCACCATCGAATATTACCGCCAGCTGATCGCGGTCTACCGCGCTCAAAAGCCCGACGGCACGTATCCGCCGATCGTCATCAACAGCGTCAACCTGAAGGCGCTGGTGGATCTGTTCGAAGCCAACGACCTGGTCAAGGTGACCGAATATCTCGTGGGTGAAATTCGGAAATTGGCCGGCGCCGGGGCGGAGTGCGGCCTGCTGGCGGCCAATACACCGCACATCGTGTTTGAGGAAATTCGCCGCCGGTCGCCGATCCCGCTGGTCAGCATCGTAGAAGCAACCTGCGAAGCGGCCAGAGTCCTGGGCCTGAAAAGGCTTGGCCTGTTCGGTACTCGCTTCACCATGCAAGGCAAGTTCTATCCCCACGTGTTCTCTCCGGCGCAAATTGCGCTGGTCGTGCCCCAAGCCGACGAGCAAACCTACATTCACGACAAATACATGAGCGAACTGGTGAAGGGAATCATTCTGCCTGAGACGCGCCAGGGGCTCCTGGCGATTGTCGACCGATTGCAAGAGCAGGAGAGTATCGACGGTCTGATTCTAGGGGGCACAGAGCTGCCGCTGATTCTGGGCGAGGTCAATGACCGGGGCATCCCTTTTCTCGACACCACCCGGATTCACGTGCAGGCGATAGCCGCATGGGCGTGGCCGTAGCCCAGAATTCCAGGACAGCCCGGCCGATTCGCCCTCCCGCCGGCCTGGGCTTCGCGGCGCCTCCATCGCGTGCGCGGCCCTAAACTACGGCAGCGCAGGAACCGATAATCAATTCCGGTTACGAACCACACCGTTAGACGACTGCGATCATATGTCGCTTTGCAAGGGCCTCAATTTCCGGCTCGGTCACGGCTGAGAGGTCTGCGTTTTCGGTAGCGATGACCCGTCGAGAAATGTCGGGATGATGGGTCTTTAAATATTCTTTCAAGAAGTCGGCGGCGTTGCTTTTTCCAGTGGCGTGACCGATGAGGACGATTTCATTCGCCGGAGTGATATCTTTCGCGATCTCCTCATAAAACGAATCCTCTTCGGGTACGCGCTCGCCCCGGTAGTGCGCTTCCTTTCGATGAATCAGATGATGATGGAAATTGTAAGGATCGTAAGGTTGCACCTTGTGTTCGTCTACTGGACGACTTCCACCGAAATCCTGGTAAACATGGGCGGCGTGGTGGTCGATGACGACAATCATCCGGCGGGGCTGGGCCGGTTCTTCTGCGTGTGAACCTGATTTATGCGCATCCGGTCCGGCTTCCTTCAAGAATTTACGCAGCCGAGAAACTTCCTCCAAGCCAAGATCATGTGTCTGCGGCCGCTTGAAAAAGACACGTTGGCTGCCGACGCGGAACACAAATTCATCGCCTCCATGCGGCTGGACCTCGCCCAGGTGCTGGACCAGTTCGACAGCCTCGCTCCAACTTAGGTTATGGGGTAGCTTGCCGTTGAGAAGATTCTGGTACAGCGATTCGAGGTGCTTGCTCATAGTGTGTTACGCCTCACAAAAAAGAGTCCCTAAGCTCGATCAACGTACATCTCGAACGATTGCGATCAAGCCAGACGTGATGCTTCTACCTATCCTGCATCGCGGAAAGCACGCAAATGCCTCCTAAGAGTTGTGGCTTCTTGGATCGTCGTTCGCACTGACGTATTCAAGCCCAAGCGGGCCAATCGCGGTCACCTGCGTTATGTACTCACTGGACTTCGCCCAGTGGAAATGGGACGTATTGCCGGGCAGGACGATGACGCTTCCGGGTGGATATGCCTCCAGCTTTTCCGCATTGAACTGATCGCCCAGGCCGATGTAGAAAACACCCGAGATTACTGTATAGACTCGGTCCTCCGGGTGTCGGTGTGGCATCAGCTTAACGCCATGGGGCACTCGGACCCTGATCGTGTAGGGGCCGGCCTCCGAGGGCTGACCGACAATGACAGCCAGGCGGACCGAAGGTGGGAACGCCGCGAAGGGCTTCCAGTTGATGTCTTCGGACAGGACCGATTTGAAAACGTCCTGGCCTGGCTGATGCGCTGCAACCGCCCTTTGTTGTGCTCCCGTCATCACTGCTGTTGTCTCATTTGGCATATAACGTTCCTCGTAATTTAGACGTGGTACACATTCCCGATTAGACAGAGGAGAATGTTGGGGCTGCATGCTTGATGGTGTCACTCGGCGGCCCGGCGCCGGGCACTTGACTTCGAAGCACGCAGCGGATCAACGCTTCTGGTACGGGTGAAAGATGTAGTCCTTCGCCTTCACTGGCGTATGGCACGCGTATCCGCAGTCTGAAGGGCTTTTGGCATCGGCCGTGAACTTATCGGATGCGGGGTCGTAGTTGAACACCGCGTATCCCCATCCGCCGCTTTTCGAAAATCTCTTGCTGTCCTTTTCCATCACGAAAGCCTGGGAAAAGACGTCTGGCACTTCCACGGCGAAAGGGGCCTCCGTGCTCTTCTTCAACTTCCACTGAAGCTTGACGATCATGGACCCCTCCGGGAAAGGCTGGCCGTTAGCGGGGACGCCGGCTTTATACGCGTTGATCATCGTGGGATTCGCGACGATCACCTTCAGTATTTCGGTGGTTCGGGCGGAGGAGACGTCAGCCCAGTCCTCGTATCCCCTGAAGTCGGAGAACGCGATTCCGCCCGGCGATACCAGCGAGTACTTGTCCTTGTCTTGGCCTTGCGCGAAAAGGGCCGCGGCGCCGAGAACGGCGAGCGCTGCCATGGCGGTCGCAACGAGGGCAAAGCCAGCGATACGCGCCACGGCAGTGCGTGTTTCTATCCCGTGTTCTTGTTGTTCTTGCGCCACAGATTTCGTCACAAATTCGGACATTTGTATTTCCCTTCACAAGAGAGTTTTGGAAGTTCGATCAACGTGCATCTCAAACGGCTGCAATTAAACCAGAGGTCAGGGGAGTAAAACAATTGGACCATAGTATCGGCGATACCTTTGTATCGAGCGTGCTGGAGGGGGTTTCCTCCGCTTTGATCGATTTTCAGGCTAGCTGGATAGAGAAAAGCTGTAGGCGTGAACACATGGCAGTTGATACGAAAGTATAGGCGATACCATCGTCCAATTGCGCGGCCCGTTTTGTTCTGGCTGAATAGTCACAGAGGAACATTCCATGGCGACTATGAACGCACCCACCAAACTCACACAGATGAACGCACCCGCGAAACCCGCACAGATTCGCGTCGCGCGACGGTCGCCCGAATATTGGCGGGTCACGATCGACAACCCGCCGATCAACGTCATGGGTCCGGAAATGGTCAAGCAGTTCCAGGAAGTCATCAACGCTCTTGAGGCCGACGAGCAGGTCAGGGTCGTGGTCTTTGACAGCGCAGTCGACGACTACTTCCTGAATCACTCGGATTTCACGGCCAAGATTGAAGACCTGACCTCGCTGCCGGAGGGCACCACGGGCTTGCCGCCTTGGCCGGACTTTCTTGTGCGTCTGACCCGCTTGCCGGTTGCGTCCATCGCCCTCATCCGAGGCCGTGCGACCGGCAACGGCAGCGAGATCACGCTGGCCTGCGACATGAGCTTTGCCAGCCGCGAGAAGGCCATCATCTCGCAATGGGAGGTGGGTGTGGGAATGGTCGCCGGAGGCGGCCCCATGGCTCGGCTTCCCCGACTCATCGGTCGAAACCGCGCCCTCGAAGTGCTCTTGAGCTCGGAAGACATCAGAGCAGATCAGGCCGAGGCTTACGGTTACATTAATCGCGCCCTGCCCGACGCCGAGCTAGATGTGTTCGTAGAGGCGCTCGCGACGCGGATCGCCAGGTTCGACAAATGGGCGATCGCCCAGACCAAGCGCCTTGTCGACACCAGCCTGCCGCCGGATGTCGAGCTCGGCGCCGGGTGGGATGCGTGCATCGCTTCGCTCGGGCGACCTGCCGCACAAAATGGAATCAAAGCGCTGATGGAGCGCGGCTTCCACAAGCCCGGGGATGTCGAAAATCGACTCGGATACTACTTGGGCCAAATCGCGCGCTAGGTCGGCGCTCGAAGCCAGGTTTGCTTGCCAGGACACGGAGGGAAATTGGAAATGAAAAAAGACCAGCGCGGAATCAACCCCGCTTCGAAGCCGAGTGGCGATGGGTGTGTCGAATGCCTGGCGTCACCGAAAGGCTGGTGGTTTCATCTCCGTCGGTGTGCGAAGTGTGGGCACATCGGTTGCTGCGACAGTTCTCCGAGCCAGCATGCGTCCAAGCATGCGGCGACAACAGGGCATCCGATCATTGCCAGCTTCGAGCCGGGTGAGGATTGGTTCTACGATTACAAGAAGCGGGGGATGATCAAGGGTGTGGAGTTGCTTCCGCCACATTCGCATCCGGAGGATCAACCATCACCTGGACCGGCAGGGAGAGTTCCAGCCAATTGGGAATCGCTGCTTCACTAGCTGGCGTCGATCTTTTATGAATGGGAGCGGACTCGGGAAACCGTATTTGTAATGAGCACTGTATCGAAAGGAGCCATCAATGAACGCGGTACAAATCGAGCAGAAGAGCTATGAGATGCCCCCGCGAGAGGGGATCAGCATCGCGCATTTTCTCACCGTGGCCGACGTCGAGCGATCGGCTCGCTACTACGAAAAGGTCTTCGGCGCTCGCATTCTGACCATGGGTGACGGCAACGCGCCTCCGTACCTTCAGCTGGCGAATATCTGGATGATTCTGAACGTTGGGGGCGGGCCAACCCCGGATAAGCCGACGGTCACGCTCAGCGTCCCCGACCCCAATCACATCAACAGCTTTATGAATTTCCGCGTTGCGGATATTCAAGCGTGCTACAAATTGTGGAAAAGTCGAGGAGCCGAGTTCATCACGGAGCCGATACCCAAGTACGGCGAGATTCGCTGCTACATCCGCGATCCTGACGGCTACATTATCGAAGTCGGGCAGAGCACCGATCAGGTCTACGGTTAAGATTTGGCGCAGATTGGATGCCGACTGCAGAAAACCGCGACATCCGACCAGGAGCTGTTCGATCAGATGACGGAGCTATACCCGCATTGGGTAGCCAATCAGTCGTGGTTGATGTTCGGATTCCCCGGGGCATAACTCACATCAACCGCGGTAGCCAGTCCTCGCGCACTTTGGAGGAAGCCGCGAACGATGAGCTAGCTCATATTCAGGAGCACAGAATTCGATTTTAAAAAAGGAGAACAACGATGACAACTAAAGGAAAAGTCTTAGTGCTGGTATCGAGCGGTCGCGGTTTGCCCTTGAAGGATGGCAAGGTTTATACCGGCGCCGGCTACTACCTCAACGAACTGACGGTTCCGGTTCGCGCCCTGATGAAGGAAGGCTACGAAATCACCTTCGCCAACCCCAAAGGCAACACGCCCCAAGTGGATGTGCATTCAGAGGTCGCCGATTTCTTCGGCGGGGACGCGGCCAAGCTTCAGGACTATATGCTATTCCGCGACGGCCTGACTGGGCTCAGAGATCCAACCCGCATCGCGGATGTCATCGCATCGGGCCTGGATCAGTATGACGCTGTTTTCGTCCCCGGCGGCCATGGTCCGATGATCGATCTTCTCGATGATCCCGACGCTGGCACCGTGATGAGACATTTTCATGAGACATCCAAGCCCACGGCCGTGCTCTGCCATGGCCCGATTTCACTTCTCTCGGCTCTTCCGAATTCGAAGGAAGTGGTCGCCGCGCTGAGCGCGGGCGACGCCGCTGGAGCACGGGCAAAGGCGCAGGGCTGGATCTATTCCGGATATAAGATGACGATCTTTTCGACAGCCGAAGAGCAGCAGCGGGAACCGCTTGAGATTGGTGGTAAGGTTCTCTTCTACCCGGACTTCGCCCTGCGTACGGCGGGCGGTGACGTAAGTGTGCTCGAGCCTTGGAAGAGCTACGTCCTTCAAGATCGCGAGCTGATCTCAGGCCAGAACCCATTCTCTGATGAAGCGCTTCTGAAACTTCTTCTGCCGGCACTCAATCGGAGAAAGGAGTCGGTTTCAGCGGCATAAGAATCGGGGGACGCCCAGAAAGAGCTAATTGAGAAGGGGGACTGACATTGGCGCAGTTGCCGGGGTATTGGTGTGATATCGGGTATCGTTGCAGCGTTTCCCTTGGTTGGAGGAACGAGAGATGGATTGGAAACGGTTGGTCCAGTTTGCGCTGCAGGGTAGCAGTGATGTCGAACAATATGCCATCCTGCTGATACGCGTTTCGATGGGGCTGTTCTTCGCCATCTCCGGTGGAAACAAATTGTTTGTCGCCGGCGGCACGAAACCTGTTTACGAGACGCTCGTTAAGGCCAAAGTCCCGTTTCCCCGCCAGACGGCTTATTTCGTGGCGGGTGTCGAGTTCGTTGGTGGATCCTTGCTGACCGTGGGGTTCCTTTCGAGCGCGGCCTGCGTGGCCTTACTGATAGATATGACTGTCGCCACCCTGACCAGCGCGCTTTCCACCTTACCTAAAGGACTTTCGCCTCTTAACTGGCTCGACGATCTCCTCTACCTTCCGGAAGTCCTGTATGTGCTCTTCTTTATCTGGCTGATCTGCTCTGGTCCGGGAAAGTTCAGTGTCGATTACTGGCTCGCCAGCCAGCTACTGAGTTGATCGATCGACGAAACGCTTGTTGCTGGAGTTAGGCCCTTGCGCGCAACGCTGCTAGCGATCAATCTCGTTCTCATCCGAGTCATAGATCGAGGTGAAGCGCCCCAGGATTCATCCATTCCACGTAAGTTTTCGATTCGAATAGAGAAAACGGTTCGCTCAAGGTGTGCCACGATTCACACTAAGCCGCGCAGCTAGGTAGCGCTACGGGTGCTCGATCTGCAGTACGATCTTGCCGGACTTGTGTGGTGCGCCCGCAAGCATGCGTTGCGCCTGGCGCGCCTCCGAAAGTGGCAGGATTGAGCCCACCCGCGCTGTGATTCTGCCCGCGTCAAATAATGTTGTGAGTGTCTGCAGGCGCGCGGTGGTCACCTCAGCGTAGAAGAAAATGGCCTCTGCTGGGAGCGGCTGCGTCGAGACCGAGGTGACGAGTTTGCCTCCGGGTTTCAACGCCGCGACGCAGCGTTGAAACGTACTGCCCCCGACCGTGTCGAGGATAGCATCCACTTGGGGGAGGTCCTTCTCGAATGCGGCCTTGCTCGAGTCGACGATCGATTTCACGCCCAATGATCGGAGCAGGTCCTCGTCATCAAGGTGGGCGACGGCAACGACTTGGATTCCGGCGTCTATTGCCATTTGTACAGCGTAGGCTCCGACGTTCCCCGCGGCGCCGACGACCATTACCGTTTGTCCGCGCGTCGCCTGGGCATACTGGAACAGCATTTGCCAGGCGGTTACCGCGATGACAGGAGCCGATGCTGCCGCTACGTGATTCAACGATTGCGGCTTGCGGGCAATCATCCCGGACGTGGCCACGGCGAACTCGGCCTGGGCCCCACAGAACTGCGGATTGGTGACGCCATAGACTTCGTCGGCCGGCGCGAAGCCCGTTACGCCGGGGCCGACCTTCTCGACGACACCGGAGAAGTCCGAACCGAGGGTGAGCGGAGGTTGCGGGCTAACCTTGCTCTTGCCTTCGCGGATGATCGCGTCCCAGGGAGCGACGCCCGCGGCCATCACGCGCACCAGAACTTCGTTTGGGCCCGGCGACGGCATCGGCACATCCTCGACCACCACGACGTCGGGCGGTCCGAAGCTATGGATCCGAACTGCTTTCACGGACAATTCCCCCCCGCCTTGAAGACGCTCGAAAGCCGATTAGGCATTCCACCCACCCATCGCCACTTGGTTTCGACGCAGGGTTGACTCCGCGCAGACCTTTTTGATTTTCGATTTTCCTTCCGTGTCCTTTGATCGCAAAACAATGTCAAGCCACCAGCAAGATCTTCCCGACACCGCCCTTTTCTGCCGCTGCTTGAGCCTCGGCCGCTTCGCTGAGTGGCAGTTTCTGGCTGATTGGGATAACCAGCTTGCCATCGCGCACGGCTTCGGCCATGAACTCGAGCGTTTTCCTGTCGAATTTCGAGAATACGTGCACCACTTTTACAGACGGGTATTTCGCGGCGTTCTGCGGCACCTCTACAACCGATGCATAGACTCCTCCCGGCTTAACCTTGGCGATCAGCTTCTCGGCGGTTCTTCCGCCGACCGTATCCGCCACCGCATCAAGCGTCGCAAGACTTGCAATCGCGGTCTCGTCGTCGGTTGCGACCGCCTGATCCGCGCCGATCATCTTCGCTTGATCCATCTGGGTCTTTAACACCCCCGCAATCACGGTCGCTCCCCGTTGCTTCGCAGTGAATACCGCCGAACGTCCGACATTTCCTATGGCACCCACGACCAAAACCGTCTGGCCGGCTTTGATTTCCGTAGCGGACAGGAGTTGGTTGCCGGTCGTCGTCACCAGCGGCAACGCCGCCGCCTGGATCAAGTCGAGACCCTTCGGCACTTTCGCCAAGACTGCCGCCTTCACGACACAGAGTTCGGCGTAAGTATTGTCTGCCATCGCGAACACCTGGTCGCCGACGGAAAAGCCCTCCACTGCCGGCCCAATCTTGACGACAGTCCCCGCCATATCGACGCCTATCAGCCCTGGGAACTTCATGGGGTAAAAATCCTTCGTTAATCCGGCACGCCGCTTGTAGTCGATCGGATTCACGCTCGCAGCGGCGACCCGCACCAGCACCTCGCCGGGTCCGGGCATTGGATCAGGATAGTCTTCAAATTTCAGCACCTCTGGGCCGCCATATGCGTGGACAACGACTGCTTTCATAATTGATCTCCTCGGGCTGTGCAGTAAACGGTCACAAACAAAACCTAGATGAGCGAAGCTAGAACTCGAAGTAATCGAATGCGTTCAACGAGTCACTGCTTTGGTTGAGGACGAATGCCCAGTTCGTGCCACGACGTTTCCGCGAGGTTCACGTCGTAGTAGCTTGCAGCTTTCTCGATGTTGGCGAACGCCAAAGCGCGATCGGCATCGGAGACGTCGATGACTTGATCGAAACGCGCGACCGCATTACGAACATGTTGTGCATCGGTCAGTGGTTCTTTACGCTGCTTCGGAAATGCGTAGACGCTGTCGGGCAAGTCGCTCTGCGTCGTCAGCCGTCCATGTTTTTCGTGAGGTTTCCAAGTTGCTTCCGGCATGTCTCTACCATCCTTTCTCCAAATACCTGGCTAGAGGCGAGCGGAGTGCGTGCTCGACCTGCATTTAGTTTTGCGGCGGGTCAAGCAGCGCGCTCTTCTTCAAGTGCTTTGACTTCGCTCAGTCTCCCGGTGTCCACGTCAACAACAAAGCCGCGCACCGGAAGTGCCGGACTCTCACTTCCGGTGAAATGCCGTATTAATAGCCTTAAGTAGAGCCGTGTCGCTGAATGGCTTGAACAGGCACTCGACCGCACCCAGTTCGAGTAGCCGGGGGCGAACACTCTTATCTGTGCTCGCTGTGATAAAGATGATCGGAATTTCCTGCCCGCGAAGCTTCAGCTCCCGTTGAAGGTCAGGTCCGCTCATGCCCGGCATGGCGATGTCGAGGATCAGGCAACGGGTCTGGTCGAGACAGTCGGACGCAAGAAATTCTTCCGCGGATGAGAATGTACGCGCCGCAAAGCCTAACTCGCCAAGGAGGTCGGGCAGCGATTCGCGCACAGACTCGTCGTCATCAACGACTGATACCAGTGGGCGTTCTACAGCACGCCTTTCCTGGCGCAATTCCATGACGCAAGAATGCGCCTCGCGTGGGAGGACGTCCATTAGACTTTGGTATTGGTTTCGCCGCCGCAAGTAGCGGGCCGAGTGGCCGCCATGGATATCTCATGCCGCATCCGACACGGAAGGTGTCCGACTGGCGCGAGCACTGTCGCTCGTCAAACCCTCTGCTTTACACGGCACAGAAAACGAGAACGTAACTCCTGGACCGCTATTTGGCATCGCCCACAGGCGGCCGTGATGACGTTCGATGATAGAACGGCTGACCGACAATCCGATTCCCATACCTTCACCCTTCGTCGTGTAGAAGGCCTCGAAAAGCTTATCCGTAGCCTGAGGTTCGAAGCCGATCCCAACATCGCTCACGCTGAGGCGCACCCGATCATCCTCATCTGGTTCAGTTCGAATCAGTAAATCCCTAGGACGATCATCGATGGTGCTCATGGCATCCGAAGCATTGCGAAGCAGGTTCAAGATGACCTGCTGCAACTGCACCCGATCGCCCGCGACCAGAGGCAGGTGGTTAACCAGTTCCTGCTGCACGATGACGCGATTTCTCTGAAGTTCGCTCCAGGATAGCGCGAGCACCTCTCGCGTAGCTTCGTTCAGGTCCACCGATTCGATCGTGGGTTCTTTTTTGCCATAGAGTGCGCGCAATCGAGAGATCACATCCGCAGCTCGGTTGCCATCGCGAATCGTGCGCCGCACGGTTTCGCGCGCGCCCTCGACATTGGGAGGATCGGCGGCCAGCATACGAAGACAGGTGCCGGCATTCGTGATGATGCCCGAAAGCGGTTGGTTGACTTCGTGTGCGATGGACGCCGTCAATACTCCAAGGCTCGTAACCCTGGCCACCTGTGAGAGCTCCGATCGCGCCTTGCTGAGTGCCTCTTCGGAGGCTCGGCGTTTTGTCACGTCCTGAACTGCGCCGATGTACTCCGGTTGGCCGTGATCGCCCCGGATGTGAGCGGCGACGTGTACGTACTTGACTGCGCCGTCCGGCATCTGCAGGCGGAACTCGAGTTGCACATCGCTGCGGTCTCGGCGAGATCGCTCGATATGTTCCTGGAATGCCGGCAAATCTTCAGGGTGGATTCGATGAGCGATGAGTTCGAAGGTCACCTGCGCATCCCGGTCAATCTGGAAGATGCGGTAAAGCTGCTCTGACCATGTGATTTCGTCTGTCGCTACACGCCAGGAGAAACTGCCGGTTCGGCTAAGATGCTGGGCTTCCGCGAGAAACGCCTGGCTGCGCTGCAGTTCCTGCGCTGCCCGTTTGCGTTCCGTAATGTCGCGCAGACAGCCGGTGAAGGACGGCGGCCCATCCAACGGAATGCGTGTGATTGCCAGCTCGACGGGGAATTCTCGTCCGTCAGCGCGTACTGCCGTCATCTCGATGCGTTTCCCGAGCATTCGCGCCTCGCCCGTGGCCAGATGGCGGGCAAAGCCCTGCCGATGCTTCTCCCGAAGAGACGGCGGAATGATGGCGTCGGCGAGGTGCTTTCCCAAGACTTCGTCCCGACGGTAGCCGAAGGTGTGCTCCGCCGCCGGATTGAACTCAGTGATGCAGCCCTCCTGATCGATTGTCACAATGCAGTCGAGCGCCGAGTCCACGATCGCTGTCTTGAGGACCTCACTTCGCTTCAACTCCCTCTCCTCCTGCCCGAGCCTCTCTTCTACCAGTCTGCGCTCAGCAAGTTCCTTTTTGAGCTCTTCGTTGGCCGCGGCAAGTTCGGCAGTCCGTTGCACGACCCGTTGATCAAGTTCGTTGGCGAGCCGCTTCTGATTGCTCAGGAGCCGTGCCTCTTGTAGCCCGATCGATGCCTGATTCGCCGCCACGCTCAGAAGAAGTGCCTCCGTCTGCCGTGGAAAATCCGTCCGCTCAGCCGCTGCCACGATTACGCCGAGGTCGCCTTGTAACCCCAGTGGCAAAGCCACGATCGAAACGTCTCCCTCACCCATACGATTCCGAAGCAGTGGCGGCCATTTCCGTGAGTCGTTTTTCAAACACTGGCTGAGCGCTTCACAGATCTCGTGCGCCGAAGGCATCGGTCCTCGCAGCTCGGCGAGCCGGACGATCTCAACGGGCGCCCCGCCAACTGGATCTGTCAGCCTCACAGAGACTAGGTCCAAGCGCAGCATGCGCATGAGCGCATCGAGCAAGGTGTGGAGAACCTGGGATGGATCGCCGCCACTCCAGACCGCGGGAAGAGCAAGCAGGCTAATAAGATCGTTAATGCACCGTTGAAGGCGCTTGACTTCGCCGGAAGCAAGTTCGGGTTGGAGTTCCATATCAGGCCGCCGTGGAGGACAAGGAAGGCCGCATGGCCCGGCGTTGGCGGACTTCGTGCAGGAATTCCTCCGGCGGCACGTAGAAAGGATTCCGGTGCAGGAGGCCACCGATGATGATCATGGGATGCGTCCGCATGATGTCGATTACCGTGTCGCCTCCAAATTTGCCGAGATGATAGGTGCAGATCACCGCGTCGTCGTGACCACGCCACACATCATTTACGCGCGATTCGAATTCAACGAGATCGTCAATGTACGATCGATCTTCAATTGCCCAATCCATCCGGCAGCAAATGCGGCTCAGCGGGAATCCACCCTTGGTATTGCCGCTGGCCATCTGCTCGAACGCTGCTAGCATTCGATCCTGATCGAAACGGCCGTCCCGAATGTAAGTTTCGGTGTTGATCCGAACCTCTAACTGCCCATTCTGCTCGGCAGCCGCTGGGTCGATTCCGACCGCAGCCAGCCGTTGCAGATGGTCGCGACGTTGATCCGGGTTCACGACGTGCACCGCCTTGTCGCCACACGCGAACCCTTCCTTAATGAACGGAAGCAGCACGCGATACTCTTCGTCGTCGGTATTGAAAAATGCGCAGACATGACGCACGTCACCGAGCTGCGAGCCGGCAAGGGAAATTGGTGTCGTGGTCTTCTTCATGCTGTTTTCCTCCGATAGGGGTCGGCCATTTTGTCCGCCCGGTTTCAGGACCAGCGCGCCCACTACGCCGGCAAAATACTTGAAGGACGGCGTCCGCGAATTTCGCGGCTTCACGAATAACTACGACGGCGAACATGGGCGTTACGCCGCCGTAATCGCCTCGGGCGCGGGGCCGAGTCTCGTGGCCATTTTCACCAGATCGGCAAGAGAGTCGGCCTTCATCTTCTGCATCACCTTGCCCCGGTGCGCCTTCACCGTGATCTCGCTAATACCAAGCTCGCCAGCGACCTGTTTGTTCAGCAGGCCGGAGACTACCAACGCCATAACCTGCCGTTCCCGTTGGGAAAGCGACGCGTAACGGTCCCGGAGCACCCGCATCTCTGCCTCAAGGCCAAGAGCAACTCGGCTACGTTCGAGGGCCGTCCGGATGGCGGCCAACAGCACGTCATCTTTGAACGGCTTCGTCAAGAATTCTACGGCCCCCGCCTTCATGGCTTGGACCGTCATGGGCACATCGCCGTAGCCCGTGATGAAGATGATCGGCATGTCAGTCCGTTCGAGGGCAACGCGCTTCTGCAGATCGAGACCGTTGAGGCCTGGAAGAGACACATCAAGTACGAGGCAGGTCGGAACATGGGCTCGTGGACAGGCGAGGAACTCTTGGGCGGACCCAAATGTCTCCGGCTGCCAGCCTTCACAGCGGATCAGCGACTCCAGTGATTCGCGCACGGAGACGTCATCGTCAACAACGAAGACGATTGGCGTGACTTGCAACATTTGCGGTCACCCCATTTCATGGCCAAGCGCGTGCACCTCATGCGTCACTGTGCACACTTGACTGATGACGCCCCCACCGTTCAGAGGATTCTACCAGAGAGCCTCTCATTTGTGCGGGGAGGATGGCTGCAACCGTTATCTTCGAATGGGAAATCGTGCGGCAATCTGCACCAGTCAATTTGTCACCCGCTGGTTAACAGTAGAGCAATACCAAAGTATCGACGATACCATCGTCCAATTGTTCATCTCCTAAGCTTCTGTTCTGATCACTCGCGTGGACCGATTCAATCGGGACACGCACGACCAAGAGCACAAGCACGACCCACAGCACTAAGGAGGATGAAACATGAAAATATTGATGGTCCGCACAGAGAAAGCATCGATACATAAGCATTTTGGAAAAGAGCACATCGTATGAAAGGGTTTGCTTACCTGTTGGTTGCAGTTGTAGCGCTAACCGGCGTGCTCGCCTACATGGCTCACGCCTCTGGACGCTCCGATGGAGAGGCTGATCCGGTTTTCGGAATCACAATTCCTCCCGGATACCGCGACTGGAAGCTGATCTCTGTGGCCCACGAAGAAGGCAATCTCAACGATCTTCGCGCCCTTCTCGGCAACGATGTAGCGATCAAGGCATACCGCGAGGGGAAGCTGCCATTCCCGGACGGCACAATCATCGCACGCCTCGCCTGGGGTTATGTCCCGTCCGAGGAAAACAACAAAGTCTTTGGCCGTTCCCAATCTTTCGTGGCCGGACCCGCCACGAACGTTCAGTTTATGGTCAAAAACTCGAAAAAATATGCCGCGACCGGGGGCTGGGGGTTCGCTCAATTCCAAGACGGCAAACCTGCCGACGCGGCGCTGCTCAAAACCTGCTTTCCCTGCCACGAACCTGTCAAAGCTCGTGACTTTGTCTTCACTCATTATGCGCCCTAGAATACGGGGAGATCCATGGACAAGGAAGAATCGTTTTGCAATTCGACTTGCGAAGACCAGATCAACATGGCGGCGCGCGAGTTATCGGCGTTCATCCGTGCGGTGGCGGAATTGTTCGGTCCAGAGCAGGCTAAGCTTTCGACAGAGGACTGGCTCGACCAGTCAGAACTGATGGATAGGCCGCACACCGCCACGAGGAACGAGTGGCGGGCCGTCACAGTCACGGCCTCGGCTCGACTGGCAAATCGTGTGACTGGCGCGCGAGATCGTCGAACGCCCGCGTCATCGACTGATCCCAAGGTTTCGCCAATACTATCGTTCAATTGTTTCGCGAGCTTCTGGTGTGACGCCTCATCGCAGCGGATTTCGTTTACCGAAGCATATTGAATGGAGGAACCATCATGAGACGCTTCACATTCTTCTTGGTTGCAGTTGCAACGGGCGCCCTTGCCGCGCTCATTGGCCCCGCCCCCGGCCACGCGGACGGGCAATCCGCCCCCTACGTCACCGACATCCCCCACGGGTATCGCGACTGGCAGTGGATCTCCTCGGCCCATGAAGCAGGCAACCTGAACAGTTTAGGCGCGGTCTTGGGCAACGATGTAGCGATCAAGGCCTTCCGCGCAGGCAAGCTTCCGTTCCCGGACGGCACGATCATTGCTGCTTTGCATTACCGTAACGTCCCGTCGGACGAAAACAACAAAGTCTTTGGCCAGGCTCAATCTTTCGTTCCCGGCGTCCCCACGAACATTCAGTTCATGGTCAAGGACTCAACCAAGTACGCCGCAACCGGCGGCTGGGGGTTCGGTCACTTCGCGGACGGCAAACCTGGCGATGCGGCGTTTATGAAAAGCTGCTTCCCCTGCCACGAGAAGACTAAAGGGAGCGACCTTGTCTTTACTCGTTATGCACCTTGATGGTGAAAACCAGAGCAGACACAAATGAGACCCTTACGTGGGCGCGCCGCAAAAGGCCCTATCTACAGAACTGGTGGCGGGCCTAAGCGTGAACGGAGCGAAGCAAATGCACATTTTTACATCTTACCGTTCGAATTCATCCATGCAGCTATCCTGCATGAAGCTGATGGTTTCTATAGTGCTCGCATCATTTCAATTGTTCGCCCGAGTCCAAGAACCCAAGTCCAAAGGCTACGAGAGGAACAACCCATGAAGTATCCGACGTTTTATCGCACCGCACAGATCGATGGGCTGTCAATTTTCTACCGGGAGTCTGGTCCGAAAGACGCACCGACGATACTGCTGCTGCACGGTTTGCCGTCTTCTTCGCGAATGTTCGAGCCGCTCTTCACACGGCTGTCGGAGCGTTATCACCTGGTCGCTCCCGACTACCCCGGCTTCGGACACAGCGATTGGCCGGATCCGAGACAATTCGCCTACACGTTTGATCACTACGCTGAGATCATGAATCGGTTTGCCGAAACGATAGGGCTCTCACGCTACACACTTTACATGCAGGATTATGGCGGGCCGGTGGGTTTTCGCATGATCCTGGCGCACCCGGAGCGCGTGGAAGCTCTTATTGTTCAAGATGCGGTTGCGCACAACGAAGGCCTGGGTGCCAATTGGAAGACGCGCCGCGAGTTTTGGGCGGATCGCGCTCCAAACGAGAGTGCGCTGCGCACAAATCTCCTCTCCCTGGCTTCGACGCGCACGCGCCATGTCGGAAACGATCCCAATGTCGAACGCTGTGACCCAGATCTGTGGACAGACGAATTCTACTTTCTCAATCAGCCCGGCCAGGCCGAGATTCAGAGTGACTTATTCTTCGACTACCGAACCAATGTGGATGCCTACCCGAAGTGGCAAGCGTGGATGCGCGAGAAGCAACCGCGACTGCTGGTGATCTGGGGCAAGTATGAGCTCTCGTTCGACCCGGGCGAGCCGGAACGCTATCGCAAAGATGTGCCGAATGCCGAAGTTCACATTGTCGACGGCGGTCATTTCGCATTAGACACGGCAGCAGATCAGATCGCCGCGTTGGTGCAAGGATTTGTCGGTACTTCACGTGAGGGGTTCGTGACGCGGCGGGCTGGATGAAGCCGCTTCGAGATGGTCGGTGACGCAACTGCGTATTCTCGGCCGGAACCCTCGGATTGAAAGGCGATGTATGTCGGGCAAGAAAACAGCAATCGTAACCGGAGCATCGGGAGGCATTGGCGCCGGTTTAGTCGAAGGGTTTCTGATAGAAGGTTATAACGTCGTCGCAACGTCTCGTCACGCCAATCGAGAGTTGACCACCTCAGGCGCCTTGGTTCTTCTCGATGGCGATGAGGTTGCTGCTCGGTCGCACAAACAACTGGTATCACCGTTGCGGCCGAATTTGAGAATTTCGTTCAGTCCGACCCTGGGAAAATGAAGGTGTCTTTCGTGTTCTGCGAGAAGCTGTTAGGATATTTCTGTGCCAACCTCTCCTCTTGTCTATGCTGGTGATCTGGATCGCCGGGAGTGTGCAGTCGATTTTGCACATGGCACAACTGCAAGGTGAAGCCGAAATTTGGGGGCGGTTCGGGGGCGGTTCGGACAGGAATCGCGCTCTTTTGGGCAACAAAGATAATTCCATGCACGGTATGCAAATCGCGCAAAGCCTCGTAAACACTGGTTATTGCGCATCTTGTTGATTTGGCGAGTGGGGACGTAGTTCAGTTGGTTAGAACGCTGCCCTGTCACGGCAGAGGTCGCGGGTTCGAGTCCCGTCGTCCCCGCCATTCATTCCAAAGAACTTGCTCTAGTTTTGGTGAAACTATCGAGAAACCAAAAGGGGCACGTTCCCGTGCCCCTTTTGGTGTCCCGTTTAGCCCGTCCTCTTTCTCGCCGTGTCAATTCCGTTCACGCTGTAACGTCGTGTGATGATTACGATTGCGAAGTTCCGCCCGATTGCCCAAGGCTTACCACACGCCCTGTTAAGAAGTGTCGCCCAACTCATTGAGTAAAAACCAATTGGGAGTTAATGATGCGATAAGAAACTGTTTTGTTGACGCTGCCGCCGGTTTCATTGAATCTATGCCCACCCAGACCCGCTGGCAGGTTTTCTGAACTTTCGGGAATCTCTTTGAACAGAGGGACATTCCATGTTTCACCTTCGTGCCCGTCTCAGCTGGTTTCAGATTTCGGTTCTTTTACTGCTGCTTTGTCCGCTCGGCCAAGCGCAATCCATGCAAGATGCCAAGGTCATCGCTGCCTATCCCCTGACCATGGAGAAGGTCGAAAAGAAGTATCAAGCAACGATCGAAATGGCCCACCTCTTCAGTTCCGATGCCGCGTTCCGCCACCAGATGCAGAATGGCTCCGCGCAAGGCACGCTCGAGGCACAGACTCATTACCTTGAGATGGTGTCCCAGGCAGCCAAAATCATAGAAAAGCACGGCCTATCAGTTCGGGACTACGTTCTCACCACGATGGCGCTCAACACGGCGATGTTTCCGGGGATGCCACAAGGTTCGCAATCGAGGAATGCGGGCGATGACCCCGCCCGGGTTGCAGCTTCTCCTGAGCACGTCAAGTTTGTGGAAGATCACCGGGATGAGATCAATAGGCTTCTTGCCCAAGCCGCTGCAGCACACAAGGCCGGAGCGAATTCGACGCATTGAAGGTCTCTACGAGTCTCCCGATGCTGTGGCACAGCTGTACTTCATCCGCGGAGGCGATAAGTATGACTTCTTTCGCGGCGTCGAGCCGCCACGGTGAAGCGCGCTCTGGTCGAAGGTGTGGGGAGGTTCACCGGGGCTTCGGCTTGGGCTTGCCCTTGTTCTTGAGATTGAGCGCCACGGCAGCGCGGATGAGCTCCTTCAAGGCCGCCGCATCGACCTTGTCGCCTTCGTGGATGTCGATGGCGCGTCTGACATTCCCCTCGAGGCTGGAGTTGAATAGACCGGAGGGGTCCGGCAACGCAGCTCCCTTGGCAAATGTCATCTTGACGACGTTCTTGTACGTCTCTCCCGTGCAGACGATGCCGCCGTGGGACCAGACGGGAGTCCCCGGCGATGTTCCCTTGGCCCACTTCCACTCTTCGACGATCTCGGGGTCTGCCTGGTGTATGATTCCGCGCACTTTCGCGAGCGTCTTCCCGCGCCAGTCCCCAAGTTGCTTGATCTTCTCGTCGATTGACGCAGAAGCATAGATGAATGCAGAGGCAGATTCCACCGCGACGGGCCTTTTCATATACAGCTCCAACTCTGGCACCTAATTTAGCTGCGCTCAGCGTAACCCGCAACCCCGCAAGTGACGGTGGCCCACTCAAGCCCGCTTTTGGCTTGAGTGGGGATGTCCAGATCTCCCCAACTCTGTCATCCCGACCGGAACAGATCACCGCGAGCAGCGGTGATCTGCGGAGTGGAGGGACCTTGTGTTGCTTTTGAGGGCAAGGGACGCGTAGAAATCGTGCCAGAATAGACGACACGAAAGCACAAAAAGAGCGGCAGGAAGACTCTGTCCAGATCTGAACTGCCCCACTCAAGCCAAAAGCGGGCTTGAATGGGCCACCGTCGATTCACGACTTTTGAGCCGCCTGAGGCGGCCAGTTGGGCGATTCAACCCCGAACTGCTTGGCGTACTCGGCGTTCAATCGCTGCCAGCTGCCGAACTTCATGGCCTCGGGGCCGACGATGCGGCCGATCGGCTGACCGGCCAGAAGCCGATCCAGCACATCGAAGCAGATGTGCCACCCGGCCGCACCCATTGCGATGAAGCGGTGACCGATGTTGATCCACAGCGTCAGGCGCGTGCCGCCCGCAAAGGCTTCGAGTTCCCACCGCATATTGAAGCCACCCCACTTGTACTCCAGCGCCTCGGGAGCGTCGGCTCGCGTCACTCTTGTTTCGGTAACGCGCGGCGTGGGCGCTCCCACCGTGGTGAGCTTCACCGTGCTTCCAACCGTGCCCAGGTTCCCATCGGCATCAAAGGGCGCCCACTCGCGTAGATGCGCCGGGTCGGTCAGCGCCTGCCAGACTTTTTCCGGCGAATGGCGCAGCTCTCGGACGATAATGAGCGTCCACTTGTCTTCACCATTTTGTCCCCGGTCCTTCTGTACCCGCGCCCCGCTGGCCTGACCCGGTATGTACTGCTCGCGATCGGTCACCGTCTTCTCCTTGGCGTCAATAGCGTGCCAGCTGGGTGAGCTGAATGAGGTTGCCGCAGGTGTCGTTCAGCATCGCAATGGTCGAGGCGGTCACGTCGGTGGGCGGCATGGTGAACTCGGCGCCGCGGGCCTTGATCCGCTCATAGTCGCCCTTGACGTCGTCGGTGTAGAACATGGCCGCGGGCTGGCGCTGTTGAAAGATCGCCTGCTGATACGCTTTGGCCGCGGGGTTGTTGTTCAGCGCCAGCTGCAGCTCAGTGCCGTCCGGCTCCTCGGGCGAGGCCACGGTCAGCCAGCGATATGGGCCCTGACTGAAATCGGTCTTCTTGGCAAAGCCCAGTATCTCGGTATAGAAACGCAGGGCCTTGTCCTGGTCGTCCACGTATACGCTGGTTACTTTGATTTTCATTTCGTTTCTCCTTTGTCACGTCCGCGGTTTGGGCCGCGTCTTGTTCTCTTTAGTCTTCCTTTTCGGTGGTGTTGATGATCCATACGGTCGTTGACCCATGCGGTCGTGATTCATGCGATCAAGGTGGCGTTCGAGAGCATCCAGGTGAGTGGACCAGAACCTGCGGAACTGAGCCAGCCAGGTATCCACCTCCTGAAACGGTTCAGGCTTCAGCCGGTAGAGGCGGCGCTGTGCGTCCACCGTGGATTCCACGAAACCGGCCTCGCGGAGTACTCGCAGGTGCTTGGACACAGTCGGCTGCGGCATACCAAGCCGGCGCTCGATCTCTCCCACCGACTGTTGGGACGAGACCAGGAGGCCCAATATCGCGCGGCGGTTCGGCTCCGCAATGATTTCGAATACAGATTCCACCCTCTTGATATACTCCACAGGGCATATACGTGTCAAGGCATATAAAGGCAGGCGGCAGGCAACGGTTTTTTCGCAAGAGCCGCTGGGCCTAGTGATTTCGCATGTAGCTGGTTTGCGACCTCCAAATATCCAAAAGCATCTCCCAATAAGGCGCCAGGCGCATTCCTTCCGCTTTTCGTCCGGCCGAGCCAAGATGTATCCGGAAGATATATTATTCGAAGAGCGCGACGTGACGAGGGTGAGTACCTCGACGACAGGAGAGTCGGCGAGGGCGTACACAGGACGCGAACGTCCGGATGATCAGCAGCGCTGGCCACGGGCCGCCATAGTCCATCGGCAAGCATCGCCGAGCAAAGAAATAAGGAGCGAAGGATGAGCAAAGTACGAGTGCTGGTAGGTACACGCAAGGGTGCTTTCGTCCTGACGGCGGACGGCAAGCGCGATAAATGGGAGGTCAGCGGCCCGCATTTCGCGGGCTGGGAGCTTTACCACCTCAAGGGATCGCCGGCCGATCCCAATCGAATTTATGCCTCGCAGACCAGCGGATGGTTCGGCCAGATCATCCAGCGCTCCGACGATGGCGGCAAAACCTGGCTCCAGCCCGGAACCCCGCCCGGAGAACCCGCCGCGCCTGGTCCGCCCAAAGGCGAGAGCAACAAGTTCGTCTACGACGCGGCCGCTGCGCCCCTGACCACGCATCAGTGGTACGACGGCACGCAGCATCCCTGGGAGTTCAAGCGGGTGTGGCACCTGGAGCCGTCGCTCACCGACCCCGACACGGTTTACGCAGGCGTGGAAGACGCCGCCATCTTTCGCTCGACCGACGGCGGCCAGAACTGGAAAGAACTCCCCGGCCTGCGCGGACACGGTACTGGCCCTAAGTGGCAGCCGGGCGCGGGCGGCATGTGTCTGCACACTCTCATTCTTGATCCCAGCAATGCGAAAAGAATGTACATCGCGATCTCGGCGGCGGGTGCCTTCCGCACCGACGACGGCGGCGCCAGCTGGAAGCCGATCAATCGCGGCCTGCGCTCGCAATATATCCCCGACCAGGATGCCGAAGTCGGACACTGCGTCCACCACATCGCCATGAATCCCAAGCGGCCGGACGTGCTTTTCATGCAAAAGCACTGGGACGTGATGCGCTCCGACGACGCCGGCGACAACTGGAAAGAAGTCAGCGGCAACCTGCCCACCGACTTCGGCTTCGTGATCGACATCCACGCCCACGAGCCGGAGACGGTTTACGTGGTCCCCATCACCAGCGACTCGCTGCACTATCCGCCGGACGGCAAGCTGCGCGTGTACCGCAGCCGCACCGGCGGCAACGACTGGGAACCGCTGACTCGCGGTTTACCTCAAGAAGACTGCTACGTAAACGTGCTGCGCGATGCCATGGCCGTGGACTCGCTGGATAAATGCGGAGTTTATTTCGGGACGACGGGCGGCCAGGTGTATGCCTCCGCCGATGCGGGAGACAGCTGGAACCCGATTGTGCGGGATTTGCCGGCGGTGCTGAGTGTGGAGGTGCAGACGCTGGGGTGAGATAGAGTGAATACATAGAGTGAATGTGTAGGGCGGGTGCCCCCGGCCGCCAGCGCCGATCACTAATGTGAATACGTGGGCGCGGACCTCCTCGTCGGTGCAGCCCCGAAGGGGCGGAATACTTTTACTGCAAGGACTCGGTCGGCATGCAGCGGTTGATGTGAAGTCCGGCTGGCATCAACCAATCCGCCTCGCGTATATTGGACGCCTTCACCGAGCCATGGCCGAATCTCCCCCAAAGTCGATTGTCATCCGCGATCTCCAAACCATCGAAGACCTGGAAGAAGCCGAAGCGGTCGAACGGGAAGTATGGAAACTCGTCGATCTCGACGTCATGCCCCTGACCCTGATGATCGCCACCCGGGAGGCGGGCAGCATCTGGGTAGGCGCGTTCGACGGGCCCAAGCTGGCCGGATTCGCCTTTGGTTTCCTGGCCATGGAATCGGCCGGACACGTCACTTTGCACTCCCATCTGCTCGCCGTGCGTGCGCCCTATCGTAACCTCGATCTGGGATACAAACTCAAGCTGGCCCAGCGCGAACGCGCCCTGGCCATGCGAATCCCCGAGATGACTTGGACTTTCGACCCGTTGCAGAGCCGGAATGCCCATCTCAACTTTGGAAAACTGGGCGTGGTCTCCGATATTTACAAGATCGACTTCTACGGAGCTGAAACTTCCAGCGTGCTGCACCAGAACGGTACCGATCGCTTGTGGGTAAGGTGGCCGCTCGCCAGCCGCCGGGTTCGCGATCGCTTGCAGGGCAAAGATCACCGACCCGAGGTGCTCGACGCGTTTTCACGCCTGCAACCCCTGCTCCAGTTCAATGGAGACGGCAAGCCGCTGCGCAATGATCTGGCCACCGCGCTGGCGCGCCAGCGAATTGCCATCCAGATTCCCAGCGATATCGGAACCGTCGAGCAAAAGGACCCGGGACTGGCCCGGGAATGGAGGGAGGCAACGCGCTGGGCATTCACCGAAGCCCTGCGCGCCGGTTTCTTTGTAGCCGAATTCGCCCGCACCGTGCGCGGCCAACAAGGTCCCGGGAACTACCTGTTAGAGAAGGGAAGCATCGTAGAATACGTCCCCGAACTCCAGAGAAAGCCCGAACTGCCTCGCTGACTGGAAATATGCCGTGCCAGAATCCACGCCAGGCCGCGCCTACCCTGTCGTCCTGTACGACGGTGTATGCGGCCTCTGCAATCGCACAGTGAAGTTCGTGCTCAAGCACGACACCTCGGCCCGCATTCGCTTCGCCTCACTTCAAAGTGATTATGCCGCCCGCATCCTGCAACCCCACGGCCTCGACTCTCGCGACCTGAACACGATCTACTTCATTGACCAATCGGGAAAGGTCCTCGCCCGCTCTTCCGCCGTTATCTCCATATTGCGCGAACTGGGCGGCCGCTGGCGCGCCCTGGCGGTCGCTCTAAACATTTTTCCCAAGCCCTTGCGCGAGTGGGGATACGGCGTCGTCGCCCGTCATCGCTACCGGGTTTTCGGAAAACACGAAACCTGCGTATTGCCGGAGCAAAAATACCAAAGCCGATTTCTGGATTTGTAATCTCGCAGTGTCATCCTGAGCGGAGCGACTGCTTCGCAACGCGAAGCAATCGTGCAGTCGAAGGACCCCTACCAGCTTCACGAACTCAGCGTTCTGCAAGCAAGCGTGACGTTGCACTCTGAGGGGTCCTTCGACTCCGTCTTTCCATTCGCAAGCAAATGGAAAAACTGCGCTCAGGATGACAACTGAGCTCGCGTGTGCACTTTCGGGCCTTCCGGAAAACACGAAACCTGCGTCCCGCCCGAGCAAAAAATACCAGGACCGATTTCTGGATTCGTAATCTCGCAGTGTCATCCTGAGCGGAGCGACTGCTTCGCAACGCGAAGCAATCGTGCAGTCGAAGGACCCCTACCAGCTTCACGAACTCGGCACCTGCAAGCAAGCGTGACGTTGCACTCTGAGGGGTCCTTCGACTTCATCTTCCCATTCGCAAGCGAATGGAAAGGCTGCGCTCAGGATGACAACTAAGCTCGCGTGTGCAGACAATCCACGCCTGGCCTTGTAGAATCTGCACTGCGCTTTCCTGCAGCCTAACAACACGAGGGAACAGCATGCCCGAGAAGCCCGCTGCGGCCGATGGCCGCAGCAATATCGAATCCGTTCTGCACGAGGATAGAAAGTTCGAATGTCCAGAAGATTTCCGCCGGCAGGCGCACATCAAGAGCCTGGAGGAGTACGAGCGCATCTACCGCGAATCGGTCGAGCAGCCGGAGAAATTCTGGGCCGGGATCGCGAACGAGCTGCATTGGTTCAAAAAGTGGGACAAGGTCCTGGAATGGAACCTGCCCTGGGCAAAATGGTTTGCCGGCGGCCAGCTCAATATCTCTTACAACTGTCTCGACCGCCATGTGCAGTCCGCCCGCAAAAACAAAGCGGCGTTGATCTGGGAGAGCGAGCCGGGAGAAGTTCGCACCCTCACTTATCAGCAACTTCATCGCGAAGTGCAGAAGTTCGCCAACGTCCTGAAATCGCTCGGAGTCAAGAAGGGCGACCGGGTTGCCATCTACATGGGCATGACCCCCGAGCTGCCCATTGCCATGCTGGCCTGTGCCCGCATCGGTGCGCCGCACACCGTCGTGTTCGGCGGATTCTCCTCGAACGCCCTGGTCGACCGCATTCACGACTCCCAGGCCACCGCCGTCATCACCCAGGATGGTTCCTACCGGCGCGGCGCCGAGGTCAAACTCTTTCCTGCAGTCGAAGAAGCGCTGAAATCCTGCCCCTCGGTTAAGCACGTCGTGGTCTACCAGCGCACCGGAACACCAATCAATATGCAGTCGGGCCGCGATCACTGGTGGCACGAGCTGATGGCGAAGGCGTCGGACGATTGTCCCGCCGAGCCTCTCGACGCCGAGCACCCGCTCTACATCCTTTACACTTCCGGAACCACCGGCAAACCGAAGGGCGTCGTCCATACCACCGGCGGCTATGCCGTCGGCACTTACTTGACCACCAAGTGGGTGTTCGATCTCAAGGAAGAGGACACTTACTGGTGTACCGCCGACATCGGATGGGTCACGGGCCACAGTTACATCGTTTACGGACCGCTGCAAAACGGCGCCACCAGCCTCATGTACGAAGGCGCGCCCAACTTCCCCGAACCCGACCGTTTCTGGAGCATCATCGACCGCCACCAGGTAAACATTTTCTATACCGCCCCGACCGCGATTCGTACTTTCACCAAGTGGGGTGACGAATGGCCCAAAAAGCATAGGCTCGACAGCCTGCGCTTGCTGGGCACCGTCGGCGAGCCCATCAACCCCGAGGCGTGGATGTGGTACCGCGAGCTCATCGGTCACAACCGCTGCCCCATCGTCGACACCTGGTGGCAGACCGAAACCGGACATATCATGCTCAGCCCCATTCCCGGGGCCATCGCCACCAAGCCGGGCTCAGCCACTCGTCCCTTTCCCGGCGTCGTGCCCGAGGTGGTCACGATGGAGGGCAAACCTGTCCCCGAGGGCTCCGGCGGATTTCTAGTCATCAAGCAGCCCTGGCCCGGAATGCTGCGCACCATCTACGGCGATCCCGACCGCTATGTGCAGCAATATTGGTCCCAGATCCCCGGCATGTATTTCACCGGCGACGGCGCCCGCAAAGACAAAGACGGCTATTTCTGGGTGATGGGGCGGGTGGACGACGTGATCAACGTTTCCGGCCACCGCTTGAGCACGATGGAGGTCGAGTCTGCGCTGGTGGCGCACGAAGCGGTTGCCGAAGCAGCCGTGGTAGCGCGTCCGGACGAGATCAAAGGCCAAGCCATCTCAGCCTTCGTTACTCTCGAGCAGGGAAGAAAGCCCAGTCATGAATTGAAAGATGACCTGAGAAAGTGGGTGGCCAAAGAAATCGGCGCCATGGCCAAGCCCGACGACATTCGTTTCACGGACTCGCTGCCCAAAACCCGCAGCGGAAAAATCATGCGTCGTCTCTTACGGGAACTCGCCAGCAGCGGCGACGTGAAGGGCGACACCACGACGCTCGAGGATTTCGGAGTGATTGCGAAGTTGAAGGAGAGCGAGGAAGCCTGATTTCCGCTCTGGCGGGTTTATTCCCCCGCACCCATCATCAGAATCGGCATTGTGGGCGTCGACGACCCCTGCTCGGGCTCCACCGTAATCGCAAACGCCTTGGCCTCCACCCCAGCGGGTAGCGGCGGTTCGACCACGGTCGCGCTGCCCCGGGCATCGGGCTTGAACACGCCGGCGGGGATGGGCGCGCCAATGGTCGGAATCAGCCACAGCTCATAAGCTTTCTGCGGCGGTAAGCCCGGCATATTGCTGGCCAGGAAAATCAGGCTGGAGCGGTTTCGAACGTAAATGGCTCTGCCTTGCGGCTGCGGCGGAGTCTGCGCCGCAACTAAGGTCACGCGCAGCGCGTCGGTCGAGGTCAGCGTGGAAACCACCTCTCGAGCTTGTTCGAGTTGCGCCTGCTGCTGGACCGATTCGTTCTGCAACCGGGCCACACGCTGGGCCAGATGGTCGCTTTGCTTCCAGAAGAAGCCCGCCACCAGCAGGAGCCCTGCCGCCACCAGCCACGGAACGAAAGACAAAGATAAAGACCGGCGCGGGGCAGTCTTCGGCCGGCGAGGCTCCTTCGCGACCGCCTGCAACAATCGTTCGCGGGAACGTTGCGGCGGCGCGGGTCCAGACACTGAAAGCGCGAGCAGGCCCATATCTCCCCGCAATCGCTCCAGCTCCCGGCGGCAGTCGGAACACCCTTCCAGATGCTTCTCGACCGCAACGCGCTCGTCACCCTGCAGCGTTCCCAGGGCGAGCAGGGCGAGATCGTCGGCGAATTGTTCGTGCGCGCTCATGCTTCAAATGCTTTCCGCAGCGCCTGCAACCCGGCGCGAATGCGAGTCTTGATTGTCCCCAGCGGCTCTCCCGTCTTGACCGCGATTTCGGTATGGGTAAGGCCTTCGAAGTATGCCATCTCCAGCGCGCTGCGCTGCGGACCGGGCATGTCGTTCAGGGCGCCCCGCACTTTCACCATGGCGCGGGCCCGTTCCGCTTCGCCCGCCATGTCCGGTTCGACCGAAACCACCAGGTCGGCGATATCAGTCTCCGGCCGCCGCTTGCGCAAACTATCAATCGCGCGATTCCGCGCAATCACTCCCAACCAGGCCCCCAGGTTGCCGCGGCTGGAATCGAATGCCCCAGGATTGCGCCACAACTGCATAAACACTTCCTGCAACACGTCCTCCGCAGCCCCGGTATCGCCCAGCACGCGCAACGCCACCGCATACACCAGCGAGGAATAGCGGTCATACAGCGCCGTCATCGCGCTCTCGTCGCCCGAGCGCATCGCCGATGCCAGCGCGGCCTCGCTCGCCACTCCCTTTAATTCTGCACCAGGCAAACCGTTATCTCATCCTTTCAAAAGTACGCTCGCGGGCCCGCAGCGGATTGCGCGGGCACTTATCTCGCAACCGGGGAAGAGTAGACTACCCCAGAGGGGCCTTAAAATGGGAGATCTAAGCCGCATCGGCGTCGCCATCGATACGCAACTCCTTCGCCGCTTCGACCGCTTTATCGCGCACCAAGGCTACGAGAACCGCTCCGAAGCTTTTCGCGATCTCATTCGCGACCGCCTGGTAGGTTCCGCCGTGGTTGCCCCCGATGCCTTCGTGGTAGGCACTGTCACTCTTATCTACGACCATCACACTCGCCTCTTGCCCGAGAAACTTACGGACCTGCAGCATGAGCATCATCACGTGATCATCTCCACCCTGCATGCTCATCTGGATCACGAAAGCTGTCTCGAAGTGGTCGTACTTCGCGGGAAGTCAAAAGAGGTACAGAAACTGGCCGACCGTCTGATCAGCACCAAGGGCGTTCAGCACGGACGTCTGGTCATGAGTTCACCAGAAACGGCCGCTCACCATCACCCCTGACGTACAACTGACAACTGGGAACAATGAACTGATCACTGGGGTAAATCCAGCCGACGCGGTTCCGCAAAGGTTGGCCAAATCCTACTGGCTTTTCATGGCCACTAGTCTTTCCTCGGGCGTCATCTGCTTCCACAGCACTTCCAGATCGCGCTGCACCCGCGAATTGCCCGGGTCTCCATGCAGCGCCCTGGCGAACCAGCGATAGGCGGTCGGAAGATCTCGGCCCACGCAGTGACCGGTTGCGTACATGGCGCCGAGCAAGGTCTGCGCCTTGGCATTCGATTGTCGCGCCGCGATTTGCAAGTTTCTCTGGGCCCGGTCACAGTCTTCCGGCACCCCCCGCCCGTACAGATATTTTTCTCCATCCGCCACCAGCCGATCTTCAAAGCTTTGTGCAGGAGCGCTGGGCGACGGCTTCGGACCGACCGGTCTCGGCGCGGACACCACAGTCGCGGCCCGCGCTTCCTTTGGCGCCGGCTCCGGCGTCTTGGGCTCCTCCGTCTGCGAGGACGCCGCCGTCGGTGCCGCCGCCCCAACTTCCCCGGAGTCGGGGCTCTCCTCCGGCGGTGAGGCTTGCGCCGCTGCGGCCTGGGGCGTTGCGGCTTGGTCGGTTGGCTTCACGACGCCGGCTGGGCTGGCAGGAACGCTACTACCCGCTGCAGGTTCCGCGGCGGGAGGCTGGGCCGCCTCGGCGGTCCCAGGTTGTGCCTCCGGAGGTGCTGGGTTCGCAGTCGGCTCCACCGGCGTAACCGGAGCTGCCGCCGTTGTCGCTGTCGAACCCGGAGGGGGAACTGGCGCCGGGGCCGGTGAGGGACGGATGACGGGCTGCGGGATGTATTCGGCCCAGGGATAGCCGTCACGCTGCCAGTGCCACGCCAGCAAAGCTCCGCTCAAGATAAGCAGAAGCAGGGCCAGGTACAGCCGTCCGTGGCCTCGCGGCGGTTCATCTTCCAGCAGGTAATCCAGGTCGCGGGAGCGTTCATCTCCCAGCCCCAGAAAGGATGGGCCACTTACGGGCTGTCTGACTCGTTCCCGCGGCAGGTCGTCTCTCAGCGGCGCCGGCGGCGGTCCCAGGGGAGCCCCGCACATGCCGCAAAACCGGTATTGGGGATTATTCTCCTGGCCGCATTGGACACATCGCACTGTCATGGCAGTCGGCATAACTATACTAATTCAGATGCTGATTCGGTACGTTCCTTTGGTATGACACCCCCCTGTCGCGGATAGGGAATTGCCGACGTCCGAAGTCTGGCGTCCGAAGTCCTTCACCTTTACACCTCGGTCTACAGCGTGTTACCTTAATTACACGTTACGATCAAATTGAAACTAGAAGACAGGAGTGCACTAGGTTAGTGCTAGCCAGAGAGCAAAAGAAGTCCCTCATCGACCAGTACGGCACGCATCCCACCGACACGGGCAGCCCCGAGGTCCAAATCGCGTTGCTTAGCGAGCGGATTGGCCAATTGACGGACCACTTCAAAACGCACCAGAAGGACCATGGCTCGCGCCGCGGTCTTCTCATGCTGGTCAGCAAGCGTCGCCGCCTGCTGGACTACCTCAAGCTGTACGATTCCGAGCGTTACAAGACGGTTGTGCATAAGCTGGGCCTGCGCAAATAGGTTTTTCTGCGGGGCCGTTCCCGGCTCGGGGTGTAGGCGCCGGACTACCATCGGAATCATCGGGCCGTGGCGCAGACGGCCATCACGAAATAAGGAACAAAGCCGCGAACGGTGTGTTTCCGGCCATCTCCAGAACGCTACTGGCTCTTGCCCTTCGACTGTGCAGCCTCTCCAAAACGCATACGCGCGTGTTCTCCTGCCAAAAGGAAATGAATCATGAAACAAGAAGTAACAGTTGACCTTACCGGCGGTAAGCGAATCTCTTTTGAAACCGGAAAATTAGCCAAGCAGGCGCACGGTTCGGTGGTTGTGCGCATGGGCGATAACGTCGTGTTGGCCACCGCCACCGCCAACCCCGATCCCCGCGAGGGCATCGATTTCTTCCCCCTGACCGTCGACTATCGCGAATACACCTACGCCGGCGGACGTATCCCCGGCGGCTTCATCAAGCGCGAAGGCCGGCCCAGTGAGCGTGAAATCCTCACCAGCCGCCAGATTGACCGCCCGGTGCGTCCCATGTTCACCGACGGTTTCAAGTGTGAGACCCAGGTCATTGCTTTCGTACTTTCCGCCGACACCGAGAACGACCCTGACGTCCTCGGCATCAACGGCGCATCCGCCGCGCTTACCATTTCCGATATCCCGTTCGAAGGCCCCATCGGCGCCGTCCGTGTAGGCCTGGTCAATGGCGCATTCGTCATCAACCCGACTTACACCGAGATGCGCGAGAGCCTGCTGAACATCATGGTGGTCGGCACCTCCGACGGCATCGTGATGATCGAATCGGGCGCCAAGGAAGTGAAGGAAGAAACGGTCGTGGACGCCATCGAGTTTGCCCACACCGAAATCAAAAAGATTTGCGCCGCCATCAACGATCTCAGGGAAAAGGGGGGAAAGCCCAAGCGTCAGGTAGCTCCTCCGGAATTCGACCAGGCCTACTACGACGACTTGAAGAATCGCGTCGGCGCCGACCTCACCGACCGCCTCGACACCCAGAAACATCCCAAGGCCGAAAGTCAAAGCCTGGCCAGGGAACTCAAGAAACAGCTGCAGGCTGCCATCCCGGCGGACGACGAAGCCGCACAGAAGAAATTCAAGACCTACTTTGAAACCCTGCGTGAGCGCATCTTCCGCGAGCAGGTCATCAACAACAAGCGCCGTCCCGACGGCCGCGCGTTCGACCAGATCCGCGATATCTGGATCGAAGTCGGCGTGCTCCCCCGCACCCACGGATCCGCCATCTTCACCCGCGGTGAAACTCAGGCCCTGGTCACCACCACCCTGGGCACCAGCGACGACATGCAGCGCCTGGAAGTCTTCGAAGGCGAAGCCAAGAAACGCTTCATGCTGCACTATAACTTCCCCCCGTTTTCGGTTGGAGAGGTTGCATTTCTGCGCGGTGCTGGCCGGCGTGAAATCGGCCACGGCGCGTTGGCGGAACGATCCATCGCGAACGTCTTGCCGGGCGAAGATACGTGGCCCTATGCCATGCGCGTAGTTTCCGACATCCTGGAGTCGAACGGTTCGTCTTCGATGGCCACGGTTTGCGGAGCCTCGTTGTCGCTCATGGACGCAGGCGTTCCCCTTAAGTCACCGGTTGCGGGCGTCGCCATGGGGTTGGTAAAGGAAGGCGAGAACTACGCCATCCTGACCGACATCGCCGGCGCCGAAGACCACTACGGCGACATGGACTTCAAAGTCGCCGGCACCAAGGACGGCATCACCGCCCTGCAGATGGACATCAAGGTCGGAGGCATCACGGCGCAGATCATGCGCGAGGCCTTGTCCCAGGCCCAGCGCGGACGCCTGTTCATTCTGGACAAGATGAATGCGGTCCTGCCCAGTCCCCGCGAGAAGGTTTCGTCCTTTGCTCCCCGTATTTACACCCTGCAGATTCCGGTGGACAAGATTCGCGACGTGATTGGGCCCGGCGGCAAGATGATTCGCAGCATCATCGAGCGCACCGGCGTGAAGATCGACGTCGAGGATTCGGGCAAGATCAACGTAGCCTCAAACGACGAGGCTTCGGCAGCCAAAGCTTTGCAGATTATCGGCGACCTGACCGCCACGGCCGAGGTAGGAAAAACTTATCTGGGCACGGTCACCCGCCTGGCTGATTTCGGCGCTTTTGTCGAGATCATCCCCGGCACCGATGGTCTGTTGCACATCAGTGAAGTCGCGGAGCACCGCATCAAGGACGTTCGCGACGAACTGAAAGAAGGCGACCAGGTACTGGTAAAGGTGTTGGCGGTTGAAGGCAACCGCATCCGGTTGTCGCGCAAAGCCATCCTCAAGGAACAGCGCGCCAAGATGGGCGGCGGCGACCTTCCACCGGAAGACGGTGGAGGAGACGGCAGCGGCGAACCCGCTCCCCTTCCCGCTCCCGCGCTGACCATCGAAGGCGGCGCCGATTTCGCCGACGACGAGCCCAACTTCAACCGCGATGCGCCCCTCGCCGGAGCTGGTGCAGGAGATCGAGGCCCGGAGCGCAGTGGAGATCGAGGCCCAGACCGAGGTGGTGACCGCGGCCGTCGCCCCGGCGGCGGTGGCGGTGGTGGCGGGCGAGGACGTGGACGCGGCGGCCCCAGCCGCGGTGGCCGCGGAGGTTTCGGCGGCGGCGGACACAGCGGAGGCCGTCACTAACCGAGAATCGAATGGAGGACGGGCGTCCCGCCCGTCCAGGCCAAACCAAAGCTCGGCAATCTTGAAAGGCCGCGACCTAAGTCGCGGCCTTTTCTGTTGCGACTTATGACGGCCGGGTGGCCCACTCAAGCCCGGTTTTGGCTTGAGTGGGGATGTTCAGATTCCCTCAATTCTGTCATCCCGACCGGAGCAGATCACCGCAAGCAGCGGTGATTTGCGGAGCGGAGGGACCTGCTGTTGTGACGTCAACCGGCGGTGAGGGACACTGAAGATTGATTCGGAATAGACGATACGAGAACACGAACGAGCGGCAGAAAGACCCTGTCCAGCAGTAGAACTGCCCCACTCAAGCCAAAACCCGGCTTGAGTGGGCCACCTTTCCAACCGCGTGTCAACATCCCCACTGGCGCTGCCACGGGCGTCGACGCTCTCGCCCCCAATTCTCGTTCAATACTGTCCATACCGTCCCCGCACCGAGTCCAGCAGCTTCCGCGAGTCATACCCCACGCCATCCTTGAACACGATCTCGACATTCTCGACGTCCGAAATCTGTTTCGCGGGATCTCCCTTGATCACGACCATGTCCGCATTCTTTCCCGCAGCGATCGACCCGATCTGCTTGTCTTTCCCCATGTAAACAGCGCCGTTCAGTGTGGCAATCTTGATGGCCTCGACTGGCGAAAATCCGGCCTCGACCAGCAGTTCAATCTCGCGTTGGTCCCCAAATCCTGGCAGCACGTCGCCCAGGCCGGTGGGATCGGGACCGGCGAGCAGCAATCCGCCCGCAGCGACGAATGCCCGTTCCAGTTCCAGGTCATGCTTCCACAGCAGCGCCGGGTCGATTTTCGGCGGCGGCGCCGAAGGCGGCCGCTGCCGCAGCAAGAAGAAATCTTCACGGGCCTGCGGAGTCATTGCGTCCAGGGCCTGCTGCCGCACTGGCGGAAACCCTGCGCCCCGAAAGCTTTCGAAGACCGGCAGGGTAGATGTGATGGCTACGTGGTGGCTGACCAGCGTCTTGATCAGGTCTTTGGCTTCAGGGCTGTTGGCATCCATGCGAGCCAGCGTTTCGTCGCCCTCGCTTTCACTGCAGACGTCGGGTTTCTTGCCGGCGTCAAGCTGGGTGTTGACGAAAAAGCCGTGCTCAAGATCATCAATGCCCAGCTCCACCGCTTCTTTGTAAGTCACCGAGCAGAGGTGGCCAGTAACTTTGATTCCGCGCTTGTGGGCCGCATCGATTGCGGCTTTCAGTTCGGCGCGGGTGATGTTCATGTACGCCTTGAACGAGGTCACGCCGCGATCGGCCCAGTAGTCCACCGTTTGGCGCGCGTCATCGGGACCGGTCAGGTGCGGCATCTGGATAAAGTAACTCTGGCTGCCCTCGAGGTAGGGTCCGGTGACGTCCAGATGCGGCCCGGGCAGCTTGCCCGCATCGATGTCGATCTTCAGGTTCAGGTCGGCATAGGGTTCGACGCTGCCAGTGGTGCGCAGGGTCGTGACTCCGCCGGCCAGATACATCCGGGGCGCGGAGAACGTCATCTGCGTCACCAGGAGAGGATTGTCAAAATGCCTGCGGCTGTCGAGATTGGGCCGCACAATGTAAAAAAGGTGGTCGTGCATCCCCACGATGCCCGGCATCACGGTATAGCCGTGAAGATCGAGAACGGTCGTGCCCTCGACTGCCGCCACGTCGGCGCCCTTCTCGACTGCCACGATCTTTCCGTTTTCGATCAAAACATTCTGATCTTCAACCGCCGGTCCTCCCGTGCCGTCGATGACGCGCACATGAGCCAAGACAACGTTGGCGGTGTGGACTCGCACCAATTCCTGGACCTCCTTCGCAAGTTCAGGAGTTTGGGCAAAAACCGGGAAAGAAACCAGCAGTACCACGATGACCCGCGAAAAAAGGCGCGCCTGGCATGAAAATCCTCCGCTGAACGTGCAACATTGTACTTGAGGACGAGCGCGGACAAAGCGAGTTCGTCCCCGCCTCGCTTGTGTGGGCCACCCTCGGCAGTGATTGCGTGCAGCTACAAAGGCACGAGCGAGGACGCTCGCGCCTACATTCGGCCGGCACTGCCGTGCCTGGGGCGGGCTGGCCCACCCTTCCCGTCCCCATTGAGATCGACGATGCCCAGGCCTTGCAAGAGTTACCGAAGGCGTATCCTGACCTATGGACAAAAAAGAAATCGAATCCCCGAAGCTCACCGCCAGATTCCTCATCTGGATCACCGGATTCCTGATCGTGCTGTTCGCCCTGATTGCCCACTTCGTCTGGAGAGCTTTTTAGGGCACGAACAGGGAAGGGGCACGCATTTCCGCGACCAACGCGCGCGCCAGCGGGAAAGCACACCCCTCCACTCCCAGTTGATTCGCACCGCGAATCAACTGGCTCGGTCGGGATGACGGATTTTAACCCTAAAATTATCCTGTCATCCCGAGCGCAGTCGAGGGACCTGCTTTATTTCTCGCCCGCCGCCTTCCACTCAGTTGCCAACGCCTGAAATTCCGCCAAACCCTGAAAGGATTGAAACTCCCCGGCACTCAGCGCCGACGCATCATGGAAGCCCCCATCCAGCGCAAGCCGCAACTCGGCCAGCATGCCCTTCTTGTCGGACAGCATCGCGTAAACCCTCGCCCGCTGGTAGTGCGCCCAGGACGGATTCGCCGATCCCGCCGCCGCCAGATCAAAGTAGATCAGTGCCGCGCGATAATTCTTTTCTTCCATGCTGTGCTGGCCGGATTCGTATGCTTCTATCACCAATCCTCCCAGCGCCCGCCGCGCTACCAGTGCTTTCAGATCGTGCGACCGCGAATCGTCCACCCGTTTCTTGAGATCGGCCAAATCATGTTTAAGCGCGTTTAGGTCGACATTGTCCCTCTCGCCCAATCCGATGGCCTGCATTTGGGCGGAAAGGGGATCGCTGATCCGCGCCTGCTGCTCCAGGGCCGATGCCTCTTGCTTTTCTTCGCCTCTCACGGCCTTGTCCTTGCCAAGTTCGGCCAGCGAATGTTCCGCGGAACTGACGTCGGTCAGCCCTTTGAAATCGCGCACCAGGGACTGGTATTGCCGCACCGCGGCCAGCAGGTTGTTTCGGGCCTCGCAAGGCCCGGGCTTTGGCTAGTTCCTCATCCGCGGTTTGCTGGATGCGTGCCGGATCGCGCGGCAAGATCCCCGCCGCCATGGCCCGGATATCCATCCAGTTCAGTGCCTCGAGCCACACCTCCAGCGGCGCCCATCCATGTCCGCCTTCGAATGTACGAATCCGGTACTGCGCCCCGGCGGCGTCCAGTTGTTTCCGCAGCTCCACGAATTCACCATAGTTGAAGTCGGCATCGCCGACGGCGCCAAAGTAGGCGAATTTCACGCCGAGCTGCGGGGCCTTGCCGATGGGAAAGCCGGCCGCGTTTGCGATCACACCCGCGATGCAGCCGTTGCAGGACAGCGCAATGGCCGTGGCCAGGCGCGCCCCTCCCGACATCCCGGCCAGGTAACGCCGCTGTTCCTCGACCGGAAACCTGTCCTGCGTGTCATGCCACACTGCATTTGCGGCGGCGATGGAATCCGCCATCGGGCCATTGCGCGAGTTGTTCGAGGCCACCACGATGTACCCGAATTTCTCCGCTGCCGCCCGGACCGCTTCAACGGCAACTTCACCCCGGGCGCCCGGATCAAACGCATAGAGAATCGGCCACTTTCGCGCGGCAGAAAATCCGGATGGCAGGTAGAGCGCATAACTCTGTTTACTGTCAGCCCTGCACACAACTTTGGGGATTACTTCGCCGGCCGGAAATGAGGAAGGAACAACCTGGGCCAGCCCTGACCCACAGAACAGGGCCAGGAAAACTATGGTCAGGAACACTCCGGTCAGGAATTGACGAGGCACGGCAATGGACACTGGATCGCTGTTCCCTTCGGATCCTACATGCGCGCCGGTACCGCCGCGCGCTTGGGCAGGATCTCTCCGATGCGGCGAATCTGTGCGCCCACGCCCCGCAGTTTCTCTTCGATATTTTCGTAGCCGCGGTCGATGTGATACACGCGGTCGATAATCGACTCGCCTTCGGCCACCAGCGCCGCCAGCACTAGCGAAGCCGAGGCCCGCAGGTCAGAAGCCAGGACTGCGGCCGCGCTCAGGGGAGAAGGGCCGCGAACCACAGCGCGCCGTCCTTCAATCTTGATGTTGGCCCCCATGCGCACCATTTCCAGCGCATGCATGAAACGGTTTTCGAAAATGTTTTCGGTGATCACCGACGTGCCCTCGGCCTGGGTGGCCAGCGCCATGTACTGGGCCTGCATGTCGGTGGGGAAGCCGGGATACTCCTCGGTCACAATGTCCGCCGCTTTGATCGGATTGTCGCCCATCACTCGCACCGAATCGGCGTTGTGCCGGGTCTTCACTCCGACTTCTGTCAGCTTTTCGAGCAGCGCGCCCAGGTGCGCGGGATCGCAGCCCGCGATGTTCAGATCTCCGCCGGTGAGCGCCCCGGCAACGATAAAGGTAGCGGCCTCGATCCGGTCAGGAATGATTCTGTGTTTCGCTCCATGCAGCTGGCTGACGCCCTTTACCCGAATGGTCGATGTGCCCGCGCCCTCGATCTGCGCTCCCATTTTGTTGAGCAGGTCGGCCAGGTCGGCGACTTCGGGCTCACGAGCGCAATTCTGCATGACGGTCTCGCCCTCGGCCAGAGTAGCGGCCATGAGCAAGTCTTCGGTGCCGGTGACGGTGATCCTGTCGAACACAATTTCGCCGCCCTTGAGCCGGTCGGCGATAGCCTCGACGTATCCATGCTCCTGCTTGATGGTGGCGCCCAGGCGTTCCAGACCCTTGATGTGGAGGTCGATGGGGCGCGCTCCGATGGCGCAGCCCCCGGGAAGCGAAACCCGAGCCCGGCCGCAGCGCGCGACCAGTGGGCCGAGTACAAGCGATGAGGCCCGCATCTGCTTGACCAGTTCGTACGAGGCTTCCGGGCTGGTCAGATTGCGGGCGCAGATGGTGGTGCGATGCTGCGCCCGGCCGTATCCCAGCTCGACTTCCGCCCCCATGGCGGCCAGGAGTTTGCGGGTCGTTTCAATGTCTCGCACCTGCGGGATATTTTCCAGAATGACCGGTTCTTCGGTGAGCAGGGCGGCGGCCATGGCGGGCAGCGCCGCATTCTTGGCTCCGCTGACGCGAATTGTCCCCAGCAGCGGATTGCCGCCGCGGATCACAAACTTGTCCATAGCGAGATAATTCCTGTCGTAGTGAAACCTTAAATAAGCCCCAAGTCAACCATCCAGTCCGTGGCGTCCGTCTATTCTAGCGGGGACAAGACCCCTGCGGAAATGTGGGCGCGGGCGTCCCGCCCGTGCAGGTGGGCGCCAGCCCACCAGTGGAAGAACGCTACAAGCTCCTCGCGCCAGCGATGGCCCGCCGCACATGCCCACCGGCCCCCTTGAGTGCCAGCTCCGCTTCCCGGCGGTCGACCTGCGCCTGCAGCATGACCAGCCCCACCGGAACGCTGTTTCCCGCCGCCCGTAAAGCCTTGCGTGCAACTTCCCGGCTCACCCCTGCCGCCTGCTCGAGGACACTCACGCTGCGCGCCGCCAGTTTCGAATTTCTGGGAGTGACGTTGATCATGAGGTTTCCGTAAACGTATCCCAGCCGCGTCATGGCCCCGCTGGAGAGCATGTTCAGCACCATCTTCTGCGCCGTGCCGGCTTTCATGCGGGTCGACCCGGAAATCACTTCCGGCCCCACCTCCGTCACGATGGCCAGGCGCGCCGCCCGTTGCATTGGCGTGTTGCGATTGCAGGTCACCGAAATGGTGTGGGCGCCTTTGCCCCGCGCATATTCGATGGCGGCGAGGGTGAACGGGGTCCGTCCGCTGGCCGCAATTCCCACCACAACATCGTTCCGGCCCGGTTTCCTTTTCGCCATCTCGCGCCGGCCGAGTTCGCGGGAATCTTCGTCCGCTTCCCCCGCTGAAGCCAGGGCTGCGGGCCCTCCCGCCATGACGAACTGCACCGTTCTGGGATCGACGTTGAACGTGGGCGGACACTCCGCAGCGTCGAGGGCCGCGATCCGTCCACTGGTGCCCGCGCCAACGTAAATCAGCCGGCCGCCCCGCTGCAGGGCGTTCGCAATCAGATCGACGGCGCGTGCAATCTGCGGCAGTGCCCGCCGCACCGCGTCGACCACTTTGGCGTCCTCCGCGTTGATGACTCGCAGCACTTCCAGCGCCGACTTCAGGTCCAGGTCCGCCGAAGCACGATTTGGCCGCTCGGTGGTAAGCCGGCTCAGATTCTCCCGCTGGACGCTCGCTCCTCCTCGCTTCAATGCTTTTTCTCCAGGGCTTCTACGACGGCATCGTGAAATGCGGGGCGTACCTCTTTGATTGCTTTATTGCTGCAATCGGGCCAGGTCCGGTTGGTAAGCAGAGTGATGGAAAGCTGGCGCTCGGGATCGATCCACAGCGAAGTCCCGGTATACCCCAAATGCCCAAAGGACCGGGCCGAAAAATATTTTCCCGACTGCGAGGGCGGGGAAGGCGTGTCCCAGCCTAATGTGCGGGAAGTGCCTTGCGGTGTGGCTTCCCTGCGAGTGAAGAGTGCCAGGGATTCCGGACGAACCAGCGGACGTCCGCCCTGCAGCAGAACGTGGGCAAAAGTTGCCAGGTCTTCCGCGGTGGCGAACACGCCCGCGTGTCCTGCCACGCCGCCCAGCACGCTGGCATTTTCATCCTGCACTTCGCCCTGGATGATTCGTTTTCGAAAACTGCGGTCATCCGCCGTGGGCGGAATCGAACCACGCCACGCCGCCGGCGGATTGTAGGCGCTGTGCAGCATGCCAAGGGGACTAAACACTTCGCGCTGGCAGAAGCGGTCAAGGGCGTCATCCGCGATATGTTCCAGTGCGACCGCCAGAATGATGAAGCCGATGTCGCTGTATTCCACTCTCGCGCCGGGATCGGCCGTAAGCGGGGTCGCGAAGGCAGCCGCCAGCAGTTCCTCTCTGGTCTTTGCCTTAAGAAAGAGCTTCTCGTACGCGGGCAGCCCGGAAGAGTGGGCCAGCAGCATGTGCACAGTAACATCGCGCCGCCGCTGATCGTCTCCGGCAAACTCAGGCACGATGCTGACCACCGGCATCTCCAGATCGAGCAGTCCGCGCTCGTAAAGAATCATCGCCATGCTGGTGGTAGCCACCGCCTTCGAAACCGAGGCCAGGTCAAAGACGCTGCCCACGTTGGCCTCAGGCGAAGCCGCTTCGTAGGTAAAGCGGCCAAAGGCCTTCAGCGCAACCAGTTGTCCGTGCGAGGTCACCGCAATGGAAGCTGCCGGAAAGGCCGCTTCTCCGATGCCTTTTTGGACTACGTCAAAAGCTGCGGCAAAAACCGCATCCTGCTGCTCGTAGGCAGCAGCAGGAAAGCGAGGGACGGCTTGGCTGCCAGTCTTCAGCGAGGCAGAACTCTCTGACAAAGGAATGGTTTACTCAATGTTCGGGTTATAACAAAGTTCCGGGGAAGGGTAAAGGTGCGGGTGGCCGGGCTTCGCCCCGGCCACATATCTGGAACTGCTCTTATGACAGGCAATTGGCCGTTATTGGTGAAATCGCGATTTTTTCGCCAACAACCCTTTTGAGAATGCTGCCAACCCCGCGGCGTTCATTGACTTACCTATCTTTCCGCCATAGCATGCTTGCGCATGATCGGCCAAACCATCTCGCATTACCGCATCGTGGAGAAGTTGGGCGGGGGCGGCATGGGTGTGGTCTACAAGGCTGAGGATACGCGGCTGCACCGCTTCGTCGCCCTGAAGTTCCTCCCTTCGGAGGTTGCGCGGGACCCCCAGGCGCTCGCCCGTTTCCAACGCGAGGCCGAGGCCGCGTCCGCGTTGAATCACCCGAACATCTGCACCATCTACGACATCGGCGAACAGGATGGCCAAGCCTTCATCGCGATGGAGTTTCTGGACGGCGTGACGCTGAAGCACTTGATCGGCAATCGTCCTATGGACTTGGAGAGGCTGCTGTCCCTCTCCATCGAAGTCGCCGATGCGCTCGACGCCGCGCACTCACAGGGCATCGTGCACCGCGACATCAAGCCGGCGAACATTTTCGTAACTAAGCGCGGACACGCGAAGATTCTTGATTTTGGACTGGCAAAGGTCACGCCGACGTCGGCGGAAAAGCGTGCAATGGATGGAAGCGCGACCGAAAGCATAAGCGCGGAGCACCTGACCAGCCCCGGAACCGCACTGGGTACGGTGGTTTACATGTCGCCGGAGCAAGTGCTCGGCAAGGTGCTCGACGCACGGACCGACCTGTTTTCTTTTGGAGTTGTGCTCTATGAGACGGCGACTGGGACGCTGCCATTCAAGGGGGACACCTCAGGGGCAATTTTTGACGCAATCCTACATAAGCTGCCGGCCTCGCCTCTGCGGTTGAACCAAGAATTGCCCGCGGAGCTGGATCACATCATCACCAAGGCCCTGGAGAAGGAGCGCGGCATGAGGTATCAGCATGCTTCCGAAATGGAAGCTGACCTCACGCGCACAAAGCGGGATACGAGTTCTGGCGACACGGGTAGAAGAGAAGTCCGAGATAAGGCGCTGACTTTTAACAAATATAGACGAAATTCCGGGAAACTCGCATTGCTGGGCGGCATCATCGTCGCATGTGTGATCGCTGCTTTCCTTTGGCAGGCCAGGTATCGGCCGGGAAGCGCCGGAGCAGGGCTCCACTCCATTGCGGTGCTGCCACTGCAGAATCTCAATGGCGATCCGAGCGTGGACTATCTGCGCTTTGCACTCGCCGACGAGATCGCCAACGGCCTGGCCTATTCACCCACTCTGGATGTCCGCCCTTCAGCAGTTACCAGAAAATATGCGAACTCGGACCTGGATCCGCAACAAGTGGGCCTCGACCTTCATGTAGCTACCTTACTGACCGGGCACTTCCAGAAGCAGGGCAGCGATATTCTGCTCACGCTGGAGGCGATCAAGACGGACGGCGACCGGATGTTCTGGCATACGAGCCTGCGTGGTTCCACGCAAGACCTGATTGCTGTGCAGCAACAGCTGACCAGTCAGGTCCGCCAGGGTTTGCTGCCCATGCTGGGGGCGGCGGGCGGTTTATTGGAAACCAGCACGCGGCCGAGCAATCAGGCAGCCTACGATCTTTATTTACGTGGTGTCGGTGCATCCCGCGATTCGGTTCCCAATCGCGAAGCCATCAAGACGCTGCAAAACGCCGTGGAGATCGATCCGAACTATGCCCCGGCCTGGGCGGAGTTGGGCCAGCGCTACTACTACGACGCCACTTATTCCAATGGCGGAGAACAGACGTTCCAGCTCTCCAACGCCGCCCTGGAGCGTGCCTTGGCGCTTGACCCCAATTTGATTGCCGCCGCCTCCCAACTCATCGTGAACCGGGTGGATCGGGGCGAGCTTGGGAAGGCCTACGAGGCAGCCACGGCGCTGGTCCAGCGGCGTCCGGATAACGCCCAGGCTCATTTCACTCTCGGCTATGTACAGCGTTATGCGGGCATGCTTGAGCAGGCCGCGCAGGAGTGCGATGTCGCGCTCACCCTTGCTCCGGGAGACTCCCAGTTCCGCTCCTGCGTCTGGGCCTTCATGGAGCTGGGCAAGTTCGACCGGGCTCGCGATTTTATCCAACTGGATGCGGGCTCGGAGTGGGCCAACTACGCCACTCCATCCCTTTTGTTGCGCGAAGGAAGGATCGCGGAGGCTCGTGAGGCCGTGAAGCATATGCCGACTCCGGAACACTACCATCGGGACCTCATGGAGGCGGCCACCGGACTGCGGCCACCGTCCGAACTTGATCGCTTGGCCCGTGATGCCGCAACCAGCGGGCCTACTGACCCGGACCCAGAGATCGCATACTATCAGGGTACGATTTTTGCCTACGGCGGCAAGAAGGATGCGTCCTTTCGCATGCTCAAGGCGGCGATCGAGATGAACTATTGCGCGTACTCCAATCTCCTTTCAGACCCTCTGCTCAGGGGCCTGCACGATGACCGTAGGTATGACGAATTGCTGACGGCGGCGCACGAATGCCAGCAGGCCGTTCTGAAAACCGCACCGCCGCAGCACGGTCAAATCGGTCTGCCGCAGTGAACTTAGGGTCTCTGGAAAGACGCCGACCCCGACATCCCCATCCTGAGCGAAGCCAAGGCAGTGTACGCGAAGTTGCAGCCATCCCACCGTTCGTCGCCGGGATCCCTGCGCAGTAGAACTTCTCGACTGTAGTAAACGCCCTGTTGTTGGTGTACTAGCGGTTTTACAACAGTGATCCGTGAGCGATCAGAACTGGGCTTCTTTGTTTCGTTCACTCAGGATATGCTTCACATCGGTAAACCTGAGTTGATGACTCGAGGTGACGTGACCTTCTCATTCTTGAATCCGGTTGCAGCCCTTGCGTTAGCTCTTGCGCAAGTTGCCGGTTGTCACGCTCAAACCAAGGCGAGCCCGGCCACCCCGCTTGCCAGGGTGGTCGTGTCGCTGCCCAGAACAACATACAAAGTCGGAGAGACTATCGAGGCCACGGCCACTCTCGAAAACGCAGGCAAAGAGAACTTTTATGTGCCCAATCGGTGGGGATACTCGACCGGAGGCCTTCCCGGTTTTGAGATCGAAATCCAGGACCACGGAGGACCCTTTTGCCAGGTCATTGCCGATTACATCTGCTCATCAACTGAGCAGAAAAAAATGAGGCACATGAGTCTCGACCGCATTCTGGATGAACATTTCATCCTGCTTCCGCCCGGCGGTCTCATCGGCACAAAAGTGCACCTGCGTACTTCATGCCCCTTTTTTCCCCGCGCCCCTGTTCTCCCACCGGGCAAGTACCAGGTGACCGTTGCCTATTGGACCAATGACCCGTGCGTTCCGGACCTCAGCAACAGACATGCCAAGTTCCCAATTCTGCAAATGAGGGTGGCGGGTGCACCGATTGAGGTTGATCTCACTGAATAATTGGCGTGGAGGTCTCCGAGGCGCGCGCTTGCCTCAGCCGCGATACCATAAACGGCACCCCCCTTACTACAGTTCCTTGAGCAATCCTGCGCTGCTTGTGTAAATTCAATGCATCCACTCAATTTGGCCAACTCGGCGCCTGCGTACGTATGGCTGTGCCGCAGTGGTGTTTCTGGTCAGCCTGTTTCCTTCGCGGGCCACGGCTGCCGCCGCTAAGGCCTCCGGCCCGGCAAAGCTCGCCGTCCTCGATGCTATTGTCCTCGACGCCATTCACGACCAGCAGATTCCCGGCGCCGTGCTGCTGGTAGGACACAATGGACAGGTGATCTACCGCAAAGCCTTCGGCAATCGTGCGCTCGAGCCCCGCCGCGAGGCCATGACGGCAGACACCATTTTCGACATTGCATCGCTCACCAAAGTTGTGGCTACCACCACGGCGGTCATGCAACTGGTGCAAAAGGGCGAGGTCCGGCTGAACGATCCCGTGGCAAAATACATTCCGGAATTTGCTCAGAATGGCAAGGACGACATCACCGTTCGCAACCTGTTGACCCACTTTTCCGGCCTGCGCCCGGACTTCGACCTGGACCCACCCTGGCAGGGCCGGGATGCCGGCCTTCGTCTGGCCTTCGCCGAAACCCCCGTGTACCCGCCCGGTTCGCGGTTCCTCTACAGCGACACCAATTTCATTACTCTGGGCGCGCTGGTGGAACGCGTGACCGGAACCACCCTCGACGAATACTGCGCCCGAAAAATCTTCCGCCCCTTGCAGATGACGCACACTCGCTTTCTGCCGCCCGCGGCCTGGCGGCCAAAAATCGCTCCCACGGAATACGACGAGCAAGGCAAGATGCTGCGGGGCGTGGTGCACGATCCGCGGGCGCGCCGCATGGGCGGGGTAGCCGGACATGCCGGCCTTTTCTCCACCGCTGACGATCTCGCAAAGTTTGCCCGCGCCCTGCTGCGCGGCAGCCCGATCCTGGCCAGCGAAACGGTCGAGAAGATGACCACGCCGCAGCAACCCCCCACCGCTCAGGTCCTCCGCGGTTTCGGCTGGGACATCGACTCGCCATTCTCGAGCAATCGCGGCAGTCTGTTGCCCGTGGGATCGTTCGGTCACACCGGCTTTACAGGCACGTCAATGTGGATCGATCCTACGACCCGGACATACATCATCCTGTTGTCCAACTCCGTTCATCCTCGCGGGAAGGGAAGCGCAGTCGCTCTGCGCTCCAAGGTTGCGACCGCGGTGGCGGCGGCCCTTTCACTTACCGTCACGGAGAAGGACGAACTGCGCTGGAAGAATATCACCGGCTACAACGAGGCCCAGACCGCGGCCCGGCGCATCGCCACGCGCAACGGAACCGTGCAAACCGGCATTGACGTGCTCGAGGCCCACAACTTCGATCCAATCCGTTCCGCCACAGGTAAAAAGAGAATTGGACTGCTGACCAACCAGACCGGCATGGACTCGCAGGGACGCCGCACCATCGACGTCCTGGCCCAGGCGCCGGGCATCTCGCTCGATGCCATCTTCAGTCCCGAACACGGCGTCACCGGCGCTCTGGATACCACCGACATCGCCAACTCGAAAGATGCGGCCACAGGCGTTCCCGTCTATGGCGTCTACGGCGCTACGGACGCTGCCCGCCGGCCGCCGGCCGACGTTTTGAAAAATCTCGATGCCGTGGTATTCGACATTCAGGATGCCGGCACCCGTTTCTATACCTACGAAACCACCCTGGGATATTTCCTCGAAGCCGCGGCCAAGGCGGGAATCGAAATGTTCGTTCTCGACCGTCCCGATCCAATCACAGGCTCTTTTGTGCAGGGCGCTATCCCCGATGCCGGCCGCGAAAGTTTCGTGAATTATTTCCCTGTCCCCGTTCGTCACGGCATGACCATGGGCGAGTTGGCGAAAATGTTCAACAGTGAGCGCAACCTCAATGCCCGGCTGACCGTTGTCCCCATGGAGGGATGGATGCGCGGCGACTGGTACGATTCCACCAGCTTGCCTTGGATCAATCCGTCGCCCAATCTGCGCAGCCTCACCGAAAATACGCTGTACCCGGGTGTGGGCCTGGTCGAATACAACAACGTTTCCGTGGGCCGCGGCACCGACACGCCTTTCGAATTGCTGGGTGCGCCCTGGATCAAGTCCACGGAACTGGCACGGTACCTGAACGCGCGCGACATTTCCGGCGTTCGCTTTGTCCCCGTCACCTTCACCCCTGGCTCGAGCGCCTATGCCGGGCAGAAATGTGAGGGTGTCAACATTTTCCTGATTGAGCGCAACGCTCTCGACGCGGCTGAGCTGGGCATCGAGCTGGCTTCCGCGCTGCACAAGCTGTATCCCGAGCAGTTTCACATGCAACGGATGATCGAGCTGCTGGACAACCAGTCAGTGTATGACGCGATCGCCGCCGGCCAGGACCCGCGCCGGATTGCCGAAGACTGGCGGGAATCGCTGGAAAAGTTTCTCCAGCTTCGCCAGAAGTACCTGATTTACAAGTAGCTGTAGTGCCGCCGCCGCGCCACACTTCCGCTAGAATGTCAGTTGAACCGATTTGTTCACCCTGGGAGTTGAGGATGAAAGCTGCCAAACCACCTGCGCCTGCCGCCAACTTGATGTACCGCTGTGCCGGTCCCAATTGCGGGACCCTCAAGGGCGTCACCGACCACTGGTGGCTGATGTGGACTTCCTTCGTCGAATTCAACCGGCCGGTGCTCTACCTCTGTCCCTGGGACGACGAGATTGCCCTGCGCGAAGGCACTCTCCACGTCTGCGGCGAGCTCTGCGCCCAGCGCCTGCAGTCCCAGTTCATGGGAAACGTCCGGGAAAACCAGCGGTCCGCCAGCATGTAGAGCGGATGAGGCACGGATTCCGACTAACTTTCGGTCCTTAACTTGCATCGTACTGGGAGATCGGGATGTGTTACGGGCTCTGATATCGGGCCAGGCTGACCTTGCCGCGTCCGGCCTGGGCCCCGGGGAGTTTATTGATGCGCACAATCATTGTAGTGTTCCTGGCCTGCGGTTTGGCGGCGGCTCAAGCTAACTCCGCGACTCGGTCTGATCCGCCTGCTGCGTCAACCGCTGATGCCGGCCAGCTTACGATACCCTCCGGGACCAAGGTTCCGCTGGCGCTCAAGCAGTCCATTTCGACCAAGAACGCCCGCGACGGCGATGCCGTCTATGCCGTCACCACCTTTCCGGTCGTCATCAATGACCGCATCGTGATTCCTGCCGGCACGTATGTGCAGGGCAGGATCAGCAACGTCAAGCGCGCCGGCCACATCAAGGGCCGCGCCGAAGTTCTGATGCACTTCAGCACTCTGATCTACCCCAGCGGTTACACCGTGGTGCTGCCCGGCGCAATCGAGAATGTCCCCGGCGCCGAGAAAACCTCGATGAAAGACGAGGAAGGCACGATTCGCCAGGACAGCCAGACCGGCGAAAAGGCCAAGACCGTAGCCACGGCCGCAGGCACCGGGGCCGTGGTCGGTGGTCTCAGCAACGGCGTGAAGGGTGGTCTGATCGGAGCCGGCATCGGCGGCGGAATTGGCACCGCCATCGGACTCCTGTCCCGCGGCAACGACGTAAGAATGGAGGCTGGCACCACCCTCGAAATGGTGATCCAGCGTGAAGTCCCGTTGGATGCGAGCCGCATCCCAAAATAATCATGTGGGCGCGAGCGTCCCGCTCGTGCTGCGCCGGCACTTACTTTAATGTGAAGAGCGCATTCACGTGCGCGGTCACCGAAATCGATTGCGGCGCGAATTCTTCCGTGGGTGCCGGAGCGGCCCCGGCTACATTCATTCTCATCATGGCCCCAGCCATTGGCATAGGTCGCGCATTCTCAAACGTGTCCACCGACGCGTAGGACAATTCCCCCAGTGTGCGCCCCGCGCTCCGCGCCAGGACCGCAGCTGATTCGCGCGCCCGCCGGTAGGCATCTTCCACAGCCTTCGCCTTGGCTGCGTCCATGTCCTCCAGCGTGTAGTTCAGCGACTGGGTCTCCGTGACGTCAGCATCCGCCAGTTGCTGCACAATCGGCGCCACCTTGGAAAAATCTTTCAGCTTCAACGAAACGTTGGCATTCACCCGGTAACCGATCAGCTTCCGTTTGGCGGTCTTGTAGTCGTAGACAGGTTGCAGGGAAAAGTACCCAATCTCCGCAGCCTTTGGCTCGATCCCATTCGACCGCAGAATCTGCCGCACTTGCTCTGCAGCTTTAGAGGCGCGGTCGTAGGCCTCGCGCGAAGTCGCTTCCTGCGCGGAAATATTGAATTGCATCACGGCAGTATCGGGATTCGCCTCAAATTTCCCGTCCGCGCCGACAAAAACGCTGTTGGGCTGGGCGCTGATGGTGGGACGATCCTGGCTTAACGCGACGGCGGATGCCAGCAGGACCACCAGTAAGGCAATCGTGGCTTTCATAAAGTCTCTCTCCAGACCAGGATGTCGAGTATGCGCTACATGATGTCACAGAACGCCCAGGGTGTGGGGCGGACACTCTTGTCCGCCGCCGTTGGTTTTGACTTTTTAGAGAGGAAGCACTAAGACCCTACAGCCACATCTCAGCGCCACGGGACCTGCAGCGGACGATCCAGCCGCACTTCGAGCATGGTGCCTTTTTGCAGTTGCAGTCTGTGGTCGCTGAATATCGCTCGCGCCACGCCCACGGCGGCTCCGGCCTTGGAGCTCATTCCGCCAGAGTCCGAATCACGATGCTCGCTGCCACCCTGCCCGGGCCGCTCGATTTCGCCCTCGTTCCGAGTCGTCAAGCCATGCTCGCCGGGAAGGTCAATGATCGTCGCCATCAGCGGCGCCCATCCATGCTGGGTCTCGATTTCGTCAAAGCTGAGCAGCAGGCGGGGATGAAATCCGCTCCCCACTTCGCTCACGTGCCCCCTGATCCTGCTGCCGCGCCGGACCATGGTTTCATCCGGACCCATCAGGTCTTCTGCCAGTTTGGCCTTGAAGTGTTTCCCCGGCTGGACCCGGTTGGCGTCGAGCTTCTCCTCGAGCCGGACCAGAAACGTGGTTCCGTCGGCAATGGCATGGAGCGGAACCGGCGATTTCTGTTCCTGGGCGTGGAGCGGCAGTATGGCGAATGCCGCCGTGAAAGTCCAAAGCCGGAGCGAGCGCATGGTGAGCATCAACAAACACCTCGGCAGTGGAATGCGTCCTGCCGCTTGGTTGGATGTGCGCGCCCGCGAAATTGCTGCCTCTGTCAAACGTGGCCTGCCAAGCTTAACCGAAGCTTAAACGCAGTTCTCCCGGCAAGCCCCCGTAACCTGGTCCTGATTTTCAGCAGTTGCAAAGGAATGCGGTAGAGAAGCTGGCTTAGGAAGAACTCTTGGCGGTGCTGGAATAAGCGAAACGTTGTACCTGGGCATTGACCTCTCTGCGCAAATCGGGCCAGATGTTCTGGTCCATCTCGAGGAAGACTTTGACCACCTCGGGATCGAACTGCCGCCCCGACCAAACCCTGATTTCCTCGCGGGCCGCGCTGATAGACTGCGCCGGACGGTACGGCCGGTCCGAAGTAATGGCATCGAGTGTGTCAGCGACCGAGAACATTCGGGCTCCCAACGGAATCTGCTCGCCCTTCAATCCGCGTGGATAGCCGGTGCCATCGAATTTTTCCTGGTGAGCGTAGACGATCTCAGCGGCTTCCCCGAGGAACGGAATCTTCTTCAGAATTTCGTAGCCGTGATAACAGTGCTCCTGCATGATCAGGATCTCATCCGGAGTCAGTTTGCCAGGCTTCCTCAGGATGGCATCGGGAATCGCCATTTTACCGATGTCGTGCAGAAAGGCGCCGCGGGCAATCACCGCAATCTGATCTTTCGACAGGCCCATGGCCCGGGCAATGGCGATGGTAAATGCCGTCACCCGCTTGGAGTGGCCCTCGGTCTCGGCGTCCTTCTTGTCCAGGGCATCGCCCAGCGCCTCCAGGGTGATGTCGTAGGAACGCTCCAGATCGACCAGGGTTTTTTTGAGTTGTTCGGTGCGGGCCGCGACCAGCGATTCCAGGCTGGTCTGGTAGGCGCGGTTTTCCATCTTCAGGCGGCGATTCTCCAGGGCCCGGCGCACGGTGGCCAACAATTGTTCGCGTTCGAACGGCTTCAGCAGGTAGTCGTAGGCCCCGTTCCGGATCGCCGCCAGGGCCACCGATATATCGTGCACCGCCGTGACCATTACCACCGGCATTTCGGGAAAGCGTTCTTTGGTTCTTTCCAATAGGCCAATGCCGTCCAGGTTGGCCATCATCAGGTCGGACAGCATGAGCTCGAATTCTTCGCCGGATTCGAGCAGGGCCAGTGCTTCCATTCCGGAGGCCGCCTGCTGGCTCTTGTAGCCGGCGGTCGTCAGCATGGAGGAGACAATCTCGCGGATGGTTTCCTCGTCGTCGACAACCAGGATGCGATCAACTGGCATGGTTTTCTCTAGGCTAGGGCCAATTCTACCGTAGTTCCGAGATTCCGAAAGTAACCAGAAGGTCAGGGAAAGCCCATTGGCCCTTCGGGGAAGCGTGCTATTAAAGGAATGAGCCTTTAACCCCTGGTTGCGATGAATCTATTGAGCTTTTCTACCTGGCTTGCGGTTGGGGACATCACTGTTCCCAGTTTGACGCCACAGGAATCGGCGGCGCTGCTCCTGCTTGCCGCCAGCCTGCTGGTTTTCCGTGCCTTTCGCGAGCGCTATCTGCTGATCTGGACCCTGGGGTGGCTGGCCTACTTCGTGTCTCGCTGGACCCTCGCCGACCATGCCGCCGGACCGGTGCCGGCCTATCTGACCGCGATCTCGCAAGCCGAGTTTGTCCTGGCGGTGTGCCTCTTCGCGGCCGCCATCTTCGTCTATACCCACGCCCGGGGACTGCTCCTGCCCCTGATGCTGATTACGTTGTCGGTCATGGGTTTTGCCGTGGCTCGCGCCTGGTTGTGGCCGGGGTCCATTCCCCTTCGTGTGGCCCTGGAAGTGGCCTACCGTATCATCGCCATCACCGCCGCCTATCGTCTGATTCGCTACCGCTGGGCGCGCTGGGAAATGGGCCCCTGGCTGCTCAGCATCAGCATGCTTTTGCTGCATCTCCAGTGGGCCCCCATCACCTCGCACCTGCCCATGGGATCCAACCTCATGGTGAGCCTGCTGGCCGGGTTGAGCATGCTGCTGCTGGTTTTCGATGACTACAAGCTGCACATGCGAAGGCTGGGTGTGGTCAACGCGCTCACCAGCAGCATCACTCGGGCTCAGCAGCACGGTCCCATCATGGCCACCGCTCTCGAGGAACTCAAAGGCCTCATGCGCGCCAAGGCAGCCTGGTTCCGCCTCCTCGAAGGCGATCGCATGGTCATTGCCCAGCAGATCGGCCTTTCCAAGGGATTCCTTCAGGATCGGCTCTCTGTCCCCGTGCAGGACTTTGAACACGCTCTTGGCGGCACCGAGCCGGTAGTACTGATGACTTCCGCGGCCTCTGACTCCGTTCGCCCCTATCTCCGCCAGGAAGGATTTCATCATCTCGTGATGGTGCCGGTGCTGGGCAAGAAATCGGTGATCGGGACCCTGGCCCTGGGCAGCCGTCACCGTCTTCATTACTCTCCCGACGAGATGGAATTTCTGATCACCACCGCTCATCAGTTGGGTCTGGCGGTCGAAAACCTGCGCCTGGTGGAACAGATTCTGCGCTCCCATCGCCAGTGGACCAACACGTTCGATTCCATCCACGACCTGGTCCTGCTGCACGATGCCGAATTCCGAGTGATGAAGGCAAATCATGCCCTGCTGGAACGCCTGCACCAGGCCCCCGCCGACGTAGTCGGCCAGCTCTGCGAAGCCGTGCTGCCCCACGACCACGGGCAGTGGAAAGGATGTCCCTACTGCGGACATGGGGAGGAGGGTTTCCACGAAGGGCATGATCCGGGCTTCGGCGGCTTCTGCATGGTCTCTACTTCCTCGTACCTGGAGCAGGGAGGCAAGCAGAAAGGCACGATTCACGTGGTGCGCGACACCACCGACCGGCGCATCGCCGAGGAAAAATACCGCCTGCTCTTCGAGCAGGTGCAGGAAGGCGTTTTCGTCGCCACCCCGGAAGGCAAGCTGCTCGATTGCAATGACGCTTTCATGCGCATGCTGGGACATACCAGCCGCGAAGAACTGATCGCCCTCAACGTGGATGGCGAGCTCTACGCTTCCCACGAACAGCGTGACGCTTTCCGCCGCGAAGTGGAACTGCATAACTACGTCCGCAACTTTGAGGTCAGTTTGCGCCGCAAGGACGGTACCCTGCTCAGCGCCATGGAAAGCAGTTTCGCCACCCGCAACGCCGAGGGCAAGATCGAACGCTACCAGGGCTTTCTGCTCGACATGACCGAGAAGAAGCGCGCCGAAGATGAGATCCGCCGGCGCAACCGCGAACTCAACGCTCTGAACGCCATGGCGGTCATCGCCACCCAATCCTTCGATCTGGACGAAATTCTCAATCTCACGCTGCGCCAGGTGATCTCGCTGCTCGGCGCCGAGACTGGCTCCATCTATCTTTGCGATCTCGACGAAACCACGTTCCGCCGCCGCGCCGGCTGGGGACAACGCAGCGCAGAGCGCGCCCGCCTCTCGGAGATCAAGTTCACCGAAGGTTTTGGTGAATTGGTGACCCGTTCCCGCACCGAAGTGATCACGGCGGACTATCTGCCCCACCTGCCAGCCCAGGTGGCCGAGTTTATTCGCGCCGATGGCCTGGCTTCATGGATCTGGGTGCTGTTGTGGGGGAAAGACAAGCCCATCGGCATCATGGGCATCAGCAGCCGGGAGAGTCGCGAATACACCAGCAACGATGAGAGTCTGCTGGTTGCGATTGGCCGGCAGTTGTCCACCACCATCGAGAAGGTCCGCCTCTACGAGGAAACCTGCCGCGCCTACGAAGACTTGCGCCGTACCCAGGAACAACTGCTGCAAAGCGAGAAGATGTCGGCGGTAGGCCAGTTGATTGCCGGAGTTGCGCATGAACTGAACAATCCCCTGACCGCCATCCTCGGCTATGCCCAACTGCTCGAAAGTGAAGGGCTGGAAGAACGCGCCGCGGACTTTGTCAACAAGCTGTTCAAGCAGGCCCAGCGCACCCACCGGGTGGTGCAAAATCTGCTGTCTTTCGCCCGCCAGCGCAAGCCTCAGAAGGAGCAGGTCGATATTTGCAAGGTGCTGGACGAAACCCTGGCCTTGCGCGACTACGACTTGAAGGTGAATGACATCAAGGTGGAGCGTGAGATCGAGTCCGCAATTCCAGCGGTTACCGCCGATCCTCACCAGCTCGAACAGGTATTTCTCAACATCATCAACAACGGCGTTGATGCCATGCTGGAATCAGGCCGAGTGGGCACTCTCAAGGTCCGGATCTATGCCCACGACGGAACCGTGATTACCGAATTTCAGGATTCCGGTCCGGGCATCAAGGAGCCGAATCGCATTTTCGATCCCTTTTACACCACCAAAAGTGTTGGCAAAGGCACCGGCCTCGGGCTCAGCATCTGCTACGGCATTATCAAGGAGCATGGAGGAGATATTGCCGCGCGCAACCGGGAGGATGGCGGCGCCATCATCGAAGTGCGTTTGCCCGCCAACGGGCACGCCGGTGCTCCCGAACCAGCGTTACCCGCGACTTCCCGAAAGTCCGTCATCGAGGGCAGCGTCCTTCTGGTCGAGGACGAAGAGGCCGTCCTCGAGTTCGAGCGCGATGTCCTCGCCGGCGCCGGCGCCCAGGTCGTGACCCTGATGAATGGCGACGAAGTGAAGGCCAGACTGCTGCACGATTCGTTCGATGCCATGATCATCGACGGGAAAATGCCGAACGGATGGAATGCGCCGGACGTGTATCGCTGGATTGCCGAAAACCGCCCCGGCCTGGAAAAACACCTGATGTTCACTTTCTCCAGCGTTGTCGAACCCGAAATGCGCGACTTCCTGCACCAGAACAACGTCCCCTACCTGGTGAAGCCATTCGAAGTCGGCGACCTGATTTCCCAAGCCCGCCGCCTGCTGGAAAAGACACAAGCCGCCGTAGCCGGCTAAGAAATAGAAATAATAATAATAATAGTAATAATAATGTGGACGCGAGCGTCCTCGCTCGTGTCACCCAAGCAGTCGAAGACCTTGGTATCGCCGGCCCTCAACGAAGTCGAAAGAATGCCGCCCGACAGCCGGCAAGCCGCCGGCACTACAAAAGTCAAAGCCTCTTACGCAGCGAGCGCCCCAATTCCCGCAACGCCGCCTCATTCCGCCGGTACCACACCCATAGCCCCAGCTTCTTGGCATCCACCAGCCCCGCTTTGGTCAGGATCGCCATATGATGGGAAACGGTAGGCTGGGACAAGTGAATCCGCTGCTCAATATCCGAAGCGCACAACCCTACGTCCTTGCCGATCGAACACCCGCCCTGTTCCCTAAGGGCATGCAGAATCTTTCGTCGCGTGGGATCGGCGATCGCATGCAAAATACGATCCAGTTCCTGTTCTGAATGCGTCATGGCAGCAAGCAATAAATCATGCATTGACAGATGTCAATATATAGGGCGTCGGGCGTCCGACCTCGGACTCGAGTCCTTCGCCCTCGGACCCGCCAGTCCTACTCCTGGCGACGGTCTTCAAGGCGCCCCGGTGTCAGCCCCTCAGATGCGGCCCCGGCGTTTTCGGCAGCCTGTTAGAGTAATGAAACTTTTGTAACGCAGCCGTACTCAAATGGCATAACGGCGTTGAAGCGTCCGAAGTCTAGGGTCTGAAGTCTGAGGTCTGAAGTCTAAGGTCCGAAGTCCAGGGTCTGAAGTCCAGCGTCCGAGGTCTGAGGTCCGCTTTGCTATTCGAAGGCAATGAACGCAAGGAACTCGAGAAGTTGAAAAAGGGCCAGGGCCTGTTGCCTCCCGGTCAATCGCTCACCCTCAAGTGGCCGGTCCTGCACTACGGTTCAGTGCCGAAGTTTGATCCTGAGACCTGGGATTTCCGGGCTACCGGCCTGGTCGATTCGCCGCTCAGGCTAAGCTGGAAAGAGTTCAACGCCCTGCCCAGGATCCGGCGCACCAGCGATTTCCATTGTGTGACCCGATGGAGCCGCTTCGACAATCATTGGGACGGCGTGGCTTTCCGCGAGCTGCTGGCCCGCGTTCATCCCCGGCCGGAAGCGGCCTACGTCCTGGTTCACGCCGAGCAGGGATTCACCGCCAATGTGCCCTTGGCCGATCTTGACCAGGAAGAAGTATTGCTCGCCACACACCACGACGGCGAGCCCCTCACCCCAGACCACGGCTACCCCCTGCGGCTGATCGTTCCTCATCTGTACGGTTGGAAGTCGGTTAAATGGCTGCGCGCCCTGGAGTTTCTCGACCACGATACTCCCGGCTTCTGGGAACAGAACGGCTACCACATGCATGGAGACCCGTGGAAAGAACAGAGATTCAGCCGGTGAAGCGGACTTCGGGGAGCGGACGTCGGACCTCAGACCTCAGACCTCAGACTTCAGACTTCAGACTTCAGACCTCAGACTGTTGAAGGGATGCAGAAAAAAGTCAGGGCGAGGGTGGAACAGGAAAGCCTTCAAAGTCCGGGTCTGAAGTCCGAGGTCCGACGCCCGCTCTTTCACTTCTTCAGTATCGGATTGTACCCATCACTTACCAGCTTGCCCCGCGCGCCCTCCGCGTCCTTGATGTCTGCGAATGGCCCGACCTGTACATGAAACAGCTTGTCTCCCGGGGCGTTGGCGGCGAAGGCAGCGTATTGTTTTTTCTTGAGCGCATCCACCAGGGCGGCAGCGTCTTCCTGCTTGCTCACCGCGGCTACCTGCACGAAATAACTGTTCTGGCCTGAAACCGCGGTGAGGTCAGGCGGCGCGTCGCTGTCGGCCGGCGCCGGCTTGGCCGCGGCGTTCGGCGTGTCCGCACTCTTCGCTGTCAGCTCGGGATGCGGGTCCTTCTGTTCGACCGCCTTGTAGAACGTGAGATCAGAGGGTGCGCGAGGCTCCGTGGCCTTGACTGCCGTGGGACGCACGGTGGGAACCGCGCTTGCACCCTGGACATCGCCAACGGGCCTGGCGGAATTCTTCCCCAGCGAAAATCCCATCCCGAAGAACACCGCGCATAGTGTCACCAGCCCGAAAAACAAGGCCAGCATCTTCCCCGTGCCCAGCGTGATCTCCGTGTCCTCAGAAACCGCCATGTTTCATTCCACCTCGCGGCCCGGCACTGTGAACTGCAGCTTCAGCTTTTTGAAGCGTCCCCGGCCGGTTTGCCCAGCACTTTCTGAATGCCCAGGAAAAAGTCCACCGGGACCGGAAACACCACCGTCGTGTTTTTCTCCACCCCAATTTCAGTCAGAGTCTGCAAATACCGGAGTTGCACGCTGACCGGTTCCTTGGCCAGGAGGGCGGCGGCATCGACCAGGCGTTGCGCGGCCGAGAACTCGCCTTCCGCATGAATGATCTTCGAACGCTTTTCCCGTTCCGCCTCGGCCTGCTTGGCCATGGCGCGCAGCATGGACTCCGGCATGTCCACCTGCTTGACTTCCACGTTCGTGACCTTCACTCCCCAGGGCGCGGTGTGCGTGTCCAGAATGCTCTGCAGTCGCAGATTAATTTTTTCGCGGTGGGCCAGCAGTTCGTCCAGTTCCTGCTCACCGAGCACCGAACGCAGCGTGGTCTGCGCGAACTGCGAAGTCTGGTAGACGTAGTTGGAAACTTCCACCACCGCCTTGCGGGGATCAATCACCCTCAGGAAGATGACAGCATTCACCTTCAGCGTGACGTTGTCGCGGGTAATGATGTCCTGGGGCGGGACTTCCATCGCTTCCTGGCGGAGCGAAATGCGCACCATGCGATCGATCGGAGCGAACACCAGAATCACGCCCGGCCCTTTTTCGTGCCCCAGCAGGCGGCCCAGACGGAAGATTACGCCCCGTTCATATTCGGCCAGGATTTTGATCGAGCTGAAAAGATACAGAACGACAACGATCGTAACGATGGCCGAGAACGAAAGACCCATTGCAAGCCTCCACCCCTGAATGTCAGGAACGCTTCTTTGGCGGATTGCGCCGCCGCTTCCTCAAGGATACGGCATCTTCCGCGAGAAGGGAGTGCCTCGCATGATGCCAACACTGCGCTCAGATCACGCTCACCGCTGGAACCTGCTGCGCTGCCGCGGACGGTCCCACCCGCAACTGCAGCCCGTCTACCGCGAGTACCACTACGGCCTGTCCGGCAGAGATGCCGGTGGAGGACATCGCATCCCAAAGCTCGCCATGAACAAACACCTTCCCACGCGGGGAAAGAGTAGTCTGCGCAATGCCGATTTCGCCAACCAGTCCCTGCGCTCCCGTCGCTACCTTGTTGGCTCGCGCTTTCAGAGCAATGCTCATGAGGAACACGGTGATTACGCCCAGCGGAATACTCACTGCCAGCGTGGTCAGCAGGTGCACCCTCATCTCTGGAATCGGTGCGTCCACCAGCAGCAGTCCGCCCAAAACCATGGTGGTCATCCCGCCGATCGCCAGAACACCATGCGTCGCAAATTTGGCTTCCAGCGCGAACAGCGCGAAAGAAGCCAGAATCAGCACCACCGCCGCGAAACGCGTAGGCAAGAGATTGAGCGCGAACACCGCCAGCAGGATGAACACCACTCCCACCGTCCCCGGTACCACTGCGCCGGGATGGTTAAACTCCGCGTATAGCGCCAACGCTCCGATGGCCAGAAGGATAAATGCGATGTTAGGGTCCATGATGTAGGCCAGGATCCGCTGTTTCAGCGTCATGTCAAAAGGCCGGATGGTTTCGCCGACCAGATTCAGGGTGATCGTCGTGCCGTCAAAGCGCTTGACCGTCTTCCCTTGCATCTGCCGCAGCAGGTCTTGTTCATTCGCCGCCACGTAATCAATCAGTTTCTGGGACAGCGCCTCCTGATCGGTAAATGACTTGGACTGGCGCACCGTGCTCTCGGCCACTTCGATATTGCGGCCCCGCTTGGAGACCACGGAACGCATCAGCGCGGCGGCGTCATTCTCCAGCTTCTCTTTCATGACGTCGTCCATCTTGCCGCCGCCCAGGGTCACCGGATGGGCCGCGCCGGTGTTGGTCCCCGGGGCCATGGCCGCGACATCCGCGCTTTCCAGAATGAAAAACCCGGCCGACGCCGCCCGGCTGCCGCTGGGTGTGACATAAATGATCACCGGAACCGGTGAAGCCAGAATCTTTTGAATAATGTCGCGCGTGGAGTCCACCAGGCCGCCCGGCGTATTCAACTCGATCAGTAATGCCTGGTCTTTGCTGCGCGCAGCCTCGGCCAGCGCACGTCCGATGAACTCATCGGTGATGGGCTGAATAGTGTCGTTGACAACAATCTTCAGCACTTCCGCAGAGCAGGGAAGCGAGACGCACAAAAGCACAGCAACGAATACACCGCCCAGCCAACGCGAACTGGAAAGCAGTCCCATCAGCTACACCCCTCATCTCTATTGTCTCTCAAATCTATTGTTTCTCAAATCAAGGCCCAGGGCATAAAAGTAGCGCCGGCGGCCCATCGGCTGTCTCGGGGGCATCCTGCCCCGGAGTTTGGCCGAAGAGACGGCGGCGCTTCTTTTGCCGGCGGCGGTATCAATCCGCAGCGGTGTGAACTTCTGTTTCTTTCGCCTGCATTTCATCCCATCCCGGCAGATGCCGGTCGCCGGTAATCAATCGGGCGCCCCGCTCATAGGTGAAATAGGACCAGGCCCACTGCAACAGCACGATAATCCGATTGCGGAACCCGATCAGAAAAAATATGTGAATGAACAACCATGACAGCCACGCGATAAAACCTGAGATGTGAATCTTCCCAAACTGCGCCACCGCCGCCGCTCTGCCGATCGTGGCCAGGTTGCCTTTGTTGAAGTAATGAAAATTCTTGCGCGGCTCGCCCTGCAATTCGGCGGCGATATTATGCGCCGTGGCCTTGCCCTCCTGCATGGCCACCGGGGCCACTCCAGGCAGCAGCTTTCCGTGCTCATCCTTGAGCGCAGCCAGGTCCCCAATCACGAAGACTTCCGGATGCCCCGGCAGGCTAAGGTCGCGGATTGACCAGCACCCTCCCGGCGCGGTCCACCGGCGCGCCCAGCCTCTTCCCGAGAGGTGACGCGGCAACCCCGGCGGCCCACAGAATCACGGCGGCCGGCCATTGCGTTTCACCCATGTGCACCGCCCCGGGGGTCACGCCGGTCACCATCGCGGACGTATGCACCTCCACTCCCAGTCGCCGCAACTGGTCTTCCGCACTGCGCGAAAGATCTTCGGGATAAGCCGGAAGGAGTCTCGGTCCGCCTTCGAGCAACACGATCCGGGTCTTCCGGGGATCGATGGAGCGAAACTCGTGGGCCAGCGCCCGGCGCGAAATCTCGGCCAGGGTTCCAGCCAGTTCCACTCCCGTCGGACCGCCCCCGACGATCACGAAATTAAGTTGCACCTGTTCTTTTCCGCTGATGGCTTGGCGTTCCGCCAGTTCAAACGCGAGCAAAACCCGCCGCCGGATCTCCAGCGCGTCTTCGATGGTCTTCAGGCCAGGCGCAAATGGCTCCCACTCATCATGCCCGAAGTAAGCGTGGCTCGCACCCGCGGCCACAATCAGGTAGTCGTAGGGCAGTTCGGCATCCGCCAGTTTCACCACCCGGCGCGACAGATCAAAGTCCTGCACCTCCGACATCACGACTTCGACGTTCCGGCGGCTGCGCATGATCCATCGAATGGGCGCGGCAATTTCTCCCGGAGACAATCCGGCGGTTGCCACCTGGTAAAGCAAAGGTTGAAAGGTATGAAAGTTCTGGCGATCGATCAGCGTAATCCGGACGGAATGCCGAGCCAGCGTGCGCGCCGCCAGCAGTCCACCAAAGCCGGCTCCAACAATGACCACCCGAGGGTTTGGCTTGGGATCCATAACTCTACTTTATAAGATTCAGCCAAGCGTCCCACGGTCTCGAAAACATTTGCCGAGGCCCGTGCCCTGAACTGACAACTGAGAACTGACAACTGGCAACCGGGTTTTTTCAGTCACTCAAGACCGATCCCCGATCATCATCCCGTAATAAGCCACAAACGATACCGCGAACCCGACAAACCAGGAGTAGTCATACCAGAAACGCAAAGCCGGAACCACCAGCCCGATCAGAGCCACCGCGGCCCCGAGAAACAGCGCGCCCACCGCTTTCCAGTTAAACCCGCCGGAATACTCGTAGGCTCCGCCACGCAGATAAAGGTCATCCAGCAGCAACCGGCGTTTCCGGATCACCCAGTAGTCGCAAATCATGATGCCCGCCACCGGCCCCAAAAACGCCGCATATCCCCCCAGCCAGCCGAAGATGAATGTCTTGTAGTTGTCCAGCAATTTCCAGGGCATGATGGCGATGCCCATGAAGCAAGTGATCACGCCCCCGGTCTTGAAACTGATCTTGCGCGGCCACAGGTTGGAGAAATCATTGGCCGGTGATACCACGTTCGCGCCGATGTTCACATTCAGTGTAGCCAGCAGAATCGCGATCAGCGACACCACCACCGCCAACCGCGAATGAAACCGGCTCAAAAGCTGCACCGGGTCCCAGATCGCCGATCCGTAAATCACCACGGTCGCCGAAGTCACCAGCACTCCCACCAGCGAGTACAGAGTCATGGTGGTCGGCAAAGCCAGCGCCTGTCCGATCACCTGCGCCCGCTGGCTGCGCGCAAAACGGGAGAAATCAGGAATGTTCAGCGACACGGTTGCCCAGAAGCCGACCGTTGCATTCAAAGCCGGAATCAGGAACTTCAGAAAATCCGAAAAACTTGTAAAGCGCGAGGGCGCGGAGAGCATCGGTCCGAAGCCGCCCGCCTGTACGTAGGCCCAGCCCAGCAAGAGCAGTCCCACGCCCAGCAGGATGGGCGCGCTTATGCCCTGCAGAAATCTGATGTATTCAATTCCTTTAAGGATTACCGCCAGGTTGATGAGCCAGAACGCCATAAAGCAGATGCCCGCGCCATGCGGCACCGCTTTCCACGCCGGCCACACTGTAGCCAGCAAAACATTGATGGCCTCGCCTCCAATCCAGGTCTGGATCCCGAACCACCCGCACGCCACCAGGGCCCGCAAGACCGCGGCTATGTTGGCCCCCAGGACCCCGAAAGAAGCCCGCGCCAGCACCGGAAAGGGAATTCCATACTGCGCTCCGGGATGCGAATTCAGCAGCATCGGAGCCAGCACAATGCAGTTCCCCAGAAAAACGGTAAACACAGCCTGCTTCCAGTTCATCCCGCCCTGAATCAGGCTGGCGGCCAGCATGTAGGTCAGGATATTGACCGACATCGAGACCCAAAGCGCGGCGTAGTTGTACGTGCCCCAGGTCCGTGCTCCGCGATCACCCGTGGCCGCCTCGCCGGGCAAAACGGTGGGAGCAAGATCAGGGTTATAAAGCGGACTGGATTCGATGTTGCGGCGGAGGGATGAATTTGGCATCGACATTTGTGAGGCTTATCTTATACACGCCTGCACGCCTTGCCGGAATGCCCATGAAGGGCCTATTTAGGTTTGTTTATCGCCTGCTGGAGGTACATCGGGTAAAGCAGTCGCTGCCTACCGAGCCTACGACCGAGCCTACGACCGAACCTACGACCGAGCCTGCAAATGATCTCTGAGCGGCCCTAGTCCCCGGCGCCGGCCTTCCCACTCTGCGTGGTCAGAATGCCGTAACTCTCCGGACGCCGGTCGCGGAAGAACTGCCACACCTTGCGCACTTCCAGAATCATGTCCAGGTCGAGATCCGCCACCAGGACTTCATCCTTATCACGGCTGGCCTGGGCGATGATCTTGCCCCGCGGGTCGCAAAAATAACTCTTGCCGTAAAATTCGCCGATGCTCCAGGGCTTTTCTTCGCCCACCCGGTTGATGGCGCCGACAAAATAGCCGTTGGCCACTGCATGAGCAGGCTGTTCGAGCTCCCATAAATACTCGGAGAGGCCCGCCACGGTGGCCGACGGGTTGAAGACAATTTCCGCGCCATTCAAACCCAGAGCACGCGCTCCCTCCGGGAAGTGCCGGTCATAGCAGATGTAGACACCGATTTTCGCGTATTTCGTGGCAAATACCGGATAGCCCAGGTCTCCGGGCGTGAAGTAAAACTTTTCCCAGAATCCGGGATGGCAATGCGGAATGTGATGCTTCCGATACTTTCCCAGATAGCGTCCGTCGGCATCAATCACCGCCGCGGTGTTGAAGTACAGCCCGGGAAGCTCCTGCTCGTACACCGGAACGATGATCACCATGTGGTGTTTGGCCGCGAGCTCCTGCATCAGGCGAACGCTGGGACCATCCGGCACCGCTTCCGCCAGTTCGTACCAGCGCGGGTTCTGCTCGGCGCAAAAGTACGGACCATAGAAAAGCTCCTGCAGGCACAGGATCTGAACCTGCTGCTGGGCCGCCTGTCCGATCATGTCCACATGCTTTCGCACCATGGCTTCGCGGATCTCGCCGAGCGAGTGATCGGCACCCAGAACATTGCGCGCTTGAATCAGCCCACAGCGAACCATTCGCGGCATCGGAAAATACCTCTGGTGCTAAAAAAACGGCGAAAATTCTAACTGCGAAAAACTATAGCAGAATCAGACGCTCCGCAGCCGCCACCCGCGATGGCAGATGCGCGTGAAACCGCGCTCTCGGCCTCAGCAGCACGTTTGCGGCCCTCAGACCAAACGCTGAATCGTGGGGAAATAACTTTGCCTCATCTCGCTCCATCCGGACGTATAATCGTGCCAATCTGTCACCGGGGGCTTGCCATGAACTACCGCTTCACTTGCTGTGTGTTTTTCACCCTTACCCTGACCCTGGCCATCTCCGCCCAGACCAAACCCACGGGTGGCCGTGGCGGCACTCCCAGCCCAACCCCAAGCCCGGGTATCACGCAGCCCACCAGGGACATACCCGACGCATCTCTGGGACGACGGGCTTTCATTTCCGGCAAAGTCGCACTGGACGATGGCACCCAGCTTACCGAGTCCGCCACCATTCAGATCCTTTGTCGCGGCCATAAGCAGACGGTGGCACACACCGATTCCCATGGCGGCTTCAGCTTCGAACTGGGCGATCGCACCTCCCAAGTGGGCGCGGATTTCAGCGCGGCGGACGTGGATTCGATGGGGGGCCCGGTCAGCGACAATGAAACCCGGCGCAACTGGCGTGATTGCGAACTGCTGGCCGAGCTGCCTGGCTTTACTTCCCAGTCGGTCGACCTGAACAGCCGCCTCACCACTTTCGAAAGTGCCGATATTGGCCGGCTGGTGCTGCACCGGATGGGCCAGGTCCAAGGCTTCACCATCAGCGCCACCAGCGCGGCGGCGCCCAAGGATGCCCGGAAAGCCTTTGAGAAGGGTCGGGAAAAGGCGAGCAAGGAAAAATGGGACGAGGCCGAACAACTGCTCGCCAAAGCCGTCCAGATCTATCCCCGCTTTGCCGCCGCCTGGTTTGACTTGGGTCGGGTTCAACTCCACGTCAATAAGCTCGTCGACGCGCGTCATTCTTTCGAGCAGTCTATCGCCGCCGATCCCAAGTACACCAACCCGTACCGCGGTTTGGCCGACTTGGACACCCAGCAAAAGCAATGGCAAGCGCTGGTCACCGTCACCGCCCAACTGCTGGCGCTCGATCCGGTAAGTTATCCCGACGCCTGGTTCCGCAATGCCCTGGGTAACTACTATCTCTACAAGTTTGCCGAGGCGGAGAAGAGCGCCCGCCAGGGCATGAAAATGGACGAGCAGCACCAGGTCCCCAAGCTGGAATACCTGCTCGGCGCCATCCTCATTCAAAAACACGATTACACCGAAGCCGCTACTCACATCCAGAACTATCTGAAGCTGGCGACTGAGCCCGCGGACATACAGGACGCGAAGAGACAGCTCGCTGAAATCTCTCGCCTGTCCGCTTCGGTCAGCGACCCCGCCGCAGACAAGAAGTAAACGCAAAGTAAACGCAGCTTTGGGGCTGTCATCCTGAGCGGAGTCTTTCCATTCGCGAGCGAATGGAAAGCGGAGTCGAAGGACCCCTACCGCCAGAAATGACGGCGGTACGTCAGGATTTTCATTGCTGGGAAGCGTACGCAGACTCTCCCAATCGCCGATGCGCTTGCAGCAGATCCCCTGACCACGCGGTTCTTCACCATCTGAAGCAGCCATTTCGCTGAGCAAGACAGAGTGGAAATCCCAGGCCGCAAAGATCGCCTCTCCGTCCCGTTTCGATCCGTCCCAAAACCGTCCTCCAGATGCCTCAAGAGGATTACTCGGAAGGGCCAAACTCACGGCCAGCTTCCACCCAGACTGCTAAAATCGAACTTGAGAAATCTGATGCGCGGTATCTTTCACCAATACTTTATTTGCGTGCTTATGGTGGCCGGGATTGCGTCCCTGCTGCCCGCCATGCCGCCGCCCGCCGCGAAAGCACTGGCGACGGTGCAGAGTGTGAAGGTCACCAATACCCCGAACGGCATGAGCGTGGAGATTGCCACCAGCCAACCCATAGCCCTGCGCAGCCAGGTGACCACCGATCCGGACCGCCTCGTCCTCGATTTCCCTGGCTCTGTGCCGGCCGGCGATCTACGCAGCCGGCTTCTCAATCAGGGGCAAATTAAGGGTTTTCGGGTTGGCCGGTTCAGCGCCAAACCTCCCACCACCCGCGTAGTCATTGATCTGCTCAGCCCGCAGCACTACCAGATTTTTCCCGATGGCAAGACGGTCATTGTGAAGCTGATGTCCGATGAACAACAGGCCGCCGTGCGGGCCCACATCGACAACGTTTCCTATACTCCGACACCGGCCGTACCGGTCCCCACGTTCGCGGTCGAGTATAAGGACGGACGTCTGGGCATCGTAGCCCACAAGGCCAGCCTGGCCGAGGTCCTCAGGGAAGTCCAACGCCAGACCGGCACCGATATACCCATCCCGCCGGGCGCGGGCCAGGAACCGATCGTCGCCGATATCAGCCTGCGGCCTATCCGCGAAGCCCTGGTTTCGCTGCTCAACGGCTCCCGCTACAACTTCATCATGGTGGATTCGGAACGCGAGCCGGGAAAGCTGAAGAGTGTCATCCTCACCTATCGCGGCGCCGGAGGAGTATCGCAGCCCGCCATCCCCTACCCCCAAGCACCGGTTACAGAGGTCGAACCGGAACCCGAACCCCAACCGGAAGTCGAACCCGTGCAGCCGGAGCCGCCACCCGACACGCCACCGCAGTAAAAGGGATTGAGAGATTCAATGTAGGCGCGAGCGTCCTCGCTCGTGCTGCGCCGAAGCGCACTCGGCCCTGGCAAATTCCTGTCTACTGGTGAATGAGCCGCACCGGAATGGGAGACACCCCGCCGCCGGAGACTACGGGGTTGCCGGCGCCAGTATTACAGCCTGCGACGTTCATGATGATGCCTTCAACTTGCCCGTTGGCACCGCCCGCAACGTTCTGCGTAATTCCCATCTGCATAAAACCCACAATCGTGCCGGTCCCAGTGCAAGCTCCGCCCGGGCAGAGATTGACGTTGGCCACACTGTGGTAAATGGGTACGGTAACCACGGAGTCGCTGCGGCTGATGTTGGTGGCACCTTGCAGAACTGGATTCGGGTTATTGTCGCCGCCGGTGATGGTGACCGGAGGGTTCGTGCCAACCACATCGGCCAGAACATCCTGACCAAAGCCGGTCCCCTGGCCGGTTGCGTGAATCAGGCATTGTGTTCCTTCGTTGGTAAGAACCCCGGAGCCGCCGGCTACGTTGACAGGCTGTCCCGCACCTATCGTCTGGCCGCAGCTGAACTGAAAAGTTGAGGAGCACGCAATATTGTCGTGATAATCGTCGCTCCCCACCTGCGCACAACCTACGGCGCTCGTAGAAGGACAGACCGGTGCCGGAGGGCGAATGGGAACGGTTGCGCGAAAATAATTAAGGTCCCCAGCTATGGGGGCGTTGACACGTTCGGCGCCGCTCCGCCAGTGACATGGACCAGGGTGATCGTTTTGCCCACGAACGATCCGTTGTTCTGAATAGTTCCGTCAATCGGGTCGACAAAGCGGCCTCCGGCTGCACAGTCTCCCACTCCGCCATTGGTCGGGTCGCAATTCGGTATCAGCCATGGTTTCACGCCCTGCACCTGAATCGGCGCAGCGGATCCCGAAGGGTTGTACGCCTCAGCCACAGCCGTTGCCGTAACGCTGTTGGCGGTGCCCCCCCAGATGCGCCCGAAGAAAGTAGGCAAGGCTGTACGCTCGACCGTAACCGTGATCTGAGGATTCGCAGCCGTGGTAATGCAGGTGATGGACTTCACCGCAGCCGGCTGCCCGGCCACCAGGTTTTGTGCTGCCGCCGCTTCTGCTTGCCGGTTCGCGGCTGCATCCGCGCCGGGGGCTGCGGAGGTTTGACAAATATCGGCCGCCGCCAGGGAAGTCGGGGAGGTGGTGTACCCGGAAGAGGCAAACATGCGAGCGCCCGCCAGGGCTGCCGCATCGGCCGCGCGCTGGGCCTCACCGTGGGCCACGTACAATGTCGATACATCGATCGCCAATGCCGCCATGCCCAGCAGGGCTAACAGCGAAAACGCCACCAGCACGATGGTGATGCCACGTTCATTCTTTCGACGGGCCTTGTCGACGTGGGTCACAGAGCCATCCTTCAATTCAGATTCTGCATGATCGCGACCGAGTTGATTTGCGTCGTGGCCGGATAATTCGCGCCCGGCGCTATGAACGGGACAACCCGATTGAATTGCCACCGGTAGGGATAACTCAAGCTCACCTTGCTGCCTTCAATCGTGTAATTCCCCGCCTGAAAAGGCGGGGCCGGTAGCGGCAGCGCGGCGGTGTAGACATAGCCGCGCTCAACGATCAGCGTGAGGGTTCCGCCGCATCCGGTATTGGCGGTAAACGTCCAGGCCAGCGGGCCACTCCCCGCGCCATTCACCGTTCCGAGTCCGCAATCGTTCAGTTTGCTGGCCACCAGATCGGTCTCCACCACATCGCGCACCGAGCAGACCGAGGCCGGAGCCCCGCAAGCTGCCGCCAGGGAAAGGTCGGTCGTAGGCTGGTTGGAAGCAACCCGGGCGCCTTGCAAAGCCACATTGGCCAGCTTCTGCTTGACTGCAAATGCCGATCCAAAATCGAACACTCCCACCGTCACCACCAGCAGCAAGGGCAGGGAAATCGCGAACTCCAGAATCTCAGCGCCCTCGCTCCCCCACAGGTTCGCCAGTCTCTCGCAGACTGATCGCGCGGAGAAGGACCCCAGAGAGAACGATAGGAAGAACGATCGTAGAGAGAACGACCGTAGCCGGAATATGTTCGCCAGAAACACCGCTAGTCCTCCTGTCTCGCTTCCGCCTTGGCCCGGATCACGATGCCGGTCGTGATGGGAGACAGTCTGGGCGGGCAGCAGGTGATTCCGTTCAAGGGGAAGTTGTAGGGGTAGTCGAGCGTGACCACCGTTCCATATTCGAAGGGAGGGGACCCAGGATTCAAAATGACGCCCGGTGTTACGTTGAAGTTGGTCACCTGGCCCGGATCGAGGTGGGCTGCGGCCAGAATTGGATTCACCACATTGGTCTGAATGTAAGCCAAATTGGGAGCAGTGTTTCCGCAAGTCGCGCAATTGTGCGCCGCCGCCGCCAGCGCTCCCTGCCGGGCCGCCCGGTTCACGGTCGTATAAATATTAAACGCCCGCGCAAACCACATAATGCCGAACAGCAGCATGAACAACAGCGGCAGAACCACGGCCGCCTCGGCGATTTCGGCTCCCGAGGTTTCCCCGGCGAGCCATCTCATTTTCCGCCAGCGTTTCATACCATGCCCCAGGCCTGACCCACAGTATAAAGAACAACCGTCACCGCCACCGCCACGCCAAAGGGTATCTTCAGAGATTCCGGATTATCCAGCGAAACCTCCGGCCCCGGCAGATGAAGCGTAAACAGGCCGGCCACCATGTGCGCGATGTTGCGCAGGGTTTGGCCGACTCGCTTCTTCCAGATGATCAGCACAATTGCCATCAGCCCCGCCACCAGGATCGTCGCCAGCAGTACCCCGATCAGCCGCGACGGTCCCAAAAATGCCCCCAGCGCGCCTACCAGCTTCCAATCCCCTGCTCCCAGGCTTCTCAGCAGCACAAAGGGCAACAACAGCCCTAGCCCCAGCCCCGCGCCCAGCAGTGACTCTTTGGCTCCCGCCCAGCCCGTAGCCAGCGAATTCGCCCCAATTCCTACCAGCAGCGTCGGCACCGTCAGCCAGTTGGGGATACGGCGGGAACTCCAGTCAGTCCATCCCGCAACCAGGGCGGGAATGATCGCCAGCATCCACACCCCTTGCCTCAGCATCGTCCTGACCTTGCCCCATGACCCCGGGGACGAGCAAAGCCAGCCGGAATTTGGCTCCAGGGGATTGCCATCCAAATGTACGGAACCGGCGGCCGGCAAGGGTCAAAACCGGCCTCAATTGCGGATTATGAGCGGTAAATGAGGCCAAGTCAACGAGAAGAAGTGGAGGCCGGGCGTCCCCGCCCGGCGGGACGGGCGGGACGCCGTCCTCCATCCCAAACAAAAAAGGCCCGATCGCTCGGGCCTTCTTTATGAACAATTTACGTGCCTACTGGTTCAGGGAATGCCCACCGGTGCGCTCCGCCACGATCTTGCGGGCGTTCTCCGCCAATTGCTTGGCCTGGGGCAGCAGCTCAAGCGCTCTGGAAACCTGAGGATCGGTCTCCGCCCGCACCTTCAAGCCTTCCTCCTGTCCGAATGTGTCCACGAAGATTTCGCTCTTGATATTGGACCGCACCCAGGCATCATTTTCCAGCAGCTCCGCTTCGGTGTAGGGAACCTTCTCCCCGTCGAGAAACTTGCGGAAGTCCTGCAACACCACGTCATCCACCTCAAAGCTCTTGGTGGCATGATGGGTCAAGGAGTAGTGCTTGGCGAAATTGAAAAACGCGTAGTGCTGCAATAACGAGTCCTGAAAGTGGTTGCTTTTCACCGCGTCGATCTTGACGTCAGGGCTAATTCCGCCGCCCCCATACACGGTGCGGCCGCTGTCGGTAAGCTTCACTTCCCGCGCGGCGTTATGCGCATTCTCCTCGCTGTCGCGATTGAAATAATAGTCGTAGAGCGAAATATTGGAGTAGTCGCGCTGAATCAGGCGCATGCTCGGGGTGTAGTACTTGGCCGTAGTCAGCGCCAGTCCGGTGTTTTCCGACAGCGGATACACCGTCTGCACCAGCCCCTTGCCGAAAGTGGTTTCCCCGACAATCAATCCCCGGTCGTGGTCCTGGATCGCGCCCGCCACGATTTCCGCCGCCGAAGCCGTTCCCCGGTTGACCAGCACCACCAGCGGATAGTCCTTGCCGCCGTTGCCATGCGCTGCCGTATACCTTTTTTCGGGAGAAGACCGGCCGTGATGCGAAACGATCAGTTGTCCCTTATGCAGGAACTTGTCGGCCACGCCCACACCCTCGTTGAGCAGGCCCCCGGGATTCTGTCGCAGATCCAGGATCAATCCCTTCAGGTCGCCCATCTGGTCGAGCGCGTCCGAGACTTCGTGCTCTGTGGTCTCGTTGAAGCCGGAAATGTGCATATAGCCGATTCCCGGCTTGATCAGGAAATGCAGGTCCACGCTGTAGCGCGGAATTTCATCGCGCACGACTGCGAACTCCAGCGGCTTGTCCGCCCCTTCGCGCAGAATCGTGATGTGCACCGTGGTCCCCTTGGGCCCCTTGAGCAGGTCAGCCACATCGCCGGTGCTCATGTTGTCGGTGGGCTTGCCGTCCACGGCCGCGATGATGTCACCCGGCCGGATTCCGGCGCGGTACGCGGGCGTTCCCACAAATGGCGCGATCACAATCACTTTGTTGTTGCGCGGCCCGACCGTCATTCCCACGCCGTAATATTTGCCGCGCTGATCTTCGCGCAGCAGGGAATAGGCCTTGGGGTCAAAGAAATTCGAGTGCGGATCCAGCACGTGCAGCATGCCCGGGATGGCGCCGTTGTAAATGGCCTTGTCGGGGTTCACCGGCTCGGCATAGTTCTGTTCCACCAGGTCATACACGGTGGTGAACTGCCGCAGGCTGTCGCGGACGTCGGCATCACCGCCCGGTGCGGCAGCGGGATTGATCTTCTGCCCGAAAACGATCCCAAGAAATCCGCAGGTAACGAGGATGAATACAACCAGGAAGAGTGCGCGACGAGAACTACCAACCATCTTTTTTTCCTTCGCCGGGGACGTAGAAACACCCTAAACGGAGTATAACATGTGGTCCAGCCCTCCTGGCCACTCCATCAGATACCCGGAAGTAACCACCTGCGGTACTGCTATCAGACGCGCCGGCCTTTGCGAACTCCGCGGCTTTTCTTTGCGAACTTTGCGGCCCCGCTTTGCGCCCTTTGCGGTAAAGGGTTTGATCTCTCCCGAGGCATCCAAGACGCTGAACCGCAAAGGTCGCAAAGCTCAGGATCGCGCACTCGGGCTGATCTGACAAACTAGGGACCTACCTCTAGATTGCCGCCAATTCACTCCGGCAGTATCATGGACGCATGAACCTGGGCTTCCCCGAGATGATGTTCCTATTTCTTTTTGCCCTGATCTTGTTTGGGCCCAAGAAGTTGCCCGAGATCGGACGGCAGATCGGAAGGGCCCTCAATGAATTCAAGCGGGCTTCGAACGAATTCAAGGCGCAAATCGAGTCCGAAATCTCTCAGTTGGATATCGAAAACCATCGCCAGACCATCCTGCCTCCCGTCCAGGCGCCCGCCGGTTCCGTAGCCACTCGAGAACTGCCCCCAGCGGAGATTTCCGCTGACACTCGAGAACTGCCCCCAGCGGAGATTTCCGCTCCCGAGACGAATTCGCTGGCCAAGGCTCCCGATGCCTGAAGTGGCCGCCGAGCTTCCCCCCGAAGGGTCCCGCGAGGGCCTTACCGCCATGAGCTTCCTCGACCACCTCGAGGAGCTGCGCCGCCGCCTCATCTATTCGATCATCGCGGTTACCGTGGGGTTTTTCGCCTGCTGGAACTACCACGAATTTATCTTCACCTTCGTGCAGCGGCCCATCATGGACGCCTTGCGGCACAACGGGATGGCCGAAAAGCTGGTCTACCTCAACCCCACCGAGCCCTTCAATCTCTACTTGAAAGTGGCGGCGCTGGCCGGCTTGTTCGTGACTTCGCCTTTCGTCCTCTATCAGGTCTGGATGTTCATTTCTCCCGGCCTCTATCGCCACGAAAAACGCTACGTATTTCCCTTCATGTTTTCCACCGTCATTCTGTTTCTGGCGGGCGGACTATTTGCCTACAAGATGGTGTATCCGGCGGCCCTGAGCTTCCTGATTGACTATGGCAAACAGTTCCAGCCAATGATCACCATTGGCGAATACACCGATCTGTTCCTGACCATCATGATCGGCATGGGTGTGATTTTCGAGCTGCCCATTCTGGTTTTCTTTTTGGCGCTGATGGGCATCGTCAACGCCGGCTTCATGTGGCGCAACCTGCGCTACTCGATTTTGGTGATCTTCATCATCGCCGCCATCATCACGCCGACCACGGACATTCTGAATATGTGCATTTTCGCTGCGCCCATGGTCGCGCTCTACATCTTCAGCATCGGCATCGCATGGCTGGTGCATCCCAAACAGCGTAAAGCGCGGCAGGCAAGAAAGGCCGAGGATGGGAATCAGCGATAAGCGCGTGGCGACAACCGCCCTTGCCCTGTTCCTGGGACTAATCGTTTGCGTTCAGCCCGCTCCCGCGCAATCGTTCAATTCCGCCCGCGCCATGCAGTACACCCGCGAGATCGTGGCCTTCGGCCCGCGTCCCATCGGCAGCCCGAATCACAAGAAGCTCGAAAATTACATTCTTGCCCACCTGAAAAACGATCAAGTGGAGGACGACGCTTTTACCGCCGACACCCCCGAAGGCAAGTTTCCGGTGCGAAATATCATCGCTAAATTCCCTGGGAATCGCGAAGGCGTGATCGTCATCGCCGGCCACTACGACACCAACTACCCGCTGCGCGATACCGGCTACGTGGGCGCCAACGATGGAGGCTCGTCGACCGCCATTCTGCTGGAACTTGCCAACCAGCTGCGCGGCAAGAAACGCGAAGGCTATAGCGTGTGGCTGTTATGGACCGACGGTGAAGAGGCGGTTAAAGATTGGACCGCCACGGACAGCCTCTACGGCACGCGCCACCTGGCCGACAAATGGCAAAAGGACGGTACTCTCAAAAACATCAAGGCATTTCTGCTGGCAGACATGATCGGCGATGCCGACCTGAATATCGAGCGCGACAGCAACTCCACTCCGTGGCTCGAGGACATGGTCTTCCAGGCGGCCACACAATTAGGCTACCAGTCCCACTTTTTCGGACGCACCATCCCGGTGCTCGATGACCACATGCCCTTCGCCCAGCGCGGCGTGCCCGTTGCCGACCTCATCGACCTCGACTACGGCTATGCCAACGTCTTCCACCACACCCCACAAGACACGCTGGACAAACTCAGCCCCAAGAGCATCGAGATCGTAGGCAGCGTCATCCTGGAAACAGTGAAGCTGCTCGACAAGAAGTAAAAACATTGCCGACGATTGCGACCCCAGTTCTGAGAACTAAGAACTAAGAACTGAGATCTGACCTTACTTTCCTCCAAGCGATCCGCCGCCCATCCAGGCAATGTCAGTGTCAGCTTCTTTGCTCTTTTCCCGTTTTTCATTTCTAATTCCGCGTTATGCGACGAGCCCACTGGTTTCCCCTTGTTCTGTTCGTTCTCCTGTGCGCCGCCTTCGCCCAGGATCCCACGGCTCGGGTGATCGCCGAAGCCCAGAAGCCCTCCGCCCTCGAGACCAACCTGGAACGATTGACCGACCAGGTGGGCGGCCGGGTCCCGGGCACGCCCGCCATGCAAAAGGCGGTCGAGTGGGGAATCGCGGCGTTCCAGGCGGCGGGCGCGGACAGCGTCCACACCGAAGAGTTTTCCATCCAGGCATCGTGGGCGGAAGGCGCCACTCGAATGACCGTGGTTGCGCCGGAGCAGTTTGTATTGCGCGCGGTCTCCATCGCCTGGGCCCCGGCTCTGGCCTCGCATACTCATGTTCGGGTGGTCGACGTCGCACAGGGCGCCGAGGAAGACTTTGTTAAGGCCGGCGACATCGCCGGCGCCATCCTCCTGGTCCATTCCGAGGAAATGCGCAAGTGGGACGACCTCTTCGCCGAGTATCTGAAGGCTCCGGGAATCATCGATCGCGCGGTCAAAGGCGGGGCGTTGGCCATCGCATTCCAGTCCACTCGCCCGCACGACCTGCTCTACCGCCACACCAATGCAGCCGACGGCGAAATTGATCGCTTGCCCATGGTCCTGGTCGCCCGCGAAGACGCGAAACGCATGGCCCGCCTGCTGGCCTCGGGGCAGAAACTCTACGCCGACATCTCAATCCCGAACCAGATCGGCGGCCCCATCACCGCCGCCAACGTGGTGGCCGAACTCCGCGGCAGCGAGGACCCGGATCAGTTCGTCATCCTGGGCGCCCATCTCGATTCCTGGGACCTGGGCACCGGTGCTCTCGACAACGGGTGTAACGCCGCGCTGGTCGTGGATGCGCTGCGGGCCATCAAGGCTTCCGGCGCCCGCCCCCGGCGCAGCCTGCGCTTCATCCTCTTCTCTGGAGAAGAAGAGGGCATGGTCGGGTCCCACGCCTATGCCGTCGCCCATCGCCCGGAACTGGACAAGGCCGCGGGCTTGGTGATTTTCGATTCCGGCATCGGCCGCGTCACCGGATTTTCCCTGGGCGGACGCCGCGACGTGGTCAGCGCCGCCACCACTCTGGTCGCGCCCCTGCAGCCGCTGGACGCCGCCACTCTCACCACCGATGCGGATTGGGGCACCGACAACTTCGATTTCATGCTCGAGGGAGTCCCGACGTTTGTCGCCAATCAGGACGAAGCCAACTACCTGCTCAACTACCACGCCATGTCTGACACGTTCGACAAAGTCGATCTGGCCGAGCTCAGGAAGCATGTCGTCGAAGCCAGCGCCTTGGCCTTCGGCCTCGCCAATGCCCCGAAGCCTCCCGGCCCGCGCCTCCACCACGCCCAGATTGAACAGACACTTCACGAGACTCATCTGGATGACCAGTTGAAAACTTTCGGCATGTGGAGTGATTGGGAAAGCGGCAAGCGCGGAAGAAAAGACTAGGAGTGGAGCCTGTGCGGGTGTGGGGCAGACACTCTTGTCCGCCGCTGGTGAATTTGATTCTGTTTTAGAGAAGCTTTCTTTGGGGCGCTGATTGTTACTGTTCTGGATCTTATTTAATCTTTTCGTCGTTTCCATGCTGGTGCTCGACCTGGGTGTGTTTCATCGCCGGGCCCACACCGTAAAGTTTCGCGAGGCTTTGGCCTGGAGTCTGATGTGGATCGCGTTGGCCGCGCTTTTCGCGGTCGTGATTTTCTTCTGGCATGGGCGTACGCCCGCGCTGGAGTTCGTCACCGGATACGTCATTGAACTTTCGCTGAGCGTTGACAACCTTTTCGTATTCCTCCTTATTTTTCGTTTCTTCCAGGTGCCGCCCGCCCATCAGCACAAGGTTCTGTTCTGGGGGATTCTGGGAGCGCTCGTCATGCGCGCGATCTTTATCGCGGCGGGCGTAGGACTGATCCAGAGATTCCACTGGGTCATCTACCTGTTCGGCGCCTTCCTGGTGTACAGCGGCATCAAACTGTTTTTCCAGGAGGAAGCCGAGATCCATCCCGAGAAGAATCCGGTGCTGCGTTTATTTCGGCGCTGGGTGCCGGTGACCAAGGACTATGAGGGCAACAAATTCTTCGTCCGCCGCGCCGGACTTTACGCCACGCCTCTGTTTGTTGTCCTGCTGGTGGTCGAAACCACCGACCTGCTGTTCGCCGTGGATTCCATTCCTGCGATCCTGGCCATCACCCGCGACGCATTCATCGTCTATACCTCAAACGTGTTCGCCATCCTCGGATTGCGTTCCCTGTACTTCGCCCTCGCGGGCATGATGGAAATGTTCCGCTACCTGCACTATGGCCTCTCCCTGGTTCTGGTCTTTGTCGGGGCCAAGATGCTCCTGTCCCATTACTTCGAAATCCCGACACACATAGCCCTGGTCGTGGTAGCCGGCGTCCTCGCCATGTCCGTAATCGCATCGGTAGCCAATCCCAAGAGAAGCAATGTAGGCGCGAGCGTCCCGCTCGTGCGGCAGCTCCACGGAGGCCGAAACAAAAAGGGGGTAGTGTCCTGATTAGTCAGATCACCCCGAGCGCCCGATCTAACTTTGCGAACTTTGCGGTCCATCTTTGCGCCCTTTGCGGTAAAAGGTTCGATCTCGCCCGAGTCAAGAATTCGCAAAAAAAGCCGCCCAGCGGACCGAACCAGGACACTACCAAAACCGCGCCTTTTCCCTCCCGCCGGATTAGGTAAGTTATGATGAGAACGATGACCCGCGTCACCATTGCGCTTCCACCGCGCCCTTACGACGCCGTAATCGAAAGCGGCCTGTCCCGGCGCTCCGGCGAAGTCCTGCGCGGCCTTTTCAATAAAATCTTCAGCGCGTCCTCGGGTGACGCGCCCGCGAAACACCAGCGCCTGTTCGTGGTGACCGTCCCCCCCGTGCGCCGCAAGTGGGGGAAGAAGCTGATGGCCTCTCTGGCGGCCGCCGGATTCACCGCAAAAATCCTGGAAATGCCCAATGGCGAACGCCACAAAAGGCTGGCCACGGTAGAAAAGTTGGCTGAGCAACTGAGCCGCCTGGGGGCGGACCGGAATTCCGTCGTCGTCGCTTTCGGCGGCGGCGTCGTGGGCGATGTCGCCGGTCTGCTGGCCTCGCTCTACATGCGCGGCGTCGACCTGGTGCAAATTCCTACCACCGTGCTCGCGCAAGTGGATGCCTCCATCGGCGGCAAGACCGGAGTCAATCTGCGCGCCGGAAAAAACCTGGTGGGCACTTTCCACCATCCCCGCGTGGTCCTGATCGATCCCGCCGTTCTCAGCACCCTGCCGGAGCGGGAATTCCGCGCCGGCCTTTATGAAGCACTTAAGTGCGGCGTAATCGGCAAGCCGGAGTTGTTCCGCGCCCTGGAAAATATCGATGCCAGAAAATTGCGCCGCGACCCTGTGAAACTCGAATGGATCATCGCGGAATCGGTCAAGCTCAAGGCCGAAGTAGTCTCCGCCGACGAACGGGAAAGCGGCCTGCGCCAGGTGCTGAATCTGGGCCACACCATTGGCCACGCTCTCGAGGCGGAAACCGGCTACCGGCATTTCCTGCACGGTGAGGCAGTGGCGTGGGGCATGATCGCTTCCGCCAGAATTGCCTCTGCGGTGAACCGGATCGACCACGCCGGCGCCTCCCGTATAACCGACGCGGTACGCGCGCTGGGGCCGCTGCCCAAGGTTCAGTCGCGAAGCCGCGACATTCTGCGCCTGCTCAAATCGGACAAGAAGACCCGCAACGGTGTCGTGCACTTCGTCCTGCCCCGCGAAATCGGCCAAGTCGAAATCGTAAACGACGTCCCGGGGCAGGTCGTGATCGAAGCCGTCGATGAGTTGCGCCGCCTGTCCCGGTAGAGCGGCGGCGTGGCAAAAGTTCAGATTGACCGAATCAACCAAATCCGCGGTTCTCGGAGCTGCTCCGGAAGGCGCCACCGACCCCCAGTCGGCCGCGCGCGCCGTTCGAGAGATGTTCACCTCCATCGCCCCCCGCTACGATCTGCTGAACCACGTCCTCTCCCTCAACGTGGATCGGCTGTGGTGGAGAAAGACGGCTCGAAGCTTCGCTGCTGTTCTTTCCCGTCCCGAAGCCCGGATCCTGGACCTGTGTTGTGGCACGGGAGACATGACGCTGGCGTTGCGCCGGCAAGCGGGGAAGTCCTCCGCGGGAATTCTGGGCGCGGATTTTTCCCACGCCATGCTGCAGCGGGCCCGTCAGAAAGCGGCTTCCATGCGCTGGGTCGAGGCCGACGCCCTGCGCCTGCCGTTCCCCGACGGATATTTCGATCTGATCACCTCCGCGTTTGGCTTTCGCAATCTGGCCAACTACGACGTCGGCCTGCAGGAGATCATGCGGGTCCTGCGTCCCGGCGGAGAATTTGGCATTCTCGATTTCGGGGAGCCCCAGGGTCTGGTGGGAAATTGCTATCGAATTTATTTCAAACGGGTGCTGCCGGCAATCGGCACGCTGATCTCAGGGGTCAAAGGGCCTTACGCTTATCTGCCCGCGTCCGTTGCACGCTTTCCCGCGCCCGATGAAATGTTGCGGCGGATGCGCCAGATTGGCTTCAGGGAATCTTCATGGACGCCGTACTCCCTGGGCATCGCCGGCCTCTATCGCGGGAAAAAATAGTGTGGGTACGTAGCGCCGGCGTTCCTTCGACTTCGCTCAGGACAGGCCCGCCTGGCGCGAGGGATCCTGCCCTCGCCCTCCAAATACCGTACCCTAAACCTCAGCCGCTGACTTCTCAACCTGCGCCGCCGCTTCCTGCTTGAAGCAATCGGCGAATGCATCCGCAATCGTGTATCGGATCACATCCTCATAATTCTCGCCCAGAAACTTTCGCAGGCGGTCGGTATTCATAATGTATTCGCCGGTCATGTAAGGGGCTGCTTCGGGTGGAATGGAGACGATCCCGAACCGCCACAGGATTTTCAGCGCCATGCCGAACGCCAATTTTCCCGGCAGGCGCAGCAGCTTGGCGTGGGCGAGTTCAATGCAGCCTTCAAAAGTCAGCGGATCGCCGCGCCCCGCCACGTTGAGCACGGTCAGTCGTTGCGACTCAGGCTCCGTTTTCTGCAAAATCCGCGTGATCAGCCTGGCCATGTCGTCGACATGTACGAACTGGATGCGGTTTGCCAGATACCGCCGGCCGTAGGGCAACATGCAGGGCAATCGCTTGCCGCGGGCCCGCATTCTGGCGGCCCGGTCGCTGTTCCCGCCGGGCGTGCCCCGAAAGGCGCCGACCATGTAATTCTGCACGCTGGCTCCCGCAAAAATATGCGGACGCAACATATACACGCTGCAACCGCGCAGCGCCGGGGCACGCTGCTGCACCACCTTGTCGCATTCCATCTTGTGAATTGCGTAGGGCAAAGTATGGGCCCCCAGGGGGTGCTCTTCTGTTGCCGGCCCGGACAGGTCCGGGCCGTACACGGAAACGCTGCTGGGAAAGATGAATTTCTGGACGATGGTCTCTTCGTGATTGGCTTCGGTGATCGCTTCCATCACGCGCGCGGTTCCCGCTACGTTGATATGCCACATGCGGTCGAGATCGAGAACTCCGGCGCGCACCGGATCCAGGACGAATGCCAGATGGATCACGGCGTCGGCCCGCGATTCCCGCAACAGTAAAAAAAGCTGGCGGCAGCAGGCTTCGTCGCCCAGGTCCATGCGCTCGAATTGCAGCGGAAGGTCGGTCACGGGCGGGGTCACGTCCACACCGATCACGTTGAACCCGCCCAGTTGCGCCAGCAGACGGGTCCCCAGATTGCCGGAAATCCCCGTGACCACTACAGTTGGCTTCTCAGCGGCCATTTATTTGGGACCGGGTTCGGGAGACTTCGCCGCCGGTTTGGCCGAGCCCACGCCTGGCTCAGTTCCTTGCGAGGCAGTCGCGGACGCCACCGCAAAATACTTCTGGTTCAACTCCGGCGTGGCCGACTGCTGAATGGTTTGCACCGCATCCTGCATGTGCTGCGAACGCAGCGTGGAAACAATTTCGTCGCGCACTTTGGCCAGGGGCAGAGTGTCTTTTTCTCCCACCTTATACACCAGGTATCCATGGGGAGTGACGATCAATTGTGAGCTCTCCCCCGGCTTCAGATTGAAAATCTCGCCCTGATCGGGCGGCAGGCTGGTACGGCGCACCTTGCCCAGCTTGGTGGGAGGCTTGGCTTTGAGGTCGGACGCGGCTATGGCCTCATCCTGCAACTTCTCAAAGTCTTCTCCCGCTGCTGCGCGCCCCCTCAACTCCTCCGCCGTCTTCTTCATGGCATCTTGGGATTCCTGCTGCATCTTCTTGGCTTCGTCGTCGGTAGGTTTGTCTTTGCCCGCCGCGACCTGCTTGCTTAACGGTATGAAGAGCCGTTGCAGGTCGACTTCTTGAAAGGCCGCGTCATTGTTGTGGTAATAAGTCTCGACCTCCTGGTCCGAGATTTTCTCCGCTTCCTGCTGCAAGCTCTGGCTCAACTCCTTGGTCAGTACTCCGAGCCGGGCCACCGTCATCAGTTCCTGAAACTTGGGTCCCTGGTCCAAACCCATCTGGTGCGCCTTGTGAGCCATGACCAGCGCCATGGCGTACTGGGTCGCCAGTTGTTTTCGGGCCGCCGGCGCAATCGTGGGAGCCACCGCAGCCACCAGTTGCTCGAACTCCGCCCGCGTAACCACGGTCTTGCAAGCTTTCGATTTGTCCAGCGACGGCTTGTCGCATACTCCCGGAATCGTGATCACAGCCGTCCCCGGGCTTACGGTTGCCGGCCCGGAAGGGTTGCTGACCGCTGCGCTCGATGCGGTGGCCGCTTTAGGCGGAGCCGGACGGGCCGCCGGTTTTGTCGTTTGTGCCCACGCCGCCGCGCTCAAAAGCAAGCAACCCAGCCATTGTCCATAAGTCGTCAAATCAGTACTCCTTCCAAGTTTCGTGCGCAAAGGCGCACCGAGAATCCTAGCATAGAGCGGACATCAGACCTCTCAACTTCGGGAAGAAGTGAAGCGGGGAAGAGGCCCCGCTTTCAGAGCGGATGCGGGGCGTTGTTCACCGGCGAATTCCCGAGCCCGCAGGTTCAGTAGAGAGAGGGTCGGCCCGAGCCGGGTACAGAGTCATTGAGTGAAATGGCGATATTTCAACAACTGTGCCGCACCGCCTTGAAACTTCACGTACAGGATCGTCGAGCTGCAGGTGATGCTAGTAGGACGACAAGAACTCCATTGAAGATGATGGCTCCAACAATAGGCCACAAGAGCGCGTTGTGTGCTCGAAGAAAGAAGAAGAGAAGTCCTGCAAAATAATAGGCCACGAAAAACCCTGACAGTATGGCGGCCGTGTACAGACCAGTGCGGCGAAGCCGCCAGAGTTGGACCGACGCAAAGGGTCCAGCTACTAAAAGGAGCAACCAACCAAAGATAGTTGCTGCGCCAAGCACGCCCGAACGGGCTAAGGTAGTGATGCTACCTCGCAATGAAAACTGAACGGTCTGAAGAAGCGCCATGAAGGTGCACAACACTAGGATGACGGCGACGATCTTCAGAAGAAGTCTCATTCAACAGAGCCTCTTAATCTTGGCATTTTGAGGAAATGGTATTCCCAAGTGCGGCTCTACTGGCGAACGCCTTCGGTCACAGAAAATTTCACAGAGACAACACTGGGCTCGATGAACTTTATCTCGGGAACAATCGATGCCTCGGGATAGCCGTTTGCGCGATACATGTTCTTAACATTTTTTACCGTTTCGCGAAGTTTGCCAGGCTCAAGAATGTCTCCGACTCGCAGCGTAGAAACGGAGCGGATCTGTTCCGGTGTGAATGATGTAACAAACCACCACTCAATCTGCTGAGTCCGGTATCTCCTTCCTTCCTCGACGGTCTTAAACGTCAGCGAGATAGGCTCAGGGATTCGACCTTCTTCAACAACGGACATTGAGGGTGCAGGAACAATTGCTCGGAGGTAGCCCGCCTCTTTAAGCGCGCCTGTGACGGCCTCAGCCACTTTTCCGAGTTGCGATTCGTCGAGACATGCACCGATCAGCCCCATCTTTGCCTCCGCTTGTTCTTGAGCGGAGAGGTGCGTACCTTGGAAATTCACTTCAAAAACGATGAATGGCTTGCTGCATTCGTTCCCAAGTGCAGTTCGATTGAAAGGGAGTAGGAAAATCGTGCAGAACCCAAGGGCGAGAAAGAAACTGCTCATGACAGCACCCCTGCCGGGTCAAATATAGCACCTATTCTTCAGGTTTCAAAACGGTCATGAATGGCGCTTAAGCGAATCGACAATATAGCCGCTTGCGGCTCTTTTTCGTGATTGTTGTTGTACACAGGCGTTAGCACAAGCTTGCGCCTTTGTTTCGCCTTTTTGACGGTCAATGAGTGCCATGGCGATGTAACACCAATCGACTCGGGCTTGGTGCCTGATTATCCGACTTCTCAAGGACTGGCAGTCCTCATCCCGTTCCCTCGGATTCTCGTTGTGCTTTTCTTGCATACATGTACGCAAAAGCACTTACCCACACAGCCGAGTATGCACCCATCGTGGTGACCAGAAGGGCGATGATGTTCAGCCGTGGACCAAAAAATGACCATCGGAGGCCGCCACCGCTGAACAGGGAAAATGCCACTGCGATGAGAATTCCCCCGAAACATCCCAGCAAAGCGCCCCAAGTAAATCCTCTTATTGCAGCGTTCTCGGGAGCCAGTGAGTAGGCCCGCGAAGGCAACTTGATACCTAGAATGATACCGACGGGAGCAACGAACCAAAGTGTTGCAGTCACTGCGCCGAAAGGAAGCCAAAGAAGTGACTCCGTCCAGTCCTTTGCCAAGAAAGGCGACCCCTTCGCGAAATGAGCCACAAGATCAGTCAACATGGCCACCAGCAGCGCCAAACATACGTAAAGGTATGATGCGATTAAAGCGACGCCCATTCCCTTTAGGACCTGCCGGGTCGGTCGACGTGAGAGTTCAAGTTCTTCCATCAGCAGTTCATTGTAATCACACAAAACAAGTAACGAAGAACCGTTTGCTAGGGGTCGGAGATCGCGATTGCTGTCGCAAACAGGCGTCTGCACAAGCTTGCGCCGTTTGTTCGCCAAGATTCGGGGTCAATGAGTGAAATCGCGATTTTTCGCCGATTGACATGCAGTGGGCTGGAGCGGCGGAAGAACATCGACTTCACCGACCAACTGCGTTGTAGTCATTTGGACCAGAAATGGTAAGGGTAGTGGCGAAGGGAAGATCCGCAAGGCGCAGTTCCTTGAACCCACTGATCCATTCCTTTCCAGAGCTATGTTTTGCCACTGCGTACACGCGCACTCTGCCGCGCCCATATCCGTAGAACGTGACACGACCGTCTTGATGCGTAGTGAAATAGGCCAGAACGCATCCCATCTTCCAACAATAGCTTTGCTCATACTCAATGAAAACGTGAGCGTCGGCAGCCGGTCGCCTGTTGGGCCAGAGTACCTGAACACGCAGTAGACGAGGCTCAAAATCTTGAACCGCAAAATCCACGTTGTCGAGCTTCTCGCCTTTGGCGAGTTCAAGAACGCTTGCAAGCTCGGGACTGACTGCGTTCGGATAGAACATCGGCGGGAATGGGTAATCATCGGACGGATCGTCCATATCAAGAAGCCCGACAACATACCGGCCTGATTCCAAATGCTCGAACTGGTAACATCCTCCCTCGTCAGTTCTTTCAGCAATGCCCTCACCGCGCTTCCTAGCGAGATCAATCAAACTCACGTTCGCATCCGCAATTGGCTGGCCATCGGATCGCCTTGCGCACCCAGAAATACGACCGTTCCAGACGGCCATGAGCGGAACAGCCGCACATCCCCCCTCCTTAATCGTCACTTCGTAGCTGCTCGCCGCGAGCATGTCCGGCAATTCTGGTGTCACCTGATACTTTCCGACGGGGATATTGCGAAACTCGAAGTATCCGTCAGGGTCCGTGACAGCTTGGAACGAGCCAGAAGGCCCGTTTGCATCTATTCTTGTCGCGATGAGATGCTCTCTATCTTGGTCGCCCATCGGCTGGAGCAGCGTTCCGTACAACATTGTCTTCGGCGCGTCTTTTTCCCGCTGCGCATGCAAGAAGCGGATCTCACTTGCGGCAAGACTGGGAGGAATAATCGACAGATAGCTAATTTGCAATATGTGCTCGGTGTTTTGGCTCGCAAACACTAGGTATTTCTCCCCACTCCGAAGATGTACTGCACCCACGTCAAGCATCGGCGAGCGGACGGAAACCGCGATTGCTTCTGTTGCCGAAACACCCTTGAAAGCCTCCTTCACATCGAAACGGGTACGAGTGCTTCCATCTGACAGAGTCTCAGATGAAGTAACCTGCCCCAGAAACACGGCGTTTGCAGGGGGGTACGACTCACAGGCAGACGCCCGCCGGAACCAAGTGCCATAGGCTCTCGTCGCGGTCAAAGTGATTAGGGCAAGCACGACAACCGCTCTTGCCATCTGGTCTCGTTGTGCCCCAGATTTCTTCATAGAAAAAAGTCCTAGCTAGCTAGTTTCTCTCGTGCAAGGCTGCCTGCAAGTTACGTTCGTCTGTGGGTTGCAGAGGCCGTATCGGATTGCAAAATCCCTTCCTGGAGGATTAGACACCGCGAGTTGACGTAATCAGCGTTCTCACCAGTTTGCGCCGTTTGTTCGCCCGACGCCGGTCAATGAGTGAAATCGCGATTTTACGCCAATTGCGGCAGCCGCCATGTGCTGGCGGAAGGGGGAATCCGGTGCAGCGAAGGCGAACTGATCAACTCCCCCGAATTTTGCTTCGTTCATGTTGACCCAGCCACTAGCGCCAGACCTCATTTTCACTTTCGCCCACCAGACTTTTTCTCCGAGGTCAACATAGTTAGCCGCGCAGTCATTCCCCAGGCAGCCGCTTCCGTCCGGCCATTTGGCGAAGGTAATGTCGTACTCGCGATAGAACCGCCCCTTGAACCAAGCAGCAGAGAAGCCCTCACCACGGTATGTGTACGTAAGGATCGTATCTCCTTGCCGTAAATCATCCTGAGGCAAATCCTCATTTAGCCGGATGACGCCCGGCTTGTACGTGATGACGACTCCCGAAACGCCTGTCACCACAGCTTTCGTGGGGATTGTCGCTATGCGCTTGCGGCTTGGTTTCCAGGTATCGAAAACTTCCACCGTTGCCGCCGCTGTCCATTCGCCATAGGTGCATCCCTCAAAGGGACAGGCATTCCAGTCGAGGAAGGGCAGGCTTGGTGCAGGTTGTACTACGTATGACGGTGATTCCGGTGCTGCCACAGGCGAAGCGCCAAGCGGGTTTGTGCTGGGTGCCTCGGTGGGCATCGTCGCATAGTCCAGCTTCGGATTGGTATCCGTCGTACATTTTGTGTATGTCTGCCAACCATCCCCGTGCTGTATCCCTAGAGTTACCGGATCGATAAGCCGGTAGTGCTGGTCCCCTACGATCGACGTGTTCGGTTCCCACGTTCCTGGCTCAAAGCAGCCGCCAGGCCCGCAGAAGGAAACCGAGAATAGATTCTCCGTCTGCTTCTTAATTTGAACCCCGAATGCGTCAGAACAACGCCCCTTCCAAAACCCGGTGAAATCAGGTGGCGTGCTCTTTACAGGTTCGGTGCGATTATTGCAGGCAACGGTCAGGAAACACAGGCATGAGAGCAACACGAAACACTGCTTGAACCAACGGTTCATGTGCGCTGCCCTCTTGCGTGGTGAGGATCGATCTTACTCCTGCTCATTCTAGGGCTGTAAATAACGGGCATCGAATTACTGTCGTAACCAGGCGATAGCGCAAGTGTGCGTCTTTTCTTCGCCTTTTTGCATGTCAACGAGTGAAATCGCGATGTTACGCCAGTTAAGTTCTTATGGCATGATTTCCAGTGCGAAGCGCGTCGACTGTAATGGTTGGACGGCTCCTTGAGCCGATGAGAGCCAATCTTGGCGCCATGTGGCCGGCTCGCGTCGCGACCGGCAACATCCGCTACGATGACAGTATGGTACAGTTCCGTGACCACCAACTCGAAGACAGTCTGTCAATCCGGACGGAGCGACGTTGATGAGTAAAGGGCGTGAGATTCGTTGCTACGACTACGTCAACCATCCCTACGAGCGTGTCCGCGATGCGTTGATGCAGGACGCACTCTCCGTGTTCCAGTCGGCTACGAAGTCTGCCGATTCCCGGGCGCAATCGATCGCGGCTGAACTGCACGTCGACATTGGCGGTATTGGGGTCATGACCGATATCAAGATTTCCGTCAAAAACGTCGAGGAGAAGGTCTTTGATGCGGTGTGGGCTCCCGCTACCCGGTTGGTGCTCGAATGGAAGGCCGCGACCATGCCACGCTTGTTCCCGCTCATGAAGGCTGACCTTTCTATCTACCCGCTGACCGCTACCGAAACGCAGTTGGATTTCTTGGGCCTTTACGAACCACCGTTCGGCACCGTGGGAAAGGCCATGAACGCAATCGTCGGCCACCGCATCGCGGAGGTGTCGGTTCATCGCTTTATTAGCGACGTGGCAGCCTATCTCCGAAAGGCGCTTGCATAGTTAACCGTATCGGCAAGCTCGCCCGCCTCGGTTGATGGAAACCATTTTGTCCTCATTCAGAATTGGCTGATCTCGGGTCAATGAGCGATATCGCGATTTATCGCCAGTTATCATAAGCAACGTCTGCAAGGTAGGTAGCTAATGATCGGGACCACTGGCGGTACCGTGTTGTTCATAATCAATGTGCTTTTTGCAAGTGTGTTAGGGATCGTAGCTGGTGGCTTTACATGCTTGGTGCTGCATCGTCCTTGGGGCCTCAAGCCAGCTCTCATAGATGCCATACTCGCGGCAGTTGTCGCGGTTATCGCCGCGTATGTGGTAGGGGCGATAGAGAGTGCCAGCCATGTTTGGGGATCGCGTGTGACGCTGATTTTAGCCATCGGAGCGGCCAGCGTCGTGGTGAGGCACCTGATGCGCCTTTCGCTTCGTTCGTCGAATTAGCCCGATGATTTACGAAAACAGGCGTTAGCACTCATTGACCCCGCCGGGAGGGGGTTTTGAGTGTAATCGCGATGTTACGCCAACCACGATAGTGTGTTTAGGAGGCCTCGGGTAGAGCAGGAAAAGTGCGGAGTCGGGACTCCGCACAAGGTTTATCGAACTTGCGTTAAAGCTGCGATTACGCTGCTTTTGTTAACTCCTTGCGCAGTGATCCGAAGCCTGCCCGCACCTCTTCGGAAAGAAGTTGGGGCTGCTCAAATGCCGCGAAGTGCCCGCCTTTGGGGAGCTTGTTGTAATGGACTAGTTTGGGATAGGCCCTCTCTGCCCAGCTCCGCGGGGCTGGATAGAGTTCGTCGGGGAAGACGCTCACGGCAACCGGGATGGAGACGCCTTTGGCATTGAAATATCCGAGTTTGCCCCAATTCTCCCAATACAGGCGTGCGCCCGAAAGCGCCGTGTTCGTCAACCAAGCGATCGTGATGTTGTCGAGGACATCATCGCGCGTGAGGCCTTCTGATTTTCCCTCAAAGACGCGTGAGATCAGCTCGTAGCTGCGCGCGTCGTGATCGAGGAAATAAGCCGCCAAGCCGACGGGTGAGTCCGCGATTCCGTATAACGTCTGCGGTCGTAGCCCCATCTGGAATCCGTAGGCGATTCCCTTTTGATATACGAACTGCAAACGCTCGTAAGCTACCTTCTCATCGGCTGAAAGACTCGATGGCGCCGGTGCGCCGGAAAAAGCCGCCTTGTCAATGTCGGCTGGAAAGATGCCAGGCATGTTGGTGTGAATGCCGAGCAACTCCGGAGGCGCATCCACGCCCATTTGTTCGGTGATGACCGCGCCCCAATCGCCGCCTTGCGCCACGAATTTCGTGTACCCGAGGCGTTTCATCAGCACGACCCAGGCACGCGCGATGTGGGCTACATCCCACCCGGTGGTGGCCGGTTTTCCTGAGTATCCGTAGCCCGGCAAGGACGGGATTACCAGGTGGAACGCATCGGACGCGCTTCCGCCATGCGCCGTGGGATTGGTCAGCGGATCGATGATCTTCATCTGTTCGATGATCGAGCCGGGCCATCCGTGGGTCACGATCAGCGGCAACGCATTTTCGTGTTTTGAACGGACGTGAATGAAGTGAATGTCCAGCCCGTCGATTTCGGTAATGAACGACGGCAGGGCGTTCAGTTTCGCCTCAATCTTGCGCCAGTCATAGTCTGTCGCCCAATAGCGCGCGAGTGCTTGAGTTGTCGCCAGCTGGACGCCTTGCGAGGCATCTGTAACCGTTTCCCGCTCAGGCCACTTTGTCGCGTTGATGCGCCTGCGCAAATCGGTTAGATCCTCCTCTGGAACGTTAATATGAAATGGACGAATTGGATTCTTGTCATCTGCTTGCTTGCTGTCTCGTTGCGTGGCACTGATTTGGGTCATAGTGGCCTCCTTGTTGAGTGGGTTGGGATTTCTTGGTTTGAGTCAGGAACCAACAGTTCAACGTCAGCCCTGGCAACCTCTGGATGGCCGTCGATTATATCGCCGATTCCGAAGATTGTTGTTAACAGGCGTTAGCACAAGTTTGCGCCGTTTGTTCGCCAAAAACCAAGGTCAATGAGTGTAATCGCGATTTTACGCCAACTATTAGCAGGTCTCAGGCGATGGACTACAATGGCGCAGAGACTTGGCCTATGACCAGCGTGAGGTTTGTCTCATGTCTCCTGTTAGTTCTCACGTCCGTTGCGGCTGCGCGGTGCCCCGAACCTAACCCATCGTGGGTGGTTAACGACGACAGAATTGCGGGTGTCATCGCGGTAAATGGACGACCTCTGAAAAAAGCAAAGATACAATTGTCCTCTCCAGTCGCACACTACATTGCTGTTACAGATGGAGAAGGAGTGTTCCTAATTCCGAACGTAGCCGATGGCAGCTACTCGTTCGTAGTGAAGGGATGGGGAGAAGCACATCTACAAGTCAAGGGCTGGCACCGTGGAGGAATCAACCGCCCAGCGCTTCTATTTAACTCGATAAAACAGTGTCCTCTGCTGACGGTGGTTAGCAATTGACCGTTGGTGCCATTCCACATGGTTGGCGAAATCAGGCGTTAGCACAAGCTTGCGCCGTTTGTTCGCCAAAAACCAAGGTCAACGAGTGAAATGGCGATTTTTCACCAACAATCCCTTTGAGATACTGCCAACTCCCCAGCTTTCATTGACTTGGCTTATGCTTCCGCCGTACCATGCTTGCGCACGATCGGCCCTGCCATCTGGTCCTAAGCCGCATCGATCCCACGATGACATACCACTCTGTTCAAGAAGTATCAGGACGAGGAAAGGCATTCATGAGTCGCTGGCTTAACCCGCGTTTTCTCACCACGCTCCTGGCTCTTGGCCTCGCCTCCCTGGCGGCAGGCGCACAGGACTCCACCCCGCCACCCGGAGCGATTCAACCCAATGTTCTCTATGGGGCCGCGTACTACAACGAGTACATGCCCGCCGATCTTCAGCCCGGCCGGCTGGAGAAAGATGTCGCCCTCATGAAACAGGCCGGTATCTCGGTTGTCCGCATGGGAGAGTCCACCTGGAGTCTCTGGGAACCCTCCGACGGAGTCTTCCAGTACGCCTGGATGGATCGTGTGGTCGACGCCATGGGCAAAGCCGGGATAAAGGTCATCATGGGCACGCCTACGTACTCGATGCCCACCTGGATGGCCAAGGCCCATCCCGAGTTTTACGCGCGTCCGCTGGGCGGGGCTTCGATCAGCTACGGCATGCGCCAGAACATGGACACCGACAATCCCAAGTTCCGCTTCTACGCCGAGCGCGTCATCACTAACCTGGTCTCGCACTACAGAGACAATCCCGCGGTTATCGGCTGGCAGATCGATAACGAAACCGGCTCCTACGGAGCTTCCAACGAGGACGTCTTTAGCGGCTTCGTCAACCACCTGAAGAAAAAGTTCGGCACCACCGACGCGCTTAACAAGGCCTGGTTCCTCAATTACTGGGGCCAGGACGTCAACGACTGGGCCGACATGCCTACCCGCGACAACGCCACCAGCACCAGTTACAAACTGGAGTGGTCGCGCTGGCAACAAATGCGGGTCTCCGACTTCCTCGCCTTTCAGGCAGCGCTGGTGCGCAAGTCCCGCCGCCCGGACCAATTCGTGACCCAGGACTACGGCTCCATGATGAAGCTCGACGTCAACGAGGTCGAGGTTGCCAAGTCGCTCGATGTCGTCGCCAACAATCCCTATCATGGCACTCAGGACCATTTCGACGGGGCCTACCAAGCGTTGCAAGGCGACTTCTCGCGCTCTCTCAAACACCAGAATTTCCTGGTGACGGAAACCAATGCGCAGACGCTGGGCTGGGACTCTGCCGGGCAATTCCCGCCCTACGACGGCCAACTCCGGCTCGACGTCTACACCGATCTCTCCTCCGGCGCCAACATGGTCGAGTACTGGCACTGGCACTCGATCCATGCCGGGCAGGAGACCTACTGGAAGGGAGTCTTGAGCCACGACCTCGAACCGAACCGCGCCTACGCCGAGGTTTCACGGATCGCGCACGAACTGCAGAAGGTCGGCCCCGAGATCGTCAACCTCCAGATCAAAAATCAGGTGGCGATCCTCTACAGCGTCGATTCGTCCAACGCCATCAGCTTCATGCCGTTCGAACGGCAGCAGGAACTGGGATGGGTGCCCGGTAAAGCCGTGGGCGGCTACAACGCCATCCTCTCGCAGTTGCACCGCTCCCTCTATCAGGCGAACGTGGGTGCGGACTTCGTCTTTCCAGAGACTGCCGACTTCTCGCAGTACAAGCTGCTCATCGTTCCAGCGCTCTATGTTGCCGATGATGCCCTGCTGGAGAAGATCGCCGACTATGTTCACGGCGGCGGCCACGTTCTCATGACCTTCAAGAGCGGCTTCACCAATGAGAACTCCGCAGTCCGCTGGGAACGCGCGCCCGGACCGCTGCGCGAAGCGGCTGGCTTCACCTACCAGGAGTTCTCCAATCTTGAGCATCCGCTGGCGCTAAAAGACAACCCGTGGCATGTCCCTGCCGCCGATAACAAGGTCAGCACCTGGGCGGAATTCCTGCTGCCTACTTCGGCCAAGCCGCTCGCCTTCTACGATCATCCGTTTTTCGGGCGCTGGCCGGCCATCACCCGCAACCAGTTCGGCTCAGGCACGCTTACGTACGAGGGCACCGCTCTCTCCGACGCACTCCAGCAGGCCGTTGTCCTTGACGTACTTCGCGAGTCTGGCCTCACCAGTTCCGATCAGGCGCTTCCAGCAAACGTACGGCTCAAGCACGGTACCAATCGAGCCGGCAAACGCATCCACTACTATCTGAATTACTCGAGTGCTCCTGCGAATTTCACTTATGCGTATGCCGCAGGCCGCGATCTGCTCACCGGCCACGCCGTCGCGAAGGGCGGCAGTGTAAGCCTTGCACCATGGGACCTGGCAATACTGGAAGAGGACAAGTAGAGAATCAAGACCTCAAAGATTTGTTTTCGTTTCAATGGCTGATAGCTGTGCCCACGGCAGAATCTGGGAAACTGCCAGCGTCGCGCACCCTTGAACTCCACACCACCCGGCGGGCATTACCCCTTAACTGTTATTAACAGGCGTTAGCACTCATTGACCCCGCCGGGAGGGGGTTTTGAGTGTAATCGCGATTTTCCGCCAACAACCTTTCCAGATTCGGCGAACTCCATGGCTTTCATTGACTTGCCTTAGTTTCCGCCATAGCATGCTTGCGCATGATCGGACAGACCATCTCGCATTACCGCATCGTTGAGAAGCTGGGCGGTGGTGGGATGGGTGTGGTCTATAAGGCCGAGGACACACGGCTGCATCGCTTCGTCGCCCTGAAGTTCCTTCCCGATGATGTAGCGAGAGACGCCCAAGCACTAGCACGTTTTCAACGCGAGGCCCGAGCCGCCTCAGCTCTGAACCATCCAAATATTTGCACGATTTATGAAGTTGACGAGCACGAAGGGCGGCCTTTCATCGCCATGGAACTGCTGGAAGGGCACACCCTTCAGCATCGTATTGCTGGACGACCACTGGGGAATGAAGAACTGCTGGAGTGGGCGATTCAGATTGCGGACGGCCTCGACGCCGCACACGGAAAAGGAATTGTCCATCGAGACATTAAGCCGTCGAACATTTTCATAATCGCCCGAAGCCAGACAAAGATTCTCGACTTCGGGCTGGCCAAGCAGGAGGAGCCATCAGGAGACGAGGGAGCGGCGGTGGGCGCCACCTCAATGCCCACCCGCAGCGTGGGGCAAGAGGCGCTGACCAGTCCGGGGATGACCATCGGCACCATAGCCTACATGTCTCCCGAACAGGCCCGCGCGGAGCGGTTGGATGCCCGGACGGACCTGTTCTCCTTTGGTGCGGTGCTGTATGAAATGGCCACTGGCCGGCCTCCGTTTACGGGCAACAGTTCCGCCATAGTGTTTGAAGCGATTCTGAACCGGACTCCGAAGTCCGCGCAGCTGTTGCGCGCTGAGCTCCCGGAGAAATTTGCCGAGATCATTGATAAAGCGCTGGAGAAAGACCGGGACATGCGCTATCAGAGCGCCGCCGAGATGCGGGCCGATCTGAAGCGTTTGCGACGGCAAAGCGCATCGCATTCCTCAAGGGCTGTTCCCAGCGCAGGGAAATCCGCCGCCGAGCCGCGAGCCTGGTTGCGTCCACGGTGGCTCGTTCTGCTTGGCCTAGTGCTAGCCTTGATTGTGGCACTGGCATTCTGGTTTCGAGCACCCCTGCCGCCACCAAAGGTGCTTGGTTACACCCAGCTCACCAACAACAGGGAACGGAAGTTCCCTCCGCTGGTCACAGATGGAGCGCGCCTGTATTTCATCATGCCCAAGAAAACGGGCTGGACGATTGCGGAAGTCTCGGCCTCGGGAGGGGAGACGGCGCCTATCACCTCGCATTTTGATGACGTTGCGGTGGCCGACATCTCGCCGAATGGCTCTGAGCTCCTGATCGTGAACTCTAGTCAGGAGGATGTGTCGATCTACATTTTACCTCTGCCTGCAGGTTTGCCACGGCGCGTGGGAGACATTCTCGCCCATGACGCATGCTGGTCGCCCGATGGAGGACACATCGTCTACGCGAACGGAAACGAATTGACTGTGGCAAAGCCGGATGGGAGCGAGGCCCGCCGGCTGGTTTCGTTGCCCTACCCTGCCTCGTGGCCACGCTGGTCACCGGATGGGAAGGTATTGCGGTTCACCATGGAGGATTCGAAGAACGGTTCGCAGGCCCTGTGGGAGGTCGCCGCTGACGGCAATCGCCTCCATCAAATGCTTTCCGGGTGGAGTGGTTTGCCCCAGGAATGCTGTGGTAACTGGACTCCTGACGGAAAGTACTTCGTTTTTGAATCCCACCGTGTCGCCAACACAAGCACTCTTTGGGCTATTCAAGACAAGAGTGGATTTCTACGCAAGGCCAACCCCGAACCAATACAGTTGACTACGGGCCCGGCCAGCCTGGCTTCCCCTTTGCCGAGCCGGGATGGCAAGAAGCTCTTTGCCATTCAGCTCGGTCCGCTTGGCGAACTGGTGCGATATGACGCGAAGTCCCAGCAGTTCCTGCCTTATATTTCAGGGATATCGGCGATGCATCTGAGTTTTTCCAGGGACGGGCAATGGGTCGCCTATGTCGGCTATCCCGACGGCCTTCTGTGGCGCAGCAAAGTAGACGGAGGTGAACGACTTCAGCTTACGTCGCTTCCGATGGCGGCCTTGCAGCCGCAATGGTCCCCGGATGGGAAGCAAATTGCTTTCACTGGTACCATGCCGGGCAAACCGAGACACATTTATATCGTCCCGGCAGATGGAGGAACGGCCAGAGAGGTGACGACAGGGGAGCCCGGCGAAAACTTTGTCAACTGGTCACGCGACGGTGACGCGCTACTGTTCGGGAATGTCGCATCGCTGGCAGGACCGTCTGCCGGCTCCGCCATCTACCGGCTAAACCTGAAGACCAAACAACTTACAACTGTACGTGGCTCCCAAGGGATGTTCTTTCCCAGGCTGTCGCCAGGCGACAAATACATCGCTGCACTTAATTCCGCAGACCATCTCATGCTGTTTGACGCAGCCGGCGAGACGTGGACCGAAGTGACCCGGATGGAGGCGTCCTATCCACAATGGTCACATGACGGACAGTATGTGTACTTCAGCGGCAGAGAGCAGGATGAGCCTGCCTTCTTTCGCGTCCGGATCAGCGATCGCAAGCTGGAACGTGTGGCCAGCCTAAAGAACGTGAAGCGGCCAACGACGCAAAGCTTCGGCTCCTGGACCGGTCTGGATCCCAACGATGCCCCTCTTGCACTGCGCGACATAAGCACCTACGAAATTTACGCGTTAGACTGGCAATTACCGTAGTGGCTTCGAAAGACGCCGACCCCGACCCCGAACCCCGACATCCCCATCCTGAAAGAAGCCAAGGCGGAGTAGCGAAGTTGCGATAGCAGGTGGGCGATCCCCACTGATAATCACCCATTTCGCCTGGCAGAGTAAGTCTCAACTGTTGAAATCAGGCGATAGCACCAGTTTGCGCCGTTTGTTCGCCAGACTCTGGCCAAGGAGTGAAATCGCTATTTAACGACAGTTGACCAGGGACTTGGGCGCATAATCGTGGGAGCCGAATGAGAGCAGGCAACAACCCGATAGGCGGCAAATCAGCGGCGGAGGAAACGCTAGCGAGACTATCGCCTCACAGGACCCACGAGTCAAATTGGTTTAAAGCTCTGCTCTGCGTTCTGGGATTGCATCGCTGGTACCATCCGATCTTGACCGATTTAGTCTCACAAAAGGGAATCCGCTTCTGCCGCTGGTGTTCTGCGGTGAGGATGCCGCCTCAGTGAGTGTAAAGGCCGGCCAAGACTTGCTGCCAGGCCATCCCGGTAGCACACTTCGGCGTCAGGGAACGACTTTATCTCGGTACTCAAGACGGGTGCGGGTCCCCGTCCTTGCGGGGTTTGCAAGGGCGGGCCTTTGGCCGGGCGGCGGGCCATACGTTTAGTTTCAATCGTCCGGGATTATTTTGAGCGTAGTCCCGGAAACTGCCCCATGTTCACGCCCAGCTAGTGTGGTACCTCCAGCGGCTTCAGGCCGCCACAGTCGGAACTCAGCCATTTGCCGGTCATCGTCGTACTCGAATTGAGCGCCTTGTCGCCGCGCTTTGACACCGAGGCTGACTTCACGGTGTAGTTCTCGGAATTCGGAAAATGCGCTTCGCCGTCGGCCTCGATGCCCATCTGGGGACAACTGGTGTGCCATTTCCAGAAATTTGCGGTGCGGCTGCTGAACGTCGCCTTGCAGTCCATCGCCTGCCTCGCCCAGGCGGACTGGTCGAGGTTCTCCTTGGTGTAGCAAACCTGGCTCTTGCCCGAGCCGTCCGTGGCCACTCCGTGCTCTTTCATCATGGCTTCGAACTGCGCGCGCTTTTCCGGACTCATGGCCTTCATCCGGTCACTGGCGTCCTGCGGTTTCTTTCCATTGACTTCGCGGTCGCTGTGGATCTCCCATAGACCAGGCTTGATCGGCGCGGATTGCGCCTGCGCGCCCAAAGTGGCGGTGGCAACTGTCAAAGCGGCGATCACGAAACAGCGGGTGGCACGATGCATGCAGAGGTTCCTTCCTGGGTTGAGCGCATGAGGACGAGCGCATGACGACGAGCGCATGACGACGAGCGCATGAGGTTGAGCGCATGAGGATAAGCGCATGAGGGTGAATTGACCAACGTCGGACTAAAACTTCGAAAGTGGACGAAGGGCCAGGCTGATGATCACCATCAACTCTACAACAACTGTTCCGTAGCTACATAGCAAATAAGCCCCAGTGAAGCCCGAACCGCGCCAAGGGCCCCGAGGTCCAAGGTCCGAAGTCCGACGTCTGACGCCCGAGGTCCGACGCCCGACGCCCGCTCCCGCAGCTATAATGCCGCCATGTCGGGATCGCCCGCGGTTTACAGTTCGGAGTCCATGCGCGCCGAAAAGCGCGCCGTGGCGGGAAACTCCGTGCTGGCCGCGCTGGCCATCACGGCCATGAAAATTGTCGTAGGCGTGACCACCGGCAGCCTGGGCATACTTTCGGAAGCCCTGCATTCCGTGCTTGATCTGGTCGCCGCCATCATCACTCTGATGTCGGTGCGAGTCTCCGACAAGCCGGCCGACGCCGATCACCAGTATGGCCACGGCAAGGTGGAAAACTTCTCCGCTTTCATCGAGACCGGCCTGCTTCTGCTCACCTGCGTCTGGATCATCTACGAAGCCGGCAAGCGGCTCTTCTTCCACCATGTGGATATCGAGCCCAGTATCGCCGCCTTTGTGGTGATGTTCATTTCCATGGCGGTGGACTTCTGGCGCTCCCGTGCCCTGGGCAGGATTGCCGCCAAGTACGACAGCCAGGCGCTCGAAGCCGATGCCCTTCACTTCTCCACCGACATCTGGTCGAGCGGCATCGTGGTCCTGGGTTTGCTGCTGGTCCTGCTTGGACGAATCTACGGGATCGGCTGGCTGCGCGATGCCGATCCCGTGGCCGCGCTCTTCGTGGCCGGCGTGGTTGTGTATGTCAGCTGGCGCCTGGCCCGCAAAACTGTCGACGCCCTGCTCGACGCCGCTCCCGCCGGAGTGCGCAACAAGATCGTCGCCGCGGTTTCGGCCGTGGATGGCCTGCTCGAAGTCGACCGCGTACGCATCCGCCGCGCCGGCAATCGCTATTTTGCCGACCTCTCCGTCGGCGTGGCCCGCAATGTTACCTTCCAGCGCTCCGAGCAGATGGCGGAAGCCGTAACCAGCGCGGTCCATCAGGTTCTGCCCGACGCCGACGTCATCGTACATTCGGTGCCGCGAGCGTTACGCACCGAGAATATTTTCGATCGCGTCCGCGCCGTCGCCACCCGCTACAATTTCAACGTGCACGACGTCAGCGTGCAGGATTTCAATGGCCACCTGCACGTTGAACAACACCTCGAACTCGACGAACGTCTCAGTCTGAAAGAGGCCCACGACCGGGTGACCGTCCTCGAATCGGAGATTCGCCAGGATGTCCCTGAAATTTCGTCGATCCTCACCCACATCGAGAGCGAACCAGCCACCATCGAAGCCGGAGACGAACTGTTGCACGACGCCAAGCTGGAGAGAAGGCTGAAGGCGGTGGCCGCCAGGTCTCCCGAGATTCTCGACATGCACGACATCCAGATCAAACGCGTGCGCGGCCGTATTTACGTCTCTGCTCATTGCACCATGGCCGACGACCTGCCACTCTCCAGCGTGCACGACGTCTCCACCGAACTGGAAATCCATTTCAAGCAGGAATTCCCGGAACTGTTCCGCGTCCTGATCCACCCCGAGCCCAGCACGGACAACCGGAGATAGTCACGGGCGCCACGTAGGGGCGGGCGCCCTCGCCCGCCCAGCCGAGCAAAGCTCGGCAAAGGTTTTTGCTGTAATCTGCAACGTTGCGTACTGACACTCGCCAACCCGTCCGCGGCTACCTCTACATTGCCACCGCCACGTTCTTCTGGGGTGTCTCCGCAACCCTTGGCCGTGCTGCGTTCACGGGTCGTTTTCCCGGTCTCCACCAGGTCAGTTCCATCGGTCCCCTGATCCTCTCCCAGGGCCGCGTCACATTTTCCTTCCTCGTGCTGCTCCCCTTTCTCTGGCTGCTTCGGGGACGGCAGCACTTGCGCCTGCCCGCCCGCGACCTCGGCCAGCTCTTCCTGATTGGGGTTCTGGGGGTGGCTGCGTCCAACTACTTCTACTATTTGGCGATTCAAAGGACGAATGTCGCCACGGCGATCATCGTGCAATACACGGCGCCGATCTGGGTGCTCCTCTACACGGTCGCCCGCGGTTTGCAAAAGGTTACGCTGCAGCGGGTCGCGGCAGTCGGGTTGGCCGTGACCGGAATTGCTTTAGTCATTGGTGTGTTCGGCGGCGGCGGATTGCGCCTCGATACCATCGGCCTGCTGGCCGCCCTGCTGGCCGCCTTCTCCTTCGCCTTTTACAACATTGGCGGACACAGCATTCTGGCTCGCCGTGACCGCTGGATCGTACTGCTCTACACCACCGGTAGCGCTTCCTTGTTCTGGCTCCTGGTCAATCCCCCCTGGAAGCTCATCGCAGCCCACTATTCGCCTTCCCAGTGGCTCTTCCTGTTGCTGTTCTCGCTGATATCCGTGCTGGCTCCGTTCTCGTTCTATTTTGCCGGATTACAGCATCTCGAGCCCACCCGCGCCATCGTGGTCAGTTGCCTGGAGCCGGTGTTCTCGATCGTGATCGCTGCCATCGCGCTCGGCGAAGTCATGCGCCCGCTTCAGGTCGCAGGAATCGTCTTTGTGCTGGCTGCGATCACGGTCGTGCAATTGCCGGACCGGCGCTCCGCCCAGCCCATCACCCTGATCGAACCCATCGAGTAGCCACGTTGCCCGCAATTCGCGCCGGTGGTACCCTGAATCCGTTGAATGGTCGCGGGAGTAGTTCAGCGGTAGAACGCCAGCTTCCCAAGCTGGATGTCGCGGGTTCGATTCCCGTCTCCCGCTCCAACGCCCAGCATTTATTTTCCGAGGTCATCGCATGCCTGAACCGACTTACGAAGAACTCAAAGCCCGTCTGTCCGAACTGGAAAAGCAAGGTCCACGCCGCACCGGCAGCCTGGAATTTCGCGTCAGCGAAAAAGGCGGTGTCAGCGTATACGGCCTGGGCCGCTTTCCCGTCACTCTCTATTACGAACAATGGACCCGCCTGCTCGAAGCCTCCGACAAACTTCGAGAATTTCTTGAAGAGAACAAATCCAAACTCAAGCTCAAGGGCCAGATCTGAGAACCGGGAACTAACAACCGAACCCTGAAGGTTTGAAGTCGGGCCCGGAGACCCAAGTCGAAACGCCTTACCCATGCCCGCAGACGATATCCTTACGCTCCCGCCGCCACCCGCTGACGCGCGCCTGGCTTACGGTTCCGACCCGAATCAATTTGGGGAGTTGCGCCTGCCGAAGGTTCCGGGTCCTTTTCCCGTGGTGATGAACATTCACGGCGGCTACTGGCGCGCCAAATACGATCTGAAGCACGCCGGACACTTGTGTGCTGCGCTCACCGCCAAGGGATTGGCCACATGGAATGTCGAGTATCGCCGGGTGGGCAACCCGGGTGGAGGATGGCCGGGCACGTTCGAAGACGTGCGGAACGGCTACCGCTTCGTCGCCCAAATCGCTCAACGCTATAAGCTGGATGTTTCAAAGATGGTAGTGATGGGCCACTCCGCAGGAGGGCAACTGGCGCTCTGTCTGGCCGCTCATGAACTCGCGGTCAAAAGGGTTGTGTCACTCGCCGGCGTAGTGGACTTGCAGCAGGCCTGGGAACTGCATCTCAGCGACAACGCGGTTGTGGATTTTCTCGGCGGCGATCCCAGCCGCGTTCCCGAGCACTACCGCGAAGCCGACCCCATGCAACTCAAGATTTCGCCAGCCACGACGCAATGGTTGATTCAGGGCGCCGCCGACGACACTGTACCGCCGTTTCTCAGCCGCAACTATACGGAGCAAAAAAGGAAGAGGGGCGAGAACGTGCACTATCTCGAGATCTCCACCGCCGGACACTCGGACCTGATCGATCCCCGCTCCAACGCCTGGCCCAAGGTCGAAGGCACGGTGCTCCATCTGATCGAGACGTAAGCGTTGTTGGTCGTTGGTCGTTGGTCGTTGGCCGTTCGTCGTTAGCGGGCTGCGGAAGAACTCAATTTGCCCGGACGAAGCGATCACGGGGGCTAAAGCCCGCGCGCATTCCTGACGAGTTACGCGGCCCTGAAGGGCCGCTCTTTCACGGAAGCGCATCTGATCGAGACGTAATCGTCGTTGGTCCTTGGCAGACTACGAAAGAGTCAACTTGCCCGGACGAAGGGATCACGGGGGCTAAAGCCCGCACACATTCCTGACGACTCACGCGGCCCTGAAGGGCCGCTCTTCCACGGAAGCGCATCTGATCGAGACGTAATCGTCGTTGGTCGTTCGTCGTTGGTCCTTGGCAGACTACGAAAGAGTCAATTTGCCCGGACGAAGCGATCACGGGGGCTAAAGCCCCGCACACACGCCTGACGACTTTACGCGGCCCTGAAGGGCCGCTCTTCCACGGAAGCGCCGACATTTGGGCATTTTTCCGCAGCCTTTTAGGCTAAGGCTTTTGTCTTTTGGGGTTGGCCAACGACCAACGGCCAACGACCAACGACTGCCTAAGCACAGTTCCGCAACACCAGCGCGGAATTCTTTGAGCCAAAAGCTATGCAGTTGCACACCGCGTGCTCGATTGCCTGCTTCCGTCCTACGTCAGGAACGTAGTCGAGATCGCATTCCGGATCGCGCGTTTCCAGGTTGATGGTTGGCGGAATCTGACTGTTCTGCATCGCGACGATCGTGGCCGCGACGCCCGCCGCGCCGCAGGCGCCCTGGGGGTGCCCGATCTGCGATTTCAGAGCGGACATCGGCACGCCTCTCGCGTGCTCTCCCAGCACCAGTTTCAACGCCCGGGTCTCAATGCGATCGTTCAACTGGGTGGAGGTCCCGTGCAAATTCACGTAGTGCACATTCTCCGGCCCGATCCCCGCCTCTTTCATCGCCAGACCGATCGCCCGGGCCGGCTCCTCGCCGCACTCCTGCAATCGCACGCGATGAAATGCCTCGCAGGTCGAACCGTACCCGCAGATCTCCGCCAGCATTTTTGCTCCGCGCGCGAGCGCATGCTCATATTCTTCGAGCACAAACATCCATGATCCCTCCGCCACCACAAAACCGTCGCGGTCCACGGAAAACGGTCGCGACCCGCGTTCCGGCGCGTGGTTCCAGGAATCGGTAAGAATTTTCATCAGGATGAACCCTTTGACGATGCCCAGCGAGATTGGCGCATCGGCGCCTCCACTCAACACCATATCGAGTCTTCCGGACTGTATTTGCCGCACCGAATATCCGAAGCCGTCGGTGGACGAAGTGCAACCGGTGGTCACCACATGGCTGGGTCCGCGCAGCCCGAAACGCACGCTGAGTTCGCTGGACAGGGTCCCCATCACTCCAGTGGGCACGCAGAACAGGCTCATCTGCTTGTACATCTGACGAAAAAACAAACGGTATTGTTCTTCGGTAAATTCCTGCGAGCCGCCGCCCGATCCCAAGATCACGCCGAAGCGCCGCTTCTGTTCGAGGGGCAGGGAGGGCGCGTCGATTCCGGCCGTTTGCAAGGCTTCCGTCGCAGCCGCCAGGGCCAGGGGCAGGACCCGGGACACATGCTTGCGTTCCCGTTTTTCCACCCAGGCCAGTTCGTCGAAGTCCCGTACCTCTCCCGCGATCTGCACCTGAATTTCGGACGGATCGAAGCGCGTGATCCGCCGAATCCCGCTGCGTCCCTGGAGAATTGCATCGGAGAACGCTGCGTTCCCCACGCCGTTGGGGCTCACTGCTCCCATGCCTGTGATCACCACGCGTCGCTTCACTCATCCCCCTCGAGGTCTGGATTTTGCCCAAGAACTATAACCTGAAACCTCTGCTTCAAGCCGCGGAAAACAATGCCATCCCGGTTGGATGCCAACGGGCCGGAAATGCAGCTCATCGCATCGGGACTCAGTAGCCGGTACAGAATTGGAAATGCATGGGGTCGCAGGTCTTGCCTTTCCACTCGCCGCCCCACTGAAATCCTGTATTTTTAAAAATCTCAACCACCCTGGCGTCCATGTCGCCGGCCGATCCCTGCAGGTTGCTCCCTGGGTTGAGATCAATCGCAATGCCCCAGCTGTGGGCTGACAGTTTACTTCCGGTCCTCTGGGGACGGAAGGCAAAGCACCCGCCAAAAGTGGAGACTCTCGCCTGCAGGCCGCTCTGCTGAATGCCGGCGAACACCGAGGCATAGACGGCGGTCATGCGACGATGGCAGGTCATCTGGTTGATGGTTTGCGAGAGGTCCCAGGCCAGCCGCAGAGGAAACGGCAGGTTCACTCTGGCCAGGAAATTGGTTTCCCAACGAGGATCAAGTTGGCCATCTGGCCCGATATATTCGTAGATGTTTCCGAACGTGGCGATGATTTTATCGAGTCCATGCGGCGATGTCAGCGAGGTAGCGATCTCACGCCACGGCGTAGCATCATTGCTTTCGACCTGCGGATCTTTCACGGAACGGTTCCTCTGTGGTGGGTCAGTCTGGAATTGTCATCCCAGGTTGACGGGTCATCCGGAATAGCGCTCAGCGAAAACGTCACTGAGTCGAAGAATCTGGATTGCAATGACGATTGCGCCTGGGAGATTCCTGGCGCCGGAAGAACCGAACGCGCCGGGTCCTTTTCGGGTATAGGGGTCCTTCGACTCCACCGCCTCTTCGCCAGCGAAGAGGCGGCTTCGCTCAGGATGACAACGTGCTCAAAATGACGCTTCGCTCAGGATGACAACGTGCTCAAAATGACGCCTCGCTCAGGATGACACCGTGGATACACTTCCAGACCGCCCCCGATTTCTCTTCGACGCTTCAAGCGGCCCAACATCCTCTCTGCCGTATAATTGCCGTTTCCAAACGGGGGAAGATTTTTGGCCTACGAAGATCTGCGCGAATGGATCGCGGCGCTGGAACGTGCCGGTGAACTGAAGACCATTCGCACCGAAGTGGACCCGATCCTCGAGATCGCTGAAATTACCGACCGCGTGAGTAAAAATGTGGGCGCGGGCGTCCCGCCCGTGCCGGGCGGGCCTGCTCTGCTTTTCAAAAACATCAAAGGACATCCCGGATCGCAAGTCCTGATCAATCAGTTCGGTTCCGCTCGCCGCATGAATCTGGCGCTGGAAGTTGACGCCCTCGACCAGGTCGCCGACCGCATCCGGGCTTTCATGGACGTGAAATCCCCGCAGGGTTTTCTGGACAAAGTCAAAATGCTTCCCATGCTGGCCGAAATGGGGAAGTTCTTTCCCAAGACCGTATCCAGCGGCCCGTGCAAGGAGGTCATCCAAGCGAGACAATTTCTCGCTGCTTGATTTCCCCATCCTGCAATGCTGGCCCAAAGACGCCGGCCGCTTTATCACACTGCCCTGTGTGGTCTCCCGCGATCCCAAGACGGGCAAGCGAAATGTCGGCATGTATCGAATGCAGCTGTACGATGAGCGCACCACGGGCATGCACTGGCAGCGCCAGAAAGTTGGCGCCGAGCACTACCGCGAAGCCCTGCGAACGGCTGCCCAGCTGAATGTGGGCGCGAGCGCCCCCGCTCGTGCCAGTGCGGCGGTCGATGTCATGGCCCGCACTTCAGGCGGGTCAGTATTGATCGAGGGCGATCGTCCCCGGGGAAAAATGGAAGTCGCCGTCGCCATCGGCACCGACCCGGCCATCACTTTTTCTGCGATTGTCCCGGCCCCGCCCGACGTGGAGGAATATTTGATCGCCGGCTTCCTGCGGCAGAAGCCGGTCGAGCTGGTGAAGTGCGAAACCGTTGACCTCGAAGTCCCCGCGGCGGCGGAGATTGTCCTCGAAGGGCACGTGCACCTGGACGAACTCCGCAGCGAGGGCCCGTTCGGTGATCACACCGGTTACTATTCGCTCGAAGATCTCTATCCTGTTTTTCACCTGTCCTGCATCACCCATCGCAAGCATCCCATCTACTCAACCACCATCGTGGGCAAGCCGCCCATGGAAGATGGCTGGATGGGCAAGGCGGTGGAGCGTATTTTTCTGCCGCTGATGCGGCTTACAATTCCGGAACTGGTCGACATCAATCTGCCGGTCGAAGGCGTCTTCCACAACCTGATGCTGGTATCGATTCGGAAGTCCTATCCCGGACAGGCACGCAAGGTGATGAACGCCATCTGGGCGCTGGGTCAGGCCATGTTCACCAAATGCATCATCGTGGTGGACGAAGACGTGAATGTGCAGGACATTGGCGAGGTCACATTAAAAGTCCTGAACCACATTGACCCGGAGCGCGATATCCAGTTCACGCTCGGCCCGGTTGATTCTTTGGACCACTCTTCGCGTCTGCCCAACTACGGCTCGAAGATGGGCATTGACGCCACCCGCAAATGGCCCAGCGAAGGCTTTGCTCGTCCCTGGCCCGACGAGATTCTGATGGACGAAAAGACCAAAGCGCTGGTGGACAAAAAGTGGAAAGACCTGGGCCTGGAGTAACCTCGTAGGACGACGCCTCATTCGCCTTGACCGCGCGAAGCTCGGCAGCGGTTGCGGCGTCGGCAGTCGTGCCGAGCGTTGCTCGGCCGGGCAGGTGAGGACACCTGCCCCTACGTGTTCATCGCGGAAGCAGGTGCCCCAGGGCCCGTGAGCCTGCCAGGTCCCGTTCGTCTGGTGCTGCTTTCATCAGATCCCAGGCATCGCGATATTTTTCGTACAAGCCCCCCTTTTTGCTTCCCAAAGGAAAGAAGTACAGACGGGTGCGAGATGCGACAGCCGCCACCGGAACGACGTACCACGCATCGTCGGCGACAATGTATACGACCAGAATGTCGATTTCTTCAGCCGTGTAGGGCGTCTTTTTCTTGCCTGCGATGCTTCGGCACACATTTACCGAATACTTAGGGGCTCGCGCCACATAGGTGGACTTGACTTGTACGCGCCAGAATTTTGTTCCTGTATCCAGGACGAAATCATAACGTTCGCTCTCTCCCCAGGGTTTGGCGACGCCGAATCCCAGGCCAGCGGCCTTGAGCATGAAGTGCATCTCGGCCAACTCTCCCCGCTGTTTATCGGTGCCTTTCTGTGGCTTACCCTTTCTATCCCGCCCGGCGCGCTGCCCGGCGGGAACTTCCACGCTGTTTTCCATGGCCCCAACTAAAGAGACGCCGGCGATGAGCCCGCGCTTCTTCTTCCGGAGAGGGCACATTTCAGGTGCCCTCGACCGGCCTGGGTGGGGCACGCATTTCGGATGCGCCGGGTCTGTTCGAACCGCTCCGGTAACATCCTTCGGCTGCTCACGGGACGGGCTCCTGAAAGCCGTGTCCTTTCGAACTGCAGCCGTTTCGAGTTTTCCCCGCTAATTTGAGGCGACTGGAAACCCGTAATCGCGTCCCCGCATTTGCCGGTGGCCGGCACGCCCAAACGAAAAAAAGGCGCAAGCTCGTCGCCCGCGCCTGATATTTACTTTCTAGTTATAGGATAGCAGTTTGACCAGGGCGAATGGGACATGCCGGGCCAAAGTATTGTGTCCAGCGAATGAAGGGGTTGAGGGGAAACGAGGCGGGGTGGGGGATTGACAGGCGGATGGAGGCGGGAACGGGCGCCCGTGCTCGGGATTCATATGTCTACTGGAACGTATTGCAGGCGGCGATCGATCCGTCCTGGAAGCCGCGCTGGAACCACTCCACGCGCTGGGCTGAGCTTCCGTGGGTGAAGGTTTCGGGATTGACCGTGCCTCGGGACATGCGCTGGATGCGATCGTCGCCGACGGCGGCGGCGGCTTTCAAGCCTGAGTCCACATCACCGGGGTCGAGCAGGTTGCGCTCCTGGGTGGAGTGGCCCCAGACGCCGGCAAAGCAGTCGGCCTGCAGTTCGAGGGCGACCGAGAGCTGGTTGGCCGACGCCGGGTTCCTTTGCTGCGCGGCGCGCACCTTGGGTTCAATGCCCAGCAGTTTCTGCACGTGATGTCCAATCTCGTGGGCCAGCACGTAGGCTTCGGCAAATTCTCCGGGGGCGCCGAAGCGCTGCTTTAACTCGTCGTAAAAACCGAGATCGATATAGACCTTTTCATCTTCGGGACAATAGAAAGGGCCGGTGGCGGACTGCGCCATGCCGCAGGCGGAGTCGTAAGCGTCGCGAAACAGGACCAGCTTGGCGTGGCGGTAGGGAACGCCCTGCTGCGGCAGGATCTGGCTCCAGGTGTTCTGGGTGTCGTTCAACACAAAGGTGACGAACTGCACCAGGGGCTGTTCCTGCTGGTCGCGGGCGGGGTCGGATTGGGCGACCGTCGTGCCCGTGTCCATTGATCCGGTGCTCAGCAGCGAGAGAAAGTCGCGTTTGAAAATCAGGCTCAGAATAAACAGAATGACGATGCCGCCCAGGCCCAGGTGAATGCCTCCGGGGCGAAAGCCGCCTCCACTTTCGGAGCGGCGGTCTTCTACGTCGTCACTGCTGCCACCCGGGGTCCAGCGCATGTTTTGCTCCTGGCTAAGTATCCGAGGTCAAGGCCGGCGACCTGGGGTCAAGATCAACGACAACCTAAGGTCAAAGGCAACAAGCTTAAGTCAAGACCAACGACCTAAAGTCAAAGGCGTCGGACAGGAGTGTCCGACCCACACTTGGGCTTTATGCGGTCTTGGGGCGAACCATGTGATAGAGGGCCAGCAGCACAATGGCGCCCAGGACCGACATGATGAAGCCTGCGAGCTGTCCTTCCTGATACCAGCCCAGAGCGCGGCCGGCATAGGTTGCAACGAAAGATCCTGCGATGCCGATCAGCATAGTGATGATGATTCCACCGGGGTCCTTGCCGGGCATGATAAATTTCGCTACCGCTCCGACGACCAGACCGATCAACAGTGTCCATAGGAGATGCATATCGTTTTCCTTCCCGGGTGACTCTGGGTGGGGCGGACACCCTTTGTGCGACGTTTTTGACTTCAAAAGATTGAAACCAAAATCAAAAGCGTCGGACAAGAGTGTCCGACCCACACGGACGGTTACGCGGCGGCGGGAATGACCAGCTTCTGGCCAACCTTGATCTTGTCGGGATCGTCCAGATTGTTGGCCTTGGCGATGGCGGGATACTTGTTGGCATCGCCGTAGAAATGCTTGCTGATCTTGGACAGGTTGTCGCCCGGTTGCACGGTGTAGTCTTGCGCGCCCTGGCGGGCTTCGATGTCGTGCTTGAGGTCGGCAAAATTTGGGTCGACCGCCTTGATTGCATCCCAGATGCGGTTTTTGCTGGCTTCCGAGACCGCGATGGCTTTCAGGTAAAGCTGGTTGCCATCCAGGTTCAGGTTCAGGAGTTGCGCACCTTCCTGCTGAATCTTGTCTAGAACCGGTTGATATTTTTGCTTGAGTTGTTCAAATTGATCAGGCATGTGGTTCTCCTCTCGAAACGATTATTAGACGAAGCGGGCGCGCTAAAATCGGCGCGCGTTGTCAGATTTGCTGGGAGCCTTCGTAGATCTCTGAAGGTATACCCTGGCGGCTGTGCAATACAACTGTGGGCCGGGCCGCCTTCGGCCTTGGTCAATCAAAAGCCGCGGGCGGGGCGCCCGCGCCACACAATCAGAGTCCTTTCGGTATACTAGAAGGGTATGCCGGTCCTGCAGAACATCGCCGCCATTGCCAAAGGCATGAGCATTACCTTCCGGGAGATGTTTCAGCCCACGATTGTGGAAAACTATCCGGACGGGCCGGGTCCGCTGAAGGGCGCCATGTTTCAGGAGCGCTATCGCGGAATGCACGTGCTGCAGCGTGACGAGAATGGCCTGGAAAAGTGTGTGGCGTGCTTCCTGTGCTCCGCCGCCTGTCCCTCGAACTGCATCTATATCGAGGCTGCGGAGAACACGGCCGAGAACCGGGTAAGCGGGGCCGAGCGCTATGCCAAGGTCTATAACATTGACTACAACCGGTGTATTTTCTGCGGGTACTGTGTGGAGGCCTGTCCTACCGACGCGATTACCCACGGACACGGCTTCGAGATCGCAAGTTTCAATGCCAGCAACCTGGTCTACCGAAAAGAGCAGATGCTGGCCCCCATGCCAGCGCATATGGGTGCCAACGCAATCTTCAATCGCGATGAAGTCGGAGCCGGCGCACCTTCGTCACCTGTACAAGGGAGCTAACCTTCAATAAGTTCAGTTACAAGCAAGGAACGCCGGTTCCCAGCGGGCCGGCGTTTGTGCGAATGCGGGCCGAGGGATTTTGACGCTGGCCAACGACCAACGACCAACGGCCCAGGGCTGATTTCCAATGTCTGACTTTCTACAAACCGTGCGGGACCGCGTCGTCATCTACGACGGCGCCATGGGAACCAACATCCAGTTCCGCAACCCCAGTGTGGACGATTTCTGGGGCAAGGAAGGCTGCAACGAACTGCTCGTCCTCAGCCGGCCCGACATTATCAAGGAGATTCACGCTGACTTCTTCAAAGTGGGGTGCGACGTAGTCGAGACCAACACCTTCGGCGGAGCGCGCGTGGTTTTGGCGGAATACGACCTGCAGGACAAAGTCGCTGAAATCAACATCGCCGCGGCGAAGATCGCAAAAGAAGTCGCGCAGCAATTCTCCACCAAGGACAAGCCGCGCTTTGTAGCGGGATCGATTGGGCCGACCACCAAGCTGCCATCGCTCGGGCACATCACCTTCGACAACATGGTGGCGGGCTACACCGAGCAGGCCACCGCTTTGATCGAGGGCGGCGTCGACATCCTGCTGGCCGAGACCTGTCAGGATTTGCTTCAGGCGAAAGCCGTGCTGGTAGGCATTTTCGACGCCATGCAGAAGACAGGGAAGCGCCTGCCGGTCACCGTGCAGGTCACGCTCGAAGCCACGGGCACGATGCTGCTTGGGACCGAAATCGGGGCCGCGCTGACAGCGCTCGAACCCTTTGATGTGGACGTCATCGGCCTCAACTGCGCCACCGGTCCGAAGGAAATGAACGACGCGGTGCGCTTCCTCGGGCTGAATTCGAGCAAGCTGATTTCGATTCTGCCCAACGCCGGACTGCCGCAGAACGAAGGCGGACACGCCGTCTATAAACTTACCCCCACCGAGCTTGCGCAATATCACAAGCGCTTCGTGACCGAGTACGGCGTAAGCATCGTAGGCGGATGCTGCGGCACCACGCCGGAACATCTGAAAGCTGTGGTCGATGCAGTGGCGAATGTCGAGCCTGCCCGGCGCGACGTGAAACCAACCGCCGCTGCCTCCAGCGCCTACACTTCCGTACCGCTCGATCTTGAACCCAAACCTCTGGTGGTCGCCGAAGAGATGAATACGACGACCCGGGTGGAAAATTTCCGCAACCTGGTGCGAGGCAAGAAGTACGACGACATTCTGGCCATGGCCAAGAAGCTGGTCAACGAAGGTTCGCACATGCTCGACCTGTGCTGCGCCATCGTGGGGGAAGACGAAAAGGGTTACATCAGTTCCATCCTGGAGAAAGTCGCGACCCGCGTGCCCGCGCCCATCCTCGTCGACTCGACGGAAGCGGACGTCGTGGAAGAGGCGTTGAAGCGCATCCCGGGCAAAGCCATCATCAATTCCATCAATCTGGAAGATGGCGAGAAGCGAACTTCGAAAGTTCTGCCCATGGCGCGGCGCTACGGCGCTGCTGTCATTGCCCTGACCATCGACGAAGACGGCATGGCCCTCACCGCCGACAAGAAGGTTGCCATTGCGCATCGCATCTACAAACTGGCGACGGAAAAATATGGCCTGCGCGGCATCGACCTGATCTTTGATGCTCTGACTCTGCCGATTACCACCGGCCAGGAAGATTACCGCTCGGCTGGAATCGAAACTCTGGAAGCGGTCAAGCGCATCAAGCGGGAGCTGCCCGAGGTCAAGACCATCCTGGGGGTCAGCAACATCTCTTTTGGTCTGGACGCCTACCCGCGCCGCGTCCTGAATTCTGTCTTCATGCACGAAGCGGTCAACAATGGCCTGGATATGGCCATCGTCAACTACTCTAAAATCTATCCGTTATACAAGATCCCTCAGGAAGAGGTTGATCTGGCGCTGAAGCTGATTTATCGCGATGCGGCGTCCGACGGCGACCCGCTGCAGAAATATATGAACCACTTTGCCGGCAAGAAAGGCAAAGGCCAAACTGAGACCACGGCCCACGTGGAAACGCTCTCGGTCGAGGACAAATTAAAGTTTGCCATCATCAACGGCGAAAAAGCCGTGGGCGAGGGCGTGCACAAAAAGACCCTGGAGGAAATCCTGGAAGAAGCGCTTACCCAGTATTCTCCGCTCGACCTGATCAACAACGTGCTGCTCGACGGCATGCGGACGGTGGGAGATCTATTCGGGGCCCGCAAGATGCAACTGCCGTCGGTGCTCGATTCCGCCGGAGTGATGAAGCAGGCGGTAGCGTATCTCGAGCCCAAGATGGAGAAAAAGGCAGGCTCACAAAAAGCCACGATCGTGCTGGCCACGGTGAAGGGCGATGTCCACGACATCGGCAAGAATTTGGTCGATATCATCCTTTCGAACAACGGCTACAAGGTGGTCAACCTGGGGATCAAGCAGGCCGGCGACATCATCATCAAGTCCGCCATGGAACACAAGGCCGACGCCATCGGCCTGAGCGGCCTGCTGGTCAAGTCGACGCTGGAGATGAAGTACGTCATTCAGGACCTGGAACGCCAGAAACTCGATTTCCCCGTCATCTGTGGCGGGGCCGCGCTGACTCGCAAGTACGTGGAAGACGATCTGCGCCGCGAATATTCAAACGCCGTCTTCTACGCCGACGACGCTTTTGCGGGCCTGCACATCATGGAAGACCTGGCTACGGCGAACGGCAAGAAACAATCCCGGCTGCAGGAAGGCCGTACCGTCAAGGAATACGCCAAGGCGGCGGCAGTCGATGAAGAAACCGGGCCGGTGTTCGCGGAGAGAAGCCCGGTGGTAAAGGATGCGCCGAATATCCCCGCACCACCGTTCTGGGGAGTCAAGGCGCGCAAGGATTTCGACCTGCGCGAACTTTTCCCCTACATCAACGAGACTGCGCTGTTCAAGAACCAGTGGCAACTGAAGACCGCGTCGCAGGAAGACTACCTACGCCTGGTGGAGCAGAAATTCCGCCCCATCAAAAAACAACTGGAAGAAGAGATCATTGCCAGCGGAGTGCTCGAACCGAAAGCGGTCTACGGATATTTTCCCGCACAGAGCGAGGGCAACGACACGATTGTGTATGACGCGGAAGACCACACAAAAGAGCTCCTCCGCTTCACCTTCCCGCGCCAGCGTGAAGGCCGCAAGCTCTCCATCTCCGATTTCTTTGCTCCGAAATCATCGGGAAAAATGGACGTCATTGGCCTGTCGTTGGTCACCATGGGCGCCCGGGCATCTGTGGAAACGCAGAAACTGTTCGAAGGCGGGGAGTACACCAAGTACCTCTACCTGCACGGCCTCAGCGTGGAGACGGCCGAAGCCCTGGCCGAATATCTGCACAAGAAGATGCGCGAAGAACTGGGTATCGCCGGCGAAGACTCGCCCCACATCCGAGATCTGTTCCACCAGAAGTATCGCGGCTCGCGATACTCCTTTGGCTATCCCGCGTGCCCCAATCTGGAAGACCAGACCAAGCTGTTCGCCCTGCTCCATCCGGAAGAAAATGTCGGAGTGCGGCTTACCACGGGCTTTCTGCTGGAGCCGGAGCAGTCCACGTCGGCGATTGTGGTGCATCACCCTGGGGCGAAGTATTTTGTGGTGTGACCGTACCGTCAGTGGGACCAGTTAGCCCGAAGCGGCGGAAGAATACAGCCCAGGGGCGATCGCCTTATGGCCTGATACCGAGGCCCGTCAGCACTCGATTCTTCTCTGTCCTTGGAATCAGTGACTGCGGTTCACAGTACTAGGAGCGAAAATACAGTACCATCAACTCTTCATCCACGTATTCGCTGCCGATTTTCAAAGCGCGCCTTTCACAGCCGTAAACCTCAAACCCCAGAGACTGATACAGGGCCTTGGCCGTCGCATTCTGACGGCTGACCGCCAGCGCAACTTGTTCGATGCCAGGCAAGAGCCGCACCAGTTCGATCAGCTCCGCCAACAAGGCCCGGCCCACGCCTTTTCCGCGACACTCTTCCGAGACGTACACGCCCCAAATCCCGCCGCGGTGGCGGATCTTCTCCCCTCGCCGGCGAAAGAATCCGGCCATCCCGATGAGTTGCCGATCGATGAAGGCCCCAAGAACAAAGTTGTCCTCGGCGGAGACCAGACGGTTCTTGATCGTCTCCAACGTCGTGGCCTGATGCTCAGCCACCGATTCCGTGAAGGCCAGAGGATCCCGCTCCAGCGCTTCGTGACGAAGCTGCCGGTAGGATTCAGCATCAAGCTCGGTGAGGCGGCGAATTTCCATTTGCCAGGTTGTCACGATTATAGCGGCGCAACTCAGGGCCCATCTGTGGCAAACCGAATCCTTGGACCTGCATCTCAAACCCTGTGATCCGCAAACTTCAATCCGGAAAATATCGGCTCTACTCACGCAAGAAGAATCCCAAGACCGGTCGCCGGAGAAACCTGGGAACGTTCTCCACGCGGACGGCGGCGGCCCGGCATGAGCGTGCCGTCCAATACTTCAAGAGAAAGTGACCCGCGATCCAAGAAGTGGATTCCCTTAGGTCGGTAATCGGCGAGGGAAGAGGCGGCGTTACGACTTGCGGGAGATCACAGGCACGCCGAGATCGGCTCGTTCGTCCAGAAAAAGGTGACGCAACCTGCGCAGATCATTCAGCAGGTGCCCGCCGGCGACCAGATGTTTCTCCAGCCGGTCCAACTTATACTGGACCAGACGCAATGCCTCCACGCGACGCTCGGCGTGCAGTCTGCTCGAATCCGCCACATCAGCTTCGACCTCGGTCTTGGCATCCGCCAAAGCCTCAATCAGCAACCGGACGTACGCCTGCGCATTCTCAACGCTATCAAACGGGGTCTGAACCGGACTTCTCACCAGGAAGGCCTCCCAAAAAATCTGGCGGAGAGGGAGGGATTTGAACCCCCGATACCCGTTAAGGTATGTCCG
>CAWBGY010000012.1:0-67493 GCA_963788505.1 Terriglobia bacterium
GCAAACCGGAAACAATCCGGAAACGGGCTTGGAGGACATCGAAATAGCGATCCCCTCGAAGCCGACTTCTGGACAGCGCCCCTTTGGAATCGGCATCGGAGATGCCGATCCGAAGAGGCAGCGCCTTGCCCACTACGTGTTTCGCGGCACCCCATCCAACGAAACCTTTTGAATCCGTAAGTCGCCCCGGGGGTCTCAAATTCCGCTAGACTATTGACTCCGTGGGGGACGAAGTGTGACGAACCGACGCAAAATTAACCCCAGGGTGAAATCGCTAACCAAAAGGTCCCTCGGTCATGAGGAAAACTGTTTGAAGCCGAACGTATCGCCAGTGCGGGGATCCTCGATTGGTTGGGGATGCTCCTCCCAGGAGCTTTAAGGAACGAAGCGATGACCAGCGTGCCACGCATTGTTGAAGCGCAGCACCAAGCGGAGGGAATGGTCTGCTCGGTTGCATGCCGCGCTTTGCGCGCGGCCAGGACTGCTGTAGATGCAAGCACATTTCTGGGGCGGATGGCTGGAGCGCCAAGTCTAACGGGCGTCGACGACCCTGCTCTCAAGGAGTCCGACATCGATACGAATGGCATCACCGTGCACGTCACTGAGCAAGGGAACGGGCCTGCCGTTCTGTTTTGTCATGGCTTTCCGGACACTTCCTATACCTGGCGCCGACAAATGAAAGCCGTTGCCTCAGCCGGGTATCGCGCAATAGCGCCCGATATGCGCGGCTATGGGCGGAGTTCGGCTCCGGCTGACCCAACCTTGTACACGCCTCTGTATACGGCTGGCGATCTGGTCGGGCTGCTCGATGCGCTGAATCTTCCGAGCGCTGTCATCGTGGGTCATGACTGGGGTGCAACTCATGCCTGGAATGCTGCTCTGATGCGTCCCGATCGATTTAAAGCGGTGTTTTGCCTGAGCGTTCCTTACGTTCCACGTGGTGATGTGAGCGTATTCGAGCGCATGCGCAAATCCGGCCACGAAAACGATTTCTACATGTTCGAACAGATAAAACCCGAGGCCGATCAGGTTTGGGCCAACGCCGCAGTCACTATTCCGGGAGTTTTGTATTGGGCATCGGGTTCCGCCCCAGCTGACAAGCGGTGGAGTCCTATGGATCCTGCACGAAGTCTTCATCGACCGGCGCCGGGGCCGTTGCCGTCATGGGCGGAGCCGGATTACGTCGCTCATAATGTGTCTGAATTTGAGCGTACCGGCTTTCACGGTGCCCTGAATTACTACCGAGCGGCCGAACCGTATTTCGATCTGTCCGCGGCCTGGAAAGGCGCGAAAATCACTCAACCTTCGTTTTATATTGCCGGGAAGGCGGATGGGTTGGGAGCTCTCTACCCCCCTTTCGAAAAACTCCGCGCCGGTCTTCCCGGTATCGTAGGGAATCTCGAACTTGATGACGTGGGCCACTGGGTACAACACGAGGCATCTTCCCGGGTCAGCGAGCAGCTCGTGAAGTTCCTGCGCACGGTAAGCCCTGCCTAAAGAGTTGACAATGGCAGCAGCCTTCACACCAACCAGCACCACTTTCCGCTCATTACGCCACGCGACGCGCTATTGGGAGACTGGTCCGGTGGACGGGCCATTAATGATCTTCCTCCACGGCTGGCCCGAGATCGCCTTGGTGTGGCGCGCACAGGTCGAGGCCTTTGCGTCCGAAGGCTGGCACTGCATTGCGCCAGACATGCGCGGCTATGGCGCCTCATCGGCACCGAGCGCTTCCGAGGCCTACGCCCTAAAGGAGATCGTTGATGACATGGTGGAACTCCATGACCATTTAGGAGCGCGCCCAGCAATCTGGATCGGCCATGACTTGGGAAGCCCTGTAGTCGGAGCCCTGGCCGCGCATCACTCGAAGCGCATTCGTGGAGTCGTGTTTATCTCTGTTCCATATTCACCGGAGGCATTCGCGTTACCCAGCCTCCTGCCCCTGATCGACCGCAAACTCTATCCCGCCGACCAGTATCCGGATGGACAGTGGGATTACTACCGCTTCTACCTGACGCATTTCGAGCAGACGGTCACCGACTTCAATGCTGACATTCCAGCGACCCTCGCAGCAATCTATCGGAGTGGGAACCCCGCGTCCGTAGGACAGGTTTACCGGTCCGCCTTGGTCACGCGCAATGGAGGTTGGTTTGGTTCGGCGCATCAAGCGCCGGCGATGCCGCCCGATCCTGCGCTCTGGCCGCCTGCCGACTTTGACGCACTGGTCGAAGCGTTCCGCCTTACCGGTTTCCGGCCGGGCAACTCCTGGTACCTGAACGATACCGCCAACATCGCCTACGCTCACGCTGCGCCCGATGGCGGACGGTTGCGCCAGCCGGTGCTGTTTGTCAACGGCGACTTCGACGGACTCTGCGACATCACCCACAATCGCGTCGGAGACCCTATGCGCAGCACGTGCCAGGATCTTTCCGTGAAGAGTCTGCCGTCCGGCCATTGGTTGCCTCTCGAACGTAAGGCTGAACTTATCGAAGCCATTCGTTCATGGCTCAAAACAAAGGCGCTGTAATTTGGGGATACCGGTACTAATCAACGAGGAAAAAAAACAATGACTGCACCACAAGCCTCTAGCCCGTTTGCTTCATTGAAGATCGATCACGCAGCCATTCGCGTGCCGGATTTTGACACTGCGGTTGCCTGGTATGGGGACAAGCTTGACTTTCGATTGAAGCAATCCGTGTCCTTTGCCGGGCTTACCTTCGGTTTTCTTTACCCAACTGAAAATGACAGTTTCCATTTTGAGCTTCTGGCGGGTCCCGGCGCAGCAGAACGACCCCCTTACAAGGATCTGCATGACAGCTACAAGACGTCGGGGTGGCACCACCCGGGTTTTCGTGTCGACAGCGTCGACGATACAAATCGACGAATTGAAGCGCCGCGGCGTGACGATTGTCAGCCAGCCACATGATGTCGCCGCGATGGGTCTTCGAGTCGCCTTCTTTGCAGATCCATGGGGTAACCTCTTTGAGGTTATCCAATCGATTAGCAATTAGCCCTGATCCCTCGTCGACTATTTCTCATCCTAGAGGTCGAAAGATTCTGCGTTACGCTCTGCACGGTTTCGGTTGCGGGAAGTCGGCCAGTGTCCACCCATCGATCCCAACGATGTTCTGCTGCCGCCAACAGTGCCAGTGGTCCACAAACGGGCTTGTGGTCATCTGGTGAGTTGGCCCTCGGATTGTCGGCTAGTGGGAAACGGGCTTGGGGGAGAACAACGGCGATCTCCTCGAAGCCGACTTCTGGCCCGGCATAACTTCCGGCTTGCCCGTCATCTGCTCGCTTTTGGGCGATATCGCTGGACTTGTCAGCCCGACTGTGCCCAACTGTGATGGTGACGCTTGAGTCTCTGACGCCCAAATCCGCGACACCAACCACCCTCGGTGCCGCCGTTCGCCCCACCTTGCTGTTTGCGGTGGCTTTTGCTCTTACCATAACGCCACACGAAGCGGCGCACGCGCTTGTCAGTTATTTGCTGGGGTTCAATTCCACGCTCTTCCAAATGTGGGTAGATCCCGATGCAGCCTCGGCCACATCAGTGCAACTTGCTACCATCGCCGCTGCTGGTCCAATCTTCAGCCTCGCAGTAGGAATGATCAGCTGGCTGCTATACCAGAGGGCTTACAAAAGGAGGCCGCCCGGTCTCTTTTTCCTGATGATGGCCTTGGTCGGAATCTATTCGTTCCTCGGGCCTGTTGCCGGAGCCGCTTTGGGGGGCGACTTCAATATCGCGCTTAGATTCATGGCGGTATCGAAAACCATCCAATATGGGATGTCCGCCATCGGCCTGGTACTGCTTTCGGTGTTTATGTTCTTCATGGGAATGGAGCTATCGTGGTGGGCGCCCCCCAGCTTCGGCCGTGGAAAAAATGTTGCCTGCACTACCGTTGCGCCTTGGCTGATCGGGACCGCCCTTATCATCCTTGCCTACTCGCCGCTACCGAGGTTTCTCATCGGGTCGACCCTCAGTGGGTCCGTGCCCTGGATCTTTGCTGTAGTTGGAGCGGCATTTGGTTTTTCGAAAACGCGGACTGCCCATTCGGTGCCCTCTCTAACCCGACTTGACCTCATAATTACGATTGCCGCGTTGCTTATGGTGCGCATACTCGCACACGGTATCCGTCTCGCTCATTAAACCTGCTGCAGTAGACTGTCGAGTCCAAGTCCAAGTTCCGGATTGTCGGCAATCAGGAAGTTGGCCAGAAACGGGCTTCGGGGAAGTTGGCCGGATTGGTACCGACAAGCCGACTTCCCGGGACTAACCCCGCCGTGGAAGCTGATGGCTTCCGGTCAGCCGACGTATCGGTACTAACTGTGGGCGAGTTTCCGGCTATGAGCCTGCTGGCGCTCCTGCCGGAACGGTCAGCTCGGGCACGCCAGTCTTATGCATCAGTTCGTTCAGCGCTGGCAAGTCGTGGCTGAACACCTCGTGCAATGCTTTCAACTGCGCCTGCAGCTTGGTGTTGAGCATTTCGTACACTTCGTCCTGGGGCTGAGTGGGCGCGGCGTCAGCGTATTCCACCGTGCTGGTAAGGATGGCCAACCCCTGGTTGAGCTCGTTGGGATATTTCAGGTTTCCCTCCGAACTCTTCATCTTTACCTGGATCAACTGCTCCTCGATGGGCGTCATCTTCTTATCGAGCGCATCGGCGGCAGCCACCACTTCTTTGGCCTGCGAACTGTCACCCGCCCACTTCTTGAGGGTCTCCAGGTCGCCGCGGAGCTCGCGAATCTGGTTCACCGCGGTGTGCAGCGCGTTGTTGGAATCGCGGAGTTTCATCAAAAGATCAAATTCTTTCTGCAAATCGGCCACCGTCACCTTTTTTAGCCGGGGATCGAGGCGCAGCTCGAGCGGGACGGTTTGGGTAAATGATCCGGCGGTCAGCTTCACCTGGTAGGTGCCAGGTACCGCCAGCGGCCCTTCCGGCCCGAGACCTTGGTAAAATGCGCCGGGAATTTTGACCGGAGGCTCATAGCGCAGGTCCCAACCATAGCGGTTCATGCCGGCCTCGGCTGGGATCGTCAGCTGCGGCACGACCTGGTCGGGCCATTCGGGCGGTTGTTCGTATGTTTTCTTCGCCTGGCTGGAGAGATGACGGACCGTCCTGCCCTGGGCATCGAGGATGTCAATCGTGACCTCCTCTTTTGGCTTAGTCGCAAAGTAATAGTCAATGAGGGCACCCTGGGGCGGGTTTTCGCCCACGGGACGGCGTTTGTCGACTTGTTCCGGATAGTGCAGCCGCGCTGTAGGCTCCGGCTTGAAGAGGACAACGTCCGCCTTTTCATCGTGCGCCGTAAGTTGCCGCAGTGGTGTGATGTCATCGAGAATCCAGAACGAGCGCCCGTGGGTTGCGGCCACCAGATCGTCGCCGTGGATCACCAGATCGTGGATCGGTGACACCGGCAGATTAAGTTGCAGCGGCTGCCACTGCGCGCCGTCGTCGAGAGATACGTACACACCTCGCTCCGTGCCGGCGAACAACAGGCCCTTGCGCTCCGGGTCCTCGCGCACGGCGTGAACATAGGAGCCGTCGGGAATGCCGTTCACCAGCATGGTCCAGGTCTTGCCAAAGTCCGAGGTTTTGTAGATGTACGGCTTGAAATCATCCAGCCTGTGGCGGTCCACGGCCATGTAAGCGGTGCCTGCCGCGTGCGGCGAAGCGTCAATGATGCTGACCATGCTCCATTCCGCCAACGATTTCGGGGTTACGTTCTCCCAGTTCTTACCGTCGTCGCGGGTCAGCCAGACCAGGCCATCGTCGGTCCCCGCCCAGATCTGGCCTTGCTTGAGCGGTGACTCGGCCAGCGCGAAAACCGTGTCATAGTACTCGACCGAAGTGATGTCGAGGGTGATCGGCCCGCCTGAGGGTTGCTGCTTGCTCTTGTCGTTGCGCGTGAGGTCTTTACTGATCGCCGTCCAAGTCATGCCCGCATCGGTGCTCTTGAAGACGCGGTTGCCGGAGGTGTAGATCGCGTTGGGATCGTGGGTGGAGAGAAACAGCGGCGAGGTCCAGGCAAAGCGGTAACCGTCGAGGTCCTCGGCGCCGTGGCCGGAAACATCCAGCGGCCACACGGAAATATCCTGGGTCTGCTGGGTGCGGCGATCGAAGCGGTAGGCGGTCAGCGCCGATTCATTATTATTGCCGTAAATAATGTCGGGATCTGGGACGTAGGGCGCAATGAAGCCGGTTTCGCCGCCAAAGTCGAACCAGTCCTGTCGAGCGATGACGCCGTCATCGGAGTAGCTGGCAATGCCAACGCTGCTGTTGTCCTGCTGTGCGCCGTAAACGTAGTAGGGAAACTGATTGTCGGTAATCACGTGATAGAACTGCGCGGTCGGCTGGTTCAGCAACGTGCTCCAGGTTTGCCCGCCGTCCACGCTGACCGTAGCTCCGCCATCGTTGCCATCGATGATGCTCTTGGGATTCACGGGATCAATCCACAACCCGTGGTGGTCGCCATGCGGCGCCGGCAGCAGCGTGAAGTTCTTGCCGCCATCCACCGAGCGGAACAGGCCGGTGTTCTCGACGTACACGGAGTCCACGCTCTTGGGATCGGCGAAGATGTGGGTGAAATACCAGGCGCGCTGCCGGTAACGCTCGTCGTCGTTCACTTTCGTCCACGTGTCGCCGCCGTCTTCCGAGCGATAGATGCCGCCTTCCTTGGCCTCGATCAGAGCGTACACCCGGCTGGAATCGGCGCCGGAGACGGTGACGCCAATCTTTCCCATGAGTCCCTCCGGCAGGCCGTGACCTTCTAATTTCTTCCAGGTGTTGCCGCCGTCGGTGGAGCGGTAGAGGCCGCTGCCTGGTCCGCCGCTGGAGAGGCTCCAGGGGGTGCGAACCGCTTGCCACATGGCGGCGAACAGCGTGTTGGGATTGTGCGGATCGAAGACCACGTCAATGCCGCCGGTCTTGTCGTCCACGTAGAGAACTTTTTTCCAGGTCGTTCCGCCGTCGGTAGTGCGAAAGATGCCCCGCTCTTCGTTGGGGCCGTAGGCATGCCCCAGGGCCGCCACGTAAACGATGTTGGGGTTGGCAGGATGAACAACGATGGCGCCGATGTGCCGCGAATCCGGCAGGCCGACGTGCGTCCACGACCGGCCGCCGTCCACGCTTTTGTACACGCCGGTGCCATACGTGATGTTGCCGCGAATGCAGGCCTCACCCGTGCCCGCATAAATCACATTGTGATCGGAGTCGGCCACCGCCAGCGCGCCAATCGAATCGAAGGGCTCCTTGTCGGTGAGCGGATTCCAGGTGGCGCCGGAGTCGGTGGTCTTCCACACGCCGCCGGCCACCGCGCCAAAGTAGTAGACGCCAGGCTCGCCGGGCACCCCGGTGACTGCCAGTACGCGTCCGCCACGATAGGGCCCGATGCCCCTCCATTTCATTCCACTGAAGAGGGCTGGGTTGTAGGTCTGGGCACACAGCGCGGGGACAACCAGCATGAGCAGCAGGACGGCGAAGCGCCTCAGCATAGGTTACGATCCTCCAGGGTGGCAACCGAAAATCCTAGCACGACAGAAGGTCGTTTTGCTGAGTAATCAGCTTGTTTAGTCAGCGGAATTTATTGCCAACGACTAGAAATGAAACTTGACACTGCCGCCAACGGTTCGCGATGGAGCGTATTGGATAGGGATTTCGTCACTTTCTTTCGCGATCTGGTAAATACTGTTTGAAACATTAGTGACGTCGAACTCAAAATCCAACCGCCGGGGCTCCGGATTCCACAGCGTGACACCAGCGGTCAGGTCGGCGGTGAAGTGCTGAGGCAGCCGCGGGCCGTTCTCCACGATCGTTCCGCTGCCGTACCGCATCGCGCTTCCCGCCCAGAAACCGCGCCAGCGGTTGTGATAGAAAATCTGCGCTGTGCCGGTGTGAGTCTGGTCGAAAGCGGGAATGATTCGTTCCCCGGGTTCCAGGGGCTCGTCGCCGGCGAACCCGCCGGTAATCGGGCCATAGAAGTATGTCCGGGAGAGTGCGTATTGAAGCCGGCCGCTGATTCCTAGCTTCTCCAGTTGCCCCATGTTTAAAACAACCTCAAGCCCCTTGGAACGGGCCCGGTCGAAGTTGATGGGCACGAAGATACGGGAAATGCTGATTTCATGATTCTCAAACGCATTGCGGCCGCTGTGCGCGTAGGCATTCAGGTTCAGGCTGATTCGGGGGCGGATCTCCTGCGCCCACCCGATTTCAAAATAGTTTTGTGTATAGGCCCGCACGTTTCCGACCCGCTGGGTGGGGTCTGCAGCGTTGTTTCCGATGAAGCTGGCAAGAAGTGAATATTCGATGGGCGGCGGAGAAAAATACCGGTTATAGGCGCCGTGCAACACCGACTTGGTTCGGGCGAAGTGGTAAGCGACTCCAGCCCGCGGGCTGACCTGATGGGCTGAGTCCACGAGGTCAAAATAATCGTAGCGAGCTCCGAGGTCGAGCGTGAGATTCCGCAGCGGTGAGAAGTGGTCCTGGATGTATGCGCTGGCCTGGCCGCCCAAACGACTGCCGGAAAAGGACGGGAACACATCGGGATCGCCCCGCGAATCGAAGAAGAAACTTTCGGACTCCCGTAACCGGACCAGATCAACCCCGGCTTTCAGGAAGTGCCCGTGCCACTGACGGGAAAGATCGCTCTTGATCCCGAGCGTTAACGGGGCGCGGCTTGCGATCGAGAGAGGCGTAACCGGGTCGGTAGTAGGCAGCACCCGGTCAGAGCCGCTGCGCTCATATAAAGAAGTGGAGAGCATGGTTTCAGGCGAGAACGTGTGCAGCCAGTTCAGAATCGCCGTCTGTTGCCGCAAGTGGCGCTGGGCGTCGCGTCCCACCGCCTGATCTTCCGAGACATTGGGCTGCTGAAAATTCGTTCCCCCTCCCATGAGCAACAGCTTGAATGCGTCCTGCGTCCCTGCGCCCCAGTCGAATTGCGCCGTCGCCCGGGATCCTTTGCCAAAGTCGTAGAGTTCCTTCGGCTCCGGCGGATCCAGGTACCGTCCCGAGGTAAATCCATCCACAAAGAAGTAATACCCGAGGCGCCCCACTTGACCGCCATAGTCTGCGTTGAGGTCGTAGTTGTCCAAAGTCGCACCGCGGAAATCGACGTCGCCGTGCCCGCCGAGATCGGCTCCGGATCGTGTGGCGATATCCAGTACGCCACCAAAGCGATTGCCATATTCGGGCGTAAAGCCGCCGGTCATCAGGTCCACGGTTTCAAAAATCTGCGGGCTTACGCCTGGGCTGAATTGCGGCTGGGTGTTATCCAGAAAGGAGACGCCGTTGATAAATTCGTGCAGCGAAAATTCCGTGCCCCGCACTGCCAGGAAATTATCGTGGCTGTCGCTGGCGCCAGGCATGAGATTGTTGACCAACGAATTCGTGCTGTCGGTGATCGGTTCCGGCAAGGCGTCGAGTTCCTGCCGGGTGAAGGTGTACGAGCTTCCGGTCTTTCCAGGATCTACGGTCAGGTAGGTGCTGGTGACCTCGACGGTCTGGCGCACCGCTTGCCGGGACACCAATTCGACGGCCAAGGAGAGCTCTTGCCGTGGTCGCAAAATGAACTCGTAGCGGGCAGGATAAAAGCCTGGCGCTTCGGCTTTAACGGTATGGGATCCCGCCTCGACAGCGGGAAAGTAGAATCGGCCCTCTGTGTCGGTGGCGGTCGTTCGCGGACTTGCGTCCTCGGCGTCTTGCAGCACCACCGTCGCGCCGGTTACGGTCTTGTGATCGACATCCGTTACCGTGCCTTTGACGGCCGTCTGGGCGGCCGCAATGACTGAAGAGAATCCTACAACCAACAGCAGCAAAGTGATGTTTCCGCGCATGCTTCGCTCGTACACAAGATCGCAACTCCCTTACCTTTACTCAGGGCATTACGAAATGGATCGTTTTTCCAGCCCAGGCCAGATTCGTCTCTTCTGCCGGTTGGCAAGAAAACACCATTTCTGGCTGAAGTTCCTAAAGGGCACGATTCCGTCCCAAGTATAGCAATCGGAACCACGAGGGGAAGAAACTGGCTCAGCCTATCGGAGGCGCCGAGGTAATCCCCCACATCCGCGCGCACTACGTAACGCGATGAAAGCGGAAAGCCGGGCGAACGGGAGGATTCTGCGGGCTGACGAAACCGACTCGGGTTGTTTGAACTTTCAGCGTAGTTCTGTGAGCCTTGCTGCGCCAGAACAACAACCCCAAAGTGGTACAAGGCCTGTCGCACTGTCTCGTACTCAATCATGATGAATGTCTAGGACGAAGCTATGTCGGAAAAGAAGCGGAATGCGCATCGTTGCGTGATCCAGTAGCTGAACCGTAGCGTAACCCGTAGTGCGCCAAAACTAGCAATGCCGCAAATTGTTGATAAGTTTGGCGTCCCCGACGGGACAACTTTAAACCGTTGGGCGATCATGAGGACCTTGGTTTATGGCGGTTTATGGCACGCGGGTGTTTGAAAAGACGTACGGGTGAAGCGCAGAAGATGTGCTCCTGCTGTCGCCACCAGACACGTGATTGAAGGACTTCAGATCTACCGACATCCCGGTGAATGTTTGCCACGGGGAAACGCAGTTCTCCTGGGGCCATGCCACGATCCGATTACGTCTACCCAACCCACGTGTGCGGGGTAAAATGGCCGAACGCCGCAAAGATCAACGTATCAAGCACCCGCTTCTCCAACGTTTAGCCGTGATCTCATGCCACGATCGCCGTAGGCTCCCCATTTAATAGGAACAGAAAGGGTCACTTTCCAGGGCATCGCCTGTATGCACGAAGGCCCGGGCACGGGATCCGCCACAAATGTGGCTGAACTCACACTTGCCACACTTTCCTCGGAACCGTTCCGGCGAGTGCAGCGATTGAAAGAGGGGCGCCTGCCGGTACACGTCCACCAACGAACTGGTTCGTACGTTGCCGCAGCGCAGAGGTAAGAAACCAGAGGGATAAATGTCACCTTGGTTGGAAACGAAAACGATCCCGTGGCCGTCGCGAATCTGGAAGCCTTTGTAAACCGCACTTCTCTTAATTTCTGCAGATGTCCTACCGGAACCGCGCATCCGGTTCAGGGCGAGGCGCCGGTATGATGGCGCTTCCGTTGTCTTAACGGCAAAGGGAGCACTCGGCACCAGATCGAGAACCCAGTTCATGATCAATTCCCCATGCTCGGGCGAGACCTCCTTCAACGCTGTGCCGCGGCCCACGGAGATCAGGAAGAATAGGCTCCAGCGCATTACAGGGAACGTCTTCAGCAGTTCATAAATCGCTGGCAAATCATCGGCGGTTTCCTGTGCGACCAGGGTATTGACTTGAATTGGCAGGCCGAGCCGTCCTGCTTCGCTTGCCATGTCTATCGTACGGTCGAAACATCCCGGGACCGCGCGTATAGCGTCGTGCCGAGCGGCATTGGAGCCGTCTAGGCTCAAGCCAAGGCTCTGGATGCCGTGAGACTTTAGCAGGCCAAGTGCCTCCGCCGTGAGTGCCGGGGTGGCACTCGGCGTTATGGAAACCGGCAGACCCAAGGCGCGAGCATCGTCAATCACTCGGAACAAATCCTTGCGACCGAGTGGATCGCCGCCGGTAAGGATCAGGTGTGGCAAGGGGTCGCCGAATGCAGCTATCTGGCACAGCAGGCCCAGACTCTCTATCGGGGTTAGTTCCAGAGGATGTGGACGCGGCATTGCTTCGGCGCGACAGTGCCTGCACGCAAGCATGCATGCCTGGGTCATTTCCCAGTACACCAGCATCGGATTCCGGGTAAAGTCGTAACCTCGAGGGTCCATTATTGGCGTAGATGACTGAGGGATGACCATCTCGTTCCTCTGAGTTCCGGGATATGGCAAGACCAAACCTTAAGTTACTTTTCCGTGTCTGCCCTTGCTGTGATCTCGATCACGTCAATCAGTGATTTCTCCCAGGACGATGGGGCGGCGACTCAAACAAAGAGCCGGAGCAGCTGCATTCTGCTCCGGCCCTGCCTGTGTGGTGCTGGTGGCCGCTTAGGCAGCCAGTGCGTGCACGAAGGCCTCACACAGGGTGGTCTCGACGTTGTACGGCTTGTACGTAATCGGGGTGGTCAGATAGGGTTTCAGGATTTCCTCGACCTTTGGAAACACTTCGCGCTCATAGCGCTCCGCATCTCTCTTCTCCATCCACAGGGTGATCGCGATCACCTTTTCATTCTTGGTCTCGGGGAAGAAGGGCAGGACTTCCAGGAATCCGGTCTGCTTCTTCAGAATGGGAAGAACCTCGTTGCGAACTGCCTTTACCAATTCGTCTTTCTTTTCCACCTTAGGGATGAATTCAACAATACGAGCAAACATGGAAATTCTCCTTTCCGATTCAATTGGTGAGAGGCCCGGAAGCTGCTCCGTTTTGGTTGCGGAGTATTTGACGAGCCAGTATCATCGGCACCACATTAGACTCACTAAAAGGCAAAAGCAGTGACGCCCATTACACACCGCAGTGATCTCAGTCACGGGCATCTCGTGGTTGGCAGGATGAACGTGCAATGCCTTTGAACGGTGCAGTGCCTTCAGCGCCCAGGGCCGCCTTCGGCGATCTGCAGGTCCAGCGCTACGCGTTCTCCGTTGATCAGCACGGCCCCTGTATCGATGAGTTGCTGGCCGGTGCAGTCGTATCTCTCGTAGCAGCGCAGCGCCGTGAATGGAAAGAAGAACTCCACGGCCTCCGATTTACGGGCCGCAGGCAATTTGCCGGCCAGGTGCACAGTGGTACTGAAACTGATCCCGTCGAACTTCGGGTCTTCCTTGAAATAGGCAAGAGTGGGGCGGATCAGGTGTGCCACATGGTCGTCAAATGCCATAGCGGCGAGTTTGTAGCGCGATCCCGCAGCGGACTCGGGCAGAGCCGTGTTCAGAGAAAGCTCAAGGTAAATGCCCTGGCGGAACGCCACGAAGATCTGAGGCGCATAGGAGACAAAGTGCGCCTGCGGGTCCAACTCTTTGACAAGCTTGGCGCGCAGCTCCTGACTGGAGGCTTGCAGCGTCGCCAGCGCCTGGGGTGATGCGTCCCGCACTGGCGCCGGTGCAACAAGACTCGCTTTTTCTACTGGAGCGGCCGGGAGACTCATCGGTGCTTTTACGCCGCTACCCTTTCTAGCCTCGGCGATCTCAGCTACGACCGGCGGGGCTGGACGGTCAGTGGCTTTGTCATTTATGTCGGCACCGGACGCAGGCTGGGGCCCTTCTCCATTGAGCCAGACATTGATGGGCTGCGCGTTCAGAAAAACCTGGCCCTGCATCAACCCCGCCTGTTGAACGTTCTCATCCCTGGAACCCAGGAGTTTAAGAGCACCGCTTTGTGGCAAAAATACCATCAGGTTTTCCGGCCTTTCCACCATTACCCCCATGACGTTTCCGAGGACGTGATGCGAAATTTCGAGGGCGTAGCCTTGTACCTGCTGGTTGGTCTGGAAACGCGGCACTTCCGACTTCAGAATCGGCATGACTACATTCAGAAAAGTACTCCGTGCCCGCTGTTCGGCGCCCAATCTTTTCGGGATAAGCGGCATAGTAGTTGCCGGTCACTGCCACCACGGTCTGTCCGTTGTAGCGGTCAAATCGAATCGAACGCTGATCATCGTGCTGTTGTTGCGACTCGTCCAGATCCAACTTCCGACTCAAATAAAAGCGGTACTTGAACTGGAGCGCCTGAATGTCCTGGCCTACGACCTTCAAATCGTTGATGTATTGCTGCTGCAACGAGCGCAAGTTTGGATCTCTGATTTCAGCCGGAGCGAGAACCTGAGCCGAGGCGGTGCAGATGGCGGCCAGAAAAAACGCAAGAGCGACAAGCCGAAATTTGCAGCCGCGGCGAATCGTCGTAGCTGCGTTCGCCGCGCGTTCGCGAGAGAGATTGCCCATGCGGTTCCTATTTCTCCGGAGGGTAAAGCGTAAGGTACAAGTAGGCATTCGCCACTTCGTCCTGGCTCAAGTAGTCAAACACCGGCATTCTGCCCCGGAATGGCTCTGCTGGCGCACCCATGCTGATGGGGTTGCCGAAGGTGACCTTTCGAACGAACTGCGACAGGGTCGTCCGCGTGGTGAGCGTACTAAGCGGCGGTATTACGCCTTCCAGAATTTGCTCAGGGTTGGGATTTGGTCCCACCGCATTGTGGCAGATGTGGCACGTGGATTTTACGATCTGCTCGCCCACACGAGCGGGCGACTCGGTGAGCGCGATTTGTTGCTTTTCAGCCCCCGGAACGCCGGCCAGCTCTCTCAAGTAGGCGATCAGGGCTCCGACCTCTGGTTGGCTTAATTGCGGGAACGGGGGCATGTCCTGTCCGCCCTTGTGAAAGCGGTCCAGCAAGGCAGCATTGGCCTGCTTCGCAAGCACGGCCGCGTTGGCCCGGCTCATGTCCATCCCAATTTTTTTCATTCTCTCCATGATGACTTTGACAGAGGTCGAGCGGACCGGATCGATAACGGAATTGATTTCCGGAGGCGCACCGCGTCCGGACCCGGTGTGACACCCCCGGCAATTCAGGCGGTAAACATCAGAACCGTGAAGAGTCATGCTTCGCGCCTCAAAGCCTGGCGAAAGCTTCTCTTGCCAGACCGCGGAATTCTCACCGGGCATGAGAGCCGCTGGGCCTGCGTGCCAGGTCTTGCCCATGCTGGTGTCGCTGAATTTCTTATGGAGATGGCTAATCCAGCTTTCGCCTTTTACCGGTGTGACTGGAATATCTTTATTCCCAGCCGTTTGACCAGGTAGCTGTGAGACCAGTGCGAAAATCACCACCAATCGTGTCATCGATATGATTGACGAGTTTTTCATTCTGTCTCTTGCGGAGGCGCAGGCCGAGTCAGCCTCCGCTCCCACACCCTCATTTCTTTACTTGCTCAAAGTGAAATCCGCCTTCACGTCGCCGGACACCTTCACCGGCTTGGACTGGTTCTTCGTCCCTTCGTGCCAGGCGGTCACGGTATAGCTTCCATCCGGAACATTCTCAATCTTGTAGTTCCCGGCCGGATCCGAAGTAGCAAAGTAGGGAGTGGGTACGACCACCAGATAAGCGGACATGTCAGGGTGAACATTGCAAAACAATGGCACCACGCCTGCTGTGTCGAATTTGAAAGACTTCTTTTGACCCTGCGGCCAGGTGCCGAGGTTATGGCCCAGCTTCTTGTTACCGCCGACGGAAGCCCAAAAGACGTTGTGAGCGACGCTGTCGCTGTTGAGGAAGGCGACCGCCGTGCCGGTCTGGACCGCCATGACGTGCGGATGGAAGGCCAGGCCTTTCTGGTCCATCACGGGTTGCTCCGTGGGCGGGGGAAATGTCTTTCCCGGTATGGCGTCAACGTAAACCACCGACTGTCCTGCAACACCCGAGACTTGTCCGCTGATGGTGCCGGCGCTGGCCACCAGGGTAATTCCAGCTACAACCGCGATTAAGACCAGAACATTGCGCTTCATGACTTCTCCTTAAATTTGGTTTAGATGGGGAGACACAGCCTCCCCGATCTAGTAGACAAATTCCAATCCCGCGATGGCCGAGTTCGTGCGGAACGCGCCGGTGAGTAGCGTGCCCGTCGTCGGGTCGTAAACAATCTGCTGTGGCCGGATCTGGTACTCGAAGGACGCCTTGATGTTGGCGTGAATCAGAAATTGCACGCTGGGTGTAAAACGATTTCGCGTGGCCTGAAACGGCGACACGAACGATCCGATGTCGGTGTCGGGGGTGGCCCCGATGCCGTTGATTACGTCGGCGGTGGAATGCACTGCATCCCAACGCATGCTGGTCATCAACCAGGGCAGTGGTAGATAATCCGCCTCCAGAAAACCTCCACTGAAACTGGCCGGACTTCCCCGGAGAAGGCCTGACGGCGCGGTGAAGCCGAGGGGCAGTAGCGGCAGCAGGTTCTGGTCGCGTCCGTACATATACTGTCCAAACAGGTTGAAGGTGTGGTAGTTGAAGCTGAAATCTCCTCCCACACGATAGAACGGCTCACGGGCCGTCAGCACAGTCGAAACTCCGGTGCTGTCCTGGCCTTGAAACCGCTGCACAGAACGTCCGTAGAAATAGAGCGTCCCCAGGTTGAGATAGGTATGATCGTGAGGCCCGGAGGCTCCCGCCGCCTGAATTTCGTTGCTGCTGGCCGGGTCACGCTCCAGGTTGAAACGGTAGGAGAGACGAGCGTAGATATCTTTGAAGTTGGAGTCCGACGTATAGGCCACTTCCGGCGGAACGTTGTTTCCGCTCGCCGCCGTGCCGCCGCTGGTATTCTGGTTCACAATGGCCAGGGAATAGTGATAGCCGCGGTAATTGTGACCACCGCTGAACTCTACCCCCTGGGCTGCGTTCGACATGGCGAAAGAGTTGTTGACCGTGGGCAGCCCCAGAATGGAATTTACCGTGCCAATATTCCCCTGGTCATAAATGTCCCAACCGCTAAGGTTCCAGCTGCGCGCTGGACTGAAGGGTAGATCCAGCTCGAACTGCCCGATCCGCAGGCTGAGCGCATCCGTCGGCAGCTTCAGGTGGCGGCCAATGTTCACGAACTTCAGATAACCGTCGCCTAACCCCCCATCGGCGCCGGAGCCTCCGACACTGATGTCGTCATCCACCCAGAATGCGATGTCATCCCCAAAGTTGCCGGCCATGAAGATGCTGAACAGGCCGGACTGAAAATCAGTGCGAGGGATAAAAGGAGCCGCCGGATCGCCCGGGGTTTGCAGACTGAAGTTGTTCCGGTTTCTGCCGACCACTTGCAGGAAGGTATTGAATCGCAGCCCGATCGGCGGCAATCCGGGAATGGTTCCTGGCCATATGGTGTGGGGCCACAGTTCTTTCTGCGCCGGAGATCCCAACATCACGGGCGGAACCTTGATGAAGGTCTCGTCATCTTTAGGAAACTTGAATCCAGCATCCTTGAAGGCCTTGCCGAAATCGTTGAGCTTGGGAAAACTCACATGGCAGGTGCTGCAGGACGTGCCGTACTGGCGCGAGAATGCAGGGATGGCGTACGTGTGGCTGCTGGCAAGTAATGCCAACAGCAACTGCGAGAAGACTGTTACCGTTATCTGATGGCGCTTGAGCATCTGACGGCCTCCTCGTGGAGCATTGATCCCAGTGCCCCGGTTCAGGTATCGACGGATTCTCGCCCAGATAGCCACTCGGTTACAGCGGTGACGCTCACTCACGTCTGTGATCAGCATCACAAATTGGCGGTTGTGCGAAGGACACCCATTATTTGGGGAACCATTCTCAGGCTCCGTTGGCGGGGACCGGGTCTTTCGCCATGCCTGGCGTTTTTGCCACCATGCCCTGGCTTCTGGATATTAAGATCGGATCGATGATCCGCGATGGTTCAAAGACAGCGCCGGTGCCTCGTGACGCGTCCGGTGGGCGTTTTGCCCACCCATCGGGCCAGCCGGAGATTGGAGCTGCCAGGGCATTCTCCTTTTCTACAGAAACCTACATTGCTGCCCTGACTGCGGTGGCAATTGCAGCCCATCTGGGCCTCCGCTATCTGACCCACATTCCCAGGATGGCTTGGCTTGCGCCACTGTTTGTCGCGCTGGCCGTGGGAGGAGTCCCAATCACGGCCACGTTGGCGAGGAAGTTGTGGGCCCGGGAATTTGGCTCCGACCTGCTGGCTGGAATTTCGATCCTTTCTTCCGTCCTGCTTGGCCAGTATCTGGTCGGAACCATCATTGTTTTGATGCTTTCAGGCGGCGAGGCCCTGGAACAATTCGCCACCCGTCGGGCATCGTCAGTGCTGGATGCGCTGGCCAGGCGCATGCCGCAAGTTGCTCATCGCAAGCTGGGACCAAAGGTGGAGGAAGTGCAGTTGGATAACGTGCGGGTAGGCGATCGGCTGATTGTTTTCCCGCACGAGATATGTCCGGTAGATGGAGTCGTGGTTGAAGGCCGGGGAATCATGGATGAGTCCTACCTGACGGGGGAGCCGTTCGAGATATCAAAGACTCCGGGCTCGAAAGTGCTTTCAGGAGCGATCAACGGCGAAATGGCCTTGACCGTCGAGGCCGAGAAGCTGGCGGTGGATTCGCGCTACGCCAAGATCATGCAAGTGATGGAACAGACGCAGGAGAAACGCCCCCAACTGCGCCGGATCGGAGATCGTCTGGGCGCATGGTACACACCTTTTGCAGTAGGACTTGCGGGACTGACCTGGTTGATCACCGGGAATGCGATGCGCTTTCTCGCCGTGGTGGTGATTGCCACGCCATGTCCATTGATTCTGGCAATTCCTGTGGCAGTCATCGGGGCGATTTCCCTTTCCGCGAAGCGCGGCATCATCATCAAGAATCCGGCAGCACTGGAGCAGATCACTACCTGCCGCACGCTGATCTTTGATAAGACCGGAACGCTGACCTATGGGAAACCCACGGTGACGGAAATCCTGAGCGCGCCCGGATTCACGCGCGAGAGCCTGCTGCAGGCAACGGCCAGCCTGGAACAGTTTTCCAAGCATCCGCTGGCGGGGGCAGTGACCCAGGCGGCGCGCGACGAAAAGATGGTTTTGTTGGACGTCTCCGAAATACGCGAAATTCCTGGACAAGGTCTGCAAGGAGTGGTCGGAGGACGCAGATTGCGAATTACCGGGCGGGGAAAAGTCGATCCCAACCTGCCCGGGCTCCCGCCGCTTGCCTCCGGGCTGGAATGTCTGGTTTTCGTGGATGACCGGTATGCGGGCGCGTTCCGCTTCCACGATGCGCCACGCAAGGATACAAAACCGTTTGTGCATCACCTGGTGCCCCGGCATCATGTGAACCGTGTGATGCTGGTATCAGGCGACCGGGAATCGGAGGTGCGTTATCTGGCAGACCAGGTCGGGATTACCGAGGTGTACGCAGGCCAGAGTCCGGAGCAGAAGGTCGAGATCGTAGAGCGCGAAACCAAGCAAGCGAGGACGTTATTCATCGGCGACGGAATCAACGATGCGCCTGCGCTGCTGGCCGCAACGGTCGGTGTGGCGTTCGGTCCGAATAGTGACATTACATCCGAGGCCGCGGATGCAGTCATTCTAACTTCGTCACTGAAGAAGGTGGACGAACTGATCCACATCAGTCATCGCATGCGCTCCATCGCCCTGCAAAGCGCTATCGGCGGGATGGCGGCCAGCCTGGTTGGCATGTTCGCGGCCGCGGCGGGATATCTGCCTCCGCTGGAGGGAGCAATTCTTCAGGAAATCATCGATTTCGCGGCGGTGGTCAATGCGGTTCGAGTCGCATTGCCGGTCCAAGACCTGACTGACTTCTAGCCACAGGCAATTGGCTGCACGCGATCACGACGGGGAAGGGTTCCTCATGACGGTTGACCCGACCTGCTCACGCGCTTGCACGCACGCCGAGTTTGCGCAGGAACGTCATCATCGGGCACCAGTTTGTAAAGGCCGACTGAAACAAATTCAGCCCAACGAAAGCGGTGAAAAGATACCAGTACGCGTTTACCCAGTATCCCAGTGCCAGCGATGCCAGAACGAAAGCCCCCGCGATCATTCTCACGTAACGTTCGATTGTCATAAACCTACCTCCTTTGAAATTAATTGACTGCTGCCACCGTCTGGGATGACAGCTTCGCAGCGTGGCCCCGTTGGCTCAAGTAATAGAGCACGGGAACAGCCATGCGGGAAAGTACAGTCGAAGCCACTTCACCCGCCATCAGCGAGATAGCCAGCCCCTGGAAGATCGGATCGAACAGGATCACGCTGGCTCCTACTACCACGGCAGCCGCGGTCAGCAACATCGGCCGGAAGCGCACTGCGCCCGCGTCCACAACGGCGTCCTCCAGCGACATCCCCTGCGAGCGCCGCAGTTCGATGAAATCCACCAGGATGATGGAATTGCGGACAATGATCCCGGCACCGGCGATGAATCCGATCATGGACGTCGCGGTGAAGAATGCGCCCATCAGCGCATGCGCGGGAAGAATGCCAACCAGGGTGAGCGGAATCGGCGCCATGATGACTAGCGGCGTTACGAACGAGCGGAACCAGCCGACGACCAGCACATAGATCAGCACCAGCACCGCGGCGAACGCCAGCCCCAAGTCACGAAACACTTCTACCGTGATGTGCCACTCGCCGTCCCACTTCATGGAAAGCCGGTCGGTACGCTCGGGCATGGTCGTGCCCTTGTACTGTCTGACGGCGTAGCCCTGTGGCAACTTGATCTGATCGATAGCGTCACTCATCTTCATGATGGCGTAGACCGGGCTCTCTTCCCCGCCCGCCACATCACCGGTCACGTACACCACTGGCTGCAGATTCTTGCGATAGACACTGGGGTCAATCGTGGTCTGCTGAAGATTCGTGACTTCCTGCAATGCAATCTGCCCTCCGGAAGCAGTAGGTAGCTTGATGTTTTCGAGGTCCTCAATTCCCGAGCGATCGGACCGCGCCAACCGAACTTCAATCGGAATGTCCTCGCGCGACTGCGGATCGTGCAAGAGCCCGGCGGTCGCGCCGCTCAGTCCCACCTGCAGTGTGCGCGTAACATCGGCGGGGGAAATTCCGTGCAGCGCCGCCTTGTCGAGATCCACATTCAGGTCGTATTTGATCTGCGGGTCCTGAACGTACCAGTCCACGTCGACCACTCCAGCCGTCTGCTGGAAGATCTTCTTGATCTGTGCTGCCAGTGCGATTTGACTTTTGTAATCCGGCCCGTAGACTTCCGCGACCAGGGTCTGCAATACGGGCGGCCCGGGAGGAACCTCAGCCACTTTGATGCGCGCCCCGAACGGCAGAGCGATCTTGTCCAGCTCTGGACGCAACCGCCGCGCGATTTCGTGGCTCTGCGCTTTGCGGTCGTGCCGTGATAGCAGGTTGACCTGGATGTCTGCCTGATTGGGCTGACGGCGCAAGAAGTAATGCCGCACCAGTCCGTTGAAGTTGTAAGGACCGGACGTCCCGGCGTAGATCTGATAGTTCGTGACTTCGGGCTGCTGGCCGAGATAACCGCCGAGCGCCTGCGCGACGCGGGTGGTCTGCTCCAGGGGAGTTCCGTCCGGCATGTCAATGATGACCTGGAACTCGCTCTTGTTGTCGAAGGGGAGCATCTTCACCCGCACCCATTTCAAGGGGACGAACGCGACTGCAGCCAGCAACAACACCACCACGCCACCCAGAAACATCCAGCGCCGACGCGGATTCCGTATGAGCGGGTTCATCAGGCGCCGATACAGCGCGCGTCGTCCAGCCCTCCGCTTCATGCGTGGCTGCGACATCCCCACTTGCATAGTTGCGCAGCAAACGCAACGCCGCCCAGGGAGAAACGACAAAAGCCACGATCAGAGAGAACAGCATCGCAGCCGAGGCGCCCACCGGAATCGGACGCATGTAGGGACCCATCAGTCCGCGCACGAACGCCATGGGCAGGATGGCTCCGATGACGGCGAAGGTCGCAAGAATCGTGGGATTGCCGACCTCATCCACTGCCTCAACCGCCACTTCTGCCAGAGGACGCCCGCGGCTTTCCGGCAAGCGGAAATGGCGCACGATATTCTCCACGACAACAATGGCGTCGTCCACCAGAATGCCGATGGAGAAGATCAGCGCGAACAGAGTGACCCGGTTGAGCGTGTAGCCATAGAAATAAAAGATGGCCAGGGTGAGGGCCAGAGTGACGGGAACGGCCAGAAGCACTACGCCAGACTCGCGCCAGCCCAGCGCCAGGGCGATCAGTAAAGTGACAGAGAGCGTCGCGATCAGCAGGTGCTCGAGCAGTTCGTTGGACTTGTCTTTTGCGGTCTCGCCATAGTTGCGCGTGACGGTGATGTTCAGGTCATTGGGCAGTACGTAACCGCGCAGGGAGTCGACCTTCTCCAGTGCACTCTCGCATATGGTGGTTGCGTTGGTGCCCTTGCGCTTGGCGAGCGTGATGGTGACCGCCGGATAACTCCGCGCCCGCCGTCTGGCCCGTCCCCCCGCGAGCGTTCGCAAACATCACATAGTTGTCTGGCTCGGCGGGGCCGTCCTCCAGCTTTTCCACGACGTCGCGCAGAGTACACCGGACGGCCCGCGTGGACTCCGACCACGACCTGCTGCAGATCTTCGGCGCGGGTAAAGAATTTCCCGGCCTCGACCTTGAACTCGCGATTGTCGCGGGCAAAGCTGCCTGCCTCGCTCCGGCTGATTCGCGCTCTGAAGCTGGTCCGCAACTGCGGTCGGCGTGAGGCCATAGGCGGCCAGCCGCTGTGTATCCAAATCCACTCGTCACCTGCCGGGGCTGTCCTCCGATGATCGTGGTTTCAGAAACGTCACCAAGCTTGTTGCAGTGAGTTCTCCAGCTCCGCCGCGATGCGTCGCAGGTGGTAAGAGTCATAATTCTTGCCCCACAGCGTGAGCGCCATGATGGGAACGTCGTTGATCGAGCGGATCTTGATGATCGGCTGTGAAACGCCCGGCGGGATGCGATCGAAGTTCGAGTAGAGCTTGTTGTACGTCTGAACGATGGCATCTTCTTCCTTCGAGCCGACGTAGAAGCGCACGATCAGCATGCTCATGCCCGGCTGGCTGATGGAGTAGACATACTCCACGCCCGGAATTTCGCGCAGAAGCTTTTCCATAGGGAGACTGACCCGTTGCGAAATCTCCTCCGGGGACGCGCCCGGCATCTGCACGAACACGTCGAGCATGGGAACAACGATCTGCGGTTCTTCCTCGCGCGGAGTCTCAAGGATGCTGAAAGCGCCCAACAGCAGAGCGGCCACGATCACCAGCGGAGTCAGCTTGGAGTCGATGAATCCGCGGGCAATGCGTCCAGCCAGGCCAAGGCGCCGCACCGGCTGGTCGGATGAGTTGGCTCCGCGTCTCTCATCACTGGGCCTCGATGCGTTTGCCGTTCAGGTCGAGTCCGCCAGGCGTGGCTACGAGGCGATCGCCTTCCTGAAGACCCGCGAGCACTTCCACTTTCTTCCCTGCGGTCTTCCCCAGCGTGACGTAACGTAGGTTTGCAATCCCGTTTGGATCCAGAATGTAAACAGCCTGCAGTTGACCCCGCTCTATTAGCGCGGTTTGCGGAATCAATAAGGACGACCGGATACCGCGGGTGATTTGTGCGCGGCCGAATACTCCCGACCGCAGCCGCGGATCGGCAGGTAGTTCGATCTTCACCAGGAAACTGCGACTGGCCGCGTCAGCGCCGGGCGACGATTTGTACGATTTTTCCTTTCAGGTCCGGAGTTTCCAGTGCGTCCACGATGACCGGCACTCGCTCTCCCATCCGAACGTAGCGAAGATCGCTCTCGTTGACGGTAGCTTCCAATCGGTAGTGGCCCAAGCCCTCGACTGTGAAGATCGGGAAGTCCTGGGCTGGCTAACGTGCCGGGATCGGCTTTCTTCTCGGTGATCACTCCATCGAATGGCGCGAGAATGCGCGTGTATGAGAACGACGTGTGTGCCTGCGTCAATGCCGCCTTGGCCTGTGCTTGACCTGCCCGCGTCATATCGCGATGCGCGAGCGCGGCCTGGTAGCGGGCCTTCACTTCATCGAATTCCTGGGGGCTGACCGACTTCTTGTCGTACAGATTCTGGTAGCGTTTCAATGTCGATTGAGCGAGTCCCAAGTCGGAATCCGCACGCAGCCACTTCCTGCGTTGCTGCACTTTCGGCTGCTGTGGCACGCTCAAGGGCAGCCCGCGGTTGGGCGTCGTCGATGACCGCAAGCACCTGTCCCCGTTGTACGCGATCTCCTTCATGCACGCGGAGCTCTACGATGTTGCCCACCATCTGGCTTGCCAGCTGGCTGGTCTGCGCCGCCCGTACCGTTCCGACCGCTTCCAGCAAATCAGGCACCTCTGCCCGCTGTACCACGAGCACGGACACATTGCGCACAGTTTCCGGCACCGCAGGTTTCGGTGGCCGTTCACTGGAGCAACCGCCGAGCCCGCCAGCCAGCATCACGGCCACGGGAAGAAGACCCGAAAGAATTGGAATGGGTGCGAGTCATGGCGTCACCACCGGAGATTGAGGATTCAGAGTCCCGCTGGCCAACTCCAGGTTCGCGTAGCTGGTATGGAAGCGATAGACAGCCTCCCAGTAGTCGGTCTGAGTGCGCCGCGCCGCTTCTTCCGCACCCAGCAGATCGGTAATTGTGGTCAGCCCTCCGTCATAGCGGTCCTGGTTGATACGGAGACTCTCCTGCGCCTGAGCGATGGCAGCTCGCGCAACTTCGACCTGCTGCCGGCTGGCATCCACGTCGTAGTAAGCGCGGCGGACCTCCAGGCGTACGGCATCAGTTGCTGCTTGCTTCATCGCGACGACTTTGTCGGCCAGAGCTCGCTGGCGCGATAGTTCCGCCCGTTTTGCGCCACCTTGAAAGAGATCAAACTGCACTTCCATGCCGCCCAGCCAGTTGTTGCCGCCGCCGCCCGCCAGAAAAGTTGGATTGTCCATCTCCCAGCCGGCAAAGGCGTTCACTCGCGGACCAAACGACGACTTCGCCATGGCAACGCTCTGCTGCTGGGCAGATTCTTCGGATTGAATGCGCTTCAGATCGGGTCGATTCATGAGTGCTTGCTTTTCCACTTCCTGGAGAAGGGGGACTGGAAGCGAGCGTTCCGCCAGGGCTTCAGCCGGCTGGAACAAGGATTCCAGCGGTACACCCATCGCGGTGTTTAGTTGGGCCCGCGCCAGATCGAGATCGTTCCGCGCCCGAATGAGTTCCTGCTGCCGCGATGCTACGCGTACCTTCGCGGTCAGCAGGTCTGACTCCACTACCAGTCCGCTATCGAATCTCACCTGGCTACGATCCATGATCGACTGGGCGGTCCTGGCCGCTTGCTCCGCAACCTGCAGTTGCTTGCCCGCCAGCAGATCGTCGTAGTAAGCATTGACAACGCGGAAGACAATTTCCTGGTCCGTACGTTCCAATTGATGTCCGGCAGCCTCGTTCATCTGTTTTGCCCGATTCACCCCGTGCCAGCTGGCGAATGAATCAAACAGGTTCCAGCTTCCCGCAAAACGCGTGCTGAAGTTGCCAAACGGCAGTGGCGTATTCAACTGATTGAGCGCGAAATCAGACAGTAGCGAAGCGCTGCTGTCGCAGTTTGCTGCCGAACACGTAAATCGGATCATTTCCGCGGGTCGCAGTCTCAGAGAACGTCAGCCTCGGCATGAGGACCGATCGTGCTTCACGAACATCGGCGGATGCTACCCTCGTGTCCGCGAGCGCTGCCTTGCGCAGCGGGTTCTTCTCCAGCGCGACATGGATCGCCTGCTGAAGCGTAAGAGCGGATGGCTCCGTTGCCTGTTGCGAGGACGCGGAGACCGAAGACCAGAACGGAAGCATACCCAGGACCACCAACGGAATCACGAATGAAAGCGGAGCGCAATTCCGCGGATATGGCACTGTCGCGGAAAGAGTTTCCCGTTTCATAGGTCTCAACTCTGAGTCGCTGTCGCTGGTGCCGGCTTCATCCACTCGGTTTTGTCTTCGACAATCTCGTAGGTGGTGTGGAAGGTCGCCGTTTTTTGCACCATCGCTCCCACCGAACAGTACTTTTCTTCCGAGAGACGGATGGCTTGCTCCAGGGCCGCCGCGTCAATCTCGTAGCCGGTGACCAGGTGATGAATCCGCACCGCCGTAAACACTTGCGGCGGACGGTCCGCCTGATCGGCTTCAACCCGCACTTCATATCCAGTGACCTTCTGGTGGTACTTCTGGCGCAGAATGGTGATGACGTCGAATGCGGTACAGCCGGCCAATGCGGCCGCTACCAACTCAATGGGCTTGGGGCCGGTCCCGCCTGCGGTATCGTCCAGCAGCAGGTGATGGCCGCTGCCGGTCTGGGCCACAAACTGCCGTTGTTGCCTAAGCGATTGATTCAACTCAACTTTGGCGCTGATCATGGCTGTCTCCTCCTGCTTCTCTTCTGCGATCAACACGAATAAATGCAATAAAGATGGATTTGTTACAGGAAAATCCAGGGGATACCGTTCGTAACGAATCGCTGAGCATGCAGCACTCGGATGTGTAAGGCGAATCGCCACCGAATCTTCTCCCCTCAGGACATGCAGAGCCTGCCTGATGTTGTCTTCTTCATGATTCTCTTAGTGTTTGTATAGGGATGTGATTGTCCTCACACCTCGTGGTACCTGGTGTCACTGCCCCTTCCCTGACACAAAATTCGTTTCTGGCGAATAAGTCGCGAGCGCTTCAGGTTCCACACGTTCGCCACGCCGGCTCCGATTCTCTATAATCAAAGCCTCAAGTTTCCGACTATGAAACCGCCGATCAAGAATGGGAAGATCATCAGCGCTGGGGTAGTGATAACGGTGATTTTGCTGATGCCGTTGGCCGCTATGTTCGCCTATCAGGCGAGTTCGATACCCACCTCACAGCTTCTCAACCCCGACGAACTGGTCAAGATCCTTCAGTCGCCCCAGGGAGAAAAGCCACTCGTGATCCAGGTGGGATCCCACGTTCTTTACCAGCAGGCACATATTCCCGGTTCCGAGTACGTCGGTCCCGCCTCGAGCGAGAGCGGCCTGCAACGGTTGCGCAAGCGGGTTGCGCCCCTGCCCCGAAACAAGTTCATCGTTATTTATTGCGGTTGTTGCCCGTGGGGCCATTGCCCGAACGTCAAACCTGCCAGCGACGCGTTGCGTGCGATGGGTTTCACCAACGTCAAGGTGCTCTATATCGCTGACAATTTCGGCGCGAATTGGGTGGACAAGGGCTATCCAACTGCCAAGGGAGAATAAGAGCTGATCGCGCCGCCCAACCAAAGACTGCGGAAGACAACTATTGTTGGGATTGCGGTCGTCGCGGTCGGGCTCGGGCTCTACCTGCTGAATCGTCGCGAGGGTATCTCTTCTGACCTGAGAGTCACGGCTGTAGAGCATCCGCTCGCGCCGGAATTCTCACTCTCGACCCTGACAGGAGAAAAACTCAATCTCTCAGACTATCGGGGCAAAGTAGTTCTGCTGGACTTCTGGGCGACCTGGTGCGAGCCATGCCGAGAGGAGATCCCGCATTTCGTGGAACTCCAGAACCGATATCGGGACCAGGGTCTTCAGATCATCGGCGTTTCCATGGACGACACCCCTGAACCCGTTCGAGACTTTTACCGGCAGCTCAAAATGAACTACCCGGTAGTGATGGGCGGCGCAAAGACTGGTGAGCTCTTTGGAGGCGTTCTCGGACTACCGATCGCTTTCCTGATCGGCCGTGACGGCCGCATCTACTCCAAGCATATCGGCGCGACCGACCTCGCTGTATTTGACCGAGAGATCAGCGCACGGCTGCAAGCTCCGGACACTTCGGCGACAACGCGCTGAGCCATGACGTTTACCCCGCTGCCTTTGCCATCGCCTCCCGATAGCGCACCATCAAATCTTTTCGCAGCCTGGCCGACTGGACGCGATCGAGGGCGGGAGCGGGCAACCGGCGACACTCTTCTATTGTCGCTTCCAGACTGGCAAGAAAGGCCTGGCACGGACTACAACCGTCCAGATGTTTCTCTAGTTTCTCGCACAAAGAGTCGTCGAGCTGCTGGTCCAAATAGTTCGAGAGCTCAGCGAACATCGCCTTGCACCGGCGGGGCCTGGGTTCCTCTGCGACCATGGCCCGCGGTTTGACAGTCGCAGCCTTCCTGCCGGGACGCGGCTTCCGCGATTTCATCAACTGGTTTCGCACAAAAAGCCTCGCCCGATGCAGACGTACCCGAACCGTCCCGGATCGGAGTCCCGTGATTTCCGCTACTTCTTCGTCGCTGAGGCCCTCCATATCTCTCAGGACCAGAACCACGCGGTATTGTGGCGGAAGATTGTGAATTGCCTTCCTCAACAGGGCCGCCTCTTCGCTTCGGATGGCAAACGCTTCGGGATTTACGCTGCCTTCGCCGACTAATTGCTCCAGGCGCTGCCGGTCCGGCATGAGCTCTTCCAGAGAAAGATCTTCTTTAGGGGCGAACTTGCTTCGGCGACGGCTCATCAAGCAACGATTTTTTGCGACTCTGTACAGCCAAACCGCGAGCGCCTTGGGGCTGTCAAACTTGGGCAAATACGAAACTGACTTCGCGAGCACCTCTTGCATGGTGTCTTCCGCGTCCTGGCGCTGACCACAGACTTTCATGCTGAAGGAAAAAACTGTGTTTTGGAGTAGAGCCAGGGCTTCTTCGAGGCCTTTGTCATCTCCCCGCTTCAAGAGGGAAATAGCCTGGTCGATTTCGGGATGCATGGAGGCCTAAACGATAACATGTGCCGACAAGGCAAAGTGCAGGACGCGAACACGGCTGGCGAGTTTGCCAGAAGCCTAATCTCGCGCCCCTGCTGTTATGGGACCCGGCAGGGCAAACGAGCATATTCTTCAGAATGAGCGCGCGAGCCGCACATCCACGGTTCCCCAGAGCAGGGCGCGATCATCCGCGGCGCAGTTCGTAGGCAGTTCAGTCGGGGGATCTCCAAAACTTCTCAATACAACAACGGCCTCCTCGGTCGCCGCGCGGCGAACCGCCCGCGAGAGCCGGTCGTGGTATGACGGTTCGGCGCCGTCGAGGATGTTCGAGAGAGAGAATGCATCAATCGAGCCGGCAGCACACGACTCCAGATAGGAAGCCGCGTCCGCCAGTACGAAATGAACATGGGGAGTTTTCGGCTGAGACTGGTCGCCGGTTTCGCCCAGGAGCAGCGCCCGAGCGTATGGATTTGTGGCATTCGCGTGCCGGGCGAAGCCCCTCTCCAACCGCGCTCGAAGCACCGCCCCGAACTTCGAGGGTAAAAATGAAAGAAACCGGGGCGCGTACACAGCCCGCAAGACAGCGGGCGACATGAGAAGGTCAAAGCTCGCGCGAAATCTTCTTGTGTCGAGATGCGTTCGCCAGAACGAGACTTGTTCTGTCACATCGGAGAGAGCCAGAAAGGCACGAACCACCCTGGCACGCCAACCCACCAGCGGCATAAAAGTGCGCGCGAAAGCCATGGCCCGCTCGGCGTCGCCAATCTGCGCCGCGGCACCCTGCAGACGGCGCTCCGCGTACGTCAGCTGCACTGGATTAATGTCGCAAGCGATGACCTCATGCTCATCGCAGAGCCGGGCGGCGGTGCATCCGGCAGAGGCGATGCAAAAGACGCGGCGCTTGTTTAGGAATGCCACTCGCTCGATCTCAGCGTCCTCGTGCATGTGCCCGAAGAGCAAGCGGTGTGGGCCATTCGGCCGGCCGAGCCGTCCCGCATCCCACGGGGTTTCCAGACTCACGGCCGTCCTCCCGGAATTGCGCCGCAGACCCAAACCAGGACGAGGAAGGCGAAATTCTTGACGACCATGCCTACAGGTTCGTGGATAACCCGCCGGGCCCACAGAAGTCCGTTCGCATTGAGCACGACGAGCAAGGCCGTCTGCACGATCGCGCAGACGCCCGGAGAAATTCCAGCCATCACCCACACCGCGAGCGCGACCTCCACGACACCGAGCGCCTTGAGGAAAGGCGCTCCGAACCGCGGTCCCAGCCGCGGGACAGCCGTTACCACTTCGAGTTGCGATTGCACGCGGCCCAGAATCTTGCACCAAAGTCCTTCGTACAGCCAAACGGCTGCGACGCTGGCGCGTATGAGGACTAACGGCGGGAACGCGATTGCCATCATGCGCACTCAAGTCCTCCTAGCAGGCTGCGGAAAAACTCAATTTGCCCGGACGAAGCGACCACGGGGGCTAAAGCCCGCACACATTCTGACGACTTACGCGGCCCTCAAGGGCCGCGCTTCCACGGAAGGGCCGACATTTACAAGTTTTTCCGCAGCCTCCTAGGGAGTGCACAGTGGTGTGACCGGTTCCGCAGCCGCCGGACGCATGGCTGAAGTTCCAGGACGAACTGCGGAGCAGACGCCGCGCAGAATATGGCGGTGGAGCTGGCTCACCAGGATCGCTTCCAGAGGACGCCACAGGGAGCGGGGACGCAGAAACGCCTGATAGTTCGTCGTCAGCGCGACGTCGGTCACGTCGCCACTGGTGCAGATTTGGTACGAGCCGCCAAGCGTGAGGACGCAACCCTCGATCCCCAAACGCTGCCCAACGACCTCGAATTGCAGGGAATGCGGTGGTTCAACCTTGGTGATGCGCTTTACCAGATCACCTCCTCGGTAAGCGCAACGGACCGTGGCCCCAACGCGGGTCTTGTCGCCTTCAGTTCGAACGGGGTGGGGCAACAGGGCGCGAAGAAGGAACGGCGGGCGTCCCGGAACTTCCTCATAAAACATGATGTGATCCCAGACCGCTTCCGGGCTGGCGTTGAAGTGAACCCGCGTCTCGACCGATTCGCTTGCCGCGTTGCGCGCGAATAGCAAACTCGCGAGCCGGTACCATCCTGTTACATGCCTACTCAGTTGCGGTGTCGTCGCTGCCGGTTCTGCTAACTGCTTTTCGGAGTTCTGGTCACTGGTCATTCATTCTCCCTAAATGAAAAGTCCGGCCGACCGGCCGAGTCAGCCCCAGCCACTCAGAATCGCACTCAGCTGCTGGATTCAGGACGTACTTGTTGACGCCGATGTGCGAGTGAGGATCAACGTACCGCTCCTCCGCCATCACCAGCCGCTCGCGCCCTAGTCTCACCCGCGAACGACTAGGCGGGTCCTGCCTAGGAAGACGCTCCCCTCTGCGACGCCACTCCTGCCATCACCTTGGCGTTTACCGTTCCGCCGAACGCGCCGGCCAGCGCCCCGAGGAATGCCGGAATAATGTAGATATTGGCCACCATGGCGGAGTCGAACCAATGGCCCAGCACCGCGGGCCCCAGCCACGCACCAAGCCACGCGACCATCCATTGGCCCAGGCACCCATCGATTCCGTTGAACAAGCGATAGCGGAAACCCCAGTGGACGATCGCACCGGCGATTCCGCTGACGATCAGTAGAACTACGAAAGAAGCGAAATGCATTCCGATCAATGGAGCACTCATCAAAACCTCCTTTGGACGGTTAGACCGCGTTGGAATTCTTGCTCAGTTTGATCTGGGCCCTGGCGCGACCTCACTCTTCGTACTGAGACCGCCCGCCCACCTAATTGCGGGGTCAAGCTGGTCGTACGCGAAGCTCTTAACCTCGGCCTGGACAAAGTGTTCGGCTATTCTTGGCACCAAGCTGGCCAGCTTGCCGTCCACCGCAAGCGCAACCCTTTTTACCCTGCGATGATGGTCGCGCAGAAATCGAACGTGCCGGAGGAGCCCTCCAAGATTCTCCCAACCAGGAAATTCGCGCGCATGGATCACCAGCCCTTGCAGGTCACCGTGCGCTTCGATCCACGCGTCTGCGGTGAATGCCACCGCGTCGAAATCTTGCGCACGCAGCGCTTGCTTGACCTCGACTACGATAACGCCGGGTTCGGAGAGAAGACGGACAGAAACGGCGGCGGCTTCAGGAAGCGAGCTCAGCCAGTTGATGGCCTCGTCAAGCTCCTGATTGCCGAATGAGCGCACAGGGCACGGCATCAGGAACCCCATCAGGCGAGTCGATTCTCTGATCCAACCAAGGTCAGTGACGACGGCGCAGCCATCGAACAGGCGCATGGAATGTAGACCGATTTTCGCGTCTTCCCACGCTGCGCCCGCAGTGAAGCCCTCGAATTCCTGACCCAGCTGATAAAGAAATCGAACCCGACGCCCCTCTCGCCGTGCTTCATCGAGAAGCGGCACAAATATTTGTTCGTAGTCCTCCTTCGATACCTTTCCAATAGCACGCACACCATCGATTCCATGTGGAAGGTTTTTCAGTTTCTCGATCACCGAGGGCTCCTTTTCGCGCCATTCATCCGCGGTCTTCGGCGGGCAGAGTAACCGCGAAGACCAGAGACACCAAGTAAACCATAATTCCCAGTCCGATCAAGGAGGCGCCGACGAAGGCAAACAGCACGAACGAGAGTGGATGAAACCACAGCAGGCTTACGATTTCCGCGAGCAGGCCCACAATAATCAGAACGCTGGAAACTTTCAAGAATCGCTGGATACCAATCGCACGGTTTTTCATTGCCCTGGCCTCCACATTTTTACATTGCCCAGCTGGGTTACGTTGTGAACCGTATCGTGGCAGCCGCCCGACAAACACGACATTTGATTCGTTTTAAGCGAAGCCATCATCGCGGTGTGCATGGGGTTTTCCTCAAAGTTGCGGGCACCCGCATGGCAGTGCAGGCACTGCAGGTTGCTATAGCCGCCAGGTATGTGGATTGTTTTAGGAGGCGTGCTCACATACTGCATGTAAATCCGGGTTATACCTTGCAGCTTGTCCTTGAAAGGGCCATAGATGGTGTAGTCGGCGTGGCAGGCAAAACAAGCTTGATCTGCGGGCACGCGGTGGTTCTGAAAGTGCTGGGCAGGGATATAACTTGGATCGTCCACGTACAAACTTTTTCCGTAGTTTTCCATGCTGTGGCAGGAAACGCAGAACTTGGTTTGTTCGGACCGTTGCATATGCGTGGACATTCCCCCGCCGATACACAGCGCGGGCAGAACGCACAGGGCTACAAATGCGAGAATCTTGCCGGTGGGTCCCGCCGTGATCGAGGGACGCATGAGAAAAAGTGTGGCCAGCACAATCGTCGTTACGATCAATGCAATGAGAATTCCGGTTGGTCCAATCACTACTCCTCCTGGCAATCACATTCGCATGCATCACCTGGCGGCGGAAAAGGAGCCGCTCCGCCGCGAGGTCGCTACTGCTTCTTTGCTGGCCCGCGGATATAGGCGGTGAGATCCTTAATCTGCGCCGGCTTCAAGCTCTTCTTGTAGCTCTGCATTCTGTTCTTGCCGTCGCCGATGATGGTAGCCACTTCGCAGTCAGTGACAGCGTCTAGAATGCGTATCGCATCGAAAGCGTGACCAGGTTGCCGCGGAAGTTGCGTGGAGCAAATAAATCCTGCGCCACTGAACTGGGGTCTTCATGATAACCGTAATAGCCCCAGTAGGCCTTGCCTGTCCAGGCTTTGGCGAACGCGTAGTCAAAACCCCCATAGGGCCGATGATAGGTGGAGTCGAGCGGTCCGCTGGGCGCGTTGGGATTCAGGAAAAGAGCGCTGCCTGTGGTGCTGGTCACGTTGTAGCCGAGGTGGGTGGTCAGCCGACGGACCGGCTTCCACATCACGTCAAAGTATCCGTAGTGCGACTTGTTGGTATAGGTCGAAAGCTCCTGGCTCAAGGTCGAGCCCGGACACTTGGCGATTCCAGCTGGCGTCGGGGTCGTGACAAAGCAGACCAGAATCTGGGAAAAATCGTCGCTGTAGTCGTAGCCCAGTTCCAGGGAAAGGCGGTCGTTCGGTTCGAAGATCGCCCCCCATCCATACAGCCGATTGTGCTGGAGATTGTCGACCTCGGAAACGTTGTTGCGTTTCTCCAGAACATTGATCGAGCCGCTCAAATTCACCCAGCTGGCCAGTTTGTAAGTAGTGCGGACGCGATATTCCTGCCACTGCCGCGGGCTGATGCGAGTGAAAGAGTTGTCGGCGCTGGCCACTTCCATATCGAGGTTGATTCGCCACGCGTCTACCGGGTGGGCCCAGAAGCCGAACAAGCCGGAATGCTCATTGATCAGGGTTTCGCCGGTATCGGTCTCGATGGGTGATGGAGTGCGGAAGGTGAACGAGCCGTCTCCGTTGTCGGTGCAACCGGCCGGCAGAAGGCCGGCCACCAGGGCGCAGTCGCCGCGATTCGCATTCGAGGGATAGAACAGCTCCTCGACCTGCTCGAAGTCGGAATCCGCAATGGCGCGATGACGGAAACGGTAGCCCAGCCGGGCGCCGAACCTGCGGGTGAAATCATACTCGAGCTGGAACAGATTGGTTTTCTGGTCCTGTTTCAGGAGCAGCCCTGATATGGTTCGGGACACGTCGGCTGCAGAGGAAGTGCTATGCGCCGGCCTACCGGCTACGGCGTCGGCGGGCGGGGCGCACACAATCGCGGGAGTGGTTGCCGGCGTGAAGACATTCGGTCCGGTCGCAAGATCGGGGCTGAAGAACTGGCAATTCGAAGAATCAAACTCGCCCGGATTCCGGAAGCTGGAAAAGGCAAAAGTATCCAGGATGCGGAACCGTTCGGTGACGTGCCAGGTGGCGCCAAAATCGACGGAGGCGGCGACGTGGCGGCCGAAGGCGGGGCCAAAGACATCATTATTTCTCAGATTGGTGCGGCTCTCGCGGCCGGTGAGCAGTTCCTGATATCCACCCACGTTCATGTCGCCGCCGGTATAGCTGACCCGGCCGGCGAGATCCAGGCGCTTGAAGTAGTTCGACTGCAAACTGAGTTGCTCAGTGGGCATGCTGGTGCGCACTCGCCCATTCCGGCTGTAGTTGAGAAATCCATTGCACAGCGGGTTGACGCCGCCGGTCACCAGAAAGGTCCCGGCGCAGGGCTGGTTGGCTGCATTATTGAGCGAAACGCCGATATCCACCGGCGTGCCATTGGCCAGTTGGAAGTTCTGATTCTGGTCAGCCACTCCGGTGTCACCTTTGTAGTAGTTAAAGATCTGGTCGTAGCTGATGCTGGTCTTGGGCAGCAGCTTGAAATCCACGCCCAGGCGGTAGGCATTTACGGTATTTCGCCAATTCTGAAAAAGCAGCGCCTCGGTGCCCTGATGAAGGCTGCTGAACGACGGTCCATCATTCACATTGCGCGAGTAGCCCAGCCGGAAACGTACTTTGGACACCGGCAGCAGCGTGAGATTGTAGTCGCCCATGCGGCGCCGGGTGTTGAACAGGTGCGGAGAAGAGCTGATGACCGGGTTGAAGCCGGCCGGGGCATTGGCAAATGTGCTTACCGGGTTCAGCGGGTTGGCGAACAGCGAGTAGTCCCAGACATTCTGGTCGCGGCGAAAGGTGGCGTCGAAGTCGTACCACTTGTTCTTACCGATGCGCAGACGAGAGACGTTGTTGGGGTCGCCGCCGTATCCGAAGTTGCTCAGGTAGAGCCGGTCGAACAGGAAACCGTGATGGTTGAGCGAGCGCATCTCCAGGGTCATATCCAGCAACCGGGGACCCTGTTGCAGATTCACGAAAGTGTCGTAGGCGCCGGGATCACCGGTGACATTGGTGAATCGGTAGCCGAATTCCACCGACTGCCGGATGTTGTAGTTGCCGGAGTCGATGCCCTCTCCCTCAGCCGCCTGCTGCGACCACGCCGCTGTTCCTCCCACGAAAAGCAGCAGGGCCACTCCGCCCCGGAAGACCGAAGCCCATCGGGGACGCCATCGTGTTCGCCTTGATCCGCTTGCCTTGCCCATGCTCCACCTATTTGAAGAAGAATGGATCGAAGTTCGATCCATGAATCGCAACATGACACAAGGTGCAGGCCTGATACTTCTGCGCCTGGTTATGGAACGTCGGAGTCGCTGGAGCGCCGGTGTCGACCGTGAAGGAATGGCACTCCAGGCACATCAGATTCACCTGGCTGCGCTTTAACAAGCGCGGGTTCGCCGAACCGTGCGGGGTATGGCAGGAAACGCATCCTTCGGTCTTGACCGGAGGATGTTCATGCACAAAGGGTCCGGCTTTTTCCGAATGGCACTTGAAACAGACCGCATCCTGGGAAGCCGTTACCCGCAGCTGCCTTCCCTGGAACCCGCCGTGCGGATTATGACAATCGGTGCACTGCACCATGCCTTCATTGACGCGGTGATGGAAGGGACGGTTGAATTGCATCTTGGCTTCCAGATGGCAGCCATAGCAGAGCTGTGGCTGCTTCTCCTTCATCAGGCCCTGGCTTTCCCTGGCGTGGTGGGGAGAATGACAGTCGATGCAACCGACGTGGTTCTCAAGATGCGCCGAGCGCGCAAAATTGCTGTGTTCTTCTCCGTACGTATGGCAGTCCAGGCAGCGCGCGCTCGAGGCTTCCGCCGAAACGCCTTTGAAGGTGAAAATCTTGGTGATGTCGCCGCCGCTTTCCACGTGCGCCTTGCCCGGACCGTGACAAGCCTCGCACCCCTGCCATTCCGGACCGCGCTTGTTCTCAAGCGTGGTTACGAAGTGGGGTGTAGCCTCAAAGTTTTTGTAGATGTCTTCGTGGCAGGTCTTGCAGGTCTCGGCACCCACGTACTGGTCCTGCTTGGAATCCTTCGGAACCGGGGCAGCCTCTTCCGAGGTCTTCGCGGTGCTCTTCGACGGCTGCGCCTCTTGCGGCCAAGCGGAAGCCTGTACCCAAAGCAAACAAAGGGCCCCCACCGCCATCCAGCGGAAAGTCTTCCGGCACCCCATCAGGCTCCCTCTTAACTCACTTCGACGAACCTCGAGTCAGCGTGAGTGTTTTAATTTCAGCCTTATACAACCAGAAGGATCTTATTCTGGCTGTGACCTGCGTCACACGACCTACAATTAATTCCGTTTAAGCCGATCGGCCCGCCAAAACTGATGAGCGCTTGCCGATGGATCGTGAACCTAGCCTTCCGCCCTGTTGTGCCCCTGCCTCTGTGGAAATTCGGCCAGTCTTGCCAGCGCCGTCCTGTCATGAATGACCAGCATCGGAGTTTTCAGCTCGAGTATGCGTCTTTTCTTGAAACGGGAGATGACCCTCGCTACCGTTTCTCGTGATGTTCCGATCATCTGGCCAATCTCTTCCTGGCTTGATTCCAGCATAATGTGCGATTCGCCCTTGGAATTCTTGCGCATCGGCAGCCGCAAAAGGAAGCGAGCTATCTTCTGTTCCGCCGATTGGGACAGGTGAATGATCCTAATTCCAGCGAGCATCGAATAGGACATCGAGCTCACCATTTCCGCCGCGGCGTAGGCTGCTTTGTCTGTCGCACGCAGCTGTCGCAGAAGGTCGCCTCTGGAGAGAAAAGTGACGTTGGCCGATTTCACGACCTCCGCCGTCGTGCCATACGGCCGACCCAACAGTGCCGCCGGGAGGCCGAGGACGGTTCCGCGACCGAACAATCCAAGGATGAGAGCCTTGCCGCTGTCGGAACCAATCGAAACTTTAACGCGCCCGTCCCAGATGATGTATACGCCGAAGGCTTTTTGCCCTTCCCCGAACAGGATGGATCCCTCCGGACGACTGATATGGGCGCTTGCTTTGACTCCAAAAATCCGTTCCAGAGAAAGAACCGAGAGGATGGGGCTATCACTCAGCCGATTCGGGACTGAAAGATTTTGGACCTCTGCCCCGGAGAGTGGCCGACCCGAGTGGTCTTTCATGTTCACCCCCGGATGGCTTGATTGTCTCTTTGCCATCTATCTAGAACCTATGCCGGAAGGTTCTCGTTGCGCTGTAACCTCGGTCAAAACGAAGTGTGATCCGCGTCACAGCGCAAATGCAGGAACGGTGCGAATATCCTGAGATCCGAAAATGCTTTCCTAGCGGACATCTATCCCGGCATTGGGGGGACGATGAAATCAGACAAGAACGTTCTGCCGATGGCGTTAAGGGCACGCGGCGTGTCGCGCCGCGAGTTCGCGAAGTTCTGCAGCTTGATGGTGGCCACGCTGGCCTTGCCTCCCCGGTACGTCGGGGAAGTCATGAAGGCGCTCTCCAAAGCAAGCCGCCCCGTCCTGGTGTGGCTTGAGTTTCAGGACTGTGCCGGCAATACAGAATCGATGCTGCGAAGCAGCAATCCCCCGGTCACAGAATTTGTTCTGGATCTTCTGTCTTGGGAATATCACGAGACCCTCATGGCCGGCGCCGGGAAGCAGGCGGAGGACGCGCTTGAACGCGTAGTTCGCGAGCACGCGGGCGAGTACATCGCCGTGGTGGAAGGCGCAATCCCGACCGCGGACGGCGGCGTGTACTGCACGATCGCCGGCCGGACCGCTCTCGAAATCGCAAAACATGTCTGCAGCCATGCCGCGGCAAATATCGCCGTCGGTGCCTGCGCCTGGGATGGAGGACTGGTCCGCTCGAACCCGAATCCAACCGGAGCCCTCGGCTTACAGGAAGCGGTGCCGGGGTTGAAGAACCTTATCAATCTGGGCGGATGCCCACACAACCCGGCCAACACGGCCGCCGTTCTCGTCCATTACCTGACGTTCCACGACTTGCCGGCGCTGGACCAATACAACCGGCCTCTGTTCGCTTACGGAAACATCATCCATGACCAGTGCGAACGCCGCGCCCACTATGACGCAGGACGATTCGTGGAGGAGTGGGGGGATGAAGGCCACCGAAAGGGCTATTGCCTTTACAAGATGGGCTGTAAAGGCCCGGAAGCTACCTACAACTGTCCCACCGTGCGCTGGAATGACGGAACCAGTTGGCCGGTGAAGGCTGGGCACGGTTGCATCGCGTGCGCTTCGCATCGCTTCTGGGACACGAAATCACCCTTCTATAAACGGTTGCCATCGGTGCCAGGTTTCTCAGTGGACGTCACGGCTGACCAGATCGGATGGGCCGCCACCGGAGTCGTCGCCGCAGCGATGGTTGCCCAGGTAGCAGGCAATGTGGTGCGCGACAAACTCCGGCCCAAGCAGACCACCGCCGAGACCAGCGAACCCGCTGATCCTCATAGCTCTTAGGAGACGGTATGGCGCGGATTGTATTGGATCCAGTCACACGAATTGAAGGGCACCTCCGCATCGAGGCCCAGGTTGAAGGCGGGATGGTCGCCGATGCGTGGAGTTCCGGCACGATGTTCCGTGGAATCGAGCTGATCTTGCGCGGCCGCGACCCGCGCGAAGCGTGGATCTGGGCGCAACGCATTTGCGGTGTCTGCACGATGGTGCATGCACTCGCGTCCGTCAACGCGGTCGAGGACGCGCTGGGCATTGAAGTTCCCGATAACGCCCGGCTGGTCAGGAACATCATCGCGGCAACCCAGACGGTGCAGGATCACGTCATTCATTTCTACCACCTGCATGCGCTTGACTGGGTCGATGTTGTCTCCGCACTGAAGGCCGACCCGGCAAAAACAGCGCAGCTCGCGCAATCGATCTCCGATTGGCCCATGTCGAGCGAGAAGTACTTCAAGAGCGTCCAGGATCGCGTCAGCGCATTGGTCGCGAGCAAGCAACTTAGCCTGTTTGGCGCGGGTTATTGGGGACATCCCGCGTATCACCTTCCGCCCGAAGCCAATCTCATGGCGGTTGCCCATTACCTCGAAGCTTTGCAGTTCCAAAAGGAATTCATCCGGATTCACGCTGTCCTCGGCGGCAAGAATCCCCACTTGCAGACATTCCTGGTGGGCGGCATGGCCACCGCTATGGACCCCAACGAGCCGGGCGCAACGGTAAACCCTGAGCGTATCGATTTCCTCTTGCAGGTGGCTAAGACAGCGATCGGGTTTGTAAATCAGGTTTACATACCGGACGTACTCGCAGTGGCAGGTTTCTACCGTGACTGGTTTGAGCGTGGGGAAGGCATTGGGAATTTCATGTCTTACGGAGGCTTCCCGCAGGGGTCCATTAAAGATCCTGCGACCTTCTTCCTTCCCCGCGGCATCATCTTGAATCGCGATCTGTCGAAGGTTCACCCGGTCGATCCGGCCAACGTAACAGAATATGTGACCCATTCCTGGTATGAGTATTCCGGAGGAGATCAGACCGCCAAGCATCCCTTCGATGGAGAGACTAATCCCAAGTACTCCGGACCGAAACCTCCATACCAATTCCTGGAAGTGGATCAGAAGTACTCGTGGCTCAAGGCGCCACGGTATCAGGACCAACCCATGGAGGTCGGGCCGCTGGCCCGCATGCTGGTTGCCTATGCTTCCGGTCAGCCCGACGTTAAGGCTCTGATCGATGCCACACTAACAAAACTGAAGGCTCCGCCCGCTGCCTTGTTTTCGACCCTGGGACGCATTGCTGCGCGTGCGCTGGAAACGCAACTTCTCGCGAACCGCCTGGTCGGCTGGATTCAGCAACTCGGAAACAACTTGGCTAGCGGAAATATACGCATTCACAACGGTGAGAAGTGGGACCCGAACTCGTGGCCAAAGACGGCACGAGGCTTTGGCTTTTTCGAGGCGCCACGGGGATCGTTGGGGCACTGGGTGGAGATCGAAGACCAGGCCATCAAGAACTACCAGGCTGTGGTTCCGTCCACCTGGAACGCGGGTCCGCGAGATGTGCGCGGCCAGCGCGGACCGTATGAAGCCGCACTCATAAAAACGCCTGTAGCGGATCCGGATCGCCCACTTGAACTTCTACGCACCGTCCACTCCTTCGATCCATGTTTGGCTTGCGCCGTTCATGTAGTAGACGCTCAGGGACATGCCTACGCCCGCGCACAAGGCTGACCTGACAGAGGCCTGGGTATGAAAAAGACACGAAGGGACCAGGGGCACGAAGCGACATGGAAAAGCCCCGCACACGGGCAAGTGAGGGTTTATGTCTGGGAGTGGCCGGTGCGATTTGCGCACTGGGTCATCTTCACGACGATCGTTTCTCTGTCCATTACTGGCTATTACATGCATTCCCCGTTCCTGATTTCGCATGGCAGAACTGCCTACGTCATGGGAACGATGCGATTTATTCACCTGCTTTCCGGCTTCGCGTTTCTCGGGGCGATCCTGATCCGGATTGTCTGGATGTTTATCGGCAATCAGTGGGCACGCTGGGACCAATTCATCCCGACGACGAAGAAACGGCTGAAGGATTTGGCCGAGACGGCAAAGTACTATACCTTCAGGTCCTGGTCGCCGACTCCTCATATCGGTCATAACGCCCTGGCCGGGGCCTCATACGCTGTCATCTTCGGCATGGCGGTCGTCGAAATCCTCACGGGTCTCGCGCTGTATTCCCGCATTCTCGGAATCAGCTGGCTGAATTTTTTCATCGGCTGGCTGCCGCGCCTGATTGACGTCCAGTGGCTCCGGCTGACTCATTTCCTGATCATGTTTGGATTCTGGATGTTCTTCATTCACCATCTCTATACCGCCATTCTGGTTTCGATCGAGGAGGAAAATGGAGTGATGGAGAGTATCTTCAGCGGATACAAGTTCGTTCCCGAACACGAATTGCAGGAGGCGGTCGCAGAGAAGAGGAAGACGGCAAAGGCGTTCAGCCCCAACCCGAAGGGAGCCGGACGCGTCCGCTAGGCAGGCAACGTTCCCAATCAAGAGCGTGACATGGAAGATTTACTGTCTTCAGACACCGTAGTCATAGGGGTCGGTAATACGATCCTCTCAGACGAAGGGGTGGGTGTGCATGCCGCAAGACTCCTGCAGAGCGACCCCAGGGTCCCCGCCAACGTTAGGGTTCTGGACGGCGGCACAATCGGCATCGAACTGATCCCGTACGCCTTGGGTGCGTCCCGTGTTTTGCTCCTCGATGCAATGAACTCGGGGAATACGCCCGGAACACTCGCTCGCATGAACGGGAAAGAGTTGCTCGCCACAAAGGGGGGCTGGAGCGCTCATCAATTGGGCGTGGCCGATCTGATCGCGGCCCTGGCCCTGGTGGCGACTCATCCCCAGGATATTGTTGTGCTCGGCGTGCAACCTTCCAACACAGACTGGGGCACGCGTTTGTCTACCGACGTCGAAGCTGCGCTTGCGCCCCTGGTAGATGCAGCCTTATCCCAGCTGCAACTCTGGCAGCAATCACCGGACGCTAAGCTGAGGATCCGCTCGTCAACCTTGCCGCCAGCGCAACCCTCGGACCGAACGCTTGCAGAGTGTTGCGAAAAGAAAGCCACATAACATGTGCCTCGCTATTCCTGGGAAAATTGTCAGTAGCGAAGTGCACAACGGAATTCGCGTGGCCCGTGTACAGTTCGGTGGAATTACACGGGAAACATGCCTGGATTGCGTTCCCGAGGCTTCGATCGGAGATTACGTGCTCGTGCATGTGGGATTCGCCATTAGTGTTGTGGACCGTGAAGAGGCCGAGCGAACCTACGCACTCCTGGAATCGATGGAACTGCTCAAGGACGAACTGCAGTCGGATTTGGAAGAGTCCTAACGTGACAGGAAGGGCATGGTGGCGAAGCTCCGAGAACCGCGTATGAAGGATTTGCAGTGTACCGATAACGGCGGCGACACCATCGCTACCCAGCAGCAGCCTGTTCGGCCACCGCGCGAAGTCCAGTCATGGAGTCAATGTTAACGCGGAAGAAAAGCGGCGCAATCAGGTCGTCGCTTGAAGTCACCCGGCGTTCAGCCAGCGCGTTCAACCACCAACGAAATCGTTTCTCCAGTAGTTTGCGCGCACGCAACAATTCGTCCGTATATTGGGGTTCTGTTAATTCCTGGTACCGACCGTTGAGAACTACGCTGATCCATCGCGACTGGTCGGCGATTTCGTCAATTTGTATGCAAACCTTTGGGTTAACGCGCATCCACTCAATTTTTTGTCCTAACGTCGAGAAAATGTAGATGCTGTCTGGCTCGTACGCAAAACAAATCGGCACTACGTATGGCTGGTTGTCCAGAGAGCAACCCAACCTACCGATGGAGGTACGTTCCAGAAATGCGCGGCACTCAGTCTCGGTCATGGTATTGATCAGCATGACTGCACTCCCTTCTCCTTACCAAAACGATTTTCCGTTTGGAGTGTCTCTCGATAATGGTGGACACGTCGCTTCGCGCACGCCGCGGCAATAAATACCATAACAACCTACCAGGCGATATGCTTTCCGGTCTACGGAGTTCCAAAAAGCGACTCGCACCGATTATATTGTCTTCGATCGCGGCCACCTGGCCTACTTGACCTGCAGCATCCGCCCAGTTCGATCCACAATGACCATCGCGTCGGGGGCGGCTTCCCGCAGACAGCAGAACTTCTCATCCCCGTGGCTCACACCTTCATTGTAGTTGGCTTTCGTTTGCCCATCAGGTGGGAACTTAGGATTGTGCCCGCTCCAGGGCAAAGCCTCCCCAACTCCTCACTCCGCGAGGCACGGACTTACTCTCGACGTCGGACAACAGCACACTGGACGGGGTGGTTCCGTCCCGAGTCGCGACCTGATTGCCACCCCCATACCCAGGTGATATTCCAGCACGTAGGTTCGGGAGCAGCCATCACAAAGCCAAAAATGCCTTACGCAGCGGCAGGCCTCGGCAGGCGCTTGACGGTTCGGCTGATTGTTGTGAAAGCGAAACAACCGGCCCCGGCGATAGTCAAAGGCCTTTTCGCAATCCCGATTGGAACATTTGGAGATCATGGCCTCCTCGCTCCGAAATCTCTTCTAGGCGTTGCCGACGCTCCTTCTTGCCAGGCCGTCCGGGTCGGGCTGCCTGGGCGCTCGTTCCAGCTCCAGTTTCTGAATAGTATTCATGAGCCACTCACCCAGCGCCGCTTCCAGCTCTTCCGGCGTGTTCCATTGATACAGCGACTGGATGGTTTCGCTTTGTTCATTGAGCGGAATGTAACGGCAGGGGACTTTGTCGTCGCGAAATTGGGCCGGCACCAACTGGATCAGGACGCATTCGGAACAAGGTCGCCGCTGCTCTGGGCTCGCATAATTCAAGCAGGTAGGGGAATCCTCGAAAATGAACTGCGGGCGCCAGGAGGACAATTTTCGGTAGCCTCCACTCTTAAGGAACTCGAGTTCAATTTTTAGAACCTCCAGCAGATCGCGCTTCTTGTTCGCCATGTCCAGCCTCCAAAAGCTATGGCGCTAGTCTGTTCCGAAATCGGTGCCATGGCTGTGATCCGGATCACGGGGTCTGGTGGCAAGGCTCACCTGCAGCTGTCAGAGGTTCCGCCCCCAACGATGCGCGTTTGGCACGTAGCTTTCTGTCCGATCATGCAGCTTACCTTCTGTAACGTCGAGGCAGGGTCGCGATCCTCCTGCATAAGAAGCGTGCAGGGCTGCGTGGGTAGCTGACGCAACCGCTCAAAAAACCCTCCCACATAGAGATCGGGAAGGTACGTGCTCACCAGGAGTATGTCGTACATTCGAGATTTCAAGAGTTCAAGCGCTTCGAGCCCACTCCACGTGGCACTCGAATCGCAGCCCGCCTGCTTCAGCATCCCTTCAAGCGTACGCAATTCTTCTTCATCGTTGTCTACAATCAGTATCCGTTTGTTTTCTGGTTCTCTCATACCGAACTTCCTCCCATTCAATGCGAGGATGACACTCGGACCTTGTCGGAAGCGGTGACGCTAGTCAACTTCCGCTTGGCCCCGCCCGTCACGGCTTTACAACAACTTCGAGGGCGCAGGTGGTGCTGTTAGACCTCTAAACTTCCGCAGAAACTGCTTATCGTTACATGAACGTTACATGGCCGAAATGGTGAGGTTTCCGCGGGGCGCGTTTGAGCAACCCTTGGACTATTGAGCACACAAGCAAATGGACTTTCAACAACTTAGTAAGAGGCGGGTGGCCATGGAAATAGCCTTGTAAGAAGTCTTAGGAACAGTGAAAAGACATTGCACTTTCAATGCTTTTTCGCTCGGGTTCTGATCGTGGCAGAAAATAATTGACCCAGAGTAGTACTGCGAGTGGAGCCTTCGCGTATGCTCTCATCATGTGAAATCAATGCTTACCCTCAGCTAAAAACCGCACGGAAGCACTTTTAAAAAGTAGCGAGAAAGCCCGAGTTGGCGCCTAGAGTATCGAAGCGCACCCCACACTTACGGCACACCTCGATCGACCGAACTCGAAGGATTGCTGCGATCCTTGCCAAAATCCTTGATGTAGCGTCAGAACAACCTCGGCGCAAAATCCTTGAGATCCCGGCGCCAGGTCTGCCACTCGTGGTCGGTGCCGGGGGATTCGTAGAACACATGCTGGATGCCCGCCTCCTGCAGCGAAGTATGCAGTCGCAGCAGTCCCGCCCGCATTCGTTCCGGTTCCTTGGTTCCGACGCCGATCCACAGCAGGTGTACTTTCTTGCCGAATGCAGCAGCATCGGCAAACACTCCGTTGTAATCCGTCTTGGGATCCAGTTTCCGGTTTCCCAGCACCAGCATACCGCCAGCCCCGCTGAACCCTCCGATATAGGAAAAGAGGTCGAGATGATCGAGCGTCACCTGAAAAGTCTGCATGCCGCCCATGGAAAGTCCGGCCATGGCGCGATGGTCGCGGTCTGACATTGTGCGCAAGGTCGAATCGATGTAAGGAATCAATGCCTGGGTCACGTCGTCTTCAAACACAGCAGACATATCCTGCATTGCTTTCATCATTTCGGGAGAACCAAAGGGTTTCGGAGCAAAATCAGGCGGCTGGCCCGCGCGGCGGGCATAACCGTAAGACATCACGACGATCATGGGCTTGCAGCTTTTCGCTGCAATGAGATTGTCGAGGATGAAGTTCGCATGGCCCTGCCTGATCCAACCCGTCTCATCTTCGCCCGCGCCGTGCTGCAGGTAGAGCACCGGATAACGCGCCTTCGTTTGGGTATCGTACTTTGGTGGCAAATACACCAGCGCGTGCCGCCAGGAACCGGTCACCTTCGAGTTGTACCAGACCTCGCGCACCTGGCCGTGGGGCACGTCCTGGATCGAATAGTAGGTTGAACCGGGCTCTGGAACTTCAACTGCGCTCGCATATTTGCCTCCACCGAAAAACGCCTGGCTGCTAGGGTCGCTGACTTCAGCGCCGTCGATGATCAAGGTGTAGTAGTGCAGGCCGGGAACCAGGGGCGGCGTGGTGATGGTCCAGAATCCGTCGGACTGCTTCTCCATGTCCGCCTTGGGTCCGCTCCAAAAATTCACCCGGACCTTGGCGGCGTCTGGAGCTTTAACCCGGAGCTCCACTCTGCCCGCGCTATCTACACGCGGATATTCCGCTCCCCAGACGTTGGTTGTGGCAGATTGGAAAGTGATGGCATCCTGTGCGCAGCACAGCGTCGCAAAGAGAAAAATCATTATTCCGGCGGTTTTCATAGTATTGTTCTGTCCTAATGTTTATGAATTTCAGCAATCGTTTGCTGTCGCGGGAACCCATCTTTGACCGCACCTCAAATCGGCATCGCAAGGTGTATTCAGCAAACGAATACTACGCTCTCAAATTGGCAAAGGAAAAGCTTATTTTTCGGCAATCGATGTCTTCTTTATCGATGAATGATTGACCTTTAACTCCAAAAAAGGACGCCGCCCCTCCATGCGCACTTTCCTGATTCGTCTGGTTCTTCTGGCTGCGATTCTTGCCGCTCCACTCATGGCCGCCGACAAGTTTGCTTTAGCGGTGGATACTACCAAAGCCGGCGCGAAGATCGATCGCAACCTCTTCGGCCAGTTCGCCGAACATCTTGGTCATGGAGTCTATGAAGGGATCTGGGTGGGACCGGATTCCCCGATCCCCAATACCCGCGGCATTCGCAACGATGTCGTCACCGCTTTGAAAGCTCTAAAAGTGCCGAACGTTCGCTGGCCCGGCGGCTGTTTCGCGGATGAGTATCACTGGCGCAAGGGCATCGGCACCTCACGAAGCGTGAGCCTCAATCCCAACTGGGGTGGGGTAATCGAACCCAACACCTTCGGCACCCACGAATTTATGGACTTTCTCGAGCAGATCGGCGCCAACGCGTACTTGTCGATCAACGTCGGCTCCGGCACTCCTCAGGAAGCGTCGGAATGGCTGGAATACCTGACTGCCGCGCAGCCGACCACGCTGGCGAAGGAGCGTGGCGCCAACGGCCATCCCGCTCCCTACAAGGTCGGCTTTCTTGGCATCGGCAATGAAAGCTGGGACTGTGGCGGCAACATGACTCCCGACTACTACCTCGATCAGCTCAAGGTTTATAGCCGCTTCGTCAGAAATTTCAATCCCGAGCAGCAAAGCAAAGCGCAGCAGATGCTGAAGATCGCTGTGGGACCTGGCGGCGATGGGCCCCGTTGGACCGACTGGACCGAAGCCATCATGAAAGCCTATCAGCACCACTCGTGGAGCTGGGATATCGACGGCCTTTCCCTGCACAACTACACGGTAGTGAATTGGGAGAACAAATTGGCGTCCGTCGGATTCGGAAACCCCGAGTACGCGCAGGTTCTCCACTCCACCTTGGAAATGGACAGTCTGATCAACAAGCACTCAGCCATCATGGATAAGTATGACCCGGAGAAGAAAGTGGCCCTGGTGGTGGATGAATGGGGAGGGTGGTATGCGCCGTTGCCCGGCAGCAACCCCGGCTTCCTGGTCCAGCAAAACAGCATGCGCGACGCCATTCTGGCGGCGCTCAATCTGAACATTTTTGCACGCCATGCCGACCGGGTGCGCATGGCCAACATCGCGCAGATGATTAATGTGCTTCAGGCCATGATCATGACCGACAAAGAAAAGATGGTCCTGACACCCACCTACTACGTTTTCAAAATGTATGTGCCGTTCCAGGACGCGACCTTTGTGCCGGTGACATTCGACGCTGGCACCTACAAACAAGGCGCCAGCACGCTTCCGCGGCTGGACGCCATTGCCGCCAGGGACACAAGCGGCAAGCTATGGCTGGAAATCACCAACCTTGACCCCGATCAGGCGGTGGATATTGAAACCAGCCTGACCGGCATCACGCCGAAATCAGCCAAGGGAGAGACCCTGACCGCCCCGAAGGTTGACAGCGTCAACACCTTCGATGCTCCGAACACCGTGGTACCGAAGCCGGTCTTCGCCAAGGTCGTCGACGGCAAACTGAATCTGAAGCTTGAGCCGAAATCGGTCACAGTTCTTTCGGTGGAATAGTAAGACTAAGCTTCGGCAGGGGTTCAACGGCATTCGAAGTTGTTCCCGTCACCGACTCGCCGCTGCCCAGAAACGTCTGGTGGCCCTTCAGAATGTCGAACTCGGGTTCGGAAGCGTCCATCCACCAGCCATCGAGGCCGTAGTCGAAGAGACCTGTCTTGAGTTTCGCCCAGAACGTTTTTTGTCCCTCGGGATTGAAGAAATCCATCCAGGGTGTTCCCGGAATCAGCAAGGATTTCGCGCTCATCCGCTTGGAGATGTCCGAGTCCTCCCCGAACCTCGACCATACCGAAATCGGAAGCACGGAGCTCCCTCATTCGGGTTGATCGACTTGTCGTCACCCATGAAAGTGTGCGTGCCTTTGTTTCCTACGTACGCTCCCCCACCGTCAGCCCTTGCCCGCCCACCCCGCGGCTGTGTCATTTGGGATTCGATGAAGATTGAGAATCGGGCATCTTCCCCACCAGGCTCTCTTCCGCGTTCTCATGGAGCTCTCGAACCTTGCCCATCTCTTTTTCCGCATCGGCCGTGTTCCCCATGGTCTGATACAAGCGCCCTAACTGGTAATGCGCATCAGGCAGCTCGGGATTTAGCTGCACAGCGCGAATCAGAGCAGCCTGAGCCTCCTTGTAGTTCTTCTGCTGCATGTAGAGAGCGCCCATATCGATATAGACGATGCGCAGGTCGTGCTTACCTTGTATCGCCCGCTTGAAAAGGGAAAGGGCCGCGTCCGGGTTGTTGTTCTTCCACTCGATGTCTCCCAGGTACGCCAGTGCCTGGGCGTGGCTGGGGTCGAGAGACAACTCGCTCTGGAAGTAGCGCTTTGCGTCATCGTACTGGTGCAGCTTCCAATACATGTACCCGAGGCTGAAGTTCACGCCCGGCTCCTGCGGAGAAACCTTGGCCGCAGCCTCATATTCGGCAATCGCCTCACGGGTCTTTTGCAGGCCATCCAGGGCTTGGCCCAGCAACATGTGCGCGGGGGCTGAGTCCGGATCTTGCCGCAGGAGTTGGCGAAACTGCTCCTGGGCGCACGGATACTCTTTCGCCTGAAGGCAGCTCTGAGCCAGTACCTGACGCAGTTCCGGATTGGCGGGGTCTGCGTTGGCCGCGGGCTCGAGATATTTCACCGCTTCCATAAAGCGCTTGGCGCCGTAGCAGCTAAGGCCCAGCAAGATGCGTGCCTGCATGTTCCCCGGCTCCTGCAGCAGCCCAGCCTTCAGGGGAGGAATGGCGGCCTCAAACTGTCCTTGTTTATACTCTGCCAGTCCTAGATTCAGCTGAATGCCAGGAAGCCTTGGATTTAGGGCAATGGCCCTGCGGTAGGCTGCGGCTGCCTCTTTGTACTTGGTTTCCCGGGCCAGCGCCACCCCAAGGCTGGCAAAAGCGCCCGCGTCCCGAGGATCATGTCTGGTTACTGCGCGCCACGCCTCCACCGCCTCCTGGAGCTTTCCCTGCTGCTCCAGTGCCACTGCGTCGGCCGGACTGGCCGTCTGCGGAGTGGCAAACGCCGGCAACAAGAGAACGAGAAGAACCAACAGTGATTTCCAGTGTTTCATGGCCAAAATGCCGTACCGGGAGGTTCGCCCACACCCGCACTCTCAGAATAGCCACTTACACGTGACGAAGCAACGCGGGGCAGCCGAGGGACGGCCCAACGTCATACTTCCAACCAGCATACGAGTTGGAAACTTGGTTCAGGTCAAATCCGCTGCCACCCGTGCTCGGATCGATCAGACCTTTCAGCCCCCGCCCCTGCTCACCCACATCGCCGGGCAGATCCCGCTTTCTTGGTGACCAACTTGGACAGCAGAATGGCAACCTCAACCCGTGACCAACCCCCGAGAGCAGACAATGCCAAATTTCCCTTACTCCCGCTCCTCGATCCCGGCTAATTTGGACAGCAGTGGCTACAACTCAAACATTGGGGCTATCCGAACCTGACGGTCCGGGGGTATACTTTCGTGCTGCGATAATGCAAGGAAACAAAACCAATGTTGAGTCGAAGGTTAGTCGTACAAGGAGCGATACTTGCGTTTTGCTCTGCGGCTTCGATTGGCCAGCAGAGTCACCAGCCTCCTCCTCCTTCCCATGTCTTGCGTGAATTTCCTGTGATTCTGCAGCAGAGCGTCGAAGCCGGAAAAAGCCCCGCAGGAACTCAAGTTCAAGGAAAGCTTGCGGCCGCCACCCTGTTTAGTGGCACCCTAATCCCCAAGGATGCAGTCACATCTGGGGTGATTGTCCAATCCGAATCCAAAAAGGGAGAGGACCGAGCGCGGCTCGCGATTCGCATGAACACAGTGAGTTGGAATGGCGGATGGGCTCCCATCTACGCTTATTTGATGCCTTTGTATTACCCCGCGACCGGGCGGCCAGAGTCGAATCTGCCGATCGAATCTCCGGATCCGGACTCCAGGACCTTGAATGGACCCAACCAGGCATCGGAGTCTCCGATGTCCCGGCCATTTCAGACCGGCGGCTCAGAAGCCAATCAAGGAGCCATCCCCGACGTTGTCACTCTCTCGAGTCGGCCTGTCCGAATGAAGAATGTGGTACTTGAACCCACAAGCAACGGGGGGATCGCGCTTGTGTCCGAGCATGGGAATATCAAGTTGGTTAAGATGACGACCTACGTTTTTGCTACCGACGAAGCCACAGCAAAGTAAGCTCACGTTTACGCTGTCAGCTTCAGCGCCTACCGACCATTTCCGGGCAGCGGCTCCGAAGCGAGTCACTGCTCCGGATATCCCACGATCTCGAGCCGGGCCTGTCCCGATGAAAAACGTGGCACTTGCACCCACAGCTGATGGCAGCGTCGCGCTTGTGTCCCAGAAGACCACGATCAAGGTTGTATAAACCGACGACCTACGTTTTAGCTGCGGTCAAACCACCAGCAAAGTAAGTCCAGATTCATACTGCGAGGTTCAGAGTTGCTCACTCTGGGAGCACTGTCGGGCTCCGCTTGGACTCCATTCTAAAAACAAAAAGCTCGCACCTTGTCGGATGCGAGCAAATGGAGCAACTGAAGTCTGTTGTAAAGCGTCGTCCCGCTCGCAGCTTGCTGCGAGCGGGACGGGCTTTCGGTTAGAGGTTAGAAGTAAACCTTCCCGGCGAGCTGGACAATTCTCGCAGGGTAGGCCGATGTGAACTGGCCGAAGCGACTGTCGCCGAGACCCACATCAACGTTCTGGAACTGGGTATGGTTGAAGGTGTTGAAGGTCTCCAACTTAAGCTGCAACCCTGCACTCTCGCTGAAGGCGAAGGTCTTAAAGAGAGAGAGGTTCCAGTTGTCGCGGCCCGGTCCGCGCATAGCGTTGTGGCTGAGGTTGCCCCAGGTGCCGGGTGCGGGAGTCGAAAACACCGAGGTATCGACGTACTGGATGTGCTGGAAGGGGTCCGTGGACGCCACCGCCGTATGCTCATATTTGATGCTGCCGTTTATGTCGGGTCGATTGCTCCCCGTGGGGCAGTTGGCGCCGCAAACGAGATTGCTGCCCCCAGTGACGTTCCTGGCAGGCCCGACTCGATCGTAATAATCCCCGACACCGCCCAGCCACCGACCACGGACTTCATCAGGCCGTTCGAGCTGTTGCGCAGAATCGGGATGTTGTAGATGAAGTTGGCGGAGAAGTTGTGGAGCCGGTCGTATAGACTCGGCCCAAGATCGTACCGCCACCCTACATATGGGTTCGTGACACCATTCAAGTCCTGACCGCTGCCCCCGGTGGTTGGATCGATGGAGCGGGAAAGGGTGTAAAAGGCGCGCAGCTGCAAGTCCCTGCTGGCCTGCGAGTTCAAGTCAACCTGCAGGGAGTTGTAATGGCCGTTTGCCTCGTTCCTGGACTGACTAATTGCTCTGAACCCTTTGTACGGAAGGCTAGGCGCGTTCTCGTAGTTAAGAGTACCTCCGGTCATGAGCGCGAGATCGCTCAGCGAAGGCAGGTTAGTGTTCCGATAGTCGTTCAAGTGCCGGTTCTGATTGCCTACGTAAGAGACAGACAGAACGGTCTTGGGGCCGAACGAATGCTGAACGCCGGCACTGTATTGCGTGCTGGTCGACGGCTTATAACCGTTGATGTCCAGACCAATGATATCCGCCGCCTTGATGGTCTGGAACGTCGGCGCAGCACCGGTCGAAAGCAGGATGTTGGGGTCTTGCAACGTTACGTTGTTCAGGTTCACGTTCAGACTGAACGGGATGTTCGGCCCGGCATTGTACATGTCATTGCCTTGAATGCGTTCGTACATGATGCCGAACCCGCCGCGAATGACCGTCTTGCCGCTACCGGTCAGGTCATAGGCGAAGCCGAGCCGCGGACCGAACAGAGCCCAATGATTGTTCACCAGACCCTTGGGCACGCCATTCTTCTCAGGCGTTCCGATTCCGTTGAGGTACAAGGGAACGCCCGCCAGGATCTGGTTCGGGCTGGTGCCAAGTCCAGGGCTTGCGCCGGCGGTGCAGCCGGGGTCCGCTGGACCGCTGCAGATATTCCCAAGATTATCGAAGGTAGCGGCCTGGGACGGATCGTAAAGATTGGGATAGAAATTCCCCATGCGATTGTTGGATTCGGTCGTGTGCGGCACCCCATCCCAGCGTAGGCCGAGGTTCAGGGTCAGCCGGTGAGTTGCGCGCCAGTTGTCTTGAATGTACGCGGCGTAGGAAACGGCAGGCCAGTTGCCGTGGTCCTGGACGCCAAGCTCGTTATAACCGGCAGCGGTGCCAAGCAGGAAGTCAGCGAAGCTGTTTCCGGTGAAACTCTGGGCATCCGCGCCCTCGAAAGTGAATGCTCCCTGGGTCGTTCCGAAAAGGTCCTGGACTTTCTTGTAGCGCGCCCAGCTTCCGCCGATCTTGAGACTGTGCGCACCTTTGCTCCAGGAGATGTCGTCGCGGATCTGGTAACCGTCAGCGCGGTTGACCCACGGCCAACTGGAGATCTGGAAGTTCGCATTGCTTTGATGATTGAGGGTGATGTTGGGAATGCGACTCAGGTTATTCGGCCCGGTGAACAAACGCGAGTTGGTCGCATCGTATCCGCTCGGAAGTGCGAGACTCGTCATGCCTGTGGCGGGAAAGGGAATGATGTTGATGCGGTTGCCGTTGTAGTTGAAGGCGATTTCGTTGAGAAGCGTCGGGCTAATGCTGTGGGTGGCGTGAATGACGTAGCTGTAAGCTGGATTGTTGAACGTGTCTCCAACCGTAGGCAGATTGTCACCACTCCACTGAGCCGTGTTGTAGCCTTGTGAGATTTGCTCTGCAATAAAGTGACCGAACACGGAGAATTTGTCGGAGAAGCGGTGATCGATGCGGACGATCTCCTCCTTCAGGTTCGTCGGAGTGTTGGAGCCGCCCACGAAGCTTCCGACACCGTTGCCGATGCCTGAGTTTGGCGCCGGTAAAAAGCCAGTACCGAGCAACGCAGTCGCGTTTGGCTGGATCATGCAGGACGGGATGATGTTACCCGGGAATTGCGCGCCTGGCACGACGCCGGCTGGTGCGACTCCGCCCGGACAGTTGGCAAACAAAACGGAAGAAGCCACTCTGGCTGCAGTGGGAACCAGGATTGGATCGGTCACCGAGCTGAAGTCGCCGCCGTAAGTTGCGGGATCGGGGACCGTCTGGTTGGTTGACCCGCCGTCGATGTATTTGCGCCACTCCATGTTGTAAAAGAAGAAAGTCTTGTTTTTGTCCGGGTTATAGAGGTGGCCGAAGGTGACGGGGCCGCCGATATTGAAGCCGAAGATGTTCATGCGCAATTCTTGTTTCTTGTTTGGGGCCGGGAAAAAGTAGCCGCGCGCGTCAAAGGCGTCATTGCGGTTGTTTTCCCATGCCGAGCCATGCAGCCCGCTGGTCCCGGACTTAAGCACCATGGTGACGGTTCCGGCAGAAGAGAGGCCATAGTCGGCGCCGTAGTTGGAAGTCAATTGGCGGAACTCAGCCATCGACTCGCTGGAAGGGGCCGTAGTTACGCAGCCTCCACAACCGCGGTCGTAGTTCTCACCGCCATCTACTATGAAGACATTGTGGGCGGTGCGCTGGCCATTGAAGCTGACGGCGGTATCACCACCCACCGGGACATCCTTGTAATTGGTGATATCGTTCGATGCTCCGGGAGCCAATGCAGCAAGTTGGAACAGGCTCGTGCCGTTGACGGCGAGGTCCGATAGCTGCTTGCCGGTAATCAGGTTGCTGACTTCCCCGGTATCTGTCTGTACGGCAACCGCATTGGCTTCTACGGTTACCATCTCGGTCGCCTGGCCGACCTGCATCTGGAAGTCCACGCGGTCACGGTCGCCCACATTCAACATCACGCCCGTCCGCTCGGCAGGCCTGAACCCTGACACGGCGACCTTTACCGTGTAGTGGCCGATGTGAAGATTAGGCACCACATACTGCCCGTCTGCACTCGTGGCGGCCTTCGTGGTGAAACCTGTCTCTATGTTTGTGAGAGTTACCGAAACATTCGGTAGAGCGGCGCCGGTTGGATCGGTCACCGTTCCGACGACAGTTGCTTCCTGGGCAAAGACCTGCAGGGACATAGCCAAGACCAGCCCGGAAAGAACCAATAGCCACCGCATACGATGGCTCCACGACGAAGTGCACTCGGCGAACGAGGACGAGAATTTCACAGCGCGCCTCCTTTGAAGGCTTCCTCCCTGCGGGAGGACTAAATCGAAAAGATCACTCAAAATCAGTCAGCCAACTGCGGCTGGGATTCGTTTCGTGGGAAGCTAGAGTCATATCGATCCCCTCCGGCCAAATGGCCTCCCACAAGTGGCCAGGAGTCTGAGCACCGGTCAGGATCCAGCCCTTGCTAACCGCGTTCCGGTAACGTTAACGATGCAGGACAGCTTGTACCTGTATTCGTAGAAGATTGTCAAGAAAATTTTTGAGTCGAAGAGCATCACTTCCTGAATCGGCACAGGCACTGGGCCGACCACAAAGGGCTTCCCGCCAGTCCGAAGGGGGTGGACGGGTTGGTTCATCGGCAGCCAGAAATAGCCAGACAATGGAGTTAGGCAGCCGGTGTCACGGTCGAGCACGCCTACAGAGCGGCCCGCCCCAGGAGCACCGAGTCGTCGAAGCTGAAGTCCGGAATTCTCATCTCCCGAAACAGATTCAGGTTGGTTGACATCACTACACCTGGGCTGAAATGAACGGTAGGAGGGAGAGGAATCTAGTTGGTGAGGTGATCAGCCATAAGCCGCACAGCTGTCTGACCCTGGCGATGTGGTTGCTGATAGATCGAGGCCGCTATTGTGTCTTTGTGAAAATACGGAGCCATATCCGCGAACAGATCGGTAGTGATTAGTTTCACCTTTCCCGCCAGTCCGTGCGCTCCCAGCGCACGGCAGACCGGAAGACAGTTGACCGTGTTCACATAAAGTCCAGCCAGCGCCGGAACCCGGCCGAGAAGCTCAAACGTCTTTTGAAAGCTCTCGTCCTCGTCTTCGTGCCCTTCAATGGCTGTTACTATCGTTCCTCCCGGGCAATGCCGTGGAAAGGCCTCGGAGAAGCCATCCGTCTTCCTGCGATGATCTTCCGCACTCAGCATGCCCGCAATGAGGGCCACTTTCGAACCCGGAGGAACAAACTTTCCCATTAACTCGCCGGCCAGACATCCATTCAGCCGCGGTTCCACACAGATAACGGTTGACCTCCGGCTTTTGGGAGAATCGGTGGATAGGCAAACTACGTGATGATTCCCTGAACGCCGCTCTCCACCAGCTCTTCGAAAGCTTCGGTGTCCCCTACGCCAAGGCTGGGCACCGGGCGGTTCAGCAATTCGACGCCTAGCGGTGCGACTCGACGGGCTTCGTCCAGCACACCGCTCCAGAGCTGATCGTAGAAGAATCGGATCTCGCGGGGTATGCAAACACCGATGCGGACACCGCTCTTCGAGACCGCCGGAGCGCGCGCCGCCAGGTTCGGCGTGTAACCGATTTGCCTTGCGATTTGCAGAATGCGATGCCGGGTTGATTCCTTTACTCCGTTGCGTTCGTGCAGGGCGCGATCAACCGTCCCGATCGCAACATTGGCCAGCTCGGCAATCCGGCGAATCCCATGTCTCTCGCTTTTCATCTCCTGGCCCCCCCACAACAACACCAACCGCCCCATTAAGCATTCCCTGCCGTCCAAGTTGAGCGGCGGGGCAGGTTTCCGTGTACGTTGACGACGCTATACTCAGGCGCTTTTGAATTACACCTGAAAGGCCGTCAAGAGCAAACTTTCATGTTCCACAACCTTCGCGTTCTCCTGTTAAACGTTCTCGCGGTGCCATCTTTTTTTGTGTGTTTCGTTGGCGCAGAGCGGGCAAGGTCCGCCGTTTTCCGCTACCTGGATCCTTCACAACCTGATGTTTGGGGACGGACGGACCTGGTTTTATTTCGTGTTCGGCTTGGGCAAATTAACTTTCAGGTCTGGCCCGGCGCCCGATTTTGGATTGAAGAAGCACTGGGCAGAACCCTGCAGGTCCCGTCCCCTCCGGCAGTGCAGGAATTCCCAATGATCATGTGGCAAAACGTAACCGCCGGCAAAACTCCGGTGGGAACCGAGGTCCAGGCGAAGCTGGCAGTAGGCACTCTGGGCGATGGCACGGTATTTCCGAAGAACGCAATCTTTTCTGGAAAAGTAATCGAGTGCGTGGCGAGACCTCGACCGAACCGTCCCGGCTGGCGATTCGCATGGATTCCGTGCAGTGGAAGGATGGATCCGCCGCGGACGAATTACTGCCGACAAAATGGATTTTGTTCGCCCACTACGGCGCGCAAGACACGTCTTCACAACTCCGGGCCTGGGGGATTTGTTGACCGCAGGATTTACCCTGTGCTACAAGCAACCGACCGACCGTAAGCGTTTACGGACATCTTCTGAAATGCGTGCGCTCGCCGGGACTTCTTTGATCTTGTGGGTTGCGAGGAGATATTGCAATGGACCCAGCCGGTACTCGATCCAGGCTCGGAGTGTTTCTTCTTCTCATTCTCGTTCCTTGCGCGCTCATTCCTTCCGCGGCGCAAACTGCTGGCGCGGTTTACCTGGACCCTTCGCAGCCAATCGAGGCGCGAGTGGATGACCTGGTGGGAAGGATGACACTCGAGGAGAAAGCTTCCCAGTTGGTGAACCAGGCGCGGGCCATTCCGAGGCTGCAGGTTCCGGCCTACAACTGGTGGAGCGAGGCGCTGCATGGCGTCGCCAACGCCGGGACCGCCACGGTTTTTCCGGAACCGATTGGCCTGGCGGCAACGTTTGACTCCCCTTTGATCCACGATATGGCAATCGTCATCGGCACCGAAGCGCGGGCCAAACACAACCAGGCCGTCAGAGCGGGACGGCGGGACATCATGGAAGGCCTGGACTTCTGGTCGCCGAACATCAACATCTTCCGCGACCCGCGCTGGGGCCGGGGCCAGGAAACCTACGGCGAGGACCCTTTTCTCACGGGACGCATGGGCGTGGCGTTCGTCACGGGATTACAGGGGGATGATCCGAAATATTTTCGAGTCATCTCCACCCCAAAGCATTTTGCTGTGCACAGCGGCCCCGAGCCTTCGCGGCACAGTATTGACGTGCAGGTATCCCGGCACGACATGGAGGACACGTACCTGCCCGCATTCCGCGCCGCAGTGGTAGAGGGCAAAGCCGAATCCGTGATGTGCGCTTACAACCGCGTCAATGGCGAACCCGCATGCGCGAACACTTTCCTGCTGCAAGACCAGTTGCGCGGCGCCTGGAAATTCAACGGCTACGTAGTATCGGACTGCGATGCCATCGTCGACATCTACCAGGGACACCACTTCACGAAAACTCCGGCAGAAGCTGCTGCAGCCGCCTTGAAGAAGGGGATGGACAATGAGTGCGCTGACTTCTTCACCGAGACCAAGGACAACTCCGACTACGTGAAGTACCTGGACGCCGTGAAGCAGGGGCTGCTCAGCGAGAAGGACCTCGACGTCGCGGTGAAACGGCTGTTTACCGCGCGCATGCGGCTGGGAATGTTCGATCCTCCGGATAAAGTGCCCTACGCTCAGACTCCTGATTCGGAGATCGACAGCGCGCCTCACCGGGAACTCGCGCTGAAGGCGGCGCGCGAATCCATGGTGCTGCTGAAGAACGACGGTGTACTTCCCTTCGCGCCTGGCGTGAAAAATATTTTAGTGGTGGGACCATTGGCTGAATCTGTGCAGGTTCTGCACGGCAACTATAGCGGCACGGCTTCGCACGCCACCACGGCGCTGGAAGGAATCCGCAAGCAGTTTGCCGCCGCTCACGTCTCCTACGCGCCGGGAACCAATTTCCTGCGCGCCGAAAGCGTGATTCCCACCTCGGCGCTTTCGACGAGCGATGGAAAGCCCGGGCTACAGGGAGAATATTTTGCCGGCAGCGAATTCGCCGGTACGCCGGCGGCGGTGCGGGTTGACCCGCTGGTCGACCTCCAGCTCTTCCATCCGAACGCGCATGCCCTCACACCTCCTGCAGGCTTGAAGGACTTTTCGGTTCGCTGGACAGGTTTTCTGACCCCGGCCGAATCGGGTGCGTACCGGATCGGATTGCTCGGTTCCATGCACCGTTTGTGGCTGGATGACAAATTGATAGCGGATGACGTGCAGCTCCACGATCCCACATCCGACACCGCGGTGGTTGAGCTCACCAAGGGACATCGTTATGCACTGAGGATCGAATACGTGAAAGGCGCCTTTGGCACAAAGTTGGTGTGGCTGCCGGTAAGCTCTGATCCCATCGTCGAAGCAGCCACAGCAGCGCGGGAGGCGGATGTGGTGGTTGCGGTGGTTGGCATCACCTCCAAGCTCGAAGGCGAAGAGATGAAGGTTGATCTGCCCGGATTCCGTGGAGGAGATCGCACCAGCCTCAACCTACCGGAAGAAGAGCAGGCGCTTCTGGGAGCTTTGAGAGGAACCGGCAAGCCGCTGGTGGTGGTGCTCATGAACGGCAGTGCCCTGGCGGTAAATTGGGCGCAGGAACAAGCCAACGCGATTCTCGAAGCCTGGTACTCGGGGGAAGAAGGCGGAACCGCAATTGCCCAGACCCTGGCGGGCGTCAACAATCCCTCCGGACGATTGCCGGTCACCTTCTACAAGGGCCTGGAGCAGTTGCCGGCGTTTGACGACTATGCGATGGGGAACCGCACCTACCGCTATTTTGCCGGCGAGCCCCTCTATCCCTTCGGCTACGGTCTGACCTATTCCAGGTTCGAATACAGCAACCTCAAATTATCGAGCTCCAGCTTGTCAGCTGGTGATCCCCTCACCATCGAAGTCGATGTGAAGAACACAAGCCAGCGAGCCGGCGATGAGGTGGTGGAACTGTATCTGAGTTTTCCTAAATTGCCGGGCGCGCCGCTGCGTGCGCTTCGCGGTTTTACCCGGGTCCGGATGGACGCCGGCGAACTACGGCACGTTCAGCTCGTGCTGCAGCCCCGCGACCTGAGTTATGTGAACGAATCAGGAGTTCGAGTCGTCGGCGCGGGCGACTACGTCATCACCGTCGGCGGCGGACAGCCGGGCACGGCAGCAGCGCAGGCAGAAACCCGGCTCGCCATTCACGGCGAGCAATCATTACCAGAGTAGAATTAAAAGCAGCCTCGTGCCCGCCGTCTCCGACATGAAGATGTGGAAGTCCCCCGGCTCACTGGCCGTGCTCTTGGTGTTCGTGCTGACCGCTCCCCTGCCGCTGACTTCCCAGGCGCCCGCGAGCGGACCTGCGCAGGGACGCTCGGAAGCCGCGGCCGCGGCCACGGCCTCTGGAGACAGCCCCATCCGCTTCGTCTTTCAACCGATCGATTTCAGGCTGGACAGTGACGAGACGCCGGAACGTCACGCTCCGGAAACCATGGCCGGCGGCGTAGCTATCTTCGACTTTAACAACGACGGCAAGCTTGACCTCTTCTTCACCAATGGGGCGGACATCAAGACCCTTCGTAAGACTTCCGCGAAATACTACAACCGTCTCTTCGAGAACGACGGCCAGGGACACTTCACCGACGTGACCGAAAAGGCCGGGCTTTTCGGGACGGGCTTCGACATCGGCGTAGCCATTGGCGACTATGACAACGATGGGTACGAGGACATTTTTGTCGCCGGCGTGTATCGCAATACGCTCTATCACAACAATGGGGATGGGACTTTCACCGATGTCACCGCCAAAGCCGGCCTGAACCGGCCCGATCCGGAGTACGGCAAGCTTTGGTCCGTCGCCGGCGCCTGGGTCGACGTGAATAACGACGGGCTGCTCGATCTCGTCGTTATCAACTACCTGAAATGGGATTCCGCAAAAGAGCCTGACTGCGAAGTGGCCGGGCATCGCGACTACTGCCATCCCAAGATGTACCCGCCCACACCCAATCAGTTATTCCTCAATAATGGCGACGGAACTTTTCGCGACGCCTCCGCCGAATGGGGTCTTCGCGCGCATCCCGGAAAAGGCATGGGAGTGGCGGCGGGCGATTTCGATGTCGGCGGAAAGATGGATCTCATCGTCCCCAATGACAAGCTGATGAACTGGTTCTTTCGCAGCCGCGGTGGCCATTTTCAGGAGGCAGGTTTCGACGCGAATGTCGCGCTGCGGGAGGATGGCACCTTCATCTCGGGTATGGGAGTTGATTTTCGCGATCTGGACAATGATGGCTATCCCGACATTGTCTTGGTCGCTCTCGATGGGGAAACTTTTCCAATCTACCGCAACACGGGTAAAGGAAGCTTCGTTGAAGTCACTCGGGAGAGCGGAATGACCAAGCAAAGCCTGCCTATGGCCGGTTACTCTCCCACCATTGCCGATTTTAATAACGATGGCTGGAAAGACATTTTTGTTTCGCGCGGTCATGTCCAGTCGCTGTTGTCGGCGCCGAACTTAGTCATCGAACAACCCAACACTGTCTTTCGCAATCTTGGGGACATGAAATTTTCAGCATTGACCGCTGAAGCCGGACTGACCTCGCAGCCTCCCGCGCGGCACCGGGGCTCAGCCGTCGGCGACCTGAACGGAGACGGCCGCCTGGACGTGGTGGTGAGCGCAATCGGTGCCCCGGCGGAAATCTGGCTCAACCAGAGTCCAGGCAACAATCATTGGATTGAATTCAAGTTGCAGGGAACAAAAAGCAATCGCGACGGAGTCGGAGCGAGAATCAAGGTGGTGACCAAGTCGGGAGCGCAATACAACCACGTATTCACCAGCGCTGGCTATGCATCGTCCAGTGCGGGCCCAGTGCACTTCGGACTTGGGACGAACCCTTCTGCAGAGCTGGTTGAGATCCGGTGGCCATCAGGAATAGTACAGGAACTGCGGAACGTGACTGGAGACCAAATCGTCGCCGTCAAAGAACCGGCTCGGTGAGCCCCAGTGAGGTCGCGCCTAGGCCAGGCGCGAATGGTGGTCCACTATGGTGGGAAGAAGCATTTTTGTGCTGAGCCTGGCACTTGGCCAGTTCAGCGACCATCCAATCGCCGTTGCGTTTCAGTTCTTCATCTCCGGAACCGGCAAAGGCCAGAGCACAAGCTGAGAGATAGTGTCCGCCAGCGAAGTGGCCCCGCAGTTCACAATCGGGCTTTTCCCCTGCCCATTGCCACCGACGACACCTGGGCGGAAACGCGGGAGTCACAGGCGCTCACCGCCACCAGCGTTCGCAATTCGTGCCTGGCAGTGACCATCGACACCGGCGATCCCGATAATATCCACCCCAAGGACAGCGGCTGGATGTCCGCCAGAGCTTCCTTATCAACGTCGAGGGTCAGGTCGGTCGGCGCAGGTCCGAAGACGCCGGGGCCGTCGGCCAACTATTTACCAGGAAGCAATTCATTAATTGCGAGCACATACGTTGTCACCTTGTCGAGTTTGATGTTTGAACGCGAAGAAACAAGAACAACCGAGCCGTCTGCGCCGCTCGCTGATTTCACATTCTTCATTGGAACTCGTCCCTTAGAGGTGACCGATGCTGGTGCATCCACGTTCACACCATTGTCCTGCTGAGTCGACAACCGCTGAGACGGATTCGGTGGATCGGTGGTATCGACGGTGGGATTGACTCCGCCCCAATTCCTATTGTCGCCCGGCGGTCCATAGGAGAGGTTGGGAGGGGGGGCCATCGGCGCCGGCGGATAATACCACCCCGTCAAATACAACTTGAATTTCGCCTCGCCACTTTTCCATTGCGCCGAATCCATGCGAATCGCAAGGCGCGACGGCGAATTTCCTGATTTCGCCACCGACTGGGTTACCTCGCCCGAAATCACCGCGCCCCGCGGAAGCACTCCGCCCTTAATCATCGTGGCCATCACCAGCCGCGCTTCCACCTTTGTTCCCACGGCGGTCTTTCCCGCTTCTACAGTCTGCCGCAGGACGATCGGCAGCTCGCATTCAACACAACCATCGACAGCGCTCGTCCCCGTATCCACAGGTGAGGAGGCTCCAGCCCCCGGTACCGTTTGAGCCTTGAGAACTTGACCTAGAAGAACAGCTGAGCCGAGAACCATGGCGCACGCCGCAGGACCTGCTGCTTTGATTTTGCGAAACATCACTCCTCCGGGAGCCAACTCGAAGGTGAGAGAACTTGCGCTCGAAATTATACCGCGCCTGTGAAATCCAGTTGTCGCCTGCGACGGCTGCATGCTGGCAAAGGCCCTGAAAGATGTTGACGATGGCAGTCGAGAAACCGGTTCCATAGGCCAGCAACAAGACCACGGTGGCGATTCCCCATGCCATGCCGAGCATGGTAATCGCGGTGCGCCGGCGATTTTGCCGAAGCGCGCCATAAGCCTCCGAGAACACATCTTTCGCACGGATCATCAATCACTCCTGGCGAAGCGCTTCGACCGGCGTGAGCAAGGCTGCCCGTCGTGCGGGGTACAAGCCCGCGATGATACCGGCCGCGGCCAAAGCTCCCATGGCAAGGACAGCGCTCGCCGGGTAGATATAAGGCAATTTGAATCCATCGATCGGCGGTGCAAGTCCGAGGAGCCGGGTCACCGCGTAGGCCCCGGCCACGCCAATGGCACCGCTGATTGCTGAAAGCATCAGTCCCTCCAGGAAGAACTGGAACAGAATGTTTCGCCGGGTAGCGCCCAGGGCCTTGCGCAGACCGATCTCGCGTGCGCTCCACCCCACAAGTTTGTGCCACATGTTCCTCGCCGGTGCTGCGCATCATGTACGAAAGCGGAGAGCAAGCACACTGCAAGCACCCAGGTTCGAACTGCACGAAACCTGGGGCATCCGGCCGCGGGCCGCTGCTGGTAGGTGTCCGAATTGGGGCTGCTTCCATCTGTCCCGAATTTTCGATTTGAATCCTGCCGTGAACCTACTGGTGCAATGAGAATCGAGACGGCAAAGCTGCCTCAAGATTGATTTGTTCGCCGGTGATGGGGTGGTGGAATTTTAAAAAGCGGGCGTGCAGAAAATATCCTCCATCGCCGGGGAGGCCGGGGAGATTTTCAAGAGGCTGGCCGGACAAACCGTACAGCGGATCGCCTACCAGCGGATGGCCGATGGATGCCAGATGGATCCTGATTTGATGAGGGCGGCCCGAATTTAGCCTTACCTCAAATGTTGTGGTGCTTGTCGTGCGTGAGATCACCTTCGCCAATGACTTTGACGGCTTGCCACTTGGACTGGCGGCCCACACCGAGCCGATGCGCGGGTGCGGTACAAGGCCGATGGGTGTGCGGATTTCGTAGGCGTCGTGCTGTGCAATGTTTTGAGCCAGCGCCCAATAGATTTTTTGAATTCTGGATGTGTTCCAGTCCGCGCCTAGTTTAGAGGCTGCCTGCGGTGTTTTGGCGAAGAGAACGATGCCGGTAGTGGCTCGGCCCAACCGGTGGACAGGGTTTGCGTTGGGGGTTTGCTTTTGCACCATGCGCAGGAGGGTGTTTTCCATGAAGCCGGCGCCGGGGAGAGTGGGCAGGCCGCCAGGTTTGTTGACGGCCAACAGATGGGCGTCTTCAAACAGGACTTCGAAGTGCTGAGGAGTGTCTGGTTCGATCCAGGGTGGGCGGTTCCAGACAAGGGTTTGTCCTGAAGTCAGCGATTCGCTTCCGGCGGCGGTGATGCCGTTGACGGTGACTTCGCGGTTGTCCAGTTTTTGTTGCCACGCTTGTGGGGTTGAGTGTGGGTAAAGTCTTGCCAAGTGGGAGAGCAGGGTCTGTCCATGGTCTTTGCTGCTGATGATTGTGGTAAAGGCATAGCCCCGGTTGAGCATGTGGTTGGAGTGTAAGCTATGTGTCCCGAGATCGCGTGTTCGGCGGTAGCAAGGGCGGCTGGCGTTGGCGCGGGAAACGCAGTAGGAGGCGCGGACGAATCTGCGGCGCGCCCGCTGGTGCTGGTCTGTCCCTAAACCAAACTCACACTTACATCGCCGCTCGTGAACCGTCCTGCAAACGCCGAAGCAAACCGGCTCCGGTCCAGAGCCGTACTAGAGCACTACAACAAACCAATAGTTGCCAGTTCGAAACCAGTCGACAACCGATTCGGCTTCCCGTTGCAGATATTCAAACGTGATCAGAGAAGTCACCGAAATCGTGACTGTAAAGTGAAGCCAAATGCTAAGGGCTCTACCATTCGAAGGGCTATCCCACGGTTTCACTGCCGCCACCGAATCCAGCACGATCAAAATCAGGCCGACGCCCATCCACGCACCAATCTCCAATGGGCTGTAGGAAGGCCGCGGGGTGATGAACGAAGCGACTAGGGTGATCAACACGCAATAGCCAGCGGAGAAAACATGAAGCGCCGAATTCGCTCGATAGTTCATATGCTGACCCGAACAATGTTCCGAATACCTCCGCAACTTCCCCTGACTTCTTTCATGGTTTTACTGCTCTATCGCTCTGCTCTAAAAAGCTGCGCTCCAGAACTCCGCAGATTGCGAGAAACGACAAAGAATCGAAAGATCGTTCGGTTCGAGGTAATCGCCGACCGGGCGCGTCTTCGTGGATTGGAGGTCGCGATCCTGAACACCTAGTTCTGACCTTCGAGGCCGTAATGCCTCGCGATTCAAGCTGCGCGCTTCTGATGTTGACGCTCGCCGGCGGAAGAAATGATGCCGAACTTGGCTGGCAGCCCCGTGATCCGTAGCAGAATCGCATCGAGAAGCCGGTCGGACAAAATTCTCGGCAGCGCCGTCAGAAGCCAGGCATGTTTTCCTACTCGATATCGAGGTCGCGGATTACGGGATGTAAGGGCATGGTGCACAGCCTCTGCGACAACATCAGGAGAACTTCCATTCATTTCCCGTTCATAGGCACGGCGAGCAAATCGCTTCAGCATTGCACCGTACTGCTCCGCGCCCAGCAGCGGTAGTTTGTCGATTACCCCTGCAACATCGCCAAGCGTCTTGTCGACTGCGGGGGTCTTAATCGCTCCGGGTTCTACCGTGCACACGGAGATACCGAACGGATGCAACTCCAGGCGCAGTGTGTCGCTGAATGTGCCAAACGCACTTTTGCTGGCATTGATCGGACTGCCGAACGGTATTGCAATGTGCGCGCCCACGGAACTGATATTCACGATCCGGCCGCGCGATTCGCGGATCAGAGGGAGAAATGCTTGCGTCACCGCCAGCTGACCGAAGACGTTAATTTCGAATATCTCATGCAGATCATCGAGCGAAGCATATTCGATCGGCCGCATCATGCCGATCCCAGCCACATTGACCAGGCCATCCAAGCCTGTTCCATTCCGTCTCGACAACACCTGTTCAGCTGCCGCGGTGACTGTCGCACGATCTGTGACATCCATGATGAGTGGAGTGAGGTTCGTGCCGAACTCGGACTTCAACTGATTACCATCTTCGGGCTTGCGAACTGTGGCAAAGACTTGCCACCCCGTGGCAATCATTCGCGCAACACATGCGTGTCCAATCCCGCTGGATGCGCCGGTAACAAGAACGGTATTTCTCTCGATAGCATGCATGGTTTTAATCCTCCGTAGAAAATATCCTGTCGCCCATCTGGCCTTTGCTAACCAGGACTGCATTGCAAAAGAAACTTCTCACTTCATCACCGCCAACCCATTTCATCACTTCTTTGATCCTGCAATCTCCCAGAAATCCTGGAATGTTTTCTCCAACCAGCCATGGGGATCACCTTTCGGTTGCATGGCCCAGATCAGTAACGTGCCCAGAATGTTGCGTTGAAGTGTCATGGCCAGCTCAGCGGGCTCCTGGTCGCGGCGGACCTCTCCCCGTTTCTGTCCCAGGGCGCAAATTTTCGCGAGACGCTTCCGGCCGAGTGCCAGGGTGTCTCGCATGATCCCGCGTACGTCATCTTGCGCAACAAAAGTTGTTAGCAGGCTGCGGGTGAGAGACGGGCTCCCTACGAGATCCTCGACGATCTTGTGGATAAAACGATGGAATACCTCGCGAATAGAAGTCTCCCCGGCCTCTGCTTCCTGCAATGCCGCCGCCACTTTCTCCATCTGTTTCTCAGACAGAACCACAAGAACATGCGCCTTCGTAGGAAAGTAGTTGAAGAAAGTCCCTTGACCGACTTCGGCGGCTTCGGTGATGTCCTCCGTCGTGGTCTCCAAGAAGCCGCGGTTTGCAAAAAGTTCCATTGCCGTCCGGTACAGCTTTTCCCGGGTCTCAAGCCTGCGCCGCTCGCGGCGCCCCATCTCAAACGGGGCCGTTTTTGACGCCTTGCTGTTTTTCGCCATAGGTCTGTCGATATTTATACTTTTTTCTGCATCTCTCCTGAACGGCTAACACTCATATATGAGTAGTACTCATATTAGTTGGATTCAAGAATGTTTTGTAAAGAGAGCTGATTTAAGGAGGAAAAATGAAAATTTTATTGGCAGGCGCGACCGGCGCCATCGGCAAGCGATTAATCCCAATGCTCGTCAATGCAGGACACACCGTAACTGGAACCACGCAACATCCTGAGAAGATGGTGTCAATTCATTCCGCGGGCGCGATTCCGATGCAGATGAACGCTCTGAATGAGAAGGAAGTCCTCGCTACGGTAGAACAGATTCGACCCGAGATCATCATTCACCAACTGACCGCCATTCCGCCCAATCTCAATTTGCGTCATTTTGACGAGGGGTTCGAATTGACCAACCGTCTTCGCACCCAGGGTACGGATCAGCTGTTAGCAGCCGCGAGGGCGGTGGGAGTGCACAGGTTCATCGCCCAAAGTTACGCTGGATGGTATGCCAGGAATGGAAATTGGATTAAGACCGAGGACGATCCATTGATTTCAGGTGGCATTTCCGACGGTCGCAAGACGCTTAAGGCAACGGTTCACGTAGAAGCTGCGGTGCTTCAAGAGAAAACGATGGAGGGCTTCGTTCTGCGCTACGGATCCTTCTACGGGCCGGGCACTTCGCTTGCGCCGGGAGCCTGGCTCTTCGAAGGCGTGCGGCAACGAAGAGTACCAATTGTGGGAGAAGGAACCGGCTATTGGTCGTTTATCCACATTGACGACGCAGCCGCCGCAACCCTTGCTGCGGTACACTCCCAAAACCCCGGACTGTACAACATTACCGACGACGAGCCTGCTCCGGTCTCAACCTGGCTTCCCTTTCTTGCAGAAATCTTAGGAGCGAAATCTCCGCGGCGTGTACCCCGGTGGCTTGCTCGGTTGGCGGTCGGGGAATATGGGGTAGCAGTCATGACTGAACTACGGGGATCGTCGAACCGCAAAGCAAAATCTCTGCTTCCCTGGAAACTGAGGTGGCCAACTTGGCGACAAGGCTTTAAGGACGGATTTGAGCTGCGGCCCTGCGATCCACATCCGAATGCTACGACCGAGAGGAAACCCATCGCCTCGGCGGAGTTCGCAGAAGCAGATTTCTAGCTCGGAGGACTCAGAGTGTGAGTCGCGCTGACTGAAATCTTTGAGTCTTAGGATTACTCTTGTGAACTGGCCGCTGCGAGAGAGTGAAGGACGGCGTTCTTCGACTGCTCTAAGTCGGAAGCCGAAGTGTTGTTTTAGGTTTGGAGCGTTTTGATGTCTTCCGATGCGCCATTCTCGCGGCCTCCCTAGCCGCAATCAGTATGGTCGTTCAGATTGAGGCTCATGGCCCAGAAGCCCGTTTC
>CAWBGY010000013.1:0-39500 GCA_963788505.1 Terriglobia bacterium
GCACGACGAAGCGACCGCTCGCAGCAACCGTCCCCGCCGTCGCCGCACTCGGGGTAGTATTCGAGACACATAGATTCACCGCCTGTCCTTTGGTCGTCTCACACCAGCACCAGCCCGTCGTCCTTCATCCCCTGAGCCAGTCCCCACGCATAACGATGTTCGACGATAAGTGCGTGCCCGAACCACTGAGCATCGTCCTGAACATGCTCGTCGATCCATTCCTTAGCCCGAAGGGTCAAGGGACAGAACGTGTACAGCGTCCCGACGTTGTTGACGAGAACATCAGGCTGCGACACCCTCGATTCATCGTGCATATGATCTCCCGGCAGGCCGGATGCCCTCGATGATCGAAACTGCGTCTGCTTTGGTCTGGGGCACGAACGTTGTCAAGCGTGCGGCCTGAAGAATTCTCTGGGCCAGAGCCATTAGCTCTTGCTCGGTCGCGTCTGCGTAATACGTCTCAGCCAGTTTCTGAGTCAGCGGGGATGGGGTGACATAGTTCGGGCGTCCTGATTCGACCAACGTCAAAGCGTGCCGACGTACACGCCTGATCTGAGCTTGTCTCATGGGTTTGTCCTTTGCGGTTCTGCCGCCGCATCTGCCTAGAGGCGACCACCGTGGAGATCGAAACCCTGACCCCTCGGTTGGTGAGCACCGTCGCGAACGGACGGGCTGCTCTTGATGCTGTCTGAATTCTACTGACTCACCGTGCCCAGAACAATGCCACCTTCGTGCCGTGTCTTACTGCATGATTGTGTTTACTGCATGGGAAACGTCGGAAAGGCGAACAATCGAAGTGTGCGGCGGTTTGTTCGGGGATTTTCTACTGCATGATTTACTGCACGATTAGCTACAGACGGGGTCAAATGCGGTCAACGCAACTCTGTTGCCAACTACTAAAGCGTTGAAAACAGGCTTCCAGCAAGGGTTTTCGGGAGATTAGCAAACCGCCGCATTCGGCCGCTCTGCCACCTCTCCGTGGACTAAACTTTAGCATGTCGCGGGGGGCTCTGCACGATCAAGTCGGCAGCGGCTCCCGGGTCATTTTTCCGTCGACCATGCGCCAGATCGCGAGGGGGTTGCAGTCTCGCAATTCGTCGGGTAACCGGGCTTCGGGAAATCCCTGATAACAGACAGGACGGCAAAAACGGAAAATCGCCTGGCTTCCGACCGACGTCGAGCGTCCATCGGAAGTTGAAGGGTAAGGGCCACCGTGCACCATGGCGGGGGAAACTTCGACTCCGGTGGGGAATCCATTAAAGACCAGCCGGCCAACCTTATGTTTCAGGACCTCGATCAAATCGCTGAACTCGCGAAGATCGGATTCGGTGCCATGAATGGTCGCGGTCAGATGGCCGCGCAGGTTGCGGGCGAGTTCCAGTAGCTGGGCGCGAGTGGAGTGGCGGACGACCAGAGTCGCAGGACCGAAGACTTCGGCTGCCAGGTCTGGATTCTGCAGGAATGATTCCGCGTCGGCTTCGAAGAGCACCGCGCCTACGCTGTGCTCCTGGCCAGTTTCATCTTCGCTGGCAGCGGCAGGCCTGGCGGCCAGGAGCCTGACCCCTTTTTCTGTCTGGCGGCGCATGGTGGCGGATTGATACGAAGCACGTATGCCAGCGGTGAGCATGTGGAACCGGCTGGACTCACCGACCAGTTTTCGTAGTTTGTCGATGAGGATTGTGGCGTCGGCACTTTCGGGCAGGAAGACGATTCCAGGTTTGGTGCAGAACTGTCCCGCTCCCAGAGTGAGCGATGCAAACATTCCGGTCGAGATGCTGTCGCCGTTTTCCCGCAGCGCGCCCGGCAAGATGAAAACCGGATTGGTGCTGCTCATTTCGGCAAACACCGGGATGGGTTCGGCGCGGGCGGCCGCCAGGTCCATCAGTGCTCTTCCGGCGTGGTGCGATCCGGTGAAGCCCACGGCTTTCACCAGAGGATGTTTGACCAGGGCCACACCTACCTCGGCGCCTGAATCGAGCAAGAGTGAGAAAACTCCTTCCGGCAAGCCGCATTCCTCAACACTCTCCCGCAACAACTGGCCGACCAGTTCGCTGGTGCCGGGATGGGCGGGATGCCCTTTGACAATCACGGGATTTCCCGCGGCCAGCGCCGAGGCAGTGTCTCCGCCGGCCACCGAGAAGGCCAGGGGAAAGTTACTCGCGCCGAAAACAACCACCGGGCCCAGGGGAAGCAGCATGGAACGCAGATCAGGCTTGGGCGCGGGCTTACGGCTGGCGTCCGCCCGGTCAATCCGGGCCATGACCCACGATCCTTCTTCGACCACTTGTGCGAAAAGACGAAGCTGGCCGCAGGTGCGTGCGGTCTCGCCTTGCAGGCGCGCCTTGGGCAAAGCAGTCTCCAGTTCGGCGCGCTCCACAATTGCGTCCACCGCGCCTTCGATTTTGGAAGCAATGGTGCGCAGGAACTTTCCTTTTTCGCGGCCCGAAAACTGGCTGTAGGCGGCAAAAGCTTCATGCGCCAGACTTGCCGCCAGATTGACTTCGTCGGTTCCCGCGGCGAAGAAGTCCGGCGGCAGGCTCTCGCCGGTGCGGGGATTCGTGGCGCGAAAAGTTGGCCCGGCGTCGGTGCCTGAACGGAATCCGATGATTGAGTGTCCCGATATTCTCAAGATTGTTCTGCCTCCGGAATGCTCTGTGCTCGGCGTTGCGCGTTAATAGTATATCGGTTGGTCCCGTTGCGAAGGCTCAGGCAGGCAGTTCACCTTCGCGTGAAGAGGACGGGGCATCTATTTTTCAGCCGGGTCTGCGGGCAACTGCTGTAGACTGGCGCCGCACGAATGGTTCATCTCCCACTGGAGGTACGAACGTGTCTGATTCATTCGCCAGGGAAATCACTCGCCGCGGATTCATGGCCAAGGTTGGCCAGGGATTGGTGGCAGCCAACCTCGCCGGGACGCTCTTGAAGAGCGCTGAAGCTCTGGAAGTACCGGATCCGCCGGGCAAGAAATTAGGATGGGCGATTGTGGGCCTGGGCAGTCTGGCCATCAACCAGATCCTGCCGGCGTTCGCGAAATGTGAAAAGTCGAAGGTGGTGGCCTTCGTCAGCGGCCATCCCGACAAAGCCAACAAATTGGCGCTGCGCTACGGCGTGAACCCCAAGAATATTTACAACTATCAGAACTACGACACCATCCGGGACAATCCCGAAGTTGACATCATCTACATCGTGCTGCCCAACGGGATGCACGCCGAGTACACGATTCGAGGGCTCCAGGCCGGCAAGCATGTGCTCTCGGAAAAGCCCATGGCCAACACCCCCGCCGACTGTCAGAAAATGATCGACGCCGGACGCAAGGCCAATCGAAAACTGATGGTGGCCTACCGCTGCCGTTATGAACCCTACAACCAGGAGGCGATCCGCATGGCCCGCCAGCAGGACCTGGGGCCGATCAAGGTGATTCTGGCCGACCACGGCTTCAATATTGGCGACCCCACCCAGTGGCGTCTGAACAAAGCGCTCGCGGGAGGCGGATCGCTGATGGACATTGGCATCTACTCCTTGCAGGCGGCGCGCTACCTTACCGGAGAAGAACCCAGCGAGATCAACGCCATGATGTACTCCACGCCGGGCGACGTGCGCTTCAAGGAAGTGGAAGAGACGATAAATTTTCAACTGCGGTTCCCCAGCGGAGTCCTGGCCAATTGCACTTCCAGTTACGGATATTCGGGAGAAAATCGGTATCGGGCGGTGACCACCAAAGGTTGGTTCGAGCTGGAGCCGGCAACCCAGTACAGCGGCTTGCGGATGTACGTGCACCACGACGACATTACTGAAGAGCGCCTGCTTCCCGTGCGCGATCACTTTACTCTCGAGATGGACCACATGTCCGGTTGCGTCATGGAGAACAAAGAACCGCTTACTCCCGGCGAAGAGGGATTACGCGACTTGACCATCATGGCTGGCATCTACGAGGCGGCCAGGACCGGGAAGACGATCAAGACGTAGAAAGAAGGTCAACCATGAAACTGATTCTGATTTTTATCTGTTCCCTTTTCGTACCAATGCCCCTGGCATATTCCGCGACCCAAGCCCAGGTCTTCCCCACCTCAGCGGGGCCGGTCAGCATCACGCCGCTGAATCATGCCAGCACGCTGATTGAGGCGGGGGGAAAGGTCATCTATCTCGATCCCGCCAAACCTGCGAACTTCTCCGGACAACCGAAGGCCGACCTGATTCTGATTACCGACATTCACGGCGACCACATGGATCCAGGTTCCATCCAGGAAATCAGCAAGGCCGGAACCGAAATACTGGCGCCGCCCGCCGTGGTTCAGACCGTGACCAGCGCCAAGCCCATCGCCAATGGAGAAACCAAGACCTGGCAGGACTGGACCATTGAGGCCATCCCCGCCTACAACCTGAAGCGCGGCCCTGCGCCCGGAAAATTTTTTCATGACAAGGGACGCGGCAACGGCTACGTCCTCACCTACGGCGGCAAGCGCTTCTACTTCTCAGGCGACACTGAAGGCACTTCCGAGATGCGCGCGCTCAAGAATATCGACGTGGCTTTCGTGTGCATGAATCTGCCCTATACCATGCCGCCCGAGGAGGCGGCCGAGGCGGTCAAGGCATTCCATCCCAAGATTGTTATCCCTTATCACTATCGCGGGTCCGACCTCACGGTATTTCAAAAAGGATTGGAAGGGACCGGCATTGAGGTCCGCCTGCTGGATTGGTATCCGAAGTAGTCAGAGCTGCACCCACCCTTTCGCACAGAATGCGAAAAGGGTGGGTGCCCCTCGGCTTACTTTGGGCTCGGCACCGTACTGCTGATGGCTTGCGGCCGGGCCTGCAAGGCACGCCGGATAAGTTGTTTCTTGTCGCGTAACTCTTCACCAGCCAGCTCCAGCCGCGGCGGGCGCACCCGCGCATTCCCCATGCCAGCTTCGGCCTGTACCAGCTTGATCAGCTGGACGAACTTGGGGACCGTATCCAGACGCAGCAGGGGCAGGAACCAGCGGTACAGCTCGAAAGCTTTTTCCGGCTCACCATTGATGGCATAGTTAAACAGTTCGACGGACTCGCGCGGCAGGGCGTTGGCTAAACCGGCGATCCAACCGGTGGCACCGACGGAAATGGCTTCCACGATCGCGTCGTCCACGCCGACGAAAATCGCGAGACGATCTCCCATCAGAGCCCGGATGGCGGCGACTCGCCTGACGTCCGTGCTGGATTCTTTGACCGCTCCCAGATTTTCGTACTCCCCTGCCAGTTCCTGAATTTGGTGAGGAAGAAAATCGGTGCCATAAGCCACCGGGTTGTTGTAGAGCATGCACGAAAGCGGCGTAGCCTGGAACACCGCGGACACGTGGGCCTTCATCTCCCGCCAATCGCCCTGATAGACGTACGGCGGCAAGACCATGAGCGCGTCGCAACCCGCATCCGCGGCGGCTTTGGCCTGGGCCACGGCTTCGGCAGTCGAGAGTGCGGAAATTGCGGCGACCAACGGGCCGCGCCCGTGCGCGGCTTTAACAGCCGTCCGCACAATTGCGACTCTTTCCTCGAAAGAGAGAGTTGCGCCTTCACCCAAAGAGCCCAGCACCACGACGCCGCTGCAACCATTGTCCAGCAGCCATCGGCAATGTTCGGCCAAAAAGCCATGGTCGATCTGCAGGGACTCATCGAAGCAAGTCGTAATCGCCGGCATCACGCCCTTCCAGATCATCCGCGGCCTCCTGTGGTTTCACTACGCTCGGTCTCTGGAATCTTGGCATGCCTCGAGACAATCCGAGAGGGCCAGTAAGGCTCGACCGGAATCGCAGATTTCCTGCCCGTGATCTGATCGACCACGAGCCTCCCGGTCGCAAGCGATGTAGTGATTCCCAGCCCTTCGTGACCAGCGGCAAGAAACACTGTGGGGTCTGCAGGCCAGGACCCGATCAGAGGCAGGTTGTCTGGCGCGGCGGGACGAAATCCAGTCCACACTCTCACGGTGGATAATTCCGCCAGCTTCGGCATGTATTCATACGCGCGCCGCAGCATGCGCTCGAGAACCCCGGCATCGACTTCGCTGTGCTCCGCCCCGTATTGGCGCGATGAACCCACAATAATTTGTCCCGACTTGCGCGGTTGCACATTGAAGGCCACGGAATCGGTGGAAACGGAATGCGCGCTCTTCAAGTATGCCAGTTCAACCAGTTGATGCCGAACGAATCCGGGATAGCGATCGGTAAGCACGAGATGGCCCTTGCGTTGCTTGACGCTTACACCGGGCGTTAGCGCGGAGGCCCAGGCCCCGGCCGCGTTGATGATGGCAGGAGCGGAAAACTCGGTGCCGTCAGCGAGGCGAACCCGCCCTTTTCCGATTTGTGAAGCTGGACTGCCAAGATGCAGCTTGGCGCCGGCCGCCTGGGCGCGTTCGATCAAGAAGCGGGCGGCGCAGGGAGGATAGAGTACGACGTCCTCGGGCACGAGCAAGCCTCCAGCCATCCCTGTTCGCAGATTGGGCTCGAGCATCGCCAAGGCCTTTGGGTCGAGGACTTCGGTTGTCACTCCGCGCTGGCCGTAATACTTTGCTTTGCGGCGCACTTCGGCCATCTCCTCTTCGTCGGCCGCCACCCAGATCGTTCCACATTGGTGGTATTCGACATCGGCGGGAAGCTCTTTCCGCAACTGCTGCCATAGTTGCTGCGAGTAGCGGGTGAGAGCAAACTGGGCTTCGGAGTCGTCCATCACCACGATGTGACCCATGCCGGTGGCGGTGGCGCCGCCTGCAATCACATCGCGATCGAGGATGGCGACCCGCAGGCCCTGACGGGTGCACTCGTCCGCGCAAGCCGCGCCGACGATGCCCGCCCCCACTACAACCACGTCATAGGCCAGCGCCGTCATGGCTGAATACCCATCCGAATGCCCATGCAGAACGGATCGCATGGGTCCAGAACCAGTGTTGCCTCCGCGTTCACAAACGCCGAGCCCTTGATGCTGGGGTGTACCTGCCCATCGCGTACTTTAATACTGCCTTCAAACACGCTGCCGACGATGCTTTCCTGTTTCCACACCTGACCTTCGCGCAGCTTGCCGTCAGCATACAGACAAGCCAGCTTGGCACTGGTCCCGGTTCCGCAAGGAGAGCGATCATAAGCTTTCCCGGGGCACAGCACGAAGTTCCTGCTGTCCACACCAGGCTGTTGCGACGGACCAAACAGTTCGATGTGGTCTATCTCTTCCCCGTTTGTGCCGGTGATCCGGTTGGCACGCAACGCCTGTCGGATCGCCCAGGTAAAGTTCGTCAAGGATTCCACATTGTTGAGTGCGAGTTCGTGGCCATGAGCCTCGGCCAGAAAAAACCAGTTCCCACCCCAGGCCACATCGCCACACACCGGTCCGAAACCGGGAACATCGACTGAAATCTTCGCCGCGCTGCGATAGCTGGGGACATTATTCACCGTCACCTCTCCGTTGCCGTGGAGCATGGCGCTCACCGTACCAACGGGAGTCTCGATGCGATGCTCGCCTGGCTTGATGCGGCCCATGTAGAAGAGCGTTGCGATCAGTCCAATGGTGCCGTGACCGCACATGCCCAGGTATCCCACATTATTGAAGAAAATCACGCCGGCAGCGCAAGTCGGATCCACCGGCTCACACAACAGAGCGCCGACGATGACGTCGGAACCGCGGGGTTCATTCACAATCGCGCAGCGGAAGTCATCGTGTTGAGCACGGAGTCGTTCCAGCCGGGCGCTGAGCGGGCCGCTTCCCAGATCCGGGCCGCCGCTGACCACCAGGCGAGTGGGCTCTCCTCCGGTATGGGAATCGATCACCCGAATTTTGCGGAAACCACTGCTGGTCATGAGTAGTCGCGCTCTGCTAAGCCCTTTATCGTCTCCCAGCGCATTCTGCTGCTCGCGGTATGGAAGGGTGGAAGCGTATCAATCGTGGGTTAATGTATAGAATATCCGCTGGTGAGAGCAAGTTGTCACCGGGATGGTAGTTGTCGGATCGAAGGACCGTTCAGGAGACTTTGATGAAGATAGGCGTTGCAGGCACCTGTTTTGCGCTTCTGGTTGCGATTACGCTGGTTCCCAACGGGTTGACGCAGCAGAAAACGCAGGCCGACGGCAAGGCTGGGGACATCGAGGGCCGGCGGGCCAAGCTGCTTTCACTATTCGACGAAGAATGGCAGTACGAGCTGCGTTCCGACCCCGAAACGGCAACATCGCTCGGGGACAACCGCTACAACGATCGTCTTACCGACCGATCTCCGAAGTTTTATCAGTCCGACGAGGAGGCTCGACGCAAGTTTCTGGCCCGCTTCGAAGCCATCACTCCGGCCGGGTTGTCGGCGCAAGATGCGCTGAGTCGGGAGTTGATCATCCGAAACCTGCGTCAGGACATTGAAGGCGCGCGCTTCAAGCCATGGGAAATGCCGGTGAACCAGATGGACGGGCCGCAGCTCGAGCTGCTGGAGCTGGTGAGTTTGACGCCTTTCAACAACATGAAAGATTACGAGGACTATCTTTCTCGCTTGCATCAGGTTCCCAAGATGCTCGACCAGGTGACCAGCAACATGCGGCAGGGTATGAAAGACCAGTTGATGCAGCCGCGTTACCTGTTGGAAAAAGTGGTGCCGCAAACCCAGGAGATCGCCGAGACGAAGCCGGACGCCACTCCGTTTGCCAAGCCCGTGAGCAAGTTTCCGGCGAATATCTCTGATGCCGATCAGAAACGGCTGCGATCGGCCGTGCTGGCGGCAATCAACGACGAGGTTCTTCCCGCGTACCAGCGCTTCACCGCATTTGTGCGCGACGATTACGCGCCGCATGGACGCACCGAGCCCGGAGTGTGGGCGTTGCCCGATGGCGCGGAACGCTATCGCTTTGAAATTCGCCAACTGACGACCACCGACCTGACCCCGGAGGAAATCCACCAGATCGGACTCAAGCAGGTGGCCGAGACCGAGGCTGAGATGCTGGCCCTGGCCCACAAGCTTGGTTTCCATGATCTGGCCAGCCTGAACGAACATATCAAGAACGATCGCCAGTTCTATGCGACTTCCGGTCAGCAGGTGCTCGACCTCTACACCAAGTATGTCCGGCAGATGGAGAAGCAACTGCCCAAGCTCTTTGGCCGGCTGCCGCAAAACAAGCTCGAGGTCATTCCCATGGACCCGTTTCGCGCCAAGAATGCGGTCCCGGCGGATTACACGCCCGGGGCGGCGGATGGCTCACGTCCCGGCCATATCAACGTGAATGAGTGGGACCCGGAGCATCGCCTGACCTTGAATATCGAAGCCATCGCCTACCACGAAGGCGTGCCCGGGCATCACCTGCAAATTTCCATCGCGCAGGAATTGAAGGATTTGCCTGCATTTCGCAGGAATGGCGAGTACACCGCGTACGTTGAAGGCTGGGCGCTGTACTCGGAACGGCTGGGCAAAGAGATCGGCTTCTACCAGGACCCTTACAGCGATTACGGACGGCTGGAGAACGAAATGTGGCGGGCCATCCGGCTGGTGATCGATACGGGAGTGCATGAGAAACGCTGGTCACGGGCACAGATGGTGGATTTCTTTCATCGCTATACCGCGATGGACGAGCCTAACGTGCAAAGCGAAGTAGACCGTTATATTGCATGGCCGGGACAGGCGCTGGCTTACAAGTTGGGGCAGCTGGAAATTCTAAGACTGCGGGACGAGGCGCGGCAAAAGCTGGGCAAAAAATTTGACCTTCGCGCGTTTCATGATGAGGTGGTTGGCAGTGGTCCGCTGCCGCTGGATGTCCTTCATTCCCAGGTTGAGAGCTGGATCACCGAACAGAAGGCGCGACCGTAGTCCTTCCCCGCCTCAGGCGATGTTGCGCTTGAGCTTGGCCACCCGGGGAGCCGATGAGAGCTCTACCCGATTGCGCCCGGACTGCTTGGCACGGTACAAGGCTTTGTCGGCGGCCTGGATTACCTGTTCGACGGTTCGGAGCCGGGCATTGGCTTCGGCGACACCAGTGCTGACCGTGACCGAGATTTGGTGGTTCCCCGGTTCGGAGATAACAGGAGCGGTCCGCCTTCGCGCTGCGGTAGGCCGGCGGGTCCGGCGTTCGGTGTTTCGCCGGTCGTGACTGCGAAAATCCTGGGCCTGTGCATCCTGAGCATGAGTGCCCTGGCTGCTGGCTGTACCACGGCGTTCCTGCCCGCCACGCACGCGAAAAGTGGCGACTTCGATGACGGTCCGCAGCAGCTCCAGATGCGGCATGGCCTCCTTGGCTGACTTCCCGGGAAACAGGATGGAGAATTCTTCGCCGCCTACACGATAAGCCCTGCCGCCGCCGGTCACGCCGGCAAGTTTGGCGGCCACCATCCGCAAGACCTGGTCCCCGGTTTCGTGGCCATAGGTGTCATTGAAGTTCTTGAAGTGATCGATGTCCACGACGGCCACCGCGTAGGGCTGTTCAAGACGTAGCAGCGCGTCATTGAACGCGCGGCGCGCAGGCAGGGACGTCAGTTCGTCGTGGTAAGCCAGAAAGTAAGTGTTTTCGATGATCGAACTGACCAGGATCAGGCCCGCTGTCGCCAGATAAGCAGTGGCGGCCGGACCCACCGCCCCTACCTGGAAGGAAAGGAAAGTCGCCAACAACGCCCACAGCAGACCGCTCTCCGTGGGCTTGCGATAGAGCACCAGGCGCACCATCAGGACTGCCAGGGCGGCGAGGAAGGCCAGCAGGGCCAGGGAGGGCAGGGGCGTCCAGGAAACCCGGCCGAGAAAGTGGGGGTGGAGAAAGAAGGGGGCAACGGTCTCTCCGGGCCGACAGATGATGGCGACAAATACCGATTCGAAAAACAGAAGCGCCATCCGGGGAACGATGGCCGGGAAAACCAATCCTCGTTCGCGAAACACAGAGAAGGCAATAAGGTTCAGCGGGAGGAGGAAGGCCACAGCTTCAAGCGCGATCCGGCCGGGCCCGGCGGCTGCGATCCGGCCCGAAGAAAAGAATTCCAACGCACGCTGGGCAAGAAACAGGGTCAAGAGCGCAAACAGGATGCGGCTGGAGTGGAAGCGCCAAGCCAGCAGGATGCCGGCGGCAAAGACGGCATAGAAGTAGAAGTGGACGGCGGCGGAAGAGATGGAACCAAACGCGCCCTGGAAAACCACGCATGCGGCCACCAGGAAGATACCTCCTGGCAGGACCATGGATTTGAACGTTTTTGGGCTCCAGAAATTCACGTCCCAGCGAATCCTTCCGGCGAACACCTGGTTGTGATAGTTCCCTGCATTATCTCCGAAGCCAGATGTACCCGTCAGTGCCCGTACAGATTCCGGGGAGCGGTTCCCTGGCAGTCCCCGTTCCCTCTTCCCTCTTCTGCACCGAGTTCCGTTAGGGGAAAGCGAGACCTTTGATTCGTGCTGAATCCCTTGTTCTGGACCCAGGTTCTGACTAAGAATCAAAACAGTTCAAATTAGATTGATCTTATGCGAATTCTAGTGGCTGAAGACGACGTTGCGCTCGCAAGTTTCGTACGAAAAGGTTTAGAGGCCGAGCACTACGCGGTCGACGTTTCCCCCGACGGGGAACAGGCGCGGGCCATGGCGGGAGAATTGGACTTCGACCTGCTAATACTCGACCTGAACCTGCCGCGGCTGGACGGAGTAGCGATCCTGCGCTTCCTGCGCACCCGGAAACCGAGCATGCCGATTCTGGTCTTGACCGGGCGCAACCGGGTGGAAGACCGGGTGCAATGCCTGGACCTGGGCGCGGATGACTATTTGGGGAAGCCGTTTTCCTTCACCGAACTGTCGGCTCGCATCCGGGCCTTGATGCGGCGCAGTCATTTGCCGGCGGAGTCGGTGCTGGCCGTGGAGGACCTGAAGCTGGACCGGGTGGAGCGCCGGGTGGAGCGGGCGGGACGCAGGATCGAGCTGACCTCGAAAGAATTCTGCCTGCTCGAATATCTCATGCGCAATGCCGGCCGGCGCATTACCCGCGCCATGATCATCGAACACGTGTGGAATCTTTCTTTCGATACGTGCACCAACGTCGTCGATGTATATGTCAATTATCTGCGCCGCAAGGTTGACGACGGGTACGGCAAGCCGCTGATTCATACCATCCGGGGAGTGGGTTACGAACTGAGTGCCCGCTCCCAGACCGCGCCGGTCGCGGGAGCGAGCGCGGAACCATGAACTTCGCCGCGACGGGAAATCCAGTGGCGGCGGAACGCGAACTGCGCCACCTGGTTTCCGATCTGTTTCACGAGCTGACCCAGCCCTTGACCATCATGCGCTGCTCCCTGGAGTTGGCCCTGCTGCAGACTCCCAGCCCAGAACAATATGGCGAAATCGTGAGCCGGGTCCTGAGTCAGGCGGAGCAAGCGTCATGGCTGGTGACCGCCATTCGGGAACTGTTTGACGCCACCCAAACGGGTGAGGATGGCCAAGTCCTGGAGCTGCGAAGTGCAGTCGAGGACGCGGTCGGCGATCTGCTGCCGGTGGCGGAGGCAGCGGGAGTACAGATTTGCTGTTTGCCACTGTCCGCGTGTCCGGTGTGGTTCGATGCGCAGCGCCTGCGCCAGGGCCTGTTTCATTTGCTGGGATCCATAGTGGGCTCGGGTGAGCGGGGCGCGATGGTGAAGATAGAGTTGAACCAGTGTGGGGCTGAAGGGCTGCTGGCCCTGACCGTTTCTGACGCCAAAAGAGACGACCCATCGAGTGCCGGATCGGATGAGGCGCATCCACCTCAGGAACTGGTGCGACGGTTAGGCTTGGGGATTGCACGCGCAATCTTTGAGGCGGCGGGCGCAAGCTTTACCTGGCAGCGGGCCGCGAAAACTGTCAGCGTGGAAGTGCGGTTTCTCCAGAGTTCCGCCCCATGATCGCCGTCGAGCTGCGCTCGACTGGACCGATGCCAGCATCTGTTTCCCGCGTGGGCGGCACGATCCCGTGGGGTTCGCTGCCGACCATGGCCCTATTGGCATTCTCCCGGCACGCTTCGTTCAGGACTTCCTTGATTTTCTGCAGTAGCGATGCGGCTGAGAATGGTTTGGGCAGATAGAACCAGCCGGGCTGCCGAAGGCCCGTTCGGGTGACAGCATTTTCCGGATATCCGGAGACGAAGACGGCCCTGATGCCACGGCTTAAGGTCACCAGTTCCAGGGCAAGATCGCACCCATTCCGGTCGGGCAGAACTACATCCGTGAGCAACAGATGCACCTCGTCCGAATGAGAGCAGAAGGACTGGAGCGCTTCGGCGGCGTTACACGCCGGCAGCACGCGATAGCCTGCCGAGGACAGGATTTCGCAAGTTACGCTACGAACAAAGGCTTCATCTTCCACCAGCAGGATGGTGGGGCCGAGCTGACGACCTGACGCCGCGGCGGGAAAAACACCGGCAGAACCTGCTGCTCCGTGGTCTGTGTCTGCGGGATGCAAGTTTCACCTCTGCCAGGTGTTTTGCATTTGGGCTTCCAGATTCTGCTGGGTGCGCTTTCTCCAGGCGCGTGCTGATGGGCCGAGAGTTACACGATGTCGAGCATTTGCTCACTCCGTCTTTGAGGCCGAGAATGAAGCGTGTGATTTCGTTTCGGGACGGCTTGAGTCTTTTCGGGATCGATTCTGGATCGAGCTGCTAGGGTCGGGTGAGCAGCGTCTGATAGGGATCAAGTACGACCTTTCGAGTCTCCGGCGGCGCGGACAAATGAAAGTTGGTTTCCGGTCCATCCGCAAATACCTGGCCTAATAACATGTTCCTTCCCGCGACCACGGCATAAACGGGGACAACGGTCACCAGTTCCTTGGGCGCTTCCTTTTGCAAGATCGTGCCGGTTACGAGCGCGCTGCCGGGCTTTCGTACGTATTTCACGCCCTGCAATTCGAGATGGGGAAGCGCCGTGCCATTCACCCACCCCTCATAGAACCATTCCAGCGATTTGCGGCCCTCGTAGCGGAGAGACGGAGGCAATTCTTCTTCGAACACCTGGAGGAACTCGCGGGTATTGATGGCTTTTTCCTGAAAGCGCTCCCGGGCCTTCCTGAGGGCGCGCAAAAAGGGCGCATCCGCCTCGGCGTCCGAAAGGTTTCGGGAACGCCAACTCTTCCGTTCGGCATCCCGCAGCATGGTTCGCAGCATATGGAAGAGCCAGGTGCCGCGACCGTAACTGATGGCTTCATATCCCGCGGGAAAGTGAGAACAGTTGAGCCTGGTGCCGAAGGTGACCGGACCGGCGGCCGCCAGCGGCGAGCCCTCCTTGTTCTTGGCGAGCAGGTTTTGGCGGTACTTCTCCATAACCTCGCGAAACTGCTGTGGAGATTCTGACTCAAGCAGCAGCAACGAGCTGTAATTGGCCAGGGCCTCGAAGAGCCATTGGTCACGGTAGCTTTTCCATGACACCAGATCGCCCCACCACTGGTGAGCGGTCTCGTGAGCAATGACGCTGTCGCTCAGGATTCTTGCCACTGGATTCATATGCAACTGGGATTTTTCCACGGGGGTGAGGAAGGAGAGGCTGGAGAGGAAGATGAGCGAAGGCCAACCCTGACTGACATCGCCCGGCATTTGGGTCAGGGACAGGCTGGTGTAGGGATAAGGACCGAAGCGGTGAGCAAAGAACTCGAGCGCGCGAGCGGACGAGTTTGCGACGGCTTGCGCATTGTGGGCCGGAGAAGGCGGAGGCATAACCACCGGGATCGGGTTGCTCGGCCGGTTCAGCCGAAAAGGTGACGGAGGTTCTGCCGCCGCAGCCTCAGACGTGCCTTGCGGGAAAGAGCGCTCGACACCCGGTGCGGCATAGGCCGCCACCGTAACATCGCCGGCCGGGGCGGCCACTCGCGAGTACTTGCCCAGGTTGAATCCCGCAATCGGCATAAGACGATCGGAGATCCAGTGGCTGTATTGCTCGCCCGGCCGCAAATCAGTGGGCGTATCTTCCATTCGCTTGCCTGTCGCCACCAGCGTCCAACCCGAGGGATAGCGGAATTGCAAATCAAATCGAGCCATCTCCAGGCCGCGATTGGGATACCACGTCCCGCGCGCTCCCACATAGAGCAGCCCTGCCCCGGCTTCGAAGAGCACCTCGCCTCCATAGACGAAGTGCAGATCAATCTGCTGGCCGGCGCGCAGCGGCTGGGGAAAAACAACAGCGACCAGGTCGTTGCCCCGCCGTGCCAGTTGAGTGCCCTCCAGCGCCTGATTGTGAATGAACTCGAGCGGGCGGCCATCCGCCTCCACCTTACTGACCTGGAGAAAGCGGGAGAGCTCGAAGAGTACGGCCCGCTGTCCCCCGTCTCGAACCTCAAGGTGTAGCGAGGCCTCGGCATCGATTCGGGTGGGCGGCGCCACTCGCGTCCACATCCGGTACTGCGAAACGCTGACGGCCTCGGGTTTGGCTTCTTCGCCCATGACGCCAGCGGCGTCGCCGGAGCGGCCGCCGGGTTGACCCAGCGCGAATGCGCTCCACACATCGTAGTAACTTTCGCCATCGACGATCTTCAGTTGGCCGGCCCAGATTTGTTCCGCGGCCAGGGAGTCGAAGTACAGATCAAAGGTCCCGAGGGTTCGTCCCTGGAGACGGGCATGCAGCATGCGATCGTCGTCGGCGGGGAGCTTTGACTTCCCGGGCGCTGTTCCCGCCGGGTCCGATGAAGGCAGAAAATTACTGAAGGTGAGAAACAGCCTCAAGGCGTCGAGTTGCGCCAGGTTGCGGGCGGCCGAGTCCCACTGGGTAACAAATTCCTGAGAGTTATCGGCCGGCCGGAGCGCAGGTTGCAACTCGGCAAAGGTGTCGTCGTTAAAACGAAAATATCCCGTAACAAATTTTTCTTCGAGGATAGCCGCACCCGTGAAAAGCGTCATGGAGGCGCGTTCTGCGTGGTTGTTGGGAATCAGCAGCACTTCGCCTTCGCCCTCAAAGAACGCGCCGGTCACGTGGCCGAAGACATCTTCGGTAAAAGCAATGGTGCCATCGTCGAATGTGATATGGAAGGCGGCACGCTCGAGCGTCACGTCGCGAATGTGATAGACCCGCGACTTGTCCAATCCCAGGTTTCGCAACTGCAAATACAACGCTTCCGCGGGATGCTCCGGCGCAACTGTTGAGGTCGCGGCGGCGGAAGAGGACGCAGGCGCACCCGGCGCGACTTGCGCGGCGCTGGACGGCACCGTGAACCACGCCAGCGCGAGCAGGAACAGCGTCAGAGCCCCGGCGAGAACAATTCTGATTACCTTGGTCACGTAGGCTGGCCTCACCCCTGTTGCTAGAATGCGCCATAGTGCGGGCACCTGTCATCTTCCTACTGTTTTCGGGTCTACTCCTGGGCGCAGCTTGCGCTTCCGCGGAAGTGATCCGCCTGAAAAATGGCCGCGCCATTTATGCCGACGAGGTACACGAAAACGGCTCCCACCTCGAGTATGAGGTCGGCGAAGACTCCTACGCAATTCCGAGATCACTCGTCGACCGCATCGAAGCCGGAGGAATTCGTCCGGAGCGGGCCTCCTCCGCGAGCGGCAAGGGTTCCGCAGACGTCCCCTCATTTACTCCCGCCGATAATCTGAAGAGTGCGCCGGGAGTCAGCGAGAAAATTATCCGCGACGGCAAAGTGGACGCCGACGCCCTGGCCGCGATCGAGCAGCAAGGCAACGCGCCCATCACCGCTGCCGGGTATTTCATCGCCGGAAAGCACGAGATGGAGCAAACCAATTTCAGCAAAGCCCGGACCTATTTTGAGGCCGCGCTGCGCTTTGACAGCCAGAATCCTACAATTCTGAACTATTACGTGGCGCTGCTGCTGCGGACCGGAAACGCGGTTGAAGCGCTGCCCTACGCGGAACGCGCGGTACGAATTGCTCCCGATTCACCCGACACGCTGGCCATCCTGGGCTATGCCCAATATGCCAGCGACCGGAACAAAGACGCAATTCGCAGCTGGAAACGATCTCTGCAGCTTCGTCCCGATGCCCAGGTACAGAAATATCTGGAAAAGGCGGAGCGCGACGCCAGCGCGGAATCGGAGTTCACGCAAAACGAAAGCAGCCACTTTACACTCAAATACGAGGGACGGCAGACACCGGAGTCGTTGCGCCACGATCTGGTTTCCACCCTGGAATCGCATTACGATGACCTGGTGCGCGATCTGGGCGTGGCGCCCCGCGGCAGCATCGCCGTCATCCTCTACACCGACCAGGCTTTTTTCGACGTCACCCAGTCGCCCTCATGGGCAGGCGCGGTCAATGATGGCAAACTGCGTATTCCGGTCAACGGGATGAGTTCAGTGACTCCCGAGCTGTCCCGCGTGCTGAAGCACGAACTGGCGCACTCTTTTATCAACCAGCTTTCCGGCGGACGCTGTCCGCAGTGGTTGAATGAGGGCATTGCTCAGGCCCTGGAGCCGAAATCGCTGTCGTCACGCGGGCGCCGACTGGCCGAACTCTTCAAGGCACAGCAGGAGATTCCGTTCAACGCGCTGGAGGGCAGCTTCATGCGCTTTTCACCCATGGAAGCGCTTCTGGCTTATGACGAGTCTCTCGCCGCCGTGCAATTCATCATCGACACCCAGGGCATGAGTGAACTGCAGCGCATTCTGCAACGGCTGGCTGAGGGGAGCTCCACCGAATCAGCTTTGCGGTCCACCATCCACGATGACTACGCCCAATTGCAGGGCGAAGTGGGCAAGTATTTGAACGATAAGTACGGGACCTAGAGTCCGCTGTGCGCCGGACGGCGGGTACGCCCAGGCCGGGACTGCCCGAACAAGATTTACCCAATCTGTATCAAATCGCTGCTCCCCGGCGCGACCGCGGCCGGCGCGGGAAACTGCGGGGCACGCCACGAGTCGAAGACAGACACCTGGTGAACGCACGAGACCGTGCAATTGGGAGCGCAGGTTTTTTCCGACAGATATTCGCGGCGAATGTCCTCGATCGTGTACTTCTCCAGAGGGATGGCGGGATGGCCGCGCTGCTGGGAGCAATAGTGCACCAGGCCATCTTCGCAAATGTAGAGATAGCGCGCCCCGGCGCGGCAACGCCACTGATTGGGACGGCCTTGAGCGATGTTGTCCTGGAAGCCGTGGATGCGAGTGAAGCTGCTCTTCTCCATCGCCTTCATTTCGCTGTAGACCCGGCGTTCCTCATCATTCAGCGGCTGTAACTGGCCCGAGCCATCGTGAATGATGCCGATGGTGGAACTGAAACCAAGGCCCAGAGCACGCCTGCCAATGGTCAGCGCGTCCTGCGGATTTTTTACGCCGCCGCCCACCACCGAATTGATGTTGACGTGGAAGTCGGCGTATTCGGCGAGCAGTTCCAGCTTTTTGTCCAGCACCTTCAGGCTCTTTTTCGAGACCTCATCCGGAGTCACGTTGTCGATCGAAATCTGCAGCCATTCGAGGCCGGCACGGTTCAGGCGTTCGATGCGCTCCGCCACCAGAAGATAGCCGTTGGTGATCAGCCCGGCGATCATGCCGCATTTCCGAATGCGCTGGATGATCTGGTCGAGTTCGGGATGAAGCAGAGGCTCGCCGCCGCTGATGGTGATGACCGATGTCCCCAGTGCAGCCAACTTGTCCACCCGCCGGAACATTGCCTCGGTGGGGACAGGCTTGGAAAAATCGTCGTATTCGTTGCAGTACTCGCAGGCCAGGTTGCAGCGCCGAATCGGAATAATGTGCGCCAGCAGGGGATGGTCGGTGGATGCGAACGCCCCCGCGATCATGCGCGCTCCCCGCAGGTTGCGGTGAAAGGCCTTCAAACGGCGACGCACGCTGGTTCGGGTAAAAGGCATGGCTACTGCTTAATTAGAGCATACAGATGCTTAAAGTGCACCGATTCGCCAGTGTTCGGTGGTAATCGTGGAGTGAACGGAGAATCTGAGAACCGAGAACTGACAACTTCGAAACTGATCTTTCTTTACAAACTCATGATCGCCAAATCATCCAGAGCTCGAAAGTTGCCCACGTCCGGTCAGGAAATCAACTCATGCCCGGCAGCCTGCAGCGCCTTCAGCGCGATCACCGTATCTTCCTCCTTCACGAGGATGTAGTCGGTATCGAATGTGGCGATCGCGAAGATAGACACCTCATTTCGAGCCAGGGGCTCAAGGAAAGAGGCCAGGACCCCAGTCAGAGTGAACGGGAATGGACCTTCCAACTTGAAGCAGGTCCACGGCAATTCACATTTGGCGTTTTGAGGAGCCTGGTCAGCGGGACAGACAATGGAGAGCTCGTCCCCGGTTCGGGTTATGGAGACGAAGGGCGCGGTTGCGATGGATGACGGGACAGGAGCATTGGGAGCCAGGCGACAGATCGCGAAAGTTGTTGGAAGGCGTTGGAATTTTAGCCTCATGAAGTGCTCCCCAAACACGGTCTCAGGCAATGCCTACAGCTTTTTTCACCGCCGCCCTGGCCAGCAGGCGGGTTGAATCCAGCGTTGGCAACGATGACGAATCAGGCGTGACCAGCAGCGGAATCTCAGTGCACCCCAGGACGACCGCATCACAGCCCTGGTCGGCGAGGGTCCGGATTACCTCCTGAAAATATGCCAGAGAACGCGGGGTGAACTGGGCGTTTACCAGTTCGTCCATGATGATCTGGTTGATTCTCTCCCGCGCTTGCGGGCTGGGAACGCGGTGTTCGAGCCCGACTGCGTTCAACCTCTCCGGATAGACAGGCCCCTCCATCAGGTAGCGCGTGCCCAGCACGCCCAGGCGCTTGAACTGATTCCGGACGGCCTCGTTGGCGACTTCTCGCGCGATGTGCAGCCAGGGCCGCGGGGAGCGGCGCTCGACCAGATCGAAGGCCTGGTGAATGGTGTTGTCAGGGCAGATGAGGAAATCGGCGCCAGCCTTGGCCAGTTTGTCGGCCGAAGAGAGCATGAATTCGGCGACGCCGGGCCAATCGCCGGCGGCGATACAGCTCATGTATCGGGCCAGGGAATGAGTATGCAGCGAGACTTCGGGATGGTCGTGAGGTCCCAGCAGTTGGGCGCCTTCGAGGGCGATGGTGCGGTAGCAGAGCGCCGCTCCCTCCACGCTGCAAGCCACGATGCCAATGTGCTGGGTCATGCGACCATCCCTCTATTCCTTACCTGCATTTCTTACTGCTCCGCCGCCAGCTTCTCGACCTGTTGCAGCATTGCGTCCAGGTCCCGGCGCGAATAGTACTTGCCCGCGCTAACGACGCCAAAAATCTTGCGGGTGTTGCGGATGTCCTCGAGCGGGTTTGCGTCCAGCAACACCAGATCAGCGATGTGCTGCGGCTCCACAACTCCGTACTTGTCCATCTTGACCAGAAACAGCGCCGGGTTGAAAGTCGCGGACTGCAGCGCCTGCAACGGAGTGAATCCACTCCTTACCAGCCACTCCAGTTCATCGTGCAAACTGAAGCCGGGAAACACGTAAGGGTCGGGGCCGTCGCTGCCCGCCATGAACTTCACGCCGGAGCTGTGCATGGCCTCCACCAACTCCAGGTCGCGGGCGGCTTCCGTCTTCAGGCCGGCCAATTCCTCAGGCGAAGTTTTTTCGCGCAGCTTGGCCGGATCCCACTCGCTTCGCACCGACCGGGGAACATACTTGAGGCGGGGATCGGATGCCAGATCCGGGTCGTCGAATCGGCTGTTGGCCTGGGTCCACACCAGGGTCGGCACTTGCCAGGTGTTGTTCTGCGCAAGTTGCAGAAACAGCGCGCCAGCTTTGGCCTGGTCATAGGTAGCCATGATCTGCGCGCCGAGTTTCTGGTAGGCCGCGTAATCGCGGTTCGCCAGCGCGCGCAACCCCTGGGCGCGAAGCTCGTCCTCCCGGGAAGAACAGGCCAGCAGGATTCCAGTCAGGTGTTCAATGCTCTTCTGCTTCGCCGCACTGGCTTCGCTGGCGCTGACGGAATAGGGAACGTGCCCAACGAACGGAATGTTCTGTTTTGCGGATTCGTCCGCAATTGCAAAATAGGCGTCGCGGGGAACCGAAAGTACTTTCACGAAATCCAAGCCACGTTTTTTTACCGCATCCACCGCCTCACGCGCCTCCTGCGGAGAATTCACCGCGATGGTCTGCCGGTCGCTCTTTCCCCGAGCCAGGAACGGGCCGGCCAGGATGAGGTGAGGGCCAAGCAGCTCTCCGTTTTCGATCCGGTTGCGGCGATTTTCAAGCACGTCGGGATCACCGCCCATGTCGCGCACGCCGGTCACGCCATTGGCGATGTAGAGCGGGTAGATCACTTTTTCATCCCATGCCGGGGACACGAAAGCGGTGTGCACATGCATGTCCCATAGTCCCGGGATCAGGTATTTTCCGTTGGCATTGACGATCTGAATGTTGCGGTCCTGGGCGACGAAGCCCACTTTCGCCACGCCGTCGATCCGTCCTTTTTTGATCACCACCGTCATCCCATGCGCGATCGAGCCGTCGCGCACATTCACCACGTTGACGTTGGTGAAAATGAGCGCCTCGGTGGTGGCCTTCGGCCTGGGTCCAGCCCACAGGACGGCAGTCAGACACAGCCATGCGATCGCAGATGTTTTCATGGGCCAAGCCCCGGAGGAACGCCAATCTGGAAATCTAAGTGTGGGCTGCCGCCGCGTCAAACAAATTCAGGAACGCCAGCTTGTTTTCCGCGGGCAGGAATGAGGCTTCGAAGGAATTCCGTGCCAGCTCCCGCAGGTGTTCCTCGGTAAAACCAAAAGACTGCTGGGCCAGTTGGTATTCCCGCGCCAAGGATGTACGAAACATGGCGGGATCGTCAGTGTTGAGGGTGATCATTATGCCTTGCTCAAAGTATTGACGGAGGGGATGCGCACTCAGCGATGGGCAGGAGGCGGTCCGCAGATTGCTGGTCAGGCAGATCTCCACGGGAACCTGGCGGGTGGCAAGTTCTTCCACCAGTTCAGGGTCCTGCGCCGCGGTAAGTCCGTGTCCGATGCGTTCCGCGCGGAGATTAAGCGCGCCCCAGATGGATTCAGGACCGGCATTTTCACCGGCATGGGCAGTGAGGTGCAATCCGTTATCGGCGGCATATGCGTAGACCTCGCGAAACAACTCGGGCGGTCCCTTCTCCTCGTCGCCGCCGAGACCGATGGCCACGACGTTTCGCTCCCGATGGCGAGCCGCGACCTGGAAGACCTCGCGAGCGGCGGCCGGCCCGAACTGGCGCACCGCATCGAAAATCCATAACAACGAAACACCAAAATCGCGGGCTCCCTTTTGGCGCCCCCGCTCCAGGCCTTCGAAGAGGGCGTCGAAATCCTGCTTGCGCCGCAAACAAACCCCGACCGAGACGTACACCTCGGCGTGCAGCACGTTTTGCGCCTTTAGCCTTTCCATCAGGCGGTAGGTGATGAGTTCGTAATCGTCGGCCGTCTGCAGATCTTCAGTCACGCTCTTAAAGGCCATCAGGAAACCGTTGAAGTCCTGGTAGCTGTAGAGCTGTTCGATTTCCGCGAGGGTGCTGGTCTTGCCGTGGCGCTGGCGAAGGTCGAGCAGGGTGGTGGGATCGATCGCGCCTTCGAGATGCAGATGCAGCTCAGCTTTGGGCAGGGTCACGATAAATGAACTGGGCTGCGAGGCCATACTCTGATTGTAGATTGAAGAGGCGCGATTTGCAGGGGAATCGATTGAAGATTCTAGATTGAAGATTCTAGATTGAAGATTTCAGATCAAAGATTTCTGCTGATCCGGCGAGTTCTCGCCCTTCACCTTGCGATCTTGAATCTCCCTAGTTCTTGGCTTTAGAGAACTCGCTGTGATGGCGGCTGTAGAAGATGTAGACGGCCAGACCGAGCGCAAGCCAGATGACAAAACGCAGCCAGGTGATCACCGTAAGTCCGGTCATCAGACCGCCACACAGCACCACCGAGATCAGCGGGAACCAGGGAACAAAGGGAACGCGAAAGGTGCGGGGCCGATTGGGCTGCTTGCGACGCAGGAAGATGACGCCAAGTGACACCAGGACAAATGCGAATAGGGTACCGATGTTGGAGAGGTCGGCGGCATCGCCAATATCCACCAGGCCGGCGGGAATTCCTACCGCGAAGCAGGCAATCCAGGTGGACCAGTATGGGGTCTTGTACTTGGGGTGCACGGCGGAGAAGAGTTTGGGCAGCAGCCCGTCACGCGACATGGCGTACCAGATGCGCGCCTGTCCGTATTGGAACACCAGCAACGATGAAATCATGCCGGTCAGCGCGCCCACCACAATGACCGAGAGGAAGAACGGGCGCGTGCCCAAATACTTCAGCGCGTAGGCCACGGGTGCTTCGGCAGCTTCGCCGGAAACGAAAGTTGTGTACTTCATCATGCCCAGCAGCACGATCGCGACCCCAACGTAAAGGATGGTGCAGACAATCAGCGATGCGATGATGCCGAAAGGCAGGTCACGCTGCGGGTTCTTGCACTCCTCGGCCGCGGTGGATACGGAATCGAAACCGATGTAGGTGAAGAACACGATGGCGCCGCCGGTAACAATTCCAGAGAATCCCGAGGGAGCAAACGGCGTCCAGTTGGCCGGATTCACCAGCATCCCGCCCACTACCAGGAAAGTAAGGATCGCGCCGATCTTGATCATCACCATCACGTTATTGGCCCCGGCCGATTCCTTCACGCCCCGCACCAGCAGCAGGGTCAAAATGAAAACGATGAGGAACCCGGGCACATTGAAATAAGCGCCCGTCCAGTGTCCCGAAGCCCACACCGGACTGGCCCATGCGCTCGGCAGGTTGATCCCGAAAGCCGCCAGTTGCGCCTTGGCATATCCGCTGAAACCCACGGCTACCGCCACATTGCTCACTACATATTCCAGGATCAAATCCCAGCCAATGATCCAGGCGAAAATCTCTCCCAGCGTCGCATACGAATAGGTGTAGGCGCTGCCTGCGATCGGAATCATCGAAGCCAGTTCGGCATAACACAGGCCGGCAAAACTGCAGGCCACGGCGACCAGCAGAAACGAGATGGCGATGGAGGGGCCAGCCGGGGGACGACCGTGCATCAACGCTCCCGCCGTGCTTCCTGTGCGCAGAAAGTTGGAAATCAGGTCCAGAACCTGCGCGTGCAGGATCGAGGGCGCCTCGAAGTGTTCTCCCGCGGCAGCCGTGCCCGTGAGAACGAATATCCCCGAGCCGATGATAGCGCCAATGCCGAGGGCGGTGAGCGACCACGGGCCCAGCGTTTTCTTGAGACGATGACCCGGCTCGTCGGCTTCCGCGATCAGTTTGTCAATGGATTTGCAGCACAGAAGCTGGTTGCTGGATGAGCGTGCCGTCGGTGGTTGTGCCAAAGGGTTTCGGTCTCCTGGGAACGCTCGGCCACCGGCAGCCGGCAACGGGCCGGCGAACTCCGGTCGAAACCGAATGTCCGCGGCCACTGCCGGCTGCCAAAGAGTAGCCTGCCGCTTCTAGCGCTTCGCCGTGCCTCGAGCCATCTTCTTGACTTTGCGCTTGGCCGAACCGCGCGCATACTCACGCGGCTTCAGTGGGTTCTCCGTCTTGCGCTTCTTGCGTGCCGCGCGCTTGCTCTTCTTACGTTCTTCCTTGCTCAGGGTGCTTGTGTTTGCCATGAGTGCTGTCTATTTCTCCTTAGAAAAGCTAGCCTTTAGCTCTTAGCCATTAGCTCTTAGCCAAAACATCAGGACTCCGGGATCTGGCTAAAAGCTAAGAGCTAAAGGCTAAGAGCTGACTCCCTCCAGCTGGGCATACTTCTCGACCAGCTTCTTCAAACCGAAGCGAGGGAATTGTACCGTAATCTTGGCATCTTCACCTTCCCCTTCGCGCTGGTAGACCGTGCCTTCACCATATTTGGGGTGGCGGACCTTTTGTCCGGGGCGGAAGCCCTTCTTGCCTTTAGGTTCCTCGGCGGGCGGTTTGGGGACGCTGAATCTCTTGCCTCGCGAGGCAAAGAAATCGGCAATGTTTTCGATGGAATTGTAGGACTTGCCGGAATAAGACGCTGCGGGCGGGCGCGGCTTCTGTTGACTCGTCCACGCCGCACTTTGGTCTTCATCTTCGTAGGCGTAGTGGGCAGATTCATGCTCGTGTGGCCGCGGGCGACTCGCCCGCGAATAGCCGAACGCGGGCGAGTCGCCCGCGGCCACACGACCTCTTCTTGGTTTTCCGAGGTCCTCGACCAACTCCAGCGGAATCTCTTCCAGAAACCTTGATGGGATACTGGCCTCGGGCAGGTCGGTGCCGTAGCGGCGGCGGTAGACGGCGCGGGTCAGAATCAGCGTGTCCATGGCGCGGGTCATGCCGACGTAGCAGAGGCGGCGCTCTTCTTCGACGTCGTCGGGCTGCAGAAAAGTTCGCGAGTGCGGGAACAGGCCTTCTTCCAGTCCTCCCAGGAAGATCAGCGGAAACTCGAGGCCCTTGGCGGCATGCAGGGTCATGAGGGTGATCTGGGCGCGCTCATCGTAGGCGTCGGCGTCGCTGACCAGGGCGGCGTGGTCGAGAAACTGGTCGAGGGTCTCGCCGCGGTCGCGGGAATCCATGGCCGCGTTGACCAGTTCGCGAAGATTTTCGACGCGAGAGTAGGCTTCGGGCGTATCTTCCTGTTCCAGCAACCTGATGTAGCCGGTGCGGTCGATCAGGAATTTCAGGATGTCGGCAGTGCTGGCGGCAGGGGCATTCGTAGCGCCTGAATTCCGAGCGCCGGCATCCTGCCGGCTGTCGGGGAGGCGTTCCGCCTCCGCCTCTTCGTCAGGCAAGCCATTTGCCCCGCCTACTTGCCGCCGGGACGCCGGCACTGCTCTCCTCCAGTCTCACCGAAATCGAACGAGAAATTGTCCGGGCTGAAATCGGTATCGTCATCCTCGAGTTGTACATCCGTCTCGCCGTCTTCTGTTTCCGGCGCAGCCTCAGCCGCGGCTGTCTCTTCCAGGCGCTCGGCATAGGTTCCGATCAGGATGGCGCGGCCGTCCTCGATGATGTTGGTGAAAACCTTCAGGGCAGCGAGAGCGCGCTGGGGCAGGAGCTGGCGCTTGATCGCTTGCGCAATCGCACCCCACAGGGAAAGGCCGGTTTCAAGCGCGACCCGCTCCAGAGTTTCAATGCTGGTCTTGCCGATGCCGCGGACTGGAGTGTTGATCACGCGCAGCAGCGAAATGGAGTCATCCGGGTTGTGGATGACTTTCAGATACGAAATCAGGTCCTTGATCTCGGCGCGTTCGTAGAACGAGAAGCCTCCGACCACGTGATACTTCAAGCCGTAGCGGCGCATGGCCTCTTCATAGAGCCGGGATTGCGAGTTCGTGCGATAGAGCACGGCGGCCCGCGCAGTTTCGCCCTGAGCGGCGGCTTCGCGAAAATATTTCGAGATGTAGTCGGCGGCGAAGAGGGACTCATTTTCGCCGTCCGGGGCCTCGTAGTAGCCGATTTTGGCGCCCCCCTGGCGTGAGGTCCACAGGTTCTTGCCTTTGCGCTTGAGGTTGTTCGAAACCACCGCCGACGCCGCCTGCAGAATGTTCTGGGTGGAACGGTAGTTCTGCTCCAGGCGAATGATCTTCGCTTCGGGAAAGTCCTTTTCAAATTCCAGAATGTTGCGGATATCGGCGCCCCGCCAGGAATAGATGGACTGATCTTCATCCCCCACGGCGCAGATATTGTGATGGGTGCCGGCCAGCAGCAGCATCAGCTCGTATTGCGGGCGGTTGGTGTCCTGATATTCGTCGATCATCACGTACTGGTAGCGGCGGTTGTAGTAATCGCGAACCGCCGGCACCGCTTTCAGTAAACGCACCGTCTCGAGCAGCAAATCGTCGAAATCAAGAGCGTTGGCCTTGCGCAGCTCCTTGCGATACTCCTCATAAATGTGGGCCACGCGCTCCGTCTTGGGATCGCCTGACTGCAGATACACTTCCTGGGGATCGAGCATGTGGTTCTTGGCCCAGGAAATATGCGACAGCACGGAGCGCGGCGTGGTCTGCTTGTCGTCGATGCCCAGGCGTCGCATTACTGACTTCACCAGCTGCTGCTGGTCAGACTCGTCATAGATCACGAAGCTCTTGGTCAGGCCGATCGGCGGCTGGCCGGGCACAGTCGAAGGAATGCGCAGCTGCTCAATGTCCCGCCGCAACACCCGCACACAGAAAGAGTGAAAGGTCGAAATCGTCGGCTTGGCGATGGAAAGCCCCCCCACCAGCTTGTCCACGCGCTCGACCATTTCCTGAGCGGCCTTGTTGGTAAAGGTCATTGCCAGAATGGCTTCCGGCATCACTCCTTGATTTTCAATGAGATAAGCGATGCGGAAGGTGATGACCCTCGTCTTGCCGCTGCCCGCCCCCGCGAGGATGAGGACCGGTCCCTCCGTGGTCTCAACGGCGGCGCGTTGTTGCGGGTTAAGTTGGTCTAAGAAAGACAAATGGGGATGGCTCCACTTTCGCTTATTAATTTTACAGGGGATCGACTGGCAGCGCGTTGCTCGGGAGCGGCATCGAACGCACCGGAGGTTTCCCCATGGCACTTCAACTCTTTGCTGTTCTCGTCCTGGGGCTGATGTGTGGAAGTGAGCTGAATGTGGCCGCTTTTACCCATCCCACCCTCAACCGCCAACCCCTCGAAGTCCATGCCCTTACGAGATCATCGTTCGCGGTATTACTTGGGCATGTCATGCCGTTTTGGATGACAGGCTCCACTCTGCTGAATGTTCTCCTATTGCTGCCCTTCGCGCATCTGGACAAAAGCGCGTGGCATCTCGCGGCATTCGCTCTCACGATGCAAGTCTTCGCGGTTGTGTTTTCGCTTGTCGGTCCGGTGCCGATCAACAACCGGATTGCGAAATGGAAACCAGACTCCCTTCCCACAGACTGGCAAGCCCAGGAACATCGATGGGATATCTACCATTGGATAAGAACGTGTGGGCTGATTGCTGCTTTCGCAGCCCTTGTCCTCAGCATTGGTGTGCGTTGAGAAAACAGGCAACAAGCCGGGCCAAGATTTGCGAGCGCTTGCCCTATATCCACGCTTCCGTAAGTTGACCTACGCTCCCGGACGCGCAGCCCGTCGGCGCGATCGACCCCAATAATCGCTACCGCCTGCGGACCGCCGAGGACATTAGGCTGGGTTAAGCAGTTGGTGCGCGGCACGCAGCTGTCTTGTTTGCCCTGCTGGGTCTTCCCTGCTTCAACGAAACTATCCTGTTTTCGCCGCGATTCGCTGGGCATTGCATTCCTCGCACGGACACACGTCCCGCAGAAACTGCCAGGAATAAATCCCCAGTTCGTGGCCGTCGTTCCAGTGAAATTTGATCGCGTATTTGCCCACAGGTTCGGCCGACAGGGGCTTGGCCGCCTCCTTGAACATGGGCAGCGCGCCGGGCGCCAGTTTGGGCGGCTCGCCCGGCTGGCGTCCAGACTTGCCCCGCTCGTCGTCGCAAAGAGCGCAGGGACAGGCATCGCGCAGGAAGGGGAACGTGTAGTGTGAGTCGTGGCCGTCTTTCCACTCGATGTCCACGCCGGCCCCGGTCGTCAGGTTCACTTTTACCGACTTGGGATCGGGCGCGGTGGCCATGATTTCAGTATCGCACAGACCCCCTTTGCGGCCTTTGCGGATTGCTTTGCGTCCTTTGCGGTTAAAGACTTTGACCCGCAAGGTTTGCAAACGTCACAACGGAAAACCGTTCTGGCATCATTTGCGCTGCGCGTGGATTCGGCGCTAAGTTGTCGAAAGGGTGGCAAATCCGGTAAAATCTATGTTTTACCAATCAAGTTCCGCATTTACCTGGAGTGGTCAATGGCACAAGTATGTGAGATCTGCGGCAAGGGGCCGCAATTCGGAAATAACATCAGCCACGCGCACAACATCACCAAGCGGCGCTGGAACGTAAACCTGCGCCCGGTGCACGCCAAAGTCGGCGCCGCGACCAAGCGCATCCGCGTCTGCACCTCCTGCCTGCGCAGCGGCAAAGTGGTCAAAGCTTAAGAGTCCCTTCACCCGCGAACCCGTAGAGATTGCGCGCCAGATCCTAGAGCCTGCCAGAGCCAGGTCCAGGATGAGGCCCGTTATCGTAGTTGGCTGGCGTCTCCTCGCGCCCCCTATCCCCCTAAGAGTTTGATCCTGAACGGCCTTCAGGCAGTGAAGGACCTCCCGCGGATCGGCAAGTAACTGTCTCCTGTCATTACTCTCGATAGTTCCAGTCCCCAAATATATCGTGATACGATATTGTTAGGTTGCGACACATATGGAAAAGATCCTCGCCCCGTCCGACTATCAGGCGCTGGCCGAGCTGCGCTACCAGATTCGCCGCTTTCTTCACTTCAGCGAACAGGCAGCCCGCAAGGCGGGACTGGAACCGCAACAGCACCAGCTGATGCTGGCCCTGAAAGGCCTGCCTGAGGGTGTCCGGCCGCGCATCGGCGAGCTGGCTGAGCGTTTGCAGATTCAACACCACAGTGCGGTGGAACTGATCAATCGGCTGGCAGCCGCTGGGTACGTAAAGCGTGGACGGCCGAGCCAGGACCGGCGCGAAGTGTTCGTCGCTTTGACCCAGGAGGGAGAGCATGTGCTGCGCGAACTCTCGCTGCACCACACGGCTGAACTACGCTCGCAGGGCCCCGCGCTGCTGCGCGCCCTCAAGCGGGCGATGAACCCGGATTCCCCGGCCAAATCTCCAAACCGTTCCTCCAAGTCCGCCAGGAGAAGAGTAACGAATGCCTGAAGGCCAAGCTCGAACTCCCCCCAAGACCGCCAAAATGGACCCCGCCCGTGAGTCTGCCTTTGCAGGCTACGAAAAGGCGGTGAACTCCAGCCATCACCGCCGGACCTCCCGCATGCTGGTTCTCTCTCTGATGGGCATTGTGGTGGGAATCGTCGGGGGCCTGGTCGCCGAGGGATTGCTGCGCGCCATCAACTTCATCTCCAACATCTGTTTCTACGGCCGGGCGACATCCGCCAGCCTGCCTCCGAACCTGGCGCCTCACCATCTCTGGACCCCTCTATTACCCGCTGCGGGTGGGCTGCTGGTGGGTTTGCTGATTCACTATTTTTCTCCCGAGATCAAAGGCGACGGCATCCCGGAAGCCATGTCGGTGGCGCTGAATAATCGCAGCATTGTGAAACCCAGGGTCAGCTTCTTCAAGCCTTTGAGCGCGGCCATCACCGTAGGCAGCGGCGGCCCATTTGGCGCGGAAGGTCCAATCATCCAGACTGGCGCCGCGCTGGGCTCTCTTCTGAGCGGCGTGATGTCGAGTTCTCCGGCAGAACGCCGCATTCTATTGGCCTGTGGCGCGGCGGCAGGGCTGGCCGGCGTGTTCAAGACTCCATTCGCCGGTGTCATGCTGGCGGTCGAGTTGCTGGTGTTCGAGTTTCGCGCACGTTCGTTCGTGCCGATCGCGCTGGCCTCCGCCACCGGCACCATGGTCGCGATGGGATTCCGCGGAGCCCTGCCGGTTTTTCCGGTGATCACAACTTATCAATTCCATCCTCTGGAATTGCCCTTCTTTGTGGTTTTGGGTGTAGTCTGTGCCGCGCTCGCGTGGCTGATGACCAGGGCTCTTTATATTTGTGAAGACTTTTTCGAGCGCCTGAAAATCTGGTTCCCGCTGGTGCCGGCAATGGGCGGCCTGCTGGTCGGCATCATCGCCATTTTCTATCCCCAGGTCTTGGGAACCGGGTACTCCGTCATCGCCGACCTGCTCTCGAGGCCGCAGCCCTTATCCCTGCTCTTGGGCGTGGGCGCCGCCAAGCTGGTGGCGTTTGCCGTCGCCCTCGGCTCGGGCGCATCGGGCGGTACCTTCGCTCCCGCGCTCATGATCGGAGGCAGCCTGGGCGCCGCCTTCGGGTCGCTGGTACATCTGCTTCTGCCGAATGCCTCCACCATCGGAATTTACGGCATGGTGGCCACGGCGGCGTTGTTCGGCAGCCTGTATCGCGCCACCCCCAGCGCCATTCTGTTCATGCTGGAAGTAACCGGGGCCTACAACGCGATTCTGCCGGTGTTTCTGGTCGCGGTGGTCGCCGACCTGGCGGTCCATTTCTTCATGCGCAATACCATCAACACCGAGCGATTGGTGCGCCGGGGACATCTGGTGCCGGACGCCTATGAGATCGATCCCATGAAGATGTTGCGGGTTCGGGACATCATGAGCGCGGGCACGGACACAGTGCGTGCCGACCAGAAAGTTCTGGATTTTCTTCCTGCCGTCCTGGGACACGAATGCGTGCCGGTGGTAGACGAGAAGGAACATGTCATCGGACTGCTCTACCGCCGGGATTTGATGCTCTCGACCCCGGACTCGACCGCGTTGTCGCTCGCACACAAGGAATTTCCCGTAGCTTACAGCCATGAAGTCGTGCACAACGTGGCGGAGCGCTTTCTGGCTGGGGGCTATGGCCACGCCCTCGTACTGAACCATGAAACCGGCGAACTGGCAGGTATGTTGACCGCCTTTGACATTCTGAAGACCAAGAACTGGGAATTCATGCAGGAAATGTCGGAACCCAGCCGTCTCTCAGGAACGTCACTGCTCCGGTTCGGTGTTCCACCTCGGGTGAGCGAGAACACAGAGCAAGAGCGAGAGATGGCGGACTAGTTCGGCTGTTTCGTCTGCGGCTGCGCGCCGGCACTGACCCTCTTCTGTGCCGCTGCGATCAAGGGACGAAGCGCTTGTACGGACACGCCCAGAGTGCCGCCCGAGAAGCCGTCGATGTAGGCTTCGTTGATGCCGATTACCTGGCCTTGCGAGTTGAATACCGGGCCGCCGCTGCCGCCGTGGGCGGTGGGAGCGTCATAGATGAGCTTGTCGCCGACTACGTCCCCCAGGTGGCCGCAGGTGGCCGACGGGCGGATCAGCGAGAGCGCTGCCAGTTCGTTGGCCGCGCCAATGTCGTCGCGGCGATAAGCCAGTCGTTCGTACACGGCTGGAGGCGATTTTGCGACCATGCCCAGCACGCCCATGGGATAGCCGACTACCGCGACCAATTCTCCCGGATTCGAAACTCGGCTGGCCAGCGGGAGAGGACGAAGGCGGCTGATGGCCTGCGAATTTTCGACGTGGAGCACTGCCAGGTCGCCGGTCGCACTCAGTATCAAGGGCGTGATATCGACGGGCAGCGGGAAGCCCGGGAAGAAGGCCACCAGCTTTTCCAGTTCCGGCTGGGCGCCCTTGCTGATCAGGGCATCCGCCTCGGAATCCCCGTACCAGGGCTCCGCCACGTGACGATTCGTGGCCAATAGCCCTTCGGCAACCACAAAGCCGGTGCCCGAAATGCGGGCGCGCAGAGCGGGCCTGCGTCCAGGCATGGAAACGTGGTAGACGCCATAGATGTAGCAGATTGAATTGCGATATCGGTTCAGGACCAGGGCAGGCATAGCCTGCTCCTGCTTCAGTTCATCCACGTCGCGCGTGAGCTGGCGGAGTTCATCCTGGTGGTCATTGTTAAGCGCAGGACGGGACGGCGCCGGTATTGGAAGGGGGGCGGGTGGCGCGTAGTAGTGGGCCATGAAGCCGGTCCCGATGAGCAGGAACAAGCCCAGCACGACTTCCACCAGCCGTGCCCAGGCAGTGCAAACCGGTTCTTCTTCCGATGAATGATGGCTCTCGACCATGGCCTGAACTGGCCGCCGCGCGGGCAAATTGGGGGAGGGGAACGCCTGTCCGCCGGGCAAACCTGTGGCCTACTATCTTGCGGCCTGGAGGCGGCGTCTTCTAGGGTACGGAAGGTGATGTACGGGTGGTCTTAGAGTTCTTTGATACCCAGGCGTTGGGACATTTCCTCATATAGAAACCCCTCGCCCGGGCGGTAGGGCTGGACCCACTCGCCGTCGATGACAAACTGCGGAAGGGCCCGTTTTCCCGTCGCGGCAACCACTTCGGCGGCCGCCCCGGGTGTGCTTTCGACGTCAACCTCTTTGAATGGAATGTTATGCCCCTGCAGGAAGCGCTTGGCCGCCCGGCAGTCGGAACACCAGAGAGACGAATAGAGTACAAGTTCCATGGTTCTTAGGACTCTCTTTGCGTCCTTTGCGCGGTTTCCTTGGCGTCTTTGGCGGTAAAAGATCTTGACCGCAAAGAGCGCAAAGACACTCCGCAAAGTTCGCAAAGAAAACAAAGCCGCCAGCGTAGGCTGACGGCTGATAGCTGATCGCTGCCTAATTCTCGTACAGCAGCACGCCCTCGGTCTTCTCGGAGTCGACTGGTCGGTAGTACAGTTTCTCGCCTTCCAGAAAGACTTCGATGAATGCCGGCCGCGTGGTAATCGTGCCCTGGATCAAGGCTTCAGACAGCGGGTCTTCGATGTACTTCTGCAGCGCCCGCCGCAGAGGACGCGCGCCATAGCTGCGATCGCCCAGCGTCTGGTTGAGGATCCACTTCTTGGCCTCGTCGGTCACGGTAACCGTGATCGATTTCTGGGCCAGGTTCTGGTTCAACAGGCTGACCATCAACTCCAGAATCTGGATCAGGTCCTGCTCGCTCAGCGCCGTGAACAGAATGATTTCGTCCAGACGGTTGAGAAATTCCGGATTGAAGGTGCGTTTTACTTCGCCCTTGACCAGATCTTCTACCTTGCTCGAAATCATGTCCTCATTGGTCGACTGGAAGCCCAGGCCTTCGCGCTTCTGCAAATGCCGGGCGCCGATGTTCGAGGTCATGATGATGATCGTGTTCTTGAAGTCGACCGTATTCCCGAGGCCGTCGGTGAGCTGGCCGTCTTCAAATACCTGCAACAGGATGTTGAACACGTCCGGGTGCGCCTTTTCGACTTCGTCCAGCAGGACGACCGAGTATGGCGCGCGCTTCACCCGCTCGGTCAGCTGTCCGCCTTCCTCGTAGCCGACGTATCCCGGAGGCGAACCGATCAGCTTCGAGACCGAGTGCTTTTCCATGAACTCGGACATATCAAAGCGGACCAGCGACTTCTCGCTGCCGAACATGAACTGGGCCAGGGTACGGGCGACCTCGGTTTTGCCCACGCCCGTGGGTCCGAGGAACAGGAACGAGCCGATCGGCCGGTTGGGGCTCTTCAGGCCGGCGCGGCTGCGGCGGATGGCGCGGGCCAGGGCAATGATGGCCTTGTCCTGCGAGATGATCCGCTTGTGCAGCTCTTCTTCGATGCGCAGCAGCTTCTGTGATTCTTCTTCTTTAATGGAGGTGATCGGGACGCCGGTCCAGCGCGATACCACGTCCTCGATGTCCTCCCGACCGACAACGCCGGTGGAGGATTCATCGAGGTGGTATTTTTCGCGAAGAGCGCGCAGGTTCTCGCGCTCCTTGCGTTCCTCGTCCGAATAGAAGCGCGCCTTCTCGAACTCGTGGTTCGCGATGGCGTTCTCCATACGATGGACGATGAACTTGATGCGCTTCTGGACTTCGGTGATTTCCTCGGGCAACGAAGTCTGGCGCAGCTTTACGCGCGCTCCGGCTTCGTCGATCAGGTCGATCGCCTTGTCCGGCAGGAACCGGTCCGGGATATAGCGATTCGAGTGCGATACCGCGAAGTTGATGGACTCGTCGGTGTAAGTGACGGCATGGAACTTCTCGTACCGGTCTTTGATCCCGAACAGAATCTTGGTGGCGTTAACTTCATCCGGCGGTGGAACTTTTACCGCCTGAAAGCGGCGCTCCAGCGAGCGGTCTTTTTCGATCGACTTACGATACTCGCCCGGAGTGGTGGCGCCAATGCACTGGATCTCACCCCGTGACAATGCCGGCTTCAGGATGTTGGCCGCGTCCAGCGAGCCTTCCGCCGAGCCGGCCCCTACCAGGGTATGCAGCTCGTCGATGAAGATGATGGAATTCTGCGACTCCATCAACTCCTTCATGATGGTCTTCAGACGCTCTTCAAACTGGCCGCGATACTTGGTGCCGGCGACGATCAATGAAAGGTCGAGTCCGAGAATGCGCTTATCCGCCAGAAACGAGGGGACTTCGCCATCGGCGATGCGCTGGGCCAGGCCTTCCACGATCGCCGTCTTGCCCACACCGGGCTCGCCGATCAGCACCGGGTTGTTCTTGGTGCGACGGCAGAGAATCTGGATCACGCGCTCCAGTTCGCCTTCGCGTCCCACCAGAGGATCGAGCTGGTTGTCCATGGCGGCCTGGGTCAGGTCGCGGGAAAACTCGCTGAGCAGTGAAGATTCACGCTGACGCTGGGGGGCTGATTTCTCCTGGCTGCTGCGTGCCAGTTCCTCGCGAATGGTAGAAAGCCTCAGACCCCGCTCGTGCAGAATCTCAGCCGCGAAGCACTTCTCTTCTCTTAGCAGGCCCAACAGCAAATGCTCAGTTCCGATGTGCTTGTGCGACAGACGTTCCGCCTCTTCCGCGGCGTAGGCCAGGACCCGCTTGCATTCGTTGCTCAACGGCAGGTCAACCGAGGTCGAAACTTTTTCCCGGATCGTGGTGTGTCCTTCGATCTGCTTGCGAATGGATTCGACCGAAGCGTGCGAACGCAGAAAGCGATTAGTCAGGGCTTTGTCTTCGCGCAACAGTCCAAGCAGCAGGTGCTCCGTTTCAATATAAGGAGACCCGAACTGGCTGGCTTCGTAGCGCGCAAAAAATATGACGCGCCTTGCTTTTTCCGTATAACGTTCAAACATAAAGCCCTACCCCCCTTGGCTCTACTGAGGACCGAGGTTTCTGCTTACGGCCCGAACCCTGGGAAACCAACCGTCCTCATCATTATTGCAATCTACCTGCCAACCCGTCTATGGCCCGGAAGCGCCGGTAGAACCCCCGCTCCCGTTACCAAAGGCATCCCCGAGCAAACCCTGTACCTAAGCCCTGCACAACGTTACACCAACTGAGAACTGAGAACCGTGAACTGGTAACTGACTTTCATTTCCTCCTGTGCCCTTCCGTTTCGAAACTCTGGCCGCACTCTGCCAATTCCTGTCAGCTCTAGCCGGAAAGCGTCTCCGGCGCGACCTCCTCCACTTTCCCGCGCTGCAAACGCAACACCCGATGGCAGCGGCGCGCGAAGGCAAAATTGTGGGTGGCAACAAGAGAGGTCAGCTGGTAGTCGCGATGGAGCCGGGCAATCAATTCAAAAACTGAGTCCGCTGTACGGCTGTCGAGGTCTCCGGTAGGCTCATCCGCCAGCAGAATCTTGGGCTGGGTGATGAGCGCCCGGGCCAGAGCCACACGCTGTTGTTCACCGCCGGAAAGTTCTCCCGCCCGATGATGCGAGCGCTGCTCCAGACCCACCTCATGCAGCCATCGCGAAGCTTCTCCCTCCGCTTTCTGCTGGGCACAACCCCGAAGCAGCAGCGGCATGGCCACGTTTTCCAGTGCCGTAAATTCCGGCAGCAGGTAGTGGAACTGCCAAACGAAACCGAGCTCATGGTTTCGGAACCCGGCCGCGTCATCTTCTGAAAGCGAACTCAATCGCAAGTGGGCGCAGTATACGTCACCTGCAGAAGCACGATCAAGAGCGCCGAGGATGTGTAACAAGGTACTCTTGCCCGAGCCCGACTCGCCCACGATGGCCAGCATTTCTCCTCTGGCTACCTGGAATGACAAATTTTCAAAGAGCACCAGATCCGATTCGCCGGAGCGGAAAACCTTCTTCAGACCTTCGACGCGCAGGATCGTTTCCTGTTCGATTAGATGCAAAAGTGCGTCTCCCCGGCTCAAAGTGCAGCTGCCTGCCATAGCTCTCAGCTATCCGCAAGCGCAACCTTTCATTAAAGCACGAACGCCGAAGCGGAAACCTCCTGCTCCCTCTTGGGGGAGCGTCTATGAAGGGAACCTTAAGCCCAATTTTCATTAAATACGATATGACGATGGTCACAATCCGGCCGAGGGTCACTCGTAGCGGAGAGCTTCGGCGGGAAGAATGCGCGCCGCCGACCACGATGGATAGAGCGTCGCGATCAGGGAAATCCCGATGGCCACCAAGGCGACCAGGACGCCATCGATGGCGCGCGGAGCGAATGGAACGTAGTCGATCGAATAGACCTCGGGCGCGAGCGACAGCAGGTGGTAGTGGCCTCCCACCCAGGAGAGCGCATAGCCGATCACCAGCCCAATCGCAGTCCCGATCACGCCGATCAAGACTCCCTGCGTGATAAAGAGGCGGCGCACTTGCGATTTGCGCGTGCCCATGGACATGAGCACGGCGATGTCGCGGGTTTTCTCCATCACCATCATGGTGAGTGAAATCAGAATATTCAGGGCGGCGACAAAAACAATCAGACCGATAGTGATGAACGTCACCAGTCTTTCCAGCCGCAGGGCGCGGAACAGGGCCTTGTTCTGTTCCATCCAATTTGTGGCCATGAAGCCCTTGCCGGCAGCCTGTTCGAGTTCCCGAGAGATTTTTCCCGCCTGGTAAATGTCGTCCACCTTGAACTCGAGCACCGTAATCTGATCACCCAGACCTTCAAGATTTTGGGTATCGGAGAGACCAGTGAAGGCCCAGGAACTGTCGTAGTCGAAGAAACCGGAATTGAAAATTCCCACCACGCGGAAGCGGCTGTACTTCGGAACCAGCCCAAACGGAGTGAGCTCGCCTTGCGGACTGGTGACCAGCACCACCGAGTTCAGCGTGGCTCCCAGGTCTTCTGCGATGTCCTTGCCAAGAACGATGGGCGGCATCGCAGCCACACGTTCATGGACTGAGTTCAGATCATCCGGAGCCTCTGGAGTGCCAGCGAGCCTTTGCGCCTGAGGGCGGAGGAGCGGGCTCTGCGGTGCTGATCCGACGGCTCTTTATCCAGAGCGTCCAGCGAACCAATGGTCACCGTATTGAGCAGGTCGCTGACTTTGCGCTCGTCGGCCGGGATCATCCCCTTCAAGACAGCGCCCCGGGCCCGTGGGCCCCGCGAGATCAATACTTGTTCGTAAATCGCAGGCGCGACGCCGACCACATGGGGCTGCCTGGATAAGCGATCCATCAGTGGACGCCAGTCCTTGATGCCATCGCTCTCGATGCGCAAGAGGTTGACGTGCGAGGTCGAGCCCAGCAGTCGATTCTGCAGGTCCTGGCGGAATCCATTATTGATGGCGAGGGCCACGATGAGCGAGGCCACTCCGGCCGCGACTCCGGCGATGGAGATACCGGTGATGACGCCGATGACGGCCTGGCGGCGTTTGGCACGCAGGTAGCGAGTGGCGATGAACAATTCGAAGCGCATAAAAGGACGAAGGACGCTGCCTGCTTTCGGCCGTCAGCTTCCAGCTCGCAGCTGGGTTCGATTATAGCGATGACGCGCGGCAAAGCGGGCCGGCCCCGCGCATCGAGGCACAATCTGAAACCATTCAATCGCTGATCCTTGGCAGCACCGCGGGAACCTTCTGCCGGTAAGCGCGGTATTCTTCGCCGAACCTCTGCTCCAGTTCTTTATCTTCCAGGTGGATCATGACGGCGCCGGTGACCAGAGCGCATGCGGTCAGCCCGTAGCAAACCGACAGTCCCGTTCCGATGCTCCACGCGAGCATCTCGCATAGATGTCCCAGATAAACTGGATGGCGGACCCGGCCCCGTATGCCCGACGTTACCAGGCGCTGCTCCGGATGTCCGGGGATGAGTTCGGGGAGGCCGCCGAGTTGGGCGGCGCTAAAACCGGTCCCGGCGCGTCTGTAGATCCAGAAACCGGCGGCGAAGATGAAAGCTGCGGGTACCCAGGTCCACGCGGTCGTATAGAGCAGCAGATTTCGCCAGGGAGCCGTGAGCGCGCCCACCGCGATCCACATTGCGATCCAGAACGATAACAGCAGGTGATATGGGGAACCCTTGCGCCCACGCCAGTAGTTGGCTCGGGGGTGGATGACCAGCCAAAACGATGGGATGGTAGCGTAGACCACACAGGCCAGCCAGGCGAAGGTGCGGAGAACCATCAGCACGTCGCCGAATTATAGCGGTGGAAGTTGTGCCGAGGCATGCCGGCCGCTGCGAGCCATGCCTCTACAGGAAACCGGTTTTATGGCACATTAGATAAGGATGGCCGAATTCCCCGCACCCGGACTTCCGGAGCCCAAGTCGCCCGAAAGCAGGCTGCCTGCCGGCCGTATAGCATTCAGCTATCCGGACTTCACCATTTACCAGGCGGCGCGATTTTTCATCGTGGCTGCGCTCGAGATGCAGTCGGTCGCAGTGGGATGGCAGGTATACGAGATCACGCGGCGGCCGCTGGACCTGGGCCTGATCGGTCTGGCCCAGTTTCTCCCGGGTGTGCTTTTGTTCCTGGTCTCGGGGCATGTGGCGGACCGCTTCGACCGGCGCAAACTGGTCACGCTGTGCTATTGCGGGTTCGCCGTGTCTTCTGGGCTGCTCTGGGCGATCGCCTGGCGAGGCAGCCATTCGGTCCACTTGATCTATGCCGTGGTCGTGCTGATCGGCGTGGTGCGCGCTTTCAATGGTCCGGTCAGCCGGGCGCTTCTGCCGCAACTGGTTCCGGAAGAACATTTCCCCAACGCCGTGGCCTGGAATGCCAGCATCTTTCAGGCGGCCACCATCCTGGGGCCGTCGGTTGGCGGCTTTTTGTATGCCCTTTTCGCGGGCCGGCGGTGGTGTATGCGACCGCCGTGGTCACTAGCCTGGCCGCCGTATTCTCCACCCTTCGCATCACCTGCGACCCAGGTGCAAGCCCGCGAGCCGGTCACCTGGAAGACCGTCCTGGCCGGCTTTCACTACATCTGGAGCCACAAG
>CAWBGY010000014.1:0-339958 GCA_963788505.1 Terriglobia bacterium
TCGCGGGTTGGGCCGTCTACATTGGATTGAACGCGGTACAGCCATAACCGCAAGCCGCTCGTCACCGAAAACATCGCAGCTGCGGCGGCTTGCTAGTCACCGATCATTAGGAATCTACCGCAACCGCCTAGTCGATGGCACTGCTACAAGATCGAGTCCAGCAGCCCGGGTGAATCGCGCCTGCGCGGATTGGCACGGCAAACTACAAAATCCAAGGCCGCAGATGAAGACCCTCCTGAACCGGCGTCCTATTCACACTGAAATAGCCTGGCCTGTCTGATCTTTTCGTGGAGTGTGCTTAACCGGTCAGTGATCGGCAGCCACACTCTCCAGGTAGTCGCGGTATCTTTACATGCAGACTGAAGTTCATCAGGTGCAACTTCTAGTTCCAACTTATCCGGGCTAGTACCACCTTACGCCACAGCTCATGCTGTGGTCTCGTCCCTTAGTGAACTGAGCTCGCCACCGATGAGAACACATTGTTGGCGTTGCTGCCTACCAATCGGACAGTTCCGATAACCAGCACCAGAATCATGGCCAAGATGACACCATACTCCGCGATGTCTTGACCTTGCTGGTCGCGCCAGAGAATCGTGGATAGTGTGTCCACGGTCACCTCCAACCAGATTTCGTTGAGATGATCCTTACAATCACGGAGTTGCCCTTGATTCTTGTGACAGCACATTCCATGTTGAAGACAAATAGTGAATCCATGGGGCTTAGAGTGAATTGGCAGATCAATGTCAGATCCAGAGTCATCCTTTGCCAAACTTGGCGATTACCTTCTTGATCATGGGCGGCGCGTGATGGGTTTTCCGCTTGAGGCAGAGGGACAATCCATGCGCTTCGGGAGAAAAAACCATCGTGACCCCATCAATGTGAAACATTAGAAAGGATTGCGAGGGATTAAGGAACTGCGCACCATAGAGCCTCTTTGAGCCACGTGTGACGCATGGGACGGGCCACAGATACCCAAATTGCTCCGGAAACCCATTCCGGCCAAAACGGTTTTGGCAAGCGGTGCAGTGCCGTTGTCGGCAGCGATCGCCGCCTGTCTGGCAAAGAATCGCGAAGACCGTTTCCAGTCCGCTCATGATGTGCGCCTGCAACTGAAACGGATTGCGCAATCGCCAAAGCCAGCCGCCGCACGCACGCTGGGCCCGCGCCTGCTGTCGATGGGCGGAGCCGTTCTTCTCGCAGTGGCCGTCATTAGGCACATGCCCGCGAGCTTCTCGACCCGGTTCGTAATCTGGTTGCTGACTTGAGAAGCAAAGTGACCAGCAAGATATTCGTGACCTTCACCACGGATGTCACGTAACGGAGCGCGAGGTTATCAAGCTCGAATATCAGCTGAACCGAAGAACCTCGTTCAACGCCGTTCGTGACCAGAATGGCGGCTTCTCGTTTCGCAAGCAGTTGTGAGTGGATCTATGAAGATGCAGGTACAGCTTCAGAGGGGGCAGGTGGTTAAGAGGCTACGGTTGAGACTCGCTCGCCGACGTCGCTGGCTAGCCTTTCCAACTCAGCCTGTCTTTTCTTCATCTCATCTGCGGATTTACGACGGCAAATCTTAATGTTTGCCCCCAAGAGTATGAAGACAGCTAAGCCTCTATTCCGGTCGTGATTCCAATGTGCTAACCAATGACTTGTCCGTTTTCTGTACAGCGTAAGACCTTGACAATTCTCTCCCCAGAAAAATAGGTAGGGGCTCTCGCTCAAGAAAGGGAGGAGAGCCCGGCACCACTGCAGGAAGTTCGGTTTTAATCTCCTGCAACCGCTGCCTTCGTCTTTCAGGCCCTCTCTCTCTCTCTTGAGCTCGACCAGATCTCTCTAGACTAGTGAGTGAGCCTCGGACTCCACTGTGTTTCGCCGGTCGCCCGGATTGCAAGGCGGGTCCGTGAACAGTCTACTCCGACCGGCGCCATCGACGTCGGCCGACCAGCATTCTTCAGTTGTTCAAATTCTGTCTGAACTCTCGCCCAGTCTTTGGGCTTCCGTTTAATCGCATAAGGAGCATCAGGATGACCAAAGAAATCCAGTAGCTCTGCTTTGATCTCCGGAGAAGCACCCCGGAAATCGTCCTTGGCAAGTGCGTCCAGCCACTTCACCTGCGTTTCATCATTGAGGTGATACTTGCCAGGTTCGGCTATTTGACCGGTGTCAAAATTGTCGTTGGGCAATTGCAGGAGGCCGGTTCCTGCCTCGCTTAACAGCTGCCGGTAGCGATCCAGTGTCGCGTTAAAGCTCGCCTCGAACATTCGCTCGGTTTCAGGCGTCGGCGTTTTCAGTTGCAATACCTTCAGAGGGCCGAATTTGGGAAGAAGACGAATCAGGAACGCAAGAAATTTCTCCCCAAACGAGGGTCCGCGATAATCGTGCCCCCAGTTTTTCCGATAGCTGGCCCTGGACAGGTTGTAGAGAAACTTCTTTTTTGTGATGCCCGGCTGATCGTGCATGATCTCGTCTTTCTTCAGGCTCCAGGCAACGCGTGTCGCCTTGGGCAGCAGCTGGCTGACATCGTGACGGTATGAAGCGAGCACTTCATCTTCGTTTGAAAGAACGTCTTTCAGGTTCAGGCCGTACGTTTCTTGGAAGGCTCTCTCAAGCAGCGGGACGGAAACTCCAAAGCCGATGAAGTCATGGTAGCTGTCCGGAGCATACCGCCCGTGCGCGACTTCCAGCACGTCGAAGCCAAATTCCGTTTTTATGTGGGCCAGCTTGTCATCTTCATAGGTAACCGAACCGCCATATTTCTTTTTCAGCTTGGGATACAACACCGGAACCGCCCGATTGGTCCCCAGGGGATGACCTTCGTTGTCTGCCGCGTAGTGCGCGAGAGCGCCCAGCGCAAACGCGTAGCCGGCAAGATCTGTGGCATCGCGGAGGAGCGCAAGGACAAAATCTCCGCTGCGCACATAGTGCGTCAGGTCGCTGAAAAAAAAGCTTCCGTGCGGGTAATACCCCATGTCCTGAATGATGGCACCGCCGTAGGCATACCCGTGCGCCTCTTTGAGTTCCGCAGCCGTCGCACCCGGAAAACGCTTCAATAGCAACGGTCGTATGTTGGTGTTCCATACGCTGTCGACGATGGCTTCGTGTGCGAGAACGGCGTAGGCCTCGGTTCCGGTGGGATAGCCCACCGCCAGTGCCAGCGTCATGATGATGGCAAACGTTCTCACTGGAGAGATCCCTTGCTGTGTTCCATTTTGCCTGTGTTCTTATGCTCCAGGAATTAATCGAGCTCACTTGGATGCTGGCAGACCCGAAATAGGACGTAACCGGGGATGCCGACTACGGACTTCGAAGACCCATAATTGCATCAATACCGGTGCATTTTGTCCTGGTCCAACCTGACAGGTCTTCGCCCGCCAAGTTAAATAGCAACCCAGAACGAACAGTATGCCTCCAAGCAGTCGCGAGTCTGCAATGTCTCAAGTGCTCACAGAAAACCCAGTGCGTGTGCCACGATGGCTAAAACCGGCGGCGCTGTCCGCGTTGGGTCTGAGCTTTGGCGCCGTTTTACTCTTGGCGTTCTTTTGGCCCTTCAAGCTTGATGCCGTCCTGAAAGAGTTGGCGGATGAGAGCGACAGCAAAGTCACCGCAGGCTCCTTTCATGCGACTTACTTCCCCCATCCAGGGTGCGTGCTAGAAAACGTCATTTTCCGACACAATCCAAGAAGCGGCACTCCGCCTCTGATCACCGTTAAACGGATAACGATTAGAGGCACCTTCATAGGCATTTTTGTTAGACACGTAAAGCTAGTTTTGGTGGAGGGCATGCATATTCAGATTCCGCCATTGGGACGTGAGCATTTCAAAACACCACAAAGATCGTCGGTTGTGGTGGATGACTTAGTAGCGGACGGAACGATTCTGGAAGTGGCATCCCACCAGGCCGGCGCTACGCCGCTCCAGTTTCGGTTTCTCGGATTCAATATCGGGGACGTCGGGAGTTACGGCCCTGCATCGTTTGAAGCAACGCTTTCAAACCCGACACCGCCGGGAGAAATCACCACGTCGGGGAAGTTCGGTCCGTGGAACGCTGATGACGTAGGCAAATGGTGATGTTTTCTTGCAAAATGTAAATGCGACTTTTCGCCAGACCACTGTCTGGACTCAGGGCAGCGTCGCAGAGGTAGCCGGTCAGACAGGCAAAACTGCCTCGCTCGCGATGGCCAGCAAAGACGGGCGAATTCAAGATCTTCTACTCCTCTTCACTACGTCACCGCAAGCGCCGATGTCGGGCATGGTCAGCTTCAATGCAAGAGTCTCTATCCCGCCGGGAAAAAAGCATTTCCTGGAAAGAGTGGAGTTGCAGGGCGACTTTGGCATTGACGCCGGTAGTTTTAGCAAGGCCGATACCCAGCAGGGAGTCAACAGCCTGAGCCAGGGCGCCCTGGGAGACAAAAATCATAAGACTGAGAATGATGATAGCGATCCTCACAACGTGCTTTCCGACTTAAAAGGTCACGTTCTCCTTAGGAAGGGTGTAGCCACGTTCTCCGGCCTTTCCTTCGGCGTGCCTGGCGCACTGGCGCAAATGCGCGGGACCTACAACCTGATCAGCGAGAAAATTGATCTGCACGGAACGTTGAAAACCGTGGCCGAAGTTTCCAAGACAACTCACGGTCTTAAATCGCTAATGCTGAAAGTGCTGGATCCTTTTTTCAAGAATAAGCCCAACGGTTACCTGGCTCCAGTCAAGATCACCGGCACCTACGACCATCCGGAGTTCGGCTTGGACTTGGGCGATCGGAGAAACAATAGCGATCAGCGCGCGAAAGCGCATACACCTCCAGACCAGGCAAAGCAGTGATAATTCGCCCTAGGGACAGGGCATGCACCCTACCTAGCGACAATCAGCCCAGCCGCGCCCCGATCCCGTTGTCTGATTGCCGCACACCGTGCAATCCCGCTCTGTGTCGGGCGCATGTGAAATTGAACGATGTTCTCCTCAGTCCGTGCCCTTCCCTCCCCGGCCTCCGCTGATGCTTATGAGGGGATCATCGAAACTCGCGCAAGCTCAGGGCCGAACAAAGACACGAATAACAACGCCGGGCGCAGTCCCGGAGCTTGCCCGCCGGGGATGTGTTTCGAGCCCGACTCATCTGGTACAGCCTCCGACCACTACCCTGCCGTCTAAGCGGCATGAAGCGGCAAATAGACGTACTCAGCTGGTCGAATGGCTGCGCCTTACGGGAGAGCGGCATTGGCCGGCATGAATGCCAGAAGCTTGCAGAAACGACGACGACAGATGGGCGAATGCCAGTCCCTGCGCGAGGTAAAGCGAATGATTAACATTCCTACAGTATGAACCGTACGGATGAAGGGGACTTCATTGGTTAAGATTGCTGCGCCCGCAAAGGAGAGATCAATCATGCGTGCAACATCTATTGTAATGTTGATTGTGGCATTGAGTTCTGTAGCCTTCGGCCAACAAGCGGCCAACAACACTGCTTCTGCAGCGTCTACGGAGCGAATTGCGAAGGAAGTTAGGCACGAGCTCGTCATGCTACCTTATTTCAGCGTATTCGATAACCTCGCGTACAAAGTGGATGGATACAACGTGACTCTGATGGGACAAGTCACGCGGCCTACCTTGAAGTCCGACGCCGAAAACGTGGTTAAGAGAATCGAAGGTGTCGAACACGTTGACAATCAGATCGAGGTATTGCCTCCGTCGCCGATGGACGACGGTCTTCGCACGCAGCTCTACCGCGCTATCTACGGCTTTCCGACGTTGCAGAAATATGCTTTGGGAGTACAGCAACCCATCCGCATTATCGTTAAGAATGGGAAGGTCACCCTCGAAGGCGTAGTTGATAACGAGGGCGACAAGAACATCGCCAATATTCGGTCTAGCAGTGTGCCCGGAGTTTTTTCCGTCACCAACAACCTGCAAGTTGCGAGCAAATAAATCGTCCGAGATCATGTACGCACTGCATTGGGCAAGAAAGCCTGGTCTGTGGCTAAGAACGGGAAAGAGTCTCGCACTACAGGCTGAGAAAATGACCACTCACGCGAATTGGATAGTCACCGCATCCTTGGAGGTATATGTCAGGTCCCCTCAAGCATCGCTCGCACGCGGCTGAGCGACGAGCGGCTGGCGCGATGGCTGCTAATGAGTCAAGACCGACTCGGGGGCGACCGCATTCCGTTAACTCAGGAATTTCTCGCCCATATGCTCGGTACGCGACGGGCAAGCGTCACGGTCGCCGCTGGCATTCTGCAAAAAGCAGGACTCCTCAAATACACGCGAGGAGAGGTAAACGTGGAGAGTAGGGCGGGACTGGAAAACGCGGCCTGCGAATGCTACCAGTCGATGGTGCGCCAAACCAGAAATTGGAAAAGTGAATCGAAGGACTGAGGGATGACCAACGCCGGGTGCATCTTTTGTGCAAATCTTCCTGCCAACGGCTCACACCGTTTCTGCATCTCCATATCTATGAAATTATCGTCGGAGAACACAAATGAAATTCAAAAAGAAAGAACTACTCCTTGGCGTTCTGCTGGGAGCCGGAGTGAATCTGCTTAACTCCTGACGTGAGCGTCTGCCGGACAATTTAGACGACATCAAAAACTGCATGCCGATGCACCTCCGGTGTTAGAGCAAGGCTTTCTAGTGGTAACGACCGGCATCGGGTGACGCGATCTGATCGTAAGGAAGATATGGCCCGACGCCTGGCAGTTCCGTGAGCGACCGCCCTTCTTAATGGAGGCATGTAACTTCTTCTTCCCAGAGCAATGCTTGTCTGGACGCCCGGCGATACGCCCGGTTGAGCTGAACCATTGCATGATGCGGACGCCATTCGCCTTCGCCCATTGTCGGATCTTATCTTTTTGTCTTGGCAACACGGACGCGTGGCCGTTTATATTGCACTCCGTTTCAGAATATAGTCGAGACCTCCGACCCGGAACCATCGATAGCCATAGGGCTCGAGGAGTAAACCATGCTCGCCAGATGCATCCGAATTGCTATTTTCTCCTGATAACAGGTTCGCGAGGCAACGGGACCCTTCCGAGTCCAGCTTAAGGCACACTTCGCGCGGGTTCGCACCCAGGTTGTGCACAACCATGCATTTCTGGGGACCCGCCGATCATCTGCACACCAACTACACGTCAGATCCATCGCTGCCGCCCTCGGACATCATCAACCTGATCGCCTTTGGCAAAACATCGGAAGCGTCCGCAGCGAATCCAACGGGAGCAGAATCGCAGGTGGCATCGCAAGTGAGCAGCCAGATAACGAGCCGGGTAGAAAAGCTGGCGGGGATCTCACAGTTGTCAATTGACCCAGAGCTCGGAAGCGGCCAGCAGAGCCCGGGTGCGCGGGTAGCTATCATTCTTGTCATCCAGAAGCGCTCCGAAAATGCTGGGCGAATCAAAGTGTGGGTAGCAGTACCAGTCGATTGAGCCGTTCATGCCCACGTGTGCAACCGTGCGCATGTTGCCGATGATTCCATAATTTTCTATCGGCTGATACGACATCGTTCTATTTCTTCCCTATGCTCCGAAATGAGTATTCGGATAGCAATGGATATCCGAATTCTTCGCAAAAAGAGACACGGTTTGCAAAGCTGAGGGACCTCAAACCCAGATCCACCGATACGCCGTTGCATTTTCGAGAAAAAAACCATTTGCTGTGGCGGTGACGACGATCTATCGCATGGGCGTCGTGAATTCATTTCGATTTGGACTGCCACAGTCCCAGAACCGCGCCCGTAGGATCTCGGATGAAGCTAAGCCAACCCATGCCGGCTACTTCCGTGACGTCCTTCATAACCTCGCCGCCTAACGATTTCGCTTTCTTCGTCGCGACGCGGATGTCATCCACCTCAACGTAAGCGAGCCATCCCGAGGGTCCGCCCGGAACCTGCTTCATGATCCCTCCACCGGTTCCTTCGCCCACCTTGATCATCGAATAGGTTCCGCTCGGCACCGAGGGGTTTGGCACATCTTCCAATTGCCACTGGAATAGCTCCGAATAGAATGACTTTGCCTTCTCCGGATCAGGCGTGTTCAGTTCCACATGGACGAATGGGTTTGCCACAATTTCTCCTTGCGGTCACGCTGTCTGCTGTGACTCATTAATCTTGATCTTGACAATTTAAGTGCGGCCGGGCGTCGGATCTACGTCACAAGTTCCATTCTCTTTTGCCATCCTTCAAGAAATGTACTTAGGCATCGAACCCAATCATGGGGATTATACTCACCGTCGACTACCAAAGCCCCTCTTTTGCCTAACGGCCGCGACCACTGCGTGACGTGCAACTGCACTGCTTTTGACCATGCGCCTTCGAGCCTTCGTAGTTCCCCGCAACTCCGACGTCTGCGAAGAATTTGCGCGCCCCAGTGGTCACAACGCGAATGAAACCGATTAAGTAGCGCAACGGGACGAGAGGAGGCGTTTGCGGGCCATCGGTTTTATTTTTCTTCTCGGGAGTATGCCGTAATCCGATTTCTTCGTGATAGTTGAGCCACATCTGGTCGTGAGGGCGAAGACACGCATCCACTACCCATTGGACAAATCGCTTCTTGACCGTGGCCTTGTATTCGTCGTTCGGCTTTCCATCGGGACCGGAGAACCACCTAGCCAGATGACGCTGCGCACCGATGGCAGCCCGCCACGAATCGACCGTTTCGTCCGATGAGTCTTGCAAATCTCTCCATGGCGTTGCAGAACTAGCGCATCTTCCTCGGTCCATCCGACACTCTATTCCAGTTGGCGTACTTTTGTGTGAGCGACCTTTTTTCTTCTTGGCGGCCCGGTGTCTACTGACAGCGGCTTTGGAGCGTGCGATTGTGGTTCGTCCGAAATTGATTTTCTTCTGAGCCATGCCCACAATTTGCCACAGACTGGGAAATCTTCGCAACCACATGGAAATCGGGGCACAGAATGCGTCTCCTGAACGGTAGTAACTGAGGTATGCGAAAGCACCATATTTCTCCAACCCAGAGAGTATTCGGATCTTGCGGCGAAGACTGGTTGGATGTCGAGCGGGTCGCTGTGGTCGAGGTCCCGTCGGAAGACCCAGATTGCCCAGCCGAGTCCGCGTTCGTCTCGGGAGATGCCCGAGTTTGGCGTGCGGCAGCGCCGGGGAGCCAGACGATTCGGCTGGTTTTTGACCAGCCGCAAAGGCTCAAATGCAGCGCCGCAAAGCTTTCGCTCCTGTATACTTGAGTTGCTGCGGGTTCACCAGCACCAGCCTTGCCTTGACCCTATCGTTGGGTGTAAGAAAGTATCGTCCCGGAAATTTGTCGAGCAGGGAGAGCTTGTATGGAACGGGAATACGAGCTGTTCGAGCTGCTAGTAGATGGGTCGCCAATGTGGCGCGGCCAGGCTTCTGGTCTGCGAGACGTTCGTCTAAAACTACAGGAAATCGCCAAGACCACCGCCAATGAATGCTTCGCGATGTATCTCCCCACAAAGGAGATCGTAGCTCGCTTGAACGTGGGTGCATCTCGCGGACCTAATGGGAAACCACTCGTTTTCCAAATCTATTACGACGACAGGCTGGCTATCGCGCGAGCCGAAATTCTGAGACTTCATGGATACGAGGTCGTTTCCGTAGCCGGTAACGAGGCCGCAAAGGTTATTTTGAGCTTGCCTCAGCAGTGCGACATTTTCATTGTGGGACATGCCGCACCGGAAGAAAGCAGAAAAGAAATAGTTGCATGGCTGAAAGCCAAATACCCAGGCATCCGAATTATTGCTTTGAATTCTCCTACAATTCGGGAGCTCCCTGGCGCTGACTACAACATCAAACTGAACGGGCCACAAACTTGGTTGCCGGTCATCGACAATGCTCTCAGGCACGCTCCGGGAGATCGGCTCTGAGTCAGTGATGTGAGCAAATTGGTGGGAGCGACGGGACTCGAACCCGCGGCTTCCTGCGTGACAGGCAGGCGTTCCAATCAGCAGACCAAAAAGGCATGCTCACACGCGCGACTTTTCTAAGTTCTGGCCCACAAGCGGCCAACAGGTCGGCGCGAAAGCTAGGCGACACCGCGGTTCTGGACCTGATTCATAGTCAATCCTCTAGGTCACGGAACCCCACGATCCTTTTGCTAAACAGAGAGTAGACATTTCTCCCCTAAACTATTGATTTGGCGTCCCCGGCGGGATTTAAACCCGCGTCGTCGCCGTGAAAGGGTCGCAGTGTACGGTAAGTTGCTGAAACTACGCGACACGGATGGCTTCCAAAAGCAGTTTCAGTAAGGTATAGAAACGTTTCGTGGATCATGAATGGATCAAGATTCAGTGGGATCAGGAAATCAATGTGCCTTCTGCCGTGACGGGTGACAAAGGCCCGTCTGCGAGAAACTTCAATCGCCCTTAACCAGCCATGCAGATATTTCGCAAGCGTCGGCCCCCAAATCCTAGTCGTGCTACCTGCCAGCGACTGTCGATCTCGCCAGTCCCAAACTGCAGACTAGTTGCCGCCTTAGCGGTAAGACATTCGCAGGATTGAGTCAGGAAGGCGATCGCCCTGAATTGGGATCTTGGACGCTGCCGCATTTATCTCATCAAGATCGTCCGATGTCAGCTCGACTGAAGCGGAGGCGACATTCTCTTCCAGTCGATGGATCTTCGTCGTTCCTGGAATCGGAACGATCCAAGGTTTCTGCGCGAGCAACCAGGCCAGTGCGATTTGTGCGGGCGTTGCGCTTTTTCGCCGGGCGATCTGATTCAGAAGATCAACCACCGCTTGATTTGCCTTCCGAGCCTCCTCGGTGAATCGAGGGAATACCGCTCGCATGTCTGTGCTTTCAAACTTTGTTGACGCATCAATCTTGCCCGTCAAGAACCCTTGCCCAAGCGGACTCCAGGGAACAAAACCGATCCCCAAATCCTCGCAGATGGGAAGCACTTCGGGTTCGGGGTCTCTCGTCCATATCGAATACTCACTTTGGACCGCGGCGACCGGCTGGACCGCGTGGGCGCGGCGAATGGTATTTGCACTCGGCCTCAGAAAGGCCGAAGTGTTTGACCTTGCCGGCCCGAATCAGATCCTTGACTGCGCCAGCGACATCTTCGATGGGCACGTCTGGATCGACGCGATGCTGATAGAAAATATCTATGACACCAGTCTTGAGGCGTTTGAGTGACGCTTCAGCAACCTGCTTGATATGCTCCGGCCGACTGTTGAGCCCGCCGCCCCGCTGCCCATCGGGAGCGATATCGAAACCGAACTTGGTGGCAATCACTACTTGTTCGCGAAGCGGGACGAGTGCCTCACCTACGAGCTCTTCGTTGGTGAATGGGCCGTATGTTTCAGCCGTGTCGAAGAATGTCACACCACGCTCAACCGCTGTTCGGATCACGCCTATGGATTGGTGCTTTTCGGTGGCTGGACCGTAAGCGTAGCTCAACCCCATGCAACCAAAGCCGAGCGCTGATACCTCTAGATTGCCAAGCTTGCGCTTCTTCATGCGAATCTCAAAGGAGACAGTACCTCAATACTTGCAGCGTCTGGATCCAGTTAAAATGAGATGCTATGAAACAGTTTGGAAACGTCAAAGTTCTATTCATCGCGGGTTTTGGCCCGATCGTGCGTGAGGCCGCCGCAAGTCACACCCGCTACAGCGAGATACTTGGTATCAGGTTCAAAGAGGAGACAGGCGGTTATCTCCATACCGAGGCTCTGAAAGGCGCAAACAGTTTCGCTTTGTGGCCGCTTTCGCAGGCTGCGCAGTCCTGCTTCGGCAAGGATTCCTGGCCCAAAGAAATTCCCGCGCCCCAAGCTTGGCTCGAGTTCGACGTTGACAATGTCGAAAAGGCAACTTTTGAGCTTGAATCGCAGGGGCATCGAATGCTCGTCAAGAACAGAAAAGAATCCTGGGGCCAGACTGTGAGCCGTTTCATCACGCCGGAAGGATTGTTGCTCGGAATTACCTTCACTCCATCGATGCGAAACCACGAGTAACGCGAGCAATATCCCGAATGCGAGTCCCTTGGAGTGTGAGGTTGCGCACGTGAGCTCAAAGATTCTGATCCTGTTCATCGTATCTCTCGGCACGCTTGTAGTCGCAGCGAACCCGCAGTCGGAGGAACAAGGGAATATGACATCAAGTTCGCAATCTCAGATGAAGCCGCATGCGCGCACACATGCTAACGCGAAGATTACTGTTCAGAGTTCCGAAGCCAAGCCCTACGACCAAACTGCGGGCCCGGCATTAATGGAGATCCGGCTGAGCGAAGTGTTCACCGGCAACATCAATGGCGAATCACCTGTTCAGGCTTTGCAGGTCCTACGCGACGACAAATCTGCCAGCCTGGTCATCATGCAACGATTCCGTGGAAAACTGGACGGACGCCAAGGCACCTTTGTTCTTCAAGGTTCAGAAATCGTCGAGAACGGCAAGATCAAGGCGACATGGTTTGTCGTTCCCGGATCAGGGACGGGCGATCTTTCCGGGCTACGCGGCGAGGGCGGCTTTGAAGGTGACTTTGGAAAAGGGTCCGACGGATGGCTAGATTACTGTTTCGAGTGATGCAGGTACGAGTATAGACAACGGGTCACACGGATCGCTGCGCCGCGCAGCTTACAGAACACTTCGGGTCCGCGGAACAGTTCGAGTCCAAGCGTCTTTCCACAGAATTCCCTGGCTGCCTTTCTTCCGCGGAGACAAGGATGTACGGTTAAAACGGTATGCCGTTGATTCATGGACACAGCCTTCGCATCTACAGTATGTTCACCCTATGCCACCTCCTCGCGTTCTCATCGTTGGCGCTGGTCCTAGTGGACTGAACTTGGCATTGGCTCTGGTGCGCCGAAATGTGCAATGCCGTCTCATTTCTGAAGCCGACGGTCCGGGCGAAAAATCACGGGCGATGGTGGTGCAGGCTCGCACACTGGAATTTTATGGCCAATATGGCTTCGCCGATGAAGTCATCAAACAAGGCGTGATCGCTGAAACAGCCCATGTGCGCGAAGGTGGTGCGTCTGGCAGTCGAGAAGTTCTATCCATCAGCTTCAAAGAAATGGGCGCTGGGCTCAGCGCGTATCCATTCGCACTGGCTTATCCGCAGGACGATCACGAGCGGTTTTTGATCGCGAGGCTCAAGGATGCGGGTTGCGAAGTCGAGTGGGGGGCGAAGCTAACCGGCTTTAACGAAGGTAAGAACGGCGTCAGAGCTAACATCGAGCACGATACAGGCCGCACTGAAGAAGCGGAAAGCACATATATCTGCGGTTGTGATGGCGCGCGCAGCTGCGTACGCGAGACTCTCCAGCTCGGTTTTCCGGGGGGAACTTATGAGCAACTCTTTTATGTCGCAGACGCGAAGATCGCACACGGTTTTTCTCGGGATCTTTACATCAATCTTGGCGAACACATTCTCACATTGATGTTCCCTGTGCGGTCGAGCGGAATGCAACGCCTGATCGGGCTCGTACCACCCAAACTCTCGCATCGCGAAGACCTCACCTTCGAAGACATCCGGGGGCACGTCGAGCCGCTCCTTGATGTCAAAGTGACGGAGGTAAATTGGTTCTCCACCTATCGCGTACATCATCGCGTTGCCGACAAATTTCGCGTGGGGCACGCTTTTCTCATCGGCGATGCAGGCCACATCCACAGTCCTGCAGGCGGTCAAGGCATGAACACCGGAATCGGCGATGCCGTCAACCTCGGCTGGAAAATAGCGCATGTTCTGCAGAACCGTGCCGAAAAATCCCTTCTCGACACCTACGAGCCCGAGCGGATCGCTTTCGCGCGTTCACTTGTATCCACTACGGATCGTGCCTTTACTAGCCTGGTCGGCGAAGGATTGGCAGGCCAGTTTACGAGAAAGATTATTGCGCCTCTCGTGTTCGGTGTCGTCACCCGCTTTAGTCTGGGCCGTCATGCGATCTTTCGGACGATTTCGCAAATGCGCATTCATTATCCCGATAGTCCGCTTAGTCAAGGCGTCGCGGGCGATGTCCATGGCGGCGATCGTCTACCGTGGACCGGACCTGACACGCAAGATAATTTCCAGTCTTTGCGGTCATTGGATTGGCAAGCGCACGTGTACGGTAAGGTAGCCAAAGATCTCGAAACCGCCTGCCGCGAACTTCAGCTGCCGCTCCATGCCTTCGCCTTGAGCGACAGTACAAAGGACGCGGGAATCGAGAGGGACGCACTGTATCTTATACGGCCAGACGGTTACGTTGCACTGGCCTCTTCCGAGCAGAACGTCAGTAAACTCAGGAACTTCGTAGAACAGTTTCAGTTCCGCTTTCAGAATTCATCGGCAGCAGCCTAACTCTCATTAATCGACCTCGGATTTTGGCGGGAGCAGTGGTGAAACAGCGCAAGTTCCGTTTACGGTGTTTCGGCTTGCCATGTTCTTTTTGATCTTGGATTATCTGGGAGCAGTCGCAAGCGGCGTCTGCAAGCTGGGGTTTCTCTACGATTGTCACGTTTTCTGGTGTATACGTAATCATCCCGGCTCTCTGCTAAATGCAGGCCTCCACAGCCATTTCGCCGATTTCTCTTGACATCATGCAAGCGGTTGAAAGCGCGGCGGACCCATGTTGTTCCGCGTCAGGGAATGCCGCCGGGGAACGTAATTCATTGGCATACACGCTGATAAGGCGTAACCTAAGGATGTCTCTTCTAGCATCTTTCCGCCGCGCCCACTGGGCGACGGTTCCTTGCAAAAATCAGACAGCGTTTTTCGCTGCGCAAGGAGCCGTCATGGCCAAGAAGTATTCGTCCGCTCGTCCGAAGATCACGTCGCCGCCTTCGAACCGAGATGGCGACGGGAATCATGTCCACAACGAAATCCTGCTCGGCCTTCCTCCGAAGGAAAGCGACATGCTATTGCCGAAGCTGGAATTCATGCGGATGAAACTTCATCAAGTGCTGCATGAAGCCGGGGAGACGCTGAAATCTGGCTATTTCTGCAATACGGGTATGTTCTCTGTTCTGACCGCAACGCCCGAAGGCAGGTATGTGGAAGTAGGCCTGATAGGCAAAGAAGGATTTTCGGGTGTACCGCTCATTGCCGGCTTTCGCACCAGTCACACCAGAGCCGTTGTTCAAGCTGAAGGAACCGCGTTCAGAGTGGATGCCTCCACCTTCCGCGCTGTTCTCCAGCAGTGTCCCAAGCTGGAACGGAAGCTGCAGAGGTATTCGCAGGTAATGGCAATGCAGGTGGAACAGATCGCAACCTGCAACCGACTCCATGAGGTTAATGAGAGATTGGCGAGATGGCTACTGATGACCGCGGACCGGGTCGGTTCGGATGCTCTTCCACTGACACAAGAGTTTCTTGCGCAGATGTTAGGAAGCACCCGCTCAACGGTCACGATCTCGGCCGGAATTTTGCAGAAGGCTGGAATGATTTTCTACACGCGGGGAAATGTCAACATTCTCGACAGAGGCAGTCTGGAGGGCGCGGCTTGTGATTGCTACGCGGCGATCCGACGGCAGACGAAGGAATGGCAGGGGCAAGACGAATAACTTTCTGTGGTGCCAACGCACATTCGAGCGTGGACCTAAAACCGACCGATTAGACTTAGTCACGTTATGATTCCGGATCCAGCAGGAGTGGCAGCGGCTGCACGGTGCTCACTGCGCTAGACCGGTATCGCAATCACTCGCCGTATCTCAATTCTTCCCGCTCCCTTAACGTCCCCCGATTTGAGATGAGATAAGAGTGTCCTCACTAGCCTTACATCGGGTTGGATTTTTTGAGGTTGGTCGCCCAATTGAGAAGTTCGTGGCTGCCCATGAAATTCAAGATGTGTGCAGGGTCGATTTTCGCCTTAAGAGCGGAGGCAAGGCCGAATTCGATGAATCGAAGCTGAGCCGCACCGTGAGCATCGGTGCCAATGGAAATTCGGCATCCGGCTTTGCGAGCGAGTTTCAAGAGATTCAGACTTAAATCCTGACGGTCAGGATAGGAGTCAATCTCAACCGCCTTGTCGAGCTCGGCTGCGACCGCGAACACCTTCCCCCAGTCGGCGATTAGCCCATCGCGAAAATTGTAAATGCGGCCTCGCGGATGTCCGAGAATATTGATCGCGGGGTTCCGCAGAGCGGCGACATAACGTTCTGTCTGATCTTCCTTCTTGCGCAACGCCGAATGAAAGCATCCCAGCACAATATCAAGCTTCGCGAGCGACGCGAAGTCCATATCGACCTCTCCGCGCGGGCTGAGGTTCACTTCTATAGAACGGAGGACACGAATCGTGCAGCCAGCACTCTTCAGCGACTGATTCACGATCGCAATTTCGTCCGCTTGCTCAAGGAGTTGTTTCTCATCAATGCCTCCTGCGATTTTCAGGCCCTTCGAGTGATCGGTGATCGCGATGTATTCATAGCCCCTCGCCTCACCCGCCTCCGCCATCTCCTGAATTGACGACGAGCCGTCACTCCACACACTGTGCATCTGCAAGTCCCCTTTCACCCCCTGCGACCATTGCGTGCCGTTGAGGATGGATCGGACCTGGGTTAGCGTTAAGAAATTTTCTCGGATTGTCGGGGGAGAGGCTACGATTGGGGAAACAGCAATCCATCCGCGAATGATTTTCTCAAGATATGGCCCGACGCCGGGTAGTTCGGTGAGCGACCGGCCCTCTTGATTCAGGCGCGCGGCTTCCTCTTCCCAGAGCAATGCTTTCCTTGACGCACGACGATACGCCCGGTTAAGCGGAGGTTTCGCCTCATCTCCTGCGATCGCCAGAAGTTCAGCAATTTGGGAATTCGTGAGCGGATCTTCGGGAGCAGGCATGGTTCCCCGGCTTGTTCCGACCCCTACTTACCATGTCCAAACCAGGCCAAAGTTGTCGTCTTCCCAGTCGAACTCATTGACTTTCCCTTCGTAACCGCCTCCCGCGGGTAAGACCGAAAACGAATCTGTATGCCAAGCGGCCATTTTTTGTATCGCGGTAACATGGCGACGCATGCATACTTTGGGCCGCGTTGTAGCATGCCTCCCAGAGCGGAACCATGTCACTTCTAATCACTCTGGGCCCGATGTAAACACCGTGGCACTAGCGTTTAGGCAGCTCGGGACAGACTACTCTTATGGCGCATACTTCCGGATCGTCGCTTTTGAGGATCGCGATTCAAAGCGAAGAAGAATCCGGCAGCGGCAACCACAAGGCCGACGCCGACCCAGAGTCTGTCAAGACTTGCTCGCAATTCCCAACTTCTCTCGTGCGCAAGCGCGTCAAAAGTACCATGAGCGCCGTGATCTCCAGGGACGGGTTCCCATAGATTGTCAGGCCGTTCCGGATTTTCTGGTTCGGATGTCTGTTGCGCTTGAAAACCAGTTCGCCCGAGGTAGTGATCTAGTACTCCCGGCGCGACTTTGTTCGCGAGAATTGCTTCAAGCGTCGGCCCTCCAACGTATAGTTCGCGACGCTGATGATGGGCTGCCCAATAAATAGCCCTTGCACCAACCTCGGGTTGAAAAATGGGGGGCACCGGTTTGGCTTTATGCTTGAGCCGGCTTTTTACCCAGCCAAACTGTGTCGTGTTTAGCGCGGGCATCTGCACCATGGTCAGATGAATTTGGCTTCGGTCGTGAATCAGTTCACAGCGCAAAGAATCGGTGAATCCTGCGATGGCATGCTTTGCCGCGCAATATGCTGATTGCAGCGGAATACTACGGTAAGCGAGCGCCGAACCGACCTGGACAATGGTGCCCCGATCTCGCGGCAGCATATTCCTCAGCGCTGCGAGAGTTCCATAGACGACTCCAAGATAAGTAACTTCGGTGACCCGTTTGTACTCCTCCGCTTTCATCTCCTTAACGGGCGAAAAGACCGACGCCATCGCATTGTTCACCCAGATGTCGATCGGTCCGAGTTGCTCCTCGACCACGGCGGCCGCTCGGTCAACGGCTGCCGAATCCGCAACATCCGTTGGAATGACAAGGGCCGTTCCGCCCAGAGCCTCGATCTCGCGCTTTGCAGCTTCCAATCCGTCGGTACCGCGCGCGAGCAGGCCAATCCTAGCCCCGTGTCGTCCAAACTCTCGCGCAACCGCCCGTCCCAGTCCCGCGGAGGCTCCGGTGATCACGACCGTCTCGGCATTCACAGCAACTTCCTTTCGTTCAGTTCTGGTTGCGTCGAAGACTTTAGATCAGCTCCCGCACCTGATCGGAGATTGTCGTCAATGCGATTTTTTTACGGTTCGGCTCGCCACGCGCCAGAGACTCTGCAAAGTGAAGGGCCTGTTCCGCTTTAACCTTTGCCGGCATGGGCGGCTCGAACGGATCCACCGTAGCCTCGACCAAGGCGGGACCCGGCGTATTCAGAAATTCGTCCATGATTCGACCGCAATCGGCCGGATCGTCCACGGAAAAACCTACGCCGCCACAAGCATGTGCGAAAGCCGCGAAATCGATGGGATGCAGATCGACTCCATATTCCGGGTTACCGAGAAAAACCATCTGCTCCCACTTGATCTGGCCCAACGTGTTGTTCTTGATGATGACGATTTTGATGGGCAACTTATACTTCACGGCCGTAACAAACTCGGCCATTAACATTGAGAAACCACCGTCCCCAACAAAACCTACGCACTGACGATTCGGAAAAGCAATCTGTGCAGCGATGGTATAGGGCAAACCTGGAGCCATTGTGGCCAGATTCCCGGATAGTGTATGCATCTGCCCCCGCCGTGCCGGAATATGTCTCGCCCACCAGGTCGCGATGGTCCCGCTATCGCAGCTGACAATAGCGTCATCACGCAGGCGCGTTCCGAGTTCCCGAGCCACTACCTGCGGCTTCATCGGCTTGTCGCTTCGGGTGGCGCGCTTTTCCATGAGTTCCCGCCAGTCCTTCATGCCCGCTTGTGCTTCTTGCAGGAAGCGACGATCCTGCTTTCGTTTCAGCAAAGGAATTAGCTCGCGTAAGGTGTTGCGACTATCGCCTACAAGACCCACCTCTACGGGATACCGCAGGCCGATTCGCTTGGGATCGAGCTCAATCTGCACTCCGCGAGCTTGCTTCGGCTTGGGCATGAACTCGATGTAAGGAAATGAAGTACCCACCATCAACAATGTGTCGCAATCTTCCATCGCCTCCTGCGAAGGCTTCGTACCCAGTAGACCGATGCCACCGGTGGTATATGGACTGTCGTCGGGAACTGCCGCTTTGCCAAGCAACGGCTTAACAATAGGTGAGCCGAGGAGTTCGGCCACTTGCTCCAATTCATCCGTTGAACCCAGAGCTCCGCGGCCAGCAAGAATCGCCACTTTTTCACCAGCATTCAGGATTTCGGCTGCCTTTTCTATGTCCATCCGGTCGGGAAGGCGGGCGCTTCGGGCATCGACATCTGAGGTGTGGTGAGGAATGTTGCGCGGGGAACGCTGGCGTTCTTTGAGTTCCTTTTCCTGCAGGTCTACAGGAAACGTGATATGGGAAACACCGCGATAAGCGTATGCCATGCGACATGCGAGATCGGTGATGTTTTCGACGTGGGTGGGACCCATGATGCGCTCGTTGAAAACGGCGACATCCATGAAGAGCTTGTCGAGAGCCACGTCCTGTTGCGTATAGGTTCCGATAAGATCGTGAAACTGTAGCCCTGTGATCGCGAGTACTGGCTGTCCGTCGAGTTTCGCGTCGTAGAGGCCGTTCAGCAAATGAATTCCTCCTGGGCCCGACGTCGCCAGACAAACCCCCATCTTGCCTGTAAATTTCGCATACCCGCAGGCCATGAACGCCGCGGCTTCCTCATGGCGCACCTGGACAAAACGAATCTTCTCCTGGTGCGTGCGCAGCGCTTCGATGATCCCGTTGATTCCATCACCTGGAAGCCCGAAAACGACTTCCACACCCCAATCGATCAATCCTTCGATGAGTACGTCGGCAGCAGTCATCACACACACCTCGCCCCTAATGATTTGCGCTTAACTGAGATGCGCTTCGGATGACAAGCGTCAACTTTTATTCGAATCTCCCACCTACCTTTTTGCGCCGCCGAACATCCTAAAAAGGACGGATGGCACAGAGTATTCTCGCCGACGGGCGACGTGTCGCTACTGCGGCGCATGGAAAGAAATATTCAGAGTGAGAGACGGCAGAGACGTACCCATCAAGCGAATCGGGGTTTCAGTCTATACAGTTCCCACCGACACTCCCGAGTCGGACGGCACACTGGAATGGGATAGTACGACGCTCGTCCTGGTAACCGCATTCGCCGGGGACTGTGCCGGCCTGGGTTATACCTACGCGGACAACAGCACCGGCGTACTTATCCAGAACCTTCTGGCGAAAATCGTCGAGGGCCAGGATGCGATGGCCGTTGCCGCCAGTTGGAAAGCTATGGTTCGCCAGACGCGAAATCTGGGGCGTCCAGGCATTGTGTCTATGGCAATCTCAGCCGTAGATGCTGCTCTCTGGGATCTGAAAGCGCGACTGATGCATCTTCCGTTAGTCACGTTGCTGGGTCCCGTGCGCGAGGCGGTCCCGATTTACGGCAGCGGCGGATTTACCTCCTACACCAATCAACAGTTGGGAGAACAACTGGGCGGTTGGGCGTCCTCCGGTATTTCTCGGGTAAAGATGAAGATTGGCCGGGACGCGAAGGCTGACCGGGTCCGCGTTCAACTGGCACGACAAGCAATTGGGCCAGATGCGGAACTCTTTGTCGACGCCAACGGGGCTTATGAACGCAAGCTGGCGCTGAATCAGGCCGAGGCTTTCGTCACGGCCGGTGTGACTTGGTTCGAGGAACCCGTCTCCTCCGCCGATCTGGAAGGTCTCAGGTTAATTCGCGACCGTGCGCCCGCGGGAATAGAGATTGCGGCGGGCGAGTATGGATATACCGCTGATTATTTCCGCAAGATGCTGGCGGCGGGCGCCGTGGATGTCTTACAAGCAGACGCTACACGTTGCGGAGGTATCACGGGTTTTCTACAGGCCGCAGCGCTCTGCACCGCCCATCACGTAGATCTTTCAGCGCACACGGCGCCCGCGCTGCACACGCACGTGTGCTGCGCAGCATTGCCCATCCGCCACCTCGAATATTTTCACGATCACGTTCGGATTGAGAGACTCTTCTTTGACGGAATTCCCCAACCGGTAAACGGTGAACTGCAACCGGATCGCTCCCGGCCAGGTATGGGAATTGAACTCAAGAAGAAAGATGTAGCACGTTTTGCGGCTTAGAGATTTGAGGAGGAGGAATGTCCACCAGCAGAATCCCGCTCGTGACGACGGAGCAGCTTACCCAATCGTTGAAACAGTCCTTACCTGATGTCGCTGGATTAGAGCGGGAGTTAAAGGATTCAATCGAAGGAGAAGTCCGATTTGATGCGGGTAGCCGGGCCCTATTGCCACCGACGGCTCGAACTACAGGCAGGTTCCGATCGGCGTGGTCGTCCCAAAATCAAGGGAAGATGTTGAGCGCACGGTGGCTGTGAGTCGCAAGTTTGGCGCACCCATTCTCTCCCGCGGGGGCGGAACAAGCCTTGCTGGTCAATGCTGCAATGTCGCCGTCGTGATGGACTGGAGCAAGTATCTTCACCACATCGTGGAATTGAATCCCAACGACAAATATGCGCGTGTCGAACCAGGGACCGTGTGCGACACACTGCGTAACGCCGCAAAGCCCCATACGCTGACTTGGGGTCCTGATCCCGCGACGCACGATCATTGTACGTTTGGCGGCATGCTGGGCAACAATTCGTGTGGTGTGCACGCCCAGATGGCCGGCAAGGCCGTGGATAATGTCGTCGCGATGGACATCCTTCTTTTTGACGGCACGCGAATGACCGTCGGCTGGATGAATGATGAGGCACTGGACAAGCAAATCGCGAATGGGGGCCGAGTTGGAAACATTTATTCCAGGCTGAAAACGCTGCGCGCGAGGTATCGTGACCTGATCGACAGAAACTACCCGCATATTCCGCGTCGGGTCTCAGGCTACAACCTCGACCAGTTGCTCCCCGGAGAAGATGGCCGCTTTAATCTCGCGCGAGCTTTGGTGGGCACCGAAAGCACCTGCGTCACGATGCTCGAAGCGAAAGTGAAACTGGTTTACAGCTATCCGGAGCGCGTCCTTCTTGTCCTGGGTTATCCAAGCATCTACGAAGCAGGAGATCATGTCCCAGAAATTCTCAAGCACAAGCCCATTGGATTCGAGGGTCTCGATGAGATTCTCATTTCGAACGTAAAGAAAAAACAAATGCGTCAGGTCGAAGACCTGTCGGTTCTGCCCGAAGGCAAAGGCTGGCTCGTGGTTGAATTCGGCGCCGGTACGAAGGATGAGGCCGAGGCGCAAGCTCGCGAGGCTATGAAAGCGTTGGAGGGTACCGGTGCTCCCTCCATGAAACTCTATTCCGACGACAAGGAACAGCAAAAGGTTTGGGACGTGCGGGAGGCCGGGCTGGGCGCCACAGCCTTTGTGCCGGGGGAGTCACTAACCTGGGAAGGATGGGAAGATTCCGCCGTCGCCCCGGAAAAGGTAGGGGGCTACCTCCGCGATCTTCGCAATCTCTACAACAAGTACCAATACAACTCGGCACTCTATGGGCACTTTGGCCAGGGTTGCATTCATTGCCGGGTGAACTTCGACTTGATGAGCGCCCCTGGCATCCAGAAATGGCGCTCATTTATGGAAGAAGCAACCGACCTGGTGACGAGCTACGGGGGCTCGATCTCCGGCGAGCACGGTGATGGTCAATCCAAAGCGGAATTCCTTTACAAGATGTTTGGTACGGAATTGATCGAGGCGTTCAGGGAGTTCAAATCGATATGGGATCCAGACGGCATGATGAATCCGGGGAAGATCGTCGACCCCTATCGCATCGATGAGAATCTTCGTCTGGGGGCGGACTATCGTCCTTGGAATCCCCAAACCTATTTCAAATTTCCGGACGACCACGGCAGTTTCGCGCATGCCGCTCTGCGCTGTGTCGGTGTGGGCAAGTGTCGCCGGCAAAACGGAGAAGGCGGACAGGACACGATGTGCCCAAGCTATATGGTGACTCGGGAGGAGATGCATTCGACGCGAGGGCGAACTCACCTGCTTTGGGAAATGATGCATGGCGACGTGATCGAGAATGGATGGCGTGATGAGCAGGTGAAAGAGGCGCTCGATCTGTGTCTGGCGTGCAAAGGGTGCAAAGGCGACTGCCCGGTGAACGTCGACGTGGCCACGTACAAGGCAGAGTTTCTTGCCCACTATTGGGAAGGCCGGCTTCGACCCGTTTCCGCATACACCTTCGGATGGATCGACAAGTGGGCGCGTCTTGCCTCTCTTGCTCCTGGATTCGCCAATTTGTTCACTCAACTTCCCGGGCTCCGAGATATCGCGAAAGCCGTTGTAGGGGTGCCACACGAGCGGCAGATCCCGGCCTTTGCTCCGGAGACATTCAAGTCATGGTTTCGCAAGAGACCTCGTTCGCAACGAGCTTCGAAGGTCCTACTATGGGCCGATACATTTAACAACTACTTCATGCCGGAAACCGCGCAGGCGGCAGTCGACGTGCTCGAACACGCGGGCTACGAGGTGGTCGTTCCCGCCGAGCATCTCTGTTGTGGGCGGCCGCTTTATGACTACGGCTTCCTTACGATGGCGACCTCCTATCTTCATCGCACTCTGGACACATTAGCTCCGTACGTCAAAACAGAGACGCCGATGGTGGTTTTGGAGCCAAGCTGTTGTTCGGTCTTTCGCGACGAAATGCGTGCGCTACTACCGGATTCTGCCGCAGCTTGCCGCCTGGCCGAGAATACGTTCACGCTCTCTGAATTTCTAGAAAAGAAAGTGCCTGGTTACCAGCCTCCGCAACTGAACCGACAGGCGGTTGTGCAGGGTCACTGTCATCACAAAGCCATCATGCGATTTAAGGAAGAAAAATCGTTGATGGAGAAGATGGGGCTGAAGTCCGAGGTCCTGGAATCGGGTTGCTGCGGCATGGCGGGATCATTTGGCTATGAGAAAGAGAAATACGACGTTTCGGTTGCTTGTGGCGAGCGCGCGCTGCTGCCCCGCATACGGCAGGAAGTAGACTCGACGATCATCATAGCCGACGGATTCAGTTGCAAAGAGCAAATCGCGCAACAAAGCGACCGTCAGGCATTGCATTTGGCAGAAGTCATGCAAATGGCGATTCACGAGGGACCAAACGGCCGAGACGACCAATATCCAGAATACTGGACGGTCAAATCTCGAAACCAACGCCAGCAGCGGGCAATGATACGCGCCGGCTTTATTACGGCTGGCGTGCTCATCGCTGGAATATTGGGTTTGACCTGGCTCAGGAGAAGAGCTTAACCAAGACTAATTCCCGACACTTTTGAATAGGTCAGATCGCTACCAACGAACAAATGAAGATCACGCAATCCCACCGGCCAGGTCTGGCGAAAATTGAGCCGCGCCCTCGCACGATTTACTGCAGCCAGGGGCGGGTGGTGCTTGCCACGGATCTCGATGGATTCATCGGCGGCAACGCTCGCCATGGGCTGTTCGTGGGCGAAACCCGGATGCTCTCGCGGTATCGCCACCTTGTCCAAGGTAAGCCTCCGCAGATGGTTGTTGTCTCGAATGTCGAGCAGCATTCGTGGCTGGGCTACTACGTCATCCTCCCCCCGGGTTTGAAGTGGACCGCCGACAACGGTTCGGGAGCGATGCAGCCAGTGTCTGAAGAAACCATCGAACTGAAGATCTCGCGCACCGTGGGGCTGGGCGTACATGAGGATATCGATTTCACCAACTTCACCCAGCAACCTGTTCGCTTAACCTTTGAGATTGAAATCGATGCTGATTTTGCCGACCAAGCGGAAACGGGCAGACGAAAACAACACGGCAAGCTCCGCAAACGCTGGCGCACGCATTCGCGAGGCACCAGCGAACTTCGCTTCGACTATCACGCCGAACACCAATACTCGCATCAGGGGAACCGGGGTACGGCGGAACTCAAACGTGGGCTGATCGTCCATGTCGAGAAGTCAGGCTCCGTGCCATCCTATCGCCACGGCACGATTCGTTTTGGAATATTCCTGAAACCCCGCCGCAGTTGGCATGCGTGCGTCAAGTTCATTCCGGTGTTTGATGGCGGTGACATGTTGCCTCTTTACGGGTGTCGCGAGTTCTTCGGAACTCACAATGAGCTCGATCGCAGGCGACGTATTTTCCTCTCCGAATCAACTCAGTTCGAAACCATCGAAGAATCCACTCTCGCCGCCACCGTGACTTCGGCCTTAAACCAGGCCAAGGTCGATCTCGCGGACCTGCGTTTGCCGGATCTCGATGGGAATGAGCGCGCCTGGGTGACGGCGGCTGGATTGCCGATTTATGTCGCGCTATTCGGACGGGACACACTGACCGCGAGCTGGCAGGCAGCCCTGGCATCGACCGCCATGCTACGCGGAACGCTTAACGAACTGCCAAAATGGCAAGGTAAAGTCGAAAATGACTGGCGCGATGAGCAGCCGGGACGCATGTTGCATGAAGCGCACACCGGGCCACTGGCCATACTCAATTACAATCCCCGCTCGCGTTACTATGGCGCTGCCACCACTTCCGGTTTCTATCCTGTTGTTCTTTCAGAGCTCTGGCATTGGACAGGGGATAAGAGCGCGATCCAACCGTTGATCGAACCTGCGCTGCGGGCTCTCGATTGGAAGGACAAATACACCGATCGCTTTGGGGACGGCTTTTACGACTATCAGTCGCGTTCCATTCAGGGCAATCGCAATCAGGGTTGGAAAGACTCGGGCGACGCCATTGTTTATGAGGACGGACGCCAGGTTGATCCTCCAATTTCTACCTGCGAGGAGCAGGCGTTCGTTTACGTGGCCAAGCTTCGAATGGCGGAAGTTCTCTGGACTATGGGCGACCGTAGTCTCGCGCGCAAAATGTTCCATGAGGCATCGGAGCTGAAAAAGCGCTTTAACGATCGGTTCTGGATGTCCGACAAGAAATTCTTCGCTCTTGGTCTGGATTCGAAACGTCGCCAGATCAAATCCATCAGTTCGAACCCGGGCCACCTCCTTGCCTGCGGTATCGTGGATGCTAAATTCGCAGCTCCGGTCGCGCGCAGGCTGCTTGAAGAGGACATGTTTACGGGATGGGGTGTCAGGACACTGTCGGCAGACCATCCGGCATACGACCCATACAGCTATCATCGCGGCTCCGTATGGCCGGTAGAACATGGCAGCTTTGCTATGGGCATGATGCGCTTCGGACTGATCGACGAGCTTCATACGCTTGCGCGCGCCATGTTCGAGGTGAGCACCTTATTCGACTATCACCGTCTGCCGGAGTGTTTCAGCGGACATCCGCGGGATGGGGCGCACCCGTTCCCGGCCCTGTATCCGAAAACCAACTGGCCGCAGGCCTGGTCGGCCTCCAGCCTGTTTTCCATCATGCAGGCCATGCTAGGCATCTACCCTTATGCCCCTCTGAAGATGCTGTTACTCGATCCGCAACTTCCGGATTGGCTTTCCGAAATCACGCTACGCAACCTGCACGTCGGTCGTGCAACTACGGACATACGGTTTTACCGCAAGGGTAAGCGTACTCACTTCGACATCCTCGATCAGCGTGGGAAGCTCCATATACTGCGGCAGCCTAGTCCCTGGTCGTTAACTAGCGGGTTGGGAGAGCGCCTGAAAGATGTAATGGAGAGTTTGATTCCCTAATCTATTTGCTACTGGAGGTCTTGCATGAAGAATCCGATCGGACGGAAGCGATGGGCCATCGCCGAAGGTTACATCCCATCCGAAAGCCATGGACCTGAGCCGGAAATGACAAGCCACGAAACCGCGTGCTTGCTGAATGCCTCTGAGCAGGACGCTCACGTCGAAATCACTATTTTCTTTGCAGACCGGGATCCTGTGGGGCCCTACGCGGTCGTAGTGCCGGCGAGGAGAACGAAGCATCTGCGGTTCAATGATCTCCGGGAACCCGAATCGATTCCCCGCGATACCGACTATGCCAGCCTGATTGAATCTGACATTCCAATCGTCGTTCAACACACCCGATTGGACTCGCGCCAGGACGCCAATGCCTTGTTGAGCACGGTCGCATATGGCGAAATTGCGTCGTAACGCACGACGCGTCGCCGCCTCAAGAAACGCGCTCAGGCGGTTTTTTACCTCTATCCGGGTGAAGACCGCGCCTGCGACAAAAGCATCGCGCGCCATGAAATTCAGTGCCGGTCCGTATCGATCTCAGATAGCAAGACGGCGGCGAGGTCAAACAACAATAAGCCTCAGGGAGTCAGCAGCATGGGATTCGTCACTAAACTTGAAATCGCCGCGGGGAATTGTGCCATCCAACCCACGAAGTTTTCTCTAACATCCTGAAAGCCCAGGACGCGCATCAAAGCTGTGCGGAGAAGCATATGCGACGCCGATATAAGAAGCGACATCCACTGACAGGTTTGATCGTCGGAGCGATCAGCGGATTGGCTGGAACGGTCGTCATGACGCAGTTCCAAAATCTGTGGAACAAGGTTTACGAAGAGATGCACACACCGAAGACTGAAGAGGGGGGCAACCGCGCGGACGCGGAACAAAAAGAAGGGGAAGAGAAGGAAGATTCGACCATGAAGGCGGCGGGCAAACTCTCCGAGGAGATTGGGCATCCTCTGTCTCGTGAGGAACGAAAACAAATGGGACCCTGGGTTCACTATGCCTTTGGCACGTCCGTCGGCGCTGTCTTTGGCGTGGCTGCGGAAATGGAACCGCACTCGGTGCGTCGAATCAACCCTGCGTTGGCGGGAGCCGCTTACGGCGCCGCTGTTTTCGTGGCGGCGCATGAAATTGCCGTGCCCGCACTCAAACTTTCTTCAAATCCTCTCAACGAACCCATTTCAGACCAAGTCGCAGAATTTGTGTCGCACTTGATCTATGGCATCGGCACGGCGCTAACGTATGACGGTATCGAGAGACTTGAACGATGATGCAACCCGTCAGGCATCGCCGTCGCAGTTACTCTCCGGAGGCGCGATGAAAGACCAGAAGCGCAAGGCGCGCACGGTTCGTTACGCTGTCGTCGGACTGGGCCATCTGGCGCAGGTCGCGGTGCTACCGGCATTTTCGCGTCTGCAGAATTCTGAAATTGCGGCGCTCGTCACCAGCGATAAACGAAAAGCGACGGTTCTGGCGAGACGGTACCGAGTCAAAAATGTCTATGACTATAGCCAGTACGAAGAATGCTTGGCTAATAACATCGATGCGGTTTACATCGTGCTCCCCAACCATCAGCACTGCGAATTCACCGTGCGTGCCGCAAAGGCCGGCGTTCACGTCCTGTGTGAAAAGCCCATGGCGGTCAGCGTCGCGGAATGCCGCAAGATGATCTTCGCGATGCGCCGAAGTCGCCGCCGGCTGATGATTGGCTACCGTCTGCACTTCGAAAAGTCGAACCTGGAATCGATTGCAGCGGGACAGAGCAGCAAACTGGGAAAGTTGCGCTTCTTCAGCTCTGATTTCGGTCAACAAGTCATGGGATCCAATGTGCGTTTGACCGAGCCGACCCGTAAGGGAGGCGGACCGGTTTTCGACATGGGCATTTACTGCATCAATGCCGCCCGCTATTTGTTCCGCGCAGAGCCGACCGAAGTCTGGGCCACGAGTGCATCAATCGGGGAGGCGCGCTTTCGCAATGCGGAAGAGATGACCGCTGTGACGATGCGATTCCCCGGAGAGCGCCTGGCGACCTTCACAGCAAGTTTCGGCTCCGCAGATATCGGACGCTATACCCTGGTGGGGACAAAGGGCGTGCTGACCGCCGATCCGGGCTATGAATATGCCGAAGGACTGGGATTCCAGATAAAGGTGGGCGAGAAGACGGTGAAACGACAATATCCCAAGCGCGATCAGTTTGCGGCAGAAATCAGTTATTTTTCGGAGTGCATTCTCAAGAGTCACGAGCCCGAACCGTCAGGCCTGGAAGGGCTGGCCGACATCCGCGTTATCGAGGGCATCTACAGGGCGGTTAAGTCGGGGCGGGTTGTTAAGTTGCCGGCCTTCGATAAGAGGTCACGGCCAAGCTTGCGTCAGGAGATGAGAAAACGACCCCACGACAAGCCCCAGACGGTCGATGTGACTCCCCCTTCGGGAAAAAATTGATGCTTCCTCACCTTACGCGATCGAAGAACGCGACGGGATCGTTTTCGCGTTGAGGTCAATCCTCGGCGTGCCATAACAGAAGCGCAACAATTCAAAGCAAAAATATCCGATTAAAAAAGTTAGCCTGCCTTGAAGAATATAAACGAGGCTTTGGAGAGGAGGCCGGGCTCTGCCAGAGAGCGACGGACTAGTTCGGGTTTCGGCCTTTGCGCTTGTCTCGAATCTCGCATTCTTCCCGAACCTTTTGGTACCTGTCCGCCAGCCTCTGCAACTCCTCATCCGAGAGATTCTACTGTCCTCAACCAGAAGGATCTTCATTATTTGTTTTCGTTGCGTGATTCTCTCCGAGACCGGCTTGGACACCTATCCCTACGAACCTGGTACCGCTGGAAGCCTCCCTACACTCTGACAGTCGAAGCGGGTTTCTGGCGAAAAAGCCACTATTGGGTCGGTTCTCCGACGGCCCGCGTCTTTGCCCGATAACTGAGGAGAAAGGGCAGACCGTCTCCCCAATGATATCCTCGGGTTTCTTATAGTCGGTGAGCAAGTGATCGATCAGTTTCTTGTCGATGGCCATGGGGTCACGTATTTTGTTCCTCCCATGGTCGATTACCCACGCACTTCTAACTAGCTGGCGCAGCCCAGAGCGCGAGATACGCCGCCAACATATTGCAAAGACAGCGGTTTAATGGTGGGCCCCCCGCGCTGCAATTGTCGCCAGAATAGCAACATGAAAATAACTGGCAAAGTCGGGCAAAAGCAGTATTGCGATTCGCGCCCGCGCAGATGGAAACTTTCTCCTGGCGCCTCGGTGAAGGTTGGTACAAACCTGAAATGAGGGCTGGATGGCCGTGTTCAATGTGTTCAAGGACGGAGATCTGGTTACCGCTTCTGGTGTTTATCTGCCTTGCATTCGACGCCGCACAAGTTAGTGGAACGCGCAACTTATGTCGAAGGTGACCGGTTTGAGTCATGCCACTTATGTCCTTTGGGGGTGATCTACCGGCTTGACGAACCGCTGATTTCGATAGCTCCGAAATCCTCAAGCAGTCCCGTGCCTAAGGAGGCTTTGGTCACTTCTCAAACCGCGCCTACAATCGTCGACTACGCCTCAAGGGGCGGGGAATTTGTTCATGCGACTCAGCCGCATGCGCTCGCAACCGCATGCAGAAGGTACAGGATGGAGGGCACAATGATGCGATATCTGCTAGCAGTTTCGGTGCTGCTGCTTGGCGCCACTTGGGTCACCGCACAAAATTATCCCACTCAGTCAAAATCCGCGAACACCGGCAGTCAAACGACGGTTGTAGGTTGTTTAAGTGGTTCGGCCGGCAGCTACATGCTGACCGACAAGAAGGGCGATAACTTTGAGCTGACTGGAGACATCGCGAAGTTGAGCGAACATGTCGGTCATGAAATCGAGGTGACGGGCACAGAAAGTGCGGCGTCCACGACCACGAGCAGCGGCGCCAGCAATAGCACGATGGGGCAAGCCCAAAAAACGATTGACGTCACTTCGTTCAAGCACGTCTCCAAGACCTGCCAAACTGGCAGTGCAACCCGCTAGAACCGCGATGCTCATGAAGCCCAGCCGGCAAGCTGGGCTTCATGCGTCCTGCTCGGCCCAGAAGGTCAGAAACCTGCCGATGTCCCATTTTCGCGATGCTGGGCGCCTTCCGCCAGCCCAAGTGGTTTGCGGATTATTGGGCGCTGCCCCTTCCGTCGCCCTGGCCATACTTGGCGTGACCCTGTCGACGGCTCGGTTGTTGCCGAACTTGATCTACAGCCGTTACTACTTGCTTGGAAACATGGGAAGGCACCCACTTGGGACGCCCACATTCCGCCAAAGGATGCACGCTACCCCAAGGCTCTCCCGCGCGGCATGCGTTCACGCCACTCGGAGAACGCATCTAAGTGCGTGTTCCTAGAAAGGTACGGCCATGAACAACGTCGATAAGCGCCTCGGAGATGGCGATGCCCGCGACGACACCCAAAATAAGCCTACACGAAATGGGCACGACGGAAATAAACCTGCTAGGCATAACCCGGCCGGGATGCACCACGGCAAAGACAGTCACGCCGAATTCCGTACCTGGTTTGGCAAAGCCGCGGCCCGGGCCGCCGGGTGGGTAGGCGATCCGTGGGCCTTCTCTATTGCCTTCGCATCTGTGCTAGTCTGGGCCGCAGCTGGCCCCTACTTCCGCTACTCCGACACCTGGCAGCTGATCGTCAATACCGCCACCACGGTCATTACCTTTCTCATCGTTTTCCTGATCCAGAACACGCAAAATCGCGACGCGCGGGCATTGCACCTGAAACTCGACGAGGTGATCCGCTCTATCCACTCCGCGCACAATGAGATGATCAATATCGAAAAGCTTTCAGACGGTGAACTGGAAGAGCTGACAAAGCGCTACGAACACTTCAGCGCGGAATGGAAGCTGCGCCATCGACCCCGCCATCCTGCAGGCCAGCGCTCCGCCGAATGAATCTTCGTTCCAGGTTGCTGGAGGTTCCAAATGCGAGATTGCAGCCTGCGGTGAAGCGGACATTTTCCCACCCAAGGAATGCTACGATCCGGTTCGAAATCGCGATGGTCGGAGAGAACTAAAACGGGAGCAAAGGCGCTCCGTAACGGGTTGTCGTCGAACAAGAGAGAAAGACTGAGATGCCTTCGACGATGCTGGTTCTCAGTTTGGGCTCGATCCTTCTCCAGTCATCGTTAAACCAGCGCTTCACCGCTTCAAACCATTGCCGGCATTCCGCGTACGGTTCATCTTGGGAAGGAAACCGCGGACCACTCTCGCTTTGGATGTCGCAGGGAATTCTCTTTGCATCCAGAATTCGCTTCAGCTCGTCAGTTGCTGGGGCCTTCATCCAGTTCGTTCCCTCAATCCGCTCCCAAGGGAAGCGACTCAACTTGCGATGGGCCACATAGATTGCATCGTCAATCGAAATGTAGTCAGCGGTCGAGAACAGCTCTTCTCCTTCGGCTATTTTTGCCTCTAATTTGTGCGGATTGATCGCACACTCGTAGACATCAAACAAGGTCACGTAGTCGTATAGAACTTTGCGGAGGAGAATGATGAATTTCACCAGGTTGGTGTAGGCCTGCTGCCAGAATGGCTCCTTGCCCCGGCCGAACAGGTTATTCAGTAAGGAAGCAATTCCGTATGCGAGCGCATACGCCTCCAGCTCATTGTGCAGCGGATTGTAGCGATAGGGTGAGGCCAGAGAGATCTCGACGTAATCGTCCGCGCGGTTGTGTTTTTCCAGGATTCCACGGACTTTGTGGCAGAAGTCGCCTTTGACCTCAAGCACCAGGCCCGAAACCCGGCGTTCAGCCTCAGCAGCACGAAATGCGAGCACCTGCTCGCCAAAAGGATACATGCATCCCGTGGTCTTACCGCTTCCCACCGCGCCGAAGATGGCGATCCCGGTAAAAAGGCCACGCTCGGGCACAATGAGCCACCGGGGAGCCGCCGCCGGCTGCGGGCGCTTGGGATGATGGAGCTCGCCGACTACCAGGCAAAGATCGTTACGACTTTCTGGCGGAAGATATGGTGCGAGCCGCCTGGCCTCAATTTGTTCTTCTCGCCGTATAACAAAAAGTATGTAAATGAGAATAGGATCGAGAATGCGATGTATGGTGTTGAAAACAGCATGGCAACAAAGCCACACTTGATTCCGTAGAACAGATACGGCTTCTGAAGCAGCACCATTTGCAGCAGATCGTTTTCAACCGGAAACGGCCAGTTGCGAAACAGATACAGACCCAGGGCTGTACTCACGACAAAACTCAGCAGATTTCGGTTCTCGACCGCTCGCCTCACGACTCGATCCTCCACTGGCCTATGCTGATTCTGTTTGCATCTCGCCCACGACTTCTGCGCGAGGACGCTTTCCTCTCTCATCCCGCTGTGGTCCAGAGAGTGATGCTGAACCAGCAGATTCAGTGCGGGTGAGGGTACGTTCCGCATTGCTGCTAGCATTTCTCTCCTGCTCGACCCAGCGAGCAAATTCTTTGTCCCGTTTGAATACCAGTTCTAGGGCCTGGCTGATGATGTAATCCCGGCTGTCATCGATGAATCGGCCATACTTGTCGAGCGTGGCGAGCTGGTCATTGTATAGCTTCACCGTGATCTGCTGCTTGGCTCGTTTAATTCTTTGCGGAATGAATGAGGATGGCATGGTTTCTCCTTCCTGACTTCACTGCGTTTCTATCAGCGCTTCTAAGTTCTCATCACTCGAGGAATGCATTACTGACGGCAGTTCCTCAAGGGCGGGAGCGACCCCCGAAGTGACGATAGGAACGAAGCGGGTTTGTGGCGGCTCAAGGGCCGCACAAACCGGGGTCGCTCCCGCCCTTGAAAAATCTTCTGGCGTTCGTGCTTCAGGCATCTCTTGCTCTCCTCCCACCGTCCTACCTACCCCTTCCAGACCATAGACCCAGGTTCCGGGTGGACCATGCGTCGGATCATGGTGTTTGCCGCCACGGTCCGCGATATTCCGCATTTCTTTCATGCCGGTATCTTCCTCCTTAGCCCGCCGAACAGTTCGTAGTCGTGATCCAATCGATAGCTGGCAACGCCTCCTGAGCGCTGGCCCAGGCTGCGTGTCCTGTCACCGAGAACACAATCGCCCTGTTCACGCCACCGGCGATACAGGGCTTCATACGGGGGCCCTGCGAACTCGTTCAGCTCTTCGCGCTACCGGTCTAAACGACTCTTACCAAACGAACTTGTCTCGCCAGTCAAACAGAACGCGAGCCCGAAAGTGCTCGCGCAACCGCTCGATATCTGGATCCTTCGCACCCCCCCGCCTCGACTCCATTCCCACATAAGCATCTGAAAATCGGCTCTGCCTTCGTAGACATCCGCTCATCCGCAGCCACATAAATGATCCCGAATCGGTCTAGCCGACTGAACTAACTCCCTGTACTGCAGCAAAGGTATCGAACCCCGAGGGCGACCCAGTGCCGCCATCCACAGAACGAAACCGACCACAGGCGGAGGCGCGCTCGACGGGCCGGAGAGAAACAGCGGAAACTTGTCGACGAAATAACGTATGGTGGTATCGCGGCCGTGTGGCGACGGTAGATCCGCTGCGGAAGGTGGCCGTCATTCAGGCCGAGTCCACCGACAAAATAGTCCAAGTTTCTCGACCTCTGTGGCTAAATAAATGATGCTCCTGTCGGGCGAGAACGAAGTCCAGGCCCATCAATTTTATCTTCACCGAAAGGGTTGACGCCAGTGGCGATTGCGGTTGTCTTCCTCCCCGATGGCCTTAAAAAACGGCTTGGCTCCCACGTGAGAGATCTGCGTACGATTGGCTGATTCGTGAACGCGGACGTGTCCTTGGAATACCCCTCGGTCGATCAACCGCTCGGCATTTCCGCCCTCACTTAAACGGCGGCTTAGTTCTTCCGAAATGCTTTCGCCTGTCCGCAAACAACTGCTTCTAGATGTGAGCTAGCTTGCGGCTAGTCTCTTTTAGAAACAGGTTGCGCGCGGACGACGTAGACACCGGCAAACACATTGAAGAGGATGGTCGTCGAAAAAAGGACATTGGCAATCACGGGTGGGCCTCCTTACAGGAAGAGAGGTGCCCTATGCGGGCACCTCGTCCTGGTGTGCTCGACCGCGTTCGCGCCGAGGAAGCCTTTGAGGGTGATCGTGTTCTTGTAAATCGACATGTTGTTTCTCCATTTCTGCCCTGATCTACTCAGGGTACACCTGGGCGAAGCCATGCGAGAGGGCCCGGCTCCCCAGCCCAACGTCTGCTTTCTCGGAGGGATCTGCAAGAAGTCTCCCCAGAGGGCGTGGCCTTGCTTTTTGCGGCAGATTTGTTGTGGGAGACCGAGACCCGGAGGGCCTGCGGAAGCAGAAGACGGCCGTGGCGCCGGGCGCCGGAAAAGCCCCGAAGCAGTGCCGGAGTAGAGCACGGCGGAAATGAGAGCATGTCCGAGGCCAGACTCGATCACCTTCTCTGTGCCCAGGACGCGATCATTCCTGACCGCGACATAACCGCCCCGGCACAAGGGAGAGTGAGAGCAAGCTCAGAGCTCCGCTGCGATGAACAGCACGCAGACTCCATCATGCAGGAGACCTTAGGCAGTTCCGGGAAGGATGAAACCAAGGATGAACTAGGACGCAGGAATCCTCGCTGCTCTCATGAGCTACCGGCTGCACCCGAAGAGCGTTGACTACACGATGAAGACCTATCTTTCCGGCAAGGAGGTGGATTCCTTCTGGGGTGAGCTTGGCTGGGCCCTTCTCGAGATGATGAATGCCGGCTTGGCAGAGTGGACTCTCGGACCTGCCTTAAGAAGCTTGACCGCTAAGATTCAGTAGATCGGACAGCACCAAACGTCAGCGACGGATTCAGAGGAATAGAAACGTTATGATTCCAGTGGCTCGTTGTCGCTGGGAGCGGCGATACCCAAGAAGACGAGAACGGCACGATTCAGCCGCACCATGTCCTCGTCAGCAAGGCGGCCAACGCGTGCGCCGATCTTTGATTTCGGAACACTCGTGATCTTATCCACCATCAGCCGGCAAACAGCGCGAAGCCCGTTGCTTTCGTTGGGCTCGACCGGCAACCGAAACAGAGGAGCATCGGTTGGGTCGGAAGTGAAGGCGCATACCGTGATCGAATCCGTCATGTCAAAACGGTCGTCTTGAAGAATCACAACTGGACGGGGCTTCCCAGCATAGTCCTGTGCCGCCCGCAACGGTCCAAATTTCACCGCGCTTCACACCGCGCCCCAATCAGAGACAGCGTCGATGAAGTCTTGGTCCTCCTTGGCGTGAGGACTATTGGCAACAGCCAGCGACTGCCGATGTGCTTCTGTCACAAAAGCAGGCGAGCGCATGTCGGGGACCCAAATCTGGATAGGCCGTAACCCCTGTTGACGAAGACGTTTGCGGTGCGCTCTGACCTTGTCCCGAGACGACTTGGAGTGAGTTCGTGCTCGCATTTTACCCCCCTGCCTGGTTACATGTAACCTACCACAGGTACCCGCTAAAATCAAAGCCCGCAGAAGAAGATGAATGAGGGCACGTTGCGCTGGCTGCGCCCAACAGCAGCGCATTACTGCGGGTACTCCAGTTGATCCGAAGCCCTGCGTTCCCACTTCTTTCAGCGGGATCCCGGCCGCCGTATTTGTTTTGGTAGTCATGGCAGTGCGACCAAGAATGGCTCGGTCAAAGCTGTTGGGGTACTTCGACAGCTTGGCGCAGGCGCGCGAGATACGGTTGATTTCGAGAGTTTGGGTTTCCGATTGAACTCGACAGTCCCTTTATCACCCCGAAAGATTCCCAGGCCATGGCAACTGAATAATCCGGAAGGATTGCAGCGACGCTTGGGGCGAGAAAAGGTGAATCGTGGCTGCGGGCCACAGAACACCAAGAACGGCTGGGGGGTGTTTGAGCAACTCTAACATTGAGAGAAGTAGCGGATCTGCTTGGGATCCACCGGAAAACACTGGTCCAATCGAGCTGGAGATCCCAAGGATAGAGATATGATGTCTACCCAAGCCGTCCCGGTAGTGCCACTTGCGCCGGCGGAGCCCTTCGTCGATCCTGACACCGCGGCCAACTACCTGCAGACAACCCGTCGCCACGTGCTAGAGATGGTGCGCGAAGGGCTCATCCCCGGCCACCCGCTCGATCCCCACGCCAAGAAGAAAGACTGGAGATTCCTGCTGTCGGAGTTGCACGCGTACATGCTAAGCTGCGACCAGCGGCCACCTGGAGCACGCAAACCACCAAGGAGGGTTTGATGCCCAGGTATCAAATAGGCAGTCTTCGCAAGAGAAGCGCGCGGAGGGTCTGACGTGGGTGCTTCGCTATTACGCCACTCGCTCGGATGGGAAACGAGTCGAACGCACGACCGCCATAGGTCTTGTCAAAGATATCGGTCCCAGCCTGGCGGATGCGTCGAGAGAAGTCGATCGTCAGAAGCTGCGCGAAACCATCAACCAACTACAACCCTTCCTTGGAAAACCGAGGACGTTTGGTCAGCTTTGTCAGCACTATATCGAGAACGAGCTGAGGATCGACCAGGCGAATTCGGCTCGCCCCAAGGAGTTTCCCACCATCGAGACCTACGAGCGACACCTCCTCAAGCGGATCATTCCCCGTTGGGGGAGCCTTGCGCCTTTGGCAATCAAGTCGACGGAAGTCGAGAAATGGTTCCTCGAACTGAGGAAGGGAAATCCGCAGAAAAAGGTGAAGCCGTTTGCCGATCCGACGGTGGACAAGATTCGGCGCATCATGCATCTGGTCTACAAGCATGGGCAGCGGCACGAGTTTCTGCCGCGCCAGCAAGAGGGCAACCCCATGAATTGGGTGAGCCAGCGAACGACCAGCGACTACACGGCGGTCCCGATGACGCCGAAGCAGGCGTTCGAGATTCTCCTCAACATTCCGGAGCCAAGGCGCACGCTCACTCTAAGCGATGCGGCCACGGCGCTGCGAGTGTCGGAGTTGCTGGCGCTAATGTGGACGGATCTGGACTTCGCGGATCTCGTGATGTACGTGAGGCGGGCGTATGTGTGGGGAAGGTTCAAGGTGCCGAAGTCGAAGGCATCGAAGGCCCCAGTCCCCATGCACCCTCTGTTGGCCGGGTTTCTGCTCGCTTGGCGCGACAAGACGCCTTTCAGGAAGGACACCGACTTCGTGTTCCCGAGCGTCAGGCTCAAAGGCAAGAAGCCGCTCTCGGCGTCCATCATGGTGCAGAAGTACCTGAGGCCGGCCGCGGTGAAGGCCGGAGTGATCAAGGAAGGGGAGAAAGTGCGTTTTGGCTTTCACAACTTCCGGCATGCACTGGCGACGGCGCTGGTCAAACTGAGGGTGGATGCGAAGACGGTGCAAGGGATGCTGCGTCACGAGGACTTCGGGACGACTATGCAGCTTTACGCACAGTCGGACATGGAGTCGATGCGCGAGGCACAAGGCAAGTTCCTGGAGCAGCTGTTGGGCGACAGGATGCACCTGCTCACGGAGAGGGTTCAGTGAGAAATCGTCGATCGGATCTCCGAATCGTGGGTTGGATCGTGGGTTGGGAATTTCCGCCGAAAGCCGCTAAATCTTTTAGAATGATGGTGGCCAGGGACGGAGTTGAACCGCCGACGCCAGCCTTTTCAGGGCTGCGCTCTACCACCTGAGCTACCTGGCCACGTTCGAACTCACAGCGTGTCTCCCGGCGCCGGGCGCGTCGTCTGGCACGCGAGGACTTGGACGGAATTGCCAGCCATGGCAGGCAGTCAAGACGCTGGGAGCGTTTGGAACAGGCCCGATTATAGCAACGGAGTTCGGTTCGCTCAAATCGCCGTCTCCCTGGTCTTGCGCTAGAGTGGCATCGACGCCGCCATGGCGCCGTGGAGAACGGTGAAGGCACAGCGATTCGACGCAACCCAATAGGCGATTTCCCGATAGTCTCCCCCATGAAAAACCGCCAAGTCGGCGTCTTTGCCGGGTTCGATGGATCCTTTTCGCTCCTGCGCACACAGGGCCCAGGCGCCGTTGATGGTCGCGGCGGTGATCGCTTCCGCGGGCGACATCTTCAGATGAGTGCATGCCAGGGAAAGCACAAACGGCATGCTCGTCGTCGGGGACGAACCCGGGTTGTAGTCGGTGGCCAGGGCGATGGCGACGCCGCCGTCGATCAGTTTGCGGGCCGGCGGGAATTTCTCCAGGCCCAGGAAATAATTCGCCCCCGGCACCAGCGTGGCCACGGTCTCGCGCTTGGCCAGCAGGCGGATGTCGCTCTCGCTGACGTAATCCATGTGGTCGAACGACGTCACGTTGAAGTGCAACAGCGCGCGCAATCCGGTTTCGCTCAACTGGCAGACGTGGGCCCGCAATCCCAAACCGTGTTTGCAGGCAGCGTCAAAGATCTTTTCCGTGTCCTCCGCGGTGAAGGCGCCGCGATCGGTGAATACGTCCACGAATTGGGCCAGCTTCCGCTCGGCCGCCAGCGGAATCATCTGTTTGCAGACGACCTCGACATACGCCTGCGCCCGGCCATGAAATTCTTCTGGCACCACATGTGCGCCCAGCAGGGTTGCGAACACAGTGCCGGGCCATTTGGCGGCCGCACTTCGGATCGCTTCCAGAGACTTGATCTCCGACTCGACCGTCAGTCCATATCCGGACTTGGCTTCGACTGTCGTCGTGCCCTGCTCTGCCATCTCATGCAACGCCTCCAGGACCTTGTCCGCGAGCACTTTCTTACCCGCCTTGCGCACACCCTCGACGCTGGAGCGAATTCCGCCGCCTGCGGCCGCGATCTGTTCGTAGGTTTCGCCGCCAATCCGCTTCTCAAAATCCACCAGCCGCGGAGCCACGAACACGGGATGGGTATGGGAGTCCACGAATCCGGGGAGGACAACCTGCCCGGCGCAATCGATCTCGACAATCTTCCTGCGGTTCTTCCTGATCCAGGGATCGCGCAACGCGTCTTTGGTCTTGCAGGCAGAGACAACTTTCCCTCCCACGCACAGCACCGCCCCGTCCTGAATAACGCCCAGTTCCTGAAGGTCGCGGCCGCGGCGCGGGCCGGAGCTTCCCGAGCCACAGCGCAGGGTCAGCAACTGGCTGATGTTCACCAGCAGCAGCGCCTGATCGGCTGACGTTTCGCCTTTCGCAGGAGGGGTCACGCAGTTTAGTTTAGCAGTGAGCATGTAGATACGGGCGGGGTTGGCCGACCGACCTGCATGTGCCGCCTCAGATGAGACGGCTGGCGCCGTTACGCCGTGGTAGGATGCAGCCATTCTTCCAACAGTAGCGCCATGACCTCCGCACACAGACGCCGGATCGAGGAGCTGTACCAGGCGGCGCGCGATCCGGCCAAGCGCGCCCAAGTGCTGGCCGCGGCCGACCCGGAGCTGCGCCGCGAAGTCGAATCTCTGTTGGCCCAGGATTCATCGAAGCCCGGGGCCCCGGACCATCTTGTCGGTGTGGCCGGGCTCGCCGGCCCGGATTCTGCAGCGACCGTGATCATGCCAGGCGCCCAAATGGGAGCTTACAAGATTGAAGGACTCCTCGGCGCCGGCGGCATGGGTGAAGTGTTTCGTGCCGTCGATACCAAGCTCAGCCGGCCGGTGGCGATCAAGTTCCTGTCCGCCGAGCTGGCGGACAGCGCCGCGCGCCGCCGCTTTCAGCGAGAGGCACAAATGGCCTCCTCGCTCAACCACCCGCACATCCTGACTGTCCACGACGCCGGCGATTTCGAGGGCCGACAGTACCTCGTAACCGAGTTCGTCGACGGCGGAACTCTCGACGCCTGGGTCAAACAGGAAAAGCGCACCTGGCGCCAGACGGCGGAGCTGCTGACCGGTGTGGCCGACGGACTCGCGACCGCACACGCGGCCGGAATCCTGCACCGCGATATCAAGCCTGCCAACATCCTGGTTGCGACGAATGGCTACGCCAAGCTGGCGGACTTTGGTTTGGCGAAGCTGCAGGAGCCATCCGACCCCGGCGGAACTCGCACCATCACCGAGGGCCGAACACGTCCCGGGCTGCTCATGGGGACGATCCCGTATATGTCTCCGGAACAAGCTTCAGGAGGGACTGTCGATTCGCGAAGTGACATCTTCTCCTTCGGAATCGTGCTGTACGAAACCCTGGGCGGTCAGCGGCCCTTCACCGGCGCCACGGACCTCGAGGTACTGCAAAAGGTCATCCATGCGACACCCCCACCCTTGCCGGAAACGGTCCCTGCGGGACTGCGGGGCATCGTAGAGAAGGCGCTTGAAAGCGATCCGGCGGACCGCTACCAGTCGATGCGGGAACTGGTGGTGGATCTCCGTAGAATGGCGAGGCAAAAAGTAGAGGACCATTCCCTTCCCGTGGAGGTTGCACCGAAGCGTTACGCCTGGTTGCCATGGGTGCTTGTGGCGACGCTGGCGGTGATTGTGGTGGCGGGAATAGGGGCGTGGATCCTCGCTCATCGTCTTCCGCGGACCGCCCAGAATCCGCTGGCCAATGCCCAGTTCGCACGGCTTACCGACTTCGACGGGGCCGAAACCAACCCGGCCATCTCTCCGGACGGGAAATTCGTCGCCTTCATCTCCGACCGCAGCGGCACGTTTGACATCTGGCTCATTCAGGCCAACGGCGGCAGCCTCGCGAACCTTACCCAGGGCCGGATCGGAGATGCGCGCGGGCCCCTTCGCGCGATCGGATTCTCAGGTGACGGATCGGAAGTGTGGAGCTCCGGAACGGAAAGCAGGAGGCTCAGGCTGATCCCGCTGGTGGGCGGGGCGCCGCACAATTTCCTGGGTGAACACGCTGCCGAGGTTGCCTGGTCGCCCGATGGCGCCCGGCTGGTGTATCACACCTGGGAACCGGGCGACCCCACATTTGTGGCGGATCACAACGGCGCCAATGAACGTCAAATCGTAAAGAACGAGCCCGGATTGCACAACCACTTTCAGGTCTGGTCGAAGGATGGGCGCTGGATCTACTTTGCGCGCGGCCGGCCGGCTACGCATGAGATGGACCTGTGGCGCATTTCGCCGGACGGGGGTGAACCGGAACGACTCACTCATCTCAACACTGATGTCGCCTACCCGTCTCCGATCGACGAGCGGACGGTCCTGTTCGTTGCGCACGACGAAAACGGAGCCGGACCGTGGTTGTGGGCATTCGACGTGAATACTCGGACTTCACAGCGCGTGAGTTCGGGCCTGGAACAATACACCGCTCTGGCGGCCACGGCGGATGGCCGGCGTCTGGCCGCGAGCGTCGTGAACTCTCAGTTCAATTTGTGGAGCGTTCCGATTACCGATCGCATTGTCGAAGAGCGGGAGGTCGAAGCCTTACCGTTACCGACAGTGCGCGCCCATGCCCCGCGCTTCGGAGGCGGGTCGTTGTTCTACTTGTCCTCGCGCGACGGAGCCGACGGGCTGTGGAGCTATCGCGACGGGCAGGCGCTGGAGATATGGAAGGGTGCGGAAGGCGCGCTCCAGTCGCCTGCGGCAGTCTCAGCGGACGGAAGCAGCGTTGCCTTTGCGCTCAGGCGTGACGGGAAAAGGCAGATGCACGTAATGGCCGCGGATGGAACGCAACTCCATCCCCTTTCGAGCGAGGTCGATGTTCGAGGCACGGCCTCATGGTCTCCCGACGGCAAATGGATTGTCGCGGCGGGCAGCGACCACAATGGACCGGGCCTATTCAAATTGCCGGCCGATGACGGCCCGCCAGTTCGGATTGCAACCGGGCCATTTCTGGATCCGGTGTGGTCTCCGCGCGGCGACCTGATTGTCTATGGCGGTACGCAAGTGTTCACCCAGTTGCCGCTCCTGGCAGTGCACCCGGATGGTACGCCCGCGAAGCTGCCAGAAATCAATGTGCAACGCGATGGTGAACGGGCGCGGTTCCTGCCTGATGGCACGGGCCTGGTTTACATGCTGGGAAACACGACAGCCGGGCAGGATTTCTGGCTGCTCGACCTTGGCACGATGCGTCCACGGCGTTTGACTCATCTGAGCAATCCCGCCGCAATGCGAACCTTTGATATCACGTCCGATGGCCGCCGGATTGTATTCGACCGGTTACGGGAAAACTCGGACATCCTGCTCATTGATCTTGCGACGAAGCAGGCTCGGCCGTAGAAGGTTAGTAGAATTCTCGAACAGGTTCCATTTCTGGGTTTTCTACCGTGAACTGCATGGCGGAGGGAGAGGGATTCGAACCCCCGGTACCCTTTCAGGTACAGCGGTTTTCAAGACCGCCCGTTTCAACCGCTCACGCATCCCTCCGCACGAGCTGAGAATAGCATGGGGCGGATGCCGTAGGAGCCACGTTTCCTCGCAGGCTACGCGCACTTCAATTCGGGCTTTCGGTTTGAGCAACCGCAGGCTCGTGATGTATAAGACAAAGCCTATGAAAAGACTGCATCTTTCGCTTGCGTTGGTCCTTCTCGTTGGCGGCATCGCGACTGGCGCCGGAGCCCAGACCACCGCCAAGCCCGCCACCGACAGCTCCCCACTGGCAGCGCGCACGGCCGGATTGCAAAAGCATGATGGCTTTTTCCCTTATTACTGGGATGAAAAGAAAGGCGACATTCTGTTTGAGCTTTCGCCGGCAGCGCTGCGTGGAGAATTTCTTTACTTCACTGGGCTGGGCAGTGGAATCGGATCGATCGAGACCTTCGCCGACCGAAGTTCATTTGGCGCCGGGGCAGTGTGCCGTTTTCGGCGGGTTGGGATGCGGGTGCTGGTGATCGAGGAAAACACCAGCTTCATGGCTCCGGACGGTTCGCCGGAACTACAGCATTCGGTGGAATACAGCTTCCCGACTTCGGTGCTGGCCTCGCTCCCGGTCGAAGCGGAGCAGGATGGCACCGTGCTGGTTGACGCCGATGCATTGCTGATCCGGGATGCGTTTGATCTGCTCTCCCAACTGCGGCGTCCGACCCACGCCGTCGGAGGCGTGATGGTGCGGGAGGCATCCTCCAAGGCGGCGGACTGGCGGCTGGACAAGGACCGCAGCGTGATCGATCAGGAACACACCGGGAGTTTTCCGCTCAACACCGAAGTGGAAGCTCTGCTCACCTTCGCCACCGATTCCGAGAGCGATCTGAACCAGCCCGACTCGCATTTGCTGAGCGTCCGCGAACACCATTCTTTTGTGGCCATGCCTGCTCCCGGATATGAGTCTCTGGACCAGGACCCGCGAGTGGGATTTATTAGCGTGAGCTTTCAGGATTTCTCCCAGCCTTATGACCGGCCGCTTACGCGTTATCTGGTGGAACGTTGGCGTTTGCAGAAGAAAGATCCGAAGGCGGCGCTCAGTGAGCCGGTAAAGCCCATCGTGTTTTATCTCGACCGCGCCATTCCCGAGCCGGTGCGTTCCGCGGCCCGCATGGGGGCGCTCTGGTGGAACCAGGCGTTTGAGCAGGCGGGATTCAAGAACGCGCTGCGGGTCGAGGATTTGCCCGAGGGAGCGGACCCGATGGATATTCGCTATCCCACCATCCAGTGGACGAACCGGTCCGGACGGGGATGGTCAGTGGGGCAGAGTCACGTCGATCCGCGCACGGGCGAGATCATTCACGCCGTGGTGCAACTGGACTCGCATCGCATGCGCACCATGAACAACTATTGGGAATCCGTGATGCCTTCGGGTCGCGACTCTGCCGAGCCTGCTCTGGACACGTTCGCCGCGCTGGATAATCTCGATCCGCGAACCAGCGAAGAACACGTCATGCTGCAGCGCCTGGCCCTGCTCACCTGCCACGAAATGGGCCACGTGCTTGGCCTGGAACATAATTTCGTGGCCAGCACCTACGGACGCGGATCGGTGATGGACTACTTCGCGCCGCGGGTGCAGATCCGCGCCGACGGCACCGCCGATCTTTCCGACGCCTACATGCAGGGAACGGGAACTTACGATCGCTTTGCCATCGAGTGGGGATACAGCCAGGGCAATCCGGACAGCAAAGCGCCGGAGGAGCGGGCGCGCCGGGACGCAATTGTGAAAGGCGCGATCGCAAAGGGAATCGTTTGGGGCAACACCGAAGATCCGCGCTGGAATTCTTACGATGACGGCCCCGACCCGGTGACCTGGCTGAAGGACGTGTTGCCGGTCCGGAATGCGCTGCTGGCGCACTACAGCCCGCGCATGCTGCGGCCCGGCGAGCTCGATTCGATGTTCACCTCCCGCTTCCCGCTGGTCTACCTGTTTCATCGCTACGCACTGGGAGCCGCGATCAACGTGGTCGGGAGTGCCAAGGTGCCAATCTCCGTCGCGGGCGATGGACAGCAACCAATCAGCATCTGGCCGGCCGCGAGTCAGAAGGAGGCGCTGCAACTGGCGCTGAGCGCTCTGAATCCTTCCCAGCTGAATGTTCCGGCGGAAGTGTGGAAGGCGCTGGCGCCGGTGGAGAATCGCGATCCCGACCCGGAACGATTTGCCTCGTCCGCTGGATATCTTTTCAGCCCGCAGGATGGAGCGCGCGCTGTGGCCGAAATCGTCGTGGGTGGATTGCTCGATCCCAAACGCATGCAAAGGTTGGCGGTGATCTCGGAGCAAGACAGTCAAGCCCCGTCGCCCAAGAGCGTCGTCACCGCCATGGTGACGGCTGCGTTTTCAGACAGTGCAAAGACGCCGATCGAAAGGGGCCTCGCGGGCGTCGTGCAGACCGAAGTCGCGGAGCGGTTGATGGTTCTGGCGGCGAACTCCGAGGCGACGCCAGAAGTGCGGGCGGTGGCGCTGGCTGGAGTTCGGGATGTGCAGAGTGCGGTGAAGCAGAACACGGTACGGAGTCCGGTAAGCGAACAACTGGATCACGAGATAACTCTGTTCTTGCAGAATCCAGAGCAGAACACGCCCAGGATCAAAACGTCGGGTGTGCCGGCGGGGCCGCCCGTATAAGGGATCAGTCCGTTTTCTGATCGGTGGAGGGAAGCGGCTCAATGTGTTGGCTTAGCACGTCACGAGCGCCAGCCGAACTGATTACCAGCAGGCGGTCTCTCTCCTGAAGAAGAGTATCGGGATGGGGCAACAGTACGTGTTCCCGTCGCATAATCGCAACGATTTCAAAATCGTACCCGTTCAGGTCTGCGTAAAGGGCCTGCAGCGGCTTGCCCACGAATGGGCTCTCGGACCGCAGCGCGCCTATATCAAGCTGCCTGCCGCCGGGGAGGTCAAAACGGATCTTCGAGCGTAAGAGCTTCAGCAAATCGAGATGACCGAGGCTTTTGCCCAGGGCTATATCTCTTCTCCCCAAAAGCGTTAGCGCAACCCGAACATGGTCCACATAGTGCGCCGGGGAATGTTCCCGGCGAGGCACCTGCGCTTCGTACAAGCTCTGATATTTGAGGTTTGATGAAAGTCGAACCTGCAACAGATAACTGATCATCACCGCCACGCCAGCCGGCGCGAGCAATTTATAGCCTCCAGCCATCTCCGTCACCATCAGCATCGTCGCGATCGGCACCCGTGCGGCAGAGCCGAAAACCGCAGCCATTCCGAGGATGACCAGAACCGCGGGCGGCTGATGGAAAACGATCGCAAATACTCCGCCCAGCATTGCACCGACAAAAAGAGAAGGCGCAAACACGCCGCCTGAACCGCCGGAAGCCACGGTCAAAGCAAATGCGACGATTTTTGCGAGCAGCAAGATCAGAAGCAGCCGCAAGGCTAAGCGACCGTCAATAGCCTCCTGGATCCACCCATACCCTCCTCCTAATACGTGGGGCAACTTCAACGCAATCAGGCCTACGCCCAACCCACCAATGCCAGGCTTCACCCAGGGTGGAAGCGGCAGACTGCGAAAACCGTCGCGCACCCGGTAGAACGCTACCGGCAAAAACGTCCCGACCACCCCCGCGGCTAGACCGAGGGCCCCGTATGCAGCGTAGTCAGAAATCCGCGGAGCCGGGACCGCCAATACTCGAAACAGCGGTTGCCAGCCCACGAATAACCCGTTGACGGCATAGGCCACGGCTGACGCCAACATGGTGTAGAGCAGGGCGTCCGCTTCGAACTCCATGTTTCCATAAAGGACTTCTATGGCGAACACGCCTGTCCCCATCGGAGTTCGGAAGATGGCCGAGAGCCCTGCGGCCATGCCGGCGAGCATAAGCAACCGCCGCTCTTCTTCAGACTTGTGCACCAGGGTTGAATAGAACGAGGCGATTCCCGCGCTGATCAGCGCGATCGGTCCTTCACGTCCCGCCGAGCCGCCCGATCCGATGGTGATCGCCGACGCCACCATTTTTACCGGCGCCACTCGGGATCGAATGAAACCACCCGCGCGATGAAACGCCGCTACCGCAGCGTCGGTTCCGTGACCTTCCGCCTCGGGCGCAAGGGTGTAAACCAGAATCCCCGAGATCACTCCACCCACAGTCGTGGCCACGGGAATCAGCCACAATCCGTGGGTCCCGATGACCTGGCGCAACACGCCGCCATCCTCAGGCAGCCCGGGCGGTTGGTAGCCTGCGATCCAACCCAGGAACACATGCTCCGAAAGGTGCAGCAGCCACATGAACAGCTGGGCGCACAATGCTCCACACACGCCCAGGAGCAGGGCTTCCGCCAGGAGCCGGGGTTCGTCCTCCTTTACCAAATCGACTCCTTACCGGCGCTGTAGCTAAGCAGCCCGCGTGACCTTTCTAGCCGCGTATGAAAGCGTCATTGGCGATGCCGGAATCGCGGACGGTCACCGTCGGTACAATTCAGCGTGGTTTTGCAGGAAACCCAACAGATGCCTGCGGGAAAAAATTCCCTGCAGCCGCCCATCCGAAAGCACAGGCAGTTGATTGATATCTTCCCGGCTCATGATTTCAAGCGCCTTGATTGCGGGAGTATCAGGGGTAACGGTCCGGAGTTGAGCGAGTGGCCGCATCGCGCCCTGTACGCTGGTCTGCGCCCAGAGTCCTCGCTCAACATTCTTGATCTCATTCGGCGTGATCAGTCCAACCAGGCGACCGTCCTGAACGACCGCGAAGCAACGTCGTCCCGTCTTCAACAAATATTCATGGACAAAATCTTCCAGGCTCAAGTGGCCTTCCACGGTGGCACAGTCGCGCTCCATGATATCGGCCACTGGGTGCCCCCGGAGCCCTTCCATGATTTCAACTTGCGCATAACTGCTTCGCGATGCGTCCAGCAGGAACCAACCGATAAATGCCAGCCACAGGCCGCCGAAGTTGGCGCCCACGAAAAACCGGAACAGCCCGAGCATGATGAAGAGGAAGGCAACCGCCTCGCCGGTCAGGGCTGCCCAGCGCGTGGAGCGGTCGGCATCGCGAGTAATCCACCAGATTGTGGCGCGCAGGATGCGGCCGCCATCCAGCGGATATCCAGGAATCATGTTAAAGGCCGCAAGCATAAGATTGATGTAGCCGAGCCATAGCAGCACGGCCATCACGGGAGTACTGGGTTCTGTGCCCAGCGGCCAGCCCGACAGCCTCGCGATCAGCAGAAAGACGCAGCCGATTACGAAACTCGCCAAGGGCCCGACGATCGCAATCCAGAACTCGGATTTAGCATCCTTGGCTTCGGATTCAATCTGCGAGATTCCGCCCAGCGCGAACAGCGTAATGGCTCGTACTTTCAGACCTTTCGCTTTGGCCACCAGGGAGTGCGCCAGTTCATGGGCGAGCAGAGCGGCGAAGAAGAGAACGCCGGTGATGATCGCCGCCGACCACACGACCGTGTCACTCCACTGCGGTGTGACGCTATGAAAATGCGCAGCCAGAGACAGGGTAATCAGGACAGCGATGATGAACCAACTATAGTGAAGCCCAATTGAGATTCCGGCGACTCGGCCAAGCTTGACTTGTGCTTGCATTCTGGCGACCTCCGCCATCTACGATTTTAGATGCTCTCTGGCGTCGGAGCAGGTTGTCGCTCCTCTCCCATGCTGCGGCGGAGGGTCGGCGACTCCGTTCGTCCAGGCCGCAAATGTCACCGGGAAGGAGCGGCGGGCGCGGGCGCCTTCGACTTCGCTCCGGACAGGTCCGCCCTACACGATCTTTTGCGCTGCCGGATGACGGGACTCGTAGGCTGTGATTTCAGGCTCGTGTTGCAGGGTGAGTCCGATGTCGTCCAGGCCTTCGAGCAGGCAGTGGCGGGTAAAATCGTCGATCGGGAAGCTGGCGGAGAATCCACTGTCATCATGGACCTCGCATCGCTCCAGGTCGATCGCAAGGTGGTAGTCAGGGCGCTCGGTTGCGCGGCGGACGATTTCCTCCACTTCCTTTTCGGTCAGGACTACCGTGAGCACGCCATTCTTCACGCAATTGTTGGCAAAGATATCGGCAAACGATGGCGCAATCACGGCGCGGAAACCGAAATCTTCCAGGGCCCAGACGGCATGTTCACGCGAGGATCCGCAGCCGAAGTTCTTGCCGGCCACGAGCACGCTGGCTCCGGCATAGCGCGGCTGATTGAGGGAGAAAGACGGGTCTTGCGAACCGTCCTTGGCCCGGCGCCAGTCGTAAAACAGGAATTCGCCGAAACCGGTACGCTCGATTCTCTTCAGGAATTGTTTGGGGATGATCTGGTCGGTGTCGACGTTGGTGCGATCAAGCGGAGCGACTTTGCCTTGATGAACACGAAATGGATGCATTCGTTCTCCTGGCGTAACGGCGGGCGGGCGCTGCTTACTGAAATTTCCAGTTTCTTATGTCAGTGAAATGACCGGCGATGGCGGCCGCGGCTGCCATCATCGGGCTGACCAGGTGCGTGCGCCCGCCGCGTCCCTGGCGGCCTTCAAAATTGCGGTTGCTGGTCGAAGCGCAGCGCTCGCCGGGTTGCAGGATGTCCGGATTCATGCCCAGGCACATGGAGCAACCGGACTCGCGCCATTCGAAACCGGCGTCCTGGAAAATCCGGTCGAGACCCTCCTGCTCGGCGGCATGTTTTACAGCTTGCGATCCGGGGACGACCATGGCCCGCACTTTCGCGCTTACGTGATGTCCCCGGGCCACGCGAGCGGCGGCGCGCAAATCCTCCAGCCGTGAATTCGTGCAGGAACCGATGAAAACCCGGTCTATGGGAATTTCTTCCACCAGCGTGCCGGGCTTCAGTCCCATGTATTCCAACATGCGTTCGGCGGCGCGGCGATCGGCCTCGGTTTTCAGGTCGCTGAGCTCCGGCACCCGGCCGCTGACCGCCACGACCATGCCCGGGTTCGTGCCCCAGGTCACGAACGGCGCCAGCTTCGAGGCATCGATTTTCACGACCTTATCGTAGCGCGCGCCGGGATCGGAGGGCAGGGTACGCCAGCGCGCCAGGGTTTTTTCCCAGTCGCCGTTGGGCGGGGCGAAGCGGCGGTTCTTGATGTAGGCGAAGGTGGTCTCGTCGGGCGCGATCAGGCCGGCGCGGGCTCCGGCCTCGATGCTCATGTTGCACAGGGTCATCCGGCCCTCTACAGAAAGACCGCGGACGGCCTCCCCGGCATACTCGATGACGTGTCCGGTGGCGCCATCGGTCCCGATCTGCCCGATGATTCCGAGCGCCAGGTCCTTCGCGGTGACTCCGTCAGGCAGCGAACCGTGCACGTCGATCAGCATGGTTTTCGGTTTACGCTGGGGCAGGCATTGCGTGGCCAGCACATGCTCGACTTCCGACGTGCCAATGCCGAAGGCCAGTGCGCCGAATGCGCCATGCGTGCTGGTGTGGCTGTCGCCGCAGACGATGGTCATGCCCGGTTGGGTGAGACCGAGTTCGGGGCCGATGACGTGCACGATCCCCTGGTTGGGAGAGTCCATGTCGAACAGCGGCACCCCGAATTCCTTGCAATTCTTTTGCAGGGCCTGGATCTGGAGGGCGGCAATGGGGTCGGTGATAGGGAGTGCCGCGGGGCTCAGTCGGAATATTATGGTCAACCGTGGCGACCGTCCGCTGGGGCTGGCGCACACGCCGCCCGGCCGCACGCAAGCCTTCGAACGCCTGGGGTGAGGTGACCTCGTGCACCAGGTGCAAGTCTATGTAAAGAAGGGGGAGGCGGTCGGGAGGCGAGGAGACGACATGCTCGTCCCAGACTTTCTCGAATAGAGTGCGCTTTTCAACCATAGGTTTCGAATACATATTTTATCAACAATGAGGCGGAAGGTGCTGAGGATGGCTGTGTGGGAGGGTGCTTGTGTGGGACCGGGTCTCTGACCCGGTCGGGCGGCCCAAGGGGCCGCAGTCCTGACAACTACCCAGCTTCACGGCGGTGCTGCGCACCGCATGACCGGGTCAGAGACCCGGTCCCACACAAGCCCGTCCCACACAGTCAAAATCCACGGCTGTGAGATTATGATGATCACTCATGATCAACGGGAAACGTATCGCCGTGGTGTTCCCTGCATACAACGCGGAGAAGACGTTGGCAGCGACCGTGGCGGAGTTGCCCGAACTGGTCGATATCCGCATTCTGGTGGACGATCACAGTTCCGACCGCACGGTCGAGATCGCCGAGCGGCTGGGATTGCAATTCTTTGTGCATGACCAGAATTACGGCTACGGGCGCAATCAGCAGACCTGCTATCGCGAGGCCCTGGCGGCGGGCGCGGACGTGGTCATCATGGTGCATCCCGACTACCAGTACACGCCGCTGCTGGTAACGGCCATGGCCAGTATGGTGGCGTATGAGGTTTACGACGTGGTCCTGGGCTCGCGCATCATCGGCGGTCAGGCGCTGCATGGCGGTATGCCCTTCTACAAATATGTAGCCAACCGTTTTCTCACCGCGTTCGAGAATTTGTTTCTGGGGATCAAATTGTCGGAATATCACACCGGCTATCGCGCCTTCAGCCGCAACGTTCTGTTGGACCTCCCTTTGCTCGAGAACTCGGACGATTTTGTCTTCGACAATCAGGTGCTGGCGCAGTGCGTGAATTTTGGCTTCCGCATCGGTGAAGTTTCGTGCCCCACGAAGTATTTCGAGGAGGCCTCTTCCATCAACTTCCGCCGCAGCGTGACCTACGGCCTGGGCGTGGTACGAACCACGCTGCAGTTTGCTCTGCAGAGAGCCGGGCTGGCGCATTTCCGTATTTTCAGCGCGAAAGGCCGCAAGCTGGAGCCGGGCGCCGCTGGTTACTACGCCCGGGGCGCGGCCGGACCGCCGGGTTAGAGCCTGTAAGTGTCACGGCTGGATTTGTGAACAACCAGAAGGCAGCTTCCGAAGCCAACGTGGAGACGATTTGGAAATATCTTCGGAGAGATTGGGGGCTTATGACCGCGAGATATAACTGGCATCGATCAATCAAGTTGATTGGGGTTCTTGCCGTCTTTCTTTGCCCGTCGATTGCAGGCGGACCACTTGCGGCGGTCGACGAGTCGCCAAGCATGAGGGGCGCGAGCGATGTGCGATTTCACATTGAGGTGCAAGACCGACAGGGGACCCGAATTGCAGGCTCCGAAATGAATGCCGGGTCGTCCAAAGGGGCTTCGGCAATGTTGGTTTTGGACCGCGAGTATCAGCCAGGCGATCGCATCATTCTCCGCGGACCACAGCGCATGGCAGTGCGACTGGACGAGAACATGCCCGAGTGTGTGCTCTATCTTCCCAACCCCTCTCCGGGAAGCGCTTCCTATGAGATTCCCTACGGAGTTGAAGAAAAGGACACGGGCAGCGCCTACGCGCCGGAAAGTTTTGCCGGCAAATCTCATCGCGTGGCAGTTCGTTCCCTGAATAGACACGACCTTAGCGCCTATCGGAATCTCGCCCTGAATCCCTGCGATGTGCGGCAAATGGAGCCGGCGGAGGTCCATATCTTCCCCCACGCCACCACAAACAGCGTTTCCAGGGGCCTGTTCGATTTCGAGGCGCGAAATGCGATTGACGGAGTCACGAAGAACGGCCATCACGGCGTATGGCCTTACCAGTCGTGGGGTCCGCAGCTGCGCACCGACCTATGGTGGAAGCTGGACTTCGGCCGGCCCGTCGAATTGGACAAAATCCGCCTGATGGTTCGCGCCGATTTCCCGCACGACAGCTACTGGAAGAGCGCGGATGTTGAGTTTTCCGATGGAAGCCACGTCTCCCTCCAGCTCGGATCGTCGGCCGGGTTTCAGGACTTTCCCTTCAAGAAGCGGCGAATTTCATGGCTGCGGATCACCAATCTTGTGCCGGTGGACCCCGGCAGGTGGTGCAGCTTTATCGAGGTCGAAGCCTGGGGGCGCGACCGGCCATAGCCTTTTCAGACAATCAGGACTTCCCTTTCGGGAGTCGACCTGCCAGAGTTAATTGCGCCTCCGGATCCATTGCAGCTAGCATCTAACCTGGGCATCTAACTAACGCATGGCAACCGCGACCACCAGCGCACCGGAACGGCGTCATCCTCGGATGGTCTACAGCGAGGTCCTCAGTTTTGCCTATGAGACCTTCCGCAGCAACAAAGTCAGGTTTGCCCTGACCGCGCTGGGAATGGTGATTGGCACCGCTTCACTCATTCTTGTCGTGACCATAGGCATGACTGGCAAGCAGTATGTGCTGAACCAGATTCAGTCGATCGGCACCAACCAGATCGAGGCGGAATACCAGAGCGGGGGACAGAGTGTCGCCAATGTGACCCCCGACCCGCTCACTATCGACGACATGCAAGCCGTGCTGGAGGAAGTGCCGGGCATCGTCGCGGCTTCTCCTGTCGTGTCGCTCGGCGAGCGCATTCCCGTGGGCGGAGGCAAGGAACGCGACATTTCCGTGCTCGGGGTTTTTCCCGATTACAGGATCGTGCGCAATCTGGTGGTGATCACGGGCAGGTTTTTTGATCCCAAGGACGAGCAGGAACATAATAAGGTGGGAGTGATCACCCAAAAAATGGCTGAGGAGCTTTACGGATCGCAGGAAGAGGCGATCGGCAAAATCATCAAGCTCAACGGCTTGCCTTTCACCGTCGTGGGCACGTTCCGGGAGCGGGTGGATACTTTCGGGCAAACTGAAGTGGTCGACTACACCATGCTGATTCCGTACACGGTGAGCCGCTACTTCACCGACACCCCGACCGTAAAGCAGATTTATTTCTCAACCGCCGACCCTTCGATGGTGCAACCGGCGACTGACCAGATCCGTCGAGTCATCCAGAGCCGGCATCGGGCCGAGTCGGTATATAACGTCATGAACCTGACCCAGCTCGTCGTCCTGGCGGAGAAGACGGCCAATGCGCTGACTCTGGTCCTGCTGCTGGTAGCGGCGGTGGTCCTGCTGGTCAGCGGCATCGGGATTATGAATATCATGCTGGCGACGGTGAGTTCCCGCATCCGTGAAATTGGCATTCGCAAGGCGCTCGGAGCCACCAACCGGGAAATCCGCTTTCAGTTCCTGGCCGAGGCCATGACGATTTCCCTGGTCGGGGGGCTGATTGGCGTGGTCATCGGTTTGGCAATTCCCTATTCCGTGCGCTTTCTCACCGAATACCGCATCCCGATTTCGGGATTGTCCGCGATTGTGGCGATCGTGGTTTCGTCGTTGGTCGGCGTAATCTTTGGTACCGTCCCGGCGACCAGAGCGGCGAAACTGGATCCGGTGGAGAGTTTGCGGTACGAGTGAGACGGCAGCTTTTGGCGCTTAGCCTTTAGCTCTTAGCTTGAATCCCTCGAGACAGAGTGAGCGGAAGTGAACAGAAGTTACGGATATGAGCTAAGAGCCAAAAGCTCATAGCTAAAAGCTTCCTCCAAAAACAAAAACGCCGGGCTGGTTGGCCCGGCTCATTCTTGTTACTCACCTCGCGGGGAAACGGCTTGGTTCTGAGGTCCCCGTAGATTTCTTACATACCTCTGGTCACCGCTTACATTACCAGCGCCAGGTTCTCCAGCTCCTTTTGCAGCACCGGCATGGAGCAGCCTGACATCTCAACCCGGCCCACGGCATCCATGGCTGCTTGAGGCGATACCCCGTAGCCACGGCCCATGAGGAAAACTTGCAGGAGTTCGGCGGCTTCGCGGGAATCGATCAGGCCTCCCTGCAGAAGATCGTTTCGCAGAGCCGTTAATTCGGTACTGGAGAATCGTTCTTTCATGGTCGTTATCACCTCCGACCCTGACTTCCTTAACTCATTAGACTCACTGCCTGCCATGAACGTTGCATGCAATTTTGGTGCCGCATTTGAGCCCCTTCTCCATATATGGAAGGATTCCCTCTCCGGTTTCTTAAACCCCTTACGTTGCGGTAAGTTGCAGATGTCTGGATTTTTCCGTGCGCCAACAGGGCTGGTTTTCGTGGCACGAACGGGCCATGTCAGGAAATCTCCATCTTGACACGTTGTGTCGTTGTGGGACGAGACGCGATGACAGAATATGGCTTCAGGAGGGATCGACGACGGCCTCGTCCACCAGCATAATCGGGATGCCGTCCCGGATCGGATAGACACGGCGGCACTCGGTGCACTTCAAACTTTGTCCTTCGTCTTTCAATACCAGCCCCTTCTTGCAGACGGGGCAAACCAGGATGTCGAGCAGGTCCTGCGGAATCATGGGATGGATTTTACGCCCTCCACGCAAGCGGCAAAAGAACTAAATACCTAACCGCAAGAGCGCAAACAACACGAGGAAAAACTTTGCCTGTGGGCCTTTGCCCCCTTTTGCGGTTAAGATCTTTTGCTCCTGATAGTTTACGATAAAGTTTCGGTTTCAAACCCCGCGGGAAGGCGAGGAGCCATGGCGGCCACAATTTTGGACGGCAACAAGATCGCTGCGGAAATCCGGGCGGAGGTTGCTGCTGAAGTAAAGGACATGGTGGCAGCCGGCATTCGCCCGGGACTGGCCGTCATTCTGGTTGGCCACAACCCGGCGTCTGAAATCTACGTTCGCGGGAAGGTGAAGAGTTGCGAGGAAGTGGGCATTTACAGCGAGAAACTCACCCCCCCGGACACGATTTCCACACCGGAACTGCTGGAGTTGGTCCTCGAGCTCAACCGGCGCGACGAAATTGATGGCATCCTGGTGCAGTTGCCCCTGCCATCGCAGGTGGATTCGAAGAAGATTCTGATGGCCGTGGATCCGGCCAAGGATGTGGACGGCTTCCACCCGGTCAACGTTGGATTTCTCTCCACCCAGCGTCCCGGGCTGGTGCCCTGCACGCCCGCGGGCATCATGGAGATTCTCCAGCGAAGTAAGATTCCGGTCGCGGGCCAGGAGGCGGTGGTGGTGGGGCGCAGCGATATTGTGGGCAAGCCTACGGCCATGCTGCTGATCAACGCCAACGCGACCGTCACGGTTTGCCACTCGAAGACCCGGGACCTTCCCGGGGTCTGCCGTCGCGCCGACATCCTGGTGGCCGCCATTGGCCGCGCCGGCATGATCACTCGCGACTTCGTGAAACCCGGGGCCACGGTCATTGACGTGGGAATGAACAAGGTCACCGAGCGGTCCGAGTTCGACCGGCTTTTTGCGGGCAATGCGAAACGCGAGGAGAGCTTCCGGACAAAAGGCTCGACCCTGGTGGGAGACGCCCATCCTCAGGCGGCCGACGTGGCAGGAGCGATTACGCCTGTACCCGGCGGCGTGGGTCCACTGACGATCGCCATGCTGATGGCAAACACAGTGAAGGCGGCAAGGATGCGGAGGGGCTTGCGCACCCCCGCCCGGGCCGCGGAGCACGCCCGAAGTGCTTAAGGTCGGGTTGACGGGTGGCATCGCCGCGGGCAAATCCGCCGTGGGGGAGATGTTTGCGGCGCAGGGCGCCCAGGTGATCCAGGCCGATGTGATCGCCCATCAGTTGTTGCAGCCGGGCGAGCCGGTTTACCGGCAGGTTGTAGCTCGTTTCGGAGCCGGAATCCTGGGCCCAGATGGCAGCGTGAATCGCGCCCAACTGGCCGAACTTGCCTTCGGCGGCCCCGGCCAGCCTTCGCGTGTGCAGGAACTGAATCAGATTGTCCACCCCGCCGTGATTCGCCGGCAGGAGGAATGGATGGCCGAGGTCGGGCGGAGCAATGCCCACGCGATTGCCCTGGTGGAGGCGGCTCTCATTCTCGAGGCGGGTATGGCAAAGGGCTTCGATCGATTGATTGTCGTGACTTGCCGGCCGGAACAGCGCATCGAGCGTTGGGCCCGGCGACTCAAAGTCGAACAGGAAACAGCCCGCCGCGAAGTCACCCGCCGCGTGGCAGCCCAACTTCCGGACGAAGAGAAGATCAAAGCCGCCGACTACGTGATCGACAACTCCGGATCGCTGGACGAAACCGGGCGGCAGGTGAGAGAAATCTACGCCAAGTTGAAGAAGGAAGCAGAGTTGTAGCTCGCGGGACACTGTCATCCTGAACGGAGTGCCTGCTTCGCCTGGCGAAGCAGGCGCGCAGCCGAAGGACCCCTGCGAGTGAACATGCCGCCGCGGAGCGCGGCTGGTTGCACGGAAACCGCAGCGGCAATGCCGTGACAGGGCTGCTTCGACTTCGCATCTCCGCTCGCTAGCCCGAAACGCTGCGCTCGGGATGACATCGCTTGCGCGTGAGACGATTTAGAATTGGATGGAATCGGTGAAGGAAGGTTTCGAACGATGAAGCTGCTGCGTCCTGTTCTGCTGGCCGTGATTTTTGCCGGTGCATTTTTCTATTTCACCACCTATCGTTCCAACCGGCTGCATCCCGCGAGCTGGTTCAGCCGTCCCAGCAACAAGGTGGAGATTACCGAGGCCGCTTCGGGTGAAGGGCTCGACGCCGAAGAGCAGAACAACATCGCCGTTTACCGCAAGAACATCGATTCGGTCGTGAACATCACGTCGCGGGCCGTGACCTTTGATTTCTTCTATGGCCTGGTGCCCCAGGAAGGCCAGGGTTCAGGCTTCATTATCGACAAAGAAGGCCACGTGCTGACCAACTATCACGTGATCGCCGACGCCCGCCAGGTGGAAGTCACGCTGCACAACCTCAAGAAATATCGGGCCACGGTAGTGGGGACCGACCGCTCCCACGATCTGGCCGTGATTCAAATCAAGGGACCGGGCCTGACGCCCATGGTACTTGGCGACTCGCACAATCTGCAGGTGGGGCAAAAAGTCTATGCCATCGGAAATCCGTTCGGCCTCTCCGGTACCATGACCCGCGGCATCATTAGCTCGATCCGCCCGGTGCAGGAACCGGACGGCATGCAGATCGATGAAGCCATCCAGACGGACGCGGCCATCAACCCGGGCAATTCCGGCGGACCTTTGCTCAACTGGCATGGCGAAGTGATCGGCATCAACACCCTGATCGCGTCCAATGTGGGCCAGAGCGCGGGCATTGGTTTTGCCATCCCGGTAAATACGGCCAAGGCGGTGCTCAACGATTTGGTCACGCTGGGACGGGTGCGGCGTCCGGCCTTGGGAGTGCAGACCATCCCGATCACTCCGGACCTGGCGGACCAGATGGGTCTGGCAGCGGACAGTGGCTTGCTGATCGTTCGGGTAGTGCCCGGCGGCGCCGCTGACCACGCCGGTCTGCGCGGCGGCACCGAGCGCGCCTACATCGGCAACATCCCTATCATGCTGGGCGGCGACCTGATTGTGGCCATTGATGGCCAGCAGGTCCAGGACCAGCAGGACCTGAGCCAGGTGATGAACAGTCACCGGGCGGGCGACACCGTGCGGCTTACTGTCTATCGTGGAAAAAAGAAGATGGATGTGAGTGTGACACTGGGCGAGGCGCGCGAGCAGGTGTAAGCGGAGCTGCGGCCTTCTGCGTCTTCGACGCAGATCCAGGGTAGGCCCCTGCGGCGCGCTCCGGCCCGCGAAATCCTGGAAACGGCGCGAGCCTGCGAATAAGCGCCTCTCGTCGCGCCCGTAGTTTTTCCTCAGCCGCTTAGGCGGCGGGCTCGGCGGAGAAGTTTTCGATCTCTTCTACCTCTTCGTCGGCCAGCCTGAAATCGCCGGCGCGCATCACGCCCTCGGCCTGGCGGGCGTTGCGGGCGCCCACGATGGCGCCGGTTACCGCCGGATTGTGCAGTGTCCAGGCAATTGCGATCTCACCCGGCGCGCGCCCGTGGCGCTTCCCAATCTCCCGCAGACGCTCGACCAGCGCGAGATTCCGTGACAGCTTGGGCTCGTTAAAATTTGGACTCCCGCGGCGCCAGTCATCCTTCGGCAGTTTGGCGGCGCGCTCCCGGCTCATGGCCCCGGTCAACAGGCCGGATGCCATGGGCGAATAGACGATCACGCCGATGCCCTCGCGCAGGCAATAGGGAAGGGTTTCCCCTTCGACACCCCGGTCAACCAGGGAGTAGGGAGGTTGCAGAGACGTCACCGGTGCGATGGCCTGGGCGCGGCGAACCTGTTTGACGTCGAAGTTCGAGACCCCAATCCAGCGTACCTTGCCTTGTCGCTTCAAGTCGGCGAGGGTGGCCCAGCCCTCCTCGAGCTCGGGCGAATCAGGGTTGGGGGGCCAGTGAATCTGGTAGAGGTCGATCACGTCAGTGGCGAGGCGGCGCAGGCTGTCTTCGATCTCGCGGCGAATGGAGTCGGCGCGGAGCCCGCTACGCACGTTGCCCCGTTCGTCCCACAATCGGCCGCACTTGCTGAAAACGTAGGGTCGGGGGCCGGACCAGGATTTCAGGGCTTTAGCCACGACCTCCTCGGAGTGTCCCAAACCGTAGACTGCGGCGGTGTCGATCCAGCTCACTCCCAGTTCGAGGGCGCGATGAATGGCGGCGATGGAGTCGTTGTCGTCCTGCGGCCCCCACCCGAATTGCCAGCCCGAGCCGCCAATGGCCCATGCCCCGTAGCCGACCGGGGTAATGCGTAAGTCGGAGTTGCCAAGTTGCCGGGTTTGCATTTCAATCTCCTTGTGGCTTTTGATTCATCAATCCGGCCAGCCGTTTCATTTGTTTAATTAAACACATTGTTCAGAAAAAAATGAGTGTTGAATCCATTCGCCGCTTCTGCCTGTCCTTTCCCCATGCCACCGAGAACCTGCAGTGGGGGGATGTCCTCTGCTTTAAAGTAAGCGGAAAGATCTTTGCCCTGGTATCTCTGAGCTCGGTGCCGCCGCGACTGATGTTCAAGTGTACCCCGGAGAAGTTTGCCGAACTGGTGGAGCAGGAAGACATTGTCCCGGCGCCGTATGTCGGCCGTTACAAGTGGGTGTCGCTCAACCGCCTCGATGCCCTGCCCGGGCCCGAGATGCAAGCCTTGATTGAGCAGTCGTATGAGATGGTGGCAGCCAAGGTCAAAGTGGCTGGGGCCGGCATTGCCCGAGCGAGGGCAACCAACCGCCGGAGTTCGAAAGCGCGCCGTACCAAGAAGTGAAACCTGCGACTCGGCTTCGCGATTCTTCAGCCGCGGGACTTCCGCAAGCTCTCCCGGCGAAAGTTGGGTGGTGTCATTCGTTGACGGGCAGTATCCTTCGGGGACCAATTCAGCCACACCCCCCTGCCACCGGGATAAAACTGGGTTATGAGTGCTAACGCCTGTTGACAACAGTTGCCCTGCCGTATCATGTCCCGCTATGAGGGAAGAGATTCAAAAGGCGCTTGATGTATTGATCGACAAGCCGCTTTGGTCGTCAGGTCGTGCTGCTGATTTGGCATGGTTCCAGTTTGGTGGGCGCAGAACGGTCAAAGGCTTTCGTGGTGACGCAAAGGAAGTGGGAGAATACGCTCTCCACGTTCAGTGTGCATGGCGCATCAGGCACGGCGATCATGTGGTCGTCGGAAGCCGCGACCTTCATGTTCCGCCTGAAGAGAGTGCCGACCGACCAGAAAACTTCGACTGGGAGGTACAGGGCGCTAACAGGCGAGATAAACGCATCGCAGACCTATTTCAGAACGAGACGCGACAGTTCTTGGTGAAGCGGATTCTAGTCGGTGAAGCGGGAAGTTTCACCATTGTTCTTGACAGGGAATATGCGCTAGAGGTGTTTCCTGATGACTCTCTGAGCGACGAGCACTGGCGGATATTTGAGCCTTCTTCCGAGGTTTCCCACTTCGTCGTCACTGGTAAAGGGTTGAACGCGTAGAGTCTGTTTCCCACCCGTTCGGACAATTGGCGATAAATCGCGATTACGCTCACAACCACGTTCTGAGGTGTAAACGCCTTGTCAATTTACTTTAATTCCAGCGAAACAATGTCCCCGGTCGCCTCCCCGGTTCGGTGATAATTGATCGCGACTTTCCGGTTGGCCCAGTCGCAGGAGAAGTTGTCCGCGCCAATCAAAATCACGCGCGTGCCGTCCCTGGCGTAAAACCTCCAAGTCTCATCACCCACGATGACCGTCAACAGCGCTGCGGGCTTTGTCAAGCAATCCACCGTCACCAGTCTCCCTTTGAGGAAACTTGCCTGTCCTGTATCTTTCCGGCTTGCTGCCACCACAGAGTCTTCTTCAGGCGCGGACGGAGCGCGAGTCTCCCGCAAAATAAGCTCTTGCTCCCCTTTGAGTGTGGAGCGAACACCGGCGGGTGTGCCTGAAGCCGGGGTCCCTGTGGCCCTCTGTACTCGTGCCAATATTTGAGCTGCCTGCGCGGCAAAACGAGAATCGCCGGTCTTGATCAAGGGCCTGAGTAGCGCCATTGCCCGATCAAATCTCTGGTTCAGCGCGTACAACTGGGCCAGATTGAGGGTATATGCCAGGCTCCGTGGATTCAGCGTTACTGCCTTCACCATCGTGTTCAGCGCTTGATCCGCCTTGCCCTGGGAAACGTAAGTAAACGCGAGCCGGCAGTAGGCATCGGCGAACTCGGGATCAAGCGCTACGGCCTTCTCCAGCCGTTTCTGGATGACTTCCAACTCCTGCCGGTCGTTCCCGAGTCCCGGTCCTTCCTGCATCTCAATCATCAATGCGGAGTAATAAAGCGTCCGCGGATCTTCTGAATCATGTACCACCGCCTTGCGAAAGTACTCTTCCGCGTGGGGAAAATCCTTTTTTAGCAGGTAACCGTAGCCCAAACCACGCAGGGCCGCCACGTTGTCCGGCTGCGCTTGCAGCACCTCCAAGAATTCCTCCATGGCCTTGTCATGGTAATCGGGAGAATACAGGTCGATGTTGGCCAGAATGGCTGTGGCATCTAGCGGGGTGAGCGGCTTAGCGGTAAATCCACTGCTGTCGATCAAGGGTTGGGTGGGGACTGAATAAGATGCGAAACGACCGCGGCTCAGGTATTGGTGCAGCACTTTGTCGAAGTCCGATGCGCTCAGCCCGAAATTTCGTTGGATGGTATCCTCTACGGACACACCCTGATCCACAGCCATCTCAAAAAGGTCCAGGTTGCGAGTCAACTGTTTGTCGTACAGGTAATGCACCACGAGCCAGGACTGGGCGTAAAACAATGATCGGTGGTCGCTGCTTTCGTTATAGGTGCTGGAATCTCGCTGCACGCGAAATAAGTCCGCCACTTTAGGCAGGCTTGCCTGTCTCAGGACTCGAACATCGTTCTCCGGCGGTAGGCCGATCTCTGCTTCTTTCCGGTTGATCTTGATGGTGGAGAAGAACTCCGCAAATCCTTCGTCAAACCAGGGCTGAAACTGGGCGCTGGTATTGCTATTGAGCAGTTGGTGCGCATATTCGTGGAAGACGACCTGCCAAGGGTCGTCTACAGACATGTCGACCATGATGAAGGGCCGATCGTGGTTGCCCTCGAACAAGCCCGACACCTGGGCGGGTTTGCCCTTCCACAGTGGAACATGTTGTTTCATCTCTTTTGTATCGCGAAACGCGACAACCTGCAGGGGCACGGGCAGGTTCACTTTTGCCTGGGTCAGCAACGCGCCGAAGACGGCCCGCATCTGCTCGAAACGCAGCGCGACTTCGCGGCCGCGTTTCTCGCTGGTGTCGGTGACCACGGAAAAGTGCGGCGAGCGAACTTCCATCCACTCGGCGTCTCCCGCATAGGAATACGAAACAAAGGTAATCAGGAGGAGAGCCAATTCCCAGAAGGCTCCCCGTGGCCGCTGCATGGAGACCTCCCTTGGCGGCTATGCTAGCACGGGAGAGCGGCCCAAAGTGGCCCGACTGAGCCTGTGACCGGGCCTTTCTCGATTCCGGTGGACATTTTCTATCCCTCGGCTGGGACAGTGTTTTCAAAAGAGGGGGGGCAACAGCCACGCCTGCTAACGTCAACTGTCGCTCGGCTTTTATAACTGACGTGGTGGCAGGGAGGCTCGATGGGTTCCGGCGAGCTGCGGATCTCCTACCGAATTGAAAGCTGCATGAAATCGTTCGCGCCGATGAGCCCCAGGATCGTCCTTACCGGAAGGGGGAATCGCCGCCGAGCGGGGTCGTGCACGATGATTGGCGCTGTGAGTCGGTACCCCACGCCCCGAGTCTCAAGCTCGCATCCTCCGGCCGCCACTACGTTCCTAACCCATTCGCTTTCCCGTCCATAGGTGAGCGCAACGATAAATCCCTCCGGCACCCGAAAAACATTCACCGGTGTGCGATAGGGCTTGCCCGACTTTCGACCAATGTGTCCAAGCATGCCGAAGCCGGGCAAGCGGGCGGCGAATCGGCTGGTGATTCGGTTCGTCACCGCAAGATTGAAGGCCGCCACCCACCTTTTGCGGAACCGGATCAGGAGGATGGGAGCCAATAGGAATGCGAAAATAACGATGCCCCACCAGAAGATTGCCATGGCTGAATACCTTCATTAACCGCCTGGTTGCCTGACCTTTTCTAGGAACCAAAATCTCGGGGCGACGCAAACTCACACTTTTTTCCAGTCGGTCAGCGAAAGCGATTCGTGCAGGATTTCCTGCAACCGCTGGAGCCGACGTTCCTGGTGCGCCGCTGAACCGGGCATCTTTTTATGGATTTGCAGATAGAATCGCCTGATTGCAACAGTTGATCAATCCTCACAGTGAAAGAGGCGGTTCAACACGCGGGGCGTCCTGACCTGAACAGCACTAATTCACCTGCCGCTGCCGTAGTTAGCGACATTCGGTGGTTTCCTTATTTCTTCGCTGATAGCCGGTATCGGGCCTATCGGCAACGAGCAGGCGATATGAAGGGCACCGAACTCACTTACTGTCGATCCGCACTCCACGTGCCCTTTCCGGTTTGCCCGGACCCCGCACACGACCACGAACCCGAGGCGCGAGCGCCCTGCTGTGCGCCGCTTGACGACCGGAAGGCGCCAATAAACTTGCAGGTGACATCCGCCACCCCGAGTGAACCGCTGAAAGTCGCCGAGCCGGAAGAATCCACGGTTCCCTTGCCCTGGCCGGGATCTGTCACGGTAATGACACCATTCGCCACGGAAAATGCGACGGATCCCGTCGCGGGGTCGCCCGCAAAGGACCCACCGTACATCCCATGATACGAACCATCGTACTTGCTCTTGGCGGGCGCCTGACCAAACGCGGTCGACGCGACGGCGTAGATGCCGACGATCACCGCCACGTACAAAAGCGAAGGCGCTCGATATCCCATAATCTTCATCTTTCATGCTCCAAGTTGTGATTGGCTAACCACGTCATCATTTGAAACTCTGAAAACAGCGAGACACGAATCCGGGATTTCCATTTTGACTTCCCGGCGACCGGTAATTTATATCAGGCTGTTTCGGTTTTCAAGCCTCCGGCCAAGTTCTCGACTGTATAGCCTTTTTCGACGGTTACGTGAAAATCCCAACGCCCCAAATTGAACTTTTCGAACCCGTTCTCAGACATTTTTTTCTCCAGTTTCGATTGACGTTGAAAATCTGCTTCGATCTACCGTCTCGTCTATCCCTCTGGCAGAGCGAGTGCCGCTTTATCCCGGTGGCGGGTGTAGCTGTGGGGGGTGTAGCTGAATTTTTCCCCAAGGATACTACCCGTCATTCGTTGACGGGAAGAGGGAAAGGAGGGGTCTCAGAGCGCTTGATAAACTAGTAAACAGTGAAGAGAGAGAGACGTTGAAGTTGCTGTTGCTGTTGTTGTTGGGTTGGCCTTTGACGCGTCGCGGGGCGCGCTCGCTTCGCTTCGCTCACGCTTTGAGTTAAGTTGGAAGTTGGCGGGAGGTGACCTGACGCGATGCGCTGGTTTAGAGTTAAGTTGAGTTGTTTTTTCCCCAGGCGCTCCCTGGCGACACTGCTACACGCTCTGTATAGATGGCGTACACAAACATCATCAAAGTGTGGGCCACCCGCCTGAACGCTCCCCACCAACTTGGGTTCCCGTTGTTCGCGGTATTAGCAGGCAGCCGTCTGTTTCGCATCGCTCTACATCGTGGTCCCGCTTCTCATGTACGAAAAAAGACGGCTCGCCCCTTTCTTCCATAACCACAATCCGATTGCTAGGATAAACCATGCTCCGATCAGCATATCGCCAATGCTGAACCCGCCAAACCTATCGCAGAGAATCAGCATGTGGTCGCCGGGCCGCGCCGCTCTCCAGACACTCACTGGGGACCCGTACCTCCCCAAAACTGGCATCCTACCGCCGTTGGCGATTGTTACTGCAGCGTTGCATGCGGCACCGGCAAAAACGAGAAAGGCGTGTGGGCTCTTCTTCGTCGGTCTGTTCAACAGCAGCACCACAATCCAGAAGCTGATGCAGCACCATAGATTCGGGTATATCTGCCAGATGATTCTGGCGAGTATGATCAGCATCATTTCGAGCGGATTCCGTCCTCGCGCGTACGTAAACATCTGCTCGGCTTTTTCTTCCGAGCCTTGGCTTGTTCGAGCGCTCCAACTTTACTCGGCTGTTTGGAGCCCGACACGATTATCTACTCAGCCAGCCTAAGAAGGTGTGGACTCAGGGAAGACGAAACGGTGAGCCACCCGCACCAATCAAGAGGTGTTTGTTGGAAATAGTCGATAATCGGGCTTTTCTACTACTTTGATCGGGAGATGCAGCTCCCATCGATAAATCGTAATTGAACCAAGAATCACTGTTCCGTAGAAAAGCGCGCAATATGCCGAGAATAATGCTCTCAAGGCCCTGAAGGTAAGCAACCACTACAGCGATGCCGTGAGTGAAACTACTGGATAAGCCCAATTCGCTTTGAGTAAGTACCTGTAACTCTGTTTTGCAGCGAGGACAAACCGTCGGACTGACGCGTAGCTCGTCCACCGTTAGCGGCGCATTGCACTTGGGACATCGTCCTCGGATCGACACCGCGCAACTCCTTGATATGCCTACCGGCAGACAGAGCTTATCGCACCAGCGGCTGTCCCCGCCACGGCTCCGAGTACCCTAATTATCAAGCGCTCTGAGACCCCTCCTTTCCCTCTTCCCCGTCATTCGTTGACTAGGGGATGCCGCGTCCGTAAGATGAGGCGATCCGAAAGCCAGGCGTCTCCTGATGATCGGCCAAACCATCTCGCACTACCGCATCGTGGAGAAGTTGGGCGGCGGCGGGATGGGGGTGGTCTACAAGGCCGAGGACACGCGCCTGCACCGTTTCGTTGCCCTCAAATTCCTTCCAGACGACGTCGCGAAAGACCCCCAAGCTCTGAGCCGATTCGAGCGTGAAGCCCAGGCCGCATCCGCATTGAACCATCCTCACATTTGCACCATCCATGACATTGGTGAGTTTGAAGGGCGTCCCTTCATCGCCATGGAATACCTCGAAGGCGTCACGCTCAAGCACCGGATCGCCGGACGCCCTCTCGACCTCGAAGTCCTGCTCGCGCTGGCCAGGGAAATCGCCGATGCCCTCGAGGCCGCCCACAGCAAAGGCATCGTGCATCGCGATATCAAGCCCGCCAACATCTTTGTCACCGTGCGCGGGCAGGCGAAGATCCTCGATTTTGGCTTGGCCAAGCGCTCGCCGGTGAGCGTCGCGGGGGCACCGCCCGAGACACCCTCTGTGACCCTGGGCGAGGATCTGCTCACCAGCCCCGGTGTGGCGATGGGGACAGTGGCTTACATGTCACCGGAGCAGGCGCGCGGGGAGGAAGTCGACCCGCGCACGGACCTGTTCAGCTTCGGCGCGGTGTTTTATGAGATGGCCACCGGGCAGCCTGCGTTCCCGGGCCCCACCCCTGCCGTCATCTTTCATGCGATCCTCGACCGCGAGCCGACGGCCGCGGCACGCCTGAACCCTCACTTGCCGCCCGAGATCGAACGCATCATCGCGAAGGCGCTCGAGAAAGACCGCATGCTGCGCTATCAGACGGCTTCCGACTTGCGGGCGGACCTCGAACGTCTGCGGCGCGATACCTCTTCTGGTTCTGGCCGCGCCGCGACGGCTGTGACCGCTACCGGGTCGCGCTCCCATCGTCTGCTCATCTTCGGGGCCCTTGGCGGCGCCATGGCGGCGCTGCTCGCGGTCGGCTTGCTCCTTTACCGGGGTCGAAGGGTTGCGCCTCCCTCGCCCGTAGAGTGGGTGCAGCTTACCGACTTCACGGACTCGGCCGTGTCGCCGGCGCTTTCCCCGGACGGGCGCATGTTGGCCTTCATCCGCGGCTCGCACACGTTCTTGGGCCCAGGGCAGGTCTACCTCAAACTGCTGCCCAGCGGCGAACCGGTGCAGCTCACTCGCGACGCGCTGCCGAAGATGAGTCCGGTATTTTCTCCCGACGGCTCGCGTATCGCTTATACCGTCCCCTGGGATACCTGGGTGGTGCCCGTGCTGGGCGGTGAGCCGCGGGTATGGCTGCCGAATGCTTCCGGCCTCAGTTGGATCGACGAACACCACCTGCTCTTCTCGGAAATCAAGAAGGGCATTCACATGGCCCTGGTGACAACGACCGAAAGCCGCACCGAGGCGCGCGACCTCTACGTCCCGCCGCAGGAGCGCGGCATGGTCCACCGGTCCTACCTGTCTCCGGATGGTAAGCAGGTGTTGCTGGTGGAAATGGAGGACGGAGGCTGGCTGCCCTGCCGGGTAGTCCCCTTCGATGGCAGCTCGACCGGAAAGCAGGTTGGCCCTCCCGGGGCCGGGTGCACGGCCGGCGCCTGGTCACCGAACGGGGACTGGGTCTATGTCGGTTCAAGCGCGGGAGGCAGGTTCCACATCTGGAGGCAGCGGACCACAGGCGGCGAACCGGAGCAGATCACGTCGGGCCCTAACGAGGAAGAAGGGATCGCGATGGCGCCCGACGGCCGTTCACTGGTCACTTCCGTGGGCACTGAACAGAGCGCGGTATGGGTGCATGACTCGCGCGGAGACCGTGCGGTTTCATCCGAAGGCCATTCAATTCTGACCGTCCACGGCAGAGCCTTCTCCCCGGACGGGCGGAAGGTCTATTACCTGGTTCAGCGTGGGCCCTCGCGTGCCTTCTTTGGGGCAGGAGACTTGTGGGTAGCGGACCTGGACACCGGCCACAACGAGGTTGTCCTCCCCGGTTTCTCCATTACCGACTATGCAATCTCGCTTGACGGCAAGCGGGCTGGGTTTGTGGCGGTAGACGCGGCGGGGAAGGCCAGCATGTGGGAAGCTTCTCTCGATCGCCGCTTCTCTCCGCGGCGACTCGCTCCCGCCGTCGCGGAGGCCCGACCCGCTTTCGACAGCGCCGGCGACTTGTTCTTCGAAGCGGCGGAGGGCAAGGTCAACTACGTCTATCGCATCAATCAGGATGGAACAGGACTGCAGAAGGCGATTCCAGATCCCATTGTCTTTTTCGGCGGGGTTTCGCCGGACGCAAAGTGGGTCGTGGCCCTGGCTGCCCGCTCCGGAGAAGAGGCTTCGGCCGCCGTCATGGGGTACCCGGTGGGGGGCGGAAATGCGATGTCGCTTTGCGAACGGTGCCTGGTGCGCTGGGCGCCCGACGGGAAGCTGCTCTACGTGTCGTTTCAGACCTGGGATGCAAACGGGGCCGAAGAACGGGAGAGCGAAAAGCCGCACAAGACTTTTGTCATTCCTTTGACCCGCAGCCAGACCTTCGATGATCTGGCGGCTCGCGGCTTCAAGTCCGACGCGCAATTGGCGGCGCTACCCGGAGTGCGGCAAATCGATCAGCCATTCATCCTGCCCGGTCCTGAGCCTTCGGTCTACGCCTTTCCCAGGGGCACCGTGCATCGCAACCTCTACCGCATTCCACTACCCTGAAGATCGTAGTTAGGAGAGACAAGGCCAGGAGAGACAAGCCCCAAGCCCACTTAAAGCTGACCGCTACTTCTCCATCGGCACCTTCACGCCGTTCTTCTTCGCGAACTTCGTGGCTTCCTCATATCCGGCGTCAGCATGCCGAATAATCCCCATGCCCGGGTCGGTGGTCAGCACGCGTTCGATGCGTTTGGCCATCATTTCGGTGCCATCCGCGACCGTGACCTGTCCGGCATGCAGTGAATAACCGATGCCCACGCCGCCGCCATTGTGGATCGAAACCCACGACGCGCCGGCCGCGGTGTTGAGCAAAGCGTTGAGCAGCGGCCAATCCGCCACCGCGTCGCTGCCATCCTTCATGCTTTCGGTCTCGCGGTAGGGCGATGCCACCGAGCCGCAGTCGAGATGATCGCGGCCGATCACAATCGGAGCCTTGATCTTGCCTTTCTTGACCAGCTCATTCATGGCCAAGCCAAACTGCGCCCGCTCGCCATAACCCAGCCAGCAGATGCGCGCCGGCAGGCCTTGAAACTTGATTCGTTTGCGCGCCAGATCAATCCAGCGGCGCAGAATACGGTTGTCGGGGAAAAGTTCGAGCACCAGATCGTCGGTCACCGCAATGTCCGACGGCTCACCCGACAGCGCTACCCAGCGAAACGGTCCGCGGCCCTCGCAGAAAAGAGGCCGGATGTATGCCGGAACGAATCCGGGAAAGTCATACGCATTCTTCACCCCGCGCTGGAAAGCAAAGGTCCGGATGTTATTTCCGTAGTCAAAAGTTACGGCCCCCATTTTCTGCAGGCGCAGCATGCCTTCGACATGGCGCGCCATCGCATCCAGTGAGCGCTCCTGATAGGCCTGTGGATCGCGCTGGCGCAGCTCCAGGGCTTCCGCCAGCGTCATTCCATTGGGGACGTATCCATTCAGCGGATCATGGGCCGAGGTCTGGTCGGTCAGAATGTCGGGCAGCACGCCGCGCTCGGCCAGTTCCGGAATAATATCGGCGCAATTTCCCACCAGCCCGACGGAAACATTCTCTTTTTTTCGCAGCGCGTTCTTCAGGATGCGCAACGCCTCGTCGAGGGTTGTGACCATGAAGTCGCAGTACCCGGTCTTCAGCCTTTTCTTGATGCGGTCGGCATCAACGTCAATCCCCAGAAATGCCGCGCCGGTCATGGTCGCCGCCAGCGGTTGCGCGCCGCCCATGCCGCCCATGCCGCCACTGACGATCAGCTTGCCCGCGAGGTCGCCGGCGAAGTGCTTTTCTCCGGCCGCCGAAAACGTTTCGAAGGTTCCCTGCACGATTCCTTGCGAACCGATATAGATCCACGAACCCGCGGTCATCTGGCCGTACATCATCAGGCCGGCGCGCTCCAGCTGGTTGAACTTTTCCCAATTGGACCAGTGCCCCACCAGGTTGGAATTCGCCAGTAGAACTCGCGGCGCATACTCGTGGGTCTTGAATACGCCCACCGGCTTGCCGGACTGGACCAGCAGAGTCTCGTCATTTTCAAGATTCTTGAGCGCCGCGACGATCGCGTGATACGCCTCCCAACTCCGGGCCGCGCGTCCCGTGCCGCCGTAAACCACCAGATCTTTTGGCCGTTCCGCAACCTCCTCGTCCAGGTTATTCATCAACATGCGCATGGCGGCTTCCTGGGGCCAGCCTTTGCAGGTGATCTGGTTGCCACGTGGGGCGCGAACCGGAGTGTAGGTGGAGGAAGTAATTTCGGTTTCAACCGGCATGATTAGATGTTAGTGCCTGCTGTCAAACTGTTCAAATTGGAGGAATGGCTGGAGATCTGCGAAAAAATCTTAAACCGCAAAGTTCGCAAAGAAAAACCGCAAAGGACGCAAAGGAGCGTTGAATCAGGAGACTGTCAATCGAAGAAGTTTAAGTCCGAGGTCCGAGGTCCGAGGTCCGAGGTCCGAGGTCCGAGGTCCGAGGTCCGAGGTCTGAAGTCCGCCTTACCAGCTGCTGTAAGCGGTCCCGTCGCTCGACACGCCTTCCGCCCCGCTATGCACATCGCTGATACCGGGTTCCTGCTGGTCCACCGACATCACGGAATCTTCCTGGTCGACGGTCCAGGTGGAGTTACTGCCGGTCATCGGATCAATCGGCAGCTGCTTGATGTATCCCGCTTGCACCAGATCGTCGAGCCCCTGTGGCGCCTTCTGCTTGTCCAGCGTGTACTGCGAAATGAGGGAGCGTAACTCGAATAAGTCCTGCCTGAGCACCGACTCCTTGGCTCGCAAGATGGATTGGTTGTAGGCTGGAATCGAAATCGACACCAGGATCAGAATCATGCTGATGACGATCATCAGCTCGATCAGGGTAAAGCCCCGGTCTCTCCACTTTACGGCTCTAGCCATTTACCAGTCCTTGTACTGCGTGCCGTCGAGCCCGGTGCCCTGCGACTTGGTGAAGACATCAAAAACGTTCTGCCCTCCCCAGGAATCCGAATCGGGATCGTCCTGCATGGAGCGCAGCCCCCAATCCGTGCTGTTGGTCATCGGGTCCTCGGGAATCCGGCGCAGGAAACGCACTTTCTTTCCGCCCACGTCCACTCCCTTGACCAGCGTTTCCAGGTCGGGCGGATAGCCCTCGGTGCCCACCTTGATCTGGAATGCGCCGCGGTCGGCGGCATCCTTGTAGCGGTCGATGGCGTCGCGCAGTTCCCACAAATCGTGGCGCAGTTCGAGTTCTTTCGACCGCATGATAGCCACTCGCGCCATGGGTACGGCCAGCCCAGTCAGGATCACCAGGATGGCGGTGGCCACGATCAATTCAATGAGCGTGAAACCCAGGGGGCCGCGTGCGGAACTGCGTTTCAAGGCGGCGGACTCCATGTGGCTATTATCGTCGAAAACAGCCTGGACTTTAAGCTTTCGGGGGCGGCTCCTTTGCGTCCCTGGCGGCAAGGAATGCAAAGACCGCGCGCTACTGGACCGTGACCGTGGCCACGGCCCCAGCCACGGGCATAGCCTGCATCGCTGGATCACGCGCTCCGCCTCTCGAGATGGCCAGAGTGGACTGTCCGCTCCCCTTGGCCATGAAGGTTAAAGTGACGACGGCTCCTTGCCCGGAAATCCCCGCCGCTCCCGGTGGCCGGGTGGCGGTAATCTGCAAAGCCCCGGTGGTATCGTCGTCGCGGTGCACCAGTGCCACCGCCTGGCCGTCCTGTGAGAGCAGGCCTCCGTTGGACACGTTCACCACTTGTAAAATCTTGGGGTCGTAGCTCACCTGCAAAGGCACGGAATACACATTTTGCGCCCCCCTGAGCAACACATTGACCGCGAAAGTCGAACCCGGCGCCTGGGTCAGGCTGGCCGGATCGAACACAAAACTGGCGCCGCCGGCAGCCATGGGCGGCGCGGGCTGCGACGGCTGTGCGGGCATGGCCTGGGCGGGCGCCGGAGTCGCCTCGTTCCCCGGCACTGCAGGCGTGGGCTGGCTGGCGCGCCTCAACTCGATGGCGGACGCCGTTCCCACTTCCAGAGCTTTCTCGTTCAGGTCGGTTGCGTCCCGCGCCCGGATGATGTGCGGAATCAGCGCAAACACGATTTCGTTGGTCGAATGCTCAGTGTTGGTCTGCGAAAACAGGTACTTCAGGATGGGAATCTGCGACAGCCCCGGAATGCCGCTCACGGAGCGGATGTCTTTGTCTTCCAAGATTCCACCCATCAGATTTACTTCGCCGTCTTTCAGCCGGATTTCGTGCTCGATCTTCCTCTGCCCGATGACGGGTTGGCTGATGCCACCGATGTTCGATTGCCCGGTCACCGCGGAAATATCCATGGAGACTTTCAACGTGACTTCACGCCCGGCATGCACCTTGGGAGTGATGTCAATGTTCACGCCGACATCCAGATACTGGAACTGCGTGTTGACCAGCGGATTAATGCCCACGCCACCGATGCCCGGCTGAAACGAACCGGTTGCCACCGGGACCCGGTCGCCGATCTTGAGCGAGGCCTTCTGCCCATCCACCGCCCGAATCTGCGGGTTCTGGATCAGTTTGGTGCTGCTGTCACTGAACAGCGCGGTGGCGGTAGCGGCCGGGATCGTGACCGTAAAGTCGGTGGCGTTCAGGTTCCCCAGCCGGTTCAGGTTGATCTGGTTTGCGGTCCCGGAAGTGCTCGAACTGGTGTCAGTCGAGGTGCTGGTCGTGGTATTGATGTTGTTCTGCAAGGCTACCGTGGCGCTGGTCGGCGGATTGATTCCCAGGTTGTGCGTCTTGTCACGACTGACCTGCATGATCGCGACTTCGACGATCACTTCCGGACGCGCCTTGTCCAGGTCCCCGACTAATTTTTCCGCCAGCGCAATCTGGTCAGGGGTCCCGCGCACCACCAGCGCGCCCTGGGAAGGCAGGGGCTGGATGCGGGAGATCTCCAGGATTTGCCGCAGGGCGTTGACCACATCCTGCAGTTCGGTGGGCTGCGACAGGTTCGCCAGATAGAAGGTCTTGATGACGCTCTGTTCGATTTCCTTGCGCTTGGCAGGGTTGTCCGATGCTATGAAGATGGTGTTCGGCGTGACCGGCCGCCAGAACGTCTTCGATTCCAGCGCAACGATCTCCAGCGCTTCTTGCAGCGTGACCCCGTTCAGCTCGATCTTGATCCGCCGTGAAGTGTAGTCCGGATCGAACAACACGTTGATTCCTGCCAGCTTCCCCACGGTCTCGTAAATGACCTTGGTATCTTCGGTCAGCTTGAGGGTGATGGGAACGTTCGAGATGGCGGCCAGATCCACCGGCCCCTGGGCTTCTTCCACCCGCTTTTCCAGGCCCGTAGGCGCCGCGGAACGCGGCTGCGAGGGCGCGCTGCCCGCATCATTAATCATCTTCTGGGTGCGGCGGATTTCCTGCTGAGCGATGAAACTGGAGGAATCGATCTCGGCGGCTTTCTGGAACTCGGTCAGGGCCTCCTGCAGTTTGCCCGCGTCCCGCAGCAATTGCCCGCGATGCACATGCGAGGCGCCCGCCAGAAATCGGATACGCTCGTACGAGGTCCGATAGGCCAGATCCTTGGGTTTCTGTTCGTAAGCTTGCCGGTAAAAATCGTAGGCGGCTTCGTAGTTCTGTCGAGCTTCCGCGTCTTTGCCTTTGTTGTACAACGACTTGGCGCTGTCGGCGGCGCCGATCGGCAGCGTAACCGCAACCACGAGCAATGCGATTGCTGCCGGGCGAATCAGGCGTGTCTTCACTGGTCCCTCGCAGGCAGTCTTCCCTCGGGGATCGGCCAATTACCCCGGGCCAGGCCGCTGAATATGCGCTGATTGAGAAGTAAGCTGGCTGATTATAGCATCGCTCTTCAGCCGTGGAAGTGACTGCTCTGGTAGCAGTTACTCATTAGGCTTAGTCCCTACGCGGTTACCAATTTGGGCATGAGCGTCCAACCCTTGGTACGTGCTACGACCACTGCCTGTGCCAACCCGTAATCCGCTAAATCACTAGATGCGCGTCGCCCCTCGACCGTTCATCCCGGTCCGCACGATCACCGGCGCTCGCGCCCACATCGCTTCGTATGAGATAACCTAGTGACTGCCATGGCCCGCCCGCCTACACATCAGACTCGGCCCAGTCCCGAGAAAAACCCTCGCCGCGACCCTACCGCCGCCGGCCAGCGCGATGCCGCGGTCAATCGGGTTGCCGCCCACAACTATTTTCTCCTGGAAAAATTCGAGACCGGTATTGCCCTGAGTGGCACCGAGGTCAAATCGGTAAGGGGCGGACGAGCCAACCTCAAAGACGCCTACGGGCTGCTCAAAGATGGCGAACTCTGGCTGCTCAACTGCCACATCGGCCCCTATGATCACGGCAACATCTTCAACCACGCGCCCCTGCGCACCCGCAAGCTGCTGGTTCACAAAGAGGAGATTCGCAAGCTCATCGGCAAAACCCAGCAGAAGGGCTTGACCCTCATACCCACACGGATGTACTTCAAGAACGGCAGAGTGAAAGTTGAACTCGCCCTGGCCAAAGGCAAGCAACTATGGGACAAGCGCGAAACCGAACGCCGCCGCACCGCCGACAAAGAGGCAAGAGAAGCGGTCAACCGCTCGCGCAAAGGGCGTTAGGTGGGACGCGCTGACAAAATGGCCATGCCGAATCGCCGATAACGTCAGCGGAACCTATACCCCTGTTTAAGTTCGCAGCGATAAACTTTGGTCTGATCTTTATTCACCCGGGCGTTGCAATCGGCCCAGCTTAGGTAAAGATTCGGTCCCAGCGGGAAAGTGATTGTCTCGCCATTGAGCTCAGCCTGAATGCTGACCCCTTCCGCCGATCCCGGCACGGTGAAATTCAGCGCCTGGCCGAAGATCACGGGATGGGACATGCGGACCAAGTCGTTGACCATCGGCCGGAACACCTCAGCCTCCAGCAGGAACGTGGCCGTGTCCGACCAGTTTCGGGCCGACACCTTTACCTCACGACCGCCCCGCAGAAAGTCCTCGGATTCGATCTTGGTAAACGGACACGGCCCCGCGATACACGAAGTTCGCACGTTCCGGAACTCGTTCCCCTCTCCGGCATCCAGGGACGCCGAGCCTATCGTCGCCTTCCATTGCCCGTCAGGCGAACATGGAGGCTGTTTCTTGCATGGCACGTTGCCGGTATTCACGACTTCGAAGGCTTTGACCGCACTGCCCACATTTGCCGTGTTGGTGGTCTTGATCGAATACCGGGCCAGGACGTTCGACACGATCACAGCGGGACGATTCGTTGCATGTACTTCGTGGGAGATGGGCACCATGTGGGCCACGTACAGCTTATCTCCGACGAACTCCTTCATTTCCAGCGGATCGTATTCGGCATGCCGAAACATGAGCGTAACCGCCCGCCCGATCCAGAATCGGGTCCGCAGTGTGACCGTGAAAAGACCAGAGGCATCCGACTCACCTTTACCAATCACCGTGCCGTTGGACAGGGCCGAGATTTCAACGTCGGCCAGGGGCAGTTCCTTGGTCGGATCGGCGTCCTGCCGGATCACCGCGCCGCGCAGGGTCATGGGCCGAACGTGGGGATGGGTCAGCAGAATCGCGGCCACCATCGCTCCCGCGGCGATGAATGTTGCCGTCCACATGACCATCCTTCGTTTTCCGGTCATCCCGTCACCTTTCCCCGATATTCTACGACGCCCGCTTCCAGACCAGAGTTTTTAGTCTCTTCTAATCTTTCGTCAAGGCCTTTGGCCTCAGTCGGTGTAACCATTCCTGTTACCCTCGTTTGCCCTCCACCGTCGTTCCTCAGGGCGGGATCGTTTAGATTTGTCAGGTGGATGGGAGAAAGTTCAGCCCCGTAACCGGTTCCCGCCGGCAGTTTCTCCGGCAGATGGCGAGCCTGGGGATCTGCCTGCCCGCTGCAGAATGGGGATTCGCATCTTTCTTGTCGCCCGTACCGGAGCAGCACGCCCGGCCGGCGCCTCCGCCGGTGAAAACGTTATCTCTCAGAGGATGATGACCAGTTCCTCGAAGACCTCGAGCAAACCATTTTTTGCTACTTCTGGGAGCAGGCCAATCCGCAGACCGGCCTGGTCAAAGACCGGTGCAACGCGCGGAAGGCATCCACCGATAACGCCGTGGTGGCCAGCATTGCGGCCACCGGCTTTGGTCTGTCTGCCATCTGCATCGGCGAAAAACGCGGCTTCATTTCGCTGGCCGATGCCCGCACCCGCGTGCTTGCCGCTTTGCGTTTTCTGTGGAAGACACTGCCCAACCATCGAGGATTTTTCTATCACTTCGCCAACGTCAATACCGGCGAAAGACTGTGGGATTCGGAAATCTCTTCGGTGGACACGGCCATTCTCCTTTGCGGCATCCTGTGCTGCCGGCAGCATTTCGAGAATTCCGAGATTCGCGATCTGTCTCGCGAGATCTTCGACCGCGTGGACTGGACCTGGCTTTCCGAAGACACCACTCTGCTGCCCCACGGATGGCTGCCCGAAGTCGGATTCCTGCCTTACCGCTGGGATTACTACAGCGAACTCATGATGATGTATCTGCTGGGTATGGGCTCTTCTTCGCATCCCCTCAAGACCGAGACCTGGGACGCCTGGAAACGAAACATATTTGAATACGATGGGCTGCGTTACATCGGTTCGTTCGCGCCCTTGTTCGTGCATCAGTATTCCCAGGCCTGGTTCGATTTCCGCGGCAAACGCGACCGCTATGCGGACTATTTCCAGAACTCAGCCATCGCCACCGATGTGCATCGCCTCTTCTGCATTGAACTGGGTAAACAATTCCCCGACTACAGCGATGACCTCTGGGGCATCACCGCTTCTGATTCGGAAAACGGCTATGTGGTTTGGGGTGGACCTCCTGCCATGGGCCCCATCGATGGCACCGTGGTGCCCAGCGCGGCCGCCGGTTCGGTGCCCTTTCTGACCCAACCGGTCATGCGGGTGCTGCGCACCATCAGGAATCGTTACCCCGCCGCCTGGAGCACGTACGGATTCGTGAATGCGTTCAATCCGCTGAAAAACTGGTACGACAGCGACGTGGTCGCCATCGACACCGGGATCACGCTGCTGATGGCTGAGAATGTTCGCACCGGCTTTGTCTGGGAAGTCTTCATGAAAAATCCGGAAGCGATCCGGGGCATGCGACGCGCCGGATTCAGGACCTACCAGCCACAAGGAAATCAGAAGCCCGGACTGCCGCATACCGGCAGTCCGGGTCATTCCGCTGCGGACCCTCCCACGACCTAGAAGAGACGACCTAGAAGTTCGGCGCAGCCGCTCCTGGTTCCGCGGGCTTTGAAGAGTCCACCGGGGCGGTAGCGGCCACCGCCGGAACTGTCGGCCCGGTTTCCGGCATCACCGCGGGCTGAAGTCTTACTGTCGCCAGGACCTTTTCCAGCTTGCGAAACACCTGTTCGCGATCCACCGGCGTGATTTCTTCCACGTTACTGTCACTGTCGGTTCCGATTCCCAGAGCAAATTCATAGCAACCTCCGTTTTGAAACACGTGATAGTACTTCGCGTCGGCCGGATTCGTCGTGGCGCCGCCTGGGTCCTCCACTTCGTGGAACTCCATGGCGCCAATCTTGCCTTGTCCCATGTTTACTTGCCCGCTCTTTTCTTGCGAAGAGGCGTCCGCCCCGGTGCTCGGCTCCGGAAACGCAAATTGGGCGCACGCTTCCGAGGTCATGCCCGGATTCACGCTGACCGTGACAAAGCCAGATTTGAAGTCGGTGCCCGGATAGGAGTTGCCGGGCAGCTCGACCGCTGCCAGCGTCACACCGCCGGGATGGACAAAATTCATCTGGAACGGCTGCATCGTGTCCGCCGTGGCGCGCACGTCGTTGCCGGTCTTCAGCTGGTAGTTTCGCGGAAAGCGGAATGAGAATCCGTACTCACGATTGACGTAGGAAAGAGTCGCCGCCCGTCGCGTCTTCGTCTTACTCCTGGCCTTGGCCGGAACGGGTACGGGCGCCGGAACCGGGGCTGTAACCGCGGCAGCCGAGACTGGCGCCGCGGGTTGAATGGGTTGCTGCACCGCTACGGGCGTGCTGCTTCGGGAGCAACTGCCGATCACGATGACTGCCGCAAACATGGCTAGCGCTCCCAACGCTCCCACGGTTTGGTTCTTGATCGATCCGCCTTCGGGTTCTGCCGCCGGTTTCTGCTGCGGGTTGATTGGCTGCCTGCCGGACAAGTTCAGTTGCGTCATAGTTTCCTCCTGGGTCGCTGCCCGCCAAGCGAGATGGCACGAGGACAGCCACAACGGAAGACACTGACTGGACGCGGGTTACGGACGGCTGGAGGTTCGCAGAGCGTGGCCGGTGAAACACAGTGTGGCCAGAGACCCACGGTCGGGCTGCGAACATCGGATGCGTTGTCATCTTGAGCGGGAAAAAGCAGATCCCTCGACTGCGCTCGGGATGACAGAGCAGCGGAGGACGGAGCACCGGAGGACGGAGCACTGGAGGATGACCCCGAGGGATCGGACCGGCAAACCTCAAGCACCAAGATGGATTGACTCGACGTCCTCGATGCACTACACTGTAGTGCATGAAAGACCAGGTCTATAGCTGGCGCATTTCCGCGCAAAAGAAGGCCGAACTGGAGAGTGAAGCTCGGCGCGAAGGCACGTCCCTGGCACGCCTGCTCGAGCAGATTACCGCGGACTGGATGCGCCAGCGCCGCAATTCGCGCAATGGAGATGAAGATGAACAGGCTCGCATCCGGAAGCGGGTAGCGGCGGCAATCGGTTCTCTCGCCGGCGGCGACCCTCAGCGCGCCTCGCGGGCGTCCCAGCGGGTTCGTGAAATCATAAGACGCAAGCATGAACGCCAGCGCTCTCATTGACACCGGCGCAATTCTCGCCTTACTCGATCGCGACGATGCGTGGCACAAAGCCTGCCACGAGGCATTCAACGCGACCTTGCTGCCCCTGTTGACCACGGAGGCGGTCTTGACCGAAGCCTTTCACCTGACCAGCCGGGACCTCGGTGATATCCGAGGCCTTTGGACCTTGCTGAGCGCGGGATCTCTAAGGCTCGCCGTCATCCCGCATGAAGAATTGCCGGAAATTCATTCTTTGATGACAAAGTATCGCGACCGCCCGATGGACTTTGCCGATGCCACGCTGGTGCATGTTGCTGCCCGCGAATCTCTAAGCTTGATTTTGACCATAGACCACGATGATTTTGAGACCTACCGCATCGGCGGACGCAAGAAGTTCACTATTCTTCCCCATCGCTATGCGAGGTAATCCGATATAGCATGAACGACGACGAGCCCGGAGGGCACGGCATAGGCCGCTAGTCCCGATAGGCAATTGGTGCCACCCAATCAAAACCGTAAACCTTGAAACCGGGATGCCGACCGTCCCTGAAGCGCTGCAACATCTGGGACGCGAACTGGCTCGCGCACGTCAAGCGGGCTGTACGGTCCTGAAGTTTATCCACGGCTATGGATCGAGCGGGGCCGGCGGCGACATTCGCCTCGCGGCGCAAAAACTTCTAGCCGAGATGACCGGCCGAGGCGAGATTCGTGCCTGCATTTTCGGCGAGAACTGGGCCAAGTCCGACGAGCAAACATGGGCCCTCATCAACGCCCGTCCCGAACTGAAACAGGACGCCGATCTGGGCCGGCGGAATTTGGGAATCACCATCGTCGTACTCTGATTTCCAGCACGCCTCTTGCCTAATTCCCTTCCCGCCGACGATACTGGAACCACACAATCATGAAAACTAATCTTTCCTTCTCCAATCCCGCCGAAGTGGAAACTGAATGCCTGGTCGCAATCGTGCTCGATAGGGCCGAGAAGGGACGCGGCGACAAAGATCGTCCAGACAAAGATCGTCCAGAAAAAGACAAGCAGCAAGTCTCGATTGAGACCGCAGACGCCGCCGTCAAGGACGCAGCCGCCGACGTAATCGCCGGAGGCGAGGTGACCGGCAAGGCTTTCGAAAACACTCTGCTGCATCGGCCGGCGAAACTGAAAGCCAAACGGCTCTTGCTTCTGGGCGGAGGCAAAGCCAAAACTTTTTCTGCCTTCGACCTGCGTCGCCTTGCCGGCGCTGCCGTGCGCACGCTCAAGGCGAAGGGTTTGCGCAGCTTCGCTTTCCTCGCACCCGAGGCGGGGCTGAAGACGGAGGACGCAGTCAAGGCTATCGTCGAAGGCGCGTTTGTCGGCAACTTCGACCCGGACTACTACAAGAGCGACCGCAAGGACCAGAAGATCGATGCTCTCACCGTCGTCGCCCGCGGCGATCAGGCCAAGCTGCAGCAGAGCATGGACGAAGCCCGCATCATCGGCGAATCGCAAAACTTCATTCGCGACCTGGTCAACGAACCCTCCAATCGCATGACACCGACGATCCTCGCCGACCGCGCGAAAAAAATGGCGGCAGAAGTTGGCTTGAAGTGCGACATTTACGGCACAGACAAGATCAAGGAACTCAAGATGGGCGCTTTCTGGAGCGTCGCCCAGGGCTCCGACGAACCGCCCACGTTGATCGTGCTGCGTTACGAACCTGCAGGCGCCCCTGAAAAACCGGTGCTGGGGCTGGTTGGAAAAGGCATTACCTTCGACACCGGCGGCATTTCCATCAAGCCCAGCGACGGCATGGAAAAGATGAAGTACGACATGGCCGGCGGCGCCACCATGATCGGCGCCATGCGCGCCATCGCCTTGCTGAAACCCAAGTTGAAAATCACCGCCATCATTCTGGCCACGGAAAATATGCCCTCGGGCAAGGCGCAGAAGCCGGGCGACGTGCAGATTGCCATGTCCGGAAAATCGATCGAGATCATCAACACCGATGCCGAAGGCCGCCTGGTGCTGGCCGACGGCCTCCACTACGCACGCCAGCTCGGCTGCACACACCTGATTGACGCCGCCACCCTGACCGGCGCGGTCGTCGTCGCGCTGGGATCCATCAACGCCGGCATCTTCGCCAACGATGACGCCATGTATAACCGCTTCAGCAAGGCCCTCGAGAAGGCGGGCGAGAAAATGTGGCGCATGCCGCTGGACGACGAATATCGGGAAATCATTCGCTCCAACATTGCGGACATCGTGAACTCCGGCGGACGCTATGGCGGCGCCATCACCGCAGCCATGTTTCTCAAGGAATTCGCCGAGGACACCCCGTGGCTGCATCTCGATATCGCCGGCACCGCCTGGACCGAAGAACAGAAGCCCTGGATCGCCAAAGGTCCCTCTGGAATCGCACTCCGCAGCCTGGTAGAGTTTGCCCGGGATTTTGCCGATAACAAGTAGTCCGTCGAGTATGCGAAGCATCTCGCTGGTCGTTCGCGGCATCTTAAGCGGTTCGATGGACGCTCGGGTCCATGCACTCAACTCTCAAGCTGGAGGCTTCTAATGAAGGCTCTATTTCTAGTGGGGCTGGCAGTAGTGATCCTCGGAATCCTTTCGTTTTTCGTGGCGGTTCCACATTCTGAAAATCACGGCATCAAGGCGGGCGACGTCAACATTGGGGTCCAGACCCACGACAGCGAGAAAGTTTCGCCCGCCATCAGCGCCGTCCTGCTGGTAGTCGGAGCGGGACTCATGATCGCCGGCCGCGGCAAGAGCTAACCGCGGCGCGGTGACGTTTTGCCGCCTCAGCCGTCTGTGATTTTGTCACAGGAGGCGGCATGCGAATCCGGGACGTTACGGCTGTCCTGCTACTTTCACTCCTTTCGGTCACCTCTTATTGCGCGCAATCGGCCAGCAGCAAGGCAGCCCCGTCCTCGCTCCCACCCTGTCAAAGCGATCTCGACTATCACAAACTCGATTTCTGGGTCGGCACCTGGGATGTTTACGACAATCACGACGGCACGCTGAACGGCACCGACATCGTTGAGAAGATTTTAGGCGGATGCGCCATCGTGGAAAACTGGCGGGAGGCGGACCACAGCGGCGAGGGCAAGAGTCTTTTCTACTATCAGAGAGCCAGAAAACAGTGGAAACAGGTCTGGGTGACTGATGCCGGGCCGATCAAAGAGAAGCAATTGATCGAAGAAATGAAAGATGGTGGGGTCCGCTTCCAGGGCGAGATTCTTCAATTCGACGGCAAGTCACATCTGGATCGCACGACTCTCACGCCGTTGCCGAGCGGCCGGGTGCACCAGGTGATTGAGATTTCGCGGGATGCGGGGAGGACGTGGGAGACGGTTTTTGATGCGGACTACCGGCGAGCGAGATGAATCAGCCAGGGTTGATCGCGAATCATTTTGATCGCAAACAAAGGGCCCCGAAGTTGAATCGGGGCCCTTGATTTCGCATTCATCCTTTAGTCAAACAGCGGTTTCTAGTGGTGGTCGTCGCCATCATGATCCCAGTCGCGATCGGTATGCCATTGATGGTCGTGGCCGTTCCACCATCCATGGTAGGTGTTCCAGCAGCGTTCCCGCTCGGCATTCAAGTCACGCCGGCGCTGCTCCGCTTGATGGCTGCGTTCACCATGCTTGCGAATCGCCTGGTCGAGTCTTGACTCCGCGCGCTCAATCTGGCGCTGGCACTTAGCGTGGTCGTCCGCATAGGCCTGGGGTACGGTTACCAATGTAGCCGTGCCCAAAGCCGCCGTTACAACTGCTGTTACTGCAAGCCCCTTAAGGCGTCGTAGTTTCACGCAGCCCTCCCGTCTCTAATTTGTAGACAGCGCCATTTTGATTGAAAATCGGGCTTTAGAGTTGCCCATTCGCCCAATTACTTTGCTCGCAGTCCCATTCTGGCATGGACGCAGATCTGAACTATGGGCCCGCGCGCCGATGAGAAAAAGCGACGGGCGAGGACGCCCGTCTTCCATTCGCAGCGGAACTGGCTAGAAGCTAGGAGCTAGCAGCCAGAAGCTGGTTGTCAGTTGATATCGAACTGCTCCTGATGCAGCGCCGCATCGCTCTTCACGATCACGGTTTTCTTGGTCATCTCTTCCATCTCGATCAACGCGCGGCCGTTGTTGGCCTTGAGTGCCTTGGCCACATCCGGGTTCACCCGCAGCATCACGTCCGCATGCTCCAGGTGTTTGGCGATCTTGCGCATCTCGAGATAGATTTCGTTGCACACCGTGGTCACCGACTTCACGAAGCCGGTGGACTGGCAGTATGGGCATGGCGTTCCGATGGTGCGCTCGAGCGACTGTTTCACCCGTTTCCGAGTGATCGCCACCAGTCCGAAGTCGTTAAACTGCAGAACCTTCGAGGGCGCCCGGTCGCTGCGCAGGGCCTCTTCCAGCGCCTGCATGACTTTCTGCCGGTTGCGGCGTTCATCCATGTCGATAAAATCGATGATGATGATGCCGCCCAAGTCGCGCAGCCGGATCTGGCGCACGATTTCCTTGATCGCGTCCACGTTGGTTTTGACGATGGTGTCTTCGAGACGCGTGGTCTTGCCTACGTACTTGCCGGTGTTGACGTCGATCGCCACCAGCGCCTCGGTCTGATTGATCACGATGTAGCCGCCACTCTTCAGCCAGACTTTCGATTTGAGCGCCTTGTTGATCTCCTCGCTCAGGCCGAATTGCTCGTAGAGCGGCGTTTCCTTGGTGTAGAGCTTGACTCGCTTGACCAGCGCGGGCTGGAAGCGATTGGCGAAGCGCAGAATGCGTTCGTACTCCTCGTCGCTGTCCACCCAGATGGCGGAAAAATCGGAGGTAACCTGGTCGCGCAGCACCCGCTCAACCACGTTGAGATCGTGATAAATCAGGGTTGGTCCCTTGCCGGCGTCGGCCCGGGACTTGATCTCGGCCCACAATCCCTTCAGGAAACGGATGTCGGCGCGCAGATCTTCTTCCGCGGCGTTCATGGCAGCGGTGCGCACAATAAATCCGCCGTGCCCGTTCTCGCGCTCGCTCTGAATGATGCGTTTCAGCCGCTGGCGCTCCTCTTCGGACGCGATCTTGCGTGACACTCCGGTGTGATTCACCGTCGGCATGTACACCAGGAAGCGGCCGGGCAGCGCAATGTGGCTGGTGATGCGCGCGCCCTTCTTGCCGATGGGTTCCTTGGCGATCTGCACCAGGATTTCCTGCCCTTCCTTGAGCAAGTCGGTAATCAGCGGGATATTCTGCTGCTGGTTGTTGCGGGAGCGCCGTCCACCACCGCCGCGGCGGCCACCGCGCTGGGGCCGGCGATCGAATCCCGGACGCGGCGCGCGCTGGGTGTAGCCCGCGGTCCCGGCCGGCGCACGAACTTCGGCGCGAGCTTCCGTTGTTCCCGTGCCTCCGGCTTCGGCGGCCAAAACCGCTTCCGCTTCCGCCTGGGCCTGATCCAGATCCGCCTCGTCTTCCGCTTCTTCGTCGACTTCGTCGGCCGATGCTACGTCGACTTCTTCCGAGGAAACCGGCTCCGCGGAAAACGGCACCGCGTCGCCCGATAAAGGATCCGCGGAGGCAGCGATTTCCTGTACCGGCGGTTCGTGCTCGCCGGCTGCGTGGGTCTCCTCCTCGAGTTCCTCGAAGGGTGCATCTTCGTCCAGTTCCTCGACGTAGTGCGCCAGATCGGCTTCTTCCTCTTCGATCTCCTCTTCTTCCACGCTGCCTGCGCTGGCCGCGGCGGACGCCGACTGATCGGATTGTTCAACCATCCCCACCGGATTGTCCTGGGTTTCGTCGCCATCTTCGTGTTCGTCGTCTTCATCCTCCTCCGCCACTTCGCCGCCGAACACAGCCGCCACGTTCATCTGGTGCAGGCGCTGCTGTTCGCGGTCCCAGGCTGGCGTGTCGTGACTGGGCTCCTGGCGAGATCGCCCGGCACGCTCTTCGCGGGTTTCAGGCTGCGCTTCCGCCGGGGGGGCTGAAGCCGAAGCCGCAAAGATGGGTTCGTCGTCGGCGAAAACCTCGGCAATGGGCGGGGCCGGCCGCTCCGGGGCTGGAGTCGAAGAGCTTTCTCTTGAGGGGACAGGCCTGGTCTGTGCCAGCCGTTGATATTTGGAGATGGATTCTCCGGGCAGAATGATGGGCTGGTATCCCGGCGGAGGGCCGTAGTCGGAGCGCTCCGCCCGCGGGCGCTCTGATCGTCCGCCTCGTTCCGGAGATTCAGTGCGTTCTGTTCGCTCAAAGCGCTCGGCCGGAGGAGCCACCCGCGGGGCCTCCGTAACCGGGCTGGCGAACCTGGATTCTGGCATTCGCTCCCCGCGGCGTCCCCGGCGGCGACGGCGGCCGCGAAGGCCTCCGCGGTTGTCACGCGAGTCGCCAGGCGGCAGCGTCTCACGAATTCCGGGCCCGGCTTCGGTATGTTCGTGCGCCGGTGACTCTGGCGGAACCGGAGCGGCAAAAGACTCGCCGGTACGGGCTTCGGCCTGAGGTTGGGGTTGATGGTGTTCCGGCGCCGGCCGGTTGGCAGGAATTTCGTCCAGGTCCTCGGAGTCTTCCAACTCCATAAAATCGGAGACGTATAGGAACGCGTCGCGCTCCAGGCCAATGTCCACAAAAGCTGATTGCATTCCGGGAAGGACGCGAGTCACACGCCCTTTGTAAATGGACCCTGCCAGGGTGTATTCGTTTTCGCGTTCGAGGTAAATTTCAGCGAGCAGATCGTCTTCCACCATCCCCACTTTGGTTTCGTGAGGCGTGGAAGACACAAATAGTTCTCTAGTCATGCGAACTCCGGTCCCGGGCCGTCAAGCGGCCGCGGGATCACCGGATGGAAGGCAGGAAAAGACCGGGAGGATCAAGCGCTGCGAGGGCCGTCCCGAATGGGGGACGGCCTTGGCCACAGGGCTCTCCCCGTGGCCGAATCCGTTGCGTAAGTTTAGGAATCTTTTGCACTTATCGCTTTGCGCTTCGCCAGGTTTGTGACCGCTCTCTCAATTCTGAGGGGGCCGTTACCGGCCTGGCCGCGCCTTTGCTTGATCCTGCCCGGCTCTAGCTGCATTTCTAGCCGGCGTATACCCTCTTCACGCGAGGGCGATCGTAATTAATCTTGTTTTCCGCCGCGGATGGCAAGCGCGGCTGCTGCCCTGCCCTTCTTCATCCTGCTTCAGTTCACAAAACGGCGCATGCGGACATTCATAACGATGCCCAACGCCAGAAACATAAACAGGACAGAAGACCCGCCATAGCTCATCAGAGGCAGGGGTATTCCGGTGACCGGCATAAAGCCGACCACCATGCCGACATTGACCAGGATATGGAAGCTAAGTACCGCCACCACACCCATCACCACGAACGTGCCAGCGCGGTCGGGCGCTGTTTGCGCGTTCTGCGTCAATCGCATCAGCACGATAAAGTATAACAGCATTACCGCCAGGGCACCTACAAAACCGTGTTCCTCGGCGAACGCGGCGAAGATAAAGTCCGTCTGTGGGACGGGGAGAAAGGCCAAATGGGTTTGGGAGCTATCGGGATTTCCCCAAATGCCGCCTGATCCGACCGCAATCAACGACTGGTTCACTTGATAGCCGGAGCCCTGACTGTCGGCCTCCGGGTGCATGAAGCTGGTCAGACGATCGCGCTGGTAGGGCTTTAAGGCATGCCACGCCAGCGGCAACAGCAGGGCCGCGGCAATGGTCACGATAGCCGCCTGCTTGAAGCGGACCCCACCCAGAAACAGGCCGCAGATGGCAATGGGCAAATAAGTGAGGCTGGTGCCCAAATCGGGCTGCCGCAGCACCATGAGCATGGGCACCAGAACAATCGCGCCCGCCTTGATGAAGTCTGGCCAGGTGAGCTCTCTCTGGTGCAGATCGGCGAAATACTTGGCCACCGCCAGTATCAGGATCAGCTTGACCCATTCCGAGGGCTGAAAGTGCGCCCCTCCCGGGAGTTTGACCCAGCGCCGGGCACCCAGATACTTCTGCCCGAAGAGCATGACGCTCATCAGGGAAACGATGGCGGCAATGTAGAGCCAGTGCACCCGGTCCAGCAGCTTCTGGTAGTTCACCAGGCTGACCAGGAACATGCCGACGATGCCGCCTAAAATCCAGTAAATCTGCCGGATATGCGCTCCCGCGAATTTGGTATGCGAGGTGGCGCTGCGAATTTCCATCACTCCGAGCCCGCAGATGAGCAGCACGAAGATGAACAGCAGCCAGTCAAAATCGCGAAATGAGATATAGCGGGACATTTTCAGTTGTCAGTCGTCAGGAAATTCGTCGTTGGTCGTTGGTCGTTGGTCCTTGGTCGTTGGCCCTTGGTCGTTTGTTTCGCCCCTTTACTAGTTTGGTTCCACCTTGTCATCTTGAGCGGAGCGAGAGTGCTCGCTTGCGAGCGCTCATGCGGAGTCGAAAGACCCCTATTCCCTCCCCTGCGCTCGCGTACACCGCTTCACGCCGTGCTTTCTACCCCAAAGGCTCTACTCTAACCCCGGCGCAGCCACCGCCAGCGGTGCCCGGGTCTTCGGCAGCTGTAACTCGAAATGGCCTCCGTGCAGGTCATCGTCATCTCCAGACCCTCCATTCCAGACCGCCCCAACCTCCACCTTTCCAGATGCACTCGCGACTTTAGTCGGCTGCCGGCGTTGTTTGTCAACGTAGGCCTTAATCACCTGCGTGGCCAGGCGGGCCGCCAGCTTGCCGTGCTCGCCCCCTTCGAACAGAGCAACCACGATGATGTCCGGATTGCGCCGGGGCGTGAACCCCACGAACCATCCGTTCTGATTGAGAGCTTCGTTGTTGGCATGCTTGGCGCGGACAGCGAGCGAAACGACCTGTGCCGATCCTGTCTTTCCTGCTATATCGACTCCCGGGATGTGCGCCGAGGGCGCCGTGCCCTCGGGCAGCAGCACCCGTGCCATGGCGTCGGTAATCACGTTGAATCCGGTCGCGTCGATCGGAATATTCTTTACGTCCAGATAGTGATGGGTCTCGAGATACTCCGGGGGCAGGCCGGTCGGGCTCGCGACATGCGGCACAACCATGCGGCCGTCCTCCGAGATGGCGGCGATCGCACGCATCAGTTGCACCGGCGTAGTCGCCACTGCGCCCTGTCCGATGCCGACTGAAATGGTCTCGCCCGCGTACCACTTTTGCTTGAAATTGCGGATTTTCCATTCTTCCGACGGCATGACGCCGCTGGCTTCTTCCGGCAGATCAATGCCGGTCTTCTGACCCAACCCCATCGCGGTGGCGTACTTCGCAATGCGGTCGATACCCAGCTTTTCCGCCAGAGTGTAGAAGAAGACGTCGCAAGACTGGTAAATGGCTTTGGTGAGATCGACCGCGCCATGACCGCCCTTCACCCAACAGCCAAATCGCCGCCCATAAAACACGGCCCCGCCGGTGCAGTGCACGTTCAGAGTCTGGGCGATGCCTTCCTGCCAGCCCGCCACCGACATCAAAATCTTGAACGTCGAGCCCGGCGCCAGTTGTGCCTGAATGGCTTTATTCAGCAACGGCTTATCCGGGTCGGTGATCAGTTTGTTCCACTCGCCGCGTGAGATTCGAACCGCAAAGTCGTTGGGATCGAAAGTTGGCCGGCTTACCATGGCGAGGATTTCGCCGGTCCGCGGATCCATCGCCACCATCGCCCCGTTCCGGTCTCCCATGGCTTCCTCGGCGGCAATCTGCAGATCGATGTCCAGGGTCAGCTTGAGCGGGTGCCCGGGCACCGCCGGTATCTGCTCCAGTTCCCCCATTTCCTTGCCGTGGCTGTTCACCAGGACCTGGCGCGAGCCGTTCTTCCCCATCAATACCTGGTTGTACTGAAGTTCCACACCCGACTTGCCCACGACGTCGCCCGGGTTATAGAGCTCCCAGCGGGGCTGGTTCAACATGTTCTCGCTGACCTCGCCGACATACCCGATGAGGTGCGCCATAAAGCCGTTGCGGGGATACAGCCGGCGATGCGCCACGATTGTGTCCAGTTCGGGCAACTCGTTATGGTGAGACTCGATAAAAGCCAGCTCATCCGGGGTGATGTCTTCCTTGAGATAGATGGGCTGGTACTGCGGAGTTCCGGCAAACTTGCGCAGGCGTTCCCGTACTTCCTTGGGGTCAAGATGCAGGCCCTGGGCGATCATGTCCGCGTCCCCGGAAAGATCGCGAGTGGAGTCGCGCAGCAACAAGGCTGTAAAGGAAGGGTAGTTGTCCACGATGACGCGCCCTTCACGGTCGAGAATCTTGCCGCGCGGCGCCAGAATTGGAACTTCGCGGGTCTTGTTTTTCTCCGCCAACGCCGAGTAGAAGTCGCTCTGCACCACCTGCAACCGCCACAACCCGTAGGCCAGCACCAGAAAAACGACGAGGATGATGTATTGCACCGCAGTCAGGCGGGAACCCGATACTTTTTCGTCGTGGCCAAACATGGATCAGTCGTCAGTCGTCAGTCGTCGGTCGTCAGCCATTCGTCGTTGGTCGTTGGCCCTTGGTCGTTGGCCGATCACATCGACTTTTTATTGTAGACCGGCGGAGAACCGCTTTTGTTGTCATCAACGGTGACGGAGGGACATCACCGGTTGGATGGATGAAGGGCTGCGGAATTTTGCCAACGACCAATGGCCAACGGCCCATGACGGTGGTCACGCTCTTTGCTTGAACCGGTCCAGCAATGTAAACAGCACCGCTGCCGTCGCCGCATTGAGCAGGGCGCCTCCCAACTCGTGTCCCCAACTCCATTGCAGGTTCAATTTCACCAGCCCTCGCGCCACCGTGAAATACACCACTTCGTGGACGGCGTAGAAAAACAGGGTTACCAGGAACCGCGCCCCCACATTCTCAACGTCCAGCTTCGCGCCCAGGGACGAGGCCCCAAACCCAACCACGGTCTTGGCGATCCCATACATCCCGATGGGCTGGTGCGTCAGAGAATCCTGCAACAGTCCAATCAGCGAGCCGGTGAGCAGCCCCGCGACCTGGCTTCGCCGTGCCACCGCAAAGAAAATCACCACCAGCAGCGGCAGGTCGAACAGGGAGAAGAAAGGCATCCGCACGGGCAGAAAAGCCTGCAGAAAAAGCGCAACCAGCGGAATAATGATGGCCGCCGGAAGACTGAACCGGTAGACCTCCACCTGCTCCTGCGATGTGTAAGTGACGGGCACGCTAGTGCGGTTTATCCTCCGACGCCCCGGTTTGCGATGTCCCCCGCACTGATGTCCCGGGCTCTGATACCACAGACTCGGGCGGGGCCGGCGCACTGGTTGCCGGCTTGGCCGTTCCGTGCAATGCCTTCTTTGCCGCTGGAACCGGTTTCGGCAGCGCCGGCTTCGCCGCTTCTTGCCCGGCAAGCGCGTCGCTTTGCGGCCGGGGCGTTTCTGCGGGGGGTTTCGCGGTTCGGCGGGGGTCGCGGTTCCGGGAGACTGGTTCGCGTCCGGCGTCGGGTTGTCGGGGACCGAAGGCAATCGCCGGGTCAGAATGTCGACCGCGCGCATTGAATTGGTCTCGGCCACCGAGGGCGCCCGATCCTCTTTTCTGGTGATCACCAGGACTTCTTCCAGCCGGCTCAGGTTGGCGGAGGGTCTTACCCGGATATTGAGAAACAGGTCCGCGCCCGGCGAGACCTTCATGACCGTGCCCACCGTAATGCCCTTGGGGAAGATCTGGTCGCCGCCGCTGGTCACGATCCGCTCACCCGGCGTCACCTGTTCATCGGTCATCACCTTTTCGAGGATTACCTCGCCCGCCGCCGTTCCCTTAATGACTCCCTGCAGCCGCGATTTATCCAGAATGACGCCCACGCCGCTGCTCTGATCGTTGATCAGAAGCACTTGCGCCGATGATCCAAATGCCCGCAAAACCTTGCCGACCAGGCCATCGGCGGTAATCACCGCCATGTCCTTCTCCACTCCACTGTCCGTGCCCTTGTCGATATAGACCGACCGCGACTGCTCGCTGCCGCTCGTCCCAATCACCTGCGCGGCCACGGTCTTGGCGATGTACTGCTCCTTGAAGCCCAGGAGGGCCTGCAGGCGGCGCGCCTGCTGCGCGTCGTCGGAGAGACGCACTTCCTCCAGCCGGAGCCTTTCGATCTCGAATTTGAGGTCGCGATTCTCCTGCCGCACGCCGCGCAGGTAAACGTAGTTGCTCCACAGATTGCCCATGCCGTCCTGGCACCAGACGATGACTTTTTCGAAAGGAGTGATGGCACTGACCGTCCACAGACGGATGATGCGGGTGGATTCGTCCGCGCCCGACCGGCGCTTGACCTGCACGGCCAGCCCCAGCACCTGCACAAACAGGATCGCCACCAAAATGGTGACGTTGCGGTAGCGGCTCATCAGATTTTCCATGGCGCCAGGACCCAGTTTCAGGTTTCAAGTTTCACAAAAACATACCGGCGGCACCAAGGGTCGTTACGGTGGCAGGCTAGGGACGGGCGGAGACGCCCGTCCTCCACCGGACTGGGGCACACCACTGAACCCTTCGCAGAACGAGAAACCAGAAACTACTCGATCGAAATTTTCCGCAGCAGCTTGAAATCGCTCAGCATCTTGCCCGTGCCCAGCACCACGCTGCACAGCGGATCATCGGCGATAGAAACCGGTAACCCGGTTTCCTCGCGAATCCGTTTGTCGAGGTTCTTCAGCAACGCCCCCCCGCCGGTCAGCACGATGCCGCGATCGCTGATGTCGGCGGAAAGCTCGGGCGGGGTGCGCTCGAGCGCCACCCGGATAGCATTCATGATGGTCGAAACGCACTCGCTCAGGGCCTCGCGGATTTCGCTGTCGTCCACGGTGATGGTCTTGGGCACGCCTTCGATCAGGTTGCGGCCCTTGATCTCCATGGTCAGGGGCTTTTCCAGCGGATAGGCGGACCCAATCTCCATTTTGATCTGCTCGGCGGTCCGTTCGCCGACCAGCAAATTGTATTTGCGCTTCAGGTAGTTCATCACCGCTTCGTCCATCTGGTTTCCGGCCATGCGCACGGAGCGGGAATAAACGATGCCGCTGAGCGAAATCACGGCGATGTCGGTGGTGCCGCCGCCAATATCCACGACCATGTTGCCGCTGGGTTCAGTGATGGGAAGTCCGGCGCCGATGGCCGCCACCATGGCCTGTTCGACGAGATACACCTCGCTGGCCTTGGCGCGATAGGCGGAATCCATGACGGCGCGTTTTTCCACCTGGGTAATTTCCGAAGGCACGCCGATCACGATGCGGGGATGCACCAGCATCTTGCGGTTGTGCGCCTTCTGGATGAAGTAGTTGAGCATCTTCTCGGTAACTTTGAAGTCGGCGATCACGCCATCTTTCATGGGCTTGATGGCCACGATGTTGCCCGGCGTGCGGCCCAGCATCTCTTTGGCTTCTTTGCCCACGGCCTCGACTTCCCCTGTGTTCTTGTTGATGGCCACGATGGAGGGCTCATTGACCACGATGCCCTTGCCCCGCGCATACACCAGCGTGTTGGCCGTCCCCAGGTCGATGGCAAGGTCGCTGGAAAAGATACTGAACAGCGATCTCAGGTTGTGCAGGCGCGTCGAAGAATGGAATCCGTTAGATGACATACGCGATTTTGCTCTCTCGAACCGCTGTCATTGCCGGGCGTACCCGGTTGCTGCCGTGCGGGTGGGGGGCCGTGTCCATAATTCTATGGGAAGAACCCCGTTTTGCCGTCAAACCAAAGTCCCAGCACCTCGGGTGATTCTCCCGAAATCCCGGTTTTTTACTGGCTGAGCCCCAAATCCATCCCGGGTCCTTTGCGCCTTAGTGTGGTCGCGGGCGACTCGCCCGCGAGACTTTGAATCAAAGTCAAAAGCCGCGGGCGAGTCGCCGGCGACCACACAAGCCGCAAAGGCCGCAAAGAACGCAAAGAAAACATTGCCTACTGAATTACGATCTTCTTTTGCACCGTGTTCACGCCGCCCTTGGCATTCTGCGCCGTAATCGTAATCAGGCTCTCGCCCGGCGGCAGCGGAGGCATGAAGTAGTGAAAGCTGCCATCGACGCCGACCACGGGCACTTCCCTGCCATTGACCATCACCCGCGCCCCGACCTCGGTTTTTCCGGTCAATTCAATGACTTTTCCGTGCTGCATGAAGGGATCCAGTTCCAGGTCGATGGCGGTCGTGTTCTGGCCTTTGGGAATAATCGTGAACCGGTTCTTCTGGCTTTCCACCGACTCTTTGTCGCTGGCATCGTAGGACTGGACCAGCCAGTAATACGCCCCTTCCCCCAAGCCGGAAACGATCACATCGGCGGTGCTTACCCGGCGATCCACAATGGTGGAAGAAAAATACGGGTTATGCGAAATGCGCAGCCGGTAGCCCACCGCATTGGTCATCGGGGTCCAGGAAAACTCCACCGGCTTGGACGCACCCGCGCTAAAAATCGGCATCATGTTGGCCGGCGAAATCGGCGTCGGCGGCCCGATCTCCTTTACCTTGTCCATGCGCGCGGACTGCGACTGAAAGGCGACTTTCTCCCAGTCGGCCAGGTGCACTACCTCGCCGTTGCGGCTGATTTCTCCGGACCCTTTCTTCACCAGAATCTCGTGCTGGTCGGCCTTGGGGTCGTTGTGAACCATGGCCGCGCTGTCCGGGGCCAGGGAGGCGGTGGCTCCAGCCACGATCACCTGGGATTTCGATCCCTGGACATACGTAGCGGTGGTCAGATCCACGGTGCCCGTGCTCACCGCTACCGACACGTTGGTCTGCTGCTGGTCATTGGCTGAATTTTCCTCAATCACGATCAGCGAATCCTGCTTGACCGTGTAATTGGTGCCGTCGCTGAAGACGATCTTGGCCATGCCTTCCGAGCCGGTCTGCACCACGTCACCTTTTTCCAGCGGGACGTTGTAATCGGCGGTTACCCAGCTGTTGCTGCTGGCTTTCTTGACCCGCACCGTCCCGTCGAGCGCGGTGATATGCGCTTGCTGTGAGTTAACCGACCCCGGCTTGGCCTTCCCCCCGGCTCCCGCGATAGCCTCCAGCAGGCTGTTGCCCAGCTTGCTGACCGACTTCACCCCCTTTTGGGTGAACTGCGGGAAGGCGAAATTCATCCCTACAAACAGCGCGATTGCCGCAAATAGCACCGCCAAAGCCACGCTGCGGTAGGTGACCGTCTTCCAGGCTACATGGATTCCTTGCTTGCTACTTGAAGAAGACACAAAGGCCACCGGACGCCAGTCAAACCCTAAGAATATGGGGTATTTGCGAGAGTATCACAAGCATAACTGGCAGGGCATGGTTGATTACCTTGGGTCGCACCCCCGGCGGTCATGTACCGCGGTGTTGAGGGAAAGTGCAGGCCATCCGGCTATGGCACTGGATCGGTCCCCTCTTTTCAGGATGTTCCGAGCAGTCTCTGGTACAAATCGATGTGGATGCGACTGAACCCCTCGCAAACGGTCCATAAAGTGAGCGGCTGGCTACCGATCTTAGTCTTGCCCCTGGCGGCTGTGGCTTGCCGCGATCGACTGCGGCCTTGGGTATTCATGTGGACTCTTTCTTTCGCCATTTATTTCAGCCTGAAGTGGTTGACGTGGTGGAGGGAGCGGTCGCAAGTCATTCACCCGGCGTGGCGCTCGGTTGCCTATCTCCTGGCTTGGCCGGGAATGGATGCAGATGCCTTTCTGGATGTGAGACGACGCGGGTCACCGCCCGCGCCCACAGCCTGGCTCTGGGCGACGTTCGAAACGATTCTCGGCGCAATGCTGCTCTGGGTCATGGCGCGCTCCATTCCGCAGGGACAACCCCTGCTACGCGGTTGGATCGGGATGTTGGGTTTGATCCTGCTCCTTCACTTCGGTACTTTCCAGATCGTCTCTCTCCTGTGGCAGACTCTCGGGGTCGATGCCCAGCCCATCATGTCTGTACCTCTCCGTTCCACTTCCCTCGGGGAATTCTGGGGAAAACGATGGAATCTTGGTTTTCGTCAGCTGGCCCACGAGTTGATTTTTCGCCCGCTGTATCGAAGGCTTGGGCCGGAGGCGGCTGGTTTCCTGGTCTTCGTGCTCTCTGGGCTGATCCACGATTTGGTAATCTCGCTGCCCGCTCGCGGCGGCTATGGTCTCCCCACGCTCTACTTCCTGTTGCAGGGCGCTGGAGTGACTGTCGAGCGTTCGCAGATCGGCAGGCGGCTCGGGTTGGGCCGGGGAGTGCGAGGCTGGTGTTTCATGGTGGTATTTCTATCGATACCAGTCTTTGGGCTCTTTCACCCCTGGTTTGTGCTGCGTGTAATACTTCCTTTTATGCGGGCGATTCACGCGTTATGACCGACCCCATCGTGCAGCGGCTGTTTGGCGTCGACCTGTGGTTGGTTGGTGCGGCGCATTTTGTGATCCTGTTTGCCAGCTTTCAATTGCCCTATCGACTGCATTGGAGGCAGGACTTGCAGCAATTGATACCGTTCAACCGGAAACTGCTCTGGGTACAGAGCGGATTCACAGTATTGACGATTATTGCCTTTGGCACTCTGACGTTAGCCCTCCACACCGAACTGCTCCGCGGCGACCGTGCTGCCCTGGGACTTGCCTGTTTCATCGGGATCTACTGGACCACGCGGATTGTTGTCGACGCGATTTACTTTTCGCACGCCGACTGGCCCAAGGGGAAGGTATTCGTGGTTGGACACGCTCTCCTGACAATGCTGTTTTCCTTCCTGGCGGCGAGCTATCTTGGGCTCTTCTTTTGGCACGTTTGGCTGAGGACGAATGGCTGATTGGCACTGACAGTAGTCCACCGACGATCATGTTCGATGTGCGGATGACAGCAAGGAATCGACCATGATGATGACTGCGCTTATTTCGCTTATCGCCCTCCTGCTGGTTCCTATCCTTCTGGTGCGGTTTTGCAAGAGGCCGTTGGCAGCTTTCCACCGAGCCGTTACCAACCGGATCGCAAGACGGTTCGCCAACCGGTTGCCCGGCTTCGGCGTTGTTACAAACGTAGGCCGAAAGTCAGGCAGGCTGTACGAGACGCCGGTCAATGTGTTCCGAGAGCCCGACGGATTCCTGATCGCGCTCACCTACGGGCGAGATAGCGGGTGGGTAAAGAATGTACTGGCCGCCGGAGGTTGCCAGCTCGAGACTCGCCGCGTGCGTTATCAACTTTCCGCGCCAGTCGTCGTGCGTGATCCGACAAGAAGACGCTTCCCGGTCGTCGTGCGCATAATCCTTTGCCTCATCAATGCGAACGATTTCATGCAGCTTTCAACTACTGACCGGTCGGGGGGGTGTGGCCGGGATTGACTCGGTTCCGTCGGGGACAGCTGTGCGGGAACGCAAGTCTCCCCGCTGAAGGTTGGAAGGTTTGGGTTCCTAAGGCTGGACCGTGACCTCGACCAGGTTGTCGTCCGGCACGCGATCGATCAGCAACAGCAGCGGATCAATTCCGGCCTTGTCCGGCTTTTCATCTGTGGTGAAAGTGTAAGTCGCCTTGCCGCTGATCATGTGCACCCGTTCGCGGTGCAGGACTTTGCCAAAGCGCTTGCCCTTTTCCGGTGCCGCCAATGCTCCTACTTCGATCCAGTCATCCACCGGGACTTCGGTTTCGTTGCCTTTTTCGTCGGCTTTGAATTTGTGCGCCTCAGTTTCGACCGTGACCAGGTACTTGCCGTCCGGGCCTTTGTGGGCGGTCGCGGTCACGGCGCGATTGGAAAATAGCGTGATGTCATAGAACAGGTCCTGGATCAAGTACTGGAGCTGCGGCGGCGTTTCTTCGCGCAGCGCGTCTACCAGCGCATACGACGTGGGATACGGAGGCGGCTGGTATCCATACTTGTCCAGCACCTTGCGCAGTGCGCGGTTCACCGCTTCTTCGCCGATCATTTCGCGCAGGTAATACATCACGACGCTGCCTTTGCGATAGTGGATGTATCCCTGCGACGCCTCCACCCGCAACAATGGACGCTCCTTGAGCAGCTCGGCGCCGCGCGAACGCAGATAATTGTCCATTTCGTATTGCATGAACTTGCGCATGGTGTCGCGGCCATATTCCTTTTCCATGGTCATCAACGCCGAGTACTGGGCCAGCGTCTCCGACAACAACGTCGCCCCTTGCATGTTCGCTCCCACCACCTGGTGGGCCCACCATTGGTGTGCCATCTCGTGCGCCACTACGTAAAAGACCATGTCGATGTCATCCGGCTTCTCGATACTGGCGATGAAGCCGATGGACTCGGAGTACGGCATGGTTCCGGGAAAGGCCTCGGCGAAGCTGGCCAGGCGCGGAAATTCGATGATGCGGGCTTCCTTCTGGGGATAGGGACCGAAGTTCTTCGTATAGTACGCAAAAGACTTCTTCACCGAGTTCAGCATCTTGGGCACATTCCAGGGATGCTCTTTGAGGTAATACACCTCGATGTGGATGCCATTCCACTCGCTGCGGGCGACCTCGTAGCGCGCGGACAGAAATGAGTAGTAGTTCAGCGCGAAGTGGTCGAGCTTGTACTGGAAATAACGGCGCCCATTTTCGTTCCACTCCCGTAGCAGCGAACCCGGAGCAATCGCGATCTGGTCGGGCGACGTGCTGATCACGGTCTCGACATTCACCCAGTCAGAGTTATTGATGACGTAGCTGTCGCGGCAGTCCGCGACGCAGTTCTGCTCGAGCGCCGGCATCAGGTCTTTTTCCTTGAGTCCGAAGCGCTTGCGTTTGTTCTTGTCGTCCAATTCGTTGCCGGGCTGGTAGCCGATCTGGGGAACGATCTGGCTATGAATGAAGGTGCCATTCGGCAGAACGGCGCGGTTGGTCAGCCTGTTTTCAAAGCCTCGAACCCGGGTTTGCATGGTGAATTGCATCACCCGGGACTCGCCGGGCTGCATGGGAGTGGTCAAAGCGTAAATCTGGTAGTACAAACGCGGGTCATCCTGCGAAAGCTTCGCGCCGGGGATCTCGATCGTGGTCTGATAATCCTTGTCCAGCGTGAAATGGATTTCGGTCAGCGGCTGGGACGTCTGGTTCACGATGGTTTGCTGGCCGCGCATGGTCATGTTTCGCGATTCCGGATAGAGGTCGATCGCATACTTCACGTCCGTGACCCGGGGCTCGGGCTGCTTCTCGAATTTCTTGTAGGTCTTCTCGTAGTCCGCCTGCAGGCGATCGTTGTCGTTTTCGCTCCGCACCGTGTTCAGGACTTTGGTGTTGTAAAAGATCCAGCATCCGGTGGCGACAAAAACGATCGCGGCCGCGAAAGCTATCAAACGTATGGCTCCATGGAATCGCAAACGCGCGTTCCTGATCCTGCTCGGCCAGCTGGTTTCGCGTCCGCGCTGCCAGAGCAGAATGGTGGCGACCGCCAGGAGAATGCAAAACGCCTTCCAGTACAGCATGAACCAGGCCCAGCTCTCGAGGAACGGACCGTATCCGTAGAAATCCGAGTAGGTCATGGTCTGGGCTTGCCCGAACTGGACCAGATACGTGGCGATGTGCAGGGGCCGCCAGATAAACGTGGTCAGGATAAGGAAAGCGATATATCCGAAATAGCCGACGTATTTATTGGGTGAGATGACATGAATAAAAAACGCAAGGATGGCCAGAAAGGTAAACAGGAGCAGATCGATTCCAAACAGGTTCGCGACATATAGCCCGACCTGGTAACGGTGATATCCGTGGAAGAACTGCACCAGGAGCGCCGCGCACATGACCACGGCCAGAATGATCACGATGCTGCTCATCAGGGCCGTGAGCTTGGCCAGATAAGTAGGCCACTCCGGGTGGGGCAGTGCGTCATGCACTTCGTCAGTCCCGCTGTCTCGCTCCTCCCACGCCAGAACTCCCGCAAAATAGGTGATCATGGCGATCAGAAACAGGTAGAGCGTGCCCGCAATCACCTCGAGCAGACGGTAGGTCACCGGCAAGAACGTATTTCCAAAGCCCTCGGTGTTGCTGTAAATCAGGGCAGGCACGCAGTTCAGCAGGGCGAAAGCGGTGATCACGATGAACGATGTCGTCTTGACCAGCCGCTTGAACTCAATCTTCACCGTGCCCCAGAACTGCAACCATTCCGCCCCCACGCCGAAATTCCGGGCGGCCGCGGGAATCGCCGTACTGGTAATCGAAACGCTCTCCTGGGCCTTGAGCTTTTTCTTCCTTGGACTCCTTTCAGCAAAGCTGAACCGCCAGTAGGCGAAGGCAAAGATGGCCGCGCCCACACCCAGCCAGATCAGCCGGTTCCACAGCAGGTATCCGGAGTAGCCGACGGAGAGGGTGTTCTTTTCGGCCACAGTCCAGTATTTGGTTGCGTACAGAAAGGGATCGATGCCGAAGGGATCGATCAGCGCCGCCAGTTTCTGATTTTTCAGGTCGCTGGTGAAAACCTGAGAAATTCCATACCCCGCCAGCAGCGCCAGGCTGCCCAGAAACGAAACCACCGTGCTCCGGGTCAGCACCGCGATGGCAAAGATAACGGCCGCGATGAACAGGGTGTTGGGGACGGCAAAAACAAGAATTGCCTTCCAGTGGGCGGCCCACACCACCGGTCCCCAGCGTTCCGCGTCCACCCAGGGCATGTACTTTGCGGCCAGAATTCCGACGGAAACACCTAGCAACGGTATCACCGCGATCAGAGCCGAACCCAGAAAGCGTCCGCCCAGGTAATCCAGTTTGCGAATAGGGGTGCTGAACAGGATCTGGTGGGTATTGTGGGCAAAGTCGCGCGAAGCGGCCGAGTTCACGAAGGCCGTCGTCATCAGCAGGGTCAGCAAACTGCAAATGGCGTAGAAGTTTTCCACCACCCAGGGCGCGTTGCGATAGGTGTTTTTCAGCGAGCTGCCTACGGTGATCTGGTCGCTGCTGGCGGCGCCAAAAAACATCAGGGCCACAATCAGGAAAAACACCCACAGCATCCACGAGCGCAGCCAGAAACGGACCTCGAAGGTAAAAAAGTGTTTGAACATGGCTGGTCTCATGCGATCCCGGAAATGCGGCTGAAGAAGACGTCTTCGAGGTCCGCGCTCACCGGAGTGAAGCCATCGCCGGGATTTTCGGCCGAATAGATGTGGATGAGCGGCTTGCCCGCAATCAGCTTGCTGGAGATGACGCGATAACGCTGCTCATAATCTTTGACCTGGGCCTTGGCCACCGATTTCTGCCAGATGCGTCCTTCGAGCGCCTTGACCGCCTCGCTGGGAGCGCCGGCAAACAGCACCTTGCCTTCGTGAATGATGGCCATGTTGGTGCAAAGCTCCATTACGTCTTCCACGATGTGCGTAGAGAGGATCACGATGACGTCTTCGCCGATCTCGGAGAGCAGACTGTAGAAGCGGTTGCGCTCCCCCGGATCGAGCCCGGCGGTCGGCTCATCCACGATCAGCAGGCGCGGATTGCCGAGCAGGGCCTGCGCGATGCCAAAACGCTGTCGCATGCCGCCCGAAAATCCGGACAGCGCCTTCTTGCGATGTTCGTAGAGATTGGTGCGATGCAGCAGCGCCTCGACGGTTTCTTTGCGCTGCTTCGAGTCGGTGATCCCCTTCAGCAGCGCCAGGTGGCCCAGCATTTCCTGCGCCGAGGTGCGGGGATAAACCCCAAACTCCTGGGGAAGATATCCCAGCGTCTTGCGCAGCTCATGCTTCTGCCGCAACACGTCCAGCGTTCCCAGGTGGATCTGCCCGCTGTCCGGCTCCTGCAGCGTCGCGATGGTGCGCATCAACGTGGACTTGCCCGCGCCGTTCGGGCCCAGCAACCCATACATGCCCACAGGAATGGTCAGGGAGACGTTATCCAGCGCACGCACGCCGTTTTTATAGACTTTGGATAAATTTTGAATCTGCAATTCCACGAAGGTTCGCTCCTAGGGACGCCGTAGCGCCCTCGAACTCAATACGTTGCCGTCAGCCGAATGGTTCCCCTGCCTACAAGAAGCATACGGGCGCGGGGAGGTTGGCGATTCTGTACTGTCGTTCCCAGGTTGTCAAGCGACCAGAATCCTCTCCTCTCATGTCATCCTGAGCGAAGCTAAATGTTTCGCTCGCGAAACGTTTAGCGGAGTCGAAGGACCTCTATAAGCGGGTGATTCCCTGGTGAGGTAGGGGTCCCTCGACTTGCTCTCACCGCGCCAGCGCGGCTCGAACCGCGCTCGGGATGACTCGGCGTTTAAAAGGCTCCAAAAGGCTCATCCCGCCGCTTGCCGCACCCTCAACCCCACCTGTAGCATAGAGATTCACGGCATTCTTTCCCTGCAACTCAGGAGACTTTTTATGGCAACCGATACACTGACCAGCCCGCCCGCGCTCGGCAGCAGCACTGCACCCAAGGTTTACAAGAACTTTATCGACGGCGAGTGGGTGGAATCCTCGACCGGAGAGACCTTCGAAAATCGCAATCCCGCCGATACCCGCGACGTGGTCGGCATCTTCCAGAAATCCGCGAAAGCCGACGTGGACGCGGCGGTTGAAGCCGCTCGCCAGGCCTTCGCCAAATGGCGTCTGGTGCCAGCCCCGCGCCGCGCCGAAATCGTCTTTCGCGCCGGTGAGATGCTGCTGGAGCGCAAGGAGGAATATTCCCGCGACATGACCCGGGAGATGGGCAAGGTCCTCAAAGAAACCCGCGGCGACACCCAGGAAGCCATCGACACGGCTTACTACTTTGCCGGCGAGGGCCGCCGCATGTTTGGGCCCACCACGCCATCGGAGTTGCCCAACAAGTTCGCCATGGCAGTGCGAACTCCTATCGGCGTCTGCGGCATGATCACGCCGTGGAATTTCCCCATGGCGATTCCGTCGTGGAAGCTTCTTCCCGCCATCGTTTGTGGCAACACCTGCGTGATCAAGCCGGCCCAGGACACGCCGCTTTCCACGTACAACCTGGTGCGCACGCTGTCCGATGCGGGCGTCCCCAAGGGCGTGATCAATATCGTCAGTGGATTCGGTCCGATGGTAGGCGGACCGCTGATGGAGCATCCCGAGGTCCGCGCCATCTCGCTGACTGGTTCCACCGCCGTCGGGCGCATTGTCGGCACCACGGCTGCCAAGAGTTTCAAACACTGCTCGCTGGAACTGGGCGGCAAGAATCCCATGATCGTGCTGGACGACGCTAACCTCGAACTCGCCATTGAAGGCGGCCTCTGGGGCGGCTTCGGCACCACCGGCCAGCGCTGCACCGCCACCAGCCGCATCATCGTGCAAAAGGGCGTCTACGCCGAATTTGTTGAGCGCTACGTCGATCGCGCCAAGCGGTTGAAAGTCGGTAACGGCCTGGACGAAAGCACCGATATGGGCCCGGCCATTAACGAGGCCCAGCTCAAGACCGACCTCAGCTACGTGGAAATCGGCAAATCCGAAGGCGCGAAAATGAAGTGCGGCGGCAACCGCCTCGACCAGGGCGAATACCAGCACGGCTACTTCATGGAGCCGACGGTGTTCGTCGATGTTGATCCCAAGATGCGCATTGCCCAGGAGGAAATTTTCGGCCCGGTGGTGTCCATCATCCCCTGCGAAGATCTGGAAGACGCGATCGCCATCGCCAACGGAATCGAGTACGGGCTGTCGTCCGCGCTTTACACCAAGGACGTGAACAAGGCGTTCGTCGCCATGCGCGATCTCCACGCCGGCATCACCTACATCAATGCACCCACCATCGGCGCCGAAGTGCATTTGCCGTTCGGCGGCGTCAAGGCCACGGGCAACGGCCATCGCGAAGGTGGCATGGGCGCGATTGATTTCTATACCGAATGGAAGGCGGTGTACGTGGATTACTCCGACCGCCTGCAGAAAGCGCAGATCGACAGGGTAGAGTAAAGCCGGTCGTTGGTCGTTGGCCTTTGGTCGTTGGCTACCCAGTGCGCAGGAAGGGATTCCTTCGCGAACTTTGCGGTGGTCTTTGCGCCCTTTGCGGTTAAAAGCTTTTTAGACGGAGCCCGATGCCCAGCACGCAAATCCGCGAAGTCCCAGCCGCCCAGCGCCTGGACAACGTCCGCTATGCCATTCGCGATCTGGCGTGCATTGCGGACGAGGTCACCAGACAAGGCCACAAGGTCCTTCCACTCAACGTAGGCGATCCCAACATCTTCGATTTCAAAACTCCGCCGCATCTGATCGAAGCCGTACACAAAGCGATGCGGGAAGGTAAGAACGGCTACGCTCCATCCCCGGGCATCCCGGAAGCCCTGCAAGCAATCCGCGACGAAGCCGCGCGCAAAGGCATTACCACGGTGCAGGACGCATTCGTGACTTCAGGCGCGAGCGAGGCTGTAGACGTCTGTCTTAGCGCCCTGATCAATCCCGGCGAGCACATTCTTACCCCCAGCCCGGACTACCCGCTCTACTCCGCGGTACTGTGCAAGCTCGGCATCGCGGTCACGCCGTACGACCTGAACGAGGACGACGGCTGGCAGCCTGACTTGATCGACGTCCAGCGCAAAATCAATGCCCGCACCCGTGCCATCGTTCTGATCAATCCCAACAACCCCACCGGCGCGGTCTGCTCCCGCCGCATGCTGGAACAACTGGCTGAGCTGGCGCGTCGCAACCACCTGGTCATCTTCGCGGACGAGATTTACGACAAGCTGATTCTGGATGAAGGTGAAACCGTCCCGCACACTTCGATCGCGGCCGTCGCCCCCGATGTGCCGGTCGTGACGTTCGGTGGACTGTCAAAAAATTATCTGGCTCCGGGCTGGCGTATCGGGTGGGGCGTCGTCAGCGGCGACGCGGCCGCCGTGAAGCCGTACATCGAGGGCATTCACCGCCTGCTGCGCGCCCGACTGTGCGCCAATCATCCTGAACAGTACGCCATCAAACCCGCTCTGGACGGGCCTCAGGACCATCTCACCGAGGTCCGCAGCAAGCTGCGCGCCCGCCGCGATCTCACCGTCGAGTGGTGCAATTCAACTCCGCGCCTGAGCTGTGTCGCTCCGCGCGGCGCGTTCTACGCCTTTCCTCGCATTGACATCAAGGAAGGGGACGACGTCTTCGTCAAGGAATTGTGCCGGGAAAAACACGTGCTGGTGGTCCACGGTTCCGGCTTCGGACAAAAAGCCGGCACCCGCCACTTCCGCATTGTGTTCCTTCCCGATGAGCCGACGTTGAGCAAGGCTTATCAATCCATCGGCGAGTTCATCGCGGAAAGATATCACTAGGCAATGTAGGCGCGAGCGTCCTCGCTCGTGCGGCAGTGCAACGGTCCGCGCCGGCTTCCCCGCCCTGTCTCTCCAAAAAACGGAGAGACGAGGACGGGGCACCCTCTTCGATGACATTTCTGCATCTTCGCCGTCGGCTTCCCCATCTAAAATTCCGTAACCTGAAGGCCCACTCTCAAAACTCACTCCTATCCTGCATCTGAGGATCACAATATGAAAGCCGCGCAAGTCAGCAAGCCTGGTGGAAACTTCGAGGTGGTAGAGCGCCCGATTCCCGAGCCAGGTCGTGCTCAGGTCCGGATCAAGGTTGAGGCCTGCGGCGTCTGCCACAGCGATGCCATCGTGAAAGAGTCGGGCTTCCCCGGATTGCAATACCCGCGGGTGCCGGGCCACGAGATCGCCGGACGGATTGACGCGGTGGGGCCGGACGTCACGCAATGGAAACCCGGCCAGCGCGTGGGTGTGGGCTGGCATGGCGGGCACTGTTTCAAGTGCGATCCCTGCCGCCGGGGGCATTTCATTCTCTGCCAGTTCGAAAAGATTACTGGCATCAGTTACGACGGCGGCTATGCCGAGTATGTCGTAATCCCGGCCGAGGCGGTTGCGGCCATGCCCGACGAGCTTGCGGCGGAGGAGGCGGCGCCGCTGCTCTGCGCCGGCATCACCGTGTTCAATTCGATGCGCCACGCGGGAGCGACGGCGGGCGATCTGGTCGCGGTGCAGGGCATCGGCGGCCTCGGTCATCTGGGCGTTCAGTACGCGCGCCAGATGGGGTTCCGTACCGTCGCGATTGGCCGCGGCGCGGACAAAGAGGCCCTCGCCAAGAAACTGGGGGCGCATCACTACATTGACACGGATGCCGGCGCTCCCGCCGCCGCTTTGCAAGCTCTGGGAGGAGCGCGAGTAATCCTCGCCACCGCGCCCGATTCGAAGGCGATGTCAGCCCTGGTTGATGGGCTCGGCCCGGACGGAAAGCTGGTGATTGTTGGAGCCGGCACTGCGCCCCTTACTATCACTCCCCTGCAACTCATTTTTGGCCGCAAGGCAATCCGCGGATGGCCTTCCGGCACCGCCAAGGATTCCGAGGATACGTTGCAGTTCAGCTCGCTTTCCGGCGTCCGCCCCATGATCGAACGCTACCCGCTGGCAAAAGTCGCGGAAGCTTACGATCAGATGATCAGCGGACGGGCCCGCTTCCGGGTCGTCCTCACCATGGGCCAGTAATACTCGGCCAGTGTTGGCACAAGCGTTCTTGCTCGGGCATGGGTCAGCACGAGCGGGGACGCTCGCGCCTACATCTACCTTGTGAACGCCAGCTCCGGCACTCCCGCCAGCTCGCCAAACTCTTCCGCAGTCAAACGCAAGGACCCGGCGAGCATGTTTTCCTCCAGGTGTTCGAGGGACGAAGTTCCCGGAATCGGCAGCATCAGCGGGGAGCGCTGCAGCAACCACGCCAGCGCCACCTGCATGGATTTTGCTCCGTGGGCAGCCGCGATCCGCTGGACAATCTCCTTTGCAGCCTTGCCCGCGCCCAGCGGGAACCAGGGGATGAACGCGATTCCGTTCTGCTCGCAATAGTCCACCACGTAATCCCACTCGCGGTCGGCGAAGCTGTAGCGATTCTGCACCGAAACGATGGGAACGACCTTGCGCGCCCGCTCGATGTGCTCCCGCGTCACATTGGACAGGCCGATCAGGCGGATCTTCCCTTCGGACTGCAACTCAGCCAGCGTACCGACCGACGCCTCCAGAGACACAATCGGATCGGGAATATGCAACTGGTACAGATCGATGCGGTCGCGGCGAAGTCTTTTCAAGCTGCCCTCGACCGCCTTGCGTAGATGATCCGGCGTGGCATCGTGCGCCCACAGGCCCGGTCCCGGACGCACCCAGCCTCCCTTGGTTGCGATCACTAGATCGCTGGGGTAAGGCGAAAGCGCCTCGGCGATCAGTTCCTCGCTCACCTCGGGACCGTAAGAGTCAGCCGTGTCGATGAAATTTACACCCAGCTCAACCGCCCGGCGCAAGACGGCAAGCGCGGCTGATCGATCCTTGGGAGGCCCCCAGATTCCCGCTCCGGTGAGACGCATCGCTCCATAGCCCAAACGACGAACGGTCAATTCGCCGCCGAGCGTCACGGTTCCTGCTGCCTTAGAGTTTGAAACCTTCGCGTGATCACTCACCTGGACACTCCTCGCGATTCCGAATCAAAGAATAAAGAATAACTGTAAAACAGAAAGTGCCCCGTTTTCGCATATTTTCCGCGAAGTGGGCAGGCCACGACGAAACCAGGATTTCCCATGGCCCGCAGCACCTGCACCCGACGTAAAATGGTCAAGCGGCATGGGTTTCGAGCCGGCATGGCAGTTTGCCCGGGTGACGAAAGTTTGAAATCGAGAAAGGATGCGCTTCCTCTGTCCTTTGTCTTTCGCCGGAAATCTGCTTAAATCAGCTCACAGCCCTTTCCCGCGGAATCCACGTGATTGATATTCATTGCCATGTTTTGCCGCAGGTGGACGACGGTTCCAAGTCATGGGACATGTCGCTGGAAATGTGCCGCATGGCAGCGGACGACGGCATCGAGCACATCGTGGCCACCCCTCACGCCAACGAACGTTTTCGATATGACCGGCCCCAGCTGGCCAGCAGCCTCGAGCGTCTCAAGGTGCTGGTGGGTAAAAGTCCGGGACTGAGTCTGGGCTGCGATTTCCATCTTTCTTACGACAACTTGCAGGATGTCCTGATTTCGCCGGAACGATACACCATCGAAGGCAGTCATTACCTGCTGGTGGAGCTGAGCAATTACAGTGTCCCGTCGCAAATCAATGAATGCTTCACCCGCATGGCCGATGTCGGCATCACTCCGGTCATCACTCATCCCGAGCGCAATCCCATCTTGCAAGAGACGCAGAATCGGGTCCTGCAGTGGGTGGACCAGGGCTGCGCGGTGCAAGTGACGGCTTCGGCGGTGACCGGAGCGTGGGGACAAAAGGTTCAGCGCGCGACCGAGTGGCTGCTGGAACGGGACGCCGTGCACGCCTTGGCCACCGACGCCCACGACACTAAGCACCGCGCACCCTCGCTCTCCGCGGCGAGAGACAAAATAGCCAAACTTTACGGCCACGACGTCGCCCAGGCGCTGGTCGATGACAATCCTCGCGCCATCATCAACGACAAGCCCCTGCCTTATTTTCCCGACCCGGAGATAAAGGGCGGTCGGCGAACCTAGGAGTCGGCCCCAAGAGGTCTGCCCCGCGGATTCGCGCCCGGGAGGGTACGACTCAAAGCCCTGCCCTGCCGCACTCAAGTCTGAGGTCTGAGGTCCGAAGTCCGAGGTCTACTTCTGGGTCTCCATGCTCGAGGTCTGTTCCAACATCGGTGTGGCGTGGAGTGTTTCGGGTAGCGAGGTCATCGCGCTTTCCGGATTCAACAAATGCTCGTGATCGGGGCCCAATCCCAGTTTGATCAATGCCCGGGAATCGGGAACCGACTTGCTCTGCCAGCCATGGTCAGCCTGGTAGCGCTGCATCGCGCTTTGCGATTTCGCGTCCCAGGTTCCAGAAGGGGCGCCGTCCAGATAGTGCTCGTGTATCAGCGCTTCCTGAATTTCCCGGGCGCGCGTGGCGTCGATCTTCATCTGTCCGTGCCGCCGTGAGCTTACGTTCCGGCGCGATTTCCTGCTCTTGGAGTGCGCCGGACGGGCGGAGGCGGCCTTCAATTTCGCCGTCGATTTCTTCTCGACTGGGGCTGACGGCCTGCTCTTCGTCTGCGCCGAACCCGTGCCGCAGACCAGGAGCACAATGCACCCGGCGCCCAACACGGTGGTCGAAATGGAGCCGCCCAGTCTCAAAATTGTAGCCTCGGAAGTAACCCTCTAGTAACGCTCTGCTCGACCTGGACAATTCCCGATCGAGCAGGCAGGGTAAACCATTCCGGCCTCCGGTGCCAGTCCTCTTTTGTGCCAGTTTCAGGTTACGGAAGTGTACCGGCCAGGAAGATGGTTCCCCCCTGACGGCCGGCACCCCGCTGGCGGACCAGGAATACAACATCTTGTCCGCTCTTCAACGTGGCGGCAACGCGGTTGAACTGGTCTTCATTGTCCACCGCCTGCCGGTTAACCTCGAGGATAATGTCACCCCGACTGAGGCCGACATCCTCGGCGAACGACCCCGTCTTTACATCCTTGGCGATTACACCCTTGCCCGACGGGACGTCGAGGCGATCCGCCATCTCCTGGGTCAGCGTCTGGACGCTCACACCGAGTTTGCTTTCTTTGGGTCCGGCCTCAGGGCCGCCTTCATCGTCGTCGCCCAGGCGCGCAGCAAACAGCTTGGCCCGGTCGGCCACGGTCGCGGTCGCTTCCTGCTTCTTGCCGTTGCGAACAAATCCGACCGCGACTTTCGAGCCTGGCTTACGCGCGGCGATGTCGGCAACCAGTTCATCCCCGTTCTTCACCGGCTTGCCATCCACCGCAACAATGGTGTCGCCCACTTTCAGTCCCGCCTGCTCCGCCGGACTGCCCGGGGTCACGTCTGAAATGGTGACTCCGGAGCCGGTTCCATACACCCTGGCGATGGCCGGATTATCGAGCGCGTTAAACATGATTCCGATCGACCCGCGCGATACCCGGTGGTCGGGGCCCACCAACTGGTTGTAAACCTGTGCCACGGTATTCGAGGGCAAGGCAAATCCCACGCCGGCGTATGCGTTGGTGTCGGTAAGAATCGCGGTGTTGATGCCGATCACCTCACCCGCCATATTCACCAGCGGGCCTCCGGAATTGCCTGGATTGATGGCCGCATCGGTCTGGATAAACGACTGGAACTGGCGTTGGGGAACGATGTTACGACCCTTAGCCGAGACGATCCCGGCGGTCACCGTTTCCTGAAGTCCAAACGGGCTGCCCACCGCAAGCACCCAGTCTCCCACCTGCATGCTGTCGGAATTGCCCAGCTTCGCAACGGGGAGTGGTTTGTCGCTTTCGATCTTGATGACGGCCAGGTCTGTTTCCTGGTCCGAACCGATCACCTTGGCGTCATGCAGCAGCCCCGGCGGATCGTCTTGCAGCTTCACTCGAATCCGGTCGGCCTTCTCCACCACGTGGCGGTTGGTAACGATATAACCTTTCGGATCCACAATCACGCCCGAACCCAGGGAACGCTCGCGGATCGTGCCGCCGCCCGGACCACTCTGCCCGCCCTGGCCACCGAAAAAGCGGTCGAAGAAGTCGTCGAACGGATTCGCATCATCGTCGCCATTGGGAACACCACGCCGCCGATGCGGGTTCTTGATGGTGGATTCGGTGTTGATGTTGACCACGCTGGGCTCGAGTTGCTTGGAGATCTGCGAGAACTGGTTGGACAAGAACTGCGGCGAAGGCACAGTCAACAGAGCCGCATCGGAGGATGATTTCTTGTCTTGCCCCCTGACTCCAGAGGAGATAACCGTCCCGATCAGGATACCGACAGTCAACGTCGCCAGGATAGAAATGCTGTACGCGAGACGGTTCGCCTTCAAACGTACCCAAAGAGCGCTTGCGCGCTGAATCATAATGACTTCCTCCGAATGATGTCTGCCCGGTCGATTATACCTTCCCGTCGATGGCAGTCACAGTGAGTTAGACGCGGATTGGGAGAAAAGTGTTGCGGGTCCACGTAGGCCCGGACGCCCCGTCCGGGCAGGCGAGCGGAGCTCGCCAGGGGCTTTTCGTTGGCATCTGCCGACAACCCTGCGGAGCTGTGCTCCGCTGGGCGGGTGAGGGCACCCGTCCCCTACGTGTGCTCGGGTGGTCTCTACCCGTGCTGGCTGGGCACGGCGGCATGGTCCGGGGAAACCGCCATGGACTCGGCGCTCGCCTTCTCTTCCGAGATAAGCAGTCCGGCCAGAATGCACCCTGCCCCGAACCCAGCCCGGGCGCCCAGCCGTTCACCCAGAAAGATAAACGACGTGAGCCAGGCAAACACCGGTTCCAGGGTAAAGATCAGGGCAGTATGCGTGGCCGGCGTGAATTGCTGCGCCCAGGCTTGAATGGCAAACGCCAGTGCCAGGCTAAGAAATCCCGTGATCCCAATTCCCCAGATCACCCGCGCAGACCAGACGACATGGATCTTCTCCGCGACCGGCACAGTCACAATCATCAGCGCGGCGGTCACCGCCACCTGCACCACCGTGATCTGCTGCCATCCCTGGGTCCGGGTGGCGTGCTCAATGAAAATGATGTGGAAGGCGAACACCAGGGCTGCGCCCAGGGTAAGCAGGTCGCCTTGATTCATGCTGCGCAGATTGAGCCCGGCTCCGGCCGAGGCCGGCACCGTCAGCAGGTACAAGCCGACAAACGCCAGGACCACGCCTGCGGCGGTCCAGCGATTGAGGCCGCGTTTCCAGAACAGAGCGAGCAGTACGGGAACCAGCACGACCGAGACTCCGGTCAGGAAGGCCGATTTCGATGGCGTCGTATACTTCAGCCCTACTGTCTGCAGTTCGTTCCCCACATACAGGAAAACGCCCACCAGCAAGCCGGAACGCAGCGAGCCCGCCGTGACCCGGCCCAGCTCGCGATAGAAAACCATCGCGAGCGACCACCGCGGCCAGACTCATGCGGACCGCGTTGAAAAACAGGGGCGAAATATCCGCCAACGCATTCTTGATGACGACAAAATTCGAGCCCCAGATCAGAGTGACCAGGACCAGCAGGATGTGAGCTTTGAGCGAGCGCGACACAGGGCTAGAGTAGCAAACGAGAAAGCGTCGGCTCGGATTGTAGGGTTTTAGGATTGTCGAATTTGCGAGTTGAAACCCCAGTCATCGGGCCGGGTCGTGACTTTTTTAATTCGCTTACTTGGCCTCGTACACCGTCTTCCCGCCCACCACCGTGCGCAGCACCTTGGCTCCCAAAATCTTCTCCGGGGCCACGGAAGTGATGTCCATATCCAGGACAACCAGGTCAGCCAGCATGCCGGGAGCCAGCGTGCCCTTGTCTTTCTCGGCGAATTCGGCGAACGCCGAACCGGTGGTGTAAGCGGCGATGGCCTGTTCCATATTCAGCTTTTGCTCGGGATAGTATTCCTTTTTGCCATCTTCGCTCTTGCGGGTCACGGCGGCGTAGAGGCCGCGGAACGGGTTAACGGGTTCGACCGGATAGTCAGTGCCGAAAGCCAAGGTCACGCCCTTCTGCAGAAACTCGGCCCAGGCATAGGAGTGCGCCGCGCGCTTCGGACCCAACCGGGCCTCGGCCCAATTCATATCGGTGAGCAGGTGGCAGGGCTGCATGGAAGCGATCACCTTCAGTTGCTTGAACTTCGCCACCTGAAGCGGGTTCGTGACCTGGGCATGTTCGATCCGCAACCGGTAGTCTGTGCCCCCATTCCACGCTTTCGCGCTGATCGCGTGCGCTTCCTGTTCGGCGGCCGCGAAGGCGTCGAGCGCCATCTGGACACCCTTGTCGCCGATGGCGTGGAACCCGATCTGGAATCCTGCATCCACCCGCTCTTTCGTCATCTGTGTGAGTTGGTCCGGTTGATACTGTGGCAGCCCGGAATTGGTGGGGTCGTCAGCGTAGGGTTCGAGCAGCGCTGCCGTTCTCGATCCCAGCGATCCATCCATGTAGGCCTTGAGCATGCCGGTGTGCAGCAGCTTGTCCGATTCAGGATGGGCCAGGCGATGCTCCCGCAACGTTGGCAGGGGATCGTTGAAGGGCAACCATTCCGTGATCCGCGCGCTCAGCTTGCCTTCGCGCTCAATTTCTTCAAAGATCTGGAAATCGTCCCAGGACAGCTGCGAATCTCCGGAATCGGAATTGTCCTGCGCTGACGTGATGCCACTCCGGGCCAGTTCCTGAAGTCCCGCTTCAATGGCCTGGCGGCGTTTATCGTGGCCAGGTTTGGGAATGACCTGGGTCACCGCCAGGCGCGCGGTTTCGCGCAAAATGCCGGTAGCCTGCCCGGTGGTGTCACGATCAATCTTGCCGCCTGCCGGGTCCTTGCTGGCAACCGTGATGCTGGCCAGTTGCAAGGCGCGAGTGTTGGCCACGGCGATGTGCCCGTCCACCCGTTCGAGGAATACGGGATGATCGGTGGTCACCTCATCGATGTCCCAGCGGCTGGGCAGCTCTTGCACCGGCCACAGGGTCTGGTCCCAACCCCCGCCCACAATCCATTCGCCGGGCCCGGCGTTTTGCACGCGCTCCCGAATTCGTTCGCGAAAATCAGTCAGTGACTTCACTCCCATCAGGTCAACCGTCAGCCGCTGAAAGCCCGCGTTGGCCAGATGCATATGCGCGTCATTGAACCCGGGCATCACAAAGTGTCCGGCCAGGTTGATCACTTCGGTCGACGGTCCTTTCAACTTCATAATTTCGTCGTCCCGGCCCACCGCTTCAACCCGTCCCTCGCGCACGGCGATCGCTTCCGCACGCTGGATGGAGTGAAACGAAGACGTTTCCACCACGCCGGTGTAAATGTTCCCGTGGAGAAAGATAACGTCGGCCTTGGGTTGTGATGGCAGACTCTGCGCCCCAACCGTCGCAATCATTGCCAGCAGGCAAACTGTGATTCCCAGCTTCATAGAGCTACTCCCGCGAGCCCGAGCAGAGTCAGCAGGATGCGCTTGAGCCCGAGTTCTCGCCCGCTGCAGTCGAACCATTCCTGCAAGGTATGCGCTCCGCCGCCGCCGCCACCGCCACCGATGGCAATGGCTTCGAGACCCAGCGACAGCGGGATATTAGCGTCGGTGGAAGCGCGTTGCACCTGCGCGGCGTTGCCCAGCTGCGCGTCCACCGCCCGAATCACCTGCAGGATGCGGGCATTCGGATAGAGCTCGCCCGCCGGACGATTCCCGATCACCACCACTTCGCAGCTCAGCCCAAAGGGCCGGCGGCGCGAGGGCGTGCGTGCCTCGGTGGCCCGGCTTTCCTCTTCCACCGCCTGATCGAGCGCCTGCCGCAGAGCGCGTTCCAGGCGTTCCATTTCCGCCATCGAGGTGGAGCGGATGTCCACCCTCATGCTGGCCGACTCCGGGATTGAATTCACCGAAGTTCCGCCGCGAATCACTCCCACATTGAAAGTCGTCTTGGGCGACGCCGGCACCGGGGTCTGCGCGAACCCCTGCACCGCCCGGGCCAGCACCACAATGGGATTGGGCGCGCCAAAATCGCTCCAGGAATGTCCACCCGGGCCGCGCACAATCACTTCGAAACGGCGGCTGCCCAGGGCCTCGGCCACGATCGTGTCGGCGCCCGCGCCATCCAGCACCAGGCTGTAATGAATGGCATCTTTCCAGCGGGCCTGGGAAAAAATGTGACGCATGCCCCGCAGGTCGCCTTCCCCTTCTTCCCCTACATTGCCGATGAACAGGAATGGCAAGGCGTGCCGGATGCCTAGCGCGCGCAATGCCGCGATGATCGCCAGCATCGCAGTCACACCGGCGCCGTTGTCCGAGACTCCCGGCCCGTACAACCGGCTGCCCTGCTGCCGAATGTTCAGCGGCGTGCCCGCGGGGAAAACCGTATCCATGTGAGCGCTAAGCGCGACGTGACCTTGTCCGTAGCCCGCATGAGTGCCGAAAACATTGCCCACTTCGTCGGTGTGGACCGATTGGAGTCCGAGTTCGCAAAACTTGTCAGCCAGCCACTGACCCCGGGCGCTTTCGCCAAACGGAGGCGCAGGAATGCGCGCCAGCTCCAGCTGCCACTGCGCGAATTGCGGCTCCTGGGCGCGAAGCCAGGTAAAGGCGGAACGAATTTCGGGCAATGAACAGACATGGGCCACTTCCTGTTGCACCCCAGGAAACAGCTCCGAGACTTCGGCTTGCGGACGTGGCATGGGGTTGGTCTTTGGTCGTTGGTCCTTGGTCGTTGGTCCTTGGCCGTTGGTCCTTGGCCGTTGGTCTTCAGGTCCCACTTACATCGATGACTACTCTTACGTGAAGATCAGAGGCCAAAGGCGAATGGCCAACGACCAACGACCAATGACCAACGACTGAATCTGCCATCTTACAACGCGAAACCACGTCCATTCATTACGGTGGGCCAGGTAATCGTTACGTCGGTGACAGCGCCCCCTAGTCATGCCTGCTTCCGACCCTTGTCGATGTGGATCGTTGGCCCAGCAAACGCGTTGGAAAAACATGTCTGCGGGCCGGGCCCGCGTCAATGTCATCGAGCACTTCTTTGCGACCTTTGCGGAGTCCTTTGCGACCTTCGCGGTTAAGATCTTGACTGGAACCGTCTGAAACGACCCAGCACGGGCGAGGACGCCCGCGCCTACATTGGCTTTTCCAGGCACTGGCGGATTTCCACTTCACTCAGCGTGTGGTTTGACGCTTTGGCGCGCTGGTAGATTCGTTCCACCACGTCATCGGTGGCGGGCACGCCGTGGCGTTCCAGCCAGAACAGCACATTCGACTTGCCGCTCATGGGCCCGATGTCGATGATCTGTTCCAGCCCAAACATCTGCGATGGCACGCCCGAGTACACGGCATTGGCCAGTTCGATATCGTTCTTCTTGTAGGCCTTGATGACGGCCGCCGCGTGTACTCCGGTCGCGGTACGAAACGCATCTTCACCCACGACTGGATAATTCGCCGGAATCGGCACTCCCGTGGCCGTCGACACTGCCTGGCAATATTCCTTCAGCTTGGTCAGGTCCTGCTCGGCCCAGGGAGGAATGCCCATGAGTTTCAGATTCACCAGCATCTGGTCCATTTGAGTGTTGCCGACGCGTTCGCCAATTCCGAGAGCGCAAGCGTGGACACACTCCGCACCCGCCATCAGAGCCGCCATCGAATTGGCAATGGCCAGTCCCCGGTCGCAGTGCCCATGCCAGTCCACGCGAATCTTTTCTCCGGAAGGCTTCACCACTTCTTCGAGGACGAAGCGCACCAGGGCGAACGCGCCCATGGGCGTTGCGTGTCCCGCGGTGTCGCAAATCACGATGGCCCGCGCCCCACAGTTGATGGCGGTCGAATACAGACGTTTGATCATGGCGGGATCGCAGCGGCTGGTGTCCTCGGTCACATACATGGCTTCGAGGCCGAGCGACACCGCGTACTTCACCGCTTTCTCCGTGGTCTCGAGCAGGAAGTCGTCGGTCCAGCCTTCGGTGTAGCGCCGAATCGGACTGGAGCCAATGAAAGTCGCGGCCTGTATGTTCAGCCCGGTTCGTTGCACGATCTCGGCGATCGGACGGATGTCGTTTTCGTGGGTGCGCGCCGCGCAGTTGGCGCGAATCTTCATCTTGTGGCGAACGATCTCGTGGGCCAGGGCCTCACAATCCGCGACCGCGCGCGGTCCCGCTCCCGGCAGCCCAAGATCAAGCGAGTTGATGCCCAGTGCCTCCATCCAATGAAGTATCTGAATTTTTTCCGCAATCGAGGGATCGCGCACCGAAGGCGACTGCAAACCATCGCGCAGGGTTTCATCGTTGAGCAGAACTCGCCCCGCCGGCCGCAGTTTCGCGGCATCCATCTGGTTCCAGTCGTAGATGAGTCCGGAAGTGTGCACAGGCGGCTTCTAGCTGCTAGCTTCTGGCTTCCAGCTTAAGACCTTGCCGCATGAGCCAGAAGCCAGGAGCTAGAAGCCAGAAGCTGCATTTCTCTATTTCTTCGGAGCCACGGTCAACCCGAACACTGACGTTTGTCCCTGCCCGGCCACGTTGAGCCCGCGCAATCCCTCGTCGTGCGGCAAGTACAGCGTCTTGCAATGTTCGCAGCGATAGACGTCGGCATCCGGCCCCCATGCCTGCTGGGCGTCGCCACAAGCCTGCTCGACCACGTCCGTGGTGTAAAACCAGCGCTTCAGATGTCCGCCGCAGAACTTGCCCTTGGCGTCTTTCTCGTTGCAGGCGCGCTGTCCCGGCTTCTTGATCTTGACTTTGTGGTGGGGAAGCTGCGCCGGAGCGGTTGCGGTTTCGATAGTGGCCAAAGGCTAAACCTCGTTGCTGCGGCAAAATGCCGCCGGATTCACGGTTTCATTTTACTCGAAGGGGGTTTCACTGCATGGCCTCAATCGAATTCTCGCTTGGGAGCGGCCTGCTGCGGTCCCACGCAGCCGCTTACGATATCAGCAACAAAATAATTCTCGCCTTTGATGGGACCACCTGCCATGCGCCGCATCATGGCGATCTGTCCCACATGGGTCAGGGCATCCGCCACCGGACCCTGAAAAAGCTTTTCTGCCGGAACGTGCAGCGGCTCCGCCGAGGCCAGGTAATCGTCGAAATTCTGGAGCGCGGCAAAGAACCGGTCCGTCTCCGCGTCCCAAGGCAGGGGCTGGGAATTCTTCCAACTCTGCTTGCCTTGCGCGATGGAGAGTCCCCAATCGAGCAGGTCGCCGAGATGGGCCAGGATTTGGCCCGCGGTGCGTCCCGACGGGGAGCCGCGAAACTCGGCAAATCCGGTGGGAGCATTGCGGACAGCCTTGCCACCGCGGTAGGCAAGCGTCGCCACGGTGTGCCGCAGGAGTTCGCGTTTCGGATCAGAATTCTGAGTCATCGGGTTTTTCCTTTTGCAATTCCATCAACCCATTTGGGCGGACAAGAGTGTCCGCTCTACACAGGCTATTTCCCTCTGAGTGCTCGCACCGCACCTCGGAGCCGCTGACCTAAGCTGCGGGCAAACTGGGCATCGAGCAGCCCTTCCATTCGGCGAGCGAACGTACCGCTGTATCCGTACCACCAGATTTTTTTCATTCCCGGCAGCCGGTCGGAATCGAGATATTTTAGCCGCACCATTTCTTCCAGGCCAAAGCGGCCGTGAGAGCGGCCTATGCCACTGGCCTTCACGCCTCCGTGCGGAGCTTCGCTGATGCCGAAGCAGGAGACTGCGTCATTCACCATCACCGTTCCTGCCTGGATTTGTCGGGCCATCGCTTCGCCACGGGAGCGATCTCGGGTCCACACGCTGGCCGCCAGGCCGTATTCCGAATCATTGGCCAGACGGATTGCGTCATCGTCGCGGTCGAACGGCATCACCGGCAGGACCGGTCCGAACGTCTCCTCCCGCATGATGCGCATCTGGTGGTTCACGTCTGCGAGTACGGTCGGCGCGTAATAGTTTGCCCCGACTTCCGGCAGGCGTTTTCCGCCCGCCAGCACGCGCGCTCCCTGTGCCCTGGCGTCTTCGACCTGCGCTTCCACATTCAGCAACTGACGCTGGTGGATCAGCGGACCCACGTCGGTCTCAGGGTCCATGCCATTGCCTACCCGCAACTGCTGGGTGTGGCGCACGCAGGCTTCGAGGAACGGCCCGTACAAGCTGCGATGCACATAGCAGCGCTCGACTGAAAGACAGGCCTGTCCGGCGTTGACGAATGCGCCCCAGACCGCGCCCCGGGAGGCAATGTCGAGATCGGCATCGTCGAGCACCAGCATGGGATCCTTGCCGCCCAACTCCAACACTACCGGCAGCAAGCGGGCCGCCGCCGCCTGCGCGATCCGCCTTCCGGTAGCCACACTCCCGGTAAAGACCAACTTGTCTATAGCAGCGTTGATCAGGGCCGCGCCCGTGGCGCCATCGCCCAGCACCACCTGAAAGATTTCCCCTGGCACGCCCGATTGGTGCAACAACGACGCCAGTTCGATCGCGGTGAGCGAAGTAAACTCCGAAGGCTTGACCACCACCGCGTTTCCCGCCACCAGCGCAGCCAGGCTCTCCGTGGCCGGAATCGAGAAAGGATAATTCCACGGCGAGATGATTCCAATCACGCCATAGGGCCCGCGAACCAGGCGCCCGGACTTGGTCTTCATGGCCAGATTGCCATGAGGAACGGGCTCGTCCCGCAGCAAGCGGTAGGCGTTTTCGACCAGAAACCGGGCAGCGTCGAGCACCACCAGCACTTCCGTGAGCAACGCTTCAACGTAGGGTTTGCCGGCTTCGCGGGTAACCAACTGCGCGACTTCCGATTTTCTCTGGTGCAGCCGAACCTGGAAGTCACGCAGGATCGCAATTCTTTTGCGCACACCCAGTGCCGCCCAGGTTGGCTGGGCGGCGCGAGCCCGCGCGACTGCGCCCTCGACCTCCGCTTCCGATGCGCATTCGAATTCGCGCAGCGCTTCGCCGGTGGCGGGATTGGCCGAGAGTATCCTGCGAGCGGTAATTTGGAGATCAGTCACCATCGTTCGTACTCGACGCTCACCAGGGACAAGCCGCTGGCGGGCGCGGTGGCCCCCGCGGCCGACCGCGAACGCGCTTCCAGAATGCGCCTCAGGTCGGAGGCCTTCAAAGTCCCCTTGCCTGCCAGCAGGAACGTCCCCACCAGGTTGCGCACCATGTGGTGCAGAAATCCATTGCCGCGCACGGTGTAGACGAATTCATCAGCCTGCCGTTCCCAGCAGGAAAAGAAAATTTGCCGGACGTTCGACACTTCTTCTTCTCGTCCCCGCTCCGGGTCCACCGCGGCAAACGAAGTAAAATCATGCTCACCCACAACCAGAGCGGCGGCCTCCTGCATCTGATTTTCGTCCAATGGGTAGGGATAGTGCCAGACATAGCGTGCCACAAAAGGCGGGCAGACGGCGCCGCGGTACATCCGGTAGCGGTAAGTCTTGGCGCGGGCGGACTTGCGGGCGTGAAATTCGGCCGGCGCCTCGGCCGCCTCCAGCACCCGAATCGCGGACGGCAAAATGTCGTTGAGAGCGACTGCCAGGTTCTCCGGCGGGATGGGCGAATGGGTAACGAATGTGGCTACCTGGCCGAGCGCGTGCACTCCGGCGTCAGTGCGCCCCGAACCCTGGGGCAAGACCTTTTCACCGGTCACCCGTCCAATGGCCGAGGCCAAAGCGCCCTGGATGGTAGCCGCCGCAGGCTGGACCTGCCATCCGGAAAACTCCGTGCCATCGTAGGCCAGGACCAATTTGAGATTACGCATAATGATTCTTTGGAGTCTTCCCGGTAGCGATTGTCATCCAATTCTGGTTGCCGGTCTTTACAAAGTTTTACCTGACGGGCCGGGCTGGGGCGGAAATCCGGGCGCGCCCGTCAGCTATACTATTTCATTCAATTCGCGACCCAGGGACAATAAGCAGGAATGGCGCCGGTGAGCACAAAAATGAAACCTGGCGCTCGTATTTTGCGTACCATCGCTTGATTTCCAGAAGCCTTAGCGCTCTTCACCATCAGCTTGTGCAGGGAGAGAATCGAATGTTCTTGTCGGCATTGCAGCACGCCCTCCGGGGGACGCTTGCGATCGTCCTCGCCGGTACTCTGACCGCCGCGGGCTGGGCCCAAACTGCGGCACAGCCCAATTCCGCCGTGCCTGAGGGCCCGAAACCGCAGCGGTTCGTTACCCAGGACTATTCCAAGCCCGCTTCGCACTTCCCTAATCCCATTGGGCCTTATCTACCGAGGCATGTGGCCGCACCCGAATTGCGCAATACGCAGCGCATCGAGCAATTTCTGCGCGACGGGAAGTTATATCTTTCGATGGATGATGCCGTGGCATTGGCCCTCGAGAACAATCTTGATATCGCCATCGCCCGTTATAACTTGAACATCGCCGATACCGATATTCTTCGCGCCAGCGCGGGAGCCAGCACCCTGGGCGTGAATTCCGGATTAGTACAGGGAACGCCGGGCGGGGGCACGGGGGGGCTGAGCGGGATTGTCGGCTCCGGATCCGGTGGCACCAGCGCTGGCGCTGGGGGAGCAGGCACCGGCGCAGGCGGCATTGTCAATTCCACACTGGGCAGCGGTCCCCAAATTACCAGCTTCGATCCGGTTCTCACAGGCTCCTTGCAGTTCGACCACGACGATCTGCTTTCCAGCAGTACCTTCGCTGCTCCGGTGACCTCCTCGAATTCCACTACCGCGAATTTTTCCTATTTGCAGGGGTTCAAATGGGGCTCCAACCTGTCGGTCGGATTTAACAACACCCGGCAGACCACCAGTTCACCGTTTGCCACCTTGAGTCCGAACCTGGGCTCGAATTTCCAGGCCAGAATTACCCAGCACCTTCTACAGGGTTTTGGCCTCGCTCCCAACACGCGCTTTATTCGCATCGCGAAAAATAATCGGGAGATCTCCGATGTTGCTTTCCGCCTGCAAACCATCACCACGGCGGACCAGATCCAGAACATCTACTGGGACCTGGTGTATGCCTACGAAAACGTCAGGGTGCAGCAGGAATCCGTGACTTTTGCCTCGAAGACGCTTTCGGACACCCAAAAACAGGTAGAAATTGGCACGCTGGCGCCGATCGAAGTGGTGCGGGCGCAGAGCACCGTGGCCAGCGACCAGCAACAGTTGACATTGGCGCAAACCAACCTTCAGCTACAGCAACTGCTGATCAAGAATGCCATCAGCCGTACTCTGGTGGATCCTCGCCTGGCCGATGCGGAAGTGATTCCTACTTCCACCATGCTGTTGCCGGCGCAGGAGCCCGTGGTTCCCGTCGAAGACCTGGTCACGGATGCGCTCAGCCATCGCGCTGAGTTGGCGGAAGCGCGTATCAACCTGTCCAATACGGAAATCAGCAACAAGGCAATCCGCAGTTCTTTGCTGCCTTCGCTCGATCTTTATGCGTACTACGGCGGGTCGGGTCTGGGGGGGGCGCAGAACGATGCCAATCTTTGTCCGCCGCTGCCGGCGGAACAACCCTTCGGTTGTCGCCCGGTCGCAGTCTCTTCGGTAGGTTATGGCAGCACTCTCAACCAGTTGGTCAATTCAACCGCTCCGGACAAGGGGGTCGGGTTGCAGCTCACCATCCCGCTGCGCAACCGCGTCGCCCAAGCCACACAGATTCGTTCGGAACTGGAATTCCGCCAGGCCCAGATGCGGCTGCAGCAGCTTGAAAACCAGGTCCGCATCGAAGTGCGCAATGCTCAGTTCGCGGTGCAACAGAACCGCGCCAGCGTGACCTCTGCCCAGGCGGCGGTAGATCTGGGCAAACAGTCGTTGGACGCGGAGCAAAAGAAGTACGCTCTCGGCGCATCCACGACGACTCTCGTCCTGCAAAACCGGACTGCCCTGGCCCAGGCCGAGTCCACCCTGGTATCGGCGATGGCGGCTTATGAAAAGGCGAAAGTGGAACTGGACCGCGCGACCGGCCTCCTGCTCGATCATGCCGGCATCCTGATCTCCGATGCCGAACGCGGCGAAGTAACCCAAATGCCCAACATTCCGTACGTTACACCGCGGACCGAGCCGGCACCGTCCGTGATGCCGCCTCAGAGTACGCCGCCGCCGGAGCCACCAACGACTCCGCCGCCACAGTAGTCGGAACTGGGTTGCGCAGGGGGGCGGAGCCTGTCCCGAGCGAGGCTGGAGGATGTCCTTACGGAGGGCATCCCTGCGGCCATTCCGCCGCCCCCGCCTTCCGGTTTATTCTCTCGGCGTGAATATCTCCGTCGTTCTGATCACGCTCAACGAAGAGTCAAACCTTGGGCGCACGCTCGAAAGCGTGAAGTCCCTGGTGCGTGACGGGCAAGGCGAAATCATTGTCGTCGACTCAGGCTCGACAGATCGCACGATGGAGATCGCGAAAGCCCACGACGCCAGGGTGTTCGCGGAACCCTGGAAGGGTTACGCCGCACAAAAGAATTCAGCCATCGAGAAAGCGACCGGCGATTGGATCCTCAGCCTCGATGCCGACGAGGAACTGAGCCACGGCGCGGCGCAGGTCATCGAACGGATTCTTGGACCGGACTCGCAGAAATATGCCGCCGTGGTGGGCATATGGTTTGCCCGCAAAAATCACTTTCTGGGCCGCTGGATCCGGCATGGCGGCTTTTATCCCGACCGCAAGCTGCGGCTGTTCCGGCGGGGCCAGGCCAGGTTCACCGCTCGCGCCGTCCATGAAACGGTTTCCGCCCACGGCCGCACCGCGGTCGCCGAACATGAATTCGCTCCGGGTGAAGACATCGCCCTGATTCACCACTGTTACCCCACACTTTCCGACTACATCGACCACATGAACCGCTACTCTTCGCTGGGGGCCGAAATGGAGGTCGCCAAGGGCCGCACCGGATTCAGCGTCATCGACATCGTGGTGCGCCCACCCCTGACCTTCGTCTACAACTATTTTTTTCGCCTGGGTTTTCTGGATGGCCGGGCGGGGTTATTGCTGCACCTGTACCACGCGGTGTACGTTTCCTGGAAGTACGCCAAGGTCTGGGAGATGGCGCGCCGGCGCAAACCCTAGCCTGCTCGAGTACCATCCGGCACCGGATTTTCCGGGACCGCAAGTACCGGGCGCACCCCGTCGGCATAGCCGATATCAAACAGCATCCCCTCCGACAAGACGCCTCGCATCTTGCGCGGCTCCAGGTTGACCACGAACAACGCCTGCTTGCCTACAATCTCGTTCGGATTAGCCCGTTCAGTCTTCAGCCCGGCGACGATGCTGCGCTCGTGATCGCCGAAGCTCACGCGCAACTGGACCAGTTTGTCGGAGTCAGGCACGTCGTTTACCGAGAGGATGGTCCCGACACGAACGTCGATCTGGTTCAGGACTTCCAGGGAAACTGCCGGTTTGATGGGCGCGGGCGTCATAGGAACAAGATAACCACGGAGAGCACTGAGGACACAGAGGAAAAAGTATTCAGGTCTTCTCCGTTTCCCCGGTGTCCCCAGTGGTTAGTTTCAATCTTACAAATTCGATGATCTGGGAGGTGACGTATTGTGGCGGACAAATCCGAAACATTGGTCGGTCAAATACCGGCTTCAGGGACGTCTCCTGCCATGCCGGCACTGGGGCTGAGCTTTGGTGCAGGATGACCGCGTCCGCCCGGTCGAGAAACTCCCGGGCTGATTTCTTGAAGTCCGCGGTCGCGGGATCGAGCACGGTCAGGTAGAGATCAGGGCGCAGAAACTTGAGAATGCTGTTCGACTCCAGGATCGCATTCCCGGAATCCTTCAGCTTGCGGCGGATCGTGGGCATGGCCTCCGCCAGCCGTCCCTGCTCCGTCCGCACCCACCATGCCCGGGCCGCTCCCGCGGCCAGAAAACGCGAGGTATCGGAATCGCCGGAGCGATCCGTCTCTTCCGAAATCGCCCAGCTATGGTCGTCAGTCGCGCAGTGACAGGACTTCCCGTCCCTCGAGCAAACGCCGTGCCCATATTGGGTGATTTTGAGCGCCGTCCAGTTGTACTCGGGCAAAGCAGCGATCAGCCCGGCAACCACGCTGGTCTTGCCCACGCTGCGCGAGTGTCCGCCGATCACGATGAGAGCCATGGAATTGGTCGTTGGTCGTTGGTCCTTGGTCGTTGGCCAACCAAGTTCCAAAGAGGTCGGCGCCAACGGCCAACGACCAGGACCAAGGACCAACGACTATTTCCTAGCCAGGCGCGCTAAAGCGGCCAACTGCTTCAAATACTCGCGCACCGGACGCGCTGGAGTTCCCCAGAAGGCCACGCCCTTGCCGCGGAGCACCTTGTTGGGCAGGACGCCACCTTGGCCGCCCAGCATTACACCTTCTTCGATGCGCGCATGTTCTCCGATGCCCACCTGCCCGCCGAGCACGACGTTTTTCTCGATCACGATGCTGCCGGAAAGCCCGGTTTGCGCCGCAATCACCACGTCCTCTCCGATCTGGCAGTTGTGCCCGATGTGCACCAGGTTGTCGATTTTGGCGCCGCGTCCGATGCGAGTGACTTCCAGCGCTCCGCGATCGATCGTCGAGTTGGCGCCAATCTCCACGTCGTCTCCGATTTCGAGGCGTCCAACCTGGGGAAACTTCTCGTAGCGTCCGCTGGCCGGATCACGGACATAGCCGAAGCCATCGCCTCCCAGCACCGCTCCGGCGTGAACCAGCACGCGATCACCGAGTCGCGCGCCCGGATAGATGGTCACGTTGGGATAGATCTCACAATCGCTCCCGACACGAACCCCGGCCTCGATGACGGCGCCGGCTCCAATCCAGGTCCGATCGCCGATCTCGGCCTGCTCGCCGATGACCACTCGCTCCGCCAGGGTCACGTCTTTGCCAAGCCGGGCCGAAGCATGCACCACTGCGCTGGGGTGCGTGCCGGGCTGACGAGCGGGCGCAGGGCAAAGCAGTCGCGCCACCCGAGCGAACGCCAGCCGGGGATGCCGGACAATCAGCAGGGGTTTGGATTTGCCCTTTTCTTTGGCCATCGCAGCTTCGGCAAATTCACCCGCGATTACCGCCGCCGCAGGGGATGCCAGGGCCAAGTGCAGGCTCTTCTCATCTTCGACGAAAACCAGGTCCCCCGAGGTCGCGTGCGAGATGCTGGCGATTCCGCTGATTTCGACGGCGCCGTCTCCTACCACTTGCGCTTGCAACGATTGGGCAATCGAAAGGAGTGAGCGCTGCATGGCACCTTTGTATACGTTTGGCCCAGGAAAGAAAAGCCGGATCGGGGGCTAGAATAATGGCATGGAGAAGAAAGTCTTCTGGACCGCATTCACCGTGCTCGGGCTAGTGGCGGATGTCATCTTTCCGCTCTGGTGGGCACTGGTCGCAACCATCCCGATTGCGTATGCCAGCTGGTGGGTCGCCTACCGCAGCGATTGGTTTTGAAAACAGCACTTCGCAATTAGCAATTGGCACTTGGCCAAATGCCAAATGCTCATTGCCAAATGCTGTTTTCTCAGTACAGCCCCGCCTCTCCTGGCGGCCGCGTCTTCCACCGCCGATGTACCCACAACCACTGCTCGGGATAACGGCGCACATAATCTTCAGTGATTTTCGCAAACGCCTGGGTATTGGTGACGATATCTTGTTCCTCGTTGCCGGTGCGCGTCAGGTGGACCGCAGGATCAAAACGCAAGCGGTATTTTCGCAGAGCGGGGTCCCAGATGGTGAAGCCAGGCACCACGGCAGCGTCGGTTCGCAGGGCGATTCTGGCCAGGCCGCTGGCCGTGCACGCCGGAATGCCGAAGAAGTTGACAAACACTCCTTGCGGCGGAGTCATGTTGGTGTCCATAAGGATGCCCACTACCTCGCCGGCCTTCATGGCGGCCAAAAGGCCGCGCACGAAATTGTCTTTGCTGACGGTGGTGTTACCGTGCATCGAGCGATAGTGCTGGATCAGGCGGTCCAGATAAACGTTATCCAGGTTCCGCACCACCACATGCATCTTGTGGCCGTGCAGAGAATGGACAAAAGCTGAAAGTTCCCAACCGCCAAAGTGAGCGGTGAGAAATAGCACGCCCTTGCCGCGGGCAACCGCCCGCTCGTAGTTCTCGAAGCCATCGTAGACCACCACCCGGCCCACATTTTCCTTCGTATATCGGGGAAACTGGCAGACTTCCGCCAACTGGCGGCCAAGCGAGGTAAATTCTCCGCGCAGGATGCGGGCATGCTGGCTGCGACTCTTCTCGGGCAGCGCCATGGCCAGATTGCGCATGCCGACCCGCCGCAAGCGCCGATGCAGCAGGTAGACCATCCAGGCGAGAGAAATCCCGACTGCCCGCGACAGGGAACGAGGCAAAAGGGTCAGCGCTTTAATAAACGGCCACGCAAGCGCGTACTCGAGTCGCTGACGCATGGAGGGGGAAACTGGTGACGGTAGCAAGGGGAAAGTGGGTTGTCAACGTAGGCGCGAGCGTCCCCGCTCGTGCAGGCGTGTCGATGATGCTGCCTGCACGAGCGGGACGCTCGCGCCTACATTCAAACCGGCCTACTTGCCGGCTGCCGTCTTGGCCCACTTGGCTAGCGTATTCAGGAACGGATACGCATTTTGCGGAGCATCGATGGTGCCCGTGAGCGAGGTCTTGAACGGGACCATGCGGCCGTAGAACTCGCGGGTGGCGTCCTTGTCCTGGTCGATGACCGCGCCATTCAACTCCAGTCCGGCGAACAGGCCCCGGGCCCGGGAATAGCTCAACACCTGCGCCTTCAGCTTCCAGTCGGTATCCGCGGCGGCATGCCGACCGACCGGCCCGGCCGCCACGCTGGCATCGGCTCCCAGCTTGAACTGGCTGTTCAGCAGATTCTTCATGCCGTTGTCGTTCATGATCAGCATGACCAAATCCACCGCCTGGGCGCCAATCTGCAGACCGAAGCTGCCGCCTTTGATGGTGAAGAATGCCGGAGCGCTCCATCCCTTCGGTGTGCGGCAACTGGCCACACCCCGCCCATAACGGGCGCCGACAATGAATCCGCCTTTGAGCATGGTGGGCACCACCGCCACGCATTCGGCCGATCCCAGGACTTCTTCCGGAATGCCCTGGTCGGGCGCGGATTCGATCTCTTCCAGCACCGTGCCGGCGGCCTTAATGCGGTCTTCCGCCTTGTTCTGGTCTTCATCATCCTTGGCGAACGTGGACACAGCGAGACACGCTACTACACACAGAACGAACAGTTTTTTCATTTTCCTGACTTTCCGGAGCTTGATAGAGTTCGTGGGGCAACTCACTTACATTAGATTTTAGCGGATTTCGTGGACGAACAGCGAGCGGTGGGACCGGACAGCGAAGAATTGGGCAAGACCAAAAAAATCGGGGTCAGTAGCGGTGACCCTAAATCTCCGCTCCCAACCCCGTCTCCCAGGTTCTGTGGTAGGTGAAGCGAGTATGCGTGCGGCCCGGTAAACCAGCAAGATTACCCAGGGCATTGTCCTAAAGTAACCTCGACGCTCGCAAGAAATTTACGGACCGTTCCCAGACTTTCTCTTGCGGGTCCCTATTTCGCTGTGACCAGCGAATGGGTGATGGCGTGCACCGAAAGCGCGATCCGGTTCTGTACTCCTACTTTGCGCATCAACTTGGCCACGTGGGCCTTGACGGTGCGTTCCTCGATCCCGAGCGCCGAGCCGATCTCCTTGTTGGAGCGGCCGGCCACCAGCATTTCCAGAACTTCCTTCTCCCGGTCGGTAAAGGTCACGCGGCCGGCGGGAAAGATTCGGCCGGGAGCAGAACTCACGCGTTCGATGAACAGGGAGAGCACGCGCCGGGGCGCCCACACCGATCCCTGATTCACGATGCGGATAGCCTGTACAAACTCGGTGGGTGATGCAGCTTCATCCACATAGCCCTTGGCCCCGGAGGCAATGGCCTTCAAAATGGTTTCCTCGTCCATGCCCGAACCTGTCACAATAATGCGCAGGTCGGGGCGGCTGGCTTTGAGGCTGGCCATCAAATCGAACAGGTTCTGCCCGTTGCGGTTCCCCAGCAGCACCAGATCAATGTTCGGCAGGGTCCCGATGTCAGGCAGAGATGCCGCGATGAGTTCGAAGTCCGTCTCCGAGTCAAACAGGGCGCGAAATCCCACAAAACGCAGGGGATCGCTCTCCACCACAGCCAGGCGGATGACCGGTCTTTTTACGGGTGAAGCCTTCATGGCGGTTGCAGCCTTCATAGGGTTTCCTGTTTGATAGGGTTTCCTGCTTTATCTTAAAAGCTGGACTAGCATAGCCGTATTTGCCAGTGAGGAGAACATTCGACTTCCTGATAACGATTACGCCGGTAACGTGGCAAGCATCTTAGGCAAGACGGGTAACCACTCATGAAACGACGAAGTAGACTGGTGAACGTACATATTCGGTGGGTCGCAGCAATTGTGCTGGTGGGCTGCCTGGCAGCCGCCGCCCAGAGCAGCTACGAGCCTAAGTTCAAGGGCGATCCGGCACGGTCAGACTCGGAAGCGGCAGCCCTGGGATACATGCGCACCGTCTTGCGCGCCCAGAAACTCTATAAGAAAAAGAACGATAAGTTCGCCAAATCGCTCTCTGATCTGGTGCACACCGGATCGTTTACCAGGCGTATGGTGAGCCCGGATCGCGGCGACTACTCGGTCGGCTTCCGGTCCAACAAGGACGGATTCGATCTCACTCTTACGCCCAAGCAACTGGATGCCGAGCACCGGTCTTTCTATTCCGACGAAGATGGTCAGATCCACGCCGACGACCAGGCCATGGCGACCGAGAAATCGCCGATCGTGAAATGAAGAGTCGGACCTCGGACTTCGGACCTCAGACTTCGGGCTTTAGATTTTAGATTTCAGAATTCAGATTGCAGATTGCAGAATTGGCGGCCGGAGACCCCAGGGAAATTATGGTTCGCAAATCTGCAATCTCAAATCTTCAATCTGAAATCCCTCCGGCCTATCCGCCGGTGATCTCCGCCGCCTTGCCGTCCCGGAACGTAATGGTCACCGGCTTGCCGCCGTTGGGATAATGCACGGTCTTCACCGCGGGATCGCTTGACCGCTCCGGAACGCCCATCCCGATCGAAAAATACGCTTGAAATTCATTCATTCCGGGCTTGATCTGATGCTGCTCGATCGCGGCCCAAACATCGGCCGGCCAGTGCTTGTATAACTCGTGGGGATCCTGGATGAAGAACATTTCGTCGGAGTAGATCTGGTAACTGTCGCCGGTCTGCGAGCCGATGGGAACGGCGTAGGTCTTGCCCTCTTGTTCGAACACCGCCATCACCTGCCGCAGATGCGCGGAGTGAGGCGTGATATCGCTGACCACATCCTTGATCTCCAGCTTCTGGATGGGCAGGAGCAGGCCGGCCTCGTGGGAAAAATCAGCGTGTTGGCGCGCCGGGTCATAGGGATAGTAGGTGAAACGGTAGCCTTCCCTGACCCACACCGGCTGCCGGGTCAGTTGTTTCGCCGACTTCAAGTCATAGGGATAGAGCTTCTTGGGAACGACGTAATAGTCCGGATTCAGCGGTGGCGCCTGCTGCCTGGCTTCCTGGGTTGTGTCGTTATGGCGTTCGTACACGACATACCCGGCCCGAAGCGCCGCCACCGCGATCGCGATCACCAGCACGAATTGGACTTTCCGCTTCGATTCGGAGGTCATACTGTCTGGCTCGCCGTTATCTGAACACTGCCCGCGCGTGGCCGTGTAAACTATCTCTTACGAACACTCCACTGGCCCGGGAGTGCCCAACCGGAGGAGAACTCATGGCTACTGTCACCGAGGACGAAGTTCTAAGCGCCTTGAAGCAATGTTACGATCCGGAAATTCCAGTCAATATCGTCGATCTGGGACTGATTTACGGCGTCCGTTTTGACCCCGCGCCGGAGGAGAAGCAGGACGTCACCGTAGAAATGACCCTCACGGCTCAGGGCTGCCCGTCGCACGTCATGATCGGAGAACAGGTGAAGGCCCGAGTGGAACAAATGCCGGGCGTGCGCAACGCCACGGTCAACGTAGTGTGGACGCCGCCGTGGACCCCGGAGCGGCTCAGCCCCGACGCCCGCAAGACTTTAGGCATTGAGTAGCGCCGGGCTCCGGCCGCGAACTCAGCTGGTCAGCAGCGACTCATACCAGGTTTTGGAGCGGCTTTCCGCAGCCTCCGCCAGTCGGTCTCCCACCCGGGTGGCGACTTCAAGAAAACTGTTGCCGCGCTCAATAAGATCAGGCAGCCGCTTGCGCACTTCAGCAAATCTTTCCGGATACTCCGACGCCAGCGTGGCCAGCCCGACGCCGGCCAGAATAATTCCCGCCGTCCACTTCTTCTTCAGGAACATCGCCGTGCCCGCGCCTGCCGCGCCGCTCACCAACGCCACTTTCCAGTTTTCCATTCCACCCTCCGCATGAAAGGAATTGTATCCGAAGGCCGACCCCGGATACCTTATACTGCCCAACTTACCACGGAGGACTTTGATGCTGAAAGCAATGAAAGCTTTGTTTGCCGCCCTGGTTCTTTCCTTGCTTCTGAGTACGGCCACAGCTCAGACCGAACCTCGTGCCCGGGACTTGGGCGTTCCCTTCGACGGCACGCCGGGGCCGCTCAATGCCATCACCGACGTGAAGGGCGTGGAAGTCGGCGAGACCACGCTGATCTCCGGCAGCGGGCCGCTGAAAGTCGGCGTCGGTCCGGTGCGCACCGGGGTCACGGCCATCCTTCCCCGAGGCCACAATTTCAAGGATTCAGTTTTCGCCGGCTGGTTCACTCTCAACGGCAACGGAGAAATGACCGGAACCACGTGGGTTGAAGATTCCGGCTTTCTGGATGGCCCGGTGATGATCACAAATACCCACAGCGTGGGCGTGGTGCGCGACGCGGTAATTGCCTGGCGCGTGAAACATGCTCCTCCGGACAACGAGGGTTACTGGTGGTCTCTGCCCGTAGTGGCCGAAACCTGGGACGGCGAGTTGAACGATGTCAACGGATTTCATGTCAAGCCGGAGCACGTGTTCCAGGCTCTCGATACCGCGAAGGGCGGCCCGGTCGAGGAAGGCAGCGTGGGCGGCGGCACCGGCATGATCTGCAACGAGTTCAAGGGCGGCATCGGGACCTCATCGCGCGTGCTCGATGCGAAGTACGGCGGCTACACGGTGGGAGTGCTGGTGCAGTGCAACTACGGGATGCGCAGCCAGTTGCGTATTGCTGGAGTGCCGGTGGGCCGGGAGATCGAAGAGCACACGGTCCGCGATAACGACGTCGGGTCCATCATCGTGGCCGTCGCTACCGACGCGCCCTTGATTCCGACGCAGTTGAAGCGCGTGGCCCGCCGGGTGTCGCTGGGCCTGGGGAGAGACGGAAGTTTTTCGGGGGACGGCTCCGGAGACATCTTCATCGCCTTCTCGACCGCTAACCCCGGAGTTGCCGGAGGCAAAGACGTGCGCCAACTCACCATGCTGCCCAACGAGCGCCTGGATCCCATCTTTCTCGCCACCGTACAGGCCACGGAAGAAGCGGTGGTCAATGCCATGGTTGCCGCAAAGACAATGAAAGGGATCAACGACTTTGAAGTGATCGGCCTGCCTCACGACCGCTTGCGCGAGGTGCTGAAAAAATACAACCGCCTGGTGAAGTAGGGGTGGTTGGTGTGGTCTGTGTGGCCGCGGGCGACTCGCCCGCGAAAAGCGGCCAGCTGATGAGACCAAAAGAGAGCCGGAAACCTGGGCACCACTCTCTTGCCCGACAACTCCATGGCTCAATCATCGCGGGCGAGTCGCCCGCGACCACACCAACTAATAAATCGTGTAGCCCGGGGCTGGTGTTCGCAGGTCTGGCTTTGATGCAATCAGCAGCAGCGCCCCGATTTTTTTGAACGCGCGCAAGTCGTCGAGGCTGTGGAAAGACTTTGTCTGGTAGTCATCCGGCGTGGGCGTATCGTCCGGAATGCGCCGCGCTTCAACTTTTTCGAAAGCGTGCTTCTGCAGGAGTTCGACATACTCTGTCTCGGAGCGCACGTGCACCGGCACTTTCAGCTTGTCCACCCATTGCAGGGAGTAGGGATTGTCGCGGTATAGATTGATGAGGATGAACAATCGCCCGTGCGGCGCCATCACGCGAAAAAGTTCGGACAGGGCCCGGTCCTGGTCCGCGTAGTAGTAAAACGATTCGACCGACAGGACTTTGTCGAAAAAGTTTTCCTCCCACGGAATCTGCTGTGCCGATCCCCAGACATACAAGATATTTTCGAAGTCTTTGGAAGCCGCACGGGCCTGCCGGACCATTTCGTCGGAAACATCGAGACCGACGACCTGGCCGAAGCCTTCCGGTCCCTCCCCCACCAGGCGAGAGAGCAGCCGCGTAGCCCAGCCCGATCCGCAGCCCAGATCAAGCACCCGCTCGCCCGGGCGAAGGTCCATCAGGCGCAGGGTTTTCTCGGTGATATCGAGATGATGGTTTTCCATCTTCTCGCCTTCGCCGGCCTGCGCCCAGCGGTTGAATTCCAGCTGCAGCTTTTCATCCGGAGTGGGAGGCTTGTCAGGCAACGTGCTCTCCTTCGTGTACCTTGGTGTCCTTCGTGGTTAAAGGTTTAAGGCCTCAACCACGAAGGACGCCAAGGTACACGAAGGATATGCTACATTTGCCATCCTCATGACGCCAACCCCGCCGCCGGCGCCTGACCCGGAGCCGCTCTACTGCCCCCGGTGCAGCCAGGAAGTCACCGACCCGCTGACTTGCGGCGACTGCTCCGCCGTAATTTGCCGCCGCTGTGGGACACCGCTGGAATCGCCCGATGAATTGGGGATGGGATAGAGAATGGAGCCCTTCACCGTCTCCTCCTCGGCCACTGCCAAACCATCTGACGCCCAGCCCACCCTGGTTCGCGGCCTTTCGTTGCTGGATTCAGTATTGCTGCTGGTGAGCGGGATCATTGGCTCATCGATTTTTCTGACCGCCAAGGATATCGCTGGTCCCCTGCCCCAGCCCATGCTGTTTTTGCTGGTGTGGGTCCTGGGCGCGGTGATTTCCCTGTTCGGCTGCGTTGCCTTCGCCGAACTGGGATCCATGTTTCCCGACTCCGGCGGCCAGTACGTCTACCTGCGCGAGGCCTATGGCGACTTGCCGGCATTTCTCTACGGCTGGATGCTGTTCAGCGTGGCCAACGGCGGCACCATCGCTGCCCTCTGCGTGGCCTCGGCCGCCTATATGGGCCAGATCGTTCCCGTGATTTCGCAGGACCACATCGTGCTCTCGCTGGCGGGCATTACTCTCACCCGTGCTCACGTTGTGGGTCTGCTCCTCATCGCCGTGCTCACCTACGTCAATGTGGTTGGACTGCGCTGGGGCGCGCTACTGCAGAATGTCTCCACCTGGACGAAGTTTGGTGCCATGGCGGCCTTCGTTGGTCTGGGATTTGCGATTGGCAAAGGAAATTGGGCGAACTTCAGCGGGCATGGTCTCGGCCTGACCATGGGCCTGGGCCCGGGACAATTCATTTCCGCCATGGGCGTCGGGCTGATCGCCGTTTTCTGGGCTTACGACGGATGGGTTTACATCACCTGGGTAGCCGGCGAAGTCAAGAACCCACGCCGCAATGTGCCCTTGGCGATGGTGTTGGGCATCCTCACCGTGGGCGTGATTTACATGGCGATGAACATGACTTACGTTTATGCCATGCCGATGAGCGAAATCGCCAAACACGAAACCATCGCGCATGCGGCCGCGGCCGCGCTTTTTTCTCCGCATGCTGCCCTCTGGCTCTCCGCCACGATCGCCCTTTCCTGCTTCAGTGCGGCGGCCACCTGCACGCTTTCGGGGGCGCGGGTTTCGCTTGCCATGGCGCAGGATGGCGTTTTTTTCAAGCGCATGGCGGAAATCCATCCCAAATGGCGCACCCCGGTTTTCGGCCTGATCGGACAGGGCATCTGGGCTGCGGTCCTGGCAGTGAGCGGGCGTTATGACCAGCTCTACACCTATGTCATCTACGGCATGGTGCTGTCCTACACGCTCACCGTGATTGGCCTGTTTGTCCTGCGCTGGAAGCGGCCTGACATTCCGCGTCCCTACCGTTGCGCGGGATATCCCTGGCTGCCCGGCATTTATGTGCTGGTCGGAACAGCGTGGACTTTGAACACGATCTTCACCCGGCCGACCGAGGCGTTCTGGGGCACCGCCATCATGCTGATCGGCGTACCCGGATATCTGTACTGGAAACGAAGCAGCCGGAAGGCAGCCGCTTAGGGAGACCTCGGTGTCCCCTGAGTCCTCCGTGGTTAGTTCGTATTCCCATGCGGCCCCGTGATGACTTGATGCCCAATCCCGTCGCCAAAGCCGAGACTGCCAGCCAGCCCAAGGCCGTCATGGGCTTTCGCGATCTTGTGCTGTTCTATGTGGTCACGGGCGTCAGCCTGCGCTGGATCGCGACCGCCGCCTCTGCCGGTCCCAGTTCGATCGTCATCTGGTTTAGCGCGTTTCTGGTCTTCTACACTCCGCTGGCGCTCTCGGTCATTGAACTCTCCTCGCGCTATCCCGAGGAGGGCGGCATTTACGTGTGGTCGAAAATCGCCTTTGGTGATTTTGCCGGATTCATCACCGCCTGGACTTATTGGGCCTGCAACCTGCCCTACTTCCCCGCCGTGCTCTACTTCGCCGCCAGCAACGCGCTTTACATCCGCCACGACTGGGGCCGTTTCTCCAATAGCACAACGTTTTACATCGTGTTCTCTCTGGTCGCGCTCTCGCTGGCCACGCTGCTCAACATTTTCGGGCTCAACGTGGGCACCTGGCTGCATAACCTGGGCGCGCTCGCCATGTGGATCCCGGTGGGCATCATCGTCGTGATGGGGGCGGTGGCCTGGCATCGTTTCGGGACGGCTACGTCGTTCACGATTCACTCCATGACGCCGGGCCTGCAGCTCAAGGACATGATTTTCTGGTCGGTCCTGATCTTTGCCTTCGCGGGATCGGAGACCGCTTCCATCATGGGAGGAGAAATCAAGAACCCCCGCCGGTCCATTCCGCGCGCGCTATTAGTCGCCGGAGTGACCATTACGTTCTGTTATATCGTGGGCACGATCAGCGTGCTGGTGGCGCTGCCGTCGTCGGAAGTCGGCAACTTGCAGGGATTGATGCAGGCGGTTTCAAGGACCGCGGAGCGCGTCGGCTTCGAAGGCATTATTCCATTTGTCGCGTTGCTCATAACTCTCAGCAACGTGGGCGCTGCCGGCGCCTACCTGGCGGCGGGCGCGCGCCTGCCGTTTGTGGCCGGCATCGATCGCTTTCTACCCCCCGCATTCGCCGCCCTCCATCCCCGATGGAAGACGCCGTGGGTCGGGCTGCTTACCCAGTTCGTCTTTGGCGCATTGTTTATTTTTCTCGGGCAGGCCGGCACCAGCATCAAGGGCGCCTATGACGTCCTGGTCAGCATGGGCATCATTACCTACTTCATCCCCTTCTTGTTCTTGTTTGCAGCAATGTTCAAGCTGCAGAACGACCCGGCTGGGCCCGACGTGATCCGCGTCCCTGGCGGCAAGCCAGTCGCCACACTGGTCGCGATCGTGGGCCTGACGACCACCACGTTCACCATCGGCCTGTCGTTGATCCCGCAGCCGGACGAACCCAACAAGCTGCTGGCGGTGATCAAGATCGTGGGGCTATCCGGATTGCTGGTGCTGATCGGCGCCTGGATCTACTGGGCTGGCAAGAAAAGAGCGGCGAGAGAACAGTGGGACCGAGTCACCACGGAGGCGAGCGGAGACGACAGAGAGAAAACAGACTAAGGTTCTCTCGGTAACGGTCTGTGCCTCCGTGCGTAACAGAAAGGCTACACCGGCACCGCGGTCTTTCGCTCCGGATTGAAGAACGGCATTTTCACAATCTTTGCCGTCACCTTCTGCCGCATGGCTTCGATGGTGATTTCCATCTGCAGCTTGGTGCCGATTTGCGAGTGGGCCGTCTCTACGCTGGCCAGCGCGATCATCTTTTTCAGCACCGGCGACCAGGTCGTGGTCGTCGCCTTGCCCACCTGCTTTTCGTCCAGGTACAACGGAACCGCAACGCGCGAAGCCTGGCTGGGGGCGGCGGGCGACAGCCCAAATTTCTCGTAACGTTCCTCGACCTCAGGCCAATCGATCTCGAGTCCGACAAACTGCCGGGGCACGCCGTGCTTCTGTTGCTGTAGCAAAGCGGCTTTGCCGATGAAGTTCTCTTTCTCCAGATGGACCATCTTGCCGAAACCCAGCTCGTAGGGGGAATATTTCTGCGGCGCGATCAGCGCCTTCTTGCTGCTGGTGTAGTCCACTTCGATCAGCAATAACCCGGCCTCGACCCGGGCCACATCCAGCGCCAGCATGCCGGCGGCATGGATGTCGAACTGTTTGCCCCGGTCCATCAGCACGTCCCAGACTTTCACCGCATCGCTCCACGGGACCCAGATCTCATAGCCCAGGTCGCCGGTGTATCCGGTGCGCGAGATGTCCACAAAAACATTGCCGATCTTGCCCCGCGTCATGCGGAAGTATTTGAGATTGGAAATGTCGGTTGCTTCCGTAACCGCCTTGAGCAGCTTGCCCGATGTTGGACCCTGCAGCGCCAGCGCGGCCAGTTTCTCGGAAATGTCCTCGACCTGGACATCCATGTTCAAACCGTTCTGCCGGAACCAGCGCAGGCTGGGATCGGCCGCGGTCCAGCGATACTTGTTCTCTTCCAGGCGCGTGACGGTGCCATCGTCGATCACTTTTCCCTGCTCGTCGCACCAGCAGCAATAAATGACCTGGCCCACCCTCACCTTGCTCGCATCGCGCGTAATGATGCGGTTCACCAGCTTGGTGGCGTCCTTGCCCGTGATCAGATACTTGTAGAGAGGTGTGATATCAATCAGCGCGGCCGCGTTGCGGATGGCGTTGTACTCGTGCTCGTGGTGCACTTCGTACACGCTGACGGCGTAATAGCCCGACCACTCGCGGTAGTTGAGGCTTTGACAAAGTGGAAACGTTCTTTCGTGAAAAGCGGTTCCGACGGGCAAGGTAGTTTCCTCGATAGTCTTCAGTTCAGGGAGAAAAGCGTCGCAGCTGGATTATAAGCAGTGCCGGCGCTGTGACGCCAGTATCCGATGACTGCTGGTCACGCCTGGTAGGCCTCGCTTTTCTGCCTTAATTTGCGCCCTTTGCGGAATCCCTTCGCGTTCTTTGCGGTTAAAGATCCTTACCGCTAAGTTCGCCAAGCACTCCGCAAAGATCGCAAAGGAGTGGAGCGAACACGACCGATCTTTGCAGACAAGACACTCCCTTCCCGGTAGAATGGGCCTTCGGTCAGAACCCATGCAAATCATGACATCACCCTGGAGCGTCATTCTTACCTGGACCGTCCTCCCCAGCGGGCTCTGAGCCCCGGCCTTCGTTGTTTCCGGAAACTGTTAGAATCCTGGCAATCTTTGCAACCCAACACAGTCCAACTCACGGACTGGGAATTGAAAGCTGGCATGCCGTCCAATTCGAAATACGACGCGATCATCATCGGCGGAGGTCACAACGGCCTGACTACGGCAGCGTATCTGGCGCGCGCCGGGAAAAAAGTTCTGGTGCTGGAGCGCCGGCACGTGCTCGGCGGCGCCGCTGTCACCGAAGAGGTCTTCCCGGGATTCAAGTTTTCGGTGTGCTCCTACGTAGTCTCGCTACTGCGCCCCGAAATCATTCGCGATCTCGATCTTCCCCGCCATGGCCTGGAAATCCTGCCGCTCGATGGCACGTTTACTCCCATGCCCAGCGGTGACTATTTGTGGAGGGTCAACGATCACGGCAAGACCCATCGCGAGATCGCGCGCCACTCGAAGGTTGACGCGGAGGCTTACGACGAATTTGGCAAGGCGATGCAGGCCATGTGCCGTTTCGTCAAACCCATCCTGAGCATGGTCCCTCCCGACCCGGCCACGCTGAATCCGAAAGAATTGATGAAGCTGCTGTTCATCGGCCGACGTTTCCAGGACATGACCAGCGAGGACAAATATAACCAGGTGCAGTTGATGACCATGAGCGCCATTGACTTCCTGGATCAATGGTTTGAAACCGATGTGCTCAAGGCAACGATGTCCGCCTCGGGCATCATCGGAACCTTCCTGGGCGTACGTTCGCCAGGAACCGCCTACGTTCTGCTGCATCACTACATGGGGGAGATTGACGGCGCGTTTCGTTCCTGGGGATTTGCCCGCGGCGGCACTGGCGCAATTTCGAACGCCATCGCCGACGCGGCCCGCGAATCCGGCGCTGAAATCCGCACCAAGGCCCCGATCGCGCAGATCATCGTGAAGAACGGCAAGGCTAAAGGCGTCGTTCTAGCTGACGGTGACGAGATCTATGCCGACATCATCTCGTCGAGCGTCGATCCCCGGTTGACGTTCACAAAAATGATCGAGGCGGGAACTCTGCCCTCCGAATTCCTGGAAGAAGTGAACCGCTACAAATTCCGCGGCTCTTCCGGCAAGGTGAACCTGGCGCTCGATGCGCTGCCCAGCTTCAAGTGCATGCCCGGCCCAGGAGAACATCTGCGTGGCGCGATCTCGATTTCTCCCAGCGTCGAATACATGGAGCGCGCATACGACGACGCCAAGTACGGGAACTTCTCCCGCCGTCCTTACATCGACATGGTCATACCCACGCTGACCGATCCCTCCGTCGCGCCGCCGGGAAAGCACATCATGTCCTGCTTCGTGCAATACGCGCCTTACAAGCTGCGCCCCGGCCTCAACTGGGACGATCAGAAGGAAGCTTTCGGCGACAACGTGATCGATACCATCGCCGAGTACGCGCCCAACATAAAGGACATTATTCTGCACCGCCAAGTGGTCACGCCCCTCGATCTGGAACGCGAGTTTGGCCTGAGCGAAGGCAACATCTTCCAGGGCGAGCTCTCGCTGGAGCAGCTTTTTTTCCTGCGGCCGGTACCGGGCTGGGCACAATTCCGCACGCCGATCAAGAACCTGTACATGTGCGGATCGGCGACCCATCCCGGCGGCGGCATCATGGGCGGCCCCGGCAGGCTGGCGGCTCTGGAAATTCTGAAAGACTTCAAGGGGGCGGCCTAGCTGGCCGGAACAAAGAGCATGCGTGCGAACCGCGACGTCGTCATCATCGGCGGCGGCCATAACGGGCTGGTCACCGCCTTCTACCTGGCCAAAGCCGGGTACAAGCCGCTGGTGCTGGAGCGTCGCGCTCAACCCGGCGGCGCCGCCATCACGGAAGAATTCCATGCCGGCTTCCGCTGCTCCACGCTGGCGCACTCGGCTGGACCGCTGCGGCGCGACATCGTCCGCGACATGCAGTTGGAGAAGCACGGCCTCAACATGATCAAGACGGATGTCGCCGTGACTGCACTGTCACCCGACGGCCGTGCTCTCATTCTCTACAATAACGGCGAAAAGGCGGCCCACGAAATCGCGGAGTTCTCGCAAAAGGACGCCACCCGATATCCCCAGTTCCAGTCATCGCTGGCCAAAATGGGCCGCGTCATTGGCAAGGCGCTCACCCTGGCTCCGCCCGACATTGACCATCCCAGCAAAGGCGATCTGTGGGGAATGCTCCATACCGGCCGCGCGGTTCGCAAGCTGGGCCGCAGGGATATGTACCGCTTGCTGCGCTGGGGGCCGATGGCGGTGGCTGACCTGGTGGCGGAATACTTCGAGACTGAACTGCTCCGCGCCACTATCGCGGCCCGCGGAATCTTCGGAACCTTTCTGGGTCCATGGTCGGCGGGCAGCAGCCTGGTTCTTCTTATACGCGCCGCTGGAGATGACCAACCTGCCGGCACGTCATGGTTCGCTGCCGGGGGCATGGGCGCCGTGACGCAAGCCATGGCCTCCGCCGCGCAGCAAGCCGGAGCCAAAATACGAAGCGGCGCGGAGGTGATCGAGGTTCGCGTAAAGGACGGTATTGCCAGCGGCGTGGTGCTTTCCAATGGCGAAGAAATTGCAGCCCGAGCGGTTATCTCGAATGCCGACCCCAAACGTACCCTGCTGAAGCTGGTGGACCCGGTGCAACTCTCGCCGGATTTTGTGATGAAGCTGCAGCACTATCGCATGCCCGGCACGGTTGCCAAGGTCAACCTTGCGCTCTCCGGTCTCCCCAAGTTCAGCGCGCTTCAGGGGGAAAATCACGATCGTGCCCTCAGCAGCCGGATTCACATTGGCCCGGAAATCGATTACCTCGAGCGGGCCTTCGACGAATCGAAGTACGGTAATTTCTCCAGGCAGCCTTATCTCGAAGTCGCCATCCCGTCGCTCACCGATCCCTCGCTCGCGCCCGAGGGCAAGCACGTGATGTCGATCTACATGCAGTATGCCCCCTACAAACTAAAGGGCACCGACTGGGAAAAACAGCGGGTATCGTTAGGCGACACCGTAGTCAAGACACTGGCCCAGTATGCTCCCAACCTGCCCGAGCTGATCTTGAGCCACCAGATCATCACACCGCAGGATTTGGAAGAAACCTACGGCCTGACGGGCGGACACATCTTCCACGGCGAACTCTCTCTGGACCAGTTCTTTACCATGCGTCCGCTACTGGATTGGGCGCGCTATCGCACGCCCATCCAGAATCTCTACCTGTGCGGCTCGGGCACGCATCCAGGCGCGGGATTGACTGGCGGCTCGGGCGCAAACGCCGCGCGAGAGATCTTAAAAGATCTGAAGAAGTAACCGCCTGTCATCCTGAGCTGTCATCCTGAGCGCAGCCTGAGCGTTCGCTTGCGTGCGCTCAGGCGGAGTCGAAGGACCCCTATAGCCATCACAGGCCATGTGGACACAGCCGCCCTCGGCTGTGCCGCGGAGCGCAGCTCCGCTTTTTAGGCCGCGAAAATCCAGCGCAAACTTCGGTGGTACGCGACCAGACGGGCCCGGCCGAGGCAGCCGTCAAATTGGCCTGTGACAGTTATAGGGGTCCTTCGACTCATCCGCTCCTTCGCGAGCGAAGGAGCGGAATCGCTCAGGATGACACCCTGAACTTTAGCTGTCTTTCATCCACCATTGTGACTTTAGTGCCATCCCTTTGGGAAAACGATTGTGCGAGCAGCCCGCCTTAGGTTTTACTAGTCCAAACCTGTGTTCACAGCGTTCCGCAGGCTCAGATCAGCGGGAGTGAAACTGTGGTAGAGGATCCAAAATGGGAACTGGCCATACTGGCCACCGTGCAGGGCTTCTACGAGAAGCTGCTGCAGGATTCCGTTGGTGGCGAGGTCCCGGTTCCGGCTGGCCTGGAGGCTATCTCCTTGCAGGAGGGAGATGGCGAGGTGCATGCCACGCTCGACCGCATGCGCCGCTGGTTGCGCCTGCTCGATCAGGCCATCACACCGGCTATGCTGCGGCGGGCCTTTACCGCCGAAACGGATCCCGAAATCGCCGAAGCTGTTCTGCGCTATTTCACCCGCAAGAAAGACACCAGCGACATTAACCGCGACAAGACGGACCTGGTCGCCACGTTTCTCTATCGCCACCCGCGCGTGCCGGGACAGTGGGAGCGCCGCGGCTATGGCCTGGACGGATCCCTTCCACTCTCGCCTTTCGAGATTGCGCTGATCGAAATTCTCGCCGACACCGACGTGCCTTCCCTTTCCGAGGAACACGTGCAGCTGCTGCGGCGCTTCGATCCTCTGCAAGAGGAAGCGGAGAACTGCCGCGATCTGAACGCGTTGCTCGATTCCGACCTCATTGCCCGGGTGCGAGAAGTCAAGCATTCACTCGATTCGTCTTTCTATCATCCCGGAGTGCTCGCCACGATCGCGCCCTACAATGCCGCCTTCGGCAAGAAGTTTGACGAGTTTTTTCATGCCGCGGCCGCGGAAATAAGAGAGTTCGCCTCAGCTCTGGAGGAACAGGGCGGCAGCATTCTCGGCAACGTGGAGGGCGTGGATGTCACCGTCGAACACGTGGCCGCGCTGGAAGAGAGCGAACTGCTGAAAATCGACTACGGTACCGCTCTGGATAAATTTCGCCGCGTCTCCAAACTGAAACAGGCTTTGGAGCGGCGTCCACCGATTCGCCGGATATCATATTTTGCCTCGGTGCCAACGCGCACAACTTCGAGGGTCCCACGCATGCCGGCGCAACCGGCGCCCGCGCGTCGCCGCCGGCCTGCGCTCGATGTGCAGGCGTTGCGCTCGGCGGTTACGCCCCAGCAGATCTCGACTGAAGAGACCAAGGTCCGCCAGGTGGAAGAGTCCATCCGGGTGTTCGTGCGCGTGGCCGACCCGAAATTCCGCCAGGTGGTTCCCATGCGGTTCTTCAATCTCACGCTGACCGCGGCCGAAGCCGACGCCTGCAGTGCCGAATATCTCGACGAAAAAAGCGCCCGCGGCAGCGTCGCCCGAGTGCTCCTGCGCATCGTGGCCGTGGTGGCTCGCATGAGCACGGAACTGGAAGAACTCAAGCGAGTGGAGAACTCGCCTTCATTGTGGAAGCTGCACGCGGATTCGCTCCTGGTATTACTGGAAGTGGCCGACGCCCTGTCGGAAAACGCTACCCGGGTGGCCGCGGAAGCAAGCGACCCAGGCAACAACGCGGCGGGTGAGACCATCAAAGTCTCCCTGCAGCGGCTCCGCCACCGCTGCGATCTCATTACCGACACGCTGGCCCCAACCGGAAGCCAGACTCAGACCGTATAACCCCGTCGCGCATCCCAGACGGCCCGCAGCGCGAGCCACGCATAAATCAACCCCCGTTCTGAATCAGTAACCTGCCTTGAAGGGTTCCGACTTGCCATCCTCGTACCGGCTGAGGCACCTTATAGGCTCGCCGATTCCGAGGAGCGGCCGCAATGAGCACTTCCGACGACAAGTTTTACCGCGCCAAAATCACCCGGCGCCAGGACTTTGCGTCCGACCTGTGGATGATCCGCGTGCAGACCAACGGCGAATTCAAGTTCGCTCCCGGCCAGTACGCCACCCTGGGCGTGCAGCGCCCGGAGAAACGTTCGGAGCGCCCCTATTCCATCGTGTCTTCACCGTATGAGAACGAAATTGAGTTCTTCTTCGAGCTGGTCCCCCAGGGCGAACTGACGCCGGACATTTACAAGCTGCAAGTCGGCGATGAACTGTTGATTCGAAAAGTTCCCAAGGGACTCTTCACGCTCGACACTAAGAGTGGCCGCACCAATCACCTGCTGGTCTCCACCGTTACCGGCATTGCGCCTTTCGTCAGCTACATTCGCACCTTCTACAAAGATTGGAAGGAAGGCAAATTCTCCGGCGAGCACAAGCTATTCTTGCTCAACGGGGCCAGCCGCTCGTGGGAATTCGGCTACCTTGACGAACTGCGGAAATTCGCCGCCGAAGTGCCGTGGTTGAAGTATGTTCCCACGGTCAGCCGTCCCTGGGATGATCAGAAATGGACCGGCGAAATCGGCCGGGTCGATGACTTGATCCGCAAGTACGCTGACATGTGGGCTTTGAACGGTACCAACTCCGCCGGTTATCTGTGCGGCCATCCCCAGATGATCGAGCAGGGCAAAGGAATCCTTCAGCGCATCGGTTTCACCAGGGAAGTCTTGAAAGAGGAAATCTACTGGGTCCCCGGCAAGGAGAGCAAAACAGCCTAGCAGCTTGTCGAGAGACTCTGGCTTTGCGTGGGCTGCGGCTTTTATCCGCTGCCAAATTCACCAAGCCTCCACCATGGGTTTTCCACTACACCGATTTCAGACTGGCCTCGACTGGGATTCGTGCCCGCTCGGCCGCCCACCCTCATGCGCTCCAGGCTTGGGGATGGCCAGCGTATCCCGGGATGGCTGGTGCAGCGGTTGGCGATTGCGATCCTGAGCGGCGTAAAGGTCATAGTCGGCGCCTCTCAACAGTTCTCCTACCAGGTCATGATTTTCAGTTACTTCGCAGAAAATAACAGGTCGAGATTCAAGCAGCTTCCGAGCACCGCTCAAAACTGCATACTCCATGCCCTCGACATCTATTTTCAGGACTTGGGGTGCAGGAAAGTGATCGAGCATCCAGTCCAGCGTGACTGTAACCACCGACTGGGCAAGACCACTGCCTCTCAACGAGTTCGAGGCCTTCCCACGATCCGACAGGTAGAGTTTGGCAACTCCTTGACGGTCGGAGACGGCAGCAGGAAGCACGGTTACATTCAGCTGGTTGAGCAGGGCCGAGCGATGCATCAAATTCGCCAGCCAGATATCGGCTTCCACGGCCACAACCTGGGCGCCGAGCGAAGCCGCGGCAAAGGAGAATAATCCAACGTTCGCCCCTATGTCCCACACGGTCATTTCGGGCCGCACTAATTCACGAACCATGGAAAGCAGGAAGGGATCGACCTTAGCGATGTCGCGTCTCCAATATCCCAGCGCCGAATCGGGTGAGACCAATAGTGGAGCGCTGGCGAATTCCGGTGGAAGGTGCCGCTTCAGCACGACTCCACGCCCCAGCGTCTTCAAGATCCGTCGAATCACTAAGCGGCAGAGTATAGCAAACCGGAAGGCCCTCATCGTCGGACGGGAGCGCGAAATTCCCCCTCGCGTCCTTTGCGCTTGCATCCTAGGTCTCGGCCGGAGCAAAGAACACCACGACCACAAGTTCCTCCGCAATGTCGTAGAAACGATGCTCCACTCCCGCCGCCACAAAAATCACGCTACCCTGGCAGACGGCCTGGTCTTCCGAGCCCGCTCTCATGCGCGCCCGCCCGCGCGCAACGTAGTACATCTCGTCTTCCTGGTGAGGCTTTTGCAGGTCAGTGCCACCGGCCGGCAAGCTATAGACTCCGGCACTCATCGCCGAAACGCGCAAAAACTCCAGGTAGGATTTCCCGGTCTGCGCGCGCTGCTGTTCCAGGTGGTCGATCTGGAAAAATCCTTCAAGTTTCTTCATGCCTGATCCCAGTGTCGCGAATCCTTGCCGAAAGAATATACAGCCCGAAGGAGATTTCCAAATATCCGCATGATTTCAATCGAGGTTGCCATGGCGTTCTTCGCGGCCTTCGCGCGTTCTTGACGAGCTTTTGCGGTCAAGGGCTTTTTACCGCAAAGGGCGCAAAGAGATGCCGAGAAGGACGCAAAGACAGCATCCGTACAGATTTCCCCTTGCCCATCCAGGCTTCTAAGATGAACGCGTCTCTGTCATAATCTTTGTCCCATGGATCTTAAACACCGCAGTCGCGGCATCACCGACGGACGCGACCGAGCCCCGTCCCGTGCCATGTTCAAGGCCGTCGGATTCACCGATAGCGATTTAAGCAAGCCCCTCATCGGCGTGGCCAATACCTGGATCGAAACCATGCCCTGCAACTTCCATTTGCGCCGCTTATCGGCCAAGGTCAAGGAAGGCATCCGCGCCGCCGGCGGCACTCCCATGGAGTTCAACACCATCGCCATCAGCGACGGCGAGACCATGGGTACCGAAGGTATGCGCGCCTCGCTGGTCAGCCGCGAACTGATTGCGGACTCCATCGAACTGGTTTGCCGGGGACAGATGTTCGACGCGCTGGTTTGCGTCGTGGGCTGCGATAAAACCATTCCCGCGGGAGCGATGGCTTTGGCGCGGCTCGATATTCCTGGCCTTGTGCTTTACGGTGGCACCATCGCCGCCGGCAACTATCGCGGCAAAGATGTGACCATTCAGGATGTATTCGAAGCGGTGGGGGCCAACGCCGCCGGCAAGATGACGGACGCGGAACTGCACGACCTGGAAGATGTCGCCTGCCCAGCCGCGGGCGCCTGTGGCGGCCAATACACCGCCAACACCATGTCCACGGTGATGGAGATGATCGGCCTTTCTCCCATGGGCTTCAACAGCGTTCCCGCCATGGACCCGAAGAAAGACCAGGTCGCTTATGACTGCGGCGCGGTGGTGATGAGTCTGTTGCGCCAGGGCGTCAGTCCCAGAGACATTCTCACCAGGCCCGCATTCGAGAACGCTATCGCGGGCGTCGCCGCCACCGGAGGCTCGACTAATGCGGTTTTGCACCTGCTTGCGATCGCGCGCGAGGCTGGTGTCCCCTTGCACATTGATGATTTCCAGAAAGTCAGTGAGCGCACGCCGCTGCTGGCCGACCTGAAACCTTCCGGGCGTTTTGTGGCTGCTGACATGCACCGCGCCGGCGGCATACGTCTGCTGGTGCAGCGACTGTTGCAGGGCAAACATCTCCGCGAGGATGCACTCACGGTCACCGGCAAGACCCTGGGGGTCGAAGGCGAGAGCGCCGTCGAGACGCCGGGTCAGGAAGTGATCGCACCGCTGGACAAGCCGTTAAAGAAAACCGGCGGCCTGGTCATTCTGCACGGCAACCTTGCACCCGAGGGCTGTGTGGCCAAAATCAGCGGCCACGAACGCCTGAGCCATCGCGGACCGGCACGCGTTTTCGACTCCGAAGAAGACGCCATGACCGCAGTCACCGAAAAACGCATCAAGGCGGGAGACGTAGTAGTGATCCGCTACGAAGGGCCAAAAGGGGGCCCGGGGATGCGCGAGATGCTGAGCGTGACGGCTGCGATTGTCGGCGAAGGTCTGGGCGGATCCGTGGCCTTGTTGACCGACGGACGATTCAGCGGCGCCACCCGCGGCCTGATGGCAGGACACGTGTCTCCCGAAGCCGCACTGGGTGGTCCCATCGCGGCCGTGCACGAAGGCGATACGATTCACTTTGACGTCAATCAGCGTGTTCTGGAAGTCGAAGTCAGCGACGCGGCCTTGCGCCAGCGCATGGCCCAGTGGAAACCTCCCCAGCCGCGCTACCCGTCCGGCGTGTTCGCCAAGTACGCAGCGCTGGTGTCCACGGCATCGGAAGGCGCCATTACCAAACCAAAATAGCCGTTTCCACCACAAGAATGAAGACTTCGGGTGATGCCGCCACCGGCCATCCCAGCCCGTTCCCAGATGGGCGACGGCATCGCTCCCCCCAAGCCGAAAGTGGGAAGATTTGATTCAAGTTTGGCAAGGCTGCGCAAATTTTTGCGCAATTTCCATTGAGGCTGCATTCCCCCTCACAAAAGTGCTTTTTCAGGAGGCACTTACGGGACTCGGCTTTGGCATTCAAAGTGCAATTTACCAGATCAGGTGCGTGGGTCGTAGCGGTGCTTACGTCCTGCCGGACTCACCCGTTCAACCGTGGCGCACGCCATGTTGAACCGCCAAAACTGTCTGGAGAACAGCTTTTCGGGGGAGAGGTTGTTCAACGAACGCCCCAGGGCTTAAACGAGCCTTGGGGCGTTTTGTTCTGTTTCCATCGAATTTAGGGTCGACGGGCGGGCGCGGGACCTGGCGGCAGTATCTCAGGTTCGGTGGAGCGAACCTGCTGGCGGGTCACGAAATACACGGCGGCGGTCCAAGTGGGAAATAGATCGAAGCCGGGAATGAGTTCCGCCGTAAGTGTAGGCAAAAAGGCCCAATGCCATCCCAAGAGCCGGATCAGAATTACCGCGGCCACGGCGTCGAGTAGGACATCCGCCGGCGACATACCTCCAGGGGCAAAAAGCGGCAACGCTCCGATCTGGATGGCGTCCACCACGATTGCCACCAGCCAAGCCAGTCGATGTTCCGGAGACTTGATCGCCTTCAGAAAACCAAACAGCCGCATAAGGACCCTAATATAGGATACTCCGGCTAGGCTCCCGGCGGAACTTCATCGAGCGGTACTTCGGGGGGCTGAAGCCCGACTGCAGGGCTTCAGCGGTCCAGCTTCGGAGCGGCGGCCGGCCGCGCCGGAGTACCGTCTGCCTTCACGTAATGCGCATACCAGGCCAGGTAGCGCTCAAGCCGGTCCTTGAGATGAGAGGGTGCCTTGAATTCATGGTACTCGCCGGGATAGACGACCAGTTCAGTTTCGCGGCCTAGGCTCTTCAGCGCCTGATACATCTGCTCGCCGCCGAGAATGGGCACATTCCAGTCGATGTTCCCGCCCATGAACAGAGTCGGCGTCGTGACGTTCTCAATCTTGTAGAAAGGCGAGACCCTGTCCCAGACCGCTTTGTCTTTCCATGGATATCCCAGCTCATATTCGTAGTCTCGGATGTACTGGTCGTGCCCGTACATGGAGGCAAACAATCCCGCACCGGCGCCCGAAATGGCGGCCTTGAACCGCGTGGTCTGGGCAATGATGAAATCCGTCGAGATGCCGCCGTAAGACCAGCCCCCGACACCCAGTTTGTCGGGATCAACCAGGCCTTGAGCGATGGCATAGTCGACCATGGCCATATCGTCCTGAAAGTCCTTGTTGCCCCAATCGGCGTCGATGGCCTTTGAATAGGCTTCTCCGTAGCCGGTCGAGCCGCGCGGATTCGGATACAGCACCACGTAGCCGTTGGCCGCGAAAAGCTGCGCCAGGTGGGTGAACTCAGCGTAGTAAGCCCAGACCGGCCCGCCATGCGGACGCAGAATGGCCGGATACTTCTTTCCCGGCACGTAGTCGAGCGGCTTATAAAGGTAGCCCGAAACGATTGTGCCGTCCTTGCTCTTGAACTTGACGTACTCCGGCGTCGTGAGTTTGACCTGGGAGATAAATTCGTCGTTGGTGTGCGTAATCCGGGTGAGCTTGCCGTCGGGGAGGGTGAAGATTTCGCTGGGACGATCCACGGTGGTGACCAGCGCCGCCACTGCGCCGGATTTGGCGAGGGAATAGTCGTAGACCATCAGGCGGCCGCCGATCGGACGCGTAATTTCGCCGCCCCCAACTGGAATGCGGCACAGGTTCTGGGTACCGTCATCATCGGCAATGAAGTAAATGAACTTGCCGTCAGGCGAGAAGTGGGGCTCGCTCGACACACGGTCCAGTTTCAACGTGAGGACTTTTGCTTCGCCGCCCGCGGCAGGCGAGACCGCGATGTGGCTGGTGGCGTAGACCAGGAGTTTCGGATCGAGCTGGGTCACATAAGCGATCCACTTTCCGTCCGGTGACCAGGCAGGCGCATCGTCGGAACCAGGATTCGTCGTGATCTGCGTCAGGTGAGCGCCCTTGTCCTGGTTATCGGCGGCCACGACCCAGATGTTGGAGTCATAGGTGCGATCCGGGTCCGGAATGGAACGGTTGCTGCTGAAGGCGAGGAGCTTGCCATCGGGCGACCATGCCGGGTGCTTATCATCGAAGTCGCCGGAGGTGACCTGGGTCAACGACTTGCTGGCCAGGTCGAAGACGTAAAGATGAGTACGCAGGCGCTCCAGATAACCAATTTCATCTTCCTTGAATTGATAGCGGTCAATCACCCACGGCCGCTGGGCTGTGGGCTTTTTGTCCTTGGTCTCCTTGCCCTCGCTCTCAACCTGGACTTTTTCTTTGGCTGCCTTCAGGTCTTCCGGGGACGGATCTTGCAACACTAGAACAACGCGCCGGCTGTCCGGCGACCAGGCAAAATCTTTAACGTCCTGGACGGTCTCAATGAGAGGCTCGGCCTCTCCGCCGAGACGGTTCAACAACCAGACGTAGGTCTTGCCCTCCTTGCGTCCGGAAAGAAACGCGAGATACTTCCCGTCCGGGCTCCAGCGCGGATGTTCCGACGACTCATCTTTCGCCGTCATGGGAAGGGCATCACCACCCCCCGCCGGCACCATCCAGATGCGCGTCTTTTCTTCGTCGTCCTTCAGCGACGGAATCGAAACTGTGTAAGCGATCCACTGCCCGTCGGAACTGATCTGCGGGTCATCGACCTCCCGCACCTGAAAATAATCGTCAATCGTAATGGGCCGACGCGCAGCCGGCGCCGTTTGTGCGCCTACAGCGGATGGAAAGGAAAAAAAAGAGGCAAAGGCAAGCGCCACGATGGGCAGAAGGTTCGGCCGAGGCTTCATCTATATGACCCTTGGACAGAGAACAAAGAGGATTGAGAAAAATCTGCCGGAGTGTAACACAGAACGATTCATGTAGGCGCGAGCGTCCCCGCTCGTGCAGCTCGACCACGAACCGCGTAGGGACAGATGTCCACATCTGTCCGGCGGAGCGAAGCTCCGCTATTCTTCGCTGGCGCCAAGAAAAACCGAAGCTCCGCTATTCTTCACTCCGCCAAGAAAAACTTGTCGAGCTTTGCTCGACCGGGCAGATGAGGACATCTGCCCCTACGTGCCCAGGATGACAGGAGAATCACTTCACGCGATCACAGGAACGTTACTGACTCCGGCCGTGCCAAAGACGCGTCGATAGCGTTCGATTTCCGAGGACGGGCCCAGGGCCTTCGCATAGTTGTCGGAAAGCTTGACCGCCGGCCGGCCGTCGACCTCGGTGACTTTGCAGATAAGACTGACGGGATCAAATCCGCCGCCGTCGGCGGGATCGCACCCGCGGAAATCGTTGGTCAGCAATGTTCCCCAGCCGGCACTGATTCGTGCCCGCCGCCCCGGCGTCCATTTTCCGCGGTCCAGGAAATCGGCGGCAGAGCGAAAATCCCTCGGGGCCGCGCCGGCCGCCAGAGTTCCGCCGAAATAGGCATGCAGGCCGAGGATGTCATCGACGTCCAGCGTGTCGGAAGCAATGATCAGTTTGTCCCGGGGATCTCGGCCGCGCGCCTGCAACCAATCGATGTATTCGTCGCCCGCGACATAGGGGTCTTTGCTGTCCATGCGTTGCCCGGTCCAGTCGGCCGACCAGTCCGGGGCGTCTTTCAAAAATTGCGTGGTGCCGAACGTATCCGGCAGCATGATCAGAAGCTCGCCCTGGTAGGTACTCTGCCACATTTCGAGCACGTGGTACTGGGAAGCCCGGAGGGCCTGATCGTCGGGCGCCAGCGCAGCCAGCACCATCGGAATCTCATGCGCATTGGTCCCAATCGCCTCAAGATCGTGCTTGTGGGCCAGGAAGGCATTCGAGGTTCCGGTAAAGGCGCTGCCCAGGTTCGCGGCCATGGCCTCGACCACGTATTCCTGCCACAAAAAACTGTGGCGGCGCCGGGTCCCGAAGTCGGCCACGTGCAGTTCGGGAACGCCGATCAATTGCTCGATCTTTCCCCACAGCTTGGTCTTCGCCCGGGCGTAGAGGATATCCAGACCAAACTCACTCAGCTTCTTAAGATTGGCCCTGGTCTTCAGTTCATCAATAATCGCGAGCGCATACAGTTCCCACATCGTGGTCTCGGTCCACAAGCCTTTGAAAGTCAGATCAAACTGGCCGTCCTTGACCGTCAACTCGTAGTCCGACAATCTGAAATCCCGCTCCAGCCAGGCCAGGAAGGCGGGCTCGAAAATCCCGCGCTGACCGTAGAAAGTGTTGCCCGCCAGCCACACCAGTTCCGATTTTCGAAAGCGGAGACGGCGGACGTGTTCCATCTGCGCGGTCAACTCTTCAGGCGCGAACATGTCCGCCAGACGCACCGAGGAAGTCCGATTCAAAAGCGAAAACGACACCGGCGTCTTGGGATAGTGCTTCCAGATAAACTGCAGCATCAGCAGCTTGTAGAAATCGGTGTCGAGCAGGGACCGCGTGACCGGGTCCAGTTGCCAGTTGTGGTTATGCGCCCGCTCCGCGAAGTTCACGATCATCAGGCTACGTCCTCGGGGTTGGAGGCTGGGCGTCCTCGCCCGGCCCGACGGGCGCGACGCCCGTCCTCCATCAATGTGCGTTTTGCAAATCGTCGGCAGCCCTGTTGATGCCGGCCGCCACGTTCTCAATCACCTGCGCAACCTGAGGAATCTGCGCTTCGGCTTCTTTCCATTTCTTCTCGTCCATATACTCCCGGACCGGCGCAATCGGTTTCGCTCCATATCCCGTATAGGCGCCGGGCGCGTAAATCTGGTTCTTGAACCAGGGCCGCTCGGGCAGGCCCTTTTCATTCAGGAACAAGCGGGAAATCTTGAGCAAATCCGCATTCACCAAATCCAGGCTTTGCTGCGGTAGGGCCGGCGAGCCTTTGGCCTGCCAATCCGCCAGTGCCTTCGAATAGCGGTCCGCGCTCTTCTTCAGCAGCTCAATCGCATTCTTCATGGGAGAAAAATTCATGTAGGGCGGCACGATCTCAGCCGGGGGCGGAACGGAGGGATGACGCGGATCTGCCGTCGCCGTAAAGACGCCTTCCTGAAGCTCCAGATTGCGTTCGGTAAATTCATCCTGCTTGTCTTTGAGCAACTTTTCCAGCTCGGCTTCGTACTTTGCAATGGCTTCGGCCTGGGGAGAGTAATCCACGGGAATCAGGTCTGCACTGGCCAGGCGCATCATGGCAGTGCCGGCGGTTTCGGCCAGCGCGCGTCCGTAGGAAAAGTCGGTGTCGGCGAAATGGGTGTACCAGTAGAAATCGTCGTAGATCGAATGATACTGGTCGCCATCGTCTTCGTCGCCGAACTCGACACTCAAGGTCGAGATCCCGGCAAAATCCTGGAAAGCGGTGTAGTCCGATCCGTCCCCCAGGGCTCGAACCGGAAGATCGCTGAGTTTGCGGATGGCGCTACGCTCCTCCGCATCTTTGGCCTTGGCAATGCCGGCAAGATGCGAACGTTGAAAGACGGACATGTGGGTTTCCGGGTCCTGTATATCGCGAGCCACGCCGCTGATAAAACTTTGCAAATCCTGGGTCCCGCCCGGGAACAGGAATCCTCTCCCATTGCTGTCGGAATTGATGTAAGAGACGGCGTGCTTCCTCAGTTCATCCACATGGTCCTCGACCCACTCCACCGATCCCAGCAGTCCCGGCTCCTCTCCATCCCACGCGCAATAAATGATGCTGCGCTTTGGCGTCCACCCCTGCCGATGAAGCTCGCCCAGCATGCGGGCTTCCTCCAGCATGGCGGCTTGGCCGGAGATGGGATCGTCGGCGCCGTTGACCCAGGCGTCGTGATGATTGCCGCGCAGCACCCACTGTTGACCGCCATCCGAGCCATGCAAGGTGGCAATGACGTCATAAAGCGGTTTGATGTCCCAGTTGGAAGCAACTTTCAGATGCACCAGCGCGGGCCCGGGCCCAACGTGATATGTAATGGCCAACGCCCCGCGCCAACTCTCCGGCGCGACCGGACCGTGGAGCGCCGAAAGCAGTGGAAGAGCGTCGCCATAGGAAATGGGAAGCACCGGAATCTTTGTAATCGTCTTGGCTTCCTTGATCGCGAGCCGTTTGGCGTCCGCCGTGGCAGCCACGCCGGGAGTCAGCGGGTCGCCGGGATAGTCGGTGTCCATCACACTACCGCGCTGTACACCGTATTGCGGCCGCCAGCCTCCGGAAGGATACTCGTCTCCCTTATAAAACCCGTCACCTTTCGGATCCGAATAGATGATGCACCCGATCGCGCCGTGTTCTCCGGCGACCTTGGGCTTGATGCCTCGCCAGCCGGATCCGTAGCGGGCAATCACGATCGCGCCCTTGACCGAAATCCCCAGGCGATCGAGCTGTTCATAATCTTCACGATTGCCGTAGTTCACGTACACCAGGGGCGCGGTCACGTCTCCGTCGATCGAATACGCGTTGTAGGTCGGAAGCTGCTCGCTGGTCTGGCCGCTGGTGGGGTCGGAAGGCACCACGGGCTCTTGCAACTTGGCCTGGAACCGGGTCGGCTGCAGCATTTCGACAACCCGAATCTTGGGAGTCGGGAATAAGACATTGAATGTCTCGATCTTAGCGTCGAATCCCCATTCCTTGAACCTGGAGAGAATCCACTCGGCGTTGTCCTTGTCGTAGGGCGATCCGACATGATGCGGGCGCGCGCTCAATCGGCGCATGTTGTCGCGAATGTTCCCGGGCGCAATGCCGTCCCGGAATTTTCTTTCCCAGTCTCTTTCAGTCGCCGCGTCTTGCGAGCTGTATCCCGCGAGATGCGCGGAGGATTGATTGGCAGGGGCCTGTCCTGGCGCAGACTTGGCCGAAATCAACAGCGTGACTGCGAGCAGTGAACCGCACATCCACCGAAGTGTCATGATCGCCTCTGGTTGAAATGGTAATGGAAATCGCGGCAAAGCCCCAAACCACTGTCCCCCGAGGCCCCCCGGGCGTTTGACAGGAGCGCAGCCTGACCCGCCTTATCGCACAGAACATTTCGCCACCTTGACACAGTACTCGTAAAGAACTAAGGACGGAAACTCCCTAGCGAGGCCCCGTGACTGGCCGTCACAGGATCGATTTGGGCCGCCAGTTGCCGCAATTCTTCGGGTATGCAGACACCGTGCGAGAAACGAGTCGTCGACGTAACCGACTCGGATTTATTTTCGACTTCGAAAGCGCCTACGATTGTATATCTGGGGTTTCTCGGAAGCTATCGCACCGGTTCGAACACGATCAGGGCGGCGCTCGCCGGAGGCAGGTCGATAACGGCGGCGCCATCCTTGATGGGTAGAGTCTGTTTCCGCGCAGCCGACCATTCGCCGCTTGCCCCAACCGGCGCTCCGCCGAAGGTGGTATCCGTGGCATCGTCCACTCGGGGCGCAAGCAGACGAAGAGCACTCACGCGTTGTGCGCGTTGGCCTGCGTCAATGGTCAGCCGAACGCCACGATCCAGGTTCTTGTTGAAGGTCGCGACTTTAATTGCGCCGCTATCGCCGCGGAAGCCATAGGCGGTCAGCAGCGGCGCCCCGTCCAACGGTTCGAGCTTGCTCTCCACCAGCTGCCCCGCTCCTGCCTGCGCAAATAACAACATGCCATAGTATTCGGGCCGCGCCACGAATCCATTTTCCTGGTTTCCGGCAATGGGCGTGTACCAGCCATAGCCGCCCCCGTGAAAGTTGATCCCCATGCCGCCGGCCGACGCCAGCTGATACATGAGGTCCGCGCTCCAGAGCGCCCCGGCAAAGGTATCGCTGACGCCCTGCTTGCCTCCCTGATAGCAGGAATTCGTCTCCGCCAGCCGGAAGGGTAAACCGTATTCGTTCCTGACCCGCGTCATTCCTTCGAACTCAGCCTGCAGCCTGGGATTCGGCCGGAGCAAGCGTTCAATCGTCATGGAAGGGTCGGTGGGCGGACCCTCGGCGTAATAGTGGTGCGAAAGGAACGCAGCCTCATTCCTGAATTGCTTCGCAAATGGCACCAGCCATTCGTTGTTGTACGCCGTGTCGGGTCCTGCGAACGAAGCATTGGGAACGCGTGCCCGGATTGCCTGGTAAAAGCGCTGCCATTCCACGGCAAATTGCGCGAAATCATAGTCGGCTTTGCGAATCTGGTTCCGGTAGAAAAGATCGGGCTCGTTGCAGAGTTGGAAGGCAATCAACTTCGAGCCAGCCACGTCCGTCACGTATGCCGCTTCATCGGCGGCGGCCTCGGCGGTGCCGGTGCCCATGTTCAAACCATAAATCAGCTTCCAACCGCAAATGTCGAGGAACTCCCGTAAATTGCGGATGGCCAACGGCGTGATCCGCACCGGCGCCGGAGCGCCGTGTCCCGTATCCGGACCGGCCGCCAATCCAAATGCAATAGGATTCGCCTTGTCTCCCGTGCGCATGCTCTCAACATTCGGCAGATTCGCCTGCTTCTCCGGGTTCGGAGTCCAATAGCAGTATTCGCTGGTGTTGCCCCCAATCCGCAACACTCCTGACACGCCCAGTCTTCGCATAAACCCGGCCAGTTCCGTATTCTCGCTGGAAAAGAAAGTCGGATTCCCGAGCTGCGCCGACTCATAACTGAGCCCGGTGAAGTCGTCGGCGATCTTGTGGCCCAGCCGATCCGGGCGAAGAACCAGCCGAACTGAAGCGGCCGGGATGGCCGCAGCGAAAGCAAGCGGGTGTTGAAGAGCAGCCACGGCTGCCGCGGCAGACAAGCGAATAAAATTCCGGCGATCCATTGCAGTGCATTCCAACACAGGCTGGGCTTGGAGGCAACCGCTTGGGGGCCGCGACCGACCCGGCTTTGAGGTTGGTGCCGGGAGGGGGAGTTGAACCCCCAAGGTACTAAGTACCGGCGGATTTTGAGGGCATAGAAGCGAACTGCTTCCCAGTATTTTCAATTACTTCTGAGTGCCTAAGACGCGGTTTCGGCGAATATCTGACTGCCTGCATCTACCTTACAGATGTGCCAATTGCGGGGCGTTCCGGTCACAGGGGCGTCACCGCGACATCCTTTCACAACAGCTGCCTTTTATCGAGGAACTCGCGACGCACATTACTTACCACGAGCGGAATTTACCTTTGAAAATTCCCCTGTGCGCAAGGTGATCACGCCGGCTCACAACTGAGTCGACAGAGCGCTGCTTTCCAAGCCCAGTGAGAGTGTTAGAAAAGGGTGGCTAAACTCGACTCTTGGAAACCGTGCGATCGTTGAATTTATCGACCGCCAGCGGGGTGTTAGAAAACTGTAGTTTTCTAATCCTTGCGCAAACGGGAGGACTGGGCCAAGGTTCCGTTCATATGTATTAAACCTTCTTGACAGTCAGCTGGTGCCTTGGCTAAGGGTTGATTCTAAAAACGGTGCTATGCCCCGGTAATTCTTCACCTGGCTTTTGAAATCGACCGGGTTTGTGATGTGTCTTGCCTGCCTACCGTGACTCGTGATTCGTGGATCGCCATCAATCAAACAATTAGAGCGCGGCAGTGCCCGCTTTCTCGGGCGCTGATAACGCAGAGTCTTGGTCGTTGTCCCGCTGCTTCCTCCAAGGATCAATGATAGGCGCCCTAAACTCTGGATCCTCCGGTGGATACTGACCTGGAAAATGAGCCAACAGGTCAAACAGCGGATGGAGTGTCCGAAGTGTGGTGAGAAGTTTCCTTTTGCACTTGAGGTCCAACCTTGCCCGCACCATCGCCAGGATAACTGAATCATGGACGCCCTTGGGTTTCAGGCTGTTTAGCCACGTTTCATGAAGAATCGAACTGCGAAGATTACGATTATCAACACCACGATGGCTTCAACTACTGTTCTCAGCGTCATTGGAGTTTCTCCGCCCCGAGACGATTCTACGCTTGCTTGGGCCACTGCTTCTACGCAGCACTTGGATGAGCAGCATTGTAGTTTTCTGCATCAGAGTGCCAACTTTGCCCGCTGCTCGTTCGTAATTTAGGCAACCGCCGCTCGTGCGCTAACAACGCCGTCGGTTGCATACGCCGGTTAGGCAGTACATAGCACGCCGAGCCTCCAGTCGGCCCCGCTCACGCTACTGTTCCGAACAGCCACCCGACGCCTGCAGTCATCGCCATGGCGATTGCACCCCAGAACGTTACGCGTATTGCGCCCATCGCTACTCCTGCTCCACCTGCGCGTGCAGCCAACCCGCCCAGAATTGCGAGAAACACCAGCGAAGTTCCCGAAACAAGAACGATCAGACTCGGCGCCGGGGCCATGGCAGTGACCAAGAGAGGCATGGCTGCCCCCACAGCGAAGCATCCCGCCGATGTCAACGCAGCCTGAATCGGACGCGCACGGAAAGTCTCGGAGATGCCGAGTTCGTCGCGGGCATGCGCGCCTATCGCGTCATGCGCCATCAACTGCTCGACGACCTGTTTCGCTAGCGAAGGGTCGAGCCCGCGCGCGACGTAGATTGCCATCAGCTCCTTCCGCTCGCCCTTCTCGTCTGCTTCGAGTTCCGCGCACTCCAACTCGAGTTCGGCCTGTTCGGTATCGGCCTGTGAGTGGACGGATACGTACTCACCGGCGGCCATCGACATAGACCCAGCCACGAGACCAGCGACCCCTGCGACTAACACGTTGCTGTGAGTCGCATGCGCAGCTGCGACGCCGAGCACGAGACTCGATGTTGAAAGGATACCGTCGTTGGCGCCCAGTACAGCAGCGCGTAGCCAGCCGATGCGTCCTGTACGGTGTCGTTCCTTGTTGTGTACAAGCATCATTGCGGCCTTCTCGATCTGAGAACCGCTAGAGACCACGAAACATCCTCATTGTTTTGTTCGGGCGGCGCTCCTCGGGTTCTCTTCCTCGAGGGTGGGAAAACTCTTATTCTACCTAGGCGGCCGCGGCGATGTAAACCAGCGGGTTCGAGCGATGCAGCCCTGCGGGGTTAATCGAGCTTGGTGTGAACTGGACTGATGAGACAATTCGCCCTGGGGAATGCGTTCCGCCTTTTAAGGATTTTACGGGCTGGTCGAGAAGAACGATGTTGAGAAGTGAACTGTGAACTTGCACTGCATCACCGGCGTGATAATCAATAAATCCCCGTCTCCGAAAACTGTTCATGAAAAAGCTGACTCGTGAGCGAGTTGTACCGATCATCTCCGCCAGCATCTCTTGACTGATCTTGGGAACTACCCCTCCGGATTTGGCTTCCTTGCCAAAGCCAGCGAGCAACAGAAGGATCCTGGCCAGCCTCTTTTCGCTTGAATTGAAAAGCTGATCAATCAGATCTTCTTCGTAGCGAATGTTCCGCGCCAACAAATGGGCCACGAACATGTCACAAACTTCGTGTGTCCGACGGAGCGCATCCATCATGGCCTTCTTGTCGATTCGCAGAACAGCGCAATCCGTCATCGCTGTTGCGGAATCCACCCGGAGCGCTTGACCCGCGAGCGAACCTTCGCCGAGAAAGTCTCCCTCGCCTAGGATGCCGATTGTTGCTTCCTTACCAGTCTTCGAGACTACAGTGAGTCTTATCTTGCCCGTCTGGACATAAAACACTGCGTCAGCGAGATCCCCTTGGGCGAAAAGATCGTTCGTTTCTTCGGGAAATGCACATATTCCCTGCCCTCGCTAATGGTTGCAAGGAATGCATGGGAATCGAACTCTGGCCCCTTCTTGGCCGCTGCAACTGGACTTGCGGCGTGCAGTTGCGTATTCGTCTTCATGGCTTAATGTCGCTCTGATGGCGTTAACCAACATTTCCTAATTGCGTACATTATTTGGGAGTCTGCTGACTCGAGCTGTGAGTGGAATCACGCATGGAAGTAGCCATCATCACAACGGCGCTTCCGAGGGTTAGAGTTAGCCAGTACAACGTTTTGCTTCAGAAAAGTGTAGTTTGCTAATCCGCTCGTTTCAGTGTCTGCAGTGCGCAAAGCCTTCGCGCCAGCCACAAAGAAGTGCCCGACCTCACGGCACTGGTGAGTTGGCTGACGCCAGGCGTCTGCTGATAAGAGCTGCAGACGGCCTCTTTGTGAGGTTTAGCCTAGCCTCGACTTTGATACATCGCCGGTGTCGTATTGTTAGCGGAACAAGCCAAGCATGTAGGCGATGAGGAGAATCAACAATATTGTCCCCAGACCGATGCCGGCTCCGCCGCTCGGGCCCCAGCGGGTATGGCCGTAGTACCCTCCACCGAGGCCAAAAACCACTATTAAGATGATGATGAGTATCAGCATTTGTCGGTGTTCCTTTCCTGGAACTTACGCCGAGGCCAGTCCAGCGTAGATACTGCCGGGAATAAGCGCCCCCGCGCCTGCGATGGGGGCCAAGGCTACATGCGTCTTGCCCTATACATCCGGTGTGTTCGACTACAGCAGCTTTGAAAACTATTTCGACGTTGATCAGGACGGCTCTATGTCGATCGAACCGTCCTGCACCGGTTCTAAATCCCACTGCGGCTAGGCCTGCTTTTTCTTCTCTTGATCGTGTTTCTCTGGTTCCGACTGTGGACTCTTGGGCTGTGCGATCGGGGCCACCGGTTTCTGTCGCACTGGCTGGCTCGGTAGGCCTCCAGGTTTCTGCTCCGAAAAAGGCTTCTGCGAAGCGCTCTATTGTGGGTTGCGATTTTCTTGATCTGATATTTTATTTCTCCTTTGTTGGTTCCTTCTCTTGTTGGTAAGTTATTGCATCTTGTCAACGTGCGATCGAGCGCGGAAGCCCTACTGTTTGTCTTTTTCTTTGGCTTCTTCAGCTTTGCCTTCGGCTACGGCTTGCGCCTTTGCTTTGCGAATTTCCGCAAGGAACGGCTGGGCTGCGGCTGGAGCTGACACTTTGCCCAAAAGCAAATTCCGAGTCGTGACCTTACGTCCGTAAATTGCCTTCCGGGAATCATTGTCCTGACGGACTGATGCGCCTTCCAACGTGAGCCCAGCAAACGCACCCTTGGCGCGAGAGTAAGTCAGGATCTCTGTATCCAACTTCCAATCGGTTCCAGCCGAGGCATGTCGTCCAACTGGACCGGCTGCTGCTGAAGCGTCCGCTCCAAGCTTGAAATTACTCTCGAGGAGCTTTTGCATTCCTTTTTCATTCTGAATGATCATAACCAGGTCCACAGCTTCTACACCAATCTGCAGACCCCAGCTTCCGCCAGAAATCGTGATAAACGCCGGCGCGCTCCAGCCACGCGCCGTGCGGCAGGTGGCCACCCCTTTACCTCCTTTACCTCCGAAGATAAAGCCCCCCTTGACCATGTGCGGTATAACGGCTACGCACTTTGCGTGCTCCAACACTTCTTCCGGGATTCCGCTATCAGGCGTACTCATAATTTCGCGGACCACGTTGGTGGCGTTGTCCAGCCGGTCGGTGGCATCCTCCCGCGCCGACCCTGCCCAGACCAGCGTGCTGAGACTTAACATCGCAATTAAAAACGCTGCTTTTTTCATAAAAAGCCTCCCGTTACTTCGCCTGTACGCTATGCTTGTACTAGTCAAAACTCGGTGACTGCGGATACACAATCCTGTGATTCCCGACACCGATCGAGGCATCACGTTACAATGTCGGCGATTGCGCAGGGTTTATTAATCGTTGGCGGCTATGTCACGAGATGAGTCTTTCGCGGCCAATTGGGCCGCTGTGTTCATCATTGCCTGGTCGGAATACCCACCCGCCAGTAACCACTGGCTGTGCGACGAAGATCAAGAGTTTTGGACCCGCAGGTTCGCTCATAAATACGCAAATCGAATTAGCTTGATGACTCGCGAGTTGTTCCTGAGGTTGAATTCATGAGTCGCATCTTGCACTCGGCCCGTGCCGGGCGTCTCTCTCTGTGGTTGGGCGGCTCCGCCCTTGCATTGGGGATGTTCGTCCGTATTACGAGGGAGTTGATCGAGGGAGATGTGAGTGCCATGGACAGCTCGATCCTCCTTGCTGTGGCAAAAGAGCGGACTCCATGGCTTACGGTCGCGGCCCTGGACGTGACCGCGCTGGGATCGATCACTTTGGTGGTATTGTTTTCCGCCTTCACTCTCGTGGTGTTGCTTGTGTTGCGTGACCGACTGGGCGCCCTCCAGTTACTTACGGCTTCGGTGGGAGCAGGAATATTGACGCTTGTAACTAAGAACCTCATCGAAAGGATTCGTCCAGCGGAGGCCCAGCAACTCATCGCAGTGTCGGGCTTCTCATACCCGAGCGGACATTCGGTTTCGACCTCCGCACTTTATCTGACGATCGCGATCATTGCGGGACATTATGTGCAGCACTCGGGCGCGAGAGCAGTAATCTTTCTGGCCGTGTCCGCGGTGCTTATCATGATTGGCGCCTCACGCGTCTATCTTGGCGTTCATTATGCGACCGACGTCGTGAGCGGCATCTTACTCGGAGCGGCTTGGGCGCTATTGCTCGCCGGATTCTTCACACTCGTTGGTCATCGTCGCTCGTCCTGAGCGTTTGAGCTGAGCGGTCTATTCTCAAAGCTGCTTTTCACCCAACGACCAGCGCTTAAGTGTACTCTTGCCCGCTTAGGGGACATCTCCTGGAAGTGCCGGTTGATCGAGGAGATCAAGCAGCTTCGCCGGTCGGCTCTTTGAGAAGCAAATTTCTGTTTGAGGAATCCCGAATGAAACCATTGGACCGCCAAAGACATTTTTGCCCCTGTTCAATCAAGCCGGGGACCTGGGTTCAGACCGCTACTTTCTCAGCCCCTTTAACGAAGTGACTGGAAGCCAAGGATTTGCGACAAGATCGCATCAAGAATGCTATATGAGCCGTTAAAGTAGCGGCCGTACCGATACCGGCTGCTGTAGCCATCTTCATAGCCGCGGCGGAAGCCTTGACGAAAGTAGTAATTGTAGTCATCCCGGTCTACGTAATAGCCGTTATAGCCGTAGTTTGCATCCTGATAGGCATAAGAGCCTCGGTAGTTCGAACGCCAGCGATCCTGGCGGTCTGCCTGTCCGGCCCGGAAGCCTTCCTGGTAACCGTAGTTAACGGCCTGGCGGAGCAAATCTGCGCCGTATTGATTCGTCTCGTAGTAGTGGCCCCCACGGCGGTAACGATAGGTCGGAGCCGTGTAGAAATACGGGTCGTTATCGTAATCGGGGTGACCGTCGTTCTGGAGAAATGCTTGCTGTTGACGCAGGCGGCCTAAATAGTCTTCCTGAAAACGGTACTGCGCCATGCGCTTTTGTTGCTGTAACTGTGCGGTCTGCTGTTGCAGGACACGTTGCTGCTGATCCAGATGTTGACGGTACTGCGTCAGGCGTTGCTGCTGCTGCTCAATAAGCTGCCGCTGACGCTGTTGTGAAAGACGTTCGCCCTGTTGCTGAGCGCGCTGTTGCTGCTGCTTGTTCTGTTCCTGCTGTTGCTGAGCACGCTGCTGCTGCTTGTTCTGTTCCTGCTGTTGCTGAGCGCGCTGCTGCTGCTTGTTCTGTTCCTGCTGTTGCTGAGCACGCTGCTGCTGCTGCTGCTGCTGTTGCTGAGCACGCTGCTGCTGCCTGTTCCTGCTGTTGCTGAGCACGCTGCTGCTGCTTGTTCTGCTGCTGCTGTTGCTGAGCACGCTGCTGCTGCTTGTTCTGTTCCTGCTGTTGCTGAGCACGCTGTTGCTGCTGCTTGTTCTGTTCCTGCTGTTGCTGAGCACGCTGCTGCTGCTTGTTCTGCTGCTGCTGTTGCTGAGCACGCTGCTGCTGCTTGTTCTGTTCCTGCTGTTGCTGAGCACGCTGTTGCTGCTGCTTGTTCTGTTCCTGCTGTTGCTGAGCGCGCTGTTGCTGCTTGTTCTGTTCCTGCTGTTGCTGAGCACGCTGCTGCTGGGCACCCGGTTTTTGCTGCTTGTTCTGGCCCTGCTGCTGTTTATCTTTGCTTTTCTGCTGCTTTGCAGGCTTCGCCTGCTGCTCCTGCTTCGAAGGCTTCGCCTCTTGTTGCTGTTGCTCCTGATGTGCGTAGGCAGGAATGATGGTCCCGAGAAGAAGGAATAGAACTCCCGTGCTAATAAGTCCAGGCGGTTTCATGAATATTACCTCCATCACGCTGATTTCATGCGCCCATCGCTCGAAGTGTCAGGCGCGGATATTGGGTTCCAACATGGATGCGGGAGAGTGAATGAAAAAGTCCAAATATGTTCAGACGCCACAGCACCACCGCAATAACTACGACTACATTCAAGATGGACTTAATCGTTTCCTGCATTGGTACTAAGCGGTTGACCAGCAGAAGTCCCACCACGATCAGAATCGCCAGTATTTGAACCAAGAGCAATAGCGATCGACCTCCTCATTCTTGGCAGGCCCGCCGTCGGCCTGATCCCCTGTGTTGCTCCACAGGCTCCTGCTTATCTGACTTGTTCCTGCCGACGGGTTCACTTTAATACATCGCGAAGGGGGTTCTTCAGTGACCCGAGTCACCTTCGGGTGTGAGGGTGCTCACGAGGCCGCCGGGACATCGAGCTTGGCCAGTTCACCAGCAAAGAGTGTGTTTTCGGGGAATTCCGCGACGAGCTCCTTAAGTTGGGTGCGGGCGAGCTCTGGCTTCTTCTCGCGCACTGCGGCCAGCGCCAGCAGAATCTTCGCAAACGGCCGCAGGTAATGGCCATGATCGGCGGCGGTCGCGAGTTGCTGGAGGCCTACTCTCTTGTCGCCGTGGATTCCAGCGAAGCCAAGGGAAAACTTTTTGATTCCTGGCAAACTCCCGATGATGTAATTCGCCGCGCCCAGGCCAAGATAGGCATCGGCGGCGTCCGGAGCGGTCACCAATAGTTTCTGTACTTGTCAGCCTCGCGGATCATTTTCAGGCTGTCGAGCTGATGCTTATCGATAAGACTGGCATAATCGGCCTCCATACCCAAGCTCAGGGTCATGGCGAACAGGGCGTTTGCATCGCCCGGGTTCGTCCTCAATCGCTGCTGCGCCAGGTCTTGTGCCTGTTTGTCCGCGCAAAGAAATCTGAGCGCAGCTTTGGGTCTGGTTTGAGAGGGATCTTGCCAAGAAAACGCTTGTTGTCCCGGAAGAACTCACGAGGTCAGGACGCCCTGCTGAATGAACTCCTCAAACAGATAGCTCGCCGCTACCGAGGCGCTCCCGAGGGGGTCTTCAGGGTTGGACTCGTGCCAAGTCTCAAACTGGTTGCGAGCTTCCTCAGGTTTTAGTTCGTAAGGAAGGTGAAAGCCGGCGTCGAGCTCTGGCACGTGCAAGGCCGGGGGCGGAGTCTGCCCGGAGCTTGCGAGAGCGGATTGAACATCAAGAACCCCTGCCAGCAGCGCGCCGCATAGAAGCGAACAAAAACACGACCGGATCAGCGAAAACCGTCTAATGCCAAGCCGATACTGTGTCGATCTACCGCAACCTGGGACAGATTCAGACCCTTGGTGGTTCGTGCAGACGTGAATGAATGCGTCGGCGTGATGTGTCACTGTAATGAAATTGTAATGGTTGCACGATCACAACGAATCGTTTTCAAGCAGAAGGGACCAAATCGACTGATTTGTAACCCGTTGAAAAAAGGAGTAGAGTACACAATTTTCCAATCGGTTCAGAACCTGCCTGTGTATTGCTAAACCGCTGTACGGGCTTGGAAAAGAGTTGCTGGACATAACGCTCACCTGCCCCACGGGTCGCCCATGGAACTGCCACTGTAGATGTGGAGGCGGTCGAGCGCGCCGCCGAGATGGGCGAAACCATTGGCGAAGTCTCCCAGCGATTTCTCACCGAGTGGGCACATCACAGTTTCGGGGACGCGTACGGGGACCCCTAGCACGTTGAGGGGTCGAACGAGCAGGAGACTGACGACTGAGATGTCTTCAGGTTCTTCGGAGTGCGCCCCTCTCCGGTCACAGAGCGGGCACAATCCCTTATTTCGTGATGTAGGTTCAGATGCCTTCGCGGAACGTCAAAATGCTCCGGAAGCGCGTCCCTCGCGGGCTTTGAGGTTGGTGCCGGGAGGGGGAGTTGAACCCCCAAGGTACTAAGTACCGGCGGATTTTGAGTCCGCTGCGTCTGCCAGTTCCGCCATCCCGGCTTTGGTCGTAAGCTGCAGAGAAATCAAGCTTAATTGATGATTCGGCCCTTGGCAACCTGTCCGTCCACAGGGTCACTGTGACCAAAAACGTGACCCTTTTCGGTCACGTGCCCACGTTCGTGCGCTTCCAATTTAAGCATCGCATCCGCAATGTCCGTGCGCGTGACGGTGGCGTAACGCCCAAAAACGCTACGTCTTTTCCAGCCGCCTATGCTCTGGATGATCCCTTCCGCAGTTCCGGCCCGCCTGAGATTCCGGGCAGCCGTCCTGCGGAGATCGTGGAACAGCAACCCAGGTATTCCAGCAGCCTTGCAAGCTTTCGCCCAAATCCCACGAAAATCTCGCACAGGTTTACCGTTCTCGCGGGTAAGAACATAGTCGGCCAGATCCTTTCCAACTGCACAAGCGCACAGCAAGGTATAAACGGCACCTGTCATCACCACCTCGCGGCCTTCCCGGTTCTTTGTTGTCCCCGGTTCCAGCCGGATGACCCGCTGCGCCAGGTCAACCTGATTGACTTGTAAACTCTTCAGTTCCCTTACGCGCCAGCCATACGTACGCCCGCATTCCACGATTGCCCGGAGCCACAGTTGAGGGTAAGGACTGGGCATGCAGTCTGCGGGAGTTTGCCAACACGGTGCCCGCCGGCCACGCTCTCGACGACCTTCGCGTACTCCGGAGACGGATTGAAGAGGGTATCCCGCAGAGTGCCGATTTCCGTATTCGCGCCATGCGCACTGTATTCGGAGAGGTCACCTATTACGACTCACGGTCTGGACAGTATTCTCCGATCTCCGGGGCCATCGTCAGGATCCCCGAACTCTCGCTTCAAGCAACGACCGATCGCCAGGGCAAGTTCATCTTGCGGGAACTGCCTTCGGGCAGCTGCACGCTCACCGTATCTGGGCACTTTCTCTCTCAAACGCGGCAGCTATCAATCCCCGCCAGGCCGATTGAAAGGCAGGAGGATTTCAGGATCGCGGGTAGTGAGAATCAATAAGGAGTTCTGCTGCTCCGACCCGATCTCTAGGTCTTGTTCGCTCGACCGCCTTCCTTGATGGATTTGACCCGGTAGGCGGCAAAATCGCCCTCGTGTTTGGTCTTGATTGAAATGCGCTCCGTATCGGCCACCTTCCAGACTCGCTCGTAGACCTCTCCGCTGATCAGGATCTCGCCGCCGGCAGCGGCCGCGCAGTAGCGGGCTGTGCGATTCACGGTGTCGCCGATCACGGTAAATTCCATTCGGTCCATGGTGCCCACGAATCCATGGATAACTTCCCCGCAATGGAGTCCAATGCCAAATTCACGGCAGGGCTTGTGCTGCTGGCGGCGGAGTTCGTTGAGCCGGTTCACCGCGGATTGCATCTCCACCGCGGCCAAGACTGCGTTTTGATGATGGTTGGGGTCGCTCTCGGGGCTGCCGAAGACCGCCAGAATCGCGTCCCCAATGTACTTATCCAGGGTCCCGTTGTGAGCAAACAGGACCGGCACCACGACGGCGAAATAATCGTTCAACATCTGGACCACATCGTCAGCATCCATGTCGCTCGCCAGTTTGGTGAAGCCGCGAATGTCCGCGTTCAGAACGGTCACCTCGCTGCGTTCACCGCCCAGTTGCAAACGGCCGCGATGAGTGAGCAGCCGTTCCGCCACCTTGGGCGAGAACTGCCGCATCAGATTGCCTTTCGCGGTCGATTCGTTGCGGAGCATGGTTTGCAATTGGTGGTTGGCAACCGCCATGGCGGCGTACTGTGCCACCACGACCAGCAAGTGCAGATCTTCTTCGGTGAATGTTGTAGCGGCGTCGAGCGCCCCGACGCAGATCACGCCCAGCGCCTTTTCCTGCCAGACCAGTGGAGCATACATGCCCATGGCGATCTCGTTTTGCACGATGCTCACGCTGACATCGATTTCGACGTTTTTCTTCCAGATAAACGCCTTATGCTCGGTCATGGCGCGGCGCGCCAGAGTCTCACTCACGTTGGGCACGCGGATGACGTTATGGGCCTTCAGCAGAAGCGCGTCGGTTTCCGGATCGCGAAGCACCACCGCCCAGCTCGCCCGCTTCGGAATCACTTCAGCTAAACGTTCCACAATCGATGGCAGGAGGGTATCGAGTTTCGTTTTGGCGCAAAATTCAATCGGCAGATCGCAGATGATCTTGAGACGCCGGGCAATTTCACCCTCGGCACCCAGGGGTGCGACGCCGAGGTCGGTCGCGTCCAGGTCTTGCGCGATGGCAACCCCGGAACCGCCACTGTCCTCATTGGCCTCGAGTTCCGTCCCCACCTCCAGGAAACTGGTTCGACCACCCCCTTCGTAACCGACCTCGATGGACTCGATCTCCATCCTGGTTTCTCCGACGCCGATGACGTCGCGCAGCTTAAGCTGGTGCTTGCCCGCGGCCTTGATTTCCACATCGTTCAAGCGGGTTCCGCGCGAGCTATTACGGTCTTCGAGCCACCACACACCATCTTCAAACCAGATTCTGCCGTGCAGGCGGGAAACCTTCGCGTCGGGCGTCAGATCGAGGCCGATGGGAAATTTATCCTCTGCGCGTCCAAAGATGAAGTCCCGGACGGGAATTTCAGAGGTCTTCTGTTGGCCGTGATAAGTGCAAGAAATGCGCATCGGACGGGACTAATCATAATCTTCCCGGCATCGGCAAGGAAATCCTTTATTGGACAGCCTTTACTATCTGCGTGGCAGGGGGATTGGCAGGATCAGGCTCGTCAGGTCAACGGTCCTCGAGCGACAAGTTGACGGGTTCGATTCCGCAGGTTTACGGCGGGATGACGTCAGGCGACTTCTAAAGGTAACGCTTCTTCAAAACGTGTAACCGAGGCCAATCAAGGGGGCTGGCTTGGAGTGCAGACCGCCTTCGTCCAGCCTCACCAGGAGGTTGGCCGTAACCACCAGCTTCGAAAGATTGGGGAAGGGGCGTACTTTGACGCCCATCGATGCATTGGTAATGTTGTACGAGGTGTTTGGGGTCTCAGTAAGGTTCTGGTATGAAACCGTATCGGGACTTGGCGCGACAGTACAGGTCCCGCAAGGCGCCAGAAACGGTTGTGAGGTTACAGCCAGGGTTTCCGCGCCAAAGAATCGCTGTCCGATGACATCAAAAGAGCCGGTCAGCCATTTCGTCACCAGCGCATCCGCGCCTGCGGAATAGACAAAATCGTTCGGCACGCTGCCCTTTGCGTTTGTCGTCAAATCAGTGGCAGTAATCGAATCAGTGTTCCACTCGTACCCAACCATTACATGGGGAGAAATCCGGGCGCGGTAGGAGAGAATCCCAAACGGCTTGATTCCGTAAGAGCCGGACCCCAGATAGTTCAGCGCGTCTCCGGTGGGAAAACGCACATCCAATCCGGCCGCGAAGCCAGTTCGCTCGCCATGCCATATGTTCCACTTCACGCGCGCCACCAGATCCCCAATACCGAAGGCCGAATTCTTGGGATTGCTGCCTCCTCCCGTGAAGGCGGAATCAGGAAACGAATGATTCAAGCAGCTGGGATCGAAATTACTTGTGGCTTGCGCCTGGGTATCGCTAGGACTGGCGGCAGCCGGCTTAGGGTCCGCGCAATCGTTGAACAAATGATCGAAATGAGGAGCAGGTGAATTGGCGTCCGTTGAGGTGGGAGGAGTCGGGTAAAAACCGTTCGTCCCCAGGATAATGGTGTCATCGGAATGCAAGCCCATGCGGACGTTCTCGACCGGAATCACCAGGGAAAGATCGATTCGACGGGTCAGGCCGAACGTCACGTAAGTGGTGTACTGATTCACCTTCAGGTCGATCGAATTCGAGGTTGAGATCAGGTCGCGGACGAAAGCGCAGCCATTGAGATTGCTTGTGGTATTGATGGAGCAGGTGTTTCCGGGATTGTCGAAACTGTCGTCGGTATGAGTGAGAACAACAGGGAAGTCATGAAGATTTACGCCATCGATCTTGTCAAAATTAAAGAATTGATAACTGAATCCAACGAACACCCGATGCCGGCCCACGGTTTCCGCTCGCTCGCCAAGAATCGGCCCCAAGCTGTCGGCGCTGGTGAACGTTTTTAGGGAAGGATCATAGATCACACCGGACGAAGGCGAGGCTAAAGGCAACAGGTTTGCCTGGCGCCCTATTGCCTTGGTCAACGGGGTTAACCGTACCGAGATATCTCCACTGCCGGTATTGAAGTGTTCTGGATGCCGGGTGTTGGGAATATCCAGTAGAACGTTGGTGAATGCGAAGGCGTTGGGGCCGTACTCCTGCGGGATGACGCATGCCAGATTGCTGCTTTTCTGCGAGCAGGGCCCTCCTTGGGCGACCACCGTCGCGCAACCTGCAATAAGGATGCAGAACACAACGAGCGTAGCTCGCTTTCCCATCTTCAATCTCCTCTGGGCCAGAGCCCTAATGACTCCGGCGTGGCCGGGGCAACGAGCATTCGTAGGTTCGAAGTGTACTCATGGCACTCATTTTGTCAAGACTTCCGATCCTCGCGGAACCGGCCTTGGAGATGGCTTTTCGCGGGTTGGGAGGGCCTCATCGAACGTCCGCGATGCTCCATGTTCCGGCGGATTTCGACAAATCAAACGACACCTTATCTTCGGAGCTTTGCGTTCTGCCACCCTTCGGGGTGTAGTCCTGAGACACGGTTGTTTGGACCGTTGCAGTTTTACCGTCGGAACTGATTTCGGCTCTCTCGATCTGCAATTGATAGTGGAACGAACCACCCTTCATGGTGTCAAAGCTGTTCTTGTACTTCCCGTATTTCTTCCCAATACTTGGCCAAATTCCGCGCAGGGCATCCGCATCCCGCTGCTGGAAAGCCTGCTCGTAGCGCTTGATCACGCCGCGCACGGCGGCTTCATCCAGGGACTTGAGAGACGGTGTTTCTGGTTTGGCCACGGGCGGAGGCGCCGCGGCGAGCTGCGCAGTCGTATTTTTCTCATTGATTTCGCTAACGTACTTACGCGCGTCGGCGGCACGAAGGCCACCGCCCTGGGCGATCAACAAGAAGCTGTCGCGCGCTGCATCGATACCACTCTTGTCGTTTGCGGCGGACGCTTGCTTGTACTTCTGCACCGTTTGCTGATAGTTGAGTTCGTATTGCTGACGGGCTTGCTCCGCGGCCTCCGCCTGATCAATTTTCGCGGCCAGCGAAGCCGTGTCGCCACCAGCTTGCTTGATTTGACTGACCTTTTGACGGGCGGAAGAGAAATTTCCCTGCTTCACATCCTGCTGCGCGCTGGCCTCAAGGCTCGCAATTTTCTGTTCACGTTGCTGCTTGTCGAGCGCATTCAATCCGTCCTGCGCATTCTGCCGCAAACGCTCGGCCTCCGGCTTTCTGGGACCTCCCAATTGGATTATCTGATCGCTCAAGCCTACGGCTTCATTGAGACTGCTGCGATCCTTCTTCGACAAATCCTGTTTCGTCTTGGCCAGCAGTTCTTCCTCATGCTGGCGCTGCGGTATGACCTGGTTCAGATATTTCTGAGCGTCGTCGCGTCTCAACCCTTGTCCTTCCGGCAATTGCAGAATCTGCTGAAAAGCATTCCGGGCTGGTTCGAAGCGTCCTCGATCCACATCGCTGGTCGCTTGTTGCCATAGCTGCGCTTCCTGGCGCCGAACCTGCGCCAGCTTTTCGTTGTTCATTTCAGACTGGATCTCACCCAACTCCTTCTGAATGTCGGCATTCAACGGGCCGTTCGGCGTGGCGGCATTCTGCAGCGCCCGCGAGGCGCCGGCCAAGTCGCCGGCCGCACGGCTCTTGTCGGCTGCATCCATGGCCTGGCGCTGCCGCACCTCGAGCGGGTTGACTACAGGCGCAGGGGGTTGAGTCGCGATAGGCGGAATGACCTTGCCCGGCGTGTTTTTCGGTTGAGACGATGGCCCGTGAAGGCCAAACCAGACCGCGGCAACCAGAATCAAGGCAATCACCCCAACCGCTGCCGGCACCTTCCAGGGAAGGGGCGTGGGCGATGCTGCCGACCTCTTCGTGGCCGGAGGAGAAGGAGCGACGGCCGACGGGCGACGGTGAACTGGGGGCGGAATGACGGCGGGCGCCGGCGGTGGAATCACCGGCTTCGGAGAAGCCGGGCGGGCGGCGATCCGGGGCGGCACTGGAGGAGGAAGAGGCTTCGCAGCCAGCGGCGGGGCAGCCTTCGCAGCCGGCGGCGGGACGGACTTGGCCGGCGTCGGCGGGGCAGGCTTCGCAACTGGCGGCGGTGCAGACTTCGCCGGCGGCGGGGATGGCCTGGTCCATTCAGGAACCGCCGGCTTCACCGAAGGAGGCGGTTCGTGGGCAACGGTGGGGGGCTGTATAACAGCCGGTGGAGTTTCACCGGGGGGCGCGGGAGCCACGGGCGCGCTGGACATCAACGGCGAACTGGGAGAAGCCTGGGGTTCAACCCGCTGCGTCTGGGCAGCCCGGTCCGTAACCTCCAGATTGTCGGACGGAGGCGGACCCTCCCAGGCGTATTCCTTCGACAGACCGGGAGGTGGACCGGAGTCCGGCGGACTGGTGGCGCTGGCCAGGTTTCTGGCCGCCTCGATTTCGTCCTGCACGCGCTGCACCCGGGGATCGAATTGGGCCAGGGTCGTGGCCTCGACGGCTTCGGTGAGTGCCTGGGTGGCGCCATCGAATTCTCCCTGCTTGATCAGCTGCCGGATGGACTCGAGTTCCTTTTGCTGTTGTTTCTTCTTCTCCCGGGCGGCAATTTCGACTTGGGCCGAGTTCAACAGTTGTGTAACGCCGGTGTCGGGACCGAGAGTGACCAGGGTATCCTTCGCCATCTGGATGGCTTCACTGAATTTCTCCCGGTTAATCTTGACCCGAATTTCGCGAATCCGCTGTTCGATCCCCTTGCGGGTCTGCAGTTTCTTCTCCTGCAACTCCGCTTGATCAAGAAGCAGGAACAAGTCCTTGTTGTCCGGAAAGGTCTTCAGCGCCTCTTTGGCGGCGTCCGCGGCGTCCTGAAACCGGTTGTCGGCGAAAAGTTTCTTGATCGTGTCACAGGTATTGCGCAGGAGAGTTTCGCGCTCCACCTGGGCTTGACGGGTACGAGCAAAGTCCACCAGCCGCAACAGATCGCTGTCCCCAGGAAAATCCGCCAGCAGTTTCTCTGCCCGCGCGATCACGTCCGGGTACTTTTTCTCATTGACCAGTTTCTTGAGGATGTCCCATTCCTGCTGCAGGTGTTCCAGTTTGCTTTGCCGTTCCTGCTCCACGCGCACCAGGACCATGAGTTTCTGCACCGAGGAATCGTCGGGATGGGTCTGGCGAAGGGTCTCGAGCAGGGTGAGGGCCTCGCCCGGTCGTCCCTCGGCCAGGTGGGCCCTGGCCGCAGCCAGCTTCTCCCGCTTTTCTCGCTCCTCCCTATCCTTGCCGGCACGGTCGAGGAGCTTCGCGATCTCACCCTCGCGCGGGTAACTCTGTTGCAGACTAGTGAGGAGAGGGATGGCCTCTTCGTAGCGCTTGTCCGCCAGCAGCTTACGAGCTTCTGCGAGCTGGCGAAACTTCTGCTGCTCGGCCTGGTCGGCACGAAGGGTTTCAATGAGGCGGGAAATTTCTCCGTCGCCCGGAAATTGCTTTTGCAGCCCCGCAAGCAGGCTGAGCGATTCATCGTAACGGCGGGAGGCGAGCAGGCCACGAACCTCGGCCAAGGCCTGCATTTTGCGCTGCTCGGCTTCGTCATCCCGAAGGGAACCCAGCAGGCCGGCGATCTCCTCGTCGGCCGGGAATTCCTCGTTCAGTTGCGCCAGCAGCCTGCTGCAGTCCTCGTAACGCCGGGCAGCCAGCAGATTGCGGGCTTTGGTGATGCGCTGCCGCCGGTCCTGTTTCACCTGGTCTTCGCGGGCTGCCTCCAGGGCCCTCCCGATTTCGGGATCGGAGGGGTATTGCCTTTGCAGACCGGTCAAGAGCGAAATGCACTCGGCGTACTGCCGACCAGCCGAGAGACGCCGGGCCTCCGCCAGGCCCTGCAGTCGGGGCTGGTTGGCCTGATCCTGGCGGGCACTTTCCAGGAGCTCGGCGATGGCGGGATCGCCGGGAGATGATTTCTCGAATTCGACCAGCAAAGCGATGCACTCTTCATGCCGGCCGGCGGCCAGCAGGATCCTGGCTTTTTCCAGGGCCTGCTGCTTGCGCTGTTCGGCAAGATCTTCGCGGGCGGTGCGAAGCAGCAGGCCCACTTCTTCTTCATGAGGAAATTCCTGGGCCAGGCCGGTGAGCAGGTCGATGCACTCCGGGTAATTCTGCAAGGTCCACAGGCTGCGCGCCTGTTGCATGGTCGCCGACAGACGGAGACGGCGCTCGCGCTGCGCTTTTTCGTTGGCCACCTGTTCCTGCAGATTCCCAGCCAACCGGTTGTTGGGATCGAGCTCCAACACCTTCTGGAGAAGGCCCTCGGCCATCTCCGGCATGCCTTCCGCCAGGCGCAACTTGGCGGCGTCCAGATGCTCGGTGATGAGGCGGAAGCGGTCCAGCTCCTGCTGCACGCGCTGCTGCAGTTGCTGCGCCGGTTCGAAGCCGGTGTCGAGCTTGAGCGCATTTTCAGCCTCGACCTTGGCCTCATGGATTTTTCCCTGCGCCAGCAGCTCCAGCCCCTTGTCCACAAGCCGCTGGGCCTTGGGCCGGATCAACATCCGCCTGAGCTCGGTGTTTACTTTCTCCAGCAAGGCGCGCGCGGGTATGTTTGTAGATTCCACCTGCAGGGCCTGGCGGAGAAGGTCGCGAGCCTCGGAAAAATTGCCCTGCTTGGCCAGACCGCGTCCTTCCTCCACGAGTTTGGCCACCGTGGCCCCTTGCAGGTTTTTGCAGATCGGGTCCAGCTCGAGCAGCAGGTCTTCCATACTCTGGCAGCGCTCGGCGGGAGACTTCTGCAGCACTTTTTGCATCACTGCGTCCAACTCAGGTGGACATTCGGGGGCCACCTGGCTGAGCCGAAGCGGGTCCTGCTGACAAATGCTGTGCATCAAGCTGGCCGGAGCATCTCCGCCGAAGGGCTTCTGATAAGTCAGGAGTTCGAACAGAAGAATCCCAAAGGACCAGATGTCGGAGCGCTCGTCTGCATGTTCACCGTGATATTGCTCCGGCGACATGTAGGCGAAAGTTCCGATCAGCATGCCGGTCTGGGTCTTGGAAGACTCCAGAACCCGCGCAATGCCGAAGTCCACGACTTTGACCGTGCCGTCCTTGCTCAGCATCACATTCGCGGGTTTGATGTCGCGATGGACGATTCCCCGTTTGTGGGCGTAGTCGAAGGCGCGGCAGGCTTGAATCGCGTAACTGAGCTTGAGGGAGAGGGGCAGATTGGCCCGCCCGGCAATCAACTGTTCGAGGGTCTCACCCTCGATCAGTTCCATTGCGATGTAGGGCGTGCCGGACCCTTCGCCCATGTCGTAGATGGTGACAATATTGGGGTGTTGCAGGCCGCCGGCGGACTGCGCTTCGCGATAGAAGCGCTGTAGCAAGCCGGGATTCTCGGCCAGGCCCGTGGTAATGGTCTTGAGCGCGACCAGGCGATTGATTATTGGGTCGCGGGCGCGATAGACGATTCCCATGCCCCCGCGTCCCAGTTCGCCAAGCAGCTCGTATTTGCCTAACTTGTTCACTTTTGCAAATCAGCGGACCAAGATCGGCCACACCCGTGGCTTCTCACTCAACGCACGCAATGACAGGCGACTTAGCCGCACCAGCCTGGGAGTCTGGCATTCGGCGTTCTGAGAACCCAGCACGATGAATGCCCGTGTGAAGCGCAGATGCCGGGGGAGCCTCTGCCCCTGAGTTGAGACACATGTTCCCAAAACGGTCATAGCCTGTCAATGAATCTCCGGAGAGACGAGCCGGGCCGCAAGCCAGGGAGGCTGACATTTTGCCTTTCACGCCGGAAAATGAGGCAATGCTTGGTAGAAGCTGAAAAGTTTTGCGGGCAGTGAGCTGCATATTGACGGTGTCGCTTCCACGGTGTGAGTCTCTCAGCAACGTGCTAGACAGCGCAGGAGTTAGTGCGATAATCTTTGGGCGCGCTTTTTGGGGCAACACACGGTTCCGCCAGCCGGGTGTGGCTGACCGCATAGTGATCGGCGGGTGCGTCCAGTCATGGTTCCAGAACTTCGCGCCATCCAGCAGAAATTCGGATACCTTCCCGCGGAACAGCTGAAAATGCTGTCCGGCGAACTGAACCTGCCCCTGAGCCAAATCCACGCGGTCGCCAGCTTTTATCCCCACTTCCGCCTGACCCCGCCCGCGCGACTCGAAGTGCGGGTGTGCACCGACATGTCCTGTCACCTGGGAGGCGCTGACGACGTACGCGCAGCGCTGGAGGTGGCATTTCGTGGCAGCAATCCGTCAACCTTGTCGGTGCGGGACGTTTCCTGTCTGGGCCGCTGCGACAAGGCGCCGGTCATGTGCTTGAACCAGGCGATTTACGGAGGCATGGATCCCAACCGGGCCGTCGAAGTGGTGCGGGAAAGCGTAGCCGGCGGCATGCTTCCGCCGGAACCGCCCCATACCCAACCCGTGCGGTTGGCCGTGGACCCTTACAAGGGTGAACGGAATTATGGCGTGGTCAGGCATTTCATCGAAAACCCGAGTGCGACCGGCGTAATTTCCGTCCTGAAGGCCAGCGGGTTACGCGGAATGGGAGGAGCAGGTTTTCCCACCGGGGCCAAGTGGGATCTGGTCCGCAATGCGCCGGGCGACGAGAAGTACATCGTGTGCAATGCGGATGAAAGCGAGCCCGGCACCATCAAAGACCGCTTCATCATGGAAAACGTCCCCTACCTGGTGATCGAAGGCATGATCACGGCGGGATTGGTAACGGGTGCGCACAAAGGGATTCTCTTCATCCGGCACGAATATGAGCGGCAAGCCGAAATCCTGCAGGAGGAAATCGCCAACTGCTACAAGGACGGCCTGCTCGGGTCAAACATTCTGGGCAGCGATCTGTCGTTTGACCTGGAGCTGTTTGTCAGTCCCGGAGGTTACATCTGCGGCGAGGAAACTGCGCTGCTGCAGGCCATTGAAGGAAAGCGGGCTGAGCCGCGCAACAAGCCGCCTTTCCCGGGCACGCATGGTCTGTGGCAGAAGCCGACGGTCATTAACAACGTGGAAACTTTTACCTTCGCGGTCGCCATTCTCATGCAGGGGGTCGATTGGTACAAAGCGCAAGGCCGCAACGGCTCCCTGGGTTTGAAGTTCGTAGGCATCAGCGGGGATGTGGTCCGGCCCGGGGTGTTCGAAGTGCCCATGGGAACCAAATATTCCGAACTTATCTACGAGTATGCAGGCGGCATTCGGGGGAACAAGAAGCTTCTGGGTTTCGCGCCTTCGGGCCCGTCTTCCGGATATTTGCCCGCGTCGATGGTGGACCTCCCATTGGATTGGGATGCGGTGGCGGCCAAGGGCTCGATGGTGGGTTCGGGGGCCATCGTGGTATGTGCCGAGGACCGCTGCATGGTGGATATGGCGCTGAACTCGGTGCGTTTCTTTCGCAACGAATCGTGCGGGAAATGTGTTCCCTGCCGCCTGGGTTCGCAGAAACTGGTGGACATGCTGACCGACTGGACCCATGGCAAATCGGGGAGCGACGACTTGCAACTGCTGGGAGAACTCTCGCACGCGCTCAAGCTGACTTCGATTTGCGGTCTGGGACAGGTGGTGCCCGCCCCGATCGTGTCGGTTCTCACCCATTTTCGCGATATGGTGGATCAACATGTGATCCACAAGCAGTGTCCAGCGAAGGTTTGCTTTCGTACACGCGACGGCGGGTAACCGTCCATAGCACAGACCGTACCGGGAATTCCGCGGGGTGATGTGAAGCCAAGACTGGTAGGCGCGTCGGCATTGTTGCGCGAGAAGGTGTTCTTTCTCGAGCAGGAAACGCTTGCGATCGGACGCGATCCGGGCAACCGCTTGTGCGTTGACGATCCGGCCCTGTCGCGGCGGCACTGCATGATCGTCCGCGAGGGCGACATCTTCAAGGTCCGCGACCTCGACAGTCTGAATGGAACGTACGTCAATCAGACACGCATCAAGGAGCAGGTGCTCAATCATGGAGATCAGATATCCCTTGGCGATACGGTCTTCATTTTCCAGTATGAGAAACCGGACCCCAATGCCACGGTCCTGTTAAGCAGCCCGCCTCCTCCGGCCGCGCCTCCGGTTGCGCCCGCGGTTGGACCCGGCACTCCTGCCGTTGTCCCGGCCACCCCTGCGGCTGCTCCCTCCGCCCCTGCGGTTGCCGTGGCCCCACCCCCGCCTCCGCCTCCCCTTCCCCCGGGGATCCACCTCACCATCGACGGCAGAGAAGTCTCGGTGCCGCCGGGCACGACCATCTTCGACGCGGCGCGTCTGAACGGGGTCCCGATTCCCACGCTTTGTCACCAGCAGAACGAGAATCCGGTGGGGGTTTGCCGGGTGTGCACCGTAGACGTGGGGGCGCGGGTGTTTACGGCGTCGTGTATCCGGCTGGTCGAGCCCGGCATGAAGGTGAAGACAAACTCGGACGGGGTGCAGGCGGCGCGCCGGACTCTGCTGGAATTGCTGATGGCGGACCACCCTTCGCCTTGCCAGCGCCAGAAAATTTCCGGAGATTGCGAACTGGAGACGCTGGCGTATCAGGCCGGGATCACGCAGCCACGCTTCGCCAAGCGCGTAGGCCCGCGAGGACGAGACGACTCCTCGCTGGTCATTGCGGTGGACCACGATGCCTGCATTCTGTGCGACCGCTGTGTCCGCGCCTGCAATGACATTCGTCACAACCTGGTCCTGGAGCGGCGCGGCAAAGGCTACCAGGCGGGCGTCGCCTTCGACAACAACCTGCCGATGGGATCGTCGTCCTGCGTGTCGTGCGGGGAATGTATGGTGTCATGCCCCACCGGCGCGCTGACCAATCGCATCGTGGTGCGGACGGAAATGGGAGTGGGGGAGGCGTTCCGTCCCGAGGAACTGCAACATCTTCCCGTCTTCAAGAATGTTTCCGGCACGTTTCTGCAGCTCAATCAAAAAGCGCTGGTCAAGCGCCGGTTCAAGGCCGGGGAGATTGTCTGCCGGGAGGGAGATTTCGGCTCCACCGCGTTCTACATTCTGGAGGGCAAAGTCGAGATCTTTCTCTCCAGTCCCATGGCCCATGTGACCACCAAGGGAAGCAGCACCGGCCTGCTGAGCAAGCTCTCCAGCAATTTGACGCGCCGGGACCAGGACCGCCGGAGCGAGGAAATGAACCGGCCTTACATTCCCATCGACGCGCCCGTGGATCTGCCCTACAACAATCCGGTCGCCGAACTGGGGCCCGGCGAACTCTTCGGTGAGATGACCTGCATGAGTTTTTACCCGCGCTCGGCAACGGTGCGGGCAGCGACCGACTGCGTCATGGTAGAGATGTTGCGCAACGTACTGGACATCATGCTGCGCAACAAAACCTTCCGCGCCCAGATGGAGCAGGCCTACCGCACCCGGGCCCTGGACTCGCACCTGCGCTGCGTGCCCTGGTTTTCCACTCTCACCAGCGATTTTATTGATCAGCTGCGGAACCGGGTGGAGCTTGAGCGCTTCGCGCCTGGTCAGGTGATCTGCAAACAGGGGGACCCGGCCGACAGTTTCTATCTGATCCGAATCGGATTCGTTAAGGTTTCCGAGGAGCGTCCGGGAGGCGAACTGGTGCTCGCGTACCTGGCGAAAGGCGGGTATTTTGGCGAAATCGCATTCCTGACCGGCGCGGCCAGGACCGCGACCTGCACGGCGCTCGACCATGTGGAGGTCGTGAAGATCGGCGGCGAGGATTTCAAGCAGATGCTGGAGCGCTTCCCCGAGGTGCGGCGCGGGCTGGAGGGTGTGGCCCAGGAGCGGATTGAAAGCAATCGCATACGGGCTGAGCGGATGGGCAACGTGCCCATCGATGATTTCCTGACCCAAGGCCTGATGGAAGCGCAGAGCCTGCTGCTGCTGGACCTGGAGCGCTGCACCCGTTGCGATATGTGCGTGCGCGCCTGCGCGGACGCCCACAACGGCGTCAGCCGGCTGGTGCGCGAGGGCCTGCGTTTCGACAAATACCTGGTCGCCACCTCCTGCCGGCAATGCCGCGATCCGCTGTGCATGGTGGGCTGCCCGGTCGGCTCCATTCGCCGCCGCAATTCCCTGGAAGTGATCATCGAGGACTGGTGCATCGGCTGTGGGTTGTGCGCCAACAACTGTCCCTACGGCAATATCAACATGCATCCCTTCCGGGTGGAACTGGATGACGCCGCGCACCCCGGACGCAAGGTAGCGACCGTGAAGGTCAAGGCAACTTCGTGCGACCTTTGCCATGACCACGCGGAACCCAGTTGCGTGTACGCCTGTCCGCACGATGCGGCGCACCGGGTGAACCCAACACAATTCTTTGCCAAGTTAATGCAGTCTCGAGACGCAGCCAAAGTCCGGCACTAGCGAAACGCGATGCTCATCGACAGTTCACATAAGAAATGGTTTGCCGCCAGCATCGTAATACTGGCAGTGGCTACGGCCGTCTTCATTACCTATGCCGTGGGTACTCCGCAGGGCGTTAGTGGGCGACGAGGATTTGGACTGGCCTGCGGCATCACCGGTTTTACCTTCATGCTGGTGGCGGCGTTGTTGGGCGCGCGGAAGAAAGTACCAGTCTGGCGTCTGGGCAGGATGCAAACCTGGATGCGGGCGCACCTGTGGCTCGGTTTACTCAGTTTCCCTCTGATTCTTTTCCACGCGGACTTTCACACTGGCGGCAAGCTTACGACCGTGCTGGTGTGGCTTTTCGCCTTCGTCTATGCCAGCGGGATTTTGGGCGCTGCCTTGCAGCACTTTCTGCCTCACTTCTATACCACCCAGGTCCCGATGGAAACAATTTTTGAACAGATCGGGCATGTGCGGGAGCAGCTGCTGACCGAGGCGCAGAAGCTGATTGAAGACGCCGCCACTTCCCTGGAGGGAGACTTTGCCAAGGCCAGCGACCAGCAGCGGGCTTCGGCGGCCAGCGCCGGCACCATGGGGGACTTCAGCGTAGGAACCGGGCTCCAGACCGATGAACAAGCGGCATTCGAACTGCGGAAGTTTTTCCGGGACGAACTCAAGCCCTTCCTCGAATCTCCCCGGTCGCGGCGTGTGAACCTGAGAGAGGCGGCGCGGGCGCGGGCGGCGTTCCGGCAGCTCCGCATCCTGGTGCCGGCCAGCCTGGCATCGACGTTGGAGGACCTGGAGAACATCTATGAAGAAACCCGGCAGCTGGAGATGCAAAGCCGCCTGCACAAGGCGCTTCACCTTTGGCTCTTCGTGCATGTTCCCCTGTCGTACACGCTGTTGGTGTTGGCGTCCATCCACGCGGTGGTCGCTTTGCGTTACTGAAGAACGGGCGGATTGATGCTGCGACGCGTACGCACAACCAAAAATCTCGCCAAGCGGATTGACCTGCAGTACTTCGCGCGCCCACATCCGCTGCGGCGCTGGCGCTTCCTGCTGTCCCTGGCCGTGCCGCTGATCGGTGTGATTTGGCTTCTGTCGCACTGGGTGGTCAGCCAGGAACCGTTCGCCAGCGGGCCGGTGTCGGCTTCGCATGCGGCGTTTGTCACGCGTTGCAACGTATGCCATGCCGGCGAGGGTGGCCGTTACTTCCGGCCGGTAACCGAAAAAGCATGCCTGGGATGTCATGATGCGCCGGCCCACCATGCCACCAGCGTCCTGTTCACGCCTACATGTGGCTCCTGTCATCAGGAACATCGCAGCCGGGCGCGGCTGATCGAGGTCCGGGACCAAGCCTGTGCCGAGTGCCACGCCGATCTGAAGGTTCGGAGCGGGGCGCCGACATTTCAGAACGTCTCCCGTTTCGAGGGGACGAATCACCCGGAGTTCTACGCCAAACGGGCCGGCTTTACCAACCCCAGCAAGATCAAGTTCAACCACCAGGTGCATGTTGCCCTCGGCGGCTGTGACGCCTGCCATACTCCCGCGGGACTGGAGGAGAGCATAGGGAAAACAGCGGGTGGGGGCCCGGCCGCTGTCGCGAGGCTCCGGCCCGGGACGCCGCTCAATGACATCCGTGGAGCGTACATGCTCCCCATCAAGTTTGCCGACCACTGCGTGAGCTGCCACGCCGACAAGCTGGAATTCGACAAGTCGATCCTGGAAAGCGTGCCGCACACGACACCCCAGGCAATTCACGCGGAAATTATGAAGCACGCGGCCGGCAAGGCGGCCCAGGTCGCCACTCTGGAGATTGCCCTATGGGAGCAGTGCAGCTTCTGCCACGTACTGAAAGAGACGGACAACGAACTTCCGGAGGTGGTAAGTCCGTCGCTGAAGACGAGGTGGTTTGAGCACGCGAAGTTCAGCCACGGAGTGCACAGCGTGTTCTCCTGCCAGAGCTGCCATGCGGCGGCGGCGAACAGTCAGACGGCTTCCGATGTATTGTTGCCCGGGATAGCAAAGTGCGAGAGCTGCCACCATCCCAAGGGAGCGCGTTCCGGTTGCTTTGAGTGCCACTCTTACCACGACTGGACCACTCGAAAGCCGGTACAGACTCCCATCGATGCCGCCGGCAGGGTACGTGGAAAACCTGTCCCGGCCAGCGAGAGGACGGAAGGCGGAGAGTTGGCAGAAGCGCAGTAGATCGCGCGAGCCTGACCCAACCCGGCAGGCGGTCAGGCCGCGCGCCCCAGAACTCCCTGCAACAACCTACTTCTTCAACGTGCGAACGAAGGCAACCACATTCTCGATGTCGGCGTCGGTGACACCGCTGGCCGGTTTCATCTTGCCCTTGCCTTCCTTAACGATCTTCGCCAGGTCGGCATCGCTCGCCGCCTGGACTTCGGGCGAACCCAGGGCGCGGATTTCCGTCTTAAGCACCTTGGCCATTCCCGGGTTCCCTTCGCCCTCGGCGCCATGGCAGGTCTTGCATTTCCTGGTGTAAATGGCGTGGCCGGCCTCTGCATCCGCTGCCAGGGCCGGGATGATTGCAAGCACAGTCACTACCGCGATCAACGCTACAGTTCGGGACATGAATTTGCTCATGGGTTCGTTCTCCTCTTTATTCTCGTTCAGAAGCCTGCCGCTTGTGGCATGACGCCTTAATTCACCGTCTCCCTGGCATTATGCCATGCGGGGCCTTGGACCTGCTTGGGTACAGCGTGTTCCTGGCAAATTTTCTACTGAAGGCCCCTTGTGTGACATTCGGCACATGTGTTTTCGAAAGTGTGGCAGGTCAGGCAACTGCGCTCATTGAGCATGGCCAGCCGCGCGTGCGCGCCACCCTTGAACAGAGCCAGTGGAAGATGACTTCGAGGCACTTCATTATGGCACCGGCTGCAGTAGTCGGTGGTGTGGCAGTCTGCACAACTGGTGCGGTCCAGCGCGGCGTACTTGCCGTGCACATCGTCACGCCAGCGGGCGGTGTGCGAGGCCGGCTGCATCACCTGGTGGCAGGAGAGACATTGATCGTTCGAGGCGGCCGAAGACGAAGTCTTCAAGACAACGTTGGTGTGGCAGACAAAGCACTTCGCGTCCGGGGCGGATGCTTCCGCCGCATGGTGCAGCCGGAAATTTTCAGTGTGGAACGCCGGCTTTACCCAGAGTGTGTGGCTCCCCGGCGTGGGCCCGCTCACCTTGTCGGTATGGCAGCTCTGGCAATTGGTCATGCGAAACTTCGAGGTCACGGTTTTCTGCTTTTCGTGACATTGCGCGCAGTCCAGCATGTTCGGCAGAATCAGGTCCGAAAGCTGGGTGCTCCTGGTTATGGCATAGTGGCAGGTCATGCAGGTCAAGTGATCTTCGTCATGGTGTATGAGGTGCGCCACGTGCGAGAACCTCAGGTCGTTGTACTTGCCGGCCAGCACCTGGACAGAAAGCATCTTCTTGGCCGGGTCAGGGTTTTCGATTTCTTCGGGATTATGACATCCGCGGCAGTCGTCGGTCGTCGAAGCCGGGCTCAACATCGGCTTCATCCCTGGCTTGGAGTGGCATGACGTGCACTCGGCGTGGCCGGGGAAAGTTCCATAAGCGCCTTGGGCATCGAACTTGTGGCAGAAGGTGCAGTCTCCACGGTAGCCGGTGTGGGGATCCACCCGGCCCTTCGGGTCGGTGTGCCTGGCATGTGAGAACTGGGTGAGCAAGGCCCGAGTGCCCTTGTAACGCGGATAGGGAAAGAGGTCATCACTGCTGGTCGGCGGAAACGACGAATGGCACTGCTTACATATCTTCTCGTCGAGCTGGTCGCCAAACGCGTCGGCGTGGCAGACCATACATTGGTCGTGCCCGGGCCGCTGCAACACCACGGAGTCATCCTTCACCGGGACGTGGCAGGTGCTGCAATCGAGGCCCGCCTCCTTGAGGTGGAAGGCATGCAGGTGGAACGGCTTCTCCTCGGCTGCGGGTGCGGCGGCGGGTGCAGTCGCGGGTGCGGGTGCGGCTGCGGCCGGTGCGGTCGCGGCGGGTGCAGTCGCGGGTGCGGCTGCGGCGGGTGCAGCCGCGGCGGGCGGCTGCGCTGGCGCAGGCGGGTTCTTCTGCTGCGTCGCAGCGGGCGCCTGCATGCCAAGGCAGAAGAGCACGCCGAGCCATGTAGCCGTCAATCGTGAGCGTTGTCTACCGGGACTCATGCCTAGTATTTCCAATCTATGCCGAACCGAAATACCTGCCCGTTCTTAATACTCGGCCGCCACACAAAAAAATCGGTGTCGAGGCTGTAGTCGAAATAGAGCCGACTATGCTGGTCCAACCGCACGGCTGCATTACCCAGCCAACCCTTGTCCTGCGCATTGTTAATAAAGAAGAACCGATCCTGGAAGTCTACCCGGCGAAAGAACCCGCCGCCCCGCACACTCACCTTTCCTTCGGCAAAGCTCTTGCCCAATTGCAGGCTGAAGTCCTGGTCCTTGGTTTCGCCGGTGGCGGTGATATCGTCAAACGTCGTCGCCGGAACGGGGTTCTTCCGGTCCAGATCACGCTCGTGATACTCAATGAAGGTCTCGATCCGCTTCCAGGGAAACACCTGGGCGTTGACGCGGTAATCCTGGAACGAAGTATCGAACGGTCCCTGGTCGTTGCTGTCATTGAGCCTGCGAACCCACAGCGTGCCGCCCAAACGCAGACGCGGCAGCACATCCCGGTGCACATCGATGGTGAACTGACTGTAGGGGGACTGTGGCCCCAGGTTCAAGCGTAAAAGGGGGTTGTACGGATCGAGGTCGCGCGCGCCGTAGGTATAGTCGTAGAAGTAGTCCTGGTTGGTCAGTTTCTGGACGAACCCGAGCAACAGTGTCGTTTTGCCGTTGCTGGGCGACCACATGCCGCTGACGCTAAAGTCCACCGGGTGGCCGTTCACCATCTTGAAGTAGCTGTTCAGCAGCCAGTCCTTGGGCAGGCGCTGACGATAAGTAAAAAGGTGGCTCCCCTTGACGTAGAAGAGCCCGGAGTACTCCAGGCTGGCGTTGCGGAAGCGGTACACGAGACTCACGCCGCCGATGGCACGCTGCTCGGGATCGCTGTAATAAGTAAAGCGCCGGCCGCCGTACACGGTCAGCGAATACTTGGGCCGGTTACGGCTGAAGGAAAGTCCGTCGAACGACGCCAGTTCCGCGCCATACACATATTGCCGTCCCAGGCGCACGCTCGAATCCGAGAAAAATCCGTCGCTGGGCTTTCCGTTGATCTCGACGTATCCGGTCTGCAGTTCGAAGACACGGCTTTGGGGAAAGCTGTTGAGGATGCCCTGACTTGGCGATCCAGGATTCACGGAGGTCAGATCGGTGCGGTAGCGGAGGGAAAAGTTGGTGTTCACCCGGTCCGAGCCCCAGCCCCGCGTTCCGAAATTCATGAAACTGTACATCTCATTGGTCGAGGGCTGGAATACCGGCGAATATGGAATTCCGGCGGGGGTGACTACGGTCTCCGGCGGCCCGTCGATCACGCCTGTCGCCGTCGGTTGACCGCTGAAGTAGGTCTGAGTGCGCGTGTACTCGGTGCGCATCTCGAAGAACAGATGATTGGCGAAGTCGGCGGCGGGACCGTAATGCGAGGTCACTTGCGGCGCCGCCAGTGCCATGTCGGGGTGCGGCGGTGGCACCGCGTTCTGGAGCACGTCACCCCAGGCGTCCGACACATCAGGCGGCGCCGGGGGTGGCGGCGCCGGAGCCGCGGTCTTTGCCGGCGGCGGAGTCTTTGCCGGCGGCTGGGCCTGCGCCGGCGGAGCAGTGCTGTTTGCCGGCTGCTGTGCCCCCGCAGCCAAAGCCAAAGTCAGCGACACTCCCACGCAGAACAACAGCTTGCGAAGTGACAACGTCAGGCCTCGCCTCTAGTTGGTGAACTGCAGTTTGCTGATACTGCTGGAGCCGGTTGCACTACAACGACAGTAGTCTCTTCTGTGCCAGTGTGATTCTCCAGGGGTACGTGTCGCTGTGCCACTGCGTGGCCTTCAAGTACTCCTGGAGTTCGCTTTTTTCATTGGCGGCCATGCCGAGCTTGCGGTAGATCTCGGCCAAATCCCAGTGCACATGCGCGTTATTCGCCTGGTCCGCGGTCTGTGCAATAACGGTAGCCGTCACCGGAGACAACGCCAGTTCGGCCTGGAATGCCTGGATCGCACTCTGGTAATCCGCCTGTTGCGTGGGCAGATCGCTGGTCTGCTCCGCCTTGATCACGTAGGTTTCGCCGATCAGGGTGTTGATGTCGAGTTTCAGCGGATCGATCTGCGTCACTTCCGTGAATAACGTGATTGCCTGGTCGGGATCGGATTCGCGCAATAAGTACCCCAGTCGCAGGCGCACCGTAAACATGCAGGGGGCCGGGGTCAGCGTGCTTGGCAGCTTCCCGTTTACAAAGGTGGCGGCGGTCACGAGCTGGCAGGTGTTGTTCTGCAGGCTGTTCATCGATAGCGACGTCTGGTAGTCGGCGATCGCGCCCGGAATGTCCCCCAGATCGTCCTGCTTGTGGAGGGCGCGCTGCATGTATTCCCAGGTGTTTTGCGGGTCCGTAATTCCCAAATGCTCCCACGTCACCTTGCCCTCGAAATAGAACGGGTTGGGCTTGGGATAATAGGGGTTAGCCGTCTGGAACAGGCCGGTGGACTGCGCCGGCGCACCTATTGCGGCGCCCAGCAAGAAGAACATGACGAGAATGGATTTCATCTTGGGCACGGTTATGGCTCCAGGTCCACGGTAAAATCCGCCGACGCGATGGCACGATTCACTTTCAAGAGTGAATCGATCAGCGCCTCGTTCACCAGATGGAGATCGTGTCCGGTGGGACCGTTTGCTCCGGTAGTCGCCGCCAGAAAGCGCATAAACACCGGCGGGAAATGTCTGAAATTCACGTCCGCGTGAATATGGAGCGGGCTTTTGAGTGTGACCCCCAGCTCTGCCAGTTCGGCCGCGGTCGGAAGTTGAATCTCGTAGTCGTACATCGTAGGCCGCAGCGGAGCCAACGATCGGTAGTTATCGACCGAGTTGGCGAGTGCCGCGCTGAACGTCTCCTCGAAATGCGGCTTGGTGACGATAATCGGGTTGCCGCCGGCATCTTTGCGCCCGAGCGAATCGCCGGGCAGAAAGATCCGCGTAATCTCGTTGCGGAACACCACCAGCCCCTCCGGCGCCCCGGCGAATATGCGGGCATCGGGACCGCTGTCGGGTCCGGTTTCATATACCAGGTTCAACTGTCCATTGTTGCCGGTTCCGGTGGCGTAGGGGACGATGTGGCTGCCTGGATTCACCACCGCGATCAGATGCTCCTTGTCCTCATCGTCCAGATTGCCGTCGGGAGCCACTTCGCCGGTTTGGGGATGCGGTTTATCCACCAGATATCCGGACTGGTAAAGCAGAAATCCATTGTCATCGGTTACCGTCAACGCTACGTACGCGTCGCGCTCCTGCGAGAAGCCCGAGGGGAAACGATGTCCGGTCAAGGCGACGGCTTCCATCCGAACGGTCAACGGTTGAGCCACCGTGGCCGTGGCATCGGTCTTGTCGAGATTGATGCGAACCGCGGCCTTCAGCAAATCTACCCGGCGCGTCGCCAGTCCATTCGGAATGCCGTGGCTGTCAACCCCGGTCGCATTCGGGTCCGAATAGTCGCTTCCCAGGCGGTCGCGCAATTGCTGCAACGGCAACAGAGGAACGTCGATTCCCGAGAAGTAGTGATTGACTACGGGGCGCTGCGGCAGCGGGGCGTTCCCGTCGGTCGAGACTCCCGGTACGGCCGCGTAATCCGTGGCAAAAACGGCCGGCGTCGGGCTGGTGACCGAAAGATCTCCTACCTGATAACTAGTGCTGCCCGCGTAGGGGTACAGCGACATGTGGCAGTCCTGGCAACGGATCACCTTGCCGAAGGGATTGTTCGTGCTGTTGTAAGGACCGGTTTGCCACTCCGTACTCAGGTTTTCCAACCGGTAATACTTCACGTTTTGGCCGCCGGGATTGATATTGTGCTCTTCGGCAGTCAGATTGCTGTTGGGCACGCGAACGTCATGGCAGGCGGCACAGAAGTTGGGACTGCGCAGGTAATTGATCTTTTGGGTATCGTTACTGGAGACGTGGAAGTCTCCCTTGACTGCCACCGGATGCGCGAACGGCCCTACCTTCTCGACCGATTGGTTGATCAGCAGGCTCATGTTGGCGAATCCGTCCTGCTGCAGACTGTGGTTGACGTCCGGGCCGCCTACATTGTGGCACATGTCGCAGGTGATGCCCGCGGCACCCAGCGAAGGTCCCGATCCAGCCGGAGGATCACCGCCGATTTCAGCCGGAATCACCTGGTTCCCGCTGCTATCAATCAACTGGTAATCGCGCAAGGGACGGAAAATGTCGGGGAGAAAATTCGCCTGCAGCCCGGCCAGCGCCGGAACTTCCCGTTTGGTCGGGTCATTTCCCATGCGCATGATGTGGGGGTTGTGACAGCCGAAGCAGAATCCGGCCTGGACCTGGCGAGTCTCCGTCAACACCGGCGTGGTAAACATGTTGGTATTCAGCGGGGTCATGTCCGGAAGTACGATCGTGCTATCGGAATAGACCGGGCGCAGCAATCCGCCATTCACCAGATTGCCGGCAACCTCCAGCGCGTTGAACAGCGGGCTGACGTTGCGATAGCCCGACTTCACCGAACTGCGCAACTCGTCGTACTGCCGCTGGTGGCAGGGCAGGCAGTTCTTTGGCGGCTGATAGTTCTGCGAGGGGAACGGGGATGAGACTGGGTTTCCGGTAGGGGTTATGTCCGCAGTCGTGCCTGACCCTGCACCGCAGCCCGCCAGTAACAGCGTGCCGACAAAAATGCCCAATAGTCCGGGGCAAATGTGATCCGTGCGCATAGGCTTTCAGAACTGGCTGCGCTGCTGCCGTGGCCCCAATCTCCGCGGCCACTGACTTCGGGAGAGCCGCTGCCGCGACAATTGTCGGTGTTTATATCATGCGGGCATACACAGAACAATTAACCAGGTAGTAAACCGCGTCGGAAAGACATCAAGACCGCTGAAAATCGATACTGGCACGTCCGGATGTTCGGGTGAGCGCCCCTTCAATCAGCGGGAAGCCTTGTTGCACAAGGAAAAGGCGTCAGTCTATTTTTCTTGTACATCCGCGGAGGCCAAGCCTTCTGTACCGAACACGAAGTTGTTTGCCGTCATAGGTTGCCTGCAGGATATTCAAAATGAAACGCCAATGGGGTTCTTCGGTGGGAAACAGGGCGATACTGTACGAATCAGGGGGCCGGAAAATTAAAAGGGCCCCGGATCGGGGCCATTGCCTTCTGAACTTTTTGCGCGCGCTCAGGCGGCGATCGTGCTTATCTTCTTATTGTTGGTGATTTTATTGTTGGTGATTTCTTCTTCCGCGCGGAGCCAGTCTTCCACCTCGTGGCCGCCCTCGCAGCCGCGTGCTTCATAGAGTTGGTACGCGCGCAGGCGGATCTGGTGCTCGACGTCTTGCGGCTCGGTCGTTTCTGTTGCCGCCGGTTTCTTCCTTAGATCCGTACTCATGGCGTGACCCTCCTTTCGGCACGAAAGTACACCTGCCCCGAAGAGCCGTCAATTGCATAAGATTGGTGCAAATGGGAGCGAGAAACGAAGTATCAGATGGTTCAGATTGGCGGGTTTAGGATCTTACCGACGCGCAGGATTGCGGTCGGCGAAGGCACGGTCCCGGCAGCCGATTCAGGCCTCTTTGGACGAAGGCGTCACCAGGGCGGTTACATCGAAGTAGACCCATTCCGGCGCCCGTCCGGGAAAAATCAATTCGAGTTGATCGAACACCCTTCCGTCCGCGGCTGGTAGGCTGCGCTGTTCCCGGCCCAATTTCCAGCCGCGTCCATAGTGGTAAAACAAATACCAGTATTCCCCATGAACTGCGGCCGCCAGGTCGGGCGCCTGAATCATCACCGCGGTGTCCGGAGAATCGCCTGCACCACCGGTGTAGGTGGTGAGTATCTGTTCCGGAAGGCGCCGCTCCCATCCCAGGGCAAAGATGCGGTTCCACACTGTCATGAATGCCAGCTCTCCGCCTCCTGCCGCCTTCGCCAAAGCGATCGCATTCGCGCGAGCGAAGGCGCTAAAGGCTGGTTCAAGCTGTATTCCCAGGAAATCAGCCTTCCGCCGCGCCATCAACACGCACTGCAGCATAGAGAAGATGTCGTCGATCGACTCCTCGGCCTTGCCCTTAAGAGAGCGCGCGAAACCAAGGAACCAGGACTGCGGCTGTTCGTTCAGCAAGCCGATCTCGCCCCAGCACCCGGCCGCCACGTAAGTCGCGATCCAGGACACGTGCTCGTTGTCGTCGAGCGTGAATCGGGGAAAGCGCTCCTCCGCCATATCTTTACCAGCCCGTTTCTTGCGCGCCCGTTGCCGGCGTACGCGCCGATTGTCCGTTCAACAAGATTGAAGATACGGCAAGGGGGTCGAGATTTAAACCCTCAGCAGAACTTGAAACCATAGGGACTAACAGGTCCACCTTCGCATCGGACTATCCATTCGGATAGGAACTACCGCACATATTTCTATTTACGGCCACCGTCACCATTAAATAAGGTCGCCCAGGTTGCACAGCGGGTACCTGGAGGCAGGTTTCTCTTGACCGCGCGACCGCACACTTATATTGTCGCGTGCCGTAGGTCGTCCCCGGCGGTCGGCCTTTGCGTAAGTGAGAAGCTGTGCGAGGTATCAAGCCGTGTTTTTTCGTCGTCTGCCTGCCGTTGCGTCGCTTACCTTGCTGATAGTTCTGGCCGTGGCTGCCTGCCCCTCACCGAAGGTGAGCGCCGGATTTGAGCCAGTCTCGCCGGAAGAACTGCAGATGACCCAGGAGCCGCAAGCGCCGGGCGCAGCGGCGATCATTCTCTTCCGTCAGGTGGACCGCGACGATACCGGCCGCACCGCTCACGAAAACAACTATTTCCGGATCAAGATACTGACCGAAGAAGGACGGAAATATGCGGACATCGAGATTCCGTTTTTTCAAGATCGCGGCAACGTTGTAAACATCCACGCGCGGACCATCCGTCCCGATGGCTCCATCGCCAATTTTGATGGCAGGGTCTTTGACAAATCCATTGCCAAGGCCAAGGGCCTGAAATATCTGGCCAAGACCTTCACCCTTCCCGACGTTCAGGTGGGCAGCATCATCGAGTACTACTACACCATCGACCTGGCGGAAAACTTCGTTTTTGACTCGCACTGGATCCTGAGCAATGAGCTGTTCACCAAAAGGGCCAGGTTTTCGCTGAAACCGTATCGCGCCGAATATGGCACGCTCAACGTTCGCTGGAGCTGGCAGGGCCTGCCTCCGGGCACGGTCGAACCAAAGCAGGGCAGCGACCAGGTTGTCCGGCTTGAGGCCATGAATATCCCCGCGTTCCAGACAGAAGACTTCATGCCGCCGGAGAATGAGATGAAGGCGCGGGTCGACTTCATCTACAGCGAAGAACAGTTTGAGCGCGATGCAGCGGTCTACTGGAAGAAAGCGAACAAGAAGCTCAACGACCAGTTGGAAAGTTTCGTGGGAAAACGCAAGGCCATGGAACAGGCCGTGGCCCAGATCGTTTCTCCCTCCGATCCGCCGGACGTGAAATTGCAAAAGATCTACGCTCGCGTGCAGCAGTTGCGCAACACCTCTTACGAGATAAGTAAGACGGAGCAGGAACAGAAACGCGAGAAGGAGAAGGACCCCAGCAACGTCGAGGACGTCTGGAAGCGGGGTTACGGCAATGGTTGGCAGCTAACCTGGCTTTACCTGGCGCTGGTTCGAGCTGCGGGCCTGGAAGCCAACGGGGTATGGGTCGCGGACCGCAGCAACTACTTTTTCCAGGCCGACATGATGGATCGCACCAAGCTGGACGCCAATGTTGTGCTGGTAAAACTCAATGGCAAGGATATCTATTGCGACCCGGGAGCGGCGTTTACACCATTCGGATTGCTGACCTGGCCAGAGACCGGCGTCCAGGGATTGCGGCTCGACAAGGACGGCGGTGGTTGGGTTCGGACCACGCTTCCGGAGAGTTCGGCATCGCGGATCGAGCGCAAGGCGAATTTGCAACTCTCGGACGCGGGCGACCTGGAAGGCAAGCTCACGATCACCTTTACCGGCCTGGAAGCGGTGCGGCGGCGAGTGGAAATGCGAAATGAAGATGAGACCGATCGAAAAAAATTTCTCGAGGACCAGGTGCGGGAGTACGTCCCGGCAGCCATCGAAGTGGAACTGACAAATAAACCGGACTGGAGCAGTTCCCAGTCCTTCCTGGAAGCGGAGTTTAATCTGAAGGTTCCCGGCTGGGCCTCGGGGGCGGGACGCCGGGCGCTGCTTCCGGTCGGGCTTTTCAGCGGAACCGAGCAGCATGTATTTGACCACGCCAATCGCGTCCACCCGATCTATTTTGACTTCCCGTTCGAAAAACACGATGACGTTACGATCGGGATCCCGAGCGGCTGGCAGGTGGCCAGCCTGCCGGCGGCGCAGAAGCAGGGTTCCCATGTCATTGCCTACTCCCTGCAAGTGGAGAACAGCAAGAGCACGCTGCACCTGACCCGCAACCTGACCGTGGATTTTCTTCTCCTGGACCCGAAATACTACGCGGTTCTGCGAAACTTTTTTCAGGTGGTTCGAACCAGTGATGAGGAACAAATCGTCCTGCAACCGGGAACGGCGAGCGCCGCCAACTAACCGGAAACTCGCGCGAGTCCTGTTTGGCATCGTGGCCAGCCTGCTGGCTTGCGTGCCCCAGTCGGCAGCCGGGGGTGATGCGCCGCAGTGGATGCACGCGCTGGTCAGCGCGCCGCTCCCCGCTCACGATGAGAAGACCGACGCTGTGCTGCTTTATTCGGAAAAAACAGTCACAGTCCTCTCCGCCGACAAGATCAAGAAGACGGTTCGAATCGCGTACAAAATTCTTCGCCCGGGCGGCCGCGACTACGGCGTAGTCGCCGTGCCCTTCAATCTCCACCAGAAGATCACCAGCCTGCACGGCTGGTGCATCCCGGCCCAGGGCAAAGACTATGAGGTCAAGGACAAGGATGCCGTGGAAGTCTCGCTGCCCAAGGTCGAGGGCAGCGAGTTGATCTCCGACGTCAAGGACAAACTCCTGCACATACCGGCCGCCGATCCCGGCAACATCATTGGCTACGAGTACGAAATCGAAGAACAGCCCATGGTTTTGCAGGACATCTGGAGCTTCCAGCGGGAGATCCCGGTGCGGGAAAGCCACTACTCCCTGCAAGTGCCTTCCGGTTGGGAGTACAAGGCATCATGGCTCAATTATCCGGAAGCCAAGCCCGGACCGGCGGGAGGCAATCAGTGGCAGTGGGCTGTCAGTGACGTGAAGGAGATTCGAAAAGAAGACGACATGCCGCCGCTGGAGGGAGTGGCAGGACAGATGATCGTATCGTTTTTCCCCCCTGGCGGCACTGCCGCGAACGGGTTCGCCACCTGGCAACAGATGGGAAACTGGTACCGGAACCTGACCAGCGGCCGGCTTGATGCTTCAGCCGACATCAAGCAGCAAGTGGCGGCACTGACCGCTTCCAGAAACACGCCCCTGGCCAAGATGACGGCGATCGCCCAGTTCGTCCAGCACGACATTCGGTACGTCGCGATCGAGTTGGGCATCGGAGGCTTTCAGCCCCATTCGGCCAGCGATGTGTTCATGCACCGCTACGGAGACTGCAAGGACAAAGCCACGCTGATGAGTTCCATGCTGCATGAGATCGGTGTGGATTCGTACTACGTGGTGATCAACTCGGAGCGGGGATCGGTCACGCCCGAGATGCCGGCGCACGTGGGCGGCTTTGACCACGTGATTCTTGCCATCAAATTGCCAGACGGCTTCAGCAACCCGATGCTGGTTGCCACGCTGCAACATCCCAAGCTGGGGAAGCTCTTATTCTTTGATCCGACCAATGAACTGACGCCCTTTGGCCAGATCGGGGGATACCTTCAGGCCAACTACGGCTTGCTGGTGACGCCGGACGGCGGCGAGCTGGTTGAAGTACCCGAACAGCCGCCAGTGATGAACAGCATTCAGCGCACGGCCAAGCTCGCGCTCGATGCCACTGGCACGCTGAAGGGCGATGTCCAGGAGGTACGGGTGGGCGACCGGGCGTGGTCGGAACGGTGGGCGCTGCGCACCACGACGAAAGATATCGACCGGATCAAACCCATCGAGAGACTGCTTGCGGCCTCGATCTCGACTTTCCAGATCACGCATGCCAGCATAGCCAACCTCACTCATACGGACCAGCCCTTCGGTTTCGACTACTCCTTCGAAGCAGCCAATTATGCCAAGAGCGCGGGCAACCTGCTCCTGGTCAGGCCGAGGGTGCTGGGATCCAAGACTAGCGCTCTACTGGAGACGAAAGAGCGGCGCAACTTTCCCGTCGAATTTGAAGGACCGGCCCAGGACACGGACACATTTGAGATTGCGATTCCCCCAGGATTTGAGGTGGACGACTTGCCCCCGCCTGTCGACGTGGACTTCAGTTTTGCCAGTTATCACTCGAAGACCGTCGTATCCGGAAATGCAATTCGCTATAACCGCACCTTCGAGGTCAAAGAACTAAGCGTGCCGGTAAGCAAAGCGGACGACCTGAAGAGATTCTATCGAATTATCGCCGGCGACGAACGCAACACGGTTGTCCTGAAACCCTCTTCGAAATAAGATCACCAGTTGAGATTCCCTTTGGCTTCGGAAACAGATGTGGCAGAGGCATTTCTACCCGGGAGGCGCCCTTGAAGCGCTCAAATTGCATCGTGCTGCTTTTGATTCTTGTGTTCAGCAACCAGGTGTTGGCTGACGGGCAGCGCTGGTCCGCGGAGAAAGCGAACGGCTGGTACCAGCAGCAGCCCTGGCCGGTGGGCAGCAATTTCATTCCAGCAGACGCGATCAACCAACTCGAAATGTGGCAGGCGGCCACTTTCGATGCGCAGGAAATCGACAAGGAACTGGGCTGGGCCCAGGGCCTGGGCATGAACACCATGCGGGTCTTTCTGCACGATTTGCTGTGGCAGCAGGACGCCGCCGGATTCAGACTGAGAATCGATACCTTCCTCGCCATTGCAGCGAAGCATCACATCCGGCCGGTGTTTGTTTTATTCGATTCCTGCTGGGACCCTTTTCCCAGGCTCGGCCCGCAACATCCGCCGATTCCTGGAGTGCACAATTCGGGCTGGGTGCAGAGTCCGGGAGCGACCGCGTTGCAGGACCCGGCACAATATCCACGACTGAAAGCGTATGTGCAAGGCGTGGTCGGGGCATTTGCCAACGATCCGCGCATCCTGGCCTGGGACTTGTGGAATGAACCCGACAACGGGAACGGAGGCGCTTACGGTGCGGTAGAGCTGAAGAATAAGGCGGAACTGGTGCTGGCTCTCTTGCCGCAGGTTTTCGCCTGGGCGCGTTCGGCGAATCCGTCACAGCCGTTGACCAGCGGAGTTTGGCAGGGTGATTGGTCGTCGCCGGAAAAGCTGTCACAGATGGCGCAAATTCAGTTGGAACAGTCAGACGTGATTTCCTTTCACAACTATGGCTGGCCGGAAGATTTCGAGAAACGCGTGGAGTGGCTGGAGAGCTATCACCGGCCGATTCTGTGCACCGAGTACATGGCTCGTCCCATGGGAAGTACGTTTGACCTGATCCTGCCCATCGCAAAAAAACACCACGTGGCGGCGATAAATTGGGGACTGGTTGCGGGAAGGACACAGACCTATCTGCCGTGGGACTCCTGGCAAAGACCGTATGTTCTGGAGAAACCTGCAGTGTGGTTCCACGAGGTGTTCTACCCCGACGGCAAGCCCTACCGGGAGCGGGAAGCTGAAATCATCCGCCAATTGACCGGAACGAAATAAACCGGCACGGCCCGTGTGGGGCGGACACTCTTGTCCGCCGCCTTTGACGTGGATTTTTCTGGGGCGGCAAAAAAGTCCAAAACCTAAATTCACAATCAACTTCAACGGCGGCGGGCAAGAGTGTCCGCCCCACACGATCTAAAGAACTCTTTCGTGCGAGTAGCCGGCGGCCTCGAGGGCAGAAAGCAGTTCCGCAATCTGGTCCCGGCCCCGGGTTTCCATGGTGATGTCGATGGCGGTCTCTCCCAGATTTACCCCGTAGTAGGCACGGTCGTAAGAGGTCTCCACGATATTGGCGCGATGGTCGGCGAGAATTCCGGTGAGTCGGTGCAGGGCGCCGGGGTAGTCGGGAAGATGAACGCGCAAGCGCACGAGGCGGCCATCCTTGACCAGACCACGTTCGATGATTCGCGACAGCAGGGTTACGTCCATGTTGCCGCCGCCGACCAGCACCGCAATCTTTCTTCCGGCCATATGAATCTTGCGATTGATCAACGCCGCGATGGCGGCTGCGCCGGCGCCTTCCGCCATGGTTTTTTCGCGTTCCAGCAGAAGAAGGACCGCGTTGGCGATTTCTTCTTCGTCGACTGTGACAATGTCGTCCACATATTTCTGGACCAGCGGCAAGGTGCGGTCGCCGGCCCGGCGGACGGCGATGCCATCGGCAATGGTCGCAGCCGGGGCCAGGGTCACCGGCTTACCTTCCGCCACCGCAGCCTTCATCGAGGGGAGCCGGGCGGTCTGTACTCCGATGATCTGGACTTTCGGATTCGTCTCCTTGATCGCGCAAGCGATGCCGCCGATCAAACCACCCCCGCCAATGGGAACCACGACCGCCTCGATTTCGGGGTGCTGCTGCAGCATCTCCAGGCCGAGAGTTCCCTGCCCGGCGATGACCGCGTCGTCATCGAAAGGGTGGATGAAAGTGAGATGTTGTTCCTGGCCTCGCCGGATGGCTTCTTCGCAGGCGTCGTCGTAGTTGGCGCCGTGAAGAATGACTTCGGCACCGTATGATTTGGTGGCCGACACTTTGATCAGCGGAGTCACCAGGGGCATGCAAATCTGGGCTTTGATCCCGCGCCGGCCGGCGTGATAAGCCAGCCCCTGCGCGTGATTCCCGGCCGAAGCCGCAATCACTCCCCGGTCGCGCTCCTCCGCGGTCATGGTCAGCAGTTTGTTCAGCGCGCCACGCTCCTTGAAAGCGCCGGTTCTTTGCAGATTGTCGAGTTTCAGGTAAATGGAGTTGCCGGTCAGCTGCGAAAACGTGGCCGAGAGAGTGCACGGCGAAAGGTAAATGGAGGGACGAATGCGCTCGAGGGCAGCCTGGACATCGGCGAGAGTGATCATTGGATTTAGTAGCTGCCCATTCTACAGGGAGAGAGAGATTTGGTGGAGGACGGGCGTCCTCGCCCGTCCAACCGGGAACGGGCGGGGACGCCCGTCCTCCATCAAATTTTATGCTTCCACGGGCGCACCCGTCGCCACCGGCAATTGGGCCTGTTGCCAGGCGCCAAAGCCTCCGCTGACGTTGACTACATTTCGAAAACCCGCCCGTTGCAGAAGACTGCAGGCGATCATGCTGCGATAGCCGCTCTGACAATGAACCGCCAAAGGAACATCGAGATCAACCTCGGGAGGAGACACTCGGAAGCGGTCCAGGGGCCACCATGCGGCCTGGTCGATGTGACCGGCCATCCATTCCGTTTCACGGCGGACGTCGAGCACGCGGATTTTGTCCTCCACAAGCTGCTGCTGCAACTCCTGTACCGGAATCTCCCTTAGCGTCGCCAGATCGAATCCGGCCTGCTTCCATCCCGCAACTCCGCCCTCGAGGTACTCGCGTTCGGCTTCGATGCCAACCCGGGCCAGGCGAAGGCGAGCTTCAGACAACTGCTCCGGGGTATCGGCGATCAGCACCGGGCGCGACGACAAGCCCAGAATCGTTCCCGCCCAGGAGGCGAATTGTCCCGACAAAGCGATGTTGACCGAACCGGGCACATGGCCGGCGGCGAATTGCTCGCCGGGCCGGATATCCAGCGCGATGACACCCTCTTCCAGCTTGGCTTTCAGTTCCGCGGGCGAGATTGCCTTCAGGTCCGGCAAGTCGGAGAGCGCGGGAGCTCCTCCGCGATTGATCTCGGCATCCTGCAGGAAATAGTCCGGGCGCGCCGGCAGATTGCTGGTCAACTGGGAGATGAACTCCTGGCGCGTGGGGATTTGCAGAGCGTAGTTGGTGAGGCGCTCAGTGCCGATGGTGGACGAACGCTCGGCACGCATGTTGCGGCCGCACAGCGACCCGGCTCCGTGGGCGGGATAAACCAGGACCTCGTCCGGCAAGGTCAACAGTTTGTTATGCAGGCTGTCGTAGAGCATGCCCGCCAACTCTTCGGGTGTATGCGTCCGGGACAGATCGGGACGGCCGACGTCGCCGATAAACAGCGTGTCCCCGGTCAACACGGCCCACGGTTTCGCCGCTTTCTCGTCGTCGGTGACTACCAGACAAATGCTCTCCATGGTGTGCCCCGGAGTTTCGAGCGCCACGATCCGGGCGTTGCCGAAGCGCAATTCGAAGCCATCGTGGACGGCTACGTGCTGGAATGTTGCCCCGGCCTGGGAGCCGAAATAGATTTTTGCCCCGGTGCGGGCGGCGAGTTCCTTGTGTCCGGAGACAAAATCAGCGTGCAGATGGGTCTCAAAAATGTGGCGGATGGTAAGCCCATTTTCCTGGGCAGCCTTGAGATAAAGATCCACATCGCGCTGGGGATCGACCACTATCGCCTCGCCTTGCGACCCCAGCAGGTACGACGCGTGAGCCAGGCAGCCCAGATAAAACTGTTCGAAGTACATAAGCAGCCCCTTCCAGCGGCCCGAAGTTCAAAAATCCCGGGCAACCCATCATACCTCCTGGAATCAAAGCTCAGTGCAATCCTGACGATGAGCTCAAGCGCGGAAAGCAGGGGAAACTTTTCCACACCGCTTTGGGTTAGAATCGCCGCAACTGACGGCGCGACCTGGAAACATATTGCGCCGCCTGCTAGTCCCTCTCCTGGAGGTAGTTCGATGTACCGGCCCTCATCTGGTGGTGTTTCCACCGTCAATTCATGGCTGGACGTGCAGTCCGCGGTTCGGGGACTGACGCAGGATTTTGCCACCGCGTTCAATACCGGAAATTACGATCAGGCGGCGTCCCTGTTTACATCGGATGGCTTTCTTATGCCTCCCCAACGCGAGGGCGTGCAGGGGCAGAAGCCCATCGAGTTGATGCTTCGCAGACTCGGGGAAGCCGGATACCAGAACCTCCGCCTGGAAACAATGCGGGTCGAGGAGTCGGGCGATATGGCCGTCGAGATTGGCCGCTACACGGCCGCGGTGCAACAGGCGAATGGTACGACCGTGGTGGAGCGCGGCAAGTTTGTGCAGACCTGGCGCCGGCTCGGGATCTGGCTGATGACCGCAAACTGCTGGAACAGCGACTTGCCCGCAGCGAAATAAGACGTTCTGTGTGGGCGCGGGCGCCCTCGCCCGCGGCTTTTGACCTTGAGTGCAATTCTCGCGGGCGAGGGCGCCCGCGCCCACATCAACATCATGCGTCTCGCCTGACATCCAGCCTCGCCTCCGGATACAATGATTCCACGCAATCCATTTCAAGAAATCAGGAGAGTCGCATGCAACGCAAGGCAAGCGCAATATGGAAGGGCGGACTTAAAGACGGTAAAGGAGTGGTTTCCGCAAGCAGTGGCGTGTTATCCAACACTCCGTACTCGTTTGCGACCCGTTTTGAGAGCACTCCCGGAACCAACCCCGAAGAACTGATCGCGGCGGCGCACGCAGGATGCTTTTCCATGGCGCTTTCCGGGCAGTTAGGCGCCGCGAATCTCACAGCCTCGAGCATCGAAACGACTGCGACGCTGACCCTGGAGAAGCTCGAGTCCGGATGGGCCATCACCACCGTCCATCTTGATGTCGTGGGGCGCGTGCCGGGCGCGGACAACGCGGCGTTTCAAAAGGCTGCGGAAAATGCCAAGAGCGGTTGCCCCGTGTCCAAGGTGCTGAAGGCAAATATCACGATGACGGCGAAGCTGGAGGGGTAAAGCAGTTGCCCGTCGTTGGTCGTTCGTCGTTCGTCGCTGGGCTTTAGCCCGAGATCTATTTACGACTAACGACCAGTGACGACTGGCAACCCGCGACTAGCCCTGCGAATTGAGTATTTTCCTGATCTCGCGATTGATGCGGGCAGCATCGCGCGCCGCCGTGTCGATCGCTTGTGCCCACTTTTTGTTCTTGCCGTCGAGCTTCGCCTCCTGCAACAGATAGGCAGCTTGCAGCACGGTCTCCAGCGAATTGCTGAGGTCATGGGCCAGCGCGCGGAGGTTGGCGATCAGATCATCGGGCTTGGTGGCATTTTCCATTCCAGTTCCCGGGTTTGACAGCCTGCGCTCCCCCTGTAGAATATTACTCGTAGTCCTTTCCCGGAAGGCGGCGTCGACAACCCGGCCGCATCCCGGTCATTTTTTTGCCATCGTGGCGGAATTGGCAGACGCGCATGGTTCAGGTCCATGTACTCGCAAGGGTGTGGGGGTTCGAGTCCCTTCGATGGCACCACCGTTTTGGGTTGAGTTGTTACCTCGTTTAACGCCGCCGTTCCCGCTCGCGTCTTTGCCGAATCAGTGAAATCAAGGGCCGGCGAAACCCGCAGAGACCCAGCGGGGACTAGGGTTGCGCCGGCAATACCGGCAAGGACGCCGGATTGACCGCCGAGGGATCGTCTCGCAGCTTAATGTAGAGCAAGGTGCCGTCGGGACGCGGCACGCTCAATGTGGGCTGCGCAAATCCCAGGGGAACCGGCACCGAGCGTTTGAACTCAGGGTCCGACGCGATTGAGCTGAGCAGAAAGAGGTTGCTTCCATAGAGCGTGCATTGCTTGTCGGGACTTTCCGGGCAACGCACCTCCTTCAGGACGGGCAAGCGCACCAGGGTCGTAAGCGGTTGCCAATCGCCGCGGGCGTTGCCGTCCACCGCGCGAAAGCGGAGCGGCCCGAAGGCGGAAAGCCCGAAACTCTTGAGCGGATCGAAAATCGCCATCACCGTTTGAGCATCTTGAGCGATCAGGGTACCGTCGTCCAGGCTGAGCGAGACACTGTAGGGTACTTCTGTTGAAGCCACTTCGATTTTCTCCGTCCGCGAAAATGCCGGTGGGATTTTTGCTCGCAGGAAGAAAGAAAGCTTCCCGTCCTGGGGCAGCTCATTCTGATTGCTCAGTCGAATCGCGGAAGGCACCGGCCCCAGCTGTATGGTCTGGTTTAGCAGAGTGACTCGAGGACGGGGCGGATCGATGACGACTTCAAGATCTAACACGCGGCCGTCCTTGAGAGATACATGGGCCGTGTCCTTGTCGCCGGCGTGCAGCGCGGAGACATCTTTGGCCTCGGTGGCCAGCCGCAGTTCATCCTTATTGTCCACGCGAGCGAGCTGCGCCGGAACGAAGCGGATCCCGTTCAGCTCCACTCCAGCCACCTCGTCCAGCCGGGTCCCAACCAGGGTTGCCTGCGAGTCACCCGCATTGATCGCGAACCGATCCAGACGCGCCGCTTCGGAATAGCTGCGCAGACCCACCTCGTCCCCCTTGCCGGAACCGTACTGCTGTACCAGCATTGTGATTTTCCCCGGGCTTTCGTCCTTGAGCGGAACTTTGAGTTCCAGTTCGTCGGGCTTCACGGAATTCCAGGTCGCTTTCAGCAATTTGCCTTGCTCGTTCTTGAGGGTGATGCTCTCGACACAGGCCGCAGCGTCCGATTTGAAATGAATGGTGTCCTCGCGGCCTACGACCAGCGCGCTTTCGTCAGCGGAGGCGATGAGCCATTTTGCCGGATGCGCGTTTTGCAGACGAAACGTGGGGCCTTCGAAAGAGTCAAATCCCCAGTTGCCTCGCAGCGTTCCTTGTAGCTCGCGGTCCAGTTTGTCGGGCGCGAGACCGTGGATGGCGACGGCAAAACCACCGCGAGCCGCGTCCGCCGTGGCAGGCAGATCCACGGCACGGCCGGCCTTGTCGGTAAGATGCAGGGCCATGCTGTGCGCATAGTCGGTGGAGAAGACTATCGGAGCGCCTTCCGCCGCCAGCAGCAGCGAAGGCTTTTCCAAACAGACGACCTGATTGGCATCCACCGGGCGCAGGGGAGGCAACTGCGCCGCCTCCACAGCCGGCAAGCTCATCACCATCACTGACATGGGCTTGCGAAACGAGGGCGGATTGTTGAGCTTCAGATTCAGCTCGTCGAGACGAGGCAGCGCCAGCGCCGGAATATAGCGGTATTGCGGAGTACGGAAACTTTCCATCATTTTTGCCACATCGACGACCGCGCCTACGTAAGGACTGTAAGCGCCGCCACCCGCCAATCGGGTTGTGCTTAGCTGACCGATGAGATCAGGTCCGCTTCCGGAGGTGAGAGCCGCCACCATGGATTGGCTGTGGCCGTCATCGAGCACCAACTGGTCCGTGTTTTCAGTGAGGCACGATTCCTGCTGCTGCCTGGGCTTCTGAAAGCACTCGTTATCGATCTTGATGTTGAGACTGCGCGCCAGCAGCACGGAGCGGTCATGCAGCGCGCTCGCCTCGCCGCCGCCCGACACTTCTCTGACCGAGCTCAAGTATTTGTCGAGACGGGAGCGGTCGAGACTGGCCTGGTTCAGGTCTTGCGAGGAGCGCACAAATGCGCCGGGCTTGCCCCGCACCGCGGACCGCAGGGTGCCGAAATCGCCGCCAGTCTGGGGAGCGAGGAAAATCAGCGCCTGTTCCGCGCCCGGTGGGACCGTGATCACGACCCCCTCTTCGCGGACGTGTTTGTTCCAGGTCTCCACTTTCGTGAACCAGTTCTCGGGTGGCGGATTGGTCGAGCCGCGCAGAAATGCCGGGATCATAAGGAAGCGCACCGCCTCGCCGTCAGGCACGTCGGGGTGGATCCAGAGGCGGTCCCCCGCTTGCAGGTTGGGCACCCGGGCAATGGGCAGTGTTTTACCCGCCCGGGTCACCCTCACTTCGATTCTTGGTCCTGCCAGATCGAAGCCCGCAGTACCGGCCTGGAGTAAGGTCGCAGATAAGAACATGAATGCCAGACGCAAGAAATTGACTCGACAAAACATGTTCTCATTGTAAAAGGTTCCGGGTGGTTGATGGGCGCCGGAAGGGCAGAAATAGCGCCGGAGAACACACTCAAGTAATCGCCTTCCGAACTGATTTTCGAGCCGCGAAAAGGTCCTGAGGCACGACCGGTACGCCTTCCCGATCAGAGATTATGCTGGGGGACGCGGAGCGTGTTAACCTAATCCGGCGCGAATGCCCACGATGGCTTCAGCAACCAGCCATGATGAACCATAAAACGACCGTTCTCCACATCCTGCTGCTGACACTCTTTGTTTCCGCCGTGATGGGACGAGAAGCTGCGCCGGCAAAACATGAACCCAAGATTCGGAAAGAATCGTTTGGAAAAGCCCGGGACGGGAGGCCGGTCGCTCTGTATATCCTAACCAACTCGCAGAACCTCGAAGTTCGCGCGATGAATTACGGCGGCATTATTGTGTCGGTGCGGGTGCCGGACAAGAACGGCAAGCTGGACGACATTGTTCTGGGCTACGACAAGGTCGATGGTTATCTGCAAAATCCCAGCTATTTCGGTGCCATCGTCGGACGCTACGCCAACCGGATTGCCAACGCCACATTCACCCTCGACGGCGTGAAATATACGCTGGCCAAGAATGATGGCCCGAATTCGCTGCATGGCGGAGTGAATGGGTTCAACAAGCAGCTTTGGGAGGCCAAGGAGTTCAAGAACGACAAGGGAGTCGGAGTCGCGTTCAGCTATCTTAGTAAGGATGGCGAGGAAGGTTATCCCGGAAACCTCAAAGTCAAAGTCAGCTACACGCTGACGGACGAAAACCAGTTGATTGTGGACTACGAGGCGACCACGGACAAAGCCACGCCACTCAACCTTTCCCAGCACAGTTATTTCAACCTGGCCGGGGAAGGCAATGGCGACATCCTGGGGCACCACCTGATGCTGAATGCCGACCGTTTCACGCCAGTGGACAAGACCCTGATCCCCACCGGTGAACTGCAACCTGTCCAAGGGACGCCGATGGACTTCACCAAATCCACCGCCATTGGCGCTCGCATCAACCAGGACTACGAACAGTTGGTGTTGGGACACGGATATGATCACAACTGGGTGATCAACCGGAAGGACAACAGCCTGGTTCTGGCCGCGCGAGTCCATGAACCGACCAGCGGGCGGGTGCTGGAAGTATTCACCACCCAGCCTGGGGTGCAGTTCTACTCGGGGAACTTCCTGGATGGAACGATTACCGGAAAACACGGGCATGTGTACAAGCAGCGTTACGGCTTCTGCCTGGAGACGCAGCACTTTCCGGACTCGCCCAACCATCCCGATTTTCCGTCCACGATCTTGAGGCCGGGCGAGACATTTCATTCGGAGACCGTGTTCAAGTTCTCTACCGAATGATGTAGCGTCCCGGATTCAAGCACGTCCCGCGACGGCTTCCGCGTTCGTTCCCGTATAATCTTCAGCATTCCTATGGCCGCCAGCCTGGACCAGATCGTTGCCGCTACGCGCCGTCGAGTCGCTGAGGCGAAGGGTTCGGCTGATTTGCGCGGTTTGGAGCGGAGCGCCGAACAGCATGTCCCGCGTGGCTTTCGGCGGGCACTGGCAGCCAAAAGCCGGACAGGACCCGCCATCATCGCCGAACTGAAGAAGGCTTCCCCCTCCCGTGGACTGATTCGCGCCAACTTCGATCCTGCGGGCCTGGCCGGGAAATTGGAGGGGGCAGGGGCGGCAGCGTTGTCCGTGCTGACGGATGAAGAGTTTTTTCAGGGCTCGCTCGAAAACCTGCGGCGCGCCTCCGCCAGCAGCAAGCTCCCCTGTTTGCAGAAAGACTTTATCGTCGACGAGTTCCAATTGTTGGAAGCGCGAGCCAACGGGGCCGACGCGATCCTGCTCATTGTGGCCGTGCTTTCGCAAGCAGAATTGATTGGTTTGGCGCAGAAGAGCCGCGGGCTGGGACTCGATGCGCTTTGCGAAGCTCATAACGAAGAAGAGTTGTGTCGTGCGGTGGACGCGGGTTCTGATCTTATTGGAGTAAACAATCGCGATTTGCAAACTTTCAAGGTAGATATGAATACCGCTCTTCGACTGGCGAAAACGATTCCGAAAAGCGTGGTTTCCGTGGCGGAAAGTGGCATCGATAGCGGAGCCGATGTTGCCCGTCTGCGAGGGGTCGGATATCAGGCCTTCCTGATTGGTGAGTCTCTGATGAAGGCTGAACTGCCCGGGGAAGCGCTGAAGTGTCTGTTAGTGGAGGCGGAACGCGAGGAGTCTGCGCTAAGCCCGAAACCCTGAGTCTCGCCTCTGAGAACTCCCAACTGGCAACCGAGAACTGGGTTTCGTGACTTGGGTTTCGTGACTGGGGTTCATGACTGGGATTCATGACTTGGATCAAAATTTGCGGAACCACGAATCTGGAAGACGCGCTCACCGCTGTCGACGCAGGCGCGGACGCGTTGGGGTTCATCTTCTACGAGAAGAGTCCGCGAAAGATCGATCCGGAGAGAGCGCGCGAGATCGTGGCGAAACTGCCGCCAAACATCGAAAAAGTCGGCGTCTTCGTAGACGAGACGGCAGATCGGATTTTACACACCCTTGCGCAGGCAGGAATGACCGCGGCGCAATTGCACGGCAGTGAATGCCGCAAGCCAGCTTTCATACAGGCGCTGAAAACCGCCCAGGACCTGAAGCTTTTCCTGGTCGTGCCCGGCTGCCAGATCGATGGTGGTTTCAACTGGCCTGAGATTAGAACGCTCGGCGTCAGCGCAGTCTTCTTCGATTCTGGAACGCCTGAACTGCCGGGGGGCACGGGAAGAGTATTTGATTGGAAGGCGGCTGCGCCCGCGATTGAAACCGTCGGCAAGAACATGAACGTGGTCGTTGCCGGAGGCTTGAACTCGAACAACGTCGCCGCTGCAATCGGCGTGCTGAAGCCCTGGGGAGTAGATGTTGCTTCCGGGGTCGAGGCAAAACCAGGGAAGAAGGATCCGCAAAAGGTTCGCGCTTTTGTGGATGCGGTCCGAAAAGCAGAAAAGAACAACTGAAAATGGCAACGGCAAAGCTCCAACCCCGACCTGTCGTCGCTTCAGTTGGACGTTTCGGCGTCTACGGCGGGCGCTATGTTCCCGAGACGCTGATGGCGGCGCTCGATGAACTGGAACACCATTACGAGCAAGCCAAGCGGGACCGCAACTTTCAAAGACGCCTGGACGAGCTATTGCACACCTATGCCGGCCGCCCTACGGCTTTGTTCTTCGCACGCCGCCTCACGAAAACTCTGGGCGGCGCCAAAATCTACCTGAAGCGCGAGGATCTGCTTCATACCGGCGCGCACAAGATCAACAACTGTCTGGGCCAAGGACTGCTGGTTGAGCGCATGGGCAAGCATCGGGTGATCGCCGAGACCGGCGCCGGGCAACATGGTGTGGCCACGGCGACGGTGTGCGCGCTCTTGGGTTTTGAGTGTGTCGTTTACATGGGAACCGAAGACATGCGGCGGCAGGAGCTCAACGTTTTCCGTATGCGGCTGCTGGGCGCGGAAGTCCGTGGCGTGGATTCGGGCTCTCGAACGTTGAAAGACGCGATCAATGAGGCCATGCGCGACTGGGTCACCAATGTGCGAACCACGCACTACCTGCTGGGCAGCGTCCTGGGAGCGCATCCTTATCCGACCATGGTGCGCGACTTTCACAAAGTCATCGGACGCGAGGCCCGGGCGCAGATTCTCCAGGCCGAAGACAAGCTTCCCAAAGCGATTATCGCCTGCGTGGGGGGCGGATCCAATTCCATCGGCATCTTTCACGAGTTTATTAAGGACAAGAAAGTGCAGCTCGTCGGAGTGGAGGCGGGCGGGCGTGGCAAACGGCTGGGTGAGCACGCGGCGCGTTTTAGCGGAGGTTCGCCGGGTGTGCTGCAGGGCACCTACTCGTATGTATTGCAGGACGAGGCGGGGCAGATTTCGGCCACTCATTCCGTTTCCGCTGGTCTCGACTATCCCTCGATCGGTCCGGAACATGCATGGCTGAAGGATACGGGACGGGCGGAATACGTTTCGGCATCGGATGCGGAAGCGCTCGAGGCCTGCACCGTGCTGGCACGGACGGAGGGCATCATTCCCGCGCTCGAATCTGCCCACGCCGTAGCGGAAGTGATCAAGCGCGCTCCGAGGATGAAGAAATCGGATGTGGTGATGGTGAACATTTCCGGGCGCGGCGACAAGGACATCGGGATTTTGCGCGAGAATCTGAAGTTGGATTGAGCGAAGACTATTGGACAATTGGGTAGTTGTGTAATTTGGGAATTCGTTTCCCTGCTTCCGTTCACCGATGCCTCTACGATTCCAACATCGCCCCTCTCTGGTCGCCTATCTCACCTGTGGCGACCCCGATCTCGCCACCACGCGAGACATCGCTCTTGCAGCCATTGGCGCGGGCGCCGACGTGCTTGAACTGGGTGTTCCGTTCAGCGATCCGGTGGCTGACGGGCCTGTGATTCAGCGTGCCAGCGAGAGAGCGCTGCGTCACGGAACCTCCCTGTTGCAGGTGCTGGAGCTGGCCAGAGAAATCCGTCGGAAGTCGGAGGCGGGGCTCATCATCTTCACTTACCTGAACCCAATTCTGCGCATGGGAATGGCAAAGTTCGGCGCCGCGGCCCAGGACGCCGGGGTCGATGGCGCGCTGATCACCGACTTGCCGGTGGAAGAATCGCGCGACTATTTGGCCGAGATGCGCAAGAGGAGCCTGGCAACGGTGTTCCTGGCTGCGCCTACCAGCACGGATGCGCGACTGAAGCAGATTGCTCAGGCCTCGAGCGGGTTTGTGTACGCGGTTTCGCGAACCGGGGTGACTGGAGCCCGCCAGCAGATGCCTGAAGACGCGCCGAAACTGGTGGGACGTCTGCGCCGGTATACTGACCTACCCCTCGCGGTCGGCTTTGGGATATCCACATCGGCCCAAATTCGAGCGGTGGGGAAATTTGCCGATGCGGCCGTGGTGGGCAGTGCGATCGTCGAGATCGTTGAACGCAATCCGGGCAAAGAAGCGGAGAGTGTGGCACAATTTGTAAAGCAGCTTTCAGTCGTCGGTCGTCAGTCGTCAGTACTCCCGCGCTAGTTGGCTAGAGAAACGACGGCATCTTTCTAACAGCATTTGTGGTCAGCATCTAGCCGGTTACGGCCAAGGACCACGGGCTGGACATTCAACGACCGAAGACTGACGACTGAAAACCGACGACTGCTTCATGGAAATTTCCGACTGGCGTAAGAAAATCGACGAACTGGACCGCAAGCTGGTGGAGTTGTTGAGTCAGCGGGCGCATGCTGCTCACGAAATCGGCAAGTTGAAACTCACGGCGAGCATGCCGATTTACGAGCCCGACCGGGAACGCAAAGTATTCGAAAACGTGCAGAGCATCAATCCAGGTCCTTTGCCGGACCGCGATTTGCTCCGCATTTTTGAGCGAATCATGGATATCATGCGGGGGATCCAGCAGCAGGAAATTGCGCCTCAATCCGCCGCGGGAGGCGGAGGCGATACGGAATTGGATAACGACGTGAACGACTGAAAGCAGTCGTCAGTCGCCGGTCTTCAGTCGTCGGCGGACTTCGCAAAGGTTTGCTGACGACTGATGACCGGCGACTGACGACCACTGGCTAACTATGATTGTTGCAATGCAGGAATCAGCGACCGATGAGCAGATCCAGCAGGTGGTGGAACACCTGGTCCGCATGGGCTTTTCCGTGCACCGCACCACGGGCGAGCGGCAGACCGTGCTGGCGGCCGTAGGCGCCCGGGTGGATTTTGACACCCGTAACCTTGAAGTTCTTTCCGGTGTAGAGCACGTTCACCGGATCAGCGCGCCTTATAAACTGGCGGGACGCAGTTTTCGGCCTCAGGGGACCATCATTGAGCTTGCCCGGGGAGTGCAGATTGGCGGCGACCAGGTCGTCGTGATGGCCGGACCCTGTTCGGTGGAATCGAAGGAACAGCTTTTTACCGTGGCGGATCTGGTGGCGAAGGCGGGCGCGCGCGTGCTGCGTGGCGGCGCTTTCAAGCCGCGATCGTCTCCGTATTCGTTTCAGGGCATGGGCGAGGCGGGGTTGAAGTTGTTGCGCGAGGCCGGCGACCATTTCAAACTGTCGGTCATCAGCGAGGTCATGGAAATCTCGCAGATCGCGCTCATGCTGCCCTACATCGACATTTTTCAGGTAGGCGCGCGCAACATGCAGAACTTCAATCTGCTGCGCGAACTGGGCAAGGTCAAGAAGCCCGTCCTGCTCAAGCGCGGGATCGCAGCCACGCTGGAAGAGCTCTTACTCTCGGCCGAATACATCATGGCGGGCGGGAACTACGATGTAATTCTGTGCGAACGTGGCATCCGCACGTTTGAGACTTATACCCGCAACACGCTGGATGTTTCGGCGATTCCGATCATCAAGAAGCTTTCGCACCTGCCCATGACGTCGGACCCGTCGCATGGCACCGGCTTGCGCGACAAGGTGCCGCCCATGGCGCGGGCCTCGCTGGCCGCGGGCGCCGACGCCCTGCTGATCGAAGTGCATCACGATCCGGACAATGCGTTGTCCGACGGCGCCCAATCGCTTTTCCCCGAGCAGTTCGCCAAACTGATGGACGAACTGCGCATGATCGCGCCGGCCGTGGGACGCAAAGTAGGATAATCATTTTTCACCACGGAGACACCGAGGCACGGAGAAATACGAATCGTGTCTTTGTCTCTGCTGGCGACCGGGCTGTGTGCTGATGGTTGCAAAACGGAAGATTCATCGTTCCGCTTTTCCTCTGTGACTCTGCGTCTCCTTGGTTAGAATCGATGGCCATTCGCCAAATCACCATTATCGGCACTGGGCTGATCGGCGGCTCGTTTGGGCTGGCCCTGAAGAAACACCGCTTTGCCGGCCGGATTGTGGGTTGCGACCACGCGCCGGTTCTGGAGCAGGCCCGGGAGAAAGGCGCGATCGACGAGGGGATTACTAATCCGGCGGATGCGGTCCGGGGCAGCCAGGTAGTTCTACTGGCGGTGCCGGTCGGCGCGATCATAGAACTGATCGGGCGTCTGGGGCCTGCGCTTCCGCCGAAGACCCTGCTGACCGATGTCGGCAGCACCAAGGCGGAGGTCCTGGCCCGGGCGACGGCAACGTTCGGCAAAAACGTTGGACGCCGTTATCTCGCTGGACATCCCATGGCGGGGAAGGAACAGTCGGGAGTGGAAGGCGCCGACCCTGATTTATTTCAGCGTGCCGTCTGGTTTGTGACGCCAGCCCCCGGACAAGAAATATTTGAAGGCCTGAGCGGCGAATTCCTGGAGTGGGTGGAGAAAACAGGCGCGGGCGTGGCCAGCATGGACGCCGCCGCGCATGACCAGCTCTGTGCCTGGATCAGCCACTTGCCGCAGATGATTTCAACCGCCCTGGCCGCGACCCTGGTGGACGAATACGGCGAGGATGCCCCTCTGATCGAGACCGGAGGGCGTGCCTTGCGCGAGATGACTCGCATTTCGGCCAGCCCTTATTCCATGTGGCGCGACGTTGCGCTTACCAACAAGAACAATATCCGGCAGGCCCTGCTGAAGCTGGAACAGCGCCTGGCCCATATCCGGGAAAACCTGGATACTCGGGAATTGGCGCTGGAGTTCGAACGCGCCCATCACTTGAGGAAGGTCCCACCCCGGAAGCGCGGAGGCGCGGAGAAAACCGAGACCTGAATTTTTCGCTGTATCTCCGCGTCTTCGTACCGGGAACCTGTCGATTTGATTTAGAATTCCTATCCCATGAATAAAGTCGTGGCCAACGCCGACGAAGCCATCCGAGACATCTTCGATGGCGCCACCATCATGATTGGTGGGTTCGGGCTGTGTGGAATCCCCGAAAACCTGGTGCGTGCTCTGGTTCGCAAGGGGGTAAAGAACCTGACCACCATCAGCAATAACGTAGGGGTGGATGGATTGGGCAATGGTCTGTTGCTGGCGGCCGGCCAGATTATCAAACACATCGGAACCTACGTGGGGGAAAACAAACTGCTCGAGCAACTGGTTTTGCAGCGCAAGCTGGAACTGGACCTGGTGCCGCAGGGCACTTTTTCCGAGCGGATTCGCGCCGCTGGCGCCGGCATCCCCGCATTTTTTACCCCGACCGGAGTGGGCACCATCGTCGCCGAGAACAAGGAGACACGGGAGTTCGATGGACGTCCATACCTCATGGAGCGCGCTCTGAAGGCCGATTTCGCTCTGGTAAAGGCCTGGAAGGGCGACCCGTGGGGCAACCTGGTTTATCGCAAGACGGCGCGGAATTTTAATCCCATGATGGCTACGGCCGCCCGGGTCACCATCGCGGAAGTCGAGCACCTGGTCGATGTAGGCGAACTGGAACCTGACCTGATTCATACCCCCAGCGTCTATGTGCAGCGGATTTTTCAAGGAGAAGTTTTCGAGAAAAGAATCGAGCGCAGAACGGTAAGAAAGGCAGGATAGCCGTTGGTCATTGGTCCTTGGTCCTTGGTCGTTGGCCAAGGCCAGGTAGTGCTACGGTTTTGCCAACGACCGAGGACCAAGGGCCAACGACTGCTCTTATGAAAGATACCGACAAACGCGAGCGCATCGTAAAGCGCATTGCCCGGGAGCTGCGCGACGGCTTCTACGTCAATCTCGGCATCGGCATGCCTACACTGGTGGCCAATCACGTGCCCGCGGGAATGGATGTGATTCTGCAATCCGAGAATGGCATGCTTGGCATCGGTCCCTTTCCCCTCGAGGGCGAGGAGGATTGCGATCTCATCAATGCCGGCAAGGAAACGGTGAGCGAAATGAAAGGCACGGCGTATTTTTCCAGCGCCGATTCATTTGCCATGATTCGAGGGGGCCACATCGACCTGAGCGTGCTGGGGGCGATGGAGGTAGATGAGGAAGGCAGTCTGGCAAACTGGATGATTCCCGGAAAGATGGTCAAGGGAATGGGCGGCGCAATGGACCTGGTGGCGGGCGCGCGCCGTGTGATCGTGGCCATGGAGCACACCACCAAAGATTCGCAGCCCAAGATTCTTAAGAAATGCACCTTGCCCCTGACCGGCGTAAAGGTGGTGCATACGATCGTCACTGAGCTGGCGGTGATCCAGGTGACGCCGACCGGATTGGTGCTGGAAGAAGTGGCACCCGGATTGACGGCGGACGATGTGCAGCGCGTGACCGAGCCGACCCTTATTCTCAGTCCCACAATTAAAGTGATGGGCTGAACTGAATGATTGCGCCGTAAGACCTGTCGGCTGCAGCGATCAGTTCGCAGTGCTCTTCAGCCTCGCCGCCTCGAACTCGTCACCCTTCTGCCAGCCCACCACCCTGGGCATGCTTGCCGCTTCCCATCCCAGAGCAAAGCCGAAGCGCGCCATGACCGCATCGCCGGTGAAAGTCGGCGTCGGGATTGAACTCATCGCTGGGCTGGTGGTAGTGCTTCTCGGTGTATTCCCTTGCCTGCTCCATTCCCCACGCCGCATCGTGACCCTTGTACTTGAGGCCCTCGTTGATGGAAAACGCGGGAATCCCCACCCGGGCCAGGCTGAAATGATCGGAGCGGTAATAATGTCCGGCTTCCGGGTGTGAGTCGGGGCGAATCGCCAGGCGGAATTCCTGGGCCAGAGCCTGGACGGTGGGATAGAAGGTGGTACGCTCACTGCCCGATACCTCTACTTCTTCCGGAGCGCCGAGCGGCGGAATGTCGTCGTAGTTCAGATCGAGAGCGATTTTTCCGGCAGGAATGGGGGGATGTTTGCCCAGGTACTCGGAACCCAGCAGCCCCTGTTCTTCCGCGGTTACGGATGCGAACAGGATGGAACGCCGCGGCTTCTGCGCCGCCGTGGCATAGGCGTGGGCCATTTCCAGAAGGATGCCACAGCCGGTCGCGTTATCGTCGGCGCCGTTATAGATGTTGTCTCCCGGCATGTCTGGACGAATGCCCAGATGATCGTAGTGGGCGGTGTACATGACCGCTTCAGTTTTCATTTTTGCATCGGAGCCGGGCAGCATGGCGATTACATTATTTGATTCGAACGGCCGCACCTTGCTCACCATGTGGGCGTGCAACTTCACCGGAAGCGACACTGGATGGAAATCGCGCGAGCGGGCGTCAGCCATCATTTTGTCCAGGTCCATACCCGACATGGCGGCCAGCGCCCGGGCTGCATCAAGATGGATCCAGGAAGCTACGCTCAACTTCGGCGAACCGTCCAGCTTGAGATAGGACTTCTCTCCCGAATCTGAGTTGCGCACCACTTCCCAGGGATAGCTGGCCATTTCGGTCTGGTGAATCAGAATCGCGCCCACGGCGCCCTCGCGAGCGGCTTGTTCGTACTTGTAAGTCCAGCGGCCGTAGTAGGTCAGCGCCTTGCCTTTGAAAAAACCGGGATCGTCGGAGGTGGGCTCGTTCACCAGCATCAGCAGAACTTTGCCCTTCACGTCAACGCCCTTGTAGTCGTCCCACTGATATTCCGGCGCCTGAATGCCGTAGCCCACGTAAACGATGCCAGCGTCCACGTTTGACTCAGGTTGTTGCGTCTCATCGTACGCGACGTACTCCGAGAGTGGCTTGAGATTCCGCGCCGCTCCTTTTGTGGGGACGAATGAAAATGTAGATTCCGGAGCCAGCGTGATGCCGACCATGGGAACCTTCTGCATGTAAGTACCGTGGTCGCCGGCGGGCTTCAGGCCGTCCAGAGCGAATTGCGTGGCAATGTATTCGGCCGCGATGTCGCCACCACGCTGTCCCGTTCCCCGTCCCTCGAGCAGGTCATGAGACAGGAAGCGCACATGAGCGCGGATGCGGCTGGAATCGATCCTTTGAAATGCCGCAATCGCGGCGGGCGGGAAGTGGATCGAAATCGGCCGGGCTGAGTTCTGCGCCAAAACACCAGGAATCAGAAGAATCAGGGACAGCAGCACCAGGTCCTTGCGCATGCTTCGAGGCTCCGCTTGGATTGAGAACCTTGTATTGTACGGGAAGGAAGGGCCGCATGGGGCTGGAGTTCGGGCGTCGGATCTCCGAGATCCCGTAATCTGTCGTGTCATCCTGAGCGGAGTGGCTGCTTCGCTTGGCGAAGCGGCCGCGCAGTCGAAGGACCCCTATGAGCCTGTGCACGGTTGTCATTGCGTCGATCGCGCCGAAGCAGACTCCCGCCCCGACAACACTGGTTACACCTGTAGGGGTCCTTCGACTCCGCAAACCGATTCGCTCGCGAATCGGTCCGCTGCGCTCAGGATGACACTGGTCGGAGATTCCGTACTCCACCATCGTGTCATCCTGAGCGCAGTGGCTGCTTCGCTTGGCGAAGCGGCCGCGCAGTCGAAGGACCCCTATGAGCCGTGCACGGTTGTCGCTGAGTCGATCGCGTCGAAGCAGACTCCCACCCCGACAACACTGGTTACACCTGTAGGGGTCCTTCGACTCCGCAAACCGATTCGCTCGCGAATCGGTTCGCTGCGCTCAGGATGACACTGGTCCGGCGCCGTATTTAGCCCGCGACCGCGGGCTAATTTTTGGAGCTTCAACCGGCGCGGAAGTCAGCTATCTGTTCACCTCGATGGAAAAGGGGCGTGGGGCCGCCGACGGAGGCCTGAGCCGCACGCTGGTGAAATTCTTCCATTTCTTTTCTTATCCAGCCGACGCTCGAGATTTCGATTTCTCCGTCTGGCGCGATCCAGAACATGGTCGGGACGTTTGTAAGTCCATAGGCGTTGGACACGGGGTAGGAACTGGTGTCGTCCAGCAGGATAGGGAAAGTTATTCCGTATTCTTTCATGAAAGCAGCCGTATCTTTTTTCGAGTTCTGTGAAATACCTACGATGGTGACGGCTTTGTTTACGCGTGCCTGGTAAATCCGCTGCAGAAACGGGAAAGTGTACTGGCAAGTAGGGCAGGAAACCTTGAAAAATGCCGCCAGGACCGGGCCCTGGGCAAGCGCATCATGCAGCGAAAAAGGTTTGCCGTCCATGGTTGGCAAAGTGAAGTCTGGAGCTGTTGTTCCTGTGACCAAAGCCGCCATCGCGCGTCCTCCCCTGGGTCCTCCGAAGATGTGGTGAAGCCATTTCATGGGTCTTCGACGGCCTGCTTGGTTAGATGACGTTCGCCTGCCGCAGGATTTTTCGTGCCAGCCCGGTCAACGGTAGTTGCGGGATACGCGTTCTGGGCACCCATCGTCCCCGGCTTTGGCCCGGCGCCGGACCACGCATCACACGGACAGTGTAATCCGTCACCGTGATCGAGTGCCGCAGGGTGAGGCTGGCCTGACTGTGCCCGCTCACAGCAGGGATTTCCGGCAATTCCCACATGCCTGGCATCAAAGACGCATGTTTCGGGCGCTGCACCAGGAAAATCGAGCGGTTGCGATGATCGAGGGCGTAGCAGATGTCGCGACGATGCTGGCGGGTCGACGTCTTTGGCCGCTCTTTTTCTGGCCTCCCCAGTTCTGGCCGCCCAAGATTCCCGCGCGTAGCACACAGGCCGAACACGGGACAGACGGAACATCGCGGCTGGCGAGGCAGGCATACGGTTGCGCCCAGTTCCATCATGGCCTGGTTGAAATCGCCCGGACGCGCGCGGCTGAGCAAGGTTTCCGCGGTTTGCCAGAGACCTTCCCCTGCCGGGGCGGGTGCGAACACCCGCCCCAGCACGCGCTCAACATTTCCATCTACCACGGCTGCGGGAGCATTAAACACAATGCTGGCGATCGCCGCCGCAGTGTAGCGGCCGACACCGGGCAGAGCGCGCAGGTCTGCAATTCTGTCCGGAAATTTCCCTCCGTGCCGCTTCACGATAACTTTCGCCGCGGCATGCATCATACGGGCCCGACGGTAATACCCCAGCCCGCTCCATGCCGCCAGCACGGTTGCCTCGCGCGCCGAGGCGAGTTTATGCACCGTCGGAAAACGTTGCAGGAAACGGCGGTAATGCTCCAGCACCGCTGAAACCCGGGTCTGCTGCAACATGATTTCCGAGAGCCAAACCCGGTAGGGATCACGGTCCTGACGCCAGGGCAGATCGCGGCGGTTGCGGTCGTACCACGAGAGCAAGCGTTGCCGCCAGCGACGGGTAGCAACTCCATCGAATTTCCGACCGTTGTCTGACGTCATTGCGAGATGGTAAGCACCTAGAACTCACCGAAGTGGGGCTGCAACAAGATCATCGATTATTTCTTCCCGGGCCCCAAAACGGAGTGAGCAATGGCCATCCATCCGGCGCTTTGCTTCTGCCAGACCGACATCATGCGCACCGGTTCCGAGGGCAAAGGTTGGCCGGCAGAGGTGCCGCGCATGGCCATGGTATAGGTCACGACAAAAGTGTCCGAGTTGAGTTCGGTCTGGAGGTCGCCGAGAGTGTAGTCGTCCAATTGCAACTGTTGCAGTTGGGCCAGCGCGCCTGCCTTGTCGAGCCGGCCCCCTTCCGGCGAGATTGCCATGTAGTTACTGGCGATGTGGCCTTCCAGTTCATTCCACTTCTTGTCTTTCACTTCTTTCCAGAAGCTGCGCTCCAGCCCCTCGCCGCCGGTCGCGTCTTTCCACTTGTTGCTGCCAGGATGCTCGCGCCACATGGTACAAGCCGAAAGCAGCAGGATCACGGAGAGAAGGACAGAAACGCCCAGGCGATTCTTCATGGCAGGAATTCTACAGCAGTCGTTGGTCCTTGGTCGTTGGTCCTTGGCCTCCAGACTTCCAGCGTCTCACGGAAAAACTCGGGTCGAGCCCAAACGGCGAACCCAGGCTAGCAGTGCGCCCAAGGTCGTGCCCTTCCAAAACCACGCGAATCCGGGTCTTTTCGGTAGCCTCAAAACTCGCGAGTGAGTCGGGTTGCGGGGGCCAACGACCAACGACCAATGACCAACGACCAGCCCCTGTCAGGGGCTTTACTTGCTATGTTCCCCCGTTTGACCAAGGGGAGGATGGGGGGAATAATGACCAGACCTGCCATCGGCACGCGAGGAGAGCGCATTTTCGCGCTGCGACAGCTACACTGTCAGCATGAAGGACTTCAACCGCAAGGTAGAGGACGCCTCGGCACGGGTAAATAAATCAGTGGCTGAGGCTGCTGACCGCATGGAGAAGGAGACAGCGGAATTCATCGCCTATCTCAACAACGAAGTCGTTCCGGCAGTCCGGCAACACTCCACCAAAGCGTTGCGGATCGCAGCCGAGAAGATGTCCAAGCTGGCCGATTATCTGGACGAGGTCAAGTCCCACCGTCAGTGAGGGGGCTTCTGCCTGCCTTCGCTGTAGTCCTGATTGCGCTCACGCTGGCAGGCTGCGGCGGAAAGAAGCAGGCGAAGGTCAGTACGCCGCCACCGCCGCCGATGGTCGCGCCGTCAGCCGCTACGGTTCCCGCACCCAACCCCTCCGCGTCGAAACGGGCTCAAGCAACGCCGAAAACCAAGGCCGAGATCCAGGAAAAGGCGGACCAGGCTCCGGACGTCATCCCAATTCCCGAAGGAACCAAACCTCTTTCCGTTGAAATCGGCAAGGCCAGTTGGTATGGGGCGCCGTATCACAATCGCCGGAGCTCGAATGGCGAAGTCTATGACATGAATCAGCTGACCGCGGCGCACCGCACGCTGCCCCTGGGCTCGATCGTACGGGTCACCAACCTCAAGACCGGTCACTCGACCGTCGTGCGAATCACCGATCGCGGACCTTTCGTGAAGGGACGAATTATCGATCTCTCGCTGGCCGCAGCCAAGCAAGCGGATGTGTGGCAAGCCGGTGTGGCCCAGGTCCGGCTGGAGGTGTTAAGCACGCCGGCATCATCCGACCGCGGGGGACGCTGGGCGGTGCAGATCGGCTCTTTCCACGACGAAGATGACGCGAACCAATTGGCCGCGCGCCTCTCACGGCGGTACAAGACTGCCAAGGTGCTCCGCTTCAGCAGCCCGGTGGGCGACTGGTGGGTGCGCGTCCGGGTCCTGAAAGACGACCGTGGGCGAGCTGAGGAAGTTGCCCACGACACGCAGGCGGCCGAGAGTAAAGTATTTTTGGTGAGGCTGGATTGAGCCGGGCTACGGATTCTCTGCCCCTTGCCTGTAAGTGCCGAACTTCTTGGCCACCGGCTTCAACGTGGGATAGAACTGCACAAAGGTATGCTCGACCGCCGCGTGGTCTTCATGACACTGCCAGCAGGCGGCCTTGGGATTGGCCTGGGCTGATTTCGTGGTTTCATCGAAGTTGAAATAGGCCCACTTGTCAGGGAAGCGGGTCTCGTCTTTCACTTCCGCCCCGTATCCCATGAGATCGCTTTGAAAGTGCCCGACTTTGTTGATCGAGCCTTTGGTCTCTGAACCCCGCTCTTCCACCACGAACATGGTTTTGTCCGGCCACTTCCCGCTCTTGAGGAATTCGGAGTAGGCCCACTGCGGTACAAAAACGTTGGTAAACATCTGGTGATCCATACTGCCCGGTATGTAGCTCATGCCCAGGCCCGAAGAGAGGAAAATCCATTCGCGAAAATTCTTCGGTGGAAGCAGATGATCGCCGCTGGTGTACTGCGGCTTGCCGGCATCGGGCTCAGGGGCCGCGGCCTGCAAGAATCCCAGACACATAACAATTGTCAGGCAAAACAGCAGGGCTCGCTTCATGGAATCTCCTCCGTCAGCATTAGACGTGAGGTGGGTGCAAAAAGACAGCAGATTTCCCGGTAGCGCCGCCGTCCCGGCGAGACGCCGGCGCCACACGATTCCTAACTTATCTCGGTGCGTTTGCGCAGGAACGCCGGTACGTCGAGGTCCTCTTTCTCGAAGTTGGCGATCATGGCGTCGCGCAGAGTATCGACGGCGACTCCTTCGGTATGGGACGCGGCGGCCTGTCGGGCCGGGGGCTGTTCCATCACGATGGGTGGACGCACCGGCTCGGGCTGATATTCGGGCTCCGGTTCCAGGTCCGAGGAAACAACGAATCCTGTCCGCATTTCCTCCTGCCGGCGCCGGATGTCGGAGTCTTTGAAGCCGGTCGCAATCACCGTGATCTTGACCGCATCCTTCGCCTTTTCGTCGAGCACGGCGCCAAAGATGATGTTGGCGTCTTCGTGCGCGGCGCTCTGGATGATGCTGCAAGCCTCCTGCACCTCAGCCAGTTTGAGCGACGTGGAACCGGTGATGTTGATGAGAATGCCGCGCGCGCCGTCGATCGCGCCGGCTTCGAGCAGCGGAGACGCAATTGCCTTTTGCGCGGCATCAATGGCCCGTCTTGTGCCGCTGGCCGTGGCTGTGCCCATGACGGCGTAGCCCATACCGGCCATGATCGCTTTCACGTCGGCGAAATCGCGATTGATGATCCCCGGAATGGTGATGATGTCCGAGATTCCCTGCACGCCTTGGCGCAGAATGTCGTCGGCCACACGGAACGACTCGAAGAAGCCGGCGTCCTGGGCCACGGCCAGCAATTTTTCGTTAGGGATGACGATCGTGGTATCGACCGAATCCATGAGCTCGGAGATACCGCGCTCCGCCTGCTGCATGCGGCGCTTGCCTTCGAAAGCGAAAGGCTTGGTGACCACGGCGACGGTTAGCGCTCCCATTTCGCTGGCCAGCGAGGCGATGATGGGCGCGGCCCCGGTGCCGGTGCCGCCGCCAAGGCCGGCGGTGACGAATACCATGTCGGCGCCCTCCAGTGCCTCGATGATCTTGTCGGAGTCCTCGAGCGCCGCTTTGCGCCCGATCTCAGGATTGGCTCCAGCGCCCAGGCCGTTGGTGAGTTTCACTCCGAGTTGGATCTTCATGGGCGCGCGCGACATGCGCAGCGCCTGCAGGTCGGTGTTGGCGACCACGAATTCGATGCCCTCCATGCCGGCATCGATCATGCGGTTGACTGCGTTGTTCCCGCCTCCGCCCACGCCGATGACTTTGATCTTGGCGTCATTGCGGGTGTCTTCGTTGAAGCTGATGCGAATGTCGTTTTCCTTTTTCATGTGCGCCGCCTTCAGTGGATTTTTGCCTGCCCGTTCTTTCAGCTGATGTCGTGTCGTTGCTCAACCGCAGTACCGTTATGCACCTTTGCCTACAAACATGGCTTTTAACTTTGAACTCCAGCGATCGTTCTGAATACCACGAGCAATTCGGGCGCGGTGTCCATAGAACACCATGCCCAAAACCGTTGCGAACTCGGGCTCGGCCAGGGTGGATGGCATTTTGGCCAGGGGCGCAGGCCAAGCCAGGCGCAGTGGACGATGCAGCACCGATTCCGCGATTTCGAGAATGCCGGGCAAGCGGCATCCGCCTCCGGTGAGTACGATGCCGCCGACGCAGAGCTCGAACATTCCCGCGTGGCGCAGGTTGTCACGCAGCATTTCAAACAGCTCCCGGGCGCGGGGCTCGAGGATTTCTCCGACCATGCGCTGCGAAATCAGCCGGGATGGGCGATCGCCCACGGACGGAACTTCAACTTCATTTCCTTCTGGAATCAGGGTGACAATGGCATTGCCATAGAGCCGTTTGATTTTTTCCGCTTCGGCGACCGGAGTGCAGAGTCCCACCGAAAGATCGCTGGTGAAATGGTCGCCGCCAACCGGAATCACGCCGGTGTGGGCCACAGCCCCTTCCTGAAAGACGATGATGCCGGTGGACCCGGCGCCCAGGTCGGCCAGGCATACACCCAACTCTCGCTCGTCGGCGCGCAGCACGGCATCGGCGCAAGCCAGGGGCTCGAACACCGTATCGTCCACGTGAACGCCGGCGCGATTCACCGCCGTAACCACGTTCTGCAACGCGCTGGATGCGACCGTAACCATGTGGACGCGCACTTCGAGTCTGGCCGCCATCATTCCGAGCGGATCATTCACTCCCGTCTGGTCGTCGAGAATGAACTCCTGCGGCAACAAGTGAAGAATTTCGCGATCATCGGGCAACGGGATGGCGCGGGCCTTGTCGACCGCGGCGCGAAGTTCTTCGCGGCCAATCTCGCGCGGCCGGGCGCCGAAGCTGAGGCCGCCGTGGCTGTTGAAACCGCGGGCGTGGGCGCCGGCCATGCCCAGCAACGCATGCTCGATCGGCGCTCCGGCGACGTCTTCGGCCTGCTCGACCGCCTTCTGAATCGAGCCCACGGCCTTGTCCAGATCTACAATGACACCTTTGCGCGAGCCACGCGATTCCGCCACGCCGTGACCGCGATATCGCAAACCGCCGTCGGTGATCTCCGCCACCAGCGCACAAGTCTTGGCACTGCCTACATCAATTGCGGTCAGAAGGTGCTCGTGCTGGTTTGCCATTCCTATTCCGGTTCTCCCTTGGCAATCGCCGGGCTGGGTTTCGCCGGCTTGACGGCCGCTACGGATTTCGGTGCACTGCTTTTCCTGGCGACTGAAGCGGCGCCGGGCTTGGCTTTTGCTTTGCTCCTGGTCCAGGCCCGGGTCTGCCGTAGATGCGGTTTGCGGTGGCCCGCCTTGGCGGTTCTCGCCCTTGCCGCCGGCCTGGACGGAGTCGGCTTCGCTACCGATGTTCCCACTGGTTTCACGGACAGGGTTGGAGCTGGCCTGGGCGAGGTGCTGATGTGAGTGATCAACGCGGCCGGCTTTACTCCGGCAGCCATGGCTTTCCTGGCCGCTTCGGCGGACAGCGGCGGTTGCTTCACCGGTCCCTGCAAGTCCGGGTTGACGATAATCTGGCGGTCATAACGCAAGTCCACCGATTCCAGTTTGTCGAACTGCTGCTGCCATTCCTGCAGGTGCGTGACGTAAATCCTGTAGCGCTCGAGATAGTGGGAAGATCCCAGGTGGACGAGCACTTCGCCGGCGTGATTGTTGGCCGTCACTTTCACGTCGTCGGGATCAGAAAGATCGATTTCGCTAAGCTCCTGAGAGTAATGCGCGCCGCCGCCGTCGAGTTGCCTGATCACGTCGTTGTAGATCTTCATGCGGGCGGTGCGGGTGGAGGGTGGCTCGCCGTTATTCATGCCCACGATCACGGGGAAGGAATACTTCTTCCTGGCCGGTAATTCCATCAGAGTGCCGACGGCATCCGTGAGCAGGATCCTCGAACCGACGCGCGCGAAGGCCACCGGGGTGCGCTCGTGGATTTCCACCTTCAGCCGGTTGGGGACGAACCGCATGACGCTGGCGGATTCGACCCACGGAATCTGTTCCAGCTGTGCTTTCCTTTGCGCCAGTGGCACGAAGAAAATGTTGCGGCCAATGTCGCCACCCATGACTTCCATGACTTGTGAGCGGGTCACATTCTGCAGCCCGCTGATGTCGATGTCGTCGCTGGATTCAACCCTGAATCGCCAGGAGCGCTCACCGTAGTGATAAAGAGCGGCCACCGTCAGTCCACAGACGAAGACGATGCCGAGGGCGACCGCGGCCCAGGTCAGGCGAGTAACCGTTCTCTTCGGAAGTGAACCACGACGAACGGAGACGCGCTTCTGCACGCGTAGGAACGGAGGTTCCTGTTCCACGTCCAAGTCGAGCAGGCGCGCATCTTGCGCATCTTCGCGCCCTGGCTCGTCGGCCAGTGGGTACAAGTCTTCCTGCGAGATGGTGGGGCCGGATTTCCGCGCCATCAACTCAGGTCAATTGTCGTCGGGGAACCGCTGAGCAAAAACACTATAACTGCTTTTGAGCAAGAGAGATAGAAAAATTTGGCGGGTTTTGCACAGGCCAGGTTGTGTTCCGGATCAAGGTGGAGCGCGAGGTTTCCCTTCGCTAGAAAGTGTCAACCTGCGTCAGGGGAGGCTGCGGAATCTCAATCACCAGATTCTGATTCGGCAACACGATCGTACGAGGGACTCGACTCAGCATCCGCACCCGGACTTTCATCGCCTGCAAACGGCTCATTTCCACCTGACGGCGTACCATCGTGCTCTGCACGCAGGCCAGCCGGGCCCGAGCCTCGACCACGGCGCGCGGGGAACTCGCCCAATCGTTTTCGCCGCGGCCCAGCTCCAGGCCCGCGATTCCGGCAGCATTGGCCGCGATTTCAGAAGCCTGCGACACCAACGCAATGGAGCGGTCCACGAGGCCTTCGCCCCAGGTCCGGTGCTCACTCACGAATCCGGTGGTCGTGGCCAGCGCCAGGACCCCCAGCGTCATCCAGTACATCAGTTTTTCGGATTCCATGGCATTTCCCTTTGCCGATTAGACGAAGCAGGGAAAGAGTCGTTATCAGTCGCCGGTTGTTTTGTGAGCGGGTGCCGAGGAAAAAATCGCTTCAGGGAGCCGAAACTGCCGTCCGCGGTCGGGATGAAGCCGCCTCGGTTTCCTGCAGGTTTGCCAGGATCATGGGTCCCAACTGGGATACACTGCCCGCGCCCAGAGTCAAAATCATGTCTCCCGGCTGGGCCGCGGCCACAACCAGGGCGATCCCATCGGCAAACGAGGCCGCGTATGATGCCGTCCGCTTGCCCTCTTCGCTGATCCTCTGTGCCAGAAGCTCGCCGGTGATGCCTTCGATCGGCGCTTCGCTGGCGGCATAAATATCGAGGACTGCCAGTGAGTCGGCGTCCTGAAACGCGGTGGCGAATTCGTCCATGAGGTCTCGGGTGCGGGTATAGCGGTGAGGCTGAAACAGGACGTGGACCTTGCCAAAGCCGCACTGCCGGGCCGCCGCCAGGGTGGCGCGAATTTCGGTAGGATGATGACCGTAGTCGTCAATCACGCTGACGCCGGCGGCCTTGCCTCGCAACTGGAACCGCCGATCCACGCCCCGGAAGTTTTCCAGTGCCGCACGAATATCGTCGGCCTTGATGTCGAGACCGATGCCCACGGCGATAGCTGCAGTCGCGTTCAGGACGTTGTGCGCCCCGGGCACGTGCAAGCGGAATTCGCCAAGGTCGCGTTCCCCGTAGAGCACGCGAAAATGGCTGATCGGCTGCTGTGCAGCGGATTCAAAGGCAGTCTTCCCCAGTTTGATCTGAAAATCCGAACCTCGCCGGGTGCCATAGCTCACGGTGCGGCGGCGAACTTGCGGCAACAAGCGGCGCAGTGGTGTGTCGTCATTGCAGACCACGACCACGCCATAGAAAGGGACGCGGTCCATGAAATCGAGGAATGCCTTTTTCACGTCGCGCATGTTGCGATAGCAATCCATGTGCTCGCGGTCAATATTGGTGACCACCGCGAGCACCGGAGAAAGCTTGAGAAACGATCGGTCACTCTCATCGGCCTCGGCTACCAGGTACTCCGACTTACCGGTGCGGGCATTGGATCCCAAGGCGTCCACGCGCCCTCCGACGACGACGGTTGGGTCAAGGCCTCCAGCGGCCAGTACGGCGGCAATCATGGAAGTGGTCGTGGTTTTGCCGTGCATGCCCGCGACCGCGATGCCGTACTTCAGACGCATCAACTCAGCCAGCATCTCGGCGCGGGGAATCACGGGAATGTGGAGTTTGTGAGCTTCGACCACCTCGGGGTTTTCCGGCGCGACCGCGGAGCTGGTGACCACAACTTCCGCGCCGGCGACATTCCCGGCGGCATGACCTTCGAAGACACTTGCGCCCAGGCTGGCCAGCCGTTGGGTCACGGCCGAACTCTTCAGATCAGAACCCGAAACCCCGTAGCCGAGGCTCAGCAGCACTTCGGCAATGCCACTCATGCCAATACCGCCGATGCCCACGAAATGGATGCGCTGGATCTTGGCAAACATTTAAGTTTTCCTGTCACCTGAGCCGGTTATCCTGAGCTTGTCACCCCGAGCCTGTCATCCTGAGCCTGTCACCCTGAGCCTGTCATCCCGAGCCTGTCATCCTGAGCCTGTCATCCTGAGCCTGTCATCCTGAGCGTAGCAGACCGATTCGCTTTGCGAAGCGGTCTGCGGAGTCGAAGGACCTCTACCTTCGAACGATCTGCCGCCGTCGTGCCCGACAATCTCCTAAAGCATGCAGCCGCCCAAAACCCCCCACGCCCCAGGCATTCGATTTCATATAGGGGTCCTTCGACTACGTAACTGCTTCGCTGCGCGAAGCAGTCACTCCGCTCAGGATGACAGTTCTTCTACTCCTGCCAGCCGGGCCGCCATGGCGGTTATATCGCGGGCCGCGTTCGGGTGCGCCAGGCTTTGCGCGGCGGCGCTCATACGTCGCAGCCGTCCGGGATCGCCCAGCAAGGCGGCAATGGTATCGGCCAGCCATACGCGCTCCAGCTTGGTTTCTTCTACCACCACTGCGGCGCCGGCGCGCTCCAGTGCCTGGGCGTTGACCCGCTGATGGTCGTCAGCGGCGCGCGGAAAAGGAACAAAAACCGCCGGCTTGCCTGCTGCCGTGATTTCGGCCACCGTGCTGGCGCCTGAGCGGCATAGCAGCAAATCGGCTCGAGCGAAGAAAGCGGGCATATCCGTGATAAAAGGAAAGACTTCAGCCGATAATCCTGCCTGCTGATACGCGGCCTGCGCGTCATTATAGCCGCGCTCTCCGGTCTGATGGATGATGTGAATATTCGGTATCGTGCTTCACCAGTTCGGGCAAACACCGGATCATGGCCTGGTTGATGGCATTCGCGCCCTGGCTGCCGCCGAAGACAAGTAAGGTGGGATTGGCGTTTGCCGTCGGCTGGCCGGCAATTTGGAAAAATGCCTCACGCACGGGTACGCCCGTGACCTCGGCATTCCGGAAATATTGCGCGGTCTCTTCGAAATGGACAGCCGCCCCTGAGGCCCATCTCGCCACCATGCGGTTGGCAAAGCCCGGGACCACGTTGGGCTCGAATAAGAGGGTTGGTGTTCCCCTGAGAATTGCCGCCAGCATGGCTGGACCGGAAGCGTATCCGCCAACGCCGATCACAACCTCGGGGGCAAACTCCTTGAGGATGCGGCGTGCATCCCAGACCGCGCGGGGAAGATCGAATAAAGTTTTCAGCCGCGTCTTGAGACTCACTTTGTTGAGCGCTCCAACCTGCACCAGCTGCAACTGAAATCCGGCCGCGGGGACCATCCGATTCTCGATGCCGCGCGCAGTACCGATAAACAGCACCTCGGCGTCGTATTCCTTCTGGAGTTCATGGGCAATGGCCAGGGCAGGGATCACGTGTCCGCCGGTCCCGCCCCCTGCCAGAATTGCCCGCATGATCTGACTATAAACCGGAACTTGCAATGGCAGTTGCGGGTCCAGTTGACGGTTTAGGAGCGTCGGCTCGGTTTATCGCCGGCTGCGGAGCATAATCCTGCGAGTAAGGACTTTGGGCGCCATCTCTCATCTTTGACCTGGCGATGTCCATTCACGATCCTGCCGGTATATTCTTTCTCGACGAGGGCCGCATGAATCGATTCCTGGGCATATCTCTGATCTGCATAGCAACTCTGGCTTCGTCCTATGGGACAAACCATGTCGCGTCTCGTTTTCAGATCGACGAAGAGCATACGAACTGGATCGACAACGCACTTCGCTCCATGCAGGCGGTAAAAGTTGGTGAAACCAGATTTGAGCTGCTGAAAGTATTCACCACAGAGGGTGGCATATCGACTGCTTCGCGGCGAACATACGTCTATCGCCACTGCCCCCATATCAAGGTTGATGTAAGGTTTGCAGCCTCTGCCTGGGACAAGGAATTCCCTACCGACAAGATCGTAGAGATCTCGCGCCCGTACCTCGATTGGTCAATCATGGACTGACCGCCGCTGGCGATGAGGCGGCCGGGAATTCCAGGCCACGCCTCGATATACTCAAACCATGAACCAGGAGAAGCGCGACCGCGAACTCGGAATGGGGCGCCGCATTACTCGCCGCGATTTTCTGAACGGCGTAGCCGTAGGGATTGGGGTTCTGGGCAGCGCTGGGCTGACCGAACTGGCTTCAGGCGCTGCGCCCGGTGATAGCGCGGGCCATTCTCCGGCGGGATTCTACCCGCCTGCGCTCACGGGGATGAGAGGCAGTCAGCCGGGCGCCTTTGACGTCGCCCACGCCCTGCGTGATGGAACTTTTTGGGAAACCGCCGGAAGCCCCGCCGACACAGGCGAAACGTACGATCTGATTGTCGTGGGCGGCGGCATCAGCGGCCTGGCTGCGGCCTATTTTTACCGCCAACAGGCCGGTCCAAAGTCCCGCATTCTCATTCTCGACAATCATGACGACTTCGGTGGACACGCCCGCCGCAACGAGTTCCGCGTGGGGAAGCGCCTGCTTCTGAGCAATGGAGGGACGCAGTCAATCGAAAGTCCGTCAGAGTACAGCGCGGTGGCCAAGGCCGTTCTTCAGGACCTGGGAATCGAGACGAAGAAATTTTACAAGGCTTACGATCAGAAACTCTACGCGCACCTGGGGACGGCCTGCTTCTTCGATAAGGAGACGTTCGGCGAAGAACGCGTAGTGCCGGGCATGGGCTCGGCCCCGTGGCCCGAGTTTCTGGCAAAGACTCCGCTGCCGGAAAAGGTGCGACAGGAGATTGCGCGGCTTTATACCGAGAAAAAGGACTACTTGCCGGGCCTTTCTCGCCAGCAGAAACAGGCTCGCCTGGCCAAGATCAGCTACGCTGCCTTCCTGACCGAGATCTGCCACGCCGACCCCGCTGTTCTCCCGTTTTTCCAAACTTATACCCACGATTTATTTGCCGTGGGAATCGAATCCATCTCCGCGCTCGCCTGTTATCGAAACCCTGACGATTACGGGGCGTACCAGTATGCGGGCTTTGACGGCATGGACCTGGGAGACAACGAAGAAGACGAGGGTGAGCCATACATTTTTCACTTTCCTGACGGCAATGCATCCATTGCGCGGCTGCTGGTCCGTTCTCTGGTTCCCGCATGCATCCCGGGACACACCATGGAAGACATCGTCACGGCCCCAGCCGACTATGGCAAGCTGGATCGGCCCTCGTCACCCATTCGTCTTCGTCTGAACGCTACGGCCGCGCGCGTACGAAATGTTGGTCCACTCCATGCGGCGAAAGAAGTGGAAGTCGATTATGTGCTGAAAGGAAAATTACAGAGAGCCAAAGGGAAGGCCTGTGTCCTCGCCTGCTACAACGGCATGGTCCCGTATCTCTGCGCGGAATTGCCGGAGACGCAGAAAGAGGCGCTGCACTACGGCGTCAAGGAACCCTTCATCTACACCCACGTCGCGATTCGCAACTGGACAGCGTTTCACAAGCTGGGAATCCGGCAGATTATTTCGCCCGGCGGGTATCACTGCTTTACCATGCTGGATTTTCCCGTCAGCCTGGGCGCGTATGAATTCCCCAGCAATCCTGAGGAACCGATGGTGCTGTTCATGTTGCGTACGCCATGCAAGCCCGGCCTGCCGCGACGGGCTCAATACCGCATGGGAAGATTCGAATTGATCGGCACACCATTTTCCACCTTTGAACGCAATATCCGCGATCAGTTGCAGCGTATGCTGTCGCCCGGCGGCTTCAATTCGGCCCGCGACATCGCGGCCATCACAGTCAATCGCTGGGGGCATGGGTACGCGTATGAATACGATTCTCTTTCGGACCCGCAGTGGGCCCCGGAGGAACGTCCGTGCGTGATTGGCCGCCAGCAATTTGGACGAATCTCCATCGCCAATTCTGACGCCGGCGCCAGCGCTTACACCAACGTAGCCATCGACCAGGCCTATCGCGCGGTCCAGGAACAGCTGAAAACCTCATGAGATTGCCAGCGACCCTGACCTGTCATCCTGAGCGAAGTCAGCCCATTCGCTTGCGAATGGGCTGATGAAGTCGAAGGACCCCTACCTCAGCAAGAACCTGTTACCTTTGCAATTCGATAAGGCACCCGTGCACAACTAGGGAAGAACAACCCGAAGTCGCCGGCGTCCGCGGGGGCTATAGGGGTCCTTCGACTGCGGGGCTGCTTCGCGAAGCGAAGCAGCCCCTGCGCTCAGGATGACAGCTTGCGAAATGGCGTGTTTCAATCCGTCTGCTTGGTGATATTCAGCAGGACGCCCACGCAGGCGAGGGTCACGAACAGCGACGAGCCTCCGTAGGATACGAAGGGCAGCGGAATCCCTTTGGTCGGCATGATTCCCAACACCACGCTGATATTGATGAACGCCTGCACTACGACCATGCAGGTGATCCCCACAGCCAGCAGGCGGCCGAACATGTCCTGAGTGCGGAGCGCGGTGCGAACGCCGCGCCATAAAAAGATTCCGAAAAGCAGCAGAATCACGAGCGAGCCCAGCAGGCCTAGCTCCTCCGCGGTCACGGCAAAGATGAAGTCGGTGTGCGGCTCGGGAAGATAAAACAGCTTCTGCTTCCCTTCCATGAATCCCAGGCCGGTGATGCCTCCGGTGCTCACCGCAATGAGCGATTGAATGATGTGGAAGCCCTTTCCCTGCGGGTCAGAGTACGGATTCAGAAAAGCCAGAATGCGGTCGCGGCGATAAGCAACGTGGAAGATCAGGAAATAGAGTGGAAGCAACGACGCCGTGCCGGCGTACGCCAGCCAGCGCAGGTCGAGCCCGGCCACGAACAGCATGCAGGCGGTAATCGCGGCGCAGGCGATGGCTGTGCCCAGGTCGGGTTGAAAAACGATCAGGCCCAGAAACATCACAGTGGGCAGGACCGCGGGCAGAAGCGTGTTTCGCCAGTCATCCATGGATTTGATGCGGCTCTCCAGGAAGAAGGCCAGGAACAGGATGATTGCCACCTTGGCCACTTCCGAGGGCTGGAAGGAGAACCCGCTGAAGTGAATCCAGCGGTGCGTGTTGTGGGCCCGGTCGAAAAAGAAGACCGAAATCAGCATCAGGGTGGTCAGGCCCAACACGGAAAACACCACCCCGGGCTGCTTGTAGCGGCGGTAGTCGACCTTCATCAACACCACCATGGCTAAGATTCCGCCGGCGGCCCATCCTACCTGGCGCAACAGAAAGTAGTAGCCGGACCCGTAGCGCTCCTTGGCCATGACGGCAGACGCGCTGAAGACCATCACCAATCCCACAAATACCAGGATCAGGGTGACGGTAAACAGCCAGCTATCGACGCTGACACGCTTGGCCATGGGGAATTCATTTCACCACGGAGGCACGGAGACGCGGAGCAGAATGTCTGTGAATTTCCGGAATGGTCTGTAACTAACTTGGTTCCCCTGGGAGAAACCAATGTGGGCGCGAGCGTCCCGCTCGTGCGGCAGTGGCAATGACGCCGAGAAGAACGGAAGATACCAGAAACAGGGAGCGCGAGCGTCCCGCTCGTGCGGGGGTGGCAATGCCGTCGAGGAGAACCGAAGATACCAGAAACAGGGAGCACGAGCGGGACGCTCGCGCCTACACGGGCTCGGACTCTTGGGCAAGAGAGCGGACTACTTCTTTAAATACCCTTCCCCGGTGCTCGTAGTTCTGGAACTGGTCGAAGCTGGCGCAAGCCGGGGCCAGCAGCACGATGTCTCCGGCAACGGCGGTGGCCGCCGCGCGTCGCAGCGCCGTTTCCAGGGTCGCGGAGCGGTCAACATCCACGGCTTTGATCTGGGACTCAATCTTTTCCGCTGCCGCGCCGATGGTGTAGACCCGTTTAACCCGTTGCCGCAGCAGATGGTTGAGCTGGGTATAGTCGCTGTCTTTGTCCTTGCCGCCGAGAATCAGGTGGACATTCGCGGGGAACGATTCCAGGGCCTTGATGGTTGCATCCACGTTGGTGGCTTTGGAGTCGTTGAAATACTCCACGCCGCGAATCGTGGCCACGTATTCCAGCCGATGCTCGACCGCCTTGAAGCTACGGACAGCTTTGCCGATACTCCCCGCCTCGCAGCCCAGGAGGGCGCCGACACAAACCGCGGCCAGCACGTTTTCGACGTTGTGGCCTCCCTTGAGCGTGATTTCCGAAACCAGCATGATCTCCCGCTGGCCTTGGGCGTCACGAAAAAGGATCCGGCCATCGCGCACATACGCGCCGTGTTTTACCTCTCCCTTACGGCTGAACCAGAAGACTTGCGCCTTGGTCCGGCTGGCTAGCCCGGCACAGGTGGGATCATCCGCATTCAGGACCGCGAAATCCTCCGGTTGCTGATTCTCAAAGATGCGCGCCTTGGCGTTGGTATAGGCCTCGAAAGTGCGATGCCGGTCGAGGTGGTCGGGCGTGATATTGAGCACCACGGCCACTCGCGGACGGAATGCCTGGATCGTCTCCAACTGGAAACTCGACACCTCGAGCACCACGACCGTATCCGCCTTCGCCTGCTCGACCAGGGAGATCGCGGGGGTGCCGATATTGCCGCCGACCGCGGTGGGAAAGCCCCCTGCCGCCACAATTTCACCCGCCAGCGTTGTGGTCGTGGTCTTGCCGTTCGAGCCGGTAATCGCGACGATGTTCTTGGGTAGAAACTGGAACGCCAGTTCAATTTCGCCGATCACGGGCTCGCCGACAGCTCGAGCCTGCACCAGTGGCGGGGAGTCCACCGGAACACCTGGGCTGACGACGATGAGGTCCTGTCCTCGAAAAGTGCGCTCGCCGTGCCCACCGGTTTCGACCGCAATGCCGTGATCGAGCAGCAGGGGAATCTCTTCTCCTAGCTGATCTTGCGGCTTGGCGTCGGAAACCGTGACCTTCGCGCCTCGGGCTTGCAAGAAGAGGGCCGAGGCCACCCCGGATTTGCCCAGGCCGACGACGAGAACGCGTTTGTTGGCGAGATCCATAAGTGCAGCTTCTGGCTTGTAGCCCATGGTCTTTGGCTGGCTAGGAGCCAGAAGCCAGCAGCCAGCAGCTTTCATCTTAGCTTTAGTGTGGTCAGGGCCAACAGGGCAAAGACCAGGGACCCGATCCAGAAACGCACGATAATTTTTGATTCCGACCAGCCCAGCAGTTCGAAATGATGGTGCAGGGGCGCCATCTTGAAAATGCGTTTCTTGCGCAGTTTGTAGGACGCCACCTGAAGAATTACGGACACGGCCTCGATCACGAAGATGCCGCCGATGAAAGGCAGCAGCAGCTCCTGTTTGATCATCACGGCAACCGTGCCGATGGCGCCGCCCAGGGCCAGAGATCCCACGTCCCCCATAAAGACTTCGGCGGGATGGGCGTTGTACCAGAGGAACCCGATGGCCGCGCCCACCATGGCTCCGCAAAAAATCGTCAGTTCGCCCGCCAGCGGCATGCGCTGCAGTTCAAGATACTGCGCGAAAGTTGCGTGGCCGCTGACGTAAGTCAGCACGGCCAGCGCGCCGGCCGCGATGACCGTGCATCCGATAGCGAGACCGTCCAGGCCGTCGGTAAGATTCACGGCGTTGCTCGATCCCACAATCATAAACACCACAAAGGCGACAAACGGAAGAAACGCCAGCGGCCAAAGGGCAGGATTGCCGACCAGTTTCTCGATCACCAGATCGGGGTGAAACTGCTTGATAAAAGGCACCATCAGCTTGGTGGAGTATTCGCCCCGGGTTTGCAGGGCGATCAGGGCGACGGCGATCAGGGTGCTCACCGCAATCTGCAAGCCCAGCTTCGCTTTCGACGTAAGGCCCAGGTTTCGCCGGTTCACCACTTTGATGTAGTCGTCGGCAAAACCAATGGCGGCAAAGGCGCAGGTGGAAAACACCGCGATCCAGACGAAAGGGTTGCTCAGGTCGGCCCATAACAGAGTCGGCACAACGATGGAAATGGCGATCAGCAGACCGCCCATGGTGGGAGTGCCCGCCTTCTTCTGATGCGCCTTGGGCCCTTCTTCGCGGATGAACTGGCCGATTTGAAATTCGCGCAGACGGTTGATGACAATGGGGCCGACGATGAGCGCCGTGAAAAGCGCGGTGAGGCTGGCAAATGCTGTACGAAACGTCAAATAGCGAAAAATGCGGAACGGCGGAAAGTAGTGGAACAGCTTCAGGTACAGCAGCCAGTAGAGCAATCAGCCTCCGTTCAGTCGTCAGTCTTCAGTCTTCAGTCGTCAGCCGTCAAACAGCAATCGTCAGGAACGGTCGTCCGCAGTCCCGGATTTGCTGACGACTGACGACTGACGACTGACGACTGTTTCCAAAGCTCGTTCCAATTTCACCCCCCTCGACGCTTTCAGCAGCACCACGTCGCCGTCGCGGGTTTCGCGGGCCAGCCACTCGCCGGCTTCTTCGGGCGTAGCGACGAATTCCGCCTTGATCCCGGCGTCGCCCGCGGCCTCGACCATTGGCCGGGCCAAGCCGCGCACTCCAAGCAGTATGTCGATTCCCTTTTCCGCCATGTGACGGCCGGAGCGGCGATGCAGTTCTTCGCCTGACGGGCCCAGTTCCAGCATCTCGCCGGCGACCACAATGCGGCGTTTCGCGGGCATCGCAGCCAGCGTGTCTACCATTGCGTCCAGGGCCGTTGGATTGGAATTGTAACAATCGTTGATGATCGTGATGTTGCCCACTTGGACGACCGCCCCCCGTTTATCCGCGGGGGCCAGAGTCCTCAGGGCATCCACCGCTTGTGAAGGACTGAGGCCTCGTTCCATTCCTGTAGCAACCGCGGCCAAGGCGTTGTAGATGTTGTGCTTGCCTACCAGAGACAGGACCGCCGGTTCGCGGCAACCACCGGCCACAACATCGAAAACCGAGCCGGCGGCGCCGCGTGATTCGATATTTTCCGCTCGGACGTCGGCCGATGGATGAAAACCATAGCACACCACCTTGCCGTGAAAGTCGCGGCCGAATTGAGAAACGTACTCGTCGTCGGCGTTGAGGATCGCGGTCCCCCAGGCGGGCAGAGACTCAATCAGTTCGTATTTCGCGTGCGCAATTTCCGCCACCGACTTGAAGAATTCCAGGTGGACCGGGGCCACGTTGGTGACCACGCCGATTTCCGGCTGCGCGATTTTGGCCAGCGCGGCAATCTCTCCCCGGTGCGACATGCCCATCTCGATGACGGCGGCCTCGTGTTCGGGCTCGATTTTCAGCAGCATCAGCGGCAGTCCGAAATGATTGTTGAAGTTGCCTTCCGACTTGAGCACTCGAAAGCGGGAAGAAAGGACATGAGCAATCGCTTCTTTCGTGGTGGTTTTGCCGGTCGATCCGGTCACCCCGATCAGCGGTTTGGCCCACAACCGGCGCACGGCGGCGCCCAGGGTTTGCAAAGCGACCAGAGTATCGGGAACCGCCAGCAGCCCGGTCTTCACCGCATAGCGCGCCAACTGGTCCTTGCGGACAACCGCAGCCACGGCCCCCTTTTCGAGCGCCTGCCGGACAAAATCGTGGCCATCCATGCGCTCGCCCTTGACCGCGAAAAATAGCTCGCCGGGCTGGATGGTGCGCGAGTCAATCGAATAGGCCTGGGCGATCGCCTTGTGATCGAACTCGCCGGTGGCCGAAAGGAATTCGGCGACCCTTGAAAGTGGGAGTTTCATGCACGTTTTCCGGCGGCCGCGTTGGACGACTTGCAATCGTATCCGGCATCGCGCAAAACTTTCTGCGCGACTTCTACATCGTCAAAAGGCGTTGAGCCGTCACGCGTAACCTGCACTTTTTCGTGGCCCTTGCCGGCGATAAGCACAATGTCTCCTGGATTCGCCTCACGGACAGCCAGCATGATGGCGGCTTTGCGGTCCGGTTCTGTCCGGTATTTCGTGCCCGAGCGTTGCAATCCCACCAGGGCGTCATTGATGATGGCGAGTGGATCTTCGCTGCGCGGGTTGTCCGAGGTCAAGATTACGAAATCGCTGCCCCGTCCGGCAGCCTCGCCCATCAGCGGACGTTTGGCGCGGTCGCGATCGCCGCCACAGCCGAAAACCGTGATCACCTTGGCCTTCTGGCCTGCTTGCTGAACGAATTCCCGCGCCAGCGCAGTCAGATTTCGCAAAGCGTCGTCGGTGTGGGCATAGTCGACCACCACGGTGAAGGGCTGTTGGCAGTCCACCCGTTCGAAGCGGCCGGGTACGCGGGCGAGGCCCGCGACTCCTTGCGCAATCGACTCAGCCGCGCAGTTCCGCGAATACGCCGCACCCGCCGCCGCCAGAATGTTGTACACATTCACTTTCCCGATGAGCGGGGAAAACAGTGGAATGGTTTCCTTCGGTGTGATCAGATCAAATCTGGTTCCGCGCGGGCTGATTTCGATTTTCTCGCCGTGGAAATCACCCTTGGCCAGTCCGTAGGTCAATACTTCGGAACTGCGCTTCCTGCTGACCTTTACCAGCTTCTGGCCATACTCGTCGTCGGCGTTAAGCACGGCGGCGCGGGGCGCCTCGGTGCCGCAGCCTTCGAACAAGACCTGTTTGGAGGCAAAATAATCTTCCATGGTGCGGTGATAGTCGAGGTGGTCGCGGGTCAGGTTGGTGAAAACCGCAACATCGAACGGAATTCCGTAAACCCGCTGCTGCTCGAGCGCGTGCGAGGAAACTTCCATCACGGCTTCAGTTGCGCCCTGGCCGAGGGCCTGGTTCAGAATGCGATTCAGCTCCAGCGCTTCGGGAGTGGTGTGCGGCGCGGGCAGAGTTTTACCTGCGACGTGATACTCGATCGTCCCAATCAGCGCGCTCTTGCGACCGGCCACGGTGAGGATCGATTCCAGCACAAATGCAGTCGTGCTTTTTCCGTTTGTGCCGGTGATGCCGGTGATGGCCAGTCGCTCGGCTGGCTTCTTGTAAAAGTTGGCGCTCAGCCGGGCCAGCGCCCGGCGTCCGTGGGGCACTTGCGCCCAGGCTACGTCGGGGCGAGGTTTCTCGGTCGCGGAGTCGGTAACAATAGCGACGGCACCGGCGGAGATCGCCTGGTCAATGAATTTGTTCCCATCGCTCGATTCGCCCTGCATGGCGACGAAAGCGTCACCCGGCTTGATCCGGCGCGAGTCATATTCCAGGCCCCCGATGCCGGGGTTGCCGCGTTGGGAGAGCACTTCCGCGCCGTACAGGAGTTCCAGGAAGGTCATTGCCTTGGATTCTATTGCACTCGTGCTGCGAATCAAGTGTCATCCTGAGCGCCGAGGACTCTCCGTAGGACGGTCACCAGCGCCGATGTCATCCTGAGGAGTAAAGCCCTTCGCTTCGCGAAGGGCTTGCGACGAAGGACCTATGCATTGCTGCTTTCATCGCTCCAATCGCGCAGGAAGTTTAACCGGCGAGAAATGCATGGGTCCTTCGCTTGCTTCCTCCCGCTTCGCGAAGGGCTGGCGACGAAGGACCTATGCATTGCTGCTTTCATCGCTCCAATCGCGCAGGAAGTTTAGCCGGCGAGAAATGCATGGGTCCTTCGCTTGCTTCCCTCCCGCTTCGCGGGACGGAAGGCCGCGCTCAGGATGACATGTGTGTGGTGATTACCACGACAGAGCTACCGTCCAAACTTCACCGTCACTTGCGATCCGGACGCTACGTGGGAACCGGGCGGGGGTGACTGCTCCCGGGCCAGGCCGTCGCCGATCGCGTCCAGATCCAGCCCGCCTTCCTGGGCCATTTCGATTGCGGCCCTGACGCTCTTGCCCAGAAACGATGGAACCACGATTCCGCCCTGCTCCACATCCAACACCACCATGCCGCTGGATGGAAGGCGTGGAGGAGGTGGCGTTTCTCCAGTTCTGGGCTCTGCCATCGCAATCTGCTTTTGCGATGGAACTGGCGGCGCGGCCTCTTCCTGCTGTCGCAAAGCTGCGGGCACGACCACGCTGGCGGCCACGTCTGGCGTAGGCTTCGCGGAAGCGCTGGCCGGCGGGGGACCTGAGTCTGATGACGGAAGATCGGCCGCCTCCAGGGTGTCCCCGAGGCGGTCCGGTGATCCTTCTTCCACGTCCTGGTTCTGCACGCGTCGCTCGGCCAGCAGGACCTGGCGGCTGGCTGGCAGTTCGACGTCGTGAGGAGTGTGCAGATATTCCAGAACCTGCTGCGTGATCCGTTGGAACACGGGCGCGGAAACTTGTCCGCCCTGATGCAAACCCTCCGCGGAGTCAAGAATTACCGCCACCGTGATAACCGGGTTATTGATTGGAGCAAAGCCGGCGAACGACGCCACGTACTTGGTATGCGAATACGCGTGCGTCGCAGGATCGACTTTCTGGGCGGTGCCGGTTTTTCCCGCCGAGCTGTAACCTTCAAGAATCGCCTTCCTGCCGGTGCCGTGCAGGACCACGCCTTGCATCATCTGCTTCATCTGGGCCGCGGTCATCGGGGATATGACTCGTCGTTGGACTCCGGGATGAAACGCGACCAATTGGGGAGCACCCTGCGGCGCGGTAGTTCCGGCGACGATCCGGGGAGCAGTCCAGATTCCGTCATTGGCGATGGTGGAAATCATGGCCGCCAACTGCAGCGGAGTGATACCGATCTCCTGCCCCATGGAAATCGCCGCGATCGATACTTTTGACCAGCGATTCACCGGCTTGGTCAAACCGCGAGTTTCGGCCGGCAATTCAACGCCGGTTTGCTGCCCGAAGCCGAAGGCTCGAATGTACTTGTAGAACCGATCTTCTCCCAGGCGCAATGCGATCTTGATCGCGCCCACGTCGCTCGATTCGGCCAGAACGTTCGCGACCGTAAGCAGCCCATGCGGTCTGCTGTCGCGAATCCGCATGCCATTGATGACGATGGACCCCATCTGGCAGTCAAACACTTCGTCGGGGCGGGTCAGTTTTTCTTCCAGTGCTGCTGCGATCGTCACCAGCTTGAAGGTGGATCCCGGCTCGTAGACATCGCTGACGGCATGGTCTTTTAATCTTTTTGGTGTGATGTCGCGAGCCAGGTTGGGATTGAAGGTGGGCCGATTGGCCAGCGCCAGAATTTCTCCGGTCTTTGGGTTCTCCACTACGACCGTGCCCGACTCGGCATGGGTCTGCTGCATCGCTGTTTCCAGCTCGCGTTCCGCGATGTACTGAATTTTCTCGTCGATCGTCAGAACCACGTTCTCGCCGGGATCGGGCTGCTTTTCGACGCTGCCGAACCACTTGCGGCGGGCGTCGACCGAGATCAGCATGCGGCCGGGCTTGCCGCGCAGGTCGTCATCGTCCTCGCGTTCGATGCCGCTGAGGCCTTCGTCGTCCATGCCGACGTAGCCGAGCACCTGCGCCGCCAGTTCACGCTTGGGATAGAAGCGCTTGGATTCTTTCTGGAAGTAGATGCCGCGCAGGTTCATGGCCCGGATGCGGTCGGCGGTGTCGGCGTCGGCCTTGCGCGCCACCCAGCAAAAGGTGCGGGCAGCTTTGCACTTGGCCAGCAGTTCCCGAGGATCGGCCTTCGTGATGCGTGCGACCAGTGACATGGTTCCCGCCAGGTCAGGAATGTCGGCGGGCACCGCGAATACGGAATCTACCGCAATGGACATTGCCAGTTCACGGCCGGCACGGTCGTAGATGATTCCCCGTTTGGCCGCAACTTCCGTGGTGCGTTGCTGCTGGCGTTGGGCCCTCTGCTCGAAGTCGCCGTAACAAAAGATTTGCAGGTAAATCAGGCGCAGGCAGATGGCGCCGGCCCAGAACACCAGGATTGCGCCCAGGATGTAGAGTCGCTTATTCGCGCTGTTACGGGGTGTGCTCGTAGCCACGGTTGTCCAGGCCCCTTAGACAAACATGGCGGCCCACCATGCGGGAGCCGCCAAACCACATGTAGCGCCGCCGTCGCGCCCGCCTATCGGGCCGGCCGGAGGTTGGCGCTGCATTTTCCTATCGTGCCGAAACCCCGGAAAGCGGAGTCACGCTGGCCAGCACCGGCGTTGCGGCGTCCGGTAAAACTGTATCCATATGCATCACCTGGCCGGCCTGCGGGGATTGCAGTCCCAGCTTGCGCGCCAGGGTGTCAATGCGCTCGGGGTCGCGCAGCGAGGCTTCTTCCAGGCGCAGGGCCCGGTTCACCTCCGCCAGGCCGTCGCGCTGCACGCGCAGAGTTTCGATCTTGTAGCCGTACTCGATGGCTTTGAAATGCTGCCAGGCAAAAGTCATCACCAGCAGAAACAGGCAACCCAGGGCAACTCCAAATTGTCTCATCTCGCGGCTGCGCTGTGGATTCTCCACTTTGACCAGGCGCGAATTGTCGATGGACTTGGCAAAATAGACCTCCGGAGTCCCGGACCAAGTGCGTTTACGCCGCATGGTTGGAGCTGCACACTGCGCCGCCGCCATTTATGCCACCCCGGCCAGGCTGGATTCGAATTGCGCAACTTCCTGTTGCGCCACCGCATACCAGTAGGCAAGTTTCTCTTCCTGGGAGCGCAGGTCCTGCAAGCGCCTGTCGGACCGGGCTTCGGTCCGCACTTCGCTCCGGGCTTCAGTTCGCTCCACCGTGGCTATTAATTCGTCGATCAGGGTTCCTGTGTACGTCGTTCCTCGGTACATCTGTGGCCTCCGTTCTACCTTCCCATCTCTCCGGGACGGCACCGAAGAAGGTAGAGAGTTGTGTTTCGCCCTTTGTTGTGAGAGGCGATGCCGTCCCGGATCTTTTATCCCGGTTCATCCGTCAACGGCTGCACCGGGTCCCTGGCTGGTTTTCCAGGGATAAACTTGTAACGCCACAAACCATGTGGGGACGGGTCTCTGACCCGTCCAGGCGGGTCGAAGACCCGCCTCGCCTTAAATTCTTTCCGCCGCTCGCATCTTGGCGCTGCGTGCCCGCGGATTGCGATCAATTTCTTCTTCCCCGGCGGTGACTGGCTTTTTCGTCAGCACCTGGTAGTGACCCTGCTTCACGCCTTCGCGGAAGGCATCTTTCACGATGCGGTCCTCCAGCGAGTGGAAACTGATGATCACTATCCTTCCGCCCGGTCTAAGCACTTGCGGGGCAGCCTGCAGCAGCGCCCGCAAGTCGTCTAATTCGTGGTTTACGAAGATTCGAAGAGCTTGAAAGGTCCTTGTCGCGGGATGAATTCTTCTTTCCGCCTGATTCATTGGCCGGGCCGCGGCCGATACGACGGCTGCAAGTTCCGCAGTCGTTCGGATTGGCCGCGACCGGACAATGGCTCTGGCGATTCTCCGCGACCTCCTTTCCTCACCGAATTCGTAAATCAGGTTGGCGAGTGTGACCTCGTCAACCTCATTTACCACTTGTTCGGCGGTGGGCCCGGTTTGCGGATTCATCCGCATGTCGAGCGCTCCTTCCGCCTGAAAACTGAAGCCGCGCGAGGGTGTGTCCAACTGCAGACTGCTTACGCCGAGGTCTGCGAGTAGTCCGTCGGCCGATGCCGGTTCGAACCGCTCTCCGATCTCCGCGAAAGAACCATGCAGCAGACTCACCTCGGGCCATCCCTCCCCCCCGGAAGAAATGAGCCTTACGCGCGCCTCATCGAGCGCCGCAGGATCTTTATCGAGCCCAATCAAATGACCCGGTGCGCCGAGGCGTTTTGCGATTTCTAAACTGTGCCCGCCCAGGCCCACCGTGGCGTCGATATAAGTCCCGCCACGCTTGATAGCTAAAAAGTCGATCGCTTCTTTTAAAAGAACCGGGACATGGCCACTCTTGCTTCCACCATGCCCACCCCGCTCGGGGGTGTTTGTTAAACCCTCGTCCACTAGATGCCCAGATCGTCGAGCGTCTTCTCATCCTCAGGTGTGAACGCTTGCTCCTCGATCTCGCTGCGATACCCTTCCAGGTTGCGAACTATGAGATGGGTAAGATTGCCGGTCACGGCGACTTCGCCTTTGAGCTGCGCCGCCTCCCGCAATAGCTGCGGCAGCAACAGACGTCCCTGACCGTCCATCTCGACCATTTGCCCGTAGTAGTTCACCCGGTCCAGAAACTTTTTCTTCGTCGGATTGAAGGTGGAGAGCCCGGCCAGCTTCTGCTCGATCCGTTCCCATTCCTCGAAGGGATATACTTGGCCAACCTTGCCATCCAGGCTGGTGATGTAAAATTGCGCGTTGTACTTCTCGTCGATCACCCGCTTGAATTCCGCGGGGACTTTGAGCCGTCCCTTTTCGTCGACGCGGGTTGGGTGATTGCCGCGAAACATGTGTTCTGCCCCTTAGGGCGGGAAATCTTTTGAAAACGAGTGCTGCCACAGCGAGGGAGGTCAAAGCGGCCAAAATGCCGGGTATTTCTGGTTCGTTCGGGCTGTTTTTTGGGGTGTCAGCTACAAAATCCACTGGCGCCTCTCAAAGTTCCAACGTTGCCCACGACCACTACCGTCTCGGCCACTTTCTACCACATTTGTCCACATCCTACGCCTAAAGCTTTTGTTGTCAATCAGAAAGTTATAGGTCACTGCACGAAGGTATGTCGCCTTAGGGAAAGCGCGATATCTTGTGGATAACTGACTAGATGCCCACAACCAGTTGGGCTTGCAGACTTGATTCTTCCGCGATTACCTGATTGATTTCACCTCTTACGGGATCGCAGCTCCGTGCAAATCCTGTGGAAATTCCGTCGGAACTGCCTTGAGAAATGAAAAAGCCCCAGGTTTTCGCTGGGGCTTTTCGGTTCTAGTGGATAAGAACGACTACCAGATGATCTTTGCGCCGATCTGGATGTGCCGGGAACCGCCCGACCCAATCACCGGATTCGAGGCATAGACATCAGGGGTATACTGCGCCACTCCCACCGTCCCCGCGGAACCGTCCGACAGGTCATGGTCAGGATCGTCAAAGTTCGGGTGATTGAGAAGATTGAATACCTCGCCTCTCAATTGCAGGCTGAAGCGCTCTCCGAATTTGAAGTCTTTGATGACGGAGAAATCCAGGTTTACGAAGCCGGGGCCGCGAACCACGTTGCGCCGCATGTCGCCAAAGGTCCCTGGTGCGGGCGGCGTCACGATTGTTCCTCCCGAGGCGAAGCACCCGCCGTAAATGCTGCCGTCCGGCCCATTGATGAGCTGGTCCGCTCCCGCCTGTCCACCCAGACGGAAGGCCTGGTTGTAGCATCGCTGGGCGGTAGGGTTGATTCCGCCGGTGGCGTGGTACAGCTCATTGACTGTGTCGTACTCGACCGTGGTGAACTGGTCCGCATCCAGAAAAGGGATGGGCGTGTTCTTCGACCAATGAAGGTTGGCCGGGTCTCCGGTGATGTTCCAGTGGTCGTTGAACTCGCCGGTGCCGCTGATATCGTTGAAACTATCGTAGAAGAAGAGTGGCGTCCCGCCCTGGGCGGTGAAAATCCCGTTCACATGCCACCCCTGCAGCATCTGTGCGAATCCATGCTTTGAGGGCAGCTCATAGGTCATGGCGAAGGTGAAACGGTGGCGGATGTCCGAGTCGGAATTGGAACGCTCGAACGCCGGATCGTAGCTGTTCTGAATATTGAATTGACGATTGCTGCCCGAGGTGTCGATGGCATGCGCCCAGGTGTAGCCGGCAACAAAATACAAACCCTTGGTTGAGTTCTGGCGCAACGTGACCTGCAGCCCGTGATAGATGGAATCCGCACCGTTGCCCAGTTGATAGATGTAGCTCAGGCTGGGAAACTGGTTGTAGAAGGGGCGGCCCGTCTGTTCGTCGGGAAACCCGTCGTCAATCACTCCCTGATCGTGGCTGTAAATGTTTTGATTGATATCGCGAATGTTGTAGAGCCGGGTGCCCTTGTTTCCCACGTAGGCAACGGTCAACGCCGCATTGTTCCACACTTCCTGCTGCAAATTCGCGTTCCAGTTCATGACGTAGGGGGTCGAGAGGTCCTTGGCCAGCCCGAACGCCGGGCAAGGCGCATCGCTGGTGCAAGAGATGTTACTGAGCGAAAGATCACCAAACACCGGCGCCCCACTCTTCCAATTGGCGCTCATCATGTCCGGATCGGGTTCGAGGGTGGCGGCCACGATGTTGCCGCCTCCCGGGCCCACGGGAGCTCCCGTCACACCGGTAGGATTGAGCGAAATTCCGTTGGCGTTGGTATTGTTCTGGCCGATAAAAACCGAGATATGCGGGATCTCATAAATAACCCCACCGCCTACGCGAAACACGGTCTTCCCCGTGCCCCTGGGGTCCCAGGCAATTCCCAAACGAGGAGCGAAGTTGTTGTAGTCGGTGTGGTAGGGCTGGCTGAGTCCCCGGCCCACCTGCACCAGTCCCACCGCCGGATCGAAATCGGAGAGCAGATCATGCTGTTCGTGAATCGGCAAGCTGACGTCGTAGCGCAGGCCGGCATCGATGGTCAGCCTCGGGTGACGCGCCAGTTGTCCTGCACAAAAGCCCCGAAGGACTTCTGATCCACAACGCGCCGGCTGTTGCCCACGAATACGAAGCTGCCGCTGCGAACATCGCCGGTGGTAAAGCTCTCCAGATCGCTGAAGCGGATTTCGCCTGAACCATACGTGTTGCGCAGGTTGTCGGTGCTGCCGGTGCGGAATTCGCCGCCGAATTTGAGGTTGTGCTTGCCGACCACGAAGGTCGCGCTGTCGGTGAACTGAAGGGTCTGATTGGGGGTCGTGTACAGGGGCCAGGACTGGTTTCCCCCCAAAGTGTGCTGCACAAAACCACCACCAATTCGAATCTCCGGCATCCCGAAGTTGGTGGGATCGGTGACCCCGGTATTCAGGCCGTACGTGGTTGCCGGATCGCTATTGTGGTCCGCTTGCACCACCTGTTGCCAGAATCGGTTGTAACCCACCCGGAATTGGTTGGTCAGGCGCGCCGTGGGGGTCCAGATCCAGCCGCCGCCGACCACCTGGGCGCGGGTCTTGGCCTGCGAAAGAAACAGCGGATTCACGACTAAAGTGTCTTCCTCGGTCTGCACACTGTCGCCCAGGAAGTAGGTGGCCACCAGATTGGTTTTGTCCGACAAGTGGTAATCCAGTTTCAGGATTCCGTTGTCCTCGCGATTGCGATTGTTCAAATCCAGATTCAGTGCGACGTCAGGTCCGGGATTGAACGGCAGATATTTGGCCAGGTTCTGGCTGACCGAGCTGCAGTCTCCGTCCGCCGTACACAGGGCAAAGGCATCCGCGATGCTGCTATCAGGGTCGCCAATCGGCGTGGAGACCGGAACGTTGACCGATCCCGGGTTCCCCACCACGTCGCGCACGCCTTCGTAATTACCGAAGACGAAAAGCTTGCTTTTTAGAATGGGTCCGCCGGCCGAGACGCCAAACTGATGAAAATTCAGAGCAGCCACCGGGTCCGGGTTAGGATTAAACCAGTTGCGCGCGTCCAGTGCGCTGTTCCGGTTGAAGTAGTAGGTGGATCCGTGAAACGAGTTGGTCCCCGACTTGATTCCAATGTTGATGATGGCGCCCGGCTTCCAGCCATAGTCGGCTTCGGGGCTGGACTGAACGTTGAACTCCTGGATTGCGTCAATCGGCAGGTGGGTGGCCGGGGTGCCCTCCACGCCTTCCGCGTTGATCACAGTCGTGCCATAGTAGGCGTCGTTATCGTCCAGGCCGTCGACAATGTAGTTGTTGTCATTGGGGCGGTTGCCATTCGCGGTCACCGACAGAAAACCGCCTCCCGGGGTGCGCTGGATGCCGGGCTGCAAATCCGCCAGATTCTGAAAATCGCGTCCCAGCAGCGGAAGCTCGTTGATCGCCTTATTGGAGAAAGTCCCGCCCAGAACGTCGTTGGTGGTTTCGACGACAGGCGCTTCTTCGGAAACCTCGACGGTTTCGTTCACGGCGCCGGGCTGCAGACTGAAGTCGGCGCGAATGTCCTTGGCCACTTCCAGTTGCAATCCGGTACGTTGCGCCTTCTTGAAGCTGGAGGCCTGCGCCGCCACCGTATAGGGGCCCGGTTCAAGGTTGGGGGCGAAGTAGTCTCCGGAGGCGTTGGTGGTCAGGGTGCGCACAATTCCGGTCGCGGTGTTGGTGATGGTCACGGTAGCGCCGCCAATCACAGCCCCGGACGGGTCTGTCACCGAGCCCAGGATGCGGCCTTGATAGGTTTGGGCGGCCAGCAGACTGCCCAGAGTCATGACCATCACAACCAGTACTAGTCGGGAGCGGAACGACTTCATGCGATTTCCTCGTTATTCATGTTCAAGGTTCGGCCTGCGCGGAAGTGGGGAAGCCTATGCGTGCAAGAAAGATGGTCCAGTCGAATCTCGGATCACAGTCCGGATTCGAGCTTTCCGGCGTCGACCAACTGGATTACCTGCACCAGATTGTCCGCGGTAGTGAAGAAAATAAATGAGTTTTCTGCCATTCAGCGCTTGCCGGAACGAACACTACGATCGGCGGAAGTTTGTCAAAGAAGGGGGCAGAAGTCAACTACCAAAAAGCTCCTTCCCAAGTGAAACATTCGTTTCTGGGAACTGTATCAATATATGGAATTGTCCGGCCGCGTGGTGTGGATCACGCCATTCTCAACCGAGATCGAGTAGCTTTCGCCGCCCTCGCCGGTCCACGACTTGAAATCGAAATGCGCGCCGGCGGGAGCCCGGTAAACCGAAATGTTGTGAATGGTCAAAGGCGTATTGGGCCGGCAAACTTCGGGGGCCGACCGTACCTGCAGGAAATAGGCGCCGCGGCCGGACCCAACGATCGTGCCTTTGCCGTCTGGCTCCAGCAGAACAGCGGATTTCTCGTCGATCGCAACTTCGCGTGGAGTTTTTGACCAGCCGTCCTGTACCAGACGCGCCAGGAATCCCAGCGTGCGTCCCATGCGGTCGCGTTTGGCGAAGTGGCTGTCGGTAAGAGTGTTTTCCAGGTTCGGAATCTTTATGAAATCGCGGACCAGCGTCACCCGCTTATGGTAGGGGTTGGGCAGCACATCGGTGGAAGCCAGGTCATTGTCGTCTTCTTTGTCTTTCAAACAACCGTAGGCGAACTCACCCAGCACGGCAAGCCCCGCGCTGGTCCCGCCGATGGGCCTCCCCTCGGCGATATTTGTGTTGATGGCATCCTCGACCGGCGTTCCCTTCCAGAATTTCACGTAGCGGGCCTGATTGCCGCCCGCGATGAAGACGGCTTCCGCGTGTCGAATAATGTTCGCGACGGCGGGGTCGCGGGCAGCGGCCAGGTCGGGAATGATCAGCGTAGCCACCGAGTTCAGTTTGCATAACCCGTTCACGTAAGAGTTGTAGTCATCGTCACCGCGCGCCCGCAGCACCAGAAAATCACCACCATTCGCCTTCTGGCACAACCAGCGGAAAGCATCGTCGAGGTCCTTGCCGCCGCCCATCATGGCGGTCCCGGCAACCGGGGTCGTCGTGCGGTCGGCTTTCTCGCCCAGACGAATGTACTGGTAGGAGGAAGCCGCAGCGGCAGTGGAGAAAAAGAGTATGGTCAGGAGAAGAAACAGCATCGCAGACTTGACAGTTTTGGGAAACATGATTCCTGGGAACATGATTTTGGAGAACATGCGGCCCAGACAATTTATCTCGCACCGGCCTTCGCCGTCCAGTGGGTCACGGCGGGCTGCGCTGCGATGCTGTAACGTGGCCTGAACTTTATGGTCCATCAGGTTCAGTTCGAGCAATGGATTCCAGTGCCGCTGGAGCGGGTGTTTCTCTTCTTTGCCAATCCCGGGAATCTGCCGCGGATCATGCCTTCGCAGATGGGAACCGAACTGGTCCGGCTGAAACTCGTGCCGCCTCCGGGTGTTGCCGAAGAACATGCCACCATCACCGACCGGGCTCCATTGGCCGGTGTCGGTTCCGAAATTGTCACCTCGTTTCGGCCGGTCTCCTTTCTTCCCCTTCGCGCGCAATGGATCGCCTCGATCACTGAATTCGAATGGAACCACCATTTTGCAGACGTGCAAAAGCAGGGGCCATTCAAGAGTTTTCGCCATCGTCACGAACTGGCAGCCGAAACCAGGAACCTGACAAGAGGCACCGTCATACGCGACTTGATTGAATACGATTTGGGATTCGGCCCGCTGGGTACGCTGGCACAAAGGCTTTTCGTCAGCCGTCAGTTGCGGCAAACCTTCGAATATCGCCAGAAAGCATTGGAAAAACTAATGGGTTAGGCACAGGCGACCGGAGCGGAATGTAGGCGCGAGCGTCCTCGCTCGTGTTCCCGCGGCACGAAACAAACCCCCAATGACTACAGGGTCCCGGATGGCACGAGCGAGGACGCTCGCGCCTACATTTTATCGGCTGGGCTCTACCACCACCGCTGTCCCATAGGCCAGCACTTCGGTGACGCCCTGCATCACTTCGGTCGCATCGTAGCGCGCTCCCACTACGGCGTTTCCGCCCAGTTCGGCCGAGTGCTGCAACATCAGGTCGAAGGCCTCGGCCCGGGTCTTCTCGCACAAGTTGGTCAGCAGGGTGATATTTCCGCCGAGAATGGTTTGCAGGCCGGCCCCGATCGTCCCGAAAATCGAGCGTGAGCGCACCACGATGCCTCGCACCACTCCCAGGGTGCGGACCACGCGAAATCCATCGAGTTCGAATTGCGTGGTTACCATGTTGTGGGCCACCATCCGTCCGGGCGTGCCGTAACCTGTCGCCATCGTGTTCATCCTCACCTCCAGGAAGTCAGCGTGCCGCTTCGCAGCTACTATAACGATTCCAACTGCGCTGTAATCACAAATTCGTGTTCCCCGGTGTCGTATTGGACACGCAGCACGTTCGGCTTGCAGCATACCTGGCAATCTTCCACGTAAGACTGCATGCGTCCCGCGGACTCGTCCACCACAGTCTGGTTCCACTCGCCGCAGCCGGCGCATTGAAATCCTGTTTCCATCATTGCTTCATTTTCGATTTTTCAATGCCGCTTGCCAATTGCGAATCAGAAGACCCCCTATAATGGCGGTTCCGGAATCAACTGGAATCGGGTCCACTGGAGGATGCATGGTTTCGAGACGCCGCTTCTTACAGGCCGGCACCATTGCCGCGGGCGCGAGCCTCGTCACACTCCCAGCTTCCCTCCGCGCCGAAGCAGAGTGCGCCCCCCTGCCGCCGTCGATCGCCAGGCTGAAGTCCATGAAAGATCTGGCCACGCCAATCACAGTCGATGAAAGGGCGGCACGTCAGGAGAAAGCGCGGCAACTCATGGCGGCCAACCATCTCGACGCAATTCTTTTGGCGGATGGCACTTCGCTCAACTACTTTGCCGGAGTGCAATGGTGGGGAAGCGAACGGCTCTTTGCCATGGTCCTCCCGGCCAAGGGACACGCTTTTTGTGTATGCCCGGCATTTGAAGAGGGCCGGGCGCGCGAGCTGCTGGCGAATTCTCCGGAAGGCAAAACGGTTTCGGTGCGCACCTGGCAGGAGGACCAGAATCCCTACCAGTTGTTGGCGCAAGGACTCAAAGACCTGAATCTTTCCACAGGAACGCTGGGTATGGAAGAGACGGTCCGCTTCGTATTCAGCGATGGCATCGCAAAAGCGGCGCCCCAGCTGAAGATTGTGAGCGGGACGCCGGTGACTGCCGGTTGCCGCATGATCAAGAGTGACCACGAACTTGAATTGATGCGCCTGGCGAACCAGGTCACGCTGGCGGCTTATCATTCGGCTTACCAGACTCTGCACGAAGGAATGACGCAGGCGGAACTCGAAACCATGATCGGGTCCGCATACCGGCAACTGGGTTTTCCCGGCGAGGTCGATATCGACATCGGCGAGAATTCCTCATTTCCGCACGGCTCGACTGTTCCGCAGGTGGTCCGCGAAGGCACGCTGGTGATGCTGGACGATGGTTGCACCGTCGAGGGATATCAGTCCGATATCACCCGCACTTTCGTCCTCGGCAAACCCTCGGACAAAATGAAAAGAGTATTTGAGATCGTGCACCGCGCCCAGACGGCCGCATTGCAGACCGCCCGGCCCGGCGTGGAATGCCAGGCGGTAGATGCAGCGGCACGTAAAGTCATCAGCGACGCCGGATATGGCCCGGATTATAAATTTTTCACTCACCGCGTGGGACACGGAATCGGCATGGACGGCCACGAATGGCCCTATCTGGTACGCGGCAACGCGACACCTCTTGCCCGAGGGATGACCTTCAGCGATGAGCCTGGCATTTACATCCCGGGCGAATTCGGCGTGCGCCTGGAAGATGACATGCACATCACAGAGAACGGCGCAGAACTGTTCACGCCCCAGAGCCCGTCGCTGGAAGATCCCTTCGGAACGGCATGAGGCTTTTTCTTTCATTCCTCCACTAACTCTCCCCTGTCATCCTGAGCGCAGTCCTGTCCATTCGCTTGCGAATGGACAGACGGAGTCGAAGGACCCCTATCAGCGGAAATGCACTTTGTTAGCGGGATTCTTTGTGTGGGACGCCGGCCAAAGTACCCACCCAAGCCTCGGTGTGGCTATAGAGGTCCTTCGACTGCGTGACTGCTTCGCGAAGCGAAGCAGTCCCTCCGCTCAGGATGACAGCTACGCTTCTGGCACGGGAGGGCATCCCGGGAAGGTGAGCAGGTAGGTGTTTCCTATGTAGCCCAGATACTTGATTCCAATCTCGCTGGTGAAAAATCCGTCGGCGGTCATCTCGCGCAGAAACGCAAAGAACTCAACCCCCTGGCTCAGACTTGGATCTTTCTCGGCGTTCTTGCTATAGGCAATGAGGTCGAGAATTTCTTTTTGCTGTTCCGGCAGACAGTCGAGATAGGGTTTACCGTAGCGATCCAGACACTCCGCGTCCAGCCACATCAGGCCGCCGCCGAGCTTCAGCTGATACTTTGGATTCTCGCTGGTGAGCAGGTCGATAAATTCCGGCGCGCCCGCTTCCTTGGCGCCACCGGAATCGCTGTCGGCTGGAATGATGGCCTGGCAGAGTGCCTGGAGCGTTTCATATTGGTGAGCAGAGAAAAATTTTGGAGCGTACGTCCCCGCCGTGGTCGCGGCCTTCTCCGCTGCCACCAGGTGGTGCGCGTATTCGGCGGCCTGCGCCGGAATCACCCGCAGCACTGAGCCGGCCATCGCTCCCATGGTCAGAGTCTTCAGAATGTCGCGGCGCGATACGGACCTGGTTGTCATCTTTCCTTCCTACAGGCTTCCCTTCTTGGCCTGATCAAGCAGATACTCCGACGCGCGCCAGGAAAGCGCCATGATGGTCAGGGTCGGGTTCTTGTCCGGGTTGGTCACGAAGGCCGCGGCGTCGGTGACGAACAGGTTGTTCACGTCGTGCGCCTGGCAGTATTTGTTCAGCACCGACGTCTTTGGGCTGCTGCCCATGCGTGCCGTGCCGAGTTCGTGGATGATCACTCCGCCATCTTCAATACCGTAGGGATGGCGACCTTCGGGCTTGGCGTTGCTGATGAATGTTCCGCCCGCCGTTTCCACGATCGAGCGGAACGTTTCCTGCATGTCCTTGGCCATATTGATTTCGTTGTCGCTCACGTGCCAGTGAAAGCGGAGCACGGGGATACCCCACTGATCCACCGTATCGGGATCGATCTCACAGTAGCTGTGTTCGTTGGGGATCATCTCACCGCGGCCGCCGAAACCGATGTAGGTTCCGTACCGGCTGCGCACGCGTTGTTTCAGCGATGTGCCATAACCTTCGAATTCTTTACAGACCCGGTCGTAATCGCCTACTCCGGGCATGTCCCGGCCGCCGCCAAACTCAATGTGGTATCCGCGGAGAAAGTCATTCTTGCGGTCGTATTTCCACCATGGCATGTACAAGTGCATTCCGCCTACGCCGTCATGATTGTGGGGCGGCATTTTCTCCAGTTGCGGGAAAAATCCGCCGGCGGCGCTGCCGACCGAGTCCGTCAAATAACGTCCGACTGCGCCGGAAGAATTGGCCAGCCCATCGGGAAACAGCGTGGAGCGCGAATTCAGCAACAGGCGCGCCGATTCGCAGGCGCTGGCGGCCACCATAAAAGCACGGGCATGCACCTGTTTCTCGGAACGCGTGGCTTTGTCGATATACGCCACCGCCTCTGCCTTGCCGTCCTTCCCCACGACAATCTCGCGGGCCATCGCGCCGGTGATCAGAGTGAACCGGCCGGTCGCTTGCGCCGGCGGAATCATGACCTGGCTGGAACTGAAGTTAGAAGCGCTGATGCATCCGCGGCCGCATTGCGCGCAGTAATGGCAGGCGGCACGCCCGTTCAGCGGCTTGGTCAGAATCGCCAGCCTTGAAGGCACACAACGAATGTTCAATTTGTCGCAGGACTTCTTGATGATGGTCTCGGTGCACCGCGGGACAGGCGGAGGCAGAAAAATGCCGTCCGGCGCGCTGGGAATATTCTCTTTCGTGCCGAAGACGCCAATATAGGACTCTACCTTGTCGTAGTAAGGCGAAACTTCTTCGTAGGTGATCGGCCAGTCGTCGCCCATGCCATCGGTGGAGCGGGCCCGGAAATCCACCGGAGCGAAGCGGAGGGCGATGCGTCCCCAATGATTGGTGCGCCCGCCCACAATACGGGAGCGGAACCAGCGGAAGTGCGATCCCGGCGCCGAGGTGTAAGGTTCGCCGTCGATTTCCCAGGCGCCGTTGGGCGCGATGAATTCGTTGTTCAGTTCATGCCGGTGCTCGCCCCCGACGCCGACGCCGCGATGCGCCAACTGGTAAGGCCAGACGTGCTCCTTGAAATCTTTCTCCGGATTCAGGGGCGGGCCCGCTTCCAGCATCACGACATTCAGGCCGCCTTCGGTGAGCACTTTCGCGGCGGTGCCGCCCGCCGCGCCCGATCCAATGATGCAGACGTCATACATCTTCGGTGAACGAACCACTTGTGCCATCAGGTTCTCCGGGCCGAGATGAACCGCTAGAAGCGCACCGTCGCCAGGTACTTGTAGCTGGCCGTGATACTGGCGAACGGGTCCTTGGGATGATCATGCTCGACAAAGTAGTGCTTGATGCCGGCTTCGTCGGAGTGGGCGAAAATCTTCTTCCAATCGATGATCCCGCTGCCCACGTCGGTCATCTCCTCCAGCGAGTCGCCGAAATTCTGTCCTCCGGTCGCGTCCGTTTTCGGAATCTTGGTGAGGTCTTTCACGTGAATCAGCGGGAAGCGGCCGGGATAGCGTTTAAAATATTTCAACGGATCCTGCCCGCCCACCATGATCCAGCATATATCCATTTCCATCTTCACCAGCTTGGGATCGCATTCTTCCAGAAGAATGTCGTAGGGCAGCTTTCCGTTGACCGGGGTAAATTCAAACCAGTGATTGTGATAGGCAAATTGAATGCCTGCTTTCTGGCTGGCTTCCCCGGCGCGATTAAATGTTTCGGCGGCACGCTTCCAGCCGTCGGGCTGCTTGCGAACATCGTCGTCAATATAGGGATTGACCAGGTATTGATGACCCACCACATGGGCTGCATCCAGCACGCTGGGAAACTCGGCTCCCAGGCTTTTGTACGGGATGTGCGCGGACGGGCCGGTAAGGCCGTTGCGGTCCAGCATGGCCCGCACTTCCTGCGGAGTGTGGCCGTCGTAACCGGCAAACTCGACCTCGCGATAACCGATCTTCGCGACCTTCGCCAGCTTGCCCTCGAAGTCATCCTTCATCACGAAGCGGATGGTATAGAGCTGCAGCCCAACCTTGTCAATTTTGTGAGTCTCGCCCGCCCACGCAAGCTGGCGGGAAAGAACCGTGGCGGCAGTCATCGTCCCCAGGAACGTTCGGCGATCCATGGTGCGTCGGTTCATGGTCAGATTTCTCCTCGCTTCATTTGACTAACAGCGTAATCGCAGGCCCGCGCGGTGAGCGCCATGTAGGTAAGAGATGGGTTGACGCAGGAAGATGAAGCCATGCAGGCGCCGTCGGTAATGAAGAGGTTGTTGGCGTCGTGCGCCTGATTGTGGGGGTTGAGCACGGAAGTTTTCGGGTCACGTCCCATTCGCGCCGTGCCCATCTCGTGGATGGTGAGTCCGGGAGCGTTGTCTTCGATAAAAGGCTCGACGTCCCTCGCCCCGGCGGCGGAAAGCATCTCTGCCGCCGAAATCGACATGTCCTTCAGCAGGGCACGCTCATTCTCCCGCCAGACGCAGGTGATCTTCAGCACAGGGATGCCCCACGCATCCACAGTAGTTTTGTCGAGTTCGACAAAGTTCTCGTGGTTCGGCAGACACTCGCCGAATCCATACAGCGACATCATCCACGGTCCGGGCCGGCTCAGCGTGTGCTTGAAATTCGCTCCGAAGCCACGCATCTCCACGCCCCGTTCCCACTTCGGACGACTGGCGCTTCCCTGAAAACCGTACCCTCGAAGGAACAACGGGTGTTTCTGTTTCACGTTGCGAAAGCGGGGAACGTAAATTCCATTGGGGCGGTTTCCCAGCGAGATGTGATCTTCGTTCCCTGGAATACGGCCGCGAGCCCCGCCGCCCATGCAGTGGTCCATCACATTGTGTCCGAGTTCTCCGCTGGAATTGGCCAGCCCGTTGGAGAATTCCGGGGTGGCGGAGTTAAGCAGAATCCGGGCCGATTCCAGCGCCGACGCGCACAGGAAGACAATCCGGCCGCGAAATTCGATAGTGTCGCGCGTCTGCCCGTCAATCACCCGCACCCCGTCGATTTTCCTTTTTTTGGAATCGAATATCAGGCTGTGCACGACGCTGTGCGGACGCACCGTCACCTTGCCGGTCGCCAAGGCAACGGGAAGAGTCGAGTTCAGGCTGCTGAAGTAGGAACGGGTGATGCAGCCGCGGGCGCACGGTCCACAGTAATGACAGGGGGCCCGGCCTTTGTGGGGTTGGGTCAGGATTGCGGTGCGCCCGATGGTCATCATCCGCTCGCCTGGAAAATACTTGGCAATCGCATCTTTGACCACTACTTCCGCGCAATTCAGTTCCATGGGCGGCAAAAAATGGCCATCCGGCAACTGGGGAAGGCCCTCACGCTGGCCGGAGACGCCAATGAAATCTTCTACGTGGTCGTACCAGGGAGCAATGTCCTGATAGCGGATTGGCCAATCCGCGCCGATGTCCTCACGCAGATTGGCTTCAAAATCAAGGTCGCTCCAGCGGTACGATTGTCGCCCCCAGATAATCGACCGGCCACCCACCTGGCGTCCGCGAATCCACAAGAACGGTTTGCCCGGTTCCGTCGTATACGGATTCTGCTTGTCATTGACGAAGAACTTGCTGTTCCACTCGTCCATCCCAGTGCAGGTTTCCTGGACGGGCTGGTTTTCCTGCACCCGCCTGCGATCGCCCATCCCGCGGTAACGTACTTCCCATTCGGGCACATGCTCGGCGTAGTCCTTGTCGGGATCGATCGGCCGCCCGGCTTCAAGTACGAGTGTTTCCAGCCCCTTTTCGCCCAGTTCCTTCGCCGCCCAACCTCCGGTAATCCCCGAGCCTACAATGATCGCGTCATACGTCTTGCTGGCCATGATTTATTTCGCTGCCTCCTCTTCCAGAGGGACGCAACCGGCGTGGCGCGGCGGGATGATGTGCTCGTGTAATTCCTGCTCGAACCCGATCTGCGAAGTGTAGTAACCGATGAGCGTGAGTTGCTTGATCATAAAAAAGAAATTCCGCTCCGGCGGGAGTAGACGCCTCCTATGCGGTTCTGGCTCGGCACGCGAGGCGGCCAATTCGTCATCCAAGGCCTGCAGAATGTCAACCTGCGGTTTCTCTCCGCACTCGACAAAGTCCTTCCCGAACAAATCCCGGGCACGCGCGTCCACATCGGTCAGACCGGTCATGAATGTAGTTTTCTCTTCGTCGTCGTACCACTCGGTGAGAATCAGATCAATGAATTCGTTCACCCGCGCGCCCTTAGCTCCGGGTGTGCCGGTTTGAGGAATGATGAGCTCGGAAATAGTTGTAACCGTCGCGTCCTGATGGGGATTGAGCGTTTTCAGCGTGGGCTGCCCAGGAAGTTGTTCGTGCACCGCCTGAAACAGCGAAAACGCCTCGCGCGACAACAGTGGCAGGGCCGCAGCCGAGGCCAGGAGTCGTAAAGCTTCGCGTCTTTGCATGCTTGGTCCCGAAAAATAGCGGAAGAGGCAGCTTACGCCGTCGCGGGAAGCGAGGTCAACGGTTACCCGGCAGAATCTGTCGCCTCAATAATGGCTCGAGCCGCGGGCTGGCGGAATTGGGCGCTATGTCGTTCCCAGCAATTCGTTCCTTACGTTCTTCAGCACGTACAGGGCACGCTCCACTCCCACTTCGCCGGAAAGGATGGGATCTTCATTTTCGACGCTGAAAATGCCCTGATATCCGACTTCCATATAGGCTCGCATGATTTCTTTCCAGGTGCCGGCACTGTGGCCGTAGCCCACGGCGCGGAATGTTTCCGAAGCCTGGGACAGGTCGCTCTTTTCGAACGCGAAGTTCAGCACGCCAAATCGATCGACATTGTGTTTATAAAAAGTGGTGTCCTTCATGTGCGCGTGGTAAATCGCTCCCTGCTTGCCCAGCATGCGAATGACTTCGACCGCGTCGCACTGCTGCCAAAAAAGATGGCTGAGGTCGCAGTTGGCCCCAATCTCCTCGCCCACCGCTTCGCGCAGTCGCAATAGCGTTTTGGGGTTGTACACCACAAAATTGGGATGCATCTCCAGGGCAATCTTATGGATTCCGTGCTCGCGGGCAAACTTGGTCGCCTGCATCCAAAACGGAATTACCTTTTCCTTCCATTGCCAATCGAGCATTTTTCCGTACTCGGGCGGCCAGCGGTAGGTGACCCAGTTGGGCATGGTGTCGGTCGGGCTGCCGCCGGGGCAGCCGGAGAAACCCACGATCACGCTCACTCCCAGACGCTCGGCCAGCAGCACGGTCCGCCGGAATGTCTCTGAATCGCGCTCGGCGGTCTTCGGATCCGGAGAGACCGGGTTGCCGTGGCAACTGAGCGCCGCCACCTGGATGTTGCGGTCTTCGAATTTCTTTTTCCAGGCGCGCGCTTTGGCTGGATCCTCTAGCAAATCCTTTACCGGGCAGTGAGTGGAATTAGGATAGCCGCCGGTCCCAATCTCTACCGCCTCGACCCCCCACCCGGCCAACTTGTCGATCATCTCGTCGGTGGACAAATTGGGAAATGCGGGATCGAAGACGCCGATCGGAACCTTGCGCAGCGTGCCCGGCCCCATAGGCTTTTCGCCAGACTCCGAGGCGGCGCTGCCGGTCAAAGCGGCAGCACTTCGCGGCGCTGCCGCTGCAACGGCCAGCAGACTGGAGGTTGTAAGAAAATCTCTTCGGCTACGGGAGGTGGGTGCGGACTTCTTATCCATGGCGTGTCCCCGGTTGGTCGGTAGGTCTATAGAGTGCCGCGCCCGCATTATACGCATCCTGCGAAGCAACGATCCACCACGAACCACGTAGGGGCAGATGTCCTCATCTGCCCGGCGGAGCGCAGCTCCGCGAGATTCCTGGATGCAAAAACCTGTCGAGCTTCGCTCGACTGGGCAGATGAGGACATCTGCCCCTACGTGATTCGTGGTGTTGACAAGAACGCAGCTTTCCAACATGCTTTTGCTGCCTGATGAGAAAATCGCGGAAAGTTGCGGGTCCAGTTTCAGTCATGAGCCCGTCGGCTCGCATCCGCCTTCTGAGCCCGAAACGGCAACAGGTGATTCGCCCGGTCTTCGAACGGCCCCGCGAGTTTGTTCTGATGAGTGTGCGGGCAGTAGCGCAGCGATTGAAGACCGATCCAGCCACCATGGTCCGGATCGTTCGGGGAATGAAGTTCGAGTCCTACCGTGAATTCCAGCATTACGTGCATGAGCTGTCCATCGCCCGGGCCACTTCGCTCGACACCATGCAAACCGGGCCCGCGGGAAAGTCCGCCATTTCGACCCAAGTGCGGGCTTCGCTTGACCAGGACATCAAGAACCTGAACCGCCTGGCCCGACAGATTGACCCGCAGCGGATTGCGGCGCTGGTGCGCAGGCTTTATTCGGCCCGGCGAGTGGTTCTATTGGGCGGCGATCTGGCCGCCAACCTGGTGAACTTTCTGGAGCACCTGCTCATCATTCTCGGGCTCCCGGTCACCAGCGCCAAGTCGCCCGCGGAAGTTGTGCACAAGGTCCGGATGCTGGGAAAACGCGACCTGGTGATTGCCGTCAGCCACGGCCGCGGGCTGCGGCAAACGGTGGAAGGTCTGCGTCAGGCCCGCGCCAACGGAGCATACTGCGTGGGAATCACGGATACGCTGGTATCTCCCATCGGAGAGTTCGCTCACGAGTTTTTTCTGACTTCGATCGCGGCTCCTTCTTTCGGGTCTTCGTATGTCGCTCCCATGGCGCTGTTCAACATCATCGTGCTGGCCTGTGCCAACCACCGGCGCTCTCGAACCCTCAAGCTGGTGAGGCAGTTGGAGGACGAAGAACGACACGGTTTCCGCTGGTACGAATCGTGAGGACCTCGCTTCGCCTCTCTTTCCTGCTTTTTGCAGCCCTGCCAGCGCTGGTAGTCGCAATCGCAGTCCGGTCCTCTGCCGTCGAGCCTCCTTCTCCGCCTGCGTACAACATACGCATGGAGAACGCCTGGATTCCGATGAAGGACGGCGTGCGCCTGGCCGTGACGCTGTACAGGCCGGATGGCGGCAGTGCCGGTGAGAAATTTCCCGCCGTGCTTGAATATCATCCCTATCGCAAAGACGATGGGACCGCCGCGCGTGACTACTCTCTCTACTCCTACTTTGTGCGTCGCGGATACGTGTGCGCCCGGGTTGACATTCGCGGCTTCGGCAGCAGCGAGGGCGTTCCCACCGACCGCGAATACTCGGAGCAGGAACAACTCGACGGATTGCAGATCATCTCCTGGCTCGCGCATCAGCCCTGGTCCAACGGCAACGTAGGCATGATGGGCATCTCCTGGAGCGGTTTCAACTCGTTGCAGATGGCCATGCGCCACGCTCCGGAGCTCAAGGCCATCATCGCGGTGGATGCCACTGCCGAACTTTTTCACGACGATGTGCACTACATCGACGGCATGGCACACGTCGACGAGTTTGAGTTGAACATGGACATGGCGCCCGGTATGACGGGCGCGCCCGACTACACGCTCGACGAGAAAGTTCTGGGCCCGCGCTTCGACGCTCCGCCCTGGTCGCTGCTTTATCTCAGGCACCAGCACGACGGCCCCTTCTGGCGAAGTCCGGTGCGCCCTTACAGCGAGATCAAGATCCCCTGCTTTATTATCGGCGGCCTGCTGGACGGCTATCGTGACAGCGTCCCTGACATGCTCGAACAGACCAAGGCGCCGTTGAAAGCAATCGTCGGCCCATGGAACCACACGTTCCCTCACGACGCAGTCCCTGGCCCGCAAATCGAGTGGCGCGCCGAGGCCGTCCGCTGGTGGGATTACTGGCTCAAGGGGCGAGACACCGGCGTGCTGAAAGATCCGAAGCTGGTCATTTATATGCAGCACTGGCATCCGCCGGATCCGAACCTCACCAATGTTCCCGGCGAATGGCGGCGCGAAGACGGCTGGCCGCCCCGCGATGTGCGGGAAACCGTTTTCTTTCCGCAGCCGAACCATACGCTCGAAAAAGCTGCGCCACAGAAAGACGTCCACCAACTCAAATACATTCCCTCGGCAGGGGTGGAAGCCGGATTCTGGTGGGGCGAGTTGCTGAGCGATCCGCGTCCGGTGGACGCCTTCAGCCTGGTCTACGATTCCGCGCCGCTCGGGGAAGAGATGGCAATTCTGGGACGGCCGCGCGCGCTTCTACAAGCCTCGGCCACAGCGCCCCTGGCGGACTGGTTTGTGCGGCTCTCCGATGTGGCGCCCGATGGCACGGTGACCCAGATTACGGGCGCTGGAATCAATGGCGCGCAGCGAGAATCCATGACTGAACCGCGCGCTCTCGAACCCGGCAGAGTGTATCCCCTCGAAATCGTGATGCACTTGACGTCCTGGGTTTTCCCCAAAGGCCATCGCATTCGGTTGGCGGTTTCGAATGCTCTGTGGCCGATGATCCTGCCCACGCCGTATGCGATGACAACATCGCTTGAACTGGGAAGCGACGGCTCGCGTCTGACCCTGCCGGTCGTGCCCGTAAAGGGCGCAACCGTTCCCGCATTCCAACCTCCGCAAGCCTCGGACGAACGCAAAGACATCAGGAGCGTTGGCTATCCCTGGCCGGGCGAGTGGACCCTCGAGCGCGACGAAGCCAATCACAAAGCCACGGTGCACTGGAAGGGCAAGGCGGAAACCGACTATCCCTGGGGGAAAGAAGTCGACTACGAGAGCCTGGTCTATAACGTGGACGACGCCCACCCGGAAACCGGCGCAGTTCACGGCGAAGCGGAGAGCATCTTCACTCTGAAGGGACGGGAGCTCAGGTGGCGCGGGCACCTGTCCGTGACCACCGATCAGAAGAACTTCTACTACAAGTACACGCGGGAACTGCTGAAAGACGGTCAGATGCTGAAACAGAAGACGTGGCAAGAAACCATCCCGCGCGACCATCAATAACCCAAGCCCCTGTCATCCCGAGCGCCGCCTCGAGCCGCGCTTGCGCGGCGAGAGCAAGTCGAGGGACCCCTACCTCGCCACGGACTCATCCGCTTGTAGGGGTTCCTACAACCGCTGGGCAAGAAACCATCCCGCGCGACCATCAATAACCCAGGTCCCTGTCATCCCGAGCGCCGCCTCGAGCCGCGCTTGCGCGGCGAGAGCAAGTCGAGGGACCCCTACCTGGCCACGGACTCATCCGCTTGTAGGGGTTCCTACAACCGCTGGGCAAGAAACCATTCCGCGCGACCACCAATAACCCAAGTCCCTGTCATCCCGAGCGCCGCCTCGAGCCGCGCTTGCGCGGCGAGAGCAAGTCGAGGGACCCCTACCTGGCCACGGACTCATCCGCTTATAGGGGTCCTTCGACTGCGTAAGTGCTTCGCGGAGCGAAGCACTTACTACGCTCAGGATGACAGCGGACTACTGTTTGTAAACTTTCCCGTCTTTCATCACGAACTGGACATGCTCCAGCACGCTGATGTCCTGCAAGGGATCGCCGGCCACTGCAATCACATCAGCATACTTGCCGGGCTTGATGTCACCGACCACGTCGGAATGGCCCAGCAAGTCCGCGGCCGACGTGGTGGCGGCCTGGATCGCCTGCATCGGCGTCATCCCATACTTCACCATGAAGGCGAACTGCCGGACGCTGCGGTCGTAAGGACAGACGCCGGCGTCGGTTCCAAACGACAGCTTTACCCCGGCTTTCACCGCTTTGCGGAAGTTCTGGCGGTGAAGCTCTCCCAGTTCCGCGTCGTGCTGCAGAAAATCCTTGGGTATTTTTCCCAGCCTGCCGGCTTCCTGGATGCATTCTTCGTCGTAGATATCCATGTCCAGGTAAGTGCCGTGCTGCTTGGCCAGCGCAATGCCCTCATCATCGATCATCGTCGCGTGCTCGACCGAGGCCACGCCGGCGCGGATCGCATTCTTGATTCCCATGGGCGAGTGCGCGTGCGCCTCCACCCGCAAGCCGAAATGACTGGCTTCGTCCACCGCCGCCTGCAACTCTTCCAGGGTGAACTCTTGCGACTTCGGATTGCTGCCATGGGTGAGCACGGCCCCGCTGGAGAGCACCTTGATGTGGTCGGCGCCGTCGTGCACCAACTGGCGAATCCTCTGCCGCACTTCCCACGGACCGTCGGCCTGCGCCGTAGCGAAGGTTCCAGGGCAGCGTGATGTCGGGCGCGAATCCGGTCATGGCGCCGGCGCCGCCGGTGATGGTGACGTAGGCCCCGGCCACATACATGCGCGGGCCTTCGATGTAGCCCTGAGCGATCGCATCCCGCATGGCAACATCGTTCAATGCCCGGTAAACGCCGACGTCGCGCACCGTGGTAAAGCCCTCTCTCAGAAAAGTGCGGGCGTTGGGCACCGACTCAAACGCAATCTCCGCCGAAGTCTTCCTCAGCACTTCGAAGGGATCGCCATTCTCGGTCAAAGACATCGGCCAGGTGGGTGTGGCAATCGATCAGGCCCGGCAACACGGTCATCTGCGAGAGATCGATGACCTTGGCGTCGGCTGGAATGGCGAGGCCCTTGCCCACCTGTTCAATCTTGTTGGCACGGATGAGAATGATCTGATCGTTGAGCACGGTGCCGGCCTGCGGATCCACCAGCCGTCCTGCCTTGATCGCCGTTACCTGGGCAGCCGCACTCGCGGCACACCACAGCCAAAACCCCAGCAGTAATGCGAGAGTCTTCTTCACTGGCTTCACCTCAGTCCTATGTGGCTAAAGAAATTTCAGATTTCAGATTGTAGATTTGAATTCAATCCGCGGCCGCGGCTGTGGTTTCCAGCGCCGCTCTTCAAATCGGCTGCCAGCAGCCGGTGAAACAGATGCTCTCCCGCCTCCCGCCGCACCGACAGCCTGCCCGCTCCGTACGCCCGCGACTTCAGACCGCGCTGCACCGCCTCGCAGATGCCCAGGTCTTCGTCCTGTACCCGCGCGCCCACGGCCACGCTCTGCTCGTTGTACTGACGCGGCGGGCCTCGCTGATATCGCCAAAGATAGAAATCGAAAATCACGCGGCAATGATCGACGTCGAGCGGCAGCACCAGGTTCGTGTCCATATAGCCTTCGTAGCAGTTGATCATCAGGTTGGGGTATTGCCAGAAGTACCAGGCACGGTCGCCCTGGCGGGTGGAAGCTGTGGCGGCGTCTTCTTTGCCCGCCACCATCGGACTCGACTGCAGGCAGTAACGGTCCTCGTTCTCGATGGTGTACTCCTTGTAATCGAGCACCGAGCTCAGACCTTTGTGCAGATGCGGAACGTGGTATCCGCCGTCGAGGTAGTTGTCGACAAATACCTTCCAGTTGCAGTGGATGTCGTAAGACCGGCTGTCAAAGTAGTGCAGTTTGCTCACGCCCAGCGGCGCCACTCGCTTGACCAGACCGCCAAGAAAATCGTTGAGTGGGACAGCCTGCGGATCCAGATTCACGAAGACAAATTTTTCCCAGGTTTCCGCCTGCACCGGGACCAGCCCGTTCTGCTGGCGCTCAAAATTTTTCACGCCGTCGAATTCCGGCATGCCCTTCAGGGAACCATCCAGACCGTAGTTCCAGCCATGATAGGGACAATGCAGAATGGACGCCTGCCCGCACGGCTCAGTCACCACCGCGGCGGCATGATGGCGGCATACGTTGTAAAAGCCGCGCAGCACTCCGTCATTGCCGCGGACCACCACAATTGGCTCCCCGGCGACGCTGGCAGTCACGAACTGGCCCGGTTTTTCCACCTGCTCCACGCGTCCCACCATCTGCCAGGTCTTGCTGAAAACGGTTTGGGCCTCGAGCTCCGCGATTCGGGCGTCCACGTACCAGGGCGCGGGAATGGTGGACGCATCCGGCAGCGCAGCCTTGTCGTCGTATTGCGCGAGGATTTCTCTCACCGACATGTGCCTGTTGTTCATGCTCCGATCGCCCTCTTCAGCACGTCCAGAAATTGAGTGACACGCGCGTCCTTCTTTTCCTGGGGATCGCCCTGGCGGCGAAACAGCCCTGGATCCAATTCTTCCGTGAGCAGCGCATCCTGAAAGCGCTCCATCGTCCAATCCAGAATGGAAACCATCATGTCCTGGTCCATTTCACGAAGAAGTTCGCCGCGCTGCAGTCCGTAACGCACGAAGGCGACGGTGCCATAAGGATCTTCCGCCATGAGAAAGCGGTTGATCTCGCGCTTCAGCGCGAGGTCGGTGCCGTAATTGCCCAGCAGGGAGACGCGGTACGGAATCCAGTCTTCATGCAGCAGGTGCTCGGTGCTCACCAGCCAGTAGCGCAGCACCTCGAAAAAGCCGCGCTCCCGCACCTCCGCGGGTGCGTCGAGGTAGCGCGGGAAACGAACGCACCGCCTTCTTGTAGACTTCGAAAAACAGGCCGTCCTTGCTGCCGAAGTGCTGAAAAATCGATCCCTTGGCGATGCCGAGCGTGGCCGCGATATCTCCGACCCGGGCGGCGTGGTAGCCCTGCTCGGCAAAATGGCGCATGGCGGCGTCAACGATTCGAGTTCGCTTGCCTTCGGACCGGGGCCGGGGCGGCATGCTGCGATAACGCGGGGGCGAGACAAGGCTGCTTCCAATTCCACTCATATTGACCTCAAGTCATAAGACTCTACAGAAACTTCGCCTGATTTTCAATTCTGTTTATTAATGGGATGAGGTAATGTATGTTGCTTTCAGAGCAGCATCGATAACTTCGGGTCATAAACGTGCCGTCGTCTTCGTCTTCAAAAATCTATGATGCCATCGTCGTCGGCGGTGGCCACAACGGCCTGACCGCGGCGGCATATCTGGCGCGGGCCGGGCTCACCACCCTGGTGCTTGAGCGCCGCGATATCGTCGGCGGCTGTTGCGTCACCGAAGAAATCGCTCCCGGGTGTCGCGTTTCCACCACTTCCTACATCGCCAGCATGTTGCGGCCGGAGGTGATTTCGGACTTGCGCCTGGGCGAATACGGACTGCGCATGGTCCCCTGCGACCCCGCCATCCAGGTTCCCTTCCCCGACGGTCACGTCGTCCCCTGGTGGGCCGACCGCGAACGGGCGAAAGCGGAATTCAAAACGATTTCCGCCCGCGATGCCGAGACCTTTGTCCAGGTGGACGACCGCCTGAAGAAGCTGGCGCGCTACCTGCAACCGTTTTTCATGGAGCCCCCGCCCGAGATTGACACCCGAAGCATGCGCGGCTGGACTGACCTGTTTCGCGTGGGAAGGAAATTCCGCGGCATTTCGAGCGCCGAAATCTCGCAACTGATTTCCTTTTTGACCGGAAGCCTGGGCGAATTTCTCGATCACAACTACGAATCCGAAAAAATAAAGACCCTGTTCCTTGCCAACAACGTCTATGGCAAGCATGGCGGGCCGTATCAGCCGGGCACCGCCATCGGCCTGCTCTTTCACCTGCTGAGCGGCGGCGAGCACGAACTTCAGGGCTTCTACGGACACGTGATGGGCGGCATGGGCGCCATCACCCAGGCCCTGGCGGCTTCAGGACGAAAGTTGGGAGTGGAAATCCGGACATCGGCGCCGGTCGCGCAGATCGATGTCCGCGACGGCCGGGCGCGCGGCGTGGTGCTGGACGATGGCACTGAGATTCGCGCCCGCATCGTGCTCTCGAATGCGGATCCCAAACGCACCTTCCTGAAGATGGTAGCGGCTTCCGAGCTGCCCAACGAGTTTCTGCATTCCATTCGCGGCATCAAAATGGAAGGGCCGTGCGCCAAGGTAAACCTGGTGCTGGATGCCGAGCCGCATTTCACCGGAACATCTCCGGATGCGACCGCTCTCGAGCGCACTTTCTACACCCTTGTGCCCTCTTTGGCTTTTGCCGAACGTTGCTATGACATCGCCAAGTTTGGCGAGATTCCCGAAGAGCTGTGGGTGGACTGCGTGGTTTCATCGAATGCCGACCCATCGCTCGCACCCGCGGGCAAGCACATCCTGACCTGCTTTGTGCAGTACGTTCCGTATCATCTGCGCGAAGGCAATTGGGACGAGAACCGTGAACTGCTGGGCAACCGGGTGATCAAGAAAATCGCCGAGTACGCACCCAACGTGCCCAATGCCATTGTGGCGCGCCAGGTGCTCACGCCGCTGGATCTGGAACGCACTTACGGATTGACCGAAGGCAACATCTTCCACGGCGACCTCCGCCTGGAGCAGTTGTTCTTCATGCGCCCGGTTTCGGGATGGTCGCAGTACCGCACGCCGGTGGACGGCCTGTATTTATGCGGAGCCGGCGCGCATCCCGGCGGCGGTGTCACCGGAGCTCCCGGCCACAACGCGGCCCACCAGGTGTTGCGGGACTGGAAAAAAGGCCGGCTGAAAGAGGCCGCCGCATGACCAACAGAACTGAGATCCGAGAACTGGCAACTGAAAACTGGCAACTGATTTTCAGAGTTGGACCATCGATTCCGATCCCTGGATCGAAGACCTCATCGACATGACTTCCGATTCCACAACCGGTTCGCAGAGGGACGCCAGGACAACCACGGCTGACATCGTGATTCTCGGCGCCGGTGTGATGGGCGCGTCCATCGCGTTCCACCTCGCCCAGCGGCGCGCAGGAAAAATCGTGGTCATCGACAAAGGCCACGTCGGCCAGGGCGGCAGCGGACGCTCCTCGGCGCTGATCCGCATGCACTACAGCTATCCGCCCGAAGTGCAGCTCGCGCTGGTGAGCTTGCGCATGTTCGAGCACTGGCGCGATACAGTCGGCGAAGAAGGAGACTTTCGCAAGACCGGGTTTGTGCGCATCGTTCATCCCGGTGAGACCGAACGGCTCAAGCAGAATGTGGAGATGCAGCGCAACCTCGGCGTGAAGGTGAACCTCATCGATCGGGTCGAACTCAAGGAACTGGAGCCGGACTGGACGGTAGACGAAGTCGAACTGGCCGCCTATGAGCCTGACTCCGGCTACGGCGACGGGGCCGGAGTGGCCAACGATTTCCTCACTCGCGCCCGGGAGCTCGGGGTCACGTATCTGTCGAAGACCCGGGCAGTGGAATTTCTGGTGGAAGGCGGGCGGGTTCGCGGGGTCAACACCGATCAGGGCAAGATCACCGCGCCAGCCGTGGTTGCGGCCGCTGGGCCTTGGACCCGGCCGCTGTTTGAGTCCATCGGAATCGACCTCCCGATTGAAACCGAGTATCACCAGGTTGCGATCCTGAAAAACGCTCCCGACATGAAAGGCGGCGGTTGCGCCTGCATCGACTCGGTCAGTGCCACCTACTTCCGCTCGGACGCGCAGGACAAATTTCTGATCGGTGATTTTTACGGCCAGCGCGGCGCCGACCCGGACAATTTTCCGCAGCGCGCGTCGGATGACGGATTGGAAGAAATCATCGAGCGGGCCAGCCACCGCGTTCCGAAGCTGGAGAACGCGGAAGTCATGCGCGGAGTCACCGGCGTCTATGACATGACTCCGGATTCGCGCCCGCTGCTGGGAGAAATCTCCGGCGTTGCCGGATTGTACGTTTGCGCCGGCTTTTCCGGCATGGGTTTCAAGATTTCCCCGGCGATCGGCCTGGTAATGTCAGAATTGTTGCTGGACGGGCGCGCTAAGACGGTGGATATCAGCTCGTTTTGTCCCGGCCGCTTCGCTGCGGGCAAACCGATCAAAGCAGAGTTCGAGTACAAAGACGACTAAGTCGTCGCGAATTGATGTCATCCTGAGCGTAGGCTTTCCATTCGCTCGCGAATGGAAAGGCGGAGTCGAAGGACCCCTACCGGGCAGATGCAGCTGGTGAACTAGGGATTAGGTCTTGTAGCGTGCGACGCCAGATACAGCAGTGGTTGCGCTTATAGGGGTCCTTCGACTCCACGACTGCTTCGCGAACCGAAGCAGTCACTGCGCTCAGGATGACATTGGGAACTGGATGACATTCGGAAAATGATGGGTGTGAAAAACCTCAAGGAGCACTTATGGTGAAGAAAAAAGGCATTCTCGAGCGGCTTAAGGACGGTCCTGTCCTGGGCGACGGTGGTTATCTGCTGGAACTGGAAAAGCGGGGATGGGTACGCGCGGGTCCGTTCACTCCGGAAGTGGCTCTGCTCCATCCCGACGCGCTCCGCGAATTGCACGTAGAGTTTCGCGAAGCCGGCGCGGATGTTCTGCAAGCGCTGACGTTTTACGCCAGCCGCGACAAGCTGGCTACGGTCGGTCTGGAGAACAGACTGGAAGAACTGAATCGCGCGGCGGTGCGCATCGCGCGTGAAGTGGCGGGAGACAAGTGTCTGGTCGCGGGCAATCTGAGCCTTACCTGGATGTACGAGCCCGATAGTCCCGCGGCCGCGGACCGCGTCCGCAAGACCTTCGACGAACAACTCGCTGTCCAGGTCGACGAGGGCGTGGACTTCATCATCGGCGAAACTTTTTCCTGGCTGGGCGAAGCCTTGATCGCGGTTGAGCGGGCGAAGAAAACCGGCCTTCCAGTGATGGTAACCATCTGCTTCGAAAATAAAGACGAGACCGCGGATGGCAAGTCCGCCGCCGAATCTGCCAAGGCGCTCCTGGATGCGGGAGCTGACATCGTCGGCATGAATTGCCTGCGTCCTCCGGAGCACACCCTCGGAGCTATGGAACAGATGCGCAAGGCGGTTTCCGGCTATCTCGCCTGTCAACCTGTAGCGTACCGCACTCCCAGGGACCGGCCCGACTTCACCAGCTTGCCGGAATTCCCGCTGGCGCTCGATCCGCTGCAACTTACCCGGAAGGAAATGGGCGATTACGCCGTCCGCGCCCACGAAATCGGGATCAACTACATTGGTTCCTGTTGTGGCTCGGTCGCGATCCACGTCCGGGAAATGGCGCGCGCGCTGGGCAAGCTCTCGGAAGACGGGCGAGTCTGGAAGAAGGGTGGAGAAAAGCCGATGTCAGCCTACGAGTATTACGGGCACGACGAGGTCGCCGCGAAAAAATAACTCACGCCAAAAAGAGGGCCGGCCCTGTGGCCTGTGCGGCATCGCCTCGCCACGAGCGACCTATTCCGCCACAAACAGGTTCTCGGCGAAAGGCCATTCCTGATCAATCCATTGCGCCTTGCAGGAAAAACCCGCGGCCTTGGCGATATGGAACATTTCTTCGGGGCAATACTTGTGGCTGCTCTCCGTCCAGATCGTTTCCCCTTCGCCAAACGACACCGTCAGCTCCGCCCGAGGAATCGTGACCGCCTGCTTTCGCCGCGAGCGCAGGTGCATCTCCACGCTGCGCGCGTCCGGATTGAAGCGGGCGACGTGCTCGAACTGTTGCAACATAAAATCCGCATCGAGATCCCGATTGACGCGGGCCAGCAGATTCAGATTGAATGCCGCCGTCACTCCCAGCGGATCGTCGTAGGCTGCCAACAGCTGCGTAATCGGCTTTTCCAGGTCGGTGCCCAGTAAAAGCGAATCGCCGGGCTGCAGAATACGGCGAACTTCCAGGAGGAATTTTGCCGCCGCCGGCCGGTCGAAGTTTCCAATGGTGCTGCCCAGAAACAGCACCAGCAGATTTTGCCCTGCACGACGCCGCGCCGCCACTTCGACCAGGCCATCGAGATATTCGCGCTCGAAACCCACGATGCTCATGGAATCGATATCGCCCAGCTCACGCTCACACATGGCCAAAGCGGTAGCGGAAATTTCAATCGGAAAGTAAGAGACATGCTGTTGGCGGCAAAGCGCTTTCAGCAGCCAGCGTGTCTTCTTGCCACTGCCGCTGCCCAATTCGGCCACGGCTACGGGTCCGGGAACCTGCTCCACGATTTCGCCGGCGTGGCGCCGGAGCAACCGCTCATCCGCCCGGGTCAGACCGTACTGCGGTAAAACGCTGATGACTTCAAACAAGGCCGAACCGACATCGTCATAAAGATACTTGGAGGGCAATTCCTTCTGCCCGCCGCCAGTCAGTCCGGCGCGCACTTCCGTGGCAAATTCCAGCGTGGGATCGGCGGTGATGGCCTGGGTCAGCATGAAATGCCCTTTGTGATTCATCTAGTTCCTCACACAGCGGAATCCCGCATACACATACTGGTAGTGCGGCTGAAACCAATTTCGGAAAGACCGGCGAAGCATGCAGCTCGCGGTGCGAGCGCTCCCACCCTTCAGCACGTAATGCTGGCCGTCAAAGAAGTTGGCCGAATAGCCGGGATAAAACTCAAATGGTTCGAAGCCGGGAAATGGCGCGAACACCGTAGCCGTCCACTCCCATCCGTTGCCCATCAGATCAGAGACGCCGAAGGCGCTCTGGCCCTGGCGAAAAGCTCCGACCGGAGTGGGATCCCAGCTCTCGAAATCGAAATTTCCGAATCTGCGGTCCGGCTTTTCAGCGCCCCACGGATACGGACGCTCAGTTCCCTTCGGCGTGCCGTATGCTGCCCGATGCCACTGCGCTTCGGTGGGTAGCGCTTTCCCCGCCCATCGTGCGTAGGCCATGGCTTCCGCGTGGCTGACATAAACCGGCCAATCGAGCGGCAGAGGAACACTCTCAAACATGGTTCGGTACTGCCACCCGCCGTTGACCCGATTCCAGAAAGCCGGGTGTGAAATGGTGTGCTCAGCTTTCCACTTCCAGTCCCCTTCACTCCACAGGGCACGATTGTTGTAGCCCCCTGCATCAAGAAACTGGAGATACTCGCGGTTGGTCACTTCATATTGATCGATGGCAAATGCGGGCACTGCGACGGTGTGCGATTCGTACTCATTGTCCCAGCCAAACATGTTGGGTTGGCGGCGCGCCAGTCCGAGCGTGGCATTGCCTGCGGGAATCTTGACCATCCGTGGCTTAACCGGCGGAACCACTAATTCAGGCAGCCGCGGCTTGTGGACTTTGTTGTCGAACGGCAACTGGTGCAGCATGTAGGCCAGTGTTTCCGCGTGCATCAGCCGGTGTTCGATGGCTACATTGAGCAACTGGTCGGGCGCGAATCCCGCAGGCCCGGCCTGCTCAGACCACGCTGCGGCAGCCAGACCTTCGTCGAGGGCTTGCCGCACCTGACTCACATAGTCCCGCACTTGGGCCAGAGCAGGCCAGTCGGAGGGCTGGTCTGAAGGCAATCCGCCATCCACCGGATCGATGCCAAACGCAAACAGATTGTCAAATTCCGAGTGAAAGCTGATCCGTCTCAAAACGCGCGCGCGCAACAAATTCCAATCGAAGGCTTCCAGATGCCCAATGTAGAAGATAATGCGGTGCCTCTCTGGAATCGGACGTTCATAGAGGAACTCAGGCTTGAGCTGCGCGAAGACGCGATCCGACTCGTCGCGCGCCCGCTGAAGACGTCCCAGCAGATCCTGTTGGACCTCGATTCGAGTCTGGGCCGCACGCGCTACGGCCTTCTGGTTCTTCATCGGGGCACACCTCCGTCTGGCGTCGTAGACTAACTCAGATGATCGAGCCAACCAAAAGTTGCTCAGATTGTTGTGGATAAATTTTGTGAACAGACCAAGATCGCGGCCATGGGCGGATAACACGCTGAATCGGAACGCGGCGCGCGAAAGAGCGCCCCCAGGAGGCTTCGGAAGCTGCGGAGGCTTCGGAGGCTGCGGAGGCTCCGGAAGCTGCGGAGGCTTCGGAAAAACGCGGAAGTGTCGGCGCTTCCGTGGAAGAGCGGCCCTTCAGGGCCGCGTAAGTCGTCAGGAATGTGTGCGGGCTTTAGCCCGGTAATCGCTTCGTCCGGGCAAATTGAGTTTTTCCGCAGCCCCTTAGACAGAAACCGACTGGTACTCCTCGTACGCACCTTTGAAGTCTGTAATTTGGTGATTTCCCTCAAAGTGCCATATGCGGGTGGCCACTTCATCGATCAAATCTTCGTCATGCGTACACAAAAGCACCGTTCCCTGATAGCGCTGCAATGCGATGTTGAGCGCGTTGATCGATTCCAGGTCCAGATGGTTGGTAGGTTCGTCGAAAACGAGAACGTTCGGTTTCTGCAGCATGAGCTTGCAGAAAATCAGCCGCGCCGCCTCGCCGCCGGACAGGACCTCGGTGCGCTTGTCGCCATCTTCCCGGGGAAACAGCATCTGTCCCAGGAGGCCGCGAATCTCTTCATTGGACGCCCCAGGGTCCCACTGATGAAGCCATTCGAAGGCCGTCATCCCCGGCTGAATCAATGCCTTGTGGTCCTGGGCGAAATATCCCACGGCAGCTTCATGCCCCCAGATAACTTTTCCGCCGGTCAGAAAGGGCCCGTCGTACCCGCTGGTCTGGCGCAGTTCAGCTTCCGGAACCGTGGGAGAATTTGCCAGCAGGGCGTTCAACAGGGTGGTTTTGCCCGCGCCGTTTCGGCCCATCAAGGCAATTTTTTCCCCGCGCACGATGCTGGCGGTAAAGCCCCGAATCACTTCCACATCGTCGTACGACTTGCTCACGCCTTCCAGTTCCAGAACGTGCTTTCCGGACGGCCGTTTCTGTTCAAACTTTAAATAAGGACGCTGGATGTTCGATCTTGCCAGCTCCGTCACCTGCAGGCGCTCGACTTCCTTGCGCCGCGACTGCACCTGGCTGGAACGAGTACCGGCGGAGAAGCGCGCGATGAATTCGTTCAGCTGCGAAATCTTCTTCTCCCGCTGCGCGTTTTGCGATTCGATCTGCGAGCGGATCTGGGTCTTCGCCACTACCATGTCGTCGTAAGTGCCGGTGTAAGTGATGATGGTCTGGTAGTCGATGTCAGCAATATGGGTGCAAACCCGGTTCAGAAAATGACGGTCGTGTGAAATCACGATCACCACGCCGTCATACTGATTCAGGAAACCCTGCAGCCAGTGGATGGAGTCGAGATCCAGATAGTTGGTGGGCTCGTCGAGCAGCAGCGCTTGCGGATGTCCAAAAAGCGCCTGGGCGAGCAGTACGCGCACTTTCTGTCCGCCTTGCAGCTCGCCCATTTTTCGTTGGTGCAGAGCGTCTGGAATATCCAGGCCTTCGAGCAGGATGGCCGCGTCACTCTCGGCCGTGTAGCCGTCTTCCTCGCCAACAACTCCTTCGAGCTCACCCAGCTTCATGCCGTCGGCGTCGGTCATCTCCGGCTTGGCATAAATCCGGTCGCGCTCTTCCATGGCCGCCCACAAACGCTTGTTGCCCATGATGACGGTATCGAGCACGCGATACCTGTCGAAGGCAAACTGGTCCTGGCTCAACACTCCCAGCTTTCTGGGGCGGACTACAGTTCCCTTCTGCGGTTCGAGCTCGCCGGTCAGCAGGTTCATGAACGTAGATTTGCCGGCGCCGTTCGGGCCGGTCAGGCCGTAGCGCTTCCCCGGCGTAAAGCCGGTGGAGACCTCGTCAAACAGAACTTTAGCGCCGTAGCGCATCGACACATTACTAACTGAAATCATGGTATTTACGGGAACTGCGGGAAATTACCCAACGGGGGGACGCAGCTTCTCTATTAAGAATATCACGAGGCCTGGCGGCTCGCAGCGTCGAAGGTAACGGGGCGAGGGCGACGGACGACGGTGTCTCCGACAGGGACCACGTTAGACGTTATTCAGAAACCGGCTTCTCCCACTTCCCCGATTCCGCAGAGCGGAAAATGGCCTCAATCACCGCCATGTTCTTGATTGCATCCTCGAGCGGAACCGGCACCTCACTCCCCTCCAGCACGGCCCGGGAAAAAGCATCGCCTTGAATTGTGTACTGGTCGCAGACTGGAAATTCCTCGCTGCTGATGCCGCCACCAAACACGTCGCGCCCATCATCGATCAGGATCCGGCAGGGCCGGTCGGGAGGCGCATTGAAGGGGATCTCAATCTCAATGCGCCCCTTGGTTCCGAAGAACTGGCTGCGTTGATAGGGCACGAGCTGCATGCTGCATGTGAAAGTGGATTGCCCCGAGGGAAAATCGAGCATGGCCGAGGTCAGCCGGTCAATCTTCATCTGGGGATCGCGTTCCACCAGTCCCAGCACCCGCGTCGGCTCTTCTCCAAACATGAAGCGCGACGTGTTGATGGGATAACATCCGATATCCATCACCGCGCCGCCGCCGCATTCAGGAATGTTGCGGATGTTCTTGGGGTCGTTGTTGAAGTAGCTGAAAAAACCCGTGGCCGCGCGCAATTGCCCAATCCGGCCCGCCACCACCAACTCCCGGGCGCGCAGCCATTGCGGATGGGTGCGTACCATGAAGGCCTCGCCGATCTTCACTTTCGCGTGGTCCCGCACCGCCACAAGCTGCCAGGCTTCCGCTACCGTCAGACTCAGCGGCTTCTCGCACAGAACGTGCTTGCCGGCTTCGGCCGCCTTGATCGACCAGGGAACATGCAGCTGGTTCGGAAGCGGATTGTAAATCGCATCGATCTGCGGGTCAGCCAGAAGCTCTTCGTACGATCCGTACGCCTTGGGAATGCCGAGAGCGCGGGCCGCGGCTTCGGCCTTGCTCCGGTCGCGCGAAGCAATCGCGGCCACTTCGCACCATTCACCCTTCTGCATTCCGGGAATGACTTTCTTAACTCCGATCTTGGCCGTGCTCAGAATTCCCCAACGAACTCGATTAGGCATAGGCGGACATCATAGCCGCAAATTTGTCTCTGCAAAACCATCTCCGGGCGGTGAGGGCTGCTCCTTGCGCACTTTGCGGAATCCTTTGCGGCCTTTGCGGTTAAGCCCTTTCCCCGCAAGGGCCGGAAAGAACGCAAGGTCAAGCCGTTCCTGGTTGTCGATCGGATCAAAACAGACCAGACCGGCCATCGCCTGGGTTATGCTTATCGCATGCCGCCGCTTCAGGCTCCAGCCCGGGACCAGCAGTTGGTTCAGATTGTGGATTCAGCCCTGGCCGACGCATTCGCAAGCAGCCGCAAATGGCTGGCCTGCCGGCCGGGCTGCTCGCAATGTTGCGTGGGCGTGTTTGCCATCAATCAACTGGACGCTATCCGGCTGAGAAAAGGGCTGGCGAAACTCGAACAGCAGGATCCGCAGCGCGCCGCGCGTATTCGCGAACGCGCCCATGCAGCCGTGGCGCGGCTTTCCCCCGATTTTCCGGGAGACCCCGCCAGCGGTTTGCTGAATAGCGACACCTCCGATGAAGCCTCAAAACACTGGGATGAGTATGGCAACAGCGAGCCCTGCCCGGTGCTCGATCCCGAAACCGGGACCTGCGAACTTTATGAATTTCGCCCCATCACTTGCCGAACCTTCGGGCCCGCTCTGATGTCGGAAGATGATCTCGGACACTGTGAACTATGTTTTGTCGGCGCCACGGAAGAAGAAGTGATTGCCAGTGAGATGCACCCCGACCCGGACCATCTCGAAGAAACCCTGTTAAACGAGCTCGAGGAGACGACCGGCGCGAAGGGGGAAACGATTATCGCCTTCGCGCTGATCAGAGGCTGAGCTCACCCTTCAAGCAAACATCGGGAAGTAGAACGCTGATTCGGAAGCCCCAGCACTGTCATCCTGAGCGCAGGCTTTCCCTTCGCGTGCGAAGGGAAAGGCGGAGTCGAAGGACCCCTACCCATGGTCGATTGCTGTTGAACCGGGGATCTCCGCGATGCGCACGCGCGCATACGCCGGTATCGAGAACTAGGGGTCCTTCGACTCCACGACTGCTTCGCGAAGCGAAGCAGTCGTCCCGCTCAGGATGACAACCTTGGGAGTTTGGTGCACGGTCTGATCTGGGGCTTGCCAACGGCGAATTGCTGATTGCGCACTTCTCAGCCCTTTTTCTTCTCCAGTTCGGCCCAGCGCCGATAGAGTTCGTCCACCTGGTTCTGAGCTTCTTCCATCTCCGCATGCGCACTCAGAAGGCGCGGACCGTCGCTGGCAATCGCAGGGTCCTCCAGTTGGTCCCGCTTGGACTGCAATCGTTCTTCGGCTGCGGCAACGCGCTCCTCAATGCTTGCGTATTCGCGGGCTTCAAGATAGGAAAGCCTGGTTTTCGCCGGCGATCTTCCATCAGAGCTTTCAGAACGAGAGGTGGAACGCGCAGACGCCCTCGCCGATTCCCTTCCCTCAGCCTGCCATACCTCCCATTGCGAGTAGTCGGCAAAACTCTCCGCACCCCCTTCTCCATCCAGGCCAAGCACAATCGTGGATACGCGATCGAGCATGTAGCGATCGTGCGTAACCAGCACCAGCGAGCCGCGAAACTCGAGCAGGCTTTCCTCCAGGATTTCCAGCGTCGGAATGTCGAGATCGTTGGTCGGTTCGTCCAGCAGAAGCACGTCGGCAGGCTGGAGCATGAGTTGAGCGATCAACACTCGTGCCCGCTCGCCGCCGGAAAGCCGTTCCACCGGCTGATTGAGCTGCTCTCCGGTAAACAGGAATTTCGCCGCCCACGACGCCACGTGAATGACCCGGTCCTGATAGATCACCGAATCGCCTTCGGGAGCCAGCGCGCGGCGCAAAGTTACCTCCTCATCCAGTTCGCGGGTCTGGTCGAAGTACACCATGCGCAGCCACTCAGCCCGGCGAATCTCTCCCCGGGTTGGGGTCAGCTCGCCGCGCAACAGGCGCAGCAATGTAGTTTTGCCGCTGCCATTCGGCCCCACCAGCCCCACCCGCATCCCGGCGGTAAGGACAAAGTTAAGTTTCTCAAACAGGGTGCGCTGTTCGACTTCGTAAGCCACGTCTTCCAGCTCAATCAGGCGCTTGGTCTTTCGATCCGTCACCGAAAAATCGATTTGCGCCGTGCCGGTCCGGGTCCTTGCGTTCAGGTCAGCCAGGTCTTCCATCAACTCATTGGCTTTGCCGATACGCGCCTTCGATTTCCGCGTCCGGGCTTTGGCCCCGCGACGGAGCCACTCAATTTCGTTGTGGACCAGGTTCTCCAAAGCCTCCTGACGCTTCGATTGCGCGTGCAGAAATTCTTCTTTCTTCTCCAGAAACGTGCTGTAGCTTCCCCGCACCCGCAGGATGCCGTCCGGATAGACCCGGCTCAGCTCCGCCATATCGGTGGCGATATTCTGCAGAAAATAGCGATCGTGGCTCACGATCACGCTGGCGAAAGCGGCCTGCTCCAGCAAATCTTCAAGCCACTCGATTCCCGCCAGGTCCAGATGGTTTGTCGGTTCATCGAGCAGCAGGATATCCGGCGCCTGCACGAACGCCTCGACGATCGCCAGGCGCTTTTGCCATCCTCCGGAAAGGGCCACGGCTTCGGCTTCCAGGTCTTCGAAACCGGCACGGCCCAGGGTTTCAGCGAAGCGCGTTCCGCGCTCCGTCTGGTGGACCGCGCCGCGCTCCATGGCGCTTTCAACCACAGACCGCACGGTGGCGCCGGACTTGAATTTGGAGTCCTGCTCCACATAGCTGACCCGGAGCCGCTTTCGGAAGGCTACTTCCCCGCTGTCCGGATTTTCGTCACCCGCCAGAATTCGCAGCAGCGTGGATTTACCGGAACCGTTCGGACCGATAAGCCCGATCCGGTCGCCCTCGGTGACGGTAAAAGACACATTCTGAAAGAGCGGATTCGCTCCAAAGGCTTTCGAGATTCCCTGAACATTGATGATTGGCGGCAACGGCTGGCAGTCTCCCCAAGTACTTTATTGAGATTATCAGGAAAGGAGGACTACGCAGGCCCGGCAGGAACGGGGTAGTACGAACATTTGCTTTCTTCTGCGTGTCCTTGGGGACCGTTTGCTACAGACCTTTAACCGCAAAGGGCGCAAAGATACCGCAAAGGACGCAAAGAACGTCCTTTTGAGACGGCTCTCACTTCACGAAGGTCAGTCCGTGAGCCACTGCATGAGGGAAGACGTAGGCATACAGCATCACGATGATTCCGACAATCGCGCCCAGCGCCACCGAATGCCAGACCACAAAACGAAAAATGACGCCTTCGTTCCCCACCTGGTTGGTGGCAGCAGTGGCGATGGTGATGGATTGCGCGTCCACCATCTTGCCCATCACGCCGCCCGCGCTGTTGGCGGCGCACATGAGCACGGGGTCGATGCCGAGTTGCTGCGAGGTAATGCGCTGCAAGCTTCCAAAAAGAGCATTGGACGAGGTGTCGCTTCCGGTCAGAGCGACTCCGAGCCAGCCCAGAAACGTTCCAAAGAACGGATAGGCCCAGCCGGTGCGGGTGAACGCCAGGCCCAGCACGGCATCCAGCCCTGAATACCGGGTCACAAAGCCCAGCCCCAGCATGAACGAAATGGCGATAACCGCCAGTCGCATGCGCGCCAGCGTGTGCCAGAACGTCTGACCCAGTCGAAGCGGGGACAAACCGAGCAGCAATCCAGAAATAATGGCCGCCAGGAAACACCCTGTCCCAGTGGCCGACAGCCAGTTCAGATCATAGCGCGCAGCTTCGGGAGTCGGCTTGGCCACTACCGGAACTGCGCGATACACCGCATTGTGGAGGTAAGGCACGTCCCAGCCCGGCGGGCCGGGCCGCACCGTGCCATCCGCCTGCACCACCTTGAATGCTGGCGTGGTGGCCTGGTTCAAGGCCGACTTGACCGATGGCAAGCCCCAGACCAGCACAACCAGCGACAAGATCCCAAACGGCATCCAGGCTTTCAGAACTTTTCCCGGTCGCGTAGTCGCGGACCTTCAGATTCTTGTCGAAATCTTCTGCCGCCCACTTCCCTCCGAACGGGTCATCAATTTCCTTGGTGGACGACGCAACTGGACGTTCTTTTTCGTCATAGTCGAAGCGCCAGATTTTCTTCGGTTTCCAGAACTTGAGGAAAACAACCGTGGCGACGATCGAAATCACTCCGCCCATGATGTCCACCAGGCTGCTGTCCACGTAGTTGGACCAGAAAAACTGGGTCAAGGAGAAAGAAATTCCGACCACCAGAATGGCTGGGAACACCTCAAACGTTTCCCGCCAGCCCACCATGGTGCGGACTAACCAGAAGGGTACGATCGCAGCAGTGAAAGGCAGGATGCGCCCAATGGTCGCACTCAGATCCGATTCCGGCAGACCACAAACCGCAGCCAGGGTGTGGATGGGAATCCCGACGCTGCCCCAGGCCACCGGCGCAGTGTTGGCGATAAGATTCAGTGCCGCCGCGTGAAACGGACGAAACCCCAGCCCGATCATCAAAGCGCCCGCGATTGCCACCGGCGCCCCGAATCCGGCCGCGCCCTCTATGAAGGCGCCGAAACAGAAGGCCACCAGCAACACCTGCAAGCGGCGGTCGGCGGTGATGCCCGCCACCGATTCCTTCATGATTTCAAACTGGCCGGTCTCGACAGAAATGTCGTAAAGAAAAACAGCGGCCAGCACGATCCAGGCAATCTTCAGCAACCCGAACGCGACCCCGTAACCAAAGCTCGCCACCGCCAGGATCACCGGCATCTTGAAAAATACAACGGCCACGAATGCCGCGGTCGTCGCGCCCGAGATGGCGCACCAGTGTGGTTTGACCTTCAGCCCAACCAGCAATCCGAACAATACAAAGATGGGCAGGGTCGCGGCCAGCGTAGAGAGCCACCAGCGGCCGAATGGGTCATAGACCTGGGTCCAGTGCACGATCCGCCCTTTTCCGAAGACTCGACAGCGAATGATTTCCTTCGTGCACCTTCGTGTCCTTGGTGGTTAAAGCTTTTAAAGGCCTGGACCACTAAGAACACGAAGGTACACGAAGGAAACTACCGCCAGTTCGCAGGCACGTCCACATACGAGCGGTCCAGCGCGGCGATGGATGTGCATCCGAGCAGCTTGAGGGTGCGGTCCACGTCAGCCCGCAGGATCTGCAGCGCTCGGGTGACGCCGGCTTCTCCGGCGGCGGCCAGGCCGTAAGCATAAGCGCGCCCGCACAGAACGGCCTTCGCGCCCAGGCAGATGGCCTTGACGATATCGGAGCCGCGGCGAATGCCTCCGTCCATCAACACTTCAATCTTGCCGTCCACCGCGGCCACCACTTCGGGCAACGCCCGCAAGGACGCAGCAACCCCGTCGAGCTGGCGTCCGCCGTGATTCGAGACCACCACGGCCGCAACCCCTTCATCCATGGCACGACGAGCATCGTCTCCCGTAAGCAAACCCTTGATGACGATCGGTCCGGGCCACAGGCTGCGAATCCACCGCAAGTCTTCCCAAGTCACCGCCGAGCGCGCCAACGCAGCTCCCACGTCAACCAGTCCCATCGGCCCCTGCCCAGGGACGACAACGTTCGGCAGCTTGGAAAGACCGCCGTCGAGCAGGTAACTGGCCAGCCATCCCGGACGCGCCAGCATCTGGTGCAGGAACGGAATCTTGGAGAGCAAGCTGCCGCCCATCAGTTCTTTCATGCCATTGCGGAAATCGCGCTCGCGCATTCCCGCTACCGGCGTGTCAATGGTCACCACCAGGGCGGCGCAGCCGGCTGCGCGGGCCCGTTCGATCGCCGCTTCGGAAGCCTCTCGACCTCCCATCAGGTACAGTTGAAAGCACACCGGCCCAACGGACGCGGCTTTGACGTCTTCCACCCGGTGTCCGGAAATGGTTGAGAGAATGTAGGCCGTGCCCGCGGCTCCCGCGGCTCGCGCGGCACCGGCTTCGCCGTCCGGATGCATCAGCCGGCTGTAGCCGACCGGGGCCAGCAAAGCGGGAAAGGAAACGTCGAAGCCCAACACCTTCGTCCGCAGGTCGCAATTGGACACTGGTACGGCGTAACGCGGCCGGAAGGTGACGTCATCAAACACGCGGCAGTTTTCGCGCAAGGTGAATTCACCATCGGCTCCGCCATCGAGGTAATCAAAGACCGGCCGGGGCAGTCGAAGTCGGGCCAGGGGCCGGAAATCGCCAATACTCACCACATGAGGAGATGCCACCGCTCGCGACGCTCTGCTCATCGCCTGTCTCCAACTGGAAAGCCGGTTCGCTCCACGGATTGTCCCCCGAACTCTGTACTTGGATTTACCGAAACACGCGATTATACCGGAGAGCAAGTGAGAGAGCGCGAGTTGGAATTGAAGCGAACCGGCCAGAGCAATTCGTGAGCGATATCTTTTTGGCACTCTCTGGGCCTGTGATATGACTTAAATTCCAATCTCCAGAACAACCGGATGGGCCACCGGCTCGTCTGAAATCCACAAATGGCGGTGCTTTGCAATGATCAAGTCTCATGCTCTCCGGCTGCTGGGCATTTCAATGGTTGGGCTGCAATTGTTTGCCGCGGCGCAAAATACGGTCGGACGCCCGATCAAGTATGCAACGGAATACGACTGGTCGATGAGCCCGTCCGAGGAACTGGGTCAGCCAGGAAGTAAAACCGTCAGTCTCGCCGCGTGTCCTCCCGGCGTAAAGGGCAACGAACCAGCCTATTGGGTCCTTATTAACGGGTCGGAAGCAGCCCAGGTCACGGGTGGAACCTGCGCCGGAGACGGCCGTCCGGGAACGCTGCGGTTTGTGAGCCAGCGTGCGCATGCCAGGGGAGAGACTCTTTCGAGCGCATCCGGCGGACTGCAAGAGGCCCTCATCGCGGCCCGCTATGCGCCTACCAATCCTCCCGGTACTCCGCAGTCGGGCACAGTGGTGGTGCCGCCCAGGGAATTGAAGGCATTTGCTCGCGTCTCCATTCGTTCTTCCAACCTGACCGTGGACTTCTCAGGATCGATCCTGGAGTGCTGGATGGACGATACCTGTATCTTTGTCGGCGACCCCTCCAATGCCAACGCCTACCAGGACATCACTCTGATCAGTCCCCGCGGGCGGCCGACCATTGCGCATGGACAAAAACCCTTCATCGAGGTGAACGCCCAGAAGACCAGGCTGTTCAATGTGTCCACCAGAATTCCGCTGTCGGGCGGAACCTTTGGCAGTTACGTACAAGTGGACGACGACGAGTCCTTCCTTCTGGATGGGTTGGATACAAGCCTCGGCGGCGGCGGCGTGCGCTGCGACGCCACCGTCTGCAATCCCATAATCCACGCCCCGGGATCGTTCCACGTTTTCCCGGGCGTGGGCTGGTTGAAAAATCTGAACATCTCTCTCCAATGCGGCGGGAATGGAATTGACTGGCAAGCCGGCAATACATTGCGGATTTCCGACAGCGTGATCCAGGGCTATGCGCAATATGGCGTCCGGGCAGGCGTGCGACTGGGCGGCTATGGCGGGTTTGAGCTCACCAATGTCTACGAGGAAGTCGGGGCCTGCCCAAATCCGGCGGGCAGGATCGGGCAGGCGGGAGTGATCGCGCAGGGCAACCAGGTCAAGATCCAGGGCGGAGAAGCGCCGACGGGAGCTATCCCTCAATTCGCCAGAAACGGAAATACGGATTACCGCTATTACATTGTTGCCCGCCACCCCCGGTACGGAGCGTCGAATGCCCTCTACGCCGGCAGAGCCCTGACCAATGGGGTAGGCAGTATCGTCGTAACCACCCCCGATATCGGCGGTGCCACCAGTTTCGATTTGTTACGCGTTACCGAGATTGTGGGCCAGGTTCAGCAAGCGCCTTACGGAACTGGAAACTATGCCGTGCTCACGAACGTTGCTCGCGCCTCGGCCTGCTCCAACGGCGTGTGCACCTTCACCGATACCCAGGCCGCGCCCCAGTCCTACAACGTGGCCCTCCCCACCTACTTCCCGCTGCTGAACTTTTGGCCGGGCAACCTGGTGTTAAGCGCGAGCGCGGATGGCACCAGCGTGCTGGCGGGAGCGCGAGCCTGGATGGATAGTGCTCCCTCCAATGTGGTTGCGGTCCAGGGCCCCACCGCGCCCGCCCTGATCTCCACCAATTGCGATTCCCTTTCCGGTTGGACCCCGTTGTGGCTGAGCTGTTATTCGGCCATGGCTCCCTCCGTGTTTTACGAGCAGGGAGCCTTCCTGCTCGCGGTCAAGCCCAACGCCGACGGCGGCCTGCGCACCAACCTTAAAGGCCGCATGAACTTTTCTTCCCTGGGCACCGGCCCCGGACACATCATCACGCTTTCCGACTCCAATTTTCAGAAGACCATCGCGACCGCCAACAACCGGCCCTTCAACGACGCCAACGACGCCTTCATCGGCTACGACCAGGGGGACGGCAATCCAGCCCACGTCGGGATCAGCTTCGGAGCGCCGCAGTCACTCTCCAGCTACATCGGAAATGTCGGCGACGGGAGGAAATGGCTGGAGCGTCTTACTTCCACCCTCAAGATGTTTACCGTTCCGGTATCGATTCCCTCTCGCCCGCCCGCCCACGCTTCAGATCCCTGTGTCGCGGGCACGGAAACCTGGGACTCCAATTTCATCTATGTCTGCGTAGCGAAAAACATTTGGAGGCGCGCCCCACTAGCCTCCTGGTGAGACATTTCGTTGTGCTTCCGACAACTCTCGCTGTCATCCTGGGCAAACTCCAACTGTGAGCACAGCGCGAGCCTCCAGCAGTGAATCCGCCGATTCGTCCGAAAAAATTGCCATACCTGTCGATTACGCCGCTCCTCGTTCGACATACCAGTGGAGGCAAGGAAAGAGCGGTTCAGGAGGCAGTTATGGCGAGACACAGCAGAATCTCTGAGACCCTTAGGTCAGTCGCCGGAGGGGCCCTGGTCGGGTTCGGGCTTCATATTTTGTCCGGGAACCTGGATCGGGCCGCGGCCCAGTTGAGGCACCTCCTCGGCACCCCCACGGGGGAGACGCTCGGGGGCGTGCCCTCGGTCGTTCTGGCGGCTTCACAAGCCGCGCATGTCTATGCCTTTGACCACCAGGGCTTTTTGCTGGACCTCCTCCGCCTGTTAGGGTCATTCTGGCCGCTGGTTCTTATCATTGTCGGAGCGGCATTGCTGCAGGACGTTCTCACGGATAAAGTTAAAGCATTGCCGACGCCCGCTAAATATTTTCAAAATAAAAATAGTGGATGTCGATTTTGTTGCCCCTCGTTCGACGCTTAGATAGAGCCAAGGTTAATCCGGCCGAGATCGTCCGGAAACCGGCTCACAACCCAAGACTAATAAGGAGATCGAACCATGCGATTCATGATGATCGTCAAGCACGCCGAGAAGCAGGGACCCCCGCCGAAGCCGCTCATGGATGCGATTGCGAAGCTGGCCGAAGAGGAAGCCAAAGGCGGCACCATGCTGGGGAGCGGCGGGCTCGGGCCAACCGCGCTGGGCGCCCGCGTCCGTCTTTCCGGGGGCCAGGTTACAGTCACCGATGGGCCTTTCACCGAGGCGAAAGAGGTAGTCGGCGGCTATGCGCAGTTTGAGTTGAAATCGAAGCAGGAAGCGATCGAAGGGGCGGTACGCTTCATGGAACTTCACAAGAAGTACTGGCCGGGCTGGGAGGGCGAGACTGAGGTTCGCCAGATGTTCGGGCCGGAAGACTTCAATCGCCAGGGATAAGGGGCCCGGCGTCGTGGCTCAGTTTCCGAAAGCCGTTAACCACGAGGGACACGAGAGGTACACGAAGCAGTCGTTGAGACCAAAGCCTTCGTGGTACTTCGTGCCCTTCGTGGTTCATGCATTTTGTGGGTTGCATCCCGTGAAACGGACCCGCTGCCACGTAGTGTCCCGATTCGGCGTTCGCTGCCCTTCTTTGCGCTCTTTGCGGATCCTCTTTGCGAACTTTGCGGTTAAGAGTCTTAAATGACTCGGGCGAGATCAACCCCTTTACCGCAAAGGACGCAAAGAAGGGCCGCAGAGTTCGCAAAGTTAAGCTCGCCCACTCGGGCTGATCCGACAAATTAGTAACCACTACCGGGCCGGGTTGCGCCAACGGACTAAAAATGGTGTGATCGGTGGCAGTGTCTGCTGCCGACATCCATCGCACGATTGACGCAGTCTGGAGGATCGAGTCGCCCGAGGCTCATCGCCGGACTGACCCGGATCGTACGCGATGTGGGTGTGGCCGAGGACCTGGCACAGGATGCGCTCGTGGCCGCGCTCGAGCAGTGGCCGAAGTCGGGCGTTCCGGACAACCCGGGCGCCTGGCTGATGGCCAGCGCCAAGCATCGCGCCATCGATCACTTCCGGCGCAACACACGGATTGAGCGCAAGCACGAGGAACTCGGCCGTGAGGGCGTGGTGCAGAAGATCGGGGCCCGCGAGGTCCGGGCAGGGGAAGTCCTCATGGAAGATCTCGACGCCGCTCTCGACGATGATGTGGGCGACGACCTGCTGCGTCTCGTCTTCATCTCCTGTCATCCTGTGCTCTCGACCGAGGCGCGGATTGCGCTTACGCTGCGGCTGCTCGGAGGTCTGACCACGGACGAGATTGCCCGCGCCTACCTCGTCCCGGAGCCTACGGTCGCCCAGCGCATCGTGCGCGCCAAGCGCACTCTCGCCGAGGCGCGAGTTCCCTTCGAAGTCCCGCGCCGGGCCGAACTGGCCGAGCGTTTGTCATCGGTGCTGGCGGTCATCTACCTTGTCTTCAACGAAGGCTATTCGGCGACCGCCGGAGATGACTGGCTGCGGCCCGCGCTCTGCGACGAGGCGCTGCGCCTGGGACGCATCCTGGCTGAACTGGCTCCGCAGGAGCCCGAGGTGCACGGCCTGGTCGCGCTCATGGAGATCCAGGCGTCTCGCTCCAGGGCGCGAGTGGGACCTTCGGGCGAGCCGATCCTGCTGTTCGATCAAAATCGTGCGCACTGGGACCAGTTGCTCATCCGTCGCGGCCTCGGGGCGCTTGGTCGGGCAGAAAAACTGCGTGCCGGCCAGCCCGGCGGCGCGCGGGGTCCTTATGTGTTGCAGGCTGAGATCGCCGCTTGTCACGCCCGCGCGCGTACTCCCGAGGAAACGGACTGGGCGCGGATTGTAGGGGTCTACAGTGAACTGGCGCATGTCGCGCCTTCGCCGGTGGTGGAACTGAACCGCGCGGTAGCGGTCGGGATGGCGTTCGGTCCAGCCGCCGGCCTCGAGCTGGTCGATACCCTGACCTCTGAACCCTCGCTCCGGAACTATCACCTGTTGCCCAGCGTGCGTGGTGACCTGCTCAGAAAGCTCGGTCGGTTGGAGGAAGCGCGCGCGGAGTTCGAGCGCGCCGCGGCGCTCACCCGCAACGCCCGCGAGCGGGAATTGTTGCTGGACCGGGCCCGAGCCTGCACAAAGGCGTAATCAACGTCGTCGAGCGCAGGGCCCGCCAGCGCCATCTTTTACGCCATACGACGCGAGCCCTTGAAAAGAAGAAAGACTCAAGCGGGCTACGCCACCAGAGTCACCAGGCCGGTGACCACCAGCGCAGCGGCCCATACCAGGTTGAGGTTGAGCCACGCCTTGCGGAGGATCGCGAGGCCGAGCTTGCTATAGACCAGCCACGCGATGAGCCCTGTGACCCCAAGGTAGGCTGCGGTATGGACGCCGGTGGCGAGCACTGCTGCCAGAGGGCTGGCGGCCGCGGACGTGTGATGGTGGCCCAGCATTGGGTCTGCCGCTTCGACCGTGCCGCTTTCCAGCAGCACCGGCAGCACCATTAAACCCGCACCGTGCGCCGTGGCGATCAGAAACGACCAGAGCGTCAGGTCCCGGAAGCCCACCTGCATGCGCACCCAGCGCGGGTGGTGATGCCGCACCAGGGAATAAATTCCGAGACCGACCAGAAGCGCGGCCACGGGATAGCGGATGGCCTCCCGCGGCAGCGCCATGCCAAGGAATGCCGCCGCCAGCAATACGCTGCCAATGGCCAGCGCGTGGCCCAACGCCATCGGGACGAGCGATCTCGCCACCGCACTTCCCTTCTGCTCCTGCATCCCCAGCGCCACCGCGAAGAGCCAACCCATCCCGGGGTTGATTCCGTGGTAGGCGCCGAGGAGCAGCATCAGCCACAACGCAGTTGAGCCCATCCCGGCGTGCATCATTGCGGCTCCGAGTAGCAGTACGAGTCAGATGAAGCGTCGCCGCCATCCAGCCGCACCTGGTGCGCACGCACGCCGTCGAATTCGACGAAAAACTTCTCGTCGATCTTCATCCCGCCCTTCGGGTCCGCATCGAGCTTTACCATCCAACTCTTCACACCATCAGGATAGAACTGCTCGTCCCACGGGGAGTAGAGCGAGTTGGTGAAATAGACGCGCTTGCCGTCGCGGCTGAGTTCGACCATCTGCGGGCCACCGTTGAGCGCCTGCTTGGGCTTGTTCGGATGGGCCGCGCGGCGCACGATGCCGCCGAGGTGGACCGAGCCGGTCTTCTTCGGGTTGGCGGGGTCGGAGACATCGTATTGGATGAACTCTCCGGTCCCCCAGCACGAAACATAGAGGAAGCGGTCGTCGAGCGACAGGTTGATGTCCGATACCAAGCGGGGGCACCGCCTTGAAGCCTTTCAACAGCGGCGGTAGTTTTTCCGGGTCAGCGGGCTCGGCGGGGATCTCAATTATCTTGCGGACGGCCCACTTGCCGTTCTTGCCACCGTCTTCGCGATACCACATCCAGATCGAGGCGGAAAGGTCCTTGAGCGACAGGACCACACCGGCGAAGCCATAGGTTTTATTGGGATCGTGGGAAGGCCGCAGCTCCAGCACCATCTGTTGCTCTGCGCCCAGGTCTATTTCCTGCAGGTGGCTGCGCTTGTCCAGGTTCCAAATATGCAGCTTGTGGCCATACTTGCCGGCCAGCAGCAACTCAGGATTGAGTCCGTCTTTCACCATGTTTGGCGTCCCCCATTCGGAGGTGACCATGGTGTCGTGCCCCAGGTGCCACCAGAAGTCGTAGGCCAGTTGTTGCGGGCCACGGTCCCGTTCCCACTGGCCCTTCAGCTCAAACGTGTTCGCGTCCATCAGGAAAATGCCACCGGGGCCATCTCCACTGGCCGACCCGAGCGCGCTTCCATAGACGCCGTCCGGACCACAATGAATGGTATGCGGCGAGGTGTAGCCGGTCTTCTTGATGAACTCTTCGGGCTCGATCACCTTCACGATCTTCGGCTGCCTGGGGTTCGGCCTTCGTGTCCAGGATGTGAATCCGCGACGACCCGATGCCCGGTACGATCAGGTAGCGACGCTCCATGTGCGGATGCGGCGCTTGCGGGCAAAGACACGCGCTGCAGGCATTCCAGCCGAAGTGGTGCAGTTCATTATCGCCGCGTGGAAAATCCGTTTGCCCGACGAGTCGCCCATATCCAGAGGAACTCGGATCGAGGTCAATGACGCCCATGGCGTCGCGCTGTCCATTCTTGCCGACGTTGAGCAGAGCGACATACGCCAGGCGCTCTGGCGGGGCTTGCATCGCCATGCCCGGTGACGGGTAAAAAGTTGGATCCGGACGCATTAAAGCCATATTTGTATCTCCTTATCGTGCCCAGATTTATCTTGCCCAGGTTCGCAGCGAGCACCGGCCTCTTAGGCTTTCACCGCGATCACTTCCAGATACTCCGATGAAACTACGGTGAGTTCATCTCCTCCGCGATTGTGCGCGGACCACAAGGCTTCCAGTTCGTGGCGCAGTTCTCTCGCGTCCGATTCATCCAATGAAGCAAACGCGCGATTGGTAGGCCCATAGTACTGCCGGAAAAACTCTACCACCTCTGCCGGCGGGAAAGGGTAGGTGAAGCTATATTGGCGATGCGTCATCGTAAGGTCGGATACTCCGTGGCCCAGCCTCTCGCGCACTACCGCCTCATCGCCCCACAACACCGGAGCCGGCATGCCGGAAGGAGCGATGAACTTGGCGAAGGTCTTGAACATTTGTCCAATGAACCCTTCCCGCGTCCAATTTCCCATCGCGATGGTACCTCCGGGACTGCACACTCGTAGCAGCTCGTGCGCCACGAGTTCCGGCCGCGGGGCAAACATCGCACCGACCAGGCTGGTCACAACGTCGAAGCCGGCATCTTCAAACGGCAGTGCTTCGGCGTCGCCCTCGATGAAACGAGCGTTGAGACCTTCTGCCTTGGCGCGCGCCTGGGCACGCTGCACCAGGTTCGGCGCGATGTCCACGCCGGTGACATTTACACCGTCCCGCGCCGCCCATAGCGCAACCTGGCCCGAGCCGCACGCCACGTCGAGCAGCTGGCAACCAGCGGGAACATCGAGTTGTTCGTAGAAAATGCGCGCGCCCTGCTCCATATACCGCGAAAAGCGGTCGTAGTCTCCGGCCATCCACGTTTCTTTTAATCGTAACTTCAAACTGTTGCCTTCCGGTGTAGTTGTGATGGTGCTCATGTTTCCTCCAGTGTTTTTAATTTGCCTGCAACAAGAGCGCGGACCGCGTCGATCGTCATGGCCGATACGCCCATTTCCCATTCATCGCTAAGCACGTCTCGTCATCGGCCCAGTCCGATGGGGCGAAATGTTGCTTTTCCTCGAGCGACACTGAGCATCTTCCCGCTTTGTTGGTGCGTTCGGCGTTGGCGATCCCCATCCTTTCGTTCGCATTAAGGACCTCTCGACCAAGGCTTCGTAGCTTGCATCAAAGGCACATTGGGTTCCCCGCTCTGGAAGTTCATCGACGTCGACTTGAATCACTTTTCGCATCCTGCCAGCGACTTCGACGACGCCTCACTATGCACCACCACCGCAAGGCCCACATCTTACCCGCGCGTCCGACTTTCTTGCTCACAGCAGTGTTGCCGTATGATGGTTTGCTCCAGAGTCCGTAGGGGTTTGCAGGAAGTCCCGCGGAGGCTTGCATGGATGTGCTTTCCGAGGTGCTGAGGGTGGTGAAACTCCAGGGGGCCATGTTCTACAACGGAGAATTCTCGTCCCCGTGGAGTTTTTGTTCGCCGGCCTCCGGCGTGGTTGCCCCCTATGTGGCACCGGACGCGAGGCACGTGATCATTTATCACCTCCTGACTGAAGGGCGCGCTTCTGCCCGGTTGTTGGATGGGGAGCGCATAGCCCTCGACCCCGGTGACCTCGTGATCTTTCCCCATGGCGACGCGCACATCCTCGAGAACGGCCCACCCACGAAGGCTGTGGACATGGCGAAGGAACTGGCCCGAATTGTTGCCCAGGGATTGAAACTGTCGCGCATGGGTGGCGGAGGGGAAATTACGAAGTTCGTCTGTGGCTTTATGGCCTGCGAGCCACGACTCAGCCAGGTTTTTCTTAGCGGCCTGCCGCCAGTGTTCAAAGTCAGCATTCGCAACGACGCATCCGGCAGATGGCTGGAGAACTCAATCCGCTTTTCGGTGAACGAGGCCGACGCGTCCCGCGCCGGCGGAGAGGCAGTTTTGGCAAAACTGTCAGAGGTTTTGTTTGTTGAAACACTGCGGGCCTACATTGCACACCTTCCGCCTGAGCAAACCGGTTGGCTGGCCGGCGCCCGGGATTCGGAAGTCGGAAAGACTCTGGCGCTAATGCACCGGAATCCTGAGCATCCGTGGACCATTGCTTCCCTGGCAAAAGAAGTGGGAGTGTCACGCTCGGTGTTGGCGGAGCGCTTCCGCCATTACCTCAACGAGCCTCCAATGGCTTACCTCACGCGCTGGCGACTTCAGTTGGGAGCACAGATGCTGGCTTCGACCAGTTATTCGGTGGCACAGATCGCATCTGAAGTGGGGTACGAATCTGAAGCTGCTTTCAACCGGGCTTTCAAACGCGAGTTTACAGTTCCTCCTGCGCGTTTTCGCAGCCAGTCGAGGTCCGCTCCGGCAAAGGCCCCGCAAGAAAAATCCAGACTAAGGAAATAGATAGCCCGGAAAACAAAGAGCAACCTTTTGATCCGGCAGGGTAAAGGGTTGCCGACCAGTTGCTCAGAAGAAAGGCACATTGCCCATGGCACCGATGCTGGTATACGTCCTATTTCTTTTGCCTGTTAGTGCGGCCAACAATGTCCATGCCAGTGACGCCCCACTCCGGTGGATCGGTTCGTGGGCTGCATCCCAGCAACTGGTTGAGCCGAGTAATGCTCTCGATCCTGCGGATCTCAACGATTCAACCCTGCGCCAGATCGTGCATCTGTCTCTCGGTGGAAACGAAATTCGCCTGCGGCTTTCGAACCGCTTCGGAGTTACCCCGCTGCATCTGACGGCCGTCCACGTCGCCAGACCGACCCCTTCCAGTTCCGGAAAAATTGAGCCGGGAAGCGACAAGGCGGTCACATTCTCTGGCTTGCCGGACGTCATGATTCCTCCGCACGCCGACTACCTTTCCGACGCCATCTCATTTCCGGTCAATGCGCTCTCCGACGTAGCCATTACGCTGCACATCGATGTGCCTCCGGGCGAGCAAACCGGCCATCCAGGTTCGCGCGCGACGTCTTATCTCGCCCATGGAGATTTGGTTTCCGCGCTTGAGCTTCCGGGCGCTAAAACCGTTGAACACTGGTATTTCATCGCTGGAATCGACGTACCGGCTTCACCCGCTGCTGCTTCCGTCGTAGTCATTGGGGATTCGATTACGGATGGGCACGGCGCCACCACCAACGGCAATGACCGGTGGACAGACGTTTTGGCCCAGCGCCTGCAATCGAACCCAAGCACAAACAATCTGGCCGTGCTGAATGAAGGAATAGGCGGAAACCATCTGCTCACGGATGGCTTGGGACTGAATGCATTGGCCCGCTTCGACCAGGATGTGATCGCCCAGCCCGGCGTCCGCTACCTGATTATTCTCGAAGGAATCAACGACATTGGCTTGCTGGCGCGCTCTGGCGAGGCCCCGCGCTCCGAACACGACGCTCTGGTCCGGCGGATGATCGGGGCGTACGAGCAAATGATCGCGCGCGCTCGTAATCATGGCGTCAAGGTCATCGGCGGAACCATAATGCCCTTTGTCGGATCGAGCTACTACCATCCGGGCCCGGCCAGCGAATCAGATCGGCAAGCCATCAATGAATGGATCCGGGCTCGCGCCCACTTCGATGCGATGATCGACTTCGACAAGATCACCCGCGATCCGGAGCATCCCGACCGCCTGCTACCCGCGTTTGATTCCGGCGATCATCTTCATCCTTCGCCGGCAGGCTACGCCGCAATGGCACAGGCCATACCCCTCGCGCTCTTCGCCCCGTCCGCGGAGCCAGCACCCAAGCTTGCGATCACCTTCGACGATCTGCCCGCGCACGGCCCGCTGCCCTCAGCAGAAACACGAATGGAAGTGATCTCAAAGATCCTTGCGGCATTGCGGGACGCTCATTTGCCCCCGACCTACGGGTTCGTCAATGGCGTGCGCATGGAAGAGCAGCCGGCGGATGCTGGTGTGCTGCAGGCATGGTACGCAGCGGGAAATCCTCTCGGGAATCACAGCTGGTCTCATATGAACCTCAACCAGCATCCCTTGGCGGAATTCGAGCAAGACGTCGTTCGCGATGAACCCGTGTTGGCGTCGTTTATGAAACATGACGACTGGCACTGGTTTCGCTATCCATTTCTTGCCGAGGGAGACACCGTCGCCAAGGAAACTGCATTCCGCGGTTTCCTCCGCGAACACGGATACCAGATCGCGGCTGTGACCATGAGCTTCGGTGATTATCTATGGAACGAGCCCTATGCGCGGTGCAAAACCAAGGGTGACGCAGCCGCAATCGCCACCCTGCAAAATAGCTATCTCGCCGCAGCCGATGATGCCATCGAATATTCTCGAAGCCTCTCACAGACTCTCTATAAGCGCGACATCCCGTATGTGTTGCTCATGCACGTCGGTGCATTCGACGCCGAGATGCTGCCGCGTTTGTTGCAACTCTATCGCGCCAAAGGCTTCGAATTCGTTACTCTGCCCGAAGCCGAGCGCGACCAGTTCTACCGCAGCGACACCGACCTCAGCCTGCCTGCCGGACCCGAAACACTGGAAAACGCAATGAGCGCCCGTCAATTGGCCTTACCGCCCCGCCGGAATTTTGCAGCGCAGCTTGACTCGCTATGTCGGCAGCCGAGTGTTCAATGATGGACAGGCTAGCCCACCCTACGCGCCTGGCTGGCGGATATCGGGATGCAGTTCGCAAGTTCGAGTGTCCGTGACTCATGCTTCACAAGTTGTTGCTGGCGGAAGACAGTGGCGGGAAGGCGTTCTACAACACGAACGGACTGGAGGAGGCGCTGGCCCGCGCGATCAACTACGGCTCGCACCAGCGTTCGAGTGAGCGCCTTCAACCGCTCCATGCCCTCAGGTGTGAGTCGCCCTTGGGTCGAATCCACTGCTGCTGAGATGTGGTCAGATTCGGTGATGATGTGACGCAGTTGCTCCGCCGGAAGATTTTCGAGTCGGGGATTGTTCCTCTTCCAGAAGAACAAGCGCTTCTTCAACTCCGCAAGCACGTTGGCGCTCCTCTGCCGATTGTAGACGATGGTTGTTGTAGTCAGGCGTTAGCACAAGCTTGCGTCGTTTGTTGCCAAAATCTGGGTCAATGAGGGAAACCGACGACTTTTCGCTAGTTATGAATCCGAGTAGGGCCAGTTAGAGGCCAGGGAAATTGAGGATCGGGTCAGGTTGAGGGAACCATCCGCCAACAGGGTCCGTATAACAACACTATAATATGGGAGGTCTCATGAAAAACTTGAGCGGATGGGCGACTTGGATCATCATGACCGTCGCCGTTGGCACGCAGTGCTTCGCACAGGTCAAGAATCCCGAGGCACGGGGCGCTTCCATTTCCACGGCTGACGCTAACAAGAATCCAAGTGAAATGTCACAGGATGAGCTATTTCGCACAATCCAGACACTCGACGCGGAGCTGTTCGATGCCTACAACCGATGCGAACTGGAGAAATTGGGCTCGTTTTTCCCCGAGCAACTGGAGTTCTATCACGATCAGGGCGGCCTGGTGGCGACCACCCGCGAGCAGTTGCTGACAGCCGTGAAACAGAACATCTGCGGCAAGGTGCATCGCGACTTGGTAAAGGGGACGCTTGAGGTTTATCCGATGAAGGGCTACGGCGCGGTGGAGCTAGGGACGCACAGGTTCTCGCATCCAGGAATCGATACTAACGAGGGTGATGCGAAGTTCGTGCACCTCTGGAAATACGAGAACGGGAAATGGCTGGTTACCCGAGTCATCAGCTACAACCACAACGATGGCGGCGGGAAGCAGTGAACGCAAGTACTGAGGCGTTCGATGCAGGTTTCCGATCTGTCCTCAACTGTCGATAACTGGCGATTTACACCAACTGAGAATCGCCCGGGCGGAGACTGTGGAGGGAACTCCACCATCGCGGGCGAGGGTCATTTAAGCCGATACCTCGCCGAGGAGATCAGAGAGAATCCATGCTGCCCCGGCAATCGCGAAGGTCTCGGCGGTTTCGCTCCAATTCGTATGATTGTGGGGATCAGAAAGAATCAACGGTACCCACACGAGTAGCCCAAAGACCACGAGCATCATGGTCAGAAGGCGACTCGCGAGAAGTGCCATTCGATTCGTAAGAAGAGCCACAGCCGCCAGTGCGAACAGAACAGTCGTCGTTACCGCCCAAAACATTTGAGTTGGCGGAAGCCACTTCGGGACAAGATTGGCGGTAGCGCCAAGATAAATCGCCTGTTCCAAGGTAAAGGAAGCGGCACAGATGCCCAAAAGAATGCGGCCGGTCCGATTAAGCGTTCCCCGTGCCCATGGAGATGACAAGCGCGCATAAACGATCGCCGCTCCGCTCACGAGGGAGAACTGCTCGAAGAAGTTGCCCCAGCTATTGTAGATCTGCGGTTTGACGAAGATTTGTGGCACGCACCGTAAGGCGAAGGCAAGATAAACCGCACCCAGGACGACTGCGCCCGTTTTCGCGCTCCGACGGAACTGAATCGCAGTTCCGCCCAAGATCTCCGCAGCGGCGGCGGGGTAGACAATGTAACGCGGTAGATGCCAGCCGTTGTACTCGTACCAGGCCAGCGTGATGAGGCCAAAGGCCAAAGCCGCCGCTCCAAACACGTGACGCCCGAGGTTCGACCTAGGCGTTGATATTGACATGGGCATAACCAGGAATGGTTGCTGCGCCGCGTGAATCTTCCGGTCTCATCTGACTGCACGAACCTCTCGGCAGGGCACTTTACGCCTAATCGCAGCAACAATCCACGCTTACTATGGTTAACAGGCCATTACACTCACGATCTTTTCCTGGCCACGGAAAGCGACTGGGTTTACGCGTTCGCCCAATCCCATTCACCCAGTGTTTTTATTTTTCGGGGGGCCACTCCTGTGGTTTCCGCTGCCGGAACGACCGGCGGGATCGTCTGGGCACTCGACATCGGCGATGATTCGAACGTTCCAGCCGTTCCAGCCGTGCTAGCCGCGTTCGACGCAACCAACCTGGCGAACCAGCTATACAGCAGTCCGGCCAGCGGGACGGGCGCGGCCGGACTTGGGACCAGGTTTTCCGTGCCCACCGTGGCCAACGGAAAGGTATATGTTGGGACGGAGGGAGAGTTCGACGTCTTCGGGCTCCTCCCAAACTGATGAGAGCTTTTTGTCCGTGACGGCTGCCCCTCGCTGGCGGTCGAACCTGGATCCTGCCCACGATCTTCGGCTCCGCGCACCAACCGCCCCACCCTTTTGCTGCCGCATAGACTCACCTCGGCTGCCCCCAAAGTGACATCCTTTCCGAAGTTCATCTAGATTGCGTAGGCCGTCTACGAAAGAGAGTGTAGACAACCCAGATGGTTAGAAAAACGCAGACTGCATCAATCGCCATTCCACCAAAAACAATCTCGTCGAAGTTTGACCAAGTCTGATTGGCTGGATGTGGGATGTAGGTGATGGTTAAGTACATCCCTGGGGTCGGAACTCCGTATCCATACCCAAACATCGACCACAGGAAACCAAGAGGAATCGAAATCACTCCGACCAGGAACCACTTCGCCAACTTGCTTCGGATGATCCTCAGGCCTGCGCTGGGCAGGAACATAACGACCGTGAGAATGATGGTCTCAACGACGTAAAACGCGATAGCTGCCCCAACTGGAAGCGCCCCACGCACATCGAAAAAGAATATCGGGGCAATCAATATAGCCGCGACCGCTAGCTGTATGGCGAAGTATTTGCCACGGCCTTCATCGCGCTTATTGGAAGACATTCGCATCCGCCGTCCAAAACAGACAGGCCACCCATCTCTCGGCAGAGTTTACACTGCCCCTGCAGGTCTGCTGCTTCGAAGCTCGGCCACGGGACAACTGTTGTTAACAGGCGTTCTCACCAGTTTGCACCGTTTGTTCGCTGGCCCCCGGTCAATGAGTGATATCGCGATATTACGCCAGCCATCCAGCCAAATCTGTACCGGCTGTTAAGATCTAGCCCATGAAACACGCCCATTGCATCTGTTTGCTGGGCCTTATTTTGACGGTCTGCGTCATTCTGACGGCGCAACAGGTCTCAGCGCACAAAGCCAGGATAAACGGCTTCACCAGTACTGATGGAGCACTTCATTTTGAATACCCCGCCTCTCTTGTGCGGTGCGGTCGAAGTCTCAGTCAACCTGATCTGTGGGAGCCAGAGGAATCGTGCGAAGCCTTCACTCCCGTTTGCTCTGATTTCTCCGGCCAGTCTGACGGGACAGTTATGTGCATTGCATATCCTGCCGAGAGAATGAAAGGCACGAACTTTCAGGCCGCGGCCTTCTCCGTGAGTGAACTAAACGCGACAACCACGCAAGCGGAATGTTTGAAGGTGAAAGAGCCACCACCGCATGTTGGAACTACGCGTAAGGAAACCGTGAACGGAGTGACCTTCACAGTCGTAGAGACGGACGGCGTTGCGACTGGCAACCTGATTGACGGTTACGTCTATCGCGCCTTTCACAGAGACAAGTGTTACGAACTGAACATCAGAATCGCATTCTCCAATCCTGCCTATGCTGATCCGCGGACGATGAAGAACTTCGACCTTAAGTTGGTCCATCAACGTCTGAGACAGGTGCTGGACACGTTCAAGTTCAGCAAATAGGCATCGGTAGAGGGTCCGAGGATGGATGGCGAAATCAGATGGGATGAGAAGGCCGGTCTCCGGACGGGATGCTGTACGCTCCCAAGTTATCGACGTGCTCGAAGCACAGATAAAAAGGAGACCGGCAATGAAGAAGATTAGCACCGTAGCAGTGCAGCAGAGCAGGAATGTTTCTCAACCGCAGCTGACGATCGGTCTGGACCTGGGCGATCGCACGAGCTGGTATTGCGTGCTGGATGAAGCCGGCACGATAGTGCTGGAGCAGAAGCTGGGCACGACTCCGAAGGCGATGAAGGAAGTGTTCGGAGGCATGCCAGGCTGCCGCATCGCCCTGGAAACGGGCATGCACTCGCCCTGGGTAAGCCGGGCGCTGAGCGAGTGGGGGCATGAAGTGATCGTGGCGCATGCCGGCAGGGTGCGGTTGATTGGAGAGAGCCGAAAGAAAGATGATCGGCTGGATGCGCAAACACTGGCGAGGCTGGCCCGGATCGATCCGCAGTTGCTGTGTCCGGTGAAACATCGCAGCGCGAAGGCGCAAGCCGATCTGACCGTGATTCGGGCGCGAGCCGGGTTGGTGCGGGCACGAACGGCGCTGGTGAACACGGCCCGCGGACTGGCCAAGAGCTACGGCGAGCGGCTGCGCGGGTGCAACGTGCGCAACATGAATCCAGAGAAAGCCCAGGGGCTGAGTCCGGAACTGCGAAGCGCACTGGAGCCTTTGCTGGCAGGAATCGAGTCGCTGAGCGAACGCATCCGCGAGTACAACGAACGTATCGAAAAGCTGGCGCAGGAAAGCTATCCGCAAGCGGCGCAGTTGAAGCAGGTGAAGGGAGTGGGCACGCTGATCGCGCTGACCTTCTTACTCACACTGGAAGACGCGCATCGCTTTCGCAAGAGTCGTGACGTGGGTTGCTACCTGGGATTGCAGCCGGGACGGAGAAACTCGGGCCAGAGCGAACCGCAAATGCACATCAGCAAGGAAGGCGATCCTTATTTACGAACCCTGCTGGTGCAGGGAGCGCACCACATCCTGGGGCCATTCGGCGTCGATTGTGATCTGCGCCGCTGGGGTTTGAAGCTGGCGGAGCGCGGCGGAAAGAGCGGAAAGAAACGAGCCATCATTGCCGTGGCGCGAAAGCTGGCCATCTTGCTGCATCACCTGTGGGTGAGCGGAGAGCTTTACGAACCGTTGCGTAATAGCAAGCAGAGAGCGATGCCGGCAGCTGCATAAAACCAAAAACGTTCTTCGAAAGGAAAAGCCAAAGCCTAAAGCCGAGTTCCGGTGACTGCGTTAATCGCCTGGCCCAGCTTTCATCTTGGAGATGGAACCGAGGTCGACAATCAGGTGGCAGCACCGGCTGAAACGAGAACACCCAACTTGCACCGAGCGAAGCAAAAAGTCGCTCAGCAAAGAGTGCGGATGGAAGGGTGGCGACAGTGGCAACTCGGCCGGGAAGAAAACAGCATGCCCAACAAAGTCCAAAACGAATCCCCTTGACTCCGACCGGCCTTCTCATGGAAGGCGATTACACTCATTGACCCGGACTGGGGCCGTCGCCCCCTCAATGAGTGCAATCGCGATTTAACGCCAATTGGAATGCTCTATTGGCCTGCTACTATTTCGCAGTGAATCCTCAGAGGAGGGGCCGTGAAGCATCTCACCCTAGTCTTTTTCCTGCTGTGCTCCGTGCTCTGCTGGTCTGTGCCTGCTGATAGCGATTACAGCATCAACATCCACGTTAGTGGGACGCGAATGGTGCGTGATACCCGCTCTTCGAGCTACTACGAAAGCTTGATCGTTACCATTGATGGCAAGAAATGTGAACTGGAATCGCTCCATTCACCTAACGCACTACTCCAGTTGGGCGACTACAAGGCAAGGCTAGTAATGGACAAGCATTGGTCAGGGCCTTACGAGTCTTATCGAGTTTATGAACTGTTGCTGCCCGACAACAAGAAGCGGCAATTCCTTTTGGTGGGTCAGGGGGAATAGCCCTGCGAGTCTCAGCCCTGTATGTTCTAGCTGGGCTTCTGGACAGCAATTGACGAAACCAGATGGGATGAGAAGGCCGGTCTCCGGACGGGATGCTGTACGCTCCCAAGTTATCGATGTGCTCGAAGCACAGATAAAAAGGAGACCGGCAATGAAGAAGATTAGCACCGGCAGCGTGGCATGCCTCCTAACACTTCCTTCATCGCCTTCGGAGTCGTGCCCAGCTTCTGCTCCAGCACGATCGTGCCGGCTTCATCCAGCACGCAATACCTCCGACCGGCCTTCTCATGGAAGGCGATTACACTCATTGACCCGAACCCCGAGTTCAAAAGTGACGGATGGGTATACTCGCAAGTACCTGATACGGAAGGTCGAAGATTGTTGGTCGGGGCGAGAGGATTTGAACCTCCGACCCCCTGGTCCCGAACCAGGTGCTCTACCAGGCTGAGCCACGCCCCGACAAGGTCGATGGAAGCGATGATCGGAACCACGCGGGCCGAAGGCATTCCGGGCCCAGGCGCCTGATTCCGTTAGAAAGTATAGCACCCGGAGCGGGGTCGTCCGGGCGCATGCGCCACTTGGGGTTTCAATATCTGCCCTCTCATCACACGCACCTCCCTGGAAAGCCTCCCCGGAATTTTCCTATAGCCTATAGAATGATGCTTCGCTGACAACCCAGTCCTCCATGATCTAGGCATCTATGATCGCGTTTACTGCCACGACCTTGTTTACTCCGCGGGAGCGGATCGAGCAACCGCTGCTGCTGGTGGAAGAGGGGGGCATCGTTGAAGTGACCTCGCGGGCGCACCGCGAAGTTCCCGGAAATTGCCGCTTGGTGGATTTTGGCGACGGCATACTGGCGCCCGGCTTTATCGACATCCACATTCACGGCGGCGCCGGACACGATGTGATGGAAGCCGGTCCTGGCGCGCTGCCGCCCGTGGAACGGCTGCTGGCGTCTCACGGGGTGACCAGTTATTTCCCGACGACAGTTACCGCCCCGATGGATGCGACCCTATCCGCTTTGGGGCGGCTGGCGGACGCCATCGAAGCCGCGGAGCGAAATCCGCAAACCTCCGATTTGCAAGCCGGCAAATTGCGGGCGCGCCCGCTGGGAATTCACCTCGAAGGTCCATTCATCAGCCATATCCGGCGCGGGGTGCATCCTCCGGAAAACCTGCTGGCTCCGTCCCCGGCGGCGTTTGATGGCTTCTGGCAAGCGGCGCGGGGACACATCCGGGTGTTGACGATCGCGCCTGAATTGCCGGGCGCTCTCGAAGTCATTACCCAGGCGGCGGCTCGCGGAGTTTGCGTGAGTCTGGGCCACTCCAATGCCGATCTGGATGCGGCCCGCGCCGGTTTCGCCGCCGGCGCCCGCCATGCCACCCACACCTTTAACGCCATGCGGCCGCTCGACCATCGCGATCCCGGAATTCTGGGCGAAGTGCTGACGGATACGCGACTTTCCGCTGACATCATCGCGGACGGCATCCACCTCGATCCCGTGATCGTGCAACTTTTCCTCAAAGCCAAGGGACCGGAAGCCGCCGTGCTGATCACTGACGCCACCGCCGCCACCGGCATGCCCAACGGCCGCTATCGCCTGGGCTCACTCGAAGTCGAAGTGAAAGACGGCCGGTGCATGGTGGGAGAATCATTGGCGGGCAGCGTCCTGACCATGGATCGCGCGGTCCGTAACGTCATGCAGTTTGCCCAGTGGGACTTGCAACAGGCGGTGCGCCTGGCAACCTTGAATCCGGCGCGGGTCGCGGGAGTGAAGAACGGAGGCTCGATCCAGGCCGGCGCGCCCGCCGACCTGGTGGTATTGAGCCCGAGCGGCGAAGTAAGAAGTACGATCGTGCGCGGACTTGGAATCTGGTAGCGCCGGCGGCGCTACTTTCGAAGCCCTGAGGAGAAATTGAATGGCCGACAAAGGGGGATTCCCCCATTACATGCTGAAGGAAATCTTCGAGCAGCCGCAGGGCCTGCGGGACACGATCGCGCCCCGGGTGTCGCTCGAGGAGGCGGTGGTCCGGCTCGACGAGGTCCGCATCAGCACCGACGAACTGCGCGCGTTGCGGCGGATCAACATCGTGGCTTCCGGAACCAGCCGCCATGCCGGCATGGTTGGCCAGTACATGATTCAGGACCTGGTCAACATCCCCGTGGACGTGGACTACGCCAGCGAATTCGAATATCGCAATCCCCTGATCGGTCCGGGCGAACTCACCATTGTCATCACGCAGTCCGGCGAAACCGCCGATACCACCGCCGCCCAGCGCGAAGCCAAAGCCAAGGGCTCGCGCACCATTGCCATCTCGAACGTCGTCGATTCCACCATCGCGCGCGAGGCCGACGGCGTGCTCTACACCCATGCCGGGCCGGAGATCAGCATTGCGTCGACCAAAGCCTTCACCGCCCAGATGGCAGTGCTCTACTTGTTTGCGCTTTACCTGGGACAGGTGCGGGGCAAGTTTGCCAAAGAACAGCGGCGGCATTACATCCGCGAACTGCTCGATTTGCCGGGCAAGATGGAAGCCCTGCTGAAGTCCGCTCCCTCGGCTTGCGAGCAACTCGCCGAAAAATATTACAAGGTGCAGGATTTCTTGTTCATGGGCCGCGCCATCCACTATCCCGTCGCCATGGACGGCGCCCTCAAGCTCAAGGAAGTTTCCTACATCCACGCCGAAGGCTATCCCACGGGAGAAACCAAACACGGTCCCAATGCGATGATTGATGAGAACCTGCCGGTCGTGATCATCGCGACTTGTGACCGTGAGGATTCCGAATCGGTGCTGCGCTATGAGAAGAACGTCGCCAACATACGGGGCTTCAAGCAGCAGTCGGCGCAAGTGATTGCGATTGCGTCCGAAGGCGATAAAGAGCTTCCCCGGCTGGCGGACCACACCATCGTCGTTCCGCAGGCGACCGAACTGTTGCTGCCGCTTCTGGAAATCGTGTCCGCTGCAGTTGTTCGCTTACTACATGACGGTAAAAAAAGGATTGGATGTTGACCGGCCGCGCAATCTGGTGAAGTCGGTGACGCTGGAGTAGCGCTCGCGTGCGGCAGAAAGCTGAACGCCACCTGAATTCGCAAGGCTCAACGCCTCCTCTTTAAGCTTCGCTTAACATTGCGGACTTCTCTCAACAATAAATCTTCGCAACCGAATTCTTTTTCTCTTCCTCTACGCATCACACCTGCTTGCGACGCCCTTCGCCGAGGAGAGAAAAGAAAATGCGGAAATTCGGAATCTTGATGCCTATCGTTTTATGTTTGCCGTTAACGCTCGCCGCCCAAAACGGCGGAGCGATGCCCGCCGGCGGCGAGTACGGGACACGGGCCGCAGTGTTTGGCGGATACTCTTATCTGCGCAACGGCAGCAACGGTTTTAACGGGTGGGAAGGTCAGGGCACGTTCAATTTCAACCGCTACCTGGGTGTGACCGCCGATGTAAGCGGCTCCTTCCTTAGCCCGTTTTCTTTTTCGACATCGGCTTTTTCGGCGTCCACCTACCAGCACGTTACCAATTACTTGTTCGGTCCGACGGTAACGGGCGGATTTGGCAGAAGCGCCGTCTTCGCCCACGCATTGTTCGGCGCAGCACATTCCAGTCTGGGCGCGGGGGTAAACGTTCCAATCATCGGCGGGATCTCCACCGGCCTTACCAGCGCCAATGCCTTTGCCATGGCTTTTGGTGGCGGCATCGATATCGGCATGACACGACATTTCGCCATCCGCGCCGTGCAGGTGGATTACGTCCGCACCCAGTTCAGCGCGAGCGATGCGTTATTGACCGGACTCTCCAGCAGCCTGGGGAACCGGCAGAATAGCTTCCGCTACTCATCAGGGATTGTGTTTCGATTCTGAGTGGGTCTGACGACCGACGACTGACGACTGTCTAGTTCGGCTTCCTGTGTTTGCCGTCGGAGAGATAACGCAGCAGTGCGGTGTCCGAGGCGTTCTTGAATTTTTCCAGGAACGACGCTTCCGGGCTGAGCACTGCGTCGGCGGAAACTTTCTGGCGGATGCTCTGCCGCAGCCTCTCGCCTGATTCAGATTCGTTGGTCATGACCTGCATGTAGAACCAGATGAAGTGACGCATCTGGTCGAGAGATGATTTCAGCATCTGGAGCGCGTCCATCTCGGGCAGCGCGCTGAGCGCTTCCATGAGCTCGGGGTCGCTGGGCGCTTCCATGGCGGCACAATTGAGGTGGCGTTGAATGGCGCGCAGGTCTTCAGTTACGCGCAGGATCCGGATGTGGATTTCTTCGAGGTAGTCTTCTCTTCCCATGGGCTCCGGCTTCTTTCGACGTCAAGACACCATCTCACCCACAACCCACAGCGAACAGATGTCCCATGTGCATGCGCTTTGGTAATTCATGCTGTTACTTTGGTCTCGGGTAGTTCGAGAACGACAAAATCTGTCATCCCGAGCGCCGTCTCGAGCCGCGCACGCGCGGTGAGAGCAAGTCGAGGGACCCCTACTCCTCCACAGAGGAATCAGCCTATAGGGTCGTCTCGACTTCGCTCGGGATAGGCTCATCGACTCCAAAAGACCTTCGCGAGCGAACTATCTTTCTGCCGGAGTTTCCACCGCCTGCGCCAGCGCCGCAACCATCCATCAACTTGTACATGGGCAGGAGGAGGTACGGCCATCGGTGCCCGGGGGGCAAATACGCGACCGTATCTGGTACACTGTCGCGTTCTGCGGCCTCCGAAAATCAGGGACGGCGGAGCTTTCCACGAGCCTGTAATCCCATCGAGGCGGACGAGCTATGAAAGACACGCTGGGAGTCTTACTAGCTGGAGGCGCGGGCGAGCGCTTGTATCCGCTCACTCGTGACCGCGCCAAGCCTGCTGTCACCTTCGGCGGAATCTATCGCATCATCGACGTCACGCTTTCCAACTGCGTCAACTCCGACCTGCGCCGGGTTTATATCCTCACCCAGTACAAGGCGTTATCCCTGAACCGGCACATTCGCGAAGGCTGGAACATCATGGGCAGCGAGATGGGAGAGTTCATCGAAGTGCTGCCCCCGATGAAGCGGGTCAGCGATCAGTGGTACCAGGGCACGGCCGACGCCGTGTACCAGAATATTTATTCGATCGGCTCGGAACAGCCCAAGCACGTGCTCATCCTCTCCGGCGATCACATCTACAAGATGAATTACGGTTTGATGGCAGAGCGGCACAATGACTCGGGCGCGGATGTGACCCTGGCCACGATCCAGATCGATCCCGGCGAAGTGGCCCGCTTCGGAGTTGTGGACGTGGACCGCGATCACCGGGTGCTGGGTTTCGAGGAGAAGCCGAAGATCACCAAGCTGCGCTCGCCCTCGAATCCCGACAAGGTGTGCGCCTCGATGGGCATTTATCTGTTCAATACCGATGTGCTCATCCCCGTGCTTCTGAAGGATGCGGAGGACCCCGCCTCCAGCCACGATTTCGGCAAGGACATCCTGCCCAAAATGGCGGACGATTATCGCGTATATACCTACGACTTCGTGGATGAGAACAAGAAAGAAGCGCTGTACTGGCGCGATGTGGGAACGCTGGAAGCCTATTACGAGGCCAACATGGACATCGTGGCAGTATCGCCGGTGTTCAATTTGTACGACTCGGACTGGCCCATCCGCACCCACCAGCGTCAGTATCCGCCGGCAAAGTTTGTTTTTGCCGAAGCCGGACGCACCGGAACCGCGGTCGATTCCATTGTGTCGGCAGGGTGCATCGTTTCCGGCAGCCTGGTGAAGGGCAGCGTGGTCTCGCCCGACGTGCGGGTGAACTCCTACAGCGAAGTCGAGAGCAGCATTCTATTTTCCCATGTGAATGTGGGACGGCATTGCCGCATCCGAAAAGCCATCATCGATCGCGACGTGCACATTCCGGAAGGCACCACCATCGGATATGACAGCGAGGCCGACCGTCAGCGCTACTTCGTCACCGAGAGCGGAATCACGGTCGTGACTCGCGACTATTCCCTGTTCGAAAATCCAGTGACGGTCGATTACTTCACCAGCGAGTAATCACCACAACCCGCGTAGGCCCGGACGCCCTCGTCCGGGCGGACGAGCGTAGCTCGTCCTGTTGTAGGGTTCCGATCTTGGATTTGCCCTCCTCGCGTCTGACTCCTCTCCTTTTGCCCCCCGGCCCGCGGGCATTGTTTCCATTGGCGTTGCCTTGCTGGGTTTACCGGCCTCTGGCTGGGGCTGCGACGCCTTCTTGCCTGGAAGAACCGGAGCGATTAGTTTCCGGCCGGATCGATCTTTTCATATGCCAGTTTTAATAAACCAGTTTCCAGTCCGGAGTTCCCAGTTCTCGGTTATTCGCCTTTTGTTCGTCTATCGATTGCGCCCCCTGCTACAATGCCTTGCCTTATAGATCGCAAGAACTTTTGGGGCCACAAAAACGTATCTATATTGTGGTGTTAAAGCCCGGGGTGTGCCGGGTGATAGACCAGGAGTTCCGGGGAGTGCGGGTTGGAAGACGCCCAGGTCGTTGCCATGCTGGTCCGTCGCTGCATCGCCGGCGACGTGGTGGCCTGGGAGGAGATTGTGCAGCGCTACAACCGGCGAATCTACAACATCTGCTATCGTTTCGCCGGATCGGGCAACGATGCCCAGGACCTTACCCAGGAGGTCTTCATCAAGATGTTTCGCACTCTGGGTTCTTACGATGTGGAGCGGGGAGCGTTCATGACCTGGGTCACGACCATCACCCGCAACCTGCTGGTCGACCATTTCCGCAAGGGCAAGCAGGACCGGATGACCGAATCGCTGGACACCGCGCCATCGGAACACGAAGACGCCATGCCGCTAAGCGAGAAGATCGAGGACAAAGCGCCAGGGGCGGATACCAGCGTTCAGAGCCGCGAAACCCGGGAACTCGTCCACCGCGCCCTGCAGAAGCTTTCGCCCGAACTGCGCGAGGCGGTCATCCTGCGCGACCTGCAGGACATGGATTACAAAGACATTGCCGCGGTACTAAAGGTTCCGGAGGGCACCGTGAAATCAAGGATAAATCGCGGACGGGCGGAACTTGCCCGCCTGCTACAACGTACCTATAGGCAGGTGATGTGATGGCAGGCGAAACCAAAAACGGCATGCAATGCGCGGAATTCGACGCGCTGCTGAATGAAGCCCTGGACGCGACCCTGGACGGGCCGAAGCTGCAGAGCTTCCAGGCTCACGCCCGGGTGTGCGCCGTGTGCGGGCCGCTGTTCGCCGAGGCCGACGCGGGGCGGCGCTGGCTGAAGTCGCTGGCCGAGGTCGAACCGCCCGCCAACCTGATGCACAACATCCTGGTGGCCACCACCGGGTACGAGAGCAAGCGCGTCGCCGTCCGCGCCCAGACCGAGAACTCGTGGATGGGTACGGTGACCGGGTGGCTGCGTCCGATATTCGCTCCGCTGCTGGCCATGAGCCGCCAGCCCCGCTTCGCCATGTCATTCGGAATGGCGTTCTTCTCTCTATCGATTTCCCTCAGCCTCGCGGGGGTGAAAGTGGGCGACGTGCGCCATGTGGACCTGCGGCCCAGCGCGATCAAGCGCGCCTACTACGAGACCACAGGCCGGGTCGTGAAGTATTACGAGAATATTCGCTTCGTGTATGAAATCGAATCACGGGTGCGGGAATTCAAACGAGTCACCGCTCCGGCGGCACCACCCCCACAGGAGCAGAACAAGGAAAAGAAAGACAACAACACCAGTGGACAACCCGAGCCAAGACAGGAACGCAACTACAGCCAGGGAGAGGACCAGCCCGTGCTGGCCTCCATCCCGAATGATCCGCCTGTAGTGACGATCGCCACTTACAGGAGGCTTTCATGAACTGTGCCAACCATCCAGACATTGAGAAGGTGGCATTTTGCCGCACCTGCGGAAAACCGCTGTGTGCCAACTGCACCCGTTCGGTGCACGGAGTGATCTATTGCGAGAACTGTCTGGCCGCGCGTCTGGAAGGCGTGCAGCCGAACGTGGCGCCTCCGGCCGCCGGTTTTGTCCCGGTCAGCCCTATGGCCGCACCCGGCGCGGGTCCGAACCCTGCCCTGGCAGGCGTCCTTGCCGGCTTCTTTCCCTTTGGCGTGGGCGCCGTCTACACCGGACAATATGCCAAGGGCCTGGCCCACCTGGTGATCTTCACCTTGCTCGTGCTGGGGGCAAGCAGCGGAAGCGACGCCATGGGCACTGTCTTCGGACTGGCGATCGCGGGTTTCTACTTCTATCAGATTATCGATTCTGTGCGTTCGGCACGCGCCATTCAACTGGGACAGCAACCTCCCGATCCCTTTGGGTTAGGCACCACGTTTAGCGGCGGCGAGCGCCTGGACGTAAGCAAGGCCCCGGTGGGAGCGCTGATCCTCATCGGCCTGGGTGTGATTTTCCTGCTGCATACCCTCAATGTCTGGGATTTCAGCGCTCACCGGATCTGGCCACTGGTGTTGATCGGCATCGGTGGCTGGCTGCTGGTGCGCCGGTTGGGCCTGGTGGGGGACGTCCCGCCGGGATTCGATCGTGTGCGCAGTTGCAGGCGTGGCTTGATGGGACCCGTCATCCTCCTGACTCTGGGATTCCAGTTTCTGCTCGACAGCATGGGCGTAATCAGATTCGGCCGCACCCTGCCCCTGCTGCTGATCGTGATCGGATTAGTAAAGATCTTCCAGAGCACGGCTGGCCCCGGGCCGCTCGCAGGACCGCCACCAGCAAGTGGAGCGCCGCCACCGGGAGTTGTGACCGGCGAGGTGCAGCCGCCGTACCCGGAAGTAAAGCCTGAGGTGAAAAATGGCTAGCCCAGTACAGGCACCGCCCCCGATTCAACAACCCAGACAGCGGCGTTCCGTAGCCGGCCCGGTGGTAATGATTTTGCTGGGAGTCGTGCTGCTGCTGACCACCATGCGGGTCCTGCACCCGCAGCCCCTTCTGCACTGGTTCGGGACCTACTGGCCCGCCTTGATCATTCTCTGGGGCGTGATCAAGCTAGTCGAGTATCAGCGCGCCCAGAGGGAAGGCACGCGTTGTGCCGGGATCGGGGCCGGCGGCGTTTTGCTCCTGGCCTTTCTGATTCTCTTCGGCATGTCCGCGACCCAGGCGTCACGCTTCAATTGGGATGAAATCCGCAACCACGTCAACCTGGGCGACGACGATTTCACGTTCTTCGGGCACAACTACACTTACGAAGACCAGCTGCAACAGGACTTTCCGCCAGGCAGCAGCCTGCACGTCGTGAACGATCGAGGCACGTTGAATCTGACAGTCTCCGACGACAACCAGATTCACGTCGCCGCGCACAAACGGATCAATGCTGACAGCCAGGGAGAAGCCGACAAGTTCAATCCCGCCACCAAGCCCCAGATCAACGTCAGTGGCAATACCGTCACCTTGAACGCCAATACCCAGGGCGCCGGCGACCACTCGGTTACGACCGATTTGGATGTCAGCGTCCCGCGCAAAGCCTCTGTCGTTATCAGCTCGCGCCGCGGTGACGTCAGCGTGCTGGGCCGCGATGGAGACGTTGAAATCTCCAGCCAGCATGGCGTCGCTGCCGCTTCTGATATTAGCGGTAAGGTGAGCCTCAACCTGTCCGGTGGCTCAGCACGACTATCGAACATCTCAGGGGATATCACAGTCCAGGGACGAGCGGATGACATTTCCGTGGCGGATGTAAAGGGCGGATTGCAATTGAACGGCGAGTTCGATTCCATCAAGCTGGGGAAAATTGCCGGCCCGATCGGCTTCAAGTCGGCCCGCACCGACATGGAGTTCTCCAAACTGAACGGCGACCTCGATATGGATTCGGGCGATATGCGGGCCAGCGACCTGATGGGCCCGTTCCGCCTGCTGACCCGGTCGAAGGATATCCGGCTGGACGGAGTCAATGGAGATGTGCGGCTGGAGAACGAGAATGGAGCGGTAGAAATCCACATGAGCAGGCTGGGCAGCATGCAGGTAAGCAACCGCAACAGCGATGTCCAGATTTTTGTTCCCGACAAGGCCAGCTTCCAGCTGGATGCCCGCTCTCGCGGCGGCGAAATCGAATCCGACTTTGGAACACTGAAGATCGACAACGGCGACGACCAGGCGACCGCCAGCGGCACGATCGGTGGCGGCGGCCCGCATTTGGTCATCAACAACGAGCACGGCGGCATCGAACTGCGCAAGGGCTCGGCGCTGGCGGTGGCTCCAATGCCCCCCAAGCCGCCACACGGCCCGTCCGTGCCCAAGGTGCCGGTGCCCACGGAAAACTAGCCAGCTCGATGGAGGACGGGCGTCTCGCCCGTCCCGCCGGGCGGGGACGCCCGGCCTCCATTTCCCTCTTCGTCTCCATTTCCTCTCGGCCTCCATTTTCTCTCGACCCTCCTTTTTCTCGCGGCTGCAACCGTGTTATGGTCAACTTTCTTCCCAAGCCCACTATGATTCGCCCTCACAAAGGAACAACGCCCACCATCCCCCAGTCCTGCTACGTGGACGATTCCGCGCAGATCATCGGCGACGTGGTCCTCGGCGAGCACGCCAGTATCTGGATGAATGCCGTGTTGCGGGGTGACGTCCACTCCATTCAGGTAGGCGCGTATTCGAATGTGCAGGATGGCAGCGTCCTGCACGGCATGAAAGGGCAGTACGGTGTCTTCCTGGGCGGATACGTAACCGTCGGGCACGCGGTCATCCTGCATGGCTGCACCGTTGAAGACCGCTGCCTGATCGGCATGGGATCGATCATCCTGAATGGGGCCCGTATTGGCGCAGGGTCGATCATCGCCGCTGGCACGCTGATTCCGGAGAAAACGGTGGTTGAGCCGGGATCACTGTGGATGGGATCTCCGGGAAAGTTCAAACGCAAACTGGAAGCAAGCGACCAGGAAACGATCATGCGCTACGCGCGGAATTACCTGGAGTACAAGGAGTCGTATCTGCGGGAGAGGTAACGCTTCGCAAAAAACCGGGGCCTTGCGGCCCCAGCTTCAGTTGGTGGTTGCCCGGATAAAAACCTTGGTTCTGTGTAGGCGCGAGCGTCCTCGCTCGTGCAGGCTGCGGCACGAACGGCGCGCTCGCTCCCACAGCCTCGCTCGTGCAAGCTGTGGCACGAACCGCGCGCTCGCGCCCACATTGACCTGCCTAGGCGCTGCGGCGCGGACGCACGGTCAGATCACGGACCTGCGCCAGTACACTCGATAACTGCATCCCGTTCAGCTGCGACACGAACGGCATCAGTTCCGCGATAAACTGATCTTTCATCAGTTCGCCGATTTCTTCCTGGCGGTTGCGTTCGCCGCCGGAAAGCAGATCGGGCACGGTGACTTCCAGCGCGCGGGCCAGCCGTTCCAGTGAGGAAAGGGTCGGGGTCGCCTTTTCATTCTCGATCTTCGACACGTAGGTCCGCGGGACCGACATGCGCGCCGCCAGCTGCCGCTGGCTGAGTCCGCTGCGCAGCCGGAGTGAACGGATCGATGTCGCCAGGTTCAGATGTCCGCGGCCATTGCCATTCGCCGGCATCATCTGCGGCGGTGGCGGGGCCATGATAACTTCCGGCTCTTCCTCGTCTAACGAGGCATGGCAGCGGCGGCAAAGATCGTTAGTGGTACGGAATTGGACCAGCAGGCAGTGATCGCAACGAACTACTTCCCTTGAATCTACAGGTGCAAGGGTAGTGGCCATCTAGGTGTGGGAGGGCCAGAGCGGGGCTCTTCCAGGAACGAAAACTGCAACGCAAAAAAACTTCGTTCCAACCTGCAGCGTAATCTGAGGTACAACACCTGTGGATGTCAAGAACATTCCGGGGTCAAACACCGAACAGGTCGTGGGAAAAGCAAAGTTAGCTGGAGAAAAACCGGAGAAAACAGGTACGAAACCATGAATGATCGAGAGCAGGCCTGGTGTTTACTAACTGAGTTCACCCAGTCGGAAAGTTTGCGCAAGCATGGACTCGCAGTCGAGGCCTGCATGCGCGCTTATGCCCGCAAGTTTCACCCTGGCTCCGCCCCTGAGGAAGAGTTGTGGGGCGTGGTCGGACTGCTGCACGACTTCGATTACGAGAAGTATCCCAGCCTCGACGACCATCCCTACAAGGGCAACGAAATATTGAAAGAGCGCGGCTATTCGGATGAAATCCGCCGCGCCATCATGTCGCACGCCGAATATTCCGGCGTGACCCGGGACTCCCCGATGGAAAAAGCTCTCTTCGCCTGTGACGAACTGGCAGGATTCATTACCGCCTGCGCCCTGGTCAAGCCGGGAAAGTCTCTGGCGGAAGTGGAGGCCAAGTCGGTTCGAAAAAAAATGAAAGACAAAGCCTTCGCCCGCAGCGTGAAGCGTGAAGACATCGTAAACGGCGCGGCAGATTTGGGAGTGGATCTGGAAGAGCACATCGCGTTTTGCATCGCAGCGATGAAGGCAATCGCAGATAAGCTGGGACTAGAGACGGAAAGACGAGCTAACCACTGGGTGCCCCGTCCTCGTCGTTCCGCACTTTGGAACCACAGGGCGGGAACGTTCAAGACCCACCCTGTCTCTCCGAAAAAACGGAGAGACGAGGGTGGGGCACCCACGGTGATCAGAAATTCCCCCAAACGAATCGAGACATCAAATCGCTACCGCAGCGCCTCCGCCACCTTGCCGCTGGCGATCAGATCCGAGAGCCTCGCGAAATCCTGGTACATCACTCGGTCTTTGTCCATGGTGGCGCACACTGAGCGAATGGCCGCATGCGCCGCCTGTCCACGCTTCGAAGTCTTGAGCGGGGCCAGAAAGTCCAGTGCCTGGGCTGCGGCCATGGCTTCGATTGCCATTGCATTGCGTGAATTCTCCACGATGCGCTTCAGCTTCAGGGCGGCGGTCATTCCCATCGACACATAGTCTTCCTTGTTGCCGGAAGTGGTAATCGAATCCACCGAGGCGGGATGCGCCAGCACTTTGTTTTCGCTGACCAGCGATGCGGCGGCCACCTGCGCCATCATGAATCCGGAATTCAGCCCCGCGCCGGCCGCCAGAAAGGGCGGCAGACCTTCATTGAGAGCGGGGTTTACCAGGCGCTCCAACCTTCGTTCCGAGATGCCGGCCAGCGCGCTGAGGGCGATGCCCAAAAAATCAAGGACGAAAGCCAGCGGCTGGCCATGGAAGTTGCCGCCGGAAATCACGTCGGCATTCGACTCAGCGGAGCTTCGCTCCGCCCGGACGGGCGGGGCGCCCGTCCCCACATGGCCTGGGGTGCTCTTCACAAATACCAGCGGATTATCGACCGCGGAGTTGACTTCGATCTCCATCACCTCGCGACAGTGGGCCAGGGTATCGCGCACCGCGCCGTGCACTTGCGGCATGCAACGCAGGGAGTAGGCATCCTGCACCCGGTCGCAGTCGCGATGCGAATCGCGCAGCGAGCTGCCTTCGAGCATTTTGCGCAAATTCGCGGCCGTCCTGACCTGCCCGGGATGCGGACGGGCCTGGTGGATGCGTTCGTCAAAGGCCACGTCCGTGCCCCGCAGCGCGTCGAGCGAGAGCGCGCCAATCACATCCGCGGTGTCGGCCAGGATTTCAGCCGCCAACTGCGCCAGGATTCCCACCGCCAGCATCGCCTGCGTTCCGTTGATGAGGGAAACGGCTTCCTTGGCTTCAAGCACCAGAGGCTTGATCTGGGCGCTCCGCATCGCCTCGGCAGCGGGAACGCGCATCCCTTTTTCTGTAAGACATTCGCCTTCACCGATGAGGGCCAGGGCCAGATGCGCCAGAGGAGCCAGATCGCCGCTTGCTCCCACGCTGCCTTGCGACGGGACCATCGGGGTCACGCCGCGATTCAGCATCTCGCAAATCGTGTCGATGACGGCCCCGCGCACTCCGGAGTGTCCTTTGGAGAGTGAATTCGCCCGCAACAGCATCATGGCCCGGGTCTCGGCCACGGAAAGCGGTTCGCCGATACCGGCGGCATGGGAGCGCACCAGGTTGACTTGCAGCTCGCGAATCTGGTCGCCTGCAATGCGGACGTCAGCCAGTTTGCCCACGCCCGTGGTGATCGCGTAAGACACACGATTTTCCGCGACCAGCGCATCCACCACCGCGCGGGCGCGATCGACAGCCTGGCGGGCATCGGGATCGAGCAGCACCGGGCGGCGGTCAACCGCCACTTCCCGCACGGCTTCGAGCGTGAGATCTCTCCCGTTGATGTGCAAGGCTTTCAACAGAGCTTCCGGTTTCCAGTCTCGGGTTTCAAAGGCGCCTTATTTCCCCGCTGCCTCGCGGAACACTTTCAAAATGTTGGACGGCAACTGTGCCGGCTTCATCTTCGCGTCAAGAATCATGTGTGTGGTCTCGCCTTCCGCCAGCAACTCGCCGTCGCCGGCCCGCACCAGTTCATAGCCAAAGTGAATCAGGGACTCGCGGACATTTCTTAGATGGGTGCGGACGATGATCTCGTCGTCATAGCGCGCCGGCGCCCTGTAGCGACAGCGCGCATCCACCACCGGAATAAAGCATCCGTGATCGCGTTCCATATCGCGATAAGTGAATCCCAGCTGCCGCATCAGCTCAACCCGTCCGATTTCGAACCAGATGAAGTGATTGGCGTGGTAGACCACGCCCATCTGGTCAGTCTCCGCGTAGCGCACCCGCACCCGGCTTTCTGAAACCACACCGTTCGGTTTACCTTTGGCGCCTTCTTGCTGTGCGCTCACTTGGCGCTCCAGCGCGGCTTGCGCTTTTCCAGAAATGCCGTGATGCCCTCGCGGAAGTCGGCAGTGGTGCGGATGCGGGCGTTGTCCTCAACCGCTTCCGCAATCTGCTGATCGAGCTGCCCCGCGATGAACCCGTTGATCAGGCGCTTGGTGGCCCGCACTGACGACGGGCTGTTTTCCATGATCTGCGACGCCAGTTCGCGCGCCCGGGCCATCAGACGCGAGGGCTCGACCACTTCGTTGACCAGGCCAAACCCATGAGCCTCGGCGGCGTCGAATAAGCGCCCGGTCAAAAGCAGATCGCGAGCGATCTTATGTCCCACCTGCCAGACCAGCATGGAGGAAACGATGGCCGGCACAAATCCGATGCGGACTTCGGTGTAGCCAAACTTCGCTTCAGGCACGGCTAGTGTGAAATCGCACATGGTGGCAAATCCGGTGCCGCCGGCGATGGCAGCGCCGTTTACGGCGGCGATGGTAGGCAGGGGAAAATCGTAGAGGCGCCGAAAAATGCGGGCGATGCGGGAAGAGTCCTGCACGTTCTCATCATGCCTCCTCCCCAGCAGGGCCTTCAGTTCGTCGAGGTCCATGCCCGCGCAAAATGCTTTGCCTGCGCCGGTGAGGATCACGACCTGCGCCGGCGATTGCTCGATTTCATCAAGAGCAGCAAGCAGTTCGTCCAGCAACGCGTGACTGATGGCATTGCGCTTCTCCGGTCGATTGAGCGTAATGGTGGCAACGCCGGAATCGAACGCGAGTTGAATGCTGTTGTACACCATCGATTTCGCCACTATCCCTTCGGATGTCATCCTGAGCGAAGCACAGCGTTTCGTTTACGAAACGCTATGCGCAGTCGAAGGACCCCTATTCCCTCATGCGCACGGGTAAGCGATTCCGTTTCCCCAATACAGGGCCCCATCGCGAACCTGGACCGAAACTTCAGTCCGCCGCCGTAGATGCTGTATATCGCGCTCCCAGCTCCGTCGTCACCCGCAACAATACATCCAGCGGCTTAAGAACTGGCAACTCCGCTCCTCTTAATTGCAGGGCCTCCACGACTTTCTCGGTCGCGATGTTCCCCACCAAAGCGTCCTGCGCGAAGGGGCATCCGCCCAGCCCGCCCAATGCGGAATCGAAGCGGCGGCAGCCCGCATCATACGCGGCCAGGATCTTCTCCGCTGCCTGGTCGGGACGGCTATGCAAATGCACACCGATTTCCAGATACTCGTACTTCGAATTCACCGCTGAAAACAGTTCGCGAATCTGCGCCGGCCCGGCCAGCCCCACCGTGTCCGCCAGAGAGATGGTGCGAACCCCCAGCGATTCGAGCAGGTCGACGGCATCGACCACTTCGCCAATATTCCAGGGATCGCCGTAGGGATTGCCAAACGCCATGGAAATATAAACCACGGTGTCGAGGCTGGCCGCTTCCGCCTTGTTCTTGATCTTCTCCAGTTCGTCGATGGCATCTTCCAGGGTCTGATGCTGGTTGTTCCGCAAAAAAGTCGGCGAGACGGAATAAGGGAAGCCCAGGGTCCGCACTGCCTGGGTAGCGATCGCCCGCTGTGCGCCCTTTTCGTTGACCACGATGCCGATAATTTCAACGTCATCGGGTGGATCCAGTTCCTTCAGCACTTCCTCCGAATCAGCCATCTGAGGAACTGCCTTCGGAGAAACAAACGAAACGGCATCGATGTGCTTGAACCCGGCGCTGATCAGCGCCTTCAGATAGTCGGTTTTGATGTAAGCGGGAATCTGCCCTTTCAGTCCCTGCCAGGCATCGCGCGGACACTCGACGAGTTTTACGGAATCCGACATTCGAAATTCGCGGCCGCGGATCAACACAGATTCTCGCGGATTAAACCCTAAAGTATTTTTTGATCCGTGTCGATCCGCGTTAATCCGTGGCGAAAAAGAAGTTACGTTTGCAGCACTCCGACCTTGAACTCGGGTACGTCCGGATTCAGCGCGGCGGCCTCGAGCGCCTGCGTGATCGCATCGCGCGTCTCTACCGGATCGATGATCTTGTCGATCCACAACCGGGCCGCGCCGTAGCGCGGATCGGTCTGTTCTTCGTAGGTTTTCTTGACTGACTCGAACAGTTCCTTGCGGTCTTCGTCGCTCAACTTCTTGCCGCTGCGTTCCAATTGCTTGATCTTGATTTCCACCAGAGTGCCGGCCGCGGAATCGCCGCTCATGACCGCGTAGCGGGCGGTCGGCCAGGCGAACACGAAGCGCGGATCGAATGCTTTGCCGCACATGGCATAGTGTCCAGCGCCGAACGAGCCCCCGACGATCACCGTAATCTTTGGAACCACCGAGTTGGACACGGCGTTCACCAACTTCGCTCCCGCCTTGATGATGCCGCTCCACTCCGCATCGCGCCCCACCATGAATCCGTTTACGTCGTGAAAGAAAACCAGGGGGACCAGGTTCTGATTGCAGTCCATGATGAAGCGGGCGGCCTTTTCAGCCGACTCCGTGTAGATCACGCCGCCGAATTCCATTCGTTTGTGGCCCTCGTGGTCGGTCTGCTGCGCGTGCAGCTTCTGATTGGCCACAATCCCCACCGCAAAGCCGCCAATGCGCGCGTAGCCGCAGATGATGGTCTTGCCGTATTCAGCTTTGTATTCGTCGAAACGGCTGCCATCCACAATGCGGGCCAGGATTTCCTTCGTGTCATAGGGACGCGCCGGCGAAGAATCGTAGATGCCGTAGATTTCCTCCCCGGCCAGCGCGGGCGCCTGCGGCTTCCTGCGGTCCCAGGGCGATTGCCGGCGGTATCCCCACTTCTCGATGATGGCGCGAATACGTGTGAGGCACGCTTCGTCGTTGGGTTCGCGGAAATCCACCGTGCCGCTGATCGCCGAATGCATGGCGGCGCCGCCCAGTTCCTCGGCGGAAATTTTCTGTCCGATGGCAGCCTGCACCAGCGCCGGCCCCGCCAGGAAAAGTCCGCTGCCGTCGGTCATGAGCACGTGATCGCACATCACCGGCAGATAGCCGCCGCCGGCGACGCACATGCCCATGATGGCCGCGATCTGCGAAATCCCCATCGCCGACATCACTGCGTTGTTGCGGAACACGCGGCCGAAGTCGTCGGTGTCCGGAAAAACGTCTTCCTGCAGCGGCAGAAACACTCCCGCCGAATCCACCAGATAAACCGTCGGCACCCGGTTTTCGATAGAGATATTCTGGGCGCGAATCACTTTCTTCGCGGTCATGGGGAAGAACGCGCCCGCCTTCACGGTGGCGTCGTTGGCAATGATCATCACCAGCCGGGTTTGGATGCGGGCCAGTCCCGTGATGACCCCAGCCGCGGCTGCGCCACCCCATTCTTCATACATGCCGTGGGCCGCATAGGCGCCCAATTCGAAAAATGTTCCGGGATCGACCAACAGGTTGATGCGCTCGCGCGCTGTCAGGCGTCCCTTGTTGTGCTGGCTCTCAATCGCCTTCGGCCCGCCGCCCTCGCGAATTCTCTCCTCTTCGTTGCGCACCTGCGAAACCAGGTCCGCCAGGAATCGCATATTGGCCTCAAAGCGGGCCGAGGTGGGATCGATGTGCGACTCGAGAACGGTGGAGCTCGAGGGCGTTCCGGGATCAACGCGTTCGTTCATGAGTGGGGAATCTGAAAGAAGTTACGGTATAACAGCCGAGCGGGACGGCGCAAACCGCTGTTTTCGCCGCAGCGAAGCCGGGTGACCAAATTGTAGATTGAAGATTCTCGATTTCAGATTTAAGAAACGGACCACGGTGTGGCGCGGCATTGTCTAACTGCTCTTCTCCAGCCACCTCTCCAGCCGGCACCCGTCTTCCTCCAGCAGGAAAGTGCCGGTCCCGTAACACTCGCCAAAAATGCGATGCGAGTCCGGATCGCGTGCCGCCCGCGTGATCCATTGCTTTCCCACCTGGTATTGGCTGGCGGTGAACCATTTCTGTGGCAGGACCTCGACCAGCGCGGCATTCGGGTAAACGACGTAGAGCGCGAAAGCCGGATCGTCCGGGCCCTTGGCCGGATAACTGGTTGGGATGATCAATTCGTCCAGCGTTTGCAATTCGGCGGGCACTTCGACCTTGTGCGTGCCGGCAGAGAGGCCGAGCGAGACTTCAAATTCGGCCAAGGGTGCCGTTGCTGAGTAAATCCGCTCCGCCGAAGGCTTGAACCAGCCCGCAATCTCCGCCAGGTCAAAGGCCTTGAGCTGGTCGGGATCAAAGCAGGTGATGCGAATACTCCTGCCTTCAGGACACCAGATTCCCAGATGGACCGGCGGCACGAAAAAAGGGCGGCAATACGTATTCAGCGCCAGCCGCGGCTTCTCGGGTTCCTGCTCCAGGCCCAGCGACACCAGGTAGCCCAGCGGTCCCTCACTGCCGTGATGGGTCCACAAGAAGCGCTGGCCGGAAACGGAATTGAACGCCGGGAAAGTCTTCCAGTACCAGGGCGTGGGCCCGACCGTACGCTGCAGAAGATCCTTCAGGCGGGAGGTGCTGATTTCGGCCATCAATATCACGTGGCCGTGGGTACGCCACGCGGCTTAACGTTGGCGCGAATGAACTGGACGATGTCATCCATGGCTGTGCCCGGCTGGAAAATGGCAGCCACGCCGGCTTGTTTGAGATTTTCCACGTCCTGGTTGGGAATGATGCCGCCGACCACCACCAGCACGTCGTCCATCTTGTTCTGCTTGAGCAAGTCCATTACGCGGGGAACGATCGCATTGTGCGCGCCGGAAAGAATCGATAGGCCGATGACGTGAACATCTTCCTGCAAGGCCGCGCTCACAATCATTTCGGGCGTCTGCCTCAAACCGGTGTAGATGACTTCCATGCCGGCATCGCGCAAAGCGCGGGCGATTACTTTGGCTCCGCGATCGTGCCCATCGAGGCCGGGCTTCGCCACCAGCACACGGATCTTATGCTCTGCCATCGACCTCCATTTAACCACAGAGCTCAGAGGGGCGCACGGCTGCAGGCGGCAGATTCGAGACTGCAGATTGTGGACTTCAGATCTCAGATTTCAGATCTCAGTTCTCAGACTGGCCCGGCACGGGGAATCTTTAGTCCTCAATTACCAACCCATCCCTACATGGTCTTGATGTCCAGGCTCCGCCACAGATACCAGCAAGCCACCGACCGATACGGTTCCCACGACTTCGCAATCTTCGCCATCACCTCGGGCTTGGGCATCTTGCGCTTCTTGTAGTGTTTCCGGATGGCCACCTGGATGCCGTAATCTCCGGTGGGAAGCACATTGGGACGACGCAGCGTGAACATCAGAAACATGTGTGCAGTCCACACGCCCACGCCTTTGACTTGGGTCAGGTGCTTGATGACTTCGTCATCGGTCATCGCGGGCAGACGCGAGAAGTCGAGTTCACCGCGCGATGCGCGTCCGGCCATGTCTTTCAGGTAGGACGATTTCTGCTTGGAGAGTCCCACCGAGCGTAATTGGGCGTCAGTCAGTCTGAGTATGCCTTCCGGCGTAACCGGTTCCCCGGCCAGCGCAGCGAACCGCTTGAAAATGGTCACCGCAGCTTTGCCATTCAATTGCTGATAGACAATGGCCTCCGCCAGACTGTGGAATTCCGGCGGGCCAAACTCCATGCGGCAAGGCCCCACGCGCTGGATGATGGCGGAGAGGATCGGGTCCGATTTCTTCAGGTGATTGACGGCTTTGCGCATGTCAATATTTTGACGCCGATCAAGGCCAAGTGGATAGCAGAGGCTATCTTTAAGACTTAAGAAAGATACTGCACGGTTTGCCGGATCAGCTCCGTCGTCGCCTGGTAAGGATCGCCCGCATCGTCCCACTCCATCGAACAATAGCCCTTGTAGCCGTGCTGCTTCATGAGACCGAATGTCTTCGCCATATCCACATGCACCGTGACGCCCCGGCTGTTGGTTTCGGATGACTTCACATGCGAAATACAGTAGGCCTTTGTGAACATGGCGTCGATGCCACGGTAGGCGTAGGCAGGATCTTTTGCGGCCAGAGTATTGCCGAAATCAGGCAAGGTATGCAGCCATGGGCTACTTACTTTGTCGACCAGCGCGACCAGAAAAAACGGGTCCTCGCTGAGCGGGTTGTCATTCTCAAGAGAGACAACAATATTCTTCCCTGACGCGTACTCAGTCACCCGCGTCAGGCTTTCGGCGGCGCGATCGAGATCCGGTTTCGAGTCATTCGCCGGCGGAAGACTGGTGCGGATGCTGGGCGAGCCGATGGCGACCGCGTTATCCACCCACGTCTTGCTGAAGGCGATGGCCTGCTCGCGCTCGGAACGGTCTGCCGCATAGGGACTGTGCTCGCCATCCACCGCAATGTTGACTACCGTCACCCGCGCCTTTTCCAGCGCCGCCCGAAACTGCGCGAGATACTTCGCCTCTGTCGAAGGAAAGTGTCCAGTCCAGGGCTCGATCTTGTTGATCTGGAACTTTTCGACCACGTGGGCAGCGAAGTCTTTCAAGTCCATCGGCTTCGTGGCCTTGCTGTCGTCTCCGGCGATGAACTCCCGGAAGGGATAGGAAGCGATCGCGATGCGCTCCCGCGGTTGCGCTGGGAAACTCAGATCTGGAGCAGACCCGGCGTGGGCCAAAGCCGGCCCCAGCCACATCCCGGCGGAGGCGGTCGCGCACTGCGCCAAAAATCGTCTTCGAGTCGTCACCAGCGCAATAGTTTAACAGAGCGAATTCGCCGGTCCTGGATTCGGCTCGGGAAGTTGTGTTTAACTCGGTAAGCTCCACGAGAACACAAGAATGAAAGTCCTGTCAGCTTTCAAAGGGAATTCATGATCACCATTGTCTCGGGCCTGCCCCGTTCAGGCACTTCGCTCATGATGCAGATGCTGGCCGCGGGCGGCATGCCGGTCCTTTCCGACGGCGAGCGCCGGGCTGACGTCGACAACCCGCGCGGCTATCTGGAGTGGGAACGGATCAAGCAGCTGCCCAAAGAGCCCGCCTGCATCGCCGAGGCGGAAGGCAAGGCGGTGAAAGTGATTTCCCAGCTTCTGCTCTCGCTCCCTCCTGAGCATGAGTACCGGGTCATCTTCATGCAGCGGCCGCTGCCCGAAGTCATGGCGTCACAGGACGAGATGCTGCGCCGGCGAGGGACCTTCGATCCCGGTGACGACAATTCCGTGGTGGCGCGCGCGTTTCAGGACCACCTGTCCGACGTCTACGGCTGGCTCAACGGCAAGCCCTACGTGAAGGTAAGTCGAGTGCAGTACCACGCCGTCTTGCGTGCGCCAAAAGAAGCGGCAGAGAGTGTAGCGAAGTTCCTGGAAGTCGCGCTGGACGTCGAAGCCATGGCGCAGCAAGTCGACGGGGGCTTGTACCGGCAGCGCCGCAAATAGACATTCGCCCTCATGTGGCCGCGGGCGACTCGCCCGCGAATGCTGTAACCTCATCAGGCCCTGGCCGCCGGAAGCTGAAAGCCGATCCTGCGCTTCGAGGAGCCCTCTGGAACCATCAGTTCCTTGATAGCGTCGATGATCTCCTGAATGGCGGTGTCGTGAGTTTCCAGTCGGCGATCCAGTTCGTTGATCTTGGCGGCAAGCTGGCGATTTTTGACCAGCATTTCGCGCATGCGAACGAAAGCACGAACGACGAAAACGCTCATCTCGATGGCTCGCTCGGAGTTGAGCACCGTTGCGGCCATGATCGCGCCGTGCTCGGTGAAGGCGTAGGGCGGATAACGGCGTCCGCCATGCCTCCCACTTGAGGTCACAATTTGTGACCTCAAGATTTGATCCTCTTTCGCCGTAAGCTGGAACATGAAGTCCCCTGGGAACCGCTCGCGGTTGCGCTTTATCTGCTGGTTCAACTGCTTAACTGGGACGCCATAAAGCTCGGCAAGGTCGCCATCGAGGATCACCCTCTGGTGGCGGAGGATCAGGATTCGCGATTCCACCGGGACGGCGAGCTGTGCCGGGCGTTTCGGCATGAGACTACGAGAAGTATAGCGCCGGTTTGAGGTCGCAATTTGCGATCTCAAACCTCATTGCGTGCCCGGTTTGAGGTTGCAATTTGCGACCTCAAGATTTGTGGAGTGTCAGTTTGAGGTCACAATTTGTGATCTCAAAACATCGAGGTAATCAACAGTTCCCAGGGCCTAAGCAGGCGGGCAAGAGTGCTCGCTTCCACAATTCACAACCAAAAACTATGTGACACTCACTTCGGTGTAGGTTCCGAAGACTTCGCGCAGGGCCTCGCAGATTTCGCCGACCGTGGCATAGGCTCGCACTGCGTCCACAATGTACGGCATAGTATTCGCCGATGAAATATTTCCATTCGTGGATGACGACCGCGGCTCCTGGGACGCGGCTTTTTTCAAGGCATCCAGGCACCGCTGGACTTCTTGGTTGGAACGTCGTGCGCGCAATGCCTTCAACTTTGCGGTTTGCTGCCGCGCCACGCTTTCGCCGATGTACAGCGTGTGCGGCGGCTCTTCCTCGATCACAAACTCGTTTGCCCCCACGATGACTTTCTCTCTGGCTTCAACCGCGCGCTGGTATTGGTAAGAGGCCTCGGCGACTTCTTTCTGCGGATAGCCGCGCTCGATGGCCCGGACCATGCCGCCCATGGCATCCAGTTTGCCAAAATAGTCAAACGCGCCTTTCTCCATTTGCAGCGTTAAGGTTTCAAGGAAATATGACCCGCCCAGGGGATCGACCGTCTCGGTCACTCCCGATTCATAGGCGATGATCTGCTGGGTGCGCAGCGCAATGCGCGCCGCTTCCTCCGTCGGCAGGGCCAAGGCCTCGTCGTAGGAATCAGTGTGCAGCGATTGAGTTCCGCCCAGCACCGCTGCCATGGCCTGCAGGGCCACGCGGGCGATGTTATTCATGGGCTGCTGCGCAGTGAGAGAAACGCCCGCTGTCTGGGTGTGAAAGCGAAGCAGCCAGCTGCGCTGGTTCTTGGCCTGGAAACGGTCTTTCATCACCTGGTACCAGATCTTGCGGGCGGCCCGGTACTTGGCAATCTCTTCGAAGAAATCGTTGTGCGCGTTGAAGAAAAAGCTGAGCCGCGGGCCAAAGTCGTCGACCTCCAGGCCGCGCCGCTGCGCCCACTCTACATACTCGACGCCATCGTAGAGTGTGAACGCCAATTCCTGAAGGGCGGTGGAGCCCGCCTCGCGGATGTGGTATCCGCTGATCGAGATGGTGTTGAACTTTGGCGTGAACCGGGAACCGAACTCGAAGGTATCCACCACCAGGCGCATCGAAGGCGCGGGAGGATATATGTATTCCTTTTGCGCGATGTATTCCTTGAGGATGTCGTTCTGCAGCGTGCCGGAAATTTTCTTCCAATCTCCGCCCTGCTTTTCGGCGACCACGAGATACATGGCCCACAACACCGACGCGGGCGAGTTGATGGTCATCGAGACCGTGGTTTTTTCCAGATCGATGCCGCCGAAGAGAATCTCCATGTCCTCGAGCGAATCGATGGCGACGCCGCACTTACCGACTTCCCCTTCGCTGGCGGGATGATCCGAGTCATAGCCCATCAGCGTAGGCAGGTCGAACGCGACTGACAGTCCGCTGCCGCCGCTCTGCAGCAGGTATTTGTAACGCTGGTTAGTTTCCTCCGGCGAGGCGAAGCCGGAGAATTGCCGCATGGTGAAAAGCTTGCCGCGGTAACCGCTGGCGTGAACGCCGCGGGTGAACGGCGGCTGACCGGGGTAACCCAGATATTTCTCCGCGCTCCAGTCGTCGGGCAGATCGGCGGCGGTGTAGAGCCGTCGAACCGGAGTGCCGGAAACGGTGGTGAAGCGGGCATGCCCGTGCGGGTCGCGATTTACGCCGGTGGGCGCGCCGATCGGCCTCTCGGGCGCCTTCTCCAGGGACGGAAGGAGAGTTTTTTCCGCCCAATCCTTTTCCCCCGCGGAAGGATGCCGGTGGTCGAACACGTCAGCAATCGGATTTTCCGCGACCTGCGGCTTGGGAGGCTTCTTCTCGGGCATCCACACCCTTCCTGCTCTCGATCATAGAAGAGGCCAGTGCAGGGGGCAAGACGCCAACGTGCATGAGAGCAATCGAGTGCGATGGCCCGTGTGCGGCGGACACTCTTGTCCGCCGCTTTTGAACTTGAGCTTTTGAACTCCACTGATAGGGATCGCGATATGAAGCAGCTGAGTAAGCCAACCCAAATCAACAGCGGCGGACAAAAGTGTCCGCCCCACACGGTTACTGGTGCCTGGATTGGCCTATGGCCCTACCACTGGGGGCGTGGGTGGACCGTCGTCGGTCTTTTTGGTATCGGGCTTTGGAACGTCTGGAGGAAGTACGTTTGCCTTCGTCAGGCCGCTGCCCTCGTCGCCCAGAGGCCGAGTCTGCACTGTCACCCCTGACGCCTTGCGCAAATCTTTCAGAATGTCCTGGCGATCGTGGCCGGAATACTCCCGGGCAAAGCGGGTAAGCGCCTCGGTCAGGATATCGTGGTGGTGCAGCGTTTCCAGGCCTGGCTCGCGGGTGATGTTCAGCCACAAGCGGTGCACCAGATGAACGTCTTCGGTTTTCAGTGAAGGCGTGTGCGGACCGATGTGGAAGGTGTCCACCTTGAGATCGGGGTAGATGACCTGGAAAATGAATTGCCGCTTGGGCTCCGGCATGGCCTCCCAGGCATGGCCCAGGTAGAAGGCCTGTTCCTGGGCGCTCATCTTGCTCGAGAGTCCTGAAACCACGGCGGAAGCTTCCAGGTTGTTGGCGGTCTGAACAATCGCCGACCATGGGTCGCGGGCCGGCACAACCAGCAGCGAAACGTGTTTGCCGAAGTTTTCGGCGACCGATACGGCGCGGGTAAACAGTTGCTGCTCGTAGTCGCTGAAAATCTGCTCGGTGGAGAGATCGTAGGCGGCGGTCCCGAACTGGCTCACCCGGGCCGACATGACCACGATGTCCTGCTCCTTGGTGTCGATGCGTTCCAACGCCCACTTCAGGTGGTTCAGCGTGTTGTAATCCCGCACCGTCACCATCACGTTGCCGGGACGGATCCCCAGTCCGGCGCGATCCACAGTGTCGCTTTGCAGCAGTTGGAAGTGTTCCTTCATGTGCTGCTCGGCCAGGGCGTGTTTGCTGCGGTTCATGCGCTCGGAAACCGCGAAGATCAGGAAGAACACTCCGGTAAAGCTAAGGCCCGCAACCGTGGCGATCGACTTGGTGAACAGATTCAGGATGGCAGTGCAAAACAGCACTAGAAAAACCGAGGCTAGTCCAATGGGCAACTCGTGGCCCGCGATGGTGATGTTGGGCGGCACCTTCCATCCGCGTTCGCCTTTGTACTTGATGCGCAGCACCAGCATGGCCAGGCTATTGAAGGTAAAGCTCCAGATCACTCCAAAGGCATACGCCTCGCCGAGCAGATAGACGTTGCCGCGGCTCGCCAGAATGGTAAGGATCTGGAGCGCCACCACCAGGTTGACGATCCGGTAGGTAGTGCCGAACCGCGGGTGAGGCTGGCGGAACCAGTCGGTGAGGACGCCATCCTCGGAAATGCGATTGAGGACGCCGTTGGAGCCGATGATGGCGGTATTGACCGCGCCCGACAGGATGAGGAAACCGACCACCACGACGAAGGCCCGGAAGACCAAACGCAACAGCAGCGGCCCCCATTCATACATGGCCAGCCCGGCAATCAGGTTGTCTTTATAAACCGGCACCCGTACCGAGTCCGGAATGATCATCACAAACAACAACGCGGTCAGCCCGGTGAATACAAAACTGTAGATGGCGATGATGATCGCTGCCCGCTTCAGGTTCTTCAGCTTGGGATGGGCCAGCTCGCGGTTAACCTGGGCCAGCGATTCCTCGCCGCTCATGGCCAACACGGAATGGCCGAAGGCGATCAGGATGCCGAGGATGGCGAACTTCGACGCGAGCCCGTGCGCCAGATCGGTGTGCTTCAAAAAGCCCAGGGCTTCCTCGCTGAACTTCAGACTATCGGCGGTGGGCAGCGGCACGGTCTGGTAGCCCTGCTTCATCAGGGTAAGAGCCGACCAGCCCAGCAGGATGACCACCATGACCGTGGTGATCTGCATCACCCGCAGCGCCTTCTCGCTGGATTCCTGAATCCCCTTGGTGTTCTGCCACCAGAAGTACAGGGTCACGGCCAGGGCGAAGACCACGGAGGTCCAATTGACGTCCACGTGCGGGGTCCCGTGGAACAGATTGTGCATGGCGCGCGGGACCCAGCCGTGGGTTTCGGCCGTAGCAAAAGTGTCGTTGATCAGCCCGGCGATGTACTGCCCCGCCGAAACCCCCGAGATCGGGCCGGTCAGGATGTAATCAAACATCAGGGCCGAAACGCTGACCTTGGCCAGGGTCCCGCCCAGCGCCTCTTTCACGACTCGGTAGACGCCTCCCCGGACGAACATGGAGCAACTCTCCACATAAACCGCCCGGACGGAGAACGAGAACAGCATGACCGCCACGATGAACCAGGGAGCGGATTTCCCGATGGCCTGCTCCGCGATGCCGGCGGCGTAGAACGCCGACGACCCCAGGTCGTTCAACACAATGGCCGCCGCCCGCCAGTAGGAGATGAACGTCAGCATCACTGACGTCGCTACGACGATGCGAACGCGGTTCGAGGTTGAGCCTGCGGGTTGTAAAGGAGATGCCATCGTGGAGGCGGGTTAGTTCACACGCGAACCGGAATCGTTACGGTCCTGCAGCGTCTCGATATCTCCGACGCCGCCCTGGGCCGACACAATCGCCGGGCCGGATGCTCCCGTGGTGCATAAGAACTGTAGCAAAAGAATTCTATCCCTGAGGAGAGGCCCCATACGCGTCACACATGATAGCCCTTGGCGCGGGTACGGTACAGATCGAAAAAGCAAATACGCCCAATCGGTGCGGCACCGCTTCTCTTTGCGTCCTTTGCGGAATCCTTGGCGGCCTTTGCGGTTATGATCTTTAACCTTGTGATGTCTAGCCGCAAAGGCCGCCAAGGACTCCGCAAAAGATCGCCAGGGAGAATTTGCCAGCCTGCCCGTTTTGTTATGCTTGCCGGATGTGGCGGTTGCACAAGAACGCGTGGCTGCTGGTCCTGCTCTCGGCCGGCCTGCAGATTGTAATTTTTCCCTTGCCCGACCTGTATTTTCTGGGCTGGGCGGCCATGGCTCCCCTGCTGATCGCCTTGCTCCGGGCCCGGGAACCAGACACCCTGCAGCTTTTGGCCGGGGTCAAGCTGCTGCCGGCCAGACCAGGTCAAGCTTTTCTCCTGGCCTACGCCTGCGGCTTTTTGTGGTATGCCGGAACCTGCTACTGGATCTACAACACCATGCGTCAGTATGGCGGCGTGGGTGCCCCTGCCGCCCTCGGGCTGCTGATTCTTTTCTGCCTCTATCTTGCCATCTATCACGGAGTCTTCGGTTTGCTGATCAGTCTGCTGGCGCGGGCTGATGGCGGAGGCGCCAACCCTTTCAGCCGCTGGGCCCTACCTCTGGCGCCGTTTGTCTGGGTTGCGGTGGAACTGGCCCGCACCCGCATTACTGGATTTCCCTGGGACCTGTTAGGCATCACCCAGGTGGACAACATCCCGCTCGCCCGCATCGCCACGGTGACCGGCGTTTACGGGCTGTCGTTCGAAATCATGGTCGTCAACACCGCTCTGGCTGCCGCTTTCGTGATTCGCGCGGAGCGGGGCCAGCGCAGCAAACGCAAGCCGCTGCTGCTGGCAACCGGCGCCGCGATCATTGTGTTGCAGGCCGGAAGATTGATCAGTCCGCCGCCTGTGCCTGCCGACCACAGCGCTCGTCTGGTACAGGAAAACATCCCGGTCCTGCAGGGAGGCGACTGGACTAAAGAGTATTTCGAGGACACGTTACAGGATTTGAGCCGGGTCAGTCTGAGTGCTTCCAGCCTGAACCATCCCGGCGGGGAGCAATCCACTTCGGGATCCACTTCTAATCCCCCCTCGGCCTCGGCGCCGCCGGACTTGATCGTGTGGCCGGAGTCTCCCGCGCCGTTTTATGCCACCGACCCAACATTTCGGGAAACCGTCAGCAATATCGCCCGCGAAGCCCAAACCTGGATGCTGGTGGGAAGCCTCGGTACCAGCAATGCCGGCCAGACGCCGGCGCACTCTACCCAACTCTACAACTCGGCCAGCCTGGTTAGCCCGGCCGGCGAATGGGTCGGACGATACGACAAGATGCACCTGGTCCCGTTTGGCGAGTATGTCCCCTTCAAGCGGGTGTTTGGCTTTGCCGGCGGCTTGACTCAGGAGGTAGGCGATTTTTCTCCGGGTGCTTCGCGGGCGCCGCTGCAGGCCGGCAGCAAGCTGGGCGTTTTCATCTGTTATGAGTCGATCTTTCCCGATGAAATCCGGCAGTTGGCTGGCAACGGGGCCCAGGTCCTGGTCAACATCTCCAATGACGGCTGGTACGGCGACAGCGGGGCCTACGCCCAGCACCTGAAGCAGGCCCGCATGCGTGCGGTGGAGAACGACCGCTGGCTGCTGCGCGACACCAACACCGGAGTCACCGCATCCATTGACCCCTACGGGAGAGTGGTGTCCAGCCTTCCCCGCAAGGTCCGGGCAGCACTCCAGGCCCCCTATGCCCTGACCAACGTAACCACGTTCTACACCCGTCACGGCGACTGGTTCGCTTACCTGTGTGCGATAATTTCTCTAGTGGGACTGTTGTTCAATTTCCAGTCTCGCGCCAGGAAAAAACCTCAACCATGAACGAAGAGCTTGAACAGGAATACGCAGTTCTGAAGGACAAAGTCCGTGATCTCCGGGAGTACCTTTGACGCCGGCAAGCTCCGTGAGCAGCTAGCCGAAATCGAGAAGCAGGCAGCTGACCCAGGTCTTTGGTCGAATCCACAAAAGTCCCAGCAGGTCATGCGTCAGAAAAAACGCCTGGAAACTGTGTTGGCCACCGAGTCTGACCTGGTACGGCGGGGTGACGACATATCCGCCTATTTCGATCTGGGTCGCGAAGGGGAAAACGTCGAGGCCGACCTGCGCCGCGAGATTGACGGCCTGCGGAATCTTGTCGACCGGCTGGAAACCGAGAGCCTGTTGTCGGGCGAAAATGACGCCCGTAATGCCATTGTGACCATCCATCCCGGCGCGGGAGGAACGGAATCCCAGGACTGGGCCGACATGTTGCTGCGTATGTATCTGCGCTGGGCTGAGCGCCGCGGCTTCCCCACTGTTCTCTACGACTACCAGCCGGGTGAAGAGGCGGGGCTCAAATCCGCGACTTTCGCGGTGAATGGCGAATACGCCTTCGGCCTGCTCGTCAGTGAAATCGGCGTACATCGCCTGGTGCGCATTTCGCCCTTCGATCAAGCCAAGCGGCGCCATACCTCGTTTGCCAGCGTCTACGTCTCGCCCGAAATCGACGACAGCATCGAAATCGTGATCAAGCCGGAAGAGTTGCGCGTGGATACCTACCGTTCCAGCGGCAAGGGCGGCCAGCACGTGAACACCACCGACTCCGCCGTGCGTATTACGCATCTTCCCACCGGCCTGGTGGCCAGCTGCCAGAACGAGCGCTCGCAGCACAAGAACCGGGAACGGGCCATGAGCATGCTGAAGTCCAAGCTGTATGAATACGAACTGGAGAAGAAGCGCGAAGTCACCCGCAAAATTGAAGACTCCAAGCTCGACATCGACTTCGGTTCGCAGATCCGTTCCTACGTCCTGCAGCCCTATCGCATGATCAAGGATCACCGCACGAAGATGGAGGTGGGCGACGTGGACCGGGTGCTCGACGGCGACCTGGACCCGCTCATCCGCGCCTACTTGCGCATGCGGCGCGGAGAGAAGCAGACGGAAAACAAGTAACCCTTAGGAGGAGTTCGGCCTTATGTCCCGCATGATCGATCTCATCCGCGCCTCGGCGGTGCCGGCGACCCTGATGCAGTCCGCTGCCAAGGGCTCGTTGTCGGTTCCTCCCCGGGAGATGATCGAGATTCTGGTGTACCTGGCGGTTCATAGCAAGCTCTTCGGCGAGCAGGCACAGCTCACGCTCGCGGGCTGGGACGAGGCCGCATCGCGGGCTGCGGCCAGTGACCCCACGACCCCCAGGGAAGTTCTCGACTACCTGAGTTCCCCTAAAAACCTGCGGCCGGGGTTGATTCCGGCCCTGCTTACGAACCCATCAGTGTCGGAAGAGGCTTGGCTCGAACTGGCGCCGAGCGCTGGCCGCGACGTGGTTGAAGTCATGTTGAAGAGCGAACGGATGACCAAGTCTGAAGGCATCCTGCAAGCGCTTCTGTCCAATCCGAACTTGAGCGGAATTCAATCGGAAAACATCAGAAACAGGATTGAGCACGCCGCGCCCGCTCCCAGCGCACCCGAGGGCGAGGCTCCCACGCCAGACGAGGTCGAGACCGGAGGGGAGGAAATCTTTCAGCCAGCATCGACCGACGAAGTCGCGGGTGCCGAAGATGTGCTCGATGAGGGCGTTCTGGCCTATCTCGCTGAACACGAGAGCGAGATCGCCGCCCAGCCTGATCACGCCTATCAGCCCATCGGGGGCATTCACGAAGAAATGCCGAAAGCGGACGAGCCGCTGGCGGCGCACGCAGTCGCGGCCGCCGCTTCGACCGGCACCGCGGCGGGCGCGGCCACCAAGAAAGCGCCGATCAAGAAAACTCATTTGCCCGCGGAAGAGGAACGGGGCAGCGCCTTGCAGAAAATCGCCAAGCTCGACATCAAAGGCCGCATTCAACTGGCCATGAAAGGCACCAAGGAAGAACGCTCGCTGCTCATCCGCGACGGCACCAAGATTGTCGCCCTGGCGGTCCTGGAATCGCCCAAGATCAGCGATGGCGAAGTGGAGAGATTTGCCACGCAAAAAAATGTGCTGGAAGCCGTGCTGCGTGGCATCCCGATGAAGCGGCGATTCGCCAAGAATTACGCGGTCGTTCGTAATCTGGTGTTCAACCCGCGCACCCCACTGGACCTTTCACTGGGCCTGATGAAGAACATTCTGGTAGGCGATCTTCGTAGCCTCTCGAACAACAAAGAGATTTCGGATACAGTTCGCAAGCTGGCCACGAGGATGTTCAAGCAAAAGATCGACAGCAACAACAAGCACTGAGCCTTACGGGTGCTAGGGCGATCTTACTTTGCGAACTCCGCGGTCCCTCTTTGCGCCCTTTGCGGTAAAGGGTTTGATCTCGCCGGAGTCATCCAGGACTCCTAACCGCAAAGTTCGGCAACGAAAATCCGCCAAGCCCGAATCAGCACACTACGCAGGGCTGGCCTTCCTGACAACCACCGCTCTACAATCCCTGCATGGCTTCCTTGCCGGAATCGGATCCCATCGCTGATTTGCTCAAGCGCTCCCGCACCATCGCGGTGGTGGGGCTTTCGAACAGCCCGCTGCGTCCCAGCCACGGGGTTTCTGCCTACATGCAGACGCAAGGCTACCGCATCATTCCTGTGAATCCGAACATCCACGGCTCTCTGGGAGAAAAGGCGTACTCATCGTTGCTCGATGTTCCGGAGAAGATTGACATCGTCAATATCTTTCGCCGGTCGGAGTTTGTGGAAGAGGTGGTCGATCAGGCGATCCGGCTGAAGCTGCCGGCGATCTGGATGCAGGAGGGAGTCATCCACGAAAAAGCGGCGCAGAAGGCCCGCCAGGCGGGCATTTTCGTGGTCATGGACCGCTGCATTCTGAAGGAACACAAGGCCCGCTTCGGGTAGGCAGCGCCAACGAAAACCTTTAACCACGAAGGACACTAAGGGACACGAAGGAAAATCAACCAAGATCGGATTTCCTTCGTGTTCCTTAGTGTCCTTTGTGGTTTAAGGTTTTGTGGTTTAAGCATTTTTACGCACGGACGAAAATCACCGTTGCGTCATCCTGCAAGCCCTGCCCGTTGGCGAAGACTCGCACGTCGGCCAGGATGCTCTCCGCCGAGGATCCCGGCTGCAACACGTGGTCCCGCATGCGCTCCGCTCCGTACTCCTCGTCGGACAGGCCGGTGGCTTCCGTAATTCCGTCGCTGTAGAAAACCAGCCGCGAGTTTTTAGAGAGCTGTACCCGGCTCTCGGAGAATTCCCCGGTGCCGAGGCCGAGCGGCATTCCGCGTTCGCTGTCCAGAAAACGCGCGCCTTGTTCATCGACCAGCAGGGGCCGCAGATGGCCGGCGCTGGAAAAGGTCAACTCCCGGGTCGTCGGATTGAGCACGGCCAGCAGCATGGTGACAAACTTGCCAGAGGGAAAATCCTCCACCAGCAGGCGATTCAGGCGGGTGAGGACTTCGCCCGGCCCGCTGCAAGTCTGCGCCAGCGAGCGTAGCATGCCGCGGGTGGCGGACATCAGCAGGGCCGCTGCTGTGCCCTTTCCTGAGACGTCGGCCAGCACCAGTCCCCAGCAACCATCGTCGAAGGAAATGAAATCGTACCAGTCGCCGCCCACCGCACCCGCGGGGATCGACAGTCCGGAAATCGCGAATCCCGGAATGAAGGGTGAACTCTTGGGCAGCAGCGCCTGCTGAATAGCGCGCGCCTCGTGTGCCTCCTGGCTCATGCGTTCGCGCTGATGCCGTTCGTGCTGAAAGCGCCGCGCATTGTGCACCGCGACAGCTACGTGATCGCACAAGCTCTGCAACCATCGCAGATGCTCGCGGGTAAAGGCGTCCAGGTCATGATGCGAAGCCGTAAACACTCCCACCAGTTGTCCATCCACGAGTAGAGGAATGGCCACTTCGGAGCGCGTGGATTCCTCGCACCCGATGTAGTAGGGGTCCTGGAGCACATCGGGCGCGTAACGCATCTGTCCGCTGGCCGCGACGTAACCCACCATGCCTTCCGTCCCCACCTTCAGTCTCGAGCCCTTGCCATGAACGGTGCAGCCGTGGACGCCGGCCATCTCCAGTTCTTCGCGCTCTGTTGAAGTTCGTCGGCGCGACGTACTGAACCTGCCCGGCGTACAGCGCACCAGAGAGTCCGCCGATACCCGCCCCGATCACGAATGCCCACAATTTGAACTTGAAGGTGTTGACACCCATGACTTCTGCGGCGTCTTCGTCCTCACGGATCGCGACCCAGGCCCGGCCGACCCGGCTGCGCTCGAGGTTGCCGACGAACAGCAGGATGACGACCATAAGGATCAGGCCGAGCCAGAACCACCAGGTGCCGTAATTCATGTCACCCGCCGCGTTGCCGTTGGAGAAGACGCCGTTGGGTCGCTGCGGGTTCTCCAAGAGTCGCGGATAGGCGATCCGATCCAGTCCACGCGAGCCGTTGGTGATGTCGGACAGGTTGTCGGCGAGTAGTCGAATGATCTCGCCGAAGCCGAGCGTCACGATCGCGAGGTAGTCGCCACGCAACCGCAGGGTGGGGATGCCAAGGATCAACCCGGCCAACGCGGTCACCGCCATGGCCAGCGGCACACACGACAGCCACGCCCAGTCGGAGTGGAGGAATCCGTTGACCCCAACCTGATTCCACGGGCTCGAAGGGCTGGTCAGCAATGCGACGGTGTACGCGCCGACGGCATAGAAGCCGACGTATCCGAGGTCGAGCAGCCCGGCCTGCCCGACGACCACGTTCAGCCCGATCGCGATGATCGCCACCATGACGAATTGCGCCATCGTGGCGCCGAAGCTGATCCCGGGCGTGTCAAGGAAGGGAGGCGTCCACAGTGGAAGCATGGCCAACAGTCCGAACAGCACGATGCCGAAGCCCCACTTCGGCATTCGGCCGAGGTCCGCCCACCTCCTGCGGATGACGTCGCCAGGCGCCAAGAGCGCACTCGTCCGCTTCTCGGGTGCGTCCGTTGAATTCTCCTGGCTGCTCACGCTCTGGCCTTTCCGAGGCTCTCACCGAGTATGCCGGTCGGACGAATGAGCAGAACGAGCACGAGCAAGACGAAGGCCACCACGTCACGCCATTGAGTCCCGAAGACGGCTTGTCCGTAGTTCTCCATCACGCCAAGCAGGAGTCCACCCAGCAGTGCGCCACGTAGGTTGCCGATGCCACCGAGCACAGCAGCGGAGAAGGCCTTGATGCCAAGCAGGAAGCCACCCGAATAGATGATGCCCTGCGGCACCTTCAGCGTGTACAGCAGCGCGGCCGCTCCGGCAAGCAAACCGCCGATCAGGAACGTGGTCATGATGATGCGCTCGCGAGAGACGCCCATGAGCGTCGCCGTCGTCGAATCCTGTGCCACGGCCCGGATTCCGCGCCCGAACTTGGTGCGGTTGATCGCAATGTCGGTCAGCAGCGCAAGCACCATTGCCGAGACGATGATGACGATGGTGACGTTGGAGACCGATGCGCCGAAGATCGTGAACTGAGTCTTCGGCTGTACCAAGATGATCGGTTGCTGCGCATTGGATCCGCCGTAGCCAGGGATTATCCGCGGCAGGATGAAGTGAACGAATTCCTGTAGTACGAACGACATTCCGATTGCGGTAATCAGGAAGGTCAATGGCCGCGCGTTGCGCCGGCGCAATGGTCGGTAGGCCACGGCTTCCAGCCCGAGCGCAGCGGACCCGGATACCAGCATGGCGAAGAGCATCGCGATCGCCAGATAGAGGATCGTCAGGCCGACGCCCTTGTTGTAGGCGTTGCCGCTCGGCGAGAAACCCAGGATGTGGTCAAGACAGAAGTAGGCGCCGAACATGCCGAGCATGAAGATCTCGGAGTGTGCGAAGTTGATGAGCCGCAGCACGCCGAAGACCAGGGTGTATCCGACCGCCACCAGCGCGTAAATAGCGCCCCAGGAGAGCCCGTCGACCGTCAACTGCCAGAACCCGTTGAGCAGACCATCGACGTTGAAGTTGATGTTGGCCGCCTGACAGACGACTTGGTCGGCGCACTGGTGGATCATCCGGCGGCGGCTCCTCGCGATGGGTGGGAAACGAGACGCGCCCGAGACGACTTGGTCTCGGGCGCGCCCCGTCGAAAACGACTACTGAACCTTGTAGATCCAGATCAGGTTGGTCGTGAGTTCACCCTTGTCGGTCCACTGGTACTTGCGGGCAATGCCCTGACCGTCGTAGGTCTTCACGAACTCCAGTAGGTCGGGGCGGGTGATCTTGCCTGCGTCGATGCCCTTCAGCATGATCGTCCCGAGGTCGTAGCCCTCAGTGCTGTAGGTGCCCGGCTCCTGGCCGAACGCCGCGGTGTACTCCTTCGCGAAGTCCGCTGGGGCAGGGCTGCACGGGCACGATAGGAGCGCGTCCTTCGTTGCCTCACCACCCTGCTTGACGAACTCCGGGTCCTTCGTGCCGTCGGCGCTGACGAACGTCGCCGTGACGCCGCCATCCTTCAGCTGCTGCGCGAGCGGCGCCGCCTCTGCGTAGTAGCCGCCATAGAAGATGGCATCCGGAGCAGCGCCCTTGAGTTGCGTCACCGCCGCCGAGAAGTCCTTATCGCCCTTCTTCACCTGAATGTTGCAACTGGAATCCGCGGTTGCCCCGAGCGTGTCGCGGACCACCGTCGCAAGGCCAAGCCCGTAGTCGGTGCTGTCGTCGACTACGCAAACCTTCTTCAAGGACAGTGTGTTCTTCAGATAGTTGGCGACGGCCCTGCCCTGCGCGCCGTCATTACCCAGTCCGCGGAAGAACGTCTTCCACCCGTTCTCGCTCAGCGCGACGTTGGTTGCCGACGCCGTGGCGGCGACCAGTCCAGCCTGATCGAACACCGTCCCGGTGGCCTTGGTCTCGCCCGAGAAGGCCGGACCGACGAGCCCGATGGTGAACGGGTCGTCGACGATCTGCGGAGCGATGCCTGTCGCCTTCTGCGGGTCACCCTCGGTGTCGAAAGGCTTCAGTTGCACCTGGCAGCCGGGGTTGGCCTTGTTGTGCTTGTCGATGGCAAGCTGCACGCCGTCCTTGATGTTGATGCCGAGCGCAGCGTCGGGGCCGGTAAGGGCGCCTGCCATGGCGATCGACAGCGGCGGGCACGTGGCCTTGCCGTCACCAGCGGGGTCGGCCGCCGCCGACGTGTCGGGTGGCGTGAGCTTCGCGCCGTTGTCATCGACCGGGAATTGCTCGACAATCTTCAAGTTGGTCTGGGCCGTGTTCCCTTGCTCGGGCGTGGACTGCTTGCTGCAGCCGGCGATGCCGACCACGAGCAGGCCCGCGCTTGCGAGAGCAAATGCACTCCGTGCCATGCGACTGCGCACTAGTTCCTCCGAATCAATGTTGTCATCGGCATCGGTGACGTAGCGCCTGAATGACGTGGCGCCGATGCTTCGGGTTGAACATAGCCAACCCACGGCTCACGTGCGTGATGTTGGGAAATGCGGACTGAGTATCGGCTGTGTGACCGGGTCGATCGGCGTGTCTGGAAACGCACTGTTTACGCGTCGCCAGGGCTGTCCAACGTCTCAAGCACTACCTCGGCGACCCTCTTCATCGTGGTGCGACGATCCATGGCGGCACGTTGTATCCACTTGAACGCCTCGGGTTCCGACATCCCCTGCTTCTCCTGCAGCAAACCCTTGGCCCGTTCGACGAGCTTGCGGGTCTCGAGCCGCTCGGACAGGCTGGCGACCTCCGCCTCCAGGGCCGCTAGCTCGCCATACCGGCTGACGGCCAGTTCGATCGCGGGTATCAGGTCCGTAATCGAGAACGGCTTCACCAGATAGGCCATGGCACCCGCGTCACGCGCTCGCTCGACGAGTTCACGCTGCGAGAACGCGGTCAACACGAGGACCGGGGCAATCCGCTTCTGCGCGATCTCGGCCGCGGCATCGATGCCGTCCCTGCGCGGCATCTTGACGTCCATGATCACCAGGTCCGGCTTCAGGGTCTCCGCGAGGTCAACGGCTTCCTGACCGTCGCCTGCCTCGCCAACGACGTCGTACCCCTCTTCGCGGAGCATCTCGGCGAGGTCGAGGCGAATGAGTGCTTCGTCCTCGGCAATGAGAACACGGCGCGGCTTGTCGGCATCCGTCGGTGACCCGGTCATGCGCACATTGTCGCGTGGCGCGTGCCGATCAGCGACCGCGGGGCCGTGACGGACACATTCCGGCATCCTTTATCGTGGGAGACCGCACGAAGAAGCCCTCGTATCCCAACTGGCAGAGGAAACGGATTCAAAACCCGTGCAGTGTGAGTTCGAATCTCACCGAGGGCACCGAAGCTGTGGCGGCATCTATGCTGCTGGAGACCATTTATGCGTTCGCTGGCCGACCGTTTCGGGCCGCCCGTCCAAGGTCGACCCACACCTTTTCACGCCGATGGGTCACCGAACCGAGATCGACGAACGAATCAGCGCGGACGCCCCGCGTCGTCGCTGCGCTGGCGTGGCCCGACGTGCGTAGCAGCGACCCGTGCCACACCAGGGGCGGGGATTCGCATGGCCGGGCACATCAGACGCGTCCGCGTGAGTGTTCGCGCGCTAGCAACGCTCCGAAATACCAAGCGCCGCAACAGAGTGGACCGAAAACCCCGGTTCTGAGCCGATCGGCCCCGACACCGGGCGTGCATTAAGGACCAGCCTCGCAGGTCCGCCTTGTCTCATTGTGTGGCAATCATCCAGCCGACCACGCTCAGCATGGCATCGATGGCGAAGAAGAGCGGTACGACGCCGGGATCGTAGATGAAGCTCATGGGACACCCACTCGCATCGGCACAGCTTCACACAGATCGATAGAGTTGTCGAATGTTGTTGCGTTGCAAAATAATCAAGCAACAAGCGCAGTTTGCTGGCTGTTCCGCCGCCGGCTAGAACAGTGTCGAGACACCGAACCAACCCCAGGTTTGCTGTTCGAATCTCACTGGGGCCCACGCGCTCGCAGGCGAGTCGGATAAATCGACATCGAGAGGCGCTGCGGTCCGCAGAGCTACGCTCTAGCGGTGGCGGTCGACGACGGTAACACTCCGCCGGTCGGTAGGAAGCTGCCACTCCGGCGCTCGTCGTGTGTGCCTACCGTCGCCATGGATGCCCGCGGCAGGGGCCGCGCCCACCAACACCTCCAGAGCACGTCCCGACAACTGCGGGTGCTGACCCTCGCGACCCGCATCGGCGCCGCAGTCAGTGTCCTCTTCGGAGTCCAACAGTTCGTCTTCGTACAGCAAGCCCTGTGGATCGGTTTCCTGAACTTGGCGGCCGGCTTGGCATTCCTGCTGATTCCCAAGCTGTACCGGTACGGCGACCTGCTTGCGCCCTTGGTGTTCATCCTGGTCGCCTACACGGTGATCACCGTCGTCAGCATCTACGTCGGTACGTCAAGCGGTTTGCACTTCTACTACGTCGTCGCCGCGTCGCTCGTGGTGTTGGTGGTCGGTATCGAGCACATGGTGATCGCCTCATCGCTCGCCGCACTCGGGGCCATCACGGTCATCGCGCTGGAAATGTGGGTGCCCCACAACACCGGTGTGCAGCCCGATTGGGCGTTCAAGTCCGGATTCGTCATCAACACCGTGTCGGTATGGGTGTTCATCGTCACGACGGTCTGGTTCGCGATGCGCGAGACCGCGCTCGCCGAGGAAGCCATGGAGATCGAGTACCAACGCTCCGAGTCGCTACTCGCCAACATCCTACCCGCGTCGATCGCCGAACGGCTGAAAGACCCGGCGCACAACATCATTGCTGACCGATACGAAGACGCGTCGATTCTGTTCGCCGACATCGCCGGCTACACAAAGCGCGCAAGCGACACCCCGCCAAACGAACTCGTCCGGTTCCTCGACGCGCTCTACACGGACCTGGACGCGTTGGTCGACCGCCACGGCCTCGAGAAGGTGAAGACCAGCGGAGACTCCTACATGGTGGTCAGTGGGGTGCCGGAGCCACGTCCGGATCACCTCGAGGCGTTGGCGAGCCTCGCCCTGGACATGGCCGACGCGGTCGCCGGCCTCACCGACCCGCAGGGCCGCGAGGTCCCCCTCCGCATCGGCGTGGCCTCCGGGCCGGTCGTGGCAGGCGTCGTCGGGGCCCGCAAGTTCTTCTACGACGTGTGGGGCGATGCCGTCAACGTCGCGGCTCGCATGGAGAGTACCGACGTAGAGGGGCGAATCCAGGTGCCGGACAACGTGTATCAGCTTCTTCGTGAACGGTTCGAATTCGAGGAGCGCGGTGAGATCGACGTGAAGGGCAAGGGCTTGATGCAGACCTGGTACCTCACCGGCCGCCGCTGATCGTCAGACTGCATGCTCTTGCTCGCGCTCGTCCTGTTGGGCCAACAGCCGGGCGTATCCTGCTCCCATCCCGAGCAGCGCCAACCCGACGACGATGAAGACGATAACCCTGAAGATGCCGTCGAGCGTGCCAAGGTCGAACAGGAACAACTTGGCCATCGATGCGGCGACCACCGCCAGGCCTGCCCCGATCGGCAGCGACCGCTGCGCGCGTGGCACCCGCGCCGCGTAGCGGAACACGATGGCTGCCAACGCGATCCAACATATGGTGGCCGCGACGTGCCCGGAGAAGAAGCCCGATCCGTCGCCGCCGAGCAACACCCCTGCCGTCACGGTGAACATCGTGATCGCGTACATGGCGATGACCCCCGCCGTGGCCAACAACACGCCCGCGACGTCCCGATCGGCAGGGCTGCGGCTGACCCACGACCAAGTGATCGCCCCGGCACAGACGATTGCCAACAAGCTGGCGATCAGAGTCGATACCGCGGTCGGCGTGCTCACCTCGGTCGCGAAGGCCAGGTTGGAGGGCGGAGCGGAGGCGAGGTAGTAGACGCCACCGACCACACCGAAGCCAATGGCCGACCACCTGGCCACCGCACTGTCACGAGACTGCAACGGCCAACACCACGCCAGTGGCAAGTAGCAGCGGGCCCGCGACGCGACCGTCGAACGCAACGGTTATCGCGATCAGCAGCGCGCCGGCGGACGAGGCCGCCCAGATCGCGCCGACCTGCGTGGACGTGGTCTTGGTGAATCGATCGCCGGCCAGTGCGAGCGCGAGCAACACGGCTGCCAACACGGTGGCCATTACGGCAGCGGTGACACGGTCGACGGCCATGTTGACGGCAAGTACTGGAATCGTGCCTGCCGCCGAGAAGAGCGCAACCGCAACCGGATGAATGCTGTGCGGGAGCAGGACCACAGCGCTCGCCAGCGCCAGGAACGCCGCGATCGCACACGCCGCGGCCAGCCAAACCACCTGTTGCGAAGTCGAATTCACCCCAACCAAGGCGACAAGCAAGGGCAGCGTGCTCACCGCCATCCGTGCACCATGCATGGCTAGCCAGTTCTTGCCGAGCTGTACTGGCAGCGTGGCGGCGGACAAGGCCAGCATGAAACCGACGAGCAGCAGCGTGACGCCGCCAACCACGGCGGGCCCAAGTGCTAGTAGCGGCACCAGCACAAGCAGTGCGAGCTGCTGGGAGTTCCACCGTCTGGCCACCGTCAGTCCCCCGCCGGCAACCGCGGCCGCGAGCACCAGAGCCACCGCAGCAGGCACCCACTGGTAAACGGTGGCCACCGCGATGATGTCGATGTACGCGGCGGCAATACCCGTGGCGGCCAAGGCAATCGCGCCGACCCTGCCACCGGGTCTGCGGGATAGCCAGCACCCGATGCCGACCAATACGCCGGCCAGCAGAGCTCCAGCCCCTACTCGAAGCTCGGGCCGAAGGATCCCGGCCTGCGCCGCGAGCACCACCAGCAGCACGACGCCGACGAGCGTGACGGCCACCCCGGCGACGGCGAGTGCCTTGCCGATCCAGTTCTCCGAGCGGGGCGCAGCGGGCGGCGTGCCTGCAACATGGCGAACGGGGTTCAGAACCGGCATGGTGGGCTGATACGCCACGGCAGGTGTGCCGACGGGTTGCTGCGGCGCGACGGGTTGTTGCCAATAGACAGGCGGCGGCGCAGCGACAACTTCTTCGGCGTGACCCTGAGCCACGATGCGGTCCAGTTCGCGCAGGTCGGACGACACCCGCCCGAGATAGCTCCAAATGGCGGCGACATCCGCGTTGATCCGGGCGAGCAGGGCCTGATCCGGTTGGGTCATGCTGCCATCGTGGCAGCAAACATGTTTCAGGGGATGAGTATTTGTACCCGGAGCCTGCTAGTCGTCGAGACCGTGCTCGATCGCGTACCTTGCCAACTCGACGCGATTCGCGAGCTGCAGCTTGCGGAACGTGGCCTGCACGTGGTTCTCCACCGTGCGGTGACTCAGCGACAGCTTCTCGGCGATCTGCTTGGCGGTCAAGCCCTTGGCGACGTAGCGAAGTATCTCGGTCTCCCGCTCCGACAGGCTGGGCGTCGTCGAACCCTTCGCCGGCGCCTTCGCAATGCGTCGATACTCCCCCAGCACCAGCCCGGCCAGCCCCGGCGTGAAGACGGCGCGCCCCTCAGCGGTCGCCCGCACTGCCGCCGCGAGTTCGATCTTGGACGCGCTCTTGACGAGATATCCAGTGGCTCCGGCCTTTACCGCCTCCAGCACGTGGTCGTGTTCGGCGGAGGCCGAGAGCACCAGCACCCGTGATGACGCAGAGACTTCGAGCACCGCGACGGTGGCCTGCGCGCCCGTGCCGTCCGCGAGGTGCATGTCCATGACCACGACGTCCGGTTTGACCACCGCCGCCCGGCGTCGCGCGGAAGCGACACCGTCAGCCGTTGCGACAACCTCGAGGCCGTCTTCAGTCAGATCGCGAGCCACCGCGTCGCGCCAGATCGGGTGATCGTCGACCACCATCACCGTGAAGCCCTCGTCAACTGGCACGTTCGCTCCCCCGCGGTACGGTTAGTTCCCACTCAGTCCCAGTCTCTGGTCCGCTGCTCAGCTTCGCACTGCCCCCAAGCCATTTCATTCTGCCAACAATCGACTTCGAGATGCCGATCCGACCTTCGGCAGCTGCTTGCCCGAGCCGACCCGCGGGTATGCCGACCCCGTCGTCTCGAATGCTTACCACTACAGAGTCGTCGAGATCCTCGAGCAGCACGAAGGCGTGGACGTCGGCACCCGCGTGGGCGGCGACGTTCGCAAGCGCGTTGGCCACGGCCGAGTCGAGTTCGGCCGCGACGGTTGAATCGAGCATCACCGGCGTCGCAGGCAAGCTCATCGAGACGCGATCGGATGCACGCGAGCGAAGCATGGGGACGAGATCGATCGCAGCGCCCACCGACACGGGTGCAGATCCGGCGCTCACCAGCCGTCTCAACGCCCGTTCCTGCTCACCTGCCAGTTCGGCTAATTCGGCTGTGGGACCACCGATTTCACGGCCGCGCCGGGAGACCAGCGCGAGCACCTGGATGGCACCGTCGTGCACTTCTCGCGAGAGTCGCTCACGCTCCTCCAAGACGGCCGCCAGGCGGGTGGCCCGCTGTAGCTCGGCGTGCGCACGCCGCGCGGTCTGAGCCGCCATGCCCACCGCGAGCCCGACGGCGAGTTCGATGACGATCGTGGCGTTGCGGCCGAGGTTGATGGTGACGTGGTCCTTCAACGCCGCACTTGCCAGCATCACGATCAACCCGGCGCCCATACCGCCGATGGGACCCAGCTGAATCGCCGCCGAGATCGTTACGTTGGTGGCCCACAACGTCGTCGGCCACGACTGGTTGTCCGCCATCCATTGATCGGAGGCCACCAGCGCGGTGGACGACATGAGCGCCACCACGACGACGAGCTCCGCGGCCACCCACGCCGTCCGCCTACCGAAGCCTTGGAGGTACGCCGCCGCGCACGCCACGCTCCACGCGAGCAGCACGCCGAAGAGCACCCACCCCAGCACTGGACGGTCGAGATCGGGGTTGACCGCGATCTGAAAACCCAGCGCGTAGAGGCAACTCAACAACCGGAATACTTGCGCGGCCCGCCACAGCGGAGTGGCAGGATCCGGCTCGAGTCCCGGCCTCACCGTTACATCACCTTGGACAGGAATGCCTTCGTGCGCTCTTCTTTCGGGTTGCCCAGCACCTCGCGCGGATCACCGCTCTCGACGATGACTCCGCCGTCCATGAACACCAGCTGATCAGCGACCTCGCGGGCGAAACCCATCTCGTGGGTCACCACCAGCATCGTCATGCCCTCGGAGGCCAGCTTCTTCATCACCGCGAGCACCTCGCCGACGAGCTCGGGGTCGAGCGCCGAGGTGGGCTCGTCGAAGAGCATCAACTTGGGTTCCATGGCCAGGGCCCGGCGATGGCGACCCGCTGCTGCTGGCCGCCGGACAGCTGGGCTGGGTAAGCCTCGGCCTTGGCCGCCAAGCCCACCCGGTCGAGCAGCGCGCGGGCCCTCTCCAGCGCGACCTCGCGCTTGACGCCCTTCACCTTGACGGGCGCTTCGACGACGTTCTCGAGCGCGGTGCGGTGCGGGAACAGGTTGAAGTGCTGGAACACCATCCCGATGTCGCGCCGCTGCTTCGAGGCGTCTCGCGGTGACATCTCGTGGAGCTTGCCGCCGCGTTCTCGGTATCCGATCAGATCGCCGTCGACGTAGAGCCTGCCGGCGTTGACCTCCTCCAAGTGGTTGATGCAGCGCAGAAAGGTCGACTTGCCCGACCCCGACGGTCCCACGATGCAGAGCACCTGGCCGGTCTCCACCTCGAGCGTGACGCCCTTCAGAACTTTCAGTGCGCCAAAGCTCTTGCAGACTTGCTCGGCGCGGACCATCACTGGCTTGTCACATCCCCGGTGATTCCCAGTTGCGCCTTGGCTAGCGCCTCGAGTTGTTTGGTAGTCAGCTTTCGCGACGAGCCTCGGGCGAAGTACCGCTCCAGGTAGAACTGGCCCACCATCAAGATGCTGGTGACTATGAGGTACCAGGTGGACGCCACCAAGAGCATCGGGACTGGGTCGAAGATGCGGGCGGCGATCTCCCGGGTGGCGATGCTGTATAGGTCGAATGCGTAGGGCACTGCAGTGACGAACGACGTGGTCTTCAGCATGCTGATGACCTCGTTGCCCGTCGGTGGGATGATCACCCTCATCGCCTGTGGCAAGACCGTGCGCCGCATCGCCAGTCCCCATGACATGCCGAGCGCCGTCGAGGCCTCCATCTGACCCTCGGGCACCGAACTGATTCCGGCGCGGATGATCTCCGCCATGTACGCGGCCTCGTTGAGTGCCAGACCGAGCGTCGCTAGCAGAAATGGGATGGTCAGGCTCTGCAGGTCGAGATGGAAGAACGTCGGCCCGAAGAACGGCACCCCGAACTGAATCTTCCGGTAGATCACCGGGATCAGACCCCAGAACGCCAGCTGTACGTAAATGGGTGTTCCGCGGAAGATCCACAGATACACCCACGACACCGCCCGGAACACCGGGTTCCCCGACAGCCGCATCACCGAAAGGAGGATGCCAAGCGCGATGGCCAACGCCATCGACAAGACGGTCAGTTCCAACGTGTGGAGGACACCAAGAAGAATCCGTTCGTTGAACAGGTACTCCCGGTACGTCGCCCAGCTGTAGGCCGGATTCGTAGCCGCCCCGTAGAGGAAGAGGCCAAGCAGGATGACGATGACGACCGCCGCCACCCACCGCCATGGATGACGCAGGGGCACTGCGTCGATCGCGGCTGGGCCGCCGGATGGCGGCGCGTCGACATCAGTCATGGACAACCCTGCTTCAGCTAACCGCGCCGTTGATGACCGGCTTGTCGATCATCCCGTCTTCCAGACCCCAGTTGCTTGCGATCTGCTTGTACGCGCCGGAGTCGATCAAGTGCTGCAACGCCTGCACCAAGGACTGCGACAGCGGCGAATTCTTGGCAACCGGCCACCCGTAGGGAGCGGAGTCGAAGATCGCGCCCGCCTTCTCGAGCTTGCCCTTGCTCTGCTTGATCGCGTACAGCGTCACCGGGGAGTCCGCCGACATCGCGTCGGCCTGGCCGAGCACGACGGCGTTGGTGGCCGCGTCCTGG
>CAWBGY010000015.1:0-76076 GCA_963788505.1 Terriglobia bacterium
CTTTCGAGGCGGATCGTTTCAACCACTCACGCACCTCTCCGGAAATCAGTCGTTGGTCGTTGGCCCTTGGTCGTTGGCTTCGGTTCAGAAGTCCGAATCGGTTCTCACAATCGCCGACGCAAGATTCTTGATCAACGACCAACGATGAAATGCTAGCGCCGGCTCCTAAAAAAGCCCTGTAATACCTCGGAGCAACGGCCGGCCAACACGCCGCTGCGGACTTCCATGCGGTGGTTCAGGCTGGGATGGTTCAGAACCTGCAGCACCGAACGGATGGCGCCAGCCTTTGGGTCATCGGCGCCGTAGACCAGGCGTTTCAGCCGGGCATGAACCAGCGCTCCGGCGCACATAGCGCACGGTTCAATTGTAACAAACAGTTCGCAGTCTTCCAGGCGGTGGTTGCCCAGGGCGGCACCGGCCTGGCGCAGGGCGACGATTTCGGCGTGGGCGGTGGGGTCGGAGTCGGTGAGATTGCGGTTGCCGCCACAGCCGACGATTTTGCCCGCAGACACGACCACGGCGCCCACGGGGACCTCGCCGGCTTCGAGCGCCCGTTGGGCGGCGCGCAGGGCCTCCTCCATAAACAGTTCATCGGTATTCGTTTCGGGTGTCTCGGGAGCAGTATCCACGGGGCCCAACGGTCTACTCCACCGGATGGCGCTTGAGGATGGTTGCGAGCAGCGGCAAGTCGGGGCGCAGCGGTTGATTCACGAAAATGTACTTTCCGGCACTCTCCGCCAGCAGGTAGCTGGAGTCCGGGGGCAGGCGGGAGAGCGCGGCTTTGCGAAATTCTTCGGGGACAAAAATGAACACCCGCTCGGGGCCACTCCAGAAGGCAGGGAACTGCTTGTCGTCCAGAAAAGTGGGCGGCACGTCGGGATAGTTCGAACCGATTTCCAGGTTGGTGCCGAAGCGCCCGTTGTAGATCCAGACGTGGCGGTGGGTGTAGAAGGGAATGCTGGAACCCGAATTGAAGTCGCCGTACTGGACGATCTGGTCCTGAGGGCGCAGGTAGACCAGGATGGCGTCAGCCAGCGCCCGCGAGGACATGCGAGGCTCAAACCGTTTGAAGGCCCAGTTGGCGGCAAAGAAGAACAGCGCCATGGTGAGAGCCAGGGTGAGAGTGGCGGCCGAATTCTTCCAGCGTCGCCGCAACAGCCACGCTCTTCCGAAGCCCACAATAAAAATCAGGATGGCAAAAACGGCCGGGCCACGAAGCGCCGCAAAAGTCTGCGGCGTCAGGTCGAAAATGTGCGCCATCGAAAGCCGGTAGGTATCGAGCGGGTGATACTGGATGAGGTGCGAGATGCCGCCCTTGGACGAAACATCGAGCGACGAGATGACCAGATAGCCAAGGCACACCGAGGCCAAAAGCCCGACCCCAGCCAGTCCCGCCTGCAGACGCGGCAGCCAGCGCTCACGCGCCTGTTCGGCATCGCTAAGCCCAATGCCCAGCAGGACGGCGATCGCGGGCCAGGCGCCGAAACTGTAATACTCCATGCGCGATCCGCTGGTCAGGGAAAAGAAAAACAGAATCAGCCCGGCCCAGATGAAGAGCAGCAGACGCGCCTGCTGGGCCGCTTCCATGGCGCGTCCCCAGGTCTTAGGCCGGGGAAATTCGCGCAGAGCATAGACGATGAAGAAGCTCCAGGGAAAAAACCACACCAGATGCAAGGCCCACCATAACAGCAGAGGCACGGCCTCATAGTCGGGCGGATAGCGGGTTCCCAGGGCGCGCTTGAAATGCTCGTTGATGAAATAGGACCACAGAAATCCCGGCGAGCGCTCTTCCGCCATCCAGTGCCAGGGCACGGCGATGACCAGGAAGATCAGAGTGCTGGAGAAAATCCGCAACTCGCGCCAGCGTCCCCAACTGCGCGTGAACAGGATGAAGAAAAAGACCACGCCCAGGGGAAAGAGCATGCCAATCAAACCCAAAGTAAGCACGGCCAGGGCCATCACCACCGCTGCGCCCCAATAGCCGATACGAGGATCGAGGCTGCCCTGCCAGGCGCGCAAGAAAAGATAGAACAGCGCGGTCAGTTCAAGCGCAAAGATGGCTTCCGGAACCATTACGCGGGTGAACAGAAACGTCCCCACGCTGGTACACATGATCAGTCCGGAGTAGAAGGCCGCAGTCTCGCCGAAAAAGCGCCGGGCAAAGAAATAAACCATCAAGACCAGTCCGGCTACGGAAAGCACCAGCGGGAGTCTGGTCTGGAACGCGCCCTGTCCGAACAGCTTGTAGCTGATCGCCACCATCCAGTAATGCAGCGGAGCTTTTTCAAGGTAGCGGATTCCGTCCTGATACATGACCACCCAGTCGCCACGCTGCAGCATCTCGCGGGAGACCAGGGCGTGTGAAGCGTCGGCATCGTCGAGCAGCGCCGGCTGGGCGGCGGTGGCGACGTAAACTCCGAGAGACAGAACGAGAAGGGTGAGGATGGAGAATCTGCGGCTCATCTCGGGTCGAGTGTAGTGTTCACCTTTCGCGACGCGGCCGGAACAGGGTCAGAACGCCTAAACGGACGGGTAATCATAGCATCTGCGTGGGCTGTGGTTGGGCCAGGCTAGAGAGCGGAAACCTCCCTATAGTTCCAAGTCGACTCGGCGGAGAGGACAGCAGGGTCCCTCGGCTTCGCTCGGGATGACAGTAGGGGAGGTTATTTCAGGCCGGAGGCTAAGTCTACTTGCGGGCGGGCTTCCTCTCGCGCACCCCCGGGGGCATGTTCCATGATGTCCCTCTATGACACAGTGGCGTGGACCTCGAGGTACTCAGCTTTGATGATCGTGTGATTGGCGTCACCCTGGTTTTTCCTGGTCCAGTGCTGGGTGAGGTCGTCGGCCAGAGTTTTTTGGCCGGTCTCGTCGAGGCGCGCGAAAGCCATTTGCGTTGGGCCGAAATATTTTCGGAAGAATGCAACTGCCTCGGAGGGAGGAAAGGGATATTCGAAGAGCAGATGCTGCTTGCTCATCGCGAGACGCGCTTTTCCGCCCAGGCGTTCATTGACCACCTTTTCGACTCCCCAGAGTGATGGTGGCAGCATGCCGGGCGGCGGCGGAGCGTGGCGGGCGGTGATTTGGAACATTTGGCCTACGAAGCCTTCCGGAGTCCAGTTGCCCATGGCGATCAGGCCGCCGGGGCGGCAGACGCGGAGCAGTTCTGACGCGACTACCTCGGGGCGGGGCGCGAACATGGCCCCGAACATGGACAACACCACGTCGAAGCGGGCGGCTTCGTAGGGGAGGTTTTCGGCGTCGCCCTCGGTGAATTCGATCTTCAGGTTCTCGGCGGCGGCGCGCTGGCGGGCCTGTGCCAGAAGATTGGGGGCCAGGTCGAGACCAACGACATCGGCGCCGGTGCGGGCGGCGGGGATGGATTGATTTCCGGTGCCGCACGCCACGTCCAGCACTTTCGTTCCTGGTTTGAGGTGGATGCGGTGGACGAAGTCCTCAGCTCCCACGGCATTCAGCTTTGCAATTTCGCCGAAGTCGCCGGCCATCCAACTGGCCCGCAAGCGTTGTTTCAGCTCCGCGAAATTGTCTGGCACACTGGCCATGAATGCCTCCTGAGAGAGTGTCGACAGATTATACGGGAACCGGTTTGTGTGGGGCGGACACTCTTGTCCGCCGCTTTTGAGTTTGTGTTCGCAGGACTCACGGAGATTTGAGTCATCTGCCGATCAAGATCTGAGGCAAGATCAAATTCAAAGGCAAAATCAAATTCAACGGCGGCGGACAAGGGTGTCCGCCCCACACTTTATGGGGCTGCTTCCACGATTTTGGTCTGCACGTGGGTGTGCTCGAACGCTTTGTTTTCCAGCGCGACCGTGATATTGCGATTGAAAAAAAAGAGAGCGCGAATGCGAAATTCGCTGCCCAGGCTGACCGGGAACCAAACGCCATCTTGCTGCCGGCGGTAGTGGACCGCGAAGCCGATGCCGGGGAGGTCAGTGCCCAGGAAGGTCCGCACCCCGAAGGGCAGACGACGCGATAGCCTGGTGAAGACGTAGATCGGCTGGAATTCTTGCGCGTCGATGTAGGCCTCGCCGGCCCAATCCGTGTCGTCATCGTCTTTCGGAGTGAAGGCGATGTGGTAGGCCTGTCGGCCTTCGAATGGTTCCTGGTCCATGAGCCGAAATTTGTAGTCTTTCTGCTGGTCGGTGGTGAGGGGGAACAGGTCGCGGGCCATGCCGTCTTTGGACTTGTCATTGGTGAGGTCTTCGCGAAAGTCGTGAATCAGTTCTCCGTCGGTGCTGTCGGCTTCGGGCACGGGTTCGCCGCTAAAGTCCCGGTACTTGCCCTTGTGCCAGTAGCGGCCGGTGAGTTGCTGGAGGGCTCTGTCGGTGTGGTCGGATTTGGGGACGACCTGGTAGTCGGCGGTCTCCTCGCGGAGGACTTTGCCGTTGGTCTTCCTGGCGGTGATGTGGATGTGTTGCTGGTAGATGTATTGGCTGCGCAGCTTCTCGCTGCTGTCCTGATTGGTGGCCACGCGGGCCATGATGGTGTCGGGGGTCAGGGGTTCGTCTGCCTTCGCCTGCGGCAGGGCAACGGCGAGGAAGAGGATCGGGAGCAGACGCAGCTTCGCCATAGTGACCTCCCGATTATGTACGGAGATTCCGGGGTGGGAGTTCCGTTTAGTTGCGCGGGGTTGGCGGAGCTTCGCTCCGCTGGGCGGGTGAGGGCACCCGCCCCTACGCGAGTTGTGGTGATTTACGGCCTAGCTTCCCATTTGGACTTGCAGGGTCTCTCCGGGGAGGCGAACCATTCTTCCTCGGGCCAGGGCTTCGGCGGGATCGATGTGAACCGGCTTGCGAACCGGTTTTCCTGCCGGAATGTCATCGGCCTGCATTCTTTCCATGCGGATTCCCAGAGTGCGTTCCAACTGGTGCAGCTCGGAGCGCTGCTCCCGGCCGAAGAGCGTGGAGGCTACGCCCAGTTCACCGGCGCGTCCGGTGCGGCCAACCCGGTGGATGAAGTTTTCCGCTACCTCGGGGAGGTCGTAGTTGATGACGTGAGCGATGTCCTGCACGTGAATGCCGCGCGAGGCCAGGTCGGTGGCCACCAGGATGCGGAAGCGTCCCTGCTGGAATCCGGTCAGGGCCGCGGTACGCTGCGATTGCGAGCGGTCGCCGTGAATCATGGCGGCGGCAAAGCCGTCGCGGTTCAGGTTCCGGGCCAGACGCTCGGTGCCGCGCTTGGTGCGGGCGAAGATCAGACAACGGCCGGTTTCTTTCGAAAGCAGGCGGTGGAGCATTTCCTGCTTGCGGTCGCTATCCACTTCGAAGGCCTGGATGCGCACGTTTTCCGATGGCTTCAACGTGGAGCCGAAAGGCCAGACGCACCGGGCTTCGGGTGTAGTCGCTGACCAGGTGCGCGACCGACGCTTCAAGCGTGGCGGAAAAACACATCGTCTGGCGATCTTTGGGCAGGACTCTTGCGATGCGGCGCAGCGCGGGAAGAAATCCCATGTCCAGCATGCGATCGGCTTCGTCGAGCACCAGAACCTGAAGGGTCTGAAAGCTGATCAGACGGCGATCGAGGAAGTCTTCGAGCCGGCCTGGAGTGGCCACCACGATACGCGCGCCCCTGCGAAGGGCAGTCAGCTGGTTTCCTTCCGCCAGGCCGCCTACCACCAGGGCCGCGGGCGACAATTTCGTGCCGCGCAACGCGTTGTACTGATCGACCACCTGCATGGCGAGTTCGCGGGTCGGGACCAGAACCAGGGCGGCGATTCCAGATTTTCCGGAATCAAGTTTTGCCGGCTGAAGCAGGCGCTCGATGATTGGGATCAGAAAGGCCAGCGTTTTGCCGGTTCCAGTCTGAGCGGTGGCGAGCACGTCTTTGCCTGCGAGTGCCTGCGGGATGGCCGCGGCTTGCACCGGGGTCGGAATGGAAAAGTTGAGGGACGACAATCTCTCCTGGGTATAGGAAGAGATGGGTAATTCTGAAAAACTCTGCATTGATTGTTGGTTCTCTTTTTCTGTTGGCGGAAGCGAGGCGGCGCGCACACAGGCGAGCAGCAACTAGCGTTGGCCAGTTTTATTTACGCCGAAGACTTACGGAGGGAAATTAGGCGGGAATTCAGATACAAACCAGAGCAACCGCACTACAGCCGTGGAATTAGACGCAACATCAGTATAGCACGTGGGGTCAGGCGTTTTTGCGGTTCGGGGGTGACTTTGGTGATGCGTGGGAGTAAGCCATTGTTTTCAACGTTGCCACGCTCGCCATGGTTCGGTTGGCGGCCGTCGCAGACCGAAAGATGATTACGCTAAGGGTTAGGTAATAAGGTCGGCGCAGTCAGATAGCGCAGGGCTCGATCGACACATGATTCCAGGGTTTGGTCGGTGTCGATAAGAAGTTTGGGTGGGTCGATCGGCTCCCATGCCTTTCGGATTTCGCGATAGAGTTCCGGCGTGCGATTGGCGGCGAGGTGGCTGTTTGCGGCTACAGCTTCCGCGATGCGTCCTATTGCAGAGGCCTCTGAACAGACGCACTCCAATGCGGCCCAGGTGCTCCCCACTTGCGAACTGAACTCGATCACACGGTCCCGTTGGTATCGCCGGGAGAAGGTGCGGCCATCCAACAGAACGTGCAGTTCGGGGTGTTTGGACAGCAGGTATGCCGCGGTTTGCAGCATGACCTCTCCGCAGAAATCGTCCTGCGATGGCGAATACTCGACATACGCGGGTGGGAAGAGCGACGCTCGAATCGAGTCCTTCTCGAGAACCGCACCCGGCAGCCGCTGCGCGAGTGCTCGCGCCAGGGTGCTCTTGCCTGTCCCCGGGAGGCCCGCGATGATCACGATCATAGGAACTCCGCTGTAGGCAGCGACCGGTGCGCATTCATTTTACGCACTTGTTCGGGCGGAACGGGTTAGTGGTGTAATTGGCCTGATTTCATCAATCAAACGATTACAGGCGTAACGGCTATGGCGTGCGTCACCCTTGCATTGACGAGTGACAAGTGGTCTGCTGAATTCATGTTCAAGACACGCCTCGCTCTTCTCGCAGGCATGACACTCTTGAGTCTTACGCCACAACTGCTCGCGAAGGCCGCACAAAAGCCATGCACCAAACAAGAAGCGATGCAGGCTGAAGAGGATACCGATCACCTAAACAGCTGGAATGCCGTATATCAATCGTTCAAACGCTTCTCACAATGCGATGCCGGCGCGATCGCCGAGGGTTACAGCGACGCAGTGGGCAAGCTGCTGGCGGACAACTGGAATCAGTTTCCTGACTTGGTAAAACTAGCAACCAGTGACCAGCGTTTCCAGATCTTCGTAGTGCATCACCTCGACGAAACCGTCCCAGCAGACACGCTCAAGAAAGCAGCGCAAAACGCCAAGAGTCGATGCCCCGCCAACGCGGCAGGATTATGCAAACATATCGCTAAAGCGGCATCGCATTGAGGAGGGTGTCGTGATTGTTGGCCGGGTGCCCCACTCATTCGGGTTTCTTGCGAATGAGTGGGTGACTGCGCCCACTCCCAGATCCAAACTTCTCGACCGGACGCCTTTGATCTGCAGCGGCCACTCCTGAGACCTTACCCCGCATCGGGCCTGTTCTTCGCACCAGGGTACGAACCTCACCGCGATCCCGCGCATTCCAGCTGTGACGAGACCCACTCATTCGCAAACAACGCGAATGAGTGGGGCACCCGGCGTTTCTTGCGAATGAGTGGGTGACTGCGCCCACTCCCAGATCCAAACTTCTCGACCGGACGCCTTTGATCTGCAGCGGCCACTCCTGAGAGCTTACCCCGCATCGGGCCTGTTCTTCGCACCAGGGTTCGAACCTCACCGTGATCCCGCGCATTCCAGCTGTGACGAGACCCACTCATTCGCAAACAACGCGAATGAGTGGGGCACCCGGCGTTCCGGTCGTTTTATGAGAAGTCGCAGCGGCCCAAAAGCCGAACCTGGTTGTGCTAGGTCCCGGTCTTGGCGCTGTGGCCCAGGGCGACCAGGAAGATGGCGCTCTTGCCTTCGGCGTGAGGGGAGAAGAAGGCGGTCACGTCGTCGTCGAAGAATGTCAGGCCGGTGGCACCCAGGTGTTGCGCATAGGCGGCGAGATAGAGCTTGCCGCCGATGATGCCGGCTTCAAGTTGCACGGCGCGATATCCGCGATTGCCATAGCGCTGCAGGATGGGGCGCAGATCGGCAAGGAAGAAGACGTCGGCCGCGGCGTCGGCGGGCAGGGCCTGTTGCAATCCGAGGTATCCGGCCTGGTCGCGGAAGTCACCTGACTTGAGACATTCGAGCACTCCGCGGCCGCGATGGAAGACGTAGGCTCCGGGTTCAACACCTTCCACGGCGTGGATGATCAGATAGAGGTGGTTGAGTTGCGATCCCTGGGGATCGAGGAAATCGGCGGGGACGCCGCGCGTGGCGCGGTCGAGTATGGTGGAGAGTTGCGCCAGCGTGATCGGAGTGCGGGCAAACTTGCGGCTGGAACCACGGCGCAGGATGACCTGTTCGATAGGATCGCGAGGCATGGCCTCGTCAGATAAAGGCTGGAGCTCGACGACGCGTCCGGTGGGGGGCGGGAAGTTGGTGAGCGGGGTTCCTCCGCGCCACCTTGCAACCTCCTCCGGCGATACCAGCGACGACGCGGCATGCATCTCGCGCATGAGGGGATAGTCGATCTCATGGCGGGAGAGTGGGACAGTTTCGAGTCCAAGCGGCGCGATGTTTTCTGGGGGCTGTTCCGGAACCGCGGAAGCGTGACCGAGCGGCACGAGCGAGAAAGCGACCTCGCGCTGCGGATCGACATCGACCAAGCTGGTTCACCGTATCGTCAACGAAGCCGCACACCACTTTTGCAGGCAGACCCAGGGCGGTGCCGACAGCCAGCAGGTTGGCGAGCAGGGTGCCGTTGTCCCAGCCGAAATGGCGGTAGGTGCGGTCCTGATATTTCCAGGCATTGCGCCAGTAAGTGGCGGTGCAGACGATGGTCAGCGGGGCGTGAGCGACGGCAGGCTCGTTCGCAGTGGCTTCGACCAGGACGCTGCGATGGTCTCCGGCACGCAGGCGGCGCAGGCCGAACTCGGCGGCGGCGAAGTGATAGACGCCGGCCTCGAGCCCGGCGAGATCGCCGCAGACCAGATAGAGTTCGATCTCGTAGAGCGCTCCGGTACAGGCCGCGGCCCGGAAGTAGATTTCGCCGCCGGGATATTTTCTGTGCCGGGTGATGCCGGCCGAGAGATAGAGCAGTTGGGCGATGGCTTCGAGATCGGGCGCGGCTATGGTTTGCGGAGGGACGATTTCGGAGATGGCGGAAAGGGCAGCGACTCCGGTCTGGCGGAGTTCTGCCGGCAGGGGCGAGGGCGGGAGGGTGGGATAGATTTTGAATGGAATGGGTTGGTTGTTGAAGTCTAAAGAATGCTGGTTGGATCGGACGCTGGCGTAGGAGTGTTTGGTGGCGTTGTGATACTGCAAGGCGGCGTTGGCGGTTTGGTTGGCGGTCATGGGGATGGGGCGGCTTCAAACATCTTAACGCCTGGGAAGAGATAAGCCTTGCGATCCGCGCGCGGTGTCTAAGAGGCTATGGGCATCTATCCTGTTGCCGGGTTGGTCGTAGTCACGTTGTTGCCGGGTTGCACGCTGGCGCAAGGGCAGCGTCCGGCTTTCCTTCGCCTTGGGACGTCACCCAAAGTGTATTCAGATGGTCCGCGGATCAGTACTGCATCGCGGCTGCACATGATAGAGGCCGCTTCCACGAAACGCCTGTTAAAGAAAGTTGAGCCCCAGCTTCCTCCGGAAGCCAGAGTTGCTGGAGTTCGGGGCGCTGTCGTTTTCAGAATCGTGATTGGAACGGACGGCAGGGTGAAGGAAATTCATTTGCGGCGAGGCACACCGTTACTCGTGAGCGCGGCCGCGAAAGCCCTTTCAGAGTGGGTTTTCAAGCCTACTACCTTCCACGGCGCGGCCGTGGAAGTAGAGACCTTTGCCACCGTCCGATTTCGGCAAGTCCCGTAACATCGTCGGACTGCGGGACCGGGGGCTGGGTCAGTTTGATTCGAGCTGCACAAGAGAGGGTTCGCGGCCTGAAGACTGTCAGATGACGCCGTCAATCGGGCGGCCTCTGTGTGAATACGAGTTGGTGATATGCCTAGGCCGATATGGGGATACCGAGCCTTGGGAAACGCGACGGGCTTGTCGGTCACTTCCTGACTTCGATTAGGACTAACTCAAGACTCTGCTTGCCAACATTTCGCAAGAGATAGACTTCTTCTCTTGGCAGTAGCAAGACTGAACCGGCGATGACGTTGATGAGGTTCTCTGGTGATTTGGTCCCGCTCGCAAGTTCTCCGCTGCTCAGAGCCACAACGAAATTGTCGTAGTCCTCAACGGGCCTTTTTAACGGTGCTCCGGGCGCCAATTTGTAGTGCGTTACGAAAAGCTTTGGCGTTCCTCCTTCGTTTTTGGCGCCCGCAAGCCGCGCCACCGCGGTAGTCCACTCGCAGCCCTCCAGTCCAGAAGGACTTACAGTGCAAGCCCCGTTCGATGAGGGCAGGACCTGAGCCGTTGTTGCCAGGCTAGTACACAGTACAGACAGGCAGAGCAGATTAATAGGGCGCATAGACTTTCACCGGCGGCCGGGAAGTTGACAATCTGCCACGTATCTTATCAGGGCATCTGTAAGTGCCCGAGAAATGGCACATCCGCTTCCGCGCGGCGGAGTCCTTCGGCGATGACGACGGTTAGTGATATGCTTACTGCGATATGGGGATTCCGAGCCTGCTGCGCAAGATCTTCATGGTGGACCTGCTTCAGGGACTGAAGGTCACGTTCCTTTATCAGGATCCGAAAGAGATTTATACCGAGCAGTATCCGCTGCAACGGCCGCAGGTGGCGGAACGCTACCGCGGGGCGCCGCGGCTGAATGTGAATCCCGATACCGACGAGACCATGTGCATCGCCTGCGATTTGTGCGCGCTGGCGTGTCCGGAAAATCTGATTGTGGTCTCGAGCGAACGCAACGAGAAAACCCGCCGCAAGGAACTCACCAACTTTACCTACGATTTGAGCCGCTGCATGTTTTGCGGGCTCTGTGAGGACGCCTGTCCTACCGACGCGCTGGAACTGACCCAGGATTTCGAACTGGCCAGCTACACCCGCGAAGGAGCCATCTGGAACCGCGAAATGCTGGAAAAGGGACCGCAGCCGACGCAGTACAAGAGATAGCAGTCGTCAGTCGTCAGTCGTCGGTCTTCAGTCGTCAGGAAATCAGCTTTCAGCTTTCAGCTCTCAGAAACCACTTGGGCGTCACTTAGTCTTCGCAGTTTTTGACTTGCTGACGACTGAAGACTGACGACCAACGACTAGCCCGGTTGCTGCTGTGTCATGCAGTGCATCGCGCCGAAGCCCCAGATTAAATCGCCTGAATATATTCCGACGACTTCCCGGTCAGGAAACAGATCAGCCAGAATATCCAGGGCGAGGCGGTCGTTGGGATCGTTGAAGACCGGGACCAGCACGATGCCGTTGGCGATGTAGAAGTTGGCGTAGCTGGCGGGGAGGCGGCGCTTCTCGAAAACCACCGGGCCGGGCATGGGGAGTTCAATGATGGCGATGGGCTTGCCATCCTGATCGGTGGCGGCGCGCAGGCGGCGGATGTTTTCCCGCAGCGGCTCGTAGTTGGGGTCGCCAGGATCGGACTCGGTGGCGGTGACGACCTTGTCGGGTGAGACGAAGCGGGTGATGTCATCAACGTGGCCGTGAGTGTCGTCGCCGGCGATGCCGGAGTGCAGCCAGATCACGTTTCTTATTCCTAGAAAATCTGAAAACAGTTTTTCGTAGTCGGCGCGGGACATGGCCGGATTGCGTTGTTGCGTTTTGCTGAGCAGGCATTCCTCGGTGGTGAGCAAGGTGCCACGGCCGTTGACGTCGATGGAGCCGCCTTCGAGCACCACACGGGTTTTTCCGTGCATGGGGCGGATTTCCTCGGCGTGCGCAGCTTTGGCCATGAGGCTGCCGATCTTTTCGTCGTGCTGGTAGTTGGAGTATTTGGCCCAGGCGGTGAAGCGCCATTTGATGGCGGAGACTGTCGAGCTGCGCTCGACCGGACGGCCGGGGGCGGCCGTCCCCACATGGCCATCGGCAACTACGAAGGTGCAGCCCGAGTCGCGGGTCCAGACGCGGTTGGTTGGCCAGCGGTGAAAACGAACGTTTTTGCTGAGGGCGTTCGCTTTGCTCAGGATCTTGCGAGCATGCTTTTCCGACGCCGCGCTATTGACGATCAGGTCGATGCGTTCGTGCCGGCCCAGATGGCGGATGATTTCGGCGTAGACCCAGGGGATGGGCTCGAATTTTCCCGGCCAGTCACCGTGGTAGTGAGGCCATGCGAGCCAAGTGGAAGCGTGGGGCTCCCATTCAGCGGGCATGCGGTAGCGGGGATTGGGTTGGGCGGGTTTCATGGATAGAGACTGAAGCCGTTTGAGCCTACCCAAAGGCTTGGCGAGCCCTGCTCGCCCTGGACGGGTCGGAGACCCGTCCCTACACGGTTCTTGCTGGTCAATCGATCAGCCTGTTCGTGATTTGGGCGTAACTGTCGATACGGCGGTCGCGCAGGAAGGGCCAGTTGCGGCGGACGTCTTCCAGGACGCACAGGTCGACTTCTCCGATCAGAATTTCTTCCTTGTCGTGCGAAGCTTCGGCGATGACGCGCCCGAATGGGTCGCAGAGAAAAGAGCCTCCCCAGAATTCCAGGCCATCTCCGGAAACGGCGTTGCCGCGGACATCTCCGGTTTCGTGTCCAACACGATTTACGACCGCCACGTACACGCCGTTGGCGATGGCGTGGGCGCGCTGAATGGTGCGCCAGGCGTCGTGTTGAGATTGTCCGAACTCGGCTTTCTCCGAAGGGTGCCAGCCGATCGCGGTGGGATAGAACAAGCACCTGTGCGCCTTGCAACGCCGTGAGTCGCGCGCCTTCGGGATACCACTGGTCCCAGCACACCAGAGTACCGACCCGGCCGATGGCGGTGTCGAAGGCGCGGTAGCCGAGGTCGCCCGGAGTGAAGTAATACTTTTCGTAGTACAGGGGATCGTCGGGGATGTGCATCTTGCGATAGAGCCCGAGCAGGGTGCCGTCAGCGTCGAAAATGACCGCGGTGTTGTGATAGACGCCGGGAGCGCGCTTCTCAAAGAGCGAGGCGATGAGGACAATGCGAAGCTGTTTGGCCAGCGCTGCCAGACGGGTTGTGACCGGCCCGGGAATGGGTTGGGCGAGATCGAACAGGGTGGAGTCCTGGCGCTGGCAGAAATACTGGGTCTGAAAAAGCTCGGGCAGGCAGACGATTTGCGCTCCCCGCGCGGACGCCTGATGGACTTTGTCGATGGCGCGTTGAAAATTCTTGTCGGGATCGGACGTGGCCGACATTTGTATGAGTCCGACTTTGAATTTCTGCGGCGGCAAAGCGGCGCCCTCCTGAAAGAGAAATAGGATAACAGTTCCTGGTTTTCAGTTCGCGGTTCTCAGTTCCCGATTCTCAGTTCTTTAGGTCTCAGTTGTTGTGGCAATAGTTTGTGCAGTTCTAGTAGAGTAGTGCAGCACAACTTGGGGGTGTAATTTTGAAACAAGGCAACCATGACGGCGCAGGAATGGAGCGCCACTTACACGATCCGATTGAGGACCGGCTGACTCCACTGGAGCCGCTCGACCTCGGCCGGGTGCAGTCGATTGACGACCTGGTGCGGGCGATGTCCAAGACCGCGTTCGCCGGGCGGCAACTAGGGGAGGCCGCCGACGTGCTGGAAGCCATGGCCCGCGACAGGGACTGTTTTGTGGTGATGACCCTGGCGGGGGCGATGACTGTGGCCAAGCAGGGATTGGTGATCACGGAATTGATCGATCGCGGCATTGTAAATGCGATCGTCTCCACCGGGGCGCTGATGGCCCATGGGTTGGTGGAAGCCACCGGGCACGCTCACTTCCGCTACAACCCCGAGGTTTCCGACGAAGAGCTCTACGAGCAGGGTTACAACCGGGTTTACGACACGCTGGAGCCGGAAAAGAATCTGGACGACGTGGAGCGGGTAGTGTTCGAAGTGCTGGAGGGATGGGATCCCAGCGAGATGCTTTGCTCTTACAAGCTCAATCATGCGGTCGGAGAATACCTGGCCAAGAATGCCAAGGGACAGCGGGGGATTCTGAAATCGGCTTTCGAGAAGGGCGTGCCGGTTTTCGTACCCGCTTTTACCGACTCCGAACTTGGGCTGGATGTGGCCCTTTCCAATCGCATGCGGGAGGCGGCGGGGCGCCACAAGCTGCGCTTTGATCCGTTCGAGGACCTGGAACACTTCGCGTCGACGCTGTTGCGGCAGAAACGGCTGGGTATTTTTACCATCGGCGGGGGAGTACCGCGGAACTGGTCGCAGCAGTTTGGGCCGTTTATTGAGCTGCGGCACCGGCGCATGGGGGAAAATGTTCCGCTCAAGCGCTATCACTATGGACTGCGGATTTGTCCCGAGCCCGTCTATTGGGGTGGGCTGTCCGGAAGTCCCTATAGCGAAGCGATTTCCTGGGGGAAGTTTGTGCCGCCAGCCGAGGGCGGAAAGTTTGGTGAAGTGTTCCTGGATGCGACGGTGGGATTGCCCCTGATCGTGGCCGCGGTACTGGAGCGGATGGATAAAGATGCCGGCAATCACAAAGCGAAGAAGGAGAAGGCGCTGGCGAGGAAGTAGACGTACAAAGAGCGCGGGCGAGACGCCGCCGTGAAAACCGGCTGTACAAACAGCAAAGGCCCATTCGCTTCGGCGATGGGCCTTTCTGGCTTTTTAGTCCTTGTTTCCTAGTCGAAGATCAGGACCGCCGACGCGATGACGGTTGTCCAGAGGCCGCGCTTGTCGCCTACGGCGGACTGGGTGACGTTGGCGGTGCGGACGATCTTGTTGGAGATGCGATAGATCTCTTTCTTCTCGTCCCAGGAACGGTCGGGATCGAATTCAACGTTAAGGGTGGTGGCCAGCATCTCAGCGGCGAGTTCCTCGGCATAGTCGCCGGCCGCGTCTTCGGTCTCGCCGAAGGAGTGGTGCTCGCTGAGGTAGCCGTAGGTATTGCGGTCGGCGGGAATGGCGACGCCGATGCTGGAGGCAAGCAAGCGGTGGGGTTCGTGGGTGGAGTTCTCGGCCACGACCGCAAAAACTACTTCGCCCGGGCTCAGGTATTTCAGTCCCTGAGAGCGCGGCACGAGCTTGCATTGTGGCGGAAAAATTGAGGAGACTCGAACCAGATTCTGGGCGGCGATGCCGGCGTCCCGCAACGCCAGCTCAAACGACGTGAGACGTTCGCGATGTTTCCCGACCCCCTTGGTGAAGAAAATCTTTTTGGGGACCATGTCTTTAGACAATTCGAGTTTCCTCCAGAGGCGCTTTAGGTAAATTCGCTAAAACATAACATAGGGAGTTGCGGAGACAATATGAAAATCCAGGTAATTTAGGAAAAAGGCACCCCCACGTGCCCAGGTGAACACTTCTGGCGGAGCAAGGCTGGCGGCCTACTTGGCTGCCGCGACGGAAAGCACGGTAATGGTATCGCCATCGGCCTGGCCGGTGACTTTGGCTTGCTTGTCGGCCAGCTTGTCGAGCTGATCAAGGGCGGTCTTGTCGCTGGTGTCCAGCGTGTACACCTTGTCTCCTACAACCAGCGCGTACTTTGAACCTTTAGCTATGCACGCACGGGTGCATTCGGCGGCGTTGCCAGCCATCATGTGGTTGGCGCCACACATGGCATCGCTTACCTTGCCGGTAAAGGCCTGGGGCTTGTTGGCTGCCAGGGCGCCGGGCAAAAGCAGGGCTGCGCCTAGAAATGCGGTTGCGAGGGCAACGACCAGTCTCGAGGGAGTGGAACTCATCAGAATGTTTCTCCTTGTGTCGGTTTCACAACTGTCCTGCAATTGGATGCCGCGAAAGAAGCCGAGGCTCCACTGTACCCGGAAATAATACCGAAAAGGAAGAGAGCCTTGGCACTCACCGTCTGGGCTCGAAGTGCAACGAGACGTCCACCACCTTTTCCGGTTCTTCAGGAGATTCGCGGACGGTAATTTTCCACAGGTCCGAGGGGAAGAGGTCGCGGATGGAGTCCACGAACAGCTGGGGATAGCCGGAATCGTAGGTCTGGCCGGGAAGCAGCGTCCATTCGGCTGCCATGCGGTCGGTGGCTTTACTGTCCAGGCCGTGAATTTCGAGGTCGCCCATCTTGTAGATGCTGCCCTCCTGAAACTGGAACACGTAATTGACGGTGGAGTCGGCATCGTCCATTTGAGGAGTGGGGCGGATCTGCACTTCCATGTAGCCGCGGGTCCCGTAAAGCTTTTTCAGGCCTTCGACATCCTGGTCGGCTTGCACGGCGTTGGCCGGTTGACCGGGCTGGAGGTGAATCAGCTCACGCAGCTTTTCGACCGGAAACACGTTCTTATTGCCGGAAAGCTGGATAGTGCCGAGTTTGTACTGACGGCCGGGAGTGACGGGAAAGGTGACGTCCACCGAGGTGTCGTCGGGAGTCTCCTCCGCGACCTTGGGCTGAGGTTCGCCAAAGGCGGCCTTGAGGTAGCCGCGCGCCAGAAATACGGGAAGCAGGTTCTTTGCCGCCTGAAGCTCCAGCCGGCTGCGTGAGTAATCCTGACCGGACAGGTTGTGGGCGGCCGCCTCGAGCAGAGGCAGATCATCCTGACTGGCGCCCGTGAAGGCGATCTTGCGAACAATTATGGGCTGACCGGTAACGCTGAAGTCGAAAGCCTCGACCGGACCGTCTTCCGGACCCGCACGCAGATAGTCGACGCGACCGCGCACGTTGTGCTCGATGGCGAGTGCCTGCAAGGCTTCCAAAATCTCGTCGGCCAGGTCTCCGTTGAGCGGGAGTTGGCCCTGGAACAGAGGCACGCGAGTGCGCAGTTGCTGGAACAGTTCCTGATCGGAAAGCCAGACGAAGTTCTCAAAGTGGGCAGGCACGAAGGGATTGCTGTCGGTGACTTGCAAGTCGAGTTTGGTGCCCTCGGCATTGAATTGGAAACTGTAGGCCACGTTGCTGAAAGCGCCGGTTTCGCCCAGGCGTCGGCTCACGCTCTTGAAATCATCGTCGCTGACGATCTGGCCGGGTTGGAGGCCGGTGGCGGCGATGATCTGGTCCGGCGTGTAACGATTGGAGCCAGTGACCTTGATGGAGATCAGCTTTGACGACGAAGGCGGTTGGGACGGCTTGCGGGTCTGTGCCGAGAGCAGGGAAGCGCAGGCCAGCAGAAGAGCTGGGAGGGTCCGGTTCACTGCCGCGATTCTAACCCAAGAACACGTAGGAGCGGGCGCCTCGCCCGCCCGGCGGAGTGGATCTCCGCGGTTTTTCAGTTTCAATGCAAGCATGAAACCACTGGCGAGCTTCGCTCGCCTGCCCGGGCGAGGGCGCCCGGGCCTACGTGTTCGCGCTAGCGTTTTACAGCGATGGCATCAACCGTCTTGATCTTTACCGTGGTGTCGATGAAGGCGAGGGCGGCGCGGCTGAGGGCTTTGTCCTTGCGGAAGACCAGCGCCAGGTCGCGGCGAATCGGGGCCTCGGCCATGGGGATGGCGACCAGCACTTTGGCTTGTACGTCCTCTTGCACATTGGAGCGCGCGATGAAGCCCACGCCTACGTCGGCGGCGATGAAACGCTTCAGCAGTTCGCTGGAGTCGAGTTCCATGGCGTACTGCGGCTTCAGCTTGTTTTCGTGGAAAAGGTCTTCCAGGGCGTCCCGAGTGTGACCGGCCTTGGGCATCACCAGGGGGAACTTCGCGACTTCGCAGATGGGGGCGGTCTTCAACTTCGCCAGCGGGTGCTGGGGAGGCGCGATGACCACCAGTTCGTCACGATGAATCAGGACAACGGTCAGGCGGGCGTCGGTGACCGGCATGGACATGAAGCCGAAGTCGACCGAATTGTCGATGACGGACTCGAGAATCTTGCCGTAATCGGCGCGAGTGATGTTGACCGCGACGTCGGGGTACTGCTTCTTGAACTCGGCGAAGACTTCGGGAAGGATGTGCAGGCAGGTGCCTTCGTTGGCGCCCACGATGATTTCCCCCCGAGGCACGCGCTCGGTTTCGGCGATGGCGACCAGGACGGCTTTGCGGGCTTCAAGAACCTCTTCAGCATATTTCTGGAACAGTTTGCCGGAGGCGGTGATGGAGACTTTCCCGCCGGAGCGATCGAGCAGCTTGGCGCCGACTTCTTCCTCCAGGGCGCGGATCTGGGAAGAGATGGCGGGCTGGGTGCGAAAACGCTTCTCGGCCGCCCGGGAAAACGAGCTGTGACGCGCGACCTGGAGAAATGTTTCTAGCTGTTCAAAGTCCATAAGGCAGCACTTAGCAATTGGCAATTAGCGTTTGACCAACCCGCTCCGGAACCGGTGGCCGGCCTCACCTGAAGTCGGAGCGGGACCACTCGCCAAGTTCCGGGGGTAATTAGCCTGGTAATCGGCAATTCGCAGCCGTCCTGGGGTTTAGCCAATTGCTAATTGCCAATTGCTAAGTGCTTTCCCCCAAGCCGCGCCGGGCATAAGCCTTCGTTATCCCGGCCATAAAAACAATATATTTCCTTGCACAGGCCACGCCCCGTTACAGTTACGTGCGACTTGCACAATGCGAGATTGTAGCAGGCTGGCTATCTTCCCTTGAAACGCGGCCCTTAACGCGTGGCGTCGCGAAAAGTCGCGTCGACGAGACCAGGAACAAATCTGAAAGGAACGACCCATGGCTGACCCGAAAACCGTTCTGGAATTTGTGAAGAAGAACGGGGTCAAGATGTTCGATCTTCGCTTTACCGACCTGCCCGGACTGCAGCACCACGTTTCCTATCCCATCGACCAGCTGAGCGAGGCCTCGTTTGACGAAGGCTTTGGCATGGACGGTTCGTCGATCCGGGGCTGGGCGGCGATCCACGAAAGCGACATGCTGCTGATGCCGGACCCGAACTCTTTCATCCTCGATCCTTTTACCGAGATTGCGACCCTGGTGATGGTGTGCGACGTGGTGGATCCGGTGACCAAACAGCGCTACGACCGCGACCCACGCTACATCGCGAAGAAAGCGGAAATGTATCTGGGTTCGACCGGCTTGGCGGACACCGCCTATTTCGGGGCCGAGGCCGAGTTTTTCATCTTCGATAACGTGCGCTTTGATCAGCGCGAGCAGCACGGCTTCTACTTCATCGACGCCGAAGAAGGACGCTGGAATTCCGGCCGGGTGGAGAACAACCAGGGATATCGTCCGCGCTACAAGGAAGGTTATTTCCCGGTGCCCCCCACCGACCATTACCAGGACCTGCGCAGCGAGATGGTCATGACCATGCAGAACTGCGATCTGGAAGTGGAATGCCACCATCATGAAGTGGCAACCGGAGGACAGACCGAAATCGACCTGAAGTTCGATTCGCTGGTGCGCTCGGCCGACCACATGATGCTCTACAAGTACATCGTGAAGAATGTGGCCAACCAGTATGGCAAGACAGTGACTTTCATGCCCAAGCCGATCTTCGGAGATAACGGCAGTGGCATGCACACCCATCAGTCGCTGTGGAAGGGCGGCAAGCCGCTGTTTGCCGGCGACGGCTACGCCGGGATATCGCAGATGGCGCTGTGGTATATCGGAGGCCTGATCAAGCACGGACCGGCACTGGCGGCGATCATCGCTCCGACCACGAATTCCTACAAGCGCCTGGTGCCGGGATTTGAAGCGCCGGTGAACCTGGCGTACTCGCGGCGCAACCGCTCGGCGGCTTGCCGCATCCCGATGTATTCCGCTTCCCCCAAGGCCAAACGGGTAGAGTTCCGTCCGCCGGACCCGAGCTGCAATCCTTACATGGCGTTCGCCGCCATGATGATGGCGGGCCTGGATGGAATCGAAAACAAGATGGATCCGGGACAGCCGCTGGATAAAGACATCTATGACCTGGGGCCAGAAGAGTTGGCCAAGGTGCCATCCATGCCCGGCTCGCTCGAAGATGCGCTGGATGCGCTCGAGCGCGACCACGCGTTTCTGCTCAAGGGCGATGTGTTTACCGAAGAACTGCTAAGCACCTACGTAGAGTACAAGCGAACGAAGGAAGTAGACGCGGTCAGGCTGCGTCCCCATCCCTATGAGTTCGCTCTGTACTACGACATCTAGTTCCGAAGCTCTGTCATCCCGACCGGAACGATGCGCAGCGAGCGCAGTGGAGGGACCTTGTGTTCCTGGCGGGATACCGTGACCTCAGGGCTTATCCCCCTTGCAGGTGTCTGCCGCTCCAAACAAAGGCTTCTCGCCTGCCAGCCACGGAATACTGACACGCCGCTTCCCGGCCAGTTTGGAGCCCGCAGGAACACAAGGTCCCTCCACTGCGCTCGCTGCGCTGCGCTCCGGTCGGGATGACAGGGGTTTTGTGAGTGTCAGAAGAAAACGCCCAGCCGAAGCTGGGCGTGTCGATTTCAGAGAGGGGTTTAAACCGGGCTGCTGACCGCAGCTCGATCGGAACGCGCCGGGAATCGTTCCATATCCAGGTCGCGGGACGGCTTCACTTCCTTGACCTCGGGCAGGCCGAGGACGATGGCTCCCAGGGTGGTGTTCGACTTCTCCAGCACCATGAGCAGATATTTTTGGGCTACGGCACGATCGCAAGGATGAATGAGTTTCCACCAGCGCCGAATGGACTCCTGAACCTCGACTGTGTTCTTGTCCCCTTCGACCATGGCGTCAACCAGCTTGTAAACCTTGCTCTTGACCGCTTGGTAGGAGATAGAGACCTCCTGTGGCATTGTTCACCCCCGGTGCTGTGTGTCATAGCAATACGCGGGCCAAACGTATCCCTAAGTTTTAGTGGGACTTAGGATGTCCATTGATTCTAGTTGTTGGAGGAATAGAAAAATTTGATATGGATTTACGTAGACAGGCTTGCGTTAAGTGTTGAATTCGCTTCCGTCTCGCTGGTGGAAACGCGGGCTTATTTCCCGCTCAATTGCTTTTCGACCGCGGAAACTACTTCCTTCGAATCCGGAGTTACCGCAGACTCGAAACGCTGCACCACGTTGCCGTCGCGGTCAACCAGGAATTTGGTGAAGTTCCACTTGATTTCGCCCGCGATCGGTGTGCCTGTCTGTTTGGTCAGGTATTGGTAAAGCGGGGTCTGGTCATCGCCCTTAACCGACACTTTGCTATACATGGGAAAGGTCACGTTGTACTTGCGGGAACAGAATGTCTTAATTTCCTGGTTCGTGCCGGGCTCTTGTCCGCCGAAATTGTTGGCCGGGAAGCCGACGATGACAAAGCCCTGGTCCTTGTACTTCTCGTACAAAGACTCTAATGCGCTGTATTGCGGAGTGTAGCCGCAGCGGCTGGCGACGTTGACCACCAGAACGACCTTGCCCTTGAAATCCGCCAAGGGCATGGGTTTGCCATCGATCGAGGGCAGGGTGAAGTCGTAGATATTTGCGGCGACAGCGGATCCAGCCATAAGAAGAATCACCAGTCCCAGGACAAGAGATGCGTGGACACTTCGGTTGCGCACAGCCTTCATGAGTTTCTCCTTGGCGCCGCTGAACGTCCGAAACAGGATGAGGCCGAGAATACCGGAGGGGACTGCGAAGCGCAACGGGTTACAATGTGGCGCCCTGGTGGGCGATTGATTCCTGTCAGTGCAGCAAAAATTCTCGGGGAGGCTTCATGAAGCAGGCGCTGCTGTGGATGTTTCTATGTCTGACGCTGTCCGGGGTACTTTCAGCACAAACCGAGCCGGCGCACGCTACGGTCAGCCATGACAGTTCGGAGCGGATGTTTCTTCCCCGCGACACCTTCTGGGGATATGGACAATTTGACCTGGCGCCTCCGCATAACGAAATTGATCCCAACATCTGCCGGGCGGACGCGGGAATCTCGGGCGGCGTAAACGATCCCTGCAACGCCTTCGCGCGCTACATGATCTCCGGGTACGTGGAAGCGCATCCCTTTGGCCGGGGGCAGTTCCGGAGGTTTTTCCTTTTTGGAGAACCCAGGTTCCTGTTCGGCAAGAATCTTCCGCAAACGCTTTACACCTGGTCGATGGCTGCGATTGGGGTAGAGAACTCGTGGGGCGGGGGACTGTATCTGGGGAAGGGGTTTGAAATGCGGGTGACGCAGCATTTTTTGTTCAGCCGGTTTGGGGCACGGGACCAAAATCTGGGGCCCCCCGACCTGGGGCCGAACGGGCCCTGGGGCCGCTACAACACCATCGGGGTGCGGAAATATTTCGGGACCAGGCGGTATTGAGGGTATCCTGAAAATCCGAGCCGAGAGTCTTGCCTCCATCGAAACTGCCAAATGAGCTGACCGGGTTGAGCGCCGATTCCGGGCAAAATAGCCGGGTCTTGCCCGGCCTGGGCGGGTCGGAGACCCGCCCCCACACGGTCTGTGGTTTTCGCAATCCTGACCTTGCCAAACTAAACCTGGAGCGAGTGTGCGCGCGACTGTCGCCGGCATTGGCGGCGGCCTTGCCCGGGTTGCTGGCGGAGGCCCCTGATCCGGATGGCGCACTGCTCTTGTTCGAGCGGCTGTGCGAGTCTTCCGAAGTTGTGCGCCTGCTGGACCAGCATAATTTTCTGGCCCACTACGCCATTGTGGTCTTCGGCCACAGCCGATTTCTGGGAGAGACGCTGATCCGGAATGTGGACCTGTTGCCGTCCTTTCTGCGGGAGAAGAATCTTGACCGCAGCTTTTCCCAGGAAGAATTTCACGAGACTCTGGCACGCTTCCGCGCCCGCTCATTCGAGAGCGATGTTGCCCTGACCCTGGCGCGATTCAAGCGGCGGGAATATGTCCGCATCATGTTGCGCGATGTGCTGAAGATCGCGCCGCTGGCGGAAACGACGGCAGAAATCTCGGCCCTGGCCGATGTGCTGATCGAAGCAGCCCTGCGCGAGGCGGACAGCAATCTGCAGCGGCGCCACGGGACGCCGCAGCATCTGGACCCCCTGGGCCGGCTGGTGGACACGCCGTTTGCCATCCTGGCACTGGGCAAACTGGGAGGCAACGAGCTGAATTACAGCTCGGACGTGGACCTGATGTACATCTACGGCGATGGCGAAGACCCGCCACGGACGCCGGTTTCTAATCGCGAATATTTCATCCGGCTGGCCCAGCATACGACGGAGATCCTCTCGCGGGTCACGGCGGAGGGGCCGGTATTCCGGATTGACTTGCGCCTGCGGCCGCAGGGCGGGGAAGGAGAATTGGCCATCCGGTTGTCGCAAGCCCTGGCTTACTACTCCGATACGGCGCACGACTGGGAACGGCAGGCGCTGATCAAGGTCCGGCAGACGGCGGGAGAGGCTGGTCTGGCTCGCGAGTTTATTCGCGCGGTACAGCCGCACGTGTACACCGAGAAAGTGAATTTTGCCGCAATCAAGACCGCGCTGGTGGCGCGAGAGAAGATGCGGAAGGGACGGCAGCTGGGAAAAGCGCTGGGCCAGGCGGAACCGACCATCGACGTGAAGATTGATCGCGGCGGCATCCGCGATATTGAATTCCTGGTGCAGTGCCTGCAGCGGGTGTACGGGGGAGCCGAACCATGGCTGCGGTCCGGCGGAACCTTGTTTTCGCTGCACAAACTGCACGACAAGGGCCACATCAGCGGCAAGGAATTTCATGATCTGACCAGCGCCTATGAGTTCCTGCGTCACCTGGAGCATCGGCTGCAGCTGCGCGAGGGGCAGCAAACCCACCGGTTGCCGGCGTCCGAAGCCGATTGCCGCATGCTGCAGCGAGCCATGGAGGGCTATGCGCCGGGGGAATACCGAGCGGGGAATCTGGCGTCCATGGTGCAACGGCGGATGGGGACAGTGGCTGAGATTTACCAACGGGTCATATATCAGCAACAGACCCGCGGGCGACAGCAGGTCCCAGGCACGGACTTCAAACTACTCAGCGCACTCGAACCGGCAACCGGAGACCCATCCAGCCAGCAAATTCTCGAGCGGCTGGCGAGTGACGCGCCGGCGCTGCACGAGATTGCGAGCCGCCATGACCTGGACCCGCAAGCGAGAAAGAATCTTTTCCGCTTTCTGGGGTCGGCGTTCGGTACTTCGCAACGTTATGCGGCCGTGCTGCGACATCAGGAGGCGATGGGCCGAGCGCTGGTCCTGTTTGAATCCAGCGACTATCTGACCGAGATTCTCATTCGCAATCCGGAGGAACTCGCGACCCTGGCAGGTTTGGAGGAGGTTGCTCCGCAGACCGAGGGCCGATATTTGTTCGAGAAATCACTGGGGTTAACCCGGGCGGCCAGAGATCCTGTATTTGCCTATCTGACCGAGTCCCTGACGCCGTACGCGGAGAAGTTGGCCTTGCTGCGACGACACTTCAGGCATCGGGCGTTCACAGTGGGGGCCCGGGACGTTATCGAGTTACGTGCTGTGTACGAATCATTCGAGGCCACCACCGCGGCCGCCGAGGATGTGATGGCAGCGGCGTTCCGCCTGGCAGGCGCGCCGGAAGGGCTGGCGGTATTGGCGGTGGGCAGGCTGGGCAGCGGAGAATTTGATCTGCTGTCCGATGCCGATGTGCTGTTTGTGTGTGAGGAAGACGGAGACCGGATTGCGCTGACCAAGGGCGCCGAACAGATGATGCATGCGCTCTCTGCCTACACCCGCGATGGCACGGTGTTTCCTCTGGATGCGCGCTTGCGGCCGCGGGGCGGCGAAGGCGATCTGCTTTCCACTCCGGCCCAGTTGGCTGCCTATTACGAGCACGAAGCGCAGGCCTGGGAAGCACTGATGTATACCAAGCTTCGTTTTCTGGCCGGCTCGCCAACTTTGGGTGATCGCGCGACGGCAAAGCTAACAATTCTGTTTGAGAGATTTGCGGCTGATCCCGGTTTCGCGCAGGCGGTGCGGGAGATGAGGACGAAGCTGGAAATCGCGGAAGCGCCCGGGAAGAGCTTCAAGTCTTCTCCCGGGGCGACCTATGACATTGACTTCATCACCAGCTTCCTGCTGGTGAAGCATGGCGTGGCGGACAAGCAGGGAACCTTGCGCGACCGGTTGTGGCGCTGCGTGGCCGCCGGCGTGCTCGACAAGAGCGATGCGGGCGTGCTTGACCATGCGGCGGAATTATTGCGCACGGTAGAGCACGTGACCCGACTGGTGGTGGGGCGGGCCGGAAAGTGGCTGCCCGCGACCGAGCACGGGCGAATGGTCGCAGAGAAGCTGACCAGGCAAACTTTGCGGTGCGAGTTTCCGGAGGGCTTGGAGGCCGAATTGGACCGGACATCAAGCACTGTGCGGGCGATTTACGAGAAGGTGTTCGGGGGTAAGGAGTAACGTGTGGCGCGGGCGCCCCCGCCCGCGACTGCCGGTGGCCGCACGGGCCAAAGCTCTGGCGACGATTTCATTAATTCTTCCTGCCAAGAGCGCGGGCGAGTCGCCCGCGCTCTTACCTGCCAATCAGTTCCGGTGGACGGTATAGGCGGGAACTGTAGCGGGGCGCCGGCTGCGCTGAATCAGCCAGATGATCAGCGCAATGATGCCGCCGAGAAACAAGAAGGGCAGCAGGAAGATCAGAAAGATCCAGCCGCCGCCTCCTCCTCCGATGGTGGTAACGTCGCCTGCAACTGTGGCCTGGGGGTCGCGGTGCAGAGTGCCGCCGATCGTGGTCAGATCGCCGGCCAACTGAGCGTCGTTCTCGACGCGGGTACTGCCCCCTACCGCGGTGACGTCACCAGCGATCGACGCGCCTTGTTCGGCAAATACGCTGCCAGCGATCGCAGTGACGTCGCCCGACACATGGCCGCGAACGTGGACCGAGCAGAAAATGCAGGTGACATCGCCAACGTTGTCGTTGGCCTCAATGCGAATGTCGTGGTTGAACTGGACGCGATCGGGATTAGCTTCCGCTGCCAATTTAAGGGACGGCAGCAGGAAAATCGCAACGACGCAGAATGTTCGGAGGGAAGAGAGACGGATCATGCAAGTCTCCTGCGGACCAGGTACTGCTAAAAGAGCAGTATAAGCTTGTTCCGGCGGCGTTTGTAAGCGATCGCTGGTCGATATGCGAGCCGATGATCCTAATATTGAGCCGACTGCCCACCTGACGAGGGCCAACGGCCAGCTTAGTGCTTCGACTTCAGCGAATAGTTTCTTACCACTCCGAAACCGGTGATTCCGATGTGGCCGATTGAGATCCAGCGTTCGATCTTGTGGTGGCCGGTGCGGTGCATCCAGTAGGAAAGGCCGACGGAGGTAAGGGCTCCGGCTACTTCCAGGCCGGCAAATGCAGCGGAGTTATTGACAATGTCGTCGGGGATGAGAATTTCTTCCCGGCCGCGAGCCTGGAAGTTCCGGGTGGAGGCGTAGTCGAGGCCGCGGAAGACGGCGACGCCGGAGAACAGGAGAATGTTGGTCCGGTCCCAGAAAGCGTGTTGCAGAGCCTGCGAAGGCGCGTCGCGAAGTGGAGTTGTCGCTGAAACCTGGCCGTCGTTCGAAGACGCGGGTTGTTGGGCCCGGGCAAAAGCGGGCAGCAGGAGTTGGGTCGCCAGGAAAACGGCCATAACGGTGCAGGAAGTGAAGCGCATGATTCAATTGTAGCGGCGAGGGCTTTCCCGGGCCTGCCGCGCTCGAGTACGAAAGGCGCTGTCCTGCATGGTTCGGAGTGTGCGGTGTGGTTCGCGGAGTGTCGCCATCCGGCGGCCAACCTTTATAATTATTAGTTTCGGTCATCAATCGTTAACCATCAAGTACGGAGGATGTAATGGCGGCTTCCTATAACGGTGTGCCGGTGCCGGCGAATGGCGCGCGGATTTCCTACAGCAACGGGACTTACCAGGTCCCTGACAATCCGATTGTGCCTTTCATTGAAGGCGACGGTACGGGGCGCGACATCTGGAGAGCTTCAGTGCGGGTGTTCGATGCGGCGGTGGAGAAGGCCTACAAGGGGAAGCGGCGCATCGCCTGGTATGAAGTGTTTGCCGGCGAGAAGGCGATGGCGAAGTTTAATACCTGGCTGCCCGACGACAGCGTTGCCGCCATTCGCGAATTTCGCGTGGCCATCAAAGGGCCGCTGACCACGCCGGTTGGAGGCGGCATCCGATCGCTGAACGTCGCGCTGCGGCAGATCATGGATCTGTATTGCTGCGTGCGTCCGGTGAAGTACTACAAGGGCGTGCCTTCGCCGGTGAAGCATCCCGAGCGCATGGATGTGGTCATCTACCGCGAAAATACGGAAGACGTTTATGCCGGCATCGAGTGGGAGGAGGGAACGCCGGAGGCGGCGCGCCTGATCGAGTTCCTGAACAAGGACATGCTGAAAGGCGGCAAGAAGCAAGTGCGCCTCGATTCGGGCGTGGGGATCAAACCTATCTCGATTACCGGGACCAAGCGCCTGGTGCGCATGGCAATCAAGTTTGCCCTCAAGAGCGGGCGCAAAAGTGTGACCCTGGTGCACAAGGGCAACATTCAGAAATTTACCGAGGGCGCCTTCCGCAAATGGGGATACGAACTGGCGACCGAGGAGTTTCGCGATAAAGTTGTGACCGAACGCGAGAGCTGGATCCTCGGCAACAAAGATAAAGACCCGAATATTTCGATCGAGCAGAATGCCGCGCTGGTCGAGCCCGGCATGGAGTTCGCCACGGAAGATTTCCGGCAGTCGATCTACAAAGAAGTGGAGAAAGTTCTGGAAACGATCTATGCCACGCATGGCAAGGGCGCGTGGAAAAAGAAACTTATGATTAACGACCGGATTGCCGATTCCATCTTCCAGCAGGTGGTGACCCGGGCGGACGAGTATTCCGTGCTGGCCTGTCCCAATCTGAACGGCGACTACATTTCCGATGCCTGCGCGGCCCAGGTCGGCGGGTTGGGCATCGCGCCCGGCGCCAATATCGGCGACGGATTCGCGTGTTTTGAGGCCACCCACGGCACCGCGCCCAAGTATGCGGACAAAGATGTCATCAATCCAGGCTCGGTGATTCTCTCCGGAGTGATGATGCTGCGCTTCATGGGATGGAATGAAGCGGCAGACCTGGTGGAGAGCGGACTGGAACGCACCATCGAGCAGAAGAAAGTTACCTATGACTTCGAGCGGCTGATGCCAGGCGCCACCAAGGTCAAGACCAGTGAGTTCGCGAATTCCATCATTGAGAATATGGGCGCGGGTGTGCTGACCGCAATCTGAAAAACCTGCCACGGATCTCGCGGATGGACCCGGATAAACCAGGCAAGGTTATCCGGGTAAATCTGTGAAATCCGTGGCTCGAAAGGGAGTTCATGCGAAAGAAAGTGACAATTGTTGGTTCCGGCAACGTAGGCGCGACGGCGGCTCACTGGATCGCTTCCAAGGAGCTGGCGGACGTGGTTTTGATCGACATCATCGAGGGCGTGCCGCAGGGTAAAGGGCTGGATCTGCTGGAAGCCATGCCGATCGAGAAACGCGATTCGTACGTGCTGGGCACGCAGGATTACGCCGATACCGCGAACTCCGACGTTGTGGTCGTCACTGCCGGCATCCCACGGAAGCCCGGGATGAGCCGCGACGATCTGCTCAACACCAACCACAAGATCATGAAAGACGTAGTTGGCAAGGTAGTGCAGCACTCGCCCAACTGCATTCTGATTATTGTCTCGAACCCGCTGGATGCCATGGCCCAGGCGGCTTACAAGATGGCCGGCTTCCCGCGGGAGCGGGTGATTGGGATGGCCGGCGTGCTGGATTCAGCGCGCTTCCGCACTTTTATCGCGCTGGAACTGAAAGTCAGCGTGGAGAACGTTACCGCCTTTGTGCTTGGCGGGCATGGCGACACCATGGTGCCACTGCCGCGATATTCCACCGTCGCCGGGATTCCGATTACTGAATTGATGGATGCCGCGACCGTGGAGCGCCTGGTGCAGCGCACCCGGGATGGCGGAGCGGAAATTGTGAAGTATCTGAAAACCGGCAGCGCATTCTATGCGCCTTCGGCGGCTGTGACCGAAATGGTGGAAGCGATTCTCAAAGACAAGAAGAAGATTCTGCCCTGCGCCGCCTATCTCGAAGGCGAGTACGGGATCAACGGATTGTATGTTGGTGTGCCCTGCAAACTTGGCGCCAAGGGTCTGGAGCAGATTATCGAAATCAAACTTACGCCCGAAGAAAAGGCCGCGCTGGACAAGAGCGCCGCTGCAGTGAAGGAGTTGGTGGCGGTGATTGGGGTTTAATCAAACCTGGGTGCCCCACCCTCGTCTCTCCGTTCTTTGGAGAGACAGGGTGGGTTGTGCCGAGAAGTGATTGTTCTGTCAACCGGAATTCCCCGTCCTGTCGTTCCAAACTACGGAACGGCGAGGACGGGGCACCCACCAAGAATTGACCATGGTCATTGACCATGGTATAACTAAAAAATGAAGGAAGTCGCCATTTCCGAGTTCAAGGCCAAGTGCCTGGGCATGCTGGAGCAGGTGCGCAAGACGCGTACGCCGATCCGCATCACCCGCTTTGGAAAGCCGGTGGCGGAGATCGTACCTCCAACTCCTAAAAAGAGTCCTAAAACCTGGTTGGGTTGCATGGAAGGCACGATCCGGATTGTCGGGGATATTGTGGGTCCGATCAGCAGCGAAGACGATTGGGATGCATCGCACGAATGAATCTACTGCTGGATACCCACATATGGATTTGGAGTCTCGGCGACCGCAAGCGCCTTGCAAATCGCGTGCTACGGGAGCTCGCGAATACAGAAAATGAACTCTGGCTTTCGCCCATCAGCGTCTGGGAGGTCCAGTTTCTTTACCGGAAAAAAAGAATTGAGCTCGAGGGGATGGATGTCGAGACCTGGACCAGAAGAGCACTCGAGGCCCGGCCGTTGAATGAGGCGACCCTGACGATCGATGTCGCCTTGGAGATTCCAAAGCTGAATCTCGCGCACGGCGATCCCGGAGATCACTTTCTGGTAGCCACTGCAAAGGTATTGGGACTAACCCTCGTGACCTCCGACGAACGGATCATCCGTTCTGCCGACGTTCCGATCTTAGCGAATCGGTAAATTGCCAACGCGGTTGTGATTTAGAAACCAGATTCCAGATTCTAGTTCTCTGTTCTCAGACGCGTTCGATGGTTACTGACTTCACTACCGCATCCTTCACCGGCTTGTCCTGACGGTTGCGCGGCGTGGCCACGATTTTCTCGGCCACGTCGTAGCCTTCCACCACTTCTCCAAAAATGGTGTGCTTGCCGGTGAGCCATTGCGTGGGCGCAATGGTAATGAAGAACTGCGAGCCGTTGGTGTTGGGGCCGGAGTTGGCCATGGCCAGCTTGCCGGGTTTGTCGAAGCTGTGAGGCGAGCCTTTGGTTTCGTCCTCGAACTGATAGCCGGGGCCGCCAAAGCCGGTGCCGGCCGGGTCTCCGCCCTGGATCATGAAATCGGGAATCACGCGGTGGAAGATGGTGCCGTCGTACAGGCGGTCCTTGCTCTTCTTGCGGCTGACCGGGTGCGACCACTCGCGTTTGCCTTCGGCGAGGTCGGTAAAGTTGGCTACGGTTTTGGGCGCTTCCTTTTCGAAGAGACGGCAGACGATGGTGCCTTCACTGGTATCGAAGATCGCGTATGTACCGGGTTGACGAGACATGGGGTCCTTTCGTTTTCAAAAATGCGAGGGCAAGATTGCTCGCGACAGCCGGCGGAGCCCTCCCTGGGCAAAGTCGAAGGAATGCCGGCGCTACTTTGGTGCGGTTTTGGGTGCGGCCGCTTTCTTTGCGGCTGGCTTGGCGGTGGTGGCCCTATGTGGACTGGCGGCTGGTGCTCCACCCTTTGTAATGATGATGTGAGTGATCTTGACCGGGCGATAGGGGCGGTCGTTGGCGTCACGACCCATGCGCGTGATCTGCTTTACCAGGGCAACGGCGGCCTCATCGCACTGGCCGAAGATGGTGAAACCACCGTTGAGGCTGGGATATGGAGCTTCGGTGATAAAGAACTGGGACCCGTTGGTGCCGGGGCCGGCGTTGGCGTAGGCGAGGCGTCCGGGGCGGTCGAATTTCAGGGTTGGAGAAGTTTCGTTCTTGAATTCGAAGCCAATGTCGCCGCTGCCGCTACCGGCGGGATCGCCACCCTGGATCATGAAATTGGGGATCACGCGGTGAAAGATGGTCCCATCGTAGAGCGGGACGCCGTGCTTCTTGGCGTGGGAGATGGGATTGGTCCAGTCCTTGGTGCCCTGGGCCAGGCCGATGAAATTGGCGACCCCGATTGGAGCGACCTTGGGGAACAGGGTACAGGTCAGCTTGCCCGCGGTGGTCTCAATGATGGCGGTAGGTCCAGCCGCTGGAACGGCCGCTGGTTTGGCGGCGGCAGCCGCGGCGGGCTTCTTTGCGGGGGCCGTCTTTGCCGCCGGCGTTGTCTGGGACCAGCCTACCGAACACGTCGCGGAAATCAGCAAACAGATTGACAAACAAATTCGCATGGAGGCTCCTGAGCGCCGGACTTTGCCCGGCCGGGCCAGGTGAGGACACCTGCCCCTACGTGGGTTGTGGTGACTGCGAAATATGATTCTATCCTAGAGTCCGAAAAAAACTATTTACTGGTGGAGGTCTGAGCGGCCTCGGCCTGCATTTCGCGGCTTACCCGCTCCACTTCGCTGAAGACGCGCAACAGGTTCCCGCCCAGAATCTTGCGGATGTCGTCCGCGCTGTAACCGCGATCGAGCAACGCCTGGGTGATCTTGGGCAGGTCGGCGGCGGAATCGATGCCTTCGGGTGTGGCGCCGCTTACGCCGTCGAAGTCTGAACCCAGGCCGACGTGGTCGACTCCGGCGACTTTGGCGATGTGGTCAATGTGATCGATGAGGGACTTGAGCGGCGGGCGCGGAATTTTGGCGGCCCATTCGCGCTCGATCAGGTCTTTGTCCAGATAGGTAACCGGTTTGCCCGCCGCTTTCAGTTCCGCGATATGCGCCGCGACCGCAGCGTCTGCGTCCTTCTGCTGGGCCTCGGCCGCCTTGCGGTAATTTTCGTCGATGAAGGCGGAATAGAAATTGGTCTGCACCACACCGCCGTTTTTGGCCACGGCGCGCAGCATGTCATCGGTCATGTTGCGAGGATGGTTGGTCAGGGCGCGGGCCGATGAGTGAGAGGCAATCACCGGGGCCCTGGACGTGGCAATAGCGTCAAAGAATGTCTTGTCGGCCACATGGGAAATATCCACCATCATGCCCATGCGGTTCATCTCCAGCACCACTTGCTTGCCGAAATCGGTGAGGCCGTTGTGGTGTTGGACCTTGGGGTCATCGATGTCGCCGGAAGAATCGGCCCACTCGTTGGTGTTGGACCAACTCAGGGTCATGTAGCGAACACCCAGGCGGTAATAATCGCGCAGCAGGCGGATGTCATTTTCGATAGCGTGACCGCCCTCGATCCCCATCAGGGCGGCCAGCTTTTTTTCTACGTGGGCGCGCCTGATATCAGCCACGGAAAAGGCCATCATCATACGGTCAGGATGGTGCGCCGCCTGTTCGTAGACCGAATCGATCATATCGAATGTGGATTTGGCGAAATGTCCCCGGGTGGTTTCGGGATCCACCCAGATGGAAAAGAATTCCGCGCCCAGATTGCCGGCCTTGGCCTTGTCGAGGCTGATGTGGCCGATGTCTTTCGGGTCGGAGTTGCCGATGTCGAAGTTCTCGTAGAGAAAACGTTGTGGAGTGTCGGCGTGGGTGTCGACGATGATGGCCGAGTCGTGAATGGCGCGAGCCCGGGGAGTGATGGTTTGTGCCGCAAGCGTAGCGGACAGCAGCAGAAAGAGGGAAGGCCTGAGAATGTTCATGGCTTTGGGAACGCGCGACCAAGGATTTTATACGGTGGAGAGGGTGGATGAGGAAGTTTATTCTGCGTTGTCATCCTGAGGGGAGTGAAAAGTTCGCGGCGCGAACTTTTCGCGCAGTCGAAGGACCTCTACAGCAACGAGGGTCAGAGCGGGTTGGGAATTGGTTTGGCGGCACAGTCCTTGCACGCGAGGATTAATTCGCGGGTAGGGGTCCTTCGACTCCGGGCAACGTTTCGCGAGCGAAACGTTGTCCTCCGCTCAGGATGACAAGATTAGAAATCCGCTCAGGATGACAGGATCAGAAATCCGCTCAGGATGACAAGATCAACGGGCTTATTGAAGCGGCAGTTCCGCGGTTTCTGAGGTTTCGGGAACGGGCTGTTCGCCAGCCAGCATCTTCGATTCGCGCCAGTCGGTGTAGCGGCCGGAAACCATCACGTGGAAAACCCACTGATGGCGCTCTTCTTCCGGCTCGATCAGGCCTTGCTCCTTCAGGGGCAGCATGTAGTCCTGGACCCACTTGATCTGTTCCCGGGTCAGGCCGCGCCGCTGAATATCGACCGTGATGCCCGCGAGGTGGGAAGAAGCGATCTCGCCTTCCGCCGGGGCAGCATTGCGATTGTGACGCCGGAGTTTCTTCTGAATCTTCACGGTACGAACCGCTGAGTTCACCTGAATCTGGGCGTGAAAGCGCTCGTAATAGGATGCGCTCAGATCATCGAGAAATTCACGAGTCCAGGGACGGCAATAACGCCGGTCAGGATCGAGGCGGGGATCGAAGCGCAGCGCGGGGCCGGCAACGATCGGAACCAGGTCCGCACTGGCTTTCAGCTGCTCAAGTTCCGCGTCGTCCTGAATACGGGGCAAATCCATGCGGTCGATTTCCTGATTCTGGATGAGCAGCGATTCGCGCGACGGGCGAAACACAGGGTTCCAACGGAGGCGACGGACGTGGGCGCGATGGACGCGGCGGCTGCGACGCGGCGCGACGTAACTGTGCAGGGCAAACGCCGGAGCACAGACCGCGAAGGTCAGCAATAAAAGTGTCGCGCTTTGAATCCTACGGTTCACGAAGTGGCCTCTAAATTCTTTTTCGCTGCAGCTCTTGCCGCTTTGTCCCAGGGCGCTTGAGACAGGCGGGTATTCTAAACGGAGACTGCACAAAAACAAGTGCTTTTTTATTTAGCCCGGGTAGCTCTGAAGAGCCCCCGGGCGTTACCCTTGGTTACTGAAATCGCGCTAACGGCGCGCCCGTGGCAACCGCTCTCTAGAAGAGCAACCAGAATGCCAATCACGCGGTAAGTAATTTGCAAGAGGTTACGGGCCAGAAAGCCCTATCTGCATGGCTTTGAGCGCACCACACTGACAAACCGCGGTGCAACGATGACAATTCCCGACACGCCACTTTAGTGGTGGTTACGGATGAGCGTTCACTTCCTGAACAGATCTCCAATCGCCTGTTTCATGACTTCACCGCCTACCTCAGCAATGGAGCGGGTGAGAGGGATATCCTTGGGGCAGACCTCAACGCAATTCTGGGCGTAGCCGCACTCCTGAATGCCTCCGTCCCCCATTAAGGCGACGAGACGCTCCCGCTTGAGCGCGGCGCCGGTGGGATGGGTATTGAACAGGCGGACCTGGGAAATCGTGGCCGCGCCGACGAAGCCGGTGTCCTCGTTGAACTGGGGACAGGCCTCCATGCAACAGCAGCACGAGATGCAGCGGGAAAGCGGATAGGCCGCTTCCTGTTCCTGCATGGTCATGCGCGGGCCGGCGCCGAGGTCGTAGCTGCCGTCGATCGGGACCCAGGCCTTCACCGCCTTGAGATTTTCGAAGAGGACACTGCGGTCGACGGCCAGGTCGCGGACCACGGGAAATTTGGAAAAAGGCTCGAGCCGGATGGGTTGTTCCAGCTTGTCGACGAGAGCGGAGCAAGCCATGCGGGCCCGTCCATTAATGAGCATCGCGCAGGAGCCGCAGACTTCCTCGAGACAATTGGAGTCGTAAGTAATGGGCGTGGTGGCCTTGCCCTCGCGGGTGACTGGGTTGGCGGCGATCTCCATGAGCGAGGAGATGACGTTCATGCCGGGGTGCCAGGTGAGCGCGAATTCCTCCCAATAAGGTTGCACCTTGGGGTTTGGCTGGCGCTTGATTTTGAAGACTACGGTTTTGGAATTAGCCATCTTGTATATGCCTTGCCACGAACCACGTGGCCCCGGACGCCCTCGTCCGGGGAGGCGAGCAAAGCTCGCCCGCGTTTCGCTGCCCTCATACCTCAACAACCAACCGCCGAGCTTCGCTCGTCCGGGCGGGCGAGGGCGCCCGCCCCTACGTGGGCGTTGCTTACTTCACCGCGTCGTATCTTCTCGGGCGCGGTGGGATCAACGATATATCCACCGCTTCGAATTCAAATTTTGGCTCGTCGGCGTCGGGAGCGAATGTTGCTTTCGTGGTCTTCAGCCAGTTTTTGTCGTCGCGCTCGGGGAAATCCGGTTTGTAGTGTGCGCCGCGCGATTCGTCGCGCAGGCCGGCCCCCTGGGTGATCACACGCGCCAGTTGCAGCATGTTATAGAGCTGTCGCGCGAATACGACCGACGTATTGGCCCACTGGGTGCGGTCGCTCAGGTTGATGTGGCGGAAGCGCTCCAGCAGTTGGCATAATTCGGCGTCGGTCTGTTGCAGGTTTTTGTTGTAGCGAATCACGGTGACGTTCTTGGTCATCAAGTCGCCAAGTTCGCGCCACAGTTTGAAAGGGTTTTCGGCACCATCCGACTTCATCAGGGTGGCGTTGTTTTCTTCCTGACGCTGGCGCTCGGTATCGAAATACCCATTGCTCGGAGCGGCCTTGAGGTTGCGCGCGTAGTTCACCGCATTGGGGCCGGCGACGAATCCGCCAAAGATACAGGAGACCAGGGAATTGGCGCCCAGGCGATTTGCGCCGTGGTACTGGTACTCGCATTCGCCGGCGGCGAAAATTCCGGGGATGTTCGTGGCCTGCGTGAAATCCACCCACAGGCCGCCCATGGTGTAGTGCATGCCGGGGAAAATTCTCATGGGAGTATCGCGGGGATCATCGCCCACGAACTTTTCGTAAATCTCCAGGATGCCTTCGAGCTTGCGATCGAGAATCTTGCGGTCGATGTGGGTGAGGTCGAGATAGACCATCGGCTTGCCGTCGATGCCGAGGTTGTCCTCGTACACCACTTTGTGAATGGCGCGGGTGGCGATATCGCGGGGCACCAGGTTGCCGTATTTCGGATACCACTCTTCGAGGAAATACCAGCGCTCCTTTTCTGGGATCGCCTTCGGGTCGCGTTTATCGCCGGGAGTTCTCGGGACCCAGACGCGGCCGCCTTCGCCGCGGGCTGATTCGGACATCAGGCGTAGTTTGTCTTCGCCCGGGATACAAGTAGGGTGAACCTGAATAAACTCGCCGTTGGCGTAGTAGCAGCCTTGCTGGTAGAGCGCCGACTGCGCCGAACCGGTGCACACCACCGAGTTGGTGGACCGGCCGAAAATCGCGCCGTTGCCGCCAGTGGCGATGATGATGGCGTCGGCGGGGAAGGTGCGGACTTCCATGGAGCGCAAGTCCATGGCGCAAATGCCGCGACAGATGCGGTTGGAGTCGAGCACGGCGGAAAGAAATTCCCAGTGCTCGAATTTGCGGACCTTGCCTTCGGATTCGTGGCGGCGTACCTGCTCGTCGAGCGCGTAGAGCAGTTGCTGGCCGGTGGTGGCGCCGGCGAAGGCGGTGCGATTGAACAGCGTGCCTCCGAAGCGGCGGAAATCGAGGAGTCCCTCGGGGGTGCGATTGAACGGCACGCCCATGCGGTCGAGCAGGTCGATGATGCCGGGGGCGGCTTCACACATGGCCTTGACCGGGGGCTGGTTGGCTAGAAAGTCGCCACCGTAAACCGTGTCGTCAAAATGCTGCCAGGTGGAATCGCCTTCACCCTTTAGATTTTTGGCGGCGTTGATGCCGCCCTGAGCGCAGACGGAGTGCGAACGCTTCACGGGCACGATGGAGAACAGATCCACGTGGCCGCCCATCTCGGCGATCTTAATGGTGGCGGCTAGTCCGGCCAGGCCGCCGCCGATCACTATAATTTTCGGATTGGATGCCATCTGGTTTGGATTCCCTGTCTAGCGCGATCTGTTCCCGGGCGCGGCTCGCGCCGGCGTAGGACTCATGGATACCGGTCTCTGGAGTCAAAGGCTGCAAGGGAGTGGTCAAAAATGAACGCATGGTAAGCGCCCCCACCGTAATGAACAGCACGCCGATGGCAAAGCAGACGTAGCCAAATCTGCGCCGGGCCGCATCGCCCGTGGTGATTCCCCACTTGGCGGCAAACAGCCACAATCCATAAGCGAAGTGCCAGGAGGCGCAGAAAATTCCCAGCGCGTAAAACGCGATCGCCCAGGTGTGCTGAAACTCAAGCTGTACTTTGCCGAAGGCGGCGTCGGGATGAGTCAGGATGTGAACGCCGCTGAAGCGCAGATGCCAGGTGTGCCAGATGATGTAGCAGAAGGCGATGGCGCCGGTCCAGCGCTGCAGGGTGAACATCCAGTTGCCTGCCCAGGGATAGTCGATGACGTTGCTTTCGCCCCGGTACCAGATGTAGAAGCCATAGAGGGCGTGGTAGAGAATCGGCAGCCAGATCCCGAACAGCTCGAGGTAGAAAACGAAGGGAAAGCTCGACAGCAATTCCACTTGCTTGGCGTAAGCGCCGGGGCCGCGGGTGGCGAACGCGTTCGACACGAAATGCTCGATCAGGAAAGCGCCTATCGGAATGATGCCGCTCAAGGAATGGAGCTTGCGGAGCAGGAACGAATGTCCCTGGCCGGCACGCAAAGGAGGGACGCCTTCGTGGGTGCTTCCGGGAGCTGCAGGACTGGCGGTTGTCGCCACTGGACCCCTTGTGTTGTCAGAGATGATTAAAGAACTTTTTATTATCCCGGTGGGACGGAAGGGAAGTCAAGGAAACCGGTTCTCAGTTCCCGGTTTTTAGTTCTTAGTCAGGTACCAGTCGAGGAAATCGCGGAAGGCGGCGCCGCGGTGGCTGTATTTTGCTTTCTCTTCAGGCGACAGTTCCGCGAAGGTTTTCTGGATGGACGGAAAATAGAAGAACGGGTCGTAGCCGAATCCGTTTGAGCCGCGTGGGACATCGAGAAGCACGCCTTCCGCCTGGCCGCGAAATACATTCAGGATTTCCCCATCGCGGGCGGCGGCGATCACGCACACGAATCTGGCGGTGCGTTGTTCCGGTGGAATCTTTCTGAGTTCTCGAATCAAGCGCGCATTATTGGCCTGGTCGGCGGTGTTGTTTCCTACCAGGTGGGGCTGGTCGGCGGCATAGCGCGCGGAGTGGACTCCGGGAGCGCCCGCGAGCGCGTCCGCTTCGAGGCCGGAGTCGTCGGCCAGTACGATCTCTCCTGGGGCGTACGCGCTGTAGTACGCGGCTTTCTTGCGGGCGTTGTCCTCGAAGGTGAGACCGTCCTCGATTGCCGTGGGGATGGAATCGAAATTGGGCAGGGCCTCGATTGCAACTCCCAGAGGAGTGCCGGCCCCGGCAAAGTCACGGAGTTTGCCGGGGTTCGAGGTGGCGATGAGGACGCGAATCATAGGCCTGGTATTCGCCGCCGGAAACCCAGCGCTCCGAGCATCATGAGAATGGTCGCCAGGGAGATAAAGCCGCCAATTTTCCGGTCGCGCGTTCGGACGAAAGTAATTTGGACCTGATTGTCTCCCGCTTCCACGGCAATGAGCATCTGGCCGGTAAGTTTGACCGTGCTGGTCTGGACGGGACGGTGATTCACTTCGGCCTTCCACGCCGGATAGTTGAACAGTTTCAGCACCAGTTCGCCCGGCTGGCTCACATTTGCGCTGAACGACCTCGACTCCGGCCCCCAGTCGGTGATCCGGATGCGGGCGCTGCCGCCACCCTCGAAGGTCACCCGGGGCGCGTCCTTCTTGATTTTGTAAACGTCGGTGCCCTCGGGGACGTACTCGTCGATGCCTTCATAGCCGACGCCGGTTTGCTGATCGTCGAGCATTTCCGCTACATCGCCGGCCTCGTCCCACCAGGGGGCCTGCACACGGTGCCACACAAACATTAGAACCGCAAGCATGACCAGGCAGGCGCAGGCACGGAGCAGCCAGCGCTGTGAGCCCATGGTGACGAACAGGGCAAACCCGACATTCAGGCAGAGCAGCCAGCGCAAGGGGAGCTGAACGTAACGTAATTCGGGGAGAATGCGATAGAGCAAAAAGCTAAAGGAAGACAGCAGAAATGCGCAGGCCGCCGACCAAGCTGTAAGCATCCACCACGGCTCACGGGCGCGGGCACGCCAGCGGCGAGACAGGAAACACAAGAGAACCAAAAGGATGATCTCGGCACTGGACAGCAGAGAGATCAGCAGGTTAAAGCGATCATGATCGAGATCGTTGAGCGACGTAAATAAGAAGTTGTCCTGCGGACGGAGCCCGAGCGACAACACCTGTGCGATCTCCACCCACTTCAGTTCGTACAGGACAGGCACAACGTAAAACGCAGCCAGGGCCAGCCCCAGAAGAAAGGCCAAGGCGCCGATGGCGAGTGGCCGGTATGACCGCCGCATGATGGCCGCCACCACCAGCAGCAGGGCGAGCGAGTAGCTCAACATCACCGCAGCTGGAACGTTGGTGAGCCAGGCGGCAGCCACGATCAGGCTTAAAGGGAGAATCGCCTTGGCGCCGTCCTCTTCCGAGCGCAGAACGGCCAGCAGGAGCAAGGGGAGAAGCACGCCGACGAGTAACTCAGCCAAGGCGCTGCGCCAGTAAACGATAACGATGTAGTAGGGGTTGGCCGCGTACAGGGCGGCGGCGAAGATGGCGTCAGGTCGCGACAGGAACCGGCGCGCCAGCAGGAACATCGAACAACCGCAGAGCGTAAGAGCGATCCATTGATACACCGCAGGCACGATCGGCCAGGGCAGAAACGATCCCAGCGCCGCCCCCAGCATCCACGAGGCGGGGGGATAGAAAATAAAGCGCGCCTCGCCGAATCCATAGTGGGCCAGGGCCGCCCAGCGCGGATAGAGAATGCCAAGTTTCCACTGGCTAAGCACTTCCATCCAGGAGTTGACGTGGAATTCGAAGTCGTGTCCGGAAGGGATTCCGAGAAAGAAAGTGGGCAGGAGCACGGCAAAAGCCGTGCCCATAATGATCAACACGGGGAAGCCGAAAAGTGGGCCGCCCAACTTGCCTTGGTGCGAAGCTGTTACCTCCCCGGTTCTAGGGGTCGTCGGCACGGAAGAGATTGTTGCCTAATCGACCGAAAACGGCAAACTCGTCCCCGAAGTGCGACGACGATCCGGAGCAACGCCCGGCAAGGTGTCAGGATTTTGACAACATATTCACCGGGTTGAAACATTCTTCCGGGACTCTCACGGTAAATTCAATGCACTAGGTGGAGAAAGCCCAAGAGGGCACTGGAGGGTCGGCATGCCAGCCGCATGCGGCCCTTTTCAGTTCTGGGTTAAAGGGAATCTGGTTTGGGAGCGAAATCCGGACTTACGCGGAAGGCACTTCCTCGGAACTGCGCTGCTGACGAAGTTCCTGAAGAAATTCTTCCTGGCTGAGAGAATCCGCGCGGTCCAGCAGATTCAACAACAGGTCCTCAGGTTCGTCGGATGGTTTGCTGCCGCGGTAATCTTCCTCGTTGCGGGCGGCCAGTGCCCGCGGTGTGATGAGCAATTGGGGCACGGTTCCAGGACGGCTGGTCAGGAAACCTATAAAAGTGCCAACCTGTTCGCGCTGCTCCGCGGTGCCCGAGGGGAACTCGATGCCCATGCCGAATTCGGGGTGCATGACCCGAACCATGCCTTCGGCCTGGACTTCCATGTCCTCGGCCTTCAGGCAGAGTACGATGCCGGAGCGCTCCGGGAATGGCGATTCGGTTTGGACGTAGCAGCCACCCAGGCTGAGATCGGTCAGCTTGCACTCTGAAACGGGCTCGGGATCTTCGGGAAGTAACTCCGCCGCGCTGACGACCACCCAGGCTTTGAGCGACTGACGCAGGTTTTCCGGGAGGTCGATGTAGCGTACGCCCGATTCGCCGTTGGGATTTGCCCAGGCGACTTCACCGCGAATATCCATCTCGGCGCTCTGATCGGGAAGAGTGAAATGAGCGGTGATGATGGCGGATGGGCAGAGAGGCTGCGCCGCCAGGACATCCAGGCCGTCTTCACTCAGGTCGAGCAGAATACCTTCCATTTCCGCGCCATTTTCGACCCGGAGTCTAACCGGAAGCTGTACTGGAATGCGGAAAGAGCGGCGGCGCTCGCGCTTCATCAATGCGGTGGCGGCGCGCAGGCTGGCTTCGGCCTGTCGTTGGGAAATGGGTTTGTAGAGAACGAAATTTGCGCCGGCCCCGAACACGTGGCGCACTTTGGTCTTGTCCCCGAGCAGGGCGACGGTGACCGTGTTGTGACCGGATGATGCCTGGTAGGCATTTTGCAGGACCAGAGCGGCGCTGTGAGGATCATCGTAGTCGACGATCACGGCGTCGAACTTCTGCTCGGTCAAGCGGCAGAGCGCGTCCGGATAGCCGCAACATTGCACGCCCAGGCCAAAACCGGCCAGGACGGGCGTGAGCACGGCCGTCGTCTGTTCGTCCTTGCAAACCAGAAGAGACTGAAATGTCATAAGCGGGCCTTGTGGCCTAATTCCGCTCTCGGCCGATTAAGGCCAGCGCGGAGCGCGTGGCGCCGGTTTGGGAGCGGAGCTGGCACTGCCTGACGGTCCCGACCCGGCTCGGGCTGCCATACCGGCACCCGGCTCCTCCACTTCGGCCAAGACGGTGTTTTCCTCTTCCTCACTCTCGGCGAGCAGCGGGGCGACTTCGCGCAGTTTTTCGGCCGCCTGTTGCAACGCCTCGATCTGCTTGGTGAGCTGGGCGTATTTGGCCTGCTTACGGCGTAAAACCTCGTGAATATCTTTCATTACAACCCCCTGTGGGGAATGTAAGTACAGCGGGTGCCAGGGTCAACGGCAATCCCCTCCGGGCAGATTACGGGAGTAACTGCCGTGCTTGGCCTTCAAGCCCTAGGTGGCGGTGTCAGCTACGACGTTTGCGACCCCGGACAGTGATTCCGTGGCGTCCCGCCCTTTCGCGCTGGGCAGCTTTTGGGATAGGTTCGGGGCCGGTTCGGCCCGATGCAGCCGGGCTCGGAACGGAGTCGCCAGGATCGCTGGAAATCGGGGCGGGGCGCGGGATATGGCCTGTTCGTGCCAGACGATTGGCACGAAGGTGGAATATACACCTTCGCCAATGCGACGTATCTTCTACTCGAGCAGACCTGGGGGAGGGCTGTTCGGGCGTCCCATGACTCGCGAGAGTTAAGGGGCGCTTCTTATTTGGGGCGTTTTTTTCCGCGATGTCAGTGGAGGGGCTTGTGTCCCACCTGTGCCGGCATCCTCACCTTGACTCCGCCCGCCAAAGTTTCTCCCGAGCAAGACCGGAAGCGTTGCCCATGGCTCGAACCAATCCTTGCACTTTACATTTCGAGTGCCTGGGTTATGATGTGCGGCCATTTGGCGCAGGGATTCCTGAACTGACTGTTTGGGATCAGGGCATGATGTCAGGTGGCTTGGGCGGTTGATGAGATTTGGCGACGAGAGGGGGTCTCGTCTTCTGCTGCTTTGGTTGCGGCCTAGCCAGCACTCTGCCGGGTGGCTGGTGGGTCCGCGGAGGAGAAGCATGCGTTCCTATCTTTTTTGTCTGCGATTCACACTCCCCTCGGTTGTTCTTCTCGGTCTGTCCACGCTGGCCGCCGCGCAGCAAAAATACATACGTCCCCTGGTCAACCAGCCCGTGGATGAAGGACGGCGGGTTGTGCTCAAAGGCAATGTACATCCCCTGGCGCGTCCGCAGTTTGAAGTTGCCGAGGCTCCCGCGAACTTGCCGATGGAACGGATGCTGTTGGTTCTTAAACGCAGCCCGGAGCAGGAAGCCGCGCTGTTGAAGCTGCTCGACGACCAGCAGGACAAGTCCTCGGCTCAATACCACAAATGGGTGACGCCGGAACAGTTCGGGCAACAGTTCGGCCCTGCCGACTCTGACATTCATGCGGTCACCTCGTGGCTTCAGGGTCATGGCTTCGAAATCGCGCAGGTCAGCAAGGGCCGTACCGTGATCGAATTCTCCGGAACCGTGGCTCAGGTGCAGGAGACATTCCATACCGCGATCCGCAAATATGTGGTGAAGGGCGAGGCCCACTGGGCGAACGCGAACGATCCGGAAATACCTGGCGCGTTGACGCCGGTGGTGGCCGGGGTGCTTTCGACGCATAACTTCTACAAGCGGCCTCAACTTGTTTTATCCGGCAACAAGCTGGCCGCCACGGTCAAGCCGGGAGCTCAGCCGCAGGTCACATTTCCGGACGGAACCCACGCGCTGTTGCCCGCCGACTATAGGGTGATTTACAACGCCAATCCAACGCTTGCCAGCGGAATCAACGGGCAGGGACAAGCCATCGCAGTGGTGGCGCGGAGCAATCTCGCTAACGGGGGGCAGGATGTGTTCCAGTTCCGAGATATTTTTGGCGGGTTCGGGGGCAGTGTGAACATCATCCTTAACGGACCTGATCCTGGCGACCTGGGCGGAGGTGAAGAGGCCGAGGCAACGTTGGATGCCACCTGGTCCGGGGTCCTGGCGCCCTTTGCGGATTTGGACTTTGTGGTTTCTGCCGGAACCAACGCCACGGACGGCATTTTTCTATCGGAACTCTACATCATCGACAGCAATCTGGCGCCGGTGATGACGGAGAGCTTTGGCGGCTGCGAAAGCCAGGTTACGAACGCCGAGGCACAGGGCATCTCGGCCATGGCAGAACAGGCGGCCGCCCAAGGCATCACCTACATTCTCTCGAGCGGCGACTCGGGCGCGGAGGGTTGCGACGATGCCAACAGCGTGGGCCTGGCGCAAGGGCCGGTCTCGGTCAGTGTGCTCGCTTCCACGCCCTTCACGGTCGCCGTTGGGGGCACCCAGTTCAACGAAAACGGGCACAATAACACTTATTGGAACATGACGAATAATTCGTCCTTGGGGTCGGCGAAATCGTATATTCCGGAAAATGTCTGGAATCAAAGTTGCACCTCGGCCCAGTGCAGTGCCCAAGCCAATATCTTTGCCGGCGGCGGCGGGGCCAGCGCACTGTTCAGCAAACCTTCATGGCAGTCAGGGGTGAGCGGAATCCCAAACGATAGCGCCCGCGACCTGCCCGATGTCTCTTTGACCGCCGCAGGCCACGATCCCTACTTGTTCTGCCTGGAGGGGTCGTGTGTGCCTGACAGTCAAGGCAATATCTTTCTTATAGGCGCCGGTGGTACCTCCGCCTCGGCGCCTTCATTCGCCGGCATCATGGCGTTGGTGAACCAGAAGACCGGCTCGCGGCAGGGACAGGCAAACTATGTCCTCTATCGCCTGGCCGCGGGGGAGACGCTGGCGCAGTGCAATGGATCGAAAACCACAGCTCTTCCCGCGACCACTTGCATCTTCAATGACGTTACTGTGGGCAACAACGCCGTTCCTGGAGAGACCGGGTATGGAACGGCGGGCGCCAAATATCAATCGACAGTCGGATATGACCTTGCCACTGGGCTGGGCTCGGTAAACGTGACGAACCTGGTAAACCAATGGTCCTCGGTAGCATTTACGGCCACGACTTCCACTCTGATGCTGAGCCCCACAACATTCACTCACGGCGCCGCCGCGAACGTGAGCATACAGGTCGCGCCCACGAGTGGCAGCGGAGTGCCGACAGGGGATGTCTCCCTGTTGACCGATCTGACCACTTCGGCGAAAGGCGCGACCTCCTTCACCCTCAACGCCGGCACCGTCTCCAGCACTTGGGATGGTCTGCCCGGCGGTACTTACGCAGTCCATGCCCACTACACAGGCGATGGAACTTTTGCCGCCAGCGATTCGGCTCCGACTACGATTACGGTTTCGTCCGAGGGAAGTACGACTGCGCTATCTGTACTCGGCTTCGACACGCAGGGCAATGTCATACCCATCTCCAGCCAGCCCTATGGCAGCCCTGCGTATCTGCGAGCGGACGTCTCGGGTTTGTCCGGCCACGGCTTGGCCACGGGCAACGTGTTGTTTACCGACAACGGCGCAGGCACGAACTTCGGTTACTTCAACTTGAATAGCGAGGCCACGGCGGCTACCGCGATGGGCCTGTTCACGATTCCCACCGGTAACAATTCCATCGTGGCCAACTACAGCGGAGATTCCAGCTTCACCGCCAGCGCTTCCGCGTCGGTCCCAATCACCGTGACCAAGGCTCCGACGACTGTGGGTCTAGTTGTGAGCAGTAACAATGTTGTCCAGGGCGAGACGGTTTTGTTCACAGCAACGGTTAGCACCAGCAGTGCCGGTTTAGGACCTGGCGGCATGATGACTTTTCTCTCCGGCGGTACTCCGATTGTGAACTCAGCCAACCCAGCTTATGTCAACGGATATGGTGGAAGTGGCAACATCCAGAACGGCACGATCTTTACCGCCCAGGGGCTCGTCGGCTTTACGAACGCTTTGCCGTTTGGTCAAAACGTTATTACGGCGCAGTACAGCGGTGATTCCAACTACATGGGATCAATTTCTTCCGCAACGACGGTCAACGTGCAGGCCGATTTTGCCTTTACTGTTGTGGAGCCTTCCACAATTATGATCGCGAAGCAAGGGGACAGCGGGAGCGTCGTGCTGACGGTGACGGGCCAGCCGGGTTTCAACGGCACCATCAACTTCACACCGGCCTCCTGCGATGGCTTGCCGCGCGAAAGCGCTTGCAGTTTTAGTCCCGCTTCCATCACCGGCAGCGGCTCGACCACGCTTACCGTTTCCACAACCGCCCCCCACAGCGCAAGGCTGGAGGGTCCGGGTTGGTGGAGTACGAGTCTGGGAATGCTGGCGGGAATTTTCCTGCTGGGCGGCGCGTCCAGGCGACGGAGAGGCTGCAGGTTGCTTTCCCTGATAGTCTTCGCGTTTCTGATAACGATTGCGGGCTGCGGTGGGGGCGCTGGCGGCAGCAGCGGTGGCGGCAGCAGCCGGGACCCAGGCACTCCGCTGGGAACGACAGGCGTGGGAGTCGCGGCCACTAGCGGGAACCTTATCCACAGGACTGGTTTTACGCTCATCGTGGAGTAGGGCATCGCACCGAAGGCGGTGAAGCCTCTGCCTTTTCGCCGGCCACGCCGCCATCCGCGAATCGTCCATCGTGCCCTGATTCGAGCCTCTTGGCGCTCTTTGCGGATTTTCTTTGCGAACTTTTGCGGTTAAAAGCTTGAATGACTCGGGCGAGATCAAACCCTTTACCGCAAAGGGCGCAAAGAAGGGCCCGCAGAGTTCGCAAAGTCAAGATCGCGCACTCGGGCTGATCTGACAAATGAGGACCACCACCGAATAGTCAAAAGCCTCAGCGGCAATCGATAGGGTGTGCAACGCCTGCTACTTGACCGATGGGAGATGCTTGTTTCTGATTGCAAGGTGGCTTGCAGTCAGGAATGCCGGAAGCGTTGCTCGCCCTGGCAAAATGGGGGATTCATGCCGAAGAAGGGTTTCATATTCCTGTTTCTCCTGCTGAGCGGTTTGCTGGTGGCGCGGAGCGGCGCCAATGATGCCTCCGGCGAAGCCAGCCGGCTGATTGCGCTGGAGAATGCCTGGAACCAGGCGCAACTTCACCATGACGCCAAGGCGGTGAGCGATCTGGTTTCCGACGGATTTGTCTACACGGATTACGACGGAACCGTCATGAACAAGGCGGAGTTCCTGGCCGACCTGAAAGATCCGGACTATCGCGCCAGCCTGATCGCCAATGACGAAGCCAGAGTGATTTCGTACAAAAACGCGGCCATCGTGGTGGGGACATACCACTCCAAGGGAACTTACAAGCACCGTCCCTTCGACCACTACGGACGCTTCACCGATACCTGGCTCTACCAGAACAACAAGTGGCAGTGCGTGGCCAGCCACACCAATCTGATCAAGAAGTGAGTCGGGTCAGGGGAGAGGCCGGGGCGGGACGGGGCCGCTGAGCGCGCGGATTTTTTCCATCAGTTCGGATGCGGCCTGGCCGGCTTCCAGGGTGGAGAATTCCTCTCCCAGTTCCAGCAGGGGCGAGGCGGCGCTCGCGCTGCGAAAGGCTTGCTCCGTCCCCGGCGATGCTTTCAGGTTGGGGCCCAGGATGGTCAGACCGGGCCGGGTAACGCGCAGCAAGATGAGGGAGTCACGGAGATTGTTGTTCGTAAGCACGTTGTAGCCGGCGCGGACCAGCAATTCGCGCAGATAGGCCAGCACATCGGAGGATTGGTCTACACACAATATGGTGGGGCCGGATTGCGTAGTCCGTGCCGGCGCTGCCTGTCGCCGGTAAAAGGCGAGGATGGCGTCTTCCTCGGAATCATGAGTGTCAAACAGCGTAATCAGGCTGGTTATCTTCAGAACTTTCTGAATGACCTCCGGCAGTTGGCACAATTTCAAATCGCCGCCGGCGCGGCGCGTACTGGTCAGCAGCCGTACCAGCATTCCGAGGCCGCTGCTGTCGATGAAAACTATTTCGCCCAGATGCAGCGCGATGTCGGTACGGTCCCGCAGAAGTTCGTTGACGTGCAGGTGCAGTACTTCGGTCTCACCGGCGGCGATGCGCCCGCTGCAGCGAACGATGGTGACCTTCCCGACTCCTCGTGTGTTCAGTGAGAGCGGCACAGTGCCCCCGCGCAGGACCTGAGAGGCAGGTTCACGAATCGCGCTATTATACCGAACTGCGGCGCCGCCGGTTTTGAACCCCACGCCCGCAGTCCAGGGATGGACACGGCTTCCGTGACGTGGCTTCTGCGGCCCGGCTTCTATGGCCACTTATGGTATGACCCAAGGTATGAGCGAAGAGCACGCACTCCGAACCGTCGCCGGCGCTCTGGGCAGTCCGACCGTGGTGGACTTCGTGAAATCCTCGGTCAAGGCGGGCTACATCGAATTCTTCAGCGAATACCGCGTCGAAGTCTGCGCGATGTGAATATGCCTTTCGAATTCAAAACGGTGACGGAATGGGAGCGGGTGTTGCTTAAAAGCGGATTCAGGGTAAACAAGAGCCTGGTTGCCGGTTTCGAACCGGGGCGCATGCACAAAAGTTGTCATGTGTGGCTGCTGTGTGAGCGGAACGCGAAGGCGCAGGGCGGCTAGCGGGAAACCGGCGCGGAGCTGGGAAAGCTGACGGCCACGACCTCATTCGAAATGAAGGAAACGGTGATGTCTGTCTCTCGTTCCAGGGGCTGGGCAGCGGCGGAAGAAGGCTCGTAGCGCCACTGCCGTACGGCCGCGACCGCAGCCGCAGCCAGTACGCGGTCTCCGGTCAGGACTTTGACGCGGTTCACCGCCCCGTCGTCACCCACGACGGCCTTGAGAGAAACTTTACCGCGGGCGTGGGTCTCAGGGCAGACCGGATACACGAGTTTCCGGGGGCGGCCCGAAATATGCATCCGGGGCCGATCTACCGCGGCCACATTTATGGTGGCTGGCGAGGACAGGTGATGGGCGCTGATCACCCGGTCGTTGCCAGCGCGGGCATTCGCCGCAAGAACATTCGGGCTGCCTTTTACGCAGATGCCCGATGCCACCGCCAACGGCTTCGCGGCAATTGCCGCGGTTGCTACGGCGCGAACGGATGGTTCACCCGCCGGTCTTGCGACTGAAAAAGGGGAGGGCAATGTCGCTACAGACTTTGAGGAAGGCGGGACGCTTGCCGAACTGAGGTCGTTCTCAGCCAGCTCAGGTCCATTGGCGAACTGTCCGGAAGCTACAGGTTGCAGCGCTCCCGGTTGTACTGATCCTTGAACCGAAACCGGCTGTGCTCCCAATTGATGCCACGCCACCATGGCGATGATAGCCGCCACGAGTCCAGCGCCGACTCTCAAAGTCACGCGATGGGAAGCCAATCGTGCGTAAAACGGCTGGCTTGGGCCGAGGGTGCGAGGGCCTGGAGATTTCTTCCCGAAAGCACCTCGGATGAACTTTCGGCCTTGGGCTGAAACGGGGAGGGCTGAAAGCGCCGACGGGTTGAAATCTTCTACGGTGCCAACTACAGGCAAGTCGTACAGTCGGTCCGCGGAGTGGTTTGCTGCTTCGCGGTACAACCGTCCGATCAACTGCTGCTGGCGCGGGTTCAGGACTTTTTGGGGAAGGCTGTGGAAGTTCCGGAATGTCCACAAAAGATAGACTCGGTCCCAGCTCGAAGCTCGAGCGTAAATTACGCCATGGCCGGTATCGAGTGCGACAAGCATCCGTTGCGCGAACAAAGGGAAACTCCGGGCGGATTTACAAGGCCCGCATTCTCTTGGGCAGTTTGACTGCCAGACGGCTGTCAAGGTAACTGGTTACCATGAAAGATGTTGCTGCTCAGGGGGTTAGGCCGGGTGGTCTAAAAGTGCAAAACTTTTCATGTGGCAATGTACCGGAGCGAGCTACGCCGGTGCCTTTCCTGCGGGCCCTGCCCACGCCAACAGGTTGTCGGACGGAAAGTCTGGCTCCCGGGTATACAATGGCGCGGTCGGGTCAACACCAAGTCATCCCCCACGGTTCAATTTGGTCCCAGGCAGCCTACAACAGCGTTTTAAGCGTTCCTATTTAAGCGTTCCTGGTAGTAATGGAAAACCGCAAGCCTGATTTCGTGGTTCCGCACCAAAGCAGTCGCCGGACTAGCGGCTTTGTGTACACTCTGTGCCTGCTCTTCGCTGCCACGGCGGTGGCACAGCAAGGCCGCGATCCATTCAGCACCCTGGGCGCGGACACGTCCCGGACGCCGACTTACCAAACCCAGGGCGCCGTACTCCTCCTGGTTGTAAAAGGTGACAAGAAGACGCCCCTGGACCGCCAGTCGGTAGTAACGCTACACAATACCTTGACCGGAACCACGCTCTGGCAAACCACGACGGACCAGAGCCAGGCGTCTTTTGGCGACCTCGGGGTGGCGGCTTACGATGTGGAAGTGAGTGCGGTGGGTTATCTCACCGCGCACAAGCCGGTCAGGATACAGACCGCGTTAGGTACTTACCACGAGGAGATCGTGCTCGAGCGCGATCCCTCCAGCGTGGAACTCAGCGCGCCGAACGCCGGGCAATTGCCGAAGAAGGCCCGCAAGGCAATCCTGCGTGGCGTGACCGCCCTCAAATCGGGAGATTATAAGGAAGCCGAAAAACACCTGGACGCGGCGCGCAGGCTGGCTCCCAATAGCGGGGACGTAAATTTCCTGTCAGGCTATCTGGCTTTTCAGCAGAAGCACTACGATGTGGCGAAGGGCTACCTGCACACGGCTTCCACAGTTGATCCCCATAATTTACAGGCGTTCACTTTGCTCGGGCGAATATGCCTGCAACAGGAGGATTACCAGGCGGGCGTGGTGGCTTTGAACCAGGCGGTTGCCATCAATCCTAGGGATTGGCTGGCGCACGACCTCCTGGCGGAAACCTATCTGAAGCAGCACCGATCCGAGAAGGCACGGGAGCAGGCTCAGGCGGCGATCGAATGTAACAAAGTGGCGAGCAGCGGGACCCAGCTGGTGCTGGGTGAGGCACTTGCCAATCTGGGCCGCACCGCGGAAGCGGTCGAGGCGCTGAAGACTTTCCTGCAGCAAGCGCCGGACAGCCCGGTAGCGCCACAGGTGCGCGACCTCATCTCCGAGCTGGGACGCCCGGATGCCGCGGCGAAAGGCGCGGCGACGGTGACCGGCCCCGACCCACGGCTGGCGGGCGCAGAACTCCGGTTTCATGCGATGAACTGGCAGCCGCCGGGCATTGACGATATCAAGCCCGAAGTGGCGGCCGGTGTTGCCTGCCCGACGGAGAGGGTGGTTGAGATGGCAGGCCAACGGGTGAAGGAGCTGGCGGACGACGTGGCGCGATTTGCCGCCATCGAAGATTTGCTTCACGAAAGGCTCGACGAAACCGGGTTTCCCACCACGAAGGAAACCCGCAAATTCAATTACGTCGCGTCGATCTCGGAATCTGCGCCCGGTTTTTTGGAGGTCAATGAATATCGCAGCGAGCGTTCCGGCCTGGATGACCTTCCTGACCACATTGCCAGCAACGGGTTTGTTTCGCTGGCGCTGGTTTTTCATCCCGCCATGCGTGACAATTTCGAGATGATTTGCGAAGGGCTGGGAGACTGGCACGGACAGGCAACCTGGCTGGTGCATTTCAAGCAGCGCGCCGATCGTCCCAATCATTTTCACAGCTATGTGGTGAACGGCACCACGTACCCGGTTGCTTTGAAGGGACGCGCCTGGATCAAGGCAGACAAGTTTCAAATCGTTCACATGGAATCGGAGCTGGTAGCCCCGGCCCCGGCCATCCAACTGCTAGCGGAGCATCAGATCGTCGATTACGGGCCGGTCCCGTTCGGAAAGCAGAATGAGGAGCTCTGGCTTCCCCACAGCGCAGAACTTTATTTCAATTTCCGAAACCGGCGTTATTTCCGCCGTCACAGTTTCGATCACTTCATGTTGTTTTCGGTCGATTCCGCGGAGAAACGCAACGAGCCCAAAGAGCCGCCGCAGCCCGCCGCAGCGAATTCCAACTGAGTCAAAGAAGTTCCGGGGTTGACGCCGGCCAGCGACTAGACACGGATCATCTGCAATACATTCTTCAGGCCGATGGATGAAGCCGCCGCCAGCACCGGCGCGGTCACCGCCAAAATCCAGAGCAAAGCGCGGGACTTGGGTATCCAGGGCAGGAGCGCGGCAATGGCGAGGGGAATGATCGGTATGGCGAAACGGGGAAAAGTTCCGCGCGCCCAGTAGGGAGCGTTGTAGGAAAAAATCGACAACGTATAGAGCGCAGCGAAGAAGACTTCTACCGGATAACGCCGGACATACTCACGAGCAGGTTTAGTCAGCATCGCTGCAACTGCCAACAGCACAAAAGCCATCCACCCGAAACTGAGGACCAGGCTGGTCCAGGGGGCGGGGTAGAGAAGCGTGCCTTTGATGATGGCGTAAAAGGGAAACCCGAACAGGGCCGGACCCTTTGAGGTGGCGTCCTGATAGCTGTGCACCGTGGCCAGGGGATCGCCCAGGTATTTCCAGAGCGGCAGCGCGTAGAGAATCCCGATCGCCAAACCAACCAGCGTGGCCAACGCCGCCTTCTGATATTGCCGCCGGCGCAGCAGGATCAGCCCGATTCCGAGCAGCGCAAGAAAGGCCAGAGGCCGCACCGTGGTGCTGAGCGCAGCGAGCAGGGCGGCGAGACTCCAGCGCTCGTGCCTGACCGCGAGAAAGGCGCCGAACAGGAGCGCCACGAACAGGGGTTCGGAGCCTCCCAGGAAAGAGCGCTGCATCCAGTCGAAGTTCAGTACGGCAAAGAAGCCGGCGGCCCAGCCGCCCCACAGACGATAGGCCAACGCGGTGCTGGCGAAAAACGAAGTTGCGGAAACCAGCAGAAGCGAGGTCAGCTCGGAAACTCCGGTCAGCCGGGAAACGGCGGCCATGGCGTATGGCAAGCCCCAAAAATGTTTGACCACCAGCCCATGAAAGTCCCAGTGCTGGATGGCGGCGCCAATATAGATGTATCCCGGGCTGTCCCCAAAATTCGCTACCAGTGCGGAATAGTTGGTAAGGCGGCTGACGGTGGCCACAAAAATCAGGCAGACCAGGCCGGCGATCAAAAGGACTTCGCGCTGGGACGGTTCTCCCGCAGGGTTCGCCGTGGGGGAAGCCACAGAAATAGGCGGGGCGGTGGACAAGAGGGGATCCTTGATCGGGAATGCAACCCTGTTGAGTCGTCAGAATCGACGACAGATGGTAGCACGGAGGTTCATTGCTTCGACGGACACGGCTTTCAAGCGGAAGGGTAGTGGGACGCTGGCCCACCTTCTATCAGACTCTAGATCTGAGGCTGCCCCACTCTTGCGCTTTTTGCAAGGGTGGGGATCACGGACGTTGACGCCAAGGGGCTTGTTGGGAGTGCGGGACGCGACGGATTCAAGGGACAAGACGGCCACGTCCGAGGGACCCACCCGTCGAAAACCGCAACGGGTGGGGGCAGCCTCAGCTGGGGAGCCCGCGTGATAAAGGATGGGCCAGCCCGCCACTTATTGCGGCCTCCTGTTTTTGCTTATGCTTATTGTCCAGAATTGCCTTCAGTGGGTTCTCTGTCTCAGGTTTCATCTTTTCGATCTCGCTTTTCCAGCGATCTTTTTTGGGGCGGCACTGGCTTTTTTCCAAGTTCAGTTCCACTCGCAAGTGCGCGGCGGCGGGGGACGACGCTAAGAGTTGCTGCTTTCCAGCGGCAAACTGCGGAGCACAGTTTCCATCGCGGCGAAGATGGAGACCCACGTAAATGGCGTGGCAATTGTCATCGCGGCCAAAACTGTGTCCTTTGGTGATTTTTCCTTTGCCTGTTTGAGGATTTCCGTCGCGGCAGCTATCGTATTTTGGTCAATGTAGATAGGCTCTTTTGATTTTCCGGCGATAACCGTCTTGCAAGTTTCAACGACCCCGAGGGCATGTTGCCTTATCGCTCGTGTTTCCGCCATACTGTTCTACCTCCCAATATGGATAATAGCCGAATACTAGCCGGTTTCCTACTTGCCCGCTTTTGCGGCTAAACCAACGACGTATACTTTTCTGGGGAGGAAACTGACGTGCCACTTCGGGCCGCTGCGTTCCATGAATCTATCTGCCCGCGCCCTTGCCGTGACGAGCTAACCAGTACCGCTCTGACAAGTAACGTGATGTTTGCCGGAACAACTGCAGGCCATTGTTCAGCAAGTGCGGATCTGCTCAAGCTTCGTCAGTGTGTCTTTCCAGCCGATAATGACCCCGCAACTTAGACGACCTTGCAAACCATAGAGCCGAACGAATTTCTGATGATTGCAACGCTGGAAATCACAACCTAGAAATGATTACTAAACGTGACCCCCTAGAACGCGCCGTTTTTCACCGCTTATGTCCGGCTCGCTTGGTTGCCGGACGTTTTTTCTCTGTCTTGAAACGTGTGGGCTGGCGCTTACCTCTGACGATGAGCGCCTTACCAACGACGCGCTTGCGGCCATTCTTGAAATCATCGTTCAATCTAGCGCCCATCTACGATCGGGGCTGGCCGCAAACTTGACAGGCTCTGGCCTCCTGCGCAACAGCACAAAGGTACAGCGCACGTGGTTCTTATAGGCGGCGCATTTAGAATCATCGGAGTACACAGTTTCCAACACGTTGCCAGACCTCCATGCACGCATCGTAGCACTGATTCCCGCTTCTGTACCCACAGGGTTACGCGGGCTCGCCAGAGATACAATTCAGTTTGGAGAGTTTGTGCCGCTGCCGGATAACTTTGGCATGTCGTTGGACCTACCTGCTTGTAATCTCGCACGAGTTTGAGGTTCGACCTGAACTGCCTGGTCACGGCTAACTACGGGATCACAATCGAGGGGATAGATCAGCAAGCGAATGCAGAGTTAGCCACGATCGAGGTACAGTGCAGCGAAGAAACTGATCGCGACCTCGTGCGCTCGATCTTGGCGGACATGGAAAACTATTTCGATGACCTGAATGTCGCCGCCGAAACTTAGCCATGGTTGCCTCTTGTCACTCGTCTTCAGCATTGGGCTAGTGCGTATGCTCGAAGCGTTTTCGACCCCGCACGCGAAACCGGTCGGCCCTTAGCACGAGCTATCTTTCCTGACAACAGCCTTGGAACGCCTCCGGAAGGTGGAGTTTTTTCTGGCTGGCAGAGGTGCGTGATTCAGTAATTCACAACGATGCGCGAGCCGAGTGGACTTACAAGGGTATTAGGAGAAGCGTAGACGCACGATACGTGGCCAACGCCGACCGCGGGAAATCAGGGAGAGGATCTCACAGAGGCAATCGAAAAGGCGATCAGGCTGATAAAGTGGTACGACGAATAGGCTCGTTGCTCTGCACAAGTAGCCGCCTGCCGACCATGAGGCCCCGGTTCAGTAAAACGGGTTCGCCGGATTCGCTCATATCTTCGACGAACATGTTGCGGGGGCTGGCCCACCTTCTATCAGACTCTAGACCTGAGGCTGCCCCACTCTTGCGCTTTTTGCAAGGGTGGGGATCACGGACGTTGGCGCCAAGGGGTTTGTTGGGATGTGCGGGAGGCGACGGGTTCAAGGGACAAGATGACCACGCCCGAGGGACCCACCCGTCGAAAACCGCGACGGGTGGGGCAGCCTCAGCTGGGGAGCCCGCGTGATAAAGCATGGGCCGGCTGCCTATTCGTGTTGAGCCTTCAAAGTTACGTCAATCAAGGGCTGGGCCTCGGCATCATTCCCGGCTAACCTCCACGTCGTCTTCATGGCGCTTCAAGACAAGTGTGCCGTCCGGTAACAGGACCGTCGCTTGATTGTTCTTGAACTCCAGGCGTCCACCTTTGACTTTCGGATTCGTCGAAACCACATACATTTGTTCCGACCAGGGAACGAGCGTTCCCGCACTGATATGAATCAGGCAATCCGGAACGATAAAGTTGAAGTTGTCGAGACGGTGATCGACATAGTCACGTCGTGCCGGGTTCGGAGGATCTGACCACTCTTGAAACTCATAGGCAATCGAATCCCGGACACTCTTGCGCATGGTCACAATCATCACATCGGGATGCACGGAGACGACTGCACCCCACGTAACATAGATTTGCAGACGTAATATTCCATTTCCATTTGCCGATGGAACCTCTCTTGCCGAATTAATTTGGTCCAGCAATTCCTTTGGAACGGCGTCAACAATCAGCTTGACACGCTCGGCCACCGGAACAGGCCCATTTCCTTCGTCCCAAAACACGTCTCTCCACGTGCTCTCGATTGTGGATTTTGTCTTAACCAAGCGGGTAATTCGAGCATTTGTGCCCGAGAGCGGAAGTGGGCCCGGCGTTGCGACTGGCCCCGAATCACATCCTGCAAGAACCACCACGGTAAGAACCATGAGCAGGTGGGCAATCCAGCGTTCTGGTTCTCTTGGCACGATCACCTCGCAATATTCGTCTTAATCCGCTGAACCACGCCGGAGGGGTTTTGAGTGGCATTCATAGTACGTACATGCGAAGCATCCACCAGACCAGGAATATCGCGACTATGCCCCCGATGACGTGAACGACCCAGTCGCCAGCTGTTTTCGGCTTCCCAAAATTGAACATGCGGTCATGGTAGCAGGCGCCGCGCAGGTGGCGTAAAACTGCCATTTACATCAACAATGGGACGTGCGGGAGGCGACGGGTTCAAGGGACAAGGTGGTCACATCCGCAGCCTCAGCTGGGGAGCCCGCGTGATAAAAGGTGGCCCGCCTACCTGGCACTGACTGGGTCCGCCGTTCCATCCGACCACCAGCCCGCGGGAACCATGAATACATCGATTGGTTCCGGAGCGCCTCTGAACTGTGGATTCAACATGACGGGAGAGTTGGACAGATCTGCGCCCCAAACCGCGCCGTCCATGAGTGGAGTGTAAAACATCAGGTGCGCCATCCAGTTGTGGGGGGCGTGATCGGTAAGGTACTGTTCTTTCGACATCATGTAGGACATAGCTCCAGGCTCCAGGGGCGGCAGCTCTTGCTTCATGAATGTCTTGATGCCGTCGATGATCTGAGCTTTGGATTGACCGGCCAATACCATCTCCGTCCTTTTATACGTCATTGGCAGGATGGAGCGGGCAGCCGGCGGATTGAAGCAGACCGGGCCTCGAAGTTTAGGGTTCCAAAAATTAGCAGACGATTCACCATCGAATGGGCCCATCCACCCTCGCTCCACGACACACACGAAACCGTTCTTGCCTTTGACTGCGGTTTCGTAGCCATGCCGTCCAAGGACGAGAACCTCGGCATCGCGCGAGATTGCCTCCGGCGCCGCACTCCGCGCCATGGCAATCTCGGCACTTCGATCCGCCATCAGGTATTGGTCAAGCGGGGCCATGCTCGGATACGAAGCTTTGGCATCCTGTGCTTGCGCTTGCCACGCCGTGCTCAGCATGACCACCAGCGCGAAGCTTCCTACGAGTGCGATCGTCCTTACGATCTTTCGGTCCATTGATTTTCCCTCTCAGTGTCTTCTGCCTTCCAGACGACGCGTCTCCGAGTCTCTCGACGATGCAGTAGTGCGCGATGGTTTCGCCGATCATGCCGCAAGCATGGGGGCTGGCCCACCCTTTTATCAGACTCTAGACCTGAGGCTGCTCCAGTCTTGCGCTTTTTGCAAGGGTGGGGATCACGGACGTTGCCCGCCAAGGGGCTTGTTGGGAGGGCGGACGCGACGGGTTCAGGGACAAGATGGCCACGCCGTGGGGGCTGAGTGGGCAAAATTCTGGGCACAGTCCAGAAACGGCTACGATCGCAGAGACAGATGAAAAACTGCTAAGTGCATGACCTTGGAAGGGAAGAATGGTGCGCCCTGAGAGATTCGAACTCCCGACCTTCTGGTTCGTAGGGGAAAGGGTGAAAATCTAAATGCCTTATCGTCCGTTGCTTAGGGGCGGGCAAATTCTGAAATCTACCCTTAGTTGGGCTACGTGGGCTACGGTCTAAACCGGAATTTGAGTGAGTTCGGTTCCGGAGGGGATCCCAAGTCGAAATCGTGTTTAGCGACTCTACATAACCTACGCTTCCCAAAAACGGCGCACGGAGCCCATTTCAGATAGGCACCCGCCCTGGATACGTAGAGAAAAACACAGTTTTGCGTCACAGCCCTTTGGCTGGATGATCACTGGTATCGTCCTACGGCCCGTCTTTGTATCGGGAGCAAGATCAGCGCTAGAGGCAGCCACTTATGTTGGCGCTGTTCGAAGAGTGAACAAATCGGAAATACTCAACCTCCAGGAGGAAACGACCAACCCCGATAGCGAACCTGACGGCCCGGTAGATACGTCATTCCCGTTCGGCCATAACAACGTTTACGGCAAAAGCGTCATCGACCCGCTGCGCGAATCTATTACCAACGCGCTGGCCAAGCAAACCGATGCGCGCGTGGCAAGCCTGCTGGCCGGAATCCCTGTACACGTGCGCCCGGAACTGCCGCCGTTGTCAATTTTCATGCGTGGCGGAGGCCCGAACGCGCACATTGAAACCGATTCAATGGAAACCGCAAATGCGCTTGTGACTTGCGCGAACAAAAACGGCGGGCAAGTCACTTACCAAATGTTGGTCGATTTATACAAGAAAACATTGGAACACAGGCCGCGATTCGTTGGGCTGGATTTATCAAACGATTTTAACCCGCTGCGCCAAACGCCGTCTTTGCAGGAAAAGCGAACTGCGATTGTTGCGGAAGTTCGTGACGAACTGCTGGCAGATATTGGCGACGTAATATCGCAGGCATTGGCAACGCCAGAATCACAGCAGAAACAAGCAACCCTATCTGACGACGCGCGGGAAAGCATGCGGCGAAACTTTGACCGCGCCGCTGGCGGCGAAATCAAACCCGGCAAACCGTATCTGGTGGGCGAATGACCATTTGTGCGAAGTGCGGCAAAACCGTATTGGAACGCGGCGAAATGAACGTCTGGAAGTTACGTGTATGTGATTGTGCGGAAATTGTTGCCGCCGCGCCGCCCGAATCCGAAATCAAGAAAGCGTACAAAGGGCCGCCGCCCGGAACGTTCATTATTTTGCCAAAGGAGTACCAGTGAAAATGCCAACCGATTTGTACATCAACATGCACCTTGACACTGACGGCTTTACCGATGCGGTAAAACGTGCGATACGAAAAGCCGTTGCCGAAACGCTGAACGATTTGGACAAATTCGTAACGCTGGAAACTGCGCCGCAGGAACCTGCTTATTGTGCCCGTAAATGCGGGCGCGCTGTTCGCGTAGGGCAAACCGTGTGCGATTCCTGCACACAGGAACGCCCCACGTTTGAACGCATGCGTCGTGCGGCATCAGGCGAACCACAGGAACCGGCAAACCCGGCAGAAACCAGCAACCCCGACGAACCCAAGTACCGAACCCACAACCAACCATATTGCGGCGTAAGCAGACCTAAGCACGGCCCGCCTAGCTAGGCCATAGCTGCCCGACGTTGCGTTATGGCCTGCAAATGTGGGCCAAGATATTGGAGGAAATAACACGATGAAGACATCTGCCCGTATACAGTATCTGCGCCGATAGGTAGACTTGGCAACGCTACAAACCAGCGTGCCGGCCAACGCGTTGCACAGCCATAAACGACTGCCGAATCTAGCGCCGCGCCAATGCATGCTGCATGGCGCTGCGGAAAGCGAACAGCCAAACCCGGTAGAAACAACCAACACCCAACCCCACCGACCAGACACGTACAGGAACCACATACCAGTACGGCTGGTGGTTATCGCACATGGCCAGCGCATTACACTGACTGTAGCCCGCGCGCCAGCCCACGCCGGCCTAGCATACTAGGCGTACTATGGCTGCCAGCAGGGCGAACGCCTAGCGTATCAGCCGGGTCGCTGTACCGGCCCGCTGGCCGTACCACACCGTACCACATGTGTTGTATTCTGTGGTACCAGTGTAACCCCTTAGTACACAGCCACATGGGCAGCCTATTGGCTAAGTGCTTTGTCGTCAGACATCTAGTGTTTATCATGCACTTGCCCGCAAGCTACTGATTCTAAAGGGGTATGGGGGAGTGTTTTTTACCCGGCCATGCCCCTGCAAACCGTGCGCCCATACCTATTCGCACACTCGCGAATTGAAAATTCAGGTGGATGCCAGCAGCTGGACTGCGAAATGGCTTTTATGAGCTGTGTTAGTGCATCTCTAGCTGAAGGTCTGCACGTCCGAAATATGGCGTCTAACGGGAATCTCTGGCTGATCGCGGGGCGTATCTTCCGGCAGGTACGAGACTCAACTTGGAAGAAGCCGGAGAGGATACGCTGCCTTTAGTGGTAAACGAGTCCAAATAGACGGTGGTGCTGTTCGCCGAATTGTCGCCATTGATTTGGAAGTTGACCACTTGCAATCCTGGCGGGTACCAGCGCAAGGCAAAATTACTGAAACCAGACGCGTCAATGAAGGTTTGCACGTTCCCATCAAAGCTAACAGTATCGTAGGTCACCATGCCCGCGGCGTCTCGATGAAAGTCAAGAACCAGATGATGCCAAGTGTTGGCCGACCACGCCGCCTGGTCGCAGCCAAGGTTTGACGTATTCCAGTGTGCGCTGGTTCCTTCCCGAGTGGTGTATTTCCACTTGCCTACGCGGAACGAACACTGCGTCCCATATATTACGGTTTCTCGATTCGGAAGCACCTGGTTGAAGTCGAACTCCAGATTGTTCAGATGTCGGACGTCCGTGATGAACAACCAGACATCAAAGGTGTAGTAAGTCGAGACGGTGTCAAGCGCCTCCAGTCGGCTGCTGCAGCGTTCTCCCCCGTACGCAGTCCACGACACATCGAAGCGCCGGGCTTGCCCACCTCTTGAGGGACTGGCCACCAGAGACGTGGTTCCTGTCGACGTTCCGTCGGTTCCGAGATCATGAGAACACTTCCACCAGGGGAGTGAATCTATGTCTGACACGGGTGCCGCCAGTCCGACTGCTGCGGTCAGCAGGAGGGAGAGGAACAACCCGAGTTTCCACATCAGGCTCACGACAGCAGCTCTGGAGGGGCGGCGAGCAACCTCATTGGAGCAGGCCGTACACATTGAGTTGATTGACCGCGACGACATAGACCCGCCCATCAATGACTGTCGGGACGGCGAAGACTGCCCCGGCCCCCAGAGAATCGCGCGCCGCGTTTTGTTGTGTGTTGTAGAGTTCATGGGCCAGGTTTGTGGCGTCGTAGGCGTGCAGCGTCTCGGTATTGTTTAACAAGTATTCCACCGTCCACACGATGCCCTGGCTGGCGCCATTTGCCGAAACCACCGGGATCGGCCCCCGGCCCTGCTGGCCATTTCCCTGGAAAACAGTATTGGAGACCGAGGTTTGGGTGAGTTGGCCGTTAGTAAGATGGAAGGCGCGCAAATTGCTCCCGACCGAACCGATGTAAACGTATCCGTTCCAGTACGTGGGAGTGCCGTAGATGCGAAGCGTATTGTTGACGTCCCACTGGCCGCACGGTGCGGGATTGAGGAGAACCTCCTGCGGAATCTGACTGTCACTTCCTAAATTAAAGTTTCCCATGTTATCGCGGTCGATCAAATAGATCCTCCCTTCCTTGCTGCCGGTGACCATCAAGTGCGAGTGCGGGCCGGCCTGATCGGGCAGCAGGATAGGCCCCCCGGAGCCGAGGTCTAGGTCGTTCTGATCGATGCAATCCTGGTTGTAAGGCATGAACCAATCCACCACCGAAAATGCTCCATTGTTCACTTTCAGTTTCAATATGGCGTCGCCCCAGTCGGGGCCGCCTTCAATGTTGAGATCGTGGCCGTCGCCAGTCTGCACATAGATGTTCCCTTGGGCATCGGCCGTGGGCGCGGACCCCGCCTGCCACAAGCCTGCACCCTCACTGTCGGGCGAGAAGTTCAGGACCGCGACTTGAGAAAGGGTGGCTGCGTTATAGGCAAAGATCCAACCGTGGTACGGCTCGGTATCGGAAAACGAAGCAAACGCGATGTAGACCACGCCGTTCACCAGTTGCAACGCGGCCCGCTGGTTTTGGGTGGGAGGGTGGAAGGCGACGTGGCCTTTTCCGTCTGTGTCAATTCCGGTGCCAGGCACAACGGCAGTAATCTCCTTCGGCCCGCCGAATTTTTCCGAGCCGGTGGTTATGTCCAGCGCATGCAAGCGATGGATCGTGACGCCGTTCTCTTCCGTCATCGCGGAGACGTAGAGGGTTTGCGTTGCGCCATCGATCACCGGTGTGCCGGTGATTCCTACGACCGGACCGATGCCAGTACGCCCCCCAAAATTGCCGTTCGCCGGCGTGATTCCGTTAGCAGGATCAATAAAGCTGCGCTGCCATAAGACCTGAGAGGGGTTTTCAGCATCGAGGGCGTAAACACTATCGTTTTCCGTGCCCAAAAAAATAACATCGTGCTTTCCGCCTGCGATGGCCAGGCCTCTTACGAACAGGGGTTCCGTGAAGACGTTTCCATCAAGGTGTGGCGACGCAGCCAGCCTTCCAAAAGTACTGGCATTTACATTGCTCGGGGTGAGAGTTGTCTCCCCGAGATTCGCTCCCGTGCCCGCAGGATCGATCTTGTACCTGAGAACTCCGGCGATGGACGAAGAGGGTGAAGATGAAGGCGGGTCTGAAGTCCCGCCTCCACTACCGAGGCCGCCGCCGCAACCAACCATATAAATACTTGCCGCAACTAGGGAGATCAAAACCACGCCCCACAGGCACCGCATGGACTCAGCCTTTCCGCTCTCAACAACACTGTCTTTACCCGGGGTGCAGGAACTAAGATGGGTGGGATTGTTTGACTATGGCTGCTGATCGCTCTTCCAAGTAACAGAAACATGGTTCGCCCAAAAACCACCCCTTTTGATGTCTATGGGTGGCGGGCGGTTGGTTGAAGCCGCTCCAGTTCATCAGAGCGTTTTTGAATGGGGTGCTTTAAGGTTTGATCGACGGTAACCCGCCGTCATATTCGCGAACCCGACGCATTGCTTGGGACCTAATCAAGGTAACCTGCGTTGCAGGACTCTCGGAAAATGTAAAGGCGTCTCTATGCGGCGTTCCGCGTCGTCGGCGCTGCTTTTGCCTGACTAAGCGGCTCCCTCGGACTCCCGACGAGACCATAACCCTACTTCTCGCTGCAGAACATCCAGGGCATTGAGCGCATCCGCGATGGCCTGCCTCTCCTCAGGCGTCCCGCCGTGGTCCAAGGAAAGCTCGCATTGCCTTTCAGAGATCGCGGCTTTCGCCGCCTGAATGTGTTCTTCAATCTTTGACCAGTCCGTTTGCAGGACGGCCTGCTTGTATGTTTCGTACCATCGGTATGTCATAGCCATAAACCTCGCTGGCAAAGCACAACGATTTGTTGCAGTGGTTGACGGTCATTCCAGCTTAACTTTTTTCCACACGTAGAAGTTCTTCTCGTCCGCCAGGGTCTCAATCTGCAATCCATGCGCCACCGAGGCGCGATGAACCGCGGAGCGAAGATTGGCTAATCCAATCCCGCCTACTTGCGCCAGCGGAATCTGCATGGCCAAACCGGCGGACATCGCTTCCAATTGCTCCAGAATCCCTTGCAGCACATCGTGGTGCTTGCCGCGACGCCCTTTATTGAGATCAGCCAGCTTCACTTGCTGATATTTCAGATCGGGCCGCTTGCTTTCAACCCTTGAACTCTTTGCCATCTTGTACTTTCCTTCCTTTTGTCATACATTAGCAGAACGATAAGCATACGACAAGAGTATTTTAGTGTACGGTAGCGTACCGTCTCCTATGGAATACAGGTTCGTCCTCGGGAATAGGTCACCGCCACTCGTGTACTATTCCCACCTTATTGGTCTCGGCGAGGCCAACCGCCGATCTAAGGCAAGATTGGAACACGAGATCATCGAACGACAAAACGCGGACCAGGAGCTGAGGGAGCGGGAGAAACAGCTTCGCGAGAGCCATCTCTTACTGGAGAATCGGGTTGAGGAGCGAACCGCAAAACTTGCCCGTGCCAATGAGAGTCTTCGTCTGCTCTCGGCGCGATTGCTTCAACTGCAGGACGACGAACGCCGGCGAATCGCCCGCGAGCTGCATGATAGCGCGGGACAGTTGCTCGCGGCCATCAGCATGAGCATCGGAACCGTCAGTTCGTTGCACCTTGAGCCCCGGGCTGCGGCGACGGTCGCCCAGATGGCGAGGTTGGTGGATCAGACCATTAGCGAGATTCGCACCATGTCATACCTGCTTCACCCTCCCTTGCTCGACGAGGCGGGCCTTCCCTCAGCCCTGCGACTTTACGTGAAGGGATTCGCGGAGCGCTCCGGGATAAGCGTCAGCCTCGATATCGGCGAAGACTTCGATCGTCTCCCACGGGAAATGGAAATTGCACTTTTTAGAATCGTTCAGGAATCGCTGACCAACATTCACCGCCATTCCGGCAGCCCCACGGCTGCCATCCGCATTGCTCGAGAACCGGAGCGGATAGACCTGGAGGTCAGGGATGCGGGTCGGGGGATGCCGCCAGAAAAGCAGCAGGCCTTGCGTAACTCCGGCTCGCTGGGAGTGGGCTTCCGGGGGATGAATGAACGGATCGCGCAGTTGGGCGGGAACCTGGAAATCGAATCAGACGAAAAGGGCACAGTCATCCGGGCTTCGCTGCCGCTTCTCAGCGACACCGTCGCCTCAAGCCAAGCTGTGGCGTGAGTTGTCGTCGTGCCACTTCCCTCATCCGGTGAATCAGTGAAACCCTCAGCGTAGAGCTTTCCTGGATTGTCCTCAGGGCGCCATCTGTACACAGCTGGCCGTAACCACAACCTGATCGCACACCAATTTTCCGTCGGCTCGTTCTACGCACGGTTTCGTGAAGCTATCCACAGCAACTTTCATGCAGCGGCGCGGAATGAACAGGGTCGATCGCTTGGGCGCCAAACATCCCGTCGTCACCGCGCCCACCACCAGCAGCAATACCAGTATCTCCAGGCTCAAGAACCCGTGCCCTTGAGGAAGCTCAACTCGCGCCCAGCCAATCTTGTCGTTTGTCACGTCCCTCACCTCGATTACGGCGGTGATGGGATGCAGGCCGGTTTGCATGCGCCGCAGCCATACAGGAATTAATGTCGTCGGCTAAGGCTTCTTTGTCAGCTGGCGTGTCCCGCCTCGCACATCCGTGGATCCACGATCGCCATGATTTGCTGACTGTAAGACTCTGAACACGACGCCAACCCAGGCCGATGCGAAAGAATCAAATGTATTGCCATGAATCGAGGCTGAGCGCTGAGTGAAGAGTGGCCGACAATGGAAAAACTCGTTGATGCCAAGAGCTGCAGCGAGATGGCAGAGAATTTCGGCAGGCGCATTACCAGGAGAGCGAGCCGCGGCATTTCCAATCGGGGCTCACCATGGTTAAAATCGCCGATCTTCGATACAGGCTGGCCAAATCTGCAGTTGCGCTCCTGTTGGCTTTCTCCGCCGGATTCGTTGATATTGTCGGCTACCTGGCGCTCTACCAACTTTTCACGGCGCACATGACCGGCACAACGGTGCAGCTTGCGCATTGGGGCGCCACGCACGACTGGAGGGCCGCCGCGATCGCGGCCGGGATCCTCGCCGCCTTTGTGCTTGGCTCCGTAGCCGGCCGCATCGTCATTGAAATGGGGTCACGCGTGCACGTCCGAAGTATTGCGTCCGCTACATTGTTTCTCGAGCTTCTTCTGTTGGCCGGGGTTATCCAGATCGGCCAGGCGAGAAACGCGGACGGTCAGTCGGCTCATTTCGTGGGTGTCCTGCTTTTCATGCTGGCCTGCGCCATGGGCCTGCAAACCGCGACCCTCACCCGGATCGGACCGCTGACCATTCACACCACCTTCGTCACTGGGATGCTTAACAAACTGGCCCAGCTCGTGGCCCACGGAATTTATCGCGGCTATGACTTCTTGCGCAGCCGCTCCGACCAGGAAAAACTGATCCACCGAAATCGCGGGCTTCAGGAGGTCCACAATGCGCTGTTCATATTCGCCATTTGGCTCCTGTACCTGACTGGCGCCATCAGCGGGACGCTTCTGGAATTACGATGGAAGCTGCTGGCTCTGTATGTACCGGTTTCGGCATTGCTCATCACAATTGCAATCGACCAGGTTAGGCCGCTCTCCGTGGAAGAAGAACGCGATCAGTCGGAGAGATAAAGCCGCTTGGTTCTTCAGAAGATGACAGTTGGCGGCAGCGGGGGCGCTTGACACCTGCATCCATCCTAAACGTGATCCGGTAGGCGTGCTAGGCAATGGCGCTAATCCGGCTGTGAAGTGCGTGAATCTCTCGCGCCGTAGCCGGCGGTGGCGTCGGTTGCAACCATTCCTTCCAGAACCTGTAACTCAGCATTCGTTCTTTTCTGCGCATCCGTTGTCGCTCCCATACCGGTGTAATGCCCGAGGATGTCCCTCCTCAGGCCCTCGGGAATGATCCGATCTGGTTTTGAGGTTATGCGATCGAGCAGCTGCGAGTAGGTCTGGTCGGCGAGAGGATAGTCCCCTAATTTGGCATGATATCCGGTGTCGAGATCAATGTTTGCCAGAGCGAAGGTCGCGTCGAGAGCGGCCAATTGATGCAGCGCTCTGCGAAATGCATCGACCGTGTGGTTTACGCTCTGCAGGTATAGTTCTTCCGTCTCACGACTGGGAATCTTTATAGCCAGATCAGAAAGCGGACCGATTTTCGGAACGATGAAGACCAGAATCGCCAGCAGATGGGCCTTAAACCCCGGCCCCCGGTAAGGCTGCCACTTGCGGTCGTAATTTGTCCGGGCGACGCGTTCGGCGAACGTGTGGTATGCCGGGTCGTCCGGATGCGCAGGAAACTGATGCCGGTGCAGGACTATTTCCGCTTCCGCAAACGCCGGAATAAAACTGCGGACGGAAGTGCGGTAGCTGTGCAGGGCGGGATGGGCCCGTCCCAGAAGTTCGTGAATATTAAAGCCGTAGGTGCTGAGAAAAGCCCGCTCCAGAAACCGTCGAGGTACTTTGAACCCAATGAAGCGCATGTAGGATGGCGGCGCCAAAGCAGCATCGGAGAGTTCTTCCACATCAAACGCAAATTCGGTGCGAACGTGACTGTGAGGGCTCTCGTCGTAGGTCACGATGGGCCCAAACTCGTGCCTTAGCTTCGGGAAACTCCAGGGCGGTTGCGGGATTAATCGCTTGCGAATGACCAATGGAGTCGCCAAAGTAGTGCGAGAGCGCCCCAATGGCGAAGGCCAGTTCGTCAGGGGTTTGAGCATTCTGAAGAAGCCAAACCACGAAGTCGCCGGCCCGAACATAGTGTGTAAGGTTACTGAAAAACTCCTTGCCAAACGGGTAGTAGCCCATGTCCTGGATGGCGGAGCCTCCGTACGCATAGGCGTGGGCCTCGCGGAGTTGTTCTTCCGTCGTGCCCGGGAACCGGGCAAACAGCAGAGGACGGATCGACTGGTTCCACGCCAGGTCAATCAATTCTTCGTGGGTAAGCACGGAATACGCCGAAGTGGTGGGCGGGAACACCAGCGTTACCGCCAGAAGAAGGGCAATCCCGCACTCGTATGGTCGCAGCAATCGTGAACCCCTTGACCACAGCATTGTTGTCAGCCGTCCGAACGACGATGAATCGGGCTGACGTTGGGTGCCCGCTCAGGGTGACATGTCAGTTCGCGGTCGAGGAGAGCGGTCCGGAGCAAGAACCTGGGTCCCTCAACCGAAGCCCCTTTCCCTCCCCTAACTCAACGGAACAACTTTTATTTCTCTGGCTGCTCGACGCTGAGGTGGTCAGTGACCGAGAACACTCCGGGCACGCCTTTCGCCTGCATCTCGGCCGCTTGTTTGTCCATGGGCCGATTGACCACGCCTTCGAGAGTGACGTTCCCGTTATTCACGATGATGTGGATGGGCGGCACTGCGCGCACGGCGTATTGGCTCAAAACTTCATTTCCATAAATTGCACGATAGGTCGCCATGCGAATGCGATCGTCAGCCGGAGATGGCGGCAGTACCTGGATCTGATTGTCTATGCGCTCCACCCCCTCGATTTTCTTCAATACATTCTCGGCATCCGACTTGAGGGTAGGCCGGGTCACTTGACCTTGTAAGGTCACAGTCCCATCGCCGGAAACTTTGTAGGCCAGGTTGTCGAACACGCCGTAATAAGGTAGAAGGACCAGTTGATGGCGCACCTCGTTGGTTATGCGCTGAAGGTCTTGTCCATCCAGCGGAGTGGCGGGATTCTGGTGGGACGGCATGGTGCCGGAATCCTGCGCGCTCCCCGGTTGCGAGGCAAGGACCGGGATGGTCGCGGCCAACAAAATAAGCAAAACTAGTTTCATCTCTTACCTCCGAGTTGTTTGTCGATTTCTTTTTCGATTAGAAACGGCTGTGACCGACCGCACAATACCGGAACCTTGGTACTTTTGAAAAAGCGTGGGCCTAGATCGGGATGTGGGTTTTCGAACGCGGATGGTAGCTTGCAGACGACCGGAAGTCATCAGAATAAGTACCGACAACCTGCCGTTAGCCGATCTCATCTCACTGTATGAAGGCGAACTTTTAGGACTGCGTACTCAGGGCTACCGCCGATCTTTGAGGTCGATCTCTCTGCAACCCAGAGCGAAGTGTGTCCCTGAAGTAAGTCATCAGGAAGGCTTTATGCCGAAATCTGAAGTAGTGGTTGTCACGGGTGCGTCGGCCGGAGTCGGTCGAGCCGCGGTGCGCGAATTTGCGGCTCACGGAGCATCGATCGGGCTAGTGGCTCGTGGCCGGGATGGCTTGCGGGCCGCCGCCCGCGAAGTGGCGGCCGCCGGAGGCCGCGCATTGGTCCTACCTGCCGATGTATCGGATGCGGAGCAAGTGGAGGCAGCGGCCAGGGAAGTGGAGAGAAGATTTGGGCCCATCGATATATGGGTTAACAATGCTATGACGTCGGTGTTCTCTCCCATCAAGAAAATGACGGCGACGGAGTTCAAGCGAGTCACGGAAGTCACGTATCTGGGCTACGTGTACGGGACGCTGGCAGCTTTGAAGCGAATGTTGCCCCGCGATCGCGGGACGATTGTCCATGTGGGCTCTGCGCTGGCTTATCGGAGTATTCCGTTGCAGGGGGCGTACTGCGCGGCCAAGCATGCCATCCTGGGCTTCCACGCTTCCCTGCGCACGGAGCTTCTTCATGACCGCAGCAACGTACACACCGTGATGGTGCAGATGCCGGCATTGAATACGCCGCAATTTGGATGGGTTAAAAGCCGGCTTCGGCACAAGGCGCAGCCTGTGCCTCCGATTTATCAGCCGGAGGTGGCTGCCCGGGCCGTTTATTACGCCGCGCATCATCCCACCCGCCGTGAGTATTATGCGGCGTGGTCAGCCGTGGTGGCAATTATGGGCAACAAGCTGGCACCGTCGTTTGCCGATCGGTATTTGGCGCGCACGGGTTACCAATCGCAGCAAACTGATGGTCTCGAAAATCCTAACCGTCCGAACAACCTGTGGGAGCCGGTGCCGGGCGACCACGGCGCTCATGGCCGCTTCGATAGGCGCTCGCGCTCGAGCAGCCTGGAATTTTGGGCCGAGAGTCATCCGGGGTGGTCGGCCGTCGCGGCATTGGGGACCATTGCCGGCCTGGCGGGCGTGTATGCGGCAACCAGAAAAGTGGAAGACAAGCGGGAACTGAAGTTGCAAAGAGCAGCGTGACAATTCCCGCCCAATGGCGATTTAGCGGCGGGCCTTCAGGGGTCGCAAACCAGAAGGTGAAGGTATAGATCATGGCGAAAAAGTCCGCTTCAGTTTCCGCTTTGTTGCTGATCGCTGGGTTGCTTGGGATGGTTGTTCTTGCCGGCGTGGTGACGCTGGTATGGAGGTTCTTCACCTTCGGTAAGGCGTTTTGAAAGACGTCACGATCAGCGGCGACAAGAGCTAATCCGCGACGATGGGCTGTTGCTTCACTGATTCGGCGGCGATATAGACTCGCTGATTCCCAAAAAAGTGGAGTTGCTCCTGATTAAGTTTCCAAATCTTTCGGAGCGTTGTGCGGGAAGGCATCGCGCAGATCAGTCCCTTGATATCGACGGTGAGCGGCGTGCGACCTGCGAGAGAATTGGGCGAGTCCGAGACGACGAGCATTCGGTCGTTTTTCGTCCCGGAAATCACGAAGAGCTTTGGCGTCGGTCCTGTTCGGAGCAGGACATCGTTGAGGTAGACCATGTCTCCGATTGTCGCGTGCGCGTTCTTGCCGAGGAGCGGAGCGATAGACGAGGGCGTACTGGTTGCTGCGCTGGATGGGGTGAGGATGTCGAACTCAGGGCCCCAATGACACCAAATGGCGGCGGCGCCGATTATGAATAGGGCTCCGACGGCCGCAACAGCGAGAGATAGAATTCGCATTTTGCTCAATCACCCTCCGCGCTACGAACCATGATACTTCATCATATGATGGACCCGTGTACCGAGGAATCAGGAAAAGCCGTAGTTCGAAAGGAGAAGCCACTGTAGTTGCATACGAGGGCCAGATTACTCCGGCCCTCGCTTGCGACCGGCCAAGCTAATTGCAGGACTCGCTGACCATCTTGACACTGGTGACTGTCAAATGTCCGTGCTCCTCGTTGGTGTTCTTCATCCCCATGTCTTGGGTGGCATCTTTTGCGTCTTCCTTCATGTTGTGGGCGGTGGCGTTGGAGACGACGCCGGTGGCAGTAACTTTCTGGCCGACATGAGAAGCAAGATTGACCTTCGTGCTCCGTACTTCCCATGTGCTGCCATCAGTCCCGGTTAGCAGGAATTCTTTAGCATTGTCCCCGTTGGCCAGGCAACCTGTGATGTCTCGAACGTCTGCCTTGTTTTTGGCCAATCCCAGCGACGTGCCAAAACAGACGAGAATGATACACAGAAGCAGTTTACTGATTCTCATTTGATTTTCTCCTCGGATTAGGCGTCTCTCCCTCTTGCAGTAAAAGGTCTTGCCCGGCTTGGATGGGTGTTACCGCGATTACGCTGTCCGCGTTAACGTCGAATACAGAACTCACTGTAGGAACGGTAGTAGAGAACCGCACGGAGTCAGCGAGGGCGTAGCACCTGATAGTGGGTGATGGTGTAGCCAAGGGCGGCGCCGAGAAACACATCTGAGGGAAAATGCGACTCGCTGGTAATCCGGGAAAAGCTGACTGCGGTGGCAAAGCCGTAGACGGCCCATGGCACCCAGCGGTGGGTGTGGTATCGCGTCGCGACTACAGTGGCCACAGCAAAAGCGCCGGCGGCGTGTCCGGAAGGAAAACTGCTTCCCTTGAAGGGCGATTTCCCGCCGCTGAAGAAAGTGTCATTAAAGGGAGCGCCTGGCGGTACATCGGAAGGACGTTTCCTGCGAGTGATGGCCTTGATCGCGAGATCGACGACCGCGCTGTCGGCATAAGCTTCTCCCGCAAGCAACGCAGTGTCGATTTGATACGAGTCATGCCGGGCATAGCCGGCAATCAGCAACGAACCCGGCAAGAGGATGACCTCGGCGGTGGTAATTGGGGCGTCGAATGTGTCATTCACATCATCCAGATTTCGGGCATGGGTACGAAAATAAGACATCACGTGAGGATCGGCAACGATCAGTCCGGCGGTCCCTCCAGCGATGGCAAGTGTGGGGAGCCAATAGTGGCCGTGCGCCAGTTGTGCGGGGAACGACAGCCAGATGCCTTTCTGATTGTGAAGGAAAGCCTTTGGCAAGCTGCGCCAGGTCACTTCCCGGTTTGACGGGTCTGCACTCTCCCCGGAAGCTTCCCGGCTGTGGGAGGGACTGTCCGGCCAGTCGGCGTGCGCGGTCTGCGAATTCGCCCATTCGGGGGCGAAGGCGACAAGGGTGACAAGCAGGACCAGAAGTCGAGACGGTTTGGGCATAGCCGATCTTTGATGTGATTCCCTGACCAAAAGTAGGCTGGAAAGACGTCCGTAATTCGTTGCAGGCTTCCATGAAGATCAACGAGGGCCGACCCTTGCTGCTCCTGCCCTTTGTTCGAATAATTGAAACTCGCCTAACTCGGCTGCTTGAGATTCGTTTTCCACAAAGTGGCTAATGCCCTTGCCGCATCGGACAGGGCTCGCGTTCGAACAGTCGCCTCAACCGCCCCCCTGCGCACCAGGGCGGAGCTGCGTCGAACTGCCGGATCGCTGCTTCTGGCCGGTTTACCAGCATTCTGCAAAGCGTCGACAGAGGCCTCGAAGAATTGTTTCAGATCAACTCGCGCAATCAATGCTGTCTGCTTTTCCATAAGGGCCAAGTTCCTCGGAACAGCCACGATTAGAAGGGCTAGCGGACGGCGCGACAATACACAGAACCATTGAGTTGGAGGCGCGAGATGACTGATTTGGAATAGGGAAAAATTCGGGCCAGCTGACCTGACTATCAATGCCGCCCGCTCCCGAATAGACCCAATTGTCGGCGGGCGAGCCTGATTCGATCGCTTTCTCGGGAGGGATCAAGCCGCCGATGCGCCCATCAGACGGCTTTGCGCCGGGCCGATCCTTTGCTCTTGTTGGTTGTGCTTCGCCGAATTCGCTTTGAAAGCAGCGATTTCGCCTTTTCCAGTTCTTTGCGGCGCGCCGGAGAGAGCCCACGCCCTGCGCGATTGATGAAGTACGTCAGCATGCGCATGCCTGAAGCTGGACCTTTGGGAGATACCTTATTCGACGCCAGCGCTCGCGCAATCGCCGAGGCCTTCCTGGTGAAAAGCCCGGCGGCCGGATGAGTAGAATCCGTGTTGACGTTCGATATCCAGCGATTCTTCGCGGACCTTGCCATGCCGCCTCCTGACAAAGACTCATGTCTGAGATGCAGCGGCAGGGAAGGGCGGCGACCAGGTAAATCCTGGTGCGCAAAGCAACAATAAATTCCCAATCCCAAGCATCTCCTACCTATGTTTAACATCTAAACTGCACTTCATTAACAGGAATGGAATTGTGAAATTTTGTCAAAAACAGTAGGGAATGTGAGCATGAATAGTCTTGCACGTGGATCAGAACCACATCCGATCGAGATGCCAGCGCCGACCAGTCCTGATCGCACCGCGGGCTCTGGCGATGCCTCAAACGGCAGATTCGTTAACTATTCGCCGAAAGAGACGCTGACCCGTATGTTGAGAATGCTACGGGAAAACGAACTGGTTTCCAGAACCATGGTCGGCTCTTTCCGGGCGCTACAGCGCATGGGTATAACGGTCACGCCCAACCACTTTTATTGGCCAGTTCCGGACGTTCATGATCTTGAGGCGCGGGAGTGGCCGATGGAGTCGATCCCCGTGGGCTTCGAGCTTAACCTGGAAAAGCAGGTGGCGCTGGCCAGGCAACTCACCGCCCGGTATGAATCCGAACTATTATTTCCCGAGCAGTCCAGCACACCGGGTGAATATCACTACAACAACGGCCTTTTCGAAGCCATCGACGCGGAAATGGCTTACTGCCTGGTTCGACATTTCAAGCCCGCCCGAATCATCGAGGTGGGGGGTGGGTTCAGCACCCGGATTCTTTCCGCCGGCTTGCGAGCCAATCGGTCAGCCGACGGGATTGACGGAGAACTGACTACGATAGAGCCCTTCCCTAGTCCGAAATTAGAGCGCATCACGAAGTTGATATCTATGCCGATCCAGGATGTTGACCTGGATCTGTTCCTTTCTCTGGGGCGGGGGGACATCCTGTTCCTGGATTCGAGCCACGTGGTCAGCGTCGGCAGTGACGTGGTTCGGGAGTATCTGGAGATACTTCCCCGTCTGCAGCCGGGAGTTGTGGTTCACGTCCATGACATTTTCCTGCCGTCCGATTACCCGCGAGAGGCGGTGCTCTCGAATTTCTGCTTCTGGTCCGAACAGTATCTTCTCCAAGCCTTCCTTACTTTTAATCCACACTTTGAGGTGATCTGGTCGAGCAGCGCCATGCAGCAATATTACCCCGAAGTCCTGATGGAAAACTTCCCGGGCTGGGACCACAGCTATCGCAAAATGAACCGGAAAGTTCGAAAATTCCTGCCGACGCTCGATCAAGACCGGGTATGGCCTTCGAGCTTCTGGATGCAACGAATTTCAGCCTAGACCATTTCGCCTAAACTGAAGTACTCGCGTTGTCGGCGAGGGCCGCCTACTTCTCGCGGGGTGTATGCGCCACGATGTTGCTCGCCGAGTAGCGCGCACCGTCGAAAGTCGCGGTTACGACCACTTCAGTGCCTTCGCGGAGACTGTCTGTTATTCCGCTTTTGGCCGAATCAAAATGGACCTCATAGCTCTTATGGTCGGCTGGATCCAGTAAAACCAGCAGTCCGGTGGACAGGTCGAGATGAGAAACGCGGCCGGCAAAAACAAAGTCCTGGCCCGGGGCCGCCAGGATCGATACTTGCCGGGCCACCGCTGGCCCGGTTGCGGACGGGGTAAACCTTAGGGTGATGAGCGAGCCCTGACGCAGATCCTCCGATGAAGCCGCCCGGCCATCGCGCAAAACAAGCGCGTTCGCAGCCAGCAAAAATCTTGCCGGCTCGGGGTCGCCGGCATCCCGCACGCTCAATTCACGGCGTACCGGATCGTAACTCACCACCTGTCCCCGGCTTAGCCCAGCGGGCTGCTGAGTCGACACCCGCAGGCTCCGGGCAAATGTGTCCCTGCCCGCGAGCGCAACATCGGCGTAAACCCGTTCGCCGGCGCGAAGCTCAGTCAGCGAGGCGGGCGCTCCATCACGCGAAATATGGGTGCGGCCGTCAAAAAGAATCACTACTTTGTTGCCGCCAAAGGCGCGCACTACCAGACTGTCCTGAATATAGTCGAGGCTTTCAATGGTACCGCCGATCAGTGTGGTTCTTCCGCGCGCTTCAGGTAAGAGTTTCGAAATGATCGTATCGGTCTCGTTGACCCGGCTTGGACCTATGACATCTCTGTTCGGCTCAATTTTGTTCACCTCAATAATTTTCATGGGATCGGCGGCCGATGGCGCCTGGGCGGAGGCTATTTCGACCGCCAAAGCCAGGGCGAAGGCCAGTGCCATGAATGGTGTTTTCATCATAAAGAGAGAGAGAACGAACGATCCGATCGACGATTTGGATGGCGATTTCGCTCGAAAGGTTAGTCGGAGAACTTCTTTCCCTGGATAGTTCTGAGTCTTTCCAGCAAACCCCTCGCCCGGCACAGCATCTAAACGCCCCGACGAGGATGGCTCACGCCTGGTCACGCAAAAAGGGATAGAACGATGCGCATGGCTTACCAACGATGGCTCATGATCGCGGTCATCGGCATGGGATGGACCGCGGCACACGCCGGCGACTGGAAAATTAATATTCCCCGGCGAAGCAAGCCAACTCCCGTTCAGCGTTTGAACCGCGAAGGCGTGGAGGCGGTTAAAAGACACGACCTTGAGAAAGCGAAGTCACTTTTCTATCGAGCCTATCTTCTGGATCCCGACGACCCGTTCACTCTGAATAACCTGGGATACATCAGTGAACTCGATGGCCAAGCCAAGCAGGCAGAGAATTACTACGCTTTGGCGTCGCGGGAGCGAACCAACGCCGTGGTCGATCTTGCCAGTTCCAAGCGGATGGAGGGCCAATTCTTTCTGGCCGCGGTCAATGGCGCACAGAATGCCTCCTTCGAAGCCAATCGCGCGAACATATCGGCGGTGGCGCTTCTGTCGGAAGGGCGGGTCTCAGAGGCTGAAGCGGAGTTACAACATGCCCTGGTTTTGGACCGGCAGAACCCGTTCACCCTGAACAACCTCGGGGTCACAAAGGAGATGGAAGGCGACTTTATAGGCGCTTTGACCTTTTATCAGGAGGCCGCCGCCTTACATTCCACGGAGCCCGCGATCGTCAGTCAGGGCGGCGCCAGCAGAGGCAAAGAGGTGAGCGAGATGGCTGCGGACGCAGCCAAAAGGCTGAGCCAGCGAATGAATACGCTGGAGACACCCGAGGAACAGGCGAGTTTGCTCAACTTGCGCGGAGTTACAGCGCTTAATCGCAATGATCGCGAGGCTGCTACCCAGGATTTCTTGCGGGCGTATGCGCTCGATCCCAACGGTGCTTTCTCGCTGAACAATGCTGGATATCTTGCGGAAATGGAGGGCGACCTGGAAACCGCGCAAATCTTTTATGAAAGGGCGCGCGCGGCGCAAAAGGCAGACGCCAAGGTAGGGTTGGCTTCCCGGCGATCCGCGGAAGGCGTCAAACTGTTCCAAGTTGCGGATGAGAGCAATCAAAATGTGGAAGTCAAGATCGATGAGTTAAGTGCAGCGCGGCACCGCGAGACGGGCCCCATCGTGCTTAGACGCCGCGACGGTACACCGGTCGACGAGCCTTCAGAACCGCCCCAGCCGCAGCCTTTAACCCCGCGGAATAACCAGCCCCACTGATGCAGTAGTGGCTCCACGGGTGAGAGGGGTGCACCTCTGGAGCATCAGAAGCGCGGAGAAGCCTGCGAGAGCGGCCGCCCCGACGAGAGAAAGGGCGAGCCGCCCAAACCGCTCAACCTTCTTCGGTGCTGGGCCAGCTCAAACCAGCGGATATACTGCCTGACCACGCTAGGCATGGTCATGCGCATCGCTGCCGAGAAATTATATTGAGCCGCGGTGAGGAGGTAGAGGACGATGCGGGGAGGAAGGCTTACCGTGTGATTGTTTGATTTCCAAGCTACGGCGCGGGTGCGCTCCTGCAACGCCAGGGCCTGGGTTCCGCAGCATCTGGTTCGTGTGCTAATCTTTCAAAGTTGGCCGCGCCCGTAGCTCAATTGGATAGAGCGCAT